>NZ_CP196175.1:0-4800000 GCF_051550175.1 Streptomyces sp. HUAS TT7
ACGGCTTCACAAGAGGCGGCGGGCCCTCCAAGGCACCACGAACCTTGTCCTTCAGGTTTTTCGGTGGTGCCTCCTTCTCTGCCTGCGCATGCATGAGCCGGGCCGTGGTCACCCGGAAGTGGCACTCACGATGACGCTGCCTCACCAGCACCACCCACGTACCGTCCTGAGCAAGGAACACATGCCGGCCCGGCTCATCCCCCGGCCGCGCATGCCGGGCCAGAACACGTGGCGTGTAATGCAGCGCCGCGTCCTCAGCCGCCACAACCGCCTCCGCCTCATCCCGACCGATCCGGTGAGCACCCACCAGCATCCACCGATGCAACTTCAGATCCACACCGTCAGGACGCTCAGATATCCGGGTGTCCTCCTCAATGAGGACATACCACTCGTCAGTCATGGCCGACATCCACCTTCTTCCCGGAACTCACGCGCCCACTCTTCCTGTATCAGCATGCAGGCAACAGACACGGCCCCCTAATTCGAACCTTACACCGCAGAAGATGCAGCATGTATAGTCACGAAAAACAGGCAAGGTAGAGAAACACATTCAACTGTCCCCTGTCGCAGATCGGTGCTTTCTGAGACTTGTGGCCCTGAGCCTCTGGGATTCAGGGCCACAAAATCCTCTGGCTGACTACGCAACAGATTTCAGCTCTGACGGTTGGGTTGAGATTCGAGTCCAATACTCGGCTTCAATCCGCCACTCGTAACTCTTGGGGTCGTTATCACGAGTGAGGGCTTCGGCTCCAGCTTTGACCCATAGCTCCAGGTCGTCGTCCGCGACTTCGCAGGCCTTGAGGAACGCGATGGCTTGGCGGGGAGTGACCGGCAGGGTGCGGCCGTTGATGATGCGGCGGGCCGTGTTCTTCGGCAGCTCACCAGGTCCTGCCTCGCGCTCCATCTCTCCCGGCGTGGGGCAGCCGGCCCACACGTGCTGATCGCGGAGGGTCTGAAGAAGATGTCCCTTCCCGCCGATCAGAGTGGGATCGGGCGCCTTGTGCAGGTAGTAGGGGGCTCGTACCGCGCGGCGCGCGAGGATCAGCAGTTTCCGGCTGTGGCGCAGAGCGGTGTCGAGCGTGTCTGTGAAGTCTTCGTTCGTGGCGATGGTGACGAAGGCCTCGACGGTGCTCCAGGAGGGGAGAATCGTGCCGGAGGCCGCGCGTTCGAAGGTGGCCTTCGAGAACTTGCTTTCCTCGGAGTCGGCCATCTGCTGGTAGGTCAGTCCGGCTTCGGTCTTGCGGGCGCGCAGGAAGCTCGCGAGCTTCGCGCGTGCGGGGACGGTTTGATCGACGGGCTTTTCGGGCCTCCCTGCGGCGGACACGTCAGTTCTCCGCACTGGCGCGGTAGGCCTGCGCGAGGCGGTCGAGGCGACGGCGGGCGCGGCCTCCGCCGGTGACCACCAGGAGCACGATCATGGCGCCGATGCCTCCCGCCCCCGCGAGGAGCTCCAGGGCGTTCGCGACGTTCATTCCCACCTGGGTGAGGACGGCCGCGGTGACGATGCACGCGATGATGACCAGGGCGTGTGGCATCCCGAAGCGGGCGTGCGCAGGCATGTCGGGCGTGGAGGGCGCCTCAGCGGCGCTCCTGGTGATGGCGTTGATGCTGGACGCGGGTGTGGTGGCCACAGCGATTGCTGCGGCAGCGGGCATGTCGCCCATGTAGCGCTCCCTCTTCACCGTCCGGCGATCTTGAGATCGCCGGACGGTACTACTCGGCTCCAACCTTCGGTCCACCCGTTGTGTTCAAGGGAGTTGGCGCTCCACGCAAAGAGGGGACCCTGTTCCGAACAGAGTGGCAGCCCGTAAGCCATAGACGACACTCCAGCAAACCGTTGGCTCAGGACCGCCCCAACTCGTTCTCTCCGAACACCGGGTACACGTCGTCGTCGAGGGCTAAGACCGTCTGTCCCGATGTTGACCAACAAAGACGCAGGTCAGGGCCTCGTAGGAGGCTCTACCACGCGCCACTGACAGCGGCTCAGCACTGGAAAACCGCAGGTCAAGGCATCTTTTTGGGCTTCCAGGGGATGGTTGACGTAGTGATATTGCACCGACACTTACGTTCCGTAACCGCCGTCGCGCATGACTCCGACCTGCATTGATTCAGTATTGTGCCGGTTACCGAGAAATGATCTTGGAGATGGTGGTCCACCATAGTCATCACGGCACGCGGCCTGTAGCTCCCGCGGTAGCCGCCCTGATTGCTACTGGCTCCAACCGGCGCGCAGGGAAACCGAGCCAGGCGTTGGCGCGCCTGCTCAAGTGAAGCCGATCCCCGGCCCTTATGGCCAGGCATCGGCTTCGCTGCATCCTCGGTCAGGTTCGGGCCGTTCAGCGCGACGCCCTGGGCCGCCGCGCCACTCGAACCCCCGCCCCCTGTCCGCCCCGCAGACCACGCCCCCACCCTTCTTGATCATTGGGCGCAGAGAGTCGGGTAGAAGGGGATGCCTGACCTCCCCACCATGCCTCTCGATGGGATGGGGTCTCACCCAGTGCGCGCGGACAGGATCTTGAAACCGAGGTGTTCCTCCGGCGGTCAGGGCGTGGGGCTCTGGAGGCGGACGGCGAGCTCCGCGGGGAAGCCGGCCCCGCGCATGGGGGCGGTAGCCCTGATCACGCCGGTCAGGTCCTTGTGCGCACTCACGGCTGGATGAACCAGGGGTGAGGCGGGCGGAGTCGGCACTGTTCGGCGAACTCGGTCAGGGGTGTGGTGGCGAACGCCGGCGGGTGGAAGAGCCGCAGTCTCCCCGCGCCCGCGCGGGGCGCAGCGGCCAGGGCGAGGTGTGCTGTGGCGGTGATGAGGGGGCGGGCCCAGGGTGGAACGGTGTGGGTTGCGCAACGCCTTTGGTGGGTGACCCGGTTGGGGTCGTGGAGGGTGAGTTCGGAGCGGTCGGGGTCGTAGTCGTGGAGGCGGACGGTGGCGAGTTGGGACTCGGCGGCTGCGGTGAAGACGGCAGTGGCCAGTGCTCCGGCCAGGTAGGGGTGCGCGGTACGAGTTGCCAGCCGGTGGCTGATTTCCCTCAGTACGGCGGGAGTCAACGGTTTCAGGCGGGCGACGTGGGAGATCACGGCCGGCGGTGGATGACGGCAGGTGCAGTCGGGGAAGTAGCCGCCGTGGGGAAGGCGGTCCAGGGCCGGGAGAGTGATCCACCGGCCGGGCGTGCGGTAGCGGATCGGTGGGACGGGCGGAGCCGGCGGGTGGAGCAGACGTACCGTTTCCAGGTCGTCGATGAGGGCGTGCGGTACGTCGTCGAAGACTCGGGGAGCGGCGTATGGCTGTGGGCCGTGGAAGACGACCGTCAGCGGCACGGCGGTGGCCTCGCGCAGCCGGAGCAGGTACTTCCATGCCGGGAGCGGCAGGAGGTGGGCACGCAGGACGGTCAGGCGGGTGACGGGCAGTCCTGCGATCCAGGCGGCCGACACGGCCCAGGGCGGGGCTGCGCCCCAACGCTGTCTGTTCAGGGGGACGACAGGCTTGCCGAGGGCCTCGAGGATTTCGTAGGCCAGGTCGGTGGGGCTGGGCCTGGGGGGTGGCGGATGCACGGTGATGCGGCCCTGGGCGAGGTGGTGGGAGGCGAGCAGGGCTGCGGTGAAGGCCTGGTCGTCGCGGCGGTCCACGATCACGGTGACCGGTTCCGGGGTGCGGTCGAGGAGGATCACGGGGCGCGCCTGTGCTTGAGTTTGCTGTAGGCCCAGCGCAGGAGCTGTTCGTCGACCACCTTGTTGTCGGTGTCGCGCAGGCCCTGGAGCATGATGTGGGTGATCTTTGCCCAGGCCCGGAAGTTGCCGTGCGCCGCCTCGGTGTCCGCCATGGCGATCAGCTCGGCCGGAGCCGTGGCCCATAAGGGGTGGAACGCGGGGATCACCGACCGGACTTCCGCCAGGGACATCCGCGGGATTTCCTGCCAGACGTAAATCCTGGATTCCAGCATCGGCTCGCTCTGCAGGACCTCGAAACAGCCGTTTCCGCCGGTGAAGACAATGGCCATATCGGTGTCCACGTCATCCCAGAGGTAGCGCAGGTATTCGAAACAGTGCTTGGAAAGCCACTGGGCTTCGTCGCACACGACCACCCGGAACTCCTCTGCCAGCGCCCCGCGCAGCGTCCGGTCGAACTCGATCGGGCGCTGCGGCGGCCGGCCGGGCAGGCGCAGTGCGTAGAAGAGTTCATGGCGCAGGTCGCGGGTGGTGGGGCGGGCGCGGAACTGGATCCGGTAGGTCTGTTCGGGAGCGAGGTCGCGCAGGGAGGCGTTGACTGCCAGCGACTTGCCATGCCCGGTGTTGCCGTGGACACACATCATCGCTCTCGCCGTGATCGCGGCCCGGACGTTCTCCCGCACGGCGAGCAGTGCCTTGGTCGCTACGACCTGGGCGTCGGGCAGCCGCATGTAGTGGTCGTCGCGCACCGACGGCAGCAGGCCCCGGCGCACAGCCGCGCTCACCGCTCCCCCTGCGGGAGGTCAGGAGGAGGAGCGGGCGCTGCAACGGGTCCCCTGCCTTCGCCAGGCTCGGCAGGACCAGCGGAGTCGGCAGCCGTGGCCGTTGGTCGGCTGTGGGAGGGCCGGTTCACAGGGCGGGCCCAGGTATCAGGCGGCGCGCTCGGCGGAATCAGGTCCGGCAACGTCTTGGCAGTCAGGTCTGTCTCTGCCGCACGCGACAGCCGCTCGTGTGCCTCGGCCTCGGTCAGCGCGCCCAGCTGCTTCGGTACGACCGGCTCGGTGACCGCCTCGTAGCGCCGGTAACGCATGTGGTCCGCCGCCGCCAGCGCCTTCACCAGACGGCGCCGCTCCGCGTCCTTGGCCCGGCGCAGCGCCAGGCGCTGCTCATGGGTCGCGGCATCCGCCAGGAACGCCGGCCCCAGATGCGTGCCCGTAGCGGCGTCGAACACCTCGATCTCGTGGTCGTGGTGCGGAACGAACCGCACCCGCACCCGCAGGCGGCCCAGCCCGTGCATCCACTCCCCCACGTAATACCGGTTACGCCAGCGCACCCCGCTCGCGGTGAGCGTGCGCACCCGGCCGTCATCCTCCAGCGTGAACGCCCACAACAACCCCGCATCCACGTCCTCGACGGGCGTCGGATCGTCCTGCCACGCCTGAAGCGGCGTACGGCCGCCCAACGGCTGGGATATGTGAGCGGTGTTCCACTGATGCACCCAGTCCAGGAGCAACTCGACGAACACCGTGAACGGCAGCGCCTCACCCCCATCACGGTCCGCCCGCCGCGGCCTGGGCGTCGCACTCGGAGCGTGCCGGTAACGCGGCAGCGCAGCACAGAACATCCGCACCACACACCGGTTCAGGTTCTCCACCGTGCCCTTCAACTCCGGCCGGTACGGCGGGAGCCGCTGCACCGGCACGGCGAACGCGCCCAGGGCCGACCCGACCGTGTCCGACAGGAAATCCGCGCCCTGGTCGATCCTCACCAGTCCCGGCAGTCCCCCGATCGGCCCGTACGCCCCGCCCCGCGACAACGCGATCCGCAAGGCAGCCAGGATCGCGTCCCGCGACGGCTGATGCGGCGTCACCGCAGCCCCCGTGACCGCGTTCGTCGCGCAGTCGATGAACCACGTCACCCACGGACACACCAACACCCCGTCCAGGACCACCTCGACCGGCAGATGCTTGTGATCAGCCTCCCAACACGTATTCCGCCACTCCCGCGGCCGCCGCAGATGCACATCGTGCAGACGCCGCGCCCGCTCCCCGCCCACAAGAGCCGCACGCTGCCCCACACTCAGATCCCGCACCACCGCCCGCTGCAACGTCGCCAACGACGGCACCGGTACACACGGCGCGGAGCACGGTCCCACCCCCTTGCCCAGGCCTGCCTCTCCCCCATCACCGCCGTACGCGGCGCCATCTGGCGAGACCGCCCGGGACTCGGCCAGCAACTCCCGGTGGACCGCAGCCGCGTTCCCACCCCACAACGCCAACCGGGCATGCAACTCAGGCGTGATCGTGAAACGACCACGCCGTTTCCGCGCCACCCGGCCCTCGACACGCGCCACCTGCAGCCACCGCCACACCGTCCGCAGCGACACCCCCACACTCGTCGCGGCCAGACGGACATGCGCCGTCGTCAGCTCCCCACGCCCGTCCAGCGCCAGCAGACGCCCGACAGCCTGCTCACGCCCCAACGCAGGCGGCACCACACCACCACCCACCATGTCCGGCACCTGGGCCATGGACTATCACCACCTCGGGTCCACCCGCCCGGCAGCACCTCACCGTCAGAACCGGCAGGCCGACACCATCCATGACACCGCCAACCGCGCAAACCTCACACCGCAAACCGCATACAGCTGCCACCGATCTACGGGAGTGGTACAAGCCCAACTGGTGCGGCTGCGAGCCGATTCCGGCCTTCAACCTCTGCTCTCGCTCAGGTAGCCATGTTTCTCTGTCGGCTGTCGGCGGACAGCAAGCAACGTCAACACCAGAATCACGCCCCAGAACGCACGGCGGCGGCTAGGGTCATCGCTCTCGGCCCGACCTCCCCGGAGCTCTCATGCCCGATCCAGACCAGATTCCTTCGCTCCCAGACCACCAGCATTCATGGCGTCAATGGACCGTCATCGCCGTGACGATCGTGGTCGCCTTCGGCTTGGTCCTCACCGTGATGTGGCGCGCGCCGTGGTTCCTTGACCGGGTGGAACTCGGGCGGCTCCATGACCCAGGCCCGAAAGCCACCGTGGTATCCGGCTTCCGCACCGGCCTTGCCGCCCTCGCTGTCGCCTCAGCCGGAGCGATCGGCCTGATCTTCCAGCAGCGGAACCTAAAGATCACCCAGCAGACGCTGGAGCACAACCGACAGAAAGACCGACGGCAGTTGGAGCTCACGCTCGAAGCCCAGTTGACGGACTACTACATCAAGGCTGTCAGTCTCCTCGCTCACACAGACCGCACCGAGCGCCTGGGCGGAATCTACGCCCTGGAACGCATCATGCGGGACTCAGCCAAAGACCACGACACCGTAGTCCAGCTCCTCGCCGCTTACATACGCGAATACGCGAAAAGAGACCGCTCCCGTGCTCAGGTCATCGGCAGCAAACCAAACCCGCCCTCCGACGACATACGGGCCGCGCTGACTGTCCTCGGACGGCGCCCTGAACGTGCCGCAGAATCAGAAATCGACCTGAGCAACACCGACCTCCCCTGCGTCAATCTCCACCACGCCCGTCTGCCACGGACACTCTTCGTCGGATGCAACCTGGACGGCGCCGAGCTCACCGGTGCCAACCTCGCAGGCAGCAGCTTCTACAGAGCCTCGCTGCGCCACATCCAAGCCAACAACGTCAACCTGCGCGGAACTCAGCTCTCCGAAGCAGACATGCGGGACGCGGACGCACTGGGCGCCGACCTGCGCGACGCGCTGATGCACAAGGCAGACCTCCGAGGCGCACACCTGACGGCCGGGAACCTACACGGCGCCAGCCTCCACGAGGCACAGCTCGTCGACACCTCCACCGGAGGGAAAATCACCGTCGTCGACGTCGAACAACTCCTCACCGCCTCGGTCACCGACGACACCAAGCTCAGCAATGCCCACCGCCAGGCTGAAGGAATGGAAGCCCACATCAACAAGTGCACCAGGGCACGCATCATGGGCGAGTCGGGCCCAAACTGACCCACCCCTACCAGCTATCAACGCTCAGGAAACCGCATCCCGCTGTCACGGGAAACAACACGACACGTCACCACCAGAGCCACGCCGAACAGACACTCACTAGATCAACAAACCGAAACGAGCTGCTCAACCCCGGTGACAGAAAAACGCCCCCATCACCCCACCGCGACACCCACCAACAACTTCACAGGGGCGTAACCGCGTAGGGGAGCCCGTCGGCAGGCGCCGCGCAACCATCCCGGCCACCGTCGCCACGTACGCCACCGGCACCCCCCTGTACGTCAACGCGATGGCGTGCGGCACTGCTCACAGTCCCGGCGGCCGGCCAGCTCGGCACGCCAGCGCGCGCAGACGTCCTCCGCCAACGTCACTCCCTCGCCCAGGCCGTGATGCAGATGCCACAGCCCGTCCTCCGCCCTCGCCTTCAGCATCGCCAGATAGCCCAGACAGTGATGCGCGTAGTCGTTTCCGCAGTCCCTCACCTCACCCGGCAGACACTGGAGCGTGTCCATGCCGCACTGCCGCACCACCTCCCGCAGGTGCAGCGCGTACTCCTTCCACGCCGCCGTCATCCCCGAGTCCGTCTTGAGCATCGTCATACCTGCCCAACGAGCCCACACGGCCACCGGCAGCACCGACAAGCGGGTGACAACCCCCAGTTGCCGGTGACAACCCCCGTGGCCGCCCCCGCGCCGGCCGCCGCCGTGATCGCTAGGGTGTCCCAATGATTCTTCACCGGGGGAGGGTGCGCCTCGCGGCGTACGCAGGGGTCGCCGTACTGATGCTTTCGATGTCGGCCTGCGGCACGCGCACGGCCGGCTCACCGCCCGGAGTGGGCGGTGCGGGGGCCGAGAAGCTGGGTTTCGAGCGCTACGCCGACCGTGTGCAGTGGCCCGGCTCCAAGGAAGAGGACTACGTCGCGCCGGGCGAGGGACTGCAGCTCCTCGCCCGGCAGGGGAATTGCGTACTGGGCATCGGCACGTACGCCAACGGCTACGGGTACGTGCCCGTCAACTGGTCCGGCAACGCGGACTGCACCAAGCTCACCCTGCATCCCGACCCAGCTAATTCACCCAAGGACGAAGCCGGCGTGCCGAACTCGATGCGGCACGGAGCTCCCGGCGGCGGAGTGTCGGCCCAGGCGGTGGTCGACTGGGGTGACGGGTCGCAGTTCTTCATATCCAGCGTGGTCCGTGTCCGCGAACGCGACGGACAGGTGCGGCAGTTGGCTGATCTCGAGTTGCCCTGGGCCCTCAAGGAGTCGGACACCTCGGACCGCGGGACGGTCAGCTCGGCGGTTCGCAGTGGGAGCCGGCTCCTCATCGGAGGCAGCGAGACCGTCTCGGGCGCTACCGGGCCCTTCCTGTACGCCTCCGACGACCGCGGTGCGACCGTGCACCGGGTGACACTGCCAACGGAGACAGGCAGCGGGAGCCGGACACCGGTCGGCCCGATGGCGGCCGATGGCCGGGAGGTGATCGCTATCGGCAGCTACTCCTCGAACGCCTTCACCAAGGAGGCCACCGGCACTCTGGTGGTCTGGCACTCCGCCGACAGCGGAGCGCATTGGACCAGAGCGATCGTGAATGGACTGCCGACGGGCACGAGAATGCGGGGCGCGTTCCGGGTGGCCGGACGCTGGTTCGCAGTGGGGGACATCTCAGGAGCCCCCACGAAGCCCGATGTGCCCGTGTTCCTCACCAGTACCGATGGTGCCACCTGGACGAAGTCCGACACCACAGCCATGGGTGCCGGCGGCGTCGTCGCGGCGACCGTCGACGCCCAGGGACACCCGATCATGGTGGGCAGCCTGCGGGTGCCGGGGAAGTCCCCGCAGGCCCCGGCGAAGTACTGCGGCGCGGTCTGGATCGGCGACGGAACCCCGGCAGGATGGCAGCGCGGCGAACTCGGCTGCCACTCCCAGCCCCCCGCCGCCGTGACGACCCTGGCGAACGGAACGGTGGTCATCGCCGGTAACAGCGACTTGTGGCTGCGGCACTGACAGGGGCTGACGGGCTGGAGGAGCGGTCAGCAGCCACAACGTGTTGTCGACTGATGGGCGGCAAGCGTCGCGATGTGACCGCCGACCGGGTCGCGCTCGCCGCAGCCGCCGAGCGGCTGCTGACTGGCACCCCGCTGCGTTCCAGGACGGGCACACCGAGGGCGTCAACCACATCAAGATGATCAAACGTCAGATGTTCGGCCGGGCCACACTCCCGCTCCTGCGCAAACGCGTCCTCCTCACGGCCGCCCGACCATCACGACTGGCAGCGGCAGTTGCTCCGTGCCGGTGACCGGTGCATTACGGTTCCGCTGGAGGGGGTTCCGTGGAAGACAACGACATGCCGGTGACCGCCGTGCTGTCACACTGGCGACTGACCGTGAAGGGCATCGAGGCAGGCTTCGACCTGCAATGGGCTTTCGAGTGGAGTAGCGAGCTGCACCACCGAGATCAACTGCACAAGATGTGGCCACTGTTGAGTGAGCAAGAGCAAATGCGGTGGCAGCCCATCCTCTCCCGTTGGGACGAGCGGTTCAGAGCCGCCACGGCACCGATACGGAACCCGGATGCAGCCGTCCGGAAGGACGGCCGCTGGTGGCAAGACCGCTATCCACTACGCGTCACCGGTGAGCCCGGTCAGGAACTTCCCCCGCTGTGGTCGCCGCCGATCTACCTCGACAAGGAATGACGAGATCGCTCACGGAATTCGATCCAGATCCCCGGAGTCACGTACACAGCCAGCCGCGAGCAGTGCGGAGCCGCCAACCGCTGGCTGCACCTCCTGCCGCCACACCCCGACGACACCGACCCGCGGCACGCCAAGGGCCTGGACACGGCGCTCGCCGCCGACCCGCACCAGACCCGCTGCCTGCGCCAAGGCCTCCACGGCGAGGCACTCCCCGCGAGCCGCACCGCGCTCGCCGCGACCGTGTACCGCTCGAAAAGTCATCGCCGCAGGTGGGCAATGGTGTTCATGGCTGTCGGCGGTGGCTGGGATGCTGTCGCGATGATCGTGTCGCTGCTGTACCGCGCCGCCCACACCCTGCTGTCCATACCCGGGGTCCTGCTGAGCCGGGATACCGCCAAGGACGCCGAGCTGCTGGTGCTGCGACATGAGGACACGGTGCTGCGCCGTCAGCTCAAGGGGCCGGTCCGCTTCAAGACCACCGACCGATTCTGGCTTTCCGCGCTGTCCTCACTGATCCCGCGCCGTCGGTGGGCGAAAAACTTCCCCGTCACGCCCGGCACACTACTGGCGTGGCACCGCAGGCTGCTCGCCAGCAAGTGGGACTACTCCGCCCGTCGGGGGCGGAACGGTCGACCACCCACAGCCGCCGCGCTCAAGAAGCTGGTACTGCGCCTGGCGCGCGAGAATCCTCAGTGGGGCCACCGCCGGATCCAGGGTGAACTCGCACGGCTGGGGCATCCGATCGCACCGTCCACGGTCTGGCAGATCCTGACCACCGCTGGCATCGACCCGGCCCCGCGCCGATCCGGACCAAGCTGGCGGGAGTTCCTGACCGCCCAGGCCGAGGGCATCATCACTGCGGACTTCTTGCACGTCGACACCGTACTCGGCACACGCCTGTACGCCATGGCGTTCCTCGAACACGGAACCCACAGGCTACACATCACCGGCGTCACCACCCACCCCACAGGACAATGGGCGACCCAGCAGGCGCGCAATCTCGCCGCCGGCCTCGGGACCCGCATGGAGTCCCTGCGATTCGCCTTGCGCGACCGCGACGCCAAGTACACCGAATCCTTCGACGCCGTCTTCACGGCCGAGGACATGGACGTCCTGCTCAGCGCCCCACGAGCACCCCGGATGAACGCCCACTGCGAACGGGTGATCGGCACCATTCGACGCGAGTCCTCGACCACGTCCTGGTCGTCAACGAAGCCCACGCCGGCCGAGTCCTCGCCGAATATCAAGATCACTACAACAGGCATCGGCCCCACCAAGCCCCATCAACCAGTACCGATATGCCGCATGACGTGCAGCGATGACTTTTCGAGCGGTACAGGTTGTATGGGGCTGGGCATCTACACCAAGAACTTCGCGCGCGCCGACTTCGCTCCATCGTTCGGCGACGACAGGGGCGAGTCCTTCAGGAGGCTCTGTGAGGGGGCGCCGTGGAACTCGTTGCGGCGGGGCGTGCACGCCAATGCGCACACGCTGTTCAACGCCATCCAGCTCCGGCGACTGGTCGAGGAGTTGGAAGCCCTGCCCGAGCATGAGCAGCCGCCCATCGTGCACATGGTGATCGACGCCGCGCAG
Source organism: Streptomyces sp. HUAS TT7 (assembly GCF_051550175.1). Classification (NCBI taxonomy): domain Bacteria; kingdom Bacillati; phylum Actinomycetota; class Actinomycetes; order Kitasatosporales; family Streptomycetaceae; genus Streptomyces; species Streptomyces sp. HUAS TT7. Next base: position 11,918 of record NZ_CP196175.1, read on the forward strand.
TTGGCGATCCGGAACAGCGGGTACCTGCTGTTCGTCGGCGACTGATCGTCCGCTCCGGGCCGTAACCCGGTACACCACCTGCCCGTCGCGCAAGCCATGAATGATCTCTCTTCCCCCGTGACTGGTACCTACTCGGACGCCCCGCGCCTGCCTCTGATCACGATGGTGGAGGCGCGGGACGTCGTGCGGCTGCTGGTGCACTTCGCCCAGGCCGGAGACTCCGATGAGGAGTCGGACGCCTACCAGCTGGCCACGGACATTGCCGGACGGCTGCCGTCAGAGTGACATCACCCGGCAGCTACGGCATCGCGCTCGCCTACCTGGAGGTCTCCGCCAGACGGTGAGCGCCGAGTACGAACCCTGGCGCGACCTGATCACCGACGTGCGGCTTCTCCGGGCCGACGTGTTCAAGGTGGCCGACCGCCTCCGGTCGATGCGACCTCCGCCGCCGTGAGGTGGCACGCGCAGGCCCAGGCAGCGCCTGCGGCATCACCGGGGCCCACGTACGCGTGCGGCAGTTGTCAGATCGCGGGCAGCGGGTCCGCGGTGTCCGGGTACGGGCCGTACGTCTCGTCGTGGGAACTGTCCCGCTGATGACGAACCACTGCCACCACCCCACCAACTCACAGGCTGGCTGCTGCCCCATTCGCCATGGGTTCGGGAACGGTGCAGGCCCTGCTGGAGGGTCCAGCAAGGCTTCGGCATAGTCTCGTTATGTCCGGTCTATTCATGCCGGGTCGAGTCGGAGGGTCTCGGGGGTCCTGGTGGCGTGCAGGCGGCTGTGATGCTGGCGTGCCCGGCCGTTGTGGAGGATCCCGATGGCGAGCAGATCGTGGCTGCCAGGCGATCTGGCTATGGCCGTCAGGGCGCTTCAGGCGCATCCTGTGAAGTGCGCGGAGTGGGTGGGTGTGGCCGGCATGCTGGGTTCTGGCTGGCAAGGAGGAATGCGTGGAAAGCGCGCCGAGCAGGACGGCGATGTTTGCGGCTGTGTCGCGTGGACTGTTTCGCCTGGAGACGGCGTCGCCGTGGGTACTGGACGATGTGCTGGCCCTGGTGCTTGTCGGCCCGGTATGGCAGCAGCTGCGAGACCAGTTCGATCCGCTGTTCCCCGGCCCGGTCCGTCGCGAGGCCCGTGCGGCTGTCTGCACCCGCAGCCGGTACGCCGAGGACCGGCTGGCTGCTGGTGCCTTCACGCAGTACGTGATTCTCGGCGCGGGGCTTGACTCGTTCGCGTGGCGGCGGCCGGATCTGCTCGGCCCGCTGACGGTGTTCGAGGTTGATCACCCTGCCTCCCAGGCCTGGAAGCTCGAGCGAGTCAGAGATCTCGGCCTGCCGCTCAGCGCCTCGCAGGTATTCGTGCCGGCTGATTTCGAGGCCGGACCGGTTCAGGATGTTCTGGGCGCGGCCGGGTTCGACTGGGCGCAGCCGGCAATGTTCTGCTGGACGGGCGTCGCCCCCTATCTGACGGCACAGGCGATCGAGTCGACGTTGCACATGATCGCGGCGGCTGCTCCCGGGTCTGAGGTGGTGTTCTCCTACCGGGCCGAGGACGCTGCGCTCGACGACGCGGGGACGGAATACGCCCGTATCTACACACCGATCGCGGCTTCTGTCGGCGAGCCTCTTCAGCCTGGCTGGCCGGTATCCGAGGTCGAGAGGCTGGTCGGCCGGTGCGGGCTGAAGGTCGTGGACCACCCCGCACGTGCAGACCTCCAGCAGCGGTACTTCGCCGGCCGTACCGATGGCCTGCGGCCCTATACCTTCGAAGCCCTGGTGGCCGCGCGGGTCACCTGAGCGAGCGGTTCCGCAGCGGGGCTTCGCGTAGTTGACTGACGTCCGTTTCGTGATCATGTGAGCCCGAGGAGAACGAGGGGTCTGCGGGCATCGCGGGCGTTGTGCCGTAGGCCGGCGGCGATGCTGGTCTTCCCGGCGAGGCGGAGGGCGCCGATGGCGAGATTGCGGCAGGTGGCCATCGCGCGGGGTGCGGTCCCGGTCCGCAGCTGTGAGGCGTCCTCGGCGAACGTCACGTCTCTCACGTGGTGTAGGGCCTCGATCTTCCAGTGGTCACGGATCAGTTGGGCGAGCCGGGCGGCGGTGGCCTGTTCGGCGGTCAGGCTGGTGACGGCGTAGACAGCCTTGATGCTGACCTTGCCGGTCTTGCGGTTGACGCGGCGGCTCTTGAGCTGGACGGCCTGCCGTGCGTCGGGGAAGAGCAGGTTGTTCACGCTGCACACCTTGATCCGGCGGATCTCGCCGCGGCCATGCCCGGTGTCCCTGGTGCGGCCCTGGAGCGGAATCTGTTTCCAGGGCAGGCACTTCAGCTGCTTGCGGAGCTTCTTCTGGTTGCCCTTCACGATCACGATGTAGTGCGCGTCCCGGACTCGGAGGTAGTCGGCGTGTTCGTACTGGGTGTGCATCGCATCGCTGGTCACGACCGTGCCCGCCACTTCGGGGAGCGTGTCCAGCAGCGGCTTGAAGCAGGTGATTTCGTTGGTCTTCTCGCTCACGTCCATCTGGGCCAGGACCAGGCCGGAGGTGTGATCGAGCGCGGCGAGCAGGTGGATTCTGCGGCCGCCGGCCCGGGCCGCGCCGCGCAGGCTCTTGCCATCGACCGCCATGGCAAGCAGCCGCCCACGGCCCGGTCCAGTGCATCACCGTCGAGACGGGCCAGCAGCCGCCGCACCGTGGCCTCCGCGGGCAGGGACCGTTGCGGGAACAGCGGGTCGATCCGCACGCCGGGGCGTTCGAGGACCGGTGCCGGGGCGTCGGCGATCCACTCGCCGACCGCCAGCAGGGACGTCGCCCCGGCCAGCACCGCGCACGTGGTCAGCGCGAGTACGACGGCCAGGGCATGCCGCACCCCGCGCGGGTCCCGCGGGTCAGGCACCTCGGCCAGCCGCTCCAACAGGCCAGGAACGTCGCCGGGTTCGGCTTCGGAATGCTTGCGCAGTTAGTCAAGGGCAATCGGGATCAGCGATGATGCGTCGGCAGGCACGGTCTTCCATCGAGGTCACGGGGCGTCGAGAACTCCATGATCTTGGAAGCCCGTGCCTGTTCCGTCCCCGAACCCGCCCAAATCTGATCACCCGTCATAAATCGCTCGCCAAGCGACTACGCCGCAGCCCTGCGCAGGTGCCCAGGGCGAGTTTGCGTCGCTCGAAGTGTCCGAGGAATTCCTCCCACTCCTCTGAGGTGACAGCGCGGTATTCCTCGGCAGGCCGTAGCCCTCGGCGGCGGGCGATGAAGGCCCGGTGGGCCTCGATGGCGTCTTTCGGGTAGATCGCTGCGTATCCCATCGTTGTGGTGATAGCCCTGTAACCTGCGATGACCTGCGCAATGTGATGTGGGAGCCCGTTGAGGATGGCGTCGGTGATGAAGATTCGACGGAAGTCGTGGGGCTGGAAATGGAGGGGCTTCCCGCAGTTGTCGGTCAGTCCTGACGCCGCGAGGGTGTTGTTGAGAGCGATCCGGATGAAGCCGAAGGCCAAGGGGCGATGCTCGTCACCAGCTTCGTATTGGAACAACAAGGGCAGAGGTTCGTTCCAGACCCGCTCGCCCATGTCATAGCTGGGGATAGTCGGTACTTGTCCGTCCCGTCCGCGCACTCGCGCGACGATCGCGCTGAGCACGTCCGCGAGCTAGGGGGCGCGCTTTCCACGAGAGGAATGGACGTTCCGGCCCTGTGCCACGGAACATTGACCCATGAACGAGCTGTCTTGAGTACCCGTACTCAAGACAGGGCTGCCGCATTGCGATGGGGTAGAGACATGTTTCCCCGCCACTCACCTGGGCGCTGCGCGCCGCTGCACTGCTCGCCGTCGCGGGCACTGCAACAGCCTGTGCCAACCGCGTTGACCCTTCCGCGCGGTCGGACAGGCAGGCATGGGACGTGATGTACCCGCCCGCCCTGGAGGCGGTGCAGGCCATTGCCCCCCCGCATCAAACCGGAAGAATCCGGCGGGGGGGCACAACGCGTGTCACCCCACGGACTTCATCGGCGACTCCTTGGACGAGAGCGAGGTCATCGGGTCCGCCTCCATCACTCTCTACGCGTCCCCGTTGGACAAGCGCTCCCCGACGCAGCTCGCGCGCGAAATCGTCACCCGGATGCAGCGCACAGGGTGGAAAGGGCCACGCCCTGATGACATCACACCAGTGAACGGCCAGGCCTCTGTGAGTCTGAAGATGCCCGGCTCAGGCAGCGCCACCGTCTCCGCGAGCCATGAACGTCCCACCGAGGCCGCGGCCTTCAACCAGGTAACAGTCAGCCTGACCACCGAATGCCTGCGCAACTCCGACTGGCACAGGTGAATGACTGCCCCCTCGACTCCTTCAAGCTGAGTGTTGCGGATCGAACTGGGCGGCGAGGTCGATGACCTCTTCATCGGTGACCGTGAGGCTGCCGTACTCCTGGGTGAATCCGGCGGTGTAGTCCTCGAAGTAGCGGTCGGTCACCGGGACTTCGAATCCGCCGGTTGCTGATTCGGGCTTCACTACACCTTCTCCTCCGGCTGGCGGGTAGGCACTCGTGAGGGGGTCGCGGTCTGGGCCAGAGTGCCGGGCAGCAGCCTGGCCGGGAGCAGGGCGAGGGCGGCGAGCGCGGCCAGGGCCAGTGCGGTGGGGGCCATTGCCGGGCCGGACGGGTGGGCCGCCCCGGCCGCGATGGCGATGCCGAGGGTCGGGCCGAGGTTCATGGCGGTCTGTTTGAGTCCGCTGACGACTCCAGCGTACTCGGGCGGTGTTTCGCCGGCGACCGATCCGGTGGCGGTGACCATCACGGTGGCGAAGCCCGCACCGAGCAGTGCGAAGGTCGCGCCGAGCAGTGGCCAGCCGGTGCTCGGCCCGAACCGGGAGAGCCCGGTGATGGCGAGCACGACCATCAGTGTTCCCGCAGTCGCGCAGCGGCGCGGGCCGTATCGGCGCAGTACCAGGCCCGCGGTGGGCGCGCCGAGGATCATGAACACGGTCAGGGGCAGCACGTGCAGGCCTGTGGCGAGCGGGCTGAGGTGGAGCGTTCCTTGGAGGTAGAAGGTGGCGATGAACAGCGCACCGTTGAGGGCAGCGCCAGTGAGTAGCAAGATAGCCATCGATGCGGCCATCGGTGCTGAGTTGGCGACTACGCGCGGGACGATCGGGTGCGCGGTGCGGCGTTCGTGTCGTGCGAACAGCCGGACCAGGACGGCAACGGCGGCGAGTTCGAACAGGGGGCGCGGTGCCGTCCACCCTCGCGCCGGCACCTCGGCCAAGGCGTGCACCAGCAGCGCTGCGGCGGCCGCGAGCAACGCCGCACCAGGCAGATCGAGATGCCCCGGGCTGGAGCGGGGGTCCGGGCGGGCGTCGGACGTCGGCGGCCGGGCAGCCAGGGCGAGTCCGGCGATCACCACCACGATCGGGGCGTTGATCCAGAAGACGGAGCGCCAGCCCAGGTGTGCGATGAGCAGGCCGCCGAGCACCGGTCCGGACCCGGCGGCCACCGCGATCGCGCTGGTGCGAACGGCGATCGGTGTGCCGAGGCGGTCCGCCGGGTACGCCAGTCGCAGCAGTGCAAGGGTGGCCGGTTGCAGCAGCGCGCCGAACGCGCCCTGCGCAACTCTCAGGCCGATCACCCAGCCGACCGAGGGCGCGAGCGCGATTCCGGCCGAGGTAGCTCCGAACCCGAGCACTCCGATCACCAGCAGCCGCAGGTGCCCGTACCGGTCGCCGAGCCGCCCGGCGACCACCAACAGCGCGGCCACAGCGACCAGGTAGCCGGTGCTCGTCCACTGGACCTGATCCAGGCTCGCACCGAGGCTGCGCCCCAGGCTGGGCTGTGCCACCAGCAGGACCGTGCCGTCACCGCCACCAGCATCGCCCCGGCCACGCTGGCCAAAAGCGCCAGGCGTCGCCGACCCTGGTCGGCGCAGGGTTCGGCCGGCGAGACCAAGGCCATCACTGCGGCTCCGGGCCGAGATGGGCGTCCAGCACTGCCGCCACCAACCGATCGCGCCACTCGGCGGATCCGTCCCCGTCCGCCGCTGCGAACGGCGGCAGGGTCGCGGCCAGGACCAGGGGGAGGCTTCCCCACGCCCACAGTTGGGCAACGCCATGCAGGTTCGACCACAGCGCGGCGGCAACAACCGCCGCCCCACCGTCATCATCCGGAACAGCGCTCTCACCTGGTTCGGCCCGGGCGCCAGCGACCGCCTCCACACGGCACTGCGCGAGCACCCCAGTCATCCGCTCGAACAAGGGAAGGGAGGATTCGCGCAGCCTCGGCTGGTCCGGCGCCTGCGGCGCCCCGTCGAGCAGATCATGACGGAACATCAGCTCGAACATGCCCCGGCAATCCAGCGCGTACTGGACGTACGCCCGCGCGACGGCCTGCAGCCGCGTCCGGGCCGACCCGGGCACGGCCAGTGCGGCCTCGAACCGGGCCCCGAGTTCCTCAAAGCCACGCCGCGCAATCGCCGAGAGCAGGGCATGGTGCGTCCGGAAGTACCGGCGCGGCGCCCCGTGCGACACCCCCGCCCGACGAGCGATCTCACGCAGCCCCAGCGACGCCGGACCCTCGGCGATCACCAACTCCGCCCCGACGTCTACCAACCGCTCCCGCAACGCACCCTGACGATCCATAGACAGTGTCTACCACTCCGCATCAGACACTGTCTACGCATGCCTGGGCGCACGCGATTGCCAGGCCCTGGGCACCGCGCCCTGAGAATCACGCATGCCAGCCAGTGTCCGGATTTCGCTGAGCGAAGTAGAACCGGCGACGGTATATCGGGCTGGGGCGGGGCCGAGCGTGGGAAATACTCAGCCACGTTCTGGTCCCCGCCCTTCCCGGGATGCTGAGCGGGGTCCAGACCGGCCCCGTCATGGCCGCACGACCGGGCGCACTCCTTCCTCGCCCATTCCGCCGCCCGATCCAGGTCGCCGGGACTAGCGACGTCGCCGACCGGGCCGGCACCCTGCACGGCGGCCTGTTCGGGAGCCTCGTACAGATCGGTGAGGTTGGGGTCGCGGCTCTCCTGGGAGGGCACCGTGATCAGCTCACCGCGAACCGGCCCGCGGCGGAAACGACAGCCGCACGACCGGCTGGTCCCCGACGGTCGATCCGTGACGTAGGGCTGGGTTCACCGACGCGGGGTGGAGCAGCTCGGTAGCTCGCTGGGCTCATAACCCAGAGGTCGCAGGTTCAAATCCTGTCCCCGCTACTGCACAAGAAGGCCCGAAGCTTCCAAGCTCCGAGCCTTCTTGACATTGCCGAACCGTGTCGGCGTGCAGCAAGAGCCTCCGCGACAAGCTCACCCCCGAGCAGCGCCGCACCCGCACAGCTGGGCGCGGCGTGGGCGTGACGCCGGCTGCGGCCGGTCGTTGAAGTGGCCGGAGACGCACAGCCGGACCCCGGGACGCACGGCCCGGGGTCTCGTGCCGTCAGCTTGTCCTGCCCGCCGCGCCCCAGCCGTCGGGGAAACCAGCCAGGGCCCGGCGTTGCTCATCCTCCCGGGCGATCTGCTGCGCGAGCACTTGGCGGTCGATGTACGGGTCGACGGCGGCGAGGACCAGGCGCTGCAGTTCCTCCGGCTCCAGGGCTTCCACCTCCCACTGCACGGGGCAAGCAGGGTCGAAACCGTAGCGGGCGGCGAAGGCCGGCCACCTCGGGTCGCCCCGCTTGCCCTCGGTCGCGGCAGCCCGTACGGGCGACCTGCTCGTAGGTCAGCAGTACTGGTGACCGAGCTCCAGCAGCCGGTGCGCTCCACCCAGTCGCGCTCGATGCCCTCACCGGAACAGTCGAAGTCACCGTGGTTTCTCCGGGGTTCGGCGAGCGTGCAGTTGGAGTTTTCGCAGCTCATGGGCCGTCTTGAGCACTGTAGCTGATGCAACACGTGTGGACCCCAGCCCAGAAACGCACCTAAGTGGGGAAGCGTCACAGGTGAACAGCTGTCGGTAACCAACACCCCTAACACCACCGCTAGTTGATCCCGAACACCACGAAGCGGGACACCATCGACTCCGGCTGCTGCCCGGCGTCGAGGTCGTCGGAGCGGTGGAACCCTCGTTGATCGCTCCAGCATCTGGCATGGTGCTGGTCATGACCACTGACGGCACAGTCCGGGTCACCGGGCAGATATCTATTGACCGGTCACAGTTCTGGGTTCAAGACTGCGGTCCATCGCCTGATGCCGTCGAGGAGCCAGCCGACAGCCTGGACGTTGACAAGGCGAATCCTGTGGCTGTCGGCTACGGTCGCGCGCATTTCTTGAGCAATGCACAAGATCACAGGTGCACGATTCATTTGGAGCTGCGCCCGATTCCGCCCAAGCATCTCAATGACCAGTGGACGGTACTCGGATCCTGGGACTTCCGGACGCGAGATGGCGATATCCGCGTGTATGTCATTTCCGGGCCCGAGGGCCCCAGGCTGCAGCTGGCCGAAGACAGCCACTACATGCTGCATGCTTTCCGGAAGTGGGGTGAGACAGCTCGTGCCCGATTTGATGCCGCGCGATCCACCGGCGTCATCCCTGACGACCTCGAAGAATATCTCATGGTCTTTACACCCCTATAAAACACGGTGAGGGGCGGGGAGCCGCAGGATCTTCCTGCGGCTCCCCGCCCCTCGTTGCCGGGTGGGTCTCTACCTCGACTCCTCCCCTATCACCACATGATATTCATGCCGAACGCATCGCCGTTCAGGATCCGATCGGCGCCGTACCATGTGCTGAGACGGCTCCCCGCCTTCTGATTCTGAGCCGAGTCGACGTACATGACCGAGAAGTTTCCGTCGCCCAGGCCCGCCCCCTCCCAGGAGGAAGCGAACGGGTACTCGTCGCAGTCCGTGCCTGCCGGGCGGGTGAGCCGGGCACAAGCGCGGTCCTTCTCGGCCCTGTTCTTGTTCGAGCGTTCCTGCGCCGCCGCATCGTATCCGGCATACAGGCGGTGGATCAGACTCGGCGGATTGGCGCGAATATTTCCGGGAATTACCTTGGGTCGGTTGTCCGTCCGCGGCGGGAAGGTGATCTGCGGGAAGTCCAGGGCAAAGTAGATGTGAATCGCCACGCCCGCGACGAGTTTGTCCGTCATGTGATAAGTCATGTGCGGGGTCACCCGGTCGAAGATCGCGCCTGCGGCCGGCCGCGCCAGATACATGGAGGAGTCATAGCGGGCCCCGGCCGACGGCCCGTCGCTCCATACGGTGGGCCCCTCCGCGCCGATGGCCTGGTAGTGGTTGTTCCACACGCACGTCGCGATGTCGTCGAGGCCCTGTCCCGAGCCCTTCGGTGACTTCAGGTTGAAGCCCATGAAGATGCCGGGCCACGCTGCGACCGGGGCGGAGTAGGGGTGCGTGGCATCGGTCCCACAGGACCGGGCCGACGGCCATCCTCCGGCAGTGACGTCCCAGGACAGCACCGCTGCCTCATCGAACACGCCCGTGGGCTTCAGGTTGGTGAGCTGGACGTCCATCTGGATGTCGCGTGCGTCGCCGAAGCCGAGTCCGACTTCGGTCTCGGTGAACGTGATGGTGCCGGCGATCCGCCCGTCCCCCTCGAGTTGGACGACGCGGTCGGTTCCCCAGCGGCAGAAGTGGAAGTGGTCGATCACCTCACCCTGGTCCCGGTGCCCGAGCGGGCGCTTACGGCAGGCATCGAAGTCGACCACGCCGTTGGGCCTGACCGTGTTGTGGGTCACCGCGGGTGCTTCCGGGTCGGCCTCGTAGGTCTGTTGCTGCTCCAGCGCGAGGCGGGCCTCGTCGGCCGGAGTGCTCGGTTTGGGTGCGGACGGTGTGCCCGACCCGGGGAGTTCGGTCGAGGCGCCGGGGGCGGAGGGCGACTCTGTGGCAGCGGGAGCGTGATACACGCTTCCGACGGCCGGTGCAGGTGTCGGCTCCGCCAGGCGCATCCACACGGTCTTGCCTGCAGAGGGCTTATCGGCGGCCACTGCACTCGGTGCCGCTAATCCACCGAGCAGACCCACCAGCCCCAACGCGGACAGCATGATTCGTCTGAGCTTCACGTTTCCCCCGTCTGTTTTTAGTTGTGTACGGATCACCGGATGCGGAAGTTGACCACTACACCGAGCGAGGCCTTGACTCGCATCTTCATGGTTCGCCCTTCTCTCTTGTCCTGGGATTTCCCCGCATGCCGGGCGCTTCGAGTACGGGCGCAGGCGGCCCGCACTTCACGCTCTTGACGGGCCGACTCCATCAGCACCACCCGTGGTGTTCCGCCCGCCAGCAACGGCTGACCACCCCGTGGAAAACGCTACGTACACGGATCCTTCAACCGTCCTGGATGCGTCCTAGATTCGTCCTAGTCGTGCCTGGGTTTCGGGGTCGGTGGAGTACAGGAGGGTTCCGGACATGCCGCGGGTGAGGAGGGCTTTGTAGGTGTTGCGGACCAAGCGGAGGAAGGTGGCGGGGTCGGTGCGGCCGAGTGCCGGGTCTCTGCTGGCCTGGGGTTGGGGAGCCAGCGGTCCTGGCGCCAGACGAGGTCGTCTCCGAGGATGACGCCGTTCCAGTCGTACTCGAAGCCCTGGGCTGTGTAGATGCAGCCGACTTGGCCGAAGCCGTCGGGGTCGGTGGCCCACAGCCAGGACGGGGGGACGCCGTCGAGACAGGAATCGCCGCGCAAGTTCCACGGTTTGTCCCAGGAGCCGATCGTGATGTCGTCGACCAGACTGCGACGGCGCGGGTCGCTCCATGGCCAGCAGAAGCCGGCGGTGATGCGGGCGGTGAGGTGCTGCGCCTCCTTGGCGCGCAGGAGGTCTTCCATCTGCTGGGGGGGGGAGTCGGCCACGCGGACGTGGAAGGTCCGCTCGTCGGCCCACTCGGTGGCGGGTTCGTCGGTGAGCTGCAGCAGGCGCAGGACCCACTGTTCGTAGGCGCGGCTGCCGCCGTTGCGGAACTGGCCGTTGAGGTCGATGTGGCGTGGGCGCAGGCCCCGGGCGGCGGCCTGGTCGATCGCTTTGCGGCTGCCCATTTCGCCGGGGCGTACGACTTGGTGGTCGTCCAGGAGGAAGACGGGGACGCGGGCGGCGTCGAGGAGTTCGTCGATCTGGCGTACCCCGCGGTGGCGGGCGGAGTGGGCGCGGATGCGGTGGGCTTCGTCGCAGATCAGTGCGTCCAGTCCGTTCTTGGGGGCGTCGGCGAAGTTCATGAAGTAGCCGAAGAGCTTGCGGACGCGGGGGTTGTCGGTGCCGACGGCGTGGTGGAGGGTGCGGGTGAAGGACTTGGACCCGGTGGCGTGGACCACGGTGTGGCGGTCGTGGGCAAGGTGGCGCATCAGGTGCAGGGCAATGACGCTTTTGCCGGAGCCGGGGCCGCCGGTGACGATGAGGACTTCTTTGCTGTCCGCTGCGCGGGCCTTCTTCACCGCACGGCGCACCAGTGAGACCGCGACCTGCTGTTGGTCGAGCAGGACGAACCGGTCGGCGTGCAGGATCTCTTCCGCGGTCGCGCGCAGCAGGGGACGGCTGGGCGCCAGGGGGCTGTCGACGAGTTCGTCGGCGGCTGCGGTGCCGTGCGCGGGTGAGAGGCGCGACTGCAGGTAGGTGATCAGCTGGTTGCGGGTGCTGTGGGTGAACCGGCGCCCGTGGTCGTCGGGTGCAAGGGCGAGCAGGTCGGCGACACCGGCACGGTCGGCGACAGCGAGTCGAAGCCGTTCTGGACCAAGTTCCTGCGCTCGCTTCGGGCCCGCGGCCTGGAGACGGTCCAGCTGGTGATCTCCGACAGTTACAGCGGGCTGGTGGCTGCGATCCGCACCGTATTCCTCGGCTCGGCCTGGCAAAGGTGCCGGGTCCACTTCGTCCGCGACGTCTTTGCCGTGATCGAAAAGAGCTCGACGGAGATGGTTGCCGCGACCATCCGCACCATCTTCGCGCAGACTACCGCCGCGCAGGTCCGCAGCCGGCTGGACGTCGTGGCCGACATGCTCGGACGGCAGTTTCCTCCGGTCAGGACCATGCTGCTGGAGGCGGCCGGAGACATCACGGCGTTCGCGGACTTCCCGCCGGCGCACTGGAAAAAGATCTGGTCGACGAACCCGCTGGAGCGACTGAACCGCGAGATCAAACGGCGGGCCGACGTCGTCCAGGTCCTCCCCAACCCCACAGCCCTGGACCGGCTCGCCGCCGCGGTCCTGGCCGAACTCCATGACGAGTGGCAGGTCTTCGACCGCCGCTACCTCTCCGAAGGCTCCATGGCCGAGCTCTTCAGTGACAAGCCGACCCCGCAACGGCAGATCCCTGCCCAAACGGAACCAAACGAGCTCGACTGACTACACCACTTCGCGGACACCGTTGGCGAATTCGGCGGCGGCCTTCAAGTGATGTTGTGGTGGCGGGATGATGGCCGGGTCGGCGTGCGGGGCGCGAGTGTGAGGTGATCGTGGTGTCGCTGCGCCCACGTCTGCCGGGCGAGGTTCCGGCCCAGACCGCCGAGGTGGCCCGGCTGGCGTTCCCGAAGGGCTGTCTGTGCATGCGGATCCGGGAGGTGATCGGACCGCTGTTCGCCGACGAGGACTTCGTGGATCTGTTCCCGCGTCGCGGTCAACCCGCCTGGCCACCCCATCAGTTGGCCATCGTCTCGGTGCTGCAGTTCGTGGAGGGCCTGTCGGACCGCCAGGCGGCGACTGCCCTGCGCGGGCGCATCGACTGGAAATTTCTCCTGGGGCTGGAGTTAACCGATCCCGGGTTCGACCATTCGGTGCTGAGCGGGTTCCGGGACCGCCTGGTGGCCGACCGGGCGCCCCGGCGTGTGCTGGATCTACTCCTGGACCGGCTGCGGGAGGCCGGCCTGCTGCCGAGGCCCGGCGGCCAGCGCACCGATTCCACCCATGTCCTGGCCGCGGTGCGACGGCTGAACCGGCTGGAAAACACCGCGGAACACCTGCGCGCCGCCCTGAACGCGCTGGCCGCCGCGGCTCCCGACTGGCTGCTGACGACGGTGCCGGCCGACTGGTTCGACCGCTACCAGCGGCGCATCGAGGACTACCGGCTGCCGCGCGGAGAAGGCCCCCGCACCCAGTACATGGAGCAGACCGGCGAGGACGGCATACGCCTGCTGACCGCGGTGCACGATCCCCGTGCCCCATCCTGGCTTCGGCAGATTCCTGCAGTTGAGGCCCTGCGTCTGTGCTGGATACAGGAGTTCTTCCTCGCCGAGGACCGGGTGCGGATGCGCGAACCGAAGGACATGCCGCCTTCTCGCGACCGAATCGAGGCCCCCTACGACCGCGAGGCTCGCTACTGCGTCAAGAACGCCACCGAGTGGAGCGGCTACAAGGTCCACCTGACCGAGACCTGCGACGCGAACTCCCCGCACCTGATCACGCACGTCGCCACGACCGAGGCCACCGTCACCGACGTCGAGATGACCGAGACGATCCACGTTGCCCTCGGCCAAGCCGGGTTGCTGGCCGACGAGCACTTCGTCGACCGAGGCTACGTCAACGCCAAACTGCTGGCCACCAGCGTCCCCAGCCACGGCGTCGAACTCACCGGCCCGATCCGCCACGACATCACCTGGCAGGGCAAGGCCGACGAGGGCTTCGCCATCGACGGCTTCCTCATCGCCTGGGACGCCCACACCGCTATCTGCCCCCAAGGGCACCACAGCATCCGCTGGAAACCCCACCAGCAGCAGCGGCCCGGCTACTGGCAGTCCAACGTGTTCTTCGACCGCCACGACTGCACCCCATGCCCAGTACGGTCGAAATGCACCCGCTCGACGACCGAGCCACGCAAACTCGCCCTGGCACCGCGCGAAGAACACGAAGCGATCCGCGCCAGGCGCCAACTCCAGGAAACCGACCAGTGGCAGCGGCACTACGCCACCCGCGCTGGCGTCGAAGGCACCATCGCCCAAGGGCTACGCCGCTGCGGCCTGCGCAGAAGCCGCTACACCGGCCTCAACAAGACCCGCCTCCAACACATACTCACCGCCGCCGCCCTCAACCTCATCCGAACCGACGCCTGGCTGACCGAGACCCCACTCGCCAAGACCAGGACCTCGCGCTTCGCACGTCTTCGCCCGGCATAAACACCGCCGAATTCGCCAACGGTGTCCTTCGCGGGACACGATCCCCGCCAACCCGACGAAACCCGGGCCCGGTGCCGCCGTCTCCCCTGCGGCGCGCGGCGCCGAAGGGCAAGGGAGGTGGCAGCGCGCAGCGCACTGAGCCCGCCTAACGCCCCCAGGAGCGCGTGAGAGCGCGCAGCGCTCGGTCCGGTCCGCAGCGAAGCGGAGGACCGGCACGCGCAGAGGCGGGGCCGGACCCGCTGCGCCCCGCCCCCAGACCAAGACTGCTGCTCCTTGCAACCCCAGTCAGGCAGGGGCCTGGCAAGCTCGTGGCCATGGACGCAATGAGTACGGCGGAAGACATCACCGAGGCCGAGTGGGCACGGCTCCTCACTTCAGATCCCGTGGACCGAACTCTGGTTCGCGCCGCGTTCGCCGAGCCCCGGCTGCGGCAGCTTTTCCCTTGGGTGGGGATGTGGGAACTGCATTTCAGCCGTTGCACGGAACACCCGTGCACGTGGGACGTCCCCTACATAGCCCCGCGTCTAGGCGGCGGCTTCGTCGTAGAGGGCCCGTCGAGGCAGGAGTACGTCGGTGAGGCTAATACCGCAGAGGCAGCCGTGGCGATGGTGACCGATCGCTTGCCTCCCCACTGCGGCCCCGCCATTGTCGGCAACCGGCACGACCTCAACGAGCAAGAGCAGCAAGGCTAACCGCCCAAGTTAGTCATCGCCTCCGTTCATGGAAGGGTCCAGCGGTGCGGCACCAGAGTCACTTGGGGCGTTTGGCGCGGCTGCGTTGGACCCTCGCCGGCATGACGTAGAGGAACCGCAGCAGGTGTCCAATGAACTCTGCCAGTTCGGCTGCTTCCTCCAGCGACACCGGATCCAGTGTGGCCGGGTGTGCGCTGGCATTGCCGACCACCCGGACGTGGTCGGCGAGTTCCGCGAGCGACGAGTCGAGGTCTTTGTCCACGGCCATCTGCTTGAGCTGGGCGAACAGAGTCTTCTTGGCTTTCGCTGCTCCGGAGCCCCGGTCTTCCACGATCAGGGCGAGCGCTCCCCGGAACAGAACGGCAGCTGCCCGGGGTGCCTGGGCGGCCAGGCATCGGGTGCCTTCCGCGACCGCGTCGGCGATGCCGGCGGGAATATCGGGGTCCAGGGCCTGCATGCCCGGTGATGGCCACCAGTGCAGGCCGTGCCAGGTGATCGTGCCACTGGTTCCGCCCAGCCGCTTGGGCACCCCGTTGGCACCAATCTCTTCGACTACCAGGACGCCCTGGCGGCATCCTTGGCACAGCAGTACGCAAATCCGCTCGCTCACCTGCGGTTCGCGCGGCCCGTCCCGACGGACGGTGAAGTGCGCATAGTCGAAGGTGAGGTTCTGAGTAGCCGCGACGCTGAAATTGCTCTGGCGATCGCAGCGCGGGCAGATGCCCCACTGATGTGAGGAGTCCGGCAGCCGGTCGGTCGGCCCGGGCGGATTCGGTTGCGCAGCGAAGGCAAGAACTGCCGGATTGACCATGGACTGAGGTCCTTTGATTACATGGAAGGTGTAGAACTATCCAGACTAGAACTTGCCACCGGGACCCGTCCGGGACAACGAGGAATCTCCAAACTGTCCGAGCCACCGCGGCACCGCCCCGCACACCAGGACCAAGCGGCACTCCAATCAGCCGCGACCGCCCCAGGGGTGCTCATCGGCCGGTCAGAGCGTCCAGTACCTCGGCCGGTTCAGGGCGGTGCCCGCTGGCCAAGTAGCGGATTCCTGCACCCTGCGGGCGGTCCGTCTCCTTTCCGATGGGGTGACGGCGACTGACGGCCGTGCGCCAGCCGCACCGCCCGTCCCACACCAGCGCCGGCACAGCCGAGCCTGAGCCCAGCAGGACCGCGGCAGCCAGGACGTCATCGCCGAGGTATTGAACTTCCACCCTCTGCGCTGGGGCAAGACCATGCTCCGCGAGGAAGTCAGCGACCTGCTGCAAGTAAGGGCGCACCCGGCGGGCGTTCAGCTCCGCGGCCGCCATCGCGACGGCGGCACGCCTGACGCCGACCGGATAGCCGAGCCGCCCAGCCGCCTCCGAGGGGGACAGATCAGGCTCCTGCTCGAGGAGGTCAGCGATCCGCTCACCGCGCAGGCGGGCAAGAACCTTCTGGGCGGTGGCGTACGCGACACCGAGCTGCTCGACGACGGTGGCCGTCGTGACCGCTGGCTCCGCATCAAGCAACTCCCCCGCCCGGACAGGAAGTTCGTCAATGGGCACCATGTCGCCACTGCCCCGCGGCCGCCCCGTCGAAGAACTGCCGCGCCCGGGCCGGTCCTCCCTGAAAGCCCTGAGTACGGCCCGGGGCCAGTGCTCAACGCCCCCGACGACCATTGACTGCCCGACCAGTTCCGGGCGGGTGCGGTAGTCGTCCCACGTCGCGACCGCCACTCCGTCTTCCGCCGCGACCTCCTGCCGGTCCAACAAATCCTGGCCGTCGCCTGCCACGGGGAGAGCGGGCACAGGCAGGCCAGCGCAGAAAGCATCCGGCTGCTCCCCGTCCCACAACAACACCCGGGCACCGGCCGAACTCACCGGCGCCGGATGCCCCGATCGCGCTCCCGCTGCAGGGTGCGTGCCGCGCCGGCGGCACCACCGTCTTCGTGGACCCTGCTACTTGGCAGCCGTATCCGGACCAGTTCGCTCACCTCTCCCGCGCCGAGCGGCTGGCCCCAGCCGACGTCGAGGCTTTGGTGGACAAGCTCGGCCCGGTCAAGGCCGGCCCGTCCCCGACCACCCCCGAGCTGGGATATCGCCCCCGCCGCAAAGCGCTCGGCACAGCACCCGCGCGCGTCGAGGCCCGGCTCTCGGCGATGCTGGCGATCTCCACAGCCGGGCTGCCGCCACAGCTGCTGGCCGCACTCAAGCACGCGGCCTCGTTCCACAACCCGGAGTTCTACCGCAAGCAGAACCAGCGCTTCTCCACCTTCAACACCCCGCGCCTCGTCTGCTGCTTCGACGCATCCGATGCCGACTGGCTGACACTGCCCCGCGGCCTGGCGGACGAGGCCGCCCAGCTCATCCAAGCGGCCGGCGGCACCCTCACCAGCGATCTGCCCGAACCGGCACCGCTCACCGCCCACTTCACGGCAACGCTGACCGCCACCCAGCAGAAGGCCGTGGACGCGATAGCCCAGCATCCTGCGGGCACACTGGTCGCGCCGCCCGGCTCCGGCAAGACCGTCATGGCCTGCGCCCTGATCGCCCGCCATGGCACCCCGACGGCGGTGATCGTGAACCGGGCGGAGCTGCTGGCACAGTGGGAAGAGCGGCTGGCCGCGTTCTTGGACCTCGGCGACCATCAGGTCGGCTCGCTCGGGGGCGGCAAGGACCGTCGCGGCCACGCCGTCGACCTGATCATGCTCCAGACGCTGTCCCACCGCGACGCTCCCGACGGCCTGCTCGACGGGTACGGACTGGTCATCGTCGACGAATGCCACACCGTCGGCGCACCGGGGGCCGAGGCCGCGATCCGCCGGGCGAAAGCTCCGCGCTGGGTGGGACTGTCGGCGACTCCCTACCGGGCGGACCAGATGGACCCGCTGATCACGATGCAGTGCGGCCCGATCCGCCACGAGATCGACGACACCAGCAGCTTCGCCAAACACCTCATCGTGCACCCCACCACCTTCACCACCCACGAGCCGGGCACCGACGGCGCCTCCATCCAAGCCATCTACAACGAACTCGCCTGCCACGACGCCCGTAACCAGCTGATCGCCGCGGACATCGCCGACGCCTCACGCCGTGGCCGGTACAGCCTGGCGCTGACCAACCGCGTCGAGCACCTCCACCAACTCGCCGAGGCCCTCCGGCCGCACCAGATCACCCCGCTCGTCCTGCACGGCGGCATGCCCCCGGCCGAGCGCGCCCGAGTACGTGCCGCCCTGACCGAGAAGCACGACGGGCCACTGGTCCTGCTGGCGATCGACAAACTCGCGGGAGAAGGCTTCGACGCCCCACACCTGGACACCCTCTTCCTCACCAGCCCCATCTCGTTCAGGGGACGGGTGATCCAGCAGGTCGGCCGGATCATGCGCAACACCGAAGAACGCACATCCCACGTCGAGGCCCACGACTACCTCGATGCGAACGTCCCTCTTCTGGAACGCATGCACCACAAACGCCGCCGCATCCTCGACCTCCGCGGCTTCACCACAACCACCCCAGACAGCCTGCCGGCCCCACCACCCTGCGCCCCTGTCCCCGCCGCCCGCCAGCCACACCCTCGGGCCGCGGAGCCGAGCGCGACGGCAGTACGGGCCTGGGCACGTGAACAAGGCATGAATGTCCCACCACGAGGCAGACTCCGCACACAGGTCTGGGACGCCTGGCACACCGCCCACCCCCACACGAGTGAACAAGGCGCCGCACTAGCCCCTTAACGCATCGCCACCGGGCTCGCACGTCAACGACCCATCAACACTGCATGGCGGTTGACGTGGGTAGCGGGCCTCCGAACCCACGGAACTCACGGAGCCTGTAGGTCCAGTGAAGTGGGCTTTGGGCTGGTTGGCATGTGGCGGGATCAGCGGCGCCTGCGGCGGCCCCCGTCGTGGCGTCAGGCCGCAGTCCCACCCCCAGCTCGGCGTGCTGCGCGAGCTGCTGGCCGTTCAGTGAGGTCCCGGCCGGGTGGATCATGACCCAATAGCCTGGTCGGAGGCTCCCTCACTGTCCTGTCCGCCCCATCCGGCCGGAGCCGCCTCCGGTGCGGAAGGAAGCTCCAGCATGACGGGAACAGACAAGGCGGACACTGTTGAACAGGCCGTGGTCGGCGGGGTGGACTCGCACGCCGACACTGTCCACGTCAGTGGGGCAGCCGTCAGTTGAGCTGTTCCCCGTCCTCCGCAGCGGTGTCCAGCGCGTGGTGCCGCGTCTCCCCTGCCCTGTACACGCACCAGGCGCTGACCATGCACGTCGCTGCCATGAAGACTGCCACCCTTGTGGTGCTCCGCCCGCCCTCTCCGGTGTGCACCAGCCAGGTCGCGATCAGCGGGGCGAGGCTGCCGCCCAGGACAGCGGCCGTCTGGTATCCGAGGGAGGTGCCCGTGTAGCGGGTGTTCGTCGGGAACAGTTCGGCGAGCAGCGCCGCCATCGGACCGTACATCGCGGCATGGAACACCGAGAGGCTCAGGACGAAGGCGACCACGAACAGGGCCGGGGAGCGGCTGTCGACGAGTGGGAACAGCAGGAAGGAGTTCGCGGCGAGCAGCAGGGCGCCCGCGACGGAGACCGGCCTGCGCCCGATCCGGTCCGAGAGGGCCGCGTATGCGGGCAGCGTCAGCAGGGACACGCCGCAGGACAGGATCAGGCCGGTCAGCACCACGGTCCTGCTGATGCCGATGTCCTTGGCGTGGGCGGGCAGGAAGGCGATGAGGATGGAGTTGGTGGCGAAGGGGCCGATGCTCACGCCGATCGCGAGCAGGGTGACGCGGCGCTGCCGGCGAAGGGTCTCCAGGACCGGGACCGGACGCTGTGCCGTGTCGGCGGACCGCTGCGCCCGCGCGAACACTGGGCTCTCCGCCATGCCGCGCCGGATCCAGTAGCCCAGCACGATCAGTACGGCGGAGAGGAGGAAGGGGACGCGCCACCCCCAGCTCAGGAACTCGGCCTCGGGCAGGGTGTTGAACGCCGCGAGGACCAATGACGACAGCAGGAGCCCGGAAGGCGCGCCCATCTGTGCGAACGCGCCCCACAGTCCCCGACGGGAAGGCCTCGCGTGCTCGATGGCCAGCAGGGCGGCGCCGCCCCATTCGCCGCCCACCGCGAAGCCCTGGACCAGCCGTAGCAGGACGAGCAGCAGGGGTGCCGCGATGCCGATGTCCGCGTAGCCGGGCAGCAGCCCGATGAGCACGCTGGAGAGGCCCATGAGCACGATGCTCACCATCAGCATCGGCTTGCGGCCCACCCGGTCGCCATAGTGGCCGAAGACCAGGCCGCCAACGGGGCGGGCCAGATAGCCGACGGCGAGGGTGGCGAAGGAGGCGAGCGTGCCTGCGAAGGACGACATCTGCGGGAAGAACAGTTTGTCGAAGACGAGGGCCGCGGCCGTCCCGTACAGCAGGAAGTCGTACCACTCGATGATGCCGCTCAGGTAGCTGGAGACGAGGACCTGGCGCAGCGCGGTCTGCTCGGCGGGTGGCCGGGGGCGCCTGTTCGTGTGTGACCGTGGCCGGTGCATCTCTCAACCGGACAGTGCGCGCTGGGGGTTGGTCTCGGTGAGCTGGCGGATCTCGTCCTCCTCCAGGCCAGCGTCGGCGAGGGCCGCGACGAACCCCGTGAGCAGGAAGTCGAATCCCACTCCTCCCTGCGCCTTGAGGTGGGTTCTGACGCAGATGTCGTGGGAGAGAAGGATCCGGTCGAGATGGCCGGCCCTGATCAGCTTCAGGACCAGGCCGACTCTCTTCTCGGTCTCCCGCGGGGACGCGCACTCGTGGAGCGTGTCGAACTGCACGTACGCGCCCCTGCGGGCCAGCTCCAGGTGGTATTCGGGCAGGTTCACCTTGTCGCAGTGACCGATGATGATCCGTTCGGGCGGGACTCCGGCGCCGATGAGGAGTTCCAGCTGCGGTAGGCCGACGGGCCAGCGGGCGGCGTGCGTGGTGATGGCGACCCCGGTACGGAGCTGGGCGTGCGCGGCCGCCCGCAGCGATCGCTCCTCGGCGGCCGAGATGTACCAGCCGTCGCTGCCCACCTCGCCGATCACTCCGGCGCGCACGTCCGTGCCCGGGATTCCGTCGCACAGGTCCCGGACGATGAGCTCGCCGATCTCGGCGACGCTGTGCCGGTCGAACCACGCGCGGTCGAGATAGGGGTCGCGGTAGTGCCCGGTGCCCAGGACTATGCGTACGCCGGTGGCTTCGGCGAGGCGCACAAGTGCCGCCACATTGGCGGGAGTTCGGCTGCCGCCGGATGAACTGCCGTTGCCCGAGGGTCCGGTGAACAGCCCCTGGGGGTCGGTGGCCGCCCCTTCGGTGAGTTCGCCGGTGGTGACGTCGACGAGGGTGCCGCCGCCCGCCGCGGCGAAGGCGGTCACCTCCTGCCGCATCTCCTCCTCGTCGTTCAGGAGCCCTACCTCCCGGTACTCGCGCAGCAGGTTGATGAAGACGTGCTCGTGCGGAAGCGTGGGGCCCAGGCTCGCCGCGGGGGCGGGCCCTGAAATGGTCATGACGTCCGGCATGCTGCGCTTCCTCCTTGTCCTCGTGGCGTCCGGCAGAGGGCTACAGCAATGGAGATCCGGCCTGTGCGGCGGCGGCCGACAGGAATTCCGCACGGCCGAGCGCGGCGGCCACGTTCTCGATGTCGTCGCTCATCCAGCGGTCCTTGTCGAGGAACGGCACATGGTCACGGACGGTGTCGTACGTTGCCCGGGCCACCGGGCTCAGTCCGTCGCGGCGGCCGCTGATGTCCACGGCCTGGGCAGCGGCTAGGAGTTCGACGGCGAGGATCCGCTCATTGTTGCCGAGCACCCGTCGTGCGTTGCGGGCGGAGATGAGGCCCATGCTTACGACGTCCTGGTTGTCCCCGTTGGAGGGCACGCTCTGGGTGCTCGCGGGGCCGATGGTGCGGTTCTCGGCGACCAGGGCGGTGGCCGGGTACTGCGCGCCGGCGAAGCCGCTGTTGAGCCCGGGGTCTCCCGCGACGAGGAACTCCGGCAGCCCGTCGCTGAGATGACGGTTGAGGAGCCGGTTGGTGCGTCGCTCGGACAGCACGCCGAGCTGGGTGAGCGCGATCGTCGTGTAGTCCATCACGAAGGCGATCGGCTGGCCGTGGAAGTTGGCGCCGTGGAACACCTCCTCGATGCCGTCGCCGCCGAAGAACAGGGGGTTGTCGTTGGCGGAGTTGAGCTCGATCTCCAGCTTCTCCTGGGCGTGGTAGAGCGTGTCGCGCACGGCTCCCAGGATCTGCGGTATGGCGCGGAGCGAGTACGCCTTCTGGATGTAGACGTCCGTGCGCGTGACCTGATCGCCCGACCGCTTGCTCTGCTGCGCCTCGCGCCGCAGTTCCGAGTGGTCGCGCAGCAGCCTGCTCCCCCGGGTCAGTACGCGGAGGTTGGCCGCCGTCTCCATCTGGCCCCGGTGCGGCCGGGCCAGGTCGTGCCCTTCCGGCTGGAAGGGACTTGCGGACGAGCGCAGCACCTCCACCACGAGCCCGGTGGCGATCTCGGCCTGCCGCACCTGGTCCAGGGCGCGGCCGGCGACCAGGCAGCCGACGCCGGTCATGGCCGAGGTGCCGTTGATGAGAGCGAGGCCCTCCTTGAAACGCAGCCGCAACGGCTCGATGCCCAGCGAGCGGAGCACCGGGCCCGTCTCGACGCGCTCTCCGTTCCTGAGGACGTATCCCTCGCCGATCACGGTGGACGCCAGGTGCGCGAGGGGTGCGAGGTCGCCGCTCGCCCCGAGTGAACCGATCTCGGGGATGGCCGGGGTGATGCCCTCGGTCAGGTAGAGGGCCAGGCGTTGGAGGAGTTCGGGGCGTACCGCCGAATAACCCTTGGCCAGAGCGTTCAGACGGGTGGCGAGGATCGCCCGGGACTCTCGCTCGCTGAACAGGGGGCCCACTCCGGCGCTGTGACTGCGTACGAGATTGGTCTGCAGCTCGACTTCCTTGTCGGTGTCCACGAGCATGTAGATCATCTCGCCGTAGCCGGTGGTGACACCGTAGACGGGGTTGCCGTCGCGTACGGTCGCCTCGAACAGCTCCCTGCCGCGGGCCGCCTTGTCGAGGGCCTTGTCCGTGATCTCGCAGCGCACGCGCTGCTCGGCGATCTTGCGGATGTCGGCCATGCGGAGGTTCTCCCCGTCAAACGCCACGGTCTCGGGTAATGCGGTCATCAGTGTCACCTCATTGCTGAGTGGGTTCGTCAACGGATGCGGCATCGGAATCGGGAGTGGGTGCGGGCGTGGTGGCTCCGCGGGGGACGACAGCGCCCAGTGCGGCCACGCCCACGGGGTAGAGGACGGCGGGCCAGCTGAACGGCAGGATTGCCAGGCAGACCAGGACGGTCAGGGCTGCGGCGATGCGGCCGATGTCACCGGCGGGCAGGATCTTGAACGCCGCCGCCGCGCCGACGAGATAGACCGCGACGAACGTCGCGCTGGGCCAGGCGATCAGAGCCTCAAGGTCGGGGTCGGCGATGGCGACGCCGAGCAGGACGGCCGCGAACGCCGTGGCGAGCCACACCAGGGCCCGGGCCGGGGTGCCGTGCCGGGGATGCAGCCTCGCCAGACTCCCCGGCAGGTTCCCGTCCCTGGCCCGGGCGTACATGAGCCGGGAGAAGCCCGCGATGTTCGTGTGCACAGCCACGAAGGAGCAGCACAGTGCGAACAGCGCGGTCAGGGCCCCGGCCACGGACCCAAGCGCATCGCCGGCCAGCACACTGGCGGGCGCGAGGCCGGACGCGTCGGCGTACACGCCGGTACCGACCATCACCACGGCGGACAGGCAGTAGAGGAGGGACAGCACGACGGCGGCGAGGCCCATGCTCAACGGCAGGTCCCGCGAAGGGTGCTGGAACTCCTCCGCGAGGTGCACGACCATCTCGAATCCGATGTACGACCAGAAGATCAGCAGGGCCGCCGTGCCCACCGCGCTCCAGCCGTGCGGCAGGAACGGCTCGAAGCGGCCCGCCTCCACCCGGTTCAGGCCCAGGAACGACACTCCCACGAGCACGGCGCCGACCAGTGCGACGATCCACGTCTGGACCCGGCCCGAGAGCCGCAGACCACGCGCGTTGAGCGCGCACGAAGCGAAAAGCAGCACAGCCGCGATGGCCCCCGCCCACCTCGGCGACAGGCCGTAGTACGCGGTGATGTAGTTCGCGCCCACCAGGGCGATGACGGGCACGGCGAACGGCACCGACGCGAGGAGCCACCAGCCGGTCAGTACCGTGAGCCGGGGCCCGAACGCGGCCTCGGCGTAGGCGACGATGCCGCCCGCGTGCGGGATCCTCGCTCCGGCCCTGCCCAGTGCCAGCGCGAGCGCCAGCGCGAAGACCGACATGGCGCCCCACGCCACGAGTGAGGCCGGGCCCGCCGTACGGGCGGTGAGCGCGGGCAGTACCAGCACACTGGGGCCCAGAACCGAGCCGACCGCCATTACCGTTCCGTCGGTCATGCGCAACGTGCGCTGCAGTTCGGTGTCCGGCACGGCAGTGCGCCCTCCCCCCTCGTGGCCGGGGATCCGCGCGCTCCCCGGTCGGCCTGAGCCATATTGCCAACCCGCTCTTATTTCTCAATGATGTGTCGCTGACTGGGCATCCGGCCGATCGGCCGAGGCCGGCGAGAGGGGTGCTGCAGCGTGGAGTTCCGCCTGCTGGGGACGTTCGAAGTCCGCGACGAGGAGCGGGTGCTCGACGTGGGGCCCCGACTGCGACAACTGACCCTCGCGGCCCTGCTCCTGGAGGCCAACCGGCCGGTGCGCGTGGAACGGCTCATGTCCCTCCTGTGGGACGGCGAGCCACCGTCGACCGCCCGCAACTCCCTCCATGGGCACATCTCCCGATTGCGCCGTCTGCTCGCCGACGCGCCGGGGGTGAGTCTGCGGACGCACGGCGCCGCCTACGCCCTCCATGTGGATCCCGCGGACGTCGACGCCCTCCGGTTCCGGGCCCTCACCGAACGGGCCAGGGACGTTCCCGACGAACCGGGGGCTGCGCTGCTGCGGCAGGCACTCGGGCTGTGGCGCGGGGACATGCTGACCGGGCTCGCCGACGACCGGGTGCGCCGCCAGCTGTGCACGGTGTGGGCGGAGTCCCGGATGACCGCGTACGAACGGTGCCTGGACGCGGAGTTACGACTGGGGCGGCACGACAGACTGCTCGGGGAACTCACCGAGCTGGCCTGCGACCACCCCACCCGGGAGCGGTTCACCGCGCAGCTGCTCATCGCGCTGTACCGCAGTGGCCGGCCCGGTGACGCCATCGCGGCCTACCGGCGGGCCAAGACAGTACTGGCGCAGGAGTTCGGGCTCGAACCGGGTACGGAACTCCAGGGCCTGGCCATGGCGGTGCTGCGCGCCGACCCGGAACTCGCCGCTCCGGCATGCTCCTTCGAGACGGCGTCCACCGCCTTCGGTCCGCCGCAGGTGATTCCCCGTCAACTCACGGTGGACACCGTGCACTTCACGGGCCGCGAGGAGAGCCTGGCGCGGCTGGACGCCGTGCTGGGCGGCGGCGCGGGACGCTGCGCCGTGGTCTCCGGTACCGCTGGCGTCGGCAAGACGGCACTGGTCGTGCACTGGGCCCATGGGGTCGCGTCCCGGTTCCCGGACGGTCAGCTGTACGCCGATCTGCGCGGCTGGTCGACCGATGCCCCTTTGACGGCATCGGAGGTGCTGGTCCGGTTTCTGCGTGCGCTCGGGATCCCCTCGGCTCAGATCCCCGTGCTCGGGGACGAGCAGGCGGCCCTGTACCGCTCGCTCCTTGCCGACCGTCGGGTCCTGATCATCCTCGACAACGCCCGGTCCGCCGAGCAGATACGCCCGTTGCTGCCCGGCAGCCCCCACTGCGCCGTCGCCGTCACCAGCCGCACGGATCTGCACGACCTGGTGGCTTTCGACGACGCGGTGCCGATCGGTCTCCAACTCCTCGAACCTGATGCGGCGTTGACGCTCCTCTCACGCATCGTCGGCCCGGACCGGGTCGAGTCACAGCCCGCCGAGGCGGCCGACCTCGCGCGGCTGTGCGCCTGGCTTCCCCTTGCGCTGCGGACCGCTGCCGGACGGCTCGCCACCCGACCCAGCCACACCATCGGGCGCCTCGTCGCGGAACTGGGCGGCGACACCACGCTGTCGGGACTGGCCCCGCCCGGTGAACCGCTCTCGACTCTGCGTGACGCCTTCGACCTCTCCTACGCCGGGCTCGACCCGGCGGTCCGCGCCGCCTTCAGGAAGCTCGGCCTGGCACCCGGTCCCGACTTCCCCCTGAACGCGGCGGCGGCTCTCTGGGGAGTGCCGGAGGAAACCGGGGAATCTGTCCTGGCCGCCCTCCTCTCCGCCCACCTGGTCCACCGGCCGACACCCGGCCGCTACGGTCTGCACGACCTTCTGCACGACTACGCACGCGAGCGCGCCCATGCCGAGGAGAACCCCGAGCAGCGGCAGGAGGCGCTGGCTCGGCTGCTCGACTGGTACCTGCGCCACGCCGACGCGGCGGTCCGCGAACTCTTCCCGGGTTTCCTGCGGCTGCCGTCCACCGCTGCGGGCAGCACCGCCCGCCCAGCCGTCTTCGCCAAAGAAGCCGACGCCCGTGCCTGGCTCGAAGCCGAGGCTCCGTCCATCGTCGCCTCAATCCAGTACACCTCAGCGCACGGTCCGTTGGAGGCCGCCTGGCAGCTGGCCGATGCCCTGCGCGGCTTCTTCTGGCTCCACGGCCGGTACACGGACTGGCTGACCGCCGCGCGCGCGGGGCTGCACGCGGCCTGCACCGCAGGCGACGAACGAGCCCAGGCCGTCATGCACCACGGCCTGGGCCACGCCTGCCGCCAGCTCGCCCAATACCCCGAAGCTCTTGAGCACTTGACCAAGGCACTGCGCATCCACCGCCGCTTCGACTGGCGCGAGGGCGAGGCCATCACCCTCGGCAATCTCGGCATGGTCCATGCCGAACAGGGGCGACTCACCCTCGCCATCGACCACCACCTCAGAGCCAAGGCCCTGCACCGGGAGACGGGCGCCCGGGCGAGCGAGGCCATCGCGCTCAACAACCTTGGCGACGCCTATCGCGCCCTGGGCGACACCGATGCGGCGCTGCGCCATCACCGCGCCTCGTGGGACATGTCCCACAAGGCCGGCTTCCGTCAGAGCGAGGTCCAGGCCGCGATCGGCCTCGCCGCCACCCATCTCCATGAAGGCCAGGTCACCGAGGCCCTCGACCGGGTCCACGATGCGGTGACCGCGGCCCGGTCCGCCGGTTTCCTCCCGCTGGAAGGGCGCGCGCTCACCGTGCTCGGTCAGGCCCATCGCTCCCGTGGCGCACCGCGGGAGGCCAGACTGTACTGGCAGCAGGCCTTGGACATCTTCACGGGCCTCAACTCACCCGAGGCCCACCAGCTGCGCTCGTACCTGGGCCTGCCGGACGCCTGAACCCGGCCTCGGTGACCAGCCGCCGGTACATGGGGTGACGCTCAGCGTAGGCGACAGGACCCATCGCAGGCCCTGGCGAGGTCCAGGGCCTGCGGGGTGGGAAGGGTGGGACCGGGGGACTCCTGCAGGCGTCAGCTCTGCGGCCGTCCTTATACCGTTCACCGCGATGGCCGTCCTGAAGCTTCCCCATGGCAGGGCGGTTGTCCACTGCTTTCTTGGTGCGGCGTCGGTGCCCTTGTCGCCCTACTCCCCCAGCATTCCTGTCTGAGACAGCACGATGATGATTGGTGCCGGAATGAGGAGCAGGTCCAGCCATAGGGCATCAAAGCGCTTGGTCAGTGACTTGTTGGCCAAGGCCTTATCGGACGCAGCTAGCGGTGGTTTGTTGACGGCGGGTCGTGGCGGTAGTACGCCGGGAGTGAGAGCCTCAACTCGCCTCAATGGAGCTTGAGATGACGAAGCGGCTGCCGTGCCCGCCCGCACCCGGTCCATTGGAAGGCTATGCCGCCTGCTTCGATGGGCTCTTCGGGACGCTGGCCCAGCGGCGTGGGTTCCGTGAGTATCTGGCCGGCCTGCTGCTGCCGCGGGACCGGAACAAGACCCTGACCTGCCTGGCCGGGGCCGAACCGGTGGTGGGTGCCCAGCATGCGGCGGTGCAGCGGCTGCAGTTCTTCCTCTCGGAGTCGACCTGGGACCACGAGCAGGTCAACGCGCGCCGTCTGGAGCTGCTGCTGACGGATCCGGCGACCGCGCCGCATGGGATGGGGGTGCTGGTGGTCGACGATTCCGGGGACCGCAAGGACGGGTCGGCGACCGCGCATGTGGGCAAGCAGTACCTGGGCTCGGTCGGGAAGATCGACCGCGGGGTGGTCACGGTGACCACCTGCTGGGCCGACGAGCGCGTCTACTACCCACTGCACGCGGTGCCCTATACCCCCGCGCACCACTTCCCCGGCGGGAGGAACGACCCGGGTTTCCGCACGAAGCTGCAGATCGGGGCCGCACTGGCCTGTCATGCCGCGGAGGTGGGGGTGTCCTTCCGGGCGGTTGTCGCCGACTGTGCCTACGGCGATCACACCTGCTTCCGCGCTGAACTGTGGGACGCTCACCTGCCGTTCGTGATGGCCCTCAAGCGCGGCCACGGCACCTGGCAGTACAAGGACGCCTTCCGGCCCGTGGACGCCGCCCGTGAACTGGCCTGGCACGGCCCCGAAGAGCCGGGCGACTGGCAGCCGGTCACCCGCACCTTCCGCGGCGGACGCTCCGCCACCTGGTGGGCCGCCGATGCCAGGCTCGGCTGGTGGGGACCCGACGGCATGGTCCGGCTGGTGGTGGCCACCACCGACCCCGCAACCCTGCCCGAGACGTCCACCTGGTACCTGGCCACCAACCTGCCCCGGCCCAGCTCACCACGCGAACAGCTCAGCCGGCATGCGACCGCCGACCTGACCGAAGTAGTCAGACTCTACGGACTGCGGCACTGGGTCGAGCAGAGCTACAAACAGGTCAAGGACGAACTCGGCTGGGCCGACTTCCAGGTCCGCTCCGACACCGCCATCCGCCGCCACCAGACCCTCGTGAACTGCGCGTTCAGCTTCTGCTGGAACACCTGGTTCGCCCCACTCACACCTACACCCGCCGCCCCGGCACCCGGGCCTGACACACCATCAGGAGCGGCAGAGAGGGGGCGGACCCGAGTCCCAGCAGCCCCAGCCGGCCTGCTGGCCCCGGGCCATCCGGGCCGTCCGTGGCTGGCTGACGCCCTGGGCCACGCTGCAACGCTACTGGCGGGCATGGTCGACGAAGCCCCCGCCCGCCGAACTCCAAGCCCTCCTCAACACCGTCGCCACCGGCAGACCTCTCGGCCTCTACCGCCCCGTCTAACAAACCACCGATAGTTTCCCGCGCTCGACACTCTCCGCCGCTGCTTCAACACGTCCCTTGACATGCTTCTGGAGAATATTCTCGATCAGTGATCCACTCAACGCCAGGTTGCCGTATTCGCCTCCAGGGGTCTTAACGGTGAGCCCGTCCTCGTACCCCACTGCCAGAATCGCCGCCAGGAGATCTTTACGCTCCACAGGAGCCCGACAAGCCAGATGTTCTCTTCATCGAACTCGACCCTGGAACGGGCGACTCGTAGGAGCAGCCATACTAGCGCGGCCATACCTGAGAGGGAGGCGAAGTCTGGATCGTCTGGGTTTCGAATCAAGGCTTCCGCTGCAGCAGCTGTAAACCCTGCCGTTGCAAAGCACGCAAATATTGCGATGCTTTTCCTGCGGAGCACCTTAGTCGGAACGTGTTTCAGGCCTCTCAGGTCTCGGATTTGCATTCTCATGAGCAGTACCCAGGGATGAAGCCCCCGATGGCGCAGCCCGCGACGGCCAGTTTCCCGTTGAGAGACATATTGGCGTAGCTCCCTGGCAAGTCACCCCGCTGGAACGCGTTACTGGTCATTGCCCTTCTGAAGCTGATCGACGCCCCAGTCATCCCCGGGGATGGACTCTTGGATATCGCGCCGCCAATCAGCCCGCCGCCGATTCCGATAAGCGTTTCCCGAACGAACTCGCCACCACGATACCTCGGGGCGTTCGGATCGCGTTTCGACGCGACCCACTTGGCTCCGGCGACTGTGGCGCCGGCCACGATGCAGGCTCCTGCCGAGGCGGCTACGCAGATGCCGAATGCTGCCACTTCCGCGTAGCCACGCCAGTGCTCATTGACATGGCTGGCCAATTTACCCCCGCTACTGTCCCAAAACCTGCGCAGCCCTGAACGCTTATCCTGGTCTTCTCTTTCATGGTGGCGTCGTGTTTGCGCTTCTGGTCCTCGGTTTCCTTTTTGGCGTGTGCGGCGGCGTCGGCGTCTGCTTTTCGCTGTTTGTAGACGCTGTTTGTAGACCGCAGGGCTCCAGGGTCTACGGTTCTGTTAGGACTCGCTGTCTACCACCCGACCTAACCAGCTACCACTACGTAGCCATTCGATGGCTCTCAGCCCGAGGCTCCCAAAGAGCTCTTCCCCACGTTCGATGAGCCGAGCCTGATCGCGCATGCCGGGTCATAGGCCCTCGTTCGGCACGCCGCGCGAGGGCCTATGACCGGCACCTCTGTCTGGGCTACAGCTGCCGCTCGGCGGGACCGTTGCTGAGGCCGGCTGCCGACCGGATCGCGTTGACGACATGATCGGCCCTTGTACGCCTGCCGAGCCAGCGAGCATAGTTCGGCTTCTCCACGGCCAGCCCCTGTAGCGTGCGCCCGTCATATGTGGTGATGACGGTCCCGCTATAGCCTGCGGTCACCGCGCTGATCTCGGCGATCTGTACCCAGTTGGTCAGGCCCAGGTTCTGCACGATTACCCGATGCGTGGTGAGGGTGATGGATGTCCGAAACGAGTACAGCAGGCCAGCAGCTGTGACGATGAGGAAGGCACCGGTAAACATCAGCACGTCGGCATCCAGGTCTCCTGGCAGCGCATCGAAGAACCCCCATGCTGCAAAGGCAAGAAACCCCAGAGACACGCAGACTGCTGCGATCCTGACGGGCAGCGCAACCTTCCACGCTTTCACCGTGGCTTCACTGTGTTCCATCATGATCAGCACCACCCTGGGGCGTGCCAGGGCACGCCCCAGCGTGTCTTCCTTGAGACATGGATCGGCCACTCCGTTCATTCCAGCTGCGTGCGCCCGAGCCTTTCCTCCTGTCGTCCCAAGGCATGGATTCTGCACGGACCGAGCCAGCTGCTCTTTACCTCCAGCTCAGAGATCCTGCCCATGCTCACCGCCCCGGAAGACATCCGGAAATCGGGCACGCCCGGGCGCACGCGACTGGTCGGCACTCGGGCGTTTCGGAACGGTGGATTCAGATGATCCCGAGCTGGATTAGTCCCTGCATGACCGGCAACTGAAGGAGAAGCAGATCGGCCGGGATCAGGTCCAGGCGTTTTTGGACCCTGGTATCGGCGAGGGCGTCGGGCAGAGCCTGCTCCCTGGCTTCGCTAATGGTCCGTGCGGCCGCGCTGATCCGGCCTTTGCCGAGCTTCTCGAAGATCTCTTCCAAGAGAGATCCTCCAAAGGCCAACACTCCTTGTTGCGTTCCCGATGTGTCGCGGATGCCGAGGCCGTTGTCATGAGAGACCTTCGTAACGGCACCCCAGGGCATCCGGACCTTCACCAGAAGTCCGATGAGGGTGACCCCGCTTCCGTCGAGCTCCACCCGGGAACGGCCGACGCGGAAGAACAGCCAGACCAAGAACCCCATTCCACTGATGAGACTCAGGGAATCCGAATCCAGGCTTCGGATCGCCGCACTGATCGCGGCAGCGGTGGCGCCGAGGGCGGCGATCGCCAGGAAGAAAACCAGGCTCTTGCGCCTGAGAACTATTTTTCGCACGACTGCCTCTGAATTCTCCTTCACGGTATCCATGTCAACAGTATCCAGGGTTGAATCCGCCAGCTCCGCAGCCGACCACCGCCATCTTCGCGTTCAGGCTCATGTTGGCGTATTTCTGTGCCGCGCTACCGGAGAAGGCGTTGCTCCACATCGCCTGTCTGAACGTGATGCCGGATCCGCTCATACCGCGGGAGAGGCCTCTCCCGATGGCTCCACCGGCCAGTCCGCCACCGAGTCCCACCAGCGTATCCTTAGCGAAATCGCCGAATCCGTACCGTGCAGTGTTGGGGTCGCGATAGGACGCAAACCACTTCGCGCCGGCGACTGCGGCTCCGGCCACGATACAGGCGCCTGCCGAGGCGGCAACGCAGATACCGAACGCCGCCGCTTCCGCGTAGCCTCGCCAGTGGTCCTTGACGTGACTGACTGCTTTTCCGCCGGTGCTGTCCCAAAGCTTTCGCAGTCCTGAACGTTTGTCCTGGATCCTTTCCTTCATGGCCACATCGTGTTTGCGCTTCTTGTCTTTGGCTGCTTTTTTGTCGCGTGCGGCGGCGTCGGCGTCTGCTTTTCGCTGTTTGTAGACCTTGGGGCTCCAGGGGCCGTGGTTCTGGTAGGAGGTGCGCTTGGATCCCTGGGTGGTTTTGTAGGGGCTGTAGTTGGGGTTGGAACGTTGGCGGTTCTGGTTGTTGCGGCGTTCGTATTCGGCGGGGCTCCGGGGGCCGCTGTTGGCGTAGGGATCCTTCGCTCCGGGGCGCATCCACAGGCTGGAGTTGTTGCCGCCGAAGAGTTTGCCGTCGGGGTCGGAGTGTATGAGGGGGTTGTTGTTGCCGTAGGTGTAGCCGTGCATCTGCTGGGGGTCGCCTGTGTCGATGACGGGGTCGACGGAGATGAACCGGCCCAGGTGGGGGTCGTATTCGCGGGCGCCGAGGTGGGTCAGGCCCGTCGGGTCCTGGGTGCCGCCGACGAATCCCTTGGTGCCGGGCCAGGTGGCCGGCTGGGCGGTGCGGTCGCCGCCGAAGATGGTCTTCTTGCGGCGGGTCAGTGCCTGGCCGGTGGCCAGGAGGACGGCGGTGGTGGCGGTGCCGTGATGGTCGGAGAGCAGGACGCTCATCTCCCCGCGGGTCTTGACCGCGATGGTCTGGGTGTCCTGGGTGTAGTAGCGGGTGCCGGTCTTGCCGGCGGTGGTCTGTGTGACCCCGGTCAGCTGTCGTTTGCCGGCGCCGTCCTGTCCGTACTGGTAGGTGCGCTTGACGTCGTCGGTCGCGAGCGGGTTCCCGTCGACCTTGTGCTGGGTCTCGGTCTGCCGGTTGCCGACCGCGTCGTAGGTGAAGGTGTGCCAGTAGGCGTCCGGCCCACCGACCTTCGGCGTCGTGCCGTTTGCGGAACCGTCCGCGTTGGGCTTGGCCGTGCAACCGTCGGTGGCGGTCCAGGCGTTGGTGATGCGGCGCAGGGCGTCGGTGGTGAAGCACTGCGTGTCGACAGAGCGTTGCGCATCCTGTCCGGAGGCGGTTTCGAGCTTGGTGATGTTGTTGGCCTGGTCGAAGGTGTAGCGGATGTCGTCTATGCGGGCGGGTCCGGTTTCCCGGTCGGTGGTCTGGCGGGTGAGGTTGCCGGTGTGCTCGTCGTATTCGCGGGTGTCCCACACCTTCTTCCCGAACGGCCCGTACTCCGTCCTCAGCGGGCGCTGGAACGGGTCGTAGGTGACGTTGTTGACCAGGACCGCCCCGGTGGCGTTGGTGCCGACAACCTGGTCGTAGGGCGAGTCCGTGGCGTAGCGGTGGGTGACGCGTTCCTTGAGCTGTCCGGCGATCGCGGGGTGGAACGTCCAGTCCAGGGGTCAGCTTCCAGGAGTCGACCTTCTTGTAGGCGCTGCCTTCACGGACCTCGGTGGTGATGTCCGTGATCCGTTTCCGTGACCAGAACGACGGCGAGTAGCGGTTCTTGCAGTCGGTGCCCGCCGCGCAGTACTGGTCGAAGGGCACATCGGGCCACTGGGCGGCGTTGGCGGCGGTGAACTTGTTCTCCGCACAGTCGAACGAGGCAGTGGCCAGGCAGCGCTCCGCGGTGGTGAAGGTGACCTTCGCTGCAGGGGTCCCGGTGTACAGGTTGTCCGAGCGCAGGCCGTACTCGATGCTCTTCAGGTAGCCACCGCGTGTGTAGGGGGTGGCGGTCGACTTGCCGTCGGTCAAGTTGACGTTGCGGCCGTAGTGATTGGTCTCCTTGGCCCAGTAGTAGGCCATGGCGTCGCCGTGCGGGTCGACGACGTAGTCCAGGTTCCAGCGCCATGCCTGCTGGCACCAGGAGTCCGCGAAGTTGGTCTTGTGGCATGGTTCGCCCGCGTGGTTGCCGTAGACCGGCACCGTCCAGGTCGAGTCCGTCGTCTGCTTGCCGTCGCTGTAGCCGGGCAGGCGGTGGTAGCCGAAGAAGTACTGCACTCCGTCGGTGTCGGTGACCTTCCAGTACTCGCCGTCGTGGTCGCCGTTGCCCCGGCCGGTGTCGGTGAGTTTCTCGACCTTGCTGCCGTCGTCGTTCCGCAGCTTCCACACGCCCGAGGTGTCATCACGGACCAGTTCGTTGGTCTTGCCCCCGAGGGAGAGGACGGCGTTCTCACCGCCCCAGCACAAGTCCCCGTTCTTGGCCTTGTTGTTGCCGCCGGTCATGTCGGCGTTGCAGGTCTTGTAGCGGCGCTCGATGAAGCCGGGCTCCATCCCCCAGCCGTCCCCGACGTTGTTCGCCTGGTTGTTGGAAGCCGAGGTGCGCCCGTCCACCGAGCTGGAGGAGTACCCCAGTGACAGCTCCGGGCCCACATCCCCGGCGACGCCCGGCGTCTGCAGGTCGTAGGACCAGGTGAAGCCGCCGGAGGAGCCACCCGCCGCCCACGTACCCGACGGGGAGAGCGAGGTGGCCCTGAAGTCACCGCCCCCGCCGGCCGGCGCGGCTGTCACCGCGAACAGCGTCCGGGCAGTGGCGGCCTTGCCCCGGGCGGCAGCCCGGGGAGTGGATCCGGCGGCGGCCGAGGGCGCCTGCGATGGTGAAGCAGCAGGCGAGGGGGGCGTGTTGGCGGTGCCTGCGGCCAGCGCGACCGGGGCGCTCAGGGTGCCTTTGACGGGGTCGTTGTCCACGTCGGCGAGCGGAACCGGCAGGCAGGCTGCGGCGCCCGGGGTGCTCAACGCGCAGTCCGGGAGCTGAGCGAGGGTGAGGCGGGAGGACCAGTCGCCGCCCAGCGCATGGCGGAACTTCGTGTAGTCGACGGTGAGGTCGGCGCCGCCGCCGGACGTGTCGACGGCGAACACCACACCGTCGACACCGGCCTTCGCGGCCACGGCACGGTCCAGCACCTCCACGGCCACATCGCCCGATGCCGGGGCTGTGGTGCCGGGTGCCTTGCCCGCGGCGGGGGCGATCGTCACAGGCAGGGCGCCTGCGGTCAAAGTCTTGGCGCCCGTGCGTCCGTCGAGGCGGGCTTCGGCAGTGCCGGCCCTGGGCCAGGCGGCATCCGGGACCTGCTTCCAGGCCTTCTTCGCAGCCTCGTTCTCCGTGGTGGCAGGCCTGCCTTCCACGGGGGTGACGGGCACGGGCTTGGTCTTCTGCAGCTCGGGCAGCGACAGCTTCGTCATGGCCAGGGCCTCACCGGACAACAGCGTGACCATCAGCGTCGCCGCCGTCGCCCCCACTACCGCACGACGCCCCCGCCATCTCCGACGGGGCCGTGCGGGATATTCCCCCGAAGGTATTCGAGAAGACTCACTCATTCCTCAACTGCTCCCGCATCGAAGCCCGTCAGGGCATTTCGTAGAACGCCGAACGGTCGCAGAAGCCAGCACGCACCTTTACGTTATCTTGACTTGAGGCTGAATCGATGAAACCTCATGACCTTCGCCCACAGGTCATCAACTTACGTCCGTAGACGCATCATTAGCTCGTTTGATACGGAGAGCGTCAGCACACACCCGACAATCACATGGGTATCGGGGAACACGCACCTTGACGTGCGCTTTACTTGCCCTTGCTTGTATGGCGTAACGAAAGGGAAGATGCATGGTGACGCGAGTGCGTTCCAGATGGCGAATAGGTGTCGCAACGGGGGTGGTTGGCGCTCTCGCCGCAGGACTCGGCGTCGCCGCTATCCCGGCCGCCGCGGCCCAACCAGCCACGGCCGAGCGGGATTCACCGGCCGAGGCAACGGCGGCCTCCGCACAGGCCGCCCGTAGCGGCCAGCAGGTGGAGGTCGTCTCGCAGCGCACGGCCTACGCCACCGTGTACGCGAACCCGGACGGCACCTTCACCCAGGACACCTCCGTCACTCCCGTGCGAACCAAGGTCGGCAAACGGCTCGTTGACATCGACGCGACGCTAGCCGCCGCGCCGGACGGAACGGTGGTGCCGAAGGCCGCCGCGGTCGGGCTGGTGTTCTCCGGCGGCGGCAGCACACCGCTGGTGACCATCACCCGCGACGGGCGCTCGATGAGCGTGGACTGACCCGGACACCTGCCCAAGCCCCGCCTGGAGGGCGACACCGCCACCTACCCCGACGTGCTGCCCGGGGTGGACGTGCAGATGAAGGCCGCCGACACCGGCTTCCAGCAGCTCCTGATCGTCAAGACCCCACAGGCAGCGAAGGCCCCGGCGCTCAAACGCCTCACCTTCGCCCTGAAGTCCGACGGCGTCGCCATCCACACGGACCAGGCCGGCAACCTCAAAGCCATCAACCCCGCCGGGCAGGAGGTGTTCACCGCACCGACGCCCACCATGTGGGACTCAACCGGCATCCCCACCAGTGAGGACACTCCCGCTCCGCAGGGCGCCAAGGACACACCGGCGCTGATGAAGTCCCGCAGCGGACAGGCTCCGACGTCCAAGGAGGACGTCTTCGAGCCGCGCGACGGCGCGCAGCAGTCGGCGATGCCCATCGCGGTCGGCAACGGGCAGCTGGTGCTGGAGCCGGACCAGGACATCCTGCACGGCAAGGACACCGTCTTCCCTGTCTACATCGATCCGACGGTCGCCGGCAGCCGGGACAACTGGACGTCGGTGTCCAAGCAGCACCCGTCCACGTCGTTCTTCAACCACTCCTCGAAGATCGCCCGGTCCGGGTACGAGGCGGAGACCGGCGGCACCTGGCGGTCCATGTTCACGATGAACACCAAGAACCTGCACGGCAAGCAGATCACCCGGTCGGTGTTCCGCATCAAGAACACGCACTCCTGGTCGTGCACCAAGAAGCCGGTCGAGCTGTGGCGCACCAACTCCATCAACTCGGGCACCACCTGGAACAACCAGCCCGCCTGGGCTGCCAAGGTCGGCACCGTCACCGACGCCAAGGGCTGGAGCTCGGGCTGCCCGGCGGGGAACCTGGAGTTCGACACCACCGACGTCGCCAGGATCGCCGCCGCCAACAAGTGGCCCACCTCCACCCTGGGACTGCGCGCCTCGGAGTCGGACACCGGAGCGTGGAAGAAGTTCGACGCCTCCACCGCGGTCCTGTCCACCACCTACAACACCGTCCCCAACACCCCGAACGGGCACGGCACCAGCCCCGCCACCGCCTGCACAGCCGAGCCCTCCACCACGGTCGGCAACACCGACGTCGACCTGTACGCCAGGGTCTCGGATGCGGACGGAGGGACAGTGGCGGCGCGGTTCAAGGTGTGGCAGACCGGCACCTCCACCGTCCTGTTCGAGAAGACGGTGAACGTCACCTCCGGGAGCATCGCCCGTATCGCCGTCCCCAAGGGCAAGTTCGTCGACGGCCGCCAGCACTCCTGGCAGGTCCGCGCCGAGGACGCCGTCTCGGCATCGGGCTGGACGGGGGTATGCCGCTTCCACGTCGACCAGTCCAGGCCCTCCCGGCCCCCCGGCATCACCTCACCCCAGTTCCCCAACGGCGACCTGGGATGGGAACCCGACAAGACAGGTACCGCGCGTACGGAGGGCACCTTCACCCTCGACTCCGGTGGAGTAGGGGACGTGGTGAAGTACGAATACTGGACGGACTGGGACCCCACGGTCCGAACCATCACTCCCGCGGCTGCCGGCGGTTCCCACGACGTGAAACTCACCCCGCCCTCGGCCGGGCCCAAACGCGTCTACGCCCGCTCCCTCGACCGCGCGAACAACCGCTCCGGCACCCGCAATTACCTCTTCTACGCCAACAGCCCCGCGGTCAAGGACAAGCCCGGTGACCTGAACGGCGACGGCCACTCCGACTTCTACGGCCTGCGCTCCAACGGGGAGCGTGGACCTACACCGGCAACGGCGACGGCCACCTGGGCCTCTCCCAGATGGCCTCCGCCCAGTCCTTCAACGGCTCCCTGATCACTCACCGAGGGGACTGGACCGAGGACGGCTACGAAGACCTCATCGCCACCACCGGCGCCAAGGGCAGCCGCCAGCTGCACGTCTTCCCCAACAACGGCCTCGGCCACGCCTGCACCACAGCCGGCGAACAGGCCCCGGGCGCCGTCTGCGAGGACCGCCGCCGCGACCTGGCCGTCTACGACAGCGCCAACGACCACTTCAAGAACGCCGACCAGATCCTGGCCGTCGGCGACATCGACGGCCCCACCGACCTCGACGGCGACGGCACGATCGGCGACTGGGACCTGCCCTCCTTCCCCGACCTCCTGGTCAAGGAAGGCGACCACCTCTGGCTGTACTACGGCGACCCGAACGGCTACCTCGACGCCGAGAAGGAACCCGTCCTCGTCGGCAACGGCGGCTGGTCGAACTACGACCTGCTCGCCCCCGGCGACGTCACCAAGAACGGCCACATGGACCTGCTCGCCCGCCACAAGACCGGCGGCGCCCTCAAGCTGTACAAGGGAACCGGCCCCGCCGGCGACGGCGACACCGCCACCCGGATCGGCACCAACTGGACCGCCGCCCACATCCCCCTGCTCGCCTCCGGCGGCGACGCCGACAACGACGGCCTGCCCGACCTGTGGGCCACGACCACCGACAACACCGCCGGGCTGCGCTTCTACCCCCGCATCACCCCCACCACACACGGCACCCCCACCATCGTCGGCACCGGCGGCTGGAACCAGTTCCAGGCCATCAGCTGACGTCCGCCAGTCCTCCGCGCAGACGAGGCTTTCGATGCGGCAGGCGCCCTCCGGCAGACCGAGCACCTGCGCCTGGCTCGGTGAGCGGGCGAGCGACCTCGCCGGTGGTCACCGACTCGATCCCGTCGACCGTGCGCTCGATGGGATGGACGTAGGTGACGTGAGGGGGCGAACCTGCGGCCCCACTTCAGGTGCAGCCGCATGTCTCCAATGAAGGTCGCCGCGCATTGCGGCAAGTGTCGCAATGCACGGCGGCCGGCGTGCCTTTCCGGCGCTTTGAAAGGCTAGATATTCAAAGCATCAATGACCCCTAGAATCCCTTCATGGCTCAGAAAATCGTAACCATCTACACGGACGACCTCACGGGCGAAGAGACCCAGGAGGCCACGACACACACGCTCGTCCTCGATGGCGTGGCATACGAAATCGACCTCGGCCCGGACAGCTACGACAAGCTGCTCGAAGCAGTCACACCGTTCACCAAGGCCGGCTGGCGCACCTCCGGGCGGGCCCGCAAGGGGGCGCCTCGCCCCGCAGGCACCGCCAAGGACACCGCTGCCATCCGCGCCTGGGCCAAGGAGAAGGGCTACGCGGTGAACGACCGCGGTCGTGTGCCTGCTGACGTTCGCGCCGCGTACGAAAAGAATCACTGAGTCAACGCCAGCCCGCGAGAAGGCCCTCCTCAGCGATGGGGGCCTTCCTGCGTTTCAAGCGAAGGCTCCGAGCCGCTGACCATCAGAAGCAGGAAGCGTACTGCGGAATTCCTCCCGCTCTGCCGTGTCACTCTCGGCAGCCCTGAGCAGGGTGTCTGCAGGCACGTGCACTGGTACACACAGGCAGAGGGTCCCCGACCGCGAGGCGGCCGTTGATGCCCTGTACGCCTGCCGGGAACCAGCCCTGCCTTTCGTGACCCAGGAAATACCCCGAGCACGATGCCGTAGGTGCGGTGTCCCCGGCGTGGACACCGCACCTACAGAGTGCCAGCTCGGGACGATCCCGATCCGGCCGCCCGAGAAGCGGGAGAGACCTGTCGGCTCGGCTTTCGATGTTCTGACCGGTCGTCAGCAGTGGCGTAAGCAGGGGTGGTGAAGGGGCTGCAGAACTGGCGGACGCAGGAGAAGCATCGACGGTGTCTACGCCCGTCTCCTCGCGGAGGGGTCCGCCGATGCTCCTGGATCCGACCGTACCCGCCTCGCTGCGCGGCTGCTTTACCTACCCGGCCTTCCACCCCTTCGCCGCCCTGGTCACCGGTCTGATCGCGCAGACCGGGCAGTCCACGGTGTGCGGCATGCTGAGCGGCGCCGGGGCCGAACAGGTGTGGTCGCACGACCGCGCCCACGCGTTCTTCTCCCGCGCCGTCTGGAGCGCCGACCTGCTCGGTGCCGCGCTGTCGCACCTGGTGGTGCGCCTGCTGCTGGACGAGGACGCGCCGCTGGTGGCGGCGGTGGACGACACCCTGTTCAAGCGGTGCGGCAGAAGAATCTTCGGCGCCGCCTGGCAGCACTACGGTGCCGCGCGGGGCAAGAAGCCCATCGGCTACGGCACCTGCTTCGTCGTGCTCGGCCTGATCGTCCGCCTGCCGTTCCTCAAGCGGCCGGTGTGCCTTCCGGTGCTGGCCCGGCTGCACCGCCCGAAACACGGCCCCAGCAAGGTCGAGCAGGCCGTGGCCATGGTCCGCTTCCTGTCCACCTGCCATGGGCGCCGCCGTTTGCACGTGGCCGGCGAC
Source organism: Streptomyces sp. HUAS TT7 (assembly GCF_051550175.1). Taxonomy (NCBI): domain Bacteria; kingdom Bacillati; phylum Actinomycetota; class Actinomycetes; order Kitasatosporales; family Streptomycetaceae; genus Streptomyces; species Streptomyces sp. HUAS TT7. The sequence goes on from NZ_CP196175.1 coordinate 52,218, forward strand.
GCCCATTACCACGGCCCCGCACTGCGCGCCCTGCCCGGCCGGGTCACCCTCACCGTCCGGCTGCCGGCCCCCGCGGTGCTCTACGCGACGGCCCCGCCGCCGACCGGAAAACGCGGACGGCCCAGGCTGAAGGGCGAGCGGCTGGGCACGGCCGAACAGCTGGCCGCCGCCTGCCGTTTCACCCCCGCCACCGTCACCCGCTACGGCCGCACCGAGCACGTGTTCCTCGCCACGCGCACCTGCCTGTGGTACGGCTCCCTGCACACCCAAACGGTCCGTGTCATCCTGCTACGCGACCAGGCCGACGACGCCGGCTACAGCCTCGCCCTGGTCACCACCGACCTCGCCACCCCCGCCGCCGAGCTGATCACGAGGTACGCGTGGCGGTGGTCGATCGAGGTCACCTTCGCCGAGGCCCGCGACCTGCTCGGCGTCGGCCAGGCCCGAAACCGCACCCGCCGCGCGGTCGAGCGCACGGTGCCCTTCGGCCTGTACTGCTACACGATCACCGTGCTCTGGTACACGCGCTACGGCCACCACCCGAATGACGCGGCCGAGCACCGCGCCCGCACCCCGTGGTATGCCACCAAAACCACCCCGGCGTTCTCCGACATGGTCGCCAAGCTCCGCCGCGTCATGATCGCGGCACGATTTATGCCCATGACACCGGCCGGCCCACGGATCCGGAAATCCGGGCCGTCCAACGGGCCTGGGCCGCAGCCAGCACGGACTTGGCCTGACGGCCGGTCAGAACGACGAAAGTCGAGAGACGCCTGCGGTCAGAGCCTGGCTGGCCAAAAACCCGCGGTTCGAGCTGCACTTCGCCCCGACCGGCTCCTCCTGGACCAACCAGGTCGAGCGGTGGTTCGGCTCCTGGCCCACCAGATGATCCGCCGCGGCGCACACAAGAACATCCAGGCCCTGGAAGCCGATATCCGGGCCTGGGTCAAGGACTGGAACGAAGACCCCAAGCCATTCATCTGGACCAAGACCGCCGAAGAAATCCTCGACTCCCTCGCCCGCTTCTGCCGACGGATCTCTGGCGCAGGACACTAGCGCCGGGAGCCGGGGAGTCCATGCCCTCCTGATGACAGCCTCGTAGGGGTCACCGTAGAGAAGGAGTGGGCACGGGAATTGCGTGGCCCCGTCGGCAGTGGTGCGCTGCCCTGGACGCTGGGTGCCACGATGTGTGCGGCGCCGCTCGTACTGAGTCTGTCCGATCGGGCTGCACTGGTGCGCCGTCGGGGCAAACCGATGGTCCTCGTTCCCGTGTCCGGAGGATGATGTGCGCATGCAGTCGGGCAACGACCTTCCGAGCGACCGCCGAGCCGAGTATTTCGGCCGGTGGGCGGTGATGATATGCAAAGCGCTCCGGCATGAGAGTGACGCGGACCCGTTTTCCGAGGCTGTGGCTGCGCACCTCGGACGCGAGCGCGCTGCGCGAGCAGTTGGTGCAGTCGAACACTCCGGACGTCGGCCCGCTGCAGGACAGTCCGTTCGGCCCGACGTTCTCCGTCACAGGACCCGAGGGCTACCGGCTCACCGTGCACGGAGGCTGCCCTTGAGCACCGTCGCTCATAGGGAGAGTGGAAGCAGACGGGCCGCAGGCCGGGAAACTCCCGCGTGAGTGCTGCCACTACCGGACCGGTGGCCGCCAACTGCGCGAAGCGGCCGCCGTGGCGAGGCCGCCGGGCAGGAGCCCTTCGCCTTGCCCACCCCCCGCCGTCCTGCGGACCGTCACGCCCTGCAAGGCGAGCCTTCATGCGTGCTGCCCGTCGGCCGCGCAGAACCACCCCGCGATGTTCCCGAAGAACGCGCAGGCCCACCACAGGAGCAGGACGAGCCTGCTGAAGTACGAGGGCCACAGCAGCCAGGCCACGCCGTACCCGGAGGCGGCGGTGACGAGCGGAGGTACCGCCACGTACCAGCACCACCGGGCTCGGCGCATCACCCGCACCGCGCCCTGGCCGGTGAAGAACGCGGCCAGCGCGAAGACCGTGAGCACCACGAGGCCCATGAGCGGTGAATCCATGCCCCGGACGCTACCCACCTGACGAGCGGGGCCATACAGCGGCTCCCCACTCCTGGATCACAGGCGGAACTCCGCCGCATCAAGGGTGCGCCTCCTCGCCGCCAGCGCCGTGGCCGCGACGAGGAGCCCCAGAGCCGATATGGCGGAGCGCCAGGCGGAATCGTTGCCTTCGATGGACGGGGACACCCGGCGCCGGGGATCGTAGGCGATCCGGAGCTGCTTGCCCGCCGAGGCGATCGGACGGCCGTCGGTGATCTCTGTCGGGTATCCGCCGGGGCAGCTCAGTGTGAAGTGGTACACGGTCTTCGAGATGCTGCCCTCGCCGGAGGACTCCAGGACCTTGCTGTGCACCTCGCGTACGTCACACGTGACGGCCTGGCTGCGAGCCGTCCCCTCTTCCACCGCCTCCAGGGTCAAGAACAGCCCCAGAGCCATCAGGAGCACACCGAAGAATCCGCCACTGCCGTCGACCAGTACGAGGTACGCGACGGCGGCGAGGACGATCAGCACGGCTCCGCCCACCACCGCGACTGTCTGCGACGGGGGCGAGGCACTCGCGAAACACCAGCGTGCCCACGCGTACGCGGCCGCCGCTGCGGCCATGGGTACCACCGGGGCAAGCCACCGCACCTGGGCCTCCGTTCTGGCATGAACACCTCTTCAGCGAAGACGCCCACCACGCACCAGTGGTTTCGGCCGCATGCCCGTTGCCCATGGCTCGGGGGCCCGGCACAGGCCCGGCGATGAAGGTCGGTGACGGCCAGGGCCGACACGGCGCAGCCGTCACTCGGCGTGCAGCACCCTGGCCACGGTCTGGCGGGCAGCCGTTCGCGCCGGCAGTCATGCCACCTGGCGCGGGTGACACCCCCTGGCCGTCCACTCCAGGCAGGGCAGCGGCGCGGGATTCCATCGGCATTTCATCGGCGCTCTCTACCGTCGGTCGCCGACGAATGGAGAAGTCCCTCGTGAAGCCCTTCAGATCATGGTTCGGCAGATGGATTCTGCCGCTACTGGCGGGCGTGATCACGCTTGTCGTGGCCACGCCCGCTGTCGCGCAGCCGGCCGGCTCGTCCGACCGCGGCGGCCCGATCACCCGCAGCGAGGTGATCTGGCGCGCCCAGTATTGGGTGGACCAACACCCTCCGTACAACCAGCAAGGATCCGCGCCCGGCCCCGGCGGCGACTTCAACTACCGCACCGACTGTTCCGGCTATGTCTCGATGGCGTGGCACCTGGACGCCAATCCCAACACCCAGGGGTTACCCGGATTTTCCCATGAGATCGGGCGGGACGAGTTGCGGCCGGGGGACGTTCTGAATTCGTTCCGCGATCACGTCCTGATCTTCCATCAGTGGGAGGACGACCACGGAGGTTTCTCCTACTACAGCTTCGGTGGGGGCAACAGCGGCGTCGAGCCTCCGGGACACTTCAGCGCGAACATCAACAACGCCACGCTCGACGGCCACCCCAACGGCGACTACAAGGCGCTTCGTTACAACAACATCATCGAGGACTCCGCGCCCCGGCCGCACCCGTACGCCTCGGGCCGGGTGGTGGCTGGGCGGTCCGCGGACGGCAGGCTGGAGAGCTTCGCCGCCGGTGCCGACGGTGTGTACCACGCGTGGCAGACCTCGGTGAACGGCGCCTGGTCTCCGTGGCGGTTCGAAGGCGGCCCGCGCAACGCACAGTTGGCGGTGGCGTCCAACGCCGATGGCCGACTGGAACTCTTCGCCCTCTCGGACACCACCCTCGACCACATGTGGCAGACCGGGCCCAACGCGGGCTGGTCCGGCTGGGAGAACTTCGGAACCGGTGGATACCGCCTCGCCGCGGGCAACAACGCCGACGGTCGTATCGAAGTGTTCGCCTCCAACACCAACGGCGTCTTCCACCGATGGCAGACCGCGTCCAGCGGCGGCTGGGCCAACTGGGAAGGCACTGGCGGACCGGCCAACTCCCGGCTCGCCATGGAAACCTCACCGGACGGCCGGCTCGAAGTCTTCGCCCTCTCCGACTCGACGTTCGGACACCTCTGGCAAACCGGAGTCAACGGCAACTGGTCGGCATGGGAGAACTTCGGCGGCGGCGGACATGATGTCGCCGTCAGTCACAACCAGGACGGCAGGCTGGAGGTGTTCGCCTCCAACGCCACCGGGGTGTACCACCGTTGGCAGACCGGCCCGACCTCGTGGTCGGACTGGGCGGGTACCGGCGGGATCACCAACGCCGAGCTGACGTCCTCGCGGTCGGTCGACGGCCGCGTCGAGGTGTTCGCGATCAACGCCACCACCGCGAGCCACACCTGGCAGACCAGCGCGAACGCACCGTACTCGCAGTGGGAGACCTTCGGCGGCGGCGGTACTGACATCGGTGCGGCCAACAACGCCGACGGCCGCATCGAGGTCTTCGGCACCAGCCAGGCCGGCGTCCACCACAGATGGCAGACCGGGTTCGACGCATGGTCGAACTGGACCTATCTCAGCGACTCCGGCCCCGCGATCAACTAGCCGCTCCGGCGCAGGGCTTCCGCGGCCGTCGGCGTGCACCGTCGACGGCCACGGAAGCCCCGGTTTCGCGCGAGAAGTGGCCGGTGGTGGATATCGGGACGGTACCCACCCACGACAACGGCCTCACCGAAGTTCCCATGTGCACCTGCGGCAACGGGTGTGACAGGGTGGTGGTGACTGGATGGGTGCACGTGGCCGTCGGCATGGTGCCACCAGTCACCCGACCTGGACGAGGGAGTCGTGGGAATGCCGGAGAAGTTGACGCTGTCCACGTGGCCCACGCCAATGGAGCGTGCGCCGCGTCTGTCCGAGGCGATCGGGCTGCGCGAGGAAGACCTGTGGATCAAACGCGACGACCTGACCGGCCTCGGCGGAGGTGGAAACAAGGTCCGCAAGTTGGAGTGGCTGGTCGCCGACGCGCTGGACCAGGGTGCGGACACCCTGGTCACCACCGGCGGCCCGCAGAGCAACCACGCCCGGCTCACCGCTGCCGCCGCCGCACGCTCCGGCCTCGACGTGGTCCTGGTCATGCCGGGCCCGGCGAGCCCGCCTCCGGTCGGGGGAAACCTGCTACTCGACGCGCTCCTGGGCGCCCGCATCGTGTGGGCCGAAGGAGCCTCTGGCGCCGCCGCGCTGACGGCGGAGGCGGAGAAGACGTGCTCCGTCCTGCGCGAGCAGGGCGCCTGTCCCTACCTCGTCCCCTTCGGCGGCTCAAGCCCGCTCGGTGCGCGCGGCTACCTTGAGGCGGGCAACGAGATCCTGGCCCAGCAACCCGACGTACGCCACGTCGTCACCGCTCTCGGATCCGGCGCCACCATGGCTGGACTGCTCGCCGCCCTGGGCCCGGAACGCGTCCTGGGCGTCGACGTCGGCGCACTCCCCGACCCCGCCCGCACGGCCGCCGCGATCGTCGGCGAACTGACCGGCCGCGAACAGCCGGCAGAGGCGCTGCGAGTACGTAGCGACCAAGTCGGTGAGGCATACGCGGTCCTGCACCAACCGGTCCTCGACGCCATCACCACCGTCGCCTCCACCGAGGGAGTGCTGCTGGACCCGGTGTACACCGGCCGCGCGGCCGCCGGGCTGATCGCAGCCGTGCTCGACGGCCACATCCGCCCCGGCGAGCGCACCGTCCTGCTCCACACCGGCGGCCTGCCAGGACTGTTCGGCCACGCGGAAATCGCGCACCGCGCGGGCCAGGCGCTGCGTACTGGGCACTGATCGCCCAGGATTGCACTCAGGTGATTGCGGGCGCGGTCTCACCGGCGGCCGCTTCCGGCTCCGTGGCCTCTTGTCGTGTCGTGTGCTCCACGTCTACGCGGAAGGCGCGTGGCCGGCGGCCAGTCATCCGGAGGACAGTGTCAGCGGTGCGGTCGTCGACTCCGTCGGCGACCGCTCTGTCCATGTCGGCGAGCATGACCGCGAACTCAAGAGGCATCACCCCGGTCAGGTGGTCTCGCATCTGCTCGTACGTCAACTGCCGGTGAGTGACCCCGCGTCCGGTCACCTCGCTGAGGATGGCGGCGACTTCGCTGTGGCTGAGCGCCTGCGGTCCGGTGATGACCAGGTCGGTGTCGAGTGCCTGTGCGTCGGTCAGCGCGCACACGGCGACGGCCGCGATGTCGTCGGCGTCGACGAACGCCACCCGCCCATCGCCCGTGGCCGTGGCCGTGGCCGTGGCCGTGGCCGTCAGGATCTCGCCTTCCTCCCGGATGCTCCGGGCATGCGGGTGGTCGCCGGTGAAGTTCTGCATGAACCACGACGGCCGAAGGACCGCCCACTCGTCGAACAGGGCGGGCAGCACCTGGTGCACTTGGCCGACGGCCGGCCCTCCGGCGGGGATCGCCGAGGAACTGAGCAGTACGGCACGCCGTACGCCGCCCGCGCGCGGGCCTGTTCCAGGAAGGGCAGGCATCACCACCACCGTCCCCGAGCAGGAGACCGGGCCCGCGGTGCCTACACCACCAAGTACGGCTACACCACGACCGGACAGATCGCCTGGGAACAGTACGAGGCCAAGGGCGGACTGAAGGCCGAACGAGTCACCCACACCTACACCGCCGACGGCCTGCCGTACGCGACCATCGGCGGCGGCCTGCGCTACGTCCAGGAGACCAGCTACTCCCCCTACGGCGAGCAGACCCAGCGAGTGCAGGGCAGCGCCGGGGCTCGGGTCAGCACCACCGCCACCTACGACGAGTCCAGCCGCAGGCTGGAGCGCACCATGGTGGACCGTGAGGCCGCGAACGGCATGGGCACGGAGGACACCTCCTACGTCTACAGTCCGACCGGTGACGTGCTGGGCATCAACTCCAAGCGCGACAACAACGCGCAGAGCGTGGACAACCGGTGTTTCCGCTACGACTACCTGGGACGCACGACCGACTCCTGGACGCCGAAGTCGGCCTGCACAGCTGGCTCCCAGCCCGCCCAGGACAACCTCGGCGGCGTGGCCCCGTACTGGAACACGTACACCTATGACCTGATGGGCAACCGCACCTCTAAGGTCGCGCACGACATCACCGGCGACAGCACCAAGGACATCACGCAGACCTACGCCTACAACGCGCCGGGCACCGCCCAGCCCCACGCCGTCCAGAAGATCACCACCACCGGCGGCCAGAGCGGCGAAGCCGCGTTCTCCTACGACGCCTCCGGCAACACCACCCAGCGCAAGCTCCCGGAGATCCCGGCGGGCCAGTCCCTGGAGTGGAGCGAGCAGGGCAACCTGGTCGCGGCGAACACCGAGGGCAACACCACCAGCTATCTGTACGACGCCGGTGGCGACCAGTTCATCCAGCGCGGCCCGCAGGGCGTCACCCTCGACCTGGGCGGCGAACAGTTCACCTGGGACCCGACGGCCAAGAAGTTGCGCGGGACCCGGTACTACTCCCACGGCGGGGATGATGTCGCCGTCCGTACCGCCCTGGACGACGGCACCACCCCGGTGTCCTATCTGATCGACGACCACCACGGCACCACGCTCACCCAGATCGACGCCGCCGGGCTGGGCGTTACCCGCCGCACGCTCGACGAGTTCGGCAACTCACGGGACAACAAGTCCAGCCCGTGGATCGGCAACCAGGGCTTCGTCGGCGGAACCGAGGACCGCACCACGGGCCTCACCCAGCTGGGCGCTCGCCCCTACGACCCGGTCACCGGCCGGTTCCTCTCGGCGGACCCGATCCTGGACCCGACCAGCCCGCAGCAGCTCAACGCCTACCAGTACGCCAACAGCGCACCGGCGACGTTTTCGGACCCCGAGGGCACCTGGTGGGGCTCCGGCGTGTGGAAAAAGGCCAAGAAGAAGGTCGCCAAGGCCGTCCACAAGGCCACGAACTGGGTCGCGAAGAAGGTCGTCGCCCCGGTCGTCAAGAAAGCCAAGGAGGTCTACCGCCAGTACGTCCCCCAAGAAGGTCCAGAAGATCGTCCGGACCGTCAAGAAGGCCACTGCCAAGGCCTGGCAGGCCACCAAGCGCTGGGCCAAGACCAAGGCATGGCCCGCCGTGAAGCGGGCTGGCAGCGCGGTCAAGAAACACGTCGTCGCCCGGGTGAAGCTGGAAACCGCGAAGTACAAGTGGGCCGGTAGCTTCGCTAAGGCCGTGGCCCACCGGGCCCTGAGCGTCATCGGTGAGGTCATGGCCATCGCGGCCGGCCTGAGCCTGATGACGACCGGAGCCGGCATGGCCGGCGGCGGCCTCGGCCTGAGCGCGACCGGCGGCGGCGCGGTGGCCGGCGTACCTGCTGTGGCGGGCGGCGCCGCGGTCGGCGGCGGCGTCGTGGCCTGGGCTGGCATCAACGGCCTCGGCAGCGACATCGGCCAGGCATTGAACGAGGCCAACGAAGCCAGCAGCAGCGGCTCCTCCTCCACGATCGGGGAGAACGGTGCCCAGTTCCCCAGCGTGACCAAGTGGAACCGCGGGCAGTACCGCATCGACGTGGAGAACCCGAACCCGGGACACCGCCCCGGCCAGATCCACGTCCAGGACCAGGCCAACAAGGCGGAGAAGTACCAGTACAACTTCGACACCAAGAAGTTCGACGGAATGCCGAGGAGCCCCGAAAAGAAGCTCTATAAGATGGACGGCTTCAAGCAAGGAATCCAAAAGGCCCTCAAGGCCCTCGGTGAGAGCTGATCGCCATGAAAATGAACCAAGAAATGCGGGACCTGCTGGCACGCCATGGCGGGCCGGACGCTCCTCCCGGCGAATCCGGAGGAGTCGGTGAGCTGCCCGAGGTTCTCGAAGAGATCCTCACCGACGGCTGGGTCGTGGAGGACGACGGTGCAGTCCTGCTGAAGGGCATGCTTGACGGCTACCACCCTGCCGGGCCGCCGTTCACCGACCTCGTCGGCCGAGAGGCCGCAGTGAACGGATGGGGGGTGCCCGACTGGGACCTGCCGGAAGCCCCGGAGGAGCGCACTCCGCTGCTGCTCGCCCGCACCTTCCGCTACGCCCGGCGGGCACTGGCGGCGCGGGTCGCGCAGGACCCGTCGGCGGACATCCGGGCCACCGTCTCGGTGTCCCGGTCGGAATCCGGAGAGCAGAGCGTGACCTCGCACGTCACGTTCTGGACCCACCGGGACGGTGAGGCGCCGCACGTGGCCGGCCCGGAGACCGTGTCAGGGCCAGCGGTCGCAGTCATGGACCCGACGGATCTCATGTCGTAACCGCCATCGCGCAAGCCGGATCGTGAGCGCCCGGCGGATTCCGGGCGGGTATCCACCCGCCCGGAATCCGCCGCGGCCAAGCATCCCCTTGCGCTATACCCCTTTGCTTTCTTTCCGCTATCTTTTCGCCCCCCGCCCATCATTTCGGGAGAACGTACATATCATGTGTGAGCCCATAGCCCCGTCTGCAGCACTCGCCTACGGGTCCGCAGCGAATGACGGGGGCCGACGGACACGAGACCCAGTCCCTGACAGGCGCCGGAGAAGTCCACGCGATCTCCGAAATCCCCGGAGGCTACAGGTGACTGAAGATTCCACGGAAATCCATGCGGAGAAACAAGCCGAGGCACTGCGTGAGGAACTCCCTCTCGCCCATATCGGCCTGACGGTCGTCGTCATCGCCTCGTTCATCGTCGGGGCCTTCGCGAGCCTCCTGTACGGAGCGCTCGTGGCTGGCGTATTCGCGGCGCTCTTCCTCGGCGCCCTCGGAATCCAGTGCCTGGCTGGATTCGACCGCGAATCATTGCTGCGGGCCTATCTCGTCACCTTCGGCTGGGCCAACTGGCTCTGACCGCGGGTCACCCGCCGGGTACCCCGCTGCGACGTCAGACAGACCAAGAAGAAAGAACAATGAACGAACACACAGAGCCGGCCGTGTCGGCACCCTGGGACGTGCCCGTGGTGCTGCCCTTCGCGACCACCCCCGCCGACTGGGCCGACGCCCTGCGCATGCGGCAGCCTGCGGGCCCACGGCAAGCCCTCCAGCACCCCGTGACGGTGTGTCTGCTCGCGGCAGTCGCCGCTGCCTGCCTGGCTCAGCAGGACAGGCTCCTGGCGTACGCGGTGGTCGCGGGCGTCGCCCTGTTCCTCGTCACACTCCTGTGGTGGCAGCCCAAGGCCTTTGTGCACAGCGCACCAGACGCTGGGCACCCGACAGGTGGGTGAACACCGCCGAGGCCACGGCGGGCTGTATGCCGCGGTGGCTCGTGGACGCATCGACATCGACCGGCTGCGGCGGGCGCTGGCAGCAGTGCCCCTGCCACTTACCACCGAGGGCCAACTGGTCCTGGCCGTCGACATCACCTGCTGGCTGCGGCCCGGCGCACACACCTCACCGGAACGGATCCTGTGTCACACCTACGGACGGGGCAAAGACCAGCACATCCCCATCCCTGGCTGGCCCTACTCGATCGTCTGCGCGCTCGAGCCGGGCCGCACCTCCTGGACCGCCCCCTTGGACGCACTGCGTCTGACCCCCGGGGACGACGCCGCCACCGTCACCGCCCGGCAGATGCGCGATCTGCTGCGGCGACTGATCGCCGCCGGCCAGTGGCACACGGGTGACCCGGACGGCCCCCTCGTGGCGGACGCCGGCTACGACGCACCCCGACTGGCCTTCCTCCTCAACGACCTGCCCGTGCAGGTACTGGCCCGGATGCGCTCGGACCGCGTCCTGCGCAGGGCCGCCCCGGCACGGCAACCACACACCATGGGCCGCCCGCCCCGACACGGAGGCGAGTTCGTCTTCGGACAAGAAGACACCTGGGGCACACCAGACACCGAAACGGTCACCGACACACGTCTCTACGGCACCGCCACCGCACGCTCGTGGAACCGGCTCCACCCCAGGCTGACTCATCGCTCGTCCTGGGCAGCAGCCGGCGGAACCCTCCCCGTCATCGAGGGCACAGTGATCCGCCTGGACATCAACCACCTGCCCAGCGGAGCAACACCGAAGCCGGTCTGGCTGTGGTGGTCAGGCACCGATGCCACCCCACAAGACACCAACCGCCTCTGGCAGACCTACCTGCGACGCTTCGACATCGAGCACACCTTCCGTCTGTTCAAGCAGACCCTCGGCTGGACCACACCGAAAATCCGAACCCCCGAAGCCGCGGACCGCTGGACCTGGCTGATCCTCGCCGCCTACACCCAACTCCGCCTCGCCCGACCACTCGCAGCCGACCGACGCCGGCCCTGCGAACAACCAAGCCCACCAGATCGACTCACCCCTGCCCGCGTCCGCCGAGACTTCTGGCACATCCGCCCACACACCCACTGCCCAGCCCAGGCACCGAAACCCACCCGACCCGGCCCCGGACGCCCACCAGGCCGCAAGAACACCCATCCCACCCCACGCCACGACGTGCACACACCCCGCAAAACGCAGCCATCCAAGCGACAAACGAAGACATCAACTACCCCACGACCCCGCCGCACAGGTTAAAGATCAAGCTAGAGGGCCTGTTGCGAAAGTGGATCGTCTGATGCGCCTGACTTCTTCAGGCGCCTCGCGCAGGCCTCTTCGCCGCGTCGGCAGGCGTACTGAGTTGTAAACTCGCCGGTCATGCGCGTGCTCGTGGTGGAAGATGATCCTGACCTCGGCCCGACGATCGCAGCCGGTCTGAGGGGTGCGGGCTTCGCGGTCGATCGTGCCGAGGACCTCCAGGAGGCTGACCTCAAGGCGTCCGTCAACGCCTACGATTGCGTGATCGCAGATCGTGGTCTGCCTGACGGGGACGCTCTCACTCTGGTCAAGCGGTGGCGCAGCGATGGCAGGGCTACGCCCGTGCTGGTCCTCACCGCACTCGGGACGGTCGATGACCGGGTGTCGGGCTTCGAGCACGGTGCCGATGATTACCTCGTCAAACCGTTCGCCATGGCTGAGCTGACCGTGCGGGTGCGAGCCCTGTGCCGGCGCGATCAGCCGCCGCGACTGCCGCAACTCACCGTCGGCGACCTGACGTTGGACCTTCCGAGCCGACGTGTGCGTCGGGCCGGTGTTCTGCTCACACTGACCGCGAAAGAGTTCTCTGTGCTCGAAGCGCTGATGTCGCGGGCCGGAGATGTACTCACCCGCAGTGAGCTGATCGAAAGCTGCTGGGACGAGATGAGCGATCCCATGTCGAACGTGGTCGACGTGGTGATCGGCCAGCTGCGCCGGAAGCTCGGGCCTCCCGATCTGATCGTCTCTCTCCGAGGCGTCGGGTACCGGGTCGGTGAATCGGCGTGAGAGCTGACCGTCCCGCCGTCGCCGGGCTGCGACGGATGCGATGGAGACTGACACTGCTGTACGCGGCCGTGAGCGCCGCCTCTCTCATCACTCTGGTGTTCGTCGCTGCCGCCATCGATGCCCGGTCCGCATCCCGCAGTCGGGACGCGCAGGTGAGCGGACGCGCACAGGCGCTGTCCCGAGCGGTCTGGATGGACGGTGGCGTGCTGCACCTCGAACCGCTGTCAGAGGACGATCTCGCGAGTGGCTCGGCCGTGACAGCGGTGCTCCGGCGCGTGGGCACAGGCCCTGTCGAGGTCCGGTGGGTGCGGCCCTCACCTGGCGTGCTGCCCCCTACGGCCGAGCTGGATGTGCTGTGGCAGAACACGGTCCGGACGCAAGACACGGTCCTGGCGACGTTGACGGGAGCTGAGGGCAGAAGGCTGCGCTGGGCCGCCGCACCGGTATGGGGCGCCGATGAGATCGGCGCTGTCGTACTTGCCGCAACCGAGCTCGAACCGGAGCGGAATAACCACGCTGAGCTGCTCCGCTGGCTCACCGCAGGCTGTGCTGTTTTGACGCTTGCCGCGGCAGGGGCCGGCCACGTGCTGTCCGGACGGAGCATGCGCCCAGCACTTCGCGCTTTGGACCAGCAGGAGCAGTTCTTGGCGGAGGCGGCCCATGAACTGCGCACTCCGCTCGCTGTCTTGCGCCTGGCCGTGGAAGACAGCACTGCGAGCCCACGCGCCTCCTCGGCGAGACCGGACGTAGTCCGGTTGGTCGACCACTTGGACCGTTTGGTTGCCGGGCTGCTCAGCCGGGCTCGCATCGAAGCGGGGAGCCGGCATTTGGAACGCACTCCCCTGCGTTTGGACCAGCTGGTCGAGCAGGTGGTGGACGAGCTCCCGCACGACAGCGCGCACATCACCGTCCGGACCGAGCCGACCATCGTGCTCGGTGATCCGGATCTGCTGGCACAGGCGGTGCGCAACCTCGTGGAGAACGCCCTGCGTCACGGCAAGGCGGCCGACGGGCCGTCATCCGTGGATGTGTATGTCGCGGCGGGCAAGATCTCGGTTCGGGACTGCGGGCCGGGGATCGCCGCGGAAGAAAGGGAGAAGGTCTTCGGCAACCGCATGACCGGCGGCCGTGGCGGCATCGGGGTCGGCCTTGCCATCGTGCGATGGGTTGCCGAGTTGCACGGTGGAACCGCCGATGCGGTCGAGTCGGCCGAAGCCGGAGCGCTCGTCGAACTCGTACTCCCTGAGCATTCCCCTACCTGACCGCCTCATCATCCCCTCATGAACAATTCGGCACCGTGGAGGCGTGAAAAGACACCTCAGGGGCACCGACCCGCTGCCCTCGGAAAGCGCACCGTTCAGCCGCTCCGTCACGAGCGCCGTCGCAATGCTGTTGCTGCTGACACTCACCGCACTCACCAGCGCGTGTTCCAATGCGGAGGGTGACACGCCTGCCGCACTGCATGACCGCGTTCGGCCGTCCGCTCCGTCGGCAGCCCGCGAGGTTCCCCTCGTCCCTGCGCACGGCGCGCTTCTCGGTCACTACTACGGCGCCGGCACGACGGCCGAGACGGACGCCCGCATAGGGCGCAAACCAGCTGTACATCTCACCTATTACGGCTGGGCGGACGACTGGGCCGGCTCCTCGGCCACACGCGCGGATTTCACTGATGGACGCATCCCCCTGATCAACTGGGAGCCGTTCGGCGTCGCCTTCGACGACATCATCAGCGGAGCCCTGGACACAACGATCCGAGAGCGCGCCGACGGAGCCAAGGCACTCGGAAAGCAGTTCTTTCTCGACTTCGCGGCCGAGATGAACGAGGAGGAAGGCTGGGGCGGACACGATCCGGCGAAGTACATCGCCGCATACCGCCACATTCATGACATCTTCGTAGGTCGAGGCGCGACGAACGTCGTCTGGGCATGGTGTCCGAATGTCACCGACAGCCCCGATGCCCCGACGGCACTGGCTTACTATCCCGGCGACCAATACGTCGACTGGACCGGCGTCGACGGATACAACTGGGGCACATCTGATGCGAACTTCCAATGGCAGGGCTTCGACCATCTCTTCGCGGACATCTACGACAAACTCGCCGCGAAGGGCAAGCCCATCATCATCGGCGAAACGGGCTCCGATGAGGTCGGGGGCAGCAAGGCGTCATGGCTCGACGGCGTCGTGCCGACGCTGAAGTCCAAGTTTCCGCTGATCAAGGCGCTCGTATGGTTCGACGTCGACAAGGAGCGCCACTGGCAGATCAACTCCTCGCCCTCGTCGCTCGCGTCCTACCAGCGGATGGCGAAAGATCCTTACCTCAATCCATGACCTCCCCGGAGCACCCCCGCTTACTCTGAACCGCAGTACCCCGGGCGCCCGGAGCCCGGCAGGGGCCCCAAGAAGAGCTGCTGGTGGAGCGCGCTCGTGCCGCCGTTGGTCGCTCCGTCGGCGAGGTTGCTGCTGAGGTCCTGCAAAGCGGGCGGCGCAAGGATACGGCGGGAGCGGATCAGTGACCGGAAACCCGGTGCGAAACGCTCCCACCTGCCGCTCGACGCGGTCTGCCATCGGCTCTTGGTCCTGCGCACCCCACTGGTCCGTGACGCCTTCGTCGGCGGCAGGCGGCAGGCGGCGATCCCGGGGTCGACATGATCAGGCTGATGCTGCGGGACAGCGACCACACCCTGATCGCTACGCGAGGCGTGAGGTGTGAGGCACGAGCTGATAGGCACACGCTTCGACCAAGCCACCATCTTCGCGCCAGATGAATCCTGCCGCGTCGGGGTGCCAGTGGGGCCTGGCAGCATGTCGATCATGAGCCGCATCATTTCGTTCAACACCGCCGACCAGGCAGACGTCGTAGCGTTCCTGGGGGCAGCCGCGAATCTCACGTCAGAGCAGCAACGCCTTCTGGGCTACATGCGCGACGACGCGGACGAGCACCAGCAGGACCTGGACTGTGAGGGCATCAACTGGGGCCTTTCGGTCCCCGACGCGTTGGAACATCTGATCGCCGGTCGCGCCGACTCGGAGGCCGAATGCGCTGGCAACGCCTACTACACCGCACTGCAGCACATCATCGACACCAACGCCTCCGACCCCTCCGAACTGGGCATCCACTCCAAGCCGTCCACGTTCTTCGGCCTCATGGACGACGAGTTGCGCCGCCCGGGCGTGAGCGCCGACCTGCTGCCCCACGGGTACCTGTTCGCCGGACCGTCCGCCTCGATCCCCTTCCCCGTCCCCTACCCCGTGGACGGCTCGCCCGGCATCGGCATGCCGGCACTGGTCAAGGCCAAGCCCGCCGCCGACGCTTACCGCGCGGTCCTGGACCAGATGGACCCCGACTTCACCCATGACCTGCAACTCCTGTTCGAACGGCTTGAGTTCGAGCACGACGAACGGCAGGACACCCAGGACATCGACTGGTATACCCAGGACACCATCTTCTTCTCCATCGAGGGCTGACCTGGCGAGCCGCGAAGGCGTAGAGGTCGGCGACGCAGATGAGCGAGGAACAGTCCCGGTCCTCTTGCAACTTCAGCATCTCGAAGAACCCCCTGGCGTGGTCGATCAACTCTTCATAGGTGCCCATTTCGGAGATGCGGCCTGGTCGAGGACGATGATTCTGTTGGCGGGGCGGGTGTTGGCCAGACGGTGGGTGATCAACACAGTTGCCCGGCCGTCGGCAAGAGCCTTCAGCCGGGTGTAGATGCGGTGCTCGGCGTGGGCGTCCAGGGCGGCCGTCGGCTCGTCCATCACGAGCACGGGGGCGTCGCGGTGAAAGGCGCGGGCGACCGCGACGCGCTGCCACTGCCCGCCGGAAAGGTCGTGCCCTCCCCACCAGGAGCGGGCCAGTGAGGTATCGAGTCCGTCGGACAGGGCTGCGATGGGTCTCACCTGCGGTGTCGGGGCCGCCGGTCCGCTCGTTGGTCCGGGCGATCAGTGCGGGCAGCGCGTCGTGTTCGGGGCTGCTGCCGTGCTGGATGGAGGCGTCGTACAGCTCGGCGCGGGCCAGCGCGGTGGTCAGACCGAGCCGGGCGGCGTCGGCCATGGCGGGGTTGAAGTAGCGGGCGTTGACCTGGGCGTCGTGGACCTCTCGGAATACGGTGGCCCGCTGGCGGCGGTGATGTGCGTCCAAGGGCAGAAGTCGAAGCGGAAACCACTTCGCCCGAGACGGGCGCACCTGCCACCCCCCTCCGATCGTCGAACCGACTTTCGACTACAAGCATGTAGACGGATGGCTGGATCGACCCTAAGGTATGCCTAAGCTAACTCGCGGCCTGCGGGGCGGGACCCCTCCATGCCTCGTCGGCGCGGGCGTGCGCTACATGCGTCGCGGGTTCAGCCACCTGCCCTCTCGGGGCCCGGCCGTCGACCGGACCCCGCCAGCTCGAAGGACATCCCATGCCACGATCCGTTCGCTCCGTCATGCCCGTGTGCGCCCTCGCTGTCTCCTTGCTGGTGCTCACGGGCTGCGGCAGCTCGGACACCAGCACGCCCGTGGCCGGCACATCCCCGGCGGGCGGCCAGTCGCTGGCCGGTCAGACCATCACCGTGTACAGCGGCCAGCACGAGCAGACGGTCAAGGCGCTCGCGGCGGACTTCGAGAAGCGTTCGGGCGTCAAGGTGGCACTCCGCTCCGGTGACGAGGCCGAACTCGCCAACCAGTTGCTGCAGGAGGGCAAGGCGTCCCCGGCAGATGTCTTCTACGCCGAGAATCCGCCCGCGCTGACCGTGCTGGAGAACCAGGGGCTGCTGGCCCCGGTCCAGGCGGACACCCTCAAGGCCGTTCCGGCCGGGGACAGTTCGCCCAAGGGGGACTGGGTCGGCGTGTCCGCGCGTACCGCTGCCTTCGTCGCCGCCGGCGGCAAGGGCGCGGACACCGCGCCTCCCGCCTCCGTACTCGATCTGGCCAAGCCGGCATGGAAGGGACGCCTGGGCATCGCTCCCAGTGAGACCGACTTCGCCCCCGTGGTCACCGAGGTGAACAAGTCCGTGGGTGCCGACGGCGCCAAGAAGTGGCTGGAGGGGCTGAAGGCCAACGCCAAGGTCTACCAGAGCAACGAGGACCTGTCCGCGGCCGTCAACGGTGGTGAAGTGGAGGGCGGTGTCGTCGACCACTACTACTGGTACCGCCTGCGCGACGAGAAGACAGCCGCCGGAACCCACAGCAAGCTGCACTACTTCGCCAAGGGCGACCCCGGCGCGCTGGTCGACGTCTCCGGTGCGGCCGTGCTGTCCGGCGGCAAGCACCAGCAGGCCGCCCAGGCCTTCCTCGCCTACCTCGTGAGCACCCCCGCCCAGCAGCTCATCGCCTCGTCCGAGAGTTACGAGTACCCGCTGGTGACAGGTGTGAAGGGCAAGAGCGAGCTGCCGCCGTTGAACTCGATCGGCTCCGTCGTCGCACCCGGTGATCTCGGCGACGGCAAGCAGGCCCTGCGACTGCTCCAGGACACCGGTCTCCTCGCGTGACCTCCCCCCACCGCGCCGCAGGCCCTCCGCCGTTGCTGCGGTGGCGGGCCGCCGGCCTGCTCCCGCTGCTCGGCCTCGCCATCGTCACCGTCATCGGCTCGCCTCTGGCTTTTGTCGGCATCCAGGCCGCGCAGACCAGCTGGGACCAGGCGCAGCGCCTGCTCGGCCGGCCGCTGATCGCCACGTTGCTGTGGAACACCACCGCGTTGGCGGGGGCCGTCACCCTTGCCACCGCCGTACTCGGGTTCGGTGCCGCCTACCTCGTCGAGCGCACCGACCTGGCCGGCCGCCGTGCGTGGACGGTCGCGCTCACCCTCCCCCTCGCCGTGCCGGAGTTCGTCCGCGGCTACTCGTGGATCTCCCTGTCCTCCTCCGTCCACGGGTACTGGGGCGCGGTGCTGGTCATGACCTGCTCGCTGTACCCGCTGGTTTTCCTTCCGGTTGCGGCCTCCCTGCGCCGTGGAGACGCGGCCGCCGAGGAGGTCTCCCGCAGCCTGGGCCAAGGACCGCTGGCCACCCTGCGGCGGGTCACCCTGCCGCTCACCCGTCCCGCGCTGGCAGGCGGCGCACTCCTGGTCTCGCTCTATCTGCTGGGTGAGTACGGCGCGTTCGCCATGCTGCGCTTCACCACCTTCTCGACGGCCATCTTCACCCAGTACAAGCTGGGCTTCGACGCCGCCTCGGCCTCGCTGCTCACTCTGGTCCTGGTGCTTCTCACCCTCATGCTGGTCACCCTCGAAGCCGGGGCCGGCCGTCGCGGCCGCACCGCACGCCGTGGCACCGCGGGCTGCAGTGCCAGCCCGGTCCGGCTGGGCCGCGGCAGACTTCCCGCCGTCGCCGCGCTCTCCGCACTGGTCGGCACGGCTCTCGGCGTACCCGTCTACGCCCTGGTGTACTGGCTGTTCGCCGGAAGCTCCACCACACTTCCGCAGGCATCACTGCTCTCCGCCGCCCTCACCACATTCGGGTACGCCTTCACAGCAGCGCTGACCGCCACGGCCGCAGCACTTCCCGTCGCGCTCTACGCCTGGCGGCGCGACACCCTGTTCGCCCGCACCCTGGAGCGGGCCGCGTTCCTGCCCAGGGCGCTGCCCGGCATCGCGGTCGCCCTGGCGGTGGTCTACTTCGCCATCCGCTATGCCCAACCCCTCTACCAGCAGCCGCCGATGCTCATCGCCGGATACGTCATCCTCTTCTTCCCGCTGGCGCTCACCGCCGTCAGGGCCGCGCTCGCCCAGGTGCCGCCGGGTCTCGAAGAGGTCGCCCGCTCCCTGGGCACGCGCCCGGCGGCCGTCCTCGCACGGGTCACGCTGCGGCTGGTCCTGCCCGGACTCGGAGCCGCCGTCGCCATGGTCGGCCTGACCGCGAGCACCGAGCTGACCGCCACCCTGCTGCTGCGCCCGACCGGCACGCAGACCCTGGCCACCCAGTTCTGGACCTACACCAGCGGCCTCGCCTACGGCGCCGCCGCGCCCTACGCGGCGGTCATGGTCGCCATGTCCGTACCGCCCGTCCTCCTGCTCACCCGCCGCACCCTCGGCCCCAACCCCCGCACGGAGAACCGATGACCGGCCTGTCGATCGCAGGACTGCACGCCTCGCACGGCCGGAACACCATTCTGACCGGCATCGACCTCGCGGTGGGCGACGGCGCCCTCGCCTGCGTGCTCGGCCCCTCGGGCTGCGGCAAGAGCACCCTGCTGCGCGTGATCGCCGGCTTTCACCCCGCTGCCCGCGGTCGCATCTGCCTGGGCGGACACCTCATGGACGACGGACGCCGACGGCTGCCCGCCGAGCGACGCAGGATCGGCTTCGTGCCCCAGGACGGCGCCCTGTTCCCGCACCTGACGGTTGCCCAGAACATCGGCTTCGCACTGCCGCGCGCCATACGCCGCGAACGCGCCGGCGAACTCCTTCACCTGATCGGCTTGGACGGCCTCGGCGACCGTCACCCGCACCAGCTCTCCGGCGGCCAGCAGCAACGCGTCGCCCTCGCCCGAGCCCTCGCCCCCGAGCCCGAACTCCTGCTCCTGGACGAGCCGTTCTCCGCCCTCGACGCCGCCCTGCGCGGCGACCTCCGCGCCGAGGTCGCCGCCACCCTGCGCCGTGCCGGTACCACCGCGGTCCTGGTCACGCACGACCAGGAAGAAGCGCTTTCCTTCGCCGACACCATCGCTGTCATGCGCCTGGGCCAGATCATCCAACAGGCACCACCCGCGGATCTCTACCAGGAGCCCGCCGATGCCGACGTCGCCCGCCTGGTCGGCGAAGCCAACCTGCTCCCCGCCCGCCTCAACGGCACCCAGGCCGAGACCGCCCTCGGCCGACTCCCCCTCACCCGTGCCACTGCGGCGACCGGGCCGGCCACCGTGATGCTGCGGCCACGCCAGCTACGACTGTCCACCACCGCCGGACCCGACGGCGTCCAGGTCAGCCTGCTGCGGTCCGTCTACCGCGGGCACGACCACCGACTGGAACTCACCCCCCACAACGGTCAAGGACTGCCCGAGCTCCTCATCGCCTACACCGACACCGCCCCACCCCCGGACAACGGCCCCGTCTACGTCCAGGCCGTCGGCACTGCCCACCCGTTGAACAGCACCAGCCCCGCCCTCTCCCTCCCCCACTCAACGACTCACGTCCCATAGCAGCGACTGGTTCCATGGGACCCGCGTCCGATGAACGTGCCACGCTGACGAGCAGGCCGAGACGACGCTCAGCCGCCGGCCGCCCACACGCCCCGGCATCGGCACACCGAAGGACTCTCGCACCCCGGGCCGGCCGGGAGCAGTGACATGGGCGTTGGCCTCTTCCCAGATCTCGTCGGTGGCACCCTCTGTACCGTCCTGCCGTCGGGTGCCCACATCGCCTGGCACATGATCGTGCCGGACAGGGCCGGTTACGGCACCGGATGCGCAGTAGCTCCTCGGGGCACGGGTGGTTCACTGATCATTTCAGAATGATGTTCGGAGCCCGCGAAGGCTGATGATGCTGCATGCCAGTTCCAGCACTCTTTGGTTGAGGTCGGCTCGGCGTTCGTACCGAATGCGGAGGCGTTCGAACGGGTGGAGCCAGGCAAAACCGCTCGACGACCCGTCGGTGCTGCTTGCTGATCGAGAAGTTGAGAGGTCCTTTGTCGCTCGGTTGGTGGAGAAGGGGCGGGTGCCGGTCAGTTCGTCATCGACGGACAGAGGGCAGCGGCCGACCACGACACTGGCGGCAGCGGCCCGGTCCAACAGGGCTTGCAGCGGGCCGGTTTCCACGCCCGAAGGCCGGTCATGTCGGGGTTGGGGCAACATGTCGCCGGTGGTGACGCGGCGGTTGTCGCCCTTGGGCAGACTGTCCCAGTGCCCTTCGTCCACGATCCGGGCGCCACGGACGGCCAGCAGGGTTTCCCCGTCAGCGCCAGGGACAGTGGAGTACCGGCTGATCTGCGAATTCGTGGCCCGGATCTCGACCAGTTGGCGTGCGCGGACCTTGCGGGCGGGCACCGAGTAGAGGTTCGCGTCGAAGGCGACCAGGCAGTCCTTGCCGACGTACCGCAGATGCCGTTGAGTGACCACATACGGCGTCGTGGGCAGCGGCCGCAGGGCCACGTGATCCCGCACAGCCCGGTGCCTGATGATCTCGCCGTGAATGCCGTGCACCTTCGCCCGCCGCAGCGGGACCCATGCGGTGAAGGCGGCGTTCATTTCCTCGATCGAGGAGAAGACCCGCCCGGCCAGCACATGGTCGCGGACGATCAGGGCTTGGCGCTCGACCCGGCCCTTCATCCGCGGGGGTGCGGCACGACGGTCAGGACGGGCAGCCGGCGTCGGCGATCACGTAGTAGCCGGACGAGGTCTCTTCGAGGGTGTGGGTGGTGTAGAGGTTGTACAGGCCCATGTTCTGATTGGAGCCTTCGGCGTAGACGCTGCCGAGACTCTGGTGGGCGCGGCCCGCCGCGACCTGGTTGTAGTTGTTGTCCGTGAAGCACTGCGGCCGATACCCGGTGGTGGTGGCCGAGACCGCCGCCGACTGGGCGTCGGCCTTGCCGTCGGCGTCCACGGCAGCGACGGTGTAGGCGTACGTCGTGCCGGTGTTGAGCCCTGCGTCGGTGTACGGCGTGCCGCTGACCGAGCCGACCTTGCTACCGCTGCGATACACGTTGTACAACGCTGCGCCGCCCACTGCGGACCATCGTCGCGACCGGAGCGGAACAGGCTCAGCGAGGCGGGCCGATCCGTGAGGTCGGGGGCGCCCCGGGCGGAGAGCGCGCCGCCCCACCGCCAGGACCCGGGGAGTGGGACGTCCGCTTCGCCACCGGCGAAGCGGCCAAAGGATGGGAGCAGCTGGCCGCACAGGCCGCCGGCAACACCCGCGCCGCCTGGATCCTGATGCGGACCGACCCAGCCCCGGCCATCCGCACCGAGCGCCACCACCGGCTCAAGAGCGAACTCGCCCACGGTGCTCACCGGGGGCAGCCGATAGAGCGCTGGCAGATCGAGGTAACCGCCGGCGGCCACATCTGTGGTACCTGCTCGACACCGAGCGCCGTACCGTGTGGATCGACCAGGCCTCCACCGGCCACCCCAAGGCCACCGACCGGTAGCCCATTGAACCCCGGCTGCCCGACTCCGCGCCGACCCGACAACTGTTCTAGTCGGACAGGCTGTCCTATCCCCGCTACTGCACGGCAGCCTGACCCGGCCGGCGGGACGGGGTCAGGCTGCCGCCGGGGCACCCTCTGCGCGCATGTCCTCCAACGCGGCCTCGGGGACATCCCCGCCGAAGGGGACCTCGACGATGCGGACCACGGCTCCCTTCGCCTGGAGCCCCGTCTGCGTATCCTCGGCCGCGCCCAGCGAGTAGTTCACCGCCGACGACACTTCGCCGCTCGGCTCCCGCCACACCAGCTTGTAGTTCTTCACCGACAGCCCCTTCACGAAGATCAGACCCGTCCCACAGGCGAACACGTGCTCCATCCTGGCAGCAGGCACTGACAGTGAGACGCCCACGCGGATCTGCGACTTGTCTAGCTAGGTGACACTTGGTCGAGCCAACTGCCACTCATGGCGAGGCCCCTATGGATGGCGGCCATCTGCCCTGGCTTCCAGCGTGGCGATGACGTCGGTGCAGTAACCGTCGAGTACGTGCTTGAGGTTCTCGAACCGGGGTGAGGGGCGCGGAAGCACTCCGGGGGTACTGATGAACCGGGCGAGGCGATAGAGGGAGGGCTGATCGGTCGTGGCCGGTCGTGTGTCTGACGTCAGGTATAGGTGGAGGATTCGCTCGCTTCTGGTGACCTGGCTCCAGACGTAGATGGTGGCAGCAGGACGTGTGGCGCTGTGCCAGGTGGCGAGTTTCCGGTGGTGTGGGCGCTGCGTTCTGGTGACCTCGATGACGATGCGGGCCCGGTCGGCGTCCGGGATGCCCCCAGTGCCGAAGGTGCTTGCGGCGCAGGTGGTAGTCGACGTATGGAGACGCGATGAGGCGGTCGGCGATGCGGGAGAGCGCTGGAAGTACTCCGGGGCCTTGCCGGTGCGGCGGAGCCAGGCTGTGATCGCTGCCCCGTTCATGAGGCCGCGGTTGTAGGGAATGCCGAGGAAGACTCCGGCCTGGGCGTGCGGGATGTCGTCGAGCACCTGGATCAGGCGGATTGCAGCGTTGCGGTGTAGCTGGATTGGGGAGACGCCTTCGAAGGCGCGGAGTTCAGCGAGCCAGTCGTCGGGCAGCAACTGGGGAACGTGCTGCGGTTTGTATTGCCCACTCCGGTGGATTCCTTGAGGGAAAGCCGGCGTTCGGCCTCGGTTGCGGTATGGGATGACCGGCATGGCTGCGATCACGGAGCGGAATCCGGGCGAGCAGAAGGGCTGTTGAGCCAGGAGGCGGGATCGAAGCTGGGCGGGTAGGCAGGAGGAGGGACGCGCAGGTACCCACGTCTGTGGGCAGCGGGGCAGAGAACCGTGCTCCTTCCGCGAAAAGCCTTTGCCGCTGATCGAGGTAACTTTCGATCTTGGAGAGATGAGCGAAGCCAGGTGCCAGAGAGCGGGCTGCCGGCCAGGTGGCGACGATGAGCATGATGAGTGTTCGAAGATCAGTGACGTAGTCGACCATTGTGGCGGGAGCGCCCATGGAGATGGTCGTGGCCGCGGTGTCTCGGCGCAGGACCAGCAGTCGTTGCTGGAGGCCGACGAACTGCGGGTCTGGTCGGATCACGGGGAGGCTGCTGTTGTCGAGGCGGGTTCCGCAGGGGTGTTGACGTCGATGATGCTCGCCGCGAAGTTCTGCCTGGACCGCCCGGCACTGTGCAGGGTGGAGCGTCGTATGGGGGTTGGGGACAAGGCGTCCGGGGAGCCAACGTGTGCTGTTGGTGAGTTGGCCGTTTGACTGCGCGAGTTCACCGCAGTCAGGGCAGCGGCTCTCCAGCAGCCGATTGTGGCGCAGGCAGGCAAAGGTGATGGCCAGCCGCCAGGTGCTCTGCAATGCCCCGCCATGGGCCTGCTGGATTTCCGTGCCGTCCCCGGCCAGGCACTGCGGACAGTAGCGACTGGAGTGGGTTAGCACCCAGCCGTCGCGAGCCATAGTCGTGACGGTGCGTGGCCGCCGAGATAGGGCGAGTGCAGCGGCGGATAGTTGGGTTCCGCGACGCGCAGTGTGAGGTTGTGGGCTTCCTGGGCCGTGAGACACCACTGCGTGGTGAGGACTTCGACTGCGGGAGGACTCAGGTCTAGCAGAGAAGTCGGGGTCAGGCTGCAGCTCCGAGTTGCGGCCGACAGGAGTCCGCTGTGCTCGGCGATGCGCTGAGGCGGCTGTTCATTGCGGTGTGAGAGCCTCAGCAGGAGGCTGGCGAGTGTCTCTTCGGGCAACGGGACCAGGCTGCAGGGCAGTTGGGCCCTGATGAGGCTGGTCACCTCGGATCGGTTCCGGTGGCGGCCGGACCGGGGTCGGGCTGAACAGGAAGTTCGGGGACCTCGCCCGCGGTGGCGTCCCGGTGGGGCAGTCCTTCGACGCTGATCGCGAGCTGGTCCAGCAGACCGATCGTGAGCTTCTCGTCGCCGCTGTCGATGGCTGCCTCGACGCCGTCTTCGACCAGGCACTCCAGCAGGCCGACGACGCCGCCGGTGCGGTCATGGAGGTATTCGGGCATGTCGCCACCCGTCAGCATGCCCGGTGCGGCGTCGAAGAACCGCAGATGTTTCTCGATGCCCTGCAAGTGCCGCACGAAAGCGGCCATCTCCTCGGGCGAGTCGTAAGGGAACGGGCCGAGGTGGGCCATGGTGAATCGCCGTTGGTGCTGAGTCTCCGCGCTCTCGCTGATGCCTGCGCCCGGCTCGTTGGGGAGGACCCAGTCACCGGTCCGCGGATCTCGAACGGCCCCTTTCAGGAGTCCTGAGCCCAGCATGTCCACGCCGATCAGGACCAGTGTCGCGCTCATGTCCATGAACCCCTTGAGGAGATCGAAGACGTCCTGGTCATCGAGCCTGTGAAGCTTGAGCCGGGTGATGTCATCGAGCAGGATCGCCCGGGTGCCATGTGCATGAACGTGGCGGCGAACGGCTCGGATGAGCGCGGGCAGGTCCATGTTCTTATGGTCGGCGCCATAGAAGTCGAGGATCGCCTTGCACGTACTCTTCGGCTTCGCGGTGATCGGGGTCTGCACGTAGGCGACCGGAGCGTGCAGGTCACGGGTGCCGGGAACCGCGTCCGGGTTGAGGTGGTCGTGGAGTTCCAGCCAGGAGTCCTCGAACGCGGCCGCGACTGCGCAGGCCGTCTCCGTCTTCCCCTGGCATCCGCCGCCGTTGATGATCAGGCCGCGGCGGGTCGCCGGGGCCTGCTTGAACTGTCCGCGTACAAGTGATCGTGGCTCCGGCAAGAATTTCGTAGACGAAGATCAGGGCGAGGCCCTGGTTGTCGGGATGCGGGCCAGCGGGCATCCTCTCCTCGTGTGACAACGAACTGTTCGAGCTGTTACCGCACTTGACGTCGGTGGTCGTCGTCTCGGTTGACACCACGGGCCCCGCTGTGGCCATCGAGGCCCGCACCCACAACGATGTGTCCGCACGCTGTACGGGCTGCGGTGCCATGAGTGACTGGGTCCACAGCCGCTATGTGCGCCACCTCGCCGATACCGCTGTCGGCGGCCGGCCTGTCCGCATCGACTTGAGCGTACGGCGCTCGTACTGCGAGAACCCGGCCTGCGCGAAGGTCACCTTCGCCGAGCAGATCGACGGACTGACGGTGCGCTACCAGCGCCGCACACCGCTGCTTCAGCACCTGGTGGAGACTCTCGGCATTCTCCTGGCCGGCCGGGGTGGCGCGCGGCTGCTGTGCATCCTGAACACGGCACTGTCGCGCACGAGCGTGCTGTTTCACCTGATGAGAGTCCCGCTGCCGCCTGCCGTCACACCACGGGTGCTGGGCGTGGACGACTTCGCCCTGTACGCGGGCACGTACGGCACCCTGCTGGTCGACGCCGACACCCGGCTCCCGCTCACCCTGTGGGAAGGCCGCGACGCCGAGACGCTCAGCACCTGGCTCGGCGAGCATCCTGGAGTGGAGATCGTGTGCCGGGACGGCTCGCCCGCCTACCGGCAGGGCATCTCCGCAGGCGCACCGGACGCACTGCAGGTCAGCGACCGTTTTCATTTGTGGCAGGGGCTGTCCAGGCGAGTGCAGGAGATCGCCACCGCGCACCGGGGCTGTCTGCCCGCCGCAGCACCCGATCCCGAACCCGTCACTCCTGAGTCTGCGGAGGTCAGGGACCCAGAGGCGGCCGATACGCCTGCCAGACGACACGCGAAGCGACTGTTCGAAGCGGTGCACGCGGTGACCGACACCGCCCGCGGCCGCAGTTACCACTCCATCGCCCGTGAGCTCGGACTGAACCGGCGCACCGTGCGCAAGTACGCGCGGGCCACGACCTGGCAGGAGTGCATAAGGCGCCGCTACCCGCGCAGGCCCACCCCGCTCGACCCGTATCTCGGCTATCTGCGCCAACGCTGGGACGAGGGCGAGCACAACGCCTTCGTCCTCCACCAGGAGATCGCCGCCAAGGGCTACCGAGGCCACTACCAGCAGGTGAAACTCGCCGTTCAACCCCTGCGCCGCGGCCTCCCCATGGCAGAAGTACACGAACGGGCACCCACACCGCGGGAAGTCGCCCGCTGGATCGCCACCGCCCCTGACCAGCGCAGCCTGCACGTCCGCGAGCGGCTCTCCCGGCTCCTGGAACACTGTCCGGAACTACAACGCACCCACGAGCTGGTCCGCGAGTTCGCCGCGATGCTCGACGCCCAGGACGCCGCTTTGCTGCCCGCCTGGCTCGACCGGCTCGCCACCTCCCGCCTCCCGGCCCTGGCCGGCATGGCCAAGTCCATCCGCGAGGACGAGGCAGCAGTCGTGCAGGGCATCACCACATCCTTCAGCTCGGGAGTCAACGAAGGGCGCATCACCGACGTGAAGCTCCAGAAAAGGATCACGGGAGGACGGGCTGGTGTTCCTCTGCTCCGGCAACGAGTCGTACTGATCGCGCACCTCCGCCGCCGCTATCCAGCCTCCAACCCACCTGCCTCGCCCTGATCTTCGTCTACGAAATTCTTGCCGGAGCCACTCAGACGAGTACGGGGACATGAACGCTCCCTTGCGCAAGCGGGACCGCATGACACGGGCAACAGCCTGGCTCATCGGTGTCTCCTGGAGCGGGAAGTTGCTGTGGGTAGCCTCCCGGTGCACCTCGTAGAGAGCCTGCTCACGTTCGCTGAGGGCCTCGAACTCGTGGAGGGTCAGCTGCGGTGCCGGGACGAAGGCATGGCGGGCCAGCCGCCAGCGTTTCCAGCCCTCGGCGGTCTGCCGATCCGTCGCCGCAGGCGGCAGGATGAACCGGGTGGCCTGGTCCGCGCCGGGCAGCGGGCTGGTCACCGGTCGCTCTCGGCGTCGTTAGTTGGTGGGAGTGCAAACAGGTTGCGGCAGCGGACCTCTTCTCCGAGCCGCAGGGGCGGGTCCAACAGACCTGCGACGGCGGCCTCCCGCTTCCTGCGACGCTCCAGATCCGGCGTTGCTGCGGCGAGATTGTCCTGAACGGCAGGCCGTTGCGCCGTCCTCCCGGGTGAGGAAGCGGCGGGGCGGTCCGCGGCAGCGGCCCTGGCCATCTCGCGTTCCCGGGCGATCTCGACCCGCTGGGTCTTGGTCAACTGGGTGGGCCATCGGCCGACGAGGTGGGTCGCTCGCATCAACTCCAGTAGCTGCGGCAGCAGTTCGGCGTCCGTGCGGGGACGGAGCCCCGCCTGTTTGACCCGCTGGAGGAGCTCGGTGACGCGTCTGTCCCCGAACGCCGGGACCACGCCATGGGGCGGCAGGCCCGTCCAGAGCAGGGGATGCCACTCGTGGGTCAGCGGATCCCGGAAGAAGACGGTGCGACGGTCACGGGGCTCGCGGTGAACGATCCACTTCGTCTGACGGGCACTCCCGCGGCTCGACCGCTGCCCTCGGTAAGGGTCGAGCGCCCGGCCGTCATACCAAAGCCCGCGAATCTTCACCCCGTGCCGTTCGTCGATCTTCCTCACCGCATGCTTGGGCAGGACCTCGTAGTAGAGCTCCGGGGAAGGGATCTCCAGCGCGAAACCGCCCTGATCGAAGGAGGCCGCGATCAGCGAGTTGGGGCTGTGATCGCCGCCGGGATCCCAGTGCGGCGCGTACTCGCCCAGCCGGCGCGTCTGCCAGAAACCCACCACCCAGGTGGCGATCAGGTGTTCCATCTCCGCGATGGTCAGCACCGCGTCGCCCTCCGGGTCGGCGCCGCGGTCGGCGGCGTCGATGCCGGTGTAGCCGGGCAGATGCTCGAACAGCAGGGACCGGATACTTCCAAATACGCGTTCGACGGCCTGTTTGTCTGTGGGGCGCAAGGTGCGGGCGGGAAGGATGTTGCAGCCGAGCATCTGCTGGACCTGCACCAGATGGTGGTTGCGGTAAACGGACCCGTGGTCGGTGGTCACGGTCTCCGGTGCGAAGAACGGCAGCCCGGCCACTTCGTGCCCGGCGAACTCGGCGACCACCGCGGCCGGCAGTCCGGGGTAGGGCCATTCCATCTCCTCGCCCCAGTCCTCCCGCATTGGCAGCGGCAGCATCACCTCCCGCAGCAGCATCGCGACGTCGACCGAGGTGTCGGAGACCAGCGTGAGCCGGAACGCGCAGATCGAGTGGGTGTAGACACACAGAGCGAGGGTGAGATGGACCTTCACCGCCTCGCCGAAGACGCTCTCTCGGACCATCACGGGCAGCACCGTGGTGTCCAAGGCGACGACCTGGCCGGGCCGGTCGATCAGGACATGCCCGCCCTGGGTGGGCAGTTCGGCCGACCGTTCGTAACGCGGGCGCCGACGGCCGGAGCCGAACCATTCGATCCAGACCCGCCGCAGCACCGGGTAGCTCGGAACCTTGACCTCATCGCCGAACTGTTCCCGCACGTACTGCCGGATCTTGCGTTCCCGCGTGCGCATACTGACCTTCGAGCCGTGCAGGGTCTCCCGCCTCACCGCGTGGATGGCCTCGCGCACTTCGGCGGTCAGGCTCGGATGACCACCGCTCTCGCGCAGCCACCGCTCATCCGCGCAGCCGATCAGTCCGTCCTTCCTGCGGGCCCTCTCCCAGCGGATCAGTGTGCTCAAGCTGACCCTGTCCAGGGCGAGCAGGCTCGCCTCCTCACGGTCCATGGCCTTCAGCTCGGCGACCTTAGCCAGCCGGCGTTCGGTGACGGCGGTCAGGTCCGGGTCGCACTGCGGTTTCGGCTCGCCCGGCCCGGCTTTGAGAGGGGCCCGCTGCGGAATCCGGTGTTGATCTCCGTCAGATGCGCGAATCGGAGCTTGGCCAGGTCGAGTTGGGTGGACTTGAGGTCTCCCGGGCTCTTGGGCTGACGCCCCCGGTCGGCGCCTGCCGCGACGGTCCGCGACGAGGACCGGCAGTGCGGGTGATTGGCCAGGAAGCGGAAGGTCAGGCACTGCCGACTCCCGTCGTGCCCGATCAGGTGGACGCGTCCGGTGTGCGGCTCGCGCCTCTCGACGTGCCATTCATCCTCGTCCAGTACCAGTGCGGCACCCACCGACAGGTCCAAAGCCGCGGCCGTCATGCCCCCACCTCCCCGGACACGATCACCGACGCGTCACCCAACGGCTCCATCAGGTCCAACCCGATGCAGCGATGCCACAACAGGTGCAACAGGTGAGCCCGTGCCAGCGGAGGATAGGCGCCGGAAGCCGCCAGTTCGCCGAACCTCCGCCCCACGGCCGCCCCGGCCATCAGGCCCGGTTCGACGCCGAGCGGGTCCGACTGCGGCCGACGGCGCGAAGACAGCCAGTCCAGCGTCGTCCGCACATGTCCCCGCCAGCCCGCTGCCACCGCAAAGTGCCACCCGCAGGCCTCGGCCAGTTCACCAGCAGGGGCGAACGACTCCCGGTCCTTCTCCTCGATGAGATCGGCCGGGCGGACGTCGATCAGCCAGACTCCCGTCCGCGTCAGCACCAGGAAGTCCGGTGTGTGCTCGCGCGTCCCGTCCACGGTGGTGAAGACGAGCCGTAGCGGCTGCGGCAGCACCTCGATCACCTCGCCGGCGAAGTCCAGAGCCAGCAGCAGCTGGGCCTCTTCCAGGCTCTCGAAACCGTGCAGCCGTCGCGTGCTGAGCAGGAACTCCAGCCCGGGCCGGTGCCGCTGGTCACGCCGCCAGGTAAACCACCGCATCGGCCCCAGGCCGTTCAACGCGGCCCGCGCCAACTCCGCGACCGCGTACGAAACTTCCTCACCTGCCGAATGCCAGGTCACCGACCACCGTTGCTGCCACCCCGCAGCGAGGTCGAGTCCGAGCCGGCTCTCGGACACCGACACCGAGGCCAGCAGGTCATCCCACCGGCACCGGTGGGACCACAGCGCAGGAGGAGACCGCGGGGCCTCCCCGACACCACCGTCCTGTACGCGCTCGGGAAAGTACGCCATCTGACCAGGGAAGCCGCAGGGATGTACAGAGCGATGCGGAACTTCGAAGCTGGTGTCAACTGGACCGAAAAACAGGCGGAGGTGTCAACAAAGAACGACCTTCCGGTGTCAAGTAGAGCGATCAGACCGGCCAGAGACCCCAGGCCAGCCCACCATCTCGGTGTCATTTAACTCGAAAAGTCGCAGCTTCCCGGAACGACGGGTGTGACTGGGCGCGGTAGCTGTCACCTGGGCGCAGCGTCTGTCACCAGCTGGCCCGAGATCGCGCTTCGCCCGGTTGTCGCCAGCTGGCGTGTGACCTGGTGACAGCTTCGACGCCCAAACGGTGACAACCATCGCGCTCAACTCGACGCTCGACCCCAGTTCGCCGGGGTCCAACGGTGACAGCTACCGCGCCCAGTCACACGGGCGGGGCTGCGCGGACTGCCTGACCGTGCGCGGCCCCGGAGCGGCCCGGGCGCGGATCAACGGTGCGCGGGTTCTTGTACACCGCCGCTTGGTCCCATTCAAGGCCTGTAAGCAGCCGACAGGACCGAGCCCCTGAAGATGTCGCAGGTCACAGCTATCGAATGAGGGCCGCGCATCAGCCATGCTCACTCGGGCCGCGCTGCTCAACTCCCCTTGCACAGCTAACTGCTGACCCATTCACAGCCCTTCCGGACTCAAGCAAACGTGTTTGTCCGCCCCCCACTCCACGACACCGATCGCACTGCTACCAGGCTCCACCCACCGGCGCGCTCGCGCACGCCCTGTCCCGAAGGACCGCCGTGACCACCCATCCCTCGCCCGCCGCCCCGACCTCTCCCGCCCAGCCCCTGGTTCCGGCCCCGGCGCCCTGGCCGGCCTCCCGGTGGAGGAACATCGCGCTCGCCCTCGGCGCTCTCTCCTACCTCCAGTTGATGGCGATGGTGGTCGTCCTGTGGATCCCCTACCCGTCCGTCCGCGAACCGCTCCAGGTGATCGGCGGGATGCTCGTCTTCGCCGCCATGGCCCTGCCCGCCTGGATCAGCGCGGTACGACAACGATGACCCACCCCGCTCACTACCCCTTGCCGAAGGAGCAGCCTGCGGTGCCCCGGCAAGGGCACCGCAGAGGTTGACGAACAGCATCGTCGCCTGCGGCGGCCGGCATCCTCAGGTGTCGCCGACCGGGCCGCCGCTCAAGTCCCTGGGGATGCGGGGCAGGATGCCGCTGACCGCCGCGCGGCGCGGGTGCAGTGCCCGGTCCAGCAGGTCGAACCAGTCGGTCGCCGCAAGGAACGGCTTGTCGGCGAGGTGCACGTTCCACTCCAGCAGCCCGGTCCAGGAGCGGACCCGCTCGACCGTGTTGGTGTAGGCGAACACCGGCCCCGTACCGCAGCCGTGGTGACGGACCGCCCACTTCACCGGGCGTGCCCCGGGTGTCAGGTGGAACAGCGCCCGGGGGTCCGCACCGGCCCTCGCCCGCCAGACGCGCAGCGCCCGGTCGGCCTTGGCGGTGTCCACTTCGAGGACTCCGTCGCCGTCCGATACCTCGCCCAGGCAGACGTCGCACACGGCCACCAGGTCGTCGATCATGCGCGGCCCCGTTCTCTGCTGCTGCCGGAAACCTACCCAGCTGCGAACCGGCACATCGGCCCCGGAAAGGTGAACTACCCCTGCACGACGCCGAGACCGCGAACCGCAGATCCCCGGAGTGCCGAAAGGGACACGTTCACGAGGAGGACAGCGACAGAAGGACGACTCAGGAGGCGGACGGCTCGATCTCCCCCGCAAAGACGATGACCTGGTCGATGAGGCTCCGCCGCAGATGGACGACGTCCGTTCCCGCCAGGCGGGGGCCTCCATCCGGCGTGGTGAAGACCCACTGGTACCGGGCCCACTCGTCAGGCATGTCCACCGCTGAGCAGCGCACCATCGTGCCGGTCCCCGCCGGGTGGCGCCGGATGTCCAGCACGAACTGCTCGACCGCCGCGATCCCTTCGCTGCGACCCAACGGCCCCCAGAAGACCACGTCTGAGGTCAGGGCCTGGGAGAGCAGGGCAGTCACATAGCTGTCGTCCGAGGCGTTAAACGCGGAGATGAACGTGTCGATCGCGGAGCGTGCCGTCTCTTCCTGCATGCCCCAGTAATACCAGCCGTCGCGCGTGCACTCGTCCCGCGAGCCGCCTTCCGATCACGGTGGACCATCCCGGTCACAGCACTAGCAGCCACGGCCGCGCAGCGACTGCCACACGGCGCCACAGTTTGCCGGACCATCCGATGCGCCGTGCGGTGGAAGCCCCCCCCACGTCACTCCTCATCATTCAGGTGTCACCGGCACGAACGGAAGACTCAGCATTGAACATAACGCCCGAGCGGTTTGTTGAGCAGTGCCCGGCGCCGTGCCCAGGACGAACATCCTGCAGCAGCGGGCTGTGCGCGCACCGGGACCCCCGTATGCGCCGAGCACGGCCGGCGCCGCTCCCGTTCGCAACAGAGCGCTGCAGCCCCCTTGACGCTGATCAGCGGGCGGACCGTAGCCGTTCGTCACGCTCCCGAGGAGTCCGGCAGCACCGTGAGCGGCAGGTCATCGCCGTCGAACAGACCAGGCTCCATCACCCGGCCGCACCCGTCACAGTCGATCGGAACAGGAAGACCGTCGTCTTCCGCGTCGTCGAACTCGTCGTCCGGTTCATTCGGGCCCTCCACTACCCCCTCCAGGGCCGGCCCGCACCACGCAAGGCCTGCGCCCCGCCTCTCCCCGCTGCCCGGCCCCGCCTCAACCAGCAACACCCGCCGGTACGGAAGAAGTACGGTTCGGATCCGGTTGGCCTGCCCGCGCCTACACCCTGGCCCGGGCCGTTCATCGCAGCCAGGCGGTGAGGACGTAGCCGTTCGGTGTCCCGAGATGGATCGTCCACATCCCGCCGGGTGGAGGCGCGGGACGGCCAGGGCTTTCAGGCCGCGCCGGACCGCGCATGCACCGCACGGACGCCCGACACATCGATCTGCCGGGCAAGATCCCACGGCGAACGCGATATCCCCGAACTCTGCGATCTCTGCCCGCCGAACAGGACGGGTCCGCAGCGCAGGTAGGTGAAACCGGAAGCCGCAGCCCCGTCCTCAAAGCAAGGAAATCACCCCGCCGTTGATGCCTCATCGGCCCTCGGATGCATCTTCGTGACCTCCCTGCGGACCTGGGCGCAGGCCGGTCCGGACACGGCGGAAGGCATCGCCCACGCCATCATCGGCTCTTCCACTGCTCGTACGGGAGCGGCCCGGCGGCGTCGCGGCGGGCGCGGTGGTGGTTACTGATCTTTCGGGTGCGGTGTCGGATGGTTTGTGATCGTCAGTCCGGTGCCGGTGAGGCAGCCTTCGATGAGGTGTCTGCGGTACTGGATCTTTCGGAGGCCATGCCGCAGAGCACGGAGCAGGTGTTCCTGCTCGGCGAAATTGGTGTTGCTCTGGGAACTGCGCCGCAGCAGGGACCAGATGCCCTCAACGGGGTTGAGGTGTGGTGCGTATGGGGGCAGGTGGAAGGCAGTGAGCCAGTCCGTCGCGGCGATGAACTCGCGCATGCCGGCCGCACGATGAGTGTTTAGATTGTCCCATATCAACACAATTGGAGCACCGAGGTCATGGTGTGCGGCAACCAGCAGATCGCGGAAGTCGGTCCAGGCGAAGCTGCGTCGTCCGGCCTTGGTCGTACTGTCCTTGGACTTGTGCGACAGGTGCCGGTAGATCAGGCGCGAGCGTTCACCGGGTCGGTAGCAGCACAGTGCGGCCACCGAGATGCGTCGCCGGGACCGGCCGCGGACGCGCACGACGGGTGTGTGTCCGCGCCGGGACCAGGTGCGCGAGGTGGGCGGCGTCATCGTGAACCCGGCTTCGTCTTCGAAGACGATGAAGGCTCCGAGCGCCGCCGCGGTGTTTCCACCTGCGGCCACGTGTCCCTCACCCACCCGGCTATCGCCGTTTCGTCGCGTTCCACGGCCCGCCGGGCGGGGGCCTGGGGGCTCCAGCCGTGCCGATGCAGCATCTGCGCGATGGTCGACAGTGCCAGGCTCTTGTGGAACCGGCGTCCGATCAGCGTCCTGATCCTCGACAGGGTCCAGGTCTGGTCGTCCCAGCCGTGGGCGACGGGCCCCTTGTCCAACTCCTCTTCCAGCACTGCGAACAGGGCCTCGCTCAGCTTCGGCCGGGCCGCCGAACCCTTCGAGCACAGAGCCGTCTCCCCGCCTGATTCCCAGGCACGGCGCCACCGTTGCACCGACCGCGAGATCAGTCGGCATCAGATCGACGACGCGGCGAACCGCCGTTCGCATCGCCTATGACGACGTGGTGGTCGTGCTCAATCCCGTACTCGCTGCCAGGGCTCCCGCCACGTTGACTGCTTCGTCGCAGAGGTTGCCACTTGCGGCTCCTTGCCCTCCGATGGAAGACAACTGGACGTTGATACTCTTGCCTGACGGTGCGTCAATACTGCTGTAGCAGCTGAGGTTTTGGTTTGGCAGCTGCCCCTTGAATAGCGTTCGACCGGCTTTCTGCTGGCGCACTGCCTGAGTCACGCCCTGGGACTTCAGCCAGTTCTCTGCACCTTGATCGGCGAATGTGACCATCAGAGTCCGTCCCGGTTCCCACTCTTGTGGCGCCAGGGAGCAGGAGCTCTGGGCGACATCGCCCGGAGAGGCCAGGGGCGGCTCCACCGCCTCGAACTTGCCATGCACCTTCAGTGTTGTTTGCGCACCCTCCAGGGCTACGCAAGGGGTCTTTCCTTCGATAGTAACTTCGCTGCCAGAAGCTTTAGTTGAGACATCGGCAGATTTCTTGGCTCCGGATCCGCAAGCCGCGACAAAGGCCATCAGGGCAAGGGAAGCCCCGATGCGCCCCAGGCTGTGGTGTTGCCTCACGAGACATCCCTTCCATTCGGCCTTTACAGCCATGCACCTACGCGCCGCATTTTAGGTCACGGCTCGCCCACAGCGAGCCGGGCAGGACCGGCGGGGCGCCACGGATCGCTAAATGATCTTGAATCGTCGCAACGTGATCGGCATCTCAGAACGCTGAAGATTCTACTGGAACCAGCGAGCAAGATTCACCATCTCGCAAACATCAGAGCTCCCGAAATATCCCTTTTCTCCAGCTCCCCAGAAGTCGCTATGCCGAATTTGCACCATTTTCGCGATATCGATTTCACTATAGGAAACATTTACCACCCTTTGACATTACTCCGTTAGTGATCGCATGATTTCCCGGCGCCAGAGGAATGGCGCCAGAAAACGGGAGATATAAAATGCGCAAGACTTTGGCTGCGGTCCTGACCGGACTGTTCAGCGTCGCACTCTTCGCCGCCCTGCCGGCCAACAACAACGAAGCCAGTGCCATGACCTTCGACCCTAACGCCTGCCTCGACCTCAGCCAGGTTCAGAAGTGCACGAACCACGTCCTGTGGAAGAACGTCCCTCTTGCCGGACCGTACCCGGTCGGAAAGTGCCGCCCGTACGTTGCCGTGAAGGCTGGCTCTTGCTGATACGGGTCTCGCTCTGATTAGCTACTAAGGATGCCGGGTCACCGAAACAGGCGGCCCGGCATTCTCGGTTTCTGTGGACACCGAAGGTGCCTTCGCCACTCGCCGCCCCACGTGGCGTTCCCCGGCCCGTTCTCCACACCCATTGGCCCCCGGGTCCGGTGGTATGTGCCGTCTTTGGTGCCGTGGCGATGACCGTACCGGTGGAGACGCGCCCGCTGCGCCGGTACGCCGATGGCCCCCACCGGGCAGTAAGCGTGCGTTGCCCAGGACCAGCCCGTACGAGACCCTGGGGCCATGTCACGCGGCTGGGGAAGAGTGCAGCGGGCGTACTGGCCCACCTGCGCAGTGAACCCGCCGGGCGCAGCAGGATCGACGGCGCTCCGCTGCTGGTCTCCGTCAGCCAACTCGCCTGCGTTGTCACGAGGTGGCCGAGCCGAGCGACGCCCAGCGTGCCGCCGTACGGCGGGCCGTACGCAGCCTCCAGAAGCAGGAGCTGATCGAGGTCCAGCGGCGCGGTGTCGGCCGGGCCTACCGCCAGCGCCGTGCCCATCCACGCCGTACGTATCCGCGCTACGAGTACCAGCTCGCCCCCTGCCCCGGGCCGGAGCAGGACTGCTCGGGGTGCACGGTCGGCGACGTGGCGCGCTTCGACTTCGACCGTGATGTGGTCGAACTGTTCCTGCACCACTTCGGCGACCTCACCGAAGCCAACCGGCAGCTCGGGCGGGCCACCCTGCGCGGATGGCACTGGTACTCGGAGGAACAGCCCCGGCCCGACTCGGACTACCGCACGTACAAGGTCGAAATCACCGAACTGTGCGCGCGGCGCGCCCTGACCGCAGACGAACACGCCCACGCCGAGCAGCAGTTAGGTGAGCACCTCGCCCCATACGTGGCCCGGAGACGGGCAGCGCGTGGCGGTAAGGGCGAGAGCGGGTGATAGAGATGGTGCGGCTCCGGCCGTACTGCGTCCCGTCACGGGGACCGGGGCCTTGCCCGCACACTCCATGCTGGCGCGAGCCGGGAGGGAGCGTAGACCGTCCGGGTGGGCGCCCGCGACACGGCTGCGGACGCTCGTGGCCTGGTGTCAGCGGGGGATGGCGTCGATGAGTTCGCGGGCGCCTTGGCGCAGGAGCGAGACGCCGACGGACATACCGTTGCGCCGCCGCCGCGACACCCAGCTGTGCAGCGTGCCCGAGTGGATGCCGAGCTCCTCGGCGACCTCCGGGATCGGCCTCCCGGTCTCGATCACGATGCGTACAGCACCCTCACGAAACTCTGGCGTGTACGCCCGTTGCTTGGACCCCATGAACCTCAACTTCCCCTGCAATCACGGACATCTCACACTGAGCGGAAGGCGGAGAGCGTACCCCCGCGCGCGGAGTAGTCGTTAGACCACTCAGTGCGACAACATGACACGTTCGAGCTAGTGTCGGAATTGTCAGGTTTATCCACCGACAATGTGGAGTTCATCGTGAGTCTCATACGACGCGCCACCGTTGTGGTCGCGCTTTCCGCCGCAGTCATAGTTCCCGCCGCCGCGTCCGCGCAGGCGGCTCCACAGCCCGCTCCTCGCGTAGCGGCCGACGACGACGGTTTCTGGTGGCACCACCACGGGGGCGAGCACAAACTGATCGACATAGACATCCTCTGACCGGGCCCCGGTCAGAACAGCACGGGCGCGCGCCCGGAACGGGGTACAGCAGCGCGTAGACCTCGTTTGGCGACCTGGTGGCCATGCCAGGCTCCTTCGCACCCGTGTTCCGGCGATCTCGACCGCCATCGTCACGCGGCCAGATGGCTCAGCCCGCAGACATCTCTCCGTCAGCGCAACATCCCACCCTTTCGGCGCAGATGGCTCCCACTCTCGGCGAGACCCCAGTGGCTCCCAAACTCCGCGAGACGGTGGCTCCCATCAACCCCGACAGAATCACCACGTCACCCGCCCTGCGGCCTGGGACCAGGCCGCAGGGCGATCGCTCTTCGCGACGGCAGGCCGGTGCAGGGGCGCAGGCTTCTTCACGCCAGGTTCGCCTGAGCCGCCCATGTACGGAGATCAGCACAGGTGGGGGTGGCCAGGGGGGAGCGGCCCATGAGGGTGGTCAGTGAGTGGCGGAGTTCTGTTCTGAGTCGGGGCAGCCAGAGGCCGGTCCGGCCGCTCTGGTAGGTGAGCAGCCGCAAGTAGTTGAGGTCCGCCTGTTCGGTCGGGTCCGTGTGCTCGGTCGGAATGGCGGCGAGGATTTCGAAGTCCGGCTTGGCGGTGGTCGCAGCGGCCACGGCGGCCAGGGGAATGCCGTCCAGCGCGGCGATGGTCCGCGGGCTCCCGGTGACGACGGCATCGGACACGATCGCGTGGAAGGCCAGGGCCCCGAACGTGGCGATGAGGCGTTCGCCCTTGTCCCGATCGATGTCCCAGGCGTGCAGGCGTTCATGGCGTTTGGTCACCCGCC
The DNA here is from genome assembly GCF_051550175.1 of Streptomyces sp. HUAS TT7. Lineage (NCBI taxonomy): Bacteria > Bacillati > Actinomycetota > Actinomycetes > Kitasatosporales > Streptomycetaceae > Streptomyces > Streptomyces sp. HUAS TT7. The sequence goes on from NZ_CP196175.1 coordinate 90,813, forward strand.
ACGGTTCCTGATCAAGGAGGGGCAGAACGTGACGGCCGAGCCGTACGCAGTGGCGCCACACGGCGCCGCGGTCCGAAACCACAAAAACGCCTCCTCGAACCGGCGACCCGGGGCGTGTCGCTGGGCTGCTCCGCCCCAGTGTCCCCGGCTTCACGCGCTAGGGGGATGCTCCCGGGCCTTGCCTGCACCTACGAGCCTGGGCGCGGCCCCGGGCTGTCAGGGGGCAACGAGGTCTGCCCACTGGTCGGCGAGATCAGGTCCGGGTTGCGGGATGGGGCCGAAGTCGTCGAACTGGCCGATGTCGAGGTCCTCAACGGCGTCCTTGACGGCGGCTTCCGGCACGGCCTGGTTGGCGCTGGGTAACTGGTAGCGGACGCTGACGCTCATCGGTGTCCCGGCGTCGGTGACAACCTCGTGCGGCACCGGCATGTACTGGCACGGCTCGCTCTGCAGCAGGGCGAGCTGCCGGGCCCAGTACTGGGCGTCGCGGAGCTCGCCGCGCCGTAGATGCAGCAGGTACAGGCACAGGGCGCTGGTTGCGTTCCCCGCGCCTGGGGCGAACTGCCACCAGAACTGGGCCCCTTCCTCTTTGTCGGCGAGCACCGGCAGGCAGGCGAAGGCGAGCGGGCCGCCGGGATCGCGTGCGGTGTCGAAGCGGGCGATACGCCGGGCGGCGTCGCCGTCGTGGACGATGCCCTGGCTCAGGGTGCAGGTCGCGGGCGGCCCGCTCGTGGAGGGCGCAGGGGGCATGCCGATCCCGGCGGTTCCCGGGCCGGCGAGGAGCTGCAGCCACCTGAACTCGCCCAGCTCCTGGGTGATCCGGCGCCGGGACGCCTCCAGGTCCCTGCTGGTGTACTCGCCTTCGAAGACCCGTGCCGGGCCAAGACCTCCTCGATGCTGCGCGCTGGCCGCATCTGCCCATCACTCCTCATCATCGGTGTCTTCGTCGACGTCCAGCCCCATGTCAGCGGCGAGCCGGCGCTTGGCGGTACGGCGGGTGGAGCGGACCGTGGCCTCGCAGATCCCCATCACCAGAGCCGTGGTCCTGGTGTCGAAGTCCAGGGCGAACTGGAGGACAATGACATCAAACTGACGCTCCGGGAGCCGCACCATCGCGGCAAACAGGCCCATGGTGTCCTCGAGTTCCGTAACCTGCTGGCGGAACTGCGCGCGGAAACTGTCCAGGATCGGGTCGGTGGCCGCGCGCACGGCGCGGGCGAAGGCCAGCGTCTCGGCCGCGGCCCTTCATCGCCAGCTCGGCCCACACCCATTCCTACAGCGCCCAGGCGTAGGAGCCGACGTTCTCCTGCTCGGTGACTGTGGCCCAGACCACGGCCAGGTAGATGAACGTTCCGTCGACCAGGCCGCGTACGGCCTCGTCATCGCCCAGCTGGATGCGCGCGTACTCCAGGTAGGGCTGGTGGTACAGGGCGTGGTACGCCCAGAACTCGGGCGGCAGGGCCTCACTCGGCTCGCGCGTCGCGTATTCCGCGGGGTCCTGCGGAGGCTCGGTCATCACCGCTCCCCCTCGTCCAGCGGGGTGGCGCCGGGGGCGGGCCGCCGGCGTCTGCCGCTCGATGAGAGTGGCTGCTCCGACGCGCACCCCGGCGCCGAGCAGGCGCCGTAGCACCGACCGCACATCCGGCGCATATGCGCGCGCCGCGGCCGGTCGCGGCCCGCTCCAGACTGTCGTTGAACATCCCCGCCATCGGTCCTGCTTTCCGTCGTCCATGATCGTCGTGCGGGTCGTGCTGCTCGCCGGGCTGTTCACGACGCAGCCTCCTCGCCATGCGGGCGGCTGGCGTGCTGCGCCACGAGTCCGCGCCAGTCGATTCGCTGTACCGGCTGTGGAACCCGTCGTCGGGGCCGCGCCGGTATCCGCCGGGCTGGGGCCCGGTGCGGTCTGGTCCTGCCAGCACGCATCGCACCGGCCCTCGATCACGATCCGCACCTCGCGCGGAATGACCTTTCGGCGGCTGCAGCAGACCCGCTCACCTCGCGGCCGCGGCACCCCCGGCGACGGTGGCGTGGGCGTGCTGGTCGGCTCGCAGCCGGGGCAGACTCCGAAAGCGCCGGGGCGCTGGCCGTGTTCGCGGCACAGGCCCTGCGCGCTACGGCGGTCTCGCAGGCGGGCGGCGAACTTGTCGGCGATGACGTCGGCGCACACGTCGCAGCGATGGCCGGTCGACCACATGGTGCCGGCCTCGCAGTCGAAGTGTCCGCAGCCCCAGCGCGAGAGTGCAACCCCGAGCAGCCACCGGCCCGGGTCACGCATGCGATCCGGCCGGAACGCACCGGCCAACTGCTGCGCCGACTGGCCGCGGACCAACTCCTCACCGACACCGACGACGCTCCCGATACCACCATGCCTGGCTTGATCCGGCCCTGCCGCAATGTCTCAGTCCGGTGAGCCCCTTCCGCTACGCCCCTGGGCTTGCGTTGTGATCGAGCCAGCTCACGATTTCGTACGGCATCTGTTCGGCGAAGTCGAGGACGGGCTCCACGAGGTACTCCCACAGCGGCTCGCCGCCCAGGCGCGAGGCGGCGGACAGCCGCACCCCGTCGACGTTGGCCTCGGTGGTGAACGGCGTACCGGTCCGGGAGCTGGTGAGGTCGAGGCGGGCCCCGCGCAGCCCGGCGAGCAGGCGCTCGCGCAGCTCGTCATACGGCAGCCACATGCTGTGCTCACGCGCGACCAGGAGCACGCTGGCCGGCACCGAGAACGCCTCACACATCTGCCCGAGTGTGGGCTCTTGCCCGCCCAGCTCTTTCAACTCCGCAACGGTCAGCGCCGGGGCTCCCTTGACCAGGCGGTGCAGGACAGCGAAGCCGGCCATGGCGCTCGCGCTCGCGTGCCGCCAGGTGATCTCGCCGATAGGGTTTTCGGAGGCGAGTGCCGCGTTGCACATCTCGTCCACGGCCTGCCGGTAGTGGGCGAAGGGGAGGTCCGGCGTGAGATCGTCCACCACATCGACCTGGGCCATCAGCCGGGCGGACTGAGCACGGGTCAGTTCCCATTCCGACCGCAGGAAGACACAGGAACGGCTCAGCGAGCGCAGCGCATCCCACTCCACCTGCGCGACCGGACCCAACGCATCCGGCATGGGAAACCGCGACGACCCCATCATCCCCTCCTCCGCTGGCGTTGACCGCAGGCTACCGCTGCCAACGAGCACGGTGCAGGTTCATCCAACACTGTCGCCCCGCCGGGGCTGTCTCCTGCGGGCCCACGCCAGCCCGGCTCCAAGGCCGGCTCAACAGGGAATCCCCCGCTGAGGGGTGCGCCGGTAGGTCACGTGCGGTGCGGGGCCCCGGTGGCCGGCGAGCGCGCGCCGGGAGCCGTGCGAGGCGGTCTCCCGGGTACGTACCGGTCCGATGGGTGCGGCCAGCGTCCCGGTACGAGCCCATCCCGGACTGCTCGCAGGCCAGTACTCCAGTCCAGCACACCACCCTGACACTCGGGCCCGGTACGGCGATCCTCAACTCACCTTCGGGCAACGGGTAGCGACTGTTCACGCCACTGCCGCGGAGCGATCCTCGGCCTTGAGCTGGTGAGCCGCTGACATGGGTGCGGCCCGCGTGGCAGGGTCTTCGGTGATCGTGAACTGGCCTGTGAGCGGGGAGAGTTCGTGGAGGCACGGATGTGGGCGGCGCTGGTCGGCTCGGTGAAGAGCGCGTACACGGCGGGCCTGGGCCGGGGGGGGCAGTGCCGCGCCCGGTCATCATGCCGCTGGTTCGCGGTGAGCTCGTCGGCCTGATCTGGGTCCGCCCGATCAAGGTGGGCGAGGACACACTCAACCGGATCGCGGAACTCGCGAACGTTGCCGCGGCCGCGAGGGCGGACGAGGTCGTCCTGGCGTGGGAGACCCATGACGTGGCGACCGCCTGTGAGCTGCCGGTCGTCGGCTCGGCGCCGTGCCTGAACATGGTGCGCGCCACCGCGGCCGGGCACGAGCTGCACCGGTTCCCGTACGACGAGGAACTCCTGGCCCGCAGCCCTGAGGGCTGGGCATCAGTCGCGCCCGACTGGAGGCCGGCCCCGCCGCCGCAGCCCGGCGGCGAGCTGGTGCCGCCCATCCAGGCCGCGGTGAACTTCGCCTTCACCCCCTTCGAACTCAACCACCCGGATCCGTTCGGTGTCACGGTCGTCCTGATGGAAGAGCAGGGCTACAGCGTCCGGCTGACCGAAGCGTTCGCCCGCTGATCGGCTGTCGTGGTGGCCCGGAGTCTGGATGATCCTGCACCTGCCCGGGTATGGGCGGCTGACGAGCAGTTCCCCTTCGTGAGCGACAACAGCGGCAACCCGGTGCTGGCGGCGCGAGACCGACTCGCCCGACGGCACTGGCTGAACCGTATCGAGCGGGCGCCCAGGCGTTCACCGTCCTCTCCCTGGTGGCCGTCGTCACTGGTGTCGTTGTCTATGTCCACTGGCCGCCGTCGAACGCCAGGTCGGAGCGCGGGATGTTGCTGTAGTCGATGGTCATGGTCCGCTCCACGACCTTGCCCTGCGCATCGCGGTAGATGCGCTCGGTTTCGAAGCATGCCGTATCTGACGGAACTCCGAGCTGTCGAATCTCCCACTCGTTTGGCATGCGGGCGCAGCTGGTCGTCTCCACCTTTACGGCGTGCTGGTGCAGTTTCAGCCGAGCAGGCTGCGCGGCCGGGGCTTCGCGGGACTCGGACTTGGCTGGTCGAGGAAGAGCCATCTCTCGCCTCCGGGGAGTAGGCCGTCAGGCGCCGACGAACTGGCGCAGCATGGCGTCGAGGTCATCGAGGGTTTCCTCGACCGTGCTGGCTTTCAAAGCGTCGAGGAACTCGATGCAGGTGGCGGCGTAGCTCCCCAACTCCAGGATCATGTCGAGGAACTTCGCTTGGTCCTCAGCCCATGTCTTGGCGAAGATCTGCACGGAGCTTTCCATTCGGTCGTCGAGGAACAGGCTGCGCATGAGCGGAGTCAGGTCCAGCTCGTCGGCTCCCTCGGGGTCGAGTTCGCGTTGAACCTCGGCGAAGCGGTCCAAGAACTGCTCGGGAGTCTGGCCGCGGTGCTCGGCGAGCATGAGCGTCAGACCGCTGCTGGCGACGGCGGAGCAGGTGGCCAGCAGGAGCCCGTTGTCCATCCCGCCTGCGGCCATATCGGCCTCGGCCGCGCGGGATACGACTTGGACCGCTGGGGACTCAGGCTTGCTCTTCGCTGTGCGGGAGGCCGGATCAAGCGAGGCGCGGAATAGGTCCATGGCAGGCTCACGCGAGGTTGGCATTCGTCCATGCTGACGGGAAACCGACTGACGGGCTGCCGTCTTACTGAAATTGCCGGACAGTCAGGTACGAGCACTCACCGTAGCTCTCTGGCCGGCGTCGGGCCTGCATACGAGCGTCTCCTGGCCGACGACGCGATCGCGAACTGCCCGCTTGTGATGGCTTGTTGGCCCCGTCCTGTCAGTGGCCGTCGATACTCTCACCTCCACGGGCCGTGACGATGCGATACGTGCAGCCCGGTATCGGGCCGAGTGGATGGACACCCATCGGCAGCAACGCGCCGAACGGCAGGAGCAGGAGCGCAAGGAGGCCGCCGAGCTGCCGGCCGAAGCGGTCCAGCAGCTGAGCCCGGACGAAGGCGGGATCTTCGGCAGGATGCGCCAGTCCGCATTCGGCCGGTACCGCGGCCGCGACAGCCAGCGCTACACGATCACCGAGCACCACCGCTGCTGGCTCCTGGCCTCCGTGGAAGGCGTACACCCCGAGACCGAAATCTGCTACGACTCCCCGATCCTGCTCCTGGAGAACGCAACCGTCGTACGGGTGTGGCAGGACTTCCGGGGCGGGGCGCCCAACGAGTTCGCCTCCTCCCTGGAACCGACCCCGGTGGGCCAGGACTACTTTCCGATGCTCGGGGCGGACAAGAACTGGGTGGGCGAGCTCAGAAAGCGCCTGGGGGAAGCCTTCGTCCGGTACGAACGGGGCGCCGTCAACGCCGACGGTTGACCATGATGCGTCCCTCCGCGGCGCCGGTGGCGTCAGGACGCGGGCCGGGGACGACCCGCTCTCCGCGGGTGCCAGTTGGAATTCCCCAGGACACTTGGCGGTCAGTCCTCGCCATCGGGCTCCACATCGCTGTCCACGTCGTCCGCCTCGGGTTCTTTGTTCAGTGTTTCTTCGATGAAATCTTTTATTGCGTTCTCCACCTTATTTTGAAGGTAGGTGAATTCGTCTTCCGTGATTGTTCCCCGTTCCGCGTCCATGATCTGCCGATGAAGCTCCTGCCGGAACCTGGAATTTCTAATATCGTTCCCAACGATGCTGATTTTGTAGCTGATCCAGTCCGCTTGGAGGGGGTAGGAGGGCGAGAGGGCGAGAGGAGGGTTCCCGCCTGGCCCCTGCTCGCTCGCGTTCTTCATTGTCGCCTTTACGTCCAGCTCGATCGCAAGCCCTTCATTGGCCAGTTGGGCGCGATAGCGGCGCAATCCCGTCTCCATTGCCAGCTGCTCCGTGTTGACGGCATTTGTGCCGACCACGAGATTGCCGGGAACGTTCGGGCCGCTGTCGCCGTCCCCGATCAGATGGCACCACTCGTACCGGGCCAGAGTGCCTTGCCTGCCGCCTGAACCCCCTGTGTGATCCATCCACTGGTGCGCCTGAGTTCCGCCCATCGCCGTGGCGGTGCTTCGCCCAGCACGGGAGCTGCCGGGAGGGACGGAGTTCCCCTGCTGGCGTCGCACCGAACTAGGGTCGTGTATTTCTTGCCGGGAGTAATCCATATCGAATTCCTGCTCCGTTCCAAAATCGCGGCTATCGCCCACAAATCGGTCGTCGTCCATGCCTGTCTGTTTGTAGAAAATAAACGGCTGGTCGTCTGAAGTCGGCAGCGCCTCGAACAAGTTGGGGTCAGGATCGTCATCCCGCATGGACAGGTCCATCTTGTGGGCTGTTATAAATTCTTCCGGATCCTCAAGCCGACCCGCCCAGAAGTCGGGATTCAATGCCCACCGGCGGCCATAGAGGTAGGCTCTCCCCTGTGATCCCCTGCCGTTCGATCGGGGGCTCTGATTGATCACCTCGAACGGTTTAGAGCAATCGATATACGATAGCGAAGAGAAGTCGTTTATTAGATTTATCTTGTAGGTGAAATAATCGGACTGATAAGTTGCCGGGAACCTTGACTGAAGGGCGCCCGTTCGCGTTCTAGGATTAACTTCCACCCAGTCGACCCGCCTCAGCAGCGTTACGCCGGGGATTGACCCATCCGGAAGTTGAGGCAAACCATAAGGAAGCTGATTTAGGGCGAATCTAGGCTTGGTGGCCATTACGCCGCCTGCTCCCCCCTCGTGGATGGAATCAATGAACATGGTGTGCATGTCGGTCATTGCTTCAGCCTGTAGGCGTCGGTCGTCCAGGGGGACGTTCTCTTGGCGCTCTTGCGACGATTGGCTGGGCGTGTAGTCAAAATAGGGGAATGAACTGGTGGCTTGGGACGAGGACTGCGACTGGAACTGAGACGGGGTTGGAGTGCTTGAACCCAAACTCGACTGGCTGTATTGGGCTGTCTGTTGGGAGTCCATATGGATGTCCCCGTCGCCATCGGGCGTCCAGTTATTCCCGGACCACATCCGTTGGACAACACCAGCCTGCCCGGAAGCCGGACCGACGTGGTGCCCCGGCTCGGCCTGGGGCGCGGGCGCGGAGCTCATGACGCGGTGCGCATTGGCCTCGGCTTCCCTCTCGAAGCGGTCGGACGGGTCGGAGACCTTGAGCCCGTCACCGTTGTCGATGCCCGCGACGGGGCCTTGGCGTTGTTGGATGACGTGGGTGAGTTCGTGGGCGAGGGTGTGCTTGTCGCTTCCGCCGTCGCCGATGACGACATGGTTGCCGCTGGTGTAGGCCCGGGCACCGACCTCTGCCGCGGAGGCCTTGGCCGCACTGTCGTTGTGGATACGCACGTCGGAGAAGTCCGCGCCGAGCCGGCCCTCCATGTCCGTACGCGTCGCGTCGTCCAGGGGACGCCCGCCGGAGCGCAGGACGTCGTGGACGGCGGAGCGCTGCACGGCGGGCTGTGCCGCCTGTCCGGGCTGTTGGTGCCCGCAGCTGGCGCCGTGCTGGTGCTGCTCCGGCTGAGCCCAGGCGTGGCCGGCCTGCCGGAGCATCTGGACGACGGCCGCGTTCCCGGCGGTTCTCTGCAGGGCAAGGAGACCGGCAGGTATGCCACCACCCCGCGCGGAGGCCTTGGCGGCGGAAAGGTCTGGCTTCTTACCGTCGGTGGTCTGGGCCTGGGCCTGGTCGTTGGAGTGCATCGAGTCCTCTCGCAAGCTGCTGCTCGCGGTGCTGGGCCGGGGGAGCGTGGCCGACAGGGGACATCGGCGGAGGCTCCGTGGGGAAACGCATGAGGTTTTCAGGCGGCGCCAACGCTTTTCTAACCTCTCCAAGTACCCGGCGTTAGCGGGAGTTGGCCGCGACCGTGGCGCACGGCCGCAACCAGGAGGACGAGGCAGTGAAGCTGTTCACCCAGCGCGTCGAAGACCACCGCGGCGAACAGCGCCGCCGCCAGCAGCAACTGGACCATCCCGCCGACCAGCCCGCGCCCTCGGCAAGAGCCGAGGCTCCGGCCCGGGACCGGGAGATCAGGTGGCCTTGCGGCCGAACAGATAGTTCTTGGGCATGCGGGATGTTGTAGTCAGGCCCGCCCCTTCCCTGACCGGCACTCCCGGGCAGACAAAACCGCTTCTGATCGCCGACGCATCCGGCTAGCGGGGCCGGCCGGGCCAGGTCTGGAGCAGGTGGCGGATCTTGCTGGGGTCCTCGCCGGTGGTGGCGGCCGTGTCGTCGACCGAGCAGCCGACGGCGCGGAGGACGACGGCCTGGTACTGGAGGCGGGAGTCGGTTTGCAGCGGAAGAGAGCGGGCGTGGCGGCGGATGTGGGCGCTGTAGCGCGCCCATGCCTCGGCGGTGGGGTTGAGGGCGGCCACGATGGCTGACCAGTGTGCGAGGAGGTCGCCGAACGCAGTGCGCACGACGGCTTCGGCGGTGTCCGCGCGGGCGAGGTGGGCGTGGGCGTAGGCCTGGTAGCAGCGGAGGTGGGTGGCGTAGAAGGCTTCGAAGGCGGGAGGGAGCGTGAGTGCCGGTGTGCTGGCGGCGGGCGGAGGGCTGGATTGGGTGAGGCGCATGGTTCCTCCCCTTTGAGGTGCGGGTCGGCGGGGCTATCCGAAGGCTTCGGCCATGAGGTGGGGCCGGGTGGTGGAGGACGGTGGGGTCATCGGGGCGGGGCGGGTCGCGGTGTGCCAGAGCGGGCGCAGGTCGGCGGGGCGGCCGCCGAGGGCGAAGACGAGGCGGCTCGTGGCGGACCAGCCCAGCAGGTGAGGGGCGTTCAGCGCGCGCGCAATGTAGCCGATGGTCAGTGTGTTGGCGGTGGCGGCGCGGATGCGCCACAGGTCGGGCCGGTCGGCGGCGAGGTAGAGGCCGCGGAGCGCGTCGCGCAGCTGGATGCGGGCTGCTTCGGATTCCTTGGGCGGGGCGGCAGACTGCGGGAGTACCGGCAGAGGAGCGGGCTGTGGGAGTGCGGGCAGGGGGACGGGGCGGTGGGCGTTCTCCCACAGGGTGCGAAGTTCGTGCAGGTTGCCGTCGCATGCGGCGACCAGGTTCTTGGCGACCGTCCAGGACGGGCGGCGTGCCCCGGCGAGGAGGCGGGAGAGGTGGGAGGGGGAGATGCCGGTCTCGGCGGCGGTCTGCCTGAGCGGCTTGCCCGTGCGGCGTTGCAGAAAGGAGAGGGCGCTGGCGAGCTGTTGCGGCGGGGTCTGGGCGGCGAACGGGGCAGTGCCAGTGTCGGAGGCAGCGGTCGCGGTGTCGTTGTCGTTGTCCGCGTCCGCTTCCTCGGTGGGCGGGCGGCGCTGGGACGGAACCGTCGGGGGGACTGCGGGCGGGGCGGCCTGGCGGCCGGCGCGGGAAGCCCGGTAGGTGTCGAGGCGGCGCGTGATCATGCTCATCGGCCACTTCTTGCGCAGCCGTTCACCGCTGAGTCCGAGAGGTGCGCCGAGCTGGTCCCAGGTCTGGCCGCGTGCCCGGCCGCGGCCGATGTTCAGCGCCGTGAGGGTCTGCAGGCTGCGGTGCAGCGCGGCTCCGTGCCACAGCAGTTCATGCGGGGTCGCACCATTCTGGATCGCGGCCAGCAGGTCGTTGGCCAGCTGGTCGATGTCCTCGCCGACCGCCTGCAGATCGTCGTCAAACGGGCTGCTCCCAAGTGCGGGCGCCTTGCTCCGCCGGCTTGCTGACGCCTTGCACCCCGGGGAGCAGTAGAGATAGGGGCGGCCCTGCTTGCGCTCCTGCCGAAAGGGCGTACCGCACTGCGGGCACGTGGCGTTCCTGAACGCGCCAGCTGCCATGACTGAGCCCCTTCCGGGGGAAATGCGGGCAGATGTTTACGGGGGCCGGGGTGGTCGTCCCCAGCCGGTTTTGCAGCAAATTCACTGGCCGTCCGCGCAACGTCGACTCGTCGGGTGCCGGGGCCGCGCTCGGCGGCCTCGGCACCCGACGGTGACGGCGGATCGGGTCAGTTCAGGCGAACTCGCCGGTAGGAGACGTACGTACGCTGTGCGGCCGCCGTCACGAACACCGTCGCCAGCGGCACGCTCCACTCGCCCGGCATCCCGGTGATGACGACAAGGGGCAGGACCAGGACCGCGAGGAAGAGACTGCCGCCGACGGTGACCGTCAAGTCATCGCCGCCACAGGTTTCCCGGGCAGCGAAGGGCGGGATGATAGCTTCGGCACCGTGCGCCAGTGGCCCTAACAGGCTCTGGCTTACTGATCGGTTCACAGACATGGCGAAGTCCTCTCCGAGGGAGTCGTTCGTGCCGGGGACCGGCATTTGTGTGATCGACAGGCCCTGGCTCGGTTTGGTAGGCCCCGCCAGGGTCACTGTCTTTTTCACCGGTGCACCGCACCGGCAACCGGACACTACTTCTGCCTCCCACCGCCACGCCACGCGCACGGAGCGTTATGGCCGGAGACGACCATCCCTCGCCGCGCAAACCCTCTCTCTCGCGCCAACTAGCCAGTACAGGCAGGCTCTTTCACATTCGATCAGATGCAGAAGTGAACGATCCGATGATGCCCCACATCGATCGCCTACGGAGCAGTTGTCACGGATCGTGGCACCTTCAGAAGGCGCCCCATGAATACGCGGCAGCCGGTCCAGGCCACGCGCTCTTGTCAGGCCCTGCGCATGGTGGCCATGTGAGACACCTCAGCTTGGCGGCGCCTGCCTCCTCGGGCCGCCGCCGCTTCCGTTCAGCGGGATCAGCGATTCCACATGGGCGCCCTTGACCCAGGCCCCCAGCAGATCACGGTGGAGAGCCACGATGTCCTGGCGCACGGCCAGGCCGAGGGCGGCCTTCGTGAAGGTGCGGCAGGTGGTGACGAACAGGGCGACGTCCGCGCCGTGTTCGAGGCGCGCGGTGCCGACGAACTTCTGCATGTCCTGCGAGGACACGCTGCGGTGCGGCGCGTACTTCTTGCACTGGATCACGAGTTTGCGGCCGTCGGCCAGGTAGCCGACGACGTCGGCACCCAGGTCGCCGCTCTTGCCGCTGACGACGACCTCGGTGCAGCCGTCGCGGCGGCACAGGTCGGCGACGTAGGTCTCGAAGTCCTGTCACGACAGAGCGTCGACCTGCGCCATCGACAACTCCCGTGCCTTCGCCTCCTCCTGCGCCCGCAATCGCCGGTCCTGGCCCACCGCGGTGCGGTGCGCGCGCCACAGTACCCAGCCGGCCCCGCCCGCCACCGCCACGGCGAGCACAGTGGCCAGGACAGGCCACACCGACGCCCAGTGCCCGACCAGCCACACCACTGCGGCCGCCCCCACGACCGAGCTCCAGCCCTGCCTTGTCTGCGCGTCCGCTTCGGCATACGCCGTCGCCGTGCTGCCATCACGCCCCCGCTCGCCCCGACTGTGATCGCAGTCTGGAAGCCCCCACGAGCCTCGGCAAGAGAGCCTCGCTGTCCTGTCGGCGCTGCCTCCAGTCTTGATCTGCGGGCTTGCCAGCAGCGCACGGGTTCGGCCGGGCCACCTGCGAAACCCCTTTCCGGTTTGCGCAGTTGATGAGCACCTGTTCTCAATGTGACTGCATGAGATCGGAGTTGGCTGGTGTAACCACTGTGTCCTCACGTGTCGTGAGGATTAGATTGCGACAGATGATCGAACTTGTGCCGCCGTAGAAGTCCGTGGAGGGGGAAAGAGCGGTGGTTGCGTTACCTGTGACCCCTGGTCGGTGGCGGGATCGTGTGCGGGCCTGGCACTGGTCCGTTGTGGAGCGACGGATCGGCCGGGCCGAGGACGCGGTGCGCCACTTCCCGGACTTCCCGGACGTGGCGTGGGACGACATCAGGGGCGCCTACCGGCGCCCGGACCGGTCGCCGCTCGCCTCCCACGCGGCCTTCACCGGATCGGTCCTGGGGCGCGCATTCGGGCTGGGGCTGCTCGCCTACGTCTTGATCACCGGGGGCTTTCAGATCGCCGCCGACGCACAGCACCGTTCCCTGGACGGCGTGTTCGTCCACGCCCCGCTCTACTTCTGGGGCGCGGCCGGGTTCTTCGCCGTGATCACCCTGATGAACCAGGTCGTCGACCGTGGCATGGGCGTCCCGGAACGGAGTGAGGATGCCCTGATCTCCACGACACTGGACGTGGTGGCTGCGTGCGGCCGGCTGGCGGGCGCGGCCATCGGGCGGGAGCGGGCAGAGAGCATCGGCGACATCCACCGGACCGTCAGGCTGCTGAGCAACCAGTTGCGCAAGAACGCCCGCTGGGCCGCCGGAGTGCCCTGGTACGGCGGCCGCGCCGCCCTCATCGCCCACGCCCGACGGGTCCGCCGACAGCTGGCCGAACCCCTGGACGCCCTCGTCACCGCGGAGCGGGACGCGGCCCTGCGCCGACTGTCCGGCTACGCACTCGCGACCGCGACCGCGCAGGCCCGGGGCCTGTACGGGGAGCTCCTGGCGGAAGCCGACCTGCCGCCGGATCCCGGCCCCGAACGGGGGCGCTGGCTGCGCCTGTTGCTGGTGGGCGCCACGGTGGCGGCCAGCGGCGCCGTGGCCGTGTTCGTCCTCACCAGGACGATGGGCGTATCCGGGGAAGCCGCGATGGCACCGCTCGGCCTGGTCCTCTTGTACAGCGCCGTGGCCGCTGCCAAGGCGACCAACACCTGGACCTTGATCTCCTCCGTCCTCGACCGCACCAGCCGGGCTCGCCAGGGCGGCAGCCCGCCCCATGGCCCCTGAACCCCGGCACAGCCCGCCCCTCCCCCGGCCGGTGCGGAACACGGCCGCAGCCGATCCGGGCCGTACGACGGAACCACCACCAGTGATCGATTCCTGACGTGTTGTCAGTGCCGGGTGCTTGCATGTCTGCTGCGCACGGAACGGGCGCAGCAAACAGGGGAGGCACACCCATGCCGAAGGTAAGTGAGCACATACGCGGTGGTCACACGGTCCGTCAGCATTCACGCTGGGCGGCCGGCGGGCGCCAGCAGCTGGCCATTCTCGTGATCGCCCTCGTGGTGGCCGCGGGGGCAGGCACCATGCCCGCCGCGGGCGGTGGGGGAAACACCCCACGCCCACAGAACAGCACGGTATATCCGGTGAAGTTACCCGGATCGCAGGTACCGCCGGCCAGGCCGAAGCCGACGGTGACCTATCCGATTCCCTGGGACCGGGGCCGGGGCTGACCGAGGACCCGGAAGCCACCGGGCCCGGCTCGTGGGGCCAGCCGTAAGGTGACGGGTCCCGGGAGGGGCGGGGGCGGAGAGTCTATGGGGGAGGTGCCCGTGCGGGCAGTGCTGGTGTACACGGTGCTCTGGAGTGGTACGGCCGCAATCACCTGGCGGTGCTGGACGAAGTGGCGCCGTGGCGCCGACCGGCTGTGGGCCGAGCGGTGGGGCGTACTTTCCTGGACTCTGTTCCTGCTGGCGTTCGCCGTGCTGATGACGCTCGCGCTGTTCGACGCCACCTCGCTCCTCACGGGCGTCCTCAGCGTGCCACTGCTCCTGGCCAGCGGAGCCTGCCAGATAGCTAAAGGGGGCGCGGCCCGGCGTGCCGACGCCGCAACCCGCGCGATGTGCACCGGCCTCGGGCTGCCGGTCGCACGCCGCCTGTGGAGTCCCACCGCCGTGGGTGCCCTGTGGTTCGGTGCCGCCTTCCTGTGCTTGATGGCCTGGCCGACCGTCACCATCACCCGGGCGGCGGCCCACGACCGGCAGCAGACGCCCGACGAACGGGGGGGGCCGCGGTGGACCAGGCCTTCGAGCATTCGCTGACGGCCGTGTACGTGGTCATCGCCCTCGGCACCCTGCACTTCGTCGTCCAGATCGTCCGCCACGACCGGGAACAGCGACGCGTCCGCGCCGCCGAACAGGACTACCTCGCCTCGGCGGACTGAGCTCAGTTCATTGAGAGGCCGGGGCGACGAGGCGGAAGCCGACACCGGGTACGGTCTCGATCAGGTCGGGCATGCGCAGCTTGGCGCGCAGAGCCGCGACCTGCAGGTCCAGGGCACGTTCGGTCACCGCCGAGTTGGGGTGCCAGACCTCGCTGATGATGTGCTCCCGTCGCAGGAGCACGCCGGGGTTCTGGGCGAGCAGGGCGAACAGGACGAACTCCTTGCGGGTGAGGTGGACGATGGAACCGTCCACGCTGACCTGCCGTTTGGACGGCTCGATGTGCACGGGCCCCAGGCGCAGGACCGTCTGGGCACTGGCGCTGCGCGGGGCCTGTGCTTGAAGGATGCCGAGCACCTTGCTCGCGTGTCCGTAGCCGGACGGGAGTGGACGAGGACTTCGCCGAGTGGTACCCACGGGACGGGCGGCCCGGCCTGTCGCACCGGCAGGCTCATTCACCTGGCTGTCGGCTGGTCCGATCGCTCCCCAGACACGGGGCACGGGCAGGAACGCGGCGACGAGACAGACGGCGGGCCGCACCGTCACCACAGCCCGCCCCTGCTGCGCCAGAACGGCGTGAACAGTCAAAAGAGATCTGGCGAAGCCCGCAGCACCACGGCCGGAATTACGGCAGACGTCCACAGCCAGAGCAGAACGAGCACGCTCTTGCCAGAACATTCGCACACCGGAAGGAAAACTGATGAGCACGAATGAGGAACTGATGAATGTTCAGGTCTTCGAGGAGGTCGTCGCCACCTTGGGTGAAGGTGACGGGGGGGCTTTTGGAAGGGACCTGCGAAGCCGTTATCAACCAGGCCAAGGAGGATCTCCAGAACTTCGACAGCGCGCTGGCCAGCAAGGACTTCAAGGATCTGGAAATTCAGGCCCATAAACTCCGGGGATCATCAACTGCCATCGGGGCCAAGCGGCTCGCGCAAGGCTGCCAAAAGCTCATGGAGGCTTCTGCCAACAAGGAACCGGAGCGTTCAGCACAGGACCGGATCGCTACCTGCAGTGCCATCATCGCCGAGATCAGACGCGACTACGACGCCACCAAGACATGCCTCAAGTCGCATTATGGAGACGACCTCGACAAGGAAACCTCTTTGGACTGAGCCGATTTGACGGGCGGAGCGGGATCGGGCGCCAGTTCACCATGTGCGGATCAGAAATATCCATTCGCGCGGGAATTCAGTGCACGGGCTGGCGGACCAGTCTTCGCTCGGAGGCTGAGGTGCCGCCGGACAAGTCCCTGGGAACACGGGGCAGCATGCCGCTGACCGCCGCACGGCGCGGATGCAGCATCCTGCCCACCAGGTCGAACCAGTCGGTCGCAGCAAGGAACGACTCGTCGGCCAGGTGCACCTGCCACTCCAGTTCCCTGCCAAGTTCTGCGTGTTGAACTCTCCCGTTCGGGGCCATGTTTCCCGTGTGGTGAGAGACGCTCCAATCCACTTCATCGGGGGCTGGCCGGATATGACCGTTCGTCCTCTATGCATGCATGGTGGCGTCCTGCTGCGGACAGTTACAGGTCCAGCGGCTGGTGGATGACCAGTCGTCACGCCACCGCCAGGGAGCGACAGCCATGAGCGGCAAAGCCGATGAGCAGTCTCAGAGGACGCTGCAGCGTGATCAGGAAACTGATGCGTCGGCCGACAGGTCAGGCCGAAGCCGGGGCTCAAGGAAGGTAGCGGGCGGAGCACCGGCCGCCGAGCGGGGCTCGACCCGAGATGGACGTACCGGCTCCGGAGAACTGAAGCACGGGGCGTTACTGTCTGAAGGACTGCGTGGGTCTGTGGTCACCCGCCCAGTCTCCCCCACTCCCGGCCCCCAACCGGCCGGAAGGCCCGCTCACCCCGACCTTTTCGAGCTACCCGCGCACACCGAGCCTGCCCCCCGGCCACTCGCCGGCAACGCCACCACCGCGCCCTGGCCGACCCCTCCGCCACCGAGACGGCGACCTGCTCCCCGCAATCAAGCCGGACGTGCTCTTCGCCCAAACACCGTCATCCTGGATCGAAATCATCAGTGATCACATGGGCAAGAAGGAGAGCAGGTCCTCATCACCTACAGCGCTTTTGGCGCCCAGGGACAATGGCGCGGGGTGTTGCCGGGTGCTGTGAGGGAGGGGCTGGTAGAAGTCGAAGGCTTGGTAGGCGCGTGGGTGGGTGCCCCTGTGGGTCAGGTTGGTCACGGGTTCGCATGCTTCGTCGGCGATCCACGCGCGGCGCAGGATCCGTTGTCCGTGTGATTCCTTGCGGGCGTGCAGTATCCGCAGGTTGTCGACGACGAGGATCTCCCCGCGGCGCAGCAGGATCTGGGTGCTGGGTGCGGTCTGGACGTACCCGTCGTGGAAGGCTCGGGCGGCCTTGAGGGCGGGCTGGGTGCCGTAGAGGGCCTTGTCAAAGCGCCAGCGGATGGCACGGGCCGTGCGGCCACGGCGGCTGAAGACCGGCTGGTTGACTGCGATCAGCTCGTCCCGGCAGAACGTGAACTGCGGGCGCAGGAGCTCACGCAGCAGAGGCGGGTCTGCTTGCCGCACCGCTTCGAACAGCGTCGCACCGTCCACCAGGATGCTTTCGCCACCCAGGTCCGCCGGCTGAGCGCAATGAAGCATCAGCAGAGCCGGTGGAGCCACGCCGGGCCCGTCGATGAACGCGCCGTCGGTATGGCACCCCACGTCCTTGAGACCCACGGCCTGGTATTCATCGGCATGGTCGCGCCACGCGGCGCAGAGCTCGTGCACCGCTTGGCCGCCGTTGCCGGTCACCGTCGCGATGACGCCATGCTGATCGCCTCGGGGATGCAGCTGTCTGCGTCCCAGCGCGTCGGCCAGGACCGTCAACGGGTCCTGGTCCGGCGCGGGGACGTCGACCTTCACCACCGCATACCCGTCCTGGCTGACGGCATCGGCCAGCGCCCGCAGGTCTGCCTGCGCCACCGTTCCCTGCCCGCTCGCGGTGATCAGCAGGCGATCGGTCTCCATCGGAGCCTCCGTAGCGTTATGTCCGCTGCTCGCTGAAGCACATCCAGGCGTCGACGCCTCCTCCAACTCGGCGCCGTCTACGAGTCCATGGTTACTGCGATGGCAATCCACAGTGGCACCTCGGCGGGCTCCGCTGCCAGAGCGCACCCCCGGTGTCGGTTCCTTGAGGTGAGTGCCCGGATGCATTCCGGCCGTGATCAGGCTTGGATGTCAGTCGGCCTTACGAGGGTCAGGACGCACCGGTAGGGCTCGTCGAGCTCGCCGTCGGGGAAGAGCCGTGTCAGTGCGGTGCGGTTGAGGCCTAGGAGTTCCGCCCGCTCCACGGGGTCCATGACCACGAAGTGCGAGAGGGTGGCGAGGTTGCGGATGCGTTCCTCGACGGCGATCCGGCGCGACCACGCGATCTCACGGGTGGTCACCCGGACCGGGAAGGGAGCGAACACCACGGGCACGTTCATCGGGCGGCTGTGGATAAAGGGCGCGAGCCGGTCCTCCTCCGCCGCGACCCACGCGACGCCGAGGTCGGCGTGATTCCTCCACAGCGCCAGCACACCATGGGGGCGCAGCACGCGCAGCGCTTCGGGGACGGAGCAGGCCGGGTCGGTCCAGTGCCATGCCTGGGCGTAGGTGATCACGTCGAAGCTGCCGGAGGCGAAGGGCAGGCGGTTGCCCTCGCCCCGCACCAGCGGGACCTCCGGCTCGGCCCGGCGCAGCTCGGCTGCCATTCCGGCGCCCGGCTCCAGGGCGACGACACGGGCACCGCGTTCACACAGCAGCCCGGTGGCGATACCGGTTCCGGCCCCGCAGTCCAGTACATCGGCGCCGACCAGCGTCCGGCCGGCGAGTTCCTCCACGGCATCGAAAAGATCCGACGGATAGCCGGGGCGAGCGGCTGCGTACTGCGCGGCAACGGCGTCGAACGACAGGGCACGGCCTTGGTCCGCGTCAGATGCCATGCCCGCGATCCTTCCGGGCGAAGGGTGCAGCGTCGTCGTTCCGCCCCGTCTGCTCACTCATTCCCGGAGGCTATCGACGCGGTTCCGTGCCTGAGACCCCGCGAGACCAGTGCCCGCGCACGCGCCGACCTGCGGTCGTTCCGCCGTATCCGCGTGCCTCCTTGAGGCCGCGCTGTGCTGCTGCAAGCGGCCGGTCCGACGCGTAGCGCAGGGCACGGCCTTAAGCGCCGTGGTGCACGGTATGGGCGTCGCGCGGGATGTCGTCATGCGCGGTGGGGCCGTCGATGGGCCGCCACGCCTCGTGGGAGATCTCGCGGCAGATCAGGCCGTCGCGGAGCTGGAAGGCCCCCAGCTTCCGGACGGACAGCTTGGCGCCTACAGGGAAGGGCAGGTTCGGGATCCGGTCGTCGACGACCGTGACGGTCAGGATCTTGTCGTTGAACACCCACTCCTCGTTCGCCGTGCGCAGCAGCGTGGTCGTGGTGTGAATACGAAGGGAAGCGAACAGATCCCGGTACACAGCCTTGATCTGCTCGGCGCCCTGGCAGACAACACCACGGGCCGGCGCCTCCCAGACGACGTCGTCGGTGTAAAGCGCCATCGCCGCGTCGAGGTCGGATACCTCCCGCTCCATGTGCAATCCGACGACCTCAAGGTTCCGTTCGATCAGCTGCTCACGCGTCAGCAAAGGCTGCAGCTTCACCATCACTCCGATCGCTCGGGAACAGCTCCTCGCGGCGATGATGACGGGACCACCACGACACGGACAAGGTGGCGAACCGGCCACCCACTCGTGCCGCCCCACGCCCCGAACAACGCAGCGCCGACCCCGGGTACCGCCGACAGCTCCGGCAACGCTCCCCGAACCTTGGATGTGCCCGGGCCCCTTGATGAGATGATCGGTTCGATCCCGCGAGTCGCCCGACTGAGCCGTGGATCATGAGGCGTCGGCGTACGGGCCGAGCGGCGGGACGCCCAGCAAGAGCAAGCGGAAATTCACCTACCGGGCGGCGACCGCCTGTACCGTGCTGGTCCTCCCACGCCGCACCTTCAAGGAGATCCGCGCCGGATCACCCAAGCTCACCGCGCACATCGACAGCTACCTCGCCCGTCCCCGGCCGGCGATGACGCGCCGCGGCGAGGCCGACATCGCCGTCGCCTCCGGCCACCGCGGGGAAGCGCAGCTGCCGGCGGCGTTCGTCGACTACGAGGTCAGTCCGCGGGAGTACCCCCTGAGCGTCGCCCAGACCGTACTGCGGATTAACACCCGCGTCGGCGACCTGTACAACGGCCCCCAGGACCAGAGCGAGCAGCAGCTGCGGCTCACCGTCGAGGCCCTGCGCGAGCGCCAGGAGCAGGAGATGGTCAATCACCCCGAGTTCGGGCTGCTGCCCAATGCGGACCCTCAGCAGCGGATCTCGACCCGGCACGGTCCGCCGACGCCGGACGACCTCGACGAGCTGATCTCGATGCGGCGCCAGACGAAGTTCTTCCTCGCGCACCGGCGTACCGTCGCGGCCTTTGCCCGCGAGTGCACCCGTGCCGGGATCTGTCCGCCCGGAACCGAGTTCAACGGGCACCACGTGGTGGCCTGGCGCGGCGTGCCGTTCCTGCCGTGCAACAAGATCCCCATCTCCGCCGACCTCACCAGCTCGGTCATGGCTCTGCGCACCGGAGAGGACAACGGCGGGGTGATCGGCCTCTACCAGCGGGGCATCGCCGACGAGTACGAGCCGGGGCTGTCCGTTCGTTTCATGGGCATCGACGACCGGGCGACGCTGTCGTACCTGGTCAGCAACTACTACTCGGTGGCACCGCTCCTGCCCAGTGCGCTGGGCGTCCTGGAGAACGTCGAGGTCGGCCACTACAACAAGCCACCGGACCTGACGTGAGCCCGCTCGGCGGCCCCACCGGGCCGGGCACCTCCGCCGCAGGCCGCTTCGCCGCGCGGCCTTCGCAACCGGTCCTCGGCCGGGCGGCTGCCATGCCGCGTCTGGACTGCCCACCGCCGCGGCGCGACGATCCAGTGCTGGCCGGCCGGCTTGACGAACGCCTCCTGGAATGGGCCGACCGTATCGGGCTGTACCACGGCCGGATGGAGCGGGTGCGCGACGCGGGCTTCGGCCGGCTGGCCACCTTGTGCCATCCCGCGACCGACGACGAGGACCTGCTCATGGTCCCGGCCCGGTGCGCGCTCGCCATCTGGGCCCTGGACGACCACTACTGCGACGACCCGGACCTCGGAGCCGTGCCCAGCCTGCTGGGATCCCGGCTGGCGACCGCCTCCGCCGTCCTGGGCAGGGTCCACCTGCCCGACCGCCACGAGGCCGCCTTCGACGCCGCCACCCGCGACGACCCCGCACTCAATCAAGGGCCTGCGATCCGCCGCCGGCCACCTGCAGCGCGTCACCACTCCCACCCCGGTTCGACCGGACCCGCCACACCCTGCGGACCCTGTTCGCCGCCCTCGCGCAGGAAGCAACCTGGCGTGCCACCCGGTACCAGCCACAGGTATGGGAGTACCTGATGAACCGGCAGGCCAACAGCTTCCTGCCCTGCATGACCGCCGTCGACACCCTCGGCGGCTACCGGCTGCCCGCCGAGGTCTGGGCCCACCCCGACGTGCACGACGCGGTCGGCACCGCTTCCCTGGCAGCCTCCATCGCCAACGACATCTACTCCGCCGACACCGAGGCCACCGGTGCCCACGGGGACTTCAACCTCCCCCGAGCCATCACGGCCGAACAGCCCTGCACTCCGCAGGAGGCCCTGCGTATCAGCGCCGACCTCCACAACGAGCTCATGCACCGCTTCCGCCAGCAGTGCGACGACCTGGCCCACCGCGGCGGAAGCGAACTCCACCGGTTCCTCGACGGCGTACTCGACTGGTGCGCCGGCAGCCTCGCCTGGCACCGGACCGCCCCCCGATACCACCGGCAGGCCGCCGACGGGCGCGCCCCCCACGACATGGAGAGAACATGACCACCTCACCCCACCCGACCCGGGCCGTGCTGCGCACCGACTACCAGCGGGCGGTCGCCGCCTACTGGGACACCCATGTCAACGACGACGTCAACCTCGCCCTCGGCGACGTCGACGAGCTGTACCACCACCATTTACGGCATCGGCGCCTACGACCCCACCGTCCTCGACACCACCGCCCCCGACCACGAGCAGCGAACCGTCCGCGAACTCCACCGCCTGGAAAGCGCACAAGCCGACCTCCTGCTCGACCACCTCGGCCCCATCACACCTGAACGCCGGCTCCTGGACGCCAGCTCCGGCCGCGGCGGCACCTCCTTCATGGCACACCGCCGCTACGGATGCCACGTCGACGGAGTGTCGATCTCCCAGTACCAGGTCGACTTCGCCAACGCCCAGGCCCGGCGCCAGGACCTCGACGACAAGGTCCGCTTCCATTTCCGCAACATGCTCGACACCGGCCTGGAGTCCGGATCCCGGCAGGCGGTGTGGACCAACTAGACCACCATGTACGTCGACCTCGCCCAAGCCTTCGCCGAGTTCGCCCGCGTCCTCACAACCGGAGGCCGCTACGTGTGCATCACCGGTTGCTCCAACGACCTCACCGGAGGCCGCTCCCAAGCCGTCAGCCGCATCGACACCCACTACACCTGCAACATCCACCCCCGCAGCGCCTACTTCAAAGCCCTCAACGCGAACGGCCTCGTCCCCATCACCGTCACCGACCTCACCCCGCTCACCATCCCCTATTGGGAACTGCGCGCCCGCTCCCACCTCGCCACCGGCATCGAAGATGCCTTCCTGACCGCCTACCGCGAAGGCAGCTTCCACTACCTCCTCATCACCGCCGACCGCACATAACCCAGAGGGCGCCAGCCTCCGGAGCTGCCTCTACCAACCGCCACGGTGGCCGTAGACCACCGCCACCTCACCCGCGACTACGATCGCAGGACACGCCACCCGGGCAGGCTTCCGACCTGCGCTGCCTTCCAGATCGACGTGACACCGCCGGGCCACAGCCACAGCCACAGCGGCTGACGGGTCGGCCCCTACTTGGTCGCCCCCGCGGGGATGCGAGAAAGCCCCGATCCTTGGCAGGGACCGCGTGGTTCACGTCCTGCGCCGCTGACGGCTACTACGCGAACGGCGCCAAGAAGGATGCCGCGGGACGTCCGGGCCGGATCCGTACGGGCGAAGGCGCTGACCTCGCAGAGCCGTGTCCAGGCCGACCGCCCCGGCACGCTCAACCGCACTCCGACGAAGCCGACTTCGACGAGCCGGGCAGGTCCGGGGCCCCGCCGGGAGCTTCCCCGATTTCCCCTGTGGGACGGACACCCCTGCGACCTCTGCCAGCACGGGCATGCGGTAGCGAACGGTCAGGGGGCATCCACTGACCCAGTGGTCATCCGAAGTCCGGCAGTGGGCCGCCACCGAAGAAGAACCACCACAGCAGGTGCAGGAGCTTCCGCAGGAGCCTTGCGAGCTGCGACAGGGTGTTGACCCAGAACGTCACGTCGTCCTTGTGGTCCTGCAGCCAGCGAAGCGAGCCGCTGTTCGCACGCAGCCAGGCCCAGGCTCGCTTCATCTGGATCTTCAACCACACCCAGAGGGAACCCTCGCGGACCTCGACGCGTGTGAGCGCGAAGTCCGCGGAGTCGGCGAGCCCATGTAGTTCGCGCTGGAAGCGTGAACCGAGCGCCTGGTAGCGGCCCCATAGACTCGGCTCCCGCGCATCGGTGATCAGGATGCCGATCTCCACGGTGTCGTTGCTCACGAACCCCTCAACGGCCGGTCCCTCACCGGTGCTGCGCGCCGTCACCACACGGGCGTCGCCGATCCCCTCGTGATGCCCGAGGGAAACCAGAGATCTGAAGTCCGAGTCCCGGAAGAACGGCTCCACGGGAGTGGGCGGTACCTGAGATGTGTTGCCAGGCGCCCGGCCCAGAGCCTGCCCAAGGACGTGCTGGAAAACCTCGGGAACTGCCCCGCTGATGGAGATCCCTCCCTCGATGGAGAGTCCCCGACGAGGATCGATCGTTGCCATGGTGTCCCCCCCCCAGCCCAGGAGTCGTTCCGTCTCAAGTCATCTCCAGAAAACGCCAGTTGAATCCGAATCAAGTGATGCGCGCGAGGCTTCACTTGATCCGTCGGGAACCTTGGGCGCGGCCAGATCCACGAACCGACCGGCCCCAGTCCGCCAGCCGCCGCAATCCGGGCGGCAAGGGAAGGGGGGGCCTGGGCCCTGAGCGCCCTCTTCCTCGCCGGTTTCACCAGCGCCGTCCGCAAAACCTGAGCCGCAGACGAGGGCCGGGCCTGCAGCCGAGAGCCCCGGCCCGACGGCCTCGGCCGCGCTGGTGCTGCTCATCGGCTGTGCCGGAGCGGGACCTGGTGGTCTATGCGCCGCCGGAGGAGGCCGGTGGGTGGAGGTCGGTGCGGGCGCCGCGTCCGGGGCGGTGTGTGTGGGCGGCGGTGATCTGGTCGGCGGCGTAGAGGGATTCGCCGCCGCGGCCGGGCCCTCGGCCTTCGGGAAGCAGCCCCCAGCGCGAGAGCTGCTTGCGGGTGGTGCCGGTGGCGGAGGAGCCGGTGTAGCCGAGGTATTCGGCGACCCGGCTCACCGGCCGAAGCTCCCGGCGGCGACCGGCGTAGCGGGCGAGGGTGTCGGGGTGCCACTGGGGCCGCCCGTCGACGTACCGGTCCGGGGTCGGCAAGGCCCCGGTGTCCTTGAGGGTGTCCCAGCCGGTGAGGCTCATGGGCAGCCGTGCCCCTCCATGAAGACGGCGAAACCGTCCTGGGTGACCGCCTGGTCGGCGGCCGCCGCAGCGACGATGTCCGCGGGCAGACGCGGGCCGTGCGCGGGACCGACCGGGTAGCAGTCCATCGGGAAGGTGCGCACTTCGCGCTCCAGCCACTGGGCGGTGCTCAGCGCACTGTCAGCGGGGAATCTCGCCCAGGAGGTCTGGATGGCGGACTGGTGCTTGGCGCCTTCGATGTCCGCCTTGGGGCCGTCCCCGTGGTGGTAGGCGAAGTTGGGGCCCTCGCGCACCAGGGCGTCGCGCTCCAGGCGGACCGCGCCCTTCCCGTGGCCGGGACAGCCGTGGAAGGCCAGGGCGCGGGCGCGGGAGTCAGGGCATCGACGTCGATCTCCTCGGGGCGGACCAGGACGTAGGTGAAGTCGTCCTCGCTCGTGCCGTCGGCCCTCGCAGAGCCGGCGCACGTCGTCGCGGAGCTTCAGCGCGACCAGGTGAGGCACGGCAGGGAGCCCTTTCAGTCCTCGTCCGCGAAGTGGGCGCGGAGCTGCTCGGCAAGGTCCAGGACGAGGTCGTAGTGGAGGCGGCCCTGGTCGGTGTAGGTAGTGGCCGGGCGGCACTTGTCGCGGTAGCGGGCCAGGGAGGGGTCGAAGACGTCGTCCGCGTCCTCGGCCCGGTCACTGATCGTGATCCTTGCGGTGCGCAGGAGTTCGAGGACGTGCAGGCGGTCGGCCTGATCGCTGATGGCGTCGATGTGGCCGGCGAGGAGCGGGGCGAGCCCGAGGTCGGCGTCGGCTTCGGCATCGAGGTCGACGGCTGACGTCGGCGACCCGCTCCGACTGCCGAGCGGGAGGGCCGTGGGTGTCGGCGTGCCGCTTGGTCCGGCCTCGGGTCCGGAGGGGAGTTGACTCTGGCCAATCCCGGGCCGTGCAGGGGCCATGCGAGGTGGTCGGGAGTATGTTCCAAGGGCACTCGTGGACGTCGCGCCGTGAGCCGGGGTTTCTGCCGTTCCGGCGGGCCCTGGTGACCGGTGCGGCGGTCGCCGCAGAACGAGGCTGCACCGAGAACCGGGCCAGAACCCCGCCCTGCCGGCGCCGACCGAAAAGGGGTCGGTGCCACCTTTATGAGGGCGGGTTCGAGGCCCCTCCCGGATGTCTTCCGACTGCGCCCATCGCCATCGGCTCTGCCGGTGACGCAGCGATTCCCTGCCTCGATGAAAGGGCATGGACGGAAGGTGAATCTGGGACCCCAGCAGGTAGTCGAACTGCCAACCAGTGTCTGCTGGTTGTGGGACGGCCGCCGCCCGGTCATGGACGGTGCGGCGGCGGCCGCCTGCGCGAGGAGGTGGACTCCCCTCCGCACTCTCCTCGCTCCCACCGTCCTCACCGGCGCCCGGGACTTGCGCGAGCGACCCCGGCTCGAACAACGCCGTGAGGAAGAAGGGCCGGAGCCGCCGTATGTCGGTGCGGCAGCTCCGGCCACCCCATGAACGGGGTGGACGGTGAACGCAGGCCCGGGCGCCAAGAGGGCGGCCGGCTGGACCGGTTGGCGCACGATGCCCAGTGCCGCCGCCCGGGTATCTCCTTCGCATCGTAGGCCGCAGGGGCGGTGAGGAAACCGTGCCGATCCGGCCGGACCGGCGGAGACTCGCCTTCGCGGCGCCGCCCTCGCACACGGCGCCGCAAAGGTCTCTCCAGGGCGTTCCGGTCCGCACGGGGCCGGTTCGGGACAACACCCTTTCCAGCACGAAGGCTTGCCCGGCCGCCCGGCGTGGGAGGGAGATACGGCCGGCCCGCTCTTCGAGCCCGTACCCACCGTCCTCCCGGCGCCCCCGGCCGGCCAGCCGCCGAATGGGCCCGTCCATGGGGCCGGTCGGCCTGTGCACGGAGGCCGAATGGCCCCATCCAGAAGGACAGGCGGCCCCGGTGCCGTACAGCCACAGCCGCCGCACGGGCCGCCGCGAAGAAGACCATGATGAAGACGGCCGCCATGATGCAGCCCGCCGCGTCCAGCGACAAGAGGGGCCGCATGAACTGCATCGGAGACAAGATGGGCGAGGGAGCCACCTTCGGCCTCCTCGGTGCCGCCCTGGGCCAGCCCGAAGCCGTCCTGGGCGGAGTCTTCGGCGGCCTCATCATCGGCCTCGCCCAATGCACCAGGCGACCTGACCCACTCCTGAACGAAGCGCCCCCGTGCCTGTAACAGGGCGAGGGGACGCTGCGTTTCCGGAGAAAAGCCCCCGCCGGTAACGGTCCTTCCTGCCCTCCACGATTCTGGTGCTGTCGTACAGCGTGTGCGGACGGACGGGCGGACCCCGCCCGTCCGCACGGTGTCCCGGGTCACCGGCTGCGGGGCGGCTCGCCCGTCGGGCTCCCGCGCGCGAGAGCCGTATTCACCGCATCGGCCCTGACCGCGCCAGAACCATCAACGGTGACAACTCCCTTGATCTGTAGGACGTCGGTCGCCTCAGAGAGCCAGGGCCGGGTGCTCCGCCCAGGCGCGAACGGGTGAGTCGGGGGCGAAACGGATCCGCGTAGGGCTGGACGATCCGCAGTTGGTGACCGCGCGTCACCCTGAGGCGATGCGCGGTCACCAGCTGCGCCAGTAGCCGTTCGCAAGGCATGGACATCCGAAGGACCGTCGCGGCGTTCGCTCTCGCAGCAGCCGCACCGACTCGTAAGTAGTGGTCTCGCCGCAGCAACTCCTGCATCGGCAGGCGCGTCGGAGAGTTCCCATCTCCTGCTCGGCGGGCCTCTCGTCAACCGCTGTCGCCGGGGCCGCGCAGGGTCTGGGCGTCGGCCAGTTCCCGGTAGGTGGCGCTGCGGTCGAGGAGTTCCTCGTGGGTGCCGGCCGCGATGACGCGGCCGGCGTCGAGGACGTAGATGCGGTCGGCGTTCTGCACGGTGGAGAGCCGGTGGGCGATGACCAGCAGCGCGCACCGCCGGGCGATGTCGCGCATGACCTGGCTGAGGGCGGCTTCGTTGATGGCGTCCAGATGGGAGGTCGGTTCGTCAAGGAGGAGCAGCGACGGCCGGGTGAGCAGGGCGCGGGCGAGGGCGATGCGCTGGCGTTCGCCGCCCGACAGGGTGGTGCCGCGCTCGCCCAGGACGCAGGAGAGGCCGCCGGGGAGCCGGTCGACGACGTCGGTGAGGTTGGCCAGGCGCAGCACTCCCCGGACCTCGGCCGGGTCGGCGCCGGGCATCGCGTAGGTGATGTTGTCCCACAGGGTGCCGTGGACGACGTGGGTGTTCTGGTCGACCAGGGCGATGCGGGCCCGGCACTCCCGGCGGGTCAGTTCGGGGGCGGGATGCCCGTCGAAGAAGACGGCGCCCGCCTGGGGTTCGTAGAACCGGGCAGCGAGCGAGAAGACCGTGGTCTTGCCGGCGCCCGAGCGGCCCACGAGCGCGACCTGGCCGCGATGGGGCACGGACAGGGACACGCCGCGCAGGACGGGCCGGCCGGGCAGGTAGCCGAAGTGGACCTCGCGGAGAGCGAGCGCGTCGGCGGTCCGGGCGGTGGCCTGGCGAGGGCGGCGGGGGCGCGCAGGAGGGCGCGGGGAGCCGGCGGGTTCCTCGGGGAGCGCCAGGGCCTGGTCGACGCGCTGGTAGGCGCCCATGCCGCGCTGGATGAGGCCGATGGCGCGGAAGACGGAGGAGAGCGGGACGACGAGGTAGGAGGCGTAGAGGAGGAAGGCCACCAGTTCTCCGAGGGACTCGGAGCCCCCCACTCGCATGCCGCCGATGACCAGGACGAGCAGGAAGGAGCCCTGGACGGCGAGTTCGACCGCCGAGCTCATGACCGCGGCCAGTTTGGCGGTACGCACACCGGCGTCGTAGGCGGACTCCACCCGGGTGCCGATCCGCCGGGCTTCGCGGGCCTCGGCGCAGTGGACCCGCACCATAGGCAGTGCGCCGAGGGCTCGTTCGAGGTCGGCGGCGATGTCGCCGACGGCTCCCTGGGTACGTTCGGCGGCGGCCCGGATACCGGACAGCAGTGAGGCGACGACGACGGCCGCCGCGACGACGGTGGAGGCGACGAGGAGGAGCAGGAGAGGGTCGATCCATGCCATGAGCGCCAGGGCGCCGACGGAGACCAGGATGCCGGTCACCAGGTCGACCAGGGCCTGGGCTGCCGCCTCGCGGATGACGGTGGTGTCGGCGGTGACGCGGGAGATCAGGTCGCCGCTGCGGTGCCGGCCGTACTCGCGCATGTCGAGGCGGAGCAGATGGGAGACCAGCCCGTGGCGCATGGTCCGGATCACCCGTTCCCCCATGCGTTCGAGCAGGAAGCGGCCGACCGCGCCGGCAGCCGCCTCGGCGACGAACAGGGCGGCCAGGAGCAACAGCGGTCCCAGCAGGCGCTCATGTCCTGCGGCGTCCACGATGCGCCGGGCGACGAGCGGCTGGGCCAGGCCCATCGCCGAGCCGGCCAGGGTCAGAACGGAGGCGACGGCGATCGCGGACCGGTGGCCGGCGGCCAGACGCACCATGGTGACGACCGCCCCGGGCGCGCCCCGGCGACCGCCCTCGGCCGGGTCCGGCGGCGGAGTGTCGTCGCCGGACCGCGGGTCGGCGTCCGTGGCGACCTGCTCGGTCACGGCGTGTTCCGGGAGGCAGGGGGGACGCTCATCAGGCGGCTGAAGTAGTCGTCGGGGACGCCTTCGCCCATCGGGCGGCCGTCGACCTCGATCCAGGCGTGGGCACTGAAGGGGGGCACCACACGGACGCCGGTGCACCAGGTGGGCCAGACGCCCCACAGGCGGCACAGCAGCGCGGCGCCCAGGGAACGCGGCAGGCAGCCGCGCGGCCCGGCACAGAAGAGGCTCACCGCACACAGCGCGTCCCGGGCGGCCTGGGCCTGGCCGCGGGTGGCGGGCGCGGCGCCGCGCCGCAAGACGGTCAGCAGGGCCAGGATGCGGCGGGGCGGCAGCCGGGCGATCAGGTAGGCCGCGGGCAGGACGACGCGGGCGCCGAGGCGGTGCGCGCGGGGGACGCCGGTGGGGCGGGCCAGGGCGCTGGGGGTACTCATGCCGAAACCTCGCTGCGCTCGCTCATGCGGCCAGCCCCGAGGCCCGCAGTTGTTCGGTCAGCGCGGCGACGTCCCGCGCGGCCTGCGAGCGGTCGATGTCGAACTCGGCCATGAGCGCGTCGACCGCGTCCTCCTCGTCGCCGCCCTCCAGCAGGGTGTGGACGACGAGCGTGCCCGTGGGGTTGAGCTCCCAGTACTCTCCGTTGCGCTGGTCGAGCAGGACGGTTCCGTAGGTGGTCTCGGTGGTGCAGATGTCGGCGCTGAGCCGCACGGTCATGTGCTGTGCCCCTTTCTCCGCGTCAGGCTTCGTAGCCAGACCTCGCAGGCGATGGTGGAGTAGAGGATCGCGTCCTGCAGCCCGGGAGTTGCCGGGCGGCGGGCCAGGGCGCGCAGGACCTTTTCGTCGACCAGGCCCATGCGGGCCAGGTGGGAGTCGTCCCAGAGGGCGAGCAGGTCGCCGCGGTGCTCCCGCAGCCCGTTGGAGGCGTCCATCGAAGCGTGGGCCTTGTTGGCGCGGCGCAGGCACTCGTCGGGGACGATGCCGCGCATGGCCGTGGTGAGCAGTGGTTTGTAGGCCCACGGGGTGACCCGTTCGCGGGGCCGGACGGCGAGGGACGCCTCGATGACCCGGTCGTCGAAGAAGGGCGAGGCCATGGGCACACCCGCGCGGGCGGCCATGCCGTCCCACAGACGGACGACGCGGGTGCAGTCGCGGATGGCCTCCAGATCGGCGTGCAGGCCGCGGTCGGGGTGCAGCGGCCGCGCGGTCGCCGCCAGCTCGGTCATGGCTTCGCGGACGAGCCCTTCGGCCTCGGGAGTGACCCAGTCGAACAGGCGGGGCGGAGCCGACCAGCCCAGGGCCCCGGTGACGGTGAGGGGGAAGGGGTCGCGCAGGTGCGTGGCGGCGTCGGCCAGCCACCTGCCGTACGGCCGGGAGTCGGCCAGGGTCCTGGCCATGCCCGACAGGGGCCAGTCGAAGAGGACCTTGAAGCCGCGCAGCTGGCGCAGGGCGAACAGCGGGCGGCGGCGCAGCAGTTGGTGGTAGTAGGCCTCGGAGCACCAGGCGATGTGGTCGCCGCCGATGCCGGTCAGATGCAGCCGGCTGCCGCGTTCCCTGAGGCCGGGCAGGTGGTGAAGGACGCGGGCCCGGTCCATGACGCCGATGGTCGGCTCGTCCATGGGGTCGTCGATGTCCAGCAGGTCGGTGTAGACGAGCGGGGAGTCGTCGGCGTCCCACACGACGTGCTCGACGTCGGGCAGGTGGTCCGCGGCCCTCTTTGCCCATTCCAGGTCGTCGTCGGCCGGGTCGCGACCGGGCCAGGTGCTGGCGAGCACGCGGGCCGGGGAGCGGTCGGCCAGGAAGCACACCGAGGTGGAGTCCAGGCCGCCGGAGAGGTCGCAGCTGACCACGCCGCCCTGCCGGGTGCGGGCGTCCACCGCTTCGGCGAGCGCCTGCCGCACCAAGGGAGCACCGACGGCGAGGGGCTGCACCGGCTCGGGCGGTGTCCACCAGCGGGAGGTGCGCACCGTGAGCCCGTCGGACGCGAGGTGGAGCGCCTCGCCCGGGGGCACGGCGGTCACGCCCTGCCAGACGGAAGTCTCGTACAGGGGGTGGGGAACGGGCCACAGCAGGCGGACGGCCAGCTCACGGGGGTCGGGATCGGTGCCGACGGCCGAGGCCAGCAGGTCGGCGGCGGTGGCGGCCACGGTGACCCCCGCGACGTTCGCGTGGAAGACCAGCCGCAGGCCGGAGGCGGTGCCCTGGATCCTCACCCGGCCGTCCAGCGAGGCCACCAGGTGAAAGCTGCCGGGCAGGGTGCGGGCCAGTGTGTCGAGTCCGGCGAGGTCGTCCAGCCGCTCGGCGTGGCGCCGCAGGACATCGGGGTCGACGGGGCAGCAGCCCACCACGGCGAGCGCGGCCCTTCGAGTGGTGGCGGTGACGCACTCGTCATCGGTCCAGCTGCCGGTGATCCACGGCCTGCCGGAGGGGTGGTCGAGTGTCCGGATACCGGGGTGGCGAGGGAGGCGGCGGGCCGCGGCTGACGCGCCCCCGCAGTCCGGAAGGACCGCGAAGTACGCGCCGCCGCAGCCCGTGCCCGCATAGTCACGCGATGAGGGCATGGCCTGGGATCAGTCGCCCGGCCTCAGTTCTTGCTGAGGACGATGCGGTCGTTGCCGTGCTGCTTGAGCAGACCGGTCTTCGTCCGGAAGCCGCCGCGGCGGACCAGAGTGGGAGCCTCGTACGTCTTCTTCATGACGTCTCCTCCGGGGAAGAAAAGAAAGGAAAACCAGCCCCGCACCAGGCTCAACTCCCGCCAGGCGCAGGGTGGTTCACCGCTTGCGAAGAACGTAGCAACCCATCCCCTGGGTGTGACAATACGTATATATTCGCATCTATGTGTTCGATCGCACATTTATGCATAGATAGTCAGTTTGGCTGCCACGGGCTGGAGGTCGGCGTGCGCCGATGCTGTATCCGCACAGCCCCGCGCCCATGCGGACGGCGTCCGGCGCATTGCCCCCCCTTTCTTCGGTTCCGTGATCGGACCGGACACCGTGCGCCGCAACGCGCGACTGGTCCTGGCCGAAGCCGGGACCAGTCGCCCACGGGAAACCGGGGGGCTCGGTTCACAACACGTGTCGTCCCGGACAACGCCGCAGCACCCGTAAAGGTCGCTCCCGGTCCGGAAGCGGGCCCGTTCGCGCCGTAGCAGAGCCAGGTGCCCCACGAACACCTCGAAGGCGCCTACACCTTGGGGCAGTGGCTCTCGGATCACCGGCGGGCGGCGCGCCCGCCTGGGCACACGCCACCTGCCGGCCCCGGACGCACGGGCACACTCCCCCCTCGAAGCGGCCGAGGGCGTCGCCTTGCATGCCACCGACCCGGCCACCGTCTACCTCGCTGCCTCCGCGGTCAGCAGGGCAGTCCATGGGTGGCGGATCCCGCGACGGGCTCCGGGGTCGGGCACTTCATTCAGGTAGGCCCGCAGGTCAGCGATGGTTTCCGGTGCCACGGAACCAGAAGCGTCCCGCAGTTGATCGAGACAGGATGGCATGCGGGAGGGTGAAAGGGCAGGCGTGGACTCGCTCGGTGCTCATCCGGATTCGACACCCACATGATCACCAGCGGCCATGCCTGCACTGTTTCCAGGGCCGCCCACCGCGACGAGCCGACAAGTCGTCACATCCCGTGCTCGGCAGGCGAACCACCCGCATCGAGACTTCTCAAAGACCCTGGACCTGAAATCGCGACCGCTTACAGGAAGCAGCGGAGCATAATTCCGCCACGCATAAGATCGCGCCTTCACTCCGCTGCTGGCCCTGGGGCAGCTCAACCGTTCAAACCGCCGACGGCAGTACCTGAACCTGCTCCTGATCCACGCCGTCATGACCAGGATTGTGCGAACGCACGGGGCCGCGGCAAGCCCTACCGTGCCGCGAAGGCTCCGACCTTGAAGTCGGTGCCGCAGACGCTGAAGACGCCGCCCGGAGAGCCGTTCGCCTTCATCACGTTCACCGTGGTGCTCACGTCCTTGGGCAGCGCGACCTTGACGTGGGACGCCTGCACCGGGCAGGTGTAACGGGCCGACTTGGTGCCCTCGCCGTTCACGTCGTTGTACAGCACGTCCGCCACCACCGCGGCGCCCGCCGGGACGTCGACCGCGTCCGAGCCGTCCTTGGAGTTGTCCCCCGAGACCGGGCTCGCCTTGCCCTGGTCGTCGGCGGCGACCACGGTCGTCGGGCCGACGATGGTGCAGGGGGCCTCCGAGGTGTTGGTGATCTTGAGGGTGGCGTCGGCGGCCTGCGCGTCACTGGCGTGGCCCGAGGACTGGAGGAACGTCACCGAGGTGTTCTTGGTCGTGCAGGCCGCGGTGACGCGGCCCCCGCCCGTGCCGGAGGACGAGCTGCCTCCACCGCTCGTGCTCGTCCCGCCCCCGGACGACGCCGAGGACGAGCCCGCGGCCGACGCCGAGGCCGCGGCGGAACCCGACGGGGCGGCTGATGACGCCCCGGTGTCGGCGGCGCCGCCGTCCTTCGTGCCGCTGCCGTCGTTGCAGGCGGTCAGGGACAGGGCGAGCGTCGCGACGGCGCCGACGGCGAGCAGGGCGGGACGGGTGGTGGTGCGCATGGCTGGTTCCCCCGGTTCTCGTTCGTGGGTCGCGATCCTGCACGAGGTCGTTTCCCCTTACACGAAAGAAGGTGTCGCGGCGCGCTGGCAGATCACTAACGAGCGCCGGCGGCGGCGCTAACGCCCGGCTAACGCTCCCGGATCCTGGCGTGTGCCGCCGCGTGCCGGCGCCGCAGTTCGGGCAGTGCGTCCTGGTCGGCGATGCGCAGTAGGGCGTCGAGCGCGGTGACGGCGCCCGCGTCGTAGCCGGTCTGCTCGGCCTCAAGCGCGGCCTGCGCGAGGCGGCGCCGCCCGGCCGTGGTGTCGCCGAGCCCGGCCAGCGCCTCGCCCTGCCAGGTACGCAGGAGCACGCGCCGGGCGACCGCCTCGTGCTCGGGGCCGAGGCCGAGCGCCACTTCGGCCGCCTCGTACGCCTGCTGGTGGCGGCCCACGCCGAGGTGGATGCGGGCCAGGTGCTGGAGCGCGAGCATCCGGGTGTGCGCGTCGTCGGCCTCGGTGGCGAGGGCGAGGGCTCGGGTGCAGGCCGTTTCGGCGGCGCCGGGTTCGTCGTCGGGGAGGGCCGCGGCGAGGTTGACCAGGGCGGTGGCCTCGCCGAGTACGTCGCCTGCGCGGGCCGCGAGTTCGGGCGCGACACGCAGGTGCCGGACGGCCTCGGCGGTGCGGCCCTCCTCGGCGAGCACCCAGCCGAGCAGGGTCAGGACGCGGGCCTCTGCATAGGGGTCGGCGCAGGCGCGGGCGTCCGCGAGGGCGGCCTCCAGGGTGGGCGCCCAGTCGGCGAGGACCCGCCAGACCACCAGCGGCCACTGAGTCACGGCGATCCGCCAGGCCCGCTCGGGCCGGTTCTCGGCGCGGGCCGCAGCGGCGATCAGGGCGAGGTCGTCGCGCTCGGCGGCGAACCAGCCGAGCGCCTCCTCGCGGCTGGTGAAGTCCCGTACGGCGGGAGGCTGTTGAAAGTCATCGGGCTGTACGAAGGCGGGCTCCCCGCCAGGTTCCGCGGCCTCGGACGCGGACAGCGCGGTCGCCACGCAGTGGTCGTACAGGCGCAGCCGGGCGGCGGTGCGGGCGGCCGGGTCGTGGCTCTGGCCACGCGCGTAGAGCCGGACCAGATCGTGCAGGGCGTAGCGGCCGGGGGCGGTCTCGGTGAGCAGGTGCGCGGTGACCAGGCGGTCGAGGGCGCGGGCCGCATCCGGCGGGGTCGTGCCGGCGAGGGCGGCGGCGCTGAACCGGTCGACGTGCGTGCCCGGGTGATGGCCGAGCGCGGTGAACAGCTGCGCGGCGTCGGCGGGGAGGTGGGCGGTGGTGAGCCGCAGCGCGGAGGCGACGTCGATGTCCTCGGCGGCGAGCAGCGCGAGCCGCTGGCGCTCGTCGGCGAGCCGGTCGGCGAGGGAGGCGAGGCCGAGGGCGGGGAGTTCCACGAGCCGAGCGGCGGCGACCCGCAGCGCGAGCGGTAGTCCGCCGCACAACTCGGCTGTGCGGCGGGCCGCTTGGGGCTCGGCGGCGGTGCGGTGCTCGCCGAGGACGCAGGTGAGCAGGGCCACGCTGTCGTCGGTGGCGAGGACGTCGAGGGCGAGGACGCGGGCGGCGTCGGAGGCGACGAGACCGGTGAGGCGGGCACGGCTGGTGACGACGGTGACACAGCCGGGTCCCGTGGGCAGCAGCGGGCGTACCTGGGCGGAGGTGCGGGCGTTGTCGAGGACGACGAGCAGGCGCAGTTCGGCGGTGAGCGAGCGGAACAGGGCACCGGCGGCGTCCGCCGACTCAGGTATCCGGCACGGTGGAACGTCGAGAGCGACAAGGAACTCCCGTAGCAGCTCGGCCGGTTCGGGGTCCGAGGTGTCGCTGAACCCGCGCAGATCGGCGTAGAGAGTCCCGTCTGGGAATTCGGCGCGCCGGCCGGCCGCCCAGTGCACGGCCAGTGCGGTCTTGCCGACCCCGGCGGGGCCGGTGACCACGACGACCGGCCCGTCAGGTCCGGCCGCGGCCGCGGTCAGCGCGGCGCTCTCGGCGGTGCGGCCGTGGAATCCGCGCGGGGTACGGGGCAGCAGGTCGGGCCGGAACTGCGCTGGTTCCCGGGCGGGTTGGGGCGTATCGGCCGGGACCGCGGGGGCACTGTCGGGGCCGAGGGCGAGGGTGAAGGCTGCGGTCAGCTCGGCGCCCGGACCGACGCCGAGCTCGTCGGCGAGGACCCGGCGGGCGCGGTGGTAGGCGTCCAGGGCCTCCGAGGAACGCCCCGCGTGGTGCAGCGCCTCGACCAGCCGGGCGGCCAGCGGCTCGCGCAGCGGATGGGCCCCGGTCTCCGGCCGCAACAGCTGGACGGCGCGCTCGTGTTCACCGCCCACGACGTACGTGTCGGCGAGCAGCTCGACCGCGGCGAGCCGCGCCTCGTCCAGGGTGTGCGCGGCGGAGCGCAGCAGCGGCGACGGGTAGGCGCCGACCAGCGCGGGGCCCTGCCACAGGGCGAGCGCCTCGGTGAGCAGCGCGGCCCTGTCACCGGGGTCGGTGGCGCGGCGGGCGAGCGCCACAAGACCCTCGAAGCGGTGGGCGTCGAGCAGCATCTCCGGCAGTTCCAGGTGGTACGCGTCGCCGCGCGTGCTCAGCTCGACGCCGTACGCCGATGCGTCGACGCCCGCCAACAGTGCCCGAAGGCGCGAGACATGACCTTGGATCACGGTGCGAGCGTGCAGGGGGGGTTCGTCGTCCCACAGCGCCTCGGTGAGTGTGTCGACGGAGACCGCGACATTGGCCCGCAGCAACAGCATCGCGAGCAGGCTGCGCCGCTTGGCGGGCCCGAGCGGCAACGGCCCGTCGCTCCCGCTGACCGACACGGGGCCGAGGACCTGGAACTCCATGGACAGAACCCTATCTTCCGGGGGCTACTGGGGATCGGGACGTCTCGTCGTACGGATACAGCGCAAGACGTCAGCGGTGCGCAGCAGGGCGAGCAGGGCATCGCGGCCATGCGGTGGCCTTGAGAGGTCGATGACGGCGCTGCGCTTGTTGCGATTCAGGTTGAGTGCCGTGCCACCCATGCTGTGGTGGCGCCGCGGCGGGTAGTGGCGCGTCATGTCGCCAGTGGGCGGCTCGACTTTGATCACGTCAGCGCCAGGTCGCCGAGTTGCTGGGCAGCGTACGGAGCCGTGATCACGCCGGCCAGTTCGATGACGCGGGCCCCGGCGAGAAGTCCGCGGCCGGACGGGCCGCCTGGTTCATCGGACATCTTCCGGTGCCTCCTGGGGGGTGGGGCGGGCGAACGGTGGTGCGGTACGGGCGGCGGCGGACACGTGGTGCCGTGCCGATGGGGTCTCTCCTGCTCGAGCGAAGCCGAGAGCTTGGGGAAGGCGGGGGCCCACGAAGATCGGGGAGACACCCCCTAGCGCCACTGGAGCGCGGCAGACCCGAGCGGGGTACGCCGGCCGGGCTGGGGGACCGTGCGCCCGCTGTACGCGAACGGTGTCGCCGGTTCGGTGAGCGGGCCGAAGTCGGTCCCGGTGGTCGACAGCGCGGCGAGCGCGTGCCCGGGCCGGGGCAGGGGCAGGTCGAGTACGTCCTCCCGTGCCAGCAGGCCGAGTTTCTGCACCCAGTGACACACCCCGGCCAGGGTCACGCGGATTTGCCAGGAGCCGCCCTCCGCCGCGCGTCGGCGCAGGACCGTCGCGACGGCGGCGGCCCCGAGGTAGGCGGCGAGGTAGTCGTTGAGCAGGTACGTCGGTGGCAGCGACGGCCGGTCGGTCCACTCCTCGATGGCTAACCCGGTTGCCGAGCAGGCGAGTTGGTCGAACCCACCGCGTTCACTCCAGGGGCCTTCGGCGCCCCAGGCATGGTATTCGAGGGTGATGAGTCCGGGGCGGCGCCGGACGAGCTCCTCGGTCGACGCGCCGTGCCGGGCGAGTCCCCGATAGGCGTTCACGAAGACGTCCGCGTCCTGGAGCGCGTCGTGGAAGGCCGCACGGTCGTGACCGTCGCGCAGGTCGCAGTAGGCGTTGCGCTTGCCGCCGCCGGTCATCGCGATCATGGGGTTCGGGTCGGGGCGGTCGGGACGCGACAAGTGCAGCACGTCGGCGCCGAACTGGGCGAGGAGCCGGGCCGCGACGGGTCCGGCGATGACGTGAGTGAGGTCGAGCACCCGTACGCCCGCGAGTGCCTCATCGGCCTCACCGATCGGCTCCAGAGGCCGGAGCGGTCCGTCACCGACGCGTTCGATCTCGACGACCGGGCGCTGCGCGACATACCGCCCCGCGGGGTGCGCGAGCCACTCGTCACGGCTGCGCACCACGCAGGCGACGCCGCCCCGCGCGCAGATGGCCTCCTCCAGCGTGAACGCGTCCCAGCCGGCCGCGGCCCGCGCGATCCCCACCTTGTCGAGCACGCACCCCAGCACGGAGTGGACCGCGTCCCGCAGATGCGGATAGGTGGTGATGATGAAGATCCACCGGCCGTCGCGGGCCCGGTAGAAGTCGTTGTTGCCGAGCAGCGCCGGATCGTCGAGCAGGACACCGATCGGGCGCCCCGACAGTGTGGTGTGATACGTGGCCATGAGCTGGTCGATCGCGGCCTCGGCCCGCACTTCCACCCGCTGGTGCCGGTGGCCGCGTTGTTCGCCGAGCGCCGCCGTCTGCCGTCCGAAGACACCGATCGCGGCGGACATGGCATCGGCGAGGCGGTGCACCGAGGGCACCAGGGGGTCGGCCCCGACGACGGTGATGTCCTCGGCTCCCCGGGCCGGATCGGGGTCGCCGAGGGTGTGCAGCAGCCGGGAGACGATCTCGCCCGTGGGCGGCAGCGGTGTCGTCGGGTCTGTTGTGGTCAGCGTGTTCGAAGTCATGCCGGGATGGTCGTTCCCCGCACCACCCGAGCACCTGGATTCACGGATATCCGCGAATGGATGCGGACATCACGTCCGCGTCTCCTTGATGTGCGCGAGGAGCCGGGCCGCAGCCCGGTCCAGACTCAGCCGCTCCGAGCGGCCGCGACGCCGGTGAATCAGGGCGAGGGCTCCCGTCACGACGGGGCCGTCGGTGACGGGGATCGCGAGTGCGCTGGCCTCGGGGTCGGCCAGACCCTCGCTGCGGCTGATCCGCGACGCGCGGATCCCCGGAAGGGCGGAACGGAACTCCGCGACTGCCTCGGGGTCGTGGCGGGCGAGCTCGTCGAGCAGCCCCTGGCGCTCCGCCCCGTCGGTGAAGGCCAGCAGCAGCCGACCCGCGGCGGTGCGCAGCAGCGGGCGGGCGACGTGGCGGTCGGCGAGCGGCACGAGGCGGGGAATCTCGTCCTCGCCGCCGCGCGCGAGGTACACGGCGTCGAGCCCGACCCGTACCGTGAGCAGCACCGGGGTTTCCGCGACACGGCTCAGTTCGTTGAGCTCGGCCTGACTGATCCGCGGGACGACCCGGCCGGCGATGAGGTTGAGGACGTGCGGGGCGGGCCCGAGCCTGAAGCGCCCGTGCTGTTCCAGCAGAAACCCCGTCGCGACAAGGCCGTTGACCAGGTCCTGCACCGAACTCGCCGGCGCCCCGACCGTCCGCGCCAACTCGGCCACGGTCATCCCGCCCGGCGCCCGCGCGGCAGCCTCCAGGATCCACGCGACCCGGTCCACCGTACGGTGACGCCGCCGTCGGCCGTGCTCGCTCATCCCGCCCCACCTCGTCCTTCTTGCTACGCCGCCGGCCACTGGCGCCGACACGGCCCGTCGATCCTTTCCCGCACCACCCCGGCGAGCAAGCCGGCCCCGGCCCCCGCAGACGTAACCGGCCCGGCAGCAGAAGGTGGTTCACGCGAAGGCGGAGGGACCGTCTCCAGGGCGAAGCCCTCCGCCTCGGCGAGCTCATCGAGGTGACGGCACGTTGCGCAGTGGACTTCCCGGGCTCCGTCGAGTCCCTTGCCGAAGAACCCGCCGCCACACCCGCGTCGAGGCGGACGCCGACAAAGGGACATGATCGTGAGACACGTTGCCGTGGCCCCTGGATGAGACACACTGGAAACACGCAGGCCGCCGTCACGGAACGGGACATTCCAATTGAGGGCCTACATCACCTGTGGGATCTCAAGTTCGGCTGCACGTTCTCACGGCTGACTTCATATCGGCTGCATTTGTGAAGCGGCCGTGAGACAGCGCAGGTCAATGACTGTGCCCTTCGGCGCGGCCTAGCCCGAGGCGTGGCGGCCGTTGACAACGGCGCGTACGGCCCGGTCGCCGCGAGGGTCGGCCATCAGGCGGGCGATGTCCCACCACCGCAGCAGCAGCGCCGGGTAGTGCGGCGGGATCGCGTCCATGAAGTCCTGGTCGAACCGTGCGCGGACGCTCTCGTGGCGCAGGGCGGCGCGGATGTCGTCCAGAGACGGCGGGGCGTGGCGGACGGCGGGTGGCAGCGTGGCCTCGTACGCCGGCGCCAGTTTGCGGCCGGGCTGGGCCATGATGTTCCCGCCCAGCGCGGCGGCTACGTCGTCCTCCAGTTTCTCCTGGGCCTGCACGGCACGCTCCCACCAGTGGTCCCGGAAGGCGACGACGGCCTCGGGGTCGGCCAGGTCGAGGGCATCGCGCTGCTCGTCGAACTCCGCACACTCATCGCCGGGCAGGGCTTCCCGGATCGCGCCGGGAGTTACTCCCGGGTGTCACTGTGCGGTTGCCTCGCGCAGCACCGCCCCGGCTCCGGGCCGCGCACCGTGAGCTGCGTCTATGCCACCCGCAGTCCCGCCAAGGACCGCAATCTGGCCCGCTGGTGGTACCAGGCGCCCGGTGGAACCTCCCGGGTCGGCGGGGGCTGGCGCGGGGGCCGGACGGTCAAGTCCTGGACCGAGATCAGTGCGCCATGAGGCGCCTTGTCGTATCCCCGATTCAGTCGGGAGGAACTTGGAGGGAGGTTCTTGGGTCTGATGGCTTACCCAATCCGGAAACGGTGATGGGGACCAGAGCATGCCAGGAAATTGACGACCGGGCTCAGGTATCGGAGACGGGGCGTCGAGGGACCCGCGTGACACGGTGAAAGCTGCACTGCCTGAACCCAAATCCCCAGAAGATCGAAGGTCCGATCCGCCGGAAAGATACCCGAAACCGGCGCCGTGCTCTGCGGCGGCTTTGTGATTTGGTCGACGCAACCTCCAGAGTGCGGAGCGATGCCCAACGAGGGCATTCAAGGGGATGAGTTGGGCACCTACATCACGCTAGAACGTACGACAAGGACGAACATGGGATCGCCTACGGGAAGAGATCTTCCTATGGCGACGGAGGCCCTGTAGTAGTCGCCGGAGTTACGACCGGCCAAGGAGGACGGGAAAGCGGTCCGCATCGGGCGAAGGGGGCCAGGTGATCGGACACCACAGAGTCGGGAGGTATGCGCAATGCAGAACGCCGAAACGGTGCTGGGTGTCCTCCGTGAACGCGGCAGGCGTGGCCTGCCGTGCAACGAACTGTATCGACAACTCTTCAATCCGCAGTTGTATCTGCTGGCCTACGGGCGTTTGTACTCCAACAAGGGAGCCATGACGCCCGGGGTCACCGGGGACACCGTGGACGGCATGTCGCTGGGCAAGATCGAGCACGTCATCGACGCGCTGCGCCACGAACGCTACCGGTGGAGCCCAGCCCGCAGGGTCTACATCCCGAAGGGGCGGGGCAGCACGAAGCTGCGGCCGCTCGGCCTGCCTCCCTGGAGCGACAAGATCGTCGGCGAAGTGATCCGCCTGCTGCTTGAGGCGTATTACGAGCCGACGTTCTCCACCTCCTCGCACGGTTTCCGGCCCCGACGGGGCTGCCACACCGCCTTGCGTGAGGTGGCTAATACCTGGACGGGCACAGTCTGGTTTGTCGAGGGAGACATCGCCCAGTGCTTTGACCGGCTTGACCATTCGGTCATGCTCCGGATTCTGGGCGAGAAGATCCACGACAACCGGTTCCTTCGGCTGGTGCGGAACATGCTCAAGGCCGGATACATGGAAGACTGGGTCTGGAACGCCACGCACAGCGGTAGTCCGCAAGGCGGGGTTGTTTCACCGATCTTGTCTAATATTTACCTGCACAAGATGGACGAGTACGTCGAGAAGGTTCTTATCCCGGAATACGCCCGGGGCAGGATCAGGAAGCCGAACCGCGCCTTCTTCAGGGTGCGGTCGGCTATGCAACGCGCCCGCAAGCGCGGCGACCGCATCCAGTGGCGGGAACTGCGCAAGCAACTCCGCAGCATGCCGAGCATGGATACTCAGGATCCCGGCTATCGGCGACTGCGGTATGTGCGCTATTGCGACGACACCCTGCTCGGGTTCGCTGGACCAAAGGCAGAAGCCGAGGAAATTAAACAACGGCTGGCGCAATTCCTGCGTGACGAACTCAAGTTGGAGCTGTCGCCGGAGAAAACCCTCATCACGCATGCCCGCACCCAGGCGGCGAGGTTCCTCGGCTACGACATCACCGTGCACCACAACGACCGCAAGATCACCGGCGGACGGCGCTCCGTCAATGGGGTCATCAGATTGCGCGTCCCTCGTTCGGTGGTAACTGCCAAGCAGGCCCAGTACATGAAGCGCGGCAAACCCGCGCGTCGGCCCGAACTGCTGAACCAGGAAGACCACATCATCGTCAGCACCTACGGGTCGGAGTACCGCGGCATCGTCCAGTACTACCTGCTGGCCGGCGACGTCTTTCGACTCGCCAGGCTGCAATGGGTCATGGAGACCTCGATGCTGATGACGCTCGCCAACAAGCACCGCTCGTCGGTGTCGAAGATGGCCCGCAAGTACGCGGCCACCATCGAGACTCCCTACGGGCCGCGCAAGTGCTTTGAGGCCCGCGTCGAACGCGTCGGCAGGAAGCCGCTGGTCGGACGGTTCGGAGGGATCCCGCTGCGACGGGAGAAGAAGACGGTCATTAACGACCGTCGGCTGGCCCCGGTCAACACCAAACGCAAGGAGCTGGTCACCCGGCTCCTCGCCGGACGGTGCGAGTCCTGCGGGCGGATCGACGAGGTGGAAGTCCACCACGTCGCCAAGCTCGCGGACCTCGGACGATCGGGAAACCGGCCGCCGTGGGCAGATCTCATGGCCGCACGGAACCGCAAGACCCTTGTGGTCTGCGGAAGTTGTCATGCGGACATCCACGGCCAAAGGCCCGTCGCAGCACTCACGGAGTAGTCACTGGAAAGCGACGTGCGGTGAAAGTCGCATGCGTCGTTTGGGCTGGGGGCCGTTGGAAAAGGACCTGCTCAGCAGGCACCTCGCCGACGGCCCACCAGTACCCTGGGGATCCGGCGGCCACGACCGCGTCGGGCCCGGCCTCCCCGCGGGCAGCCGGATCTGCGCCGAGTTCAACTACGGCGCCACCACCCGGCCCTGCATCACCCTGCGGTAGACCAGCCTTACCCTTTCGGCCTGGCGCGTGGTCTCGGTGCGGTTGCTGGCACTGCGGCGACCGCTCGTGCAGCGCCGCACGCACCAGGAGGTCGGCGATCGGCGCGCCGGGCTGGGCCGCTTCCCGGCGCAGGGCTTGGCAGGTGGGGCAGTTCTTCTTCACCCGTCGCTTCCCGGAGTGTCACGTCTGGTCTGGGTTCAGGCGCAGCCATGCGGTGAGGGCGGCGTGCAGGTCGAGGACCTGGGCGCGGTCCAGTGGGGAGGCGCTCGGCGCCTCGGCACGTCGCCCGCGGCGGTCAGCCGCAGCCTGGCCCGGCTGCGCCGTGCGGTGGGCGATCCGCTCCTGGTCCGCGCCGGCCAGGGCATGGTCCCCACCCCCAGAGCCCTCGAACTCCGCGAGGAGGTCAGTGCGTTGCTGCGCGGCTGCGACAACGTACTGCGGCCGGGTGCCGGATTCGAGGCCGTCCACCTCCAGCGCACCTTCACCGTGCAGGCGACCGACCTGATCCTGGCGGGCGTCGCTTGCCCTTTGACCGACCGGATCCGGGCGGCGGCCCCGCACGTGGACGTGGTGTTCCTGCCCGAGGCGCTGGAGGACGGGCCCGCGCTGCGCCAGGGCACGGTGGACGTCGAGCTCGGCGTCCTCGACCACCTGGAGCCGGAGATCCGCACCCGGCACATCACACAGAAACAGCTGGTGGGGATCGCTCGTGCCGGGCATCCCTCGCCCTCATGCTGTTCACGACGCGGTACACGGACGCCGCGGTGAACCACCTGCGCGCGGACGGCTTCAACGTCCGCGACGAGGACGTGGCTCGCCTCTCACCGTTCGTGCGGCACCACATCAACATGCTCGACCGGTACTCCTTCCAGCTCCCTGACCTGCCCGGCGGCCTGCGACCACTGCGTCATCCGGACGCCGCCGAGGCGTGAGCCGCAGGCACCGTCGCGGAGGGCCGAACGCTGTTCTCCGCACTACACGGCTCTGCGGTCGGGGGCTGGGGTGCGCGATCGTAGGCGCTCTCCCTGCGGCCCGAACATGATCAGGTATTCGACCGGTCCGCCGCGTCCGGCGTTCGCGACTCCGTGGGCAGTGCGGGTGTCGAACTCGGCCACGTCCCCGGCGCTCAGGACGAGGTCCTGCTCGCCGAGGGCCAGCCACAGCCGCCCGTACAGGACGCACAGCCATTCGTACCCGTCATGGGAGACCTGCCGCGGCCGCGCCGGCGGCGCCTCGATGGCGGGCAGGACGTGCTTGTGGACGTGCAGGCCCCCGACATACCGGGTCAGCGGTAGCACCGCCTTTTCGTTGCCGGAACGCTGCGGCACCGGGGTGCGCGGTCCGGCCGCCGCGGCGGGTGCGGTGCCGACCAGCTCGTCCAGGGAGACGTCGTACGCCTTCGCGAGCTGCAGCAGCACCTCCAGGGTCGGCTTGCGCCAGCCGGTCTCGATCCGCGACAGCGTGCTCAGCGAGATGCCGGTCGCACGGCTGACGCCGGTGAGTGTGGCGCCGCGCTG
Source organism: Streptomyces sp. HUAS TT7 (assembly GCF_051550175.1). Taxonomy (NCBI): domain Bacteria; kingdom Bacillati; phylum Actinomycetota; class Actinomycetes; order Kitasatosporales; family Streptomycetaceae; genus Streptomyces; species Streptomyces sp. HUAS TT7. The sequence goes on from NZ_CP196175.1 coordinate 134,915, forward strand.
CTCGCGCGCGGTCCGTAGCCGGGGGCCCATGGCCACCAGCGTGTCAGCTATGCCGTCGTCCGTCACCGTCGCCCCGCTCCCTGCGGACGTGCCGCCTCCACCGCCCTGTCCTGCCAGTTTGCCAGGATGGCAAGAGTGCTCGCGCCGCGCGACCGTCGCGCCGCATGATCGGTGGGTAACCGCGGCCGCCCGTGAACCGAGGAGAAGCGATGCACCAGCCCGCGCCGTCCGCCGACCTGCGCCACCGCACCATCGAGGCACCCGCCGGGCGCCTGCACCTGGTCGAGCAAGGCACCGGACCGCTGGTCCTGCTCGTCCACGGCTTCCCCGAGTCCTGGTACTCCTGGCGCCGCCAACTCCCGGCCCTCGCGGCGGCGGGGTACCGGGCCGTGGCGCTCGACGTGCGCGGCTACGGCCGCTCCTCCAAGCCGGCCGCGACGGACGCCTACCGGATGCTCGACCTGGTGGAGGACAACGTCGCCCTGGTGCGCGCCCTGGGCGAGGAGAGAGCGGTGGTCGTCGGGCACGACTGGGGCTCCAGCATCGCGGCGTCCTCCGCCCTGCTCCACCCCGAGGTCTTCCGCGCCGTCGGACTGCTGAGCGTCCCCTACGCGCCGCCCGGCGGCCCCCGCCCCAGCGACATCTTCGCGCAGATGGGCGACGACCAGGAGTTCTATGTCTCGTACTTCCAGGAGCCCGGCCGCGCCGAAGCAGAGATGGAGCCCGACCTCCGGGGCTGGCTCGCGGGCTTCTACGCGGCCATGTCCGCCGACACCATGCCCACCCAGGGCGAGCCCGACCCACACTTTGTGGCCCGCACCGGCGGCAAGCTGCGCGACCGCTTCCCCGGCGGCAAGCTGCCCGCCTGGCTGACCGAGGACGACCTCGACGTGTACGCCGGGGAGTTCGAGCGCACCGGCATAACCGGGGCCCTCAACCGCTACCGCAACATGGACCGCGACTGGGAGGACCTCGCCCAGTACGGCGGAGCCCCGATCAAACAGCCGTCCCTGTTCATCGGCGGCGCCCTGGACGCTTCCACCACCTGGATGGCCGACGCGATCGACGCCTACCCAGCCACCCTCCCCGGCCTGGCCTCCACCCACATCCTGGACGGCTGCGGGCACTGGATCCAGCAGGAGCGTCCCGAGGAGGTCAACCGCCTGCTGACCGCCTGGCTCGCCTCCCTCCAGGGCTGAATCGGCGGGTGTGCCGGCCGGCCTCCCTCGCAAGAGAACCCCGGTCGGCACACCCGAGGGCAGCGCCCGGCCGGACTCGGGCCAGAGCAACCTGTTACCGAGACGCGAACTCACCTCACACACGGGTCACGTCCGTGAGGTCTTCCACCTGGTCCGGCCCGCACTCGCAGAGCCTCCGTCGTAGGCGCATCCGCGCGTACGACGAGCACTTTGAACCGTGGCGGGTGGCGCGCCGATGATGTGGGGAGGCTGACGACGGCCGAACCCCGGCTTGAAGATGCAGGTCATGCCCGGCTCGATCTCCTGGGTGGTGTGGGGTGTTACGTGAATTTCGGCAGTCTGCCCAGCAGCTCGACAACGCTCAGTGGGCGGCTGGCGGGGCTACGCAGCCGGTCTCGGGGTAGTGGCCGTTGACCTCAGCCCGAACGCAATCCTTGGTGACGGCCCCGGTGACGCAGGCCGTGTTGCCGATCCAGATGCCGTAGTTGCTGCCTGGCGGCGTAGCGCTTGAGTCCTCTGAGTCAAGTCAGGGGGCTGTGAGGCGTTGGGCAGCGGGGTGGCTGTAGGGGTCGTAAGGGGTGGCGTTGTGCCAGCAAGCCCATATGACACGGAGCCATGCGCGGGCGACGATCCGGGTGGCGTGAGGGTTGCGTTTTCCGCGTGCGCGGGCGTTTGCGTAGAGGCTGGCGGCCCAGGGTGATTGCATGCGGGAGTTGTGAGCGAAGGCAGTGATGGCCTTGCGGGCGCGTGTGTTGGCGGCCCACCGGAAGTAGACGCCGCGTGTTTTCCCTGATGCCTTGGTCACTGGTGCGGCTCCGCACTCGGCGGCGGCTTGTTCGGCGGACTCGACGCGGTCAAGGACCGGGCCGACCTCGGCGAGCAGCTGTGCGAGGTTGATGGTGCCCACGCCGGGCAGCTCGGCAAGAAGGACGGTGCGCGGGTGCCTGGCGAGGCGGTCTTTGATGGTCGTCTCGAGCTGGGCGATGGTCGTCTGCAGGCTGCGCAGGAGCTGGACTTGCGCGGTGATGAGCGCAGTGAGGACGTCGGCGGGGAGGTTGACGGGGGCGACGGGAGCAGAGCGGAGCCGGGCCAGCAGTGCGGATGCGGACTTGCCGCCGCGGTAGGCATGGCGCTTGCAGAAGGCGGCCATGCGGGCTTCGCCGAGTCGGGCGGCGGACTGCGGGGTGGGGTAGTCGGTCAGGAACTTCAGGGCGATGTCGGAGACGAGCGAGCAGAACAGGTTCTTGGGTCCGGGCCAGTGCTGTTCGAGCAGAGCGCCGAGCTGGTTGCCGGCGGCGGTGCGTGCACGAACGTGATCGTCGCGCAGGCGCACGAGGGCTTGGAGTTCTCGCAGGCCGCTGTCGACAGGCACGAGGCGGCGCAGGCGGTGGCCGTCGGTGCGTAGGTAGTCGGCGAGTTTGTAGCTGTCGCCGGGATCGGATTTGGCGCCGGAGGCGCCCCATCGAGGTCGGGCGGCGTGAAATGCGGTGGGGTGGACGGGCACGACCGGGTGTCCGGCCTCGAGCAAGCGGTCGACGACCAGCCCACTGGAACGTTCGATGATGACGGGCAGTTCAGCCGGGGTGCCGTGGCTGGACAGTCGGGCCAAGGCGGCCGAAAGGTCGTCTTCGCTGTGCTGGAAGGCCCAGTGGTCGATCACGATGCCGCGGTCATCAATGACGGTCACGTCGTGGCTGGCGCTGGCCCAGTCCCATCCGACGAACATCAATCTCGTCCCTTCTGCCGGAGTTGCTGGTTGACTCCGCAGGTGACGAGACCCGGCTGCCGGTTCCTCATTGTTCGGCCCTCGGTGGGGCATGTCCTTGACGCCGGTCTGGGGCCTCGGCGTGTCAGGGGCGGCAATACTCAAACTGGCCGTCGAGCGCGGCACGGCAACGAGGCCGTCCCCCGACACTCACCGGGGAATCACGGCCCATGGGTTGGGCCGCAGCATCGATACTTCCCCAATGAGGCAACGGACGATTTCGCGCCGGGTCTTACCCTCCTTGATCCGACGCTCGTAGTAGTCCTGCGTGCGCGGGTCGACCCGCAGCCGGGTGAACACAATGGGATGGAGCGCGGCATTGGCCTGACGATCGCCACCACATCAAGCAGCTGCGGAGCATGACGCTTGACGAGGCGAGCCAGGCGAGCGTCCACATCCCGGATCTGCTCGGAGAGCTGGCCGATCCGGCACGCCAGCAGACCCAGCTTGATCCGCGTGGCCTGCAGCACCCCCACTTCACCTCCCTCTTCCGTGCCGCCCGCGTCCTCTTCCGTGCCGCCCGCGTCGGCGAACCGAGCGCAGGCCCGCCCGCTCAATACGGCTCGCGCCGCGTTCTGGGCATCGAGCGGATCTGATGTGCCGCGCCGACGGCGATCCGCCCGGTCCATCCGATTCACATCGATCACGTCGATGCCCTGGGCCAGTAGATAGCGCGACAGGGACGTCCCGTAGGAGCTGCTCCCCTCCACTCCGGCCCGCCGCACCGTTCCGGACTTCCTGGCTCACGTCAGCAGGGCGCGGTATCCCGCCGCAGTGGCCGGGAACCCCGCAGTGGCCAGCGCTGTCCCCATCACGGAGAGCACCGCAGCCACATGGGCATCCCGGTGCGTGTCCACCCCCCACCGCCTCCCCCACCGAGCGACGACGACGGGCTGCACTGCAGGCGGCGTACTGGACGTGGTCGAACTGGGCATGCCGATCCCCTTCCGGTCCGACGGCGCGTCGAGTTGCCGGTACCGGGCCACGCCGGACGGTCAGAATCGTGAGACGCCACAACGAACGGCAAACCCCTATCGGGCCACGCCCGGCCGGCCCGGCACCGAGAACGCACCATCCCCGACCATCGGGGTCGCTGTCATGCCCTCGTCCATCCAGCCGGTCGCGCCGCGCAGGGCGCAGGCGGACGCGCTGTCGGCCCGCGCGTAGGCGGCCGGTGTCCCCAGCAGGAGCAGGAGCAGGGCGGTGACCAGCGCGGGCAGCAGCGTGCTGCGTGCTGCCGTCCATGCAGGAACGGAACGTCTCTTGGTTTCGCGTCCCCTTGATTAATGGCGTGTGACATTTCACAAAAGGCTGAAGGGGTACACCTCTGCCGAAAGCTGTCGCCGGTCCATAACATCCGCTGCCATGGACTTCGAGGTACGGCACCTGCGGGTGGTCTGCGCGATCGCCGAGGCCGACAGCCTCACCAAGGCCGCCGCCTCACTGTGCATGACCCAGCCCGGACTCGGCGCCCAGCTGCGCCGCATCGAAGCCATGCTCGGCGGGGCGCTCTTCGACCGCCGACAGGCCGGCGCGGTCCCCACCGACTTCGGCGACCTCGTGCTCGCCCGCGCCCAGTCCATCCTGCCCGGCATCGACAGTCCGCTCGCCGAAACCGCCCGCCACACGTCCCCCGTGCACCGTCTTCGCCTGGGCTCCGCCGGTGCTCCCCTGTCGCCCATCTCACCCTGGCTGCAAGGGAGTTGCTGCCGAGCGCCGAGGTGACAACCCGCTGCCACCACTCCCCTGTGCCGCTCCTGGACGACCTGGCGGCAGGCCGACTCGAAGCAGCCGTCCTCGGTGACAACCCCGACCAGGAACTCCTGCCGCGCGGCGGCGTCGTCCTCGCCCCGCTCGTCACCGAGCCCGTGTTCGCCCTGCTTCCGCGGCCCACCCGCTGTCCGACCGGGAGCACGTCTCCCTCGACCAGCTGCTCGACGAGGACTGGGCGGTCCCACGCCCCGACCGGGACCGCACCCGCGAGTACTGGTCCTCCGTCTGCGCCGCGACGCACCGCGTCCCCTTCACCCCGTACGAGGCCGAGGGCAGGCAGCTGATCGAGGTCGTACGTGCCGGACTCGCCGTCACGCTATGCCAGGCCACCTTCATCGAGGTCCCCGGTGTCACCGTCCGCCCCCTGACCGGAAACCCCCTCTGGTACCGCCACATCGCGGCCTGGCACCGCGCCGGACCGCTCGCCGCCCATGGCGCCGAGATCCCGGCCAGGCCGCGAGGGCTACTACCTGGACGCCTGCGCCGGCAATCCCGCCTACCCCCGCCGGCGCAGGCGGTTCCCCCACCTGGCGCGGGCGGCCCGGGCATGCCAGTGCTTCGCATAGCCCGCCGACACGCCATGAGCACGTACGAGGAAGGACTCAACCTGCGGGCGGCGTGTTACCACTGGCTGGGGTCGTCCCGTGGACGTATGTTTCGCAGCGGAATACGCCTGGCCGGGCACAGCAAGGTGCCAAAGGAAACAGGAAGGGAGTGCCCGCGATGACCGAGCAGCGCACCGTCACCGTCTTCGGCGCGACGGGTAACCAGGGAGGCTCACTCGTACGGGCGATCCTCGCGGACCCGGACAGCGGCTTCGTGGTCCGCGCGGTGACCCGCCGGCCGGACTCGGACCGGGCCAAGGAGCTGGAGCGGCTGGGAGCTGAGGTGGTCCGGGCCGATCTGGATGACGAGGAGAGCCTGGTCGCGGCACTCAACGGCTCGTACGGGGCGTACTTGGTGACCAATTTCTGGGAGGACATGGACGCGGCGCACGAGAAGGCCCAGGCCGCGGCCCTGGCTCGGGCCGCGGGGCAGGCGGGTGTGCAGCACGCCATCTGGTCCACCCTGGAGGACACCCGCGAGTGCATTCCGCTGGACGACAACCGGATGCCCACGCTCCAAGGCACCTACAAGGTCCCGCACTTCGACGGCAAGGCCGAAGCCGACCACTACTTCACCGACGACGGTGTACCGACCACCTTCCTGCGCACCACGTTCTACTGGGAAAACCTGTTCGGCGCGTTCGCCCCGCAGCGAGGCGAAGACGGCACGTTCGAGCTGAACTTCCCGATGGGCGGCAGCAGACTCTCCGGCATCGCCGTTGACGACATCGGCAAGTCAGCTCTCGCCATCCTCAAGCGCGGCACCGACTTCATCCCCGCCACCGTCAGCATCGCGGGCGAGCACGTGCCCGTCGCCGACATGGCCGCGGCCATGTCCGAGTCACTCGGCCAACCCGTCCGCTACCGGCCTCTGACACCGGACGCGTTCCGTGCTCTCCCCTTCCCCGGCGCCGACGAAGTCGGCAATATGTTCCAGTTCTACGCCGACTGCGAGGCCCGCTTCACCGGCGCCCGCGACCTCGACGCCGTCCGCGCCCTCAACCCCGCCCTCCAGGACTTCTCCACCTGGCTGGCCGCACACCGGGACAAATTCCACTTGAGCTGAAGGCTGCGAGCACCACCAGGTCTTCGCGCCCAACCCGAAACCGGTCCACACGCCATGAGCATGGATCCGGCCCGAACCGCCGCCAACGGCCGTTGCCCGGCACGCCGTTTCGACCAGCTGCGGCTCGAAGCGGTCAGGTCATCAGGACCGCCGTCATGCTCCCGCTGGCCGCGCCGGCAACCAGCGCCAACATCACGAGCCGCACACGCTGCACCCGTCCGGCACCCATCCGGCCGACTCAGCCAACTCCCCAGCACTGCGCCACGCACCAAGTCGCACCGCGCGCCGTATTCGTCATCGGGCCACCGCCGAGGAATCACCGGCCGACAGGTACGGGGCGCTCCAGCTCGAAGCTCGGGCGCCGTCGAGCCGAAGGCGCTCCACCGTGTTGTTCTGTGCGTTCACCACCGGAGCCGACCAGACCGGTGTGCTGGGGATCGACCCGCAGACCAACGCTCTTCGCGGGCCGTTCCGGTGTTCGTCAGCGTCAGGCCCACGAGCCCCTCGCGGTTTGTGTCCACAGCCGAGGTGGCTCACTTGATCACCGGCCTGGAGACATTGCGGGCGCCCACGGGGTCCACGGCGTCCACGGCGTCCACCGGAGAGGCCAACCGGTTGATCGCCTGTGCGGCGGCTTCCTGTTTGCGGCGTGATCGACAGTGCGCCGAGTAGTCTGCCGGCGTCCTTGCAGGCATCCCCCGGAGGGAAAGCCATGTTGACGGTCCGTCGTGTGCTGGTCATGGTGCTCGCGCTCGCCCTGCTGGGCACGGCCGACTTCGCTCTGTCCGGCGCGGCTGCCGTCGGTCCCGCCTCGGCGGATCTGCGGATCGCCTCCAAACGCCGCTATTACAACAACAACCTTCCGTACGGGCAGAGCGAAACCATCACGCTCTACCTGTACAACGCCGGACCGGACACGGCCCGCGGTGTCACCGCCGATGTGGGGTACGCGCCGTCGATGGACTACGAGCGCGCCGCCCCGTCGGTCCGCAGGGCGAGTGTCCTCGACGTCCGGCCGTCGGAGCTGCTCACCACGGGAGCGGTGCGCTGGGGAGACCCGAGTTCGGCCTCCCCCTGCGTGATCCCCTCGAAGGGCGACTTCCTCACGTGCCCGCTGCCCGATCTCGGCCCGGAGGAAATGCTCGAACTGAGCGTGCGCTTCCCCATGACGCACGACACGTCCTACCGGGACCGCACGGTGGATGCGACGGTGAACTCCGCCACTGCTGACCCGAATTCGACGAACAACAGCACCCACTACACCATCACACCCAACCACGGCTCGGACCTGAGCAATACGGCGTACTGGAACACCCCGGGAGACCTTCAGCAGCTGGACCCGCCCGGCGCGGAACTGACGGCGGTCGCCCTGACGGACCTGCGGATCGCCTCCAAGCGGCGCTACTACAACAACAACCTTCCGTACGGGCAGAGCGAAACCATCACGCTCTATCTCGCCAACTCCGGGCCCGCCGTTGCCCGCGACATCAGGGTGCGCGCGGAGTACACGCACTCACTGAACTATGACGCGGCAGCAGCCGATCCATCCGTGCGCGGCATGACGGTTCCGGTGGGCGCGCCCGTCAGCGAGGTGCTCACCGATGCCCGGGACGTCGACTGGTCGCCACCCGAGAGGACGGCGGCATGCAAGGTGGACGGGTGGAAACTCGACTGTCCACTACCGGACATGGGCCCACAGCGGGCTCTGGAGCTGCGGCTGACCTTCCCGATGACCCATGAGTGGTCCTACGACGACGATGACCTGACCGCGTCGGTCACCACGAGCACCAGCGACACTGACCCGAACAACAACTCCACCCGGTACACGTTCACGCCCAACCACGGAAGCGATCTCAGCAACAAGGCGTACTGGAACACCCCTGGGGAGCTGGACCAGCTCGACGGATCCGACATCGGGGAATCCGGCCGTCCCTGCGAGAACGGCTGGAGCGCCGACACCACCGCGATCGTCTACGAGAAGAACGGCACCAGGCCCGTCACCCAGACCCTCTCCAACCTCCGCAGCACACTCGGCAGTTCGTCGTACCAGGTTCCCACCCTGGACAAACGGGGATTCCCGGCCTCCGCCCCGGCCACGCTGACCGACGTCACCAAACCGGCCCGGACCGACGGCTACCGCCTCAGCTTCTCCCTCGACGACCATCCCGACGACGAACAGACCTACGTCGCGGCCCCCGACACCCTGCTCTACCTCGACCCGGTCCACCACCCTGGTCTCGGGCCCGGACCGCCCGAGCCGTTGATGGGGCGGTGGCTTCCCGTACGGATGCTCTGGCCCGGGGCCATGGTCCGCGGCCTCAGCGCCAACCGCAGGCAAGTCACGGCGCACATCACCCGGCTCCGCACCGTCGAATCGGGCGATGTTGGCTCACTGCTTCAGCCGACCGTGCTCAGCCGCAGTCACAGCTACGTCGTCGGCACCGCCGACCGCGGCGGGATCTTCACCCACAACGGCGGCCCCCAGCAGTGCGGACCGGCCAAGGGCCCCGCCCTCCTCGCCGGCCTCCAGCGGCTCGCCAACCGTCTGGTGGCCACCACACCGCCCCCGACCACCACCACGCCCCGCCCCCGCCCGCATCTGCGCCCCCGCCCCTACCCCGCGCCCACCCCGCCACCCCGCCGGGCCTGTCCCCCGCCGCTGCCCGTGGGCGTGCCCCGCCGAGACGAGGACGGCAATTGGCTGATCTACCTCTACGAAGCGGCCACCCCCGACGTCGTGGCCAACGCCCGCGCCGCCGTCGCCAACGGAGCGCCCTGGCGGCTCACCTACTCCCCCGGTGTCGACCGCAGACGCCTCTCCCTGCGCGGCTCGCCGGCTCAGAGCCAGCTGTTCAACCTCTCATCCGCGGAAACTCAGGGCCCACAGGGCAACCGCCTGGGCCAGCTCGACCGCGACGAATACCCGCCCAACATCGCGGCGGAAGGCGGCGTCACCGCGCAGGTCATGTACATCGAGGCCACGGACAATCAGGACGCCGGACGCCTGATGGGCCAGCAACTCCAGTGCTACACCGGCGCCGGCTCCCAGGGCGGGGACACGGCCCGCCCCACCGACCCACCGGCACGCGTCACCGACGGACGCGTCCGTATGCAGCCCGGCGACACCTTCCGCTACGCCATCATCGACGAGGCATACGAGGTCGTGGAATACCTCGGCGACGGCTACACCGACGACACCCAGATTCCCCCACCGCCGCCATCCTGAACTCCCTGCCAGCACCAACTGACGACCGAGGTACGAGCATCAGCAACGAGACCGGCAGGATCATGCCAGCCGCCTGAGAAACGGATGCCCCGGCTCTTCACAAGAGCCGGGGCTCTCCATTCCGGCGATGCTGTATGAGGTCGTCTTCGTGGTGGCAGGACAGTTCCCGGGTGTCTTCGGCCGCGGTGACGGCATTGAGGCGGTACGCGTCGGTGGGGGTACTGGCGGCGGCGAAGCGGTCGTGGCAGGGACGTCGTTGAGCGGGGTCGGGTCGGCCTGCCAGGCCTGAAGCGGGGTGGCGCCGTGCAGGCCGTCGGGGCGGTGCTCGGTGTTCCGCCAGCTCACCCAGGTAGCAGCTCCTCCGCGATGGCCTGGAGCCTCATCGACGGTACAGCGGTGGGCTGTTGGACGGGGCGGCGGGTGGTAGCGACGGTGTCGTGACCAAGAACGAGAGCGGCGGCCAGGTCGAGTACCGATACGGCGCTGACACCTCTTCCGGCCCTGGTTCTTCCGGCCCTGGTCTACGGCAGATGGCGGACGGGGCTTGTGGAGCCCAGCCCCGGTCAGCACGCTTGGCTCCATGACCCCACCCGACCCCGCTCCGGTCCGGTCTCCCGGCGCGGCCCGGCCGCCCGGACCCCACCGGGCACTGCTGGCGGGATCCGTCGGCAACTTCATCGAGTGGTACGAGTTCGGCGTCTACGGCTATCTCGCCACCGTCATCGCCGCACGGTTCTTCACGCCCGAGGGAGGCAGTGAGACCGAAGGGCTCGTCAGGACGTACGCGTCCTTCGCGCTCGCGTTCTTCTTCCGGCCTGTCGGGGCCGCCGTGTTCGGAAGGCTCGGCGACCGAGTCGGCCGCCGGCCCGTGCTCGTCCTGGTCATCTGCCTGATGACCGGCGCCACGACCCTCATCGGCGCGCTGCCGACGTACGCGTCCGCCGGCGCCGCCGCGCCCTGGCTGCTCACCGTGCTGCGCGTCGTCCAAGGGCTGTCGGCAGGTGGGGAGTTCGGGGGCGCCGTGGCGGTCATGACGGAGTTCGCGCCGCCGGGGCACCGGGGACGCTACGGGGCGTGGCAGTCATTCACCGTGTCGATCGGTCTGCTCGCGGGCGCCGGCACCACGGCGCTCCTGGCGACGGTTCTGACCACCGAGCAACTGGACGGATGGGGATGGCGACTGCCGTTCCTGCTCACGCTGCCCCTGGGACTCGGCGCCCTGTGGCTGCGTCTCCACCTGGACGAAACACCCGCCTTCGCCGCCTCGGCCGTGACGAAGGAGAGCGAAACCCTGAGGCATCCACCCGCCCGTCCACCCACCGGAGAAACGGTCAAAGCGATCGCGCTGGGCGTTGGACGGCTGACGGGATGGTCGGCCGCCGGATACACCTTCCTGGTGGTCCTGCCCTCCTACCTCCAGCACACCGCGAACGTCTCGTTCCAGCAGGCGCTGCTCGCCACCGTGCTGGCGAACGTCGGCTTCGCGGCCACGATCCTGCCCTCGGGCGAGCTGAGCGACCGGATCGGACGACGACCGGTGATGCTGGCCGGTGCGCTGCTGGTCACCGTGTTCGCGCTGCCGCTACTCAACCTGGTACAGGACCCCGGCACACCCTCGTACGTGAAGGGGGCCCTGCTCCTGGTCGCGGGCGCCGCGGTCGGCCTGATGGCCGGGCCCGGGCCGGCGATGCTGGCCGAGATGTTCCCAACCACCGTGCGCTACACGGGACTCGGGCTGGCGTACGCCCTCTCCAACGCCGTGTTCTCCGGATGCGCCGGCCTGATCATCACCGAGGCCATCCAGCGGACCGGGGACGCGGACATCCCCGCGTACTACGCCTCGGCCGCCTGCACCGTCAGCCTTGCCGCGCTGCTCACACTGAGCGGAGACGCCCACCAAAGGAGCCTGCGGTGAACGCCCGGCGCAACAACGGCCCCCCGACCAAGGCCCCGTATACAGCCGACTCGCACCCGGACAGACCCCGGACGAACGCCCTGCGGGTGATCGGCCTGATGTCCGGAACCTCGTACGACGCCATCGACGCCGCCGCAGCCGACGTGGCCCTGGAAGGCAACACGCTGGTCCTCACCCCGCTGGGCACGATCAGCACACCGTACGGAGACGAACTCCGCACGGAACTGGCCCGGTCACTCCCACCCGCCGGCACCGACCTGGCCACGGTGTGCAGGCTCGATACGCGCATCGGGCAGGAGTTCGCCGCGCTGGCCGTCCGGGCCGACGCCGAACTGTGCGACGGACGGGCCGACTTGATCGCCTCGCACGGGCAGACGGTCTACCACTGGGCCGAAGACGGCCGGGTGCACGGAACCTTCCAGATCGGCGAACCGGCCTGGATCGCCGAGGCGACGGGCCGCCCTGTCGTGTCCGGCTTCCGGACCCGCGACGTGGCCGCCGGGGGCCAGGGCGCGCCTCTGGTGAGCATCGTCGACGTCCTGTGGCTGCGCGGCCGTCCAGGCGTGCCCGTCGCGCTCAACCTCGGTGGTATCGCGAACGTGACGGTGGTGCCGCAGGGAGCGGCCGGCTCGCCGCTCGCCTTCGACACCGGCCCCGCCAACGCGCTCATCGACGCGGCCGCAAGAGAGCTGGCGCGACCCGACTCCTCAGGCCCGGCCCCCTCCATGGACACCGGCGGCGCGCTCGCCGCACGGGGCAGCGTCCACCAGCCACTGCTTCACCGGCTGCTGGCCGAGCCGTACTACGCGCTGCCCGCCCCCAAGACGACGGGCAAGGAACTGTTCCACTGGCCCTATCTGCGCACCGCGCTGGCCGCGTGCGGGCCGGTGCCCGTCGAGGACGTCCTCGCCACGGTGACCCGGCTCACCGCACGGACCGTCGCCGACGCCCTCCGGCCCTTCGGCACCACGGAGGTGATCTCTTCGGGCGGCGGAACCCGCAACCCGGTGCTGATGCGGTGGCTGGCGGAGGAAATCGCCCGGCACAAGGACGCCGGCCCCACCGTGCTGCGAACCTCGGACGAGCTCGGGCTGCCGTCGGGCGCGAAGGAGGCCTATGCCTTCGCGGTGCTCGGCTGGCTCACCGCTCACAGCCTCCCGGGAACGATCCCCACCTGTACGGGCGCGCGCCACCCGAGCATCCTCGGCTCGATCACCCCCGGCAGACCGGGCCGCGGGCTACCGCAGCCGCCGACGTCACCACCCACCGAGCTGGTTGTCCGCCCCTCACACACACCCGACTGACAGCGCCCCCGGTCCCCGGCACGGCACCGGTCGGCGCGGCGGGTATGGCGATCCGGGACCCGGTCCGGGGCCCGACGGCTGCGGGGTTCGGCCACCGGCTCGGCCACCGGCTTCGCCGGCGTCGACATCAAGGACGCCGACCACACCTCCAACCCCATCCATCGCGGCCACGCCCAGCCCCGCATCATCACCCTCAAGCCCGGCGACGCCGCCGTCTTCGACCTCTCCTACACCATCGACACCAGCGGCAACAGTCTCGCCCACCCCACCAACATCCAGGTGACGCCCCCGAACGAGACCCACACCGTCACCCTGAACTGGCCCACCGGCGCAGGACAGATCAAGGGCGCCTACACCGACGTCGAGGTCTACCCCACCCACACCACCAACTAGTCCGTACTTAGCGGGTCGTCGTTCAAGTCTGTGGCCGGCGGGTGGGGGTGACACGTCATGCCGGGGGTGTGCCTTCTACCGGTGTGGCGGGCCGCAGCAGGGTCCGGCCTGTCCAGGAGGCAGGGGTGCTGGCCGGGGCCGAGGCCGCGCCGTTATGGCAGTGTCTGGCCGTCCAGTGATCGAAGGACTGGCCTGCCCGGGTGGGAGTGAAACGGGTGCGGCTCCTTCGGCGGGAGGGGTTGAGCTGCGGTGTGCCAAGTCCGCTGTCCGGAGGAACGCTGAGAATGAGTACCCATCGAGTCGTGCAGGTGGCCGAGGCGAACGGCCCGCTGGAGCCGGCCGAGCGTGAGGTGGCGCAGCCGGGCTCCGGCCAGGTCAGGATCGCGGTGGAGGCGTGCGGCGTCTGCCACTCCGACGCCCTGTTCGTGGGCGCCGGAGTGCCGGGCATCTCGTTCCCCGAGGTGCCGGGGCACGAGATCGCGGGCCGCATCGAGGAGTTGGGCGAGGGTGCCCGCGACCGGGGCTGGCAGGTCGGCGACCGGGTCGCGGTCGGCTGGTTCGGGGGCAGCTGCGGCCACTGCCGGTCCTGCCGGGAGGGCGACTTCATCGCCTGCCGGAACCTGAAGGTCCCCGGATGGGCGTACGACGGGGGGTTCGCCGAGAAGGTGATCGTGCCCGTGGACGCCCTGTCCCGGATCCCCGACGAGCTGGCGGCGGCCGATGCCGGGCCCATGGCCTGCGCGGGCGTGACCGTCTTCAACGCCCTGCGCCGCAGCTCCGCCTGGCCTGGCCAGCTGGTCGCGGTGCTCGGCCTCGGCGGCCTCGGGCACCTGGGAGTGCAGTACGCGGCGGCGATGGGCTTCGAGACCGTGGCGATCGCCCGCGGCCCCGAGAAGGCAGGCTTCGCCAAGCAGCTCGGCGCCCACCACTACGTCGACAGCACCTCCGCCACCCCGGTCGGCGAGGGGCTCAAGTCGCTCGGCGGCGCCGATGTCGTACTGGCCACGGCCGGCAACTCGGGGGCCATCACCGCCACCGTGAACGGCCTGGCCCCGCGCGGGGAACTGGTGGTCATCGGAGCGGACACCGAACCCCTGGCCATCAGCCCGGCCCAGCTCATCGCGGGAGTGGCGGTCGTCCGGGGCCATGCGTCCGGCACCTCGCAGGACGTGGAGGACACCATGGCCTTCAGCGTCCTGCACAACATCCGCCCGATGACCGAGATCGTCCCGCTGGACCGGGCCGCGGAGGCCTATCAGAAGATGCCGGCCGGCAAGGCACGCTTCCGGATGGTGCTGACGATGGACTGACGACCCATCAATGGGCACCGTTTCAGGGCCAGTTGGTGAGTCCGGGCAGCCCGGGCCACCGCCCGTTCCCCGGGGCGCCCGGAGGTCCGACCTTCAGGATCCCCCATGACGTTGCGCACGCCCCGCCGGACAGCTGTTTGCACACATGCGCAAACAAGGGTCTTTGGTCCCTGGCCGGGGCTCCCCCGCCCCGCTTACCATGGAGACACCCGGTTCACGTGAACCGGACACACCACGGAGCCGAGGAAAGGAGGCGGGATCATGGACATCAGTCCGAGTCCGAGTCGCGACCGACTCCTCGCACGCACGCGCCCCCACCCGTCTCCTTCCGGCACCCGCTGACGCCCGCGAATCCGCCGCGCCCGCGCAGCCTCTGCCGCCGCCCGCACCACGGGAGGCCGCCATGGCTTTCACCTACGCCGAGCCCACGATCCGGCTCAACCTCGACGGAATCCCCACCACCTACCTCCTCGCCACCCCGGACACCGGCTCTGGCCTGGTCCGGCCCCTGCCGTACGGCCTGGTCTACGACCCGCGCGTGCACACGGCGTACGTCCTCGCCCAGCAGGGGCACCGAGCCGCATGGCTCGCCCACGCACCTCGACCTGCCCCGCGACGCCGCCCGCCGGATCGTCGCGCTGGCCCGCCCCACCCCGGTGCCGCGCCCGCTCACCGACAGGGTCTTCGGCATCACCTACTGACACCAACGACACACCCCTTATGGAGGTGACAACATGACTCATGTACACACCGCAAACACTCCGCACCGTCCCGGCGGCACCGCCCACGACCACCGGCCGGGCTTCCGCGACGCCCTGGCCGCCCCCGCCGCTGAGCGCCGGTACCGGCGGACCCGTCCCGAACTGCGGACGCCCGCCCCCGCCTGCGCGACCGAGCAGCCCAAGGCCCCCTGCCATCGCATCGGCCGCCTGGTGGTGGACGGTGGCCGCCGCCGAGCCTGGGTCGATGGCCGCCAACTGCGCCTGACCTGCATGGAGTTCGAGCTCCTCGCCCACCTGGCCGCCAACCCGGGGAGGGGATTCACCCGCTCCCGGCTCATGGAGCTGGTCTGGCAGCGCAGCGCCCCGGGCGACCTGGAGACCGTGGACACCCACATCGACCGCCTGCGCGACAAACTCGGCACCGCGCACCGGCCGCTGATCCGTACGACGTCCGCCACTGGATACGCCCTCGCCGCCGACGCCTCGGCCCCGGCGGCGTAACCGCGTCACCGCCGCCGGAGCCCGGCGTGAGCGTTGCGCGGCGATCCCGCGCAACCATGCCCCCATCCCTGGCGCCGCCCTCGGGCGGCACGAGTCCAGGGATGAACTACCCGGCATCCGGCTGCGGTTGATGGCTATGACGTAGTCGAGGGCACCTGCGAGCGGCTCGCCCTGGCCTCCGGCAGGGCGTACCAGCCGATGGGCGAGCCGAGGTCACCGCGGTGGTGGTCCGCACCACGAGCCGCGATGACGGCCAATGCCACCGAAGACAGAACGGCTGTGGGCACTCCCCCGAATGTGAGACAGGGCCGAAGCCTTACAGACCCGTCAGGTGCGCGAAAGGTGCCGGGAGCCGAGTTCGGACGGTTCGGGAGTCAGGATTGCAAGCATGGCTGAGCAGGCATCCGCTTTCCGTACTTGATCGATTGGACGAAACCAGCCTCATTCTCCTCAGCTGCTGCTTACCCGGTTCGCGGCGTCACGCGACCCGGCGACGGCCACGAAATACCAAGTATTCGGTCGTCAGAATCGAGCGCCAGGAAAGGTTTCGCGGCTGTGAGGTAACGGCCCGCGAGCGTGAGCGCATACACCTTGCCGTGAAGGCCAAAGCTGTCGGCGAAGTCCCGGACCACGGAAAGGAATTGGTCCGGGTTCTCCACCTGCGGCATTCGGCCGGAACCCTCAAACAGCCGGAACTCGGCACCGGGTATCGCGCGTACGCTCGCCCGTACTCGACATCGACCACCTGCTCGCTCGCGCCCCACGCGACGAGCGTCGGCGAGCCGTCCTTGGCGAGGCGGTCGTTCAGGGTGGGATCGACCATGGCGTACACCCCGCATAGACCGACTGGCGGCATTCGGTGGCTGCCCTGCATCGATCCCCGTCGGGACAGGGTGAGGGCCGCGCCGGGCCTCCCGCTCGGTCGAGTCGCTACACCGCTGGTTGCAGCAAGTGGTGCGCCTCACCCAGGAGGTTGACATGACCGCTACCGCGCTGGTCTGACGACGCGCCCAGCATCGCGCTCCTAGCCTCGTGGCAGTTCGCCAGGGGCCGGCGCCGTCACTTCGTGGCCGACGCTCGCCCGAAACCACGTGCACAACGAACGGGAGTACCGATGAAGGCGAGTCTGAAGAGGGTTCTGGTGGCCGGTTCAGCCCTGGCAGGGCTGGGTGTGGCGGCGCTGGGCATGCCGGCCAGTGCCTCAGCGAACGGGGAGCTCCAAGTCACCGTCCACACCAACTACTCCGACAACATTCAGGTGTGGGGCACGAACCAGTACGGCAACGCAGTCCACACCGACTGGGTCGCGACACCGCACGCCTGGACCCGGGTCAACGGCTGGTGGTGGCGTGGCAGCGTGTCCATCCACAACGTGGGCCGCCACAACGGCCGTACGATCGACCAGTGGACGTCGTGCAACATCGTCCCGGGCGGTACTCCCCACTTCGCGGACTGCTGGGCCATCTGACCTCCGCAAGGGACAATGCCGTCAGACGGAGCGACGCTTGGGGCACCGCAGACCGTGCGGTGCCCGCTGCCGGCGTCGCTTCGGAGCCCCGGCGGCATTTCCTGCCCGTGCCCGCCAGAACCACTCCGGCGTCGCCGACCGTCGACGACTGCGCGCCAGGCTACCGCCGGGCCACGAGGCGGCCGCCCGGTCACCGGGTCAGGACGGTGGGCATCCGGCCATGAAGTGGCAGGGCGCCCTCGGCACCGGGCCACACCGTGACCCGGACCGGGGTGCCCAGGTCGGAGAGGGATAGGGCGAAGACGGCGTGGGTCGCCTTTTCAAAGGACCCGCACCCAGCTTCAGTTGCCACGGTTCGCACTCGGATGTGGCTGCGCGAGCCTCCGCGCGGCTGGCTGCCTTCGGTTGCTGCCGCCGTAGCGGCTTCACGTTCGGCTGCTCGTGCTGCTGTCACATTCTCCTCCCCCACCCCGTAGGACCAGCTCGATGCGCTACCCCTCGTCGCGGGCCGAGATGCCCGGGCGTGGGGCATCGTTGCGGCCGCCCTGCTCGCGGACAGCCATCACGCCCCGGTGGTCGTGGCGGAACCGCCAGCGATGACGCGTGCGTCATCCAGGACACGCATGTTGTTGTCGGCGACAGGGGAGAACAATGGCACTGTTCGGGCGAGGGAAGCGGCGCGGCGCGGTCCCCAGTGAGGGCTGTCCGGATCACACCCCGTGCAGCAGGCTGGCCGGGATCCCGGTGCAGGACCTCGACTCCCGACTCCGTCTGGTCGTCACCCCCGTTGCTGATCTCGGCTCGGACTCGATCACCGCGCAGCTCGGCGGGGGCCTGGCCGCGCTCCTGGTCGCGATGGGCGCACCCGGCACGGCCAGTGCCCATGCCGTCCCCGCGCACTTCACGCCCCGCTGGAACAGCACACCGCCCGACCTGCTCGCCCGCGCGTTGCGGACCATGGAGCGCGACCGCCTGGCAATCGAGACCATCGCGGGCGGCAGCGGCGGACCCGCCCTGTACGTCGTCACCGGCCAGGACGGCCTGCCGGGCGCGGCGCACGTCCTGCGCCTGGAGCAGGTGCTGGGACAGAAGCTGCCGCACGGCGCGCTCGTCGCGATGCCGAGCAACAACCGCTTCTACGCCGTGCCGATCCACAGCGGCGACGACCTGAGCCTGCTCGACCCCATGGTTTCCGCGGTCCGGGGCCTGGCCGAGCACGGGCCCGTGCTGAGCCAGGATGCGTTCTGGCTGCACAACGGCCAACTGGACCCGCTGAACGCCACCGTTGAGGACGGCGCGCTGCGCTTCTTTCCGTCAGACGCGTTCAAGCAGCTACTGCCGCAGCTGCGCCGCGACAGCACCCGCTGAGCCGACTGCAGGGACCGGACGAGCCTCTTGCGTTCTGCGGGACATGACCAGCCAGAGCACGCCAACGGCCCCAGCCGATACGGAACATGGGAGTTTCGCGGCTCCGAACACCCATGCTGCGCGCGGTGGATGATCTCGTCACGGCATACCGCCAGGGGGTTTACAGGTGCTGTCGGTCGGAGGACCGCGACGCTCACCCGTCACGGCGGGCGATCACTCGGTACGCGTTGGAGAAGCGGGTCCGCCGCACCAGCGGGTTGATCAGCTGGTCGAGGCCGTACACCGCGATCAGCACCGGGACGGCCGCCCACACCAACACGAACCGAACGGCCCTGGAGGCCCGGGCCGGGCGGCGGGGCCGCCAGGGTGCGTCGTCGCGCGGCAGCAGCCGGTCGAACAGGAACCAGGTGGCGCACGCCAGGTCGGCCGGGATATGGGCGTCGCGGCGCTCGGCCACCTCGACGGTGAAGCCGAGCTCGCGCAGCCGTCGGCACAGATTGCCCATCGGGACCATGTTCAGATGCTGGGGCTGGAACCAGGGCAGCCAGAGCCAGCCGAGCAGCCGTCCCGACAGCGACTCGGGGTCAGGGACCTCTATCAGGAGATGGCCGCCGGGCGCCAACGCCGTGTGCGCGGCGGCGAGTTCGCGGTGCGGGTCGAGGGTGTGCTCCAGGTAGTGGAACATGCTGACCGCGTCGTAACGGCCCGCCATCTCGTCGGCGAGGTCCACGAAGAGCCCCCGGTAGGCCTCCTGGATGCGGCCCTCCTTGGCGGCGTGCTCGACGCCCTCGCCCATGTCGAGCCCGTCGAACTCGGTGTCGGGCAGGACCTCCTTGGCTGTGGCGCAGAAGTGGCCCAGCGAGGTGCCGACGTCCAGCCACCGGCCGGGCAGGGCGACCCGCCGCAGGGCCCGGGCGCTGCGGCGGAACCGTTTCTTGCTGCCGTTGCCCTCGAACATCTTGGCGGTCGTCTCGGCGCCGAGCCCGTCGTAGAAGTCCCGGTAGTAGAAGTCCAGGCCCTCCTGGCTCAGCCTCGGGTTCTGGAAGATGTGGCCGCAGGCCCGGCACTGGTCGAGGACGAACTCGCCCGGCTTGCCCTGGATGAGGTCCGTGGTGCGGAACTTGCGGCGCAGCTCCGTGCCCTGGCACCACGGGCAGTCGGTGCGTACCGGCAGGAAGAAGCGGCTCGTGCCACGGGTCAGCTCGTCCTGGTACGAGGGGCGGAGCTGGGCGATCCGTTCACTGTCGGGCATGTGCGTCCCTCTCTGTGGGGGCTCTGTCGGGACTGTGCGGGGACGTCATCGGGGGTGTCCGGCGACGGGCGTGGCGGCGGCGAGTTTTTCCAGGTGCGCGGCGGCAGCCGACTCGCCGCCGGCGGCGCGGAAGGCGTCCCGGACGTGGCGGGCCGCGTCCCGGTAGCCGGGCTCGGTCACCACCGCGTCCAGGGCCGCGCCGATCTGCTCACGCCCCGCCCGCGCGAACTTCACCCTCAACCCGACCCCGGCGCCGACCACTTGGGCCGCCACGACCGGCTGGTCGTCGCGGATCGGGGCGACCACCAGGGGCACCCCGTGCCACAGCGCCTCGGTGACGGTGTTGTGCCCCGCGTGGCAGACGACCGCCGACATCCGCTCCAGGACGGCGACTTGCGGCAGGTCCGCCCTGACCAGCACATCGGGCCCGGGCGGCACCGCCCCGAGCAGCCCGCCGGGATCGCAGACCACCGCCCGCAGCTGTCCGGCGCGGGCGCGGACCGCCGCGACGCTCTCGGCGAGGAAGCGGCCGCCCGCGTCGCTGTTCGCGGTACCCAGCGTGACCAGGACGGTCGCCGTCCCCGGCGCCAGGTCCAGCCACTGCCAGGGGAAGTCCCCGCAGGCGGAGCGCCGGGCGGCCAGCGCAGGTCCGACGAAGCGCAGGTCCGTCTCCGGTGCGGTGTACGGGCCGGTCAGCTCGGGCGTGGTGAAGGCGAGGGTGAGCGCCGGTGAGAAGCGCGGGTCGTACGTGGCGGCCGGATCGCCGATGCGCTCGCGCAGCTCCCGGAGCAGCCCGGTGAGCCAGCTGCGCACGCCCGGCATGGCGGCCATGCTCTCGGTGAGCTCGGCCGATGTGGTCGACGAGGTCGCGAAGGGAACGCCGAGCCGCTCCGCCACCAGGGCGCCCGCCACGGTCTGCTGGTCGGCCACCACCACGTCCGGCCGGAAGGCGGTGATCGCCGCTGCCACCCCGGGGGCCATCGCCTCGGCGAGCGGGCCGAGGAACTCGGCCCACAGGAACTTGAGGGCCGCGAGCCCGCGCAGTCGGG
The DNA here is from genome assembly GCF_051550175.1 of Streptomyces sp. HUAS TT7. Lineage (NCBI taxonomy): Bacteria > Bacillati > Actinomycetota > Actinomycetes > Kitasatosporales > Streptomycetaceae > Streptomyces > Streptomyces sp. HUAS TT7. The sequence goes on from NZ_CP196175.1 coordinate 155,831, forward strand.
GCGGCCGCCCCGCGAGGTGGTCGGGCCCGGCGCACACGTACACCCGGGGCCGCTCCCCCACCAGCCGCTCGATGATCCCGGGCCGTCCCGCCCATGCCACCTCGTGGCCGCGCGCGGCCAGCTCGGCGGCGACGGCGGCCGCCGGGTTGATGTGCCCGGTCAGCGGCGGCACGACGAACAGGAAGCGGCTCACCGGACCGGCCCCGGTCCACTGGGCTCGGGCGCGGCCCCGGCGTGCTCGGTGACCCAGTCCAGGGCGAGCCGTCCGACCGCGTCGGAGGCCTCGACCAGGACCGAGTGCTTCTGCCCGGGCACCACCGCGACCGAGCAGTGCGGCAGCAGCGACCGCAGCCGGGCGGATTCCGCGGCCACCAGGCCCTCCTGGCCGTTGATCAGCAGCACCGGGCAGCGGACCCCGCCGAGTTGTTCGTCGGTCAGCACCCGTCCGGTGGGCATGTCCTCGGCGATGGTGGTGGAGCGTACGAGCCGGGCGGCGGCCCGGCCGAGCCGGCGGATGTGCGCGTCGTGGCGGGCGTCGCCGGTCCGGGTCGAGGAGAGCGTCCCGTACTGCTCGGTGAACCACGCCAGCGCCTCGTCGTCCCCCATGTCCCCGGCGTGGCGCAGGGCGGAGGTCATCGTGTGGGACCAGGCCCGGCTGGCGGGCCCCGACTCGACCACGGTGACGGTGGCGACGCGTTCGGGCCGGTGGACGACGAAGTCGAGGGCGACCGTGCCGCCGAAGGAGTTGCCGACGAGGTGGACGGGGTGGGAGATGCCCAGTTCGTCGAGCAGCGCGTCGAGATCGGCGGTGAAGTCCTCCAGGGCGTAACCGCTGGGCGGGCGTTCGCTGCGGCCGTGTCCCCGCAGGTCGTACATGACGGCGTCGAACCCGGCCTCCGCGAACCGGGGGCCGAGGGTGAAGTAGTAGCTGGCGAGGCTGTCGATGAAGGCGCCGTGGACGAACACCACCGTCGCGCACGGTTGTCGGTGGGTCGGGCGCAGCCGCTGGACGTGCAGGCCGAGACCGTTCGCGCGAATCATGACCATGGGGCTGCTCCCGCTTCCGGGGCCGCGCCGAGGCGGTGCAGCACATGGTCGACGAGCCGTCCGACGGACAGCTCGATGACCTCGTCGATCTCCAGAGAGGCCACGAACTCGGCGAAGTTGACCTGGTCGCCGTACCGCTCCTGGAGGTGTCCGGACAGCATGACGAGGTCGATGCTCTCCAGCTCCAGGTCGTCGCCGAACAGGGTCTCGGGGCGGATGTCAGCGGGGTCGGGGGCATAGTCCCCGAGCACCTCCACGATCAGCCCGGCGATCTCGGCCAGGACCTTTTCCGCGTCCGGCGGCGCAAGGGGGGCGGGGCCGGGGGGCCGTTCGCTGGTGGTCACTGAGTGCTCTCCTTGAGGGTCGTCGCAGACGTGGTCCAGGCCACGACATGGGTGGGGTCGACGAGGGTGCAATGAACGTGGTGGCGGCGGCCGTCGACGGTGACGGTGAGGGAGTCGGGGGCCGCCCCGGTCACTTCGAAGGCGTGCGGCCGCCCGCCGAACCCGGTGCCCTCCGCCTTGGCGGCGGCTTCCTTGGCCGCCCAGAACCGGGTGAACCACAGGGCCTCGGACTCGCCGGAGCCGACGGTGACGAGCCTGTCGAGAAGGGCGAGTTCGCGGGAGCCGAGGGCGACGCGGCGGGTCTCGGGGGTGCGGTCCGCGATTTCTTCGATGTCGATGCCGACGCCGTGCGCGTACGGGCTGTGCCCCGGCGGGCGTACTAGTGCGACCGCGAGGTCGCCCCGGTGGGCGAGGGACAGGTCCAGCGTCGGGAGCCTGCGCCCGTGCACCCCCACCGCACGCGGCCGCCCCGACTTCTCGTTCACGATCTCGATCTCGGCCGGGAACACCGCGCCTTCGCCTCGCTCCCACAGCCACCGCCGGACCGCGTCCTTGGCGGCGATCCGGCCTAGCAGCCACTGCCGCCGGCCGCGCGGCGGCCGCGCCTCGTACGCCTCCCGCTCGGCCCGGCCCAGTTGCATGCGCATCAACAGGTCGCGGGAGGCCAGGTCCGGCCATGCGTCCCGCAGCAAGCACCAGCCGCCGGGCTGTGCCTCGGCGAGGGCTCGGTGTTCCGGGTAGCCGCCGGACCTGCGCGCGTCGAGCCCGGAGAACCGGCGGTCGCGCCAGCCGGAGAGCTCCGCCCACACCGTCCCGTCGGGCAGGGTGAGCCGGGCGTCCGCGAGGAGGGTGTCCTCGGTGAGCGAGGTGATGACGGCATGGCAGTCGACGCGGGTGCCGGTGGGCGGGGGCGGCCCGTGGAAGCGGGCCCGCTCCAGGGCGACCGGGAAGATCACGGTCCGGGTGGGGTGGGTCGACATCAGCCAGTAGCCGAGGAGTTGGCCCACGTTGTCGAGGAGCGCGCCCGGCGCGGACGGCGTGGTGATCGTGCCTCGGACGTGGCCGGGCCCGATTCCGCGCAGCGCGGTGACGCCCCGGAACGCGGGCCCATGGAACATCCACCGGTCCTCGTACAGCTGGGCCGCCGCGATGTCGGCCGGACGCTCCTCGGCCGCGTCCAGCGGTGGCGCGGGCGGCGGGGCCGGGTAGGCGGGAGCGAGGTGGACGGTCGCGCGGGCGTACGGCCCGAACGTGACCGCCCACCGGCCGGGCCCCTGGGGCCGGGCGGTGATGGTCACGTCCACGGCCGGGATGGCGTTGACCCACTTCTCCAGCCGTACGTCGTGCACGGCGACCGCCCGCTGCCCGGGCGCGGCACGCTCGGCGGCGGCCATCAGGTGGTGCAGGACGGTGGTGGCGGGGACGACCGGGTGCCGGTCTGCGGGATCGGGCCAGCCGGGCCGCTGCGGGAAGAAGCAGTGGTCGAGGAGGTAGGGCATGGCGGTGGTGGAGACGCGGAGTCGGGTGCGGTGCTCGGCGGGTGGGGCGGCGCTGTCGGGTGCGGCCGGTGCGGCGGACAGCGTCGCCCTGGGCGGGGCCGTCGCCGCCTGCTCAGTCCCCGCCCCCTCCAGGACGGCCGTGACACTGTCCACCGTCTCCCGCATCAGCGCGTCGAGCTCTGCGGCGACGGGGTGGCGCCGGATGAGGGAGTCCCTCAACAGGCCTGCGGAGCTGGGGAGTTGAGCCTCCGAGTCCGCACGGGGGCGCAGTTCGGCGCGTAACTCGTCCAGGCGGTGGGGGTCGAGAGGGACCAGCGCGGCCGTGAGGTCGAGGGGCATCGGGGCGGAGGCGGAGCGCGGCTCGTCCGGCCGGGCAGGCGCGAGCGCGTACCCCTCCGCCCACAGCCCGGTCTCCACCCGCAGCAGCTGCGCGAGTCCGTCGCGCTGGGGCGAGTTGGCGGTGAGCGTGAGGTGGTCGCGGTCCTTGAGGGTGTCGTCGAGCAGCGAGGTCAGTCGGCCCGTGCCCACCTGGACGAAGGCGCGGAAGCCCGCCGCGTACATGGCGTCGACGAGTGGCCGGAACCGTACCGGTTCCAGGAGGTGGCGGACGAACAGGGCGCGGACCTCGTCCGGGTCGGCCGGGAACGGGGCAGCCGTGGTGCCGGACCAGACCGGGACGCGCTGCGGAAGGATCTCCGCCGCGTCCACGCCCCGCTTCATGGGGCCCAGGTACGGGGCGAGCATCGGTGTGTGGAAGCCGGAGCGGAACGGGAGAAGCCGGCAGATCACGTGCTCGGCCCGGAGCTTCGCCGCGAACTCCGCGACCGGCTGTTCCGGGCCGCACACCATCGACTGGCTGGGCGAGTTGTCGTGCGAGAGGACGAGATCCGGCCAGTCGGTGAGCGCCTCGCTCACCCGGGCCGCCGGGGCGCCGATCGCCGCGAACGTCAGCCCCGGCACCCGCAGCGAGTCGGGGTCGAAGGAGGCGAAGAAGTCGTCCGCCTTGTCGGCCGCGAACATGCCGCCCGCGATCATCGCCGTCCATTCCCCGACGCTGTGCCCGGCGACCCCGTCGGGCCGGACGCCGAGCGCGCGCAGGGCTTCGTCGAGGACCCGGCCGACGTGGAGCACACCGAGCCCGTGCCGGGCGACGTCGGTGGCCTCGGTGTACGCACGGCCCGGCAGGCGCAGCCCGTAGTGCTCGGCCACCTCGTCCACCCGGGGGGCGAACTCGGCCTCCAGACCGGGGAAGACGAACGCCACCTTGCCCCCGCCCGCCGCCCCGAGCAGCGGGCGCGGAGCGAACCACACGTCGCTGCGACCGCGCCACGGACGGCCCTGGGCCACCGCCCGGCGGGCGAGCGCCAGCCGCTTGGCGGTCGGATCGACGATGCCGAGCCGGGCCGCGAGGGTATCCGGAGTGCCCTGCGCGTACGAGGCGTCGCCCCGCTCCCGCACCGTCGTGTCGTCCACGTCCAGGAGCCGCGCCAGGCCCTCGGCCGTGTCGGCGCTCAGGCGCAGCACCCGCTCCGGTTCGCGCACGGCCGCCCGGCGCGGAGCGGCCACGGCGCCCGGCGCCTGCTCCAGGACCACATGGGCATTGATCCCGCCGAACCCGAACGCGTTGACGGCGGCCCGGCGCAGCGGTTCGTCCCACGGGCGGGCGAGGGCCGCCGGGCGGAACCGGGTGCGGGCTAGGGCGGGGTGCGGCTCGTCGCAGTGCAGGGTCGGCAGCAGGGTCGCGTGGTGCACGGCGAGGGCCGCCTTGACCAGTCCGGCGACACCCGCGGCGGGCATGCAGTGGCCGATCATCGATTTCACCGAGCCGATGACGGCCGTAGCCGCGCCGTCCGTGTCCGGCCCGAACACCTCGGCCAGCGTGGCCAGTTCAGCCGCATCACCGGCCGGAGTGCCGGTGCCGTGCGCCTCCAGGAGGCCGAGGGAGCCGGGGGCGCGCGGGTCGAGGCCCGCTGCCCGCCAGGCCTGCCGGACCGCGCGGGTCTGACCGCCCGGGTCGGGGTTCAACAGAGCGGCGGCGCGGCCGTCGCCCGCGACGCCGGTGCCACGGATCACGGCGTAGACACGGTCGCCGTCGCGCTCGGCGTCCGCGAGTCGCTTGAGGACGACGACACCCGTCCCCTCTCCGATGAGGATGCCGTCGGCCGCCGCGTGGAAGGGGCGGCTGCGCTGACTCGGCGAGAGGGCGCGCAGTTGAGCGAAGACGCTCCACAGGGTGATGTCGTGGCAGTGGTGCACCCCGCCCGCGAGCATCGTGTCGCAGCGGCCCGCGGCCAGTTCGCCCACCGCCTGGTCGACCGCGATCAGCGAGGACGCGCAGGCCGCGTCCACGGTGTACGCCGGGCCCCGCAGGTCGAGCCGGTTGGCGATGCGGGACGCCGCCAGATTGGGGACGAGTCCGATGGCCGACTCCGGGTGCTCGGGTCCCAGCCTCTCGGTGAAGGCGGCCCGGACCCGGTCGAGCTGGTCCGGGGCGAGGTGGGGCATGAGCTCGCCCAGGGTGCGCGTCAGCTGGTGGGCGGTGCGCACCCGTTGGTCGAGGCGGACGAGGCCCGGGTTGAGGTAGCCGCCCCGGCCCAGGACCACCCCGACCCGGCCGCGCTCGGGCAGCCGCTCCTCGCCGCCCGCGTCCGCGATCGCCCGTGCTGCGACCGACAGCGCGATGAGCTGGTCGGGCTCGGTGCCCGCGACCGAGCTGGGCATGATGCCGAAGCGTGCGGCGTCGATCTCGGCGAGGCCGTCGACGAAGCCGCCGCGCCGGCAGTAGATCCGGTCGGCCGCGCCGCCCGGGTCGCCGGGCCGGTAGTAGGCCGGGTCCCAGCGCCCCTCGGGCACCTCCCGTACGGCGTCCACACCGTCGACGAGGTTGTGCCAGTAGGCGTCCAGATCCTTGGCACCGGGCAGCAGGACGGCCATGCCGACGATGGCGACAGGGATTTGACGCCCCATCAGGTCGGCTGTGGCCAGCGCCTCGTCGGCCATGTCACCACCCCGATGCCGTGTAGACGACGGACGTGGCCGACTCGTCGCCCCAGGCCAGCTCCCGGAGCAGGGCCAGCGCACCCTCCTCGCGGTCGATGAGGGCCACTCCGCGCCGGGCGTACTCACGGGCGAGGTGCGGGGTGACCATGCCGCCGTGCGCTCCGGACGGCGCCCATGGCCCCCAGTGCACGGTCAGCGCCCGCCGCCCGGTGCGCCGAGCCCACCGCCCGCCGACGCGCGCGAGAGCGTCGTTGGCTGCGGCGTAGTCGCTCTGGCCCCGGTTGCCGAGTACGGCGGAGATGCTGCCGAACAACACGGCCGTCCGGGGGCCGTGGGGCAGCTGGGCCGCGGCGTCGAGCAGCGCGCGGGCGCCGTCCACCTTCGTCGCGTACACCCGCCGGAACGACTCGGGGTCCTTCTCCTCCATGAGCCGGTCCTCGATCACGCCCGCCGCGTACACCACCACATCGATGCGCCCGTGCTCCGCCTGGATTTCCTTGACGGCCTGGGCCCCGGCCGCGCCGTCGCACATGTCGGCGACGCGGTACGCTGCCGGGCTGCCGAGCCTCCTCAACCGGTCGAGGGTGTGGGCGACTTCACGGCCCGCGAGGACGTTCCTGACCTCGCGCTCGATCGCGGCGGGGGTCCGCTCGCCCCGGGCCGCGAACAGCGCCCGCAGCTCGGTCGCGCCGGCGGCACCCGCGAGCTCCGGAGCCTCGGGCCCGGCCGGCAGCGGAGTCCGGCCGAGGAGCTCGATCCGGCAGCGGGAGGCCGCTGCGAGCGCCTCGGCGAAGTCCGCGGCGATCCCGCGTGCGCCTCCGACGAGCACAACCACGGAGTCCCGGTCGAGCCCGAGCGCCGCCGCTTCGGCGGCCCCGTCCCCGGCAGGCCCCGCGCCGGTCGGCGCCAGGCCGCGCTCCACGAGCGCGTACCCGTACCGCCCGGCCTCGGTCCGCAAGACGACGGGGGCCCGGTCCTCGGCGTACAGCTCGGCCAGCAGGAAGTCGGCCCGCCGGGCGGCGGTGGCCTCCGGGTCGAGGTCGACGACGCGGGCGGCGATGTCGCCGTACTCCCGCGCGATGGTCCGGAACATCCCGTGCAGCCCCGCCCCCGCGTCCTCTCCGGCACCGGGCGCGGTCCTGCCGCAGATCAGCCAGCGGGGTGCGAGGCGCAGGGCGGCCCGGAAGACCTCGAACGCCCCGGGGAGCAGCGCCGCGCCTCCGTCGGACGGGGCGGCGGGGACCACGGCCCCCAGATGGAAGACCCCGTCGAGCGGGCCGTCGGCCGGGTCGAGCCGCCGGTCGGTGTCGTACGCGACGACCTCCGCGCCCCTGTCCACCAGCCGGGCCGCGAGCTCCTCGGCGGTCGCGCCGCCGCCGAGCAGGGCGAAGCGCCGGCCGTGGAGGTCGGGGTCCGGCGGGATCGCCGGCAGTCCGAAGGGCGTCTGCTCCAGGAGGCAGCGGCGCGGGGCCACGCCCTGAACGGCCTCGGGCTGGGGCGTGGCCGGGGTGGCCGACACGGGCACGTCAGGGGCCGCTTCCGGCTCGGCCGGACTCTCGTGCCCCGTGATCCACGCCGTGATCGCGGCGACCGTCCGGGCCCGGGACAGCTCCTCCATCTCCGCGTCGTCGAAGGTGCGGGTCCCCGCGAGGTGACGGGCCAGCTCGCCGACGATCTCGGTGCGTTTGATGGAGTCGATGCTCAGGTCCGCTTCGAGGTCCAGGTCGGGTTCGATCATGTCGGCCGGATAGCCGGTCCGTTCGCTGATGACGGTGAGCACGGCCTGCTCGATGTCGACTACGGCCGGACGCGGGGCCTGTACGACCGGGGCCTCCTCGGCCACGGCCACCCGCGGAACGGCTTCCGTACGAGGAGGGAGATGAGGCACCTGCGGCGGGGAGGCGGCACCGCCCGCGGCCCCCAAGTGCGCGAGCAGGACGTCCCGTTGGGCGGCGACCAGCTCGCGTGTCGTGCGCAGGAAGTCCGCGATGAGTTCGCGCTCGTCGTGCTGGGAGTCGCTGTCGCGCGTCACTGTGCTCGTCTCCAGACTGACCCGTCGGGCCGGTTTCAGGGCTCCGGGCAGCAGGTCGCCGGAGCGGGTGCGGACGAGTTGGCCGTCCACGGTCCAGCCGGGCGGCTCCGGTCGCGCCGTCACCGCGCCCCGGCCCTGGAGGAGCCGTCCGGCGCTTACCGGCACGCCCGCGACCGCGAGCTGCGCCAGACACTCCAGAAGGCCGCGCAGCCCGGCGCCGGGGCGCGGCTCGCAGGCGACCGCCCGGTGCGGGCGGTCGCCCAGGATCTGGCCGACGAGGCCGGTCAGGACCGTGCCCGGGCCCGCCTCGACGAAGATCCGCGCCCCGGCCGCGTACATCGCCTCGACCTGTTCGGCGAAGCGCACCGGGGACCCGATCTGCGCTGCCAGTTCGGCTCGAACGCCATCGGGCCGGGCCGGATAGACGGCTGCCGTCCGGTTGGCCCAGACCGGAAAGTCGGGCGCCCTGACCGTGTGCCGGGCCAGGACCGGGGCGAACCGCGCGCCCGCGCCCGCGACCAGCGGACTGTGGAAGGCGCAGGCGACCGGGATGCGCCGCACGCTGTGTCCCGCGTCCCGGAGATGCTCCAGCGCCTCGTCCACCAGCGCGGTGGGGCCGGAGACGATGGTCTGCCGGGGGCCGTTGCGGTTGGCGGCCACGACCCGGCCGTGCAGCCCGGCCCCGGCGAGGGTGCGCTCCACGTCGGCGGGGCCGGCCGTGACCGCCGCCATCGCGCCGGGGTCGTCGCCGAGCGAATCCAGGATCGACTCGGCCCGGTGGGCGCTCAGGTCGAGCAGCGCGTCCGGGGTCAGGGCTCCGGCGGCTGCCAGGGCCACCAGCTCCCCGTAGGAGTGGCCGCCCGCCATGTCGGGGTGTACGCCTGCCCACTCCAGTATGTGAAAGTTCGTCAGGCCCACGATTCCGAGGGCCGGTTGCGCCATGCGCGTGTCTTTCAACGCCTGCTGCTGGCGGTCGGCGGCACCGGGGCCGAAGGCTTGCGGCGGATAGAGCGCGGATGCGTACGCCCCGCCCTGCCGCACCAGCTGGGCGGCCTCGGGGAACGCGACGAGGAGCTCGGCGAGCATGCCGGGGCGCTGGCTGCCCTGACCGGGGAAGAGAAAGGCCACCTTGGGGTCGGCGCCGAGGCCGCCGACATCGGACCTGTCCGTATCGAGCCCGTCCGCCCCGGGGCCGCCGGAGAGCCCGCCCGACTCGCTCCCGTCCGTCCCCGGCTCATCTGCTCGGAGCCCGCCGGAAAACCTGTCCGGCTCGCCCCCGTCCGTTCCGGGCCCGTCCGCCGCATACACCCCCCGTCCCCGCTCCCCGTCCGCCGCCTTCCGCAGCAGCCCCCGCAGTTCACCCACGCTCTCCGCGACGACCGCGATCCGTACCGGGCCCGGCCGGGTCGCGGCGCGCCGGGCCGCCACCAGCGCCGCGTCCCGCAGCCGCAGGCCCGCGCCCGGACCGTCCAGCTCGCCGAGGAGCCGCTCCGCCTCCCGTCCGGCCGCCGCGGTATCCGTGCCCCGGAACAGGAACAGCTCGGCCGGCCACGCCTCGTACCCCTGGGCCGGGGGCCCGCCCGCGTCGTGGGCGGTGAGCACCGCGTGGAAGTTGGTGCCGCCGAAGCCGAACGCGCTGACCCCGGCGATCCGTTCGGCCGCCGGGGCCGCCCACGGCCGGGCCTCGCTGTGGAAGGCGAAGGGACTGGTGGCGGGGTCCCAGGCGGCGTTCGGCTCCTGGAGGTGGAGGGTGGGCGGAGTGATCCCGGTGTGCAGAGCCATCGCCGCCTTGATCAAGCCCGCCAGGCCCGCCGCGCACTTGGTGTGGCCCAGCTGGGACTTGACCGAGCCGAGCGCGCAGCCGCCCGGCACCGCGCCCGACTCGGTGAACACGGCCGTCAGCGTGGCCAGTTCGGTGCGGTCGCCGACCACGGTCCCGGTGCCGTGCGCCTCGACCAGGCCGACCCGGGCGGGCGAGACCCCGGCCGCCCGGTAGGCCCGTTCCAGCGCCGCTCGCTGGCCCTCGGGCCGGGGCGCGGTGAGCCCGAGGGAACGGCCGTCGCTCGCGCTGCCGATGCCCTTGACCACGGCGTACACGCGGTCGCCGTCCCGCTCGGCGTCGGCCAGGCGCTTCAGCGCCACGCAGGCCACCCCCTCACCGAGCACGGTGCCGTCGGCACGGGCGTCGAACGTACGGGAGCGGCCGGTCGGCGAGAGCGCGCGCACCGACGAGAACAGCAGGTAGTCGTTGACCCCGTTGTGCAGATCGGCGCCGCCGCAGAGCACCAGTTCGCTGGCGCCGGAGGCGAGTTCCTTGCAGGCCACGTCCAGCGCGGCGAGGGAGGAGGCGCAGGCCGCGTCGACGGTGTAGTTGGCGCCGCCGAGGTCGAGACGGTTGGCGATCCGGCCCGCGATGACGTTGGCGAGCATGCCGGGGAAGGAGTCCTCGGTGAGCTTGGGCAACTGCTCCTCGACGGCGGGCGGTATCTCCCCCAGGTAGGCGGGCAGGACCGTGCGCAAGGTGGTCGCGCCGGAAAGGTCGCTGCCGGACTCCGCCCCGAAGACCACGGACGTACGGGAGCGATCGAAGGGCCGGTCGCCGTACCCGGCGTCCTCCAGCGCCCGCCGGGCCGCTTCGAGGGCGAGCAGTTGTACGGGTTCGATGCTGCCCAGCGAGGCGGGCGGGATGCCGTAGGCGAAGGGGTCGAAGGGGATCGGCGGCAGAAAGCCTCCCCACCGCGACGCGGTCGTACCGGACCGCTCGCCCGTGGCGTCGTGGTAGATCTCCGGGTCCCAGCGGTCGGCGGGGACTTCGGTGACCGCGTCGACACCGCCGACGACATTCGCCCAGTAGGTCGCCAGATCGGAGGCCTGGGGAAACATGCAGGCCATGCCCACGACAGCGATGTCCAGCGGCTGCGGGGCAGGCCCTTCGACGGCGTCCTCGGCAGCTCCCAGCGCCTGGGCCAGTTCAGCCGCTCGCCGCTCGGCGAAGGCGGCGGCGCCCCGGCTCACGGAGTCGTGCAGCGCGCCGACGGTCGTGGCGGCCGAACGCAGCACGGCCACCTCCCCGGCCATGAACATGCCTGCGTCGAGCTGGCGTTGCTCGGATACGGGCCGCAGCTCGCCGCCCTCGCGCTCCACCCCCTTGCTGGCGATCCGCAGCCGCCCGAGATTCAGCCGCTCCAGTTCCTCCCAGGCCTGGCGGTCGGGAGTGCCGTCGGCGCGCAGACGCACGCGGGCGGCGGCATAGTCGGCGGTGTACGGGCTGGCGACGCAGCGAGTGGCGTGGCCCGGGGCGCTCTCCAGGAGCGCGGTGGCCCTGGCGGCGATCACCTGGCGCTGGAAGACCGGCTGGATCGCTCCGCACTCGACCGCCTCGGCCGTGAAGAGGTAGGCGGTGCCCATCAAGATGCCGACCGCGACCCCGCGTGCGGCGAGCGGGGCAGTGAGCGCGGCGACCATGGCCGAGGAGCGTTCGTCGTGGATGCCGCCCGCGAACAGCACCTGGAAGTCGCCCGCGGTGGCGGGCGCGCGAGCCACGTACTCCTCGACGACCGCCAACTGCGCCTCCCAGAGCGGAAAGCTGTTGCGCGGTCCGACGTGTCCGCCGCATTCGGCTCCTTCGAAGACAAATCTGCGCATGCCCATGTCAATAAACTGCTTGAGCAACGCGGCCGACGGCACGTGCAGAAACGTCTTGATGCCGGACGCCTCCAAGTCGGCCGCCTGGGAGGGGCGGCCTCCGGCGATGATCGCGTGCGTGGGGCGGACCGCTCGTACGGCCGCCAGTTGTTCGGCCCTGATCCCGCCGTCCGTGAAGCCGAGGATGCCCACGCCCCAGGGCCGCTCGCCCAGTTCCCGGCGGGTCCGCTCAAGTAGGGCACGGCTCTGCTCGCCGTCGGACAGCGCGAGTGACACCATCGGCAGCGCTCCTTCGCGCGCCACGGCCGCCGCGAAGCCCGCCCGGTCACTGACCCGGGTCATCGGGCCCTGCACGAGGGGCAGGCGAGTGCCGAGGGCGTCCGCCATCGCGGAGCCCGCCGCCAGGGTCCGCAAGCCGTCCGGGTCGTCCAGGGCGGCCAGAATGGCCTCGCGCACCCCGCGCACGGCACTGGCCACGGTGCCCCACCGCTCGGCGAACCGGGCGGCGAGGAACCCGTCCTGGCCGACGGGGAGTTCGAGACCCGACCGGGCATTCCGCACTGCCCGGACGCCATCGACGACACTCGTCTCGGACCCGTCCATCGTGCGCAGCGCAGCCGCCGCCTCGTCCGCGATGCCGGACTCCACGAGCAGGGCGAGCTGGATGTCGAGGACGACCCCGGCCGCGCCGCCGACCACGGCCGCCGCCGCCGTACGCGGGCCGATGCCCCCGCAGGCCCACACGGGCAGGTCGTACGCCGGGTCGGCGAGCAGCGCCTGGAGCAGAACGAACGTGCCCAGATCGCCACCGCGACCGCCGCACTCGCTGCCGCGCGCCACGAGCCCGTACGCGCCGTCCGCCGCGGCCCGGCGCGCCTCCTCCCGGTCACCCACCTCCACCAACACCCGGCATTCATCGGCCAGTTGGCGGACCTTCCACTCGGCGTCGGCGGCGAGCAGCACCACGGACGGGAGGGAGCCGCCGCACTCCTCGGCGACATCCTCGGGTGTCAGTGCGCAGGACGGCCCGACACGGACGGCGAACGCGCCCGCCGTCCAGCGCCGTACGCGCGCGAGCGCCTCTCTGGCACGGCGGTCGCCCGCCCCGAGATCCAGTACACCGAGTCCGCCGGCCCGGCGTACCGCGGCGACCGGACGCGGGTCGGGCAGGCCCAACGGGCTCAATCCGATGACAAGTTCAGGGTTCGGCGCTACGGGCGTCATGAACACTCCGAATCAGACCGGTGAAGCTGCGAGGGGGGTGACGGCAGCGGTGAACCCCGGACGGCCGGGGGCGGACCGTCCGGCCGGGCCGGGCCGCGGGTGGAGCTCGTACCACTGCCGGGACGTGCGCTGATGCGGGGAGGTGCGCTGCCGATACAGGGACGTGCACTGAAGCGGGGACGTGTGCTGATGCCGGAGCTCATACCACTGCCAGGACGTGCGGGGGCCGACCTTACCGACCGCGAGGTGCGGCTGCCAGTGCGCCTTGCGCCCCGGCAGCCGCACGGTCCCCCGCCGTACCGGTTTCCCCATGGGCTCCCCCCTTCCCTGACGTTCCGTCATATCTGACTCTCCGTCATATTGCAATCGCTCCCGAGCCGTCGGAGGAGGCGCCGGCTCACGCCGCGAGAGCGGGCTCGGTCTTGGAACTTGAGTTCCAGGTCGACGACCTGCTCCATTCGAGGGTGGCGATCCGGGCCCGGAGCTGTTCGGTGTCGCCGGGACCGCCGATGCCGGACTCGCGCCGGACCTGCTCACCCAGCGCCTCGCCGGGCGCCGGCGCCCGGTGCGCGCTTCCTCCACCCACCCCGCGCCTCAACCCATCGGCCTTCAGCCGACGCCGTCCACGGCTGGGCCAACTCCTCGACCAAACGCGTCAGATGTGCCGTCGAGACGCCCGTGAACAATGGATGCGCCAGTAGCCGCCCGATCAACCGTGCCCGTCACCAAGAGCGCATGCCCACCGGCAATCACTCACCAACTCGTAAGGGCTCGCAGAGAATCAACGTGCGGGTTTGATCTTTGCCTGGACGCTGTCGGCGGCGAGGAAGGCCATGACGTCCGAGGGAGTGCGGAAGCGGGCCGTTGAAGCGGGGATGTGGTGGCCGTGCCGCTGGAGGAGCGGGCCGGCTTCGCGGACCGCGTGGGTGATGGTGGTTCTGCCCACCTTGAACAGCTGGCCGAGAAGCTCTTGGGTTCCGATCTTCCGCAGGTAGAGGACCGTGGCCAGGATTCGTTCGGCTGGCGGGAGGCTGTCCTTGCGGCCGGCTCCCCGGGCACGGAGGCGGGCACCACCGCGGTGTTTGTGTCGGGAGTGTTCGCGCTGTTCATCCAGCGCGGGGGTCAGCTCGCGGACCAGGCTTTCGAGCTGCGTGACCGTCAGGCCCGTCAGCTCGGGGGCCTGGAGGCAGACGGCGTCGAGGCGGCTCACCGGCTGGACCAGGACGGTGTGTGCCTGGCCGCGGCTCGTGCGCGTGCTCCGGACGGCGTTGTCGGTGTGCAGGGTGTAGTTCCAGTCGCCATGGAAACGGTGCCGGCTCATCGCCAGGGCGTCGATCTCGGCGTCGGTGACCTTCAGCCCGGTGTCGTAGGTGCGGGTGTCGAGTTCGGCCTCGACTGTCAGCCCAGTGCGGGTAGTGGTTGCCGCGATGCTGTTCACGATGACTTCGTGGCTGGTCAGCGGCCTGCCACGCCAGTTCATGGAGATGTGGGAGAACAACCGGTGCTCCACTTTGTTCCACTTCGACGTCCCCGGCGGCAGGTGACAGACGGTAATGTCCAGGCCCATCTCAGCAGCCAGAGCAGCGAGTTCACTCTTCCAGGCGCGGGTGCGGTATCCGTTGGAGCCGCCCGCGTCGGCGGTGATCAGCAGCCGGGTGGCTTGCGGGTAGTCGGCCTGACCGCGGGCCTGCCACCAGCGGCGGATGGAGGCGACGGCGAACGCCGCAGTGTCGTGATCGGTGCCGACGCTGACCCAGCCGGTGTTCGCCGCAACGTCGTAGATCCCGTACGGGATTGCCTTGCCCGGCCCCTGTCGGTCCAGGAAGTCGTGCGTCTTGACCAGCACCGGCTCACCCGTCGGGCGCCACTGCCGTCCCGCGTTCTTGTAGTCGCCGACCAGCTCCTTCTTCTTCGTGTCCACGCTGATCACCGGATCCCCGGCACCGATGTGGCCCTTGGCCTGGTCGTTGATATAGCGGAACTGGGCGTCACGGTCCGGGTGCTGTGTGCCCTCGACGGTCTTCGCGTTGGCCTGCAAGCTGAAGCCCTCCTCCCGCAGCAGGTCCCCGACCGTGTCCGCGCTGACCCGGTGCCCCTGGCGGGTGAGTTCGCCGGCGAGCTTCCTGGTCGACTTGGTCGTCCAGCGCAGCGGCGACATCGGATCCCCTCGTATGTCCGGCTCAACCAGCGCCAGTAGGGCCGGCCGCAGCCCTGGGTCCACCTCGGCGGCCTTCTTGCGCCCGCCGCCCGGCCGACGCACCCGCCCCAGCGGCCCCTCGCCCGCGTCCAGCTCGTCCGCCCCCTTACGGACCGTCGCTTCACTCACCTCAGCCGCTCGCGCAACCGCACGGATGCCGCCATGCCCCAGAATCCGGGCTTCCGCCCCCATCAGCAGTCGCCGCTGGCGCTCGTCCAGGTGCGGGAACAACACCCCGAACTTCACGGCCAGTTGATCACACGCCTCTTCCGGGATGCTCATACCACAACAACGATCCTCAACGCGGGAAGCAACACGTTGATTCTCTGCGAGCCCTTAGGGCTCGCAGAGAATCAACATGCGGATTTGGTCGCTGGTGAGGGTCGGTTGCCGTATTTGTCGAGGTGGGCGGCTACGTCTGTCGGGGTGCGGAATCGGGCGGTTGACGGCGGGATCGTGTGGCCGTGCTCGGCCAGGACGGGCCGTACTTCCTGGACAGCCCGTGTGAGGGTGCTTCCGGTGACGCCGAAGAGCTGGGCGAGCAGGTCGTGGGTGCCAATCTTGCGGTGGCAGAGCACGGTCGCCAGGATCCGGTCGTCATCGGAGAGCTTGTCCTTGGCGCCCGCACCGCGAGCCCTTCGGCGCTCACCTCCACGGCGCTCGTGGCGAATCTGTTCCCGCCGTCGCGCCAGTTCCGGGATCAACTCATCTACCAGGGCGTCCAGTTGCGGAACGGTCATGCCGGTCAGCTCCGGGTTGCGGAGAGAGCCGGCGTCGACGCCGTTCAGAACCGCGGTCGGCCGAGCAGCCGTACGGACCTCAGTCTCCGGCTCTGGCTCATGTCGTGGGGCGGGAAGAGGCCGGGTGGGGTGGAGGGTGTAGTTCCAGTCGCCGTGGAAACGGTACCTGTCCATCGCGAGGGCGTCGATCTCGGCGTCGGTGACCTTCACGCCGGTGTCGTAGGTGCCCGTGTCGAGTTCGGCCCGGACTTTCAAACCGGCGCGGGTAGTGGTCGCGGCGATGCTGTTCACGATGACTTCGTGGCTGGTCAGCGGTCTGCCGCGCCAGTTCATGGAGATGTGGGAGAAGAGTCGGTGTTCCACCTTGTTCCACTTCGATGTGCCCGGCGGCATGTGGCAGACGGTGATGTCCAGGCCGGTCTCGGCGGCCAGGGCGGCGAGTTCGCTCTTCCAGGCGCGGGTGCGGTAACCGTTGGAGCCGCCCGCGTCAGCGGTGATCAGCAGTCGTGCGGCGTGCGGGTAGTCGTGTCGGCCGACTGCCTGCCACCAGCGGCGGATGGAGGCGACCGCGAACCCGGCGGTGTCGTGGTCGGTGCCGACGCTGACCCAGCCGGTGTTCGCGACGACGTCGTAGATGCCGTACGGGATGGCCTTGCCCGGCCCCTGTCGGTCCAAGAAGTCGTGCGTCTTGACCTGCACGGGCTCGTCGGCCGGCATCCACTCACGGCCGCCGTTCTTGTACTGGCCGACCAACTCCTTCTTCTTGGTGTCCACGCTGATCACCGCGTCCCCGGTGTCCCGGTGGGCGCGGGCTTGTTCGTTGATGTACCGGAACTGGGCGTCCCGGTCCGGGTGCTGTTTGCCCTCGATCGTCTTGGCGTTGGCCTGCAGGCTGAAGCCCTCCTCACGCAGCAGGTCGCCGACGGTGTCCGCCGAGACACGATGTCCCTGCCGGGTGAGTTCGTCGGCGAGTTTGCGCGTCGACTTCGTGGTCCAGCGCAGCGGTGACATCGGGTCTCCGCGCATGTCCGGCTCGACCAGCGCCAACAGAGTGGGTCGCAGGCCCGGGGCCACTTCGGCGGCCTTCTTGCGGCCGCCGCCGGGGCGGCGGACCCGGCCCAGCGGCTCCGCGCCCGCTTCCATTTCGTCGACGCCTTTGCGGACGGTTGTCTCGCTGACCTCAGCCGTCTGCGCTACGGCCCGGATCCCGCCGTGCCCCAGGATCCGGGCTTCCGCCCCCATCAGCAGCCGGCGCTGCCGCTCGTCCAGATGCGGGAATAACACCTCGAACCTCACCGCGAGTTGACCACGGATCTCATCAGGGATGCGCATACCACATCAACGAACCGAATCACGTGAGGCAACAGGTTGATTCTCTGCGAGCCCTAAGTGGCCAGCATCCAATTCCACGTGCCCGCCGGTGAAGCGGTTGCGCATGCGGCGGTCGTGGGTCACGACGACGACCGCGCCTTGGTAGCCGGCCAAAGCTCCTTCCAGTTCCTCGACCAATGCCGGGGAGAGGTGGTTGGTGGGCTCGTCCAGCAGCAACAGATCGACAGGTTCGCTGACCAGACGTGCCAGTTCGATCCGACGCCGCTGTCCGTAGGACAGTTCGCTCACTTTCAGACGCAGGTCGGAGGGGCCGAACAAGCCGAGGGACAGGAGTTGGTCGGTGTGCTCGTCCAGGTCGCCTCCCCGGCCGTAGGCGAACGCCTGCGGGACTGTCAGGCCGGGCCGCCACGGTGTTTCCTCCTGCCTCAGGTGCCCGACCCGGCCTCGCGTGCGCACCGTCCCTTCATCGGGCCGCAGCTCACCTGCCAGCACCCGCATCAGCGTCGTCTTGCCGGCCCCGTTGGACCCGGTGACCAACAGCCGCTCCTCGCCGCCGATTCGCAGCAACGGCACGTGCAGCCGATCCCCGACACGGACGCCGGTGAGCTCCGCCGCGGCCCGCGACGTCCGCGACTCGGCGGTGGCGAGACGGACGGCGAACACCAGCGGTTCGGGCGGCGGCGCGACAGGATGGTCCGTCAGCCGCTCAACACGCTCCTTCGCGTTGCGGACGCGCCCCATCGCCCCGTGACCACGGCCGCGGGCACGGAAGCCGCCGTGGCCGAACACGGCGAACGGCAGCTTGCGAGGGATCGCCGCCAGCCGGGCCACGTTGGTGGCGGCCAGCTTCTGGTTGCGGGCCAGCTCCGTGCGCCAGTCCGCGTGCTCCTGCAGACGCCGCCGCCGCTCAGCGGCCTTGGCGGCAAGGTATCCGTCGTAGCCGTCGCCGTAACGCGTCACCCCGCCCTCGCCGACCTCCAGGATGGTGGTGCTGACCCGTTCGAGGAACACCCGGTCGTGGGTGACCGCGAGCACCGTTCCGCGATGCGCCCGCAGGTGTGCCTCCAGCCACCCCACCGCCTGGTCGTCCAGATCATTGGTCGGCTCGTCCAGCAGCAACAGCTCCGGCTGGGACGCAAGGGTCGCAGCCAACGCCAGCCGTGACCGCTCACCGCCGGACAGCGTGCCCAGGGTTCTGTCCCGGGCCAGGCCCGGCAGGCCAAGTCCGTGCAGGGCGATGTCCACCCGGGCATCGGCTTCGTAACCGGCGCGCGCTTCGTACTGGGCGACCAGGTGGGCGTAGGTGTCCAGCGCGGCGGTGAGCTCCGCTCCCGCCAAGGCCGTGAGCCCGGCCTCGGCGTGACGCATGCGCGCTTCGAGATCACGCAGATCGGCGAGAGCGGCATCCACCGCGTCCTGGACGCTGGCTTCGGGAGGCAGGGCAACGATTGAGCGAGACAGCCCAGGCCGCCTGGCGCGATCACGGTCAGCTCGCCGTTGTCGGGCTGGTCCTGCCCGGCGACCAGCCGCAGCAGCGTGGATTTCCCGGCTCCGTTGTCGCCGATGACGCCGGCCCTCTCGCCCGGCTTGATGCTGAAGGACACGTCATCCAGTACGACGTGGTCGTCGTAGCGGCGGGTGACATTCTGAAGAGATAGCTGTGCAGTAAGCATGGTGCCCCCTGTTCTCGGCCAGGCCGATCGACATGGTGGTGGACGCGTCCGCGCACGCCAGAGACACTCCGCGGCACGTCGGGCAGACGGCCTCACGGGAGGGACGGGGGGCACGGATGAGAACGCGCGACGGCGGAGCGAGCTCAACGCGGTCGCACGGGGACTGTCACAGGGAACCCATGCGCAGCACAGTAGGCGGGCAATCCGTGGGCCGGCAAGCCGTTTCCAGGGTGAGGCGGCGAAGGGGGCAGAGGGGCGGGCCAATCCGCGCTCGGGGCCGACGGCGTCGCGTACGGCATGGGCCACCGGTCTCTTCGCCAGGCAGGCCCGCCTTCCGCTTCCGCGAAAGCCAACTCGTTGGAGAACGGCGCTTTACCGCGTTCCCGGACCATCTGGCAGCCCCGCAGGCCGGAGTTCCTTCACCCGCCAATTGGAATGCGACAGAACACCGGCCAGCTTGTCCACTCACGTGAGCAGCTCGTCGCCCACGCCGAGAACAGACCCGTAGCCAGCTGTTGTGTTCGGCCGCTCCACGGCGGACGTCCCTTTGGTACAACGAACAGAAACTACTCGGGTGCGCCCGGACTGCCACCGAGCGGCTCTCACCGACCCAGGCCGGCGGCCTTGACAGCGCGTTGGGCGAAGACGTCCTCACGGCGTTCTGTCATCTGCCGCAGCGCTTCTTTGCGATCCCGCTTGGAGAGCCGGTCGAGATAGGTGTGACCGAAGAGGTGGTCGGTCTCGTGTTGCAGGCACCGGGCGAAGTAGCCCGTCCCTTCGATGACGAGGGGGTTGCCGTCCTTGTCGAGCCCGCGGACGACCGCACGGTCGGTGCGGGGAACTGCCATGCCTGCACCGGGCACGGACAGGCAGCCCTCGTAGTCCTCAACAAGCTGGCGGCTACCCGGACCGGGCAGGTCCAGAACGGGGTTGATGATGTGGCCGACATGCCGGATCCCGTAGTCGTCCGGGCAGTCGTACACGAACAGCCTCAGGTCGACGTCTACCTGGTTGGCAGCCAGGCCGGCCCCGTCGGCGACATGCATCGTCAGGAACATGTCGTCGATCAGGCTCGACAACTCCGGAGAGCCGAACTCGGTCACCTCTTGGCACGGACGGCTCAGGATCTCTTCGCCCACCACCGTGACCCGGCGCACCGAACCCCGCTCCGTCTCCGGCGGCAGTGATGGATAGCTGTCGACTGGGCGGCCTTGCACACGGACTCGTCGGTCGACGGGACGGGACCGTTCGTGACGAACAGACATAGCTGTCTCCTTTTTTGCGCACGCCACAGGTGCCGCGGATGTCACGCCGCGACCTGATGTCTTCAGCACGGACCACTTGCCAAGCTCTTTGCAAAGTAGCAGACTTTGCAAAGTGACTGAGGATGACCTGAACATCCCGGGCGGCCGGACAGCCGGCACCGGTGAAGCATTGCGCCGGCACGAGGTCCGCACAGCACTGCTGGACCTGCTTGCCGAAGTCGGCGCCGTCACGGCGACCGAAGCCTCCTCCCGGCTGGGCTACAGCTCGGGGCTCTGCTCATTTCACCTGCGGCAGCTCGCACGCCACGGATACATCGAAGAAGCACCCCACAGCGGGGGCCGCGCACGCCCTTGGCGCCTGAAGCAGCACACCCCCGCTTCCGATCCCCCCGTGGAGGAGCAGTTCGGTGACTTGGCCCGGGGCCTGGAGGACGAGAGCTGGCAACAATGGCTGACCCAGCGGAATCAGGCGCCGCCCGAATGGCGCCGCGACGAAGCCTTCAGCGCCGTCGCCTACCTGACACCCGAGGAGATGAGCCGGGTCGCGGACGTCATCCGACGGGCACTCGCTCCCTACCGAGACCGCGAACAACGCCCCCTGGCCCGGCCCGACGGCGCCCGACCAGTGGCTCTCATCACCAGACTGTTCCCCCTGCTCCCCCACGCGACCGACGATGCGGACCAGAGCTGAGGAGGTGGACACAGCCCCTGCCCGAGCAACCCCGCCGGGCCATGCGGGCAGGGGGTGGCCGACAGCCGCGGCGTGACGGCCAGGGCCAGCATCCGCATTGCCTTTCGGCCGTTGCTGAAAACAATGCGGGGAGCAGATACGGGCTCGGCCCAGGTGACACCGCGGACTACCTGCCAGGAGGCCCACTGGCTTCGCCCCTGTCGCACCTTCAGGAGGCACTGGAAGCCCTGGTGAAGGTATGGATCGAACAACTCCCCGTCCAACAGCCCGGTAAGAAGGCCACCTTCACGATCGCCAGCAGCGGCATCGGGCGGCCTCACCTTCGCCTACGACACCACCAAGAGCGTCCTGCTCCGCACCGGTGGCCGCCCTCATCGTCGGTGAGCTGGCAGCCCGTGGCCTCGCCGATCCCCTGGGGCGCCGCGGAGGGACTGGGCGGCGCGGGGTACGGCAGCCTTCACGCGGGCCCTGACGGCGCTTGCCCAGTACGTCCAGCGCGAGCAGCGCACCGTCATTCCGCGTCAGCACACCGAACGGATCACCGTCGACGGCCACGAACACGAAGTTCGCCCCAGGCACCCCTCACAGTCCCGCGAGAGCCTGACTCAGCATCAGCCGCCGCGGCGAAGGACCCGCCCCCCTACGCGTTACGGCTTCAGGGTGGTTCCCAACAAGGTCACGGCTTTCGGCGCGTCATCGGGCGTTTTGGCAGCATCTAATACTAATTTCCGTGATCGTAAGGAATCGATCTGCCACGGATCGCATCCTCGTCACTCCATTGGAGATCACATGAAGCTTCGCAAGGCAGCTGTCATGGTCGCTGCCGTCGGCACCCTCGGAATGCTGGCCGCCGGCACGGCCCAGGCACACGACGGCGGGAAGGGCGACCAATTCGGCATCGGGCAAAGCAGCAACTGCAAGTCTCACGACCTGAACGTCGACGTCCTCGGCCAGGTCGGCATCCTCAACGGCCTGCTGGGCAACGCGCTCAACGGCGAGGGCAACCCGGGTGCCCAGAACACTCACATGGGTTCGAGCATGGGCTGCAACAACAGCGCGTTCTGAGCCAGGGCAGGCTCCACACGTAGCCGCCCTGCTGGATAGGGGTGGCTACTGGTGGATACGGGCGTGGCTGCGATGCGAAACAGCCTCGTCCCCGGCATTGGACCTGCCGGGGACGAGGCTGTTGCCGTATCCACTGGTCTGGCTACCCGAGCCGGACGAAGTCCATGACATACAGGTGATGCAGTGATGCAGCGGCTCGTCGATGAAGAACACGATGCTGAGCCGGCCCACCGACGCGATCCGAGTGTCTTTGCCTTCGGGGTCGGCGGGATCTGGCCAGGAATCCCGCCCCTTGGCGATGAATTGGCGGTCAGTCCTCTGCGGCGAGGCCGAGGTGCTCTTCCAGGCGGGCGATGCGGCGGCCCTGGGGTTCCAGTTCTTGGCGGACAGCGCCGGCGAGCGACTGCCGTGGGGCGGCGGTCGGCTGGGACTGACCGCTCTGGGCCCGCAGGTGTACGTAGCCCGCGAGTGCGGCGGTGACGGCACGGTGGACGAGCTTGGGGTCGGCGCCCTGGGCTCGCAGCGTGGAGAAGTTCGCCGCGTCGGGGAATCCGATGACCGCGCCGACGCGTGCGACGGGGGCGGTCGCACGACTGCGGCATGCAGGCCGGCCGTCCCGGTACTCGCGAGGCAGCTGTGCGAACGAGCCCTGCAGCGCTGACCATTGCGCGACGGACGGGCGCAGTACGCATGGCTGGTCGTAACGGTAAGTGCCGATGGATCCGGCACTCGCGCCCGGCAGGAATCCGGGACGGACGGTCGGCCCGAGGCGCCGGGGGGAGATCGGCGCGGTGGAACGGTGCACCTGGCCAGGACGGATCCACAGCAGGAAGTCACCGGCGATGAGTTCATACATGTCGAAGTCCACCACGCGCGTAACCGGACCGTCGTCGACTGGCAGCAGGTGGAAGCCGATGCGGTGGGTGTGCACAGCACGCGGAGCACCTCCGGCTCGGCGCTGTCCTCCACGGCTCTCCGCACTGTGCTCCTCTGCCCTACCGAGCCGCACGTGTCTTGTTTTCACCACATTCTGACAGGGGCTGACCTTTTCGATGGAAGTGCCGGAAACCTACATTGGAACGCGTTCGAGAGCGTCGCAAGGTGCACGCCTCAAGGCCATGGATCGCGTACAGAAAGACATCACATGAGCAGCGCAGTGAAGCTCGCTGTCATCTACTACTACTCCTCCACCGGCTTCAGCGCCGAGATCGCCCAGAAGACAGCCGAGGCGGGCGGCAAGGCTGGCGCCGAGGTGCGGCTGCTCAGGGCCGTCGAGCTCGCGCCCGAATCCGCGATCGCGATCGCGTCCCACGAGGCATGGGCCGCGCACTCCACCGCCAGTGCGGGCATCCCCGTCGCAACACCGGGAGACGTCGAGTGGGCCGATGGCGCAATCTTCGGTACGCCCGCCCGCTTCGGGAACGTCTCCTCGCAGCTCGCCCACAGCGGCCAGGAGTCCACGCTGCTCGCGCTGTACAACTCCATCCGCCACTTCGGCGGCGTACTGGCCGCTCCCGGCTACACCGACCAGGCGAAGTTCGTCGACGGCAACCCCTACGGCACGTCCCACGTGGAAGGACAGGGCGACAACCCGGTCGGCGACGAGACCCTCAACGCGGCCCGTCACCAGGCCCGGCGCGTGGTCCGCCTGGCCGGCCCGCTCAAGACCGGCGTGGCAGCCTGACCCGCTCGACTCACGAAGAAGGGCACACCATGAAAATCACCGTCGTCGGCACGGGCCTCATCGGCTCCCAGCTCGCCACCAAACTCACCGCCCATGGCCACGACGTCACGACGGCCTCGCTGTCGTCCGGCGTCGACCTGCTCACCGGGGCCGGTCTCGACAAGGCCCTCACTGACGCCCATACCGTCGTCAACGTGACCAACTCGCCCACCTTCGACGAGCAGTCGATCGCGTTCTTCCGCACCACGGTGGGCAATCTGCTCGCCGCGGGCGAGCGTGCGGGCGTGCGGCACCAGGTCGCGCTCTCCATCGTCGGTGTGGACCAGGTACCGCAGCTGGATTACTACCGTGCCAAGGCGCTCCAGGAGGAGCTGCTGCGCGGCGGTCCGACGCCGTACTCGATCGTGCGTGCCACGCAGTTCTTCGAATTCATGGAGCCGACCATGTCGTGGACGTCGGACGAGAGCGCCGTGCGGCTGCCCGCGACGCCGCTGCAGCCCATGGCCAGCGCGGACGTGGTCGACGCGCTCGCGGACGTGGCCACCGGGGCGCCGCTCGGCGGAATCCTTGAGGTCGCGGGCCCCGACGCGTTCACCCTCGACGAGATCGGCCGGATCACCCTGGCCGCCCGCGGCGACGAGCGGCCCGTCGTCGTGGACGACCAGGCCGGGCTGTTCGCCGCCGTCGAGGGCGACGCGCTCACCCCCGGCCCCGACGCCCGCCTGGCGCCCACCCACTACCGGGACTGGCTCAACGGCTGACCGCCCCCAGTCCGGGTCAGATCGTCAACACAGCTGCGGCGACCGCAAGTTGGCGCCCACGGAGACCCGGGCTCCTTTGTCAGTGGCGGTTGCCATCATCCGCGCATGCTCATCAGCACCACATTGATGAGGGACATCCTCGCGGACTTGGCCCGGGGATGCCTCGTACCAGTAGCCCCAGACGCGCTGCTCAGTCGTGACTTCCCCGCACACAGCCGTCGTTCAACAGAGGGGGAGATTCGGCGAGCGACATACACGCTGGCCGGGGCTGCCGACTCGTGGTGTGTGCGAGACCTTCGCCTGGTCAAGGGCGCCTAGGGCGGCGCTACGTGCGGCGATGGCGTCAGGAGTGAGCGCCGGAGGCTGACCCTCCTGGAGACGTACCGGGGCTGAAGCGCGGCTCAGGCCGCGAACGCAGGCCGCTGATCGGCAAGGGGCGGGCTTCTTCGTCCTGCCGCGGTTCACACCACCGGCCGGGCCGTGGTGATGACGGCTGTTGTCGCGAACTGCCCGGCCGCTTTCAGGCGGCGCTGGTCGGCGCAGGATTGTCGGGGAGTTCCCAGTTGCCGCCGCGGTCCTCCTTCGACAGGCGTGCGGCGAGGTCGGGGATGCGCAGGAAGCAAGCCAATACGGTGGTGGCCTGGAAGACATGAACCGCGAGGCCGTCATCGCTGAGGCGCTCGGCCTGCTCGACGAGGCCGGCCTGGACGCCGTCAGCACAAGACGGCTGGCGAAGCGACTGAATGTGGAGCAGCCATCGCTCTACTGGCACTTCCGCACCAAGAAGGACCTCCTCGCCGCCATGGCGGAGGCGGCGATGGAACCCCATGCGACCGCGCCCCTGCCGACACCCGAGGACGACTGGCGCGACTGGTTCGCGGACAACACGCGCAGCTTCCGGCGCACCCTGTTGATGCGCCGGGACGGCGCACGGCTCCACGCCGGCAGCACCCCCACCGGCGACCTCGACCGGATCCGCCGCAAGATGGAATTCCTCATTGCCTCCGGCGTCCCCGAGCGGGACGCGCAGATGGCGATGCTGGCTGCCGGCCGCTTCACGGTCGGCAGCGTCCTGGAGGAGCAGGCAGACACCGCCCCCGCAGACAGCGCGGCGCTACCCGCTGACGTGCCGGTGATCGATCACGAGTCGGCGTTCGAAGCGGGCCTCGCCCTCATTCTGAACGGCCTGATACAGCGAACCGGGGCGTAGGTACTCGGCCGGTCCCGCAGCTCAGGGCCCCAGACGGGTGGGGAGATCCGCTGAGCCGGTACGGGGCCACCCGAGCAGAGAGTGGCCGTTTTTCAAAGAGCGTCATCAGGCCCGCGGGAACGCCCACCTCCCTGGGGGTGTGCAACTACCGGTACTGCTTCGCCGGCCAGATCGGTGATGCCTACCGCGAGCGGGCTGTGGGCGAGGCTCACAACCCGCTCGTGCCGTGACGGTAAGTCAGAGCCATGCAGGACTTGATGAAGGCCCGGAGCAACGCAAAGCCCAGCGACCCCACCGGACTCTGTCAGGTTGGTGCCTGAACCGTTACGGGTCCGACAGTAACTCCCCACAGTCCCGGATCGGTTGGAGCCGGGTGAGCGAAGCGCGCCTGGATTGGCCGTTCGTACCATCGATGGATCAGAACAGCGACCGCCTGTGCCGCCACCATCAGCCCCACGGCAAACAGGACTCCGTTCAGCACGGCGAAGCGGTGTTGTACACCGACGGCCTGCCGGGCGGACATCAACAGAGGAAAGTGAACGATGTAAAGGGCATACGACGCCTCCCCCAGTGCAACCACGGCCGGCCGGGCGAGCAAACCGATCCGGCCCTGAACGTCTCCCATGGCCAGCCCTGCGATAGTCAAGGAGAAAGGCACCCCATAGCCGGCCCCGAGGGAATACGGCAGGGGAACGAATGGAGTTGCCACGACTGCCGTCACCAAGGCTCCGATACGAGTCGGCACGTTCAACCGTGGCCAGGACCCCACTTGGACCAGACGCGCGGTGACCATTCCCAGCACGAACTCCGCCAACCGCACCGGCGGGAACACATAGCTGAACCAGAGTGTGTTCAGACCGAGCGGCCAGCCCGGGAGTACTCGCCCGCCGAGCTCCAGCGCCACGGCGGGGAACACCAGGATCGCGCAGCCAAGGGCCAGCCACGCGCAGCGCAGCCCGGTCCGGGTCAGCCTGCGGACCGCAGGAATCAGCAGCGGGAACAGCAGATAGAAAAAGGCCTCGCAACAGACAGACCACGAAGGGTCGTTGAAGCCGTTGAATACCTCCTGCGCAGGCACCCAGACCTTCACCAGGAACAGCTCTGCCACCCCGCCCCGCATGGCTGGCCTGCCGCCGGCCGCCATGGGGCTGGGGGCGGTCGTGACGACAAAGAAGAGCGCGCCCAGAAACCACCCCAACGCATGGCAGGGGTAGACCCTCCAGAAACGGCGTCGCCAGAAAGCCCGGACACGATTCCCCGGCCGGTACGACCAGGCAAGCACAAAGCCAGAGAGGACGAAGAACCCGGATACCGCGGAGGTGGCCAGCGGCGTCGCAGCGCTCGAAAGCTCAGCCTGCACCTTTTCGCTGAAAAGTGCCGAACCCGCCATGACATGAGCAATCAGGACAGCGGCTGCCAGAAGGAAACGCAGTCCGGTCAGCGACGGAAGCCTCGTCGAGTCAGTAGGGGAAAGCATGCGACCGCCTCTTCCCCGCCTTCAGGGCCACCGAGTTGATACCCGATCAAGCTGTCATAACCAATCCCAATTCCAACCGCCTGAACCATAGCGACCCAACCGTGCCTCAGGGCGCCCGGATGCAATTCGGAGCGCGTCACAACCAGCCGCGCGCCCCCAAGAAGGACAGCGCCGTGGCGAACTCACCGGACGGGCAGCGCCGGGGCGGGACCCACGAACCGTGTACCTGGTGGAGCGGATCTGACAGGCACTGCGGCTGGCCGGGCTGCCGCTTGCGGTGGAGACCGGTTACGCCGGGGTGTACACGGAGCGGGAAGGGCCGCTCTCGGGCCCGATCGACCACGTCGTGGTCAGCTCGCCCACCACCAGCGAGCTGTTCGACGCGGCGAGACAGAGCCGATCCGCCGCCTTCAATTCCAGGGAGCGCAGGTGGTTCTTGGCGTCGTAGTCGTCCAAGGCGCGGGCGGCCGCCTCGCGCTCCTTCTCCAGGATCTCCCCGCGATGAGCCCCGGGCTGGTGGCGTCCTCGCGAACCCGCCGGCGGTAGAACGCGGCCGAGTCGTCGCCCAGGACGATGGGCGTGCACCACGGACACGGCTTCGGCCCCATCGACATGCGCGCAGCACAGGACCGCTCACTCGTGATCAGAAGCAGGGAGACATCGGCGGCGGTATGTCGAGTCAGGAGACCCGACACCCTCAGGCAGGTTCTGGTACTCGGACAGGACGCGGCGGGCGTGGGCTTCATCGATGGTCAGGACGTGGTCGAGAGCTTCGCCTCGACGCGCCCGGTCGGCACCGCCCGCCTCCGGGCCAGGTGCCACAGCCCGCGTCGCGGCCTGGTGGCGAACGCTGCAAACTCTCACGCACTGCGGGGTGCCTCGGTGTCGACTACCTCACAAGGACCACGGAGTTGATCGGCGTCATGTCGTACGGTTCGTACTCGCCCGTAGCACGGGAAACGCCGGAGCAGTTGACACCGTTGTACCCGTAGCAGACCGTGAAGCCCGCGCCACCGGTCTGGCTGTTGACCAGCACACGCAGGCCCGTCACGTTCGACAGGTTGTGGGCGCCGTAGCTGTAAAAGATGTTCTTGCTCAGGATGGTGCCGTTCGTCTCACGGATACAGAATGCTCCGGATGGGCAGGGCGTCGCCGCAGCGGCATCGGGCGCTACAGCGAGGCCGAGCGTACCCACGGTGAGGGACAGCCCCGCGGCGGCTAACGCTAACTTGCGCATACTCTTCTTCCCTCTCTGTCCTGATGCCTTCGGTAGGGAGCACCTTGCATTCGAACGTAGCCTGCGCCAACAGGTGGCATCCAGAACCCGGTTGAAAGTCATGGGTGCGGTTCCGGTTCCGGGACGGGCCGGCAAGCAGCTCGGTACGGCGCATCAGGAGAGCCGCCGGTCGCTCGGGGTCACAGTAGAAGCCGTTTGCGGTGATCCGTTCAAGCCGAAAAGTACGCACCTTCACGTGCGCAGTCACCGCAGAGCGTGTGGTCCCTTGGATCTCAGTCAGCGTGTTGTCCGCAGGGCGCGGAAAGCCGGCCCTGCCGGTCGTGCTCGGGCGCGAGCCGTTCAGGCCGCCCATGAGCGCGGGGTCGCGGCGACGGCCCGCAGGGTGAGGGCGCCCGCGCGGATCCCGGTCACCAGGCCGGCCATCCCTCCGGTAGGAGGCTCGACCGCTTCGCCGGATTCCCGCAGACAGCGGACGGCGAGCGCGGCGCCGCAGGGTTCGCCCGCGTGCAGCTCGTAGCCATGGGGCGGCCGGTCTCAACGGAAGCCCGCCTGTGTGCTCACGCAGCGAGGCGTCCAACACCTCACCCGAAGCACGCGCCATGGCGGCCTGATCCATCGACATCATCGAGGCCGATTCCGTCATATGCCGGTGAATGACATATGGTGGTGTCATGACTGACCGTGCGATGCAGGAACCGACCCTGCTCCTCCTCACTGCGCTCGCGGACGAGCCACGTCACGGCTACGCGATCGCGCGTGAAGTGGAGGCGATCTCCGGTGGGCGGGTGAAGATGCGGACCGGCACGCTGTACGGGGCGCTGGAGCGTCTGTTGCAGCAGGGGCTGATCGAGGTGCACAAGGAGGAGGTCGTCGACAGCCGGCTGCGGCGCACCTACACCTTGACCTCTCCCGGCCGCGCGGCCCTGGCCGTCGAGGCCGAGCGGATCGCGGCCACCGCGCGCGAGGCCACCCGGCGCCTGGGCGTCAGCGGCAAGGCGGCCACCACGTGAACCCCGCATGGCTGCACCTGTATCCGGCCGGCTTCCGCCGCGCCTTCGGCGACGAGATAGCCGAGTCCTACCGAGAGGCGACCGAGGGAGCGAGCCGACGGGCCCGCCTCCGCGAGGCCGCCGACATCGTCACGCACGCCCTGCGGCTGCGCCTCGGCATCGGCTCCGCGCACCCGGGCGGACGCCTCTTCGCCGCTGCCGCCCCCTTCGCCCTGGCCGCGACAGCCGCCTACGCCGCGTTCAACCTCATCGGGAGCGCCGGCGACTGGTACGTCATGCGCGCCGCAGGCACCGCCGACCGCATGAGCCCGCTCATGACCCTCATGAACGGCTGCTACCTGCTGACCCTGATCGGCGCGGTGGTCGCGCTGGCCGGGCGCTACCTCCCCGGAGTGCTGTGCGCGGCCGCCGGGGCGGTCGGCAGCTCGGTGACCTTCCTCTACCCGGTCTGGCGCATGCCGCACGACCTGCGGTGGGAACTCTGGGGATTCCTGCTCGCGCCGATCATCATCGCCGTACTCCCCCTGGCCTGCCCGCCCGACCTGCGCCCGGCCCGCCGGGTGCGCGGCACGGCAGGAGTCCTCGCACTGGTGGCCTGGGCCGTCCTCCTGGTCGGTGCGGTCGCCGTGATCGACCCGCTTGGGATCGGCCTGCTCTTCCCCTGGCGGTTCGGCGTCCCGCTGGCCGCGGCCCTGCTCCTGGCAGGCCGCCGCGCCTTCGCCGGGATTCGCACCACAGCCCAACTCGCCTGCGCCGCCGCGCCGTTCATCGTCACGATGTACTTCTCGGGCTGGGCACAGAGCGAAGAGATCGTGACCGTCGTCGGCGCCCTCGCCGTCACCGCCGTTGCCCTGCGGCTGCGCCGCAGCAACCGCCCCGACACGATGAACCCCGCCTGAACTCAGCCAAGTTGTCGAGCACTGGCACGCGGCAGGAACGGCGGGGCGGCCTCCTCCTGATCACCAGTGGCCAGGGATCAGGCGCAGAGTGCCGGAGACACCTGAATCTTGGCCGAGCCACGCTTCGACCGTCGTCGGCAGCAGAGCGGGTTCGGGCCCCGGCTGCCCTTGCCGCGCGCCCGGGGTCGGGCGCCGGGGCCGAAGAAGAAGCGATGAAGAAGTGCGCCAGGCCATGCCCCCCGCGCCGCCCCGGTCCACAACCGCCCGCCTCGCTCTGCCCCCTGGCGCCCGGCGATCAGGGGGCGGTACGCCCCTCGCCTCCCCCTACCGGCAGCCCTCTTCGACCGGCCGCCCGGCCACAGGAGTTTCCATGCCCGCACCCACCAAAGCTGCCCACATCCTGCCCCGCCCAGCCCGGGCCGACAAACAGCGAACAACCCATGTGCCAGCCGGAGTTGGGCGTCTGGCAGCGGTCGACGGGCTGCGGATGCTCGCGGCGACTGCCGTAGCCGCCTACCACTACCTGGGCACCCCCACCCCCCGCTTCTGGGGCGAGGCATACGACCTGCCGCAGGCAGCACCTCTCATCCACGCGGTCAGCGGCTACGGCTGGCTCGGCGTCGAGGCGTTCTTCCTGATCAGCGGCTTCGTCATCTGCATGAGCTGCTGGGGCCGCACCCCGGCGCAGTTCGCCGTCTCCCGCATCGCCCGGCTCTTCCCGCTGTACTGGGCCGTCGTCCTGATCATCGTCGCCACGGGTACCGTCACCGTGCTCGCCGGACAGCGCTCAGGAGCACCCACCGACCTGCGCACCACCCTCGGCAACCTGACCATGATCCCCAGCCCGCTCGGCCTGGACTTCACCGCCGGCGTCGCCTGGACACTCTGGGTGGAAGCCCGCTTCTACCTGCTCATGGGCGTACTGCTGCTGATCGGCCTGACCTACCGGCGTGCCATCGCCTTCGGCTTCCTCTGGCTCGTCCTGGCCTCCATCGGCCGCGAACTGCACTCCACCGTCCTGGACGAGTTCCTCCTCAGCCAATACGCCGGACTCTTCGTGACCGGTATCGCGCTCTACTTGATGCACCGCTTCGGACCCAACCTGCTCCTGTGGCTCCTGACCGGCTTCGCCTGGTGCTACACCCTGACCGTCCTGAACGACCGCGTCGCCACCCACACCAACTCCAACTGGCCCATCAGCGCCACCGTCCTCACCGCCTTCCTCGTCCTGCTCGCCCTGGCCGGCTCCGGCCCGCTGCGCCTCCTCCAATGGCGAACCCTCATCACCGCCGGCGCCCTGACCTACCCCTTCTACCTCGTCCACCAAAGCCTGGGCATACCCCTCACCCGCGGCATCCTCAAAACCCTCCCCAGCCTCGGCCTGCTCCCCTCCATCGGCCTCGGACTCCTCCTCTCCCTCCTCCTGGCCGCCGCACTGAACCACCTGGTCGACCAAAAACTCGGCCGCCTACTACGCCGCCACCTCACTGCCGCCCTCGACCCCAACCACACCGAGCAAGACCGGTCTACCCCGCCCATCGCTCACTGCCCGCCGGACAAACCCACACCCTCACCCCCTGGTCGTTCCCGCCCCGGAGACGGAGAACGCCACCAACCAGGGGATGTCCGATGGGGCGAGTAACAAGACCCGCCGGACGGCACTACGGGCATCGGTGTGTAAGCCATGTGCAGCTCCAGCTTCTCGCCGCGGGAGAGCTTTGCGGAGACGGTGATGGGCAGCTTGTTGTTGCTGCTGTACGAGCATTCGGTTTCCCTGGACTGCTTCCAGGGCTCGCTCTCACCGCCGTATTCGAACCACACCGTGACACGGCGTGCGTCGCTGGCCGAGGAGAGGGCGCCTGTGGCCTCCGTCAGGATGGGTGGTGCAATCGGGCAGATGGGAGTGCCTCCGGAGGTGTCCGCTCCGTCGCAGCCCCGTTCCTTCTGGGCCGCTTGAATCCTCGGGTGAGTATGTGGATGTTGCTGGAGCCTGCCGCGACGAAGGTCGCCCCGGGGGACAGCGCCGTGGTGAGGCTGCGGGTGCGCAATACGGGGGACACGGTTGAGGAGTACCGGTTGTCCGTGCTTGGGGACGGGGCGGGCTGGGCGGTGGTCGAGCCCGCCGTGTTGCGGCTCTATCCGGGTACGGAGGAGGTTGCCGAGATCACGTTCACGCCGCCGCGCACGTCGGATGTGGCGGCGGGCCCGCTGCCCTTCGGCGTACGGGTCGAGCCCGGTGGGCAGCCTGATGCGGCGGATGTGACCGAGGGCCGGATCACGGTTGGCGCGTTCAGCGAGGCACGGGCCGAGCTGGTGCCGCGCCGGGTGCGCGGGTGGCGGCGCGCCGTGGGCCGGGTCGCGGTGGACAACCTGGGCAACCAACCGCTGACAGCGTCGTTCTCGTCCCGGGACAACGGGGACGCGGTCGAGGTGCAGGTGGTACCGGGGGCAGTTCGGGTGGCGCCGGGCCGGGCCGGGTTCGCGGAGCTGGACATCAGGCCGGGCAAGGTGAAGTGGGTCGGCGGCGGCACCGAGCATCCGTTCTCGGTCTCGGTGGTAAGGGCCGGGTCCACGACACCCGAGGTACTCAACGGCACCTACGTTCAGCCGTCCGTGTTCCCTCGCTGGGTCCTTGCCGCGGGCTCGGTAGTGATGGCGGCGGCGCTGGCACTGGCCGTGGTGTGGTTCCAGCACGACCCGAGCATCAAGACTCAGGCCAGTGAGAAACCGGAGAGCGCCGGCCTCCTCTCGCCCCAGGAGAACTCCCAGGCCCCGGCGGCCAGTCAGGCCCCGCCGTCACCACCGGCATCACAGGCTCCGACTGCGCCCGCGGCCCCCAAGGCAGACGGGCAGCCCAGGCCGGGCGCCCCAGCCCCTGGGGCGGCCCCGGCTCCGGGGACGGGCACGAAGCCGAGGCCGGAGAGCGGTGGTGGCGGAGGCGACACGGGCGGCGGCCCGTCGGGCCCGTCCGAGCAGCGCGTGAGCATCGAGACGGGCCAGCGCGGCGGCTACCTGGGGATGTTCCGCGACAGTATGGGCGACTCGACCCCGGTGTACACGCTGGGCTGGGTCGGCGACCAGAAGGACCTCGACGAGTACTGGATCCTGCGCCGCTACGGCGACGGCACCGTCTCGTTGTCCCCGTCGGGCAATCCCTCTCTGGTCCTGGACCGCAAGGCGGAGAACAACCGGGGCCAGCTGTGGAACGCCGACGGAGGCCAGGACTCCATCAGAGCCGGCCGGCTGCCCGCCAACCAGAAATGGCGGCTCAAGGACCTCGGCGACGGCTGGGTGTCGATCCTCAGCGCCACCGACGGACAGTGCCTCACCGACATGTACGTGAAGCAGAACGGCGGCGGCAACGTCCAGCAAACCCTCGTCTACGCCTGCGAGGACCGCTTCCTCCTGGGCCAGAAATGGAAGCTGGGCTGAGCGAGTCCACATCACCCGCTCCCCCACCGACACCGGTCGCCCCGCGCTCCCCGGCCCGGCACACGGACAGCCGCCTATGAGGATCTCTACTCAGCGATCTCCGTTCGCTCCCACCACTCGTAAACAGGCAGCCGGCCCTGGGCCGTTTCCTCGTGCCGCGAGGTCGCCTTGAAATGCTCGTACCCGCCCCGGAAGGGAACCTTGAGTTCGGTCCCGGGAGGCTGGATCGGAACGATCCGCTCGGGCAGCTCGTCCGGACCGCCCTCAAGAAACGCTTTGGCCTCGATACTCATGACCTCGTAGTTCCCACTCAGTCGCCCCAGGAAGCCTGATGCGCGCGCTGACGCGGCTGGATCAGCCATGTGGTCCAATCACTACGCGCGTCGATTCCCTACGGAGCAATTCCTCATTGACAGCCGGGGCGTCGTGGGGCGTCGGGTGTCGGGGGTCGGGTGGCCAATCAATGGAAGTCACAAGCGGCAGAAGTTTGAAAGCCACATCCGACGTACCTGGGTGGGAGAACCATGCGAAGGGCTCGCCCTGTCCCGCAGACAACTCCGACGGGGCCATCCTCTGGTCCAACCACCCCCTCGGCGTGTACGCCGTACTGACGCAACCGCGCCTCCCGCACACCGCCCCACAGGCACAGCAGGCTCGCCAACACGGCCGGCACGAAACCGATCACCTCACGTGTCGTCATCCGACCCTGCTCCCTGGCGTCGACGATCTGCAAACCAGGTCCGCCTGCCCCACGTCGATCCCCTGCGCAGAGGAAACGGCGAACGCGAAGTCGTACACCTACATCGGCGGCCTCCACGAATCCGAGCACGACCACCTCGGCTCCCTGAAGCTCGGCGGGCCCGCCATCCTGTCCGGGCAGCTCGGAGGGGCAGGCCTCGCCGACACGGGAGCAGCCGACCCCGGCCGTGCCTGGCAGGGCCGTTCTCGCAGAGCATCGCGTCGCACAGCTCGGCCTTCCTGAACTGGAGACGGGGAGTTCCGACCGGATCGGACGGCCGGTTGTTCTTGCGGAAGGCCGGCACCGCGTGCTGCGCGGCCTGCCGACCGGCCCCTCACCGCTGCTGTCGAGTCGTCAGGACGCGCTCGGCCTGGCCCATCACCTCCCGGACGATGTCTCCGGCAGGCCGAATGTCATGGACGAGCCCGACGCCCTGCCCCATCAGCCAAGGCATCTCCTCCCAGTCGGCCTTGGTTGCGGGTACGGGCGGCAGGACGTTGAACTTGCGCAGTACGGTCTCTTCTCCCTGGAAGACCGTGGTGCCGACCTGTCCGAGTTCGTCACGATGGGTCGGTACCTCAGCCAGCCGGTCGTTCCACTCGGCCACCACGCGGTCGCGCTGGACCCGCATCGGGTTGAAGTCGGGCCACTCCGGACCGAAGACTCCGCTGAGTACGGTGTCCTGGCCCTGTGAGGCGATGAGCCGTCGGTGGTGTTCGGGATGTACCTGTGCCTCGCGGGAGGCGACCAGCCGGGTTCCCACCCACACGCCGTCGGCACCCAGGCACAGGGCCGCGGCCACCTGACGTCCGTCGGTGATGCCACCCGCGGCGAGGACCAGCGCCTGCTCGCCCACGGCGTCCACCACGGCGGGTACACCCACCATGGTGGGCAGACCGCCGTAGTTGTGCCCGCCGGCCTCCCAGCCCTGGGCGATGACGACCTCCATGCCGTCGTCGACGGCGCGCTTGGCCGTATCTGCGGAGCCGACCTGTTCCCACACCGAGATCCCGGCCTCGTGCAGCTGCTTGAGCTGTTCGGTGGGAGGGTGCCCCCAGTGGAAGGAGACGATCGGCACCTGCTCCTCGGCACAGATGCGCACGAGCTCGCTGTTGTCGAAGTACGTGATCAGGTTGATGTGGAACGGAGCGCTTCCCACCCCCTTCCGGGTCTCATGGATGATCTGCCGCAGTGTGTCCGGAGGCATCAGTCCGGCACCCACCGCGCCGATACCTCCGGCTGTGGAGACGGCCACCGCCAGTCCCGAGGTGCCGCCCGCGAAGGCCATTCCGGCACAGACGAACGGGTACTTGATGGTGAACCTCTCGGTGAGTCTGGTGGACAGCACACTCATGCCGGCTTCCTTTCGCAACGGCGCCTTCAGGGACTTCCAGGGCTGAAGGGCTTCAAGGACGGGCGTGTGGGCGAAGGTCCCCGGCCAGCCGAGGACCGACGTGGGCAGGCGTCCGCCGCGCATTTTCCTCCTGGCCACGCACCGGGTGAAGCAGCGAAAGTCGGCCATGCGGCAGTGCACCTTCCTGACTGAACGGGCCGACCGGGTCGCACCCGCTGCATGACGCCGCAAGCCACCGCGGCGCCAAGTCACCTGGACCGGACCTCAGTTGAAGTGTGCGACGCCGTCTTCCGGTCAGGGTGATGTCGATCGTCCGCTGCCAGAGGTCCAGCGGCACCGAGGTGACATCGGCGTCGCCGCTCATCGTGGCCGTGGACAGGCCGGCCGCCACGTTGTACAGCCCGTCCAGCCGTCCGTAGGTGCGTACGGCGGTGTTGATGAGGTCGGCGTACGAATCCTCGTGGGTGATGTCGAACTGCCCCACCCCGGCCGGCAGCGGGCCGAACAAGCGGGAGGCACAAGGCCCCTGACCGGAAACTCCGGCGCCGGGCGGCTACACCCGCCCACACGGCGTGCGGCACCTGTTCGCTGCTCTCGACCAACGTCGCCAGGGACCGCGACGTGCCCACCAGCCTCGTCGCTGCCCCCCTTCGGACCCGCCCTGGTACTGGATCGCGCGAGTCGGCGCCCTGGGCATTGGCCGATTCGGAACGGTGCGGCAGAGGGGCGGAGTTCCGTAGGCTCTGCACCGCAACGAGGCGCATCTTCCACAAGCGTCCTGGGGGTTGACGTGTTGTACGCATTCGGCTTCGAGCGGGTCGGCGTCGTGGTGAGCGACCTCTACTTCGTTGACCCGAATCCGCTGCCCGGGCAAGAAACCCCCGAACGCGGGGTGCGGCTGGAGCTGCGGATCTTCGAGCGCGGCGAGTTGACCGGATCCATCTACTCCGCACGGCCCATCTCCATCGGGCGCCCGTTGTGGCGGGTCGATCTCCTCCAGGACACGAACTCTGCCCCGGGCAACCTGGACCGGGCGCACCATCATCCGGACTTCGCCGGATGGGAGCCCGGCCCCAGGGTCTTCGTGGAGGAGTTGTCCAGCGATCCCCTGTCGTGGCTGACCCACAAACTCTACGACGTATCACGCCTGTTGAAGGAAACAAGCAGCTCTCCGGACGAGATCCCCGCATCGGACGCCCACGCACTGCGCACGGCGGCACCCGAGATCACGGATACCGTCCGTAGGCTGCTGGAGCGAGTGTGGTCCGGGGAACTCGGTCGGGCGGGAGACACGGGTTCGGGGACGGCCGCCAGCATGCGAGTGAGCTGGCTCTAGGGGGGTCGTCTGAACGATGTCGCCGTCCGGAAGGCGTTCTCCGTTGAGGAGCTGCTGGAATTGGAATCCTCGTCCGCCTGTGCGGACGACGCGTAGCTGACAACTTGTACGGCGCCGAGCACGGCCGCCATCAGAGCGACGATCGGTTACCGATTTACAGCTGAACGCATGCTGCCACCTTCATGGTGAGATTCGGTCGTCGAATGTCGATCACCGGAACCAAGCGCGTCGGTTCCGGAGCCTTCTCATCAGCGGGCCGCCCAGGGCACTCGAAGCATCATTCGCCGCGGCAACGCCCAATGCACCTTTACTAGGTAGCCGCTACGGCGGCTCGATCGCCAACCGAATCAGGTTCGCAGTCGAAGCCGTCGCCGCCACCGTCGAGGCCGTCGGCGGGGACAGGACCGGAATCCGGCTCTCTCCCGGCGGAACGTTCTGGGGCGTCGAGGAGACCGACGTCCGCGAGCTCTACACCGCACTGCTCACCGAACTGGCCCCCTTCGGGCCGGCATACGTGCACCTGAAGGCCACCGCCGACGAAGAAATGCTCGTCGCCCTGGGCCGGACGTGGCCGGGCACCCTGGTCATGAACCCCGTGCTGCCGATGGGGCCGAAGCAGACCGGCCGCGACGACGCCGACCACTGGCTCAGCCTGGGCGCCGATCTCATCAGCTTCGGCCGCGCCTTCCTCGCCAACCTCGACCTGGTCGAGCGGCTGCGGGGCGGACTTCCCATCGCCGAGCAGGAAGGCGGTGGGTTCCAGAGGAGTCATCCCCTCCGCGGTCCAGTAGCCGTACTGCTTGCGCCACAGGCTCGGGCTCAGGTCCGTGGCTGCGGCGTCAAGCAGGCCGGCCATGTCGGACACACTGTTGCCGCCGGCCATGACGGTCCCGTTCCGCCAACGACCGGCAGTCTTCCGGGAGTTCCTGGTCTGCTGTACGGTCCGCGACATGCTCGCCCGCTCACGCACGCCGTCCCCACGGGGGTGGAGCCGCTGGCTCGTGCCGCCCGCCGCGCTCTCCATCCACCTCGCCATCGGCCAGGCGTACGCCTGGAGTGTCTTCAAACCGCCCCTGGAGTCCTCGCTCGGCCTGTCGGGCACCGCGTCCGCCCTGCCGTTCCAGCTGGCCATCGTCATGCTCGGCCTCTCCGCGGCCTTCGGCGGAACTCTTGTGGAGCGCAACGGGCCCCGGTGGGCGATGGCCGTCTCGGCGGTCTGCTTCTCCTCCGGGT
Source organism: Streptomyces sp. HUAS TT7 (assembly GCF_051550175.1). Lineage (NCBI taxonomy): Bacteria > Bacillati > Actinomycetota > Actinomycetes > Kitasatosporales > Streptomycetaceae > Streptomyces > Streptomyces sp. HUAS TT7. Next base: position 193,957 of record NZ_CP196175.1, read on the forward strand.
TCCTGGTCGCCGCGCTCGGCGCCGCCACCCGCCAGTACTGGCTCGTGGTCCTCGGCTACGGCTTCATCGGCGGCATCGGACTCGGCATCGGCTACATCTCGCCGGTCTCCACCCTCATCAAATGGTTCCCCGACCGGCCGGGCATGGCCACCGGCATCGCCATCATGGGCTTCGGCGGCGGCGCCCTCATCGCAGCGCCCCTCTCCACCCAGCTGCTCTCCTCCTCCGGCGCGGGCTCCGCGGGCATCGCGCGGACCTTCCTCGTGATGGGGGTCGGCTACGCGGTCTTCATGACACTCGGCGTGCTCCTGGTGCGGCTGCCCCCGGACGGCTGGCGGCCCCCCTCCCTGCCCGCGAACGCGACCTCGGCCGCCACCGGCCAGGTCTCCGCCCGCAATGCCGTGCGCACCCCGCAGTTCTGGTGCCTGTGGGTGGTGCTCTGCATGAACGTGACCGCCGGAATCGGCATTCTGGAGAAGGCCGCGCCGATGATCGGGGACTTCTTCGCCGGTACGGCGTCACCAGTCGCCGCGGCTGCCGCCGCGGGCTTCGTCGGTCTGCTCTCGCTCGCCAACATGCTCGGCCGGATCCTGTGGTCGTCGGCCTCCGACCTCCTCGGCCGCAAGAACGTCTACCGCGGCTACCTCGGCATCGGAGCGCTGATGTACCTGCTCATCGCGTTCACCGGCAACGCATCGAAGCCTGTGTTCATCGTCTGCGCCGCCGTCATCCTCTCCTTCTACGGCGGCGGCTTCGCCACGATTCCCGCCTACCTCAAGGACCTTTTCGGCACCTACCAGGTCGGTGCGATCCACGGCCGGCTGCTCACGGCCTGGTCCACCGCGGGCGTCCTCGGCCCGCTGATCGTCAATGCCATCGCCGACGCGCAGAAGAAGGCCGGACGCACCGGACCGGACCTCTACACCACCTCCTTCTTCATCATGATCGGGCTCCTCGCGGTGGGCTTCGCGGCCAACGAGCTAGTACGCCCCGTCCACCCGCGCCACCATGAACCCCCGTCCGCCGAAGGCGAGTCGACACTCCTCGCCCCGGAGAAGGGAGCCCTGTCATGACGGTCCGCAGAAAAGCCCTGTTCGCCGTCGCCTGGCTGTGGGTCGGCGTGCCGTTCGCGTACGGCATGTACGAACTGGGGCTCAAGCTCAAGCAACTGTTCACCGGCTCCTGACGACCCCACCAGGCCGGTTGATCCGCCGGGATACGGTTTCGGTATCCGCCGACAGGTCCAGGGCGACGAACGCCACCGCGATACTGGCGGGGCACCGCCAGGACGCGGTGCCTCGCAGCCGCACCCGGACGTCGGCAGCCAGCATGATGGGATACAAGAACTGCCACCCGCGCCTTTGGGGGGCGTCGGGAAGGTAGCGGACCGGGACCCGACCCCCATGGGAAGACCCTTGCCCCCGGATGAGCCGGCCTGGAACGTGTGTCGGCTGCCCCGCGCATCGACGAATTCGACCACTGCGAACTGGACAGGCCCGCCCCCCTCTCCGGAGCTACTCATGCGGTGGTGAACCACACCGGGCCACCGGCGCGGGTTCCTTTCTGAAGGAGCCGGTGCCGTCGGTCCGGGCGTGTGCTGCTCGCTCCTGTACTTCTGTCGCACACGGTGAAGCACGTCGTTCTGCGCGGAGTCGGGAAGGTCTCCGATTGCCGCATCGACTGTCTCCCTGGCGAATGCCACTCGCACCGGTCCGTCGCCTCCCCCGGACGCAAGGCAGCCGAGCAATGCGGGGTGCGTCTGGAAAAAGCCCTGGTGGACCAGGGCTTCCAGGACGAAGTCACCATCCATGGCGCGTTGCTGGGCATCGACGTCGAGGCCGTCCGCCGCAACCGGGCCGACCAGGGGAAAGGGGCCCGCCGCCTCACCACTCCCACCCCCACCTGCGCGACCCCTCGGGCTGGCCGCGTGAACGTCCCCGAGCTTCTGGCCGATCTCCGGGCCCGGCACGACGAGGCCACCACCCGGGCCGGTGAACTACGCGATCAGATAGAGCACTTCACCGCCTCCCTCGCCGAGACCGAGGCACATCCGGCGGACCTGGCCACCACCCGGAAAGTCATCGTGGAATTCGTACCGGCCGGGGACAAGCCCCGTCCACCCGAGCCGACCACGACCTACCGGCGCGCGCCGGTGCCCGGCGGCGCGTAGTCGACAGCAGCGCGGGATACGGATGCCTTCACGCGAGGCTTGACCGCGCTTGGGCAGTACGTCCAGCGGGAGCAACAGACCGTCATTCTGCGGCAGCACACCGAACGGACCACCGTCGACGGTCACGAACATGAGGTGAGGCTTGGGGTGTGGGTCTCCAACCAGAAAAGCCGCCCCACCGACCCGAGTAGTGGGCAGCTCGGCATGGACCGGGCGCAGGAAACGGGGTAAACGGAGCTGCGCAGTGCCGTTGAATCCGATGGAGATGTACAGGGATACCGGGGTCTGGACACGGCCCCAGGCCCCCGCGCACTCCCCACGCCGCCGGGCCGGACCCGGGCCTCGAACATACACGCCCTGCCGCTGCCACCGGCGGCCAGACGCTCGCCTTCGGGTGCGGCTGTTGCGGCTGCGCCGACGGCCCCGGAAGCCGCCGGCGGACGGCAGGCACACCAGCCCCCGCTCCCGCATGTTGGTCTAAATGAGCGCACTTTGTGACGTTTTATGCACATTCCTCGTTCTAGAGGTGACAGGTTCTCCACTCCCCCAGGGCGGGCCTGTCACCTCATCTCCGATCAACCGAATGGGAGCATGATCGTGATCAAGCAGGTTCTCGCCGGAGCGGTTCTCGCCGCCGCCGTAACGATGGCCGTCGCCGCACCCGCCTCGGCACAGACCGGGGGTGCCTCGGACTTCGGAACCCGCAACGGCAACACCGTCATTGCCGGTGAGTCGGGCGGCATCCTCAACACCTACGGCGCCCCGCTCGCCAACGTCGACCTCCGCTGCGCGGTGCCGCTGCCCGAGGGCGAGGGCATCGGCGGCCACGGCCTCGGCGGCCCCAAGGCCGCCTGCAACATCGCACCCGTCAACCAGTACCAGGCCCCGCAGAAGCTCCTCTGACCGCGGTCGACTGCGCTGGACCCTGGCCCACAGCCCCCTGCCACGCAGGGGGCTGTGGGCACGCCCGGGGGCCCGGGCAGACCGCTGTGGACAGACCGTTGGGGACGGCCAGGACCACGACGTAGCCCGGGTATTTGGCTCCCACCACAAGAGTCGCTGCGACAGGCCGAACGGGAAGCAGCACGCCGGGCCCGCAATGGGCTGGGCCGGGGAACCAGGGTGACTGGCGATGCCAAGAGCCGTTGAACCGGAACCGAGATCACGATAGAGAGTGCCCCCAAGGGTCCCGGGGTCTGACCAGTCGCCCCGGGACTCGGCACACTCTCCCCGGTCGGGCCGGAGGCACCGGATACACGCGCCCCTACCGGCAGCACCGACGGCCAAGGACGTTCGCTTTGAGGTGCGGTTCTTGTTGAGCGACCGCGATCCCACGGCCTGATCACTCTGCGGGATCGCGGCCACTCAACAAGAGCCGGGCTCATACAAGATTTTCGTTGCGGTTGATCGCCCAGAGCTCATCGTCGGGCACGGGCTGGGGGCTGCGGCGTGAATGGGCGACCAGGATGACGCGCTTGCGCAGGAGCTGGATGCCGGCCCGTCCTGGATCGCGCGGAGACCACGACCACATCCCCGAACTCCTTGACCGAACCGACCTGCACAGCGTTGAGCTGCGGCAACAGTTTCAACAAGTCATCGCACACAGGCAGCATCCCGCGAGCCGCCAGAGCCCGACCCACTGCCCGAGGACGCACCGCCACCCGATGACGACGCCGACGAGGACGAGGAGCCCTGGGCGGACGGGGCCTGCGCGGAGTCGTCACCGTTGTTGCACGCGGTGAGCGAAAGACTGGCAGCGAGGCCGACGGCGGCGAGCGCGGCGGTACGGGTGAACTTCATGGTGATCCCCCAGCATGTGATGCGGTGCGTGCGGTCGGCATCTGTATCTCGCACCGAATTACCGGCAGTTCCCCGCTACCTCTTCGTTCTGTCACAACCGAGGATCGGGCCGGTCTACGCCTGCGGCCTGCCGAGTGTCGGAGAATCGCCTGGTCAACCACCCGACTCCCGTTGGTAGTTGGCGCCGTCGCCGCCCACCGGGCCGAACTACAGGCGCCCCCGGTACACCCTGGTCGCAGCCCCGTCAGCGTCCCCGACGGCGAACTCGAGCAGTACCACGAGCGTGTCCGGACCTCCGTCGAACACGGCGAGGGCGCCGTCGCCCCCACCTGAGCCTCGGACGTGTAAGGCTGTTCGGAGTGTCGGGCTCTCGGCTTGCTTGAGAGCCGGCGCAGCGGCCCGGCGTCGCCGGGCACCGCCGTTCCGCACTGCGCGGTCGCGGTGGGAAGAGGAAGCGTGGAGAGGGGAAGCGTGCAGGATCTGCCCAAGTCGGCGACGGAGCCCGATGGCTCGGTGGTCGTGCGCGTGCTCAGTTACAACATCCGCTCCATGCGCGACGATGTCACGGCCCTCGCCCGGGTGATCCGGGCCTGCCGGCCCGACGTCGTCTGCGTTCAGGAGGCACCGCGGTTCTTCCGCTGGCGCAAAGCCGCCGCCCGCCTCGCCCGGACCTCCGGACTCGTGTACGTCTCGGGCGGCGCCACCGCCTCCGGCCCCATGATCCTCTCTTCGCTCCGTGCCCATGTGGAGCGCACCGAGGACGTCCTGCTGCCCCGCACCCCCGGCCTGCACCAGCGCGGTTTCGCGACCGCCGTGCTGCGGTTCGGCCGGGCCCGGTTGGGCGTGCTCAGCTGTCACCTGAGCGTCAAGGACCAGGAGCGCTACGAGCAGGGCCGACTACTCCTGGACCGGCTGTCCGCCCTGGACGTGCCGTACGCCGTCGCCGGGGGCGACTTCAACGACCGGCCCGACGGCCGTACTTTCGGCCTGCTCGCGGGTGCCCTGCAGGATGGCTGGGCGACGAAGCCGTGGGGGCGGGAGCACACCACCCGGCTGGGCGATCCGCTGCAGCGGATCGACGCGGTCTTCGCGACGGAGGGTGTGGAGGTGCTGGGGTGCGGGGTCCCGATGGGGCTCCCCGGTGTCGCGGAACGAGACCTCCGGGCAGCCACGGATCACCTGCCCGTGCTGGCCGCTCTACGGGTGCCCGCCGCGTAGTGGTCCCCGCCTGCCAGGGACCTGGGCTCAGCTGCCGAGTCCGCGCACGCGGAATTGCATGACGTGGTACGGCCACCCCCTCTCGGTATTCCACTGGCTCACAGACAGGTGCAGGTCGTCCAGCGTTGAGCCCGGGATGATGTAGCCGCCGTACAGCTGGGCGACGTGTGAGTCGTCCTCACGGCCCCAGTCGCCACCCCAGATCAAGGTTTCACGGCGGCCGGAGGGCAGCTTTGCGGGAGTGTCCATGATGATGCCGTCGATGCGGTAGTCACCGGCGTTGAACCAGGTAAGGATCCACTTGCCGTCGAGTGCTCGCAGACACAGCTCCCCGAACTTCCCTGCCAGGATCGGGGTGGGCGGGTTTCCCCACGCCCAAGCGCCATCGAGCTTTCCCCAGGGTTCATAGGCGTTGAGATCGGTGATCCGGCCGCTGGGTACCCGATGCAGGATGAGCGGCTTGTCGCGCTGGAAACCCGTGGAGCAGACGTACACGTATCCGTCGTCGCCGAGGCCCCAGGTGATCAGTTGAAACAGCCCGCCGTGCAGGTCGGAGGGAAATCTGGCCCCGGTGTGGGTCCAGGTCGCGCCTGAGTCGTCCGAGCTCCAGATCTCGGTCCGTACAACGTTGCCCAGACCCTTGTTCACCATGACATGCAGATAGACCGTGTCGCCGACGGTGATCACATCCGAGGGCAGGGCGGTGGAGAAGTCCGAACTGTCGTGCTCGTACGCCCACAACTGCTGTGCCTGCTCGCCGCCCACGGCGCCGGTCCATCTCACCCGGTTGCTGAGCAGACGCGCCCTCCCGTACAGGGCGACCGGCGAGCGCCACCAGCCGCCGCCCACCCTCGCCTCACAGAACGTGTCCCCGAACACGAAGAGCAGCCGGCCGTCGGGCGTACGGACGGGGATGCCGAGGTCGGCTGCCTCCATACCGAAACGGGTGGTGATGTCGGGGCCGGTGAGATCGGCGACCTTGATCACCCGCAAGGCGCGGGTGCCGGGCCGTGCCCTACCGGTCGCGGCCTCCGCCCTAGGTGCCGAATTCACACCCGCAGCACCCGGGAACACGGCTCCGAGCGCAGCATGGAGAAACGACTTGCGGCTGACTCTCGTGGGCGAGGGGAGCCCCGGCCCTCCGGGGGACGCAATGGTTCGCATGATCACTCTCCGCCGGGAGACACGGGATGGGCTGGGGCCCGTGAATTCACCGACACGCGCCCGCCGTTGCTCTGAGCCCAGGTTCTCAGCCGGTCAGCGGTTGAGGCCCGTGACTCGCGCATCGGGCCCCGGGGAGGTGATCCATCTACCGGTCAGTCCTACTTCCCGGCCGTGCCGGGATTCCCGCTGATGGACTCCTGATAGATGTCCGCGTGGGTGCGCGAGTTCTTGATCAGGTCGTCGCAGAAGGCAGCTACGTCATTTCCGATGAGTTCCAGGACTCCCTTGCGGGCCGCGACGCCTCCCTCGAAGAATTCGACAATCCCTGAGAGCAGGGGCCCGTCGGTCAAGTCGGTCGGCCCGACCTTGAAGAAGTACTTCTGCATCTCCTTGTAGACGATCTGGTAATCCGGTGGGAGCGCCTTGACTCGCGCCATGTGCGCTCGCCACTGCTTCTTGCCCTCGATGATGTCCTGGATACTCACGTCAGCCTCCCAGCCGGCCCAATTTCCTTGCGACGTTCCGGTTCAACTGCTCGCGCCATCGGTCGCGATAGCTCCGAGCTCCTTCTCCGCCGGCCAGCGCCGCGCAGAAGCCCTGGATGTCGTCGCCCAGCACCTCGTTGATGCTCTGCCCGTCCGCCGCCGTTTCTTCGAGCAGCCCCAGCGCGCCGTCGAGGATCGGCATCAGATTGCGGCCCGTGAAGCCCGAGTAGGGCGAGAGGTGAAGCTTGATCTGCTCCCACGCCGCCCGGTAGTCGTCCGGCAGTGCCTCGGCCCGGGCTTCGAACGCCTTCCATTCCCTGGTGAGGTCGCTGCCGGTGATGGTCTCCCAGAAATTCATCTCCCGCCTTCCTTGAGCTTGTCGATTCGTGATGAGAGGTACTCCCATTTCGCCCAGAACCTCCTGAGTTCCTCGCCCCCCGCGTCGTTGAGCGCATAGAACTTGCGCGGCGGGCCCACCCCGGACGGTCGCTTCGTCACCTCGACGAGCCCGTTCTTCTCCAGTCGCAGCAGGATGGTGTAGACCGTCCCCTCAATGACGTCGGCGAAGCCGAGTTCATTGAGCCGACGCGTGATGGCGTACCCGTAGGTCTCCTCGCTGCCGATGATTTCAAGCACGCAGCCCTCAAGCGTGCCCTTCAACATCTCCGTCAGGTCGTCCATCCCGGGTCCCCATCTTCTCCCCTCGGTACTGCGTAGTACCGAGTACCACTATACGGTACCACCGAGTAGCCCGGTAGGCGCCGATCGCAGGGCAGGGCCATGGAAGGGGTGCCTGGGATACACCGAGGCGTCCAGGGTTCGGATCGCGTCGGGGTGCGGTGCGATCAAGCCAGATTCCGCCTGGTTGAGAGTGGCGCGATCACCTGGAGGGGGTGATTCCTGTTGGGTCTTTCGCCAGAGGCCGTCCGCCGCCCTGTGTCTCGCCGGGGCAGCGGACGGCTGTCACCGAGAGAGGAATGACCACCCCCGATGAACCTCATCCGTACCGTCTCGCGAACCGCGACTGCTGCCGCCCTCGCCGCCGCCCTCAGCGCGGCCTCCGTCCACGGAGCCGCCGCTGAGCCCCTGACCGACAGGACGAGCAAGGCCAACCGCCTCAACCATTCTGCGGATGACGGAGGTTGGAGCGGTGACGGCCTGTCGCTGAAGCCTGCCGACAATGCCGCGGTCGACGCCTTCTACGACCGGGCGACGGAGGCTGAGCGGACCATCAGCCCCCAGGTACGGGTGGCCGCCCGGGCCAGTGGCGCCGAAGTCATCGGCTTCGACTACCGCCTCAAGTCACCCGACTCGCTGAAGCGCAAGGTCGCCACCTCCCTCAAGGAGCACCCGGGCCAGGAGGTCAACGAAGCGCTGGCCGAGATCAAGGACTCGGTGCGCTACACCCTCCAGTGGCCGGACGGGCGCTACGCCCAGGGTGTCACCGTCGCCTCGGAAGTCCTGTCCGCCTGGGGCAATGAAAGCATCAAGTGGTCCAACACCTGGGCCCGTAGCAAGGGCTACAAGGCCATCAACTCCGGGTGGCTGGCGCCCAGTTCGCAGCACGTCTTCGAGGTCCAGTTCCACACGCCCGCCAGCAAGAACGCCCAGGAGGTGACCCACAAGCTCTATGAGGAGCAGCGCCTGCCCACCACATCTCCGGAACGTGCCCGCGAACTCCAGGCACAGCAGGACGCGATTTTCGCCGCCGTCCCCATGCCCCCGGGCGCCGACCGCCTGACCGCACCGGCACCCGCGCCCGTGCCCGTCGGCTGACGGGGGCTCCGTCTTCGCGCGGCCGCAATCCCCCGCCTCGTCGGCCAGTCGGCCTGACTGAATCCACGGGGCAGTCGTGGGATCCGGGCTGCAACAGCAGGGCGCTGGAGGAGGTGAGTTCGGCAAGCCACCACTGCTGAGGGGCCTGGCCATGGCGGGCCTGAACAGCACTTTCGTCAGGCGGCTTGCCAGAACCATCCCTCCCATCAACTGGCAGTTCGCCACCGGGAGATGAGCGACAGAGCCCGCCTGTTATGGTGCGCCGATGTCATCGATCAAGAAGTTCCAAGTCACCTTCGACTGCGCTGACCCTGAGCGCGTCGCTCGTTTCTGGTGCGAGGTGTTGGGATACGTCGTACCTTCGCCCCCGGAGGGGTTCGCCACGTGGGACGACTTCAATCGCTCGCTGCCGCCTGAGGATCAGGGTTCATGGTTCGTCTGCATGGATCCCTCGGGTGTGGGTCCGCGTATGTACTTCCAGCGGGTTCCCGAAGGGAAGGTTGTCAAGAACCGGGTGCATCTTGACGTGCGGGTCGGCACCGGGCTCGTGGGCGAAGAGCGCCTGGCCACGCTTGAGGCCGAATGCGCACGGCTGGTCGCGCTCGGCGCCGTACGCGTGCGATTGCTGTCCGCCGATGAGGACAACGAGTCGTGCATCGTGATGCAGGACATCGAGGGCAACGAGTTCTGCCTCGACTGAGCATCGCCGAGACGGCAAGGCGGCAACCGCCTCCCTTGGGCTTCCCGCGACGGTGGGCCGTAGGAGGCGGAGGCCGCCCAGGCTGCTCCACCCGGGCAGAGTTCATTTTTGGGGACGGGTCATCTCCATCGGTGTGAGCTGTTCGATGTCGTAGCGTCGGCGCAGTTCGGCGATGGCTTCCTGGTCGACGTTCGGGCCGCAGTTGAGGATGGCGAAGAGTTCTTCGAAGTAGTACTCGTGGTCGGGTGGGGGCGACGCCTGGAAGAACATCCGGGCAGGTTTGTCCGACAGGTTGGCGAACGCGTGCGGGCAGCCTCGCGGCACGACGATCACCGTCCCGGCGGTGGCTCGGACGCACCGTCTACCTGTCGGGGACTCCCACTCCCGCCAGTTGCGGCGGGTGCGAACAAGTGGTTCGAAGGCGAGGACGTCGAGCTCGCCTTCGAGGACGTAGAAGAGCTCTTCGCTGCGGGTGTGCAGGTGGGCGCCCACATCGAACCCCGGAGGGACGACGACCTCGAAGCTGGAGGCTGCTTGTGAGTGCTCACCCGTGGCTTTGAACGTCACCTGTTGTGCCGGGGTGACCAGGGTGCGGCCCTCCCCCGGAGCCATGACCAGGCCGTCAGGAACCATGGGCAGCGTCATCGCGTGGAGCCTTTCGCAAGAGCAGGCAGGCCGGGTGGTCGGCTCACCAGGTCACCTGCAGATCGACCGGCCCGCGGATCAGGACATTGGTCTGCCAGCGCACCTGCCCCGGCGGAAGTGCCAGCCGTAGGTCCGGGAGCCGGTTGATCAGGGTGGACAGCAGGACTTCCGATTCCATGCGGGCCAGCAGCGGGCCCACGCAGAAGTGCGGGCCGTGTCCGAATGCCAGATGCGGCGGCCCCTGACGCTCGACGTCGATCCGTTCGGGGTCTGGGTAGACCAGCTCGTCCCAGTTGGCGGCTACGTACGAGACGTAGACGAACTCGCCGTCACGGATCAGCACACCGCCCACTTCGACGTCCTGGGTGGCGATCCGCGGCTGCCCGACGCCGTGCTTGTGCGGGATCCAGCGCAACAGCTCGTCCACGGCCTGGGGCACCAGCCCGGGCTCGGACCGCAGCCGGTCCATCAGCCCGTCCTGGGTGAGCAGGGCGTACACCATGTTCGAGGTGTTGTTGCAGACGGCGTGCCAGCCGTTGAGCTCCATGAGCGTCGTGAGAGCGAGAAGCTCCTCCTCGTCGATGCGGCCGTCGTCCACGGCGGCCACCATCACACTCATCAGGTCGTCCTGAGGTGCGGCGCGGCGCTGTGCGGCCAGTTCACGGAAGTAGGCACCGGCGGCGCCCCTCACCCGCAGGGCCCTCTCCGCGGCTGCCTCGTCGGACGCCCTGGTCAGAAGGGTCTGCGCCCAGTCCCGGATCCGAGGCCGGTCGGCGGGTGGCACACCGATCAGCTCGCTGACCACGTCCAGGGGGAACGGCGAGGTGATGTGCCGGACGATGTCGGCGGGCGGCCCGGCGGCCACCAGCCGGTCCACCCTCGTGTCGAGAAGCTCCTGGGCTCGGGGCCGCAGCCGGTCCATGGCGCGCTGGGTGAACGCCGGGGCGACCACCGCGCGCACCCGTGCGTGGCCGGGCGGGTCCACGAAGCTGAGTGCCCGGTCCATCGGGATGAAATGCCTGGTCATCTTCGGGATGGGGCGGCCCGTGATATCCCGGCTGAACCGCGGGTCGGAGGTGACGAACCTGACGTCTTCGTACCGGGTCACCAGCCAGCAGTCGCCCTCCCCGTGCGGCAGCCGGATCCGGGAGACCGGGGTGTCCCTCAGCGACTCTCTGAGGAACGGATCGAAGTCCAGTGTCGGCAGGTCTTCCACCGTCCACACACGCACAGGACACCGGTCTGGTCCAGCTTCGGTCGACGTCATCGGCCACCACCCCGTCCGGGAACAGTTCTCTTCCCATAGACAGGTCCCCTGCCAGATGTGTACGCAGCCGACCAGGGCGGGAAAGTCACCCTTCCGAGCCAATGGGCTGACGCGCCGACGCGCTCCCGTCGAGGCTTCGCCTCATCCAGTCGTCAGCGCTTGACCGCGACGTAGTAGACGTTGATCGGGTCGCCCTCGATGGACTTGACGTCGACGTTCCCGAAACCCGCCTCTTCGAGCATGCGCAGGGCCGTTTCGCGGCCCCATACCGTGCCCAGCCCGGCTCCCCCGGTGCTGAGGGAGGTCGTCATGCAGTAGAACACGGAGAAACCGTAGAGCGCGGGCCCGAAGGGATGGCCGATGTTCTCCTCCAGCCTGCTGGAAGCGGCGATGTCGCCCATGAGGAACGTGCCATCGTCACGCAAGGCTCGGGCGATCGCCCCGAGCGTCTCGGCCGGCCGCGCGAGGTCGTGGACCACGTCGAAGGCGGTGACCAGGTCGTACTCGCCGCCGATCGTCGTCGAATCGGCAACGGTGTACCGGACGTTGTGCAGCCCGGCACGGGCCGCCGCGGCCCGTCCGGCCTCGATCCCGGCCTCCGACTGGTCCAGACCGTGGAAGCGGCTGGCGGGGAAGGCCTTCGCGAGGACGAGGGGCGCATGGCCCTGTCCGGTGCCCACGTCGAGGACGTCCATGCCCTCGCCGAGGCGCTCGGCCAGCCCGGGAACCAGCGGCACGATCGTGTCCACCAGCGCCAGGTCGTAGATCCGGGCGGTCTCCTCGGCCTGCAGCGCCTGGAACCGCGGATAGGCCGAGTACGGCACACCTCCGCCGTTGCGGAAGCAGCGCACGACCTGCTGCTCGACCTCACCCATGAGCCCGAGGTAGGGCGTCATGCCTGCCATGTTGTCCGGGCCCGCCGCCGTGGTCAGCGACGCCGCGTGCTCCGGGGGCAGGAAGTAGGTCTCCCCCTCCGGTTCGTACGTGACGAATCCACCGACCACCATGCCGCCCAGCCACTCTCGTACATACCGTTCGTCGAGGCCCGCCGCTTTGGCGATCTCGGCGCTGGACGACGGCGGGAGGCCGGCCATGGTGTCGAACAGCCCGCACTGATGGCCGACGCTGGTGAGCAGCCCCAGCACCGACTTGTTGAGCACATCAACCACTTCAGCGGCGAACGCCTCCTGCTTGGCGGGATCCAGTGGCGTCTGCTGCGCTTGGGGAACCGACATGATCCCTCCTTCGCAAGGGGTCGCGACGGGGCACAGATCCAGAGGTGCACCAATTACCAGGCTATGCCCGAATGGGAGTCCTGTTTTCTACGGACCAGTACCGCGATCTCCCCGCGTCGACCCGGTTGCAGTGGACAGGCCCGGGGCCGCACCGGAGTGAACCGCCATGCCCCGGGCCGGACTTCGAGACGGCGCTCGGTAACGGGACAGCCACGGGACGCCACCCATAACGAGATCCCCGCATTCCGGACAGGCGGCTCCACACGCCCAGCATTGATAACGACTTCATAACTGGGCTAGCCCAATAGTGGCGCCCTGTTCCCATCCTGTTCAGGGAAGTGGCCGCCGAGAGCCACCTGAAGGCGTCAAGGTCTTGGCGAACAGAGGGCAATGAGTACGGGGCGGCCGTGCGGGTCTCCCCAAGTGCCGTGCCCACGGCCGACGTTCGGGCTGTGCGGCCGGTGCGCCATGCGGCAGGTCTGCCCTCACTCGCCTCCGCACCTGCGCGTTCACCTTCACCCGACCACAGGACGACCCGACCACAGGGAGCCCCACGTGTCTGCCAGACCGGAAAGCAACGCATCGGAGAGCAACGCACCCGAAAGCACCGCCCCGGAAAGCAACGGCTTCAGCCGCCGCAAGTTCCTCGGTGCCGCGGCCGGCGCCACCGCGGCCGCGACGCTCCTGCCCGCCTCGCTGCGCTCGGCGGTCGCGGTGGCGGCATCCGGCACCTCACTCGCCGACGTCAAGCACATCGTGATCCTCAGTCAGGAGAACCGGGGGTTCGACCACTACTTCGGTGCCTATCGCGGTGTGCGCGGGTTCAACGACCGCAACGCCATCAAGGTCAACGGCAAGTCCGTGTTCACCCAAGGGGCGGCGAACACCCAGCCGTTCCGCATGAACTGGACGTCGACTTCCCCCTTCTGTGTCGCGGCCGGAAGCCAGGACTGGACGTCGGACCACAAGTGGTGGAACTCCGGCAAGTGCGACCAGTGGCTGCTGTCGGAAAGCGGCGTCAAGATGGGCTACCTGGGCCGCCACGAACTTTCCTTCTACTGGGAGCTCGCCGACGCCTTCACCATCTGCGACAACTACCACAAGTCGTCGTTCACGCAGACGAACCCGAACCGGCTGTACATGTTCACCGGTACCAACGGCATTTCGCTGCCCGGCCAGCCGGTCGCGAGCGACAACTCGTACAACGCGGGCAACCGCACCCTGACCTGGAAGACCACGCCCGAGCGCCTCTCGGAGGCCGGTATCAGCTGGAAGTTCTACCAGCAGGGCCCGCTCGGCGGCGACGGCGGCAACTTCGACGACAACCCGCTGGTCTGGTTCAAGCAGTACCAGGACCCCGCGAGCGACCTCTACAAGCGCGGGATGCAGACCGTCTCCGACATTCCGGCGGCGCTGCGGGCCGACGTGGTGGCGGGCACCCTGCCGCAGGTCTCCTGGATCGTGGCCGACTACGCCGAATCGGAGCACCCGGAGGCCAAGCCGCCGGCCGGCGAGGCATTCACCTCGAAGATCATCGATGCGCTGTACGCGCCCTTCGACGGCTCCCCGCACGGCGTCTGGGAAGACACCATCTTCATCATCACCTACGACGAGGCAGGCGGCTTCTACGACCACGTGCCGCCGCCCGTGCCCCCGTCGCCCGCCAGCGGGAGCGGCAGCAAGAGCAACGTGGGCGTCGACGCCAATGGTGTGGTGACCGGGGAGATCTACCAGAACGTGCCGACCGGACCCGGCTGGCGCGTGCCGATGATCGCGGTCTCGCCCTGGAGCACCGGCGGCTTCGTCTGCTCCCAGACGTTCGACCACACCTCGCTCCTCCGATTCCTGGAGACCTGGTCGGCGGCGGTCGGAAAACCCTTCACCGAGACCAACATCAGCGCCTGGCGCCGTGCCGTGTGCGGCGACTTGACGTCGGTGTTCAACTTCTCCTCCCCCGGCGGCTGGCCGGCCGTGATGCCCGACCCCAGCCCGCTGGGCGGAGCGATCAACGCCGCCTGCTACACCGTCGGCGTCCCGTCGAACCCGGTGGCCGCCACGCAGGAAGCCGGCACCAAGCCCGCCCGTCCCCTGCCCTGGCAGCCCAATGTGGTCGGCCGCACGAGCGGCTCCGAGGGCCGTTTCTACCTCGACATGACCAACGCGGGAAGCGCCGCGGTCACCTTCACCGTGCTGCCCAACGCCATCCGGACCGACGGCCCCTGGCACTACACCGTGGGCGCACACACCACCACGACACCGCTTTCCGACTACTTCAGCAAGGACGACCAGTTCGACGTCTCGCTGTACGGGCCGAACGGCTTCCACCGCCGGTTCGCCGGCAAGATATCGGCCCCGCTGGTCGAGATCGCCTCCAGCTACGCCGCGGACGCCTCGCACCTCACCCTCACATTCACCAACCTGCGCTCCTCGGCCGTCACCGTGACCGTCACCGACGGCGCGTACGTCACCGGCGGCCCCTGGACGGTCGTCGTCCCCGCGTCCGGCACCGCGCAGGCCGACTACCCAACTGACCACGGCTGGTACGACCTGACGGTCACCACCTCCTCGGACTCCGCCTTCGCCCGCCGCCTGGCCGGCCACATCGAGAACGGCCTGCCGAGCATCACCGACCCGCTCCGGGGCGCCCTCGCGCCGATTTCCCGCGCGGGCTGGACCGTCAAGTACGCCGACAGCGAGGAGAAGTCCGGCGAGAACGGCGCGGCCGTCAACGTCCTCGACGGCGCGATCGGCACCATCTGGCACACCCAGTGGTCCACCGCCAACCCCGCACCGCCACACGAGATCCAGCTCGACATGAAGCAGACGTACCCCTGCGCCGGCCTCCAGTACGTTCCCCGCCAGGACGGCAGCGAGAACGGCACCATCGCCGCGTACGAGATCTACATCAGTGCCGACGGCACCAATTGGGGCGCCCCCGTCGCGAGCGGCACCTGGGCCGCCGACACCACCCCGAAGCAGGTCGCCTTCGTCGGCGCCGTCAGCGGCCGCTACATACGCCTGAGGGCGCTGTCGGAGATCAACGGCAACCCCTGGACCTCCGCCGCCGAGATCAACGTCCTCACCCGCCAGTAGAACCCCGCCGGCACAGCTCCGCGCGGCCCACCGCCGTAAACTGCGGTGGGCTGCTAGGGAGGTGGTTCCGCACACATGAGGAGGGCACCATGGAGCCGATCACTGTACGGATCTCCGTCCGCGGATATGAGACCGATGCGCAGGGTCATCTGAACCAGAGCGTGTACCTCCAGTACGCGGAACACGCCCGCTGGTCCGCGCTGGAGCACGGCGGGATCCGGCAGAGCGCCCTGCTGGACAAGGGGGTCGGGCCGGTCACCATGGAGACCACCATCCGCTACCGGCGGGAGCTGCGCGCGGGCGACGAGGTGGACGTGAGCTGCGTGTTCGTATGGGGCGAGGGAAAGTCGTTCCGGATCGAGCAGACCATCCGGCGGGCCGACGACGGAACGGTGGCCGCCGAGATCAGCGCCGTCTGCGGCGTCCTCGGCCTCGCCGAGCGCAAGCTGGTCGCCGACCCGCGCGCCGTCTTCCGCGCCCTGGCCTCGGACGAGACGGTCTTCGGCCTCTAGCCTGCAGTCCCTCAGCACTCGTGCCGGCGGGCGCGGTTCAGTGGTCAACACCCGGTCGGTGCCGGGACTCATGGGCGGCGGACGTGCCGCCGCTCGCGTGTCGGAGGAGTGTGAGGGCCTCCGCGGAAGGGGAGCCGGCGGGAGTGGTGCACACGATGAGCGCCTGGTCCGGTGAACGGGCGATCGACAGCGTCTGCTGGGTCACCGTCACCGTGCCGACCACGGGATGGCGCAGCTCGTAGGACGCGGCATCGCACGGCACGACCCCGTGGGCCCGCCACAGAGCGACGAACTCCGGGCTTTTCATGGTGAGTTCGCCGATCAGTTCCGCCAGCAGTGCGTCCTCCGGGTGTCTGCCGACGGCGATGCGCAGGTTGCCGACCACCGCGCGCCTTGCGCTTCCAGTCCGCGTACAGCTCCTGGCAGTGCGGGTCCAGGAACAGCATCCGGCTCATGTTCGGCCGTCGCGCCGGGTCGTCGGGGCCGTGGAAGTCCAGGTGGCCGGCCAGAAGGGCGTGCCCGAGGGTGTTCCAGGCCAGTACGTCCGTGCGGCGGCCGAGGACCAGGGCGGGGGCACCGTCGACGGCGCGGAGGAGATCGCGTGTGTCATCGGCGAGCTTTTCGGGGCGCGGGCGGCGCGGCCGGGGCGCGTGGCGGGCGGCGTCGGCCAGCCGGTCGAGGTGCGCGCGCTCGTGGCCGTCGAGCAGGAGAGCACGGGCGATCGCGTCGAGTACCTCGGCCGAGGCTCCGCGGGACAGGCCCTGTTCCAGTCGTGCGTAGTACGAGACGCTGACACCCGCCAGCTGGGCCAGTTCCTCGCGCCGGAGCCCGGCCACCCGTCTGCGGGGCCCGAGGTCGCGCAGGCCGACGTCCTCGGGCCGCAGTTGTGAACGTCGGGTCTGGAGGAAGGCGCCGAGCGGGCCGGGTCCGTTCATCACCCCAGTATTCGGTGCGCGGCCCACACTCAGCCACACCCTGTGCGAGGTAGGACAACCGGGGAGTGGTCCGTTCCCGTCCGCGTGTCCAGGCTGGCTCCCATCGGGCCACGTGCCCCTGACCCGAGGACGGACCACATGGATCAGAATCCCGAGCAGATCACCCTGGGCGACGTCACCGTTACCCGTATCAAGGAGTTCTACGGCTCGGTCGCGATGACCCCGAGCCAGTTCTTCCCGGACAGCCCGGACGGTGTCTGGGAGGAGCACCGTGACTGGCTGGCGCCCGACTTCTGGAACCCGGAGACGGACGAGTGCCATTCGGCGATCCAGTCATGGCTGCTGCACAGTGAGGGGCGCACCGTCCTCCTCGACACCGGCGTGGGCAACCACAAGGACCGGCCCTGCGCACCGGTGTGGAGCCGCCTGGACACGGACTACCTCGACAACCTCGCCGCCGCCGGGGTGCGGCCCGAGGATGTGGACATCGTGGTCAACACCCACCTGCACATCGATCACGTCGGCTGGAACACCCGCCTCGACGGCCGCACTTGGGTGCCGACCTTCCCGAACGCCACGTATGTGATGCCCCGGCGGGACTTCGAGTTCTGGGACCCGGCCAACGAGAACAAGAGCGTGCTCGGCCGCGGGAATCAGAACGTCTTCGAGGACAGCGTCCTGCCGGTCGACCGCGCGGGGCTGACGCACCTGTGGGACGGGACGTACCGGATCGACAAGAACCTGCGGCTGGATCCCGCGCCTGGGCACACCCCCGGCTCGTCCGTGCTCACCCTGGAATCCGGCGGCGATCGGGCCCTGTTCGTCGGGGACCTGGTGCACAATGCGCTGCAGATCGCGGAGCCGGAGACCAGCTCCTGCTTCTGCGAGGACCCGGTGGAGTCCCGCGCCACCCGGCACAGGCTGCTCGGCCGCGCCGCCGAGGACAACGCGCTCGTTTTCCCGGCGCATTTCGGCGGCCGGGGCGCTGCGGAGGTCGTTCGCACTCGACCTCAACACCGGCACGGCCAGGGACCCGCTGGCCGGGCTCAGCCCGTTCAGCCTGGTCCTGCCGGTCCAGCCCGCCGAGGGCCCGGCCGGCGACGTCGACCTTCTCATCGGCACCAACACCGAGGAGGGACACCTCTACCTCGTACCGCGGGGTGTCCTGGAGTCCACCATGCAAGCCGACGTGCACACCTTCGCCACCCGAGTACATGCCGACCCCGATACCGCCCTTGCCGCGCACCGCGGGACACGGCCGGACCACACGCCGGGCGAGCTGCGCTCGGCCCTGCTCGGACACACCCTGTTCGAGGCCGGTACGAAGCACATGGCGCAGGCCCACGCCCGGATCTCGGGCGGCCGCACCCACGTCTACTCGTTCGGATACCGCTCGACGGCCCTGGGCGGACGCCTCGGCGCCGCCCACACCGTAGAACTGCCCTTCGTGTTCGACGTCGCCGACGAACCCTGGCTGCACGGAGACACCCGGCTGCTCGGCCCCGCCCCCGCACCGGCGGGACTCGCGGCCCACATGCACGGCGCCTGGATCGCGTTCGCCGACACCGGGGCCCCTGGCTGGGCGGCCTACGATCCTCAGCATCCCGAGGCAGAGCCCCTCGGCCGCTGCCCCGGTTAGGAGTTCCCCGTGTGTCCCGGCGCAGGTGACTGGTCGTCAGAGGCCAGACTTGAGCCACCGGGCCCGGCTCCCGGCCAAAACCCCTCCGAACTAAGGGAACACCATGACCTGGGCATCTTGGACCACGGTGGGCATCCACGTCCTTCCCGGCGTTGTGCAGGCCGAGGGGTTCGGCCCCATGCAGGGAGACCTGACCATCCACACCACCTGGTCAGAGCACGAAGCCCACCTCGCCGTGCAGTACTCCGGCGCGTCCGACTGGTACACCCTCGTCGGCAGTCCCGTGCCCTGCCATTCGGAGGAGGACAGCCGCGCCTACCACCAGGCCGTCGTCGACGGAGTCCGCGAAGGCGAGAGAGCCCAGGACGTGCTGAAGAAGCTCTCCCGTACGGCGTAGAGCGTGGCCAGGTGCACGCCTTCGGCGGCTTTCGCCCGCTCCTAGGACACCGCCCTCCCCCGGGTCGCCCTGCCGACCAGGGTGGCGATCGCACCGATGAGGTTCCATCGGGATGCTCACCGCACGCATCCCCTTGCGGGTCGCGGGTCCGCCCCGGCGGGGCGGATCGGCCAGGGGGAACGCCATTCATCCGCCCCCCTCCGCCACGTCAGCCCCGCGCCGTGCCTCACACCCCGCGGTCCGGCGGGTGCAGCTGCTCGGCGGTCGCCCCGGGCACGGTGAGGAATGCCATGACGGCCAGCACGTACATGCCGAACGGGCGGATGACATCCGGGCGGTACCCGAGCGGCTGACAGACCGGTGGCAGGAGGCATCGGGCGACTTCCCCACCATCGATCCATAGGTTAGGTTAGGCATACCTAACTAAGCAGTTGGTGTTGTGCCGTCCCCATGGAGAACCCGCATGCGCCCCCGCAGTTCCCGCACCAAGCAGCCGACCCCCGCCGAGCGGATGCGGTCGATCATCGTGGCAGCCCAGTCCATGACCGTGGTGACCGACGGCCACCACCATGAGGTCTACAACCTCGACGGAACGGACTTGTTGGGCCGCATCCACCTCCACGACCCGGCCGATCCGCTGGAGCCGGGCCCTCAGGCTCCTCGCATCCCCATCCGCCTGGAGCTCACCGACATCGCCCCCACTCCCGTACGCGACCGACTGCGCGCCCGCGTCACGCTGTCCGGCCTCGTGGCCGCCCCCTATCGCGGGGATTCCGCGGACAGCACCTGCGTGGAGTTCGGCCAGGCGGTGATCGAGGACGCCGAGGGACGCACGTACATCACGCTGGAGCAGTTGCAGGAGGCGGAGACCGACCCGATGGCCACCGGCGAGGCCGGCATGCTCACCCACCTCGTCGACGACCACCCCGCTCTCGTGCCCCTCCTCCTCCGACTCGTCGAGCCACGGCTCAAGAACGGCGTGGTGCGCGCCCTGCCGGTGGCCATGGACCGCTACGGCATCACACTGCGCCTCGAACACACCGTCACGCACCGGGACGTACGGCTGCCGTTCCCCACACCCATGACGGACATCGACCAGGCCGGAGTCCAGTTCCACGCCCTCCTGACCGCTGCGCGCCGTTGCTCCTCCCACCATCGACTGCCGGCCTGAAGATGAACGCGTGACACCGTTCGCCGCAATGAACCTGACCGCCCGTCGGAGAGACGCATTCACCGGTTCACCCTGTCGTGGGCGCCTGAGTCTGGGCGGTGTGGCTGGAGCTCTCGCCGGCGTTCCGGGGGCCTCGGCTTCCGACCCGGGGCAACTCGGGACCGCGCGTACGCCCTCGATCAGAGACCCGAACGCGTCATCGGAACCCCAGCCGGGCTCTGCGGTACGCAGTCAGGGGGCAACGCCACTGGCCGCGGCGCGCCGCGGCCAGTCACGTCGAGCGGGTCACCAGCCCGGACAGCGGTTTTGGCAGCCCTGTCGGCTCCCGGCTCCCCTAGCGGACGGTGACGTTGAAGACCGGGGAAACCGTGGTGCCGCTGATGATGCGCAGGTCGTTCTTGCCCTTCAGGCCGAGCTTGACGCCGAGGGAGTACGAGCCGTTGCGGGAGATCGGCGCGGAGGCGGGGAGTGTGACCCACTTGCCGTTCTGCTTCTGCTGAAGCGTCACCTTGCTGCCCGCCTTCAGGCCGGTGGTGCTGCCGGTGACGCGGAACAGCTGCCAGGCGCCGACCGAGGTCACCGACGGCTTGGCGGAGATGCCGGCTTTCGCAGCCACGGCCTGGTGGGCAGCCGGAGCGGATGCGACGGGGGTGGCGGCCATCGCGGTGCCGGCCAGGGCGACGCAGGTGGCGCTGAGGGCGCCGACGGTGACGATGCGCAGGGAGTGACGCTTGATGACGGTCATGGTTTTATCCCTCTCGACATGGAACATCCGGCTGTGCGCCATAAGCGATGTAAGTTCCCTTGGCGCGTTCTCACCAGGAATGACGGCCTCTCTCCCGGATGCGTTGTCCGTGCTCTGTCACCGTCTCGTAACAGCCGGATCGGCAGGCGCAGCGGGCCCCCGGCTCGCCAGGGCCCGTTGACTTTCAATCCCATCGGGCCAGCCGCCGCGGCCGGTGGGAGCCGGCTACTTGGTGGTCCCGAAACGGCGGTCGCGGGTTGCGTACGTACTGATGGCTGCCCACAGGTGAGTCCGGTCGATGTCGGGCCACAGGGGGTCGAGGAAGAGGTATTCGGCGTAGGTGGACTGCCAGGGCCGGAAGTTGGAGGTCCGTTGTTCGCCGGAGGTCCGGATGAGGAGGTCCACGTCGGGCAGGTCGGGCTGGTAGAGGTGGCGCGCGAGATGCCGGGGTGTGATCCGGTCGGGGTCGAGCCCGCCGTGGGCGGCCTGGCGGGCGAGGGCGCGGGCGGCGTGGGTGAGTTCGTGCCGGCCACCGTAGTTGAGGCAGACGTTCAAGATGAGGCCGGTGCGCTCCCGGGTGGCACGGGCGGCCCGGCGGATGCGATCCACCAGGTCCGCGGGCAGACGGCCGTCGTTGGAGGATCCGGACCAGCGCAATTGGACGTCGCGCTGCCACAGCTCTTCGGTGTTCATGTCGAGCCCGTTGCTCACCACGTGCAGAACGGTCTCGACCTCGGCTGCAGGCCGGGCCCGGTTCTCGGTGGAGAAGGCATAGACGCTCAGGCAGGGCAGGCCGATCTCCGGGGCTCCGTAAATGACATCGCGCAAGGCGTGTTGGCCGGCGTGATGGCCTGCGCTTCGCAGCTGGCCCTGAGCCTCGGCCCATCGGCCGTTGCCGTCCATGATGATCGCCACATGCTGGGGGAGCTGCCGGCCGGACAGAGTGGGTGGGACGGCTCCGCCAGGATGTGGTGCGGGCGGCAGCAAGCCCTGCGGTGCGTGCGGACCGTGGTCGGCGCCGGCCGGCCTCGGGGCGGGCAGCACGGCCGTAGTGGCGGATGCGGTCGGACGATGCCGCTGCCAGGCCCGTGCGACGCGCAGGCGCCCGCGCAGCAGCGTGTACTGGAAGCGGACCGGATTGGGCGGGCGCCGGCCGTCCAGGAGAGCCTGCGGGTTGCGTTCGAGGTGTTGCAGCTCGATGAGGGGGCGGAAGGCCGCTGCGGCGGGCGGGTGCTGGGCGCCGATCGACGCTCCCTGGCCGAGCCACTCGCGAGCCTGCCCCCGTTGCGGGGGTCGCGGCAGTCCGCGCAAGGGCAGTTGTCGCGCAGCCAGAGCGGCGGTGCGGCGGCGAGTGCGTCCACGAGGTCTCCAAGTTGTACAGACGACCTTTGTTCAGGTGGGAGCCTCCCAGCCGATGGTGGCCAACGGATTGCGGGCAGCCCGACATGAGGCGTTCGGACCTGAACACGCCATCACCCGCGCCGAGCCGGCCGCCCGGCACACCACCGGCCGCTCGGCGGGCTGGGGCCGGAAAGATCACCCGGAGCCGTTGCACCCGCCGGTTCTGCCGGAACATGAGCCAGGCGAGGCGCGCTTCGACTTCTTCGGCGGAGGAGAGCAGGGTGTTGAGTGTTCTGCGCTGAGTAGCTCGTCGGGGCCGAGTATCCGGGTATCGGTGACGTGCGGCGCGCCGGGCGGAGATGCTGTCCGCATGGACTCGACAAACGTAAGGAGTGTTCGGTGACGGGTCTCTCGGAGTCGCTCGAGCGGAGATGCTGTCCGCATGGACTCGACAAACGTAAGGAGTGTTCGGTGACGGGTCTCTCGGAGTCGCTCGAATCGATGGAGCAACTGGCCGTGGTCTGGCGTGCCATGGTGCTCGACCGTGACGCGGACGCGGACGTCAGAGACCTGAGCGGCATCGCCGTCCGCTGGGCCGACTGCCGGTTCTCCTTCTGGAACTGCCTCACCTTGACCGACGTCGGCGCGGACGCGGAGCTCGCCGAGCGGCGCCTGGGCCAGGCGGCGGACATCATGCGCTCGAAGAAGCACCCGGGCTTCCTCTGGATCTTCGAGGACCTTCTCGACGAGCAGGCTCGTACCGCACTGGCGGGTGCGGCCGAGCGTGCGGGCCTTGCCTACGCGTTCCCCGGAACCGGCATGGCCGGAAACCTGCTCCCGATCCCCGCGCCCGCGCATCCCGACCTGACCTTCGTGCGCGTGACCACCGACGAACAACTCCAGGCCTACGCGGACCTCAACTCATATGCGTACGGCTTCCCCCTGGAGGACGGCCGTGACGGGCTCGCCGGCTCCCCGCTGTGGAAGAGCGGAGCCCACGCCTACCTCGCCCTGCGGGACGACGTGCCGGTGGCGTGCGCCGCCACAGTGGAAGCAGCAGGCCGCCTCTTCGTCGTACTCGTCGCTACGCATCCGCAGTGGCAGCGCAGGGGCTACGGCGAGGCGGTGACGAGGAAGGCCCTGTACGAGGGGGCCCGTGCCACCGGCCTCACCCGGGCCACCCTGCACGCCACCGAAGCCGGGGCACCCGTATACCCGCGCATCGGCTTCGAGCCGAACACACCTATCCACTTCTACACACTCAAGACTCCCTGAGCTGCCCCAACTGCCGCGCTTGTTACGCCAGTTGGGGCAGCTCTCAGGATTGGACCCGCCCATGGGTGTCCTTGTCCTTCCGGGAGTCAGGAGGGGGCTCCGGCCCAGGCGGTCAGCGCCTCGTGCCGCTCGGCGCGGCGGGCATCGATGCCGGAGGAGCGAGCGGCCCAGGCGATGTGGCCGTCGGGGCGCACGAGGGCCTCGGTCACGCCGTCGAGGTCCGCGTGTTCATCGCGTTTGGTGACGGTGACGGCGGTGACGCGCGAGCCCCATCCCCGGGTGACGTGTGCTGCGAGGTCAGGATCGTCCGAGAAGCAGAGGTGGACGAACCGGCCTGCGGGGAGCAGGTCGTAGACGCGGGTGGCCTGTGATGCGGCGACCGTCAGTCCGATGTCGGGCATGCGCCGTCCCACCAGCGGGTCCGCCCCGGGCCTCGTGGACGGATAGGCGATGCCGAGCGCCGAAACCCTCGCACCGATCCGGCGGTTGACCTCTTCCACACCGAGGAGTTCATCGAAAAGCCTGCGCAGGGCAGCGCCGGGCCGCCGGTACTGCTGGACCAGCGCCAGCTCCAGGAGCAGCGTCTGCACCTCGGTGTTCTCGGTGACTGCCCGGCCGACCGGGCGGCGCTCCTCGTCGTAGCTGTCCAGCAGGCCGGGCGGCGCCCATCCGCCCACCTCGGCGGCCAGCTTCCAGCCGAGGTTCATGGCGTCCTGGAGGCCGGTGTTGAGCCCTTGGCCCGCCGCGGGGAAGTGGATGTGGGCAGCGTCGCCCGCGAGCAGGACCCGGCCGGATCGGTAGGTGTCGGCGAGCCGGGTGGCGTTGCCGAAGCGCGACAGCCAACGGGGCTCGGCGATACCGCAGTCGGAGCCGCACATCCGGATCAGGGACGCGCGGAACTCCTCCAGGTGCAGGGGCTCACGGGACGGGACCCTCATCCGCTCCGGATCGATATGGACGAGCCGGGTCAGACCGTCCTCCACCTGCGCGACCAGCACGCCACGGGCGCTGACCGCGTCAAGGAGCGCCGGGTCGGTGTCGACGACGGCGAAGTCGCCGAGCATCCCGGTGAGGGTCTCGTCGGTGCCCGGGAATCCGATGCCGGCCGCCTGCCGCACCACGCTCCGGCCGCCGTCGCAGCCGACCGCGTACCGGGCGCGGACGGTCTCGACGCCTTCGGGACCCCGCGCCTCCACCTCGACCCCGTCGTCATCCTGGCTCAGCGCGACGACCTCGTACCCGCGCAGGATCTCCACGCCGAGCTCGCGGGCCCGCTCCGCAAGCAGCGCCTCGGTGCGCGCCTGGGCGTGGAAGAGCGTGTAGCCGTGCCGGGAGTCCAGCGCGGAGAAGTCCAGCTGCGTGGGGAGCTGGGCGAAGTGCCAGCCGGGTACTTGCCGCCCGAGCGGCAGGAACCGGTCGAGCGGCAGGAACCGGTCGAGCAACCCCCGCTGGTCCATCAGCTCAGCGCTGCGCGGGTGCAAGGACAGCGCCCGCGAATCCTGCTGCGGCTCGGCGCGGCGCTCCACGATCCGTGTCCGCACACCGGCGAGGGCCAGCTCGCAGGCGAGCATCAGGCCGGTCGGTCCCGCGCCCACGACGATCACGTCGACGTTCATCGAGTTGCCTCCATCATTAGTGAACAGCGTTCACGTGAACGCTGTTCACTATACTGAGGCTCATGAGCTCCCCGTCAAGCCCCACCCGAGGCCGACCCCCGCGACTCGACCGCGCGCGCACCCTGCAGACAGCCCTCGACCTGCTGAATGAGTCGGGCCTGGACGCGTTGACCATGAGGCGGCTGGCCGATGCCGTCGGGGTGCAGGCCGGTGCGCTGTACCGCTACTTCGCCACCAAGCACGACCTGCTGACGGCGATGGCCGAGCGCATCCTGGACGGGGTCACGGATGCGGCCGCCGAGGCCGACGCCGCCGACTGGAGCGAGCACCTGGCCGCCCTCGCCCGCGCTCTACGCACCGCCCTGTTGGCCCATCGCGACGGTGCGCGCCTGTTCGCCGGTACTCACTCGACGGGAGCGAACACCTTGGGTTTCTCCGACGTCGCCGTAGGCGTCCTGCGGGGGGCGGGCTTCCGCGACGAGGACGCGGCGCGGGCCCTGTTCACGGTGGCCAACTTCACCGTGGGCCACACCCTTGAGGAACAGGCCGCCCTCCAGCCTGGCGGCGCAGAACCGGCGGGCGCTGGAGTGCTGCGCGACGCGGTGGCGGCCGGCGACTATCCCCACCTCGAAGCCACCCTGCCCACCCTCACCAGCCCGGACTTCACCCACCTCTTCGAGTTCGGGCTCGACCTGCTCATCAAGGGGCTGAAGGCGCGGCTCTGACCAGCGGGCCTGCTCCGGAGGCCGCGGCGCCAACTCCACCCCGCTCCCCCGCAGGTGGGCCACCAGACCCGGCGAGTCGGCGTCATCACTGATACGTGCGGCCAGCCGCACGGGGCGGGTGGGGCCGACGGCGACCTAGGTGGGACTGCGGGCGGGCCACGCGGGCCGGGCCCGTTCGTCACGTACGAGGATGTGGATGAGCTCCTCGCCGATTACGAGTGCCTGCGAGTCTCGGGTTCGCCCTGTTTATTCGCCGACCGAGGAAGCGTCGTGCGTGCAGACCAACCCACCAAACACACCCAGGATCCCGGGCCGGCCACGCCACAATCCCGGGACCCTGCGCTGCCCGCCACCAGGCACCTGCCTACGGGCGGAAAACGACCCGACGAACTGAACAGGCAGCAGCTCGCGCGGGCTGGCCGAGTTCGGAATGGGCTGGGTGGGGGATGGTGGGTGACCGGGACTGGTGGGCAATTCTAGCCATATGGCCGAGTGTGAGGCCCGGCGCGCTCTGCGAGGACTGGTTCGGCGGAGTCGTCAGGGCAGCTGTGGCAGCACCTCGGCCAGCGCGCTCAACATCTCCGGCGTATACGGCGGCAGCAGTTGGATGACTGCGAGGTCCAGGCCCTGGTCCGCCAGCGCCCTGAGTCGGCTTCTCAGCGCGTCGGGGCGGCCGGTGCTCCCGGGCCGGTATCCGGGCCCCAGCCGGACATGGGCGGACAGCGTCATGTCGGCAGGGTCGCGACCGAGCGCGCGGCAGTGCGTGAAGAGCACGTCCCGCTTCCGGGCGAACTCGTCCGGGTCATCCTCGCCGAAGTTCCAGTGACGCGCATAGCGGGCAGCGGTGTGCAGCGTGCTGCGCTCGCCTCCTCCGCCGATACAGATCGGCGGATGCGGCTCCTGGGGCCCCTTCGGTTCGTGGCGGGCGTCCTTCAGCCGGTAGTGGTTGCCGGTGAAGGAGAACGTCTCGTGCGAGAGCAGCCCAGTCAGGACGGCGCAGGTTTCTTCCAGCCGCTCACTGCGCTCCCGGGGGGTGCCGAGCCGGATGCCGTAGGCGTTCGCTTCCTCATGGTTCCAGCCGGCGCCCAGCCCGAGCTCCAGTCGTCCGCCGGAGATTACGTCGACGGTCGTGACCATCTTGGCCAGCACCGCGGGATGCCGGAAGTGGGCGCCGGTCACCAGGATGCCGAGCCGTAGCCGGGAAGTGGCCTGTGCCAGGGCGGCAAGCGCCGTCCATCCGTCCAGGCACGGCCCCGATGCGTCGCCGAGTACCGGGATCAAGTGGTCGTAGAGCCAGCCGGACTCGAAGACCTCGACTTCGTCCGCCCGCCGCCACAGGGCCAGCAGGTCGGCCCACGTGGTGTGCTCCTGCGGGGTCTCGAAGGCGAAACGCATGGCTCGTCGCCCCCGAATCTCGTAGCTCGACGTACCCGCGATGCCGAAGGCGATGACGCGTAAAGCCGCCGCCCGTACGGAAGTTCGCCAATTAGAGGGATTCTATGCGAGACGCCCGGACCCTACGCTTGCCATGGAGAAGGTACCCATGACCACGGCTTGAACCTGCTTCCCTGACGCGGGCGTCGTCCTGAAGACCCTCGACACCCCCCGGCGCAGGCGGGAACGCCGCCGCGGTCACCGGCACTTCGGCCCCGGGCAGCTGTCGCGCCGAGTAGTTTGCCGCCAACTGCCCCACTGGTGTGGCTGGATATGTCCGGCCACCTACATATGAGGAATGCAATGCCGCACATTTCCCGAGAGCGGATCATCAGCCTTCCACGTACCGAGATCGCCGGGATCGACGCCGGCGGCACCAAGACGCACATGCGCTTCCTCGACCCGGTCACCGGAGAGATCAGGCACGTACAGGCCCGGTCCGCCGACTACGACTCTCTGGAGCACCTCTTCTACGGATGCTTCGACATGGCAGGCTGCCTGCCGCGCTCCCTGGTCGCGGGCGTCGCCGGCCGGCCGGGACGGGACGGCGACGTCAGGATCACCAACCACCCGCAGTGGCCCACCTTCCGGCGCCGCGCCTTCGCCACCGATCTGGAGATGACGCTCGTCACCATCAACGACATGGTCGCCACGACGGCCGGAGTCGCCGACCTCGACGAGTCCGACTGGGTGTCGCTGACCCCGGACGTCGCACCCCATCCCGGCCCCGCCCTGCTGGCCGTGTCGGTCGGCACCGGCGTCGGGAGCGCCTCGGTGGACAGGACGGGTCAGGCCCGCCCAGCAGAATCGGGGCACGTCACCTGGCAGCCGCTGACCGTCCTGGAGGAGGACTACCTCCGCGCGCTGCAGCGGCTTCGGCCGGGCATTCCGATCTCCGTCGAGCTGTCCATCGGCGGACTGCGCGGAATCGACCACATGTACGACTTCATGACCGTGCGGAAGAAGCCGGGCCCCTACATCCAGGAACACGTCGACCGCTTCCGGCGCGAGCACCGCGGCATCGGTCCAGTGATCACCGCGGCCGCCGTCGGCGGTGACGCCTGCTGCCGCGAGATCATGCGGCTTTTCGGCGCCATCCTGGGCCAGTTCCTCCGCAACATCGTGCTGACCTGCATGAGCGAGGGTGGTTCCGTCTGGTTGACGAGCGGGGTGCTGCAGGCTCCGGGGGTCTGTGACCTCCTCATCTCCGACACGGCCTTCCTGGAGCGCTTCGTCGCGACGGGCGCGGAGCACGCCGAACTCATGCAGGAGATCCCGCTCTTCTCAGTGACGGACCGTCAGGTAGCCGTGCGCGGTGCGTTCGCGCTCACTCGTCAGTCCTCCGAGCAGGAATCCCCCGCGCTCAACTAAAGCCACCAACAAGCCTGCGGACAGGTGACCTGTGGGCTAACATCCTTGGCGCACCAGGCAGTTCGCACGTCCATGTCGTCGCGTGCTAGGAGTTCACCGCCTATGTTCTGGGTCCTCCGACACCAAAGCGCAACCTGTAGCCGTCGTTTCCGAACAGGGTCTGCCGAACGTGTCGGATGAGCCGACAGTTCTCCGAAGCGGTCAAGCACGAAACAATCAAGCACCCTCCCACCATCACACGCGATCCGTCACGCACTTCTACGAGCTCTTCCTGCGTGACGCCACCAACGGTTTCGACGCGATCGACCCGGGCGCGGTGAATCAGGCCGTGGCACTCCTCCATGCGGCCCGGCGCCGCCGCGCGCGGGTCTACGTCATGGGCAATGGCGGCAGCGCCTCGACCGCCAGCCACATGGCCTGTGACCTGGCCAAGGGAATCGGCCGCACCAGACACGAGCGCCTGCGCGCCGTCGCACTCGCCGACAACTCCTCGCTGCTCACCGCCTGGGTCAATGACAACGGCAGCGCCCAGGGCTTCTCCGGCCAGTTGGACACCCTGCTCGACCCGCAGGACATCGTGATCGCCGTCAGCGTCAGCGGCACCTCGGAGAACGTCCTGGCAGGCCTGGACACGGCGCGAGAACTCGGTGCCGCCACGATCGGATTGCTCGGCTCCGACGGCGGACGCGCCCTGAACCGGGTCGATGTGGCCCTGCACGTGCCCAGTTGGGACTACGGAGTGGTCGAAACCGTCCACCTCGGACTGGTGCACGCCATGGCCAACGCCCTGCGCGGATATCCACTGACCGCACCTCGGACGGTCGCCGCGGACGCGGTCGACCTCGCCATGGAACCTCCGCCATGACACAGGCGCTTGCGATCGCCTCCGATCGCGGCCCCGTCGCCTTGTTCGGCACAGGGCCGCGACTCCGGATGGAACGCCGCATCGGGAGCGTGACCGCCCTCCTCGACACCGCCGCCCGAGGACTCCCCCGGCGCACGCTGTGGGTCGCACCCTCCGGCGCGGAAGCAGAGCAAAGCACCCTCGGTTCCGCGGAGCACGCGAGCCTCACCCACCACCTGGGCTACAGCTACACCCCCGTCCCCATCAGCGAGCGCCAATACCGCGAGTACTACGACGACGTGGGTGTGCGCATGCTCTGGCTGGCACTGCACGGCCTGTGGCCGGACGTCGCCGGTACGGGCGCCCCGCCGCCGGATCCGGAAACCTTCACCCGCTCCTACCAGCAGGTGAACCGGAGCGTCGCGGAGCAGATCGTGCGGCAGACCCGGCCCGGGACCCCCGTGCTGGTCCAGGACTACCAATTGGCGACCACGCCCAGTTTCATCCGCGCCCTGCGGCGGCCGCATCAGCCCGTCGGGCTCTTCCTGCACACACCGTTCTGCACTCCCGACGAACTGGCCCGGCTACCGCGGTCCGTCTCCGGCTCAGTCCTCGACGGCATGCTTGCGGCGGACCTGATCGGCTTCCAGTCTCCCCGATGGGCGGCCAACTTCCTTGAATGCTGCGCGACTTGGGGCCATCGGGTGCACCGCGGCGATCCCGGCGCGCACGTGGCCGGCGTCGTGGAGAGTGCGCATCCCCCACGCTCCGCCGGGTCCCCGGGCACCACCCGCACCACCGCCGTCAGCTGTTACCCCGTGCCCTCGGACTCGGCACTGCTCGCCGCGAACGCCCAGAGCGCGGAGGTCAGGGCCTGGGAGCGCGACCTCGCGCTGGATCCGGCGATGCTGCACATCGTCAGGGTCGACCGGGTCGACCCGTCCAAGAACATCCTGCGCGGCCTCGAGGCATTCGAGATCGTCCTGGAGCGCTCACCGGAGCTCCGGGGCCGGGTGGCGATGACCGCGTGCCTGACCCCGTCCAGGGAACGCATCCCGGAATACCGCGTCTACGCCGATCGAATCCGGCACATGGCCGAGCGCCTGAACGGCCGGTTTCCCGGCTGCCTCGGCGTGCACCTGGGCCATGACCTGTCCCGGTGCCTGGCGGCGCTCAAGTCGTATGACGTGCTGCTGGTGAACCCGGTGCGCGACGGCATGAACCTCGTGTCGCAGGAGGGGCCTCAGCTCAACACGCGCCACGGAGCACTGGTGCTCTCCCGCACCGCGGGCAGCAGCGATCTGCTCGGTCACCGGGCTGAACTTCTGCACGACCCTCGCGACGTCGACATGACCGCGCGGACGATGCGGGATGCTCTTCGCCTCTCCCCCGACGAGCGCCGACGACGCGCGTCGGGGTTGCGTGCCGCGGCGGCCGGCGGTGATCCGGTCCGCTGGCTCGCGCAGCAGGTTCAGGACTTGGAACGGCTCGTCTGCGCACCTCCGCCAGGCGTCGTCTCGCCATAGTGGTCGAACACGCAGACCTCCCGCCCCGTCCCGACGACCAGCCGGTTGTCGGGCGCCGCGGCCAAGGACCAGCCCGGCGCGGGAAGCACGAAGCCCTCCTGACGCTCCCGGGTGTGCAGGTCCCAGAACCGTACGATCCGGTCGTCGCCGGCCGTCACCACGACCGTCCGGTTCCGCAGCTCCATACAGGCGATGGCGTTGGTGCCGGCCCCCGCGTCGCTGAGGCGCACGCACCTCTTCCGGTCCTTGAGGTCCCAGACGAACACACCGCCGTCGTCGTCGACGCTGACCACCACCTGGCGCCCGTCGAGCGTGGCGCAGTCCAGAGCCCGCACCCAGCCCGTGTGACCGGTGAACACCGCCCAGGCCCTGCCCGTCTCCAGGTCCCACAGCCGGACCGAGCCGTCGAACGACCCGGTCAGCGCGACCGGCCGGCCGTCCAGCGACGTGCACGCCACCGTGTTGATCCCGCCGGTGTGCCCCGACAGGATGCCGCGCTCGCTGCTGCTCAGCAGATCCCAGACCCGCAAGGTGCAGTCGTCGCTGACACTGACGGCCACGGGCCTGCCCCTGATCTGCGTACAGGCCACCGAGCTGACCCAGTCGGTGTGTCCGGTGAGCACCGCGCGCTGACGCCGGCTCATCAGGTCCCACACGCGGACAGTTCCGTCGCTGGCCCCACTGACGACCACGGGCACCTCGCCGAGGTGCGCACACGCCACCGCCCGGACGAACCCGGTGTGTCCCTCGATCACTCCACGTTGGCTGCCGGACTCGATGTCCCAGGCGCGCAGAGTGCGGTCGTCACCGCCGCTGACAGCGACAGCACGGTCCTGCACGCTCATGGCGCCGACCGCGTTCACTCCGCCCGCATGCCACACGACGTCCTTCGACCTGGTCTCCACGCTGGGATCCCATACACACATGGTGCCGTCGCTGGCTCCGGTGACGACCGCGGTGCGCCCCTCGATCTTCACGCCCGCCACGGCGCGCACCCAGTGCGTGTGTCCGATCAGCACGCTCAGTTCGACTTCTCGGCGCAGATCCCAGATATGGGCGTGGCCGCTGTCGGTGCCGCACACCACCACGCTGCGGCCGTCGAGCGTCATGCACGCCACGGCTCTGACCCAGCCCATGTCACCGGAGAACAGGCATTTCTGTTCCTGGCTTCGTACGTCCCAGATGCGCACGGTGCGGTCGTCGCCGCCGCTGATCAGCACGGGCAGCCCGTCCAACTCGGCGAGGGCCACCGCGTTCACCTCGCCGGAGTGCCCCTTCAGCACCGCCCGTTCCCGCCAGCGGTGCGCTGCCCGCCCGGAACCCGCGGACCCGGATTCGGAGGGATCCCACAGCCGTACGCTGCCGTCGCTGCCACCGCTGGCGATGACCGGCCTTCCGTCGACCTCTCCGCACGCAAGTGCTCGGACGGCACCGGTATGGCCGACCAGGCGCTGCTCCTCCTGCCCGGTGACGAAGTCCCAGAGACGGATGGTGCGATCGTCGCCGCCGCTCACCAGCACCAGCCGACCGGAGACGACGACACCGGCCGCCACACCCACCCGGCCCACATGCCCACTGAACACCGCGCGTTCACTCTCGTCCCGTAGGTTCCACACCCGGACCGTGCCATCACTGCTCGCGCTGATCCCGAGGGGCTCGCCCTCGAACCGCAGGTGGTTCACGGAGTTCACTTCCGCCATGTGACCGCGCAGCATGCCGTGCAGGTTGCCATTGCTCAGGTCCCACAAGCGCAGCATGCCGTCCGTGTCCGCGGTGACGGCATAGGGCTGCTGGTCGAGCTCGTAGCAGTCGGCGCTCTTCACTCCGTGGGAATGGTCGACGAAGGACGTCTGCAGGGCGGGATTGACCTGGGAGCCGGTGGCCCACCGTACGCGCCAGGGGAGGTTCGCACTCAACTCCCGCGCCAGTTGCGGGACTTGGTGACTCGCGGCGTCGAAAGCCAGGATCTGCCGACGGGTCGTGGGGTCGGACTGGCGATGCAGAGCGAGCGAGGAGCGGTAGATCGAGCGCACCATACGCGCCTGTTCATTGCTGACCCAGCGCAGTGCGGGGGCCAGGACCACCGGATCGGCGTGCACCAGAAACTCGGGATCGGCGAGAAGTTCGTCTAGGGTGCCGGCGATCGCCGCGTGGCTGGCCAGATGGCTGCGTATGTAGAGGTGGGCGTCGCCCCAGGCCCGGCGCCCACCGCGGGTGAGCACCTGGTCGAGCAGGGTGGTGGTGATCCGGCGATGGACCTCCTTGTCGCGACGGGAGTCCCGCAGGAACTCCGCGAGCGTCTCGTGGTAGAGCCGGAACACCGACCGGTCGCCCACGCGCACCTCGACGATGTAGGCTCCGGCGTTTCGCAGCAGCCAGTTGATGTCCTCGTCGGAACAGCGCTCTCCGGCCAGCACCGAAGCCAGTGGCGCCCACACATTGTCCCAGGGAAGGCCCTGCCCTTCGGCGTAGGCGAGGGGGGTGAGCAGCCTGCGCACCCGCGATTCGTTGGCTCCGAAGCGGGACAGGTACGCGGCGAAGACGTCCTTCACCTCGTTGGGCAGCTGACGGTGCCAGCCGGCCTGGGTCGGGTCCACCTGGACCTGACGGTTGATCAGCGAGCGTGCCGTCATGTTGGCGACGAGGAAGGACTGCCCTGCCCGGGCCGCGACCCCACCGGCGACCGCGGCGGCGAGGGTCGCGTGGCCCCGGTAGGGAGAGAGACTGTCGGGATCGTCCTCGGCAAGGAGCAGGGCCGTCACGTAGTCGGCCACGTCCTTGGTGCCGACGTACGCCGGCTGGTCCAGGTCGATGAGCTCGGCAGCGGTACCGAGGGCCTCGATCGGGCCCCGGCGGGTGCCGACGATGAGCCGGACCTGCACCATCGTCGACATCGGCCGCAGCAATGCCCGAGCGATCAGCGTCGCTTCGGCCTGGTCGCCGACGATGCCGGCTTCGTCCAGGGCGTCGACAAGCACGGTGAACTGCGCGGACCGGTCCCGCAGGAAGCCCAGCAGATCGTCCGGTGTGGTGGCCACGCAGCCCGCGGCGCGGCCCAGTTCGGCGACGACGTCGTCGAGGGTGCGGCGGCGCAGGTGGAGGTGCGTGGTGACACACCCGGTCGGCGGAACGGTTTCGGGCGGTGTTCCGTCGGCCACCGGCATGTCCGCGAGGTGCAGGAGCCGTCCGAGCAGGGCGGACTTGCCCGAGCCCGGCCCACCGGTGACGATCCGCGCGCGGCGATCGTGGGAGGGTTGGGACAGCCAGCGCGACAGTGCCGTAAGGGCGGCGGCCCTCCCGGTGAAGTACGAGCCCACCTCCCCCACGTACTCCACACCGCGTGCGCGCGGATCGAAGTGGGCGGAGCGCTCCCGCCTCATCCTGGTGAGCGTCTCGGCATCCAGCTCCCCGCCGAACAGCC
This sequence comes from Streptomyces sp. HUAS TT7, assembly GCF_051550175.1. Classification (NCBI taxonomy): domain Bacteria; kingdom Bacillati; phylum Actinomycetota; class Actinomycetes; order Kitasatosporales; family Streptomycetaceae; genus Streptomyces; species Streptomyces sp. HUAS TT7. Next base: position 228,462 of record NZ_CP196175.1, read on the forward strand.
CCGGTACGAAGTTCCGGTTGGGGAAGAAGGGCGGCACACCGGCCGTGTCCACGGATGTGCAACTCGCGTGCTGGTACGGATGGTGCTCGCGGAAGTGCTCATTGACCCGCTCGGTGATCTCCGACAGGTCGATGTACTGCTGGTGGGCACCGGCTCTCGGCGCGGCGAGGGTGCCCTTCAACGCGCCGGTCAGCACGCCTTCGCCGGCCTCGTCCCGGGCGCGGGCGCCCGCCAGCAGCCACAGGTTTCCCGCCGCCGTCGTCCGCCCGGCCGCCAACTGGTTGGCCACCATGGCTATGTCGGTCGTTCCCGCGCCCGCATAGCAGGTGTCAAGGACGATCAGCACGCGAGCCCGCACCTCGTCGCCGGCGAACATCAGGGCCAGGTCGTCCGTTCTGATGGCGGTCGACACCAGGCGGTTCTCGACGCTGTTCGCACAGAGCAGGTAGTGGCGTCCGCCGCTCGCGCGCACGCCGTGGCCGGCGTAGTAGAGCACGACGATGTCGTCCGGTCGGCGGTCCGTCGACCCGAGCCACTCCTCCAGACCGGAGACGAGTTCCCTGTCTGTCGGATTCCTGCTCCGGTCCCGCAGCACCCGTTCGTAGCCGAGGGAAGCGAACAGACTCGCGATGAGTTCCACATCGCCTTCGACCCCCGGAAGGTCCTCGATGCCCGGTTGCGAGTAGGTGCCGGTCCCCGCGGCGATCACGAATCTGCGGGGTTCCCCGCAGTCGGCTCCCGTTGGCTCGTGCGAGATCATCAGACTGCTTCCGCCCCCTCGGAACCCATGTCTTGAGCTTGTACGATACGGCCAATGCGTTTGAATCGGTAGCATTTCGCCGCGCACAGGAAGACACTGATCTCAGGGTCGGCACCGACAGCTGGGGCGGAAATGGGCGATGCGGTCAAATTTCAAACACCCCTGCCATTCACCGAGGGCCGCCTCAAAGTGATCATCACCGGCGCGGCCGGGCGCATCGGCCGCGGATTCGCCGAATTCGCGGCGGACCGCTTCGACCTGCTCCTGCTCGACCGGCCCGGTGTCGATCTTTCAGGGCTCGGCGCCTACGGACAGACCGAGCACTGCGACTTGGCGAACCTGCCCCGGCTCACGGAACTCTGCCGCGGTGCCGACTGCGTACTGCACCTCGCAGCGGACTCGAACACCGCCGCGGCATGGGACAGTCTGCTCGCCGCCAACATCGTGGGCACCTACCACGCGTTCGCCGCCAGCAAGTCGGCCCGCTGTCCGCGGGTCGTCTTCGCCTCGTCGGTACACACCGTCTCCGGCTACGCCCCCGGTCGTCAGATTTCCGCGGACGCACCGGTGAACCCAGGGAACCTCTATGGCGTCTCCAAATGCTTCGGCGAGGCATTGGGGCGCTATATGGCCGAGCATGACGGGCTCACGGTCATGACGGTACGCATCGGCGCCTTCCAGAAACCCGATGCGGCAAGGGAGTCGGATTCCGACTGGATGATCGGAACCTTTGTGGCGGACGAGGATCTGTACCGCATCCTGGAACGCGCCATCCGGATCGAGGGAATTCGCTTCGGAATTTTCCACGCGGTCAGCAACAATTGGTTCAAGCGGCTGGACATCACCGCGACAAGCGAGCTGCTCGGCTACGAGCCCGTCTACGACTTCATGCAGCTGTCGCCGACGTTCAAGGAGCTCTTCACCGATCTGCCGCACGGCCGCGATCCCTCGGGCGCGGGCAAGGGCGGCACTTCACGCTGAGCCCTCGCATGCCGCTGTCCGGGAGGGGCGGTCGGTCACGGCTCAGCCGGCGACCGTGTCCCGCCAGGAGCGGGCAGGGCGCCACCCGAGCAACTCCCGTGCCTTCGCGGAACACTGGAGCGACTCGAAGACGCCCAATGGCCTGGTGACCTTCACCGCCCGGCAAAAAGTGTCGAGCAGTTCCGCGGTGGGCCGGTTCGACAGGGTGTCGGGAGCCGCGACCGTGAGGGCTGTCGCGCCGACGAGGTCCGCCGTCAGAGCGAGCCGGCAACTCATCGCGACATCGGCGAGGTCCACATAACTCCACAGGTTCCACCGCCCGCGTTCGGGCTCGGCCCAGTAGTCGGGCAAAGCCGCGTACTCCGTCCGATCCATGACGACCGAGAAGCGAAGAGCCACCAGGGTCATCCCGCAACGGTGGGCGAAGTGGCGGGCGACTCCTTCAGCTGTCGCCTTCGACAGGGCATAGGAGGTCTCCGGACGAACCGGATGGGTCTCGTCCAAGGGCAGCTGAGCGGGGTCACCGATCCGGAACGGCGGGCCGAGCACGGTCTCGCTGGAGGCCCAGACGACGCGCTCGATACCGTGCACCGCCGCCGCCTGGAACACGTTGTACGCGGACGTGGAATTCGCCGTGTATGTCGCGCCCTCCGCCAGTTCCGGGTGCAAAGTGTGCGAGTCGGGCACGCCCGTCGCGGCGAGGTGAACCACCGCGTCCACCCCGTCCAGGGCGTCCACGGCCTGCCAGAGCTCGCGCAGATCGGCCCGCCGATAACCGGGACTCTGCTCTCGCATCGGCGCGACGTCGACCTGGACGGTTTCGAATCCATGCCCGGCAAGCTCCGCCACCACCGCCCGGCCGATCCGGCCCAGTCCCCCGGTCACCGCTACCCGCATGCCAACTCCCTTGCTGCACAAGTGACCTGACGGACCACCACATGGGCGTGGCGCGCAGGGACTATAGTCGTTGGGCTGACCGCTTCGTAAGGTGACCGGTCCGGCGGGTATCCGAGGAGTACACATGGCGCGGATCGTTGTGGTGCACGGGATCGCCCAGCAGTTCAAAGGACCCCGGACACTCCTCGCCTCGGTCGCGCCCGCCCTGCGCGACGGTGTGACGGCCGCCGTCGGTACGGCCGGACCGGAACTGAGCGACAACGACATCACCTGCGCCTTCTACGGTGACGCGTTCGTGCGGCCCGGCACCCGTGCGACGACGGTCCCGCCCTACGACGAGACGGACATCGAGCCCGACTATGAGTCGGAGCTGCTGCTTGCGTGGTGGCTCGAGGCAGCGCGGGTCTACCCGGAGGTACTGGGTCCCGACACGAAGTCCCGTGGTGTTGCGGGGTACTTGGCCGGGCGCCCGCTGAAGCGCCCCATGGTGCGCCGCGCACTCAACGCCCTGACACATGCGCCCTGTTTCGCTCGCGTCGCCGAACCCCTCCTGATCTTCGGGCTGAAGCAGGTTCGCCGGTACTTCAACGAGCCCGGCCTGCGAGAGCGCGTACAGGAGGCGGTGGCTCGGGCCATCGAGCCGGACACCCGCGTCCTGGTGGGGCATTCGCTGGGCAGCGTGGCGGCCTACGAATTGCTGTGCAACAAGGCGGTGCGGGCGTCACATCCAGAGTGGCGGATCTCCACCCTGGTCACTCTCGGCTCTCCCCTGGGGCTGCGCGGCCTGATCTTCGACCGGCTGCTCCCGGCGCCCCGCGAGGGCAACGGCTTCTGGCCGTCCGGGATTCAGGGCTGGACGAACATCGCCGACGCGGGCGACGTCGTCGCCCTCGTCAAGGCACTCGCTCCCCGGTTCGGCCCGGAGGTCGACGACCGCGAGATCGACAACGGTGTCGAGATGCACTCCGTGAGCCGCTACCTCACCGCTCCCGCCACCGGCAGGGCCATCGCCGACGGCCTCGCCCGCTGATCCGGCCCGCCATGGCGGGCCGTGCGGGCCGCCTTCAAGGGCAAGCCGGGGGTGTCCGGCGGACACCCCCGTGCCAGCCCTACGGTGCGACCTTGCCGACGCCTCCCAGCACCTGGGTGGCGCGCCGGCTGATCTGCCACAGCTGGCCTTCACGGTTGCTGACGTAGATCCAGCCGTTGACGGTGTCCAGCGCGAGCCCCTCGCATGTCCCGAGGCCGGAGGCCACTACGCGCTGCGCGCCGTCGGCGAGGGTGATCTCGTACAGGCGCCCGCCGATGTGGTCGATGGTGTACGCCCGGCCGGCACCGTCGAGCTCCACACGGATGGTGCTCGCCCCGGAAGGAAGGCTGGTCAGGACGCGCTTGGCGCCGTCGGCCAGGTTGACCTCGAACAGCTTGGCGCCGTTGTCCTTCTGGCCGACGTACGCCTTGCCCTTCCCGTCCAGCGCCACTCCGCCGATGCCCCCTCCCAGGCTGGCGACCGTGCGCTTCTGCCGGCCCGTCAGGTCGACCTCGGTGAGGAGCCCGTCGGTCCAGCCGGCCACGTACGCCTTGCCGGCTCCGTCCAGCGCCACGCCGTACGCGCCCGTGACGGCGACGACCAGGCTGGAGGAGCCGCTGGACAGGTCAACCGCGAGCAGGCGCGCACCGGACCAGTCGGTGGTGTAGGCCGTGCCCTGCCGGTCGAGCTTCACATCGCCGATGTCGCCCAGGGTGCTCGCGGCCACGCGCTGGGCTCCGTTGTCGACCTTCACCGTGCACAGCCTCGCGCCGCCCCGGTCGGCGACGTACACCGTGTTCCCCGCCGACGGGTCGACCGCCAGGCCTTCGGACAGCCCCAGACCCGTCGCGATCAGGGCGTAGCCCTTCTTGTTGCCGAGGAGCTTCTGCAGGTCTTCGAGCTTCGGGGCGTCGTCGTCGCTGATGCTCACCTTCGGAGGCCCGAACGCCTTCGTGGTTGACGAGGCCATGTTGGACGTCGAGGCGGGGTCCTCGGACACTTGACGCTGGGCGGCGGCCGCGCCCTGGGCGTTCTGGAACAGCGGGCCGAGGAAGCCCATGACGTCGAACGCGCCGTGCGCGGTCTGGCGCATGACCCAGGGGTCGCGCTCGCTCTCCAGTTTTCGTACGGCCTCCGAGACGTCCCCGGCTCCCGGGGTGTCCTTGTTGAGTGCGTCGGCGGACTTTTCGGCGGAACCGGCCTGCTCTCCACCGTTGTCGAAGATGTTCTTGAAGGACATGGGCTTTCCTCCCTGTCCCCTCCGAGAGGGGCTTCTTCTCTTAGAGGGGCTTCTTCTGGTTCTCGTAATCGAGTACTTCCGGCTGGAAAACCCGGTGTTCTCCGACACGGACAGCGACGATCTCGGCCGTCCCCTTCTGCATGAACCGCTTTCCTTCGTCGGCCAGGTCGAAGCGGCTGGAATCGACATCGCGCTCGCCGAGTTTCCAGGCGATGACCTTGGAGTACTTCGGTTCGGCGGCCTGAGGGGGAGTCTCCTTGACCGCCACCGGCTCGGGATAGTGAAGGGCGACCCAGCCGCCGAACGTGACGGGGAATTCGTAATCGAATTGGCGGATCTGACGACGTGTGGTGGCCATGACGTCCACCCGGCTGCCGAGTTCCAGGCTCATCGAAGCCTGGTGCTTCCATTCGGTGGTCAGCGAACCGCTGACGGAGCCGGTGATACCGAGCAGCAGTTCCCCCCACAACTCCCCGGTGCCGGTGACGGAACTCGTGGAGGTGGTGTTGCTCGTCGCCTCCGTCTGGGTCTCCGTGTTGACGCCCTGGTTGTCCTTGCTGTTGAGCAGGGTGGTCTTCTGGTACTGCTTCATCTCCATGCTCTTCTGGAGCTGCTGCTGAAGCGCCGCGGTGGTTTTCGCCCCGAAGGTGAGCTTCACCTCCCCTTGGAGCGACCAGCTGATCGTGTTCGAAATCGTGAACTCGACCGTGTCCGTCACGGTGATTTTGATCGGGTCGGTGCCATTGATGTACGTCTGCTTGGAGATCATGTCGGGTGGCGGCTGCTGAATGTCGCTTCGCTCTTCGATCACCGGTGCGCCGACATTCATAAAGGCGCGCCAGCCGCGCTCGTGCGCGGTTGCCTCACCCTCGGGGAATTCGCCGTAGCGCACCTTGTTCAGGGAGAACCCGATGGGGTTGATCTGCTCGCCCCCACCCTCAGGGGTTCGCTTGAATACGTTCCTGAGCAGATTGCGCTGCAGGATGGCAGCGGCCTTCGCGGCGATGTCGAGCTCTTGCTGGTTCCGCGTGGTGAGCGGGTGACGCATAAACACGTCGTTGATGTAGGCGGTGCCCACATCGTTCCTCGCGCTGCCTTGTCCCATGCTCTTCAGACCCTCCCCTGCGTGTCGGAGTGGTGACGGTACGCAATCGGAGGCGGATGGGCACCCGGTCGAACCGGCCACACGGTCGTAACCGGACAGGAGGCCCCTGACCAGGGCCATGATCACGATCGGGCGGGCGTGCACCCGGAGCCGCCCGACCGCCCTTGGCGGTCCAGGGCTTGATCCTTTGGGGCCAAGATCCACTGACGCAGCGCCGATGACGTCGACCCGGCCGGGCGCGCGATGTGTCCGGATCCGCGATTCCAGGGCTGCCTCGGCTCGGTCGCCCGGCCTCATCGGCGCGATTTGATCTAGGCCGAGTGTTCGACCTGGTCCGGCAGCGGCATCCCGACCGGCCCGCGCATTGCCCAGCGGCGCGGGTGAGAGAACGTACCGTCGTCAGCTGCGCCCGGCCGGAAGATGCCCGGTCAGCCGCTCCCAATTGCCGGAGCCGATCGCGGCCTTCTCCTCCTCCGTGAACGGCGCCTGCTCCAGGAAAGAGCGCGCGACGCCGCCGCTGGTGTCGAGGAAGGGGAAGCCACCGGGCCTGGTCCCGAAGGCGTACGGATAGTCCGTCGAGTACAGCATCCGGTCGGTCCCGACCACCTCGGCCGTCCAGCGCAGATAGCGCTCGCTGACTGTGCCGCTTCCCGCCACCCAGAAGTTCTGGCGGAAGTAGTCGGCGAGCGGCCGCTCCAGCTTGGCCATGTCCTGCACGACGCCGATGTGGTCGAGATAGAAGAGGACGACCTCGCCCCAGTGACCCGCTATCACCTGCAATCCGGGATGGCGGTCGAACACACCTGAGAAGATCATCCGCAGGTACTGCACGCCGAGGTCGTAGTACCAGCCCAGGCCCGCGGTGGACAGCGCGCGGCCGACACCGTTGGGCAGATCCGAGTAGTAGGCGTCCTGGACCGCCTGCACGGGGGTCTGCGGGTGGAAGTGCAGGGGCACCCGCAAACGCTCGGCGGTGGCATAGAGGTCGTCGAACTCCGGGGCGTCGGCAAGCCTGTCGCCGGTCCGCCCGTACAACATCGCGCCACGGAAGCCCAGTTGGGTGACGGCACGCTCCAGTTCCGCCGCGGCGGCTTCCGGCGACGGAGTCGGGATGGCCGCGAGGGCCTGGAACCGCTCCGGGTTGGCGTGGACGATCTCGGCGAGCGCGTCGTTCGCCTCGCGTGCGACCTGTGCGGCATACGCCGCGGCCAGGTTCTGCACACCCGGTGTGGCCAGCGACAGCACCGCGACGTCCAGGCCCTGATCGTCCATGTCGGCCAGGCGCGCATCGCCGACATCCCGCAGCCGCCGGGCGATCGGCTCCTCGCCGTAGCCGAGCTGCGGAATCCGCGGCACTCCGGCCCGCGCCCAGGCGTCCAGCAAGACGGGCAGAACCACGTGCTCCTCAAGTCCTACGATGCGCAGCTTCTCGGGCATGTCGCTCCCCCACCAGGTTCATTTCCAGTGATACGCACATCACGTTAACACTGATATCATCAACGATACAAGAGCAGTGTTATCGTTGATTCATGCCAAAGGGACCGAAGGCAGAGCCCACTCCAGCCACCAAGCCCCAAGCCGCGGCGGACGCCCGCGAGCTCACGCGTCAGCGCGTGGTCGACGCGGCGGCGGACCTGTTGGCGCGCGAAGGGCGCGACGCGGTCACCACCCGCGCGGTCGCCGCGGCGGCCGGCGTGCAGGCGCCCGTGATCTACCGCCTTTTCGGCGACAAGGACGGGCTGCTGGAAGCTGTGACGGAGCACGCCTACGCCACGTTTCTCGCGGCCAAGCACGTGGACCTCGACGGTCGGGATCCGATCGAAGACCTGCGCGCGGGCTGGGACCTCAGCGTCGAGTTCGGACTCACCAACCCCGAGTTGTACGCGCTGATGTACAGCGACCCGCACCAGGGCGCCACGTCCGCCGCCTTCCAGGCCGGCATGGAGATCCTGATGGGGCGCATCCACCGTCTGGCGACCGGCGGCTGGCTGCGTGTCGACGAGAACCTCGCGGCCGGCCTCATCCACGCGACCGCGCGCGGCGCCGTCCTCACCTGGCTGTCCCTGCCCGACGGCCAACGCGACCCGGCCCTGCTGACCGCCATGCGCGAGTCGATGGTCACCGCCGTCACCAACGAGAAGCCCGCCGTGCAGGAATCGGGCCCGGCCGGCGCCGCCCGAAGCCTGCGCGCCCTCCTGCCCGAACAGACGACGCTGAGCGGTGCCGAGCGGCACCTGCTCGGGGAATGGCTCGACCGACTGGCAGCCGACGGCTAGCGGCCCTGGCCCGAGAGCAAGGCCGCCGGGCACCCGGGACAGCCGTCAACCGGCCAGGGAGCCAAGCCAGTTGATCAGCAGCTCGCCGACCTCGTCACGGCGCTCCTGCTGGACCCAGTGGCCGCAGCCGTCGAGAACGTGACAGGACGTCAGGCCGGGCGGGGTGGTGGGGTATGCCTTGATCGCGTCCGCCAGCCAGGTGGTCGAGGCGTCCGGGGCGCCGCCGATGAACAGGGACGGCTGGGTGATGGGGGCGCCGTCGAAGTCGGCGAGGTCCTCCCAGTCCCGGTCCATGTTCCGGTAGTGGTTCAGGGCCCCGGTCATGCCGGTGCGTTCGAACTCTGCGGCGTAGACGTCGAGGTCGGCTTCCCCGAGCCAGCCGGGCATCGGCGCCGCCATCGTGGGAGGGACGGCGCGGGCGCGGCGAGCTTTGTTGCCGGTTCGGCAAAGGGGCACGACCACGGGCCGCCCAGCAGGCCACACCGAACTTGAGGCAGATGCCGCCTTTGGCCACCCAGAGCTCGGAGTCAGTCGAGGAGAAGGGGGTTGGGGAGCGCGGCGGCGGGGTGCATGCGGAGGAGGGTGTGGAGGACTCCAGCCAGGCCTGACATCAGGCTCGGGGAGAACGCTTCGCGGGCGAGGCCCCGACCGGGCCGCGCTGTTCGAGGCCGGTGAGGATCTCGCCGTCGAGGTCGGCGGAGACGCCGGAGCCCATGGCCGTCAGGAACTCCCACAGGCCCAGGTCCCCGTGACACAGGGTGTGGCTCCATCCGAAGCCCTCTGCCGTGCAGGCCCCGGCGGCCCGGCGAGCCATGTCGAGGTGTACGGGATCGCCGGTGCGGCGGTGGAGGTCGAGCATGCCGATGCCGATCCCCGCGCCGCCGTGGCACCAGCTGGTGAAGAAGTCGTCCTCCGCGCCGATGCGGACATCGAGCCAGTTGCCGTCCTCGGGGCGGTAGAGGGATTCCTGGAAGGCGAAGGCGCGCTCGGCGAGGCCGCCCCAGTCGTGGCGGTCGGCCGCGGAACCGGCCTCGGTGAGGCGAGTCGGCTCAGCGCCCGGCCGATGCCGGTGGCGCCGTGCGCCAAGCCGCCGATGCCCTCCGGGTTGAGACGGGTCGGCCACCGGGCGCCCACGGCATCGGTCACGGCAATCCCGGCCAGCCTGCGGCCGATACGCGCTGCGGCATCCAGCCAGTGGGCCTGCCCGGTCGCGGTGGCCAGGTTGAGGAGGGGGACGATCCCGCCGGCGGCGCCGTTGAGGAGGTCCACTTCGACGTCGTCGTCGACCAGCGGCCCCTTCGTGAGCAGCAGGGCCCGCTCGGCGGCCCGCTTCAGGAGCCAGTCCTCGCCGAGGACCCGGTGCAGCGCCAGCCACGTCCACACCTGGGACGCGGCGCCGCTGAAGGCTCCGGCCGACGGTGTCGGCGTCCGGTCCTCGGTGCCGACCAGCACGCGCAGCGCGCCCTCGAACGTCTCGCGCACGCCCGGCACTTCGTCCGCCCGCCCGGCCACCACCTCGGACACGTACTCGGCCAGCGTGAGTGCCACGCCGCCCTGGCCGGTGTAGAGGTCGGCGGGCAGCACCCTGATCGACCATCCGGCGGGGGTGAAGACGGGGCTGATCCAGGTGACCGTGCCGTCCTCGCCGCTCACCGCCCCGTCGCACAGCCTACGTACCATCTGCGCGGCCAGGTCACGACGGCGGCGCTCCCGGTCGCGGGCGTGCGGATCGCGGGCGGCGGCCTGCACCCGCGGGGGCAGCGACCACTCGTTCAGGTACGCGCCCACCAGTGCGTCCTGGATCACCGACTCCTCCAGGGCCGGGTCGGCGGTGCGCCAGTCCTCGACGGTGCCGCGCACGGCCGCGGCGTCCAGGGTGAAGCCGGACATCGGCACGTCGCCCACCAGCAGATCCGCGAGCTCGGCATCGATGGCCGCGCGGTCGGTCGGCGCACCGGGCAGCGCGTCGGCGTTGCGCCGCAGTCGCAGATGCGCAGCACACCTGTCCAAGGGGCGGCGGACACCTCCGGCCCCACCGCAGGGGGACGAGGCCCGCGCAGCCACCCGAATCACGCCGATGGCATGATCGAGCTTTCGACATGCGCCCGCCTCACCTTCCTCCACCGGAAAACGACGCAGCTCCACATGGAGGGTGATCCGCCGCAACCAGCACCCAACAACACATCGGCAAAACAATTGATACCTACAGATTCACAGAGACTTACGCGAATAAGCCGCAGAATGAAGTTCGCCCGGTGGTGTCAGCCACGCGTGATTCTGTGGGCGACGGCGGGCGTGGTGGCCCTCGGATTCCTCATCGCTCTGGAGATCACCGCGCGTCGCTACGGCGGCGTGCCGGGGCCGCTGGCCACCCAGGCGCGCGAATTGATATTCCCGCCCAAGCCGGGGCCGCTGTACGGCGGTCTGGCGTTGATGATGGTGGTGCTCACCTGGCGGCAACGGTTCATCGCGGCCGGTGTGGCGGTCGGCGTCGACGTCGTCTTCGTGCTTGCGCGCTGGGCATTGGACGTCGAGGTGCCGGAGGGCCATTTCTTCGGCAACGGCGCTCTGTGGGCGATGCTGGGCTGTGCGGTCTTCGCGATCACGCGTCGAACCGGCCGTGAACGCATCCTGCTGCTGAAGGGCGTCGGCCTGGGCCTGCTGCTCGTGGCCGGGCGCAAGACCGGTGACACCTGGCTGCTCATCACCTCGAAGACCCGCCCGACCGTTCTCGATCCATACGTGGCGACCGCCGATCACGCGCTGGGCAACCCGTCGTGGCTGGCAGGCCGCATACTCGACGCCACCGGCTCGATCGGCAGCCAGACGCTCGGCCTGATCTACGCCCAGCTCGCGGTGGCCGCGATCGTCGTCGCCCTGTACCAGCTGCGCAATGTGGCGGCCGAGCGCCGCTTCCCACGGCACCACCTGGTGCGCACCTTCCTGGTGATCGGCCTTCTAGGGCCGGCCATCTACATGGTCTTCCCGGTGGTCGGACCCGTCTTCGCCTACGGTCCGGGCGCCTCCGGCACCGGCGGCGTGCAGTGGGCGGTGGCCAACCTGTGGCCGCACACACCGCCACCGATCACCGTCCCGCACCCGGTGCCGTACGACGGGATCACCCCGCGCAACTGCATGCCCAGCCTGCACACGGCGTGGGCCACCGCGATCTTCATCCACTCCCGCAAGGGCCCCCGACTTCTGCGGTACGCGGGGACGTTCTGGCTGGTCGCCACGCTCGGCGCCACGCTGGGCTTCGGCTACCACTACGGCGTGGATCTCGTCGCCGGCGTGGTGTTCTCCCTCACCGTCGAGGCGGCTCTGCGCACATTCGACCGCGGCTGGGACCGCTCGGGAATCCAGCTGGTCGCCTACGGCACGGCGGTCTTCGCCACGCTCCTGGTGTCGTACCGCTGGCTGCCGATGCAGATGGCCACACATCCGTGGGTGTCCGGACCGCTGGTCATTCTGGCGATGCTCTCGGTCGTCTACGGCTACCTGCGCATCACCAATACGTGGGAACCCGAGGCCGCATCAGCGCTGCGACCGGAACCGCAACCCGAACCGGTCTGAGTCGCGGCGCGGCAGGTCGCGGATGTGCACGGGTGCCGGGCGGCGCGAACAGGCCAACCGGCATGGTTCCTGCCGCCGTTCGTGGGGAGTTGTCCGGGAACTCTCTCAGAATTGTCCGTGATCCGTAACGGAGGCAGCCCCTGGCCACCGCGCCTCGTCCTGCCAGGTGACCAGGGACCGGCGGGGGACTGCGCGAGAAGAGGCGAACATGGCACGGCACAACGGTGGGCGGGGTTGGTACGGCAAAATGGTCGGAGCCGCACTCGGCGTGACGATCCTCGCCACCGGCGCCTCGGTGTGGACCGCGCAGGCGGGCACCTCGGACGACTCGAAGCCGAAGGCGTCGGCCACGCCGAGCTCTGACATCAAGCGGGTCGCGGACACCATCGCGCATTCCTCGGACGCGGGAGCGCGCGGCGTCAACATCACCATCGACGACGGCCCCGACCCGGTGTGGACCCCCAAAGTCCTCGACCTGCTGCGGGAGTACGGGGTGAAGGCCACGTTCTGCATGGTGGGGACACAGGCGCAGGCCCACCCGGGCCTCGTGAAGAAGGTGGTCGCGGACGGGCACCGGCTGTGCGACCACTCGGTGTCGCACGACACCGCCATGGACAAGAAGCCCCAGAGCTACCAGTCGCAGCAGATACTCGACGCCGAACGCATGATCACCGAGGCGTCCGGTGGCGTACGGCCGATGTACTACCGGGCGCCCGGCGGGGCGTTCACCCCGTACAGCCGCGAGCTCGCCGCGTCCCGGGGCATGCGCCCGCTGGGCTGGAACGTGGACACCAAGGACTTCGAGCGTCCGGGTACGGACGTCATTGTCGCCACCGCCGAACGTGAGCTGCCCAACGGCCCGACACTGCTCTTCCACGACGCGGGCGGCGACCGTACCCAGACCGTCGAGGCCCTGCGCAAGCTCCTCCCCCGGCTCACGTCACAGGGCCACACCTTCGGCTTCCCGGTGCACTGAGCCGGGGCTCCGACCGGGGCTCCGACCGGGCGCCCGGATTCGCGGCGCCCGTCTCACCCCGCGAGGTCTCCCGCCCACACCGCCGGGGTTCGGCCCAGCCACGGGCTCGCTTCTTCGAGTTGCCCGGCGAGGCGGAAGAGGCGGCCTTCGAGCCCGTAACCGGCGGCGAACTGCATGCCGATCGGGATCCCGGTCTCGCCGTCGGCCGTCACCGGTACGGACATGGCGGGCGTGCCGGCCATGTTGAACGGCATGGTGAACGGGGAGCGGTCGTTGAGACGGTCGATCCAGCCGAGCCCGTCCAGCGCCTCCACCCCCTCGTCATAGGTGCCGAGCGGTACGGGCAGCTCCGGCAGGGTCGGGGTGAGCAGCAGGTCGTAGGCGTCGAAGGACCGTGCCAGGGTGCGGGCGACCCGATTGCGGACCGAGAGGGCGGCGACGAACTGGGGGCCGCTGACTCGCTGCCCGTAGTGGTAGCCGGCGAGGGTCACCGGCTCCAGGGTGGAGGAGTCGAGGGGCCGGTCGAAGGCGACGGCCAGGTCATTGAGCGAGACCGCGAGATTCGCCGCCATCAGACGGGCACCGGCCAGGACGAACTCCTCCCGGTCGGCCCCGAGTTCAACCTTGGCCTCCTCCACCTGGTGGCCGAGGGATTCGAGCAGCCGGACGGTCCGGGAGAGGGCGTCGGCAACGGGTGCGGTGATGCGGCGCCCGCCCCATGCCTGGGCGAGGACACCGATCCGCAGCGAGCCCGGGGGCCGGGTGACCTCCTGTGCGTAGGGGAGGTTCGGCTCCTGGGCGAAGTAGGGATCGCCCGGTTCGGGGCCGCGGATCTGGTCGAGCAGGACCGCACTGTCGCGTACGGTGCGGCTGACACTGCCGTGCACGGCCAGGCCGTTGAAGATCTCGTCGGTGTCGGGGCCCACGGAGACCCGGCCACGGGTGGGCTTCAGGCCGAAGAGCCCGTTGTAGGCGGCCGGGATACGGATCGAGCCGGCGGCGTCGGTGGCATGAGCGACCGGGACCACTCCGGCGGCGACCGCCGCGCCCGCTCCCCCGCTGGATCCGCCCGCGCTCCGCCGAAGGTCCCACGGGTTGCGGGTAGGACCGTACAGCGTGGGTTCCGTCGTGATGCTGTAGGCCATCTCCGGTGTCGAGGTGCGCCCGAACGTCACCAGGCCGGCCCGCCGCAGGCGCACCATCAGGCTGGAGTCGGCGGCGCCGACGTTGCCGGCGGCGAGGCGGCTGCCCAGCTCCGTTCTCCTCCCGGCCATGGTGACTCCCAAGTCCTTTATCAGGAACGGGACCCCTGCCAGCGGTGCGCGGCCAGGCTGCGGCTCGTCGTCGGCCTGCCACGTCTCGACGATGGCGTTGATGTGCGGATTGACCGCTTGGGCGGCCCCGCGTGCGGCTGTTTCCAGTTCGGCGGGGGTCACCTCGCCCTTGGCCACCAGCTCCGCGAGCCCCACCGCGTCGAAGCTCACGTACTCGGCAATTCTCACTGTCACTCCCAGCGGAAGATGAACGATACCTATGAGTATCTAGCGATACCGATCAGTATCGCATGGAACGGACTGGTACCGTAGCAGCAAACGAGGTCACTACCGCACTACCGACCGGACGTCACGGAGCAGTCATGACATCGACCGCCAGAAGGCCGAGCAGGGTGGCGAAACTGCCGCCGCGTGAGCGCATCCTCGACGCGGCAGAAGAGCTCTTCCAGAGTGAGGGCATCCAGCGGGTGGGCGTCCAGGCGATCGCCGAGAAGGCCGAGACGACCAAGATGGCGATCTACCGGCACTTCGAGACCAAGGACGCGCTGGTCGCGGAGTGGCTGCGGATCCTCGCCGCCGACTACCAGGCGGCCTTCGACCGGGTCGAAGCCGAGTTCCCGGACCGTCCCAAGGAACAGATTCTCGGCCTGGCCCGCTTCATCGCCGACGGGCTGCCGGAGATCTCACACCGAGGCTGCCCCTTCATCAACTCCCTCGCCGAACTGCCCGACCGCTCCCACCCCGCACGGCAAGTGATCGAGAAACACAAGGCCCGCCAGCTCCGCAGACTGGTCGCCATGTGCACCGAAGCCGGGCTGCCCGATCCCGAGCAGGCCGCAGCGGAGATCACGTTCGTACTCGAAGGCGCACAGGTCAGCACGCAGAACGGAAGCATCGATCAGGCAGGGGATCGGCTGATGAGAATCGTCGAGGCCATTGTCGATCGGCCCCGGTCCCCCCTATGAGCGTGCGGGTTCACACCTCCATCGGGTCCGCCATGGAGCACCGGACGGGAGCCGGTCACCAACCGGTCACGCGCGTCCAGAAGTCCTGGATCTCCGGGGCTGTGACCGACAGGGCCAGGTCCTCGATGCGGCAGACGCCGATGCCGGCCATCACCAGGTCGAAGAAGACGTAGTTGCCGGCGCGCAGTTCGGTGACGCCGGTGAGGTCTTCGGCCGCATGGGCCGTGGGGGTGGAGCCGACGCTGACGGTGGTCACGGGCAGGCCGGCCTCACGCAGCCGCTCCGCCGCGGCGACGGCGGTGTCGCGTTCGTTCTTCGCCGCCAGTCGCAGTTCCTCGGCGGTACAGGCGAAGTACGACTCCCCCGCGTGGGTCGTCAGCACTCCGTCCAGACAGCTCGCGGCATGCAGGATGCGGCCGGCCTCGACGAGTTCGGGTGCGTCGGGCTTGAGGCCGCCGCGGTGGCCGTCGCAGTCGATCTCGATCTGGGTGGGGACGGGAAGCCCCGCCCGGCGGGAGGCCTCGGCGACGAACTCCGCCTGCTCGGTGCTGTCCAGCAGGGTGCGCAAGGTGACTCCGCGGCGCAGCAGCGCGAGAACACGCGGGAGTTTGTGGGGGTCGATGCCGACGGCGTACGTGATGTCGGTGTAGCCGCCGTCGGCGAACGCCTCGGCCTCGGCGAGGGTGGAGACGGTGATGGGGCAGGGGGCGCCGTGGTGCAGAAGGGCGGCCACGTCCAGGCTCTTGGCCGTCTTCACGTGAGGGCGTAGGCCAACTGCCAGCTGATCAGCCCGAGTTGACAGTCGTCCGATGTTGCGCCGCACCTTGTGTACGTCGACGACGGCGAACGGGGTGTCGGGATCGGCCAGGGTCCTGGCAGCGTCGGAACTGGTGGCGTTCACGGGGAAGTTCACAGGGAGATGTCCATCTTCTTCAGGAGGGCGAGGCCCACATACAGGTCCTGCAAGCCGATTCCGGAGCTGTCGAAGAGCGTGATGTCACTGTCGTCCGCGCGTCCCGCGGCACGGTGGGTGAGGTCTTCGCCGAGCGGGGTGACGACCGTCCCGTCCGGCGCGTGCTGGCATTCACCCATGCGGCGGGCCTGTTCGGGAAGGTCGCAGAAGACACGAGCGCGGGCGAACAGTCCGGGTGGGAGTTCGCGCTTGCCGGGTGCGTCGGCGCCCATGCAGGAGAGGTGCGTACCGGGGCGGACCCGCGCGGCCTCGAACAGGGGCGGGCTGTCGGCACGGGTGGTCGTGGCGGTGACGATCACGTCGGCGCGGCCGCAGGCCTCTTCGGCCCCTGCGGCACGGGCGTTGTGGCCCTGGGCTGCCAGTGCCGCGGCCGTGCGCTCGGCACGGTCGGCGGTGCGTCCCACGACCAGGACCTCATCAACGGGCCTGACACGACTGACGGCCGCCACCTCGTAGGGCGCCTGGTGACCGGTGCCGAAGACGGCCAGTGTGGTGGCATCGGCGCGGGCCAGCAGGTCGACGGCGAGTGCGTCGGCCGCGGCGGTCCGGTAGGCGTTGGCGGTGCCGACCTCCAGGACGGCCGCGATCCTGCCGATCGTCTGGTGCAGCTGCCGCACCAGTGCCTTCTTGTCCCCCCAGCGAACGGGGAGTCGCGCCGCGCTCTGCGGCCGGTTCCTCCACTGCCCGGCGCAGCCGTCGGGGAACCGGTTGGGGTAGTTCTGGATCACGCTGGGGTGGCCGGGATCCTCGATGCGAGCGAGGCCCGGCTCCGTGGCGGAGTCCCCACCTCGCGGCCCGGCAGGTTGTTCTCGATCGCCCGGATCTCGTGCTGCGGATCCCGCAGGTCATGCAGAACCACCTCGCACAGGCCCGGGAACATGCGGCCCGGCGCAGCAGCGATCTTCTCCGCTTCACGGATGAGGTGTTCGTCCGCCTCAGCCGAGCCCGCGGCGACATCGCTCTCACCCTCGCCCGTCACCCGACCATCGACGACCCGTACGACGCGTGCCACAACGTCCCCCATCCGACCGCTCGGCTGTATTTCTATTCCAGACCTGGACAGCACGTCCAGGAACGGCTCACGGCGATTGTCCAGCGACCCATGCCACCCCGGTGAGCGGCACCTCGGCGACGCCATTCGTCGGCGGCGCGAGCCGGAGGGCATCAGGGTGTCCGAGTCCACCGCGGCAGCGTGGTGGTAGGCGCTCGGGGCCCGGGCCGCGAATCCCAGGCATTCGCCCCGCTGCCAGTGCGCCGGGCAGCCATCTCGCAAGGCGCCGCGAGCACACGGATCAGCACGAACCGGCCCTGCCCCAAAGGCCCTTACGGCAGCCTCACCCTCAAGAGCGAGCATTGTCGGGAGTCGCTCGGGCCGCAGTGAAAGTCCGTCTACTGTACGGACACGCCGCACGCCCAACGCGGCGGCCTGAGGAGGGGATCCCGTGTCATCGCCCTACGACCCACAGTTCGCTCCCGCCGGTGATGTGGGCACAGCCCTCATGATGATCGACTCTCGGCTCAAAGGCATCCACAGCGGCAGGACCGAGACCGACGCGGAACAGCAGGCGCTGACCGACCACTTCGCGGCGTCGCTGGACGCCGAGGGAATCGATGACGTACTGGACGGGGTGTGCACGCTCATCTTCATGTTCATGACGTGGCTCCGCAGAACCCATGAAGAGCACGGCAAGGACGTCATCGAGTACGTGGTGCCCACCCTTGTGGCCACGATGCGCCAGATGCCCAAGAGCGTGAGCGCCGAGACCATCCCCACCATGGCCGGCCTGGTCATCGCCGCCGGCACCGACCTGAGCCCCAACCTGTGGCGCAAACAGTACGGATACTGGACCGAGGAGGAGATGACTCCCCTGGAAGTCACGGCTTTCCTGCTCGCGGAGCACATCAACCGCATTGCCGCGGACCCGGACTTCGCCACCCGCATGATCTCCCGGGCCCTGTCCGGCTCGGACGAAGACTGACGTGCCGCAAACCCAGCCCTGAGAGAATCCGCCCGGCCGCGCGATCACGGCACCACCGCAGCCACCCTCACCCACGGAGCTCGTGGGCGAACCGTGCTGAGCTCACGCTCGACGGTCAGGGGCGAAGGCCGCCGATGGCCAGCTCCATGAGCCGGTCGGCCTGGGCGGCCCCGTCCGCGGTGTCGGGGGTGCGCCACAGGCAGCTCATGAGCATGATGACGTCGACCGGGTCGATACCGGAACGCACCTCTCCTGCCTGCTCACACGCGTCGAGGAGTTGGCCGACGGCAGCAGTTACGGGAGGCCATGAGGCACTCACGACCTCCTGGGCCGCAGCGGAATGCAGCGCCTCGCCGAGGCCGTGCTTGATCCGCACATAGGCGGCCAGGGTGACGAACCACTGCCGCAGCGCGTCCAGTGGAGCGTGGGCGGCGAGAACCTCCGGCACAGCGGCGACCAGGCGATTCACGTCATGCCGGTGGACCTCAAGGATCAGCGCCTCGCGAGTCGGGAAGTGCCGGTAGAGCGTGCCCGCGCCCACGCCCGCGCGCTTGGCGATCGAGTTGAGCGAGGCATGCGGTGACTCGGCGAGCGCGTCGTGGGCGACCTGGAGGATCGCCTCGCGATTCTTCAGCGCGTCGGAGCGCTGGGGCTGGGCGCCGGTCATCGGGTCCTCCTGGCGGTGCGGGCAGCAATGTTCGACCGCGACCCGGAGGACTCTCCGGTAGCGCCGAATGCGCAGCGGAGAGTTCTCCGCTTAGGTTCGTTCTCCATTGTAGGAGGTTCCCCGTGCGCTACATCAAGCTCGGCCGCACCGGCCTCGATGTCTCCCCGGTCGCCATCGGCGCCATGACCTACGGCGAGCCCGGCCGCGGCCACCCCGTCCGGCCCCTCGACGAGGAGAGCGGTCGCTCCCTGATCAAGCACGCCCTCGAAGCTGGCGTCAACTTCTTCGACACCGCCAATATGTGGTGCGACCCGCGCCCAGATCGCTCTCGCCTGGCTGCGCCGCAACCCCGTCGTCGCTGCCCCACTCGTCCGCGCCCGCACCACCCAGCAGATCGACGACGCCGTGGCCTCCCTCAGCCTCGACCTCACCGATGAGGAAGCCCGCCGCCCGGAAGCCCCCTACACCCCACGCCACGGCTTCCAGGGCATCTCCGATGCCCGCGAACTCCGGCGCGTCAAGGCAAGCATCCCCGGCTTCGCCAACCACTGAGCCCGCGCCGGCCGAGCCGGGACACTCCGGCCAGGGACGGTTCCGGCCGGGATGATCCCGGCCGGAACCCGTTCCCTCAGGCCCCGTTCACCCACGCGGCGCGCAGTGCCTTTTTGTCCACCTTGCCGACCTTCGTGGTCGGCAGCTGGGAGAGCAGCACCGTCTTCCGGGGCCTGTAGAGCTCCCCCAGCTCGGCGGTCACGGCCTCGCCGATCTCGTCCGGGTCGACGTGCACGCCCTCGGCCGTGGCCAGGAAGATCTGCACGGCCTCCCCGTACTCCTCGTCCGGAAATCCCAGTGCCGCCGCATTGCGCACGCCTGGCAGCGTGAGCAGGAAGTCCTCCAGGACGCGGGAGTAGACGTTGTCGCTGGTGCTGCCGGTGACGATGATGTCCTTGGCGCGGTCGACGAGATAGAGGTATCCCTCGGCGTCGACGTAACCCAAGTCACCGGTGCGCAGCCAGCCGTCCTGCAACGCCTCGGCGGTGCGCTGCGGGTCCTCGTAGTAGCCCAGCATCACCGTCTCGCCCTGGACACACACCTCGCCGACCTGCCCGGCGGGCAGCGTCGCCGCGCCGTCCTCGGCCCGGATCTCGATCTGCGTGTCGAATATCGGGAGCCCGCAGCTTCGCCAGAGTTCCGGCCGCTCGGCGCCCTTCGAAGCAAGGTCCTCGGCGGCGAACGCAGTGATGCCCAGCGCCTCCGACTGCCCGTAGCCCTGGCTGAGCACCGGCCCGAAGACCTCGACCGCCTGCTGCAGCCGGCTGGGCGACGAGGCCGCTCCCGCGACGACGACCCGCCGCAGCTCGGGCAGGGCGCCCGCCTTGCACTCCGGGTGGTCGAGGAGCGCGTACAGCATCGGCGGTACGAACATGGTGGCGGTGATCCGCTCCTCGCGCAGCACCTCCAGCGCCGCGCCCGCTTCGAACTCGGGCAGCACAACAAGGGCGACTCCCGCCAACAGCGCCTGGATCGAGGTGAGGTGGCCGCTTCCGTGGGTGAGCAGCGTGGAGACGAGCACCCGGTCGGTCTCCGGGTCCATGCCCGGGAAGGCCGACCGGCGGGAGTTCTGCGAGGCGTCGTTCTCGGCCGGGTCCGCCGGGGTGTCCAGGTCTACCAGAGCGTCGTAGAGCCGGCGGCTCTGCGCGGCGAGCTTGGGGCGGCCCAGGGTGCCGCCGGTGTAGAGGACGGTGACCGGCTCGTCCGTCGCCAGGGCCCGCACGCCTTCGGGGCGCTCCGCCGGGCACTCGGCCTCCAGGGCCAGCAGGTCCTGGCACTCCTGCCCGCAGGGGCCGAGGCTGAGCAGGACGGGCGCGTGAACGCTGCGGGCCGCGGCGTCGGCGGCCCGCTCCGCGAAGAGCGGGTCGGTGACCACGACGCGTGCGGCGGACTGCTCGACCAGCGCGGCGAGCTCGCCAGGTCCCGGCTCCGGTGGCAGGAACACGACGCGGCAGCCGATCAGATGGACCGCGAGCTGCACCAGCACGGAGTCCACACGGTTGGCGAGGAACAGCCCCACTCCGTCGCCGGGCTCAAGCCCCTGTTTGCGCAGCGCGTGCCCCAGCCGGAACAGCCGCCGCCGGGCTTCGGCCCGGCTCAGCCGCTGCTCACCCTGGACGAGCGCCTCGGCATCCTCGTCCTTGTGCCAGTGCTCCAGAATGCGGTCCAGGTACGCCAGCGGTGTGGACGTTTCCTGCGGGTTAACGATCATCGATACATCCAAGCATGCGGCACGGTAGCCATCGAATCGCAGGGTGCATCTCCGGCCGCCCAAGGATGTGATAGTCGTGGGGTTGCCTGTCGGGGCCGTCTTCATCATTCTCGACGCCCTGTTCGCCATGGTCCGGGCCTGGATGCCGACCTGACGGATCCTCACTGAACCCTTTTCATCCTGAATAGCTGCAGGTCATCAGGGTGTGAACTGCCTTGATGATCCGGCTGATGCGGTTGGTGGAGCAGCGTGCCTGCCTCAGGATGCGCCAGGTTTTCAGCTGGGCGAAGGCGCGTTCGCCGGGTGCGCGGTGTCGTGCGTGGTCGCGGTTGAACTGCTGGTAGTGCTCTGGCTGTTCGCGGTGGTGGTAGTAGGGGGTGCGGACGGTGGCGCCGGCGCCTTGGTAGGCCCGGTCCGCGAGGACGAGGATCTGCCGAGTGAGGCAGGCCTGCACAATCCCGTGGGCGCGAGCCGCGGTCAGGTCGTGCGTCCGGCCGGGCAGCGCACGCGAAAACCAGAGTGGTGTGCCGTCGGGACGGGCGATGACCTGGACGTTCATGCCGTGCTTTCTGTGTTTCATGGAGTAGTAGGGCTCGTCCGCCTTGATGCGGTCGGTGGGGATGAGGGTGCCGTCAACGATGACGAAGTCGCCTTCACCCAGTCCCACCAGGGCTTCGTGCAGGCCCGGTGCCCACGCCGCCAGGACGTCGAGTGTCTCGTCGACGTACCGCCGGGCGGTTGTGGTGGAGACACCGAACCCGGCCGCGAGCTGCGGGAACGTCTCGTTCTGCCGCAGATGGGCCAGGGCCAGGAGGGCCTGCTTGAAACAACCCAGTCTCCGCCAAGGCGAGTTAAGTTCCTGCCGGCGGGCGTGGAGCAGCCAAGAAACATGCTCAACGAGGCCGTGCGGGACATCGAGCGTGGAAGAATACGCAACCAACAGGGCCCCTCGGACGCCGGTGTGATGAGTGAGATCACCATGCCAACGACCAGGGGCCCTGCCTCGTCACCCAACCCCTCTGACCAGCACGTACACCCCATCAGAGCCGGGATGAAAAGGGTTCACTGACCGGGTGTACCACGCCGACTGCGCCGAGGCCTTGGCCTGCAAGTGATTGAAGTGGGCGCCGCGGGCGTGGCTGTGGAGGATCTCGTGGCTCCTGCCCGACTCCAGATCGCTTCAGGCACCGCCCAGCCACGCGTTCGCGCATCGTGCCCACACTCAATCCCTTGACGTCGAACTCATCGGTGGGGATTGGTAGTTGGCCGATATCCGCGCATGCGACCCGCCTCCCGCCCGCACGGCAAGGCTCGACGGACCCGACCCGCCCGTACCGAGCGAACGAACCGCGCCTACGGCGAGACCCTCCGGGAGCTCAGGATCGCCCCATGTGGCATCCAGGTCGGCTGAGCGTTTGAACCAAGGGGGTTTCGCCGGTGAGGGCTATCGGGATCGTTCACGTGCGGGTGAAGCACGGGTCTCGCCGGCGAATTCGTGGTGCGGAACCGAGCGGCCCAGCACGGTCAGGGCGGGAACCGTGAGGATCGTCGTCACCAGGGCCATCAGAACCATCAGGGAGTAGAAGGTCCGGTCGATCAGGCCCAGGTCCAGGCCGACCGAGACGATGACGATCTCGGTCAGGCCCCGGGTGTTCATCAGGACGGCGGCGGTCAGGGACTGGCCGCGGTCGGCGCCGCAGAGCCGGCCGCCTGCGTACACGCCGAGCGTCTTGGTGACCGTGGCGACCACGACGAGCAGGATCAACGTGAGGATGCCGCCCGCGCCGGTCCCCGCGAGGTTCACCTTCACGCCCGCCACGGCGAAGTACACCGGCAATAGCAGCGCGCCGGTCTGGCGCATCCGCGTGGCGATCCCGTCGCGCAGCGGCTCCGGGAGCGAGCGGGGCATCACCGCGCCGAAGGCGAACGCCCCGAAGATGAAGTGGAGCCCGAGCCACTCCGTAGCGGCGGCCGAGCCCAGCAGGCCCACGGCCAGAACGGGGAACACGAAGGCCGCGCCGCCTGTTTCACGAGACTCGGCACGGCGCAGGAGCACCGCCAGCGAAGGCCGGACCACGAAGACCATCACCCCCGCGTACAGCGGCAGCAGGGCGATCCGCCACGGGACAGCCACCTCCGCGTACGCCACGATCGCGGCCAGGCACACCCAGGCGACCAGATCTCCGACCGCGGCGGCGACGAGGACGACGGCTCCCGTGCGCGACCGGTGCAAGTCCCGGTCGGCGACGATCCGGGCCAGGACGGGAAACGCCGTCACCGACATGGCCACGCCGACGAAGAGGACGAACGCCACCTTGCCGCCGGCGGCATGGGACGGCGCCAGGGGCAGTGCCAGCGCCATGCCGCCGGCCAGCGGGACCAGCGTTCCGCCCACCGCGATGCCGAACGGCAGCCGTCTGCTGCCGCGCGGCAGGACGGCCTCGGTTTCGTAGCCGACCAGGAACATGAAGGTCGCAAGCCCCACCGAGGCCAGGGCCGTCAGGGCCGGGCGCGTGCTGTCGGGCAGCAGGTGCCCGCTCACGGACGCGGGCAGGATCATCGGGCCGAGCAGGATCCCGGTGAGGATCTCCCCCACCACCGGCGGCTGGCCCACACGGGTCAGCGCCGCGCCCAGGAGCCTCGCCGTGCCGACGACGAGGGCCAGGGCCAGGAAGAGGTCGGCTTGGGCGTTACCGGTCACGGGATCGTGGTGACGAACCGGCGGGCGGCCGAGAGCACCCGGCGGTGTGCCTCGTCGCCGCCCACCGAAATACGGACGCCCTGTCCCGGAAAGGCCCTCACCCGCACCCCGGCGGCCAGCGCCGCCGCCCCGAAACGCTCCGCGTCGGCGCCCAGCGGCAGCCACACGAAGTTCGCGTACGAGGGCAGCGGGGTAAGGCCCTGCGCGCGCAGGGCCTCGTACAGCGCCGTCCGGGCGTGCCGTACCGTCTCCATCCGCTCGGCCAGTTGCCGGGGCTGCGCCAGGGAGACGCCTGCCGCGTGTTCGGCCGCGTACGTGACGGAGAACGGCAGTTGGGTCTTGCGGGCCGGACCCGCGACGTCGGGTGCCGCGAACGCGTATCCGGCGCGCAGTCCCGCGAGTCCGTACGCCTTGGAGAAGGTCCTCAGCAGGACGGTCCGGGGTCCGGCACTGCGGTGGTCGAGGTCCTCCACCTCCTGCTTCTCGTCGAACTCCACGTACGCCTGGTCGAGGACCGTCACGACGCGCGGCGGGAAGGCCGCGAGCAGGTCCGTCAGGTCGGAGCGGGTGATGCGGCGGCCGGTGGGGTTGTGCGGGGAGCACAGGATGACCATGCGGGTCCGTGAGGTGACCGCGGCCGCGAACGCCGCCAGGTCATGCTCGCCCGAGGCGGTCAGTGGCACCGGCGTGCCCCGGGCCCCCGCCGTCGCGATCAGGAAGGGATAGGCGTCGAAGCCGGGCCAGGGGTAGAGGACTTCGTCGCCGTGGCCGCACAGCGCGAGCAGCAGCTGCTGGAGCACCGCGCCGCTGCCGGGGCCGACGACGACCTCGTCCGGGTCCACGTCGTAGTGCCGGGCCACGGTGTTCAGCAGGGTGCGTGCCGTGGGGTCCGGGTAGAGGTTGACGCGGCCGCCGCTGTGGCCGAGGGATTCCACCACCGCCGGGAGGGGTGGGAGCGCCAGTTCGTTGTTGGACAGGTCCAGCACACCATCGGCACCCTTGGCCGCCGGGTCGGCGGAACGGTAGGCCGGAAGGCGTGCGAGTTCCTCGGCGCGCGAGGGGGCGGATGGGACTTGGCTCGTGGTCATGAGCGTCCTTGTCGAGTGGTCACTGGTGCGGCCAGGCCGTGAACCGGCGCAGCCCGTAGAGGAGGGGGGTGCCGTCGGCGTGGCTGATGGCTCCGACCTCGCCGAACACCACGGTGTGGTCGCCGACGTCGAGCAGTCCGCTGACCCGGCAGTCGGCCACGGCGAACGCGGCGTCCGCCAGGTGCGGAAGGCCGGAGGGCGAACGGCGCCAGCACACGCGCGAGAAGCGGTCCGGGTCGGGCCCGGCGAACAGTTCGGCCGTACGCTGTCCGCCGCTGTGCAGGAGATTGACGGCGAAGCTTCCGTGTGCGACGACGGCTTCGAGCGTGGCGCTTCCGGCCCGCAGGCTGACGAGCAGCGTGGGCGGGGTCAGGGTGACACTGGCGACCGAGTTGCAGGTCATGCCGCGTGGCAGGCCTTCGGTGTCCAGGGTCGTGACCACCGCGACACCGGTGGGAAAGGAGCTCATCAGGTCGCGGTAGCGCCGCTGATGCGCCAGAGCGGAGATGCCGGTGTGAGCTACGGTGGCCCGGTTCATGAGGCGCCGTGCAGCCGACGCAGCAGTTCGTACGTGGTGGGCAGCGACTCCGCCCAGTCGTGCTGCTTGTGCTTGATGTCGGCGAACAACTGCTCCGCCTGCGCGCGGGATTCGGGCTTGTGCGCCAGCGAGGGCAGGGGGCGCCGGGGCAGCATGCCGAGCCCTGCGAAGATGCAGTAATAGCTGCCGTTCGTCCAGAAGTTGCGGAACTCGGCCTCGAAGTTGCCGTAGTAGGTGCCCTCGTCGCTGATCGGCAGGTTCACCGGCAGCCCGGCCCGGTAGCTCTCCACCTTGTCCTTGATGCCGTCGGCGAGCCGCAGTTCCTTGTTGGCCCGCCAGAAGGGCGTGTCCACGCGCGGCGAGAAGTAGTAGTGGGCCTGGAGAAAGTCCCGGGTGTCGTCGAACATCTCCTGGATCTCGCGGTTGAACCGGTCGACGAGCACCGGGTCGAACCGCCGGTCGGGGAAGTGCTTCGCCAGCATGTGGATGGCCGCGTAGATGAAGTAGATCCCGCTGGACTCCAGGGGCTCCACGAAGCAGGAGGCCAGGCCGACGCTGACGCAGTTGCGCACCCAGGCCCTGCGGTTGCGGCCGACCCGGAAGCGGATGTGGTTGAAGCGGGTCTGCTCGACGTCGAGTCCCCACAGCCTCGCGAAGTCCGCGGTGGCCTCGTCGCGCTCGGCGAAGCGGCTGGAGTAGACGTAGCCGCTGCCGAACCGGCCGAGCATGGGGATCTTCCACGTCCAGCCGGCGGGCATGGCGATGGAGGAGGTGTACGGCTCGACGCCGTTCGCCGCGTCGTCGTGCGGCACGGCGGTGGCCACGGCGCTGTCGCACAGCAGGTGGTCGCTCATGTCCAGGAACGGCTCGCCCATGGCCTGGTTGATGAGCAGCCCACGGAAGCCCGAGCAGTCGATGAAGAGGTCGCCGTCCAGCAGTCGCCCGGACTTCGTGCGCAGGGCGGTGATGAAGCCGTGCTCGTCGCGGAGAGCCTCCGTCATCTCGTCCTCGACGTGCTCGACGGCCTGCTTGGTGACCGCGAAGGTGCACAGGTACGCGGCGACGAGCTGGGCGTCGAAGTGCCAGGCGTAGTTGGTGGCCCGGCGCATGTCGAGCCAGCGGGGCGCCTTGCGGGCGTCCATGATCGGCGTTTCGGTGAAGCAGGCGTAGTCGTACGGCTCGTTCGTCTCGCCGCGCAGTGTCTTGGCCGCCCAGTAGTGCGAGAGCGGTATCTGGTCGGAGGACGGCAGCAGGCCGAAGGGGTGGTGGAAGACGTCGGGCCGTCCGTCCACGGTGCGCGGGCCGGGGCTGCCGTCGCCGGGGGTGCGCCAGTTGATGAACTTGACGGCCATCTTGTAGCTGGCGTTGCACTCGCGCATCCACTCCTCCTCGGGGATGCCGAGGTAGTCGAAGAAGGCGCGCTGCAGATTGGGGATGGTGGCCTCGCCGACCCCGATGCGCGGGATGGCCGGCGCCTCCAGAACGGTGATCTGCACGGTGTTCTGCAGGGCCTTGCCGAGGTAGGCCGCGGTCATCCAGCCGGCGGTGCCGCCGCCGAGTATGACGACCTTCCTGATCCGGTGGTCCTGGCCGCTCTGCGGGCGTTCGTCCGTACACTTGCTCATGGTGTGATGTCCTGACTCGGTTGATTCCGAAGGAAGTTGAGTGTCCGTCAGTTGACGAGTCCACGGGCGCGCAGGTCCGTGACGACGGCGTCGGGCAGCCTCGCGGCGCGCACCTGGCCGGGAGAGAACGAGAGGGGCACGCTCTGCTCGAAGGCGAAGACCCCGTCGGGGTCGTAGCGGCGCTTGACCTCCATGAGGCGCGGCAGGCTGTCCCCGTAGTAGGCGTACGGCCAGTCGGCCAGGTCCCGGTCGGGGCTGTTGACATAGGCCCCTCCGGTCATGAACGGGAGCATCTCCGCACGGGTGCCGGCCAGCCAGTCCAGGTGCTCGCCGTCGCCCCCGGCATCGCCCCAGTGACCCAGGTACTCCACGCACAGGAAGGCGCCGCGGTGCGCGAAGGCGGAGTGGTCGGGCGGCACGTCGGCCAGGACGGCGCCGCCCATGGCGTAGAGGCCGGTCTTCACCCCCGAAGGCGCCTTCTCGTGCCGCCGTTCCAGGGTGCGCAGGGCCTCGGAGCCGAGCGGCCCGGCCGCGAGCGCCGGGGTGAACTTGGCGCGAATGGAGGGCACTCGGTCGGTCCAGGTGCCGATGCTCTCCCCGTACGGCAGGGTGCGAACGGACCGGGTGCGCGGCGGGCGGGCTTGGGCCAGCGGCCGCAGCAGCACGTCCAGCTCGTCGGCGGGGCCTTCGAACAGGCCGGTGGTGAGGGCCCTGTCGACGGAGGCCGGGAACAGGTTGAAGCGCGCGTTGACGCGGGAGTCCGCGTGTCGGATCCAGTGCTGCCAGGCGTCGAGGGCGGCGATGGCATCGGCCGCGCCCCACTCCAGGGAGAACAGGGTGACGTCGGCGATGGGCCGCATCGCGAAGGTGTAGGAGGTGACGACCCCGAAGTTGCCGCCGCCTCCGCCGCGCGAGGCCCACAGCAGGTCCGGGTGATGGTGCTCGTCGACGTCGAGGCTCGCGCCATGGGCGTCGACGAGGGTGAGGCCCAGGAGGTGGTCGATGAGCAGACCTCGCGAGCGCACCAGCATCCCTATGCCGCCGCCCATCACATGGCCGCCGATACGGATGTCGGGGCAGACCCCGGCGGGGATCGTGCGGCCGAGCGCCCACAGGGCCTCGTACGCCTCGCCGAGCAGGACACCGGGGCCGAGCACGGCCCGGGTCCGGTCGCTGTCGACGGCCAGCGAGGCCAGCCGTGACACATCGATGACGAGGCCGTCGTCCAGGGCGCTGAAGCCCTCGCTGCTGTGGCCGCCGGAGCGGATGCGGAAGGGGAGGCCGTGGTCGCGGGCGAAGCCGACGGCCGCTGCGGTCTGCTCGCTGTCGCGGGGGTAGGCGATGGCTCGGGGCCGGTAGTCGAACCGTTCGTTCCACACCCGTCGCGCCGAGTCGTACCGGGCGTCGGCGGCTGTCACCACGGTGCCCATCTCGCGGGGAAAGGTGCCCATCACGCGGTGCCTTCGTGGCCGCGCGCGAAGAACCTGATGGCGAGTTTCGCCGTCGGGGCCTCCTCGGTCCGGGGCGGCCGCCAGGCGGCGAACGTGTGGGTGACCCCGCCGCCGCGGCTCTCCAGGTAACAGATGACGTTCAGTGGCCAGCCCGCGTTGCGGAAGAGGTACTCGTCCATGCGGCTGGGGTTCTCACTGAGGTTCTCCGTGCCGCGCTCGTGCGGGGGACCCACGCGGTGCCAGTCGGGGTGCATGTGGACCGAGCCGAGCATGTCCAGGCCGTCGTCCTCGAACTCCCGCACCACCTTGAGGAGTTGGCGCGAATCGCACCAAAAGCCCCGCTCTCCGTCGTCGTACTGCTTGCCGAAGCGGGGCACTATGTTTCGCTCGAACTCCTCCAGGGGCACCTGGTCGACGGCACGGACATTGGCCGCGAAGGCGACGCGGCGCACGACGAGCGCGTCGTCCTCCAGGGTTCCGCCGAGCAGACCGAAGCTGTTGGGGCGGTGCAGTCGTGAACCGCCCGCCGCCACCGAGGCGAGGCCGAGGCGGTACTGGGCGACGGCGTCCTCCACGAACTCGGTGAAGACGTCCGCGTCCGCGACCATCGTCTCGACGCTGTCGAAGGGATTCTCGGCAGGTGTCCGGTGTTCTTGCGTGGGTGCTGTGCGCGCGTGCGCCGTGCCGGCTTCGGGCATGGCGGCGCTCCTTTCCATGGGTACAGCGAGCATGCGGATGTGTGAACGGAGTGGGGCGGCGTCAGACGATGCCGCCGTTGGCGCGGACGACCTGGCCGTTGATCCAGCCGCCCTGCGGTCCGGTCAGGAAGGCCACCACGTCGGCGATGTCCTCCGGGCGGCCGATCCGGCCGAGCGGTACCTGGCGGGCCAGGGCGTCGAGGTCCTCGGCGGTTCTCCCGCGCAGGAACAGTTCCGTGCCGGTCGGGCCGGGGGCGACGGCGTTGACCGTGATGCCGCGTCCGGCCAGTTCCCGGGCGAGCTGCCGGGTCAGCGCCTCGACCGCGGTCTTGGCCGCGTTGTAGACGGCCTGGCCCGGTACGCCCAGGGCCGCCGCCGAGCTGGACACGGTCACGATGCGGCCACCGGGGCGCAGGTGCCGTGCCGCGGCACGCAGCAGGTAGCCGGTGCCCAGCAGGTTCACCTCCACGACGCGGCGCACGTCCTCGTCGTCCATGTCGGCGAGCGGGCCGCGCCGGCGGGCATGGGCGCCGGCACAGCCGACGACCACGTCCACGCCGCCGTACGCCTCCTCGGCCCGCGCGAACAGCGCCTCGGCCGTCTCGGGCCGGGCGATGTCACCGCACACCAGCCGGACCCGGGCGGCGGTGGTCTTCTCGACGTCGTCCGCCAACTCCTGTGCCGCCAGGGCGTCCTGGGCGTAGCCGACGACGAGGTCGGCTCCCTCGGCGGCGAGGCGACGTGAGACGGACGCGCCGATGCCGCGGCTGCCGCCGGTCACGAGCGCGACCGTGCGCGGGGTGTCGGTGGCCATCATTCGCCCTCCCGTATCTCGCCGAGCGCGGCCCGGCCAAGCTCGGACCACCGTGAGGCCTCGGCGCCCGCGAAGCGCTCCCCGTACGCCTCCAGGAACTTGACGCGCTCGGGCACGGGGTCGTCGACGCGGTTGAGGAAGGGGAGGTCGGAGTCGACCATGTGCCGGATCGCGAGCAGCGGCACCGGGCTACGCAGCGGCCGGAAGCCCGGGTTGTGCAGGCCGCCCTGGTCACTGCGCGGATGGAACTTGCCGATCATCAGGCCGGAGGCGACGAAGTCGCCCTTGAGCCTGCGGTGCGTCTCGTCGACGACGACGGGCGCGTCCTCCTCGCTGACATCGGGCAGGATCACCAGGATCGCCTTGTCCAGAGTGCCCGGCCCGCTGGTCGGTTCGGTCTCCAGGAAGACCGTGCGGTACGCGGCGATGGTGGCGTCGATGTCCTCGACCGCCCGGCCCCGGGTGCGGACCACGGTGAAGCCGATCCGGTCCAGGGCCAGGGCCCGCGGGAGGAAGGGGCACACCGAGCCGCCGCGGCCGAGGTCGGGATGCGGCCGGCACAGGAACTCCTCGCACCAGGCGGCGATGCGTTCCATGACGGGCAGGTCGGCGGCCAGCCGGAGCAGGTCGTCCGAAGTGTAGGGCGGATGTGGTCGTGTGGTCTCGTTCATGCGGTCCCCGTTGTGAAGGTCACCAGGTGACGGGCAGTGCGGCCAGGGCATGGGTGACCATGGCGGGCTGCCACGGCACGTCCTCGGCCGAGCCGTCCAGACGCAGCCCCGGTACGCCGCGTACCAACGCGGCGAGGGCCTCCTGGAGTTGGATGCGTGCCAGCGGCGCGCCGATGCAGTAGTGCGCTCCCTTGCCGAAGCCCAGGTGCCCGGTCGCGGGGCGGTGGATGTCGAATCGGTCCGGATCGGCGAACTGCCCGTCGTCCCGGTGCGCCGAGGAGATCACCGGCATCACGCCCCGTCCTTGGCACACCGGGCCCGACGGCAGGTCGACGTCCTCGGTGGCCACTCGCAGGAAGCCCACGTCGGCCGGGAAGTCGTGGCGCACGATCTCCTCGACGGCCGCCGGCACCAGCGTGGGATCCGCCACCAGGTCCTCGTACTGTTCGCGGTGGCGCAGCAGGGTGAACGTGCCGCGTCCGATGGTGGTCATGGTCGTCTCGTGTCCGGCGAGCAGCAACGAGCGTGCGGTGTCGATGAGTTCGGCCTCGGTCAGCCGCTCGCCGTCCTCCTGGGCCGCGATCATGGCGTCGAGGAGGTCGGTGCCGGGTTCGCGGCGATGGCGGGCGACGAGCTCGCGCAGGTAGGTGTAGAACTCGTCGCGCCCTCGGGCGCGTTCGGCGGCGCGCTCGGGCCCGATGGTCATCGCCGCCTCGGACCAGCGGCGGAACTGTTCGAGGTCGCCGTCGGCGACGCCGAGGATCTCCGCGATGACCCGGATCGGCAACGGCCGTGCGAGTGAGGCCATCAGGTCGGCGGGCGGCCCGGCTTCGACCATGGTGTCGACGAGTTCCCGCACGACGGAGCGGATGCGCGGGCGCCATTCCTCACTGCTCCGCACAGAGAACGTGCGGGCGAGGATACGGCGCAGCCGGGTGTGGCGTGGTGGGTCGAGGTTGATCAGGGTGTCGCGGTCTTCCGACATGTCGGCGTCGGGCTGCAGCCGGGGCATGCCGGGGCGGTTCAGATCGCGGCTGAAGCGCGGGTCGGTGAGCACCGCCTCGACGTCGGCGTAGCGCACCGCGACGTGGACGACGTCGCCGCTGGGCAGTACGGCATCCCCCAGGGGCTCGTGGGCCCGCCGCCTGGCACAGCTGCGGGGAACTTCACCCAGGGGCTCGTCGGGGAACGGAAAGGGTTCCGGTGTCATGACTCAGTCCTCGAAGGTGAGCAGCGGGACGTCCCACAGGTCGGTGTGGACCGGGCGGCGCATCTCCGGCGTCAGGACTTCGACGACCAGCATCTCGGTGAGGTACTGGACCGTGGCCGATATGAGGTGGCTGGAGTACGCGAGTGCCGCGTGCTGTTTCAGCCCGACGGTGACGTGGACGTGCGGAACGATGGCGTCGTTGTCCGGATCGTAGGAGAAGGTGCCGCACCCCATCGCCTCGACCTTCTCCAGATGGACGGGGAGACGCACTGGTGCTTCGGGGTCCTCGACGCGTTGACAGGTGCCCGCGATCTCGGTCTCGGCGAAAGCAGCGAGGAACATGGGGACATAGCCCTGGCGGACGTCGTGCTCGCGACAGAAGTCGGCCAGGGCGGGCAGGAACTCCTCGCCGTGGTCGAAGTTGACGCCGAAGGTCCGGCCGGTCTTCAACTCATGGGTACGCATGGAGGTCACTTCCGTAGCAGAAGGCAGGTGGGTGGGCGGAGAGGGTCGGGGCAGGGCGTCGTCACAGGGCGACGCGCAGGTCCTGGGAGGTCAGCCAGGCGTTCAGATCCAGGACCATCTCCAGGCTGATGCGCGTCAGGGTGGACGCGGTGGCCTGAGGCGGGGTGGCCAGCAGGGCCTTGACGGCCTGGGTGTCGAGCAGCGGCAGGACGGGGGCGGTGCCGTCGGCGACCAGGTCGGCCAGGAGAGCCCGCAGAGCCATGCCGTAGGCGGGGTCCTGCGTGGCCGGGTAGGGGCTCTTTCGCCGTTCGAGCACCGAGGCGGGCAGCAGGTCGCGGCAAGCGGCGCGCAGCAAGCTCTTCTCCCGCCCGTCGTAGGTCTTCATCGACCACGGCGTGTTGAAGACGTACTCGACCAGCCGGTGGTCGCAGAACGGCACCCGCACCTCCAGGCCGTGTGCCATGCTCAGCCGGTCCTTGCGGTCGAGCAGCATCGTCACGAACCGCGTGAGGTGGAGGTACGAGACTTCTCGCATCCGGCGTTCGCGCCCGTCGGCGCCGGCGACGTGCGGAACCTCGGCCAACGCCTCCTGGTAGCGGTCGTGTTCGTAACCGGTGATGTCGAGTTGCTCCCGCAGCCCCAGGTCGAGGAGGTTCTCGGGGCGCTGCTGCCGCATCATGACGACCAGCCACGGGAACGTCCGGGCGGCCACGGCCTCCGGCAGGTGGAACCAGGCGTACCCACCGAACACCTCGTCGGCGGACTCCCCCGAGAGCGCGACCGTCGAGTGTCCGCGGATCGCCTGGAACAGCAGGTGGAGCGAGGTGTTCATGTCCCCGCTGAACTGTGGGTACTCCCAGGCTCGCACCACATCGGAGCGCAGCGAGGGCAAGGCCAGTCCGGCGGTGTCCAGGACGATGTCGGTGTGGTCGGGCCGCAGGTGCCGCACGACGTCCCGCACATAGGGGCCGTCGGGCGAGCCGCGCATGCCGTCGTCCTCGAAGTGGTCGGCGTATCCGTCGAAGTCCACGGCGAAGGAGCGGAGTTCGCCGTGGCGCGCCCCCAGCGCCGTGATCGCGCTGGAGTCGAGACCCCCCGAGAGCAGGCTGCACAGGGGTACGTCAGCGACGAGTTGCCGTTCGACGATGTCTTCGAGGAGTCCCCGCACCGTCTCGATGGTGGTGTCGAGGTCGTCGGTGTGCTCCTGGGCTTCCAGGGTCCAGTAGCGCCGGGCGGACAGGCCGGCCCGCCCGAACCGCAGCAGCTGCCCGGGGCGCAGCTCGTGCAGGCCCCGGTACACGGACCGCCCGGGTGTCTGGGCGATGGTGAGGATTTCCCGCAGGCCGTCGGCGTCCACAGCACGCGGGACTCGCGGATGGGCCAGGATCGCCTTCGGTTCCGACCCGAACAGCAGCCCCCCGCCCGGTGGTTGGCAGTAGAAGAGCGGCTTGACGCCCATCCGGTCCCGTACCAGCAGGAGTTCCTCGGTGCGTGCGTCCCATACGGCAAAGGCGTACATGCCGTTCAGCCGCTGCGCGACGCCCTCGCCCCACTCCATGTACCCCCGCAACACCACCTCGGTGTCGCTCCGCGTACGGAACCGGTGTCCCTTCGCCTCCAGTTCGGCCCGCAACTCGCGGAAGTTGTACACCTCTCCGCTGTAGGTCAGGACCACCCCGCTCTCGGTGGTCATCGGCTGGCGCCCGCCCTCGATGTCGATCACTGCGAGGCGCCGGTGGCCCAGCGCGGCATGCGGCCCCAGCCACACCCCCGCGCCGTCGGGCCCCCGAGGCGCGAGCGTCGCGGTCATGGCGGACGCGACAGCTCCCTCCTCACTCAAGTCCCGTTCGAAGTCGATCCAGCCCGCGATACCGCACATACAACCGTCCATTCGTCAGTTCCGGCGCAGTGCGCATTTCCGCAACGCGGCGGAAATTGCGTGTTCATGTCGCGTCTACGTGGATGCCCATGACAACGCACGGAATTCTGACGGGGGCAGTTCATGCCATGCCCGCGATGTCCTCTCGGATCTGGTGATATCCGCCCCCGTGGAATCGGTTTCGACCCTAGCAAGGCAATCTGGAAGGTTGTCCGCGAAAGAAACGGATCGCGCCAGGATCAACAGGCATCCGGGGGGCATGAAACAGAAAACCGGTATATGGGATTCAGGCATGCGCGGCGGTGCTCGGATGGTGTCGCCTCGACATCTACCGACACCGAGTCGGTTACCTCAGGGACAGAAGCGGGCAGGGAAACATGGCTCTACCAGGCGCCAGGCGTGCAGAGTTGGCCGAAGAATCCCCCGCTCCGTAATTCGAGAGCACGCAAGTGGCTCTTGGGTTTGCCATATTCGTCGACTGTGTACAAAACCGCGCGAGCAGGCGTTTCTCATCAGCCACTGGGGATTCCTGATCAGGGTGACTTCGACGGAGCACCCTGGCTTGCAGCGAACTTCCGGTCAGCTATCCGGAGGGCCCCGCTCGGGGACGGCGCCTACGGCATGCCGGGAAGCCGGACCGTGACGAAGAGACCGCCGGCGGGGCCGGGGGCGAGGTCGAGGGTTCCGTCGTGGGCGCGGACGATGCTCTGCACGATGGCCAGGCCGAGACCGACGCCGGCGTGCTCGTCGGTGCGTACGCGTTCCGTTCCGCGCCGGAAGGGTTCGGTGAGGGTCGGCACCAGTTCCGGCGGGAGCCGGCGGCCCGTGTTCTCGACCCGCAGCACGCTCACGTCGCCGTGCGCCTCGGTGTGGACCGTCACGGTTCCGCCGGTGGGGAGGTTGTGGACGATGGCGTTCTGGACGAGGTTCGTCACCATCCTCAGCAGGAGCTCCGCGGAGCCGCTCGTCCGGGCCGCCCCGCCGGTGACGTCGAGCATGATCCGGCGCTGTTCGGCGAGGGGAAGCAGCGTTTCGGCGGCTTCTTCGGCGATGAGGGAGAGGTCGACGTCCTCGCTGGTGAAATTCCCGCGGTCGCCGCGGCTGAGCAGGAGGAGGGCCTCGGTGAGGTCGATCGCCCGCGCATTGACGGCGTGTAGGCGTTCGATGAGTTCGCCGCGGTCCCGCGTGGGGTCCTTTCGGGCGACGTCGAGGAGCGTCCGCGAGATCGCCAGTGGGGTGCGCAATTCGTGGGAGGCGTTCGCGGCGAACCTCTGCTGCTCGGCGACGTGGGACTCGAGTTGTTCAAGCATCGAGTCGAACGTGTCGGAGAGTTCACGGAATTCGTCCTGGCGGCCCTTCATGCGGATCCGGTGGGACAGCGACCCGCTCCCGGCCCTCCGCGCCGCATCCGTGATCTGTGTGAGGGGTGCGAGCATCCGGCCCGCGAGGATCCACCCTCCCACGAGGCCGAGCACCAGCAGGAATGCCAGCACTGCCGCTGCCTTCGGAGCGAAAACATGCAGGAGGTTGGACCGGATGGGAAAGACACCATGGGCGGGGGCGGTGTCGGAGGAGACGAGGAGCGCACGCTCGGGGACGTAGCGCAGGAGGAACAGCCACACCGCCGCAAGCAGCAGGACGCCGGCGACCATGAGGAATCCGGCGTAGCTGAGGGTGAGCTTGAAGCGAATGCTCAGCCCGGGCGCTCTATCCACGGTCTCCTCCCTCGTGGCCGGCCTCCGGTTGCGTGTCGATCCGGTAGCCGACGCCGGGCACCGTCGCGATGATCCACGGTTCGCCGAGCCGTTTGCGCAGTGCGGAGACGGTGATGCGCACGGCGTTGGTGAGGGGGTCGGCGTTCTCGTCCCAGGCCCGTTCAAGGAGCTCTTCGGCGCTGACGACCCCGCCCTCGGCGGCGACGAGGACTTCGAGGACGGCGAACTGTTTGCGGGTGAGCGCGACGTAGCGTCCGTCGCGGAACACCTCCCGGCGGAAGGGGTCGAGCCGCAGGCCCGCGATCTCGCGGACCGGGGGCCGGGCGTACGCGCGTCTGCGGTCGAGCGCCCTCAGCCGCAGGACGAGCTCCCGCAGCTCGAACGGTTTGGTGAGGTAGTCGTCGGCGCCGAGTTCGAACCCGGATGCCTTGTCGTCGATCCGGTCGGCGGCGGTGAGCATGAGGATCGGGATGCCGCTGCCGGAGGCGACGATGCGCCGGGCGACCTCGTCGCCGGAGGGGCCGGGGATGTCGCGGTCGAGGACCGCGAGGTCGTAGGTGTTGACGCTGAGCAGTTCCAGGGCCGAGTTGCCGTCGCCGGCGATGTCGGCGGCGATCGCCTCAAGCCGCAGACCGTCACGGACGGCTTCGGCCAGGTAGGGCTCGTCCTCCACGATCAGTACGCGCATGTCCGAAGCCTAAGCAGCCGGTGCCTGCGTCGGCAGGGAGCGAGGCCGGTCCGACGACGCCGGCACCGTGGTACGCCACCAGCGGCGCGACGCCAGCCCGGCCAGCAGGGCGCCGGTGGCGTTGACCAGTACATCGTCCACGGAGGACACCCGGTCCAGTTGCAGGACGTACTGTGCGGTTTCGACCAGCGCCGAGCAGCCCGCCCCGAGCGCCAGGATCCGCGGCGCGGATGCCAGCGCCGCGAACCGCATCGGGGCGAAGAACCCCAGCGCCGCGAAGATCAGAAGGTTGCCGACGATTCCGACCGGCCCCATCGTGACCAGGTCCCGCAGCGGTACCAGGCTCACCCGGGCGGGGGCGGTGCCGGCCGCGGCGCCCGGCATCATGGTCAGCCACAGGAACGGCACCGTCCCGTACACCATGCCCACCTCGGCCAGCGACCTCCGCCACGCCCAGGTGGCACCGGCGGCACGCCGACTGTGCGCCAGAGCCCACACCACCAGCGCGGCCAACGGCAGCCCGACCAACGTCATGAGCACCACACCGTTGAACGTGTCGAAGCAGCCGTGCCACTGCCCGGCCATGCACCTCGGAGCGGACATCATGAGCGGCCGCCGCACGACGAACACGGCGCCCGTCACGCCCAGGATCGCCAGGCCGAGGAACACGGTCCTGCGCATGCGGCGGAGCAGCGCCGACAGGGTTGTGGTGTGGTTCATGCCCCCATTGGAGACGGCGGGCCGTTGCGACGGCGTATGCGATTTTCGATACGCCCGCGATACACGGATTCCCGGGCGACCGCATCCTCGCAGGGCAGCTCACGCCCGTCGCCGAGCCGCTCGGGCCACTTGTCCCGGGACGCGGGCCACCCGGAAACCGTGGCCGCAGGCGGCGTCCACCGGTGGGTGCGCGGCACCTGGAGCCAGTCGGCGCAGATGTCACCGACGAGGTGGCGGATGAGTGCGGAGACGACCGGGTCGAAGAAGGTGCCGGGCACGATCTCCTCGTAGAGGTCGATGAGTTGCCGGGTGAGGTGAGCACCCTCGTCGCACGGTCCCCATGTGCCGGACCATGTACGGGTCGAGGAACTGGCGTGCTTCCCCAAGGGACTTGGGGACGGCGTCCTGGTCGACGCCGAGCATGGCACCGACCACGCGCCAGGCGTAGTAGTACGCTTCCGCGCCTTCCGTCGACATGGGGATGCCGAGTCGGTGCAGGCTGTCCAGGACCAGCAGGGAGAAGAACATCTGCCCGCCGATCATGTCCTCCTGGCAGATCGGCGTTCCGTATGTGCCGGTGTCCCAGCGGTTCTCACGCTTGAGGTGGTGGCGGATGGAGGCGTGCAGGAGGCGGACCTTCTGGGCGGCGGGGATGAAGCGGCTGTCGGCCGAAGGCGTCGGGATACCCGTGGCACGTGGTTCCCTCTCAGGTCGACGACACGCTGCCGGAGCTCGCGCCCCTCGTCCACGCGGTGCGGGCTCGGAGGCCCGATGCGGGTACCTGGTGCGAGGCGTGGACCGTGCGGGACATCCTCGTTCATCGGACGGGCAATGCCGAGGAACTGGCACGTGTGCTGCAAGCGTTCCGCGCGGGCTCACCGGTGGAGACGCGAAGGTTCGACCCGCGCGAGGCCCCCTGTCGACGGATGTCGGACTCCGATCTCTGGGAGGCGTTCATGAGCCGCTGCCAACATCTCACCGAGATCGCCGCGGCCGCCGCACAGGACCTGTCACCCGACACCGAGGTGATGTGGACCGGCCGGAGTGTGAAGGTTCCCTTCTTCGCGGAGCACATGCGCGAGGAACTGATCCTGCATCGCTGGGACCTGAGCGGTGACGACCGGACAGCGGTGGAGGCGCTCACCGAGCCATGGATGACCGAGCACAGCGTGGTGTCCGTCGGCCGGCCGTTGCCGGTCTTGATCTGGGGCCCGGGGAAAGGGTCGAGGGCCGCCTGCGCACGCCGGGTACGGACGACATCGCGGTGACCGCCGGCCCCGAGGGCAGCAGCATCCGCCTCACCGCCCCCGTTGGCCCCGCCACCATCGAGAGCATCGAGAGCGACGCGGCCACCCGTGTCCTGCTTCTCTGGGGACGACGCCTCCGCCGACCCGTGACGCTGGCACAGCTCAGCCGGCCCGGAAACCCTGCGCCGGGTACGAACCCTCCTGGGCGGCTGCTGAGTTCGGGCGAGGCCGAGCCGCCGGGCGGGCGGGGCTCACGGGATACGCCGGGTCGCCTTCACCCGTACGGGCCGGTTCCGATGTCAGGGGCGGGGGCAAACAGGGGTCGTCCCTCCCCATCCGTGAACGACTGCCCCGGAGGCATCCGTGCCCGACATGAACGGCCCCTACGAACCCGGCACTCCCTGCTGGATCGACCTCATGGTCCCCGATCAGCAGGCGGCCCTCGACTTCTACCGCGACCTCTTCGGCTGGCAGGGAGAGATCGGCCCACCGGAGACCGGCGGCTACTCGGTCTGCACGCTCAAGGGCAAGCCGGTGGCCGGGATCATGCGCGCCTCGAATCCCGACGGCTCCGCCCCCGACCCGATGCCTCCGACCGTGTGGACCACGTACCTGTCCACCGACGGCGTCGACGCCACCCTCAAGGCGGTCACCGACGCCGGTGGCAGCGTCATGATGGGCCCGATGGACGTCATGGAGCTCGGACGGATGGCCGTCATCACCGACCCGACGGGTGCCGTCGTCGGCCTCTGGCAGCCCGGTACCTTCGCCGGGGCGGGCATCGTCAACGAGCACGGTGCCTTGATCTGGAACGAGTTGAGCACCGGTGACACCGACGCCGCCGCTCGGTTCTACTCGGCCGTCCTGCCGATCAGCACCGCCCCGTCGACCTTGCCGGGTGCCGAGGGGTACACGGAACTCAAGGTCGCCGATCGCGCGGTAGCCGGGATGATGGACCTCTCCACCCTGCCGGACGGAGTTCCACCGCACTGGCTGCCGTACTTCCACGCCGACGACGTCGACAGCATCCAGGCGGCCACGGTACGGGCGGGCGGCAGCGTCAAGGCGCCGGCTTTCGACATGGCGGCCGGCCGGATGGCCGTCCTCGCCGACCCCCAGGGCGGCACCTTCGCGGTGATCACTGCGAGCTCTCCGGAACAGCCTGCCTGAGCACGCGTGGCTCGCTGCCCCGATCGCCGGACCGGGGCAGCGAGCCCTCCCCCCCCCCGGCTGATACCGCCCTTTGCTGACGACCCCTCAGGTCGTACTCGTCGCCGCGAAGCCCCGCTACGCCCTGACGCGCCGGGCGACGGCCACGCCCCAGGGGATGCCGAGCAGAACCAGCAGACCGAGCCCGAGTGGAAGGGGGCCGGTCGAGCCGCGCCGAGGGCGAGGCTCACGGCAGCAGCCCTGGCACTGGTGCGGGCGAGCGGGCGGTACAGTGCCCGGTCCTCGCGCCAGGCACGCAGAGTGGTGGCCAGCACCATGGTGATGGAAGAGCACCACCGGCTCGCCGGGGCGCGCATCGCGGCGTACATGTGCCCCCAACGGGGGCCGTTCCATGGGGAGTTCGCCTGTCGTGCACACCGGCCAACAAGGGCCGGCTCAGCCGTTACTCGCCGTTCGTCGAGGGTATGCCTGCGTTTGCTTGTATCGAGGGATGGACCACATCACGTTCGTCGTGGCGGTCGTCATCGTCACGGCACTGGCCTTCGACTTCACGAACGGGTTCCACGACACGGCGAACGCGATGGCCACGTCCATCGCCACCGGTGCGCTGAAGCCCCGGACAGCGGTCCTGATCAGCGGCGTACTCAACGTCGTCGGCGCGTTTCTGTCGACCGAGGTCGCCAAAACGATCTCCGGTGGCATCGTCGACGACTCCCTGGTGTCTCCGGGGATGATCTTCGCCGGACTGGTCGGGGCGATCCTGTGGAACCTGGTGACCTGGCTCGCGGGGCTGCCGTCGAGTTCCTCGCACGCCCTGTTCGGCGGGCTGATCGGGGCGGTCTGGGTCGGCGCGGGCACCGACGGCGTCCACTTCGACAAGGTGGTGGAGAAGGTACTGATCCCGGCCGTCGCCTCGCCTGTCGTCGCGGGCATCGCCGCGCTGATCGCCACCTATCTCGCCTACCGGATCACCCATCGGGCCCGCGAGAACACCGTCACCAAGGGGTTCCGGCTCGGCCAGATCGCCTCGGCCTCCCTCGTCTCCCTCGCGCACGGCACGAATGACGCCCAGAAGACCATGGGCGTCATCACGCTCACCCTCATCTCCGCGGGCGCCCTCGGTCACGACGCGGGCCCGCCCGCATGGGTCATCGCCTGCGCGGGCCTG
This sequence comes from Streptomyces sp. HUAS TT7, assembly GCF_051550175.1. Classification (NCBI taxonomy): domain Bacteria; kingdom Bacillati; phylum Actinomycetota; class Actinomycetes; order Kitasatosporales; family Streptomycetaceae; genus Streptomyces; species Streptomyces sp. HUAS TT7. The sequence goes on from NZ_CP196175.1 coordinate 269,269, forward strand.
GCCATCGGCCTCGGCACCTACCTCGGCGGCTGGCGCATCATCCGCACCATGGGCAAGGGCCTCACCGAGATCCAGTCACCGCAGGGCTTCGCCGCCGAGACCGCCTCCACCACCGTCATCCTCACCTCGGCCCACCTGGGCTTCGCCCTGTCCACCACCCAGGTTGCCTCCGGCAGCATCCTCGGCGCCGGGCTGGGCCGCCGTCTGGCGGAGGTCCGCTGGAGTGTGGCCGGCCGCATGGCGGCCTCCTGGCTCATCACGCTGCCCGCCGCTGCGCTCGTCGGCGGCCTGGCCGCGAGCGTCGTCAAGCACGGCGGCACGGCCGGCACCGTGGTGATCGCTCTGGTCGCCGTCGCGCTGGCCGCAGGCATCGTCGCGCTGTCGCGTCGCAACCCGGTCAGCGCCCACAACGTCAACGACCACCACGAGGTCACCGTCCGTGCCCCGGTCCCGACCCAGGTCGGCTCGGCCGCCTGAACCACCGGAGTTCTCGATGCACTTGGACTGGTCCGCGCTCGGCAAGGTCGCCACGGTCAGCGTCGGCGCGACCGTCGCCCTGGTCGTCGTCTTCGCCCTCGGCGTCCTCGGCCTTTCGCAGGTCGGGGCCGTACGCGCGCGGGGCTCCGGCAGCCCGGCCCCCGGCCTCGCCCAGGCAGGCCTCTGCTTCCTCGCCTGCGCGGCCGTGGTCGCGTACGGCATCTATCTGATCGTCCCTCAGTTCCACTGATCCCCGCGCCCTGAGGGGACTTGGCCTGCCGCCCCCGACCGGGCAGGGAAGCTCCTCGCGATCGCCAATGTCGCACGGGCGATCGCAAGGTTCCGCTCACGCGACCAGGCGCAGCCAGGCCTCGGCGAGTGCGGCGTGACCGGCCGGCGTCGGGTGTACGCCGTCCGCGGACCAGTGCTCCGGCCCGGTCGTCGCGGCGAGTGCGGCGAACATGCCGTCGGCGGCGAGGAGATGAGCGCCGTACTTGCCGGCGAGCTCGCGCACGGCCTGGATCTTCGGGTCCAGATCCGTGCGCCATTCCTTTCGCTCTTTCTCTCCGACGAGCGCGGCACCGGCCTCGACGACGCCGGATACCGGCAGGAGGAACGGCTCGATCAGAATCAGCTTCGTGCCCGCCTCGGCGAGGGGCGCGAGCAGGCGGTCATAACCCGCCGCGAATTCCTCGGCGGAGATTACGTATCCCTCCGGGTCCAGCGTGTGCCAGCCCATGTCGTTGACCCCGGCGAGGATCGACACCACGTCCGGGCGGGCGTCGAGCACGTCTGTCTGCCAGCGGGCTTCGAGGTCCATCACCTTGTGGCCTGCGATCCCGGTGTTCAGCCAGGTCACTGCCCGGTCCGGGTGCCGGAGCCCCCACTCGCCCGCGACGCGCAGCGGGTAGCCGAACCCGAGACCGTCCTCGCTCTCCAGCCGTTGGCAGTCGGTGATCGAATCGCCGGTGAACATCACGGTGCTGCCCGGTCGGAGTGTGATCGCCATGTACGCCCCTCGATATCGGATGGAAAGGGAAAACGAATGAGGAATTAGATTTCCGGGCTACCGAACCAATTACCGGCTGCCTGCTCGAATGCTTCGGGATCAGGGGTGCCATCGCCTGCCCAGACGACCACCCCGTCGGGGCGGACGAGCACGGCGCCCAGTCCGAGGTCGTTCCTCGCCGGCCCGGCCGCGTACCGCAGCCGGCTCTCCCGGCCCGTCGCCGAAGCGTGCAGGCGACGGTCGGCGCTGAAATCGAGCACGACGCCTCGTCCGTCCTGCATCAGGTCGCCGAGGCGGGTGCCGTCTTCGAGGCAAAGGTCCGGGGCGTTGCGGCCGACCAGGGGATGCTCGCTGCCGAGGTCGTAGCGGATCGACGATCCCGAGATCCTCTCGAACACGTACGTCGTGCCGTCCCGGGTCCCGAGCAGGTCGCGGAGCACCCCTTGGATCGCCTGGGCATGCGGATCCGGCTTCATGATCGCCACCTGGGCGCGCGACCAGTCGAGCACCCGGGCGCCGATCGGATGGCGCTCCTGGGTGTACGTGTCGAGCAGCCCGTCCGGGGCGTGTCCGTTCACGGTCGCGGCGAGCTTCCAGCCCAGGTTCAGGGCGTCGCCGATGCCGGTGTTGAGTCCCTGGCCGCCGAGGGGCGAGTGGATGTGAGCGGCGTCGCCCGCGAGCAGGACACGTCCGCGCCGGTAGGTCGTCGTCTGCATAGCCCGGTCGGTGAAGCTCGACGCGAGACGCACGTCGCTCACCGTCACGTCGGTGCCGGACACCCGGCGGAGAACCGTCTGGAGATGGTCACGGGTCGGCGGCTGCGAGCGGTCGAACGCGCCGCCGTCGAAGTCCGCCATGCCGATGTGCCCGTCGGCGGGCATCCGTACGTACATGCCCGTCGGCGTCAGGTTGATCCCGGGGTTCAGCTTCTCGGAATCGACGATGGTGGCGTGCATGGTGTAACCGGTGAACTGCGGCTCGGTGCCGACGAATTCGAACCCGGCGAGCCTACGCACCGCACTGCGTCCGCCGTCACAGCCGACGACCCAGCGCGCCGCGTACTCCTGCTCACCGGCGTGCACGAGCACGCCCTCGTCGTGTGACGCGAGGGCGTCCACGGTGACGCCGCGCCTGATCTCCACGCCCAGCTTGGCCGCCCGCTCGGACAGCACCGACTCGACCGCGTCGAGGCTGATCAGCATGAAGCCCGGTGCCGGGGTGGGCAGCCGGTACGGCAGGGCGGTGACGTCGATGTCGGCCGCATCGAGCACCATGCCGGCGAAGTGGCCTGCCATGCGCGGGGGTGACGGCTCGTCAGTGTCGGAATCCGCGTCGGGCTCGTCGCTGATGGTCGCGGCCGCCATCAGCGGATGCAGCACTCCCCGGCGGTAGAAGCCGACGACCGACGCGCCGGACAGGCCCCGCATGCCGAGCGGTTCGGCCCGCCACGGGGAACCGGGCTCCGGTTCCCGCTCGAGTACCAGGACAGAGCAGCCGGCGAGCCCGAGTTCGCAGGCGAGGAACAGACCGACCGGCCCGGCTCCCACGATCACTACGTCATGCACGAGAGATCCCCTTCCCAATCCCACCGCCGGGATGGGCACCCGGCAGGACCTCTCAAAAGCTGCCAGGCCTCACCGACATCGGACCTACAGTCCCCCGACACGCCACCGACAGCGGACCGGCAGCGCCGATGAACCCGACGCCGAGGCAGGACGAAGCCGTCGACGGCCGTCAACCGGGGCACCCGCGCGGTGAGCAGCGCGAACGGACGGCTCAAGGGACACCAAGGGCAGGACCGGAGCGCTCCCCCTTGTCATCGTTCGGCCGGCGCAGCCGTATCCGGCAACCCGCGCGGGCCGGACTCCAGGTCGCAGACCACTCCGAAATGGTCGGACGGCCAGAGTGAACCGCGAGCGGTGAGGTGCGGTGTGGTGAACGCCAACTCGGCGTGCGCTGCCCGGAGTCCGGCCGTGAGGATGTAGTCGATACGCCGCGCAGGTTCGCGGGCTTTGCGCGCATGCCTGTTGGCGGGTGTGTACGTGTGGCCCGGACCGCGGCCGCCGCACGCCCACGCGTCCTCCATGCGGCTGGTCAGCCACCGGATCTCGTCCGTGTCCGGGGCGGCGTTGAGGTCGCCCAGAAGAACGACGTCGCGTCCGGCGGCGAGTTCCGCGAGGAATCGCACCTGCTGTTGCCTGATGTGCGCGTACTCCCATTCCCAGGTCACATGCGTGACGAGCACGGTCGTCGAGGAGCCCACCTCGGCACACAGCACCGACCTGGGCTCGACGCCCGGCGTCGGCAGCGGGAGCACCTCGTACCGCGCGACGGGTGCCCGGCTGAGCAGAGCATTGCCCTGGGTGGCGCGATTGCGTGCCGTGCGGGCCGGCGCGTAGGTGACGTGATAGCCCAGGGCATCGGCGATCTGTTCCGCCTGGCACCGCGAGCCCATGCGCCACACCTCCTGCAGACCGACAAAGTCAGGAGCGAGCCGTACGAGTTCGTCCCTGACCAGGGGCAGCCGCCGACGCCAGGCCGAGCCCCGTCCCCAGATATTGAGAGTGACAGCACGAGCCATGTTCACCACCCCACCGTACGCGGGGCTGAACCACCACCGGCCGCCGGCCGAATCCGCACGCCGCGGCGGACACGGGTTCCTGCGGCCGCCAGTCCTCCGGTTCCTTCAGAGCCAGCAACTTGATCACGGCCCCGCTGCGCCCGAAGTCCAGCCCGCCGGCCGACCTCGGACCGGTGTCGAACTCCCCCTGGCCGCGCCGGGCGTGGGCTGCCAGACTGCGGCGGTGGACATTCGGGGGGATGATCGGCTTGGCCTGCAGCCGTTCGCGTTACGGCCGGTCGCGTTGGTGGCCGCCGTTCTCTTCGCGGTACTGGTCGCACTGTCCGGGCGCTACGGCTTCCACCGCGACGAGCTGTACTTCCTGCTCGCCGGCCGGCATCCGGCCTGGGGCTACGTCGACCAGCCGCCGCTGACCCCCTTGCTCGCCCGGGCCGGGACCGCCGTCTTCGGTGCGAGCCCGACGGGGCTGCGGATCGTACCCGCGCTGCTCTCCGCATGCTCCGTGGTGCTGACCGCACTGCTGGCCCGGGAACTGGGAGCCGGCCGGGGCGGGCAGATGCTCGCCGCCGCGTGCTGTGCCTGCTCGGGGTACGTCCTGGCCATTGGCCACTTGCTGTCCACCAGCACCTTCGATCTGACCGCCGAACTGGGCGTTCTGCTCCTCACGCTCCGGCTGCTGCGGACCCGCGACAGCCGCTGGTGGCCGGCCCTGGGCGCGGTGATCGGGGTGACGCTGCTGGACAAGCAGCTCGTCCTCTCGCTGCTCCTCGCACTGCTGGCGGGTCTGCTCGCCGCCCGCCCCTGGCACGAGACCATGCGGCGCCCCCGGCCCGCCGACGCACGGCTGCTGCTCGGCCCCCTGCTCGCACTCCTCCTCGCGCTCCTCATCAGCGCACCCACGCTCTGGTGGCAGGCCACGCACGGCTGGCCCGAGCTGAAGGTGGCCGGGGTGCTCAGCCACGTCGACGGCGTGTCGGGACGGCTGCTGTTCCTGCCGCTCCAACTGCTCCAGTTCTCCCCGATCCTGGTTCCGGTCGCGGTCGTTGGCCTGCGTCGGCTGCTCCGCGACGATGAGCTGCGCTGGGCCCGGCCGGTAGCCCTCGCCTACCCGGTCCTCTGCGTCCTGGTGCTCGTCGGCGGTGGCAAGCCGTACTACCCGCTTCCGCTTCTGCTCGCCGTGACGGCGGCCGGCTGCGAACCCGTCGTCCGCCGTGCCCGCCGGTCCTGGCGCACCCTCACGCCCCTCCTTCTCCTGGCGGCGGCGACCAGCGCCCTGGCCGCCCTGCCAGTACTGCCGGTCTCGGCGGTCGCCGTGACCAACGCCGTCGACATCGACCAGGGCGAGCAGGTGGGCTGGCCCCCGTTCACGCGTGCCGTCGCAGCCGCCTGGACGTCGGTCCCCACCGCACAGCGTGCCCAAGCCACCCTGCTCACGTCGAACTACGGCGAGGCGGGCGCCCTCGCCCGTTACGGCACCGCGTACGGACTGCCCACCGCCTACTCCGGCCACATGAGCCTGTACGAATGGGGCCCGCCCCCGGACAGCGACGACGGCCCCGTTCTCCTCGTCGAGCAGGCCGACGGACAACACCGCCTGGAACAGCCCTTCAGCGACTGCCACACCGTCACACGAATCGACAACGGACTCGGCATCGACAACCAAGAACAGCACGCGGAGGTGGTGCTGTGCACTGGTGCGCACCGACCCTGGTCCGCCCTCTGGCCGTCACTGCGCGAGTACTGACTCTCCGTCAGGAACTCGGGCGGGGCCGGTCGGCCGCCGATCCGCGAGCCCTCGCATACATCCGTCGGCCAGCAGCGCCCGCGCAGAATGGACAGTCCGTGCACGTCGCAACCCACGAGTCGAGGAACGGACATGAGCGACGATCGTATAGCCAGGTGCCGCTGTGGCCACCTGTGGACGGTCCACATGGAGGGCCACTGTGAGGGCGGGCACGGCGAGGACGACAGGGACGGCCGCTGCAAGTGCCGGGGTTTTTATCCCGACGACTGGCGCTCCAACACCACCGATACGTGCCGCGGATGTGGCCATCGCAAATCTCAGCACTCTGGAGTGAGCTGCCACGCCGGCATCGGCCAAGACACCGTGACCGAACGCCACTTCGGCGTCGAAGGCGATACATGGACCACAGAGGGCACGGTAACCATCTTCTGCTCCTGCCAGAGCTTTTGGTGAGTGAGCCTCCGCTATCCGGAGTATCCGGTTCAAGTCACCATCGAGTCCTGGCAGTTGTGACATCTGCGGGGCAACCCGGGTTCCTTGCGTCCCGTGTACAGAGGTGTGCAGCACATAGCTGCGCACCGCACGGAGTCCGGCCAGGGCATGCCGACGTCCGGTGGAGTCACACACAGACAGAAACGCAGACTGAAACGGAGAATCCCGCCATGGCTGTTCGTCGTCGTACGATCCCGCTCGCTCTCGTCACCGCCGGCGCGGCGCTGACCCTGGCTGCCTGCGGAGGCGGCTCGGGCGACGCGGCCGCCGGCCCTTCCACCGCCGACGCGACCCCGGGCACCGCCACGGCAACGGCCACACCGGGATCCGGCGGCTCGGGCGGCGCCAAGACCGGCGGCGGGGGCGGATCGTCCTCCGGAACCACGGGCGGGACCGCCGGCACCAAGACCGGAGGCAGGGACGCCACCAGCGACTCCTACGCGTACAAGCACCTGTGCGCAGCCGATCAGCTCGCGGTCAGCACGAAGGAGCTCGACTCGAACCCGGACCAGTACGTCATCTCCGTGACCAATCACGGCAAGGCCGCCTGCGGCCTGTCCTCGTACTACCCCAGGGTCGACCTGGGCCCGAAGAACGCGGCGGACCGCTCCCACAACATCCACCCGCTCGTACCCGGCGGGCTGGGTGGCGCCCCCGCCGTGCCGGTCTACGCGGGGCGTACCGTCTACGCGGTACTCGACGTCGATCCCAACGGTGCCAAGGGCAGCAACGGCGGCATCGACGAGATCAACGTCCTTGCGGACACGCGCTTCCCGAACGCCGACACGCACAACTTCCCGATGAACGAGGGAGCCACCGTCGTCCAGCACCCCAAGCTGGGCCTGTACCGCGACAGCATCAGTGATGCGGTCAGCAGCATGCGCACGGCGGACACCAACGGCAGCTGAAGCGCCCGGCCCACCGTCACCCCGGCCGTCGTTGCCCTCTGGGCCGGCTGCTCCGTGGCGGACGCTTCCGGATGTCAGGCCTGCACCGTGGGCCGGACGACGATCTCGCTGATGTCGATGCCGGCGGGCTGCTCGATCGCGTAACCGATCGCGGATGCGATGGCGGAGGGCGGGATGGCGATCTCATCGCGCTGTCGGACGATCGCCGCCGCGGCTTCGGGACTCCCTCCCTTGCCCACGCCCTCGGTGTTGGTGAATCCCGGTGAGACGAGGGTGACACGCAGGTGGGGTCCCGACTCCTGCCGCAGGCCCTCGGTCAGCACCTTCACCGCCGTCTTGGTGGCCGCGTACACGCCCTGCGGGGACTTCACGACGTAGGCCGCGGTGGAGGCAACGTTGACGAACTGGCCGGAGCGCTGCCGTCGAAAGATGGGAAGTGCGGCCCCGATGCCGTTCAGCAAGCCGGTGACGTGCGTGGCGACCATGGCGTCCCAGTCGTCCTGGCGCAGCTCGTCGAACGGTGACACCGCCATCGTGCCGGCATTGGAGACCAGGACGTCGAGCCGGCCGAACCGGTCGACCGCCATGTCCGTAAGACGCTTGAGATCCTCGCGGCGTGTCACGTCGATGACGGCCCCGACGGCCGAGCCGCCCTTCGCCGTGATCTGGTCCACCACCGCGTTCAGCCGCTCCTCCCGTCGAGCCCCGAGCACGAGCCGGGCACCTTTTTCGGCGAGGTAGGTCGCCGTCGCCGCTCCGATGCCACTGCTGGCACCTGTGATCGCTACGACCTTGCCCGCGACACCCGACATGATCAACCCTCCAAGATGGATGTAGGCAGGTCAGAGCCTGACCCGCAGCAAAAGTGGGGGCGCCACCACTTACGCCAGGCTAAGCGGACACCCCTCCGCTTAGCAAGGATGTGCGACCGGGGAAGGGAATGGGCGACCGCTGATGGGCGGAGTGGACGGAGCGAACCGAAGGGCACAAGCCCATTGCGAGCCGACGCACGGCGCAACAGAGACAAGAGCCTCACGGCCGCGGTGCGCGTGCCGGCCAAGGAGGGAGTGGACGCGCGCCTGGAGCCCATCGCCAAAGAGGCGGGCGTCGGCAGCACACCCCTGTACCGCAGCGGGGCCGACGGCTCGATGACCGGCACGGCCCACGACGTCAACCGCTTCTTCAGCGCCCTGGCCAGCGGGCGCCTGCTCAAGCCCGCCGATCTCGCCGCCATGCAGACCACAGTGCCGGTGCCACCCGACAGCGGCGAACCGGCAGGCACTCGGGACGGCCTGGGGCTGTTCGTCAACTCCCTTTCCCGCGACGGCAGTTACCTGGGCCGCGGAGGCAGCGGCTTCGGATACGTCATCCGCACCGCGCCCACCACAGACGGCCGACGCGGCATCACCGTCTCCGCACACACCCGCCCGGCGGACCCACAGACCGCAGCCCGCCGGGAAGACACCCTGCGCAGCCTCGTCGACCACGCTCTGTGCCACACCGCTTGAACCTGCACTCGGCCCGGTGAAGCACATGGGGGGGGCTCGGCGTCCACTGCCAGGCGACCGTGCCCGTCGCAGCAATCCGCCCCGCCGGATCAGATCCAGCGGGGCGGATTCCGACACGGGCCCGCACCATTGGGGCTCGCGCCTAGGGCCACGAGGCGGCCGACACGGCGTCAGCCGCGCAGCACGCGGCCCTCCTTGTCGGTGCGGTCGTTGCTGACGAGGTAGATGATCCCGTCGATCAGCGCCCAGATTCCGAGCCCACCACAGGTGAGCAGCTGAGCGATACCCACGCCAACAGAACCGGCGTAGAAGCGGCCAATGCCCAGCGTGCCGAGGAAGAGCTGGAGGATTCCGGCGACGATCTTCGACTTGTCCGAGTACGGACGGCCCTGGGGGTCGTAGCCGAAGGGAGCGGCGGGGCCGGAGGGGACGGTCATGGTGGTGCTCCTGGAGAAGGGTGTGGCAAGGCCGGGCGGACTGCCCGGACGGCACAGGGAGGAACCTCGCTCATAGCGCACTGACCCCTATTTACGGCAGCCGCTGGCTACCGCGGGCTGCCCCCTGCACATAATGATCATAACCCACCCAAAGGGGGCATAAGGACGTGAGTCCAGCGGCCCGAAGCGGGTCGGGGCGGCCGCTCCCCTGCCTGCGATCCATTACCGGCCCCGGTATCTCAGGTGACGTTGCGCAGGACCGCCCAGGCCACCGCCCCGAGCAGGATCGTCACTTGGAGAGCCGGGGCGATCTCCGGTCGCCAGGACCGGCCCCTCAGCCCCTCCAGCGTCCAGCGGCCCCACAGCGCGAGCGCGAACGGCGCGACGAGCAACAGGGCCCGGTTGTCCAGCCAGGCCTCGGCGAGGTGACCGTGCATCAGGTCGTACGTCATGCGGGTGCCGCCACAGGCCGGGCAGAGCAGTCCGGTGACGAGCCGGAACGGGCAGGCGGGCAGCAGGTGTCCGGCTTCGTGGGGGTCGGTGCCCCACAGGTACCAGGCCCCTGCGACGCCGGCGACAAGCACCGCCAGGGGGGCCACCGCAGGACGCCGGGCCAGGCGGCCCGGCGTCGACATCGACCGGACCGGGTCAGCCACGCAGGATCCGGCCCTGGTCGTCCGTGCGGTCGTCGCCGACGAGGTACATGATGCCGTCGATCAGTGCCCAGATTCCGAGCCCACCACAGGTGAGCAGCTGAGCGATACCCACACCGACAGAACCGGCGTAGAAACGGCCAATGCCCAGGCTGCCCACGGCAAGCTGAAGGATTCCCGCGACGATCTTCGACTTGTCCGAGTACGGGCGGCCGTAAGGGTCGTAGCCGTAGGGCGCGTTGGGGTCGCCGGTATAGAAGCCGGGCGGCGGCCGGTACCCCGACGCCTGCTGGTAGCCACCCTGCGGGTAGCCATGGGGACCGGCCTGGCCGGGCGCGCCGGGGTTCTGGTTCGGGTAGCCGTGACCGGGCGGCTGGAAAGGCGGCTGCGGCTGCTCGCTCACAGTGGCGTCACTCCTGAAATTTACGGAAAGATGCCAATCTTATCGCAGAACTTGGTTGACAAGTGGGCAAGGGTGCCGAGTATCGCTGTCTCCATGCGATCGGCCCGCCAGGCCGGGGGGCCGTTTTGCGAGCCTCTCGGCTGGGGGCAGCTCCGCGGTGGTGACGGCCGGAACCGGCGCCACCGCCATGGGAGTTGAAGCGTGGCACTGCTCGGCCGGGGAGGCATGGGCGAGGTCCGACTGGGGCGGGACTCTTCGGTGCTGCGGCGCGATGTGGCCGTCAAGGTGATGCCGTCCCCACCTGTGCGGCGGCGGTGCGGCGTTTCCAACGGGAGGCGTCCACCCTCACGGGGCTCCAGCATCCCGGGATCCCCGTAGTGCACGACGCCGGTGAGCACGACGGGTTGCTGTTCATCGTCATGGAACTGCTGCGTCATGGAACTGCTGCGTGGTCGCGATCCGGCCCGTCGGCAGCGACCTACGAGCGGCCCTCGCCTTCAGTCCCGACGGCCGAACCCTGCCCGACACCGGGGAGGACCGGGTGATCCGCCTGCGGAACGTACGGATCCTCTAGCGGCCGCGGTCTCGGGCCACTGCTCGGCGCGTCTTCAACGGGAGTACACCGCAACGCCGTTGGAGACCGCGCGTTCCGCGCCGTGGTCGAGGGCATTGCGCACCACGATGTGGCCGGTGCGGTCCCGGGTCGCCAAGGTGGCTGATCCGCCGCCGTCCAGATAGGCGCCCGTATCACATCCCAAGGTGGCCAGAAGACGGGCGAGCTCGCTCACGGTCAGGCCGCTGGACGTTCCTTCCCTGCCGTCCGTCGACAGCAGGCGCATCACGTGGCCGCCCCGCGCGGCCCCGACGGCCGAACGCGGTTCGGCAACCGCCGTGTCAAGGCCAGGAAAGGGCCGGCCGTGCTCGACGATCGAGTGGGCACCCAGAGCGAAGGTGAACGGTGTGCGGCTGCTGGAGGCCAGGTGGTAGTCCACCCTCACAGCCGTACCCAGGGCCAGCGCGCGCAGGGCTTGCGCTCCGCCCTCGCGGCCCAGCAGGACGACGCTGTCCGCCGGGATCTGCCCGGACCCGGGTGTCGACGAGGCGGAGCGGACGATGCCGCGGCGGACCGTGACCTCGTAGGCGTCCTGGGTGCAGGGTGCAGCCCGGTTGTTGTCGGTGCCGCAGACGGCGCGGGCGCGGGACGTGGCGCCCCAGCTCGGAGTGAAGAGCCCGATGGAACCGACGGGGAGGGCGTACTGATTGAGGCCGCGCAGGGGCAGGGTGTCGTGGCCTGCGGTGCGGATGTGGCCCTGCAGGGTGAGACGGCCGGTGCGGGCGAGGCCGTCGGTGCCGACCCCGAAGACGTCTTCGGTGGAGCCGCCTTGAGGCAGCGGCCAGCCGAATCGCTGCCCGTCGGGAACGGCGGCCTTCAGCGCCCGTCCTGCCCGCACGGCCGGGCCGGAGGTCGCACCGGTCGGCTGCACGCCGGGATGCTGCGACTCCTCGATGTTGAAGAAGTCGCCGTTCACCGCGGCCACCGCTCCCTGTCGCGCAGCCATCACGGACACCTTCTCGCGCGCGGCCACAGCACCCGGGAACAGCAGGCCTGCCCGCACTCCCTGACGGTCCAGATCCACCGTCAGCACATGCACCCGGGCGCTGCCGTGCGACGTAGGCACAGTGAACGCCCGGTATCCGACTCCGGGCGCGACCACCTCCGACACCGGGGCCGCGTCCGCCTGAACGGCCGCGGGCCGCACCGAGGACGGGGCGGAGGCAGAGGCTGACGTCCAGGACGACGCGACACCCACGCCAGCGAACACGAGTACTACCACAGCACCCCTGAGCCTCTTCACCCCACCACCATGCCCGAAGCCGCACCCCCCACACTGCGCACCTTCCGGCCAACCCCACCAACAGCCCCAAAGAGCAACCCATTTGATGTGCAATCAGCTATCCATCGCCCGGAGGCGGCGCGCCGGGCCGGGCTCAGGAGGAGGGCGCCTGTCGCTCTGGCTGCCAGCCACTCATCGAGTCGGCCAGCCTGTCCGATCCGGCCTTGTCGTGGCGGCCGCGCAGCGCCGAGGCGGCTGCGCCGACCAGGGCCATCGCCGCGGCGACAGTGAAGACGGTGACGAGGCCGTGCTGGAAGGCCCCGGAGACCAGCTGGGGGAAGAAGCGCGTACCGGTCAGGGTCTGCACGCTGTGGGCGGGCAGCGTGTGCAGTACGCCGCTGGGGCCGAGCAGGTGGCTGATGGGTTTGTTGCCGAGGAACGTGGCGAACAGCGTGCTCACCGGCGGCAGTCCGGCCACCTGCGCGGCGGTCCCGGCGGGCACGCCCTGGGCCTGCAAGCCGCTGTTCAGCGCGTGCGGGAGCGCCCGGCCAGGCCGGAGATCATCAGCGAGAAGCACACCCCGATCGACAGTGCGGTAGCCGAGTTCTGGAACGTCGAGCGCATGCCGGAGGCCGCTCCGCGCTGCTCGGGCGGCACAGTGCCCATGATCGACGAGGTGTTGGGGGCGCAGAACATGCCCTGACCGAGCCCGCTGAGCAACAACTGAGCCGCGAAGGCGGGGTAGGGGAAGTCGACCGGCAGGGCGAGCAGTCCGACGAACGCGGCGGCCACGAGGAGCAGCCCGGCGGTGGAGAACAGCCGCGTACCGAAGCGGTCCGACAGGTAGCCGGAGGTCGGGCCCCCGATGAGGAAGCCGATGGTCAGCGGCAGCATGAAGATGCCGGCCCACAACGGCGTACGTTCGAAGTCGTAGCCGTGCAGCGGCAGCCAGACGCCCTGCAACCAGATGATCAGCATGAACTGCATGCCGCCACGGGCGATCGCGGTCAGGAGCGAGGCCAGGTTCCCGGCGGCGAAGGCACGGATACGGAACAGGCCGAGCTGGAACATCGGCTCGGCGATCCGCGTCTCCGCGATGCAGAACGCGGCGAGCAGCACGACCCCGGCGCCCAGCCCGCCGAGCCCCCAGGGGTTGGTCCAGGCGGTCGACCGGCCGCCGTAGGGCTGGATGCCGTAGGTGATCGCGGCAAGGAGCGCGCCGGCGCCCGCGGTGAAGGTGAGGTTGCCGATCCAGTCGATGCGGCCCGGCTTGCGGGAGCCGATCTCACGCAGGCTGCGGTACGACCAGAAGGTGCCGACCACCCCGATCGGCACGCTGACCCAGAACACGGCGCGCCAGTCGATGGTGGCGATCAGCACGCCCATCGTCGTGGTGTTGGACAGCGCGACCCACTTGTAGCGCCCGACCGGGGCGAGTTCGGCGGCCCCGGTCGGGCGCCGGGCGTTCACAACCGCTCCCCGAGCCGGTCGAGCAGCGCCAGCATCGCGAGGAGTTCGCGTCGTTCGGCGGGGGTGAACTCCTCGTCGATGGCAGCGGCCATGCGCTGCACGGATACGGAGCGCCGGTCGGCCGTCATCTTGCGGCCCGCGTCCGTGACCGTGATCACCGCGCGGCCACCCCCTCCAGTTCGGCGAGCGCCCCCGGAGAATCGGGGCCGTACGAGTCAAGGCGGGCCGGCACGGACGACTCCGAGAGAGTCCGGCCCCCCACCACTGTCAGTGCGGTCAGTGGTGTTGAGTCATGTGGGCGAGGGTCTGGGCAGCGCTGTCGGGGGCGAAGGCGCCCTCGATTCCCTCGGCGGCTCCTGCGGCCGCTTCAGTGGAGCGAGGGAAGAGAAGGTCCTCGTAGGCGCGGACAGCGTCGTCGATGGCTGTGTTGTCGATGAGGGCGCGGGCGAGGTCGGCGCCGTCGAGCATGGCGAGGTTGGCGCCCATGCCGGAGAACGGCGACATGAGGTGGGCGGCGTCGCCGAGGAGGGTGAGGCCGGGGGTGTGCTGCCAGGTGTGGGGGACGGGCAGGGCGTACAGCGGCCGGTTGATGTAACCGGTGTCGGTGTCGGTGATGAAGCCGAGCAGATCGCCGCTCCAGCCGGTGAACTCCTTGAGCAGCGCTTCGCGTACGGCAGCGGCGTCGGCCAGGTCGAGGCCGGCTTTCCGGTGCCAGTCCTCGTCGGTGCGCATGCCGACGTAGGCGCGGATGTGCTGGTGGCTGTTGCGCTGGGCGACGAAGCCCTGGTTGTTGTCGAGGGCCATCATGGTGCCGTCGCCGGTGAGGGCGGCGAGTGCGGGGTGGCGGATGTCGGCGTCGTCGAGACCGGTCTCGACGAAGGTGACACCGGTGTAGACGGGTGTCGCGTCGGACAGCAGGCGGCGGACTTTCGACCAGGCACCGTCGGCTCCGATGACGAGGTCGGCCTCGGTGGTGGTGCCGTCGGCGAAGTGCAGACGGTGGACACCGTCGGCAAGGGGTTCGGCGTGGGTGAGCTTGTGGCTCCAGCGCACGGTGTCGGGCTTCAGCGAATCCAGCAGGAGGTCGCGGAGCCGGCCCCGGTCGATTTCAGGGTTGCCGTCTTCGGTGTCGGCCTCGGGCGGGACGACGTCGAACAGGACGCGTCCATCGCGGCCGACCAGGCGCATCTGCTGGCCTTCGGGGCGGGCCAACTCCAGGAACTCCCGCAGCAGTCCGGCTTCGCGCAGGGCGCTCTGGCCGGAGTCGGGGTGCATGTCGAGGGTGCCGCCCTGGTTGCGGGCGGTGCGGGAGGCGTCCTGGTCGTGGACCGTGGCGGTGATGCCGTACTGCTGGAGGATGCGGGCGCAGATCAGGCCGCCGGGGCCGGCGCCGATGATCGCGATGCGGGACGCGGTGGAGCTGGTCATGGTGGTGCTCCGCTCTGAGGGGACGCTCTGGATGGCAGAAGAAGGGATGCGCGGAAGCCGAAGTACCGGGCCACCCGCCATCCCAGAAGAGCACACTCGATCTAAAAGTGCAATCAGTCAACTTTTTCATCCGCCCAACCGAAGCGGATGAAAACACGGTTGCCCCTCCCGCCCGAGGCACGGCAACAGGAGCGGCCATTAACACGGTTCATCACCTGATGTCGGAGATCCGTGGGCGAGCAGACACGCTGGGCCTGAAGTTCCGTTTCGCCCGGAGATGCTCGGCTCCATCCCCGATGATGGGGACCGCCCGGGGCAAACCCTCAAGTAACGCTGGGAGTACGCATATGACGGTGGAAGCCGGCGCATGGCAGGAGGAGCGCGTCGCGGGGCGGGTGTGGACGGTGCGTCTGGATCCGTACGGCCGCCCTTCCGCCGGCACGGTGAAGCTTTCCTGCTCCCGTCCGACCTGCGCCGATCAGCGCTTCCCCGACGGAGCCGCCGCCGGGCGCAAGGCCGCGGTCGGTCACGTCAACATGCACCTCGCCCACATCCGCGCGGGCGGTGGGCCGCGTGGTGAGGCCTGGTGCGCCTGCCGCGCCGCCGACTGCGCATGGCACACCCCCGACCCCGAAGCCGGACGGCGGGGCGGGGCACGGCCGGTGGCGGGGTCGGTGCGGTGCGGGGGCCCGGTGGTCCTGACGGTGTACGCGGACCGCACCGGGCGGCTGTGGCGGATCGCGGAGATGTGCGCGCGGTGCGCGGCCGCCACCCTCGACTGCCGCACACTGGACACCGCCCCGCCACCCGCTCGGCCGGGCCGGGCCGCGGACAAGCCGGCCCCGGAGCCGGAGCGGGAACCGGCAGACAGCACAGCGAGGGCCGGTGACAGCGTGGCGGCGCTGTTCTCCGACCACCTCCCCTCCCCCGCCGACGGCAACTCGTCTGCCCCGGTCGCCGGGCCGACGTCGGTCCCGCGCGCCCGCGCCGCCATCCCGGCCACGGCGTCCGGGCGGGGGAAACAGTGGGGGAAGATCGCGCAGCGGACCGTGCCGCGCGACCTTCAGCCCGACGTCCTGCGCAATGAACTCATCGAACTGGGCGACGCGTTCCGCGCCTATCAGCGCCGCACCGAACCCGACCCAGCCCTCCTCGCCGAGCTCCACGAGCGCAAGGCCCGGGCGTTCGCCCAGTGGGCCGACGTCAGTGGCGACGGCTCCTTGCGCGAAGAAGCGAAGCGCGCCGAGAAGGCCGCGCAGACCACCCGCGAGATGCAGAACAACCGCGTCGGCCGGATCATCGGCGGCACGGGGAGCGGCGACGAGCCCGTAGTGGAGCGGTTGCTGACCCAGAAACAGGCCGTGCACGCCCGCATCGCGCTGGAGTACGTCGAAGCCCACGCTCCACACCCCGAGGCCGAGGTGCGCCTCGCGGTACTCATGCTCACCCTGCGCGCCGCGCGCGCCGGCACCGGGAATGTCACCGGGCAGGACCTCACCGGCTGGCTGCAAGGCGATGCCGAGCACGTGCTGGACCAGCTGGTCGCGGCCGGCTGGCTGCGCCTGCCCGGCACGGTCACCGAAGCACTGGCCTCCCAGCCCGAAAACCCCACCGCCATCACCGTTCCCACCCTGCTGCCCGAGCAGCCCCGCCCGTTCGCCTTCGGCAAGACCACCCGCTCGAAGCTCTCCGGCTGGGCCCAGAAAGCGGTGGCCGACCGGAAGATCCGCAAGAAGAAGCTGGGCGCCCACACCCGGCTCCTCGCGCTGTACACCGCCGCCCACACCAGCCCCGACGGACGGCTCGGACACCCCGGGGACGACGGACTGCCCCTGGACCGGGCCGCCGCGTTCTGCGCCCTGCTCCCCGACCAGGCCGCCGAGCACGCCGAGCTGCTGGTCGCCGCCGACTGGCTCACCGAAGCCGACACCACCGGAGGCAGACTCCGCGGCCGCCTCGCCGAACGCATCCTGCCGCTCGGAGGGTTGCTGTAACCCTTTCACCAGCCGCCAACGCCTCGCTAACGCTACGACTCAACGCCGTTGGCGACGCGTTACCGAAGTACTGACGGGCGTTCAGTTCCGCACCAGTACGTACCAGTTGGCGCCGTTCGGCGACCGCGGCACTTTAGCCGGTCGGCTCCTTCTTGGGTGGGTGATGGGAGAAACTGCTGGGGTAAAAGAGGTGTGAGGTTTCACACGCAGCGGGGAATTGCCTCGCGGCGACTTCCGGCAGACTCTTGCATCCGTCAGGCCCCGCATGCGGCACCCCGAGGTCCACGCAACTCGATCGGTGCGTCGCATGCCGCCCGAGCTTCACACGGCAGCTCCCGCAAGGGAGTTGCCGTCGGGTGAGTTCCTCCCGTGACCAGTAGTTGGGAGGAGTAAGTCAGGGGCACGATTGCGTCCGCGAGGTCACCGTGCGCACACAGCCGGAAGGAAACCGTGTGAGCCCGATCTCGGTCCGGGGATTCGCGGTGGCGTCTGCCACCGCGGTGACCACCGTTGGCGCCGTGGTCGGCGTTGCCGCGGCAGGCCCCGCCGCCGCTTCGAACGACAACGTCGAGGCCACCGCGGCCGATGGCACGCTTCTCGCGGACATACCCGCCGGCCAGCAGGCCCAGGTGCAGACCGCGTCCCTGACGCAGCAGGCGGACGCCCAGTCGGCGCAGGCCGGCGCGGCGGCGAAGAAGTCCGCCGAAGAGGCGGCGCGCCTGCGGGCCGCCCAGGACGCCAAGGCCAAGAAGAGCGCCGCCGACAAAACCAAGGCCGACAAGGACAAGGCGGACAAGGACGCCAAGGCCCGCGACCTGGAGACCCAGTCCGCCAGCCGCTCGACGAGCCGGAGTACTTTCCAGGTCCAGAGCTCGTACTCGGTCTCCGACGTGCAGGCGATCGCCCGTCAGATCATCCCCGCCGACCAGTTCCAGTGCTTCAGCAACATCGTGAACAACGAGTCGAGCTGGAACTACCGGGCCACCAACGGCACGGCCTACGGTCTCGTCCAAGCGCTGCCCGGATCCAAGATGAGCACGGTGGGCTCGGACTGGCAGACCAACCCGGCCACCCAGGTAAAGTGGGGCTTGAACTACATGAACGAGCGGTACGGCAGCCCCTGCGGCGCCTGGTCGTACTGGCAGGCCCACGACTCGTACTAGACCGGCGAC
Organism: Streptomyces sp. HUAS TT7; assembly: GCF_051550175.1. NCBI lineage: Bacteria > Bacillati > Actinomycetota > Actinomycetes > Kitasatosporales > Streptomycetaceae > Streptomyces > Streptomyces sp. HUAS TT7. Next base: position 287,380 of record NZ_CP196175.1, read on the forward strand.
CCCAACGGCTCGCCCCGCGGCGGGCGACTTCGCGATGCGCGGGCGTCACTGATCGGTGGAGGGCGGCTCTGCCGAGGCGTGCAGCAACGCAGGCGTGGAAGGACAAGCTGGCCGGAGGGCTCACCATGTCCGCCTCGCAGAGCGGCGACAAGCTGGCGATCCTGGAGCAACTGGCCGTATTCGCCGCACAGTTGGGCATGCAGTGGATCGGTGTGGGCGACATGCCGGGCAACAACTGGAGCGGTGGCACCCGCGACGATGTGAACCGGCTGGGCTCGTGGCTGGGTCTGAGGAACGTACGAGCTCAACTGGCGTGACACGTGAGGGACTTGGAGGCTCGGCCCACCCCAGGCAGGCCGGGCCTCTTCGTCGTCCCGGTCAGTACTCCGCCGCCACGCTCAGCGGCTGACCGCGTCGAGATGCTGGGACAGAGCCTGGTGTCCTTCCGGGGTGGGGTGCAGACCGTCCACGAGGAGATCTGCCTTGCCGTGGAGGGGCTCCCACATGTCGAGGTGGTCGACGTGGTTCTGGGCGCACCAAGTCCGTACGGACTCGCGCAGGGCTTCCGCTCGGTCCCGGGTGAATCGCAGGCCCTCGTAGTCACGGGTACGTGTCTCGTCGACCCACGTCGGTCCCATGACGACGAGGCGTGCGTTGTGGCTCCGGGCCGTGTCGGCCAGCGAGGCGAGGCTGTCCGCGATGTGCGCAAGGCCATCGGGGCGGGCCTGTGGTGCGGCGAGCGGCAGGGCGCTGTCATTGATGCCGGCGGCGACGAGAAGGGTGTCGGGCCGACGGGCGGCAAGGAGCGGGGGCGTCTGCTCGCAGACGTCGATCAGAGTGCTGCCGGGGATGGCCAGGTTGAAGACCCGGTGTTCGGCCTCGTTTTCGGCGATGTGGGTGGCCGCGAGGCGGGCGGCCCAGCCACCCTGTGGGTCGCAGCGTCCGTAGGCGATGCTGTCGCCCACGATGACGACGCGCGCCGCCGGGCGGAGGGGTTTCGCATCCAGGTACGCCCAGGCGCTCTCCCCGGAGGAAAGCACCACCCTGCGGCGGACGTAGTCGTCCACCTCGTAGGCATCGGCGGCTGCGAGGTCCCCGTCCGTGAGGTGGAGGACGGCGCCCTCGACCGTGGCGCCGAGCTTTCGCTCCAGGGTCAGGTGTACGTCGATGCCGCTGGTGGCGATCACCGACTGGTCGGTGATCGGCAGGGGCTTCGTCGTGTGGCCGGCCAGCGACGCGGCAGAACTGGGCACGGGTCGGCCGAAGAGAGCGGTCTGGACTCGCTCGTCCAACAGCGTGCCGAAGGAAAACAGGGTGTGGGGGCGGGACTCGGTCACCGTGAAGCCGTGGCCTTTCTTCTGGAATGATCACCTCAGCCTAACGGCCGAGCCGAACCGGAAGGTGGGCTGAGCTGCCGCAACGCACGACTTGAGCGTGTGTCTTGCCCTCTTGTGCGGTTCGGGGCACGCCCGTTCCGGTGTCCTGTCAGGCTGGAGCGCACGCTATGCATTGAGGGAGCGGAGGGGGCGACTGCATCCAGCGAGCCGGGCGAGGATCTCCTCGGCTCGCTGCCGCTCTCGTACCGGGTGAAGGAGTTGGGGTGTGATTCCTCTGGCTGGAGTCGGCGATGTTCCAGGCCCGATCGCAGGAGGCCGTGTCCATGGGTAGGTCCCGCACGCTCGCCCAGACATACCGACACTTCGGCGAGGTCGACGCCGCCAAGGCATCGCCGTTGTACGAGCGCGTCGCCATCGCCCTGAGTGAGTCCGACGAGGCGCTGCGCGCCATCGAAGCGGCGCCGGCCCGCAAGCGGCACCCCACGATGATCCTCGCCGCGTTGCACGACCTCGCTCTCTCCGGCCGAGCCCCGGAGTTGGCCGCGGCCTACGCCGCCGCGGACGGCGACGCCGCCGCCGGTGCGGCGATCGACACGCTGGTGCGCATGACCGACTCGGTCGTGGACATCGCCGTACGCCGGCAGAGTCGGACCAACGAAGCGGGACGCTGCGCCGTGCTGTACCCGGCCATTGCCGAGGTGGCACGCCGGGTGGGAGCGAACGCGCTTGGGCTGATCGACGTGGGCTGTTCGGCCGGGCTCAATCTCAACGTGGATCGCGTGAGCATCACGTACAGCAACGGGCAATCCCTGGGCGACCCGTCGTCCGCCGTACAGCTGTCGGCTTCGGTGGTGGGAGACCGGCCCATCCCGACGCGGGCGATGCCCGAGGTCGTTGCCCGGGTCGGCGTCGACCCCGATCCGGTCGACGTGACCGACGCGGATGACGCCCGATGGCTGCGAGCCTGCCTGTGGCCGGATCAGCAGGAGCAGGCCGCGAGGCTGGAGGCGGAGATCGCGCTGGCGGCGACGGCTCCTCCCCTTCTGCTGCGAGGGGATGCCGTCGAGCTGATGCCCGATGCCTTTGCCCAGGTACCCACGGACGCACTGCCCGTCGTCACCACGACCTGGGCGCTGTCGCGCTTCCCGCTGGAGAGCCGCCTGCGCTTCCTGCACCGCCTGGATCAAGCGGCCTCCGGCCGGGCAGTGGCGTGGGTGTCGGTGGAGGGGGTCGGCGTCGCGCCGACGGTTCCGACCCTTGGCGATCGCCGCGCCTCGGGCCACAGCATCATCGGCCTGGCAGTGCTCGGCGGGTCGTCTCTGCACACCGAGGCCGTAGGACGCTGCTGGTCGCAGGGCCGCCTGCTGGCGTGGCTGGCGGACTCCTAGGGGGGTGTACGGCGGGAGCTCACCCGTCGGCCCGTACGGCGCGGTAAGGAGGCCTACGCGCCGCGTCACTCCAGCAGGCCGCGCCAGCGGTCGGCCGAGGCCACCATGTCCTCGATGACTCGCTCCAGGAACGTCCCCACCTTGGCCAGCCGCTGCCCCACGGGCGTGTCGAGGCCGAGCGTCTCGGCCGCCGCCATCGCGGCCTGAGCCGACTGGAGCGTGAGCCGTGAGCTGATCACGATCGAGCGGTACCAGGCGTCGTCGTCGACCACGTAGATGTCGCGACGCCGCTGCGGGTCGCGCTCGCGCCGGACATATCCCTGCTGCACAAGGAAGTTCACGGCGACGGAGACGGAGGCCGGGCTGACCTTCAGCCTGCGGGTGAGCTCCGCCGCCGTACGCCTGCCGTCCTCGGACAGCAACAAGTCGACGTGTACGCGAGCCGTCATCCTCGGCAGCCCCGATCTGACGGCCAGCTCGATGATCTCCTCTTCCATCGTGCCGCCCGGGGCGCCGGCCGCACGCGAGGGTGCCGGTGTGCCACGCCGCGCCCGCTTGGCCGTCGCCCGGTGCGCCTGCTCGTGCCGGTAGCCGCGGGCACCGCCGTTGCGTGCGACCTCCCGGCTGATCGTCGAGGTCGGCCGGTCGAGCCGCCTGGCGATCTCGGCATAGGAAAGCCCGTCGGCGAGTCCGGCCGCGATGCGCTGGCGTTCCTGCTGGGTCAACCGTCCTCCTGGCATGCCGCCAGTATTGCCTTCGCCCTCACTCATTGCAACGCCGCATTGCATTCGGCCTCAGCGTCATTGCATCAATTTACCGCCGTCTACCTGCTAATTGGCCATTCATGAGATTGATGGCGATCCAAAGGCAACGTAGCATTCAGAATACGTCAAACACGTGCTGTCGCGAGATGAGGAACGGCCATGAGTGAATCCCTCCACACCGTCACGACACTGCCGACGGAGCGTCGGCCCGGCTGTCCCTTCGATCCGCCCGCAGAGCTGACCGAGGCCCGCCGGCACGGGCCCATCAGCCGCTACACCCACCCCGGCGGAAAACCCGGCTGGCTCATCACGGGCTACGAACTGGTCAGGTCGGTGCTTGCCGACCCCCGGTTCAGCTCGCGCAAAGAGCTCCTGAACGTGGTCGACTTCGAGATCCCGCCGGCGCCGCCCGGCGAATTCCTCCTCATGGACGAACCACAGCACGGTCGCTACCGGAAGCCGCTGGTGGGCAAGTTCACCGCACGGCGCATGCGACTGCTCACCGAACGCATCGAGCAGATCACCACCGACTGCCTGGACGCCATGGAGAAGGCCGGGCCGCCGACGGACCTCGTGACCGCGTTCGCCAAGCCCATCCCCACCATCATCATCTGCGAGCTGCTGGGGGTCCCGTACGAGGACCGGGACTCCTTCCAGGAACAGATCGACAAGTTCATGAACGGAGAGACGAATGACGAGGACCTGATAGCGGCCTACACCGCGACCCAGAGCTACCTCGCACAACTGGTGGCCGCCAAGCGCGCGAACCCCACCGACGACGTGCTCAGCGAACTCACCGACAGCGACCTGAGCGACGAGGAGTTGCAGGGGATCAGCCTGATCCTGCTCGCGGCCGGGTTCGACACCACTGCCAACATGTTGTCCCTCGGGACGTTCGCGCTGCTGCAGAACCCTGAGCAACTGGCCGCGCTGCGCGCCGATCCCGCGCTCACCGACCGGGCCGTGGAGGAGTTGCTGCGGTATCTGAGCGTCGCCAAGTCGTTCATGAGGACGGCCCTGGTGGACGTCGAAGTGGGCGGCCAGACCATCGAGGCCGGCACGACGGTCGTCCTCTCGTACAACACCGCCAACCGCGACCCCGAGCGCTTCACCGACCCGCACGTGCTCGACCTCGGGAGGCGGGACGGTGCGAACCTGGCGTTCGGCCACGGCATCCACCTGTGCCTGGGCCAGCAGCTGGCCCGCGTCGAGATGCGGGTCGCGTTCTCCGCGCTGCTCGACCGCTTCCCCACACTGCGCCTGGCCGTACCGGCCGAAGAGGTCGGCCTGCGCCCGGAGACCGCGGACATCTACGGGGTGAAGAGCCTCCCGGTCACCTGGGACAAGTGATCGGGGGTGAGTGACGGACCCGGCACGGCGCCCACCACCACTGCCGACGAGGACCCGAACGCCACCGCCGCCTCAGCCCGGGGCACGGCGGGTGAGCTGGTCCTGACCATGTACGGCCGCATCCCGGTGGACTCCCCGAAGCTGGACGGCGACCGACGTGTCTTCGGCCTGCTCGCGGCCTGGGACCCGGAGCAGTGGCACCCTCAATCCGCAGGCCCGTCGGCCGGTGCGCTCAACAGTCACTCCAGCTCGTACCCGGCGTCGGCGATCCGTTGCAACGCGCGCAGATCGCCGGTCGCGACCGCACGTCGGGTGAGCAGCAACCCGGCGCGCAGGGATCCTTCGTCCAGCAGCTCATTCAGTTCCGAGGTCGCCGGCTGTGTCGGCCAGGTCGGCCAGCCGGTCCAGAGCGGTCTCGTTGCCCTCGTCGGCCAGTTCGCGCAGGGTGTCTTTCCCGGCCCTACACCCCCCACCCGTACCGGGCAGGGGCGGGCTGCGGGGTGGTGGCGGCATATGTGCGGCTCAGGTGGGCTTCAGGTGAGGGAGATCCTCAGCTCGTAAGGCCGGCCGGTGCTGATGGCTTCCGCCTGCTCACGCAGGTCCGCCGCGGTGAACCCGAGCAGCGCCCGGTCGGCGGCGGTACGCAACAGGGGCACGATCCGGGCAGGCGGCTGGCCGCGGTGGGTCGCGGCGAGCTCCACGAACGCCTGCTGGTACGAGGTGCCGTGGCCGCCCGAGCTGTCGGCGAGGAGCCGCGACAGCGCCGTCTTGTCGATGCTGATGTTGCCCATGGCCGCTCCCTTGGCTCGATGGCGCCGGCCGGTCCGGTCCCATGCCATCGACGTTAGAGGCAGGCACTGACAATCCAGTCGGCCCTTGGTCGAGGGGCGCCGGGGACGGGCTGAGGGGCCTCAGAAGCGCCGGGCGGATTCCTGCGCGTGAGCCATGCGCCGCAGGCTCAGCAGTACCGGTTCGTACAGCACCGTCAGCGCGACGGCGGCCTCGATCTGCCCGGTCGGGGTCGACTGCTCCTCGATCATGTCCAGATCGGTGACCGCCAGTTGCGCCGCGAGTTGCCCGTACGGGAGCAGTTGCTCGGTGTCGCAGGGGTAGCCGAGCCGGACCAGTGCGGCGACGGAGTCGATGAGCCGTCGGTAGGCGGGGGCGAGCATGTCCAGCCCGGGGCCGCAGGACCAGCCCAGCCGTTCCAGCAGGGCCTCCACCGAGCGGCGGGCGGTCTCCACCGCCGGGTCGTCGTCGGCCGGCCCCTCGGCGCAGGGCAGCGCCCGGGTCGCCGCGCCGAGCCGCAGGTGATGGTCCAGCGACTCGTCCTCCGCGGCAGCGATCACCTCGCGCGCGGCAGCCACCGGAACCCCGCCGATCTGGATCAGCGCCCGCACGAGGCGCAGCCCCGCGGAGGGAGACGTCGTCGTCTTCCTCATCGGGATGCGGATCAACCGCTGGCAGGCCGTACGCCACTGGCTACCGGTCGTCGCCGCGATGCCGCGCATGCTCAAGGAGCTCTCGCGGGACGGCGGAAGCGGACTCCTGAGCCTGCGGGCGCTGGGCGGCGGCGGCCCCCGCGTACAGCGGGTCGTGCAGTACTGGGAGTCGCGCGAGAAGCTGCTCGCCTACGCATCCGCCCAGGGCCGGGAGCATCACCCCGCGTGGTCGGCGTTCAACCGCCGCGCGCGGAGCGCCAAGGGTGCCGTGGGGATCTGGCACGAGACGTACATCATCCCGGCCGGCTCGTACGAGTCCGTCCATGTCGACATGCCGACGGCCGGTCTGGGTGCGGCATGGGGAGTCGAGCCCGTAGGCCGCCGCGGTGACCGGGCGGCACAGCGGCTCGCCGGCGGGGCTGCTTAACGGCGGGGGCCCTGGACCTCAGTCCTGCCTGTTCGCCGCGGCCTGCTCGGCGTCCGGCCGCGCAGCCCCGCGGACTCCGGCTCGCTCGGCGGCCACGGCCTGCAGCAGGGGCCAGCCGTCGAGCTCCACCGCTCGCCGTTCCTCCGGCTGCCACCCGCGGGCCAGTGCCGCGTCGAGGAGGGCCCGGACGGCGCCCGGCTCGTGCAGGTTCAGCGAGCCGCCCCGGATGAACCCGACGTCCCCGGAGCCCAGCGGCGCCCCGCCCGGAACGTACCGGTCGGGGCCCGAGGCGAAGACGATGCGCAGCGAGCCACCGGTGCCGGACGGCTGCGGGGAAAGCGTGAGGGTCTGCCGACAGTCCGCGGACCGGCCACTGTCCAGCACGGTGTGGCGGTGGCGGAGCGTCCACACGTACACGCGCCCATCGGCGACCAGACGGCGGGGCTTCTTCAGATGACGGGGCACGGAGCCGAGGCTACCCGTCGGTGCGGTGCAGGCGGTACGGCTTGTCTCCAGTCACCCTACGCGGTCCCGGTCCGGGGCTGAGTATGCATCAACTCCCTTTCCCGCAGGGGGACTTAAGACCGTCCGGGTATCCCCAGGGATGCGGCCGTCCGCCGGCGACGCGTCGGCCTGGCGGGAACTGCGCCAGCCCTACGACCTCGCCCAGTCCCTGATGTACGGCGGCCGGGCGCCGCTGGCCGCGGGAGACCGGACCCGCGGCACAGCCCTGCTCAGTGAGCCGCTCGGATGCTGTCGATGATGCGAGTCCAATTGTCGCTGCCGTGGCCCTCGTTGATCGCATGCCGATAGTGGGCCTGCACGGCCAGTGGGAGGGCGAGGTCGAGGCCGAGTGACCTGCTGGTGTCGACGATGTGGTCGGACGTCGCACCCATCATGGTGACCGTGCTGAGGTCGCCGGGATGCTCGCCGGCGTCGAGCGCGGTGCCGGGGTTCTTCTCGCCGGCCCGCAGGATGTCGCCGATCGCATCGGCGGAGGAGAGCAGCTCCGGCAACGCTTCCCCGGCCTTCATTCCCGCGGTGCCCAGCATCGCGGTGGCGTGCATCAGCGCGGACAGGGTGGTGAGGAACACCGCGAGTTGGGCTTGGTACATCATCTGGGCCAGGCCCGGGTCCTCCCCCAGGTACTTCGGGGTTCCGAGCAGCGTCAACGTCGCCAGGTGACTCTCCATGACTTCGCCGCGGCCGCTGTAGTACACATGGGCCGCTTCCGTACCGACCATCGGCGCGGGGACCATGACACCGCCGGTGAGGAAGTCGGCGTCGTGGGCTGCCGCCCAGGTGGCCGCTTCACGTGAGCGGACGGGGGTGTCGGAGCTCAGGTTGACCAGTGTCCGACCGGCGAGCGATGCGGTGGCACCGTCGAGGATGTCGTACATGGCCTGATAGTCGGTGAGACTGAGGATCACGAGGTCACTCGCTTCGACCGCCTCGCCGGGCGTCGCCGCGAGCGTTGCTCCGTCGGCGACGAGACCGTCGGCCCTGCCGGCGGTGCGGTTCCAGACGGTGACCGGGTGGCCGGCGGTGAGGAGGGCGCGTGTCATCGCCTGACCCATCGGGCCGAGCCCGATCACGGTGACAGCGCTGTTCTTCCTGGTGGTTCGGTTCTGTTGTTCGTTCACACCTCCATGATCAGAGAGCGCCGCTAGTCTCGGAAGTACCCACTAATTTCTGCGGTACTTACCTTTTCGTAAGGGGACTTGTGATGACCAAGGCGCCGAGACGCGGGCCTTACATCTGCGGCATCGACGCCGCGCTCGACGTGGTGAGCGGCAAGTGGAAGGGGCTGATCCTCTGGGAACTCCATGCCCATGGCGTACGCCGCTTCGGCGAGCTCCGTCGCGGTATGCCGGGGGTTAGCGAGAAGATGCTGACGCAGCACCTGCGTGAGATGGAGGAGGACGGTCTCGTGCACCGGAAGGTGTATGCCGAGGTGCCGCCGCGGGTGGAGTACTCCCTGACCGAGCACGGGGACACACTCAATCAAGCGCTCGGACCGCTCGGCGTCTGGGGAGTTGAGCGGATCCGTCGCGAGGACTGCGAAGCGATCGAGCCTTCACACGACTGAGCGGCTCCGGTCACCATCTCTGCGCGGGTGCGCCCCTCCTGAGGCCTGTTGCCGCCGTGATGCCCAAGGGCCCGGCGGCCAGTACGGGCCCGCCGGTGACGCATGCCTCCATCGCGAGCCGCCGCGACCCGCTCACCATCGCCGATCGATGCGCGCCCCACTCCCCAACTCGGCTGACATCACGCCTTGTTGAGGAGTCGGGCGCGCGCCTCGGCGCGCCGGGGCAGCCCCGATCCTGGCCCCCCCGGATAGGGAAACCCCTCACACTCACCAGACTGCCTGGCCGCCGCCAACCCCGTTGCGGACACTCATGCGTCGGCGCGGCTCCCGCCTCGAGCGGCGCCGTCAGCACACCCGCACGTGTCCGAAGGGAAAGGAACCCCCACTCCTATGGAGATACGAAGAGCCGCGAGGCTCTTGACGGTCGCGCTGGCCTGCGTGTCCGCGTCCGCCATCGCCCTGCCCGCCGCCACGGCGGCACCGACGCCGCGCCCCGCGCCGACCGCCGGCCCGGGCGCCTTCGGCCCGGCCCCCTACACGGCCGATCCGGCCCCCGCCGTCCGCAGCCGCGTCGTGGACGCCGCGCAGAAGGCTCTGGCGGCCCACGCGAGTGCCGCCCACAAGGCCGACGGCGACGCCTTCTCGGTCCGGAACCTGGTGGTCGACCGGGACGGCGCCGCCGCCGTCCGCTTCGACCGCACGTACAAGGGCCTTCCCGCCTACGGCGGCGACGTCATCGTGCACCTGAAGAAGGACGGGACGTACGCATCGCTGGCCACCGGGTCACAGACCTCCGGGTCGGTCTCCACCGAGCCCCGACTGCCCGCATCCAGCGCGGCGAAGGTGTCGACCGGCGCGTTCAAGGGTCACGTGGACTCCGTCTCCGCCTCGCACCTCGCGGTGCAGATGTCGGGCACCGACGCCACTCTGGTCTGGGAGACCGTCGTCAGCGGCACCCGCCCGGACCAGACACCCAGCCGCCTGCACGTTCTGGTGGACGCCCGTACCGGCAAGGTCGTACGGACCAATGACGAGGTGAGCACGTTCGCGGCCGAGGGGGCCGCGCACGCCACCGCCTCGAAGGTCGGTGCGGCGGCTCAGGCCGCCGCACCGACGGTCGCCGGGACAGGCCAGTCGATCTACAGCGGCCGGGTCTCTCTCGACGTCACCCAGTCCGGCAGCGGCTACTCGATGACGGACCCGTCGCACGGCAACGGCTACACGACCAACCTCAACCACGCCACCAACGGCACCGGTTCGGTCTTCACCAGCTCCAGCGGCACCTTCGGCAACGGCTCCACCAGCGACCCGGCGTCCGCCGGTGCCGACGCGCACTACGGCGCGGCCGAGACGTTCGACTATTACAAGAACGTCCAGGGCCGCAACGGCATCTTCGGCGACGGCCGGGGCGTACCGTCGCGGACGCACTACGGCAACGCATACGTGAACGCCTTCTGGGACGGCACCCAGATGACCTACGGCGACGGTCAGAGCAACGCGCGCCCGCTGGTCGAACTCGACGTCGCGGGCCACGAGATGAGCCACGGTGTGAGCGGTGCACTCACCGGGTGGGACGAGACCGGCGAAACCGGCGGCATGAACGAGGGCACCAGCGACATCTTCGGCACGATGGTCGAGTTCTACGCCAACAACCCGGTCGACACACCCGACTACACCATGGGTGAACTCATCAACATCAACGGCGACGGCAAGCCGCTGCGCTACATGTACAACCCCTCCCTCGACGGCCGGTCGCCCAACTGCTGGGACAGCGGCAACGGCAGCCTCGACCCGCACTACTCGATGGGTCCGCTGAACCACTGGTTCTTCCTGGCAGCCGTCGGCAGCGGCGACCACGGCTACGGCAACAGCCCGACCTGCAACAACTCCACGGTCACCGGGCTCGGCAACGACAAGGCCGCCAAGATCTGGTACAAGGCCCTTGCCTCGTACGCCAACAGCAGCGAGAACTACCACCAGGCGCGCATCGACTCGCTGAAGGCCGCAGCCGACCTCTACGGCACGCACTGCACGGAGTACAACACCATCGACGCGGCCTGGGCAGCCGTCAGTGTCACCGGCGCCGACCCCGTCCCCGGCAGTTGCAACAGTCAGCCGGGCTCGCCCTCGGTGACCAACCCGGGCAACCAGAACGGCACCGTCGGCGCCGCCGTCTCCCTGCAGATCCAGGCGAGCGATCCCGGCGGCAAGACGCTCACCTACAGTGCGACCGGCCTGCCCGCGGGCCTTTCGATCAGCTCCTCCACCGGTCTCATCACCGGTACTCCGACGACCGCCGGCACCGCGTCCGTGACCGTCACGGCGAAGAACACCGACAACGCCACCGGCACGGCCTCCTTCACCTGGACCATCACCGGCGGCAACCCGCCTGGAGGCTGCGGCAACCTCCCCGCCTGGAGCGCGACGGCCAGCTACGTGCCGGGCGACCAGGTCTCGTACAAGGGCCACAAGTGGTCCTCCCAGTGGTACTCGACCGGCGCCGAGCCGGGCGCGCCCGGTTCCTGGGCCGTCTGGAAGGACGCGGGCGCCTGCTGAGCTTCGGCAACTCGCCCAGGCGGACGGGCTGTTGGTCTTTCGACCGACGGCCCGTTCCGCCTACCGGCGGGTCGGCTCCTCCCCACGCCCAATTGGTCTTGACCTTTCACCGAGGGCAGTCCTACATTCGGCGCGGCACGATGAAGGGCAGGTTCATGGCCGGCGTCTGAGGCGTGAACGAGGCTGTGTCCGGGAGGGCTTGCGATGACCGAGCCGACCACTCTTCCACCCGGTGTCGAACGCGACGCCCTCTGCGACACCGTACGGACCCACCTGTCGCGCGGAGGCAGTGTCCTCCTCACCGGGCCGGCGGGCATCGGCCGGACCACGGTGGCGTCTCGGCTGGCCGCGGACCTGCGCACCGGCGGCCACCAGGTCCTGCGCTGTTCGCCCTCCCCCGCCGAACAGGACAGCCCCTTCCTCGGGCTCATCGACCTGCTGACCGGCGTGGCCGACGACACCCTCTCCGCACTGGCCGCCCACGAACGCACCGCACTCGACCAGGCCCTGCTGCGTAGCGAATTGGCCGGTCCGGCCGCCGGGCGGGACGCGCTCGTCCTGCGGATCGCCGTCCGCAAGGTCCTCGCCCTGCTCGGCACCACCGGTCCGGTCCTGCTGGTCGTCGACGACGCACAGTGGCTCGACCGACCGACGGCGGAGCTCCTCAAATACCTTGCCCGCCGCGCCGATTCGGGCCTGTCGGTGCTCGCCACGCTGCGGACGGGGGACGAGTCCGGCTCCTCGTCCGACCGCTCCGTACTGGAACTGTGCGCGCAGCCGGTCCGCCGGATATGCGTCCCGCCCCTGACCGCCCACGAGGTCGGCGAGCTCCTGGAACGGCACGATCACCCCTTCTGGCCCCGTACGCTCGTCGCGCGGCTGCATCAGGCGAGCGGCGGCAACCCCCGTACCGCACTGGAGCTCAGCTCCGCTCTCGACGAGCGCGTCCGCCTCGATGGCACGGACTTGCCCGACTCGACCGAACCGCTCCCCGTCCCGGACTCCCTGCGCCGGCCGATCCTGGACCGCATCGGCGCCCTGCCCGCCAGTGCCCGGCAGACGCTGGTCGTCGCGGGCGCCGCCGGACGTCCCACGGTGGAGTTGCTACGGCGCGCTGGCTGCCGGCAGGTCTCTGCCGACCTGGACACTTGCGTACGGGACGGAATCATCCGCATCGTTCCGGTGTCCGACCGCGGGACCATCAGGTTCCTGGACCCGCTGACGCCGATGGTGCTCCAGGCCGAGACCCCGTACGAACACCTGCTGGAGGCGCACCGCGCGCTGGCCGATGCGTCCGACGACGCGGTCGAGCGCGCACACCACATCGCGCGGCTCACGGCGGGCCCCGATCCGGTCGTGGCCGCACGGCTCTCCGCGGCCGCCTCGGCGGCCCGCCGCCGGGGTGCTCCCAGGACCGCGGCGAGACTCGGCCGCCTGGCAGCCGAGTACACCCCCGCCGGTCAGGCATACGTCGACATCGAGCGCAGGCTCACCGCCGCCGAGGACGGCATCGAGGCCGGAGACCTCGGCTTCGCGCGGCAACTGGCGCACGAGGTACTGGGCGACGCCGATCGGCCCGCCGACCGGGTACGCGCCTGGAACGTGGTCATCGACTCCTGCGGCCAGGCGATGGCCGAGATCGCGGACGTCTTCCCGGAGGCGGTACGCGACGCCGGCGGCGACCCCGGGCTGCTGGCGCAGCTGCACTACCGGATGAGCTGGCGCGAGTGGATGGTGGGCGGCTCCGCGCCACGCGCCCACGGCCATGCCGTCCGGGCCGCCGGGCTCGCGGCGCGGACCGGCGACCGGCGGACCGAGCTCATGGCGCTGACCCAACAGGCGGCCCTGGAACTCTTCCTGGGGCTCCCGGAGGCGGAAACGACCCTGGCCGCTGCGCTCGCCGCACCACACGACGTACACGCGATGACACACCACAACGGGCCGGTCTACCTCAAACACCGGTTCCACCTGGTGCGCGACGAGCTGGACGAGGCAAGGGCCGAGCTGCGCACCCTCGTGTACCGGCTGCGGCAGCGCGGTTCGGCCGACAGCCTGAGCCAGTGCCTCATCGGGCTCGCCCAGGTCGAGATCGAGCGCGGACGCTGTCGCCCGGCCCTGACCATCGCCCGCCAGAGCCTGCGCATCGTCGAGGAGGCGGGGCTCAGCCAGGGGCCCGCGTGGTACGCGGTCGCGCTCGCCGAGACGGCCGGCGGCAGTCTGAGCCGGGCGCTCACCGCGGCGGAGACGGCCAAACGGCACAGCGAGGACGACGACGACCGGCTGTTCCTGCCCCGGGCCCTGCATGCCGAGGGGAGGATCAGACTGTTCAGCGGCCAGAGCAAGCAGGCAGCTGAACTCCTCAGACACGTGGGCGAGTTGGAGACCGCGCAGGGGCAGCGTGATCCGGCGACCCGACGCTGGCACGCCGACCTCGCGGAGGCCCTGGCCGCCGACGGCGCACCGGACGAGGCGGAAGCGGTCATCGCCCTGGCCCGCCGCCAAGCCGTGCGGCTCGGCCGCCCCGGCATCCTGGCCACGCTCGACAGAGCGGCAGCGGCCGTCGACGTCGCTCGCGGCCAACTACCGCGAGCGGCAAGGGAGTTGGAGAAGGCAGCGGCACGGCTACGGACCACCGGGTATCCCCTGGAGGAGGCCCGCGCCAGAGCGGCCCTGGGCCGGGTCCGGCGCCGACTCGGAGACGAGGCCGCCGCCCGCGCCGCCTTCTCGGCCGCCCTCCGGATCTTCACCAAGGCCGACGCCCGCCCCTGGGCCGCCATGACCCGCGCCGAACGCGACCGCGCACAGGACGGCTCGGCCTGTTTGCCCGAGGGAGGCTCCTGGTCGGACCACCTCACATCGACCGAGCGCAGCGTGGTCGCCCGCGTCGCACAGGGCGCCACCAACCGCGAAATCGCGGCGGGTCTGGTACTCAGCGTGAAAACGGTGGAGGCGGCTCTCACCCGCGCGTACCGCAAACTCGGCGCCAAGTCGCGAGTGGACATCACACGCATGGTGATGACCCGGCCCATGGCCTAGGCGCGGGCTTGTGAAGGTCCGCGCCGCATCCGGCCGGTGGCTGTGCGGACGGTATCGCCCTTTCTGCAGAGAGGTGGGTGAATCCGCAGATTCAAGGACGTCGGCCTGCTGTCATCGCCAGGATGACGGCATGAACCATGGGGATGCGGGACCGGGCCGAGCGCGACCGATCACGGTGCGGGTGCCGGTGGAGCCGGTGGAGGCGGCCGTGGAGGCCGATGCCGTGGACGCCGTCGCGCGTATAGGGAATCTGGTCGTGCGGGGCCCCCTGTTCGGGGTGGCGGCACAGGACGACGGTGACGGGGCGGCGTGGCGGGTCATCGTCGCGGTGACGCTCGGCTGTCCTCAACAGGCCCGGGACAGCCTGAACTCGCGGCTGTGGTTCCGCGCGAAGGACGACGCGGACGGCCCGGATGAGCGGCGCGCCCTGCTGGCGGCGGTCACCCGGCTGGAGACCGAGCGCGTCGACGAACTCGCCGTGGCCGGGACCCGGTTCCGCATCGTGCGCGCCGAGGAGTACGCGGCCGTCGGGAGCCGGGGCGCAATGGAAGGGCCACGCCCGACCGATCCCGAGCCCCTTGTCCCCGACTGGTCCCGCGCGTCCAGGGGGCCGGAGGTCGATGACGGTCTGGTCCTGGACCCGGAGGCCCCGGTCACCCCGACGCAGGTCGCGGAGCAGCTGGCACTACGCGACCTCTGCTACACCGGCGACCGGTTCCCCAAGGACGTACGCGTCGACTCGCGCCGGGCCCTGGATCTGTATCCGGACATTCTGCTCCTGCCGCCGTCATTCACGGTCGTGGAGCGGTCCACGAACAGCTGGGCGCCGGTCAGCGGTCCGCACTCGACCGCGCACTCGGCCCGCAGGTCCCTGGATTTCGCCCTGACCTGGACATGGCCGCGCATGCGTGGGCTGATCCCGATGGACGCCGCCATGGACGTCGACGCCCGCACCGAGACCGAGGGCGACGGAGCCGCCGCACGGCAGGCCGGGGACCTGGCCGAGTACGCCAGGGCCGCCACCGCGCTCCGGGCCGGTCGCGTCAACCGCCTGAAGTTCCAAGGCACCGTCTACCAGATCGCCCGTACGCGCCGCCTGCTGCGATGGGGGCCCGACGGCCCCGAGGGCCCGCGCCCGTCCGACGTCAACAGCCAGGACCCAGTACGCCTCCACCCGTTGCTCGACGTGGACGGCCGGATCGTCTCCCACGACTGACGCGGACCCAGTCAGGCGCCGCGCCTGTCGGTGCGCTCCGCGAGCCAGCCTGCCATCGTCCGTACGCCGACGCCGATGGCACGCTCGTCCGGGGCGAAGTCGGGGTAGTGCGGGTAGGCGGTGGTGATGGGTGCGCCGGGTGCGTGGACGCCGAGGAAGGTGAACGTGCCGGGGATGCGGTTCAGGTAAAGGGCGAAGTCCTCGCCGCTGAACGGAGGGAAGGCGGCGTGGAGCACGTCGACCGCGTTCCGGCCCAGTGTGCGGCGCAGGTGGTGGGCGAGCCTGTCGCCATCACCTTCCGGGCAGACCATGGCGGGGAACGGGTCGGCGGGGAAGGCCACCTCGGCACCCGGGTACGAGGAGGCCAGGCGGCGGATGTTCTCCCGTACCTCGGTGTACCGCTCCTGCGGCCAGCAGCGGTAGGACACGCCGACCTTGGCCTCCTGTGCCCCGGCCCGCATGGCCACGAACCGGGCCAGCGGCCCGTTGGGTATCTGGGCGTCGGCGATCATCCGCTCGATGTCCGCAGGTGTCCGCGGCGGTGCCACCGTGGCGAGGGCGCCGATCTCGGCAGCCAGTCGCCGCGCGGCATCGGGCGCGCCCGGCCCGGTGAGAGTCACCTCCGCCCTGTCCTGGCCCGGCAGCCCGAAGCCGGAGGTGACAGCGAACTGGCCGACGGGGAACGGCCCGCAGTGCAGCGCGTGGATCTCCTCGGCGCGGGTGCGCTCCAGCACGCCCGCGTCGATCACTGCGCGAGCCCCGGTGAGAGCCTCCTCGGCGGGCTGGAAGAGGAACACCACCGTTCCGCTCAGTTGCCGCCGCAGCCGCACCAGAACCTTCGCGACACCGATGGCCACCGTGGTGTGGATGTCGTGCCCGCACAGATGAGCCGCGGCCGGACCGCCCCCGACGATGTCCTTGGGCGGCACCGCGTCCATGTCCGCCCGATACGCGACCGTCCGGCCAGGACGCGAGCCCCTCAGCACGCCGCCAACGCCGTTGCCGCCCACCCCGGTGGTGACCTCAAGACCGGCCGCTCGCAGCTCCCGCGCCACCACGGCAGCGGTGCGCTGCTCCTGACCCGGCATCTCGGGGTGCCGGTGGATGTCCCGCCGCAACTCGATCAACCAGCGCTCCAGGCGAGCCACTTCGGCGTCCACCGCTCGTTGCTCCACCGGCCCCCTGAGCCCGTCGGCGGCGGCTCTCCCCGCGGTGCCCCACACCATTCCCGCGGCGGCGCCCGCCCCGACAGCCAGCACCGTACGGCGCGCGAGAGCATGCTCCTTGGGATGTTTCACCGTTCCCCCTTCGTAATCCTTCACCTGGTCCTCCGCAGCATCGGACGGCGAAGCCGGCACTCTGTCGTGCCGTCTCGCCCGCCCGATGAGCGGCAGACGTGTGCGGTAAACGTGTTACGACACGGTCGCTGCCCGCGGGCACCCTTGCCCATCCTGCGAGCCACCACTTCGGGGTGGGGACAGCCCCACCGTGGGGACGGTGGTCACGCGGTGGCCGTCCGCGATGCCCGCGTCTTCGGCGGACCTCACCGCGACAGCGTGACGAGCCCCAACTCGTAGGCGGTTATGACGAGTTGGACCCTGTCCCTGGCTCCCAGCTTGGTGAGCAGCCGTGACACATGGGACTTGGCGGTGGCCACCGTGATGAAGAGCTCCTCCGCGATCTCCGTGTTCGACCGGCCGCGTCCGACCAGGGTCAGCACTTCTCGCTCCCGCTCGGTGATGTTCTCGACCGGTCGCAGGGAGCGCTGCGGGGGTGCTTCGGGGCGCCCGGCGAAGTCCGCGATCAGGCGGCGCGTCACACCCGGCGCGATCAGGGCGTCGCCCGCGGCGACCACGCGGATCGCTCCGAGAATGTCGTCCAGCGCCATGTCCTTGACCACGAAGCCGCTCGCGCCGGCCCGGAGCGCGCCGTAGACGTGGTCGTCCTCGTCGAAGGTGGTCAGGATGAGGACGCGGGTCGTTGCCGGGCCGTCCGTGATCAGGCGGGTGGCCTCGATGCCGTCCATGCCGGGCATCCGGATGTCCATCACCACGACGTCGGCGACGAGCTCTTTGACGAGCCGGACGGCTTCGGAGCCGTCGACGGCCTCGCCGACGACTTCCAGGTCGGGGTGGTCGGCAATGATCACACGCAGGCCCGACCGCACCAGCGGCTGGTCGTCTGCGAGCAGGATCCGGACGGTCATCGGACCTCCACCGGAACATCGAGGCCGGTGACGGGCGCGGGCAGTGGCAGCTGGGCCGCTACCCGGAAGCCGCCCTCGGGGCGCGGGCCGACGCTGAGCCGGCCGCCCAGCAGGCCGACCCGCTCGCGCATGCCGACGATGCCGAAACCGTGGGCCGAGCCGTCCCCGGCGGTCCCACGTCCGTCGTCGATGACCTCCACGGACAGTTCCTCGTTCCCGTAGTCGATGGCCACCCGGCAGCGCCCGGTGCCCGCGTGGCGGACCACGTTGGTCAGCGCCTCCTGCACGATGCGGTAGGCGGACAGGTCGATGTCGGCAGGCAGCGGGCGCTGATTTCCGCTACGCCGCATGTCGACCCGTACGCCCGCGTCCATGGTCGCCGCCGCAAGCCGTTCGATGTCCGCGAGCCCCGGTGCGGGTGCCAGTGACGACTCCTTCGAGGGAGCCTCGCCCCGGTCGGCCTGACGGAGCGACACCAGCGTGCGCCGAAGGCCCGACAGGGTCTCTCTGCTGGTGGCCTCGATGGCACGCAGGGCTTCGCGGGCCTCCGCCGGCTGGGTCTGGATGACCCTGTTCCCGACTCCGGCCTGGATGGCGATGATGCCGATGCTGTGCGCGACCATGTCGTGCAACTCCCGTGCGATCCGCAGCCGTTCGGCGGTCACGGCCTCGGCCACCTCCTGCGAGCGCAGCGCCACCGCGTGCTCGCGGCGCTCGCGAACGAGCAGACCGGCAACGCAGGATGCGGCCATCGCGAGCAGCGCGATGACCCCGTTGACGGTCAGGCTGTCCCCGTGCGCGTAGAGGCCGATCACCAGGAGCTGCACCACGAACGAAACGGCCACCGCGACGGTCGAAGCCCGCCGTGCGCAGTTGGCGATGATGAAGCCAAGGACGAGGTCCACCGCGAGATACGACAGGAACTCACCCTGGTAGGACACCTCCTGAATCTGATGGAGGGAACTCGGGGTGCCCGCCACCACAGCGGTGGATCCGAAGAGTGCCATGCCCAGCACCGTCAGCGGCGTCCGTCGCAGCGCGCCGACGAGCAGGCTCACGGCCAGCAGTGCCCCGACCCCGTGCGCCGTACCCGACGCCCGCGGTGCACCGCCCACCAGCAGACCCACCACGAGGAGGTAGCCGGCACTCCCCGCCCAGGCCAGGGCCTTCATCCTCGTCATCGGCTACATGCCCTGCGGGGAGCAACGCCGCGGTGCCCGCCGGGCGCAGGCAGCGGAGTGATCATTATCGGGTTCACACCGGGAGACTATCCGGCCACCGCTCACGTGGGCATCAGCCCGGGGACGTACGCCCATGGGCCAGTCCGGCCGCCGGATTGCCACCCACGGCCCCATGACCGTGCGGGACCATCCCGGCAGTGTGGGTGACGTGATCGAAGTCAGCGAACTCACCAAGCGGTACGGCAGCAAGACGGCCGTCGACCATCTGTCCTTCACTGTCCGGCCCGGCCGGGTCACCGGATTTCTCGGCCCCAACGGAGCCGGCAAGACCACCACCCTGCGCATGATCCTCGGTCTGGACGCCCCCACCGCCGGCTCCGCCACGGTCGGCGGCGTGCCCTTTCGCCAACACCCGCGGGGGCTGCGGCACGTCGGCGCGCTCCTCGACGCGGGCCACGTCCACGGCGGACTCAGCGCCTCGGCCCACCTGTCCGCCCTCGCCCGCAGCAACGCCATCCCGCGGCGCCGGGTGGACGAGGTGCTTCAGGAGGTGGGGCTCGCCGAGGTGGCCACCCGCCGCATCGGCGGTTTCTCCCTCGGCATGAAACAGCGGCTGGGCATCGCCACCGCCCTGCTCGGCGACCCGCCGGTGCTCATGTTCGACGAGCCGATCAACGGCATGGACCCGGAGGGTGTGCTCTGGGTACGCCGGCTCTTCCGCCGCCTGGCCGCCGAGGGGCGCACGGTCTTCCTCTCCAGCCACCTGATGTCGGAGATGGAGAACACCGCCGACCAGCTGGTCGTCATCGGCCGGGGCCGCCTCATCGCCGCCGAGTCGGTGCAGGACTTCGCGGCCCGCGGCACCCGTCGCAGCGTCGTGGTCGGAACACCGCAGGCCGCCGAACTGGCAGCCCTGCTCACCGCGGCGGGTGCCTCGGTCGAGCCGGAGGGCTCGGCCGGCGCCGAGCGACTCGTCGTGACCGGACTCCCGGCGGAACGGATCGGAGCACTCGCCTTCGAGAACCGTATCCAGCTGGCGGAACTCACCACCCGCACCGCCTCATTGGAGGCGGCCTTCATGGAACTCACCGCCGACAGCACCGAATACCTGGCAGGACAGCCCCGATGACGACACTCACTCCGCCCGCCCGGACCACCCCCCTCGCCACGCCACCCGCCCGTTTCCGCGACCTGCTCGCCGCCGAGTGGATCAAGATGCGGTCCCTGCGCTCCACCCCGTGGATCCTCGCGCTCACCGTCCTGTTCGTCATCGGGTCCGCTGCCGTGGCCACGCTGTCGGACCACACCACGGACTCCGGCTCCGCCGATTTCCTGCCCTTCGACGCCTACCCGTCGGCCGGGTACTGGACCCTGATGCTCGTCGCCGGCACCGTCGGCGCGCTGACGGTCGTGAGCGAGTACAGCAGCGGACTGATCCGCACCACCACCGTGGCCGTCCCTGCCCGCGGCTCCGTCGTACTGGCCAAGGCGGCTGTCACCGCCATGGTGTGGACCGCGGTCGGCGCCGTCGCCTCCACCGGTTCCTTCCTGGTCTCCCAGGCCATCCTGAACGGTCACCCCACAGGCGCCGCGCTCACCCACCCCGGGGCGATCCGGGCACTGGCGGCATCCGCATTGGTCGCCCCGGTCTGTGCAACTGTCGGCCTGGGCCTCGGAGTTCTGCTCCGGCATGCCGCCGCGACCACGGTCACCAGCGTCTTCGTCCTGCTGATGCTGCCGACCATGTTCTCGGAGAGCAACCGCTGGTCGGCCGACATCAAACACACCCTGGTGTCGGCCGCCTGGAAGCGCCTGCTCCAGAACTGGGAGCCGGAGCCCGGGTCCCTGGGTTACACCGCCACGGTCCCCGGCTCCTGGCTCGTGTACGCGCTCTGGCCGCTGATCACGCTCGCCCTCGCCGTGTTCGTCGTCCGGCGCCGCGACGTATGAGCCTGGGCCGGTGTCCCGAGCCTCCGCCCGCTCCGGCGGTCACAGCTCGCGCAGCGCGGGCAGCAGTTTCTTCTCGGCCCAGTCGATGAACGGGAGTTGCTGTCGGCCGCCGATCTGGACGAGGGCGATTTCGGTGAAGCCGGCTTCGGCGTAGGGGCGTACGGCGTCGACGAAGGCGTCCACATCGTCGCCGCACGGGATGGACCGCGCCACGTCCTCCCGGGTCACGAACTGCGTCGCCGCCTCGAAGCCCGAGGGCCCCGGCAGCTCCGAGTTCACCGGCCAGCCCCCGGCGAACCAGCGGAACTGGTCGTGGGCACGGGCGACCGCCGCGTCCCGGTCGGGGTCGTAGCAGACGGGCAGCTGACCCACCCGGGGCTTGCCGGTGCCGCCGTGCCGGTCGAAGGAGGCGAGCAGTTCCGGCTTGGCTTCGGTGGCGATGACCAGGTCGGCGGTCCGGCCGGCCACGGCGCAGGACCGCTCGCCGGAGACGGCGACGCCGATCGGCGGCAGTTCGTCGGGGAGGTCCCACAGCCGGGCGTTCGCGACGCCGAAGTGCGCACTCTGATGGTTGACGTTGCCGCCCTCGAAGAGCGCGCGGATGATCTCGACGGCCTCTTCGAGCATGTCGATGCGGACCTCCGGGGCCGGCCAACCGGCGCCCACCACATGCTCGTTGAGGTTCTCGCCGGAGCCGAGTCCGAGCCGGAACCGGCCTTCGGACAGGATCTGCATCGTGGCCGCCTTCTGCGCCACGACGGTGGGGTGGTAGCGCAGCGTCGGGCAGGTCACGTACGTCATCAGCGGGATGCGGGTGGTGGCCTGGGCGGCCGCGCCGAGCACGCTCCACGCGTAGGGCGCGTGCCCCTGGCTTTCCAGCCACGGGGAGTAGTGGTCGGAGGTGACGGAGAAGTCGAACCCGGCACGCTCCGCCGCGACCAGATCCGCCACGAGTTCGCGCGGACCCGTCTGCTCAGTCATCATTGTGTAGCCGATTTGCACCATATTTCACGACTAACCGTGCTGCGCCGATGGAAAACATCGGCCCGCTGTCCGTTTGCGGGTTCCCGACCGCACCGGTTGCCGAAACGCTTCCGGTGTGCGACAGGGGCTACGCGGTCCGCAGACCGTCCGCCTTCGAGGAGTCGTCATGGTCATAGTGGCCGTTCTCATCCCGCCGCTGCTCCTTGGCGTGCTGCTGGCCCTCGGCCGTTACGAGGAGCGCCTCCTCGGCGCCCCCACACCGATCGAGGACCGGCTGCGCGAGCGGCGCGGATATGCGGCGCCTGACCTCCCCGACGAACAGCCGCAGCACCCGGCCCACCCCGCACCGTCGAGCGAGGTGGGGCCGCCCCTGTGACGGTGCGCGCCCGTACGGATCGCGCAGCCGGGCCGGCGCTGGCACGATGGACGGGCGGGATTGCGAGGGGAGCGGGCCAGGACTTGGCACTGGCTTGATTGACCCGTTCGAGACGGCAGCTCTATGCTCCACATGTAGTGATGAGATAAGGAAGCTGGTGAGATTCCAGCACGGTCGCGCCACTGTGAGCCGACCGCCCGCGAGGGTGGCCGGTGAGTCAGACACTTATCCGTTGCTTCGCCCCGTTTCATCCATGGGACGCAAGATCCCGAGAAGGAGGGCCTCGCCTTGAGCAGCGTTTCCACATCCCGCCCGGCTTCCACGCCGATCGTCCTGCCGGTTTCGAAGTCGGTGCTGTGGCTGGTCGGCACCGCGATCCTCGCACTGGCCGCCTACTACTTCATCGGCGTCGACCAAGGGGCCGTCTCGGTCTTCGGCAACGACATGCACATCCACGAGTTCGTCCACGACGGGCGTCACTTCCTCGGCTTCCCCTGCCACTGACCCACACGGAAGTACGGACAACTCGACATGGAAAAGAAGCTGATACTGCGCGGCGTTCTCGTCGGCGCAGTGGCGGGGCTGCTCGCATTCGTCTTCGGACGGGTCTTCGCCGAACCGCAGATCGCGAAAGCCGTCGACTACGAGAGCGGGCGTGACGCCGCCCAGGCCGCCCTCGACAAGGCCGCCGGCCTGCCCGCCGAGGCGGCCGACCCGGACCTGTTCAGCCGCACCATTCAGGCCGATGTCGGCCTCGGCGTCGGCATGATCTTCTTCGGCATGGCCATGGGTGCGCTCTTCGCCGTCGCGTACACGGTCTGCCTGGGCCGGGCCGGCGGCCTGCGCGCCCGCACGCTGGCGCTGGTGGTCGCCGGTGGCGGGTTCCTCACGATGTACCTGGTGCCGTTCCTCAAGTACCCGGCCAATCCTCCGGCGATCGGCCACGAGGAAACCATCAAGCAGCGCAGCGGCCTCTACCTCATCATGGTGGTGTGCTCGATCGCGTTCCTGGTGGCGGCGGTCTGGCTCGGCAAACGCCTCCAGGCCCGCTACGGCAACTGGAACGCCACGCTCATCGGCGGTGCCGTGTTCGTCGTCGCGATCGGGATCGTGATGCTGGTCCTGCCCTCGCTCGGGCATCTGGCCTACAACAAGGAGAACTTCGGCGATCAGGCCACCGAGACACCGCTGCCCCTGACCGATTCCAAGGGCACGATCGTCTACCCCGGTTTCCCCGCCGACGTGCTGTTCTCCTTCCGCTTCTTCTCCGTCGCAGCTCAGCTCCTCCTGTGGGCTGCCATCGGGCTGTTCTTCGGCCCCTTGGCCGAGCGCCTTCTCCAGCCCCGCCGGGAATCCGCCGACGCCCCCGCGCAGGGCCCGGCTCCCCTCCCTGCATGACGTTCGCTCCGACGTCGAGCGCGGTGATCGCCGAGATCACCGCGCTCGGACCGTTCTTCGCCCTGCACACCCACGCCGCGGACGCACGGCCGGTGGAGCCGTGGGTCCCGATGTCCCGGCAGCTCATCGAGGCCCGCGTGTCGGCCGTACGGGGCTGGCTGGCCGCGGCCGGCGAGCAGCCGATCGACGCCATTGAGGTGCGGGTGGCCGCGTCGGTGACCCACCTCGGCCTGGCCGCCAGGCTGCTGTCGCCCGCGCTTGCCGCGTTCGTGCTGCACGGACGCCTTCTCACCTTCGGCCTCGCGGACGTCCACTGGCAGCCGGTCCTCGGCGGCCCCATCCCCCTCTCCGTCCCCGGCACCGCGATGAGCTCCGGCTCCGTTCCACCCGAGGAACTCACGTCCTTCCTCGACCGCCCCCTCGGTGAACTCGCCGCCGCCATGCGGCCGTTCTCGCTCTCTCCTCACATCCTCCAGGGCAACATCGCCTCGGCCCTCAACGGTGCCGCCACCATGATCGGCGCTGCCGTACCGGAACTCGCGGAGCGAACCCGCACGGCGGTCACGCTCCTCCTGGACAGCCCACCCCTGCGGGATTCCGCCACCACAACCGCCAACGGCGCCTTCCAACGCCGGAGTTGCTGCCTGATCTACCGCGCCGCCCCGGGCCGCAAGGGGTCGCTGTGTGGCGACTGTGTGCTGAATCGCGACGCGGACAGCACCAAACGCCGCTGACCGCACCGCAGTTCGCAGATCCGTCCTCTTGGCGGGTGAACTCAGGTGGCCGCTTCTCGGTGAAGGCCGCCATGCCCCTCTCTGGTCCTGCGTGGCGAACACCGCGTGGAACAGGCGGCGTCAGTCCGGCCGGTGATGCGGCTCATCACGAAGATCTTGCGGGTCATCGATCCCGACCGGCGTACGTACGTGCCCTATCGGGTGGAGAGGTCCGGCAACTCCTGATGCTCCGTCAGCCGATGCCCGGCCCCTCCCCCGCCACGGGGTAGGGAACGAAAGTGCTGCTGTTCTCGTCGATCGCGAGGCTCCGGTCCAGGGGCGGTACGGCACGCTGAGGGCAGTCGGTGCGTTCGCAGAGGCGGCAGCCCATCCCGATGGGGACGGCGGCGGAGGTGTTGTCGAGGTCGAGGCCGTCGGAGTAGACCAGCCGTGAGGCGTGCCGGATCTCGCAGCCGAGGCCGATGGCGAAGGTCTTGCCGGGCTCGCCCCAGCCACCCCGGTGCCGGGAGATCGCGCGGGCGGTCCACAGGTAGCGCTGGCCGTCCGGCATGGCGGCGACCTGGACGTGGATGCGTCCGGGGGCGGCGAACGCCTCGTACACGTTCCACAGCGGGCAGGTACCGCCGGCCCGCGAGAAGTGGAACGCGGTGGCGGACTGGCGCTTGGACATGTTGCCCGCCCGGTCGACGCGCACGAAGGAGAAGGGCACGCCGCGCAGCCGGGGGCGCTGCAGGGTGCTGAGGCGGTGGCAGATCGTCTCGTAGCCGAGTCCGAAGTGGTCGGTGAGCCGCTCGATGTCGTAGCGGGATTCCTCGGCGGCCGCGTGGAAGCGGCGGTAGGGCAGGATCAGCGCGGCGGCGAAGTGGTTGGCGATGCCGATCCGGGCCAGCGGCCAGGCCGCCGAGCCGCGAGCGAAGTCCTCCGAGGCAAGGGCGGAGATGCCCTCCGCGTGTTCGAGGAGTGCGAGCTGTGTGGCCATACGGAACGCCTGCTGGCCCGGGCGCAGCCGGCTGGAGAGGTGCAGCACCCGGGCGCCGGGATCGTAGTGGTGCAGGAGCCGGTCCGAGTCCGTGGCGAGGCGCACCCCGTGACGTTCGGCGAGTCGCGCGGACAGTGCGCGCACGACCTCGCCGGGGCGTATGCCGATCTCGGCGGCGAGGTCTTCGGCGGCGAGGTCGATGTCGTGCAGGTAGTTCTGGCGCCGGTAGAAGAACTCGCGGATCTCCTCGTGCGGGGACCGGGGCTGTGCCACCGCGCCCGGCCCCCGGCCCTCCGCGACTTCGGCGAGCTGCTCGGCCAGGTGCTGGTTGCGCCGGCCCAGGTCCACCAGGACGGTCGCCACGGCCGGCATGCGGGCGGCCAGGTCCGAGAGGTCGGAGGCGGACACCCGGCCGGCCGAGACCTCGCCGGTGAGGGCATCGCGCAGGTCTGCGACGAGGCGGCTGGTGTCGCGCTCGGAGAAGAAGCCCGGGTCGACGCCGAACGCCTCGGTGAGGCGCAGCAGTACGGGCACGGTCAGCGGCCGGGAGTCGTGCTCCATCTGGTTCAGATAGCTGGGCGAGATGGCGAGAGTGCGGGCCAGGTCGGCCTGGCTCATGCGCCGTTCCTCGCGCAGCCTGCGCAGCCGCGCTCCCGCGTACGTCTTGCTCACCCGTGGCTCCTGTGTGGTCACGATCGTCGGCACTGCTCGCGATCGTAGCCGCGGGGGCGAGCTTTTCGGGCTTAACAACGTTGGCAAACTACGGGACGAAGATTCGCAGAAGTTGGCATCTTTCCCCGGTTGATGGCACTGAGTGCCGGTGCCAGAGTCGTACCGCGGCCCGCCGAACTCGTCGGGTGGAGCGGAACCGGGGAGCGATTTCAAGCCCTGGCGTCGGAGATCCCGGCCCTTCCGCCCGGCTCTGCATCATTGCTCGGATTGCCGACCCAAGGGATCGGCGGGCCGCACTCGCACTTCAACACGGCACCCAGTGCCGCGTATTCGCACAGTTCACGATTCTCCGGGAGACGGTCATGGCACAGGCAAAGACGACGGCGGCAGCGGCGGAGCTGGCGCAGCGGTGGGCGACCGATCCGCGCTGGAAGGGCATCGAGCGGACCTACGGTGCCGAGGACGTGGTCCGGCTGTCCGGCAGTGTCCGCGAGGAGGCCACGCTGGCCCGGCGCGGTGCCGAGCGGCTGTGGCGCCAGCTCCACGAGCTGGACTACATCCACGCTCTGGGCGCGCTGACCGGCGGGCAGGCCGTCCAGCAGGTCAAGGCCGGGCTCCAGGCCATCTACCTGTCCGGCTGGCAGGTGGCCGCCGACGCGAACCAGGCCGGGCACACCTACCCCGACCAGAGCCTGTACCCGGCCAACTCCGTTCCCCAGGTGGTGCGCCGGATCAACAACGCGCTGCTGCGCGCCGACCAGATCGCCACCGCCGAGGGCGGCACCGACACGACCGACTGGCTGGCCCCGATCGTCGCCGACGCCGAGGCCGGCTTCGGTGGCCCGCTCAACGCCTTCGAGCTCACCAAGGCCATGATCGCGGCCGGTGCGGCAGGCATCCACTACGAGGACCAGCTCGCCTCCGAGAAGAAGTGCGGCCACCTCGGCGGCAAGGTCCTCGTCCCCACCTCCCAGCACATCCGCACCCTCAACGCGGCCCGCCTCGCCGCTGACATCGCCGATGTGCCCACCCTCATCGTGGCCCGCACCGACGCCCTCGCCGCCAACCTCCTCACCAGCGACGTCGACGAGCGCGACGCCCAGTTCGTGACCGGCGAGCGCACCGCCGAGGGCTTCTACCGGGTGCAGAACGGCATGGCCCCGGTCATCGCCCGCGGCCTCGCCTACGCCCCGTACGCCGACCTCATCTGGGTCGAGACCGGCACCCCGGACCTCGCACAGGCCCGCGAGTTCGCCGAGGCCATCCACGCCGAGCACCCCGACCAGATGCTCGCCTACAACTGCTCGCCCTCCTTCAACTGGAAGGCATCCCTGGACGACGACCAGATCGCCAAGTTCCAGCGCGAACTGGCCTCCATGGGCTACCGCTTCCAGTTCATCACCCTGGCCGGTTTCCACTCCCTCAACCACGGCATGTTCGACCTCGCCCGCGGCTACGCCGAGCACGGCATGACCGCCTATGTGGACCTCCAGGAGCGGGAGTTCGCGGCCCAGGAGCACGGCTTCACCGCGGTCAAGCACCAGCGCGAAGTCGGCACCGGCTACTTCGACCAGGTCTCGACGGCCATCAACCCGGCCTCCTCGACCACCGCACTGACCGGCTCCACCGAGGAAGAGCAGTTCCACTGAGCCGAATTGCTGAGGTCCGTTGCGGTCCCGCGCCCCGAGGGGGCGCGGGGAACTGCCGGACCAGTCACCGACCACCGGCAGCCGAATCCCCGCGCCTCCAGAGGAGACCCGCATGTCCATCTCCGCCCCGACCAGCCGTGCCCAGGTCCTCGGCGCACCGGGACACCGGCACGACGAGATCCTCACCCCTGAGGCCCTGGAGTTCGTCGGCCGTCTCGTCGACGAGTTCGGCGAGCGCCGGCTGCACATCCTGAGGGAGCGCAAGCGGGTGGCATCCCGACTGGCCTCCGGCTCCCCGTTCGACTTCTCCGTCGCGACCGCGGGCATCCGCTCGGACGAGTCCTGGCAGGTGGTGCCCCCGGCGCCCGGCCTGACCGACCGCCGGGTGGAGATCACCGGCCCGCCCGAGCGCGCCATGACGGTGAACGCCCTCAACTCCGGTGCGCAGGTGTGGATGGCGGACTTCGAGGACGCCACCTCACCCACCTGGGACAACATCATCGACGGCCAGCTGAACCTGCTGGACGCGATCGAGCGCCGGATCGACTTCACCACCCCCGAGGGCAAGCAGTACCGGCTGGGCAAGCAACTCGCCACCATCGCCGTACGCCCCCGGGGCTGGCACCTCACCGAGGAACATCTGGAGTTCGGCGGCCGCCCCGCACCCGCCTCGCTCGTCGACTTCGGCCTCTACTTCTTCCACTGCGCCCAGCGGCAGATCGACGCGGGACACGGCCCGTACTTCTATCTGCCGAAGCTGGAGAGCCGCGACGAGGCTCGGCTGTGGAACGACATCTTCGTCTTCGCGCAGGACCTGCTCGGCATTCCCCGCGGCACCGTCCGGGCCACCGTCCTGATCGAGACCATCACGGCGGCCGTCGCCATGGAAGAGATCCTGTACGAGC
Organism: Streptomyces sp. HUAS TT7; assembly: GCF_051550175.1. Classification (NCBI taxonomy): domain Bacteria; kingdom Bacillati; phylum Actinomycetota; class Actinomycetes; order Kitasatosporales; family Streptomycetaceae; genus Streptomyces; species Streptomyces sp. HUAS TT7. The sequence goes on from NZ_CP196175.1 coordinate 316,019, forward strand.
TGCGCGAGCACAGCGCGGGGCTCAACGCCGGCCGCTGGGACTACCTCTTCAGCCTCATCAAGACCTTCGGCCACCGCACCGACTTCCTGCTGCCCGACCGGGCCAGAGTCACCATGACCGCCCCCTTCATGCGGGCGTACACCGAACTCCTGGTACGCACCTGCCACAAGCGGGGCGCCCACGCCATCGGCGGCATGGCCGCCCACGTGCCGAGCAAGGACGCGGACGCGCATCAGGCGGCTCTGGCCAAGGTGCGGCTCGACAAGGAGCGCGAGGCCGAGGACGGCTTCGACGGCTCCTGGGTCGCCCACCCCGCGCTCGTCCCCGTCTGCCGCGCGGTCTTCGACGGCGTGCTCGGCACCCGGCCGCACCAGCTCGAACGCACCCGCAACGACGTCGAGGTGACGGCGGCGCACCTCGTGTCGGTGCGCCGCACCAGCGCGCCGCCCACACCGGAGGGCATCCGTACCAACATCGCCGTCGCCCTGCGCTACTTCGACGCCTGGCTGCGCGGGCAAGGGGCCGTCGCGCTGTACGGGCTGATGGAGGACGCCGCCACGGCCGAGATCGCCCGCGTCCAGATCTGGCAGTGGCTGCGGCACCGGGCGGTCGGTCGCTCGACGGTGCTCGACCTCCTTGAGGACGAACTCGCCGCGCTGGGCGCCGAGTACCCCTGGGCGGCCGTCGACGATATCCGCGGCCTCTTCGAACGCACCGCTCTGGCCAAGGAGTTGCCGGACTTCTTCACCCCCGATGCCTACGCCCGCCACCTCGTGCACCGCCCGGAAGGACAGTCATGACCACAGCCATCAGCCGGGTCGCAGTGGTGGGCGGCGGCCAGATGGGCGCCGGAATCGCCGAAGTGTGCGCCCGCGCCGGTCTGGACACGGTGGTGTGCGAGGCCGACTCGATCGCTGCCCTTGCCGCCCGCGAGCGGATCGCCGTCTCGCTCGAACGGGCCGTCCAGCGCGGCAAGTTGGACCGCGTCTCCGCCGAGGACGCGCTGGCCCGCACGGTCTTCACCGGCAGCCTCGACGACCTGGCCGACCGCCAGCTCGTCATCGAGGCCGTCGTCGAGAACACCGAGGCCAAGACGGAGATCTTCGCCCGCCTGGACAAGATCGTCGAAGACGGTGACGCGATCCTCGCCACCAACACGTCCTCGATCCCGGTCATGCGCCTGGGCATGGCCACCCGGCGTGCCGACCGTGTCCTCGGACTGCACTTCTTCAACCCCGTCCCGGTACTGCCCCTGGTCGAGATCGTCTCCTCGCTGCACACGACGCCGGGGACCGTGGCAGCCGTGGAGGACTTCGCCACGGGCACCCTGGGCAAGACGGTCGTCCGCTCCCAGGACCGGGCGGGCTTCGTCGTCAACGCACTCCTCGTGCCGTACCTCCTGTCGGCGATCCGGATGACGGAGTCCGGTTTCGCCACCCCCGCGGACGTGGACGCGGGCATGGAGCTGGGCTGCGCCCACCCGATGGGACCGCTCAAGCTGGCCGACCTGATCGGCCTGGACACCGTCGCCGCCATCGCGGAATCCCTCTACGAAGAGTTCAAGGAACCCCTGTACGCCCCGCCGCCGCTGCTCCAGCGCATGGTCGAGGCGGGGCTGCTCGGCCGCAAGAGCGGGCGCGGGTTCCACACGTACGACCGGGGCTGAGGGGCCCGGGTCAGCCGCCGGGCAGAGGGCCGGCGGCGGCTGTGGAGAGGGGCGTGGACCAGGTTGGGAGGCCTGGCCCACGCCCCTTCACGCGCTCGTCGTGACAGGCGGGCGCTCCCCTCCCGTCGCGACACCCGGATCTCTGATAACCCGTCAGAGGGAACGGACTGCGGCCATGCCGCGTCCCACCCGTACCGGCTCAAGGGGGTGCCAGAGGTGAGTGTCAGAAGCCGTACGACAGCATGGGTCGCATCCGCCCTGACGCTTGGCGCCGTTGCCGTGGGATGCGCCACGGAAACACCCGACGACGCCGCCCTGGAGGCCGTCCGCACCACCCGCTGCCCCGTGGCGCCCCCGGCTTTGAAAACTGGGGGCGCCGACGATCGCGGCAGCCTCGAACCACTCGCCGCCAACCGCCTGCTGCTGTGCGGCTACTCGACCCAGGACCTCAACGAGCGAGGCGCGACGCCGAGGCAAGCACTCGTCACCGACCAGGCAGTCCTCCAACGACTCCGCACCTCGCTCAACCGGCTCGGTGAACCGCCCAGCGGCCCTGTCAACTGCCCTGCGGATACGGGAGGGAAGGTTCTGGAGATCTTCAGTGACGGCCACCACGCGATCGAACTCGTACAGAAACTGACTGGTTGTCAGGAGGTTGGCAACGGCCATCGCGACGGCCGGGTCGGGAACTCCGATGTCGGCACCATCGTGATGGGCCTGCTCCCCACCGGCTTCTGCCGTGAGGTATGGCGAGCGACAGATTGCGACCAGCGCGCGTCCACCCCCTGACCGCCTGAGGTACTGGCCCGCAGGTCACGTCCTCATCGCCGGCTTCCTGCTGCTCCAGCGCCACCTCGTCGCCGGGCTGACGGCAGGCGCCGTCAAGTGGCCAACCCACGCTTCCTGAAAGGGACTTGCCTGTCCGAACCGATCGACCTCGCCGCGTTCCCCGACGAATTCCTGCGGCGGGACGGCCACCTCGCGGCTGACCAGACCGAGGGAGCCGTCGCCCAGGCCCGCACCATCAAGTCCAGCGGCCACCGCTACACGGACATCGTCCGCATCCACCGCGAGCCCGGCGGTCCAAGCGGCCTGAGCACGGAACCGTCCACGAAAAAGGGTTTGAGCGAGGCGATGCCCCGCTGCTACTTTCCTGGTGGATCGTGAAGTCGTCGTAGGAGGTGAGACCCGTGAACACAGTTACCCATGGGTGCTCCCTCATTCCGTCACGGTCCGGCGGCTGACGTTCGGTGTCGCCAGGAGCGCCTGAGACAGAGGCACTCCTGGAGGGAGACTCCGATGAACACAAAGCCTTTCACATCTGGTTCGGGCGAGGACGCGGTGACGATCACGCGCGTCGCGGACGGGCAATGGCATGCGCTGGACGGCGACCTGGTGGTCGGCAGCGGGTATGCGGGGCACCGGCCCGACGGGCGCTTGTTCGTCAGCATCGATGCCTGGCACGGCGCCGCCTTCGACCGGCTCGCCCAGGTGATGCCGGCGGAACTGCCGGCGCCGCTGTACACGGTGGTCGACGAAGCCGACGCCGAGACGACGGCCGGCTGGCTGCGGGCCGGATTCACGGTCCGGCGCCGCGAGTGGGAGTACGACGTGCCGACCGACCCGCGGGTCACCGGGCTCGAAGAAGTCCTGCCGCCTTCGGGGGTGACGATCGTGCCGGCCGGTCAGGCGGACGAGCGTCTGCTGCGGGCGGTGGACCGCGCGATCCGTGACGAGGTCGAGGCGACCGTCGGGTGGTGGCAGTCGATGCCCGCGGAGGTGATCCCCCGCCCCGAAGGCGACACCATCGTCGATCCGTCGAAGTACGCGGTGGCCGCGGCGGGGAACCACTACCTGGGTCTGATCCGGGTGGTGACGGTGAACCGGCCGCGCATCGGCCTTGTCGCGGTCCGGGCCGGCGAGCAGCGCCGCGGCATCGCACGGGCGCTCCTCGCCCACGCGCTGGGGACGCTGCACCGCTCCGGTTTCACGTCGGCCTGGACGGAAGTCCACGAGTCCAACCGAGCGGCCTCGACGCTGTTCGAAGCCATCGGCGCCCGGCCTACGAGCAGCAACCTGGAGCTGGTTCGATGACCAGGAACAAGGACGTCATCGAAGTCCAGGGCAAGGTCGTCGAGTGCCTGCGCAGCGCCATGTTCACCGTGGAGCTCGACAACGGCCATCAGGTGCTCGCTCACATCAGCGGGAAGATCCGCAAGCACTACATCAAGATCTACCTGGAAGACCGGGTGCTGGTGGAGCTCCCGCCGTACGACCTGACGCGCGGCCGCATCGTGTTCCGGTACCGGAACTAGCGGCGGTCGACACCTTCCGAGGCAACTGATCCTGCGGCCCCGGTCACGGCGTTTCCGTGACCGGGGCCGCGGACGGATGGCTCGACCGCGTTACGAGCTCCCAGGGGTGCGGCACCCGCCCAATTACCGGCCGGTGCAGGAGACATCGTTGTGCCCAGCCCGCCCCCGAGGTCTCGGGAGGGACTCCGGCGTCCGCGCAAGGGTGGCTGCGATCGGCAGGCCGGGCCTTCCTGGCCCCCAAGGTGCCGGTGTATGTGCTGGTGCTCTGGCTCTTCCTGTGGGGGGCGATGCAGAGCCTGGTCGTCACTCTCGTCGCCCTCGCCCTGAGCGTGTGGGCACGCAGACGGGGTGCCGAGCGGGCACCGGCCGGCGGCATCGGTCCTGAGCCGGCTCTCGCGGCGAAGGCGTTGGCCTGTGAGGACTGAAGCGCGCCGCAGGTCTCACGCCCTCGCTCGTACCGGCTGCCGCAGCAGGTAGACGGCCGCGCTCGAAGCCAGGACGGCCATGCAGCCGATGAACACAAGGCCCGCCCCTTCCAGGCCGAGCGGATTCACCAGTACGCCCACCCCGATCACCGGCACCGAGATGCCCGCGTACGCCACCACGAACAGGGTGGAGATCACCGCCGCGCGGTGGTCCGCGGGAGATGCCTCGGCCACCGCGGACAGGGCGCCGCGAAACGCCAGCCCCTGCCCGCAGCCGCCGACCAGTGCGCTCAGCACCATCAGGGGCAGCAGGTCCCAGCGCAGGGCGCCCGCGAGCAGCGCGAGACCGGCCAGCAGGCCGACGCAGCCCAAGGGCAGTGAGCGTCGCAGTCCGACCCGGCCGACGGCCAACTGCCCCGCGGTCGAGGCGAAGAAGGCCAGCGCGACGATCAGCCCCGTCTCGGCATGGTTGTGGACGTTCAGGGACTGTGCCAGGAAGGCCGGGGCGACCGATGTGAACACCCCGAACAGTGCGAAGCCCACGAACGACGCGATCGCCGCGGGCACGAACACCGGCCGCACCTGCGCGGGCAGGCCCGGCCGCTGCGTCCGCGCGCTGCCCAGCGGCTGTGGCTCCCGTACGGTCTCCGGGAGGCTCAGCAGAACGGCGGCCGAGCCGGCCACCAGTGCCAGGTGCACGGCGAACGGCAGGTACAGCGGCCAAGGGGCGTACTGCGCGAGCGCTCCGGCGAGCAGGGGGCCGCAGCCCAGGCCCCCCATGTTGGCGGCCGTCGCCACGAAGGTGGCCCGAGGGGCGCCGCCGCGCGGAGCCAGGTCCATCACGTACGCCGTGGCGGCGCCGGTGAACAGACCGGCGGACAGCCCTGACAGCAGCCGGCCCGCGTACAGCCAGCCCAGCCCGTTCGCGCACAGGTAACAGACCGCGCTCACCGCCGCGAATCCCAGGCCCCACAGCAGTACGGGCCGTCGGCCCACCGCGTCGGACACATTGCCCGCGAGGAGCAGCACACCGATGACGCCGAAGGCATACACCGCGTACACGACTGTGACCGTCAGCTCGGAGAACCCGAACTTGTCCTGGTACAGGCCATAGAGAGGGGTCGGCAGCGTGGTGCCGACCATGCACACGACGAACACCGCCCCGCCGAGCAGACACTGACGCCATCCTGGGAGATCATCGGCCATGCCACCGACGGTAACTCCGCGAGCCGCTCCGTCCCGGCGCGGCCTGGCTGGCGCGCCGGGACGAGGTGTCCGGCCAGGCCTCGGCCCCGGCATTGTCAGTGGCGCATGCGACCATCCGAAGCATGATCGCCTCGCTTGCCGCTCTGTTGCCCACCGCCGGTACGCATGTCTCGACGACGTACGCCGACTGGGTCGCCGCCCATGATCCGGGTGCGGCCGGGGTCGCGCGTGAACTGGTCGGGGACATGGGTTCCGAGCTCAACCGGTCCTGGACCAAGCCCGGTCGGTTCGTCGACGTGATGGCGGCGCGGGCACGGCGGCTGCCTCCGGCGCATCTGCCGTGGTTCTGGGACACGGTGGGCCATCGGTTGATCGGGTACGGAAGCCGGCCGGGCGGCCGGGCCTACGCGGCGGCGCGGGCGGCCGAGGCCGAGCACGGGCTGCCGGTGGATGCCGAGTACGGCAGGGCCAACGCGCTGCTGTTCGCCCAGGGCGGGGCCATGCCTGCCAAGGAGTTCGGGGCCCATCAGCGCTTCCTCGCCCAAACGTTGGAGCCGACCGCGGCGCACACGGCCCTGGACGCGTTCCTGACCGCGTGGGCGGGCTCGAAGGCGGACCTCCCGGCGGATCTGGTGCGCCGGGTCCGGGCCTCCGCCAAGGCGGCCGGGCACGGTGACGAGGAGGTGGCGCGGCTGGTGGGCGCGATCCTGTCGGTCACCCGGGAGAAGTCGGTGCCGGATGCGCTGCTGGCCGCCGCGGGCCGGGTCCTGACGGCCCATCAGCCGACGGACGCGATCGCGGGCGGCCTTGTGGAGATGTTTCCCGACGGGACCACCGACGGAGGGGACTGGCTGCGGATGCTCATCGGCTGCGGCGCCACGGAGGCCATGGAGGCCGGGCGGGTGGTGCCGGAGGGCGGGCTGCCCCACTGGGTCGGCACCTTCGTCCGCATGTACCAGTACGCGGCGCAGCCCGGCGGCGGGGTCGGGCGGCAGCCGCTGCCACCCGAATTCCTGGACCTGGTGGGCCGGTTGGGGCCCCGGCTGCGGGCGTCGGACACCCCGGTGACGGTGCACACCACCCGGCACCACTACCAGGGCTTCGACGCGGACGTGCTGGATGCCCTGTTGGCCGCGAGGGTCGCGGTCGTCGATCCGGGCCCGGAGATCGGGATGCGCTTCTGGGGCGAGCGGTCCCGCCGCGATCTCGCCGCCCTGGCCGCCGACCCGGTGTTCGGCCCCCGCCTTGAGGGGACGGTACACGCGGGCCTACTGCCGAACTGGTCGATGGCGCGGCGGCGGGCCGGTTCGGCGGTGACGCTGCTCCCGGGGAACGAGGGCATCGCCCAGGGGGTGGCCGCCCGGGTCGGCAAGCTCGTCGACACGGTCGCGGGCGGTGGCATGGCGGGGGCCGAGGAGTCCGTCGCCGAGCTGGAGATCCTGCTCGACCGGCCGACGGTCGCGGCACTCGGCGGGATCGCCGACGCCCTGGCCGAAGCGGGCGCCGCGGGCGCGCTGCGGCGCTCACTGGCGGTCGGCTTGCCCGAGGAACTCGCCTGGCCCGCACTGGAGTTGGTGTACGAGCAGTTCTCGGCGGACGCCCGGCCCGAGGAATCAGAGGGCGCGCTGCCGGGGGTCGCCGGGGTGACCTCCACGTGGCCGGTCCTGACGGTGTTCGGCCACGATCGGGCGGTCGCGGTCGCTCCGGACGGGGTGCGGGGCTCCTGCCGGTTCACGGTCCCCGCAAAGGCGACCATGTTCGCCGTCCACTACGTGGGCGGGTCCTTCCTGGTGAGCTGGACGCTCAAGCCGAGCCCCTACTACTGCGACACCGCCGTCTGGGCCGACCGTCCCGACGAGCCGTTCACCCCGGACGAGGTGGGCGGTCTCGTGCCGTTCGGCGGCAGCCTGGACGGGGCGTACGGGTTCCAGTTCGAGACCGCTGACGGTGGCGGGCGGCACGGCGGTGTGCGGGTGCTGCGCGCGGGTGGCACGGAGGGCATCGACCGGGAGGAGCTGCAGCTCGGTGACGGCTCCCGGATCTGGACCAACGCCGTCTACGGAAGGCAGCCGTGGGAAGTGGTGGATCCGGTCACCGGGGAGCGGCGGGGCGCGGAGGCGCTGCCCGACTTCCCGGGGCGCGCCGCGAGCACCGACCCGTCCGAGGCGGGCATGGCCCTCGCGACGGAAGCCCTCCAACTGGCGCCGCTCCCAGCCGAGTTGACGGATTCACCTCTCGGCTGCCGGGACGGTCTTGTCGGGACGCGGGTGCTGTTCCGCACCCGGCACCGCGACCACGCGCCCGACCATTTCCTTGTGGAGAGCGTGGACGGGCGCACGGCCCGGTTCGACATCGACCGGCCGGGACAGGAGCCCTGGGGTCTGTGGGCTCCACCGGAAGGGGCGGTGGAGGACGTGGTCCTCGGCGAGGCGCAGACCCGGACGGGAGTGCGTGCGTACGCCGCCGACGGGACGCTGCTCTGGGAGCTGGACGGGCACTCCTCGCCCCGCAACCCCCATGTGGCACCGGCCCGGCGAGTCACCGTCTCGGGAGGCGTGGCCCTGCCGCCGGCGTTCTGGTACCTGTTGCGGACGCGGGACGCGGCCGGCTCCCGGGCGCTGCGGAAGGTGGGCCGGCAGGCGGCGGACGCCTTGCTGACGGCCGCCCTTGACGATGCCGGGGCACTGCGTGCGGCCGTTGCCCGGGAGTTGCCCGACATCACCGATCCGGTGCTGGCCGAGGCCGTGGTGGCGGTGGCCTCGCGGGCGGCGCGGGTCGAGGAGCGGCGGCGGGCTCTGCACCGGCGCGTCGTCCTGCTCGCCGAGGCGCCGCCCGTGCTGCCGCGCGGTTGCGCGCCGGACACCGAGCTGATGCCCGCGCTGTTCGGGCTGGTCGCGGAGGGAGAGCGCGATCCGTGGCGGCGGGAGCCGGACGTCGCCCTGCCCGCGACACTGAGTGCGCTGGCCGCCGACGGAGCCTGCCTGGCCGGGACGACCCCGGAGGAAGTGCGGCGGCTCTCGCCACCCGCGCCGCCGTGCGACTGGTCGCAGCTGCTCGGAGCGATCGACGCCGCGGCATGGCGAGCGGCGGTGGCGCCGACCCCGGACACGGAACGGGCCGCACTCCTGGCGCTCCTGGACACGTGGGCCGACCAGCCCTTCGCCCGTGCGGGCAGCCGGTGGTGGGTGGGCCGCACATCCGATGCCAAGGATCTGACCGGGCTGCGGACGGCCGGGATCGCCGTGGCCTCAGCAGCGGTACGGGCCGGAGGCTCGCAGCGCTGGTTCGTGACGCCCGCCGCGCAGGACCGGGACGCCGACCCGGTTCCGGCGGCGATCCCCCAGGCGCGCCTCGTCGAGGTGGAGCAGGACGACGCCGCCCGCATGCGAGCCCTGGTGGCGGCGATCGGTGCACACGGGCCGCTCCCCGTGCCGGAGTCTGCAGCCGCACGCTTCGCCGAACTCACGGGCGTACGGCGGGCCGTGGCGCGGCTCGTGATGGCCGGGCTCGTCGGCCGGCCCGACCGGGACGAGGACAGGAGCCTGGCGCGCAAGACTCCGTACAAGGCGACCCCGATGACGGCCGAGTCGTACGACCACCTGCGAGCGCGGCTCGGGGCGTCCGGCCGCCGGGCCGTGCTCGCGGCCGCCCTGCCCGAGGACCCCGCCGAGCTGTGGCGGCCGGGCGGGGTGGAGGCGGCGGCGGAACGGATGGCCGGGGTGTGGCGGGAGCTGATCGGCGCGCTGCCCACCGTCCACGACGAGGCGGCCGACGCCCTGGAGGCGGGCCTCGGCCTGTCCGAAGTGTGAGCCCGGCGACTCGCGGCCGGGTACGAGGCCGCCGAGGACACGACCGTGGAGGCCGTCGGCTGGGAGCTGGCGGCGACCCCGTACGGCAGAGGAGTCGAGGTCCGGGCCGTGCCGCCGGCCGGCCGCGAACTGCCCTACGGCACCCCGGTGGGGCTCGCGTTCCGGACGATGGCGAGCGCTCTGGTGTGGGCGTGGACGGACCGGCCCGTGGGCGACCCGGCGGTGGCCGGCGCGGCCGCCCTGTACGAGCGGCTGCGGGCCGAGCTCGATCGTCCTGACCTGCTGGTGGCGCTACAGGGCGGCCGGGTCCAGGACACCTCGGCGCGGATCGCCGAACGGTTCGGGCCCGGGCGGCTTCCGGTGGCGACGGACGCCCGCAAGGAGGGGGGTCCCGTCCCGGTGACCGCGTACGACTCCGGGCCCTTGGTGGTGTGTGCCCCCGGTGGTACCTCCTTCCTCCGGCCCGCGGCGGTCGCCGACCCCGAGGTGTGGCGGCGGGTCACCGAGATGGCCGATCTGAGCGAGGAACTCGGCCGGGTGGCACCGCTGTTGGCCGGCGGCGGCCTGGAGCGCATGATGCTGCGATCCCGGTCGGGAGCGGTCCCGGTGGGTGCGTACGAGGCGGATCCGCGGCAGTCCTGCCCCGACCTGGTCGCTCGAGTGGCGCGGGAGCTGGGGGTCGGAGCCGACGCGGCGGCGCTGTATCTCCAGTTGGCGACGCTGGCCGCGCCCACCGACCGGAACGTGCGGCGGTGGAACGGCTGGTCGGCCAAACGGCACACGGAGGTCCGCACGGAGCTGCTCGGCGCGGGCGTGGTGGTGGAGGCCAAGCGGGCCCGGGCCGGCCGGACGCTGTTCCTGCCCGGGGAATGGACCGAACTCAAGGCGCCCCACCTGCCGTTGGAGGCCGTGAAGCTGGCGGCGCACGCGGTGCGCCCGCTGTGGGGCAGCGAGATCCACGCCCCGTTCGGCCGGATCCTGCCGACGGCACCGCTGCACGAGATGTTCGCGGATGCCTGGGAGCGGCTGGCCGAGGGGAGGCGCGTGGAGTCCTGACGTCCCGGCATCGCAATCATGATCATGGCGACGGCGAGGACCTTCTGGCGTCCCACGCGGTCGCCGAGTGGCCCGAACACGAGCCCGCCGAGCGGCCGGACGAGGAAGGCCGCCGCGAACGTCGCGAACGTCGAGATGACCTGGGCGCCCGGTGAGCTCGACGGGAAGAAGACCTTGCCGAGAGTGGCGGCGACATAGGCGTAGACGCCGAAGTCGAACCACTCCATGGTGTTGCCGAGCGCGGCCGCGGACACGGCGCGGCGCACGGCGGGTTTGTCGGCGACCTTGACGTCGTCCGGGCTCAGGCTCTTCTTGCGGCGGCGCAGCAGCGTCCGCACCATGCGTTCGGTCTGCGGGCTTCCCGAGCCGAACCCGCGACCTCGATGGGCCGGGAGTGTGGGCCCCCGCCTGGTTGGTTTCATGGGCACCTGCGGGTCGTCGTCGGTGGTGTCGGCCGGAGGAGCCTGCGGCTCGTGCCCCCTCGCCGACGAGGGCGAGGGGGCACAGCTGCCGTCGGCGGGGTCACCGCTTGGGCGATGCGCTTTCCGTGGGCATGTGGCACACGCCGCCTTCCACCATCTTCAGGTGCCCGGCCACGATGGGCCGCGCCGCCTTGGCGGCCGCCTGGATCTGGCTGTCCGTGCCGGAGGTCAGCTCCTTGTCGATCAGAGCGAGTGCCTGCTGGTGACCGTCGCTCTGGTTCTTCAGCCAGGCTGTGTCGTACGCCGTGGTGCCGTCCTTCGGCTTCAGATCCTCCAGCTGCCTCTTCTGGGCGGCGCTGGGCTCCTTCGCCATGGCGATGCCCTTGGTCTTGGCCAGCGCCGCTCCCTTGGCGTCCAGCGCGGTGTGGTCGCGCACGATGATGTCCGCGACCTGTTTCACGCAGGCACTGTTCGCATGCGTACGGGCGTCCTTGCCCGCGGCGATCTCCGCCAGGTTGGCCTGGTGGATCGTCTGCAGGAACGTCGCGTCCGAGGACGCCGCGGGACTGGCCGCGCCGAACGCGGTCGCGGTTCCCGTGAGGGTGAGCATCACGGCGGCCGCCGCCGTCGCGCAGGTGTGGGTGAAACGCATGAGACCTCCACGTAATCCGTGGACCGGGTGAGGGCCAGTTCGGCATCCGGATCGCACCTGAGCATGTATCCGGGCATATGGCTCAACCCGAGACATCCTAGGGCCGCTCCCCGACCCCCGCCCGTCCGGATCACTCCCCGTCACCATGGCCTGGTCACAGGGGGCGCGCTCAGCCCATGTGCGCGGCGGGCTGTGCGGGTTTCCCACGTCGCCGAATCTGGCCGGGAGGCTCAGGGGCGGCTGGGCAGCGCTTCAAGGGCCCCGTCCACGACGCGTCCGTCCCGCCTGCCGCGAACGGCCATGCGGGGGAGGCTGGTCCTCACCTACGGTGTCGGCGACCGCAAACCGGGAGCGGCCCGCCGGGCCGGGATCCCGGCGGGCCATCAACTGGTGGGTGTTTCAAGGGAGTTCAGGGCAGCGGGGCTCCGTAGAAGCGGCCGATCATGTCGCGGTAGGTGGGGTCGCCCCAGAGATCCTGGTTCATCACAGAGGTGTCCTCCTTCCGTTCCGTATCGCATTTCCGTTCCGTACAGCGGCTGGCTTCAATCATGTGAGCCGCACCGGTTTCGCAATGTCCGGCTTCTCTTCCCGGCCGGCGGTGGGGCGCGGGTCAGCCCGCGGTCAGCACCTCGGCCAGGAAGGCGTCCAGGTCGACCTCCTCCTCCCCCGGCAGGACGGCCTCGTACGTCCTGGTCAGGAAGTCCCGCAGTGCCGGTTCCCACGTGGAGAACACGACGCGACCCCATTCCCCGTCGAGGCCGCAGCCCGCAAGTTCGATGTGTGTCTCACGCCGTCCCGCGACGACTTGCGGGGCGACCCGTATGTCTCCGTCGCCCACCTCTTGCCCGAGCCCTCGGGCCAGGAGGTCCCGCTCGATCGTCCAGGTGACGGCCACGTCCTCCTGTAACTCGAAGAGGACGCGGATCGCGAAGGGGTCGTCGGACTCGTACAGCAACTGCGTGACCACCGGGAAGCGCTGCGCCCCGTCGGCCTCCAGATTCATGAACACGGTCTCGCACACGGAACTCATGGATCGCCTCCAGCATTCAGCCAGGGCAGGCGGACACCGGCCCTTCCGGAAATCGACGGCGGCGGTCAGGCGCGAGCGGCGCGGCCCCCGACCATCCCGGCGCGCAGCTTGGTCAGAATGCGGGAGAGCAGGCGCGACACCTGCATCTGCGAGACCCCGAGCTCACGGCCGATCTCGGCCTGCGTCAGCTCGCGCCCGAACCGCATGCTCACGATGCACCGCTCGCGCTCGCTCAGCGCGCCCATCAGCGGAGCCAGGGCCTGGAGGTTCTCCACCTTCTCCATGCCGGGGTCGTCCTCGCCGATGAAGTCGACGAACGTACGGCTCCTGCCTGCCGCCGTGCCGCCCGCCTCCTCCGTGTCGGCGGCCATGTCGAGGGAGCCCGCCGTGTAGCCGTTGGCCGCGACGAGGCCCTCGACGATCTCCTCCTCGTCCCGGTCCAGATGCGCCGCCAGCTCCCGTACCGTCGGGTCGCGGTCCAGTGCGAGGGCAAGGCGCTCCTTGGCCTTCGCGATCTCCACTCGCAGCTCCTGGAGGCGGCGCGGCACATGCACGGCCCAGGTCGTGTCACGGAAGAACCGCTTGATCTCGCCCACGATGTACGGCACCGCGAAAGAGGTGAACTCCACCTCGCGCGACAGCTCGAACCGGTCGATCGCCTTGATCAGGCCGATGGTGCCGACCTGGATCACGTCCTCCATCTCGCCGGCCCCTCGGTTGCGGAACCGGCCCGCCGCGAAGCGCACCAGCGAGAGGTTCATCTCGATCAGCGTGTTCCGCGCGTACTGATGCTCCTCGGTGCCCTCCTCCAGGACCTGGAGCCGCTCGAAGAACACCTTGGACAGCTCGCGGGCGTCCTTCGGCGCGACCTTCCCCGCATCCTCCACCCAGGGCAACTCCCCCGCCCCGGGCTCCATGGTCGTGGCCGCCGTCCGGTCCGTCCGCTCGCGTCCCGTCACCCGCGCCGCTGCCATGAGGACAACCTCCCTAGTCACGTGACTGCATCCGTCGAAGCCATCGGGTGCCCCTCGTGATTCGGATCATGCGTGTGTGTTCCGTACGTGGCTGAAGTACGCGGTGCGAGCCGGAATCCCGGCCGCCTAGCGCGGCAGGGCGACGCAGACGCTCTTCCCGCCGTCACCGCAGGGCATGACGGCCACGCTGCGGGACAGGTGGTGGACCAGGGGCCAGCCGAATCCGCCCTCGTATCCGCGCAGGTCCGGCGGGCGTTCCCGGGGCGGGACGGGGCTGGGGTCGCGCACGCTGATGTGCAGCGTGCTGCGGTCGGCGGCGAAGTGCAGGGCCGTGGCGCCGCCCGCGTGCCGGAGCGCGTTCGTGACGAGCTCGGAGACGACGAGCACCACGTTCTCGGCCCTCTCCCTCGTGGGCCGGGGCGCCAGCGTGGAGAGGAACGCGCGGGCCGCGTCGCGGGCCTGGGCCGGCGTGGCCGGAACCGTGGTCCGTAGGGCGGAGCCCGGCGGTGGACCGGTGGTGGCAGACGGGCGAGCCATGTGCGAGACCCCCAGAGGATTTGCCCGTGGATATGGATGTGGTGGGGCTTCTGCCCAGATTCGGCGCGGTCGAACGTGTGCGCGTCGGGGAGTCGCACGGCCACCGCTACCGGAACCGCGCGACCCACCCGCCTCAGCGCACGACCGCGCGTTCCACCAGGAGCCGTGCCGCCGCCGCGATCGACTCGGCATCGATGCCCGCCAGGTGCAGCTGCTCCCGGGGGCTCGCCGAGGTCGGCATGTGCTGGACGCCGAGGCGGACCAGCCGCGGCACCGGGCGGCCGTCCGTGAAGGCCTCGGCCACCGCGTCGCCGATCCCGCCCTGCACCCGGTGGTCCTCGACCGTGACGAGGCACCCCGTCGCCTGCGCCGCCTCCCGGAGGGTCTCCGCGTCGACCGGCTTCACCGAGTACAGGTCGATGATCCGCACATCGATGCCCTCCAGGTCCAGGAGCTCGGCCGCGCGCAGCGCCTCGTGGACCGTGACGCCCGCCGCGACGACCGTCACCCGGTCCCGCTCTCCGGAGCGGAGCACCTTGGAGCCGCCCGGCCGGAACTCCTCGTCGGAGCCGTAGATCACGGGAGTGCCGCCCCGGCTGGTGCTCAGGTGGCGAACCCCGGTCAACTCGGCTATTTCTGCGACCAGTTGGGCCGTCTGGTTGGCGTCGCACGGGTAGCGGACGGTGCTGCCGTGCACGGCCCGGAACATCGCCAGGTCCTCCGGGCCCATCTGCGACGGGCCGTCCTGGCCGATCGCGGCCAGCGCCTGCCCGTAGGCGTCGCGGGCGGCCACCGGGTCACCTGCCTCGAAGCGCGGCAGGTCCAGCTGTCCCCCGGCCGGGTGCCGCCGGGCCGGGATCAGGGGCGGCGGATCCCGCCACCCGGGCGCCCCCCCGGCGGCCACGCGGGCCGGAGACCGCTCGTCGCATCGGGTATCCCCGGGTCCGAACCCACAACAGTCACATACGGCTGCCGACCGGATCGGCGTATCGGCGATCGGCCCGGTCTTTCGCCACGCCCGCACCGCATCACCGCCGCGGCGGCCGCCGTCCAGGAGGATCGGACCGGCCGGGTTTCCGCCCGGCCGGATGAATGACGTACGACCCGAGGAGTCGACCGAATGACCGTCTCCGTAGCCCTGTTCACGTCCGATCTGCGGTTGCACGACAATCCCGTGCTGTCCGGCGCCGTGCGCGGGGCCGATCAGGTCGTCCCGCTGTTCGTGGACGACGACGGGGTGCGGGCGGCGGGGTTCGACGCCCCGAACCGGCGGGCGTTCCTGGCGGACTGTCTGGCCGACCTGGACGCCGGTCTGCGGGCGCGCGGCGGGCATCTGGTGGTGCGTACCGGCGATGTGGTGGAGCAGGTCTGCGCCCTCGCGACGTCGGTGGGGGCCGACCGGGTGCACCTCGCGGGCGGCGTCAGCCGGTACGCCGCGCGGCGCGAAGGGCGGCTGCGCGCGGCGCTTGAGCGGATCGGCCGCACCCTGTCGGTGCACGACACGGTGGTGACCGCGCTGGCGCCCGGGGCCGTCACCCCGACGGGCAGCGACCACTACGCGGTGTTCACGCCGTACTTCCGGCGCTGGGCCGAAGCGGGTGTACGGGATGTGGTGGCCGTGCCACGGAAGATCGCCGTGCCCGAGGTGGCGCCCGGCTCCCTGCCCCGGCGCGCCGACGTGGGCGGGGTGTCGCCCGGCGTCATGGAGGGCGGGGAGATGGCGGGCAGGCGACGGCTTCGGCGGTGGCTCGCCGGTGGCATCGCCGGGTACGAGGACGGGCACGACGATCTGGCGGGCGACGCCACGTCCCGGCTCTCGCCGTTCCTCCACTTCGGCGCGCTGTCCGCCGCCGAACTCGTCCATCTGGCCCGGCACCAGGGCTCCCCGGGCGCGCAGGCGTTCGTCCGGCAGCTGGCCTGGCGGGACTTCCACCACCAGGTGCTCGCGGCCCGTCCGGAATCGGCGTGCGAGGACTACCGGCCGCGCGGCGACCGGTGGCGCGACGACGAACGGGAGATCGCCGCCTGGCGCGAGGGGCGCACCGGCTATCCGCTGGTCGATGCCGCGATGCGGCAGCTCGCCCACGAAGGGTGGATGCACAACCGGGGCCGAATGCTGGTGGCGAGCTTTCTCACCAAGACCCTGTACGCGGACTGGCGGATCGGCGCCCGCCACTTCCTGGACCTGCTGGTCGACGGCGACGTCGCCAACAACCAGCTCAACTGGCAATGGGTGGCCGGGACCGGCACGGACACCCGGCCCAACCGGGTCCTCAACCCGGTGGTCCAGGGCAAGCGATTCGATCCGTACGGCAGCTACGTGAGCCGATGGGTGCCCGAACTCGCGGGCCTGGAGCGGAAGTTCCTCCATGAACCCTGGAAGCTCAAGGCGGCGGACCGGGGCGGGCTCGACTACCCCGACCCGGTCGTGGACCTCGCTGAGGGTCGCGCCCGCTTCGAGCAGTCGCGCGGCATCTGAGGCCTGGTCCGCCGACCGTGAGCGGCGGCCCTTTGCTCAAGACGCCTACGGCCTCACCAGCGATCGATACCCATCGTCTTCGCCGCGCTGTGGATGGCGTTGTAGTGCGGGATCGACATGTCGGACTTCTTCTGCTTGGCCGGCAGGTTCCGGTCCGTGTGCCGGAACTCGTCGCGCGCGGCCGCGAGCAGGCTCGTGCCGTAGCTGACGGGCACGTCGTCCTTTCCGTGAACGGGATGCGACTTGGCCGCCGTCTGGCTCCCGGCATTGGCCAGGATGCTCCGCGCCTGGTTGTACGCGGCGGGCTTGATCGTCTTCGGGTTGGCCGCCACCGCGTGGGCGCCGCTCACCGCGTGCGCACCGTCGGCGACGACGGCGGCGGAGGCGGGCGCGACGACCGCGGCCAGAGCGCCGACCGCTAACGCGGCGGCAATACCCGTACGGACGATGAACTGCATACGATTCCTCGCTTACTGGATGAAAAGCGTGCTGAACCTTGCAATAGGAAGCCTGCCGCACGCGGGCAAACAGGGACGAGTGCCGCTGGCCGGATCCCGGTGGCCAATCCCCCGGCACGAGGAGGCGGGTGAAGCGCCCGCGCCTGATCGGAGGCGGCGGGCATCAAGGCGTCACAAGGCATCACATCTGTCCGAATTCGACGTCCCGCGCGGCACACATGCAGGGGGCGGTGGTTCGAGGCCACTCGGATCCCAGGCCCCCTCAGGGCCAGGTGCCCCGGCCTGGCCCGGGCTCGCGGTCCCGCGCGTCCACACCTCTCCCGGATGTGCGGAGCCGCTCCATGTCCACCCCACGAGCGCGCTCAGCGGCGGCGCGCAGAGGGCGCGGCTGCGGGGTCGCGGGCGGTGGCGTGCAAGTGCTCAAGGGCGTCCAGCACGATGGTGCGCTCGTGCCAGGACAGCCACGCGCCGGCCTGCCGGCCGGTCTGTTCCAGGGCTGCGAGCTGAGCCGGATGCAGGTCCTGGATGGGGCGGTCCAGGTGGGCGGAGACCATGCCCACACAGGTCCCGTCGGAGGTGGCGAGGGGAATGCTGTGACAGGCACGGCTGCCCGCCTTGAGGATCGCCTCCCGCGCTTGCGGGGTGAAGACGGGATCGGTGGCGACATCGCGCACCGTGGTCTGCGCGACGTCCGCGGCGGCCTGTGCGCAGGACGTTCCCCGGTCGCCGACGACGGCGAAGAAGTCGACGAACTCGGCGCTCAGGCCGGTGTGCTTCTCCATCCGCAGGACCCGCCCGGCGCGGTAGGCGAGCTGGACATTGCCCATGGACGTACTGGTGATGGCCAGCGCCTGCGTCAGGACCGTGCTCAGGACCTCGTTGTGATGGGCACGGTCGGCGCCGTCCATCCCGAGCGTGTCCAGCGGCGAGGCGCTGCGCCGGGTGCGGCCCGGGAACCACAGCCTCTGATCCGTGTCCGGCCGGGGCACTGTGATCACGGCCTCGGCCACGGTCCGGAGTTTGATGTTGAAGCGCTGCGAAGCCTGCTGCATCAACGCGAACGCCGCCTCGGCCCCGCGCAGCCGGTAGCGCTCCGTCAGCAGACCCTGGGCCTGGGCGATCAGCGGCCGCGACCGTACCTGCGCGCGCAGATCCCGGATCTCCCAGCGGAGCCGCTCCGCCTCCTCCGCCGTCCCGGTTCCGCCGAGCACATCGGTCATTCGCGCCTGCTCCCGCACTCGCCGTCCCACGACTCGGCCTCCGGGCCGTGAAGGCGAGCCGCATCAACATGCTCCCCACACAACAGGCCGACAGAATAAGCGCGTTCACATCACCCGGCCGTCTGAGGAGCAGCAGGTAACAAGCGCGGAGCGGCCCGGCCGAAGTCGGTGGTCAACCAGTGTTCGATGGACTCGTCGGGGAACGTGTGGGGTCGATAGGTGCCCGGCACCGGGGAGATGTCGCTGATCCGGTCGAGGCGGAAGAGGCGCCAGTCGTCCCGGTCGACATCGAAGGCCACGAGGTACCACTGCCCGGCGCGCAGGCAGTGGCGGTACGGCTCGACCAGCCGGGTCGACGGCCTGCCGTGCTGGTCGACGTATCGGAACCGGAGCCGACCGTCCGCCGTCACCGCGTCGGCGATCACTCCGACGGTTGCCGCCGCCACCATGGCGCCGGGCTGCTGCAGCACCTCGGTGGCGAGGTCGGTGGCCGCGGCGCGCCGTCGCAGCGGGCGGGGCAGGATCTGGTCGAGCTTGAGCAGCGCACTCGACGCGACCTCCTCGTCGGGGAGCCAGGCGCGGATCAGGTGCAGCCCGGCCACCAGCGCGGTGATCTCGTCGGCGCTGAACAGCAGCGGCGCCACCTTGACTCCGGGGCTCAATCGATAGGCGCTGCCCGGCCCCGGGCGGGCCTCGACGGTGTACCCGAGCCGACGGAGCCGCTGGGCGTCGCGCCGTACGGTACGGACGCTCGTGCCGAGCCGCTCGGCCAGGCCGGCGGCCGTCCACTCGCCTCCGGACTGCAGCAGGGTCAGCATGGTCAGGGTCCTGAGCGTCGGGTCGGGGTCCACGGGGTCAGCCTTCCCCCTTCCCGGAAAGGAGGACAGCTTCGGGCCGCCTCTGTTCCTAGCCTGAGCCTGAACGGAGTCACCGAAGGAGAGGAAGCCATGCAGATCGCTGTCACGACGCCGACCGGCAACGTGGGCCACCACCTCGTCACCGCGCTGATCCGCGCCGGGATCCGCCCGCGCGTCCTGTTGCGCCACCCCGACCGGCTGGCCCCCGAGGTCCGGGACCCTGTGGATGCGGTACGGGCCGACCAGTACGACGCCGAGTCGGTGGTGGCCGCCACCGACGGCATCGACGCCCTGTACTGGGTGAACCCGACCAACGGCAGCGAGGACCCCCTCGCCGACTGCGCCCGCGCCACTGGCAGCGTGGTCCGCGCCGTCACCGGGAACGGGATCGGCCGGGTCGTCTTCCAGAGCAGCATCGGGGCCGAGAAACGTCACGGTGCCGGGGAGATCGACGGCCTGGCACACACCGAGACGGCTCTGGACGCCCTGGGCATCGACGTCACCCATCTGCGCTGCGGCTACTTCTTCACCAACCTCGAACCCCAACTCGCCGCTCTGCGAGCCGGAGTTGTCCAGGTGATCCTTCCTCTGGACCAGCCCATGGCCTGGGTGGCCCCCCGCGACATCGCCGAAGTGGCCGCCGCCCGCCTCCTGTCCCCTGCCTGGTCCGGACGCCGCGTCCAGGCGGTCCACGGTCCCGCCGACCTGACGTGGCATCAGGTAGCCGAAATCCTCACCGCCGCCACCGGCCGTAAGATCGGCGTCGAGCAGATCACGGACGACGCCATGCGCACTCGGCTCCACCGCGCCGGAATGTCCGACGCGACGGTCGAAGCCATGCTCGGAATGTCGACCGGCCTGCGCGAGAACTTCACCCCCGAACAGAGCCGCACCATCCGGACAACCACCCCGACCACCCTCGCGGCATGGGCCTACGACCACCTCCGGCCGCAGTTGGCTGACGCGTCGTGAGCGACCGGAAAAGCGACCGGGAACTGGAGAGACGCCGCACATCGCGCCGAGAGCCTCGCCCGCCTCTCCTCAGTAGATGACGACGACGGCAAACGCACCGGCGAACTCGCCAGCCACTGTTCCCGACCCGCACACACCGCACAACAAGCACGCGGGCGCCTACACTTCATGCCGGTCTACCCTGCGATGGGTGGCATCCCGGGGCCGCGGAGCGTGAGGAGTGGCTGTGCCTGTGCTCGTCGACAAGGTCTGTGTCGTCAATGGTGCCGCCAGCACGATCGGCCGGGCGGTCGCCGACCGGTTCGCCCGCGAGAGCGCCTTGGTCGTCGGCGTGGACAAGGACGAGCACTCTGCCGGCGACCACACGGTGCGGGCCGACCTGACCGACGAGTCCCAGGTCCGGGCCATGTACGACGATGTCGTGGACCGGTACGGCCGCCTCGACGTCATCTACAACAACATGGGGCTGATGGACCGCGGCGACCACTCGGCGCTGGACATCAGCCTGCAGACGTGGCGCACAGTCCACGATGCGAACCTGACCAGCATCTTCCTGTCCTGCAAGCACGGGATCCCGCACCTCCTGAACACCGAACCGGCCGGCGGGTCCGTCATCAACTCCGCGTCGTTCCTGGCCGCCGTCGGCTCGGCCACGGCCCCGATGGCGTACGCGGCCGCGAAAGCCGGTGTCGTTCAGCTGACCAGAGATCTCGGCGTCCATCTCGCGCGCAGCGGAGTGCGTGTCAACGCGGTGCTGTTCGGGCCCATCGAAACACCGGACCAGCGAGCGGTCTTCGATCGCAATCCGGGCGCTCTGGAGAAGCGCCTGGTGCACTGGCCCATGGGACGCTTCGGAACGCTGGAGGAAGCCGCCGGAACGATCGCCTTTCTCGCCGGCGACGATTCCGGCTTCATCACCGGCACCGCCGTACCACTCGACGGCGGCATCACCGAAGCGTTCACCGTCCCGGAGTGACCGCCGCCCCCGTCCCCGCTGCACCTGGCCCCTCCCGAGACGCAAGCGGAAAGCATCCGAAACGCAGGGCGGGCGAAAGCTCGCCCGGAGGGGCGACCGGCCGTATCAGGCCTCCCGGTTCGACTGTCGGGCCACCTCTGCGACCAGCCGGGCCGTGGCCGGGGTCTCGATCCCGTGGGCGGCCCCGGCGCGGAGGACCGCCCCGCCGATGGCGTCGAGTTCGAGCGGGCGGCCCGCCTCGGCGTCGCGCTGCATCGAGGACTTCATCGCGTGCGGCGCCCGGTCGAAGAACGAGAGCACGGTGTCGGTCGTCACCGGTGTGCCCGCGGCCTGCGCCACGGCGGTGATTTCGTCGAGCACTGCGAGCAGTTCGGGGCGCCGGTCGGTGCGGACGGTTCCGACATCGGTCCGGTGCCGGGTGGTCAGCAGGGCGAACGGGGCGAGGAAGGCGAGCTTGTCCCAGAGCATCGCGGTCTCGTCGGTACGCAAGGTCACACCGAGGCCGGCGTGCCGCAGCCGATCCGCGAACTCATCGAGTGGCGCGGCCAGTTCGAGGTGGGCGAAGGGGCTGGTGTGGCTGATGCGCCCTGGTGCGGTGCGGGTGGCCTCGACCTTGATCGTGCCTGCGACCACCGTGGCCGAGGGGTAGCGCTCGCGCAGCACGGCGACATGGTCGAGGCCGTTGAGCAACGGGATCACGAGCGCATCGCCGAGGGCGGCGGCCGGTACGCGGTCGAGCGCCTGGTCCAGCGTGGTCTGCTTGACCGTCACGACGACGGCGTCCACCGGCTCCCTCAACTCGGTGTCGGCCTTCACCGCCGCGGTGAAGTTCCCGTACTGGGTGCTCTCGACGCGCAGGCCGTCCCGGTTCAGCGTGGCGGCGGTCTCCTCGCCCGCGAGGCAGATGACGCGGTGTCCGGCACGGGCGAGCAGCCCGCCGATCAGGCCTCCGACGCCGCCCGGTCCGAGAACGGCCACCGTCAGGTTGGTTGTGGTCACGTGCACTCCTGTCGTACTTGAAAGACCTGTGCGGACGGACCGCAGTGCTCTGCCCGTCGGTGTGAGGGGCCGTATCCGATCCGTACGGGATTCGGACACAGGCTCTGTGGCGGGTCGACACCCGCCCGCCGTTCACCGCGTCCGGATCGGGTGAAGCGGCGGGCGGGTTGCCGCCCTGGGCCCTGCATCGAGGATCATGCATCCCGGAAACCCAAGTCAATCCACGGGTTTGCTGGCAAATACCCAAGCGATAGCTTGGGTGCCGTGACTCTTGACGATCTTCGTGTCTTCACCGCGGTCTGCCGGGCCGGCTCCTTGAGCGCGGCCGCCCGTGATTTGTCCTGTACGCAGTCCGCGGTCAGCCAGCATGTGAAGCGGCTTGAGCGGGAGCTGGGCCTGAGCCTGCTCGAACGGCATACGCGCGGGGTGGTACCGACCCCGGCCGGGCGCATGCTGAACGCGGCGGTCACCGAGGGCCTGGGGTGCATCGACCACGCGCTGCGCCGAATAGAGGAGGTGGCGCACGCGGAAGGCGGCTCGGTCCGGGTCACCACGGGTGCCACGACCGTACGGCACTTCATGTCGGCGGCCGTTGTCGATTTCCGGCGGCGTTTTCCCCGGGCCAGCCTCGAATTCCAGACCGAGACTTCCAGTCGCGGCTGCTTCGACGCGCTCGCCGCGGGCGGCGTCGACCTCGCGTGGATCACCCTGCGGCCCGCGGCGCGCACCATCGAGCAACATCCGGTCGTCGAGATTCCCTGGTCGCTGGCCGTCTCGGCCACCGATCCACTGGCAGCCAAGACTTCCCTGGAACCGGCCGACCTCCAGGACGCCCGGCTCATCGGACTCCCGCAGAACTCGACGTCGCGCCTCCAACTCAGCGCCTGGCTCGCGGAATCCGGGGTCCGGCCGGTGTTCGACACCAGCGTCACGGACTGGGACACCGCGATCCTGCTGGCCGAGCTGGGCCTGGGCCACGCCGTCGTCCCGGCCCTGCCCGCCTGGAGCGGACCCGGCCACCCCGACCTGCGGCTGATCCCGATCCCCGCGCTCCCGGCACTCACGGCGGGCTGGGCCGTGCGCCGCTGGGACTACCTCTCCCCGCTGGCCCACGCGTTCGCCGAGCTGGTCGCGCACCGTTGCGGCGCGCAGACCGTCCTTCCATAGCCGCCGGTTGAGGGCGGCTACGTTGTTCGGCCCCAGCCGGGTACTGGTGGGAGCGGCCACCTCGGCGGGGCCGGCAGCGGGAGGTCCGAGCGGAGCCGCGAGGCTCCGCCGCGTCCCGCGAGCCAGGCGAGCAAGGCGTGGCCGCTGCCCCTCACACGGGGGCCGGTCGCGGACAGCGTCCAGGACCGCCCGAGGTCCTCGGCGTCGATCCGGGATACCGGGAAGCGCTGGGCGGCCAGTGCGGCAACGGTCCCTTCCAGCGCCCAAGTGACGTATTCCGCAGGCCAGTTGACCGAGGTGTAGCCCAGATCCAGATCGGCGTGATGAGTTTCGAGTTCGCGCCGGCAGCGGTGCAGGGTGAACCACGCCGGGTGCCGCCAGCCGGCGAGCGCGGCGACCAGGGTGGTCCAGCGCTCGGCGGGCATGGACGCCGCCGCGTCGAAGAGCCGGTCCAAGCTGATCCGCAGATCGGCGACGAGCTCGGCACCGCCGCGCACCGCGCCTTCGCGCACCGCACGGTCCAGGGCGGTGGCATCGGCGCGCGGCCCGGGCTCGGCGCCGGTACGGGCGAAAGTCAGCAACCAGTGGTAGGCGTCGGCGCTGCGGGCGAGGTGGGTGACGACATGGCCGCGACTCCAGCCGGCCAACGCCGAGGGCTGACGGGCCTGTTGATCGGTCATCGAGGCAAGCGTGACACCGAGCCGCGCCGCGGAACCACGGACGCCGTCCAGCACTTGGGCTACGTGGGGCGGGGCGATGGCGATGTTGTCGGACACGGGTTCGTACTCTACGGCCAGCCTCCGCAAGCGGGAAGTGACGGCGCTCAGCGTACAGAGGCGTTGAGTACATACTCGCGCGAGGCGTGGACTTCGGTGCGCAGGGTGGGCAGGTCGACGTCGAGGACCCGGCCGTTCCACTTGCGGGGCTTTCCGTTGATGAGTACGGCACTGATGTTGCGGGCGTCGGAGCCCAGGACGACCGTGCCGACCGGATCGTTGAGCGGCATGTTGTTGAGGTCCTCGGCGTGAATGACCAGGAGGTCGGCCTTCTTGCCCGGGGTGAGGGAGCCGGTCGTCCGGTGCAGGCCGTTGGTGCGGGCGCCCTGGAGCGTGGCGAAGTCGAGGACATTGTGGGTGGTGATGCGGACCGGCTCCCGCTCCGTGCCGAAGACGGCGTTGACCGCACGCATCCGCTGGATGGTGTGCAGGGCTCTCATCTGCGTGAACATGTCGCCGGCCAGCGCCACTTCGACATCGATGCTCAGCCCCGGACGGACGCCGGCCGACAGGGCCTCGTCGATCGCGGGGATCGCGGTCTCCAGGCCGATCTGCGCGTCCGAGGTCGGCGCGAGCGCGATGGTCGTGCCGGTCTCCCCTATCGCCTGCCACGCCTCGGGGGTGAGGCCGGTCGCGTGGATGAGGGTGAGGCCGGCGCCGAGGAGGCCGTCCTCGGCCCAGCCGAGAACGGCTTGCGAGGAGGCGGCACCGAACACGGCGTCCACGCTCACACTGAGCCCCAACTCATGGGCGGTGCGGGCGAGTTCAGGACCGTAGGCCAGAGTGGGCCCGGCGACTTCGGCGGTGGCGAGCGCGGCCAGCCGCAACGTCAGCAGTAGGTCGTCACTGCTGAAGTACGTGGACTTGAGCCGGGCCAGGTCGCCGGGCCACTGCTTGTCCCAGTCGCCGAAGTGCGGGGCCATGGAGGCGTGGACGCCCCGGATGCCGGTGTCGATCAGGGCCTGCACGGCGGCGTCGGAGTGTTCGGGGGTGCGGGAGTTGTGGGAGAAGTCGAGCATGCAGGTGATCCCGCTGTCGATCGCGGTCAGCGCCGCGAGCCGGGTCCCGACGTACATGTCATGGGGCCGGTAGACGGTGGCGTACCCGGCCAGCGTGGACAGCACATAGGCGCCGAGGTCGTCGACGTCCGGCATGATCCGCCGTAGCTGGGACTGCCAGGCATGGCGGTGGGTGTCCACGAAGCCGGGTGTCAATATGCTGCCGCCCGCTTCGACGACCACCGCGCCGTCCCGGCTCAGGTCCGGTCCGACGGCCGCGATCGTGTCGCCCTCGACGAGCAGATCGGCATGGTGCAGGACACCGAGTCCGGGATCCATGGTGACGATGGCCGCGCCGGTGAAGAGGATGCGTCGGCCCGGGTCGTGGGACTGCCGCTGGAGCTGGTCGAGGACGGCGGCACTGGTGGTGTCGGCGGGAGGCATGGGGAGGTCCTGTTCATGACGCGGGGGTGGTGAGCCCGTGTGGGGGCTCGCCTGGCTCCCCCAGCTTCGTGCCGCCCCAGGCCGGCACCCAGGCCGCGGTTCGCCTGGGTGCGGCACACCCAGGCTCGCTCGGGGCCCAGCCACATCCCTGGCCATCGGGACCCGCGAGCCGGCTGTGCGAGCGTCCCGCCACAGCTCGGAGCCGGAGGCAGTTGCGCCCCGACCCGCGACGGTCGGAGATCGGCCGCAGCGCGGTGCCACCGGCCTCGGCCAGGTCGACGGGTGCGCCCTTGCCGGGTCAGCTGTCCAGGCGATGCTTGCCGAGCCGGGCGACCATCTCCGGGTCGCGGTGGTCGAAGAACACCGTCGCGCCGGTGTCGAGTGCGGCGATCCCGGCCATCTGGTCGTCGCTGAGTTCGAAGTCGAAGACGTCGAAGTTCTGCGCCATCCGGCCGGGGTTGACCGACTTCGGGATCGTGACGATGCCGCGCTGGATCAGCCAGCGGAGCACGACCTGGGCGGCGGACTTGTCGTGCGCCGTACCGATCTCGCTGAGGACGGGGTGGGTGAACAGATTGTTCCTGCCTTCGGCGAAGCCGCCCCAGGACTGGTGCTGGACTCCGTGCTCGCGCATGAGGTCGTGGTCGGCGGTGCGCTGGAAGAACGGGTGGGTCTCGATCTGGTTGACCGCCGGAGTGACCTCGTTGTGGAGAATCAGGTCCAGGAGGCGGTCGGGGTAGAAGTTGGCGACGCCGATCGCCTTGGCCAGGCCCTCGCGGTTGACGGCCTCCATGGCCCGCCACTGTCCGTAGACGTCACCGAACGGCTGGTGCATCAGATACAGGTCGACGTGGTCCAGGCCCAGCTTGGTCAAGGACGTATCGAAGGCGCGGCGGGCGTTGTCCTGGGCGGGGGCGTCCTGGACCCACAGCTTGGTGGTGACGAACAGCTCCTCGCGCGGGATGCCGCTGCTCTTGATGGCGCGGCCGACGGCTTCCTCGTTGCCGTAGGCGGCCGCGGTGTCGAGCAGCCGGTAGCCGACGGCAAGGGCGTCGGTGACGGCCTGCTCGGTCTGCTCCGGCGGGATCTGGTAGACACCGAAGCCGAGGATCGGCATCTCGACGCCGTTGTTGAGGGTGACGCTCTGCATGGCTTCTTCCTTGTCGCTCGGTGTACGGGGTCGTCGGGCGGTCGTAGGCGTTCAGGGGCGGACGGGCCTGCGGACCACGCAGCTTGATTACCGCATCCGCTCGCTCCGCTCCGTGGGCTGCTCCCGGCGACGTCCACCCTGGACGCAACCTGGTGCTCGACTGCCGCGGCACGCCGTGGGGGGCGCGTCCCGCTCTGCGCGTGGCTCACACGGCGTCACCGGACGGGCAGGACTACCACCAATGAGCCGGGCATTCGGGGGCCCCACGCCGGATCCGGGAGACCGCGTACTCGCCGAGCACCAGCAGCACGCAGGCGGCCATCAGCAGGGGTACGAAACGTTGCGGGGCGGGTTCTTCGAGTGACGGGAGCCCCCTCATTGGGTACCCCTGAGAGCCGGGCCGACGCGCCCGGGCCGACCGCAGTCAGGAACCCCCCTGAGACGGGTTCGGCACCGGAATGACGTTGCCCGCCGCGTTGCACCGTACGGTCCAGACGCCCGGCGTGCCCGCCTCGTGGACCCGTACGTCCACGGCGGGTGGTTGTTTGCCGCCGGGCACTTCGGCATTGGCGGCGGTGCAGACGAGCTGGGTGACGCCCAGGCCACCGCCGTTCATCTTCGCCACCGGGACCGGAAGGTAGAGGTCCACCGCCCCGGGCTCGGCCGTCGCGGTCGGAGGGCCGGGCATCGGGGGCACCTCGGTGATCAGGCCGCGGGCCCGTTCAGCCGCGTCCGGGCCGGCGAGCAGCAGATCGAGGGCTTGCTGCGGGCCGGCCGGGGAATTGACACGGCGGGCTACGGCCTGGACGCCGAAGGGGCTGACGAAGTACAGCTGCGCGTAGGCGGCCACGCTGCCCGGTTCGCGCAGCCCCGACGCGGGTGGTCCGGCCGGTGCCGGGCCGGTGGTTGCGATGCCGCAGCCCGTGAGGGCAACCGTCAGCACGGCCGGCAGACAGACGAGGTGGTGTCTCATTTACGGCTCCTCACCCAGGGGCCTGACCGCGCCGGTCCCCTTCGCCCCGGTCTCGATCGGCCCGGTCTCGATCGGCCCGGTCTCGATCGGCCCGGTCTCGATCGGCAGGGTCACCGTGAACACCGCTCCTGCGCCAGGGCGGTTGGCGGCGGTCAGGGTGCCGCGGTGCAGGCGCACGTTCTCCGTTGCGATGGCGAGGCCGAGGCCGCTGCCTTCGGAGCGGGCCCTGGCCGCGTCGGCCTTGTAGAAGCGGTCGAAGACGTACGGGAGGACGTCCTCAGGAATGCCGGGGCCCCGGTCTGCGATCTCGATCACCAGGGTCTCGTCCGTGAGGCGCGCCGTGACGGTGACGGGCGGTGCGCCGTGCCGCAGCGCGTTGGCGATCAGGTTGGCCAGCACGACGTCCATGCGGCGGGCATCGACCCGTACCCGCACGTCGTGTTCCGGCAGGTCGGTGACCACCTCCTCCGGCTCGCGCCAGCCGCGCAGATCGAGCGTCTTGTGTACGAGGGTGCGCAGCCCGGCGTCGTCGAGGTGGAGGGCGGCAGCGCCCGCGTCGAAGCGGGAGATCTCCATCAAGTCCTCGACCATGCGGGCGAGTTTGCGGGTCTCGTCGCTGATGAGGAGCACCGCGTCGGCGGTGTCGGGGGGCAGTTGGCCGGAGTGGGCGTCCTCGTCGAGGGCGTCGGTGACGGCGGCCATCGCGGCGAGCGGGGTGCGCAGTTCGTGGGAGACGTCGGCGGCGAACCGGCGGGCGTTGGCCTCCATGCGGCGCAGTTCCGCGTCGTCCCGCTCCAGCGCCGTGGCCATGGTGTTGAAGGTGCCGGTGAGTTCGGCGAGTTCGTCCTTGCCCGTGACGTCGAGCCGTGTGTCGAGCGCGCCCGAGGTGATCTTCTCCGCGGCCGTACGCAGTTGGCGTACGGGGCGCAGCACGCGGCGGGCCGCGAACAGGGCCGGGACGGCGGCGAGGGCGAGGGCCGGGACGGCGCCGGCCCAGGCCGCGGTGATCAGCGCGGAGATGTCGGCCTGCTCGGCGCGGAGGGGGAGCGCGGCGTAGACGACGAGGCCCGAGGGCTTCCCGGCCCCCGCGCCCCGGCTGTCGTAATTGACGGGCATGGCGATGAGCAGGCGCGGGCCCCCGGTGCGCTGGGACACGGTGGTGTTGCCCTGCCGGGCCGCGGTGCGCAAGGAGGTGCTGATGGGGCTCGCGGTGCCGATGGGCGGCCCGTCGTTCCGGGAGACGGCGGTGTTCCAGCCGCGTGAGCCGCTTACCCGGTCCAGCTGTTGCGTGAGGCCGCGCAGGTCGCTGTCCGTGGGCTCGGTCGGCAGGTTCGGGGCGAGCGAGTCGACCTGGAGCCGGAGGTCGTGCACGGCCGCGCTCTGGGTGCGCTGGAGGATTCCGCTGCGGGCCTGGCGGAAGGTGAGGGCCGCGGTGATCAGTGCGCTCAGCGCGGAGACCAGCAGGAACGCGACGACCAGGCGCGTGCGCAGGCCCCGCGCCAGGGCGAGTTTCACGCGGGCACCGGGCCGAATCGGTAGCCGAAACCCCGCACCGTCTGGACGTACACCGGGTGGCGCGGATCGTCCTCGATCTTGGACCGCAGCCGCATCACACAGGCGTCGACCAGGCGGGCGTCGCCGTAGTAGCTGTGTTCCCAGACGTCTTCGAGGAGTTGGCGGCGGCTGAAGGTCTGCTCCGGCGCGGCACTGAGGAAGAGCAGCAACTTCAGCTCGGACGGGGCCAGTTGGAGGACCTCGTCGCGTTTTCGGACGCGCAGCGCGCTGCGGTCGATCTCCAGGTCCCCCACCACCGTCGGCCCGGCCTGTACATCCGCGGCGGCCTGCGAGGGGGCGATGCGGCGCAGGACCGCCCGCATCCGCGCCTCGATGAGCGCACCGCTCGCGGGCTTCACCACATAGTCGTCGGCGCCCGCTTCGAGCCCGACCACGACATCCATGTCGTCGCCACGCGCGGACAGGATCACGATGGGGAGCTGGCTGATTTCGCGGATGCGGCGGCACACCTCCAGGCCGTTCATGCCCGGCAGCATCAGGTCGAGGAGCACGAGGTCCGGTTTGAAGGCGGCCAGGGCCTCCATGCCGTCCTCGCCGGTGCCGACCGCCTCCGTCTCGTGCCCGTAGCGGCGCAGCCCCAGGACGACACCGCGGCGTACGGCCGGATCGTCCTCGATCAACAGCACGCGCGTCATGAACCGGGTCCTTTCCACGGAGCCAATGCGCATTCACGGTAATAGCGGTACGAATACTGCCGCATCGCACCCTCGGCGCCTGCCACTTCTGTCCCGGCGAGGCCCGCGAACCGTAACGGCTCGGGGAGCGGTTTCACCGCAGTTGCTGGATGTCGACGGCGGCCGCGCCCGGGGCTGGGGCCGGGATCAGCGCCCACAGAGCGGCCCCGATCAGCGCCAGGGCAGCCACCGCGGCCGGCCCCCGGTGCCCTCGTGCCCAGCCCGAGCGGAACCGGACCGGGTCCTCGACGAGCCGTTTCGTCACCGCGGCGGCAGCGAGCGACACCGCGACGGCCACCGCCGTGGCGCCCCACTCCCCCAGCCCCGACAACCGCGGAAGCAGCACCAGATAGACGGGCCAGTGCCACAGATACAGGCTGTAGGAGAGCTCGCCGAGGCGGCGCGGCAGGCAGCTCGCCGCGATCCGGGCCGTGCGGGTGCCGGGCACCTGGGCGATGACGGTGATCAGTACGGCCGCGGCCAGGGAGTGGAGGAAAAGCCCGCCTTTGAAGAGCAGCGGCGCCTTCTCGCCGTCGGTCACCGTCCAGGCCACCGCGAGCCCGGCCGCCAGAACCAGGCAGAGCGCGTCGGCCGCGCGGCGCGGCATCCTGGCTGCGAGACCGCGTACCGGTGCGGTCGCGGCCAGCGCGCCGAGCAGCAGCGCGACGGCCCGCGTGTCGGTTCCCTCGTACGCCCGGGTCGTGTCCACCGCGGCCCCGAGCGTGACCATCAGGGCGAGGGAAGCCAGTACGCAGAGGCCCGCCAGGACCGCCACCGTGCGCTGGGCGTGCCGGCTCCGGGCGGCGATCGCAAGGACCAGCGGCCAGACCAGATAGAACTGCCACTCGACGGCGATGCTCCACAGGTGGGCGAAGACGCGGGTGTCGGAGGCGTTCCAGTAGCCGACCTGGTCGGTGATGTAGTGCCAGTTGACCGCCTGGCCCGCTACCCACGGCAGGTCGCCCAGCGCGAAACGGAGCTGCTCGGCGGTGCCGAGGGCCCGGACGACCGGCACGGTGACCACCACGACGACGACCAGCGCGGGCAGCAGGCGCCGGGCCCGGCGTACCCAGAACCCGGCGAGCGCCGGCGGACCACCGCCCTGAGCCGCACCGAGCAGCAGCCCGGTGATCAGGAACCCCGACAGGACGAAGAAGAGGTCGACGCCGAGGAACCCGCCGCTCAGGTGCCCGGCGTGGAACAGCAGCACAGCCGCGACCGCGAACCCGCGCAGCCCGTCGAGTGCGGCGATGTGCGCGCGGCCGCTGCCACCGGGGCGCGGGGCACGGTGGCGGGCCGATGCGGTGGACGCGAGAGGGAGAGCAGACATGGGAGCGTTCAGCTGCCGCACTTGAGGTTGCCGTACCGGGCGTCGCCGGTCCACGAGCCCTTCGCCCACTTGTCCACGGGCGCGGCTTCGAACCCGGCCTGCGGGCCCAGCCGTTCGCCCAGCCACTTGGCGAAGGCGGCCGCTCCCTGCTGGCAGTTGTGGATGCCGTCCGAGGAACGCTGGGCCCTCGCCGCGCCGGGATCGGTGCCCCACAGGTGCGCGGAGTCGAGGAACACGGCCGCCCCGCCGCTGTTCTTGGCGGCTTCCTCCGCTGCCTTGGGGGCGGTACGCATCTGGGGCTCGTGCTTCTTGTAGAAGTCGTCGATCTTGACGGGCGGGGCCGATACGAGGACGAGCTTGGCGCCCGCGTCCTTGGCGGTCCTGGCGAGCTTCTCGTAGGCGGCGCGCTGCTTGTCCTGCGAACCCCAGTCGTAGGTGGTGACTTGGTAGACGATCACGGTGGGCTTGAACGACCCGATGTTTGTGGCCAGTTCCTTCCAGGTGTCCTCGGATATCTTGCCCGTGATCTCGTCGCCGCCGTCGACGACCGTGCCGCCGCCGTCCGACGAGGCGTCCTTGAAGGTCACGCCACTGGCCTTCAGAGCCGCCCCCAGAGCGGGTGCCTCCGCGCCGGCGATGGAGTCACCCACCCACAGCACCTTCGCACCGCTGCCGGTCGCCCCCGCCTTCGTCGGTCCCGCCGCGTCCGCGCCGCTCTGGCTGTCCTGGCTGCCGCAGCCGACCAGAGCGGCACCGAGCACGGCGGCGACGGCTGCTGCACACAGGGCGCGCGGAGCGAGGCGACGGGAACGAAGATGCCCGGTTGAACCGGAATAGTTGCTGTTCATGCCGCCAGCAAAACAGCACCCAGGGAGCCTCGGGCCGGTTGTCATCGTCCGCTCACACAACACAAAAAGAGCTGTCAAAGAGCGGCCGAGCCTGCTGCGGCCCTGAGGTGCGGACCGCGGACGCCGCATGCCCGCCAAGGCGAAACGGCCGACAGCACGCGTACGGGCGTGCCTCCGGCTGCGGTGCGGCGGAGGCTCAGGCAGACTCGCCGGCCCGGCGGCGGTTTGCGGCAACGACGAGTCCGCCGATGACCGCCAGCGCCATCAGGACGGCGGCGAAAAGGGTGGCGCCCCGCGTCAGGCCCACCGCATCGCTGAGGTAGCCCGCCGACACCGGCAGCACACCGGCGAGCACGTAACCACCAACGTTGAGCGCCGCGTTGGCCTCGGCGAGGCGCTGAGGCGGGACACTGGAATTGAGCAGGGACAGGCCGCCCAACTGCCCCATGCCCTGGCCCGCGCCGGCCAGCAGCGCGGAGGCGATGAGCACCGGGACCGACGAGGTGTGCACCGCCACGACGAGGGTGACCATGCTGAGCGTGGTACTCGCGGCTCCGGCGGCCAGGATGGTGCGCCGGGACAGTTTCTGGACCGCGAACTGCACACCGGTGGCCGTGAGGAACATGGCGAAGGCCATCGCCCCGGCCACCACCCGGCTGGTGGTTCCGAGCAGGCCGGACAGCAGGGATGGCCCGAGGGACAGCACGAAGGAGGTCGCCGTGATCCCGGGGGCGAACACCGCGACCCCCAGGGCGAGTTGGCTGCCGCTGCCCTGCGGAACGCCGGGAATGCGGACCCAGCTGCCCCGGGAAGACGCTTCGGGGCGACGCACGGGCATCCGTACGACGGCGACGACAGCGGTGAGCAGCAATGCCGCCTCGACGACGAACACGGTGACGGTGGGGGCGGGCAGCGTCTCGGAGAGGACGCCGGCCAGGAGCGGGCCGAGCCCCGCGCCGAACACCATGGCGCAGGAGGCCAGCAGGGCGGCACGGCGCTTGCGGTCCTGTCCCGCGACATCCGTGACGGCCGCCATCCCCGCCGAGACGACGGCTCCGACGGCGATTCCGGTGAAGAGCCGGGCCACCACCAGGGCGGCCACCGACGATGCGGTGGCGAAGATCGCGCACGCCGCCAGCGCGAGAGCGAGTGCCGGCAGAAGTACGGGCTTGCGTCCGAGCCTGTCGGACACCACCCCCGAGACCAGCAGCGACCCGAGCAGGCCGACGATGTAGAACGCGAAGATCACTGTCAGAGTGCCCTTCGAGAACCCGATGTCACGCTGCCAGAGCACGTACAGCGGAGTCGCCGCGTTCGACAGGACGAACACGGCGGTAACGGGCCAGGCGGCCAGCCAGATCCACCATGCCGGGGCGGCAACCGAGCCGCCCTGCCCCTGCGGCGCCTTGGTGCGCCGCTCCTCAACCACCGCGCCTGCAAGCTTTGTTCGACTCCCCGACATAGCCGTCCCCTCCATCGAGTCCAGTACGAGATAAGTCGAACTTAGCATGCAGTACGATGAAACTCGTACAGAGGATTCGCGAGATGAGGCGACGCGGATGCCACGGGCGACGCGGCCCACGCGGACGAGTCGCACGAACCGCATGACTTGCGTGACTCGCATGACCTGCACGACGTACATGACCTGCACGACCTGCATGACTCGCGTGACGAGGACGCTACGAGGAGGGCCCATGCCATCGACGACGCGCCGAGCGGCCGCCGCCATCAAGACCCCCGCAGAACCCGAAGGGCTCCCCCAGCCGCTGCCCGAACCATCAGTCGGCGAACTGCGCCTGGAATCCGTGCTGGGGGCGCTCAGCGACCCCCTGCGTCTGACCATCGTGCGCAAACTCCTCCTGGAGTCGGAACACTTCGACCACCCCTGCGGCTGGTTCGGTCTCGACCGCCCCAAGTCCTCCCTCACCCACCACTTCAAGGCGCTGCGCGAGGCGGGCGTCACCAGGCAGCGCCAGTACGGCCTCGAACGCCGCAGCCAGGTACGCGTCGACGACCTCAACGAGCGGTTCCCCGGACTTCTCGATCTGGTCGCGGCGTGGATGCCTGAGCACCAATAGGGCCTCTTTGCAGGGGAGCGCCCTCAACCTCGCGGCTGCCGCCCTCGCCATCCTCTTGGTACGCAAAATCACGGCCAAGCAGGACCGCAAGGCCACTCACGGGCCTGTCGCCGCGGCATGAGCACTGCCCCGCGAAGCTCCGTGGGCCGAGAGTACGTACAGCAGTGCCAGGCTGATCAGCCAGCCGGCCACTGCCGAGAACTGGTTGATCATGAACTTGAACGCCTGGCCCAGGAGCAGGTCCACGAGGAGTGCGGCGCGCAGAGTGCGCAGTGCGGTGTTCCGGTCGCGGCACAGCAGGGCCGTACCGCGTACGGAGAGTACGAGGGATGCCACTGAGCAGGCGAGTGCTCCCGCGATCGCGGTCCACTGGGTCTCGTCGGCGAGGTTGCCCGTGAGGCCGTCGGCGGCGATGGCGACCAGCAGGAGTGCCGCCTGAAGTGTCGCACCCCATGCGGCGATGTGGACGGACTTCCGGCTGCCGGACACCCGGGCCGTCAGCCAGGCGCGTACGCGCTGCGCCGCATGGTGGTGTGGGCGGAGGCCCCGGGCGGGGCGCTCGGGGACCACTTCGAGCAGGACCGCCAGAGCCGCGTCGAGCTCGGTGGCCGGCGCGCCGGTGTCGCGCAGGCGCCGCAGGGCCTCGTCCCGTTCCTGCGGGGTGAGGCCTCGGAGAACGCCGTGGAGCGCGGTGTCGGCGGCGGCAGCCGAGCGGCTCTCGACGGGGCCCGCCTCCCTGTCACTGCGCCCGCGCCGCGTGACCCACCACGCGAGGCCGGTCAGCGCGACGAACGTCAGGTAGATGATCCCCGCGGCGGGCCGGTAGAAGTAGCCGTCGACGGAGACCAGTTTGCCCACCTCGTCGATGAACAGGCCGAACCCGACGCCGCCGATCACCGCTCCGCGCTGCCGGGAGGCGACTCCGGTGAAGACGAGCATGACCAGCAGCCCCGCCAGCATCAGCAGCCCGCCCCACAGCATGTGGGCGATGTGCAGCCCTCCCTTCCCCGCCCCTCCCCCGAGCTTCGGGTAGTCGGCGAGCGAGAGGAACGCACGGGTCGCCAGGACGGTGACGACACCGACGAGAACGAAGAGCCGAAGGTGCGCCGCGGCGCTCGCGGTACGCAGGAATCCGTTGGTCACAGGCGTACGGGACATGCCCCCAAGCCTCACCCATGCGCCCCGCCCGCTCCATGGGGCCAGCACCCGTCTCCCCCACGGGCTGACCCCCGTCGGGAGGGGTGTGGCCAAGTGCCCGCGGGTGGATGCGCATAGGGGGCGTCCTACGTCCTACCCACCCTGACCGCCGCCGGAGTCCGGGCCCCACCGGAGATCACTGCACGCCCATGGGCCACCCCGCGTGTTTGCCGCGCCTCGCCCCCCAGTAGCTTCTTGACCCTCACACCGTGTCAGGTGGTCAGCTCGGAGACATCATGTTCACCATCGGAGACTTCGCCCGGCACGGCCGCGTTTCGGTCCAGATGTTGCGTCACTATGACGCGACCGGTCTGCTGCATCCGGCCCACGTCGACCCCGCCAGCGGCTACCGCTACTACACCGCCGCCCAACTCGCCCGCCTCAACCGGATCATCGCGCTCAAGGACCTCGGATTCAGCCTCCAACAGGTCCAGGACATCGTGGACGAGAAGGTCGGCGCCGAGGAACTGCGCGGCATGCTGCGGCTGCGGCGGGCCGAACTGGAGACCGCCATGGCTGCCGCATCAGCGCGGCTCGTCCAGGTCGAGGCGAGGCTCCGAGCGATCGAGAGCGAGGGGCACATGCCCACCAATGACGTCGTCATCAAGAGCGTCCCCAGCGTCCGGGTGGCGGAACTGACCGCAATCGCCGCGAGTTTCGGGCCCGAGGACATCGGCCCCGTCATCGGGCCGCTGTACGGCGAGTTGTTCCAACTCCTCGGCTCGGCGGGCATCACCCCGACGGGCCCCGGTGTCGCCTACTACGAGGACGCCCCGGAGGACGGCGGCAGGGTCCTCGTCCACGCCGCCGTCCAGGTCTCCGCCCCTCTGCGGGACGGCGCCTTCCACGTCCTCGACCTGCCGTCCCTCGACCAGGCGGCGACCATCGTGCACCGTGGCTCGATGGACACCGTGCTCCCCACCGCCCAGACCCTGGCCCGCTGGATCGACGCCAACGGCTACCGGTCGACCGGATACCCCCGCGAGATCAACCTGGAGTGCCCCGAGAACCACGACGACTGGGTCACGGAGCTACAGGCACCGGTGACCAGAGGCTGATCGGCCGTACCCCGGCCTGACAGTCCGGCACATGGTGGGCGCAGACGCGCCTAGGGCCTGTCTGATGAGTCGGTGACGAACCGAGAGGAGAACTCGTTCTCAGGCATGTGGGACGGGGAGATCTCAGTGACGCGGAGTGGGCCAGGCTGAAGCCGTACTTGCCCAAAAATGTTGGGCGGGGCGGGCGTTTTGGAAGTGTCACCGCAGGGTGATCAACGGGGTTCTGTTCCGGTTGCGGACCGGTATCCCGTGGCGCGATCTGCCATCCCGGTTTGGTAAGTGGCAGACGATATACGACCGGCATCGCCGCAGGTCGGCGGACGGCACCTGGGAAATGCTCCTGCGAGCCGTGCAAGCCGATGCCGATGCGCAGGGGCGAATCGACTGGTCAATGGCGAGCGTGGACTCGACGATCTGCAGGGCCCACCAACACGCTGCGGGTGCCCGTCACCGGGCCCCGACGGTGCCGGGCAGACGAGCCCGGCCGGCCCACCACCGGGACAAGGTCTTGGCCGCTCCCGCGGCGGCCTCACCACAAAGATCCACGTGGTGGGTGAGGGCGGCCTGCGGCCCCTGGCCCTACTGATCACACCCGGACAATGGGGCGACGCGCCTCAGATGATTCCGGTCCTGGAGAGCATCCGCGTCCCGCGGCCGAAGGGCAGGCACCCGCGCACCCGCCCGGACCACCTCAGCGGCGATCGCGCCTACAACTCTCGGCGCAACCGCCGCTACCTGCGACGCCGACAGATCAAGCACACCATCCCTGAGCCGAGGAATCAGCAGGCCAATCGCTTGCGCCGTGGGAGCCGAGGCGGCCGGCCCGCCAGCTTCGAGAAGGCCCGCTACGTTCGCAGGAACGAAGTGGAGCGGCTGATCGGGAAGTTGAAGACCAACCGGGCAGTTGCCACGAGGTTCGAGAAGCGGGCCTATGTCTTCCACGGCACTGTGACCGTTGCGGCCATACGCCTGTGGCTTCGTGCATGACCCGTCAGACGGAACCTGACCGGCCCTGGTCTGCCGCCCCGGGTGCCCGGGGCGGCAGAGCAGCCGCCTACGGGGCGATGATCACCTGGAAGGCCTCGCCGTCGAGGATGCGGTCGGACCGCACCGCCGCGCCGAATTCTTTACTGCCCGCATCGACGTTGTCCTTGTTGGTGACGTGGCCGCGTACACAGGGCGCGTTTGTTTTGACATTGCCGTTGCGCAGGACCTTGACGTTGCTAACGTCCCATACGCCGCCCACTTGTTGGGGGAGGATGTCCACGCACTGAGTGCCCGCTTTGCCGCCCTCCTGGGTCGCGGCGAAGGGGAACTCGTCACAGGAGTCGTCCGGCACCGAAGGGTCTTTGACGAACCTGTCCGGCGCCCGATTGCAGGTGAGGTCTCGACTGCGGTTTTTTTCCTCTTCGGTCATTTTCTTGTAGTGCAGGGGTTTGTTCTTGGTGCCCATGCTGAGGGTGGTCAGGTTGTTCTGTGCCCACTCGTAGGTAATGGCGGCGGCCCGGTAGAGGGACCTGCGGATGGTCACGTTGGCCATGTGCTCCGGGATGACGCAGCCCGTCCAGTCGCCGGTCTTGCCGTCACAGCGTATCTGGGGGCCGACCCAGTCGGTGTTTTTAGATGGCAGGGGCGTCCCCGGAACCAGGAGCCTCATTTCCGCGTGGTATTGAGGCTGGACCAGCGCCTCGGCACCCGGGCCGACCGGAGAGTTGTAGTCGATGGTCCCGGCGACGTGTTCATCCTTTTTCGACAGCGTCGCCACGAGGGGTGCCGACGCGGAGCACTGCCCGGTGCAGATGGCCTGCAGGTCCAGTTCCACGGCGGGAATATTGTCCGATTTGCTGTCCAGGGCGACGATCACGCTCTCTTTCCAGTTGGAATGCGGCACGGCCTTGAGTTTGGAGTAGATGTAGAGCCTGCCCTCAGCGATGCCGATCACCTCCTTCTGGTCGGGGCCGTAGTAGATCCACCTCAATTCTTTTTCAATGCAGTACACGAGGCGGGTGGAGTTGTCGGGGGGCTGTTTGCCGCACAGGGCTTCCGGGCTTTCCGGGTCCGGTTGGTCGTCGCGGGGAGCGGGGGCAAGAGCACGTGCGGTGGCGGGGGCGGGGGCAGACGCCCCGGGCTTGGCCTCGTAGCAGGCCCACGCCGCGCCCTTGGGGGCCCCGTTGCCGGAGGGGACAGCCGTGCAGGTGCCGTGGCCCTGGGGGGCGGGCCGGGCCGTGGTCCGGGCAGCGGCGGCCGAGGAGGTTCCCAGGGCCAGCAGGGCGGCGGTGAGGGCTAGTGAGGCTATCGCCGCCAGCAGTCGTCTGACGTGTTCGTGTTGGCGATGTAAACGCCGCAAGGGCATGTTCGTTTTTTCCTTCTGTTTCCGATTGACGGGGTTTCGTGCCCGCACTGGATGCGCTCGGGGCTCGTGCGGACGCTGCCGGGCTGGTCGTCGGGACCGGCGTTTCTGCTTCCGGCTCACCGCCAGACGCCGTCCGGCTCGATGCGCTGAATCCCCTTCTGTTGAGCCGACTTTGTCCGCGCCCAATCGTTCATAGGGTCGTTCACGCCGGCGCGCAATCATTCAAGGCGCCACGGCTGCCGAAGGCCATCGGTTTCAGAATGGGCAAGTTGGCCGAATATCGTGATGGCTTGGTGGCAGTCGGCTGCCTCGGCGGATGATGAGAGGCCGGTCCGGCGGTCCCTGGTCGTCGAGGTGACAGCAGCAGAATCACGACTGCAACAGCCAATTTCTGCGGCGCCGGTGGCGGATCTTAGCTCCGCGGATGAAATCTTGATGAACCACGGGCACGTCAAGGCTTCCTTACAGCCCATGAAGGGTCATGGATTTCGCCTCGGACCGGCTGGTTCCGTCATCGTCACTGCGTCGCTGCCGACGCTAAATTCGCATTGATCGACCACCATTCCCCACCACATAACTGGCAGAGCTCCGGCTTGGGTTCGACATGACGCCCGGCCGGGGAAAGGGCATGATGAGCCACTTGAGATCTTCCGGCCGCTGGGCCAGAGGGCTGGTCGCCCTCACCGCGACCGCCGCGTCGACGCTTGCCGCCATAACTGCCGTGGCCGGCCCCGCCGCCGCGGCAGGGCATCTGAAACCCGCCACAACCGCCGGCAATCCAAAGCTCGGCGACGCCTGCACCTCCGCCGATCTCGGTACCCGCCACCCGATCATCAAGAGCGCCGAAGTCACCCCCACCATCACGCACTTCAAGGGCTGGTACGTCACCCAAGGCTCGACCGGCAACCAGAGCGTCAGTACGAACACCACGGAGACGATCTCCGTCTCCGTCGGTCTCAACGGCACCGTTCAGGGCAGCTTCGCCGTCGAGGCCCTCGGCTCTGTCGGTGCAAGCCTGGGCCTGAATGTCCAGGTCAACTACACCCACACATCCAGCACCAACAAGTCGATCTCGTGGAACTTCTTCCAGCCCGGCTACTACGGCCTGTACGAGGGGACGAAGAAGGTCACCGGCACCTACGGCAGCCTCAACTGCAACCGCTCGGATGCGGGCGGCCTGAAGTGGACCGAGGGCCCCGACACCGGCAGCTACACCACCTACACCACTCTCGAAGAAGGCGCGGTGCGCTGCGAGGACAAGGTCCCCGCCAACAGCATCATGGCCAAGGCCCAGGGCCTGTTGGACTGCGGCTCCCCCGCCGCCACCGCGAAGCACCCGGCAGGCCCCGTCCCCTCGGCCAAGGCCGACCAGGCCAAGCACGACGCCGACAACGCAGCCACAGCCGCCAAGACCGTCCAGAGCATGAAGGCCACCCAGGCGGCCAAGCCCGCCACGCGGGCCGCCGCCCTGAACTGCCAACCCGCCGTCTACAGGATCGACGTCCCCGGCAAGCCCCTGAACTGGAGCGCACCGCTCCTGGCCAACGACGGCATCCGCCTGCGCGAATCGAACTTCTTCAGCGCCCACCTCGACAACTGGCGGCTGTGCAATGTGACGGAGAACAACGGAGTCATCGAAGCATCCCTGTGGAACTGGGGCAACGGCGGTTGCGCGACCATCCCGGCGGACATCGCCAACCAGGAGCAGGCCTACCTGACGACAGCCACCTGCGGGGAGGACGACCTCCAACGGTTCTACATCTACCGTGACGTACCCGGCAGCACGAAGATCGGTCTGCAGAACAAGTACACCGGCTCCATGATGGGCCACGACCGGTACGCGGACGGTGAGTTGATCCGCCAGTATTCCAGCGGCAGGCAGGACGGCACGGGTACGTACACCCTGACCGGAGTCTGACGGCCCCCACCAAGTGAGCGCGGCCCCGCACGTGAACCCCCGGCCTCCCGGTTCCGTGCGGGGCCCTCCGCGCCTCCACTCCGAGCCCAGCGCCCGCGGCCGAACGTCCCCCGCTGCATGCGGCGAACCCCTGCCAAGGTGGTTCGCGCTTCAACCCGACGACAGAAGCGAGCTCAACTCATGCGTATACGATGCCTGTTGGCGGTGGCCAACGAGTTCTCGTCTCGGTTCGTCACCGACCCACCAGACAGGCCCTAGAAAACACGCCGACCCGGCCCCGGATCGCATGATCCGGGGCCGGGCCCACGGAGCGCTCCGCCGATCAGCCGGCCGCGCGGGGTGGTGTCCCGGACCGAGACGCAGAACGCTCTCGACGCCTTCCAACGGGCCGTCGAGACGGGCGGCTTGCAGGGTCTGCTCGACATCCTCTCGCCGGATGTCGTCCTCATGGGTGACGGCGGCGGAATCAAGCAGGCCGTGCTGCGGCCCGTCGTGGGGGCCGACAAGGTGGCCCGCCTGCTGATCGGCGGGCTGATCAGGGTCGCCGCGCCGTCGATGCGGCCGGCGCAGGTCAACGCGTACCCGGCGCTGATCGTCCGGCTGGACGACCAGCTCGACACCGTCATCACCCTGCGCGTCGACGACGGCCTCATCACCGGGCTCTACGCCGTCCGCAACCCCGAGAAGCTGTCCCGGATGGAGAGGGAGACCGCGCTGCGCCGCTGAGTCCCGCGCAGGACGGCTCCCTTGTTCGGCCGTCGCCGCCCGACAGGGCTAGTGGGTGAGCAGGTAGTGCGCCTCCGCGGCGAAGGCGAACAGGGACACCGCCACGCCGACCGCACCGGTCGCGATGCTCGTCCGCTGGACCTGCCGCGCCTTCTCCGGGGTGCGCCCGCGCCGGGCGTACGACGTGCGGATGCCGCGGAAGTCGGTGATGACCGCGATCCCGAGAAAGAACGGGATCAGGAAGACCAGGACCGCCATCGTTCCTCCTCGGGAGCGGGCCGTCCGGCCCGGGGCACGTGCTCCCGGGCCGGACGCGTTGAGCGTGCGTGCGGAACCCTACTTCGGGCCCGCCCATGAGCAGCCGGCCTGGAAGCTGCACTGGACTCCGGCCGTGGTCGGGCCCTGTGGGGCCCAGCCCGCGCCGCCGGCCCAGCCTCCGTAGTAGTAATAGCCGCCGGAGCTGCGCTGGCCGACCCCACCGCTGGCTCCCCACGGCCCGTCGGCGCCGGTGAGGCTGCCCAGCTGGATCTTCTGGTCGCTGGGCTTGGCGGTGTTCCAGCCGACGGAGACCCCCATGTAGGCGCCGCCCTTTCCGGAGAACAGCGACTTGGCTCCCTTGATGGTGTCGAAGGTCATGCCGCCCGACATGGTGAGCGACGCGTTGCCGTTCTGGAACCCGGCGTTGACGCAAAGGACCAGGCAGAACGAGCCGCTGACGTAGACGTGCTCCCACAGCTCCTGTTGGATCGTCGTCCC
This sequence comes from Streptomyces sp. HUAS TT7, assembly GCF_051550175.1. Lineage (NCBI taxonomy): Bacteria > Bacillati > Actinomycetota > Actinomycetes > Kitasatosporales > Streptomycetaceae > Streptomyces > Streptomyces sp. HUAS TT7. The sequence continues at coordinate 358,093 of NZ_CP196175.1, forward strand.
GCTCTTGGTGTACGGGTCCGACGTGCTCTCCTTGCCGGTACCGGTGCCGAGGACCGCGATCATGTTGAGGGTCTGGTCCGCCTTGGAGCCCTTCTTGGGGCTGCCGAGCAGGCCCGAGTCACCGGCGTCGCTGCAGAAGTGGGTCATCTTGTCGCTGGTGGGCGACATGGAGCACTCCTGCCTGATCCAGTCCGCGATGAGCCGTTTGTAGGTGGGCAGTTTCTTGCTGCCGCCGGGGTTGCGGTAGAGCAGTTCGCGGTAGGTGGGAACCCGCACCCCGTCCAGGGTGGGACGGCCGTCGTCGCTCCTGCCGTTGTCCATGGACCCCGTGTGCGACTTGCCCTGGGGGCCGCACGGCACGCCCTGGACGCCCTCGCACTCCTTCTTCGTGCAGTTGCGCAGGTCGTAGCTGCACGAGTTCTGGGTGCCGGGCGGGTCGGTGCCCGCCGGGTCGGACAGGTTGACCGGGTTGTCGTCGCTGTAGGAGTAGCCGTTCCACTGCTGCGGCTGGTGCTCGTCGAGTACCGGGTCGGGGTTGATGAAGCGGCCCGTGGCGGGCTGGTACTCGCGGGCGCCGAGGTTGGTGAGCCCGGTGGCAGGGTCCTGGGCGCCGCCGACGAAGCCGTGTTCGCCGGCCCACTGGGAGGGCTGGGTGCCGCGCGGCACGCCGTACGGGTCGACGGGGCGCCGCGTTTCGGCGAGCGAGCCCGAGTCGAGGGCGAGGACAGCGGTGTCGTGGTTGTCGCCGGTCTGCCAGGTGAGGCCGCTTCCCTGTCGTACGGCGGTGAGTCCGTTGGGCAGGGCGTAGGTGCGGGCGGTGGTGACCGCGCCGGTGGCGGTGTTCAGGGTCAGGTCGTCGGGGCCGATGTGGAGGGTGGTCCTGCCGGGGTCGCGCCGGACGAGCTGGTTGCCGTCGGCGTCGTACACGTAACTCGTCCCGTCCGCAGTGCCGTTGGGGGTGAACGAGGTCAGTTCGGACTGGGCGTCCCAGGTGAGGGCGGTGGTCCCGGCGGGGGTGGTGATCTCCGTGGTGTTGCCGTCGGCGTCGTACTGGTAGGAGCTGTTGCCGGGGCTGCCGGGGCCGCTGCTGGTGGTGGAGAGCAGGGCGTGGGCGCCTCCGGTGCCGCCGCCGGTGCCCGGGGCGGTGGTGGGCTGGTTGAGCTGCCCCGCGGGGGCGAAGATCTGGTCGGTGGTGATGTCCTTGGCGGTGTCGCCGGTGGTGTCGTGCCGGGTGAGTCCGGTGCGGTTGCCGGTCTGGTCGTAGGCGTACGACGTCCAGTACGCGGCCGGGCCGCCCACGGTGGTCTTCCCGGCCGGGGCCCCGCTGGTGGGAGTGGTGTTCTTGCAGCCGCCGGTGCCGGGCACGGAGGGCTGTGGCCTGGCGGTGACGCCGCCGGTGTCGGTCCAGGCGGTGGTCAGCCGGCCGAGGTAGTCGTAGCCGAAGCACTGGAGGTCGGTCTGGGCCGGGGTGTTGTCGGGGACGTTCTGGATCGCGGTGATCTGCCCGGCCGGGTTGCGACTGTAGGTGGTCTGCTGGACGGCGCCGGTGGCGGCGGTCTGCTTGTCGACCCAGGAGGACAGCAGGTTGCCGGTGGCCTGGTCGTAGGTGTCGGTGACGACGACCTCGGTGCCCCACGGGTTGACGGTGGTGCGGACCGCCTTGCCGAAGGCGTCGTAGTCGGTGGACAGGTCGTAGGTGGTGGTCGCCGAACCGAAGCTGAGGAGTGGTCCGTTGACGTCGTAGCTGTAGGTGAGTGACTCGGCGGGCAGGTCGCCTCGGGCGTCCGTCGTCGATGCGGTCAGGGCGCCGGTGATCGAGTTGAACGTCGACGTCGAGTTGTAGGCGCGGGCGAGGCCGCCTTCCTGGGCGGGGACGGTGACGGTGGTCGCGGTCGCCCGGTATCCGGCGTCGTAGCCGGTGACCTCGCTGGTGTAGGCCTGGTCGGTCCTGCCGTCCACGTAGCGGCTGGACTTCGCCGCCTGGCCCTTGGCCCCGCTGACGCTGTCGTAGGTCCAGGCCGAGACCGGCACCCGGTCGGTGGACGGGGGTGTGGTGCTGTAGGCGGCGGTCTTGCGGCCGAGCAGGTCGTAGTCATAGCTGAGCACCTGCTTGCGGGCGTCGGTGGCGGTCTTGAGGTGCCCGTCGCTGTCGTAGGTGCGGCTGCTGGTGCCGGTGTCCGGGTCGCTCGCGCCGGTCTGGTGGCCGCGCAGGTCGTAGCTGTAGGACCAGTGGTTCTTGGTGGTGCCGTCGGTGCGGGTCGCGGTCTTGCCGTCCGGGGTGTACGTCAGCCTGGTGATGTCCGCGTCGAGCGGGCTGCCGGTCGCGGTCGGTGTCCTGTACTGCCACAGCTCGCTGGACCGGCCCAGGGTGTCGGTGACGGTGGTGGTGGCGGTGCCGCCCTGCGGAGGTGTGGTGTCGGTGCGGTCCGCGCCCGGGTAGGCCTTGGTGGTGCGCCATTGCTCGACGGCATACGAGGAGAACACGGTCGCGGTGGGCCGGCCCTGGCCGTCGAAGAGGGTGCCGGTCTGGCCGGGCACCTGCTTGTCGTCGACGGTGACGAGCCCGGCGCCGGGGGCCGCGGTGTCGTCGTAGTACGGCGTGCGGCTCTCGACGGTCCAGCCGTGCGAATCGTACAGGGTGTCGGTGACGACGCGGCCCGTGTAGGCGGAGATGCCCGGTGTCGCCTGGGTCTGGCGGCTGCGGCCCAACCCGTCGTAGATGACGACGGACTTGGCGTAGTGTGCGCCGTCGTTGTCGAGAGTGGAGGTGGTGACCGCTGAGGGTGCGGTGCTGCCGTTCACCGCGTAGGCGAAGGTGGTGTTGGCCTTCTGGGTGGTGGTGCGGCCCGGTTGCCAGACCGCGGTGAGGCGGCCGAGCCCGTCGTACTGCTTGGTGGTGGTCCTGCCGTTCATGTCGGAGCTGGTGAGCTCCTGGTCGCGGCCCACGTCGATGGTGGTGGTCGCGGTCCAGTCGGTGGTGGAGCCGGGTGCGGGGCTGGTCACGGTGACGGCGGCGGGGATCTCGCCCGGCTCGGCGGGGAGGTAACTCGTCCTGGTGGTGGACCCGTTGGGGTGCTGGGTGTCGGTCGCGTTCGGGTCGGTCACCGAGGTCGCGCGGCCGTAGGAGTCGTACGCGCTGGTCTTGGTGGTGACGTACACCGGGTTGCCGTCGGCGTCGTAGTGATCCAGCTCCTGGGCGGCCGTGGCGTCGCCCGCGGTGTCGGCCTTGCCGAAGGGCTGGGTGTCGTACAGCGTGCGGTCCGCCTTGACGGTGTTGTCCTTGGTGGGCGTCGCGGTGCAGGCACCGCTGCCGGAGAGCGTCTTCACCTCGTCGGCGAGGCCGGTGACCAGGGGGTTGCTGCTGGTGGCGTACGAGGTGAGGGTGCACTGGTCGGGCTGGCCGTCGGCGGCGACCAGGACGCTGGTGGTGCGGTTGGCGTGGTCGGCGTCGCTCTTGGTGGTCGTGACCTTGGCGCGCCAGCTCCCGTCCGCCTTCTTCTCCTTGGCGGTCTCGGTGACGGTGGTGGCGCGATAGCGGGCGACGAGGTCGGGCAGGCCCGAGCCACGTACATGGGTCGCGGTGGTGGCCGGGCCGGTGGCTCCGTTCACCGTGTACGACGTGATGGTGCCGCCCGCCTTGTCGTAGGTGTCGCTCTCCAGGGCACCACCGGACAGCCAGTCGGCGTCGGAGACCTGTTCGCCGAGCGAGTCGGCGACCTCGACCGAGCGGGTGGCGCCGCCCGGCAGGGTGTCGCCGTCCATGCCCTGGAGGTACTTGGTGACAGCCTGGGTGACCGGGCCGTCCTGCCCGTCACCTGTGGTCGTGGTGACGGTGGCGAAGCCGCGGAACTGGTCCCATGTGCGGGTCTTGGGGTCGATGACCTCACTGGTCCCGTAGTGCCAGGCGGCGGGCCCGTACTGGTACTTGGTGACCCGGGAGGGGCTGTGTGCCACCGGGTCGTTCTCGCTGACGCTCGCCACGGTGTAGTGGTTGAACCAGTCGGAGACGGGGTCGGCGCCGTAGATGCTGCCCGGCGGGTACCACTTCACGTTGTAGCAGGTCATCGTGTCGGTGTCGGCCGACGTCGGCATCACTTTCTTCACCCGGGAGCAGGCGGGCAGGTTGTAGTCGACCTGGATCTGCTCGCCGGTCTCGGTGGTGACGGTCTGGATGCGCGGCCGGTTGAACGCGGTCGGCGCCGGGACCAGGTTGGTGCCGTCGACCCGGTTGGGCAGTTCGACCGGCGTGAAGGACACCTTGGGGAGTGAGACGGCGGTGGCGCCGTTCTGGCCGGTGCGCTGGATGCTCGCGAGCCACATGGCCGGCTTGTTGCTGTCGGCCGGGTCCGGGTAGCTGTGGGTCAGCGTGTAGGTGTCGATGTTCTTGTACGCCCCGTTGGAGAGCACCTGGGTGGTGATCGAGGCGAGCCGGGTGTTGCTCCAGAAGGACGGCCCGTACTGGGTGCAGGTCCCGGTGGCGGCGCAGTTCTGGTCGTACGGGACGTCCGGCCAGTGCGCCGCGTTGCTCGAACCGAGCGTCGCGCCGCTGCACTTGAAGGATCCTGCGGTGGAGCAGCGCCCCTCGGGCGCCGGGGTGAAGATCACCTCGGCGGCGGGCTTGAGTGTGCCCTTCGCGGTGACCTGGTCGGCGAGGCGCTGCCCGTATGCGATAGAGGTGAGCGCGCCGCTGCGGATGTAGGAGGTCTGGGTGCCCTTGCCCTGGTTCTGGGCGCCGCCGCGCGCGTAGTAGTTGGACTGGGTGCTGTAGGTGTACGTCGTCAGGTTGCCGTGCGGGTCGACGGCGTAGTCGAGGTTCCAGCGCCAGGCCATCTGGCAGTACGAGGCGTTGCCCTTGGCCGAGTCGTAGCAGGGGTCGCCGCTCTTGGGCGAGTAGACCGGTTCGGTCCAGGCCGAGTTGGCGGCGGGGTCGCTCTTGTCGCCGCCGGGCAGGTGGCCCAGGCCGAAGTAGTAGACACTGCCGGAGGTGGTGGAGACCTTGATGTACTCACCGCTGTGGGCGCCGTTGTCGGCGCCGGTCAGGAACTCGACCTTGGAGCCGTCGTCGTTCTTGAGCCGCCAGGTGCCGGTGGTGTCGTCGCGCACCAGCTCGCTGGAGTGCCCGTTCAGCGAGAGGGAGGCGTTGTAGCCGGCCCAGCAGGAGTCGGCGGAGTACTTGATGCCGTCCTTGTCGCAGTTCTTGTACGAGCGCTCGACGAAGCCCGGTGTGTAGTCCCAGCCGTCGCCGATCCAGGAGGACTGGGCGTTGGTCGAGGAGGTCCGCCCGTCCACGGCGGACGAGCTGTACGACAGGTCGACCTGCGGGGCGTCCGCGCCGATCGACGGCGGCACCTGGATCGGGTAGCTGTAGTCGAAGCCACCGCCGCTGCTGCCGCCGGTCCAGGCGGCACTGGGGTTGAGGCTGCTGGCGGTGTAGTCGCCGCCACCGCCGCCGGAGGCCGTCTCGGCGGCGAACACCATCGGCTGGGCAGCGTCGGACAAAGCCGGCACGGCGACATCGGCGACCAGGCTGCCCGAGCCCGCGTCGTAGTGGGACGCGACCGGTGTCCGCTGTCGGCAGCCGGCCACGTCCGGGGTGGTCAGGGCGCAGCCGGGCAGGGTCACCAGGTGGGCCCGGGCCGCCGCGTCGGCGCCGTACGTGGCATCGAGGCGGCGCACGTCGATGCCGACCTGGATGTGTCCCGATGCCGTGCCGCGGTCCACCGTGACGACGGGGCCCCGCACACCGAGGGCCTGGGCCTTCGCGGTGTCGACGACGCCGGTCTTCAGGGAGGCACCGGCTGAGGTAATTGCCGTTGGGGCGTGGGGAGTTGACGCCGCGGCCGGGCCCGTCCACTCCCCCGGGACCTTGTAATGCGGCTCGGTCCGGGCGGGCCCCGGGGCGGCCTTGCCGTGGACGGGCTCGGTGTGTGGAAGGGCGGTGCGGGGCGGGGCCCACCGCTGGTGCGGGTCGACGGGCCTGCCCGCGGCCATCGCTTCGGCCGACGCCGGCGCGATCAGGGAGGCCGTGGTCGCCAGCACGCCGATCGCGCCGAGCCATCTTCGGCCGCCGCGGCGCCCCCGTCTCCGCACGTTCGACACGGCTCTGCCCCAAGCCCCCACGACGCTCCCCCTCGCACCCGAAGCACGCGAACCCGTACCCGATCAGCACGCAAAATTGGCCGCCCTGTCCGAAACAGGCGACGTCGAACCGGGGTGAACGTAGCGCCAGATCCGAACACCAGACCCACACCTACCCCACACTTGACGCACTCATTAACTTTCGCCTCCGGCACATCAGTTGACGCACCGTCATATCTGCGGACACATCCGACATCGAGGCTTGACCTGGGTCCGTCGAGCCCCGCTACTGTGCCCCCTCGATCGGCGCGCAGCAGCGCGCCAGAGCCGGGAGGGACCGTCATGGGGGGTATCAGCGCCTACTCGCGCGCCACAGGACGACGCAGACCGTGGCAGCGCTCGGCGGTCGGACTCATCACCGCCGCACTGGCCGCAGCGGTGGTCGCACTGCCGACGCCCGCGGTGGCGGAGACCACGCCGGAGCCGACGGGCGGCGACGCCCAGCACGTACAGCAGGTGCCGCCCGACGAACGGGCCGCCTTCACCGCGAAGGCGCAGGCCGCAGCGAGCGGGCGTCCGGTCGTGATCGACACCCTGACCACGCCCTACGCACAGACCGTCGCCAACCCCGACGGCACCCTCACCGAAACCTCGACCGCGGTCCCCACCAGGGCGAAGGTCAGCGGCAGTTGGGCCTCCGTGGACGCGACGCTCCAGGCGCAGGCCGACGGGACGCTCACCCCCAGGGCCGCCGTCAACCGGCTCACCCTTTCCGGCGGTGGCAGCGGTCCCCTCGCCACCCTGACCAGCCCGGCCGGCAAGAGCCTCGCCGTCACCATGCCGTTCGCACTGTCGAAGCCGACGGTGGACGGTGACACCGCCACGTATGCACATGTGCTGCCGGACGTCGACCTGGCGGTGACGGCCACCGAACTCGGCGGCATCCGCGAGGTGTTGGTGGTCAAGACCGCCGCCGCAGCGGCCAACCCCGCGCTCGCCACCCTCCACCTGGCGACCTCGGGCCCCGGCCTCACACTGAACTCCGACGCACAGGGCGCGCTCGAAGCAGTCGACACCGCGACGGGAGCGCCTCAATTCACCGCACCCGCACCGCAGATGTGGGACTCCAGCACGGCCACCTCGTCCGCCGCATCCGCAAAGTCCGCGAAGAGCACGGCGATGAGTGCGAAAGGGCTCGCGGCGGCCCCGGGCTCCCCCGCGGACGCCAGCACGGCCGACGGTCCGGGACCCGGCGCCCGTTCGGCCACCATGGCGACCGCCGTCTCGTCCGGCAGCGTGGACATCACCCCGGTCGCGGACATCCTGCACGGCAGCACCACCCACTACCCGGTGTTCATCGACCCGTCGTACATCCCCTGGAGCCCCGGCGACCCGGCCTGGACATGGATCCAGTCCGCCCACACCGGCAGCGGCAACTACGGCGTCTTCGGTTCCTCGCACTCCCAGCAGCCAGGCGTCGGCGTGTGCGGCACCTATCCGGGCGGCGGCAGCTGCAGCCCGGCCGACAAGGAGCGCACGTACTACCAGTTCAACATCGCCGCGCTCGGCGACAACAACGACGTCGTCGGCAGCGCCGAACTCCATGTCACGCAGACATACTCGGCGGACTGGAGCTGCACCAACAAGTACGGCATCCGGCTGTACTACTCGAAGGACACCATCGGCTCCGGCACCGACTGGAACAGCCACCCCTCCGACACCTCGACCGGCCTGACCGACGAGGTCGGCGGCACGGGCTCGTCGGGATGCGGCGGTGACGTGGCGTTCGCGTACAACGTGAAGTCGCAGGTGCAGGGCGCGGCCGACGGCAACTGGAAGACGATCACCTTCGGCCTGTACGGGGACGAGGGCGACGCCAACGGCCTCAAGCGCCTGTCCAACAAGGCGAGCCTGGCGGTCACGTACGACCACACGCCCAACGTGCCGACGGGGATGACGAGTTCACCCGTGCCCGGTTACGCGTCGACCGGCACCACCCAGCCGTGCGAGGCGACCACCAACCCCACCGACAAGGCGTTCGTCGGCACCCCGGGTCTCACCTCGGGCCTCCAGCTGAAGGCCACTGTCTCCAGCCCGACCAGCCCGCGCCAGCCGGTCCGGGGCTACTTCTCCACCTGGGACGACTCGGTCAGCGGGACCCCCGACACCGCGCACGGCGACGGCTACAGCAACGGCGGCGGCTATGTGTCCTCGGGCAGCCAGGTCTCCTTCACCGTGCCCAAGGCCGACTTCACCGACGGGCACGCCTACGCCTGGAACGTGAAGGCGAGCGACGGCATCCTCGCCTCGGCCGGGACCACGCCCTGCCACTTCCGTGTCGACCTGACCGCGCCGACGGTCACCACTCCCTCGGCGCCTGACTACCAGGTGGGCAACCTCAACACGGTGTTCCCTCCGGCGGGCAACGGACAGACGGCCAACATCTACGCGGGCAAGGGCGGCTGGGTCCCCTTCACCGCCACCGACCCGGCCCCCGCTGTGGGCCTAGCTTCCCAACTCGCCTGCATGCGCTGGGGGTTCGACCCCACGCTGACCACCGCGGCCTGGCAGTGCGGCAGCGCGCTGCCCAAGGACTTCCTGGCCGCGTTCCCCCAGCACTGGGGCACCAACATCCTGTACATCCAGGCCAAGGACAACGCGGGCAATCTCTCGCAGCTCGCGACGTACGCCTTCTATGTGCCGTGGAACCCGAACGGCCCGGCCCCTGTGTTCGGCGACACCACAGGTGACGGTTCGGCCGACATCGTCACGCCGGGCGACGACAGCAATCTGTACGCCCATACGGTGCCCGGCAACACCCAGGCCACCAGCCCCGCCACCGCGCTCGCCGCGCGGGTCGCGAACACTCCGGACGGCGACAGCTGGGCCGACTACCGCACCACCCACCGCGGCAGCCTGCGCGGCGGCCTCAACGTGGACGACCTGATCGTCCACAAGGACGGCGCGGCGCAGCTGTACTTCTACTACAACCCCGGGAACACCGGCACGGACGGCCGCTTCGACAAGCGGGCCGCGCTCACCAAGCCGGCCTGCAAGGACGACGGCTCGGGCAGCTACTGCACCGGGTACGCCGCGGACTGGTCCACCACCACGAGGATCGCCGCACTGGGCGACGTCTCCACGACCGCCCTGGACGCGGGCACCTTCCGCGACCGTACGGGGCTGCTCACCGAGGAGGCCACCGCGTCCGGCGACGCCGCGCTGTGGTTCTACCCGACGGTCTCCGACGGCCAGTTGGGAGCGCCGGTGCGGCTCGCCGCGAGCGGCTGGAAGGACCTGGAACCGATCGCTCCGGGCGACTGGAACCACTCGGGGCACCCCGGCCTGTGGGCCCGCAACCACACCACCGGCGACATCACCGCGTACACCTTCACCACTGGCACCACCCCGGTCCCGGGCAGCACGACCACTCCCCCGGAGACCGTGCCGACCCTGACCGGCATCGCGGCCGGGCCCAAGCTGGGCAACCTGTCTGCCACTGACAACCCTGTCATCGGCTCCGACGGCGACCTCACTGGCGACGGCATCGCCGACCTGTGGTGCGTCACCAAGGGCGGCGTGGTGAACATATGGGCCGGCCACACCCCGGACGGCACCTCGGGCACGGCGGTGGACTACTTCCTGTCACCCATCAACGGCGGCACCACGGCGGGCGCCGCCGACCAGTGGCGCCTGAACGGCAACGGCGCCGACCAGGCCGGCCTCAACGCGGCCACCTCCGTAGGCACGGTCGGCTGGGCGGCCGACCACACCGGCACGACACCGGGCGCGGCCACGTTCACCGGCAGCAGCTACCTGAAGACGGCATCACACGCCCTCGACACGACGAAGAGCTACACCGTCTCGGCCTGGGTCAAGCTCGACTCGCTCGCGGCCACACAGGCCGCGGTGAGCCAGGGCACCGCCACCCACCAGGCGTTCTACCTGGGGTACAACGGCCCCAAGAAGTCCTGGCAGTTCATGACCACCACGACCGAGGCCGCCACCACCACGTATCCGGTGGCGCTCGGCGGCCCCGCGCCCGCGGTCGGCACCTGGACCCATCTGACCGGCGTGTACGACGCGGACACGGAGGTGATGTCCCTGTACGTCAACGGCGCCCTCACCGGCACCGCCGACCGCAACGCGACCCCCGTCTACAACGCGTCGGGCCCGCTGACGATCGGCGCCAACATCACGGTGGGCAGCACGAGCCCGTACGACCCGCTGACGGGCGCGGTGTCCGACGTCCGCACGTTCCCGTCCGCGCTGACAGCGGCCCAGGTGAAGGCCGTGTACGCCAACTCATAATGATTCAGGGCCAGTTGGGAGGGGTCGACCCGTTGAGGCGGGTCGGCCCCCCTGCTGCGTTCCGATGCATGGGGAAGGTGCCATGCCGATGCCACCTACTGACCGAAACCCGCCGGGCACGGGGCACTCCCTGGAGACGGAGCTGCACCAGGTGGCGACGGCCTCGACGGGCTGGGCTGAGCCAGCCCTGCCAGGGTGTGCGGAGCGCTCCCGCTACCCCCTCAGTCGGGCGTTGAGGCGGGCGGCCTGGCGCGTGAGGTAGTCGCGTTCGGCGAGGTCGGGGGCCTTCTGGGCTGCGTCCGCGTACAGCCGTGCCGCCGTTGCCAGGTCCCCCTCGCGCTCGTGGAGGTACGCGGCGACCGCGGTGTGGCGCGGCAGGGAGTCGTCCAGTTCCGCCAGCGCCGCGAGGCCGGCGCGCGGGCCGTCAGCCTCGCCTACGGCGACCGCGCGGTTGAGCCGGACGACCGGGCTGTCGGTCAGCCGCACGAGTTCGTCGTACCACTCGACGATCTGCACCCAGTCGGTCTCCCCGGCGGTGCGCGCGTCCGCGTGGAGTGCGGCGATGGCGGCCTCGGCCTGGAACTGGCCTAGCCGGTCGCGGGCGAGGGCCGTCTGCAGGATCTCGACGCCCTCGGCGATCGACGCGGTGTCCCACCGGCCGCGGTCCTGCTCGGCGAGCGGTACCAGGCTGCCGTCGGGCCCGGTCCGGGTGGCGCGCCGGGCGTGGTGGAGCAGCATGAGGGCGAGCAGACCCGCCACTTCGGGGTGGTCGATCGCGGCCGCGAGCTGCCGGGTGAGCCGGATGGCCTCGGCCGAGAGGTCGACGTCGCCGGAGTAGCCCTCGTTGAAGACGAGGTAGAGGACGCGCAGCACGGTGGCGACATCGCCGGGCTGGTCGAACCGTATGCCCGAGACAGTGCGCTTGGCGCGGCTGATCCGCTGTGCCATGGTCGCCTCCGGCACCAGGTAGGCCTGAGCGATCTGACGGGTGGTCAGGCCGCCGACTGCGCGCAGCGTGAGCGCGACCGCGGACGAGGGTGTCAGCGACGGATGGGCGCACAGGAAGTACAGCTGGAGCGTGTCGTCCGCCGCCGGCGCGGGCCCGGGTGCCGGTTCCTCGTCGACGAGGTCCTCACGCCGGCGCCGTGCGGTGTCCGCCCGGGTCGCGTCCAGGAACCGGCGCCAGGCCACGGTGACCAGCCAGGCCTTCGGGTCCCGCGGGGGCTCGGCCGGCCAGACGCGGACCGCCTCGACCAGCGCGTCCTGCACGGCGTCCTCGGCCGCCGCGAAGTCGGCTCCGCGGCGGACGAGGATGCCGAGCACGCTCGGCGTGAGGCTCCTGAGCAGGGCCTCGTTCAGCGTGGAGGTCACGTGTGGGGGCACCCCGTGATCGTGGGCGGCGCGGCCAGGAAGGGGCGCAGCTCCAGCCATTCGTGGATCGGCTTTCCGCCCGCGCCCGGAGCCGCGGACAGTTCCCCGGCCAGTTCGACGGCGCGCTCGTAGCTGTCGACGTCGATCACCATCCAGCCGGCGATCAGGTCCTTGGTCTCGGCGAAGGGACCGTCGGTGACCGGCGGGCGGCCCTCACCGTCGTACCGGACCCATGTCCCCTCGGGGGCGAGCGCCTGACCGTCGACGAACTCGCCGGTCTTCTCCAGCCGGTCCGCGAAGTCCTGCATGTACCGCACGTGCGCCGAGATCTCCTCCGGCGTCCACTGGTCCATGGGAACGTCGTTGGCGCAGGCCGGGGCGCCGCGGTAGTGCTTGAGCAACAAGTACTTGGCCATCGTCTTCTCCTTGGTCCTGGTGCGACCATCTTGGCCGCGTTCACCCCTGGGACGGAGCCGGACTCGGGTTCTCGACATCGCGGGCCAAATTTTTTTCACCGCCCTTCGCCGGCGGACGCTGCTTGGACCTGAGCGGTCTCGGCACCGCGGACGGCACCCCCGTCCAGCTGTGGGACTGCTACGGCGGCGGAGGAACCCAGCTACTGACCCGAGGCTGACCGGCTCCACGCAGCCACGCCCCCGTGCAAGGATCCGTCCCATGAACACTCCCACCCTCACGGAGCCCCGGTCGCCCTGGGTCGTCGTCACCCATGCCGACGATCCATGGGTACGCACCGAGACGTCGCAGCTCCGGGAGCAGGGCGGCCGGGTGTTCCGTCTGAACGGCCACGAACTACGGGACCCCGCCTCCCTGTTCACCGCCTTCGCCCGAGAACTGTCCTTCCCCGGCTACTTCGGCCGCAACTGGGACGCGCTCGTGGACTGCCTGCACGACTGGCACGGCGACGATGAGGCACAGGGTGTCGTCGTCGTGATCGAGCACGCCGACGACCTGCTCGGCGCGGAGTTCCTGGGCCTGTTCGTCTCCGTGCTGTGCCAGGCGGCCTGGAAGGCCAATGTGCAACTCGACGCCGAGGGCGCCCCGCACGACGACTGGCCCCCGTTCGCCCTCCACTTCGCCCTCCTCCTCGACCACACTCCGCCCTCGGCATTCGCCGAACCGGCGGCACAGGGCATGGACGTAGGCGTGGCGATGTGGGAGAGCCGCCTGACCGCGACCCTCACCGGCACGGACTGGCCGGGCTCCGACCCGGCCGTGCCCTGAGCAACGTCGGACGGCATGCCCGTCGCAAGATGAGCAGAAGGCTTCCCTACAGACGTCCCCGAGCCATGCCGATCAGCCGGTCCAGAACCTTGCCGTCGCTGACCCGCAGGCCGTCGTGCTCCCACTCGTTGGTCACCCAGGTCCGCAGGCCGCGTACCGCGTCGGCGGTGGCCAGCGAGTCGACGGTGTCGACGTACATGTCGTCGTGGTAGACGGCTGCGAACACCGGGACGCGGTTGGCGGCCAGGACATCGGGGGCGTACAGGTCGGGCCAGTCCGTGCGGTTGGCCAGCAGGTCTGCCGTCTCTCGCAGCGGGCGCAACGCCGGATCGGTCTCGAACATCCAGGGGTAGAACATCTCCCCGGTGAACAGCATGGGGGCGCCGTCCGCCAGCGCCTGAGCCGCGTCGAACTCGGGGAATTCCGCGCGCACTTGCTCGGCGGCCCAGCCGGTCGGCCCGGGGTCAACCGACCGCTGCCCGTAGATGGATTCGTGCAGTACGGCGTAGAGCGGGCCCTCGGCGAACGAGAGTTTCGACTGGACACCCGCCAGGAAGGTGTCGGACAGCTCGGGCCCGGAGACGCCACGGACCCAGGCATCCTCCAGGAGGTAGTGCAGGAGGTCGGAGCCGTTGCCGGTGCCGAGCACGAGGCCGAGCGCCTGGAAGGCCCGCACGGTCAGCTGGCCGCCGCCGGGCAGCTCGGCCGGGGCGGCGAGCAGGTGGTCGGCGACCCGGCGTACGGCTTCGACGTCCTCGGGGTAGCGTGCGTAGTGGGCGGCGTTCTTGCGGGCGACGCGCGGGTAGGCCGCCCGGTACACATCGGCCGCGCTGCTGCGCAGGCCCGCCAGACCGCCGGTGACCAGCGCCTCGCGCAGCCCTTCGGGGGCCAGGGACAGATAGGTGAGGGTGCAGAAGCCGCCGAAGCTCTGGCCGAGCAGACTCCAGCGGCCCTCGTCACCGAGCAGCTGACGTCGGATCAGTTCGGCGTCGCGGACGATCGAGTCGGCGCGGAAGTGGGAGAGGTACTCGGCCTGCGCCGCGGCGCTGCCGCGCGAGGGCAGGGTCTGCCGGGTCGCGGGGGTCGAGCGTCCCGTGCCGCGCTGGTCCAGGAGCAGTACCCGGTAGTCCTCCAGTGCCCGGTCCAGCCAGCTGTCCCGGCCCACCGGCCGGGCCGCCCGCCCGCCAGGACCGCCTTGGAGGTAGAGCAGCCAGGGGAGTTCGGCGCGCTCCTTGCCGGCCGCGACCACCTCACGGGCGTACACCTCGATCTGCTCGCCCCGCGGCACAGCGTGGTCCAGCGGCACCTGGAAGAGATGGTCGGTCAGGACGACGCCCGGCTGTCGGATCACGACGGACATGGGACTCCTCTGTGTGTGACGGGTGCGGCGGAGGTGTGCGCCTCGGTTCGGCAGGTGTGCACAGGAGGCTGTGCTGTCCCGACCGTGGCCGCCACCCTGCCACATGGTCCGGCTCGGCCCACCGGTGGACGCAGGCGGGCGGGCTTCCTGACGCGTGCGGGGCAGGGGCCTGCGACCGTTCCGGCGGCCCGTGGTGTACGAAGTGCTACGTGAACGAACAGATTCAGCCCGCGACCGTCCGCGTTTTCATAGCGCTCGCCCCGCCCGACGACGCGAAGGAAGAGCTGGCGCGAGCGCTGCGGCCCGCCTACGAGGCGTACCCGCGCCTGCGGTGGAACCGCATCGAGGACTGGCACATCACGCTGGCCTTCCTCGGCGAGCTCCCGGTCGAAACCGCCCCGCTCCTGCAGCAGCCGCTCGCCGATCTCGCGGCAACGCGCCGGCCCCTGCGGCTGTCCCTGCGTGGCGGCGGGCACTTCGACGAGCGGGTGCTGTGGAGCGGGATCGAGGGCGACCTCGACGGGCTGCACCGGCTCACGGCCGATGTCCGCAGTGTGGTCAAGGAGTGCGGAATCGTCTTCGAGGACCGGCCGCTGCGTCCCCATCTGACACTGGCCCGGTCCCGCCGCGACGACCCCTCCAGCGTGATGAACGTAGCCTCCGGCCTCGCCGGCTTCAGCGGTCGGGAGTGGGAAGCCGAGCGCTTGCACCTGGTGGCGAGCAACATCGGACGTGGACCGGGTCCCATCCACTACCGCGACATCGAGGCGTGGCGCTTCAGCGGCGAGCAGTGAGCGGCGAAGGACGTCTGCCCCGGGCTGAGGCGATGGGCAGCGGACAGCGGACAGCGGCGCAGGTTGGACGTCACGCCGCGAAGTCGTCGACCGCCTTGGCGATGTCGTCCCCGGTCAGAGGTTGCTGCATGTCACTGAGCAGGCGCGCCAAGGCGGGCAGGGCGGTCTCCTGGTTGGCGAGGGCCACGCTCACGTAGTCCCGGTCCGGGATCAGGACCATGGCGGCCCGGTAGCCGGGCAGCCGTCCGTTGAGATACATCTGGCCCGACGGATCCAGCGCCCATCCGAGCCCGTAGGACATGGGGTCGTCGGGCCGCGTGCGCGGACGGCTGATCTCCTCCAGGAGGGCCCGGTCTGAGAGCAGGCCCTCGCCGACGGACAGGAGCTCCGACACCGAGGACCACAGGCCGCCACTGGGCCGACGGGTGCGGGGGTAGCGGAGCGGCGGGAGGTGGGTCGTGCCGCTCCAGCCGGTGACGGACGTCGCCGGTGTCTCGAAACCCGTCCGCGCGAAGCCCCCGGGGCCGAGGAGGTTTCCTTCCAGGGCGCTCTCGTACGTCGTGCCGTTCAGGGCCGCGAGGACCGAGCCGGCCAGGAAGTAGTTGCCGTTGTAGTACGACCATTGCAGGCCGGGCTCCCGCTCGTTCCCGGCGCGGACCACGAGCCGGGCGGCTTCCAGGAGCGCGCCGTCCCCGTCGCCCAGAGCGGCCGCCGTCGCCCCGTCCACCGATGCACGCAGACCGGAGACCTGGCCCAGGATCTGCTCCACGGTGATACTCCTGTCGGCCCGCCAGTCCGGCGCGAGGGCGGGGAGCAGTTCGACGACAGGGGTGTCCAGTGGCACGCCCTTGTCCCGCAGTGTGCGGAGCAGCGCCGTAGAGGTGAAGACCTTCGTCAGCGACGCGATACGGAAACAGGATTCCGCGGTCACCGTGTCCGGCCCGAGGGTGGCCGTCGTACGAGCGCCTGCCACCGACGAACCCGCCGCCACGGCCGGGACGTCGCGAAGACTTATCTGCTGTGCCATCAGCTTCTGAAGAATCACGACGCACATGCTAGGCGTGGCACACCCGGGCAACCGCGGCCAACCCGCACCGGGCCGAGGTAAGTCACCATCGCGTTCACGCTGGTGAAATTCGATGTCTGGGCCGTTCGCAGGGACGGTCTGCTGATCGGGCACGCCGAGATCAAGCCGACCGACGTGGTCGGGGGCCACGAGATCATCTACGCGCCGGCCCCGTCGGCGTGGGGCTCGGGCCTCGGGACAGAACTGGCCGAGGCCCTCGTCGCCTACGGCTTCGGCACACTCGGACTGACCGAGGTACACGCCATCGTGGCCGAACCGAACGCCGCCTCGCTGAAGTTGCTGACCAGGATCGGCTTCGAGCACGTCCAGGACGTCAGTGAGGGCGACGGCAGCACGACTCGCGTGCTGACTCGCACCTGCATGCCATGGGTGGCTGAGTGAGTCGGACAGCCCCGCGAGCCAGCCCCCGAGTGATCGGTTCCGTTAGTGTGTCCCCTTCATGACCTGGGGGTTTCCATGCAAACGAGAACAACTGTGATGCTTACGTGTCTGGCGGTGGGGGCCGCTCTGACCGGCTGTACAGGTGGCTCCGGCTCGGCGGATCACTCCGCTCAGCGGATCCTCGACGATGCCAACCACACGATGAGCGCGCTCAGTTCGGTGACTGTCGACGCGGACAGCACCGAGGCGTCGAACGGCACCGGTATTGCCAGCCGCATGACGACCGACCTCAAGGGCAGGTGTGCGGTGAAGTCCACCTGGGCCGCAGGCGGCACCCTCGAACAGATCCGGATCGGTGACACCGACTACGTCCGTCCGGATGCCGCGTACCTCAAGAAGTCGTCGGGCCGGGACACGGCCGGCACGAAGGACCAGCGCCGTTGGATCAAGACCCCGGCCGGCGCGGCACGGCCGGGGGACGGACTTGCCGAATGTACCTATACGTTCACCTCCTTCGGGGTGCCCGAGAAGGGGGACCGGGTCACACTCGACGGCAGGCCTGCCATTCAGCTCGTGGTGCACCACAAGACCGATGAGGAGGAAGGCTCGTACACCTTCTTCGTCGCCGCGAAGGGCAAGCCGTACATCCTCAAGGTCGTCTACCAGGGGGCGAAGCACCACAACGCCACCTCGTTCAGCGCCTTCGACCAGCCCCTGAACATTCAGCCCCCGCCCGCGGCCGACGTGCTGGACGGGAGCGGCTTCACTCCCTGAGGTCCCCGTCGGCCCAGTGAGAGCCCGCCCCACGCAGGCGGCGCGTGGAGCGGGGCCGTTCAGCGGGCGCCCAGCAGGTGGTCCAGGGCCAGTTGGTCCAGGTGCTCGAAGGCCATGCCCCGTTCCCCCGCCTCCTCGACCTCGAAGTCCTCGAAGGCGGTCCGGTCGGCGAGGAGGCCGGCGAGGCCGTCCTCGGCGGTGGGTCGGGCGAGGTCGCCCAGGCGTGCCGCGAGCAGTGCCTCGCGCACCTCGGGATCGGCTCGGAAGGCGGCCGAACGCGCCTTCAGGATCAGGTAGTTGCGCATGTTGCCGGCCGCCGATGCCCACACCCCGGCCATGTCCTCGGTGCGCGGCGGCTTGAAGTCGAAGTGCCTCGGGCCCGTGTAGTCGGCGGATTCGAGCAGATCCACCAGCCAGAACGCGTCGCGCAGGTTGCCGGAGCCGAAGCGCAGGTCCTGGTCGTACTTGATGCCGGACTGGCCGTTCAGGTCGATGTGGAAGAGCTTGCCCGCCCACAGGGCCTGCGCAACGCCGTGCGTGAAGTTGAGCCCGGCCATCTGCTCGTGCCCGGTCTCCGGGTTCACGCCGACCAGTTCCGGGCGTTCCAGCCGCTCGATGAACGCGAGCGCGTGCCCGACCGTGGGCAGCAGGATGTCGCCGCGCGGCTCGTTGGGCTTGGGCTCGACGGCGAAGCGCAGATCGTAGCCCTGCTCGGTGACGTACTCGCCGAGGAGGTCGAAGGCCTCCTTCATCCGGTCGAGAGCGATGCGTACATCCTTCGCGGCGCCCGACTCCGAGCCCTCGCGCCCGCCCCAGGCGACATAGGTCTGCGCACCCAGCTCGACGGCCAGGTCGATGTTGCGAAGCGTCTTGCGCAGGGCGTACCGGCGGATGTCGCGGTCGTTGGCGGTGAACGCGCCGTCCTTGAAGACCGGGTGTGTGAAGAGGTTCGTCGTGGCCATCGGCACGACCAACCCGGTCGCGTCGAGCGCCTGCCGGAACCGCTTGATGTGCGACTCCCGCTCGGTGTCCGAGGAGCCGAAGGGGATCAGGTCGTCGTCGTGGAAGGTCACGCCGTACGCGCCGAGCTCGGCGAGGCGCTGGACCGACTCGACCGGATCCAGGGCGGCGCGCGTCGCGTCGCCGAACGGGTCGCGCCCCTGCCAGCCCACGGTCCACAGACCGAAGGAGAACTTGTCCTCGGGGGTCGGGGTGAAGCGTTCCGTCATCCTCTTCGCCACCTTCACGCGGGTCCGTCCGACGCCTGCCGGAGCTATTTGTTTTCTTACCTGACAAATACTGCACGATCATGGTGGCTTCCGTAACCCCGAGCGTTCGCCTAATTTGGAGCACCGGTGAATCTCATTTGTTGACCCCGCACCCAAATAACTCCCGACTCCCCCGCAGCCGCAAGAGAGGTGTCCGGATGCCGCACAGCCCGGTCGTCATCGGCGTGGACAGTTCCACCCAGTCCACGAAGGCTCTGTTCGCCGACGCCGCCACCGGAAGGACGCTCGCCGTCGGCCGCGCCCCGCACCGCGTCGACGGCTCGGCGGGAGCCCGCGAGTCCGACCCGGAGCAGTGGTGGCAGGCGCTGCGGGAGGCCGTCGCCGCCGGGCTGAAGGAGTCGGGCGCGCCGGCGTCCTCCGTCTCCGGCATCGCGGTCGCCGGGCAGCAGCACGGCCTGGTGGTCCTGGGACAGGACCACCGGCCGCTGCGTCCGGCCCTGCTGTGGAACGACACCCGCTCGGCCCCGCAGGCCGCCGCCCTCACGGCGGCGCTCGGCGGCCCACACGCCTGGACCGCCCGCACCGGTTCCGTACCGGTCGCCGCGGTGACCGCCGCCAAGTGGAGCTGGCTGCGCGAGAACGAGCCTTCAACGGCCGCTGGCTGCAAGGGTGTTCGACTTCCCCACGACTTTCTCACCGAACGGCTCACCGGCGCCGCCGTCACCGATCCCGGCGACGCCTCCGGCACCGGCTGGTACTCCACGGCGACCGGGGCGTACGACCCCGAGATCCTCCAACTCATCGGACTGGAGGCCGAGTTGCTGCCCGCCGTGGCTGCGACCGGCGGCACCCGCGTCGGCGCCCTCACCGCGTCCGCCGCCGACGCCCTCGGCCTTCCGGCCGGTGTCGCCGTGGCCGCCGGGACCGGTGACAACATGAGTGCGGCCGTGGGCCTCGGGCTCGGCGGCGTAGGGCTCCTGGACCACCCCGCACTAAGCCTCGGCACCTCCGGCACGGTCTTCGCCGCGACCCGCACCCGGCCCGCCAACCCCGCGCTCAGCGGGTTCGCCGCGGCCGACGGTGGCTACCTCCCGCTGGCCTGCACCCTGAACTGCACGCTCGCCGTCGACCGCATCGCCACCCTGCTCCGCCTCGACCGCGACGACGCGGCACCCGGCGGCGAGGCCGTACTCCTGCCCTATCTCGACGGCGAGCGCACCCCCGATCTCCCGCACGCCGCCGGGCTGCTCACCGGCCTGCGCCACGCCACGACACCGCAGCAACTCCTGGGCGCCGCCTACGAAGGCGCCACGGTCACCGTCCTGCGCGCACTGGACGAGGTCCTGCGCGCCTGCGGCCTCGACCCCGACTCCCCCACCGTCGCCGCCAGGCCGCTGCGCCTCATCGGAGGCGGCGCCCGGGGCCGCACCTGGGTCGAAACAGTGCGCCGCCTCTCGGGACGGCCCCTCGTCGTCCCGAGAGGCACGGAACTGGTGGCCATCGGCGCGGCCGCGCTCGCCGCATCGGCCGCGTCCGGCACCGATCCGGTCGCGATCGCCCAGGACTGGGGGTCCGGACGCGGCGCCGAACTCCCGCCCGTGGAGCGCGACTTGGAGGCATGGGAGCGCATCACCTCCGTACTCGACAGCGCCGCGCCCACCCTGCTCAACGGAGGTTGAGTCGACCCCTCATGCAAGCCGGACCCCCCAAAACCACCAGGGGAGTTGCGCCCAATCCGGCACGCCATCCGCACGGGCAACGCTCAGTCCCGGCCGGACCCCGGTCGAGACGGAGTCGGCGGCCCGGTTCGGGGTGTCGAAGATGCCGGTACGGGAGGCACTCAAGACGCCGGCCGGGATCGGAGCTCACCGGGGCGCTCGTGCACAGCGACGATGTGATCCGGCCGCGTGCGAGGCCGCCGGCCGGCGAGGGCGGATCGCGGTGCTGCGCGGCAATCTCTGCCCGGACGGCGCGGCCGTCAAGCACATCGCCGCCGCACCGCACCTGCTCAAACGCACCGGATCTCCGACGCCCGCATGAGCAGCACCTCGTACGGCACATGCGTGCTGCGCATCGCACCGGAGTCGTACGTCGGCGGCCCCCTCGCGCTGGTCCGCACGGGAGACTCCGTCACCCTCGATGTCGAGTCCCGCAGCCTTCAACTGAACGCTTCCGATGGGGAGTTGAAGCGAAGGCGCATCGCCTGAACGGCTCCGCCCGTACGGTACGAGCGTGGTTACGGGGTCCTGTACGGTGAGCAGATCACCCAGGCCGACACCGGGTGCGACTTCGCGTTCCCGGCCGGGCCGGGCAAGGTCGCGGACCCGCACACAGGTTGAGCCACACCCCCGGATGCCCGTCGGGCAATCTTGTCCGAAACTCGCACCATTACAGAACGTCACACAGGTGAGTTCCTCAGATCATCGGGGCATGAGGACTACCAGGGGCTTTGTGATTCGGCCCCCTTCGCGGCCCACGGAAGGGTCACGGAGAGTGAGATATTCCGGGTGTTGGTGCGATATTCATGCACCCGGAACACAAGAGACAGGCAGGCGCGACGTGGGCGCAGACGAACTCGCCTTCTGGCTGCGGACTCGCACCGTGGGCGGCACCACCATCATCGAACTGCACGGCGAGCTGGACATGCTGGCCCATCATGAACTCGGCCCGCGCATACACGCGTTGGTGTGCCGGTCCGACACCGATGTGATCCTGGATCTGCGGGCGGTGACCTTCCTCGACGCGGGCGGCATCCGGCTGCTCCTGGCGGTACGCGAACATGTGGCTCGCCGGGGCGGTGTGCTGCGCCTGATACGCGGCACGCCTCGCATATCCCACATATTGCGGATCGTCCGCCTCGACGACTCCTTCACCGTGCTCGACACACTCCCCCGCGCCCTGGCCGAGGGTGCCACCACCGACGAAGGCAGCCGGGCGTCCATGTAGTGCCGTGTGCTTACTTGTTCTGCATTGCCTTCACCAGCCCGGCGACCAGGTTCGCCCGCTCGGCCATCGCGTCGATCACCAGGTACTCGTGGTCGGCGTGGGCACCGCCTCCGACCGCTCCGAGGCCGTCGAGGGTCGGCACGCCGAGGGCGGCCGTGAAGTTGCCGTCGCTTCCGCCGCCGACCGCCTTGCCCTCGATGCCGGGCACCAGCCGCTGGGCCACGGCGAAGAGTTCGGCCGACGCCGATTCGGGCATCGGGGGCCGGCCGACCCCGCCCTCGACCGTGATCCGCGCCTCGTCGAGATGCGGAGTGAGCGCGGCGAAGGCAGCCTCGATCCGCTCCTTCTCCTCGGCCGTCTCGACTCGTACGTCGACGCCGATCGTCGCCTCGGCGGGTACGACGTTGTCGAGGGTGCCCGCGGCCGCGACGGTGGGGGTGACGGTCGTGCCGGTCTCGGGGCGCCCGAGCGCCGCGATGTCCAGGACCTGATGGGCCGCCTCGATCAGGGCGTTGACCCCGGCCGCCGGTTCGAGGCCGGCGTGCGAGGCGCGGCCCGCGATGGCGACCTGGAAGCTGCCGCAGCCCTTGCGGCCGGTCTTGAGGCCGCCACCGTCGGCCGCGCCCTCGAAGACGAGCACCGCGCCGCAGGCCAGCGCCCGCTCCTCGATGAGCGCGCGGGAGGAGTGCGAGCCGACCTCTTCGTCGGCGGTGACCAGGATCTCGACGCCGGTCCGGTCCTCCAGCGCTGCCAGGCCGTGAATGGCCTGCACCAGACCGCCCAGCATGTCGAAGACGCCAGGCCCCGTCGCATGCCCGCCCTCGACCTTGAAGGGGCGGCGTGCCAGGGTGCCGAGCGGGAACACGGTGTCGTGGTGGCCGAGGATCAGCACCTTGGGTTCGCCGCCGCCCGACCAGTGGACGTGCGGCCCGGCGTCGCTCTCGACTAGGACGGCATGCCCGCCGAGCCGGCTCTCGATGACGGCGGCGACCGCCTTGGCCGATGCCGCCAGGGCGTCGTGATCGCGCGACGGGGACTCGACCTCGACCAGCGTCCTGAGGTCCTCGATCATCGCGTCAACGCTCACCCTGTGCATCATCATGCGGCCAGGGTAATAGGTTCCTGAGCAGCACCTTCGGGGCAGGGTCGCGGCAGGCCGCCGTGCGCTGCGACAGTCGCCCCGCCCTGGCCGGTCAACCCCCTGACAACAGCTGTGGCATACACCATGGTTGGCAGTCCGAGGCGTCGACGGAGGGGCGGAAGCAATGGCGGACGAGCGACGGCCGGTGGTCGCCACCGGGCGGGGGCGGGTGCGAGGGATCATCACGAACGGGGTCTCCCCCGCCCGGCCGGGGCGCGAGGTGGCGGCCTTCCGGGGGATTCCGTACGCCGCGTCCCCGGTGGGGGAGCTGCGGTTCGCACCACCTCAGGAGCACCCCTCGTGGCACGGCGTACGGGATGCCGAGCGGCCGGGTCCGGCGGCGCCGCAGAATCCCTCACGGCTCGAAGCGGTCATGGGGCGGCGGGTCCCGGACTGGGACGAGGAGGGGTGTCTCAACCTCAACATCTGGACCCCGGCCGACTCCCTCGGCGGGACGCCCCGGCCGGTCCTCGTCTGGATCCACGGCGGCGGGTTCTCCAGCGGCTCCGGCGGCTGGGACTGGTACGACGGCGCCCGGCTCGCCGCGCTCGGCGACATCACGGCTGTCTCCATCAACTACCGCCTGGGGCCGCTCGGTTACCTCCATCTCCCTTCTCTGGACGCGGTGAATCTCGGCTCCCAGGACCAGGGAGCCGCGCTGCGCTGGGTGCGGGAGAACATCGCCGCGTTCGGCGGTGACCCCGAACTCATCACCGTCGGCGGCCAGTCGGCGGGTGCCCATTCCGCGCTCGCGCTCGCCGCCGACCCACAAACCAGCCATTTCGTACGCCGGGTCATGCTCCAGAGCGCCCCCCTGGGTCTCCCCCCGCAGCATCCGGACGACGCGGCCGCGACCGCCGCCGCCTATCTGTGCCTCCTCGGCGTGGCCCACGACGCCGACGCGGGCAAGGCGCTGCGCACCCTTCCGGTCGAGCAACTCCTGTACGCACACGGGCAGTTGATGGCCACCCTCACCCGGCAGCCGGGTGACGTCGCGCCCGCGATGTGGCCGGTGCTCGGCGGCCCCGGCCAGCCCGGCACCTGGCAGCAGGCCCTGGCCGACGGCATGCTGGACGACAAGGACGTGCTGATCGGCACTGTCGCCACGGAGATGACGCCCTTCCTGGCCATGGACCCCCGCATCAAGGCGTTCACCCGCGACGACGCACTGCGTGCGCTCGACCACCTCACCCCTCGCCTCGGCGCTGCCGTCCCGGCGGCCCACTCGCTCCCCGAGGCTCTCCCCTCCGACGTCTCGCCGGGCCGGGGCTTCACCGATCTGGTCGGCGACCTGTTCTTCGGCAACCGGGCGATCGAGCTCGCCGCACACCGGGCCGCCCGTGACCTCCCCTCGTACGTCTACCGCTTCGACCGCCGCCCGGAACCCGACGACCTGGGCCTCGGCTGCCCGCACTGCGCCGAACTCCCCTTCCTCTTCGACACCTTTGACGCCTACCCCGATTCCCCGATGCTCGGCGCCCTCGATGACCAGGACCGAGCGCTGGGCCGCGCGTTTGCCGGTGCACTCGCCGCCTTCACCGCCACCGGCGCCCCCAACGGCGACGGTCTGGCCGAGTGGCGCCCGTACGCCGCAGGGCCGGATCCGTACGTCATGCGCTTCGGCCCCGCGCCGCGCTGACGGGCGCCGAAGGGACATGCGGAGATCGCCGCTCTGTGGGTACCCGCCCTGATAGACCCCCAGAGCGACGACCTGCATGCAGAGGTGAGTGAAGTGACCGCATCCGAGGACGGCTTCGCGCCCAAGAACTGGGCTGCGCGCGACAGCCGGACAACGCCGTTGATCGGTGTCCGGGCCCGCACCGACGTCGACCTGGCGCTCAAGTACCTGACGGCGCGCTCCGAGGCGCCCGCGCAGTACGCCCTCGGCGCGGCCGCTGCCTACCACTGGGCCATGGGGCGCGCGGGCCGCGCACCGCTCACGGGCACGGCCGTCCGCCTCGTACCGGATCTGCGGCTGCTGACCGCCGAGGTGGACGCGGCCGTCGTCCAGTTGGAGGACCCCACCACCGAGGTCGGCCTCCGGGACTTCACGCGCGGCGTGCACGACGCCCTGGCGTGGGTGTGCGGATACAGCGACAGCCGGATCTGAGCCCGCTCCGGCGCTTCAGGACGCGTCGGTCCGCGAGAAGACGTGCTCGTCCAGGATCAGGCCGATGGCGACGGCGGCCGGGATGGCGACCAGGGCTCCGACGATGCCGAGCAGCGCGCCACCGAGCAGGACGCCGACGACGGTGACCAGGGGATGGACGTCGACGGCGAACTTCATCACGCGGGGCACGATCAGATAGTCCTCGGCGACCCGGAACGCGATGTAGAAGCCCGCCGTCGCGAGCGCCACGGGCAGCGAAACCGACAGTGCCACCAGGCTGACGACGAGGCCGCCGATCGTGGTGCCGACGATCGGGATGAGGTCCATCAGCGCGATGAAGACGCCGAGCGCGGCGGGGTAGGGGACGTCGGTGACCACGCACCAGATGAACGTGGCGAGCCCCGCGATCACCGAGGTGACCACATTGCCGAGCATGTAGCGGCCCACCCGGTTGAGGATCTCGTCGGTGACGGCCCGGGCGTGCGGGCGTTTGCGGGCCGCGACGAAGCGCAGGCAGAACCGCTTCAGGGACGGCAGGAACGCCATCACGTACACCGTGACGACGATGACGACGACGGCCGAGGTCACCGCCCCCACCACCACCCGGCCGGCGCCGAGCAGTCCGCCCGCGAGGCCCGCCGCGCCGCCGTTGGAGAACTGCTCCTTGGCCTTGGCGACGACGTGGTAGCGGTCCTCGAACCTGCCGAGTGTCGAGTTGTGGTCATGGAGTTGCTTCAGCCAGTCGGGCACCGCCTTGAGCAGCGCGTTGACCTCGTCGGTGACCGGAGGCACGACCAGCGCGAGGAACCCCGCGAAGAACGCGAGCAGGACGATCAGGACCAGCAGGACGGCCCAGCTGCGGCGCACCCGGTGGCGGGTGAGCCAGGCGACGACGGGTTCGAGGGCGAGTGCGAGGAACATGGAGAGGAGCAGCAGCGTCAGGAGGCTGCCGACTTCGAGGACGGTCTGTACGGTCAGCCACGCAAGTGTCGCGCCCAGGCCGACGGCGAAGCCGATGGCGAACCAGGACCTACCGCCGACCACGATCCTCGTCCGCCGCGCTCGCCCGGTCCGGGACGCCGGCCCTACGGAGGACGGCTCGGCCGGCTCGTGGTCACCGTCCCCGTCGGGCTCGGCGGACGTCATCGCGGCCCCCCTGTCCGCCCGGTGCGGGTGAGGTGCGGGCGAGGCGATGCGTGCATCTGCCAGTACCTCTCTTCGAGGCCGGGACGGGTCTGCGCCACCACGTGGAGCGGCCGCCCCACGCGACACGGCAGCGGCGGCTGCCGGAGCCAGCCTCTTCCAGCTCCGACCCTAGCCAGGTATCCCATCGGTGGCCTTGTATGCCGGTCCCGGCACCGGCCATCCGGCTGACGGCGGGGATCGGCGGCGGTCGCGGCCCAGGCCGCGCGCCGGGCGATGAGCGTCCGGCGAACGGCTGGCTCGTGGCCGCGACGGCACTGCTCGCCGCAGGGTTCGGCCCGGTGGTGTGGGGCGTTGCGACCGGCCCGCTGAAGCGCCGGGTCGTCGCCCAGAACTTCGGCACCTCGGTGGTGTGTCTGGTGACGCTGTTGCTCTCGCAGGCGTACACCCGGCCGTCCTGCGTCGATCTCGCGCTGGTCCTCGCCGTGCTGACGCCCTCACCCTGGTCTCACTGCTGCTCGTCGCCGCCTCGGCGACCGCCGCCGTGGCCGTGCGCGACCCGGCTCGCCAGGCGCTGGTGCTCGCGGTGCTCGGCCTCGCCCTCGCGGTCCACTTCACCGTGCTCCAGGCGCCGGATGTGGGCCTGTCGCAGCTCGCGGTGGGCTCGGCGCTGACGCCGCTGCTCATTCTGCTGTCCGTCCGCAAAGTACGGCGCCGCGGGCAGCGCGAGGACGGCGACCGGTGAGCCGGCGGATGCGGATGTGGGTCCTCGCGACGGGCGGGCTCGCGGTCGCGCCGACGCCGGTGTGCGTGCTGCTTTCCGGAGTGATGGTCGAGCTCGGCCTGTACGGGACGTGGCGGGTCTACGACACGGTGTTCGCCGGACCGGGTGGCGTGCCGGCCCCGGGCGCCGGACGCGCCCTGGTGGTCCTCGGCGCCCTGACCGCCCTGGTGGGCGCGCTGATGTGCTGGCAGCAGCGCTACATCGAGCGCCTCCTCGCGTACTCGACCGTCGCGCACACCGGGCTCTTCCTGATCGGCGTCGGCCTGCTGAAGCCGGACGCGACCGGCGGCGTGGCCGTCTACCTCCTGGGCCACGTGGGCGTCAAGTCGGCCCCGTTCGCCTGTACGGGGATCCTGCTGGACCGCTACGGCAGTGTGGACGAGCACGAACTGCACGGCAGGGCACGGGAGTTGCCAATGGTGGCCGCGCTGTTCACGGTGGGCGCGCTGGCGCCGGCGGGGCTTCCGCCCTTCGGCACGGGACTCGGAAAGTCGCTCACGGAGGAGGCTGCGGGCGGCGGTTTCACGGTGCTGTTCGTGGCCGTGTCGGCGGTCACCGCGGGCGCCGTGCTCCGGGTCGCCGCGCGTGTGTTCTTCGGACTCGGGCCGCGGCCGCCGGGCGATCCCGGGTCCGAGACGAGCGGCAGCGGCGAGGAGCCCGAGACCGAGGGGGGCTCGGCCGGGTGCCGGTCACGATGATCACGGTCCCGGCCGTGCTGCTCGCCGGGGCGCTGGCCGCGGGTCTGACGCCGGGCCTGGCCTCGGCCGTGGGGCTGGCCTTCGACGCCGACGCACCCCACGCGCCGCACTGGACACTGACCGGCGTGCTCCTCGGCCTCGCCTCTGCCGTGCCGGCCCGGGGTCTGGCCGGGGCTGCCGTTCGCGGCCCGACGAGCCAGGAACCGTACGCCTGGACGGAACCGCCGCACAGGCTCCACTCGGGCCACATCGCCGACTGCGTCGCCTGGCTCCTGGTGGGCACGGCCCTGCTCGGCGGCCTCGCCCTGCCGGGTATGGTGGCCGGGTGGCCCGATGACCAACTCCCTTACAGAGAGGCCGAGTTGAGCGCGCTGTGGCCCCTCATGGCGAACGAGGGGCCACAGCGGCGCTACCGGGCTCGGCTCACATGGGGTCGATGCCGCTGCTGTCGCCCGACATCTTGCTCTGCTCCTGAAGACGGCGGGCCTTCTCCTTCAGCCGCTCGCGCTCCGCCGGGTCGGACGCACGCTCCGCGGCCTGCTCCAGCTGTTCCGCCTTCTGGCGCATCTGCTGGGCACGGGCACCGAACTCGTCTGCAAGGCTCATGATCACTCCTGCTGCTCGGGGGGGTACAGATGCCTCCAGACAAACAGCGCCCCGAGCGCCCCGCATCCCGAACGGTCACACACAGTCACCTCGTGAGGTATTGGGCCTCAGCGGGCGAAGTCGTCCGGGACTCCGTGCCATGCCGGCTTCGCTCACCCGCCCGCCTTCTGCGAGTGGGCCGCGCGGGCGGAGAGGTCGTCGAGCCCGAGCGGGTTGGCCGGCGGATCCGGCAGGACGAGCCGGCGCTCCGCGCTGCCGTCGGGGGTGATGTGGAGCAGTTCTCCGGGCTCCATCAGGCGCCACTCGGGATGCTCGTCCATGCGCTCGCTCGCGACGACGACCGCCGGGGTGTCGGCGAGGTCCCCGGAGTGGACGCGCATCCGGCCGGCGGTGCCGCTGTGGTCCAGGTGCCGGGCACCATGCGGGCCGCCCGCCTCGCGCTCCAGTACGTACAGCTCGTGCGTGGCCGGGTAGCGCAGGGCCCACAGTTCGTCCGGGGTGGTCAGGATGAAGTTGAGGGAGTAGACGGGGAGTCGGGCCGCGACCCAGCGGGTGGCGTGCTCGATGCCGGTGCCGATGTCGCCCCGCGCGGCACGAATCTCGCGGGTGATCAGCGCGAAGACCCGCTCGGAGTCCGTGTCCCCGGCGACCAGGGACAGATCCGGGCCCAGCCGGGCCTCCAGGGCAGCCAGGTCTTCGACGACTCCGTTGTGCGCGAACAGCCGCCCGTCCTGCTGGAACGGGTGGGTGTTGGGGGCGGTGAGGCTGCCGGTCGAGGCGAGCCGGATGTGGGCGAGGAAGGTGGCCGAGCAGATCTGCCTGGCCTCCCGGGCGAAGTCGCGGTCCTCGTACGCGGCGTCCGGGGCCTTGCGGACCTGTGGTGTGCCGTCGGGGTCGAAGTATCCGAGGCCCGTCCCGTCCGGGTCGCGGTGGCTCTGCGTCATGAGGCTGTCGGGGGCGTCGAGCAGCCAGAAGGTGGCCCGGCTGCGGCGCGGGGCGCTGCTGAGTCCGAACAGACGGCACATCGACGCCACCTCCACGCTCGGCACCGGCACCCGGCCCCCGCCCGGGCATGGTGCCCCCGCACGACGGGTGAACGCAACGCGTGAGCAGGCCTATGTGGAGCCGCTCAGGGTGAAGGTGGCGCCGTCGGGGTCTTTGACGCGGACCCAGGTGCCGGTGAGGGAGATGCCGTCGGCCAGGACCGTGGCGCCGTGGGCCAGGGCCTTCTCCGCGTGGCCTTGGGGGTCCTCGACGGAGAAGTGGGTGTGCCAGTGGGGGCGCAGGCTCGGGTCCGGAGCGGCCTCGACCGCTCCGGACGTCAGGCGCGCGACGATGTGCCCGGCGTGGCGCAGGACGACTTCCTCGTGCTCGTACTGGACGTCGCAGCAGCCGGGCCGGTCGCAGGCCCAGTCGAGGACCTCACCGTAGAAGATCGCCGCGTCGAAGGCGTTGCGGGTGTGCAGCCGGGTCCAGGCGGGCGCGGTGTCGCGCCAGGATTCCCAGTTCGAGAGGAGCGGGCCCTGCCAGATCCCGAAGACGGCGCCGTCCCGGTCGGCGGCCAGCGCACCGCGCCCGGTCTGCAGCGCGACCGGGCCGACCGCGACCGTGGCGCCCCGCTCGCGGATGCGCGCCGCGGTGACATCGGCGTCCTCGACCGCGAAATACGGCGTCCACGCGACGGCGACCTGAAAAGCCTGGGCCAGCGCGCTGATCCCCGCGACCGGAACCCCGTCCGCCAGCGCGATCCGGAACTCCTCCCCCAACCCGGCGGGCACGAACGTCCAGCCCATCACCGCGCCGTAGAAATCCGTCGCGGCACTCAGATCGCGGGCCATCAGGCTCACCCAGCACGGCGCCCCGAACACCGGGGCGCCGGAGCCGAGTCGGGACGTGGAGTCTGTTGATGGGGGCGTCACGAAGACCTCGCTTCCAGGAGTCCCCCACATCGGCCGTGCGCCCGGCATACGGCCATGGCTGCTTCCACTATCCCGCCGCCGCCCGGTCGTTGCCCGCCGACGGGCCCGGCACCGGTCGTCCCGGCCTCCTGCCACACTTCGCGCGGCTTCGTGTTGCGGATGCGGCCGTACGGGTCATGCTGGAGGAATCCGCGCTGTGCTCATTCGGCTACTTCTGGTAGGCCTCGCGTGGCTGCGGACGCGGGAGTGGCCGGCGAGCCGCTTCCGCCGACAAGGGAGCCGCAGTGGTCACCACCGACAACCCCCGGAAGTACAGCCTGCGCCTTGACGCGACACCGGACCGCATTCCCCAAGTTCGCCGCATCGTCGCCGCCCACCTGCGCCACTGGCGCCTGGAGAACGTCATCCAGCCCGTGAGCCTCGGCGTGTGCGAACTGCTCACCAACGTCCACCGCCACGCCCGGGGCGACCACGACTGCGTCCTGGAACTGCGCTGGGCCCGCGGTCGGCTCACCGCCTCCGTCGCCGACACCGACCCCCGCCTGCCGCGCCTGCGCGGACCCCGGCCCTTCGCCGAACGCGGCCGCGGCCTCGCCCTGATCGCCCACCTCAGCGACAGCTGGGGCACCCACACCACCCCCGGCGGCAAGGTGGTCTGGTTCACCCTCACCGCCCAGCCGCAGGCACTGCGGCCGCTGCGTCCACTGCCGCCGGAGCCCACCCTCAGCACGGCAGCGTCCGCGCCGGCCCGGCCGCACTTCGACATCCAGCTTTACGCGGGGGACCAGCGGGACGACGCGTGGTACCTCAGCGAGACATGAGGCCGGGAGCCGGCGGCGCCGGCGGCTGATGGTCCCAACCCGTCCGGCGCCTTCATTCCCTCGTACGCAAGGAACGCACTGGCGGACTACCACGGGGCGCGCGGAGGAAACCTCGCACCGGCACGTGGGGACTTGCGGTACCGGCGCACGGCCAGGGCCGCCGCGGCGAGCGCGCCCAGGCCGGTGACCGTGGTGAGTACGGGGTGGTGGGCCGTCGCGGCCTGGAGCGAGCGGGAGCGGGCCTCCTCGTCGAAGATGCCGTGCCCTCCGTGGTCGGCTCCCGGCTTCTGGTCGAGGGGGCGCCACGGATTGCCCCCGGTGGACTCCGGCGCCAGTTCCTCGCGCTGCTGCGGCTCGTACCCGGTGCGGGCGAGGTAGCGGTCGAGGACGGCCGGGACGAGCCGGTTGGCCCAGATGGTGGCGACCCTGGAGGCGCCGAGGTGATACTGCTTGCACCGGGGGTGGTCGGCCGCGAACAGGACGGCCCGCACGGCGACTTCGGGCAGGTAGATCGGCGGTACGGGCTGAGGGTGACTATGCAGCCGCGTACGTACCCAGGAGAACTGGGGCGTGTTGACCGCCGGCATCTGGACCACGGTGATGCGCACATGGCTCCTGTTGTGGAGGAGTTCGGTACGCACCGACGAGGTGAACCCGTTCATGGCGTGCTTGGCCCCGCGGTACGCGGACTGGAGCGGAATGGAGCGCTCCCCGAGAGCGGAGCCGACCTGCACGATGGTGCCCCGGTCGCGCGGAACCATGCGGGCCAGCGCGCTCCGCGTGCGTGCACGAAGCCGAGGCAGGTCACGTCCGTGACGTGGCGGAACTCGTACGTGGTGAAGCCGCCCCGCTGTGCTCCAGGAGCCGGGGTACGTCGTCGGCGGCCGCGCAGATGTCGGGGTAGCCGAGGACGAGCACCCGCCGGTAGTTGGAACCGTCGGTGCTGTCGGCCCCGCGGCTCCCGGCGTCGAACCGCACCTCGCCGTCGACCCACGCGCGAAGGGCACGTTCAAGAGGGGCGCTGTCCAGATCCTTCTGCCCCTTTGGTGCGTCTGGTGCGTCCTTTGGTACGTCCCGCCCGTGGCCGGGCGCAGCGGCGCTGTCGGGCAGCCCCACCGCTCCTCCTCGTCACGTGACGCTCCCGTTCCGCGCTGCGCCAGGTACCCCTGAGCGGGGTGCCCACACCCTTCTCCGGCTACCCGAGGCCGGCCGCCCGGGGGTTCATTCGCCGTGCTCCATCTGGGCGAAGATGCTGGTGTCCAGCTGGGAGAGCAGTTCCGCGGTGTCGCCGTACACGGCCAGCGCGCCTGCCTCTTCGAGGTCGGCTCGGGCGATTCCGCCGGCGAGCAGCGCGACCGTGCGGACGCCCGCCGCACGCCCCGCCTTCATGTCCCAGACCGTGTCCCCCACGAACACCGCCTCCGCAGGATCGGCCTCGGCGAGCTCCAGCGCCCGCTGCACCGGATCGGGGGCCGGCTTGCCCTCGCTCACGTCGTCGGCGCTCGCGATGCCCGCGATGACGTCGTCGGCGTCGATGGCACGGCGCAGCGCCTTCAGCTCCGGCCCGCCTGCGGAGGTGGCCAGTACGATGCGCCAGCCCCGGGTGGCCAGCTCGTGCAGCAGGTCCCCGGCCCCGTCCAGCGGGGGCAGCCGCTCGAAGTAGCTGCCGTACAGAGCGGTGTGCGCGGCGGTGAGTTTCCCGTCCTCGTCCCGGTCGCAGTCCTCGCCGAGCAGGTGCGTGACGAGGTCGTCCGGGCCGAGGCCGATGGCGCGGTGGATCTTGTGCATCGCCACGTCGTGTCCGGCCTGGCGCAGCGCCTCCCACCAGGTGACCACGTGCAGGTGGTTGGTGTCGACGAGGGTGCCGTCGACGTCGAAGAGAGCCGCACGTGCCATGTGCCCACGCCTTTCGTTCCGCCCTGCCCGGGGCCTGTCGCCCACTGCCGATCATGCCGCCCCTCACGAACCGCAACATCTCGTAGGGCTCCGGGCCGACGGGTCAGGCAGCGTGCCGACGCCGGGCGACGGGCTTCTCGTACGCCGGCTCCGCAGCCTCGGCCGCCGCGTCCGGCGGCAGGTCCGGAACCGCGACGAGGTGGCGCTCGCCCGGCTCGCCGCCGCCCAGCATGAACTCCTCGTACCGGGCCAGGGCGAGAACGGCAACCAGCATCAGATTCGGCAGCAGTACGGCTACGAAGACCACGACGACTCCTTGCAGGAAGACGTGCCTGCCGGTCCGGGTTGCCCCGGGTCCGCACCCGAAACCTGCCGCGCGGCAGGTGAATGAGGAGGTTTCGGCCGGAGAGGTTCGGCAATGGGTGAACTCTGAGCGAACGAGACTCCGAGGAGACCGCAATGGCCATCGCAACGTACTGCCTCGTGGCGCTGGACTGCCCCGACCCCGAGGCGCTTGCCGCGTTCTACGCCGCGGTCCTGGGCGGCGAGGTCAAGAACGACGACGCGGACTGGTACGACCTCTACGCACCCGGCGGCCACCGCATCGCCTTCCAGCGGGCGCCCGGCCACATCCCGCCGGAGTGGCCGCGCGGGGACCGCAACTCCCAGCAGCTGCACCTGGACTTCCATGTCCCGGACATGGACGCGGCCGAGGAGCAGGTGCTCGCGCTCGGCGCCACCCCGCTCGACCTCGACGACCGCGGCGGCGAACGCGACTTCCGGGTGTACGCGGATCCGGCGGGCCATCCTTTCTGCCTCTGCCGGGACTGACACCGCGCGCCCTCTGGGCGCGGCCCCCTCAGGCGGACCTGGCCCCTGCAAGCAGATCTGGCCCTTCGGACGAGCGAGAAGCACGGAGAACAGCGTGAACGACTCACCTTCCTCGGCCTCCCAGGGCGCCGGGGCCGACTCCCCCGACCTGGTGCAGGTCATGCTCGGCGAGTGCTCCGCGGCCGACGCGGACGCGGTCTTCGAGGTGCTCGGCACCCACTTCGCCTCCGACCGTGCGGGCGCCGTGCCCGGGGGCCGCGAGGGGCCGCGCCCGGCCGCCTGGGCCGGAGGCTTCGTCGTCGACCACGCGCCGGCCGAGGTCGCCGGGGTGCTGCTCGCCGGGCCCGTCACGGCCGATCTCCAGGGCGGTCCCGTGGCCGTGGACCGGCTGCGCCGGACGCTGGCGGCGGCCTTCGCGGTGGAAACGGCGGGCAGCGCGGCGGGCGACCAGGAGGTGGATGTACAGGTGCGGTTGACCAACGGGTAGCGCGCCGCGGGGCCCTCGGGGGCTGGTCGCTCCCCCAAGTTCTCGGCTTCTCCCCCCACTCTCGGCTGCCCCGCGCCCCTTCAGGGCGCTGCACCGCGCAGAACGGGGGCGCCGACTTACTCTGGACAGCAGGGGCTGGAACTCTTCCGTGAGATCGGAGGACATCTGGTCGTCCTCGGAGTCATCCTCCTCCTCATCGGTTTCGTGACCGGCATCTCCGTCCTGTGGACCATCGGCATGATCCTGCTCATCATCGGCGCCATCCTGTGGCTTCTGGGGTCGGTCGGCCACGCGGTCGGCGGACGGCGGCACTACTGGTAGGCAGCGGCCTGGCGCTCCGTCAGCCCCGGCTCGGCTCGATGCGCGGCCCCGGGCAGAGCCGCGGCCCGGTCGTCGCCGCCAGCTCGGCCTCCAGCACTCTGGCCCGGTCCCCGGCCGCCGCGCCGGCCCGGCCGCGGGCGCGCATGAGCTCGGTGACCTCCTCCACCCGGTGCAGGATCAGGACCACCTTGCCGTCCTCGCCGCGATAGGCGGCATCACGGATACGGGCTCGCCGGACGGGCCCGATACGCCCGGAGGGCAACCGGATGCCGTCGCATCCGATTGCCCTCCGGGTCGGTGGGTCTGCGCGGTCAGAGCACCGGCACCGGGTAGGTCGGGTACTCGACCCCGGAGACGTGCTGGACGACGCGGATGACCTGGCACGAGTAGCCGAACTCGTTGTCGTACCAGAGGTAGAGGATCGCGTTGTCGCCGTCGACCTTGGTCGCGCCGGCGTCGACGATCGAGGAGTGGCGCGAGCCGACGAAGTCCATGGAGACGGCGTCGGGGGCGGTCGTGAAGTCGATCTGACGCTTCAGCGGCGAGTGCAGCGACACGTCGCGGAGATAGTCGAGGACCTCCTCGCGGGTGGTCTCGCGGCCCAGGCGCAGGCTCAGGATGGCGATCGAGACGTCCGGGACGGGCACGCGGATCGAGCTGCCGGTGATCGGCGCCTTGAGGTCGGGCAGCGCCTTGGCAACGGCCGATGCGGCACCGGTCTCGGTGATGACCATGTTCAGCGGCGCGGAACGGCCACGGCGGTCGGCCTTGTGGTAGTTGTCCAGGAGGTTCTGGTCGTTGGTGAACGAGTGGACGGTCTCCACGTGGCCGCGCAGCACGCCGTACTCGTCGGCCATCGCCTTCAGCGGCGGGACGATCGCGTTGGTGGTGCAGGAGGCGCAGGACAGGATCTGCTCGTCCGGCTTGATGGTGTCGTGGTTGACGCCGTGGACGATGTTGGGGACGTCGCCCTTGCCCGGGGCCGTCAGGACGACCTTGTCGATACCGGGGCGCAGGTGCTGCGAAAGCCCTTCGCGGTCACGCCACTTGCCCGTGTTGTCGATGAGGATGGCGTCCTTGATGCCGTGCGCCGTGTAGTCGATCTCGGACGGGTCGTTGGCGTAGATCACCTTGATGGTGTTGCCGTTGGCGACGATCGTGCTCGTCGCCTCGTCCACCGTGATGGTGCCCTGGAACTGGCCGTGGATCGAGTCGCGGCGCAGCAGCGAGGCGCGCTTGACCAGATCCGCCTCGCCGCCACCGCGGACGACGATGGCACGCAGGCGCAGTCCGTTGCCCGAGCCGGCCTTCTCGATGAGCAGGCGGGCGACGAGGCGGCCGATGCGGCCGAAGCCGTACAGGACGACGTCGCGGCCCTCGCGGCACTCGATCTTGTTCTCGCCGGTGGCGCCGGCGACGGCCTGAGCGGTGAAGGCCTCGACCGAAAGGCCGCGGTCGTCCGCCTTGTACGTCGCGGCGAGCATGCCGATGTCGATCTGGGAGGGGCCGAGATCGAGGGCGGTCAGAGCCTGCAGGAAGGGCAGCGTCTCGGTGACCGAGAGCTCCTCGCCGGCTATCTGGCGGGCAAATCGGTGGGTCTTCAGAAGGCTGACCACCGACTTGTTCACCAAGGAGCGGCTGTGCAGCAGGACCGTCACGTCCCGCTCACGGTGCAGCTTCCCGATGATGGGGATCATCGACTCCGCGATCTCCTCGCGGTTCTTCCAGTTGGTGAACGAGTCGTCATTGACAGTCACAGGTTCATCTTTCGAGCTAGGCGGCGCTCATATGCTAACCCCCCGCTGATTTTGATCGTTCAAGTGGTACCCCTTCCTGGTGGGCGGCCCGGTCGTCGCTCCCCTGCGGCGACGACCGGGCCGCCCGCTCAGCCGATGGCCCAGCGCTGGAGCGCGGAGCCGGTGTCGGGCTGCTGGGCGACCGGTGCCCCGTCGCTGGTGGAGGCTGTGGTGAGCAGCAGTCCGCTGGATGTGGACTTGATCGTGTATCCGCCACCGGCCAGGGCGGTGACCGCCCAGTGCTGGTTGGCGCCGCCGGTGCAGGCCCACTGGATGACCTTCGCCCCGGCCGCACTGGAGCTGTCGCTGACGTCGACGCACAGCTTCGACTCGCCGTTGGCGATCTGGTAGCTGCCGTCGGACTGCCGGGTGAAGACCCAGTTCTGGTTGGCCCCTCCGTTGGGGCTCCAGGTGATGAGCTGGGTGCCCTGGGTCGTCGAGTGGCCCGGATCGTCGAGCGACTTGCCCGAGGCCACCAGAGTGTGGGTGCCGTCCAGGGACCCACCGGTCGCGGAGCCGGTGGGGGTGAGGATCAGGGTCTGCTCCGCCGCGCTGCGGGCGCCGCCGACCGCGCTGCCCGTGGTGTCGGTCCAGCTGCGGGTGGGCGTGGTCTCGGCGAGCCGGCCGGCCTGCGCGGACAGGCCGAGCACGAGGCCGCTGTACCGGTTGACCAGGCGATATGACCCGGTGGAGGTGACGGGGACGATGAACCACTGCTGGCCGACGGTGGGGCCGCCCGACCCGGCGGTGGCGACAGTCGGCCTGGCGCCCCAGGCCCGTCCGGCCTTGGAGGTGGAGGGGACGCCCAGGAGCTGCCCGGTGGAGGCGTTGGCGATGCGGTACGAACCGTCGCCGTCGGCCGTGAACACCCAGGATTCCAGGGCGGATCCGGTGGCCCCCGCACCCGAGGTCGTCGACGAGCCGCCCGGTACCTGGGCGAGGACCCGGCCGTCGCCGCTGCCGATCCGGTACGACTTGGTGACGTCGACCGGGGGTGCGGCGGGCGCCGATGAACCGATCGTGACGTCCACGTACTCGCCGCCGGCGCCGCCCTGGCATTCGATGGAGCAGTACGACCTGAAGGTCTTGCCGACGATGGTGGAGTTGGTGCGGTTCGCGCCGTCGAGGAACCAGCGGTACCAGGAGTTGTTGGTGTAGCTGCCGGTGTCGCCGATCAGGTGCCACTTCTGGCTCGCGAGGTCGTCGGTGGCGTAGAAGCGCTGCGGCGCCGTCCCGTTCACCGCCTCGGGCTCGCCGATGTACAGGCCCAGGTAGGCGTTGTAGGTGATGTTCATGACGAACAGCGGTGATTTCGTGGGCAGTTGACCCGCGGCGATCTGCTGGCTCACGGTGCCCGCGTTGGCGGGGTTGTAGTCACCCGCGACCGGTGTGTACCCGGTGGAGCCGGCACCGTCGGCCGGCACCATGTTGCTCTCCAGGCCGCCCACGCCCGGCTGCGACCAGTGGCCGTCGTACCACTTCTGCCAGGAGCCCCGGGCCATCTTCGAGGAGATGGGCGCCCGGGCGACATGAGCGAGGCTGTCCTCCCAGTTGCCGCCCTTCGCGACGATCCGCGAGCCGTAATAGACGTAGAAGTAGCCCGACGCGGTGTCGACGAACAGCCGCTGGTCGCCGTCGCCGTAGGAGTACGTCTCGTGCGGGAACTGCGTGGTGTCGCCGCGCTTGGTGCTGTACGGCGAGGTGATCGCGTGGTCCTTGACGGTCCAGGTCTTGCCCTGGTCCTTCGAGACCGCGTAGTCGATCGCGTCGAAGTGGATGCCGTCGTTGAACGGTGCCGGGGTGAACTCGTTGTGCACGAGCCCGTACCAGTCACCGGTGTCCGGGTCGACCCACACCCCCGACAGGTCGCAGTAGTTCTTCTGCGAATAGCCCGCGTTGCCGACCGCGTACGTCGCCTCCAGGCCGGTCGGGCTGTTGTTGCAGCGATAGGTGGTGTCGTTGTTCTTGTCGCTGGCGTTGGCCGGGTTCACCGCGTCGCTGATCGCGCTCGACCGCGAGGCGCTGTCCATGTCGGTGCCTGTGAAGAAGTCCCAGTACCGGGGGTCCTTCGCGCCGTACAGAGCGGCGGACTGCTGAAAGTAGAAGGTGCCGTCCTTGTCGACATAGGCCGAGGCGGGGGTGTCCGTCGGGTGCGCGTACGGCACGGGGGATCCGACGCTGATCGTGTACGTGGCGTCCGGGGACGCGGCCGCCGCGGGCGGCACCGCCGCGGCGGCAAGGGCCAGAACCGCGGCGCCGGCAGCGGCCGCGACGGCTCTGAAGGTGGGGGAGGACACGGGCACTCCTTCTGGTGTGGGAGCGGTGAACGGTGCTCGCCGGCGGCGGGGCCGACCGCGTGGTGGGCAGTCTGTGCACCACGCGGCACACCGTCCACGGACATCCGTCGGCCGGACTTGGACTTTCGTCGGGCCGCGGCCACGGTCGGCGGGCGCCGCACCCCGGCGCGGGCCGTACCACGGAGGCGGCAGCCGCACCCCCGAATATGCCGAATACATACCCACTCGCGACAACAGCAGGAATGCGCCACCGGAAACTGACTCAAAGCCAATGGATATGAGCTCCTCAACCCGCTCCGCGACATCCCCAAAGGCCACGGAACCAGATATTCCGGGCGGCGAGTTTCGATACTCCTAAAGGATGAGTAAGGTGTGGATCGCTGTCGGTGAACCTGCGTAAGAGCTCGGACTCCGGCGTAATTCCGCATGGCTGGAATTCGTAGGGCGCAGGGCGTCGTCTGCGGGGACGGGGAGAGGATCGTGGCTGCCGGCTCGTTCGAGGGACACTATGTGTGGCATCCGGCGGCCGACGATCGCGAGCTGGCACGCGCGTGCACGGACGTCCGGGCGGGGCGCTACCTCGGCGCCCACAACGTCCTCGAAGAGACGCGCGGGGACTACGAGTTGAGGGCCCACCGGTCCCTCGTGCTGGCCTCGGAAGCGGCCGACTCGGACCTCGCGGAACGCTGGATGGCCGAGGAACCCGGCCCGGAAGCAGCCCTGTTGGGAGCGCGCGTGGCGATGATCCGCGCACTGCGCATGGCCGACGCCGGGGACGCGCGGGCCGATGCCCTGCTGCGCATAGCTCAGGCGGCCTGTATGCGGGCGGCGCGCCTGCTGCCCCAGGACCCGACCCCGTGGGTGGCCCAACTGGCCCTGGCCCGCATCGACGGGCCCCGCGATCCCGCCCCGCGGGGACTGCTCACCGCGCCGCCCGGCCCCTGGCAGATGTTCGCCCATGTGCTGCGGCTCGACCCCTGGCACCGCGAGGCCCATCACCGGTTTCTGGCCTGCTTCTTCACGCGTCACGGCGGCTCGGCGAGCGCCCGGTGGGACGTCGCCTCGTTCCTCAGCCACCGTGCGCCCGCCACCTCCGCGCTGCGGCTCCTGCCGTTGGTCGCCCTCGTCGAGGACTACGACCCGAACGTCCTCCTCGCGGACCACACCTGGCAACAGCCGCAATGGGCCGCGACCATCCTCGGCATTTACCACAACTGGTTTCCCCAGACGGCCAGTTACCGTTTCACGCCTGTTCTCGATCTGGCTTATCTGGCGCACGCCCTATTCATGGCGAAGCGTGAATTCGAAGCGCGGGAAGTCCTCACGGCCATGGGTCCGTACGCCTCACGCATGCCCTGGAGCGCGTTCGGCGATCCCGGGGAACAGCTGACCAGGGCCAGGAGGTCCTGCGGACTCCCGACCCCCGCCCCGGCCTGACCACGACCGCCCCCCCAGACCCGCCCGCGCGGCCTACGCGTCTTTTCACCCCCAAGGAAAGGTTGCCACTGTGTCCGAGCGCACGTCCCGCACCCGCTCGCCGATCCGAGACCGGGAATCATCCGTGGCACTCGACGACGATGCCACGCTCCACGCGATGGGATATCCGCGGAAACTCACCCGGAGATTTCACGCCTTCGACAATTTCGCCATATCCTTCACCATCATCAACATCATCTCCGGAATCTTCTCCGCATTCGGTTTCGGAATGGGTGCGGGCGGTCCCCGTATTCTCGTCTTCGGCTGGATCGGCGTCTCGGTCATGGTGCTGTTCGTGGGCGCCGCGATGGGCGAAATCGCGTCCGCCTACCCGACCAGCGGCGCCC
The DNA here is from genome assembly GCF_051550175.1 of Streptomyces sp. HUAS TT7. Taxonomy (NCBI): domain Bacteria; kingdom Bacillati; phylum Actinomycetota; class Actinomycetes; order Kitasatosporales; family Streptomycetaceae; genus Streptomyces; species Streptomyces sp. HUAS TT7. The sequence goes on from NZ_CP196175.1 coordinate 398,339, forward strand.
TGTACTTCTCCGCGGGCAAGCTCGCCAAGCGTCATCGTGGCGCCTGGTCCTGGTACACGGGGTGGCTGAACTTCGTCGGCCAGGTCGGCGGCACGGCCGCGACCAACTACGCCGCCGCCACCTTCATCCAGGCGTTCATCGGGATGCAGTGGTCGTCGTACGAGCCCACGCAGCAGCAGACGGTCGGCATCGCGACGGCGATCCTGCTGGTCCAGGCGCTCGCCAACACCTACACCGTGCAGCTGGTCGCCCTGGTGAACCGGATCTCCGTGTGGTGGCTCCTGGTCGGCATGGTGGTGATCGTCGTCGCCCTGACCGTGAAGCCCTCCTCGCACCAGCCGGCCTCGTTCGCGACGCACTTCGTCAACGGCACCGGGTTCAGCAACGGCCTGTACGCCGCGATGCTGGGCCTCCTCGTCACGAGCTGGACGTTCACCGGCTTCGACGGCAGCTTCCATATGTCCGAGGAGACGGTGAAGGCCACCGTGAACACGCCCAAGGGCATCATGCGCGCGATCATCTACTCGGCGCTCGCCGGCCTCGTCCTCATGCTCGCCCTGGTGTACGCGATCCGCGACTACGAGGCCGAGCTCCAGGCGTCGGCGCCGCCCGTGCAGATCCTTGTCGACGCGCTCGGCGCGGGCACCGCCAAGCTGCTCCTGCTGATCGTGATCGGGGCCATGCTGTTCTGCGGCCTGGCCAACATGACCAGCAACACCCGCCAGATCTTCGCCTTTTCGCGGGACGGGGCGATGCCGGGGTCGCGCTGGTGGCACTCGGTGTCGCTGCGCACCCGCACGCCCGTGAAGGCGGTGTGGCTCGCCGCGGCCTGTGCGCTCGTGCTGATCATTCCGGCCTTGTGGTCGCACACCGCCTTCACCGCCATCGTCAGCGTCAACGTGGTCGGCCTGTACCTGGCGTACGGGGTGCCCATCTTCCTGCGGCTGCGGCTGAGCCACTTCGAGCCCGGCCCCTGGAACCTGGGGCGCTTCGGCAAGCCGGTGGCGGCGATCGCCGTGGTCTGGATCGGGCTCAGCAGCGTGCTGTTCATGCTGCCCCAGGCCTCCCCCATCACCTCCGACAACTTCAACTACGCGCCGATCGCCCTGGGCGCGGTCCTGCTCATCGCCACCGTCTGGTGGTTCGCCACCGCCCGTCGGCGCTTCCAGGGGCCGGTCAGCTACGGCAGCCCCGACGAGGTGGCGGCGATGGACCTCATCTGACGCAGCGTCATATCAGGCGTCGGGTACCCAACTGCCGTGGAAACCAAGGGGTACCCGGCCCGGCAGATGGATGCGGGCGACCGGCTCGCCGGTGAAGTCCTGAGCGGCCAGGATCACCAGGTCGCTCGCACCCCGCTCCGGGTTGTGGACGTAGGCGAGCGCGTATCCGTCGTCCTCGGCCGCCTTGTGGCCGTCCGTGTCGCGGGGCACGAACACGGCTTCGCCCGCGGCCGCCGCCTTCGGCAGCCGGTGCACCTCGGAGGTGCCGCGCAGCAGGTCCTGCTTGATCAGGGCGCTGCTGAACGCCTTGTCCGGCGGCACCCCGTCGACCGTCTCGTACGCGGCGAAGAAGTCGGCGGCGGCCGCGGAGTAGCCGTACCGGTGGCGCCTGGACACCGTCGCCTCGTTGACGCGTGGGAACTCCTGGGGCCGGTCGTCGATCCGCCGCTGGTGGACACGGCCGTGCTCCAGGTCGATCGTCCAGCGGTCGAGCGCGGGCGTCCCGGTCGCGGCCGGGCCACCGGAGCCGCGCCCGGCGACGAAGAAGGCGGCGGGGTAGGTAGTGAGGTCCATGATCACCGCCGCCCCCTCGTCGTACGCGTTGAGCGTGTGCGAGTAGAAGACGGGGTCCACGTCGAACCAGCGGACCGGACCGCCCTCGCGCGGCATGACCCCGACCCGCGCCGCATGATGGTCGTCCCACACATACGGCACGGGCGCGCCGCTCCGGGCCGCCTCCGGATCGAAGGAGACCGGGATGTCGATGACGACGACATGCCGTTCGGTGAGCCCGAAGTCGTGCACCATCGAGCCGGCGGGCATGGGGATCCGGGTCGTCCTGGCCACCCGCCCGGTGCGGTCCACGACGATGTGGCGGACGTGGTCCCAGGTCGGGTAGTACGCGATGGCGTGCAGCTCGTCCGCGTGGGCGTCGTACTTGGTGTGCGCGGCGAAGGCCCCGCGCAGCGTGCCCCGGAAGTCGTACGGGCGCAGCGTGTCGAGCTCGCCGTCGAGCTCGTACGGCAGCGGCCCGCTCTCCTGCGTCGCGAGGATGCGTCCCTTGTACGGGATCACATGGGTGTTGCAGGCGAAGTCGTCCTCGGGCACCGGCCCCGGGTGCTTCTCCCTCAGTTTCTCGGCGACGGCGGCCGAGCGGATCCAGCGGTTGCGGTACCACTCGGCGCGGCCGTTCCTGAGGCGGACGCCGTGCACCATGCCGGGGCCGATCATCCAGTGGTGGGCCCGCGGGTCCTCGATGCCGAAGGCGTTGGGCCCGTTGCGCAGATAACGGCCGTTCAGCTCGCGCGGGATGCGGCCGGTGACGGGCAGCGAGAACGCCGTCAGCTCTTCCGTCACCGGCGCGAAGACGCCTTCGAAGAAGGGGCTGCCGCCCGGGGCCGCGGAGGCAGCCGGGGCCATGGCTGCCGCCGGCCTGCCACCCAGCGCCATCGCCCCTCCCGCCAGCGCGATCGCCGCCGTGCCCCGCAGCACGTTCCGCCGAGTGTGAACGGTCATCGCCGAGCCCCCTGCCTTCTGTTCTCGCCGTACGGATCTGTCGCTCACGATCCTGGGGCAGAAGCCGGGGCCGGGTCAGGAGGCCTGGGGCCCGGACAGAGGTGGTGCCAGGCCCCCGGGTGCCAGGTGGTTGCAACCCGCTTGCAACCACCCGCATGGTGAGGTGTGACTGCCGGATCGCGCACCATGGCCCGTAGGAGCGAGGGAGACGATGACGCCCGCAGACCAACCGGAACCGACACCGGCGACAATGGACTCACGAACAGTCGAACTCACCGTCGCGGCCATCGAGTTGATCCGCAAGCTGCGCTCGACGCACGGTCCGCTGATGTTCCATCAGTCGGGCGGCTGCTGTGACGGCAGCGCGCCGATGTGCTACCCGGAGGGCGAGTTCCGTACCGGCGGCTCGGACGTTCTGCTCGCCTCCCTCGCGGTGGAAGGTGTCGACGAACGCATACCGTTCTGGATGTCGACGAGCCAGTACGAGCTCTGGCGGCACACCCGGCTGATCGTCGACGTGGTGGAGGGCCGGGGCAGCGGGTTCTCGCTCGAAGCGCCGGAAGGGGTGCGGTTCCTCATCCGGTCGCGGCTGATCTGAGACCCGCCGCCGGGACCTCAGCCCCGGTCGCGTACGGCCACGATGCCGTTGATGACACCTATGTACGCGGGGCCGTCGGGGCTGGTGGTGATCGGCGCCCAGTTGTTGTCGTACGCGGGGCCGGTTCCGGGCTCACACCCGAAAGCCGACCCCCCAAGGGTCACTGAGCAAGCCGCCGCTCAAGTGGGGTCCGGAAGCTCGGTTTGATGCGCACAGAGCCGAAGAACGCGGCAACCCGCTCCGCCTCGGCCTCGATCGCCGCCCGCGCCTCCCGCCCCACCCGCGCCCCCGCAAGGACCTCCGTGACGATCGACCCGTCACCCCGCTGGGCCCACCCACCCACAACCCGCCCGTTCCACCACACACTCGGCCCGATGTTCCCGTTCGTGTCGAAGAGCTCGGTCGTGTGATCGGCATCGAGGTACCAGTCACGATGCCGCCAGCCCATCGGGGTGGGGTCGAGGGCGGGTAGGAGCGCCGCCCAGGGCTCGGGCTCGGCAGGGGGTTCGAGGTGGGCGGGCAGCGCGTGCCCCGGACCGGCGTCGAGGTCGACCTCGACCGCGTCGGTGCGGGCAAGGGCCTTGCGGGTGTCGGTCAGCGTCCACCCCGTCCACCACTTGACGTCCTCCGTGGTGGCGGGCCCGAACACCGTCAGGTACCGCACCGCGAGCTCCGCCTTGGCCTCGTCGACGGGCAGGTCGGGGTGCGGTTCGGCGGGGATCCAGCGGTACTGGCTGGAGGCCCACGTGCCGAGCGGCCGGCCGCGCCGGATGCGGCTCTCGGCGGCCATCATGCCGAGGAATCGGCTGGTGATGCGGGGCCGGGCCTCGTACGGCTTGCCCTCGGACTGGACGATCTGCGACTTCAAGTCGGGTACGTCGTCGGCGAGTTGGGCTGCGGTGGCCTCGCCGCGCCGCTCGAGCGCGGCCAGCACGGCGGCCTCGGTCGCGGCGAACCAGCGTTCGTCGAAACCGAGCTGTTCCTGGATGACCTTGGCGAGGTTCCTGCGTTCGCGGGCCGCCACCGCGCGGGCGGTCGACGCGTCCACGACGGGGGCGAGCTCACGCGGCACCACGAACATGGTGCGCCGCATGCACAGCATCCGGACCAGCGTGTGGTCCTCGTACAGCGCGCGCTCCAGGTCCGCCACGGAGGGGTCCTTCAGCCGGGCGGCGACGCTGAGGTACACGGACGCGGGATCCGTGGCGTGCAGGCCGAGCACCGCCTCGGCGACCGCCTCCGGGGTACGTGCGCGGGCAGCGGGGGTGAGTAGGTGGCGGGCGCCGAGGCGGGCGCGCCGCTCCTCGGCGGTGATCTTCCTGCGGGCCTTGGTCATGGCTTGAGGCTACCGACCACACCTGCCGTCGCGTTGAGGCCGTCCTGGATGGAGGTCGCCATGCTCGTACCGGCCAGGAAGAAACCGAGCAGGGTGCAGACGATCGCGTGCGAGGGCTTGAGCCCGCCGCTCCGCAGGAAGATCACCGCGAGCACCACCAGCAACAGGACCACCGAGATCGACACAGCCATGACGAGCCTCCTCCGCCGCGCCGGAATCGCGGCACTCGGGCGTCAGTGTGGCGGAGGAGGCACTGTTCACCGGCTCAAGACATGTCCGCCGTACGGGTGTTGACTGCGCGTGATCCCGCTACTCGCCGTGGGCGCGGAGGAAGGCTTCGAGTCCGGCGAGGTCGTCGGTGTTGAACCAGTCGATCCCGGCGGCGTACAGCTCGCGCCACAGGGCGTCGCGTTCGGGCCCGGCGACGTCCGGGGTCGCCCAGAACCTCAGCCGCTGGCGGCCCGCGTGGGTGCGGGCCACCAGGTCACGCAGCAGGGCGCGTTCGGCGGCGGGGAAGGGTCCGGCGCCGGTCCAGGTGAAGTGGCCGGTCCAGGCCTCGCTGATCAGCGGGATGAAGGAGGCGGTGGCGGCCGTCCCGAGGTCGTCGAGCCGCCCGTCGTAGAAGGCGTACCGCACCTGCTGCGCCTCCATGGGCGTGCGGGCGCCCCGGTCGCCGGAGACGACCGCGGTGATGGCGCTGGTGCGCACCCGGCCGTGCGCGTACGAGCTGAAGAGGTGGCGGTACGGGCCGAGGTGCCGGTCGAGTTCGAGGTAGGTGGCCGCGCCCTCGGTCTTGATGTCGATGAGCAGCTGGAGCGGATGGCGATAACCGCGGTACACCGAGCCGTGGTTGGCCCGGATCAGCTTGCGCAGCGGGTCGAGGTAGAGGGATTCGAGGGTGCGGCTCGGGTCGAGCTCGCTCGGGTCGTGGCCGACCAGGAGCTGACCGTCGACGAGGAAGATGTCGGCCTCGACGCTGGTGAAGCCGTGCGCGAGGGCGTCGAAGAGGGGGTGGGTGTGCTCGTAGTCGTTGTGCGCGTGGGTTCTGCGCAGGGGGCTGGGGCCGGAGGGGTGCCCGGCCGCGCGGGCGGTGCCGGCCAGGGCGGGCACGGCGACGGCCGCGGCGAGGGCGGCGACGGCACTGCGGCGGGTGAGGTGGGCCATGGGTGCGCTCCCGGGGAACGAGGGACGGACGCGACCGAGTATGCGTCCGCCCGCTCTCAACTTGCGTTCGGCTGCACAGAGTTGGCCGGTCCTTCGCCTCGCCGTCGCGCGCCGGTCAGGTCGGCGGCGAGGCTTCCCAGCTGACCGTGCGGTCGCACCAGCGGTCGAGGAGGACCTGGTCGTGGCCGACGGCCAGCAAGGACGCCTGCGTCTCGCGGCGGTAGTTCTCGACCGCCGCGACCAGCGCGGCCGTCGTCGAGGCGTCCAGCATCGCGGTCATCTCGTCGCAGATCAGCAGGCGCGGGCGCAGCACCAACGCCCGCGCCAGGCAGGCCCGTTGGAGCTGTCCGTCGCTGACCTCGTGGGCGCTGCGGGTCAAGAGGTCGCCGCCGAGGCCGACCGCGTGGGCCAGCGCGTCCACGCGCTCGCGGATCTCGATCCGCCGGCCGGTCGCCTTCAACGGCTCGGCGATCAGGTCGCGCAGCCGCAGTCTCGGGTCGGCGGAGAGCCGGGGCGACTGGAAGACGACGCCCACGGTGGTGCGCAGGGCGCGCGGGGCGCGGTGGCGGTAGTCGGTGACGGCGGTGCCGTCCAGGACGACCGTCCCGGCGTCGGGGCGGTGCAGCAGGGCGGCGACCCTGGCCAGGGTGGACTTGCCGCAGCCGCTGGGGCCGAGCAGGCCGACCGCCTCGCCGCGGGACACGGCCAGGCTCACATCGCGTACGACGGGCTTGCCCCGCTCGTAGCCGGCTGTGATGTTGCTGAGCTCAAGCACGGCTGGGGTCCTCCGTGTGGGCGTGGTGGCAGGCGGCTCGGCCGTCGAACCGCGGCTGGGTGCCGCAGAGCGCGTCGGCCAGGTCGCAGCGGGGTGCGAACGCGCACCCCGCCGGGAGGTCCCCCAGTTCCGGCGGCATACCGGGGATGGGCTGGAAGGACCGTTCCGGCAGGGCATCGAGCAGACCACGAGCGTACGGGTGAAGGGGACCCGGCTCGCCGAAGAACCTGGTGGCGTCGGCGAGTTCGACGATCCGCCCGGCGTACATCACGGCGACCCGGTCCGCGATCCGGGCGGCCGCCGCGAGGTCGTGCGTGATCATCAGCAGGGCGCGGCCCTCGTCCACGGTGCGGCGCAGTTCGTCGGCCGTGCGCTCGACCAGTGCGCGGTCGAGCCCCGTCGTCGGCTCGTCGGCGAGCAGCAGGGGTGCGTCGCCGACGAGGGCGAGGGCGGTCGCCGCGCGCTGGGCGAGCCCGCCGGACAGTTCGTGCGGGTAGCGGTCGAGGTGGTCCGCCGGGAAGGCGGCCCGCCCGGCAGCGGCCTGCGCGGCGGCGCGCAGCTCCTTGCGCGGGACAGGCGTCAACTCCCTTACAGTCTCGGCCAGTTGACTGTGCACGGTGCGCACGGGGGTCAGATGAGCGGCCGGGCTCTGCGGTACGAGGCCGATGCGCCGGCCCCGTACCGTGCGGGCGAGCAGCCGCTCGTCGGCGGTGATCAGGTCCGTGCCGTCGTCGAGCAGCGCCGCACCCTCGGATTCGGCGTTGGCGGGCAGCAGGCCGAGCAGCGCGGAGGCGAGCACGGACTTTCCGCAGCCGCTCTCGCCGACGAGCGCGAGGCACTCCCCCGCCGCCAGGTCGAAGGAGGCATCGGTGACGGCGGCGATGTGCCCGCCGCCCCGCGTCCGGAAGCGTACGGAGAGGTTCCGTACGGACAGGGTCGCGTTGACGGTCCCGGTGGTCACAGCATCAGCTCCGATCGACGGCGCGGACTGAGCCGTTCGCGCCAGGCTCCGGCCAGGCCCGCGACGGCGAGCGTCGGCAGGATCAGGAGGAGCCCTGGGAACAGGGTCGGCCACCAGTCCCCCGCGAGCAGCGAGCCGCGCGCGCTCTGGACGAGGTTGCCGAGGCTGGCCTGGTGGGCGGGCAGACCGAGGCCCAGGAAGGACAGGGCGGACTCGTGCCACATGGCGTGCGGCACCATGAGAACGGCGGCAAGACCGGCCTGCGGCAACACACCGGGCAGCAGATGACGGACCGTCACCCGCCACCGCGAGGCGCCGCCCGAGATCGCCGCGTCGATGAACGGGCGCGAGCGCAGCGACAGGATCTCGGAGCGGACGATGCGGGCCGTCGACAGCCAGTGCGTCAGCGCGACCGACACCACGACCGGCCACACTCCGGGGCGGAACATCGCCACGACGAAGATGCCGAGCAGCAGGTGCGGTACGGACGAGCAGGTGTCGACGAGCCGCATGACGACCCGGTCGGTCCAGCCGCCGAAGGCCCCGGCGACCGCGCCGACCGCCGTGCCGATGAGGGTTGCGGCGAGCGCGGCGACGGCGCCCACCAGCAGCGAAACGCGCAGGCCGTACACACAGCGGAGCAGCAGGTCGCGGCCCACGTCGTCGGTGCCGAACGGGTGGGCCCAGGACGGGGGTCGGAGCTTCTGAGCGAGGTCCACGGCCTGTTCGTCGAGCTGGGCCAGGGGCGGCACAAGGACGACGGCGAGCACGACGACGGCCATGATGATCACCGAGGTGCGGACCCGCAGGGTGCGGGTGGACCGGCCAAGGGCCTTTTTCTGCGGGCTCGGGCGGGCGTCAGCCATCGAATCCCACCCTCGGGTCGGCGAGCCCGTACAGGAGGTCGGAGAGCAGGTTGCCGAGGAGGACGGCGGCGGTCGCGAGCACCGTGAGGGCGGCGAGCAGCGGGAAGTCGACGGAGGTCGCGGCCTGCACGGTGGCGGCGGCGATGCCGGGCCAGCTGAAGACCGTCTCGACGAGCAGCGCGCCGGTGATCAGTTCGGGGACGCGGGAGCCGATCAGGGTCAGCATGGGGAGCATGCCGGAGCGCAGGGCGTGGCCCGTCAGGACGGTGCGTTCGGCGAGGCCGCGGGCCCGCGCCCCGCGCACCGGGTCCTCGTCCAGCGCGTCGCCGACGCCTTGGCGTACGTACAGGAAGAACCAGGGCAGTTGGGACAGGCCGAGCACGCCTGCCGGGAGCAGGAGGTGGCTGATGACCTGGCCGGAGGTGACCGTGTCGCTCGCGGTGTCGGTGAGGCCCCCGGCCGGCAGCGTGCCGAGTTTGAGCGCGAAGAACCAGATGGCGAGCAGGCCGAGCCAGAAGGCGGGGGCGGCTTCGAGGGTGTAGGCGGCGGAGCTGACGCAGCGGTCGAGCCAGCCGCCGCGGCGGCGCGCGGCGAGCACGCCGAACGCGGTGCCGAGCAGGATCGCGACGGCGAACGCTGCGGTGGCGAGCAGCGCCGACCAGCCGATGCGTTCGGCGATGACGTCGGCGACGGGCTGGCGCAGCACGCTGGAGTCGCCGAGGTCGCCGGTGAGGGCCGAGGTCAGCCATTCCCACCAGCGCTGGACGAGCGGCTGGTCCACGCCGAGGTTGGCGCGCAGCTGGTCCAACTCGGCCTGGGAGGCGGTGAGTCCGGCGGTTCCCGCGTACGCCTTGACGGGGTCGAAGGGGGATGCGGCGGCGACGGCGAAGACGCCGAAGGTGACGGCGAGCAGGACGGGGGCGGCGGACAGGATCCGCCGCCCCGTCATGCGGCCCATCGCCCCCCACGGGAGGCGGCGGCTCACTTCTTCGGGGTCCACTTCTCGACGTCCCACCAGGGGCCGGACGCGAGCCCGTGGTCGTGCGGTTCGACCTGCGTGGAAAGACCGGCCCACTTGTCGTTGACGACGTACAGGTGGTCGATGTGGGTGAGGAAGGTGTAGCCCGGGTTCTTCACGAGCTCGCGCTGAATGGTGTCGTACGCGGTCTTGCGGACGGCCTGGTCGCCGCTCTTGCGGGCATCCTCCAGGGCCCTGTCGACGGTGTCGTTGGCGTACGAGGCCATGTTGTTGAAGCCGTCGCCCGCGAGCGAGGACTTGAGCAGGTTGTACTGGTCGAAGTCGGGGTCGCCGGGCGAGCCGCCGCCCGCGAGGACCGCGTCCTGCTTCATGCGGGGCTCGATGACCTCCCAGGTGCCGGACTGGGTGGTGACGGCGATGCCCGCCTTCTTGGCGTCGGAGGCGAACGCGAGGGCGTGGTCCTGGCGGAGCTTGTCGCCGGAGAGGTACCAGAGCGGGAAGGCGGCCTTGACGCCGTCCTTCTCGCGGATGCCGTCGGCGCCCGGCTTCCAGCCCGCGTCGTCGAGGATCTTCTGGGCCTTGCCGAGGTCGTGGGCGCGCTCGGTGCCGGCGGCGAACCACGGGCTGCCGGTCGGCACCGGGCCGTAGGCCGGCTTGCCCGCGCCTTCCAGGATGCGGTCGACCATGGCCGTGCGGTCGACGGCGAGGTCGAGAGCCTGGCGCACCGCGGTGTCACCGGCGACCTTGTTGCCGGTGGGCAGGGTGACGTTGCGGTAGTCGTACGTCTTCGCGGCGTACGTCTTCTTGCCCCCGTCCCCCTTGAACGTCTTGGCGAGGTTGGGCGGCAGGATCGCGCCGTCGAGGTCGCCGGCGCGCAGCCGGGTCGCGCGGACGTCGTCGTCCTTGGTGATCGCCATCGTGAACTTCTTCACGGCGGGCGCGCCGCCCCAGTAGGAGGGGTTCGCCGAGAAGGTGATCTTCTCGCCCTTCGACCACTTGGTGAGCGTGTACGGGCCGGTGCCGACGGGCGCGCTGGAGAAGGCGCCCGAGTTGACGTCCTGCTGGGCCGCGACGTGTTCGGGGACGACGGGCAGCACGGTCCGCTCGGCGAACGGGGCGTAGGGGTACTTGAGGGTGAAGACCACCGTGTCGTCGCCCTTGGCCTCGACGGACTTCACCGCGTCGAGCTCGCCCTTGGACGGGTTGTTGGTCTTCGGGTCGAGGATCTTCGTGTAGGTGAACACGACGTCCTTGGCCGAGAACGGCTTGCCGTCGCTGAACTTCACGCCCTGCCGCAGCTTGTATGTGTAGGTCAGCCGGTCCGCGCTCACCTCAGGCAGCGCGGTGGCGAGGGCGGGCCGCAACTTCATGTCGGCGTCGAAGGTGAGCAGCCCGTCGAAGAGCTTGGAGTTGCCGTCCTTGCCGTAGCCGAGGAGCGGGCTGAGCGTCTCGGGCTCGTAGGCGATGCCGACGACCGCGGAGTCCTTCTTGCCGCCCCCGGCCGCCCCACCACCCGGATGGGAGCAGGCGGCCGTGCCGACGGCGAGAGCCCCGGCCAGTACCGCGGCGGCCGCGGCACGTATGGAACGGGCGGTCATGCGGCCCACACCCCTTGCTGAAGATCAACTGCTATTGCGAACAAATCGCAATTAAACCCGCATGCAAAGGAGTGGTCAAAAGCGGTCGGCCCCGGTCCGCGCGGGTGACGCGGACGGGGGCCGTAACAAATGGGGGCGGGGGCGGCTACTCGCCGGTCGCGCCGTCGATGGCCTCGCGGAGCAGATCGGCGTGACCGTTGTGGCGGGCGTACTCCTCGATCATGTGCGTGAGGATGTAGCGCAGCGAGATGGTCTCACTACGGAACTCCACTGTGTCGTCAAGGGAGTTGAAGGCGTCGGCCGCGGACCGGGAGTCCTCGCACGCGGCCCGCCAGGCGGCGAACGCCTCGTCGACGTCGGCGTCCGCGACATGGAACTCGCCGAACTCGCCGTCGGCGGTGCGGGGCCAGTAGGACGTGAGCCGCTCGCCGTTCAGGACCAGCCGGAACCAGCTCCGCTCGACCTCGACGGCGTGCCGGACCAGGCCGAGCAGGGTGAGCCCCGAGGTCGGCACGGCCTTCCGTTTGAGCTGTTCCGCACTCAGGCCGGCGCACTTCCAGGCGAGGGTTTCACGCTGGTGGTCGAGGAACGCGGTCAGCGAGGTGCGGTCGTCGGCCGTCTTGGCGGGTTCGGTGCGCTGCTGATCACTCATCGGCCGATGATGCCAAGGCGCGAGGGAGCCGGTGCTCGCCGTCCGCAGGGTGGACTGCCGGGTGTTCCCCCGCCCTCCTGCGGACGGGCGAACACCCGGCTCGCCGTCAGGGTGCCTGAAGATCGACCAGTTCGGCGATCGCCGACCGGTGCTCCCCGGCCGAACCGAGCGCGATCTGCGCCGACTTGGCGCGCTTCAGGTAGAGGTGGGCCGGGTGCTCCCACGTCATGCCGATGCCGCCGTGCAGTTGCACGCACTCCTCGGCGGCGTGCACGGCGACCCGGGCGCAGTACGCCTGGGCGACCGCCACCGCGAGCGGCGCGTCGGGGCTGCCGGTGGCGAGCGCGTCGGCCGCATTGCGGGCGGCGGCCCGCGCCGAGACGACCTCCAGCCAGAGCTGCGCCATCCGGTGCTTGAGCGCCTGGAAGGAGCCGACCGGCCGGTTGAACTGCTTGCGCTCGCGGGTGTACGTCACCGTCTCGGTCAGGCACCACTCGGCGACGCCCAGTTGCTCGGAGGCGAGCAGCCCGGCCCCGGCCAGCAGGCCCCGGCGCACGGCGGCGAGCGCCGTCTCCGCGTCGGCGAGCCGCGTGCCGGTGACGCCGTCGAGGGTGACGGCGGCCAGCGGGCGGGTCAGGTCGAGCGGGGTGAGCGGGGTGACCGCGACATCGGTGGCGTCGACGGCGTACAGGCCCTCGCCGGTCGGCACGAGCAGCACGTCGGCGGTGGCCGCGTCGGCGACGGCGCTGACGGTCCCGGCGAGCCTTTCGGGCAGCCGCACCGAGTGCGGGCCCGCCGAGAACGGCACGACGAGGGCCGCGGTCCGGTGCCCGGACGCCAACTCCCCCAGCAGGGAGGCGACTTCGTCCGCTTCGGGATCCAGCGCGAGGAGGACCTCGGTGGCGACGACGGCACTGGTGAGGTACGGCACCGGCGCCACCGCGCGGCCGATCTCCTCCAGGACGACCGCGGCCTCGCGGTGCGAGGCGCCCTGTCCGCCGAGCTTCTCGGGGACGAGCAGCCCCGCGAGGTCCATCCCGGCGCCGAGCGAGCGCCACAGCTCCGGGTCGTACGGGGTGTCCGACTCGGCGCGGGCGAGCGCGGACGGGGTGTCGGTGCGGTCGGCGAGCAGGGAGCGCACGGCCGCCCTGAGGTCGTCCTCGTCCTCCGAGTACAGCAGGTCAGGGGTGGCTTCCGCCTCGGTCTGCGCTGTCATCGGGCCAGGTCCTTCCAGGCGACGTCCTTGTCGTTGCGCGGCTCGGCGGGCAGGCCGAGGACGCGTTCGGCGACGATGTTCAGGAGCACTTCGCTCGTGCCGCCCTCGATGGAGTTGCCCTTCGAGCGGAGGTAGCGGTATCCGGCGTCGCGGCCGGTGAAGTCGACGAGTTCGGGCCGGCGCATGGTCCAGTCCGAATACAACAGGCCGTCCTGGCCCAGGAGTTCGACCTCCAGGCCGCTGATCTCCTGGTTGAGCCGGGCGAACGCGAGCTTCATGCCGGAGCCCTCGGGACCGGGCTGGCCCGCGACGAGCTGCTGGCGCAGCCGCTCGCCGGTGAGGCGGGCGACCTCGGCCTCGACCCACAGGGTGAGCAGGCGCTGGTGCAGATCGTGGGTGCGCAGCTCGGGCCGGTCGCGCCAGGCGCGGGCGACGGGGCCGATCATGCCGCCCTCGCGCGGGATGCGCATGCCGCCGATGGAGACCCGCTCGTTCATGAGGGTGGTCTGGGCGACCTTCCAGCCCTCACCGATCTCCCCGAGCCGGTGGGCGTCGGGAATGCGCACACCGGTGAGGAACACCTCGTTGAACTCGGCCTCGCCGGTGATCTGGCGCAGCGGCCGCACCTCGACCCCGGGGTCGGTCATGTCGCAGATGAAGTAGCTGATGCCCTGGTGCTTGGGCAGGCCCGGGTCGGTGCGGGCGATGAGGATGGCCCAGCGGGCGAGGTGGGCGCTGGACGTCCACACCTTCTGCCCGTCGACCACCCAGCCGTCTCCGTCGCGTACGGCACGGGTACCGAGCGCCGCGAGGTCGGAGCCCGCGCCGGGCTCGCTGAACAGCTGGCACCAGACCTCCTCGCCCACCCACAGCGGGCGCAGGAAGCGCCGCTTCTGCTCCTCGGTGCCGTACTTGAGGACGGTCGGCGCGGCCATGCCGAGGCCGATGCCGATCCGGCGGGGGTCGTTGTCGGGCGCTCCGGCGGCGGCGAGCTCGGCGTCGACGACGGCCTGCAGCGAGCGCGGCACGTCGAGGCCGCCGAGGCCGACCGGGTAGTGCACCCAGGCGAGCCCGGCGTCGAAGCGGGCCTTGAGGAAGTCGAGGGGCTCGGTGGTGGCGGGTGGGTGCGCGGCGAGCAACTCGCGGGTACGGGTGCGGAGTTCGGCAGCGTCGGTCATCGGGCGGCTCCGTCCGGTACGACGACCACGCGGCCGGTGGTCGTGCCGTCGGCGACGCGCTGCACGGCGGCAGCGGCGTCCTTCAGCGGGACCCGCTCGCTGATCAGCGGCTTGATCGCACCCTCGGCGGCGAGCTTGGTCAGCTGCTCGTGGCAGCGCGCGATCGAGGCCGGGTCCTTCTGCGCGTACAGGCCCCAGTGCAGCCCGACGATCGAGTAGTTCTTCACCAGCGCGTGGTTGAGCGCGGGAGCGGGAACGGATCCGCTCGCGAATCCGACGATCACGATCCGGCCCTCGAAGGCGACGCACTTGGCGGACTTGGCGTACGCGTCGCCGCCGACCGGGTCGAAGATGACATCGGCGCCGCGCCCGCCGGTGGCTTCCTTGACGGCGGCCACGATGTCGTCGGTGCGCCGGTCGATGACCAGATCACACCCCAACTCCCGTGCCACATCGGCCTTTTCGGGTCCGCCGACGACACCGATGACACGCGCCCCGGCAGCCTTGCCGAGCTGCACGGCCGCGCTGCCCACTCCCCCGGCGGCGGCGTGCACGAGCAGCGTCTCGCCCTCCTGGAGATGGGCCCGGCGGTGCAGTCCGAACACGCCGGTCTGGTAGCCGATGTGCAGGGCCGCGGCCTCGGCGTCGTCCAGGGCCTCGGGCGCGGGCAGCAGGGCCGCCTCGTCGGCGACGACGTACTCGGCGAGCCCGCCGTACGGCAGTGCCGGGTTGGCGATCACCCGGCGGCCGTCCTCGGTCTCACCGCAGATCTCCACGCCCGGCGTGAAGGGAAGCGGCGGGCGGATCTGGTACTGGCCCCGGCAGAGCAGCGCGTCCGGGAAGTTGATGTTCGCGGCGCGCACCCTCACCAGCACCTGGCCCGGGCCCGGCACGGGCCGGTCCACCTCTTCGAGCCGCATCACCTCGCCCGGCTCGCCGTTCTCGTGCACTCGCCATGCCTGCATTCGGGGCCTCCACACGCTGGGCGCGATACGGCTGCGTACCGCTGAGTACGTTCCACTGCTCGCGGGCATACTAAGCGGTCGCTTGCCCTATTGGGAACAGCCCGGCGGATCGGCCCCGCTCCCGATGTGCGGACATACCCCCCTGCCACTGGCCCTGCCCGTTCGGCCGGGCCTTTTCTGCCCTTGCGTCCCTGGCCTCGGCCGTCACTCACCGGCTAAGCAGGAAGAGATCGCGTTTCACTCGGGAAGAGGCCCTCTTGCACGACCACGACCACGTCAGGACGACCGGATCAGAAGCCGGCCGCCCCTCCGCCCGCAGGCCATCGGCGGAGAGTGGCACACCGCTCCAGAACCTGCTCGCCCTCCAGAGCGGTGCCGGAAACAAGGCCGTCGTGCAGATGCTGCGCGAGGCCGGGCACGCCAGTGCGCAGGAGCGGCACCAGCACGGCGCAGGCTGCGGCCACCAGCAGGACACGCAGGCCTCGGTTCAGCGCTCCGCCGTGCATGACGTGCTGCGCTCGGGCGGCCGACCGCTCGACAGCGCGACCCGTACGGACATGGAGTCGCGGCTCGGCGCGGACTTCTCGGACGTGCGCATCCACAACGACAGCGCCGCCAGGGCCTCGGCGGCGGAGGTCGGCGCCCGCGCTTACACCTCGGGCAGCCATGTCGTGATCGGCGACGGCGGCGCCGACAAGCACACCCTGGCCCACGAACTGACCCACGTCATCCAGCAGCGGCAAGGTCCGGTCGCGGGCACGGACAACGGCTCGGGACTCAAGGTCTCCGACCCGTCCGACCGGTTCGAGAGGGAAGCCGAGGCCAACGCGACGCGGGCGATGTCCGGCGCGCCGGTGCAGCGGGCCGGACAGGAGCACACGCAGGACGGCGCGGCTGCCGCCGGAGCGGGTGCGCGGGCCGGGACCCCGCAGACGGCGGCGGTGCAGCGGATCATCAGAATCACCCCGGGGATGTACGAACGGGGTCTCGACAGCGGTGCCCTGACGCTGCCTCAGCTCAAGGAGTACTTCTTCTTCGCGGTCCGGGACGACGCGATGCGCGCCGCGAAGGTGCAGGGCAAGGGCAGCCCGATCGCGAACGCCCTGAAGGCCCTGGTGAACAGCCTGAAGAGCGCCACCGCCGACCCTGTGGCGGTGCGCGCCGAGATGGACGCCCTGGTGACAGACGTGAACACCGTCCTGCAGGGCGAGGAGGCGTACCTCGACGACTACACCTCCACCGTCGAGGGAACCCGGCACGTCCCCGGCCCCGGTGTGGGCACGGTGCCGAACTCGATGACCCGGTACAGCCAGGAGGGCGACAAGGGGTACCAGTACGCGCATTCGCGGAAGACGGCGGACCAGCTGGAGGAACCGCGCTGGCCCGATGAGGAGACCATGCACCGTCAGGTGGCCGCGGAGCTCGGTCCGCACGCGGCCCCGGTCGAAGGGGATCCGCGCCCGCGGACCCACGGCGAACGGGCGCTCAAGCAGCTCGACTGGCAGCAGGCCCAGAACCTGCTGCCCCGCCCGCTGCTGAACCTGATCTTCGATGTGCGCTACCAGCTGGAGGCGGACGCAGGCTCTCCGGTGGTCGTCGACGAACGCACCCCCGAGCAGCAGCGGCGCAAGGACAAGAGCCCCTCCGCCCCGGGCACGCTGCGCAGCTGGCACCAGGACGACAGCGGCAAGCTCCCGGCCAACGGCTTCGACGCCGACGCGATTCCGGCCCATGCCACGGCCCTGCACAACCACTACGCCACGGCCTCGCAGTCGGGTGCCGGCTCGTCGGTGCAGAACGCCGCAACCGCTCCGCGCGGCTTCGCCGAGTACACCGGTGCGGGAAGCCGGGGTGTGCACGACGTGAAGGTGGTCCTGGACTACATCCAGAAGCGGGTCTACCTCACCCTGACGCACTATCAGTACTGGGCGCTGGTCCCGCAGGAGGGCGGCTACACGTTCTGGCCGTCGGGCACCCAGGACCAGGAACAGGCGCTGGGCAATCTCAAGAACCAGCCGAACGGCGCCCAGGGCGTCCTGATGAGCCCCTGGCTGGAGGTTCTCGTCTCCTGAATCCCCGCACGGCCATGGCGGTTTGGCGCGGCAGCCGGTAGGGATGCGCCATGACGGACGACGCCGCACGGCCCCCACGTCCCGCGCACCCCGGGCTGCCCGCACCTCCCCCGCTCGGCGCGTGCGCGCTGCCGCCCGGGAC
The DNA here is from genome assembly GCF_051550175.1 of Streptomyces sp. HUAS TT7. Lineage (NCBI taxonomy): Bacteria > Bacillati > Actinomycetota > Actinomycetes > Kitasatosporales > Streptomycetaceae > Streptomyces > Streptomyces sp. HUAS TT7. The sequence goes on from NZ_CP196175.1 coordinate 415,579, forward strand.
GTACGAGGGCAGCCTGGTGCTGGTGACCGGGGGCGGGTCGGGGCTCGGCAAGGCGATGGCCGCCGAGTTCGCGCGGCTCGGCGCCGATCTCATGATCGTGGGCCGCTCGGCGGACCGGCTCAAAGCCGCCGAGCAGGAGCTGGCCGGGTTCGGCGGGCGGGTGGCGGCCGCGGTGTGCGACATCAGGGAGCCGGAGCGGATCGCCGAGGTCTTCGACGCGGCCGAGGCGGCGCTCGGCGTCCCGGCCGTCCTGGTGAACAACGCCGCCGCCAACTTCCCCTCTCCGGCCGAGGACTTGTCGCCGAACGCCTGGCGGGCGGTCCTGGACATCACCTTGACCGGAACGTGGTTCATGACCCGCGAGTTCGCCCGTCGCCACCTCGCGGCCGGTACCCCCGGCTCGGTGATCAGCATCGGCGCCTCGTACGCCTGGACGGGCGGCCCGGGTCACGCCCATTCGGCGGCGGCGAAGGCGGGCGTGCGCAATCTCGTCGAGACGCTGGCCGTGGAGTGGGGCCCGTACGGCATCCAGGTCAACGGCCTGGTGCCCGGCCTGATGCCGCACCCGGATCTGCCGGAGGCGATCCGGGCCGGCCTCGACCGGGCCGCCGATGACGGCGAACTGGCCCTGCGCCAGCCCGCGTTGCGGGTGGGACTGCCGCGTGAGCTCGGCTGGGCGGCCACCTTCCTCGCCTCCCCCTACGCCCGCTTCATCAGCGGTCACACGCTGGTGGTGGACGGGGCGAACTGGCAGCGCCGGGCGCTGGTGACGCCGCCGGTGAGCAGCGTGCGGGAACAACTGGGGCGCGGGCCGTTCGGGGAGTAGGGCACCCCATGACTCTGTTCACTTCCCGTCGAAGGCGGGCGGGCGCCGGTCGGCCTTGGCCGCGTAGCCCTCGCGGGCGTCCTCGGAGGTGAGGGTGAGGGCGGCGGTCAGCGCCGTACGGTCGAGGGCCGCGGCGAGCCCCGCGTCGGCGAAGGCGTCGATGTTGCGCTTGACGGACCGGACGGCCAGGGGCGCGTTGTCCGCGATCTCGGCCGCGAGATCCATGGCAGTGTTGCCCAACTCCCCCTTGGTGACGATCTGTTGGATGATTCCGATGCGTTCGGCGGTGGGGGCGTCGATGCGGCGGCCGGTGAGTGCGAGCAGTTTGGCCCAGCCGGCGCCCGCGTCGCGCGCGATCCGCAGATCGCCTCCGGCGTCGACGGCCACGCCGAGGCCGGTCTCCGGCAGCGCGAAGACGGCGTCGTCGGAGGCGATCCTGATGTCGGCCATCAGGGCCAGCTCGAAGCCGAAGCCGAGGCAGTAGCCCTGGACGGCGGCGATCACGGGCTGCGGCAGCCCTGCGAAGGCGGCGAAGCGCTCGTGGACCCAGCGGATGCCTTCGTAGTAGCGGTGGGTGCGTTCGGCCGGGGAGCGTCCGGTGATGGCGCCACCGGGGGCGGTGACGTCGATTCCGGCACAGAAGGCGCGGCCCTCGGCCCGCAGCAGCACGACCCTGACCGACTCGTCGAAGCGGATGCGGTCGGCGAGCAGTCCCAGCTGGCGGCTCGACTCCCAGCTCCACCCGTTGAGCTTGTCCGGCCGGCACAGGGTGAGGACGCCGACGCCGGAGCCGGTGACGTCGAGCCGGATCCGCTCCTCACTCTCGGCGACCCGCCGGTCCAGGATGTCGATCATCACCTCTCCCTTTCTTTATGCTGACTATCCGTCAGACATGTCGAATACGTCGAGACTAGGGGACTTCCGTGCATGGCGCACCCCTGCGGGAGGGGGCGCCGCCCGGGCCGGGTGATGCTCCGGCCTTCGCTTTGGCAAGCCCTTGCTCTTCGTTGGGCGCGTGTTCATCGGTTCCCACCACCGCCCCACACCCAACAGCGGCAAACTGACTGGCAGGTCCACGTCACTGGTCTCAACCGACAGCTCTGAAAGGGGCGTTCATGGCCGAGTTGACACGACGCAGACTGCTGGGATCGGCGGCCGGAGCCATCGGCGGCGCGGCAGCGCTGTCCCTGCTGCCGCCCAGCGTGCAGAAGGCCGTCGCCGCCGGACCGCCACGCAACGGCTCGCTGCGCGACGTCGAGCACGTCGTCATGCTGATGCAGGAGAACCGGTCGTTCGACCACTACTTCGGCACTCTCTCGGGCGTGCGCGGGTTCAGCGATCCGGGCGCCCTGAAGCTGCCCAACGGGCGTTCGGTGTTCTACCAGCCCGACTCCGTGAACCCGCGGGGCTACCTGCTGCCGTTCCACCTGGACACGCACAGCACCAGCGCGCAGGCCATCCCGTCCACGAACCACGCCTGGGCCGTGCAGCACCAGTCATGGAACGGCGGCAAGATGGACCGGTGGCTGCCCGCGCACCGCAAGGCGGACGGCGTCAACGGGCCCTATGTGATGGGCTATTACACGCGCGAGGACATCCCGTTCCAGTTCGCGCTCGCGGAGACCTTCACCATCTGCGACAACTACTTCTGCTCCGTCTTCGGCCCGACCTGGCCGAACCGCCTGTACTGGATGACGGCCAGCATCGACCCGGGCGGCACCAAGGGCGGCCCGGTGATCAGCAACTCCGCGCCCACGCCGTACCGCTGGACGACGTACGCCGAGCGGCTCCAGGCGGCCGGGGTCAGCTGGAAGGTCTACCAGCAGGACGACAACTACGGCTGCAACGTGCTGGAGCAGTTCAAGGCCTTCCGGGACGCCAAGCCGGGCTCTCCGCTGTACGAGCGCGGGGTGCGCCCGCAGCCCGAGGGCACCTTCGAGGACGACGCCCGGAACGACCGGCTCCCGGCGGTCTCCTGGATCATGCCGACGAGCTACCAGTCCGAGCACCCCGACTATCTGCCGGCCGCGGGGGCCGACTTCGTGGCGCAGAAGATCGAGGCCATCGCGTCCAACCCGAAGGTGTGGGCGAAGACCGCCTTCATCCTCAACTACGACGAGAACGACGGCCTGTTCGACCATGTGGCGCCGCCGACCCCGAAGGCGGGCACCGCGGACGAGTTCATCGGCGGGCTGCCCATCGGCGGCGGCTTCCGGGTGCCCGCCATCATCATCTCGCCCTGGACCGTGGGTGGTTGGGTGGCGAGCGAGGCCTTCGACCACACCTCGGCGCTGCGCTTCCTGGAGCACTTCACGGGGGTCAAGGAGCCGAACATCAGCCAGTGGCGTCGCCGCACCTTCGGCGACCTGACCTCCGCCTTCCGGTTCAGCAGCACCTCGCCCCGGCCGCCGAAGCTGCCGGACGACACGGCGGAGCAGCTGGAGGAGGCCAAGCGCGAGGTGGCCACGCTGCCGAAGCCGACGCTGCCCGGTGCGACCCAGCACTTCCCCAAGCAGGAGCCGGGTCACCGCCCGCACGTGTAGCCCCCTAGCCAGGCGGAGCCCCCTGGGGCTCCGCCCCAGACCCCGAGGCGCCTTGCCCACCCGCCCGCCCGTCGCGCAGGGTTGGATGGTTCCGGCCCCTGGGGCTCCGCCCCAGACCCCGTTCGCGCCTGAACGGCGCTCGTCCTCAAACTCCCCCAAGGACTTAAGGGCCAGGGGGGAGAAGCCGAGAACTTGGGGGAGCGACCAGCCGTCCACGGGCCGCGGACGGAAACGGGGTCAGGCGGTCGGGCTCGCGGATGGAGCCGGGGCGCCCGAGTGGCGCTGTGGCAGCAGGGCCTTGCAGAGCGCGAAGGCCTGCGCCGACTTGGGGTCCGAGGTGTTGAGGCCCCGCATGCCCCCGCCCCCGCCGGCCCCGGGCGAGGCGGACGGCAGCACCACCCCGTGGTCCTTGAGGCAACTGGCGAAGGCCTTCATCGCGGTGCTGTCACCGCCGCCACCCCGCCCATTGAACTGCGGCCGCTCGCTCGCACAGGCCTGCGCGGCCCGCCTCTGGGCCGGATCCGCGGAGACCCCGCCCCCGAAGCCGCCGAACCCGCCACCTCCGCCGGGCCGCCGGGCGGCGCCGCTCGGCCGGCCGCTGCCGCCAGGCCGGGGCGCCATCGTGACCCCGTGCTGCGCCAGGCACTGGCGGTAGGCGTCCATGCCCTTGGAAGCGGACGCGGAAGACGCGGGCTTCGCCTGGGCGCTGGGGACGGCGGCCGAGGACGAGCAGGCCGCGAGCAGCAGGCCGCACGCGGCGACGACGGTGGCCGAGACGGCGGCCCGCACGGCGATCGCGGTGAGCGCGGTGGCGGGCCGGCGCTTGGTCCAGGTCATGTCCGGTGTCTCCTCTGTACGTCGGTCTGACGGCGTGCGTCGGTCTGGCGACGGCCTCGCTGGAGGGGTACGCCGTCGGCGACCCACGACTGAACCGCACCCGGGTGGGCGCCTCCAGGGGAAGGACTGGGAGTTCCCTGGACGTCCGGGCCCGTGCGGGACTCCCGGGACACCCGTGGTGATCCGATACGTAACCGCACGCCCTCAATGCGAAGTTTCTGCGGCATCGGCGCTCCCAGGGAACTCCCAGAAAGCTCCCAGACGTTCCAAAGTGCGGGAGGTCAGGATCCGCCGTCATGAAGGTGCTCCCACGACGGCGCAAAGCCGTCCTGATCAACTCGGTGCTCGGTGTGGCCGTCCTGGCGGGTGCCGGCGGCGCCTACGCGGCGGTGACCAGCCACACCGACACTCCCGCGCGGGCCGGCTCGAAGACCGTCGAGGTCACCAAGGGCACGGTCCTCGCCACCGTGTCCGGCTCCGGCGCGCTGGCCTCGCCGAACGACGCCGGGGTGAACTTCACCACCGGCGGCAGGCTCACCGAGGTCGACGTCAAGCCGGGCGACAAGGTGTCCCGGGGCCAGGTACTCGGCAAGGTGGACGCCACCGCCGCCAAGGAGACCCTCGCCCAGGACGAGGCATCGCTGACGGCGGCCCAGGCCAACCTCACCAAGGTGCAGGAGGGCCAGCCGAGTTCGAGCACGGCGTCCGGTTCGGGAGGCGGCTCCTCGACACGCGGCTCCGCCAACACCGCGCCCGCCCCGGCCGCCTCGCCGACGGTCGACCCCGCGCAGCTCGCACAGGCCGAGGCGCAGCTCACCCAGGCGCAGAACGCGGTGGACGCGGCGCAGCGCGCGGTGGACGGGACCACGCTCACGGCCCCGGTGGCCGGGACCGTCGCGTCCGTGTCGGCGAAGACGGGCGACACCGTCACCGGAACCGGCGGCAACGGCACGAATGGGGGCGGCGGAGGTTCGGGCAGTGGGTCCAACTCCCCTTCCAGCAGCGTCAGTTCGTCCTCCTCTTCCGCCCTCTCCGGCTTCGTGGTCCTCACCAACCCGTCCGGCATGCAGGTCACCGCGAACTTCTCCGAGGCCGACGCGCTCAAGCTGAAGCCGGGCCAGGCGGCCACGGTCACGCTGAACGCGGAGTCGGGCACGGTCCTCAACGCCAAGGTACTGTCGGTCAGTTCACTGCCCGTCAGCTCCGGATCGGGCTCCGGCGGGGGCGGCGGCAACAGCAGCTCGGGGAGCGCCGTGCAGTACGCGGCCACCCTCACCGTCACCAGCCCCACCGCCGACCTGCGCACCGGGCTCAGTGCCGGCATCCAGGTCGTCACGGGTGAGGCGTCCGGCGCCCTGTCGGTGCCGACCGCAGCGGTGACGGGCACCGGCGCCAACCGTGCGGTGACCGTGGTCAAGGCCGACGGCACCACCGAGCGCACGCCAGTCACGGTGGGTCTGGAGGGCGACAGCTCCGACCAGATCCTCAGCGGTCTGAGCGAGGGCGAGAAGGTGCAGCTGGCCAGCGTGTCCGCGACGGGCAACGGCGGCTTCCCGAGCGGCGCCTTCCCCGGCGGCCTCGGCAGCGGTGGCGCACGCACCCGCGGAGGCGGGGGCGGCGGCACGAGCGGCGGGGGCGGCGGCTTCCGTGCCGGTGGCGGCGGAGGTGGCCGCGGATGACGCCGCCCCTGTGGCCGCGCGGAGCCACGGCGCTGCCCGAGGCGACGCCCGGCAACGAGCCCTGGGCTCCTGCGCCGGTGATCGAGGTGCGCTCCCTGATCAAGACGTACGGGCATGGAGACGCGGCAGTCCACGCGCTCAGCGGGCCCACCGACCCGGTGAGCGGCCAGGCCCTCGGCGTCGAACTCGTCGTCGAGCAGGGCGACTTCGTCGCCGTGATGGGAAGTTCCGGCTCGGGCAAGTCGACCCTGATGAACATCCTCGGCTGCCTCGACGTGCCGACCTCCGGCCGGTATCTGCTCGACGGCATCCACGTCGGCGGCCTGGACGAGCGCCAGCTCTCGCTGGTACGCAACCGCAAGATCGGCTTCGTCTTCCAGTCGTTCAATCTGGTGCCGCGCACCCCCGCGCTCGCCCAGGTCGAGCTGCCGCTGGCGTACGCGGGTGTGAAGCCCGCCGAGCGGCGCCGGCGGGCCGAAGCGGCACTCACCCTGGTCGGGCTCGCCGACCGGATGGACCACCGCCCCAACGAACTCTCCGGCGGTCAGCAGCAGCGCGTGGCCGTAGCCCGGGCGCTGGTCACCGCGCCCGCGATGCTGCTCGCGGACGAGCCCACCGGAAACCTCGACAGCCACAGCACCGAGGAGGTGCTCTCCGTCGTCGACCGGCTGAACGCGGCGGGGCGCACCGTCGTGCTGATCACGCACGAGGACGAGGTGGCCCGGCACGCCAAGCGGGTCATCCGGCTCGTCGACGGAAGGATCGTCGACGACGTACGGCAGGCTCCCGTCGACGGTCCGCCGCCCGCCCTGCGCGAGGACGACTCGCTGGTCGGAGGCGGCCGGTGAACCCGTTCGAGACGCTGCGCTTCGCCTTCGGCGGGCTCGCGGCGAACAAGGTGCGCTCCGCGCTGACCATGCTCGGAGTGCTGATCGGCGTGGCCGCGGTCATCGTGCTGCTCGCGGTCGGCAACGGCTCCTCGCAGGCCGTGAAGGACTCGATCGAGAAGCTCGGCACCAATGCGCTCACGGTGTCCTCGGGCGGCGGCTTCGGCGGCTCGCGCTCATCCGGCGCCACCGTCACCAAGCCGCTGACCGTGGACGACGCGAGGGCACTCGCCGACCCCGCGTCCGCGCCGCACATCGAGTCGGTCGCCCCGGAGACCACCACATCGCAGACCGCGCTGTACGAGGGCACCTCGCACTCGGTGAGTCAGGTCGTGGGCACCTACCCGGCGTATTTCAAGGCGTCCAACAGCAAGGTGACCAAGGGCGACTACTTCAGCTCCGACGACGTGCTCGGCTCGCGCAAAGTGGCTGTGATCGGCTCGACCACGGCGACCGACGTGTTCGGCACGGCCGACCCGGTCGGCAGGAAGATGACGCTGGGCGGCACGCCGTTCACGGTCGTCGGCGTCCTCGCCACCAAGGGCGGCACCGGGTTCCAGGACCCGGACGACGTGGTGATCGCGCCGCTGCCGACCGTGCAGAACGCCTTCACCGGCTTCGGCTCGATCGGCCAGATCCTCGTCGAGGCCAAGTCGGCCGACGCGACGACCCAGGCGCAGAACGAGATCACGACCGTCCTGATGGGTCGGCACGGCATCAAGGACCCGAACGTGCTCGACTTCCGGGTCAGCAGCCAGGCCTCCCTGCTCACCACGCAGGCGGACACCAACAAGACGTTCACGGTGCTGCTCGGCGCGGTGGCGGCGATCTCCCTGCTCGTCGGCGGGATCGGCATCACCAACATCATGCTGGTGACGGTGACCGAGCGGACCCGGGAGATCGGCATCCGCAAGGCGATCGGGGCGCCGCGGGGCGTCATCCTCGGGCAGTTCCTCGCCGAGTCGACGCTGCTTTCGCTGATCGGCGGCGGGCTCGGGGTCGCGGCGGGCCTGATCGGCTCGCACTTCACGATCGTCGGCATCAAGCCGGTGATCATCCCCGAATCGGTCGTCGGCGCCTTCGCGACCGCCGTGGCCATCGGGCTGTTCTTCGGCGGCTACCCGGCCAACCGGGCCGCGAGCCTGCGGCCCATCGAAGCCCTGCGGCACGAGTGAACCCCATGTACGGACAGGGAGAGGACATGTTCGGCAACGCCGAGATTTTGGAGAGCGCCGGCCCCACGGAGACCGGCGATCCGGAGGACATCCTCGCCGAACCACCGGACGCCCGGGACATTTCGGCCGAGCTCAGCGCACCGCCGCGGCAGCAGCTGCCCTGGCTGACGCTGGTGCTCTCGGGCTCTTTGGTGGCGGGGCTCGCCTTCGCCGGGGGAGCCCTGGCGGAGAAGAACCAGAGCCAGGGCTCGGCATCGGCGACCCAGCGCACTCCGTCCGCCGCCGGGGCCCGCGGCGGCTTCGGGCAGGGCGGCCAGAGCGGCCAGCGGCAGGGCGGAGGCATCCCGGGCGCGGCGGGCGGGCTGACCATCGGTACGGTGAAGCTCGTCGACGGCAGCACCATCTACGTCACCGACACCCAGGGCAACGTCGTCAAGGTCACCACTGCCGGCAGCACCCAGGTCACCGAGGCCAGGAGCGGCAAGGTGTCCGATCTGCAGCCGGGCCAGACGGTGACGGTGCGCGGCAGTCAGAATGCCTCCGGGGATGTCGCGGCGACCACCGTCACCCAGGGCGGCGCGAGCGGCTTCGGCGGTGGCCGGGGCTGACCGCGCACCCACCGCCCACGCCGCCACGAGGAGGAACCCGATGGACACGGCTGTGCCCGAGGCGAGCCTGCTGGTCGTCGACGACGAGCCCAACATCAGGGAGCTGCTCTCGGCCTCGCTGCGCTTCGTCGGCTTCAAGGTCGTCTCGGCGGCCACCGGGGCCGACGCGCTGGCCGCCGTCGCCAAGGAGCGCCCGGACCTGGTGGTGCTCGATGTGATGCTGCCCGACATGACGGGTTTCGCGGTCGTGCGCAGGCTGCGCGAGGAGCCCGGCGGCGGCCCGGGCGCCGACCGTCTGCCGGTGCTCTTCCTCACCGCGAAGGACGGCGTCGACGACAAGGTCAGCGGTCTGACGGCAGGCGGCGACGACTACGTCACCAAGCCGTTCAGCCTGGAGGAGCTGATCGCCCGGATCCGCGCGATCCTGCGCCGCACCGGCGGCCCGAGCGGCGAGGGCCGCCTGGTGGCGGGCGACCTCGAACTCGACCCGGTGGGCCACCAGGTCCTGCGGGCCGGGCGCCCGGTCTCCCTCTCCCCGACCGAGTTCAAACTGCTCGCCTACCTGATGACCAACGCCGACCGCGTCGTGTCCAAGCCGCAGATCCTCGACCATGTGTGGGCGTACGACTTCGGCGGCGACCTCAGCATCGTCGAGTCGTACATCTCGTACGTGCGCCGCAAGGTGGACTCCGGGGCCGACGGCGCGCCCAAGCTCATCCACACCGTGCGCGGCATCGGCTATGTGCTGCGCCGCCCGCAGTCCTGAGGTGCCGGCCCGATGCTGAGATACCTGTGGGCGCGGTTCGGGTGGCTGCCGCGCCGCTTCGCCGCCCTTTCGCTGCGCTCGCGGCTGGTGCTGCTCGCGATGGCGCTGGTGGCGCTCGGGCTGACAGTGAGCGACACCGTCGTCCTGAGCTCGGTGCGCGGCCAGTTGGTGCAGCGCGTCGACCAGCAGCTGAACCGGTTCGGGGATTCGGTGGCGCACCGGGTCGGCGTCGAGGGCACTCCGGCGCCGCGCGCGGGCCGGTCGGGCCGGTCCTGGCTGCCCAGCCAGTATGTGATCGCCTTCGCGGCCGACGACGGCAAGGTCACCGAGCAGTTCCGCCAGCCCGTCGCGGCGGGCGACCCCCGGCCGCTGTGGCCGGTGATGGACGCGAAGGCGCTGCGGGCACACCTGGGCAAGCCCTTCGAGGTACCCAGCGATCACGGCGGCGGCAGCTGGCGGATGCTGATCGTGCCGGTGGACAGCGGCGACCCGGCGCTCCCTGCCGGAGTCGTTGTGGCCGCGCCCCTGGAAGAGGTCTCCTCCACGGTCGACCACCTGGCCACGGCCTTCCAGCTCATCGGTGTCGTCGTGGCGCTGCTGCTGGGGGTGGCGGGCTGGTTCGCGGTGCGGGCGGGCCTTCGTCCGCTGCGCCGCATCGAGGCCACGGCGGCGGAGATCGCGGCAGGACGCCCGCTCTCGCACCGCATGCCGGACGCCTCGCCGCGTACCGAAGCCGGACGGCTGACCAGCGCGCTCAACGGGATGCTGGCGCAGCTGGAGTCGGCGTTCGCGGCGCGCGCCGAGTCGGAGGAGCAGATGCGGCGCTTCGTAGCGGACGCGAGCCACGAGCTGCGTACGCCGCTGGCCGGCATCCGGGGCTTCGCCGAGCTGTACCGGATGGGTGCGCTCCCCGACGATGCCGATGTGAAGCGCACGATGGCCCGCATCGAGAGCGAGGCGGTGCGCCTCGGCGGGCTGGTGGAGGACCTGCTCACGCTGGTCCGCATGGACGAGCAGCGGCCGCTCCAGCTCGCCCCGATGGATCTGCGCACCCTCGCGGTGGACGCCCTGCACGACACGAGGGCCCTGGACCCGACGCGCGAGGTGACCCTGACCGGGCCGGGCGGCGAAGGTCCGCCCGGTCCTGCCCCGGTGCTCGGCGACGAGGCGAGGCTCCGCCAGGTGGTCGCGAACCTCGTCGGCAACGCCGTCGCGCACACACCGTCCGGCACTCCGGTACGGATCGGGGTGGGCGCCGTCGACGGCCGCGGCCTCATCGAGGTCGCGGACTCGGGCCCGGGTCTCACGCCCGAACAGGCGGCCCGGGTCTTCGAGCGGTTCTACCGGGTGGACGCCTCGCGCAGCCGGCAGACCGGGGGCGGCGCGGGGCTCGGCCTGGCCATCGCCTCGGCGCTCGTCCAGGCCCACCAGGGGCAGGTGGAGCTGGAGGCGGCTCCGGGCGAGGGCGCGCTCTTCCGGGTGCTGCTCTCCGCGGCACCCTGATCGGCTCCCACTCCCCCGGACCGGCCCGAGTGCGGGCGGGGCCGGGGGCTCCTAGCGTGGGTTCATGATCCGGTTCGAGCAGGTCAGCAAGGTCTACCCGGACGGCACCCGTGCCGTCGACGACCTGTCCTTCGAGGTCGCCGAGGGCGAACTGGTCACGCTCGTCGGCCCGTCGGGCTGCGGCAAGACGACCACGATGATGATGGTGAACCGGCTCATCGAGCCCACGTCGGGCCGCATCCTCGTCGAGGGCGAGGACATCGCGACGCTCGACCCGGTCAGGCTGCGCCGCCGGATCGGTTACGTCATCCAGCAGGTCGGGCTCTTCCCGCACCGTACGGTCCTCGACAACACGGCGACCGTCCCGGCGCTGGTCGGCTGGAAGCGGGCGAAGGCCCGGGCGCGGGCGGCCGAACTGCTCGACCTGGTCGGCCTCGACCCTGCGAAGTACGGCCCGCGCTACCCTGCGCAGCTCTCGGGAGGCCAGCGCCAGCGGGTGGGCGTGGCAAGGGCGTTGGCCGCGGACCCGCCGGTCCTCCTCATGGACGAACCATTCGGAGCGGTGGACCCGGTCGTACGCGAACGCCTCCAGAACGAGTTCCTCAGCCTCCAGGCGACCGTACGCAAGACGGTCCTCCTGGTCACCCATGACATCGAGGAGGCCGTACGGATGGGGGACCGCATGGCGGTGTACGGGTCCGGACGCATCGAGCAGTTCGACACCCCGGCGTCGGTCCTGGGGGCGCCGTCCACCGCATACGTGGCCCAATTCGTGGGCGCGGACCGGGGGTTGAAGCGCTTGTCGGTGACGAGGGTCGAACCGGACGACCTGGAGCAGCCGCCGATCGTACGGCTCGACGAACCCGCGGAGGCGGCCGCGGCCCGGCTGCGCGGCGAGGAGGCGCGCTGGGCCGTGGTGCTCAACGAGGGGGGCGAGCTGCACGGCTGGGTCGCGGCGGACGAGCTCTCCCTCGCGGGTTCGGGCTCGGTCGCCGACCTGGCTCGGCGCATGGAGGCGTGGGTGCCGGTAGGGGCCCCGCTCAAGCAGGCGTTCAGCGAGATGCTGCAGTACGACGCGGGCTGGGTGGCCGTGGTGGACGGCGCCCGCTTCCTCGGCGTCCTGACCCCGGCGAAGCTGCACGAGGCGCTGCGGAGGTCGGTGGACGCGGATGCGCTGGGGGTGGCGCGGGGGGAGGTCGACTTCGACTCGGTCGCCGACGCGTGAGGGGGGCCCGCTGAGGGCGCCTGCCCACCCGTTCCGCCGTGCGGAACGGGTGGGCACAAGCGGGGTGGGAAATCCGGGCCCGCATGCGCCTTACGTTCCGCGGAGCGCGTGGCTACCATCCGGTAGCCCTCGTACCGGGCGCCCCACAACACCCCCCGCTGGAGCCGCCATGCGCCTCGCCCCCGCCGCCACCGCGCTCGTCCTGCTCACCGGCACGATCGCCCTCGCCCCCGCCGCCCAGGCGACCGCCCCCGCCCCCATCCCGGTCGTGTTCGTGCACGGCCGCAACGCGGACCCCGGCGTCTGGGGCACCATGAAGGACCGCTTCAGGCAGGCCGGTTACCCCGACGGGGACCTCTTCGCCTGGGGGTACGACTCCAGCCAGTCGACCAACGAGGTGCTGGCCGGCCAGTTCGCCGCATACATCGACTCCGTGCGCGCCCAGACCGGCTCCTCTCAGGTGGACATCGTCGCGCACAGCCAGGGCAGCCTCCCCACCCGCTGGTATGTGAAGTTCGGCGGCGGCACGCAGGTGGTGCGGCACTGGGTCTCGCTCGGCGGGCCCAACCATGGGACGAGTCTGGCCTGGGCGTGTTCGATCTGGGACCAGGGGTGCCGGGACATGACGCCGAACTCGTACGTCGAGAGCCGTCTGGCGAGCGGCAACGAGACGCCGGGCCCCACGAAGTACGCCACGTTCTGGTCGGACTGCGACGGCTTCATCCTGCCGAACAGCAGCGTGCCGCTGTCCGGCGCCGTCAACACCGATGCCGGCTGCCTCGCCCACAACGACCTGCTGACCGACGCCCCCACCGCCCAGGGAGTCCTCAACTTCCTCAAGAAGTAGTCCAGTTGACCAAAGGCTCACGACATCAGATCAGTCGCTTCGACTTGAGATAGTTCCTCGCCACGTCCTCCGGCAGCCGCCGCCAGCTGTCGACCTGTTCGTTCAGGGAGGCGAGGTCGGCCGTGGTGAGCACTGTGTTGAGCTTGTCCAGCGCGCCGGTCACCCCCGTGCTGCCGGCGCGTGAGCGGTTCACCACCGGCACGATGTAGTCGGCGTTCTGCAGGTGTTTGTCGTCGGCGAGCAGCACCAGGCCGAAGGCGGAGAGCGTGGCGTCCGTCGTGGTGGTCAGGACCATCTGATCCTGACCACTCTGGACGGCCTGCTTGGCCTGTGTCGTGCCGACCCCCTTGGGGTCGACGGCCGTGACATCGATGCCGTACGTCTTCTTCAACCCCGGCTCGCAGTACGGGCGTTGGACGCATTCGTCGCCTGCCGCGAGCCGTACCGGAAGCTTCGCCGCACCGAGGTCGCTCAGCGTCTTGAGCCGGTGCTCGCGCGCGTACGACGCGGCGACGGCGAACGCGTTCTGGTCGACCGCCTTGCCCGGGTCGAGGACGGTGAGCCCGCGCGGGGTGGCCAGGGCGCGCAGGGCCGTCATCGTACGGTCGAGGTCCGGTGAGCCGACCGGCTTCGCGTCGGGCCCGTGGGCCTTGGCGTTGAGCCAGTCGGCGAAGGTCGCCGCGTACTCGGGCACCACGTCGATCTGCCCGCTCTCCAGGGCGGGTTCATAGATCTCCCGGTTGGTAACCGAGAGGATCTTCGTGCGGTAGCCCGCCTTGCCGAGCAGCAGCGCGTACATCTGGGCGAGGACGTCGCTCTCGGTGAACCCCGCCGTGCCGATCGTCAGGTGCTTGTTGTCGCCGGGCGGCGCGGTGACCGAGCCCTGCTTCTCCAGGCTCGGCCCGGTGGTGCAGGCGGCGACCGCCGTCAGGGCGAGGACGGCCGGCAACAGGCGCGGGCTCAGCAGCCGCGGCTTCATCCGAAACCGCCCCTTGCCCACTGCGGCGCGAACCGCTGGACCGCCTCGAAGATCCCCTCCACCACCAGCGCGAAGACCGCCACGAGCACGGCGCCCGCGACGACTTGGGGCGTCGAGGCGAGGTTGAACCCGGCCGTGATGATCCGGCCGAGCCCTCCGCCGCCCGCGAGTGCGGCCAGTGTGGCGGTCGCGACGAGCTGCACGGCGGCGATCCGCACACCGGTGAGGATCAGTGGCAGGGCGAGGGGCACCTCGACGCGGAGCAGGAGCTGGCGTCCGGTCATGCCCATGCCCCTGGCCGCCCGCACCACATCGCGGTCGACCTCGCGCATGCCGACGTAGGCGTTGGTCAGCAGCGGCGGTACGGCGAAGAGGATCAGCGCGACGATCGTCGGCCCCTCGCCGTATGTGCCGAGCGGGGTCAGCAGGAGCAGCACGAGGATGGCGAAGGTGGGCACGGCCCGGCCCACGTTCGAGATGTTGACGGCGAGCGTCCCGCCCTTGCCGAGGTGGCCGAGCACCAGCGCCACGGGCAACGCGATGAGGCAGCTGAGGACGAGGCACAGCGCGGTGAGCCAGAGGTGTTCGCCGAGCCGGTGCCAGATGCCGTTCTCGCCGGACCAGTGGGCGGCGGAGGTGAGCCACGACCATGCGTCGGAGAGCGTGTTCATGCGGGCTCCGCCCTCGTCCAGGGCGTAAGGAGCCGCTGGATTCCGAGCAGCACCAGGTCGGCGGCGACGGCGATCACCACGCACAGCACGGAGGCGGTGAGCACCTGTGCCTTGAAGTACGTGTTCATCCCGGAGTAGATCAGGTTGCCGAGCCCGCCGTAGCCGACGATGGCGCCGACCGTCACCAGGGACACCGCGGAGACGGTGGCGATGCGCAGACCGGCCATGGCGGCGGGCACGGCGAGCGGGAGTTCCACGGCCAGGAGCAGCCGTACCGGCCCGTAACCCATGCCCCGGGCCGCCTGCCGGGTGTCCTCGGGAACGGCGCGCAGCCCGGCCAGGATGTTCCGTACGAGCAGCGTCAGCGAGTACAGGACCAGGCCCGCGATGACGAGGGACGCCGAGAGCCCGTACACCGGGAGCAGCAGCGAGAACATGGCGAGGGACGGGATGGTGTAGAGCACCGTCGTGACCCCCAGTACGGGACCTGCGGCCCAGCGCCATCGCCGGGCGGCGACGGCCAGCGGCACGGCGATGACCAGGCCGAGCAGGACCGAGACCGCCGTCAGGTGGAGGTGCTGGAGCACCGCGTCCCAGAGGATCTGGCGACGGCTCGACAGATAGGCGCCGCAGATCCATTCGTTGCGCGCGAGGCAGTCGTCGGGAGGCGCGGTCACCCGTTCATTGGAGCCCGGGGCCCCGGTCGGCCGCGCGTCCTGGTGGGCTGTCCGGGGCATACGTTGAGATACGGGGTCAAAAGGGGGACTCTTGGGGTAGGTGCGGCCGGGAGCCACCGGTGCGTGGAGGCCACCCGCCCGGTCGGGAAGAGGTGAGTGCCGTGCGCGTACTCCTCAGGGCGATACTCGACACCGAGAAGACCAACGACGCCATTCGCAACGGAACCATGCAGAAGTCGATGCAGGCCACGATGGAGGCTCTGCGTCCCGAGGCCGCCTACTTCACCACCGAGGAAGGGTGTCGTACGGCGTTCATCTTCTTCGACCTGGCGGACCCGTCCCAGATGCCGAAGATCGCCGAGCCGTTCTTCATGGACATGGGCGCCAAGATCTCCTTCGTGCCCGTCATGAACGGGGACGACCTGGAGAAGGGGCTCGCCGCCCTTGGCTGACCGTCGCGGGGCTTCGCGGAGGCCGGACCACAGACGTGGCCCGGCCCTCTCGGTCTAGAACCCCGCGTCGCAGCAGCCGTCGCGGCGCATCAGGCGGCCCACGTCCAGCCAGTCCTCGGCCTTCGCCGCCGCATGCCGCTCGTGCGGCTCGTACGCGGACACGAGATCGGTGGTCGTGTACGGCACGCCTCCCTTGACCACGCCGGTGGTGCGCACCAGGGAGTCGAAGTCCGTGAACGGGTCGCCGTCGACCAGCGTGAGGTCGGCGAGCCTGCCGCGCTCGACCGTGCCGAGGTCCTTGTCGAGTCCGAAAAGGCGGGCCGGCAGAACGGTCGCGGTGCGCAGGGCAGCGGCCGGGGAGAGGCCGCCCAGGTGGAGGGCCCGCAGGCTCAGATGGAGGGAGAGCCCGACGGGCACGAGGGGCTGGTCCGTGCCAAGCGCCACGAGTCCGCCCCCTTCGAGCACCCTGCGGTAGACGTCGGTCTCCCGGTGCAGGGTGGCCAGTTGGGCCGGGCTCGGTGCCGTGCCCGCCGACTGCTTCACGGCCGCCGAGTCCCACGGCGGCATCACGGCGGTGACCCGCGGGTCGTCGGCGAGAGCGGGGTCCGAGCCGAGCAGCGGCGCGGAGGTGAACGGCGTCACGATGAGCGCGAAGTTGATCCCGCGGGCCGTGTAGATCTCGATGACGTCCTCGTAGGCCTTGCCGGTGGCGGAGGTGGCATGTCCGAACTCGGCGCGCTGCGTTGCCAGTAGATGGGTCGTCAGATCCTGGCCGACCTCCACTCCCGGGGAGACGAGATGGCTTCCCGAGCGCACGCCGAGTCGTTCGTGGGCGAAACGTGCGGCCTCCTGCATGAGCCAACTGGGCGCCCGTACATAGGTTTTGACGAAGTCCCAGTCGAGTGCGGCGCCGCGTTCGAGGGAGCGCCGGAGCCCGGCCTCGGTGCGGTGGGCGCGGCCCATGCTGTAGGCGACCCGGGATCCGTCGAGCAGCTCCCCGGTGGTCAGCAGGCGCGGCCCGGCGAGCTGTCCGGTGGCCACGGCCTCGCGGATGCGGGCCTGTTCGTAGGCGAACCCGCCGAGCGACACGGCGGTGGTGATCCCGTACGTGAGCTGGCCGACGGTCTGGCGGCCGCCGTATGTGCTCTGCCACGGGTGGGTGTGGGTGTCCCAGAGTCCGGGGAGGACGGTGCGGTCGGATGCGTCGACGGTCCGCTGGGCGGCGCGCCTGCGGTGGGGTTCGACGGAGGCGATGCGTCCGGCGCGTACGACGATGTCGACGTCGTCCCGCACGGAGTCGCCCGTGCCGTCCCAGAGTCGTCCGGCGTGCACCACCGTGTCGGCGGGGGCGGGCCTGCGCTGGTCGAGGGCGACCCGCACGGTGCGCGCGGCTCCGCCGTCGACGCCGATGAGCCGCAGCCGTGCGCCGGACAGATAGAGCAGGGTCTTGGAGTCGCCGGACCAGGAGGGGTGGTCGGCGGGTTCGGTGGTGAGGGAGCGCGGCGGGCCTTGCGGGGTGCCGTCGGGGGCGACGGGAAGCAGGCACAGCGCGGATTCGACGACGACCGCCATCCAGCGGCCGTCGGGCGACCAGACGGGCCCCGAGTCGTAGCGGTCGGCGATGGAGACGTGCGGGGCCACGGCGTGCAGCTTGTCCGCGCCGGTGGTGGTGTCGACGACGCGGATGACGTTGTAGCCCTCGCGGAAGCGCAGGTTGAGCCGGTTGCGGTCGCACAGCGCGACGTAGCGCCCGTCGGGCGACCAGGTGGGCCGGCCGGGCAGCCCGCCCGCGCCGAGCGGGGTCACCAGGACGCGTTCGGCGCCGCTCGCCAGGTCACGTACGACGAGCCGCCCGGACATGTCGATGGCGGCGAGGCGCTTGCCGTCGGGCGAGAGCGCAGGGTGCACCCGGCCGCCCGTCGCGAGCGCGCTTTCCTCGCCGGTGGCGAGATCCCGCCGGTAGACGCCGAGCAGCCCGTCGCGGTCGTCGGCGTACAGGAGCGAGCGGCCGTCGCGCGCCCACATCGGCCCGAGGAGGTAGCGGGTCGCGGGCGACTGCCGCAGCCGCTCCGGCGGTCGCGAGCCCGAAGTGTCGGTGATCCAGAGCGAGTTGAGTGCCGCGAAGGCGATGCGCCTGCCGTCGGGGGACAGTGCGGGCAGGTGGATGCCGCGCACCGGGCGCACCCGTTCCTCGCCGAGGTCGTACGACTTGACCTGATAGCGCGGCCGGTCGACGGGCAGCTCGCCCGCGAACGGGATGACCTCGGGCTCCGTCGGGTTCTCCGGGCGCACGAGGGTGAACCGGCCGTCCAGGGTGAGCAGCAGCTCGCCGTCGGTGGTCCAGCGCGGGGGCATCGGGGCGATGTCCCCGGCGACCGGGACGGGCTTGCCGTCGACGACGAGTGTGCAGGAGGCGTTGGGCGCGGCGGTGGTGCGCAGGTAGGCGAGGCGGCGGCCGTCGGGCGAGAGCGCCGGAGTCATGACCTGTGCGTTCTCGGTCTCGCTGTGCTCGACGGTGACCGCGCCCGCACCCTGGGCGGGAACGGAGGCGACGGTCCTGGACTCCACGCCGAGCCCGGACGGGGTCGTGACGGCCTTGGCGCGGACGAACAGGATGCGCTTGCCGTCGGGTGACCAGGTGGGGTCGAAGTCCTCCCACGGGCCGTCCTGGAGCGGGCCGTCCTGTCCGGACAGCCCGGTGAGTCTGGTCAACTTGCCGGTGTGCAGGTCGAGTTGATGGATGCGGTACGGGCTTCCTGCCACCGGGTCGCCGCCGCGTTCGGAGGCGAAGACGATGCGCGTGCCGTCGGGCGACCACGCGGGGCCGCGGTCGTCCCACGGTCCATCGGTGCGCTGGCGCACGTCGGTGCCGTCGGGCCGCATGGTCCAGATGTGGTAGCCGCCGCCCTTGTAGGCGCAGAACGCGATGAGCCCGCCGTCGGGGGCGTAGACCGGCCGGGTGGGTTCGAGTCCTGCCGGGGTGAGCGGCTCGGCCTCGCCGCCGGCGCGGGGCAGCGACCACAGGACGTCCTGGACCTCGGCGATCAGATGGTCCCCCGCGGGCGAGAGGCTCGCCGCGCCATTGGTGGAGGCCGTGAAGGAGAGGGAGAGTCCGGTACGCGGCGCGGCAAGCGCGGGGGCGGGTATGGCGCCGACGGCGGTGACGGCCCCGGCGGCGCCCGCGGCGGCGAGGAGTTGACGGCGGGAGAGGGAGAGGGGGGTGGCGGTGTTGTCACGGTCCATGACACAGCACGCTCGCGCACCGTACGGCGCAGGGGCAACACCGCCATTCCCGCCAAATCGTCATGACCCACCGTCAAACCCCGTAAAATTCAGCCCACTTGAGCCGCCCATCAGGCGGTGTGCACCTCCAGGACCGTCACCGAGTACGGCGCGAAAGTCGCGGTGAAGGTGGGTGCCACTCCGATGATGGTGCGGCCGCGCGGGACGACCGCGAGCGGGTCGGCGAGCGTGTTGGTCGCCTGTGGATGCGCCCCCGCGAGCACGGTCACGGCGGCCGAGGCATCGGTGCGGGCGACGCCTTGCAGGGTGACAGTGGTCTTGCGGGCCGTGCCGCCCGTGTTGACCACCGCGAGGTGGATGCGGCGGGCGCCCGGATCATGGGTGGTGACGACGTTGAGCCCGGGCAGGGCGCGCACGGCGGTCGGCAGGACGACGGTGCCGCGTCGCGTGAGCAGGAGCTGCTGTGCGTAGTAGCTCGGCGAGTTGTAGCTGGTCAGCGCGTCGTAGGCGATGAGGTTGGTGGCCCAGGTGTTGTCGCGTACGTGGCTGAACAGCGGGGCGTACGCTTCCATCAGGACCTGGTCGGAGTTGCGGATGATCCCGGCGAGCCAGGAGGCGTCGCCCAGCGCGGCGTTGAGGTCGGGGGTGGGCCGGCCCTCCTGCGAAGCCCACTCCCCCACGAACACCTTCGGGCTGTTGCGGTCGCGCCGGTCGTACTTGTGGGAGCCGGCCTGGAAGGCGGCGGGCGACTGGTAGTAGTGCTCGTCGATCAGGTCGTACGGGCGGGATGCCACCGGCGTGGTGGCGATCAGCTTCAGCGCGGGGAAGCGGGCCTTGATCGCGTCGTGGAAGGCGGCGTAACGCTCCTCGTAGGAGCCGGACTTGTCGAACCAGTCCTCGTTGCCGATCTCGACGTACTTGAGGGGGAACGGCTTGGGGTGGCCGTCGGCGGCACGCCGGGCACCCCAGCTGGAGGTGGTGGGGCCGGTGATGTACTCGATCTGGTCGACGGCATCCTGCACAAGGGGCTTGAGCGCGTCTCCGGTGACGTGGGCGCCCTGGAGCGAGTACCCGGCGTACACGCACAGCAGCGGCATGCAGCCCAGGTCCTCGGTCATCTGGAGGTATTCGGGCAGGCCGAGGCCGTCCGTCGACCAGTAGCCCCAGGCGGAGTTGTGGTGGCCCGGGCGCTGTTCGACGGGGCCGATCGTCTTCTTCCAGTCGAAGCGGTCGGCGATGACGTTGCCTTCGAGGTAGTTGCCGCCGGGGAAGCGCAGGAACTTCGGTTCCAGGGCGGCGAGTTTCTCCATCAGGTCGACGCGCAGCCCGTTCCTGCGGCCCTTGTAGGTGGGCGGAAAGAGGGAGACCTGGCTCAGCCACAGCGTGCCGGGGGCGGAGGTGGTGACGACGAGGCGGGCGTTCGCGGTGGTGGGGGCGCCGGCGGCGGTGCGCAGGGTGAGCTCGTACATGCGCCAGGATCCGGTGAGGGGCCCGGTGGTGCCGGTGGCATGGACCTCGCCGTCGGCGCCGATGACGGCGACGGTCAACTTGGCTGTGGAATCGGCCGACTTGGCGTAGAGAGAGGCACGGTACGTGGTGGACGGGCGGACCGGGATGCCCCAGTAGCCCTCGTTGGCGACGCCGTCGCCCGCCGCCTTCGCGGTCACGCGCAGGGACTGGGTGAGGGCGGAGTTGAGTGGCTGGGCGGTGTCGATGGCCAGGGTCGCGGAGCCGGTGGCGCTCCAGTGGAGCGGGGTGGCCGCGGCCATGAAGCTGCGGTTGTTGACGAGTTCGGCGTACAGGCCGCCCTCGCCGCTGTGGTTGATGTCCTCGAAGAAGATCCCGCCGAGTTCGGTGCCGACCTGGGGGCCGGGGCGGGTGGTGTCGACGGTCAGGAGGGGCTGGGTGGAGTCGACCGGTACGCCAGCGAGCGCGGCGGCATCGGTCGCGGTGAGGGCGGTGTCGAAGACCTGGACGTCGTCGATGAGAGCGCGAGCCTGGTCGACCCGGGCTCCGCCGAACAGTCCCCGGCCCACCGCGGTCGCCCCGGTGGCGCGCCAGCCTGCGGCGTAGGGCACCTCGCCTTCCAGGACGCCGTTGACGTAGAGGCGTATGACTCCCGCCGCCTTGTCGTCGACGCCGAGCAGGTGGTACCAGACGCCGGTCACGGGCGCGGAGGCCGCCCCGGCGACGCCCGCCCCGCCATTGGCCGAGGTGGAGTCGTTCGGCAGCCGGGTGAACGCGAACGCTCCTGTGTCGTCCCGGAGTTGGAGATAGAACCCGCTCACCGCGAGCCCGTCGACCGAGACGAAGGTCTGGTACCCGGCGGTGCCGGTGAGCCGCACCCACGCGGCGACGCTGAAGCTCTTCGACGTGTCCACCACTGGGCCGGACGCCGACGCGTTGCCGCCCGCCGAGACGTCGAGGGCGGCCGCGCCGGACTTCGCGGCGCCCCACTTCGCACCATCGGCGAGGGTGAGCGCGCGGCCGCGTCCGGAGCTGTCGGCGGCGGTCGCACCCGCGCCCTCGTCGAAGGCCCAGTGGGCGACGGGAGCGGGCAGCGCCGACTCGGCCGCTCGCGCCGGGGAGGCCGCGAGCGCGGGGCCGATCGCGCCGGCCAGCGGCAAGGCGCCGAGCGCGGTCACGATCGCTCTGCGGCTGGGCCCGGAGGCCGGGGCGGGGGTGGGTTGTGTCATGCGGGTGCTCCTCAACTCTCGCTAGAGGTTCGAGATTTCGGACAGCGTTCTGCATTTCGACGCCGGGGAGCATTCCGCCTTTCCCGCCCTCGCGTCAACACCCCTGGAACGGCTCGGAACGGTTCCCGTCCGACCCATTGACACCCTCGGCCGCACGTCATTACCGTCACGCCAGCATTTCGAACGCATGACGAAATATCGAACGTCACGGACAGCAGCCCCGGGAGCAACTGCCTTGCGAATCACGGGAATCAGCACCCACGTCGTCGGGACCCCCTGGCGAAACCTCAGCTACGTCCAGGTCCACACCGACGAGGGCCTGACCGGCGTCGGCGAGACCAGGATGCTCGGCCGCACCGACGCGCTGATCGGCTATCTCCGCGAGGCAGAGGCCAACCACATCGCGGGATCCGACCCGTTCGCGATCGAGGACCTCGTGCGGCGGATGAAGTACGGCGACTACGGGCGGGCCGGCGAGATCGTGATGTCGGGCATCGCCGTGGTGGAGATGGCCTGTTGGGACATCAAGGGCAAGGCTCTCGGCGTCCCGGTGTGGCAGTTGCTCGGCGGCCGGGTGACCGACCGGGTCAAGGCGTACGCCAACGGCTGGTACACCACCGAGCGCACCCCGGAGGCCTATCACAAGGCGGCACAGGCGGTCGTCGAGCGGGGGTACCGGGCGCTGAAGATCGACCCGTTCGGCACCGGCCACTTCGAGCTGGACCGCCAACAGTCCCTGTACGCCGTCTCGTTGATCGAGGCGGTGCGGGACGCGATCGGTCCGGACACCGAGCTGATGCTGGAGATGCACGGCCGCTTCTCGCCGGCCACCGCCGTGCGCCTGGCCCACGAGCTCGCGCCGTTCCAACCGGCGTGGCTGGAGGAGCCGGTACCGCCGGAGAACCTCAAGGCGCTGGCGAAGGTCGCGGGCAAGGTCGACATCCCGATCGCGACCGGCGAGCGCATCCACGACCGGATCGAGTTCCGCGAGCTCTTCGAGTCGCAGGCCGCCGACATCATCCAGCCGGACGTCGGCCACATCGGCGGCATCCTGGAGACCAGGAAGCTCGCCGCGACGGCCGAGACCCACTACACGCTGGTCGCGCCACACAACGTGGGCGGCTCGGTGCTCACCGCGGCCTCCCTCCAAGTGGCGGGCTGCACACCGAACTTCAAGACTCTGGAACACTTCAACGACTTCGCGGACGCCGAGATCAAGAAGGTGGTCAAGGGCGCCCCGCAGGTGGTCGACGGCTACTTCGAGCTGCCGGACGCGCCGGGTCTCGGCGTCGAGCTCGATGTGGACGCGGCGGCCGAATTCCCGCAGCAGCAGGCCCGGTTCGATCTGTGGGCCGAGGGCTGGGAGAAGCGCGACCCGTCCGGGGCGCGGGGATGAGCAGCCGCGCGATCGTCGTCGACGCGCCGGGGCGCCACCGCCTGGTCACAGGCGAGCGCCCCGAGCCCGGCCCGGGTGAGGTCGTGGTGCGGGTCGCCGCCGCCGGGATCTGCATGAGTGACCGCGAGGTGTACGACGGCCACCGCGACCCCGGCTACGTGCGCTACCCGCTCACGCCCGGCCACGAGTGGGCCGGGACCGTGGAGGCGGCCGGGCCGGGCGTGGACCCGGGACTCGTCGGGCGCAGAACGGTCGCCGAGGGCTTCCGCACCTGCGGCACCTGCGAGCGGTGCCGACACGGCGAGACTTCGCTGTGCACGGCTCCGTACGCCGAGACGGGGTTCACCCACCCCGGCGGCTTCGCCGACCATGTGGTGGTCCCGGCCCGGCTTCTGCACCCGCTGCCCGACGACGCGGACCTGAGCGCCGCCGCCCTCCTGGAACCGGCCGCCGTGGTCGCCGGCGCCGTACGGGCCGGCGCGCCCGAGCCGGGCGAGCGGATCGCGGTGCTGGGCGCGGGCACCCTGGGCCTGCTCGCCGTACAGCTCCTGGCGAGCTACTCCCCCGCCGACCTTGCGGTGATCGACCCCCGCTTCGAACGGGCCGAGCTGGCCTGCCACATGGGGGCGACCGAGGCCCGCACCCAGGAGCTGTCGCACGACGTTCGCGGCCGCTTCGACCTCGTGGTCGAGACGGCGGGCGCACCGTCCACCGCCGCCGATGCGACCCTGCTCGCCCGGCGCGGCGGCCGGGTCGTCCTCACCGGAATGTTCGCGCCGGGCGCCACCGGGATCGACCCCGTCCACCTCTCGCTGAGCCAGCTCACCGTACGCAGCGTCTTCGGCGCCTCGTCGGCGGCGTGGTCCTTCGCGGTGCGGGCGTACGTCACCGGGCAGCTCGACCCGGCGGCGCTGATCACCCATGAGTTCCCGCTCGACCGGTACGCGGACGCGCTCGCGCTGGTGGGCGGAGGCGACTCGAAGACCGGAAAGGTCCTGCTGCGCCCGTAGACCACTGCTTCCTGCCCCATGGCGTCCCGCCACATGGGTTCGCGCCACATAACCCCCGACCACACGGCTCCGCGCCACATAACCCTCGACCACATGGGGCGCGGCCACATAGCCACCGACCACACGACCTCCCACCCCGCAGCCCCCCCCATCCCATCCCCTCGTACCCAATGACCCGAACCATGTTCGATATACCGAACAAGCCCGAAGGCCCGCTCACGCAAGGAATCCCGCCTGTGACCGACACTTCAGCCCCCTTTCTCACACCCGCGGGACCCCGCCGCCCCGGCGAGCGGGCCCTCACCGCGGTCGGCCTGGCCGCGCCCGCCGACAACCCCGCCGACTCCTCCCCGCACGTCTTCCCCGACGGCGGCTCCTGGCGCACCGAGATCCCCTCCGTCGAGGGCCCCGAGGCGCTCGCGATCGTGCTCAAGGAGTCCTCGCGGCTCGACGTGCCGGTGCACCGGGTCAGCCAGGGCAGTGGCGTGTGGATGCTCTCCGACGCCGAGATCACCGAGATGGCCGAGGCCTGCGCGGAGCGCGACATCGAGCTCTGCCTCTTCACCGGGCCGCGCGGCACCTGGGACACCGGCGGCTCCACGCGTACCGCCTCGGGCGGCGCGGGGCTGCGCGCCCGGGGTCACGACGCGCTCGCAGGTTGCGTAGAAGACGCCCTGCGTGCAACGGAGTTGGGCGTCCGGTGCCTGCTCGTGGCCGACGAGGGCGTGCTGTGGACCCTGCACCGGCTGCGCGAGCTGGGCCTGCTGCCCGCGGACACCACCCTCAAGGTCTCGGCGCTGATCGGCCCGGTCAACCCGGCGTCGGTCTCGGTGCACGAGCGGCTCGGCGCGGACTCCGTGAACGTGCCCTCGGATCTGACGGCCTCTCACTTCACCGAGATCCGCCGGGTTTCCGGCGTTCCGCTCGACCTCTACATCGAGGCGCCGGACGACCTCGGCGGCTATGTGCGGATGTACGAGGCGGCCGAGCTGATCCGCCGCGCCGCCCCGCTGTACCTCAAGTTCGGCCTGTCCAGGGCGCCCGGCATCTACCCGTACGGCGCACATCTGCGGGACGCCGCCCTGGACACGGCGCGCGAGCGCGTGCGGCGCGGCCGGCTCGTGCTCGACCTCCTCGCCCGGCACGGCGCCGACGGCGGCATGTCCCCGCTCGGCTCCCGCCTCCCCGGCCCCCTCAACCGCTTCTCCTTGAAGGACTGATGACCATGCGCCGCATCCGCAGAGCAGCACTCGCCCTCGTCGCCGGCTCCCTCGCCCTCGCGCTCGCCGCCTGCGGGCAGAGCAGTGAGGGCGGCAGCAAGGACACCAAGAAGGGCAGCAAGGGCTCCACCATCGGCATCGCGATGCCGACCAAGTCGTCCGAGCGGTGGATCAACGACGGCAACAACATGGTCAAGCAGTTCCAGGACCTCGGCTACAAGACCGAGCTCCAGTACGGCGAGGACAACGTCGACCAGCAGGTCGCCCAGATCGAGAACATGATCACCAAGGGGGTGGACGTCCTGGTGATCGCCGCGATCGACGGCCGCGCCCTGAGCGACGTCCTGAAGCAGGCCACCGACCAGCACATCAAGGTCATCTCCTACGACCGGCTCATCCTCGGCTCGCCGAATGTCGACTACTACGCCTCCTTCGACAACGAGAAGGTCGGCGTACTCCAAGCGACGTACATCATCGACAAGTTGGGGCTGAAGGACGGCAGCAAGAAGGGCCCGTTCACCATCGAGCTGTTCGCCGGGTCGCCGGACGACAACAACACCCGCTACTTCTTCCAGGGCGCCCTCAAGACCCTCCAGCCCTATCTCGACAAGAAGCAGCTGGTGGTCCGGAGCGGGCAGACGAACCTCAACCAGGTGACCACCCTGCGCTGGGACGGCGCCACCGCGCAGAAGCGCATGGACGACCTGCTGACCAAGGCGTACTCCTCCGCCCGCGTCGACGCTGTGCTCTCGCCGTACGACGGGATCTCCATCGGCATCCTGTCCGCGCTGCGCTCCGGCGGCTACGGGACCGCCGCCAAGCCGTATCCCGTGGTGACCGGGCAGGACGCCGAGGTGGCGTCGGTGAAGTCGATCATCGCGGGCGACCAGACGCAGACCGTCTACAAGGACACCCGGGCGCTCGCCAAGCAGGCCGTGCAGATGGCCGACGCGGTGCTGAACGACAAGACGCCCGAGGTCAACGACACCAAGACGTACAACAACGAGAAGAAGGTCGTGCCGTCGTTCCTCCTCAACCCGGTCAGCGTCGACAAGTCCAACTACCAGTCCGTGCTTGTGGACTCGGGCTACATCAAGGCGAGTGACCTGAAGTGAGCGCACCCGCACATGAGGCGCCGCCTGTCCTTGAGATGCGCTCCATCGTCAAGACGTTCCCCGGCGTCCGGGCGCTGTCCGACGTGTCACTGACCGTCACCCCGGGCGAGGTGCACGCGATCTGCGGGGAGAACGGCGCGGGCAAGTCGACCCTGATGAAGGTGCTCAGCGGGGTTCATCCGCACGGGAGTTACGAGGGCGACATCCTCTTCCAGGGCGAGTCCTGTGCGTTCAAGGACATCCGGGCCAGCGAGGCGCGCGGGATCGTCATCATCCACCAGGAACTCGCGCTCGTGCCCTATCTGTCGATCGCCGAGAACATCTTCCTCGGCAACGAACACGCCACCCGAGGGATCATCAGCTGGCACGAGACGCTGAAGCACGCATCCCGGCTTCTGAAGCGCGTGGGCCTGAGCGAGCATCCGGGGACCCGGGTCGCGGACATCGGCGTCGGCAAGCAGCAGCTGGTGGAGATCGCCAAGGCCCTCTCCAAGGAGGTGAAACTGCTCATCCTCGACGAGCCGACGGCCGCGCTCAACGACGACGACAGCGCCCATCTCCTCGCCTTGATAAGGGAGTTGAGAGATCATGGCATCACGTCGATCGTCATCTCGCACAAGCTGAACGAGATCGCGGCGGTCGCCGACTCCGTCACCGTCATCCGTGACGGCCGCACCATCGAGACCCTCGACGTGAGGGATCCGGCCACGACCGAGGACCGGATCATCCGAGCCATGGTCGGCCGCGACCTCGACCACCGCTTCCCCGACCGCACCCCGTACGACGGCGATCCCGGCGCGCACCCCGCCCTGGAGGTGCGGGGCTGGACCGTGCACCATCCCATCGACCACCAGCGCAAGGTCGTCGACGACGTGTCCGTGCAGGTGAGGCGGGGCGAGATCGTCGGCATCGCGGGCCTGATGGGCGCCGGCCGCACCGAGCTCGCGATGAGCCTGTTCGGCCGCTCCTACGGGCGCAACATCAGCGGCTCGGTGTGGAAGGACGGCCGCGAGATCCGGACGCGGACCGTACCGGAGGCGGTGGGCCACGGCATCGCGTACGTCACCGAGGACCGCAAGCAGTACGGCCTCAACCTCATCGACACCATCGCCCGCAACATCACCACGGCCGCGCTCGGCCGGGTGTCGCGGCGCGGGGTGGTCGACGAGCACGAGGAGCGGCGGGTCGCCGAGTCGTACCGCACGTCCATGAACATCAAGGCGCCCACCGTCTTCGAGCAGGTCGGGCGGCTGTCCGGCGGCAACCAGCAGAAGGTCGTGCTCAGCAAATGGATCTTCGCGGGGCCCGATGTGCTGATCCTCGACGAGCCGACCCGGGGCATCGACGTGGGTGCCAAGTACGAGATCTACACCGTCATCGACCGGCTCGCGGCTCAGGGCAAGGCCGTCGTCTTCATCTCCTCGGAACTCCCCGAACTGCTCGGCATGTGCGACCGCATCTACACGATGGCGGCCGGCCGGCTCACCGGTGAGGTGCCGCGTGCCGAGGCGACGCAGGAAGTGCTGATGCGCCACATGACCACGAACAACATGACCACGGACAAGAGGTAGTCGCCATGGGTCCGGTCACCACCGACACCCCCAGGAGCGCCCCGTCGGCGCCCGCTTCCCCGCGCCCGGCGCCCGCCGCGCTGCTGCTTGGCGCGGCGCGCCGCAACATGCGCCAGTACGGGATGCTCGTCGCGCTCGGCCTGATCGTCGTGCTGTTCCAGATATGGACCGGCGGGGTGCTGCTCAAGCCGAACAACGTCACCAATCTGGTGCTCCAGAACAGTTACATCCTGGTGCTCGCGATCGGCATGATGATCGTCATCATCGCGGGCCACATCGACCTGTCCGTGGGCTCGTTGGCGGCGTTCGTGTCGGCCGCGTGCGCCGTGATGATGGTCGAGCACCATGTGCCCTGGGTGCTCGCCCTGGTCGTGGCGCTGGCCATCGGGGCGGTCGCGGGCGCCTGGCAGGGGTTCTGGATCGCGTACGTCGGAATACCGTCGTTCATCGTCACGCTCGCCGGGATGCTGCTGTTCCGCGGCGGCACCCAGATCCTGCTCGGCTCGCGCTCGCTCGGCCCGTTCCCCGACGGCTTCCAGAAGATCTCCACGGGCTACCTGCCGGCGGTCGGCCCGGACACCAACTACCACAATCTGACACTGCTGTTGGGGCTCACCCTGATCGGGGTCGTCCTTGTCCAGGAGGTGCGGTCCCGGCGGCGCCAGCGGGCGTACGAACTCGATGTGCTGCCCCAGGGCCTGTTCATCGCCAAGTGCGTGGCGATGGTGGCCGCCGTCCTCGCCTTCACGATGACGCTGGCCAGCTACCGCGGTGTCCCGGTGGTGCTGCTCCTGCTCGCGGCGCTGCTCATCGGGCTCGGTTTCGTGATGCGCAACGCGGTCGTGGGGCGCCATGTGTACGCGCTCGGCGGCAACCAGGCGGCGGCGAAGCTCTCCGGCGTCAAGGACAAGCGGGTCACGTTCTGGGTCTTCGTCAACATGGGTGTCCTGGCGGCGCTGGCCGGCGTCGTCTTCGCAGCCCGCCTCAACGCGGGCACGCCCAACGCGGGCGTCAACTTCGAACTGGAGGCCATCGCGGCCTCGTTCATCGGCGGTGCGTCGATGAGTGGCGGGGTGGGCACGGTGTTCGGCGCCATCATCGGCGGCCTGGTGCTCGGCGTGCTCAACAACGGCATGTCCCTGGTCGGCATCGGCACGGACTACCAACAGGTCATCAAGGGGTTCGTGCTCTTGGCCGCGGTCGGCTTCGACGTCTACAACAAGCGCAAGGTCGGTTCATGAGTCCCTCGGATCTCCCCCCTTCCGGATCTCCCTCAAGGAGTCGCTCCATGAAGACCAGCAGACGTACGGTACTTGCGGCAGGCGCCGCCGGTCTGGCCGCTACGACAGCGCTCGGCGCCGGAACCGCCCAGGCCGCACCGCGCCGCTCCCCCACCAGGAAGCACTTCGGCACCCTGGCCGACGGCACCGCCGTGGACCTCTGGACGGTCAGCAACGGCGGAACCCGGCTCCAGGTCCTGTCCTGGGGCGGGGTGATCCACTCCCTCGAAGTCCCGGACCGCGACGGACAATTGGCGAACATCGCCCTCGGCTTCGACAACCTCGCCGACTATGTCGCGAAGAGCCCGTACTTCGGCGGCCTCATCGGCAGATACGGCAACCGCATCGCGGCGGGACGGTTCACGCTGGACGGCCATACCTACCAACTCCCCCTGAACGACGGGGCGAACAGTCTGCACGGCGGCACCCAGGGCTTCGACAAGCGTATGTGGCGGGTGGAGCCTTTCACGCGCGGCCCGGAGACCGGGCTGGTCCTGAGCCGGGTCTCCCCCGACGGCGAGATGGGCTACCCCGGCACCCTGAGGGTCCGCGTCACGTACACCCTCACCGCGCGCGGCGACTGGCGCATCGACTACGAGGCGGCCACGGACCGGCCGACCGTCGTGAACCTGACCAGCCACACCTACTTCAACCTGGCGGGCGAGGGCAGCGGCTCCATCTACGACCACACCCTGGCACTGGCTGCCGCCCGCTACACCCCCGTCGACGCGGGCCTGATCCCGACCGGCGAACTGGCCCGGGTGGCGGGCACGCCCTTCGACTTCCGGCGCCCGAAGCCGATCGGCCGGGACATCCGCGCCGGTGGCGAACAGCTGGTCCGCGCGAAGGGATTCGACCACAACTGGGTGCTGGACAAGGGAATTTCAACCTCCCCCGCCTACGCCCTGACCCTCACCGATCCGTCCTCCGGCCGGGTGATGCGGATGCACACGACCGAGCCTGGCCTGCAGTTCTACTCCGGCAATTTCCTCGACGGCACCCTGGAGGGCACCTCCGGCCGCACCTACCGTCAGGGCGACGCCCTCTGCCTGGAAGCCCAGCACTTCCCTGACTCGCCCAATCACCCGTCGTTCCCGTCGACCGTACTGCGCCCGGGCACGACGTACCGCACATCGACGCTCCATTCGTTCTCGACCCGCTGAAGGCTCGACACCACACGCATGTGCCCCACAGGAATTCCCGTGGGGCACACAGCATTTGATGATCCATCATCCGGCGAAGGGAGTGGCGGGCAGCCCGCGCCCCGCCCCCGGAAGTACGAGCACCGAACCGGCGAGGGGGGGCGGTGCGGCCTGCCCGGCGCGGGCGGTGGTGATGTACAGATCGGTGAGGTCCGGGCCGCCGAAGGCGCAGGCGGTGGGGCGCCGCACGGGCAGCTCCACGACCTGGTCGAGGCCGCCGTCGGGCGCGTACCGCCGGACGGCGCCGCCGTCCCACAGCGCCACCCAGACGCCGCCTTCGGCGTCCACGGCGAGCCCGTCGGGAAACCCGGCACCGGCCTCGACCGAGGTGAACTGCCGTCTGTTGTGGGCGAGTTGGCCGTCGAAGTCGAACACATCGACGGTCCGGGTCGGGGTGTCGATGTAGTACATGAACCGCCCGTCCGGGCTCCAGCCGGTGCCGTTGCTGACGGTCACGTCGCCGAGGATCTCGGCCGCGCCGCCGTCCGCGGCGATCCGCGTCAGGGTGCCGCCGCCGGGCGCCTCGTCGTAGCGCATGGTTCCGGCCCACAGCGCCCCGTCGGGAGCGACGGCCGCGTCGTTGGCGCGCCGACCGGCCACGGGGTCGTGCAGCAGCCAGCGGAATCCGCCGTCGGGGCCGTACAGTCCGACGCCGTCCCGCAGGTTGACGACGAGGCCGCCCCCGGCGCGCGGCTTAGCCGCGCCGACGTGCTGTTCGGTGGCCATGACCGTACGGCGGCCGGCGGCCGGATCGTAGGTGTGGATGCGTGAGGAGAGGATGTCGACCCAGATCAGCCGCCCGGTCGCCGGGTCCCACGTCGGCCCCTCGCCGAGCTCGGCCCACTCCCGTACCGCGAGCTCGTACCTCATCGCGCACCCCGGTGGCCGAGCCGTACGGAGAGATCGCCGGCGCCCTTCCGGGCGAGTTCGGCGAGCTCGGTCTCGCGGTCACCGTTCCACCTGATCACGGGTACGGAGATGGAGAGCGCGGCGACCACTCGGCCCGTGCTGTCCTTGACCGGCGCCGCCACGCAGCTGACGTCGGGGTTGGACTCGCGGTGCTCGAAGGCGGTCCCGCGGGCGCGGATCTCGGCGAGCGCGGTGCGCAGGGCGGCGGGGTCGGTGATGCTGTCGGGTGTCATGCCGACGAGTTCGCGGCCTTCGAGGCGGGCGTCGAGCTCGGCCTCGGGCAGCGTGGCGAGCAGCATCTTGCCGACGGAGGTGCAGTGCGCGGGCAGCCTGCGGCCGGCGGCGGAGACCATGCGGACGGCGTGGGTGGAGTCGACCTTGGCGATGTAGATGACGTCGACGTCCTCCAGTATCGCGACGTGGACGGTCTCGTCGCAGGTCTCCGCGACCTCGCGGGCCACCTGCTGCCCCTCGGCCGCGAGGTCGAGCTGCTCGGCGTAGCGGCTGCCGAGCTGATAGGTGCGTACGCCGAGCCGGTAGCGGCCCGGCTGTTCGGGTACCGGCGCCAGGTAGGAGCGGACGGCCAGGGTGGTCAGCAGCTCGTGGACCGTGGTGCGGGGCAGCCCGAGCCGGCGCGTGACATCGGGCGCGGAGAGGCTCCCCTCGCTCTCCAGGAAGAGCTCCAGGACGTCCAGCGCCCTGGTCACCGCGGGAACCAGTCGGCCCATGCTCGGCCACCCACCCTTCTTGTTCGAAACTCCGGCCGTCGACCGGAATGACGAACACAGGCTAACCACAGGGGTGTTCACCGGGCAATGGGCCCGCGGCTACGGCTCGGCTCACCCCTACCGGCCGAGGCGGCCGGGCAGCTCCTTCGGGGGAGCATCCGGGCTCTGTGTCACACGGGGGTGACCTCCACCGGAAGCCGCTTGATCCCGTTCACGAAGTTGGAGCGGACCCTCGGGACCTCCCCGGCCAGGCGGATGTCGGCGAGGCGCGGGATCAACTCCTCGAACATGATGCGGACCTCGGTCCGCGCGAGCAGGTTGCCCAGGCACAGGTGGGGGCTGCCCTTGCCGAAGGTGACGTGGTCGTTGTCGGCGCGGGTCACGTCGAAGGCGTACGGGTCGGTGAAGACCCGCTCGTCGCGGTTGCCCGAGGCGTACCACATGACGACCTTGTCGCCCTCCCTGATCCGCTTGCCGCCGAGTTCGACGTCGCGGGTCGCGGTGCGGCGGAAGTGGTAGACGGGCGAGGCCCAGCGCAGGAACTCCTCCACGGCGCCCGGGACGAGGGAGGGGTCGCGGCGGAGCCGGTCGAGCTGTTCGGGGTGCTGGATCAGGGCCAGCATGGTGTGCGAGATGGCGTGCCGGGTGGTCTCGTTGCCCGCGACGACGAGCAGCAGGAAGTAGTTGTCGAAGTCCTGGGCGCTGAGCGGGATGTGGTCGCGCGGGGTCTCGTTGACGAGCCGCGAGACGAGATCGGTGCCGTGGCCGCCGCGGCGTTGCCGGGCGAGTTCGCGGCCGTACTCGAAGACCTCGATGGAGGCGGGCGAGCGGAACGGCAGGTCCCGGTACTGCTCGCTCTCCGCGCTGTCGAGGAGCACGTCCGCGTAGTCGGGGTCGGTGTGGCCGATGATGCGGTTGCCCCAGTCGATGAGCCGCCGGTTGTCTTCGGGCGGCACGTCCAGGAGCCGGGCGAGGACGTTGATGGGGAAGTCGGCGGACACGTGCTCCACGAAGTCGAAGGTCTTCCTGGGCAGCGCCGCGTCCAGGGTGGTCGCGGTCAGGCCGCGCAGGAAGTCGGCGTAGCCGTTGATCACGTTCTGCCCGAACTGGCGCTGGAGCAGGCCGCGCAGCGCGCGGTGGCGCACCCCGTCCATTTCGAGGATGGAGGCCCGCTTCTTGATCTGGTCGTCGTCGAGCTCTTCGAGGTTGACGAACCGGGTGGAGGTGAACGTGTCGGCGTCCCGGTCGACGCGGACGATGTCCTCGTGGCGGGTCACCGCCCAGAACCCGGAGTTGGGGGCCGGCTCGGGCTGCCAGTGGACGGGATCCTGGTGGCGCAGGGTGTGGAACATGCGCCATGGGGTGATGCCGTCGGTGAACCGGTCGAGGTCGGCGAGGTCGACGTCGTCGAGGGACATCGGGTCGTACGCGGCGGGGTTGGCATCGGCCATGGGGGCTCCTTGAGCGGGTGGTCCGCGCGGTGGGGGCGGCCCGTATCCGCGGGTCACAGGTGGTACGCGTACTCCGTGAACTCCCAGTCGGTGACGTGCTGCTGGAAGCGCTCGACCTCGTTGCGCTTGTACGCGAGGTAGGCGGCGGTGAAGTCCTTGCCGAGGATTCCCGTGAGCGCGGTGTCCGCTTCGAGGGCGTCGAGCGCGGTCGGCAGGCAGTCCGGAAGAAGGGCGGACCTCGCGGTGTCGTAGCCGTACCCCTCAAGCGGCTCGGGCGGCTCGTCCCCCGCCTGGATGCCGAGCAGGGCCGCGGCGATGGTCGCCGCGATGAGCACATACGGGTTGGCGCTCGCGTCGCCGAGCCGCAGTTCGAGCCGGGACCCCGCTCCGCGCTCGGGCGGGATGCGGACCATCGCGCTGCGGTTGTCCAGGCCCCAGTCGACGAGCCAGGGGGCCACTGTGTCGGGCCCGAAGCGCTTGTACGAGTTGACCGTCGGGTTGACCAGGGCGGCCAGGGCCGGAGCGTGGGCGAGCAGGCCCGCGACCGCGTGCCGCGCGGTATCGGAGAGGCCGTAGGGACCGGTGGGGTCGTCGAAGACGTTGCGGGACTTCCCTCCGTCGCTTGCGTCGCAGGACAGGTGCAGATGGAAGCCCGAGCCGCCCGCGTCGTTGAAGGGCTTGGCCATGAAGGTGGCGAGCCTGCCCTCCTTGCGGGCGAGTTCCTTGACGGCGGCCTTGAGCCGGAAGGCGCGGTCGGCGGCGCCCAGTGCCTCGGAGTGCACGAGGTTGATCTCGAACTGCGCGCCGTCGAATTCGTGGTTTCCGTGAGTGATCCCGATGCGGAGGTCGCGCAGCAGCCGCAGCGTCCGCAGGAGGTGGTTGTCCGGGTCGGCGCGCAGTCCCGCGGTGTAGACGGCGCCCGCGGCGGAGCTGTAGCGCCGCCAGCCGCCGGGCGCGCCGGGGTCCGGATCGCACAGGAAGTATTCGAGCTCGGGTCCCGCGACCGGGCGCAGCCCGTGTTCCGCACAGCGGGCGAGCACCGCGCGCAGCAGGGCGCGGGGGGATTCGGGGGCGGGCGCGCCGGTCGCCGGGTCGGTGACATCGCCCAGGCAGGAGGCGACGCCGGGTTCCCATGGCAGCGTGAGGAGGGTGTCGAGGTCGGGGCGTACGACGATGTCGGGGAGCCCCGCGTCCAGGCCGCCCGCGATCGGGACGACATCGCCCTGGGGGCTGGTGTGGTAGACGGCGCGGCAGAAGGAGAGGCCGTGCGAGCAGGCCGCGGGCAGCTGGTCGAGGAGCACGTCCCGGGCGCGGTCGGTGCCGATGAGGTCGGGGTACGTCACCCGGACCACATCAATGCCCTCGACGGACAGTCGCTCCGTGAACTGGATTGCTTCTGAAGGTACTTGAGCACTCACCGACGTCTCCTCGGGCTGAGCGCACGCTATTGGTTTGGCTTCAAACGGTATGGATGCGAGACGCCTTCCCGCAAGAGGTGCGCACCTTCCCGCCAAGGCTGCTTCCACGAACTCCGCACCGCTGCAAGGGCATTGACCGTCCGGCGACACGTCTCTATGTTGTTTGGTATCAAACGAGTTCGGTCGAGCGGTTCGATCGAGCAGCTTGGTCATACGGCTCGGTTACGCAGTTCGGTCACAGGGAGTCGGCCCATGAAGGTCGCCGTCGACATGAACAAGTGCCAGGACCACGGGCAGTGCGTGTTCGCCGCCCCGGACGTCTTCCGCCTCGACGACAGTGGACACCTCGCCTATCTCAGCGATCCCGGTGAGACGTTCCGCACCGATGTCGAGGAGGCCGCCGACGTCTGTCCGATGCAGGCCATCCGGATCGAGGCCTGAGCGCCGTGACCGCGCGCGTGGTCGTGGCCGGGGCGTCGCTGGGCGGGCTGCGCGCCGCCGAGCAGTTGCGCGCCGCCGGCTGGACCGGGCCGATCACGGTGGTCGGCGACGAGCCCCACATGCCCTACAGCCGCCCCCCGCTCTCCAAGCGCGTCCTCGCGGGAACAGCACCGTTCGCCTCGCTGGCCCTCACTCCGCGGGCGAACGCCGCCGATGTGGAGTGGAGGCTCGGGACGAGGGTGACGGACGCCCGGCTGCGGGACCGCGTCGTCGTCCTCGATGACGGCGACGAGCTCGGCTTCGACGGCCTGGTCGTCGCGACCGGGCTGCGCTCGCGACGGCTGCGCTGCCCGGGACCGTCCGGACCGGGCAGTGGCCGCCATACGGTCCGGACACTGGCCGACATACGGGCACTGCGGGCCGAACTGGCTCTGCCCGGTGTTCAGTTGGTGGTGATAGGCGCGGGGTTCATCGGCTGCGAGGTGGCCGCCACCGCCGTCGGTCTCGGCGTCGCCGGGGTGACCGTCGTCGATGTCGCGCCCCTGCCGATGCTGCGCCCGCTCGGCGAGCTCCTCGCCCGGGCGCTGCTGCGCCGGCACGAGGAACGCGGGGTGCGGTTCGCGCTGGGGACAGGGATCGCCGGGTTCGCGGGCGAAGACCGCGTGACCGGGGTCGCCCTGAGTGACGGGCGGGTCCTGGCGGCCGATGTGGTCGTGGAGTCGGTCGGCTCGGCCGCCAACACCGAGTGGCTGGCCGGCAACGGCCTCGACCTGTCCGACGGCGTACTCACCGACGAGCACCTGCGGGTGCGGCGCGTTGCCGACGGGGCGGGCGCGGCCGCCGGGGCGGGCGGACGGGCAAGCGGCGCGACGGCCGAGGCGGACGGGCCGGCATCCGGCGCCGCTGCCGAGGCGGGCGGACCGCCCTACGGCACGACAACAGACGCGGGCTGCCTCCCCTACGTGGTCGCGGTCGGCGACATCGCCCGCTTCCCCAACGCCCGGTACGACGGCGTCCCGCGCCGGGTCGAGCACTGGTCGATCCCGGGCGACACGGCCAAGCACGCCGCGAAGGTGCTCGCGGCCCAACTCCGCTCACATGCCACCGACTTGGCACCCTTCGCGCCCCTCCCCTCCTTCTGGAGCGACCAGTACGACTTCCGGCTCCAGTCCTTCGGCTCGCCCGAGCTCGGGCACGACGACGTCCGGCTGCTCGACGGCGGGTCGGACGGCGACATGCTGGTGGGCTACCACCGCGACGGACGCCTCGTCGGCGTGGTGGGGCTCGGCGGACCGGCCGCCGCCGCGGCCGCCGCCCGGCACCGTCCTCTCCTCCTCGAAAGGCCCGCCCTCAGCCCGCAAGGAGCCGCCCCGTGAGCAGCGTCCGTGGCTACTTCCACCCGAAGACGGCGACCGGCGAATCGTCCATCGCCCCCGCACCCCCGTGGCTGTACTCGGGCGACGTCCTCACGGTCGAATACCGCACGGATCCGGAGCGCGTACGCGAACTCCTTCCCCACCCACTGGAGTTGGCGCCCGAGGATCCGGGAGCGGTCGCGCTCGTCTGGGCGGACTGGCAGTCCTGTTCGGCGTCGAAGCGGGAGCTGCTCGACCCGGTGCGCGCCCAGTACAAGGAGGCGTTCGCAGTCGTGCGCTGCTCGTACCGGGGGCAGGCCTATTCGCGCTGCGTGTACATCTGGGTCGACAAGGACTTCGCGGTCGTACGCGGCTTCCACCAGGGCTATCCGAAGAAGCTGGGCTCGATCCATCAGACCCGGCCGCACCCGTTCGGACCGGCGCCCCGGATCGAGCCCGGGGCTCGCTTCGGCGCCACCCTCGCGGCGGCCGACCGGAGGCTCGCCCAGGTGGTGGTGACGCTGCGTCAGCCTTCGACGACGGGCGGCTTCGTGAACGCACACCCGATGGCACATCACCGCTGGCTGCCCTCCATCGAGAAGGGCAAGGGGCTCGCCCTCGACGAGCTGATCGAGTCCGGCACCGCGTCCTTCGAGGCCGGCCAGGCGTGGGCGGGGGACGCCGACCTCGAACTCTTCGACTCCCCCACCGAAGAGCTGGCCCGCCTCGTGGTGCGGGAGCCGATCGCGGCGTACTACCGGCAGGTCGGCGTCGTGTGGGACGGAGGCAGACTCCTCGAATCCAACACCTCGGGAGCCGAGTGACTCCCGTTCATGGATACCCAGTTGGAGGCTCTTGTGCCGATCGGTCGGAGGATGGACATGACGAGTGAGCACATCGCCGCCGTCGCCGGTGTCGCCGTCGACACGCGGCACTGGATCGGCGGCGCGCGCGTCGGTTCCCCCACCGCCTTCACCGATGTCTCGCCGATCGACGGCCGCACGCTCGCGGGGGTGGCGCGCGGCTCCTCCTTCGAGGCCGGCGCGGCGGTGGCCGCCGCGAAGGCCGCCTTTCCCGGCTGGGCGGCCACGCCCCGCGCCGAGCGGGCCCGCATCCTGCACGCCATCGCCGACGGCGTACAGAAGCGCTCCGAGGACCTCGCCCAGGTCGAGACCCTCGACAACGGCGCGCTGCTCCGCTCCCACCGGCGCGGGGTGATGCCGAGGGTGGCGCACAACTTCCGCTTCTTCGCCGACCGGCTGCTCACCCTGGACCTCGACGACTTCGCGACCCCGGCCGGAGCCGTCAACCATGTCTCCTGGGACCCGGCGGGGCCGTGCGTGCTGATAACGCCATGGAATGCGCCGCTGATGCTGGCCACCTGGAAGGTCGCACCCGCGCTCGCCGCCGGGAACTCGGTGATCCTCAAGCCCGCCGAGTGGTCGCCGTTGACCGCGTCACTGCTCGCCGACATCGCGGCGGACGCCGGGCTCCCGCCCGGTGTCCTCAACGTCGTCCAGGGCTACGGTGCCGAAGCGGGCGCCGCGCTGGTCTCCCACCCGGACGTGCGCCGCATCGGCTTCACCGGGTCGGTGCCCACCGCCCGCCGCATCGCGGCCTCGGCGGCCGAACACCTCACCCCGCTGAGCCTTGAACTGGGCGGAAAATCACCGCTGTTGGTGTTCACGGACGCCGATCTCGATCTGGCCGTCGACCTGGCCGTGGAGCAGTACGACAACGCGGGGCAGGTGTGTCTGGCCGCCACCCGGCTGCTCGTCGAGGAGTCCGTCACGACGGAGTTCACCGCGCGGTTCGTCGCGCGGGCCGCCCGGCTCCGGCAGGGTGACCCGCGCGACGAGGCCACCGACATCGGGCCGCTGATCCATCCCACCCAGCTGGAGAAGGTCGACGGATTCGTACGGCGCGCGGTCGCGTCCGGAGCACGGGCCCGGCTCGGCGGCTCGCCCAACGCCGAGCTCGGCGGCACCTACTACCGCCCCACCCTCCTCACCGATGTGGCACAGGACAGCGAGATCGTCCAGGAGGAGGTGTTCGGCCCCGTCCTCACGCTCCAGACCTTCGCTGACGAGGACGAGGCGCTGGAGCTGGCCAATGACACCCGCTTCGGGCTCGCCGCGACCGTCGTCACGGCGGACGCCGAGCGGGCCCGGCGGGTGACCGAGCGGCTCGTGGCGGGAACGGTCTGGGTGAACTGCTTCTTCGTACGTGATCTGCGGGCCCCCTTCGGCGGTTCGCGTGCGTCCGGCATCGGCCGCGAGGGCGGCACGTGGAGCTTCGACTTCTTCTGCGACCTCAAGAACACCGTTACGGAACCGGGGAGTTGAGGGGACCATGGGCGAGATCGTCGGGGCGGGCCTGCTCGCGCACGTGCCCACCATCGTGCTGCCCGAGCCGGTGCGGCGCGAACTCAACGAGGGCATGGAGATCAGCCTCGTCACCGGCCTGCGGCAGCTGCGCGAGGACGTCTTCGCCGGTGACCGCTACGACACGGTGGTGGTTCTCGACTCGCACTGGGCGACCACCGTCGAGTTCGTCGTCACCGCGCAGAGCCGGCGCGCGGGCCTGTTCACCTCGGAGGAGCTCCCCCGGGGCATGTGCCGGATGCGGTACGACTTTCCGGGCGACCCTCAACTCGCCCATGGAATAGCCGAGTTCGCGGAACGGCACGGCACCTGGATCACCGCCGTCGACGATCCGTACCTTCCGGTGCACTATGCCACCGTGAATCTGTGGAAGTTCCTCGGCGAGGGGCTGCCCGACAAGCGGTGGGTGTCCATCGGGGTGTGCCAGACCGGTGACATGGAGGACCATCTGCGGCTCGGCCGCGCGCTCGCGGACGGCATCGCGGCGACGCCCGGTCGCAGGGTCCTGCTCATCGCGTCCGGTGCCCTCTCGCACACCTTCTGGCCACTGCGCGAACTGCGCGACCACGAGGCGAGCGATCCCTCCCACATCCGTACGCCCGAGGCGCGCGCGGCCGACGTCGAGCGCATCGCCTGGTTCAAGGAGGGCCGCCACGCCAAGGTGCTCCACACCATGCCGGAATTCCGGGAGTTCAGGCCCGAGGCGCGGTTCGCGCACTACTTGATGATGGCGGGCGCGCTCGGCGGCGAGGCCTGCACCGCTCCAGGCCGCCAGTACGGAGCGTACGAGAACTCGATCGGCACCGGACAGGTCCACCTGTGGTTCGACCGCCCCGCCGAGGGCTGGACCGGCACGGGCCTGCCCACGCCCGCCGCCCCGCGCCACCCGCACCGACGCGACCGGGAGGCCTGACATGCCCGAGTACCGCCGCATCCTGCTCGACGGGGCGCCCGTCCAGGTCGTGTGCGAAGGGGACGAACTCGTCGCCGGGGACGGCCGCCGCGTGAAGGACGACGAGGCCGCGCACCTGCCACCCGTCACTCCCTCGAAGGTGGTCGCGGTCCACCTCAACCACCGCAGCAGGGTGGAGGAGTTCGGGGCTCGACTCCCGTCCGCACCCACCTACTTCCACAAGCCGGTGTCGGCCCTCAACTCCCACCGGGGCGCGGTCGTGCGCCCGGCGGGCTGCAAGTGGCTCAACTACGAGGGCGAGGTGGCCATCGTCATCGGCAGGACCGCCCGCAACATCGCGCCCGAAGAAGCGGCCGCGTACATCGCGGGATACACCGTGGGCAACGACTTCGGACTGCACGACTTCCGTGACACCGACGCCGGTTCGATGCTGCGCGTCAAGGGCTCCGACACCCTGTGCCCGCTGGGCCCCGGCCTCGTCACCGACTGGGACTTCCGCCACAAGTACCTGCGCACCTACGTCAACGGCAAGGTGGCGCAGGACGGTTCGACGGACGAGATGCGGTGGGACATGCACTACCTGGTGGCCGACATCGCCCGCACCATCACGCTGCTGCCCGGCGATGTGCTCCTGTCGGGGACGCCGGCCAACTCCCGTCCCGTACAGCCGGGAGACGTCGTCGAGGTCGAGGTCGAAGGGCTCGGGCGGCTCACCAACCGCATTGTCGCGGGGCCGACCCCCATCCGCGTCGACGTCGGCGCCCAGCCCACCGAGTCCGAGGAAGTGCTGTCCACGGCGCTCGGCGGGGACTGGGAGTTCCGCGGCATTCGGGCGCCGCGCCGATGAGGCACCACATACGGGCACCGCACCGGGCATGCCACGGGGACGCCCGGCGCGGTGCTGCACCACCTGGGAAGCACCCACCCGCAGACCGAGCCCTGACAGGTGATCCGCGTGGACGGCAGGACGGCCGCAAGACAACCCACTGAGCAGAACTCCCCCACCGCCGGACGGCTCAAGCCGAACGCGCTCGGCGTGCTCGGCATCCTCTTCCTGGTCCTGTCGGCACAGGCGCCGCTGACCGGCATCGCGGGCGCGGTCCCGCTCTCCGTCGGCCTGGGCGACGGGCCCGGCGTGCCCGCCGCGTACGTTGCCGCCGGTGCGGTGATCCTGCTGTTCTCCGTCGGCTTCGTCGCCATGGGCCGCCATGTGGTCGACGCGGGAGCCTTCTACACGTACATCGGCCGGGGTCTCGGCCGCACCTCCGGCGCGGGGAGCGCGGCCGTCGCGCTCTTCGCGTACTGCACCATCCAGGCCGCGATGTACGGCCTTTACGGAGCGACCGTGAGCGGGATCGTCAAGGAGCACACGGGGGCCGAAGTGCCGTGGTGGGTATGGGCGTTGGCCACCATGGCCGTCGTGCAGGTGCTCGGCGCGACCGGCATCGAGATGGGGGCCAGGGTCCTCGCGGTGTTCGTCTTCGCGGAGATGAGCGTGCTGCTCGCCTTCGGCCTGGTGACGCTGTTCCGGGGCGGCGGACCGGAGGGGCTCGGCTTCGCGCACAGCTTCTCGCCGGGTGCGGCGCTCAAGGGCGCTCCGGGAGTGGCGCTGATGTTCGCGGTGGCGTCGATGTTCGGCTTCGAGGCGACCGCGATCTACGGCGAGGAGGCGCGCGATCCACACCGCACCGTGCCGCGAGCCACCTATCTGTCGATCGTCGTGGTCACCGCCTTCTTCGCCTTCACGTCCTGGATGGTGGTCGCGTCGTACGGTGCTTCCGGCGCGGCCGGGGCGGCGGGCAAGGCGCTGGCGGGCGGGGACGGATCGGCGTTCGTGTTCGCGCCGATCGCCGGGCGGTTCGGCGGCTGGGCGAACGACGTCCTGCCGGTCCTGCTTGCCACCTCCCTGTTCGCGGGCATGCTCGCCTTCCACAACTCCGCGAACCGCTATCTGTTCTCGCTCAGCAGGGAGGGCCTGCTTCCGCGCGGCCTGCGGAGGCTGAACCGGCGACACTCCCCCTGGGTGGCGGGCAGCGTGCAGACAACCATCGCCGTCCTGCTCGTCATACCGTTCGCACTGCTCGGCAAGGACCCGGTGCTCACCCTGTTCTCCTGGTTCAGCGGGGTGGCGGTGCTCGCGATGATGCTGCTGTACTTCCTGACCTCGGTATCGGTGATCGTCTTCTTCCGCCGCGGGCGGCTCGACACCCGGCCCTGGAACACGCTGATCGCCCCGATGCTGAGCTCGCTCGGCCTGGCGGGCGCCATCTGGCTGATCC
Source organism: Streptomyces sp. HUAS TT7 (assembly GCF_051550175.1). Lineage (NCBI taxonomy): Bacteria > Bacillati > Actinomycetota > Actinomycetes > Kitasatosporales > Streptomycetaceae > Streptomyces > Streptomyces sp. HUAS TT7. Next base: position 457,865 of record NZ_CP196175.1, read on the forward strand.
TGGCCAACCTGACGACCCTCATCGGCGGTGACCGGACCACGGCGACGTGGCTCGCGCTGGCCGTGCCGGCGGTCCTGGCGCTGGGCGCGGGCGCGGCGCGGCTCATCCGTGGCAGAGCCGGGTGAATACTGCCGCGCGTCCGGGGGGCGCGGTCCCGGTCCTGCCTGGCCGGGGCGGAACGCCATGAGCTTCGCCGTGCGCCCGCTCGTCGCGATCCCGGCCCGCTTCGCGGCCTCCACCTCGGCACTGCGGTACGCGGCCGAGGTCAACGCCCGTGCGCTGATCGAGGCGGTGTGGCGGGCGGGCGGCGAGCCGGTCACCCTGCATCCCCACGCACCGGGCGGCCGGGCGGACCCGGCCGAGGTGGGCGCCCGGCTCGCCCGCTTCGACGGCGTCCTGCTGCCCGGGGGTGGTGACATCGCCCCGGGCCGATACGCCGCCGAGCCGCATGCCAGCGTGTACGACATCGATGCCGAGCAGGACGGCTTCGACCTCGAAGTGACGTATCAGGCACTGGAGTTGGGGCTGCCGCTCCTCGCGGTCTGCCGGGGTCTCCAGGTCGTCAACGTCGCTCTGGGCGGCACGCTGCACCAGGACATGAGCGGGCTCGGGGGCTCACACCGGCACCATGTGCACCGGGTCGCCGTCCGGCCCGGCACGCTTCTCGCGCGGGCGGCGGGCGCGACGAAGGTGACCGCGTCCTGCTTTCACCACCAGCGGGTCGACCGTCTCGGGGCGGGCCTGACGGTCACCGCCCGTGCGGCGGACGACACGGTGGAGGGCCTTGAACTGCCGGGCCACCGGGGTTGGTTCGTTGCGGTGCAGTGGCATCCGGAGGACACGGCGTGCGGGGATGCCGCGCAGCGGGGGGTGTTCGAGGCGCTCGTGCGGGCGGCAGCCGGCCGCCCACTCCCCGGGTCGTGACGGGTGGCCGACAGGATCGGGGCGGAGCCCCGGCGCCCCACCCCCTGGCGGGCCGAGTCGCTCAGGCCCCCGGACCCCTCGGGCGTCGCCCACTGCGCCGCGGCGCCGGATCCGCCCCGCCCAGAAGCTCGCGCCGCCGCCCCTCCCCCCGCTCCTCGACCTGCAGCACCACCCGCCGCAACCCGTCCGCGACACTGCGGCACTCCGCATCGTCCAACTGCCCGGTGACAAAGGCCTCTTCGTCGTTGAAGCGCGGGAACAGGCCCTGCATCAACGCCTCCCCCTCACCGGTGAGGCTCAGCAGCACGAGCCTGCCGTCGGTCGGGTGGCCGGCCCGCTTCACCAGGCCCCGCGCCTCCAGCGTGCGGGCGACCCCGGTGAGCGTGCCCTTGGAGATGCCCGCCTCCTCCGCGACATGCCGGGTCTCCGACTCGCCCCAGATCCACACCACCCAGAGCACGACGAACGCGGTCCACGTCAGATCGCAGCCGCGCAGCACGGAGTTCTCCAGGTGCTGTCGGACCGCCGAGGCCGCTCGGTAGATGTTGGCCACCACGGCCATCTGGTCATGGCGGATCGGCGCACCGCCGAGCTTCGCCTGCGCCAGCTGTTCTGCTTCGGTGATGGATCGCCGGCCGGGCACGGGCCACACCCCTTCGACGCCGCGGGGGCGGCATGGGTCGAGGACATCGTTCGGACTCAAATTGTACGAACGCGGCGCGCAAGCCGTCCCGCCCCTGGACGTGACGGCTTCCGCGCCCCCTCACCCCTGGCCCTCGCGATCAGCCGAATCGCACGCTCAGCGGCAGCCGTACGCCGAAGCTGAGGGTCTGTCCCGGCTGTGCCGCATCGAGGAATTGATTCGGATCGCATTCCGCGTCCTCGTACAGAATGGCGGTGCTGTTCGTTCCGTTGTGGACACCCAGCGCCTCGCCGCTGAGGATGAAGCAGAAATGGTCGGGCGGATTGTCGATGGTGGTGATTCCCCCGGTGTCCGCACGCCGATAGCTGAAGCTTCCCGTGGCGGCCTGGGCATCGGTGCAGAGCCCGGCCATCGCGGTGAACAGCGACACCCCTGCACCCGCGACCAGAACCGACCTGGCCACCCTCTTACCGGTAAGCGCCCGCCTGAGTACACGAATCGGTACCCGACTGATCGCGCGACTGCGCACACGCATCTGTGACCCCTCTCTCCCTCGCCCAACTCTCCCTGTAGATGGGCCATTTGAGCGTGCTGCTCGGGCCTGGGAACGGAAAGCGACTCACCCCCGTCTTCACCCGGACGGCCCAGCGCACACGCTCGACGCACGGGCGCGGGCGGGCGCCCGGACGGCCCGTACACGCCCATTCGAGCGGTTGTCAGCGGCATTTTTCCTGCGGAACCATCGAGGGACCCAGAGGGGGGGTGCCTATGCACAGGCGAGTTACGCCACAGAAAATCCTGCGGAAAGCAACGCGGAAAGTGACGCCCACGCGGCGCACAGCTCCAATTAGGCGGCTGGGAACGGCAGTTGGCGGGGCTCTTCTCCTGATCGCCCTGCTGCCGTCGAGCGCCCAGGCTGCCGACGGACAGTTCCCGTACATCCGATCCGACACCGGAACACTCGACGCACTCGTCAATCCGCAGAACGGTGTGTGCCTGCCAATTCCCGGCGGCGCGGCTCACGCGGGCAACGACACCGACGCCACCGCGTTCGTCTACGCGGACACCGGCTGCCAGCAACTCCTCGCGATCGTGGGCGTCGGAGGGACATGGGACCAGACCAACCCACCGCCGCTGCCCGCCCGCAGCGTGGGATTCGGTTCCGGCTAGCCCGTTGTCCGATCAGGCGGTCAAGCACACGTCACCTTCACAGCAAGGGAGTTCCATCATGAACGTTCTCCGGCGGGCGAGCAGAGTCCTCGTGTCCGCGGCCGCCATCGGTGCCACCGTCCTCGTCCTGAACCCCGCGACGGCTTCGGCCGATTCCCATGGGAGCGCGGTCCGTTCGGGAGTGGCGGCCGACTACAAGTGGTTCACCTGGGGCGACCTGAACGTCGGTGACTGCCATCAGACGGGCGGGCACCTTCAGCTCTACTCCGACGGCAAACTCACGTTCAGCGCCACCACCTGGACGACCTTCACCCTCAGCGGCGACATCTGGCACTCCCGGTTCAAGCTGAACAACGCGTCGGGCCAGACGATGTACACCACCGGCACGTACAACAGCCCGACCATGTGGCCGAGCAAGCACCACGACTACACGGTGCAGGGCACCTTCGAACCCAGCGTTTACCACGCCATCGCGAGGGTCGTCCAGCACTCCGAGTGCTGAGACCCGCAGCTGGATCAAGCGGCGGCGCTGTGCTTCGCAGAGCACAGCGCCGCTTCTTCATGTGCTGGGCGCGGGATGCGGCGGCGGGCCTACGGACGCGGGGAAGCCGGGCCGAACGGTGGCAGCCCCCGTGGCCTGTCGCGTTGGGGCGGACGGGTGATGTCCGGCGTGTTGCGCGGCGCGGCGCGGCCGCGGCACCGCGCGGGCATGAGAAGGAATCAGACAGAACCCTGTTTTGTATGACAATCATCCCAACCAGAGGAACTGTGCATGCCTGCAGCACTCCACGCCTTCGCCCGCGCCCGTACGCGGGCCGCCGCCGTCGCGGCACTCACCCTCGCGGGAACCGCCCTGACCGGCACGACGGCCGCTTTCGCCGCCCCCGGCGACAACGGCGACGTCAAGATCCACTCCATGGGGACGGCCTTCACCGACCAGAGCAACAACCCGAAGGTCTGCGGTTTCTACCTGGACGGCTTCAACTTCGACACCGTCCAGGGTGTCACCTGGAACATCAGCCCCCAGCCGGCCAGGGCCGGCGGTGCCACCCTCACCGGCACCCTGCGGCTGGCCGGCGGCACCGGATACAGCACGCCTCTGACGCTGCCCGACGGGCAGTACAAGCTCGTCTGGAACGTCGCCGGCGGCAGCGGCGCGGCCAAGCAGAAGGTCTTCAATGTCGACTGCGCGCCGGCCCCCCGGGCCGGAGCGCCGCTGGGCGGGGTGCCCGCGGGCGGCGGCGGCCTCGCTCAGACTCCGGGCGTTCCGCAGGCGGGAGCCGCGGCAGGCGTGGGACTGGTCTCGGTCGCCGGAGTGCTCTATGTCCGCCGACTCCGCCGCCGCCGCTCCGATGGCTCAGCGTAGACGCGCCCCCATCGCCCGGCACCGGACGCGCGCCTACCGCCTGACGAGGACGGCGGCCCTGGCCCTGTCCCTGGTGGTGGGCGGCATCTGGGTGGCCCACCACGGCGAGCCCGCCCCGCCTGCCGGCGACGGGCCGCGGTTCGCCAAGGCGGCGGCCGACCCGGCCGGCGACAGCCGGGGCCCGGCATCCCCGCGTCCGGCACCCCCGCGCCCGGCGGCGCAGCATCCGGTCGCGCGGCATCCGGTGGCCCCGCGTCCACTGCCGCCGTCCCCGGCGGTCTCGCTCGCCGTCCCGTACCTCGGAGTCGAGGCGCCGGTCGTCGCCCTGGGCCTCGACGCGCAACGCCATCTCACCACCCCGCCCGTGGACCACCCGAAGGTGGTGGGCTGGTATCAAGGCGGTCCGTCGCCCGGCGAGTCGGGCACGGCCGTCGCGGTGGGACACCTCGACACCAGGACCGGGGGCGCCGTCTTCGCAGGACTCAAAATGCTGCGCCCCGGCCGGCTGGTCGAGGCCCGCCGCGCCGACGGCAGGATCGCCGTGTACACCGTGGACCGCATCAAGACGTACGCGAAAGCGCACTTCCCCGACAAGGAGGTGTACGGCCCGACAGGCCGCCCCGAGCTGCGCCTGATCACCTGCAGCGGCCGGTTCAACGCGAAGACGGGGTACGAGAGCAACCTAGTCGTCTTCGCCCACCTCACCGAGGTCCGCACCACGTCAGCGCGCCCACCGGGGCCGCAGCAGATGAAGCACTGAACGCATGAGGCGCCGACCGCCTCAACTCCCGGCCGAAAAGCGCCCCTTGGGGTTCCGGTGACGTTCCGTGGCTATTGACACTCCCGTCAATGACATGGACATTACTAGTCGCTCATCCGGCTCCCCCGCCGCCCCACCCGAGCGGCCGGGAGCCGTGCTCCACCCCCCACCCTCGTCACATCCATGACGCACGGTCCTGGAGGAGCCACCCATGAGACGACACAGAACCGCCCTGGCCGCAGCCCTGCTCACCGCCGCCGCAGGGCTCGCCTCGACGCAGAGCGCCCACCCCGCCACCGCGCACCCCGCCACCACACCCTCCCCGAACGCCCCCCATCGCGGCACGGTGGCCGGGGCCCGCACCCCGGACCACAACCCGGCGCGAGACCGCGCCGTAGCGGCCCTCAAGAAGGGTCGCAGCACCGCTTTCCGCACGAACCAGGCCGAGCCCACCCACAATTGGTGGGGTGTGTTCCCCCAGCCGGGCACCCACGACGGCATCACCGCGACCCACACCGTCGACCCGGGCTACCGGGTGAGCGATGCCGGCAACTTCACTTACGCACCCACCACCAAGGCACAGAACTCCTGCATGGAGGTGGTCACCGCCTACTGGAACAGCGGCAATGAGATATGGGCCTGGGACTGGTGCGGGGCGGGCGGCCCGGCCAAGACGGTCGCCGTCGACGCGGACTTCAAGGCGAAGTACACCCGGCCCTCCGGGAACGAACTCGCCTACAGCGTCCAGCTCGTGCGGGACCCCGGCTCCGGCAACAGCTGGTCGTCGTACCTCTACAACTACCGTTCCGCGCGATGGGAGTTGCTGTATCGCCAGTCCGGTCAGGACCAGAGCGGGCTCGACCACGGGTGGGACATGTTCGAGATATACGCGAGCGTGAACCCCTCGACCGGCACGGGCTACTACTGCACCGAGGCACGCAACACCGTCTTCGACAGCAGCGCGATAGAGCTCCGCCACAACGGCACCTGGAAGCCCGCGAGCCCGTCCGACTCGCCCTGGACCGATGAGAATCCGTCCGGACAGGACTTCCTCTGCCCGCAGTTGAACTTCATCCAGGCGGGCGCCGACGACCACTGGACCGTGCGTCAGTAGAGGCAGCCCCATCTTTTTCCGGGCACGGCACTAGGAACCTCAGGGCCGTCTCGCTACTCTCCGCGCATGATTTCCACGGTTGTCTGGGGTACCGGCAATGTCGGCCGTGCGGCGATACGTGCCGTCGCGGCCCATCCGGAGCTTGAACTCGCGGCCGTCCTGGTCCACGACCCGGCCAAGGTCGGCCGTGACGCCGCTCAACTCGCAGGTATGGACGGCCAGTCGGACGTCGCCGCCACTGACGACATCGAGGCCGTGCTCGCCGCCGGCCCCCGGGCCGTCGTGTACGCGGCATCCGGTGACATCCGGCCCGACGAGGCCGTCGCCGACGTCACCCGCGCGATGCGGGCGGGCGCCGTGGTGGTCACCCCCGCGCTGTATCCGCTCTACGACCACCGCAGCGCCCCGCCGGAATTCCGGGACCCGGTGCTCGCCGCCGTCGCGGAGGGCGGCGGATCCCTGTTCGTCTCCGGCGTCGACCCGGGCTGGGGCAACGACGTACTGCCCCTCCTGATCAGCGGCCTCGGCAGCACCGTGGACGCGATCCGCTGCCAGGAGATCTTCGACTACTCCACGTACGACCAGGAGGACTCGGTCCGCCATCTGATCGGCATGGGGCATCCGATGGAGTACGAGCCGCTCATGCTCGCGCCGTCCATCCCCACCATGGTGTGGGGTGGTCAACTGCGCCTCATGGCAAGGGCGTTGGGCGTCGAGCTCGATGAGATCCGCGAGACCATGGACCGGCGCGCGCTCGATGCCACGGTGAGCACCCGCACGATGGGCACCTTCGAGGCAGGCACGCAGGGCGCGGTGCGGTTCGAGGTGCAGGGCATCGTCGAGGGCGAGCCGCGCATCGTCATCGAGCACGTCACTCGCATCCACCCCTCCTGCGCCCCGGACTGGCCGGTCCCGCCCGGCGGCGGCGACGGGGCGCACCGGGTCGTCGTCGAGGGGCGCCCGCGCATCGAGGTCACCGTCGAGGCGAGTGATGAGGGCGAGAACCGGTCCGCGGGCGGCAACGCCACCGCGGTCGGCCGCCTGGTGAATGCCATCGACTGGCTGGTGGCCGCGGAACCCGGCCTCTATGACGCGCTCGACGTACCGCTGCGCCCGGCAGTCGGCAGACTCGGAAGGAAGCAACGATGAGAATCGACATCCCCGAGGGCCAGGAGCCGATCGGGTACGTGTGGGGCGACATGGTCCCCGGCATCGGCATGGCCGCCGCGAACTTCTCCCTGTCCGTCTACTCCCATACGACCCTGGGGCTGCGGGAGTTCGAGGCCGCGCGGCTGCGGATCGCGCAGATCAACGGCTGCCATTTCTGTCTGGACTGGCGGACCGACCGGGACGGCGAGAAGGTCGAGGAGACGTTCGCCGACGCGGTCACGGAGTGGCGCACCACGGAAGCCTTCGACGACCGTACGCGGCTGGCCGCCGAGTACGCCGAGCGGTACGCGCTCGACCACCACGGCCTCGACGAGGAGTTCTGGGCGCGGATGACCGCGCACTACAGCCAGGTCGAGATCGTGGAGCTGAGCATGAGCATCGGCTCGTGGCTGGCGTTCGGCCGGCTCAACCACGTGCTCGGCCTCGACTCGGTGTGCGTGCTGCCGACGCACTGAAAAGACGCACTGAAAGGGGCCGTCCGGCGTCCCGGGCGGCCCCGCGTTCGCGCCGTCACGTGAGATCGGCGGCGATGATCTTCTCGATGTTCCGTTCGGCGAGCGCCGTGATAGTGACGAACGGATTGACGCTGGTGTTGCCCGGGATCAGCGAGCCGTCGATGACGTACAGGCCCGGATAGCCGTACAGGCGCCCGTAGTTGTCGGTCGCCTTGTTGAGCACCGCGCCGCCCAGCGGGTGGTAGGTGAGCGTGTCGTTCCAGATCTTGTACGCGCCGAACAGGTCGGTGCGGTAGATCGTCCCCTCCGTCGCGTTGATCTTGTCGAAGATGGTCTTGGCCATGTCGATGGACGCCTGCTTCCAGGCGGTCTGCCAGTCCAGGTCGACCCGCCCTGCCGTGGGGTTCCAGGAGAACGTGCCGCGGTTGGGGTTCTTGGTGATCGACAGGTAGAACGAGGCGTACGTCTCGATGCCAGTGGGCAGCGGCGCGACTTCGGCGAACGCACCACCCGCATTCCAGTTGTCGATGCCGCCGCACGGGATGGACGCCTGGACCTTGCCGGTGGGGTCCCACATGTAGTTGGCGCGGCCGCACATGACGTTGCCGTTGTCGCCCCAGCCTCGGCCGATCTCGCCGTTGAGGTTGGGCAGCGCGCCGGTGGCCTTCAGTTTCACGAGGAGTTTGCTGGTGCCGACGCTGCCGGCCGCGAAGAACACCTTGTCCGAGGTGACGGTCTTGGTCGCGGTGACGTCGCCGCTGGTGTTGAGCTGCTCGATGACGACGGTGTAGCCGCCGGAGCCCGGGGACACCGAAGTGACCCTGTGCAGCGGGGAGATGGTGACCCTGCCGGTCGACCTGGCCTGTGCCAGATAGGTCTTCTGGAGCGACTTCTTGCCGTAGTTGTTGCCGTACAGGATCTCGCCCGCGACGGCCGACTTGGGGACGGTTCCGGCCGACTCCTGCTTCATGTAGTCCCAGTCGTACACGTCGGGGACGAACACGAACGGGAAGCCGGAGCGCCCCGCCTGCTTGCGGCCGACGCGGGCGAACTGGTAGCAGTCCACAGTGTCGAACCAGGCCGGGTCGATGAGCCCCGAGCCGAGTCCGGCGTTGGCGCGCGGGTAGTAGGTGTTGTACATCTCGTCGGGGTTGACGGACGGGAGGATGGCGCCGAAGTTCTCGCGCTTGGGCGTGACCGCCATGCCGCCGTTGACCAGCGAACCGCCTCCGACGCCGCGGCCCTGGTAGACGGTGATGCCGCTGAAGTCCTCGGCGTCCAGGATGCCGGTGTAGCGGGGGATGTCCCGGTCGATCGGAATGCCGAAGAAGTTGCTCAGCGGCTGCTTCGTCTTGGTACGCAGCCAGTACGAGCGGTAGTCCGGCGCGGTCGTGTTGCAGAAGATCTTGCCGTCCGAGCCGGGGGTGTCCCAGGCCATGCCCATCTCGATCATCTGCACGTCGACGCCCGCCTGGGCGAGCCGCAGCGCGGCGACCGAACCGCCGTATCCGGTGCCGATGACAAGCACCGGGACATGGGCACCGTCTCCGATGGGGGCGGCCTGGGCGACGGTCGCCGCATGCGCCGCGGTGCCGTGACCGACTAGGGCGGCGGCACCGAGAATAGAACCCGTTCCAGCGATGAATCTTCGCCGAGAAACACCCGGGGAACCTGAAGTTTGCATGGTATTGTCACTCATGTGACATTCCTCACTCTCGATGGAGTGAGAACAGGTTCTACTGGCGCTTGCCTGATAAGTCACTAGATACCGATAGGTAATTTGTGGCCGGTTAAGCGCCCTCTTCCAGGGCGAGCAGCGGGCTGCCCCCGAACGATTCGCCCCGGTCTCGCAGCGCCGTGGAGAACCGCCCCCGGGACATGCCCGCCCGGAGATAACCGGTCACCTCGTTCCAGCGGTCGCCCCTGCGGGGCACGGGCCGGGCGATGCCGTCCGAGCCGATGAAACAGGGCACAAGGCCACACCGTCCGATGCCGTCGTCGTCGAGCTCCACGATCGCCACGGCGGTGATCCGGGCGCTCGGATGGAAGGGGAATTCCGGACTTCCCGGCCGCGGGTAGAAGCCGTACTCACCGAACGCCTCCTCCAGATCGTCCGGAGTGGCCCGGTCCACGTCGAAGCCACGGGAACGCAGGTCGTCGGCGAAGCGCGGCATGTCGAACACGATGTGCCCGAGCCCGTGGAACACCGGCGTCCCGTCGATGAACCCGACTCCCTTGAAGAGGTGTTGATGGTGTCCGAGCACGAGGTCCGCGCCGGCGCCCGCGAGGAGTTCGGCACACAGCCGCTCGTGCTCGGTGATCACCCAGGGCCGCGTGTGGTCGCCCCAGTGCACGCTGGCCACCACCAGGTCGGCCCGGGCTCGGGCGTCCCGCACCGCCTTCTCGACCTGCGCCCAGTCGTGCTCGTCCAGGACCGACACCACCTTCGCGGGCAGCCCGGGGCACACGTGGCCGGGCAGCGGCGCGGTGTAGCAGTCCTCGGCGCGCAGCGCTGCCACGCCGGGGGCGGACGGCCCCGCGTGAGTGCCCACCGGCAGCACGGACGTACAGGCCACCAGCGCGACGCGCACGCTGCCCACCCGCAGGACGGCCGGCCTGAGCGCCTCCTCGATCGACTTCCCCGCCCCGACGGTCTCGACGCCGTGCGCCGCCAGGGTGTCGAGCGTGTCGTCGAGGCCGCCACGACCGGCGTCCATCGCATGGTTGTTGGCCACGGACATGACGTCGAAGACGGACAGCGGCACGGCGTTGGCGGTCGCCACGACGGTCGACGCGGTCATCCCCGGCATCGGGCCGTGCCGGTCGGTCAGTACGCCTTCGAAGTTGCCGAAGACCAGGTCCGCCGCGGCCAGGACCGGAGCCACCCCTTCGAGTGCCCGGTTCGGCCGCACCCGGTCGATCAGTACGTCGCCGACCGCGGCGATGGTCCTGACGGCCATCACGGGGTCCGTACTCAGACCCGTGCGACGCGGTCGGCGACCGCGGTCCACAGGGTGTGCCGGGCGGCGAACGCGCGGCGCACCGTGACGGCGCACTCGGCCCACTTCGGCGCCTCGTCCCCGCACAGGTCGATCAGCATCTGCATGGCCATCGGGGTGTGCTGCTCGCCGTCGAGGGCGATGTGCCGGACCAAGTAGTCCTTGAACGTGGCGAGTTGGGCCTGCGCTCCCTCGATGCGCAGGACACGGTCGAACATGTCGGGGATGAGGTCCTCACGGCCGAAGGCGAACGCGGCCGCCTGGCAGTGCACGGGAGACGACTCGATGATGCCCCACGTCTCGGCGACGAAGTCGGCCGCGGCCGGGGGGGCTTCGGCGAGCTTGAGCGCCTCTCGGACGGGAGTGTCCTCCCTGAGCCGGTCGAGGAAGGAGCGGATCGGTCCGGTGCCGGCTCCGGCCTCCTCCATGGACCGCAGATACAGCTCGAAGTGGCTCAGGTAACCGTCGCCGACCTCGTCGCTCTCCTCGGCAAGGACGATGTCGTTGATCAGCCGACGGCTCGTCGGCGGCCCCTGCGGGACCCACGGCACTCCGACACAGGTGAGCTCCCGCTGGAGGCCCTTGAGGAGCGACATGAAGTCCCACACCGCGAAGACGTGGTGTTCCTGGAACACCCTGATCCGGTCGAGGCTGTCGAGCAGGGGATACATGGGGTGCTCCACGATCAGCGCCCGTTCGGCGGTGATCGCCTCGTACAGCCGGGTGAGTCCGGGGTTGGTGCGGTTCCACAGGTAGCGGTCGTTCGTCATGCTTCACTCCGGTGCAGAGGGCGGGAATCGGTTCGTGGATCGGTGAGAAGGTCGAGCCGACTGCGGACGGCGTCGAGAGCCGAGCGCCAGGTACCCGGGTCGTCGATCCGCAGGCCGAGCCGGGCCAGTTGTTCGTGCGGCGGGGCGCTGCCGCCGGTGCGCAGGAAGGCGGTGAAGTCCCGGCCGAACGCGGCCGTGTCGCGCCCGCGCACCTCGTGCAGCCCCAGTGCGGACAGGCCCGCGAACGCGTAGGCGTAGTTGTAGAAGCGGCTGTGGAAGAGGTGTGGAATGCACATCCACCCGAGCCGGTGCAGCCTGCCGAGGGTGAGGGAGCCGCCGTAGCAGTCGCTGTGGGCCTGCTGCCACAGATCGCCGAGCAGCGTGGCGTCCAAGACCCGGCCCGCGCGCCGCAGGTCGTACGCCGACTGCTCGAAGGAGGTGATCAGGGCCTGCCGGAACACGGTCGTCACGCAGCGGTCGACCCAGTGCTCGGCGGCTCGGGCCGCCTGTGCGGGATCGCCCTCGGTGGCGAGCAGGTCGAGGACGGCCAGTTCGGCGACGCACGCGGGTACCTCGCCGAGCGCGGTCGGGGCGTCGAAGACGAGCGTGGGCTGCGCCTCGGCGGCCAGCGTGAAGGCGACCGCGTGCCCCAGCTCGTGGGCCAGGTCAAGGACGTCGGCGGGCCTGCCGTCGAAGCCGACAAGGACGAAGCAGGTCCGCTCGGACGGTACCGGCAGCGAGAAGGTGCGCGAGACCCGCCCGGCCCGGGGTACCGCGTCGACGCGGCCCTCCGTCACGATTCTCCGGGCGGTCCACGCGAAGGCCGGGGAGATCCGGGCGAACGCCGTCAGTACGGTGTCCACCGCTGTCGGGAGGTCGATGCGGTCGGCCGCAAGGAGTGGTGCCCGCTCGTCCCAGGGCGACAGGGACTTGCCTCCCAGTGCACGCGCCTTGTGGGTGAACCACCGCTGTGCCAGGCCGCGTTGGGCCTCGATCTCGGCGAGCATGCCGTCGACCGCCGCCGGGTCGAGGTGGTTGTCGAAGTCGCTCAGCGCACGCGGCCCCGGCAGCCTTCGGAGCCGGTCCACGGCCAGCCGGTCGGCGACGAGAGCGTCGTAGGCGAGGGCCAGAGAGGCAGCGTGCGGTTCGAGGCCCCGTACCAGGACGTCGTACGCCCGCTTCCGGACGTCCCGGTCGGCGTGGGCGAGGTCGCCCCAGGCTTCGTCGAGCGGCGCCCGCAACCGGTCGTGCAGCAGCGCCCAGGCCTGCGCGAGCGGCTCACGGGCGGCCAGGGCCTCCTCCTGGGCGGGCGGCAGCAGGTGCGCCCCCGCCGCCCGTACGGTGCGCAGGAGGTGACGGTAGGGGGCCAGCGCCGGGTCCGCGAGCAGATCGGCCACCCGGTCCTCGGACACGGCCTGCCATTCGGCCTCGAAGAAACTCACGGCGCGGTCGACATCCTCGGCGGCCGAGCCGGCGGCCAGGGCGAGTTCCGCGCCCTGCTCGCCGAACACGTCGAGCGCCTGGTGCAGGGACGCGTACGACACCAAGTGCGTCAACCCCGCCTGGACGTGGCCGAGTTCGGCCAGGAGGCGGGACAGGTCGCGCGGGCCGAGTCCGGCGACCCTGCCGCGCCAGCGCTCGGCACAGCCCCTGGCCCGGGCGGTGACGGCCGGGCCGGAGGGCGGCGGGGCCAGGGAGGCGAGGTCCCATTTCATGACGGCGGTGCCTCCGGCAGGGTCGCACGCAGCGAGAACAGCAGGGGCAGTTCGCCCTCGATCCGCTGGGGCAGCCGGTACCTGCCGTCCTCGCCACGCTCCAGATAGGGCAGCACCGGGAACCAGACGGACCCGAACTCGTGCAGGAAGTCCAGTCGCAGCCCGGCGTCGAGCACGCTCGTGACGATGGCGCCGAGCGAGTGGGCCCAGGTGTAGCCGGACTCGGTGACGTCGTCGGCGGAGTCGGCGTAGGTGCCCCCCAGTTCGTGCGCGATCGGCTGTGTGCGGTCGAAGTACGGGTAGCGCACCACAGGTTCGAGCGTGGCGTCGTCGAAGTCGAGGGTGTGGACGACCGGGTGGTACTCGGCCACGTACAAGATGCCGCCGGGTGCCAGGAGGCGGGCCGCCGCGCGCGCCCAGCGGGCGATGTCCGGCAGCCAGACGACCGAGCCGAACGAGACGTACACGATGTCGAAACGGCCATCGAGCTCCGCGGGCAGACCGTACACCTCCGCACACCTGAACTCGGCTTTCAGATCGGCCAGTTGGGCCAGTTTCCGGGCCTGGGCGGTGGCCTCGGGTGAGAAGTCGACGCCGGTCACACGGGCGCCGCGGCGCGCCCAGCTCAGCGTGTCGAGGCCGAAGTGGCACTGGAGGTGGATCAGGGAGCGGCCGCAGACGTCCCCCAGCTCGGCCTCCTCGAAGAACTCCAGGGAGCTGCGGCCGTCGAGGAAACCCTTGACGTCGTAGTGGTCGCTTCCCACGTGGAACCCGGTCCAGTGGTCCCACAGTTCCCGGTTGCGGCCGATGCAGCGTTCGGGTTCGGCGGGCGCCATGGTGGTGACGCGTGCGGTACGCATCGTCTGTGCCCCTCCCGCTCAGGCCGCCGTGCGCGCGGCGCGGGGGCGGGCGCAGACGGGGCAGTCGGGGCGGCGGCTCCACCGCTCGGACTCGCGCGGCACACCGTCGTCGAAGTAGACCTCAAGCAGGCGCCCTTGGGACAGCGGAGGCGCGATGCCGGTGGCCAGGCGGACGACCTCGGCGAGGACGTGCGCGGTGTAGAGGGTGACCAGCGCGCCGAAGGCCGACATGTCCTCGGGGAAGCGGGGCTCGGTGGTGGCGTCCGCCCATTCGGTCTTCTTGACCGCCAGGTCGGCCGAGAGCCGGTCGTGTTCGGCGACGTCCGCCTTCCAGCACTCCACGCAGCCGGTCACGCCGGGGATCATCGTGTAGTACGCGATGCGGCGGCTGTCCACTCCCCCGGTGATCAGGGTCGCTCCGGCCTTCACACAGGCCTGGTTGATCCAGTTGACGACCTGCATCTTCGGCATGTCGACGGCGGACAGGACGAGTTCGCGTCCCTCGACGACGGCGAGCGCCTCGTCGGCACAGCCTATGTAGGTGGCGCGGGTGTCCAGCTTGACGAGCGGGTCGTAGGCGAGGATGCGCTCGGCGGCGACCTCGATCTTCGCGCGGCCCAGGTCGGCCTCGCGGTAGAGGATCTGACGGTTGAGGTTGGACAGCTCCACCGTGTCGAAGTCCACGATCCGGATGTCCCGCACCCCGAGGCCCACCAGGTCGAACAACAGGTGGCTGCCCACCCCGCCGAGGCCGAGCAGGACGACCCGGTAGTCGCGCAGCTTGCGCTGGAGTTCGTACTTGCTGGTCGACAGGTCGCTGTAGTTCTCCAGGAAGCCGAGGTTGCGCTTCCAGCGTTCCTGGTCGTGGCCGTCGAGTCCGGGCTCCGCGGAGCCGTCCTCCAAGAGGCCCGCACGGTCGAACTCGGCGACTCCGGACTCGACTTCGGCCGGGGTGATGTCCCGGCCGGCGGCCTGCAGCGCGCGGTGCACTTCCGGCACCGTCCTGGTTCCGTCAAGCAGCCCGACGAACTGCTCGACGGTGCCGTCCGGGTCCGGCAACTCGACGCACTTTCCTGACAGTTGAACGTAGATCTGGTCCGCCACGCGGTACACCGGCAGGGTCGGTTTGATCCGTGGCTTGGGCTGGTTCTGCGGCATGGCGCCGCCCCCCGTATTGGCTCGTTCCGGTCTGTGTGTGGGTGCGCTGTTCCTCGGATTCGGGCCCGGCGGCCGGGCGCGTGCGACCCGGCCGCCGGGGCGGGCGCGCGGAGGGCCCCCGCGCGCCCGCGTCGGCTCATCAGGTGGCCACTGCGCGGCCGGCGATGCTCGTCTTGCGGGTCTTGAGGACGATCGACATGGTCTTTCACCTCCCCGGATGCTCTTGGGCTGGACACGATCCAGCGTGCAAGGAGCGGGTGGGGTACGGGTATTGGCACATACCCCAGGTGGCGGCGCGCTCAGGCGAGGGCCGCGCGGACGACGGCGCTGGCCAGCGCGGCGCGCGAGGGCACGCCGAGCTTCGTGAAGGCGTTGGACAGATGCATCTGGACGGTCTTCTCGGTCACCTGGAGGCGCTGCGCGATCTGACGGTTCGTCAACCCTTCGCTCACCAGCGTGGCCACTTCGCCCTCCCGCCGGGTGAGCTGCGAGAGGGCGGGCTTCGCCGCGCCCCGGGGCTGCTGTGCGGCGATCCTGCGCCGCTCGGTCGAGGCGCTGCGGGCGAGCGGGCGGGCCCCGCAGGTGACGAACGTCCGGTGGGCGGCGGCCAGTTCGGCGACGCCGCGCCGCACCTCGCCACGGGCCGCGAGCGCGATGGCGCCCGTCAGACGGGCCCGGTTCGCGTCGATCACCTGGCCTGCCGCCGCGAGCCCGTCGTAGGCGGCAGCGGCGATCGCGTACGCGCTGTCGGACCGCTCGGCGGCACGCACCTGAGCCAGGGCGAGCCGGGCGAGGCCGCTGCGGCCCGGCAACCCGAGCGGCCGGGCCGCGGCGACGGCCCGCTCGGCCCACCGCGCGGCTTCGTCGAGCCTGCCCTCGGCGAGCCGGGCGCGGGTGAGCAGCTCGAACCAGTCGACCTTCGACCAGGCGTCCGGCCCGCTCAGCTCCCGGCCGCCCACCTCCTCCAGCGCCGCGAGGCAGGCCGCGGTGTCCCCCGCCGCGAGCCGGGCCTCGGCGAGGGCGCGTGCCGCGGTCGCCCCGAACCATCCGCCGCCCGCCGCCCTGTGCTCCCTCGCCGCCGCACCGGCCCGCAGCGCGCCGTCGAGCTCCCCGGTCGCGACGGCGATCCGGCAGGCCATGGCCAGCGCCCCGCCACGGGCCTCCTCCGCGCCGCAGCGGTCCGCCGTCTCCACCGCTTCCCTGGCGGCGGCCGTGGCTTCGCCAAGACGCCCGGACACATGGGTGGCGAAGGCGCGGGCGATGAGGAGATGGGTCAGCGCGACCTCGCGCCCCGAGTCGCGCGCGAGGGCGAGAGCACGGTCCAGATGCCTCAGCGCCGCCCAGGGCCGGCCGAGCATGGTCTCGCTCCACCCCAGCCACACCATCGCGTCGAGCTCTTCGGTCAGCTGCCCGTCGAGCAGGCCGTCCACCAGACCCGCCGCCGAGGCGCAGTGCGCCCGGGCCGAGGCCACCTTGCCGGTGAGCACTCCGGTGAGCGACAGAAGCCCGTGCGCCGTTGCGGCCAGCGGGCGTCGGCCGTGGCGCAGGGCCTCGGCGAGACCACGTTCGGCCCGCGCCGCGCAGTCCGCGGCCCGGCCCTCGGCCAAGTCGGCGCTGGCGAGGGCGAATTCGAGGACGCCGCTCGCGCCGGCGTCCCGTGCCGTGGGACCTTGCAGGGCATTGACGAGCAGGCAGCGGGACTCGGCACGCCGGCCCAGTGACCGCTCGACCAGCGCGCAGGTGGCGACCGCCTCGGCATACGCTCCGGCCGGCTCACGCGGCAGCACCTCCAGGGCGGTGTGCAGGAGTTCGCGGCTCTCGCGGAGCCGTCCGACCGCGCCGAGCAGCTGGGCCAGCCTGAACTGGAGCCGGGCACGCTGTACTTGAGCATCCGCGGGAAGCAGCCGCAGGGCGGTGTGCAGCCAGCGTACGGCGCTGTCCGGCTGCCTGAAGCGCATCAGGTGGGCGCCCTCCACGAGGACCCGGACCGCCTCGCGGTCGCCGGGGCGCGCGGCGTGTTCCACATGGCGGGCGCAGGCCGCCGGATCCGCCTGATGGTGCGTCAGGGCCGAGGCGACAGCGGTGTGGGCCGCGACGCGCCAGCCGGGCAGGGCGCTGCGGTAGACCACGTCGCGCAGCAGCGGGTGCCGGAAGGCGAAGCTGCGCGGTGCTGCGACCGGCCTGACCAGGTCCTCGCCCACGAGTTCGTCGATGGCCGCGAGGGCCGGCAGCTCGCACAGCCCCGCCGCACCCGCGACGAGTTCCGAGGTGAAGGACTCCCCCACCACCGCGGCCGCCCTCGCCACTTGGCGGGCGGTCGCCGAGACCCGGGCGAGTTCCGCGGTGACCTCGGCCTCGAACCGCGCCGTCACGGCATCGGTCCCCGCACCGCCGGGTCCGCCCCGTGCGCGGGCGCTCGCCAGGAGTCGCAGGTAGAGCGGATTTCCGCGGGATTCCCGGAACAGTGCGGGGAAGTCTCCGCCGTCGCCTCCGAGCAGGGCTGCGGCTTCGCCGCGTGCGAGCGGACCGAGCGCGATCCGCGTGACGTCGACCGGCCCGGCCTCCGCGGACGCCAGCAGCGCGCGCAGCCGGGGCGAGGCCTGCCGGTGCCGATAGGCGAGCCCGAACAGTACGGGGGTCTTCGGCGGCCGCCGTAACAGGTCGTCGAGCACGGCCAGCCGGTCGCCGGCCGCCCACTGGAGGCTGTCGAGCAGCACGACCGGGCCCCCTGCGGACGCGGCCGCCTCCACGGCTTCGCGCAGGTCCACCGAGCCCCCGCCCGCATCGGCGAACAGCGCGCACGCTCCGTCGGGGCTCGCCAGTGCTGTGCCCCTCTTCACCACGCGACCGCGCGCGAGGGCCATGTGCCCCAGTTCGTCGAGCAGTCGCGTCTTGCCCGTCCCCGGCTCGCCGGTGATCTCCACCGCCTGTGTCCTGCCCTCGCCGAGGCGCCTGAGCACCCCACTGAGAACGTGCCGTTCCGATTCGCGCCCGGCCAGTGGCTCCGCTGACATCGTCACTTGCGCTTTCCCCCGTCCCCACACCTCACCGTCGCGTCGCCGGGTGAGCCGGGCGACGCCCGCTCCAACACCTTGTATACGGCGGACGGGGCGCCCGTGTTCATCCCGATCTGTCCTTCGGGGCACGGCGGTTCGGGACGGGTCAGGGCTTGACGGCCGGCGCCGGTTTGCGGTTGATCGGGGTCACCGGGGTGCGGATGGCGACCGGAGTGCGCCGCGGCCCGGACCACGGCGCGGGTACGGCGTCGATGTCCCGCGCGATCCGCATGGCAAGCGCCTCGTAGTTGACCCGCCACCCCCGGAAGTGCGGCCACGCCTCCTCGGGGCTGCGCTCGGCGGGATAGCCCTGCTCCCGCATCCTCGCCACCCCGACCAGGAAGTCCTCGTAGGTCAGTACCAGCGGGCCGTCCGGGTGGGGATCGGGGTCGTACGGGATGCCCTGGAGGTCGGCGATGTCGCGGAGGCAGACGAATCCCGCGCGCAGCGCCATCCGTACGTCGGACTGCGGCTGGGACGGGTTGAAGGCGAGTTGCAGCGCGGCCGCGTCCATCACCGAAAGGAGGGCGATCAGCCAGTTGCGGGTCGCCTTCGGGGAGCGGAAGTGGATGAGGACCGGGTAGGTGGTGTGGCTCTCCCCCACCTCGGCGCTCCACCGCTCCCAGCCGGCGAACAGTTCGCCGATGCTGTTCACCAACTCGACCTGCGCGTACCGGGCGAGGATCTCGGGCCCCCAGGGCGGGCTGCCGGCGCGGGCCTGGAGCAGGGTGACCTCGGTTTCGCGGCGCTGATAGGCGGCGTACAGGGTGGGCAGATAGCCGATCTGAAGGCCGATGACGATCGGCCCGGTGGCCGCCGCGCAGAAGTCGATCGCATTCAGGCTGGCCCGGTTGCCGGCGGCGAAGCCGAGGGTGAAGAGCGAGGAGCCGGACTCGGTCATCGACTCCCGCAGACCGAGCCCGCTCACCGCCGCTTCGAGCAGCCCGTAGCCGATCATGAAGAAGAGCAGCCAGCCCATCAGGGTGACCACGATGGACAGCGGCGCGACCGGCGCGAGCACCCAGTCCTTGGCCTCGGCCCCGCGCAACAGGTCGGCCACCCGCTGGAAGGGCCAGCGCACGGCCTGCTGGACGATCCGGGTGAAGCTGGATCGGGTCGGCCGGGGAATCACCAGGGTGCGCAGCACCGAGGAGAAGATCCCGAGCACGAGGACGGCGCCGAGAACGCCGAACACTGCTCTCACCTGGACGTTGTTCCTTTCCGGTACGCCGGGTCGGGTGTACCCCGGCCGGGCCACAGGAAGGTTACGTCGCCTCGGAGTCAGGGCGCGGAAGGCGCCCTCCGGCGCTCCCCTCCCCTGGCGGGAGCCGCCGCCTGCCACCCCTGTTCGAGCAGCGCGAAGGCGGACTCCACCGACCTGCGCGAATCGGTCGCCGCTCGCGCCAGGCTCAAGGTCTCCAGGGCGAACCTCGCCAGCGCCGCGCACACGGGATCGTCCTTCGCGGCGCCGATGTCCTCGGCGATCGCCTGGGCCAGGGCCGCCTCGTGGCGCAGCCACATGCGGTGCGCGTAGTCGCGCAGCGCCGGGGTGGCGTCGACGAGCGCGATGAACCGGGCGAATTCGGAGTCCCCAGCTCCGGCGTCGATCTTGTTCTTGAGGATGTGCTCGCGCAGGGCCGCGGGAATGGACCAGCCCTTGGGGCGTTCGCGCACCGCGGCCACGAGGGCCGCCTCCTGCCCGGCGTCGTCGTCGAAGACCAGCGCCTCCTTGCCGGAGAAGTGCTTGAACAGCGTCGTCGTCGACACATCGGCGGCGTCGGCGATGTCCTTGATGCCGACCCGGTCGTAGCCCCGCTCCAGGAACAGCTCGAGCGCCGCGTCGGCCAGCGCCTGCCGGGTGGCCGCCTTCTTGCGCTCCCGGCGCCCCATCGTCTCGGTCATGACGATCAGCCTACCTCCGGGTTGCCACGATCGAAAAGTTGACTCGTTGCACTTTTTTAGTGAGTGTGGTTTTTTGGAACGGCCGGGCACGCCGCTCCGCCCCCCCTCCGCCCGGCTCTCCCGCACCCCTCGCATGTCCCTCGTAGAAGGAGTGATCAGCCATGTCCGCATCCGTACCCGAACCGGCCGCCGCGCCCCGGAACGTCCGCTGGGCGCTGCTCGGTGTCATGCTCGCGATGCTGCTGTCGATGCTCGACAACATGGTCGTCGGCACCGCGATGCCGACGATCGTCGGCGACCTCGGCGGCCTGGAGCACATCGCCTGGGTCGTCACCGCGTACACCCTGGCCACGGCCGCCTCGACTCCCGTATGGGGGAAGTTCGGCGATCTGTACGGCCGCAAGCACATGTATCTGGCCTCGGTCGCCGTGTTCGTGGTGGGCTCGGCGCTGTCCGGGGCCGCCCAGTCGATGACCCAGCTGATCGTCTTCCGGGCGGTCCAGGGTCTGGGCGCCGGCGGCATCGGTGCCGGCGCCTTCGCCCTCATCGCCTCCCTCGTACCGCCGCGCGAACGCGGCCGCTACCAGGGCATGACCGCGTCCGTGATGGCGATCGGCACGGTCGGCGGCCCGCTGCTGGGCGGTTTCGTCACCGGGCACATCGGCTGGCGCTGGGCGTTCTACCTCAACCTGCCGCTCGGCGCGGTCGCCTTCGTCTGGTGCCTGCTGATGCTGCACCTGCCCGCGCGCCGCTCACCCGCACGCGTCGACTGGCGGGGCATCACCTTGATGACGGCCACCATCTGCGCGCTCGTCCTGGCCGCGACCTGGGCCGGATCGACGTACGCCTGGACCTCATGGCAGATCCTGGGCCTGTTCACGCTCGCCGCCCTGGGCACGGCCGCCTTCATCGCCTCGCAGAGGCGGGCCGCCGAACCGGTGCTTCCGCTCAGGGTGTTCACCAGTCACCGCAATGTCCCGCTGGCGTGCACACTGATCCTGGTGGCCGGGGTCGTCATGTTCGGCTGCGCCCTGTACCTGCCGCTGTTCCAGCAGACCGTGCAGGGAGCCTCGGCGGCCGACTCGGGGCTGCTGCTCCTGCCGATGATGATCCCGGTGGTGCTCGTCTCGCAGCTCGGCGGCCGGTACATGTCGGCCACCGGCAAGTACAAGATCTTCCCCGTGGTGGGCGCGGCCTTCATGGCGGCCGGCCTGTTCCTCCTGTCCACCATGGACGTCAACACCTCGCGCACGGTGACCGGTTGCTACATGGCTCTGGTGGGCATCGGGCTCGGCGCTCAGATGCAGATGGTGATGACGATGGCGCAGAACAGCGTCGAGATGCGCGACATGGGGGCCGCCTCAGCCGCGATGAACCTGTTCCGCACCATCGGCGGATCACTGGGCGTCGCGGTCTTCGGCTCCCTGTTCACCGGCGTCGTCACGGCCCACCTGCCCGGCACGGGCTCGGGCGGTGTGCCGGATGCCGACACGCTCGCGCAGCTGCCCGCCGTGGCCAGGGACGCCTACCTGCATTCGGTGGCCCGGGGCACCCATCAGATCTTCCTGACCTCGGCCGTGCTGTGCGCGGCGGCCTTCGTCGCCGCGCTGAGCGTCAAGGAGGTCCCGCTCCGGGGCAAGCCCCAGCCCGTCCAGGCGGAGGCGCCGAGCAAGGCCGCCGTGTAGGGCGGAGGGACTACGGGCGGCGGCGGGGCTTGCCCCGCTTGGCGGCGCCCTTCGCGGCGCCGGAGCCGCCGCGCGGGTTCCTGGCGCCGGGCTTGCCCGACTTGCCGCCCGCCTTGCCCGCCGCGGGCTTGCGCTGCTGGGCGGCGCCGCCCTTGTCGGACCGCTTCTGCTTGGGCTGGGGCGGCGTCGGCGTACGGCCACGGGAGCTGTTCACCGTACGGCCGCGGACGATCCCGATGAACTCCTCGACCAGGTCGGGAGTGGGCTCCTCCTCCGGCCACGACAGCGCCACGCGGGACTCGGGGACGCCCGTGATCGTCCGGTACGTGAGGTCCTTGCGGTGATACAGGCGGGCGAGTGACTGCGGCACGACGAGGAGGCCCACTCCGGCCGCCACCAGCTCGATGGCGTCCTCGGTCGTGGCCGGGCGCTCCAGCGCCGGCCGGCCCGGGGGGCGCTCCCAGTCCAGGGTGTCGTCGAGGGGGTGCAGCACGATCTCGTCGGCCAGCTCCTCGGCGGACACCTCCTCGACCGCCGCGACGATGTGGTCCTTCGGGACCACGACGACCGTCGTCTCGGTGTAGAGGGGGATCGCGCTGAGATCCTTGCGGTCGATCGGCAGCCGTACGAATCCCGCGTCCGCGCCGCGTCCGCGCAGCACGTCGGGCGCCTCGGCGGCGGTCACGGTGCTGAGGGTCAGGGGGACGTCGGGCAGCCGCTCGTTCCAGATCCGCACCCACTTGCTCGGCGTCACACCCGGGACATAGGCGAGCCGGAACGATGGGGATTCTTCCGAGCCTGTCACTCCGCCAGGTTACCGGTCGTGGTCAGCGGTATCGCACACGCTCGCTACTCTTGACACATGACGTCGCACCAGACCACCCAGACGATGAAGCCCGCAACCGCGGCGAAGAAGCTGGGTGTGTACCTTGAGGCCACCCCCGCCGAGTTCCAGGAGGGTGTCGTCTCGCGTACCGAACTCAACGCCCTGCAGGCCGACCCGCCCCAGTGGCTGCAGGACCTGCGACGGACCGGCCCGCACCCCCGGCCCGTGGTCGCGGCCAAGCTCGGCATCTCCATCGCGGGTCTCGCGCGCGGCGGGGTCACCGAGGCCCTCACCACGGAGCAGATCGACGCGCTGAAGCAGGACAACCCCGAGTGGCTGCAGAAGGAGCGCGCCACGCAGGCCGAGGTCCGCAAGGAAGCGGTCCGCATCAAGGAGAAGCACGAGAAGGACAAGGAGAAGAGCGCGCAGCAGGCCGCCGAGCCCCGCGGCCCCCGCTCCTGACCCGCCCCGGCGTCCGCCGACGCCAAGCAGCAGTACAAGAGTGCCGCCGACCGGTTGCCCAGCACCTGGTCGGCGGCACTTCGCGTTGGCACCCGGCCCGGCCGTGCCTCAACTCCCGTAAGGGCACAGCGAATCGCCCTTCCTGACGCAGCGTCACCGACGGCGCACCCGGCCGTCGGACCAGGGTTGTCCAAGACGAGGGTCGGGCGGTGGCGGTTGGGGCATGATGCCGCCATGGCCGAGATCAGCGAAACAGTATGGAACGAGGGCGTCACCGAGTCCGACTACGGCATGGAGAAGGCGACGTACCATGCGGCCGTCTTCGAGCAGTACAAGCTGTGCGTCGAGATGGCCGACCGGGTGAGCGCCCGCCGGAACCTGGCCAACACCTTTTTCCTCACGCTCCACAGCGGCCTGGTCGCCTTCCTCGGCGCCTGGCTGTCCCAGTCGCAGCACGGCAAGCTCTCCGTCCTGCTGCTCCTCGCGGGCCTCCTGGTGCTGCTCGCCCTGTGCACCGCGTGGTGGTTCACGCTGAGCTCCTACCGGCAGCTGAACGACGGGAAGTTCCAGGTCATAGGCGCCCTGGAGGAGCGCCTTCCGGCCCGCGCCTTCCACCGGGCCGAATGGGAAGCGCTCGGCAGGGGCCAGGACTGGCGCGTCTATCTGCCGCTGACCCATGTCGAGCGCTGGATCCCCGTCATCTTCGCGAGCACCTACTTCCTGGGATTCATCGCCCTCGCGGTGTGATGCGCACCGGACCGTCCCGTACCGTGACAATCGACCGCCCTGGCCCGGAAGGAAGTTGTCACGTGACCACGATCGCCGTCACCGGCCATATGGATCTGGCCCCGGAGGCCACCGGGCCCGTGCGCGCCGAACTCCACAAGCTGCTCGGGGAGTTCGAGGGCGACGACCTGGTGGGGCGCTCGTGCATCGCCAGGGGACCCGACACCCTCTTCGCCCAGGAAGTACTGGCCCTCGGCGGCCGGCTGTGCGCGATCGTCCCGTCCCGCGACTACCGGGAGGCCGAAGTGCGGGCGGCGGACCTCGCGGAGTTCGACGCCCTTCTCGACGCCGCGGAGGAAGTGCTGGTCATGTCGTACGAGCACGCGGGCCGCGAGGCTTACGAGGCGGCGAACCGCCGCCTGCTCCAGGGGGCGGACCGACTGGTGGCCGTATGGGACGGCAGTGCGCCGTCGGGCCGAGGCGGAGGAACCGCCGACGTCGTGGCCTCGGCGCGGGCGGCCGGAGTACGGGTCGACGTGGTGTGGCCGCCCGAGGCCGTGAGGTCCGGGAGCGGCTGACCGGGCCCGGAGGCCAGCAGAGATTTCTTCAGCCGAATCTGTTCAGCCCAAACTGGACAGTCTTGCCTGAAGAATTTACGGTGAGGGCATGGAAGACATCCCTCAAGGCATCTCCGTGTCCGCCGTCCGCGCGGCGCGCGATCTGCGGGTGGTGTTCAGCCGGTTGCGGCGCCGGCTCCGGGAGGTCGCGGACACGCAGGACCTCACCCCCTCACAGGTGTCCGCGCTGACCCTCATCGACAAGGGCGGGGCCGCCTCGGCCAGTGCCCTCGCGGCCACCGAGGGGGTGCGTCCGCAGTCGATGGCCGCCACGCTCGCCGCGCTCGGCCGGCAGGGTCTGATCCAGCGCAGCCCCGACCCCGAGGACGGCCGCCGTCAGCTGGTCACCCTGACCTCGGAGGGCCGCGAGCGCGCCGAGGGCAATCGGCAGGCCCGCGCGGAATGGCTCACCCAGGCCCTCCAGGACCGCTACACCGAGGAAGAGCGCGCCACCATCACCGAGGCGATGGCCCTCCTCGAACGCCTCGCCCAGCCATGAGGCGCTCGCCGTCCGCGCCCTGCGCCCCAGGCCGACTCACCCCCTGAGCAGCACAATAGGAAAGGCACCACCATGGCTCTCACCACGCTCGATCCGAACACGGCACTCGTCGCCATCGACCTCCAGCGGGGCATCGTCGCCGCACCCACCCAGCCCCACAGCACCGCCGACGTCGTGGCCCGCACAGTCGAGCTGGCCGACGCCTTCCGCTCGCACGGGCTTCCCGTCGTCCTGGTGCGTGTCTCGTTCGCCGCCGACGGGTCGGACGTCGCCCCGGGTCGCACAGAAGCGGCCGTCAGCGGCGGCCAGCGCCCCGAGGGCTGGGACGGCATTGTCGACGAGCTGTCCGGGCACCCCCAGGACATCCGCGTCACCAAGCGCAACTGGGGCGCCTTCCACGGCACCGACCTCGACCTCCAGCTCCGCCGCCGCGGCATCACCCAGATCGTGCTGACGGGGGTGGCCACCAGCATCGGCGTCGAGTCGACCGCCCGCGCCGCGCACGAGCACGGCTACCACGTCACGCTGGCCACCGACGCGATGACCGACCTGACCCCTCAGGCCCATCTCAACAGCGTCGAGCGGATCTTCCCCCGCCTCGGCGAGACCGGCACCACCGCGGAGATCGGCGAGCTGCTGACCAAGACCCGCACCGTCTGACGCCCGCTCCTCAGCCGACCCACGTTCCGGTGAGGGACTGAACGGCCGAGCCGTCCAGGTCGGCGAGCTTGGTGCCGGTGAAGTCCCGGGCCCAGTCGGAGGTCTGGACCCGGAAGGGCGGCCGGTCGGCGGTGAGCGCGGCGACGACGGGAGCCGCGGCCTCGTCCGGGGTCTGGGCACCGGTGAAGCTCTTGGTGGCGCGCTCGATGTAGGTCCGCAGGGCCGGGGCGTAGGGGCCTGCCGCCTCCAGCAGGGCGGGTACGTCCAGCTGTTGGCTCGCGACGAACTCGCTGGCCACGGCGCCCGGCTCCACGACGGTGACGTGCACTCCCAGGGTGGCGGCGACCGGCGCGAGGGACTCCATGAACCCCTCGACGGCGAACTTGGCCGCGCAGTATGCCTCGTTGAAGGGCTGCCCGACCACACCGCCGACGCTGGTGACGGTGATGACGCGGCCCTGCGAGGCGCGCAGATGAGGCAGGGCGGCGCGGGTCGCCTCGACGACGCCGAAGAAGTTCACCTCCATCGTGGCGCGCACCGGGTCCATGCCGTCCTGCTCGACGGTTCCGACGTACCCGGCGCCCGCGTTGTTCACCAGCGCGTCGAGCCGCCCGTACTCGTCGATCACCTCGCCCAGGCAGGCCATGACGGACCCGGCGTCGACGACGTCCAGGCGCTTCACGGCGACGCGGTCGGCGACCCGCGCCTCGGCCACGGCCTCCCTCAGCGGGCCCGCCTTCCCCGTGTCGCGCATGGTGGCGACGACCCGCAGGCCGGCCCGGGCCGCGCCGACCGCGGCGGCCAGCCCGATGCCCGAGGACGTTCCGGTGATGAGGACAGTGCGTTCGGCGGTCATGTGGTTCTCCTGGGTTCGTCGGCAGGCGTACGCATCCTCATGCCCCTGGCACGGGATGACCGGCCTCGATGCCCTCGCTGTCGCTCAGCCGGAACGGCTGCCGGCCGGGCGGCCGCGGTGCCGGAGCCGCGGCCTCCAGGGGGCTCAGCAGAAACCCGACGTGGTCCCCGCCGTCCGTACGGTGTTCGACGCGCCCCACGAACCAGTCGGGAGCCTCGTCAAGCAGCACCGCGCCGGCCGGCCCCTCGCGCCAGGCGACGTCGGTGAACTTGTCGATGTCGTCGCCCGTCCGGCCACCGAAGTGCGCTGCCAGGTCGTACTGGGCGCGGCCCAGCAGGTGCACGGCGAGGAAATCGGCCGAACAGGCCACGCGGTACGTCCTGTTGGCCGTGGACAGCCACACCATGAACCGCACCGGCACCATCGAGCACTGCGAGGCGAACCCCACGAGACACCCGGCTCGCTCCTCACCTGCCGCCGCCGTCACGACGTACATCGGGTAGTCGAGGCGGTCGAGGAACTCCTGCACGGCACTCACACTGCTCAACCCCTCACCTCGTCGTCGGGCTGTGTCCAGCCGACCACAGGAGCCGGCCTCCGGCACGCCCCGGGTCGGCCGATCGGCCGAAAGCAGCGGCCCGGCCCGCCGAGCGGAGTGTAGGGGCGGGGGCCTCGGGAACCCGGGCGGTGCGCGGACCCGCGGTGCCGTGCACTTACGGCGCTCGCCGTCCGCACTCCGCACCCACCGTCCATACGAAGGGATTCCTTCACCATGGAGAACATCTGGGCCTACCCCCAGGCAGCCGCGTACCAGCCGGGTACCGACCTGACCGGGTTCAAGGTCGAGGCGACCGACGGAAGCATCGGCAAGGTCGACAAGTACTCCGAGGAGGTCAGCTCCTCGTACATCGTCGTCGACACCGGCCCCTGGATCTTCGGCAAGCACGTCCTGCTGCCGGCCGGGGTTCTGACGCGCGTCGACGCGGTCGAGAAGAAAATCTACGTCGCCTGCAGCAAGGAACAGATCAAGGACTCCCCCGAGTTCGACAAGGAGAAGCACCTCGGGGACCCGGCCTACCACGAGCAGATCGGCGGCTACTACGGGCGTCCGCACATGTGACGTCCCCATCCCGCGATGCCCGGCCGTCAACTCCGGCCGGGCATCGGTCAGTTGCCTCCAGCGACGATCGTCGCTGGGTCACTCTGTCGCGAGCCACTCCTCCAGTACGGCTTCGCGGCCGCGCGAGCGCAGGACACCCGGATCCGCCGAACTCCACCAGTTGCTCAGCACTGCGGGCGAGGACGTGCCGTCCACGAAGCGGGCGAGCAGCGCGCGGGAGAGCTCGACCTCGCGCCGGCTGTACGCGGTAGCGGCACCGGACAGCACGGTCGTCTCCATACGGCTGTCCCCCGCGCTCACCGCCACGGTCATCTCCTCGGGGCTGCCAGGGACCCAGACGTCCAGCGCGGCCGCGGCCACCGATGCCGCGCGGCCGGCCCACCGTACGCCGGTCGAACGGACCGGCGCCCCGATCACCTCCACGGAGGTCACATCAGACCAGGGCCACTCCCTCGGCTCGGGTCCGACGACTCGCAGCGAATCAGGTGTGAGCAGCACGTCCGACGCCGTCGTGGCGCTGGGCGTGCCCAGGTGGACGTTTTCCGCGTCGATCCAGAAGAGGCCGACCATGCAGCCCTGCTTCTGCGGGCCGGGGGACGTGCCGGGCGATGTAGGCGTCGATTCCAAAGCGAACTCCATGGTGTTCTGCATGGTTTTCCGATCGACCCTAGATCACCCCGAGTTCACCTGTGAACGGTCCTTGACAGGAGCAGTCCGATGGCGATCGAGGCCGAGGCCTCCCAGACCACCCGCCCGGTGACCATGTGCAGGGCCATGCCCGCCCCGGCGAGCAGCACACCGAGCACCGCCGTGCCGTCCTCGGCGACGACGGTGCGCAGGGCCGGGTCGCTGCCGATGCCGCCGCCCTGGCCGCGAACCTGGTGCAGCGCGCGAAGCAGTGAGCCGCCTTCGGCCGCGAGCACCACGCCGAGGGCGGACAGGCCCGCGACATAGCCGGCCGTGGACTCCTGCTGGTGCGCATGCAGCGCCCCGATGCCCTGCGCGAAGGAGAAGCAGCCGCCCATGACGAAGATGCCGACGGCGGCGAGCAGCGACCAGAAGTAGCGCTCCTTGCCGTAGCCGAACGGGGGCCGCTGATCGGCCGGGCGCCGGCTGCGGCGCAGTGCGGCGAGCAGGAAGACCCCGCTTCCGCGCGGACGAGGCCGCCTCGGGGTCCCCTTCCTCCGCTTCCCGGTCCGCCTCGTCTTCGCACTCGGCGTCGTCCTCGTACTCCGCCGAACCCGGCCCGTCCGGCACCACGCCCGAGATGCGGTCATGGCCCGCGCCCGCCGCGAGCCCCAATCCCAGCCGATTGTTCATGCCTTGCCCCGTCCGCCAGTCGTCCCGTCTCGCAAGGGGGAGCCCGTCGAGGGTTCATCAGGCCGGGTAGGCAGCATGGCCAGAGCCAAACCCCGGTCCGGTCCCGGGGTACCGCCTCCGAGCCGTCCCAGGGCCCGGATTCCGTGCAGGTCAGGGCGGGGTCGTCGTCCCAGCGTCCCAGATCCACCCGTGCGGCTTGTGCGGCGTGCGGGATCGCACCGAAGCTTCAGGCGCGCCCACAACCTCCCCTAAACGAAAGGGAGTTGGGCCGGAATCGGAGGTACGACAGTTATGGCCAATCGACGGGGAAACAGGCGGAGCCGGGTCAGGCCGGTCGCTCTGGGGGTGGTGGCGCTGTTCGCCGCCGCGGCCGGGTTCGCGCCCTCCGCACACGCGGGGTCCTCGTGTACGAGCGCGGGCTGTTCCAGGACGGCGAACGACAGCTCGTACCATGCGGTCGCCTACCGCAACTGGTGCCGAGGGGGCGACATCACGGGCGCGTGGACGGCCACCCGGCCGACCTGTACGTCCGGCAAGGTGAAGGAGCAGACCTACTATCTCGCGCCGCACACGCACACACCCTGGACCGTGGACTGGGACGCCTTCCAGGTCGATCCCGGCTGGTGCGTCAAGGTGCGCTTCGTGAACAGCTGGGAGCCCGACTACTCCCAGACCTACGACCGCCGCGGAAAGTCGGCGGTCTGGGTGAAGGTCGCGGACAACTCGGTCGCGCACATCACCGCGCAGAGCCCGAGCCACTGCTGAGGACCGGGTCGCCCGGCGCTTCGACGTCCAGCTGGGGCATCTCCGTGACGGTCAGCCGCCGGGGAGCGGCGATCGTGCGGCCGTCCAGGTAGCGGACGCTGCGGTCGCCCGGGTCCACG
The DNA here is from genome assembly GCF_051550175.1 of Streptomyces sp. HUAS TT7. Lineage (NCBI taxonomy): Bacteria > Bacillati > Actinomycetota > Actinomycetes > Kitasatosporales > Streptomycetaceae > Streptomyces > Streptomyces sp. HUAS TT7. The sequence goes on from NZ_CP196175.1 coordinate 487,582, forward strand.
GGCATGGAAGCCGTGCCCGACTCCGTCCAGCGGACGACCGCCGGGACTTGCGGCCGGCCCACGGGGGTGGCCAGCAGAAAGCGGCACTGCCATACGGTGCCGGGGAGTCCCGCCGGGGTGCCGTGGCCGCAGGAGACGATGCCGGCGCCGGCGAGCCACTGCTGGAGGGTGGCGACCGCGCGGGCCGCTTCGGTGGGCGGCCCGCCGGCGGCCTGAAGCACCAAGGGCACTTTGGTGCCGCCCCAGTTGTAGAAGTAGGTGCGGGCATAGCGCACGTACATGCCGATCAGGTAGAAGCGGACCGCATAGGCGATGGACCGCGCGGCGTCCAGCGGGCGTGCGGTGGCGACGCGATAGGCGCTGCCCGTGTTCCACAGCGCCGGGTGCACACCGGCCGAGTGGAAGGTGCGGTCGATCAGGTCGGCGAGGGCGACCAGGCTCTCCGGAGTGTCCCCGTCGTGCTGGGGGTAGAGCTTGACACCGGCCGCGTCGCAGTCCCGGTAGCTGCCGGCCGCCGCGAAGTCGAGCAGGAACCGCTGGGACGCCGGGGTCCACAGGTCGCCCATCGACAGGCAGACCGGCGTGGCCTTCGGATCGGCGCGGCGCACGATCGACACGGCCCGCCGCGTCATGCGGGCCAGGGTGTCCGCGTCGCCGCTGTAGAAGTGGGGCGAGGGCGCGAAGGCCCAGAGTTCGTACGCGTCGATCCGGCCCGCGTACCGGAATCCGGGCATGAGGCCCGTGTTGCTGTTGATGGTCACGCCGAAGAAGGCGGACGGCACCGCGGCCGGGTACTGCTCCCAGGCCGGCCCCGCGACCGTCTGCGGCCGGGGCCGCTGGGAGGCGACCGGGACATGGCGCGGTGTGGACGACGGCGAGAGGGCGGCGACGAGGAACAGCGCGCCGAGCAGGGCGGCCCATCTGCGGTGGCGTCGCGCGGCTCGCCCGGCGCCGACGGGCGCGGCCTGCGCGACCGGTTCATGAATCCGCGGCGCCGGGCGGGAATCCGGCGCGGGCGGCCCGGAGTTGGCCCTGGACCAGAGCGGGTAGAGGTCGTCCACCTCGGCCCGCTCCGCTCCGCAGGCCAGCGCGATCCGCTCGACGGTCCCGAACTCGGCCGGTACGACCTTGCCCTGGCAGTACCGGTGCACCGTGGACGCGCTGAGCCAGCAGCGCGTCGCCAACTGCGCGTAGCTGAGGCCGCTGCGGTCCTTGAGCGCCGTGAGCGCCGACGCGAGATCCGGGATACCGCCCCTTCGCCGAGAGCCCATGTCTGAACTCCGCCCCCCACCGCCGGGAATGCGGCGCACACGCCGTCGACACAGGACGAGCACGAGCGTCACCCGAGGCCGGAACCAGTCTCGACCAGCCGCGGGGTGAGGACAACAGGGGCTCGGGCAGGGCAAGTTGACCCCGGTCGGGGACCGGAGGCCATCGGGGCAGGTGCGGGCTCATAGCCGATGCCGGGAGCACCCGAACATACGTCTACTCTGGTGCCGCCAGGCCGTGAAGTGACGGCCGCCAGGGAACGGAGCGTGCGGTGCCAGCGGGGGAAGAGATCGACGGAGCGCTGATCGGCAAGGTACTCGGCGGCCGTTACCGGGTGACCTCGATGATCGGGCGCGGCGGCATGGGCGTGGTGGCCCGGGCCGTGGACGAGATGCTCAACCGAGAGGTCGCCGTCAAGATCCTGCGGGCGTACACCGATGTGTCCGCGCCCGAACTGGCCGATCTGCGGACCCGGATGCAGCGCGAGGCGCAGGCCGCCGCTCGCATCCGGCACGCCGGCGTGGTCACGGTGCACGACGTGACCGAGGAGCAGGGTCTCCCGGTCATCGTCATGGAACTCGTCGACGGGCCCTCCCTCGACGACGTGATGGCCGAGCGGGGCCCGCTGGATCCGCGCGAGGCCGCGGCGATCGGCGCCAAGCTGATGGACGCTCTCGACGCCGCCCACCAGGTCGGCGTGCTGCACCGGGACGTGAAGCCCGGCAACATCCTGCTCGAACGCGGCGGCCGGGTCGTCCTCACCGACTTCGGCATCGCCACGATGGACGCCTCGGGCGACGACGCCATGGCGAAGCTGACCCGCAGCGGTGAGCTCGTCGGCTCGCTCGACTTCCTGCCGCCCGAGCGCGCGCAGGGCCGCGAGCCCGGTCCCGCCTCGGACATCTGGTCGCTCGGGATGACGCTGTTCGCGGCGGTGGAGGGCACTTCTCCGTTCCGCCGTACGTCGGTGTATTCCACGCTGTCGGCGATCGTCACCGACCCGCTTCCGCCGGCGCAGCGGGCGGGCGCGCTCACTCCGGTGCTGCAGGCCCTGATGGCGAAGGAGCCGGAGCGCCGGCCGACCGCCGAGCAGGCGCGGCAGATGCTGGAGCAGGTGGCGGCGAGCGGCACGGCGAATCCCGCGCCGCCGGCCCCCGTTCCCACGGCTCCGGCCGCCTTCGGCCCGCCTCCCCCGCCGGTGCCGGTGGCCGAGGCCCAGTACCAGCAGCCTCCGCAGGCCGGCTACCAGGCGCCCACCGTTCCGCAGCACGACACGGCCTCGGGGCGCCGCGCCCCGGCCGACCGGGGCCGGCGCCGCAGCCGTACGGTCATAGCGGCAGCGGCCGCGGTGGTGCTCGCCGGGGGCGGGATCACCTACGCCCTGACGGGCCATCAGAACGACAAGGGCTCCGACGGCGGCGCCCAGGCGGCCGGGCCGGGAGTCAGCACGCCGCCGGGCTCCGACGAGTCGAACGCGGCCGGGCTCCCGGGCGGCGCCACTGCCTCCCCGAGCGCCGCGAAGCCCTCAAGCCCCGGCGACAAACCGTCGACAGCCCCTACACAGACGGGTGCCCCGGGGAAGCCGAGCAGCGCCGCGAGCGGCAGCGCGAAGCCTTCGACACCGGCCAAACCCACCCCGGTGTCGACGAGTTGCACCGGCTGGAGCCACAAGGACCCGGCACCGGGCTCCTACGGGTACATGGCCGGGGACTACCACCTGCAGACCGGCCCGTACCAGACGTGCCCGGCCGTCTCGCTGGCCAAGTCCGGTACGAAGCTCTGGTACCACTGCTATGTGACCAACGCCCACGGCAACAAGTGGACCTACGTCCGCATCGAGGGCTCCAGTACCGCGGGCTGGATGTCGAACGACAACATCACCCGCCAGCACGGCGCTTCGACGCCCTGTTAGTCCGTCGGCTTCTTCGAAGAAGGTGAGCGCTCAGCCCCTGCGTCGCAGGACCGCCGAGAGGTGGTGTTGCAGGGGCTGGCCGACCGCCGCGAGGTCGTGCGTGAACGTCAGCGTGTCGTCGTCGGTCAGCTCGTAGCGGCGGCGGGTCGCGTCGACCTCCTTCGCGGTGGGAGTGAGGGCCACGTCGTTGGTGGAGAGGTCGACCGTCTTACCGTCCGCGGCGCCGACCGCGATCTCCGCGATGCCGGTGGGCTGGGTGATCAGAGCCTCCACCCGCCCGTCGGCCTGGAGCCGCCACCAGCCGCTCTCGCGCGCGGAGGGACGCAGCGGCGCGCCGTCCTCGTCGAGCAGCCAGGCCCGGGCCTCGTACCGCAGGAAGGGCCGGCCGTCGTGGCTGAAGGTGACTTCCTGCGCGTACGCGAAGTCCCCGGTGATCGTCGGATATCCGCCCTCGCCCCGGCCGAACCAGGTGCCGAGGAGGCCGGCCACGGGCGCGAGCAGGGCGTGCGGAGCGGGCGCCTCGTCGAGCCGTTGGCCGTCGGGGTACGGGTACTCCGGTGCGGGGTCGAACACGGTGTGCGCTCCTGAGGTCGGGGCCAATGCCAGACGGAAGCCTAGGCCGTCGATCCTCCACAGGTCCCGCCCCACCACGTGTCGCTCCTGCTCAGGCAGGGCCCGGTCGGCCCGTGTGGTGGATGTCCGGCCGGGCCCCGCTCTGTCGTCGAAGCGGTCGGCGAGCAACCGGGAAGGGCACACGATGTGCGTACGGATGACGGCCCGAGCGGCGGCGATCGGACCGGCCCTGGCATTGACCGTCGGCACGGCCGCGGCCGGCTGGTCAAGCGGCGCGCGCGGTGAGTACGGGCTGGAAGAAGCCGGTGCTCTCGGGGGCCAGCCATCGCGGCCGGGCGAACTCCGCCTCGATCACGTATGAGCTCAACTGCCCCTGGGACAGAGCCCAATAGGTGGAGCGCCGCACGCACACGTCCCACTCCCCCGCACCGTCCGGGACGAGCTGGAAGTGCTCCAGGTCGTAACGCTCGCCGTCCTCGTGCCAGTCCCACAGCTGGAACGTGATGCTCCTGCCGTGCGGCGAGGCGGCGACTTGCGGCGGGGTCGAGGCGGGCCGCGCCTTCAGGATCTCGTCGTACGGACGGGTGCTGAGGATGAGCAGCCCATCGGTGCGCAGGACGCGCCGCATCTCCGTGAGGGCGGCGTGCACGTCGTGCGCCGTGAGGAGGTGAGGAAGGGAGTTGTCTGCGCTCACGACGACGTCGAACTGGGCTGCCGCGAAGGGGAGTTGGCGCATGTCGGCTGTTGCTGCGGGGAGTGCGACGCCTCGAAGGGCCGCCTCGCGGACCGCGCGCGTGACGGCCCCGGTGCTGATGTCCGTGCCCGTGACCCGGTGTCCGCGCAGGCCGAGCCCGATGGCCTGGGTGCCGATCCCGCACGAGCAGTCCAACACCCTGGCGCTGTCGAGACCGAGCTCGGCCCGGATCACCGCGTCCAGGGCCCGGCCCTGCCGGGCGATGCCGTCGTCCCAGTCGGCGTAGATGAGGTGGTAGTCGGCGGCGAGCCGATCGTAGAAGCTGGCCACTCCTGAGGCCTTGGGCATGCGGCCAGGCTAACGGGTCTCTCCGTGGCGCTCACGGGCGCGGCAGAGTCACCCCCTTCGTGTGGGCGTCCTGCACCGCCGGTGACCAGTCGCCGGTGCAGTAGACGGATACCTCGCTCATGACTCCGTCGCGCACCTCGGCGCGCAGCTTTTCCCGGCAGTACCAGCTTGCGCCGCCGTCCTCCCAGCGCTCCTCGAACTCGATGACGAGACCGGAGTCCGTGACGTCGACACGGTGGCGCGGGACGGTGCCGGGGTGGGGTGGCTGGTGCGGCGCAGCGCTACCAGTTGGTCGCGGCCCGCGGCCTGGAGCCGCCACTGCGGAAGGCTCAGGTCGCAGAAGACATCCTCGGCGAACGCGATGCCCGCCTCGTCCGTCCCCTCGCCGCTTCGAGAGTGCCCCCCCTTCGAGCGTAGGCAGCCGGGCGGGTCCGGGGTACGACCAGCCCCCGCCGCCCCGCGCCCCGAGCGGAGCGCGTACGCTGCCCATGCAGCTGGTTCGCCCCGTCCGCCAGGCGGGATGCGTCGTAAGAGGGAACCCGGTGGGAATCCGGGACTGCCCCGCAGCGGTGAGCGGGAACGACCGCCGTCATACGCACTGGGCCCGGCCGGGTCTGGGAAGCGACGGCCAGTAGATGCCTCGGAGAGCACGAGGCGTGCCCGCGAGTCCGAAGACCTGCCACTGCCCGTGTGCGACCGATCGCGCGCGGAGATCCCGGTGACCTCGAGGGCGGGTCGGCGTACGCACCAGCGGCAACGGCGCACATGCCGTGGCTCTGGTCCGTCGTCCCTTCGCGCCTTCGTCCCGTTCCGGGGTCCGCTCCACCGAAGAGCTCGCGAAGGAGAGTCTCGTGACCAAGTCCGCAGCCGCGGCAGCACGCGCCACCGTGTACGGCTACCCCCGCCAAGGGCCGAACCGGGAACTGAAGAAGGCGATCGAGGGCTACTGGAAGGGCCGCGTCGGCGCCCCCGAACTCCGGCGGACCGCAGCCGAACTGCGGGCGGCCACCTGGCGGCAGCTCGCCGAGGCCGGCATCCACGAGGTGCCGACCGGTGACTTCTCGTACTACGACCACGTCCTGGACACCAGCGTCATGGTGGGCGCCGTGCCCGACCGCCACCGCGAGGCCCTCTCAACCGACGTCCTGGACGGCTACTTCGCGATGGCGCGCGGCACCCAGGACGTGGCGCCGCTCGAAATGACCAAGTGGTTTGATACCAACTACCATTATCTGGTACCGGAGTTGGGGCCGGACACCATCTTCGCCGCCGACTCCTCCAAGCAGGTCGGCGAGCTCAAGGAGGCCCTCGCGCTCGGGCTTGCCGCGCGCCCCGTGCTCGTGGGCCCGGTGACGTATCTGCTGCTCGCCAAGCCCGCGCCCGGCGTGGCCGCCGACTTCGAGCCGCTCACCCTGCTCGACCGGCTGCTGCCGGTGTACGCGCGGGTGCTGGCCGACCTGCGGGCGGCAGGCGCCGAGTGGGTGCAGCTGGACGAGCCCGCGCTCGTCCAGGACCGCACCCCCGCCGAACTGAACGCCGTCGCCCGCGCCTACCGGGAGCTCGGCGCGCTCACCGACCGCCCCAAGCTCCTCGTCGCCTCCTACTTCGACCGGCTCGGCGAGGCCCTGCCGGTCCTCGCCAAGGCGCCGGTCGACGGGCTCGCGCTGGACTTCACCGGCCCCGCGGCCGCCAACCTCGACGATCTCGCCACGGTCGGCGGCCTCCCCGGCAAGCGGCTCGTCGCGGGGGTCGTGGACGGGCGCAACGTATGGATCAACGACCTGGAGAAGTCGCTGTCCACCCTGGGCACGCTGCTCGGACTCGCCGACCGCGTGGATGTGGCCGCCTCCTGCTCGCTGCTCCACGTCCCGCTCGACGCGGCCGCCGAACGCGGCATCGAGCCGCAGATCGCGCGCTGGCTCGCGTTCGCCCGCCAGAAGACGGCAGAAATCGTCACACTGGCCCGCGGCCTGTCCGGCGGAACCGGCGCCATCGCGGCCCAACTGGCCGCCAACCGGGCCGACTTGGCCTCCCGCGCCGGTTCGGCCATCACCCGCGATCCGGCCGTACGCGCCCGGACCGGCGCCGTCACCGCGGCAGACGCCCGCCGCGCCCAGCCATACGCCCAACGGGCCACCGCCCAGCGCGCCCACCTGAATCTGCCGCCCCTGCCCACGACGACGATCGGCTCGTTCCCGCAGACCGGCGAACTCCGCACCGCCCGCGCCGACCTGCGCGCCGGACGCATCGGCACGGCCGCGTACGAGGAGCGCATCGAGGCCGAGATCCGCGAGGTGGTCTCCTTCCAGGAGAAGACCGGCATCGACGTCCTCGTGCACGGCGAGCCCGAACGCAACGACATGGTGCAGTACTTCGCCGAGCAGCTGACGGGCTACCTCGCCACTCAGCACGGCTGGGTCCAGTCGTACGGCACCCGCTATGTGCGCCCGCCGGTCCTGGCCGGCGACATCTCGCGCCCCGAGCCGATGACGGTCCGCTGGACGACGTACGCCCAGTCCCTCACCGACCGCCCGGTCAAGGGCATGCTCACCGGGCCGGTCACCATGCTCGCCTGGTCCTTCGTCCGCGACGACCAGCCGCTCGCCGACACCGCCCGCCAGGTCGCCCTGGCACTGCGCGACGAGGTCAACGACCTTGAAGCTCATGGCAGTTCGGTCATCCAGGTCGACGAGCCGGCTCTGCGCGAGACCCTGCCGCTGCGCCCGGCCGACCACCCCGCATACCTGGCCTGGGCGACGGAGGCGTTCCGGCTGACGACCGGCGGGGTCCGGCCGGACACCCAGATCCACACCCACATGTGCTACGCCGAGTTCGGCGAGATCCTCTCCGCCATCGACGACTTGGACGCGGACGTGATCAGCCTGGAGGCGGCCCGCTCCCACATGCAGGTCGCGGACGAGCTGGCCGCGGCGGGCTATCCGCGCGAGGTCGGTCCAGGGGTGTACGACATCCACTCCCCCCGCGTCCCGCCCGAGGACGAGACCGCGCACCTCATCACGCGGGCACTGCGCTCCGTACCCGCCGAACGCCTGTGGATCAACCCCGACTGCGGCCTCAAGACCCGCGGTTGGGCCGAGGTCCGCCCGGCCCTGGAACGCATGACGGCGGCGGCGCGCGCGGCACGTCGGCAGTTGCCCGCCACGGACTGAGGGAAGGGGCGGGGGTACCGGATCGTCGGTGCCCCCGTCGCCGTCTCAATAGCACACGTGGCTCGGGGCGTCGGGGCCGCAGTAGTTGGTGCCCGCGGTGGCGATGCTGTCAGTGGTGGGGTTCAGCGTCATGGTGAGGGGTCCGGGCTTGAGCCAGCCAGGGTCGTTGGATTCTGCGACGCTCCCGGTGGCCGCGGTTCCGTCGACACCGGTGAGCCGCCCCGTGGCGTGACCCCCATCGGTGATCTGGCCGTTTACCACTGTGTCGCACGGCGGGGCGGCCTGACCGCAGGTGACGTACAGACGCTTGCCGATCTCGAACGAGCCGTCGGCATTCACCTGGAGCCAGTTGCCGTGACCGGTCCAGTGGCCGACGAACGAGGACACGTCGGCCGGCTTCACCGGGGGCGCTGTACTGGCGGACGGACGGGTGGAAGCCGGATCGGCCGAGGGGTGGGCGTGTTCGCCGCTCCCCGAGCAGGCGGTTGCCAGGACGAACGCTGTCGCCGCCCCCAGGATGATGCCGAAGTGCCGGAACGGGGCGGAGGTGCGAGGCGAATGCGGGACCACGGGGGCTCTCCTTCGCGGGTGTGGGGTCGCGCCGGGAGGCGCTATAGCGGTGGGCGGCACGGCGCGGCGTAGTCGGTGTCTTGCACGTACTTCTGCCACTGGGATCTGCTGATCGGATCGCCCGTGGCGGAGCAGAGCCGTTGGACGAGGCGTTCGGGGTCGGTATCCCGGATCGCGATCGCCCCTGGGGCTCCCTCGCTGAGGACGAGTCGGCCTCCGCCGGGCAGTGGGGCGGTGAGGGCAAGGCCGTTTTCGAGGTCCTTGGTCATCGGGGCGAAGTCGGCGGTCGCTCCTGGACGGCCGGAGGCTGGCACGTCCCAGAGGTGCGTGCCGCCGGTGTCGTCCAGCCCGGCCAGGGCCGTACCGTCCGGACTGAAGCGCAGGGCTCGCAGCGGGCTGGTGGTGGCGGGTGCGGTGCCCAGCGGCTTCGGTGCGCCGAGTTGTCCGACGTCCCAGACGGTGAGGACGCCGTCGGTGCCGGACGTAGCGAGTACGGCCCGGCGCGGTGACAGTGCGGTGGCGCTGACCGGGCCGATGCGGGTCATCGCCGGGGTCGCGGGCTTCGGGTGGGTCGGGTCGCTCAGATCCCAGAGCGCGCTGCGGAAGTCGCTGACGTCCACGGTGGCGCCTTCGCTGACGGACAGCACCCTGCCGTCCGGCCCGAAGCTGCAAGTCACGACGCCCCGGCCGCTGCCGGCCATGGTGGCCAGCTGGGTCGGGTGGGCCCGATCCGTCACATCGAGGAGGCGCAGCCGTCCGTCGGAAGCGAAGCCGGCGGCGAGCAGCCGCCCGTCGGGGCTGAAGTCCAGGGTGGTCGGCTCGTTGAAGTCGTCCTGCCGGAGGCGGACCGAGCCGAGTTCGGTCGGCCGCCGGGGGTCGGTGAGGTCCCAGAGCGACACGCCGCCGCTCGCGCCGACCGCAAGCACACGGCCGCTGATCGTCACGCCGCCTCCCCCACCCGTCAGGCGGGCAGTGAGCCGTGGCTCCTGCGGGGTGCTGAGGTCCCAGATCTCGACCCGGTCCGCCGAACTCGTGGCGAGCAGCCGGCCGTCCGGGGCCAGTCCCATGCTCGGCGTCACGATGGACCGGGCAGGTTCGGGGACGGTGGCCAGAGCCGAGCGCGCCTGTCCGCCGCGCACGTCCCAGAGTTCGACCTCGTCGCCGGGCGCCCGAATGGCGTGACGCGCCTGGTCCAACGTGGCCAGAGTCCGTCCGTCGGTGGTGAAGGCCAGGGCGGCGCTGCCGCCGTTCAGGGCGGGCTGCGCCACCGGGTGCGCCGGGTCGGAGACGTCCCACAGCAGGGTGCCGGCCGGTTCGGGGGCCGGCACGGTGGCCGCGAGCGTCTTCCCGTCGGGGCTGAACTCCACTGCGGTCAAGGGGCCTCGTTCTCCGGGAAGGACAACCGGGGAGCGCGGGCTGTGCGGGTCGGTGATGTCCCACAGATGTACGGCGCCGTCGTCGCCGGTGGCCGCGAGGGCGTGCCCGACCGGGGCCAACGCGACCGCGCGTGCCGGTTCCGGCAGGGTCAGACGCGCGAGGGCTTGCGGGTGTTCGGGGTCCTTGAGATCCCACAGCCGCACACTGTGATCCAGGCTCGCCCCGGCCACCTCGCGCCCGTCGGAACTGACGGCCAGGCCCGCGACCTGTGCGGTGCCGTCGTCGAGCGGCGGGAGGTTCCTCGGATGCGCGGGGTCGGTGAGCTGCCAGATCCGGACGCTCCGGTCCCGGCCCGCCACGGCCAGCACCTGGCCGCCCAGGGACACGGCACGCACCGGGCCATGCCCACCGACGAGGTCGGCGAGCCGCCGGGGGTGGGCCGGTTGTGCGGTCTCCCACAGCTGTACGGTCCCGTTGCCCGAGCCGATCGCAAGGAGACGCCCCTCGGCGGTGAGCGCGACGGCGGTGGCGGCACCGTCCACCGTCAGGACGGCCTGGTCGGCATGACCGGCGAGGCTCCACAGACGCACCGTCCCGCCCTGGGCCATGGCGAGCAGTCCCCCGCCGGAGCTCACAGCGGTGACGCCGGGCGCGCTGATGGTGCCGGGCAGCGGCAGGCCTGCCGACAGGGCGTCGAAGGCGTCCCGGGTCGGGGCCGAGCGGTACGCGGCGATGCGCAGTTGCTTGGCCAGGCCGGGCTGGGAGGCGTCAAGGACTGCGGCCTCCGTGTCGAGCCGGTGCGAGAGGTTGGTGCGCCGGTTGGCGTCACTGTCGCGGTGCTGCTGGACCGCGACGACAGTGGCGAGCGAGGCGGCGATCAACGCCAGGCAGAGAGCCACGTACCGGATGGTGCGCCGTCGCCGGTCGCGGGCACGCAGGCGTTGGCTGTGCTGGACGAACTCCGCTTCCTCGGCGGAGATTTCCGGCGCCCGGGTGCCGAGCCACCGCTGTGCCTCGTCGATCCGGCGTTGGTCGAGGGTGAGTTCGGGCGGGCGGCCCTGCTCCTGCCACGTCCGCAGAGTACGTCGGAGCTCCTCCTGCCAGCTGCGGAAGTCACGGTTGCGCTCGATCCAGTCACGAAGTCGCGGCCAGCTCTCCACCAGGGCCTGATGGGCGAGTTCGGCGGTGTCGAGGCCCGTCGGGCGCCGGGTCACGACGACGAGCCGGGTACTGGCCAGGCGGTGGATCAGCGACCAGTCACGCTCGGAGAACTGGCCTCGGTCGGCGACCCTGCGTATGTCCGGACCGCGTTCTCCCGCATCCACCTGCTCACCGGGGCGCACCAGTTGAATGAAGATGCGCTCCAGTGCCTCGTGCTCGGCGTCGTCCGCCCACTCCCACAGCGTGCGCTCCGCGTTGCCGACCAGAGCGCCTTGCACCCCGCCGAGTTCCTGGTAGGCCCTGGCGGTGAGGAACCCGCGCTCCTGCCGCGCCCACAGCTGGCTCAGGGTGTACTCCAGCATCGGCAGCGCGGCCGCACCGCTCGGGGTGTCGCGTACCAGCTGCTCGGCCAGGCCGTCGGCGAATCGGATGCCGGGGTGCCCCTCCAGCGGGCGGGCGATGGTCTCGCGCAGTTGATCGCGCGTCATCGGCGGCACCACGACATGGGTCGCCTCCCAGGCCGCCCGCAGCACGGGGAGCTGCTCGATGTGCGGCAGGAAATCGATGCGGGTGACGACCACCGCCTGGGCCGGCCGGCTGCCGTCGGCGCGGCGCGAGGTCAGGACGCCCAGCATCGTGTCGAGCCGGCGAGCCGTTTCCGGCGCGTCCACCAGGAGCGTCTCGAACTGGTCGGCCACCAGCAGGAGTCTGCGTCGCCCCCCGTGCCGGGCCAGGGTCTGTTCGAGCGCGGTGTTCAGTCCGTCCTTGTCCCGCAGCCGGCGGGCCAGGGCGCACCACCGGTCGTGCCAGTCCGCCTTGCGCGTGTCCTCGTCACCGGCGGACGCCAAGGCCCAGGCCAGCAGTTCCTCGGCTGTCAGCCGCAATCCGTGCGGCACCCGGGCGACGAGGCAGGTGCCGGGGTCGACTCGGGCCAGCAGACCGGCGCCGATCAGCGAGGACTTGCCGACGCCGGAGGCACCGAACACCGGCAGTACCGGAACCTGTTGCTCAGCGACCAGTTCGAGCAACCGGCGCGTCTCGTTGGCGCGCCCGTGGAACACCGCGCCGTCCTGCTCGGTGAACGGCCACAGTTCACGGAAGGGGCTGCCGCTGATCAACCGCGAGCGCAGTTGCGGCCACTCCCTCGCGAGCGACTCCACGGTCAGCGCATAGCCGGTACGGCGCCGCTGGTCTCCCTCCACCGCGACGACGACCCCGATGACGCCCTGGTACTCCTCGTCCCACACCGGCGCCCCGCTGAAGCCTCCGGCCAGCGGGAAGCCCACCCCCTCGTCGAACGTCAGCTGCCACCAGCCGGTCCCTTCGCGGCCCTCGACTGTGCCACGGGTCCAGATCCCGGCGTCCTTGCTTCCGTTCGACCCCGGGTAGGTCGGGAACCCGAACGCCCGCCAGCGGTGCCCGGCCAGGTCGTCCGCCTCCAGGATCCGCATCGCCACAGCGTCCGCCGGGGGCGGGCCTGCCAGCCGCAGCACGGCGACGTCGCCGCTGTTGTCGGCGGCCACCGGCACGCTGAAGTGCACCGTGGCCGACGCTTTCGGGCGCCCCGCCAGGAGGGGAAAGTCGACGGTCACCTCGAAGCGCGCGGGCAACGGCCGGTCGTCCGGGAGGCCCGCGATGGCCGAGATGACATGGGCGCAGGTGAGCAGCAGACGGCCGGGTATGAGGAACGCGGCGCCGACCGGGAGGCCGTCGTGCAGGATCCGCGCCGTCCCCCGCTCCCAGGCCTGGCTGTTCGACACGCCTGGCGACCTCATTCGTCGCCCTGGTGGCGACTCCACTCCAGTTCCAGTGCGATGTGCGCGTCCCCGGACCCCTTGGCCACGACGAGCCCCGCCTCGGCCGTAACCTTGATCCCGAACTCCGCGCGGATGCGGTCGGGGCTCCTGGGCAGGTCCGTCAGGCGGTTCACCACCGCCTCGGCGACGTGCCGGACACGGGTCAGGCCCGCCTCGAAGGTGTCCACGGAAGACGCGATCAAGCCCTCGCCACGGCTCGCCCGCACGACTCCGGAGCCCTGGTCGTCGGACAGTTCGACGACGACCGACCCGCCGTTCTCGAAGGGCACACTCAGATACATGCGATGACCTCTCTGACGGCTGACGAATCGTCAAACGTGGCACTCAAGAGCCTAGTTGAGAAGATCTGTCGCTGTACTGTCAATGACTCGGACCCGCCTCGGCGCGTCGGCCGGGCAAGTGCGAACGCAGAGGGTGGCCCCTCCGGTCGGGCCGGCCGGAGGGGCCACCCTCTGCGCGCGGCACCCCTACGCGGACGCGACCGATGTGTAGTGCGAGGCGTCGCCCGCGATCGAGTAGCTCTCCTTGCCCTCGATGCCGACCGGCACGTCACCGGCGACGGTCACGCGGTGCAGCCGGCGCGGCAGGCCGTTGTAGTCGTCGATGGCGTAGTGCTGGGTGATCCTGTTGTCGAACAGGACGAGCTGGTTCGGGGACCAGCGCAGGCGCAGGACGTTCTCCGGCCGGGTCACGTAGGCCTGGAGCAGGTCGAGGATCTTGCGGGACTCCGCCACCGACAGGCCGACGATCCGCTGGGCGAACCCGCCGATGAACAGGCCGCGTTCGCCGGTCAGAGGGTGCACGCGGACGACCGGGTGGGCGGTCCGGAAGGTGATGGACGTGAACTGGGCGCGCTGCTCGGCCTTGTCCTCGTCGACCTCCTCGTCCGGCACCGCGTAGTCGTAGTCGTTGGGCCAGGCTCTCTCGCGCCCCGCGAGCCCCACTTCGGCGAGGGCGGCGCGCCCGCGTTCGGCGGCCTCCTTGCCGTCCGTCCCGAGGGTCCAGCTGCCCGGCGGCGGACGCGGCCGCCCACAGGGCGAGCACGAGCCCCGGGGCGATGAGCCGGGAGGCGGGCAGCCGTTTGCCGGGTGCGAGGGCGCGGCGCCGGGTGCGAGGTACGGGACGGGCTTGCTCGGCGGGTGCCGACACCAACGGTGTCGTCGCGGTGGTGGTCATGGCCGTCACCTCTGGTACTCGGCCGGGACGGCCTTGGCGGCGAGGCCCTCGAAGCGCCGGTCGAAGAGCGAGTCGACCTTGAACCGTTTCACGAAGCCGCCCTCGGCGAGCAGGTCCGCAGCCTCCTGCTCCCATTTCACCGCCGCGTCCCAACTGGGCGGAAAGTAGGGCTTGTTGGCGAGCGCGGTTATGGACTGGGCCTGCGCGGGGGTGAGGTTCTGGGTCTTGACGTAGAACTCCTCGTTCCAGGCGTCCGGGTGCTCGTACGCCCACACCTGCCCCTTCGCCCGGCGGGGGACGTACGCGGCGACCGCGGCGGCCTTCGCGGGGTCGGCGAGGACGGAGGTGGGCGCCCACAGCAGGTTGAGGAGGTCCACGACGTCGGTCGGGATGGTGTGCGCGCCCCTGGGCCCGTATTGCTTGAGGTAGACGGGGGCCTGACTGTTGGCCAGCGGGGCGATGTCGACCTGGCCCGCCTGGAGCGCGGTGAAGAACTGATTGCTCGTCAGCGGCACGAGGTGTACGTCGTCATCCTTCACCCCGGCCTGCTTCAAGGCCCGTAGCAGGACGACGCCCTGCGCCTGCCCCTGCGAGAAGGCCAGCTTCTTCCCCTTGAAACCCTGGACGTCCCGGATGTCACTGCCGGGCTTCGTGGCGAAGACGTAGCTCGGCTTGCGGGTGATGTCGATCGCCACGATCTTCGCGTCGTACCCCTGGAAGTGCGCCTGGATCGGCGGGATGCCCGCGTTGTTGGCGAGGTCCAGGGACTTGGCGCGGAAGGCGTTGATGACATCGGGGCCGGCGCCGGTGTTCACCCAGTCCGACACCGTGAAGGGCAGGTCGGTCAGGCCCGCCAGCTTGAACTGGAGCTGCTGGACGCCCTGGTACGAGGCGATCTTCAGGCTTGTGCCGGAGGGCACGGAGGTGGCCAGTGGGGCGGACGCGGACCCCTTGGCCTTGGAGTCGGCCGCGCTGCCACCCGCACAGCCGCTGAGGCCGGCCGCCGCGGCGACGCCGAGCAGGGAGGACAGGAACAGCCGCCGGTCGACACCGGGCACGGCTGGGGGTGCTGGTGGCATGGAGGAACTCCGTGAGGTCAAGGGAAACCCAAGGGGGTGGAATTCGTGCGCCATTTCCGGCATCCGGGCACGGAGAGGTACCAGGAAGGGGGAAGGACGCGCAGAAATTCGGCGCACGCCAAAGATGCGCGCCAGAAGCATGAAGGGGTACGAGGCGGAGAGTGCGCCCCTACGTCAACATGCCCGCAACAATGCGTTGCTACATCGACGCATCAACCCGTCGAGAACACTGCGTCACATCAGCGACAAAGGGTGCGGCCGATCCGCATCAGGTCGATGAAACGGCACTTGGTCAGCGGAACCTGCCGCGAGGGTGCCTGCGCGACACCGGTGATCCGGTCGCGGGCCTGCCGCGACCGGATCACCGGGGAGAATTCCTGCGCGCTGCTCATGCCCAGAATGTTCGCGGCCCGGCAGAGCCTCTGTCAACATTCGGAGTTTCTGAATTAATTCGGCCCCGCACGCACGCCAGATATCGCCGACGCACTCAGCGGATCGCGGTAGAGCACGTCGAGGGCAACGGAACCGCCCGCCACAGCGAGGACGGAATCCGGGAAACTGCTCGGCACGACCAGCGCGGCGCGCTCCTCCCCCACAACCTCGCGCACCGCGCCGAGGCAGTCGTCCCGGTACAGCACCCCGGCCTCGGTGATGACGACCGTCTCCGGGTTGAGCACGTCGAGCAGCAGCCGGGCCGCCCGCCCATCCTGGCCCGCTCCACGAGGAGCCGTATCGCGACCGGACTCCCCTCGGCCGCGGCGCGCACCACGTGCATCGGGTTCGCCGTGCTGATGACCCCCTGCTCGCGCGCGCGGCGGCACAGCGTCCGTTCCCTCAGCTCGACTTGGAGGCATCCGGTCCTGCCGCAGTCGCCTCAGCTCGGGCGACAGGTGGCCGTGCCTTGGCGGCGCAGGTCGACATAACGACGCGACGCGAAGTTCTCAGCCTGGGCGACCATGACTCGAAGCTAGCAAACCGGCCGACGGCTGCCCAGATGCCGCCCACGGTACGGACGGCCCCCCTCTCGCTGTTCGGCCGATGGCGACCGGGAGGCGGAGGACACCGGGCGCGGCCACGAAGTCGGTCAGCACACTGCTCCGGGGTCGCCGCCGGAGTGCGGGTTCGCGGCTGTGCCCTCGGTGCTGAGCAGTACGACCACCGAGGACGGGCCGAGCCCCAGCGTCGTACGGCGTTCGTCGGCGGCCGCGCCGGTGAGCGCTGCCCGCAGGCCGGCGAGGGATGCGGCCCCACAGGGGCCCGAGGAGACGCCCAGTTCGGCGAGGCGGGCGGCCGCGCGGGCCGCGTCGGCGTCGGCGATGGCGACGGCCGCGTCCAGGCCGTCGCGCAGGTAGGGCCAGGCGATGCTGGACGGGGTGCCGCAGTTCAGCCCGGCCATGCTGGTGGCGCCGGTGGTGATGCTGACGGGCGCACCGAGCGAGAGGCTCTCCAGGACGCAGGCCGCGGCCTCCGGCTCCACCGAAAGCAGCGCGGGGCCCCGCCCGGAGGGACGACTGCGGTAGTGGGTGATCACGGCCTGGGCCAGCGACCCGACTCCCACGGGCACGGCGACGAGGCCGGGCCCCGCGGCGATCCCCGCCGCCGTCAACTGCTCGTCGATCTCGGCGCAGAGGGTGGAGTAGCCCTCGACGATCCACCCGGGGATGCGTTCATAGCCCGGCCAGGCCGTGTCCTGGACCAGGACCGAGTCCGCCGCCGCACTCGCCTCGGCCGCCAGCCGTACCGCCTCGTCGTACGGCCCCGCGACCTGGGTGACCTCGGCCCGCTCGGCGGCGATGGCGGACACCGCCTGCGGGTGCACCCCCTGCGGCACGAAGACATGGGCACGCTGCCCGAGGAGTCGGGCCATGCGGGCCACCGCGCGGCCGTGGTTGCCGTCGGTGGCGGTCACCAAGGTGACCGGGCCCGCGCCCTCCCCGCTTGCGGCCCGCTCGGCGAGGATGCGGTGGACCGCCCAGGACGCACCCAGCGCCTTGAAGGCCGGAAGGCCCAGGCGGCACGACTCGTCCTTGACGAAGATGCGACCAACCCCCAACTCCCTTGCAAGTAGAGGGAGTTCAGTCAAGGGCGTAGGAGCGTAGTCGGGCAGTGCGGCGTGGAAGTCCCGCACTCGGGAGGGCGCGGGTTCACACCGCCAGGCACGGGCCCCGGGCCGCGCGGACCACGGCAGGACATGGAGGGAGGAAGCATTCTCGGGCACCCGACCAGGATGCGGCGGCGCCCTCCGATCGGTCCAGCGAACGTTTCCGATCTATACTCATCGCAAAACCCGACGTAAATACGACCGTCGGCCACTCGGCGCCATCCTCCGAGGCAGGTGTTCCGCGGCGGCCCGGAGGGCGGTCCGACGATGTTCGATCTGCACCGACTGCGCCTGCTGCGCGAGCTCAAGCACCGCGGCACGCTCGCGGCCGTCGCCGCGGCCTTGTCCTACGCCCCTTCTTCCGTCTCCCAGCAGCTGTCCCAGCTGGAGGCCGAGGTCGGCGTCCCACTGCTCGAACCGGTCGGTCGGCGGGTGCGGCTGACCGAGCAGGCCGAGATCCTCGTCGCCCACACCGAAGCGGTACTCGAACGCCTGGAGCGCGCGGAGGCGGACATCGCCACCTCCCTGACCGACCTGACCGGCACGTTGCGCATCGCCTCGTTCCAGACGGCCGCCCTGGCTCTCATCCCGACCGCGCTCGGCCTGCTGCGTGACGTACACCCGCACCTGCGCGTCCACGTCACGCACATGGAGCCGGAGGGCGCCCTGCCCGCCCTGCAGGCCCGTGACTTCGACCTGGTCCTCGCCGAGGAGTACCCGGGCAACCCCAACCCGCGCCCCGCCGAGCTCGAAGAGGAGGACCTGCTCGACGACCCCCTCCGCCTCGCGCTGCCACAGGCCGAAGTGCCGGGCCGCGGAACCCCGTTGACGGCGCTGCGCGCCCTCGCCGGCCATCCGTGGGTCATGGAACCCGAGGGCACGAGCGCGCGACACTGGGCCATGACGCTGTGCCGCAACGCCGGCTTCGAGCCGGACGTACGGTTCGAGACCACCGACCTCCTGCTCCACCTGCGCCTGGTCGAGCAGGGGCATGCCGCGGCGTTCCTGCCGGACCTCGTCTGGAACGGGCGGCGCCCTACGGTCCCCCTGCGCCAACTCCCCCGCGGCCGGCGCACCCGCCGCATCTTCACCGTCGTACGCCGCGGAAGCAGCCGCCACCCCGCCATCGAGGCCTGCCGAAACGCCCTCCTTCAGGCGGCCTCGCCCTCCAACAGGACGTAGCGGAGAGGGAGTTGACGGCCGACCCCCATGGCAATCCGTCCGGTGCCCGTCAATCGGGGGCCAACTCCCGCCCCTGGACCGGCTAGTTGAACCGCGTCAGGTCGTCCAGTTCGGCGGCGTACAGCTGCCCGGGGTCGAATCCCATACCGGCGAAGTGGCCCGCGGCCTCCAGGGACAGGACACCGTGCAGTCTCGTCCAGAAAGCCAGGGCCCTCTGGAGGGCGGCGGGCGGGGCGGGGTGGCCCTCCGCCCACTGCCGGTGCTCTTGGAGGTGTTCGGCGAACGGCGCCGCGGGGCCGTCGGAGGGCAGCGCCGTGCATGCGTCGAGCAGCATCCTCATGATCTCGTCGGCGATGACGGTGATGTCGTCGGGTGCGTGGTAGCCGGGGACGGGTGTGCCGTAGACGAGGAAGTAGCGGTTGGGGTCCTCCAGGGCCCAGCCGCGCAGCGCGTGCGCCAGGGTGGCGATGTCGGGGCCGGATTTGGAGGCCTCGGTGGCCGCGCGGAGGGTGTCGGCGAGGCTCCGGTAGGCGTCCCGGACGAGCTCGGTGATCAGCTCGTCGCGCCCGGCGAAGTACCGGTAGAGCGCGGGCCCGCTCAGCCCCATCTGCTTGGCGATCGCATTGAGGGACAGCGCGGACGCCCCCGCCGTGCCGATCTGCTCCCACGCGTACCGCTTGATCTCCGCCCGGACCTGGGCGCGATAGCGCTCGCGCGGCGTCTTGGTGCCTGATTCCGCCACTGGCCTGCCACCTCTCCGTACGGCCGCGGCTGAAGCCGCCAGATTTAGTTAGAGGCTATCACGAAGGTTATTGACGACCATCAAGGCCGAGTGTTAGAACTTCTAACGAACGGCAAGCCGCCTAAATCGCGGCCGGGGAGGCGGACCCTTCCGTCCCGCACACCCCGCTGGTCGCACTCA
Organism: Streptomyces sp. HUAS TT7; assembly: GCF_051550175.1. Taxonomy (NCBI): domain Bacteria; kingdom Bacillati; phylum Actinomycetota; class Actinomycetes; order Kitasatosporales; family Streptomycetaceae; genus Streptomyces; species Streptomyces sp. HUAS TT7. The sequence continues at coordinate 506,933 of NZ_CP196175.1, forward strand.
TTCGCGCACACCTGCCACTCACTCAGCCACTCACTCAAGGGGAACGCCATGTCGGCCTCAGCAGCAAAGTCGTCCGCCGGATCGAACCGCCGCGTACGCAGCACCAGCCTCCGCGCGGCCCTGGTCGCCGTCCCGCTCGCCGTCGCCGTGCTGGGCACGACGGCGGCAGCGCCGGCCGGAACCACCCCTCACCCCGGCGCGTCGCTCACCTGCCGCGGGGAGGGCGTCGACCCGGATGCCCGCGTCCGCTACCGGACCGAGACCGTGATCCACGCGCCGCTGAGCACCATTTGGAAGCTGCAGACCGACGTGGAGCGCTGGCCTTCCTGGCAAGCCGCGGTCAAGACCTCGGAACGGCTCGACCACGGCCCCTTCCGGAAGGGCTCGACCTTCCTGTGGACCACCCCGGTACCGCCCAACCCCTCAACTCCCGCCACCAGCCTGGACATCACCTCGACCGTCCAGCAGATCAAGCACAACTCCTGCATCCGCTGGACCGGCCCCGCGATCGGCGAGGGGCTGCACATCGACGGCGTCCACGTATGGGACTTCACCAAGGTCAAGGGCGGCGTCCTCGTACGCACCGAGGAGACCCACACCGGCCCCCAGGTCGACGCGAACGTACCCGCCGCGACCAAGATCCTCAGCGATGGCCTGGAGAGGTGGCTGCGTGATGTGAAGTCGGCGGCGGAAGCGGGCAGGGCACGCTGATCCGCGAACCGAGCCGCGCCGTCGCCCTCCTCGACTCCCTGTGCGAGGAGGGCGCCGGCGCGGTGCCATGCATCACAGCCGATGACATCGGATCGAGCCCGTCAGTCGTCGAAGCGGCGCCGGGCGGTCTCCATATGGCTCAGGTACCGCTGGGTCCAGCCGCACATTTCGGCGACCGTCACCCGCAGGCCCCGGCCCGGCTCGGTGAGGGTGTATTCGACCGAGTCCGCCCGCCTCAGGTCCGCTTCGTCGGGCGAGCCCCTGAACTGCTTGGTCACCATCAGGTTCCCCCGTCACCGAAAAGTGCGTTCTTCCACGTCAGCGGCGACTCTCCTACGGTTCCCGAGTAACCACAAGAGAGCGCTGGCGGCGTCACGGCCCGACGTACGCGGGCGCTCACGACGAGGAGGCGTGAAGCATGGCCATCACTCTGCTGAACCCCGAGGGACTGCCCGAGATCGATGTCTACCGACAGGTGGCGATCGCCTCCGGGACGAAGCTCGTCTTCATCGCCGGGCAGGTCGCCTGGGATTCCGACGGGGTCACGGTCGGCGAAGGCGACCTCGCCGCGCAGGCCGAGCGGTGCTACCTCAACATCGTCGCCGCCCTGGCCGAGGCCGGCGGCTCCTTCGACGAGGTGGCCAAACTGACCGTTTACGTCGTCGACTGGACCCCCGACAAGATGCCCACGCTTCTGGAAGGCATCTCCCGGGCCGCCGCGAAGCTCGGAGTCACCCCTGTCCCTCCGGCCTCCCTGCTGGGTGTCGCCGCGCTGGATGTCCCGGAGCACCTGGTCGAGATCGAAGCCGTCGCGGTCCTCGACTGAATCAACCGGCTGCATCATTGAATGGGCGCCGGCCTCTCCGCCCGCCTCGACAGGGCGTCCCGCCTCCGCACGGTCACCTCGGCCGGGCCCGGTCGTCGACAGCGGCACGGCTTGGCCCCGAGCCTCCCAGGAAACCGTCGCCCACGCGCCGAGCACCGCACATTCCCCGCCGATCGGCCCGAATGCCCCCCCTGGTTGTTCATCCAGTACGCGGCTCACCGCGATGACGTTTTCCGTGTGCTGAACCAGTCGTTTTCGGCCTCTGCCCCGGCTTCACTGGCCTGGATGCAGTGGTCGAAGCACGGGGGAAGACATGGATCTGAACACGGTGGCGGACGTGCGGGACGCGCGGCTTCGCGAGCCCTGGCAACCCGGTGACGCATGGCTCGGCGGAGGCACCTACCTGTTCTCGGAACCGCAGCCGCACCTGCGGCGTCTGGTGGATCTGAGCCGCATGGGATGGGAGCCGCTGAGCCTCGGCGAAGACGGGTCGCTGGAGATCGCGGCGACCTGCACCATCGCCCAACTGTCGCGGTTCGGGAGGCAGTTGACGGCACGGTCGGCGCCCTTGTTCGAGCAGTGCTGCCGGGCCTTTCTGGCCTCGTTCAAGATCTGGAACATGGCGACCCTGGGCGGAAACCTCTGCAACGGGCTGCCCGCCGGGCCCATGATCTCGCTGACCGCCGCGCTGGACGGCTCATGCCTGCTCCAGTCGCAGGCGGGCTCGCTGCGGAGGGTCCAGGTCGTCGACTTCATCACCGGCGCGGGCCGCAAGGACCTCGGCGAGGGCGAGCTGCTCCGCTCGGTCACCCTGCCCGCGCGCGCCCTGGCCTGCCATACGGCTTTCCGGCAGGCATCGCTGTACGGGCTCGGCCGCTCGGGCGCGCTGGTCATCGGGACGGTCGACCCCGTGGACAGCTCGATGGCGGTGACGATCAGCGCGGCGACCGTACGGCCGTTCCGCCTCTGGTTCCCGCTGCCTCCGGACCGGGGCGAACTGCGGCAGGCGATCGAGGCGGCCGTCGGCGAGGACGACTGGTACGACGACATCCACGGACTGCCCGAGTGGCGGCACCACATGGGGCTGCGCCTCGCCGAGGAAGTCCGCCACGAACTGACTCAGCTCTACCGGGACGGTGTGCGATGAGCTTCGGCATCGAGGTCAACAACCAGCGCTTCGACACCGAGCCGAGGGCGGGCCAGTGTCTGCGTACGTATCTGCGCGAGCGTGGCTGGTTCGGCGTGAAGAAGGGCTGCGACCAGGGAGACTGCGGGGCCTGCACCGTCCATGTGGACGGTGAGCCGGTGCACAGCTGCCTGTATCCGGCGGTGCGGGCGCAGGGCCGGAGCGTGACGACGGTCGAGGGGCTCGCCTCGCCGGAAGGCGAACTCCACCCCGTACAAAGGAAGTTCCTCGACGCCCAGGGCTTTCAGTGCGGTTTCTGCACCGCCGGATTCCTGATGACGACGGCCGCCCTCGAAGCCGAGCAGGGCACCGAGCACGACGACCACAAGCTGGCCGATCTGCCCCGCGCGTTCAAGGGCAACATCTGCCGGTGTACCGGCTACCGCGCCATCGAGGACGCCGTACGAGGGGTGCGGCACACCGAACGCCCCTGTGCGGGCAAGGCAGTCGGCAAGAGTCTCGGCGCGCCGGCGGGCCCGCAGGTCGTGACCGGCACCGCGCGCTACACCTTCGACGTCGAGGTGCCCGGCCTCCTCCACATGAAGCTGCTGCGCTCCCCGCACCCGCACGCCCGGATCGTCTCCATCGACACCGCCGCCGCCCTGCGCTTGCCCGGCGTGCACGCGGTCCTCACCCACGAGGACGCCCCCGACACCCTCTACTCCTCCGCCCGCCACGAGCACCCCACCGAGGACCCCGACGACACCCGCGTCCTCGACGACACCGTCCGCTACATCGGCCAGCGCGTCGCGGCGGTCGTCGCCGACAGCGAGCAGGCCGCCGAGGAGGGCTGCCGCCGGGTGGAGGTGGTCTACGAGGAGCTCCCGTACGTCATCGACCCCGAGGAGGCGATGGCTCCCGGCGCCCCGATGGTCCACGAGGGCAAGGGTCCCGAGGTGCGGATCGCCCGCGTGGAGAACAACGTCGCCGGTGAGGTGCACGGCGAGATCGGCTGTGTCGCGGACGGCTTCGCCGACGCCGACGTCATCCATGAGGAGACCTTCCGCACGCAGCGCGTCCAGCACGCCAGCCTCGAAACCCATGGCTGTGTCGCCTACTTCGAGCCCAAGGAGGACGGCACCGGGGAGCGTCTCACCGTCCGCTCCTCCACCCAGACCCCGTTCCTCACGCGCCGCGCGCTGTGCGCCCTGTACAACCTGCCCGAGGACGAGGTCCGGGTCGTCGCGGGCCGGGTGGGAGGCGGCTTCGGCGGCAAGCAGGAGATGCTGACCGAGGACATCGTCACGCTGGCGGCGCTGAAACTGCGCCGCCCGGTGAAGCTGGAGTACACCCGGGCCGAGCAGTTCTACGGTGCGACCACCCGTCACCCCTTCACCATCGGCATCAAAGTGGGCGCCCGCGCCGACGGCACCCTGACCGCGATCCAGATGCGCGTGGTGTCCAACACCGGCGCGTACGGCAACCACGGCCCGGCCGTGATGTTCCACAGCGTGGGTGAGTCGTTCGCCGTCTACCGCGCCCCGCACAAGAAGGTGGACGCGTTCTCGGTCTACACGAACGTCGTTCCGGCGGGCGCGTTCCGGGGCTACGGCCTCGGCCAGGTCACCTTCGCCGTCGAGTCGGTGATGGACGAGCTGGCCCGCCGGCTCGGCATGGACCCGCTGGTCTTCCGGGAGAAGAACATCATCGGCCCCGGCGAGGCCATGCACAGCCCGATCGGCGAGGAGGAGGACCTGCACATCGCCTCGTACGGCCTCGACCAGTGCCTGGCGGTCGTGCGCAAGGCCATCGCCGAGGACGAGAGCTCCGAGAAGGCGCCCGAGGGCTGGCTGGTCGGCCAGGGCACAGCCATGGCCATGATCGCGACGGGTCCGCCCGGCGGGCACTACGCCGACGCGCGCGTGTCCCTGCTCTCCGACGGCACGTACGACATCGCCGTCGGCACGGCGGAGTTCGGCAACGGCACCACCACCGTCCACAAGCAGATCACCGCGGGCGCCCTCAACACCACCGAGGACCGCCTCACGGTCCGCCAGTCCGACACGGATGTCGTCCGCCACGACACGGGCGCCTTCGGCTCCGCGGGTACGGTTGTGGCCGGCAAGGCGGTCCTGCTGGCCGCGACCTCGCTGGCCGAACGGCTGCGGACCTTCGCCGCCCGGCACACGGGGGTGGCCCGCCACTTGTGCGTACTCGGTCCCGAGGCCGTCGACTGCGCGGGCCGGGTGGTGACGCTCAAGGAGCTCCACGAGGCGGCCCGGTCGCGGGGCGCCGAGCAGGAGCTGGCCGCCGACGGCCACTGGGGCGGCTCTCCGCGCTCGGTCGCCTTCAACGCCCAGTGGTTCCGCCTCGCCGTGGACCCCGGTACCGGCGAGATCCGCATTCTGCGCAGTGTCCACGCGGCCGACGCGGGCAAGGTCATGAACCCGATGCAGTGCCGTGGCCAGGTCGAGGGCGGGGTCGCCCAGGCGCTCGGCGCGACGCTCTTCGAGACGGTGCGCGTCGACGACCGGGGCGAGGTCACCACCGCCGCGTTCCGCCGCTACCGCCTCCCCCAGTACGCGGACGTCCCGCGCACCGAGGTCCACTTCATGGAGACCACCGACGCCATCGGCCCACTCGGCGCCAAGTCGATGAGCGAGAGCCCCTTCAACCCGGTGGGCCCCGCGTTCGCGAACGCGCTGCGCGACGCCACGGGCATCCGATTCACCGAGATGCCGGTCACCCGGGACCGCGTATGGCTCGCCCTGGACCGGCGGGCCCGCGACGGCGCCGGCCAGGGCTCAGGCGGCGGTAGTTGACGACTGGAAGACCTGCGGCGCTACTCGTCCTCCTGGTACGAGTGGCGCTGCTCGGTCCAGGGGTCGGCGAGGTTGTGATAGCCCCGCTCCTCCCAGAATCCGCGTCGGTCCTGGGGCATGTACTCGATGGCGCGCAGCCACTTCGGGCCCTTGTAGCCGTAGAGGTGCGGGACGACGAGGCGGAGTGGGAAGCCGTGCTCGGCGGTGAGGGTTTCACCGTTGTGGTGGGTGGCCATGAGGGTGCGGTCCGCGGCGAAGTCGTCGAGGCGCAGGTTGGCGTTGTAGCCGTACTCGGCCCATGCCATGACGTGGGTGACCCGCGGGTCGGGTGGCGCGAGCTTCAGGAGGACGGCGGCGGGCACACCGTAGAACTCGTGGCCGAGGGTCGTGGTGCCCGACGCACAGTGCAGGTCCGTGGTGATCGTGGCCGCGGGGAGCGCCATGACCTCGTCGAAGGTCCACGAGTACTTCTCACCGGTCGCGGTGGATCCGAAGACCTGGAGGTTCCAGCGGTCGGCGCGGAACCGGGGCACCGGGCCGTAGTGGGACACCGGCCACCCCTTCACCACGCGCTGCCCCGGAGGGACGGGCCCACTTCCCACCCCACACCTCCCTCTTCCGCCACGACGGCATCAATAGAAACAGCAACAGCTAGATCAAAGTGGCATTCGACCTTGCAGATGCTACCTCTCTCGCGCTGTTCACCTCTTGGATGATCACCTGTACGCATACCGGCCACGTGGGCTTGTTTCTGTGGGCTGATCCAGTAGCCGCACACATACGCACATTGATTCACTTGCGGTACCGGGACGGGGCGGAGGAGTGGCTCTCGCCGCCACGGGGACACACCGGCAGGAGGCCTCGTACGCCGTTCGCGGTTCGGCGCACGGGGCCTCCCAGGAATTCCGGGGCGCTGGACAGGCCCCATGACACGACATCCCGCCACCGGAGATGGTCTGGCATATGCGGCCAGGATGGGCACATCCTTGCGTGGATGCCAGCCACTGTGGCTGGATGGGCTCGAATGTAAGGAGTGGGCGATGGTCGTGGTCGTCGTACGGCAGACGTCCGCAGGGGTGCCGGCCGCGGTGGGCGGGGCGCTCGGCGCTGCGGGTCTCACCGCCCGGCTCGTCCCGCTCGACGGGGGCGAGCTGCCGCCCATCGATCTCGGCGTCGTCGAGGGTCTGATCATCCTGGCCGCCCCTCATCCCGCGGGCACCGGCGGGCCGACCCTGGTGCGGGATGCGCTCGCCGCGCAGGTGCCGGTCCTGGCCCTGGGGAGCGGCGCCGAGCTGCTGGCCGAGGTGGCCGCCACGGGTTCCGGCCCCGAGGGGCCCGCGGTCGAGCTGACTCCGGCCGCGAGCACCGACCCGCTCTTCGCGGGACCCCTGCCCGCGGCCCTGCGTCCGCACCCCGCACCGGCTTCCCTGCCGCCCGGCGCCGTCGTCCTTGCCACCGCCCGGGACCACCCCGCCCAGGCATTCCGCCTCGGCGGCAGCGCCTGGGGAGTGCGGTTCGCCGGAGCCCATGACAGCGAGGACGAAACCTGGACAGGCCAACTCCTTTTTCGCTTCGCCGAGTTGGTGGCCTCACGGGCCGAACACACCTCCACCCGGGCCTTTTTCACCCACCGGGCCGACACCTGGGAAGAGCGGTTCGCTTACCAGACTCCGGCCTACGAAGCCGCAGCCTCCCGCATGCAACTGAGGCCCGGTGCAACGGCGTTGGACCTCGGATGCGGCACCGGGCGGGCCATGCCCGCACTCCGGGAACAGGTCGGGGCTCACGGCCGCGTACTCGGCATCGACATCACACCGGCCATGCTGACGGCCGCCGCCCGGCACGGCCGAACCCGGCACGGACACCTGCTGGCGGCCGACTGCACCCGGCTCCCCGTGCCCCACCGTTCCGTACACGGGATCTTCTCGGCGGGGCTCCTCGACCACCTCCCCGACCCGCCCACCGCCCTCACCGAATGGGCCCGCGTCGCCGCGACCGACTGCGTGCTCCTGCTCTTCCACCCCTCCGGCCGCGCGGAACGGGCGGCCCGGCACGGCCGCCCCCTCGACCCCGGCGACCTCCTCGCGGAGCACAACCTGCGCCCTGCCCTGGAGGCGACCGGCTGGAGCCTGGACGAGTACGAGGACGCCCCCGGCCACTTCCTGGCCCACGCCACCCTCGCCGGGTAGCCGACATCCGGGCAGCTGGATAACCCGGCAGCAGGCCCGGGCGGCCGGGGGAATCAGGCCCAGAACCTTGTCGCCAACTCCAACAACTACTGCTCACATACACAGCACTTTGGGCCATCAACCAAGCATATGCCAAGAAATTGTCGAATTTCAGCCGCAGATGCAGGATGGTGCACAACGGTGTTCCGCGGAGGAGGTGCCCGGCGAACTGCCAACCGGAGGCGTCGAGTGCGCGAGATCCCCTCTCCCTCCTGCTCATTCCTGCTCACAAAGCGAGGTAGGTACCTCATGACCACACGCACCCAGGACGGCAGCGCCGGCGACGTCGACTACGGCTCGATCGGCGCCGGATACTCCTCCTACCGCCGTCCGGACGAGCGGATCGCCCGCTTCATCGCCGAGGCCCTGGGCGGCGCCGAGACGGTTCTCAACGTCGGCGCGGGCGCGGGGTCGTACGAGAACGCGGCACAGGCCGTGACGGCGGTCGAGCCCTCGGAGTCGATGCGCGCCCAGCGGCCCGCCCGGCTCGCCCGCGCCATCGACGCCGTCGCCGAGGAACTCCCCTTCACCGACGGCGAGTTCGAGGCGGCGATGACGCTGTTCAGCGTGCACCAGTGGTCCGACGTCCGGGCCGGGCTGCGCGAGATGCGGCGCGTGACGCGGGGCCCCGTGGTCATCCTGACCTGCGACCCCGTGCTCGTACGGGACTTCTGGCTGTACCGGTACGCGCCCGAGGTCCTCGACACCGAGGCCCGCCGCTACCCCACCGTCGAGGAACTGACGGCCGCACTGGGCGACACCGGCACCGTGCAGACCGTACCCATCCCGCTGGACTGCACCGACGGATTCAACGAGGCCTACTACGGGCGTCCGGAATATCTCCTCGACCCGGCCGCCCGCCAGGCCTGCTCCGCCTGGAGCTTCGTCGACGACGGGGTCCGCGAGCGCTTCGACACCGAGTTGCGGCGCGATCTCGAATCCGGCGCGTGGGACGAGGAGTTCGGCCACCTGCGCCGTCAGGCGACGTATGAAGGCTCGCTCGTGATCGTGCGCGCCACGCCGTAAACACGGCGAGCGGAAGAACGAGAGGAAGAAGAAGTGGACGCCGCCATGGCAGTACCCGACCGGATGGACGAACGGCTGCGTGCCCTGGGGCTCGTGGAGGGGCAGCGAATGGCTGAGGCCCTGTTCGCCGAGGTGGCTGCCCGGGGGCTTATCGCGCCGGGCTTCAGCGAGCGCGAACTGAGCGACCTTATCGACGACTTGGCACGGTCAATGTCCCGTTCGGTCGCGGGTCGGCCCCGGCCCCGCGTGCGGTCGGGGCCGCACTCCCTTCTGCCCTGCGGACAGGAGCCGCCTGCGGACCGGGTCATCGGCGAGGACGACCTCGTGGTCGTCGACCTCGGCCCGGCCCCGTCCGGCTACGGAACTGCCTTCGCCCGTACGGTCGCCGTCGGCGGGGACCCCGACAAGCGCCGACTCGCCGAGGACCTGCGGATGATCTTCGAGGCCGGACGCGAGGCGTTCCACGCTCAACGCACCCTGACCGCACGGCAGTTGTACGGCGAGGTCCAGACCCTCGCCGCCAAGGCCGGCTGGGCCCTGGGCGGACGGCACGTCGGCCACCTGGCGGCAGCGACACCGGCCGCGCGGGACGACGCGTACATCGGCCCGGACAACGACCGTCCCCTGCGCCGCACCACCGAGGGCGGGTGGCAGGCCCATTGGGTCCTGGAGATCCACCTGGTGGACGAACACCGGGGCCATGGGGGTTCGTTCAAGGGTCTGCTCGACCTGGCGTGAGCTCGGTGTCGGCCGTCAGGTCGCCATCGCCTCCTGGATCCTGCCCAACTCCCTTCCTACTTGTTCGGCCCCCGGAAGCGGCCGAAGGCCTTCGTGATGGCGCCGAGCGGCGATGCGTCCGTCTTGACCGGCCTCGGCCCGGGCAGCCGGGGCACACCGTCGCCGCCGGTCGCCTCGGCGAGCGCGGCGTGCGCCGCCTCGGCGGCCTCCCGGTACAGGTCTCGGGAGTTGGTCATCACTTCGAGCTCCTCGGCGTACTTGGCGACCATGGCCCGGGCGTGGACCAGTTCCTCGTCCGGGGTGAGCAGGTGCCAGCCGAGGCGCAGCCGCCTGAGGGCGGGCTCCGCGTCGGCAGGCAGGGGTTGCGGGAGGGCGGCGAACTCCCTGATCCTGTCGAGGAGTTCGGTGGGTTCCGAGCCGTCCAGGAAGACGGTGCGCACGGTGTAGCGATCGGCGTCGTACCACGAGCTCGGGGGCGCCGTGGGCAGGACGACGGCGCCGCCGCGGGGCATGCGCACGCTCAGCTCCCGCTTCATGGCGAAGTCGGCGATCTGCGCCTGCTCGGGCGTGCCCCGGTGCTCGACCACCCGGTGCCGCAGGCTCGGCGGCAGGAACGTCGAGACCGGCCGCTGCCCCATCACGTCCGGCGTCATGGCCTCGTGCACCACGATGTGGATGAACCAGCTCTGCCGGGTGCAGTCCCGCAGCAAGTGGCGCAGTTCGTCGTCGTCCTTCGGCAGGTGGTTCGTGGTCCGCAGCCGAAGGCCCGGCAGGGTGTCGTGGTCCCAGGCGATCTGGTCGCTGTCCGGCCAGAACATGGTGGCGGGCGAGGGCCAGTTCACGTCCCAGGCCCGTTCCGCCTCGGCGGCCAGGATCCAGGTGACTCCCTCGTCTCCCTTGCGGCGGGCCTCGGGTTCGTACGTGGTCAGCTGGGCGCGCACGGTGACGTCGTCGGCCACGCGCCAGCGGGCCTCGAAGAGACGGCGGGCCGAGGGGCCGGGGTCGGCGGCCTCGTCCCGCGGGTACAGGGCGGTGGAGCGGGCCGCCTCGACGGGGTCGAGGTCCAGGAAGTCGTCGAGCACCCCGGCCGCCTTGAGGGCGATCAGGTTGCGCCGGACGTCCCGCTCGGGCTCGGGCCCGAGGTGGCGCCCGCGCCCCAGCCACGCGGTGTCGGGGACGGTGGTCGAGGAGGTGCTGTTCTTGGCCATGGAGTCGTTCTGTAGGTGATCGGGGCCCGACCAGTATGCTCTGTGGCCCTCCGGATGCAATCGGCACCAGGTCCACGACTTCGCCGCGATGCCTGGGCATACATAGAGGTAGAGGTCGAATGGGACGCCACGTCGCGCCGGCGCGGGGGTAACGCGGTGGGCACCCTGGGGTGCGGCCTCCTGCGGGCCAGGCCGCTCGGCCTTCGCCGGTGACCCATGATCGCGCTCAACGGCCGACCGTGCCAGGACCGTCAGGACCGTAGCGGCATACCCTCGGCACGGCCGGCACAAGGACCCTGAAAGCAGAACCCACCCCATGAGACTCACCCTCGACGGAGGCTGGACCGCGACGACGACGACGGGCGACCCGGCAACCAGGCTGCTGCTCACCCAATGCCTCGACCTGGTCACCACGCCGCTACTCGACGCGACGAGGGACCGGAACCCGGCCGCCCTGGCACGGCGGGTGGCATCGGCCCCGGCGAAATTGGCCCGTCCGGCATCGGTGAGCCGGATGTGCACCGAGCGCGCATCGTCCGGCGCGGGTGCGCGGCCGACCAGCCCGCGCGCCTGCAGCGCGTCGATCACGCGGGACACCTGACCGCGGCTGAGCAGCGTCTTGGCACCCAGGACCGACGCTTTGCCGGGATCGTGGCAAGAACTGCCACTTCGATGCCCACAGGGCGGACATCCCCGCACCTCGCAGGGTTGGCCAGACATCGCGGTACGCGACACCGTACGGCCCCACCATGGTGTGACACACCATCACCAACCATCAGGGAGTGGCAGTGGACGCGAACCGATTCGCCGACAAGGTCGTGGTCGTCACCGGTGCCGGGTCCGGCATCGGCGCCGCCACCACGCATCGCCTCGCCCGCGAGGGCGCCACGGTCATCGCGGTCGGGCGGACCGAGGACAAGCTGAAGAGCACCGCGGCGGGCGCCCCGGCCGGGTCGGCGATCGTCACGCGCGTAGCGGACGTGTCCGACGAGGCGGCGACGACGTCACTCATCGCGGAGGTGGCCGAGGAATACGGTCGCCTCGACGTGCTGGTCAACAACGCGGGCCTCGGCATGCCCGGGACCGTCGAAAACACCGACACCGCCGTCTGGCGCCAGGTCTTCGCAGTGAATGTCGACGGCGTCTTCTTCGCCTCCAGGGCGGCGCTGCCGCATCTGCGCCGCGTCGGGGGCTGCATCGTCAACGTCGGCTCGGTGTCCGGGCTCGGCGCCGACTGGGGACTCGCCCCGTACAACGCCGCCAAAGGGGCGCTGGTCAACCTGACCAACGCCATGGCGCTCGACCACGGTCACGAGGGCGTACGGGTCAATGCCGTACACCCGAGTCTCACCCGCACCCCGATGGCAGCGCCCATCATCGAGAACGAGGCCGCGCTCGCCGCGTTCCTCCAGCGGATCCCCTTGCAGCGCCCCGCCGAGCCGGACGAAGTGGCCGATGTCATCGCCTTCTTGGCGAGTGCGGACGCCCGTTTCGTCAACGGCGCCCACATTCCCGTCGACGGTGGGCTCGGTGCCTCCAACGGTCAGCCGCGCATGTTCTGATCCCCCGGCACCGACGGAGCGAGGACCGCGGCCGCCACGTGGTCGCGGAACCAACTGTGGCCGGGATCAGCGGAGTTACGGGGATGCCAGGCAAGCCCCAGGTCGATGGGCGCCACGTCCAGGGGGATGGGAAAGGTGCGCAGCCCCAGCGCGGCGGTCGTGCCGGGGAGCCAGCCTGCCAGGGTGAGGGCGACGAGGTCGGTGTCCCGGGCAAGGATCATCGCGGCGGTGTGGCTGGGGGCGACGACCGCCACGCGGCGCTGCAGCCCGCGCTCGGCGAGGGCCTGGTCGATGGGACCGCGGCGTTTGCCGTGCCGGGAGATGCCTATGTGGTCGGCGGCGGCGAACCGGCGGGCGTCGATGAGCTTCTCGAAGAGGGGATGCCCGGCACGAGCGATCCCCACCAGCTGTTTCTGTGTGATGTGCCGGGTGCGGATCTCCGGCTCCAGGTGGTCGAGGACGCCGAGCTCGACGTCCACCGTGCCCTGGCGCAGCGCGGGCCCGTCCTCCAGCGCCTCGGGCAGGAACACCACGTCCACGTGCGGGGCCGCCGCCCGGATCCGGTCGGTCAAAGGGCAAGCGACGCCCGCCAGGATCAGGTCGGTCGCCTGCACGGTGAAGGTGCGCTGGAGGTGGACGGCCTCGAATCCGGCACCCGGCCGCAGCACGTTGTCGCAGCCGCGCAGCAACGCACTGACCTCCTCGCGGAGTTCGAGGGCTCTGGGGGTGGGGACCATGCCCTGGCCGGCGCGGACCAGGAGCGGATCGCCCACCGCACGGCGCAGCCGGGCCAGGCTGCGGCTGACCGCCGCGGGCGACGTGCCGAGGCGCTCGGCGGCGCGGCTCACACTGTTCTCCTGGAGCAAGGCGTCCAGGACACGTAGCAGATTGAGATCCATGAGGCGCTCCTGAGCTGTGCTTTTACGCTGCAGTCAATGATGGTGTGCCAATTCTTGCATTGCTGGCGGGTCTTTACGGGCGGAGAGTGGAGATGTCCGCGAACACCGCGGACCGACCAACCACCCGTCATGCAAAGGAAATTGGCCATGCCACAGTCCCCCCGTGCCGGTCGAGAAGGCGATGTGCTGGCCGTGGTCAGCCAGAGCGGGCCCTCGGTCTCGTTCTTCGACGCAGCCTCCGACCAGTACCTCGGCTCCCTCGAAACCATCGCCCAGCCACACGAGTTGTGCTTCGATCCGACCCAGCGGCTGCTGTGGTGCTCGATCACGTACAGCTCGGGCTTCTACGGCGCGAACGGCGGCCCGCGCACCCAGCTCACGGCCATCGACCCGGACACCCGCAGCATCGTCGAGGTCGTCGACCTCGCCCCCGAACTCGCCCCGCACGGCCTCGCGCTGGATACGGCGCGCGGCCGCCTGTACGTCACCGTGGAGGGCTCGGCCGACCGGACCGGTGGCGTCCTGGCCATCGACACGCGGACCCGTCGGCCCGTCGGCCGGATCGACGCCGGCACACCGGGCCCGCACTGGGTCGCCATAGACGCGGCCGGAAGAACGGGTTACGTCACCAGCAAGGAAGCGCGGTTCGTGTCGGCCCTCGATCTCGAACGGGGCGTACTCACCGCGAAGGTCGAGGTGCCGGGCAGTGAGGGGATCGCCGTCTCCCCCGACGGAACGCATGCCTTCGTCGCCGCGCCGTTCCTGGGAGGCGCCGGCTCAACCACCCCTGGAATAAAGGTCATTGACATCACGACGGCGTCGGTGGTCGACACCCTGCCGCTGGAGGACGCCGCCATGCCGGTGCACCTCACCTCTACGGGACGGCTGCTCGCGGGCGAGGTACGCGTGGAGAACGACCCGGCGTCCGGCGGCAGCCGTATGGCACCCGGCCGCCTCACGGTGTTCTCGGCCGACACCCACAAGCGGCTGGGCGACGTCGAGGTGGGGCTCTGCCCGCTGACCATCACCTCGTCCCCCGACGGCCGGCTCGCCTACGTGGCCTGCCACGCCTCGTCCACCGTCGACGTCGTCGACCTGGAGACGCTCAAGACCCTGAACCGCATCGACCACGCCGCGCTGGGCGAGTCGGGCGCCCACGGCCTGGCCTACATCCCCCGCCGAGCCTGACACCCAGAGGGGCAAGTCCCCCTGTTGAGGCCCTGGTTGGAGGCTTCCCGCTCCGGCATTGAAGCAGGTCCCCCGGACACCATGTCCGGGGGACCTGTCAGGTGTTTCCCCCGAAGCAGCCGTACAGGCCCACTCCGCCTACTTCTTGGCCTTCTTCTTCGCCTTCTTCTCAGCTCGGGTCTTCAGAGGCTTCTTCTTGGTGTCCTTCTTGGAGTCCTGCCCCTTCGCCATGTGCAACTCCGTTCGTCGCCCTGCGAGCCGATGACGGCTCGACGCTAGCCGTCCCCCGCCAGGCCCAGCCAGCCATCCGCACGCCAATCGCAGTGCCGCTCCGGCTCAAGCACCCGACTCCGCAGAACCGGACACCCCGCCGGAACGCGCCGTCCAGCGTGGCCGGATTCCGTCGCTGGCCCGCCAAACATCCCGCGGGCGCGATCATCGTATCGAGCTAATGTCCCCGGCTTTCCTTGGTCCAGGGGGCGAACCGGCCGTTAGTGTCCTTCTGGCTCTGGACGGATTCCCGTTCGTATACCCCGTTTTCCCTCTGCTTGCCCGGCGGCGTCCCCGTACGTCCGTCACCGCCCTGACCAAGGAGAGCTCGCCCGATGACCGTTGATTCGAGCCCCGACACTCGACTGGAGCCGCCACGGCAGTCCAGCCTGGGCACGGCGGCCGCTCGCAACCTTGCCACCACGACCAAGTCCGCCCCGCAGATGCAGGAGATCTCCGATCGCTGGCTGCTGCGGATGCTCCCCTGGGTGGAGACCAAGGGCGGGGTCTACCGGGTGAACCGGCGCCTCACCTACACCGTCGGCGACGGGCGGGTGGAGTTCGTCCAGGACGGCGCCGACGTCCGGGTGATCCCCCGTGAACTGGGGGAACTGGCCCTGCTGCGCGGCTTCGACGACGTGGAGGTGCTGACCGCCATCGCCGGTCGCTGCGTCCAGCGCGACTTCGAGGTCGGCGAGACGCTGGTCGAGCGCGGCGCGCCCGCGGACCGGCTCCACCTCATCGCCCACGGCCGCATCAGCCAGACCTCCGTCGGCGGGTACGGCGACGAGCTCGCCCTGGACGTGCTCGGCGACGGCGACCGGTTCGGCGAGCACGCCCTCCTCGACGAGGACGCCCGGTGGGAGCACACCGCCACCGCCGAGACCTCGGGCACCCTGCTCACCCTGTCCCGCGCCGACCTCGCGGCCGTACTGTCCGCGGCACCGGGCCTGCGGGACCACGTCGAACGCTTCAAGTCGCTCCCCCGCCGGCGGCAGAACCACCGCGGCGAGGCGGAGATCGCGATGTCCGCCGGTCACCACGGCGAGCACGGCCTGCCCGGCGCGTTCGTCGACTACGAACTCGAGCCGCGCGAGTACGAGCTCTCGGCCGCGCAGACCATTCTGCGGGTCCACACGAGGGTCGCCGACCTCTTCAACGGGCCGATGAACCAGACCAAGGAGCAACTCAGGCTGACCATCGAGGCGTTGCGCGAGCGCCAGGAGCACGAGCTGATCAACAACCGGGAGTTCGGCCTGCTCCACAACGCCGATTTCAAGCAGCGCATCCAGCCGCGATCGGGCCCGCCGACCCCGGACGACATGGACGAGCTGCTCTGCCGCCGGCGCGGTTCCAAGTTCTACCTGGCGCACCCCTTGGCGATCGCGGCGATCGGGCGCGAGTTCAACGCGCGCGGCCTCTGCCCGGACCAGGTCGACCTCGGCGGGCAGCGGGTCCAGGCCTGGCGCGGGGTCCCGATCCTGCCCTGCGACAAGATCCCCATCACCCAACAGAAGACCAGCTCGATCCTCATCATGCGTACCGGCGAGGACAACCAGGGCGTCATCGGACTGCACCAGACCGGTCTGCCGGACGAGTACGAACCGGGTCTGTCGGTCCGCTTCATGGGCCTCGACGAGCAGGCGATCACCTCCTACCTCGTCAGCACCTATTACTCCGCCGCCATCCTCGTGCCGGACGCGGTCGGCGTCCTGGAGAACGTGCAGATCGCCCGCTGGCCCAGCTAGCAGACCCTGACCGCCCGGCATGGCGCCGCCCTCTTCCGGGGCGGTCGCGCATGCCCGGAACACCCCGGGGCAGCCGCCCACCCCACCAAGGAGCCATGGATGCCCGCGCCTGAGCCGACACCGCCGCAGTCGAGCCTGCCCGAGGCCGCTGCCCACTTCGGGGCGTACGTCCTCGCCGACGCCGCGGCCCGTGCCCGCGACATCACGGCCGCCACCGGCGGCCCACCAGGAGCGCCCGCCTTGCCCGCCCCATCGGCTGAAGTACCGGCACCGAGCGTCGGTCTGGAACGGGTGCTGCGCGGCCCCACCGGCCTGGGCACGGCGGGCCTGCGTCTGACCCTGCCGGAGGAGCCGCCGACGCCGGCGGCTGCACAGGGCACGCCGATCCCGGGCCTCTACCACCACCCGGTGCCCGAGCCCGACCCGGTGCGGGTCGAGGAGGTCGGCCGCCGGATCAAGTCCTGGGCACTGGACGAGGTTTCGCTGTATCCCGACGACTGGGAGGAGGAGTTCGACGGCTTCGCCATCGGCCGCTACATGGTCGGCTGCCATCCGGACGCGCCCACCGTCGACCACCTGATGCTCGCCGCCCGCCTGATGGTGGCGGAGAACGCGGTGGACGACTGCTACTGCGAGGACCACGGCGGCTCCCCCATCGGCCTCGGCGAACGCCTTCTGCTCGCCCACACCGCCCTCGACCCCCTGCACACGACGCGGGAGTACCAGCCGGAGTGGGCCAAGTCGCTCCACTCCGACGCGCCGCGGCGCGCGTACCGCTCGGCCATGGAGTACTTCGCCCAGACGGCGACCGCCTCGCAGACCGACCGGTTCCGGCACGACATGGCTCGGCTGCACATGGGCTACCTCGCCGAGGCCGCGTGGGCCCAGCAGGACCACGTACCCGAGGTGTGGGAGTACCTGGCGATGCGTCAGTTCAACAACTTCCGCCCCTGCCCCACCATCACCGACACCGTCGGCGGCTACGAACTGCCGGCGGACCTGCACGCGCAACCCGCCATGCAGAAGGTCATCGCGCTCGCGGGCAACGCGACGACCATCGTGAACGACCTGTACTCGTACACCAAGGAACTCGACGCTCCCGGACGGCACTTGAACCTGCCGGTCGTGATCGCCGAACGTGAGGGCCTCTCCGACCGGGACGCCTATCTGAAGTCGGTCGAGGTCCACAACGACCTCATGCACGACTTCGAGACCGAAGCCGCGGCCCTGGCCGCCGACTGCCCCGTCCCAAGTGTGCAGCGCTTCCTGCGAGGCGTGGCCACGTGGGTCGACGGCAATCACCACTGGCACCGAACGAACACCTATCGCTACAGCCTGCCGGACTTCTGGTAGGAAGAATGGACTCATCTGTGACCAGCACCGAACTCACCGCCACCGACGCCTCCGTCTTCATCCCCAACCCGGCGACTCCCTATCAGGGGGACATCGCCCGGTACTGGGACGGCGAGGCCAGGCCCGTGAACCTGCGGCTCGGCGATGTCGACGGTCTCTATCACCACCACTACGGCATCGGTGAGGTCGACCATGCCGCGCTCGGCGACGCCGACGACAGCGAGAGCGAGAAGAAGCTGATCACCGAGCTCCACCGGCTGGAGTCGGCGCAGGCCGATCTCCTCCTGGAGCACCTGGGTGAGATCGGGCGGGACGACACCCTGGTGGACGCCGGCTGCGGCCGGGGCGGCTCGATGGTGATGGCGCACCAGCGCTTCGGGTGCAAGGTCGAGGGTGTCACCCTGTCGGCCAAGCAGGCCGAGTTCGCCAACCGGCGCGCGGGCGAACTCCGCATCCAGGACCACGTCCGCGCCCGCGTCTGCAACATGCTCTCCACGCCGTTCGAGACCGGGCAGGCCGCGGCCTCGTGGAACAACGAGTCGAGCATGTATGTCGACCTGCACGACCTCTTCGCCGAGCACTCCCGCATCCTCAAGGTCGGCGGTCGCTATGTGACCATCACCGGCTGCTGGAACCCGCGGTACGGCCAGCCCTCGAAGTGGGTCTCACAGATCAACGCGCACTTCGAGTGCAACATCCACTCGCGGCGCGAGTACCTGCGCGCGTTTGCCGACAACCGCCTCGTCCCGCAGGCTGTCATCGACCTCACCCCCGACACCCTGCCGTACTGGGAGCTGCGGGCCACGTCGTCACTGGTCACGGGCATCGAGGAGGCGTTCATCAACTCGTACCGGGACGGCTCGTTCCAGTACGTCCTGATCGCGGCCGACCGAGTCTGACCGCCTGCTGACCGGGGAGGCCGCGTTCCGGGGCCCGGCCTCCCCGGGACGCGGCCGAGGCATTCAACTGGCCGCTGATGAGCGGTAGTTGACTCACACATCCCGGCCGCCGTGCGCGTCCCGGGTGAACACCCACAGCACGAGCCCGAGGCAGCTGAACGCGGCACCCAGTGCGCATACGGCGCCCCAGCCGGCCACCGTGTAGAGGGAGGTCGCAGCGATGGCACCGACGGCGCTGCCGACCGAGTAGAAGACCATGTATCCGCCGATCAGGCGGCTGCCCGCGTCCGGGTGCAGCGCGTAGATCAGGGTCTGGTTGGTGACGTGGACCGCCTGCACGGCGAGGTCGAGCAGGACCACCCCGACGACCAGCGCCCCTGGCGAACTGCGGGTGAAGGCCAGGGGCAGCCACGAGGCGGCGAGCAACGCCAGGGCGATGCCGGTGGTCCGCCGGGAGAGTCCACGGTCGTTCAGGCGGCCCGCCAAGGTGGCGGCCAGGGCGCCGGCGACACCGATCAGCCCCAGCGCGCCGATCGCCCTGTGGGACCAGAAGTACGGGGCCTCGCTGAGCGGCAGGGCGACGCTGCTCCACAGCGTGCTGAAGGCGGCGAAGATCAGCAGACCGAACAGGGCCCGGAGCCGCAGCAGTCGTTCCCGCCCGAACAGGGTGATCGTGGAGCGCAGGAGCTGTCCGTAGCGCGGGGTTGCCGGCGCCGCGTCGTTGGCCCGCGGCAGTACCCGGTACAGGACCAGAGCGAGCAGACCTGTGAGCGACGCCGAGGCCAGATAGACGGAGCGCCAGCCCGCGAGATCGGCCATGAGGCCCGATGCGGTGCGGGCGAGCAGGATTCCGACGACCACGCCGCTGGTGACGAGACCGACGACCCGTCCGCGACCGGCGGGAGGCGCCAGTGAGGCCGCGAAGGCCACCAGCGTCTGCGTGACGACCGCGAGCAGCCCCGTCGCAGCCATGCCCGCGAGCAGGAGCGCCGCCGTGCGGGCGGTGGCCACCACCACCAACGCCCCGACCAGGAGCATCAGTTGGGCCACGACGAGTCGCCTGCGGTCGGTCACGTCGCCCAGCGGCACGAGAAAGAAAAGCCCGAGGCCGTATCCGACATGCGTGAGGGTGACCACGCTGCCGACAAGTCCCGGGCTCATGGCGAGGTCCTGACCCATCGTCACCAGGAGCGGCTGCGAGAAGTAGACGTTCGCGACCGCGGCCCCGCAGGCGACGGCGAACAGCATGACGACGCCACGAGGCAGGACCGATGCGGGACTTTCCCCGGGCGGGGCCTCGGCCTGTCGCGTCACAGCCTCACAGTTGCCGGGCATCGGCAGACCTCCCCTATCTGGTTTCATCTTGCTACCAGTTGGACGGTAACGGTCTTGGTAGCATGTTGCAACCAACTTGAGAGCGAGGGACGCCATGGTGACCAGGACACGCTTCGACGACAGCGAATGCCCCGTTGCCCGGTCGGTGGACGCGATCGGCGACTGGTGGTCCCTGCTGATCGTGCGGGACGCCTTCGACGGGAGCCGGCGCTTCGGGGAGTTCCAGCGCAGCCTCGGCGTGGCGAAGAACATCCTCACCACCCGGCTGCGCGCCCTGGTCGAGGGCGGCGTGCTCGAAACCGTCCCCGCTTCGGACGGCAGCGCCTACCGCGAGTACGCACTGACCCCGAAGGGCAAGGCGCTCTTCCCCGTCATCGTGGCGCTGCGACAGTGGGGCGAACAGAACTTCTTCGCCCCGGGCGAACCGCACTCACGGCTGGTCGACAGTCGGCAGGGACATCCCCTCCGCCTGGAGGTGCGGTCTGCGGATGGGCGGCGCCTGAGCCCGGAGGACACCACCGTCCACAAGGTCTCTACCTCATGATCTGATGTGTGGTCAGGCCTCAACTGTCTCAATTATGCGACCTGTACGGGGAGTTGATGGACCAGAGTGTGATTCTGCGTCGCCTGACCTTCAACTCATTGAACGGGACCTCCTGTTACGTCGAGACCCAGGAGGTCACCGCCTCGGCTGGAGCGGTGCCGGTGTGCGTTTGGCGGCGTAGCTCACGATGGCCGTTTCGACGTGGGTGATGCCCAGGCCGGTCAAGTCGTGGGAGAGGAAGCCGTAGAGGGCTGTCAGGTCCGGGAAGTAGGCGGCCGCGTGCAGGTTCGAGGGGCCCGATGTCGCGAACGCGCCGTGTACCGAGGGGTGGCCGGCCAGCGCCTGACCGGCGGCGGCCAGGTGGTCGGGGGCCACGTGCAGCAGGAGTTTGGCCTCGATGGGCAGCCCCAGGCGGCGGGGCTCGACCAGGACCTGAGCGGATCGCTCGCCCTCGATCGCTGCGCGCGATGGCCCGGGTCTGCACGAGGACAACACGGGGACAAGTCGCCAGGGGCTCACCGCTTGGCGTCGTCGCCCGGCTCCTCGGCGGGGGCGGCCCGACGGAGGCGGCGCAATGTGAGAGCGAAAGCCACTGCCGAACCGCCGAAGAGCACTGCGGTGATCGCCAGCCATCGGCCGAGGTAGACGTGTTCGGTCAGGCGCGTGGCACCTTCGTAGGGGGCCGCCAGATCGAGGATGAGGGGGAACCACACGAGGAGCAGCACGCCGGACAGGAAGGTGGGTACGCGCAGGTAGTTGATCCACGGCACCCCCGGCACGCGGCCGGCGCGGTGCCGCAGTACGGACTGGGCCGAGAGATCGGCGAGCGAGTACAGCGGTAGCAGGATCAGGTCGTGGAGGATCGCCGCTCCCACGAACCAGACCGCCACATCGAGCGGCCGGACCGCGAACAGCCGCACCAGCGCGTAGCCGGTGAGCGCGAACGAGCAGATCAGCACGAGGAGATGGAGGGGCCCGGAGCCGTACCAGCGGCCGAAGCGTGCCATGGGCAGTCAGGTCCTGAAGGTAAGCCGGCCCACCCACTTGGTGTTGTTCACGCCGGGGTTGGCCGGGACGATGACGCGGGCCGGGTAGCCGTGGTCGAGTGAGAGATCCGCCCCGTTGACGCACAGGGCGAGCAGGGCCCGGGGGTCGTGGATCTGGTTGCCCCGCAGGACCACCGAGCTGTAGGGGCCGGACGGTTGCACGGATTCCACCAGGACGCTTCCCGCGTCGGGCAGTCCGGACATGGCGGCGAGGTCGGTGAGGCGCAGGCCGCTCCAGTGCTGGTCGGCGGTGGACCACCCTTCCACACAGGCGATCGGCAGCGCGGCCGCGTACTGACCCATCGTCAGAAGTTGCTCGCGCGTGAGGATCAGCGCCGGTCCACGGCCGTTCACCTCCAGCCGCCAGCTCGGGCCGACGTGGGACGGGGAGATCCCGACGGCGGCGGCCGTCTTGTTGATCTGGAAGCCGTTGGGCCCGCTGCCGGGGTCACGGTTGTGGGGCGCGAGAAGGGCGGTGCTGCGCAGCCGGCCGCCGATGCTCTGTCCGGCGGTCACCACCAGCAGGAGCAGTGACCCCGCCCCCACCATCCCCACCGCACCGCGGCGCGACATCGTCGGCGCCGCGGGCGCTGCCGGTACCAGGCCGTCCGGGTCGGGGGGCTCGGGCCGGGTGTCGGCCACGCCGGTGCGCAGTTCGGCGGCCGGATCGCGGGAGCCGAGGGCACGCGTCATCCGACCGAGCCGGAGTGCCACATGGACCACGAACGCGGCGATGAACACCCAGGCACCGTAGAAGTGCAGGGTGTAGAAGGAGCCCGGGAAGACGTAGTAGAGCTGGATGTTGAGAATTCCGGTCACGAACTCGAAGATGACCCCGCCCACCAGCATCAGCAGCGAGAGCCGCTCCAGGCCGTGAGCGACGGTGCGGACCGGAAGCCACTCGAACAGCTTCGGGATGACCGACCACAGCTTGGCAAGAAGGACCGGCACGAGAACCACGCCGAGCGTGACGTGCACACCCTGAGTCAGCCGGTAGAGCCAGTAGGGGTGCGTGGGCCAGTCGAAGAGATAGAAGCCCAGCAGTCCCTTGGTGGGGGTCTGGTCGTTGAGCGGGCCCAGGTCGGGGTTGTAGGCGGCGTACGAGAGCATCCCGGTGACGAAGAGCACCGGAATGCCGAGAAGGAGCAGCAGGCCGAACACCGACGTCAGCCAGGGGCCGCGGATCGGACTGCGCCAGAATCCGGGACGGAAGGGTCCCGGAGGCGGAGGCGTCCGGCCGATCCGCTGTGCCATCGCCCGGGTTACTTCCGCGGCCGCAGCCGCACGGGCTGCCATCGCGGCGCCGATCCGTTCGAGACGCCCGGGCTCAGGCGCCTCGTCCGGCGGCGAGCGCCTCGGCCCACCGGACGGACCGGAGGCCGGCGGCCGTCCGCCACTGTCCATCAGCCATCTCCTCCGTGTCGGGGCAGACCCTCAAGGACGAGCGTTCGACCGCAACGATGTCTTCCGAGTCTTCCGACACTCAACCAGTGAAACCACCACAAAACGGCATTGGTCGGCCGACTGTCCGCCCGTGTCGTGGTGCTCCCTGCTCCCTGCACCCGGATACCCGTGTGGCCGCACGCAGCCGACCGCCCCGGCAACACCGGGGCCATGACCTGCGTTCCCTCACCCCGACCGACGACGAAGCCGCCGTAACAACGGGTCACACCCACAGGACAAGGAAACGGGCCGTCATCGAGCGGCCCTGCGATAGCGGCTGAGGACGACGGCGCCAACCTGTTCCGCCGACACACACTCCAGATGCGCCCACCGGCCGCCCGCGGGGAAGAGCCGGTCACCGGTGCCGAGGACGGTGGGGAAGGTCAGCAGCCGGTACTCGTCGATCAGGTCCTCGGCCATGAGCCGGTGTACGAGGCTGAGGCTGCCGATGACGACCACATCGCGCGGTTCCTGCTTGACCGCGTCGATGACGTCGCCGTCCAGGATCGTCGAGTTCGCCCAGGCCGCGCTGTCCGCGTCGCTCAGCGTGCGGGAGGCGACCAGTTTCGGGACGGCGTTCATGCGCGCGGCGAACGGGCCCTCACGTCCCGGCCACAGCCGCGAGAAGATCTGCCAGGTGGTGCGCCCGAACAGCAGCACGCCGTCGTCCAGCGTGCGTCCGAGCCGGAACCTGTCCCCGTCGATCGCTTCACGGCCGTGCCGCAGCGCCCAGCCGCCCAGCGGCGTCCCCTCCGAACCGGTGGGGTCGGTCACGATCCCGTCCAGGGTGATGAATCCGATCACGATGATGCTCATGGCGATGGTCCTCTCGCTCGGGCCGAATGCTCACCGGTACATACCGGCGGCCTCCGCCCGGCTCATCGCTCCGGCGCGAAATTCCCGGCGGTAGTCTGCCGCGGCAGCTCGAAGGCGTCGAAGACGGCCGGATCGGCGAAGACGACGTTGCGCGCCACCAGCCCGTCGGTGACGGTGAGCACCTGGAGGGTGTGCAGCCGGTGCCCTCCGCCGGTCTCCGGCGCGTACGCCGCCAGCGCCGGCTGTCCGTTCGCGGTGAGTTCCCGTACGGCCCAGCCGATGCCACGCATCCGGAAGACACGCTCCATGAACAGGGCATAGTCTCTGCTGCCCCGGAACCAGAGGGGAACCGGCGGCATCTCCAGGACCGCGTCCTCAGCCAGCAACCGCACCAGCGCGGGCACATCGGCAGCCTCGAAGGCCCGCGCATACCGCTGCGCCACGGCCCGCACCTCAGGATCGCCCGGCTCGCGGAACTCCCCCGCGTCGCCTGCGCCCGCGAGGGTGGCACGGGCGCGTTGCAGTGCGCTGTTGACCGCGGCCACCGTGGTCCCCAACTGCCCGGCGACCTCGGCCGCCGAGAACTCCAGCACCTCGCGCAGCACGAGTACGGCGCGCTGTCGCGCCGGCAGAACCTGCGTGGCCGCCACCCAGGCGAGCCGCAGATCGGCTCGCACCTCCACGTCGAACCGCGCGTCGGGAAACGGCTCCAGCCAGGGGACGTCGAGCGCCGGTGTGAGCGGCGCCCCCGGATCGTCGCTCGGTGCCCCCAGTCCGGACGGCAGCGGACGCCGCGCGCGCCCTTGGAGCGCGGTCAGGCACACATTGGTCGCGATCCGGTACAGCCAGGTCCGCACCGACGCGCGCGCCGGGTCGTACCGGTCGCGGGCCTTCCAGGCGCGCAGCAGCGTCTCCTGCACCAAGTCCTCGGCCTCGTGGTACGAACCCAGCATCCGGTAGCAGAACGCCAGCAACTCACCCCGGTACGGCTCGAATTCCACCCGCTCATCATGCCGCACGCCGTCGATGCGAAGCCCTGGCACGGCGAGACCGCTGCTGTGGGGGCCGGGTGGCCGGTAGGCCGGATGGGCCACTCGCATCGCGGACCGGCCTGGTTCGGCTTCGCATGGGAAGGAGCCGCGTGCCACCGCCGCGGGACCTTCCCTCCGACAGGACGAGCCATGCAGACCTGGTACCTGCGCACCATCTACGCCACCGGCGACCCGGCCAAACTCGACGGTGTCCTCGACGCCCTCCGCAGCGAGGCCCCGGGGCTCCTCGCCGAGAACCCTGGCTACCACCGTTTCGGGCTGTTCGCGGACCGCGAGATCGGCAAGATCCTCATGGGTTCGTGGTGGGAGAGCGAGAGCGCCCGGGCGGAGAGCGACACGCGGCTGCGCGAGCGACGCCTGGAGCTGCTCGCGCCCTTCGCGGACACCGTGACCGCCGACGACTGGGAGGCCGTGTCGTACACACCCGCGCCCAAGGTGGCGCCGGGCATGTGGATGCGGGCCGGGTACGTGGAGTTCGACCCCGCCGACGCGGCCGTGTACGGGCAGACGTTCGAGGAGCTGGGCCGCCCCCAGCTGGAGGCCCTCGACGGTGCGGTCAGCGCGACGCTCTTCCTGAACGCTGCGGAGGGGCGCGCACACGTCGGCGCGATGTTCCGCGACAAGGCCGCGCTGATCGCCTCGCGGGGGCCGCAGTCGGCCATCCGCGGCAAGTCCCTCAAGAAAATGAACGCGAGGCTGCGGAGTCTGGAGGAGTTCGAGCTGATCATGGCGCACCGGCCGCAGGCTTAGGGGAGTCCTTCGACCTCGATGACGGAGTTGACCTTGCTGGGAGGGCCCATTCCGACCCCGTTGTAGACCGCGAGCCAGCCGGCCGCGAAGCGGTCGCCACGTGTGAAGACCGCTGCCCCTCGTCGGCCCGTCGAGGGATCTTCGGGGTCCGAGTGCGGGTGGTCCAGGCGGGTCGGTGTGCCGTCCGCCGTGTACCGGGCCGTCGTCGCACCGTTCCACAGGCAGATCACCGCCCCGTGCGGGGCGTCGACGCTCAGGGAGCAGGAGTGTGGGGTGAACGCGGTGCCGGTGGCACGTTGCTTCAGCAGGGCCCGGTAGCGCTCCGGCGAGAGCGCACTCTCGCGGGGCGGAGTGGCGCCCGTCCAGTCGGGGGCGCTCACACCCCGGTCCCGCGCCGCCCGCCATAGGCGGGGGACAAGTCGGGTGGCGAGCTGCGGCGTGGCCATGCGCCCGCACATCCACAGCAGCCGACCGGCACCGCGGCCCGGCCCCAGTGCCCGCCAGCGGATGCGCTCGGCGAGGTCCGCGGCCACGACGGCCGCCCAGGGGTGGACGGTGCCCAGCTCGCCCTGGGCTCCCAGCCAGGCCAGGTAGCGCTGAGCCTCGTCCAGGATGTTGGTCAGGCTGTCGGCCGGGATCCCGAGCACGTACCCGCCGCGGGCGGCGAACAGCCGCGGGCTCCTGGCGACCAACAGCAGTACGGCGTGGGCCAGTTCGCCCGGCAGCAGCCCCGTGCCCTTGTCCGGCGGGCTCTGGTCGTGCCCCATCCCTTCCGCATGTCCCCGATGGTGGAGCACCCGCCGCAGCGTGGCGCGCGCACGGTCGTTGAAAGCCGCCTCCGCCAGTTCAGGGAGCTGCCTGCTGAGCAGCTCGGTGAGGCGGAGCTCGGCGTCATCCGGTTCGTCGGGTACCGGTAACCCTCTTACGCCTTCGGCCAGTTCGTGTGCGAGTTCGGCGTCGACCATGAAGCGACTGGTCAGTGTGCCCAGATCGGTGGCTTCCAGGAACTCCTCACTCCGAGGTCCCGCGGCGATACGCAGGAATCGCGCCTCCGCCAGGTAGCGCGCGGCGTCATGGAGCGGCTCGACACTGTCGTGCCCCTGCTGGAACGCGAACGTGTCGGTCCACCAGTCCTCGGCCTCCGTCATCGAGCCCACGCGGCCCTGCACCACTTCGGCGAGAAGGTGGTCGGGCAGCCGGTCGCCGATGCGGGAGCGCACGGTGTAGCCCGCGGCCATCCGAGCCTGCCACTCGGGGCGTTCGGTCTCGTCCGCCAGCAGGAAGGCCCAGCCTTCGCGTTCTCCTGCCCCGATACGCCCGGCGCGGCCGAACATCTGCTGCACCATGGACACTTCGATCCGGTTCCGGCCCAGTCGGACGTCACGTACAACGACGGCGCGAGCGGGGAGGTTCACTCCTGCTGCCACGGTGGACGTCGCGACCAGGACATCGATCTCGCGGTCCCGGAAAGCCCGTTCGGCGTCGCGTTTGAACGGCCAGTCGCGATAGTGCAGCCCCACACCGGCGCTGCTGCACAGACGCTCGACGAGTTCCGTGTCGTCGGTGTCGACACCGCGGGTCGGCACACCCCGGTCGGCCGCAAGGGCGAGTGCCGTGGCCCGAACCCCACGTTTGCTGCTGCAGAAGACCAGCACGCTGCCGTCCTCGTCGGTGAAGGTCCGGACGAGCCGCACGGCCGCTTCCGTACGCGCGACGACGGCCTGCGTGGACCGTGCGCCGTCCCTGGGCGCCGCAAGCATGGGGATCTGCCAGGTCAGCCGGGTGGGCCGCCACGAGGTCCGAATCAGCCGGGCACTCAGCCATGCGGCGACCTGGTCGGCGTTGGCCACGGTCGCCGAGAGCCCGACGATGCGGGTCTGGGCGCTGTCCTCGCGCACCCGGGTGAGGACGGCCTCCAGCACGGCGCCACGCCCCGGGTCGCCGAGCAGGTGGATCTCGTCGACGACCAGACAACCGACCTCGGCGAGGGCATCGCCCAGGGATCCGTTCCGGCAGATCGCCTCGAACTTCTCGGTAGTGGCGACCCAGACGTCGGCCTCGCGGATCAGCTCGGTGTCGACGGCGTACTCTCCCGTGAGCCGGACGACCTTCAGTCCGTGCCGCCGCCAGTTCTCCAGTTCGCGGTCGAGTTCATCGGTCAGCGACCGCTGGGGAACGAGCCAGGCCGCCTTGCGCCCACGGGCATGCGCTCGCAGTGCGGCGACCATCCCGATCGGTGTCTTGCCCGCGCCGGTGGGAGCGACGACGATCAGATGGTCGTCGCTGTCCATCACCACCGGAACGGCGTGGGCCTGTGCGGGATTGAAGGTGGGATACGGCAGCAGACCGGCCCAGCCCTCGGGAACGAGGTCGGTCACCGGTACGTACGGCATGTCGGCAGCGGCCGGAAGGTCCTCCAGCGCGTCCCATTGAGCTTCGAACGCGTCCCGGGCCGCATAGGCCCCGGGGCCTGCGACAGGTGCGGGCGGCATCGCGGAACCATGGGCGGGGAACGCGTGGACGGGGTGGGCCACCAGCCCCGTCGGGGAACCGAAGTCGTTCACCGTGCCGACCTGTTCGGTCTCCATCCAGTGCCGGGCGCTGCGGAACGGTATGCCCCGAGCGGCCAGGTGCGTGCGCAGATCGTCGAAGGCGGGGCCCTCGGGGAGGATGACGCGGACGTCGTCAGCCCCCGGCACCACCTCCTCGGGCGGTCGCCAGGCCGGGTCGGTCACCTTGCACCACCTCAGGCGGCGCAGCTCGCTCTCCCTCGGCACCGGAAGGTCCCCGGGCCAGGCCGGCCCTGAGGAAGTGGCGATGACCCCGACCGGGGTGACGGTGACACCGGGCTGCACGGGACAGGGACCGAGGAGTGCCTCCTCGACGCTCGCCGCCTGCGGCAGTTCGGTCACCTTCAGCCGCGGAGCCGCGGTCTTCTTCGTCGTGGCCCGGGGCCACAGCTGGTCGTAGGTCTTCGCCCCGAGGTCGGCGAGCGTGTACGCCGCGGGGCAGACCGGGCAGACGACGGCCACGTATCGGTAGACCCGCCCGGCCGATTCGTACGGTCGGCGCAGTGCGTACAGCCGCCCGTCGCACTCGGGGCAACCCCGTGGCACTTCCTCCTCGTAGCTCCACCCCGGTTCGGTGAAGCGGGCGATGAGCCGCTCTCCCTCCAGCCTGACGCCCCAGCGTTCGCGCACGGCTTCCGCAACCGTCCGGCCGAACTCGGCCGTCTCCCCCACTGGTCCCCCCCTCGGTCGGCCCGGCTGATCGCGTAGGTCAATCGACGATGCTGCCCGGGTGGCAACGGCCATGATCCCATCCGGGCCGGATCGCGTAGCCGCAATAGCAGAGTTCACCCCGGGCGGGCTTGCCCTCGGAGCGACCGCGAGCGCGTCCACCGGCGTCCCCGCCTGCTCCCGGCTCAGGGACAGGGCATGCTCATGTAAAGGGCCTGCTCGCCGTCGGAGGCGGTGTCGGCGTACAGGGTCGTGTCCAGTCCGCAGAAGGCGAAGCCCATGCGCCGGTATGCGTGGATCGCCGGGGCATTGACGTTGGTGACCTCCAGCCAGACGTGCCCGGCACCGCACTCCCGGGCGAACTCCACGGCGCGTCCCATCAAAGCGCGGCCCACACCCCGGCCCCGGTGCTGCGGGGCGATCTCGATGTCCTCGATGGTGAGTCGGCGGTTCCACGGGGAGTAGGAGACGGCGACGAAACCGGCGAGCTCGCCGTCGGTGCCGACGGCGACAAAGGTGCGGCTGCCAAAGTCGCCGTCGTGCTCACCGTCCTCGTCGCCGGCCGGCTCGTCGTCGGGGAAGACCTTGGTCAGCGGCGGGTCCACCGGGATCTCCCGGAGCGCGAACCCGTGCTGCGAGACGGAGACTTCGAAAACGGTGCTGGTCGTGAAGGAGCCGTCGAGGGCCCCGATGGCCTTGGTGTCCTCGGCCCGGGCCACGCGGAATTCGTACGCCGACTCGCCAGAAGTAATCATGGCAGGACGCTACGGTCGTACCGGTCGCGAAGGAACGGGTTTCGGCCGGTGGGGCCCGTAGCCAGTCGACCGGATGTCACCGCAGGTCAGCGCACCCTCCCCCGAGGCTTGAGCGGCACCGCCGGCAGCTCCGGGGCCGGGATCGGGGCGCCGTCGTAGCCCTTCACCTCGCCGAACCGCGAGCCCGTCATCCAGTCCGAACGGGCCTGCTGGATCTCCTCGTTGGAACGGCCGATCCAGTTCCAGAACATCACGATCTCCTCCTCGAACGGCTCGCCGCCCAGGAGCATCACGGCCGCGTCGGAGGTGGCTCGGAGGGGGAGTTCGGTGCGGCCGCAGCCCAGGTAGAGCATCGATCCGGGGAGGACCGGTACGTCGTCCACGTGGGCCTCGCCCGACATCGCGAGGACGGCGTACTCGAAGTCGGGGTTCAGGGGCAGCCGCGCTTCGGCGCCTGCCGTGAGGGACAGGTCCGCCCCGACGATCGGGGTGTACGTGCTGCCCGGTGACGCGGCGCCGTCGAGTTCGCCCAGGATGACCGTCGCGTCGATGCCGGGTGCGGTGACGTGCGGCAGGTCGGCGTGGTGCTGGAAGTGCGGCTCTACGTGGCGGTGGGCGTCGGGCAGGGCGACCCACAGCTGGGCTCCGTGCAGGAAGCGGCTGTGCGACTTGGGGGTTTCCTCCGAGTGGCTGATGGCCCGGCCCGAGGTCATCAGGCCGAGTTCCCGGGGGCGTACGGTCTGGAGGCTGCCCAGGCTGTCGCGGTGCAGCACCTCTCCCTGGTGCAGCCAGCTCACTGTTTGCAGACCCATGTGGGGGTGGGGTGCCACCTGCATGCCGGGTTCGTCGGCGATGTCGTCGGGGCCGTAGTGGTCGACGAAGGCCCAGGCGCCGACCATCCGGCGGCCGAGGTTCGGCAGCAGCCTGCGCACCTCGGTGGACTCGCCGAGCTGCACGGTGCGGGGCGAGAGAAGCTCGCGCACCGGCTCGGCCACGACGAAGCCGCGTCCGCCGCATACGGAGAGCGCGGGCTGGCGATCGAGATTGCTCATGCGGTCAACCTACTCGCTTCGGGCGCCTGTCCCCATGAACCTTGCAAAGCCGGTCAGTACGCGGCCCGCGCCCGGCAACCGCCCGTGTTTCAGCAGGTCAAGAAGTACCGCCGAGCGGAAGTGAGAGAGTGTGGATCCGGGACGTCGTCCCGACCCTTGCGCCCACCCTGTCCTTGCACGCCCTCACCCTTCCTTCCCTATCCGTGTCCTTCTGTCCCCCGCCTGTCCCCCAGCCACACGCCAGCGGACGGCCGGCGACCTGCCTCAACGACCTCCCGCCACTCGGGCTGGGTCGCGCTGCGAGTCGGCTTCTGGAGGCGTTGGGGGGACGAGCGTGAATCTCGGTTCCCTTGGTGTCGCTGGTGTGGGCTTGGTGTCTGGGTCAGAGGGGGTGTCAGGTGCCCTCCTGCGGGGCACTGAGCCTTTTCCAAGCTGGCGGTGCTGACCGCGAGTTGGACGGTCCTGCGCAACGACGAAGCTCCTGGTAGACGGGTTCTCGACCAAGATCGCCCGTGTCTGCCAGGAGCTGTACGGGTTCGGTCTGGCGACCGACGGCCCGTCGGTGATGCTGTGGGCATTCGGCTCGGACGTGGTGGAGCACTACGCCCGCCTCGTGCAGATCGAACTCGACCACCACCGCATCGTCGTCACCGACGCCGAGCAGGAACGCTGGTTTACCCGCGCCTGACCGGCTCCCGCTCCCCCATTCCGGCCCAGGACACGCCCTGCCCTCGGCCGGGGTGGCCAACCCTCCACGCTCCCGTAGCGACACCCCATCCTTCGTGAAAGGGCACCTCATCATGTCCGCCCGTCCTGGCAGGCCTCCGTTGCTGCCAACCTCCACTCAGATACAGATCATTGGCAAACTCGCTGAGGGCATGAGCACAACCAAAGCAACCGTCGAGCTGTCCCGCGCTGTCGGCACGATCAGCGCCGCGATGGCCAGCGCCCACCAGCCCATCGGGGTACGTCACCGGCACGCTCTCGTCCACGCCTGCTATGTCCTCGAACTGATCCCACGGCCCGATACCGCGCCGCCCTCGGGCAGAGCCGACGCCGGTGAGGATCTTGGTAAGCCCCGCTATTCGACGTTGCGGAACAGCCGTCGCCTCATACGCTCATGGCGCCGGGGTGGCGCTGGTGGATGCTTGGGGCCGCCTGAGCATCTGCTCCATGACGGGGACGGGCAGCGCCGGGTGCTGGGCAGCTGTTTGTGCGGTGTCGTTGTCCCGCAGCAACCGGACCAGTACCCGTGCGGGCAGCTTCGGGTGCTGGGCGGCCGCGTGGCGTATGTGCTCGTGCGGGTCGTCGAGCAGTCGCACTGCCGACGCTGCCGTCAGTCGCGGATCGGTTGCGGCTCGGTGTCGTACTTCTTTGTTGCTGTCCCGGCTGAACCGTTCGACCAGCTCTGCTGTGGACTCCGGGTCGTCCAGGGCCAGTTGGCGCATTCGGGGGTTGGGGTCGTTAGCGTAGCGGAGGAGGTCGTGGCGGGGGAAGTTCGGGTGGCCGTGGGGGCGGTCGGGTGTGCTGAGGCTTCCGGTCCACCACTGCCAGACGCGCAGCAGCATGTCAGCGGGGGCGTCGTCGCAGGATTCCGCGAGGAAGAGCTGCACGACACGGTCCTCGTCCCGGGCGAGGAGTTCGACGACGTCCGGCGGCAGACGCCGGGCCCTGGCGACACTCCTGCGCACGAGGGGGTGGGAGGAGACGGCCAGGCGACGCATGGCGTTGTGATCGTCGTGCAGTTCCATGACCCAGTCGAGCGGGTAGTAATGAATACGCGGATCGAAGTCGATGCTGATGTCCGCTCGCTGCTCCTCGGTGAGATCAGGGCGTTTGGAGGCCTCGAAGCGGACCCTCTTGTCGGGGTCCTGGGCGAGGAGGAGGAACAGGTCCGGGTCCAGGTGGGGGTTGCTCGCGAGTGCGCGGCGCTGGGCTGGATCGATGTGACGGGCCAGTCGTTCGGCGAGGCCGCGCTCCAGGCGGCAGGTCTGCACCGCGCGGTCTTTGAGTTCCTCGGCGTCGAAGACCGACAGGGGCATCGGGTGGTCTTGGTGGTAGTGAAGAAGTGCTTCGATGCGGACCTTGCCGTAGGGGTCGCCGAGGAGAGCAAGCCGTGCCGTGCTGTCCAGATGCGGCCAGGCCCTCCGGCAGGCCGAGGCCCGTACGGACGGATCAACGTCAGCGGCCAGGGCGGTGAGCATCCGCACGGGCAGGCCTCGAAGGCGCGCTGTCTCTTCGCGGACGTGTGCGGACGGGTCCGTGGCGAGTCGCTCGTACGCGGTGTCGGTGAGCTCGGCGTGCCGGTCTGCCGCGAGCATGGTGAGCATCCACCGGTGCCGGGACTCCTGCTCGCCCAGGATCAGGCGGGTCCAATGCTCGGCCGTGATGTTCGGCTGGACTTCGGCCAGCAGCTGCCGCAGCTTCCGGTCCGGGTGGACCATAGCCGCTTCGACGACTGCAGTCGGCAGGCTCCGCCACATCAGGAAGTGGGACCGGCCAAGGAGATCGGCACGCAGGTCATCGGGTATGGCCGGGTTGAGGGCCAGCCCGTGCGCCCACATCTCGCACAGCCGTTCCGAAGGCCTCAGTCCTCCCAGCAGCGATGCCCAGGCGTCTGCGGTTTCCTGTGGGGTCATTTCCCGGGCGGCTTGCTGTGCGGCGGCCTCGTGCCGCTCTTTGACGCGGTCCACCGCGATGAGCCAGACCTCATACTCCTCGCTGGTCGCTCCCAGCAGCGTATTCCCGTCCGTCGAAAGCGTGACGAACTCCGGCCGCCCGGACCGCTCGCCCAGCACTCCGGCCAGGTCCCACTCGCTGGTGAGCCTCACCCGCGTCCAACGCCCGGGCGGGCAGCCCATCCCGTAGCCGGCGACGTCGATGAGGAACCCGCCGTCTTCACCAATGACTCCGCTCGCGGCCGCAAGCCGGTGCCATTGTGCGTTGATCTCGGCGACCAGGTCGGGCCTGTCTCCCCGGACGGCCACGGTCGGCTCGGCGTTGCCCACAATGCCCGGACGCCACGCGGCCGAGGGAGGTAGGACCTCCTCGGTTCGCCCGTCCCCCACCATCTCCAGCCCGGCACGCTGCAGCAACTCCACGAGCCTGTCTTTCCCACCTGTCATGAGAGCCCATCTTGCCGGAGCCGGTTCCGTGTCCTCCCAGCAGCTGGCGCTCGACGACACCTGTAGATCACCAACATCTGCGGCCTGTCGTCACTCGACTTCGTGAAGCAGAAGATCCAGGCTCTGTGGGCACGCTGCGCCCAGAACGATCCCATCTGATCTCGCTCGGCTGGTGCGCTACGGCGTGCTCAACAACTCGCAGGGCACGGGCAGCCACCACATCAAATGACCTGGCCAGGGCCCGCTGTCAGTGCCGCCTGGCACGCTACACACCCATACAGACACCATCCGTGACCGAGTGATCACTTCGAGTGTTGATGCTGGTTTCGCAAACGTTAAGGAAGTACGACTGTGACCGACATGCCCGAGGCGGTGCACCGCCTGGTGACCTCGGTGAGCGGCGCGTTCCGCGTGGTCGCCGATCACTCCTCGCCAGGGATCGGCCGGCCCCGCACCTGGGAGGTCGAGGATCGGCATGGCTGTAGGTGGTTCGCGAAGTACAACCCCGGGCCCAAGCTGTTCCGACGTGAGGTGGCGGCCTACGAGTCGGGCTGGGCCACGGCCCTGGGACCGGGCCGGGCCCCGCTCCTGGCCGCCCACGACGTGAATGCCCAGGCCCTCGTGGTCACGGCCGCCCCCGGCCGCCCGGTGCGCGAACAGCGGCTGGCGGCCGAGCAGGAACGCGAGGTCTACCGCCAGGCCGGGCAACTCCTCGCCCGCCTCACCACCGCCCCCGCCCCCGGCCGGCTTCCCGCGTCCAGCACGGTCGACTGGGATGCGGAGGTGGAGCAGATGCTCCGCTCTGCCCGGTTGTACGCGACACCGGAGGACCTGACGGTCCTGCACGCCCTGACCCGCGAGCGGCCCGCCAGCCTGCCGACGGTGGTATCGCACGGCGACTTCATGCCACGGAACTGGCTGTGGGATCCCGCCGAACAGGTAATGCGGATCATCGACTTCGAGCGCGCGGACATCCGACCCTCCGCCCAGCGCGATCTGCCCCGCCTCTCCTACCGCATCCTCTATAGCCGCCCCGATCTTGAGGCGTCGTTCTTCAACGGCCTCGGCCGGAAACTCTGCGAGGCCGAACAGCACGCAGTCACCGCGTACGGGGCGCTGGATGCGATGAGCCTGCTGCGCTATGGCCTGGAGCACCAAGACCTCGCCTCGGTGGACGAGGCCCACACCATGCTCCGCAATCTGCACACCGAGCACCTCCGCGCCGCGACCAGTGAAAGGGCCGGTGGGCGGCGTGACTGACGCGGCACGGCACCGTCCAGGAAGCACCAGCCACGGTGGTGCACCAGTGCAAGGGCCGGTGAACGGACACGTCTGCGGGCTGGCGGACGATCCCGGCTTCCAGGCCACGCTGTTCGTGGCGATCGACTTCGAGGGCACCACTCCCAAGGGCCATCCGCCGCAGCCAATCGAGGTCGCCGCCCTCGGACTCCGCCACACTCCTGGCCGGGGCCCGGTGCGCAGCGGCTTGGTGTACGAGTCGTTCATCAAACCGCCCTCGCACGCACCCGTCACCCCTACCGACACCTCGCAGACCGGCATCACCCCACACGACGTGGACGGCGCCCGGCCCGCGCCCGTCGTGCTTCGCACCCTCGACGAGGCGCTGCCGATGCCGCCGGTCCTGCTTGTCGCCCACCACGCACCGGTCGAAGCCGACATCCTCTTCCGGTACCGGACGGCTTGCCCCCGCCTGGCGCGTATCCCGGTGGTGGACACCCGCCTCCTGGCCAAGCACGTCCTGCCCGGCCTGACCTCGTACAGCCTCGACGCGCTCCTCGCCCATGAGGACATCCCACAACCACCCCGTCGCCACCGGGCGATGGACTACGTCACGGTCACCGCCGCGCTCTTCCACCGGCTCCTCACCCGTGCCGCCCGCCCCCGCGCCATCACGAGCCTCGACCACCTCGTACGTGTGGCCACCCGCACGCCCCGAGCGGCACAGCCCACCCAACTCGAACTGTCCTGACCGGCAAGGAGAAGTCAGTGCCCCCGCGCCACACCCCAACCAGCACCCAGGGATTACAGGGAGCAATAGCAGCCGGCTCCTTCACGGCCGAGGTAGCGCCGCCGCTGCCGCTGGTGCAGGCCAGTGGGCTTGTTCTCGACACCCGCGACCGCGTGCTGATCCTCACCCGCGCGCACAGCCCTCCCTCGGTATCCATCACGAGCTGCCCGGCCTCCTGATCACGCAAGCGGAGTCCCCCGGGCCAGGGACT
Source organism: Streptomyces sp. HUAS TT7 (assembly GCF_051550175.1). Taxonomy (NCBI): domain Bacteria; kingdom Bacillati; phylum Actinomycetota; class Actinomycetes; order Kitasatosporales; family Streptomycetaceae; genus Streptomyces; species Streptomyces sp. HUAS TT7. The sequence continues at coordinate 542,934 of NZ_CP196175.1, forward strand.
GGCGCGCCGTCGGATCGAGGCATGCCTGACGGCGGTGCACCAACACACCGGGCCGCTGGAACTGCGCTACGGCAGCCCTTGGACCTAGCGCCACTTGAACTGCCGGTGACGTGCGACGTGTTGGAGACGGGGAGGGTTCGCTGACCGAAGCTGGGAAGACGAATGCCGAGGCAGCGGGGCAGGCCGAAGTACCGGACGATTAGCTGGCGTTCGCGTTCGCCGGGGACAAGCGGGCTAACAGTCTCGGGGGAAATTGAGCTTCGGGCGTGCCGGGCTGGCGGCTCGGCTGGTGGTGATCAGCGGGCGGCGTCGCGGACGAGGACGAGTTCGGTGCTCATCCGGTGGCGGGTGGCCGCTGCGCGGATCGGTCGGAGACCAGTGAGGCGATCGCGAGATGGGTCTCGGCGTAGGTATCGCGGCGTCCGGTGAATCGCCGCAAGGATGCCCGCTGGCGGAGCTCGGCGTTGGTGTGCTCCCCACAGATCCTTGCCGAGGACTGCCGCCGCCGTGTCTCGCGCCAAGCATGCTTGTCACCGTCGCACGCCTCGTCCTTGGGCTTCCTCGGCGGGGCGCTGACCTGGCCGGGGAACTCCTTGGCCAGTCCGAGGTAGCCGGAATCGACCTTCGCCTTCACGCCGGGACGGGTGCGGAACTGCTCGGCGATGCCTTCGGTGCGCACGGCGGTCTGGTCGTGCATCCAGCCCGGGCGGACCAGGCCGGACAGCAGCAGGCGGCCCTGACCGTCGCTGAACGTGGTGGTCTTGATGGTGTTCTGCTTGCGTTTGCCGGAGACAAACGCCAGGCGTCCGGGGCCGTCGGCCTGCGGGCTGCGGACCTGTGTCTCGGCCCCGTCGAGCCGCAGCTCAACGCCCTCCGCCTCGGCATAGGCGAAGACGTCCTCCAGGGTCTTCAGCCGCAGGCCGGGCCGGTCGGGCACGGCAAAACCACGGGCCGCCAGCAGCGGGCGGACCTGCCGGATGGCCGCGGAGACGGTGGAGCGATCCACCTCGAAGAGCTCGGCGAGCACCACGTGCGGCAACTGATGACGCAGATGGACCAGGGTGACCAGCAGCCGATCGAGGAAGACCAGCTTGGGCTTTCGGCCAGCAGCCTCTGCCCGCCGACGCTCCCCGCCCCGGGCTTCGCGAAGCGCGGACTGCCGCGCGGCCTCCCAGACAATGGCGAGCCCGGCGAGCAACTCGCCGAAATGTGTGTGAGACACCGGACAGCGCAGGATGGGAACGGGCCGCACGAGCCCAGGTCAGCTTCACAACTCACCCAACCCGTGCGGCCCTTCTCATCTCACGGCCCGACCGGGACAATCACCATGTCCGCCGAGGCCGTAAAACTGCTCGGTCTGAATCGCGTCTGCCGGGACCTCGAAGGCGATCTGCCGTCAGATCACGACGCCACTTCGAGCTGTCCGATCAGATCGTGGGTCAGCTCCATGAGGCGCTGGCGAGCCTCGTTGTCATATGCCTGGTCGTGCGCGCTAGCGTCCGTGAATTGGTCGAAGTAGCGGCCAGTGGTGGTTTCCAGATCCGGGTCGGTGATCAGCCGCACGGTTGGCCGTACACCCTCATCGATGCTTGTCGCCGGAGTGAGCCCGTATTGACGTACACCGTTAGTGTCCATCAGATGGGCCGGGTGGAGGGCGTTCACAGTGACGCCGGTGCCGTCGAGTTCTGCTGCCAGCTCGAAGCTCGCCATGATCATCGCGAGCTTGCTCCTGCAGTAGGCGCGCAGTCCCTCATAGCCCCGCTCCAACATGACGTCGTCGAAGTCGATGGTGTCCTGCCCAATCGAGGCCACATTCACCACGCGGGCGGGTGCGGATGTGATGAGCAGCGGTAGTAGAGCGCGGGTGAGGGCATACGGGGCGAGGTGGTTCACAGCGAACCGCAGCTCGTGGCCCTGCCTGCTCAGCTCCCTCTGCAGGGGCTCAGAGCCGCCACCGGCAACAGCGTTGTTGACCAGTGCGTCGAGCCGGGACTCCGCCGCACGCACCTGGGCGGCCATCGCGTGCACATGCTCGAGGTCGGCCAGATCCGCGAGGTAGGTGCGAACTGCGGCCTCCGGAGCAGTGGCGCGGACCTCATCTGCAACTGCATCGAGGCGGGTGCGGTCGCGGCCGTGGAGCAGGACGGTCTCGCCGCGTGCGGCAAGGTCGAGTGCAATACCACGGCCCAGCCCCTGGGTCGCGCCGGTAATCAAGATGGTGCGTCGCTTCATGACCGCAATCCTGGCGGACGTGGTGCAGGACTCGGGAGTGTGTGCTGAGCCTGGTGTTGCCACCACCAGCCGGGGCTTCTCCAACGCCGTTGGCGAAGAGGGCGCTACCGAACAGTTGCCATACCGCCTGCCATAGCAGCGAACTCGTGCTGGTCCGGCGATCCGCCTGCTGATCACCGACCATCCGAACCGTCAGGACCCCTGCCTCAATTTCCGCCACGGCCGTAAGAGGTCGCGCAGACAGGCCCCATGAGCCCCCCGCTGCCGCTCGGGGCAGGACGGCCGAGTCCTATAGATTCGATCACATCCCGTTGGAGGACGGGCCCAGACCTACGCGTGAGGGAATTCGCATGGCCGCCATCCATCGCACCACCATGACGCCCACCAAACTGGAGCTTCTCACCGGCTGGCTGCCGAAGCAGAGCTGGTACGTGGGCAACGCAGAAACGCCGGAACTGGTCAAGGCCGGTGGGTTCCGTTTGGACGATCCCGAGGGCGCGGTCGGGATCGAGTTCATGGTCGTGGTGGACGCCACCGCGCACGAGCTGGTGGCGTATCTGGTGCCGATGGGCTACCGCGATGCGGCGCTGGAGGGCGTCCCCGGCGAGGCGCTGATCGGCACGTCTGAGCACGGGGTGCTCGGCACCCGGTGGATCTACGATGGCGTCCACGACCCGGTCGTGATGGCGCAGTTCCGCGCGCTCCTGCGCGGCGAGGCGATACCGCAGCACCAGAGCAAGAGCGACACCCCTGACCCGACGGTCACCGTGCACGGAACTGGCCCTGACGACGGGCTCGACGTTCAGGTCAACCGTGTCCTGCAGCCGACGGAGACCACGCAGAGGTCGTCGGTTCGCCTTGTCGCCGGGTGGACCTGGCCGGACGGAACCGCTGCGCGGGGCGTACTCGCGGCCATCGCACTGCGGTAGCGCGCGCTCGGGCGCGCCGAGGACGGAGTTGCGCGGGTGAGCGCGTTGATCGCCGAGCTCGGCGCTGGAGGGGCCGGACGCGGCGGAGTTGCTGCGCGTGGCCGAGGAGGTGCGTGCGCGGCTGTGATGATGCGGCGCCCGGCATCCCGGGGTGCGTTTTTCGACTGCGGACCGTGCGTGGCTGGTCGCGCGGTTCCCCGCGCCCCTCACCCCGCCAAATCGGGGCGTGGGGAACGGGATTTCCAAGAAGGGCGGCACCGCGCGGGACTTCAGAGGGGCGCGGCACCGCGTGACGTCTCCGCTAGAAGTTCTTCGCTCCCGCCCTGATCGCCTCGCGGATGCGGTGGTAGGTGCCGCAGCGGCAGATGTTCCGGATTTCGTCGAAGTCCGCGTCGCCGATCTCGTGACCGGCGGCGCGGGCCTGGCGGACCTTGGCCACGGCGGCCATGATCTGGCCGGGCTGGCAGTAGCCGCACTGGGCCACGTCGTACTCCAGCCAGGCCTCCTGCATCGGGTGCAGGTCCTTGCCGACTGTGGCGGGCAGGCCCTCGATGGTGGTGACCTCGTCCGTCGGGTGGATGTCCTTGACCGGCACGGAACAGGGATTGAACGCCTTGCCGTTGATGTGGCTGGTGCAGGCCTGGCAGACGCCGAGGCCGCAACCATACTTCGGTCCGGTCACGCCCAGGACGTCGCGCAGCACCCAGAGCAGCCGTACGTCGTCCTCGACGTCCACCGAGACCGGCTTTCCGTTGAGGATGAAGGTGTGCAGAGGCACGGATGCTCCTAGTAGGCGCGGCCGAGGCCGTCGGTGGGGGATGCGGGGATCGGGGGGACGGTCGGCAGCGGTTCGAAGCCGAGCGGGCCGTCGTGGTTGATGGGGAAGGTGGTCGGCATGGTGCCGGTGGCTCGGCCGTAGGCGCAGGCGACCGCCGCCATCGCGCCCGCGACGGCCAACTCACCCGCGCCGCCCGGCTTTTCGCCGGTCGGTGGCATCACGATGATGTCCAGCTCGGGCGGGGTGTTCCACTGACGGGTGTAGAAGTAGTTGTCCCAGCTACCTTCGAGGAAGTGGCCGTCCTCGTGGTGGAGGCCGGAGCTGAGGGTGACGGCGATGCCGTCCATGATCCCGCCCATCATCTGGGCTTCCAGACCGCGCGGGTTGACGGCCAGGCCCACATCGACCGCGCACACGACCCGGGTGACACGCGGGCCGGTGTAGGCGTCGGGGATCTGCCTCCCCGTCGTCTCCGGGCGGCAGTCGATCTCGGCGAGGACCGCGACGAACCCGTGGTACTCGGGGTGGACGGCGATGCCCTGCGCGGTGCCCGCCGGCATCTCCCGGCCCCACTCGCCGACCTGCGCGACCTTGTCGAGCACGGCCCGCGCCCGGTCCTCCTTGAGGAACTGGCGGCGGAACCGGTACGCGTCCTTGCCCATCTTCGCCGCGAGCTGGTCGACGACGAGCTCCTGGGCGCACCGCACATTGGGCGAGTAGATGTTGCGCATGCTGCCGGTGTTGAAGCCCTTGTCCACCTCGCCGAGCAGCTGGGTGGTCGCGCCGAAGTGGTACGGGCTCTGCTGGGTGAGCTCGAAGATCGTCTCGGAGAAGGCGAGATCGCCCACGGGCAGCTTCGCCGCCATCGAGGTGATGATCTCGCCGAGCCCGTGCCCGAAGTCGGTGGCCACGGAGGTGTGCCGCTGCTCGTACGAGAGGACCTCGCCCAGCGCGTACGTGGCCCGGACCCGGGAGGTGGACATCGGGTGGGTGCGGCCCTGGCGGAAGTCGTCCGTGCGATGCCACATCAGCTTGACGGGCTTGCTCATCGCCTGCGATATCCGGGCCGCCTCGATCGCCGCGTCGAAGAAGAGCTTGCGGCCGAACGAGCCGCCGCCCTCGGTGACATGGACCTTGACGGCCGACAGCGGCAGACCGAGTGTGAGCGCGATCCTCTCCTGGGCGACGATTGGGGTCTTCAGGGAGGCCCAGATCTCGGCGCGGTCGCTCCTGACGTCCGCGATCGCACAGTTGGGCTCCAGGGCGCTGTTGCTGGCGAAGTGGAAGGTGAAGCGCGCGTCCACCGACTTGACCAGAGGGTCCAACCCCGGGATCACCAGCGGGAGTTCGGCGTTGCGCAGCTCCTTCAGGACGGTGGCGTCGGATGCCCCGTCCGCGGTGCCGGGGCCCCAGGACACGCGCAGCGCCCGTACGGCGTCGATGCATTGACCGAAGGTCCGCCCGCGCACGGCGACGCCGGTGGGGACGGTGACGACATGGGTGATGCCGGGCATCGCGAGGACGTCGGCCCGGTTGTCGACCGACCGTACCGTTCCGTTGATCGTCGGCGGGCGGCACACCATCGTCGGCAACGCGTCCGCGACCTGCACGTCCATCGCGAACTGTTTGCGGCCAGTGACCGCGGCGAGCGCGTCGATCCGGCCGCGCGGGGTGCCGATGACACCGAACTGCGCGGGTTTCTTCAGCGTGACCGCGAGCTGGAGGGTGGTCCGGCTCGCGGCCTTCGCCGCCAGCTCGCCGTAGGTCGCAGCTTTCCCACGCGGTGAAGTGACCACGCCCGCACGGGTGGTGAGCGTCGAGGGGGCCTCACCGAACTGCGCGGCCGCGGCCTCCAGGAGCCTGGCCCGGGCGGTCGCCGCGGCCACCCGGATCGGAGTGAAGGTGGAGATCGTGGTGTTCGACGCGCCGGTCATCTGGTTGAACAGGAGTTCCGGCCGCGCGTCCGCCAGCGAGACCTTCACCTTGTCCAGCGGCAGGTCCAGTTCCTCCGCGATCAGCATCGCGGAGGAGGTGGTGATGCCCTGGCCCACCTCCGCGCGCGGCAGGACGAAGGAGGCGGTGCCGTCCGCCTCTACCTGGATAGTGATCAGGTTTGCGGTCGGCAGCGCGGCGTCCGTGAGCATGTCGTTGAGGTCGTAGATCTCGGACGGTCCGGGGAGCGACGGAACCGCCGCCTGTGCCCGTGCGGGCGCGACGGCCGACTCACCGATCTGCGCGGCCACCGTCAGCGTCGAGGCCGCGAGCACATATCCCAGAAACCGCCGCCGCCCCACTTCATGGACAGTGACCTCGTCCGCACGCTCCGGTCGATCCGACGCTGCCATCAACTGCCCTTTCGTCCAACTGCGCATCCGCGCCGGGTCAGCGTCACATATTTCTCACCAGTAACACCAGACAGGAAACAGGACGTCAGCAGAACGTGGATGAGCCGGACACGGATCAGCCGGACATGACCGTCGTTCACACTCGTGAGACCGACGGCCGGGAACTGGTCAAGGACTGGGGAAGCCGTGCTCTTGGCTGCGGGTCAGGGACTCGTCACGCAGGCGGGATTGGGCACCGAGCAGCGATGACGGCATGGCGAACGCAAGGCAGGCACGAGCCTGAGTGGTCATGGAGTTCTTGACGCTCAGTGATCACCCGGAGGGCTCGTGCCTGCGGTCCCATCGTGCCTTTGGGAACCCTTGTGGGACCAATTCGCCGCTCTGCTGCCCGTGCGGAACGGATACGCCGAGAGCCATCCGCTGGGTTGTCGGCGACGGGTTCCAGACCGGACCGTCTTCGAGTACATCGTGCTCGCGCTGGTCCACGGCTCCGGCTACGAACGGATCGCTGGCGCCGGATGCTCCGACCGGACCCTCCGGCGCCGCGTCAAGCAGTGGGCTGAACTGGGGATGTCCGAGAAGGTCCATTCCCTTGCACTCGATGCCTACGACCGCATGATCGGCTTCGGGCTGAGCGAGATCTCGGTGGACGGCTGCATCACCAAGGCCCCGTCCGATGGGGACAAGGCCGGGCGCTCCCCGGCGGACCGGGGCACGCAGAGGCTGAAACGCTCCGTCGCGTCGGATGCCTGTGGTGTCCCGCCCGGGATCGTCTCCGACGGGGCCGACCGGCACGATTCACCCCTGCTCGGCCCCGCTCCGGACGCGGCACAGGCACAGGTCGGCGCGATGGCGGAGACCGTCGACGTCAGCCTCGACCGCGGCTACGGCAGCGCCAAGTCCCGGCTGCTGACAGCCGGGTTGGGCTTGACTGCCGAGATCGCACGCAGGGGCGTGCCCGTCCCGGTCCAAGCCGGAAACGCTGGGTGGTAGAGCGCACTCAGTGCGCCACGAGGCGCTCTGTTGTATTCCCGGCTGAGCCGGGAGGAACTCGGAAGGAGGTTCCTGGGCCAATGACTTACCCAAGGCCGAAAGGTGAAGGGGACAATAGCATGTCAGAAAACCGGTGACCGTGCCCAGTTGTCAGGGACGGTGTGCAGGGTGGCCCGCGCGATATGGCGAAGACTGAATTGTTTGAAGCCCAATCCCCAGCAGATGCAAGTTCCCATCCGCCGGAAAGACAGCTGAAACCGGCGCCGCGCTCTGCACCAGGATTCGTTTTGGTGGCCGGTGCACCTCCGGAGTGCGGGGCGATGTCCAGCGAGGGCATTCAAGGGGATGAGTGGGACGCCTACGTCGCGCTGTGACGTACAGCAGAGACGAACGTGGGATCGCCTACGGGACGTGAGTCCTAGGGCGACGGAGGCCCCGTAGTAGTCGTCGGAGTAGCGCCCGGCCAGGGAGGGCGGGAAAGCCGTCCGCAGGGCGAAGGGGGCCAGGTGGTTCGGACACCCGAGACTCGGGAGGTATGCGAAATGCAGAGCGCCACAACGGTGCTGGGTGTCCTGCGTGAACGCGGCAGGCGGGGCCTGCCGTGCAGTGAGCTGTTTCGGCAGATGTTCAACCCGCAGTTGTATCTGCTGGCCTACGGACGGACCTACGCCAACCATGGCGCGATGACGCCCGGGGTCACGCCGGAAACTGTGGACGGTATGTCACAGCGGAAAATCGGCCGGATCATTGAAGCGATGCGTCACGAGCGTTATCGCTTCCATCCAGTCCGGCGCATCAATATCCCGAAGAAGAACGGGAAAATGCGCCCGCTGGGCATCACGACCTGGTCGGACAAACTCGTCGGCGAAGTAGTCCGTCTCCTACTGGAGGCCTATTACGAGCCGACGTTCTCCGGCCGCTCTCATGGGTTCCGGCCCAGGCGTGGCTGCCATACCGCATTGCGCGAGGTGGTCAACACCTGGACCGGAACGGCCTGGTTCATTGAGGCCGACGTCTCCGACTGTTTCGGCAGCCTGGACCATCAGGTCCTCCTGTCGATTCTTAGTGAGAAGATCCATGACCAGCGGTTTCTGCGGCTGGTGCGGAACATGCTGACAGCCGGATACTTGGAGGGCTGGAAGTGGGGTGCGACGCTTTCCGGAGCACCGCAAGGCGGAGAAGCGTCCCCGATCCTGTCCAACATCTACCTGCACAAGTTGGACGAGTTCGTAGAAACAGTACTGATTCCGGAGTACACCCGAGGGGAACGTCGGGCCCGTAACCCGGCGTATTTGGAGTTGCAGAATCTGCTGGCGCAAGCACGCCGGCGCGGTGACCGAGCCCAGGCCCGGACGCTGCGTCAACGGATGACCAGCCTGCCAAGCTCGGATCCGAATGATCCGTGCTACCGGAGACTGCGATACATCCGCTACGCGGACGATCAACTCCTCGGTTTCGCCGGACCGAAAGCCGAGGCCGAGCAGATCAAGCAGCACCTGGCGGCGTTCCTGCGTGACGAACTCAAGCTGGAGCTCTCCCAGGAGAAGACGCTGATCACTCATGCCCGTACCCGGGCAGCACGGTTCCTCGGCTACGAGATCACGGTCCAGCACAACGACACGAAGAAGACCGGCCGATACCGACGGGTCAACGGTCAGATCGCACTGCGTGTCCCGCGTGACGTGATCAAAGCCAAGTGCGTGCCCTATCTCGCCCGCGGAAAGCCCGCGAAGCGAAAGGACCTTGTCAACAGCAACGACCACGCGATCGTTGCCACGTTCGGGGTTGTTTACCGGGGCATCGTCCAGTACTACCTGTTTGCCGGGGATGTTGCCCGGCTGCACCGCCTGCGATGGGTCATGGAGACATCCATGCTCAAGACTCTCGCGGCAAAGCACCGTTCGTCCGTGCCGAAGATGGCAGCCAAGCATAAGGCCAGAATCGACACGGAACAGGGACCCCGCGTCTGTTTCGAGGCCCGTATCGAGCGGAAGAACAGGAAACCGCTGGTGGCACGGTTCGGAGGAATTCCCCTCTATCGACAGCGGTCGGCGAAGATAGTGGATCGTCGGCCGGTCTGGGTGGACTATCCGCACAAGGAGCTGGTCACACGGCTCTTAGCGGACACCTGTGAGATCTGTGGGGCCACAGGTGATGTCACGGTGCATCACATCCGCGCCCTTGCCGATCTCGCTCACGCCGGATGGCCGCCGTCTGACTGGGCGCGCGTCATGCTCGACCGGCGCCGCAAAACGGTTGTGGCCTGCGATTCCTGCCACGACCACATCCATGAAGCACAAGCGGCCAGATCATTCACGCCGTGATCACTGGAGAGCCGGATGATCGGGGAAACCATCAAGTCCGGTTCGGCCGGAGGCCGTGAGGAAAAGGACCTGCTACCGCAGACACCTCGCCTTGCGGCCGACCCAACCTCGTGGATGAACGGCTAGGTCCTGTCCGGCGGATCATGTGACTGCTTCGGATTCGACTCGTTGGCATGTTCATGGGGCGGGGAGATCTCACGGACGACGAATGGGCACGGCTGCGTCCGCACCTGCCGAAGTCTGGCCAGCGGGGCGGGCGTTGGGCGAGCCATCGCAGGGTGATCAACGGGATCCTCTTCCGGCAGCGCACCGGGGTGCCGTGGCGGGATCTGCCTGCGCGTTTCGGCAAGTGGAAGACCGTGTATGAGCGACACAGACGCTGGTCGGCGGACGGCACGTGGGACACGGTCTTCGCGGCCGTCCTGGCCGACGCCGACGCGGAAGGCCGTATCGACTGGTCCATGGTGAGTGTGGACTCCACCTCCTGCCGGGCCCACCAGCATGCCGCCGGAGCGCGCAGGAGGCCCCCGCGGGTGCCGGGAAAAGACGCACGCCTCGGCAGCACCGTCCCGACGAGGGGCTCGGACGATCCCGGGGCGGTCTCACCTGCAAGATTCATCTCGCCGGAGAGGGCGGGTGCCGTCCGCTGGCCCTGGTGATCACTCCGGGCCAGTGGGGCGATGCCCCGCAGCTCATCCCCGTCATGGAACGTATCCGCGTTGGCCGCCTCGGCGGCGGGCGTCCCCGCACCCGACCGGATCATCTCGGCGGTGACAAGACATCCCACGCGGATAAGAGTCAAGCCGCAGCGGCGGAACATTCGTCCTGCGGCTGGATCGGGAATGCCTTGAGCTCGTCGTAGAGCTGGCCGTGCTGGAGGCAGTAGAAGAGCATGCCCATGAAGCGGTTGAAGAGATTGCGTTGTGCCGCGACGTGCCGGTCGCCGACTTCCCTGCGGTGGTCGTAATGGGCCCTGGCGCCTGCTGACTTGGTGAGCGAGACGAAGGCCCACACGTAGCCAGCGGCCGCCAGCCTCTGATTCTTTATCCTCCGGCTCATGACCGTGCGGCTCTTACCACTTGCCCGAGTGACTGGGGCACTTCCGGCGTATGCCTTGAGCGAGTCGGCGCTCGCAAATCGGGCTCGGTCATCGCCTATCTCCGCCAGGACGCGGGCACCGGTTAAGGATCCGAGACCTGGAAAGCTACGGATGACCGGTGCATCAGGGTGTTCTTCAAATGCGGCAGCCGTAGATTTCTCAAGCTGATCCGCGTTGAGACAAGCGGTGTTGAGCTGTCTCAGCAGAGCAGACGTCTGCTGACCAAAAGCTGCTTCCACCTGCGGAAGCTGGTGGAGATAGTCACGCTGGAACACTTTATGGAGCCTGTCGGCTTCAGCCTCGATGCCGCGTACTCGGCCGGCCTTCTTGAGTAATGACTGCAACCGACGCCGCGTGAGTGTTGCGGCGATGGTCGGTGTCGGGGCTGCGGCAAGGATACTCCGGGCTTCCCGTGCGCATAGGCCGTGCTTGTGTGTGGCGAACGCGTTCAGGATGGCCGGGTAGAACTCGTGCAGCTGGGAGCGGAGCTTGTTGCTGGCCTGACCGCGAGCCCAGACGGCATCCTGTTGTGCTCGGGCAAGCACCGCGATGGCCTGCACGAGCTCGGAGTCCGCAGGCAACGGCCGATGAGCAGCCATGTCGGTCCGCAGGATGTTCGCCAACACCGCGGCGTCGATGGCGTCGGACTTCCTCCGGGCCACAGAGTGACGATCCCGGTAGCGGGCAACCGCCAGCGGGTTGATCGCGTAAACGGGGCGACCGGTGGCCCGCAGGCACGCGACGAGAAGTCCACGGGACGTCTCGATCGCAACGGGTATCGGGGTGTCAGCGCGGTCGCCGTGCTCGCCCAGCCGAGCAATCAACTGAGCAAATCCCTCTGCATCATCATTGATCCGCAGCTTGGCGAGTTGTTTCCCACCGGCATCGACCAGCGCGATGTCGTGGTGATCTTCGGCCCAGTCCACCCCGCAGAAGACGGGCGCCGGTAACGTAGTGACCTCCATGTACCTCTCCTCTGCCGTGGCTCGTTTCTAGTCTCAAGCCTGTGCAGGGTGCGCGTGCTCCCTAATGGAAGTGCTCAAGGCACGTCATCCCACCAGCCGTTCGCAACCCCAGCAAGCCGTGCGGCCCTCGGTCTGCTTCAGAGCTAAGGCTCCGGCAATGGTGAGAGGTGATCCACGAGGCCAGCTCGGACTGCGAATAGTCAATCGCGTTGCAGACGGGCCATGAGCACAGTGACGGAACGTGCTCTCAACCGTCACCAGCGGTACCACTCGGGCACGCTTGCCGATACTCCTCTGCCTCACCTTGAACGAACACTGCTGGGCGCGGAAGCGACCTCGTCTTGTCAATAGGACTCGAAGGTCCGGGCATACTCAAAGGCTCGCCCCGCGCCCCGAAGGACGGCGAGACCATCACCCAAGAACTGGGCTCAGTACCGACCTTCGGGTCCCATTAGGCGTACTCCTCGCGCCGTAACCGCCACTACCTGCGGCGACGTCAGATCAAACACACCATCCCCGAACCGGGCAACCAGCGGGCCAACCGAGAGCGCCGCGGCAGTCGCGGCGGCCGACCCACCGGCTTCGACAAGACGATCTACAAGCGAAGGAATGAAGTTGAGCGGACGATCAACGTCCTCAAGAACTTCCGGGCCGTAGCCACGAGGTTCGACAAGCGTGCCTATGTCTTCCAGGGCACCGTGACTGTCGTAGCGATCCGGCTCTGGCTTCGTGGGTAGATCCATTATCCCCGTGCGGGGAGGTGCCTGTCACCGTTCTCCGGAATGATCTTTACGCCCGATTTGCTCCTTTAGGCTTGCGAGCAACGAGCACAACACACTGATCTAACCTGGGAGTTGAGAGTGGCGCACGACGTTGCCGCGCTGGCCGTGGAGCTTGCGGACATGGCTGCAGCCGATCACCAGTCCGCGCGAACAGCGATGACCCTGCCGAGCAGTTGGCCTGGCGGCGGCTGACCGCCGTGCACGGTGACCGGCTGGGCGAGATCATGGACGACTACGGCTGGCCGACGGCAGAACTGGTCGGCGAGGAGGCCGCACGCGCAGCATGGCTGATCGCCCAGCACGCCGACCGGCAACTCGATGTTCAGCGGCGCGCCCTCCATCTGATGCAGCAGGCGGTGTCGTCAGGCTCAGCCAGCCCGCGCGAGCTGGCGTTCCTGCGCGACCGCACGCTGGTCAATGAGGGCCGCAAGCAGGTCTACGGCACTCAAATCGCCGGCGTGAAGGACGGGGCACCGATTCCGTGGCCCTGTGAAGAGCCCGAGCACATGAACGAACTCCGTGCAGAAGTCGGCATCGAGCCCTTCGACGAGTACGTTGCTAAGTTCTCCCTGGCCTGACGCGCTGTTCCCCGTCGCGTGCTGCGGATCACTGCCCGGGGCTCACCTGCCGCAGGCATTGATCCGCCGGACAGGACCTAGGGAAAGCTCCGTCGCTGTACCGAGAGGAGCGGTGAGGTCGTGGACTTCTCCCTCTGCCTCGCCGCCACTCTCGTCACGCTCCGCATGCTCATCCGACGCTCGACGAGCCGCTACCGCCGGGACGGCCGCCCCACCACCCGACGCCTCAAGCGATCCATTTGCCCGTCGGTCTTAATCGAGTGCGAGAGTCCCGGTCCGGGTGATACAAGGTCTGCGTGACTGAGCATCCCTACTTCCCCACCCTGCTGCGGATGATTGACGAGCGGTCCGTCGCGTTCCGCGCCGCCGTCGCCGCGGCCCCCGGCCTCGACGCCGACGTCCCGTCCTGCCCGGGCTGGACGCTGTACGACCTGGCGAACCACCTCAGTGAGGGGGACCGCTTCTGGGCCTACATCGTGCTGAACACCACGCCGGGCGACGAGCGGCCGAGCAAGGACGGGCTGGCGGCGCCCAGGGAGCGCGAGGCCCTCATAACATGGCTGGCCGACTCGACCGAGCAGTTGCTTACTGCTCTGCGCGAGGCCGGCCCGGACCGGGGCTGCTGGGCCTGGTGGGAGCCGCTGGCCTCGCCGCACACGGTGGCCGCCGTGGCCCGCCGCCGCGTCCCGGAGTCGCTGATCCACACCTACGACGCCCAGCTGGCCTCCGGTACCCCGCAGGAGCTGCCGACGACCGAGGCGGTCGACGCCATCGAGGAGTTCCTCGCCACCGTCTGCACCGTCACGGTCCCGTGGCCGGGCGAGCCCGCCACCATGGACTACCACGCAGCCGAGGCTGGCTCCTGGCGCCAGACGGTGGACGCCGCCGGTTCCCGCTTCACCCGCCTCACCGCGGCGGAGGCCGCCGAGAGCAAGTCCACCGCCGCCATCTACGGCACGGCGAGCGAGATGGCCCTGCTCATGTACATGCGCATCCCGGCCGGCTCGCTACGGATGGAGGGCGACGCCGACCTGCTCCAGCAGCTGCAGGACTGGGGCTAAAGACCGACGGGCAAATGGATCGCTTGAGGCGTCACAACCCTGCCAGGTCGCGCCGATGGCCCGCAGCTCTTCGTGTTTCGGCAGGTCAGCCGGGCGTCGGGAGGGGACTGTTGGGCTTCTGTTCCGTGGGTCGTCAGGCTGTGTTCGCGAGGGGCGGGCTTCCGGCGGACGCAGGTACCGCCGCCTCGGGCGGAAGGGCCGCCTCAGACCCCGAGCAGCCCCCGGCCCAGCCAGTCCGAGGAGTCCTTCACGCCCGGCAGCGCGAAGAAGTAGCCGCCGCCGGTCGGGGAGATGTAGTCGACCAGTGGCTCGTCGATGAGTCGCTCCTGGGTCGCCTCGAACTGCCTCTTCACATCCTGCTGGTAGCTGCAGAAGACGAGACCCATGTCGAGGTTGCCGACGTTGTCCATGCCCCGGTCGTAGTTGTAACCCCGGCGCAGAATACGGGTGTTGTCGGTCTGGGGGGTCCTGGGGTTGGCGAGGCGGATGTGCGCGTCCATCGGGATCGCGTTGCCCTTCGGGTCCTTGGCGTAGTTGGGGCTGTCGGTCTCGACCGCGCCGTCCAGCGGGGCGCCGGTGTCCTTGCGGCGGCCGAACATCTTCTCCTGCTCGGTGAGCGAGACCCGGTCCCAGAACTCGACGAGCATACGGATGACGCGAATGACCTGGTAGCTGCCGCCGACCGCCCAGGACGGCTCGCCCAGCGTGTCGCCGACCCAGATCAGCCGGTCGGTCTCGCGCGCGGACTTCACGTCCGGGTTGACGATGCCGTCCTTGAAGCCGAGCAGGTTGCGCTGTGCGCCGGTGGGGCGCGGCGCGTTCTGGAAGCCGTCGATGCGCCACTTGATCTGCATGGCACCGCGGGTGTGCCGGGCGATGTCGCGCAGCGCGTGCAGGACCACGTCCTGGCGGGCGCCGCAGATCTGGAGCGAGAGGTCGCCGTGGCATTCGGCGGGCTTCAGGTTGTCGTTGGGGAAGGTCCGCATGGGCGTGAGGCGGACCGGCTTGGCCTTGGCGAGTCCGTACCGGTCGTCGAAGAGCGAGGCGCCGACGCCGACCGTGACGGTCAGTTCGTCGGCGGGGACTTCCGGGCCGAGGATGCCGTTGTCGGACGGCGGCGCGCCGACGCCGAGGTCGGCGGGGGTGCCGCCCGCGGTGAGGAAGCGGGCCCGTTCGGTGATGGTGCGCAGCAGGTCGGCGAGGCCCTTGCGGCTGTCGGCGATGACGTCGAGGGACACGAAGGTGGCGGCCGCGGGCTGCGCGGTGAGGATGCCGGCCTGGTGGGCGCCGTGGAAGGGCACCTTCCCCGCGTCGGCGGTGCCGGCCGCTTGCGCCTCGCCGCTCCCGGCCTGGCTCAGCGCGAATCCCCCGCCGGCCAGGACGGCACCGGCCGCGCCCGCGCCCAGGGCCGTCTTGACGAACGAGCGCCGTCCGGCGGGGCAACCGCCTTGCGGGGCAGGAGTTTCGGCGGGCATGTAGGGGTTCCCTTCGGGGCGTGCGGCAGATCGTTCGGCGGGCATCAGGCGGACTTCCGGATCTCCAGGAGGTCCGGCACCGGGGCCAGGTCCTCCAGGAGCTGGCCGGTCGCGCCGTTCAGCCGGGCGCGGCTGATGGCGTCCAGCTTGTCGACGGGCGTCCAGCTCTGGCCGTGGTGGGCCGAGTCGAGCAGTTTCTGTACGCGGTCGATGTCGGCGTCGACCCCGGGGAGCAGCTGCGCGTCGCGGGAGGCGAGCAACGGGCGCAGTACGCCAAGGAGTTCACGCGTTCCGGCGAGATTGGCGTCGGCGGTCGCGAGGGTGGTTCCGCTGCCCTGGTCGGCGTCGCCGGTCAGCTCGAACTGGAGGGTGTTCTCCAGGATCTCGTGCGTACGCAGCGGCAGGTCGGCCGGGTCGAAGTCCTGGGTGGGGAAGGCTTTTTGAAGGCCCGTCACATCCTCGGCGAGGCGGGCGGCGGGCGCGGCGAGGTCGCTTGCCGACTGGCCGTGCCACAGGCCGTACTCGACCCGGTGGAAGCCCGTGAAGTCCTTGTCGGTCACGCCGTCCGGGAGCCCTGCGGTGCGCCCGTTGATCTTCTTGTCGAAGTCCTGGAAGGTGCCGTAGGCGGCGCCGAGCGAGGCGTACGTGCGGTGCGCGGTGAGCCAGTCGGTGCGCGCGGCGTCGAGGTTGCCCCCCGCTATGTCGTCGCTGAGCTGCTTGGTCTGGGCGACCAGGGTGGTCAGGCCCTGGTTCACGTACTGCTTGTACGAGGTGAGGGGTGCGGCCAGGTCGGCCTCGGAGACCGGCACGACCGCCTTGCCCGCGGCGCCGCCGCTGACGCGTACGGACGCGGAGGTCACGGCCTTGCCGCCGGTGGGCACGCAGCGCCAGGCGTAGGAGCCGCCCGCGACGGTGGCGACCAGGTCGCGGGTGGTGCCGGGGGCCAGGCCCTCGATCTCGCCGTACACCGCGTTGCTCGCGGGGTCGATGAGGTAGACCTCGGAGGCCTTGTCGCCGGTGTTGTGCATCTGGAAGGTCTGGCGGCCGGGCTTCGGCGCGGTGAATCCCTTGCCGCACTCCTTCTCGGACACGGCGACGGTCTGCGCGTCGGCAGGCTTGGACCCGCCGAAGGCGACGACCGCACCCGCGACGACGGCGGGGACGGCGACGACGGCGGCCGGGATCACCCAGGCGGGACGGCGCCGCGCGGGCGCCGCGGGCTCGGCGGGCTTCCCGTCGGCGGCCGGCTCCGCAGGCTTCTCGGCGGGCCCGCCTTCAGCGGCCGGTTCAGGGGACTTGGCCGACTCCGCAGGCTTGGCGGGCTTCACCGCAGCCGTTCGCACCCCGCGCACGAACAGCGTCATCACCACGCCGAGGTAGCCGGCATAGGCGACGACCTGGAGCCACGTCATCGTCGGCGTCAGGTTGAACACGCCCTGGACGAGGGTGCTGTACCAGGCGCCCGGGTCGATGCTCTGGCCCAGGTCCACGGCGTACGCGGTCTTGCCGGGCAGCACCCCGCCTTCCTGGAGGTCGCGCAGGCCGTAGCCGAGCACTCCGGCGGCGATGACGATGAGGACGGCGCCGGTGACGGTGAAGAACTTGGTGAGGTTGATCTTCAGGACCCGCCGGTACAGGCCCCAGCAGAGCCCGGCGGCGATGACGATGCCGACCCCGGCGCCGATCATCGGGCCCGCGGACTCGCCGGCCGCGCGGGCCGTGGTCCACAGGAACAGGGCGGTCTCCAGGCCCTCGCGGCCCACCGCGAGGAACGAGGTGACGACGAGCATGCCCGCGCCCATGGCGAGCGCTCCGGTGACCTTCTCCTTGATCTCGCCGGAGAGGCTGCGCGCGGAGCGGCGCATCCAGAACACCATCGCCGTGACGAACGCGACGGCGATCACACTGAGCGTGCCGCCGAACGCCTCCTGGGCGGTCCCGGACATGCTGGCGGCGCTGAAGGTGAGCACCGCGCCGAAGCTCATCGCCAGGGCGACCGCCGCGAGTACGCCCGTCCACACCTGCGGCAGGCGGGACTTGGCCCCCGCGCGCACGAGCGTGGCGACCAGGATCGAGACGATCAGCCCTGCCTCAAGCCCCTCCCTCAAACCGATCAAGAAGCTTGGAAACGCGTCGTCCCACATGCCGTTCTCCCCAGCCCTGCAAAGGCGTGCCTCGCCTCAGTTAGCGAAGGCATACCTTAACCGCCGAGTCCCTGAGCCGTCTACACGGGTGTAGTCAAGGGGTTCCCAAGAGGGCGGGCCGACCGAAGCCAGCACCCCCTCCCCGGTGACCCACAGGTCGATCGTCTACAGTCCCGTAGACATTCACCTGGCGGTGATCACCGCCGGGTCGGACTCATTGGCCCAACCATGCCCGGATCAGGGGCAGTTGGGGCTGGGGCGCGGCCGCGCCGGGAGGGCAGGAACGACCATGGGGCAGCCGAGCAGCGAGGCGACGACGAGGCCCATACCGGACGAACACCCCCGGCGGGCCATGTCCCCGACCGGCTCCGGCTTGAGCAAGGTCCCCGCGGTGACGGCCCTCTTCTGGATCGTCAAGGTGCTGACCACCGGCATGGGCGAGACCGCCTCGGACTACCTGGGCCGCACACTGGGGCCCATTCCCGCCGGGGCCCTCGGCCTCGCGGGTCTGGTGATCGCGCTGGTGGCGCAGTTCCGGAGTGACCGATACCGGCCCTGGACATACTGGTCGGCGATCGTCATGGTCAGCGTGTTCGGCACCATGGCCGCCGATGTCGTGCACGTGGTGGCAGGCATCCCGTACACGGTCTCCGCGGTGGCCTTCACCCTGGCGCTCACCGCTGTTCTCATCGCCTGGTACGCCAGCGAGCGGACTCTGTCGATCCACAGCATCCGCACCCGCCGCCGCGAGCTCTTCTACTGGGCCACCGTGCTCACCACCTTCGCCCTGGGCACGGCGGTCGGCGACCTCACGGCGGGCACGCTGAAGCTCGGGTACCTCGCGTCGGGCCTCCTCTTCACCGCCCTGATCGCCGTGCCCGCCCTGTCCGGCCGCTACCTGGGCCTCGACGCGGTGGCCGCGTTCTGGTGGGCGTATGTCCTGACCAGGCCTCTCGGCGCGTCCTTCGCCGACTGGATGGGCGTCCCCACCACCCGAGCCGGCCTGGGCTGGGGCACGGGCCCGGTGACCCTGGCCCTCATCGTTCCGATCGTGGCCCTGATCGCCTATCTGGCGGCAACCCACAAGGACACCCCGCCGAACGAGCCGACGCGGTAAAGGGCGTGAGGGCCGCGCGCCCGGCGGAACCGGTAACACGGCCCCACCCCATAGACCAGAGGCACTCCCCAGACGGCACATTCCAGCCAACTCGACTGCGGCGGGTGACAGTTCAGTCACCCTGTGCCACATTGCTGCCCATGAACACACCCGCCATCTGCCACGTCGTACCTCCTCACGTCCTCGACCGGCTCGCCCAGTCCGAGGACCCCACCGTGTACGAGCCCGCGCGCCGCACCCTGGAGCACGACGCCCAGCTGCGTACCCAGCGCCGGATCACCACGGTTCGCGGGGCCGCCGCCCCCGCCGGCACCCCGTCCGACAAGCCCGAGCGCACCATCTACGACGCGGGGCACCAGGAGACGCTGCCCGGCACAAAGGTGCATTCCGAGAGCGATCAGCCCTCGACCGACGCCACCGTCAACCGGGCGCACGCCGGCCTCGGTGCCACGTTCGAGTTGTATCTGAAGGCGTACGGGCGCCACTCCATCGACGACTCCGGGCTGCCGCTGATCGCGAGCGTGCACTACGGCGACAAGTACGACAACGCCTTCTGGAACGGCGAGCAGATGGTGTTCGGCGACGGCGACGGGGAGCTCTTCCTCGACTTCACGCTGCCCGTCGACGTCATCGGCCACGAACTGACCCACGGCGTCACGCAGTACACCGCGAACCTGGACTACTTCGGCCAGTCGGGCGCGCTCAACGAATCGGTCTCCGATGTGTTCGGCTCGCTCATCAAGCAGTACGCCCTGGGCCAGAGCGCCGACCAGGCGGACTGGCTGATCGGCGCCGGGCTGCTCGGCCCCCGCATCCACGGCGAGGCGCTGCGCTCGATGAAGGCCCCCGGCACGGCGTACGACGACCCGCAGCTCGGCAAGGACCCGCAGCCGGCCACCATGGACGACTATGTGCGCACGAGCCGCGACAACGGCGGGGTGCACATCAACTCGGGCATCCCCAATCACGCCTTCTACCTGCTCGCCACGGCTCTGGGCGGCAATGCCTGGGAGCGGGCCGGGAAGATCTGGTACGCCACGCTCACCGGCGGCGAGCTCGGCACGGACGCCCAGTTCGCCGACTTCGCGCGGCTGACCGCCGCCTCCGCGCGCAGCCTGTACGGCGACGGCGACGAGATCCAGGCGGTGCTCAAGGCCTGGTCCCAGGTCGGCGTGCCGGCAACCTGACGGATGCCCTGCCCGCGACCGGCCGGTCGCACGGAATCGTCGCGCGCACCTCGTCCCGCACGTCCTCGATCTCGGAGGTTTCGGGGTCGTGCCGGGGCGCGGGCGCGCGGTCGATCAGCCGCCCGGCCGGTCGCAGCAGCAGGTGTACGGCGAGGACGGTGGCGGTGCCGAGCAGCGCGAGATCGAGCCGGCCCGAGGCGGCGAGCACCCCGAGTGCGGCCGAACACCACAGCGTGGCCGCGGTGTTGAGGCCGTGCACGGAGGCGCCGTCGCGCAGGATGACGCCGCCGCCGAGGAATCCGATGCCGGAGACGACGTAGGAGGCGACCCGGGTGGGGCTGCTCTCGTCGCCGACCGCCTCGCTGTAGAGGACGAACAGGGTGGCCCCGGCGGCCACAAGGGCGTTGGTGCGCAGCCCCGCGGTGCGGGCGCGCCACTGCCGCTCGACGCCTATCAGGGCGCCGCAGCCGACGCCGACGGCGAGCCGCAGGGCGAAGTCGAAGGTGGTGAGGGTGGACACGGGAGCTCCTCTCACCCGGCCGGGATCCGGCCGGACGCACCGGCCCCGCGGCGCACCGAGGAGGGCGCTACCGCGGGCCGGAGGGGTGTGGGGACAGGGGGGCGGGCGGCCGATACCGGTCCGCACTGCTGCGACTTCGCTCCATGCCCTCACCCCCTTCCCCGGCTCCTCCTGGCTACCGGACGACCGTACGCCTATTTGCGCATCTACGCAAATAGCAGCTCGTCACTTCGCATACACGGCGACGAAGTCCCTGGTCGCCTGGTTGTAGTAGCGCTCCGGCGGGTTCTCGAAGTCGAGGATGTTGGTGGGCTTCGGGTTGGCCGGGTCGCCCGCGGGGTCGTAGCTCATGAAGGAGGGCCAGGCGCGGTTCATGTCGAGCGGCATCGCGCGCACCGCGCCCGCCTGCTGCATGAGTTCGGCGAGGGTACGGGCGGTGAGGGCCTGGCCGACGACCATGATGACGTCGCCCTGCGCGGTCACCCCGACCCCCGAGCGCGGCACGAACATCCGGCTCTGGTCGGTGGCTCCCCACTTGGAGTCGACGTCGATGTCCGGCACGACCCTGCCGTTGTCCACCATGAGCTCCAGACACTGGCGCACGCCGACCACGTCGCGCGTCATCCGCATGTCGCGCCCCCACTTGCCGATCCCGATCGAACCGTCCTTGTAGAAGACCTCCGCCGCCGCGCCGTCCCGCAGCTCTCCCACCTGCTTGCCGTCGAGGTAGAAGCCGCCGCGCGAGCCGCCGTCGGTGACCTTGAAGCCGCCGTTCCAGGTGGCGAGGAGACCGGTGCGCTCCCCTCTCGGAACGCTGGGCGGCACGGAGAAGCCGCCGCCGGGCTCGCGCACCCCGGGGTGCAGTTCGAAGCGGGCCTTCTTGCCGCTGATCCAGGCGACGGCCGCCTGGTAGGAGGTGTGGTCGCTGTCGGGCCGCACGTAGGTGCCCTGCACCACGGGTTCGCCGTGCGCGGTGCTCAGCACCCGCCACACGCCCTCGCCCGGCAGCGCCGGGGTGACCAGCGACGGCATCGAGGCCCGCAGCGGCACTTCGTGGTGGCGGACCGGCATGGCCGGGGCCGTCGCCTTCATGCGGGCGAGCGCCTCGCTCGGCAGGGAGCCGCCGACCTGTGGCGGGTCGAGTTCGTACTGCAGGTTCTCCAGCCTGTCGACGACCGCACCCAGCTTGTGCTCGCGGGCCCAGCCGGCCAGGCGGGCCTCCGTGCTGTCGTCGCCGGGGTAGGTCAGCGCCTCCCCCACCGAATAGCCGACGGCGCCGACGCACATCAGGCCCACCGCGAGTGCGCCGCACGTGGCGAGCTTGCGCCGTTTGCGCTGATGCGGCGTCGGAGCTCGTCGGGACCTCCACGGCGCCCGGCTCCGTCGGCCCACTGCCTCGTCGGGGGGAGCCGCCGCCTCCGGTCCGGTCCGCTCGCCCTGAACACCGCCGTCCTCCGGCCGTCCCGCCCTGTGCGCCATGTCGCCCTCATCTCGGCCTTCTCGGGGCCTCGCGGCCCCATCGCACGGAGATATCGCTCCTCCGCGGGCGGCAGCCGTGAGCGGTCTGCCATGCCGATTTACAACTTAAGCTTGCTTTTCTGACATATCGACCGGTGTCAGGCGACCGGATTACCTTCTGGTCGCCGCCGACTCGCACTACGCTGAGTGAAGTGATGGGGTTTCATCCGGTCCAGATGGGGGCGGCTGCCGGTGAGCGGAGCTGTCGGGCACGGCCGTACGGGCAATCTCCCGGCCGAGACATCGAGCTTCGTCGGACGTTCGGCGGAGCGCACGGCCGTGGCACGGGCACTGGCCGCCGGGCGGCTCGTGACCCTGACCGGGACCGGCGGGGTGGGCAAGACGCGGCTTGCGCTGACGGCCGCGGCCGATGTCCGCGGCCGCTTCGCCGACGGCGTGTGGCTGGTCGATCTTTCCGTGCTCCGCAGCGGCCGGCTGCTCGCCAGGACGGTCGCCTCTGCGTTCGGCGTGCAGGAGCACACGGTCCGTCCTGAGCTGGACGTTCTCGCCGAATTCCTGTCCGGGCAAAGGGCGTTGCTGGTCCTCGACAACTGCGAGCATCTGACCACGGCCTGCGCGACGCTCGCCTCCGAGCTCCTCGCGGCAGCGCCGGAGCTGCGCATCCTGGCCACGAGCCGCCGGCGCCTGTCGGTGCCGGGCGAGCACGCCCTGGCCGTGGAACCACTGCCCGTAGGGCCCGCGCCCAACGGCGCCGGCCCCGATCAAGTAGGCGACGCAGTGAGGCTGTTCACCGAGCGGGCCGCGGCCAACGGCAGCGGGTTCCGGCTCACGGGACGGAACGTGGAGACGGTGCACACGCTCTGTGACCGCCTGGAAGGAATCCCCCTTGCTCTCGAACTCGCCGCCGCCCGGCTGAGGTTGCTCTCGCCGGAGCAGTTGCTCACCCGGGTCGAGGACCGCTTCCGGCTGCTCGCGGGGTCCGGCAGATCCGGCCCGCCGCGCCACGAGACCCTGCGCGGCGCCATCGGCTGGAGCCATGAACTGTGCACCTCGGCCGAGCGGCTGCTGTGGGCCCGGCTCTCGGTGTTCAACGGCGGGTTCGCCGTCGAGGCGGCCCAACAGGTGTGCGCTGACGCCGAGTTGACGCCGGACGCCGTGCCGGATGTGCTGCGCTCGCTGGCCGCCAAGTCGATCGTGCGCTGCGAGGAGGGCGGCGGGCAGCGGCGCTTCCGACTCCTGGACACCGTGCGCGAGTACGGGCTGGACCGGCTGCGCGAGCTCGGCGAGGAGGACGCGCTGCGCGAGCGGCACCTGACGTACTGCCTGCGTCTAGTGCGGGCCGCCGAGCACGCCTGGTCAGGTCCCCGGCAGCTCGCCTGGGGTGCGCGGATCGGCCGGGAGCACGACAACCTGCGGGCGGCTCTGGAGTACGCGCTCGTCACCCCCGGGAAGGCGCGAGCCGCGCTCGAACTCGCCGCCAGGCTCTGGTTCTTCTGGTGCGCCTGCGGTCAACTCCGCGAAGGGCGCGACTACTTGGAGCGTGCGATCGCCCTGGACTCCGGCCCCTGCCGGGACCGCACCCGCGCTCTGTGGGTGTGCGGGATGATCGCGGGCACCCAGGTGGACATACCCACCGCCCGCGCCCTGCTGCTGCGCGCCGAGCGGGAGGCGGCCGAGCAGCACGACCAGGTGGGGCACACCTTCGCCGTTCAATGGCTCGGCCAAGTGGCCTTCCTGGAGGGCGACTGGGGGCGGGCGATCGACCTGCTGCTGCGGGCCCGCGCCGCCCACGGCCCCAAGGCCGCGCTCAACCCCGGCCCCATCCCCTGCCGGGTCACGCTGGCCGCGGCCTGGCTGGCCCGGGGCCGTACCACCGAGGCGATGGCCGTCCTCGACGAGGCCCGCGGCCTGTGCGAGGAGGCCGGCGAGATCTGGATGCGGGCCCATCTGGACTGGCTGCTCGCCACCGCAGACCGGGCTCGCGGGCGTTTCTCCGCCGCCGTGTCCCATGCGGAGCACGCCCTGTGGACGCAGTACGTCTTCCACGACATCGTCGGAGTCACCGTCAACCTGGAGGTGCTCGCGGGCCTGACCGCCGCCCAGCTCCAGGCCGAGCGCGCCGCGACCCTGCTCGGCGTCGCCGACCGCATCCGGCGCGCCTACTGCGTCAAGGCCGACGGGGGGCCGTTCCTCGCGGACATCCGGCGCCAGGCCGCGCACACCGGGCGCGAATGCCTCGACGAGCAGGCCTTCCGGACGGCCTTCGAGCGGGGCGCCGCCATGGATCCGGCCGAGGCGGTGGCGTACGCGCTCGGCCTGCCCGGGCCGCCGCCCGCCCCCGGGCCGGCCGCGGTCGTCCCCGCCCGGGCCCTCACCCGACGCGAGGAGCGGATCGCCGTCCTCATCGGCGAGGGCACCTCCCCCGCCACGGTCGCCGGGCTGCTGCGGTTGTCCCGTACGGAAGTGGAGTCCCAACTGGCCGCCATATTGGGCGCGTTGAACCTTTCGGACCCGGCGCAGCTCGCCGCCTGGGCCTCGGCGCGGCCACTCCCGGACGGCGACGCCCCGGTCGCGCCGCCGGCGTCGCACGCGACGTAGCCCCCAACTTTCTTCATTCAGTGGGGAGTTCGAGCTCCGGACGGTCCCACATCACGGCGGGCGGGTGGGCCGCCACTGTGCCGGTCCGCCTCGCTCCCACACTGAGGTAGAACCCCTCGGCGGGCGGATGCGAGACGATCCGGACGCTGTCGAGCCCGGCCGCGCGCGCCTCGCCCTTCATGTGAGCCATGAGGAGGCGGCCGATACCAAGGCCCTGTGCGCTGTCCGCGACGAACATCAGGTCCAGTTCGGGCGGGTTCAGGATCAGCGCGTAGAAGCCGAGCACCCGGCCGTCCGTGCCGACGGCGACGTACACCTCGTGGGTCTCGATGTAGTCCGGGCCCACCCGGTACCCGGCGATCATCGGCGCGTACGGGCCCTCGTAGGCGCTGGAGGTGCGCACCAGGCGGGTCAGCCGCTTGGCATCGCGCGCGGTCGCCCGCCGGACGCTCACCCCGCGCCCCCCATCCGTAACACGTGCATTCATGGGGAGAGTATTACTCACGACGGGAGAGGCCTCATCCCCCGCCGCCCGGCGCCGCGACCAGGACGTCCCCGGCCGGGGTCCGGTAGTAGAGGAC
This sequence comes from Streptomyces sp. HUAS TT7, assembly GCF_051550175.1. Taxonomy (NCBI): domain Bacteria; kingdom Bacillati; phylum Actinomycetota; class Actinomycetes; order Kitasatosporales; family Streptomycetaceae; genus Streptomyces; species Streptomyces sp. HUAS TT7. Next base: position 568,121 of record NZ_CP196175.1, read on the forward strand.
CGACCGGCCCGAGCGGCGCCGTCCCACCAGGCCGGCATCGAGCAGGATCTTGAGGTGACGGCCCACCGAGCCGAGGCCCTGGCCGGTCAGCGCCACCAGATGGCTCGTGCTCTTCGGGGTGCCCAGCAGCACGAGCACCCCCGCGCGGGCCGGTCCGAGCAGCGCGCCCAGGGCCCGGGGCGCCGCGGCCCGGCCCGATTCGGCGAGCACGCCCGTGCACGAGTACACGACGGCGTAGTGCCCCCGGTCGTCCCAGGTGACCCAGCACGGGCGCGGGGTGACCGGCAGGAACAGGAGCTGGGCCGCCGAGATGTCCTGGGGCGGACGGTCGTGCACATTGATCTGGAGCCGGCTCTCGCCGAGCCAGCACATCCCGGGCCGCATGTCGTCGAGCACCGCGGCCCAGCCGCCCCGGCCCAACTGCCCGGTGCGCGCGATGATGTCGGCCTCCATGATCCGGCGTCGGCGCGGCCAGTCCGGGAGCACGATCCGCGTCCACAGCCAGTCGAGGAGGTCCGCCGTGCGGTCCGCCAGATCCGGGCGGCAGAGTACTGCCGGGAGCGGGCCGCCGATCGTCTCCACCAGATCCGCGTGCACGGTCGCCGACGGGGTTTCACGGATCTCCGCCAGTTCCTCGTGGAAGGACCGCTCGCCGTCGCCGGTCGGCGTGGGCACGAGGTAGTCCGCGGTCCAGTGGGCGCTGCGGACGGCGCGTACGAGCTGTGCGGTGACCGGATCGTCCGCCAACCGAGCCTGGAAGACGGGCAGTTGGGCATCGAGCCAGGCCCGATCGCCGGGGTGGTGGGCCGTCGGGGCGAGCAGTGCGAAGAGGGTCGCGGTGGTCTCGGCCAGCGGCGAGACGACGAACCGGCTGCCCGCGAGCGTGTCCGCGCCGACCTGCCACCACCCCATGGTTTCGCCTCCCCGCGAAACAGTAACGCCCTCGCCGCGCGGCCCCGGAGACTCCCCGCCATGTCCACCTACCGGGAGCTCCTGCGCACGCCGGAGTTCGCTCCCTTCTTCCTCGTCTCCTCCGTCCAGGTCGCCGCGTCGACGGTGAGCGGTCTGGCACTCGCCACCCTCGTCTACGCGGCGACCGCCTCGCCGCTCCTGTCCGCGCTCAGCATGTTCGGCGCCTCGTTCACCCAGGTGATCGGCGCGAGCCTGCTGATGTCGGCGGCCGACCGGCTGCCGCCGCGGGCCGCGACGACCGCGATCGCGCTGGCCTCCGCCGCGAGCACCGCACTGCTCGCCGTCCCGGGCCTGCCCGTCGGCGCCGTCTTCGTGGTCCTGCTCTGCCAGGGCCTGGTCGCCTCGGTCGGCGGCGGGGTGCGTTACGGGCTGCTCGACGAGATCCTGCCGAGGGAGCGCTATCTCCTGGGCCGCTCGGTGCTCAACATGAGCACCGGCGCCATGCAGATCTGCGGGTTCGCCGTCGGCGGCATCCTCATGGCCGCGCTCTCTCCGCGCGGCACCCTGCTCGCGGGCGCGGTCCTGTACTCGATCGCCGCGGCCGTGGCCCGCCTGCGGCTCGCCCGCCGGCCGCCGCGAGTCTCGGGGCGCCCGTCGATCGCCGAGACCTGGCGCGTCAACTCCCGTCTTTGGGCGTCGGGTTCGCGCCGCCGCCTCTATGTCGGCCTGTGGGTGCCGAACGGCCTGATCGTCGGCTGCGAGTCCCTCTTCGTGCCCTACGCGCCCGATCACGCGGGCCTGCTCTTCGCCTCGGCGGCCTTCGGCATGCTGACCGGAGACACCGTCACCGGCCGTTTCCTGAGGGCGAGTTGGCGGCGAAGACTGCCCGTGCCCCTTCTGCTGCTGCTCGCCGTCCCCTATCTGACACTCGCCCCGCACCCGCCCCTGCCGCTCGCCGTCGCGGCCGTGACACTGTCCTCCGTCGGATACGCGGCGAGCCTCCTCCAGCAGGAGCGGCTCGTGGCGCTGGTCCCGGAGGGCATGACCGGCCAGGCCCTCGGGCTGCACACCTCCGGCATGCTCACCTTCCAGGGGGTCGGCGCGGCCCTAGCGGGCACGGTCGCCCAGCGCACGTCGCCCGGGACGGCCATGGCGGTGATGGCCGCCGCGTCGATCACCGTCACGCTCGTCCTCGCGGCGGGATCAGGCCGAATTCGCGGGCCCCGCCGAGCTGTTGAGGGCGGATGTCCCGCACAGCAGAAGGTGTCCGAGGCGTAAGAGAGGCGTGGCCGATACCGCGTGGTGTCGGCAGGGCAGGGGGGACACGGGGTAGATAAGGGTCATGACCGACCATTTTCTTTCGCCCGCTCTGTACGTCTTAATGATCGTCCTGGTCATGAAGGTCATGGACGGGCTGCCGCAGCGGACGTTCAGCCTGCGCAAGCCGCCGAAGGTGGCGATCGGGCTCTGGCTGCTCGTGGCGATCCCCTCCCTGCTCCAGTTCACGTTCCCCCAGATCTACGACAACCTGCACCGCGACTCCGACCTGATCATCGACCACGGCCAGTGGTGGCGGGTGTACACGTCGTTCATGGTGCAGGACGGCGGGGTCGGCGGAACCGCGTTCAACCTCTTCGTCCTGGCCCTCATCGGCTTCGCCGCCGAGCGTGTGTGGGGCACGCGCATGCTGCTCGCGTTCGTCCCGGCGCTCATGCTCGTGTTCAGCGTCGACACGTTCCTGGTGCACGGGCCTCCCGGCGGCGGCAACTCGGGGCTCACCTTCCGGCTCGCCACCAGCATCGCCGGGCTCGCGCTGCTCATCCGCCCCGGCAGGCGCCACTACCTGCTGGCCGCCGCGATCGTCGTGGACGGCGCGGTCCTGCTGCTGCTCGGCGACGGGCACGGCGAGCCCATGATCACCGGCATCGTCGCGGGCCTGATCGCCGCCCTCGTCCAGCGCCGCTGGCCGCGCGTGTGGCAGCCGGTCGCGACCGACCCGGACGCGCGAGGCAACACGCCCAAGCCCGAGGAGGCACCGGAACCGGAAAGCGACTTGGAGGGACATTGAGATCAACCGGCGAACAAATAACGGGAGTTGACTGAGAGTGCACTTCAACTCCTAGATTCGTCACCATGACGGCTTCTGAACAGCACACCCTACAGCACAAGATCGGATCGGGCTTCGGGGCCCGGAGCACCACCGCGGACGTCCTGGCCGGGACCGACCTCACCGGGAAGCTCGCGGTGGTCACGGGCGGCTACTCGGGGATCGGCCTGGAGACGACCCGAGCACTGGCCGGGGCGGGCGCCCACGTCGTGGTCCCCTCCCGGCGGCTCGAAGTCGCCGAGGCGGCCGTGGCCGGGATTCCCGGCGCCGAGGTCGACACGTTGGACCTCGCCGACCTCGACAGCGTGCGCGCCTTCGCCGACCGGTTCCTGGCCTCCGGCCGCTCCATCGACCTCTTGATCAACAGCGCCGGGATCATGGCCTGCCCGGAGACCCGGGTCGGGCCGGGCTGGGAGTCCCAGTTCGCGACCAACCACCTCGGGCACTACGCGCTGGTCAACCGGCTGTGGCCGGCGCTCGCCGCGAACGGCGGCGCCCGAGTCGTGGCGGTCTCCTCGCGAGGCCACCAACTATCCGCCATCCGCTGGGACGACCCGCACTTCGGTCTCGGCTACGACAAGTGGCAGGCGTACGGGCAGGCGAAGACCGGCAACGTACTGTTCGCCGTGCACCTCGACGCGCTGGGCCGGGACGCGGGCGTGCGGGCGTTCTCGGTGCACCCCGGCGAGATCCACACCCCGCTGGTGCGCCACGTCTCGGCCGAGGAGCGGATCGCGGCGGGCTGGGTCGACGAGCAGGGCAACTGGTCGTTCGACTTCAAGACCCCGGAGCAGGGCGCCGCCACCCAGGTGTGGGCGGCGACCTCCCCGCAGCTCACGGGTCTGGGCGGCGTCTACTGCGAGGACTGCGACATCGCGGAGCCCGCGGCGGCGGGCGCGGTCGGCGCCGCCGACGGCGAGCTCGACCACGACGCGCTCACCAGCGGCGTCCGCCCGCACGCGACGGACCGCGAGCAGGCGGCCCGGCTGTGGGCACTGTCGGCCGAGCTCACCGGCGTCGACGCGTTCGCGGTGTAGGCGCGCTTCAGCCCCGGTACGTCTCCAGGAGGCGCAGCCACACCTCGCTGATCGTCGGGTACGACGGGACCGCGTGCCACAGCCGCTCCACGGGGACCTCGCCCGCGATGGCGACGGTCGCCGAGTGGATCAGCTCGCCGACGCCGGGGCCGACGAAGGTGACGCCGAGCAGGACGCCCCGGTCCTCGTCGACGATCATGCGGGCCCTGCCCGTGTAGCCGTCGCCGTAGAGGCCGGCTCCCGCGACACCGCTCATGTCGTAGTCGACCGAGCGCACCCGGCGGCCCGCGGCCTCCGCCTCGGCCAGGGTGAGCCCGGCCGAGGCCGCCTCCGGGTCGGTGAAGACGACCTGGGGGACGGCCGCGTGGTCGGCGGTCGCGCTGTGGGCGCCCCAGCGGTCGCTCTCCAGGACCGGGGTCCCGGCGGCGCGGGCCGCGATGGCCGCGCCGGCGATCCTGGCCTGGTACTTGCCCTGGTGGGTGAGGAGCGCACGGTGGTTCACGTCGCCGACCCCGTACAGCCAGTCGCTGCCCTCGACGCGGCAGGAGTCGTCGACGGGGAGCCAGGAGCCGGGGTCGAGGCCGATGGTCTCCAAGCCGATGTCCTCGGTGCGGGGCGCGCGGCCGGTTGCGAAGAGGATCTCGTCGGCCTCCAGGCGTTCGTCGCCCTCGGGGCCGCGCACCGACACGGTCACCGCGCCGGTCGCCACATTGCGTACGACGTCCGTGACCGAGGTGTGGGGGCGGAGCTCGGCGCCCGCCTCGCGCAGCGCGTCGGCGACCAGCTCGCCCGCGAAGGGCTCCATCCTCGGCAGCAGCCCCTCGCCCCGCACCAGCACGGTGACCTGGGCGCCGAGCGCCTGCCAGGCGGTCGCCATCTCGGCGGCCACCACTCCCCCGCCGACCACCACGAGCCGGCCCGGCACCTCCTGGGAGCTGGTGGCCTCGCGGCTGGTCCAGGGGTTCACGTCGGCCAGGCCCGGGAGGTCCGGGAGCTGGGCGCGGCTGCCGGTGCACACGGCGACGGCGTGCCGGGCGGTGAGGACGTGGTGCTCGCCCTCGGGGCTGGTGACGCTGACCTTGCGGGTGCCGTACAGGCGGCCGTGGCCGCGGTAGAGGTGGGCGCCGATGCCGTCGAGCCAGGCGACCTGGCCGTCGTCCTTCCAGTGGGAGGTGTACTCGTCGCGGTGGTCGAGGACCGCCCGGGCGTCGAGCGGGCCCTGCACCGACTGGCGCAGACCCGGCACCCTGCGTGCCTCCGCGCGGGCGACGACCGGGCGGAGCAGCGCCTTGCTGGGCATGCAGGCCCAGTACGAGCACTCGCCGCCGACCAGCTCGCTCTCCACCACCGCGCAGCTGAGGCCGGCCGCCCGCACCCGGTCGGCGACGTTCTCGCCGACCGGCCCCGCGCCCAGCACCACCACGTCGTATTCCTCGGCTTCCGTCATAGGCACAGTCTGCTGGGCGGTGTACTCCGTGGCCACAGGGGCACACGCCAAGGACGGAATACCGCGGCGGCGCACGCGGTTGTGCGAGGCGGTCCCACCCCCGGGGCCGGGAAGAGGTGTGAGTGATGGCGACTGTCGAGCTGACCAAAGAGAACTTCGACTCGGTCGTGTCCGAGAACGGATTCGTGCTGATCGACTTCTGGGCCTCCTGGTGCGGCCCGTGCCGTCAGTTCGCCCCGGTGTACGAGGCCGCGTCCGAGCGCCACGACGACCTGGTCTTCGCGAAGGTGGACACGGAGGCCCAGCAGGAGCTGGCGTCGGCCTTCGACATCCGCTCGATCCCGACGCTGATGATCGTCCGCGACAACGTGGCGGTCTTCGCGCAGCCCGGTGCGCTGCCCGAGGCGGCCCTGGAGGACGTCATCGGCCAGGCCCGCGGCCTGGACATGGACGAGGTCCGCAAGTCGGTCGAGGCGGCGCAGCAGAAGTAGCCCCGGATCTCCCGCTCATCGCGGCCCCCTCCCCGCCCAAGGGGAGGGGGCCGCGGCGTTGCCCGGGGCGGAATCCGCCATTGCTGGGCACAGCACGGAGCGTCTGTTACCGGTCAGCCACTTGTCCGGGCGCACCGGCCGCACCTCCGCACGCTGTACATGAGGTGCGGTCAAGATGCCAACCGGCGCCAATCCACGGCCAGTTCATACCCACGGGGTTCGAGCCAGGAAGTGCTCCACCATGTGGTGATCCAGCGGACGTAGCGTGTGCTTCCTCCTACTCTCCGTCCTCATGCGAATCACACACCTAAGGCGTTTCGGCCTCGCAGCAGCCCTTGCCTCCTCTCTCGCCCTCTTCGGCGTGAGCCAGTCCGCGAGCGCAGACGCCCCTGCCGACGTCAGCTTCACGGCCGACCAGACGGCGGCCACCCCCGGCAGCACGGTCAATCTGAAGATGACCTTCACGAACAACCAGACCACCGATGTGTGGTTCGTCTACCAATCGGTCCAGCCGACCTGGGCGACCACCCAGCGCCCGGACCTCAAGTACTCGCTCGCCGCGTGTACCGGCGAGGGTGTGACCTGCACCGGGACCGGCACCACCTCGATCGGCGTGAACTACTCCGTGCCGGTCGCGCCGGGTACCAGCCGCACAGTCACCATCCCGGTCCAGATAGCGGCGAACTCGGGCTGCAACGGAAACATCGCGTTCTATTCATACGTCTACTACGAGTACAACGACAGCCAGAGCCACAAGGACGGCACCTTCAACTCCCCGACCACGCGGGTCAACTGCGCCACGCCCGCCCCGGACGGCGCTCACTGACCAACCCTCGGCCGCGCCTGTCCGCGGCCCACGGATGCCGGTCGGCCCATCCCCCCGGGTCGGCCGGTTTCGTGTGTCCGGGATCAAACATCCACGGCCCTTATTCGAGTGAATGTTTCGCTCGCGTGGCCGAAAACCGGATACGTCCCGGAAAGCCGAGTTGTCTGGACCATTGGCGATTCGCGCCGTCGTGCGCCCCCCGCCCCGAAAGCGGTTACTCCGCCGGGCCGCTCCGATTTTCCCGCCCCGGCACGCCCCGCCGAGACCGTCCGGAAACCCGCACATCTTCCTGTGCACCGCTCTGCGCCCCATCACAGCGGCCACGGTTTTTCGTCATGTTTCACAGTAGCCACTCGAAAACTCCTTGAAGGGCCGCACTATGTGACGCGTCAGAGCGGAACGGCGGGCCCTTCGAACCAGGGCGTGCCCATTCCGTCGTGCGAGGGGTCCGTGCAGGCAGGGGAGCCGAACGGACCTCCAGGGGAGGGGACTTCACCGCGTGAAGCGGAATACACACCGCAGCAGACACCTCACCGGCCTGGCCGTCGGCGGAGTGCTGCTCGCCACGGGTTTACCGGCGGCGCCGGCGTACTCGGCGACGCCCGCGCCGCGCATCGATCTGAAGGTCCTCGTCGTCTCGGACGGCGGCCCCGCCACCGCGGCCATCACCGCGGAACTGGACGGCGAGGGCACTCCGTACACCGTGGTCGACCTGGAGCAGTCCGGGCGGCCCGTGATCGACCAGGCCTTCCTCTCCGACACCGTGGGCGGGCTGCCCCGGGCCAAGTACCAGGCCGTGGTGCTGCCCAACGACAACCCCTTCCCGGCCGGCTCGGCCGAAATGGCCGCGCTCGCCGCGTACGAGAAGTCGTATGCGATCCCGCAGGTCGACGCCTACACCTACGCGCGTCCGCAGGTGGGTCTGCAGCCGGCCGCCACCAGCGGCTACAGCGGCTCGGCGGACGGCTTCAAGGCCCAGGTGACTGCGGCCGGCCGCAGTACCGGGCCGTTCGGCTACCTCAACGCAAGCGTGCCGTTCGAGGACAACTCCCCCTCGGTGAGCGAGAGTTACGCCTTCCTCGCACAGCCGGCCGCGGGCGCCGACTTCACGAGCTACGTCGAGGCGCCGATCCCCGGCAGGACGGGCAACGGCACCCTCGTCGGCGAGTACCGCCACGACGGGCGCCGGGAGCTGGTCGTCACCTTCGCGTACAACCAGTACCAGGAGCAGTTCAAGCTGCTCTCCCGGGGCATCGTCGACTGGATGACGCAGAACGTGCGGCTCGGCGCCTCGCGCAACTACTTCGCGGTCCACGTGGACGACGTGTTCGCCGGCGACGACCGCTGGGACCCCAATCTCAACTGCACACCGGGCGACGTCGACTGCCCGCCCGGGCAGGGCGTCGAGGACTCGATCCGGATGACCCCGGACGACGTCAGGAACGCGGTCGCCTGGGAGAAGTCCCGGGGCTTCACGCTCGACCTCGCCTACAACGGCGGCGGCAGCGTCGAGTACCGCGAGAACCACAACGGGGCCGACGAGCTCGCCGACCAACTCGCCCTGAACAAGGGTGACTTCCGCTGGATCAACCACACCTACGACCACGCCTTCCTCGGCTGCGAGCAGAACGTGTCGGTGGTCCCGTGGAAGTGCGCGACCAACCCGGACGGCTCGACGAAGTATGTGAGCCAGACCGGGATATCCAAGGAGATATCCGACAACCAGCAGTGGGCGCAGGGCGTCGGACTGCCCGTCGAATCCGATGAGCTGATCACCGGGGAGCACTCCGGGATGAAGCTCCTGCCGCAGCAGCCGCAGGACAATCCGTACCTGGCCCCCGCGCTCACCGCCAACAAGATCGACTGGCTCGGGGCCGACATGTCGCGCGACCCCGAGCAGCGCCAGGTGGGCTCCGCACTCACCGTCGCCCGCTACCCGATCAACATCTTCTACAACGCGGGCCACGTCTCCGAGCAGGTCGACGAGTACAACTGGATCTACACCAGCCGCGCCCAAGGCGGCAGCGGCCTGTGCGAGAACCTGCCGAACACCACGTGTCTGCCCGCGCCGCTCAGCACAACCACCGGGTACACGGGCCACATCGTGCCCCTGGAGACCCAGGTCGCCCTCGGTCACGTCCTCGGCAACGACCCGCGGCCGCACTTCATCCACCAGTCCAACCTCGCCGAGGACCGGATCGGCTATCCCGTCCTTGACGGAGTGCTCGACCAGTACAAGGCGCTGTACGCGGCCAGTGCCCCGCTGGTGAACCTGCGGATGAAGGACATCGGCGCCGAGCTGCGCAACCGGGGCGCCTGGAACTCCGCCGTGAAGGCCGGCCAGGTCACCGGGTACCGGATCGGCGACAGCGTGACCGTGCAGGCTCCGGCGGGCGTGGCCGTCACCGCGACGATGCCGAACGGCACCAACCAGGTTCTGGGGAGCGGCACTTCGGCGTTCGGCCAGGCCTACGCCGGGAGTGTGTCCGGCTGGGTGTCGCCGCAGTCCGGGCAGAGCAGCGTCTCGCTGGCGCTCGCGCCGGCCCCCGCCAGAGCCCTGGCACCGCAGTCCCGCCCCGCGCCGTCCGCCGAGCGCGCGACGCCGCAGAGCGCACCGCGCACGCCGGTCCCCGCCGGTGTCACCAAGCCGGTTCCGTACAGCGCCGAGCGGCGCTGACACCGGTCCACCGAGGCTCCGAACGCCCGCCGCCGCCGCGGCGGCGGGCCGCCGGGCCGCCTTCACCACCCACCGCTCTCTTCAGCCGCGGAGCGCATGCATGCACGTACCACACCGCGCGCCGCGCTCCGGCGCTGCGCGGGTCACCCTGCTCACCGAGGGCACCTATCCGCACAGCCACGGTGGGGTGAGCGTCTGGTGCGACCAGCTCGTCACCGGAATGCCCGACATCGACTTCGACATCATCGCGGTGACCGGCACCGGACGCGAACCCACCGTGTGGGACCTCCCGCCGCACGCCTCCGAGGCCGTCTCGGTCCCCATGTGGGGCCCCGCGCCGGCCGGTTCGGCCCCGCGCGGCCGCCAGGAACGGCGCCTGATGACGGCGTACGAACGCTTCCTCACCGCACTGCTCGACCCCTCGGCGGAGAGCGGGTTCTCTCCCGCGCTGTACGAGATGGCCCGGGCCGCCCGGGACGGACAGCTCAGCCCCGCGCTGCGCGGCGACCGGGCGATCCGGGTCATGACCGAGGTGTGGAACCGGCCGGGGCTCGCCGTGCGCGAGGCACGGCCGACCCTGCACGACGCGGTCACCGCGACCGGGCTCCTGGAGCACGCGCTGCGGCCGCTCGCCGCGACCCCGCCGAGCCAGGGCGTCTCGCACGCGGTCAGCGGCGGAGTGGCCGTGCTTCCCGGGCTCGTCGGGGCCGAACTCCACGGCGTGCCCCTGCTGTTGACCGAACACGGCGTCTATCTGCGCGAGCGCTATCTGGGCTACCGGACCGCCCCGTACCGCTGGCCGGTCAAGGCGGTGCTGCTCGGGTTCTTCCGGCTGCTCGCCGAGGAGACGTACCGGCGGGCCGCGCTGATCACGCCGGGCAACCAGTACAACCGGCTGTGGGAGGAGCAGGGCGGTGCCGATCCGCAGCTCATACGTACCGTGTACAACGGGGTCGACCCGGCGGCGTTCCCGCCCGCCGGACCGGAACCTTCGACCCCAACTCTCAGCTGGGCCGGGCGAGTTGACCCCATCAAGGATCTGGAGACGCTGATCCGCGCCTTCGCCAAGGTGCGCAGCGAACTCCCCGAGGCCACCCTGCGCCTGTTCGGCGGCACGCCCCGGGGCGGCGAGGCCTACCGGGAGCGGTGCGAAGCCCTCGCCGACTCGCTCGACCAGGGCGGCGCGGTCACCTTCGAGGGCCGGGTCGACGACATCAGGGACGCCTACGCCGCGGGCAACGTGGTCATGCTGTCCAGCATCAGCGAGGGCTTCCCCTTCACGCTCATCGAGGCGATGAGCTGCGGCAGGGCCACCGTCTCCACGGATGTGGGCGGGGTGCGCGAGGCGGTCGGCGAGACCGGGCTCGTGGTGCCGCCGCGCGATCCGGACGCGATGGCCGCGGCCGCCCTGGAACTCCTGGGCGACCCGGTGCGCCGGGCGGCCATGGGAGAAGCGGCCCGGCTGCGCGTCGTCGAGCAGTTCACGCTGCGCCAGACCGTCGACACCTTCCGGGCCATCTATCTCGAACTATCCGTACGCGGCGGGGCAGTTGTCCCGGTCCGGCGAAGAGAACACAGCGAGGACACCACGATGGCCCTGCGCCTGGTCCCCGCCGAGCTGAGCCGGGTGGCCGGATGAGCGGGCCCATCCGTCTGCAGCCGTCCGACGGCCGCGACGACACGCTGACGCTCCGGCTCGCCACCGAGTCCACGATGACGCTGCGTCTGCCGGGCCGTGCGCCCGCGCGGACGGGCAAGGACGCGGCGGTGGACCGCCTCGCCGCCGAACTCGCCGAGCAGATAGGGCCCGCGGTGCACGCCTACGAGGTGGCGGCGCTGCTTGAGTCCGAGGGCCTGACGGCCCAGCAGATCGCCGACGAGTACGGCCACGGCAATCTGTTCGCGCTCGCCGAGGACCTGTACCGGCGGGTGCCGCGCAGCTTCCCGGAGCCGCCCGCGGCCGCCGATCCCTGGAAGCCCGACCCGGTGCGGTGCGCGCTGCGCGGCGCCCTGTTCGCGCTGCCGGGGCTCGCCTATCCGCTGACCGCCCGGCTGTGGCAGAGCGACCGGGCGGTGCTCGCTCTGGTCGTGGCGGGCCTCGTCTCCTGGGCATGGGGGCAGGGGCTCGGGCACCGCGCCTATCTGCGGATGGCCTCGGGCCGCGCCGAGGCGGCCCGCACCCTGATGGCGGGCGCGCCGCTCGGCGCCCTGCTGGCCTGTGCCACGGGCTTCGCGATCGTGGGGCCGGGCAAAGCGGCGTTCTTCGTGGCCGGCCAGTCCTGCTATCTCGCGGCGGCCGGGATCCTCCTGGTCCTGGCGCGCGAGCGGCTCCTGCTCGGCGCGCTCGGCCCGATCATCGCGGGGGCCGCCGTCCTGCCGTTCCGGGAGCCGGGCTCGCTGTTGCGGGTGGGGCTGTGCGCGCTCACCCTGGTCCTGGTGATCGCGGCCGTCGGCCACTGTCTGCGGGAGGCGCTGAAGGAACCCGGCGCGACCTCCTCGGCGGCGCCCCGGCTCGTGGCGTCACTGCCGTACGGGCTCTTCGGCCTGGCCGCCGGTGTGCTCGTGGCGTTCGCCGGTCAGCGCCATCCGCTCGCGGTGATCGCGCTGACGCTCAGCATGGGCCCCGCCGAATGGCTGCTCTACCGCTACCGGGGCCTGTCGGTGGCCGCGCTGCGGGCGACGGCCACCCCGGCCGCGTTCCGGTGGCGCTCGGCCGCCGTCCTCGGCGGCTGCCTCCTCGTCTATCTGCTCCCGCTGTTTCCCGCGGCGCTGCTCACCGGGGCCGAGCCCGCGCCCCTGCTCGCGCTCGCGGCACTGCTGTGGACGGCGCTGCTGCTCCAGGCGTTCGGCATCGCCTGGCCGCCGGCCGCCGTCAGCCTGGCGGCCGCGGCCGGGGTCGCCTCGGCCGGGCTGCTCGCGCCGCCCCCGGGCCCGCTCACCGAACTGCTCTGCTGCGCGGCCGCCGCCCTCGCCCTGACCGGCACCACCCTGCACCTGCTCGGGCGGCCGACCGCGCACGCCTGACCCGCACCGCGCCCCACCCGGCACAGGGCGGGGCACCAGCCTCACGCACCGCATCCGAATGATCACCCAATGTTCTGAACAGCGTTGAAAGGAGCGGCAGTTGACTTCCGCACCGCTTGTCGCCGTCACCGGAGCCGAAGGCTTCATCGGCTCCCACCTCACCGAGGCCCTCGTCGCCTCCGGGCATCGCGTCCGCGCGATGGCCCAGTACAACTCCTTCTCGTCGTACGGCTGGCTGGAGACCCTGTCCGCGGACGTCCTGGACCAGGTCGAGATCGTCCTGGGCGACGTCCGCGACCCCGGCTCAGTGCGGGGCCTCACCGAAGGCGCCGAGGCCGTCTACCACTTGGCAGCGCTGATCGCGATCCCGTACTCCTACCAGGCCCCGCACAGCTACGTGGACACCAACGTCACCGGCACGCTCAACGTGCTCGAAGCGGTCCGCGCCCTGGAGACGCCGCGCCTGGTGCACACCTCGACCAGCGAGACGTACGGCACCGCGCAGACCGTGCCCATCACCGAGGACCACCCGATCAACACCCAGTCCCCGTACGCCGCTTCGAAGGCCGGCGGGGACCGGCTCGCGGACAGCTACTACGCGAGCTTCGGCACGCCCGTGGTGACGCTGCGGCCGTTCAACACCTACGGGCCGCGCCAGTCGATGCGGGCCGTGATCCCCACCGTCATCGGCCAGGTCGCGGCCGGCTCGCGCACCATCACGCTCGGCGATCTGCGGCCCACCCGGGACTTCACGTTCGCCGCCGACACCGCGCGGGCTTTCCTCGCCGTGGGCACCGCCCCCGCCGAGCGCGTCGTGGGGCGGACGTTCAACGCGGGGACCGGCACCGAGATCTCGGTCGGCGACCTGGTGCGGCTCATCGGCAAGGTGATGGGCGCCGAACTCGACGTACAGGAGGACGGGCAGCGCATCCGTCCCGCCAACTCCGAAGTGATGCGTCTGGTCGCGGACGCGAGCCGGCTCACCGAAGCCACCGGCTGGCAGCCGGGGTTCGGCCTGGAGTCGGGCCTGGAGCGGACCGCGGAGTTCTTCCGCGACCCGGGCAACCTCGCCCGCTACAAGACCGGCATCTACAACATCTGACCCCGCCAGTCCCATTCTCAGGGAGGCTCCCATGCACGCAGTGATACTCGCCGGAGGCAAGGGCGTCCGGCTGCGGCCGTACACCACGGCGCTGCCCAAGCCGCTGGTCCCGATCGGAGACCAGCACGCGATCCTGGAGATCGTGCTGCGCCAGCTCGCGGCCGCCGGGTTCACCGGATGCACCATCGCGATCGGCCACCTGGGCCAGATCATCCGGGCCTATGTGGGCGACGGCGAACGCTGGGGTCTGAACATCGACTACAGCACCGAGGAGAGCCCGCTCGGCACCATCGGCCCGCTGCTCACCATGCGGGACCGGCTGCCGGAGTCCTTCCTCGTCATGAACGGGGACATCCTCACGGACCTCGACTACGCGGACGTGCTCACCCAGCACCGCACCAGCGGCGCACCGCTGACGATCGCCACGTACGCCCGCAAGGTGCACATCGACTTCGGGGTGCTGACCACCGACGACACCAAGGTGGTGGGCTTCACCGAGAAGCCGAGCATGGACTACCGCGTCTCGATGGGCGTGTACGGCCTGTCCCTCAGCACCCTGGACGGCTACACCTCCGGCCTGCCGCTGGGCTTCGACGAGCTGGTGCTCGACCTCCTGAAGGCCGAAACCCTGCCGCATGCCTACGCGTTCGACGGCTACTGGCTCGACATCGGGCGCCCGGACGACTACGACCGGGCGAACGCCGAGTTCACCAGCCACCGTTCCCTCCTGTTGAAGGGGGTCTGACCCTCCCATGCGCATTCTCGTACTGGGCCACAGCGGCTACCTGGGCGGCCACGTCGCCCGGGAGCTGCGCGCCCTGCCCGGCGTGCGGTTCTTCGGCGCGGGCCGGGGCCCGACGGCCGACCTCGCCGTGGACCTCGCCACCGTCGGCCCCGGGCCGCTCGCCGAGCGGCTCTTCTCGTACGCCCCCGATGCCGTCATCAACTGCGCGGGGGCGGTCGGCCCGCAGTCGATGGCGCTGGCCGAGGTCAATGTGCGGGGCCCGGCCGTGCTGTGCGCGGCGCTGCGCGAGGCCGCCCCGACCGCCCGGCTCGTCCACTTCGGATCGGCCGCCGAGTACGGGCCGAGCGGGATCGGGGAGCGCGTCACCGAGCAGTCCGCGACCCACCCGACCACCCTGTACGGAGCCACCAAGCTGGCGGGCACCTTGGCCGTCACCTCTTCCGGGCTTGACGCGGTGGTCCTGCGGATCACCAACCCGGTCGGTCCCGGCGCGCCCGCCGCCGGGCTGCCGGGCCGCCTCGCCCGGCAGCTGCGCGACCTGGGACCACGGTCCTCGGTGCGGCTCGACGACCTCTCCGCGCACCGCGACTTCGTGGACGCGCGGGATGTCGCCCACGCCGCGGTCCTGGCGGCCATCGACGGCGGACCGCTGCCCCCGGTGCTCAACATCGCACGCGGACAGGCCGTCCCCGTAAGGGAGTTGGTGTACGAACTGGTCCGCGCCGCGGGGTTCAAGGGCCACATCGAGGAGAACGCCGAAGGCTCGGCGCGCTCGGCGGACGTGCCCTGGCAGTGCTCCGACCCGGGCGCGGCCCGGACCACCCTCGGCTGGTCGCCCCAGTACTCCCTCGCCGATTCGGTGTCCGCGCTGTGGGCGGCCGTGCGCGCCGAGCCGGACCGGGAACCGGTGCACTGATGCTGCTCGTTCCGCTCTATGTGCACCCCGCCGAGGACCCGGCCGCCTGGCAGCGGCTCGCCGAGGCGGCGGCCGGCCTCTACGGGGTGGTGCTCAACGCGGCGGACGGGCCGGGCGCCGCCCCGGACCCGGCGTTCGTCGAGCCGGCCGAGGCGCTGCGCTCGGCCGGCGTCCGGGTGCTCGGCTATGTCGACCTGGACTACGGCGCCCGGCCGCCGGCCCACGTACTGCGGGACGTCGAGCGGCACCGCGACTGGTACGGGGCCGACGGCTGCTTCCTCGACCGGGCGCCCGCCGACCGGACCGGCCTGCCGTTCGTGCGGCAGGCCGCCCGGGCCGCCCGGCGGGCGGGCGCGGCCACCGTGGTGCTCAACCCGGGCGTGCATCCCGCGCCCGGCTATCTTCGGATCGCCGATCTCCTGGTCACCTTCGAAGGCCACTGGGACACCTATGCGTCCGCCTTCACCCGCCCCGGCTGGGCCGACCGCCAGCCGCCGGAACGCCTGTGCCACCTGGTGTACGGCGTGCCCGGGGCGCTCCTCGCGCTCGCCCTGCGGACGGCCGGTGACCGCGGCGCGGGCGTGTGCTGCGTGGTCGAGCGCGAGCTACCCAATCCGTGGGCGGCGCTGCCGCCCGTGCTTCCCGGAAAGACGCCATGAACCACACCCTGGCCCGCAACCCGAGGGCGCTGCTCTGCACCGCCGTCACCCTTCTCCTGCTCGCCACCGCCTGTTCGTCCGGCTCCTCGGACGACGACACCGACGGCCCGGACACCCCGCGTCCGACGGCGACGCCCTCCCCTTCCCACTCCCCCTCGGCCTCCGGCACCCCCGCCTCCCCGTCACCGGGCAATCCCGTTCCGTCGCCCTCGCCGAGCGGTTCGGCCCCGGCGAAGCTCTGGCAGCCCAAGCCCGGCACCGCCTGGCAGTGGCAGCTCAACGGGCGGGTGCAGGACGGCCCCGATGTTCCGGTGTACGACATCGACGGTTTCGAGAACACCGCGGCCGACGTCGCCAAGCTGCACGGCGAGGGCCGCAAGGCGATCTGCTACATCAACGCGGGCGCCTGGGAGAACTTCCGGCCCGACAAGGGGGACTTCCCGGCCGCGGTCCAGGGCGAGAACAACGGCTGGGAAGGCGAGCGCTGGCTCGACATCCGGCAGATCGACGTGCTGCGTCCGCTGATGGAGCGCCGCTTCGACATGTGCAAGGAGAAGGGCTTCGACGCGGTCGAGCCGGATCTCATGGACGGCTATCTGAACAAGACGGGCTTTCCGCTCAAGGCCGCCGACCAGCTGGCGTACAACCGCATGCTCTCCGGGATCGCGCACGCGCGGGGGCTGGCGGTGGGGCTCAAGAACGATCTCCAGCAGATCCCGGAACTGGTGCCCGCCTTCGACTTCGCGGTCAACGAGCAGTGTGCGCAGTACGACGAGTGCGCCCTGCTCACGCCGTTCGTGAAGGCGGACAAGGCGGTCTTCCACGTCGAGTACGAGCTGCCGACCAAGGATTTCTGCGCCAAGTCCGACAAGCTCGGGCTCTCCTCGATGCGCAAGAACCTCAAGCTGGACGTCTGGCGCCAGCCCTGCTGAGCGGTCAGCCGAGGAGGACCGCGATCAGCGAGAGGGACGCCATCGACAGGAGCGTCGAGAGCAGCACGGTGTCCCGGGGCAGCTCGATGTCCAACCGGTACTCGGAGGCGAAGATGAAGGCGTTCTGCGCCGTGGGCAGTCCGGCGCAGAGCACCACCGCGAACAGCTCGTGCCCGCCGAGCCCGAAGGCCCACCTCCCCAACGCGTAGGCGAGCAGCGGCTGTACGGCGATCTTGAGGGCGACGAGCAGGCTGCGCTCGGCCCGCTCCCCCGGGTCGGCCGCGGCGCGCGCGGTGAGCGACAGGCCGAGCGCGAACAGGGCGGCCGGGACGGCGCCGCCGCCGAGGATGGTGAGCGGCGAGGTGACCTCGTCGGGCAGGCGCAGCCCGAGCGCGGCGACGGCCACGCCTGCGGCAGATGCCCCAACCACCGGGTTGCGTACGGGCAGTTGGAGCATCCGAAGCCAGCGCCTGCCCGCGCCCCGGCGCACATCGAGCTCTATGAGCACCAGGATCAGCGGCGTGATGAACAGCATTTGAAACAGGGCCGCCGCCACGATGAACGACGTGTCGTGCAGGACGTGCACGGCGACCGGAATGCCGAGGTTCGCCGAGTTCACATAGGACGCGGCCATCGCGCCGATCGCCTGCTCGGCCTTCTTGCGCCGGAAGAGCCGCCTGCTCGCGATCAGCCCCGCGCCGAACACGGCGAGCAGGCTGAGGGCGAACACCGCGACGCCGGGCTGCGCCAGCTCGCCGGGCCGCGACTTCGCCATCGTGAGGAACAGCAGCGAGGGCATGGCGAAGGTGAACGCGAAGCGACCGAGGACCTGTTGGGCCTGGTCACCGAGCAGATTGAACCGCCCGGCGCCCCAGCCGAACGCGGTGATGGTCCAGATGGGCAAAAAGCCGGAGAGAACCGAGTGCACCGGCCAAGAATGCCGGACCGGTGTCCGATGCCCGCGGTCGGGGTCGCGGTATCCGAACGGGTTCCAGGCAGTGGTCAGACGCGCTCGATGCGCCACTTCTGCGCGACGGTGTCATTGAACGTGTATTGCTGGACGTTGGCGCTGTTGTCCTTGGAAGCTCCGGTTACATCCACGGTCTTGCCGCTGTGGATGTTGCTGATCACGAAGACGCCGTCGCCGATCGGCGTGACCCACCAGCGCTGGCCGGCGGCGCCGGTACGGTCCCACTGCTGGATGTTCGCGGCGTCTTGCAGGGCCGCTCCGGCGACCTCCAGGAGCTTTCCACTCGCCGTGGAGGCGATTTCGTACTCGCCGGTGTCGTTGTACGCCGGGTTGCGCGAGTAGTCGCGCCGCACGGGCGTGAACGTCCATTGCTGGTTCGGACCGCCGTGCCGGGTGTACTGGCCGACGTTCGCCCCGTTCTCCTTCTCGTTGCCCAGCACGTCCAGCACCTTGCCGCTGCCGATGTTGGTGAGGACGTACGTGCCCTCCTCGACGGGCAGGTTGCGGATGACCTGTGCGGCGTCGGAGCCGAGCGGGAAGATGCGTATGGAGGCCGTCCGGTTCTTCAGCGCCGGGCCCAGCTTGTTGCGGGACTCGCCCACCGGGCTTCCCAGGCCATCGATCTCCCGCGTGTCCTTCTCGGCGATGGAGCGGAGTTCGTCCCGCGGGCCCACCTGGGCGGCGAAGCCCTGGGAGTCGGGCTCGACGTGGAGGGCGACGCTCTGCTCGGTGTGGTTCACCACCGACAGGACCCCCCCGTCGAACCCGAAGGCCCGCAGGTCCCCGAGTGTCTGGTCGCAGAGCAGGACCCGCCCGCGCTCCTTGGTATTGAAGTCCTCGTGCTCGTAGAGCGCGTACCAGCCCTTCGGGCACGCCTCGACGCCACTGCTTTCGAAGATCTTGACCGTCACCGTCGTGGATCCCTCTCTGCTCGCATCCCGCACACCGCGGGCCACGCCATCACCCTAGAGTTCCGGCTTGATGACCAATAGTGATCAAATCTGGCCACCGCGACGGTTATGCCGTCCTGCCGGGGGGCCTGCTCTCCAGGCAGCAGCGGACGAAGTCCTGGACGACCGGGTTGCCGTCGTTGCCGGGTGCCCAGGCGACGCCGACCCGGCTGGGGCTGACGCCGCTGACGGGCCGGTAGGTGACGCCGGGCCGGGCGTAGAAGCGGGCGGCGGATTCCGGGGCGAGCGCGATCCCGTAGCCGTTGGCGATGGCGCTGAGCCAGTCGTCGGGTTGGTCGGTGACGGCGCCGATGCGGGGTGGGTGGCCCTCGCGCTCATCGGTGGCCAGCCAGTACTCCCGCCACCGGCCGGACTCGGGCGGGGCCGCCACGAACGGCTCGTCCCACAGCTCACGAAAGGGGATGAGGTCGCGTGCGGCGAAGGGGTGCGTGGTGGGCAGGGCGACCCAGCGGGGCTCGGTCAGCAACACCTCCACCCGCAGCCCCGCCTGGCCGGGAAAGGGCAGCCGTAGCAGGGCGACATCGACGTCCCCGTCGGCCAGTCCGGCGGTCGGGTTCGACCAGGCGGCCTGGCGCATCTCGACCCTCCAGCCCGGCCGGCGACGGGCGAACTCCGCCACGATGTGCTGGGTCGCCTCGTTGGCGGCGCTGGCCATGAAGCCGACCCGCAGCACGCACTCCGCCTGGCTGGCCGCGGTCCTGGTCTCCCGTAGCGCCCGCTCCCACTCGGCCAGCACCGCGGGCACCCGTTCCGCCAGCGACCGGCCCGGTTCGGTGAGAGCCATACCCGCGCGGGACCGCGTGAACAGCCGCACGCCGAGCCGGCTCTCCAGTTGCTTGATCTGCTTGGTCAGCGCCGGTTGGGCCACGAACAGCCGCTCCGCCGCGCGGGTCAGGTTCCCTTCCTCGGCCACCACGACGAAGTAGCGCAGCAACCGGGTGTCGACGTCCATGCCATCAGGTTATGGATGCAGGTATTGGACGCCCAACGCCGGCCTTGGTGAGGCTTGTTGAACCGGGGGTACGCAGCCGCGACCTGCCGAAGCTCACGATCCCCTGAGAGAAATCATGTCTGTGACGATGCTCATCACCGTCATCACCATCGTGGCCAACGCCGCCATCGCGGTGGCCGACTTCGCGAAGGCCGAGTTCGTCCTCGGCAACATGGCCGAGGTCGGCCTCCCGACCTCATTGCTCCCCGCCTTAGCCACGCTCAAGGCCGCCGGAGCCGTCGGGCTGGCGCTCGGGCTCCTGGGAGTCCGATTCCTCGGCATCGCCGCCGCGGTGGGGCTGGTGCTGTTCTTCGTCGGTGCCGTCGTCAGACACGTACAGACTCGCGTGTACCACAACATGGCGTTTCCCGGGACTTATCTGCTGTTGTCCGTCGCCTCCCTCTGCGTTGCCCTCGCACGGTGAACAAGGTGTCGGCCGTGTGGCACATCGCCTGAAGTGCCACCCGGCGCGCCCAGGAACCCGCGAACAAACCCGGCCACGGTGTCCAGGTGGCTTTCGAGCAGGAAGTGTCCGCCTCGCGAGGAGCGACACCTGGTGATCCCGGAAGTCGGCGTGGACCTGAGGGTAGAGGGGTGGATTGCCGGCGTAGTCGCGGAACAGGGCGAGGTGCACGAGGTCCTTGCCCGGCCGGTTGACCTCGCGGTGGTCCGCGGCCCAGGTGTCGGGATCGACCAGCTCTGGTCGGTCCACTCCGTGCAGGTACTGCCGGCGGATGGCGTCGAGCGAGAGAGCGGCGCGGGCCGCGGGTTCGGTCCGGGGGCCCGGATTCTCGCAGCCCGCCGTCACCAGGCTCGGGCACGGGAGATCCGACAACCCGAGTAGAGCGGCGGCGAGTCGGCGCCCGGCCCGGCGCCCACTGGCGGGCTCGTCGACAGGACAGACGTTGCCTGATCAAGGCATTAGAACGGATGGCCCGCCGGTTCGCGCCGCACGGTCGTCCAGCGCAGTTCGGTGAACGCGTCCAGGTTGGCCGAGCCGCCGAACCGGGCGCCGGTTCCGGAGGCCGCGATGCCGCCGAAGGGCGCGACCGCCTCGTCGTTGACCGTCTGGTCGTTGATGTGGGCGATCCCGGTCGGGATGCGGTCGGCGAGCTCCAGGCCGAGCGCGGTGTCCTGGGTGACGATGCCGAGCGAGAGACCGTACGGACCCGCCGCTGCCAGGGCCGCGGCCTCGTCCAGGGTGGCGAAGGAGCGGACCGGCGCGACCGGTCCGAAGACCTCCTCGGCATAGGCGGGGGTGTGGTCGTCGACGTCGGCGAGCACGGTGGGGCGGTAGAAGAGGTCCCGGTGGGTGCCGCCCGCGGCTAGCCGGGCACCACGAGAGGTGCTGGACTTCACCAGGCCATGGATCTTGGCGAGTTGGGACCGGTCGATGACCGGGCCGAGGTGGACCTGCTCGCGGTACGGGTCGCCGACGGCCAGCGCGTCGGCCTTGGCGGCGAGCCGCTCGACGTACTCCTCGTACAGCGAGTCGTGCACGAGGTGGCGGCCGGTGGTCATGCAGATCTGGCCCTGGTGGAAGAAGGACCCCCAGGTGGCCTGCGCGATCGCGCCCTCGATGTCGGCGTCGGCCAGCACGACGAGTGCGGAGTTCCCGCCCAACTCCAGGTGGGCGCGCTTGAGTTGGCGGCCGGCCGCCTCGCCGACCCGGCGTCCGGCGGCGGTCGATCCGGTGAACGAGATGACGGGGATGCGCGGGTCGGCGACGAGCGCCTGCCCGGTCTCTGCGCCGCCGGGCAGGATGTGCAGCAGCCCCTCGGGCAGCCCGGCCTCGGCGAACACGGCCCCGAGCGCGAGCCCGCCGCAGACGGCAGTACGCGGGTCGGGCTTGAGCAGTACGGCGTTGCCGAGCGCGAGTGCGGGAGCGACCGAGCGGACGGAGAGGATGAGCGGGGCGTTGAACGGGGCGATCACACCGGTCACGCCGACCGGGACCCGGCGGGTGCAGGAGAGCCGTGGCTGCTCGCTCGGCAGCACCTCGCCGAGCGGGCGGGAGGCGAGGGCGGCGGCCTCGTAGCACTCCTGCGCGGCGACGTGCAGCTCGAAGTCCGCCTTGCCGGACACCGATCCGGACTCGCGGACCAGCCACTCCCGCAGCTCGTCGGCGTGGTGCGCGAACAGGTCGCCCGCCCGGCGCAGGACCGCCGCGCGCGCGAAGTGCGGGGTGCGCGCCCAGGCGGCCTGCGCCGCGACGGCGGCTTCGGCGGCCGCGTCGACGTCCTCACCGGCGGCGAGGGTGATGGCGCCGAGCGACTCCCCCGTGGCGGGCTCGACGACCTCGTGCTCACCCCCGGCGAGCGTTCTGGGCTGCCACGTCTTGGGGTCGAGCAGGGTCATGAAGCCTCTCCAGTCGCCGTGTCGCCGCCGCAGGGAAGTCCAGCAAGTCCCTTACAGGGCAGGGAAGTTGAGCAAGGCACTGCGGACGCCCCGTACGCGGCACGGCAGTCGGGGTGCGCGAGCGGCCATCGTAAGATGATTTAGCGATCAACGAAAGCCCGGAGCGCCCAACCGAGCGCCCACCCGAGAGCCTCAACTCCCGTACGCAACAATCCCGTTAGCGTTCCAGTACGAGGGCGAGGCCCTGGCCCACGCCGATGCAGAGGGCCGCGAGGCCCGTGCCGGAGCCGGTGGCGGCCAGCTGGTGGGCGACGGCTCCGGCGAGCCGGGCGCCGGACGCGCCGAGGGGGTGGCCGATGGCGATGGCGCCGCCGCGCGGGTTGACCACGGCGGGGTCGAGTCCGGGCCACTCGGCGAGGCAGCCGAGCGACTGGGCGGCGAACGCCTCGTTCAGCTCGAAGGCGGTGAGGTCGGCGAAGCCCTTGCCCGCCTTGGCGAGCGCCTTGCGGACGGCTTCGACCGGGCCGAGCCCGAAGAGCTGGGGCTCGATGCCGGTGACGGCGGAGCTGCGGATGCGGGCGAGCGGCTCGCGGCCGGTGGCGCGCAGCCCCTCCTCGTCGACGAGGAGCAAGGCGGCGGCGCCGTCGTTGAGTGGGGAGGCGTTGCCCGCGGTCACCGAACCGTCCGCACGGAAGGCTGGCTTGAGCCGGGCGAGCGCCTCCATGGTGGAGGACTCCCGGATGCATTCGTCGCGGACCAGGTCGACCCCGTCGTACGGGACGACCTCGCCGTCGTAGAGGCCCTTGGCCCATGCCTCGGCGGCCTTGCGGTGGCTGTCGAAGGCGAAGGCGTCCTGCTGCTCGCGGGTGATGCCGTGCTTGTCGGCGATGAGTTCGGCGCCCTCGCCGAGGGCGACCGTCCACTCGGCGGGCATCTTGGGGTTGGTCATGCGCCAGCCGAGGGTGGTCGAGTACATCTGCTGGTGGCCGGCGGGGAAGGCGCGCTCGGGCTTCTGCACGACCCAGGGGGCGCGGGACATCGACTCGACGCCGCCCGCGACGGCGATCGAGGCGTCGCCGACGGCGATGGCGCGGGCCGCCTGGATCACGGCTTCGAGGCCGGACCCGCAGAGGCGGTTGACGGTGACGCCGGGTACCGAGACGGGAAGCCCGGCGAGCAGCACGGCCATGCGGGCCACGTCGCGGTTGTCCTCCCCCGCGCCGTTGGCATCGCCGAAGTACACGTCGTCGATGCGGGCCGGGTCGAGCTCCGGGGTACGGTCCACCAGCGACCTGACCACGTGCGCGGCGAGGTCGTCGGGCCGCACCGGGGCGAGCGCACCCCCGAACTTGCCGATCGGGGTGCGGACGGCGTCGACGATGTACACGTCGCGGATGCTCATCGGGTCTCTCCCACGGATCTCTTCACCGGTTCGGGGCCATCACGCCAGCCCGTTCGCCCAGTGAAGTGATGTTCATGAATGGCTGCGCCCGAGTCTCTGCCCGCCGCCGTCCGCTGTCAACGGGCCCCGGCCACAACGCGATCACACGTCACGGCCGGGCCGGGACCTCTCTGACCACCACGCCGAGACCGATGTCGAGTTCGGACCCGTCGACGAGCACCGCCTCGACCGCGTGGCCGGCCGAGTCGATCTCGGCCTCGATGCCGTGCCCGGCATAGCGTGGATAGCCCGAGACCCCCCACTCACCGGTGGCCTCGACGACGGCGGACCGCACGGCACTGTCCGCCACCGAGGCACCGCCCCGGTCCTCGACGTGCTCAGGAACGAGCAGGATCTCGAAACGCTGGGGGTGCCGGCTCGAAGGCCGCGATTGGTTGCTCATGCTCCGACGCTAAACACCCGGAGGCCCAACCGCACGCCGTCCCGCCCCACTCACCTCGCAAGTCCCACCCGACACGATCAAGTCACCTGGAGATAGCCAAGTCGTCACGAACCAGCCACATCGATCACGGCTGGTCGGCCACGCGCCCACACTGCGTCCCTCAGCCATGCACCATCTGGGGGCACCATGCGCCACACCATCGCCCATGCCATCAGCTCAGGCGTGCTTCTCCTCCTCGCGGGCACCGCCTGCACTGCGGGAAACACGGTCACCACCAAACCCAACGACAGCAAGCCCTCGGCACCCGGGTCGTCCCGGTCCGCACAACCCACGGCGAGCCGCGCGAAGACTGCCGCTATCGGCGACACCATCACCCTCAAGGGCACGAACAAGGGCGAGCAGCTCGACGTCACGGTCAAGCGGTGGCTCGACCCGGCCGTGAGCGCGAACGAGTTCTCCGCTCCGAAGGACGGAAGCCGGTGGGCAGCGGCACAGTTCGAACTCGTCAACACCGGCTCGGCTCCCTATGAGGACAGTCCGTCCAATGGGGCGCAGGCCGCCGACACCGACGGTCAGCGGTTCCAGACGACGTTCGGTGAGATCACTGCCGGGCCGCTGATGCCCGCGTCCGCCAAGGTTGCGCCCGGCGACAAGGCCCTCGGCTGGATCCTGTTCGAGGTGCCGAAGACGTCGAAGATCGCTACCGTGCAGTTCACCATGGACAGCGGGTTCGCCGACCAGACGGGCCAGTGGTCCGTGAAGTAGTGCCGCCACGGGCGCCTCCGCCTTCGAGGCCGAGGCGCCCGCTCAGCTCGATTCGCGCGGCAGTGCCCTGGCGCCCATCAGGTCGTGGCGTTCCGGGGTGCCGTCCGGGTCGCGCACCACTCGGTCGACCAGTTCGGCCAGGTGGCGGCCGGTCACCATCTCCACATGGACCGTGCTCAGGCGGGGGCGGAGCAGCCGGCCGAGCAGGAGGTCGTCCGCGCCGATCACCGCGGTCTCGCGGGGGACATCGATGTCAGCGTCCTGGAGTGCGCGCATCAGGAGCATCGCGTACTCGTCGTTGTACGCGAACACCGCGTCCAGGCCCAACTCCCGCCAGCGGCCTGCCAGTTCGGCCGCGGATTCCTCCGTGTACGCCATCGTCACGGGCTCGATCACCGCGTCGGTGCCGTGCGCGGCCTTGCGGGCACCGGCCAGGCGCGGCTTGGAGAAGAGTTCCAGGCCGGGCTCCTCGGGGATCAGCACGCCGATGCGGCGGCGGCCCCGCTCGCGGAGGTGGGCCACCGCGCTCTCGCCGATCTCGCGCTGGTCCATCACGAGCGCGTGGGCGCCCTCGACGCGCTGCGGGCCCAGCGTTATGACCGCCCGGGCGCCGGACCGCTTGAGGAGCTGGACGCCCTGCGGGGTGAGTTCGATCTCGCCGAGCGAGACCACGGCGACGGGTCGCAGCTCGGCCCACGCGCGGGCCGCCTCGTCCGCGCCGAGCCCGAGGCTGCCGTACTGGACGACCGTGTAGTCCAGCCGGCGCAGCTCCCACTGGAGCTCGTTGAAGAACCGGCTGTAGAGCGGGCCGACCGGGATGTGCGCGGTGGGAAGCAGCACGATCCGGGTGTGGCCGGCGCGCAGGCTGCGGGCCGCGGCGTGCGGGACGTACCCCAGTTCCTCGGCGGCGGCGCGGACCCGGACCCGGGTGGGTTCGCTGATCCGCACGGCCGAGGTGTTGTTGAGCACGTAGCTCACGGTCGCCCGGGAGACCCCGGCCAGGCGGGCCACATCGGCGCTGGTCGGGACGGGACGGTCGGCAGGCTGCTTGGGTGTCTGGCTCATCGCGATCGGCATCTTTCCAGACGCATCCCGCTCGGGGTCTAGCGGATGGCCTGAATTCGATGCTACACAGTGCTTACACGAGCAATTGACACGTGTCATCAAACGCGCCGGACGGCCTCACCCCTTGCGTTCACCGGTGTCACGCAGGGGACCTCCGGCCCGGGACCCCTCAATTCCGGCCGGTCAGGACGCCGTCCCGCGCCGCTCGTGCACCCCTCATCCGCCTCCTCACTCCTCGGAGGGCAGCGTGGCCCTTTCCTCCCCCGGTACCGGCCTCCCGGTGGCCGTAACCGCCCCGGCTCCCCGGCCCGCACGCGGGCTGCTTCCGCTGCTCCTGCTCGGCAACACCGCCCTGTACGCCCTCTACATCGGCGTGCCCGGCGTGCTGCTCGCGCTCCAGATCGAGCGCATCGACGCGGCGCACAAGGTCGCCGGCCTCGGACTCGTCTCGGGCGTCTCGGCGATCTTCGCCACCGTGTTCAACCCGGTGGCGGGCGCGCTCTCCGACCGCTCGGGGCGCCGCAATCCCTGGATACTCGGCGGTGGCCTGCTCGCGCTGCCGGTGATGTTCCTGCTCGGCACGGTCCACACGATCCTGCTGGTCACGATCGTGTGGTGCCTGGGCCAGGCTGTCCTCAACGTCTACCAGGCCGCCCTCACCTCGGTCGTCCCCGACCGGGTGCCGCTCGCCGCGCGCGGCAAGGCGTCGGCCGCCGTCGGGCTCGGGCTGCCGTTCGGCTCGACCATCGGCGCGCTGCTCGGCGCCGCCTTCTCGGACCACTACCGCACCGGCTACCTGGTCTTCGGAGCGCTCGTCGCGGCCGCCGCGGTGATCTTCACCGCCGGTACGCGCGAGGAGCGGCGGCCCGCCAAGGGGCCGCTGCCCGTCGGGCGCCAACTCGCCGCGTTCACCGGGGCACTGCGCGACCACGACTTCCGCTGGGCGTTCATCGGCCGCGCGCTGCTCGTCCTCGGCTACTTCGCGGTGGCTGGATATCAGCTCTACATCCTCCAAGACCACACCCATCTGCCCGCCGGACTGGGGCCCGAGCAGGCCGTGGCGATCCTGATGCCCGTCAACGCGCTCGCGATGGTCGTCTCGACCGTCCTCGGCGGCTGGCTCTCCGACCGCTACGACCGACGCAAGCTGTTCGTCGGCGCGTCGGCCGCGCTGTCCGCGGCGGCCCTGGTCATCCCTGCCGTCTCACCGGGCTGGCCCGCGATGATCGCGTTCTCGGTCGTCAACGGGCTCGGCTTCGGCTGCTACATGGCGGTCGACACCGCGCTGGTCACCCTGGTCCTGCCGAAGGCCGAGGACGCCGCCCGCGACATGGGCGTCCTGAACGTCGCCAACGCGGGCCCGCAGATCGTCGCCCCCTTCGCGGCCTCGCTGATCGTCTCGGTCAGCGGCGGCTACACCGCACTCTTCCTGGCCGGAGCGGCGCTCTCGGTCCTGGGCGCGCTCGCGGTGCGCCCGATCAGGTCCGTGCGCTGAGAGACGTACGGGTCCGGGGTCGGCGCACACCTGACAGGTGCGCCGGTCCATGATCCGTACACATACGGTTCCGGGGCGGGCCCGCGCCTGACCGCACCGCCCGCCCCGGCCCCGTACAGCAATCGCCCGACAGCACCACCCGTACCGAAAGGCATCACCGTGCAGCTCAACACCCGCACCTGGGGAGAGGGTGACCGTGTCGCCCTCCTGGTCCACGGGATCATGGCCGACCACCGCACCTGGCGGAAGGTCGGTCCCGCGCTCGCCGAGCGGGGCTACCGCGTCATCGCGGTGGACCTGCGTGGCCATGGGGCGAGCGGGCGCGGCGAGTACACCGCCGAGCTCTTCGCCGACGATCTCGTCGAAACCCTCCCGGCCGGCGCCGAGCTGGCGATCGGCCACTCCCTCGGCGGGCTCTCCCTGTCGCTCGCCGCCGAGCGGCTGCGGCCGGCCCGCGCGGTCTACTCGGACCCCGCCTGGAACGTCAACTTCCAGCAGCATGGCGTCAGTCCGGAGATCTTCGCCCAGTTCAAGGCAGCGAGCCGGGCGACCGTCGCGGTGCTCAACCCGCGCTGGGAGGCCGAGGACGTCGACATCGAGCTGGCCACGCTGAAGCTCTGGGACGAGAACACCGCGCTCGGCCTCGCCCCGATATTCAGCGCGGACCAGGTCCCCGAGAAGGCCGTCGTCCCCTCGCTCGTCCAGTTCGCCGACGGGAGCTTCCTGTACGACGCGAGCGAGGTGACCCGCCTCGAAGCGCGCGGTTTCGAGGTACGTACGGTCAAGGGCGCCGGACACACCATCCACCGCGACGACTTCGAGGGGTTCATGGCGTCGCTGGACGGGTGGATCTGACGACCCGTCATGTATGCCGGGCCGCGGGGCACCCCCGTGGTCCTGCCGCCCGGCGCCGGGTTGTCACTCGGGCAGCTCGTCGACCGTGGCCACGACGATGCCGAACAGGTCCGTGATCGAGGTGAGCGCGGCGGTCTGGAGGGCGGCCGCGGGCAGCACGGTGCCGTCGGGGGCGGTGAGCGATCGGGTGGCCGTGGTCTCGGCGACGACGGTGGGCCGGTAGCCGAGGTTGAAGGCGCCCTGGGATGTGTAGTTGACGCACATGTGGGTCATGAACCCGCCGATGACCAGGTCCTTCCCGCTGCCCGGGGCGGCACCGAGCTCGGTCAGCGTCTTCTCCAGCTCCGTGCGGTGGAAGGCGTTGGGGACCTGCTTGACCACGACCGGCTCGCCGTCCCTCGGCGCGACCTCGTCGCTGATGGCACCGATGTGGGCATGGATGTCGTACGGGCCTCCCTCGCCGCCGTCGTTGATGATGTGCACGACCGGGGTGCCGGCGGCGCGGGCCCGCTCCAGCAGGCGCGCCCCGGCCGCGAGGGCTTCCTCGACGCCTTCCAGGGCCATCACGCCGGTGCGGTAGGTGTTCTGGAAGTCGATCATGATCAGGATGGACTCGCTCAGCTTCGGCGGCCGGTTGTCCAGGCCGACGATGTCGCGGAGGGTGGTGGAGGGCATGGAGGTGCTCATCGGGTGCCTTTCACAAGGGAGTTGGGCATGGCGAAGCCGTCCGGCTCGCATGTGGGTTGGATACGGAAGGTCAGGCGGGCTGGGTGCGGAAGCGGCGGCGGTAGGCGGCCGGGGTGGTGGCGAGCTGCCGCTTGAACGCACGGTGCAGGGTTTCGACCGAGCCGAGTCCGGCCGCTTCCGCGACCTCGTCGAGCGGGCAGTCGGTGGTTTCCAGGAGGCGCCGGGCCGCCTCGACCCGGGCGGCCTCGACATAGGCGGCGGGGCTCGCGCCGGTCTCCTGTTTGAAGACGCGGGCGAAGTGCCGCCCGCTCAGGCACATCCGGGCCGCCAGGGCCTCCGCCGACAGGTCGTCGCCGAGGTGGTCGGCGATCCACAGCCGCAGCTCGTCGATGTCGCGCCGGGAGGTGGCGGGCCGGCTGAGCGGCACGGAGAACTGGCTCTGGCCGCCCTGCCGCCGTAGGTACATCACGAGTTGCCTGGCCACCGCGAGGGCCACGTCCTCGCCCTGGTCCTCGGCCACCAGCGCGAGCGCGAGGTCCAGGCAGGCGCTGATCCCGGCGCCTGTCCACAGTCTCCCCCGGTCGGTGCGGACGAAGATCGGGTCCGGGTCGACCGTGACGGCCGGGTGGTCGGCGGCGAGCTGGGCGGCGGTCGACCAGTGGGTGGTCGCCGTCCGCCCGTCGAGGAGCCCGGCCGCGGCGAGCACATGGGCGCCCACGCACACCGATGCCACCCGCCGGGCGTGCGGCGCGGTGTCCTTCACCCAGGCCACGACGTCGTGGTCGATCCGGGCGAGGGGGCCTTCGTCGGTCATGTCCACCGCGCCGGGCACGAGCAGGGTGTCCACCCGAGCGCCGACCTCGTCGAAGGACAGGTCGGCGAGCAGCCGCACTCCCGCCGAGGTCCGCACCTCGCCGGACGCCGGCCCGGCCAGCCGGACCTCGTATCCGGCGCCGCCCGAGGTCTCCCGGTTGGCCAGGGCGAAGACCTCGGCCGGTCCGGTGACGTCGAGGAGGTCGACATCGGGGAAGACCGCGATGACGACCCGGTGCGAAGTGGGCATGACCCCATCCTCACCGCCGGCCCCAGCGGCCGCAATGACGATTCCCTGTCACATCCGGACACGGAACCCCGTCGGCTTCGCGGCCCCGTCGGCTACGCTCCCCCGATGAGCCAGGACATGGTGGGGCTGCTCGGGCGGGTGACCGGAACGATCGGGCCCGGGCTCGTGGGCGAGGTCATCGTCAGGATCCGGGGCGGGGCCGAGCACTTCCTGGCCCACCCCGCGCCGGGCACGGGCCGGATCGAGACGGGGACGGTCGTGACGGTGGTGGAATACCTGCCTCCGCGTACTGTCTACGTCATGGCCGCGTACGACAACTGAGCGCGCCCAGGCTCACGTTGGCCACCGCTGTCATCTGCGCATTCACCGGTGCGTATCAAGATTGCGACAAGGATCCGTAAGCGTCTTCACGCCACATCCGGCCAGGAGCAAACTCCCCCCATCAGTGCCGAGCGGCACTGCATGAAGGGGGCGTATGCCGATGGTCATCGGCGTCGCGGCGGGACTGGTTCTCGCCGCCATCATCGTTCTGGTCGGCCTGTTCAAGCTCATGTGGCGGGTGGCCGAGCCGAACGAAGCACTCGTCATCTCCGGTTCGAAGCACCGGACCGAGGGGCTCGGCGAGGGCATGGGGTTCCGGATCGTCACCGGCCGGGGAACCCTCGTACTGCCCGGCGTACAGGCGGTCAGGAAGCTGTCGCTCGATCTCAACGAGACCGAGCTGTCGGTGGACTGCGTGACGCAGCAGGGCATTCCGCTGAAGGTGCGGGGCGTGGTCATCTTCAAGGTCGGCGACGACTTCGTGTCGATCGCCAACGCGGCCCGTCGCTTCCTCGACCAGCAGAAGCTGATGTCGGACCGTGTGCACAACGTCTTCGCCGGTCATCTCCGTTCCATCGTGGGCGGGTTGACGGTCGAGGACATGATCCGGGACCGGGAGAAGCTCACCGGGCAGACC
Source organism: Streptomyces sp. HUAS TT7 (assembly GCF_051550175.1). Taxonomy (NCBI): domain Bacteria; kingdom Bacillati; phylum Actinomycetota; class Actinomycetes; order Kitasatosporales; family Streptomycetaceae; genus Streptomyces; species Streptomyces sp. HUAS TT7. The sequence goes on from NZ_CP196175.1 coordinate 599,018, forward strand.
CGGGCCGCGTGCGGTACGGAGATGGAGAAGCTCGGTCTCATCGTCGACTCGCTGCAGATCCACGAGATCGAGGACCCGACCGGGTACATCAAGAACCTGGCGATGCCGCACGCGGCCGCGGTGCAGCGCGACGCGCGGATCGCCCAGGCCGAGGCGAACCTGCGGGCCACCGAGGCCGAACAGGCCGCGTTCGCCCGGATGTCGGAGGCGACCCGGGACAGCGAGATCCTCCAGGCCGGCTACCAGGCCGAGCGCGACAAGGCCGCGGCGAGCTCCCGGCAGGCGGGCCCGCTCGCGGACGCCGCCGCCCGGCAGGAGGTCGTGGTCCAGGAGACCCGGGTCGCCGAGCTGGAGGCACACCGCCGCGAGCAGCAGCTCCAGGCCGATGTGCGCAAGCCCGCCGATGCCCAGGCGTACGAGAAGCGGACGCTGGCCGAGGCCGAGCGCGATGCCCGCATCTCGGCGGCCCAGGCCAAGGCAAAGGAGACCGAGCTCGCGGCGGCAGCCGAGGCGACCCGGGTCAAGGCGGCCGCGGCCGCCGAGGCCCAGGCCACCGAGGCGCGCGGGCTCGCGGCCGCGAAGGCGACCCGGGCGACGGGTGAGGCCGAGGCGGCGGCGACGCAGGCCAAGGGACTCGCACAGGCCGAGTCGGCGAAGGCCCAGGGTCTGGCGGAGGCCGAGGCCATCAAGGCACGGGCTGCGGCACTCGCGGAGAACCAGGAGGCCGTGGTCGCCCAGCAGCTCGCCGAGAACTGGCCGCAGATCGTGGAGGCGGGCGCCTCCGCCTTCGGCAATGTGGAGCACATGGTGCTGCTCAACGGCGCCGAAGGCATGTCGGAGATGTTCGCGAAGGCCCTGACGATGGGCGGTACGGGTCTGGGCCTGGCGCGGCAGCTCCTTGCATCCATGAACCAGAACGGCGACTCCCCCAACGGGCATGCCGCGGCCCCGAGTTCGCCTCTCTCGAAGTCGATACCGATCACGGAGGAGGTCCCGCGCGGCGACAAGTAACGTACGCAGCACGCGAGTTTGCTCCGCCCGGTATCCGGCGGGGCCAACTCGTGCAAGCGACTCAGCCGCCGGGCAGCGTCTCCACCGAAGACTCGCCCGGGTAGTCGTCCAGAAACTCCTCGCGGATCTCGCGCGGCCCGAACGGCCAGACCCTCTCGAAGCGCGCCCACAGGACGAAGGCGACGCAACCGAGCGCCACCCAGGCCAGTGACCATTCGATGGGGTGGCGGCCGGGCGAGTTCTTGTCGGCGTAGCCGTAGATGGTGAGCCAGCCGACCAGGGCGATCAGGCTCGGCAGCGGGTAGAGCCACATCCGGTACGGGCGGCGGAGCCCGGGCTGCCGCTTGCGCAGCACGGTGACGGCGAGGATCTGGGCGAGCGCCTGGACGATGACCATCACCGTGGTGAGCAGCTGGATGAGGGTCGTCAGATCGGTGTGGCGGCCGATCATGAAGCCGACGGCGGTGACGACGCCCATGGTGAGCAGGCCCAGCATCGGGAAGCGGTGCTTGGGGTGCAGCTTGGCGTACGAGCGGAAGAACACCTTGTCGCGGGCGGCGTCGTACGGGACCCGGGAGCCGCCGAGCAGCCCGGTGAAGACGGAGGCGAACGCGGTGACCAGGATGAGGACGGTGACGACGTCGGCGGCGCCCTTGCCCCAGGCCTTTTCCAGGACGGCGGAGGCGACCGAGCTCGACGCGATGTCGTTCGGGTCCAGCATCCGGGTCCAGTCGATGACGCCGAGGGTGCCGATCTGGAGGAGCAGATAGATCACCATGATGCCGAAGACGGAGTGGATGATGGAGCGCGGCAGAGTGCGCCCGGGGTCCTTGATCTCCGCACCCATGTAGGCGGCGGTGTTGTAGCCGAGGTAGTCGTAGATGCCGATGGTGAGCCCTGCCGCGAAGCCGATCCAGAAGTGACTGCTCGTCAACTCGAAGGCATCAGAGGGGTACTTGAAGGCCAGGTGCGGGCTGAAGTCGGTGGCGGCGGCGACCGTCACCAGGGCGACCGAGGCAATCATGACGACCCACATCACGACGGTGATCCGGGCGATGTTCTCGACGCCCCGCCAGAGCAGCAGGACCACGAAGGCGATGATGCCGAGCCCGATCAGGTCGCCGGCCGTCTTGCCGAGGTCCGGCGCCAGGTAGCCGAGGTACTGCACGAATCCGACGACGCCGGTGGACATGGCCAGCGGGATGAACAGCATCGCCGTCCATACGAAGAGGAACGGCATCAGGCGGCCGGTGCGGTACTGGAAAGCCTGGCGCAGATAGACGTAGCTGCCGCCGGAGCCGGGCAGCGAGGCGCCGAGCTCGGCCCAGATGAGGCCGTCGGCGAGGGCGAGTATCGCGCCGGCGACGAAGCCGATGACGGCCTGCGGCCCGCCGAAGGCGGCGACCATCAGCGGGATGGTCACGAAGGGGCCGATCCCGCACATCTGGCTCATGTTGATGGCGGTGGCCTGGAAGAGTCCGATCCGGCGGACGAAGCCGCCGGCCGGCGGAGGGGTTCCGGACACTGGGGTCCTCCCGGGGCTGATGGGCGAGAAGAGGGAGCTGCTGCGGATTCGCCAGTGCGGGGTTCCCTCGGCGTCGGGCGTGCTTAAGTTAAGTACCTTTACTTTCACCGTCAAGAGGTCGTCAGTGAACAGCTCGGACCGATGCGTGAGAATGATGCGATGACCAGCAGCGACGAGGGCGGCGACCTGCCCTGGAACCCGCAGCGGCAGCGCAGTTCCAACGAGCGGCTGCTGCTCGACCGGCTGCGCACCGGAGGCCCCGCGTCCCGGGCTCAGCTCGCGCGGGACACCGGCCTGTCCAAGCCCACCGTGTCCAGCGCGCTCGCCTCGCTCGAACTGGCGGGCCTGGTCCGCGAGGCGGGCACGATCACCCCCGAGCGGGGCCGCGCCGCCGTGCTCTACGCGCCCGATCCGACGGCGGGTTACGCACTCGGCATCGACATCGGCCGGACCTGGCTGCGGATCGCCCTGGCCGACCTCGACGGCAAGGTGGTGGCCCGCTCCGAGGTCCGCAACCATGCCCGCACCTCGGCCACGATGGCCGACCTGGTCGTCACCAGCGCGCGCCAACTCGTCGAGGGTTCCGGTGTGGACGCGGACAAGGTCGCCCAGGCGGTGGTCGGCACCCCCGGCGTGTACGACGCCGAGAAGCGGCGCGTGCGCTATGCCCAGCACCTGCCGGGCTGGGGCAGGCCGGGCCTCTTCGACCAGATGCGGGAGCGGCTCGGCATACCGCTCGCGGTCCACAACGACGCGAACCTGGCGGCGCTCGGCGAGTACACCTTCGGCGTCGGCGCGGCCAGCAAACTCTTCGTGTACGTCATGATCGGCACCGGCCTCGGCATGGGTGTGGTCAGCGAGGGCCAGCTCTTCACCGGGGCGCACGGCGGCGCGGGCGAGATCGGCTTCCTGCCGTGGCCCGGCCTCCAGAAGCCGGACACACTGGAGGACGCGGTCTCCGGCGACGCGGTCGTCGCGGCCGCGCGCTCGCTCGGCATGGCGGGCCCGCTCACCGCGAAGGACGTCTTCGACGCGGCGCGGGCCGGAACTGCCGCCGCGGTCAAGGCAGTTCAGCTGGAGGGCGAGCGGATCGCGCACACCGTCGCGGTGGTCGCGGCCGTCCTCGACCCCGATCTCGTGGTGCTCGGCGGTGGCGTCGGACACAGTGCGGATCTGCTCCTGCGCCCCGTACGGGAGACGCTGCGCGCGCTCACCCCGCTGCGGCCGAAGGTGGCGCCGAGTTCGCTCGGGGAGGACGCGGTGCTGCTCGGCGCGGTGGCAACGGCACTCGGCACGGCGCGGGACGTGGCCTTCGAGCGGCGCTCGGCACACTGAGGACTCCGCGTCACCCCTCTTGCCTGCGATGGGGGTCCCCACCCCGGCCCTGAAGGGCCCGGCCGCGATGCCGAGGGGGACGGTGTCCGCAGGCGCGACGACGGTGTCGGGGAACTGAGGGGCCCGTTTGACATGCAGCCGTTGGGGTGCCAATCATGAAGAGGTAGCCTTGCGGCTGCATGACTGGGGGTTACGAGTCATGGACGCGGTGTTCAAGGCGCTGGCGGATCCGAGCCGGCGGCGGTTGCTGGACCGGCTGCGGGACCGCAACGGACAGACCCTGCGGGAGCTGTGCGCGGGCCTCGACATGGCCCGCCAGTCGGTGAGCAAGCACCTCGCCGTACTGGAGGGTGCGGGACTGGTCACGACGGTGCGGCAGGGGCGGGAAAAGCTGCACTACCTGAACGCCGTACCGATCAACGCCATCGCCGAGCGCTGGATCAGCCGGTTCGACCGCGGCCGGGTCAACGCCCTCGCGGACCTGAAGAGAGCATTGGAGCAGCCCCTCATGGACAGCAAGACGTTCGTGTACACGACCTACATCCGCACCACCCCCGAACGGCTGTGGCAGGCCCTGACGGACTCGGCCTTCACCGAGCGGTACTGGGGCGTGGGCTTCGAGAGCGACTGGAAGAAGGGCTCGCCGCTGGTCTGGAAGCAGGGCGATGCGACGATGGCGGACCCGGAACAGATCGTCCTTGTCTCGGACCCGTACCGCCAACTCGCCTACACCTGGCACTCGTTCACGGACGAGTGGGCGAAGGCGGTCGGCATCGCGGAGGACGTACGGGCGCAGATCGCGGTGGAGCGCCGGTCCAACGTCACCTTCGACCTGGAGCCGCAGGGCGACCAGGTCAAGCTGACGGTCACCCACGACTTCGACCCCGAGGGCATCCTGCACGACATGTGCAGCCAGGGCTGGCCGCCGATCCTGTCCAGCCTGAAGACCCTCCTGGAGACGGGCGAGCCCCTCTCGGCGCACTGAGCCCCGTTCTCGTCCGACCGGCCGTCCCGTACCGGTGTCCTGCCCGTTTTCGTAGGCTGGCGGTATGCGCATGCGCCCCACCCTGAGCTGGACGCCCACCGACGGTCTGAGACCTGGCACCACGGATCCCGGGCCGGTCGCCGATGCGCTGCGGGCCGGCGGTGTGCTGGTGCTCAGCGGGGCCGGCATCTCCACGGAGTCGGGCATCCCCGACTACCGGGGCAAAGGCGGGAGCCTGAGTCGGCACACCCCGATGACGTACCAGGAATTCACCGCCAGCGCCGGGGCCCGGCGCCGGTACTGGGCGCGCAGCCACCTCGGCTGGCGTACGTTCGGCCGTGCCCGGCCCAACGCCGGGCACCTGGCTGTGACGGCGTTCGAGCGGCACGGCCTGCTCTCGGGTGTGATCACCCAGAATGTCGACGGTCTGCATCAGGCCGCCGGCAGCGAGGGCGTGGTGGAACTGCACGGAAGCCTCGACCGGGTCGTCTGCCTTTCCTGCGGCGGTTTCAGCTCGCGCCGCGAACTCGCCCGGCGGCTCGACGAGGCAAACGCGGGCTTCGAACCGGTGGCCGCCGGGCTCAACCCCGACGGTGACGCCGACCTCACCGACGAACAGGCCAGGGACTTCCGCGTCGCGGCCTGCGCGGAATGCGGCGGCATCCTCAAACCCGACGTGGTGTTCTTCGGTGAGGCCGTGCCGCCGCCGCGGGTCGCGCGCTGCCGCGAACTGGTCGATGAGGCGACCTCGCTGCTGGTTCTGGGCTCCTCGCTCACCGTGATGTCCGGGCTCCGGTTCGTCCGCGAGGCAGCCCGGGCGGGCAAGCCCGTACTCATCGTCAATCAGGACCCGACACGCGGCGACGAGCACGCCGTCACCCGAGTCGCACTGCCCCTGGGCGCGGCCCTCACCACCCTGGCCGACCGACTGCACATCCCCGTCGACGGCCGGAAGGCCGCCCGAGGCGGCTTGAATCCGCCGTGTTGAGCCAGGTGGACCGATTCGGACTATCCGGCGTCGACACCGTCACATCTGACGGGTAATCAATCAATCGGGCCGTCGCACGCGGAATGCCGCCGGACCTGGGGCGGTGAACGTTTTCGGCGTGCCGTCTCGTAGCGGCCGCGGTCGGCGACGACCGGCGCAAAAGCAGCCACGAGCAGCCAACATTACGGAGCCATGGTTGTTACATGACCAACTCTTTCCCTACGCTGCTCATGCCGGGAACGACAGCAGCAATTCCTGTAATTGCTCATGCCGTTGACCGCACGCAAGGGCACGACACCCACACACGGCAGACACGTGCACACGGAAATGGGGCCACACCGAAACGGCATGGCCCCAAGGACGCTTTGGTATGCAACGCCTCGCACCGGCCGTCGACTTGGCAGGCAACGGGCCGGCCGCGAGACACATGACCGCGACCTCATCGGAGGGTACCCGTGAATCACCCCAACCGGCTACGCACCGCGATACAGAACGACGGCACCACCCCCCTGATCGGTATTTTCGACATGTTCTCCGCGTCCGTGGCGGCGCAGCACTACGACGGAATGTTCGTCTCGGGATTCGGCTTCGCGGCCTCCCACTACGGGCTGCCCGACATCGGCTTCATCGCCTGGCCCGACGTCGTCGCGTTCGTTCAGCGGCTGCGGCTCGCCTTCCCCCAGCAGCACCTGCTGGTCGACATCGACGACGGCTACGTCGACCCGGAGACGGCGTGCCACGTGGTCCAGCAGCTGGAGAGCGGCGGGGCCTCCGGGGTCATCCTGGAGGACCAGCAGCGCCCGCGGCGCTGCGGCCACGTGGACGGCAAGCAGGTGCTGCCGCTCGACGCCTACCTGGAAAAGCTCGACATGGTCCTCAAGGCGCGACGGGACCTGGTCGTCGTCGCCCGCACGGACGCCACCGAGGAGGAGGAGATCCTGCGCCGGGCCAAGGCCCTGGCCGCGACGGACGCCGACGTGATCCTCGTCGACGGGGTACGCAGCATCGACTGGATCCACAAGGTGCGTCGCGTCATCGGCGACAAGCCGTTGCTGTTCAACCAGATCGCGGGCGGCAAGTCGCCGCGGCTCTCGCTGACGGAGCTTCAGGAACTGGGCGTCGACGTCGCGATCTACAGCACGCCCTGCCTGTTCGCCGCCCAGACCGCCATCGACGGCGCGCTGAGCGAGCTCAAGGCTGCCGACGGGCGGCTGCCCGAGCACACCCCGGCCAGCGTCGGCGTCGCCGAGTGCCTGACGCTCCTTGAGCGAAACATCAGCCGCCACCACGACCGTGTCCCGGCCGGCGCCTGACAGTGAGTCAGGAGGGGCCGCGTCGCCTCAGCGGCGGCGCGGCCCCGCGCCACGTGAATCCCCGCTCCGCAGAAGGAGACGCATGCTCCTCATCCTGCGCTCGCTCGCCCGTCACATCAGGCACCGCGTGGACTGGTACATCGTCGCGCTGTTCACCGTCATCGGCTTGGCGACGCTCGCCCCGGTCGAGGGCGCGGCGGCCGACGGCGTCTCGCTCGCCGTCCGGGTCGCCGTCGGGCTGCTGTTCTTCCTCTACGGTGCCCGCCTCTCGCCGCAGGCGGCGTACGACGGTCTGCGGCACTGGCGGCTGCACGTCCCCATCCTGACCCTGACCTTTCTGGCCTTCCCTCTGGCGGGACTGGCGGCCGGGCTGCTGCCGCGTTCGGCACTCAGCACGGAACTGGCCGTCGGGGTCCTCTTTCTGACGGTCCTTCCGTCCACCGTGCAGTCCTCGATCGCCTTCACGTCGATGGCCCGGGGCAATGTGGCGGCGGCCATCTGCTCGGCGTCGTTCTCCACCGTCCTCGGAGTGGTGCTGACTCCCGTCCTCGTGGTCGCCCTCATCGGGCAGACCGGCGACGGGGGAATGCCGATACGCGCCTCGCAGCTCGGGGACATCGCCCTTCAGCTCCTGGTGCCCTTCCTCGCCGGGCAGGCGGCGCGGCGCTGGGTCACCGAATGGCTGGGCAGACACCGGGCGTTGATCACCGTGTGCGACCGGGGCTCCATCCTGCTCGTCGTCTACTCCGCGTTCAGCCGCGGCATGACCACCGGCATCTGGCAGCGCGTGTCGCCCGGGCGGCTGCTCCTGCTGGCCGCACTGTGCGCACTCCTGCTCGTCCTGGCCCTTCAACTGGCCTACGGAACCGCCCGGTTGATCGGCCTGCCGTACGCGGACCGGGTCACCGCCGTGTTCTGCGGCTCGAACAAGAGCCTGGCCAGCGGGCTGCCGATGGCCACGGTGCTGTTCCCGGCGGAGCGGGTCGGGATCGTGGTACTGCCGCTGATGCTCTACCACACCATCCAGCTGGTGACCTGCGCCTGGCTGGCCCGCCGCTGGCCGGCCGGCCGGTCTGCTGCCCCAAGAACCGATGAAGACGACAGGAAGGGGATACGGACGGCAAGGAGCGGTAGCAACCCGCGTGAGGGAACAAGTGCCAACCCCGGCTGAGCGGGACCACCTCGGCGGAGACCGCATCCCCGCTACCGCGATGCTCAGCGCCGCCTCTTCCAGTCCTGGCCCTTTCGTCCCCTGGCCAAGCCGGCTTGCGCGCGGTACATCACCTTGATGAGGGCCATGCTCTGCGCGGACCGCGAAGGAGCCACGCTATGCCAGACGAGGAAACCCAGAGAACGAGGGGGCGCCTTGACGGCAAGACGGCCTTCGTCACCGGCGCGGCCGGAGGGCTCGGTCGCAGCCACGTTCGGCGCCTGGCGGAGGAGGGCGCCGACTTGGTGATCGTGGACATATGCCGGTCGGTCGACACCGTGCCTTACCCACAGTCGACGCCGGAGGACCTGCACGACACGGTCGAGGAAGTGCAGGCCCTGGGCCGCCGCGTCGTGGCGCGGCAGGCAGACGTGCGCGATCGAGCCGCCCTCCAGGAGGCGTACGACGCCGGGCTCGCCGAGTTCGGGCAGATCCACATCGTTGTCGCCAACGCCGGGATCGCACCGTTGCTGGTGGAGGACAGGGTGCAGGCGTGGCATGACGCCATCGATGTCAATCTCACCGGCACCTTTCACACCATCGAGGTGGCCATCCCGTCGATGGTCGCCGCCGAGCGGGGCGGCTCGATCGTGATCGTCAGCTCCACCGCCGGACTGGTGGGTATCGGCGGGGCCAGTAACGGCGGTCTTGGCTACGCCGCTTCCAAGCACGGCGTGGTCGGGCTGATGCGTACGTACGCCAACAACCTCGCCCCGCACAGCATCAGGGTGAACTCCGTGCACCCCACCGGTGTGGCCACCAGCATGGTTGCCGACCCTGCCATGATCGAGTTCGTCGCCCAGGACCCGGTTCTGTCCGAGGGGGCGCCAAATGCCCTGCCGGTGGACACAATCGAACCGGTCGACGTGTCCAACGCCGTCCTGTGGCTGGCTTCGGACGAGGCTCGCTACGTCACCGGTGTCACGCTGCCCGTCGACGCCGGATTCACCAACCGCCGCTGAGTCGCCGAGCTGGAGGTGGAGCTTCCATGACTGATCAGTACGCGGACACGGTTTTGGTGGGCGGGCACGTCAAGACGTCGTCGGGCTGGGCTCAGGGGCTCACCGTGCGCGCCGGTGTCATCGAAACGGTCGGCGGCCGCGACGAGGTGCTGCGACAGCGCGGACCGGACACACGGGTGGTGGACCTGGCCGGCGATACCGTTCTCCCCGGCTTGCACGACCTGCACGTGCATCCGATCTACGCCGGAATCCGCGAACGCCGCTGCAAGGTCCCGCAGGGCTCCAGCCTGGCCGACACCCTCCGCATCGTGGCCGAGCACGTGTCCCGGGCGGCTCCCGGCGCATGGGTCCTGGGCGGGCAGTGGGACACCTCCGCGCTCGGAACGATCCCGGACCGGACCATGCTCGATGCCGTCGCCCCCGGCAATCCGGTCCTCCTGGAGGACACCAGCGGACACAGCTCGTGGGCGAACAGCGCGGCCCTCGGGGCCGCCGGGATCGGTCCCGGCACACCTGACCCGGTAGGTGGCATCTTCGAGAGGGACGCCGCAGGCAATCCGAGCGGCATACAACGCGAGACCGCGGCCGACCTGCTGGCCGCTTCAGCCCCCAAGCCGACCGACGAAGAGGTCGAGGCGGCGCTGGAGTGGGCCCTCGACGAAATGCTCTCCTACGGGATCACCTCGTTCACCGAAGCCGCGGTCGGATTCACTGCCGGTCCGCAGTCCGAACTGCGTGCCTACACCCGCCTCGCCGCGCGGGGAGCCGTGAGGCAGCGCGTGCGCCTGTGTCTCGTGTGGTCCCCGAATGATCCTGTGTGCGAAGAAGTGATCGCTGCCCGAAATCTCTACGCGAGCGGTCGCGTGATGCCTGACTGCGTGAAGATCTTCCTCGACGGGGTACCGACCGACAGCCACACGGCGGCAATGATCGAGCCCTACGCGGACACCGTGGAGGGACGGGACGACGAGGTCAGCCGTCACGGGCTGCTCGCGATCGCACCGGCGGTCCTCGATCAGGTGGTGACCCGATTCGACCGGATGGGCATCACGGTGAAGTTCCACGCGGCCGGCGATGCGGCGGTGCGGGCGGCGCTGGGCGCCATCGAGGCCGCCCGCACGGCCAACGGGCACGGCCCGTGCATGCACAACGTAGGACACTGCACGTTCGTGGCGAAGACCGACATCGAGCGCGCACCACGGATCGGCGCGACGTTCGAAGTCTCCCCCTACCTGTGGCGGCCCTCCCCCATCTGCTCCGACATCGTGTCGGCCGTCGGCACGGAAGCGATCGAACGAGCGTGGCCTGTGCGGGAGATGCTCGACGCCCGCGCACTGGTCGTGCCGGGTTCGGACTGGTGCGTCGTGCCATCCGTGAACCCTTGGTCCGCCATCGAAACGCTCGTCACCCGGCGGGAGCCGGGCGGCAGCGCGGACTGCCTCGGCGAGTCCCAAGCCATCACTCTGGAAGAAGCCTTCGGCCTGTTCACGGTCAACTCCGCGCGCCAGGAGGGCATGGCGCACCGTGTCGGGCGCATCGAACCGGGCATGCTCGCCGACGTCATCGTGGTCCATCAGAACCCCTTCGAAGCACAGATCTCCCAAGTTCACGCCACCGAGGTCAAGATGACGTTCATCGAAGGGGAACTGGTCTACGACTCTGGGGCGCGACGGTCTGAGGCTCCCTCGTGGTGAGGCCTTGCCGGCAGGGTTCTACCTGGCCAGCTCCGCTGGGAAGCCACCTCTCTGACGCCGACGGCTTGACCGGGTGGAGCGGCCGCGCCGACATGTAGGCGGCACCGCGCCGGCTGGCCGGTTCGTGTTCTGTTCAGTCTCCCCGTTCCTCCCGAAAGATGGGTGCCTGCCGGAAACATCACGCCTACCGACGGAGGAACGTGCGATGGCCGCGAACACGAAGGGCACCAGGACAGGGCAGCAGGGCCCCGGGGAGCGTACTCCCGAGGAGATCACGGCGCTGCTCGCCGGGGCCGCCGACCCGGAGCAGCGGCTGGCCGTCCACCAGGAGCTGTACCCGGACGTGGTCAACCTGGCCACGGCGGAGAACGTGCTGGTCTATCCGTCACTGCGGGACAACGTGTTTCAGCGGCTCGGGGTCCTGGAGCAGAAGGACGTCAAGTACGCGCCGTCGTACGGCAGTTCCGAGATCCGCAAGGGCATCGCGGACATGCTCCGCCCGATGTTCTCCGCGGACCTGAAGAGCGAGGACGTCTTCGGTACGTCGGGGGTGTCGGCCGCTCTGGAGTGCCTGGCGTTCGCGCTCAGGGAGGGCGGGATCCTGGAGAGCGGCGATCGGGTGCTGCTGCCCGCGCCCTACTGGCAGGGTTTCAACTGGTGCTTCGAGCAACGGCCCGAACTGGTCACCGTTCCCGTTCACCTCCGGGAAAGGGGTCCGGAGAACTTCGAGCTCACCCTGGCCGATCTGCAGCGCGCCTACCGGACCCAGCCGGAGCCGCCGAAGCTGCTCGTCCTCACCAATCCCAACAACCCCCTGGGCGACAACTACGGCAAGGACCTGCTGGAGAGCATCTACCGGTGGGTACTCACCGAGACCGGCATGCACATCGTCTCCGACGAGATGTACGCGCACTCCCAACTCACCGGATCGGAGCCGGAGTTCGTCAGCGCCCTGTCCTTGGACGCCTACAAGAACCATCCGGAGGCGCGGAACCGGGTCCATGTCGTGTGGGGATTCGCCAAGGACTTCGGTCTTTCGGGCTTCAAGGCGGGAGTTGTGATCTCCAAGTCGCCGGTGGTCCATGTGGCCATGCAGGGCATCAAGGACAAGCAGAACAGCTACGCCTGGTTCAGCCCGTTCGACTCGCTGAAGCACCGTGTCATCGGGGCGATGCTGAAGACCGTCGTCGACGGCAAGAGCTACCCGCTGGAGCTGATGCGGCAGTACCGGGGCTGGCTGACCACGGCGTTCGAGGACACGCGCCGCGCCCTCACGGACGGCCACATCCCGTACCGCTACCGCGAGGGGCAGAACGCTGCGCAGTTCTTCTGGCTCGACCTGCGGGCCTATCTGCCGCCGGCCGGGACGGCGGTGATTCCGCCGGAGATCGGGCCGCACTTCCCTCGGCTCGACCGCGTACCGGAGCCCTTCGCCGCGGAAGCCGAGAAGGAGGGGTCGGTCGCCCTGCCGATCCTCTTCCCGGACATCTCCAGCGAGGAGGAATGGCTGCGCTGGTACATCGCCACCTACGCCCAGGTGCAACTGCTTCCGGGGCAGCTGCTGTCCTGTGCCGAGCCGGGCTACTTCCGACTGTGCTACACGGCCGTCGATACCAGCGAAGTCATCGCCTCGATAGGAAGGGTGGCCGACCTCCTGGCGCCGTGGCGGAACGGTCGCCGTTGACCTGCCGCCGAGGGCGCGTGGAGTGGGCAGGCGGCAGCAAGTCATGTCCGTGTGTGTGACAGGTGCTCAGGTGGAACGTCCGCCCTGCGGTGCCCGGTGTTGACGGCCGAAGCCCTTGCCACTGCCGCGGGGTTCAAGAATCGCAGCGGCCCGATCGAGCGGGACGCGAACCGATGCATGTACCGCGCCACCGATTCATCGCGCGCCGCCGCCGAGAACACCAGCCGCTCCACGGGATTGAATGGGCGGCGCCTCGGGCAGGGCGCGGACGAACTCGAAGAAGCTGCGCGAGACAGCAGAACCGGCTGCGCCGGACCGCACGAGGGCGGGTGTTGGCCGCACTCCATGTTGTCCGGCTGCCGGGCAGGCAAGGACAGCCGTCTCTGCGAAGTCGCCTGCCCGGACGGTCGGGCACATCCAGCGGTACCCGGCTGATCGTTTTCCTCGTGTACACCGACAGTGGGTGCCGGTCTGTGGCCACTTCCCTCCCTTGCGGTGCATGCGCCGGGACGGGACGTTGTGCGGCGGGCCGGTGTGCGCAGGCGGGGCATCGGTTCCGTCCACTGTCGTGGAGCGATGAACCGTGGGGAGTGTCCTCGGTGGGTGATGTCACCGGCGCCGGGTTGGATGCGCGGTACCGCAACTCGTTCGGGCGGGTCGCCGGTTATCTGCCGGACAGCCGTCAGGCGGTCGAGGCCTGGCTGACTGGCTTCGCGGAGCAGGCCCGGGAGCGCAAGGAGGAGCTCGGCCCGGCGGTGGCCGCCCTGAAGCAGGAGATCGAGGCCGATGCCAACATCCAGCTGCTGGTGACGGGCATGCTCGACCAGCTCCCGCGGCAGTTGCGACCCTTCCAGGACGTCGGGCACCTGCTGAAGTGCGTGGACCAGGTCGTCACCACCGCACCCGAGTACCACCCCGACCCGGACAAGCGGATCCTCTTCCCGCTCTCCGCCCTGTTCGCCCCTCTGTCGCTGACCCGGTCCGGCGCGGCCGTCCTGCGCCTCCCGGTGTTCAACGCCGCGCTGCGCCATGCCCTGAAGGCGTGGTGTGCGTTCCTGGACAGCCCGCAGAGCCGCTACGTCCTCACCCAAACCGACAACGGCTGGCTGTCCGCGCAGGCGGCCGAACAGAACAAGCTGGACGAGTACGTGATCCCCGACCGCAACGACGAACACTGGGGCTTCGCGTCCTTCAACGACTTCTTCCACCGCAGGGTCAGGCCCGAAGCCCGCCCGGTCGCCTCGGACGCCAACGCCGTCATCGCCTCCGGCGACGCAGCCTTCGTCCGCGTCGACCAGAACGTCGGCAAGAGCACCGGATTCCCGCTCAAGGAGCAGGGCTTCGCGCTGGCCGACATGTTCAACCACCACGCCTACACCGACCGGTTCATCGGCGGGAGCGTGGTCCAGCTGGTGCCTCCCGCCACCGGCTACCACCGCTGGCACGCGCCCGTCGACGGCGTGGTCCGGCACGTCGAAACCATCCCCGGCCAGGTGTTCAGCGTCGCCGAGTCCGCCGGCCTGGACCCGACCGCCCAAGCGGTCCCGTTCGGTACCGAGGCGGCGGCCAACACCCGGGGCCTGATCTTCATCGAGAGCACCGGACCACGCATCGGCATGGTGGCGCTGCTGCCCGTCGGCATGAGCGAAGTCTCCTCGGTCACGATCACCGCGACCGAGGGCCAGCAGGTCAAGAAGGGCGATGAACTCGGCTGCTTCAGCTACGGCGGCTCCGACATCGTCATGGTTTTCCAGAATCAGAGCAACGTCACCTTTTCCGCGAACGCGGACCAGCGCTATCGCGTCGGCGAGCAGATCGCCGTCGCTCAATCCTGATGCGCGCCGGATGCGGTGGGCCGTCCCCCACCCCGGCATGTCCTGCCCCGGCAGCACCGTCGCCGGATTCCTCTACCTCCCCTTGGTCTCCTGGGGACCACTGCTGGGTGCCGTGACCTTCTCCTGCCATCGCCGACGCGCGGCGGCCGTGTACGGCTCAAGCACACCTAAGCCCTGGGCTCCGTTCCGATCATTTCGCTCGGGTGATCTGGGCAGGCACGGTGTAGGAGTAGGACTTCAGCGCACTGGCGGGCACCGGGGTCCGGGGGCTTGCGTCAGTGGTCGGGAGCGGTGATTCGCTGACGGTGACGTCGAAGTTGGTGTTGGCGACATCAGCTGTGTACTCCCCCATGCCCATGGAAGGCACTACCACGGTGTGGTGCCCGCTGAGATAGAAACCCGGTGTCAAGGGCACGGCGGCCAACGCGGTGTCGTAGACGGAATAGTGGTGCTCGATCGCCGTATGGCTGCCGAGGAAGGCTTTTCCGTCATCCGTGTACATCTCCGTCATGATCTTCTTCTCGAAGCTGCCGTCCAGGTCACCAGTGATATTGACCTTCCCCTGATAGGTGTTCCGGTACAGGTCGAATGTGACCGTGTCCACGGTGTGCGGCGGCACCATCATCGTCTGCGACGGGGCGGTGTAATGGTTCGTGACGGTGGTTGTAGTGGTGTCCGTCCTACCGAGAGTCCAACTGGTCTCGAACTCATCGCCGCCGGAGAAGAAAGGCCCCATTTTCACTTGTGTCGTGAGCTTGTTCGTGATTCCGAAGGTCTTGGACAGGGAAGTGGAGATGCTGTCCTCGACATCCTGGCCGAATGCCTGGGTCGACAGGCTCTTCTCTCTGTTCGTAGCGTTCGCCAAGCGGGCGCTCCCGTGGTAAAGCACTACGTTGTCGCCGATGTGCGGCGCACCCGCGGGCGTCACCTTCACATGGGAAAACGCCAGACCCGAAGCGTCCCAGACGGTCCGCGTCTTCTCCAATCGCGGAACAAAAGCCCTCCCGACCTGCTGAACGACGGTCTTGTTGTTGCGCTGATCCATGTACGCCTGATCCTGCGCCGCAGTTGTCGGATCACCGTAGAAAGCGATATCGCTCAGGAACTGGCTGAGGCTGGACGGGTAGGAGGGAGCATCATGAGATGTGGCGGAGGCATTCACGGAGGCCGCGCATACCACTACTACTGCAAGTGCCGCCGCAGGCGCCGTGTGCCGGGAGATACGCCCCGCCCGCCGATTCGTGCCGAGTTTCATGGAAATTCCGAGCTCCCATTGTTGCTTCGCTCCGGCTCGGACGTTTGAGGTCTCGTTGCGGTACCGGGAGGACCCGCCGGATCGATTTCCTCGTATGCAACCATATCGCGACCCCGGGATATTCAGATATTGACGGGTTCCATGCAATCAACGGCCCTTGCATAATGCCTTCTTGACGCCCGTCGGCGTCGTCATCGGCCCCCGTCGCGAGGGATGAAAGTCCCGCAGCCGCGGGATCGTCCACCGCTGCCCCCTGGTCAGGGCGCAGGGGTGCAGCGGGGACGGTCCGGGGCGGCGGGGTCAGTTCAGGCCGACGGCGGCCAGTGCGGTGGTCCAGTCGGTCGCGATCGCCTGGCGTGCGTCGTCGAGGGGGACCTGCCCATTGCAGACGGCGGTCTTGAGGCGGTTCTCGACGGTGTCCTTGTTGCCCGCGGTCTTGCCGCCGGTGCTGTACCGCGGCTCGGGCCACAGGTTCATCGGGTCTCGGGGTGCGCCGCCCAGCTCCAGCGGGACGAGGTGGTCCTCCTCGTAGTCGGCGGTGCTGGTGTCGCTGTAGCCGTAGTCCGCGATCTGCTGAACCTTCAGCGGGTTCGTGTACGAGGTGGGCGGACGTACCGTGGACGTCCAGCCCGACACACAGATCGTCGAGCCGATCGTGTCCTGGGTGACATCCGGGTTGAAGGCGCCGGGCTGGCAGACCGGGTCGGGCAGCGGCAGATACGACTGCGAACACGACGCCGAAGCCACGGCCGCGGTGGGGGCAGTGGCGTGTGCGCCGGCCGTGCCGACGGTCAGCGCACCGGCGGCGAGGGTGAACACGCCTATGGTGGAAGCGAGTTGGCGTATCGCATACATGCGGGGGGTCTCCATCGCATCAGAGCCCGGCTTGGATGCCGGGCGGCTGACGGCATGACACCAGGCGCAGTATCTATGCGAGTAGACCCAGGAGATGAACAACGGGCAACGTGCGCCATCGTTGCCCGCCCGTGGGCGTCCCATGACCAGAAAATCAGGGCTCCTTGGTGGCCATCCGACCCAGCGTCCCTCTATCGGGGCCGTTGAACCCGCGGAAGACAACACGTAGGCCATCGACGACGCTCGTCCCGGACCTGTCCATCGCCCCGCGCGCCTGCACGCCGACGGCACCCCGACCGCCAGGTGACTGCCGCCGTTCTGTTGGCCTGGACCCAGGGTTCGACGTCGCGACGTCCGAAGACGGCGGCGCCTGGTGGCCGCGGATGGCGGCTGGCGCCAGTCTCAGCGGCTGGCGGAGCCGGGCGAGCGGATACGGGTGATGCCGAGCGCGCCGGTGAAGCTGGCGATCGCGGATCGGCGGCCAGTGTCGCGGATCGGCGGCGAGTGTTACTGCCCTGTCCGCCCATACCGATCGGACGATGGACAGCGGGCTGAAGGACGAGACGATCGCGCGTCGACTCCGCATCGGCGAGCGCAGCCTGCGGCGGCGGATGTCGGTGCTCTTGGGCCCGCCAGCAGCAACGAGCCGGTTTCGGGTGGGAGTTCGGGCAGCACGGCGAGGACGGCTTGAGACCCCCGCAGGAACTGGCGTCCACGCCACAACCCGCCTTCCTCCACGGCCAACCCGGTTGAGGTCGTCGCCCACACCGGCGGACATGCCGAGTGGCTCAGCAGCGACCAGCGCAGGACACAACCCGCCGCCGTGCCTCACCGACCTCCCCACCCTGGCTGAAACGCCTCGGCCCGTACACCGGCAGCCAACCTCTTACGTTCGAAACTTGACGAAGACTGCACATCTATTGACGTGAATCGTTCAGGAAATTTATGGTCCCAGGACCCTCGCAGGCGAACCAGAGTCACGGAGAACCATGACGTCGTACTCCCTCGGTGTGCGGCCGCGTGCCGCCCGCCTGACCGCGGTGCTGCTGGCCGGAGCGCTTCTCGCCTCCGTGCCGCCGGCGGCCTCGCAGCCGGTGCGGAACACCGCCGCCACGACCGCCACCTGCCCCGAAAGCGACGGCTGGGCGCTTGGCACCACCCGCATCGACGCGTCGGACACCCACCATGCCTTCGTCGGCAATGGCTACCTGGGGCAGCGCGTGCCGCCGAACGGTGCCGGATACGCCGACAGCACGGCCAAGACCGGCTGGCCGCTGTTCACCCCGAGCTACGACGGCTCCTTCGTGTCCGGGCTCTACGCGCACAACAAACAGACCGCCGGGGACCGGCAGGCCGTCGCGGCGCTGCCCACCTGGACCTCGCTCGCCGTCGGCACCGATGGAGCACAGGGCGATACCTTCAACTCTTCGACGCCGTCCGGCCGGATCTCCCACTACCGTCAGTCGCTCCTTCTCCACTGCGGCGTGGTGCGTACGTCGCTGACCTGGACCGCGACCGACGGGCGCCGGACCGACCTCGTGTACGAGGTGCTCGCCGACCGCGTCAACCCGCACGTGGGCGCCGTACGTCTGAGCATGACGCCGCACTGGAGCGGCGAGGCGACCGTGACCGACCTGCTGGACGGGCGCGGCGCGCGGCGCATGCGGCAGACCGGCGGCGGTGACCGGACCGGCGGGCAGCGCGGCGACGGGACCGCACCGAGCATGGATGTGGCCTTCCGCACGGACGGCACGGACGTGGACGGAGCCGTCGCCTCCACCCTGCGCGCCGGACGCGGAGCACACGCCACCAACGTCCAACAGGCCGGTCAGGCAAAGGAGATGACGACCCATCAGGCCATCAGCCTTCCGGTCCGACGTGGACAGTCGTACGAGTTCACCAAGTACGTCGGCGTCGACACGTCGCTGACCTCGCGCGCACCGCGCCGCGATGCCACCGCCGCCTCACAGCGTGCCGCCGACGACGGCTGGGATGCCCTGCTGAGCGCCCACACCGCCGCCTGGTCGCGGCTCTGGCGCAGCAATATCGAGATACCCGGACAGCCCGGGATGCAGTCGTGGGTGCGGTCCGCGCAGTACGGGCTGTTCTCCAACACCCGCGAGGGCGCGGACAACAGCATTGCTCCGACGGGCCTGACCAGCGACAACTATGCGGGCCTCGTCTTCTGGGACGCCGAGACGTGGATGTACCCGGGCCTGCTCGTCACCCGGCCCGAACTCGCCAAGACGGTGGTCGACTATCGCTACCGGACCCTCGCGGGGGCCCGCGAGAATGCGCGCGAGCTCGGCTATCAGGGGCTCTTCTACCCCTGGAACAGCGGGAGTTCGGGCAACCTGGCCCAGGAGTGCCACAGCGTCGACCCGCCGCACTGCCGCACCCAGATCCACCTCCAGTCCGACATCTCCCTGGCCACCTGGCAGTACTACCTGGCCACCAACGACACGCAGTGGCTGCGCGAGCGCGGCTGGCCGGTGCTGCAGGGCATCGCCGAGTTCTGGGCGGGACGTGTCAGCCGCAACACGGACGGCAGCTACTCGATCAAGGACACGGCAGGGCCCGACGAATACAGCAACGGCGTCGACGACGCGGTCTTCACCAACGCCGGCGCCGTCACCGCCCTGCGCCACGCCATCCGCGCCGCCGAACTGCTCGGCCGGCCGGTGCCCACCGAGTGGAAGACGATCGCCGACCACATCCGGATCCCGTACGACGCACGGAGCGAGGTCTTCCAGCAGTACGCCGGATACCACGGCAGCACCATCAAACAGGCCGACACGGTCCTGCTGATGTATCCGCTGGAGTGGCCGATGCCCCAGGGCGCCGACGCCGCCACCCTCGACTACTACGCGCAGCGCACCGACCCGGACGGCCCGGCCATGACGGACTCGGTGCATGCCATCGACGCCGCCGGACTCGGCGAGCCGGGCTGCTCCACGTACACCTATCTGGAACGTTCCATCAAGCCGTTCGTCCGCGGCCCCTTCGCCCAGTTCTCGGAGGCTCGCGGCGACAAGGCGGGCGCCCAGGACCCGCTGGCCGGATCGCCCGCCCAGGACTTCCTGACCGGCAAGGGCGGCTTCCTGCAGGTCTTCACCAACGGCCTGACCGGCATGCGGATGCGCGAGGACCGCCTCCACCTCGACCCGATGCTGCCCCCGCAGCTCGACCGCGGCGTCACCCTGCACGGACTGACCTGGCAGGGGCGCACCTACGACATCGAGATCGGCGCCCACCGCACCACCGTGCGTCTCACCGACGGCGCCCCGATGACGCTGGACACCCCCCAGGGCCAGCAGATGGTCAGCAAGGGCGCCCCGGCCGTCCTCAAGACCCGCCGCCCCGACCTCACGCCCACCACCAACGCGGCCCGCTGCACCACCGCCACTGCCTCGTCCGAACAGCCCGGCATGTACGCGGACGCCGCGCTCGACGGCAACGGGGCCACGGCCTGGGTCCCGGACGGGGCGAGCGGCGAACTGACGGCGGACCTCGCCAGGCCCGTCCGCGTAACGAAGGTCACCCCCACCTGGAACGGCACCAAACCCACCGGCTACAGCATCGACCTCTCCCTCGACGGGCGCCACTGGCAGCCCGCGACGGCGGGTGATGCGCGACTCGCGCGGTACGTACGCGTGACGGTCCGGGGCGAGGCCGGGGCCAAGCAGCATCCGGGCATCGCGGAGCTGACCGTGAACTAGGTGCTGCTCAGCTGCGGGCCCCGTTCGACCCGCGCAGGTGGCGGGCGGCGGTGCGTCCCATCCGAGTGATCGCCTCGGTGAGGACGGACGGGGAGGTGGCGAAGTTCAGACGGACGTGCCCGGCTCCTCCCGTTCCGAAGATGTGGCCGGCGGAGAGCGCCACCCGGGCGTTCTCCAGGAACAGCTGGGCGGGGCCGGCCAGGTCGCTGACGACCGCAAGGTCTGTCGGGCTTCCTTCCGGGGCGAGGCCGAGGGAGCGGCAGTCGAGCCAGGCCAGGTAGGTCCCCTCCGGCCTGGCGTAGCCGATTCCGGGCAGGTGTTGGTCGACGAGCCGGCCCAGCAGGGAGCGGTTCGCGTCGAGCCCTGCCAGCAACGCATCGAGCCACTTGTCCCCGTGGCGATAGGCCGCCGTATGGGCGATGACGCCCAGGAGGCTGGCGCCGTGATGGACTTCCTCGGGCAGCCGGCGCAGATCGGCAGCGGCTTCAGGCCCGGCGATGGCGAGTGCCGCCTTGATTCCGGCGAGATTCCAGCCCTTGGTCGCCGACATGAGCGAGAAGGCGTCCTCGGCTCCGGGCAGGCTGAGATAGGGCGTGAAGTCGGCGCCCGGCAGTACGAGTGGGGCATGGATCTCGTCGGCGACGACACGTATTGCGTACCGGCGAGCCAACTCCGCGACGGCGGCGAGCTCCTCGACGGTGTGAACCGTTCCGGTGGGGTTGTGCGGATTGCAGAGGAGAAAGGCGATCCTGCCCTTGCCGCTCTGCTCCCGGGTACGCCGGAACGTCTCCTCCAGCGTGTCCAGGTCGATGCGGAGATCTCGCCCGAGCGGTGCCTCCACGATCCGGCGGTCGTCATGGGTGACGAAGGCGTAAAAGGGTGCGTACACCGGGGAGTTGACGATGACCGGGTCGCCGGAGTCAGTGATCAGCCGCAGTATCTGCACCGCACCCATCATCACGTCCGGGATCACCGCGACGCGGTCGACCGCCACCCCTTCCCACTTCCAGCGACGTGCGGCGAAGCCGGCCAGCGACTCGGCGAACTCGGTTCCGGCGGGGTATCCGGTGTCACCGGCATCGATGGCCGATCGAAGCGCTTCGGCGACCGGCGGTGCGAGCAGGACATCCATCTCCGCCACCCACAGAGGCAGGACGTCTGCCGGATGCGTGCGCCACTTCATGCTGCTGCGCTTACGGAGCTGCTCAAGCGAAAGCTCCTCTAGAGGGTTCGAACATTCTCCGGCTCCGGCGTCTGCGGAGCCGCACCCACCGGCGGCAGTCACGATCAGCATTGGACCGCCATTTCGGTCCCGGCGCAAGCGCTACCCCCGGCACCGTACTCGTAGCCCCTACCCGACGAGGTGAAGGACCGGGGCCGGGGTGTCAGCGCAGTACGGTACGCCGCTCGATGTCGCCGTTGCGGCGTGTGGCGGTCGCGGTGGCGAAGCGACCTTCCGCGACGCTGAGCCAGAACTGACTGCCGACCAAGACCTCCGTCCCCTTCCTTGACGTGTTCCCCCACCGTCGCCCGCGCTGAAAGGTGACGTCCGGCGGAACCGCCTGCCCGCCCTCGAAGACGCCCCAGGCCAGGGTGATGGGACCGCCGTCGGCCCGCGTGCCCGACAGCGCGCCGAGCAGGGTGGCCGAGACCAGAGCGGTCGGGACGACGACGTCCACGACGCGTTCGCCGTCGTAGATCTCCAGGGCCGCACGTCCCAGAGTCGCCCGGCTGAGCCTCACCGACCATGGGGTGCCCTGGAGTTGGACCCGGTCGTCGTCGCCGGATGGGCGAAGAAGCTCTTGGTTCAGCACAGTGTTCACGGCGTCGACTCTCCTTGGCCCGCTCTTGAGGTACACAACCGAGCCTGACCGGAGCGAGGGCCCCAGTCGCCAACGCCAGTACCCGACTCCGGGGTGGCACTGGGTTCACCCCCCGACTCGGGGAATCCCCCCGCGGATTCGGCTCCCGGGGGCCGTGGTGTCCCTAGTACCACCATGCATTCGGATGCCTGGGTTGAGGATCGGGTCCGGGTCCCTCGGCACTGTGGTGTTGGCAGGGGGCGAGCCGAGCGCGGACCTTCCCTGCTTACCGCTCCGGAACGCCGTAAGTGAGACACCCATGCCCAGCACATGAGTACTCGATGTGTTCCGGACCGGCCCAGCTCTGCACGCAAGTTGCCGAAGGAGAACCATGTCCAGCATCCCGATCCCGGCCACGATCAGGCACAGCCGGAACCTCAGGCGAGTCGCGGCGGGAGCCACCATCGGTGCCGCGTTCGGCGCGTGGTGGATGTCCGACTCCGCCCCGTACCCGTACTCCCAGCACCGGCTGCTCGACCTTCCGCTGCCGTTCCTGACCCTGCGCAGGCTGGACGCCATGCTGGAGGCCCGTCCGGGCGAGCGGATTCTTGAGGTCGGCCCAGGCACCGGGCTCCAGTCCCTCCACGTAGCACCGCAGCTGGGGCCCGAGGGCCGACTGGACATCGTCGACATCCAGCAGCCCATGCTCGACCATGTGATGCGCCGGGCGGTGGACAGGAACATCACCAACATCGTGCCCACCCTGGCCGATGCGCACCAACTCCCGTTCATTCAGGGGACGTTCGACGCCGCCTATCTGGTCACCGCGCTCGGGGAGATCCCGGATCCGGCTCAGACGCTGAGTGAACTGCGCAGGGTTCTCAAGCCCGGTGGCCGACTCGTCGTCGGGGAGTTCTTCGACCGTCACCAGATCCGGCCGGCCCACCTCATCGGTCACGCGAGCGCTGCGGGCCTGCGCGTCAGCCGTCGCACCGGTCCGCCCTTCGCGTACTACGCACGGCTGCGGCGTTCGCCCGGCCCTGTGTCCGCCGGTCGGCCGGGGCTTGAGCCACTGGGCAGCGCCAAGACCGCTGTCTGCTCATGATGCCGCGGAACCAGGCAACGCACAGGCCGGTCCTGCGCCGAGCCGTGCGCGCGGAGTGGGGGCCGCTGCTTCGCACCGTACGCAACGGGCTGGGCGAGCGGGGGCTCCGTGCGATTCCGATCACGATCGCATCGGTGTGTCTGACGCTGCTGCTGCAGATCGTGCAGAACCAGTCCTGGGGTTACGGCCTCGTCCAGGAACTGGGGGCGGTACATGCACACGATCCCCTGTGGCTGACCCTGCTGCGCACCCCCTTGTCCCTCTTCGTGCCCGCGCTGGACCTCCCGGTATGGGGCGCGCTCGCGCAGATCCTGGTCGTCTTCGGAATCTGCGAAATCTGTCTGGGCGGCCGCCGGACCCTGGCGGTCGCGTACGCAGCCACGCTCGCCGGAACGATGTACGCACATCTTGGCGTCCGGCTCGGGCCGGACGGCCCCCTCGGCCTTCCGGCGTCGGCCGCGCACCTCAACGACTCCGGGCCGTCGGCAGCCGTGGTGGGCCTGGCAGTCTTCGTGTGCTGGCGCTACCGTGCGCGGCTCACCTGCGGACTCGTGGTGGCGGCCATGGTCGTCGAGGTGCTGTTCATCAAAGGCAATCTGGCGGGCAGAGAACACGTCGTCGCAGTGCTGGGCGTGCTGTCGCTGTGCGGCGTGTTGGAGTACCTCCAGGTCCGCAGCTCCTCAAGAGGCCCAAATACCCGTGATGTCAATGGAGTTGGCGGCCTCTCCGGCGTGTGAGGTGCCGTACATGTCCTCGATCGTGCGCAGCAGGTTGTAGTGGTTGTACGTCGTCGAGGACGACGACCCCGGGGTCACCGGCTGGCCGTAGAGCACCGTCGGGATCCTGTTGCCTGCAAGCCGGTTGTCCTCGTCGAAGGTGACCACGAGCAGACTGTTGTGGCTCTGAGCCCAGTCCGCGTACGCACCCAGGTTGTTCTGCAGCCAGGTGTCACCCGTGGACACCGAGCAGTCGTGCATGTCGCTGCACAGGTTCGGCACGACGTACGACACCTGCGGCAGCGTGCTGTAGTCGGTGGGGAACTGGTCGAAGGTGTACGCCGAGTCCGTGGGCACGTTGGAGAAGCCGAACCACGGGTTGTGCTTCTGCGCGTAGTCCCCGGCCCTGCAGTCGGTCGCCCCCTGGCTGGGCAGCGACTCGTTGTAGCTGGCCCATGTCCTGCCGGCGCCGATCAGCTCGGAGGCGAGATTGGGCGCGGAGGAGAAGCCGGGGGTGACACAGCTGTCGTCCGTGATGCCCTGGGTGGAGCCGGAGAACATCGCGTAGTAGTTGGGCTGACTCGGATGCGTCTCGGCGTACGAGGCCGTCAGGTTGGCGCCGCCGGATGCCAGAGAGTTGATGTATGGGGCGCTGGAGCTGCCGATGACCTGGTTGTACGCGTGGTTCTCCATGACCACGACCACCACGTGGTCGGGGGTGGGCACCCCGGCCGCGGCATGCGAGGTTCCGCCGAGGCCGAGCCAGAGGCCGGTGGACGCGGCGACCAGGCTCAGGGCGGACAGAAACGCGGTGCGGGTACGGCGCGTGGACTCGCCGGACACAACTACCTCCGAATTGTGGGGGATATGAGGGAAGGCACCTGGAGGTTAGGAGTGTTCATGCCAACCCGACAGCCAGCGGCAGGTGAAGACCGGGCGAACGTCTCATGCGGCCCCGGCCACTACTTGGGTTCGGGCTTGGCGAAGGCTTGCCGGCTGTGCACGAGCAGCTCACGCACCGCCGGGCTGTGCGTGTTCTTCCAGATCAGGGCGAGCAACGCTGGTGTTTCGACGTCATCGATGGTGCGTGCGGTGAGCCGGTCACGGTAGTTCGCGGCCGTCGATTCGCTGAGGACGGCGGCGGCGAGCCCCCGGGCTGCGAGGTCGGCAATGGCGTCCGCCGCGCTGGCTTGCAGCGCGATCACGGGCCTGAGGTTCTGTGCGGCGCAGGCACGGTCGAGTACCGTGCGCAGCCCGGTGCCGGGTGGCATGCACACGATCGGGTGGGCGACCAGGTCGCGCAGGGTGACCCGCCGCCGCTTCGCCAGCGGGTGCCCGGCCGGAACCGCCACGACGAGCCGCTCGCTGATGATGGTCAGTGCGTCAAGCCCGTCGGGGGTGGCGCTGCCGGTCCCGATGAGAGCCAGGTCGATGGTGCCGGCGCGCACTCCCTCGACCAGCCGGTCCGAGTTGTCCTCCAGCAAGGAGAGCTCTACGCGGGGATGTTCCTGGTGGAACGCCGAGAGAGCCTCGAACAACGGCGTGATGGTGCAGCCGATGACCATCCCGACCGTGAGCCGCCCCCGGATCAGGTCGGTGACCTCACCCACCGCCTGGCCGACGGCCCCGGCCGCGGCGAGCGCCGCGCGGGCGTGTTCGAGCGCGGCCTTTCCCGCGACGGTGAGGGTTACGGTGCGTGCCGACCGGTCGAACAGCTCGGCACCGAGTTCGCGTTCCAGCTGTCGGATCTGGGCGCTGACGCCGGACTGGCTGATGTGCACCCGCTCGGCCGCCCGGGTGAAGTTCTGCTCTTCGGCGACGGCGACGAAGTATTCCAGCTGCCTCAGGTCCATGACTGACGATTCTACTTTCCAGAAGAACCATCTGTTGGACTTCTGGCCAGCCGACGACCAGGCTGGGAGTCACAGAAGCCCGATGCAGGAGGAAAGGGAAGGAACCATGCCGGAATACGAGAAGGCCATGCGTCCCGAAGACATCACGCGCCTGTTCGTCGAGCGGTCCAACGCCGGCGATGCGGCCGGGGTCGCCGCGCTCTACGAGGAGAACGCGGTGATGGCCTACCCGCCCGGTGCGGAGACGGTGGGCCGGGAGGCGATCCGGGCGCTGTGGGAAAAGGTGCTGGCCAACCGTCCCCGCTTCGAGCCGGAGCAGCCCTTGCCGACGCTGATCAGCGGCGACATCGCCCTCACTTCGACCCCGCCGAAGGACGGGAGCGGAGCCCGGGCACAGGTCGTCCGGCGCCAGCCCGACGGAAGCTGGCTGCGCCTGCTCGACCAGCCCGAGTTCGTGCCACCCGCCCGCTGATCCAGCCGGCCCTTGCGGGAGGCCGCCGGTCATCGGCCAGGAAGCCCGTCGAGATCGGTCTGGGACCCCGCGACGGGTCCCACCGCTCGGGGTGGCCTCTCTCCCGCCCCGGGTCTTGCGGCCGGCGCGCCGCCAGAGCAGCATTCCCTTGCCGAGTCGTCGGCGGTACAAGGACGAGCCACCATGGGCAGAGCGGCCCTCGCCCACCACCGTCGTCCCCTGTCGACACATGGAGGTCCATCCCATGGCCTCAGACACCGCGCACGAGGCAGAGCACGATCCTGTGAGGGTGCTCGTCTTCGGGGCGTCGATGCGTGCCGATTCCCTGAACGGCCGTCTCGCCTCGCTGGTCGCCCGGCTGGTGGAACGCGCGGGCGCGACAGCCGACCTCGCCCATATGCGGGAGTTCTCCATGCCGGTCTACGACGGGGACGTCGAATCGGCCGAGGGGCTGCCTCCCGGCGCGCTGGCCCTGCACGAGCGCATCAAGGCATGCGACGCGTTCGTGATCTCCGCTCCCGAGTACAACGCATCGGTGCCCGGAGTACTGAAGAACGCAGTCGACTGGGTGTCGCGCGTCCGGCCCCAGCCGTTCAAGGACAAGCACGCGCTTCTGGTTTCAGCCTCACCCTCCATGGTCGGGGGCAACCGCGGGCTGTGGGCACTCCGGGTCCCGTTGGAACACCTGGGCACCCGCGTGTATCCGGACATGTTCAGTCTCGCCAAGGCGCACGAGGGCTTCACCGAGAGTGGTGACCTGGCCGACTCCGGTCTCCAGGAGCGCCTGGCCGACGCGGCGGACTCCTTCCTGCGGTTGGTGGAGGCCGACACCCGTTACGTCTGCCTGCGCCGCCGCTGGTACGAGTTCCTGGGCGACCGTACGGACGCGCCCGTCACTCAGCGCGCGCAGGACTGACCGCTTCCCACGGCTGCCCCCTGCGCGGCGCTGACCACCCGGCCCCTCATGCCAAGTCGTGGTCCCTGACGACCGGAGAGCCTGAGCCCCGCTTGTAGGTCACGTCCCGGATGCCGAGTGCTTGTCGCAGCCGGCCTGCGGGGAGGGTGACCGGTGCGGGGGCGGGTCCGTCGCCGGGGTGGGGCAGGGGGTAGGCCGTGGTGGTGGCGCTGTGGAAGGTCACGTTGCCCTCGGTCTTGGTGAAGAGCTGGTGCACATGGCCGTTGAGACACGTCACCGAGGTGAAGCGGCGCAGGTAGGAGAGCGTCTGAACCGCGTCGTCCGTGCCCCATCCCCAGGCCGGGTACATGGCGAACAGCGGGATGTGGCTGAACACCACGATGGGTGTGTCGCCGGACAGCCCCGCGACGTCCTTGCGTACGAACTCAAGCTGGTCGGCGCCGAGATGGCCCAGCTTCTTCAGGTTCAGCGAGTTGACGAGCGCGATGACATGGACACCCTTGGCGTCGAAGCTGTACCACCCGTCGCCCCGGCTTCCGGCCCCGAAGGCGCTCCGGTACTTCTGCCCCGCGTCGTCGATGGCATCGTGTTCGCCGGGCACGGTGTGCACCTGCCCGGTCCGCAGGCCGGTCATCATCTGCTTCACCTGGTCGAACTGGGCAGGTGTCGCCAGATGGGTCAGGTCGCCGGTGTGCATCACGAAATCGGGGCGCTGGTCGAGGGAGTTGACGCGTTCGACGGCACGCGAGAACGA
This sequence comes from Streptomyces sp. HUAS TT7, assembly GCF_051550175.1. Classification (NCBI taxonomy): domain Bacteria; kingdom Bacillati; phylum Actinomycetota; class Actinomycetes; order Kitasatosporales; family Streptomycetaceae; genus Streptomyces; species Streptomyces sp. HUAS TT7. The sequence continues at coordinate 627,007 of NZ_CP196175.1, forward strand.
CCCGGTGACGTCCGTGTTGGCGGCGCCGCGGAAGCCGAGGTGGCTGTCGCTGAGCTGGACGATGCTCAGCGTCCCCGGTCCCGTCTTCGTCGGCTCGTGCCCGGACCCGACGAGATGACTGACGATCTCACCACCGCCGACGGTCAGGACGACCGCGGACCCGAACCATGCGCTGTGCCGCAGAAGTTGACGGCGCGTCATGCGCTGCCGTTCCTCGCCCGGCCCGCTCACGGTGTCACCGTCACGGTGCCGTGCATGAAGGGGTGGATCGTGCACAGATAGGTGTATGTCCCCGGTGTGGTGAAGGTGAAGTGGTAGACCGCTCCTGTGTCCAGGCCGGGCGAGTGAAGAGGGCCGTTCGCGTCCGAGGTGACGGTGTGCGGTTCCTCGTCGTCATTGGTCCAGGTGACCGTGGTGCCCGCCTTGACCGTGAGGAGTTCGGGCGTGAAGGCGTCGTTCTTGATGGATACGGAGCCGGCGGTGGAAGGGCTCTCACCGCCGGCTCCGGTCTGCCGGGACCCACTCGCCGCAGGTGCGCCGGCGCCGGGCATCGCAGAGTGCCCGGCCGGCGCGGACGCGCTCCCACCTCCCTGTGGCGATCCGCATGCGGCGAGCAGGGCGAGCATGGCCGCCGCCGTCGCGATCGCCCGTCCACGCCTACTTGTCCGGCGTGCGAGATTCGGTATGCGCATCTGATTCCCCCGTATTCGGCCCGCCCCTACGGCGAACCCGGCAAGCCCCCGTTGTGCGGGCCTCACCCTTGAATAGGGGGTGGGGTTACACCCGATGGCGGCGGCACGTACACCTGCACCTGTCCATGCGTCTCGCGCACCGCGATACGCGGCAATGCCGGGAGAGCGATGGGGAGTTGATGGTGCAGGACTTCGCCGGTGACCGCGAAGGCGGAGTTGTGGCACGGGCAGTCGAGCTGCCGGGCCGCCCGGTCCAGGACGAGCGCACAGCCTTGATGGGTGCACACCCCCGAGACCGCTCGCAGCCGCGCGCCCTCACGCGAAACGAAGCCGGACACAGCCCCGGTCTCGAAGCCGCGCACCGCACCGCTGGGGAGGTCGGCGCCGGCCACGACCGTCCGCCACTCCCCTCGATTCGGCCGCAGCGTCGCCGATGCCGAACCCCCTTGCTCCGTCGGGCCCGTGGTACTGGCGCCGAGCGATCGCCCCACGACGACACCGACGGCCGACGCCGCCACGAGCGCCGCACCCTGCACAACGCGTCTGCGGGTACGGCCCGTCCGCCGCTCCGCCGCGGGACGGGCTCCCGGCTTCCCCTCGGTCATCTCCCGGGCAAGCCGGGCATGCAGCGCGCCGACGAACTCCTCGCGGGGTACGTCGCTCCCCGGCCGGGCCGCCCGCAGGGTGATGGCCGTGCGCAGCACCTCGGTGTCCTGGGGCCGGGTCCGGAAGGGCCGTGGCCGACCCGACCGCAGCAACGCTTCGACGTAGCGCCACAACGCGTCAGAGCTCATCGTCCTCGCCCTCCTGCTCCTCGGCGGGTGCCGCGCCACGGGCCGCCTGGCGCAGGGCACGGTGCTGGAGCACCTTCGCATGGGTCACGGACACTCCGAGTTCGGCTGCCGCCTCCTTCACCGATCGCGCTTCCAGGAAACGGAGTTCGAGGATGCGCCGGTACCGTTCCGGAAGAGCATCGAGTATCGCGCGGGCCCGCTGCGGCGCGTCCGACACCTGGTCGGAAGGTTCGCGTTCCGCGAGCTCGTCCAGGTAGCCGGCTGCCAGCGTCGTCACCTCGTGCCCCAGCACGCGCCGCCAGTACGCGGCAAGAACCGTGCGGGCGGTGGCCAGCAAGTAGGCGCGTACTTCGGGCACGGTCGCCGTCGTGCGCAGGGGACCCAGCGCGGCGAGGAACACCTCCGTGGTCAGGTCCTCGGCGTCCATGCGGTTGCCGACCCTGGAGAACATCACCCGGAACACCAGACTCACATTGTCCCGGTAGACGGATTCCCAGTCCGCGTACACCTCACCGCGCACGAGCCGCAGGCGCTGCGCATCCGCGCCTGCGTCCGCCCCGTCCCGATCCCCCGGGCACGCCGGGACGTCCCGGCCACCGGGTTCGCGCCCGTGTCGCTTCGGTCGGCGAATCGCCATGCCTCACCATCCCGGCCCACCGCTCCCCCAAGGCAACGACCTTCCCCATAAGGAGATAGCAGAGGGGGTTACACCGTGGGGCCGGCAGCCGCGCGACCGTACGGTGGCCACGTCCCTGACCATGGGCGGGCGACCCCAGCGGGTCGCCTACCGCGCGGACCGGTCCCGGACCTCAGAACAGTTCGTAGCGGACCGGGTCGTCGGGGAGGGTGAGGTGGAAGCCCTCCTCGGCGAAGGTCATCACAGTAATGACCACGGCGATGGCGACGAGCAGCCACAGCAGCGCCTTGGACGGCGTGCCGAAGGTGACGCCCTTCGGCATCAGCTGCGGGGCAAACACGAAGGCCAGGGCGCCGTAGAGGAGCACCACCAGGAAGGTCACGGCGGCCCAGGTGTACATGTGCAGGCCGAGTACCGCGGGCCCGTACCCCTTGGGATCGTTGAGGTGCAGCATCACCTGACGGGCCGCCATCAGGAGTCCGCCGAACGCCGCGACGCCGGCCAGGCCGTACCCGGCCATGTAGTCCGCGGCACTGACCGCCCCGCTGCGCGAGCGGACGATGACGTACGCGGCGCCGCCCGCCGTGAGCAGCATCGCCATGCGCTGCACGACGCACAGGGGACAGGGCATGTCACCGTTGAAGATCTGGAAGCACAGGCTGGTGAGCAGGATCGCGCAGTAGGCGAGCACGAAGAGGTGGGCGAGGAGGTAGCCGAGCCGATTGGTGGTCATTGCGCTGGCCGTTCCCCGCTCAGTAGTGGAAACCGAGCGAGTCGGTCGCGTGGTGGTTGAACATCAACAGCGCCGCCACGGTCGAGGCGAGCATCAGCCCGATCACCCAGGCACGCGGCTTGTCCCGCACGACCGCGAGCAGCGCGACCACGATGAGCAGGAAGATCAGGGTGTCCACACGGCCACCTCGGCGAGTTCGGCAACATCTCTGACAGAGCGTCAGCCGCATGCTAGGCCCGCCGCCACGGGCGTCCGGCAACCCGCCGCGCGGCATTCCGGTGAACCGTGCGGAGCCACGCGAGCCCATGGGTCTGGCCCTATGCCGCTCTCACCCGCGTTCCCTGGATCTGCTGCTCAGCCTCATCGGGCCGGGCAGCCCCGGCCGGGCGCCGAGGCGACGGGATCAGTCGGCTCTCACCGACCGATCCGACCGCGCCGTCCCCTGTTCAACCGGAGAAGCAGGGCCGGCAGGCCGTACGGGAGTTCAGTCCTGCTGCGCGGAGCGGATGCCGCGGCGCTACGCCAAGGCGAGCTCTGCTTCGTTGCGTAGCGGCTCCTCGGAAATGGCCAGCGGGATCATCAGCATGATGACGGTCTCCGGATTCCTTTGTCGGTTCGGGTCACCTGTTGCCTCTTCCACCTCGGGACGTACCTCCATGGCGGTGTGCTTGCTGCGGTCCAGGTGTGTCAGCGCATCGGTGATGTAGCGCAACTGTGCTTCCAGGACGGTGGGGACAGCGACGTTGCCGTTGAGGATGTTGGGCCCGAGGAGAAGGAAGAGATTGGGATATCCGCTGACACTGGTCCCGAGATAGGCGCGTCGGCCCTCTTGCCACCGCTCGTGCAGCGTCCTGCCCTGACTTCCGTACACCCGACGTGAGAGAGGCGTTTCGCCGATGTGGAAGCCGGTGGCCAGGACAATGACGTCCGCGTCAATCTGTCGCCCGTCGGCCCCCACGATGATGCTGCCCTCGATGTGTTCCGCACGGGTGGGGTGCAGGGTGACGTTGGGAGCCGACACCGCCGAAGGCGAGGCGCAGGGCCAGGCCGATGGCTTCTTGCGTCCAGTGGTGCATTCCCCGAACGAGGCGCCGCGCCGTGGGCCGGCGTTCCAGAAGTCTGCGAACCTTTGTGGGGAGCGCGTAGTCCGGCTTGGGCAGGACCCACGGGGCGGTGCTCTGGAATACGTCGATGTGTGCGCCGCGCCGCTGGAGTTCGGGGAGGAACTGCACGGTGGATGCCGCGTTGCCGACGACAGCGATGCGGCGGCCGTCCAGATCGGCCTCGTGGTCCCAGCGGGCCGAGTGGAAGACGGCACCGGGAAAGCCTGCCAGTCCGGGGATGTCGGGATACCGGGGCTGGTGCCAGGGGCCCGCCGCCATGACCAAGGCTTTCGCGGCATATGAGCCCGCCGTCGTGGTCACGAGCCAGCGTCGGCCGGGCTGGTCCCATCGGCAGGCCCGCACCTCGACGCCGTAGCGAATGACATCGTCGGCGCCGTGCTCGTAGCAGGAGCCGAGAAGGGCAGAAGGCGGACGTCGACGCGGGTGAGGCAGCACCACACGCCTCCTACCAGCGGGTTCCGGCCGGCCGAACGTTCCCGCCCGGCCAGGAGGTTGACCCGTCCGTGTAACGCGGCCGGGCGAGGGTCAGCGCGTGCCGTGGGAGCCTTCTGCGGCAGGGCGGGCCGAGGAGGTGTCCCCGGGGGCGTTCTGGATGGTGCGTGGTGTCTCGGGCGTGGCCGGGCTGGGCTCGGAGGAAGCCGTCGGTGGCGTGCCGCCTTCTTCCTTCATCGCCTTGGCCTCGCTCTTGAGGATGCGCATCGACTTTCCCAGCGCCCTGGCGGCGTCCGGCAGTTTCTTGGAGCCGAACAGCAACACGATCACGGTCACCAGGATCAGCAGATGCCATGGTTCCAGCGCATTTCGGAGCATTCCATCCTCGCCTTCCTCTCGCAGGGCCGGACGGGGGAGTCAGGAGCACACCCGCCGAAAAGATTGCTACATTGCGCAACTGTACAACTGTTGGGCGGGATCAACGCGTCCCCTTCTTCGGTATGGACCGCACGGACAAGGGGCGCGCACATGGCGGGCAGCCATAAGGTGTCGGGGCATCGTCGGGCTGGTGGCCGGGCCGTGGCGGCGGGTCGGCAGCGCAGGCGCAGCAGGGCGAAGAGTGGGATTGCGGTGGCGGTCTTCCTGCTCGTGCTGCTGACGGCGGGCACGGGCTGGGTCTACATCCAGCTCGACGGCAACATCGAGACCTTCGGTGCGGACGAAATCTCCGACAACCGGCCGCCCGCGTCGGCCAATGGGTCGAACGTGCTGGTCATCGGCACAGACGCACGGACCGACGGCAACAGCGGCCTGGGCGGCGGGAACAAGAGCGACATCGGCCGGTCCGACACCGCCTTCCTGCTGCATGTGTTCGCCGATCGGAAGCATGCTGTCGCCGTTTCCATTCCCCGCGACACTCTGGTCAACATCCCCGCCTGCAAGCTGCCCGATGGCAGCTGGACCAGTCCGCAGACCAACACCATGTTCAACGCGGCCTATTCGGTGGGCCGGTCCGCCAGGGGAAATCCGGCCTGCACCCAGAACACCGTGGAGAAACTGACCGGGCTGCGCGTCGACCACACCGTGGTCGTCGACTTCACGGGCTTCGCGAGGATGACCGAGGCCGTCGGCGGCGTCCAGGTCTGCCTGCCCCAGGACATCTACCAGAAGGACCTCAATCCCCACCGGCCCACCCTCGGCGACCAGATCTTCGCCAAGGGCCCGCAGACCGTCTCCGGCCAGAGAGCACTGGACTACGTACGCATCCGGCACGGCATCGGCGACGGCTCCGACATGGGGCGCATCAAACGCCAGCAAGCCTTCGTGGCTGCCCTGTTGAGGAAGATCAGGAGTGACGGCATGAGCCCCACCAGCCTGCTCCCGCTCGCCAACGCCGCCACCGAGTCACTCACTGTGGACCCCGGGCTCGGCTCCGCCCAGAAGCTGATCTCCTTCGCCATGTCGCTGAGGAACGTCGACCTGCGCAACACCAAGTTCGTCACCCTTCCCTGGCGGTACCAGGGTGCGCGGGTCGCGATCGTCCACCCGGACGCCGAGGCCCTGTGGTCCGCGCTGAAAGCGGACCACACCCTGGACGGCCAGGACGCCGGCGGCCACCACGCCGAGCAGGCCAGCAACCCGTCCCCGTCGCCGAACACCCCGGAATCCGTGTCCGGCAGCGGGATCTCCGTCGCCGTGGTCAACGCCACCACGATCACCGGACTGGCCACTCGCGCCGCGGACGCGCTCAAGCAGCACGGCTTCACGGTCACCGGCACGGCGACTGCTCATAGCCAGGACCACCAGATGACCGTCATCACCTACGGTCCCGGCAGCAACACCCGGGCCACGACCCTCGCCCGCCTGTTTCCGGGCGCGGAGCTCCAGCCCTCCACCGCCTCCGGCGTCAGCGTGATCCTCGGCACGGCGTACGCCGCCACCCCGGCCACCACCGCATCGGCCGCGCCGACCGCGCTGCCCTCCACCGTCGCAGGAGGCGCCCGCTCCGCCGACGACGACCCCTGCTCCGACCTCTCCTATGGCTGACCGCCACAGGAGAGCGAACTCAGGCCATCCGGCCACCTCTCACACCCGAGGAGAATCCCCCATGCCTGCCTGTCCCCGGGCCGCACGACCGAGCTGGGCCACGGCTCTGGCCGCGTTGCTGCTCGCCCTGGCCGCCGCCCTCGTCCCCGTACCCGCCCATGCCGCGAGCGGCACGGCGACGGTGGCCGACGCGCTGAAGAAGAGCCCGGTCTACGTCGATCCGCGAGCCGAGGCCCAGCTGCCGAAGCCGGATGCCGAGGCGCTCGCGAAGAAGATCAAGGATGCGGGTAAGCCGGTCTTCGTGGCCGTCCTGCCCCAGGGTGCCGAATTTCCGTCGGCCACCGTCCTGAAGGACGTGCGCTCGCTCACCGGCGTCACCGGGCTGTACGCGATCCGGCTCGGCGACGGCTTCAACGCGGGAGCCGATCGGCAGGTGATGGCCAAGAACGCCGTCGAGAACCTGGTGGGCGCCGTCAAGCGGTCCTCGCCTGCGGACGCGAAGACGGAGCTCAACGCCTTCGTGGACCAGGCCCTGCACCAGACCAGAGGCAAGGCCCCCGACTCCTGGTCGGGCGGCGGTAAGGACGGCTCCGCCACCGCCGCGTGGCTCGCCGTCGGCGGAGTACTCGTGGTGGGCGGCGGCGCCGGATACGCCTTGCTGAGGCGGTCGCGGAAGAAGCGCCAGGAGCGCGAGCGCGCCGAACTGGAGGCCCTGCGCACCGTGGTGGACGAGGACATCACCGCCTTCGGCGAAGAACTCGACCGGCTCGCCTTCACCCCCTCCGAGTCCGGCGCCACCGACGCCATGCGCAAGGATTACGAGCACGCCCTCGACGCCTACGACAAGGCGAAGGAGCAGATGGCGGCGGCCCGTGCACCGCAGGACGTCTCGCCGGTGGCCGAGACGCTCGCCGACGGCCGGTTCGCCCTGGCCACCCTGGAAGCGCGACGCGGCGGCCGGCTTCTGCCCGAGCGCCGACTGCCGTGTTTCTTCGACCCCCGCCACGGCCCTTCGGTGACCGACGTTCAGTGGGCCCCGCCCGGGGGCAGCCCGCGCCCGGTGCCGGCCTGCGCCGACGACACCGCACGCGTCAACTCCGGGCAGGACCCCGAGGCCCGCATGGTCCCCACCGACCAGGGCCCGCAGCCGTACTGGAATGCCGGGCCCGCCTACGCCCCCTGGGCGGGCGGCTACTTCGGCGGTGCCGGCGGCATCCTCGGCGGTCTCCTCGTGGGCACCATGCTCGGCAGCCTGATCAGCGCGCCGAGCGCGTTCGCCGAGCCGGGCCTGGCCGGAGCCGAAAGCCTGCCGGGCGGCGGCGAGTCCAGCGGCTCCGACTTCAACCCGTCCGACTTCTCGGGAAGTTTCGGCGGCGGTGGGTTCGGCGGTGACTCGGGAGGCGACTTCGGCGGCGGCGACTGGTAGCCGTCACGATCCGAGACCCGGCCCCGGCGCCGCAACCGGGGCCGGCTCCGTACTCGGCCAGTCGGCCGGTCCACCCTCACGTCACACTGCACTACCGACGGATGGTGAACCGCTCCCGGCCTCAGGACCTCACGGAACGCAGGAGAGGTTCAGGGGCTGCCCGATCGACGGCCCGCCTCAGCTGACGCACCATCAACTGCACGACGGCGACGATGTCCTGGTCGTCCACGTAGTAGATCTGGCGGCGCCCCTCGCGCCGCGAGCCCACGAGGCCGGCGAGCTTCAGCTTCGCCAGATGCTGGCTCGTCGCAGGAAGCGCTCCGCCCACCCGCTCCGCGAGCCCCGACACATCGCTCTCGCCCTGGGCGAGCGTCCACATGATGTGCAGGCGGGCGGGCGAGGCCAGCAGGCCGAACGCCGCAGCGGCGTCGGCCATGACCTCCACGGTCGGGTCCGTGAACTCGCCGCTGCCCGCTGCCATCTCGTCCGCCCTCCCATCGCGTCCCGGTCACGTCCTGTGCCCGGGGGCGCCCTCAGTGTAGGCACCGCACTGCCGCCCACAGGGAGACGCCCTCAGCAGCCTCCAGATAGTTACGCAACTGTGCGACGGAGGCTCGCCGAAGCCGCCGGAGCCTTGGGGCCCACCGATGGTGGCGGGTCAGTTGACGCAGGGCACTCCGCCGGCTTTGACCGCCGGGCCGCTGTCCCCGGTGTCCGCCGCGGAGGCGGTGTCGCTGGGAGCGGGTGAGGGCGCCTTGTTGTCCGGGGGTGTGTAGTCGCGGCCCAGGGTGACGCGCACATGTCCGGCCGGGATGGTGGAGCCCGCGGTGGCCGCGCCCGTCTTGAGGCGGGACGCGATCTGCTGGGCGGCCTGCTGGGCGCCTGCTCCGTAGGCCACGGTGGTGTGGGCCTGGGCGGGTGCGTTGCCGGTCTGGCCTGCGGTGTAGCCGAGTGCGGTCAGGGCTTTGAGTGCGGTGTCGGCAAGACCACCGCTGCCGTTGCCGTTGCGGACGTCGACGGTGGCGTGTGCGGCCTTCGCGCCGGGCTTGGAGTCACCGTCGTCGGGTGCGGTGGACGGGGCGGGGCTGGGGGCGAAGGTCTGCTGGACGATCGCCTTGATCTTCTCGGCGTCGACGAGGTTGACCGATTCGCCCTTGCGGGTGGCGAATCCGGTGATGGGCAGGGTGTGGAACTCGACGTTGCCGCCGGTCAGGTTGGGCGCTTGCTGGGCGAAGTCCAGTACCTGCCAGGTGCTGTCGAGGACCAGGTCCTTCTTGATGACGCCGAACAGTCCTTGCAGCTTGCCCAGGTCGCCGAAGAGGCCCTCGTCCTTGAGCTGGTGGGTGATGCTGGAGATGAAGGCCTGCTGGCGGCGGGTGCGGTCGAGGTCGCCGTTGTCGAGGCCGTGGCGCTGGCGGACGAAGGCGAGGGCCTGTTTGGCGTCGACCTTCTGCACCCCGGCGGGGAAGTCCGCGCCGGAATAGCGGTCCTTGACCGGGTGCTTGAGGCAGACGGTGATGGGCTCGAGGACTTTGGCGATGTCGTAGAAGCCGAGCAGGTTGACCTCGGCGAAGTGGTCGATCGGCACGCCGGTGAACTTCTGCACGGTGGCGAGCGTGGCCTCGCGTCCGGCCTCGCGGCTCTTGCCTTCGAGGTCCGGGCCCTTGATGCCCTGCTTGGAGAGGCGTTCGCTGGCGCCGGTGTAGGCGTTGGCGTACGCCTCCTTTATCTTGTGCTCGCCCTGGGAGGAGCCGTCGCCGTTGAGGGTCTCCACGTAGTCGTCCCGGGGGATGGAGAACGCGCTGACCTTCCCGCCGTCCGCCGGGATGTGCATCAGGATCAGCGTGTTCGTGTTGTAGTAGCCGATCTCGCTGGACCCGGCGTGCAACTGGTCCTGGACGAACTCCTTCGGCAGGTCGTTGCCGTTCATGTCCTTGCGCGAATCAAGGCCTATCAGCAACAGGTTCACCGAACTGTCGAGATGTTTGGGCGCGTTCTTCTTCACCGCGTCCAGGGCGTCCGACGTGGTGAGGCCGTTCGTCAGTGACCGGTACGCGAACCACGTCACGCCACACCCGACGAGCACGACGGCGGAGGTCACCCACACCAGGGCGCGCAGCGCAACGACCCACCCCGGCCGGCGCGTGCGGCCGGCGGCCGGTGAACCGGGCGACGACGTGCGGCGGCGGCCCGGCGGGCGGGAGGAAGGGGTGTCAGGCATGGTGGCGCCTCCGGCTGCGCAGGGACTCAAGGCCGCGTACCGCCAGCACGGCCAGTACCGCGCACTCGGCGGCGGCCATGGCGGGGAACACGGCTACCGCCCACCGGACCAGGTCCGTTGACGTCGACGTGCCGCCGGCGCCGGAAGGCCCTGTCGCCAGGCGCACCGCCGCGGCCAGCGCGGCAACCACCAGGGCGGGCAGCGGCGCCACCCACGACAGCGCCTTTCGCCTGGCCCCCAGCACGGCCGATGCGGCCGCACCGACCACACCGCCGACCAGCAGCCCCCACCCGGAACCGGAGCCGAGCCCAGCATCGACACAGGCACCCGTCAGCGGCGGCACCACCAGGGTCAGCGCCAGAGCAGCACGCGTCGGTCCACGGCCGCGGGCCGACCGGGACCGGCGCCCGGCCACCTCACCCGGAGATGGAGAAACGGGCACCGTCCGCCCTCCGCGTACCGGACCGGCTCCGCCGGGCTCCCGCCGCGGCGGATTGCCGCCCGGCACAGCCGGATATCGCTGCTGCATGCACCCGTCCTCATCAGTCCGTCCGAGAGGCTCCCCTCCCGCGACCCGCTACGGCCACCCCTCATGCCGTTTCCGCAGAGGTAGACGTACCGCCCATCCCATTGGTTGCAGACTTACGCAATATTGCAAGCATCGTGACCCGTGACGAGAGTCACGACCTGGCGCCAAGCACCCTGCGCCGGGACCGCATTCCGCCAAGCCGAACATCCAGCGATTCCACGACCGCGACCGACAGGGCGAACCACAGAAGCCGACGGTTCTATACTTGCGCAAGCTTTAAAGTGTTAAGGAGTGTGGCCCGTCGCGCTCGCGGCGAGCGGGTGCTTTGTCGATCAAGGAGCGAGCGGATGTTCACTGAACTGAGCCCGATGAAAGTGGTCGCCATCGCCATCGTCGCGATCTTCGTCTTCGGGCCGGACAAGCTGCCCGAGTTCATCCGGAACGCGACCGGCGTCCTGCGCAGGGTTCGAGCCTTCGCAGACAGCGCCAAACACGACCTCCGCTCAGAACTCGGCCCGGAGTTCAAGGACTTCGAGTTCGAGGACCTCCACCCGAAGACCTTCGTACGCAAACACGTGCTGGACGGTGACGGCCTCGCCGGGGTGGAGGAGATCCGCAACGCCTTCGACCCACGCCCCGAACTGGAAGAGATCACGGCCGCCGTGCGTGACACGGCCGACGGCGGGGGCCGGGCGCCGGGCGCCGTCTCACTGACCAAGGAAGCACAAGCAACACCGTCGACGCGGCACGTGTTCGACCCCGACGCCACGTGACCACCGCCCGGCTGGGCGGGATGCTCGCGGCGGCCGGGGCGGGCCAGGCGTGGGCCCCGGGCTCCACTGCCGGGAAATGCGGAGGCGCAGGCGGTCCGGCGTGCGGTACAACCAGGGCATGGATGAGCAGCGTCTGCCCGGGGGCCGGACCGTCGGTGCGGTGCGAATCGGGGATGCCGTCCACCGGCCCGTACAGCCCTGGACTCCTGCCGTGCACGCCGTGCTTCGTCATCTGGAGGAGGTGGGGTTCGGCGGCGCGCCGCGGGTGTTGGGGATGGACGAGCACGGGCGTGAGGTCCTGACCCATCTCGTCGGTGAGACCGCCGGCGAGGATCTTCCGTGGCCCGCGTGGGTGTACTCGGACACCGCGTTGGTGCACGTCGGCCGCTGGGCCCGTCGGCTGCACGATGCGACGGAGACGTTCGTCCCGCCGACCGGCGTGCGCTGGCTCGCCGGGCAGACCTGGCGGCCGGGGCTGGTCATCGGGCACCACGACGCCGCCCCGTGGAACGCGGTATGGCGGGACGGCGAGCTGGCCGGGTTCTTCGACTGGGACACCGCCAGCCCTTCCTCGCGCGAGTTCGATCTGGCGTTCATGGCGTTGACCTGGGTGCCGTTGCACGCCCGTCGCCTGGCCGAGAAGACCGGGTTCACCGCGTTCGACGACCGGGCCCGGCGTCTGCACCTGCTGCTCGATGCCTACGGCTACGACGGCGACCGGTCCGCGTTCGGGACCGTGGTCGCCGCCCGCGCCCGCACCAACGCCGACGTGATCGACCGCATGGCTGCCAGCGGCGACCCCGTCTACACCGCGCTGGCACCGGTCGCCGCCGACCTGCGCCAGGCCGCCCTCGAAGTCGAAGCGCTGCCCGCCTCCTTCTGGATTCCCGCCGGCCGCTAGACCGTATCCGCTGGTCAGCGGCCCCCATTGGACCTTCTGCTGAGCGAAATCAGCGTCCCTGGTCGGGATAGCGCATTGAGTGCGGGGGTGGCTGGAGGTTGGATTGCCGACGTCCAGACGGCGGGTCGTACCCCGGCATTGAGCGGGTCGGGGCCCGACCCACTCGGCTCGTACAGGCCCGTACAGAAGGAAGCGAGTGACATCCATGCTCAGCGGTTGCACGCCCTGGCCCGAGGAGTTCGTCGACCGCTACTGGATGGCCGGGCACTGGCGCGGCTACACCCTCGACAGCCTGCTGCGCGACTGGGCCCAGGCGTACGGACCCCGGACCGCGCTCGTGCACGGTGACACCCGCATCACGTACGCGCAGCTGAACCGGCGCGTGGACCGCATGGCCGCCGGGCTGCGGCTGCGCGGCATGCGGCCCGGGCAGCGGGTCGTCGTCCAGCTGCCGAACGTGCCCGAGTTCGTCAGCACCGTCTTCGCGCTGATGCGGGTCGGCGCGGTCCCCGTGTTCTGCCCCCTGTCGTACCGCGCGCCCGAGGTGTCCCACCTCGTGCGGGTCACCGAGGCCGTCGGTTACGTCGCCCCCTCGACGTACCTGGGCTTCGACCACACGGCGATGGCAGCGGACATCGCGGCCCAAGGGCCTTTCCTGCGGCGGGTGTTCACCTATGAACCGCCCGGCACCTCGTCCCCGTACGGCGGCTTCTCGACCGACGTGTCGAGCTGCCACTACTTCCCGCTGAACTCCCTCGACTCGCCGCCCGGTCCGGCGCTCGTGCAGAGCTCCGGCGAGGTCGCGCTCTTCCTGCTCTCCGGCCGTACCGCCGAGACGCTCAAGGTCATTCCGCGCACCCACAACGACTACGCCTACCAGGCACGGGCCGCCGCCGAGCTGGTGGCGCTCACCGGGAACGACGTGTATCTCGCCGCGCTGCCCGCCGAGTCGAACTTCACCTTCGGCTGCCCCGGCATCCTCGGCGCCCTCTCCGTCGGCGGCACCGTGGTCCTGGCCGACAGCCCGGAACCCGCCGAGTGCTTCCCGCTCATCGGGCGGGAGCGGGTCACCATCACGTCGCTCAGCCCCGACGCCGCCCAGTCCTGGATCGATCAACTCCCCACCAGACAGGCCGACTTGAGCAGTCTGCGTCTTGTGCAGATCGACGGAGAGGCACCCCGGGCGATCGCCGAACGGATCGGCTCGGAACTGGGCTGCCGCCCGCAGCGGGTCTTCGGCATGGCCGAGGGGCTGCTCACCCTCACCCGGTCCGACGACCCGGACGAGACCGTGTTCACCACGCACGGCCGCCCGCTCTCCCCGGACGACGAGATCCGCATCCTCGGCGGCGACGGCAAGGACGTGCCCGAGGGGGAGTCCGGCGAGCTCCTCGCCCGGGGTCCGTACACCCTGCGGGGCTACTACCGGGCACCCGAACGCAACGCGCGCGCCTTCACCGCCGACGGCTACCTCCGCACCGGCGTCCTCGTCCGGCGCGCCGCGGACGGCAACCTGGTGATGACCAGCCGCCTCGCGGAACAAGCGGCCGGCCGGCACAGCTGACCCGGGGTCACCTCGTCAGCGTGCCGTCCGGGACCTCGTGGACGGTGACCTTGTTGCGCTGCCGGTTCAGCGCAGTGGCCACGACGTCGCCGATGCCGTTCGGGTCGTTCAGCTGCGGGGCGGGCGACTCGGAACGCTCGATGGCTTTCGTCAGGTACTCCGGGTTCCAGGCCGAGACAGCTCCCCTGACGTCGATGGATTCCACCCGGCGCTTGCCGATGCGAGTCTTGATCGCAGGCAGGATCTGGTCCGAGTACAGCTTCCCCTCCATCCGGAACAGGCTGGCGTGGCCGCCCACCTTGCCGCCGTCCCGCAGGTACGCGGTGATGACCAGGCAACTGGTCACGCTGGGGTACGTGATGGTGCCGCCCGGGCCGACCTCGTCGACCTCCCCCTCGGCGATCGAGACGGCGGTGTCCCCTTCGGCGCGCTGTACGGCGACGTCCCCAGCCGCTTCCACGGTGCGATCCTTCTCGGCCCGCTGCACCGGCGCGCCGGACATCGCCCGCGTCGCGTTGGCCTCGGCTTCCCTCTCGAACCGGTCGGACGGATCGGAGACCTTGAGCCCCGAGCCGTTGTCCGTGCCCGCGACCGGACCTTGGCGCTGCTGGATGACGTGGGTCAGTTCGTGGGCCAGGGTGTGCTTGTCGGCGCCGCCGTCGCCGATCACGACATGGCTGCCCGAGGTGTAGGCGCGGGCGCCGACCTCCGCCGCCGAGGCCCTGGCGGCGCTGTCGTCGTGGATGCGCACGTCCGAGAAGTCCGCACCGAGCCGGGACTCCATGTCCGTACGGGTCGCGTCGTCGAGCGGCTTGCCGCCCGAGCGCAGCACGTCATGGACCGCTGACCGCTGCACTTCCGGCTCCTCGGCCTGCTGATGCCCGCACCCGGCGCCGTGCTGGTGCCGCTCCTCCGCCCAGGGGTGTCCGGCCTGGCGGAGCATCTGCACCACGGCCGCGTTCCCCGCCGTGCCCTGGAGGGCGAGGTGCGCACCACCCTCGGCCTCGGGCTTGCGGGCCGGTGTGCGCCCGTCCTTCTCGATGGCATTCTCTTTGGCGTTGTCTCGGTCGTGCAAGGGGTGCCTCTTCCCGCGCAGGAATCCAACTCCGACTCACCCTGGATACGCCCGAGTTGACCCATACGCCAGGTACGTGAGGGCAGTACGCGGCCGACCGAAAGGGCAGATACCCGGCTACGCCGAATCCCTGTCACATTCCCGCCATGTTCATACCTTCCCCAGGACCGGCCAGACCTTCGGGTCCTCGAAGTTCAGGGCCCAGATCGTCGTGTTGCGGATGCCGTGGCGGCGCAGCACCGGCAGATCGGCGGTGACGCCCGCGGCGTCCTGGTACCAGACCTCGCGGACGCTGTCGTCCTCCTCGTATGTGAAGTGCGGGGTCTGGGAGTCCGGGTCGAGGTGGTAGGGGGCGCCCTGCGCCACTCGCAGCGCCTCGGCCTCGCGCCAGGTGACATGGCGGGTCCTGCCGTCGGGCACCCAGTCCCAGCCGTAGGCCGGAAGGCCCATTTCCAGCTTGTCGGCGGGGATCAGTGCGGTGGCCCGGCGCAGGATGTCGTCGTACCACTGCGGGCTGGCCAGCGGCCCGGCGCTGCCGCCCTGCCAGTGGAGGTCGTACCCCATGATGCGGACCTTGTCGGCGGCCTTGCCGAGCGCCTGGTAGTCCCAGATCCGGCCGGTGTTCGCGGTCTGCGGGGACACGGTGAGTACGCACTGCTTGGCCAACGCGCGGAGCCGTCCGCAGAGTTCCCCGGCGAAGGCCGCGTAGGCGGCGCGCACGGCCGGGTAGTCCGCGTCACCCGTCGGGGCGATCGACTCGTAGTCGATGTCGATGCCGTCGTACGACCGGCTGCGAACAAGGGCGAGCAGCGTCTCGACGTGGGTGGTACGGAGCTGAGGGTCCGTGAGGATCGCCGCGAGCTCGCCGGACTTCATCGTCTCCATGACCGTCGGCACGACCTTGATGCCGGCCTGGTGCAGCCCGTCGATGATGCGGGTCTCCCCCGCGCCGGGGTGGCCGTCGATCTTGTCCGCCGCCTTGGCCTGGTACCAGAACGGGCTGACGGTGTGCAGTTGGGCGGCGTGCCGCAGCGCGTCCGCGTAGGCGCCTTCCTGGTCCCAGTACGGGAGCCAGCCGGAGACGGTGCGCGGGGGCGGCTCGTCGGCGATTGCCCGGGGCTGGACGAGGGTGGTGAGCAGCGCGGCGGCCGCGCACAGGACGGCGAGGCGCAGGCGTGCGCCGGAGCGAGGGATCATGTGCCCGAGCCTGCCGCCCGCTAGGCGTACCCGCCCTGTGGGTTGGGCCGTACAGGCCCTACGGTGTCCGGATGACTGCGTATCTCGACGACCGCACCGACCGTCCCCCGCTCCCCGGCCAGAGCGGCCCGGCAGCCACCACCGAAGCCGATCCCCACGCCGTGGGGACGGTCCGCATGGCCTACGCCCCGGACCGCGACGGCGACCCCGATCCCGGGGAGATCGTGTGGACGTGGGTGCCTTTCGAGGAGAACGACGGGCGCGGCAAGGACCGGCCGGTCCTCGTGGTGGCCCGTGAGGCGGCCGGTACGCTGCTCGCGGTGCAGCTGTCCAGCAAGCGGCACGACCACGACCGCGAATGGGTGCCGATCGGCGTCGGACCCTGGGACCGGGAGGGCCGCGAGTCCTGGGTGGACCTCGACCGCGTGCTGCGGCTGCACGAGCGCGGCATGCGACGCGAGGCCTGCGCCCTGGACCTCCCCCGCTTCACCCTGGTCGCGGACCGCCTGCGCGAACGGTACGGCTGGCGCTGAGGCCGTTCGGGTTGACGCCGAGCGCCGCTATCGCCTGAACGCCGCCTCGAAGGCGCCCAGGGTGGCCTGACTCTTCGTCCGGTCCAGGACCGCGAAGACGACCTCGTCGAAGTGGCCCGCGAACCGGCCCTCCCCGGTGAGGTGGTCGTGGAACGCCGCGGCCACCCGCCCCGGGTCGTTGCGGAACACTCCGCACCCCCAGGCCCCGAGCACCAGGCGCCGGTAGCCGTGCAGGGCCGCCGTCTCCAGGACGCGTCCGGCGCGCGCGTCGAGCACGGGCCCGATGCGGTGCGCCTCTTCGGGCGTACGGGTCCTGATCACTCCGGCGTTCGGGGCGGGCGAGGTCAGGAATCCGGCGAGGTAGGGCACGTCGAGGAGGCGGCCGCGGTCGTCGCGGAACACCGGGACGCCGGGCGAGTGGATGACCCGGTCGGTGTAGAACACGTCGCGGTCGCCGCGGTGGCGGGCGTAGAAGTCCGGGGCGCGCAGCAGGGTCGCGTACAGCGCGGAGGAGCGGCAGAGCGCTTCCTCCTGGGCCTGGGCGCCATTGAGGAAGCCGCCGCCGGGGTTGCGTGCGGAGGCGAAGGTGAGCACGGCGACCGCCCCGGCCTGCTCGGCCTCCCCGGCCTCGCCCGATCCTTCCGCCACCATCCGCCGCGCCGCGTCCAGGCTGCTCTCCCCCGTCACCTCGACGCGCGTCACGCGGTCCCGGTCGGGCGTGACGGCGAGCGGCTCCGGGCCGTGCAGGGTCGTGCCCGCGAGGGCGGCGGCCAGCGGCTGGGCGATCGACACGGTACGGCCGTTCTCGCTCTCGTACCGGCCGGCGTCGGTGATCTCCACCGTGTGGCGCGCGATCCCGCGCAGTCGTGCACTCATGCGGTGCATCGTGAACGTCCGCGGAAGATTGTCGCAATCGAATATCCGCCCCCGCAGGCGCCCTTGTGCGATGCCGCGACAAAGACTTAGGTAGGACGGCATGTGTGTCCAAACCCCGAAGGGAGGGCAAGCGTCCATGAACTCCAGTGAGTTGACCGAGACAGAGGCCGACGACCTGCTGCGATGTATCTGCTTCAAGACGGGTCCGCCACGCACCGTCGGCGTGGAGCTGGAATGGCTCGTCCACGATCTGCACCACCCCCGGCTTCCCGTCCGGCACGAGCGTCTGGAAGCCGCCTACGCCGCCTTACGCACCCTGCCGCTGCGGTCGCCGCTCACCGTCGAACCCGGCGGCCAGCTTGAGCTCAGCTCGCTGCCCGCCGCATCGCTCATGGAGTGCATCTCCACCGTCTCCGCCGATCTGACGGCGGTCCGCGCCGCCCTCAAAGAGCGCGGCCTCGCGCTCGTCGGCCTCGGCCAGGACCCCTGGCATCCCCCGCGCCGCATGCTGCGCCAGGCGCGGTACGACGCGATGGAGGCCCATCTCGACCGTACGGGTCCGGCCGGGCGGGCCATGATGTGCTCCTCGGCCTCCGTCCAGGTCTGCATCGACGCCGGGTACGAGGAGCCCGGCCCGCTCGGCTTCGGGCGGCGCTGGCTGATGGCCCATCTGCTGGGGGCTGTTCTCGTCGCCGCGTTCGCCAACTCCCCTGTGAGAGGCGATCAGTTGACCGGCTGGCGGTCCACCCGGCAGGCCAACTGGAGCGACATCGACCCGGTGTGTGCGCTCGCCCCGCCACTCGAAGGGCCGCCCCGCGAATCCTGGGCCGCGCACGTCCTGGACGCCCCGGTCATGTGCGTACGGGCCGAGGCGGGGCCCTGGTCCGCGCCGCCGGGTCTCACCTTCCGGCAGTGGCTGCGCACCGGCGTGCCGCGGCCGCCGACCCGTACCGACCTCGACTACCACCTGACCACCCTGTTCCCGCCGGTGCGGCCGCGCGGCCATCTGGAGCTGCGCATGATCGACGCACAGCCCGGCAACGACGGGTGGACCGTGCCGCTCGCCGTGACCAGCGCGCTGTTCGACGATCCGGAGGCTGCCGAGATCGCCTACCGGACCGTCAAACCCCTTGCCGAACGCACTGGTTCACTGCCCGCCCCCCGCAACCCGCTCTGGCGGGCGGCCGCCCACGACGGGCTCGCCGACCCCGAGCTGCGCGAGGCCGCCATCGCGTGCTTCACGGCGGCGCTCGGCGCGCTCCCGCGCCTCGGCGCCTCCCCGGAGCTCCAGGACCGGGTGGCCGCCTTCAGCGACCGCTATGTCGTACGGGGCCGATGTCCGGCCGACGACACCCCCTCGCCCGTCCCACCGAAGGACATCCGCATATGACCGACCCGGAGCTGCTCAGGGCCCGCGCCCTGACAGCGCTCACCGCTGCGCGCGCCCGGACCGGCGTGCTCACCTCCAGCGTCGACGACCGCGAACTGACCGCGCAGCACTCTCCGTTGATGTCACCGCTCGTCTGGGACCTGGCGCACATCGGCAACCAGGAGGAGCAGTGGCTGCTGCGCGCCGTCGCCGGGCAGGACGCGATCCGGCCCGAGATCGACTCGCTGTACGACGCCTTCGAGCACCCGCGCGCCACCCGTCCCGCCCTTCCGCTGCTCGCCCCCGCCGAGGCGCGCCGGTACGCCGCCGACGTGCGGGGCCGGGCGATCGACGTCCTGGAGCGCACCCCGTTGCGCGGCGGGCCGCTGACCGATGCCGCGTTCGCCTTCGGGATGATCGCCCAGCATGAACAGCAGCACGACGAGACCATGCTGATCACCCATCAGCTCCGCAAGGGCCCGGCCGCGCTCACCGCACCCGAGCCGCCGCCCGGCACCACCGAGGGCCTGCCCGCCGAAGTCCTCGTCCCCGGCGGCCCGTTCACCATGGGCACCTCCACGGAGCCGTGGGCGCTGGACAACGAGCGCCCCGCGCACCACCGCATCGTGCCCGCCTTCCATCTGGACACGACCCCGGTGACGTGCGGGGCGTACCTGCGGTTCATCGAGGACGGCGGCTACCGCGAGGAGCGCTGGTGGGAGCCGGCGGGCTGGGCGATGGTCCGCGAGCACGAGCTGAGCGCGCCGCTGTTCTGGCGGCGCGAGGGCGGCGAGTGGCTGCGCAGGCGGTTCGGAGTGACCGAGCCGGTACCGGTCAACGAGCCCTTGCTGCACGTCAGTTGGTACGAGGCCGATGCCTATGCCCGCTGGGCCGGGCGGCGGCTTCCGACCGAGGAGGAGTGGGAGAAGGCGGCCCGCCACGACCCGGTTTCGGGCCGCTCGCGCCGCTACCCCTGGGGGGATGCCGATCCCACCCCGGCCCACGCCAACCTCGGCCAGCGGCACCTGCGTCCCGCGCCCGCCGGGGCGTACCCGGAAGGCCAATCACCGCTCGGCATACGCCAGTTGATCGGCGATGTGTGGGAGTGGACGTCGAGCGACTTCCTGCCCTATCCGGGCTTCGTGGCCTTCCCCTACCGCGAGTACTCGGAGGTCTTCTTCGGCCCCGGGCACAAGGTGCTGCGCGGCGGCGCGTTCTCCGTGGACGAGGTGGCCTGCCGGGGCACCTTCCGCAACTGGGACCTGCCGGTGCGGCGCCAGATCTTCGCGGGCTTCCGCACGGCACGGGATGCCGACTGATGTGCCGTCATATGGCCTATCTAGGGTCGGCGTTGAGCATCGGTGAGCTTCTCGTGCGGCCGCCGCACGGGCTCTACCGGCAGTCGTGGGCGCCGCGTCGCCAGCGTCACGGCACGGTCAACGCCGACGGTTTCGGCGTCGGGTGGTACGCGGACGGCGATCAGGTGCCGGCCCGCTACCGCCGGTCCGGGCCGATCTGGGCCGATCCGAACCTCGCGGACCTGGCCCGGGTGGTGCGTACCGGAGCCGTGCTCGCGGCGGTCAGGGACGCCACCGAGGCGGGCGCGGACGGCGAGGCGGCGGCCGCGCCGTTCGCCTCCGGGCGCTGGCTGTTCAGTCACAACGGCGCCGTCCGGGGCTGGCCCCGCAGCGCGGCCCCGCTCGCCGCCGCGCTGCCCGCACAGGCCTTGCTCAGCCTGGAGGCCCGCTGCGACGCGGCGTTCGTGTGGGCGCTCGTACTCAACCGGCTGACCAGCGGCGACGAGGCCGGCCAGGCCATGGCCGACACCGTCACCGAACTGGCCGCCGCGGCCCCTGGCTCGCGTCTGAACCTGCTGCTCACCGACGGCGAGACGATCACCGCCACCGCCTGGGGCGACACCCTCTGGTATCTGCACTCCCCCGGCCGCTCCACCGTCGTCGCCTCCGAGCCGTACGACGACGACCCGTACTGGCGCGAGGTGCCCGACCGCACCCTGCTCGCCGCCACCCGCACCGATGTCCTGCTCACCCCCCTCAAGGAGCCCCAGTAGTGCGCCCGTTCCAGTTGACCCGCACCCTGCCCGAGGACGCCACCGGGGCCGCACTGCGCGCCGATGTGCTGCACGGGCTCACTCGGACCCCCAAGTCCCTTCCGCCCAAGTGGTTCTACGACGCACGAGGCAGCGAGCTGTTCGAGGAGATCACCCGGCTTCCCGACTACTACCCGACGCGGGCCGAGCGCGAGATCCTTAACCACCGCGCGGCCGACATAGCCGCCGCGACCGGCGCGCACACCCTGGTCGAACTCGGCTCGGGATCCTCCGAGAAGACCCGGCTGCTCCTGGACGCGCTGCCCGCGCCGCTGACGTACCTACCGGTCGACGTGAGCGAGAGCGCGCTCGCCGGGGCGGCCGAGGGGCTGCTCGCCGACCACCCGGGCCTGCGGGTCCACGCGCTGATCGCGGACTTCACCCAGGTCCTCGAACTGCCCGAGGCTCCCGGCCCCCGCCTGGTGGCGTTCCTCGGCGGCACGATCGGCAATCTGCTGCCCGCCGAGCGCGCAGAATTCCTCACCTCCGTCCGTAAGTTGATGACTCCGGGCGACTCGCTCCTCATCGGGACCGACCTGGTGAAGGAGGAGTCCGTGCTGGTCCGCGCGTACGACGATCCGACGGGCGTGACGGCGGCCTTCAACAAGAACGTGCTCAGCGTCATCGACCGCGAACTCGGCGCGGACTTCGATCCGGACGACTTCGACCATGTCGCGCTGTGGAACGGCGAGGAGGAGTGGATCGAGATGCGGCTGCGGGCCCGCCGCGACGTGACCGTGAAGATCCCCGAGCTGGACCTCGTGGTCTCCTTCGCGGCAGGCGAGGAGCTGCGCACCGAGGTGTCCGCCAAGTTCCGCGAGGAAGGCGTACGGGCCGAGCTGAGCGCCGCCGGGTTCGTGCCGTCGCGCTGGTGGACGGATGCCGCCGGACGCTTCGCGCTCTCGCTGGCGACCGCGGGCTGAGCAGCCGTGCGGGCCCCGCGGCGCTGGTGCCACGGGGCCCGCACGAGGGCCTCGGGTCAGTGGCCGCCCGGTACGGCCTCCAGGACGAAGACGGGGATCTCGCGGTCCGTCTTCTTCTGGTAGTCCGCGTAATCGGGGAACGCGGCGACGGCCCGCTCCCACCACTCCGCCTTCTCCGCTCCCGTCACCTGACGGGCCGTCATGTCCGTGTGCACGGTGCCGTCCTGGAGCTCCACCTCGGGGTCGGCGACGACGTTGTAGTACCAGACGGGGTTCTTGGGCGCGCCGCCCAGCGAGGCGACCACCGCGTACCGGCCGTCGTGCTCGACCCGCATCAGGGGGGTCTTGCGCAGCTTGCCGCTCTTGGCGCCCCGCGTCGTCAGCAGGATCACGGGCATGCCGCGCATCGTCATTCCCTCGGTGCCGCCGGAACGCTCGATGAGGTCGACCTGCTCGCGCACCCACTGGGTGGGGCTCGGCTCGTACTCGCCGTCGAGAGGCATGGTGGGGTCCCTTTCGTCGTCAGTGACCTGCGGGCCGGCCCGGCTTCGGCCGACGCCGGAACAACACCGGAGGCTCCTCCCATCTTCCCCTCGGCGACCGGCTCCGCGCCGGAAGGCACCGCCGTACGGAGCAAGAAGGCCGGATCCGGACGTACGGGACAGGACGGCCGGATCGGGACGCTTGTTCGTGCCGGGGGCGGGCAACGGGACCGGGTGTGCTTGTTCCGCGTCGGACGATCTTCCGCAGACTCCCATCGAGGACGTGCCGCCGATGACGACTCCATCCGTATCCCGCACCGCTCCACCGCAGCCCAAAGGCCTTGCGCTGCACGCCCGTTCGGCCTGGTCCGGCGTGCTCATCGGCGTGGGCATCGCCGCCTTCGTCGATGAGACGGTCTTCCACCAGCTCCTGCACTGGCATCACTTCTACGACCGCTCGACGCCGGGCGTCGGCCTGGTGTCGGACGGGCTCTTCCACGCCTTCGGCTGGTTCGCCGTGGTCATCGGCCTGTTCATGGTCGCCGATCTGCGCCACCGGGCGGGCCTGGTGGGGCGGGCGCTGGCCGGGGGCATCCTGACCGGCACGGGGGCGTTCCAGCTGTACGACGGCACCGTCCAGCACAAGCTGATGAAGCTGCACCAGATCAGGTACCACGTCGATCTCACTCCGTACGACCTGACGTGGAACATCCTCGCCGTGCTGTTCCTCGCGATCGGAGTCACACTGCTCCGTGCCGCCTGGCGCGCCAACCACCGCTAGCGGTGCGGGAGTTGATGGTCCATCCGCATGGCGGCGGGCAGCCGGGCGGAGCCGCTCTGCTCGCGGCCGCGTTCGCGCTGGGCGGCGGGGTCGCCTATCTGGTCGCGGCGGCGCGGCTGCGGCGGCGCGGGGACCGCTGGCCGCTCGTGCGCGACCTCTGTTTCACGGCGGGCGCGGCGGCCCTCGTGGCGGCGGCCCTCGTCGCGCCGCCGGGCGGCCCGTTCACGGGCCATATGGCCCAGCACGTGGCCACCGGCATGGTGGCACCGCTGCTGCTCGTGCTCGCCCGGCCCATCACGCTGGCGCTGCGCTCCCTGCCGCCGGGCGGGCGGCGCCGTCTTCTGGCCGTTCTTCGCTCGCGGCCGGTCGGGGTGCTCGCGAACCCGCCGGTGGCGGCGCTGCTCGACCTCGGCGGGCTGTGGCTGCTCTACCGCACCCCGCTGTTCGCCACCGCACACGAACGGCCGTGGCTCATGGCCCTGGTCCACCTCCATGTCTTCGCGGCCGGGCTGCTGTTCTCGGCCGTCGTCTGCTCGCTCGATCCGCTGCCGCGCCGCCACGGCGTGGTCCTCCGGTCGGCCGCGCTGGTCGGCGGGGGCGGCGCGCACGCCGTCCTCGCCAGGATGCTGTACGCGACGCCCCCGCCCGGCACCGGCTTCGCGCCGGGCGACCTCTCGGCCGCCGCCGAGCTCATGTACTACGGCGGCGACCTCGTCGAAATCGCCCTCGCGGCCGTCATCGGGCTCCAGTGGTACGCGGCCGGCGGCCGGCGCCTCGCGCGCGAGGGCCGCCGCGCCGCGGGGACCGGGGAGCCGCCCGCATCAGCCTCGTACGGTCAGTGAAGCGGTGTGTGCGCGGACCTGCTCCGGGGTCAGATAGGCGTCGGTGTACTCGAAGTCCTTCAGCGTGGCGGGCTTCTGGGCCTGGAAGCCGGTGCGGACGAAGTCGTCGCCGGCGACCGCGTTCAGCATCCAGTTGGTCAGGACCCTGGTCTTGGCGACATTGGTGCGCAGCGCCGACCAGTGGTAGGCGCGCGCCACCGCCTGGGCGGGCAGGCCGCGCAGTTCGATGCCGAGCGGCTTGGAGACGGCGTCGCGGCCTCCGAGGTCGACCACGAGCCCGAGGTCCTTGTGGACGTAGGGTTTCAGCGGCTGGTTGCGCAGTGAGGCGATGATGTTGTCGGCGAGCTTCGGGCCCTGGCGCATGGCGTGCTGCGCGGTGGGCGGGCAGAAGGCGCCTTCGCCCTTGGCGAGGTCGGGCACGGCGGCGGCGTCGCCGAGCGCGAACACGCCGTCGAGGTCCGGCACGGCCAGCTCGGGGGTGACCAGGAGCCGGCCGCGCTCCGTGTCCGCGTCCAGCGTGCCGACCAGGGGGCTCGCGGCGACGCCCGCCGTCCAGATGAGGGTGCGACAGGGCAGGACGCGGCCGTCGGTGAAGGTGACCTTGTCCGCGCCTGCCTCGGCGACGGACACCCCGAGCGACACCTCGATGCCGCGCTTCTGCAGGATCTCCAGGGCCGCCTTGCCGAGCTTGTCGCCCAGTTCGGGCATGAGCCCCGGCGCGATGTCGATGAGGTGCCACTTGATCTGGCGCGGGTCCAGACGCGGGTACCGCTTGAGCGCGGTATGGGTGATCCGCTGGAGGCAGGCGGCGGTCTCGGTGCCCGCGTAGCCGCCGCCGACCACGACGAAGCGCAGCCGCGATGCCCGCTCGTCCTCGTCGTCGCTCGCGTCGGCCAGGTCGAGCTGGGAGATGACGTGGTCGCGGATGTACGCGGCCTCCGCGAGGGTCTTCATGCCACGGGCGTGGTCGAGCAGCCCGGGGATGTCGAAGGTGCGGGTCACACTGCCGGGGGCCAGCACGATGTAGTCGTACGGCTGGTCGATTGTCTCGCCGGTGATCTTGCGGATGACGCAGATCTTCGCCTTGGGGTCCACGCCGATGGCGCCGCCCGGGATGATCCGGGTGCGGTGCTTGGCACTGCGCCGCAGCGACACGGCCACCGACTGCGGGGTCAGGACCCCGGCCGCGACCTGCGGAAGCAGGGGCAGATACAGCTGGTAGGAGAACGGGGTGACCAGGGAGATCTCCGCTTCTCCCGGTTGGAGGCGGCGTTCCAGGCGGCGTACGCATTCGACCCCTGCGAAGCCGGCGCCTACGACGAGAATCCTCGGTCGTGCCACGGTGTGCGTCCTTTCCCTGGGACCTGCGAACGGGGACGAGAACTGGGCCGTCCACTGCCCGAGTGCCCCTGACCGGCGTTCGCCAACACCCCCATAGTGATCAACGCAACGCGGCCGCACCACCGAATGCCCCAACCCGGCGACAAGAAACGGCGCCGCCCGCCCGGGGTGGACCCGGGCGGGCGGCGCCGTTCACGTGTGGGGCGGACGTCAGGCGACGGTGCCGCTCTTGCTGATGGCGACCTTGGCGCTCAGGGCGCCGCTGCGGCTGCCCAGCGACTCGATCTGCTTGACGAGGTCCTGGCCCTCGACGACCTCGCCGAAGACGACGTGCTTGCCGTCCAGCCAGTCCGTGACGACGGTCGTCACGAAGAACTGGGATCCGTTGCTGTTCGGGCCCGCGTTGGCCATCGACAGCAGGAACGGCCGGTCGTGCTTGAGGGCGAAGTTCTCGTCCTTGAACTTGGCGCCGTAGATGCTCTTGCCGCCGGTGCCGTTGCCGTGCGTGAAGTCGCCGCCCTGGAGCATGAAGTCCGGGATGACGCGGTGGAAGGCGGAGCCCTCGTAGCCGTAGCCGTTCTGGCCGGTGGCGAGCTCGCGGAAGTTGCGGGCCGTCTCCGGGACGACGTCGTCGAAGAGCCGGAAGACGATGCGGCCGGCGTCCTTGCCGTCAATGGTGATGTCGAAAAATACGTTCTGCATGGACCCCATCCTGACATCAGCCGTCCCATGACCCCAATCCCGGCTCGCCCCATCGGCCCCACCGAGGCGCAAAACCGGGCCCGCTCAGGGGAACAGCAGGGTCGTGATCCGGTCGGAAGCGGCCTTGGCGGCCTTCTTCGGGTCGGCTCCGCCGAGGACGGCCGTCATGTACGGCTTGATCGGGTTGTCGGCCTCGACGGCGGCCCACTGCGGCGAGTTGGGCGTGGCCCGCCCCTGTACCGCGCCCTTGGCCATGGCGGCGGTGCCCGCCTGGCCCTCGACCGCGTGGGCGAGCGTGGACTTGTTGGGTACGTAGTCCATCGTGGTGGCCAGATCGGTCTGCCACTTCTCGCCGGTCAGCGCCGCGACGATCTGGACGGCCTCGGCCCGGTGCGCGGTCTTGCGCGGGATGATCAGGTCCGAGCCACCAGTGAAGACCGCGCCCGGCTTGGCGTCGGTGGGTCCCGGGATCGGGAAGTAACCCAGCTTGTCGGCGAGCCGCGGGTTGGCCTTCTGGATGGCCTTGGCGGCGCCGGGCACCGCGATCATCTGGGCGACCTTGCCCTTGGCGAAGACGTCGGCCTGCGGCGGGGTCGCCTCGTCCGCGTTCCTGGGCCCCCGGCCGAGCGCCTGGAGCTGCTTGTAGAACTCCATGCCGCGCAGCGCGGCCGGGCTGTCGAGCGTGCCCTTCCAGTCTCCAGTGTCCTCCTGCGCGAGCTCCCCGCCCTCGTCCCAGACGAAGCCGGCGAGCGTGTACCAGTCCTGGCCCGCGAGGTAAATCCCTTGTGTGGAGCCGGAGTTGAGCTTCGCGGTGTCGGCGAGCCACTCCGCGCGGTTCTTCGGGGGCTTGGTGATTCCGGCGGCTCCGAACAGGTCCTTGTTGTAGATGACGACGCGGTTGGCGGCGTACCACGGGATGCCGTACTGCATGCCGTCCACGTTGCCCGGCTGGGCGAGGCCCGGCAGCCAGGCGTCGCTGCCCCAGTCGCGCAACGACTCCAGGGTCATGTCGAGCAGGCCTCCGCTCGCCGCGTACTGGGGCACCTGCGTGTTGCCGACCTCGATGACGTCCGGCGCGTCACCGCCCTTCAGCGCGGCGGTGACCTTCTCGCCGATGCCGGTCCACTCCTGGATCCGGACATCGAGCTCGACGTCCTTGTGCTCCTTCTCGAAGCCCTGATTGAAGCGCTGCACGAAGTCGTCCGATGCGCTGTCCTTCATCAGCCAGACGGTCACCTTGATGGTGCCGTCGCCAAATCCCGGAAGCGCGCCGCAACCGCTGAGTGCGCATACCGAGACAAGCGCAACGGAGCAGGCAAGAGCGCGATGGATCCTCACGAAAGGTCACCTTCTGCGTGTGGGCAAGCAGTCATGACCCGACGTGGGGGCAAGCGCGATGTGGCTTGTTCGGGTGTGGCTCGTGAGTTTGGTATGGACCAATGAGGCGGTCAAGCCCCGGAGGGGAGTGAACTTTTCCGGCCATCGCCGGACCGAACCGGACCGGGCGCGGGCCGCTGTCTCGCGGAGTGCGGCCGGGTGGGGCACGGTGGAGTAACGCGACGAGAGGAGACACCTCCATGTCCCAGCACACGTACCGCGTCAGCGAGATCGTCGGAACCTCTCACGAGGGCGTCGACCAGGCCATCCGCAACGGGGTCGCCCGCGCGGCGCAGACCCTCCGCAACCTGGACTGGTTCGAGGTGACGGAGGTCCGCGGCCACATCGAGAACGGCGTGATCGAGCACTACCAGGTCGGCCTCAAGGTCGGCTTCCGGCTGGACGACGACGCGGAAGTCTGACGCAGGGGTCGAGGATTCCGGCCAGGCAGTTCCGGATGCGATTCCGGCTCGGCAATGTGGGGCGGGTGCGATTCCGGCTCCGCACTTCGGCCGAGGTCTGACCCTGAACCTCAGCTTCAGGCTTGTGGTCGGCGGACTGGCCCCGACCGGCGCCGCCACCCGTCGGCCGGGCACGCCGAGCGACCCCCGGACGAGCGGCCCCTCAGGTGCGTCCCTCGCGCTCCTGGGCGTCCTTCAGCGCCTCGCTGGGCGCGGTCCAGCGGGCCCGTACGACCCGGAAGCCCGCCTGCTCGGCGGCGTCGCACACAAGCTCGTCGTCGTCGACCAGCATGCGGATCTCGCGGTTCCGGCCGAGCCCGCGCAGGATCTGCAGCTTGGTGACGCGCGCGGGGCGCCGGTCGTCGTTGCGCCGCATGTGCAGGGCGCCGGCCGGAAGGCCCTGCTCGGCGAGCCAGGCCAGGGTGTCCTCACGGCAGCGTTCGGGCCGCCCGGTGAGATAGACGACCTCGCAGTCCCCGGCGGCCTCCCGACACAGTGCGACGCCCTCGGCGAGCGGCGGGTCGGCGGGCGCCGCGGCGAAGAACGCGTCCCAGTCGCGGGGCCCCCGGTCGAGGAAGCGCTGGCGGTGGGAGCTGTCCGCGAGCGTGCCGTCCAGGTCGAAGACGGCCAGGGGCCGGGTGTTGTCGATCACGCCCCCAGGCTAGAACCGGCCAAGCGGGCAGCTTTCGGCGGGGCTCGGGAATCATGGCGCATCCCAGACGTTGAACCGTGTGTGACCTCCGTGATCGCGACGACTCGTTTCTCCGTGCTCGACCGCTCGCGCATCCGCGCGGGGCACGACGGACCGCAGGCCCTGCGGGACACCGTGGCGCTGGCCCGCGAGGCCGAGCGGCTCGGGTATCACCGGTTCTGGGTCTCCGAGCACCATTCCGTGCCCGGCGTCGCGGGCTCCGCGCCAGCCGTCCTGGCCGCGGCCGTCGCGTCGGCCACCTCCACGATCCGGGTCGGCACCGGCGGTGTGATGCTGCCGAATCATCAACCCATCGTCGTGGCCGAGGAGTTCGGGGTTCTGGAGTCGCTCTTCCCGGGGCGGATCGACATGGGGCTCGGCCGCTCGGTGGGCTTCACCGACGGGATCCGCAAAGCGCTCGGCCGCGACAAGAAGGACGCCGACGACTTCGGCGCGCAGCTGGCCGAACTGCTCGGCTACTTCGACGGGACCCAGACCGCCCACCCCCAGGTCCACGCCCGCCCCGCCGAGGGCCTCGCGGTCCCCGCGTTCGTCCTCGCCACCGGACAGGGCGCCCTCGTCGCCGCCGAGGCCGGGCTCCCGCTGGTCATCGCGAACGTACGCGGCGAGGAGGCGATGCTGCGGGCCATCGACGCCTACCGCGACGCCTTCCGTCCCTCCGCCCAAGCCGAGCGCCCGTACGTCGTCGTGTCCGGCACGGTCGCCGTCGCGGACACCACGGAGGCCGCCCACCGGATCCTGGTCCCGGAGGCCTGGTCGACGGCGTACTCCCGCACCCGCGGCGAGTTCCCGGCGCTGTCCCCGGCCGACGACATCCTCGGGCGGGACATGACCGACGGCGAGCGGACCCTGTTCGCGGACGCGCTGCGCAGGCAGGTGTACGGGACCGAGGAGGAGGTGGCCGACGCGCTGGAGAAGCTCATCGAGCACAGCGGCGCGGACGAGTTCCTCGTCACGACCAGCACGTACGACCGCGAGGCGCTGCTCGACTCCTACCGGCGCCTGGCCCGGATCGCGGACCTGGCGGCCCGTCGGGACGCCTGACCGCAGACTCCCGGCCGAAGACCGCGCGCCGGCACCCGAACCGTAGAATTCCGGTATGCAAACCCCCTCTGACCCGTACGTCCGTGTCCGCGGCGCCCGCGAGCACAATCTGCGCGGGGTGGACGTCGACATTCCGCGTGACTGCATCGCCGTGTTCACCGGCGTCTCCGGGTCGGGGAAGTCCTCGCTCGCGTTCGGCACGATCTATGCCGAGGCGCAGCGCCGGTACTTCGAGTCGGTCGCGCCGTACGCGCGCCGGCTGATCCATCAGGTGGGTGCGCCGAAGGTCGGCGAGATCTCGGGTCTTCCGCCCGCGGTCTCCCTGGAGCAGCGCCGCTCGGCGCCCTCGTCGCGTTCGTCGGTGGGCACGGTGACCACGCTCTCCAACTCGCTGCGGATGCTGTTCTCGCGGGCCGGCGACTATCCGGCGGGCGCGGAGCGTCTCGACTCGGACGCCTTCTCGCCCAATACGGCCGCCGGTGCCTGCCCCGAGTGCCAGGGCCTCGGCCGCATCCACCGCACCTGTGAGGAACTGCTCGTCCCCGACCCCTCGCTGTCCATCCGCGAAGGTGCGATCGCCGCCTGGCCGGGTGCCTGGCAGGGCAAGAACCTCCGCGACGTGCTCGACACGCTCGGCTACGACGTGGACCGCCCGTGGCGCGAGCTCGACCAGAAGGACCGGGACTGGATCCTCTTCACCGACGAGCAGCCGGTGGTCACGGTGCACCCGGTGCGCGAGGCGGGACGCATCCAACGCCCTTACCAGGGAACGTACTTCAGCGCCCGGCGCTATGTGATGAAGACGTTCGCGGAGAGCAAGAGCCAGACCTTGCGCACGAAGGCCGAGCGGTTCCTCACCGCCGCCGACTGCCCGGTGTGCGGCGGCAGCCGGCTGCGCCCCGAGGCGCTCGCCGTCACTTTCGCGGGCCATACGATCGCCGAGCTCGTCGCCCTGCCGCTGACTTCGCTGGCCGAGCTGCTGCGCACCGCGGACGGCGGCCCGACGACAAAGGCCCTCACAGCCGACCTGCTCTCCCGCATCGGCCCGGTGAGGGAGCTGGGCCTCGGCTATCTGAGCCTGGACCGGACCGCGCCCACGCTCTCGGCGGGCGAGCTGCAGCGCCTGCGGCTCGCCACGCAATTGCGCTCCGGGCTTTTCGGCGTGGTGTACGTCCTGGACGAACCGTCGGCGGGGCTGCACCCGGCCGACACCGAGGCGCTGCTCACGGTCCTCGACCGGCTGAAGGCCGCGGGCAATTCGGTGTTCGTCGTGGAGCACCATCTCGATGTGGTGCGGCACGCGGACTGGCTGGTCGACGTGGGTCCGCTGGCCGGCGAGCACGGCGGCCGGGTGCTGCACAGCGGGCCGTTGGCGGAGCTCGCCCGCGTCGAGGAGTCGGCGACCCGCCGCTTCCTCTTCGACCGCTCCCCCGCTCCGCGCCGCACGGTCCGCGAGCCGCGTGGCCGCCTGGAGCTGACCGGGGTCACCCGGCACAACCTGCGCGGCGTCGACGCGGTGTTCCCGCTCGGCGTGTTCACGGCGGTGACCGGCGTCTCCGGTTCCGGAAAGTCCACGCTTGTCGACGCGCTGACCGAGCAACTCCCGGGCGTGGGAAGGCTGGTGAGGGTGGATCAGAAGCCGATCGGTCGCACCCCGCGTTCCAATCTGGCCACGTACACCGGACTCTTCGACGTCGTACGCAAGCTGTTCACGGAGACCGACGAGGCGAAGGCGCGCGGCTACAGGGCGGGCCGGTTCTCCTTCAACGTGGCGGGTGGCCGGTGCGAGACCTGCCAGGGCGAGGGGTTCGTGTCGGTGGAGCTGCTCTTCCTGCCGAGCACGTACGCGCCCTGCCCGGACTGTCACGGCGCGCGCTACAGCCCCGAGACGCTCGAAGTCACCCACCGGGGCCGCAGCATCGCCGAGGTGCTCGACCTGACCGTGGAGGCGGCGGCCGAGGTCTTCGCCGACACCCCGTCGGCCGCCCGCAGTCTGACGGCCCTGCTCGACGTCGGTCTCGGCTATCTGCGCCTGGGCCAGCCGGCCACCGAGCTGTCGGGCGGCGAGGCCCAACGCATCAAGCTGGCAACGGAGTTGCAGCGCGTCCGCCGCGACCACACCCTGTACGTCCTCGACGAGCCGACGACAGGTCTGCACCCGGCCGATGTCGAGATCCTGCTGCGCCAGCTGCACGGCCTGGTCGACGCGGGCCACACGGTGGTCGTCGTCGAGCACGACATGAGCGTGGTGGCAGGCGCCGACTGGATACTCGACCTCGGCCCGGGCGGCGGCGACGAGGGAGGCCGCGTGGTGGCAGCGGGCCCACCGGCGGAGGTCGCCGACGCCGGTGCGGGCCGGACGGCGCCGTATCTGGCGAAGGTGCTGGCCGAGATCTGACCGGCCGCGGCGGCCCGAACTGGCCATCGCCGCACGTCAGTTGACCCGCAAGGCAAAGCACACGGAATGAATTGGCCTAGACCCTTGACCGGTCGTTGGTCCAGACCAATCATGGGGCGTCCGCACCCTTCTCTCACCCCCGTCGGAGAGCCCCGATGAGACGTCCGAGATCCGTCCGCGCTCTGCTCGCCACGCTCAGCACCGTCGCCGCGTCCGCCGGCCTCGTCATCGGGGCCGGCGGCGCCGCGCACGCCGCGGCCCCGCTCCCCGCGCACGTCTTCGCGCCGTACTTCGAGGCGTACTCCTCCGACAGCCCCGCCGATCTGGCGCAGAAGTCGGGAGCCAAGTACCTCACGATGGCGTTCGTGCAGGCCGACGCCAAGGGCTCCTGCACCCCGTACTGGAACGGCTCGACGAGCCGGCCGATCTCGTCGTCCGTGTTCGGCGCCGACATCTCCACCATCCGCTCGCGCGGCGGCGACGTCATCCCGTCCTTCGGCGGGTACGCGGCCGACAACGGCGGCACCGAAATCGCCGACAGCTGCACCAACGTGGACTCGATCGCGGCCGCGTACGAGAAGGTCATCACCACCTACGACCTCTCCCGGCTCGACATGGACATCGAGGACAACTCGCTGACCAACAAGGCGGGCATCGACCGCCGCAACCAGGCGATCAAGAAGGTGCAGGACTGGGCGGCGGCCAACGGGCGCTCGGTGCAGATCTCCTACACCCTGCCCACCACCACGGGCGGGCTCGCCGACAGCGGGCTCGCGGTGCTGAACAGCGCGGTCAAGTACGGCGCGAAGGTCGATGTCGTGAACATCATGACCTTCGACTACTACGACGGCGCCACGCACAACATGGCGAACGACACCCAGACCGCCGCCACGGGCCTTTACAACCAGCTGGCCTCCCTGTACCCGGGCAAGTCGTCCGCCCAGCTGTGGGGCATGGTCGGCGTGACCGAGATGCCCGGCATCGACGACTACGGCCCGGCCGAGACGTTCACCACCGCGGACGCGACCGCCGTCTACAACTGGGCCACCTCCAAGGGCATCAACACCCTCTCGTTCTGGGCCCTCCAGCGCGACAACGGCGGCTGCCCCGGCACCGGCGGGCAGGACACCTGCTCCGGCATCGCCCAGGACCCGTGGTACTTCAGCCACACCTTCGAGCCGTTCACCGGGGGCGGCGGACCGGTCCAGGACGACTTCTCGGTGGCCGTCGCGCCCGGCTCGGCCTCGGTCGCACCCGGCGGCTCCACCACGGCCACGGTGAGTACGGCGGTGACCTCCGGCAACGCCAAGTCCCTCGCGCTCACCGCCACCGGCGCCCCCGCCGGAGTCACGGCGACGCTCAGCCCGAGTTCCGTCACCGCAGGTGCCTCGGCTCAGCTCACGGTCGGCGCGGCCGCTTCGGCAGCGCCCGGAACGTACCCGATCACCGTTACGGGCACGGCGGGCACGCTCGCCCACTCGACAACCTTCACACTCACCGTGACCGGTTCCGGCGGCAACCCCGGCGCGCTGGTCAACGGCGGCTTCGAGAGCGGCTCCCTCGCGCCGTGGACCTGCGACAGCGGCGCCGGTGTGGTGTCCAGCCCGGTGCACGGCGGCTCGTACGCGCTGAAGACCGCGCCCACCTCCGCGCAGACCGGCGAGTGCACGCAGACGCTCACCCTGGCCCCCAGCACCAAGTACACGCTGAGCGGTTGGGTCCAGGGCAGCTACGCCTACCTCGGGGTGCGCGGCGGCGCCACCGGCAGCACCTGGACGAGCTCCAGCGGCTGGTCCAAGCTGACCGTGCCGTTCACGACGGGCGCCTCGGGCACCGTGACCGTCTACCTGCACGGCTGGTACGGGCAGGACGCGGTGTTCGGGGACGACCTCTCGGTCAGCTGAGCCGTTCCGCACGCCGCGGCCTGCACCAGAACCCATTGCCCGGAGGCCTATTCACGGGGGTGTCACCAGCCCTTTTTGTGGAAGGCGAGGGCTGCGACCGTCTTGATGACAGCGGGGAATCGGGTGAGGGGGCCGCGATAGCGGGTGGCGAGGACCTTCCAGTCCTTGAGGTGTGCGATGGCACGTTCGACGGCGGCGCGGAGGGTGTTGATGGACCGGTTGGCTTCGTTGTCTCCCGCGGAGCGTTCCCGGCCCGGTGGCTTTCGTCGTCCGGTATGCATCCCGGTACCGAGGTAGCCGAGGTCCCCGAGCTTCTCCCGTTCCGCGAACGCTTCGGGGAAGTGGGACTGGCCCCAGGCGAACGTGTCGTGCCGCGAGCCGGGCACCGGCTCGGAGACCGCGAGGAGGTCCCCGGCGAGCGTGGCAGCGATCTGGAGGTTGAAGCCGGTGTCACGGTGCTTGCCCGAGAACATTTCTCGTGCCCTCACTCGCCCAGTCCCAGGTCGTGACGAGCGTCCCGTCGATCAGATCGATCCGGCCGGCCGACGCCTCGGCGGGGCCCGGGACGTGTCCGGCCAGGACCTTCTCCACCACCGGCAGCAGGGTGTTCCACCGCCTGGAGACGGTGGCCTGGCTGACCCCGAACAACTCGGCCGCGACCTCCTGGACCGGGTTCTGCCGCAGCAGGAACAGCACCAGCACCACGGACTTGTACAGCCCCAGCGACCACATCCGCCCGGGTACGACCGGCGGGTCCGGCTCCCCGACGAGCACCCGATGCACATGGGCCACCAGCCCATCGAGTTGATCTGCTTCCAGCCCCGTCGTAACGTTCCAACTCAACGGCCCTGCCCCGGTACTCGCTTGATGTCGTGGAACACACCAAGCTACCGAGCAGGGCCGCCCTCATGATCGACAAGACCCCCGTGAATAGGCCTCCCGCAGTCGTCTTTCCACTTCAACGTTCCGATCGGTCATAAGTAACGGACAGCTGCGCCCAAAACCGGTTCTGCACCGGTCACCGGCGGGGCGGGCTACTTCCCGCACTTGCCGCGCGAAGCCCGCCGGGAGAGCGCGACCGCCGCCGTCCCCGTGACGAGCGCGCCCGCGCTCAGCCCGCCGAGCAGGAGCGAGGCCTTCGAGTTGGCGCCGGTGTGCGCGAGGCGCGCCGGGGCCGTCGACGGGGACGGGCTCGTCTCCGGCGCGGTCTCCTCCGGCGGAGTGGTCGTCTCCGTCGGCGTGGTGGTGGTCTCCTCGGGCGGGGTGCCGGTCGGGTACGACGGCAGGGTCGGCGTCCAGGTGGCCGGGGGAGTGGTCGGGTGGCTGGCCGGCGGGTGGCCGTGCGGCGGGGTGCTGGTCGACGGGGTGCTGGTCGACGGGGTCGGGGTGGACCAGGACGTTTCGGCCGGGGCCGGGGGCTCCTCCGGCGTGGTTTCGGACGGTGTCGGCGCCGGCCAGGCCTGAGGGCTGGTCGGTGTCGGTGTCGGTGTCGGCCAGGCCTGAGGGCTGGTCGGTGTCGGTGTCGGTGTCGGCCAGGCCTGAGGGCTGGTCGGTGTCGGTGTCGGTGTCGGCCAGGCCTGAGGGCTGGTCGGTGTCGGTGTCGGCCAGGTCTGGGCGCCTGTCGGGGGGGAGGTGGGCGTGTGCTCCCGGGGTGGGGGCGTGTCGGTCGAGACCGGCGACCACGGCGGCGTCTCCTGGCCGTAGCCGTGCTCCTCATGGCCGCCGTAGCCGTACTCCTCGTGCCCGCCGTAGCCGTACTCCTCATGGCCGCCGTAGCCGTACTCCTCGTGCCCGCCGTAGCCGGATGGCTCTTCGCCCCACTTGGCGGCGACGGCGCGCCGCCCGTGGTGCTGCGGCGGAGCGGCCTCGGACCGGTGCGGCCCGCTGTGCTGCCGGGGGGCGGCCTCGGGCCCATTGTCGTGATGCTGCCGGGGGGCGGCCTCGTGCCCTTTGCCCGAGTCGTGCGCCCTGCCCGAGCCGTGAGTCCTCCCTTCCCCGTCGCCGGAGGGGAGGACGCGCTCGACGTGCGGCGAGCCCGGGTCGGGATGGCCCTCGGCGTATGCCGCGTAACCCGTGCCCAGCGCGGAGACCAGACCCACGACGAGAGCGGCTCGCCCTGCGGGACCCTTGAACTTGTACATGCCTGCGCCCCTTCAACAGGAAAACCGGAGGGTGATCAAATGCTGATAGGCATAATTGGGATCAGCGCCGACGCGGCCCCCTGGACCACGCGAGCCGCAGCCGACAGACAACCCGTCCGGCGTAGCCCTCACCCCCACACGGCGCAACCCGCGCCCCAAGGAGATGCCGTCGGTCACCTCGCGCGATAGACGCGGGCCGCCTCCGGATTGCCGCCGCGCTCCCACACGCCGTGTGGGCAGTAGTCGGTCAGGGTCCAGGAGTGCGGGAGGCCTATTCACGGGGGTCTTGTCGATCATGAGGGCGGCCCTGCTCGGTAGCTTGGTGTGTTCCACGACATCAAGCGAGTACCGGGGCAGGGCCGTTGAGTTGGAACGTTACGACGGGGCTGGAAGCAGATCAACTCGATGGGCTGGTGGCCCATGTGCATCGGGTGCTCGTCGGGGAGCCGGACCCGCCGGTCGTACCCGGGCGGATGTGGTCGCTGGGGCTGTACAAGTCCGTGGTGCTGGTGCTGTTCCTGCTGCGGCAGAACCCGGTCCAGGAGGTCGCGGCCGAGTTGTTCGGGGTCAGCCAGGCCACCGTCTCCAGGCGGTGGAACACCCTGCTGCCGGTGGTGGAGAAGGTCCTGGCCGGACACGTCCCGGGCCCCGCCGAGGCGTCGGCCGGCCGGATCGATCTGATCGACGGGACGCTCGTCACGACCTGGGACTGGGCGAGTGAGGGCACGAGAAATGTTCTCGGGCAAGCACCGTGACACCGGCTTCAACCTCCAGATCGCTGCCACGCTCGCCGGGGACCTCCTCGCGGTCTCCGAGCCGGTGCCCGGCTCGCGGCACGACACGTTCGCCTGGGGCCAGTCCCACTTCCCCGAAGCGTTCGCGGAACGGGAGAAGCTCGGGGACCTCGGCTACCTCGGTACCGGGATGCATACCGGACGACGAAAGCCACCGGGCCGGGAACGCTCCGCGGGAGACAACGAAGCCAACCGGTCCATCAACACCCTCCGCGCCGCCGTCGAACGTGCCATCGCACACCTCAAGGACTGGAAGGTCCTCGCCACCCGCTATCGCGGCCCCCTCACCCGATTCCCCGCTGTCATCAAGACGGTCGCAGCCCTCGCCTTCCACAAAAAGGGCTGGTGACACCCCCGTGAATAGGCCTCCAGAACCCATTGCCCGCTGTCGAGCCCCGTGAGAGCATCAACGTTCAACGGTCCGCCTCCTTTCGTTTGCGCTTCGCAACGTAAATGAAGGAATGCGGGCCGTTGACATGTCAACAGTTTTGAGAAATCCACCAAGATCTGCGAATAGCAGGTGCCATTTGATGTACACAACAGAGCCAACAGAAGCCTGCATCGAAGATGCGAGCAATATCTTGGTTGCGCCTTCGATGTTGCATGACAATGACTTGGTCAGGGACTTCTTCGGGTCCACCATCACGCCAGAGGACCTTGCTTCTGGTTCGCCCAACCTCGCGCAGAAGACCGTTTACCTGTGTGGCGATGTATCCGAGATCAGCGGCCGCCAGCTGCATGCGGCTAACCGGGTATTCGTTGTCCGGGAGCTATCACACGGTTACGACGAGAACGTCGACAAACCATGGGCCCCCGTCGACCTCGGCCGAGTCCCCCTCCGCGTACACGGCGTCGGCGTGTACTACCGCCGCTTTTTCGGACTCGGCGACGATCACTTCGGGCGGATCCGTGCAGAGCACACGTTCCAGTCCCTGACGGAGTCGACCAAACCTGGAACAGCCCATCGCAGCGGAATCTATCTGACGCCGGTCACACGAAATGGTGATGAGCTGCATTTCCGCCTGCTCCGGTGCTCCACGAATCTCTCGGGGCCGACCGAGAGCTTTCGCCCGACCGATACGAGCATCGTCGAGGCTCTGAACCGCGAGGCCGCCGCCATCTTCCGGAATCAGGCGCCGCTCAATCACGTCCTCGCTCAGATCTACCACAACAACCGTGCCACGACCGAGCGCAAGCAGTCCAAGGCCAAGATCTCGGCCCATGCCGACAAGACCAAGGACATGCCTGCCAATGGCATCATGGCTTTCTGCACCTTCTATGACCGGCTCGAAAGATTGCAGCCCCTGGCCGAAGACGCCTTCGACTATGGCGTGAAGGGTGTGAGCGGGCTGACCAAACTCCACTTCCGCCTCAAGGAGCCGACCGAACAACGCGACGGGGTCTCGCTCCCCGCGCAGTTCACCCTGACTCTCCACCCCGGCTCCGTGTTCTTGATGCCGCTGTCTACCAACCGCCTGTATACGCACGAAATCCGGCCCTCGGCGTTGGGCGCCGAGTTGCTCCCGACCCGCCTGGGATACGTGGTGCGCTGTTCGAGCGCCGAAGCCGTTCACAAGAACGGCCACACGTTCCTCAAAGTGGGCGGAAATTTGGTGAAGCTGGGACCTGCCACGCCAGCCGGCATGGACGAGCTGCGCAGGCTGTACGCCGAGGAGAACAGGACCTCGTCCTTCATTGACTACGGCGACAAATTTCTCTTCAGTATGAACACGGGAGACTACGATGCCCCCCCGAGTCTAGGATCTCGGATGAGATCCTCTCGTACGCTTTGCCGACCGAGGACAATCTCTTTGCGGAGCTGTCCGCGTCGGCTTATTTGGAAGACGTAGGAAAAGGCCGGCGAGGCGCCACGCTGACCAAGGTCGACGAGGCGGGCGATGCGCCTCTCGTACGTACTACCACTCGATACGGCAGTCCGACGCAGCGTTTCCGGGCGGTGCACGAACGGCTGGCACAACAGATTCAAGAACGTGCGGCGCTGTCGGTCGGCTTCAACAACGCTCTCATCGAGAGCTACACGAACGCTTACACCACCATGGGCAGCCACTCCGACCAAGCCCTCGACCTGGCCAACGAGTCGTTCATCGCCGTCTTCTCCTGCTACCAAAACCCCGAAGCGAGCCCGCCGAGAAAGCTGATCTTCGAATCTAAGGGGTCCGGTGGTGAGAAGTTCGAGATTCCCCTCGCCCACAACAGCGTCATTGCCTTTTCTGTCGACTCGAACCGGCGACTCAGGCACAAAATCGTTTTGGACGCGCCCGTGCTGGCGGCTGACAACCAATGGTTGGGTGTGACGTTTCGAACGTCAAAGACCTTCGTCCGGTTCCGCGACGGACATGCACACCTCCCGCAGGGTGCGGGCCTCACGTCTGCCGACGATGAGCAGAGGCGAGAGTTTTACCAACTACGGCGCCGTGAGAACAATGAAACGGACTTCGTCTACCCCCTGCTGACGTACACCATCAGCGAGAGCGATCTCATGCCGCCCGTCTGACCGTACGCCGCGCGGCGTAGCCAGAAGTCGCGGGTCTCCTCCGTCCACTTGCGCTCGACCGCCGTCAGCCCGTCCGTGGTCAACCCGGGCAGTGCCTGCACGAGCGTTGGCCCACCGCGTGACCGGGCGACTGCCCACCTCGACCGGGACGACGAGGGCACTGGCGAATGACGCGGCGTCAGGGTGCGAATCGCGTCGTGATCAATGATCACCGCAGCTTGCGGGGCGGGTGCCCGTATGGGGGGCCCGGCAATGTGCGGCTGCGCCGTGTGGACGCGACTGAGCGGAGGCGTTGCAGGCAAGCAGCCGCGGGACCCGAGGGCCCCGGCCGCGTGCCCGCCGGGATGGCGTGTCAGACCACGGCGAGCCGGTCCACCAGTAGCTCCACCCTCGGCCCGGCG
This sequence comes from Streptomyces sp. HUAS TT7, assembly GCF_051550175.1. Taxonomy (NCBI): domain Bacteria; kingdom Bacillati; phylum Actinomycetota; class Actinomycetes; order Kitasatosporales; family Streptomycetaceae; genus Streptomyces; species Streptomyces sp. HUAS TT7. Next base: position 666,857 of record NZ_CP196175.1, read on the forward strand.
TCCTCCGGCAGCAGTCGTCCCGCCCGGGTCAGGGTCGCCAGGCCGTGCAGCGACGCCCAGAACACCTCGGTGAACAGCCCCGGGTTGACGCCGTCCCCGGCGACCCCGCCGAAAGTCTCCATCAGGGCGGCGAAGGCGTCCTTCAGCGGGGCGGGGGTGTCCTCAACCGCGTACGGCAGCCCGTTGTCGAGCAGGAAGATCGCGTCGTAGAGCGCGGGATTGCGCTCGGCGAAGTCGAGGTAAGCGCGGGCCAGGGCAGCGACTTGGGCGCGCGGGCCGTCCACGGCCGCGGCGGAGGTCGCGACCCGCAGCGCCGCGGCCATCTCGGTGGCGCCCTGCAGGGCGACGGCGCCGATGATCTCGCGCTTGCCGCGGAAGTGGCTGTAGAGGACGGGCTGGCTGTATTCGATGCGCTCGGCGAGCCGGCGGGTGGTGACCGCGTCCCAGCCCTGCTGCTCGGCGAGTTCGCGGGCCGTCGCCACGATGAGGCGCTCGCGGCCCGCCCGTTCACGTTCCTTGCGTTCCTGTACCGACATGGTTCGATCCTAGCACCGCTAGACATTCAAGCGGCAGCAGTACTAGCGTTGCCTCAACGGCTAGCAGTACTAGATTCCGAGAGGGTCACCATGCTCAACGCACTCGAGGTCGTCACCACCGTGGTCTTCGGCGTGATGGTGGGGGTGGAGTTCTCCGTCGCCTTCGTCATGAACCCCATCCTCAACACGCTTCCCGAGGACAGCGGCCAACTCGGCCACGCTCACGGGGGCCGGATGCTCGGCGCCGTGATGCCCGTCTGGTACATCGGCTCGCTCGCCCTGGTCGCGGTCTGGGCCGTCGCCGGATGGCACAGCGACGGCGCCGGCCTGGTCGTCACCGCGGGCGCACTGCTGATCCTCACCGTGGCCATGTCGCTCCTGCTGCTCGTCCCGATCAACAACCGGAACAAGACGTGGACCCCCGAGAACCGGCCCGCCGACTGGAAGGACCAGATGAACCGCTGGGACCGCTGGCACTACGCCCGCGTCGCCCTCCTCATCGCCGCCTTCGCCCTGCTGGCCGCCGCCCTCGCCTGACCCCGCGGACCGGCGCCGCGCAGGCGACGCACACTCCCCGGGCGCCGGCAGGCCGCCGACATCCCAACATCCGGGAATGCAGCTGCCGCTCGGCTCACACAACTGCGATCCCGACAAACACGTCCCGCGATCAGCCGCGTCCGCGCGGCCTGATCAGCCCCCACACGACTCAGCAAGCTCCACGAAGCTCACCAAGCCGACGAAGACTCGCGAGGAGAAGAACCATGTCGCTGAAGAAGATCAACACCGTCCTGGCCGCTGCCTTCATCCTCTTCATCCTCTGGTTCGGGACGGAGTTCATCCTGAGCCCGGAGACGACGGCGCCGGGCTTCGGCCTGCCGAGCCGGCCGTCCGGTGACGGCGGCGGTTTCCTGATCATCAAGGGAATCCGCGACGTCGTCCTGGCCCTGGTCCTGGGCATCCTGCTGGTGACCGGCCACCGCCGGGCGCTGGGATGGGTGCTGCTGACGGAGGCCCTCGCCGCGTACGGCGACATGACCACCGTGCTGGCCCACCACGGCTCCGTGGTCACCGCGCTCGGTGTCCACGGCCTCACCGCGACGCTGATGGTGGTCAACGGCCTGCTGATGATGCGCGAGACCCGCAAGGTCATGGCCGCTCCGGCGACGCCCACACCGCAGCCCGCCTGATCCCGTCGGTCCCAGGTTGCCCGGACCCCGGCCGGGCCGAGGGCGACATCATCGTCCGCCCGCTGCCCGACCCCACCGAGGCTCCCGAGCCCTCGACTCCCGGCGCCCCTTGCTGACGATCTGTAGCACGACACGACGCTTCGGCAAACCTGATACTCCGTCAACTTACTGGCCAGGAGCCTCCTATCCGCTCCCCCGCCCCGGACTTACTCTCAAGTCACCTCAGTTCCTCCTCGCATCCCCCCACCATCGAATCCGTTCGACCGAGGAGTCCCCCCATGGCAATACGCAGCTCCCGCGCGCTCATCCTGCTCGCTCCAGCCGCAGCGGCCACCCTCGTACTCGGCGGCACGACGGGCGCGAGCGCCCTGTCGGACGCCGGACCGACCACGGTTTCACCGGCCGGCCACTCCTTCACGGCCCAGCTGACCGGTCAGGCCACCTTCAAGGCCGGGTCCACCACCATGACCTGTACGGTCTCGGCGTCCGTCCCCACCACGGGCGCCAACAACCAGGTCCCGGCCGCGCCCGGCAACCACAACGACGCGGGCGCGGTCTCCGCACCCATCAACCCGCCCACGTTCAGCGGCTGTTCGACCAGCATCGGCGGGGTGAGCGTGACCGCCAGCAGCAACGCCGACAACGGCTCCTGGAGCATTTCGGCCCAGAACGGCACACCCGTCACTGCCGGGCTGACCATGCCCAAGGGCGGCTTCGTCCTCAAGACCAGCGGACTGGCCGCCTGCACGATCACCGCCTCACCCACCGGCCCCACCACGGTCCCCGGCACCTGGACCAACGGCGCTCCCTCGTCACTCGCCATCGCCGACGCCCCCGTACCTGCGACGGTGACCGGCGGTTTCCTGTGCCCGACGGGCGACCAGTCGGCCACCTTCTCGGCCACGTACAACGTCATCGACACGACCGATTCGGGGCAGCAGATCACCGTAACCGAGTGACGAGCCACGGCAGTTGAGCGCGCCCCCCGGATCACCGGGGGCGCGTTCTCCATGCGAGCGGGGGTGCGTCAGCGGCCCACCTTCTTCGCCTTCCGCGTCGCCCGCAGCCACTCCTTGTTCATGGCCGCGATCGACGGCAGCGGGATGCCCTTGGGGCAGGCCGTCGCGCACTCGCCGGTCAGGGTGCAGCCGCCGAAGCCCTCGTCGTCCATCTGGCCGACCATGTCCAGGACCCGGGTCTCGCGTTCGGGAGCGCCCTGCGGCAGCACGTTCAGGTGGTTGATCTTGGCCGAGGTGAACAGCATCGCCGAGCCGTTGGGGCAGGCCGCCACACAGGCGCCGCAGCCGATGCACTCGGCGTGCTCGAAGGCGGAGTCGGCGTCCGGCTTGGGGACCGGGGTGGCGTGTGCCTCGGGGGCGGCGCCGGTCGGGACGCTGATGTAGCCGCCGGCCTGGATGATCCGGTCGAACGCCGAGCGGTCCACCACCAGGTCCTTGACCACCGGGAACGCCGAGGCGCGCCACGGCTCGATGTCGATGGTGTCGCCGTCGCTGAACGACCGCATGTGGAGCTGGCAGGTGGTGGTGCTTCCCCAAGCTCTCGAATCCGCTTGAGCAGGGGAGACCCCATTGGGGCCGTGGGCGTCGCCGTTGATGACGAGCGAGCAGGCGCCGCAGATGCCCTCGCGGCAGTCGTGGTCGAAGGCGACCGGCTCCTCGCCCTTGAGGATGAGCTCCTCGTTGAGCGTGTCGAGCATTTCGAGGAACGACATGTCCGTCGAGATGCCGTCGACGTCGTAAGTGGCCATGGCGCCGGGCGAGTTGGCGTTCTTCTGGCGCCAGACGCGCAGGGTGAGCTTCATGCGTAGCTCCGCTGAGTGGGGTGGACGTACTCGAAGACGAGGTCTTCCTTGTGCAGGACGGGAGCCTCGCCGGTGGCCTTGAACTCCCAGGCGGCCGCGTACGAGAACTCCTCGTCGTGGCGTTCGGCCTCGCCGTCCGGGGTCTGGGACTCCTCGCGGAAGTGGCCTCCGCAGGACTCGGCGCGGTGCAGGGCGTCGAGGCACATGAGCTCGGCGAGCTCCAGGTAGTCGACGATGCGGTTGGCCTTCTCCAGGGACTGGTTGAACTCCTCGCCGCTGCCCGGCACCTTGATGCGGCGCCAGAACTCCTCGCGGATCTGCGGGATCCGGTCGAGTGCCTTGCGCAGGCCCGTCTCGGTGCGGGCCATCCCGCAGTACTCCCACATGAGTTCGCCGATCTCGCGGTGGAAGGAGTCGGGGGTGCGGTCGCCGTTCACCGAGAGGAGCAGGTTGATGCGGTCCTCGGTCTCGGCGACGGCTTCGGCGACCGCCGGGTGCTCGTCGGTGACGGGCTCCTGGTGCGGGTTGCGGGCGAGGTAGTCGTTGATGGTCGAGGGAAGCACGAAGTAGCCGTCGGCGAGGCCCTGCATCAGCGCGGAGGCACCCAGGCGGTTGGCGCCGTGGTCGGAGAAGTTGGCCTCGCCGATCGCGAACAGACCGGGGACCGTGGTCTGGAGGTCGTAGTCGACCCAGAGTCCGCCCATCGTGTAGTGGACGGCGGGGTAGATCCGCATGGGTGTCTCGTACGGGTCCTCGGCGGTGATCCGCGCGTACATGTCGAAGAGGTTGCCGTACTTCGCCTCGACGGCCGCCCGGCCCATCCGCCCGATGGCGTCGGCGAAGTCGAGGTAGACGCCCTGCCCGCCGGGGCCGACGCCGCGCCCCTCGTCGCAGACGTTCTTGGCGGCGCGCGAGGCGATGTCGCGTGGGACCAGGTTGCCGAAGGAGGGGTAGATGCGCTCCAGGTAGTAGTCGCGCTCGTCCTCGGGGATCTCGGCTGCCGGGCGGGTGTCGCCCTTGGCCTTGGGCACCCAGATGCGGCCGTCGTTGCGCAGCGATTCACTCATCAGCGTGAGCTTGGACTGGTGCTCGCCGGTGCGCGGGATGCAGGTCGGGTGGATCTGTGTGAAGCAGGGGTTGGCGAGGTACGCGCCGCGCCGGTGGGCCCGCCAGATCGCCGTGGCGTTGGAGTTCATGGCGTTGGTGGAGAGGTAGAAGACGTTGCCGTATCCGCCGCTGGCGAGGACGACGGCGTCCGCGAAGTACGTGTCGATCTTCCCGGTGACGAGGTCGCGGGCCACGATGCCGCGCGCCTTGCCGTCCACCACGATCAGGTCGAGCATTTCGGTGCGGGCGTGCAACTCGACGTTCCCGGCGGCGATTTGGCGCGAGAGGGCCTGGTAGGCGCCGAGCAGCAGTTGCTGGCCCGTCTGGCCCCGGGCGTAGAAGGTGCGCGAGACCTGGACGCCGCCGAAGGAGCGGGTGTCGAGGAGCCCGCCGTACTCGCGGGCGAAGGGCACGCCCTGGGCCACGCACTGGTCGATGACCTCGACGGAGATCTGGGCGAGCCGGTGGACGTTGGACTCGCGGGCGCGGAAGTCGCCGCCCTTGACGGTGTCGTAGAAGAGCCGGTGGATGGAGTCGCCGTCGTTGCGGTAGTTCTTCGCGGCGTTGATGCCGCCCTGCGCGGCGATCGAGTGGGCGCGGCGCGGCGAGTCCTGGAAGCAGAACTGGACGACGTGGTAGCCCTGTTCGGCGAGTGTGGCCCCCGCCGAGCCGCCCGCGAGCCCGGTCCCGACCACGATGACGGTGTGCTTGCGGCGGTTGGCCGGGTTGACCAGCTTGGCCTCGAAGCGGCGGGTGTCCCAGCGCTCGGCGATCGGCCCCTGGGGCGCGCGGCCGTCGGCGACCGGGTCGCCGAGCGTGTAGTTGGTGTACGAGGTCATGTCAGCTCACCACTCCGGTCATGACGGCGACGGGTACGGAGACGAATCCGGCGAACAGCACTGCCGCGAGGACGTTGGCGAGCGTCTTGAGCACCCGGTCCCGCGTGGCGTTGCCCACGCCGAGAGTCTGTGCGGCGCTCCAGAAACCGTGCTGGATGTGCAGGGAGAGGGCGGCCATCGCCACGATGTAGATGACGTTGCCGTACCAGGTGGAGAAGGTGTCCACGACGTTCTGGTAGGGGTGTCCCGGCCGGAAGCCGGAGTGCACGGTGCCGGTCGTCAGGTCCAGGATGTGCCAGACGATGAACAGGGCGAGGATGATGCCGCCCCAGCGCATCGTGCGGGTCGCGTAACTGGCGCGGGCCCGCCTGTGGACGTAACCGCTCGGCCTGGCCTTGATGTCCCGGCGGCTGAGCTGGTACGCGGACACGGCGTGCCCCACGACGGCGGCGACGAGGACCACGCGGATGAGCCACAGCGCCCACTCGTAGTGCAGGAAGGGCTCGCCGATGGTGCGCAGCCAGTGCGCGTACGCGTTGAACTGGCCGGCCCCGAAGAAGATCTTCAGGTTGCCCATCATGTGGACGACCAGGTAGGACAGCATGATCAGACCGCTCACGGCCATGACCGTCTTCTTGCCGACGGTCGAGTCCCAGAGTGTGCGCGTCATGGACGGCCGTTTGTCCGTCCGCGTTGCCAGAGCCATGTCATCGACGCTAGAGGCGAAGGGTCCAAGAGGTCCAAGACATGGTTCGGCTCATCTCCATAGAGATGGCCTATCGTAGGGCTATGCAGTTCCAGCAGCTCCTCTACTTCGTGGCGGTCGCCGAGACCCGGCACTTCACCCGGGCCGCCGAGCGCGTCCACGTCTCGCAGCCCTCGCTCTCCCAGCAGATCAAGGCATTGGAGAACGAGCTGGGCGCCGAGCTGTTCAGCCGCGCCCGGGGCAACATCGCGCTCACCGACGCGGGCGAGGCGCTGCTTCCGCTGGCCCGGCGCATCCTGGCGGACGCGGACACCGCCCGCATCGAGGTCCAGGAGCTGGCCCAGCTGCGGCGCGGCCGGGTGCGCCTGGGCGCGACGCCGAGCCTGTGCACGGGGCTTCTGCCCGATGTGCTGCGCGCCTTCCACGACCGTCACCCCGGCATCCAGCTCCTCATCGAGGAGGGCGGCTCCCACGACCTCGTACGCGAACTGGCGCGCGGCGCGCTGGACTTGGCGCTCATCGTGCTGCCGCTGCCGGCCGGCTCCCCCGCCCTCACCACGATCGAGCTGCTCCAGGAGGACCTGGTGGTGGTGTCCTCCCCTGCCGAGGCACCGCCCGGCTCGGGCTCCTCGGTGCGCATCGCCGATCTGCGCGACGCTCCCCTGGTGATGTTCCGGCACGGCTACGACCTGCGGGAGCTGACGGTGGCTGCCTGCCGTGCGGAGGGCTTCGAGCCCGCGTTCACGGTGGAGGGCGGCGAGATGGACGCGGTGCTCGGCTTCGTACGGGCCGGGCTCGGGGTGGCCGTGGTGCCGAGCATGGTGGCGGCGCGGGCCAGGGACCTGCGGGTGACCCCGCTGGCCCGCCCCGGCCTGCGCCGCACGATCGCCCTGGCCCACCGCAGCGACGTGGACCCGCCGCGCGCGGCACGGGAGTTGCAGCGGGTCCTGCTCAGCATCGGGACGGGGCAGCGGGGGCCGGTCTAGGCCCGCCCCCTCAGCGCCGGGTCACACCGCGTCGATCAGCGCCAGCGAGTGGATCCGGTCCGGCGCGCCGGGGCGCGCGTAGTACCAGCCCTGGGCCGTGTCACAGCCCAGCTCCTTCAGCTGCTCGGCCTGGGCACCCGTCTCCACTCCCTCCACGGTGACCGCCAGGGACAGGCTGTGCGCGAGCGACACGATGCCTTCGACGATCTTGATGTCGACGGGGTCGGCGGGCAGCTGCTGCATGGACTGGGTGAACGACCGGTCCAGCTTGAGCACGCTCACCGGGAGCCGGCGCAGGTTGGCGAGGTTGGAGTAGCCCGTGCCGAAGTCGTCGAGGGCTATGTCGACGCCCATCTCGGCGAGCTGGCGCAGCGGCTTGAGCAGGTCGTCGTCGGCGCCGATGAGCGCGGACTCGGTGACCTCCAGGCACAGCGCGCCCGGGGCGAGCCCGGTGCGCTCCAGCATCTCGACGGTGTCGGCGACCAGGCCCGGGTGGTAGAGCTGGGTCGGCGAAAGGTTGACGTTGATGCGCAGCGGGCCGCCGTCGGTGGCGCCCGGGTGGGCCTCCTGCCAGGCCCGGGCCTGGCGTACCGACTCCTGCATCACCCAGCGGCCGAGCGGCACGATGAGCCCGGTGTGCTCGGCGAGCGGGATGAACCGGTCGGGCCCGAGCACCCCGTGCTGCGGGTGCGACCAGCGGACCAGCGCCTCGGCGCCGTGCACACTGCCGTCGCCGAGGTGCACAAGCGGCTGGTACTCGATGAAGAACTCGCCGCGCTCCAGGGCCGCGGGCAACGCGTTGGTGAGGCCGTGCCGGGTGATCGCGCGGGCGTCCGCCTCGGCGTCGGCGAACTCGAAGCGGTTGCCGCCGGCCGACTTGGCCCGGTACATCGTGATGTCGGCGCTGCGCAGCACCTCGGCAGGGCTGCGCTCGCCCGCCGGGCCCTCGACGACGCCGATCGAGCCGCGCACGGTCAGCTCACGGCCCTCGATGCGGATCGGGGTGGCGAGGGTGTGCAGGATCCGCGAGGCGAGCTCGTCGGCCTCGTACTCGCTGTCCGGTCCGGTGGTGAGGGCCACGAACTCGTCGCCGCCGAGCCGGGCCACCATCTCGCCGGGCCCGGTCGCACAGCTCTGCAGCCGGTCGGCGACCTCGACCAGGAGGCGGTCGCCCGCCGAGTGGCCGAGGCTGTCGTTGACCGCCTTGAACCCGTCGAGGTCCAGGTAGCAGAGCCCGAAGCGTTTGCCGTCGCCCGGGGCGAGAGCCTTCTCCAGGCGCTCGAAGAACAGGGTGCGGTTGGGCAGCCCGGTGAGCGCGTCGTGGGTGGCCTCGTAGCGCAGCCGCAGGTTGAGGAGCCGGCGCTCGGTGGTGTCCTCCATGAGGGCGAGCTGGTACTGCGGCCGGCCCTCGGCGTCGCGGAGGAGCGAGACGGTGAGGTTGGTCCACAGGACGGTGCCGTCGCCCCGGTAGTAGGGCTTCTCGACCCGGTAGTGGTCGCGTTCACCCCGCACGAGCTCCTCGTACAGCTTCCAGACCTGCGGGGCGTCCTCGGGGTGTACCCACTCGCTGACGTTGCGGCTGCGGATCTGGCCCTCTATGCCGCCGAACATCCGGGTGAGGGTCTCGTTGACCTCCAGGACGCGGCCTTCGAGGTCGGCGATGCCGATGCCGATGGCGGCGCCTTCGAAGACCGCGCGGAACCGGGCCTCGGTGGCGTGCAGGGCGTCCAGGGCCGCGCTGCGCGCCGACATCGCGGAGCGCGCGATGGCCTCCTGTTCGGAGCGGGTGCGTTCGCGCAGGGCCGCCGCGAAGCCGGCCGCGAGGGCGTGCTGGAGCCGGGCGCAGCGGGCCCGTGCCTCCTCGGCGGGCAGCTCGTCGCCCGCGCCGCAGTACAGGACGAGATAGGACTCGACCACGCCGAGGGTGCGGCTCAGCGCGTCCGGGTCGGTGCAGTGCACGGCGACCAGGGCGGCGCCGATCTCCTGGGCGGGCGACGGGTCGAAGTGCCGCCCGTGCAGGGCGTCGATGAGTCGGCGGGCGAGCGGCACCAGGTGCTGCTCGAACTCGGGCCGGGTCAGCGAGGTCGCCGTCACCGGGAAGATGGCTCGGCTCCAGATCGTGGCGAACCGTCTGAGCCGGTCCTCGGGGCTGTCCGGCGCCAGGTCCGGAGCCTGCGCCTGGGGCGGGATGCTCACGCTTTGCGCCCCACACCGGCGAAGCCCGAGAAGGCGTACGGATCTTCCTGGTCGGCCTCGCTCTCCGGCCGCCACAGCGGCATCGAGACCAGACCGGGCTCCAGCACCGTGTACCCGTCGAAGAATCCGGTGATCTCCTCGCGCGAGCGCATGACCAGCGGGCTCTTGATGTCGCGGTACACGCCCACGGTGCCGCCGGCCTCTTCCTCGCTGAGCGGGATGCCTTCGTAGGAGGCGTGGGTGAGGACGAGGAGGCTGCCGGGGGCGAGCGCGTCGCGCAGCTCGGCGACCGCCCTGTACGGGTGGTCCTGGTCCTCGACGAAGTGCAGTACGGCGACCAGGAGGAGCGCCACCGGCTTGGACAGGTCGAGGAGTTGGGAGGTCTCGAGGGCGTTCAGGATGTCGTGCGGCTTGCGCAGGTCGGCCGCGGCTATCCCGGCCAGTTCGTTGCCTTCCAGGACGGCACGGCTGTGGGCGACGGCGACCGAGTCGTGGTCGACGTACAGGACGCGGGCCTCGGGGCTTGCCGCCTGGGCGACTTCATGAACATTTCCGAAGGTCGGGATTCCTGATCCGATGTCCAGGAATTGCGTGACGCCCTCGGAGACCGCGAAGCGCACGGCGCGGCGCATGAACGCCCGGTTGGCCTGCATGATCTTGGGAAGTCCCGGCATGAACCGCATGGCCTCGCGGGCCGCTTCCCGGTCGACCTCGAAATTGTGCGAACCGCCCAGGTAGTAGTCGTAGATGCGGGACACGCTCGGCACCGAGATGTCGATGCCCTGAGGGGCCCAGGCGGGACGCTCCATCAATGTCTCCAACAAGTCGCCGCAGGACGGCCATGACCATGACCATTGTTTGGGCCTGAGGCTACTGATCGTCCGCCGGGAGAGCGAGTGAAAACGGAAAATGCTCGTCCGTTATTGGTCACACGCCGAGGGCATGTGCGCCGGATCGTACGGGCGGAAGCGGGAGCGTGCGCCATCGTATCGGGGGTTGGGACACGCACGTCGGCCCGTCGCCGCGCGGGGGACGCGATGACGGGCCGACAGGGTTGGGCCCTGGGCTACTTGGGTGCGCCGATGAGTTTGCCCTCGGGGGATACGGCGTACCACGTGCCGCCCACGCCCTGGCCATTGGTGTCGCCGGGCTTGGTGTCGCCGGAGAACGTGTAGACCGGCCAGCAGGTGATGGACTGCTGCTTCACGCCGTCGGGCCGGTCGAAGGTGACAAAGCCCTTGAGGGCGATGCCCTTGGTGTTGGTCTTGTCGACCGGCGCGACCACCGGCCACTTCTGCAGACAGGCGCCGGTGCAGGCGGACTTCATGGGCCAGGCCGAGTCCTTCGTGAACCGGTAGACGGTCATGCCGCGCGCGTCCACGATGACGTCGCCGAGCTTGGGGTCCTTGCGGACGGACAGGCCCGGCATCGCCGCGGCGGGCGCCGGGGCCGCGGGCGCGGCCTTCTTTCCGTCGGGGGCCGCGGCGTGCCAAGTGCCGCCCACATTCTGCCCGTTGGTGTCGCCGGGGTTGGTGTCCTTGGCGTAGCGGTACATCGGCCAGCCTCCGATGGTGAGCTGCTTGGTGCCGTCGGCGCGGGTGACCGAGCCGAGCGCCGACTGGTCGGTGCCGGCGGCCGCGGTGACGCCGTCGGCGGGCACCGCGGGCCAGGCCTTCGCGCAGTCGCCCTCGCAATTCGACTTGGGCGGACTCGCGGTGTCCTTGTCGAAGCGGTAGAGCGTGAAGCCCGCGTTGTCGGTGACGACCTTGCCGAGTTCCTTGCTGTCGCTGACCACCAGTTGCCCGGCCTGTTTGGCGGACGATTGGGCGCCGCCCGCCTGCCCGTAGCCGCCGCTCGACCCGTAGGCGTTGTCGCCGGGCTGCTGGGCGTTGCTGGCGTTGCCCACCGGCTGGCCGTTGCCGCTGCTGTAGCCGCTGCTCTTGTCCTGGCCGCAGCCCGTCGCGGTCACTGCCAGTACTGCTGCCGCCGCTGCCGCGAGCGATGCGCTGCGCCAGGTGACCATGTCAACTCCCGTTGTCCGTAAGGCTGTTGCGGCGCCGGATGCGCCGGGTGATGGCCCTAAGTACGGGCGGCGGGAGGCGGTGTGTTCAACGCGGGCCGAAGAATTTTTCCGAACGGCCCCGAACAGCCGGTCAACGTGCCGAACGCAAATCGCCGGGATCTCCCCCGTTCAGGCGAATCGCTTCAGCACCCGACAACACGACGGCCCGACAGATCGATGATCACCCCGTGCACCGACGACACCTAGCCGGGCGGCTGCTCGCCGCCACGGCCTTCACCGTGCTGCTCGCGGTACCGGCACCGGCCGCGCAGGCCGACGCCTGTGCGTACGCCTCCGTCACGCAGGGCGGCAGCGGCTCGCCCTGGGCGGTCGCGCAGGCCGGCCATGCCCGGTGTCCGTGGCCGCCCCGGCCGAGCCCGACGCCCACGCCCACCCGGGTGCCCCCGACCCCGCCGTCGCACGCGCCGGCGCCACCGCCACCCGCGAAGCCCGCGCCCCGGCCCACGCCGCCGCGCCCGGCGCCGCGTCCGACTCCGCCGCCACCTGCGCCGCGGGCGGCGCACCGGCCCGCCGAGGCGCCCGCGCCGGCCGCGCCGCCCGCGCTGTCGCCCGCGCCCGCGCCCCCGCCGGGCGCCTCGGCGCACCCCGCGCCGCCGGCGGCGCACCGGATCACCCTGCAGAACTACCGGATGCCGCCGCGCAAGAAGCCCGCGCCGCGGCTCTCCCCGGTCACGCTCACCCTGCTCATCACCGCGCCCGCCGTGCTCGGCGCGGCGCTCCTTCGCTCGCGCTCCGGCTCCCGCTGAGCCCCATCGACCTGAGAGGTCCCCTTGTCCGACTGGCTCGTCCTGCTCATCGCGATGGCCGCCGCCTGCGCGGTGGTCCTCACCATCACCCTGTTCAGCAACCGCCGCGTCGACCCCGACGACGATCCCTCGGGAACCCCGGACGTCATCGAATACATGACGATGATGATCGGCGTGGTGTACGCCATCGTGCTCGGCCTCGCCATCGCGGGCGTCTGGGAGGGCCGCGGGGCCGCCCAGGCCGACGTGCAGCAGGAAGCCCAGGCGCTGCACCAGATCGACCGGCGGGTCCAGGTGTACCCGGCCGAGGTGCGCGACCGCACCCGGGCCGACGTCGAGGCGTACGCCTCCTATGTGGTGCACACCGAGTGGAGCTACATGGCCGAGCACGGCGACCTCACCGACGAGGGCACCCAGAAGCTGGAGAAGATCCGCCGCGACGTGACCGACTACCACCCGGCGAACGACTACGAGACGCAGGCCTACCAGCCGCTGATCGACCAGGTGGGCGCGATCGACGAAGCCCGGACCGCCCGCGGGCAGGGGGCGGGCGCCACCATGCCCGGGGTCGTCTGGTTCGGCCTGATCAGCGGGGCGCTCGTCACGATCGGGTTGATCTTCACCTTGCAGATCAGGCGCTCCTGGCGGGAGCTGCTGCTCGCCGGGCTCTTCAGCGCCCTGATCGCCTTCCTGCTGTTCCTGATCTGGGACTTCGACGCCCCCTTCGGCCGGGGGATCTCGGCGACGGCGGGGCCGTTCCTGGACCTGTTCCCCGGCATCCGCTGACGTCTCCGTCACCCGTATGGCCCCGTCGGACCGGCGGGGCCTTTTGCTAGGCCGGACGGGCGACCGCGGTGCCCCGTTCGCCGTACAGGGGTCGCGACACGCCGGGCCGCCTCCTAGCGTTTCGGGCATCGAGGTGCATCTCCCCCCATATGTGGAATCGGTTCCGCAGCTGCTCCTCGGGGACCGGAGGATCGACCATGGGCGCGATACGCATCGCATCCACCGCTCTGCTCGGCGCCGCCGCCCTGTCACTCACCACGCCGACCGCTGCCACGGCGGCCGACGGAAGCTCCAACGCGACCAACATCCCGCCGTTCGGCTTCAGCGTGACGCCCTCGGTGATCGTGCCCGGGGGCCAGGTCACGCTGAACGTCACGAACTGCCCCGGCAGTGCCACGGTGTCCTCCGGGATCTTCGACACCGTCACGATCCCCCCGGAGAGTTCGCGCAACGCGACGGTCGACTCGACCGCCAAACGCGGCGCCTCCTACACCGTGACGTTCAACTGCAACAACGCGCGGGGCACCGCGCAGTTGACGATCGCCGGCAGCACCCCGACCACCAGCTCCACCGTGCGCCCCACCGTCCGGCCCAGCGCCACCTCCCCGCTCGGCGTCCGCGGCGGCCTCGGCGGCAGCGTGAAGGACGGCCCGAGCCCCACGGAGATGACGGTCGGCACCACGCTGATCGCGACTGCGGCAGGCGGCACCGTCTACTTCCTGCGCCGGCGCTGGGCCGACCGCCGGCACTAGCCGCCCCACGGCACCCGTCGCCCCCGAGTCCTGGCCAGGACTCGGGGGCGACCGGCCGTTGGGGTCGTTCCCGGGAGGTTCGTCCGGTCAGGCCCGCACGTCCTGGCGCCGGCGGCGGGCGACGAACAGCGCGCCGCCGATCGCGGCCGTACCGACGAGGGTGCCGCCGACCGCCATCTCGGTGTCGCTCGGGCCCGCCGCGCCGCCGAGCCCGCCGTCGGCGCCCCGGCCCTCCAGGACGGTGAAGCTGCGGGTGGCGACGCGGTCGTTGTCGTTGCACTTCACCGCCAGGTTGTAGTTACCGGGGGTGGCGTGGTCGTGGACCCTGACGGTGGCGAAGTTGGTGCCGTCACCCGCGGAGAGATGGACCTCCGAGAAGGCGTTGGACGTGACTCTGCCGCCGTGACCGCAGCCCCGGGCGGTGACCCTCAGGGTGGCCCCCTGATGGACGTCCGAGGGGCTGACGTCGACGTCGACGGGGCCATTGGTCGCGGCGGCCATCGGGGCGGCGAGCCCGACCGCGGCGCCGGTGGCCAGCACCACCGCGAGAGCGCGTGAAGCACGCATCGTTGAACCTCCATGGGAGTACGCCCCAAAGCGGTGCTCCGGGATGATCGACGAGTACGCCTCCCATGACGAACCCTCACCGCCACTCATACAAGCCGCATTTCGGCACTGATCCACCCTGGTGAACCGCCGCATCCCCCGGATGGGCGGGGAATCTGACGGACCCGCAGGTCACAGACCGTCAGATCGGTTTTGCCACCGCGTTACCCGGATGGGTCAGGGGTGCCCGGCCGCCACCCGTTCGCCACCGCCCGATCGCCGAGTTGACGCCGCGCCCTTACGGTGCTCGGAAGGCGCTCTGAGGGTGGACGGCGAAGGGGATACGGAGAGACATGGCGCACTATGAGAGCGGCGTGGAGCGTCGCAGGCGCTCCCCGTGGGGAGCCCTGGCCCTGGTGATGCTCACCGGTCTGGCGCTGATGCGCAACGGTGCCGATGTCACGATGGGTCCGCCGCAGCCGGCCGCGGCGGCCGCGCTGAACGGCCGGGCGGCGAACGCCTCCTCCTCCCGTCCGGCGGCCCCGGTCCAGCCGCTGTCCTTCGCGCCCGCCTCCCGGATCCGGATCGACGAGATCAAGGTGGACGCGCCCATCATGGACGTGGGCACGGACGCCCAGGGCTGGGTGAAGGCACCCCCGCCGCAGGACCCGAACCTGGCGGGCTGGTACCAGAACGGCGTGTCCCCCGGCATGCGCGGCACGGCCGTGGTGGTGGGCCACGTCGACAACGCGACGGGCCCCGCGGTCTTCTACGGCCTCGGCTCCCTGGAGAAGGGCAACCACATCGAGGTGGACCGCTTCGACGGGCGCACCGCGGTCTTCGAGGTGTACGGCACCGAGGTGTACGACAAGAACGCCTTCCCGGGCACCCGGGTGTACGGCGACACCGGGCACCCGGAGCTGAGGGTGATCACCTGCGGGGGCGGCTTCTCCAAGAGCCACGGCTACAACTCGAACGTCGTCGTCTTCGCCCGGCTCGTCGCCACGAAGTAACGTTCCCGCTACTCATCTCCGGCGCGGCGGAACCTTCAACTCGTAGCCCTGCGCCAGGAGTTCGGGCAGATAGGTGCGCAGCGCGGCGACGCTCTGCGAGCGGTCGCCGCCCGCGTCGTGCGAGAGCACCACGACGCCCGGTGCGGCTCCGTCCAGGACGCGGCGGATGATGGTGGCCGTGCCGGGCGTGGTCCAGTCGAGGCTGTCGACGGTCCAGGCGAGCGGCTCCATGCCCATCTCGGCCTGGATCTCGAACACGTTGCGGTTCCAGGCACCGTACGGCGCCCGGAACCACTGGGGCGGCTCGCCCAGGGTCTGCTCGATGACCTCGCTGGTGCGGCCGATCTCGGAGCGGATCAGGGCGGGGGCCGTCTTGTTGAGCTGGGGGTGGGTCCAGGTGTGGTTGCCGACGACGTGCCCGTCGTCCCGCATCTCGCGCAGCAGGTCCCGGTTGTCGGTGGCCATCTCGCCGCAGAGGAAGAACACGGCGCGCACATCGTGTTCGCGCAGGGTCCTGAGGATGCCCGGGGTGTAACGCGGGTCGGGCCCGTCGTCGAAGGTCAGCACCATCGAGTGCTCCCCCAGCTCCGGCATGCTGAGGAACGGCTTGGTCCGCACCGGCGGCAGCGCCGTCTGGTAGCGCGGCGGAGTGTCGGCGGTCATGGGTTCCAGGCGGTACCCGCTGGAGCCCAGCCGCGGTACGGCGGCCTGGGGTCCCGCGGCGGGCGCCGGCCGGGGCGCGGGAGCGGGGGCGACGATGTCCTCGGCGATCAGCATGCGCACCGCGGCGGCGGCTCCGAGGCAGGCGGTGACGCGCAGCAGGGTCCGCCGACTGGGGAGCATCTGATCCCTTTTCATGACATACGGCTTTTGTTCGTCATGGCGGAAGATTAGGGCGTGCGGGTCACCGCGGAGCCGACGAAACGTCAACACCGGGATGACACGGGCACGAATGGAGTCACCCGGGGCTGTCGGCCGCCGGTGCTCTCAGGCGCGGCGGACCAGCGGGAAGGGCAGGGTCTCGCGGATGGTGAGGCCGGTGAGGAACATGACGAGCCGGTCCACGCCGATGCCGAGCCCGCCGGTGGGCGGCATCGCGTATTCGAGGGCGTCGAGGAAGTCCTCGTCGATCTCCATGGCCTCCGGGTCGCCGCCCGCCGCGAGCAGCGACTGCGCGGTGAGCCTGCGGCGCTGCTCGATGGGGTCGGTCAACTCCGAGTAGGCGGTACCCAGTTCGGTTCCGAAGGCGACCAGGTCCCAGCGTTCGGCGAGCCTCGCATCGGTGCGGTGCTGGCGGGTCAGCGGGGAGACCTCGGTGGGGAAGTCCTTGTAGAAGGTGGGTAGCTGTGTCTTCTCCTCGACGAGCCGCTCGTACATTTCGAGCACGACGTCGCCGCGCGTGTTGTCCGGGGTGTGCGGGACCCCGGCGCGGTCGCAGAGCCGGCGCAGCCTCTTCTCCTCCGTGTCCGCGCCGATCTCCTCGCCGAGCGCCTCGGACACCGCCCCGTACAGCGTCTTGACCGGCCAGGGCCCGGAGATGTCGTACTCGACGACGGTGCCGTCCGGGCTCGCCCTGCGGGCGATCGGGGAGCCGAAGGCGGCGGTGGCGGCGCCCTGGATGAGTTCGCGGGTGAGGTCGAGCATGACGTCGTAGTCGGCGTACGCCTGGTAGGCCTCCAGCATCGTGAACTCGGGGTTGTGCTTGTAGGAGACGCCCTCGTTGCGGAAGGTGCGGCCCATCTCGAAGACCTTCTCGACGCCGCCGACGCAGAGCCGTTTCAGGTACAGCTCGGGGGCGATGCGCAGATACAGGTCGAGGTCGTAGGCGTTGATGTGGGTGGTGAAGGGGCGGGCGTTGGCGCCGCCGTGGATCTGCTGGAGCATCGGCGTCTCGACCTCCAGGTAGCCCCGGTCCAGGAGGCCCTGGCGCAGCGCCTGGACGGCGGTGGAGCGGGCCCGCACCACCTCCCGGGCCTCGGGGCTCGCCACCAGGTCCAGATAGCGGCGGCGTACGCGGGCCTCGGGGTCGGCGAGGCCGCGCCGTTTGTCGGGCAGCGGGCGCAGGCACTTGGCGGTCATCTGCCAGGCGGTGGCGAAGAGCGAGAACTCACCCTTGTCGCTGGCGGCGGTCGTGCCGGAGGCGGTGATGTGGTCGCCGAGGTCGACGTCGTGGGTGAACCGCCCGAGGACGGACTCGCCCGCGCCTTCGCGGGTGAGGACCAGCTGGAGGTCGCCCGACCAGTCGCGCAGGACGGCGAAGACGACGCCGCCGAAGTCGCGCACGGCCATGACCCGGCCGGCCACGGTGGCGCTCGTGCCCTCGCCCGCGGCCCTGAGCCGGGCCAGCGTGTGGGTGCGTGCCGCGATGACGACGGGGTAGGGCTCGGTGCCGTCCGCGCGCAGCCGGTCCAGCTTGCGGTGGCGAACCCGTACCTGCTCCGGAAGTTGACGCTCCGTCACCTCGGCCTCGCCGGGCCCGGCGAGGCCGAGCGCCTCGATGGAGGGCAGTCCGGCGGTGGTGACGGGCTTGGTGACGCCCTTGGGCTGCCGGCCCTTGCCCCATAGCTTGCGCAGGCTCGGTACGGAGACGAAGCCCTCGGCGATGCCGGACGCGAGACCGACCCGGGCGAGCGAGCCGGCGTCGCCGTAGCAGAGGAAGCGGGGGTACCACTGCGGCTGGTACTTCACGTTGGAGCGGTAGAGGGCCTCCAGCTGCCACCACTTGGAGAAGAACAGCAGCAGCCTGCGCCACAGCCGCAGCACCGGACCGGCGCCGATGCGGGCGCCCTCCTCGAAGGCCGAGCGGAACACCGCGAAGTTCAGCGAGATCCTGCGGACCCCCAACTTCGGTACGGCGGCGCACAGTTCGGCCACCATGAACTCCATCACGCCGTTGGGCGCGCTGCGGTCGCGGCGCATCAGGTCGAGCGAGATGCCGTCCGGGCCCCACGGCACGAAGGAGAGGAGCGCGATCAGTGTGCCGTCGGCGTCGAAGGCCTCGATGAGCAGGCAGTCGCCGTCGGCCGGGTCGCCGAGCCGGTCGAGCGCCATCGAGAAGCCGCGCTCGGTCTCGGTGTCGCGCCAGGCGTCGGCGCGGTCGATGATCTGCTGCATCTCCTCGTCGGTGAGTGCCGAGTGGCGCCGGATCCGGGTGGTGGCGCCGGTCCGCGCGACCCGGTGGACGGCTTGGCGGGTGACCCGCATGTCGCGGCCGTCGAGGTCGAACTTGGCGACGTGCAGGATCGCCTCGTCGCCGAGCTGGATGGCGCCGAGCCCGTGCCGGGCGTACACGGTGGCGCCCTCCTCGGATGCGCCCATCACCGCGGGCGCCCAGGCGTACTGCCGCGCGACGTCGAGCCAGGCGTCGATGGCCGGGCCCCAGGCGCCGGCGTCGCCGACCGGGTCCCCGCTGGCGAGCGCGACGCCCGCCTCGACGCGGTAGGTGACGGCGGCCTTGCCGTTCGGCGAGAACACCACGGCCTTGTCGCGGCGGGTGGCGAAGTAGCCGAGCGAGTCCTGGCGGCCGTACGCGCCGAGCAGCGCCCGGATGCGGGGCTCCTCGTCGCCGTGCAGGGAGGCCTCCATCCGCTGCGAGCGGAAGAGCGTGGAGGCGGCGGTCAGCAGGGCGATGGCGCCGAACAGGCCGAGGAAGAAGTACAGCGGCTTGGGCGGCTTCCCGTCGAACTGGCCGTTGGAGACCAGGCCACCGAAGACGCGGTTGGTGGCCCACAGCAGGCGCTGGCCGCGCGGCAGGGTGTGGGGGAACAGCTCGACCAGGCCCCAGCCGACGAGGACGCCCGCCGCGAGCCCGAGGCACAGCACCCCCACCGCCCGGCGGAAGGCGCCGCGCCGGGTCTGTGCGTAGAACTGCTTGCGGGCCAGGATCATCACCACGAGCGCCGCGGCGCAGAACACCCCGTTGGGGATCCACATCCATTCGGCGACGACGATCAGCAGGACGTCGAGCAGGAAAAGCAGTCCCAGGTAGATGACGACCAGCCACCAGGCGACCTTCTTGCGGGCTCCGATGGCGGCGGCGAGCAGCAGCAGAAAGACGGCGTACGCGAGGTTGGCGCTGACCGGCACGGTGACCCGGTCGAGGAACCAGACGATCGGGTAGAGCAGCCGGCGCAGTGGCGGTATGAGCGAGATGAGGCCGCAGAAGAGACCGAGCACGCCGAAGAACATCGCGAACGCTTCGGGCACCCGCCCCAGAAAGCCGGTCCGGGACGGTATCGGCGCCGCCTCGCTGACAGTCATGCTCAGCACTCTAGGGAGACCCGGGCCGGGCCGCCTGTCGGAAGCCCCACCCGGCCGGATAGCCTCGAACAGTGACAGAGCAGCAGCCCCAGTCCCACCCTGAGTCCCAGCGATTCGAACGCGGTACCGACGGTCCGAAGGTGATCGTCGCCGGCGTCGACGGCTCGGACTCCTCGCTCCGGGCCGCGGCCTACGCCAGCGGCCTGGCCCGGCGGCAGAACGCGCTGCTCGCCCTCGTGTACGTCCAGCCCGTGATGTCGGCGGGCGCCGCGCTGGGCGCGCCCGTGGCCGACACCACCGGGGAGATCGCCGAGGGCCTGGTCGCCGAGATCAGGGCGGCGGCCGAGCGGGTCCGGGGCATCTGGGACGTCCGCTGGGAGTTCCACACCTTCCGGGGCGACCCGTACTCCGGACTGGTGACCGCGGCCGACGAGCTCAAGGCGGACGCGGTCGTCGTCGGCGCGTCCGAGTCGGCGGGCCACCGCATCATCGGATCGGTGGCCGTTCGCCTGGTGAAGGCGGGCCGCTGGCCGGTCACAGTGGTCCCGTAGAGGTCCCCGCTCTCGGCCGGCGGGGCATCGTCAGGCCGTCCTTCGCGGCGCCGCGGCCCAGGACCGCCTCGCGGATGTGGTCCTGGGCCTCGGTGTAGTCCTCGCGGCCGGGTGACTTCGCGAGCGCGTCCGGCAGGCTCATCACGCGGCCGCGCTCCACGTCGATCCACTGCGGAATGAACTCCGCCTTGGTGACCTGCCAGCGGTCCCCCCGCCGGACCGGCGGTGCGAAGGTGAAGCGGGCGATCGAGCTCATGTTGCCGCGGTGGTCGCGCGCACCCGTCTCGTTGAACATCTCGCCCGCGATCTGGTCGCCCTCGCCGTAGACGATCCAGGTCCCGTTGACCTTCTCGTACGCCTGCGGGATGTGGGCGTGGGTGCCGAGGATCAGGTCGATGTCGGGGCGGCCGCCCGTCCTGGACGCGGTGAGCGCCTTACCGAGGGTGAGCTGCTGTTCGTCGGGCTCGGTCTGCCACTCGGTGCCCCAGTGGAGGCTGACGACGACGATGTCGGCGCCGGCCGCCCGGGCCGCCCGGGCATCCGCGATGATCTTCTTCTGGTCGATGAGGTGGACCGCCCACGGCTGCCCGTCCGGCATGGGATAGCCGTTGGTGTCGTAGGTGTACGCGAGCTGCGCGACCCTGGCGCCGCCCGCCGAAAGCCGCGCGGGCGCCGCCGACTCGTCCGCGGTGCGGCCCGACCCGGTGTGCTTGAGCCCCGCCTTGTCGAAGGCCTTCAGGGTGCGGGCGATGCCGTCGGCGCCGTCGTCCAGGGTGTGGTTCGAGGCCGTCGAGCAGGAGTCGTACCCGGTGTCCTTCAGCGCGGCGGCCACCTGCGGCGGCGACGTGAAGGCCGGGTATCCGGTGAAGGGGCCTTCGTCGGCGCCGTACACGGTCTCCATGTGACAGATCGCCAGATCGGCCCGGGAGACGATCCGCTTGACTCCGGCGAGCATCGGCCGGAAGTCGTAACCCCGGCCGCCCGCATCGGAGTTGGCGCGCTCGATGGTCGACTCGTGCGGCAGTACGTCGCCGGTGGCGACCAGCGTGAAGGGGCGCTGCGCACGGGCGACTCCAGAGGCCGGGGAGCGCTGGGCGTCCTGAGGGTGCGGCGGCCGTTGCCCGCTGCTGCATCCTGCTGTGGCCGCGAGCAGAAGAGCCGCGGCCGCCGCCCTCACTCGCGCGCGCTGGGTCGGCTGGTGCATCGGGCTCCGTTGATCGAGTGCGGTGGTCTGTCTGAAATCCACCTCCCGAGAACGGGCCAGTCAAGGAGAAAAGCCGTTTATACGACTGAAGACCGCTGAAACGGACGCACCGGGACCGGCCCCCCACGGGTCGCGGACCGCTCGCCGCACCATTCACCGCTCGGTTCGACCGCTTGCCGCACGGGGCGGTGCGACGGCTGTCCAGGTCCGCCCGGATGCGCTCCGATACGGCTGCGGTCGACGGAATCCGGGGAAGGGGCGTGCACGGTGACGACGGCACTCACGGGCAGCCGGCGGTACGCCCATGAGCGGGATCTGGCCGAACTGCAGCGTGCGCACGGCCCCGCGCTGCTGCGCTTCCTGCTCGGCCTGACCTACGGCGACCGCCAGCGCGCCGAGGACCTCCTCCAGGAGACCCTGGTACGGGCCTGGCAGCACCCCGAGGCCTTCGAGGCGCCGTACTGCTCGATGCGGCCCTGGCTGTTCACCGTCGCGCGGCGCCTCGCGATCGACGCGCGGCGCGGCCGGCTCGCCCGCCCGACCGAGGTCGGCGACGAGGTGCTGCTCGCGACGGCGGAGCCCGGCGACCACGCCGAGCGCTGCACGGCCGCGCTCGACGTCCGCGCGGCCGTGAAGTCGCTCACACCCCAACACCGCGCGGTCCTGGTGCAGTTGTACTTCCGCGGACTGAGCGTGACCGAAGCGGCCGAAGTGCTCGGCGTTCCGCCCGGGACCGTCAAGTCCCGTTCGTACTACGCCCTGCGTGCGCTGGCCCGGGTGCTGCCCGGCTATTCTGCGTCAGGCCCCGAAGGGCTCTCCTCGGTGGGTTCCAGGTCCGCCTCGGTGAGCAGGGCGAGCAGCGAAGGCGCCTCGGCGACCTCCAAGTAGGCGGTGCGGCACGGCGCGCACCGGCGCAGATGCGCGGCGACGGCGCGGTCCTCGCCGGGCGCGAGGGCGCCGAGTACGTACGCGCCGAGCAGCTGCCGCACATGCATGAGCACCTCGTGTCTTGTGACGGATCCTGCCCTTCTGGCCACGGCGGGCACGCGCCCCCGGTTCAATGCTCCCTGGAGCTCCCCGGGAGCGCCGGGACGGTCGATGAAAGAGGCGAGACAGGATGCGTCCGGAGGGAAGTAGCGGGACCAGTGGTGGCGAGCTGGTGGTGCCGATGGCATGGATGTACGCCGAGTACATCGCGGATGAATTACTGCGTACCGGCGATCTGATGCCGCCGACGACACTGGAGTTCCGGGCCGGGCGCAACGCCCTCGCCCTGACGATCTTCCTGTCCGACGGGGCGGTCGGCGGCGCCCGGGTGGTGGCCCGGCTCGACGAGTGGAGCTCGCTCACCGCGGCCGGGCGGCCGTGGCGGCGCTGGGTCTGTTCCCGGCTGCGCCGGCTGGCCGGCGGCGAGGAGCAGGGGCCCGATCTGGAGATGGCGCGGACCGCCTGGCGGTGGCTGGAGGAGACCGAGCTCCTGGCCACGGATCTGGACGCGGTGGTGCCGGGCGGGGTCGACCCGCACGCGGACGAGGAGGACGAGCCCCGGGTGTGGACACCGGCCTGGGAACTCGGCCTGCCGCTCGGCCACTTGGCGATCCATCTGTTCTGAAGCGATCCCCTGTCTCTGACTCGGCGTCAACTATGCACTCCAGCACGGTACTTGGGGATGCGGGCGGTCACCTTCATGCCCGCACCGACGCCGGTCTCGATGACCAGGCCGTACGCGTCTCCGTACACCTGCCGCAGCCGTTCGTCGACGTTGAGCAGGCCGATGCCGCCCGACGGGCCGCCGTCGCCGCGCAGGATGCGGCGCAGCGCATCGGGGTCCATGCCGGCGCCGTCGTCCTCGATGACGACCTCGGCCTCGTTGCCCGCGTCCAGGGCGCTGATGGTGATGCGGCCTGCCGTGACGGCGCCCTCGATGCCGTGCTTGACGGCGTTCTCGACGAGCGGCTGGAGGCAGAGGAAGGGCAGGGCGACCGGGAGGACCTCGGGTGCGACCTGGAGGGTGACGGAGAGCCGGTCGCCGAAGCGGGCCCGGACCAGGGCCAAGTACTGGTCGATGGAGTGGAGTTCGTCGGCGAGCGTGGTGAAGTCGCCGTGCCGACGGAACGAGTAGCGGGTGAAGTCGGCGAATTCCAGGAGGAGTTCACGGGCCCGCTCCGGGTCGGTCCGCACGAAGGAGGCGATCGCGGCGAGCGAGTTGAAGATGAAGTGCGGGGAGATCTGGGCACGCAGAGCCTTGATCTCCGCTTCGATCAACCGGGTGCGGGAGCGGTCGAGTTCGGCGAGTTCCAGCTGTACGGAGACCCAGCGGCCGACCTCGCCCGCCGCCCGCGCGAGCACCGCCGACTCGCGGGGCGCGTACGCGACAAGCGTGCCGAGGACCCGGTGGTCCACGGTCAGCGGGACGGCCACCGCCCAGCGCAGCGGGCAGTCCAGGTCGTCGCAGGACAGCGCGAACGCCGTGTCGCGACCGGTGTCGAGCAACGTCCGCACCCGCTCCATGACGTGGGCACTGTGGTGCTGCTCCCCCGCCCCGTCCCAGGTCAGGATGGTGTCGCGGTCGGTGAGGCAGAGTGCGTCGGTGCCGAGCAGCGAGCGGAGACCGCGGGCCGACTTGCGGGCCGCTTCGCCGGTGAGCCCGGCCCGCAGCGGGGGTGCGGCGAGCGAGGCGGTGTGCAGGGTCTCGAAGGTGGCGTGTTCGACGGGGGTTCCGACATCGCTGGTACGCCCCTGACGTGCGGTGCGCCGGCCGAGCAGGAAACCGGCGGCCGCCAGCAGCGGGCCGAGGAAGAGCAGGGCGGCCAGGGTCATCGGTGTGCGCCCCCGTGGCGGGCCAGGGCCTCGGGCAGATGGAAGCGGGTCATGGCGGCGTTGGTGCCCGCCGGGATGCGTCCCGGGGTGGCGAGCGAGACCCCGATCATGGCGAGGAAGCCGACCGGCACGGACCACACGGCGGGCCAGGCGAGCAGCGCGTGCAGCAGGCCGGGCGGGACCGCCCCGAGGACGGTGGCGGCGACGGCGAACAGCGCGGAGCCACCCCCGAGCAGCAGCCCGGCGGCCGCGCCCGGCGGGGTCAGCCCCCGCCACCAGATGCCGAGCACGAGCAGCGGGCAGAACGAGGACGCCGACACCGCGAACGCCATCCCCACCGCGTCGGCCACCGGCACTCCGCTGACGAGCAGCGCACCGATCAGCGGCACGGAGATCGCGAGCGGCGTCGCGAGGCGGAAGTGGCGTACGCCGCGCGAGGGCAGCACGTCCTGGGTGAGGACTCCGGCGACCGCGATGGTGAGCCCGGAGGCGGTGGACAGGAACGCGGCGAACGCGCCGCCCGCCACCAGCGCGCCGAGGAGATCGCCGCCGGTGCCGCCGACGAGCCGCCCGGGCAGCAGCAGCACGGCCGCGTCGGCGTCGCCGGTGAGGGCGAGTTCGGGGGCGTACAGGCGGCCCAACGCTCCGTAGACGGGCGGCAGCAGGTAGAACGCGCCGATCAGGGCGAGGACCACCACGGTCGCGCGCCTGGCCTCGCGGCCGCCCGGGCTGGTGTAGAAGCGGACGACGACGTGGGGCAGGCCCATGGTGCCGAGGAAGGTCGCCACGATCAGCCCGTACGTGGCGTACAGCGGGTGTTCGGTGCGGGCGGCGCTGCCGGGGACGCGGGTCGCCTCGGCGAGCGCGAACCGGGTGCCTGCCTCGACGCGGTGCTCACCCGGCGGAAGCGTCAGCACCTCGCCGTCGTGGCGGCGGCCGTCGACGGTGCCATTCGCTCGGACCGGGTGGGGTTCGGTGAGGCGCAGGGTCAGGGTGTCGGCGAAGCGGACGGTCTGCTGGTGGCGCAGCGCGGCCGGTTCGTCGTAGACGGGGCGTGGCGCGCCGTCGCCCTGCCAGGCGAGGACCAGGAAGAACACGGGTATGAGCAGCGCGGTCAGCTTCAGCCAGTACTGGAAGGCCTGCACGAAGGTGATGGAGCGCATGCCTCCGGCGGCGACCGCGAGCACCACGACGGCCGCGACGAGCACCGGCCCGAGCCAGCCCGGCGCGCCGGTCAGGATCTTCAACGTCAGCCCCGCTCCCTGGAGTTGGGGCACCAGATACAGCCAGCCGGCGCCGACCACGAACACGCTCACCAGGCGGCGCACGGCCCGCGATTCGAGCCGCCCCTCGGCGAAGTCGGGCAGCGTGTACGCGCCCGAGCGGCGCAGCGGAGCCGCGACGAAAAGGAGCAGCACGAGGTATCCGGCGGTGTAGCCGACCGGGTACCAGAGCATGTCGGGGCCCTGGACCAGGACGAGGCCCGCAATGCCGAGGAAGGAGGCGGCGGAGAGGTATTCGCCGCTGATGGCGGCCGCGTTGAGGCCGGGACCGACCGTGCGCGAGGCGACGTAGAAGTCGGAGGTGGTGCGCGAGATCCGCAGGCCGAACCCACCGACGAGGACGGTGGCGAGCACGACGGCGGTGACGGCGACCACGGCGTACGTCTGGCTCACGGGGCGGGGCGGCGTTCTGTCGGGCGACCTTCCGGCAGGTCGACTCGCGCTGAGGGCACGCCTGTTGAGCCCTCCGTCGGGCGGTCGGCGACCAGGCGGGCGAAGTCGCATTCGTTGCGCTCGGCGGTGCGCACGTACCAGCAGGCGATGAGGCCGAGCGGCCCGTAGACGGCGAAGCCGAGCACCCACCAGGTGACGGTGTCGTCGTCCAGAGCTCGGAAAGCGAGCGGCAGGGTCGCGACGGTGAGGGCGAGGACCGCGAACCCGGTGAGCGCGGCGCGGAGTTGGCCGCGCATCAGGGAGCGCACATAGGCGCCGCCGAGCGCGGTCTGCTCGTCGATCTCGGACTGGGCACGGTGGCGCGGCAGCGGGCGGACCCTTCTCGGCTCCCCCGTGACCCGCTCGCGCCGCGCGGCCTGCTCCGGTGACATGGCGCGGAGTGTACGCAGCTGATCACCGCTCGGGGAAGGCCAGGTCAGCGGCTGGTGCGGCGCAGGAGGCGGTCCCGTACCGTGCGGGCGTGGCGCCGGCTGACGGGGAGCTCGGCGTCGCCGACCCGCACGCTCATGCTGCCCGCGTCCAGGCGGAGCTCGTCGATCCGGTCGATCGCGACGAGGTGGCTGCGGTGGATCCGGACGAAGCCGCGGCTGCGCCAGCGCTCCTCCAGCGTGGACAGCGGGATCCGCACGAGGTGGCTGCCGCGGGCGGTGTGCAGCCGGGCGTAGTCGCCCTGGGCCTCGGCGTACGCGATGTCGGCGACGGGCAGGAAGCGGGTGACGCCGCCCAGCTCGACGGGGATCTGGTCCGGCTCCTGGACGCTCGCTCCGCGGTCGCCGACCAGCTCGGCGACCCGGCGGACCGCCTCGGCGAGCCGCTCTGCGCGCACCGGTTTGAGGACGTAGTCGACGGCCTTGAGGTCGAAGGCCTGGACGGCGAAGCCCTCGTGGGCGGTGACGAAGACGATCAGTGGCGGGCGGGCGAATCCGGCGAGCAGGCGGGCGATGTCGAGTCCGGTGAGCCCGGCCATGTGGATGTCGAGGAAGACCACGTCGACGCCCTGCTCGCCGTCCTCCCCCGCTTCGAGCGCGGCTCCGATGAGCCGCAGTGCCTCGGTGGCGCTGGTGGCGCCTTCGGCCGAGCGGATCCGGGGGTCGGAGCGCAGCAGGTAGAGGAGTTCTTCGAGGGCCGGGGCTTCGTCGTCGACCGCCAGTACGCGCAGCATGGGGTCGGAGTTTAGGGGGTGGCCGGCCGGCCGTGGCCGGGGCCGCGACCCACCGGACGCCCCTTGGACGCGGGATGCCGGTGTGTCTTGAGTGTTCGGGACGGTTTCTGCGTACCTGCTGGCATGAGTTCGCCGCAGATCCACGAGGACGTCGGGGCCTATGCCCTCGGCGTGCTCGGTGCCGCCGACACCTTCCGCTTCGAGGATCATCTCGTCGGATGCGCCGCGTGCAGACGGGCGTTGACCGAGTTCGGGAGCGTGACGGCGCTGCTCGCCGCGTATGCCGAGGACGGGGCGATGCCGGCCGGGCCGGTCCCGCCCGAGGTGCTGCACCGGATGCTGGGCGCGGTGGCGAAGCGGCGCCGGCGCGGGCGCACGCTGCGGATCGGCCTGGTGGCCGCGGCCGGGGTCCTTGCGGTGGGCGGGATCGGCGTCGTCCTGGCACCGGCGGCGCCGCGCTGGCAGGTGGCCTCGCACGCGCCCGGCGTGACGGCGTCGCTGGTGACCGCGCCCAAGGAGTGGGGCACCGATGTGGAGCTCGGCCTCGCGGGCGCGGCACCCGTCTCGTGCACGCTGGTCGCGGTGGGCCGGGACGGCTCGCAGCAGACGGTGGCGTCCTGGGCGGACCGGGGCGGGCAGCCCGTACGCATGCGGGGCGCGGCGGCGCTGGCGCAGGACGCCATCGCACGGTTCGAGGTACGGGCCGCGGACGGAACCCGCCTCGCGACGATCACACCCCGATGAAGCGGCACTATTTGAGGAGCTTGGACAGGCGCCGGTCGGCGAGGATCTTGCCGCCCGTCTGGCAGGTCGCGCAGTACTGGAGGGAGGAGTCGGCGAACGACACCTCGCGTACGGTGTCGCCGCAGACCGGGCAGGGCTGCCCGGTCCGGCCGTGCACGCGGAGCCCGCCCTTCTTCTCCGCCTTGAGACGGCCCGCCGCGAGCCCGTGGGAGCGCTCGACGGCTTCCGTCAGGGTGGCGCGCATCGCCTCGTACAGCGTGGTGATCTCGTCGTCGGTGAGGTGGGCGACCGGCTTGAAGGGCGACATCTTCGCCACGTGCAGGATTTCGTCGCTGTACGCGTTCCCGATGCCCGCGATGAGGGACTGGTCGCGCAGCGCGCCCTTGAGCTGACGCCGCTCGCCCGCGAGCAGGGCCGCGAAGTCGTCCCGGCCGAAGCCTGGGGCCAGCGGGTCGGGGCCGAGCCGGGCGATGCCGGGGACCTCGGAGGGATCGTGGACGAGGTAGGCGGCGAGGCTCTTGCGGGTGCCCGCCTCGGTGAGGTCGAAGCCCGCGCCGCCGGCCAGCGCCACCCGCAGCGCGAGCGGGCCCTTGCCGGGTTTCGGCGGGGCCGTGGGCAGCGTGTCGTACCAGCGCAGCCAGCCCGCGCGGGCGAGGTGGACGCACAGGTGCAGCCCGTCGGCGTCGATGTCGAGGAACTTGCCGTGCCGGGCGACACCGGTGACGGTGCGCCCGGCCAGAGCGGTGTACGGCGGGTCGTACGTCTTCAGGACGCTGATCGCGACGGGCAGGGCGCCCGCGATCTCCTGTCCGGCCAGGTGGTCGGCGAGGAAGTCCCGCAGGGCCTCGACTTCGGGCAGTTCCGGCATACGTACCAGGGTGCACCGGCCGCGCGGGCTCAGCGAGCCGCGCTCGCCCCGAGGAGGTCCGCCAGGTCCTGCCCGAAGGACTCGGCGAGCCGGTCCAGGTCGGGCACGGCCTTGCCGTCGGCGACCAGGCCGATGTGCACACGGCCGCCGTACGTGGACATGGCGATCGCCAGGGACTGTCCGCGGGCGAGCGGCGCCATCGGGTGGATCGCGCGCAGCGGGCAGCCACCGAGCGAGAGCCGGGAGCGGGGCAGCGGCACGCTGGTGACGAGCAGGTCGAAGAGGATGCGGGCCGCGTTCCCGGCGAGCGGCGCCCCGAACCGGTGGGCCAGGGGCGGCAGTTGATCGGCGAGCAGGGCGACGGCTCCGGCTCCGCGCCCGGGACCTGCGGCCTTGTTGCGGTCCATGGCGGTGCGCACGGCGGCGAGCCGGGCCAGCGGGTCGGGCTCGGCGACCGGCAGGCCGAGCAGATACGCGGAGAGCTTGTTGCCGGAGCCGGGCGGGGCGCCCGGTCGGCGGCGCGAGACGGGGACCAGGGCGCGCGGTTCGGCACCGGGGATGCTCGAATCACGCTCCAGGAGCCAGCGACGCAGTCCGCCCGCGACGACGGCGAGGAGTACGTCGTTGGCGGTGCCGCCCTCGGCCCTCCGTATCCGCTGGACGTCCTCGTGGTCGAGCACGGCCGTGGCGAGGCGGCGGGTGCCGCTGGAGTCGGCGGCGAGAGCGGAGCCCGCGCCGAGTTCGAGGCGGCTGGCCCGCATCACGGAGGCGCCGATGCCCACGGCCCGGGTGAGCTCGCCGACCCGGTCGCGGGCGAACCCGGCGACCTGGCGGGGGCCCGGCAGCCAGGAGCGGGGCGGCACGGGGCGTCGGCGCCGGGCGCTCGGCGCGGCGAGCTGGTCGAGGATGCCCGCGCCGATCGCGACGGCGCGCATGCCGTCGGCGAGCGCGTGGTGCAGCTTCACCAGGACCGCGAAGGCACCGTCGTCCTCGCCGGTCAGGACGTACATCCGCCAGGGCGGCAGGCCGCGCTCCAGCGGACGCTCCATCAACTCCCCCGCCACCCGGACGGCTTCGGTGTCGAAGTCGCCCGCGGGCAGGCGGACCCTTCGGACGTGGCGGTGCACGTCGAAGTCCTTGTCGGCGACCCAGGCCGCGCCGCCTATGGGCAGCCACACGCCGCGTACGCACATCCTCAGGCGCGGGATGGCCGCGGCGCGCTCGGCGAGGAGATCGAGGATCTGCCCGCCGTCGGTGCCGGGACGCGGGTCGAAGTGTGCGAGCGCACCCAGGTGCATGGGGTGCTCCGCCGATTCGAGGTGCCAGAACGCCAGATCAAGAGGTGCAAGGAGCTCACTGCTCAAGGAGTCCTCGTGTCAGTCGGAGGCCGGTCGGGCGGCATCGGTGCCGCCCGTACAGAGTGAGCAGTCAAACCCCGGCGAACGATTACGGTCAAGTAATGAGTTGTTACGTATAGTTACCGCCAAGTATTGATCAGTTCCTGATCAGGCATTGTTCGCCGGCCGGACACGGAGTATCGGCACTCGACCCTCATCGGCCGGCGCCTCGTTCCGGGACGACGAACTCGCACCACACGCATTTGCCGCTGCCGCGCGACTCCACGCCCCAGACGTCCGCGAGCCGGTCCACCAGCATCAGACCGCGCCCCGAGACCCCGGAGGCGCCTGCCTCGCGGCGGCGCGGCAGGGCGCTGGAGCGGTCCTCCACCTCGACACGCAGGCGGCGTTCGGGGCCGGAGAGGACCCGGATGGTGACGATCGCCCCGCCGTCGGTGTGCATCAGGGCGTTGGTGATGAGCTCGTCGGCGGCGAGCTCGATCTCGTCGGACCGCTCGCGGGCGCCCCAGGCCCGGACCGCCGCGCGGATCATGTGCCGGGAGGAGCTGAGCGCCTCCGGGTCGTTCTGCGCGACGTGCTGGCGCAGCCGCCCGCCGCCCTGCGGCACCTCCATGGCGCGCCGGCGCAGGAGCAGCAGCGCCACGTCGTCGTCGCCGGCCCGCTCGTCGACCACGTCGCAAAGCCGGTCGGCGAGCGCTTCGAGGTCCTCCGGGCCCGATCTGACGAGGGACGCGAGGAGCTGCATGCCGTCGTCGAGGTCGGCGCCCGGCTGCTCCACGAGGCCGTCGGTGTAGAGCAACAGGGTCTGGCCCGGGTCGAGTTCGACCGTCGACACCGGGTATTCGAGGCGCCCGAACTCGGCCGAGAGCCCGAGCGGGAGGCCCCCCTCCACCGGCAGTCTGCGGCAGCTGCCGTCCTGGAGGCGGATCAGCGGGTCGACGTGCCCGGCGCGCACGATCTGCACCACCCCGGTGCTCAGATCGGCCTCCGCGTACGTGCAGGTCGCGAACCGGTCGGTGTCCAGCTCGTGCAGGAAGACCGAGGCCCGCGCGATCACGGTGGCCGGGGTGTGCCCCTCGGCGGCGTACGCGCGCAGCACGATGCGCAGCTGCCCCATCACGGCGGCGGCGTGCGTGTCGTGTCCCTGTACGTCGCCGATGGCCACGCCGACCCGGCCGCCGGGCAGCGGGATCACGTCGTACCAGTCGCCGCCGATGTCCCGGCCGAACCGTGCCGAGCGGTAGCGGACGGCGAGCTGGGCGCCGGGCACCTCGGGGATGCGGCGCGGCAGCATCGCCTGCTGGAGGCCCTCGGCGAGGTCGTGCTCCTGCTCGTACAGCATGGCGCGCTGGAGGGACTGGGCGATCGAACTGCCCAGCGCCACAAGGAGGTTGCGCTCGTCGCTGGTGAATCCCGACTTGTCGCTGTAGAGCAGGCCGATCGCGCCGATGGGCCGGGCCTGGGCGATCAGCGGGAGGTAGGCGGCGGAGGTGATGCCGAGGCCGCTGATGTTCGGCCACAGGACCGGATAGGAGTCGGCGAAGTCCTGCGGCGACTCGATGAAGCGGGGTGCGAGGGTGCGCACGACCTCGCTCATCGGGTACTGCTCGTCGACCCGGGTCCACCGGGTGCCCGGCACGAAGCTGCCCTCGGGGCCCTCCGCGATCAGATGGATGCGGCCCGCCTCCAGGAGGCCCATCACGAGGCTGGTGGCGCCGAGGTATTCGGGGCCCTGCGAGTCCTTCATGACGTCGATGACGTCCTGGACGGTCCTGGCGTGCGCGAGGGCGGCGGTGGTGGCCTCCACGACGCTGGTCGTGCGGCGCCGTTCGTCGTCGAGGCCGACCCGCGCGGTGGACTCGGCGAGCTCCTGGGTGGCGTCGCGGACGATCCCGATGATGCGCAGCGGGCGGCCTGTCTCGTCGCGGCGTACGAAGCCCTGGGTGTGGGTCCAGCGCAGGCGGCCGTCGCGGCGCCGGATGCGGAAGTAGACGCCGTAGTTGACGCTGCCGTTCTTGAGCGCCTGCGAGACGAGCGCGTCGAGCCTGGTGGCCTCGGCGCGCGGCACCCGGCGGGCCAGCGACTCGGGGCGGTTGTCGTACTCGTCGGGGCGCAGGTCGAACACGGCGAGCGCGGGCTCGTCCATGTGCATCAGGCCGGTGCCGAGGTCCCAGTCGAAGCTGCCCATCCGCAGGTCTCGGCCGTACGAGTGAAGGAAGCGGCAGTCCTCGCCGCCGGCCGGCTCGCCGCAGTGGCACAGTTCGGCCGCCCCTCCGCCCCCTGTGCCCGCGTCCATGGGGCCACGCTAGGCGCAGCCCGGATCGCGCGCATCAGGGAGGCGGCGGGGAGTGGCTCAGTGCGCCGGGATCAACCCTGCTGGGGGCGCGGGACTGTGACATTCCGCGGCTTCGCCGCATGTGGGCGCGACCAGCCACCCACGGTCCGCAGGGTGAAGGAACCCCCCGGTCACCGGCGCGGCACGCCGGTGACCGGGGTCGTACGCGCTGCCTCAGACGTTCTCCGACTCCGGCGAGGGCGGCCCGAACATGTCGGAGTACGACCCGCTCGGCAGGTTCGTCGTCGGGATGTCCGTGGGCAGCGAGGGCAGGTCGCTGGGCGCGCTCGTGTCGGGCGGCAGGACCGGCGCCGAGGGGACCCGGGGCGAAGGCGTCGACGGACTCGGCAGGGACGGCGTCGCGGTGACCGTCGTCGTGGCCGTCGGACAGCCGCTCGGAGTCGGCGTGGGCGAGCCCGGCAGCCGGGCCGGCGGTTCCTGCGGCTTCAGCGTGGGGGTCTGGGTGACCGTCACGGTCGGCGTCGGCGTCGGGCAGTTCGGGCTCGGCGGCGGTGAGCTGCCCGAGGGAGAGCTGCTGGACGAGGGCGAGCTGCTGGTCGGTGGGGAGGTGCTCGGGCTCGCCGGAGGCGACGGCGGCTCGGTGACCGGCGGCTTGGTCGGGTCGATGTGGATGTCGGGCCGCTTGCGGTCGTGCTGCCCGTCGTCGCCGCGCGGCCGCTCGATCCAGGTGTTGTTGGTGATGTTGACGATGATGAAGTTGTTGATGACCACCGTGGTGGGTCGCACCACGACGACGCGGTCGCCGCGGAACCCGGGCCAGGGCTCGCCCTTGTCGCGCCAGGCGCCCTGGTGGCCGTTGGCCGGCTTCAGCGGGTTCCCGCAGGCACACCGCACGCGCGGCGCACCGTGATCGTCGACCAGGACGGCGGTGCCTGCTTGGAGCACCGACTGGAAGCTGGTGGCCGAGCCGTCGCGGAACCCGTGGTTGGTGACCCGCGTGTCCACGCGCAGCACGACGGGCGTGAGCCCGCGCAGGAAGCCCGCCACGGAGCCCGGGTCGACCCCGGCGGCATCGGCGAACGCCTGGTTCTTGGCCCGGTCGCCGCCGAGGAAGCGGATCTGCTTCTCCACGTCGCAGCTGGCCACCGACTGCGTACCGCCGTACAGGCCCGGCGTGGAGCCCGAGACGGTGCTCGGCGACAGGATGCCCGGCGTCGGGGTGCTGCTCCGGGTGCCGGGCGGCGCGGCCGGGGTGGGGGTCGCCGTCGACTCGGCCGTGGACTTGGTGAACGGGTCGGGCCCGGCGGCGGCGATCGGCTGGAGGTTGAGGTCCTGCTCGCTGTCGGCGCCGCTGGCACCGCCGCCGCATCCGGCGGCGAAGGCGCCGACGGACAGCACGGCGGCGGCAGCGGCTATTCTGCGCAGAGTCGAGGGCACGTGGATCTCCCACCTGTACGCCCCGAGTTGCCCCTACATTGTGTGCCGCAGGCTCGCGCCTCGCGCAAACGGACGGGGTCCGCCCGGGTCACCCCAGCCATTCCACCCTGAACACCCAGGCGTGGCTGCCCGCGGCCCGCGCGGCGGCCGGCACGTCGATGACGAGCCCGCTGCCGCTGGTCCGCCAGGTGAGCGGCCGCCCATGGCCGAGCATCGTGACCCGGTCCCCGGCCCGGATCGGCACGGGCGCCTCGACGGTGAGGGTGGCCCCCGGCCTGGCGAGCGAGTGGATGTAGAAGGCGCGGCCGGGCCGGACGGTGAACCGGAGGTCGGCGCCGAGCTGCGGCATCCGCGCCCAGTACGTGGACCCGTAGATCGCCTCGCCGTTGGTCTTGAGCCACTGCCCCGTCTCACGCAGCCGGAGCTGCATGATCTCGGGGATGGTGCCGTCCGCCCGCGGTCCGATGTCGAGCAGGAAGTTGCCGTTCTTGCTGACGATGTCGACGAGGGTGTGCACGACCTCCTCGGTGGTCATGTACTTGCCGTCCGGGGTGGCCCGGTTGTAGCCGTAGCTGAACGGGTCCAGGCCCCGGCTGGCCTCCCACTTCGCGGTCACCACCGTGTCGTACGTGGCGTACTCGGGCGTGGTGAAGTCGTGCGGCCCGATGCCGGAGCGGTTGTTGACGGTGACCTCGATGGGGCGGCTCCGGTTCTTCGCGTGGTTGAAGTACTCGGCGAGCACCCGGTGGCTGTCGTTGGCGCCGCCGATGTCGCACCACAGGATCTCCGGGTCGTACCCCTCGACCAGCTCCAGCATCTGCGGGGCCTGGAGGTCCTTGATGTAGTCCTTGCCGGGTGTGTAGCCGGTGTACGGGAGCGGCTGGAGGGTGTACGGGTTGCGCGGGCCGTGCCCCTG
Organism: Streptomyces sp. HUAS TT7; assembly: GCF_051550175.1. Taxonomy (NCBI): domain Bacteria; kingdom Bacillati; phylum Actinomycetota; class Actinomycetes; order Kitasatosporales; family Streptomycetaceae; genus Streptomyces; species Streptomyces sp. HUAS TT7. The sequence continues at coordinate 701,514 of NZ_CP196175.1, forward strand.
CCAGGGGCTGTCGGGGTTGAACCACTCCGGCATCGAGAAGTAGAGCCCGCGGTGCAGTTGCGGCGCGTACTGCTTGGACGCCTCGAACAGGGCGCGGACCAGGTCCTTCTTCGGGCCCATCTTGACGGCGTTGCGGTCGGACACCTTGGTGTCCCACAGGGCGAAGCCTTCGTGGTGCTTGGAGGTGAGGACGTGGTACTGGGCACCCGCGTCGCGGAACAGCTCCACCCAGGAACGGGGGTCGAAGCGTTCGGCGGTGAAGCGCGGGATGAAGTCGTCGTAGTTGAACGACTCGCCGTAGGTGTTGCGGTGGTAGACGTACGTGGGGTTGTTCGGGTCCTGCATCTGGGCCCAGTACCACTCGGCGTACTGCCGGCCGACGGGTGCCCAGGCGGGCACCGAGTACACGCCCCAGTGGATGAAGATGCCGAACTTGGCGTCCTGGAACCAGTACGGCACCTGGTGCGAGGAGAGCGAGGCGTCGGTCGGGGTAAAGTCCGGTACGCCCAGGGTGAGTTGACGGGCCACGGAGGCGGCCTCCTGCCCCCGGCCGCGCGCGACCACGTGCCCGGGCCGCACCGTGCCCGGGGCGGTGCCGGTTCCCGAACGGATGCCGATGCGGACCCTGGCCTGCTCGCCGGGTGCGAGCCGGGGTATCCGGGCGGCTTCGACCGTACGGGCTCCGTCGACGTCGACCTGGACGCTCAGCGCGTCGGAGGCGAGCAGGGTGACAGTGCCCGCGTTGATGACCGTGGCCTCGACACTCTGGGCGCCGGAGGTCAGCGTCGTCGTGGTCGAGTGCGCGTCTCTCACCGTGACGGCGCGCCCGTCGGCGGCGGGTTGCAGCGAGAGCGCGAAGACATGCAGGGAGGGCTTGTTGGGCTGGGCCGGGTTGGTGACGGGGAGGGTGAGGGCGACGGCCTCGCGGGTGGGGTCCATCGCCAGCTCGGCGCTCGCGACGACGACCTGGTGCGGATCCTTCGCACCGGCCGGGCCATAGCGGTACGCGGCGGTCAACTGCCCGCTGCCGCTGTACCAGTCGGGGCCGCCGAGCGCGGCGGCGGAGGTGCTGCCGTCGGCGTAGTGGACGGTCGCCCGACCCGATGCGTCGCCGTAGCTGGATGCGACGAGGAACAGCCCGGAGAGATAGCGCCCCCGGGGCAGGTCTATGCGCTGCCCGAGGGCGACGATGTTGTTCTTCGCCCCGGCAGCCGCGCCGGGAAAGAGGTACGTGACACCGTCCAACTGGACGTTTCCTGAGGGGAGTTCCTCCCCGGGGAAGGTGTAACCGGATCCGTCGAAGTCGCCGCCGCGGGCGCTCGCGGTGTCGATCCCGTCATTGTCGAACCAGCGGTCGAGCGCGACCGGAACGGCCGCGGGAACCGTGCCCCACTCACCGCCCTTTGCGGCAGTGCCGGTTGAGGCGTCGAGGGAGTTCGCATCGGCCGTGGCCGGGGAGAGAAGGGCGGCGCCGACTGCCGCCCCCGCCGTCATTCCGAGTACTCCGAGCACGCAGCGTCTGGGAAGTTCGGTCATGACATCCGATGATTGAGGCGAGCCAAGGACGTGTCAATGCACTCCGCACCACAGAAATGCGCCTCCTGCTCGAACTCATCCGACCTATTGCCGACCCGGTCGCAGGACCGGCATGCTGGGGGCGTACCGGTCCGCTCGGCTCCATGGCTGACACACCATCAACTCACATACAGGTCACACCAGTTCGGGACGCTGCCACTCCTCCCCGAGCACATGGTGGTCGAGGAAGTTGAGCAGGGTCGCGTACCACAGGCGGGCGTGGTTCGGGGCCAGGATCCAGTGGGACTCGTCGGGGAAGTACAGGAATTTCGTGGGGACTTCACAGCGCTGGAGTTCCTGGAAGAGGGCCATGCCCTGGCCGACGGGCACTCGGTAGTCCTTCGCCCCGTGGACCACCAGCATGGGCGTGCGGATGCGGTCGACCAGGAGGGACGGCGAGTTCTCCTCGTAGCGTTCCGGCCGGGCCAGCGGGTCGCCGAAGATCCGCCGGAAGTAGGCCGAGGCGTCCGTGTCCGACTGGAACGACCGCAGGTCCCAGATCGAGGCGTGCGAGACGATCGCCTTGAAGCGGTCGGTCAGGGTGGCGATCCGGTTGGTCATGTAGCCGCCGTACGAGGCGCCCGCGAGGCCGGTGCGGGTGGCGTCGATGTCGGGGCGGGCCTCGGTCGCGTCGGTCATCGCCATCAGGTCCCGGTAGGGCCGGCCGCCCCACTGCCCCCAGCCGCGCTCGTGCATCCGCGGGCCGTAGCCGGCCGAGAGCGCGGGGTCGGGCAGCAGGACCGCGTAGCCGCGGGCCGCGAAGGGCCACGGGTTCCAGCGCCAGGTCCAGGCGTTCCACGAGGTCTCGGGGCCGCCGTGCGGGAAGACGAGCAGCGGCGCGGGCCGCTCGGCACACGCGCCCTCGGGCAGGACGAGCCAGGACCTCAGCGGGAATCCGTCGTCGGCCACCGTGTGCACCTCGGTCAGGGTGCCCGGCAGCCGGCCCGCCCCGCCGGGCGCCTTGAGCACGACGGGTTCCTGGTCGGCCGCGGCGGCATCCAGGCGTACCGGGGTGGGCGGGGAATCGACGGAGCTGCGCAGCGCGTACAGGGTGCGTCCGTCGGGTGCGACGCAGAGCGAGGTGTACGTGCCGGAGGCGGTGAGCCGGGTGACAGTGCCGTCCGCGTCGCACCGGAAGACGGGTGAGTGGCCGAGCTCGTCGGCGGCGAACCAGACGGTCGCGTCGTCGGCGCGCGGCGAGACCACCGCCCCGATCGGCCAGTTCTCGAAGTCCGGCACGAGCTCGCTCTCCGCGCCGCTGGCCAGGTCGACGCGTACGAGGGTGTAGGTGTACGGCTTCTCGTACGTCTCGATCAGCTGGCGGGTGCAGATCAGGCCGGTGCCGTCGGAGGTGAACTGCGGGGTGGAATACACGAATCCGTCCTGGTCGATCACACGCAGCTCTTCGCCGGTCGCGGAGTCGGCGACCACGACGACGGTGCGGTTGCGGTCCGGCACCGGGCCGTGGACGAAGCGGGTGTGGGCGACGCGGGAGCCGTCGGGCGAGAGGGCGGTCGCGTCCTCGCTGACGAATCCCTGGCCGCCCGCATCGACCGGTGAGCCGTGTTCGTCGCGGGTGCGGCGGACGAAGGTGTGCGGCTCGTCCGGGCCGAGGTCGCTGTCCCAGAACCGGGTGAGCCCGCCCTCGTACAGGATGGCGGAGACCTTGGCGTCGGCGCGGTCCTTGAGCAGCTTGCCGTGTGCCTCGGCGTCGGCCGCGCCGGGCAGCAGCCCGGCGGTGTAGGAGAGGGTGCCGCTGTCGCGGGCGAGGGTGAAGTCGGCGATGCCGCCGGGGTGGCGGGCTATGAGCGAGGCCTCTCCGCTCTCGGGCAACGCCCATACTCCCGAGCCCTCTTCGCCGTCCTTGGCCGCGGCGGGGTCGGTGTCCTCGCGCCCGGAGAGGAAGCACAGGGTCCCGTCCGAGGCGAACGCGGGCGCGGACTCGCCCTTGCGGGAGCGGGTCAGACGGTGGGGCTCGCGCACCCCGGCGGGGTCGATGTCCCACAGCCCGGACACATAAGCGTTGCTCTCGGCATTGAGGCTCTGCACGGCTGCCACCAGCCGCTTCCCGTCGGGTGAGAGCGCGAGGACGTTGACGCGCGGGGTGGCGAGGAAGGCGGACAGGTCGTGGAAGGCGGTGGTGTCACCGGGTGTCTCGGGCATCCGGTCATCCTGCCTTGCGGCGCTCCGGGACGACAGGGCGCAAAGGGCCGAATCCCACGCCTGATGTGCTGTCACCTCCGCTCCCCTCCCTGCCCTTCACGCCCATCGTCGAGCGGCCGGGGCACCTGGCATCCGGCGGGGTGGGACCGGCGGCTGGCCGGTTCTCCTTCTTGTGCGCGATGCGGGGCGGCTCAACACTCGGACCGGACAGCGAAGGCCGCCCCGCCTGCCCCGCCCCGAAGCCACCGATCAGCTGGGCGCTCGGCACACTCGGGCCCCGGTCACGAGTGCGCCCTCCAGGGGGCTCGGCCGAGCAGGCCGGACACCCTACGGAGGACTCCATGGCAAGCAGCAGTCCCGTCCGGGCAGTTGACACGATCTACTTCGGCGGGGACATCGTCACGGTCGACGACGCCCGGCCGACCGCGGAGGCGGTCTCCGTCAGGGACGGCCGGATCGCGGCCGTCGGCGAACTGCGCGAGGTGCTCGCGCAGGCCGGTGACGGCACCCGCTTCGTCGACCTGAAGGGCCGGGCGCTGCTGCCCGGGTTCATCGACGCGCACAGCCATCTGTCCCTGATCGGCTTCCAGGCGGGAGCGGCCAATCTCCTGCCCCCACCCGACGGCGAGGTCAACGACATCCCCTCCCTCCAGGCCCGGTTGGAGGCGTGGAAGACCACGGAGACCGGTCGGCGCTGGGCCTGGATCGTCGGATTCGGCTACGACGACGCGCAGATCGCCGGCGCCCAGCACCCCACCCGCGACGACCTCGACGCGGTGGACACCGACCGTCCGATTCTGGTCATCCACCAGTCGAGCCACCTCGGCTCGGTCAACAGCAAGGCACTCGAACTGCTCAAGTACGACGCGGACTCCGAGGACCCGGCAGGCGGCGTGATCCGACGGCGGCCCGGCAGCAGGGAGCCCAACGGCGTCCTGGAGGAGTCCGCCCTGTTCAACGCCTGGGGGTACTCGGCGGCCGGGTTCACCGACGAGGACCGGATCGCACTGATCCTGCTCGGCCAGCGCGCCATGGCCTCGTTCGGGTTCACCACCGCGCAGGACGGCCGGGTGATGACCATGAAGGACCTGGAAGTGCTCGAAACGGTCGCGGGGCGGCGGCTGTTCGACATCGACGTGGTGGCCTACCCGGACGTGTCGCTGGCCGCCGAGCTCAAGGACGCCGAGGTGTCGGTGCCGGAGTACCGCGACCGGCTGCGGATCGGAGGGGTGAAGCTGGGCCTGGACGGCTCGCCGCAGGGCCGCACCGCCTGGCTGACCCGGCCGTATCTGACCCAGCCCGACGGGGAGAGCGCGGACTACCGGGGCTATCCGGCGCTCACGGACGAGGAGGCGGTGGCCGCGGTCGGCGATGCGTACGCCAAGGGGCGGCAGGTCCTTGCACACACCAACGGCGACGCGGCCATCGACCAGTTCGTCATGGCCGTACGGCAGGCCACGGCCCGGCACCGCCCGGTGGACCCGCGCCCCGTCGCGATCCACGCCCAGACCGCTCGCGAGGACCAGCTCGACGCCATGCGGGAGCTGGGGATCATCCCGTCGTTCTTCTCCATGCACACGTTCTACTGGGGTGACTGGTACCGGGACACGGTGCTCGGCGAGGAGCGCGCGGCCCGCATCTCCCCGGCCGCCTCGGCGCTGCGCCGGAACATGATCTATACCTCGCACCACGACGCCCCGGTGGCACTGCCCAGCTCGGCGGCCATCCTGTCCAGCCAGGTCACCCGGGTGACCCGCAGCGGCCATGTACTCGGCGAGGAGCAGCGGGTGTCCGCACTGGACGCGGTCAAATCGACCACGATCCATGCCGCGCACCAGTACTTCGAGGAGGCGGTCAAGGGCTCGATCGCGGTGGGCAAGCTCGCCGACCTCGTGATCCTCAGTGCGAATCCGCTCACCGTGCCCGCCGAGGAGATCAAGGACATCCGGGTCGTCGAGACCGTCAAGGAAGGGCGGACCATCCACCCCGAGCCGCTCGGGCGGCCCAGGTAACGGCCCCTGGTACGTCCGTGCCCCCCTGTGTCAACAGGAGGGCACGGACCTGTGGTTCGTCGTGGTTCAGTCGATGCCGGGCAGGATGTGCGGCTCCGCGAGGTCCTCCTCGTAACCCGCGAGACGGATCGGGGCCGAGCGGGCCCAGACCTCGATGTTGCGAAGCTTCTCGGGCCGCCCGGCCCGTTCGCCGCCGCGTTCCGGCGTCCGGCGTTCACGCTCTGTGGTTTCTGGTGTCACCGCGCACTCCTTTGTGTCGCAATAACCCTGGGCGTCCCGGCACGCGTCGCTCGCCGACCCGGTCGTCCGCCCGCAGGGCAGGGGCAAGGGCAGTTCTGACGCGGTGGCGCCGGCACTCTGTCCGCATCACGGCCACAGGTTGTGGGACGGATCCGGAACGGGCCTGGAGGGTTGGTGGACCCGCTGTGGCTACCGTTCGCACCAGAGTAACCAAATGAGCGCGGTCGCGCTCGATAGGGCCACTTCCTTTGCGTCAACTTTCCTTCGCCGGACGTTCAGCCCGATGTTCATCCCACCGTGATCTGCTGACGGTGTCGGCTGCCGCGCGCGGGGAGGAGACCACATGGAGCTGTCGAGCAGGCCCGGTCACGACCGGCCGGTGCGCTCGGTCGACGAGCTGATGGAACTGCTTCACGCCTGCCGGGGCGCCTGGGACACCCCGGACCGCAGCGGCGATCCGGTCGATCTGCACGACCACGCGCTCCAGACCGCCCATCTGCTGCGCCGGTCCCACCCGGCCGACAAGGAGCTCCAGTTGGCGGGCCTCGTGCACGATCTCGGGCATCTGCTCCGCCCCGGTGACGACGCGGGGCACGCCGACACGGCGGCGCGCGTGGTGCGGCCGCTGCTCGGCGCGCGGGTGGCCCGCCTCGTACGGCTGCATGTGCCCGCGAAGCGCTATCTGGCGGCGGTCGAGCCGGACCGGACGCTCTCGCCGCAGAGCGCGCTGACGCTGCGGGCGCAGGGCGGGGTGATGGGGCCCGTGGAGGCGGCGGCCTTCGCGCGGGACCCGCTGGCCGAGGACGCGGTGATCCTGCGGCAGGCCGACGACGCGGGCAAGGTCGTGGGGCTCGACGTGGGCGTCATGGAGGACTGGCGTCCGGTCCTGGAACTCGTCGCGGAGTACGTCAAGTAGTCCTCGGGAAGCGCCTGTTGACGCCGAGGGGCGGCACGCGATGCGTGCCGCCCCCGAAACGCGTCACGGCCTACCAGTTGGCGGGCGCGTAGTCCTTGAGGAAGACGCTGTGCAGGTCCTCGCCCAGCTCGCCGCGCACGATCGGGTCGTAGACGCGGGCGGCGCCGTCGACGAGGTCGAGGGGGGCGTGGAAGCCCTCTTCGGCGAGCCGCAGCTTGTCGTGGTGCGGGCGCTCGTCGGTGATCCAGCCGGTGTCGACCGAGGTCATCAGGATCTTGTCGGTCTCGAACATCTCCTGGCCGCTGGTCCGGGTGACCATGTTCATGGCGGCCTTGGCGGCGTTGGTGTTGGGGTGGCCGGCGCCCTTGTAGCCGCGGCTGAAGACGCCTTCCATCGCGGAGACGTTCACGACGTACGCGCGGCCGTTAGGCGCCTTGCGGGCGGCCTCGGCCATCACCGGGCGCAGTCGGCTGATCAGGATGAACGGCGCGGTGTAGTTGCACAGCTGGGTTTCGAGCAGCTCGACCGGGGAGATCTGGTCGATGGACTGGACCCAGGTGTTGGTGTCGACGACGTCGGGGAGCAGGCCGCCCGCGTCCAGGGCGGTGCCGTCCTGGTACTTGGCGATGCTGGCGTTGCCCGCGACCAGGGCGAGGTCGGCGACCCGCTGGGCGTCGAGGCCCGAGGTGCCGACGGGGAGCGCGGTCAGGCCGTCGACCGCGCCGGAGTTGAAGGCTCCGATGACCGCGTGGGCGGGGAGCTCACCGGCCGGCAGCGGGGCGCTCTCGCCGTCCACCAGGGCGGCGTAGGCGGAGGGCAGCCGGCGCACGGTCTGCGTGGCGTTGTTGATCAGGATGTCCAGCGGGCCCGCTTCCGTCGTCCGCTCGACGAGGGCGACCACCTGGGCCGGGTCGCGCAGGTCGATGCCGACGACTTCGAGGCGGTGCATCCAGTCCGCTGAGTCCTCCATCGCCTTGAAGCGGCGGATGGCGTCCTTGGGGAAGCGGGTGGTGATGGTGGTGTGCGCGCCGTCGCGCAGCAGCCGCAGCGCGATGTACATGCCGATCTTGGCGCGGCCGCCGGTGAGCAGGGCGCGCTTGCCGGTGAGGTCGGTGCGCGCGTCGCGGCGGGCCCGGTTCTCGGCGGCGCACTTCTGGCACAGCTGGTGGTAGAACGCGTCGACCTCGACGTACCGGGTCTTGCAGATGTAGCAGGACCGGGGGCGCTGGAGTATGCCCGCGATCTCGCCGGTGACGGACGAGCTGGGCAGCAGGCCCTCGGTCTCGTCGTCGATGCGCTCGGCGGAGCCGGTGGCGGTCGCCTCGGTGACGGCGCGGTCGTGAGCGGTCTTGGCGGCGCGGCGCTCCTGGCGGCGGCGCTGCTTCACCGTCCGGTAGATGCCGGCGGTGGCGCGGCGCACGGTGATCGCGTCGGGGTGGTCGACGTCGATCTCGTCGAGTTCCGCCAGCACGCTCAGGCAGAGCGCGAGCCGCTCGGGGTCGATGCCGGGGCCGAAGTCCTGATCGACGCCCTGCTCGGGCCGCTCGTCGACACCGGGACCGTGCTCCTGGTCCTGGAAGTCCTCTGTCACCGTCATCGCCGCTGCGTTCCTCGATCAGTCGTGAATATCAAGTTCCCAAAAGCGCCATGGTACGGACCGATCCCCCCACGTACCAAACCGCCCGCCCCCGGGGGAAGAGGAGGCGGGCGGTGGTCAAGGGGCTGCGACATCGTGCGGCTCCGCCGTGTGGGGGCCTCCGCCTCAAGGGGCGCGGGGAACCGCGCGACCAGCCACGACGGACCCGCAGCCGAAAATCACGACGCGCTCAGCGCACGACAGGCGGCGCCGCGGAAGCCGCGGTGCCCCACCCGGACGGGGCAGAACCGACCGTGAAGGCCAGACTCCGCGCCGCCCTGAGGTCCGCCCCGGTGAGGTACGTACGGGCCAGATCACGGCCATCGACCCGGGCCGACTGAACATACCGGTCGGCGGAAGAGGTGCCCGGTGCCGTCACGGTGAACCCACCCCGTGGGTAGTACCGCCGGTCAAGAGAGAGGTCGACGCGGTCGAAGACAGGGGTGGACAGTCCCCAGGTGTCCGTGCCCGGCTGAACCGGAAAGATCCCGATCGAGGCCAGCACCATCCACGCCGACATCGTCCCGAGGTCGTCGTTGCCGGTCATCCCGGTCGGGGCGTCGGTGAACAGGGTCAGCGCGGCGTGCACCACGTCCGTGGTCTTCCACGGCTGCCCGGTCGAGAGATAGGTGTACGGAGCGATGAGGTCCGGCTCGTTCTGCGGGTTGTACTTGTCCGCGTTGTAGTACGAGTAGGGCCCGTTCACCCACACCTCGCGGGCGGTCTTCGCGGGGTCCGCGAGGAGCCTGTCGTACGCGAAGAACGAGTCGAGGCGCCGATTGGCCGCGTCCTGGCCGCCGATGAGGGAGACCATCCCGGGCAGGTCCTGCGGGACGAGCCACTGGTACTGCCAGGACGTGCCCTCGTGGAAGCCCTCGCTCTTGGCGGGGTCGGCGGGTCCGGTGAAGGCGCCCTGCGCGTCGCGGGCGCGGAAGAACCCGGTCGAGGGGTCGAAGATCTTCCGGTAGTTCTGGGCACGGGCGGTGTAGCGCGCGGCGTCCTCGGGGTGCCCGAGCTCGCGGGCCATCCTGCCCAGCATGGCGTCGGCGAGCGCGTACTCCAGGGTCGCGGACGCGCCGTGGTCGAAGTCGGAGTCGCCGGGCTTGGTGTGCGGGCGGTCCTTGATGTAAGGGGCGTAACCATCCCTGATGTACAGGGAGTTGGCCTCGCGGCCGACGGCCGGGGAGGCGGCGGGCGGCACCCCGTCGGCGTTCTTCTTCAGCGCCCGGTACGCCTCGTCCTCGTACCCCTTGAGCAGACCCTGCGCGTAGGCATTGGTGAGGAACGGGGTGACCGGGTCGCCCGTCATGATGTTGGTCTCGACGGTGCCGTAACCCCACTTGGGCAGCCAGCCGCTCTCCTCGTCGATCTTCAGCACGGAAATCGCCATGTCGCGGGCCTCGCGCGGGGCGAGCAGCGAGAGGAGTTGGGTCTGGGTGCGGTAGGTGTCCCAGAGCGACCAGTTCTGGTAGTAGTCGAAGCCGCTCGTGCGGTGGATCTTCTGGTCCCAGCCGGTGTACCGGCCGTCGGCGTCGCTGCCGATGTTGGGGGCGAGGAACGAGCGGTAGAGCGAGGAGTAGAAGGTGCGGCGCAGGGTGTCGCCGCCGCCCTGGGCCCGTACGGTTTCGAGCCTGCGCTCCCAGGCGCCCTGGGCCGCGCGGGCGACCCGGTCGAAGCTCCTGCCGCCCTCGGCGCGCAGGTTGCCGGCCGCGCCCGCCGCGTCCACGTAGCTCAGCGCGGTGGTCGCCTCGACGGTGCGGTCCTGGGTGGTGTCGAAGCGCAGCCAGGCCCCGTTGCCCGCGCTTCCGCTGGACCGCGTCGTACCGTCGCTGACCTTGCCGTCCTTCCAGGTGCCGGACGCGGTGAAGGGGCGGTCGAAGCGGGTGACCGTGTAGACGGTGTACGGCTTGGTGTCCTGGCAGAAGCCGCTGCCGGTGATGGCGGTACGCACGGTGCGCGCGTCCAGGATCTCGACGGTGGTGGAGATCGTCCTGTGCAGTGACTGGCCCGCGTTGAGCAGGACGTTGGCCTTGTCGGTGGCGGGGAAGGTGTAGCGCTGGACGCCGGTGCGGGTGGTGGCGGTGAGCTCCGCGGTGATCCCGGAGTCGAGGCCGACCCTGTAGTAGCCGGGGCTGGCCTTCTCCGTGTCGTGGCCGAACTTGGCGGCGTAGCGGGCGTAGTCGGTCTCGGTGATGTCGCCCGTGGTGGGCAGGGTGGGCAGATCGCCACCGAGCCCGCAGCCCACGCCCGACAGATGCACGCTGGAGAAGCCCCGGATGTGGTCCTGGGCGTGGTCGTAGCCGGTGTTGTGGCCGGTGTCCGGGGAGAGCTGGACCATGCCGAACGGCACGGCGGCGCCCGGATAGGTGTTGCCCTCGTTCTCCGTGCCGATGAACGGGTTGACCAGATCGGTCAGTTGAGTTCCACCGGCTGGTGGCGCGGCCTGGGCGGCGGGCGCGGCGAGCACCCCGGCAAGCAGAGCGAGAGCGGCGAGCGCGATGCCCGCTCCGCGCGTTCTCCGGTTCGGACGCATGAGTGGGACCGCCTCCTTGGACTCCGCGGACGACTTGGATACCGTGGACAACGTTGTCAGGGCACGATCATTCTTCGACCTCACGCATGTACGCGTCAAGGGTTCGGGCGGGGGCCGGAGCAGGGAGTGACGACTCGGCAGGAATGTCGCGCCGAGCCCCCAACCCCAGTACCAGCCCCGCCCTTTACCCATGGACGGGCATCTACACGTGGTCCGGCGCGACCCGCGCAAGAACCTCGGCGCGCAGCCCGGCCGGGTCCGTGCCCAGCGCCGCGAGGACCTCCATCCCCCGTCCCCCGTCACCGGCCGCGAGCAGGCCGAGCAGCATGTGCTCGGTGCCGAAGCACTCGTGCCCGAGGGCCTTCGCCTCACGGAGGGTGGCCTCCAGGACCTTCTTGGCGCGCGGCGTGTACGCGGGCCGGGGGTACTGGAAGGCGCCGGGCCCGAAGGCGCTGTCGGCCTGTCGCTTGATCTCCTCGACGTCGATGCCGATCGAGGCGAGCGCGTCCTTCGCGGGCTGCCCGCCGGTGCTCGACACCCCGGCCGCTTCGAGGATCCGTACGGTCTCGGCACGGGCCCGGTCCAGCTCGACGCCCCGGGCGGTCAGCGCGTCCCGGGCGGTGCTGTCGTCGGTCCCGGCGAGGCCCAGCAGGATGTGCTCCGTGCCGATGAAGTCGTGGCCCAGCGCGAGCGCCTCGTCCTGCGAGGCCACGATCGCCCGCTTGGCACGCTCGGTGAAAAACTCGAACACCTTCAGTCCTCCTTGCCCGTGGCTTTGCGCCTGCTCGCATGCTTCTCGTGCACCGACTGCCTGCTGACGTTCAGCGAGGTGGCGATCGCTTGCCAGGACCAGCCCTGGTCGCGCGCGTTGTCGACGTGGACGCGCTCCAGCTCCTCCAGGAGGCGGCGCAGCGCGACGACCGCCGCGAGCCCGACGGCGGGGTCCTTGTTGGTGACTTGTCCGGCCAGCGAGGCCGGTGTGTCCTCAGCTCCCATGTCTGTCAGGGTGTCCTGACAGGCAGGCACTGTCAAGGGATCCTGACAAGCTGCCGGGCGGTACTGCCCAGTAGGTGACAGTTCGTGCCACTGAGGCACGTACTCACCGGTGGCCGGTTTCCACCCCGCAGGCAGCGGCGTTCGCCGATCGGCGGCGAGGGGCGGGCCAACCCCCGGAAGGTGATCTTCCGAGATCCTTGACGCCCATTTTGAGCTGCGGTTTTACTGAAAGTCCGATATCTGGGACGACTTTGGTCGTACGTCCCTACTCCTCCTGGAGTACTAAGCAATCGGTGCTCAGGGACGACGACACGGGGTCCGCAACGAGACATCGTGGAGCCATGAGCGCCCTTGTCCTGGCCGTGCTGCTGTCCCTGGTCTCCGCCGTCGCGTACGCGGCGGCGGCGATCGTGCAGGAGCGCGTGGCCGCGTCCGGGCCGAGCGGCACGTACGCCCCCGTGCGCCGCCCGGCCTGGTGGGGCTCGGTCACGCTCAACGGGCTCGGGGCGGCGCTGCACGTGGCGGCCCTGGCGTACGGACCGCTCACGCTGGTGCAGCCGATGGGCGCGCTCACCATCGTGTTCGCGCTGCCGATGTCGGCCGTGTTCATCAGACGCAGAGCCGGAGCGGCCGCCTGGCGCGGCGCGGTCATGGCCACCGCGGGCCTGGCCGGGCTGCTCGCGCTGACCAACGGGGCGGACACGGACGACCTCGGCATGGGGTCGCGCCTGGTGCTCGCGGCGGCCGGGTTCGGCGCGGTGGCGGCGCTGTTCGTGGCGTCCAAGGCCCTGCGCCGGGCCGCCACCCGCAGCGTCCTGCTCGCCGCCGCGGCGGGCGGCGCCTTCGGTCTCGCCTCGGTGTTCACCAAGTCCGTCGCCGAGGACTGGCGGTCGGGCCTTCCACTCAGCGAGCTGCCCGTCCTGTTCGCGATAGCCGCCTTCGCGGTCTCGGGGCTGCTGCTCTCGCAGGCCTCCTACCGAGGCGCGGGGCTCGCGGCACCTCTGGCGACGGTCACCGTCGTCAACCCCGTGGTGGCCGCGGCCATCGGCCTGACGCTGTTCGGCGAGTCGTTCCGGTACGGGACGGCGGGCACCGTGATCGCCCTCGGCTTCGGTGTCGTGGCGGCGGGCGGACTCATTCTGCTCACCACGGAACGGCTGAGCGCCGCCCATCACGCCAAGCCGGTGCTGCACCCGGGCATACCCCCGGCGCCCGGTGAACGCCAGGGGGACACCCCGGATCAGACGGCGACGCCGCCCGCTCTCAGGTAGGCCAGCGGGTCGACATCGGATCCGTACGCCGGTCCGGTGCGTATCTCGAAGTGCAGATGCGGGCCGGTCGCGTTGCCGGTCGCACCCGAACGCCCTATCCGCTGGCCGGTGTTGACCTGCTGGCCCGCCTTCACATTGACCGCCGACAGATGGGCGTACTGGCTGTATCTGCCGTCGGGGTGGTGGATCACCACCTGGTATCCGTACGAGCCGCCCCAGCCCGCCTCGACCACGGTGCCCGAGGTGACCGCCTTCACGGAGGTGCCGGTGGCCACGGGGAAGTCGACGCCGGTGTGGTAGCCGCTCGCCCAGGACGAACCGGCCTTGTGGTACGAGGTGCTGGGGTGCGCGTCGACGGGTGCGGTGAACCCGGCCGACTTGGTGGCCGCCTTCGCGGCGGGCGGCTTGGCGGCGGGCGGCTTGGGGGTGGACTTCGGCGGGGTCGTCGGCTTCGCGGGGGCGGCGCCGGGCAGGGTCAGGTGCTGGCCGGGCCGGATGAGGTCGGGATTGGCCCCGACGACCGTGCGGTTCTCGGCGTACAGCTTGGGCCAGCCGCCCTGGACGCGCTCGCGCTCGGCGATCGTGGACAGCGAGTCGCCGTGCACGACGGTGTACGACTCCCGCGGGCCCGGCACCTTGGTGGGGCTCGGCGGCTCGGCCTTCTTCGGGATGGGCGCCGGGGACTTCGGCGCGGCAGGGGCCGCCTTCGGTTTGATCTCGGTCCGGCCCTTGCTCGCCGTGGTGAGCTGCGGGGCCGCGCCGCCCCGGGTGAGACCGGCCTCGCCCGAGCAGACCGGCCAGGCGCCGGGGCCCTGCCCCTTGAGCACCTTCTCGGCGATCGCGATCTGCTGGTCGCGGGAGGCCAGGTCCGCGCGCGCCGCGTACTGGCGGCCGCCGTACGCCTCCCAGGTGGACTGGCTGAACTGGAGCCCGCCGTAATAGCCGTTGCCCGTGTTGATGTGCCAGTTGTTGGTCGACTCGCAGGCCGCGACCTTGTTCCACACATCCACGGAGGCGGCGTCCGCGGTGCCCGCGCCGATCAGTGGGAGGGCGATGCCCGCCCCGCCGGCCGTGACCGTCAGGGACGCCCGGTTGATCCGGCTCGGCTGATACCGGCGGTGCCGGCCGCGTAAGGCCATGAGTCCCCCTCGAAGGCATCAAGAGCCGCCAAAATAGGGGCTGCGAACTGGTCATGACAAGGGGTCGGACAAGCGGAGGCCAGCCCTCTGCAGCGTCGGGACTTTCGGGCTCTCGTGTCGGGAATCCCGACCGTGCCGGATGACGTGGCGTGTTCCGTAGGGTGGGCGGCAACCGTGCGCCGTGACGGTCGCTCGTGGCGCCGCGAACCCCGAGGATCCAGGAGCACACGCATGAGTGGAACAGCCCAGATCGGCGTCACCGGACTCGCGGTCATGGGCCGCAACCTCGCCCGTAACTTCGCGCGCAACGGGTTCACGGTCGCCGTGCACAACCGGACGGCCGCCAGGACCCGCGCGCTGGTCGAGGAGTTCGGCACCGAGGGCAGCTTCGTCGCGGCCGAGTCGCCCGAGGATTTCGTGGCCGCCCTGGAGCGGCCTCGCCGGCTCGTCATCATGGTCAAGGCGGGCGAGCCGACCGACGCGGTGATCAAGGAGTTCGCACCGCTCCTCGAAGAGGGCGACGTCATCATCGACGGCGGCAACGCACACTTCGAGGACACCCGCAGGCGCGAGCGCGAACTGCGCGAGCGCGGTATCCACTTCGTGGGCGTCGGTATCTCGGGCGGCGAGGAGGGCGCGCTGCACGGGCCGAGCATCATGCCGGGCGGCTCGGCCGAGTCGTACGACTCACTCGGGCCGCTCCTGGAGCGCATCGCGGCGAAGGCCCCCGACGGCACCCCGTGCGTCACCCACGTGGGCCCGGACGGCGCGGGCCACTTCGTGAAGATGGTGCACAACGGCATCGAGTACGCCGACATGCAGCTCATCGCGGAGGCGTACCACCTGCTGCGTACGGTCGCGGGCTACTCCCCCGCGAAGATCGCCGAGACGTTCCGGGGCTGGAACACCGGCCGCCTGGACTCCTATCTGATCGAGATCACGGCCGAGGTCCTGGCCCATGTCGACGCATCGACGGGGAAGCCGTTCGTCGACGTGGTCGAGGACCGGGCGGAGCAGAAGGGCACCGGACGCTGGACGGTGCAGATCGCGCTCGACCTCGGGGTCCCGGTGTCGGGCATCGCCGAGGCCGTATTCGCCCGCTCCCTCTCGGGCCACGCCGAACTGCGCGATGCGGCCCGCTCGCTGGCCGGGCCGGCCGCCGCGCCGCTGGGCGAGGCCGAGGCGGCGGCCTTCGCCTCGCAGGTGGAGCAGGCGCTGTACGCGTCGAAGATCGTGTCGTACACGCAGGGCTTCCACCAGATCCAGGCGGGCAGCGAGAACTACGACTGGGGCGTCGACCCGGGTGCGGTCGCGGCGATCTGGCGGGCGGGCTGCATCATCCGGGCCGCGTTCCTCGACCGGATCCGCGGCGCCTACGACGCCAAGCCCGACCTGCCCAGCCTGCTCTCGGACAAGCGGTTCGGCGACGAGATCGGGGCGGCACAGGACGACTGGCGCGCGGTGATCGTGGCGGCGGCACGGCAGGGCGTGCCGGTTCCCGGGTTCTCGGCGGCGCTCGCCTACTACGACGCGCTGCGCGCCGAGCGGCTCCCGGCGGCGCTCACGCAGGGCCAGCGCGACTTCTTCGGCGCGCACACCTACCGGCGCACCGACCGCGAGGGCTCGTTCCACACGCTGTGGGGCGGCGACCGGTCCGAGGTGAGCACCGGCTGACCAGCAGATTTGCCGGACCCGGCGCCGTCAGCCGGCCGGCTCGGGCTCCGGCGGACCCGGTACGAGGTCGGGTCCCGGGGGCTGCGGCACGGGGTCCGGCAGACCCGGGTCGGGGTCCGGCTCGGGCGGCCTGGGATCGGGCCCGGGGCCCGGCGGCTGAGGGTCGGGCCCCGGCCCCGGCCCCGGCCCCGGCCCCGGCCCCGGCCTCGGTGGCGTGGGGTCCGGACCCGGTCCTGGTCCGGGCAGCGGGCCCGGCTCCGGGTCGGGCAGCGGCGTGGGCCACGGCGGGACGGGATCCGGGTGCGGGACGGTCATGGTCGGCCTCCTCAGAGTCTGAGTTCAGCTTCACCTGCGCGCCTTCCCGGCGCCCGCCGGTTCAACCCGTCCGGGGCAGAGCCTGTGTCCGGACTCCGGCCGGCTCGTACCGCGGCATCCGGGGCCGGTGTGTGCCAGGCGTCGCAGGCCCGGACGGAGTTCCGACGCCGGCTCTCAGCCCACCACGGCCGCCGCCGCGCGCAGCCCGGGCCGGGGGCTGGACAGCACGGGGACCTCGATCGTGGTCCGTGCGGCGGCGGGGGCCATGGAGGCCTGCGCCAGGACGACGACATCCACATCCGTCAGGGCATCCACCGCGCGGGCGATCTCCGCGAAGTACGCGTCCGCGTCGCCGGATTCGAAGTGCTGCCAGGCGTCCTCGGCGAGCACCGTTCGCAGGGTGAGGGGCCGGTCGCCGGCCTCTTCGCGGATCAGCTCGGCGGTCGGCTCCAGGGTGGAGGCGACCGTCGCCACGACGGCGATCCGGTTGCCGTGCGCCACGGCGGTCGCGGCCATCGGCCGGTCGACCCGGAGCACCGGGACGCCGAGGGAGGCCGCTGCCGCCTCGGCGATGCCGCCGATCGTGGAGCAGGTGCACAGGACCGCGTCCACGCCCTGGGCCACCGCCTCGGCGAGGGCGGCGTGGACGTCTGCGGTCACGGCATCCGGGCCCAACTCCCGTGCCTGGCCGAGCAGTTGCTCGTGCACCAGGTGGCGCAGTTCGAGGTCCGGGGCATCCTCGTCGCGCAGGGCGTCGAAGACCGGGATGTGGGCGGGCGAGGTGTGCAGCAGCGCCAGCATGGTCACCACAGGTCCGGGTTGGCGGCGAGTTGGGCCCGAGCCGCGTCGACCAAGGCGGCCGGGGCGGCGGGGGCCTCGTCCGGGTGGCGTTCGGCCCACTTCGCGGCGTACGGGCAGAGCGGCACGACCGGCACGCCCTCGCGCGCGGCCATGGCGTAGAACTCCCGCACCAGGGCGCCCGCGATGCCCTTGCCCTCGTACGCGGGCTCCACGACGGTGTGCACCGCGACCAGCGCGGCCGGCTCGGCGTCGAGCGTGAAGTAGGCGATGCGGCCCGCCACTTCACCGTCCTCGAAGGCCGCGAGCAGCCCCCGGGAGCGGTCGTCTCGGATCTCTGCCATGGTGCGGGGTCCTCTTCCGTGGTGGCCGGTTCAGTTCGGGGCGGGAATCCGGGCGTGCGGGCTGCGCCGCTGGTCGCTGCCGGGGACGGGCGCCGAGGCGTCGGTGCCGAGCTCGACGATCCGGTTGTCCGCGTCCACGTGCACCACGCTGGGCTTCAGGGCGCGGGCCTCGGCGTCGTCGACCTGGGCGTAGCTGATGAGGATCACCAGGTCGCCGGGGTGCACGAGATGGGCGGCGGCACCGTTGATGCCGATGACGCCGGAGCCCCGCTCGCCCTCGATGACATACGTCTCCAGGCGGTTGCCGTTGTCGATGTCGACGATGTGGACCAGCTCACCGGGCAGCAGGTCCGCCGCCTCCATGAGCTCGGCGTCCACGGTGACCGAGCCCACGTAGTGCAGGTCGGCCTGGGTCACGGTGGCACGGTGGATCTTGGACTTGAACATGGTGCGCAGCACTGCGTCACACTCCTGCCGGACAGAGGGTCGCGGCCCCGGGCGGGGTACGCGCCAACGTCTGACAGGGTACGACTCCGGATCATCGCGCGTGGAGGCGCCCGGCGGTTGGACGCGGTGACCCAGCGGAGTCGACGCCGAGCCCGGCGGTCGACCGCCTCAGTCGAACGTCTCGACCTCGGCCTCGGCCCGTCCCCTGGCCCGGCGGCCGACCACCGCCGCGGCCGCCACCGCGCTGCCGAGGAAGGCGAGTGCGACGGTCCAGGGCTGGTCGAGTACGTGGTCCGTGGCGTGGTCGAGGGAGTAGCGGCCGGCGCCCGCGAGGCCGATCGCGGCGGCGGTGAAGCCGAGGAACGCCGGGTATTCGAAGCCGCCGCCCGCGGCGAAGAAGCCGGCCGGGGCGTGCACGGAGACCGCGCCCGCCATGGCTCCGGCCGCCGCAGCCCCGGCGGCCGGGGTGGCCAGGCCAATGGTCAGCAGGGCGCCGCCGCCCATCTCGCCGAGCCCGGCGGCGATCGCGCTCTGCTTGCCCGGCCGGAAGCCCATCTGTTCCATGGAGGCGGCGGTGCCTTCGAGCCCGGCGCCGCCGAAGCAGCCGAAGAGCTTCTGGGCACCGTGCGCCACCAGAACCGCACCGGTGCCGGCCCGCAGCACGAGCAGTCCGAGGTCGCGTCGGTTGAGGCAGGTCATGACTTCTCCCGGAGCGTGGGGCGATGGGCTCGGGATCCACTCTCCGGGGCGCGGGGTGCCGACCCGCAGCGTTGCTGGGCCGTACGGGTCATGGGTGCGGACGGCACGCCCTTAGCGGCGGGCCTCGCCCTGCGCTATCTCGATCCCGCCGTGCAGATCCGCCGCCGCCTCGATCGCCGAGGCCGCCGAGACGCACAGGCAGCCCAGCAGGACGGCCGCTATGAGGCGGGCTCCGTGCGAGCGGGGCAGTCGGGGCGCGGGGCGGCGGTCGAGCAGGGCCGCGACCCTGCGCGGCACCGGCCCCGCCGTCGCGGCGAGCACCGCGCGGGGGCGGGCCGGACCGGGCGCGGCGGCCCGGGACGCGAGGGCGGCGCGGCCGATCGCGCGGGCGGCTAGCTTGCGGTCGCCAACGGCCCCGGCGGCGCACTCGTCGGCCGACCGCTCCAGGGCGAAGGCGAGGGGCGCGCGCAGCGGACGCAGCGACGGGTGGCAGTGCGCGGCGAGTTCGGCGGCGGCCAGGAACAGGTGGTGGCGGCCGGCCAGGTGGGCCCGCTCGTGGGCGAACAGGGCTTCGCGCTCGGCCGGTTCCAGGGCGCGCAGCATTCCGGTGGTGACGACGATCCGCCCGGGGCGGCCGGGCAGCGCGTAGGCGTCGGGCCTGGGGTCGCGCAGCACGGCGAGCTCACCGGCGCCGGACCCCAACTGACCGCGGGCGGCACGCAGTTCGGCGAGATGGCGCCGCGCGGTGCGCACCAGGGCGACCCCGGACACGGCGACGAGACCGGCCGCGACGGCAGCGGCCGGTATGGCGAGCCAGGCCGGGAGCGCGTCCAGCGGGGCCGTCAGGTTTTCGAGGGAGGCGAAGAAGGGCAACCGGAGCGCCCCGGCCAGCGCGATCAGTCCCAGCGCGGCGGTCGAGCAGGCGGCCAGGCCGGTGGCCGCCATGGCAAGGAGCCAGGCGGCCGGACGGGGCGGCAGCGACTCGGCGAGCCGGCGGGCGGCGGGCACCGCGAGGAACGGCACGAGCAGCGGGATCCACACCGAGAAGATCATCGCCCGTCGCCCCCCGAGTCTTCCAGGAGGGAGCGAAGCAGCTGCTCGTCCTCGTCGCTGAGCTGGGAGACGAACCGGGCGAGCACCGTCGAGCGGTCCTCCTCCTTCGCCAGCTCGGTGTGCATGCGGCGGGCGGTCAGCCCGGGCGCGTCCTCCGTCGGGGTGTACGCGTAGCCGCGCCCGGCGCGCCGACGGGTGACCGCGCCCTTGTCGTGCAGGCGGGTCAGGATCGTGGTCACGGTGGTGCGGGCCAGCCTGCCGCCGAGCGCGGCCTGGACCTCGCCCGGGGTGAGCGGTCCCTCGGCGGCCCAGAGCGCGGCGAGGACACCGGCCTCCAGTTCACCCGCGGGGCGTCGTGCGTCCCCGTGCCCGACGTCTCCCGTGGCCGTCATGGAACACTCCTCCCGCTTCATTCGTCTACAGTGCCGTAGACCGTCTACATCACTGTAGTCAGCCGGGCCGTGCGCATCCGCTGGACGAGCGGCCCGACCACCATTATGGGAGGGTCCACTGACATGGCAGTCGCACCCCTGTTCGCAGCCTCGGCCCCGCAGGCCGTGAACGTCCTCGACGCGGGCTCGCTGCTGTCCGCGTTCGGCGCGCTAGGCATCGCCGTGGTGCTGTTCGCCGAGACCGGCCTGCTGGTCGGCTTCCTCCTGCCGGGCGATTCCCTGCTCTTCACCGCGGGCCTGCTGTGCGTGCCCGGCGGCAACGGACCGGTGTCGCTCTCACTGACGCAGGTCCTGATCTGCTCGGTGGCGGGCGCTCTCGTGGGCGCGCAGGTGGGCTACTGGATCGGCCGCCGCGGCGGCCGCGCCCTGCTGGCCCGCAGCAAGTCCCGCAAGCTGCACGAGGGGGCGGCCCGCGCCGAGGAGCTGCTCGCCAAGTACGGGCACGCGAAGGCGATCGTGCTCGCGCGCTTCGTACCGATCGTCCGCACGGTGCTCAACCCGCTCGCGGGCGTACTAGGCGTACCGGCCCGGGTCTTCGCCCTCTGGCAGATCGCCGGCGGGCTCGTGTGGACCTGCGCGCTGGTGCTCGGCGGCTACGCGCTCGGCTCGTCCGTGCCGAACATCGACCGCTATCTGCTGCCGCTCGTCGCGCTGGTCGTGGCCGTCTCGCTCACCCCCGTCGCCCTGGAGATCCTGCGCGCCCGCCGTGCCCGTACTGCTGCCGAGGACTCGCGCTGATGCATGTGGACGACCAGCGGCTGCGGCCGCCGGTGACCGCTCGATGAGTCCGGCGCGGCGCACGGGCGCGGCGGCCTGCGTGCTGCTCCTCCTGTTTGTGCTGCTCACGGTGCTCGTCGCCGTACGCCACGGGGCGCCGCTGCCGGGCGACGGGGCCCTGCACCGCTGGCCGCTCGACCACCGCCCGCCGATCGCCGTGGCCACCGCCCGTGCCGTCACGGCGACCGGCTCCGGCGCGCTCCCCTACGTCCTGGCCGTCGTCGCGGGTCTGATCGCGGGCCGCGACGACCGACAGCGCCTGTACGCGGCGGCCGGTGCGCTCGCGGTACTCCTCCTCGGCCAGGCGGTGCGGTACGGCCTGATGTCGGCCGTCGCCCGGCCGCGCCCGGCCGCTCTCGACTGGGCGACCACGGCCTCGGGCCACTCCTTCCCCTCGGGTCATGCCACCACGAGCGCGCTCACGGCCGGACTGCTCGTATGGGCGCTCGCGACCCGTACCTCGGCCACCCGCCCCGCGGCCGCCCTGCTGCTGCTCTGGGCGGCCGCCGTCGGACTCTCCCGGATCTACCTCGGAGTGCACTGGGCGAGCGACGTACTGGGCGGCTGGCTCCTCGCCTCCCTCTGGCTCTGCCTCGCGGCCCTGGCCACGGCCCCTCTCGTACGGACGCCTACGGCGGACCCCGCCTCCGAGCCCGAAACGGCCGGCGGGTCAACTCCCTTGATCCGCAATGCGCTTGAGGGATGACCACGAACCCCTCACCAGCAGGCTCCCGTTCACGGGCATCCAGACCTCAGCAGGCGGCCATGCAGATCCCGCAGTAGCGGTCGGCGTTGGTCAAGTCCGGCTTCTGCGGGGTCGCCGCCTCCTGACGGGCGAGACTGCGTCCGCACAGGGTGGTGGGGTCGTCGGTGCTCATCACGTGCCACAGGAGAGCGCTGCGGTCCTCCGCGCCCGCCCGGTCGAGAACCGCTTCCGCTCGCAGTTCGCGCATGGTGTGCTCCCTCCGCCCCGGACCGCGCCGGGGCCGCTTTCCGCTCTGAGTGCCGCGGCCGCCGTTCTTCACGGCCGCGCGGAGCCGGCGCACCCTCGCACCGGCCGACCCGGCCGGGGCCCGCGTCCCTGTTCCGAGCAGACCCCGGGGTCCGCGCGTCCGCCTCCCGGCGCCGCCCGAACCGCCCTGCCGCATCCGGCGTGTTGCACTTGACGGCATACATCGCCGCAGGATGCGACGGTCAGGCCGGATCCGGGCAAAATGCGGAACCCGGCGCCCGATCGAGTGATCACGACCGGGGCACCCGTCAACTGCGCACCTCTCATGCGGCCTTGACACACCTCGGATCAGGCCGCCTTGAAGTAGGCATTCCAGCCGCCCGGGGGCGCCTGCCCCACCTGGAGGGCGCGGAGCCGGTCGAGCACCTTCGGGTCCTGCACATCGAGCCAGTCCGCGAACTGGCGGAACGACACGAGACGTACGTCCTCCTTGCCTGCCATCCCCTTCAGCGCTTCCTCGACGGCATCCATGTAGATGCCGCCGTTCCACTCCTCGAAGTGGTTGCCGATGTAGAAGGGCGCGCGGTTCGTCTCGTACGCGCGCTTGAAGCCCTCCAGATACGAGGCGGTGGCCTGCGCCCGCCAGCCGGGATAGCGCGAGGGCATGCCTTTGGTGGTGTTCTTCGACTGGTTGGCGAGGATGTTGTAGTCCATCGACAGGACCTCGAAGGAGTGCCCGGGGAACGGGATGCCCTGCAGCGGGAAGTCCCATACGCCGTCGCGCTTCTGCGGCCACCTCTGATGGCCGCCGGGAGAGGAGGCGTCGTAACGCCAGCCGCGTTCCTTGGCGGTGGGCAGCAGGTTCTCCTGGCCGAGCAGACACGGGGTGCGGCCGCCGACGAGTTCCTTGTGGTAGTCGAACGGCAGCGGGTCCTCGTCGGTCCAGCCGGTGTTGGTGCGCCATTCGGTGACGAAGGAGACCGCCTGGTCGATCTCGCTGCTCCACTGGGCGGCCGTCCAGTTGGCGACCGATCCGGAGCCGTCGCAGAAGTGGCCGTTGAAGTGCGTGCCGATCTCATGCCCCTCCGACCAGGCCTGCCGGGTGTACTTCAGCGTTTCCTTGAGGTGCGCGTCGGTGAGGTAGCCGATGTCGGAGGCGCCGACGGGGTTGTTCGGCGGCTTGTAGAGGCTCTTCTTCGACTCGGGGAGCAGATAGAGGCCGGACAGGAAGAACGTCATGCCCGCGCCGTGATTTCTGGCCAGTTCGAGGAAGCGCGGGAAGAGCCCGCTGCCGACCTCGCCCGCACCGTCCCAGGAGAAGATCACGAACTGCGGCGGGGTCTGGCCGGGTTCGAGCGGAACGGGCTTGCCGGGCTGGTTCGGCTGCTTGCCGGTGTCCGCCGTCGAACCGTCACCGATCAGCCTGGCCTGCGGCTTTTCCGGATCCGCCGGGCCCGGTCCACGCACCGGCTCACCACGTCGGCCCGAGCCCTCACCCCCTGACGAGCCACACCCGGCAAGCCCCGCCACAGTGACCGCCCCAAGTCCCGCGCCCAGCAATCCCCTTCGACTGATGCCTGGCATGCCTGCTCCCGTCACTCATCCCACGGACCCCTGATGTGTAGACCGGATGGCCCCGAATTAACCCGATATCCATATAAATTGAGTCGCTCGCCACTTCACGCAAGCCCCACGGTCACCACGAGTAACCACCCATCGACCCAGCGTTCTCAAACCGCTCGAAAATGGCTTGAACAGCACCTCCCCGCCCCGGCCGTTTACCCACTTCACCTCTCGCCAGGCAAGCCGATCCCTTCCCCCGTTCACGTCATCTTGACGATAACGAGAAGGGACCCTATCGTCGAACTGACGAAAAGAAAGGGGTCCGGCATGGCCGACATCTCCAGGCGCTTCGGCTGGCGCCATCTGCGTTCCGCGCCCACCTCGCACATCCGGCACCACAAAAACGGCCGTCCCGCCCACGACGGGGTCGGCCTGAGCTTCTGGTTCCAGCCGCTCAGCGCCGCGCTGTCCGAAGTGCCGGTCAACGACCGGGAACTGGCCATGGCCTTCCACGCCCGTACCGCCGACTTCCAGGACGTCACAGTGCAGGCGACCGTGACGTACCGGATCAGCGAGCCGGGCAGCGCCGCCGACCGGCTCGACTTCTCGATCGATCCCGACACCGGGATCTGGCGCGGCGACCCCCTGGACCAGCTGTCGACGCTGCTCACCGAGACGGCTCAGCAGCACGCCCTCGCCGTGCTCGCGCGCACCGAGCTCGCGGCCGCCCTGGCCGACGGTGTCGCCGCCGTACGGGAACGGATGACGACCGGGCTCGCGGCGGAATCCCGGCTGCCCGCGACCGGCATCGAGGTGGTGGCGGTGCGGGTCGTCGCCATCCGCCCCGAGCCGGAGGTGGAGCGTGCGCTGCGCACCCCGGCGCGCGAGCGGATCCAGCAGGAGGCGGACCGGGCGACGTACGAGCGGCGGGCGGTGGCGGTCGAGCGGGAGCGGACCATCGCGGAGAACGAGCTCGCCAGCCGCATCGAACTGGCCCGCCGCGAGGAGCAGTTGGTGGAGCAGCGCGGCACCAACACCCGGCGCGAGGCGGAGGAGGCAGCGGCGGCGGACGCGGTACGCACCGAGGCGGAGGCCGCCCGCACGGTGCGGCTCGCCCAGGCCGAGGCCGAGGCCGCCCGCGCGTCGGGCGAGGCGAAGGCCGGGGCTCAGGCGGCCTGGCTCCGGGTGCACGGCGAGGCGGACGCGGAGACCCTGCGCGCCCTGGCCGCGACCCGGCTGGCCGAGAACCTGCCCCGGATCGACAGCCTCACCCTCTCCCCCGACATGCTCACCACGCTGCTCGACCGGCTCGGCCGGGGTGAGCGGCCGTGAGCCTGGCGCCGCGGGCCGTCCTTGTCCACCGCACCTCGGAGTACGAGGAGTTGCTGGCCCGGCACGGCACGCACGGCCAGGCCGACTTCTTCCTGTCCTCGCGGGGCCGGAGCATCCGCGAGGTGGCCGAGCGGCACCACCGGACGCTGCGGGCGCTGGCCGACGTGGCGGCGGCGATTCCCTCGCAGTGGCGCCAGGCCCGGGTCGAGCGCTCCGACCTCGACCGCTTCCTGTTCGCCCCCGAGGACGTGATCGTGGTGGTCGGCCAGGACGGCCTGGTCGCCAATGCCGCCAAGTACCTGTCGGGGCAGCCGGTGATCGGCGTCGATCCCGAGCCGGGACGCAATCCGGGTGTTCTGGTGCGCCACCGGCCGTCGGCCGCCGCGGCGCTGCTGCCCGCGGCGACATCGCGGGGCTGCGCGGTCGAGGAACTCACCATGGTGGAGGCGCTCACCGACGACAGCCAGCGCCTGCTCGCGCTCAACGAGATCTACCTCGGCGCGCCCGGCCACCAGAGCGCCCGCTACCGCATCGGCCCCGACGACCCGGCCGCCTGCGCCGAGGCGCAGGCTTCCTCCGGTGTGCTGGTCGGCACGGGTACGGGGGCCACCGGCTGGCTGCGCTCGCTGTGGCAGCAGCGCGCGAACGCCCCGGCGCTGCCGGCCCGCGTGGATGCCCGCCTGGTGTGGTTCGTACGTGAGGCCTGGCCGTCGCCCGTGACCGGGACCTCGCTCGTGGACGGGGAGTTGTCCCGGGCCGAGCGGCTCCGGATCACCGTGGAGTCGGACCGCCTGGTCGCGTTCGGGGACGGCATGGAGAGCGATGCGCTGGACCTGACATGGGGCCAGTCGGTGAGCCTCGGCGTCTCGGACACGGCGCTGCGGCTGGTGGGTTGAGAGCCTGTGTCTGCGTTCCGTGCGGATCGGGCAGGGGCTCCGAGCAGCGATCGACCGCGCGTCAGCGGGCCGTGACGGTCGATTGTCAGTGGCGTACGGCATCGTGATGGGTGAGCCCGTACTGCCGAGGGAAGGCTGCCGATGACCGCCACCGCCCTGATGACGTCCCATGAACGCTCCGCCGCCCAGGCCTATCTGCGCCTGTTGAACACGGTGCGCGCCGCCCTCGACTCGCCTGCGGACCGCCCGCTGGGGCCGCTCGCTCTGGAAGGGGTCATCGCCGAGGCGGACGACGCGCTGGCGCGGGCCGGGCTCGCGGGCAATGAGGCCGAGCTGTTCGCGCTCGTCGGCAGCCTGCACACCGGCGGGGCGCCCACACAGGGGAAGCCCCGCCCGTGAACGCGGCGGTAGGGGGTCGCCGCGTCAGCGCTTGTGGCCGACGCCGCCGTACATCGCCACCTCGTCGGGGAGTGTGTCGCCCGCCTCCGGCCGCCAGCGCGAGCACGACACGACGCCGGGTTCGAGCAGGTCGAATCCGTCGAAGAACCGGGCCACCTGCTCCGGGGTGCGCTGCGTCAGCTTCGGCGTGCCGTGCTCGTTCCAGAACGCCACCGCGGCGTCGACGTCGGGCATGGCCGGGCTGGTGATCGTGTGCGAGAACACGAGGTAGCTGCCCGGGGCGAGTTCCTTCATCAGCTCGCGTACGAGCCGCAGCGCCTCGCCTTCGTCGGGGATGAAGATGACGACGCCGAGCAGCATGAGGGCGACCGGCTTGCTCAGGTCGAGGGTCTTCGCCGCGTGTTCCAGGATGGTCGCGGTATCGCGGAGGTCGGCGTCGAGGTAGTCGGTGCGGCCTTCGGGGGTGCTGGTCAGCAGGGCGCGGGCGTGCGCGAGGACCAGCGGGTCGTTGTCGACGTAGACGATGCGGGCGTCGGGCGCGATCCGCTGGGCGACCTCGTGGGTATTGTCGGCGGTGGGCAGTCCGGTGCCGACGTCGAGGAACTGGCGCACCCCCCGGTCGGCCACCAGATGACGCACGGCCCGCCCGAGGAACAGCCGGTCGGCAAGGGCGTAGTCGCCGATGCCCGGGTGCAGCGATCTGATCTGGTCGCCGACCTCGCGGTCGACGGGGTAGTTGTCCTTGCCGCCGAGCCAGTAGTTCCAGATCCGGGCGGTGTGCGGCTGTGCGGTGTTGATGCGGTCACGCACATGGTCGGGCGTCGACGAGGGGGCGGGGTTCTCGGTCACGGGTGTTGTCTCCTGGAGGTGCGGCGCTGCGTCAACGGCCAATCTAGATACTCGTGTTGCGAACTGTCACAGAGAACGTGCCGCGGCGCACAGGCATCTCGGGCAGGCCCGCACCGGCGAGTCCCGGATTCCCGCGTGGGAGGCCCGCCCGGCATGCCGGCGCCCACCGGCGGGTCCCCTCCCCGAAGCATGCACAGCCTCGCCCGGCGGGGGCCACCCCTTCCCCATTCCCCTTTGCCGTCAAAGCAGTTGAAGGTCCGGCCGAAGTACTAGTAGGAAACTTTCCTGTCCTATACGATTCCCGCGGCGGCTTGGCGCGGTGCCCGAACTCCCCCGTGGGCATGACGCGCTCAGCGAGAGCTCTGATCCGGCCGTCGCGACGCTGCTCCCCTGCCCCTCCACAAGGGCGGGGGTGCGGCGCCGCGAGCTCCGGTGTCCAGCTCTCGCCGCCCCCAAGGCAGGGAGTCCAGGTATGCGCCTGAACGCCTCCGCTCCACCCTTCTCGCCACCGCGCCGCCCCACCGTTGGCCTCGCACTGGCCGCCGTCCTCGTCCTCGTCGCCGGTCTGCTGCTCACCTGGCCCGAGCGGGCCGGGGCCGCCGGCGACCCCCTCATCTCCCGCGACAGGCCCGCGACCGCCTCCTCCTCCGAGAGCTCGTCGCTCGGCCCGCAGAACGCCGTCGACGGCTCGGCCACGACCCGCTGGGCCAGCGCCGAGGGCAAGGACCCCCAGTGGATCCAGGTCGACCTCGGCGCCACCGCCGACGTCACCAGAGTCACCCTCACCTGGGAGGCCGCGTACGCCAAGGCGTACCGCGTGGAGCTGTCCGCCGACGGCGCCACCTGGACCCGCCTGGCCGCCGAGACCGCCGGGAACGGAGGCGCGGACGACTGGACCGGCCTGTCCGGCAAGGGCCGTTACATCCGGGTGTACGCCACGGCCCGCGGCACCTCCTACGGCTACTCGCTCTACGACTTCGCGGTGTACGGCACCCTCGGCGGCACCACGCCGCCGACCGGTACCTTCACCGTGGTCGCGGCCGGAGATATCGCGGCCCAGTGCACCGCGTCCGACAGCGCCTGCGCCCACCCCAAGACGGCGGCCCTGGCCCAGAAGATCAACCCGCGCTTCTATCTGACGATGGGCGACAACCAGTACGACGACGCCCGCATCGCCGACTTCCGCGCCTACTACGACAGGACATGGGGCGCGTTCAAGGCGAAGACCCATCCGGTGCCCGGCAACCACGAGACGTACGACCCGGCGGGCACCCTGTCCGGCTACAAGGCGTACTTCGGCGCGATCGCCTACCCGCAGGGCAAGAGCTACTACAGCTACGACGAGGGCAACTGGCACTTCATCGCCCTGGACTCCAACTCCTTCGACCAGACCGCCCAGATCGACTGGCTCAAGTCCGATCTGGCCCGCAACAGCAAGGGCTGCATCGCCGCGTATTGGCACCACCCGCTGTACTCGTCGGGCGGGCACGGCAACGACCCGGTCAGCAAGCCGGTCTGGAAGATCCTGTACGACGCCAAGGCCGACCTCGTCCTCAACGGCCACGACCACCACTACGAGCGGTTCGCCCCGCAGAACCCGGACGGCAGGGCGACCGCCGACGGCATCGTGGAGATCGTCGGCGGCATGGGCGGCGCCGAGCCGTACCCCATCGAGCAGGTCCAGCCCAACAGCCAGAAGCGGATCAGCGGCCAGTACGGCGTCCTGAAGCTCGACCTCGACGACTCCGGCTTCACCTGGAGTTACGTCGGCACCGACGGCCAGGTCAAGGACTCCGCCCCGAACTACACCTGCCACTGATGTACCTGGCGACCACCGGTCGCCGGGACGCGCCGCCTCCGTCCGCCACCGGCGGGCCCGGGCGGCGCGTCCCCGCCACCGTCCTCGCGCTCGGCACGGTCAGCCTCGTCACCGATGTGTCATCGGAGATGGTGACGGCGGTCCTGCCGCTCTACCTCGTGGTCGGCCTCGGCCTCTCCCCCCTCCAATTCGGCTTTCTGGACGGCCTGTTCAACGGTGCGGCCGCCGTCGTACGCCTGCTCGGCGGGCATGCCGCCGACCGCGGCGGGCGCCACAAACGCGTCGCCGGGCTCGGCTACGCCCTCTCCGCCTGCTCCCGCCTCGGCCTGCTCCTCGCGGGCGGCGCCACCGGCCAGATCGCCGCGGCGCTCGCCGTCGACCGCGTGGGCAAGGGCATCCGCACCGCGCCCCGCGACGCGCTGATCGCCCTGAGCAGCCCGCCGCACCTGCTCGGCCGCGCCTTCGGCGTGCACCGCGCGATGGACACCACGGGAGCGCTGCTCGGTCCGCTCGCCGCGGTCGCCCTGATGTGGGCGACGGCGGACGCCTATGACGCGGTGTTCGTCGTCAGCTTCTGCACGGGCCTGCTCGGCGT
The DNA here is from genome assembly GCF_051550175.1 of Streptomyces sp. HUAS TT7. Classification (NCBI taxonomy): domain Bacteria; kingdom Bacillati; phylum Actinomycetota; class Actinomycetes; order Kitasatosporales; family Streptomycetaceae; genus Streptomyces; species Streptomyces sp. HUAS TT7. Next base: position 730,959 of record NZ_CP196175.1, read on the forward strand.
CCTCCTGCTCGTCCTGTACGTACCGGGCCGGGCCACGCCGTCGAAAAGATCAACTCCTCGACGAATCAACCCACTTGGAGCCCTGCACAGCGCGGCCTTCCGGCGGATTCTGTACGCAACGGCGCTGCTGGGCGCGGCGACCGTCGGGGACTCCTTCGTCTATCTGCTGCTGCAGCGCGGCCTCGACATCCCGGTCGGGTGGTTCCCGCTGTTGCCGCTCGGGTCCGCGGCGGCGTATCTGCTGCTCGCGATCCCGGCGGGCCACATCGCGGACCGTGTCGGGCGCCGGCTGCCGTTCCTGTACGGCCATGTCGCGCTGCTCGGCGTGTACGCGCTGCTGCTCGTGCCGGCCGGCGGACCCGTCCTCGCGCTCGTCACGCCCGTCCTGATCCTGCTCGGGGTCTTCTACGCGGCGACGGACGGCGTGCTCATGGCGCTGGCCACCCCGGCGCTGCCGGACGGCGGCCGGGCCGGGGGGCTCGCCCTGCTCCAGACCGCGCAAGCGCTCACCCGGCTCCTGGGCACGGCGGGGTTCGGTGCCGCCTGGACGGTATGGGGGCCGGGCCCCGCGCTGTGGGCGGCGGCCGCCGCGCTGCTCGTGTCCCTCGCGGGCGGCTGGGCCCTGCTGCCCGGCACACCGACCGCCGATCCGGAAAGGCCCACCGCATGAGCCCCCGCGCGAAACTCGCCGTCCTGGTCGTCGCCGTCCTGCTGCTCGCCACCGGCTCGCTCGGCTATGTACTGCACTCGGCGCACCGAGGCCCCCAACAGGCCGCCGCCGACGGCTCGTTCACCTTGGACGGGCCGGGCCTCTACTTCCGGGACACGGCCACCGGCCGCATCGCCCGCCGACCGCTCGGCGCGCCAGGCGGCGCCCGCACCGGCGGCGGTCCCGTGTGCGAGCGGTTCTACGCCGCCGCGAACACCGCGGTATGCCTGCGGCGGGAGCCCGGGGTGCCTCCGCGCGCGTACGCCGTCGTCCTCGACCGGCGATTGCGCGAGGTACGCCGCATCGCCGTGCCCGGCATCCCCAACCGGGCCCGGGTCTCCGCCTCGGGACGGATGCTCTCGTGGACCGTGTTCGCGGTCGGCGACTCGTACGCCACCACCGCCTTCTCCACCCGTACCTCGATCCTGGACCTGCGCACCGGCTATCTCATCAAGTCGATGGAGGAGATCCCGCTCACCCTCGACGGTGCCCGCTATCACGCGCCCGACGTCAACTACTGGGGTGTGACGTTCGCACGCGACGACAACCGGTTCTACGCGACCGTCTCGACGAAGGGGCGGACGTATCTCGTGGAGGGCAATATGGCGGACTGGTCCGCCAAGTCCCTGCGGGAGAACGCCGAATGCCCCTCACTCTCCCCCGACGACACCCGCATCGCCTTCAAGAAGCGGATCTCGGCCGACCCCGCCGCACCGTGGCGGCTGTACGTCCTCGATCTCGCGACACTGAGTGAACACCCCCTGGCCGAGCGCCACAGCGTCGACGACCAGGCGGCATGGCTGGACGACCGTACGGTGGCGTACGCACTGCCTGGCGGTGCAGGCCGCGCGAGCGATGTGTGGACCGTGGCGGCCGACGGCAGCGGCGCCCCCCAACTCACTGCGGAGGGCGCCTCATCTCCCGTCGCGATGCGCTGAGCTACTGCCCGAGGCGCGCCGGTATCTCCTGCCAGCCGAAGGCGATGAAGGACGGGACCTGCTTCAACTCCTCTGCCTTTACCGCGAGTTCGAGGTCGGGGAAGCGGTCGAAGAGGGCCGGGAGGGCGGTGAGGGCTTCCATCCGGGCGAGCGGGGCACCGATGCAGCGGTGCACGCCGATGCCGAAGGCGAGGTGGTCGTCGGCGCCCCGGGCGGCATCGAAGGTGTCCGCGTCGGCTCCGAAGTGCGCCGGGTCGAGGCCCGCGGCCGCGTACGTCGTGATGATCGCGTCACCTGCGGGGACGGTGACGCCGTCGACCGTGATGTCGCTGATCGCGAACCGCAGCGGGAGATTGGCGATCGAGGGGTGGGCGCGGAGGGTCTCGTCGACGACGGCGTCCCAGCCGATCGCACCCGAGCGGACGGCCGCCAACTGCTCAGGGGCGTCCAGGAGCGCGACGATGGCATTGCCGATGAGGTTGACGGTGGTCTCGAACCCGGCGCCGATGACCAGGAGCAGCGTATGGACGAGTTCCTCGGCACTCAGCCGGTCGCCGTCCTCGTTGCGCACCTTGATGAGTTCCGTCGTCATGTCGTCGCCGGGCCGCTCGGTCTTGTAGGCCACGAGGGCGGGGAGCACGGTGGCGATCTGCTCCTGCACGAACGCGGCGTGCTGCGGGCTCGGGTCGGAGGTGTCCATGATGGCGGCGATCAGCGCCCCGGTGGACTCGGTCAAGTGGTCCGGCACGCCGAAGAGTTCGCAGATGAGGCGCATCGGCAGCGGGTGGGCGTACCCCGACTTGAGGTCGACGGGCCCGCCGGACGCGGCGGCCTCGCCGAGGCCGTCTAGGAGTTCGGCGGTGATCGCCTCGACCCGGCCGCGCATCGCCTCGGTGCGTCGCGCCGTGAAGCTGGGCGCGACGAGCCTGCGCAGCCGGGTGTGGTCGGGCCCGTAGGAGGACAGCATGTTGATCACACCGACCCAGCCCAGGATCCAGCCCCACTCCGGGTGTTGGCCCAGCTCCGGAAAGAGCGCCCAGTGCCGGCGCGGGTCCTTGCTGACCCGGGGGTCGAGGATCAGGTTCTTGAGGGTGTCGTAGCCGGTGGGCGCCCAGGCGGGGATACCGCCCGGTAAGGTGACCGGAACGATCGCCCCGAGCGCGCGCAGGCGGGCGCTCTCGGCGGCTATGTCCGCCCCGAACGGGTCGAGGGGCACACGGGTGGGCACGGTCGTCATCCTCGGTCACTCCTGACTATGTGGGTGATGAACCTGCCCAGTACACAGCGCTGTTGACCGCTCCAGCGCGCTTCCTGAGCGAGTCATGATCAAGTTAGCGAATCTCCCTGGCCTTTCCCCCGCGTCTTCACACCCTCCTCCAGTGCGTCCGCGACCTGGCCGAACCAGGCGGCGTGGGCGCGGGCGCTGCACGGGGATTCGGGGTTCCAGGCCAGGATGCGCGACCCGGCCTCCAGGGCGCGCCACGCGGCGTCGGACCGCAGCTCGCCGAGCGGGGCCGCGTTCGACCGGACATCGACGAGGACTATGTCGGGCCGTAGTTCGGCCGCCGCCGGCCACCCGGCCGTGAACCAGTTGGCGCCCGCTCCCTCCCCCGGTTCGATGAGATCCACGCCGTACTCCGCGAGGGCCCGCAGCTCGGGCCAGGCCTGCGGGCGCGCCAGGTGCACCTCGTCCGGACTCGCCGGGGAGAGGGCGAGGACGCGCGGCCGGGGCGTGCGCGCGGCGGCCGCACGCAGGCGGCTCTCGGCGGCGAGCAGAGCGGCGGCATCCTCCTGCGGACCTCCCAACGACTGTGCCAGGTCGGCGAATCGGCCCCGTATTCGGGCCGGCGTGTGCGCCTGGCCCACGTCCAGGACGACCACCGGGACCCGCTCCTCCAGGTGCTTGGCCGTCTCGGGGTCGAGCCCGTACACCTGGCCGCCGCCGTAGCTGACGGCGACGACGAGGTCCGGCCCCGGGGCGAGCAGGGCCTCCACACCCAGGTCCGCTCCCGCCCCCAGGTAGCCGACCTCGTCCAGCGGCAGCGCGCCGGACTTGGCCGGGTCGGGTTCCGGGCCGTCGTGGAAGGACCCGAACACCGCGAGGGGGCGTATCCCCAGGTCCTCCAGTGTCGCGCCGGCCTGGATGTAGGCCACCACGCGGGACGGAGGTGCTGCCGCCGCCGACATCTGTCCACGGTCGTCCGAGAATCGCCAGGCCGTCTGCTCCATGACGTCATCAGCCCCCAATGCGGTCGCGTTGCCGGCTCGTGCGAAGCCGGTTCCCCGCTTGACTGCCCAACGCATGGGATCGTCACGCCAGTTCCCGCTCCGGGCCGCCAACTGCCGCTCGGGCCAGGCTTCCTGTACCGAGGGCCACGCGTGCGGGGTGCGCCGTTTCCGCCGCGTGCCACCGCATCCGTCATGTCGACGCACGGCCCGGCGGGGGTCACCACAATCCCCGCGCTGTACTGCGAGAACCCGCCCGGACAGCACCTGCGCGGCGGAACCGCCCGGCACGGCCGTTTCGAGCCGTACGGCAAGGATGTGGGCGACGGCGGGCCCGGCGGCTTCTAGTCTGCGAGGCCATGAACACGACACGCCTCGTGGGTCTCGGCCTCGCCGCGGCCCTTACATGCGCCGGCGCCCTGTTGTTCAGCGTGGACACTCCGGCGAACGCCGACACGGCCGACCTGACGTTCAGCACCGACCGGGACGCGGTCACCCCCGGCTCCACCGTGGACCTGACGATGACGCTCACCAACACACAGTCGACGGAGATCCGGTTCGTCTACCAGTCGATCCAGCCGACCTGGGACACCAGCAGCCAGGCGGGCCTCAACTACGCCCTTGTCTCGTGCGAGACGGCGGGCACCGACTGCAAGGACACCGCCAAACTGGGCCTCAACTACGAGGTCCCGCTGGCTCCCGGGGCGAGCCGCACGGTGACCCTGACGTACCGCATCGCCGCGGACTCCGCCTGTGGGCGCGGCCTGGGCTTCTCCTCGTACCTCTACTACGAGTACGGCAGCGGCCTGTTCTCCACGAGCGACACCTACAGCACCCCGGACATCCGGGTGGACTGCCCGCCCGCGCACTCCTGAGCCGTGCCCTCGCACGGCTGTGGCCCCGGCATCGGCACCGGGGCCACGACCCTTGCCTGTGCGCTAGCTGTATTGACTCGCAGGGTTGTTGACGCGGGTGATGGGCGGGTGTCCGTCGAGTGCGGTGTGGCAGCGGTGGTGGTTGTAGGTGTGGAGGAAGTCTGTCAGGGCCGCTGTCCGCTCGTCGTTTGAGGTGTAGGGCCGCAGGTAGGCCCACTCGTCCAGCAGGGTGCGGTTGAAGCGTTCGACCTTGCCGTTGGTCTGCGGCCGGTAAGCGCGCGTGAGTTTGCCGGTCGCGCCGAGGTCGGTAAGGACGGCTTTCCAGGCCAGGCCCTTGCGGTAGGCCCACGCATTGTCCGTCAGGACCCGCTCGATGCGGGGGATGCCCTGGCTGTGGAAGAACGCGGCCGCGCGGGTGAGGAAGCCCGCGCAGGTCGCGACCTTCTCGTCAGGGTGGACCTCGCTGTAGGCCAGGCGGGAGTGGTCGTCGACGGCGGAGTGGATGTAGTCGAAGCCCATGGCGGAGCGGGTTGCCCGGCCGGCCTGACGGCCCAGGGTCTTGTGGCCGCCGTCGGGGATCCGGCCGAGTTTCTTGACGTCGACGTGGATCAGCTCGCCTGGGCGGTCGCGTTCGTAGCGGCGGATCACGGTGCCGGTCGGGCGGTCGAGCCAGGAAAGCCGGTTCAGCCGGTGGCGGGTGAGGATCCGGTGCACAGTGGATGCGGGCAGTCCCACGATCGGGCCGATCCGGGCGGGCCCGAGCTTGCGGGTCCGCCGCAGGCCACAGACCCGCTCTTCCAGTGCGGCCGGTGTCCGGTGCGGGGTTGTGGCCGGTCTGCTGGGCCGGTCGGCCAGGCCCGCGTCGCCTTCGGTCTTCCAACGTCGGACCCATTTGTGGGCTGTGGGCCGGGATATGCCCATCTCGGCCGCCACATGCGCGACAGGACGGCCGGAACGGACACGTTCGACCAGCAGCCGCCTGCCGTGCATGGTCAGGCGGGCATTACGGTGGGACACGAAGACCTCCGTGCGTGGTGTGGAGCCTAGACACCTCCACCACACCGGAGGTCTTCGCCATGATCAAGACCAACCAGCGTTAACAACGCTCGTGATCAATACAGCTAGCGCGTGGCGCCGCGGAAGCGTCGGTAGAGGACGCCGCCTCCCAGGAGCAGCGCGGCCGACGCGGGGATCGCGAGGCCGATGCCGTCGGCGCCGGTGTGAGCCAGCGTGGCGCCCTGCGCCACGGGGAGCGCGGGGGCGGCCCGCACCGGGGCGGGCCGCAGGTGGACGGGAGGCGCGGCCGGGTGGTGGCGAACCGGCGTGGAGTGGTTCACCGAGGTGTTTCCCACGGACGGGTTCAGCGCGCCGACGACGCTGACCGAGTTCCCGGAGACGTTCACCGGGAGATCAACGGGGAGCTGGAGGCCGTTGCCCGAGAGCACCCCGGGCGAATCCTTTCCTCGACCCGACGCGGAGGCTCCGCCGGTGCTGCCGGTGTGGCCGGAGTGCTCGGAACCCGCCTTGGCGCCGTGGTGGGCGCCCGAGGCGTTGACGCACGTGTTGCCCGCGCTGGGGTTGAGCAGCCCGAGCACGTCGACGGTGTTCCCGCACACGTTGACCGGGACGTTCACCGGAAGCTGCACGGAATTGCCCGCCAGCACGCCCGGGGAGGAGTCAGCGCTGCCGCCCGCGTTGGAGTCCGCGTAGGCGTAGCCGGTAGCGGCCAGCACACCGCCCGTGGCCACCACCGTGACCAGGCCTTTCATGGCGACCCGTCTCATTGGTTTCCTGCCTTCCGGAGGTTGTCACGGGCCACTCGCCCGCACCGCCATCAACTCCGGAGAGGCCTGATGGGTTATGCCTAATACGCCTTTCACCCCATCGAGTGGCCTGATTATCGATTTGAGTCAACTACGTAATGTTTGGTGGTTTATGTACCCTTATATACGCCCGCGACAAGGAGCCGCACACCTGGTCGAATGGGCCCGGGGGCGGCCCCCGACCCGTGTCCGCCCCATGGCAGGATCGACGACCGGAGGTCGGTGGGGAGTCCCTGGCCGGAGCGGGTCTGGGGGTTGTTGGTGAGCGTGGACGCGGAAGCCCGGATGCGGGCTGCGGGGCCGGAACCGGCCCTCGCCGGAGTTCGGCGGCCTGTCGCCGCCCCGGCGCTCCGACCGCTCGGCCGAGCCGAACGCAGCCTCAAGAGCTTCGTACGTTTCCTCGGACGAAACCTGCTCCGCGAGTTCCGCTCCATCGTCACCGAGCCGGTACGCGAGCTCGTGCGGCGCGGTCTGTCCGGCATTCTCATCGCGATCCTGGCATCCGCCGCGGTGCTCTCGCTGCACGCGGTGGACCAGTACCGCACCGGCGCGGTACTGGTGCGGTTCGTCTCGCACGTCCGGGGCGACATCCCGATCCCGCTCGTGCTGCTGCGTACGCCGCTCTCGCTGTTCGTCCCGGCCCGCGACATGCCCGCCCTGCCGGGCATCCCCGTGCTGTTCCTCGGATTCGCACTGGCCCAGCTGGTGCTGGGGCGCAGGCGGACCCTGATGGTGGCGTACGCCGTGTCGCTCGCGGGCACGCTCAGCGCCCGCGTCATGATCGCGGTGGGGCCCCAGTGGTGGGGGCTGCCGCCCGAGGCCGCCCATGTCGTCGACACCGGGGCCTCCGCCGCCGTGGTGGGCCTTTTCGCCCACATCGCCACGGTGAAGCGGGCGCCCGTCCTGTTCTTCTTCGCGGTCACCCCGACCGTGATCAGATCCTTCGAGAAGCCGAATCTGGCAGGACGCGAACACATCGTCGCCATCACGTTCGCCGTGGTCCTCGGCCTCCTCGCCACCCGCAGGCCCAGGAAGAGAGCACCCATCGGCACGGCTCGTCCGGCCTGAGGCCGGGACACGGCTCACTCGTCCTCGTTGCCGCCACGCGTGCAGGCCACGACACCGGCCACATCCGCGAACCGGGCGGTGAGGACGGCCGGGTCGCCGCGGCCCACCGCCGAGATCAGCACCTCCGCCGGATCCCCGGTGCCGCCCGCCCTCAGCATCTGGAGCCCCGCGACGGTGAACCCGGCCCGCTCGCACTGCTCCATGAGCTCCTGAAGCAGCCCGGGCCGCTGCTCGTACGCGATCCGGAAGGCCGACGCCACCGATCGCATGGCGGGCAGCCGGTGGGCTATCGGGCGGACCACGTAGGCGGCGACGAAGTACGCGGCGGTCGCCAGGACCGAGAGCAGCGGCAGGCCCGCAGCCGCGGCAGCGCCGACGGCCGCCGTCAGCCAGATCGTGGCCGCCGTGGTGAGGCCCTGGACGGAGCCCCGGTGCACGAAGATCACCCCGGCCCCGATGAAGCCGACCCCCGACACGATCTGCGCCGTCACACGGGACGGGTCGAGCTCGATGGTCCCGACGTGCAGGACATCGGCGAACCCGTACTTGCTGACCAGCGTGAACAGCGCCGCGCCGACGCCGACCGTGGTGTACGTCCGCAGCCCCGCGGCCTTCTGGCGGATCTCCCGCTCCAGGCCGATGGCCGCGGAGAGCAGGAACGCCAGGCCGAACTCGCCCGCCTGGAGCCAGCCCTGCCCACTCGGCTCCAACGCACCGGCCGCCAGCACCATCCCGTGCCCCTTCCCACGCCAACCGTACGAACAGGCTCCGCCTACCCGTACAGCCACATTCCATGGCGCCCCGCCCGCTCGGCTCAGCGGCAGCGGAGCGCGGCGTACAGGTCGAGCTTGTGCTCCAGGCGGGAGAGGTCGCGGCCGGTGAGGACCTCGATGCGCTGGATGCGGTAGTGGACGGTGTTGACGTGCAGGTGCAGGGCCTCGGCGGTGCGCGCCCAGGATCCGTTGTGGGCGAGGAAGGACTCCAGGGTCTCCCGGAGCATCTGCGAGGAGGTGTTGTCGTCGTCGGCCAGCGGACCCAGGACGCGGTCGTGGTAGGCGGCCCGGACATCGGCGGGGATGCCGGCGAGCAGCCCCTCCAGCGTGGTCAGGTCCTCCACGGAGCCCAGCCTCACCCCGTCGGGTGCCTTCGAACGGGCTGTGGCGAGGGCGTATCGGGCGCCGGTCAGGCTGGAGTTGAGCCGGTCCGGCGAGGTGACCTCGGCGCCGATGCCGCAGTGCAGCGGGACCAGGGGTGCGCAGGCGTGCACCACGGGCCACAACTCGCCCAGTTCTGCGGCCACTTCGGGCCCGCCCTGGACTACGGCCACCACCTCTCCGTGCGGGAGCCGGCCGAGGGCGAACGGCCGGCCGGAGGTGTGGCGCAGCGCCTCGGCGAGGGCGTCGGCCGCCGCGCCCTGGTCGGCGTCGGCCTTGGCGGCCGCGGTGACGACGTGGAACGGGCCGTCGTGGGACAGCCCGCAGGCGGTGAGCGCGCCGCGCAGCGCGGAGAGGTCGGGGGTCCGCGCGTCGATGAGCCGGACCAGGTCACCGGCCCGCCGCCGGGCCTCCTTCCTCGCCCGGTCCCGGGCGTACCGGTGGTCGGCGAACACGTCCGCCGTCTCGTGCAGGAGGCGGGGCGGGGCGGCAGCCGCGTCGGCGAGGTGCAGGTGCCAGCTGTCGTACGGCGAACTGTCGGTGTCTATCCGCAGGGTGAGGCCGTCGGGCGCCCGGCGCAGCAGCTCCCGGGCCCGCCGCGCGGGGATCTCGGGGGCCTTCGGGGTGCGAGCGACGGTGCGTCCGGTGGGTGTCAGTACGTAGCAGTCCGGGGCGCCGAGGTGGGCGAGCGCGCGGTCGAGCAGAACGTCGGGTTCCGCACCCGCCCGGACGAGGTCGCTGAGCTCGCTGCGGACGTTCTCCGGCAGGGCGTAGCGGTGCGAAGTGGGCCGCCTGCTGAGGTCGCCCCACTGGCGCAGATAGACGGCCTCGGTGATGGCCCGGAAGTTGGTGCGCGAGGGCACGGCGAGCAGCGCGATGCCGTTCTCGCGGCACGACCGGGTCAGCTCGTCGGGCACGGCACCGTGCGTCTCCTCGCCGGCCAGGAGCGCCGCCGCGCCCGCGGTCGCCAGCGCCGAGACGAATCGGCTGATTTTCTCCGTCCCGTTCCCGGGGCTCCACCACACCAGACCGCTGAGCACGACCTCGCCCGGCCGCAGAAAGCGGGTCGGGTCCTCCAGGTCGGTGGCGGTCACCCCGGTGATCTCCCGGACGAGCTGCTGCTCCTCGCCCCAGAGCAGTTCCAGGTCGAGCGATTCGAGACGCAGGAGGTCTTCGACGTGCATGAGTGGCTCCTTGGTGCGGATGCCGGGCCGCTGGCACCGGTTCTCGCATTCACCAGGTGAATATGAGTTTCTGCATCGTAGATGCAAGGTGAGCTGGCCGATACACCTCTTGTTTGATCCTCCAGAGATGACTCGGCCCGATGGTGGTTTTCCGCGTGACGCACCAGTCGCGCCGGACCCGGATACGTTGCTTCACTCACTCCTCGAACGGGCGGCGGACGACCGCGGTCCAGGGTGCGGATGCCCCCAGACCCTCAACTCCACTCCGCGCGGCGGGGGTTCCCGATGAGCGGGGCTTCAGAATGCCCCGGAAACACCGAAAGGCCGCATCGGAATGATTCCGATGCGGCCTTTGGCTACGACTCTCACGAGTCGGGACGACAGGATTTGAACCTGCGACCCCTTGACCCCCAGTCAAGTGCGCTACCAAGCTGCGCCACGTCCCGGTGCCCGCCTGACCTGGGGTTTCCCCCGGCCGTTCGTGCATGAGAACCATACCGCACTCTGGGACCGCGACAGGAACGGGGGACAATCGGCGCATGGAGAGTTTCGCGCACCGCGATCGTGATGCCGAGGGGCGGGCGCGCAACGCGCGGCCCCGGGACGGGCTCGGCCGGCCGCTGCCCTATGGCGCCGACGGCGTGGCCCGCCAGCCGGAGGGCGTGACCAGGTCCCCCGAGGAGACGGTGCGGGAGGCGCAGCGGCTGCTCGACGCGGGGATGCCGTTCCATGCGCACGAGGTATTCGAGGACGCGTGGAAGTCGGGCCCGGCCCAGGAGGAGCCGCTGTGGCGGGGGTTGGCTCAGCTCGCGGTGGGTCTGACGCATGCCGCGCGCGGCAACGCGAAGGGCGGGGCCTCGCTCCTCGATCGCGGCACGGGCTCGCTCGCCAAGTACGCGGCGCGCGACGGCGTACCGACCTACGGGATCGATCTGGCCGGGCTCGCCGTATGGGCACGCGAGCTGGCGGACCGGCTGCCGGGCCCGGTGGACGCGGCGGCCGAGGCGCCCCGGATCACCCGCTGAGCAGCACCACTTCGAGGGTGCGGGGGCCATGCACGCCCTCCACCCGGTCGAGTTCGATGTCGCTGGTGGCGGAGGGACCCGAGATCCAGGTCAGCGGGCGGCTCGGGTCGAGCCGGGACATGGCCTGCGGGACGGAGGCGACGACCTGGTCCGGGGCCCGTACGACGCAGATGTGGTGGTCCGGTACGAGGGAGATGCGGCGGCGCCCCTGGCCCGGGCCCGCGTCCAGGACGATGGTGCCGGTCTCGGCGATGGCCAGCGCGCAGCCGGTGACGACGCTGTCGACGGCGTCGAGTTCGGCCGCCGTGGAGTCCTGGGTGTCGTCGACGCGTACGGATGCGGCATGCGCCAGCCACTCCCGCGGCAGCCCGTCCGGCACCAGCACGCTCCCTGAGCCGCGCGCCATGAGCAGCTCGGCGATCAGTGGCCCCACCCCTGCCGCGTCCGTGCGGTGCACGACGGCGCGGTAGTCGGCGAGGTTCTCGTGCAGGAGGTCCAGTACGGCCGCCGGGTCGTCCGGGGTGTGGCTCGTCAGGTAGTCGCGGGAGACGGCGGGGGCCGCCGGGGCGTCGGCCACGGCGGCCCGGACGCGGGCCAGGATGCGGTCGCGTGAGCTCATGTGCGGTTCTTCTTCCACCAGTCACGGAAGGGTTCTTCGGGGAGTTCCGGCAGGTCGCGGCTGTCGGTCCAGGCCTTGGCGCCGGGCGGCCGCTTCGGATGCAGCGCGCGGGTCTTCGCGGCCGCCCGCTCCCCCGCCGCCATGACGGCGGGACGGTCCATGGCCCAACCGACGGCCTTCATCGCCGCCTTCTCCAGGCGGTGTCCCCGCCCGCCCTGGCCTGCGACCTTCTCGCGGAGGTGGACCAGGACTTCCGGGATGTCGATCGCCACCGGGCACACCTCGTAGCAGGCGCCGCACAGCGAGGAGGCGTACGGCAGCGAGGCGTCGATCTCGCTCGTCGTGCCGCGGAGTTGAGGGGTGAGGATGGCGCCGATCGGGCCCGGGTAGACCGAGCCGTACGCGTGGCCGCCGGCGCGTTCGTACACCGGGCACACGTTGAGGCAGGCCGAGCAGCGGATGCAGCGCAGCGCCTGACGGCCGATGTCGTCGGCCAGGGCGTCGGTGCGGCCGTTGTCGAGGAGTACGAGGTGGAAGGCCTGGGGGCCGTCGCCGTCGGCGGTGCCGGTCCACATGCTCGTGTACGGGTTCATCCTCTCGGCCGTCGACGAGCGCGGCAGGGTCTGGAGGAACACCTCCAGGTCCTGCCAGGTGGGGACGACCTTTTCGATGCCGACGACCGAGATCAGGGTCTCGGGGAGGGTCAGACACATGCGGCCGTTGCCCTCGGACTCGAAGACGACCAGGGTGCCCGTCTCGGCGACCATGAAGTTGGCGCCCGAGATCCCCACCTTCGCGCGCAGGAACTTCTCGCGCAGATGCAGCCGCGCCGCCTCGGCGAGGTCGGCGGGCGTGTCGGTGAGACCGTCGGGAGCGGGCCTGCCCCAACTGCCCATCTTTTTCAGGAAGATGTCGCGGATCTCGCCCCGGTTGCGGTGAATGGCCGGGACGAGGATGTGCGAGGGCCGGTCGTCGCCGAGCTGGACGATGAGCTCGGCGAGGTCGGTCTCGTAGGCGTGGATGCCTTCGGCGGCGAGCACCTCGTTGAGGCTGATCTCCTGGGTGGCCATGGATTTCACCTTGACCACCTCCGTCTCCCCGGTGGCCTTGATCAGGCCGGCGACGATCCGGTTGGCCTCGTCCGCGTCGGCGGCCCAGTGGACCACGCCCCCGGCCGCGGTGACCGACTCCTCCAACTGCACCAGATAGCGGTCGAGATGGCGGAGGGTGTGGTCCTTGATGCGCTTGCCGGCCTCGCGCAGCTGCTGCCAGTCGGCGAGCTCGGCGACCGCCTTGGCGCGCTTGTCGCGGATGGTGTGGGTGGCATGGCGCAGATTGCCGCGCAGGGTGGTGTCGCGTACGGCGTCGTGGGCTGCTCTGGGGAACGACGGCATTCCGACGAAGGTGCCGCTCATACGTGGGGCTCCGCTTCCGTGCTGAGAAGGATCTCGGCGATGTGCAGCGCCCGCAGCGGGGCGTCCCGCCGGTGGAGGATGCCGCCGATGTGCATCAGGCAGGAGTTGTCGGCGCCGCAGAGCACCTCGGCTCCGGTGGTGGCGGCGTTGCGTACCTTGTCGGTGCCCATCGCCGCGGAGACGTCGGGGTTCTTGACGGCGAAGGTGCCGCCGAAGCCGCAGCACTCCTCGGCGCCGGGCAGTTCGCGCAGCTCCAGGCCCTTGACCGCCTCAAGCAGCCTGCGCGGCCGGTCGCCGAGGCCGAGCATGCGCAGGCCGTGGCAGGAGGGGTGGTAGGTGACGGTGTGCGGGAAGTACGCGCCGACGTCGGTCACGCCGAGCACGTCGACGAGGAACTCGGTCAGCTCGTACATGCGCGGCACGAGAGATTCCGCGGCCTCGGCCAGGCCGGCGCCCCGCCCCTCCGCGGCGGCTCTGCGGGCGATGCGGGGATAGTTGTCGCGGACCATCGCCGCACACGAGCCGGAGGGGGTGACAATGTGGTCGTAGCTCTCGAAGACCCGGCCCATCCGGCGCACCAGGGGCTCGGTCTCGTGCCGGTAGCCCGTGTTGAACTGCGGCTGCCCACAGCACGTCTGCCCGGCCGGGAAGTCGACCTCGACCCCGAGCCGTTCGAGCAGCTTCACCGTCGCGATGCCGGTGGCCGGGTACACCGCGTCATTGACGCAGGTGACGAAGAGTGCGACTCGCATGGTCGGAGGATATGTCGCGCGAGTGGTTCAGGGTAGGACCGTGATCAGTGGAGATTACGGCCGAATCGGGGCATGTGTTCCGGAAGCCGTCCGTAGACATCGGACAACTCCCTTGTATTCAGAGGGAAGTTGATACGAGACTCACCACACCATCGGAAGTTCCTCCGGTGAGCGGTGGATCATCGTGGGGCGCATGACGACGGGTCTCTCCTCGGCCAGGCGCAGTCCCGGCAGCCGCGTCGTCAGCAGTTCCAGGGTGACCCGGAGCTGTTCGCGTGCCAGGGCTGCCCCCGGGCAGCCGTGCACGCCGTACCCGAAGGCGAGGTGGCGTGCGGGCGGGCGGGTGATGTCGAAGACGTCGGGGCGTTCGTGGCGGCTCGGGTCGCGGTTGGCGGATCCGTACGCCACGAACACCACCGCCCCGACAGGGAGTTCGGTGCCGGCCAGAACGACCGGGCGGGTCGTGATGCGGCGGAAGCCCTGGACCGGGCTGTCGTAGCGGGCTGCCTCCTCGACGGCGGCCGGGATCAACTCGGGCTTCTGGCAGAGGAGTTCCCACTGCGTGGGGTGGTGCATCAGGTGCAGCAGCGTCGAGCCGATCAGCGCGCTCGTGGTGAGGTGTCCGGCGAGCAGGAAGTTCTGCAGGTGGGCGACCATCTCGTGGCGCTCGTCCAGCGTGAGCTCGGTGGGCGACTCGCCACCCGGCGCGAGCGCGCTGATCAGCGAGGTGCACAGGTCGTCCTGGGGACGGGCGTGCCGTTCCCGTACGTAGGTGTCGAGGAGGTGCTGCATCTCGACGACGTCGCGGGCCGCCGCGAGCTGGTCCTTCTCGGACATCGGCCGGAAAAGGAGCTGCTCGGCGCGGTAGCCGCCGTGCACGACGAGCGGCACGTCCGCCTCGTCGAGGCCCACCAGGCGGCCGATCACCTGGCCGGGCAGCCTGAGCGCGAACTCCGCCATGAGGTCGGCCGAGCCGCGCTCCGCGAAGGCGTCGATCAGCGCGGTGGCGCGCTCCACGGCGTACGGCACGACCGCGGCGACGTGCGAGGGCGACAGGCCGTGCACGATCGGGGCGCGCAGCCGCTGGTGCTGGGCCCCGTCGGAGCTGACCACGACGGGGCGGCCGCCGAATCCTCGGCCCAGCTCGGCGAGCACCGTCGGCCCCGGCAGGACGTCGGGGCGCAGCACGTTGGCGGAGCTGAACGCCTCGGGGCGGCGCAGGACTTCGCGTACGTCCGCGTCCCGGGCCACCAGCCAGGCGTCGAGTTCCGGCACGAAGGTCAGGCCTTCTGCGTCCCGGGCCCGCGCATAGTGCGGATAGGGGTCGCGCTGCAGCGCGTCGAGCCGAGCGTGCTCATGCCTGTCCACAGGCCCATGGTCTACGACGTCCGGCCACATCGGAAGAGCGCCGCAGGGGCAGAACGGGGCGCTTTCGCCGCCGGGGCCTCGCCGGGGGCCCGGCGGCGAGCGCGTACACCTCAGGCGATCCGGTCGAGCACCCCGATGAGGCGGGTGACGGTCGCGGCCATCGCCTGACGGCCGACCGTCAGATAGGTGCGGGCGTCCACCGCTTCGGGGTGGGCGGCGAGATAGGCGCGGATCGCGTCGGTCATGGCGATGTTCAGCGCGGTGCCGATATTGACCTTGGCGATGCCGCCGGCCACCGCGGCCGACAGCGCGTCGTCGGGGACGCCGGAGGAGCCGTGCAGGACCAGCGGCACCCGCAGGGCGTCGTCGAGTCTGGCGAGGAGGGCGTGGTCCAGTTCGGCGGTGCGCGAGGTCATGGCGTGGACACTGCCGATGGCGACGGCGAGCGCGTCGACGCCCGACTCGGCGACGAACTGCCGTGCCTCGTCGGGGTCGGTGCGCGCGCCGGGCGCGTGCGCGTCCAGCGGGGCCCTGCCGTCCTTGCCGCCGACCTCCCCCAACTCTGCCTCGATCCAGAGCCCTTGGGTGTGCGCCCAATCGGCGGCGGCGCGCGTCGCGGCCAGGTTCTCCTCGTACGGCAGGTGGGCCGCGTCGTACATGGCGGAGCTGAAGCCGGCGTCGGCGGCCTGGCGCAGGAGTTCGTCCTGCTTCACGTGGTCGAGGTGGAGCGCGACCGGTACGGCGGCGGCTTCGGCGGCCGCGGCGGCGGCGCGGGCGAGCGGCAGGACCCGGCCGTAGCGGAACTTGACCACGTTCTCGCTGACCTGGAGGACGACCGGCGACTTGGCTGCCTCGGCGCCCGCGATGACGGCCTCGGCATGTTCCAGCGTGATGATGTTGAAGGCCGCGACGGCGCGGCGTTTGGCGGCGGCCTCGGCGACGAGTGTGCCGGTCCGGGCGAGTGGCATCAGTGCTTCCCCTTCACCTGTGTCACGTAGTCCTTCGCCTCTGTCATGTCATTCGGTGTCACGTGTTCGCGCCCGCTCACGCGCCGTCGAGGATGACCGAGCGGGTGAGGTGGCGCGGCCGGTCCGGGTCGAGTCCGCGGGCGGCCGCGACGGCGACGGCGAGGCGCTGGGCGCGGACGAGTTCGGCGAGCGGGTCGAGGCGGCCCTCGATCCACAGGGCGCCGGTGGCGGCCACCTGCTCGGCCAGTCCCTCGGGGGCTTCGCCGAACATCCAGGTGGCGGTCGTGGTGGTGGAGATGCTGATGGGACCGTGGCGGTACTCCATCGCCGGGTAGGCCTCGGTCCAGGACAGCGACGCCTCGCGCATCTTGAGGGCGGCTTCCTGGGCGAGGCCGTTGGTCCAGCCGCGGCCGAGGAAGCTGAACTGGGTCGATTCCACGAGGCCTTCGGGCAGCGGCTCGGCGAGCGCGGTGCGGGCGTCGGCGACGGCCTGCTCGGTGTGCAGCCCGAGGTGGGCGCGGAGCAGCGTGAACGCGGTGGTGGCGAAGCGGGTCTGGACGACCGACTCCTCGTCCGCGAAGTCGAGCACCACGATGTCGTCGGCGGCCCGCATCACCGGCGTGCTGGGGTCGGCCGTGATGGCGGTGGTACGGGTCCGGCCGCGGACCAGCGCGAGGAGGTCGAGCACCTCGGTGGTGGTGCCGGAGCGGGTCAGGGCGACGACCCGGTCGTAGCTGCGCGAGGCGGGGAATTCGGAGGCCGCGAAGGCGTCGGTCTCGCCGAGGCCCGCGCTCTCGCGGAGCGCGGCGACGGCCTGCGCCATGAAGAAGGAGGTGCCGCAGCCGACGACGGCGACGCGCTCGCCGGGGGCCGGCAGGGCGTCCTTGTGCTGGAGGGCCAGTTCGGCCGCCCGCTTCCAGCATTCGGGCTGACTGCTCAGTTCGTTCGCGACATGGCTCATGCCGGGCTCCCACCCTCTGGATCTGACACTCACTGGATCTGACGCGCACATGCTTGTTTCTGCAAAATATAGCTCGATTTCGAGCACAATCAAGCATCCAGCCGTGCGCTAAGGTCATTACGGACGGTTACCGGTACGAAGAATGGAGGGCGCGGATGTCTCGCGATGCCCGCTGGCAGGCGCTCCTCGAACTGCTTGTGGAGCAGGGCCGCCTGGACGTCGACGAGGCGGCGACCGCCCTCGGGGTCTCCGCCGCGACGATCCGCCGTGACTTCGACCAGCTCGCCGAGCAGCAGATGCTGGTGCGCACCCGGGGCGGCGCGCTCGTCCACGGCGTCTCCTACGAGCTGCCCCTGCGTTACAAGACGGCGCGCCAGGCCTCGGAGAAGCAGCGCATCGCGAAGGCGGTGGCGGACCTGGTCGCCCCGGGCGAGGCGGTCGGCCTGACCGGCGGCACCACGACGACGGAGGTCGCCCGCGCGCTGGCCGTTCGGCCCGAACTGGCCACCGGTTCACCGGCGTTGACGATTGTCACCAACGCGCTCAACATCGCGAACGAGCTCGCGGTGCGGCCCCAGTTCAAGATCGTGGTGACGGGCGGGGTGGCCCGCCCCCAGTCGTACGAGCTCACGGGCCCGCTCGCGGGCGGGGTGCTGAACCAGATCACGATGGATGTGGCGGTGCTCGGCGTCGGCGCGTTCGACGTGACGCATGGAGCCTCGGCGCACGACGAGGACGAGGCCGGTATCAACCGGCTGCTGTGCGAGCGCGCCGAGCGGGTGGTCGTGGCCGCGGACTCGACGAAGCTGGGCAAGCGGACGTTCGCCCGAATCTGCGCGACGAGCCAAGTGGGCACGCTGGTGACGGACACGGCGGTCCCGGAGGAGATGGTGACCGCGTTCACGGAGGCGGGGGTGACGGTGCTGGCGGTTTGAGCGGGCGACGGGGATGGCCTGACGGCCCATCAACTAGCGTTCGGGCGCGCCGAATTGTGCTGGTTGCCCGACAGGGGCGCGGGGGACTGCGCGACCAGCCACCGACGGTCCGCGGCCAAAGGGTGTCGACGCCGCCGGGCGTTCAGCGTGCGCCAGTCGGGCGCGGCAGCGCGGCGCGCCAGGCCGCCGGATGAGAAGCTCGCCGCGTCAGCCGATCCGCAGCGCCGGGAAGACGACCGAGTCCAGCAGCCCGAGCAGCGCGTCCTCCCCCTGGAAGCGGTCCTCGAAGAGCCGCTCGACACGCAGCATGCCCATGATCATGGGCGCGACGTACCCGATCGCCGGGTTGTCCGCAGCCACCTCGCCCCGCTCGGCCCCCCGCTGCAGCATCGCGTCCAACGCCGCGATCTCGGGGTTCAGAACGGTCTCGCGCAGGGCTTCGCGCAGGTCGGGATGCTTGATGTAGGCCTGGCCCACGGCCTCCATCAGCGCCGTGTCGGGCCCCTCGCGCCGCCCGACCAGCCGGGCCGCCTCACGCAGATCCCCGACGAGGGTGCCGGTGTCGATGCCGGTGAAGAACGAGCAGCGCTTCGCACCCAGCGCCGCCGTCACGAGCACCGGCTTGCTCTTCCACTGCCGGTACAGGGTGGCCTTGCCGCACTTGGTGCGCGCGGCAACGCCCTCCATGGTCACGGAGTCGTAGCCGCCCTCTCTCAGCATGTCGAGCACCGCGTCGTACAGCTCCAGCTCACGCTCGGGGCTGATCTTGCTGCGGCGGGCAGCGGCCGTGGCGGCCTGCGTCGACATCGTTCCCTCCGGAGAAAAACAAGGGGTGCTCCTGCACGTACGAGAGTAGGCTCCGCTCAATCGAGACGCAAACGTATCGAGACGTTTGCGTCTCGATGAGTTTCGATCTAGCCTTCCTACGTTTGCTTGTCTTTTTTCCATGTATCGATCCAGGTTCAAAGGGGCCGGAGAATGTTTGCCGGTATAACCACGGGGACGCGTCGCCAGACCCGTCCCGCCGGACCGGAGACGACCGCTTCCCGGCCGCCCCTGGTGCGCGAGTTGCTGCTCGTGACCGCGCTCTTCCTCGTCTACAAGTTCGGCCGCCGGCTGGCGAACGGGCACGAGGCGAGCGCCTTCGACAACGCCGACCGCGTGTGGAGCTGGGAGCGCGCGCTGCACCTGCCCGGCGAGGGCTCCGTGCAGCACCTGCTGCTGCACGGCGACACCCTCGTCAAGGCGGCCAACACCTTCTACGCGACGGTCCACTTCCCGGCCACGGTGGCCTTCCTGGTCTATCTGTATCTGCGCCGCCCGGGCCACTACCTGTGGTCGCGCCGGGTGCTCGCCGGGCTCACCGCCGCCGCCCTGGTGCTGCACATCACGGTCCCGCTCGCCCCGCCGCGCATGCTCACGACGGCGGGTCTCGTCGACACCGCACAGGTCTACGGGCCCTCCGTTTACGCCGCGACGCCGGACAACGACGCCATGGCGAACCAGTTCGCCGCGATGCCCTCGCTGCACTTCGGCTGGGCGCTGATGGTCGCGATCGGTCTGATCGTGGCGACCCGGAGCCGCTGGCGCTGGCTGTGGCTGCTGCACCCCGCGCTCACCCTGCTCGTGGTCGTCGGCACCGCGAACCACTACTGGCTGGACGCGATCGTGGCCACCGCACTCCTGGGGGCGGTCCTCTACTTCGTACCGGCGCCGAAACGGCTCACAAGGTTGCCTGCGGCATCCAAGGCGGCCCAGCAGGCACCCGCCGCTGTGCCCGCCCTCGCGTCCCAGCAGGCCCCCACTCCCCCGCGCGCATCAGCATCTGCGCCCCAGCTCTCCGAGGCCGTGCGATGAACGAATCCGCGCTGCTCGCCATCCTGCTCTCGCTCGCCTCGGCCGCCGGCTACGCGCTGGCCGCCGTCGGCCAGTCCCGGCTCGCCGCTCAAGGTGGCGGCGGAATCGGCCAGTTGCTCACCCGCCCGCTGTGGTGGTGGGCGGTCGGCCTCAACGCGGCCGGCGCCCTCATGCACGTGGCCGCGCTCCACTACGGCCCGCTCACCCTGGTCCAGCCGCTCGGCGCGCTCACCCTGGTCGCCGCGCTGCCGCTCTCCGCGTACTACGAGCGGCGCCGCGTCACCCGGCGCGAATGGCGCGGCGCGGCCTGGACGCTGGCCGGGCTCACCGGTCTGATCGCGGTCACCGGTCCCGCGAGCCCCGGCGACGCGCTCAGCCTGCGCGAGGCGCTCGCGATCGCCGCGGCCACCGCGCTGCTGCTCGCCTTCCTCGTACGGGCCGGGGCGCACTCCGCACGCGGCGGCGGCCTCGGCCATGCCACCGCGTCCGGCGTCGCCTCGGGTGTCGCGTCCGCGCTGACCCAGACCGTCACCGCCTCCCTGGCCCGCGAACTGCCCGGGGGCCCGCTCAACTGGTGGCAGACCGCCCTGCTCGCGGTGCTCGTCGCGACCTTCGCGGTCGGCGGGCTCCTGCTTTCGCAGGCGGCCTACCGCGGTGGCCTCGCCGCCCCGCTGGCCGTGGTCAACCTCGCCAACCCGGCGGCGGCCGCGGTGATCGGTGTCGCGCTGCTCGGCGAGAGCTTCCACGGCGGGCCGCTCGGCTGGCTGATCGCCGCCGCGTCGGCGGGTGTCGCGGCCCGCGGCGTGATCATGCTGACCGGCGCCACGCCCGCGGACCTCCCCGCGCCCGTGCCCGCGACCCTGCCCACCGACCTGTCAGCCCCCGAGCCGGCCGTCCGCATCACCGCCTGAGCCACACGCCTCAGACATCCAGAGTGATCGCGTTCTTTGCACGCTCCACGGATTCCTCGGCGGCCGGTCCGCCGGGGTTCTCCGTCGCCAGTGCCTGGTTGGCCTCGACGAAGGGCCGCAGGCGCGCCTCGTACTCCTCGAAGGCCGCACGGTGCTCACCGCCCGTGCGGCCGAGCGCGTCCGCGAGGACGTACGCACCGACCAGCGCGAGGCTGGTGCCCTGGCCGGAGAGCGGCGAGGCGCAGTACCCGGCGTCGCCGAGCAGCACGGCCCGCCCGCGCGACCAGTGGTCGAGCCGGATCTGGGCCATCGCGTCGCAGTAGAAATCGGGCGCCTCCCAGAGCGCCTTCTGGAGCCGCGGCGTCTCCCAGCGCAGCGCGCCCATCCGCTCGGCGACCTCCCGCTTCAGCGCTTCGGGGTCCCGGTTCGCGGGGTCGAACGGGCCGGACGCGAAGCCGAAGGCGACCCTCAACTCGCTGTTGTCGCGCACCGGATAGATCCCATAGCCCGCGTCGCCGTCGCGCTGCCAGAGCTGCCAGTTGTCCAGGCCGAGGAAGTTCTCCGCGCTGAAGATCGCGAGATGCGTGCCGAGGTGGTACAGGAAGTCCGCCTCGGGCTCGAAGACGAGCCCGCGCACAGCCGAGTGGAGCCCGTCGGCCCCCACCACGAGGTCGAACGGGCGGGACGCGCCGTGCTCGAACTCGACGCCCACGCCGTCCTGGTCCTGGTCCAGCGCGGTGACGCGGTCCCCGTAGATGAACTCGGCCTGTTCCTGGGCGAGTTGCTCCAGCATGCCGATGAGGTCCTCACGCAGCAGCTCGACGTCGCCGCTGTCGAGGCGGCCGCTGCTGAAGGTGGCCTCGGTGGACCGGTGGAGCTCATTGCCGTCGGCGTCCAGCACGGACATGCCCCGCATCCGGGTGGCCGCCGTACGCACCGGGCCGAGCAGCCCCATCCGCTCCACGACGTCGAGCGCCACTCCCCTGATGTCGACGGCCTGGCCTCCCGGCCGCAGCCCCGGGGCGCGCTCGACGACGGTCGGCTCGAAGCCGCCCCGGCTCAGCCAGTACGCGAGCGCGCAGCCGGCGACTCCGGCGCCGGAGATGAGGACGGTCTTCATGGCGGACTCCTTGATGGGCGCGATGAGGGAGATGGGACTACGAATACGACGTACGCGTCGTGAATGTACGGCGTACTCACACGTCTGCCAACTGGCCTTTTATCACAGCTGGACTAGGACAGAAGGCGCCCCAGACCGCCTCCCCGCTGCTAGCCTCTGCACTAGTACAGGCAGCATGGCCGCCCAAAAACTTCGCGGCCGCCGAGGGGAAGGACGTACAGGCATGGCCGTGCAGAGCGAACCGCCCTACCTGCGGATCGCCGCCGAGATCCGGCGGCGCATCACGAGCGGCGAGCTCGCGCCGGGCGACCGGGTGCCCTCGACCCGGGGGATCGTCAAGGAGTGGGGCGTCGCGCTCGCGACGGCCACCAAGGTGCTCACCACCCTGCGGCTCGAAGGGTTCGTGGAGACACTCCCCCGGGTCGGCACCGTGGTGAGCGACCGCGCCCCGGCGCCGCCGGTGAGGGCGCGTACACACCCCGAGCACGATCTGACGCGCGAGCGGATCGTGCGGGCCGCCATGGGCATCGCCGACACCGAGGGCCTGGCCGCGCTGTCGATGCGCGGGGTGGCGGCCCGGCTCGGGGTCGCCGTGATGTCGCCGTACCGGCATGTCGGCAGCAAGGACGACCTGGTGCTCCTGATGGCCGACGCGGCGTTCGGCGAGGCCCGCTATCCGGCCGTGCCGCCGGACGGCTGGCGGGCCCGGCTCGAACTCGGCGGCCGGACGCTCTGGTCACTCTTCCGCAAGCACCCGTGGCTGGCTCAACTCGCCCCGCTCACCCGCCCGTTGCTGCTTCCCAACCTCATGACGCACGCCGAGTGGGCGCTGTCCGCACTCGATGGCCACGGGCTCGACCCGGTCACCATGATGGACGTGCACGTGCTCCTGTACGGCTATGTGCAGGGGCTCGCGGTCGGCCTGGAGCAGGAGGCGCAGGCCGCGGCCACCACCGGGGTGAGCGAGGACGGGTGGATGGAGCAGCAGGCCGCGGCGCTCAACTCCCTTGTGGCATCCGGGAGATACCCGGTCTTCAGCCGGGTCACGGAGGCGCTGGCGGACGGGTACGAGCTGCGCTTCGACGAGCTCTTCGAGTTCGGGCTCGGCCCGCTCCTTGACGGCTTCGCGACCGTGATCGAGGGCGGCCGGCCCGGGCCGGCCGCCCTCGCGACGCCCGTCAGGCGTTGACGTCCACGACGGTACGGCCGCGCACCTGACCGGCCAGGATGCGCCCCGCGACGGAGGGCACCTCGTCGAGACCGACGACGGCGGTCATCCTCTCCAGGCTCGCCGGATCCAGATCGCGAGCAAGGCGTTCGTACGCCCTGATCCGGCGCTCCATCGGTGCCTGTACGGAGTCGATGCCGGCCAGCGTCACCCCGCGCAGGATGAACGGCAGGACGGTGCCCGGCAGGTCGGCGCCCTGGGCGAGGCCGCAGCTGGTGACGGCGCCGCCGTAGCGGGTGCCCGCGAGGACGTTGACCAGGGTGTGGCTGCCCACCGAGTCGACCGCCCCGGCCCAGCGCTCCTTGCCGAGTGGGCGGCCGGGCTCGGAGAGTTCGGCACGGTCGATGATCTCGGCGGCGCCGAGTTCGTGCAGGTAGCCGGCCTCGGCGGGCCGCCCGGTGGAGGCGAGCACCCGGTAGCCGAGCCTCGCTAGGAGCGCCACGGCGACCGAGCCGACCCCGCCCGCGGCGCCCGTGACGAGCACGTCGCCGCTCGCCGGGGTGAGGCCCGCGTCTTCGAGGGCGAGCACGCTGAGCATCGCGGTGTATCCGGCGGTGCCGATCGCCGCCGCCTGCCGGGTGGTGAGCCCGGCCGGCAGCGGGACCAGCCAGTCGCCGCTGACCCGGGCCTTCTGCGCGAAGCCGCCGTCGTGCCGCTCACCGACGCCGTAGCCGTTGAGCACCACCTTGTCGCCGGGTGCGAACGAGGCGTGGGTGGACGACTCGACGGTGCCCGCGAAGTCGATGCCGGGCACCAGCGGATACGTCCGCACGATGCCCTTGTCGGCGAGCGCGAGGCCGTCCTTGTAGTTCACGGTCGAGTAGTCCACGGCGACGGTCACATCGCCCTCGTGGAGTTCGTTCTCCTCCAGCGTGACGGTGTCGACCCGGTGGCCCTGCTCGTCCCTGGTCACACGGATGGCGCGGAATGACATCGAATCGATCTCCTGGCGGTCGGGTGCCTGTTCAGCCGTACGTCGATCTTGCCCCAGCCTCCCCTCCGCACGTGCGGAGGGGCCGCACCGGACGGCTCACGGCACGGCCCCCGACCCGGTGGCGGACGATCAGGTCACGCGATCTCGACGGAGAAGCCGTGGCCGGTCGACTGCGACGGCGTCTTCACCTCCGTCACGCCGGTCGCGGCATCGACGTACCAGCCCGAGCCCGCCGCGGCGAGCTCCGCCGCGGAGCCGTACCGGTGCAGCCGGTTCCCACCGAGGGCGACGACCGAGGGAGCCGCCTTGGTGTGGACGGTGAGGCGGTACGAGCGGGTGGACGGCTTGCCCTGGTAACTGCCGACGCTGGCACCGACGTTGACGACCGAGGCACGCCCGGCCGAGGTGACCTGGACCCGCTGGGTGGCCGAAGCGCCCTGGGCGAACTGCCGGGTGACGCCGTCGTCCTCGTACAGCGTGTAGGAGGACGTGCCGAGCTGCGGGTAGATGTCGTAGTCGAGCTCGCCCTTGTCCCTGGTCTGCCAGGACGTGGTGCCCTTGGGCCACATCGGCACGATCGAGCCGCCCTTCACGAACAGCGGGAGGGTGTCGAGCGGGGCCGCGTAATTGTCGATGGTCGTGGGGCCCTGGTAGGTCTTGCCGGTCCAGTAGTCGGTCCAGGTGCCCTTGGGCAGATAGATGCCGTTGCGGACGCTGGTGTCGCTGTAGACGGGGGCGACCAGGAAGTCGGGCCCGGCCAGGAACTCGTACTTGGCGTTCGCGCCGAGGGTGCCCGGGTCGTCCGGGTACTCCAGGGAGAGCGGGCGGACCGCGCCGACGCCGGTCTTCGTGGCGTCCTTGGAGAGCCCGTACATGTACGGGATGAGCCGCTCCTTCAGCTGGAGGTACTTGCGGTTGATGGAGGCGTACGGCTCGCCGTCGAGCCAGGGCTGCTGGTCGGCGGCCTTGCCGGTGGTGAGGTCCTTGGCCCAGCCGTCCATCGTCATGATGGCGGGCAGGAACGCCTTCCACTGGAGGTCGCGGGTGTACATCTTCGGGTCGTGGCCGAAGATGCTGCCGACGTCGCCCGTGTTGTACGCGATGCCGGAGAGCGTGGCGCCCGCGTAGGTGGGGATCTGCCAGCGCAGGTAGTCCCAGCTGAGCTTCTGGTCGCCGCTCCACAGGACGCCGCAGCGCTGTGCGCCGGACCAGGAGACGGGCAGCCACACGAAGCCGCGCGCGTCGCTGTTGTCCTCGATGCCGGCCTTCGCCTGGTCGCAGGCGTTCAGGGCGAAGCCGTAGCCGTTGCCGACCCAGGCCACGTCGAGTTTCGCGACCCGCTGGCCCGCCTTGACCTGGTCGGCGAGCTTGTCGAGGCCGTCCTGGGTCCACAGGCCGAGCTGGGCGTTGTGCGCCTGGAGGCCCTTGCCGGTCTCGGCGAGGTTCTCGTAGCCGCAGCCGTAGCCGTCGTTGACGAGCATCCAGCCGAGCGGCATCTGGTTCTGCGTGTAGCCGTCGGCGACCTTGAGCGCGTCCAGGGTGTGCCGCTCGCCCCGGTTGGCGTTGTGCAGATAGCAGTCGGAGTCGCCCGGTTCGAGTCCGTACACCGGCGGCATGAACGGCTTGCCGACCAGCGAGGTGTACTTGCCGATCACGGATTTCACGTCGCCGGTGAAGTAGTAGGCGTCCAGACGCCGTTCCTGCTGTCCGGTGCGCACCCGCGGCCCGAAGTCGTACACGCCCGGCGTGAAGGTGTTGCGGAACACGCCGTATCCGGCGGAGGAGATGTAGAAGGGCTGGGAGTTGTTCCAGCCGCCCTCGTTCCAGTTGGTGTTGTTGCCCACGTTCATCACTTGGTCGCGGTGCGAGAAGCTTCCGTTCTGCTCGCCGCCGCCGAAGAACTGCTCGTCGGCGCCGCGGGTCAGGCTCTGCCGCATGCCGCCGGAGGTCCAACGCAGCGGGTCGGCCTCGGACCAGATCACGGTCTTGTCGTCGCCCTTGTAGAGGGCGAAGCGGAGCGGCTTCTTGTAGACGCGCAGGACGACGTCCTTGCTACGCACCCCGTAATAGGCGCCCGCGTCGAAGGACCTGGTGTCCCTCTGCGGCTTCGGCTCCGTCTGGATCATGCGGCTGCCGGGCGGGTCGGTGAAGGTCCCGTCCGGGGCGGCGCGCAGCCGCAGCGTGTCGTCGGCGAGGAAGTCGGCGCGAGCCTTGAGCGCCCCCGCGGCGATGTCGTAGGTGCCGTCCTTGCCGCCGAAGGACGTGAGGTTCCCGGCGTCGGCCGGCTCCGGCAGATACGCCTTGCCCGTGAACGAGTTGTGGTGCACGTCGTACGGGACGACGACCACGTGGTACGTGCCCGACGCCTTGGGGATGACGGTCGCCTCGGGGTCGGCGGTGCCCGCGCTGGAGGCGACCTGCTTACCCGCGTCGTCGTAGATGTACAAGTCGAAGTCGTCGGTGGGGGTGGCCCATTGGATGGACACGGGCACACCGCCCTCCGGGTTGTCGTCCCACTGGCCGGCCGGGGGCTTCACGGTCAGGTCGAAGCGGGCACAGACGGCGCCGTCCGGGTCCTGCGCGGGCGGCGGGCACTTGTCGGGCGAGCCGACCGTGCCCTTCTCGTAGACCGGGCTCTGCCAGGTCAGGGACTTCGTGCCGCTGTCCAGGACGCCGCCGGGCGGCGTCGCGGCCTCGGCGTGGGCGGCGGGGACGGCCAGGGCGGTGAGGCCGAGCGCGAGCGCCGCGAACACGGCGACGGCGGGCCTTCGGGGCGGGTGGGAGCGATGCCAGGGGGTCCGCAAGGGTTCGTTCTCCGTTCGTACCGAGCAACAGCCGGGCGCGGCGTGCGCGTTCATGCTTGGAACAGTGGAGTTTCGAGCATCAAGATTCACCGTGGGCCGGGTACATGTCAACGCCTGGGGCGCTTGAGGTGCTCAACCGTCCTACAGAAAGAGCAGTTTCGCGACACGGCCGACGCGAGGACGGCGCAGAACCGGCCGATCACAACCCGCGCCCGAGCAGGCGCTGACACCTCGCCACACCCCGACCGACAGGCTTCCGCCATGTGGGGTTCTTCGCGTTCGGCATGGCACTGGCCGTGCTCGTCGCCCACGTCGACAACACCGGGCGGCTCCCCTCGCCGCACGTCACCGGCCCCGGCCCCCTGCGAAGGCGGGCGGGCCGGGGCCGGCGCAGGCCGTCACGGCAGGACGAACCAGTCCATCCCGAGCGCCGCGGCGAGGCCCACCACGAGGAGCCAGGAACCAAGCCGGGTACGCCCATTGCGGCTCAGCTCGATGACCACGCCACACAGGATCAGCGCGAGCCCGTACACGCCGACGACGAGCACGGAGGACCGCGTAGCAAGCCGCACGACGAGGATCACCCCCATTGCCGCCATGAGCACTCCGGCGGCGACCATGCGGATGCGCCGCGCCTGCCGCGGGGCCATGCCGTGCCGCTCGGGCTCGTCGGCGGCAGCGGTGAGCTCGGGGTCCTCCAAGTCCCCGGCAGGATCGGCCGGCTGAGGACTCCGGGGCTGCTCGGAGGATGCGGAGGGCGCATCGCCCCCGGCATCCCCGGCGGCCTTCGCATCCTCGGCGGCGTCGGCGGATTCCGCGCCCCGCCCCTGCGGTGCCCGCTCGGCCGTGGGCCGACCAGGGGCCTGGTTCACTACCGTCGCGTCCGCCGCGCGGGACGCTCCCCGCGCTTTCGGGGTCGCGTCCACCGCTTGTTCCTGATCCGAGGTGCTCATGAGCCCGGATCGTAATCGCTTCCCCCGTTACGGTGTTCCATCCAGGTCACGGCCGCGACACACCTCGACGTGAGTCCCCTCACAGGCCGTCACCTGCCGGTTGTCCGCAGGCCCCCGCCACCTGCGGCGCTCCCTCCGGGCGCGGATCACCACGCGACATCGGACGACCCGCTGTCAACTCACCGTTATCTTCCGGGACGTTGACCCTTATAGCAGGGCGAAATAGTCTTCCTCCATGTTCTCTACGGGGGTAGAGCACTGCTCTTGGGAGCGATGGGCGAGAGATCGACGGCGAAGAACGCCGATCATTCCGCCGATCCGCGGCCCGGTCGATTCGCCGGGCACACCTGATCCACTCGCCGGGCCCGCACGGCCTGTCGTCGTGGATTCCGTTTTTTGCACGCAGCACGGGGGAAGCACGTTGAAAGTTCGCCTGCTCGGGTCCCTTGAATTGACCGATGGACACATCACGTTCAAGATTCCCGGCGAAAAACTCAGGGCGATCGTGGCGGCACTCGCCCTTTCGCCCAACCGTCCGGTATCCCGAAACGACCTCATCGACGAACTGTGGGGAGAGGAACTCCCGCGCAACGCCGAGAACTCCCTGCAGGGTCATGTGGCCCGGCTCCGCCGTGTCATCGAATCCCGTACGGGCCACAACGGTCTGCGGGAACTGATCCGCACGTCCGGCTTCGGCTACGCCCTCGCACTCCCGGAGAGCGACGTGGACGCCTCGCTGTTCGAGTCACTGGTCCGCGAGGCGACCGCGCTCGGCCGGAGCGACCCGGACCGCTCGGTGCGGCTGCTCACCGAGGCGCTCTCGCTGTGGCGCGGGCCCGCGCTGCTCGACGCCGGGCAGGGGCTGATCAGCCGCATGGCGTACACCCGGCTCACCGAGATCAGGCTCACCGCGTACGAGCACCTCTTCGACGCCGAGCTCGCCCGCGGCCTGCACCGTGAAGTCATCACGGAACTCCAGCAGTTGCACGCCCAGTACCCGCTGCGGGAGCGGTTCTGCGAGCAGCTGATCACCGCGCTGTACCGCTCGGGCCGCCAGGCCGAGGCCCTCGACGCCTACCACCGCACCCGGCAGCGGCTCTCGCACCACCTGGGTCTGGAGCCCGGCGAGGCGCTGCGCGCCAGGTTCCAGGGCATCCTGCGCCAGGAGCCGGTGCCCGCCGGACGCTGAACACACCCTACTTCAAAGGGAGTTGGTGACCCGCAGCAGCTGCCAGACGGCGCCCGCCCTGGCCCTTCCCTGGAAGGCCAGATACTCGGGCAGGACCAGGTGTGGCGCCCATTTCTCCTTGTACGCCAGCTGGCTCGCGGCGGGGTACACCTTCTCGCCGTGAGCCGCGAGCTGCCGCAGGAACCAGGCCGTGGGCCGGCTGGCGGAGGGCGCCTCGCGCTCGGGCGTGAGTCCGGTGAACGGGGTGAACCCGAGGTGCAGCCACTCGGCGCCCTCCGCGCGGAAGGCCTCCACGGCCGTCAGATTGATCGCCTCCAGGACGCCCGGCGCGGTTCCCGGCAGCCGGCGGCTGAGGTCGTGCAGCAGGCCGGCGCGCTTGCCGAAGGCCGGCGAGTACGAGATGTAGGCGACGAGTTCGCCGCCGATCCGGCCGGCGAACAGCCGGCGGTGCACCTGTCCGGAACCGCCGAGCTGGCCCACGAGGAACTCGATCTCCTTGACGTGGCGCCCCTTGCCGCGCAGCCACTGCCGGTCGATGGTCCGCACGTCCTCGGCGATGTGCTCGTACGGCACTTCGGCCACCTCTAGGCCGCTGCGGCGCGCCCGCGACACCTTGTTGCGCAGTTTCACGAACCGCGAGCCCTTGAGCCCGAATTCGGGCAGGTGCAGGGAGTAGGAGGCACCGACCTGATTCACGGTGAATCCGCAGCGCGCGTAGAGAGCGACGTCCTCGCTCTGCAACTGGACGGCTGCCACCGTGCTCCGGCGCGCCTGCGCGAAATCGAGGAATCCGCGCAGGAGTTCCTCCCGCGCATGCTCCGGCGCGAACACTCCGCCGAACTGCATCAGATACTTCCCCGCACTCCGATAGGCGATCACACCCGCACTGCCGGGCACGGTGAAGTACTCGTTTCCCGTGTTCATCGCCAGAAACGCGCTGGGATTGTCCGCGTAGTCCTGCAGTTGATGCAGAACGCTGTCAATGGCGAGGACATGACCGGTCATCGAAGCTCCTCCGCTGGTCGTCCGGCGAATCGTCCCACCGTGCCGTGTCGAATTCTCTGAAGCCACCGTCTCAGTGCCGTCTCAGGTGCTTCTCAGCCAGGGCTGAAAAATTTACGGCGAAACATTCAAGCAATTCCGCCGCGCAGTGCGGGGCGGACATAAACGGGGGCCTTGCGTGACCGGAATATCAGCGAAATCGCGTGCGCTGCTGCATCCCGACGACGTGCTGCTCGCCCAGGGGGCGCGCTCCTACGGCTCGTACGTGGCGGGGAAGAGCGTGCCGGGTGAGGAGTGGGTGTACGTCGTCGACTCGGCGGCTCTCCTCGACGACGCGTTCACGAGTCTCACGCTCAAGCGGAAGCTGGAGAAGGGCTGGACGCCGATCGGGCCGCTGCCCGGCTCGATCGTCGCCCGCGTGGCCAAGGCCTCCGCCGACACGGTCGAGGAGGCACTCGAAGCGGCCGCGGGCGCCGCCGCCGAGTGGGGTGCGACGCCACTGGAGCTACGCCTCGACCAGGTCTGCACCCTGCTGCGCGAACGCATCGCCGAGCGCACCGACGAGATCATCGAGGTGCTCGTCCAGGAGGGCCACCCGCTGGCGCTTGCCCGGTGGGAGGTGTCCGGGATGCTGCAGTGCTGGAGCCCGGAGTCGATCGGCTTCTACCACTCGCAGATGATCCAGGAGTTCCGGCACGGGGTGCGTGAGATCTCCGTGCGGCGCAGGCCGGACGGGGTGGTGTGCCTCAACCCGCCGCAGAACGCGCCGATGGCCAGCGCCCTGCTCGGCGTGTACTCGGTCTTCGCGGGGAATGCCCTGGTGGTGCGGGCGCCGCGCAGCGGGCCGCTCGGCGTGATGTACGCCCTGCAGGAACTGGTCGCCCCCGTCCTCGACGAGGTGGGCGCGCCGCCCGGCACGCTCGGGGTGGTGTGCGGGGACCCGGGGCCGATGCTGAACTCCTGGCTGGCCAGTGAGCATGTCGACGACATCATGTATTTCGGCAGCAGCGAGAGCGGCATCCGGTTCCAGGAGCGGTGCATCGCCGCCGGAAAGAAGCCGATTCTCGAACTCGCCGGCAATGACATCGTGACGGTCTGGAAGGACGCCGATGTCGAACTCGCCGCCGAGGCGCTCACCGAAGGTTTCTACGGTTCCGGCCAGCTCTGCATGATTCCCAACCAGGTCGTGGCCCACCCCGACGTCGCCGACCGGCTGGTGGCCGAACTGGCCCGCCAGGCCCAGCGGATCAGGCCCGGCCGCGCGGCGGACGAGGGGGTGCTGCTCACCCCGGTGCTGCGCAACGAGAAGTTCTTCGAGTGCCTCGACGACGCTCTGGCGCACGGCGCCGAGCTGGTCTGCGGCGGCCATGCCATGCAGATCGACGGGACGCGGGACGCGAACGGCATCTTCCTGGAACCGACCGTCGTCCGCGTGAACGGGCTCGCCCAGGCGCGGCGGGTGCAGGCGGTGCGGCACGAGACGTTCTTCCCGCTGCTCCCGGTCGTCGTGGCCGAACAGGCCGAGGACGACGAGCTGTTGGCGTCGTTCATCGACTTCGTGAACACCAACTGGTACGGCCTGCGCAACTCGCTGTGGGCCAAGGACCGCGCGGTCATCGACCGGTTCGTGGGCCGGGTCACCGAGGGCGGGCTGCTCAAGGTCAACGACTCGCACATCGGCTTCCTGCCCTATCTGCCCTCGCACGGCGGTACCGGTCTGACCGGCGGCGTGTTCGGCGAGGCCAACTATCCGATGCTGCGCACCACCCATGTGCAGGGCGTGAGTGTCGCACCCGGCGGGATCCGGCCGCGCGACGCCGTGTTCGGCACCGGCAGCAGTGCGGCCTGAGGAGGTTCCGATGCGTTCGACACAACGGGCCGCGGAGGTCTGCGAGCGATTCCTGCCCGGGCTGCTCGGCAAGCTCGCCGACATCCCGCTGAGCGAACTTGAGGCGCCGGGCAGCCCGGCCCTCGCCCACTTCAAGGCGTGCAGGGGCCCGGGTCTGGTGATCCCGGAGGCTTACCAGGGCAGCGGTGCCACACCGCTGGAGGCACTCGCCGTGGTGCGGGCGATCGCGGCGGCCTCGCCGTCGTTGGCCGTGGGCACGACCATGCACCACTTCTCGGTGGCGACCCTGTTCACGCTCGCCGACAGCATCAAGAGCAGCGGCATGGAGTGGGCGCTGCTCGAAGGCATCGCCGAACAGGGCCTCCTGGTCTCGTCGGGCTTCGCCGAGGGGCGGCCCGGACAGGGCATCCTGTCGCCGACCATGACCGCGGCGAAGGCCGAGGGCGGCTATCTCATCAACGGTGCGAAGAAACCCTGCAGCCTGGCGCACTCCATGGATCTGCTCACCGCGTCCGTGGCACTGCCCACCGATTCCGGCACCGAGATGGCGGTGCTCCTGGTGCCGCGCGGCACCCCGGGCATCACCGTCCACCCGTTCTGGAAGAGCTGGGCGCTGGCTGGAGCGGAGAGCGAAGAGGTGCGGCTCACGGACGCCTTCGTGGACGAACAGCTCGTCGTACGGCCGGAGTTGGGCGACGAGGGCGAGCTGGACGAGCTCCAGACCATCGGCTTCATCTGGTTCGAGCTGCTGATCTCGGCCTCGTACCTGGGCATGACCGGCGCCCTGGTGGAGCGGGCGCACGCCGCGGGCCGGGGCAGCGTCTCCGACCGGGCCGAGCTGTTCATGACGTACGAGAGCGCGGGCCTGCTCCTGGAGGGTGTGGCCCGGATGCTCGGGGACGGCGAGCACGGCAACGAGGCGCTCGCCAAGACGCTGGTGGCCCGGTACGCGGCGCAGGACGCGCTCGGCGTGGCGGTGCGGCGGGCGGTGGAGATGCTCGGCGGCATGGCGTTCATCGGCTCGTCCGACGTCGCCTACCTCGCCGCGGTCTCGCACGGCCTCGCCTTCCACCCGCCGTCGCGGGCGAGCTTCGCGGCGCCCTTCCTCGACCATGTCGACGGCCACCCGCTGCGGCTGGCCTGAAGGGGGTGGACACCATGACGGTCACGACGACGCCGGTCAAGGAGCTGCCCGACCGGGACGACCTCGGCCGCCTGTACCGGGCCCGGCTCAGCAAGGGCCGGGCGATGCTCGGCGAGATGTTCGGCGGCCATGTGGAGGTGGCGTCCGAGGGGGCGTGGGTCACCACGGCCGAGGGGCGCAGGTTCCTGAACTGCGGGGGCTACGGCGTCTTCATCACCGGCGCGAAGCACCCCACGGTGATGCGCCACGTACGGGAGCAGCTGGAGCAGCATCCGGTGGCGACCCGGCTCTTCATGGAGCCGCAGATCGCCCTCGCCGCCGACGCCCTGGTGTCCGTCGCCCCGCCCGGCCTGGAGCGGGTGCACTTCGCGGGCTCGGGCGCCGAGGCGGTGGAGGCCGCGATCAAGGTGGCTCGCACGCGCGGCAGGACCCGGCTCATCGCGATGGCGGACGGCTACCACGGCAAGACGATGGGCGCGCTCAGCCTCACCGGCAAGGACGTCTTCCAGGACCCCTTCCGCCCACTGCTCCCGTCGGTCACGCATGTGCCGTACGGGGATGTGGAGGCCCTGCGCAAGGAACTCGCGGCCTGCCCGGGCGAGGCCTGCGTCTTCGTCGAACCCGTACAGGGCGAGGCGGGGGTCGTCATTGCGCCGCCCGGCTATCTGGGCGCGGTCGAGAACGCGTGCCGCGAGTACGGGGCGCTGCTCGCCGTCGACGAGATCCAGACCGGTCTCGGCCGGCTCGGCACCTGGTGGGGCTGCGGCCCCGAGGGGGTGCGCCCCGATCTGCTGCTCGTCGGCAAGGGGCTCAGCGGCGGCGTGGTCCCGGTGTCCGCGGTGCTCGCGACACCCGAGGTGTTCGGCGCCTTCGACCGAGACCCGTATCTGCACACCTCGACGTTTTCCGGCGCGCCGCTCGCGATGGCCGCCGCGCGTGGCGCGATCGCTGCGCTGCGCGAGGACAACCTGGTGGGGCGGGCGCGGGTGCTCGGCGACGAGATCCTGCGGGTCGTCGGCCGGATCGTGCGCGGCCACTACGGAACGGCCGTGCGCGAGGTGCGCGGGCGGGGGCTGATGCTGGGCATCGAGTTCACCGAGCCCGGCCCGGCGGGCGACCTGCTGATCGAGCTGATCCAGCACGGCGTCATCGCCAACCACTCCCTCAACTCCCATCTCGTCCTGCGCTTCACCCCGCCCGCGGTCCTGACCCGCGGCGATCTGGACTTCCTGTACGAGGCGGTGGACCGGGCCTGCCGGGCCCAGGCCGCCCGCTACACACCGACCTGTGAAAGTGGCTGAGACAACCATGCGCAGCACGCAACTGAAGGTCCGCGTCGAGGCGGTCTGCCCCAACTCGGCCTACGACCGCATCAAGGACTACGCCCGCTACCCGGAACTCACCCCGGTCGTACGGTCCGTGACGGTCCGTGAGGTGACGGACGAGGAGATCCACAGCGACTGGGAGGTGTACTTCCGCAACGGCATCCTGCGCTGGACGGAGACCGACCGGTTCGACGAGGCGAAGCTGCGGATCTCCTTCCGTCAACTGGAAGGCGACTTCGCCGAGTTCACCGGCACGTGGTCGGTGACGCCGGACGGCGACGGGTGCCTGGTGGACTTCGCGGCCGAGTTCGACTTCGGCATTCCGAGCCTCGCGGGCATTCTCGACCCGGTCGCGGCACGGGTCCTGAAGGAGACCATCGGCGTGGTCGTCACCAGTCTCTTCGAGCGGGCCCATGTGGTCGGGGACGACCCGGTGGCGCGCTCGGTCGCCCGGGCCGCCGCGGACGCGCCCCACCGGGACGTCCCCGGAGCGGCCGCCTGATGGACGCGAAGAACCTCTTCGAGACGCCGGTCACCTATCGCCTCGTCCGGCTCGAGTACGCGGTCGGGCTCGCGGTGGCCGCCGGGCTGCTCCTCGCCCACCTCGGCGAGGTGCGATGGGGGGTGGCGGCCGGGCTGTTCGTGTACATCGACCTGATCGGCTACATCCCGGGGGCGATCGCCCATCACCGCAGCCCCAACGGCCGTATCCCGCAGGCCTATTACGTGCTCTACAACGTGATGCACAGCCTGGCCACGCAGACGCTGGTGGCACTGGCGTGGATCTGGCTGTTCGGCGCCGAGTGGGCACTGCTCGCGCTCCCCATCCATCTGTTCGGGGACCGGGCGATCTTCGGGAACTTCCTGAAGCCGTTCGGCGTGAGCTTCGAACCCGTGGCGCACCCCGCGTACCAGCGCTTCAGCAGCGAGTACACGGCCGGAACCACGGGCCGCAAGCACCACGCGGTACGCCTCGACGCGAGGCCGTCATGACGGCGCCGGGGAGCGTGTCCACCCGTACGGGCTGGCGGTTCGCGTCGGGGGTGTCCGTGCTGACCTGCGGGGCGGCGGACCGGGCACACGGGGTCACGGTCAGCACCCTGTCCGTGGCCTCGGTCCACCCGCCGATGGTCTCGGTGGCGCTGCGCCGGGGCAGCCGGGGGCTCGGCGCACTGCTCACCGCGGGCCGATTCGTGGTCAACGGCCTCTCGGCCCAACAGGCCCCGCTTGCACGGTACTTCGCACGCAAGGACCGCAGCGACGGGCTCGCCCTGTTCGGCCCGGAGGCCCAGTCGGCGTGGGAGTCGTACACCGCCGACGGGGTGCCGCTGCTGGCCGGAACGGTCGGGCGTCTTGAGTGCCGGATCGAACGGACGGTGCCCGTCGGCGACCACGAACTGCTCATCGCCCGCGTGCTCGGCTCGTACCTCGGCAGCGGCACTCCCCTGCTCAACATCGACACCAGGAGCTGAATCCGATGACCAACTTGGAGAGCGGCCTGCCCGCGATTCCCGCCGAGGCCGACTGGGAGCGGGCGCCGTCCCTAGTGGACGGGGCGATGCAGCTGGAGCTGACGGCCGCCGACTGCGATCTGCGGTACTGGCTGCGGGCCGTCCCGCAGGGCACCCTGCGCGGCCAGGAACTGGGCCACGCCGACGACGTCCGCCCGCTGGCGGTGACCAGCGAGCCGGGCCCGCTGAACGACGCCCTCACCCAGGAGCTGGCGTTCCGCTCGATCGCGGAGGAGAAGGCGACCCGGGCGATCTCCTATCTGGTGGCGCTCGCACCCGACATCGACAGCATGGAGTTCTACGCCACCCAACTCCTCGACGAGGCCAGGCATTCGATGGTGTTCCGCTCGCATCTGATGTCCCTCGGCGTGACCGAGCGCGAGCTGTGGCCGACGGTGGAACGGCTGGCCGGCGCGGACCGCGAGGCGGTTCTGGCGCCGCTGGAGGAGCTCGGGCTGCGGGTGCTGCGCGACGAGGGCGATTTCATCGGGGGCGTGGTCGTCCTGACCATCCTGGTCGAAGGGGTGCTCGCGCCCGCGGCGGAGCTCAGCGAGCGCAAGTGGCGGATCTTCGACCCGGCGGCCGCCGACATCGAGCGGGGCGCCGCCATCGACGAGATCCGGCATCTCACGGTGGGCAGCTCGATCGCCCGCGAACACCTTCTCGCCCACCCCGAGGACAAGACCCACATCCTCGAACTGATCGCGCGGGGAAGGGAGTTGTGGGGTTCGCTGCCCGCCACGGACATGATCTTCCGCCGCGAGTCCCTGTTCCAGGAGGGGCTGCGCAAGCACGCCGAACTTGCCGGCGACTACGAGATCTGGCCGGGCCGACGTCTGGTGGACACCGATGTCGAGGAGCGTATGACGACCGCGCTCGGCTGGGCGGATGCCATGCAGCGCCGCCGCCTGGAGTACATGGGTCTCCAGGAGGCACTGTGACGACCACCGTCCCCACCCCGTCCGGCACGCTGGACGAGGTCACCCGGATCGTACGGAACGCCGGCCTGATGGACACCCGTCCCGGCTACTACGCCTGGAAGATTCCGTTCAACTTCCTTCTCCTGTCGTCTGGTTGGGTACTCTTCGCGATCCTGGGCGACAGCTGGTGGCAGCTGGCCGTGGCCGCGTATCTGGCGTTCTGCTTCGGGCAGACGGGCCTGATCGGGCACGACGCGGGCCACCGGCAGATCGTGCGCACCCGCCGGGGCACCGATCTGCTCGGCCACTTCCACGGCAACCTGTTGACCGGGGTGAGCTTCGGCTGGTGGGTGGGGCACCACACCGCCCACCACAACTACCCGAACCATCTGAAACTGGATCCTGACATCCTGCGCCGCCAGGTCATCTTCGACGCGGGCCAGCGCGAGCAGCGGACCGGCCGGGCGGCCCGCTTCATCGTCCGCCACCAGTCGTGGATGTTCTTCGTCCTGATCACGCTGGAGGGCGTACGGCTGCACATGTCCGGGTACGTGGCCGCGCGGCGGGGCGCCCTGAAGAAGTACCGCAGGACCGAACTGGCCGTGCTCACCCTGCACTTGGCGGCCTACTTCGCCGCCGTCTTCTACGTCCTGTCACCCGTGAAGGCGGTCGCGTTCATCCTGGCGCACCAGCTCCTCTTCGGCTTCTACATGGGGCTCCTCTTCGCCCCCAACCACAAGGGCCTGCCGGTGCGCGACGGCGAGAGCGAGGAGCTGGACTGGCTCACCCGCCAGGTGGTCACCTCGCGGAACCTGCGCCCGGGCCGGGTCACCGACTTCTTCTACGGCGGCCTGAACTACCAGATCGAGCACCATCTGTTCCCGTCGATGCCGCGTACGGGCCTGCGGCGCGCCCAGCCCCTGGTGAAGGAGTTCTGCCTGCGCGCCGGCCTGCCATACGCCGAGGTGTCGCTCATCGCGTCGTACCGGGAGGTCTCCGGATACCTGGGCGACATCAGCGCGGAGGTCGCCGCATTGGAGGGGACGGCGACCTCCGCCACACCGTAGCCTGCGGGCTTCATGGGGTTCGGGCCTGTTCGGCCAGGGCGCGCACGACCGCCGCGGCGGCCACGGCGTGCCCTCGGCCGTTGAGCCGGCCGGGCTGCGTGCTCCACAGCCGCTTGGAGTCGAGGCCCTTCTCATACGCCATCAGGTCGATGTGCAGGGCCCCATGACGGAGTGTCACCACCGTGACGCGCTCGACGAGAAGGCGCTGCCGGGTGCGGACGCGATCGCGCTGGGCGTCGGCCACCTGGCCGGAGCCGGACCAGTCGAAGGGGCTGACCACGGCCGCGTCCCGGCAGGTCGCCCCCTTCAACGACGTCAGGATCCGGCTGAGTTCGGACTCCACGACATCGGGGTCGAAGCTCCGGGCCCGCAGATCGGGGCCGCCGCAGGCCAGTACCGCGAGGTCGGCTTCGAAGGCCAGCGCCTGCGCCAGTTGCCGGGACCGCACCTCGGACAGGACCAGGTCGCGCCGGGGGCGCAGGGACAGACAGGCGAGTTCGGGCGGCCCGGCCTGCCTGAGCAGGCAGGCCACCCGCTCGGGCCAGGCTTTCGCCCGCTGGTCGCGGACCACGGCCACCGGCACGGGGCCCGCCTCGCAGCCGCCGAACACCACGGCCCGCCGCCACGGCAGCCCCGCGAGCAGTTCCTCGGCCTCGCCCGGTCGCAACACGTGCGGATCGGGACCGTACGGATCTGAGCCCTGCGGATCGTGATCCTCCATGGCGTTACCTCGCTCATCGATCAACCGGTGTTCTTCTCAAGGGTGTTGATCCGGGCAGCGTGCCCCGGCAGCTGCTCCTCGGCCCGCATGCGAACGATCTCTCCCCACGGGACGGACCCGCTGAACAACTCCTCCCCGGCACCGTTCACCAGCCGCACCCGTACGTCGGCGGCCCGGCACCGGTCCGGGGTGCGGGCGAGCAGCCCGACCAGCTCGGCCGCGTTCCGCCGGACCAGCTCGACCAGGACGGCCCGGTCCGCCGCCGCGACGAGCGCGTCGACCGCCGCGGGGTCGGTGGCCGCGGAATTGTCGAGCTCCGGCGCCGCCGCCCCGTCGAGCACCTGCCGCGCGACGTCCGCCAACAGGCGGTCGCTGAGGGCGAGATGAGCGAGCGTACGGTCGACGTCGTCACTTGCGGAGTCGATGCCGGTCCGGGAGGCCGCGGCACGGAACAGCCCGTCGTACGCGGACTCAAGGCCGGTCGTGTCCCACATGACCTCGGGCTCGCGGAGCGGGGTCGACCGGGGGTCCGCCGGCCTGATGTCGGAGCTCGTCGGCGCGGGCCGCACAGCCTGAACCCGTCGGCTCGCCGTCCCATCCCCCAGATCACCCAGCGCCAGCTCGACGAGTCGTGAAACCCCCGGCGCATCCAACTCCGTGAGGTTCCCCACCAGTTCGACGACTTCCGGCTTGCCTCCACACCGCAGGAACTTGCGGCGGGCCAGTTCCTCGTGGCTCGGCCCGTCCGTGCTGCCCGCAGCGCCCACGGCGGTGCGGCGCCCGGCCCGGAGCTCGCGGCCGTCGCGCAGCCGTACGGTGACCCGGGCGCCCAGGTCCTTCGTCGCCCAGCGGAAGTCGTCCGCCGGAGCCAGCCAGTCGGGTGGCAGCGCGTCCACGGCTTCTGGGCCGGCCGCCCCGGCCCAGCCCGCGGCGCGCTGCCCCGCGCGCCGCAGCGCCTGACCCAGCGGGGCCGTGGCGAGCAGCGCCGCGCGGCTCAGCGCGGGGTCGTGGACGGTCCGTACCTTCGCGGCGAGCGCCCAGCGTTCCGGCCGGGCCACGTCGGGCTGCGCGAGGTCGGCGGGTTCCAAGGAACCTGTCAGCAGGGCGGTCGCCACGTTGTAGGACACGGAGAAGTTCAGGGCGGCGACGCTGGAGTGGGGACCGACGGACTCGGAACGGGTGAGCCGGTCGAGGCCGCTGGTGAACAGAGAGCCCTCGACCACGACTTCGGCGATGTCGTCGACCGTCAACTCCCTTACTTCTGCGTGGAGTTCAGCGGCGCAGTCGATGGCCGCGCTGAGGTAGGCGCTGCCGGGGTAGACCTTGTACGAGAGCGTCTCGGTGTACCAGAGCGTGCCGAGCCCGCCCACGGCTTCCTCGGGGAGCGGCAGCGCGGCGAACCGGTGCAGGAAGCCCTGGGGATGTTCCAGGACGTCGGCCGGGCCGCCGAGCCCCGCCTTGGCGCCGTCGCAGGCACTGAGCCCGATACGGACCGGAACGGCAGCCGTGTACAGCTTGGCGTCGGTGGTGAAGAAGCCGCGCGGGAGCGTCCAGGTGGGGGTGGTGAAGGCCAGGCCGAGCGCGTTCACCCAGGTGTCCGCGAGAGCGCCCTCGGCGCGCAGCCTGCCCGCCACCGCACCGGCGAGGTGGGTGTGCCCGGCGGTCTGGCCCCGGAACGGGCCGAGCGTGGCGGCGGCGGTGATGCGGGCCGCGCATTCGTTGGCCGCCAGGATCGCGGTGGCGAGCCGCCGACCGTCGAGGCCGAGCGACCCGGCATACATGAGAGGGACGTTGACGCAGGAGTGGGAGAGGTGGCCCGCGTACGCGGTGTCGTCGAAGTCCAGGCAGATGGTGGCCATGGCCAGGGAGTGCGCCGCGCGCTCGGGGTCGCCCTGGAGAGGGCCCCCGTACGCCTGGCTGATCTTGGCACCCAGCGGGTGGCCGTATCCGGCGCGGGCGGCGGCGAGCTGGCTGAGAAGTTGGCTCCCGAGGTGGGCGTGGACTCGTTCCGGGGCATCCTCGACGTCCAACTGGCTTGCCCAGAGGGCAAGTTGAGCCAGCAATGAAGGCTCGCTCATCCCTGCCTCCGGCCCATGGCTGCCTCGGGCTGCCCCGCCTCGGCCTGCTTCGGTACGGCGTCGCCGCCTCGTCGGCGCAGGAAGACCAGGGCACACAGGCCGCCCACGAGCGTGCCTGCGGCGGCGACCTCCATCACCAGGTGCATGCCGTCGATGAAGACGGGGCTGACGGCGTCCATGACCGTGCCGCGCACGCCGGGTGGCAGCGTCCCGGCCTGCGACAGGTCGCCGCCGCTGAGCTGGTCGTACGCGCGGTCGCGGACCTGCTGCGGGAGGGGGGCCGCCGAGAGCGCTCCCGGCAGCGCGTCCCGCAGGTGGCGAAGCAGCAGGGCGCCGGCGAGCGCGACCCCGAACACCGCGCCGACCTGCCGGAAGGTGTTGGAGATACCGGAGGCCGTCCCCGCCTGCTCGGGCGGGACCGAGCCGAGCAGGGCGACCGTGGCCGGGGCACCGGTGAAGGAGACGCCGACGCCGAGCAGCGCCAGGGCCCACCAGTAGCCGCCGAAGCCGGTGTCCACGTCCAGCGCGGTCAGGCCGTAGAGCCCGGCCGCGGAAAGGACGGATCCGGCGACGATGGGCCAGCGGGAGCCGGCCCGGGCCGCGACCACGCTCGCCGCGAACGAGGCGATCATGATGGGTACGGTCAGCGCGAGGAAGCGGACGCCGGTCTCCACACTGCTCAGCCCCTGGAGGCTCTGCAGGACGAGGGTCAGCAGGAAGATCGCGGCGAACAGGCCGAAGAGACTGAGGAAGTTGACGGCGCCGGCGACCGCGACGACCGGGCTGCGGAAGAGTTTCAGGGGGAGCATCGGGTCGGGCTGTCGCAGTTCCCAGAACACGAACATCACCAGGGTCACCGCGGAGAGCGCGAACGATCCGACGATGAGCGCCGAGGCCCAGCCCCTGCTGTTGCCCTCGATGAGCGCGTAGGCGAGCGCGGCGATCGCGACGATGAACA
This sequence comes from Streptomyces sp. HUAS TT7, assembly GCF_051550175.1. Classification (NCBI taxonomy): domain Bacteria; kingdom Bacillati; phylum Actinomycetota; class Actinomycetes; order Kitasatosporales; family Streptomycetaceae; genus Streptomyces; species Streptomyces sp. HUAS TT7. The sequence goes on from NZ_CP196175.1 coordinate 772,550, forward strand.
ACGCCTGTCCCACCAGGTCGAGTTGGCGGGTGCGCGGGGAGCGGTTCTCGGTGAGCAGCCGGGCGAGGACGAGCGCGGCGAGCACGCCGATGGGCACGTTGATCCAGAAGATGCTCTGCCAGCCGACGTGGTCGACGAGCACTCCGCCGGCCACGGGGCCGGCGGAGAGCGCGACCCCGCCGATGCCCGCCCAGATGCCGATGGCCTTGGCCCGGGCGGCCGGTTCGGTGTAGGCGGCGGAGACCAGGGCGAGCGACACCGGGATCATGACGGAGCCGCAGATGCCCTGGAGGGCCCGGCCCACGAGCAGCACGCCGATGGATCCGGCGAGCGCGCACATCACCGAGCTGAGGGTGAAGCCGATGAGACCGCCGAGGAAGAGCTTCTTGCGGCCGAGGATGTCCCCGAGGGTGCCCGAGGTGAGCAGCAGGCAGGCGAACGCGAGCGCGTAGGCGTCCACGATCCACTGCAACTGGGTTATTCCGGCGGCGAGTTCGTGCTGGATGTTCGGCAACGCCACGTTCACGATCGTGGCGTCGAGGTACACCATGAACACGCCGAAGCAGAGGAAGGCGAGCAGCAGCCCCTTCCTGGGGGCCTTTACTGTGCCGGCGCCGATGGTCTCGCTCATTGCGGATCCTCACGTGAGGGGGTCCGGGGACGGTCTGGCATTCGCAACATAATGACCGACGGTCAGTCAGTCAATGCGCAATGACTGGCGGTCAGTCACCAGGAGGGTAGATTGGGCCATGACCAACTCCCCGCAACCGGAGGCGAGTTCATGGCCACCACCAGTCCCCCGCTCCGTCCGCGCCGCAAGCGCGTCACCAGGAGCCCCGAGGACCGCCGCGCCGCGCTGCTGAACGGCGCCGCCGAGGTCTTCCGCGAGAAGGGCTTCGCGGACTCCACCGTCGCCGAGCTCGCCGAGGCGGGCGAGGTCGCGAAAGGCACGTTCTACCTCTACTTCGACTCGAAGGACCATCTGCTCGGCGCGATGTGGGAGGAGTACGTCGACCGGTTCCTGGTGACCACCCGGGCGCTCCTCGACAAGGGCGGGGCCTGGTGGCCGACGCTCGACCGGCTGGTGCGCGCGCTGGTGGCGCACGCCGTCGAGAACGCCGAGCTGCACCGCATCGTCTACCGTTCGGCGAACGCCAAGTCCCTTGATCTGTGCCGGAGTTCGAACCAGCGGGTCATCGATCTGATGGCGGAGTTCATCGGCCGCGGCGCACTCGCGGGCGCCTTCCGGGCCGGGGATGTCGGGCTCGCCTGCCGCATGCTGTTCCACGGCGCGCACGGCCTGCTCGACGATCTGATCAGCAGCGCGGAACCCATCGACGTCGAGGCGGTCACGGCCGCCGTCCTCGAACTGGCCCACCGGGGCCTCGGCGCGCCGGAGCCGACCGTCTGAGACCACGCCGCCCGCGGTCTCAGTGCCGTCTCAGCGAAATCTCAGCCCACCCCCGCAGGATCGGAACGTACGCGGAACGAGGCGTACGGGGAGAGGTACCCGAAGCGGCCCAACGGGGTTCCGGTGCTTTCCGGTCCGGGTGTGAAAGCCCTCGCAGGTTCGAATCCTGCCCTCTCCGCCACAGCCGAAGAGCCGCCTGTCGCGACGAGGTGCCCGCCGATGACTCCATCTCTCACGTCCGTTCTGGTAGTGGCCAATCCGGCCGCGGGAACGTACACACCGGAGATGTCGGAGGCAGTCGTCCGGCGGATTGCGGGGGTCGGCGCGACAGTCGAGCTGGCTGTGACCGAGCGGCCGGGCCATGCCCACAAGCTCGCCTTTGCGGTGGGCGAGCAGGGCGGCCCGGCCCTCGTGGTGTCCATCGGCGGCGACGGCACCGCCCATGACCTCATGACCGGCCTGTACGAGGGCGCACCCGCCGAGCAGCGCGTCCCGCTCCTCGTGCTCCCCTTCGGCACGGGCAACTCCTTCTACCGCGAGATCTGGTCCGACCGGCCCTGGCAGGAGGCCCTGGAGAGCGCGCTCTCGCGGCCGCGCGTGCGCCGGGTCGATCTGGCACGCGTCGCCGAGACGGACGGCCTGGCGCTGCTCGGCGCCTCGTCCGGCCTCGCCGCCCAGACACTGGTCACGGCACGCTCCGTCGCCGACACGGGCCGGGCCCGCTACGAGGCGGCCCTGGCCCGCACCGTCGAGGCGTTCCGCCCGTACCCGGGCCGGGTCACCGTCGACGGCGAGGTCGTCCACGCGGGCCCGACGGTGTCGGTCGGCGTGGGAGGGGGCCGCCATCGCGGCGGCCGGTTCATGCTGCTTCCGCGGTCCGTCATGGACGACGGACTGCTCGACGTCTGCGTCGCGGGCACGGCCCTGCCTCTCCCCGAGCTCCTGCGGCTGTGCCGCGACGGCAGCCATGTGGGCGGCCCCGGAGTCGTGTACGCGCGGGGCCGTCGCGTGGTGGTGGAACGCACCGACGGGGAGCCCCTCGTCTTCGAGTACGACGGCGATCTGCTCGCGGGCGCTGCCGCCCGCTACACCCTGGACGTGGACCCGCACGCACTCCCGGTGCTCGCCCCGTAACCGGCCTCGGCCGCGCCGGGGCCGCTCGGGGCTTCTCCGGCCCGGAAAACACGGAAAGCCGCCTCCGCATTGCTGCGAAAACGGCTTCCGACCTGCGAAAAAGCTGGTCGGGACGACAGGATTTGAACCTGCGACCCCTTGACCCCCAGTCAAGTGCGCTACCAAGCTGCGCCACGTCCCGATGCCCGTCTGACCTGGGGTTTCCCCCGGCCGCTCGTGCATGAGAACAATACCGCACTTCCCGGGGTGGTCACGAACCCGTTTCCCGGACGCCACACGGTGGCCCCGCCCGGCGCCCCGGCCCGGCCTTCCGGCTCAGTCGGTCTCGTGCCGCTGCCCCCGTTCGAAGTACGCCACGAGCTCGGGGTCCAGCCGCGGCACCTCGCGCGGGGTGCCGCCGGCCCGCAGCGAGGCCGTGGCCTGGTAGCCCGCGGCGACCGCCATCCGGGCGGCGACCGGCGAGGTGTCGGTGACGCCCCCGTCGCGCACGAAGCGCAGGAACTCGTCGATGATCAACGGGTCCGCGCCGGCGTGCCCCTGGTCGTCCTCGGGCTTGGGGATGTCGTATGTCTCGTCGGGCTCGGCGCGGTACTCGGAGCGCCGGGAGTTCCAGACCTTCACCTGGCCGCCGGGGCCGTCGCCGAAGTTCTCCAGGCGGCCCGCATCACCGATGACCGTGTAGTTGCGCCAGTAGTCGGGGGTGAAATGACACTGCTGGTAGGAGGCGAGGACACCGTTGTCGAGGCGCATGTTGAGCAGCGAGACGTCCTCGATGTCGATGACGGGGTTGAGCGCACGCTGGGTGTGCGGCGGCCAGTGGCCGTCCTCGGTGTACCAGTCGTCGGTCTTGGGCTCGCCGGGGGCCCGGCGGTGCGGGTTGTCGCCGTACACCATCAGATCGCCCATGGCCTGGACGTCGCGCGTGTAGCCGCCGGACAGCCAGTGCAGTACGTCGATGTCGTGCGCGGCCTTCTGCAGGAGGAGGCCGGTGGTGTACTGGCGCTCGGCGTGCCAGTCCTTGAAGTACCAGTCGCCGCCGTAGCCCACGAAGTGGCGCACCCACACCGTCTTGACGGTGCCGATGGCGCCCCGGCCGATGAGGTCGCGCATCATCCGGACGACGGGCATGTGGCGCATGTTGTGGCCCACGTACAGCCGGGTTCCGGTCTCGCGCGCGGTCTGGAGGATCTCGTCGCAGCGCTCGACCGTGATGTCCAGAGGCTTCTCGACGAAGGCCGGCTTCCCGGCGAGCAGGGCTGCGCAGGCGAGGTCGGCGTGCGTGTGGTCGGGGGTCAGGACGAGCACGGCGTCGAGGTCCGGCGCGTCGATCACCTTGCGGTGGTCGGTCGTGACGAGCGCGTCGGGGAAGGCCGCGGCGGCCGCCTCGCGGGCCCGGGGGTCGGGGTCCGCGACGGCAGCGACCACGGCGCCGCGACCGGGCCGGTGTGCGGTGCGCGCGATGGTGCCGCGCATGCCGTATCCGATGACGCCGATACGGAGGTCGGTCATGTCAACTTCCTTCACGTCGGGCAGTGTTGCCGTGGGTCGGGTGGGGGCGCCGCGGGACGGCCGGGCCGCGCCGGCGCACGGGGGACCTACCGACCGGCGGGCACCATCGCCCAGGGGCATGCTGCGCATTGTTCTCGATGTGGGTGCCCACGGCAGGTACATCGCGGCAGCCGCCTGTCGGCGTCGGCCGGGGGGTGCTCGTCCGGCCCATGGGGTGGCCGGAATCCTCACCACTTCCCCACACCTCAGGGACCGCCGGCGCCCGTGCGGCAGCGGGGGCCGCTCGGTCAACCCCTGTTTCGCGTCGGCGGCCGGTGTCCGGATGCGGGCGCTCACCGGCCGGACCGTGTCGGTGCCCCACGACGCCGGCGAAGGCGACCTCCGGTTCCGCATCGCACGCTCCGGCATGCACCCCGCACCACTTCCGCACACCGTACGCGCGGGGCCGCACCCCAACGCGCCGCCCCCGAGCGCAACCGTGAGGGTGACGGAGAGGTATCGGTGCCTCTTTCAGAACCGATCAACTCTCGTCCAAGGAAAGGGAGTTACGGATCAAGACAGTCGGCCGGGCGCTCCCTCGCGGATTTGTCCCGGACCGTCGGCGTGACGCGCCACGCGGCAGGGCGAGATCCCCAACCTCTCTTCGCTGCCGCCGATCCGAGATCCGCCATGCCGTACGCCGCACGAGAGACAGGCAGGTCAGCACCGCGATCGAGCGAATCACGCACCCTTCTCGACGGACCGCCCGACCCCGCCGCGTCCGGCACAACTCCCTTACCTAACCGAGTGGTTCGCCACCCGACGCCACCCCGGCGAAGCGAAGGCGCAGGCGGGTGCGGCACTGCGGGCCTCCCTCGTTCACCCACATGCATCAAGGGAAGGTCGATTTCGTCGATGTCGAAGCCGAATCGGTTCTGCACTTGTCCCCGGATGTCACGACCGTGCCCATCTGATTCCGCTTCCTGGCCCTCAGTGCCACATGCCCACGAAACCTTTGCCGTTGGCATGTGGCAGAAAGTTGTGTGAAGGGGATGCAATCGACTGGGACCGAACGGGCCGGCCCGCACACAACACATCGCCATTCAAACGTCAACACGCCTGATTCTGGCCAAAGTTGACGGCGAATGTTGTACGAACCGAAGGTGATCCACAGCATTGAGGAGGTCGGCCTCTTCGGGACGGGACCACTGCCGATGCACCACCTGCCGGTGCCTTGCCTGGCGGGCGTTTCGCGGAGGAGGGCTCGCGGATGGACGCATATTTCAACAGCCGACTGCACCAACAACTCAGGGAAGATGTACGCCACTTCGCGGAACGCGAGGTCCGGCCGCGGATAGCGGAGATGGAGACGGCCCGCACCGTCCAGCACGAGCTGTCGCGGCTCATCGCCCGGCAGGGCTGGATAGGAGCCACCGTGAGCCCCGCGTACGGCGGTATGGGGGTGGGGCACCTCGGCAAGACCATCATCATCGAGGAGCTGTCCCGGGTGAGCGGCGCGATGGGCGCCATGGCGCAGGCCTCCCAGCTCGGCGTCGCCAAGATCGTGCATTTCGGCAGCGAGGAGCAGAAGAAGAGCTGGCTCCCGGCCGTTTCCGCGGGTGAGTGCCTGCCGACGATCGCGGTCACCGAGCCGGAGTCGGGCGGTCATGTCCTGGGTATGGCGGCGAGCGCGGTCCGCGACGGCGACGAATACGTACTCAATGGCCGAAAAGTGTACGTCGGCAACAGTCACGTCGGTGATCTCCACGGGGTGATCCTGCGTACCGGACCGGGTTCGAAGGGCTTATCGGCGTTCCTGGTGGAGTCGGACCGGCCGGGCTTCTCGCTGGGCGAGCACCGCGAGGCGATGGGCCTGCACGGCTTCAGTTTCGGCGAGGTCCACTTCCACAACTGCCGTGTCCCTGTGGCCAATCGGCTCGGCGAGGAGGGCGACGGGCTCGCCGTCGCGTACTCCTCCAGCGTGCTCTATGGGCGGGCCAACCTCACCGCCGTGTCGCTCGGCATCCACCAGGCGATCCTTGAGGAGACCACCCGGTTCTGCACGGAGCGGATCCGCTACGGCAAACCGCTGTATGAACTCCCCAACATCAAAATCAAGTTGGGGCAGTTGAAGTCCCGCCTGATGACGGCCCGGCTTGTCGCCTACCACGCAGTCCATCTGCTCGACCAGGGGCTGCCCTGCGACGCGGAGCTCATGAACGCGAAGGTCGTCAACGTCGAGTCGACGCTGGACTCCGCACGCAACGCCATGGAGATCCACGCGGCGGCCGGCCTGTTCACCGACCGCCCCATCGAGCGCTATCTGCGCGACGCCCACCACATCTTCGCCCCGGCCGGCACCTCGGACGTACAGCTGCTGAGACTGGCCGAGGTAGCGCTGGGTACGGCGAAGGGCCAGTGGTCGCAGCGGCTCTCCGAGCTGGTGCGCATGGAGGAGCTGGCCGCGGCCCACTGACCGTATGTGCACCGCGAGGGCGGCTAGATACGGCCGTCCTCGCGCCGGTGGATCTGCTCGACGAGCTCCGCCGCCATGGACTTGATGGTCTCCAGGCCGGCCCGGCCCCAGGGCCTCGGCTCGGTGTCCACCACACAGATCGTGCCGAGCGCGATGCCCGTGCGGTCGATGAGCGGCGCCCCGAGATAGGACCGGATGCCGATCTCGTCCACGACGGGATTGCCCGCGAAGCGCGGGTAGTCGCACACGTCCTCCAGGACCAGCGCCTTGCGCCGGACGACGACATGCGGGCAGTACCCGTGGTCGCGGGCCATGATCCGGCTCACCCCGCCGGACGCGGCCGCCAGGTCCGAACCGGTGTGCGCGCCGTTCGGGGTGTGGAGACCGGCGAAGAACTGCTGGTTCTCGTCGATGAAGTTGACCATCGAGAAGGGCGCTTCGGTCACCTCGGCGAGCTTGCGTGCGAACTCGTCGAAGGCGGGGTCGGGCCACTCCCCCATGCCCAGCTGCCGCAGCCGCTGGACGCGGACCGGCGCCTCCCGGTCGACGGGGGTGAGCAGGAGGTGTCCGGTCGGGTCGTACGTCATGTCAAGCTCCATGGCTGGTGGCTGCCGGGATGGTGGCGAGCAGATGCTGGACCAGGGTGACCAGCGTCCGGATGCCGGAGCTGCCGATGCGGGCGTCGCACAGCACGACGGGGACCTCGGGCTTGAGGTCTATGGCGGCCCGCACCTCCTCCGGCTCGTAGCGGTACGAACCGTCGAACTCGTTGACGGCGACGAGGAATCCGATGCCCCGCCGCTCGAAGAAGTCGACGGCACAGAAGCATTCGTCGAGCCGCCGGGTGTCGGCGATGATCACCGCCCCCAGGGCCCCCTCGGACAGCTCGTCCCACATGAACCAGAAGCGCTCCTGCCCGGGTGTGCCGAACAGGTACAGCACGTGGTGGTCGTCCAGGGTGATGCGCCCGAAGTCCATGGCGACCGTGGTGGTGGTCTTGGACTCGACCCCTTCGAGGCTGTCGTGGGCCACGCTGACCGTGGTGAGGAGCTCTTCGGTGGAGAGCGGTTCGATCTCGCTGACCGCGCCGACGAAGGTCGTCTTGCCGACCCCGAACCCGCCCGCGACAAGGATCTTCAGCGCGGTCGGGAACTGGTCGACGGCGTCCCCGTCGGACAGGGCCTCAAAGCCGTCGTCGTAGGCCATCGAGCACTGCCTCCAGCAGAGATCGGTCGGTGGGTGTGTGGTGGAAGCGGGGGGCCCGCGCGGTCACCGCCCCGCAGTCCACCAGGTCGGAAAGGAGGACCTTGGTGACGACGGCCGGCAGCCGTAAGTGCGCCGAGATCTCCGCCACCGAGGTGGGCCCCTTGCACAGGCCGAGGGCCTGCGAGTGCTCGGGGCCCAGGAGCGTCTGGGGGACCGTGCCGGTGGCCATCACCTGCGAGAGCAGGTCCAGGGTCGCGGTCGGCCGGGTGCGGCCGTTGCTCACCGTGTAGGGGCGGATCAGCCGCCCGGCCGCGTCGTCGAGCCACGGCCCGTCCTGAGGGGCCGCCACGGTCAATTCCTCAGGCCGCTCGGTGTCCCTGCTCCTTGCCTGGCCGGCGTCACGAGGTAGGGCCGTACGCTCTTGACGAGCATGGCCATCTCGTAGCCGAGGACCGCGGCGTCGGCCTCCCGGCCGGCGAGCACGGCGAGACAGGTGCCCGATCCGGCCGTGGAAACGAACAGCAGGGTGGAGTCGAGCTCCACCACGACCTGCCGGACCTCGCCCCCGTCGCCGAAGCGGGCCCCCGCGCTCCGGCCGAGCGAGTAGAGGCCGGAGGCGAGGGCCGCCATGTGGTCGGCGCTGTCGGTATCCAGGCCATGAACGGATTTCACCAGACCGTCCGAGGAGAGCAGAACCGCATTGCGGGTGTAGGGCACCCGCTGGACCAGTCCGCTCAGCAGCCAGTCGAGGTCCGAGACGTGTCCGGTCGGCGCATCGCTCGCCATGGTGCATCTACTCCTTGGAGTGTTCGGCGTCAGTTTCCGACTGGAGCGCCTGGGGGGACTGGTAGGTCGGCTGTGCGGGGTGGCTCTGCTGTGCCTCGGCGAGGCCGATGCCCCGCTGGAAGGCGGCCATCAACCCCGGGTCGTGCAGGGCGTGTTCGTCGTCCTTGCGGGGTGCGGGGGCGTCCCGCAGCTGGGGTACGAGGTGTTCCTGGCTGCGGCGCCGGGGCAGATCGGGGCGGCCCATGGTGCCGCGCACGGCTCCGTTCTGGACTCTCGGGGTGACGGGCACCCGGGTCTCGACGGGCTCGGGGGCCGCGCCGTGGTGGATGCCGGGGGGCGCGGCGGCCGGGTTGGGCCGCTCGTCGTGCGCCCCGCGCACAGGCAGCGGGCCGCTGCCGTGGCCGGCCGTGGTGGGCTCCGGCAGATGCTGGCGGGGCGGGGGCAGCAGGTCGGTGGCGGGCCGGGCCTGATGTGCGGGCTCCGGCTGCACGGGAGCGATGGCGGGTGCGGGAACAGGGGCCGGGAGGGGCGCGCTCACCTCGGCGGGCTGGGTCATCTGCGGGGGCGACGGCATAACGGGGATCTGGCCGGTGCTCTCCCGCTCCGGGCTCTGCACCGCCTGCGGCTGGGGGCGCCCCTGCTGGCTGAGGCCCTCGGGCTCGGCGCCCAACAGGCCCTGCGGCAGCACTAGTACGGCCTGGACTCCGCCGTAGATGTTGGTCTGGAGGCGGACGGCGATGCCGTGCCTGCGGGCCAGCGCGGAGACCACGAACAGACCGATGCGGCCGTCCTGGAGGAGGTGGGCGACATTGACCTGGTCGGGGTCGGAGAGCAGCGCGTTCATCTTGTTCTGCTCGGTGACCGGCATGCCGAGGCCCCGGTCCTCGACCTCGACGGCCAGACCGGCCGTCACGAACTGGGCCCGCAGCAGGACTTGGGTGTGCGGGGCCGAGAACACCGTGGCGTTCTCGACGAGTTCGGCGAGGAGGTGGATGACGTCGGCGACGGCATGGCCGCGCAGTGTTCCGTCGATCGGCGGCACCAGCTTGACCCGGGGGTACTGCTCGACCTCGGCGATCGAGGAGCGCAGGACCTCGGTCATGGTGACGGGGTGGGACCACTGGCGCCGCGAGATGGCACCGCCGAGCACGGCGAGGTTCTCGGCGTGGCGGCGAATGCGGGTGGCCAGGTGGTCGACGTGGAAGAGGCCCTTGAGCAGCTCGGGGTCCTCGACCTCGTTCTCCAGCTCGTCCAGGAGCTGGATCTCACGGTGGACGAGGGACTGGAGCCTGCGGGCGAGGTTGACGAAGACCTCGACCTTCTGTTCGTTGCCGACGCTGCTGGAGAGCTGGGAGGCCTGCACGACGGCGACCACGGCCGCGTCGTGCGAACGGGTCAGTTCATGGGCGAGCAGCTCGAACTCGTCGGCGCCTGCGGGCAGTTGGGCCGGTGCGTGACGTGCCGGCGGTCCTTCGCCGCGGCGCAGCGCCTCGACGACCGTACGGAGGTCGGCGGCCGAGCGGGCGCTGCTCCGGCGCAGTCCGTTGGCTCGGCCGAGCACGGTCTTGGCCGCCCGGTCGGCGCCGATCCCGGCCGCGATGAGCGCGGCGATCGCGAGCACGGCGAGGCTCGCGAGCACGGCCCAGAGCCCCACGGTGGGGTGCCGGCCGGTGGAGTGCAGGGTGAAGGCGACGGCGGCCGCGCCGCACAGCACCGCCACGGTGGCGGGCAGCACGGCGGCGCGCAGCAGCTGCGGGCGTATGCGGGACTCGGGTGACGGGCGCGGCCCGGGGGGCATCGGCGCCCGGGCCGCCGGGGCCGGATGCCCGGCGTCGGCGGTGGGCTGCTGCGGCCGGGTGGCGTTGCGGCCGTGCCGCCCGCCCTCGCGGCGGTCCGGCCGCGCGGCGGGTGCGCGGAGATGAGACATCGGTGTCCTCGGTGCGTGGGGTCCCATGGATCATTCTGGCAGGCCCAACTCGGCTGATGTAAGGCCCACTTTGATCGTCGACCACTCACCGTAGTCGCCAATACATCACCCTCGGTGCGCAGTTGGCAAAGTTCCACGCACAGCGTCCCGCTCTGGTATGACGCATCGTACGACAGACCGATAACGTGCGGGATCTTCAACTCCCCTCTGCGGAACGGGCGATGCCATTTCCCGCTCTCCCGGGTTCCGCTTCCCGGCAACGGGCGGATGGATGACCGGGACGCCTCCGATGTGGGTTCGAAGGGCGGCCGCGGGGACGTCCGGGCGACGGGCACGCCATCGCTATCCGGCCACGCTGCCCAGCCACAGCACATCGCGTGCGCGGGTCATCGCGACGAACAGCCGGCTGCGGACCAGCTCGGCACGCTCCCGCGCCGTTTCGGCCATGTCCGCCGCACCGGTGTTGCCACCGGGCAGGAGGGTGTCGTACTGCGGCAGATACACGTGCTTGAACTCCAGACCCTTGGCCCTGCGGTACGAGCCGAGCTTGACCGCGTCCACCGGGTTGCCGTCGTAGTGCTCGAGCAGACACACCGGGATTTTGGCCTGGGTGAGCAGGCGCTGGTAGCGGTCGATGGTCCGCGCGGACGGGCACAGGACCGCGGCGTCGGCGAGCGCACCGGAGGGCAGGGCCGCCAGGGCGTCCAGAAGGGCTTGGTCGTGTTCGGCGAGGCTTGGCCTGGTGACTCGCACCACCTGGCCGTCGTGGTAGGTCAGGTCGACTTCGCGCCGGCCCGGTGTGCGCAGGCCGTCGATGTCCTCGAAGGCGTCGTCGGCGACGACTTCGAGCGCCGCCTCCAGGATCTGCTTGCTGTTGCGGTAGTTGGTGCGCAGCACCTGCCCCCGGTCGCCGCGGATGTCGATACCGGCATCGGACAGACGGAACCCGCCGGGATAGACGGCCTGTTGTCCGTCACCGACCAGAAGGAGTCCGTTGGGCGCGTCACCGACCAGGGTGTGCAGCAGACGCACCCCGACGAGGGTGAGGTCCTGCACCTCGTCCACGACGACGGCCGCGTACGGCGGGGTCGGAGCGCACCGCCGGGCCTCCGCCAGGGCGAGGGTGAGCACATCGTTGAAGTCGTGCACCCCGCTGTTGATGCGCAAGGACTCGTACGCCTCGTACAGGGCCCACACCGCTTGCCGGTGCGTCTCGCGCAGATTCGTCCGACGACGCCGCCGACGCACGGCCGCGTACTCCTCGAAGGTCGTGATTCCGCGCCCTTTGATGACGTAGTCGATCTCCTCCTGCCAGTAGTTCGACACCGGGTCGATCTCGGCCAGGCGGCTGTCGCGCCCGACGTGCATCCAGGCGCGGCTGAAGGCGGTCGTCGCCTTGTCTCCGTGCAGCCGGACCGGGACACCACGCCCGCGCAGGAACTCCTGGGCCCACGCGTGCAGGCTGCTGAAGTCCACCCGGTCCGCGACGGCGGGAGCCATGGTCTTCAGGAAGGTGCTCTGCACCCTGGGCAGGTTCTTGGCGAAGGTCACGTACAGGACCCGGCCGGTGGTGCGCCGGGCGAGGTGGGCGGTGCGATGCAGGGCGACGACGGTCTTGCCCGTGCCGGCGGGACCGCTGATGCGCGCGGGGCCCGCCCAATTGCGTCGCACCAGTGCGAGCTGCTCGGGGTCGAGGAAGGTCATCCACTGCTCGATGGGCGCCCGCAGCGCCTCGTCCAGGGCCGCGTCCCGCAGGCCTTCGAGGTCGAACAGGCCGTCGGATGCGACCTGTTGGGGCTGAGCCGGGGCCTCGGTCCGCCGGACCGTCGATCCCTCGTAGTCGGGGAAGACGCGCTCCAGGTGGTCGGCGATCGCGCGGACCGGTTCGGGGCGCATCCGGCGGCGCTCGGCCATCAGCGCCGGCCCCACCTCCCGCTCCCCCAGCACCCGGATCCTGCCGAGCCCGGCGTCGAGCTGCCTCCCCGCGAAGACCATGAGCGGCTGGACCGCCACCGGGGACAGGCCGAGGGAGGCGACCGCGCCCTCGGCCACCCTGGTCACGGCCAGCAGTTTGGCCGCGTGATCGTCGCGCGGCTCGCCTCCGGCACTGAGCCGGCCGCCCGAAGTCCGAGGCGGGGAACGCCAGTTCTTGACGTCGATGACGAAGACACCACCCGGTCCGACGAGGATCATGTCCACATTGGCGGCCCTCGTGCCCGGCCAGCGGCGGTCCACCAGTAATCGCCACCCGTACTCGGTGAGCATCAACAGCTGGGCGTGGACCCGCTGTTCACCCTCGCTGGCCGCTTCCCACCGGTATGCCTCCCGGCGGGCCGCCTGCCACTGCTCCCGGAGCAACCGCTCCTGCCGCCGCGCCTCCTGCGCCCGCCGCCCCGCCGATCCACCTGCTGCCATGCCCCGGCCCCCTCTTACACGGAGCAGTGATCATAAAACCGTGTGCGACTCCTACGGCAGGGGGCATCGACGTCATGTGCGCGCCGGGGTCATGTGCGCGCCGGGAGGTCGCGCGTCAACGCTGCTTGGGGAACGCGGCTCGCACGTGGGACCCGTTGACCACGAAAGCCGTCGCTCCCATGGTGAGGGCGCACACGACCTGCATCGCGACGAACCACCCCGGCAGGCCGCCGATGATGTCGACGACGACGATCGCGATCGGCACGACGACCGAGATGACTCGCACGCGCACATAGGCCCATCGCTTTCCCTGTGCGGCCACGGCGGTCAGCCAGTACGTCACCGCGGCGCTCGCCAGTACTCCGCCCGACCGGCCCCACATGAACGAGCTCACTGTGTGGCCGGTGAGTGCGCGGATGACGACGGTGAGCAGGACCACTGAGCTCAGCGCACCATAGACCGCGACGATCAACTTGGCCTTGCGGAAGGTGAGTTGGGTGCGGGGGTGGGCGATGTGGGCGGCGGCGGATGTGGTGTGGGTGGTGGTTTCCATGGTCTTCGGCTTCCTTCGTGATGTCTGTGTCCGGCTTCGTTTCGACGTTAGGGAGCGCGTCGATCCGCCGGTATGGGTCTGGGCGCCCGGGTGGGTGGGTCCAGCCCCACTAGTGGGCCGACCTGGGGCGTAGCGGGCTCCGAGCGGTGCAGAGTGGGGGTCACGAAGCCATGCCGACCTGATGGGTGCCGTACGGGAACTGCCGTACGGCGGCGGTCGGGTTGTGAGGGAGAAGGATGGTCATGCGTCAGCTGGGGACGTGGGTGGCAGGTGTCTGTGTGGGGTTCTGGCGAGCCTGCCTGGTGGTGGCGGCCACCATGGCGATCCCGGCTGTGTGGGCCGGCGCCATAGCGCTGGCGATCTGGTGGGGAGCGGCGAACCCCTGGTCGTGGCTCGCGCCGGTCGTGCTGGTGTGTGTGGGCACGCTCGGCCTGTCCCGCCCGGTCTGCCGGCTGGTCCGCCACCTCGTCGCGCGGTGGACCGGCACGGCCATCCCCTCCGGATACCGGCAGCCGGGGCCGGTGACACGACTGTCCACCGGGTACTGGTGGAACGGCTTCAGTTACGAGCGGACCAGCCGCGATGCCGTTATGGACCAGAAGATGCGGCTGCGGTGGAGCGACCCGGCCAACTGGCGCGACCTGCGGTTCACGGCGATCGTGGCGGTCAGCGCGGGCGTGGTGGCGGCCGTACCCCTGGCCGGGGTGGTCGCGGCGGTCCTCGGATTCGGCGGGTCGGGGCTCGCCCCGCACCTCGTCGGGGTGCTCGGCGTGGTCGTGGCCCTCGCCACCGCCCCGTACGCCTGGCGGCCCGTCGAGCCCGTGGCCGTACGGTTTCTTCGGGCGTCGGCGGCGATGGCCCTTGCCGACCGGGTGGACGAGCTGACCGCTCAGCGGGCGGACACCACGGTCGCACAGGCCGCCGAGATCCGGCGGATCGAGCGGGATCTGCACGACGGGGCGCAGGCGCGCCTGGTCGCGCTCGGCCTCTCGCTGGCCACCGCCGAGAAGCTGATGGACACCGACCCCGACCGGGCAAGGGCGCTGATGCGCGAGGCCCGGGTCGGCGCCGCCACGTCCCTGACCGAGCTGCGCGAACTGGTCCGGGGCATCAACCCGCCCGTCCTGAACGAGCGCGGCCTCATCGATGCCGTACGCGCCTTCGCCCTGGACAGCCCGCTGGAAGTGGCGGTCGACGCCGACGTCGAGCTGCGCCTGGACCCGCCGGTCGAGTCCGCCCTGTACTTCGGCATCGCCGAGCTGGTGACCAACGCGGTCAAGCACGCCCGGGCGAGCCGGGGCAGGATCTCCATCGCCGTGGACGGCACCGTCATCGTCGTGGAGGTCGAGGACGACGGCCGGGGCGGGGCCGACGTACGCGCCGACGGCGGACTCGCGGGGCTGCGCCGCCGGATCGCGGTCTTCGACGGCACCCTGGAGATCACCAGTCCTGCGGGCGGGCCGACGCGGGTGAGGATGATGGTGCCATGCGAATCGTTGTAGCCGAAGATCTCTACCTGCTGCGCGACGGAATGGTCCGTCTCATCGAGGCGTACGGACATGAGGTGGTGGCGACGGCCGCCACCGGGCCCGAGACGCTCGACGCCCTCCTGGAGTGGCGGCCGGACGTGGCCGTCGTCGATGTGCGCATGCCACCGGGCCAGTCGGACGAGGGCCTGCGCGCGGCTCTCGCCGCCCGCCGCGAAGTGCCTGCCCTGCCGGTCCTGATCCTCTCCCAGCATGTGGAACAGCTCTACGCCCGCGAGTTGCTGGCCGACGGTACCGGCGGCATCGGCTACTTCCTCAAGGAGAGCGTGTTCGACGCGGACCAGTTCATCGACGCGCTGGAACGCGTCGCCGCCGGCGGGACCGCCATGGATCCTGCCGTCATCGCCAAGCTGCTCTCCAGCGGCTCCTCGAACCGGCTGCTCGAAGGGCTCACCGAACGCGAGCACTCCGTCCTCGGCCTGATGGCCGAAGGCCTTTCCAATCAGGCCATCGGCCGGCGGCTCTTCCTCAGCGAGAGCGCGATCAGCAAGTACACGACGTCGATGTTCGGCAAGCTCGGCATCACGGACGACGACAGCAACAACCGTCGTGTCCTCGCCGTTCTCACCTATCTCAACAACCCGTGACCTCGGCCGTCGGATCCTGAATCGCCGGGCAGCGTGGTCATGGTGAGCGTGCCGGCGGGCTGTCCCGCGAGTGCTCCCTCTATGGAGTCGCGCCACACAGGTCCGGCGAGGGTGCCGCCAAAGGCCTGGCCGACGGTTTCGCCGCCGATGCTCTGGCCGTCGAGGTCCCGCGGGCTCCTGGTGTCGCTGACGACGGCGGCGCCGGCCAGTTCGGGGGTGTATCCGGCGAACCACACCTGCTTGCTCTCGTCGGTGGTGCCGGTCTTGCCCGCGCTGTCGCGATCGGTGAGCCCGGCGGGCTTGCCGGTGCCGTCCTGGACGACGCCCAGGAGCATGGTGGTCACGGTGTCGGCGGTCTCCGTGGACATCACCTGATGGCAATTGGCCTGCGGCACCTGGACGTTGGACCCGTCCGGCTTGGTCACCGAGGTGATGGCGACCGGGGTGCAGTAGGTGCCGTGGTCGGCGAACGTGGCGTACACGTTGGCCATCTCCAGCGGGGTCAGGTCGTTGCTGCCCAGGGTGAGCGAGGGGACCACCTGCAGCTTGGTGCCGCCGGCCTGCTGCGTGATGCCGAGCGCGTTGGCCATCTTCGACACGTCGCACAGCCCGGTGTCGGCCTCCAGCTGGGCGAAGTAGGTGTTGACGGACTGTGCCATGGCGGCCGGCATGGAGAACGGTCCGGTCAGGGACGTGCTGTCGTTGTGAACCTCGCCGTTCTCCGGATAGGTGTTGCCCGAGCAGTCGGACATGGCGGGCCAGGGCATGGAGTACGGCGCGGGGTACGACTGGTCCGGGGTCGTGCCCTTCTCCAGGGCGGCGGCCGCCACGATCGGCTTGAACGTGGAGCCGGTCGGGAAGCCCAGGCCGCCGCCCATGTCCGTACCGACGTTGAGGTTGATCTCCGTCTGGTTCGCGCCGAGGCCGTAGTCGCGGCTCTGCCCCATCGCGACGATCTTGCCGGTGCCGGGCTGGACGAGGCTCATCACGGCGGCCGCGTCGTCCGTGGTGTACGCGTGCGAGGTGACCGACTGCTGCACGGCCTTCTGCGCCTTGGGCGACAGCGTCGTATGAATCTGCAGACCGCCCCTGCGCCACAGCGCCTGCCGCTCGGTGGAGGTCTTGCCGAACGCCGGATCGGTGACGACGACGTGGTGTACGTAGTCGCAGAAGAAGCCCTCGCCCTGCTGGGCGGTGATGCAGCCCTGGCGCGGCTTGCTGATCCGGAGCTTGATCGGCGTGCTGATCGCCTGCTGTGCCTGGGCGGCGGTGATCGAACCGTACTGGGCCATCTTGGTCAGGACGGTGTCGCGGCGCTGCTTGGCCAGGCGGGCGTTGGTGACCGGGTCGTACATGGACGGCGACTGGACGATTCCGGCAAGCAGGGCCGCCTGGGGCAGCGAGAGGTCCTTGGCGTGCACGCTGAAGTAGCGCTCGGCGGCGGCCTCGACGCCGTACGCCTGCTCGCCGAAGAAGGTGATGTTCAGGTAGTTGGTGAGGATCTGGTCCTTGGGCAGGGTCTGCTCCAGCTCGATCGCGTAGCGCAGCTCCTGGATCTTGCGGCCGAGGGTCTGGCGCTGGGCTTCGAGGACCGCCTTCTGGTCGCTGCCCGCCTGCTCGACGAATACGTTCTTCACATACTGCTGGGTGAGGGTGGAGCCGCCCTGGGCCACACTGCCGCTGGCCGCGTTCTTGTTCAGGGCGCGCAGTACGCCTTGCAGGTCGACGGCTCCGTGCTGGTAGAACCGGTTGTCCTCGATGTCGACCAGCGCCTTGCGCATGACCGGGACGATCTGGTCACCGGGTATGACGGTGCGGTCGCGGTCGTAGACCGTGGCGATGAGGCCGCCGTCGGCGTCGTAGATCTGGGACGCCTGGGACAGCGGAGGCGTTTTGAACACGTCGGGCAGACTGTTGAAACTCTCCGCGGCGTTCTTCGCGCCCAGGCCGAGCATGCCCACCGCGGGCAGCACGATCCCGGCGGCCATCGCGCCCGCCAGAACACTCACCCCGAGGAACCGCAGAGTGCGGACGAGCAGGGATCCGGGCGGGCGGGAGCGCATGGAGGACATACGGGGAAACATACGCAGCCGACCTATGAATCATGTCAAATAATCCTCTATGAACGGTAATTCCGGCTGCGTGGGTCTGAGGCCGCCCGCAACGGCGTTCCTCAGGGGCAAGATCTGATCATTTCGGCCGGTGGCCGGGCGGCTCGCGCCGGGTCGGACGGGGCCGTGAACTGGGAGACCCGGTCGTCGACCGGTACCGGGGAGCGCGGGACGGAACGCCGGGTGGGGTCGGGGCTGCCGATGTAGAGCCAGCCGATGAGCCGCTCGTGGGGTGCGATCTCCAGCAGGCTTCGGGTGCCGTCGGAGTCGACGGAGGAGCCGGTGCGCCACATGCTGCCGAAGCCCCTGTCGTGCAGGAGCAGCATCAATGAGTTCACCATCGCGCTGCTCGCGGCGAGCTGCTCCCAGTCCGGCACGCGGTGGTTGCGCCGGGGCGCGAAGACCAGGGTCGCGAGGAGCGGGGCGCGCAAGGGCTTCCGCCCCTCGCGCCGGACGGCCTCCGCGTCGGTGGCGCCGGACGCGAAGGCCTCGCCCAGCGCCGTCCGGCTGTCACCGCGTACCAGGATCCACCGCCAAGGGCGGAGATGGCCATGATCGGGAGCGGTCGCCGCCCAGCCGAGCAGTTCGGTGAACTCCTTGTCGCTGGGGGCGGGTTCGATCAGCCGGTGCGCACTGCGGCGCGTGCGGATGGCGGCCTCCAACTCCATCAGCGGACGCTCCTCTTCTCGGTGGGCCGCATCGGCACTCCCCTCGCCGTAGGGCGCCCGGCACCATGTCCTTTGTCCCCCTGTCCCCATGCGGGGGTGTCCCCCACGTGGGGTCGCGCCATGTGGAGGTCCACCATGTGGGGGCGTGCCGTATGGCCTCGAACCATGTGGGGCGCCATCATGCGGGATGGCCACATAGAGCACCACACACCGTGTGCGAGCGCCCCATGGGCTCCCGCACCATGTGCCGCCGCCCTCACCCACACCGTGGCGGCAGCCAGAACGAGCGCACCCCGCGTACTGCCGCGAGGCGGTCGCGGGCCATGCTGGTCGCGGCCGCGGCGGTGCTGATGTTCAGGTGCTTCGCCCGGGTGAAGATCTCGACAAGCCGTTCCGGGATGAGTTCGGCGCGCTGCCGCACCCGGTTCATGTCGTGGCCCGCGGGATGCAGTTCGTCGACCACCTGGATCAGACCGAGCGCGTTGATCACGAAGTCCGGCGCGTAGAGGATGCCGCGTGCCGCGAGCCGTTCCGCGATCGTGGGCGCGACGAGCTGGTTGTTGGCGCCGCCCGCGACGACGCGGCAGCGCAGCTTGTCCACGAGGTCGGCGTCGATGACGTTGCCGATCGCGTTCGGGCTGAGGACGTCGGCGTCGAGCAGGTAGAGCTTCTCGCGGCTGACGACTTCGGCCCCACAGGCCTCGGCCACCCGCTCGGCCTTCTCCTGGTCGATGTCGGCCACGGTCAGCCGTGCGCCGCCGTCGGCGAGATGGGCCGCGAGCCGCCCGCCCACCTTCCCGACACCGTCGATGGCGATGTGGCGGCCCGCAACGCTGTCGCTGCCGTCGAGGTGGTTCAGGCACGCGCGGATGCCGAGGTTCACTCCGTACGCCGTCATCGCGCCGGATTCGCCGGAGCCGCCCTCCTCGACGTCCAGGCCGCGGATCCACCGGGACTCCTTGCTCATGATCCTGAGGTCGGCGGTGGTGATGCCCATGTCGCAGGCCGCGATGAACCGTCCCGACAGGCTCTCGACCACCTGGCCGAAAGCACGCAGCAGCGTTTCGGACTTCTCCACGCCCGGGCCGCCGAATATGACGGCTTTCCCGCCCCCGATATCCAGTCCCGCGCAGGCCGCCTTGTACGTCATCGCGCGGGAAAGGCGTAACGCGTCGCCGACCGCCTGGTCGTCATCCGCGTACGGAAGAAAACGCACCCCGCCGAGTGCGGGGCCCAGCAAGGTCGAATGGATGGCTATGACACAGCGCAGCCCGCCGGGCCCGGAGCTGAACAGAACCTGCTCGTGGCCGTCCATTTCGTTGAACACACTCATAACCCACCCCAGGATTGTGTCCGGTGACAGCCGGGCCGGCGGCCCGCACGGAGGCGCGAACCGCCGGCCCGTCCGGCAGAGAATTATTCGGCCGGCTGCAATCCGGACGAGAGCAGAGCCGCGTCCAGGACGTCCCACAGCGCGCACAGCGATTCGAGGAAGTCCTCGACGCCCTGCTCTATTTGCTCACTGTTCGACGCGTCCATGACGGTCGAGACGGCACGGATCACATTCGCTTCGTGCTGCTGCTCGGCACCGGCGTCACCCCAGTGCTCCGCCATGTAATGCATTTCCGGCTCGTCGAGATCCGTCTTGTAGTGACCGGAGTCGATCAGGGCGCGCTTCTCGCCGGGGATCAGGGACTGATTGGAGATGATCTCCAGCGCGAGCGCGGTGCCGAGGTTGCGGACGGTGGTCTTGGCATCGGTGGCGAACCGGCGCCGGAACACGTCGATCGCGGCCTTCGCCTGCGCCGTCAGACCGGTCTCGCGGTCGTACCCGGGAAGGCTTGCGAGCAGCCGGTCCGAGGAGGTCTTGAGCCACGCCTCGACGTGCTCGGTGTCGTAGACGTCGTCGAAGACCTGGGAGCCGGTGCGGTTCACGATGTGGCCGGCCATGGTCGCGAGTTCGGGGCCGTGGCCGGACTCGCTGTCGACGATCTCTTCTATGAGGACTGCCTGCTCGTCC
This sequence comes from Streptomyces sp. HUAS TT7, assembly GCF_051550175.1. Taxonomy (NCBI): domain Bacteria; kingdom Bacillati; phylum Actinomycetota; class Actinomycetes; order Kitasatosporales; family Streptomycetaceae; genus Streptomyces; species Streptomyces sp. HUAS TT7. The sequence continues at coordinate 792,879 of NZ_CP196175.1, forward strand.
CAGCCGAGCCCGCGCAGCGCGGTCGGGAACTCGCCGCCGGGGCGGGTGGAGGCGCAGAACGACTGGACCTGGTGGAAGAGCGCGCCCGAGACTTCGGCGGACGGGGGCCCCGCGGCCCAGTGGTCGTAGAGCGGGTGCGCGAAGACGCGGTGCGTCTTGATCCGGTCGATCAGCATGTCGGTCGTCGTCATCGATTCCTACTCCGGTGAGGTGGCTGGGGGTTCCGAGGGAAGCGGATCGTTCCGGGGAGGGTGGGTCGGTGTCGCTCAGGCGAACTGGAGCTGCGAGGGGTCCACCTTGGGGACGGAGAAGCCGATCTTCTCGATGTGCTGGGCGATCGCGGTCTTGTAGAGCTCGCGCAGTTCGCCGTTGTCGTGCTTGCGCAGGCCCCACCGGACGGCGAGCCGCCCGCGCCGGGAGTCGGGCCGCCCGAACATGTCGAGCGCCATCGGATAGAACCGGTCCAGGGCCCGCTGGGCCCGGTCGCGGGACTGCCCTCCGGCGTCGTACGCCTCCTGCATGAGGCGCTTGCCGTAACCGAAGTGCCGGGCCTCCTCCTTGAGGATCGCGTCGGCCTCGACGCGCAGGGGCGCGTACGTGCTCGTGGTCATTTCCTTGATCTGGAAATGCCCTTCGAGCTCGCAGAGGAAGCTGAACGCGGCACGCTCTTCCCAGACGGTGAATTGCGTCGTCATGCTCTCGGCGGGGAAGTAACGCCGGTCCGCCACGGCCTGGTTCACCATGTGGGAGGTGTCGATGCCGAGCGGGGTGAGCAGTTTCGCGAAGCGCCGGAAGTGGTCCACTTCCTCCATGCCGAACTTGAGGCACATATAGCGCTCGTCGGCGTTGGGAGCGAGCGGATAGAACGAGTCTACGTAGGTGTCACCGGCACTCAGCTCGCCCTCACCATTGGCGAGCATCTGATGGGTCAGCACCTCCCGGTATTCCTCCGGGAGTTCACCGACACTCTCCAGGCTCACATTCTCCGAATAGACAGTCGCCATACGAATCTCCTCCGGTAGCCGAGGAAATTGAGCCTATCCGGCCGGTTCGCGCCGTCGGTAGTCCACGATGGACCCATCCCGTCCCGGAACCATGGGGGTAACCCGGTGGCTCTTTGGGGGTACTCCGGAGGTACTTTTTCGATCCCGTGGGCCGCACGCACAACCCCCTGCACCACACGTTGAACTCATGCGGCGCAGGGGGCTTGAGGGCATGCTGCCAGGGGCGCGGGGAGCTGAGCGACAAGCCACGGCGAAACCCGCACCCGAACTACAAGACGCGGAAGCCTCAAACCCCATTCCGCGCCGGAGGCCGGATGTACGTAAGCGTGTGATGGGACACAAGCTTCCCCGCCGTGTCGGTCGTCTCGGCCGTCCCGTACACGATCAACCGCCCGGGACGGACGATCGTCGACTCGCAGACCAGATCCGTACGGGCCGGCCCGAGAAAGCTGGTCGTCATCTGCTGGGTCACAGAGGGGTCGTCCTCGCCGAACAGCGACATGATCGCGATCCAGCAGGTCACGTCGGCGAGCGTCATCGCGCACCCGCCCTGGAGTACGCCCCCCGGGCGGAACAGTTCGGGGCGCTGCGGGAGCGAGACTCTGGCTCGCCCTTCCTTGACGGCTTCGACCCTGAATCCCCACCAGGGTCCGAAGGGGCTGTTATCGAGAACGGCCTGCGCTGCATCGACATCCATCATCGAAGAAACATAGCATCGTTCGGTATGTCGCCACGCAGAACCAACGCGGAACGAACCGAGACCACCCGCGCCCAACTGACCCGTGCAGCAAGGGAGTTGTTCAGCGAGCGCGGATACGCCTCGACGACCATCGCGGAGATCTCGGAGCGCGCCGGGCTCACGACGGGTGCGCTGTACCACCACTGGGCCGGCAAGGAGGCGCTGCTCGTGGATGTCGTGCACGACATCCACCGCGAACTCGCCGTACGCATCCGGTCCCGGGGACGCGTCGAGGACGAACCTGTTGCTCACCTCCTGCACTCAGGAAGGGAGTTCCTGGCATTCTGTGCCGATCCGGCCGTCGCCCGGCTGCTCCTGCTGGACGCTCCCGCGGTGCTGGGCTACGAGCGATGGCGGCAGATCGACGAACAGTGGTGGCTGTCGACGACGACCCGGCTGGTGGAGCGGGCGCGCGCCACGACGGCCGGAGCCGGCCTCGGCGTCGAGGGCACCGGCGCAGGCGCCGAGAGCTCTCGTCGGCTCGCGCTCGCCCTCCTGGGCGCGCTGACGTACCTCGGGCACGAGGTGGCGATGAAGGGCAGGCCGACGGTCGCCGGCGCGGGCCGGACCTACGAGGTGCTGCTCAAGTCCCTCTTCCCCTGACCGGACGTACGACCGATGGCACATGACTCACGCCATCGGGCCGAGCCGGGAAACCAGCAGCGCCGCTTCCACACGGCTTGAGGCCGATAACTTGATCATGACGCGGTGGACGTGCTTCTTGACGGTGTTCTCGGCGATATGGAGAGAGGATCCGATCTGTTTGTTCGTCATGCCGTCGGCGAGCAGCCGCAGTACGTCGTTCTCGCGTGAGGTGAGATTCGACATCGCCCCCGAGGTCGAAGACATCGGGCACCCTTCACCGATATCGGAAAGCCGTTCTCTCGGAAGCAGATAGGCGGCACAGCCGCGGCCGACCAACGCGATCACGCTGGCGAATTCCTCCTGCAGAATCTCCAGGTCCATGAATCCGGCGACCCTGGCCCGTAACGCGTCCTGGATCGTGACGGCGGAGTCGTGGCACCACAGGACGATGATCGATACGTGCGCGCCGATCAGCCGGACAAGGTGACGAAGACTGTCACCCGTCAGTTTACGCAGGTTGAGCAGGACGATATCGGGCTTTCCGCAGTCGACGGCGGCCAGAACGCCGGCCACGTCCTGCGCCACGCCGACCACGTCGAGTCCGGGGGCCTCTCTGCTCATGGCCACAAGACCGGATCGGGTCACGACCTGGTCGTCGGCGATCAGCACCTGGATCTGAGCCATGTACGGCGTCCCCTTCCCCCGTGCGACCGTCTGCGGGCCTCTGTGGAGGCCGGGCGCCAGTGCGGCCACAAGATCGAATAAGGCCTGAATTCCGGGCCGCCATTGAGCCGTGTGTGTCATGGCCCCATGGGAAAAACGGTGATGAGGGCGAACCTCTGTACCAGGAGGCTCAAGTGCGGGTTGTCCGACTTGCCGCCCCTACTGAGGTATGGCTTTGTCCGAATCCCGTGACACAGGGTCGCTCCAGCTCCACTGTGACCGGCGGGGGAAATCAGCCATGCGCGCGAACATCTCATGTACACCCAAGGCGTACTCCCTCGGCCCGGTGTCGGGCTCACGGCGAGCGTACCTCACGGTCACTCCCATGGGGAGATCTGAATGAAATCTTCCGGATGGGACTATTGGCCGCGGCCCAACTCGCCCGAACCAGCCATTCTTTGCGAAATCAATCAGCCATTCGGGATCTGCGAGAACCCTCCGTCCGCGCACGGAAAATCGGCCATAAACAGAGTTCGGGGCTGCTGACCGGCCCCCGTCCGGCGGGTGATTGACTGCACCGCATGGATCTCGCATCAGGGTTCGGAGTGCCGTCGGGGCCCCACCTCTCCCCCACGGCTTGGGGCGCACCCCCGATCGACGTCGAACTGAGCGCGGCTCTGGGGAAGTTGAAGGCCGATCCGTTCACCCCGGAGAACCTTGCGGCTCGGCAGGAGCGGGATGCGACGGCTCGGCCCCGGCCGACCTTGAAGGACCTGCGAGCCGACGGCCGCTTCGAAGTGGAGGAGTTGCGGGTGCCGTCGGGCGGGCGGGACGTCACGCTGGTGAGCGCTCGGCCCGCCGGAGTCGACGGCCCGTTGCCGCTGCTCTTCTACCTGCACGGCGGCGGAATGATCATGGGTAACGCCTGGTCCGTACTCCCTCGCCTGCTGCGCGAGTTGGCCCTCCCACTGGAGTTGGCCGTCATCTCGGTCGAGTACCCGCTGGCGCCGCAGACGCGGCATCCCGGCCCGATCGAGGCCTGCTACTCCGGTCTCGTGTGGGCGGCCGCGCACGCGTCCGGACTGGGCATCGACGGAGCCCGCATCATCGTCGGAGGCAAGAGTGCCGGCGGCGGCCTCGCGGCGGCTCTCGCTCTGCTCGCCCGCGACCGGGGCGGGCCGGTACCTCTCGGTCAGCTGCTCCTGTCCCCGATGCTCGACGACCGCAACAACACCTGCTCCAGCCATCAGATGGCGGGCGTCGACACCTGGGACAGAATCTCCAACTCCACTGCATGGAAAGCCCTGTTGGGGGATCAGTACGGCGCCGAGGACGTGTCCCCCTACGCGGCGCCGGCTCGCGCCACGGATCTGTCCGCGCTGCCCCCGGCATACATCGAGGTCGGGTCGGCCGAGACGTTCCGGGACGAGGACGTGGCCTACGCAAACGCGCTCTGGCGGGCCGGCGGCCGGGCCGAACTGCACGTGTGGCCGGGCGCCTGCCATGGCTTCGACACGTACGCACCGCGGGCGACCCTCAGCCAGGATGCCCGGGACGCGCGTACGCGCTGGCTCCGTCGCATCCTCCAACAGTCCACCATGAGCGACCGCCCTGGGTCTCCGCCATCTGAGGGAGGCGGATCCCGGGTGGGGCGGAGAGCATCAGAACCTCGTTAGGGACGGGCAAGTCCTCTTGAGCCACCGCCCGGGGGCCAGTTGGATGGAGGCATGAACAGCGGTCTGCGGCACGACGACCGGCCACCGAATCCGGTGTAGCCCGGTACTGCGCGCTGTTCCCATGCCGGCTCACCGAGCCGTGCTTCCCTGACGCCGTACGTCGTCGCCGGTCCCACGCCGCGACGGCGTACGCGCGCTCTCACTCCCGCATGTCCGGCCGCGCCAGGGGCGCAGCCTTATCATGCCATCACTTGGGATTTCACATGCCTTCCACATCGCTTTCCGGCCGCACCGTCCTGGTCACCGGAGCCACCGCGGGGATCGGTTTCGAGACCGTCCGCAGGCTCGCCCAGCAGGGTGCGACGGTTCTCGTCCACGGCCGCACCGCCGAAGAGGCCCAGGCCGCCGTCGACGCGCTCATTGCCACGACCGCCGACATCGAGACATCCCAACTCTGCGCACTGGCAGCCGACTTCACCCGCCTCGACGAGGTCGAGGCCATGGCCCACCGGGCCATCGGGACCCACCCGCACCTCGACGTCCTCGTCAACAACGCGGGCATGGCCGCCCCCGAGCGGCACACCATCACGGCCGACGGCAACGAGGTCGCCTTCCAGGTCAACTTCCTCGCCCACTACCTGCTCACCTGCCTGCTGGAACCGGCGCTCACCAGCGACCCCGGGGGCCGTGTCGTCAACGTGTCGTCGTCGCTGCACCGCACCGGCAACATCCAGTGGAGCGACCCCAACCGGGTCCGCCGCTACTCCCGACTCGCCGCCTACGCCCAGTCGCAGCTCGCACTGACCGTCTTCGCGGCCGACCCGCGAGTCACCGCCGTCTCCGTCCACCCCGGCGTCTGCGACACGGCCCTGCTCCCGCTGTACGCGCACGAGGGTGCCACCCCCGCCGAGGGCGCCGCGTACGTGGCGCGCCTGTGCGACCCGGCCGTCGAGATCGTCAACGGCGCCTACTACGACCGCGACCAGCGCGTCGACCCGGCGCCCGCCGCCACGGAGAACCGCTCCCTGCAGCGCCTCAACAAACTCGCCGCCCAGCTCACCGGCCACACCGCCTGAAGAACACCACCACCCGCCACAACGGCACCAGCTGAAGGAGCACCACCGCATGTCGAAGCGCGCCCGCAAGAAGAGGGACCGCCGCAAGAAGAAGGCCAACCACGGCAGCAAGGCGTCCTGCTAGCCGCACCGAATGCCCTGAGGGGCGGACTGCTCCGGCGGGCAGTCCGCCCCTTCGTGATTCCGGGTGAGAGTCAGTCAATTACCAGCAGATCCAGGGACGTTGCTGTTTGCCCGACCTCAGCGGAACTCCGCGAGGCGCGGGCGAAGTCCCAGCACGAGGAGCAGGGCCGCCAGGAGGAGGGCGCCGGCGGCGATGGGGGTCTGGACGCTGATGGTGTGGCGGCCGGTGGTGATGGCCTGGTCGTGGCGGGAGGCGTTGATGGAGGTCACCTGGTCCAGGGCCTTCATCCATGCCCCGAAGTGGGCGTTGGAGGTGTCGGAGCCCCAGCCGATGCAGAAGACCGTGGCTTCCTGGAGCTTGCCCTCGGCGATGAGTTGGCGGAAGGTGCGGTCGTCCTTCTGGTAGACGGCGTATGCCTCGACGGTCTTCTCGGCGGCCTCCCGCTCGCCGGGGAAGGTGATGTTGTCGAGCTCGCGCCGGTACTCGCCGGTGAACTGCTCGTCGCTGTGGTCGTGTTGGTACGCGGCCCAGGTCTCGTCCAGTCGCGTGTCGTAGGTGGACAGGCTCGTGCCTGCGATCCCGTACAGCTGCTGCGACTTGTCGAGGAAGGACTTCTCGTACGTGTCCCGGCGCGTCTCGTCAAGGAGGAACCGGCTTTCGTCGGCGTTGGCGTCGTAGCCGACGGCTTTCGAGCGGGACAGCGCCACCACCGAGTCGAACGAGTCGTGCCGGGCGATCTTCAACTGGTCGCCGGAAGCGGCAAGGAGCTGTCCCGCACAGGCCACGGCCACCAGCGCGCACAAGGTGGCGGCGAGCAGCGCCGGGTTGAGGATGCGGCCGAAGCGGCGGGCGAGGTGGCGTTGCAGCGCGACAAGGACGGCGAGCAGCAGGCCGCCGAGCACCGCTTCGGCGACGAGCTGGGTGGTGAGGTCGGAGCGGGCCGATGTGTACTCGCTGTCGTACACGGCATTGTTGGCGTCGACCAGGGTGCGGGCCTGGGGCAGGAGACGCTGGGAGAGCAGGTCGGTGGCGCGGCGGTAGTCGGCGCGGGCCGGCTCCTTGCCGCCGGGGTGGTCGTCGTTCTCCAGGGCGCGGCCGATGAGTTCCTGGTACTGGGCGAAGTCGTCGGTGAGCGCGACGACGGTGTCCTCGGTGGCCTTGTCGCCCTCGGCGGCGGCACCCAGGGTGCGCAGGGAGCTGCTGATGGTTTCCTGCGCGCCTTTGTAGATGCGGTTGGCGTTGGCGTACGACTCCTCCAGGCGGCCCTTGCCGGTGCCCGAATCGCCGCTGGAGAGCAGGATGTTGGCGGCCTGGGCGTCCATGTCGTTGAGCGCCAGGTTCAGCCGGGTCGCGGCCACCGTGCGGGGCGCGTCCCGATGCTGGATCGCATCCCAGGTCGTGGAGAGCCCGGTGGCGGTGACCGCCAGGAGTGCGAGCAGTGCGGCGCCCAGCAGTAAGCAGACGGTGCGGGCGAGCCGCAGCCGACTTGGCGTGGTGCCCCAGTAGCGCTCGACGGCGTACCGCCGAAGGCGGACGAGCCGGGCGACGGCGATGGTAGACCGTCGCCTCGGCCGTCCTTGTCCCGGACCCCCTCTGGCCTGGGACGACGGGATCCCCCCGTGACGAACGGCCGACGCGGGGTCTGGTTCGGCAGTCGTTGTCGGGGCCCCCGCTCCCTGACGCTGCCCGGCACCGGCGGTAATCGCCACTCGCCCTCCAACCTCGCGCCACGGGCCGCTCGTACGAACCCGTGCAGAGATCAGCATGGGGTCCAAGAGTTCGATTGATCGCTTGCGTTGACAGTCCCCTGACGCCCAACAGCCCCTCATTGACGCACCCTTGACGGCGACGAGTTCCAGCCGCGCCAAGAGGGGGCTCAACTCTCCTTGCCCGCGCCCGTTCCCGCGTCCGCCAGCGCCGCACCCACCTGATCGGCCATGGTCACGGCCACCAGACGGACCCGCGGCGGTACGACGCCGGTGCGCCCCGGCCGCAGCATGAACCGGCCGTAGTAGTGCCCGTTGCCGAACACGCGCAGATCGGTCCCGCCCTGCGGCCGGCCGCGCCGCTCCAGGCTCCAGCGGCCGCGCGCCATGGTGACCTCGCTGCGGCGGATGGCCGAGGAGCGCGCCGTCCTCGAAACGGCAGCCGTCCAGTACGAGCACGTCGGTGAGCTCGGCCCGGACGTGGTCGACGACGGTCTCGGCGGACCCGCTGCGCCGGGCGAGCTGTGCCGTCTCGTGGAGGCGGGCGGCGTGGCCGGTGTCGGTGATGGCGACGGCGACGGCGACGGCCTTCAGACGGCGGGCCCGGGCAGCCGGCTGCGACACGGCGAGGAGCAGTACGGCGGTGGTGATGTCGTCCCCGCCGGAGATCGTGAACCGTTCGTACGGCCTGGTCAGGAAGAAGTCGAACCAGTCGGCCAACCAGAACATCGGAGTCGCGAACATCGCGACAACTCAGGCTGCCCCCCCCAGAGCGGCCGACCGGAAGGCTATCCGGGCAGGCGTGCTGCGGCGGACTTCCGTGGTCGGCGCGGCGGTCTCCTGAGTACTGCTGGTCACGCTGGATCTCCCCCTGTCAGATCCACGCGCCCTAACCGGCTGACCTGCGCGGAACGCACGCTCGGCGGTCCTCCCCGGGCGACCTCAAGGTTCCGTCAAGACAGAAGGAGCCTCATCGGCCCCGGAAAGGCACGGGAGGATCCGGGAAGGCGGAGCACCGGTCGTGGTGGCGGTGGCTGCCAACGGGCACCGGGGCGCTGGCCGCGCTCTCGTCGGCTGGTGGGGCAGTACTACACGTTCTTCAGGGCCGTGTTCGGGATCGTCGCCATCCCGACGGGACACATCGGACGCGTCTGGGGCAAGCGCCTGGGAGGCCGGGACCGCGGCCTCGCCATGCTGGCCATCGTGACCGGGTGGCTGCTGCTCCTGTGCGCACTGCTGATCGTGGTGACGTACGGCGGGCTGACGGCTCTGTTCGCGCGGCGAGCTGAAGGCGCCTTAAGGGGCGCGGGGCTGTGACATGGTGCGGCTGCCCCGCGTGGGCGCGGCCAGCCTCCCTCGGCCCAGAGTGTGCGGGCGCTCGTGGCACTCGACGTACGCCACCACGACATCGGTGCCGCGATCCGCCCAGCGCCGGGCCTCGTCCGGCATCCGGTACGTCTTGCCCCCCGGGATACACCTTCAGCCGACCCACCTGCCCCGGCGGAACATCCCCTCCGGACAGGGCCTCTCGACCGACTCCCTGATGGAAGCGTGGATTCAACGTCGAGGCAGGGCGCAGGCAGGGGTGCCGCCCGGCATGCGTTCGCGGTTGTTGGCGACGAGCCGGTAGACGCCGTGGGCGACCCAGCGCAGCGGGGGCAGGGTGAGCAGCGCGCCGAGGACGCGCCATCGGCTGCCCGCGCTCATCAGCAGCCTGGCGACGGCCTGCGTGCCCCCGCGCACGGCGCCGCTCGGGGTGACCCACAACAGCTCGTACCCGGCCCGCTGTTGTGTGATGCCCAGGGAGTCCAGGTCCGCGAACTGCCACGGAGTGGTCTCACACCGGGGCGCGAGGCGCCGTTCAGCGAAGGACACGGAGGAAGTGCAGAACGCGCAGTCTCCGTCGTAGACGAGCACAGATCGAGTTCGCATGCCTTTATCATGCCGCGCCGCTCGGCCGGGACCCGGCTCACCCCCCGAACCCCATTATCTCCCAACTGACAGCCATCTAAGGCGAGTTGACCCATTTCATCCCATACACGCAAATAATCAGCATAAATGCCGGTTATGATCCCCGGCGTTGATATCGGGTCGGGTAGCGCTTGCCTCCCCCTGTCCGCGAAATCCCGGCCGGCAAGGCCGACGCCTCCACGAAGGGAATCCGCCATGGAAACTCCGCACGCCAGCAGACGCAGCGTCCTCTCCGTTCTCGCCGCCGCATCGGCCGCCCCACTGCTGTCCGCCTCCTGGGGTGCCGGAGTCGCCCGGGCCGCCGCGAACGGCGACACCTACCGCTCCAGCACCGACCTCTACACCCGGCTGCCCAACGGTGAGGGCACCGACTACGCGCGTCGGTACAAGCGGCACGCGATGTCCGACAACAGCACGGCACAGAAGTACTCCTACAACCGCACGATGGTCATGGCCATGCATGGTGGCGCTATCGAGGTGGGAACGTCCGACCTGTGTCTGGGCGTCGCCGGTTACCACCCCGCCACCCTGGCTGCCACGCCGGCCGACGGGCCCGCCTACGACTACTGGATGTTCGAGGCCATCCGGCCGTCGAACAACTCCGAACTGCACGTCACGGCGAAGCACTGCAACGACCATGTCGCCCTGTCCATGGCGGCGAGCAACTTCAACGCCCTGAGCCTGCACGGCTGCACGGCCGCCACCGCCGGCGCCCCCGCCGGGCGGCCCGAGGCGGTCGTCGTCGGCGGCCGCAACGCGACCTTCAAGCGGTACCTCACCGAGGAGTTGACCGGCGCGGGATTCCAGACCATCGACGGGGCATCCAATCCGGCGCTCGACGGCGAGAGCCCCGACAACATCTGCAACCGCACCATGCTCGGCAAGGGCGGCCAGCTTGAGCTGACGACAGAGCTGCGCAAGAGCATGTTCGGGACCTTCACCCGGACCGGATGCGCCGCCAGCACCAATCAGATCTTCTGGTCCTTCACCGCGGCCTGCCGCGCCGCGATCGCCAGGCTGGAGGCCGGGCCGGACCAGGTCATCCTGTAGCGCGTCAGGCGCTGCCGCCCACCCCCGACGGGCTCACCGCTCCCCCGCCAGATCCAGCTCTCCCACGGAAACCGGCGTGACAGCCGGGCTCTTGGAGGTGCGCCACAGGTGGGCGAGGGGCGCGGACAGCGGCTGCCATCAAGGCGTTACGGGCAGCCGCCCCGCGGGCTCGAAGGGCTCGCCGGGGCGGGGGAAGGCAGCGGACTGCTCGGCTCCTCGGCGGCGTCCTTCGTCCACTCGCCGGGCTCGGCCCAGGCGTGCGGGGCGAGGTTTAAGGTGCCCCAGTGGATCGGCATGATCACGCCGTGCGGAGTGCCGCCCTGGAGGTCGAGGTGGGCGCGCAGGCCCTCGGCGGGAGTCATGTGGATGTCGGGCCAGAACCACACGCTGTCTCGCCGATGCGAGCGCGTTCAACAGTCGCATTCGCGACTCGCTGCGTCAGCGATCCAATCCCGTACGGATAGCCGGATCCGGGATCAGTAAGATAAGTCGAATCCCCATTTCCGGTAACCCCCTCCCCGTGACAGTCCCCTGGGACACCATCGAGAAGTCCGGCGGATGGGCCACGAACAACAACGCCTCCTTCGCATTCCCTGCCTCCGGCTACTAACGTCACCGCGTCATTCACAGCCATTTCGCCCGCCTCGCCAGAAGTAGGCGATACCCGCCTGGGTTTCACGGCCTGGTGCAGCACCGTCGACAGCGAACGCACCGAGTGGTTCCGCTCGGGCAACAACACAGCAGTGGCAAGCATCCCTCTGACCTGCACTCTCCGAGGCATCGCCTACGCAGGGAAAGACCAGCGGCTCTCGTTCACCGTCGAGACGCGCACGGCCAGCGCCCGGCCCTGGACCACTCCGCAGACCCAGCCCAACACACCAGCCCTCAGCATGTTCTCCGCCGTCCCCATTGCGCCCGGCGTGCCGAGCGCGCACAACCGCGCTGCTACGCAGGACGTTCACATGCGGACCCTGAGTGCAAACAAAAGGCGCGCGCCAAGCGGAGCACAGCTCGCCCAGCGCGCGCCTATGTGACGCTCTGTCAATCTTGCATCAGATGCTCAGCCATGTGGCCACGGGCGGCACCGGGGCCCGTTTCAACTCAGTTGCCATCGAAGACGATCAAACTCAGGTGCGCCCCGCCAAGGGTGGTGCAGCGGCCTCGGCTGAAGTAGTGATGGCCTCCCGAGATGTCCTGCACGTATCCCGTGTAGCTGACCGAGCACACCTCATCGGCTTCCCTGATGTCCATCCAGCCTTGGTTGGAGCTTGTATTGCCGTCCCAGACGTAGCAGTAGTGGCCGCTGTCGCGGTTGTAATCAACCCTGACGACGGACGACAGGTTGCACGTGGAGTTCACGACCGTGGCGCTGGCCGGGGTCGCAGTGACGAAGCCAACGGTGGTAAGGCCGGCCGCCATGGCTCCGGCTGCCAGCTTTCGGGCGAGTTTCATATGGACTCCCTGACTCCGTTACCCGCCTCTGCGGGTAGGCCTCGGACATACAACCATCACCATGCACATGCCAACAAGACTGCAATAGGCGCACGCCCAAAGGACGTTGATCCGTCGACGCTGCGGCCACGTCGGCAACAGCAGCTCCATCCGAGCCCACGGCTCATCGTCCACGGCCCACGACTTGTTGCTCACGGCATCACGAACGGTCGAATCGTCACATCGGCCACTCCTCACCAGCAACGATCACCAAGATCGTGTTACGAGCCATGAGGCACGACCATTCCCGAAGGAAACGACGCGATCGCGACCATCACCGCGCGCGATATCTATCTGGAACTCAGAACACTGTCCATCGAAGTACAGAGGATCGGGCAAACTATGGACACCAACGCCAACCGGCTGGACGACCACGAGACACGCGTCCGTGGCATCGAGATGTGGCTACGCCATCTCCACATCGGTCGTCACCTCGACCGCATCCGTGCTCGTCGCACTGGTTCAAATCGCGCGCAGCTAACCCAATCTCTCCACATGACGGCCCGCTAGGGCCTTTTTCATACCCCCGAACAGAGGAACCCACGCGCTTGTCCATCGCTCAGAACGTCATCCATATCGCCAAGGCCGAGGAGCAAGGCCTGCCCCCGCAAGTCCAACTACGTGTACGGCTACGGCATCCCGGACTTCCCGGAGGGTGTCGTCCTGGCCGACCCGTCTTGGAAGGGCCGCAAGGGAGTCGTCCACTTCGGCCAGGAGGCGAGCGAGGCCGACATCCCGAACGGCGGCGGAACACCTAGCGGGTACGCCGCATTTCCCGGGCTTAACTGGTTCCACGACGCTCCGCGCTCCGCGCTGATCACGGCCATGGGCAAGCGCCTGGTCGCCGAAGGCTGCTCCGCCTGCTCCGATGGCCCGGGACCGCAGTGGACTGACGCGGACCGACGCTCGTACGCCCAGTGGCAGCGCAAGCGTGGCTTCACCGGATCGGATGCCGACGGATGGCCGGGCCGCTCGACCTGGGACGCCCTGAAGGTCCCTGCGGCCTGACCTCCCCCCCTACCGTCCCGCCAACGAAGGATCTCCTTGCAGTTCATCAAGCAGCACCCTGCCCGCATCTACGCCGTCCTGGTCGCGGCTCTCGCCCTGGTCGTGCACTACGTGCCAGAGCTTCCGTCCGCGCTGATCCTCGGTCTCGCGGCGGCGGTGCTCGGTACCGGTGAGGCAGTGCAGCGGACCGAGAACACCAAGACCGCCACGGCCGGACTGGAAACCGCACCCACCGAGTGACACCAGCTCGTTCTTGCACCACAGAAGCCCCCAAGGCACGCCATTGCGGCGCGTCTTGGGGGCCTTTCTGTGTTTACCGATCAGCCACGGCAGCCACTGCAGCCGCTCTAAGGCGCTCTCCTGCTAACGCCCCTTCGGACTCGTTCCCAAGGAGATTCACGCGCACCTGGTGTTCGGCGTCGTCATCTACCTACTGGTCGTACTCGTCCGTGATCCACTTAGGCAGGCTTCTGCGCTCATTTGTCCAGGGCGCTGTTGTTGCAGCCCATGCTCGAACCCAGGTGGGTGTTCTGCGCACCCGCGTTGCCCTCGCCGTTCAGGAGGTTGCCGCCCAGGCCGTTGAGAATGCCGACCTGACCGAGGACGTCGACGTTCAGGTCGTGCGACTTACAGTTGCTGCTCTGCCCGATGCCGAAGCGGTCGCCGCCGTCGTGCGCCTGGGCCGTGCCAGAGGCCAGCATTCCGAGGCTACCGAGAGCGGCAACCAGGACGGCGGCCTTGTGAAGCTTGTTCATGTGATCTCCGTTGGAGTGACTGGATGCGACCTGTGATAGATCGATTCCCTACAACCACGGAACTTAATACGCAATACCTACAAACCGCCCAATAACGCGCCGAGTGTCGCCATACCGCCGAGGAAGCACCCTGAAGGCGTAACGCCCTCCGATTATCATACGAGGTCATCCACTGCCACGACAAAGGGCGCGACCATCCCATTGAATGACCGCGCCCCTATCGAGGCCGACTATTCGGTTAGTGGTTGTTGTCGTACGGCCCCATGTTCACGCCCGGATTGGCAGTTCGGTAGGCGACCACGACGTTGTCCGGGATTCGACCCCTGCTTTGCCGCCTTGTATCCGTTCTCATTCGCCCAGAATCGGATCTTCTTCAGGAGTCGGCTTCGCTCCGGATTCGTCTTCTTGCGCGGCGCCTTGGTGACGGCCCATGTCCAGCACGTCCTCACCGCCATCGCCGTCAACATTGAACGGCTCGCCAACCAGGAACCCACCGCTTCCACATACCGTCCCAGAAGACCTACAGCGTTCCAGCAGTACCTTGAAGCCCGCGGGCTACCCCGTCCTCTCTGGTGGCGCCAAGGCAAATGACCTTGAAACCTCAAGATTCCCGACAGAGTCCCTCAATGTTTTGCTTTCTCAGTCGGAACCGCCAGCCGAGGCCCATCCTACGACGATGTACGTATCTGGAAATCTCGCGCAGTCGGCGACTTATTCATTTATCCCAGCCCTGCATCCCGGTCCATGGATATCAATAGCGCCTCGTGCGCCTTCGTCAAGCATTGATTCGCTAGCCGCTTGACCGGAATAGCGTCGATAACATCGGTCGGCCCATAACTCTCAACGGCATCCACTACGACCTGCCGCACTAGAAGGGCGGCCTCGGCAGACACGGGAAGAGGTGCCCCATCCAAAGCCAAGCGACCGTGATCTCCCGATGCCTCCAGATCCTGCGGGATCCTTGCAAGAATGGCATCAACGCTGGGATCACCGACGGCAGTTCTCAGTTTCTGGAGGTACCTTGTAAATCGCCATAATGTGTTGCGGTATAGTTCATCCTCAAATTGGAGCCTCTGATCGGTGAGTTCAACCATCTTCACTTGTGAGCGTTGAAGCGGCATGCTCACGTCCCCTCCAAGGACTTGATGAGTCGTCCCTGGACCCTCTGCCCTACTCGGCTTTTCTGGCGTTGAGCTTCTTGCTATCGCTTCCTCCGTCTGTCGACGTAGGGAAAGCCAGTGCCCTCGATCGCCGCCCCACGCGGTGATGGCCAACTCGAAGGCGTCCCGCCCTGGAAGTTGCACCCCGCTCAACCATGCGTAGTACGTCGCCTTAGAAATGCCCGCGCTCTTGCGGGTCGCGTCCAAGCCCCCTGCCGCTCCAGCGGAATCACGCAACATCCGTAGCTCGATTGCGAAGGCATGCAGGGGGTTACCCGGGTCAAGGGGTTTAGACCGTCTCCCCATGCCAACCCCCGTAGTCCCGCGTAGTCCTGAAAAGTTCTGAGGTAGTCCAGAATCCTAGTCCTGCCGCTGGCCTGCACGGATGCTGATGACGTCATCTCGGCTGTGGGCAACGGAGGTTGAAGTGGGACTGTCGTTCAGCGTGAAGCTGCTGCTCGTCCTGGCGGCGGCGCTGGTATCGATCATCATGGGGATGCTGGCCGGGATGCTGGCCCGGTTCGACGGCAGCCAGCTGCCCGCACGCATCGCACGGGGCACCGTGGCCTTCGGGGGCTCCCTGACACTCCTGCTCCTGGTGCTCACCAGCCTCGGTGCGCTCGCCTGAGACGCAAAGAAGGCCCCCATTACGAGGGCCTTCCTCATGACGTACGTCGTGTTCAGTTAGCCTTTTCGTAGGCCTCGCGGATCTCGGCCGACACTCGACCGCGGTCGTTGATGTCGTACCCCTTCTCCTTGGCCCAGGCCCTGATTGCGGCCGTGTCAGTGCGGCCTCCAGGGGCCTTCGGTGCGGTCTTGATGCGGCCTGCCTTGATGCGGCGACCGGCCTTGGTGAAGGGAGCGACGGCCTCAAGCAGCTTGTCGTAGCTGTCGGGGCCGAGGTCGATTTCGTACCCCACGCCGTCGATCACGATGGTGTGGGTTGTGGCCTCCTGGGTCTCTTCGCCAGTGAGGTCATCGGTGTAGACGGTTACGATCTTCTGTGCCATGAGCGGAGTCTATGGCTCATTTAAGGCTATGAATATCCGTTCTCTCTACCCCGCACCCCGATCCTCCCCTCCCCTTCGAACTCCGTCATGGTCTCCATGGGGCCGATGGCTCCGGCCACACGGCCTTCGTGCACGACGGTAAGAACGGGGCCAACCGCACCGGCCTGCATCTGCTCATACAGGAACGCGAATCCGTCGCCTGCCATCCGCTGGGCGAAACCGGCGAAATCGGTTCTGGATGCCGGTGAAAGCTGTCCGTACTCCTGGGCGAGGAAGGCGGGCGCTGCTCCGGCACCGGCAGCGAAGTCCTTCAGCTGGACCCGAGTTCCCTGGGCATACTGGTCAGGCTGCTCGGGGCCGAGAAGCCAGACGATTCGCGGGGTCTGCGCGTTATGGACCGCGCACAGCTTGTGGGCCAAGTCGGCCGCTGTGGTGAGCGCGTCAGGATCCGCACCGTAGACGTGGACCTTCACCGTGCCCAACCCGCGCCGGAGCACGGTCGGGATGAGAGTCTGGCGGGCAGTGTGCTCGATGTCGTCCACGAGGACGCGCTCCGCCTTCGTGCTGCTCCACCGGCGGTCTTTGTCGTATGGCAGGAACTTTCCGCTGTCGGCGACATTGAGGATGTCGTTAAAGCGCTCGGCGCTGAGAGCATCGGGGTGGATGGGGCCGAGCGTGGGCACGTACGGCACGGCCAGGTAAGGGAGTAGCCAGTCCCATTGGAATCCCATGGGAGCACGCTATCCGTGGGCCACACAAGGCTCGGGCCCCAGCGCGGAGAACGCCAGGGCCTGAGCAGTATTGATCAGCTTCGACTGGTGCGGGTTGTCGTCGCCCGCGTTGCACGAGCACTTGACGCTGTCCATCACCGTGTCCAGGTCAGCGACCCTGGTGATTGCGGTGATGGGAGGAGCGGCGGCCTCAATCGGCCTGGTCGCATGGGGAAGATCGTCCGGCAGCCGGCGCTTCGGTGAGATTGCGACAGCTACAGCGGTCATGTTCAGCCTGCTTTCTTCATCCAATGCTGGCAGTAGCTTGCGAGTGGTGCCTTCGCCTCCTGGTAGTGCTTGGCCAGGAGCCGGCACACCGTGCACGACCCCGAGAGCTGGCATTCGAGATCACCTGTCTCGGCGGTTTGTTGGTCTGCTCTCGCTGATGGGATTGCCCATGGTGCACACCGCCGCTTGGGCTGCCTGATCACATCAGGGGTGGGGTCCCAATGCTGCACAACGACCGGGGCGGTGCGCTCAGCGGCCCGCCGCCCCGACTCTACTGATCTTTCGTTGCCTTGCCGCTTACTCGTCGCAGGATGCTGCATCCTCCGGTCCTACGAACCGGGTTCGAACAACGATGCGCGACGGCCCTGTTGCAGCGGGCAAAGGTGTGAACTGGTGACACGGCTGGTTCCTTGCAGGCCCGAGCGAACCATCAACCGTTCGCACGAAGCGGTCACGCTCCTCATTGGTCATCCCGCCCCATAATCGCGCCATCTCATCGAGATCACTCATAGCCAGGCGTCACCTGTCCCCAGCAAGGTCAAGGTCAGCCTCAGGAGCGGTAATCCATGGGGTGAGCACCCGCGCAGGCCTGCGCCAAGGATGAGCAATCGGCGCCGAGACCGCTCGCCACCAGGGATCGGCCGGAACCGTCCCAGCAGGCTCAAACGGCTCGCCAGGCCGAGGGGTCGCTACGACCTGCCCAACCTCCTCTGCCACGTCCAGGGTCCACTCGCCCGGTTCGGCCCAGGCGTGCGGCGCGAGGTTGAAGGTGCCCCAGTGAATCGGCAGCATGACACCGCCAGCGGCACCCCCTTGCAGGTCAAGGTGGGCTTGCATCCCCTTAGCGGGCGACATGTGGATGTCTGGCCACCCGCCCGGCAGCGGCGTACGATCCGTGTGGTTCTGGGGCCAGAATTCGCTATAAGCCCCGATCTGGATCATCGTCGCGTCGAACGGGCCGTGCTCCGCGCCGATGTCCTTGAAGCCGCCGAAGTAGCCCGTGTCGCCGCTGTGGTAGATCCGGTGCTCGGGTCCGGCCACCACCCAGGACGCCCAGAGCGTGTGCTGCTGGTTGCGCAGGCCCCGGCCGCAGAAGTGGCGGGCCGGGGTCGCGGTGAGGGTGAGCCCGTCGACCTTGACGGACTCGTTCCAGTCCAGCTCGTGGATCCGGTCGGCGGGCACGCCCCAGTGCTCCAGGTGGGCGCCGACACCGAGCGGCACCGCGAACACCGTGCCGGTTCCGGCCAGGGAGCGGATGGTGGGCAGGTCGAGGTGGTCGTAGTGGTCGTGGGAGATGACGACGACATCGACCGGGCCGAGCGAGGCCAGCGGCAGCGGGACGGGGTGCAGCCGCTTGGGGCCGGCGAAGGCGAAGGGGGAGCAGCGCTCGCCCCAGACGGGGTCGAAAAGGACCCGCCGCCCGTCGATCTCGGCGAGCACGCTCGAATGCCCCATCCAGGTGAGCCGGAGCCCGGTGGCGGGCGGCTTCGCGATGTCGGCGAGGGTCGTCGGGTGGACCGGGACGGTGCCGGTGGGTGCGCGGCGTACGCGCTGCTCCTTCGCGAAGAACTGCTTCGCGAACTCCAGGGTCGAGCCCGACGGCCGGGTCCGTGCGCCCTCGGGGTTCTGGAACACGCCGTCCGCGAAGTTCGGCGAGCGGCGGATGCGGGCCATGCGCTCCCCCGCCGGGTCGGCCCCGAACGCGTCGGGCCGCAGCTCGCGGAGTCGTGAACGGAGGGGAAGCAGGGATCCAGCGCCGGTCACGGCACCTCCTGGGGCTCGGGGTATTTCTATTATGTGCATCCGTTACGGAGGCACCTTCCGGGGACCGTCACGACGACGGGCGGCCGGTCAGGCCCCACCCTGGCGCGGCTGGCCGTACGCCCGCTCCACGCGCAGCCGCAGCACCAGGCGCCGGTCGCGGACCATGACCTTGCGGTACTCGTCCCAGTCGGGGTGCTCGCCGCGTACGTCCCGGTAGAGGGTCACCAGCTCCTCGACCGTCTCGTCGTACGGGTCCGCGGCCACCGGAGTGAGGTCGGCGGTCCCCTCGGCCACCGTCCATGCCCAGCGGTCGTCACTGGTGACGTGGTAGCTGGCGCGGGGGTCGCGGCGCAGGTTCTTCGTCTTGGCCCGGTCGTCGGTGAGCGACACCTTGATGACGTGCTCGTCGGGATAGTAGGCGTGGTTCACATTGGAGAGCTGGGGCCGCCCGTCCCGCTTCAGGGTGACCAGGACGCCGCCGTCCTGCTCGGCGACCAGTTTCAGCAACGCTTCCTGAGGTGCCTCGAATGCCGTCATGGCTGTGCAACGCGGATCCGGGCGGCCGGATTCCCCGGAGCGGCCCGGCGGCGCCTGCCATGATGCGGGGATGATCACTCCGATACCTCCCGTGGTGCCCGCGGGCCGGATGGCCCGGCAGCAGCAGCCCTCGTTCGTCCTGCCCGGCGGGCGTGAGCTGCGCCCCTGGCGGGAGTCCGACGCGAACGTTCTGGTGGCCTCGTGCCTGGATCCGGAGATCGTGCAGTGGAACCGCCCCGAGGCGCTGACGCCGGACACCGCCCGCGAGAAGATCGCCCGATGGGGGCAGCGCTGGACCGAGGAGGCCTCGGCGATCTGGGCGATCTCGCGGCGCGAGGACGACCAGGCGGTGGGCCTGATCGGGCTGGGCGATCTCGATCTGCGGGGTGGCAGCGCGGAGTTCCTGTACTGGCTGCTTCCGTCCGGCCGCGGTGGGGGCGCCGTGCTCGACGCCACCTTGCGGGTCAGCCGGTGGGCGCTTGAGGAGCTCGGGCTGCACCGGCTGCGGATCTCGCACTCGGTGGGGAACCCGGCCTCGTGCCGGGTGGCGCAGCGGGCCGGGTTCGCCCTGGAGGGCACGATGCGCAGTGCGCTGCTGCACGCCGACGGGTGGCACGACGAGCATCTGCACGCCCGGGTGGCGGGCGACCCCTGGCCGGACGGGGCCGGCCTCGGCACGCTCTCGTACTGACTCGTCGTTCAGTTAGGGTGCCCGGCATGACTCCTCCTCTCATCGCGCTCTCCTGGACCGATCACGTCACCGGCCGCCGAGGCCACCTCGTCATCGACCGGCTGGTTCGCGGCGTGTCCAGCGGCGGGCTGCGCATGCGGCCGGGATGCACCCAGGAGGAGGTCGCCGGACTCGCCCGCGGCATGACGATGAAGGAGGCCCTGCACTACGACCCGCGGGCCCGCTACATCCCGCTCGGCGGCGCGAAGGGCGGCATCGACTGCGATCCGCGGCATCCGGAGGCGTACGGGGTCCTGGTCCGCTATCTGCGGGCCATGCGGCCGTACGTCGAGCGCTTCTGGACGACGGGCGAGGATCTCGGCCTCAGCCAGGACCTCGTCGACCGGGCAGCCGCGGAGGCGGGCCTGATCTCCACCGTTCAGGCGGTTTATCCGCTGCTCGACGACGAAGCGGCGGCCAGACGGCGTCTCTCCGATGCCTTCGCCGTGGAAGTCGACGGTATCGGCCTTGACGAACTGGTCGGCGGCTGCGGGGTCGCCGAGTCGGTCCTGACCGCCCTGGACCGTGCCGGCACCGCACACGAGGGGACGCGCGTCGCGGTGCAGGGGTTCGGCACCATGGGCGGCGCCACCGCCCGCTTCCTGTCCCGGGCCGGGCTGAAGATCGTCGCGGTCGCCGACATCAAGGGCACGGTCGCCGACCCCGAGGGCCTCGATGTGGAGGCGCTCCTCGCCGCGCGTGACGCGCACGGAGCCGTCGACCGCTCAGCTCTTCGGCCCTCGGACCGCGAACTGCCCGGCGAGGACTGGCTGGCCGTCGAGGCGGAGGTGCTTGTCCCGGCGGCGGTCTCGTACGCGATCGACGGACTCAACCAGGCCCGGATCACGGCCCGTTGGATCGTCGAGGCGGCGAACATGCCGGTGCTCGCGGAGGCCGAGCGGCTGCTCGCCGGACGTGGCGTCACCGTGCTGCCGGACGTCGTGGCCAACTCCGCCACCAACGCCTGGTGGTGGTGGACGCTGTTCGGCGATCTGGACGCGGACGCGGACGAGGCCTTCGCGCACATCCGGCGCGCGATGCGGGGCCTCGTCGAGCGGATGCTGATGCGCGCCGAGTCCGACGGGACGACTCCGCGCGCGGCTGCCCACGCCCTCGCGGCCGAGACGCTGCCCGTGATCACGGAGCGGTTCGGCACGTATCGCTGACCGGGCCCCCGGCAGCGCCTCCCGGTCGCCCCCGCGGGGGCGACCGACACCGCTCCGCCCCCGCCCATGGGCTACCCCTCCCATTCCGGCCACCCATGCCCCACTATGCACTCGATGTATACACCTCACGTATAGTGCGGCGGAGATCCTCGCCCGAGGGTCACGAAGGGGAAATTTCACCGCCGGGGAGAGGACCGCCATGCTCAGAAACAGCTCACGTTCCATACGGTCCCGGGCCGCCGCATGCCTGGTCACGGCCGCCGCGCTGACCTTGGCCCTGACCGGCTGCGGCCAGGACTCCACCTCCCCCAAGGAGGCGCGCGGACAGGCCGCCGCCAAGGCGTCCGATGCCAAGACCCACCTCAAGGCAGCCGGGACCCCGGGTTCCGTGGACTGCGCGAAGGCCAAGTGCATCGCCCTGACCTTCGACGCCGGGCCGGGCCCACACACGCCCCGACTTCTCGACATCCTCAAGGAGAAGAAGGTGCACGCCACCTTCTTCCTGCTCGGCAGGAACCACGTGGACACCTATCCGGACACCGTCCGCAGGGCCGCCACCGAGGGCCACGAGATCGCCAACCACACCTGGACGCACCGCCGCCTGGATCAGCTGAAGCCCGCAGAGATCCGCTCCGAACTCGGCCGCACCCAGCAGGCGATCAAGGCGCTGACCGGCCGCGAGCCGACGCTGATGCGCCCGCCGCAGGGCCGCACGGACAACGCGGTCAAGGAGGTCAGCAAGGAGCTCGGCCTCTCCCAAGTGCTGTGGAGTGCGACCGCCAAGGACTACGCGACGACCGACAGCGCCCTCATCCAGCAGCGGATACTCGACCAGGCGGGCCGTGACGGCATCGTCCTGCTGCACGACATCTGCGGCGGCACGGTACCGGCCGTCCCCGGCATCATCGACGAGCTCAAGAAGCGCGGCTACACCTTCGTGACCGTCCCGCAGTTGCTCGCGCCGGGCACCGCACAGCCAGGCACGATCTACCGGCCGTGACCATCGGCCACGTACGCCCGTGTGTAGGGTCGGCGCATGGCCAGAGTGCGGTTGGGCGTGGCGGAACGGCGCGAGGAACTGCTGCGGGCCGCGGTCGAGCAGATCGAGTCGCGTGGTGTCGCAGCGGTACGGATCGCCGACGTCGCCGCTTCGCTCGGCGTCAGCAACGCGCTTGTCCTGTACCACTTCTCGACGAAGGAGAAGCTGGTCGCGGCAGCCTTCGCCCATGCCGCCGAGGACGATCTGGCCCAGCTGCACAAGATCCTCGGGCGCCGTACCAGCGCACTGCGCAGACTGCGTGCGGCTGCGCGCTGGTACGCGCCGACCGGGCCGGCCAAGGGCTGGCGGCTGTGGATCGAGGGCTGGGCGGCGGCGCTCCGCGAGCCCGCTCTGCGCGAGGTGACACACGGCCTCGATCAGCGGTGGAAGGCCGCGCTGACCGAGGTGATCGCGCAGGGCGCGGCGGCCGGAGAGTTCGGCTGCGCGGACCCGGCGGGCGCGGCCTGGCGGCTGACCGCCCTGCTCGACGGACTGGCCGTGCAGATGATCTCGTACCCGGGCTCACTGTCACGCGCGGCCATGCTGGAGTGGGCGGACGACGCACTGGCCCGCGAACTGGGCGTGGACCGCGCGGCGTTGACAGCGACCCGCTGATGGCCTGGCCACCCGAAGCCCGGCTTCCGCCGGCGGATCCCCCCTCGCCCGTCACACGGCAGCGCCGTGTCCTGCAACGATGCGGCGCGGGGTCGCCTGGCCATCACTCCACTCATGACCGGCGAAAACCACCCACACCGACTCCGATAACATGATCCGACTCAGATGATCGCCCATAGCGTCCCACCCTTCACGGAAACCATGCAATCGACCACGAAGAGTGACTCGCTTAGTCAACGTCTCACAAATCGGCGTCTAACACATCGGCCAAACAATTGATATCGCGAATAAATAGCAGAACTACATTTGCATGGCGTCAACCCCGGGTGATGCTGTGGGCCGCGGCAGGTGTCGTGACCCTCGGATTCCTCATCGCGTTGGAGATTGCCGCCCATCATTATGGCCTGCCCGGGCCGATGATCAACCAGGCGAAAGAGGTGATACTCGCACCCAAATCGGGGCCGCTGCTTTACGCCAGCATGGCGTTGATGATGGTGGTGCTCACCTGGCGGGAACGCTTTATCGCGATCGGTGCCGCGGTCGGTATCGACGTCATCTTCTTTCTGGTGCGGTGGGCAGTCGACGCCAAGATGATGTTCGGCAACGGCGCGCTGTGGGTGATGCTGGCCTGCGCGGTCATCGCGATCACACGTCGCACCGGCCAGGAACGCATGCTGCTCCTGAAGGGCGTCGGCCTCGGCCTGCTGCTGGTGGCCGGCCGCAAGACCGGCGACACCTGGCTTCTCATCACGTCGAAGACCCGTCCCTCGGTGCTCGACCAGTACGTGGCGACCGCCGATCACGCGCTGGGCGACCCCTCCTGGGTGGCGGGCCGGATCGTCAACGCCACGGGCTCCATCGGCGCGCACGTCCTCGACTACGTCTACATCCAGCTCGCCGTGATGGCGGTCGTCGTCGCGCTCTACCAGCTGCGCAACGTGGCGGCCGAGCGCCGTTTCCCGGCCCATCACCTGGTGCGCACCTTCCTGGTGATCGGCCTGCTCGGGCCTGCCATCTACATGATCTTCCCGGTGGTCGGACCGATCTTCGCCTACGGCGCCGACGGCGGGCACTTCGCGGTGGCCGATTTGTGGCCGAACACCCCGCCCGGCGGTGGTGCGCCGCATCACATGGGATTCAACGAGTTCACCCCGCGCAACTGCATGCCCAGCCTGCACACGGCGTGGGCCACCACCATCTTCATCCATTCCCGCAAGGGCCCCCGACTTCTGCGCTACGCGGGGACGTTCTGGCTGATAGCCACGCTCGGTGCGACGCTGGGATTCGGTTATCACTACGGCACCGACATCATTGCCGGCGTCGTGTTCGCGCTCACGATCGAGGCGGCCCTGCGCTCGCTCGCGCGCGGCTGGGACCGGTCCGGAATCCAGCTCGTCGCCTACGGCACGGCGGTCTTCACCGCACTCCTGGTGGCTTATCGCTATCTGCCGGTGCAGATGGCCGATCATCCCTGGGTGTTCGGCCCCCTTCTCGTCCTCGCGATGGTCTCGGTGATCTACAGCTTCGTACGGACGACCAAGCTGTGGGAGCCGCAGGCCGCACCTGCGCGGCAACGGGAACTGCAGCCCGAGCTCGTCTGAGTCATCCTGCAGCGGGCGGTGGGCCGAGCGCTTACCGCCAGGGGACGGGAAGCTGAACGTGTGCGGGCGAGGACCTTCACTGTGCCGGGTGCACGGTGAAGGTTCCCGGTTGACGGGATTACGCCGAGAGCAAGCAACCGTTCCCCGTCCGCCCCCCGGCGGGCAGAGTGGCGATCATGAGACTGCTGATGCTGGGTGGAACGGAATTTGTCGGCCGGGCCGTCACCGAGGCGGCCCTTGCCCGCGGGCACGAGGTGACGGTCTTCCACCGGGGGCGGCACGAACCACCCGCCGGGGTGGTCTCGCTGCACGGCGACCGCACCTCCCCCGAAGGCCTCGCGGCGCTTGCGGACGGCGAGTGGGACGTGGTGGTCGACACGTGGTCGCACGCCCCGGCCGCCGTCCGCGACGCGGCCCGGCTGCTCGCCGGGCGGGCCGGCCACTATACGTACGTGTCGAGCCGCTCGGTGTACCCCGAGACGGCCTCGCTCGACGCCGGCGAGGACTCGACGCTGGTGGACGGCTCCGCCGACGAGGCGGGCGAAGTGGCCTATCCGCAGGCCAAGCGCGGCGGCGAACTGGCCGCGATCCGCGAATTCGGCGTGGACCGGACCCTGTTGGTGCGTGCGGGCCTGATCCTCGGCCCGTGGGAGAACATCGGCCGGCTGCCGTGGTGGCTGAACCGTGCCGCGCACGGCGGTGACATGCTCGCACCGGGCCCGCGCGATCTCGGTATCCAGTACATCGACTGCCGCGACCTCGCGGAGTGGACCCTTGACGCGGCCGAGGCCGGCCTCAGCGGCCCGTACAACGTCGTCAGCCCGCCGGGGCACGCGACGATGGGCTCGCTCCTCGAAGCCTGTGTGCGGGTCACCGGCGACCGGGCCGTGCTGCGCTGGACCGACCCCGAGCCGATCCTCGCCGCCGGGATCGAGCCGTGGCTGCAACTGCCGGTGTGGCTTCCGCCGGGCGAGCTGCACGACAAGATCCACAACTCGGCGGTGGCCAAGGCGGTCGCGGCCGGGCTGCGGTGCCGCCCCGTCGAGGAGACGGCCGCCGACACCTGGGCCTGGCTCCGCTCGATAGGCGGAACCGCGCCCCAGCGCCCGGACCGCCCCCGGGTCGGCCTCGCCCCGGAGACCGAGGCGAAGGTGCTGGGCGGCTGATCATCGGCGGATCCCGTACTACCCATCAGGCCTGACAGCGCTACATGGTGACGTGCTGTCAGGCCTGATGGTTCGTCAGAGGGGCAGCAGATCGGGGCGCTTGGCCGAGACCTCGTCGCCCGACGACTCGCCGCGCAGCCGCCGCCCGATCCACGGCACCAGATACTCGCGCGCCCAGTGGATGTCGTCGCGCCGCACCTCGAGCGTGTTGCGCGGCGGCAGCGGGGGCCATGGCTGGTCCGGGTCGGCCGGGACGTCGAGCCCGAGCACCTGGGCGGCGCGCAGCGCGACCCGGGTGTGCCCCTCGGCGGAGAGGTGCAGCCGGTCGTCGTCCCAGGCCCTTCGGTCCTGGACGGACTTGAGCGACCAGAGGTCGAGCACCGGGCAGTCGTAGCGGTCCGCGATGGCCCGCACATGCCCGTTGTACGTCGCGATCTTGCCCCGCAGATGGCGGAGCAGCGTCACGCCCCGGGTGTCGAAGCCCGTGGTCACCATGACGGTGCCGACGGCCGGCTTCAGGTCGGCGAGCGCCCGCTCGAAGCGTTCGGCCACCTCGTCGGGGTCCGTGCCGGGCCGGATGATGTCGTTGCCGCCCGCGCAGAAGCTCACCAGGTCGGGGGCGAGCTCTTTGGCCCTGGGGACCTGGTCCTCGACGATCTGGTCGAGGAGCTTGCCCCGCACCGCGAGGTTGGCGTAGCGGAAGGAGCCCTCCGGCCGCTGGTCTGCGAGCAGCACTGCGAACCGGTCCGCCCAGCCGACAAAAGTCCCGTCCGGGCCGGGGTCGCCGACGCCCTCCGTGAAGCTGTCGCCGATCGCCGTGTACGACCCGAACGTGCCGCTGCTGAATGATCTCGAATCGTCTGCCACGAGTGCTTATCCTTCACCCACGCAAGTGACCTACGCCACCGTAGGGAGGGGTTGACGGTGGGTGATATAGACCACCCGGTCAGTTTCCCGGGTCCGGGAATAGGCCGGAGGCAAACCCGCAACTGCCCATCGGGGCTCGGACATTCACGCCGCACGAGAACCATGAGAACGCAGACGGAAGGCCCTTGACCTCAAGCGGGCTTCAGGTTGGAGACTGGGCGGCATGATCAACAACAGCGCGGTTTCCGAGGCCTCCGCCCTTTCCCTTCCCCTCTCCGACGTCTCGCTCGACGACCTTGCCGACAAGCTCGCCGGTGACGCGGCGACCGTCGTCGGCATCGGCGAGTCCACGCGGTTCTCCCGGGAGACCTACGGCATACGGGACCAGCTCTTCCGCCGGCTGGTCCGGCACCACGGGTTCCGGGCGCTCGCCCTGCAGGACAGTGCCGGCGTCGGCGCCGAGCTCGACCGTTACGTACGCGGCGGCGACGGCTCTGCCGCGGCCGCGCTCGACCACGCCTGGCGCCCCCAGCGCACCGTCGAGCTCGCCGCATCGCTCGAATGGATCCGGGAGTTCAACCGGGAGCACCCGCACGACCCCGTACGGGTCTTCGGTGTGAAGCCCGCGCAGGCGGGGTCGGAGGATTATGACGCCGTCCTGGACCACGTCCGGGAGTCGGCCCCCGAGCGGCTCGCGGAGCTGGCGTCCCATCTGGACCCGATCCGGACCGCGCACCGGATCGACGAGCACGTCCAGCGCGCCCACGGCATCCACCCGGGACGCCCCTTCGCCGAGCATGCCCGCGACGCGCTCGCGCTGCTCCGGTCGCTGCCCGGCATCGACGCGCACGACGGCGTCCTGGCGCGGATGCGGCTGATCGTGGACTTCCATGAGCACAGCGTCGCCGGGCGGGGCAGCTACGCGGGCGAGGCCGGACAATGGGCCGATGTCGTCGGCGACTTCCAGCGCCGGACCGGCCTGCGCACGGTCTACTGGGACGGCATCGCACACACATCGGCGGCCGAGACCGTCCTGGGCATGGCACCGGAGCGCGGTCCGCAGCCCACCGTCGGCAGCCTGCTGCGCAAGCAGTACGGCAACCGGTATGTGTCCGTGGCGATCGGCTTCCACCACGGGGACCTCGGTTCCGTCGCGGTCCCGGAACCGGCCGGCGACCTGATCGACGCGCGGCTCGGCGCGGTGGATCTGCCCGCGCACTGGCTGGACCTGCGCCTCGACGGCGTCCGCGGTCAGTGGGACGGTCCGGCGAAGGCCCGTGTCATCGGCGGCGTGTACGACCCGGCCCGCGACGCCACCGGGTACCTCGCGGTCGACTCGCTCGCCGATGCCTTCGACGTACTCGTTCACGTACGCCAGGCGTCCCCGGTCCGGTGGCTGCCGTGACCCGAGGGCAGGCGAAGGGGCCGCCGCGATGCGACGGCCCCCACTGACCCAGGTGCGTCAGCCGGTGAAGGCCGCCGTGCCGTTCGGGGTGCCGAGGCCGGTCGGGCCGTCGTAGCCCGTACCCGCCTTGCACAGGTAGTTGTCGCAGCTGCCGTTGGCGCCGGAGGTGACGTCGTTCAGCGAGCCGGTGTGGGCGTAGGGGAAGGACGAGGGAGTGGAGCTCGCGCCCGGGGCACCGGCCAGGGCGTACACGCTCGCGATGATCGGCGAGGAGGCGCTGGTGCCGCCGTACACGTTCCAGCCGCTGGCCTGGTAACTGTCGTACACCGCGAGGCCGGTGGCCGGGTCGGCGACCGCGGAGACATCCGCGACGGCCCGCTTGGCGCAGGCGGTGTCCTTCTGCCAGGACGGCTTCGGGTCGTAGGCGGAGCAGCCGGAACCGGCGCCCTGGCCGCCGGAGCTGGAGCCCCAGACCGACTCGGACCAGCCGCGCGTGCTGCTGTCCTTCTTCAGCGAGGTGCCGCCGACGGCGGTGACGTACTGAGAGGCGGCCGGGTACTCGACGCCGTAGCCGCTGTCACCCGAGGAGACGGTGATGGCGACGCCCGGGTGGTTGAAGTACTTGCTGTCGGCGGCGGTGTCGGAGGCGTCCTCGCTGCCGCCGTAGCTGTTGGAGACGTACTTGGCGCCCAGGGTGACCGCGCGGTTCACCGCGGCACCCAGGTCGTCCATGTTCGCGGAGTTGGCCTCGACGAGCAGGATGTGGCACTGCGGGCAGGCGGCGCTGACCATGTCGACGTCGAGGGAGATCTCACCGGCCCAACCGGCGTCTGCCGTCGGGTAGTTGGTGCCGCCGTTCTGGTCGACCTTCTTGAAGCAGCCGTTGGCGGTGGTGCAGGCGGGCAGCCCGTACTGCGAGCGGTAGGTGGCCAGGTCCGACTCGGCGTTCGGGTCGTCCTGCGCGTCGACGATGGCCACCGTCGCGCCGGAACCTCCACCGGCGGGGAGGTTGTAGGCCTTCTGGAGGTCGGCGGGGCCGAAGCCGGAGGGTGCGGCGTCGGCGGTGATACCTCTGTGCTGCTTGATGTCCGTACGTTCCAGGGCGAGGCAGTGCATCTGGCCCGGCTTGGCCGTCGCACACACCTGCTTGACGTTGGACGCGGGGTCGTTGGCCTGCTGGGCGGCGGCCGAGGGGGCCGCGGCGAGCAGGCCGCCGGTGACGAGCGCGAGCAGGGAAAGGAGCGCCGAGGCGCCGCCGGTTCGTTGTCCGAACCTGGAGGTTCGTATGTGTTGCACGGTTCTTCCTCCATGGGGGGTCGTCCTGTCCTGGGACGGACAGGACGCGAAGAAATGTCGAGTGCATGACAAGGTGACGTTCGGAGACTGCCACCACGAAAAGTGGGGGCAGTCATGAACGTACCTACGGACAACGTCAGTTGACAGGCACCCCAAGGCAAAGGCTGTCTATTGCCTATGTGCGCAAATGTGCCCCCCGTGAGGGAGGGGTGAAGAGATCGGGTCCGGCGGTCACATCATGTCCCGCTCATGGACGAACCCCCCATCTCTTTACGGGAGATGAGGGGTCGCGTCCCACTATGGCACCCAAATCGGGCCCACGTCAGCCTTTCCAGCGTCCCAGGAATTCCCCGGCCGCCTTTCGGCCCTGCTCGACGACCGCGTCCCGGGCCTCCGCTTCGATGCGGAAGTCGGTGATGCCGACGCCGGTGCAGTCGACCGCCATGGTGCGGTCGCGTACGCCGGGCCGCTCCAGAGACGTCTGGTCGCGGCCGACCAGGGCCGTCGTGACGACCTGTTCGAGCAGCGTCAGCGGCGGCCACATGACGCGCGCGGCGATCGGCGCGAGGTTGGCGATCCCGGCCGGCAGGTCGGGGATGATCCGCACACCGAAGGTGGGCCAGCGCGGCTTCTTGCCGTCGGTGCGGTCGAAGATGTCGACCGCGAAGTTGGACAGGATGCCGCCGTCCACGATCACCGAAGACTCCCGGGTGACCGGGTTGGTCAGGGTGCACGGCCGGAAGTAGAACGGGATCGAGAGCGAGCAGCGGACGGCGTCCGCGACCTTCTGCTCCTCGGCCTTCAGCCCGAACAGGTGGTAGTCCCAGGGCAGTCGGAGCAGCCGTCCGCGCGTGACGTCGGTGGCGAGCACGACCAGCTTGTACTTCTGGTCGTCGGCCAGGTCGGCGTCGGCGCCCGGGTCGTCGGTGCGCAGATCGGCGAAGGTGGAGACGCCGAGCTCGGCGAGCTCCTCCTCCATCCACTCCCTGATCCAGTCGCCGCGGTACGCGCCCCGCGTGCCGAGCAGCCCCATCCCCTCGCTCACCAACGGCACCCCGGGCGGCTGGCGGTCCGGGATGCGGCTCAGGTCGAGCCGGTCCATGATGCCGCGCAGCTCCTTGGCGCCCACCCCGGCGGCGACCAGCGCCGCCGCGATGGCGCCGACGGAGGTGCCGGCCGCGCGCGGGAAGGTGTAGCCGTCCTCCAGGAGGCGCATGACGGCGCCCGCTGCTCCGAGGCCCCGTACGCCGCCGCCTTCGAGGACGACGTCGGCCTTGCGTTCACCGTTGGTCATCGCGGCGCCCCCTTCACTCCTGACCGGCGACGTTCCACGGCGCGAACGCGTTCTTGAGTCCGGTGAGCGCGGTGCGCAGTTCGGGGTGGTGGCGCAGCAGCACGCTCAGCATGCTGTTGTCGTCGATCCACTTCAGGCCCGCCTTCGAGTACACCTCGGGGGTGTAGTACTCGGTGAAGAAGCGGTCGCTGTTGAGGCGCCGGGACGCCATCAGGATGAAGATGCGGAAGGCTGTGTCGCTGAACGCGAATCCCTTGGGGAGCTTCTCGGCGAACATGCCGACCGACAGGTCGACCTTCTCGATGTCGCCCTCGTACACCTTCGCGATCTGCTTCGCCCATTGCGGGTTGTCCGTCAGGTCGTCGAAGCGCTCGGCGGGCTTCATGCGCAGCAGTCGGCGGAACTCGTTGTAGCGGGGGACGCCGAGTTCGCGGGAGCGCAGGATGTCGGTGGCGGCGAGGTCCTGGAGGTGGCCGTCGGGGCGCTCGTATTCCTGGAGGAACTTGGGGAAGTTGTGCAGGGTGACGAGTCCCGGGTGGAGCGTACCGAAGCTGTAGAGGAGGTCGGTGGTGGAGATGGAGCCGAGGACCTTGAGGGCTTCGGGGCCCGCGATGTCGCGGAACGAGGCGTTGCGCAGGGTGGTGTTGTCGTTGGCGGCGCGCAGTTCCCAGTCGTCGCGGATCAGCGGGTGCATCCGGTAGACGGCGGCGAACTCCTCGGTGAGCGCGTACGGCACGCCGTAGTGGTCGGTCTCGCCGCCCGGGATGCCGCTGATGACCTCGGACTTGCTGATCCGGCCGAACAGGTTGTGGACCCGTTCTCCGGCCAGGCCCCACCAGTTGGTGTGCAGCGCGGTGACGGTGGTCGGGTGGCTGATGACGGCCGGGGTCCACTCCACGGTGTGGATCTTGGCGAGGAGGGCGGCGTTGATCAGCCGGGCTCGCTCGAAGAGCTCCTCGTCGTCCCAGGTCGGGTACGCGCCGTGCAGGTGGTCGCAGATCGCGTTGTGCTCACGGGTGAACAGGCCCTGCATCAGGGCGAGTCCGAGCCAGAATCCGGGCACCCGCGAGGGGTCCTTGGCGGGGTCGGACGGGAACGGCATCCGCTCGTCGTCCCACAGGTGGAGCTTGCCGAGCTCGCCAGTGCGCATGGCGCGCTGCTCGTCCTCGGTGCTGCCGTAGATCTGGGAGGCGTCCCACCAGTGCGAGAAGACGTTGACGCGGGTGTCGGGGGTGCCTGCCGGGGCATGCGGGTCGCGGGTCGGGTCGTCCATCGTCCGCATGATCTGCATGGGCCGCTCGGGCCACGGGTCGTCGTCCATGAGCGGCACGGTCCAGGGCCGGTCGGAGACTCCGGCGCCGTGGCTGAACCAGTCGCGAACCATGAACTGGAGCCAGGCGGCGACCAGGGAGTTGACCGAGTCGGCCGAGATGAAGGTGTCGCGGGTGAGCAGTTCGCGGCTGACCTTGCGCGGGTTGGGCTCGGAGAGCACGTCGGCGGGGGTGACCGGGGGGATCTTGTCGAGCGGGATGTTGCGGCCGAAGCGGGTGCCCGCCATGCCCATCCTGGGCTGGCCGAGGTCGTTGTAGCTGCCGTCGGCCGTGCGGTTGACCTTGAACGAGTCCTTGGGCGGCACCGGTTCGGGCACGTTGACCGCGGGGATCTTGTTGGTGTCGTGCAGGTTCTCCTGGCGGTAGCGGACGCGCAGCCCGAGGAGGGTGCCGAGGCCGAGCGGCAGCGGCAGCTTGTCCCAGCCGATCCTGGCGTCCAGGTAGTCCGCGATGCCTACGACGATTCGCCACGGCAACGAGGTGCGGTACGAGCTCATCGGGTCCCCCCTTGGGGCTGTCCTTGGGGCAGTGGTGGTGGCGCGTCGGCGAGGATCACGTCGCTCGCCTTCTCGCTGATCATGTAGATCGGGGTGGCGATGAAGAAGCCGGGGATGCGCGGGAAGACGGAGGCGTCCACGATGCGCAGCCGGTCGACGCCGCGCACCCGGAAGCGGCTGTCGACGACGGCCGCGGGATCCCCGTCGCCGCCCATCGGGCAGCTGCACGAGGCGTGGTGCCCCCAGGCCTCGTCCTGCACCCAACTCCTCACTTGATCACGGGAGTTGATGCCTTTGCCCGGCCAGAGTTCCTCGCTGATGGAGTCGCCGGCGCGGCGGTTCATGCCGCGCACGAACTCCACGGCGTCCGTCATCGCCTCCAGGTCGGTGCCGTCCTTGTCGGTGCCTTCGGCGAAGTAGTGGAAGTTCACCATGGGGGTGTCGCGCGGGTCGGCCGAGCGAAGCCGCACCGCTCCCCCGGTGTTGTGGGTGTGCGCCTTGAGGATCGCCCAGGTGAACCGGTCCTTGTGGCGCAGGTTCTCCTTCGAGTAACCGGGGTAGTAGCCGCGGAAGTCGGCGGGGAACCCGAACAGGAACAGATCGGGAGCGTCGAGGCCCGGCCGGGACTTGCGGGTGATCCCGATGACCGAGCCGTTGGTGGTGTAGAGCCCTTCGCCGCGCTGCCAGGCCCGGTAGCAGCGGTCGGGGGTGGCGCCGGGCTCGGGCGCGTGGAAGGAGCAGTCCTTGACGATCGGGAATTCCTTCGCCATGCGGCTGACGACGCCGACCTCGTAGCGGTCCTGGAGGTTGCCGCCGACGCCCTGCAGATCGAGGCGTACGGGGATGCCGTGCCGCTCCAGCTCCTGGCGCGGCCCGATGCCGGAGAGCATGAGCAGCTGCGGGGTGTTGAAGGCGCCCGCGCACAGGATCACCTCGCGGCGGGCCGCCAGCCTTGTCAGGGGCGGGAGTTGGGGCTCGTACGAGGCCACCGGGTCGGCGCGGTAGGCGCGGGCGGCGTCGATGAACTCCACTCCGGCGGCCGCTCCCGCGTCGTCGAGGAGCACGCGGGTGACGAGGACGTCGGTGCGGACGGTCAGGTTGTCGGGGTGCGTGGTGCGGGCCGCCCGGATGCGGTCGCGGGCCGCGCTGCGCCGGCCCCGGTCGGTCGACAGCGGGATCTGCCACAGCCCTTCGAGTCCGAGGGTCTGCACCCGCCAGTCGTTGGGGTCGACGACCGCGCCGAGGCCTTCGAGGGGCGAGAGCGGGCGGCCCAGGAAGTCGGCGAGCTCGCCCTCGGCCGAGCTGAGGATGACCTTGAGGAGCTGTTTGTCCTGGATCAGCAGGGCGGGGTCGGCGAGGTGGGTGGGCAGCCAGCCGTCGAAGCCGTGCCGCGAACGGTTCAGATAGCGGTCGGAGACGAACGGGAGCGCTTTGAGGACGGCGGCCAGGAGCGGGTTGGCGGGCAGGCGCTTGGGCCTCGGACGGTAGCCGCAGCGCTCGATGCGCTCGAAGTAGCCGCGCATCGCCTCGGCCCGCCAGGACTGGTCGCCGGTCGCCTCCGCGATGGCGTCCCAGTCCCGGTTGTAGGGATAGACGGTGATCATCGCGTGGTGCGCGGTGCAGCCGCCGACGGCTCCGGCCCGCGGATAGAGGATGCCCTTGCCCGCGAGGACCTTGGTGTCGCGCTGCTGCTGCTCCTCGTTCGCGTAGTGGCGTACGAAGTAGTTCCAGCACTGGACGGGGTCCTCGGAGGCGTCCCCGTGGAAGGCGGGCACCAGGTAGTTGTCGTTCTCGTGCTCGCCTCCCGCGTCGATGAGCAGCACCTTCATGCCCGCCTCGGCCAGGTTCGCGGCGAGCGGGCCGCCGCCCGCGCCCGCGCCGACCACGATGTAGTCGTAGTCCGCGCCCGTCACTTCTTCCCCTTCGCCCCATTGCCGAGCGCGCTCACCGCGAGCGCGGTGTTGGTCGCGGAGATCAGCGTGGTCATCGCGGCGGTGCGGGGCGGCAGGAGGCCCTTGATGCCGAGCATGGCCGCAGTCAGGGTGTCGGAGGCGTGGATGAGGACGCCCTCGCGGAGGTCCTGTTCCAGGCGTTCGCCGCGGTTGGTGAGCAGGTCGAGGCCGAGCAGGATGGTGCGGATCCCGAAGAGCCGGAACGCGTACACGGCCGCGGGGTTGGGTTCGGATTCGCGGTCGAGCCGGTCGATGAGCAGAGCCGGCGCGATGAGGCCGGCCGCCCCGTTCAGGAGCCGGATCCCAGCGAGGCCGTACAGGGCCGCGGGCCGAGCGGTGCTGGTCGCTGCGGCCGCTGCGCGTTTCTTCGGCATGGTCCACTCCCATCGGGACGGTACGGGTCGTTGGCGGGCGGCCCGGCGGGCCGCGGCTCCTACTCCTGGCCGAGCCTGCGGGCGCTGCTCGCCCCGTAGGCGGCGTCGCGCGAGCGGTTGAGGTTGCCGAGCGGCCGGAAGGCGTCCGTGGTGCGCCACGGCGTGAAGACGAGCTGCTCGATGCGGCGGGTGACGGCCACCGCCTCGTTGGAGTCGAGGTCCTGGCGCGGGATGGTGAGCGTGGCGACGGGCACGGGCGGTGCCACGTCCTCGGGCCACTCCACGGAGGCGTTCTCGACCGGGGTGGTGGCCTCGTCCACGAAGCGCTGCAGGCACAGCTCGTACACGACGTCCCGCTCGCGCAGCCGGGCCGCGAGCTCGGTGCGCAGCCGGTCCCGGTCGGAGCGGTCGGGCTTCGGAGCCGGGGGCCCACCGGGGCTGGGCCGCAGCTGGTACTGGACGGGTCCGGCGTCGCCCCACAGGATCGGGGCCTGGCTCCAGTACCGCTCCTGGGAGAGGCTGCCGATCTTGCGCGCGACGGCCTTCTGGAGGGTCTTGCGCATGCGGGTCGCGGCCGGCCTGCCGACTGCCCGCGGCAGTTTCACCAGGAAGCGGTAGGCGACCTGCGCGGTGCCGCTCGCGCCCGCCATGACCTCGGCGAACTCGACGAACTCGCGGGCGTTGGCGGCGTGCGACGCGGGGATGTTGAGCATGAGGAGGTCGTGCCGTTCGTCGTCGCCGACGACGATGCGCACGGCGATGCCCCGCAGGTCCTGCGCGGCATCGGCGGCCGGGACCCCGGCCGCGTTGGAGTACCGCACGAGGGCCGGGTACTCGGCGCCCGGCTGGACGAAGCCCTCACGCAGGCTCAGGGGCAGATCGGTGTGGAAGCGCACCCGGGCGTTGTCGACCGCGATGGTCGTCTTGGCGTGGAACGCCCGGTCGGGGCCCGGGAGCCGACCGGTCTCCTGATTGATGCGCTGGATCCCTACGATGCGCTGGGCGAGTTCCTCGAAGACCTTCCGCTCGGCCTCCGGGCTCCCTCCCTCGTACTGCTCGTACTTCTCGTGCTGCCGGGGATCGGACATGGTCCGGCTCCTCCCAACCGTGGGCGGGGAGCAGCGACGCTACTCGGCAGCGCGCGGGCGGGGTATGCCCGTTTCGGGCCTGTTGTTCGATCTCGGGCGGCTATTTGCATCGGTGTACAACAAGCGGGACCGGCGCTGGCGGCCGGGGCTCGATGGGCTCCGGCGGCGCCGCGGTGACCGCGGACGCCACGCTTCCGCGCCTCAACTGCCCCACGGGAAAAGGCCGTTCATGGCCGAGTCCAGTCATGCGGGGCGCGCGAGAGCGCTCTCACGTCCTGCGCAACCGGAACACGGCCGCATCCAGATCCCCACGAAGCCCGGTGACGAGCCCCCGGTGGAGGAGCACGGCTCCGCTGTATACGGTCCCGGTGTCCGGGCACGCGTAGGAGGCGGCGGGATCGAGCCCGCGCAGCCGGACGGTGGGCGGCGGCTCGCCGTAGTGCTGGGCCTGCAGCCAGGCCAGTACGACGGTGTCGTCGCCCCGGGTGTACTGGACGGCGCCGAGCCCGCCGTCCGGTGGCCGCAGCCGGTACTGGGCGCCGAGCTGCACGACCGGTCTGATCTCCTTGTACAGCGCCACCCAGTCGCGCGCCTCGGCGAGTTCGGCCGGGCTCCAGCGGGTCAGGTCGCCGCCCACGCCGAGCACCCCGGCCATCGCGCTCACAAAGCGGAAGCGCAGGCTGCTGACGCGCCCGTTGAGCTGGGTGTTGGGGCTGTCGGTCACCCAGGCTGCCATGACGCGGGCGGGGTGCAGCTGGCTGAAGCCGTGCTGGATGGCGAGCCGGTCCAGGGGGTCGGTGTTGTCGGAGGTCCACACCTGGTCGGTGCGCGAGAGCACCCCGAGGTCGATGCGCCCGCCGCCGCCCGAGCAGGACTCGAAGGCGACGTGGGGGTGGGCGGCGCGCAGCCGGTCCACCAGCGCGTAGAACGCGTGCACATGCTCGACCCACAGCTTCTGCGGATACGGCTCGCCCGGCCAGCCGGCGTCGGTGAAGCACCGGTTGAAGTCCCACTTGACGTAGTCGATGGGCGCGCTGGAGAGCAGGCCGTCCAACTGCTGCCACAGATGGTTCTGTACGTCCTCGCGGGCGAGGTTCAGGACGAGCTGGTTGCGGAACTCGGTGCGGGTGCGGCCGGGCTGGAACTGCACCCAGTCGGGGTGGGCGCGGTAGAGGTCGCTGTCGGGGTTGACCATCTCGGGCTCGACCCAGATCCCGAACTGCATGCCCAGGCCGTGCACTTCGTCGGCCAGCGGCTTCAACCCGCCGGGAAAGCGGCTGGGGTTGGGGGTCCAGTCGCCGAGCCCGGCGGCGTCGTGGGTGCGGGCGCCGAACCAGCCGTCGTCGACCACGAACAGTTCGACACCCATGTCGGCCGCCCGCTGGGCGAGGGCGCGCTGCTGGTCCTCGGAGATGTCGAAGAGGGTGGCCTCCCAGGAGTTGTAGAGCACCGGCCGGGGCTTCCCGGCGCGCGGGATCACATGGGCCAGCTGCCAGGCGTGCCACTGCCGGCTCGCGCCGCCGAACCCGGCGCCGCTCCACAGCCCGGCGAACACGGGCGAGGTGTACGACTCGCCGGGCGCGAGCCGCATCAGGCCCGAATCGTCGTACCCCGCACCGCCGTTGACCTGCACCCGGCCGTCGGGCAGGTGGTGGACGGCGATGCGCCAGGACCCCGACCAGCCGAGCGCGCAGCCGTACACCTCGCCGCTCTCCTCGGTGGCTTCCGCACCGGCGTCGAGGGCGACCCAGGGCAGGTGCTGGTGTCCGGTGTGCCCGCGCCGGCTGCCGAGCACCTTCTCGCCGGGGGTGAGTTCGGAGCGTACGAGACGGGATTCGGCGGCCCAGCGGCCGTGCAGCTGGGAGAGGCGCCAGCCGTCGCGCTCGGGGAGCGTCCAGGTGGCCGCGTCAGCGCGCAGCAACTCCAGTGCTCCTTCGGTCAGTTGACTGGTCGCGGTCACCCAGCGTTCGACCACGCCGAAGTCGTCCCGCATCCGGTAGTGCAGGGTGAGAGCGAGCCCGTTCACGGGGTCGGTGAAGCGCAGCTTCAGTTCGTCGCCCTCGACGTCCGAGCCCGTGAAGTCCCAGGCGGTGCCGCGCTCCTCACCTGCCCGTACGGACAGCGCGGGGCGCACGAAGCGGGGGCCGCCCTCCACCGGGTACTCCTCCAGTCCGTCCGTGCGGGATTCGAAGGGCCAGTGGGGTGCGAGCGGCTCGCGGGCCAGCGCTGCCGCGGCTTCCAGCGAGATGCGGGGGCCCCAGTGGAGGTGCAGCAGCTCGTCCTGGTCCGTGAGGTGCAGCGCATAACTGCTGGTCCGCCCGGAGAGCACCCAAAGGCGTCCGTTGTCACCGATCTCCATCATCTAGACCCCCAGATCCGCACACGTACGCACAGGATCGGGGTGGCAGGGTCCCCAGGGCAACGCCTCTGCGGCACACAGGGAGATGGTTGCCCCAGGAATGCATGTCGTATCGTCGACAGACGCGCAGGCCGCGCCACCCAGGATCGACGTCAGGAGTCCCCGTGACCCAGCAGATTCCGCAGGTCCCCGCGACAGAGCCCGAGCTGTCGGGGGTGCGC
Source organism: Streptomyces sp. HUAS TT7 (assembly GCF_051550175.1). Lineage (NCBI taxonomy): Bacteria > Bacillati > Actinomycetota > Actinomycetes > Kitasatosporales > Streptomycetaceae > Streptomyces > Streptomyces sp. HUAS TT7. The sequence continues at coordinate 831,197 of NZ_CP196175.1, forward strand.
AACTTCCGTGACGTGGGCGGGTTGCCGACCGTGGACGGGCTGCGGGTGCGCGGCGGGCGGCTCTTCCGCAGCGGGCACCTGGCACACGCCACCGAGGCGGACGCGGCCTTCCTCACCACCCTTGGGCTGCACACCGTCTTCGACTTCCGCAACGCCGGGGACCAGAAGCTGGAGGGGCCCGACATCGCGCTGCCGGGCGTGCGCAACGTCAACATTCCGATGACGGATCCGGCCGACGGGGCCGAGTTCTGGAAGATGGTCCGCGACGGCGGCCTCGACGAGCTGCGCTCCGCGCTTTCGGGGACCCGGGGCTCGGACCGGATGATCGCCGTGTACCGCGAGGTCATCACCGAGCGCACCGCCGAGCACAGCCGGGTGCTGCACGCGCTCGCCGAGGACAGCGTGCCCGCGCTGATGCACTGCGCCGCGGGCAAGGACCGGGCGGGTCTGGCCATCGCGGTGGCGCTGCTCGCGGTCGGCGTGGAGCGGGACGCCATCGAGGCGGACTACCTCAAGTCCAACGACCCGCACCGCCGCTACAAGGTGCGCCGCTCCAGCACGTCCGCGGACGCCATGTCCCCCGAGGTGATGGAGCTCCTCAGCCCCCTCTTCGACGCCCGCGCGAGCTATCTGCACGCGGCCTTCGACACCATCGAGGAGACCTGGGGCACCACCGACCGCTACTTCTCGAAGGGCCTGAAGCTGGCCCCCGAGACCCGCGAGCGGCTGCGCGAACAGCTCCTGGACGGCGCGGTCTGAGCCGCCGGGCCGGGTGCTACTTCCCGCCCACCTCGAAGAGCAGATAGAGGAAGCCCGCGAAGATGTGGCCCGCGATGAGGTAGGCGAAGAGCCGCACGACCAGGCCCCGGGGGAACTTGGTCTCCGCGGTCTCCTCGATGTTCTTGCGCGGTTCCGCCGTGGCGGGCGCGCTCTCGTGCTCGGACATGTCTGGTCCGTCCTCTCAGCTGTGCGGGTGGTACGGATGCGGATCGGGGCTCTGCAGCAGGGTGTGCACGAAGAGGAACTCGGCTCCGCCGTGCGAGGCGGCGGAGATCCGGTGCGGGGTGAGCGAGTCGAAGTGCGCGCTGTCACCCGGGTCGAGTTCATGGGTGGCGTCCCCGAGGCTGAGCCTCAGCCGCCCGGTCAGGACGTAGAGCCACTCCTCGCCGGGGTGCACCCGGACGAGCTCGCGCTGGGTGCCGTACGGGACCTCGACGCGCAGCGCCTGCATGGCGCGGCCCGGGCCGCCGGTCTCGTGGTACGTCCAGCCGTCGGCCACGCGGGGTGCGGCCCGTCCGGCCCGGATGACGGGCTCGCGCTCCGGCGGCATCTCGCCGAGCAGCTCGGAGACCGTCGTACCGTAGATGCGGGCGAGCGCGAGCAGCATCGGCAGCGAGGGCTGGCGGGCGCCCGTCTCCAGCCGGGAGAGGTGCGCGGGCGAGAGGCCGGCCCGCTGGGCGGCGGCCTCCAGGGTGAGACCGCGGCGGCGGCGCAGTTCGCGCAGCCGGGTTGCGACGCCCGGGAGCGGGAGCGCCGCGACATCGTCGGCAGGAGTGCTCATGCACTCCATTCAGGCAGGCCATTGCCTCAGAGGCAAACTTTTTGCCTCTGAGGCAAAACGCCCGGTCAGCGGTTGGCGACCGCCTGCTTGACCAGGGTCCGGCCGAAGTCCCACATGAGTCCGCCCCCGCCGTGGGCGTCGTCCATGACTGCGGCGAACGCCTCGACGAACCGGTCGACCTCGCGCTCCGTGATGGTCAGCGGCGGGATCAGCTTGATCACTTCCAGGTGGTCGCCGGAGACCTGGGTGAGGATCCGGTGCTTCTGGAGCAGCGGCACGACGACCATCTGCGCGAAGAGACCCTTGCGGGCGGCCTGCAGCATGGCCCAACGGCCGCGCAGTTTCAGCGAGTCAGGGCGTCCGAACTCGATGCCGATCATGAGACCGCGCCCACGTACGTCCGAGAGGAGCTCGTAGCGGTCGGTCAGGGCGGCGAGCCGGGTGCGCAGCAGATCGCCGACGGTGCGCGCGTTCTCGACGACCCCCTCGTCCTCCATGACGGACAGGACCGCGAGCCCGGCGGCCATCGCCTGGGCGTTGGAGCCGAAGCTGGCCGAGTGGACCAGGACCCGGTCCATCGACGAGTAGACCTTCTTGAAGATCCACTCCTTGCCGAGGGTGGCTCCGACCGGCACATAGCCGCCCGAGAGCGCCTTCGCGACGCACACGAGGTCCGGTTCGACGCCCTCGTCGTGCTGGTAGGCGTAGAAGTCGCCGGTGCGGCCGAGGCCGGTCTGCACCTCGTCGGCGATGAGGAGCGCCTTGTGCCGGTGCAGGAGTTCCTGGGCGGAGAGCAGATAGCCGGGCGGCGCCTCGTGGACGCCCTTGCCCTGGATGGGCTCGACAATGAGCGCCGCCACGTCTCCGCGCTTCAACTCCCTTTCCAGGGCGGCCAGATCACCGAGCGGCAGCGCCGTGTCGGGCAGCAGGGGCGCGAAGCCGTCGCGGAAGCCGGACTCCCCGTTGACCGAGAGCGAGCCGGTCGTGAGGCCGTGGAAGGCGTGCGCGCAGTACAGGACGCGGGGCTTTCCGGTGGCGTACCGGGCGAATTTGAGCGCGGTCTCGACGGCCTCGGTTCCGCTGTTGCCGAAGAACACCCGGTCCAGGTGGGGGCTGTGCGCGAGGAGCTTCTCGGCGAGCAGGCCGGGCAGCGGCTGGCAGTCGAAGCGGGTCAGGTCCGCGAGCGAGGCGTCGAGCACGTCGTGCAGGGCCTTGCGGACGACGGGGTGGTGGCGGCCGAGGCCCATCACGCCGAAGCCCGCGAGCATGTCGAGGTAGTCGTTGCCCTCGGAGTCCCAGAAGTACGCGCCCTCGGCCCGCTCGTAGACCTTGTCGAAGCCGATGGTGTGCAGCATCCGCGGCAACTGGTGGTTGAGGTACTTGGTGTGCAGTTCGTAGCGTTCGGCCCCGCGCTCGGCGAGGAGCCGCGTCAGGTCGAACCCCTTGCCCTGGGGGGCTTCGGGGGCCGGTACCGCGAAGCCGTCGGCCTCGGCGGCCTCGGGGTCGGGTACTGCGAAGCCCTTCGGCTCGCCTTCGGTCATGCCTCGTTCTCCTTCTCGGCCGCCGCGGCGGCTTCCTCCGTGGCCGCGAGGGCGGCGCCGATCCGTCCCGCCACCTCGACCGGGGTGAGCCCGATGTCGGCGAGCACCTCGCCGCGCTTGGCGTGCGCGAGGAACTGTTCGGGGATGCCGAAGCCGCGCAGCGGCACATCCACTCCGGCGTCCCGCAGGGCCTGCCCGACGGCCCAACCGACGCCACCGGTACGGATGTTGTCCTCCACGACGGCGACCAGGCGGTGCCGCGCGGCCAGCGGGGCGAGCTGTTCGTCGACGGGCTTGACCCAGCGCGGGTCGAGAACCGTGCACCGGATGCCGCGCCCGACGAGCAGCTCGGCGGCCTGGAGACACACCGGCGCGAGCACCCCGACCGCGACGAGCAGCACATCGGCGGCTTCGTCCCGGCTGTCCTGACGCAGCACGTCCATGCCGCCGATCCTGGCCACGGCCGGGATGTCGGGCCCGACGGACTCCTTGGGGAAGCGCAGCACCGTAGGCGCGTCGTCGACGTCCACGGCCTCGCGCAGCTGGGCCCGCAGCTGGCCGGCGTCGCGCGGCGCGGCGATCCTGAGCCCCGGCACGACCTGGAGCACCGACAGGTCCCACATGCCGTTGTGGGAGGGCCCGTCGACACCGGTCACCCCGGCCCGGTCGAGGACAAACGTGACCCCGCACCTGTGCAGCGCGACGTCCATCAGGACCTGGTCGAAGGCCCGGTTGAGGAAGGTCGCGTACACGGCGACGACCGGGTGCAGGCCGCCGGTGGCGAGCCCGGCCGCGGAGACCGCCGCGTGCTGCTCGGCGATGCCGACGTCCCACACCCGGTCCGGGAAGCGCTCGGCGAATCCGGTCAGGCCCGTCGGGTGGAGCATGGCGGCGGTGACGGCGACGATGTCCGGTCGCTCGGCGCCCAGTTGAACGAGCTCGTCACCGAACACGGCCGTCCAGGAGGGCCCGTTGGAGGGGGCCAGCGGTTCGCAGGTCAACGGGTCCATGGCGTTGACCGTGTGGAACCGGTCCGCTTCGTCGTCGAGGGCGGGCTGATAGCCGCGGCCCTTCTCGGTCAGGCAGTGCACAAGGACCGGCCCGTGGAAGCGCTTGGCCCGCCGCAGCGCCGATTCGACGGCCTCGGTGCTGTGCCCGTCGATCGGTCCGACGTACTTCAGACCGAGGTCCTCGAACATGCCCTGTGGGGCGAACGCGTCCTTGAAGCCCTTCTTCGCGCCGTGCAGCGACTCGTACAGGGGCTGCCCGATGACGGGGGTGTGCTGGAGGACGTCCTTGCCCCAGGCAAGGATCCGCTCGTAGCCGTCGGTGGTGCGCAGGGTGGCGAGGTGGTTGGCGAGCCCGCCGATGGTCGGCCCGTACGAGCGCTCGTTGTCGTTGACGACGATGATCAGCGGGCGGTCCCGGGCGGCCGCGATGTTGTTGAGCGCCTCCCAGGCCATGCCGCCGGTGAGCGCGCCGTCCCCGATGACGGCGACGACATGGCCGTCCCGGCCGAGCACCTCGTTGGCCTTGGCGAGCCCGTCCGCCCAGCCGAGCACGGTGGAGGCGTGGCTGTTCTCGATGACGTCGTGCTCGGACTCGGCACGCGAGGGGTACCCGGAAAGGCCGCCCTTGGTGCGCAGCTTCGAGAAGTCCTGCCGGCCGGTGAGCAGTTTGTGTACGTAGCTCTGGTGCCCGGTGTCCCACAGGATGCGGTCGACCGGCGATTCAAAGGCCCGGTGCAGGGCGATGGACAGCTCGACCACCCCCAGATTGGGTCCCAGATGGCCCCCGGTGCGCGCCACCGCCTGGATCAGGAACTCCCTTATTTCTTGGGCGAGTTCACGGATTTCGGCCTGGTCCAACGTTTGCAGGTCTTGCGGCCCCCGGATGTTCTCCAAGATCGTCATGCTCGGGCCCCCTCTTTCGCATCCTGTTCAGCCCACCGGCACGCTCATGTTCACCGCACGGCGACGTCGGGCCGCCCCGAGGTCACGCCGTCCTTCTCCATCTGCTCGGCGATCTTCATCGCCTCGTCGATCAGCGTCTCCACGATCTTCGACTCCGGGACCGTCTTGATGACCTCGCCCTTCACGAAGATCTGGCCCTTGCCGTTGCCGGAGGCGACACCCAGATCCGCCTCACGCGCCTCGCCCGGACCGTTCACCACACAGCCCATCACCGCGACGCGCAGCGGAACCTCCATGCCCTCCAGGCCCGCCGTGACCTCCTCGGCCAGCTTGTACACATCCACCTGCGCCCGCCCGCACGACGGGCACGACACGATCTCCAGACGGCGCTGACGCAGGTTCAACGACTCCAGGATCTGGATACCCACCTTGATCTCCTCGGCCGGCGGGGCCGACAGGGAGACACGGATCGTGTCACCAATGCCCTCGGCAAGCAGCGCGCCGAAGGCGACGGCCGACTTGATGGTGCCCTGGAAGGCCGGACCCGCCTCGGTCACCCCCAGGTGCAGCGGGTAGTCGCACTGGGCCGCCAGCTGCCGGTAGGCGTTCACCATCACGACCGGGTCGTTGTGCTTCACCGAGATCTTGATGTCCCTGAAGCCGTGCTCCTCGAAGAGCGAGGCCTCCCACAGGGCCGACTCGACCAGCGCCTCGGGCGTCGCCCTGCCGTACTTCTTCAAAAGACGCGCGTCCAGCGAGCCCGCGTTCACACCGATCCGGATCGGCGTGCCCGCGTCCTTCGCGGCCTGCGCGATCTCCTTGACCTTGTCGTCGAACTGCTTGATGTTGCCCGGATTCACCCGCACCGCAGCACACCCGGCGTCGATCGCCGCGAACACGTACTTCGGCTGGAAGTGAATGTCCGCGATCACCGGGATCTGCGACTTCCGCGCGATCACCGCCAGCGCATCGGCATCGTCCTGCGTCGGACAGGCCACCCGCACGATCTGGCAGCCGGACGCCGTCAGCTCGGCGATCTGCTGCAACGTGGCGCCGATGTCCGACGTCCTCGTCGTGGTCATGGACTGCACCGAGACGGGTGCGTCCCCGCCGACCGCCACCGACCCGACCTGGATGCGCCGCGAGAGGCGGCGCATCGCGAGCGGCCGGGCCGGCAGCGCGGGGAGCCCCAGGGAGACCGGCTCTCCGAGGCTCACGACATCACCCGCGGTTTCCCTGGACGGTCTCGCGAACCGCCCGCAGCGACTCCTTCAGCGACCCCATGGTCGCGAGCACGGCGGTCGGCTCGTAGCCGCAGTGCGCCATGCAGTTCGCGCACCGCTCGTCCTTGCCGCGGCCGTACTTGTCCCAGTCGGTCTCCTCCACGAGCTGCCGGTACGTCGGCACGTACCCGTCGCTCATCAGGTAGCAGGGCCGCTGCCAGCCGAAGAGCGAGTAGTTGGGGATCGCCCACGCCGTGCACGGGAAGTCGGCCTTGCCCTCCAGGAAGTCCAGGAAGAGCGGCGAGTGGTTGAGCCGCCAGCGCGCCCGGTTGCCACCGGCGAACGCCTTCTTGAAGAGCTCCCTGGTCTGCTCGACGCCCAGGAAGTGCTCCTGGTCGGGGGCCTTCTCGTAGGCGTACGCGGGCGAGATCATCATCTCGTCGACCTTGAGGTCGTCGTTGAGGAAGTTGAGCACCTCGATGATGGTCTGCGGGGTGTCGGTGTTGAAGAAGGTCGAATTGGTGGTGACCCGGAAGCCGCGCCGCTTGGCCTCCTTGATCGCCTCCACCGCCTCGTCGAACACACCCTCCTTCGCCACGGACTCGTCGTGCCGCTCGCGCAGCCCGTCGATGTGCACGGCGAAGGCGAAGTACGGCGACGGCTTGAACTTCTCCAGCTTCTTGCGCATCAGAAGCGCATTGGTGCACAGGAAGACGTACTTCCTCCTGGCCACCAACTGCCGCACGATCTCATCGATCTGAGGGTGCATCAGAGGCTCGCCGCCCGCGATGGAGACCATCGGCGCACCAGATTCCAGGACCGCTCCGACGGCCTGCGCCACCGGCATCCGCTGCTTCAGGATCCCGGCCGGATGCTGGATCTTTCCGCAGCCCTCGCATTTCAGGTTGCAGGCGAAGAGCGGTTCCAGCTCGACGATCAGCGGGAACTTCTCACGCTTGCGCAACTTCTGTTCAAAGAGATAGGTCCCGACCCTGATGGACTGACGAAGCGGCATGGCCATCTGGCTCACCTCCTGGGGAGCAGCAAAGAACGGTGCCATTCAAAGAAAGCGGGAAGGACGGCACGAAGAACGCGGAAGGCTGATATTCCACCGCGCACCGTGCCAATCCGGACGAGTTCATGTTCTGGAGCGTCCACGACCACCCGTACGGCCGCAACCGGGCGCGGTCCGGCCTGCTGGGCGGCCCAGAGCGTGGCGGCGGACTCCATGTCCACCGCGATCGCCCCAGTGGTCCTCAGATCGGCCCGCTCCGGGCCCCGTACGACGTGGCCGGACCCGGTGAGCGGGCCGGTGTGGACGGTGCGGCCCGGCAGCGCCTCGGCGAGCGCCTTGGCGAGCACCTCGATGTCGGTGCACACCGTGGTGCCCCGCGGGTCGCGGGTTTCCTCGGCGACGACCAGGTCCCCGGGGTGCATCCCGGGGACGAGGCCGGCGCAGAAGCCTGAGGCGATGACCGCCGCGTCGCGCATCCGGTCCCCGCCAAGGGTCCGGACGACGGCGCGTTCGGCAGCCCTGGGGCCCATGCCGCTACGCAGCACGGTGACAGGCCCCGCCGAGCCGCCGCGGGCGCCGCGCAGCGCGAACCGCTCGATGGTGAGCGCACAGGCGATCACCAGCGGCACGGGCTGCGGGGCCTGGGGTGTGTCCATCAACTCCCCTTGGTGCTGTTGGGAGAGAACGGTTCTCCATGGACGTAGCGGCCGAGCGCGGTCAGCGGGAAGACCTGCCGGTAGAGGTGGTAGTTGATCGAGAAGTCCCGGGGGAATCCCGTGCCGGTGAAGTACGGCTCGTCCCAGGAGCCGTCCTCGCGCTGGCTCTCGGCGAGCCAGGCGATGCCGCGCTCGGCGGCCTTGCCGTCCCGCTCCCCCGCCGCAAGCAGCGCGAGCAGCGCCCAGGCGGTCTGCGAGGCAGTGGAGGGCCCGCGGCCCACCCATTCGGTCTCGCCGTAGGAGCGCAGGTCCTCGCCCCATCCGCCGTCGTCGTTCTGCACGGACTCCAGCCAGCCGACCGCGCGGCGGATCGCGGGGTGCGAGGCGGGGATCCCGGCTGCGGTCAGCGCGGGCACCACCGACCCTGTGCCGTATACGTAGTTGACACCCCAGCGCCCGAACCAGGCGCCGTTGGCCTCCTGCTCGGCGAGCAGCCACTCGATGCCGCGCCGGGTGCGCGGATCGTGCGACTTGCCCTCGTAGGCGAGCATCTCCACGACGTGTGCGGTGACGTCGGCCGACGGCGGGTCGATGACCTCGCCGAAGTCGCAGAAGGGCAGCCGGTTGGGGAAGGCACTGGTGTTGTCGGCGTCGAACGCGCCCCAGGCGCCGTTCTTCGACTGCATGCCGAGGTTCCAACGCACCCCGCGGGCGATGGCGGCGTCGACCCTGTCCTGCTGCGGGTGCTGGACGCGGCGCAGCGCCAGGATCACTTCGGCGGTGTCGTCGATGTCCGGGTAGTTGTCGTTGTGGAACTCGAACGCCCAGCCCCCAGGCGCGAGTTGGGGACGACGGACGGCCCAGTCGCCTGGCCGGGTGATCTCCTCGTCCAGCATCCAGTCGACTGCCTTGACGAGGGCGGGATGGTCGGCCGGCACGCCCGCGTCGGCCAGGGCGATGGCGGCCAGGCAGGTGTCCCACACCGGGGACTGGCAGGCCTCGATCATCCGGGCGCCGTCCTCGCGCCACACCGCGAACCGGTCCAACGACTCCAACCCGGCCCGCATGACGGGGTGTTGGAGGTCGTAGCCGAGCAGGTGCAGGGCGATCACCGAGTACACCGCGGGGGGCTGGATGCCGCCCCAGCAGCCGTCGTTCTCCTGGCGCTCGACGATCCAGCGGGCGGCGCTGCGCATCGCGGTACGGCGCAGCTTGCGGGGGGCCACCTTGTGGTAGGCGTGCAGCACCTTGTCGAGCCGCTGGAATGCGCCGTCCCAACTCGCCACCGGGGCAAGGGGTTTGACCGGATTGGGGCGCCGGGCGTCGCTGTGCAGCTCGTCGAGCGCGAAGGGGGCGGGCCGTACCGGCCGCTTGGCCGAGACCACCGTGAGCGGCACGATGGTCTGCCGGGCCCAGCAGCCGAAGTCGTAGATGTTGAGCGGGACCCACTTGGGCAGGAAGATCAGCTCGGGCGGCAGCTCGGGCAGGTCGTCCCACTTCCACCAGCCGAACAGGGCCAGCCAGATGCGGGTGAAGACCCGGGCGGCGGCGATCCCTCCGTTGGCTCTGATCCAGGCGGAAGCGCGGGCCATGTGCCCGTCCTCGGGCCGGTCTCCGGCCAGCCTGAGCGCGACGTACGCCTCGATGGTGGTGGAGAGCTCGCCGGGGCCGCCGTAGAAGGTGGCCCAGGTTCCGTCGTCGCGCTGCTCGCCCCGGATGAAGAGGGCGGCCGCCCGGAACGTCTTCTCGTCCTGGATCCCGAGGAACTGACGCAGCATCAGGTCCTCGGCGTCCATGGTGACGTTGGTCTCCAGGTCGCCCTTCCACCAGCCCTCGGCGTCCTGCCTCGCGAGCAGATGCTCGACACCGCGCTCGGCGGCCTGCCGGGCGGCGTCGAGTACCGCGTCCGCGCCGGGCGTGACCCCGGTTGTTGCACTGGCCGCGGCGGCCCGGGGCCGCGGAGCCCCGGTGCTTCCGTCGGTCGTCGCTGTCATGGCTTCCCCTTAATGCAAGTGCAGTTGCTACTTCTGCTGTGCTGGGGTCTCCGTCGGCGGGGCCCTGGCTAACGGGCCCTTCCGGCGACTGCGAGTCATATGGGAATGGCGATCATCTCTTTCGTACGACGACGAAGTCCGCGAGGGCGGTGAGCTGCGCGCGGACCTTTTCCGGCATGTCGACGGCGCCGAGCGCCTCGATCGCGATGGTGTGCTGCCTGCGGGCCTCCTGGGAGGTCCACTCGCGGCCGCCTGCCTCCTCGATCAGGGCCGCGCGGGTGGCGAACTCGGCCTCGGAGAAGCTGTCGAAGTCATTGCTCTTGGCGTCGGCGGCGAGCAGCTCGCCGAGCCGCGTGGAGGCCGGGCCGCCCGCGGCGAGTGCCGCGACGACCGGCAGCGACTTCTTGCGCTGGCGCAGGTCGCTCCAGGTCTGCTTGCCCGTGGCATCCGGGTCGCCCCAGATGCCGAGCAGGTCGTCGACGGCCTGGAAGGCGAGGCCGAGGTGGTAGCCGTACGCCTCAAGAGTGTCGGCGGTCCTGTCGTCGGCGCCGCCGAGGACCGCGCCGATGGAGACGGCGCAGGCGAGCAGCGCCCCCGTCTTGTTGCCCTCCATCTCCAGGCACTCCTCGACGGTGACCCGCTCGCGGTGCTCGTAGGAGATGTCCTGGGCCTGACCGTCGATCAACTTCCGCGTGGCGGTGGTGAGTCGGCGGGTGGCGCGGCCCGCTTCGACCGTACCGAGTTCCAGGAGCACCTCGTTGGCGAGGGCGAACAGGGCGTCGCCTACGAGGATCGCCTGCGCGGGGCCGTGCACCTTCCACACCGTGTCGCGGTGGCGGCGCTGCTCGTCGCCGTCCATGAGGTCGTCGTGCAGCAGCGAGAAGTTGTGCACAAGCTCCACGGCGACCGCACCCGGCACGCCGACCTCGGCACTGGCGCCGGCCGCCTCCGCGGAGAGCAGGGCGAGCGCGGGCCTGATGGCCTTGCCGCCGTCCCCGGCCGCCGGGCGGCCCTGGGCGTCGATCCACCCGAAGTGGTAGGCGGCGACGGTGTCCATGGGAGCCGCGAGCCGGTCGACGGCCGCGCGCAGCTCCGGAGTCGACAGCGCGCGCCCCCGCTCCAGCAGGGCGTTGACGTCCACGGTGTCCACAGCCGGATTCGCCGAAGCCGAAGGCACAGTCGGCACAGTCTCTCCTCTTGTTCCAGTACTGCTAACAGTCATGCCGCCTCCTGAAGCGGATGAACATGGGGGCGGCCGAGGGTGGAGAGAGCGGCACCGGCGGCGCTGAATCCGCTGCGCACGGCTCCCTCCATGGTCGCGGGCCAGCCGGTCGCGGTCCACGCGCCGGCCAGGTACAGGCCGTCCGCGCGGGTCCGCGCCGAGGGCCGCAGCCGTCCGACGCCGGGGGTGGGGGCGAACGTCGCTGTCCGCTCCCGGGTGACGAAGAAGTCGAGGATCTCCGCGCCGCGCGCCGCGGGCAACAGCTTTTCCAGCTCGGGGAGATACCGCGCACGCAGTTCGGCCACAGGCAGCTCGATCTCGTCCTGGGCGGCCGACTGCGAGATGGCCAGATACTGGCCCTGGCCCTTCAGCCCCGAGGAGTCCGTCCGGTCGAAGACCCACTGCACCGGGCTGCCGAGCGCGGCGAAGAAGGGCTGCCGCAACACCTTGCGGTCGTAGACGACATGGACGTTGAGGATCGGCGCGGTGCTGATGTCGAGCAGCTTGCCCTGCTCTTCGAGCGCGCCGTCGGGCAGCAGGTCGTGCGTCTCCTTCTGCGGTACGGCGAGCACGACGACCTCGGCGTCCAGTGTCTCGCCGGCCACCTCGACCTGCCAACTGCCGTTGTCCGTACGGGAGATGGCCTCGGCCTTGGTGCGCGTCTCGGTGCGCACCCCCGCCGCGTCGAGGGCCTTGCGGGCCAGCGTGTCGTGGAGTTCGCCGAGCGGCACGCGGGCCCAGCCGATGTCGGCGGCGCCCGGCTCGGAGAGCAGCCCGGTCTTGAAGACCATGGCGGCCAGGCCGAGCGAGGCGTGCGGCGCGGTGGCGTTCAGGGTCGCCACGCCCACCAGGTCCCACAGGGCCTCGATGGTGCGCGCCGACTGGCCGTGCCGGCTCAGCCACGTCGCGAAGTCCACGCCGTCCAGGGCCGGGTCGGCCGGGTCGAGCTTCTTGAGCGCGAGCGCGGCGCGCCCGACGGAGGCCCGCTCGGCGAGCGAGAGGTGCGGGTAGGTCGCGAGGCTGCGCGCCAGGTGCAGCGGTACGGGCAGCGCGTCGCGGCGCAGCCGGCCGAGCCGGGGTCCCCTGGGGTGCGCCACGTCGAGGACGGGGACGTCCAACTTGGCCTGGACCGGGGCGAGTTCGGCCCCGCCGACGCGGTCGAGGAACCACCGGTAGGCGGTGCAGCAGCGCAGGTATACGTGCTGGCCGTTGTCCACGGTGAGCTCGCCGCGCCGGAAGGAGAACGCGAGACCGCCGAGCCGCGGGCGGCCCTCGACGAGGGTCACGCCCAGGCCCGCGTCGGCGAGTTCGAGCGCCGCGGTGATTCCGGCGAGTCCGCCGCCGATCACTACGGCGCGTTTGGGCTGCGCGTCGTTCATGCGCCCTCCCCTCCGGCCGCGCCGGCGTGGTGGGCACGGCGGGCCGATGCAGTCAGGGACGCATCAAGGAGCCGGGAAGTTGCACGTCGGGCCTGCGTAATGGTGCTCAGCCCTTCGTCCGGGTGCGCGTGGTGCATCAGGCGCGCCTCCTGGCGGTCTGCCGGGAGACGTGCCGCGTGTCGAGGCCGGACAGTCCGCGTACCGCGACGTACGCCTTCTCCCGTCCGGGCAGCGAGACCCGCCCGCGCAGCACCGCTTCCGGGTCGCGCTCGATGCGGTCGAGCAGGCGCCGGTAGATGCCGGCCATGGCGGCCACGCAGGCGCCGCTGCGCCGGTCCAGCATGGGAAGGAGCCGGTAGCCCTCGGCGAACAGGGCCCGGGCGCGCCGCACTTCGAAGTGGACGAGCCCGGCGAAGTCGGAGCCGGGCGGCGGCACGGGGCTGTTGAAACCCGTAGCGCAGCCGAACTTGGCGAGGTCGTCGGAGGGCAGATAGGTCCGCCCGTTTCCGGCGTCCTCGCGAACGTCCCTGAGGATGTTGGTGAGTTGGAGCGCGAGCCCCAGCGTGTCGGCGTACTCCCCGGCGCGTTCGATGCCCGGTGCGCCTGGCTGCGTACCGAAAACGCCCAACGAGAGCCGGCCGATGGCGCCCGCGACACACCGGCAGTAGACCTTCAGGTCGTCCCACGTCTCGTAGCTCTCGCCGTGCACGTCCATGAGGACGCCGTCGATGAGCTCGTCGAGCCCGCCGAGCGGGATCGGGAACCGGCGCGCCGCGTCCGCGAGCGCGACCGCGACCGGATCCGTGTCGTCCTCGTCGACGCGACCGTCGCGGATGCGCCCGAGCAGCGCCCGGGTCTCCTCCAGGCGCACTTCCTTGGCGTCGTCGGCCAGCGTGCCGTCGCCGATGTCGTCGACCCGGCGCGAGAACGCGTACAGCGCCGACATCGCCTGCCGCTTGTCGGCCGGCAGCAGCCTGATGCCGTACGCGAAATTGCGCGCCTGCTGCCCGGTCACGGCCTCGCAGTAGCTGTATGCGGCCTGTACCGGTGCGGACACGGGTGCCTGTGCCTCCACTGTCCGGCTCACCCCTCTCTACGCGCTCTTCGCAAGACGGCTCCCACCTCGCGCATCAGCCTTGCCTTGGTGGGCTTGGGCGGTCCCGGGAGTACGTCGTGGCCGGCGGCAGCGACCGCGTCGAGCGCGGCGCGTCCTCCGGCCACGAATCCGGCCAGCAGCAGCTTGAGTCTGCCGTGGACGCTACCCACCAGAGGGGTGCCTTCATTCAGCAACGACCCGGCGCGTTCCGCTTCGAACGCGACCAGGGCACGCACCGAGGCGCTCCCGCGGGGGGCGGCCAGGTCGGCCTGCGTGACGTGGAACCGCGACATGTCCTCGGCGGGCAGATAGATCCGGTCCCGCCCGAGGTCCTCCTTCACGTCCTGGAGGTGTTCGACGATCTGCAGCGCCGTGCAGATCGCGTCGGAGCGGCGGATGCGCTCCGGGCTCGCGGTGCCGGTGATGGCGAGGACGAGCCGCCCCACGGGGTTGGCCGAAAGCTCGCAGTAGGCGAGCAGTTCCTCGTACGTCTCATAGCGTGCGACCCGCTGGTCCTGGCGGTTGGCCGCGATCAGCCCGAGGAACGGCTCGGGGGTCAGCGAGCAGCGCCGCACGGTGGGCTGCAGGGCCTTGAGGAGCGGGTGGTGCGGCGTTCCGGCGAAGACGCGGCGCAGGTCCGTCTCGAAGGCGTCGAGCACGAGGAGCCGGTCGTCCGCGTCGGCGGGGGCGACGCCGAGGTGGCGGGCGTCGGCGCCGCCGGGGGCGAGGTCGCCGTCACCGATGTCGTCGACGAGCCGGGCGAAGCCGTAGACGGCCATCAGGTCGTCGCGCCAGGCGCGCGGCAGGAAGAACGGGGCCACCGGGAAGTTCTCTTCCGTGGCCTTGTCGAGCGTGGTGCGCGAGGAGGATCCGGTGCGCACGTCCCGGACTGGGGTCACCGGGTACCGCCCGGCGCGGGAACGGCGGCCGTCCCTCGGAGCTGGAGATTTTCCGTAGCCATGGCCGTCACATCTCCCGTTCTACACCGCCGACCCAAAACATCCTATTTCGGACACGCCGCCTGACCTCCCCGGACGGGGCGACCCGTCTCGCGAGGAGCCCGGGGCGTATTACCCCACTTGCCGCGAATCAGCACCGGTACAGCTTACGTTGTACAACGGCCGACAACACGTCGGGGTGTTGCGAGCATTACAAGAACACTCCAATCCGGCCCAACCTTCCCCGCACACTGGCAACTTGACGGGATCTTGACTGTCCGACCACACCATAGGACGCGGAAGCCCCTGCCAGGGTTGATCGACAGGGGCCGCGGGTTCCGCTGTCCGCCGACTGACCAAATGTCAGCGGCCGGACTCCTTCTGGTAGGCCTTCACGACCTCGTCCGTCGGACCGTCCATGAGCAGCTCGCCGCGCTCCAGCCAGAGCACGCGGTCGCAGGTGTCCCGGATGGAGCCGATGCTGTGGCTCACCAGGAAGACGGTTCCGGCGTGCTTGCGCAGCTCCCGGATGCGCTCCTCGGAGCGGATCTGGAACTGACGGTCACCGGTGGCGAGCGCCTCGTCGATCATGAGGACGTCGTGGTCCTTGGCCGCGGCGATGGAGAACCGCAGCCGGGCCGCCATGCCGGAGGAGTACGTCCGCATCGGCAGCGAGATGAAGTCGCCCTTGTCGTTGATGCCGGAGAAGTCGACGATCTCCTCGTAGCGCTCCTTGACCTCCTCGCGCGACATGCCCATGGCGAGGCCGCCGAGGATCACATTGCGCTCGCCGGTCAGGTCGTTCATGAGCGCCGCGTTCACGCCGAGCAGCGAGGGCTGGCCGTCGGTGTAGACCCGGCCGCTCTCGGGCGGCAGCAGGCCGGCGATCGCCCGAAGGAGCGTCGACTTGCCCGAACCGTTGGAGCCGATCAGGCCGATCGCCTCGCCGCGGTACGCGGTGAACGACACGCCCTTGACCGCGTGCACTCGCCGCATGCCGCGGCCGGCGCCACCGGTCTTGTCCCTTTTGACTATGCGGCTCAGGGCGGCGGTGGCGCTGCCCTTTCCGCCGCCGCCTCCGTTGACGGTGTACACGATGTGCACGTCGTCGCAGATGACGGTCGGAATCCGCGTCTCGACCGCGATGCGGTCCTTGATGTCCTCAGCCACGGCCGTACCGCTCCTCAGCCTTCCAGAAGTACACGAAGCCCAGCCCACCGACGACGACCGCCCAGCCGGCCGCGAGGGCCCACACGTGCGGGGGCAGCGAGTGGCCGCCGTAGCCGTCCATCAGGGCGTAGCGCGCCAGGTCCATGTAGACCGCGGCGGGGTTGCACTGAAGGATGTCCTTCAGCCAGTGCGGTTTGCCCTTGAGCACGGTGCTGAGGCTGAACATCACGCCGGACGAGTACATCCACGTACGCATGATGAACGGCATCAGCTGTGCGAGGTCCGGCGTCTTCGAGCCGAGCCGCGCGAAGATCAGCGCCAGGCCGGTGTTGAACACGAACTGCAGCGCGAGCACCGGGATGATCAGCGGCCAGGTCATGCTCGGCATGAAGCCGGAGGACACGACCACGATCATCAGGACGATCATCGAGAAGAGCAGCTGCTGGAGCTGCTGCAGCGCGAAGGAGACGGGCAGCGAGGCACGCGGGAAGTGCAGGGCCCGCACCAGACCGAGGTTGCCCGAGATCGCCCGCACGCCCGCCATCAGCGAGTTCTGCGTGAAGGTGAAGAGGAACACGCCGGTGACCAGGAACGGGATGTACGCGTCCGAGTCGATGCCCCGCTTCGCGTTCATCAGGACGCCGAAGATGAAGTAGTAGACCAGCGCGTTCAGCAGGGGCGTCGCCACCTGCCAGATCTGGCCGAGCTTCGCCTCGCTGTACTGGGCGGTCAGCTTGGCCGACGAGAACGACAGGATGAAGTGGCGCCGGCCCCACAGCTGCTTGATGTAAGCGGTGAGCCCGGGCCGGGCTCCGCTCACCGACAGCCCGTGCTTGGCGGCGAGCTCCGCCGGGGACAGGGTTGTGTCACTCACAAGTGAAAACTTTCGTGTTCAAGAAGTACGCCCGATGGTCTCAGAGCCGAGACTCTCAGATGACGGGAGGACGGCCGAGCCGGGTGAGTCTGAAGACCGTACGCCACTTCATGGGGCGGCGCGGTCCGCAGGGCGTCGCCCAGCCCTCCTTGAAACCGCCGAACCAGGCCTTCAGCGCCGGGCCCGAGGGCTTGCGGGCCAGGGTCAGGAGCAGCCAGACCCCCAGGTAGACCGGGACGAGCGGGGCGGGCAGGTTGCGCCGGGCCAGCCAGACCCGGTTGCGGGCCACCATCCGGTGGTAGACCGCGTGCCGGGACGGGGCGGTCGTCGGGTGGTGCAGGACCATGTCCGCGCGGTAGTCGATCATCCAGCCGGCGTCGAGCGCCCGCCAGGCCAGGTCGGTCTCCTCGTGGGCGTAGAAGAACTCCTCGGGCAGCCCGCCGACCTCCGCGAACACCCGGGTCCGCACGGCGTTGGCGCCGCCGAGGAAGGTCGTCACGCGCGAGGAGCGCATCGGGTCGGCGGCGCGCAGCCTCGGGACGTGGCGGCGCTGCGTGACGCCGGTCTCCGGGTCGGCGATCCGGAAGCTGATGATGCCCAGCTCCGGGTCGGCGGCGAAGGCCTTGCGGCACAGCTCGGCGGTGTCGGTGTTGGCGAGCAGCCCGTCGTCGTCGAGGAAGAGCAGCACGTCGACCTCCGCGCCGGAGGGCCCGAACGCCTCGATGCCGACGTTGCGGCCGCCCGGGATGCCCAGGTTCTCCGGCAGCTCCACGGTGCGTACGCCCTCGGGGACGTCCGGGACCGGGGCGCCGTTGCCGACGACGACGACCTCGACCGGGTCGCCGTCCTGCTTGGCGACCGAGTCGAGCAGGGCCCGCAGCTCGGCGGGGCGGTTGCCCATGGTGATGACGACCGCGCCGACCTTCATGGGGGCGCTCATTTCAGCCTGCTGGAGGCGAGGATGGACACGAGGTGCAGCAGCGTCTGGAGGAGCGCGATGCCGGCGAGCACCGCGACGCCCAGGCGCGAGAAGTACAGGTCGCCCCGGACGTGGTCCACGATCGCGAGGACCAGGATCAGCAGGGACGCCTCGATGCCGAGGACCAGGCGGTGGAACTTCAGCGCGGCGGCGGCCCGGCGGGCCAGCGCCATGCCGGAGGAGCGCGGCGTGGCGGCCGCGTCCTTGACCTGCGGCAGACCGGCCTGGTGCCGGGCGACGCCGACGAGGTCGGTCTCCGCCTTGATCAGGATGGCGCCGAGGGCCGCGAGCGTACCGAGGAAGGCCCACAGCCAGTCGATCCGGCCGCCGCCCCACAGGTCGGCGGCGCGCAGGCCGAAGCCGACCAGGACCGCCGCGTCGCACAGGTAGGCGCCGACGCGGTCCAGGTACACCCCGGACAGCGAGAACTGCTTCTTCCAGCGGGCGACTTCGCCGTCGACGCAGTCGAGCAGCAGATAGCCCTGGACGGCCACGACGCCGAGGACCGCGCCCCAGATGCCCGGGATGAGCAGGGCGGGGGCGGCGAGGACACCGCTGAGGGTCATCAGATAGGTCAGCTGGTTCGGCGTGACCTTGGTGGTGACCAGGAGGCGGGTGATGCGCAGGGAGATCTCACGCATGTACAGGCGGCCGCCCCAGTGTTCTCCGCTGACCCGGTCCTTGACACCCGCGGGGTGCACGACCGGGCGGAGCTCAGCTACGGATGGTCTTGGCATAGTCGGCGTACGCGTCCCTGATCTGGTCGGTGGACAGGTCGAGGTGCTCGAGGATGGTGTAGCGGCCGGGTCGGGTCTGCGGCGCGAACTCGACGGCCCGCACGAACTCCTCGGCGGTGAAGCCGATTTCCTCCGCCGTCACCGGCAGCGCGTGCCGGCGCAGCACCTCGGTCATGAGACCGGACTCGGCCTTGGCACCCCGCAGGTGCATCGCGAACGCCGCACCCAGACCGCACTGCTCGCCATGGCTGGCGGCGCGCTGCGGGAAGAGCAGGTCGAACGCGTGGCTGATCTCGTGGCAGGCGCCGGAGGACGGCCGGCTGTCACCGCTGATCGACATCGCGATGCCGGACATGACAAGACCCTCGGAGAGGGTGACCAGGAAGTCGTCGTCGCCGATGCCGCCCGGGTGGCGCAGGACCGCCTCGCCGGCGCTGCGGGCCATGGCGGCGGCCAGGCCGTCGATGGGCTCCTGGGTCTCCCGGTGCGAGAGCTCCCAGTCCGCGAGCGCCGACAGGTTGGAGATCGCGTCGCCGATGCCCGAGCGCACGAAACGCGGGGGCGCGTCCCGGATGACGTCCAGGTCGATGAGGATCGCCAGCGGCGTGGGCACGCCGTAGGAGCCGCGCCCGTTGTCGTTGTCCAGCGTGGAGATCGGCGAGCAGATGCCGTCGTGCGAGAGGTTCGTGGCGATGGCGACCATCGGCAGCCCGACCCGGGCCGCCGCGTACTTCGTCACGTCGATGATCTTGCCGCCGCCGAGCGCCACGACCGCGTCGTAGCGCTTGCCGCGCATCGCGTCGGCGAGCTTGACCGCCGCGTCGATGGTGCCGCCCTCGACCGGGTACCAGTCGGCGCCCGGCAGCACCGGGGCGAACTGCTCACGCAGTTTCCGCCCCGAGCCGCCGCTGATCGCGATCGCCAGCTTGCCGTTGGCCGAGATGCGCTGGTCCGCCAGGACGACCCCGAGGTCGTCGAGGGCACCACGCCGGATGTCGACGAAGACCGGTGACGGGATCAGCCGGGTCAGTACTGGCACGCGATCTCACGGCCCTTCGCCAGGTCGTCGTGGTTGTCGATCTCGACCCACGCCACCTCGCCGATGGGGGCCACGTCGACGGTGAAGCCGCGGTTCACGAGCTCCTGGTAGCCGTCCTCGTAGTAGAGGTCCGGGTCGCGCTCGAAGGTGGTCTTCAGGGCGTCGGCGAGTTCCTCGGCGGCCTCGGCCTCGATCAGCGTGACGCCGATGTACTCGCCGCTGGCGGTCGCCGGGTCCATCAGCTTGGTGATGCGCTGGACGCCCTTGCCCTCGGCGGTGATGACCTTCATCTCCTCGTCGGCGAGGTTCTTCACCGTGTCGAGGGCGAGGATGATCTTCTGGCCCTGGCCGCGCGCGGCCAGCAGGGTCTTCTCGACGGAGACGGGGTGGACCGTGTCGCCGTTGGCGAGGATCACACCGCGCTTGAGGACCTCACGCGCGCACCACAGGGAGTAGGCGTTGTTCCACTCCTCGGCCTTGTCGTTGTCGATCAGCGTGATCGCGACGCCGTACTTGGCCTCCAGGGCCTCCTTGCGCGCGTACACGGCCTCCTTGCGGTAGCCGACGACGACGGCGACCTCGGTGAGGCCGACCTCGGCGAAGTTCTTCAGCGCGATGTCCAGGACGGTGGTGTCACCGTCGACAGGCACGAGGGCCTTCGGGAGCGTGTCGGTGTAGGGGCGCAGACGCCGTCCGGCACCGGCTGCCAGTACGAGGCCAATCATGCTGTTTCTCCTTCGTCATGTACGGCAGGTGCTCCGGAGGACACCCAGAAGCGGATGGACTCCACGAGCACCACGAGCGCGATGGCCGCCGTGAGGGCGGTGAGCGCCAGGGTGAAGTCTGTGTCTCGCGTGGCGAGGACGGCGGCGAGCACGGTCACCACGAGCGTGCGGCCCTCGTGGCCGCCGATCAGCCGCACCAGCCACCTCGGCGGCGCGCCCGAACCGCCCTTGATGCGGTAGACCGTGTCGTAGTGATGGTAGGCGACCGCGGACACCAGCCCCAAGGCCGCGGGGAGGGCCCCGTTCACGTCCGAGCGGGCCGCCAGGATCAGGACCGTGCAGTATTCGGCCACCCGGAAGAGTGGCGGCACGAGCCAGTCGAGGGCGCCCTTGAGGGGGCGCGCGACGGCGAGGCCCGACAGGACCGCGTAGAAGACGGCCGCGATGATCATCCGGCCGCTGCCGACCGGCTGCGTGAGCGCTGCCGCGATGAGCGCGGCCGCGCCGACGGCCGCGACCACGGGGGCGCCCGGGATCCGCGGCGCCCTGGCCGCGACCAGTTGCGCGACGGGCCCACTGTCCGCGAGGTCGGCGAGCGCCTGGGCCGCGCGGTCGGTGCGGGTGGCTCGGCGGGTCAGCGAGCGAAGGACCCGGCCCGCGGTGGTGTAGCAGGCGGCGAAGGCGCAGCCGATGAGCAGCGCGTAGAAGACGATGCGGGGTGTGGTGGCTGCGGTCAGCACGGCGATCATCGCCCAGCGCTCACCGATCGGCAGCACGATCATGCGCCGCACCCACACCGTCCAGCCGACCGAGTCGAGCTTGCCGGAGAGGGCGGCGGTGGGGCTGGTGTTGGCGGTCGCGTCGTGGTTGGCCTCGTTGAACGAGAAGTCCACGACGTGGCGGCAGGTCTGGAGCACCATCGCGCCGAGCGCCAGCGCCCACACGTCGTCGCCGCCCCGGGCCGCGCCGAGAGCGAGGCCCGCGTAGTAGGCGTACTCCTTGGCGCGGTCGAAGGTGGCGTCGAGCCAGGCGCCCATCGTCGAGTACTGGAGCGAGTAGCGGGCGAGCTGCCCGTCGGTGCAGTCCAGGACGAAGGAGAGGATCAGCAGCACTCCGGCCGCGACATAGCCGCCGCGGGTCCCGGTCGCCGCGCAGCCGGCCGCGATCAGCGCGGTGACCAGCGAGGCGGTGGTGACCTGGTTGGGGGTGAGCCCCCGGCGGGCGCACCAGCGCGCGATGTAGCGGGAGTACGGGCTGATGAAGTGGGTGGTGAAGAACCCGTCGCGGGACTTCACGGCGTTGCGCAGGCGTACGGCCTCGTCGTCGACGGCGGCGACGGCCTGGGCCGCCGCGACCGCGGCGACGGCGTCCGCGGGGACGGTCGCGACGAGCGAGCCGAGCTCGGGGTGGTGCACCGCGACGCCGTCGGCCTCGATGGCCGCGGCGATGTCGTCGGCGAGCACGCAATCCGTACCGCCCTGGGCCGCGGGCGCTTGCGTGCCGCCGGCCAGGGCGCGGGTGAGCGCCGGGCGGGCCTCGGCCTGGACGGTGAGCGCGCCGGGCACCGAGGCCGCCGGGAAGCGGGGATCGGTCAGCGCGAGACGCAGCGCGTGGACGTGCCCGACGAAGCGCGGGTCGACCAGGGCGACGCGTTCACCGGCCGGCACCTCGGCGAGGAGGCGGGGCAGATCGTCGGGGAGGAAGGCCTGCTGCACGTCGAAACCCAGTGTGCGCAGATCGGGTCCGAGCTGCGATCCGGGCACCGGCGGACCGGTAAGGATGGCGGTCGACAGACGAACTCACTCCTTGCGACTGACATGGCTGAAGTGCGACGACCCGGCCCGGCACGGGGGCGGGCGGCACGTCGGCAGAGGCTATCGGATGCGCGGAACCGGGAATTCACTGGCCGTTCGGAGCCTGGGTCTTACGCCCGATGGGCCCGGCAGCGCCCAGTGCGGGGACGCCGCGATCATCATCGTCGATCAAGGGCGCAGCCCACAAACCGCGCTCGGACAGCGCCGCCCGCGCGATCCTGCGGGCGGCGCTGCCGGGGCGGGCCCGGCGATCTCTCCGACGCTCTGACCTGCAAGCATTTCCGCAGGTCAGAGCATATGACAACGGTGTTCAGTCCCGTGTTGCACATACCCCCTACCCGTAGTTCACTGACCCCTCGTACACAGACGTCGGGATTGATCGGGAACAGACCCGGGAGGGCTTTCATGGGGGCTGGGCACGACCACGGACACACGCACGGCGGGCCGCCGCCGACCGGCACAGCGGCCGCCGCATACCGGGGACGGCTGCGCATCGCACTCGGCATCACACTGACCGTGATGGTCGTGGAGATCGTCGGGGGGCTGCTCGCGGACTCGCTGGCTCTCGTCGCGGACGCGGCGCACATGGCGACGGACGGCCTCGGGCTCGCGATGGCACTGCTCGCCATCCACTTCGCCAACCGCCCGGCCGGGGGCAACCGCACCTTCGGGTACGCCCGCGCCGAGATACTCGCGGCGCTCGCCAACTGTCTGCTGCTGCTCGGGGTGGGCGGCTACGTCCTGTTCGAGGCGGTGTCGCGGTTCGTCGAGCCGGCCGATACGGCAGGCGGCACGGCAGTGATCTTCGGCCTGATAGGCCTGGTCGCGAACTCGGTCTCGCTGTCCCTCCTCATGAAGGGCCAGCAGGACAGCCTGAATGTGCGCGGCGCGTTCCTGGAGGTCCTCTCGGACGCGCTCGGCTCGGCGGCCGTCGTGGTCGCCGGTCTGGTCATCATGACCACCGGCTGGCAGGCGGCCGACCCGATCGCCTCGCTCGTGATCGGCCTGATGATCGTGCCCAGGACCGTCAAGCTGCTGCGCGAGACCCTCAACGTGCTGCTCGAATCGGCACCCAAGGGCGTCGACATGGCCGAGGTGCGGGCGCACATAGTGGAGCTGCCGGGCGTGGAGGACGTACACGATCTGCACGCCTGGACGATCACCTCGGGGATGCCGGTGCTCTCGGCGCACGTGGTGGTCAGCCAGGAGGTGCTCGACTCGGTGGGGCACGAGAAGCTGCTGCACGAGTTGCAGGGATGCCTGGGCGATCACTTCGACGTCGAGCACTGCACCTTCCAGCTGGAGCCGGGCGGCCACGCCGAGCACGAGGCGAAGCTCTGCCACTGAAGCGCGCGGTTCCCTGGGCCCCGCGTGGGGCAGGACATGCGGATGCCGGTCAATGGCGGACACGCCGCTTTTGTACGGCAGACTGGGCAGCCGAGGACCGAAGCGAAGGATGGTTATGCCGAGCACACCAGCCACCACGGCGAACAACTCGTCGAACGGGACCACGGGCGCCGCACCAGAGATCTTGCTCGAACTCGTCGACGAGAGCGGCAACACCATCGGAACCGCGGAGAAGCTCTCCGCCCACCAGGCGCCCGGACAGCTGCACCGGGCGTTCTCCGTCTTCCTCTTCGACCCGGCGGGCCGGCTGCTGCTCCAGCGCCGCGCGCTCGGCAAGTACCACTCCCCCGGCGTCTGGTCCAACACCTGCTGCGGCCACCCCTACCCCGGCGAGTCCCCGTTCGCGGCGGCCGCCCGGCGTACGTACGAGGAGCTGGGGATCTCGCCGTCGCTGCTCGCCGAGGCGGGCACGGTGCGCTACAACCACCCGGATCCCGACTCGGGCCTGGTGGAGCAGGAGTACAACCACCTCTTCGTGGGCCTGGTGCAGTCGCCGCTGCGGCCGGACCCGGAGGAGGTCGGCGAGACGGCGTTCGTGACGCCCGAGGAGCTCGCCGAGCGGCACGCCCGCGCCCCGTTCTCGGCGTGGTTCATGACGGTGCTCGACGCGGCGAGGCCCGCGGTCAAGGAGCTCACGGGGCCCGACGCGGGCTGGTGATCCCGGGCAGCGGGGCCAGCGGGAGTGCGGCCCAGACGATCTTTCCGCCGTTCGCGGTCTGCTCGACGTCGCACACCCCGCCGGCCTCCTCGGTGATCTCGCGTACAAGGAGCAGCCCCCGGCCGCCGGTCTGGCCGCAGTCGGTCTCCAGGGCCCTGGGCCGATAGGGGTGGTTGTCCTCGACGGACACCCGGATCCACTCGGCGCCGATCGCCACCTCGACGGCGACCTGCGGCGAGAGCAGGGCCGCGTGTCTGACCGCGTTGGTGACCAGCTCCGAGACGATCAGGAGCAGGCCCTGTACGAGGTCCTCGTGGGCCGGCACGCGCTGCCGCCGCAGCAGGTCGCGCACCGCGTGCCGGGCCTGCGGCACGGAGACGTCGACGGCGGGCGCGGTGAAGCGCCACACTCCCTCGTACGACTGCTGCCTGGCCGGAGCGGCGGGTTCGGGCGGGAGGCTCCCGCGGATCTCCATGTTCCGGCACCCACCCTCGCGGCTCGACAGCACACCCGTCTGCTCACGAGTGTGTGGAGTGTGTTGGTCCGGACCGGCCGACTGAACAGAAGTCAGCATCTATCGCCGCTTTTTGCTCCCCGATGCAAGAGAAGGTCATCGCTCCGTCGGGTTCTGATCTTCCTCTGAGGGCTTTGCCATGGCTTGCGGGGATGTCGGAGACATCGGAGGTGTGCCCTTCCCGGCCTCCGCCGGGGCCACGGCGTCACTCACAAGAGTGACGATTCTGCGTCCGCTCAATCCGATGGCGATCAGGCCGAGGCCGTCGAACAGCAGGGCCAGCGAGAAGAAGCAGCCGATGACGTACCGGCTGTTGCTCGGCCAGTTCGCGAGCACCAGCACGCCGAGGAGCACCCCGAACGCGCCCTGCACCAGCGTCCAGCCGAACTGCGGCCCGCGCACCACCACGCTGCCCACCAGGCGGAAGACACCGCCGGTCAGGAACAGCAGGGCGGCGAACATGGTGAGCGCCTCGGCGCTGCCCTCGGGGCGGCGGATGATGACGACGCCCGCGGCGAGGTTCAGCGCGGCGACCACGACGCCGAGCCAGAAGAAGCTGGAGCCGCGCGACTGGATCGCGTGCGCGAGGCCCACGACGCCGCCGACGAGCAGCAGCCAGCCGAACAACAGCATGGTGGTGAGGGTGGCGAACTCGGTGTAGCCGAGGCCCACGAGACCGGCCACGACCAGGATCGCCCCGAGCAGGGCGAGCAGACCGAAGCTCCGGCTCAGTTTCCGGCCCTCACGGCCGACGTCCTTGGTGGGTCCGGTCATCAGCGTCTCCTCACGGTCCGCGTGCGACGACCCCCCTTGTGATCATAGGTTTCGGGCGCCCGGATAGCATCCGGCGCATGCAGCCGCAGCTGGAGCAGAGCCTCACCGAGGGCGTCGCCACCGTCGTCATCAGCAACCCCGCCAAGCGCAATGCGATGACGTCCGCGATGTGGCGGGCGCTGCCGCCGCTGCTCGACGCCCTGGCCGCCGATCCGGACGTACGGGCCCTTGTGCTGACCGGGGCCGGGGACACGTTCTGCGCGGGCGCCGACATCTCGACGCTGCGGGAGCCCGGTGACGACCCCAAGATGCTCGCGGTACGGGCCGAGGAGGCGCTCGCGGCCTTTCCCAAGCCCACGCTGGCCGCGGTGCGCGGTCACTGCGTGGGCGGCGGCAGTCAGCTCGCGGCCGCCTGCGATCTGCGGTTCGCCGAGGAGGGCGCGCTCTTCGGCGTCACGCCCGCGAAGCTCGGCATCGTCTACCCGGCGTCCTCCACCCGGCGCCTGGCCGCGCTGGTGGGGCCTTCGACCGCCAAGTACCTGTTGTTCTCAGGTGAGTTGATCGACAGCGAGCGGGCGCTGCGGACCGGCCTGGTGGACGAGGTACTGCCCGGGGGTGAACTGGCCAAACGGGTGGCCGAGTTCACCCGCGTCCTGGTGTCGCGCTCGCAGCTCACCCAGGCGGCGGCGAAGGAGTTCGCGGACGGCCGGACCGACCGGGACGCGCACTGGGCGGAGCAGGAGCGCGGCAGCGGCGACACCGCGGAGGGTGTCGCCGCGTTCCTGGAGCACCGGGCTCCGCGCTTCACCTGGCACCTCAGCCCTGGGGGAAGCCCTTCGTCCTGAAGTGGTCCACCAGGTCGGCGGGCGCCTTGTCGGGCGAGCCCGCGTCATAGGGCGGCTGCGGGTCGTACTCGATGAGGAGCTGAACGGCCTGGGCGTGCCGGTCCCCGGCGATCATTCCGGCCAGCGTCAGGCCCATGTCGATCCCGGAGGAGACACCGGCCGCGGTGACGTACTTGTGGTCGAAGACGACCCGGTCCCCGGTCGGCGTCACGCCGAACGTCGCGAGCTGGTCGAGGGCGAGCCAGTGCGAGGTCGCGCGCCGACCCTTCAGGAGCCCGGCCGCGCCGAGCAGCAGCGAGCCCGTGCACACCGACGTCGTCCACGTCGAGGCGACGTCCGCGGTGCGCAGCCAGTCGACGAGCGGCCCGCCCCCAAGGTGCGGCTCGACGGCCTCGGGAGGGGCGCCCGGCACGATCACGATGTCGGGCCGGGTCACCTCCGCGAAGGACTTCTCGGCGACCAGGGTGAGGCTTCCCCTGTCGTTGCGCACGGGCCCGGACTGCTCGGCCACGAACACCGTCTCGGCACCGGGGAGGGGGCTGAGGGTCTCGTACGGGCCGATCGCGTCGAGGGCGGTGAAGCCGGGGTACAGGGCGACGGCTATCTGCATGGGCTGTCCTTCTAAGGAGGTTGCGTGTTGGGTCAGTTCTGGTCTGCGGGGTCCAAACGGCTCGCGGCGCGGAACTCCTCGACGAGATGGGCCGGAGCCTTGTCGGGCGAGCCCGCGTCGTAGGGCGGCTGGGGGTCGTACACCGTCTCGGCGCCGGGCGTCCGGCCCAGGATCTCGTACGGGCCGACCGCGTCCAGGGCGGTGAACCGGTCGTACAGCAGGATCGCGATCTGCATGGTTGTTTGCTGCCTTCTTACGGAGGGCTACGCGGGCGTGGGGCGGAAGCGGCGGCGGTACTCGGCCGGGGCCGTGCCCAGTGTTTTGACGAAGGCGCGCCGCATCGCCTCGGAGGTGCCGTAACCGGCCGCGCGGGAGACCTCCTGGACGCCGTTCGGGGTCTCTTCAAGGAGGCGGCGGGCGTGTTCCAGGCGGACGCGCTCGACATAGCGGCCGGGCGTCGTGCCGGTCTCGGCGTGGAAGGCGCGGGCGAAGTGGCGCGGCGAGAGGCTGGCCCGCTGCGCGAGGGCCTCGACGGACAGGTCGCCGTCCGGGTGCTCGGTGATCCACTGCTGGAGTTCGCGCAGCGGCTCGCGCCGGGCCGTCTGCGCGGCGAGCTGGGCGCTGAACTGGGCCTGGTTGCCCGGCCGGCGCAGGAACACCACCATGGCACGGGCGACGGCCAGGGCCACGTCCCTGCCGTGGTCCTCCTCCACCAGGGCGAGGGCGAGGTCGATGCCCGCGGTGACCCCGGCCGAGGTGGCGACGTTGCCGTCCCGCACGAAGATCGGATCCGGCTCGACCCGGACCGCCGGGTAGCGGCAGGCCATCTCGGCGCAGAAGGCCCAGTGCGTGGTGGCCCGGCGCCCGTCGAGCAGCCCGGCCTCGGCGAGCAGCATCGAGCCCGAGCACACCGAGACGAGGCGCCGGGCGCGCGGCCCGTGCGTCCGCAGCCAGTTCACCAGCCGGGGATCGGCGTTGCGGGTGCCGTCTCCGCCCGGGACGAGCAGGATGTCCGCCGGTCCCGCGTCCGCGAGCGCGGAGTCGGCCATGAGGCGCAGCCCGCTGTGCGAGGTGACCGGGGCCCCGTCGAGCGAGGCGAAGTGAAGCCGGTAGGCGGCGCGGTCCCCGAGGGCGCGGCCCGCCGCGGTGAACACCTCGGCCGGTCCTGTCACATCGAGGCTCTGTACGTCGTCGAAGAGGACCACCAGGACGGAGCGCTGCGTCATGCCCCCATCCTTCGCCCGGGGCCCGATGGCCGCAATGACGAGAACCCCACCTTTCCTGCCATCGGCCAACCCCTTCACGGCGTACCGACCAGTCGGTAACGTACTGGGTATGAGTTCTCTCCCCCTGCGCGCCGGGCGCCACTGCCACAACCCGCTCAACTCGCTGCACGCCACGGTCTACTTCTCGCCGGACTTCGCCAAGGAGCTCGCCGGGCTGGGCGTCGATGACCCGAGCGCCGCCTACTTCGCGGGGCGGGCGGCCGCAATGGGGGCCGTGGGCCCCGGAGTCGTGGCGGCCACCTTCTACAACTTCCGGCACGACCTGATCGCCCGGCACCTGCCCGCCGTGTGGCGCACCGCCTCCCCCGAGGCCGTGCTCGCCGCGCGCCTGAGGGCCGTCGACAGCACGCTGCGCCGGCTGCTCGGCGAGGAGGCCATTGCCTCGGACGAGATGGCGGAGGCGGCCCGGCTCGCGCTGCGCGCCACCGAGGGCTGCACCCGGCACGCCCGGCCCCTGTACGCCGCGCACGCCGACCTGCCCGTGCCCGAGGAGCCGCACCTGGCCTACTGGCACGCGACGACGCTGCTGCGCGAGCACCGCGGCGACGGCCACCTCACCGCGCTGCTCGACCTGGCGCTCGACCCGCTGGAGGCGCTGGTCAGCCACACCGCGACCGGCAAGGGCATGGCGCGCAAGTGGGTCATGGCCACGCGCGGCTGGGAGCAGTCGGACTGGGACGCGGCGGCCGGGCGGCTCCGCGAGCGCGGACTGCTCGACGGCGAGGGCGAGTTGACCGAGGCCGGTGTGGCGCTGCGCGCCGACCTCGAGGACCGTACCGACCGCCTCGACCTCGCCCCCTACGAACTCCTCGGCGCGCAGGGCGTGGCCCGGCTCACCGAACTCGCCAAGGGCTTTCTGGTGGCGGCGGCCCTGGCGGGCGGCTTCCCAGCCGACCTCCTCGGCAAGGGCTGATCGTCGATTGTCGGTGCCGCCTGCCACAATGGCGCCTCAGGCTCAGCGAGAAGGCGGTACGGGAAAGTGACGACGTCCATCGAAGGCAGGATCGCCGAGGAACTCGGCGTACGGGAGCGGCAGGTGAAGGCCGCCGTCGAGCTGCTCGACGGCGGGTCCACCGTCCCGTTCATCGCGCGCTACCGCAAGGAAGCGACCGAGATGCTGGACGATGCCCAGCTGCGCACCCTTGAGGAACGGCTGCGCTATCTGCGGGAGCTGGAGGAGCGGCGAACCGCGATCCTGGAGTCCGTAAGGGAACAGGGGAAGCTCACTGAGGCCCTTGAGGCGCAGATCCGGGCCGCCGACACCAAGGCCCGCCTGGAGGACATCTACCTGCCCTTCAAGCCGAAGCGGCGCACCAAGGCGCAGATCGCGCGCGAGGCGGGCCTGGAACCGCTTGCCGACGGCCTGCTGGGCGACCCGTCGGTGGAGCCGCTCGCCGCGGCCGCCGCGTTCGTCGACGCTGACAAGGGCGTCGCCGATCCGGCGGCCGCCCTGGAGGGCGCCCGCGCCATCCTCACCGAGCGCTTCTCGGAGGACGCCGACCTGATCGGCGAGCTGCGCGAGCGCATGTGGACCAGGGGCCGCCTCGCGGCGAAGGTGCGGGACGGCAAGGAGGAGGCGGGCGCCAAGTTCGCCGACTACTTCGACTTCACCGAGCCGTTCACCGCGCTGCCCTCGCACCGGGTGCTCGCGATGCTGCGCGGCGAGAAGGAGGACGTCCTCGACCTCGTCCTGGAGCCCGAGGAGCCGTCGGCGGAGCCGGGCCCCTCGACGTACGAGAGCATGGTGGCGCGCCGCTTCGGCGTCGCCGACCGGGGTCGTCCCGGCGACAAGTGGCTCGGTGACACGGTCCGCTGGGCCTGGCGCACCCGCATTCTCGTCCACCTCGGCATCGACCTGCGGCTTCGTCTTCGCACGGCGGCCGAGGACGAGGCGGTCCGCGTCTTCGCCTCCAACCTGCGCGACCTGCTGCTCGCCGCCCCGGCCGGCACCCGGGCCACGCTCGGCCTCGACCCCGGTTTCCGTACGGGCGTGAAGGTCGCGGTCATCGACGCGACCGGCAAGGTCGTGGCGACGGACGTGATCCACCCGCACGTCCCCGCGAACAAGTGGGACCAGGCGCTGGCCAAGCTGGCCGGGCTCTGCAAGGAGCACGCGGTCGAGCTGATCGCCATCGGCAATGGCACGGCGTCCCGCGAGACCGACAAGCTCGCCGGTGAACTCATCGCCAAACACCCGGAGTTGAACCTCGCCAAGGTGATGGTGTCGGAGGCGGGCGCTTCGGTGTACTCGGCCTCCGCGTTCGCCTCGCAGGAGTTCCCGGACATGGACGTGTCGCTGCGCGGCGCGGTCTCCATCGCCCGCCGCCTGCAGGACCCGCTCGCCGAGCTGGTGAAGATCGACCCGAAATCCATCGGGGTGGGCCAGTACCAGCACGACCTGTCCGAGGTGAAGCTGTCGCGCTCCCTCGACGCGGTGGTCGAGGACTGTGTGAACGGCGTGGGGGTGGATGTCAACACCGCCTCCGCGCCGCTGCTTTCGCGGGTGTCCGGCATCGGCTCGGGCCTCGCCGAGAACATCGTGGCGCACCGCGACGCCAACGGCCCGTTCCGTTCGCGCAAGGCCCTCAAGGCCGTGGCGCGGCTCGGCCCGAAGGCGTACGAGCAGTGCGCGGGCTTCCTGCGGATCCGCGACGGCGAGGACCCGCTGGACGCCTCCAGCGTGCACCCCGAGGCGTACCCGGTGGTGCGGCGGATGGTGAAGACGGCGGGCAGCGAGGTCGCGTCCCTCATCGGCAACACGGGGGTGCTGCGCTCCCTGCGGCCCGACGACTTCGTGGACGAGACCTTCGGTCTGCCCACGGTCACCGACATCCTGCGCGAGCTGGAGAAGCCGGGCCGCGACCCCCGCCCGGCGTTCAAGACGGCCACCTTCAAGGAGGGCGTCGAGAAGATCGGCGACCTGGAGCCCGGGATGCTCCTTGAGGGCGTGGTCACGAACGTGGCGGCGTTCGGCGCGTTCATCGACATCGGTGTGCACCAGGACGGGCTCGCGCATGTCTCGGCGCTGTCGAAGACGTTCGTGAAGGACCCGCGCGATGTGGTGAAGCCGGGCGACATCGTCCGGGTGAAGGTCCTCGACGTGGACGTGCCGCGCAAGCGGATCTCGCTGACCCTGCGGCTGGACGACGACGCGTCCGCACCGGGCGGCGCGCCCAAGCGGGAGCGCGGCGAGCGGGGCGGCCAGGGTCAGGGCAACCGGCCTCCGCAGCAGCGCCAGGGCCAGGGCCAGCAGCGCCGTGGCAACGGCGGCGGCGAAGCCCGTGGCGGCAACCGGCAGGGCGCCGGCCAGGGCCGCGGCTCGGCACCGGCTCCCGCGAACAGCGCGATGGCGGACGCCCTGCGCAAGGCGGGCCTGCTGGACCCGAAGGGCCGCAGCGGACGCTGAGACAGAGGTGAGGGGCGGGCGTAGGGGCATCAACTGCCGTACGCCCGCCCCTTGTTGATGACGGGTCAGCCCTCCAGGGCGACCGGGCCCGCCGTGATCGGCTCGGCGTTGCGGCGGGTCTTGGCCCACCCCGTGCGGCCGCGCAGGCTGCGCACGAAGCCGCGCGCCGACACGACGAACAAGTGGTACGCGTACAGCCACAGCGCGAAGCCCCACAGCACGGCGGTGATCCGTGCGGCCTCCGGGGCGTGGTCGCGGCGGTAGACCGGGCCCCACAGGACGAACGGGCCGATGGAGAGCGCCGCGAGCACCAGGGTCAGCGGCCAGACCGCGAGCGAGCCGAGTCCGCCGAGTACGAGCATCGCGGCGCACAGCACGAGCGTGAGGAGATGCGCGACGGGCTGGAAGAACGTGTACAGCGTCTCCAGGACGCCCGCGCCGGTGTACTGGCGCGAAGACAGGATCCGGCCCGCGTAGCGCACGCACTGGAGGTTGCCCTGGGCCCAGCGGGTGCGCTGGGTGAGCAGCCGGCGGGCGTGCGGAAGGCCCTCCTGGGAGACCCAGGTGTCGGCGACGTGCGTGATGCGGTAGCCGGCGAGGATCATCTGGAGGCCCAGCTCGTAGTCCTCAAGGAGCGCGCCGCGCTGCCACGGGCGCTGCTCGGCGGCGGCGATCCGGTCGAGCGCGGAGAGCCGGGTGAACTGGCCGTTGCCGCCCAGTCCGACCGAGCCGGTACGGCCACGGAGCAGCTGCATGCCCGCGTTGGACACGGCGAACTCCATGTCCTGGACGCGCACGAGGAGCCGCGCGAAGGCGTTCGCCAGGCGGCCCCGCTCGGGCAGCGGTCGCTCGTCGTCGACATTGCGCATCCGCACACCGACCTGCACTCCGCCGACCTCCGGGTCCCCGAACGCGGCCGGTCCCGAGACGAGTTCGAGGGCGCGGGGGTCGAGCCTCCCGTCGGCGTCGACCACGCAGACGACGATCCGCTCCCGGTCCGCCCCGCCCGGCAGGAAGTCCCCGAGCTGCTCATAGGCGGCGTTCAGGGCGTCCCCCTTGCCGGTACGCGCGTCGGGCCGCACCCGGCGCACGAGGTGGACCCGCCGGTCGTCCTCGGCCAGCGCGGCGACGATGACCCCGGTCCGGTCGTCACTGTCGTCGTCGATGACCCAGACATGCGCCGGGGGAAAGTCCCCGCGCAGCTGCGCGACGGTGGCCCCGACGACGGCCTCCTCGTCCCGGCAGGGCACGAAGAAGTGCCAGTCGAGCGCGCCGGGATCGCCCGCTTCGGTACGCGCCCGCCGCAGGTAGGCGTGACGGGCTCCGGCCCAGTAGAGCAGGAAGCACCCGAGGAGAAAGAAGGGGAAGAGGAAGAGGAGCAGGCTGTTGGGCATGGGGGTGGGGGGGTCCTTGAAGATCGCTTACGGGCACCCCTGCGTAGGGGCACGGTGCTGTGAGATGTGCGGCTGCGCGGCAGCCGCCGCAGCGGGGCTCAGCAGGTTGGGGCGGTCCGGCACCATGCCGCCCAGGAGCGCGGGGCTGTGACATGTGCGGCTCCGCCGCCGGGGGGGGCGACCCGACCACGGCTGCGTAGCGGTCACAAGAGCGGGCCGAACGGGCTGGTGTGGCGCGACGGCATGCCGCTCAGGGGCGCGGGGAACTGCGTGACCAGCCACAGACCACCCGCGCCCGAACACCCCCACCGTCAGGCGACCGCCGTATAAGCCCCCCGCGCCGCAAGCCCCACCAGCAACTCGACAACCCGCCGCGAAGCCAGCCCGTCCCCGAAGGGGCTCGGGAGCGCGGCGAGCCGTGCCCGGCCCGCCGCGCCGGAGGCAAGTCGTCGCCGCACCGCCTCCCCCAACTCCCGCCCAGGGCATACCAGTTCGGCAAAGTCAGGCATCGCTTCCGGCCGCTCCGTCGAGTTGCGTACGACGACGAGGGGACGGCCCAGCACCGTGACCTCCTCCTGGACGCCCCCGGAGTCGGACACCAGGAGCGCCGCGTGCTGGGCCAGGGCGAGGAAGGTCCGGTAGCCGAGCGGCGGGGTGACGAGGAGGGGATCGAGGAGCCCCGCGAGGCCGGCCGCCTCGATACGGCCCCGCGTGCGGGGATGCAGCGGAAGGACCACCGGCAGCTCGGCCGCGAGCGAGGCGAGCTCGGCGAGGACGGCCCGCAGCGCCACCGGGTCGTCCGTGTTCTCCGGCCGGTGGACCGTGGCCAGGACGTACGCGTCACTCGTCACCCCGAGCCGCTCCAGCTCGGCGAACCGCTGGGCGCTGGTGGGGAGTTGGCTCCGTACCGCTTCGACAACCGTATTGCCGGTGACCTCGATGCGCCCCGCGGGGATCCCCTCGGCAAGGAGGTTGTCGCGGTTCTCCGGGGTCGCCGCGCACAGCACGTCCGCGATCCGGTCGATCAGCACCCGGTTGTGTTCCTCCGGCATGTTCCGGTCGTGGCTGCGCAGCCCCGCCTCGACGTGGACGAGCGGGATGGAGCGCGCGTTGGCGGCGAGCGCGCCGGAGAGCGCCGCGTTGGTGTCGCCCTGGACGACGACCGCACGCGGCGGCTCGGCCGCGAACACCGCGTCGAGCTGGGCAAGGGCCGCGGAGATCTGGACCGCCCGGGGCCGGCCGCCGATGCCGGTGAGGTAGGTCGGCTCGGGGATGCCGAGGTCGGCCAGGAAGCGGCCGGAGAGCTCCTCGTCGTAGTGCTGCCCGGTGTGCATGACGTGCGCGGCGGGCCCGAGGAGCCGGATCAGCTCAGTCAGCTTCACCAGCTCGGGGCGGGTGCCGAGGACGACGGCGATGCTGCGGGGCGGCAGGGCGGACACGGGGCCTCCAGGACGGACCGGCGGGGACGTCCCGAGGCTCTCCGATGTCCGTTGCGCACCCGGATGGCTTTCGGTTGCCCGACGGTTGCGAAGCCGCCAATCGAACATACCCGGACCTTTCGACCCCAGCGCGTCCAGGACCTTCGACCCGTAAGGCGTTCAGGGACAGCCGCTCAGGCGTCCTGATCCCCCCGGTACCGGTAGCCCAGGCCCCGCACCGCCTCAAGGGGGTCGGATTCGAGGCTGCCCGCCGTCTGCTGGAGCTTGCGGCGTACGCGCAGGACCGCGAATTTCACCCGCTCGCGGCCGATGCCGTGGGGGTCGTCCCAGACCTGGTCGAGCAGCTGGTCGGTGCTGACGACCCGACCCCGGTTGCGGACCAGGGCCTGGAGCAGCCGGTACTCGATGTCGCTGAGCCGCACCTCCTCGCCGCGCCAGACCGCCGAGCGCCGCTCGGGCACGAGGCGCAGCGCCTCGTCGTGGGAGGCGCCGGCCCAGCGGGCGGGCGAGGCGCGGCGCAGCAGGGCCTCGACGCGGGCGAGCAGTTCCTCGTTGCCGAACGGTTTCGGCAGATAGTCGTCGGCCCCGGCGCGCAGGCCGCGCACCCGGTCGGTCTCGGCGCCGCGGGCGGTGAGCAGCAGGACGGGCAGGTCGGTCATGTCGCGGGTGCGCTCCAGGACCTGCCAGCCGTCGAGTTCCGGCAGGCCGACGTCGAGGACCATCAGGTCGGGGCTGTCCGCGAAGAGCCGGCGGAGCCCCTCGCGGCCGTCCGCGGCGGGCACGACCTCGTACCCGGCCCGGGTGAAGAGGATGCGTAGGGCCATGGCCACGTCCGCGTCGTCCTCGACGACCAGGATCCGCGTCACCGCCCGGCTCCTTCGGCGGGCGGTCCGGCGACGGGCAGCCGGATGCCGAAGACGGCTCCCCCGCTCTCGGCGGCCGAGACGGTGAGCTCGCCGCCGTGCCGGCGCACGATCTCGCGGCTGATGGTGAGGCCGAGGCCGGTGCCGGGGAAGCCGCCGGTCTCGGCGTTGGGGGCGCGGACGAAGCCGGAGAAGATCTCCTCGCGGTACTGCTCGGGCACGCCGATCCCGGTGTCGGCGACGTCGATGTGCCACTGGTCGCCGTGCGGGGCGGCGTCGATGTCGATGCGGCCGCCGGGCGGGGTGAACTTGGCAGCGTTCTCAAGGAGGTTGGCGAGTACGTGCTCCAGGCGGTGCTCGTCGCCGTGGAGCGGCGGGCCCTCGGCGCAGCGCAGGGCCACGAACACCCCGGCCCGCGAGGTCGTGGACATCCGGTCGAGCACCGCGTGCTGGAGCATCCGCGCGATCTCCACCCGGCCGAACTCCAGCTTCAGCTGGGGGGTGCGCAGCCGGGCCGTGTTCATGAGGGTGGTCATGACGCCTTCCATGCGTGCGGCGTTGCGCCGGATCGCGTCCAGGAGGGCGTGCTGGTCGGCGTCGAGCGGGCCGGACGCCGGGTCGGCGAGCAGCTCGCAGAAGCTGAGGATGGAGGTGAGCGGGGTGCGCAGACTGTGCGAGGCGAGGGCGAGGAACTCGTTGCGCTGCCCGGCGAGCTCGGCGAGCGCCGCGTTGTCGCGCTCCAGGGCGTGCTCGCGGCGCTTGTCCTCGGTGATGTCCTCGGCCGTCCACAGTGAGCCGAAGGGCACGCCGTCCGCGTCGTACAGCGGCTCCACGTCGCGCCGGATCACTCGGCCGTCGGTGAGCGGGATCTCGGCGGCCCGGTGGATGTGCCGGGCGGCGATGGCGTGGGTGGTGTCGACGACCCAGGAGGGCCGTTCGGAGAAGGTGTCGCACACGGCGTCGACGACCGGCCCGAGCGGCGCGCCCGGGCCGGTCTCGACTCGGCCTTCGAGGGCGAACATGTCGGTGAATCGGCGGTTGACGGCGATCACGATGTCGTCGCCGCCTTGAACGATGGCCGCCCTGGGCAGCGCTTCCAGGACGGCCTCCAGTCGGTCGCGGTGCACCCGACCACCGTACGCTCAGGCCACCGCGAATCGCAGTCGCGAAGGAACGTGCCCGCGCGGCCGGGTGGCCCGGGGTGTCAGTGCTCGGTGACCTTTCCGTCCGCGACTTCCAGGCGGCGGGTCGTGTGCACGGCGTCGAGCATCCGCCGGTCGTGGGTGACCAGGAGCAGGGTGCCGGTGTACGAGTCGAGCGCGGACTCCAGCTGCTCGATGGCGGGGAGGTCGAGGTGGTTGGTCGGCTCGTCGAGGACGAGGAGGTTGACGCCCCTGCCCTGGAGCAGGGCGAGGGCGGCGCGGGTGCGCTCGCCCGGCGAGAGCGAACCGGCCGGCCGCAGCACGTGGTGGGCCTTGAGGCCGAACTTGGCGAGCAGGGTGCGCACCTCGGCGGGTTCCGTGTCGGGGACCGCCGCGCAGAACGCGTCGAGCAGCGACTCCTCGCCCAGGAACAGGCCGCGTGCCTGGTCGACCTCGCCGACGACGACTCCGGAGCCGAGCGTGGCCTGACCCGCGTCCAGCGGAAGCCGGCCGAGGAGGGCCGCGAGCAGGGTCGACTTGCCGGAACCGTTGGCGCCGGTGATCGCGACGCGGTCGGCCCAGTCGATCTGGAGCGAGACGGGCCCGAAGGTGAAGCCCTCGCGGTGCACCTCGGCGCCGTTCAGCGTCGCGACGACCGCGCCCGAGCGGGGCGCGGCAGCGATCTCCATGCGCAGCTCCCACTCCTTGCGGGGCTCCTCGACGACGTCGAGGCGTTCGATCATGCGCTGGGTCTGGCGGGCCTTGGATGCCTGCTTCTCGCTCGCCTCGCTGCGGAACTTCTTGCCCAGCTTGTCGCTGTCGGTGGCCTTGCGGCGGGCGTTCTTGACGCCCTTGTCCATCCAGGAGCGCTGCATCTGGGCGCGGCCTTCGAGGGCGGAGCGCTTGTCGGCGTACTCCTCGTAGTCCTCGCGGGCGTGCCTGCGGGCGGTGGCGCGCTCTTCTAGGTAGGCCTCGTAGCCGCCGCCGTACAGGTTGATCTGCTGCTGGGCGAGGTCGAGTTCGAGCACCTTGGTGACGGTGCGGGCGAGGAACTCGCGGTCGTGGCTGACGACGACCGTGCCGGCGCGCAGTCCCTTCACGAAGGCTTCGAGCCGCTCCAGGCCGTCCAGGTCGAGGTCGTTGGTCGGCTCGTCGAGCAGGAAGACGTCGTAGCGGGACAGGAGCAGCGAGGCGAGTCCGGCGCGGGCGGCCTGGCCGCCGGAGAGCGCGGTCATCGGCTGGTCGAGACCGGTGGTCAGGCCGAGGGACGCGGCGACCTCCTCGGCCCGCTCGTCGAGGTCGGCGCCGCCGAGCGCGAGCCAGCGCTCCAGGCTGTCGGCGTACGCGTCGTCGGCGCCGGGAGCTCCGTCGACCAGGGCCTGGGTCGCGGCGTCCATCGTTTCCTGGGCGGCGGCGACTGAGGTGCGCCGGGCGAGGAAGGCGCGGATCGTCTCGCCGGGGCGCCGGTCGGGCTCCTGCGGAAGGTGGCCGACGCTCGCGCCCGGCGGGGAAAGGCGCAGCTCGCCCTGTTCGGGGGTGTCGAGCCCGGCGAGCAGGCGGAGCAGGGAGGACTTGCCCGCGCCGTTGGGTCCGACGAGGCCGATGACGTCGCCGGGGGCGACCACCAGGTCGAGCCCGGCGAACAGGGTGCGGTCGCCGTGGCCGGCGGCGAGGTCCTTGGCGACGAGAGTTGCAGTCATGAGGTGACCGATCTTAAGCCGTCCCTCGGTCCGGTCTTGAGCCGTCCCCAGCCAGGCCCCGATCCCGCCCCGCGCCCCCGGCGGGGCGCCCGCACGCCGACCGCCCCTCCGGATCATGGCTCGCCGGCCGAAACAGGGCGCACGTTTCCGGGCACGGTGCGAGGTGCGAGACTCGTCGCGCTGCGGCATTTCACCGGCCCGCTCCCTCTGGAGGTTTCCGCACCATGAACACCGCCGTGTCGCCCCGTTGGCTCATCACCGGGGAGCCGCGCCCTGGCGCCCCCAAGCTCTACTGCTTCGCGCACGGGGGCGGTTCGGCCACGGAGTACCTTCGCTGGGGCCGCGACATGCCGGGCGCCGAGTTCCAGGCCGTGCAGCTGCCGGGCCGCGGTTCGCGGTTCGGGGAGCCGGGGTTCGCCTCGATGGAGGCGCTGGTGGCCGCGTTCCTCGACGAGGTGCCGCTCAGCCCGGCGCCGTTCGCCTTCTTCGGGCACAGCCTGGGTTCCCTCATCGCCTACGAGATCACCCGTGCCCTGCGGGACGCGGGCCGCCCGCTGCCCGCCCGGCTGGTCGTCTCCGGCTACCCGGCGCCGCATCTGCGCCATGTGCGCGTCGACGATCCGCTGCACCACCTGCCCGACGACGAGCTCATCGACCGGGTCGCGAAGATCCACGGCGGGATCCCGCAGGAGGTCCTGGACTCGGCGGAGCTGCGTGAGCTGGTCGTGGGCGCGCTGCGGGACGACTACCGCGTCCTGGAGACGTACTCCTGGCGGGAGACCGAGCCGCTGGCCGTGCCGATCACGGTGTTCGGCGGCAGTGCCGACCACCCGCGCGAGCAGCTCGAAAGCTGGCAACAGCACACCACCGCCGATGTGACGGTACGTCAATTCCCGGGCGGGCACTTCTACTTGCGCGAGGAGCCCGCTCCGGTGCTGCGGGCGCTGGAGGCGGCACTGCGGGACGTCGGCGCACGCTGATCCGCGCAGACCCCGCGGCTCGCACCGGTGGGTTACCGTCCGGGCATGAGCAACGACGTGATCGTGGTGGGCGGCGGGGTCGTCGGGTTGACGACCGCGATCGTCCTGGCGGAGTCGGGCCGCCGGGTCCGGGTGTGGTGCCGGCAGCGGCCGCGGGAGTCGACGTCGGCCGTGGCGGGCGCACTGTGGTGGCCGTACCGCATCGAGCCCGAGGAGCGCGTCGGCGACTGGGCGCTCGCCTCGCTGCGGGTGTACGAGGAGATGGCGCTCAGGCCCGAGGAGACCGGGGTGCGCCTGGTCGACGGGCTGCACGCCGGAGCCCGGCTCGGCGGCCTCGGGCCGTGGGCGGCCGAGGTGCCCGGGCTCCGCGAGGCCCCGGAGGGGCTGCGGGCGAGGCTCCCGCTGATCGACATGCCGACGCATCTGGGCCGGCTGGAGCGGCGCCTCGTGGAAGCGGGCGGAACGGTGGAGGTCCGGGACACCGAGCGCCTTCCGGACGCGCCGCTCGTGGTCAACTGCACCGGACTCGGGGCGCGCAACCTCCTTCCGGATCCCCGAGTGCGGCCCGTGCGGGGCCAGTTGGTGGTGGTCGAGAATCCGGGGATCCGCGAGTGGTACACCTCGGTGGAGGACGAGGGCGAGGAGTCGACGTACTTCATGCCCCAGCCGTACGGGCTGCTCCTCGGCGGCACCGCGCAGGAGGACGACTGGAACCTTGCGCCCGACCCGGCGACGGCCGAGCGGATCATCGCGCGCTGCGCCCTGATCCACCCCGAGATCGCGGACGCGCACGTGCTCGGCCATCGCGTGGGACTGCGTCCGGTACGCGACTCGGGCGTGCGGGTCGAGCGCGAACTCGGCCCGCAGGGTGGGGTGTTGGTGCACAACTACGGGCACGGCGGGGCCGGGGTGACGGTGGCGTGGGGCTGCGCGGAGGAGGCCGCGGCGCTCGTCACGACCCCCTCCGGCTGATTCAGCAGCGCATCACGGGCTCGGCGGCCGTCAGGTGGTACTGGGCACGGCCGTCGAGCAGCAGGGGCACCAGGTTGCGCAGCGACTGGCGCAGCGGAACGAAGGCTCCCCCGCCGGGAACCTGCCTCAACCGCACGCCGTGCAGGGCCAGTTGATCCTTGATCTGTCCGTACTGGGCCGGGCTCAGGCGATAGCCGCACGGCGGGTCGCGGAGGATCTCCGCCGGGGTCGGCGGCGTGTTGTCGGCGCCGCCGAGATAGACGGGCCCCTGGTCGCGGTATCCGGCGGCGCGCGCCGCGCCCGTGGCCGCCTCGATGCGTCCGCGACGTTCCGTGACAAAGTCGAACAGGCCGCTCAGGGCTGTCAGTTGGGAGTCGACGCGGCGCCGGTTGTTGACGGCCGGGTCAGCCTTCTCCGCGTCCGTCATCGGATCCATCCGGCTCTCGATGAGCAGCGCGACGGCGTGCTTGATGCCCGCCGTGTTGCGCAGGATGCGTTCCTGGCCGTCCCCCGCGACCTGCTTGACGGGGTCACCGGTGACCGGGTCGGTCCAGATGCCGTAGGTGCCGGTGCGGTAGCCCTCGTCCCGCGCGGCATCGCGGACGTAGTCGCCGGACAGCGTCTGCGCCTCCTCGTGCACCGTCGGATGGGTGTTGAGGTTGCGCGGCCAGAGGTCGTAGAGGTCCTTGTCGTAGTACTTGGGTGTCGCGCCGTACTCGTGCAAGTCGTAGACGACATCGGGGTGTTCGTCGCGCAGCACCGACGCGGTGGCCCGCGCCTCGGCCGTCTTCAGCGCGATGTGGTCGCGGTTGATGTCGACGCCTTCGGAGTTCTCGCGGGTGTTGGCGGCCCGGCCGTCCGGGTTGGCTGTCGGGATGACCAGGACGGTGGTGCGCTCCAGGAAGCGGAGCGTGGCCCGGTCCTTGGCCAGGGCGAGGTCGCGGACGGTGGTGAGGCAGGCCTCGCGGCCCGACGGTTCGTTGCCGTGCTGGGTGCACACGAGAAGTACGGTGCTGGACGTGTGCCGGCCGCCGATGCGCACCTCCTGCAACGGGCGGCCCTGGCGGGTGGTGCCGATCCGACGCACCGAGGTGCGCTCGCTGAGCCGGTCGACCGCGGCGAGGAAGGCCTGCTCCTCCGGCTGCCCGGTCCAGCGCGCCCCGTCACTGGTTTCGAAGCCGGTGCGGGGCTCGGTGGGGCGGGCAGCGGCGGGCGCGGTCGCCAGGGGGACGGCGAGCGCGGCCGCCGTCACCCCGAGCACCAGCAGACGCGCCCTCATCGGGGGACGTCCCCGGGGAGCCGCTGCGTCATGCGCGGCACCGGAACACCCTCGGTCGCCGTCGCCCCGCCGCCGACCTGCGCATGCGTACCGGACGTGGCCCGTACGAACGCCCCGGCGCCACCGACGAACGGCACCGTGGCGCCCGTTCGCGCGAGGTCCACGGTGAGCGTCGGCTTGCTCGTCGGAGGCTCGATGAGGCCATTGTCGGTGCCCGCGACGATCAGCGCGAGTCGGTGCCCGGCCGGTACGACGTGGTCGGTGGCCGCCAGGTCGAGCGTGATCGTGTACGGCTTGCCAGGTGTGAGCGGGACGCCCTTGGTGGCGGAGGCGTAGTGGCCGAGGTCGGCCCAGCCGCGGCTGAAGACGGTGTAGCCGACATCGGTCCTGTCCGCCGAGGTCGTCCGGTAGCAGGAGCTGTCACCGGCCGTGCTCGCACCCCAGCAGGTGCGGTCGGTGCCGGTGAGGATGCCTTCGCCGGAGCCCGCGTAGTTGCGGATGGTGTCGGGTCCGAGGTCGACGAGGACCGCCGAGAGGTGGGCGCTGCTCGTGGTGGGCGTCGCGGTGACGGTCACCTTGGACGAGCCGGACACCCGCAGGTCCTTGGCCAGCGGCTGGGTGACGAAACCCGCCTTGTCGGGCGTGGACTTGTCGATCGACGCGGCCCAACTCGTCTCGTCCAGGGCCGGGTTGTCGGTGAACGTGGCGGTCGTTCCGGCCGGAGCTGGCTTCAGCGAGAGCCCGCCGACGCCCGGGGCCGGGCCGCTCACCGGGTGCACCACGGTCGCCGCGGTGCCGGACGGCGGCCACGACCTGTCGGTGCTCCACTGGTCGGGGTGGCGCTCGATGTCGGCCATGGGCCGCCGCTCGATGCCGTTGTCGTAGCCGAGGAGGTAGTGGTCGAACCACTGGTGGAGGGTGTCGACCCACTCGGAGCGCCGGTAGTCGAACGGGTCGACGTGCCCGGTCTGCGACAGCCAGATCTTCCGCTCGACCCCGTATCTGGCGAGCCCGTCCCACCACTGGCCGAAGTTCTTCGTCCGCACGTTGAGGTCCTGCATGCCGTGCACGACGAAGACGCTGGCCTTCACGTTGCCGGCGTGGCTCGCGTAGTCCCGGTCGGTCCAGAGCTTCGTCCAGTCCCCGTTGCGCGGGGACCCGTCGATGAGCTTCTGCTGCACCGCGGCGCAGCGGGCCCGCGCGTCCGGGCTGTCGACGTAGCCGGCGAGCTCGGCCGGGCCCCCGTCGTAGAGCGCGGCGCCCTTGGCGAAGTAGTAGTCGTACCAGGACGAGATCGCGCTGATCGGCACGATCGTCCTGAGGCCCTCGACGCCGGTGGCGGCGACCCCGTTGGCGATGGTGCCGTCCCAGCTCTTGCCGATCATGCCGGTGCGGCCGTTGGTCCACCCGGCGGTGGCGCGCTGGCTGCCCGTACGTGTCGTGTAGGCGCGGGCCCTGCCGTTGAGCCAGTCGACGACCGCCTTCGCGGACAGGATGTCGGAGGGGCCGCCGACGTCGACGCAGCCGTCCGAGCGATTGGTTCCGGCCAGGTCCACGCCGACGAAGGCGTAGCCGCGCGGCACGA
The DNA here is from genome assembly GCF_051550175.1 of Streptomyces sp. HUAS TT7. Lineage (NCBI taxonomy): Bacteria > Bacillati > Actinomycetota > Actinomycetes > Kitasatosporales > Streptomycetaceae > Streptomyces > Streptomyces sp. HUAS TT7. The sequence continues at coordinate 873,927 of NZ_CP196175.1, forward strand.
AGTAGTTGTCGTAGTACAGCGGCATCTGAACGACGTTGCCGTTGGCGTCGTACGTCTTGAGCTGGCTCTCGTTGCCCCGGCCGCAACACGAGTAGTAGGGGCTGGCGTCCATGATGACGGGCACCTTGCGGCCCTGCTGCGCGGGTTCGCGCGGCCGGACGATGTCGACCGCGACGCGGTCGTTCTTCCCGTCCCCGTCACCGTCCAGGCCGGTGTCGACCCAGACGGCCTCGCGTATGGCGTTCTCGTACGAGTAGACCGGTTGGCTCCCCCTGGCGTGGGCCGCCTGGGCGCCCGCCGGGGCGAGGAGCACCGCCGCCAGGGCGGCCACGGCCGCGAGGACGAGCGATCTGAGGGATCTTGACCTGTGGCGGGTGCCCCGCGCGCGTATCGGCATGGGGCGGAAGCTACTCCGGTCAACTCCCGCGCAAAAGAGGGCAGTCGAGGCACTTAGGCGAACGAAGCCGCACAAGTCAACATGTCGGCCGAATGGCGATCGTGTGACAGGGGGAGCCATGGACATGACCGGGGCGGCAGGGGCTGAATAAGGTCCGAAGAGATCGTTCACCATCGTTCACCCCACGACGACCATGACGACTTGGAGCTTTTTGTGCACCGCAGAATCATCGCCCCGAGCGTGCTCGCCGCCTCCCTCCTGCTGGTGATCCCGGCATCGGCCGCGGACTTCACTCCGGGTGCCCCGGGCATCGGCGACCCCTACTACCCGGCCAGCGGCAACGGCGGCTACAACGTCTCCCACTACGACCTGAAGCTCAGGTACCAGCCCGCCACCGACCTCCTCGAAGGCACGGCCACGCTGCTCGCCACCACCCAGCAGGACCTCTCCCGCTTCAATCTCGACTTCGGGCTCGCCGTCAGCGAGGTGCGGGTGAACGGCACCAAGGCGACGTACGCCACGTCCGGCAGCCACGAGCTGGAGATCACCCCGGCCACGCCCCTGCCCAAGGGCAAGTCCGTCACCGTGGTCGTGAAGTACGCGGGCAAGCCGTCCGAGCTGAAGGTCGACGGCTGGACGGCCTGGCAGCGCACCCCGGACGGCGGCGTGGCGGCCCAGGAGCCGGACTCGGCCGTGTGGTGGTTCCCGTCCAACGACCACCCGCTGGACAAGGCGACGTACGACGTGTCGGTCAAGGTTCCCGACGGCACCCAGGCCATCAGCAACGGCGTTCTGCAGTCCCAGAGTTCGAAGCTGGGCTGGACGACGTACAACTGGCGGTCCAACAAGCCCCAGGCCTCCTACCTGACCACGCTCGCGGTGGGCAAGTTCGACATCACCACCGACAAGACCGCGAGCGGGCTGCCGGTCCTGAACGCGTACAGCAAGGACCTCGGCGACAACGGCGACGCCGCGCGCGCCAGCATCGAGCGCTCGAAGGACGTCACGGAGTGGCTGGAAAGCGTCTTCGGTACCTACCCCTTCAACGCGGTCGGCGGCTACGTCCCGAACGTGCCGAGCCACTTCGCCCTTGAGACGCAGACACGGCCGTTCTACAGCCCGGCGCAGTTCGCCAACGGCGCCAACGTGTCCGTGGTGGTTCATGAGTTGGCCCACCAGTGGTACGGCGACGACGTCTCGGTCAAGGGCTGGAAGGACATCTGGGACAACGAGGGCTTCGCGTCCTACGCCCAGTGGCTCTGGTCGGAGAAGGAGGGCAACGGCACCGCACAGGAGCTGGCGGACTGGGTGTACTCGCAGCACCCGGCCGACGACCCGTTCTGGAAGGTGAAGCCGGGCGACCCGGGCCCGGACAAGCAGTTCGACGGAGCCGTCTACGACCGCGGCGCCGTCGCCATCCAGGCTCTGCGCAACACGGTCGGCGACGCGTCCTTCTTCAAGATCCTCAAGGGCTGGCCGGCCGAGCACGCCTACGGCAACGCGGCGGTCGGCGACTTCGTGAAGTACGCCGAGAAGATCTCGGGCAAGCCGCTGGCTGAGCTGTTCGACACCTGGCTCTTCCAGCCGTCGAAGCCGTCCAACTCGGCTGCGGCAAAGGCCAAGTTCGGCGCACGGGCCGGGGTCGCGTCGTCCCCGTCGGCCGAGACGGCGAAGCCGGTCGAGCCGAAGTCGTGGAAGCAGATCACGGCGTCGCACTCGGCGCACTGAGCGGCCTTGGAGGGGGCAGGAGGACGGGTTCCTCCTGCCCCCGGTCCTGAGCGCGGCGACTCGGGGGCCGCACCGGACGGGTGACGCCCCGGACGGCGCCCCGACGGCCGGAGGGAGCCCTCCGCCGGGGATCCGAAAGCGCTCTCGCCCAGCGGTCCCCGCCCCGATACGCTGCCCGGCGACGCAGTTCCGCCGAGGGGTCGTCGAGCGATCCGCCGATGAGGAGAACCTGCCTTGACCGAGCAGTACTTCGGGGTACGGCCCACGCTTGAGGCCGTCGCCGCGCGGGCCGGGGTGTCCCGGGCGACGGCGTCCCGGGTCGTCAACGGCGGCACGGGGGTACGGCCGCCCCTGGTCGACAAGGTGCGCCAGGCCGTCGAGGAGCTGGGCTACATCCCCAATCAGGCGGCCCGTTCGCTCGTGACCCGGCGTACCGGCGCGGTCGCCGTGATCGTGGCCGAGCCGGAGACCCGGTTCTTCTCCGACCCCTTCTTCTCCCAGCAGATCCGCGGCATCAGCAAGGAACTCGCCGCCCACGACACCCAGTTGGTGCTGCTCCTCGTCGAGGGCCCGGACGACTACGGGAGGATCTCCCACTATCTGACGGGTGGTCATGTCGACGGGGCGCTCGCGTTCTCGCTGCACGACGAGGACCCGCTGCCCGCGATCACGCGCGGGGCCGGCATGCTGACGGTCTTCGGCGGACGGCCCGGCTTCCCGACGGCCGTTCCTTACGTCGATGCCGACAACCGGGGTGGCGCGCGTGAGGCCGTGCGCCATCTGCTCTCCATCGGACGCGAGCGCATCGCCCACATCGCGGGCCCGCTGGATCAGACCGCCTCGACCGACCGGCTCGACGGGTACCGCGACGTTCTCCCACAAGCCGATCCGGCGCTGGTGGTGGAGGGCGCGTTCACCGCGGAGAGCGGGGCCCACGCGATGGCCGAACTGCTCGCGCGCCGCCCGGACCTGGACGCGGTGTTCGCCGCCAACGACCTGATGGCCTCGGGCGCGCTGCGGGTGCTGCGGGAGCGCGGCCGGCGCGTGCCGGAGGATGTCGCGCTGGTCGGGTTCGACGACATGGCCTCGGTCGCGGAGGCCACCGACCCGCCCCTGACGACCGTACGCCAGGAGGTCGAGGAGATGGGCCGGCTGATGGCGCGCCTGCTGCTGCGCGGGCTCGGCCAGGGCGGCACCGGAGGGCCCCCGCCCGCTTCGGTGATCACCCCGACGGTGCTGGTGCGACGCGCCTCCGCCTGATCGAGCGTTCGGTCCTATGCCACTGCGCTGAATTCCGAGCGGTCCGGATCATCGGCCGCGGCGGCGGCACGCAGCGCCGACTCGACCCGGCGGTTGCTGGTCATGGTCGCCGTGACGGCGGTCATGGCGAGGAGGAGGCCGGCGGCGGCGTAGAGCGGGGTGCGTACGTCGTAGGTGGTGGCCAGCCAGCCGCCGAGGAAGGCGCCGAACGGGGCGGCGCACATGGCGAGCATGCGGGAGGTGGAGGCGACCCGGCCCATCAGGTGGGCGGGGACGATCGCCTGCCGGAGGGAGGGGCCGAGCACCATCGTGGCACCCATGCCCGCTCCGCAGACGGCGAGCGCGAGTCCGGCGACGTATGGGTTCGGGGCGGCGGCAAGGCTGAGGACGGCGAGTCCCTCGACCGCGGCCGTGCAGGTCAGCGCGGTGCCGGTGCCGAGTCGCCGGCCGAGGAGGGAGGCGATGGCCGCGCCGAGCAGGCCGCCGGTGGCCTCCGCCGTGAGGAGCAGGCCGAAGCCGAAGGTGGAGATGCCGAGACGGTCGTGCGCGAAGAGGGCGAGTACGGTCTCCACGGCGAGGAAGGCGATGTTCCCGACCGCCGGGCGGAGCGCGAGCCCGAGCAGCAACCGGTCCCGGAAGACGTGGACGGCCCCGGCCCGTGCCTGCCGGAGCAGCGACTCGCGGGCCTGCGGTACCGGCCGGGGTGCGGCAGGCAGCGACCGTACGAGAACTGCGGAGAGCGCGAACGACACCGCGTCGGCGAGCAGCGGCACCGCCCGCCCGAGCGCGAGCAGCGCACTGCCCGCGGGCGGCCCGGCGAAGCCGGACGCGGCGGTCTGGGCGCCGCGCAGGCGGGAGTTGGCGCGCTCCAGGAGTGCGGGGTCGCGGCCGAGCAGATCCGGCAGATAGGCGGTGGCGGCCGTGTCGAAGAAGAGCCCGCCGAGGCCGAGCAGGAAGGCGACGGCCGCGAGCAGCGCGATGCTCAGTGCGTCGAGCGCGGCCGCTGCCGCCGGTATCGCGAGCAGCACCGCACGCGCGGCGTCCGCGACCCACATCGTGCGGCGGCGGTCCCAGCGGTCCACCAGCGCACCGCCGAGCACCCCGAACAGCAGCCACGGCAGCGTCCCGGCGGCCGTGACGACGGCGAGCGCCATCGGATCCCGCGTCAACGTCAGCGCGAGCAGCGGCAGCGCAGCGTGTGTCACCCCGTCACCGAGCGAGGAGATCGTCTGCGCGGTCCACAGCCGCCCGAACCCGGTCGGCAACTTCCTTATGCCTGAGGTCACTTGGCGTCCCCTCCGGCCTGTTCGCGCGATGCCGGACGGAATAGCGCGAAGACGAGTGACGCGTCCGGCAGCGACGGATCGGACAGCTCCCGGTATTCGTCCGCCAGTGCCTCCAGCCGGGCCCCCAGCTCCGCGAACTGCTCCTCGGTGAGCCGCAGATGGGCCATCCGTACATACCGCTCGCCATCCGCCGGCGCTGCCTCCAGGTCCGCCACCGCATGCCGCATCAGCACATCCGGCCCTCCCGCGCCCGGATCGGGCAGCACGATCGCCCGCGCGGCCATCGCGTAGTACCGCTCGGTGACCCCCCGCACCTTCCGCGTCCGCACCACCTTCACCAGGCCGGCCCGCTCAAGGAGCCGTACGTGATAGCTGGAACTCCCCTTCGCGAGGCCCACTCGCTCGGCGATCTGCGTGATCGTCGCGGGCTCGAAGCGCAGTACGGCCATGATGCGGTGACGCGTGAGGTTGGAGACGGCGCGCAACTGCTCGTCAGTGGTGACGTGAAACGTCTCGGGAAGATCTTCGGCAGGCATGAACCCAATGGTCAACGACTCTTGACCATTGGGCAAGAGGTTTTCCGCACCGTTGCAATTCGCTGTCCCGGCATCGACGGGGAAATCACCCAACACACCCCGATATCAGGGTATTCACGAGAAAAGACCTCTGATGCGGGGCGGCCGGTTCGGATTCAGGAGTGCGCCGAGCGCCTGAACTCCGCCCGCGCCTTGCGTGCGAGCGGCAGATAGCGCAGCCGCTCGGGCAGTACTGGCACGACCGCGCGCACCACCCGGCCGAAGCGGCGCAACTTCCGCTCCTGCTCGTCCGTCCAGTCGAGACCGATCGCCTCGCGCGCGTCCGGCGGCATGAAGCCGATGGTGACGAACCGGCGGAAGCGGGCGAGCGGCGACCACAGCACTGGCCAGAGCGCTCTCAGGAGGAGGCGCAGGAGCAACGGGCCACGGTCGGGGGGCGGGACCGGGCGGTCGGTGGCGACCAGTTCCTCGACCACGGCGTTGGTACGTATCTCGTCGGCGAGGACCTTGCGGTAGTAGGGCCAGAACTCCTCGATGGTCGCCGGCATGTCCCGGTCGTTGATCCCGAGGATCCGGCCGACCTGGAGCCACTCCGCGTACAGCTTCCGATGCTGGGCGTCGGTGAAGGGGCGGCCGATGTACTGCTGGGCGTGTGCGTAGACGGGGTATCCGGTGGCGTGCACCCACGCGTAGTAGGCGGGAGTGAGCGCGTGGTAGCGACGGCCGGTGGCGTCCGTGCCCCGGATGGTCTTGTGCAGTTCCCGGAGCCTGCGCCCCTCCTCGGCCGCCTGCTCGCCTCCGTACACCCAGAGCTGGACCGAACGCAGCGAGCGCTCTCCGCGGCCCCATGGGTCGGTACGGAACACCGAGTGCTCGTCCACGCCCGCCCCGACCGCGGGGTGCGCCACCTGCATGGTGAGCGCTGCGGGCAGCGTGAGGAGCATCCTGATGTCTCCGGCCAGGCTCCACAGCACACCGCCGGGCGGAGGCGGCACGGGCGCGGTGTCGCGGCGGCTCATGACTCTGGGCTCCCTGGGGCTGACGAGGCTGCGGCGCACTGCCGTGCTTGTAGGGATTCCAGTATGCAATCCCGCAGGTCACGGCGGCACGCAGGGTCCGTCGAGGGAGCAGCTCTGGCGAGGTTCGAGCGGTGAACAGGGGCGCTCCGGGGAGCCGCTCCGCCTAGCTTCGGGCGGTGAACAGGGTCGTTCCGGGGGCAGCCCTACCGAGGTTTCGTAGGCGTACGGGGGTGCTCCGGAGAGCAGACCTACCGACGTCACTCCCGCGCTCAGGGCGCTCCGGAGCACCGCCCCGCCGAGGCAACAGGCCTCCAGCGCGCAGCCGCCCCGCGCCCCCGGTGAAGCCCGCTCACCAGGGGCGGTCTGCGAATCGGCTCAGCGGCCGGCCGGGGTCGCCAGCGGCTCGCCGAGGATGCGGCCGGCCAGTTCGGCGGCCAACTCCTCGGCGTACGGGCGCAGTTCGGCCTCGGCTGCCACGCGGGCGGCGGCTATCTGCGCGGCGCCGGCAGCGAGGATCTCGTCGCGCTCGCGATTGCCCTCGGCGCGGGCCGCGGCTATCGCCGCGGCGCCCTCCTCCTTGGCCTGCTGCCTGATGCGGGCCGCCTCGTGCCGCGCCCCGGCGAGCTCCGCCTCGTACCGCGCTCGCACCTCGGCGGCCTCGGAGAGAACGGCCTCGGCCTCGCGCGAACGGCCCGTCGTCAGCGCCTCGCGCCGCTCCAGCGTCCGCTTGATGCGGGGCAGCAGCACGCCCGCCATCATCCAGAAGCAGAGCAGGAAGAGAACGAACCCGATCAGGAGATCGGGAACCGTGGGATTGAGAGGGCCCACATTCATGGGGAGAAGCTTCACGCCTTGGCACCTTCTCTCGCGCACACGCCCGTGGCTGGTGTTGTCCGAGCGTTCGTACGTCTGATCGTACGACAGGGGTAAGACAGTGGGCGCACGGAGGTTACCTCTAGGTAACCGCAGCTGCTTTGATGTGCGCGCCGGTCCAAATCGCCACTCCAGACACAGGAGTTCACGTGCCGCACTCCCCGCTCCGCCGAGCCCCCGGGGCGGTCCTCGCCGCCGCGCTCGCAGCCGTCACGCTGGCGGCGGCCACCCCCGCTCCTGCTGCCGCAGCCGAGCCGCCCCGGCTGAAGATCCTGACGTACAACACGTTCCTGATGAGCAAGAACCTGTACCCGAACTGGGGGCAGGACCACCGGGCCCAGGCGATACCCGCGGCCCCCTTCTTCCAGGGCAACGACGTCGTCGTACTCCAGGAGGCGTTCGACAACTCCGCCTCGGACGCGCTGAAGCGGAACGCCTCCGCCCAGTACCCGTACCAGACGCCCGTCGTGGGCCGCGGCAAGGACGGCTGGGACGCGACCGGAGGGTCGTACTCCTCGACCACGCCCGAGGACGGCGGCGTCACCCTGCTCAGCAAGTGGCCGATCCTGCACAAGGAGCAGTACGTCTACAAGGACGCCTGCGGCTCCGACTGGTGGTCCAACAAGGGCTTCGTCTATGCCGTGTTGGACGTGAACGGCACCAAGGTGCACATCGTCGGCACCCACACCCAGTCGACGGACTCCGGGTGCGGCGCGGGCGAGGCGGTCAAGGACCGCGCCCTCCAGTTCAAGGCGATCAAGTCCTTCCTCGACGCGAAGAACATCCCGGCGAGCGAGGAGGTCATGGTCGCGGGCGACTTCAACGTGGACTCGCACGGCTCCGAGTACGCCTCGATGCTCGCCAACAGCGGCCTGGTGGGCGCCGATTCACGGACGGGCCACGCGTACTCCTTCGACACCGCCGAGAACTCGATCGCGCGCTATCGCTACCCCACCGACCCGAGCGAGGACCTGGACTACGTCCTGCACCTCGCGGGCCACGCGCGCCCGTCCGGCTGGAACAACAACGTGGTGCAGGAGTCCACCGCGCCCTGGACGGTGAGCAGTTGGGGCACCGACTACACGTACACGAACCTCAGCGACCACTACCCCCTCCAGGCCGGCCGCACCCCGTAGCCCATGGGGTCCCTCAGCACCCCGGCCGACCGGCGGATGCCGACCGGCCGGGGTGTTGCCCGTGTTCAGCCCCTGCCGAGAACGCGTCGCGCCATCAGGTGTGACCCGACCGTGGCCGCCGCGGCGATCGCGAGGCCCTGTACCGCGTCACGGGGGCGTGTGGGGCGCAGCACCCCGGACCGGCGCAGTCGGCCGCGGGCCCAGAGCGTGAAGGGGATGACCAGCAGGGGCGAGGTGACCGAGCCCGGTGCGTATCCCCGGACCACTGCGGCCTGCGCCAGGTGCACCAGCCCGTGCAGCCCGAATCCGTTGAGGGTCCCCTGGTAGAACGCGGACCGGCCGCCGGTGCGGTACCCGTCGGCCGCGGCCGCGGCGACCACGACGGCCATCCCCGCGACCGCCGTCGCGAACTCGCGCCGGTCGATGGTCTCCAGTCGCCGCCATATCCGTTCCGGCACCTGGGGAAACCGCTCGCGGAGCTCGGCCACCCCGTCACGCGTCCAGCGCGGCACCGTGACGACTTCCTCGGCGTCGTGAAGCGCCCAAGCGGCCAGCAACCCGAACGTCACGCCGGCGCCGCACCGGTCAATGTCATGATCACTCATAACTGGCCAGTCTGCCAGCCCACTTGGAGCGCTCTCGCAACCATCGGGACCCTGAAACGACCTGCGCGACGCGGCCAAAGCTACTGCCAGACGCACTGATCAATGACGATCTGCGGGTCGGCGGTTCGGGGCGCGAAGTAGTACCGCAGCCATCCGCGCCCGTAGTCGAAGTAGAGGACGTGAGCACCGGCGGGGCGTGTGGACTGGACGGGTTCGACGCTCATTCCGGCCGGCAAGTCGCGGTCGGTGTCGATGCCCCGGAAATACGGATCAGGAGCCGTGACAAGTTCGGCGCGGGCGGCGTCTACCAGGGCGCGGGCAGCGGCGGGCAGGCCGACCCTGTTGTCTTCGGCCGCCTTGGTCCAGTCGGCTTGCCAGGGCGGCCCCATGAAGTCGTCGGTCATTGGCCGGGCTTCGCCTCTGCTGCCTCGCGTCGGATCCGCCCGGCTTCTTCGATGAGCGCTTTGGCGCGGGTGAAGTCGGCTTCGGTGTTGGCCTCGTCCTCCAGGGCGTGAACCCTGGCTTCGGTCTTCGGGTTGCGCGCGAGGGCATATTCACCCCACCAGCGGGCCATGAAGGCGGGGACGGGCGCCAGGTCGTACGCGTCGGCGATGTCCCGGCGCCAGTGCCTGTCGAAGTCGACCAGCAATTTCGGCGCGTGGGCGGCGATGGCGGCGCGGAGGGCCTTGGGGTTCCTCTCCGGCATGGGCGGGATGGCCCCCGGTCCGTCGAGGTGAGCGGCGCTGTTCACGAGCAGCGATCCCTTCGTAGTGGCAAACGGGTCAGGCAGCGGCGAGCAGGGCTAGCGTGCCGGTCCTCAAGTCGGTCTCGCTTCTTGCCATGTGTTCCAGTTCCGCGCTGGTCACAAAGGTCTGCACGAGGTGCAGCCGTCGGGAGGCGTAGGCGGAGAGAAGGAGTTCGGCGAGCATGCCCATGCTGCGCGCTGTGTCCGTCGTGGCTCGGCGCTTGTCTGCGGCCTTCCACGTCTTCTCGGCGCAGTAGCCCGAGCGGGCCTTCCTCTTGCCCGTGCCTTCGGATCCGAGTTCCGTGATGCGGCCGGTGCTGTAGCCCTCGAAAAGGAGGGCGAGGGTGCGCGCGATCGGCAGGCCGTCGGCGTTGGCGCGCTGGTCGGCCTCTCTCCACACGTCCTCGGCCACCCAGAGGGATCGGCGGGGTTCATCGGGGGCGGGCATCACGGATCTCCTCACGCCGGCGGACAGATCTATGCGACAGCACCACACTACGTGTTTTTTGCCAGGCAGCGGACGGACTTCTCGTGCCCTGCGGGTGTCCCCATGGTCTCTATGCACGCCCCAGTGAGACAGCAATACTGTTACACCGGATCGGACGCACACCTGGGGGCGGCCGGGGACACCGGGGAGGCGAGGCACTGCCATGGCGACGGAGACCGAGGAGATGACACTCACGGTTGACGAGCTGGCCGCGCGGGCCGGTGTCACCGTGCGGACCATCCGGTTCTACAGCACCCGGGGGCTGCTCCCGCCGCCCGTGATCGGGCCGCGTCGGGTGGGGCACTACGGGCCCGCCCACCTTTCCCGGCTCGCGCTGATCGAGGAGTTGCAGCACCACGGGATGACGCTGGCCGCGATCGAGCGCTATCTCCAGCAGCTGCCGGACGATCTGAGCGCCCACGACCTGGCCATCCACCGGGCCGTCGTCGCCTCCTGGGCGCCCGACTCGGCGGACGACGCGAGCCTCGCCGAGCTGGAGCGGCGGGCCGGGCGGTCGCTGTCCGCCGACGACATCGACCGGCTCGCCGCGATGAACGTCCTGGAGCGGATTCCGGGCTCTCCCGACACCTTCCGCGTCGACCCCGGTCTCCTCGCGCTGGGTGTCCAGCTCCTGGACGTACCGATCGCGCACGAGACGATCCTTGCGGCCCGTACGGTGCTCATGGAGCACACCCGCTCGGCCGCGCACGAGCTGACCCGGCTCTTCCGCGACGAGGTCTGGAACCCGTACCGCGAGCGGGAGTCGGACCCCGATCACGTCGAGGCGATGAAGTCCCTCTCCGCGCACATGCAGCCGATGGTCCTTCAAGCCCTGGTCACCGCCTTCCAGCGGTCACTCAAGGAGGAGCTGCGGGCGGCGTTCGGATCGGCCGAAGGGCGCCCCGGAACCTGAGTCCGGGGGCGCCCCCCGCGCGGGCTACACGTCCTTGAACGTCTCGCCCCTCTCCGCCTTCTCCACAAGCAGCGCCGGCGGCTGGAAGCGGTCGCCGTAGCGCTCGGCGAGCTCGCGGGCGCGGGCCACGAAGCCGGGCAAGCCGCCCTCGTAGCCGTTGATGTACTGGATGACGCCGCCGGTCCAGGCCGGGAAGCCGATGCCCATGATCGAGCCGATGTTGGCGTCGGCGACCGAGGTGAGGACGCCCTCCTCGAAGAGGCGGACGGTGTCCAGGGACTCCGAGAAGAGCATCCGCTCCTTCATGTCCTCGAACGGGATCTCAGCACCCGCCCGCGTGAAGTGCTCGCGCAGCCCGGGCCACAGCTTGCCCCGCTTGCCGTCCTCGCCGTACTCGTAGAACCCGGCGCCGCCGCTGCGGCCGGGGCGGCCGAACTCGTCGACCATGCGGTCGATGACCGCGTCCGAGGGGTGGCCGGGCCAGACGCCGCCCGCCTCCTCGACCGCGCGCTTCGTCTCGTTGCGGATCTTGCGCGGCAGGGTCAGGGTCAGCTCGTCCATCAGGGACAGGACCTTGGCCGGGTAGCCGGCCTGGCCCGCCGCCTGCTCGATGGACGCGGGCTCGATGCCCTCGCCGACCATCGCGACGCCCTCGTTGATGAAGTGGCCGATGACGCGCGAGGTGAAGAAGCCGCGCGAGTCGTTCACGACGATCGGCGTCTTCTTGATCTGGCGTACGAGGTCGAAGGCGCGGGCCAGTGCCTCGTCGCCGGTGCGCTCGCCCTTGATGATCTCGACAAGCGGCATCTTGTCGACCGGCGAGAAGAAGTGCAGGCCGATGAAGTCGGCCTGGCGCGTGACGCCCTCGGCAAGGCCGGTGATCGGCAGCGTCGAGGTGTTGGAGCACAGGAGCGCGTCCGGCTCGACGATGTCCTGGATCTCCTGGAACACCTTGTGCTTGAGCGCCGTGTCCTCGAAGACCGCCTCGATGACGGCGTCGCAGCCCGCCAGCGCCTGCGGGTCGGCGGTCGGAGTGATCAGCGCGAGCAGCGCGTCGCGCTTGGCCTCGGTCGTACGCCCGCGTGAGAGCGCTTTCGCCAGGAGCTTCTCGGAGTACGCCTTGCCCTTCTCGGCGGCCTCCTGCGACACGTCCTTGAGGACGACCTCGATGCCGGCCCGCGCGCACGAGTACGCGATGCCCGCACCCATCATTCCGGCGCCGAGGACCGCGACCTTGCGGACGGGGCGCGGCTCGATGCCCTGGGGGCGGCTGACACCGGAGTTGACGGCCTGGAGGTCGAAGAAGAACGCCTGGATCATGTTCTTCGAGGTCTGCCCGGTGACCAGCTCGGTGAAGTAGCGGGCCTCGATGGTGAGCGCGGTCTCGAAGTCGACCTGGGAGCCCTCGACGGCGGCTGCGAGGATGTTGCGCGGCGCCGGATAGGGGGCTCCCTGGAGCTGCTTCTTGAGGTTGGCCGGGAACGCCGGAAGGTTGGCCGCGAAGCGCGGGTTGGACGGCGTGCCGCCGGGGATCTTGTAGCCCTTGACGTCCCAGGGCTGCTGGGACTCGGGGTGGGCGTCGATGAAGGCGCGCGCCTTGGCGATCATCTCCTCGGGCGTGGCCGCGACCTCGTGCACGAGGCTGTTTTCGAGGGCACGCCGCGGAGAGTACTGGGTGCCCTGGAGCAGCACCTTGAGCAGGGCGTCCGTGATGCCCATGAGGCGTACAGTGCGGGTCACGCCGCCGCCCGCCGGGAGCAGGCCGAGCGTGACCTCGGGCAGGCCGATCTTGGAGCCGGGCGCGTCGAGCGCGACGCGGTGGTGGGAGGCGAGCGCGATCTCGTAACCGCCGCCCAGGGCCGCGCCGTTGATGGCGGCGACGACCGGCTTGCCCAGGGTCTCGATGCGGCGCAGCGAGGCCTTGATGGCGGTGCCGGTGTCGAAGGCCTGCTGGGCGAGTTCGGGGCCGACCTGGATCATGTCCTTGAGGTCGCCGCCCGCGAAGAAGGTCTTCTTGGCTGAGGTGTAGATGATGCCCCGGATGGAGTCCTTCTCGGCCTCGGCGCGGTCGGCGATGGCCGCGATGGAGTCCTTGAAGGCCTGGTTCATGGTGTTGGCGGACTGGTTGGGGTCGTCGAGTACGAGGGTGACGACGCCGGTCTCGTCCTGTTCCCAGCGGATGGTCGTGCTCTCGGTCATTGCTGAAATCTCCGTATGAGGGGGTGCCGGGACAGGACGGTCAGAGACGCTCGACGACGGTGGCGATGCCCATGCCGCCGCCGACGCACAGCGTGGCGAGCCCGTAGCGCAGGTCGCGGCGCTCCAGCTCGTCGACGAGGGTGCCCAGGATCATCGCGCCGGTCGCGCCGAGCGGGTGGCCCATGGCGATGGCGCCGCCGTTGACGTTGACCTTGTCGAGGCTGAGGCCCATGTCCCTGACGAAGCGGAGCACGACCGCGGCGAAGGCCTCGTTGATCTCGACGAGGTCGATGTCGTCGATGGTCAGGCCGGCCTTCGCGAGCGCCTTGCGGCTGGCGGGCGCGGGGCCGGTCAGCATGATGGTGGGCTCGGAGCCGGAGACGGCCGCGGAGACGATCCGGGCCCGCGGGGTCATGCCGTACCGCTCGCCGACGGCCTTGGAGCCGATGGCGACGAGGGCCGAACCGTCCACGATTCCGGAGGAGTTGCCCGCGTGGTGGACGTGGTTGATCTCCTCGACCCAGTGGTACTTCTGCAGCGCCACGGCGTCGAAGCCGCCCATCTCGCCGATCGCGGCGAACGAGGGCTTGAGGCCCGCGAGCGAGTCCGCGGTGGTGCCGGGGCGCATGTGCTCGTCGTGGTCGAGGACGACGAGGCCGTTGCGGTCCTTGACGGGCACGACGGACCGCGCGAACCGGCCGTCCTTCCACGCCTCGGCGGCCCGCTCCTGGGACAGCTCGGCGTACTCGTCGACGTCGCGGCGCGAGTAGCCCTCGACGGTGGCGATGAGGTCGGCGCCGATGCCCTGCGGGGCGAAGTTGGTGTCGAAGTTGGTCATCGGGTCGGCGAACCAGGCACCGCCGTCGGAGGCCATCGGGACACGTGACATGGACTCGACGCCGCCCGCGAGGACGAGGTCCTCCCAGCCCGAACGGACCTTCATGGCGGCCATGTTGACCGCTTCGAGGCCGGAGGCACAGAAGCGGTTCTCCTGTACGCCGGCGACCGTGTCGGGCAGCCCGGCGGCGATCGCGGCGATGCGGGCGATGTCGGAGCCCTGGTCGCCGACCGGGCCGACGACGCCGAGCACGATGTCGTCGATGGCGGCCGGGTCCAGGCCCGGGAAGCGCGCCTGGATCTCGTGGATCAGGCCGACGACGAGGTCGATCGGCTTGGTCCCGTGCAGGGCCCCGTTGGCCTTGCCGCGGCCGCGCGGGGTGCGGATCGCGTCGTATACGTACGCTTCGGTGCTCAACGTCAAGCCTTTCGGATGAGGGTGGTTCTGGGGAGCTGTGGTGACCCCGGGCAACCCCGCGGCCGGCTCGGTGTGGTCAGCCGAGCAGGGAACGGCCGATGATCTCCTTCATGATCTCGGTCGTGCCGCCGTAGATCGTCTGGATACGGCCGTCCGTGAAGGCCCTGGCGACCCGGTACTCGGTCATGTAGCCGTAGCCGCCGTGCAGTTGGAGACAGCGGTCGGCGACGCGTTTTTGCAGTTCGGTGGCCCACCACTTGGCCATCGAGGCGTGCACGGCGTCGAGCTCCCCGTTGGAGTGGTCGACGATGCAGCGGTCGAGGAAAGTGCGGGTGACGGCGCATTCGGTGGCCATCTCGGCGATCTCGAACCGGATGTGCTGGAGCTTGGACAGCGGCCGGCCGAAGGCCTCGCGCTCCTTCACGTAACTCGTCGTGATCTCCAGGAGGTACTCGGCGGCGGCGATCCCGGCGACCGCGATGCCCATACGCTCCTGGGCGAGGTTGGTCATCAGATGGATGAAGGCGCCGTTGAGCTCGCCCAGGAGATTGTCCTTCGGGACGCGTACGTCGTGGAAGAACAGCTCCGCCGTGTCCTGGGACTTCTGTCCGATCTTGTCGAGGTTGCGGCCGCGCTCGAAGCCCTCGGCGCCGCGCTCGACGACGATGAGGGACAGGCCCTTGGCGCCGCCCTCGGGGGTGGTTTTGGCGACCACCACGACCAGGTCGGCGAGGATGCCGTTGGAGATGAACGTCTTGGAGCCGTTCAGGAGCCAGTGGTCGCCCTTGTCCTCGGCGGTGGTGCGTATGCCCTGGAGGTCGGAGCCGGCGCCGGGTTCGGTCATCGCGATGGCGGTGATCAGGGAGCCGTCGCAGAAGCCGGGCAGCCAGCGCCGCTTCTGCTCCTCGGTGGCGAGCCCGGTCAGATAGGGACCGATGATGTCGTTGTGCAGGCCGAGCGCGAGGCCCGCCGCCCCGGCGCGGGTGAACTCCTCGGCGAGGACGGCGCTGTAGCGGAAGTCTGCGTTGCCGCCGCCCCCGTACTCCTCGGGCACCGCCAGCCCGAGCAGCCCCTGCTTTCCGGCCGCGAGCCAGGCCTCCCGCGAGACGATGCCGTCCTTCTCCCACTGCTCGTAGTGCGGCAGGACCTCCTTGGCGAGGAAGGTGCGGACGGTCTCGCGGAACGCCTCGTGCTCGGCGGTGAAGATCTGCCGTTTCAACTCAAGCCTCCTGTACGGGAGTTGACGCCGGGCCCGCCGAGAGTGCCGGCAGTTCCCAGTCGCGGGCGACGTCCGCCGTGTGGGCGCCCGGCATCGCGGGGGGCCTCCGGACGGATCCGGGGGTGGCGGAGAAGCGGGGTGCGGGCGCGGGCTGGGTGATGCCGCCGTGCGCGGTGAAGGTGGAGCGCGCCACCAGGTGCGGGTGGTGCGGCGCCTCCTTCAGGGACAGGACCGGCGCGACACAGGCGTCCGAGCCCGCGAAGACGGCCGTCCACTCCTCGCGGGTCCGGGTGCGGAACCGGTCGGCGATGACGGTGCGCAGTTCGGCCCAGCGGGCGAGGTCCTTGCGGGCGGGGGCCGCGTCCACGATGCCGAGGAGCCGGATGAACTCGTCGTAGAACTGCTGCTCAAGGGAGCCGACCGCCATGTACTGGCCGTCCGAGGTCTCGTACGTGCCGTAGAAGGGGCAGCCGCCGTCGAGGAGGTTGGCGCCGCGCCGGTCCTGCCAGCCGCCGGCCGCCAGCATGCCGTGGATCATCGTGGCGAGATGGGCGGTGCCGTCGACGATCGCCGCGTCCACGACCTGGCCCGCTCCCCCGCCGCGCGCGTGCTGGAGGGCGGCGAGGACGCCGATGACGAGGTAGAGCGAGCCGCCCGCGTAGTCGCCGACGAGGTTGGCCGGGACGGTGGGGCCTTCGTCCGGGCTGCCGATCATGCCGAGGGTGCCGGTGATGGCGATGTACGCGATGTCGTGCCCGGCCCGCTGGGCGAGCGGCCCGTCCTGGCCCCAGCCGGTCATCCGTCCGTACACGAGCCGGGGGTTGCGGGCGAGGCAGTCCTCGGGGCCGACGCCGAGGCGCTCGGCGACGCCGGGCCGGTAGCCCTCGATGAGGATGTCGGCGCGCTCGACTAGGTCGAGGACCAGGCCGGGACCTTCGGGCGCCTTGAGGTCGATGATCACGGAGCGTTTGTTGCGGTTGGTCAGGTCGTACGCCGGGTCGATGCCGAGGCCGGCGCCGCCGGGACGGTCCACGCGCACCACGTCGGCGCCGAGGTCGGCGAGGAGCATGGCGGCGAACGGGCCCGGCCCGATGCCCGCCAGCTCGACCACGCGCACCCCGGCGAGCGGGCCGGTTCCTGTCGCTGTCATCAAGCCCCCAGCACTGTGACACAACTGATGTAACATCAATGATGCTAAGAACACGTTCCACTCCGCACAAGCCCCCATGAGCAACCGCTCAGCATGTGTGGCCGCCGCTCGGGCGCCGGTTGCCCCGATACGCCGGGCTTGACCCGCACCGCTCCCCCCGCCGGTCACCGCACCCTCAGGGGCGACTGCCCAGATCGCCGGGCGCACGCTAGCCTCACAACCCGGCATCGGCCACGGCGTCACCAGGCAGCTCAAGTGCGGAGGCACACGGTGGAACCCTCGAAGCGGAATTACGACATCGTGCTGTTCGGCGCGACGGGTTTCGTCGGGTCGCTGACCGCCCAATATCTCGCCACCCACGCCCCCGACGACTGCCGCTGGGCGATCGCGGGCCGCAGCCGCACCAAGCTGGAGCGGCTGCGTGAGCGGCTCGCGGAGCTCAACCCGGCGTGCGCCACGCTGCCCCTGGTCACCGCCGACTCCACCGACCCGGCCTCGTTGCGCGCCCTTGCCGAGTCGGCGCGCGTGGTCGCCACCACCGTCGGCCCCTATGTCTGGTACGGCGAGGGCCTGGTCGAGGCGTGCGCCGAGGCGGGCACCGACTACCTCGACCTGACCGGTGAGCCGGAGTTCGTGGACACGATGTACGTGCGCCATGACGCACGGGCTCGCGAGCGCGGCGCCCGCCTGGTGCACGCCTGCGGTTTCGACTCGGCACCGCACGACCTCGGCGTCCTGTTCACCGTCCTCCAGCTCCCCACCGGGGTGCCGCTGCGGATCGACGGTTTCGTACGGACCAACGCGACGTTCTCCGGCGGGACGCTGGCCTCCGCGCTGACCGCGCTCGGCCGTGGCGCGCAGACCGCGCGGGCGGCCAAGGAGCGCCGGCTGCACGAGCCGCGCCTGGTGGGCCGGCGGGCCCGCGCCCCGCTCGGCGCCCCGCACTTCAGCAAGGAGACCGGCACCTGGGCGCTGCCCATGCCCACCATCGACCCCCAGGTCATCGCCCGCTCGGCGGCGGCCGACGAACGCTACGGGCCCGACTTCCGCTACCGGCACTTCGCCGCGGTGAAGCACCTCCCGGTCGCGATCGGCGGGGTGGCCGCGGTGGGCGCCGTCGCCGCCGTCACCCAACTCCCGCCCGCACGCACGTGGTTGATGAGCCGTTACGAGGCGGGCAACGGCCCGGACGAGGCACGGCGGCGCCGCAGCTGGTTCACGGTCCGCTTCGTCGGCGAGGGCGGGGGCCGCCGGGTCTTCACCGAGGTGTCGGGCGGCGACCCCGGGTACGACGAGACGGCGAAGATCCTCGCCGAGGGCGCGCTCAGCCTCGCCTTCGACAAACTCCCCGAGCTGGCAGGCCAGTTGACGCCCGCGACCGCGATGGGCCCGGCCCTGACCGAGCGGCTCCAGTCGGCCGGAATGCGCTTCCGGGTGGCGGACACGCGCTGAGCCCGTCAACTGGCGCTAGCTAGCGGCCTGTTGGGCTTCCTTGAGCGCCCTGCGGCACAGCGAGTCGGCGTGCCGGGTGGACTCGGGGAGGCGGTAGCGCCGGGCGAGTTCGAGGGTGTGGGCACACGCGCCGTCGAGGCTCACCCGGTGGCCGACCGAGACGAAGACGGGCTTGGTGCCGTCCTGGGTGCGCAGGGCTCGGCCGACCTCGGCGCCGTCGTCGGCGAGCAGCGGCGAGCTGTCTCCGCGCCGGGGGCCGGGCTGCTCGTAACTGAAGGTGAACGGGTTCTTGGCGACGCCGATGACGGGGAGCCCGGTGAGTACGCCGAGGTGGCTCGCGAGGCCGAAGCGGCGCGGGTGCGCGAGCCCATAGCCGTCGCAAATGACCATCCCCGGGCCGGAGTTGAGCCGTTCGAGGGCCGCGAGCACGGTGGGGATCTCGCGGAAGGCGAGCAGGCCGGGGACGTAGGGGAAGGCCACCCGGCCGACGGCGGTGGCCTCCTCGACCACCTCCAGGGTCGCCGCGTCGAGCACGACGGCGGCCGCGACCACGAGGTCCCGCTCGTCGTCGTACGCCACGTCGACCCCCGTGACGAGCCCGCTGCCCGGCGCCGGCCCCGGCTCGTCGAGCACGACTTTGCCGCGCAGCTCGTCCTGCACGGCCAGAGCGGCCACCTCGCTGTCCGGCCAGGCGGCCGGAATCCCCGTGATCTTCATGGGGGCCACCCTAAGCCGCGCCCCTCAACTGGCCCAGCGCTGGCGAATCCCGGCTTCCTGCGCTTAGCATGTAAGGCATGGATGACGCGATAGACTATTACGAGGTTCGGGAAGGCGTGCCCTCCCCCGAGACCTTTCGCCATCTGCGTACCGTCGCGGGCCTGTCCGACCGATCGGCCGAGGCGGTCGCCCTGGCGCTGCCCAACACCTGGTACGGCGTGATCCTCTACGCGAACGGGGAGCCGATCGGGATGGGCCGGATCATCGGCGACGGCGGCACCGCGTTCCAGGTCACCGACATCTGCGTCCACCCCGCCCACCAGGGCCGGGGCCTGGGCAAGCGGATCATGACGGCGCTGACGGCGGAGCTGGAGCGCAGGGCGCCCGCCACCGCGTACGTGTCGCTGATCGCGGACGGCGAAGCACGCCGCCTCTACGGGCAGTTCGGCTTCACCGAGACCGCTCCCGAGTCGGTGGGCATGGCCCGCGTGTTCTGACCCGGGGGAGCCTCGCGCGGCTCGGGAGTAGCCTGGCGATCATGTTCATACTTGAGTTGACCTACGTCGTCCCGCTCGAACGCGTCGACGAGCTGCTCGCCGACCATGTCGCCTGGCTCGACACGCAGTACGAGGCGGGCGTCTTCATCGCCTCCGGGCGCAAGCAGCCGCGCGACGGCGGCGTCATCCTGGCCGTCGGTGACGATCGCGCGGCGATCGACGAGATCGTCGCGACCGACCCCTTCAACGTCAACAACTTCGCCACGTACCGGATCACCGAGTTCCTGGCGACCAAGGTGGTCCCCGAACTGGCCGCGTTCCAGCAGAAGTTGCCGAGCTAGGCAGGCATTTCCAACGCCGGTGCGGTGTCGCGCCCCTTGAGGGGCGCGGGGAACTGCGCGACCAGCCACGAGCGGCCCGCACTCAACCATCCCACTCGCGGAAGCAGCTAGTCGGCCAGCCGGGCCACCCTGCCCTTCTCCCCCGCCGCCCAGCACCCACCATCGGCCGCGCAGTCGACGGTGTCGTACGAGCCGGTGTCCACCGTTCGCCAGGTGCGGCCCCCGTCGCGCGTCAGGTCCGTGCCCGTCGGGCCGACGGCGAGTGCGGACGAGCGGGAGTGGGGCAGCCAGGCGACGCCGGAGCGGTAGGCGGCGACCGGGGTGGCGGCCTGGCGCCAGGCTCGGCCGCCGTTTCCGGTGACGGCCGCCGCCCGCGGTGACGCCTGGCCCGCCCGGTAGTCGCCGCCGACCGCGAGACCGTGCGTACGGTCGCGGAAGGCCAGGCCGAACACCCCGCGGGCCGGGTCGCCGGCCGGGATGGTCGACTCGGCGGCCGTCCAGGTGAGCCCCCGGTCCGAGGAGTGCAGCACACGACCGGTCGCGCCACCGCCCGTGGCGAGCCAGACGTCGCGCGGCCCGGAGCTCACCAGGCACTGGCCGCTCGCGGCGAACCCCGCCTCACCGGGCAGGGCGGCCGGCATTCCCTTGTCGGGCAGGACCTTCCAGGAGCGGCCGCCGTCCGCGGTGGACAGGATGCGGTACTTGCCGTCGACGGGGTCGCTGACCGCCAAGCCGTGCCGGGGGTCGAAGAAGGTGAGGCAGTCGTAGAACGCCTTCGGGTCGGTGTTGCGGAACGACTCGCTCCAGGTCGCTCCGCCGTCCTCGGTGCGATAGACCCGGGACGCCTCGCCCTCGCCGATCGCGAGGACCACCGCGCGCCGCCCGTCGAAGGCCTCCACATCGCGGAACTCCAGGTCGGCCGCCCCGGCCGGCGACACGTTCTGCCAGCTGCGGCCGCCGTCGGAGGTCCGCAGGACCGTGCCCTTGGCCCCCGCGACCCACGCCGTCGACCGGCTGACCGCGGCGAGCCCGCGAAAGCGCGCGTCGCTCTTGGTGTCCTTCGGCTCCCACGCCGGAGTTCCGTGCCCGTGCGCCTGGGCCGGCACGGTCAGTGCGGCCGCCAGCGCCATCCCGCCCAACCCCACCGACAGCATGCGTCTCGTCATCCCCTTGGACCTCATGGCGTCGGAAGCTAGCCCAGCCCACCCCACCCGTCCAGGGTGCCTACGTCACCAGCCCCGAGAAGCCGGGCTCCAAGGCGTACGGCGAGACACGCCGGGCACCGTCCGATGCCGGACAGCACCCTCGTAGAACAGGCTGAAAAGGATGTGCCGCGTGTGACACACAGGAAGTTGTGTGACTGTGGTGAGAGCGGGAATCCGCCCTATTGCGAGCAATACGGGTCGTGTACCGGGGCA
This sequence comes from Streptomyces sp. HUAS TT7, assembly GCF_051550175.1. Lineage (NCBI taxonomy): Bacteria > Bacillati > Actinomycetota > Actinomycetes > Kitasatosporales > Streptomycetaceae > Streptomyces > Streptomyces sp. HUAS TT7. The sequence continues at coordinate 895,160 of NZ_CP196175.1, forward strand.
CGGGCAGGCGGCAGTGATGCAGGTCACGTGAACCTCCGGTGCACGGAACGCTGATTTTCGACGTCTTTCCGGGCGGCAGGAGAGAACCCCCGAGGTTGAGGGAGCAGGGCTTTGTCCACCGTCATCGAGCAGCCCGTCCAGGTACGCCTGATCGCGTCCGCACCCCGCATGGAGAGCGTGCCCGCGACGCTGCGCTACGACCCCGAGGACCCCTTCGCCGTGCACATGGCGTTCCCCGCGCCGGCCACCCTCGAAGGCACCGAGGTCTCCTGGGAGTTCGCCCGCGAACTGCTCGAAGTGGGCATCGAGGCGCCTGCCGGGGTCGGCGACGTCCGGGTGCGGCCGTACGGCTACGACCGTACGGTCCTCGAATTCCACGCCCGCGAGGGCGTCGCGATGGTCCACATCCGCACCTCCGAGGTGCGCCGCTTCCTTCAGCAGGCACAGCTCCTGGTGCCGACGGGCCGCGAGCACCAGTACCTCGACATGGACGGGGACCTCGCCGCGCTGCTGCGCGACGCCTGCTGACTTCGCCCTCCCCGTGGGGGCAGCAGCCTCCCGCACCGCCTCCGCTCCTGCCCGGTCGCGGCGGTGCACCGCGCCGTTCCGCGCCGCCGGTCCCGCATCCCGAATTTAATTCGTTTGCGGGACCGCGCGGCAGCGGCGTAGCTTCGTTCCTGGCCCTGTTGTCGTCGAACGGAGTAGGACGTTGCTCGTCTGAGGCCCCTGAGACACCGTTTCGCGCACTCCCTTCCGTGTCGCGCGCTGCCGGTGTGACCTCTGCCTCCGAGCCATGTCCTCCACCACGACCAGGGCCTTTTTCCTGCCCTGAGCGGTGTCTCAGAACCCCCGTTGCCCTCATTCCTTCCCCGCAACCGGGAGACCCGTATGTCAACTTTCCCCCCTCAGATCAGCTCTGCCGCGCTGTCCTTCGCATGGCCGGACGGCACCTCCGTCTTCGAGGACTTCCAGCTCGCCGTCGGCCCCGGCCGCACCGGCCTCGTCGGCCTCAACGGGTCCGGAAAATCAACCCTGTTGAAGCTGATCGCCGGTGAGCTGACCCCGACCGACGGCAACGTCAAGATCGCGGGCGAGGTCGGCTACCTGCCGCAGAACCTGGTCCTGGACACCGCCCTGCGGGTGGACCAGGCGCTCGGCATCGACGCGGTCCGCGCCGCGCTGCACGCCATCGAGGGCGGCGACGCGGACGAGCGGCACTTCGAGACGGTGGGCGACGACTGGGACGTCGAGGAGCGGGCTCGCGCCACCCTCGACCAGCTCGGTCTCGGCCGCATCGGCCTCGACCGCACGATCGGCGAGGTCTCCGGCGGCGAGTCGGTGCTGCTCCGCCTGGCCGCGCTGCTCCTCAGGCGCCCGGACGTCCTGCTGCTCGACGAGCCGACGAACAACCTCGACCTGCCCGCACGGCAGCGCCTCTACAGCACGGTCGACGCCTGGAGCGGGGTGCTCCTGGTGGTCAGCCACGACCGCGAGCTGCTCGACCGGGTGGACCGCATCGCCGATCTGCGCGAAGGCCAACTCGCCTGGTACGGCGGCAACTTCACGGCGTACGAGGAGTCGCTGCGGGCCGAGCAGGACGCGGCCGAGCGGATGGTGCGGGTCGCCGAGGCGGACGTACAGCGCCAGAAGCGCGAACTGTCCGACGCGCAGGTCAAGTTGGCGCGGCGGCAGCGCTACGGGCAGAAGAGCTACGACAACAAGGTGGTGCCGAGGATCGTCGCGAACAACCGCAAGCGCGAGGCGCAGGTGTCGGCGGGCAAGCACCGCATCCTGCAGAGCGAGCGCCTCGACCAGGCGCGCGAGCGGCTCGACCAGGCCGTGGAGCTGGTGCGCGACGACGAGGAGATCCGTATCGAGCTGCCGTACACCAAGGTGCATCCGGGCCGCTCCGTGCTGACCCTGCGGGAGCTCCAACTCCCGTACGGGGCACGGGTGGAGGGGGAGCTCGATGTACGCGGCCCCGAGCGGATCGCCCTCGTCGGGCGCAACGGCTCGGGCAAGACCACGCTGCTCAGGACGCTCGCCGGACAGCTGGAGCCGGTGGCGGGCGAAGCGGTCGCCCATGTGCCGCTGCGCTTTCTGCCGCAGCGTCTGGATGTGCTCGACGACGAGCTCAGCGTGGTGGAGAACGTGGCGCGTTACGCACCCGGGGCGACCGACAACGCCATCCGGGCCCGGCTCGCGCGCTTCCTGTTCAAGGGGGCCCGGGCCGCTCAGCCGGCCGGGACGCTCTCGGGCGGCGAACGGTTCCGGGCCGCGCTCGCGGCGCTGCTGCTCGCGGAGCCCGCGCCCCAGCTCCTGATGCTGGACGAGCCCACCAACAATCTGGACATGGCGAGTGTGCGCGCCCTCAAGGCCGCGCTCGACGCCTATGAAGGCGCGCTGATCGTGGCGAGCCACGACGTGCCGTTCCTGGAGTCGATCGGGGTCACCCGCTGGCTCCTCCTCGACGGCGAACTCACCGACACGACGGCGGAGGAGGTCAGGGGCGGGCTGAGCGCGCGGTAGGCGCATCACGAAGGGGTGGGGCCGGTCGGATCCGACCGGCCCCACCTTTGCCTTTTACCGCCCAGCAAGGTGACATGCCTCTCGTTCCACCCCCACGACCTGCTCATATAACAGAACGTAACCGGACGAAGAGGAAGGCGGGCTTGGCTTGGGCTTACAGCCGCCTTAACCTACGGTCTCGTAACCTACGTTGGCGTAGGTACGCCTGCCGTCCCCCTTTTCCGTCCCCCTGGAGCACCCCCGTGACGATCACTTCTCCCCACCTCGGCAGCTCGGACGCGTGGACCGACGCCCGGCTGCTGTTCGCGCTGGAAGAGGTAGTCGAAAAGGAGCTCAACCGGCACCTCAAGGTCGCCAAGGACTGGATGCCGCACGACTACGTGCCGTGGTCGGACGCGCGCAACTTCCCCGGTTTCTTCGAGGACGGGCAGGCCTGGGACCCGCAGCAGTCCAAGGTCACCGACCTCGGGAAGATCGCCCTGGTGGTCAATCTGCTCACCGAGGACAACCTGCCCAGCTACCACCACGAGATCGCCTCGCTGTTCGGCCGCGACGGCGCCTGGGGCACCTGGGTGCACCGCTGGACCGCCGAGGAGGGCCGGCACGGCATCGTGATGCGCGACTACCTGCTCGCCTCCCGGGCGGTGGACCCGGACAAGCTGGAGCAGTTCCGGATGGCGCACATGAGCGAGGGCTTCGAGTCGGACAACCGGCACTCGATGCTGCACTCGGTCGCCTACGTCGCCTTCCAGGAACTGGCGACCCGCGTCTCGCACCGCAACACCGGCCACCAGTCCGGCGACCCGGTCTGCGACCGGATGCTGGCCCGGATCGCGACCGACGAGAACCTGCACATGGTCTTCTACCGCAACCTGCTCGGCGCGGCCTTCGAGATCGCCCCGGACCTGACGATGCAGTCGGTGCGCGACGTCGTCGTGAACTTCCGGATGCCCGGGCACGGCATGCCGGGCTTCGAGCGGGCGGCGGCGCAGATGGCGATCGGCGAGATCTACAACATGCGGATCCACCACGACGACGTGCTCCAGCCGGTCCTGCGCTACCTCAAGGTCCTGGAGATCGACGGGCTCGGCCCCGAGGGCCTCAAGGCCCAGGAAGAGCTCGGCCTGTACATGGGCGGGCTCGACAGCGAGGCGGCCAAGTTCGACGAGAAGCTCGCCGCGCGCAAGGCACGGATGGCCGCGCGGCTCTGACCGCCGGGGCGATGCGGGGCGGGCGCGCATTGCGCCCGCCCCGCATCGCCGTGCTCAGCGGGCGTCCTGCCTGATCATTTCCGCGGCCTGCTCGGCGATCGCGACCGTGGGCGCGTGGGTGTGGCCGCGGGTGATGCGCGGCATGACCGAAGCGTCCACGACGCGCAGGCCCTCCACTCCCCTGACCCGCAGGCGCGGGTCGGTGACCGAGCCCTCGTCGCTGCCCATGCGGCAGGTGCCGACCGGGTGGTACAGCGTCTCGGCCGCCTCCCGTACGCCCTGCGCGAGGCGCTCGTCGTCGACCGTGCCCGGGTAGGGCGCCATCGGTCCCGAGACGTACGGGGCGAGCGCGGGGTGCGCGAAGAGTTCCTCCGCCCTGCGGATCCCGGCCATCAGGCGGGGCAGGTCCTCGTCCGCGGTGAGGTAGCCGGGGTCGATGCGGGGCGCGGTGGACACATCGGTGCCGGCCAGGTCGATACGGCCCTCGCTGGCGGGCTGCAGCAGGATCACGCCGATGGTGAGCCCGTGTTCGGTGACCGGGGTCAGGCCGTGGTTGACGAACGGACCCGGCGCGTACACCAACTCGACGTCGGGGGCGGCCAGTTGGGGCTCGGTGCGGATGAAGGCCGCGGCCTCGCCGACGTTGGAGGTGAGCGGGCCCCGGCCGCGCAGCAGGAAGCGGGCCACGTTGGCGAGCGAGTCGGCGCCGGTGAGGCTGACGGGCTGCGCACAGCGCACCGTGACCGCGTACGACAGGTGGTCCTGGAGGTGGCGGCCGACCTCCGGGGATGCGGCCCGCACCGTGACGCCCGCGGCGCGCAGCCGCTCGGGGTCGCCGATGCCGGACAGCATGAGCAGGTGGGGCGAGCCGATGGCGCCCGCGCTGAGGATCACCTCACGGCGGGCGGTGAGCGGCTCCGGCAGCCCTTCGGCGGTGATGCCGGTGACGCGGGAGCCGTCGAACCGCAGCCCGCTCACCCGGACGTCGGTGAGGACGTCCAGGTTGGGCCGGCGCGCGGCGGGCTTGAGATAGCCGTCGGCGGCGCTCCAGCGGCGCCCGCCGCGCTGGTTGACCGGCGTGCTCGCACAGCCCGAGTGGTCCGGGGCGTTGAGCTCGGGCAGTTCGGGCAGGCCCGTCCCTCTGCAGGCGGCGAGGAACGAGGCGGTCGTCGGGTTCGGGTCGCGCTGGGGTGAGATGAAGAGCGGGCCGTCGGTGCCGTACACCGTGCCGTCGGCCGTGGGGCCCGTCCAGCGCTCGGCGCGCCGGAAGTAGCGGACGAGCCGGTCGTAGGACCACTCGGGCCCGGCCGCGGTGCCCCAGGCGTCATAGTCGTCGCGGTGGCCCCGCACCCACATCATCGCGTTCATCGACGACGAGCCGCCCAGGGTGTGGCCGCGCGGCCAGTACAGCTCGCGGCCGCCGAGGGCCTCCTGCTTGGCGGTGGTGAAGTCCCAGTCGTAGGCCGTCTTGAAGAGCTTGGGGAAGGCCGCCGGGATGCGGATCTCGCTCTTGCGGTCGCGCGGGCCGGATTCGACCAGGGCCACCCGGACGGTCGGGTCCTCGGAGAGCCGAGCCGCGACGACGCACCCCGCGGATCCCGCGCCCACCACGATGTAGTCGTACGTTCCGCTGACCGCTGTTCCCCGAGCGTTCAACTCGGCTCCCTTTTCCCGTAGTTGTGGATGCGGGGCCAGCATGGACCGCCCGGGCGGCGCGGCGCCAGGGGACATCGGGCGATCCGGCGCGATCGGAACGGGTGGGCCCGGGCAGGGTGGTGAGGGCCCGGAGGGTCCGGACGCGCGCGGTCAGCGCTGCCGGTTGCGCTGCAGGTTCAGCCGCTCCTTCTCGGAGAGGCCGCCCCACACGCCGAACCGTTCGTCGTTGGCCAGGGCGTACTCAAGGCAGGCCTTGCGTTGCTCGCACGCTCCGCAGAGCTGCTTGGCCTCCCGGGTGGAGCTGCCCGGGGCGGGGAAGAAGAACTCGGGCCCCGCCTGGGCACACAACGCGGTCTCCTGCCAGGCGAGTTCCGGGTTGATGGCGATGGTGTCGTTCAGCATGCTCCCCACGCTGCCGGGCACTGATCAACGTCCGGTCAACGAATGTTGAACGTGGGAGTTGATCGGCGCCCGGCCCCGCTCACGTGCCCGGAGTCGATCGGCGCCCGGCGCCGCTTACGGCCCGCCTACGCCGTCGCCCCCTTGATGATCGCTATGCGCGCGCCGTGCGGGTCGGCGAGTTTGGCGAGGCGGCCCACGCCCTCGATGTCCACGGGCGCCATCCGGACCGTGCCGCCCAGCTCCTGCGCCTTGGTGGCGACCGCGTCGACGTCGGCCACTTCGATGTACGGCATCCAGTACGCCCCGGCCTCGGCCTCCAGCGGGTCGCTGTCGAGCGGGACGACGCCGCCGAACATCGAGTCGGGGCCGGCTGCCGCGGGGTTGACCGTCGTGTACGTGCCGCCCGGGAAGGTCACTTCGGAGGTCTCCCAGCCGAACACCGCGTGGTAGAAGCCGGTGGCCGCCTTGACGTCCGGGGTGTACAGCTCGACCCAGGACAGCGTGTTCGGCTCGCTGGCGGCTTCCATGCCGCTCATCTGTTTCGGCTGCCAGGCGGCGAAGCCGACGCCCGCCGGGTCCCGGAAGTACGCGCTGCGGCCGAGCTCCATGACGTCCATCGGCTGGAGGACGACCGTGCCGCCGTCCCGCTCGACGGCCTTGGCCGTTTCGTCGGCGTCCGGCGTCCGGAAGTACACGTTCCAGGCGGGATCGCCCTGCTCGGCCGTGATGGCCATGCCGCCCGCGACGGTCTTGCCGTCGGCCTGGAACGTGCCGTACCCGCCGACTTCCGGGCCGCCGGGCTGGAAGGTCCAGCCGAAGACTCCGGTGTAGAACGCGGCCGCCGCGTCCAGGTCGGGTGTGCCGAGGTCGAACCAGCTGGGAGAGCCTGTGACGTAACGGGTGCTGAGCATGGTGAGCTCCTTCGTGGGTCCCGTTGTCCTGCCATCTTGAGTCTTGCACCAGGCACTGACAATTCGGGACGGAGCCATTCCGGGGCGCCCTGAAGCGGCGCCGGTGTGCGCGGGCGCGGACCCTCGGCGCAGGCCGGTTCGGCGTGGTGATCCGGGCGCTGATCCCGATCGGGATGCACCACTTCTTCTCGTTCTTCCCCTGGTTCGAGGCCGGCACGTTCGTCAACCCCCACACCGGCGCCGAGGTCCACGGCGACATCGCGCGCTTCCTCGCGGGCGACCCGAGCGCCGGCCAGTTCATGACCGGCGGCTTCCCGATCTACATGTTCGCGCTGCCCGCCGCGGCCATGGCCATCGCGCACACCGCGCGGCCCGAGAACCGCACGATGGTCAAGGGCATGATGATCTCGGTCGCGCTCACCGCGTTCGTCACTGGTGTCACCGAGCCCGTCGAGTTCAGCTTCGTGTTCGTGGCCCCGCTCCTGTACGCCGTCCATGCGCTGCTCCCCGGCGTCTCCATGGCGGTCTGTTACGCCCTTGGCATCCGCGACGGCTTCGGCTTCTCCTCCGGCGCGATCGACTACGTCGTCAACTACGGCATCGCCACCAAGCCCTGGCTCCTCATCCCGACAGGACTGGCGTTCGCGGCGCTCTACTACGTGATCTTCCGGTTCGCAATCGTGCGCTTCAACCTGCCGACGCCCGGCCGTGAACCGGTGGAGGGCGAGTCGGGCGCGGGAGATGCCGCCGACATATCCGCCGACGCACCGGCGGACACTCCCGTGCGCTCCCCTGACGCCATTCCCCCGGGCGCCGCCCGGGAGGACGATCCGGCCTCCAAGGCCTGACGCTCCGCCCGCTCCTCCCATTCCGCACTCCCGCCGCCCGCACGCGGCGGGGCCCACGAAAGGATCCCTTCATGTCCGGATCGCGTATCACCTTCCTCGACGGCCAAAGTGGTCAGCCGCAGGCGCTTGAGCGCGTGATCGCCCGGGTGCGGCGGCAGCTCGACGGCCCGGCCCTCGACCGGCTGCGCACGGCCGAGCGTCCGCTCCTGGCCGGGATCGGCGCCTCCTACGCGGCCCTCGCCGTCCCGGTCGAGGTGCTGCGCGGTCACGGTGTGCCGACCCAGCGGGTGCTCGCCAGCGAGATCGAGGACGGGCTGCACGGCTTCGACACCGATCTCCTGATCGGGGTCTCTCAGGGCGGCCGCAGCTCGGAGACGATCGCGGCGTTCAGGGCGGCGGAGGACGTGCCGACGCTCGCCGTCCTCAATGTCACCCCCTCGCCCCTCGGCGAACTCGCCGACCTGACCGTCGACATGGGCAACGAGCCCGACTCGTACGCTTCGACCATCGGGTTCACCGCCACGGTCGTCGCCCTCGATCTGATCGCCGGCGCCATCGCGGGCCGCCGGGGCGACCCGTGGGACGGCATCGCCGCGCACGCCGAGGCCGCCCGTGCCCGCGCGGGCCAGGTGGTGGCGGCCCTCCGCTCTCGCGCGGCCCGGTGCGTGGCGGCCGACTGCGTGGCCTCCGGCGCCTCCCGCGTCAGCGCCGAAGAGGCGGCCCTGCTGCTTCGCGAGGTGCCCCGGATGCCGGCCGCGGCCTCGGTCACCCGCAACTACCTGCACGGCGAGATGGAGTCGGCGGGCAACACGCTGCACCTCGTGTTCGGCGACGGCCGCGAGGTCGAACTCGCCCGATCCCTGTCGGCGGCCGGCCATCTCACCCTCCTGATCACCACCCAGGACGTCGAGGTGGCCGACAGCCTCGGTGTCGTACGCCTCCCCCGGTGCGCCCCCAGTGCCCGGGTCGTCCTGGAGACGGTCGTGGTGCAGGAGCTCGTGGCGGCGCTCAGCGACGAACGCGACGTGCCCATCGAGTCGTTCGTGTTCGCCAACGACGACACCAAGGAGGGTGGCGTCGACGCGGCGGACTTCGAGCTGGCCTCGCCGGTCGCGGTCGCCTAGCTACTTGTCCTTGGCACGGCTCGGCTGTACCCGCTTGGGCTCCCCCGGCATCTTCGGGTAGTCCGGCGGGTACGGCATGTCGCCGAGCTCGTGGTCGCGTTCGTCCCGCTCGGCGAGTTCGAGGAGCGGCTCCAGGCCGAAGGCGTGGGTGTCCATGTCCGCGTGCAGATCGCCGAGTTCGGCGTAGCGCGCGGGCATGGTCCGCAGGTCGAAGTCCTTGGGGTGTACGTCGTCGAGCTCGTCCCAGCGCAGCGGCGCCGAGACCGGGGCGTGCGGCTTGGGGCGTACCGAATAGGCGGAGGCGATGGTGCGGTCGCGGGCGGTCTGGTTGTAGTCCACGAAGATCCGCTCGCCGCGTTCCTCCTTCCACCAGGCGGTGGTGACCTTCCCCTCCATACGGCGCTCCAGCTCGCGGCCGATCGCGATGGCACAGCGCCGTACCTCGGTGAACGTCCAGCGGGGCTCGATCGGGATGAACACGTGAATGCCCCGGCCTCCGGACGTCTTGGGCCAGCCCGTGATCCCCAACTCCGCGAGCAGCGCACGGAGTTCATGGGCGACGGGCACCGCGTCGTCGAAGTCGGTGCCCGGCTGCGGGTCGAGGTCGATGCGGAGTTCGTCGGGGTGGTCGGTGGCCTCGCGCCGTACCGGCCAGGGGTGGAAGGTCAGACAGCCGAGCTGGGCGGCCCACAGGACGGCGGCGGGTTCGGTGGGGCAGATCTCGTCGGCGTGGCGGCCGCTGGGGAAGGCGATGCGGGCGGTGGGGATCCAGTCGGGGAGGTTCTTCGGGGCCCGCTTCTGGAAGAACGACTCGCCGTCGACGCCGTCGGGGTAGCGCTCCAGGGTGGTGGGCCGGTCGCGCAGGGCGCGCGTGATGCCGTCGGCGACGGCCAGGTAGTAGTTCGCCACGTCCAGCTTGGTGTAGCCGAACTCCGGGAAGTAGACCTTGCCCGGGTTGGAGAGCCGGACGGTCCGCCCGCCGGCCTCCAGCTCGATCGCCTCGCCCTTGCCCATGCAGGCCACGGTAGGCGGCGGGCACCAATGCCGCATATCGGTGAGAATCGGTTGTATGGATCTTCCGGTGATGCCGCCCATGAAGCCGATGCTCGCCAAGTCCGTGGCGAAGATTCCGCCCGGCATGCAGTACGAGGCTAAGTGGGACGGGTTCCGGGCGATCGTGCACCGCGACGGCGCCGAGGTCGTCGTCGGCAGTCGCAACGGCAAGCCCCTGACCCGCTACTTTCCCGAGCTGGCGGCCGCCCTCGCGGAGCGCCTGCCCGAGCGCTGCGTGGTCGACGGCGAGATCGTCATCGCGCACGAGGGCCGCCTCGACTTCGACCGGCTCACCGAACGCATCCACCCCGCCGCGTCCCGGGTGAAACTGCTCGCCGAGCAGACCCCGGCGAGCTTCATCGCCTTCGACCTGCTCGCCCTCGGTGACGCCTCGCTCCTCGACACCCCGCTGGCCGAGCGCCGCTCGCTCCTGTCCGAGGCCCTGAAGGGCGTGTCGCCGCCTGTGCACCTCGCACCGGCCACCACCGACATCGAAGTGGCCAAGCAGTGGTTCGAGCAGTACGAGGGAGCCGGCCTCGACGGGGTGGTCGCCAAGCCCCTCGACCTTCCGTACCGGCCCGACGCCCGCCTCATGTACAAGATCAAGCACGAGCGCACGGCGGACGTGGTGGTGGCCGGATACCGCCACCACAAGAGCGGCCCGGTGGTCGGCTCGCTGCTGCTCGGCCTGTACGACGCCGCGGGCGCTCTCCAGCACGTCGGCGTGTGTGCGGCCTTCCCGATGAAGCGCCGCGCGGAACTGATCGACGAGCTCGCGCCGCTGCTCATGGCCGACCCGGTGGCCGAAGGTCACCCGTGGGCGGCCTGGGCCGAGGAGGCGGCGCACGAAAGCGCCCGGCTTCCGGGGGCGACCAGCCGCTGGACCGGCAAGAAGGACCTGTCGTGGGTGGCGGTGCGCCCCGAGCGGGTGGTGGAGGTGGCGTACGACCACATGGAGGGCGACCGGTTCCGGCACACCGCGCAGTTCCGCCGCTGGCGCCCGGACCGCTCCCCCGACAGCTGCACCTACGCGCAGCTGGAGGAACCGGTCCGGTACGACCTCGCGGAGGTGCTTTCGTCAGGGGGTGGGTGAGGGACAGGTCGGTGCGGTCGGGGTGCCGGTGGGGTCCGGCGTCGTCGGCGCGGAGGGGGATCCGGTGGGACAGCCCGGCAGGCCGGGGCTGCCCGACGGCGAGGGCCCGGGGCTCGTGCTCTCCGAGGGCGAGGGCGACGGGTTCGGGGATCCGGAGGCGGACGGAGAAGGAGAGGGGGACGGCGACTGCGGAGGTGGCGACGCGGACGGGCTGCCGCCGGGACGCGCGGGGACGGAGGCGGAGGGCCCGCTGCTCGGCTGGGGCCCGATGACGATGCCGCCGCCCTGCTTCTTGCCGTGATCGGCGTCGAGCTGCTGGGCACTGCCCGCGCCGGGCGTGGTCGGCAGCACGCCCTTCCCGTCCGGTACGGCATGGGTGCCCCGGCGGTAGAACTCCAGCCACGACAGGACCGTACGCAGATAGTCGGCGGAGTGGTTGTAGCTCAGCACCGCGCGGTCCAGGTCGGCCGGGATCGCGAGGTCGCGGGAGTCCGCGCAGAGATACACCCCGGCGGCGAGCGCGGCGTCGAAGACGTTGTTGGGGTCTTTCCGGCCGTCACCATTGCCGTCCTGGGCCCAGGTTGACCAGGTGGACGGGATGAACTGCATCGGGCCCACCGCACGGTCGTAGCGGGTGTCCCCGTCCAGGGTGCCGTGGTCGGTGTCGGCGATGACGGCGAAGCCCGCGCCGTTGAGCACCGGTCCGAGGATCGGCGTGAGGGTCGTGCCGTGTGCGTCGACCCGGCCGCCGCCCGCGTGCCCCGACTCCACCTTGCCGACGGCGGCAAGGAGTTGCCAGGGCAGGTGACAGCGGGGTTCGGCGTTCCTCAGCCGTGCCTCCGCCTGCTGGTACGCGGCGAGGACGGTGGCCGGGATGCCCTCCTGCGTCCACACCGGGTCGATCACGCCCACGGCGGGCGGCGCACTCGGGGGCCGTGGCGGGACCAGCGGCGGGAGCTCGGTGTGGTAGGAGCCGTCGGCCGGGGGCTGTTCGTGTACGGAGGCGGAGGGACCGGCCACGGGATCGTCCGGGCCAGGCGGCACCGCGTGCAGGAGCCCGGGGGCCTGCGAGGCGGTGAGCGCGGCCATCGCGACGGCTGCGACCGCCGTACCGGCCAGCCCGCGCCGTAACCGCTTCCCGCCCGGCAGCCGCGTGACGAGGTGGAGCTCCGGGGCCTTCACGATCCCTGCCCGAAGGTGTCGATGCCGGAGATCTGCCAGGTGGTGCCGCTTCCTCGCACCATGTCGACGGTGAACATGGCGGCCGCGTAGGTGGTTTCGGGCTTCTTGCCCGCCGTTCGCGTGCTGCTCTGGTCGGCGTAGACGAGGACCCGGGCGCGAGAGCCGTCGATCATCTCCACGCCGCTCTCGGTCACGGTGGTCGTAAGGACCAGCTTCTGGTCCTTGGCCTGGGACCGCACGGCGGCCAGCATGTCGCGGTGCTGCTGAACTGCCTTGCCGGTTAGGAGAGTTGAGGCCGCCTTGTCGGCAGGTGCGGTGTCGGCATAGTTGTACGAGAACAGTGCGGCGACGGCCTTGGCGGTCTGCCCCTTGGCCTCACTCGTACGGGCAGGATCGGTGAGGGCGGCGTTGCGCGCGGCCGGATCGGAGCGCAGCGAATCGGCCCGGGTGGCGGCGAGCGCACCGCAGGCCCCGAGCAGGACGACGAGTACGCACAGGACGACGGGAGCACGAACGGAGACCAGGCGGCGCAGGCCGCCGAGGGACTGCTTGGCGGCCCACCGGAGGGAGACGGGGCGCGTCCTGGTCGACGACGGGGGCGCCTCGGTATCCGAACTAACCCTTTCTTTAAGGGAGTTGGCGTCCTTGGACGCATGGGAGGATCGCTTCCCGCGCTCCGTCGGTGTCTCCGTGGCGGCGACACGGGCAGCGCCCGCATGCGCGAGTCGGCGTTGGCGGTTGACCAGGTGGCGGGTCGTCGACATGTGCGGCTCCTGTCCGGGGGCGAGTGGGGCTCAGTTGGCCGCGCTGTTGCCGACCGGCGCCTGGCCGAGGGCGTTGAGCTTCCAGCCGGCGGGCGTACGGGTGAGTTCACCGAGCATCCGGCTGTCCTTGGCGGCGGGCTTCTCCTTCGGCGCCTGCACGGTGATCCGCAGCGCCACCATCACCCTGGCCCGGCCCGCCCGGTCGTCGAGCTCGGTGACCGCGCCGTCGAGCACCTTGGCAGTGGTGACGGTCTGCGCCTGCCGCACCTGTTTCTCGAACTCGCTTCGTCCGTCCGCCAGTTGCTGATGGAGATCGCCGGTGGTGGAGTCCTGCCACATGTCGAGGCCGTGGGCCAGGTCCTTGTGGTCCAGGGTGGAGAGGTTCTGGACGGCCTGTTCGCCGGCCGCCAGGACCTTGTCGCGGGAGGCGGCATAGGCGGCGGAGTCGTCGTGCGCCGCGCCGTACCAGGACCAGCCCGCCCACACCGCGAATCCGCCTGCCAGCAGGGTGAGCACCATCGCGGCGATGAGCAGGGGCTGGATCGTCATGCGTGCCATGTTCTTCGTGATCCCTCTCGCGGGGGCCCGGCGGCAGCGGGCGCGTCCTAACGGGCTCGGATGTCGGTGATCTGCCAGTGCCCGTCGGCGAGTTGGGCCGTGATGGACAGCTGGGCGGCAGCGGTGGTGGCGGGCTTCCCGTCGCGCTGGGCCCGCTGGTCGAGGAAGACGAGCAGCTCCGCCGTGTCGTGGGTCAGCCGGGTGACGCCGGCCCGTACGACATGGGTGGTGAGACTGAGCTTCTGGTCGGCGACCCGTTGCTTCAACTCGCCGAACAGTGCGGCGTATTGACCGGCGGCCCGCCCACCGAGCAATGCCTTCGCCGCGTCCTCCGTGGCACGGGTGTCCTGGGGTACGTACGAGAAGACCTTGCCGAGGGTGTTGCTGACGTCGCCGATGACGCGGGTGGTGGCTGAAGTGTCGGTGAGTGCGTGGTTGCGGGTGGCGGTGGTGTTGGTCAACTGCCGTGCCTGGAAGAGGAGTCCAGCTCCGGAGAGGAGAAGAGCGAGCATGCAGGCGAGGGTGAGGGCGCGGCGGAGGCGGTTGGCGGGGGGTGTCGATTCGGCGGGGCCGTCGGGGTGAGGGCCGGGGGTCGCCTCGTCGGGTTCGGCGGAGCCGATGGGGTTGCGATCAGGGTTCGCCGCGTCGGCTTCGGCGGAGCCGATGGGGTTGCGATCAGGGCTCACCGCGTCGGCTTCGGCGGGGCCTTCGGGGTGAGGATCAGGGCCTGCCGCGTCGACCTCGCCGCCCGCATCACCCCTGGGATCCCGCTCCGGATCCTGCGCCGCCTTCAGCTCTGCTGTGCTCACGCTGCTTCTCCCTATCGGTCCGGGGTCAGGGGGCGGTGACCGGGACCGCGTTGAGTGCCTTCAACTTCCAGCCGGAGCCGGTGCGTTCGAGCGCCGCCTCGAAGCGTTTGCGGTCGGTGCTGGCCGTGCCGCCTGCCGGGGTGAGCTGGATCTGCACTGTCGCGATGAGCTTCGCCGTGCCGGAGCGGTCGTCGAGTTCGGTGACGGCGGCATCGGTGACGCTGCCGCGCGCCGAGGTGGTCGGCTTCCCCGCTCCCGTACGGCGCAGCTCGTCGTGGAGCGGGCCCGTCGAGGCGTCGAGCCAGGTGCGCAGCGCTGCGTCGGGGTGGGCCGCGTCCAGCGTGGAGAGCGCGACGATCTGCGTCCGGCCCGCCTTCAGGGCGGCGTCGCGCGAGGTGGCGTAGGCGACCGTGGAGTCGTCCCGCGCGTCCAGGTACGCCCACCCCTCGAAGGCCGCGAAGGCGAGCAAGGCGGTGAGTGCGGCCACCACGAGGGCGCGGCGGAGCCGGGGCCGGCCGGGGAGCCCGATCACGGGTGCGCCTCCTTTCCGTCGGCGGCGGGTTTCAGGCCGAGCAGCCCCGCCAGGTCAAAGGGGCCGCCGCTCGGCAGCACGGGCAGGGCCAGGGCTCCCGGGAGCGTCGCCGCCGGGACTGCGGGTGCGACGGAACGCTCCGGAGGAAGTGCCCCTGGCTGAGCGGGAGTTGGGACCGGTCCGCCGGTCGGGGCGTGGGCCGAGCCGCGCACGTCGGTGCCGCTGCTCGCGGGCGTGGCGCATCTCGCCTTGGTGTTGAGGTTCGGCGTGTCGAGGGTGTCGAGGCCGTTGCGGTAGACCGTGCCGCCGTATCCGTCGGTGCAGGGAAGCGGCGCGAAGAAGGTGACCGCCATGCCCAGATTGGCGCCCTTGGCGTCGATGGCCGTTGCTCCGGCCGCTGCCAACGGCGGTAGTTTCACGAGGAGTTCCTCGATTCCGCGCTGCCGTGTCACGGCTACGTCGGCGGTCGTGAGGAGGTTGGCGAGCACCACGCTGATCCCCGGGTTCAGATCCCGGAGCAGCCCGCTGAGCTGGCCGGCCGCGTCCGGCGCGGCGGCGATGAGGCGGCGCAGATCGGTGTCCGAGCCCTTGAGCGTGGCGGCCAGCTGCTGCGCCCCCGAGGCGAAGGTCTTGATGGCCTGCCCCTCCTCGGCCTGCGTGCTCAGTACGGTCTGGCCGTCCGCGAGCAGCGTGGTCGTGGTGGGCAGCGCCTTGTCTGCCGCCTTCACGAAGTCGGTTCCGTTGTCGAGGAGTACCTGGAGGTCGTCGCCGCGCCCTTCGAAGGCCTTGCCGAACTCGTCGACGACGGTGCGCAGCGAGTCCAACGGCACTGAGGAGGCAAGGCTGTTGACGCTGCTGAGCACAGTCGTGACGGGCGCCGGGGTAGCGGTGTCGTGCTGGTCGATCTCGCCCCCGTCGCCCAGATAGGGCGCCCCACTGGAGGTGGGCCGCAGGTCGATGTACTGCTCGCCGACGGCGGACAGGTTGGCCACCACCGCCTTCAGCGCGGTCGGGATGGGCGGGGCCGAGTTGTCGATGTGCAGCTCGGCGACGACCCCGTCGTCGGTGAGCCCGATGGGTCCGACGCGGCCCACCGACACACCCCGGTAGGTGACGTTGGAGTGGGTGAACAGGCCGCCGGTCTCGGCGAGATGGACCTTCACCGTGTAGTAGTCGCGGATGCCGACGTAGTGGCCGACGTCCGCGTACCGGAACCCGGTGTAGCCGAGCACCAGCACCGCGATCACGAGGAACGCGAGGTTCTTGAGCTTCGTCGCGAGGGTCAGCATCAGCGCGTCCCTCCCGCACCGCCGACGGACGGCAGGCCGAGTGGCGCCTTCTGCGCGCCCGAAGCGATCGACGTCGGTGGTGTGGTGAGCGGCGGAATGACCTGAGTGCCGGGAGCGGCCGTCACATCGAGGTAGACGTTGAGGTAGTCGCCCTTCACTCCGCGCAGCACCTCGTCCGTGAACGGGTAGGTGACGAGCACCTGGAGCGAGTCCGGCAGGTCCTTGCCGGAGTCCGCGAGCGCCTTCAGCGTCGGTGCGAGCGCCTTCAGATCGGCCACCATGTCGTCCTTGCTCTTGTTGATCGTCGAGACGGCGACCGTGGAGAGGGTGTCGAGCGACTTGAGCATCGTGAGGAGTGAACCCCGTTGGTTCTCAAGGACTTCGAGGCCCGGAGACAGTCCCGTGAGTACGGTGCCGACCTGCTGTTTGCGGGTGGCGAGGGTGGCGGAGAGCCGGTTGACCCCATCGAGCGCGTCGGTGATGTCGCTGCGGTGCCCGTCCAGGTCGGTGACCAGCGTGTTGACGCGCTGGAGCATGGAGCGGACCTCGGGCTCGCGGCCGCCGATCGCCTTGTTGAGCTCGGTCGTGATGGTCTTGAGCTGGTTGACGCCGCCTCCGTTGAGCAGCATGGAGAGCGCTCCCAGGACCTCCTCGACCTCGGGGTTTCGGTTGGTCCGCGCGATCGGGATCGCGGCGCCGGGCCCGAGGCGCCCCTGGGCCGTCTCCTTGGACTCCTTCGCCGGCGCGGAGAGCTGGACGAACTTCTCGCCGAGGAGGCTGGACTGTTCCAGCCGGGCGTACGCGTTGGCGGGCAGCCTCACGTCTCCCCTGATCCGCATGGTGACCTTGGCGGACCAGCCGCCGGGGGCGAGCGACACTTTGGTGACCCGGCCGACGGCGACGTCGTTGACCTTCACCGCGGCCTGCGGCACCAGGCTCAGCACGTCGGCGAAGTCGGCGGTGATGTCGTACGGGTCGCTGCCCAGGTCGGCGCCGCCGGGCAGCGGGAGCTGGTCGATCCCGGAGAACGACGGCACCGAGCAGCCGCCGAGGGTGAGGGCCAGGGCGACGACGACCGCGACTCCGGCGCCCACTGCGGCTCCGGTGCGGCGCGTGATGCGGGCCCTCATCCCTGGCCCCCGTTCTTCGCCGAAGGGTCATCCTTGGCGGGGTCGGCCGCCGTCCCGTACACCGTGCCGACCGGGGGCAGCGGCAGCGTCGGGAGCGCTTTCAGGCGGGCCTGTGGCACCGGAACGAGCCCTGCGCTGCCCGCGACCGCCGGGTTGAGCGGGAAGGCGATGGCGCCGCCCATGCTGATCTCGTTGATGTTGCCGCGTCCGTCGAGGGTGCGGTGCGCCGGGTCGTAGGCGTTGAGAGCGTTTCCGGCGGCCAGGGGCGCGGTGTCCAGGGCTTCCGCGAGCGAGGCCCGCTGGTCGACGAGGATCTGGGTGAGCGGGGCGAGCTTGTCGACCTCGGCCTTGAGGCTGCCGCGGTTGTCCTGGACGAAGGTCTTGACGTTGCCGAGCGCGGTGCCGAGTTCCTTGAGGGCGCCCGCCAGGTTGTCCTTGTTGTCGGCGAAGAACGAGGTCACATCGGCGAGTTGGTTCTGCGCGTCGCGCACCGCGCCGTCCTTGTTCTTCAGCATGGTGGTGAACGTCTGCAGGTAGGACAGCGTGGCGAAGAGGTGCTCGCTGCTGCCGTCCAGCGTCTTGGCCGCCTTGCCGAACTGCTCGACGGAGTCGCCGATCGCAGCGCCGTTGCCGTCGAGGTTCTTGGCCCCGGTGTCGAGCAGCCCGGAGAGCGCTCCCGAGGCGTTCACGCCGCCGGGCCCGAGCGATTTGCTGAGCTCCGTGATGGAGGCGTAGAGCTGGTCGACCTCGACGGGGGTGGCGTTGCGCGAGGCCGGAAGTTCCGCCCGGTCGGCGATCTCGGGGCCGCCGGTGTAGGCCGGGGTGAGCTGGACGTACCGGTCGGCGACGACGCTGGGCGAGACGACGGCGGCCCGCGCGTCCTTGGGCACCCGTACGCCCGGGTCAAGCGTCACCACCACTTTGACCTGCTGTCCCTGTGGCGTGACCGAGTCGACCTCGCCGACCTTGACGCCGAGGATCCGCAGGTCGGACCCGGGGTAGATGCCGACGGCGCGGTCGAAGTAGGCGGTGATCCGCTTGCCGCCCGGGTCGGCGAACACGCGCAGCCCGCCGACCACGGTCGCGGCGATCACCGCGAGGGCCAGGACGATCGTGAGAGCGCGTCGCCGGCTCATGGGTAGCCTCCGTTCTTCGGCGGCATGCAGCCGTGGTCCGGAAGCGACTTCGCCGGCAGATAGTTCCTGGGGACGAGCCCGCAGAGGTAGGTGTCGAACCAGCGGCCGTTTCCGAGGGTGTTGCCGACGAGCCGGTAATAGGGGCCGGCCAGGGCCAGCGTGCGGTCGAGGCCCTGCTGGTTCTTCATGAGGACGTCCGTGACGCGGCCCAGCGCCGTGAGCGTGGGCTTCAGTTGGGCCGAGTTGTCCTTGACGAGCCCGGTGAGCTGGGTGCCGAGGCTGCGGGTTCCGGTGAGAAGTGCCTGGATGGCGTCACGGCGCTGCTTGAGTTCGCCGAGGAGCAGTCCGCCGTCGTCGATGAGGGTCTCGAAGCTGCTCTTCTTGTTGGCCAGCGTCTTGGTCAACTCCTCGCTTCCTTTGAGGAGTTGGGCCAGTTGCGTGTCGCGCTGGGACACGGTCTTGGACAGCGCCGAGAGGCCGGTGACGGCGGAGCGCACCTCGGGGGGCGAGTCCTTGAAGGTGTCGGAGATCGTCTCGAAGCTCTTGGCGAGCTGCGCGGTGTCGATGTCGCCGATCGTGTTGCTGAGCCCCTCGAAGGCCTGCGTGACGTCGTACGGGGATGTCGTGCGGGCCAGCGGGATGCGGCTGCCGGGGTCCTGCTTCGCGGTGCCGAGCGGGTCGATGGCCAGGTACTTCTCGCCGAGCAGGGTCTTGATGGCGATGGCCGCGGTCGAGGCGTCGCCGATCCAGGCGTGCTTCACCTTGAAGGTGACCTTCACCTTGGCGCCGTCCAGCGAGACGGCGCTGACCTCGCCGACCTTGACCCCGGCGATCCGCACCTCGTCGCCGTCGCGCAGCCCGGCGGACTCGGAGAAGTCGGCGCTGTAGGTCGTGCCGCCGCCGATGAGCGGCAGCGAGTCCGCGTTGTACGCGGCGATGCCGATCAGGGCCAGGAGCAGCAGCCCCACCAGGCTGACCGCGACGGGGTTGCGCTCCTTCATGGGCTTGAGGCGGGGGCGCTTCAAGGGCACGCGCTTCGGAGCGGGGCGCCTCAGGGCGGGGAGTCTCATCCCTGGCACCTCGAATCGCTGACCGGGATTCCGGTGGGCGGCGGGCTGCCGTCCTGGGTCGTCACGCCGGACACCTTGGCCTCGCAGAGATAGAGGTTGAGCCACGATCCGTACGACGCGACCCGCGTGATGGCCCGCATCTTGTCGGGGGTCTTGCGCAGGAAGTTCTCGATCTGCGGAGCGCTCTCGGCGAGGTTGGAGGAGAGGCGGCCGAGCTGTTTGATGTCGTCCTTGAGCGGGGCCCGGCCGTCCTCGAACAGTCCGGCGGTGACGGTGGTGAGGTCGCCCATCGCGGCGATGGCGTCGCCAAGGGGCTTGCGGTCGCCGGCGAACCCGGAGACGAGCTGCTGGAGCGTGACCACGAGGTCGTTGAAGCCCGCTTCGCGGTCGTTGACGGTGGCCAGGACGGTGTTCAGGTTGGTGATGACCTCGCCGATCACCTTGTCCTTGGCGGCGACGGTCTGGGTCAGCGAGCCGATGTGTTTCAGCAGGCCGTCGACGGTGCCGCCCTCGCCCTGGAGTACCTGCACGATGGAGCCGGCGAGCTGGTTGACGTCCTTGGGTGAGAGTCCTTCGAAGAGGGGCTGGAATCCGTTGAAGAGCTGGGTGAGGTCGAGGGCCGGGGTGGTGCGCTCCAGCGGGATCGTCCCGCCCGGCGCGAGTGTGGCGCCGACCGCGCCGGTGCCCCGGCCCAGTTCGATGTAGCGCTGGCCGACCATGTTGAGGTACTTGATCGAGGCGGTGGCCGTGCCCGGCAGCGTCCGGCCGCGCTGCACGGAGAACGTGACCTGGGCGAGCCTTCGGTCCACGACCTCCACGCTGTCGACCTGGCCCACCTTCACCCCGGCGATGCGGACGCTGTCGCCCTCGATCAGGCCGGTGGTGTCGGTGAAGCGCGCCTTGTACGTCCGGGTGTCGCCCACCCCGGTGTTGGCGATGGACAGGGCGAGCACGGTGGTCGCGAGCGCCGTCACCAGGACGAAGACGAGCGACTTCACGAGCGGGCCCGCGATGCTGCGGCGCTTCACTTGATGGTCACCTCCGTCCCCCTCAGGGCGGGCCCGACGAGCAGGCTGCTCCAGTCCGGCAGGGACTGCGGGGCCTGTGGCAGACCGGGCGCGAGCAACTCGTTCACCAGCTGGTTCTCCTGCGGCGAGTTCGCCGGCCCGAGCCCGGCGTCGGAGGCGGCCGCGGTGTTCGTGGGAGCGCTCTCGGCGGGCAGCGGCGCACCGAGGTAGGGCACCGGGTAGCAGTGCGGGCCGCCGCTCGCCGTGTACGCGGGGGTGTCGCGGCCCGGGACGTACTTGCCGAGCGAGGGCACGGCCTTGACGGTGACATGGAGTCCGGGCTTGTCCGTGCCCTTGCCGAGCGCCTTGTCCATCGCGGGGACGAACCCGGCAAGGGTGCGCAGAGTGCAGGGGAAGGACGAGGAGTACTTGGCGAGGAGCTCCAGGGTGGGGCGGCTCACCTCGCTCAGCCGGATGATGTTGTCCTTGTTCTGCTGGAAGAAGGCCGTGAGGTCCTGGGCGGTCTTCGTCGTCTGGCCGTAGACATCGAGGAGTCGGGTCTGCTGGTCGACGAGGGTGCCGGTGGTTGTCGTGGCGTCCGTGAGCGCTTTCAGGATGTCGGGGGCGGCATCGCTGTAGGTCTGGGAGACCTTGACGAGCTGCTTCAGGTCGGCGTTGAGGGTGGGCAGGTTCGGGTTGAACTTCTTCAGGTGCGCGTCCAGGGTGACGAAGGTGTCGCCGAGCTGGGAGCCGCGGCCGCGCAGCGCCTGAGCCACGGCGGAGAGCGTCGCCGACAGCTTGTCCGGCTTGACCGCGGTGAGCATCGGCAGGACGTTGTCGAGGACCTGCTCCAGCTCGATGGCGTTGCGGGACCGGTCCTGCGGGATGACCGCGTCGGCCGAGAGCGCTCTCGTGGACGGGTTCGGCGGCGGTACGAGCGCGACGAACCGTTCGCCGAAGAGCGTGGTCGGCAGCATCTGCGCCCGCACGTCGGACGGGATGTGGCTGCGCTTTCCGGGCTGGAGGGCGAGGGTGAGTCTCGCGCCCTGGCCGTCGGCGCTGATGGTGCGGACCTCGCCGACGACGACGCCGCGCAGCTTCACCTCGGCGCCCGGGTGCATCTCGTTGCCGACGCTGCTCGTCTCCACGGTGATGGTGTCCGAGCGCGTGAAGTCCTTGTCGTACACGGCGATCGAGAGCCACACGAGGAGCACCGGGACCACGAGAAAGACGACTCCGGCGAGGCGGCGGCGGACGGTCGGGGTGTTCATCCGGCCACCTTCACGGTCGTGGTGGCGCCCCAGATGGCCAGCGAGAGGAAGAAGTCGGTGACCGCGATGAGCACGATCGCGTTGCGGACCGAACGCCCCACCGCGACGCCCACTCCGGCCGGGCCGCCCGTGGCGCGGAAGCCGTAGTAGCAGTGGGCCAGGATCACCATCACGCTGAAGATGAGCACTTTGAGCACGGAGAGCAGCACGTCGGTCGGGGAGAGGAACAGGTTGAAGTAGTGGTCGAAGGTGCCGCGCGACTGGCCCTTGAAGACGACCGTGGTCAGCCGGGACGCGAAGTAGGAGCTGAGCAGCCCGATCGCGTACAGCGGGATGATCGCGACGACTCCGGCGATGATCCGGGTGGTGACGAGGTACGGCAGGCTGCGTACGCCCATGCCTTCGAGGGCGTCGACCTCCTCGTTGATGCGCATCGCGCCGAGCTGGGCGGTGAAGCCGGCGCCCACGGTGGCGGACAGGGCGAGGCCTGCGACGAGCGGGGCGATCTCGCGGGTGTTGAAGTAGGCGGAGACGAAGCCGGTGAAGGCGGCGGTGCCGATCTGGTTCAGCGCGGCGTACCCCTGGAGGCCGACCACGGTGCCGGTGAACAGGGTCATGGCGATCATCACGCCGATGGTGCCGCCGATGACGCCGAGCCCGCCGCTGCCGAAGGCCACCTCGGCGAGCAGCCGCTGGACCTCCTTCGTGTAGCGCCGCAGCGTGCGCGGGATCCACAGCAACGCCCGTACATAAAAGGCCAGTTGGTCGCCGGAGCGGTCGAGGAGGGTGAAGAGGGCCATCGGGTCAGCCGCCCTTCGGGGGGACGATCTGGAGGTAGATCCCGGTGAGGACCATGTTCACGAAGAAGAGCAGCAGGAAGGTGATCACGACGGACTGGTTGACGGCGTCGCCGACGCCCTTGGGGCCGCCACGCGGGTGCAGCCCCCGGTACGCGGCGACGATCCCGGCGATGAACCCGAAGATCAGCGCCTTGATCTCGCTGACGTACAGGTCGGGGAGCTGGGCGAGCGCGGAGAAGCTGGAGAGGTAGGCGCCCGGGGTGCCGCCCTGCATGATGACGTTGAAGAAGTAGCCGCCGAGGGTGCCGACGACGGAGACCATCCCGTTGAGCAGCACGGCGACGAACATGGTCGCCAACACCCTGGGTACGACGAGGCGTTGGACGGGCGAGACGCCCATGACCTCCATGGCGTCGAGCTCTTCGCGGATCGTACGGGAGCCCAGGTCGGCGCAGATCGCGGAGCCGCCGGCGCCCGCGATGAGCAGCGCCACGATGAGCGGGCTCGCCTGCTGGATGACGGCGAGGACGCTGGCGCCGCCGGTGAAGGACTGGGCGCCGAGCTGCTGGGTGAGCGAGCCGACCTGGAGCGCGATGACGGCGCCGAACGGGATGGAGACGAGGGCCGCGGGCAGGATGGTGACGCTGGCGACGAACCAGAACTGCTCGATGAATTCCCGGAGTTGGAAGGGGCGTTTGAAGACCGCCCGGGTTACGGCAGCGGCGAGCGCGAAGAGCTGCCCGGTCTGGCGGAACGCGCCGAGCCCGGGGAGGGGGCGGCGCGGCGCTGGTGGTGTCGGGGTCGGGGTCGGGGGGTTTCTCTCGGCCTGCGTCGTCACGGCGTCGCCTCCTGAGCCGGCGCCATGCCGTTCTCGATGGCACGGCGAGCCGCGGGCGGCAGCTGGTCGAGCATGGCCATCACCCGCAGCTTGCGGCGCAGCACCGCCTGCCGGGCGGGCAGGCCGGGCGAGGGCTCCAGTTGTGCGGGGATGCGGCGGGGTGAACTCTCGTACTCCTGCGTGGAGTTGAGCTGTTCCATGGCGAGCGTCGCGGCGTCCTTCTCCTCGGACATGCCGATGGGGCCCTCGCGGCGCCCGCTGAGGAACTGGGCGACGACCGGCTCCTCGCTGGTGAGGAGCACCTCGCGCGGGCCGAAGGTGACGAGGTTGCGGCGGAAGAGCATGCCCATGTTGTCGGGCACGGTCGAGGCGATGTCGAGGTTGTGGGTGACGATCAGCATCGTCGCGTCGATCTGCGCGTTCAGGTCGATCAGGAGCTGCGAGATGAAGGCGGTGCGGACCGGGTCAAGCCCCGAGTCCGGCTCGTCGCACAGAATGATCTGCGGGTCGAGCACCAGGGCGCGGGCGAGCCCGGCGCGCTTGCGCATCCCGCCGGAGATCTCCCCCGGCAGCTTCTCCTCGGCACCGAGCAGGCCGACCATGTCCACCCGCTCCATGACGATGCGACGGATCTCGGACTCCTTCTTGCGGGTGTGCTCGCGCAGCGGAAAGGCGATGTTGTCGAAAAGGGACATCGAGCCGAACAGGGCACCGTCCTGGAACATGAGGCCGAAGAGTTTCCGGGTCTCGTAGATGTCCCGCTCGGGACTGCTCACCATGTCGACGCCATTGATGAGCACTCGGCCGCGCTCCGGCTTGAGCAGCCCGATGAGCGACTTGAGGAAGACCGTCTTTCCGGTGCCGGAGGGCCCCAGCATGACGCTGACTTCTCCCGCGGGCAGGGTGAGGGTGACGTCCTGCCAGATGTTCTGCTTGCCGAAGGACTTCGTCAGGCCTTCGACCACGACTTCAATTCCCATCCCACCTCCAGCAGGCACATACGGAGTGACGCGAGGGCACCGAGGGGCGCACGGTAAGTTGCGCGGCGGCACCGAAACAAGATCCCGGACGGCCACATCGGTGAAATCCCTTTTCCTTGTCACTCGTTGACAAGTTTCCAAGTCGGCCTGGCGGACGACTGCGCAGCAATTGAGCAGTTGTGGGCGGCCGCACGAAAGGACGGGGGCGCCGTGGCCGAGGGGAGCTTGACCGTGACGCCCCCGCCCCGGGCAGCGAGCCCGGGCCCGGAATCAGGGACGGGCCTGGGGCTTCGCCCATGTGGCTCCCGGCCTTCGGGGGCGCGGCCGGGAGTGTGGACGCCGGTGGACCGAATGCCGGGTGAGCAGCGGACCGGACCGACCTCACACCGGACGCTACGACTGGGTAATCTCGCTCTGCAATACCGGTTCCGGAAGTTTCCGCGAGCCCGCGCCCGGCCGTCGGCAACTTGTCATCACAGCAGTGCTTTCACTCCGGAACTTGTCACAAGGTGAGGGGTTGCACCTGTAACCGGCCGTCCGGCCAATCCTTTTGGGGAGAGAACCGGGAACTTCGGCACGAATGCCCTGACTCCGTCGGCGGTATTGCGCACCTATCGACAAGAAAAACCGGCCGGTTGCTCACCGGGGACACAAGGAAGGGCCTTGCTCGGCACAATCTTCAACGACAGGATTGTGCACCGATGTTTCTCGCAAGTAACGTCCGCCTCGTCACAGATCGTACGTGGCTGAATCCGTACCCGTAGCTGGTGAAATCGGAGGAATTTACCGTGCGAAGCACTCTTGGAAAGCTTGCCCTTTTATGCGGCGCCGCGACGGCCGCATTCGCCATGGCGACCGCGCCCGCCATGGCTGCGTCGCCCACGAACTGGGTGATCGGCCCCAACTCGCCCGAGAGTTTCACCGCCACGTCCAGCAATGTCGTGCTCTCCGTCAACGGCATCGACATGACCTGCACCTACTCGGACGCCGGGGGCTCCCTCCAGAGCGCCACGGGCAACCCGGCGGCGGTCGGCAGCATCGACCCGGTGCACTTCGGCAGATCCGGTGAGCCGTGCACCAGCTTCCTCGGCGCGGTCGACACGGTGGCGAACACCCCCTGGACGCTGAACGTGACCGACTTCGACGCGGGCAGCGGCGTCTCGCAGGGTTACATCTCGGGCATCAACGCCCGTGTGTCCGTGGCGACTTGTGCCTTCACCGTGACCGGCACCGCGCACGGCACCTACACCAATGCGTCCGGTGACCTGGCCATCGCGACCAACCCCACCGAGCTGACGGTCTCGGACCCGACGGCGGGCTGCTCGGGCGTGGTGTCGGCCGGTGACCACCCGACGTTCAACGGTGACTTCATCGCGGTGGTCAGCGGCACCAGCACGCACCCCTCCATCGTCGGCTCGTAACGCCGCATGACGCAGCGCGTACGCCCGGGACCGCCCGGCCGGGGCCCATGGCCGGCCGGGCGGTCCCCCAGCCGCGGCGCAGGCGCCGCCGGCCGCTTCGAGGAGCTGAGCGAGTGGAGCTGAACGCGACGTGACAGGGACTCCGAGCCCGGCCGGGCGGTGGCGGAGCATGCGCGGGCGGGGCGCGGCCGCGGCGGCGGCCGTAGTCCTGGCCGGGATCGTGCCGGGCGCGGACGTGGCCCGCGGCGACCAGCAGGTCAGCACCGAACTCGCCTACAGCTGCGCTTTCCCGGACGGGGCGCGGCCGGTGAAGGTCGGGGTCGGCGCCAGGTTCCCCGACCGGGCGGCCGTGGGCACGCCCATCAGGCCCGCCGAGGTCACCGCATCGGTGACCCTGCCCGATGCCGCGGTCGCCGAGCTCACGAAACTTCATGCGGCCAAGAGCGGCGCCACCACCCGCCTCACGACCGAGGTGGCCCAGAACGGCGCCGCGGCCCAAGCCCTCTGGCAGGGTGCCGCGCCCTCCGTGCCGCTCGCCGCGACGGGCAGCGCCACCCTCAAGGCGACCGGTGAGGTCCCCACCATCACCGCGAACAGCCCCGGCGGCCTCACCGTGACGGCGGCGGGCCTCACCATCGACTTCAGCCCGGTCACCGCCGAGGGCGCCGCGACAGATCCCGCCACCCTCTCGGTGACCTGCACGCTCGCCCCCGGCGGATCGGCCCTGCTCGCCAAAGTGCCGGTGAACGCGGCCAGTTCCTCCCCCAGCCCGACCCCCAGCACCTCGGCGACGGACCCCGCGACCGGCGGTCCGCGACAGCCCTCACCCTCCGCACCCAAGGTCGTCCCTCCCAAAGCCCAGGGCGCACCGACCGCCACCGCGCCCGAGTGCCGGGGCGACACCACCCAGCCGCTCGCGCTCTCGGCGTA
Organism: Streptomyces sp. HUAS TT7; assembly: GCF_051550175.1. Lineage (NCBI taxonomy): Bacteria > Bacillati > Actinomycetota > Actinomycetes > Kitasatosporales > Streptomycetaceae > Streptomyces > Streptomyces sp. HUAS TT7. Next base: position 921,704 of record NZ_CP196175.1, read on the forward strand.
CGTCACCGGGTTCTCGAACGTCACCAAGCTGGGCGGCGCCTCGCTGATCCCCGTCTACTGCGCCAAGATCGTCCAGGGCCCCAGCCGGCTCAAGCGGATCGAGGTCCGACCGGGCGTCTTCGAACTCCATCTGTTCCAGAGCTCCGTCGGCCGGCTCGACCACCAGGGCCGCACCCAGACCCCGCCCGCCCCCGCGACATTCCTGACCTTCGGGTTCATGCCGACCACGGCCATGATGACGCTGGAACAGACCGGGCCCATGGCCATCGACTCGGACCTCAACAACACCGCGGGACACGGCGAGACGTACATCAGGATTCCGCTGACCCTGCGTCTGAGCGACGTCAAGGTCAACGGGACGCCTCTCGACGTCGGCCCCAACTGCCGTACCACCGGCTCCGTCTACTCCGACGACCCGGACCCGGCGAAGAACACCAAGGACCACTTGGTCCTGCTCGGCAAGCTCAAGAAGGGCACCGACACGGTCTGGCGCGGTTACTCGCTCTCCCGGGGCGGACCGCTCGATGGCTCGGTGACCATTCCGCCGTTCACCGGCTGCGGGGTGGGCGAGGACCTGAGCCCGTTGTTCACCGCGTCCGTGTCCGGGCCCGCCAACACGGTCAAGCAGAACCAGGGAGCGCCGTGTGCGTCCGGCATCCCGGACGACCCGGCGAAGCTCTGCACCTCCGACAAGCAGCCGACGAACGTACCGCCACCTCTGCGCTGAGCACCACGGCATGCAGATCCGGCCAACTCCCGTACCGCACACGGCCGTTGCCGCACCCGCCCATATCCGTACAGGACGTCGTGAGTCGAGACGTCGAGAGGGGACGAACTCATGAGACCCGTATCCACCCGTCTGCGCGCGGGGCTGCTGGCCACGTGCACGGCCCTGACCGTGCTGGTGACCGTGGGCCCGGCCTCCGCCGATTCCGCCCCGGCTGCCCAACTCGCGGGCAATTGGGCCCCGTTCACCCGCTGCCCGGTGGACGACCCGGCGATGCTGGCCGCCGACGGCCGCGCCGAGATCGTGCAGTGCATCGCCTCGCACGCGGCGAGCGGTTCCATCAAGCTGGGCAGCACCGAGGTCGTCACCGGCGCCAGCGATCTGCAGGCCGGCGTGGTGCAGCACACCGGCGGCGCGCCCACCCTGGTCGCACCGGCGGGCGGCGCCCTGATCGCCGACTCCGCCGACATCCCGGGCGGCCTGCTCGGCCTGATGTGCCCGAGCGACATCCCCGTCATCGGAGACATCTGCCGGCAGATCACCAACAGCACCCTCAACCGGGTCACCGCGACCGTCGAATCGGCCGGCGCGCCCACCGGCTTCGACCTCACCGCGGGCGCCACCTCCGGGAAGCCGATCCTCTCGATCCCGGTCCGCATCCACCTCCAGAACCCGTTCCTCGGCGGCTCCTGCTACGTCGGCTCCGCCACCCACCCGATCGTGCTGCACCCGCAGAACGTCACCGCCCCGGCCTTCGGCATCAAGCGCTTCGACGGCAACGGCACGCCCAATACCACGGGTGTCATGAACCGGCTCAGCCTCACCGGCGCCGACCAGACCGACACCACGTTCGCGGTGCCGGGAGCAAGCGGTTGCGGGCTCGCCGGGATGCTCGACTGGGCGGTGAACCTCAAGACCGGGCTGCCCTCGGCGGCCGGCAACAACAGCGTCGTGCTGAACAGCGCCTCGACCTACCTCGCCGGCCTCCACGCCCCCGGCACGGTCGTCCCGAACAACGGCAAACTGCTCTCCCAGTACTGGCATTCAGCGGTGCAGTAGCCTTCGCCGACCCACCCGACGGCGGCCCGTGCACGCCCAGGCCGGGCCGCCCCGGAATCGGCCGACAACCGATGCCCCATGAATCGAACACCGCCCCAAGTGTTGTCCATCACACGGGAGTTGTTCTAGGTTCGGCAGTCCGCGAAAGGTACGCACCTGACGGTCGGTGGGAGCGCTTTCTCCATCGGCCCTCCCCCACCGGGCGCCGTAGTGCAAGGGGAGTGAGATGCCCGCAGCCGCGCATTCACCGGACACCCAGGAGCCGTTGGGACCGCTCCCACAGGAGTTCGCCGCGATCATGCGGCCCGAACTGCCGGGCCTGCTCAAGGAGATCGGCGCCGAGATCACCCGCGCCTACCCCGAGTACGCCCGGCTGCTCGACGGGCCCTACGGCGAGGCGATCCGGGTCGGCGTGGAGCAGAACCTCGCCGTCTTCGTCGACCAGGTGGCTTCCCCCAGCGCCCCCTCCACGCTGCGCGACGAGATGTGCCGCCGCTTCGGCCGGTTCGAGGCGTACGAGGGCCGGAGCCTGGACACCCTCCAGGGCGCCTACCGGCTCGGCGCCCGGGTGGCGCTGCGCCGGGCGAAGAAGATCGGCCGGCGCTACAACCTCTCCCCCGCCCTGATGCTCAGCTTCGCGGACGCGCTCTTCACGTACGTCGAGGAGCTGGAAGCCCTCTCACGGGAGGGCTATCTGGAGGTCACCTCGTTCTCCGGGGAGCGCTCGGACGCGCTGCGAAGACGGCTGCTGCATCTGATCCTGGCCGGGTCCCCGGTGCCGCGCGCGGCGATCGCGGAGCTCGCCGACCAGGCCCACTGGCCGCTGCCCGAGCGGGTCACGCTGGTAGCGCTCCGGTCCGGGGCGGGGCTCACGCGGGCGGCGTTGGACAACGATGTCCTGATCGATCCGGGCGAGCCGCTGCCCCATCTCCTGGTGCCCGGCCCGGTCGACGAAGTACGAAGACGGATGCTGGACGCGGCCCTGCGCGGGTCCAGGGCTGCGGTCGGCTTAGAGGTCCCCATCGGCGATGCGTCCGATTCTCTGCGCTGGGCCCGTCAGGTCCTCGAACTCGCCCAATCGGGGGTCATCGAGAGCGACTCCAGCACGCTGTACTGCGAGGACCACCTCGTCACGCTGTGGCTGCGCTCCGCCCCGGCGCTCCTCGAACACCTCGGCCGCCGCGAGCTCGCGCCGCTCGACGCGCTCACCCCCGGGCGGCGCGACCGGCTCGTCGAAACCCTGCGGACCTGGCTCGCGACCCGTGGCACGGCCGCCCAGATGGGCGAACTGCTTGACGTGCACCCGCAAACCGTGCGCTACCGGATGCGCACCCTGGAGTCCGTCTTCGGCGAGCGGCTCACCGATCCCGAACACCGGTTCGCCACCGAACTTGTGCTACGCGCAAGGGACCTCGGCCACCGCGATCGGCCCTGAACTTGCCCCGATCGGCGCCATAATCATCCGATTCACTTCGAAAACAACGGATAAATATCGTCAAGTCCCAAGGCCGGAGCGAACCCGCCGCTGGATATGCCCGTCTGAGTGGGCGGATGTCCGAAGGATGTCCGTACCACCCGCACTACGCCAGAGGCATACCGTATGTCTTCGCATCTGCCGGCCGTCTTCCGCGGCGCCGCCGCCCCGCAACCCCGCACCCTGCTCGACGTACTGGACGCGACGGCGGCCGCCCACCCGGGCGCACCCGCACTCGACGCGGGCGGCGAGAGGCTCACCTACCAAGACCTCTGCGACCGGATCACCGAACGCGCCGTGCGGCTCACCCGCCACGGCATCGGCCCCGGCGACCGGGTCGGCGTCCGGATCCCGTCCGGCACCTGCGACCTGTACCTCGCCATCCTGGCGGTCCTGCTGTGCGGCGCGGCGTACGTGCCGGTCGACGCGGACGACCCCGAGGAGCGCGCGGCGACCGTCTTCCGCGAGGCGGGGGTGTGCGCCGTGATCGAGGCCGACGAGCGCATACTGCCGGGGCCCGTGGCGCCGCTGGCCCAGCGCTGGCGGCCCGCGTCGCCCGACGACGACGCCTGGATCATCTTCACGTCCGGTTCGACGGGGCTGCCCAAGGGCGTGGCGGTCACCCATCGCTCGGCGGCCGCGTTCGTGGACGCCGAGGCCCAACTCTTCCTCAGCGAGCGGCCGTTGGGCCCTGGTGACCGGGTGCTCGCCGGGCTCTCGGTGGCCTTCGACGCCTCGTGCGAGGAGATGTGGCTGGCCTGGCGGCACGGCGGCTGCCTGGTTCCGGCGCCCCGCTCGCTGGTGCGGGCGGGCCACGAGCTCGGGCCCTGGCTGATCGAACGCGGCATCACGGTGGTCTCCACGGTGCCCACGCTCGCAGCGCTGTGGCCGGACGAGGCGCTCGACGAGGTCCGGCTCCTGATCGTCGGCGGCGAGGCCTGCCCGGGCGCCCTCGCGGACCGGTTCGCGGTCAAGGGCCGCGAGATGTGGAACACCTACGGCCCCACCGAGACGACGGTGGTGGCGACCGCCGCACGCATGCTGCCGGGTGAGCCGGTACGCATCGGACTCCCCCTGTCCGGTTGGGAGTTGGCGGTCCTGGACGCGACCGGAGAGCCCGTCCCGTACGGAGGCGAGGGCGAGCTGGTCATCGCGGGCGTGGGCACGGCGCGCTACCTCGACGCCGCCAAGGACACCGAACGGTTCGCCCCGCTCCCCCTCCTCGACACCCGGCGCGCCTATCGCACCGGCGATCTCGTACGGGCCGACGCGGCCGGGCTCATCCATCTCGGGCGGGCCGACGACCAGGTCAAGGTGGGCGGGCGGCGCATCGAACTCGGCGAGATCGACGCCATGTTGAGGGCACTGCCGGGCGTGCGCGCGGCGGCCGGCGCGGTACGCGGCACCCCGGCCGGCGGCCAGATCCTGGTCGGCTACGTGGTGCCCGAACAGGGCGGCTTCCGAACTGCCCACGCGCACCTCGGGCAAGGTCGACCGGGACGCCCTGCCCTGGCCGCTGCCCGCCCAGCGCGGCCCCGCCGTCGACGCCGCACAGGACGGCTCCACCCTGGCCCGCCTCGCCGGGGCCTGGGAGCGGATGCTGGGCATGCGCCCCGAGCCGGACAGCGACTTCTTCGCGCTCGGCGGGTCCGAACTGCGCGAGCCGTCCTGTGCGGCGCCGACCAGGCCCGCGGCTTCCTCGCCGAACGCCTGCCGGCCGCGCTCGTACCGCTGCTCGTCGAAGTCACCGAACTGCCCACGCGCACCTCGGGCAAGGTCGACCGGGACGCCCTGCCCTGGCCGCTGCCCGCCCAGCGCGGCCCCGCCGTCGACGCCGCACAGGACGGCTCCACCCTGGCCCGCCTCGCCGGGGCCTGGGAGCGGATGCTGGGCATGCGCCCCGAGCCGGACAGCGACTTCTTCGCGCTCGGCGGGTCCAGCCTGAGCGCGGCACGCCTCGCCTCCGAACTGCGCGAGCACTACCCCGGCGTTTCCGTCGCCGACCTGTACCGCCGCCCCGTACTGCGCGACATGGCCCAGCACCTCGAATCCCTCGAAGGCCCGGCCGCCGAGGCCCGGCCCGTACAGCCGGTGCCGCACCGCGCGGGAGTGGTCCAACTCCTCGTCACAGCAGGCCTGTTCGGGATCGCGGGACTGCGCGCGCTCGTCGGTCTTGCGATGCTCGACAACGTTCTGGGGTCGCTCGCCCCGCAGGCCTGGGCGCCGCACACCTCCTGGTGGCTCGTGCTCATCGCCGCGCTGGTCCTGATGAGCGCGCCCGCCCGCTTCGCGATCGGCGGCGGGTCGGCGCGGCTCCTTACCCGTGGCGTGGTGCCGGGCGCGTATCCGCGCGGCGGCCGCGTCCATCTGCGGCTGTGGACGGCCGAGCGCATCGTGGCCGCGTTCGGCGTCTCCTCCCTGCTCGGCACGCCCTGGGCCCGGCTGTACGCGCGCTCGCTCGGCTGCCGGGTCGGGCCCGGCGTCGCCCTGCACGCCATGCCTCCGGTGACCGGTCTCGCGACGATCGGCCGGGGTGCGAGCGTGGAGCCGGAGGCCGACATCAGCGGCTGGTGGCTGGACGGCGCGACCCTGCACATCGGCGCGGTCCGCATCGGCGACGGCGCCCGGGTCGGCCACCGCAGCACCCTGATGCCCGGCGCGGTCCTCGGCGCGAACGCCGAACTGGAGCCGGGCGCCTGCCTGGACGGGCAGGTCCCGCCCGGCCGGCGCTGGCTCGGCTCACCGGCGCGGCAGGCCGAATCGTACGAGCGCGTCGCCGGCACCGGCTGGCCCGCACCGCGCCCCGATCGCTCGCGCCGCTGGGCCGCCGCGTACGCGCTCTCCCTCATCGGTCTGCCGCTCCTTACGGTGCTGTCCACGGCGCCCGCGCTGGTCGGCGTGTACTACCTGGTGCGGTCCTGTGACACCCTCTCGGCGGTCGCCGTGCGCCTGCTCCTCGCCGCGCCGCCCGTCGCGGTGGTCACCACCCTGTCCTCGGCGCTGACCCTCGCCGTCCTGGTCCGGATCCTCGGGCGGGGTCTGAAGCCCGGCTTCCACCCGGTGTGCGGCGGTGTCGCCTGGCGCGCCTGGCTGGTGACCCGGCTGCTCACCGGCGCCCGCGGCAGCTTCTTCCCGCTGTACGCGAGCCTCGCGACCCCGGTGTGGCTGCGGCTGCTCGGCGCCAGGGTGGGGCGGCGCGCCGAGATCTCGACCGTGCTTCCGCTGCCCTCGCTCCTGACGGTCGAGGACGGCGCGTTCCTCGCCGACGACACCCTGGTCGCACCGTACGAAATCCGGGGCGGCTGGCTGCGGCTGGGGACGGCGACCGTCGGGCGCAGGGCCTTCGTCGGCAACTCGGGCATCGTCGGCCCGGACCGCCGGGTGCCCGACGGGGCCCTGATCGGCGTGCTGTGCGACGCGCCCGCGCAGAGCGAGCCCGGCAGTTCGTGGCTCGGCCGCCCCGCGCTTCCGCTGCCGAGGGTGCCGACCGCGGCCGATCCCGGCCGCACCTTCGAACCGCCACGGGGGCTCGTGCTCGCCCGGTCCGCGGTCGAGCTGTGCCGGGTGCTGCCGCTGATGTGCTCGGTGCTGCTCGCCGAGGCGGTGCTGATCGGCGAACAGAGCGCTCTCAACCGGGGCGGGCTTTTGCCGGCCGCGCTGGCGGGGACGGTGCTGCTCGTGGCCGCGGCGGCGGTCGCGGGGCTCACGGCGACCGCCGCGAAGTGGATCCTGGTCGGCCGGTTCGAGCCGGGCGAGCATCCGCTGTGGTCGTCCTTCGTGTGGCGCAACGAGCTGTACGACACCTTCGTCGAGTCCCTCGCGGTGCCGTGGATGGCGGGCTCGTTCACCGGCACGCCGGTCCTCAACTGGTGGCTGCGCAGCCTCGGCGCGCACATCGGGCGCGGGGTGTGGCTGGAGACGTACTGGCTGCCGGAGACCGACCTGATCACCCTGGGGGACGGGGCGAGCGTGAACCGCGGGTGCGTGCTGCAGACCCATCTCTTCCACGACCGGATCATGCGCCTGGACACCGTGCGGCTCGCCGAGGGCGCGTCGCTCGGCCCGCACAGCATCGCGCTGCCCGGCACCGACGTCGGCGCCCGGGCGTCGGTGGGCGCCGCCTCGCTGGTGATGCGAGGCGAGAGCGTGCCGCCGGACACCCGCTGGGCGGGCAACCCCATCGCGGGCGAGCAGTCTCCCGAGGTACAACTCCCCATGACTCAGCCCTTTGTGACGGTCCATCAGGGATCCTCGCGGGAAGGGAGCGCCGCATGACCCGGTGCACGCGGCGGTCGCTCGTCCGGGTCGCCGCCCTGTCCGCGCTCGGCGGCCTTGCCGTGGCGGACCAGGAGGCCACCGGCCGCCGGGACCGCTACTTCCCGCAGCACGGCTCGTACGGTCACGACACGCTCGCCTACGACCTGCGGATCGCGTACGACTCGGTCAGCGGCCGGCTCGCGGGCACGGCGCTGATCCAGGCCGTGGCCCTGCGGCCGCTGGAGCGGATCGAGCTCGACCTGTCCCGGCTCAGCGCGCACGCGGCGCACGTCGACGGCAGGGCCGCCCGCATCCGCCAGCGGCAGGGCAAGCTTTATGTGACGCCCAGTCAACCCGTCGCGGCGGGCGAGCTGTTCACGGCCAAAGTCAGGTACGGGGGGCGGCCCGCGCCGATCCGCTCGCCGTTCGGCAGCATCGGCTGGGACCGTACCGGCGACAGCCACGACGGCACCCTGGTCGCCTCCCAGCCGCTGGGGGCGCCGTCCTGGTTCCCGTGCAACGACCGCCCCGACGACAAGGCCGCGTACACCTTCCGGGTCACGGTGCCGCGCGACCGGCAGGCACTCGCGAACGGCACGCTCACCGAGTGCCGCAGCGAGGGCTCCACGGAGGTGTGGACCTATCACCACCCCGGCCCCATGGCCACCTACCTGGCCGCGCTCTACACCGGCCGCTTCCAGCACGACAGCGTGCTCGCACCGGGGCCGCCGGGCGGCAAGCCGATCCCGGTGCACAACGCCTATCCGTCCCGCATCGCCGAGGCGGCCCGGCACGACCTCGGCCGCCAGCCCGACATGCTGCGGCACTTCTCGGAGCTGTTCGGGCCCTACCCCTTCGAGGCGTACGGGGCGGTGGTGGTCGACGCGGACCTCGGCGCCCCCGTCGAGAACCAGACCCGCGCGGTGTTCGGGCGCAACCACATCGACGGGCAGCGGGGCTGGGAGACGCTGGTGGCCCACGAGCTGGCGCACCAGTGGTTCGGCAACAGCGTGGGCATCCGCGAGTGGCGGCACATCTGGCTCAACGAGGGCTTCGCGACGTATGCCGAGTGGCTGTGGTCGGAGCACATCGGCGAGGACAGCGCCGACGAGATCGCGCGGCGCGAGTGGCGGGGCCTCGCGAAGCGCACCCAGAACCTGCGGCTCGCCGAGCCGGGCCCGCGCCGCATCTTCGACGACCGGCTCTACAACCGGGGCGCCTGCACCCTGCACGCGCTGCGCCTGACGCTGGGCGACGAGCGGTTCTTCGCGATGCTGCGCGGCTGGCACGCGGCGCGGCGCGGCCGGATCGGCGACACCGCCACCTTCATCGCCCACGCCGAGACCACGGCCGGAGAGGCGTTGCGCCCGCTGCTCCAGGCCTGGCTCTACGACAAGAGGCTCCCGGATCTGCCGACACAGAGGGTGAGTTGACGGCCTGTCACTTCTGGAAGGGGCCCTGCGTGTCCGGCGCGTACGCGGCCGCCACCGCGTATCGCTGGATCTTGAGCGAGGGGGTCCGGCGGGGCCGGCCGGGACCCGCTCGTTCTATCGTCCGTAACCGCCCGCTCTGCGCTGTCGTCGTATACAAACCTTTCCGGCCGCGCGGGTTCCGGCCGCATTTATGGCACATTCTGCCGATGCATGTCCCTTGCTAAGTCCTCTATGCCAGCCCTTACTGTGCGCTTGGCTGTTACGGGCCGATTTCTTGGTGGTTATGGGGAGGGTCACGTGCGGATGCCGCGGGCGCGACGAGGGAGGCTGTTCGCGGTGCACGTGCTGCGCGGGCAGGCGCAGGTGCAGTTCATGCCGAGCGCGCTCACCGGGGCGATCTTCACGGTCGCGCTGTTCACCGCCGGCTGGCAGTACGGCCTCTACGGGCTGATCGGCACCGCCATAGGGACCGGCACCGCCCAGCTGCTCGGGGTGGACCGGAGCAGGGTGTCCGCCGGGCTCGAAGGGTTCAACGCCTGTCTCGTCGCGGTCGGCTTCGCGGTGTTCCTCGGGCCCGCGCATCCGTCCACGATGGTGCTCGCTGCGGGCGGCTGCGCGGTCGTCATCGTGGTGACCGCGGCCGCCGCGACCCTGCTGCGCGGCTGGGGGCTGCCTACCCTGACGCTGCCTTTCTGCCTGATGGCGAGCGCCATGACGATCGCGGCGCCCGGCTTCGAGCGGGTGTGGCACGGCGGTCCGGCGTCGGCCGGGCTGAGCAGGGCCGCCGAGGGGACGGTCGCGCTGGCCGTCGACGACGTGGCCCGCGCGTTCTTCGCGAACATCGCGCAGATCTTCCTCATGCCGCAGTGGTACGTCGGCCTGATCTTCCTCGTCGGCATCTTCGCGGCCAGCCGGACGGCGGGGGCCATGGCCTGCGTCGGCAGCGCCGTCGGCGTGGTGACCGCCTGGGCGCTCGGTGCCCCCACCGCCAGGATCGTGGACGGCACCATGGGCTACAACGCCGTGCTCGTCGCGATGGCGCTGTGCGGGGTGCTGCTCACGGCCGACCGCTGGAGCCTCGGCTTCGCGGTGGCCGGGGCGGCGGCGGCCACGGTGCTCGGGCCCGCCCTGAACGCACTGTTCGCACCGGCGGGCGGGCACTCCTTCACGTGGCCGTTCGTTCTCACCACCCTGGTGTTCGTCGCCTCCGTACCCGCGCTGCCGAGGCTCCACCACACCGGGGCGCCAGCCGTCCTGCCGCTCACCGAGCCGGTCGGTTCCGACGTCGTGCTCGGCGCCTGAGAGACCCCCCGGCACTTCACTCGCACGGCCTACAGGGCATGCGTGTCACCTGGGGCGGTGTGAGGGTGCCAGTGTGACCACCGCCAGCGATACAGCACCCGTGTCCGCGCCGCCCGTGCTGGATGTCCGGCAGCGGAACATCGTGTTCGGGACGATCATGCTCGGGATGCTGCTTGCCGCGCTCGACCAGACCATCGTCGGCACGGCGCTCCCCACGATCGTCTCGGACCTCGGCGGCGCCGCCCACATGTCGTGGGTGGTCACCTCCTACCTCCTGGCGGAAACCGTCGCGACGGCCCTGGTCGGCAAGTTCGGTGACCTCTTCGGCCGCAAGGTCGTCTTCCAGGTCTCCGCGATCACCTTCATCACCGGCTCGTTCCTGTGCGGTCTCGCGACGAACATGTCGCTCCTCATCGCCTGGCGGGCGCTCCAGGGCATCGGCGCGGGCGGCCTGATGGTGACCGCGATGGCATTGATCGCCGATGTGATCCCGCTGCGCGAACGCGGCAAGTACCAGGGTGCGATCGGCGCCGTGTTCGGCGTCTCGACCGTCATCGGGCCGCTGCTCGGCGGGCTCTTCACCGACCATCTGAGCTGGCGCTGGGCGTTCTACGTCAACGTCCCCATCGCCATCCTCGTGGTGATCGCGGCGGCTCGGACCATCCCCTCGGTCCGCTCGGTCGCCAAACCCGTCATCGACTACCTAGGTATCGGCCTGGTCGCGGCCGGGGCCAGCGCCCTGATCCTGGCGACGAGCTGGGGCGGCAACGAGTTCGCCTGGAGCTCGCCGACGATCATCGCCCTGTTCGCAGGGGGGCTGATCTCGCTCGCCCTGTTCTGCTGGGCGGAGACCCGGGCCGTCGAGCCCATGCTGCCGATGCGCCTGTTCCGCAACCCCGTCTTCACGGTGTGCTCGGTGCTCAGCTTCATCGTGGGCTTCGCGATGCTCGGCGCGATGACGTTCCTGCCGACCTATCTCCAGTACGTCGACGGCGACTCGGCCACCGTCTCCGGCGTGCGCACCCTGCCCATGGTCATCGGCCTGCTCATCGCGTCGATCTTCAGCGGCAACGTGGTGAGCAAGACCGGCCAGTACCGGATCTTCCCCATCGTCGGCGCCCTGGTCATGGGGGTGGGCCTCTATCTGCTCTCGCTGATGGGGCCCGGCGTCAGCGCGTGGCTGGAATCGCTCTACATGTTCGTGCTCGGCCTCGGCATCGGCCTGTGCATGCAGGTCCTCACCATCGCCGTGCAGAACACCGTCGACTACGCGGACCTGGGCACGGCGACGTCCGGTGTCACCTTCTTCCGTACCCTCGGCAGCTCGTTCGGCACCGCCGTCTTCGGCACCATCTACGCCAACACCCTGAAGCCGAACCTCCGGGACGGGGTGGCCGCGGCGGCGAAGGTCGGCGGGGCGAATCCTGCGCAGCTCGCGCAGGCCGCGCAGTCCCCGGCCGGGCTGCACCAACTGCCGCCGGCGACGTCCGCCCCCATCGTGCAGGCGTACTCCGACAGCCTCCACACCGTGTTTCTCTGGACGGTTCCGGTCGCCGCGGTGGGCTTCCTGGTGGCGCTGTTCCTCAAGCAGGTCGAGCTGCGCGACACCGCCCGGTCCGCCTCCACCGACATGGGTGAGGGCTTCGCGCAGCCGACGACGGGCGACTCCGCGAAGGTGCTCGAACTCGCGGTCGGCAAGATCGTGCGGGGCGCGGACATGAACACCGCGCGGCGCATCGTCGCGGCCTCCGACACCCGGCTCGACGTGGCCGGGGCCTGGGCTGTCATGCAGGTCGAGCAGCACACGCGCATGGTCGGGCACGCGAGCCTCGGCCTGATCGCATCCCGCCGCCATGTGCCGCCGGAGGTCCTGGTGCCGGTGTTCCAGCGGATGGTCGACGAGGGATTCCTCAGCCGCGAGGGCAGCTACTTCTCGCACACCCCGGCCGGTGAGCGCGAGGTCGCGGCCATCACCGACTCCTGGTCGGCATGGCTGAACGAGCAGTTGGAGAAGGACCGCGGCCGCCCGCGCAGCGCGGAACTCCGCGCCGCCGCGGACACCATCGCCAAGCGCCTGATGGCCGAGGACCTGGCGAACGGACTGCCCTCGGTCCGCGAGAAGGCGGCTGCGGCCAGCCCCTCCTGAGCTCGCGGGCGGCGCCCGCTTCATGCCTGATACGGTCGGGAACCGGCAGGTCAGCGAGTTCGGAGCAAGGGGTGGTGGCGGAATGTCGGCTCGTCGGAGTGCCGATCCGGACCGGCCCACCTTCACCGAACAGGCCCGCCGCCGGCAGCTGATCGAGGCCACCATCGACTCGATCGCCACCCGCGGCTACCCGGCCACCTCGCTCGCCGCCATCGCCGAACAGGCCGGAGTCTCCAAGGCGGCCGTCCTCTACCACTACGCCTCCAAGGACAAGCTGACCGAGGCGACCCTGGCGCATGTGCTCGGCCAGTTCATGGCGTACGTCGGCGAACGCGTCGAGCGCGAGGCCGACCCGAAGGCGGCCCTCGTCGCCTATGTGCGGGCGATGATCGGCTACCAGCAGGCCAACCGGCGCCATGTGCGGGTGATCGTCGAGATGCTGCTCGACGACCGGGGCGGCACCGAGCTGAAGACGCCGGGCTCACACGACACCGCCGGCCGCTGGCAGGGCCTGGCAGAACTCCTGACGAAGGGTCAGGAAGCGGGCGACTTCCGCGAGTTCGACACCCGTACGGTGGCGTTGGGCATAGGCGGGGCGATCGACGGGGTGATCTCGCACTGGCTCGTCCACCCCGAGCTCGACCTGGACGCGGCGGCGGCCGAGCTGGTGACCTTCACACTGCTCGCCGTGGAGCGCTGAACTACCCAGCGCGGCGGGCGAATTGGGGTGCGCGCTCCGGCCGTACGCCGATGCCACCCAGGTACGCGGTCACGCCGCTCAGTACCGGAAGCCGCCGTACCAGGCGCAGGGGCAGCGGAAGCCGGTCGCCGCGCAGCGTCCCGTCGAGGGCGGGCTTCAGGAGCATGTCGTGCTCACCGCGCTGCTGCTTCTGGACAACGGTCACGGGCAGCCCGCGACGCCGCTGGACGCGCTCCAACTCCCGTACGTTTACGACCCGTTGGCTCAGTGGACCCGCGAGGATACGGGCGGCGGCGACCGCGTCCTGGACGGCCAGGTTGACGCCCATGCCTCCCACCGGGGACATGGTGTGGGCGGCGTCGCCGATGCACAGCAGTCCGTCCCGGTACCAGCGGGACAGCCGCCCCATCGTCACGTCGAGCAGTTTTACGTCATCCCAGGAGCGGATCGCGGCGGTCGCTTCCGCGTCCCAGCCGAAGAGTTCGCCGAGGCGGTCGCGCAGCCACTGGATGTCGTGGCCGCGCAGAGCGGCGTCCTGGCCCTTCGGGATCAGGTAGGCGGTCTGGTAGTAGTCGCCCCGGTCCATGGTCACGGCCGCCTGGCCGCCGCCGAAGCGCGCGAAGACGCGGCCCTCCTTGACGTCGCCCCTGGGCGCCGGCACCCTCGCCTGCCAGACGTCCACCGGCACCTCGAACTCGTCCTGGAACAGCCCGGCTTCGCGGGCCACCACCGAATCCCGCCCGTCACAGGCCACCGTGAGATCGGCGGCCAGCTCGCCGGGCCTGCCCAGTTCGTCCACGTACCGCACTCCTGTGATGCGGCCGCCCTCGGTGCGCAGTCCGGTCACGGCGGTGCGCATGCGCAGCGTGAACGACGGTTCCTTGGCCGCCGCTTCGGCGAGCAGGCCGAGGAAGTCCCACTGCGGCACCATCGCTATGTACTTGTGCGGGCCGGGGATGCGGCGGAAGTCGGCCATGACGACGGCCGTGCCGCCGATCTCCATCCGCATCTCCTCCAGCCTGTGCGCGGGCAGCGCCGCGAAGCGCTCTCCGAGGCCGAGTTCGTCCAGGAGCCGCAGGGTCGAGGGGTGGACAGTGTCACCCCTGAAGTCCCGCAGGAAGTCCCCGTGCTTCTCCAGGACCGTCACCTCGATGCCGGCTCTGGCAAGCAGCAGTCCGAGCATCATCCCCGCCGGTCCCCCGCCGACGATGCAACAGGTCGTGCGCTGCACAGACTCCGCAGCCCCCACGTTCACCACTCCCTCTCCCGTTCCTCGCGATGCGACCGGGTTCGACTCTAACCGATCGGTCAGCATTCTGATCGATCGGTAGGCACCTGCATCGGAGTATGCGCATGACCGTCGGCGAAACTCCCCCGCCACAGGGGCTTCCTCGGCCCGCCGGTACGGCCGAGGATCTTCCCCAAGTCCCCATGAAGGAGATTCATGAGCAGCGCACCCTGGTATGAGCAACTTCTGTCGAGTACCGATCAGTTGGAGCCCCGCGCCTGGTTCGCCGCCTCCGACGCGGCACGCGTCTCGCTCGACGGGACGTGGCGGTTCCGGCTGACCCCGACGGCCGACAGCGAGGACACCTCGTTCGCCGCGCCCGGCTACGACGCGTCCGGATGGGGCGAGCTCGCCGTGCCGGGCCACTGGGTGCTCCAGGGGCACGGCAGCCCGGCCTACACGAACGTCCGCTACCCCTTCCCCGTCGATCCCCCGCGCGTGCCCACCGAGAACCCGACCGGCGACCATCTGCGCACCTTCGACGTGCCGGACGCGATGAGCACCGACGGCGAGGTGCTGCTGCGGTTCGACGGGGTCGAGTCCTGCGCCCGGGTCTGGCTGAACGGCACCGAGCTCGGCACCTTCATGGGCAGTCGGCTGCCCCACGAGTTCGAGGTCGGCACACTGCTCCGGCCGCGCGGCAACGTGCTTGCCGTCCGGGTCCACCAGTGGTCGGCCGGCAGCTACTTGGAGGACCAGGACCAGTGGTGGATGCCGGGCATCTTCCGCGAGGTGACCCTGCTGCACCGGCCCCCGGGCGCGGTCGGCGACTTCTTCGTGCACTCCCCGTACGACCACCGCACGGGCCGGGGCACACTGCGTGTCGAGAGCGCGGTCCCGGGGCGGGTGCTCGTCCCTGAGCTGGGGCTCGACCTCGCCACCGGTGAGAGCGCTCCCATCCCCGTCGAGCCGTGGACGGCCGAGACGCCCCGGCTGTACGCGGCCGAGCTGGTCACGCCCGGAGAGTGCGTTCAGCTGCGGATCGGATTCCGTACGGTCGTGGTCGAGGACGGGCTCCTCAAGGTCAATGGCCGCCGGATCCAGTTCCGCGGGGTCAACCGCCACGAGTTCCACCCCGAGACGGGCCGCGCCCTCGGCCTCGCCACCATGCGCGAGGACCTGGTCCTCATGAAGCGGCACAACATCAACGCCGTACGCACCAGCCACTATCCGCCGCACCCCGCGTTCCTCGATCTCTGCGACGAGCTGGGGCTGTGGGTGATCGACGAGTGCGACCTGGAGACGCACGGCTTCGAGGAGGTGGGCTGGCGCGGCAACCCGGTCGACGACCCGCGCTGGACGCCCGCCCTGCTGGACCGTGCGGCCCGCATGGTCGAGCGCGACAAGAACCATCCCTCGGTGGTGCTCTGGTCGCTCGGCAACGAGTGCGGCACCGGGCAGGGCTTGAGCGCGATGGCCGACTGGATACGCGACCGCGACCCGGGCCGCCCGATCCACTACGAGGGCGACCGCTCGTGCCGGGACACCGATGTGTACTCCCGCATGTACGCCTCACAGGAGGAGACCGGCCGGATCGGCCGCCACGAGGACACGGACGGGCCGGGCGAGAGGGCTCAACTCCCGTTCATTCTCTGCGAGTACGGGCACGCCATGGGCAACGGACCCGGCGGTCTCACCGAGTACCAGGACCTGTTCGAGACGTACGCGCGCTGCCAGGGCGGGTTCGTCTGGGAGTGGATCGACCACGGACTCGCCCACCCCGAGCTGGGCCACGCCTACGGCGGCGACTTCGGCGAGGAGCTGCACGACGGCAACTTCGTCTGCGACGGCCTCCTGTTCCCGGACCGCACCCCCTCCCCCGGGCTCGTCGAGTACAAGAAGGTGATCGAGCCGGTCAGGTTCGCCGGGGACGGCACGGCGGGCACGCTGCACATCACCAACTGCCATGATTTCAGCGGGCTTTCGCACCTCGCCTTCGACTGGTCGTACGAGGTGGAGGGCGAGGCGGTGGCCTCGGGTCCGCTCGCCGTTCCCGACCCCGCACCCGGCCGGAGCGTGGAGCTCGAACTGGGCCCTCCGCCGGTCGCCGACGCCTCGCGCGAGGCGTGCTGGACGGTGCGGGCGGTGCTCGCGCACGACACACCCTGGGCGCCGCGCGGGCACGAGGTCGCGTGGGGCCAGCTTCCGGTGGTCCCGCGCTCTGCGCCGGCCCCCGCCGCCGGGACCGTTCCGGTCCGCGAGGGCCACCGGGTCACGCTCGGCCCGGCCGCATTCGACTGCCGGACCGGTCTGCTCACGGAGCTCGGCGGCATTCCGGTGGACGGGCCGAGGCTCGATGTGTGGCGGGCGCCGACCGACAACGACGCGGGTGCGTCCTGGGCACCCGAGGAGCAGTACGCCCGCCGGTGGCGCGAGCTCGGCCTCGATCGCATGCAACACCGCCTGGATGACGTCCAGTTGATGGACCATCACCTCGTGGTGCGCTCGCGGGTGGCGCCCGCCGCGTCGGATCTGGGACTGCGGGTGACGTACACATGGAGCGCCGACGGAGAGCGGGTGCGGCTCGCGGTCTCGGTCACCCCCGAGGGCGCGTGGACGCTGCCGCTGCCTCGGCTCGGGGTGCGGATGGGGCTGCCGGGCTCGTACGGACAGGCCGAGTGGTTCGGCGCGGGGCCCGGCGAGGCCTATCCGGACACTCGGCGGGCCGCGCGCGTCGGGCACTGGAGCATGCCCGTCGAGGCGATGCAGACACCGTACGTACGGCCGCAGGAGAACGGGGCCCGCGCAGAGGTCCGCTGGGCCGAACTCGGCGACGGGCAAGGGGGGTTGCGGATCGAGGGCGACCCGGAGTTCTGGTTCACCGCCCGGCGCTGGACGAGCGAGGAACTTGCCGCGGCCCGGCATCTGCCCGATCTGGTCCCCGGCGACCGTATCTGGCTCAACCTGGACCACGGGATGCAGGGAATCGGCTCGGCCTCATGCGGTCCGGGCGTTTTGGCGGAGCATCAACTGCGGGTGGAGGGGGCCGAGTTCGGGTTCACTTTCGGTCCGCTCGCGGTCACTCGGTGAAGATTGCGTCGAGGTAGACCCAGGCGCCGTCGACGCGTGAGAACCGGCTCTGCTCGTGCAGGGAGCCGGCTTCGCCGCCATGGGTGTAGTGCGCCCGGAAGGTGACCGTGCCGGTGGTGTGGAAGGCGCTGCCGTCGGCGGTGTCCAGGATCTCCAGGCGGGTCCAGCGCATGCCGGGGTCGAAGTCGATCCCGGCGGGCCGGGTGTCCGGGTGCCAGGTGCGCAGCAGGTACGGCCCGTCCTGAACCGCGAAGGCGCTGAACCGCGAGCGCATCAGCGCCTCGGCGGTGGGGGCGGCGGCAGCGCCCGAGTGATAGCGGCCACAGCACTCGGCATAGGCGGCGGGCAGCCCGCAGGGGCAGGACGTGGGGACGGCGGGGCGTACGGGGCGCTTGGTGCGACGGGACATGCCCTTATCTGATCACAGGCGGCCGCCTCCGCGGCATCGCCCATCGGGTCGCGTGAGACCGCCCCGGCGACAGCGTCGACTCGCCCGGGGTGAGTCGCAAAAAGGGGCAATGGGATGATCCAGGGGGTGTCCGATGGGTCGGCTCTTGGTGGCCGACGTCGAGACGGAAGCGCGCGGCCGCCGGGTGTGATGTGCGTCTCGGGTGTCAACCAAGCTCCCCCTCCCAGGCGTAGGCATGACAAAGGACAGAGATCACGCGAGGAGTGGGGCTGCTGTTGACCGAGGAGGAGTTCACCGAGTGCTGGACCACCTCGGCCCCCGGCCTGCCGGCGGGCGGTTCGCCGTGACCGGCATCGAGACCTTGGGCCCGGGCACACCTGCCGTACGGCAGCGGTTGTGCGCCGCGCCGTACTACAGGTGCGCCCCGCCGGCCGGGCCGCCCGCAGCCCTCAACGCCCGACCACGCTGACCGCCTACCGAGAAAGCCTCATGAAGACTTCGACAACCACGGCGATCGGCGCCCACCGAATACCGGCGCAGGCCCAGCACTCCGCTCCCGCCGCCACGTCCACCCAGCCGCCCGACGGCACGCCCCGCACACCGGCCAGGAACACCTGGCCGCACAGAACCTGGCACGCGACATGGCCCGCGCTGGCGATCTACGCGACCTCCGCCGTCCTCCACCTCGTCCTGCTCGCGGTCATGAGCCCGCCCGGCGCACCCGGCGTCCACGACAAGCTGCTCTCCTGGGACGGCGACCTCTACCGGTCCATCGCCCAGAACGGCTATCCCGACAGCTTCACCCATGACGCCGCGGGAAAGCTCGTCGGCAACAACCTGGCGTTCTTCCCCGCCTACCCGGCGCTGATCCGCACCGTCCACGCCCTGACCGGGCTCGGCTACGGCACCGCCGCGCTGGTCGCCGCCCACCTCGCGATGATCGCCGCGCTCGTCGCGGTCCACCTCCTCGTGAGCCGGCTCTACGACCGCCGCACCGCCACCGTCGCCACCATCCTGCTGGCCTGCGCCCAGCCGATGGCACTGGCCTTCCTCATGGCGTACAGCGAGTCCCTGTTCCTGGCCCTGGCCGCCGCCGCCCTCGTGGCCGCCCACCGCAAGGCATGGCTCACCGCCGGCATCTTCGCGCTCCTCACGGGTCTGGCCCGGCCCGCCGCCGCAGCCGTGGCCGCGGCCCTGGTCGTGGCCGTGGTCCTGCATCTGATGCGCGAGCGCCGCGTGACGTGGCGCCCCCTCGCCGCCATCGCCCTGGCCTGCACCGGAACCCCGGCCTACCTGTGGTGGGTGGGCCGGCGCCTCCACCGGACCGACGCCTGGTTCACCATCCAGCAGGCCGGCTGGGACACCCGCTGGGACAACGGCAGCTCGTTCTGGCACTTCCTCGGCTACGCCTTCACCGAGGCCGACGGCTGGGTCCCGGTCAGCACCGCCGTGCTGCTCCTCGCGTCCATCGTCGCCACCGCTCTCGCCTGGCAGCGCGGCACCTGGCCGCCACTCCTGGTCTACGGCACCGGGATCCTCGTCCTCACCCTCGGACAGAGCAACTACTACCACTCGAAACTCCGCCTGGTGGTCCCCGCCCTGATCTTCCTCATCCCCCTCGCCCGCGCCCTCGGGCGCGCCCGCCCGCGCACCACGGCCCTTGTGCTGACCGCGGCCTCGCTGTTCGGCTCCTGGTACGGCGCGTACATGCTCACCAGCTGGCAGTACGCCATCTGACGGCCCGACGACCGGCCGGGGCACCCTCGCCGGGGCCGGGCGCCGACGGTGAGGCGCACTCCCGGTGCCGTCCCGGGCTCACTAGGATCCGCGCATGACCACAGCACGGGACCTGCTGCTCGTCAGCATGGATGGCACCGCCGCCCACCGCACCGTCGAGCAGGGCGACCTCTCGCTGGCCCTCGCCGGAGCCGAGCTGCTCGATCTCGCCGACGCCGAGATCCTCACACTCGACGGCGACCGCATCGTCCCCGGTCTGCCGCGAGAGCTGGATGACCGGCAGCTCACCGAAGCGGCGGCGGCCCTCGCCCGGCAGACACCGTACGAGACCGTCGAGGACTGGCTGTGGCGCCGGGGGCGTGGCCTGTACGCGGCCTACCTCGGCGCGCTGGAGACGGAAGGCGGCGTCACCCGCCGGCACCGGCGCTGGAGTCCGCTGCGCACCGGCCGCACAGCGGTGGCCGACTCGCCGGAGCGGCGTCGCGCGGTGGAGCGCTGGGCCTCGGGCGAGCCCGTTCTCACCGGTCTCGCGGCCGCTGCCCGGCTCCGCGACGAGCCGCCCGAGGAGTGCGCGGACCGCACGGGCGACGCGGTCGTGACCGTGCTGGCCGCCGTCGACGACGCGGTGACGGAACTGGCGGCCGTACGCCAGCGGCGCAGCATCGAGGACGCGGCCTTCGACAACGTCTGGCGAGGCCAGTGACCCGTCGGTGACCCAAGCCCGGGCGGGCGTCGCGCGTCGGCCGCCCCCTTGCCCTCCGGCACCACCACTCATTATCGGCCATACGTGGAGTTACCGCCGTTAACCCTGTGCCAGGGCCCTACGGTGATCCAGATGCGCCCGAGGCGCAGCAACGTGAGCCATGGGGCAGGGAGTTGAGGCATGAAGCAGAAGTTGCGCGTCCTGGTCGCGGTCGGGGCCCTGACACTGGGAGCGGCGGGAGCCGGAACCGCAGAGGCCGCCACGAAGGGGCAGAACTGCCCGACAGCGGAGATCTTCGCCACGAACAACACCGCGATCATCACCGATCCGGCCGACCCGCGGCTGGGGACCCGCCTCACCCGCTTCGACCGCGAAGTACGCGGCATCATCCGCGCCAACGGCGCCCGGCCCGGCGCCTCGAAGCTGCTCGACGGCGTCTTCTGGTCCGGTGACCTGAAGCAGACCACCTACGAGCGCTCGCGCGAGTTCGACGTCAACAGGGTCGGCCGCGACGGCCTTCACCACATCGCCGGGGTCATCGCCAAGCAGTACCACCAGGAGTCGGTGCTGACGTTCCGCTGTCTGCCGCGTACGTCGCCGGAGACCGACGCGGTCGAGATCCAGGCGCTCGGCGTCTCCGTGACCCAGCTGCATGACGCACTGGTCGCGAGCCCGGAAGCACGCGACGAGCTCGGCGGCGGCTCGGTCTCCCTGGACGGCCGGCTCACCCTCGTCGCCCCACTCGCCGACCTGCCGCTGGCCCAGAAGTTCACGAAGTCACTGGGCGTCGACTGGGCGAAGGCCCAAGTCCGTTACGGGGACGAGGAATTCGTCTCTTAATCGCCGTTGGTTGGATGCCCGTTCCATCTTCCGAGATCGACGGGGCGACCGTATGCTCCTGCGCCGGACGTGACCGTTACCACCGGTAATAGGGAGCACTGTGGCACGCACGGGCAGTACGAGACGGACTTTTGTCGCGGGTACGGCGGCGGTGGGCGCGGTGGCCGCCCTCGGGGTCGAGGCGCCCGCCGCCTCGGCCGCGCCGGGCACATCGGCGGCGGGCGGCCAGAGTGTCGCCGTGCTCGGTGGCGGGGTCGCCGGGCTCACGGCCGCCCATGAGCTCGCCGAGCGCGGGTTCCGGGTGACGCTCTTCGAGCGCCGGGCGCTCGGCGGGAAGGCCCGCTCCATGGACGTACCGGACAGCGCGAAGGGCGGCCGCAAGCCGCTGCCCGCCGAGCACGGCTTCCGGTTCATCCCCGGCATCTATCACAACCTGCCGGACACGATGCGGCGAATACCGTTCCCCGGCAACCAGCACGGCGTCTGGGACAACCTGGTGGCGCCGAAGGAAATGATGTTCGCGCGGACCGGCCAGGAGGATCTGCGCCTGCCGATGCCGGGGGCCGGCACACCCCAGCCACTCACCCTCGACGACATCCGCCGCGCCCTGACCGGGGTGCTCGGCACCTTCCAGCGGCTGCCCGCGCGCGAGGTCGCCTACTTCGTGGACCGGCTCGCGGTCTTCCTCACCAGCTGCCAGGAGCGCCGCGACAGCCAGTGGGAGTCCACGCCCTGGTGGACGTTCACCCGGGCCGCGCAGATGAGTTACGACTACCAGCGCATCCTCGCCGTCGGCGTCACCCGCAACATCGTGGCCACCAAGGCGGAGGAGGCGAGCACCCGCACGGTGGCCAGCCTGCTCGAAGCGTTCCTGTTCAACGCCCTCGGCCGGGGCGCGGACGGCCCCCTGGACCGCATCCTCAACGCGCCGACCAACGAGGCGTGGATCGACCCGTGGGTCGCTCAACTCCGTTCGCTGGGCGTCGAGTTCAAGGTGGGCTGGACCGTACGCGAAGTCACTTACGGTGGCGGCAAGGTGACGGGTGTTCAGGTCGAGGACGGCGACGGGGGCGTTCGGACCGTTACCGCCGATCACTACGTCTCGGCGCTTCCCGTGGAGCACGCACGGCCCACCTGGAGTGCGGCGATGCGGGCCGCCGACCCGCAGCTGGCGCGCTGCGACCGGCTGCGTACCGACTGGATGACGGGCATTCAGTTCTATCTGACCGAGCGGCCCGACATCGTGCACGGGCACGTCGACTGCATCGACTCGCAGTGGTCATTGACGGCCATAGCGCAGGCCGAGCACTGGCCGCAGCGTCCGTTCGCCGCCGACTACGGCGACGGGACGGTCGTCGACTGCCTCTCGGTCGACATCTCCGAATGGGACAAGCCCGGGATCCTGTACGGGAAGACGGCCAAGCAGTGCACCCGGGAGGAGGTGGCGCGCGAGGTGTGGGCGCAGCTGAAGGCGGCGCTCAACGACACCGGCAAGACGGTCCTCAGCGACTCCAAGCTGCACTCGTGGTTCCTGGACCCGGGCGTCTCCGGCATCGGGACGCCGAACCCGCAGAACGAGGACGAGCTGCTCATCCACCCCACGGGCACCTTCCACAACCGCCCGTCGGCCGCCACGAAGATCCCCAACTTCTATCTCGCGGGCGACTACGTGGCCGTCCCCATCGACCTGGCCACGATGGAGGGCGCCAACACCTCGGGCCGTCTCGCCGCCAACGCCCTTCTGGACAGAGTGGGTTCGACGGCCCCGCGCTGCACGGTGACCCCGCTGTACAGCGCGCCGGAACTCGACTTCCTGAAGGGCAACGACCGGCTGCGCTACCGGCTCGGCCTGCCGAACGTCTTCGACGTGGGGTGAGCGGGGCGGGCGCGGGCCCGCCCCGCGCCCTCACGCCTTTCGGGCCACGCCCGAGTACACCGGAATGGTGTCGTCGCCCTCGGCCGCCGGCTCGCCGAGCTCGGGGTGCCAGGCGGCGGCCAGGCCGACGCCAGGGGCGGCCAGTTCGCGGCCGTCGAAAAACCGGGTGACCTCGGCCTTGGTCCGCGGGCGCAGGGTGACGCCGCCGCCCTTGTACAGCTCCACGGCGCGGGCCGCGCTCTCCGGGTCGAAGTCGCCGGTGATCTGCGAGAGCACCAGATGGCTGCCCGGTGCGAGAACGTCGAGGAGACGGTCGACGATGCCGTACACATCGTCGTCGTCCCCGATGAAGTGGGTCAGCGCGATCAGCGAGAGGGCGACCGGACGCTCGAAGTCCAGGGTTCCTCGGGCCAGTTCGAGGATGCGCTCGGGTTCGCGGACGTCGGCCTGGATGTATTCGGTGATGCCTTCGGGGGTGGAGCGCAGCAGGGCCTCCGCGTGGCGCAGCACGATCGGGTCGTTGTCCGCGTACACGATCCGGGCGTCCGGCGCGGTGCGCTGGGCGACCTGGTGGAGGTTGGGCTCGGTGGGGATGCCGGTGCCGATGTCCAGGAACTGGCGTACGCCCTGCTCGGCGAGCCAGCGCGTGGCGCGGTGCATGAAGGCCCGGTTGACCCGTGCGATGTCGCGGCCGCGCGAGTCGAGGGCGAGCAGCTGCTCGGCGAGCGCCTCGTCGACCGGGTAGTTGTCCTTGCCGCCGAGGAACCAGTCGTACACCCGGGCCGGATGGGGCTTGCTGGTGTCGATCGTCACGGCGGTGCGGTCTTGCCCGGTCATGCGCGCTCCATGGGGATGAAGGTCAGTGAACAGGTGGGGGAATCAAGGCGGTTGAGGGGCGATCAGGGGATCACGTCAAAAGGAAGTCGGCCTGGCCCGACTTCGCGCCCTGGATGAAGGCGGCGATCTCACCGGGGGTGTAGATCAGCGCAGGGCCCTCGGGATCGGCGGACTGGCGCACCGCGACCCTGCCGTCGGCCAGCTTCATGGCCTCGAAGCAGTTGCCGCCGTTGCCGCCGCTCCACGGCTTGTGCCAGCCCTCGGCGCCGAGTTCGGCGGCGGGCATGCCGTTGTAGATGCGCCCGTCCGCCGGCCCGCCGTCGTATATGTGATCCATTCACAGCTCCTTGCGGAGATCCTTGAGGATCTCCTTCGTGCGTTGTGCAGTCGCGGCCTGAGCCGCCATGCGGTCCATGACCTCCAGATGGGTGGCCACCTCGGGGCGCGCGTCCAGGTAGACGGCGCCGGTCAGGTACTCGCTGTAGACCATGTCCGGCAGTTCGGGCACGGCGAAGCGGAAGAGGACGAAGGGCCCGTACGTCCCCGGATGGTGCCCGGTGGCGAACTCGGCCAGCTGCACGGTGACGTTGGACAGCGTCGACGCCTCCAGGAGGCGGTCGATCTGGTCCCGCATCACCTGCGCCGAGCCGACCGGGCGGCGCAGCACCGTCTCATCCATGACGACCCAGAGCCGCGGGGCGTCCTCGCGGGTGAGCAGCGACTGGCGCTCCATGCGCAGCGCCACGTGCCGGTCTATGTCGGCCTCGCTGGTGGCTCCGAGCGCGCCGCTGCGCATCACCTGGCGGGCGTACTCCTCGGTCTGCAGCAGTCCGGGCACGAAGTGCGGCTCGTACGACCTGATCAGCGAGGCCGCGCCCTCCAGGCTGACGTACATGCTGAACCAGTCGGGCAGGATGTCGTGGAAGCGCTGCCACCAGCCCGGCTTGTTGGCCTCCTCGGCGAGCGCGATGAAACCTTCCACCTCGCCGTCGTCGATCCCGTACGCCTTCAACAGCAGGACCACGTAAGGGATTTTGAGGGAAACCTCGGCCATCTCCATGCGCCGGACGGTGGCCGGGGCCACCCGCAGCACCTTGGCCGCCTCCTCGCGCCTGAGGCCCGCCCGCTCGCGCAGGTCCTGGAGGCGTCTGCCCAGCACGACCTGGCCCACGGTCGGGGCGGACCGGGGTTCACTCACTTCAGACCTCCCCACGCGCTGTTGCGAGCAGTGTGCCATGTCGTTGCAGAGAGGAGAACGGCACTCTGCAATTTTCAGAGTGCCCCTTGCCAAGTGTCCGCCGCGGGTACAAGGTAGGTCGGTGAACCAGTTCACACGCGGTGTTCGTGCGCAGCCTCGGGCGAGGCCGCGCCGGGTTCCGCTTCCCCACTGTGAGGATTCCGGTCGTGGCTCCTGGTAACGCGCTCATCCCTCAGCTGACAGGCGCACCTTCCGGGACCGCTGTGCGGCGGTACGCCTTCGACGTGCCGGCCCGTACCGATTCGGTGTCTCTCGCCCGGCGGCGCAGCAGGGACATGCTGACCGGCTGGGGTCACCACGAGGACCTTCACGAGACCGCCGCCCTGGTGATCTCGGAGCTCGTCACCAACGCCGTCGTGCACACCGCCGGCGACCACATACTGTGCGAACTCACCGATCTCCAGCGCGCGTTGCGGATAGCGGTCAGGGACCTGGGCTGCGGCTCCGCGGGCCCGCGCCTTTGCTATTCGGACGACGACGAGGAGCGCGGACGCGGGCTGCTGCTCGTGGACGCGGTGAGCAGCGCGTGGGGCGCGCACGACGCCCCGTACGGGCCCGGCCGGATTGTCTGGGCCGAGCTCGCGCACGGCGGGCCGGGCCGGCCGTGCTGAGAGAGATGCTTCCCTGGGGACCCCGGTCCGGGCGACAGGGCCCGCGACCCGATGGGTCCGGAACCGCCGGGCCCCGTGGCCCCGTGCGCAGTGGGGGTGCGCACGGAGTGCCCGGGCCCGGCGGCTCCGCCGCCCAAAGGGGCGGCGGGGTGCTGCTGCCCGCGGTACGGCCCGCCACGCTGGGGCGGGACGCGGTGGGGGTGCCCGCCGTGCACGGTTTCCGGCTGCTTTCCCGGCTGCCCCGGTCCGGCTGCGTCTTCGCCTCCGCCGACTGGTGGTGGTGGATCGTTCCGGCAGGCTCCGACCAGGATCTGCCCTGGCCCCGGCCGGTGCGCTACGCGCCCGGGGCCGTGGTCCCGGACGCCGACCGGCCGCGCCTGATCAACTTCCCGGAGGGCACGACGCCCTACACCCCGCCGATCCCGCTGTACCTGGTGGTCTGCCAGCTGACGGGGACGGCGCCGGCCTGGGCCTAGTCCGTGGGCAGGCCTCTCGCCGCCTCCGCCAGTGCCTCCAGGACCGGGCGGAACAGCGGGTGCCCCTCCGCTCCTCTGCGTACCGCGGCGAACACCCTGCGGGTCGCCGCCGGGCCCTCCACGGGGCGTACCACCGTGTCCTTCTGCTCCATGCCGCGCAGCGCGGAACGCGGCACGAGGGCCACCCCGGCGCCCGCTCCGGCCAGCGCCACCACCGCCCGGAAGTCGTCCGAGGAGTGCACCAACTTGGGCTGGAATCCCGCGAGTTCACAGGCGAGCAGCATCACGTCGTGGCAGGGGTTGCCCGGGTAGGGACCGATCCAGTCGTCGTCGGCGAGGGCCGAGAGGGGTACCTGCGGGGACTGGGCCAGGGGGTGCGCCGCGTGCAGTACGGCGTCGAAGGGCTCGGCGTACAGCGGGACGCGCGAGAGCCTGCTGTCGTCCTCGCGGGGCGCGCCCCGGTATTCGACGGCGAGCGCCAGATCGGCCTCGCCGTCCAGGACGAGCGGCAGCGCCTCGTCACCCTCGGCGTCCCGGACCCGGACCCGGATCGCGGGGTGGCTCGCGCGCAGCCGCGTGATCGCGGGCGCGAGGACCTCCGCGATGCCCGTCGCGAAGGCCGCCACGGTGACCTCTCCGGCCGCGCCGCCCGCGTAGGCGGCCAGCTCCGCCTCGGCCCGCTCCAGCTGGGCCAGGACGGCGTTCGCGTGCTCCAGGAGGATCTCGCCGGCGGCCGTGAGCCGTACGCCCTTGCCGCTGCGGGTGAGCAGGGTGTGTCCGGTCTCCTGCTCCAGGGCGGCGAGCTGCTGGGAGACGGCGGAGGGGGTCAGATACAGCGCTGCTGCCGCGGCGGTCACCGTGCGGTGGTCCGCCGCGGCACGCAGGATGCGAAGCCGGCGGGGGTCGATCACCCAGCCATTGTCGCGCGGGCGTCAGCCCTTCATCGACGCGCGGGCGTCAGGCCCTCATCGCCGCTCGCGCGTCGACGAAGGCGGCCACCGTCTTCTCGATGTCCTCGGTGGAGTGCGCGGCCGAGAGCTGGACGCGGATGCGGGCCGCGCCCATCGGGACCACCGGGTAGGAGAAGCCGATCACGTACACGCCGCGCTCCAGGAGCAGCTCGGCCATGCGGGCCGCCTCGGCGGCGTCGCCAATCATGACGGGCGCGATGGGGTGCTCGCCGGGCAGGATCTCGAAGCCGGCCTCGGTCATCCTCGTACGGAAGAGCTTGGTGTTGGCGGCGAGCTTCTCGCGCAGGTCACCGGCCGACTCCAGGAGGTCGAGGACCTTGAGGGAGGCGGCGGCGATGACCGGGGCGAGCGAGTTCGAGAACAGGTAGGGGCGGGACCGCTGGCGCAGCAGGGCGACGATCTCGGCGCGGGCCGCGACATAGCCGCCGGAGGCGCCGCCCAGCGCCTTGCCGAGGGTGCCGGTGATGATGTCGACGCGGTCGCTCACCCCGTGCAGGGCGGGGGTGCCGGCGCCGCCCGGGCCGGTGAAGCCGACGGCGTGCGAGTCGTCGACCATGACCATGGCGTCGTAGCGGTCGGCGAGGTCGCAGATCTCCTGGAGCGGGGCGATGTAGCCGTCCATGGAGAACACGCCGTCGGTGACGATCAGACGGCGCCGGGCCCCGGACGCCTCCTTGAGCTTGGCCTCCAGGTCAGCCATGTCGCGGTTGGCGTAGCGGAAGCGGGCCGCCTTGGACAGCCGGATGCCGTCGATGATCGAGGCGTGGTTGAGGGCGTCGGAGATGACCGCGTCCTGGGCGTCGAGGAGGGTCTCGAAGACGCCGCCGTTGGCGTCGAAGCAGGAGGAGTACAGGATCGTGTCCTCCTGGCCGAGGAACGCCGACAGGCGGCCCTCCAGCTCCTTGTGGACGTCCTGGGTGCCGCAGATGAAGCGGACCGAGGCCATGCCGTAGCCCCAGCGGTCCAGGGCGTCCTTGGCGGCGGCGATGACCTCGGGGTGGTCGGCGAGGCCGAGGTAGTTGTTGGCGCAGAAGTTGAGTACGTCGCCCGACGGCACGGAGACGGAGGCGCTCTGCGGGGTGGAGATCACGCGCTCGGGCTTGAAGAGACCGGCTTCCTTGATCTCGTCGAGGGTCTTCTGGAGGTCGTCGCGGACGTTCGCGTACATGCTCGGGGCTCCTAGGGGGTGTCCGGTGGGTCCGGGCGGGGACTCAGACGGTCCAGTCGAGGATGATCTTGCCGCTGCGGGCGGTGGCGGCCTCGTCGAAAGCCGCGTCGAAGTCCTGGTAGCCGTACTTGCCGGTGATCACGGGGCTGAGGTCGAGGCCGCCTTCGAGCAGCACCGTCATGGCGTACCACGTCTCGAACATCTCGCGGCCGTAGATGCCCTTGATGGTGATCATCGAGGTGACGATCTTCGCCCAGTCCACGGCGAACTCCTGCGCGGGGAGGCCGAGCATCGCGATGCGGCCGCCGTGCGTCATGTTCGCGACCATGTCGCGCATCGCCTCGGGGCGGCCCGACATCTCCAGGCCGATGTCGAAGCCCTCCTTGAGGCCGAGCTGCTTCTGGGCGTGCGCGATGCCGTGCTCGGCGACGTTGAGCGCGAGGGTGGCACCGGCCTTGCGGGCGATCTCCAGGCGGGACTCGCTGACGTCGGTGATGACGACGTTGCGGGCACCGGCGTGCTTGGCGACGGCGGCGGCCATGATGCCGATCGGGCCCGCGCCGGTGATCAGCACGTCCTCGCCGACCAGCGGGAACGACAGCGCGGTGTGCACGGCGTTGCCGAAGGGGTCGAAGATCGCGGCGACGTCGAGGTCGACCTGGGTGCGGTGCACCCACACGTTGGAGGCGGGCAGCGCCACGTACTCGGCGAACGCGCCGTCGCGGCCGACACCGAGGCCGATGGTGGAACGGCACAGGTGGCGGCGCCCGGCCAGACAGTTGCGGCACTTTCCGCAGACCAGGTGGCCCTCGCCGCTGACCAGGTCGCCGACCGCGATGTCCTGGACGTCCGCGCCGACCGCGGCGACCTCGCCGACGAACTCGTGGCCCAGGATCAGCGGGGTCTTGACGGCGCCCTGCGCCCAGCCGTCCCAGGAGCGGATGTGCAGGTCGGTGCCGCAGATGCCGGTGCGAAGGACCTTGATCAGCACATCGCCGGGCCCGGTCTCCGGCTCGGGAACGTCCATGAGCCACAGTCCGGGTTCGGCGTGCTGCTTGACAAGTGCCTTCATGGGCGGGGCTCCCGGCGTACGGAGAGGGGCGGCCGGCCACGGATCGGTGGCCGGACGTACGGGCTGAGGAAAGGGCGGATCCGACGGATGATCTTGCACATGCGGACGATCCGGCCGATCTTGCTGGTCACCAATCTGCCGAGCCGGGGCCGCCGAGTCCATCGAGGATTTCTTAAGCGGGCCAACAGCCAAGCTTCACGCGCGCCCCTCGCGCCCCACCCGGAACCCTGCCGGACCGTCCTGATGGCCGGGATGTCGGGGGATGTCGGCCATTTACAGACGCCCGCCGTGACGGCCGGGGCCCGGGCGTGAGACGCACTCCGGGGACACGGAGGAATAGCCGGATGGAGCAGTCAGCACCGGGGCAGTACCGGGTCGGCGGCGGGGCGGGCCAGGGCGGCGGGACCAGGGACCGCGCCGTATCGGCCCGGGGGCGGGTCAGACCAGGGTGGCGGCCCGCCGCACATCCAGGTCCGCTCCGTCCGCGTAGGCGCGTTCGTACGCCGCCGGGCCGAGCGCCGCGCGCAGGGCGGCCTCCGCCTGGCGCCGGGTCTCGGGCTCGGCGGGCAGCGGGCGGAACCCGAAGCTGTCGCGTCCGGTCGAGTTCCGGTCGTACGCACCGAGCAGTCTGGCCCCGTCCGTCGCGGCGCCCAGTTCGGCCTTCGCCCAGGCAGCGGACAGGAATTGACTGAGGATCAGATTGGGGGCGACCAGATAGGCCTGGCTCTCCAGATGGCGTACCGCGTCCTGGATCCGGTCCTGGGCGTCGGCGTACTTGCCGTCCAGACAGTCGAGCCAGCCGTGCATCCCGGCGACGAGACCGCGGAAGAGGTCGGGTGTCACCGGGGTGAACTCGGTTTCCATCAGCTGGAGTTGCTGGCGGGCCGCGCCCGTGCGGCCGGTGCGGCCGAAGTGCTGGGCGAGGAGCATCCGGGCGGTTCCGAGGCCCTCCTCCGGGGACTGCCGTGACTCCTCGACGGCTTCCGCGAGAAGCCGTTCCGCCGCTTCCCGCTCGGCCGGAGTGCGGGCCAGCTCAAGGCGAGCAGACGCCAACTTGCCCTTGAACACGGATACTTGGGCATGTGCCCCGATCCGCGTGACGCTCTCCAGAGCCCGCTCGAAGTCCGCGGCGGCCTCCTCGTACCTGCCCTCCCGCTCGTAGGACTCGCCACGCGCGGAGAGGGATTCGGCGATCCCCCACGGGTCGCCGGCACCCTCGAAGAGAGCGAGGGCATCCTCGGCGTCGGTGCCGTCGAGCAGTTTCGCGCGGAGCAGGAGAGCGAAGGCGAGGTCCCAGGGATCGCCGTGCCGCCGGGCGTCGGCGACCATCTCGTCGACCACCCGGTCGAATCCGGTGAACTCGCCTGTGAGGAGCCGGGCGAAGTACCAGACCGAGCCGGGCTGACGGCTGTTCTGCGGAAGGCCGGGGCCGTAGGCCCGGACGATCCTGCTCAGATACGCCACGGTCCCGGGGCTGTTGAGCTCCGTGTCGCCGCCGCCACTGGCCGCGAACATCATCAGGCGCACCCCGCGCCGGGCCTCCCACAGCTGTTCCTCGGACCAGGGCGGCGGAGTGTCCGTGCAGCGGTCGGCGAGGGGGACGGCGGGCCGCACGGGCTCGGCGAAGGGATCCGGACCGAGCTCGGCGACGGCCCCGGACCAGCTCCGCGCATCCGCCTGGTGCCCCCGCAGCTGCCAGAACCACGCCATGGCGAGGACGAGACACAGCCCGTCCTGTTCACGCCCTCGCCCAACTGCCGTGCGCAGGGCGGCTCTCACGTTGTCGTGCTCGGCTTCGAGGCACTCGACGACCTCGTGCTGGCGCGGGCCGCGCAGTGCCGCCTCGCCCATGCGGACGAGTTCGCGGTACGTGACGAGGTGACGCAGCTCGACCTCAGCGCGCTCGCCGGCCTCGTCGAGCCGCTGAGCGGCGTACTCGGCGACGGTCTCCAGCAAGCCATACCGCATCGTTCCGCCCTCGCCGGCGGGCGCAGACGTGACGAGCGACTTGTCGACGAGGGAGCCGAGAAGGTCCAGGACGTCGGCGGGGCCCACCCCAGGGCCCGGCTTCCCGAAGTCCGCCTCATCGGGGCCCGCCTCCTCAAGATCCGCGCAGACGGCTTCCGCTTCCGGCACGGCGAAGCCTCCCGCGAAGACGGCGAGGCGCCGCAGGACGGCCCGTTCCGGGATGTCGAGCAGATCCCAGGACCAGTCGACCACCGCGCGCAGGGTCTGCTGTCTCGGCTGGAGGGTCCTACTGGTCCGGGGTCCGGTGTTGAGTAGCCGGAACCGGTCGTCGAGCCGGTCCGCGATCTGGCGCGGCGTGAACAACCGCAGCCGCGCGGCGGCGAGTTCGAGGGCGAGCGGCAGCCCGTCCAGGCGCCGGCAGATCTCCGCGACCGCGTCCGGATCGTCGTCGGCACTGAAGCCCGGCCGGGCCGCGGCGCCGCGCTGCCCGAACAGCCGGAGAGCGCTCTCGTGCGGCAGCGGCCCGATGGCCATCACCCGCTCCCCCGGCACACCGAGCGGCTCCCGGCTGGTGGCGAGGACGGTGACGTCCGGGCATGAGGTGAGCAGCTCCTGCACCAACTCGGCTGCCGCGTCCACGACTTGCTCGCAGTTGTCGAGCACGATGAGCGTGCGGAGGCGTCCGCAGTGGGCCAGCAGTTGCGCGAGCGGGTCCCTGGGCGTCGTCTCGGCCGGGCCGACGAGCCGCGTCTCGCGGGCACCCAGCGCGGTGAGCACGGCCTCGGCCAGGCTCACCGCGTCCCGTACGGGCGCGAGCTCGACCAGCCACACCCCGTCGCCCCACTCCGCCACTACAGCATCGGCCGTCTCCACCGCGAGGCGCGTTTTGCCCGCGCCACCGGGCCCGGTGAGCGTGATCAGGCGCGCCTGCCGCAGGTCGTCGTGCAGGGCACGGACGTCGGGTTCCCGCCCGACGAAGGAGGTGAGGCGGGCACGGAGGTTCCCGGGCGGGCGAGCCGACGAGGCTTCGGGGTCGGCTTGCGGTGAAGCCGTGTGGGGCGAGGCCGTGTGGGGCGAGGCCGTGTAGGAGGACACCATGTCGTGAGAGGCGATGTGGCACGAGGCCGTGTCGGACGCGCCTGTGTGAGGCGGGGCCATGTGGGGTGAGGCCGTGTGGTTCGGCGCCATGTCGTGAGAGCCCACGTGAGGCGACGCCATGTCGCGCGGGCCCACGTGAGGCGGACCCATGTGGGACGAGGCCATACTGGACGACCCGGTGTGTGGCGCGCCCGTACCAGCGCCCTCCCCATGGCGCTCAGGGTTGAGCAATTCGGCGTGCAAGGACTGCAGCTCCGGCCCAGGGTTCGTGCCGAGGCGTTCCGAGAGCGCGCCCCGTACGGATTCGTAGGCGGCCAGCGCCTCGGCCGGGCGGCCGGCAGCCCGCAGCGCCCGGATATGGAGGGCCTGGAGGGGTTCGTCGAGGGGGGCGGCGGCCGCGAGCGCGGTCAGCTCGCCGAGAGCGCTCTCGGCGCGGCCCAGCTCCACCTCCGCCGCCAGCCGGTTGCGGCGCGCATCGGCCTGGCGCCGTTCGACCCGTACCACCAGCGGGTCGCTCCCCCGCGCCGGAAGGTCGGCCAGTGCGGGGCCGTGCCACAGCGTGAGCGCGTCGTCCAGGAGGCCGGCCGCGCGCTCCGCGTTTCCGGCGGCGAGCGCGGTCGCGCCCTCCGCTGCGAGACGTTCGAAGCGGAAGAGGTCGATCTCGTCGGCGTGGGCGGCCAGCCGGTAGCCGCCCGGCACGGATTCCACCGCGTCCGGCCCGAGCACCCTCCGCAACCGTCCCACCAGGGCTTGCACCGCAGCGACCTCGTCGGCGGGCGGCGCATCCCCTGCGCTCCAGACCTGCGCGATCAGCACGGACTGGGGCACCGCACGCCCGGCGCCCGCGGCGAGCGCGGCGAGGAGCGCTCTCAGGCGGGTTCCCCCGAGCCGCGCTTCACTGCCGTCAGGGCGCAGGGCCTGCGTCGGTCCGAGTACGCGGTAGCGGAGCATCACCCGCCTATTCTCCCCGGGTGCCGACCCGGATCGGCCCGGCACCCGGCACCCGATTCCCGCCACAAGGCCGCGACCCGCACGGGTGCGGCCCGGCCCCTTGGTTATCGTGGCCGGACCACAACGAGGGGATGGCAGGCGTGGAGCTGGGGGGTGGCGCGGTGAACGGGTCCGACGGACGGCACATACGGGTGCCGGTCGGGGACGACGCCGCCCGCTGGGCGACCCGCGGCCGGTGCCGGCGCGTGCTGTTCGTGGTGCACAACGTGACATCGGCGACCCGGCTGCTCGACGTGCTGCCGCTGTTCCACGACGACCTCCGGATACAGCTCCTGGCCACCTGTACGGGTTCCTCGGCGTTCGAGGACGGCGTGGAGGCCCTGCTCGCCGAGACCGGGCTGCCGGTGCTGCCGTGGGAGCAGGCCCTCGAAACCAAGGTCGACCTGGCGATCACGGCCAGCCTCGGCGGTCAACTCCACTGCATTCCAGGGA
Organism: Streptomyces sp. HUAS TT7; assembly: GCF_051550175.1. Classification (NCBI taxonomy): domain Bacteria; kingdom Bacillati; phylum Actinomycetota; class Actinomycetes; order Kitasatosporales; family Streptomycetaceae; genus Streptomyces; species Streptomyces sp. HUAS TT7. Next base: position 955,587 of record NZ_CP196175.1, read on the forward strand.
AGTTGGCTCTCCTCTCGCATGGTGTTGGCTACAATAAGACGCTCGCGACACCGGACACCGGACACCGGACACCGGACACCGGACACCGGACACCGGACACCGGACACCCTTCGCCCGAAGCCACAGCTTCGACTTCGGCCCCGGCCTCGAACCACGTGCGGCCGCCCGAGAACCCAACCCCTCCCGTCTTCGGTCTCTCCCCCGAGTGGCTGCTGCACGAAGGCATACCGATCGCGGATGCCATGGTCCTCTCGCACCCCGAGCAGGTGGACCGCCTGCGTGCCGCGTGCCCCGAGGCCGTTCCCACCGCTGAACTCGCGGGCGACCCCTGCTTCGACCGGATGCTGGCGGAACGCCCCTACCGAGAGCGCTTCCGGAAGGCGCTCGGGGTGCGCCGGGGCCAGCGTCTGGTTCTGCTGAACTCGACGTGGAACCCCGAGTCGCTGTTCGGCGACGGAGGCGGGGACGACGTACTCCCTTCCCTGTTGCCCCGGCTCACCGCCGAGTTGCCCTCCGACGAGTACCGGGTCGCCGCCGTACTGCACCCCAACATCTGGCACGGGCACGGCCCCGGCCAGGTCCGGGCCTGGCTCGACCGGGCCCAACGCGGCGGCCTCGTGCTCGTCGACCCCCTGCACGACTGGCGCCAGGCGCTGCTCGCGGCGGATGCGGTGATCGGTGACCAGGGCTCGGTGAGCTACTACGCGGCGGCCCTCGGCACCCCCGTTCTGCTCGGCGCAGCCCCCGTGGACGGCCTCGATCCGCAGTCCCCCGTGGCCGAATTCGTGCGGCAGGCACCCCCGTTGGACCCGCATCTGCCGCTGGCCACACAACTGGATGACCTGATGGCGAAACACCACCCGCTCCCGGGCCCGGCCACCCTCACCACATCCTCCCCCGGCAGGTCGGCGGCCCTGCTGCGCACTCTGTTCTACCGTCTGATCAACATCCCCGAGCCGCCGCGCCCCGCGCTCCTCGAACGCCTCCGCATGCCGCCGCTCCAACTCCCGTCCCCCACCGTTCCATTGCGCATCCTCACCCGTGTGACGACGGACCCGCCCGAGATCCACCTGGCCCGGTACGCCGACCCCGGGTACGAGCCGGACGGCGAGGGCCACGCCCACACAGCCGTCCACGAGGACACCCGCGACCCGGACCAACTCGCCCTGGCGGATGTGCTGTTGAGGCAGGGAGCACCGGACGACCTCCGCTTCGGTCCACCGGAGCAGTGGACGTCCGAGGTCCTCGCGCGCCACCCGCACAGCGCTCTGGCCGCCTACATCACAGCCCCGGGCGCATGCACCGTACGCACGCGCTCCGGCCCTCCCCTCCGCCTCGCCGGCGCCCCCACCGGCCTCGACCCGGCGGCCGCAGCCTCGGCCCTGCACGCGTGGCTGACTGCGGGCGGCACCCTTGAGCAGGCGATCGAGGAGGGGCTGGCCGTGCGCACGGGCCACACCGTGCACCGGGTGACAGTCACGAAGTGACGGCCGGGGAGCCCTACTTGGACTCGACCCGTCCCAGCGGATCAGCCTTCGCCACCAGCGCATCCTGCGCCAACTCCCAGGCCGGGTCCCCCGGATAGAGCTCGGAGCGGAGGTAGGCCCACGTGAGGTGCTGGACCACGGAGACCCGCTCCGGGTTCTCGTCCGTGGTCTCGGCGACGTCGTAGCCGGAGATGCCGCCCAGGCCGTGCTCCGCGCCGAACAGGGTGAGCAGGGACTTGGGGGCCGGGGCGAGGGCGTACGGGTCGGCGTGCCAGTCGGGGCCGTTCACCGTCAGGTGGGCGGAGGCGTCCTTGTCGCCGGCCACCACCAGCGCCGGGGTCGTCATCGGGGAGAAGTCCGGGGTCCGGAGGAAGGCGAAGTTCTCGGCCACGTGGTCGGTGAGGGCGTCGCCTCCCCTGCCGGGCGCGGCGAGCAGTACGCCCGCCTTGATCCGAGGTTCGGCCAGGTTCACCTCCGTACCGTCGTCCGGATCGATGAGCCTCGCGCCGAGGAGCAGGCTCGCGGTGTGGCCGCCCATCGAGTGGCCGGCGACGGCGACCCTGCCACGGTCGAGGCGCCCAGCGAGCTGCGGGACGGCGGCCTCGACCGCGTCGAGTTCGTCGAGGATGCGCGTCATGTCCTCGGCCCGCGACCGCCAGTACATCGGCGCTCCGGGGGTGGTGGGGTCCAGGCTCAGCGCCGTCGAACTCAGGTGGGTGGGCTGGATGACCGCGAAGCCGTGTGCCGCCCAGTAGGTGACGAGCGGGGCGTAGCCGTTCAGTGAGGAGAGGTGGTTCGAGTAGCCCTGTCCGTGGGAGAGGAGGATGACGGGCAGGGCTGTTCCGGTGGCCGGGGCGGAGACCCGTACCTCCAGGTCCACGGGCCGGCCGGGAGCCGGCACCACCACCGGAGCGACCGAGAGGACGGGAGCGGGCGGCGGGGTGAGGGTGTGGGCTGCGTACGTCGATGTCGGTTCGCTCATGGTGTGCGTGCCCCTTCGGTGTGCCTGCGAGGTGTCTGCGATGTGCCCTGCAATGCGCCTTCGACATGCCTTCGATGGCCCCTGACGGCGGCGGCTACACAGGGCTCTCAGCGCAGGGGGAGGCGGTCGGGCGCGTCCGGCTTGAGCTAGGCTGCAAGCGGAACGTTGTTCCGTTTAATATACGGAGCGCTGTTCCGTTTGGTCAATGGCTGTCGGAAGGAGTGCGCGGTGCCCAGGACAAGTCCCGCCGGGGAAGGTGCGGCCCGGAGCAAGCGGGCCGACGCGCTGCGCAATCAGCAGACGCTCCTCGACGCCGCCGCCGCGGTGTTCGTCACCTCCGGCGTCGACGCGCCGATCCGCGAGATCGCTGCCCGGGCGGGCGTCGGGATGGGGACGATCTACCGCCACTTCCCGACACGGGCCGACCTGGTCGTCGCCGTCTACCGCCATCAGGTCGAGGCGTGCGCCGAGGCCGGCCCGAGCCTCCTGGCCGACGGCGAGTCCCCGCTCGCGGCCCTTCGCCAGTGGGTCGGCCTCTTCGTCGACTTCCTGGTCACCAAGCACGGGCTCGCCAAGGCGATGCAGTCGGACAGCAGCGGCTTCGACGCGCTGCACGCGTATTTCCTCGACCGCCTGGTGCCCGTCTGCGCGGAGATGCTCGACGCCGCGGTCGGCTCCGGGGAGATCAGGCCCGGTACGCAGGCGTACGAGCTGATGCGCGGCATCGGCAACCTCTGCATCGGCCGCGACAGCGACCCCCGCTATGACCCCCGCCGTCTGGTCGAACTGCTCCTTCGGGGGCTGGAGCAGCCCCGGCCCTAGGGGTTCCGCCCCTTCACTCCCCCGCCGAGCCCTCGCACCGCTCGCGAGCCGCCCGCAACCGGACCAGCGGGTAGTGGGCCTGCTCGTTCGCCAGGGCCGCGATCGCCTCGTCGATCAGCGGCAGCGCCTCCGCCGGACGGCCGCTCTGCTCGAAGGTCTCGGCGAGGTCCGTGAGCGTACGGGCCGTGTTGTACGCCTCGTGGGTGCCGCGGAAGAAGGTGAGCGCGCTCTCAAGGCGGGCCTCCGCCTCCGCCCATCGGCCCAGGCCACGCAGGGCCCGGCCGCGATGGCGCTCCAACAGGGCGCGGGCGCGCGGGAGATCGGCGCTTCCCTCGCCGTCGGCCGTCACACCGTCGAGGATGCGGTCCGCCGCCTCGAAGCAGTCGTACGCCTCCGGGTAGCGCCATTCGCGCAGCCGCAGCAGTCCGAGGGATTCGACGGCGGTGGCGTGGCCCCGGGCGTGGCCGACGGCTTCTTCGATGCGGGCGGCTTCGCCGAAAGCGCTCTCCGCTTCGGCCGGTCGATCGAGTTCCGTGAGGTTCAGGCCGAGCAGGGTGTGCATGCGGGCGGCCTCGCGGGAGTCCGGGTAGTGGGCCTCCATGGCCCGGATGCCGACGCGCAGGGCGGGGAGCAGTTCGTCGTGGCAGCCCATCTTCAGCTGCACCGGCCACAGGGCCTGGTTGAGCCGGAAGACGGCGTCCGGGTCGGCCAACTCCTCGGCGGTGAACACGGCTAGGAGGAGGTTGCCGAGCTGGTCGTGGAGCGCGCTCAGCGCCTCGCCCGCATCCGCGTACCGCACGCCGTCCTGTGTCGGCGGCTCCGGATCACCGAGGCGCCAGCCTTCGCGCAGGGCGGCTTTGCTCGCCGGTTCGGCGAAGGCCACACACCAGTGCACAGCGCGCCGCACCGCCCCTTCCACCGCCTCGATGCCGTCCTCGCGCAGCGCCTCCGCCGCGGCGTACTCCCGGACCAGCGGCCGGATCCAGTACGTGCCCTGGGCCGCGAACGTACCGTTGGCCGCGCTCTCAAGCAGACGGCTGCCGGCCAGTTCGCCCAGGACTCGCTCGGCGGTCGGCTCGTCAACGCCCAGCGTGGCCGCGGCCATCGGCGCGCCGATGGCGGGCCAGTCGCGCTGGGCGAGCAGCCGCAGGGCGCGCGCCGCGTCCGGGCCGAGGTCGCGGATGTCGTCGGCGACAGCTGTGCGGGCCGCCTCGCCGCCCGGGTCTCCGCCCTGCCGCCAGTGCTGCGCGATGAGGCGGGCCGCGGCGGCGCGCAGCGCGAAGGGCGAGCCGTCGCAGCGGGCGAGGACGGCGGGCAGGGCAGCGCGGTCCAGCGGCACGTTCCCGGCCTTGGCGACCTGGGTGAGCAGCCGCCGCGCGTCCTTGTCGGCGAGCGGCCCGACCGGGATCCCCACCGCGTCGAGGCCGGGCAGCGGGTGCCGGGCCGCCACCACGACGAACACGCCGGGCGCGGAGGTGAGTACGGGAAGGATCTGCGCGGCGGACCGGGCGTGGTCGAGGATGATCAGCAGTCGGCGGTCCGCCGTGCAGGCTCGCAGCAGCGCCTGGCGGTCGTCCGGGCGGGGCGGGATCTCGGCTGCCGGGATGCCGAACTGCTGGAGCAGCAGGCGCAGTACGGCCGAGGGGTCCCGGGGAGTGGAGCCGGTGCCGCGCAGGTCGGCGTACAGCTGTCCGTCGGGGAAGCGGCGCAGTTGGGTGCAGGCCCAGTGGATGGCGAGGGCGCTGGTGCCGATGCCCTGCGGGCCGTGCAGTACCGCGACCCGGGGCCGGCCGTCCGCCTTGCGGAAGGCCTCCGCGCTCAGGGCCTTGCGCTCGCTGTCGCGGTCGGTGAAGAAGCGGGTGGAGGCGTGCAGAGCGGGCACCCGGTTCGGTCCGCCGGGGCGTGGGGCGCTGCGGGCGAACGCCGTCCAGGCTTGGGCGAGGGCAGGGTTGTGGCGCAGGGCGTCGTGCACCTGCTGGGCGACGCTGTCCAGTTCGTCGCGTCCGCGCGGGGCCCTGACCTCGCGGCCGACGATGCGGCGGACCAGCCCGCCGGCGCTCTCCCAGGCCGCCTTGCCCGCTTCGTTCGCGACGGCCGTGCCGACCGAGCCGAGTACGGCGGCAATGGCCGCCGTCGATGTGAAATCCAGCATGTCCCGCCCCCGCTGCGCCTACCGCCTTGACCTACCGCGGTCACGCTAGCAAGCAACATCCTTTGCGGCAGGCCGAGTTCGCCCGGGGTTGGCCGAAACCTAGCGGGTCGGCACCACGCTGAGGTGGGCGCGGCCGCGCCGGGCGACGGTGGGTTCGGTTTCCCGGAGCACCAGGGTCAGCCGGCGAAGGCCGAACTCCCGCAGCGTGCGCGGGGATTCGCTGACCAGGCGGCAGCTGGTGCGGCCGCGCTCCGGATCGGGGTGGCGTACGTGGCGTACCGCGCCGTCGTGGTGCACCGCCGCGTCGCCGACCGCCCGGACCCAGTGCGGGAGGCCGAGGCGGAAGGCGGCGTCCATGATCGGGTCGTCGGCGATCTCCTGGCGGATGTCGCGAAGGCCGGGAGCGCTCTCGTCGTCGGCGTAGGCCTCGGCGAACTGCGCCAGCATCGGCAGGCACCAGGCCGTCTCGTGCTCGGCGAGCACGCTGGCCGCGTCCGGGTGGAAGAGCACGAAGCGCAGGAAGTTGTGGCCGGGCATGGCGGTGGGGTGCGGCCCGATGCCGCCGAAGAGCGCGTCGTACGCGGGGTTCGCGTGGGCCACGCCCCAGCCCGGATCGAGGACCACGGACGGGAAGGGCAGGGCGTCCGTCATCGCGAAATAGTCGTGGACATAGGCCCTGAGCTCGGGGTCGTCCGGAAGCTCCCTGGCCTCAGGGGCACCTGTTCTTACGGTCGTCGTGTCGTCGGCGGCACGCTCCCCCGCGGCCGTCTGCTGTCCGGGCCGCTCGTGGACCAGGGCGAACGGGCGCCCCACCACCGGAGCGTGCACTGCCACAACCTTGGTCACCGAATCCTTCGCCACCGATTCTTCCGCCATCGAGTACGCGACTCCTCTTGCTGGCCCGCGAGTGCGGCGGCCGGCCTTCGGGCCCGCCCGGGGCTCGGAGGGCGATCTTCACACCGCGTGGCGATCCTGATACCGCCGACACAATGATGTCAAGCATCGTGGCATTCCGGCCCCCCGAAGCATTGATTGCGCCACAACTGTGGCAAGTTCTGGTTGTTGTTGCCGGGACCCGCTAACCTCCGGAGCATCCACTGTTGTGCCCACCGACCTCGCATGATCTAGGAGAACTACTGGTGACGGACGGCTTCTTGGTTCCGGGACCGGCGGCCACGGGCCCCCTCGCGGCCGTCGTCGCCCGTGTGGCCGAGCTCGCCGGAAAGCTCGGTACGAGCCAGGCGGACGTGTTTGACGTCCACCGGCTCTCCGAGGCCTCGGGCGTTCCGGCCGACGTCGTGGGCGCGCTCCTCGACGGGCAGCCTGCCGGCGAACCCGATCTGCAGGCACGCTTCCTGCAGCGGTTCAGCCTGCTGCGCAGCACCCGGCGCAAACCCAACGGCCGCCCGTACACCCAGCAGGAGATCGCCGACGGCGCGGGGATGTCGCGCCAGCAGGCGGGCGCGCTGATCAACGGCGACCGGCGGCCGACGATGGAGCACTGTGACGCGATCCAGCGCTTCTTCGGCGTCCACGCGGGGTTCCTGACCGCCGACGACACCGACGCGCTCGGCGGTGCCCTGCTGCGCACCGAGCAGGAGCTGCTCCAGCAACTCGCGGGCCGCGAACGCGAGGGCGCGCTCGCCGGCGCGCCGGGCGGGGACGCACTGGAGCGACTGCTCCAGGACCACGGGGTACGCGGCATCGCCTGGCGGGCCGCCCAGCTCCCCACCGACAAACACCGCGACAAGGTCACCGAGTGGCTCGACATGCTCCTGGAGAGCGTCAAGCGGTCGGAGTCCTGACATGATCCGCACCATGCGGCGGCAGCGCCCTGCCGCACCCATCGGCCTGCCCGGACATCGTCGTCCATTCATTTCAGGCCGTCATGTGATGCCGAGTTCAACGAACTCCGGCTCAATGTTGACTGGATCAATCGCATGCGGCTCGGCAGGCTGCACAGAGACGGGCTGCTCGACGAAGTGCTGCTCCATGAACGGCTGGCGGGGAGAACGGTGGGCATAGGCAAGGAGATGCGCCGGCTGTGCGGCGAGCTGGTCGCGGGAATCACGATCCCTGCCCCGGCGGAGCCGACCGCTCTGTACGCCGCCCTGTGCGAGGGCATGAGCAAGCGCCGGGGCCGCCCGGTCGAGTTCCGCATGGCGGCCTTCCCGCCGGGCACCGCGAGCGGGCTCTGGCTCGACATGGCGGACCGGGACCTGGTGGTGGTGGAGGAGCGCACCGCACCGGACCACCAACTGGTCATCCTGGGCCACGAGTTGTGGCACATGAACGCGGGGCACGGGAGCCACCACGTCGACGGCGGCACGGTCGCGGCCCGGCTGCTGTCCGCGGAGGGCGACCTCGGCGCCGCCGTCCGCAAGGTGGCCGCGCGCACCCGCTCCCACCTGTCCGAGGAGACCGACGCCGAGAGCTTCGGGCTGCTCCTGGGCAGCAAGTGCCGGCCCTGGCTGACCGGTTCCGGCATGCGCGGACCGGTGCGCCGCGACATGCTGGCCGGACGTATCGAGGCCTCGCTGGGGTACCGCGGGCCGCAGGGCTGAGGCGTGCAGAGCCAGGACTACTACATACCGGCCGCCGCGATGGGGGCCGCGCTCGCCTTCAAGGTTCCCTCGCTGGCGCGGGCCTGGCGCGATCCGCTACTGCGCGCGGTGTGCGCGCTGCTCGCCATGGCCGGCCTCGTCTTCTTCTTCGCCGCACCGGCGACCATCGCCGAGGTCAACCGGATCACCGGCATCCGCAACTTCTCGGCTCCCCTGGTCTATTCGCTCCTCAGCGCGTTCAGCGCCTCCTGCCTCGTCCTCATCGTCAACTGGCGTGGCGGGCCCCCGGAACAGACCCGGCGGATCTCGCGCCGGTGGATCACCGCGTACAGCATCGAAGTCGTCGCGCTCATCGCACTGTTCACGCTGGGGAAGACCCCGGTGGAGCGGCTGCGGGACCTGGACACGTACTACGCCAACACTCCGTACATCCGGGAAATGATCCTGCTCTACCTCGTGGCGCTCACCGTTGCGGGTGTCTCGATGAACGTGATGTGCTGGCGCTGGGCGCTCCAGGTGCACGGCTGGCTGCGGGCCGGCCTGCTGATCATCGTGCTCGGCTATCTGTTCAACCTGGCTTACCTCGTCACCAAGTTCAGCGCGGTGTTCGCCCGCTGGGGCGGACACGACCTGGACTACCTCAGTTCGGACGTGGCCCCGACGCTGGCCTCCTGGGGTGCCCAGATCAGTGCGGTCGGCTTCTGTCTGCCGCTGGTCTGCCAGCGGTTCGCGGACAGCTGGAGCACCTGGGCCACCTACCGGCAGCTGGGGCCGCTGTGGCACGTACTGCACAACGGGGCGCCCCAGCACCACAGGCCGGTCCGCATCTCCTGGTGGTCCTCGGCCGAACTCCGTGTGACGCAGCGCGAGTCCGACATCCATGACGGCATGCTGAGCCTGTACCCCTACTTCGACGCCAAGGCGCGCGCCGCGGCCTACGAGGCCGCGCTCGCGGCGGGCTCCGACCCGGTGCTCGCACACGCCGAGGCCGACGCGGCGATGGTGACGGCGGCGGTACGGGCCCGGGCCGCCGACCCACTCGGCAAGATCGTCAATTCCGCCGAGGCATCCGGATCGACGCCGCCCGAGTGGCCGCGCGATCTGGTGCGGATGTCCGTCGTCCTGCGTCAGTCACCCGTCGTCGCGGCAGCCCGAGGGCACGCCGCGACCAGGTCAGAGAGCGATTCCCATGAGCGAACCCGTTAGCGTCCGTCGGGGTACGGGCCCCCGCAGAGCCGTTGTCATCGGCGGGGGGATGGCCGGAATGCTGGCCGCCGCGGCGCTGCACGAGCACGCCGACCTGATCACCGTCGTCGAGCGGGACGTGCTGCCGACCGGTCCCGAGCCGCGCAAGGGACTCCCCCAGGCCCGTCACGTCCACGTGGTGTGGTCGGGCGGCGCCCGGGCCATGGAGAACCTCCTGCCGGGACTCACCGATCGCTGGCTGGCGGCCGGCGCCCGCCGCATCCCGCTGCCCACCGGGCTCGTGTCCATGCAGTCACAGGGCTGGCTGCGCCGCTGGCCGGAGATGCAGTTCATGATCGCGTGCAGCCGTGATCTGCTGGACTGGGTGGTGCGCGAGCAGGTCGTCGCCCGGCCGGGTGTCACCGTTCTGGAGCGCACCGAACTGCTCGGCCTGGAGGGGAGTTCGGCCCGTGTCACCGGGGTCCGGGTGCGCACCGCCGAGGGCGAGGAATCCGTCCTGGACGCCGACCTGGTCGTCGACGCGTCGGGACGCGGTTCGCGGGCCCCGCTGTGGCTCGGCGCGCTCGGAGTGCCCGCGCCGCACGAGGAGGAGGTCGACTCCGGCCTCGCCTACGCGAGCCGCGTCTTCCGCGCCCCCGGGGGCAGCGACGACTATCCGCTGGTCAATGTGCAGTCGGACGCCCGCGAACCGGTGCCGGGGCGCACCACGACGATCGTGCCCATCGAGGGCGGACGCTGGCTGGTCACTCTGTCGGGCACCCGGGGCGGCCAGCCGAGCGGCGACGCCGAGGAGTTCGAGAAGTTCGCCCGCTCGGTCCGCCACCCCGTCGTCGGCGAACTGATCGCCGAGGCGGAGCCGCTCTCGGACGTCGTCGTGACCCGCAGCACCGTCAACCGCCGGATCTTCTTCGAACGGGTCAAGCAGTGGCCGGAGGGCTTCGTCGCGCTGGGCGACGCCGTCGCCACATACAACCCGGTCTACGGGCACGGGCTTTCGGTCGCGGCCCAGGGAGCGGTCGCGCTGCGCGACAACGTGGCCGTCCACGGGCTCGCCTGCGCAGGGCTCGCCCGCCGGGTACAACGGGCAGTGGCTCGTCCGGTCTCGGTCGCCTGGGACCTGGCCACCGGGCAGGACATCCTCTACCCGGGGGCGGTGGGCAGGCAGCCCGGTCTCGGCGCGAAGGTATTGCGCCGGTACGTGGACCGGCTGCTGCTTACCGCGACCGGCCGGCCGCTCGTCACCAAGGCCTTCTTCGAGGTGATCACGCTCTCCTCCCCGCTCACCGCGCTGGTGCGGCCGGAGGTCGTGCTCGCCGTCCTGCGCGGCCCCGCGCTGCCGAAGCTGACGGCCCCTCCGCTGACGGAGCGTGAACTCGCCGTCGCCCAGCGCCCGCAGCGGACGCCGTAGGCGGAGGCGTCAACCCGTCGCCGGGTCCCGGGATGTGAGGGGATCGGTCCCGCACGATTTGGGGCGCGTATCGATGCTTCCATAGGATCCGGCGATGATCACCAGAAAACGGCTGGCGGCCGGAGTGTGCGCGCTGGTCGCCACTTTCGCCACCGGCATCCTCCCGGCCGCGGGCACGGCCTCCGCGGCCGCGGCGCCCGACGGGCAGTCCGAGCAGGCCGCACCCAAGGTCGACCTGGTCCTCGACGTGTCCGGTTCCATGCGGACCGCCGACATCGACGGCAAGTCCCGGATGTCCGCCGCCAAGCAGGCGTTCAACGAGGTCCTCGACTCGGTCCCGCAGGAGGTCCAGCTCGGGATACGCACGCTGGGGGCCAACTACCCCGGCGAGGACCGCAAGGTGGGCTGCAAGGACACCCGCGCGCTCTACCCGGTCGGCCCGCTGAACCGCACCGAGGCCAAGACCGCCGTCGCCACCCTCGCGCCCACCGGCTGGACGCCCATCGGCCCGGCGCTGCAGGGCGCGGCCGAGGACCTCAAGGGCGGTGACGCCACCCGCCGGATCGTGCTCATCACCGACGGCGAGGACACCTGCCAGCCGCTGGACCCGTGCGAGGTGGCCCGCGACATCGCCGCCCAGGGCATCCACCTCACCATCGACACGCTCGGCCTCATCCCGGACGCCAAGACCCGCGAGCAGCTCACCTGCATCGCGGAGGCCACCGGCGGCACCTACACCTCGGTGCAGCACACCGATCAGCTCTCCGGCAAGGTCAAGCAGTTGGTGGACCGGGCGGCCGACCCGGTCGCCGTGCCGGTCGCCACCAACGGCACCGCGAGCTGTGAGAACGCCCCGCAGCTCAAGCCCGGCCTGTACACGGACCGCGAGAAGTTCGCCGAGCACCGCTCGTACAAGGTGGACGTGAAGCCCGGCCAGGAGCTGCGCGCCTCCGCCAGCATCGGCGTGGACCGCCAGACCAACCCCGACTACGGCGTCCTGCTGCGGGCGGTGACCGCACACGGCCGCGAGATCGTACGCGGATCGGAGGCGGGCGACGGGCGTACGGACCTGATCTCCACGGGCCTGCGCTACCCCAAGGCCCCCGCGGACGACTCGGACGACAAGACCCCGGAGACCGTGTGCCTCCAGGTCTCCAACTCCTTCTCCGCGCCGCCGGGCGTCAAGACCGACCCGGGTCTGCCGGTCGAGCTCGCCATCGACGTGGTGGACGGCCCCGACCACGCCTCCGACGTGGCTTCCTTCGGTCTCGGCCGGGGCTGGTGGCTGCTCGGCGCGCTCGCGCTGGCCGGTCTCGTCGCGGGCCTGGTGTGGGGCTGGATCTCGCGCTGGCGCATCGCGGTCTGGCGGACCAACTGATGCCCGACACCATCTCTCACTCCGGGGGTCAACTAATGCGTACCGTACGGAAGTTGGCGATCGCCGCACTGGCCGGTGCGGCGCTCCTCGGCGGGGCCGGGACCGCGCTCGCCGACACGCCCTCGCCGAGCCCCTCCGCGTCGAAGAGCGATGCCGCGCCCACCGAGGCCGGCACCGCCTTCCGTACCGCGGTCGCCGTGCAGCAGGGCCAGAAGGCCACCGCGTCCGCGTCGACCGGCGACTACCTGTACTGGATGTTCCCCGCCGACGCCGGGCAGCGCCCGACCGTCACGGCCAAGGTCACGCTGCCGGACGCGGCCTCCCGGCACGGCGCCTCCACCTGGCGCATCGACGTGTACGACGGGCTGCGCCGCCGCCAGCCCTGCATGTACGGCATGCAGTCCCGCTCCGCGGCGCGGGACGCGACCACCGTCGAGCTGTCCTGCACCCTGCGGCCGACGGTCGCCTGGGCCGACACGTGGTCGAACGATCCGCTGCCGGGCAGCTACTACGTCCGCCTGACGGCGGTCTCGCTGCCCGAGACCGACCGGGGTCTGCCGTTCAAGACGGAGGTCGAGCCGACCGTCCTGGACACCGGCGGCGCGCACGCCGTGGACGGCAAGCTGGCCACCCCGCTCGGCGCGAAGTCCGCGGTCGAGCCGGACGGCGGCTGGGCGTCGGGCTGGTGGACCGACCGCTGGCTGTGGACCGGCGCGGGCGGCCTGCTCGCCGCGCTCGCGGGCGTCGCCGGCTACAACCTGACCCGCGGCCGCGGCCGGCCTTCGCGGGTGCCGCCCGGGGTGTGAGTACCCCCTGAGGCACCGGCTCCGGCCCGCCGTCCCGCCCCCGGGACCGGCGGGCCGGTCTCGTTTCAGGCGGCGCCGTACACCCGCCGGCGGCCCCATCCGTACGAGACTCGGAGGTACGCGACCGAGCGCCACCCTCCGCGAAGGAGTTCACCGTGTCCTCAGCTTCGAGCACGCCCACCGTCGCCGTACTCGGCACCGGGATCATGGGGTCCGGCATGGCCCGCAGTCTGCTGCGGGCCGGGCTGTCCGTACGGGTCTGGAACCGGACCCGGGCCAAGGCGGACGCGCTGGCCGGCGACGGGGCCGGTGTGCACACGGACGCCGACGAGGCGGTGCGCGGCGCCGATGTCGTCCTGACCGCGCTGAACGACGGCCCGTCCGTGTCCGCCACCCTCGACGCCGCGGCGCCGGGCCTGCGCCCCGGCCAGCTGTGGCTCCAGACCTCCACCGTCGGACCGGACGCGACCCTCGAACTGGCTGCCCGGGCAGCCGGGTTGGGGGTGGTGTACTGCGACTCCCCCGTCCTGGGCACACGCAAGCCCGCCGAGGAGGGCAAGCTGACCGTCTTCGTCTCCGGGCCGGCCGAGGCCCGCGAGCGCCTCACGCCCGTCCTGGACGCGATCGGGCAGCGGACCGTCTGGGTGAGCCACGAGCCGGGCGGGGCCTCGCGTCTGAAACTGGTCGCCAACACCTGGGTGATCAACCTGGTGGGCGCCGTCGCCGAATGCCTCGGCCTCGCCGAGGGGCTCCACGTGGACCCCCGCCTCTTCCTGGACGCGATCGCGGGCGGCCCGCTGGACACCGCCTATCTGCACACTAAGTCCGCCGCCCTCCTCACCAGCGACCTCACCCCAAGCTTCGCCGTCTCCACCGCCCTCAAGGACACCCGGCTGATCCTGGAAGCGGCCCGACAGGCGGGCGTACGGCTCGACTTGACGGAGGCGTCGGCCGAGCGGTTCGCCCGCGCCGAGGCGGCCGGGCACGGGTCCGAGGACATGGTCGCGACGTACTTCGCGGGCCGCACCAAGCAGTGACCCGCGGTCCGTTGCGGTGTTACGGCGTGCGGAAGGTGTAGAAGCCGCGGCCGAACGTCGCCGCGACCAGGCGGTGGTTGGTGTGGTCGTAGGAGAGGTCGTCGACCGGGACCAGCGGCAGGCCGCCGCCGAGGCGCAGCCAGCGGGCCCGCCCGTCGAGCACGGCGCCGACGAACACGCCCTGGTCCGTGGCGGCGTACAACACGCCCCCGGCGCCCAGGACCACGTCGTTGACCGGTGCCTGCGGCAGGTTGCCCGACAGGTCGCTCCAGCTCGCGCCCGCGTCCCCGGTACGCAGCAGATGAGGCTGAGGGGAGCCGGCCCGGTAGCCGGACAGCGAGACGTACGCCGTCGCCGGGTCGGCGGGGTCGACGGCGATCCCGGTCACCCAGGGCTGCCCGGCGAGGACCTGGGTCCAGTGTCCGCCGAGGTCCCTGGTGACCCACACCCGGCCGTCGTCGGTGCCTGCCCAAACGGTGTGCCCGTCGCGGGCGGCGGCGACGGTGGTGATGGTGCCGTACGGGTAGGTGTCGCGCCCGGGACCGCCGGTGAGGTCGGGGCTGATGGGCGTCCAGGTGGCGCCGCCGTCGGTGGACCGGTTGAGCCGGTTGCCGCCGTAGTAGAGGACGTTGGGGGCGACCGGGTCGAACCGGACGGGAGTCAGCCAGTTGCGGCGGTCGGCGGTGGTCGAGTCGGTGTACTCGGTCAAGGTGGTCCCGCCGTCGGTCGAGCGGAAACAACTCCCGTACTGGTAGCAGGCGTACACCTTGTTCTTGTCGGTCGGGTCGATCAGGTTCTGCAGTCCGTCACCGCCGAGGTACTCGTTGAACCGGGGGCCGCCCCAGGACCGGATGGAGCCGTTGTCCTGGGCGCCGCCGGATATCCGGCCGGTGTCCTGCGGGGTCGTGGCCACGGTGTAGAGCTGGGTCCACGGCTCGTACGCGGCCTTGGTCCAGCCGCCGTCGCCGCGCGCGTCGGAGCGGTAGACGCCGCCGTCGTTGCCGAGGTAGACGCGGCCGGGGTGCTTCGGGTCCCAGATCATGGCGTGCTGGTCGGCATGGACGGCGGTCTCCTCGGCCGTCCAGGTGGCGCCGCCGTCCTTGGTGGTCATCAGGGCGACCCCCGCCACGTGCACGTGACGGGCGTCGGCCGGGTCGACCCACACCTTGCCGAACCACCAGGAGTAGCTGGACTGCGAGTCGGCGAGCGCCGGGTTGTCGGGCAGCCGGGTCCAGGTGTCGCCGCCGTCGGCGGAGGTGAACAGGCCGCCGAAGCCGCCGCCGGTGGCACCGACCAGGGCGTACAGGCGGCCGGGTTCGGAGCGGGAGATACCGAGGCCGGTGCGGCCCGTGTCGGCGGTGGGCAGTCCGCCGCCGAGCCGCCGCCAGTGGGCCCCGCCGTCGTCGGAGCGGTAGATGCCGGAGCCGGTTCCGCCGTAGGCCCGCTTGTCCGGTTCGCGGCGGTGGTCCCACAGGACGGCGTAGACGCGGTCGGCGCGGGCGGGGTCGCGCTGTACATCGACGGCTCCGGTGAAGCCGTTCGGCACGTCCAGGACCCGCCGCCAGGAGGAGCCCGAGTCGTCGGAGAGGTAGACGCCCCGGTCGCCGCCGGCGTTGTAGAGCGATCCGGTGGCGGCTGCGAGGACGCGGCGCGGTCGGCGCGGGTCCACGTCGAGGGCGCCGATCGCCCCGGAGTCGCGCAGCCCGGCCTGCTGCCAGCTGCGGCCGTGGTCGGTGGAGCGGTAGATGCCGGTGCCTTCGTAGGTGACGCTGCCGCCGCCGGGGTTGGGTTCGCCGGTCCCGGCGAAGAGAGTGCCGTCGGGGGCGGCGGCGACCGCTCCCATGGCCTGGGTCTGCTGGGCGGGCCAGACCGGTTCGAAGGTCCGGCCGGCGTCGGCCGAGCGCCACAGGCCGCCGCTCGCGGCCGCCGCGTACACGGTGTCGGGGCGGCCGGGGTCCAGGGCCAGGGAGACGACCCGGCCTCCGATGTTGGTGGGCCCGGCGGACTGCCAGGTGCCGGGTGTGGCGGGCAGCGCGGCCGCCTGCGACGCCGCGGTGTCGTAGGCGTGGCGGGGCAGCGACTGCCCGGGGATCGCCTTCTGCACATAGCTGTACTCGGCGGGCGCGGCGGGCCCGCCGTCCTCGTCGTCGTCCCGGGTCCCGGCACCGGCCGCGTGGGCCCCGGGCGCCAGGAGTCCGGCGATCACGAGGGCCAGGGCGACGGTGACCCGCGCCCGGCCCGATCTCCCTGCGCGCATGGTGGGCTCCTTCCGCGTCCGGCGGGCCGGAGCGCGTCAAGTGGAAGAGCTTGCCGATCGCTTCCGATGGCTTGCGCGCGGTCCTGGTGACGCGGCAGACCCATCGGGGAGAGAGTTTTCATCAACTGCCGCTGTGGCACCAGCAGTTGGGCTCCACACCTGTCGGGTTCACGCCAACCGGGAGCCCGGTTCCGTGGTGCGCGTACTCCTGGTCGGCCTGAGCCCCGCTCCGGCGAGGCGATCACGGAGTGCCGCCGGTCATGGGTTCTCCGCCCCGCCCGGGAGACGACCGTCCGGCGAGGGCGGCCCGAGGAGGCGGGCCTCCACAGCAGGGAGGTCCGGGCCCGGCCGGAGTACCCCTGCGCCGGGCGCGCCTCGGCCCCGAAACTCCGGCGAGAAGCGTCCGGGCGGTTCGATAGCATGGCTCTGCCCATCGGGCGGGGGTGTCACCTGGTGTGATCCTCCGGGTGGGCCTCCCTACCTGGGTTCGCCGCGGCCGCGCCGCGGTGCCGCACGCACGAACATAAGGAGCATCCGAGGATGTCTCGACACCTGATCACCAGCGCGCTGCCGTACATCAACGGAATCAAGCACCTGGGCAACATGGTCGGGTCGATGCTCCCCGCGGACGTCTACGCCCGCTACCTGCGCCAGCGCGGCCACGACGTCCTGTACATCTGCGCCACCGACGAGCACGGGACCCCGGCCGAGCTGGCCGCCAAGGAGGCCGGGCTGTCCGTCGCCGAGTTCTGCGCGCAGTCGCACGACACCCAGAAGGCGATCTACGACGGCTTCCACCTGGCCTTCGACTACTTCGGCCGCAGCTCCTCGCAGCAGAACGTGGAGATCACGCAGCACTTCGCGCGGAAGCTGAAGGAGAACGGGTTCATCGAGGAGCGGGCGATCCGCCAGGTCTTCTCGATCGCCGACGACCGCTTCCTGCCGGACCGCTACATCGTCGGCACCTGCCCGCACTGCGGCTACGACAAGGCGCGCGGCGACCAGTGCGAGAACTGCACCCGCGTACTGGACCCGACCGACCTCCTCGACGCGCGCTCCGCGATCAGCGGCAGCAGCGACCTGGAGGTCCGCGAGACCCGGCACCTCTTCCTGCTCCAGTCCAAGCTCCAGGGCGAGGTCGAGGAGTGGATCGACCGGGTCGGCGGCGAGTGGCCGCAGCTCGCGTCGTCGATCGCCCGCAAGTGGCTGACCGAGGGGCTGCACGACCGCTCGATCACCCGTGACCTGGAGTGGGGCGTGCCGGTCCCGGCCGACACGTGGCCGGAGCTGGCCGCCGAGGGCAAGGTCTTCTACGTCTGGTTCGACGCCCCGATCGAGTACATCGGCGCGACCAAGGAGTGGGCCGACCTCGACCCGGCGAACCGCGACTGGAAGTCGTGGTGGTACGAGCCCGAGGGCGCGGCCGACGTCCGCTACACCGAGTTCATGGGCAAGGACAACGTCCCCTTCCACACGGTGATGTTCCCGGCGACCGAGCTGGGTGTGCGCGAGCCGTGGAAGAAGGTCGACTACGTCAAGGCCTTCAACTGGCTCAACTACTACGGCGGCAAGTTCTCCACCTCGCAGCGCCGCGGCGTCTTCACGCACGACGCGCTGGAGATCCTGCCCGCCGACTACTGGCGCTACTTCATGATGGCGAACGCCCCGGAGTCCGACGACACGTCGTTCACCTGGGAGCACTTCACGGCGACGGTCAACAAGGACCTCGCGGACACGCTGGGCAACTTCGTGAACCGGGTCCTGTCCTTCTCGCGCAAGCGCTTCGGCGACGACGTCCCGGCGGGCGCCGCGGCCGGGGCCGCCGAGGCGAAGCTGGGCGAGGAGATCGCCGGGCTGCTCGCCGAGTACGAGAGCCACATGGAGGCGCTCCAGTTCCGCAAGGCGGCCGCTTCGCTGCGCGCCCTGTGGTCGGCCGGCAACTCCTACCTGGAGGAGAAGGCCCCCTGGCTGGAGATCAAGACCGACCCGGAGGCGGCCGCGCTCACGCTGCGTACGGCGATGAACCTGATCCACCTGTACTCGGTGGTGTCCGAGCCGTTCATCCCGTCCTCGGCCAAGGCCATGCGCTCCGCGTTCGCGCTGACCGCCACTGTGCCTTCTGAAACGCATGCGACCTGGGTGACGTCCGAGCAGGCCAGGGCCCTGGACACGGTTCCCGCCGGTACGGCCTTCACGGTGCCGCCGGTGCTCTTCGCGAAGATCACGGAGGAGGACCTGGAGTCCTACCGCGAGCGCTTCGGCGGCGCGGACGAGGTCTGATGCGACTTTGATCCTTGCTACAGCTTGTGGGGCCCTGTCCGGTCGGACAGGGCCCCACAGCCGTCTGTACGGTCAGGCCGTGAGCAGCGCCGGGTCACTCACGCCCGACGCGCCGGTCTCGACATGGCCGGCGAACCGGCGCAGGAACGTGGCGTCGGCGTCCGATGTCACGGACACGTCGTACCAACTCTTGCTGCCGCGCAGGTCGACCGTGAACTTGACGGTGGCGCCCGCGGCCACGGTGAAGGTCTGGGTGGCCCCGCCGTAGACGCTCGCGTTGGCGACCTTGAGGTGGACCGTGGTCTTGCCCGCGTTGGTCATGGTGAGGTCGAGGTTGCCGGTGCCCGCGTTGTGGCGGGCGGTGACCTCGGGTCCGGCGGTCTTGCCCGGGCTCTGGAACGTCCGCAGGAAGCCGTTGGGCCCGAACACGCTCAGTTTGGTGGCCCCGCTGGAGTAGGTCGTGTTCCAGGCGTCGGAGATCGTCTTGCCCGCCTCCGTGGTGTAGGTCCACGGGCCGTCGGTGCGGTTGGCCGACGTCACGAGGAACTGCGCGCCGGCCGAGGCGCCGCCGCCGAAGGTGAGCGAGTACTTGCCCGTGCTCACGTTCGCCGACCCGTCCACGAAGGGCGCGTACGGCAGCGGGCGGGTGGGCCGGGACCCGGCCTCCTGCTTGGGGAGCGTGCCGGTGGCGGGCGGGACCGGCACGAAGTCGGGGTGCCTGTTGTGGTCCGGCGGGATGTACGCGGTCGTCGAAGGCAGCGACGGGGCCGAGGAGTTGGTGCGGCTGAAGTCGAACGCCGAGGTCAGGTCGCCGCAGATCGCACGCCGCCAGGGCGAGATGTTCGGCTCGTGCACGCCGAAGCGGCGCTCCATGAACCGGATGATCGAGGTGTGGTCGAACGTCTCGGAGCAGGTGTAGCCGCCGGTGCTCCAGGGCGACACGACGAGCATCGGCACCCGCTGGCCGAGCCCGTACGGACCGGCCGCGTAGCTGATGTTGCCCGGGAAGTAGTCGGGGGCGGTCGCGACCGTGGACAGGCCCTGGGAGGCGCCGGAGGGCACGAAGGGCGGGATCACGTGGTCGAAGAAGCCGTCGTTCTCGTCGTACGTGATGAACAGCGCCGTCTTCGCCCACACCGCGGGGTTGGAGGTGAGCGCGTCGAGGACCTGCGAGATGTACCAGGCCCCGTAGTTCGCGGGCCAGTTGGGGTGCTCGGTGAAGGCTTCGGGGGCGGCGATCCAGGAGACCTTGGGCAGCGTTCCGGCCTTGACGTCGGCCTTCAGGACGTCGAAGAATCCGTCGCCGTTCTTGGCGTTGGTGCCGGTACGCGCCTTGTCGTACAGCGGGTCGCCGGGCTTGGCGTTGCGGTAGTTGTTGAAGTAGAGCAGCGAGTTGTCGCCGTAGTTGCCCCGGTAGGCGTCGCTGATCCAACCCCAGCCGCCGGCCGCGTCCAGGCCGTCGCCGGTGTCCTGGTAGATCTTCCAGGAGACGCCCGCCTGCTCCAGGCGCTCGGGGTATGTGGTCCAGCCATACCCCTTCTCGTCGTTGCCCAGGACGGGGCCGCCACCGGTGTTGTCGTTGCCTGTATAGCCCGTCCACATGTAGTAGCGGTTCGGGTCGGTGGAGCCGATGAACGAGCAGTGGTAGGCGTCGCAGATGGTGAAGGTGTCCGCGAGCGCGTAGTGGAACGGGATGTCCTCGCGGGTGAGGTACGCCATCGTCGTGGACGTCTTGGCGGGGACCCACTGGTCGTACTTGCCGTTGTTGAACGCCTTGTGGCTGCCGGTCCAGTCGTGGTTCAGGTCCTGGATGAACTGGAGGCCGAGCTTGTCCGCCTTGGGCCGGAAGGGCAGTACCTCCTTGCCGCCGCCGACCTGGTGGAACACCGACTTGCCGCTGGGCAGCGTGACGGGCCGCGGGTCACCGAAGCCGCGTACGCCCTTCAGGGAACCGAAGTAGTGGTCGAACGAGCGGTTCTCCTGCATCAGGACGACGACGTGCTCGACGTCCTGGATGGTGCCGGTGCTGCCCGCGGCCGGGATGGACGCGGCCCGCGCGATGCTCTGGGACAGCGCGGCGAAGGCGGCGGTGCCGCCCGCGAGCTGCATGAACCGGCGCCGGTTGAGTTCAGCCATGAGTGGGGGCCTCTGCAAGCGTGAGGGGACAGGGGGGCGAGAGGGGTGTACCAAGAACACCCGGGGCCGCGGAAGCCCCCATGTCGTCACTGTGACGTTGCGCCGTACGGGAAACGAACAAGAACCCCATGTCGCGCGCCACACCACAGGTTTGTGGATTTCCTGTGCTTGCGGCCTATGCCATGCCTATGCCATCCAGAAGAAGACCGCGGTCATCCGCTTGTCGTCGATGGTGCTGCCGCAGTAGCCGGTCGCGCTGTGCATGGTGTTGGCCGTGTAGAGCAGCAGCCGGTTGTAGCGGTGCGCGACCCGCACGTCCTCGGTGAAGGAATCCGGCGGTACGAAGCGCGTGCCGAGCGCCTCTACGAGATTGTTGTGCGGGGCGGTGACCATGTTGCCGCCCAGGACCCCGCCGGGCAGGCTCTGCCGGAAGAAGCTGGTGCCGCAGTCCTTGGGCGCCTGCGGGTTGAGGTAGAGCACCGCGGCATAGCGGCACAGCGCCCGCGAATCGGTGTGCGGGCGCGGCTCGCT
The DNA here is from genome assembly GCF_051550175.1 of Streptomyces sp. HUAS TT7. Taxonomy (NCBI): domain Bacteria; kingdom Bacillati; phylum Actinomycetota; class Actinomycetes; order Kitasatosporales; family Streptomycetaceae; genus Streptomyces; species Streptomyces sp. HUAS TT7. Next base: position 976,633 of record NZ_CP196175.1, read on the forward strand.
CTCGCCCGCGCCGACGACCTGGATGCAATTGTGGTTGAGGGTGGCACCGCCGGGGGCGGTGGCTTGCCACAGTTCCTTGGCCCCGGTGTGCTGCTTGACCAGGCGCTCCACGCGGGCGAGCTCGGCGGGCGCGAGGCCGGGCATGGTGCGCAGGCCCGGCCAGGACTCGGGCTTGTGCGGATATCCCTCGACCCAGTCGTCCTTGGCGACGCAACGCGCCCTGACTTCGTCGATGTTGGGCAGCACATCGTCCAACACCCAGTAGTCCCGGCCGAGTTTGGGCTTGCGATAGGGAAGAACCGGGAGCACCGGACGATTGGGTGGCATGCGGCCGACCATAGTGGCGGGTCACCTGCGACTCTCCTTCGAATGGGTCAACCTTTCGCCAATACAAGGGAATTGGCGGGGCCGGGAAATTGGGTATTGGCTCGCACATGTCCGGCGGACGAACGCGCACAAAGAAAGGGGAGGGCAAGGAAGGGCCATGATCGGGCAACGGATCGCTCCGCATTCCGTCAGGTGGGCGCCGTTCGGCCGATGGGCAGTGACCGGCGTCCGGCCGATGAGCCCGGCGGGAGTCGAGGCAAGGGCCTTCGCCACCACCGCCGGCCGATCGGGGCGCCCGTCCGAGTCGCGCGGGGCCCGTGAGAGCGCTCTCACCTGCCGCGCTCGGCATGGACGGCCGCCGCCCCGTGCCGCGGCGCTGGGATTAGGCTCATGGACGATATGGACGACCACTCGACGACTCCACGCAGCCATCCCGCCCGGCCGCTCGCTCCCAAGGCGGACAAGGACACGGTGCGTCGGCACAACCTCAGCCTGGTGCTGCGGGCCGTGCACGACGAGAGCGCTCTCAGCCGGGCCGGGGCCGCCGCCCGCACCGGCCTGACCAGGGCGGCCGTGTCCTCGCTGGCCGATCAGCTGATCCGGGGCGGGTTCCTCACCGAGTCGGGCAAGTCGTTCAGCGGGCAGGCCGGGCGGCCGGGCACCATGCTGACCCCGGCCCGCACCGGTGCCGCCGGGGCCGGGGTCGAGGTCAACGTCGACTATGTGTCGATGTGCGTGGTGGACCTTGCCGGGACCGACCGGGTGCGCCTGACCGAGCACCTCGACAACCGGGGCGAGCCGGCGGCCGACGTGCTGGCCCGGGCGGCGCGGATCGCCGCCCGCGCGCTGGACTCGGCGGCCGAGCAGGGGCTCCACCCGGTCGGCGTGGAGCTGGCGCTGCCCGGCCTGGTCTCCCAGGGTGCGGTGCGCCAGGCTCCCAACCTGGGCTGGAACCGGGTCGAGGCCGGGGAGATGTTCAGCGAGGCCCTGCTGCTTCTGCGCCCCAACTCCCCCGCCCTGCCTGTTGGTTCGGACAACGAGGCCAATCTCGCGGCGCTGGCCGAGCTGTGGTTCGGCGGTCCGGACGGGCGTGTGGACCACTTCCTCTACCTGACCGGGGAGATCGGGGTCGGCGGGGCGCTGGTCGTCGGCGGTGAACTGCTGCGCGGCGCGCACGGCTTCGCCGGGGAGATCGGGCATGTGGTGGTGGACCCGGACGGGCCGGAGTGCCGCTGCGGTTCGCGGGGCTGCCTCGAACAGTACGCGGGCCAGCTGGCGCTGCTGCGGTCGGCGGGCCTCGACGAGAACGCCGGGATGCCGGGCGTCACCGAGCTCGAACGCCGGGCCCGGGCCGGTGACGAGAGCGCTCTCGGCGCGCTCGCCGACGCGGGCCGCACCCTGGGCATCGTCCTGTCCGGCGCGGTCAACCTCTTCGACCCGGAGGCGGTCGTCCTCGGCGGCATCTACCGCACTCTGATGCCCTGGCTCGCCCCCGCCGCCGACCGCGAGCTGACCCGCCGAACCGTGTCGGGCCTCTGGCCCCCGGAGAGCGGCCGCCTGCGCGCCTCGTCCCTCGCGGGAGACGCGGCCCGGGGCGCGGCGGCCCGAGTCGTACGGCGCGTCCTCGCGGACCCGCTGGCTTACGGGTAGACGGCCTCGCGCGGGGAGCGGCCTGGCTACCCCTCAGTGATGCCCGTCCCCCCGGTTGAGTTCCCGGTACTCCTCGGCCGTCGGCTTCGGGATCTGGCTGCCGGGGCCGTACATCGCCTTTGCCAGGCGGGCGCGCAGGCGGTCGGAGCGGCGCGCTTTGCGCACCACTCCGTTCGCGTCGACGGTCGGGCCGAGCTCGTAGGGCCGGGGCTGTTCGTGGGCGGTCAGGGTGTACAGCTCGGCCTGGGTGAGCGGGTTGTGGACCTCCACGTACTCCCCGTGCGGCAGGCGCTTGACGATGCCCGACTCGCGGCCGTGCAGGGCCTTGTCCCGGTCGCGGCGCTGGAGCCCCTGGCAGAACCGTTTGGCGACGACGAAGGCGACGGCGGGGCCCACGAAGACACCGATGCGTACGAACCAGGTGATCGCGTTGATCGACACATGGAAGTGGGTGGCCCACAGGTCGTTGCCGCCGCCGATGAGCAGCACTCCGTACAGCGTCAGCCAGGCGACGCCGAGGCCGGTGCGGACGGGTGCGTTCCGGGGCCGGTCGGCGATGTGGTGCTCGCGTCTGTCGCCGGTGATCCACGCCTCGATGAACGGGTAGACCGCGATCGCCGTCATGATCAGCGGGAAGAGCATGAAGGGGATGAAGACGCCGAGTTGGAGGGTGTGGCCCCAGGCGTTGATCTCCCAGCCGGGCATCACCCGGATCAGCCCTTCGGAGAATCCGAGGTAGAAGTCGGGCTGGGCTCCGGTGGACACGAGGTCAGGCCGGTAGGGGCCGATCGCCCACAGCGGGTTGATGGTGGCGACCGCGCCCATCACCGCGAGCACCCCGAACACCAGGAAGAAGAAGCCACCCGCCTTGGCCAGGTAGACGGGCAGGAACGGCGCTCCCACCACGTTCTTCTCGGTCCGGCCGGGCCCGGCGAACTGGGTGTGCTTGTGGTAGAAGACCAGGATCAGATGGACCACGACCAGGCCGAGCATGATGCCGGGCAGCAGCAGGACGTGAATCGGGTAGAGCCGCGAAATGATGTCGTGGCCGGGGAACTCGCCGCCGAAGAGGAAGAACGAGAGGTACGTTCCGATCACCGGGATCGACAGGATCGCGCCCTGGGCGAAGCGGATGCCGGTGCCGGAGAGCATGTCGTCGGGGAGCGAGTAGCCGGTGAGCCCGGTGAGCAGGGCCAACATCAGGATCGTCCAGCCGAACAGCCAGTTCACCTCGCGCGGCTTGCGGAACGCGCCGGTGAAGAACACCCGCATCATGTGCACGAGGAGTCCGGCGACGAAGACGATCGCCGCCCAGTGGTGGATCTGCCGGATGAGCAGTCCCCCGCGCACATCGAGGCTGATGTTCACGGCGGATTCGTAGGCCCGCGTCATGCGGATGCCGTTCAGCGGCGGGTACGAGCCGTGGTAGACGACTTCGACGCCGCTCGGCTCGAAGAACAGGGTCAGCCAGATGCCGGTCAGGATGAGGATGAGGAAGCTGTAGAGGCAGATCTCGCCGAACATGAACGACCAGTGGTCCGGGAAGATCTTGCGCATGTTGGCCTTGGCCAGCGTGTGGATGCCGAGCCGGCCGTCCGCCCAGTCCGCGAGCCGCTCGCCCTTGCCGGTCTCGGGCGGCCGTCCGTTGGTCCGGGTGCCTTCGATGCGTCCGCTCATGCGTCTCCCCCTCAGGCGGATACCAGGGTAGACACGGTGTCCCCCCACAGCCAACAGGGCCTGGAGTAAAGGGATGTGATTAGCCATCAGATGGTGGCCGCATTCGGGTGGGGCGCGGCACGTTCACCGTGGGTGGTGCGTTCGGGTCGTGCGGCGGTGCCCGGCCCCGGCCGCCGCACACGGTGTCCGGGCGGCCATTCCCGCTGATTGCGGTGGCCGTCCGCGAGAATGCCGTACCGCAGTCTTTGAGGGGCTCGCTCGACAGACGGGACTCGGCACATGACGGAAATCGATGCGTCTCGCACGGCACCGGAAGCGTTCGAGGCGGGTTTCCGGCTGCGCGATGTGGTGGTGCGCGAGCTCGACGCACGCTGGCCGGCCGGGGCGGACGGCGTCGACGAGGTGTGCCGCCACTCGCTCCTGCCGGCCGGGAAGCTGTTCCGGCCGTGCCTGCTCCTGGCGAGCGCGCAGGCGGTCGGCGGCGACCCGATGAGCGTGCTTCCGGCGGCGGTCGCGGCGGAGTTCGGGCATGTCGGGAGCCTGATCCACGACGACATCATCGACGCGGACGCGGTGCGCCGCGGCCGTCCGGCGGCCCACCGCAAGTACGGGGTCGACGAGGCCATCGTCGCGGGCGACCTGCTCTTCTTCTCGCTCTTCGAGTGCCTTGCGGAGTGCCGCGAGCGGGGTGTTCCGGCCGACCGGGTGGTGACCGCGGTCGCCGCGATCTCGCGGGCCGGAATGGATCTGTGCCGGGGCCAGAGCCTGGAGGCGCGGCTCACCGGGCGGCGGGTGTTCGAGGTGGGCCCGTATCTGGAGATGGTCCGCCTGAAGACGGCTGCACTGTTCCGCGCGGCGTGCGAGGTCGGCGGGATCCTGGGCGGGGGCGGCCCGGCCGCGCTCGCCTCGCTGGTCTCGTACGCGAACCATCTGGGCGTCGCCTTCCAGGTCCACGACGATCTGCTGGCCTACACCAGCGACGCGGAGAGCGCGGGCAAGGCGCCGACGAGCGACATCCGCAACGGGCGGCCCGTGCTGCCGGTCATCCTCGCCCACCGCGACGGCGGCGAGTCCAGCCGTCGGCGGATCGAGGACTGCCTTTCGGGGCGTACGGATCCGGCCGAGGCGCTGGCCACGCTGACCGTGATCCTGCGGACGTCGGGGGCGATCGACGAGTCGCTCGCCCTGGCCGGCCGGCACGCGCGCGCGGCCGTCGCCGCGCTCGACGGACTGCCGCACGGCGAAGGGCGTGATCTGCTCGCCGAGTTCGTGACCCGGGCGCTGGCCGCGTTGCCGGGCGCGGGGACGGGCGCGGGGACGGGCGCGGGGACGGGCGCAGGGACGGGCGCGGGTGCGGGAACGGGCGCGAAGGCGGGCGCGGCGACGAGCACCCCCGGGAACCGGCCGGGCTGAGCCACCGGGGCCGAATCCGATCGAGGGCTGTGACCATCCGTCACAGCCCTCACTTGTGCCCCCTCGGCACCGGTCTCCGGGGGCCGTAAGGCGCCGCCGCACCCACCCCAACCAGCCATGTTTACTTGTTACTTGACTCAAGATGACTGCCAATGTTGAATTTATTGGGTCGCAGAGTCAGCCGAGGAGGCAGGACACTATGGGGGACGACAGCACCGCCGGAATCATCCTGGCGGGCGGCAGGGGGGAACGGGCGAAGCCCATCACCCTGCAGTCCGCCGACTACATCCGCAGCAAGGCGCTCATACCGTTCGCCGGCCGGCCGCTCATCGAGTGGATCGTCGAGGCCTGCCGGGAACAGGGCATCCGCCGCTTCTACGTGGTGGCCCAGGGCATGGAGAACCGGAGCCAGATCAAGCTCGTGCTCGGTCACGGCGAGCGGTACGGCGTCGAGATCAACTACTCGCGGTCCCGGTTCGACCAGTACAACGTCGGCTCGGGCGCCGCCACTTTGCACAACCTGGAGCAATGGGACCTCACCGGGCCCGCGCTCGTCATGCCGGTCGACTCGCTGTTCGACTTCTCGCTCGACCGGCTGCTCGCCACCCACACCGCAACGGACGCCCTTGTCACGGTCGCGGCCGTCACCCGCACCCCGCAGGAGACCGCCAACAAGTACGGCGTCATGCGCACCACCGGCCAGGGGCTCATCTCCGGCTTCGTCGAGAAGCCCCGGCTCCAGCTCATCGAGCACCTCTTCCCCGAGGCGCTCGCCACCCCACATGCCCGCACCATCGCCACCAGCGCGGGCATGTATCTCATCGACTGCGGCAGGCTCCGACTGGCCGCCCGCAATCCGGAGTTGATCCGGCTCGCCCAGCAACGCCTGGACTGGGGCGGCGACTTGCTGCCCTGGCTGGTCGGCCACGACTTACCGGTCGCCGTCGAGCCGATCGACCGGCTGGGCGACCTCGGCAGCATCGGCGACTATCTCGCCACGCTGGGCGAGGTGCTGACCGGCCAGTATCCGCAGATGAACCGGGCGATGGAGAGCCCGCTCAGCACGGAGCCGCGGTACTGGATCCACGAGTCCAGCCTGCGCACCAAGGACAACGTCACCGGAACCACCCTCGCCCAGAAGATCGCCGACGGCAGCGTCGTCATCGGGCCCGGGGTGCGCATCGGCCGCCATGCCGAGATCGGGGCCGGCGTCCACCTCCAGTACACGGACATAGGCGACGGCGTCGACGTGCACGAGGGCGTCCATCTGAACCGCTCCGCGCTGGGCGACGCCGCGGTGGTCGGGGCGTACGCGCAGATCAGCGACTCCTACATCGGGCCGATGGCGCATGTGCACTCCGAGCGGCGCAGCCCGGTCCGCCTGGACGACCACTCGGCTCTCGGCGACGGAGCCCATCTGTGGCCCGGGACCCGCCTGTCGGGGGTCAGCGTCTACCCGAGGCTGCGCGTGCCCGCCGTCTCGGGACTGCCCGCGGGGACGCAGCTCACCAGCTCGGACGACATCCTGCAATGGGTCTGACCCGAAGTCCGGGTCCCAACTCCCTGACCGATCAACGGATATGACGCTCTTTCAGGAGACTTCCGTGAACAGTCCGATCGCAGTGATAGGCGGTACCGGCCGGGTAGGCCGGCTCGTAGCGCAACGGCTCCTGGACCGCGGTGACGCGGTACGGGTCGTCGGCCGCAGCACCGAGCGCGGCCGGGAACTGCCCGAGGAGGCGCAGTTCTTCCTCGGTGACGTACGCGAACCGGAGACGCTGCGCATTCCGCTGCGCGGCTGCTCAGCGATCATCTACACCGTCGAGCCGGGCACCGATCAGGCGGGCCCCGACAGCCCCGAGTCCACCGTGCACACCGGGGTCCGCAACGCTCTGGCCGCGGCGCGCGGTGGAGCGGTGCTCCCGCAGTTCGTGCTGGTCAGCCAGCGCTACGTGACGCGCAGGGACCACCCGATGAACGCCTACGGCCGGATGCTGGACTGGCGGCTCGCCGGCGAGGACGCGGTGCGCGTGTCGGGCCTGCCCTACACGGTCGTGCGGCCGAGCTGGCTGACCGACCTGGACGGCGACTCGCGCATCACCCTTGAGCAGGGCGACCGCAGGGACGGCTATGTCTCGCGCCGGGACGTGGCCGAGGCCTGCGTCCAGGCCCTGTACTGCCCCTCCGCGCGCGGGGTCACCTTCGAAATGCGCAGTGAGCCCGGCAGCGCGCCGACCGCATGGGAGCCGCTCTTCGCGCGGCTCCGCTCCGACGAGCCGGCCTACGAGGCCTCTGGCCGCCAGTTATCCGATCCGGTCGCCGACCGGGCCATTGCTTGACCATCCGCTTGACGTCGAGTCATCAGACTCATCAGACCAGGGAGGCACCCGTGACCGAGGCGCCGCAGATCACCGCAGGACGGCCGCAGCCGCTGGGGACCACTGTCGACGCCGACGGGGTGAACTTCTCCGTCTTCTCCGAGCACGCCACACGCGTGGACCTGCTGCTGTTCGACCGCTGCGACGACCCCGAGCCCTCCCGGACCATCCAGCTCCACCCCGACCGCCACCGCAGCTTCCACTTCTGGCACTGCCATGTGCGGGGACTCGGCGCCGGGCAGGTCTACGCGTACCGGATGGACGGGCCGCACGACACCAGCAGGTCGGGCGCCCGCTTCGACCACCGCAAGGTGCTGCTCGACCCGTATGCCCGCGCCAACATCAACAGCCGCTGGAAGCGCACCCACGCCATCGGCCTCGACGACAACGTCGCGCACTCCATGCGCAGCCTGGTCGTCGACCTCGACGACTACGACTGGGAGGGCGACGAGCCACTGCGCACCCCCATGTCGGAGACGATCATCTACGAGCTGCATGTGCGCGGCGCGACGGCCTCACCGACCTCGCACGCCGCGAACCCCGGCACCTTCTCCGCCCTGACGGAGAAGATCCCGCACCTGAAGGAGCTGGGGATCACCGCCGTGGAGCTGCTTCCCGTCTTCGACTTCGACGAGACGCAGGTGCTGCGCACCGGGCCCGACGGCAGCGAGCTGCGCAACTACTGGGGCTACGACCCTTACGGCTTCTTCGCCCCGCACACGGGCTACTGCTCCGAGCCCCATCTCGCGGGCCACATCGCCGAGTTCCGCGACATGGTCAAGGCGTTCCACAAGGCGGGCATCGAGGTCATTCTCGATGTCGTCTTCAACCACACCAGCGAGGGCAACGAGTACGGCCCGACGATCAGCTTCCGCGGTCAGGCCAACGAGGCGTACTACCACCTGTGGCCGCAGGACCGCAGTCACTACATGGACTTCACGGGCTGTGGAAACGCCGTCAACGCCAACCACCCGATGGTCACCAAGTTCATCCTGGAGTCCCTGGAGTACTGGGTCCGCGAGCACCATGTGGACGGGTTCCGCTTCGACCTCGCCTCCGAACTGTCGCGTGGCGCGCTCGGGTACGAGATGGCGGTGCCGCCGGTGCTGTGGGCGATCGAGCTGTCGCAGGTGCTGGCCGAGACGAAGATCATCGCGGAGCCGTGGGACGGCGGCGGCCTCTACCAGGTCGGCCGGTTCCCCGGGAAGCGCTGGGCGCAGTGGAACGGCCCCTTCCGGGACGACGTACGCCGCTTCGTGCGCGGTGACGCCGGGCTCGTGGGGGACATCGCCGCCCGGCTCGGCGGCTCCGAGGACCTGTTCGGCCCGCAGCACGAACTGCCCACCAACAGCATCAACTTCATCACCTGCCACGACGGCTTCACCCTCAACGATCTGGTCAGCTACGACGAGAAGCACAACTACGCCAACGGCGAGGCCGGGGCCGACGGCGCCGGCGAGAACTTCAGCTGGAACTGCGGCGTGGAGGGACCCAGCGACGACCCCGAGGTCGAGCGGCTGCGGGTGCGGCAGATGAAGAACCTGCTCGCCGTGCTGATGCTCAGCCGGGGCGTGCCGATGCTGCTCGCCGGCGACGAGTTCCGCAACAGCCAGGGAGGCAACAACAACGCCTACTGCCAGGACAACCCGACGTCATGGCTCGACTGGGACCAGGCCGAGAAGGAGCAGGAGACCTGGAACTTCACCCGACGACTGATCGAACTCCGCAGGCGCTACCGCACCTTCCGTGAACCCCGTTTCTACAACGGACACCTCAACTCCCGTCTGCTGTCCGATGTCACCTGGCACGGCACCAAACTGGAGCAGCCCGGCTGGGAGGACACCCACGCCCGGGTGCTGGCCTGCACGCTCGGCGGCTTCAATCAGGACCCCGACCTGCATCTGATCCTCAACATGTACCACCTGGGCCTGGACTTCGAGCTGCCCCGGATCCGCGGCCGCCGCTGGCACCGCGTGCTCGACACCGCGCGCCCCGGTCCGTACGACATCCTCCCCGCCGGACAAGAGGAGCTGATCGACGACCACACCTTCCACGCCCACGGCCGCAGCGTCGTGTTGCTGGCGGCCCTGCCTGACGAGAAGGGCACCTCTCGATGAGTGGATCTGCCGAACGCCGCACGTTCTCCGACACCCTGGCGGGCTACGTCACGTACTACAGCCCCACCCAGCACCGTTTCGGTCTGCGCACCTCCGACGACCGGGAATTCACCGTCCACCTGCCCCGCAATGTCTCCTCTCGCATCGTGCGCAACCTCGGCGACGACTACCGCGACACCACCGCGAGCACCCAGGACATGCTCGCCGAGGGCCGCTACCTGTTCGCGTACGGGATCACCTACCAGTGGGAGGGCGGTGAGCGGTTCGAGGCGAAGGAGATCACCTTCCCCGAGGAGAGCCGCGGTTCCTACGTCTTCGAGCACCCGGCGTGGTGGGTCCAGCAGGCCGCCGCCGTAGCCGACTTCTATCTGCGCGGGCACTTCCCCGACGGCACGTACGACTGGCGCAACTTCCGCACCCATCTGACCCTCAGCGGCACCCATCTGCCCGACTTCGACGGCGCGGACGTGCGCCAGGAGACGGACACCATCTCGCGGCTCGTGTACGGGCTGTCCACCGCGTATCTGCTGACCGGCGAGGACCGCTTCCTGGAGGCCGCCGAGAGCGGCACCGAGTATCTGCGCGAGCACATGCGGGTCACCGACGCGCAGGACGGGATCATCTACTGGTACCACGGCATCGACGTGACCCGGACGGGCCAGCGCAAGGTGTTCGCCTCGGAGTTCGGCGACGACTTCGACGCGATCCCGATGTACGAGCAGATCTACGCGCTTGCCGGGCCCACCCAGACGTACCGCATCACCGGTGACCCGCGGATCCTGAACGACATCGACGGCACGGTGGCCCTGTTCGAGCGGTACTTCAGGGACCGGAGCCTCGGCGGGTTCTTCTCGCACCTGGACCCGATCACGCTCGACCCGAACGCGGACTCGCTCGGCCGCAACCGGTCCCGCAAGAACTGGAACTCGGTCGGCGACCACGCCCCCGCGTACCTGATCAACGCCTATCTCGCCACCGGCCGCGAGGACTTCGCGGCGCTGCTCGAAGAGACGGCGGACACCATCGTCGAGCGCTTCCCCGACGAGGAGACCAGCCCGTTCGTGCAGGAGCGCTTCCACGCCGACTGGAGTCCCGACCGCACCTGGGGCTGGCAGCAGGACCGGGCCGTGGTCGGCCACAACCTGAAGATCGCCTGGAACCTGACCCGGATCAAGGCGCTGCACGACAAGACGGAGTACGGCGTCACCGCCGACCGGATCGGCGAGATCATGCCGGCCGTGGGCAGCGACCAGCTGCGCGGCGGCTGGTACGACGTGGTCGAGCGGCGCCCCGACCCGGACAGCGGCATCCACCGCATGGTGTGGCACGACCGCAAGGCGTGGTGGCAGCAGGAGCAGGCGATCCTCGCCTATCTGATCCTGGCCGGCACCTCGGGCGACCCCGAGCAGCTGCGTCTCGCGCGTGAAGCCGCCTCGTTCTACAACGCGTTCTTCCTCGACTACGACGACGGCGGCGTCTACTTCAACGTGCTGGCCAACGGCATCCCGTATCTGCTCGGCACCGAGCGGCTCAAGGGCAGCCACGCCATGGCCGGCTACCACTCGCTGGAACTCTGCTATCTCGCGGCCGTCTACACCGGCCTCCTGATCAGCAACGACCCGCTCACGCTGCACTTCCGGCCGCGCCCGTCGGATCTTCCGGACCGCACGCTGCGGGTCGCGCCCGATCTGCTGCCGGCGGGTTCGGTGGAGCTGACCCGGGTGTGGGTGGACGGCGAGCCGTACCACCGCTTCGACAACAAGGAGCTCACCGTCAAGCTGCCCGAGGGGGACGTGCCGGTGCGGGTGCGCGTCGAGCTGGAGCCGGCACAGATGCGGCTGCGGATGCGCACCGAGTTCGACGGCGACACCGCGCACGTCCGCTGCGACGGGGTCATCGACGCGGCCGAGCTGGAGAAGTTCCGCCGGATTCTGGGCGAGGTCATGGCCGCGGAGCCGCAGCGGGTGGAGTTCCACCTGTGCCAGGTCACCGAGATGTGCCGGCCCGCCATCAACGAGCTCCTCTTCCAGCGCACCAAGGCCGGTCTCGACGCGGACTTCGTCATCGTGGGGTGCACGCTGCCCGACGTCGCCGACGCCCTGCTCTCCACCGATGCCTTCCTGCTTGAGGGCGGTGACGAGTGCGCCCATGAATGACTTCTCTCGTCCGCTGGGCTCCAGCGCACACCGATCGATTCGGACACTCCCGGGGGCACCGTGTCTTCCATCCTCCAACTCTCCGACGCCCGCAGGGCTCCTGCCACGGCGGACTTCACCGGCTACTGCCAGGACCTGTTCGTCGCGCTGACGCGCTCCGACCAGCGGCGCTGGGGCGAGGTGTATCTGCGTGGGCTGCTCGACGTACCGGGCCGCAAGACGCCCACCAGGATCTCCGAGCACGTGCTCGGGCACCGGGCGGTGCAGCAGCTCCAGCAGTTCGTCCACCAGAGCCCGTGGGACTCGGGGCCGGTCCGCCGGCGGATCGCCGAGCGGACGGGTGAGGTGTTCCGCACCGAGGCGTGGGCCGTCGACGAGGTGGTGTTCGCGAAGAACGGCGACCGCTCGGTCGGCGTGGCCCGCCAGTACGCCCCGTCGCAGCAGCGCACCGTCAACTGCCAGCTGGCGTACGCCACTTCACTGGTGGGGACGGGCGGCGGCCTGCCGGTGAACTGGCGGCTGCTGCTCCCCCAGCGCTGGGACCAGGACGAGCGGCTGCGCGGCCAGGCCCATCTGCCGGACGAGGAGCACTGCCGGCCGCGCTGGAGCTACGTTCTGGAGGCCCTCGACGAGATGACCGAGGAGTGGTTCCTGGAGCCGCAGCCGGTGCTCGCCGACTGGCGCTCCGAGAGCGATGTGGAACCGCTCCTTCGGGGTCTGGAGGCGCGCGGCCACGGCTACTTGATCGAGGTGTCGCCCAGCACCGGCGTCACCCTGCCGCGTCCGCATGCCGCCTCGCCGGCGACGCGGGGCACGGTGACCGAGCTCGCCGAGCACGTGGCGCGGCGTGACGAGCGCACCCCGATCGCCTGGCACGACCGTACGACGGAGCGGATGCGGCGCTCGCAGTTCCTGTCCGCTCCGGCGCTGCTGTGCTCGGACGGGCCGCAGCACGCGGTGCACCGGCAGCGGCCCCGGCACCTGGTCACGGACTGGCCGTACGGCCGGCCCGCGCCGCGCTCCTACTGGCTGACCAATCTGCCGGCCCGCCGGCTCGCCGAGGCGATTCCGCTGGCGCAGCTGCGCAGTCTGTCCGCGGACGGGTTACGCAGACTGCAGGAGGACTTCGGTCTTGGTGACTTCGAGGGCCGCTCGTTCCGCGGCTGGCACCATCACGTCACGCTCGCCTCGGCGGCGCTCGCCTTCGACGCGCTGAGCAGGCACACCGAGGAGGAGTGGCTGAGCGGACAGGGCGCCTGATGATCTGAGCTGTGAGTCGACCGGCCGTCCGCCGGGCCCGCTTGGGGCCCTGCGGACGGCCATTGGCTATTTCGTCCAGCCCACGGCCGCGAAGTCGATGTCGCCGAGGCCCGGTATCCCGTAGTTGGCGAGGCCCTTGCGGACCGCCATCATCTGCGGGCGCTGGTAGAGCTCGACGTCGTGGCCGAGCTTCCAGATCTCCGCGTCGGCCTGGTTGTACAGCTGGGCGGCGCGCGCCGGATCGAGGGTGCCGGAGGCCTGCTGAAGGAGGTTGTCCAGCGTGGTGTCCGAGATCCGGCCGTAGTTCTGGAAGCTCTGGGCGCCGCGCGGCAGCCGGTAGACGGCCTGCGACTGGCTGGGGTAGGTGAGGTCGGTGAAGCGGAAGATCGCCAGGTCGAAGTTGCCGACGTCGAGGTATTTCGGCCCGTAGTCGTCGGCCGGCACCTTCTGGATCTCCACCCCGATGCCGACCTGGGCGAGCATCTGCTGGAGCAGCTGGGCGAGGTCGAGGCCGAGCCGGTTGGTGGACTCCGCGATCACGAATCGCAGGTTGAGGGTCTGCCCGCCCTTGACGCGCGGCTTGCCCTGGCCGGGCGACTTCCAGCCCGCCCTGTCGAGAAGCTGTTCCGCGGCCTTGGGGGCGAACTTGCCCAACTCGCCCGAGTTGTCGGCGTATCCGGGCTGGTTGGTCATGAAGATGTGATTGCCGAGCAGCGGCACCCCGACGGGCAGCCCCTCGGCCGCGACGTTCGCCAACGCCTGCCGGTCGACGGCCTGTTGGAGGGCGTGGCGTACCTCGACGTCCTGGAGCGGGCCGCCCGCGCCGTTGAGACTGACATGCACCTCGTCCCAGGCGGAGCCCGTGCGCACCGTGCTGTTGCGGGCCGGCTTGAGCTGTTGGTACGCCTCGGCCGTGGCCGCGTTCACCGCGTCGATCTCGCCGTTGAGGTAGGCCTGGAGGGCGGCGGCCGGCAGCAGCGCGCGGAAGACCACCTTGTCCAGGCGGGGTCTGGTGCCCCACCAGGCGGGGTCGGGCACGGCCGTGACGGACTGGGTCGTGCGGTCCATCGAGGCGATCCTGAACGGGCCCGCGGTGACCGGGATCCGCCCGGACCAGCCGTTGTTGAACTGCTCGGGCGTGCTGGTGGCGGACGCCGGGAAGAGCGGGTCGAACAGGCGCTGCCAGTCGGCGTACGGGGAACGGAAGACGACCTGCACCTCGCTCGGGTCACCGCCCTGGCGCACCTCGGATATCTGGTCGTAGCCGGATGGATCGGCCACCAGATAGCGGTCGTCGCCCCGGCCGAGCGCCTTCCACTCGGCCTCGAAGTCGGCGACGCCGAGCGGCTTTCCGTCCGACCAGCGGGCGTGCGGGTTGAGCTTGTAGGTGACCGTCTGCGGCGAGGTCGTGGTGACGGACGCGGAGAGCAGGTAGTCGGGGTTGGCGTGCGGGACACCCTTGGCGTCACGGCGGAACAGCTTGGGCTCGACCAGGCTGTCGATCTCCGAGGCCTCGCCGATCGTCCCCGCGGCCTGGTTCACGTTGTACTGCGTGACCCACTGGGAGGTGGCGAGGGTGAGGGTGCCGCCCTGGCGGAGGTTCTGCGGCGGCTGGCGGCCGATGTCTTCGGTTCCGTAGGCGGGGGCCTTCATGGTGCGGGGGGACGCGCCGTGCTGCGGCGCCGCCGAGGTCGTACAGCCCGCGAGCGCCAGTGCCGCCGCACCCAGCGCCGCCCATGCCCGCGCTCCCCGTAACCGAGCCACTCCAGCCTCCGTCCTGACGACGCGTCAATTAGCCGAACTGATCTGCGATTTACCGCTGGGACCTTAGCATTGCGGCATGTCAGGCCGGTGAACTGTCCATGCCGCCCGCCCCTTTGAGGAGACACTCTTGGTCGGCCGCTTGTCCAAGCGCCTCGCCCACGGCGCGCTCCTGCTTCTGTTCTCGGTCTTCCTGTCGTACGTCATCTCCTCCTCCGCGCTCAGTCCGCGCGCCTACTTCGAGGACCGTCAGCCGCGTCCGTCGGCCGCCACGGTCGACCATGAGCTCGCGCTGCTCGGCACCGACGACCGGACACCGGTCCTGGAGCGCTTCGGGCACTGGTCGTGGCGGGCCGTCCACGGCGATCTCGGGCGAACGGTGGACGGGGGCTCGGTGGACGCGGAGTTCGGCCGCCGGATCGGGGTGTCCACCCGACTGCTGCTCATCGGCACCCTGGTCGGCACCGGGCTCGGCGTGCTCGCCGGGCTCTGGGCCGCGGTCCGCCGACACCGCCTGCCCGACCGGGCGCTGACCGTGTTCTCGTTCCTGGTCCTGTCGGTGCCCACGTTCGTGCTTGCGCTGCTCTTCAAGGAGGGCGCCCTGTGGTTCAACCAGAGCGCGGGCCACACGGTGATCCGCTACACCGGCGAGCGCACCCCCGGCCTCACCGGCTCCCTCGCCACCCATCTCAAGGACCGGGCCGTCCATCTCACCCTGCCCGCGGCCACGGTCGCGCTCGGCGCGGTCGCCTCCTACAGCCGCTACCAGCGCGGCGCCACGCTCGACGTGCTCGGCTCCGACCATCTGCGGACCGCGCAGGCCAAGGGGCTCACGCCGGGCCGGGCGCTGCTGCGGCACGGGCTCCGCACCTCGCTGATCCCGCTGACCACGTTCTTCTCGTTCGGCTTCCTGACCCTGTTCACGGGGGCCGTGTTCACCGAGGAGATCTTCGGCTGGCCCGGCATGGGCAGCTGGTTCATGGACTCGGCGCAGAAGGGCGACATCAACTCGGTGGTCGCGGTCAACCTGTTCGCGGCGGCGACCGTGCTGCTCTCGGGCTTCGTCGCGGACGTGCTGCACGCCGTGCTCGATCCGAGGGTGCGCACACGATGAGTACGGACGCGATGGACACGGAAGCGATCGTGCTGCGCGGGCGCGGCGCCACGACCGGGCGGGCCCTGCTCCGCTCCCCCGGGGCCCTGACCGGCCTCGCACTGATCGCGGGCCTCTTCGCTCTCGCGTACGCGGGCCCCTACCTCACCAACTGGAGCTACACCGACATCGACTACACGGCCCTGCGCAGCGCCCCGGGCGCCCAGCACTGGATGGGCACCAGCCGGATCGGCCAGGACGTGTTCGCACAGACGGTGCGCGGACTGCAGAAGTCGCTGCTCATCGGCGCCCTTGTGGCCCTGGCCAGTACGACGCTCGGGGCGGCCTTCGGGACCTGCGCGGGGTACTTCGGCGGCTGGGTGGACCGGGTGCTCATGTTCGTGGTCGACCTGATGCTGGTGATTCCGGGCTTTCTGCTCCTGGTGCTGCTCGCGCCGAGGCTGCGCGGCCTTGGCTGGCCGGCGTTCGCGGGGCTCCTGGCCGCGCTCGGCTGGATGATCACGGCGCGGGCGGTACGGATCATGACGCTCTCGCTGCGGGAGCGGCCCTTCGTCGCCGCCGCGCACCACATGGGCGTCGGGCCGTTCCGGATCATCGTGCGGCACGTCCTGCCGCACCTGGCCTCGTTCCTGATCACGGACGCGACCGTGGCGGTGGCCGCCGCCGTGATCAGCGAGACGGGCCTGTCGTACTTCGGGTTCGGGGTGCAGCCGCCGGACGTGTCCCTGGGCACGCTCATAGCCTCCGGCACCGATGTGGCGCTGACCTGCCCGTGGATGTTCCTCTTCCCGGCCGGCCTGCTGCTGCTCTTCGTCCTCGCGGTGCACCTGGTGGGCGACGCGCTGCGGGACATTCTCGACCTCGGGTCCGACCGGGCTCAGGCCCTGCGATGACGGCCGCCACGGTGCTCGACGTCCAGGACCTGCACGTGTCGTACGCGGGCTCCTCCCGTACGCCACTGCCGGTCGTGCGCGGGGTGGGGTTCACCCTGCGGCGCGGCGAAGTCCTCGGCCTGGTCGGCGAGTCCGGGGCCGGCAAGACCGCGACCGCGCTCGCCCTGCTCGGGCTGCTTCCGCCGGGCGCGCGGGTGACCGGCTCGGTGCGGCTGCTCGGCACCGAGCTGGTCGGCCTGCCGGTGCGCGACCTCGCCCGGCTGCGCGGGAGCCGGATCGCGATGGTGTTCCAGGACCCGCTCGCGGCCTTCAACCCGGCCCAGCACATCGGCGACCAGATCGGCGAAGTCCTGCGCATCCATGAACGTCCACGTCCTACAAGGGAGTTGGCGCGGGGGCGCGCCTTGGAGCTCCTGGAAGGCGTGGGCGTACCGGACCCGTCCCGCATCGCGCGCTCGTACCCCCATGAGCTCTCCGGCGGACTGCGCCAGCGCGCCATGATCGCCATGGCGACCGCCAACGACCCCGACGTCATCGTGGCCGACGAGCCCACCAGCGCCTTGGACGCCACGGTCCAGGCACAGGTCCTGGCCGCCCTGGAGCACGCCCGCCGGGCGACCGGCGCGGCGCTGCTCCTGGTCAGCCACGACCTGGGGGTGATCGCCGGCGCGGCGGACCGGGTGGCTGTCATGTATGCGGGCCGGATCGTCGAAACGGCGCCGGTGGACGCCCTGTTCACGCGGCCCCGCATGCCGTACACGCTGGGTCTGCTCGGCTCGGTGCCGCGCCTCGACGCCGCCGTGCCGCTGACCCCGATACCGGGCGGTCCGCCCGCGCCGGGCAGCGCCGGACCCGGGTGCTCGTTCGCACCGCGCTGCCCGCTCGCGGCGGATGACTGCCGGTCCGGGGAACCCGAACTGGCGGGTTTCGACGGCCACTTGGCGGCATGCGTCCGCCCGGACGCCCTCGCGGGACAAAAGGCCGCCGACCTCTTCCCAGCCTCGGCCCCGCTGCACGGCACTCCCCCGGGCGGCGCGCCCCTGCTGCGCGTCGCGGGCCTCACCAAGTCGTTTCCGCTGCCCGGACGTTCGGGCCTTCGGTGGCGCGGGCGGCCGGCGGAGGTCCGGCTCGCGCTGGAACGGGTGGACCTGGAGGTCCGCCGGGGCGAGACGGTGGCGCTGGTCGGCGAGTCGGGCTCCGGCAAGACCAGCACCCTGATGGAGATCATCTCGCTGGGCGCACCCGAGTCCGGGACCGTCGAGATCGCCGGGTACGACACGGCCGCGCTGAGCCGCGCCGATGCCCGCAGGCTGCGGGGCTCGGTGCAGATCCTGGTGCAGGACCCGATGGCCAGCCTGGACCCGCGGATGCGGGTGGCCGACATCGTCGCCGAGCCGCTGCGCGCCCAGCGCGCCCCGAAGGAGACCATCGCGGCGCGGGTGCCCGAACTCCTGCGCCGGGTCGGCCTCGACGCCCCGGACGCGGAGCGCCGCCCGCACCAGTTCTCGGGCGGCCAGCGACAGCGCATCGCGCTCGCCCGGGCCCTCACCGTACGCCCCGAACTGCTGCTCCTGGACGAGCCGGTCTCCGCGCTCGACGTGTCCGTGCAGGCGGGCATCCTCGATCTGCTGCGCCGGCTGCGCGACGAGCAGGGCCCGGCCTGCCTGTTCGTCGCGCACGATCTGGCGGTGGTGCGGCAGATCGCCGACCGGGTGGTGGTGATGTACGGGGGCCGGACCGTGGAGAGCGGCCCGGTCACCGACGTGTTCCAGAGCCCGCGCCACCCCTATACGCGCGCCCTGCTGTCCGCCGTGCCGCTGCCGGATCCGGCGGCCGAGCGGGCCCGCGCCAGGATCGTGCTGCCGGGCGAACCTCCGGGTGCGTCGGAACGCGCGACGGGCTGCCGCTTCCGTGGCCGCTGCGCGGTGTACGCCACCCTCGGCGAGGAGCGGCAGCGGTGCGAGCGCGAGACCCCGGCGACGACGGGTGCGGACCCTTTGAACGAACACACCTCGGCCTGTCACTTCCCGTACGACGCGAAGGGGGTGCCCGCCCGGCTCGGCCCGGAGCAGGAGGAACACCCCCCGGTGCGCTGAGCCTGTGTCCGTACCCCGTCCGGATCGGACACAGGCTCCGAGGGTTCACACCCGGTGGGCCGAGACCGCGTCGCGGTAGACCCCCAGGGTCCGCTCGGCCACCTTGTCCCACGAGAAGTGCTCCACCGCCCGCGCCCTGCCCGCGGCACCGAGTGCGGCGGCCCGGCCCCGGTCCTCGATCAGGTCGTTGACGGCTTCGGCGAGGCCTGCCGCGAACTTGTCGGGATCGACCGGTTCGCCCGTGGCGTCGTCCCGTGCCTCGAACCCGACGAGAAGTCCGGTCACCCCGTCGTCGACGACCTCGGGGATCCCGCCGACCGCAGAGGCCACGACCGGGGTCCCGCAGGCCATCGCCTCCAGGTTCACGATGCCCATCGGCTCGTACACCGAAGGGCACACGAACACCGTTGCGTGGGTGAGGAGTTGACGTACGGAGTCCTGATCCAGCATCCCGTCGATGCGGAAGACCCCGGTGCGTACGGTGCGCAGTTCCTCGACGATTTCCGCGGCCTCGGCGGCGATCTCGGGCGTGTCGGGCTGTCCGCAGCACAGCACCAGCTGGGCGTCGGAGCGCAGACCGAACGCGGCCCGCAGCAGGTGCGGCAGACCCTTCTGGCGGGTGACGCGGCCGACGAACAGCACGATGGGCAGGTCCG
Source organism: Streptomyces sp. HUAS TT7 (assembly GCF_051550175.1). Taxonomy (NCBI): domain Bacteria; kingdom Bacillati; phylum Actinomycetota; class Actinomycetes; order Kitasatosporales; family Streptomycetaceae; genus Streptomyces; species Streptomyces sp. HUAS TT7. Next base: position 996,131 of record NZ_CP196175.1, read on the forward strand.
GGTCGATGCCGTACCGCTCCAGTGCGTCCAGGCGCGGGTCGGGCCGGTAGGCCTCGGGGTCGATGCCGTTGTGGATGACGTGCACCCGCTCGGGGTCGACGTCGGGGTAGACGCGCAGGATGTCGTCGCGCATCGCGGCCGACACGGCGATCAGGGCCGACGCGGACTGTGCGGCCGTGCGCTCCATCCAGCACGACAGGGCGTAGCCGCCACCGAGTTGCTCGGCCTTCCAGGGCCGCAGCGGCTCCAGGCTGTGCAGGGTCATGATGTGCGGCACGCCGTGCAGCAGGCCCCCGAGGTTCCCGGCCATGTTCGCGTACCAGGTGTGGCTGTGCACGACGTCCGCTCCGGCGCAGTCGGCGGCCATCGCCGCGTTTGCCCCGAGGAATCCCAGCGCGGCGTCCACCACGGCGAGGCGGGCCGGTGGCTCGTATGCGTCAACGCCGGGTTCCGTTCTGGCCGTTCCCAGACACCGCACTTGTACGTCAGCGAGCCGGCGCAGCCCCCGCGTCAGCTCGGCCACGTGAACGCCGGCTCCGCCGTAGACCTCGGGGGGATATTCACGGGTGAGTAGATCGATGCGCATTCCCTCTCCTTCCGATGTCCGCCTGTCAAGCCGGTTCAGCAGCACGTTCCCCCGTCCGCGTGCACCGCCTCCACGTGGGAACGCTGATAGCCAGGCGATATCGAGGCAGCACCTGATTCACGCATCAGGACCCCACTGATAAATACCCCCACAGAGAATACGGCGACAACGATCAGCCAAATCTGCTTCGATCCCATTGAAATATCCCCTCCCCGGACAGCTCAATTTGACTCAATGAGTCAACCAGGCGTGACCTTTTCAGTCAAGTCTTGTTTGGGTAATGAGCGATCTTGACTGTTACGGAAGAGGGAATTCCGAATAACCCGCGCAACGGGGCCCGAAAGCAGCCAAGTCACGCCCAGTTCGCCCCAAACCCCACGCCCGAAGCCCTTGCGGGCACCTGACTTCCGGGTAGCATCAGCTGTAATGATCTGAGTCAAGCCTCGTTGCTCAAGGAGTCACCGTGGATCACTCTGAGCCTTCCTCACCCGTCGGCCTTGGGCAGCGCATCCGGGAGCTCCGGATCCGGCGCGGGCTGAAGCAGCAGGACCTCGCATCCGAAGAGATCTCCACCAGCTATGTGTCGCTGATCGAGGCCGGCAAGCGGGCGCCCTCCGACGCGGTCCTGGGGGCCCTGGCCGAGAAACTGGGATCCTCCGCCGAATACCTCCGCACCGGCCGCGACCAGCATGAGATGAAGGAGGCCCGACTCAAGCTGGCCTTCGGCGACATGGCCTTGCGCAACGGGGCCGACGGCGAGGCGCTGCAGACCTTCAGCGAACTCCTCGGCGGCGCGTTGCCCCTGGACGCCGCGATGAAACGGCGGGCGCGCATGGGGCAGGCCGCGGCGCTGGAGAAGCTCGGGCGTCTGGAGGCCGCGATCCCCCTCCTTGAGGAGATCTTCGCCGACCGCGGGCTCGCGGCGGGATCGGACGAATGGTGCCGTACGGCTGTGGCGCTCTGCCGCTGCTACCGCAACATGGGCGACATCACGGTCAGCATCGAGATCGGCGAGCGGGCCATGAGCAAACTGGACTCGCTGGGCCTGGATGTGACGGTGGATCACATTCAGCTCGGATCGACCCTCATGGGCTCCTACCGCCAGCGTGGCGACCACGCCCGGGCCCATCTGCTGGCGCAGCGCCTCATCCCCGTGGCCGAGAAGCAGGGTGCGCGCGCCGCGCGGGGGGCCGTGTACTGGAACGCAGGCCTGGTCGCCCAGTCCCGCGGCCAACTGGCCGAGGCGCTGGCGCTGACCGAGCGCGCCCTGGCGATGATGGCCGAGGACGACAACGTACGCCACGTCGCCATGCTCAAGATGAACTACGGGTGGCTGCTGCTGCAGACCGAGTCCGGCGACGCCGCCCGGGCCAAGGACCTCCTGGAAGAAGCCCAGCAGTCGCTGGCGGAGGCCGGCAACGCCGACGAGCTCGCCCGCTGCGAACTCAACCTGGCCCGAGCCGACACCATGCTCGGCAACTGGGACGAGGCGGCCGCCCACGCCGAGCGCGCCCTCGGCCTGCTCGGCACCGAGCCCCGCGTCCTCGCCGTCTCCGCCCGCATCACCCTGGCCCAACTTCACTTCCTGCGGCAGGAGAGCGACCTCGGCAAGCAGGTGCTCGAAGCGGCCGCCCGTCAGTTGCGGCATTTCCCCGCTTCGCACGAGACCGCCACGTACTGGCGCCGTATCGGTGACCTGTGGAGGGACGAGGGACACTCCAAGCAGGCCCTCGCCGCCTATGACGCCGCGCTCTCCGCGACCGGGCTCCAGCCCACACCCAGCCCGCGCGACGCGCTCAGAGAGCAGGCGTCGCGCTAGCCCCCGAACCCGTCACCACGCCGAGCACCCGGTCGCGCAGCGTCTCCATCGCGGCCGGGGTCTCGGCCTCCACGTGGATGCGTACCAGCGGGGCCGTGCGCGCGGGGCGTACGTTGAACCAGGAGCCGTCGCCGAACTCCCCGGTGACGCCGTCGAGGTGGTCGAGTTCGGCCTCGGTCGCCGCGAAGTGCGCGGTGACGCGGTGCAGGGCCGCCACGGGGTCCTCGACCCGGATGCCGATCTCGCCGGAGCGCGGGTAGCGGTCGTGGCCCGCCGCCAGTTCCGACAGCCTGCGGCCCGAGTGGCCGAGCTCTGCCACGAGGTGCAGGGCAGCGAGCATGGCCGAGTCCGCGCACCAGAAGTCGCGGAAGTAGTAGCGGCCCGCGTGCGATCCGCCGAAGGCCGCGCCCTGTTCGGCCATCAGCGAGCGGATGGCCGCGCGCCCGACCCGGCAGCGCAGCGGGATGCCGCCGGCCGCCTCCACCGCCTCGACGGCGGTGCGCGAGGTGATGAGGTCGTGGACCACGGCGGCGCCGGGCCGCCGGGCGAGTTCGCGCGCCGCGACGAGGCCGACGACCGCGGCGGGCGGGACGGCGGCGCCCCGCTCGTCCACGGCGCGACAGCGATCCGCCCCCTCGTCGAAGGCGAGCCCCAGGTCCGCACCCGTACGCCGCACCCGCTCCCCGAGGTCCCAACTCCCTTGTGATGAGCGCTCGTTGGCTCCGAGGAACCGTACGGGCACGAGCTCCACCTCCGGGTGCAGCACCCGGGGTGCGGTGAGCGCCGCCATGCCGTGGGCGGCGTCGATCACCACCTTCAGCGGCCGGATGCCGGTGAGGTCGACGAGGGAGCGCAGATGCCGCGCGTAGTCGTCGAGGACCGGTGCGGCGACCGTGGAGCCCGGCTCGTCCGCCATCGGCGGGCGGGGTCCCGTGAGCCGCTCCCGGATCGCTTCGAGCCCCGTGCCCTCGGCGACCGTCACCGCGCCGGCCCGGCACAGCCCGATGCCGTGCGGCGCGCCGGGGCCGTGGCCCGCGGCGACCAGGGCACTGGGCACGTCCAACTGCCCCGACAGGTAGGTCAGGCAGTCCGCCGGTCCGGGTCCGGCGTCGAGGACGTCCGCGCCCTGGTCGAGTACCCCTTGGGCGAAGGCGTCCGCGAGCGCCGGCGAGGAGCCGCGCAGGTCGTGCGCCACCGCGACCACGGGCGCCCCGGTGAGCAGCGCGAAGGCGGTGCCGGTCCGGTAGGCGCCGCCCAGGTCCAGCTCGTCGGGGACCCGGCCGCGGATGCCGTACGTCCCGACGATCCGCTCGGCCGTGCCGCGTACCTCACTCATCGTCGCTCTCCTGGGGGTTCGGGCGGAGCCAGAAGGCGGCCAGCGGGGGCAGGGTGAGGGCGGCGCTCTGTGCGCGGCCGTGCCGGGGCACCGGCTCGGGCACGATGACGCCGGGGTTCAGCACGCCGCTGCCGCCGTAGCGTTCGGCGTCGCTGTTGAGGACCTCCGTCCATGCGGCGGCGTCGGGAAGGCCGATGCGGTAGCCGGTGCGGACCACCGGGGAGAAGTTGCAGACGACGACCAGCGGGCGGCCTTCGGCGTCGTACCGCACGAAGGACAGGACGTTGTCCTCGGCCCGGGATCCGTCGATCCAGGAGAAGCCCGCCGGGTCGCAGTCGAGCTGCCACAGCGCGGGGGTCGCGGTGTAGACCTGGTTCAGATCACTGACCAGGGAGCGGATGCCCCGGTGGTCGGCGTGGCCGGGCCAGTCCTCGTCGAGGACCCACCACTGCGGCCCGCGGTCGTGGTCGAATTCCTCACCCTGCGCGAACTCTTGGCCCATGAAAAGGAGTTGCTTTCCCGGATGGGCCCACATGTAACCCAGAGTGGCGCGGAGATTCGCGCGCTGCTGCCACCAGTCCCCCGGCATCTTCGCGACCAGTGAGCGCTTGCCGTGCACGACCTCGTCGTGCGAGAGCGGCAGCACAAACGCCTCGCTGTAGGCGTACACCATCGAGAAGGTCAACTCGTCGTGGTGATAGGAGCGGTGGACCGGGTCGCGGGCGACATAGCCGAGCGAATCGTGCATCCAGCCCATGTTCCACTTGAGGTCGAAGCCGAGCCCGCCGAATCCGTCCTGGCCCACCTCGTACGTGGGCCGGGTCACGCCCGGCCAGGACGTCGACTCCTCGGCGATGGTGAGGGCGCCCGGGGCGCGGCGGCGCACAGTATCGGTCATTTCCTGAAGGAAGGCGACGGCGGCCAGGTTTTCCCGTCCGCCGTGCTCGTTGGGGCTCCAGCCGTCCTCCTCCCGGGAATAGTCCAGGTAGAGCATCGAGGCGACGGCGTCCACGCGTATCGCGTCGACATGGAATTCGGTGCACCAGTAGACGGCGTTGGCGACAAGGAAGTTGCGCACCTCCCGGCGGCCGTAGTCGAATTCCAGGGTGCCCCAGTCCGGATGATGGGCGCGCCGGGTGTCCGCGGGTTCGTAAAGGGGCTCGCCGTCGAATCGGGAAAGGGCGAACTCGTCCTTCGGGAAGTGAGCCGGCACCCAGTCCGCGATGACCCCGATCCCGGCGCCGTGCAGCGCGTCCACGAGGTAGCGGAAGTCGTCGGGAGTGCCGAGGCGGGCGGTCGGGGCGAAGTAGCCGGTCACCTGGTAGCCCCAGGAGCCGCCGAAGGGATGTTCCATCACCGGCATGAGCTCCACATGTGTGAACCCCAGGCCGGCGACGTATTTCGGCAATTCTTCGGCGAGCTGACGGTAGGTCAGGCCCGGTCGCCATGACGGGATGTGGACCTCGTAGACCGACATCGGGCGTTGGCGGCAGTCCTCGCCGCCCCGCTGGGCCATCCACTCGGCATCGCCCCAGACGTACGAGGACTCATGGACGACGGAGGCGGTCGCGGGCGGGCACTCGGTTGCGCGGGCCAGCGGGTCGGCCTTCTGGAGCATGCGGCCGTCGCGGGTGTGGATCTCGTACTTGTAGCGGGTGCCGGGTCCGGTGTCCGGCACGAACAGCTCCCACACGCCGCTGGAGCCGAGCGAACGCATGGGGTGCGCGGCACCGTTCCAGCCGTTGAAGTCGCCGATGACGCGCACCCCTTGGGCATTGGGTGCCCACACCGCGAAGGTGGTTCCGGTGACGCCTTCGAGGGTGCGGACCCGGGAGCCGAGCGCCCGCCACAGCTCCCAGTGCCGGCCCTCCGCGATGAGGTGGAGGTCGAGGTCGCCGAGGGTGGGCAGGAAGCGGTAGCCGTCCTCGTGGCTCTCCTCGCGCTCGCCGTAGGTGACGTGGAGCCGGTAGGCGGGCACCGCGGTGCCCGGAAGGAGGCCGGTGAACAACCCGTCGCGCTGGTGGGCGAGTTCGACCCGGGCTCCGTCCGCGGTGACCGCCGTCACGCCGCGGGCGAGCGGGCGCAGCACTCTGACCGCGACACCGTCCGCGACCGGATGCGCGCCGAGCACGCCGTGCGGGTCGTGGTGCGCCCCCGCGAGCAGCCGGTCAAGCTCGGCGTCAGCCATGCGGGTCGTCAAGTGCCGTGTCTGGAGCACGGGTTGGGGTTCCTTTCCAGGGGTGTCCGATGGGTCAGCGGGAGCCCGCGAGCCGGTGGATCGCGGCCAGCGGGACGGGCAGCAGGGCCGGGCGGTGCCGCGCCTCGTAGACGGCCTCGTACACCGCCTTGTCGGCCTCGAAGGCGCGCAGCGGCACGGGCCGGCAGTAGGGGTCGGCGCCGCCCGGGTCGCGGTAGCCGTCGCAGAAGGCGCGCCGGTTGCGTGCGGCCCAGGCGTACGCCCGCCGGGTGCGCCGAAGGCGGGGTCCTGGGCCCGCGTCGGCGGACCGTTCCCGCACGTCGGCGAGCGCGGTGCGGGCGGCATAGTCGAAGGAGCGCAGCATGGAGGCGACGTCGCGCAGCGCGGACTGCGGCCGGGTCCGTTCGGCGGCGGGGGTGGCGGGCTGACCCTCGAAGTCGATGACCCGCCAGCCGTCGGCGGTGCGCAGCGCCTGCCCCAGGTGCAGGTCGCCGTGCGTGCGTTGGGCGAGCGTCGGGCAGCCGCGTGCGGCCCTGGCCGCGTAGTCCTCGTACAGGGCGTCGAGCGCGGAGCGGTACCGGGCGAGCGCGGGCACCTCCTCGATGGCTTCGGCCAGGCGGCGTTTCATGTGCGCGGCGTCGTCGGCCACCGCGCCCGGCCCGAGCAGATGGCGCGGGAACGCCTCGGCGAGTGCGGTGTGGACCTCGGCGACCGCCTGGCCGAGGGTGCGGGCGTGTGCGGTGAAGCCGCCGGTCGCGGGGACGGTGCGGCAGCTGCCCTCGATGCAGTCGGCGGCGTGCCGCACCGCGCTCTCCCACCCGTCGGCCTCGGCGGGCAGGAAGTCTTCGAGCAGCCCGAGCACCAGGTCCTCGCCGCCCGGCGCGTCGGTGCGCAGCGTGCCGTGGAGGCGGGGTGTGCGGGTGCAGCGCTGTTCGGTGAGGGCGCGCAAGGCGTCGATCTCGGCGTGCGGGCCCGGCTCCGGCCGCCGGTACAGCTTGAGCAGCAGCCGGTCGCCGTACGCCACCGTGCTGTTGCTCTGCTCGGCGGTCAGCGCGCGGGGTACGAGGCCGACGGGCAGGGGCAGCGCGGAGGCGCGTTCCAGGCGCGGCCCGCCGGTGCGGTCGCGCAGGGCCAGGGTGCGCAGGAGCACCCCGAGCAGCGCCGGGTCCTCGACGGCCTCGTACAGGGTCCAGCCCCGCCAGGGCCCGTCCGGCACCTTGGCGATGGCGGACGGGGCGAGGCGCGCGGGGAGGTCCGGGCGCAGCCCGAGGAGGAGCTGGTAGAGCTGCTCGGGGCGGCCGGCGTGGCGGGCCCGCAGCACGGCGTGGACCAGCGCCGGGGACTGTTCCCGTACGACGGTGACGGCGACCGGGGCGAGTTCGGCGAGCGGCCCGCCGCCGCCCGCGAACCAGCGGCGGGTGACCAGCCACGGTTCGAGGGCGGGCAGCAGCGGGGCCAGGATGCCCGGCTCGGTGGCGGTGACGCTCATGGCGTCGGCCCGTCGGTGAGCGGGGTCAGGAGGTGGGCGGGAGTGTGCGACGGCTCCAGGCGTACATAGGTGTGCGGGTGCCAGGTGTGGAGTTCGCCGGTGAGTTCGTCGCGCACCTTCAGAGAGCCGTCGTCCGGCAGGCCGAGGGCTGCGAGGTCGAAGGAGACGGTGGCCTCGCTCGCGTGGTGCGGGTCGAGGTTGACGACCGCGAGGACGGTGTCGGTTGTGCCGTCCGGATGCCTCAACTGCTTTGAATAGGCGAGGACTTGGTCGTGGTCGGTGGGGTGGAAGCGCAGGTTCTTGAGTTCCTGGAGGGCGGGGTGGGCGCGGCGCAGCTCGTTGAGGCGAGTGATCAGCGGGGCGATGGTGCGGCCCTCGGCCTCGGCGGCGGCCCAGTCGCGGGGGCGCAGCTCGTACTTCTCGGAGCGGGCGTAGTCCTCGGTGCCCGCCGCGAGCGCCTCGCCCTCGCACAGCTCGTAGCCCGCGTACATGCCCCAGGTCGGCGCGAGGGTCGCGGCGAGCACCGCGCGCGCCTCGAAGGCGGGCCTGCCGCCGTTCTGGAAGTAGGCGTGCAGGATGTCGGGGGTGTTGACGAACAGATTGGGGCGCAGGAAGTCGGCGCTGTCCTCGGCGAGTTCGGCGCCGTACTCGGCCAGCTCCTCCTTCGTGTTCTTCCAGGTGAAGTAGGTGTACGACTGCTGGAATCCGGCCTGGGCGAGTGCGTGCACCATGGCGCGGCGGGTGAACGCCTCGGCGAGGAAGACCACGTCGGGGTCGGTGGCGGCGACCGCTGCGATGACGCGCTCCCAGAAGGCGACCGGTTTGGTGTGCGGGTTGTCGACGCGGAAGATGCGGACGCCCTGGGCGATCCAGTGCCGCAGGATCCGTACGGTCTCGGCGACCAGGCCCTCGAAGTCGCTGTCGAAGTCGAGGGGGTGGATGTCCTCGTACTTCTTGGGCGGGTTCTCGGCGGAGGCGATGGTGCCGTCCGCGCGGTGGGTGAACCACTCGGGGTGCTCGATGAGCCAGGGGTGGTCGGGTGAGCACTGGAGCGCGAAGTCCAGGGCCACCTCCATCCCCAACTCTCCTGCCCTGGCGACGAATTGACGGAAGTCGTCAAGGGTGCCGAGCGCCGGGTGGACGGCGTCGTGGCCGCCGTCGGCGGAGCCGATCGCCCAGGGCGAGCCCACGTCGTCGGGGCCCGCGGTGAGCGCGTTGTCCGGGCCCTTGCGGTGGCTGCGTCCGATGGGGTGGATGGGCGGCAGGTACACCACGTCGAAGCCCATCGCGGCAACGGCCGGAAGCCGCTCGGCGGCGGTTTCGAACGTGCCGCTGACCGGCGCCTGCCCCGGCGTGAGCACCGCCCCCTCGGAGCGCGGGAACAGCTCGTACCAGGAGCCGACGAGCGCGCGCCTGCGCTCGACGAGGAGGTGCAGCGGCCGGGAGACGGTGACCAGTTCACGCAGCGGACGCGTGTCCAGCGCGGCGATCACCTTCGGGTCGGTGATCGCGGCGAGCCGACGGGGGGTGGGGCTCGCTTCGTCGCGCAGCGCTTCCGCCGCCGTGGTCACCGCCTCCCGGCGGTCCATGTCCGGGATCGCGAGGGCGGCCCGCTCGTGCAGCACGGCTCCCTCGGCGAGCGTGAGCTCCACGTCGACCCCCGCGGGAATCTTCAGCTGTGCGTCGCGGCGCCAGGTGGCGACGGGGTCGGCCCAGGCCTCCACGGTGTAGGTCCAGAGCCCGGTGGCGTCCAGGACGACGGTGGCCTCCCAGCGGTCGGCGTCGGCGTCGACGAGCGCCATCGGCGTCCATGGGCCGCGCCGTCCCGCCGGGTCGCGCAGGACCACGTTGGCGCCGACGAGGCCGCTGCCCTCGCGGAAGACGGTGGCGCCGATGGTCACGCTCTCACCGGTCACCGCCTTGGCGGGCACCTCGCCGCCCCGCACCTGCGGGGTGACGTCGAGGACCGGGATGCGGGCACCCCGGGGAGCGGTCGGCAGCGCGGCACGGGCGGAGGTCATGGAGGTCATCGCGCACTCCTCACGGCGGCCCCGCGGGCCGGGCGCTCCCGGTTCGCGAGCAGGTCGATGATGGTGCGGGCGAACAGGTGGCAATGGGCGCCGGTCCGCGCGGTGACCAGGTCGTCGTGAACGACGACGTCCTGGTCGACGTACTCGCCGCCCATGTTGCGCAGGTCGCCGAGCAGGTTGTTGTGGACGACCGCACGCCGTCCGCGCACCAGGGAGGGGACGGGGGCAGCGAGCCACATGCCGTGGCAGATGATGCCCTTGACGATCGCCGGGTCGTTGAACGCCCGGCGCAGGAACGTGGACGCGGGCGGCAGCCGGTCGGGGTCCTCGGTGTAGCGCAGCCGGTCGGAGACCATGCCGGAGGGCACGATCACGGCGGAGAACTCCTTGAGCGCGAACTCGTCGATGTCCTCGAAGGAGCGGTCCACCTCGAACGGCATCCGGTGCTCGTGTCCGGTGAAGGTCATCCTGTCCTGGCCCCACAGCCGGGTCAGGAAGTGCACCTCGGCGCCTTCCTCGGGGAAGCGGTGCTGGTAGTAGAGGATCTCCGGTTCGTAGAAGTCGCTCTCCATCAGGACGGCGATCTTGTGGCCGGTGAGTCGCACGGCTACTCCTCCCTCCCCCGGCCGGTGACCAGGTCGATGAGAAACGGCCCCGGGGTGCCGAGCGCCTCGGCGACGGCGGCACCTGCCTGGCCGGGCTTGTCGACGCGTACCGCGGGTACGCCCAGGGACTTGGCGAGGGACGTGAAGTCGATGGCGGGCCGGCTCAGGTCGAAGATCTCGGGGTGGTCGTGGGCGGGGACGTCGACCGAGCGCCAGTACTGCTCGATGTTGTCCTCAAGGAGCTTGTAGCTGCCGTTGTTGCAGATGACGAACTTGGCGCCGATGTCGTACCGGGCGGCGGTCCACAGCGCCTGGATCGTGTACATCGACCCGCCGTCGCCGGTGAACCCCACAACTACCTTGCCAGGATGGGCGAGTTGGGCCCCGATCGCGCCCGGGATGCCGACGCCCAGAGAGCCGCCGCGGGTCTGGAACCAGTGGCCGGGCCGGGTGGGCGGCAGATGGCGGAAGAGGTCGGGCGATGCGGTCAGCGCCTCGTCGAAGAGGATCGCGTCCTCGGGGAGCCGGCGGGCCAGCTCCTGCGCGAAGGCCGTGGTGGGCAGCGCCAGCGGGTCGAGCGCGGCCTCGTTCTTCTGCTGGTTCGCGGCGAGTTCGTAGGACCGCTCGGCGGCTCGGCGCTTGATCCACTCCTCGGCGCGGCGCCGGTTCACCGGGCTCATGCGGGTCTCCAGCGCGTCGGCGAGCGCGGCCAGGGTGCGCTTCGGATCGGCGACGAGACCGAGGTTCACGGGGAAGTTCTTGGCGATGGCGTCCGTGTCCAGGTCGATGTGCACGACCGGGGCGCCCGGCGCGAAGACGCCGTCGAGGGCGGGATACACCTCGGGCAGCGCGTACGTACCGACGATGAGGACGGCGTCGGCCGCGGCCGTGACCCGGCGGCTGTTCTCGCCGAACATGTGGCCCAACTGCCCTGCGTACGCCGGGTGTTCGACGGAGAGGTTGACCTCCGACCAGTCGGCTCCCCACACCTCCGCGCCCCAGGTCTGGGCGAGGCGGGCGAGTTCCTGCTGGGCGCCGGAGAAGTGCACCCCGTCCCCGGCGACGACGATCGGGCGCTCGGCACCGGCGAGCAGCGAGGCCGCCCGGCCGAGCGCCTCGGGGTCGGGGCTGCTCGCGGTGTCGAGGTAGGTGACCGGCACGGCCTCCTCGGTGGTGGGCCGGTCCATGACATCGGCGGGCAGCACCACGAGCACCGGTCCGTACGGAGGCGTCCCGGCCACCTTGAAGGCGCGGCGCAGGGTGCGCAGCGTGGACTCGGGGTCCACGACGCGGGTGGCCCACTTGGTGACCGGCTCGGCCATGGCCACCAGGTCGGCGGCCATCTGCGCTTCCATGTTGTCGTAGCGCAGACCGGCCTCGCCGGCGATCACCACGAGCGGGGCGTGTCCCCGTTTGGCCTGGTAGAGCATTCCGACGCCGTTGCCGAGGCCCACTCCGGTGTGGAGCTGGACGACGGTGGGGCGGCGGGTGGCCCGCGCGTAGCCGTCCGCCATGCCGACGGCGACGGCCTCCTGCAGTGCGAGGACGTACTCCAGTGAGGGGAAGTGGCGCAGTTCGTCGAGGAATCCCTGCTCGACCGTGCCGGGGTTGCCGAACATGTACCGGACCCCGTCGGCCTGCAGCTGTTCGAGCATCGCGACCCGCGCGGGCCTGCTGACCATGGTGTGCTCACCTCTCGTGCGGAACGGGAACTGCCGTGCTGTTCGGGTCAGTTGGTGAGGAACCCCCACTGGCGCAGGCCCTGCTCCAGGACCTCGACGACCTTCTGGCCGGTGAGGTAGGAGTCGGGGGTGGACCGCCCGGTGATGAACGGGTAGTCGACGATGACCGAGGTCTCCTTGCCGAAGTTGCCGTGGTAGGCGCCGCCGGGCGCGGTGGCGTCGCGCAGGATGTACTCCAGCGGGTACGGCGGCGGGCCGATCACGAAGTCGGTGCCCATGAAGCCGGTGCCGTCCTTGTAGTCGTACTCGATGCAGTGCCCGGTGACGTGCTTGCCCCGGATGATGCTGGTGCGGTCCTCCTGGTCGCGGGCGAAGGCGAGGGCCGCGACGCCGTAGCACTCGGCCGCGATCGGCAGGTCGAGGGCGTGGAAGGCGAGGATCAGGTCGTGCACCCGCCAGTTGTTGGCGAGGTCGACGATGGGACCGCTGCCGCCGACGACGAGCAGGGCGTCGTACCGTCCCGCGATCTGCTCGCGGACCTGCTCCAGGCGGGTGTTGTACGCCTCCCAGTCGCGCAGGAAGTACGGCTTGCTGCGGTAGGGGCGGTCCGGAAGCCAGGACGACAGGTCCAGCGGGTCGTCGAGCCGGTCCGAGGTGTCGATGGCCTTGACCTTGGCGGCCATCTCGGGGGTGGTGACCGAGCGGCCGAGCGGCGGGTCGATGTAGTCGGGGTCCATGCTCGGCGGCAGGGCCGGGGCCCGCTTGCCGGTCGGGGTCGCGAAGCTGACGTGATAGCCGGCTTTGTCGAACGTCTCCAGGGGGCCGATCAACTCCTCGCCCCAGTAACCGTATTCGGACAGGACGACGAGGATGCGCTTGCTCACGGGAGTTCCTCTCCTTGGGGGTTCCACGTGGTGCCGGGGTCCTGTCTAGGTCCGCCCGCTCGGCCGGGACCAGCCCTTGACGGCCGGGAGCACAGACATCCACAAGTGGGCGGAGGGACTACGGCATGTCGTGCTCAGGCCCAGGCCACAGGGTGTGGCGAGGTCTCAACATCCCTCGCTGACAGGCGAGTTGCCGCAGCCCGTACGACGACTTCACGCAGTGCGTACCGGCCGCGAGGCGGGCCGTGCGCGACGGTCGCGGGCTGTGCCGGAATCGGTGGGCGGCACCCCGCCCCGGGTGCCGCGCCGAGTCGTGCCGCGGGCCCCGGGCCCGCGCACTGAAGGGAGTCAGCCATGACGGCCGAGAAGACCGCGCCCGGCACGGGCATCGCCGCGTTCGTCCAGCACTGGTTCGACGTTCTCAGCAGCCACGAGCCCGTCGAGGAACTCCTCGCCCACATCGTCGACGACGGCCTGGAGATGGCCTTCCCCGAGCGCACCCTGCGCGGCCACGCCGACTTCCGCGAGTGGTACGAGGTGGTCGGCGAGGCCTTCACCGACCAGAGCCATGTGGTCGAGCGCCTCGACGTCTCGGAGGACAGCACCGGCGTCGACATCTCGCTGACCGTCGTGTGGACGGCCAAGCAGACCTCCGACGGCTCCGTCAGCTCGTTCCGCATCGGCCAGACCTGGCGCCTCGTCCGCGAGGCCGGCACCGGCCGACCGCTCATCTCCGGCTACCGCGTCGGCGACCTCAACCCGGCCTGACCGCGACCACCCCGATCCAGGAGGTTCCATGTCGCCCCGTTCCACGGGCAATTCAGCGCCTCGCGCCTTCGACTACATCGTGGTCGGCGCCGGGTCGGCCGGCTGCGCCGTGGCGAGCCGGCTCAGCGAGGACGAGGACACGGCCGTGCTCGTCCTGGAGGCGGGCGGCTGGGACGAGCGCCCCGAGATCCACCGCTCGGACGCGGCCGCGGTGCTCGCGCTGCTCACCTCCGAGTGGAGCCCCGAGATCGACTGGGGATACGCCACCGAGCCCGAACCCGCCATGGACGGGCGCCGGATCCCGGTCGCCCGGGGCAAGGTGGCCGGCGGCTGCAGCTCGGTGAACGCGCTGATGTGGGTGCGCGGCAGCCGCTACGACTACGACCGCTGGGCGGCACTCGGCAACCCGGGCTGGTCCTACGACGACGTGCTGCCGTACTTCCGGCGCTCCGAGGACTACTCGGGGGGCGGCTCGCGGCTGCGCGGCAGCGGCGGCCCGGTCCGGGTGCGCGACCTCGACGACCCGACCCCACTCGCCGGGGCGTTTGTCGCGGGCGCCGCCGAACTCGGTTACAAATCCAGCGAGTTGGACTACAACGCTGAGCGGCAGGACGGCTTCGGCTTCCTGTACCAGACGACCCGGGACGACGCCGGGGCGCGTTCCTCCACGGCGGACGGCTATCTGCGTCCCGCGCTGAGGCGGCCCAACCTGAGCGTCGAGGTGCGGGCCCGGGCCACCCGGCTGATCCTGGACGGCACCCGGGTCACGGGCGTCGAGTACGAGCGGGACGGGCAGCTGTACCGGGCGGTCGCCGAGCAGGAGGTCGTGGTCTCGGCGGGCGCCTTCGAGTCCCCGAAGCTGCTCATGCTCTCGGGGATCGGCCCGGCCGCGCATCTGCGCTCGCACGGCATCGACTGCGTACAGAACCTGCCCGGGGTCGGCGGCAACCTCCAGGACCACCTGTTCGTGCCGGTCTGCTACCAGTCGCTCCAAGAGCACCCCGAGGGAGCGCTGCTCTCCGAGGCCGGTCTCTTCACCCACACCCGGGACGCGGGCCCGGGCGAGCCGCCCGACCTCCAGTTCACGTTCGGGCCCGTCAAGTTCCTGGCGCCCGACGCACCGGCCGCGCACCAAGAGGGCCCCGGCTTCACGTTCGCGCCGATCTCGATGCTTCCGCAGAGCCGCGGCCGACTCCGGCTGCGCAGCGCCGACCCGTCGGCCAACGCGGTCGTGCGTGCCAACTACCTTGCGTCCGCCGCCGATACGGATGTGCTGGTGCACGGCATCCTGCTGGCCAGGGAGCTCGCGCACACCTCCGCGTTCGGCCCGTTCCGCGGCGAGGAGCTGGGACCGGGCGAGCACGTGAGGGACCCGCGCGAGCTGCGCGGCTACGTCGCCGCCCATGCGACCACCCTGTGGCACCCGGTCGGCACCTGCCGCATGGGCACCGGACCCGACGCGGTCACCGACGCCGAACTGCGGGTGCACGGCATCGACGGCCTGCGGGTCGCCGACGCGTCCGTCATGCCGACGATCGTCGCCGGGAACACCAACGCACCGAGCGTGATGATCGGCGAGAAGGCGGCCGCTCTCATCAAGAAGTCCTTCCTTCAACCGTCACTCCGGACCGAGGGGAATCCCCATGCCCACGTCTGACCACCTCCGGCTGTACGAGCGGTTCCTCACCGCGCTCAACACCGAGGACTACGCCGAGATCGCCCGCGTGATCGGCGCCGACTTCGAGGACCACCACCCCGGCTTCGACATCTCGGGCCTGGAGTCCTACCTCGACGCGCTGCGCGGCGCCCACCGCACGCTCGCCATCAAGGGCGAGCTCCTGGAGACCATCGAGTCGGGCAACAAGCTGATCACCCGGGTGCGCCTCACCGGCGCCCACCAGGACACCGTGCTCGGCTTCCCGGCGACCGGCCGCAAGGTGGAGTGGACCACCACCGAGATCTGGCGGATCCAGGACGACCGCCTCGTGGAGCGCTGGGCGGAGGACGATCTGCTCGGCCTGCGCGGCCAGTTGTCGCCCGACGAGGAGAACGTCGCCGTCGTGCAGAAGGTCAGTGACGCCGTCAACGAGCGCCGCTACGACGACCTCGACGACCTGTTCGGCCCCACGTTCAAGGACAACAACCCGGCGTGGGACGTGCAGAGCCTGGACGAGCTCAAGGGCATCATCAAGGCCGCCCACGACGCACTCGACTTCAAGGTCACCCTCGACGCCCTGTACGCCGCCGCGCCCGACAAGGTGATCATGCACATCACCTTCCACGGCAAGCACATCGCGCCGTTCTTCGGCATGGAGGCCAGCGGCAAGGAGGTGTCGTGGACCAGCCTGGAGGTCTACCGCCTGGAGAACTTCAAGGTGGTGGAGCGCTGGGTGCAGGCCGACACCGCCGGCCTGATGCGCGAGCTCGACGTACCGCTCCCGTAAGTACGCGCCGGCCCAGGAGGGATCACCCATGAACACGCGAGAGATCGTCGACACGTACTACCGTCTCGCCAACTCCGGTGAGTGGGACGCCTGGTGCGACCTGTTCGCCGTCGACCAGACGATGGACGAGCAGCTTGCCGGACACGTCGAGGGACGCGAGACTCTCAGGGAGATGATGAAGGGCTTCCCCGAGATGTACGCGTCGTTCTCCAACACCCCCGTGCACATCGTGGTGGACGGCGAGCAGGCCGCGGTGGTCTCGCATATCTCCGCCGTCACCACCGGCGGCGACACCGTCGAGGCGGAGGTCTGCAACTACTTCCGGATCTCGGGCGACCTGATCCACTACATGTCCAACTTCCACGACAGCGTGCCGTTCGCGGCCGTCACGGGAGCGTGACGCCCGTGTCCGCACCCGCCGACGTGAACGTCCGCTGGGCCCATGTGGGCCTCAACTGCCGCGACCAGAAGGCCACGGAGGAGTTCTACAGCCGCTGGTTCGGCTTCCGCCGGGCCCGCGTCGTCGAGGCCGACGGCAGCCGTGTGGTGTTCCTGCGCAGCGGCCCGGTCTACCTGGAGCTCTTCCCCACCGACGCGGCGCCCGCCTTCGACACGGTGAACGACGGGCCCGACAACCCGGGCGCGGCCCGCCACCTGGCCTTCCAGGTCGACGACGTCGACGCGTTCCTCGCGGCGGCGGACGGCGAACTGAAGGTCACGCTCGGCCCGCTCACCTTCGACGAGTTCATCCCGGGCTGGAAGACCGTCTGGGTCTCCGACCCCGACGGCCTGGTCATCGAGGTGAGCCAGGGCTACACCGACCAGTCCGCCGAGGAACTGCGGACGTACGCGTGAATCCGCACGATCGCACGGGGCACGGCCGGTCACTCGACCGGCCGTGCCCCCATTGGCACCACCCGACATCCCACGGAGTGAAACCGCATGAGCGCTGTCACCGAGCAGAACGTCCTCATCACCGGTGCGACCGACGGCCTCGGCCGGGCCCTCGCCCATGAACTGGCCGCCCAGGGCCACTCGTTGATCCTGCACGGCCGCAGCGCCCGCAAGGGCCAGGAGCTTCTCGCCGAGCTCCGCGAGAAGACCGGCAACGCGAACATCTCGTACGAGCTCGCCGACTTCTCCTCGCTGGGGGACATCGACGCCCTCGCCGACCGGATCCTCGACCGGCACGACCGGCTCGACGTCCTGGTGAACAACGCCGGCATCGGCGTGGAGCTGGCCCGCCAGGAGAGCCAGGACGGCCTCGAACTCACCTTCCAGGTCGACTACTTGGCGGCCTACATGCTCAGCTGCCGCCTCGCCCCGCTGCTCGTCCACTCCGCGCCGGCCCGCATCATCAACGTCAGCTCGGCCGGGCAGGCCCCGATCGACTTCGGCGACGTCATGCTGGAGCGCCGCTGGGACGGGGTGCAGGCGTACTGCCAGGCGAAGCTGGCCCAGATCAGCCTGACGGTGGATCTCGCCGAGCAGCTGGCCGGCACGGGTGTCACGGTCAATGCGCTGCATCCGGCCTCCTACATGCCGACCAAGATGGTGGTGCACCTGTTCACCCCGCAGAGCACGGTCGCGGAGGGCATGCGCAATGTGGCGCGGCTCGTCACCGACCCCGCGCTCGCGGAGGTCACCGGGGAGTACTTCGACCGCGACCGCCGCTCGCGGGCCGGAGCCCAGGCCTACGACCCGGCGGCCCGGGCCCGTCTGCGCGAACTGAGCGAGTCCCTGACGGGGGTGGCGCTGCCCGCGCTGGCCTGATCGCTGTTCGGCACGTGAAGTACGTGTAGTGCGTCTAGTGCGTGAAGCGCCCCGCTCCCGGTCTCGGGGCGGGGCGGTTCACGTAGTACGCGACCCGGTCAGGCGGTGATCGACAGGGCGTGGTGGAAGACGTTCTTCGGGTCCCAGGTCTTCTTGACCTTCTGGAGGCGGGGGTAGTTGCCCTTCCAGTACAGGGTCTGCCAGGGCACGCCCGAGGTGTTCCAGGCCGGGTCGGTGAGGTCGACGTCCGGGTAGTTGATGTAACTGCCGTCGGCGGGCCCGTCGGGCAGCGGCACTCCGCCGGTGTCGGCGTACATGTCCCGGTACAGGTTGCGCATCCAGGCGATGTGCCGGTCGTCCTGGCCGGGGTCGCTCCAGTACGTGGTGAAGTTGGCCTTCAGCATGGAGTCGCGCTGGGCCAGCGCGGTGGCGCCGGGGGCGACGGTGTTGACCTGACCGCCGTAGGTGTAGAGCAGGATGCCCGCGTGGCCGTCGTACGTCCTGTCGGAGAGGTTGCGCCAGAGCACGGCGAGCTGTGCGTCCGACCAGCTCTCGCGCAGGTAGGCCCCCTTGAACTTGCCGCGGTTGAACACACCGGTGTCGTACGGGTCCTTGAGGGTGGCCTTCAGCCAGGGCCAGCTGGAGGTGGCCGTGGTGTGCGGCGCGGTCACGCCCTCGGCGACCGCGGCGAGGTAACTGCCCATCAAATCAGCCGAGTTGGGGAGGGAGCCGTCGATCTGGGCGCTGAGGACGAGGGCGCCCTGGACGTAGTTGTTCAGGATGAACACGCTGTTGAGGCTGTCGTACGCGGTGCCGACGGTGTTGTTCGTGTGGTGCCAGTTGTTGTGGTTGCGCACCAGCCGGCCGAAGTCGGCCTCGGTGAGGTCGGTCCACTTCCAGCTCGCGGTGGCCTTGAGCAGGCTGGACGGCGGCTTGGGCAGCAGGCTGGACGGGGTGGTTCCGGTGGCGTTCGGCGAGCGGAACCAGTACCGGGTCACGATCCCGAAGTTCCCGCCACCGCCACCTGTGTGGGCCCACCACAGCTCGCGGTTGGGATCGGTGGTGTCCCGGGTCGCGACCACACAGCGCGCGATACCCAGGGCATCCACGTACACCACCTCCACCGCGTACAAGTGGTCCACGACCGCACCGTACTGGCGGCACATGGCCCCGTATCCACCACCGCTGACATGCCCGCCGACGCCGACGGTGGGGCAGGTGCCGCCGGGTATGGTGACGCCCCACTCCAGGTAGAGGGTGCGGTAGACATGGCCGAGCATGGCGCCGGCCTCCACGGCGAAGGCGCGGCGCGCCGCGTCGTAGGTGATGGCGCTCATCTCGGACATGTCGACGAGTATCCGGACGTCGGGGTCGTCGACGAGGCCGTCGAGGCAGTGTCCGCCGCCACGGACGGCGATTCTCTTGCCGCCGCTCACCGCCTCCTGCACGGCCTGCACCACTTGGTCGGTGGAGTGCACGAGGCGTACGGAATCGGGCTTGGCGGCGAATCTGGCGTTGTAGCCGCGGGCCGTGAGGTCCAGATAGCGGGGGTCGTCGGGGGTGACGGTCAGGGCGGCGACGGTCGTGCTCGTCGTGTCGGCCGTGCCGGTCGCGGCGCGGGCGGAGCCGGCCGCGGTGATGCCGAGCACGGCGGCGCCGCCGACCCCGGAGGCGGTGCCGAGAAATCCCCGGCGGGTCACTCCAGCCATGGTGGTCTCCTTCAACAGGTTCAGCAGGTGGGTGGGGCAAGGGTTCAGCAGGTGGGTGGGTCAGGGTTCGACAGGTGGGTGGGGCGGGTGAAATGGGAGCTGCCGCTCTCCGAAGCGAGGGCCTCGGGGAGCGGCAGCGGAGGGAGCGGGGTGTGGCTCAGTAGACGTCGTGACCACTGACCGTGGTCTCCGGCACGTCCTCGCGGACGTCCCAGTGCTCCACGATGCGGCCGTCGTCGATGCGGAACACGTCGACCACGACCATGCCGCGGTGGCCAGGCTGCGGCCGGAAGTGGGAGTGCGTGAAGACCAGGCCGTTGTCGCCGACGGCCCGGCGGATCTCGAACCGGGCCTCGGGCAGCTGCTTGCGGAAGCCCTCGATGAACTCGACGAGCGGCTTGCGGCCGTCGGGCAGGTTCGGGTTGTGCTGGATCAGCCGGTCGGCCAGGTACTCGTCGGCCCGGTCGGTCTGCCCCTCGTTCCAGATGTTCTCGATGTAGTCGCGCACGAGCTGCACGTGGTGGTTGGACACGGTGTCTCCTTGTTGTTTCTGCCTGTTACGAGGTGTGGTTCGGGTGGGCCCTCACGAGCTGGGGACCGGGGCGGTGGCAGGCTGCTCGGCCACCGTGACCTTGCGCGCCGACGAGGCGTGCGCGAGGGCGGCGACGGCGAGGATGACGAGGGCGACGGCCGGGATGGGGCCCGCGCCCATGCCGGGCAGCAGGGCGCTGCCGATGAAGCTGCCCAGGCTCATGCCGAGGTAGAGGGCTGCGGCGTTCATGGCCAGGATGAGTCCGGGCTGGGTGGGCAGCAGGTCCACGAGGCGGGCCTGCTGGGGTGCCTGGTACATCTGGCTGAAGAACGCCCAGATCGCGAAGAGCACGAGGCCGGGCTCGGAGTGCGGGGCCACCAGAAGCAGGACGAATCCGGCGGCGAGGCCGGCGACCGCGACGGTGATGGTGCGCGAGCCGCCGAGCTTCTCGGCGATCCTGGGCGACGAGGCGTTGCCGAGGACTCCGATGACGCCGAACGCGAGCAGGGTGGCCGAGATCAGCCCGGACGAGGCGCCGAAGCGGTCCTTGAGATAGGCGCCCGCGATGCCATAGACCGTGAACTGGGCCGCCATGAACAGCAGCGTCGTCGAGACGGTCGAGAGCGCGGCGGGGGTGCGCAGGGTGTCGCGGTAGGCCTTGATCGTGGGCGGCTCGCCGGACGGGATCTCCGGCACGTACACCGCGACGAGCAGACACCCGAGTGCCGACAGCGCGGCCACTCCGAGCATCGCCGGGCGCCAGCCGAGGCTGCCGCCGAGGAACGAGGCGAGCGGCACGCCGAGCACCGCGGCCGCCGTCATCCCGGCGAACACGGTGGCGAGGGCGCGCTGCCTTCGCTCGGGCGGCACGATCAGGGAGCCCGCCGCGGAGGCGCCGGGTCCGAAGACGGCCGCGCCCATCGCGCCGACGACCCGGGTCACGGCGAGGAAGCCGTAGTTGGGGGCGAGGGCGCCGAGGGCCGCGCCCACGGTCAGCAGACCGATGCCGAGCAGGAGCACCCGCTTGCGGTTCCAGCGGCGCAGCAGAATCGGGGCGGCCGGGGCGAACAGCGCGAATGTGAGCGCGAAGACGGTGACCAGGAAGCCCACACGAGCCGGCGCGACGTGCAGGTCGTCTCCGATGGGGCCGTTGAGACCGACCACTGCAAGTGAGATCGTCCCCAGACTGAAATAGCCCAGCGACAACGCGAGCAGGGCCGGTGTCGAACTGCGGGACGGCATCACGCCACCTCCTTTTCCATGCCGGAAAACTTGAGTACGCAGGAACGTTAGGGGCCGGGTGCCTCGGTTTCGCGCTCGGCGGGCACCCTCCGGAGCACTCTGCGAGGTCCTTCGCCGTACTACGTCAACTAGCGTTCTGACGAGGCCTGTTGGGCCTTACGGAAGATCAGCGGAACGGACCGTCCGCCGCTGGTCAGCCAGTGCTCGATGCCGTTCACGGCGACCAGCAGAGCGGCCGCGGAGCCGAGCGTGGCGAGCCCCGGAAGCCAGGGCGCGACCCCGCCGAGCGCGAGCAGGGCGAGGCCTCCCGCGAACCGGGTGAGGGAGGCGGCGCCGAACATGCGCCGGCGGGTGTAGCAGAAGGTGAGCGTGAAGAGCGCGGCGCCGACGGGAAGCAGTGCGGCGGCGATTCGATGGGGTACCTGGGTGGGCTCGACAGCAATGCGATCCGCCCCGACGGACACGAGCAGCAACCCCAGGACCAGCACCAGATGGCCATAACTGAGCACATCTCGTACGACGACGGACGGGGTGGGGTGGGTGCGCAGGGCGTGGGCGATGGCGGAGGCGACGAGGTGGAAGTAGAGCCACCACAGGGCGCACCCGGTGAGAAAGGCGAGGGAGACGGAGAGCAGTTCGAGCACCCCGAGCCGCCGCCCGGCCACCCAGGCGCCCACGGACACGACGTTCTCCCCGAGCGCGATGATGATGAAGAGCCCGAACCGCTCGGGCAGATGGTTGACCCCGAAGGCCAGCTGCCGCAGATGCCCGCTGAGTATGAGCGGAGCGAGTATCTCCGCGGCCACGGCGACGGCCCAGCCGATGGTGCGCAGCCCGGAGGGCAGCACAGCGGTGGCGAAAAGAACAAGGGCGAACGCGAGCCCGGCCCGGTAGGGGTGAATGGTATAGACAGCGCACTCGCGCCGGATGGCCTCCCCGATGAGCAGCCGCAGCGCGAGATAGCACCCGGCGTAGAGCAGCGCCTCGTAGCGGGTCTCCAGAGCGTGCGGGGCGGCGACGCTCATGCCGTACGTGGCGAGCCCGGCGAGCAGCAGGAACACCCGCTGCATGGTGGTCTCGTGCACGGCGTTCATCGCCATGACGACATCGACCCAGGCCCACCAGAGCGGCACCAGGACCAGCAGGCAACTGCCCAGCGTGGCCCAGTCGGGCCGCTGTGCGAGCACGTGCGCGATCTGGCTCACCCCGAAGGCGAGCACCAGATCGTAGAAGAGTTCCGTCCAGGTGGCCCGGTCCCGCACATCGACGAACCCGGGCTCCGCGGACCGTACTTGACCAGCGAGATAAACCACCGCCGCACCTACTCCCCTCGACCGACGGGAATGCTGGTTGCAGCGTCAAATGTGCGTGTGCCCCCAGAGGCACCCCCCGGCACGGGGTGGCATGGGAGCACATTGCAGTAAGTCGCGGAGGGGGCTGTCCGAACTCGATGGGCAGGGCCGGCGTCACGAGGTGACCCGCGCCGGCGGGCTCGCGCCCTGCGTGTTGCCCCGGCTGGTCGCCGGGGCGACACGGTCGATGGCGGCGCTTCTACAGACCGAGCAGGCCGAGCACGGCGTGGAGTAGTCCGCCGAGCAGATCTCCCAAACCTCCCATGACAATGTCCTTTCTGTGGAGGATGTCGGGTTCTAGCTGCTCCGACGCTACCCAGACCCGCCGAGTGGCGCTCTACGGGTCACCCATTCGGGGACACCGGCCCCCAGCCCAGGCCGCCCTAAAGGCCCCCGCCGGGCAGCTCCCGCATCGTCGGGTACGAGTCCTGCGCCCCTCGCCGGGTCACCGCCGCCGCGCCCACCCGCGCCGCGAACGCCGCCGCCACCGCAAGGTCCTCGCCCGCTCCCAGCCGCCACGCCAGCGCGGCGGTGAACGCGTCGCCCGCGCCCGTCGTGTCGACCGGGGCGACCTTCGGGCTCGGGACCCGTACGCACCCGGCCGGGGAGGCTACGAGGGCGCCGTCCGCGCCCAGGGTGACGACCACCGAGCGCGGCCCGAGGGCCAGCAGCGCCCGCGCCCAGGCCTCCGGCCCCTCCCCGGCCGACTCTCCCAGCATGAACCGCGCCTCGTGTTCGTTGACGATCAACGGGTCGCAGGCCGCCAGGACTTCGGCGGGAAGCGGGGCGGGCGGTGACGGGTTCAGGACCAGGCGCGCGTCCGGCGCGAGGGAGCGGGCCACCTCCGTCACCGTCTCCAGGGGGACCTCCAGCTGTACGGAGACGACCGGGGCCAGGGCGAACAGGGTTCGGGCGGCGCGGATGTCACCGGGCGTCAGCCGGCCGTTGGCGCCCGGGGACACGACGATGCTGTTGTCGCCCGACGGGTCGACGGTGATCAGGGCGACTCCGGTGGGCGTCTTGTCCACCAGCACGCCCACCGTGTCGACCCCGGCCGCACGCAGCGACGTCAGCAACAGCCGTCCGTGCTCGTCGTCGCCCACCTTGGCCAGCAGGGCCGTACGGGCTCCCAGGCGCGCGGCGGCCACCGCCTGGTTCGCGCCCTTGCCGCCGGGGTGGACGGCGAGGTCCGAGCCGAGCACCGTCTCACCGGGTGCGGGCCTGCGCTCCACTGCGATCACCAGATCGGCGTTGGCCGACCCCACCACCAGCAGACCGTAGTCGTGCATGAAATCGTCGTCCTTCTCTACAGCTGATCGATGGTCAGATACCAGTGCCGCGCGGCGCGTTCACGAGACGAATTCCGCCGCGTTCTTCTTCGTGACCACCTTCACCGGCACCTTCACCGCGCTCTCCGGCTTCTTGCCCTGCGCCGCCCTGACCGCGTTCTGTACGGCCATCCTGCCGAGTTCCGCCGGCTGCTGGGCGACCGAGGCGTACAGCGTGCCCGCCTCAACTGCCTTGATTCCGTCGGGAGTTCCGTCGAACCCGACGACCGCGACCGAGCTGCCCGCCTTGCCGCCCAGCGCCTTCACCGCGCCGAGCGCCATCTCGTCGTTCTCGGCGAAGACGCCGCTGATGTCGGGGTGGGACTGGAGGAGGTTGGTCATGACGTCCAGGCCCTTGGTTCGGTCGAAGTCGGCGGGCTGGCGGGCCGCGACCTCGATGCCCGGGTACGCCTTGAGGCCTTCGGCGAAGCCCGCGCCGCGCTCCCGGCTCGCGGAGGTGCCCGCGGTGCCCTGGAGGATCGCGATCTTCCCCTTGCCGCCGAGCTTCTCGGCGAGGGTCTGCGCGGCGAGCCTGCCGCCCGCCACGTTGTCGGAGGCGACCAGCGTCGCGGTCTCTGCCTTGTTGACCCCGCGGTCGGCGGCGACCACCGGGATGTCCGCCTGGTTGGCGCCGCGTACGGAGGGGCCGACCGCGTCCGAGTCCACCGGGTTGACGATGATCGACTTCATGCCGGAGCTGGTGAAGTTCTGTATCTGGTTGGCCTGTTGGGACGCGTCGTTCTGCGCGTCGGTGACGGTGAGGTCGATGCCCTCCGCCTTCGCCTCGGCCTGCGCGCCCGCCTTCATCTGCACGAAGAACGGGTTGTTGAGGGTGGACAGGGACATCCCCAGTTTCGTGGTGGTGCCCCCGGACGACCCCGGGTTCAGGAGGTACCCCGCGCCCACGACGGCCGCCAGGCACACCGCGGCGACCGCGAGTTTCACCGCGCCGGGCCCCTTCCCGCCGGACCCTGCCGTGCCGGAAGGGGTGCCGGGCGTCGCGCCCGCCTTGCGGCGCAGGGTGTCGAGCAGCACCGCAAGGGCGATGACGACGCCGATGACGACCTGCTGCCAGAACGCCGACACGGAGAGGAGGTTGAGCCCGTTGCGCAGCACCGCGAGGATCAGCGCGCCGATCAGGGTGCCCGACGCCTTGCCGACGCCGCCCGACAGGCTGGCACCGCCGATGACGACGGCGGCGATCGCGTCGAGCTCGTAGCCCTGGGCTGCCTGTGGCTGCGCGGAGACGAGCCGGGAGGCCAAGACTATGCCCGCGACGGCGGCGAACAGACCGGACAGCCCGTAGATGACGAGTTTCTGCCGCTTCACCCGCAGCCCGGAGAGCCGCGCCGCCTCCTCGTTGCCGCCGATCGCGTACATCGAGCGGCCGATGTACGTACGGGAGAGGACGAGTGCCGTGACCAGTCCGGCCGCGATCATCACCAGGACCGGGACCGGCAGCCAGCCGCCGAGTGTGTCGCCGAGGACCGAGACCGAGTCGGGGAAGGCGATCGGGCTGCCCTGCGAGATCACCAGGGAGAGGCCCCGGCCGACCGACAGCATGGCCAGCGTGGCGATGAACGGCGGGAGTCTGCCGTACGAGACGAGCACGCCGTTGACAAGACCGCAGGCGATGCCGGTGGCGACGGCCATCAGGACGGCGAGCCACACGGGCACGCCCTCGGACGTCGCCGACCAGGCGAGGACGGTCGCCGACAGCGCGGCCACCGAGCCGACCGACAGGTCGATGCCCGCCGAGACGATGACGAAGGTGACGCCGAACGCGAGGATCGCGGTGACCGCGGCTTGCACGCCGACGTTCAGGAGGTTCTGCGTGGTGAGGAAGTCCCCGGAGAGCAGCGCCATCGCCGCGACCAGGACCACCAGGGCGCTGAGCGCGCCGTTGTCGAGCAGCAGGCGGCGCACGATCGCGGCCCCGCCCGCGCCCGTACGGTTGTCGAGCGTGTCAGTGGCCACGGGAGCCCTCCATGTCTTCCTGGTCCTGCTGTGCGTTCGGTGCGGCGACGGCCAGGGCCATCACGGCGTCCTGGGTCGCTCGATGTGCGGGGAGTTCGCCGGCGATGCGGCCCTGGTTCATGACGAGGACCCGGTCGCTCATGCCGAGCACCTCGGGCAGATCGCTGGAGATCATCAGGACCGCGTGCCCGGAGGCCGTGAGCTCGTTGATGAGCTGGTAGATCTCGACCTTGGCGCCCACGTCGATGCCCCGGGTCGGCTCGTCGAGGATCAGCACCAAGGCGCCCGCGAGGAGCCATTTGCCGATGACGACCTTCTGCTGGTTGCCGCCGGACAGGGTGCGCACCTGCTGGTCGAGCCCGGCCATGCGCACCCCGAGCTGCCCGGCGATGCGGGCGGCGGCCGTGCGCTGGCCCTTGAGGTCGACGAGCCCGGCGCGGCTGGCCGAGCGCAGCGTGACCAGGCCGAGGTTCTCCTGTACGGAGGCGTCGAGCACCAGGCCCTGCCCCTTGCGGTCCTCGGGCACGAGCCCGACCCCGGCGCCCATCGCGGCGTTCACATCGCCCCGGGCGAGCCGTTCGCCGCGTACCTCGACGGTGCCCGCGTCGTACGGGTCGGCGCCGAACACCGCGCGGACCACCTCGGTGCGCCCGGCGCCGACGAGGCCTGCGAGGCCGACGACCTCCCCGGCCCGCACCTCGAAGCTGACGTCGTGGAAGACACCGTGCCGAGTCAAGCCGCTGACCTGGAGCAACGGCCCACCCGGGGCGGGCCTCTCGCGCGGGTACTGCTGCTCGATGCTGCGGCCCACCATCAGCCGTACGAGCTCGTCCTCGGGGGTCGAGGCGGGCACCTGGCC
The DNA here is from genome assembly GCF_051550175.1 of Streptomyces sp. HUAS TT7. Lineage (NCBI taxonomy): Bacteria > Bacillati > Actinomycetota > Actinomycetes > Kitasatosporales > Streptomycetaceae > Streptomyces > Streptomyces sp. HUAS TT7. The sequence continues at coordinate 1,022,743 of NZ_CP196175.1, forward strand.
GATGCTGCGGCCGTCGCGCAGCACGGTGACCCGGTCGCCGAGGGCCGCGATCTCTTCGAGGTGGTGGGTGATGAAGACGATGCCCACGCCGTCGTCGCGCAGGGTGCGCACGATCCGGAAGAGCTTGTCCACCTCTTCTGAGGTGAGCACGGCGGTCGGCTCGTCCATGATCAGCACGCGGGCGTCCAGGCTGAGCGCCTTGGCTATCTCCACCATCTGGAGCCGGGCGATGCCGAGTTCGCGCACTTTGGTGCGGGGCGAGACGTCCACGCCGACCCGCTTGAGGAGCTTTTCGGCGGCCGCTTCCATCGTCCGGCGGTCGATCATCCCGAAGCGCCGGGGCTGGCGGCCGAGGAAGATGTTCTCGGCGACGCTCAGCTCGGACACCAGGTTGAACTCCTGGTAGATGGTGGCGATGCCGAGGCGCTCGGCGTCCTGCGCGCCGTGGATGCGCACCTCGCGGCCTTCGGCGAGGATGCGTCCGCCGTCGGGGCGATGGGCGCCCGAGAGCATTTTGATGAGGGTGCTCTTGCCGGCGCCGTTCTCGCCGAGCAGCACGTGCACCTCGCCACGCCGCAGATCGAAGTCGACCCCGTCGAGGGCGACCACGCCGGGAAAGGTCTTCCGGACCCCTTCGATACGCAGCAACTCACCTGAATCTACGGCCAGTTGACCCTCTGCTGAGCTCACTGCTCGCTCCTCGGGGTCGGGGCGCTCTCGCCGCAGGAACGGCGTACGACGAGCGAGGCGGGGAGGGTGACGGACCGCGGGGTCCGGCCCTCGATGAGGTCGGCGAGCGCGCGCACGGCGGCCCGGCCGAGTTCGCCGGTCGGCTGGGCGATCGCGGTGACGGGCGGGTCGGTGTGCACGAACCACGGGATGTCGTCGAAGGCGGCGAGCGCGATGTCGTCGCCGATGCGCAGCCCTCGGGCGCGCAAGGCATCGAGTGCGCCCAGCGTCATCAGGTTGTCGGCGGCGAAGACGGCGTCGGGCGGCTCGGGCAGGGCGAGGAACCGTTCGGTGGCCCGGCGCCCGCTGGCCGCCTGGAAGTCTCCCTGGCCGACGTAGTCGTCGGGGAGGGAGATGCCGTGCTCGCCGAGCGCCGCGCGGAACGCCTCTACGCGCTCGCTGCCGGTGGTGGTGGCGGCCGGGCCCGCGATGATGGCGAGCCTGCGGCGGCCGAGGCGGTGCAGATGGGCGACCAGGTCGCGGATGGCGGCGCGGCCGTCGGCGCGCACCACGGGTACGTCGATGCCGGGGATCCAGCGGTCGACGAAGACCATGGGGGTGCCGCCGCGCGCGGCCTCCAGCATGAGCGGGGAGCCGCCGTCGGTGGGCGAGACGAGCAGCCCGTCGATGCGGCGGTCCAGGAGGGTGCGGACGTGGTGGTCCTGGAGCTCGGGCCGCTCGTCGGCGTTGCCGATGATCACGCTGTAGCCGAGCGCCCGGGCCGCCTCCTCGACGGAGCGTGCTAGCTCGGTGAAGTACGGGTTCAGTACGTCGCTGATGACCAGGCCAAGGGTGCGCGTCTGGTCGGTGCGCAGCGAGCGGGCCACGGCGTTGGGCCGGTAGCCGAGCGTCTCGACGGCCGCGAGGACCCGGGCGCGCGCCGCCTCGCTGACCGACGGATGGCTGTTGAGCACCCGCGACACCGTGGCGACGGACACCCCCGCCTCGGCCGCGACATCCTTGATGCCCGCCATCGCCGGACCACCTCCTCGTGGAACCTCGACTCCCGATCCCAGGGACCGCAGCCCGGTCGTGGAATCGATTACACGCAGGCATTGGAATCGATTACACGACGGTCGGGCAAGACCTGAAGGGGGTAGCGAGACCGGATCGTGACAGTAAATCCCCGACCGCCCCAGAGGGGTTGCATAAACATTCGTATTGATGCATACTCTTCCCATGTCCAAGGTTCTCACCTCCCTGCCCGCCGGCGAGCGCGTCGGCATCGCCTTCTCCGGCGGACTCGACACCTCCGTCGCCGTCGCGTGGATGCGCGACAAGGGCGCCGTCCCGTGCACCTACACCGCCGACATCGGCCAGTACGACGAGCCCGACATCGCGTCGGTGCCCGGCCGTGCGAAGGCCTACGGTGCCGAGATCGCGCGCCTGGTCGACTGCCGTGCGGCGCTGGTCGAGGAGGGCCTGGCCGCGCTCGCGTGCGGCGCGTTCCACATCCGCTCGGGCGGCCGCGCCTACTTCAACACCACCCCGCTGGGCCGCGCCGTCACCGGCACGCTCCTGGTGCGGGCGATGCTGGAGGACAACGTCCAGATCTGGGGCGACGGCTCGACCTTCAAGGGCAACGACATCGAGCGGTTCTACCGGTACGGCCTGCTCGCCAACCCGCACCTGCGGATCTACAAGCCCTGGCTGGACGCGGACTTCGTGACCGAGCTCGGCGGCCGCAAGGAAATGTCGGAGTGGCTGCTCGCCCACGACCTGCCCTACCGGGACAGCACGGAGAAGGCGTACTCCACCGACGCCAACATCTGGGGCGCCACCCACGAGGCCAAAACACTTGAGCACCTGGACACGGGTGTCGAGACCGTCGAGCCGATCATGGGCGTGCGGTTCTGGGACCCGTCGGTCGAGATCCTCACTGAGGACGTGACGATCGGCTTCGCCCAGGGCCGCCCGGTGACGATCAACGGCAAGGAGTTCGCCTCGCCGGTCGACCTGGTGATGGAGGCGAACGCGATCGGCGGCCGCCACGGCATGGGCATGTCCGACCAGATCGAGAACCGGATCATCGAGGCCAAGAGCCGCGGCATCTACGAGGCCCCCGGCATGGCGCTGCTGCACGCGGCGTACGAGCGGCTCGTGAACGCGATCCACAACGAGGACACTCTCGCGCAGTACTACAACGAGGGCCGGCGGCTCGGTCGGCTCATGTACGAGGGCCGGTGGCTGGACCCGCAGGCACTGATGGTCCGCGAGTCGCTCCAGCGCTGGGTCGGCTCGGCCGTCACCGGCGAGGTGACGCTGCGGCTGCGGCGCGGCGAGGACTACTCGATCCTCAACACCACGGGCCCTGCCTTCAGTTACCACCCGGACAAGCTGTCGATGGAGCGCACCGAGGACTCCGCGTTCGGTCCCGTGGACCGGATCGGCCAGCTCACGATGCGCAACCTCGACATCGCCGACTCGCGCGCCCGCCTTGAGCAGTACGCCGGTCTCGGCATCGTCGGCACCGCGCACCCGGAGCTGATCGGCGCCGCCCAGGCGGCGGCGACCGGCCTCATCGGCGCCATGCCGGAGGGCGGCGCGGAGGTCATCGCCTCCCGCGGCCAGGTGTCGGGCGACGACGAGCTCCTGGACCGCGCGGCGATGGAGTTCGGCACGGACTAGCGCTCCACCGGAAGCGGAGTTCGTCGTCCGCGGCATACACGTCGGTCCGCTCCTCTCGGGGAGCGGACCGACGTGGTTCAGTCGTCGAGCAGCAGCCGCCGGGCGGTGAGGGCGAGCCGGGCTCTCAACAGCCCGGCGGGCTCGGTGAGTTCGACGCCCAGGGTCTTCCCGATCAGCTCCAGCCGGCGGGCGACGCTGCTGTGGTGCAGATGGAGCAGGTCGGCGGCGCGGCGCAGGGAGCCGGTGGCACAGTATGCGTCCAGTGTCTCCAGGTCCTCCGGGTTGCCGGCGAGGCGCGCGATCGCGGCCACGTCGGCGTTGTCGCGCGAGGCTTCCCGCGGTATCTCGGCCAGGAGCGCCAGAGCCCCCAACTCCTGGTAGCGGACGACGGGTTCGCGCGCTGTGGTGAACCGCAGTGCGGTACGCGCTTCGCACCACGACCGGTCGGGGCGCTCGGCGGCGCCGACGCCCGCGCGTACGCCGGCCGGAAGCCGGGCCGCGTCCACGCTCGCGGCCAGGATGACGCCCACGTCGCCGAGCGGTGCCGCCTTCACCGGGCGCGCGGGGCACAGCAGCCCGCCGATCTTGTCGAGCGGAAGGTGCGAGCGTACGGCGACGACGCGGACGGGCACCGCGGCGGCGAAGCCGAGGAGCCTCAGGGCCCGGGCGCGGGCCGCATCCTCGCTGTCCGAGCTGACGACCAGTTCGACGAGGGCGGGGTCGGCCATGGTGGTGCGAGCCGGGCCGTACCGTTCGACGGCCGCCGCGACGGCGATGGAGAGCCGTTCGAGCACCATGTCGTCGAGCGGCCCTGTCGCACCGGGCCGCTCCAGCCACACCGTGCCGATCTCCTCCTCGTCGAGGGTGATCGGCGCCGTGCTGGACGGGGGTGGTGGCGAGGCGGTCGCCGCCGTTCCGTCGGGCGCGAAGCGGACTGCCCGCCCGGTGCCGTGCAGCCGGATCCCGGCCACGCATTCGGCCAGGCCCGCCGACGCCCGGGCGAGCGCCGGGAGATCGACGCGCCGGCGCATCAGCGTGTCGTAGAACATGACGACGCGGATGGCGCCCTCCGCCGCGGAGTCCACCTGCGACAGCCGTATGACCAGTGCCTCCATGACACCTCCCCCCAGAGGAGGGTAAGCGCCGAACGGTGCGTGATGGGGACCCGGTGCCCGACGCCCGGCGGATGCTCCCGGCGGCCGGCCGGACCGAGGATGGTCCGCATGGAACACAAACTGGATCCCGAACTCGAAGCATTCGTCTCGCTGTTCCCCCGCGCCGACCTGACCGACCCGGTCAAGGAGCGGGTGAACTTCGCCGCACTGGCCGCCTCGGTGCCCGCACCGGACACCTCGAACCTGGACGTCGAGGACCTCATGGTGCCCGCCGATCCCCCGGTGCCGGTACGGATCTACCGTCCGCGCGAGGCGCAGGGCACCCTCATCTGGCTGCACGGCGGCGGATTCGTCATGGGCGACGTGGAGACCGAGCACCCGTGGGCCGCCCGCATCGCGGAGGCCTCCGGCGCGGTGGTGATCTCGGTGGGCTACCGCCTGGCTCCCGAGGACCCGTTCCCGGCCGCCCCGGACGACGCCTATGCCGTACTGACCTGGGCGGCCGGGAACGCGGCCGAACTCGGCATCGACCCGGACCGGATCGCGGTGGGCGGCCACAGCGCCGGCGGGGGTCTCGCGGCCGCTACCGCGCTGCGGGCGCGTGACGAGCAGGGCCCGCGCATCCACTTCCAGCTGCTCAACCAGCCGGGCCTGGACGACCGCCAACAGACCTGGTCCGCAAGGGAATTCACCGATACGCCCTGGATGACCCGCGACAAGATCACCGCTTCGTGGCGCCACTACCTGGGCTCCACACCGGCCTCCCCGTACGCCGCCCCCGCCCGCGCCACCGACCTGACGGGCCTGCCGCCCGCGTACGTCGCGACAGCGGAGTACTGCCCGAACCGCGACGAGGACATCACCTACGCGCTGCGTCTGCTGCAGTCGGGCGTATCGGTCGAACTGCACCAGTGGCCCGGCACGTTCCACGGCTCGCAGGCACTCCTACCCGCTGAGGTGTCACAGCGTCAGATAGCGGAGCTGGCCGCGGTGTTGCGCCGGGCCGTGACCAAGTGACCGCCCCAACCGCACTGCCGAAGGAAGGACGCCCGGAAATGACCAGCACCGACACCATGCCCCCGATGGATCTCTTCGCCCGTTTCATCCACCTCGGCGACGGCGGCCAAGTGCACCCGGAGCCACAGGTGTTCAAGGACTCCGGGAGGGGCGGCTGGCACATGATGACGTTCCACGTGGAGACCGACGCCGACGTCCATGCCGATCACTGGGAAGTCCACCCGGAGGCGGAGGAGCTGGTCACCTGCCTCACCGGAGGGATACGCCTGTACTTCCGCCCCGAGCAGCAGGGCGAGAAGGAGGAAGAGGCCAAGCTGGCGCCCGGCACCGCGGTCATCGTCCCGCGAGGCCGCTGGCACCGCATCGAACTCGACGCCCCGAGCGACATCATGTCCGTCACGGTGCGGGGCGGGAGCCGGCTGGAGAGGCGGGCATAGGCCCAGGCGGGGGCGCAGGCTCTTGCGCCCGAGGAGCCCTGCTCCAGGTGGGTCACCTGCCCCGCCCGGCTGGGGCGGGGCAGGTGACCATGTCAGCCGGCCGTGCCGACCTCTGCCTCCCCCGCCCATCGCCGACTCCAGGCCTCCAGCGGACTCAGCGCGTCCACGAGGTCCCGGCCGAGCGGGGTCAGGTGATGGGCGGCGCCGTCGAGGGTGAGCAGTCCGGCGTCCGTCAGCTCGTTGAGGATTCAATGCCAGGGTGTCGCATCGACAGGGCGGCGACCGTCACCTTGACGCGACGTCTGGCGACAACTCCCGCTCCCCTGCCGTGGTTTGGCCCTCGCGCGCACCCGGCACGACCTGCCGGACACTGAGGACGGCGGCCAGGGCGATGACGCCGCCGACCACCGGCACCGCGCCACCGCAGATGGCCCCCGTCCGGCCCGAAGGCCGGCCAGGGGCCGAGCATGTGTCCAGAGGTCAAGGTCGGCGGCGGTACAAAGCGCTCTACCAAACTGAGCTACACCGGCCGAAGCCGACGGCGGGACTCGAACCCGCGACATCTCGATTAATAGTCGAAGTAACCGCTGCCTGCGCACCTGGACGAGTTCCACCGTAGCTCGCGCGGAGTGACACCGGCACGTGAATAAAGTCCCGCCGCCCGAAGGAAGCCGGGCCGAGCCCGGGCTGCTCGACTGCCTGCGGACCGGCCGCGCGGCCATCGTCGCCGCGCACCTGCTCGGACTGGGGCGGCGTACTGACGCGGAAGGCAACCTCCGCCCCGGGCAGGGAGGTTGCTTGCCGCGGGCTAGCCGCGCCCCCTCACCCGGAGCTGCTCGGTGAGGACGACGGTGAGGACGAGGCATGGGGCTCCACGACTGGGATGTTGTACACGTGCTTCGGAGTCACGATCTTGGTGATGGCCTGGCCGAAGAGGGTGCTGGGCTCATTCTGGTTGTGCAGGATGTCCGTGTTGAGGACCAGGGTCACCGTGGCCTTTGCCTCGGGGAGGTACATCGTCAGGGCCTCGTACCCGGGCAGTGAGCCGTTGTGGCCGATCCAGCCCTGGATGTTGAAGATGCCCAGACCGTAACCGGCGCCCGGAATCTTCGTAGGGATGGTCTTGAGGCGCTCGGCCTGCGTCTTGTGCGAGAGCAGAGTGCCGGTGGCGAGCGTGGTGGCCCAGCTCTTCAGGTCGGACAGGTCGGAGATCACCGCTCCGGCCGCCCAGCCCCAGGAGGGGTCCCAGTCGGTGGCTTCCTCGACCTTTCCGGACAGCGTCTGGTTGGTGTAGCCCTGGGGATGCGGGCTGGGGAACGCCGCGTTCGTCGGGAAGCTGGTGTGGGTCAGCCCGGCCGGCTTCACGACCTTCTGCTCGATGAACTGGTTGAGCGGCATGCCGCCCGCCTTCTCCACGACCAGCCCGAGCAGGATCAGGTTGGTGTTGCAGTAGAGGAACTCCTTGCCCGGCTGGAACAGGACCGGGTGCTTGAAGGAGTAGTCCAGCAACTGCTGCGGTGTGAAGGGCTTCGTCGGGTTGGTGAGCAGCGCCTTGACGAAGCCGTCGTCCGCCGAGTAGTTGAACAACCCACTTCGCATTTCCGCGAGTTGACGCAGGGTGATCTTGTCACCGTTCGGGACGCCGGAGATGTACTTGCCGATCGGATCGTCCAGGCCCACCTTGCCCTGGTCGACCAGTTCGAGCAGCGCGGTCACCGTGAAGGTCTTGGTGATGCTGCCGATGCGCGTGTACATGTCCTGCTTCATCGGGGCACCCGTGGCCTTGTCGGCGACGCCGAAGCTCTTGACGTAGCTCCCCTTGCCGGGGGCCGAGAGACTTACGCTCACGCCGGGGACGTCCGCCTCTTTCATGACCTGCTTGATGGCGGTGTCCAGCTTCGCGGCGACGGCCGGGCTGAGCTGGGCGAAGTCGCCGCTGCTGCCTTTCGATGCCGACGCGGAGGGGGACGGGGACACGGTGGCTCCGTACGCGGTGCCCGTGACGGCCGGGACGGCCAGCAGCGCGGCCGCCGCGACCCCCACACCCGCTCTGCGCCACTGGATCTGTGAATACCTCACGGGCAGGCCTCCTGCCGGACGAGGAACATCCGGACATCGCCATCCGGACGATGACATCACTCGCTTCCCACGCTAGGCCCGCCGAGCCGCCCTCGCATGGCGGCCCCCGGGTTGCGAGAGCCCCAGGACCGTGCATACGCCCAGGTAGAACTGCCAGTGCCGCAATCAACCGGACGGATCCAGGCCCCCTCGGCGCCCAAGGTCTAGCCTCACCCCATGACCGCCGTCGAGAAACCTTGGGACCCGACAGCCGAGGGCGTCCTACAACTCCCCTCCGGTCTGCTCGTACGTGGCCGGGGCCTGAGACACCCGCTCCCTGCCGGACCGAAACCGCAGTTCGCGCTCCACCTACGGGGCCGCCGCCCCGCACCGGTCGAGTGGGAGCACCAGTGGCTCCGCTGGCCGGACTTCTGGCTGCCGACGGACCGGCCGGCCTTCGCGCTAGCACTGCGCACGCTGCTGGCCCGCGCCGAGAAGGAGCGCGTGGAAGTGGCCTGCGGAGGCGGCTTCGGCCGCACGGGCACAGCCCTGGCCTGCCTGGCCGTCCTGGACGGCGTCCCGAACACGGACGCGGTCGCCTACGTACGGGAGCACTATGCGCACCGCGCGGTCGAAACACCTTGGCAGCGAGGGTTCGTTGCAAGGTTCGGGTAGAGCCTCTCCAGGGTCAGGAGCCGTAGCGCCGCTGCCGGGCGGCGAAACTGCGGAGGGCGCGCAGGAAGTCGATTTCTCTGAAGGCGGGCCAGTACGTGTCGCAGAAGTAGAGCTCCGAATAGGCGCTCTGCCACAGCAGGAAGTTGGACATGCGCTGCTCGCCGCTGGTGCGGATGACGAGGTCCGGATCGGGCTGGCCTGCGGTGTACAGGTGGCGCGTGAGATCGTCCGCGCTCAGGGTGTCGGCGACCTCGTCGAGGGTGCGGCCTGCCGCAGCCTGCTCGGACAACAAGTCCCGTACTGCGTCGACGACTTCCTGTCGGCCCCCGTAGCCGATGGCCAGAGTCAAGTGCGCGCCCGTGGTGCACTCCCGCGTGGCCTCCACCGCCTGTTTGAGGGCGTGCGCGGTGGATTCGGGCAGGAGGTCGAGGGAGCCGGCGATGTGCAGCCGCCAGCGGGCGTCGGGGCGGGCGAGGTGTTCGGCTGCCACGGTCTCGATGACCTGCATGAGGAAGGCGACTTCGGCGTCGCTGCGGCCCGTGAGGTTTTCGGTGGAGCAGACGAACACGCTGACGTGCCGGATTCCCAGGAGCTCGCACCAGGACAGCACTTCCTCGACATGGTCGGCCCCGTGCTGGTGACCCAGGCCCGGATGGGCCAGGCCCATCTGGCGCGCCCAGCGCCGGTTGCCGTCCATGATCAGGCCGATGTGCCGGGGCAGCGGCCCGGAAGCGACCTGTTTACGCAAATTCCTGGCATAGAGGGCGTAGAGGGGTCCCGAGGCTTTCATGGCGTCCTTTCGCATGACCGGCGCGCGCGGCGGTCGGCTGGGTGCACGGGGCCGGGCTGCTTCGAGCACCCTGTGGCACGTTCGCCGCCATCCGGCCCTCGGGCATACTACGAGGCAATTAGCACGCGCCGCGTGTCATTGGAAAGACACACCCAAGGGAGCAGCCAGAAATGCAGACGACCGACGCCCAATTGCTCGTCCTCTGCGTGCTCGCCCGCGGCCCTCTGCACGGGTACGCCATCAACACCGCCGTCGAAGACCTGACCGGTCAGCGCCTCGGACGCGGCAGCCTTTCCAGCGCCCTGGCCCGACTGGAGGGCAAGCAGCTGATCGAAACGCTGCCCGCGCGAGGCAGACAGCGTCCCCTGCGACTGACCCCGGGCGGCCGCCAACTCCTGGAACAGGAGCTGGAGTTCACGGCCCGTATCACCCAGCGCATGTTCGAGTCGGCCGTACCCGACAGGGCCCACTACCAGGAGCGACTGGCGACGACCGACACCGCCCGCGCCTACAAGAGCGTCATGCGCCGGGCACTCTCGGCCGGTCCCGGACAGACCGTTCTGGACCTCGGCTGCGGCCCCGGTGGCGACCTGGACGCTCTGGCCGAGGAAGTGACCTCTTCGGGCCGTGCCCTCGGTGTCGACCACGACCCTCACATGGTGAAGCGCGCTCGCACCCGGCTGGCCGGGCGCCCCCAGGCGTGTGTCCTGCAAGCAGACGCGCACGCGCTCCCCGCCGGGGACGCGAGCGTCGACCGCGCCTGGACCGACCGGACGCTCCAGCATGCGGCCGACCCCGACCGGGTACTGGCCGAAATCCGTCGCGTGCTGCGCCCGGGCGGCCGACTGGTCATGGCCGAACCCGACTGGGAGTCCCTGGTCTTCGACCACCCGGATCTTGAGGCCTCGCGCGCCTACACCCGCCACATTGTGGAGCGGATCGTCCGCAACGCCCTCGTCGGACGCCAACTCGCCCGGCGCGCGGCACAAGCCGGGTTCGACGTCGCCGAGGTCGTCCCCGTCACCTCGGTACTGCGGGACGCACGTGAGGCCGATCAAATCCTGGGCCTGCAGCGCAACGCCCGTCGAGCCGCGCAAGCCGGCTACCTCACCACCGTGGCGGCGCAGGGGTGGTTGGACACACTCGCCCGTGAACCCTTCCTCGCGACAGTCACGTTGTACGTGGTGATTGCCGACCGGCCCGCATAGCGCCCTTTGGGCAAACACACATGGCGCAGGCCCTTGCCCTCGCACGTAATAAGCAACAAGCTAGCCCAGTCCTTACCATCCGCTTCCAGGTGCGCTCCAGTCGCAACGTCGACACCCCGACCGCCGGCGCACTCGCCTACCGCCGCTCGGGCATCGCGTTCCTCGTGTCCTGCGCGCCCATCTCACTGTCCACCGGGATACCGGCCTGGGCGTCCGCAACTCTCCTTCCGGCGGCGGTAGTTGTCCATACGATCGGTGAACTGTGGCACGCCGCAGCGGGCTTCGAGGTCAGCGCCACCAGCCGCACGTCCCGCAGGCACCCTCGAAGACCGCCGGGAAGCAGTCGGCCGCGACCTGAGGAGTGAACCCCCGCACACACACCCCCCGCCTCCGGGTGCAATGACGACTCCCGAGGACAAAGGCTCCCCTTGCATGCCCGATCGACGGACGACGTGACCCAGCATCGAGTCACTTAGGTTAGCCTCACCTCTCATGAATCTCGTTCACCTGGCCGCCTCGGCCGGATACACCACACCCCCGCTCTGGCGGATTCTCACGAAATCGGGCTATTTCGCAGGCTTGTCCGGGGCCATTGGCGCCACGGTGACGTACGCCGCCACGGTCCGCCCGGCACTTCGCGCGACCGGGAACGAGCAGGGCGACATCGACGTGCTGCGTCGGCGGTCGGCGACTTACCTGGCGTGGGCCGGGGTCGCCCTGCTGGTGACCGGTTACCTCCAGCTCGCCGGCCGCGTGGCGCGCGCCGGGAAGGGCATGCCGTTCGGCGAGGCGCTCGCGCCGGGGAACATCTGGGACTTCCTGCGCGCACCCGCGGCGAAGGGCGCGTGGGTGGCTCAGGGAACGATCTACATTGTGCAGAACGTGGTCCTGGTGCTGGCGTCCGCCGCGCTGATCGCGCTCCTCCTCCCTCGCGTTCGAAGACACCTCGACACCCTCGCTCGCACCGCCCTGCCCCTGACGGTGGCGGTGTCACTCATCGGGGCCGTACCGGCCACCGCGCCCAAGAACGCGGAGAAGGTGATCGACCTCGTGTGCGACCAGGTCCACATCGTGAGCGGCACGGTGTGGATCGGCGGCCTTGCGGTCCTCGCCGCCCTCGCCACGGCCCGCGGCCGCCTGAGCGAGAGCGCGGGCGCGCTGTGGGCGGACTTCTGGCGCCGCTTCAGCCTCGTCGCCCTGATCTGCGTCGGCGCCGTGCTCACCTCCGGGCTGTGGATGAGCTGGAAGCACGTCGGCGGCATCGGGCAGCTGTGGAGCACGAGTTACGGACTCTTCCTGCTCATCAAGATCGCTTTGGTGCTCGGCATGGTCACGGCCGGTGGCGTCAACCAGTTCTGGCTGATGCCGCGCATAGCCCAGGCCCGCCGGGCCGACGCCACCGCACCCCTGCTGCACCTGACGCTGCGTCACTTCCCCAAGGTCGTATGGGCCGAGGTCGCCCTGGGAATCGCCGTCCTGGCCGTGATCCCCTTCCTCAGCGGCTCGGCCCGCTCGGAGGCGGGCAGCCCGTCGGCCGTCACCAGCGGCAGCATCATCACGGTGGGCACCGCCCTGGTCCTCACGCTCGCGGCGTCCCTCTACATCACGGCGAGGACGTCGGACGCCCTGGCCCGCCGAGGAGACCCGGCTGTGGCCTGATCCCGTACGGGATGGCTGAGCACCTGGTCGGGCCGGCGCTCCTCACGCCCCGAGGGGCTCTCAGAGGAGACCCAGGTCGCGGAGTTCCTTGTGGAGGTCGGCGCGGCCCGGGTCCGGCGCGGCGGCGGGTCGCGCTTCACCCGGGACGGCTGCCGGACGGCGGCCGTCCCGCAGCAGGTACGCGCCGGCCATGCCGCCGACCAGCCCGCCGAGGTGCGCCAGCCAGCTCACGCCCGGCGTACCGGGCACGGCGACCGTCACCATGTACGCGAAGGACGCCGCCATCACCAGGCCGATGAGCGTGTCGATGAGCCGCCGGTCGAACAGGCCGCGCAGCACCACGTATCCGAAGTAGCCGAAGATCACGCCGCTCGCGCCGACGCCGAGGGTGTTGCTGCCCTGGAAGACCCAGACCGCGAGGCCGCTGGTCACCGCGACGAGCAGGGTCAGCCACAGAAAGCGGACCACACCCCGGTACGCCGCCAGGAAGCCGAAGACGAACAAGGGCCCGGAATTGGCCTCGATGTGATCCCAGCCGAAGTGCAGGAAGGGTGCGACGAGGATGGCGCCCAGACGGCCCGGGTCATGCGGGATGACCCCGAAGTCCATGTCCAGCCGGTAGTCCGACAGCCAGTTGACGACTTGCAGGGCCCAGACGACCACCATGAATCCGAACATGACGAAGAACGCCTTGCGCGCCTCCGCGATCATCTCCTCGGCGCTCCGCTGCCCCGTCCGATCCCAACCCTGCAGCAGCCTGCCCACCGAATCCGCCCCCTGTAGCCCATTCTTCGAACACTCTGGAGAGGAATGGTAAACCCGCACGAAATGCCACATCAACGGGTGACTCGGGCAGGCTCGCAACGCACTTCCCCGACCGCCGGGGCCCCGGGCAGCCCGCTGCGATCACAGGTAGGTGATCACCACGGTCACGGGTAGGTGATCACCACTGATCGGGCCGGATCACAGTCGTCCTGAATGCACCCCCGTTGGCCGCAGCGTGAGCAACGGCCTCATTCGCCTCGTCCAGGCCGAACTCCGTGACATCGAACTCGGCCAGGTCCAGGAGGCCGGACGTGATCAGGGTGGCCAGGCGGGCGCCGGCCACTGCCGGGTACATCCACCGACCCCGGACCGTGATGCTGTTCCGCATGAGCCACGCGTAAGGCAGTTGGAGGTCGTCGCCGCCCCGCATGCCCACGCCCCCCCATCAGGACGACCCGGCCGAACTCGCGGACGGTCATCGCGGCGGTCCGCACCGGGGTCGGCCCGGCGCCGGGCGGCAGCAGATCGAGTACGCAGTCGATCGGGCCCGGGGCCGCCCGGCGCATCCGTTCCCGGTCCTCGTCCTGGTCACCGGTGAGCCGCACGGGCCGGACGCGCGGGCCGAAACGGCGTACCAGGTCGTCAAGGACCGTCTCGTTGCGGCCGGGCGCCACCACACACCCCGCCCCCATCGCCAGGGCGAGGTGGACGGCCCCACTGCCGAAATAGCCGGTCGCGCCACTGACGAGGAGCGTCTCGCCTGCCTCGAACTGCGCCGCGAGGAGCCCTCCGTACGGCACCAGGAGCGGCCCGAGCGCACACCAGCGTCCGGCGTCCGCGGCGTCGATCGGGCCGATCGGGATCGCGTTTTCGGTCGGGATCAGCATCTGTTCGGCGAAGGGGCCGTGGCGGAAGTGCCGCTGCAGGCGCAGGCCGCCGTCACCGCGCGCGCTCAGGCCCTGGAGGGTGATGTCGGGGGTCCGCGCGTCGTCGCGCGAGCGAACGGTGGGATCGCAGAACACCCAGTCGCCGACGGCCAGCCGCGTCGCGTCGGGTCCGACCGCCCGCACCCTGCCGATCGCCCCGATCCCCGGCACGACCGGCAGTTGTAGCAGGTACCCGCGCTCGCCGCTCAACACCTCGTCCATATAAGGGAGTACGGAACTCGCCACGACATCCACGACCACCTCCCCCGTACCAAGGACCGGGTCCGGCATCGTCTCGACCACCAGCGGTGATCCGAACGTCCTGAGCAGTGCGGCTTTCATGGTCATGGCTCTTTTCTGGAGGCCCTGGAGGTCCATGGAGGCCCTGGGGATCCAGGGGATCCGTGGAGTCAGACCACCATGACAAGTCCCCCCCCGCCCGCATCCAGGAGCGGATCGTCCTAGGACTGTCAGGGCCCTGCCTGAGGTCTGGCTATGGAGCGGCGTCCGGGCCACCGTCGCTCGATCGCGACAGGCGTGGCGGGGTGAAGAAGTTCACGAGGTTGCCGTCGGGGTCGCGGAGGAGGAGCGAGCGGTTGCCCCACGGCATCGTGGTGGGCTTCTGGACGAGGTCCTCCACGAGGGCGAGGGCGGTCAGGTTCGCGTGGACGCTGTCGACATCGTCCACGCGGAATTCCAGGATGACGCTCCGGTTGTCGGCCGGGTGTGCGGCGCCGGGGGCGAACATCGGGACCGTACGGGTGCTGCCGATCGCGAGGGTGGCCGTGGCGGTGCTGAGTTCGGCGAAGTCCTCGGTGGACCATTTGGCCCGCACGCCGGTGGCTCGCTCGTAGAAGTCGACGAGGCGGCCGATGTCGTCCGTGATGATGCGGATCGAGACGAAGTCCATGTCCATATCCACGAGTTGTCTCCCTGAGTGAGGTGCGGGTGAGCGCGTTTGCGCTTCCGATCGCACGCTACGACCGATACCGGACAGAATCCGCCCGGTATCTGCGGGAGACTTCTGGACATGCCCCGACCCACCGCCCGCGTACTCACCCTCCTCGAACTCCTGCAGTCCGGCGGCGTCCGGACGGTCGCCGAACTCGCCGACCGGCTCGATGTGGACGAGCGCACCGTGCGGCGCTACGTCCAACACCTCATCGATCTCGACGTGCCCGTCGAGTCGGTGCGCGGGCGTTACGGCGGCTACCGGCTGGGCTCCGGTTACCGCATGCCTCCCCTCATGCTCGGCGACGACGAAGCGCTGGCCGTGCTCCTCGGTCTGGTCGCCGGTCAGCGGGCCGGCCTGATGACGAGCACGGGCGCGGCGAGCGAGACGGCTGCGGCCAAGGTCCGGCGGGTCCTGCCCGGGCGGCTCGGCCGCAGGCTCGACGCCGTGCTCGACTCGCTGGCCTTCACGGCCGGGCCCGGCGAGTCGAGCACACCTGAGACAACGGTCCTGCTCCCGATCGCCGACGCCGTACGCCATCACCGGCCGGTCTCGATCCGGTACGCCGCCGCCGACGGCCGGCGCAGCGAACGCACCCTGCACCCGTACGGGCTCGTCGCCCACTCGGGCAAGTGGTACGTGACCGGCGCGGATCCCGCGATCGGCGAGGACCGGACGTTCCGGCTCGACCGCATCGCCGACGCGAGGATCCTCCCCGGCTCGTTCGTGCCGCCCGCCGGAATCGACCCGGCGGAACGCGTCCTGTCCGGGCTCGCCACGGCTCCGTACCGGCATGAGGTGACCCTGCGGATCCAGGGAACGGCCGAGCAGATCCGCACCCGGCTGCCCGCAGGCCTCGCAATCCTGGAGGAGTTGCCGTCCGCGAGCGGCGCGGATGCGGCGGCCGGGCCCTGGTTCCGAGTCGAGCTGCGGGTGGAACGGCTCGACTGGCTGCCGGGCGTACTCGCCGCGCTGGACCGGCCGTTCGTCATCGAGCGACCGGACGAACTCCGGGCACGCGTCGCCGCCCTCGCCGCCCGACTGGCCAATTCGGCCCGACCGCTCGGGGACAGCGGGAGTCACCCGTGACCCCCTGGAAGCCATCGGGTGGTGGGTGCCTGGAGCCGCAGGCCACCGCGGTCCAGCTGCACGACCACGGTCAGATTCACCCCGAATAAGGGTTGGCCTAGACCTGCTGCCCTTCGCCTCTGCAACGTCAAGGATGATCAAGGTACGACACCGGGGGCGATCCTCCCGGGCCGATCACAGGAGACGACTGACATGACGGATGGTTCGACCGGTTCCCCGCACGGTGTGCGACAGGGACGCTCGTGGTTCACGGCGGGGTGGGTGGCGATGGGACGCGGGCTCGCCATGTTCGGCCTCGGGCTACTCTCCGTGTTCCTTGCCTGGTTCGCGCTCACCGCGATGTCCCTGGTGCTCATAGGCGTCGGCCTGTTCCTGGTTCCGCCGATGGTCGCGGCGGTGCGCTGGTCGGCGCAGGCCCAGCGCCGGATGACCGCTGCGAGCGGGGTCGAGGTCACCTCCCCCTACCGGCCCGCTCCCCCGGTACGGAGCGGTTGGCTCGGCGCCTGGCGCAGGTGCGAGGCACTCTTCACCGACAGCTCCACCTGGCGCGACCTGCTGTGGGCACAGGTCGCCATAACCGTCGGCGGACTCCTCGCGATCATTCCCTTCGGCATGCTGGCGCACGGCGTCTTCGGACTGCTGCTGCCCCTGATCTGGGAGCCGGTGGTCACCGCCTGGGACGGCAGCTGGTACATGTTCATCCCGCTCCGCGACCACGACGACGCGGTCATGGCCGCCGTGCTGGGCTTCGTCGAGATCCCGGTCGGCCTCTTCATCGCACCGTACGTACTGCGCCTGCACGCCCGCCTGACACACTCACTGCTCGCGCCCACGGAGCGGTCCCGGCTCTCGGCCCCCGCCCAGCATCCGGCCGGGCCCGGCAGGGATTTGGTGGGCTCCTCCGGTGCCGAGATCGGCCGCGGCTAGCGCGATCTGCACGATGGCGCCCCGAGCCGGGGCGCCAGGTCGGGCGCGCCCGACCGCCACAAGCGCCACAGGGGCGAGCCTCAAACCCGTACCGCGTGGGCACGACAACCACCAGGATGTACGGGTGAACCAGGTGACCATCAGCGAAGAAGACCGCCGGGCTCTCGGGCTCTGGGCCGCCGATTGTGTGGAGCGCGTGCTGCCCCTCTTTGAGGCGAAGGCCCCTTCGGACATCCGCCCCCGCGAGGCGATCGAGGGCATCCGGGCCTTCGTACGCGACGGGAAGCGGACCGGTCGGCTGCGAGCCGTGGCCTGGGCGGCGCTCGCAGCCGCCCGAGACGTCGACGACCCGGCCGCCACCGCCGCCGCCCGCGCCGCGGGCTATGCGGCGGCGACCCCGTACATCCACCCCTTGGCCACCCCGCACCAGTCGAGGCACGCCCTCGCGCCGGCGGTGTACGAGGCCCGCGCGAGCGAGCTGGCGGCGGGCGACGATGCCGCGGTCGGTGACAGGGAAATCCAACGAGCGATCAGCCACGCCTCACCGGAAGTCCGCGAACTGGTACGGCGCATGCCACCCCGCGCCCCCGGCCGCAGCCGCTTGGACACGCTGTATTACGAGCTGGACTCGGCCCTTCGCGGTTGAATGCTGGGCCGTGCGAGCCCGTCGGCTCCCCCACGATCCCCCGGACCCGGCCCCGCGCCGTGTGCCCCATGGTGCGCGTGAGGATCATGGGCGACACGGATGTCCCGGCGGTGGCCGAGATACGGGTGCGGGGCTGGCAGAAGGCGTACGCGGGCATCGTGCCCGGGTCCTACCTCGGCGCGATGAGAGCCGAGGACACGGCCCGCAGGACACGGGAGTGGCTGGCCGATCCGGTGGGCACCACCACCGACCTGGTGGCCGTCGCCGAGGACCACGAGATCCTGGGCTGGGCCGCCTGCGGCCCGAACGCGATCAGGCGCGGCAGTGCAGCATCTCGAAGCACGGGTTGGCCCTGTAGTCCGCCCAGAAATCGGCGCCGTACGCGGCGATCCCGGCGGGTGACACCTCGGTGGGCACCCACGTGATCTCGCTGAACCCGGCCTTGGCCAGGCACGTTTCGAACACCTCGCGGCGTGCCAGGCCGGAGGTGAACGAGATCGGCATGCCCTCCAACAGCGCGGTGACCCTCACCCGGGGCCCGGTGCCGGACTGCTCGCCCGTCAGCTCGGTGAGGAAGCCGTACGCGCGCGGCGAGGGCCCGGTGAAGTCGTAGTCCGGCTTCTGGTGGAGCATGAAGAAGTCGCCGCCGCTCTTCAGGCTCTCGTGCACCTTGCGACACAGGTGCTCGAACCCGTCGACGGTTTCCGCGTAGTTGAGCAGCATCACGGCGGTCGCCACATCGAAGCGTTCGTCCGTCAGCCACAGGTCGGCCACATCGCCGACCTGGTAGCGCACGCCCAGCGGGTCGGCCTGCTCGATGCCTGTCGCGGCGGCGATCATCTCGCCGGAGATGTCGACGCCGAACACGTCCGCCGCACCGCGCCGCTTCAACTCGCGGCTGTAGAAGCCGGTGCCGCAGGCCAGGTCGATCACCTTCTTGCCTTGGACGTCCCCGACCATGCCGAGGAAGCTGGGGGCTTCCACGTACTGGGCCAGCGGAAGGGCCTTGAACCCCTCGAACGCCTCACCGATCTCGTCGTACGTCTCCTGCGCGCTCATCGAGCACTCCTCCCGTTGGGGTGTCCTCTCCCGGACACCGGCAGTCTCTCCAGACTTGGCGGCAGGCCCGTACTGGCAGAAGCTACAAAAGATCCGGTGGCCGAGGCCGGGGTCACACGAACTCGGCGGCGAAGGGCCCGCACTGAAGCACGAGGACAAGCGATTCCCAGAGCGCCGAACGCGAGTCCATCAGTAGGGCGGGGAATGCGGGGGCCTTTGCCGAGGAGCGTTGGCCTCGTCGTTGCGAGCGCTCGCCAAGTCGGTCCGCCATCGGAGGTTTGTGCAGGTGGGGGTGGGCCGGTGAGGGTGGTCACGACGGCCGTTCGGTGGTCGTGTCCGCCAGCGCGGAGTCCGCCCCTCCACTGCCGACAAGCGGCGTCAACGGTGCTCCCGATTCCCAGGAGAAGGGCTCGCTCGCGTGTCGATGCACTCGGACCGCCACCTGCTATAGGCTCCGGCACAAACTGGATGGTAAGGGTCTAAGGGGATCATGGACGCGATCAATTCACCCGCCCCGTTGGTCTCGGTCCTGGCGGATGTCAGTGACCTGAGCGATGCAGAGCTGGCTGAGCTGCCCGACACGGTTTTCGGCGCCATGGTGGCTCGGTTGCGGGACGATGCGCTCCATCCCTCGTGCGAGCCGGTATCGGCGTTCACGTCGGCACTTGGTGCAGTGGACCGGCACCGTAAGTGACACTCCGTCAGTTTCTATTGAAACTGCATGGCCGGTGCAATCTGTCTTGTTCCTACTGTTACGTGTACGAGGCGGCCGATCAGAGCTGGCGCGCCAAGCCCCGGCGGATGGAGTCCGCGACGGTGCGGCAGGTGGCCCGGCGGATTGCCGAGTACCGGCAGGGGGACGAGGCAATTTCGGTCATTCTTCACGGGGGCGAGCCGCTGCTCGTCGGGGCCCGGCATCTGGATGAGGCACTGAGTGCGCTGCGTGACGCCCTGGGCGACGGGGGCGGCGAAGGGGCTCTGTGGGTGCAGACCAATGGAGTGCTGCTGCGGGACGCGGAGCTATTGCGGGTGCTGCGCCGGCATGGTGTACAGGTCGGGGTCAGCCTGGACGGAACTGCTCAGGACCACGACCGCAACCGGCGGTTCGGGGACGGGCGGGGAAGTCACCGGGCCGTCACCGAAGGACTTCGGGTGCTGGGGTCCGAGGTCAACAGGCATTTGTTCGCGGGGGTGTTGTGCACGGTCGATCTGGCCAGTGATCCCGTTGCGACCTACGAGGCTCTGCTGGAGTTCGCGCCGCCCAGGATGGATCTTCTTCTGCCGCACGGGAATTGGAGTGCTCCCCCGCCAGGTCTTGAGGGGTGCGTGCCACCGTGGATTCCGCCGACCCCCGGTGGGCGGAGCACTCCTTACGCGGACTGGCTGTGTGCCGTGTTCGACCGCTGGTACGGGGCGCCCCGCCGCGAGACCGGTATCCGGCTCTTCGAGGAACTCATCATGCTGCTGTTGGGCGGCCGGGCGGGCAGCGAGATGGTGGGGACCGGGGCGATGGACCTGGTCGTGGTGGAGACCGACGGGACCATCGAGCTGGCGGACAGCCTCAAGGTGGCGTACGACGGAGCCGCGATCACCGGGCTGAACGTGTTCGAGGACTCGTTCGCGGACGTGGCGGGGCATCCGGCGTTCAGCACGCCGCCGCGTGCCGCGGTGTGCGGACGCTGCGCGTTGGAGAGGGTGTGCGGGGGCGGGCTGTACGCCCATCGGTACCGGGCAGGCGCGGGGGATGTTTTCGGGTATCCCACGGTGTACTGCCATGACATGGCCGCTCTCATCGCCCACATCGGGGCCGCCGTGCAACAGGACGCGGCGGCGCTGCGTGCCCGCAGGGCACAGGAGGTGGGTGTGCGGTGATGCGGTCGCACGTGGTCCCCCGCGAGACGTTCCTCGCCATCGCCCGTGGGCGCGGTGGTGCCGAGGCGGTCGCCGTGCTGCGGGCGGGGCAGCTCAGCAAGCGGCGACTGCTGCTCGGCGCGGTGCGCCGGGCGGCCGAGGAGCGCCGGCCGCGAGCCGCCCGCCGGGCGCGGCTCGCCGAGACGTACGACGAGTTGGAGCGGCTGAGGTGTGGTTCGCGCGAGCGCTGGGAGGCGGCGCTGCTGCGGCCGTACGTGGATCTGTGGGCGGCCGACTGCCTGCGGGTGATGCACGCCGAGGGGGATGAGGAGCCCTGGCTCGGCGGGCTCGCCGAGCTGTTGACCGAGACGGGCCACGTGGTGCGGCTGGAGGCCGCGGGGCGCCGGTTCACCCTTCGCATCGACGATCGGGGACCGTACCGCGAGGCGCACGGCGCCCCCGTGCCCGGGCCCTTGGGGCAGGAGCTGCTGCACCGGTGGGAGGAGGCGCTCGCCGAGGCATGGCGGGTACTTGTTCACCGGCACCGCCGGCACGCGGAGGCTCTGAGCGCCGGTCTTTCCACGCTCGTACCGCTGCTCCCGCGGCCCGACGGAACGAGCGTTTCGTCGGCGGTGCGGCGGGGCTACGGGGCCGTCGGGGTCTCCTTGCCGCCGGATCCCGAGCGGCTCGCGCTGGCGCTGGTCCACGAGTTCCTGCACGTGCAGCTCGGAGCACTGCTCGACCTCGTACCTCTGCACCGGCCGGATTCCGGTGCCCGGTTCCACGCGCCGTGGCGGCCCGACCTCCGGCCGGCGGGGGCACTGCTCCAGGGCACCTATGCGCATCTCGGTGTCACCGACTTCTGGCGGGCTGAGGACGGGCCGTACGCGGAGGAGCAGTACGCACACTGGTGCGAGCGGACGTTGGGCGCCGCCGAGACCCTGCTGGGAAGTGATGAACTCACCAGTGACGGGCGGGAGTTCGTGACGGAGCTGCGGCGAACGGTTGTCGGCTGGAGCAAGGCGTAGGCGAGTTCTGGCCCGAATGTGACGCTCTGCCCGCCGCGTTGTGGACGGAGGGCACTAGCAGGCGGACACGCGGGGTATGTCCCTGTCCGCCGGGAGCGGGCTTTGCGTTCATCTGCTGGAGCCGTGGAGGGCGCGGTGGGGCCGTTCTTCTTCTTGAGCTACGCCAGGGTCGACGACGAGAACGCGTACGTGCGCCAGTTCTACGACGACCTGTGCACGCAGATCATCGAGCTGTCCGACACGGCGGCCCAGGTCCCCGTGGGTTTTCGCGACTACAGCTCGATCCGCATCGGTGAGCAGTGGAGCGAGCAGCTGGAGCGCGCGCTCGGCAGTTGCCGTTCCATGGTCGCCCTCTACTCCCCGGCGTATTTCCGCAGCGCGTGGTGCTCGCGCGAGGCAGGTGTGATGATGCGCCGGGCGCATCAGTACTTCGCGCGCAACCAGAAGGGCTCATCGGCGCTGATCCCCGTGCTGTGGCAGTCCGTCGAGGTGCCGCAGGAGGTCGCGCACATCCAGTACCTGACGGACGGATTCGGATCCTGGTACGCCGATGTCGGCCTGCAGCGGCTGCTCCAGCGGGACCCGACGGGCGAGGACTACCGGGGCGCGATCCGTCTGATCGCCCAGCGCGTGCTCGACGTCGCCCGGCACGAGGAGCTTCCGGTGCCCGAACGGCCGGTGCTGCTCGTGCACGAGCCGCTGTCCTTCCAGCCGCGGACAGCGCCGGCGCGGCCGGGCAGCACCGTGCGGTTCTTCGTCGCCGCCGGCACGAGCGAGACGGCCCCCGAGCACCGGCGCGGCACGCCGTACTACGGAGCCGCGGGGCTCGACTGGAACCCGTACCACCCGCAGGAGGAATATCCGCTCTACCAGCAGGCACAGCGGCTGGTCACCGCCCAGGGGTACGGCACCGCCTTCCAGGAGGTGCGGGCCGGGCTCACCCGGCAGCTCAGCCGCGCCTGGCACGACGACCAAGTGACGGTCCTCCTGGTGGACGCGTGGAGCGCGTCGATCACGCCCCACCGCCAGGAGCTGGAGCAGTTCGACCGCACGGAGCACCCGGCGACGGGCGTCCTCGTGCCGTGCCATCCACAGGAGGAGCGCGACCGCTACGAGCTGTGGAGCCGGGTCACCGAGGTCTTCGAACGCAAGGCGTCCCGGGGCATGCACGACCGACAGTTCCAGATACGCGTGTGCTTCGGGGACTTCAAGAGGGCGCTGGGGCAGATGGTCTCGGCCGCGCAGAACAACCTGATACGCAAACGGCAAGCGGTCGTCGTTCCGCCACAGGACGACGATGCGGACGCCGTACCTGCCACTCGGCCCATCCTGCGCGGGCCCGTCGGCGGCCCCTCGCGGCGCCCTCAGCCGCAGGAGCACCGGAACGGCGCGCACGACCCGCAGCCCAGCCGACCGAGGATCTCGTACAACCCGTACGCGCAGCAGGAATCGCGTGACGCCCGCAGAGAAGGAGGGCCGGCCCGATGAGCAGCCCGGATGCCGGTGAGTACGGGACCGTCGTGACGTTCTACTCGTTCAAGGGCGGGGTCGGCCGCACAATGGCCCTGGTCAACACGGCCTGGATCCTCGCCAGTAACGGGCTGCGCGTCCTGATGGTCGACTGGGACCTGGAGGCGCCGGGACTGCACCGGTACTTCCACCCGCTGCTCGTCGACCCCGAACTGAGCTCCACCCAAGGCGTCATCGACCTCATCCGCGACTACGCCCTGCGCACCGGCGAGCCGATGTCGAGCGACCACCAGGGCCGTGCAGCGTGGTTCCGCGACCGCAGCGACATCGACCGCTGCATCATCGGGATCGGCGTGGAGCTCGACAGCGCGGGCCGGTTGGACTTCCTGCCCCCCGGTCTGCAGGACGAGGGCTACTCCGCCGCCGTGTCCACCTTCGACTGGGACCACTTCTACACCCGGCTGCACGGCGCCGCGTTCCTCGCCGCACTCCGCGACGAGCTCCGCAGCCGTTACGACTACGTACTGATCGACAGCCGTACCGGCCTGTCCGACACGGCCGGCATCTGCACGGTCCTGCTTCCCGACGTCGTCGTCGACTGCTTCACCCTCAGCGCGCAGTCCATCCAGGGCGCCGAAGCGGTCGCCGCGTCCATCCGCGCCCAGGTCACTCAGCGGCCGGTACGCATCCTGCCCGCCCCCATGCGGGTGGAGTACGCCGAGCAGAAGAAGCTGGAGGCGGGCCGCGACCTCGCCCGCAGCCGCTTCCTGCCGTTCCTCCCCGGCATGAGCCGCGAGGAGCGCGAGCGTTACTGGGGCGACGTGGAGATCCCCTACCGTCCCTTCTTCGCGTACGAGGAGATTCCCGCGCCCGTCGGCGACCGGCCCCACCAGGGCGGCAGCCTGCTCGCCGCATCCGAGCGGCTCACCGGGCGGATCACCGAGGGACGCGTGACACAGCAGCGGGCGATGCCGGAGACGGTCCGCCGCGCGCTGCTGTCCCAGTACGAGCGGACCAAGCCGCCCGTGCCCTCGGACCTCTTCCTCACCTACGCGCCCGCCGACCGCATGTGGGCCGAGTGGATCGCTGCCCGACTCACCGGCCTGGGCTACCAGGTGGCGCTCAGCGGAGCGGCCGAGCAGGCGGGCTCCGACGCGCAGACCGAGGTGCGTCGGGCACTCGACGGCTCCGGGCGGATCATCGCGCTGCTCTCCCCGGACTATGTACGGCTGCCGCACGCGCACACCGTGTGGAAGGCGGTCGCGGCCCGCGACCCCGAGGCCTCGCAGCGGATGCTGATCCCCGTCCGCATCCATGCGGCCTCCCTGCCCGCGCCGTTCGCCGACCTGGTCGCCGTCGATCTCGTCGAACGGGACGGGCCGGATGAGGCGGAGGCGGCGCTGCTGGCGGCCGTCGGCCGGCCCGGCACCACCTCGGGGGACGCGCCGCGGCCACTCGCACCGGACGACGACCGCGGCCCGCGCTATCCCGGCACGCCGCCCCCGGTGTGGCAGGTCCCGCCGCGCAACGCCGCCTTCACCGGGCGCGGACAGACCCTGGAGGCGATCCGTGACGGATTCGCGGCGGGCAGCCCGCTGGGCGGCCCGCCGCAGGCCGTCTTCGGCATGGGCGGGGTCGGCAAGACCCAGGTCGCCATTGAGTACGCCCACCGGTTCGCCGCCGACTACGACGTCGCGTGGTGGATCAACGCCGGCCAGCCCGGCCTCGTCCGGCAGGAGCTCAGTGCTCTCGCACCCCGGCTGGGACTGCCGTCCGGCGACGACGTGAGGGTCACCTCCAACGCCGTACTGGAAGCTCTGCGCCAGGGTCTGCCGTACCGGCGGTGGCTGCTGATCTACGACAACGCCGAACAGCCCGAGGCACTGGCCCCATTGCTCCCGTCCGGCCCCGGCCACGTCCTGGTGACCTCCCGCAACCGGTCCTGGGCCGAGCGCGCGACGCAGGTCGAGGTGGACATCTTCGCGCGGGACGAGTCCGTGCGGCTGCTCCAGGTGCAGAACCCCGACCTGCCCGCCCGCGACGCGGGCCAGGTCGCCGAGGCACTCGGCGACCTGCCTCTGGCCGTTGCCCAGGCTGCGGCGTGGCTGGAACAGTCCGCCATGCCCGTGGAGACCTATCTGGAGCTGTTGAGCACCCAGCTGGCAACGACCCTGGAGCAGGAGTCGGCCACCGCCTATCCCCGCTCCGCGGCAGCCACCTGGCTGCTGTCGCTACGAGCCGTTCGCGAGTCGAATCCAGCGGCGGCCCAACTCCTGGAACTGTGCGCCTTCTTCGGCCCCGACCCCATTCCGATGTGGGCGCTGTACGGCAACAGGGCGGGCGAGCTGCTGGCCCGCCACGATCCGCGGCTGGTCGACCCGATGCGGATGGGCGCCCTGTTCGCCGAGATCAACAGGTACGGGCTCGCGCGGACGAACCAGAGCGACAAAACCATCACCCTGCACCGACTGGTGCAGGAAGTGCTGCGCTCACAGGTGCCGCAGGCCGAGTGGGCAGCCATGCGCGCGCACGTGCACGCCATCCTCGCCGAGGCCAACCCCGGGAACGCCGAGGACCCCGCCTTCTGGGCTCGGCACGCCTCACTGCTGCCGCACCTTCAGCCCTCCCGGGCGTTCACCAGCCGGGACAGCCGGGTGCGCCGCTGGATCGCCGAAACCGTGCGCTATCTGTGGCGCCGCGCGGACTACGCCACCGCACAGGAAACGGCGGAACGGGCGCTGGCCGCCTGGCTCCCCGCCTTCGGGGAGGAGGACCCACTGGCGATCTACCTGCGGACCCAGTACGCGAACGTGCTGCGTTCCAGCGGGCAGATCGACGAGGCGTACGCCATGGACGAGGCGGCGCTGCGACGGGCCCGCGAAGCACTCGGTCCCGAGGACCACTACACCCTGGTGGCCGCCATGAACCTGGGCGCCGACCTCCGCAGCAAGGGCGCCTACACCCAGGCTCGGGACATCGACCGAGAGACGCACGCCCTGTGCCTGCGCGTCTTCGAGAGCGACCATCCCCGCGTCCTGTGCGCTGCCAACAATCTCGCCGTGTCGCTGTTCCTCGTCGGAGGCCGGCTGGAAGCCCGCCACCTCGACCGGGACGTCTGGCAGGCCCGGGCCCGCGTCATCGGCCCCGCCCACCCCGACACACTCAGCTCGGCGAACAGCTACGCCCGCGACCTGTGCGAGACGGGGTCGCTGCCCGAGGCGCTGAAGCTGCTCCAGGAGACGGTGCAGGCGTTCCGCGACACGACCGGAGCACGCCACCCGGCGACACTGCGGGCCGCCCGCAACCTGTCCGCGGTACTGCGCCGCATGGGCCGGTACGAGGAGGCCGAGGCGCTCAGCACGGACATCCACAACGTGTCGAGGTCCGTCCTCGGCCCCGACCATCCGGACACCCTGGCAGCCGCCATGAACCTGGCCTGCGCCCTGGTCGCCACCGGGCAGGCGCAAGGGGCGCGGACGCTGGCCCAGGACAACCTGGACCGGCACCGCACGCAGCTGGGCGAGCGGCATCCCTTCGCCCTCGCCTGCGCGAACAACCTGGCGATCTACCTGCGCCTGACGGGTGATCAGGATGCGGCACTGGCTCTGTCGCGCAGGACGGTGGAGCAGTACCGCGAGGTGCTCGGACCCGACCATCCATACACGTTGACGAGCACGATGAACCACGCCACGGACGTGGTCGCCGACGGCGATCTGGCGGAGGCGGTCCGGCTGGGGCGCGAGGTCCAGGACAGGTTCGTACGCGTCCTCGGCGCCGACCACTACGACGCGATCGGCTGCTCGTCGAACCTGGCGCTCGACCTGCGGGCGACAGGAGCGAAGGACGAGGCGGGCGCGCTGCACCAGGACGCGCTGCGGCGGGCGCAGATTGCGATGGGGTTCGGGCACCCGACGACCCTGGCCGTACAGGGGTGGACGCGGCTCGACTCGGACATCGAGCCGCCGGACACCTGATGGTCCTGCGGCCGGCTTCACCCCGTCGGCGCGCTCGCCGTCTCCGGCGTGCGGATGTGCTGGGTGAGGAAGAGGGCCGCGCGGTCCAGCGCTTCGTCGGCCTCGTCGAGGACGCCGGCGAACGACTGGAACACGTGGGGCACGTCGGCGGTGATGTCGAGGACGACGTCCACTCCGGCGGCCCTCGCGCGCGCGGCCATGCGCGTGGAGTCCTCCAGGAGCACTTCGTTGGTGCCGGCCTGAAGGAGCATCGGCGGGAATCCGGTCAGGTCGGCGAGGACGGCCGGGCTGAGCATGGGCTGGTGAGGGTCCTGCCCCGCGAGGTACATGGCTCCGGTGCGGCCGAGGGATTCGCGTGTGAAGAACGGGTCGATGCCTGCTTTGGTGTCCATGCTCTCGCCGGTGCGGGTGGCGTCGAGTCCGGGGGAAAACGCGACGATCGCCGCAGGCAGGGGGAGGTTCGCGGCGCGGGCGGCGAGGCAGGTGGTGACGGTGAGCCCACCGCCCGCGGAGTCGCCGGCGAACACGATGCCGGAAGGGTCTTCGCCGCTGTCGAGCAGTGCGCGGTAGGCGCTCAGCGTGTCTTCGATCGCGGCCGGGAACGGGTGCTCCGGGGCGAGCCGGTAGTCCAACGAGTAGGCCCTGCGCCCTGTCTTGGCCACGAGGTTGCCCGTCAGGGACAGTGCGGTCTCGGGTGAGCCGAACACGAAGCCGCCGCCGTGGAAGTACAGGATCGTCCCTGCGCGGGCGCCGTCGACCGGATCGACAAGCAGTGCGGGGCGTGGGCCGAGTGTCGTGGGTGTGGTGCGGATTCCGTCCGGGACGATCATTTTGGCCATCATCGCCCTGAATCCGGCTCGGAGCGCCTCGACCGGCCGAGGGGCCTCGGGTCGGGGCTGCCGCAGCATGGCGTCAATCATCGTGCGCTGTTCCTTGCTCATTCCTGGCTCCCGTCGCAAGTAGCCGCTACGTAAGTATCTGCCGCTACACTATATGCTGTGGCATACAAATCGAGCACTGCTGATCTCCCGGGCTTCTTCTCCGACCTCGTCCGTTGCGAGACGCGGCTGTACAACGCCCTCAACGACCGTCTCCGCGAGCGGCACGGGATCGTCACGTCGCAGTTCGAGTTCCTGCGCCATCTCCGTGACCATCCCGGGTCCCGGGTGGCGGACCTCGCCGCCGAGTTCGCGGTCGGAATCGGGGCGACCAGCAAGGGCGTCGACCGCCTGGAGAAGCAGGGGTGGGTCGTCCGGCAGCGCAATCCATCGGATCGCCGGTCATCGCTCCTGGCGCTGACCGACGAGGGCTCGGAGCTGGTCGACGCGGCCGACCGCACCTTCACCGAGCGGCTGACCGAGCTGATCGGAGGCACGCTCGACGGATCCCGGATGTCGCCGCTCGCGCAGGCCCTCTCGGAGCTCCGCGCCGTACTGGAACGCGACCAGATCGGCATGCCCACAGGCTGACGGGCCTGCGCGGTCCAACTGCCCGCAGAGCGAGGAAAAGGGGGTGCGTACACGCTCCGCCTCCTGCCAGGCTGCCCCAGATGAACCGTGAACTCATCTCCCTGCATGCCCACGCGGACCATCCGATCGCGGCCCCGCTCGACGACGACTCAGTACGTCAACTGCTGGAGCACGGCATCCCGCGCGCCGACGCCCGCGTACTCGACCTCGGCTGCGGTGGCGGGGAGTGGCTCCTGCGCGCCCTGACCGCATACCCTCACCTGCGGGCCGAAGGCGTGGACATCTCCGAGGCCTCGCTGACCCGCGCCCATGAGGCCGCTCAGCTCGCCGGCGTCCAACAGCGCCTCTCCCTCCACCAGGAGGATGCCGCGGAGTTCGCCTCCCCGCACGCCTTCGACCTGGTGCTCAGCGTCGGGGCCACACACGCCTTCGGCGGCCTGCTTCCCACCCTCGCGGCGGCACGCAAGCACCTGGCTCCCGGCGGACGCGTCCTGGTCGGCGACGGATTCTGGACACGCGAACCCTCCCCCGAGGCCGCCGAAATGCTGGGCGACCTCGGCGACTTGGCGACCACCCTGGACCGCGTCGCCGCCAATGGCTGGACACCGGTCCACGGACACATCAGCACACAGCGGGAGCTCGACGCCTACGAATGGGCATGGACGGGATCCCTTGCCTCCTGGGCGCTGGACCACCCGGACGACCCGGACAGCCCCCAGGCCCTGGAGGCAGCCACCACCCATCGCGACGAATGGCTGAACGTGTACCGGGATGTCTTCGGTTTCGTGTGCCTGATCCTGCGCCCGACGTCCGGATGAGCCGGACCGTCCGCCCGGCCAACTCGGCGCTGCCCCGCACACATCGCGGACACCGCCCAGTCGATGAAGTGGGATCATCCACGTCGTGCACTCCTGGAATTCCCTGACCCTCGCGGAACAGACACTGCTGCGTCGAGCCATGTCCCAGGATCCCCTGGCCGGGGTGACCCAGACCTATGGCACGGCCCTGCGCTGGGCACATGCCGAAGAGGCCCCGCCGCCTCGTAGTTACTCCGAGGCCGAGCAGCGGGGGCTGGTCCCGCTGCTCGGTGCGGTGCTGCGGAGTCTCGTCGAACGTGACCTGGTCATCGTCCGGGAAGTGGAAGGCATGTCACCTTCCCCCTCTGACCCCGTCCTGACCGGCGATGCGCTGCACGCGGTCCTCAAGGACCCGGTCAACTGGCTCTGGTCACCCGCATCCGATCGCCGCTTCTCCCTTGCGACCCCGGACGCTGTCCGCCGCCATTGGGCCGACGATGCCTGCCCAGCGGTGGATACCGGTGGATTCCCCGCCTGGGACGGGTTGAGCAGAGCCCAACGCGAGGTTCTGGTCTGCGCCGCGGAGGCAAGCGGCATGCTGACGGGGCCGTTCGGGATCTGGGAGGACCTGCCGAGTGGGTCGACCACCAGCTCGCCCCGTTGATCCCCTTTGTTCGTGCCGGGTGGATCGAGGTTCGGCACTACCCCGGCGTGAACGACGACGCGTTCACGGTGATCCCTGCCGACGACCTCCATCGCGCCCTGTCCGACCCCGCCGTCCGGTACGAGGGCGAGGACTGGGGCGTCGGCGTCGGCTGTGTGTTCACCGACGCGGGTCTTGCCGTCTGGCGCGGCGGCTGGGGCCGCGCTTGGGGCAGGCGCCTCCGCGTCGACTGACCCTTCCGTAAAGCCCCTCCGCAGGGCCGGGAAGGGCCCCGACGCGACTGCGCCGAGCAGGCGTTCACCAGCAGGAGCGGAGCAGGGCGCGGCACCGGGTGTCCTCGCTGTCTCCTCGCCCGTCTCCTCGCTCCGACACGGGGCAACGCCCGTTGAGCTGCGGAGACATCAGGGCGTCGGCTCCGGGTGCCTGCGTGCTCCGCTGGGCGGGTCACTTCGGGGGCTGGGAGTTTCGGTCGGGCGGCGGCCGGTGATGCATGGCGTACCGGCGGGCGATGCAGGGCGGTCAGAGCAGCGTCGTACCCGCCGTATCGTCATTCGGAGGCTCCGTCGTGTCACTGCGCTACCGCCGCCTGCCGCTGCCCCGTCACGGCGGGCGCGCGGTCATCATCCTGCTCGCCGCCGCGTTGGCGCTGGCCGGCCCGGCCGGGGCCGCCCCGCATGGCGACGAAGACGGGGCGCTCCGGGCCCGCCTACGCGAACTGGTCGACCGTCCGGACGGCCCGCCCGGCGCCATCGCGGTGCTCCGGGACGGCGATCGGGTACGGGTGGTCCAGGCCGGGGTGGCCGAGCTCGGCACGCGGCGGCCGCCCAGCGCCACCGACCACATGCGTCTTGCCAGCGCCTCCAAGGCGTTCAGCGGTGCGGTCGCGCTCCGCCTGGTCGACCGCGGGCTGCTCAGCCTGGACGACACCCTCAACCGGCTGCCCTCGCTGCCGGCCGCCTGGGGTGCGGTGACACTGCGTCAGCTGCTCAACCACACGAGCGGGTTGCCGGACTACAGCGCGGCACCGGAGTTCGTCAAGCTGATCCAAGCCGACCCGCACCGGGTGTTCGACTCCCGGCATCTGCTCGACTTCGTTGCCGACCAAGACCTGGAGTTCGCCCCGGGCTCCCGCTACCGGTACTCCAACTCCGACAACGTCGCCGTCGCCCTGATGGCGGAGGCAGCGACCGGGCGCAGCTACGAGGACCTGCTGACCGCGGAGGTCTACCGGCCGCGCGGGCTCACCGAGACCAGCCTCCCGGTCGGCCACCGGCTGCCCGGGCCCTACCTGCACGGCTACGACGTCGAACCGGGCAGACCGACGGAGGACGTCTCCACCCTGTTCGGCGCCTCCGGTTCCTGGGCGTCGGGCGGCATGGTGTCCACCCCGGCGGACTTCGGCGTCTTCATGGCCGGGTACGCGGGCGGCACGCTGATCAGCGACGCGACCCGCAAGCAGCAACGAGCATTCGTCGACGGCGCCTCGGAACCGGCCGGCCCCGGCGCCAACCAGGCCGGGCTGGCGATCTTCAAGTACACCACCCGGTGCGGGGTGGTGTACGGGCACACCGGCAACACCGCGGGCTACACCCAGCTCGGCGTGGGCACCCCGGACAGCCGCCGCAGCCTCACCCTCTCCATCACCTCACAGGTGAACCAGAAGACCGCCCCGGCCCTGTTGGCACACCTGCGCGCCGTAGAGGAGGACTTCGTCTGCGCCCTGCTGACCCACTAGTGCTGCCGCTCCTCAAGGACGTACGCGTTGCGACGCCTGCGTGTACGGGTACGGACGGGAGGGGCCGGTCGGCTCCGGGCCAGGGACCGCGTCCTCCCCCACCCGGCCGGCTACGGTCCGGACAATGGCCCAGGCTGGCGGACACAGCCCTACAGTGAGCGCATGCCAGACGATCAGCAGCCCGTGGCCGTGGCGGCCGGCGTCGAGATCCCGGTCCCTGCCGATGGTGAGGTATGGACGGTGGGGGCAGTCGTCCTCCATCAGGACGGCAGAGCCTTCGCCCAGAAACGCAGCCCTGACCGGCGGCTCTTCCCTGACTGCTGGGACATCGTCGGCGGGCACGTCGAGCCCGGCGAATCACTCCTTGACACGCTCGCCCGCGAGGTCGAAGAGGAGACCGGCTGGTACCTGCGCCGCGTCCGGCGCCTGCTCGGGATCACCACCTGGACCGGCGACGACGGCGGCGGAACCCGGCACGAGGCCGACTACCTGGTCGAGGTCGAAGGCGACTTGGACAATCCGGCCCTGGAATGGTCCAAGCACACGGCCTACGACTGGTTCGGCCCCGCCGACCTGCACCGCCTCACGGAGAACCGGGCCCCTGGTGAATACCTGATCCGTGACCTCATTGCCGAGGCGCTACAAGATCGGACGGGCGCGGGCCAATCCTGAGCCGGGTCTGGTTGGTTGGCGCCCGCAGGCGCTGCCGCTGGCCTCGTGAAACAAAGCCCCCCTCCCCTTCCGGTCGCCCGACGCGCGCTGCGGAACCCGGCTTCAGCCGCTCGTTCCGTCGGCTTCCGGGTCCGGCTCTTGAGGGAAGCCGAGTCGGTCGAGGACCGAGTCGAGCAGCTCCTCCACGAAGGCCTCCCGCGAGCGCAGCACCTCCTCGATCGAGTCCACCTCCACGGCCCGTCCGAAGCCGGCCACCCCGTGCGAATCTCGCCGAGGTGAGCGCCGAGCTGCCCGGGACAGCCCGCTCCAGCCCCGGCGATGTTCCCCAAGTCGCCGTCCTCCCCCAGGAATTGCCTCCGGTTTACCCGCACTCCCTTCACAAGCCATGTGACATATGCAATTTTACAGACCGCGGAACCAAGCCGCGTTCATGCCAACTGTTCGGCTCGACCCGTGGGTCACCCGGGTCCGCTCCGTCACGCCCCGAGGTCAGGGGCGGCCGGGCGGGCCAGGCCCGCGGTACCCCCACCCGCCGCGCGCCGGAGCGCGGCCACACCGCTGGGAGGCGGCACGTGAACACCCGACCGGAAAGCCAGAGACGAAGTCTCACCGGTTTCCTGATACTCGCCCTCGCGCTCTGCCTCGGCATCGCCATGCTCGCCCAACCGGGCCGCGCCGCCGCCGCGGCCGCTCACCCAGAGGCGGCCGCGCCGTCCGCCGACAACAGCAGGAGCAGCCGGGCCACACCGCCGCCCGTCGGCTCGACGGCCGACATGTCCGACCGTTCCGACGCCCGCCGCAGCCCGATCGACGCTGCCCACCTGCCCCCGAACAGGCCGTTGACCTCACCGACCCCGCAGAAGCAGCAGGCGAAGGGCGACACGGCCAAGGGCGCGGCCGCGGCCTCCTGCACGCCGGGCGACTTCGGCAGCCGGACCGGATCCGACCTGGTCGCGTTCGTCCAGGCGTCGACCACCAACTGCGTCAACACCCTGTTCAGCCTCACCGGGACCAACGCCTACAACGCGTTCCGCGAGGCGCAGATGGTCACCATCGCGGGCGCCCTGCAGAACACCGCGCGCACCTACCCCGGTGACAACTCCACCAACGTGTGGCAGCTCGTGCTGTTCCTGCGCGCCGGTTACTACGTGCAGTCCAACAACGCCTCCGACGTGGGCCCCTACGGTCCGACCCTGGCCGCCGCCAGCGAGGCCGCCCTGGACACCTTCACCTCGTCATCGCACTTCATGGACGTCAGTGCGGCCAACGGCGACATCATGGGCGAGGTCCTGATCCTCACCGACAGCGCCAACGAGCAGGCGCGCTACCTGAGTACGTACAAGAAGGTGCTCAACGCCTACAACAGCTCGTACGACGCGTACTGGAGCATGCAGGCCGCGGTCAACGACGTGTTCACCCCGCTCTTCCGCGGCCACTGGAACCCCGCCTACATCTCGGCGGTGACCGCCGACCCGAGCATCATCGACACGCTGAGCACGTTCGCCCTGAACCACCTCTCCAAGCTCAACGACGTCTGGTTCTACCTGGATTCCAACGCGGGTACGGAGATGGCCCGCTTCCTCGACACCCCCGCGCTGCAGGCCAAGGTGCGTCCGCTGGTCAAGGGCCTCCTCGGCTCGTCCGCCATCACCGGCTCGACCGCGCCGCTGTGGGTCGGGGTCGCCGCGATGACCGACGCCTACGACAAGGCCCAGTGCTCGTACTACGGCACCTGCGACTTCACCGGCCAGCTCACCCGCGCCGCGCTGCCCATCACGTACAACTGCGACGCCGGCCACACCTTCCGTGCCCAGTCCCTGACCAGCGCTGCCCTCGCCGAGGCGTGCAAGAGCCTTCAGGGGCAGGACGCGTACTTCCACGGCATCGTCAAGGACAACGGCCCGGTGGCCGACGACCACAACAGCAACATCCAGATCGTGACGTTCGCCAGCCCGAAGGACTACCAGACGTACTCCGGCTGGATCTTCGGCAACAGCACCAACAACGGCGGCGAGTACCTGGAGGGCAACCCCTCCGACCCGAACAACCAGGCCCGCTTCCTCTCCTACGTGAAGAGCGTCAACGACGGCTTCCCCGGGGACATCTGGAACCTGAACCACGAGTACACGCACTACCTCGACGGCCGTTACGACATGGCCGGTGACTTCAACGCCGGGCAGGCCGTGCCGGACATCTGGTGGATCGAGGGCTTCGCCGAGTACGTCTCGTACAGCTACCGCGGCCTGCCCGACACCGAGGCGATCGCCGACGCCGCCCAGCACACCTACCCGCTGAGCACGCTGTGGCAGAGCACGTACGCCAACTCCGACCTGACCCGCACCTATCCGTGGGGCTACCTCGCCACCCGCTACATGATCGAGAAGCACCCGGCGGACGTCCAGAACATGCTGGCCAAGTTCCGCTCCGGCGACTACACCGGCGCGTACGCGGTGTACAACACCGGCATCGGCACCCGTTACGACGCCGACTTCAACACCTGGCTCGACGCCTGCGCCGCCGGTGCCTGCGGTGTCACGAGCGGCGGCCCCGCCGCGGCCTTCGACGCCACCGTCTCGGGCCTGACGGTGAAGCTGACCGACAAGTCGACCGACGCCGGCAGCACCATCACCGCCCGCGCCTGGAACTTCGGCGACGGTACGACCTCCACGGCCGCCAACCCGTCGAAGACCTACCAGGCCCCCGGCACGTACACGATCACCCTGAAGGTCACCGACGCGAAGGGCCTGACCAACACCACCACCAAGTCCGTCGCGGTGACCGGCGCCCTGCCCACCTGCACCAACCCCGACACCCGGGTCATGGACCGCAACTGCTCCCGCACCGGCCTCGCGGCCAACCAGGGCGACCTCGACTACCTGTACCTCTACCTCCCCGCCGGAACCGTCACCCTGCACATCACGACCACGGGCGGCACCGGCAACGCCGACCTCTACTACAACCCCAAGAACTGGGCGAGCCCGACGGCCTACACCGCCCGCTCGGTGACGTCCGGCAACACCGAAAGCATCACCGTCACCAACAGCACGGCCGGATACCGCTACATCAGCCTGTACGCGCAGACGGCGTTCAGCGGAGTGACGGTCACGACGGCCTACTGATCCCGGATACGGATCCCGCCCATTGACGGCGTTCGGTGCCGACTCGGAGATCCGGGTCGGCACCTCCGCGCGCCCTGTCCGCACATGAGTGCCGGGCAGGGCGCGATGCGTTGCCTTTTGCGCTCTGCCCGTTGCCGAGTCGGGCTCCTTGACGTTGCTCTGTTGTAGCCCTCATATTCAAGGAAGTCCTGACATGCCCCATGCTGCCCATATCGCCATGATCGGCACGCCTTTGGTCAGCCACGTGCTGCCCAGCCTGGAGATCATCCGTGAGCTGGTGGCCCGCGGCCATCGCGTGACGTACGCCAACGCCGACCACACCGCCGAGCTGATCGCCCAGACCGGCGCCGAGTTGGTCCCCCTGACCTCCACCCTGCCGCTCGCCCACCAGGA
This sequence comes from Streptomyces sp. HUAS TT7, assembly GCF_051550175.1. NCBI lineage: Bacteria > Bacillati > Actinomycetota > Actinomycetes > Kitasatosporales > Streptomycetaceae > Streptomyces > Streptomyces sp. HUAS TT7. The sequence continues at coordinate 1,058,595 of NZ_CP196175.1, forward strand.
CTGGCCGCAGGACCCCATCGCCGCCGCCTCCCTCTTCCTCGACGAGGCGATGGCCGTTCTGCCCCAGCTGCACGCGGCGTACGACGACGACCCGGCCGACCTGTACCTCTACGACATCGGTGCGTACGCGGGCCGCGCGCTGGCCGAGGCGCAGGGCCGCGCCGTCGTCCAGCTGTCACCGACGCACGTGGCCTGGGAGGGTGCCCGGGAGGAGATCGGCGCGGCGTTCGCCGAGCTGCCCGGAGGCCCCGCATACCGAGCGCGGTTCGCCGCCTGGCTGGAGCGGTGCGGCGCGGAGACCACGAATGTGGAGGAGTTCACCGGCCACCCGGAGCGAGTGCTGGCCATGATCCCGCGCGCCCTGCAGCCCTATGCGGACCGGGTCGACACCGAAGCGGTCACGTTCGTCGGCCCGTGCTTCGGCGCCGGCGAGGAGGAGGGCGGCTGGATGCGTCCGGCCGGCGCGCAGAAGGTGCTCCTGGTGTCACTGGTCGGCTCCGAGCACCCCCGGCCACAGGAGATCTACCAGCAGTGCATGGCGGCCTTCGCGGATCTTCCGGGCTGGCATGTGGTGCTCCAGACCGGCGGCGACAGCGATCCGTCCGAGCTGGCCGAACGGATTCCGTCCAACTTCGAAGTACGGCCGTGGACAAGCCCGTTGACGATCCTCGAGCACGCGGACGCGTGCGTGACGTACACCGGAATGGCCACCAGCAGCGAGTGCCTGTACGCCGGTGTGCCGGTGATCGCGGTACCGGAGGGCGCCCAACAGTGCCGCTACGCCGACCGGCTGGTCGAGCTCGGTGTTGCCCGCCAGGTCAACACCGCGGACCTCACAGCGGCAGCGCTGCGCACGGCCCTGATGGAACTCATCGGCGATCCGCGGATCGCCGCGCGCTCATCGTGGCTGTGGGCCGAGGTCCGCGCCGAGGGCGGCACCCGCCGCGCCGCGGACCTGATCGAGACGCAGCTGACAGAGGAGCGCGTGAGCTGACAACGCGGGGGGGGCGGCACCGGCACATCCACCATGCGGTTCGCCCTCCATCCGAGCCCTGCCCCGAGGGCCACGCAGGCAGACCGCGATTGACTTAGGTTAGGCTAAGCTAATCATCAACGGGTTGGCCCTGGGGACGCGCTCGCCCGTGACATCAGGGAGGGGAACACCACGGTCCTGCCGGCCATCGGTTCCCGCCCTGTGCCCGCCCGCTTCCACATGGCCGGCGCCCGCGTACCCGTTCGGCACCGCCCCGTGCCCGCACACCTCCCATGAACGCCAGAGAGAATGGAAGAACATGACCGTACGGGTCGCGGTGGCCGGCGCCAGCGGCTACGCGGGCGGGGAACTGCTCCGCCTGCTGGCTTCACACCCCGGCGTGGAGGTCGGCGCGGTGACCGCGCACACCAGCGCGGGCCGCCCGCTCGGGTCCGTACAACCGCAGTTGCCGCAGCTCGCCGACCGGCTCCTGCTCGACACCTCGGCTGACTCCCTGCGCGGCCACGACGTCGTGTTCCTGGCCCTCCCCCACGGCCAATCGGCCGCGCTGGCCGCCGCGTTGGACCCCGGCACGCTCATAGTGGACTGCGGCGCCGACTTCAGACTGCGCGATCCAGCCGCCTGGGAGCGGTTCTACGGTTCCCCCCACGCCGGCACCTGGCCGTACGGTCTGCCCGAACTTCCGGGCGCCCGGGACGAGTTGAAGGGTGCGACTCGGATCGCGGTGCCCGGCTGCTACCCCACCGCGGTCACCCTGGCGCTGTTCCCCGCCTACGTCGCCGGCCTCGTCGAGCCCGAGGCCGTCGTCGTCGCCGCCAGCGGAACCTCCGGCGCCGGGCGGTCGCTCGCACCGCACCTCCTCGGCTCCGAAGTGATGGGTTCCATGAGCCCGTACGGGGTCGGCGGCGGACACCGTCACACCCCGGAGCTCGTCCAGAACCTTTCCCTCACGGCCGGCGAGCACGTGACGGTGTCCTTCACTCCGACCCTGGCACCCATGCCCCGGGGCATCCTCGCCACCTGTTCGGCCCGGCTGCGCCCGGGGATCGCGGCGACGGGGCGGGACGACGAGGTGCGCGCCGCGTTCGAGGCCGCGTACGCCGACGAGCCGTTCGTACGGCTGTTGCCGCCCGGCCAGTGGCCGTCCACCGGCGCGGTGCTCGGCTCGAACACCGTCCAGGTACAGATCGCCGTGGACCCGGACGCCCGCAGGCTGATCTGTGTGAGCGCCATCGACAACCTGACGAAGGGCACCGCGGGTGGCGCGGTGCAGAGCATGAACATCGCCCTCGGCCTGCCGGAACGGCTGGGCCTGCCCACGAATGGAGTGGCTCCGTGAGTGTGACCGCCGCCCTTGGATTCCTCGCCGGCGGAATAAGCGCCGGCATCAAGGAGTCCGGTGACCCGGACCTCGCTCTGGTCGTGAACCGGGGGCCGTCGCGCGCCGCCGCCGGTGTCTTCACCTCGAATCGCGTACAGGCCGCGCCCGTACGCTGGTCCCGCCGCGTGCTCGCCGACGGGCGCGTCAGCGCCGTGGTGCTCAACTCCGGTGGCGCGAACGCCTGCACGGGGCCCGGCGGCGCCGACGACACCCGGCTGATGGCGGAACGGACGGCGCGGGCCGTGGACACCACACCCGACGAGGTCGCGGTGTGTTCCACGGGCCTGATAGGCGTCCGGCTGCCGATGGACCGGGTGACGGCCGGCATCACCGCCGTCGCGGACACCCGACGAGGTCGCGGTGTGTTCCACGGGCCTGATAGGCGTCCGGCTGCCGATGGACCGGGTGACGGCCGGCATCACCGCCGTCGCGGACGTCGTTTCGGCCGCGGGCGGTGAGGACGCGGCCGTCGCCATCAAGACGACGGACTCGGTCCACAAGACCGCGGTGGCCAGGCGCGACGGCTGGACAGTGGGCGGCATGGCGAAGGGCGCGGGCATGCTCGCCCCCGGCCTGGCCACCATGCTCGTGGTCCTGACCACGGACGCCGACGTCGGCGCCGAGGTGCTCGACCCGGCGCTGCGCGAAGCGGTGCGCACCACCTTCGACCGGGTGGACTCGGACGGCTGCATGTCCACCAACGACACCGTGCTGCTGCTCGCCTCGGGAGCCTCCGGTGTGACGCCCGGGGCCGCGGAGTTCACCGCGGCCGTGCATGCCGTGTGCCAGGACCTGGCCCGGCAGTTGATCGCGGACGCCGAGGGCGCGTCCAAGGAGATCGAGGTGTCGGTCGTCGGCGCGGACACGGAGGCGGACGCCGTCGAGGTGGGCCGCTCGGTGGCCCGCAACAACCTCCTCAAGTGCGCGCTGCACGGCGAAGACCCCAACTGGGGGCGGGTGTTGTCCGCCATCGGCACCACATCGGCCGTGTTCGACCCGGACCGTCTGGACGTGGCGATCAACGGTGTCTGGGTGTGCCGGGACGGCGCCGAGGGCGAGGCCCGCGACAAGGTCGACCTGTCGGAGCGGCGCATCGATGTCACCGTGGACCTGCGTTCCGGCGACTCCTCGGCCGTCGTCTGGACCAACGACCTGACGGCCGAGTACGTCCACGAGAACAGCGCGTACAGCTCGTGAGCGGGGCAGGAACGGCGGAGCCGAAGACGCCCGCCGCGATACCGGAGCCGCTGCCGGACGCACAGGATCTGCCGTGGCTTGAGGAACTCCAGGGCCGCACGGTCGTCGTCAAGTTCGGCGGCAACGCCATGGTCGACCCGTCGCTGCACCGGACGTTCGCCCAGGACGTGGTGGAGCTGTGGCACGCGGGTCTGCGGCCCGTCGTGGTGCACGGGGGCGGCCCGCAGATCAGCGCGATGCTCGACCGGCTGGGCCTGGAGGTGCGCTTCGAGGCCGGGCTGCGGGTGACCACGCCGGAGACGATGGACGTGGTGCGCATGGTGCTCACCGGCCGGGTCCAGCGGGAGCTGGTCGGGGCCATCAATGTGCACGGCCCGTTCGCCGTGGGCCTGTCGGGCGAGGACGCGCACACGATGACCGCCGTGCGGCGCACCGCCTCGGTGGACGGACGGCCGGTGGACATCGGTCTGGTCGGCGACGTCGTGGCGGTGGACTCCTCGGCGATCGGCGCGCTCCTGGAGCGCGGGCACATACCCGTGGTCTCGCCCGTCGCACGCGGCGAGGACGGTCAGGTCTACAACGTCAACGCCGATCTCGCGGCCTCGGCGCTGGCCGTCGCGCTCGGTGCGGACCGGCTGATGGTGATGACCGACGTCGAGGGGCTGTACGCGGACTGGCCGCAGAGCAACGACGTCATCGCCCGCCTGAACGCAGCCGAGCTGGACGCGCTGCTGCCGCGGCTGGCGAGCGGCATGCTCCCCAAGATGGAGGGCTGCCTGCGGGCGGTCCGGGCCGGTGTCGGCCGTGCGCAGGTCATCGACGGCCGCGCACCGCACGCGCTGCTGCGCGGCCTGTTCACCGAGGACGGACCCGGCACCACCGTGGTGCCGGACGAGGAAACCGGGTCCGAGGGGCCCGGCGGCAAGGAGGACGGCGCGTGACCGCCGCGAGCACCACCCCGCTGACCGACCGCTGGCGTGCGGTGATGATGGACAACTACGGCACGCCCGCGCTCGCCCTCGTCCGGGGCGAGGGCAGCACGGTGTGGGACGAACAGGGGCGCGCGTACACGGACTTCACCGGCGGGATCGCGGTCAACGCCCTGGGCCATGCCCACCCGGCCCTGCTGTCGGCCGTGCGGGACCAGGCCGCCAGGCTCGGGCACGTGTCGAACCTGTTCGTCTCGGAGCCGCCCGTCGCACTGGCCGAGCGGCTGCTCGACCTGGCGGGCAGGCCGGGCCGGGTGTTCTTCGCCAACTCGGGCGCCGAGGCCGTCGAAGCCGCCTTCAAGATCGCCCGACGGACCGGGCGTCCCCATCTCGTGGCCGCCGAGGGCGGATTCCACGGACGCACCATGGGGGCGCTCGCCCTCACCGGCCAGCCGTCCAAGCAGGCCCCCTTCGCTCCCCTGCCCGCGGAGGTCACACACGTTCCGTACGGCGACGCGGAAGCACTCCGCGCGGCCGTCACGGAGCACACCGCGGCGGTCGTCCTCGAACCGGTCCAGGGCGAAGCAGGGGTCGTGCCGGCCCCTGGGGGATATCTGCGGGCCGCCCGCGAGATCACCCGGGCCACGGGCAGCCTGCTCGTGCTTGACGAGGTGCAGACCGGGATCGGGCGTACCGGTCACTGGTTCGCGCACCAGGCCGAGCCCGGCGTGGAGCCGGACGTGATCACCCTCGCCAAGGGCCTGGGCGGCGGTCTGCCGATCGGTGCCACACTCGCCTTCGGCGGAGCCGCCGGTCTGCTGACGCCCGGTCAGCACGGGTCCACCTTCCCTATGTTGTCTGCAGGACCGGGCGAGCCCTTCGTATGGTTCTCCCACCCAGGGGCGTCGGGCGTGGCTTTCAACCTTCTGCCGCTAGTGGCAACCACCGATTGGCCACCCGACGCCCCACGACGACTCGGCTGCCAATTAGGAATTGCGAATGATCGCTCCGTAGGGAATCGACAGCGAGGTCGTCCGTCGGGAGGCACCAGCACCACACCGCACGGAGGCACCACATGGCCGCGATCTGGGCCGGCATCGACGCAGGCAAGACCCACCACCACTGCGTCGCGATCGACGAGAGCGGCCACCGGCTGCTGTCCCGGCGAGTCGCCAACGACGAGCCCGAACTGCTCGAACTCCTCACCGACGTCCTGGCCCTGGGCGACGAGGCGACCTGGGGAATCGACCTGGCCGACGGTGGAGCCGCCCTGGCCATCGCGATCCTCCTCAACCACGACCAGCCGGTCCACTACATCTCCGGACGCGCCATCCACCGCGCCTCCGAGGGCTACCGCGGCGAAGGAAAGACCGACGCCAAGGACGCCGCCGTCATCGCCGACCAGGTCCGCATCCGCCGCGACCTGCACCCCTTACACACCGGCGACGAGACGGTCACCGACCTCAAGATCCTCACCGGCCGGCGCATAGACCTCGTCGCCGACCGCACCCGCACCGTCAACCGGCTCCGGGCCCAGCTGACTGGGATCTTCCCCGGCCTGGAACGGGTCCTGGACCTCACCAACAAGGGTCCGCTGACCTTGCTGACCGGCTACCAGACCCCCGCGGCCATCCGCCGGCTCGGTGCCAAGCGCCTGGAAACGTGGCTGCGCAACCGCAAGGTTCTCCGAGCCGATCAGCTCGCCGAGACCGCGGTCGAAGCGGCCGAGCGCCAGCACACCAGCCTGCCCGGGGAGAAGCTGACCGCCCAGATGGTGCACACGCTCGCGAAGGAGGTGATGCTCCTCAACGAGCAGGTCGCCGAGTTCGACAAGCTCATCGAGGCCCGGTTTCGCGACCACCAGCACTTCGAGGTGATCACCAGCATGCCCGGTCTGGGCATCATCCTCGGTGCCGAGTTCCTGGCCGCTACCGGCGGCGACATGGCCGCCTTCGGGACCCCTGACCGCCTCGCCGCCTTCGGCGGCGTCGCCCCGGTCCCGCGCGACTCCGGAAAGATCAGCGGGAACCTGCGGCGCCCGCAGCGATACAACCGACGGCTCCAGCGCGTGCTCTACACCTCCGCGCTGTTCAGCATCCGACGGTCCGAGGAATCCCGCCGGTTCTACGACCGCAAACGCGCCGAGGGTAAGCGTCACACCCAGGCCGTCCTTGCCCTCGCTCGTCGCCGCGTCAACGTCCTCTGGGCCCTTCTCCGCGACGGACGGTGCTACGAGCTCACACCGCCGACCGCCTCTGCGGCTTGACAGACGGCATTAGGAATCGGTGGCAGTCCGGTCGCGTGCGCCGCCGGGCTCGCCGTTCTGGAGACCATCGAGAAGGAGGGGCTGCTCTCCCACGTCACGCGGGTGGGCGAGCAGCTTCGCGACGGCATCCGGCGGCTGGAGCACCCTCTGGTCCGCGAAGTGCGGGGCGCGGGGCTGCTCCTGGGCGTGGTGCTGGCGCAGCCGGTCGCCGCGCGGGTCCAGCAGGCGGCGCAGGACGCGGGTTTCCTCGTGAACGCGACGGGGCCCGGAGTCGTACGGCTGGCTCCGGCCCTCACGCTGCCCGAGGAGCGGGCCGATGCGTTCGTGACGGCGCTGCCCTCGATCCTCGACGCCTCGTACGGCACCGGTGGAGCGTCCTGAACTGCCTTGCAGATCCTGCCGGTTGATGGCAGAAGGGCGGGCCCGCCACTGGGCCCGCCCTTTCGGTATCCACCGAGTGCGTTTACGGAATGCGTCTAGAGAGTGCGGGCCAGGACGCGTGCGTTGCGGCCGGGGTCCAGGGTCCGGGCCCAGGCGGCCGGGGCCAGGTCCGGGCGGGACGGGACGAAGCCGTGGCCGAGGAAGAGCCGGCCGCTCCCGGTCGTCGCGGTGAACAGCATGGTCAGGGCGCTGGCGCGGGCCCGGGAGAACGCCGCCTGCAACAGGTAACCCCCCATCCCCGAGCCCTGCCGGTGCGCGGCCACGCAGAAGTTGTACAGGATGCCGTCCGCGGCGTGTTCGCTCAGCCCGAGACCGCCTTCGAGGGTGCCGTCGGGGGCTTGGGCGACGAGGAAGTCGGATGCCCGCGCAACGTAGAGGGAGAGCGGGCGTTCGCGGAGGGCGCCCGCGCGGACGAACGGCCGGGAGAGGGCGGCCAGCGCGGGAGCGTCGCCCTCGTTCGCCCGGCGGACCTGGAATTCGGCGCCATCTCGCCATCGGGCGGTGGGGGTTCGAAGGGGGGACGCGGCGAGGGCGGCGGGGGGCAGCGTGGCCGTGGTCAAGGCATTCCTTCCTCGGGTCGCACCGTTCGTGGGCGCGGGGCTGCCGGACAAAAACCCGGTGAGGGCAGAGCGTCGGGCAACCCCAACGGAACGGTCGAACTAAGGCTAGCCTTACCTAATTGAATCGGCCAAGTCGGCCACGTTGTCGGGGCCTGCTAGCCGCAGGGGCGGCCCGGGTAGGCGTCGGTCTCCGGGGCGCCCGCCTCGCGCATCCGGCGTATCACTTCCCCGAGGACTACGTCGTCCACATCGCACGGGATGTTCAACTCCCGGTCGAAGACGAGGGATTCGCCCGTGCTCACCTGCCAGATCACCCAGCGCCACTCGACGGCGGGGCCCTCCCACAGCGGGGAGAGCCGTTCCAGGGTGTCCATGCGAGTGTTCACAGCTTTCCTGCTTTCGTTGCTTCTTTTCCGTCGACGAATGTCGCCACGACCTCGATGCCGCCGATCCGCGAGTGATCGACGCGTAGCGGGTCGTCTCCCAGGACGACCAGGTCGGCACGCTTGCCGGGGGAGAGACTGCCTGCCGAGTCGTCCCAGCGGCATGCGTAGGCGCCCGAGACCGTGTAGGCGCGGAGCGCCTCCTCGACCGTGACCGCCTCCTGCGGTCCGACCCGGCGGCCGGAGGCGGAGGCCCGCTCCACCATGAACTGGACGGCACGCAGCGGCGCCCCGTCCGTGACGGGCCGGTCCGAGCTGCCCACGAGCGTCACGCCGTGGTCCAGGAATCCCCGTCCGCGGTACATCCAGGGCGCCCGTTCCGGGCCCATCACATCCGCGTAGTCGTCCCCGAAGGAGTACAGGAACGCCGGCTGGACGACCGCGCCGACACGGAGGGACGCGAAGCGCGGCAGCTGGTCGGGGCGGATCAGCCCGGCATGCTCGATCCGGTGGCGCGCGTCCGGCCGGGGCAGCAGGTGCTGCGCCCGCTCCAGCGCGTCGAGCGCGAGGTCCGCGGCCCGGTCTCCGATGGCGTGGACGGCGAGCTGCCAGCCGGCGAGATGGCCGTTCACGATGAGCCGGGTCAGGACTTCGGGGTCGTCCTGCAGCTGACCGGTGTGGCCCATGCCCGCGTACGGGGCGGTGAGCGCGGCGGTGCGGGCCATCATGCCGCCGTCGGTGTAGATCTTGAGCGCGCCCAGCGACAGCCAGTCGTCGCCGAACCCGGTGCGCATGCCCAGGTCCAGGGCGTGCGTAAAGCCGTCGGCCCGGTGTGCGTCGCGGGGGCGCAGCGTGTCGCCGGCCGCCATCAGCTGGACCCGCAGGGGCAACCGCCCTTGGTCGCGCAGTAATTGGTAGGCGCCGAGTTCCACCGGGCTGTGGCCGAGCAGGCCGCCCCCGATGCCCGCCTCAGCGACGGCGGTCACGCCTTCGGCGAGACAGGTCCGGGCCGCCCGTTCCACGGCGTCCGCGATGTCGGCCTGGGCGTAGGGCAGCCTCAGGCGCCGCGCCGCGGTCATGGCGCTCTCGGCCAGGAAGCCGTCCTGGTGCGGGACTTCGGCGGGGAGCAGGTCCAGGACCGCGCTGTTGACCACGCAGCCGTGGCCCGAGTCGTGCATCAGGAACACCTTGCGCCCGTGGCTGACCGCGTCGAGTTCGGCGGCGGTCAGGTGGCGGCCAAGGGCCCGCTGGTCATAGCCCATCACGTCCACCCAGTCGCCGGGCGCGCCGGTGCGCGAGGCCGCCTCCGCGACAGCCGCGAGCACCGCCTCCACGCGCTCGCAGGGAGCGACACTCGGGGCGCTCTGCTTCAACCCGGCCCAGGCCAGGTGGACATGGCTGTCGATGAACCCGGGCAGCACGGTGGCGCCCTGCAGGTCGATGACCTCGCGGGCGGGGAGCGAGGTCACCGCCTCGTCCAGGCCCACGATCCGGCCCCGCCAGATCCCCAGGTCCCGGGCGACCGGCCGGTCCGGGTCCATGGTGACGATGTTCGCGTTCGTCAACCTTGAGCACAGCATGGGAAGTCCGTCCGTCACAAGGCGTCTCGGCCGGTACCGGGGCCGGAGGCGCGGGCGTACGGGCGCGGCGCCGCCGGGCCCTCCCGGTCAGGCGTCGACGGCCGCCACGAGGGAGCGGGGGCGCAGGTCGGTCCAGTGGGACTCGATGTACTCCATGCACGCGTCGCGGGTGGACTCCTCGAACGCGACCGTCCAGCCCCCGGGCACCTCCACGAACGACGGCCAGAGCGAGTGCTGGCCTTCGTCGTTCACGAGGACCAGGAAACGGCCGTCGGCGTCGTCGAACGGGTTGGTGCTCATGTGTGGGTTCCTCCTGGAGCCCGATGGGACCGGCATGCCCGGTCCGGCGCGCAGGCGCGTTCCCGGGCGGCAAGGGCCGCGTCCGTGGGGGTGGTTGATCTGGATGAGGTCGGCCGCGAGGCGAGTCATGCTTAGGTTAGGCTCACCTAATCACAAAGCTTAACGTTTCCACCTCTTCCTCACAAGGAGGCACCGATGCCTGGACCCGGACAGCCACAGGAGCGGCTGGGTACGGCCGAAGTCGCTTCCGGTTGCCCAGCCGGCCCGGAGAGTCCGTTCGCCCGGTTCGGCCTGCCCGGCGTGCCCGGCACCGATGAGTTCTGGGCGGCGACTCCCGCGTACGTGCCGTCCGGCGACGGCGGTTGGGTCGCCCTGTTCCTGTGGCGCGGCGCCCGGGCGGTCATCGAGTTCGAAAGCTGGTCGGATCCGGTGCCGCTGGTGCGGTGGCGCGACACGGACTGCTGGTACGCCGAGGTGCGCATGCCCGCACGGCTCCGGGTGACCTATCAGTTCAGCACGGCTGACGGGTCGTACGCCGATCCGTACAACCTTGTCGGGGCCGGCGGTGAGCGGTCCGTCACCGCCACTCCGGACGCTCCGCCCCAGCCGCACTGGCCGGCCGTCGGAGCGGCCGATGTGCTGCCGCTCCCCCGCACCCGTGTGCGCTGGGCCAGTGAGCGCCTCGGCGGGCGGCGCCCCGTACGGATCCATCCGGTGGGCGGCGGCGGACCGGTGGTCCTGCTGCTCGACGGGGACGACTGGCTCCATCTGCACCCGGCGATGGCCGCGTTCGACGCCGCCTGCGCCGCGGGTGACATGCCACCGGTGACGCTGGTCTTCGTGCCGGCCAAGGACCGGCTCGCCGAGTTCGGGTGCCGGCCGGAGCTGTGGGAGGCGATACGGGACGAACTGCTTCCGCTCGTGGCCGACAGCGGGGTGCCCGCGGACCTGGACCGCCTGGTGGTCGCGGGACAGAGCCTGGGCGGACTGAGTGCGATGTACGCGGCGCTGGAGTTCCCGGACGTGGTGTTCCGCGTCGCCTGCCAGTCGGGGTCGTTCTGGTGGACGCCGGAGGCGGCCGCGCTGCCGGACCCCCTGGGCGGTCCGGTCGGCGGCGCCGTCGCCGGGCGCCTGCGCGAGCACCCCGCCCTGTCCGGACTGCGGATCGCCTTCGACCTGGGCGAGCACGAGACGCGCATGCGTCCCCACTGCGAACTGGTCGAGGCTCTCACCGAGAAGGCCGGCGCGACCGTCCGGACGTCGCGGTCGGCGTCGGGCCACGACCGGGCGGGCTGGCGCCAGGCCCTGCTCCGGGACGTCGCCTGGGCACTGGCCTGACACACGCGAACGGCCTGGGGGCCCGGCGATCACGCCGGGCCCCCAGGCCGTTGTCACCGGGTCACCGCCAGGCAATACGCCTCGTCGGTGGTCAGCAGCCCGCGGTGCGTGCCCTCGGCCGTGACCACTCCGTCGTCCACGACGAGGACCCGGTCGGCGGCGTCGAGCAGGGCCGGACTGCTGGTGATCACGACGGTCGTACGGCCCCGGCGCAGCTTCGCGATGTTGCGTGCGACGAGCTGCTCGGTGACGGCGTCCACGGCCGTCGTCGGGTCGCGCAGCACCAGTACCTCCGTGTCGGCGGCCAACGCCCTTGCCAGGGACAGCCGTTGACGCTGGCCTCCGGAGAGGTTCGAGCCCCGGTCGCGGACCTCGTAGTCGAGTCCTTGCCGGTGCAGGGCCACCACATCGGTCAGCATGGACGCCTCGACCGCCTCGGGCAGCATCCGGCTCGTCCCCGACGGGTCGATGTTCGAGCGGAGTGTCCCGGCGAAGATCTCCCCGTCGTAGGGGTTCACCAGGATGTGCTCGCGGACCGACTCGACCGAGAGGCCCGCGAGCTCACGCCCGCCGACCCGCACCACTCCCTCGTAGGCTTCCGGCGGAACGTGCGCGGCGAGGATCGACGCGAGCTCCACCGCCGCACGCGGCTGGTAGGCCGCGATCGCCGTGAACTCCCCGGCCGGAATCTGGAACTTCAGCCCCTGCAGGGACCCGTACCGGACGCAGTCGATCTCCAGGCTCCCGCCCGGGGCCGGACGCTCCGTCCCCGGGACCGTCACCGGCGGGGCGGACAGCACCAGGGCCATCCGCTGCGCCGACGCGCGTGCCATCATCACGTACTTCGGCATGTCCGAGAACTGCCGGAGCGGCTCCATGATGAACTGCGCCAGGCCGACGGCCATGACGAGTTGCCCGATGCTGATCTGCCCGTCGAAGGCCAGCCAGCCGGCCGTCAGGGTCACCGAGGCCGCGAGGGTGGCGTTCAGGCCCAACGCGGTGCCCGCGTAGGCGCCGTTCACCCGGGCGACGGTGATCGACTGCTCCTTCGCCTCCGTGCTGACCCTCCGGTAGGACCGGAACGCCGCGTGGTTGCCGCCGAAGCCGTGCAGCGGGCGCAGGCCGGTGATGAGGTCGGCGACCTTCGCCCCCGCTCGTGCCACCCGGGCCTGCTGCTCCTTGGTGCTGGTGCCGATCCGCCTGGACATCACGCTGAGGACGGAGAGGATCGCCACGGTCCCCGCCATGACCAGCAGGCCGAGGCGAAGACTTGCCATGCCCAGCGCGACCGCCGCGATCAGTACCGAGATCATGGAACTGATCAGGATCGGCACCACCTCGACGATGTCGGCGGTCTGGTCGGCGTCCTCGGTGGCGATGGTGAGCACCTCGCCGGACTTCAGGCCGGTTTCCCGGGCCACCGGCTGGAGGCCGCAGGCCGCGACCCGCACCCTCCAGCGGTGCGCCTCGGTCGTGTTGGCCTTCTGCAGGACACGCATCCCGAACCGCCACGACAGGGACACCACCGTGATGAGCACGGCCAGCACCGCGATCGACACCAGGAGCGATCCCGTGCTCCGCTCCCGCATCGTGTGCTCGACGATCTGGCCGAGCGCGATGGGGAACGCGGTCTCGCCGGCTTGGTAAAGGCTCATGAGGACGGTGCCCCAGACCATGGCGCCGACGTTGCGGCGTATGGCCGTCCGGAGGATGTCGGATCCCGGGCGGCGGGATCGCTGGGTGTCAGGAGTTGTCATCAAGGTGGCGGGCAATCGCTTCCGGGGTTCGCAGGGTGAGCAGATCACGGATGGTGATCACGGGGCCGAACTCCCGGCGCAGGAGCCCGACCAGACGTACGGCCAGCATCGAGTGTCCTCCGAGGGACTGGAAGTCCCCCACCGCGCTCACCTCGTCGTCGTCCAGGTCCAGGGTCTCCGCGAAGTACTCGCAGACCACCGTCTCGGTCTCGGTCTCCGGGCCGCGCTCACCCGAAGTGGTCAGCGCTCCCAGCGGCTTGGGCTCGGGGAGTGCCGAGGTGTCGGCCTTCCCGTTGACCGTGAGCGGGATGCTGTCGACCTGGGCGTAGTGCGTCGGCCGCAGGAAGTCCGGCAGCCCGGAGCCCACCTCGGCGGCGACGTCCGCCAGATCGGCGCCGTCGAGCACGAGGTACGCGGCAAGCCGGTAGGCACCGTCGACCTGCGGGTCGGGCTGGGCGACGGCAGCGGTGAACCGTACCGCCGGGTTCGCCGCGAACGCGGCCTCGACCTCCCCCAGTTCGACCCGGTGTCCACGGATCTTGACCTGCTGGTCGGTGCGGCCCAGATACATCAGGTTGCCGTCGGGCCGCCGGATCACCAGGTCCCCGGTGCGGTACATCCGCTCGCCGGGCACACCGAAGGGGGACGCCACGAACCGGTCCGCGGTCTGGGCCGGACGGTCGAGGTAGCCCCGGGCGATGCCGATGCCCGAGACGTAGAGCTCGCCCGGCACGCCGTCCGGCAGCGGCCGCAGCCACGGGTCGAGGACGTACACGTCGGTGTTGTCGATCGCCACGCCCACCACCGGGTCCTGGCACTCGAACGTGCCGACGCCCAGGGTGTTGATCGTGTACTCGGTGGGGCCGTACAGGTTGTAGCCCACCGTCCCCTCGGTCGCCGCGAGCCGCTGCCACAGGGTCGGGGTGACCGCCTCGCCGCCGAGGAGCACCAGTGCGGGACGCCGGGCCGGGTTGTCGAGCAGGCCCTCCGCCACCAGTTGCTGTGCGTACGTCGGGGTCACGTTGACGACGTCGATGGCATGCTCACCGCAGTACTCGACCAGGGCGGGCGCGTCGCGGCGCAGTTCCTCGTCGCAGATGTGGACCTCGTGGCCGTCGGCGAGCCACAAGAGCTCCTCCCACGACATGTCGAAGGCGAACGACACGGTGTGGGCGATCTTGAAGATCCGGTTGCCGTGCTCGGCGAGGACCGGTTCGAAGATGCGCCGCTGATGGTTGATCAGCATGTTGGTGAGGCCGGCGTACTCGGTCACGACGCCCTTGGGCTTTCCGGTCGAGCCGGAGGTGTAGATCGTGTACGCGGGGTGGCGCAGGCGCAGCGGGTCGTCCGGCGCGAAGGTCGTGAACGGCTCGGCCTGCGGCAGGGGGCGGTCCAGCTCGATCAGATCGCCGGTCAGCCGGTGCGAGACGGCGCCGACGGTGAGGATCACGTCCGGGCGGGCGTCCGCGACGATCGAGGCGATCCGCTCGTCCGGGTGGTCCAGCTCCAGCGGTACGTACGCGGCTCCCGTGCGCAGCACGGCGAACAGCGCCACGATCGAGTCGAGCGAGCGCGGGATCGCGAGGCCGACGGTCCGCTCGGGGCCGATACCGCGGGCGGCGAGCACTCCCGCCAACTCGCGGCTGCGGCCTTGGAGTTCGGCGAACGTCATGCTCCGGCCGTGCGAGACGAGCGCGATCCGCTCCGGGGCCCGGTCGGCCGCCAGGTCGAACCGGTCAACGACGGTGTCCGTGCCGATGTCCGTGCGGACGGCGGGCTCGGGCACGGGGCCGAGGCCGGGGAGCGCCCCCACCGGCCCGGTCGAAGCGACGAGGTCATCGAGGACGCGCACGTAGTCGTCGAGGAGACGGCGGGCGCTGTCGCTGTCGCCGTGGCGGTGCTCCAGCTTGACGGTGAGCCGGTCGCCGGGCGTGACGACCCAGGTGTACGGGTAGTGGGTGGAGTCGTCGGACTTCACCGCGGTGATGCCGTGGCGGGTGTTCATCTCGGCGAACGCGTCCATGTCCAGGAAGTTCTGGAGCACGAAGAGGTTGTCGAACAGGGCGTCGTGGCCGCTGGCCCGCTGGATCTCGCCGAGCCCGAGGTGCTCGTGCTCCATGGCCTCGACCCTGGACGCCTGCACGGCCGACAGGTAGTCCGCGACGGTGTCGCCGGGCCGCGCCCGCGTCCACATCGGCACGGTGTTGAGCAGCACGCCGACGATGCCGGAGAGGGAGGCGCCCTCGCGGCCGGAGACGGTCACGCCGAACACCGCGTCGCTGCGGCCCGTGTGAGCGCCGAGCAGAAGTCCGAACGCGCCGGTCAGGACGGAGTTCAGGGTGACGCCGTGCGTCTTGGCTGCCTCCCGCAGCAGCTGCGACTGCTCGGCGGAAAGCGTGTGGACGAGCGCGGGCGGCAGGTCCTTGGAGAGGGACGGCGCCGGTCCGGCGAGCAGCGTCGGACCCGTGAGCCCGGCCAGCTGCCCGGCCCAGAACCGCTCCGAGGCGGCCTGGTCCCTGGCGGCCAGGGTCCGGGCGTAGTCCTCGAAGGAGGGCGTGGCGGGACGGGTGTCCGGCTGCTCTCCGGCGAGGACGGCCTCGTACGCGGCGAAGAGGTCGCGCAGCACGATCTCGCGGGACCAGCCGTCCCACAGCAGCAGGTGGTAGCTGAGGAGCAGGCCGTCGCGGCCGTCCGGCAGCCGGATGACGGTGAGCCGGATCAGCGGTGGTTCGGCCGGGTCGAAGCCGGTGGTGCGGTCGCGGACGCGCAGTGCCTCCACCTCGGCTTCGGTCGACAGCTCGACCGTGCGGACGTCGATCGGCCGGCCGGCCTTGAGGACCTGGACCGGGTTGCCGTCGTCGTCGGTGGTGAAGCCCGCGCCGACCACGGGGTGCCGGGCGATCACCGAGGCCATGGCCCGGGCCAGTGCGCCGGTGTCCAGGCGCCGGTCGAAGGAGAAGTAGCTCTGTGCGACGTAGTGCCCGGCCGAGCCCGCCATCTGTGCCTGGAAGTACAGGCCCCGCTGGAGCGGAGTGACCGGCGCCGTGCGCTCGGCCGTCACCGCGGAGTCCGCGATGGCCTCCAGGGCGCGCAGCCAGTGGGCGGTGATTTCGTCGGGGATCTCCTCGGCGAGGGTGAAGGCGGCGTGCAGGCTGCCGGTGGCCGCGTCCGTCCAGGCGTTGACCTCCACGGCGTAGGGGCTGCCCTGGTCGCCGCCGGTGATGTGCAGGGCCTCCGATTCGCTGCCCCGGCCGAGGTAGTTGAACAGCACCTGGGGGCGGGCGGTCAGCAGTGGCGCGGTCTGCGGGTTGAGGTGCCGCAGCCGGCCGTAGGCGAGGTGCCCGGCCTCGTCGGGCTGCCGCTCGGCGAGTTCGCGGGCGGCGGCGACGGGGTCGGTGTGCGCGGTGAGCCGGACGGGCGCGATGGCGGTGAACCAGCCGACCGTACGGGTGTAGTCGTGGTGTTCAAGGACCGGGAAGCGGCCGTGCCGTTCCAGGTCGATCGCGAGATCGCAGGGCGACGCCTGGACCTCGGTCAGGGCGGTGCGCAGCGCTCCGCACAGCAGCTCGGTGAGCGCGACGCCGAGCGCGGCAGGAGCGGTGCGCGTGACGCGGTCGCTCGCGTCGGGCCCGAGCACCACGGTGGTGTCGCGCAGCGCGCCCACCGACGGAAGC
Organism: Streptomyces sp. HUAS TT7; assembly: GCF_051550175.1. NCBI lineage: Bacteria > Bacillati > Actinomycetota > Actinomycetes > Kitasatosporales > Streptomycetaceae > Streptomyces > Streptomyces sp. HUAS TT7. The sequence goes on from NZ_CP196175.1 coordinate 1,075,395, forward strand.
AGCGCGGGCGCCTGGAGGGTGTCGATCCAGTGCCCGAGGGCGTCGGCCTCACCCGCGGACCGCAGAGTCAGGGCTTCCGCGTACTCGGCGTACGACGTCGTCACCGGTGCGAGGGGCTCGCCGCGCAGGACGGCCGCGATGTCGTCGAGCAGGATCAGCCAGGACACCGCGTCGACCGCGATGTGGTGGACGGTGATCACCAGGGTGCCGGTCGCCGCCAGCCACGAGAACGCGATGACGTCCCCGGCCTCCGGGTCGAGCAGTCCGGCCGCCTCGTTCGCGGCGGCCTCGGCGTCGGCGGAGACCGCGCGGACGAAGACGGCCTCGCGGGCCGGTTCGGTGCGCAGGGTCCACACCCCGTGCTCGGTGTTCAGCCGCATCCGCAGGGCGGGGTGGGCGGCAAGGACCGCGTTGGCGGCGCGCTCGGCGTCGGCGAGGGTGGTGCCCTCGGCCGGCTGCAGCGTCCGCGCCTGGGCGAACCGGGCCAGGGATCCGCCCAGTTCGCGCTGGCGCAGGATGATCGGCGTGGGCGGCACGGGACCGTCCTCGCGGCGTGCGGGCACGGAGGGGGCCGCCGGGGTCTGCGGCGCGCGGGTGCCGAGGAGTTCGGCGAGGGCCCTCGGCGTCTTGTGCAGGAACACGTCGCGGGGTGCGATCGTCAGCCCGAGCGCCCTGGCCCGGTTGACCACCGTGATGGCGACGATGCTGTCGCCGCCGGCTCCGAAGAAGTCGGTGTCGGCGTCCGCGTCGGGGTGGTTCAGCGTCTCGGCGAAGATGGCGACGAGACTGGACAGCGCGGAGCCGTCGACGGCCGACGGCGTCTCGTCCCGCGCGGCTCGCGCGGCCAGGGCCTTGCGGTCCAGCTTGCCGTTGACGGTCAGCGGCAGGGCGTCCACCGGCAGGATCCGGCCCGGCACCATGTGCACGGGCAGTTTCGCGGCGAGGAGCGCGGAGAGGTCTCCGGGCACCCGGCCCACGACGTGTGCGACCAGGTGGTCACCGCTGTCCGCGACGGTGACGGCCACGTCGACCACCCCCGCGAGGTCCCGGATCGCGGATTCGACCTCACCGAGCTCGATGCGGAAGCCCTTGAGCTGGACCTGGTCGTCGGCACGGCCGGCGAACTCCAGCTCGCCGTCGAGGGTGCGGCGGGCGAGGTCGCCCGTGTGGTACATGCGGGAGCCGTCGTTCGCGAACGGGTTCGCCACGAACCGGCCCGCGGTGAGGCCCGGCCGGCCGAGGTAGCCGAGTGACACCTGGTCGCCGGCCACGTAGATGGCACCGACCCGGCCCGGCGGCACCGGCCGCAGCCGGTCGTCGAGCAGGTAGGTCGTCAGGCCCGGGATGGGGCCGCCGATGGGGCTGACGTCGCCGCGGGCGAAGTCGTCGGCGGTCAGCACCCGGTGGGTCACATGGACGGTGGTCTCGGTGATGCCGTACATGTTGACCAGCTCGGGCGAGGCGGCGCCGTGCCGCTCGCCCCAGCCGCTCAGCCGCCCGAGGTCCAGCGCCTCGCCGCCGAAGATGACGCGGCGCAGGGCGGTCAGCGGTTCGGCGGCGTGCCGGTCGGCCTCGATGAACTGGTAGAAGGCCGACGGGGTCTGGTTGAGCACGGTCACTCCGCGCTCCCGGACAAGCCGGTGGAAGTCCACCGGCGAGCGGGTCAGTCCGTAGTCCGGAACCAGCAGTTCGCCGCCGTGTGCCAGCGCGCCCCACAGCTCCCAGACCGCGAAGTCGAAGGAGTACGAGTGGAACTGGACCCACACGTCGTCGGGGCCGAAGTCCATGTCCGGCCGGGTGTTGGCGAGCAGGGTCACCACGCTGGAGTGCGGGACGACGACGCCCTTGGGCCGGCCGGTCGAGCCGGAGGTGTAGATGACGTACGCGGGGTCGTGTCGGCTGACGGACGTTTCCGCCAACTGCCCGTCGCCCTGCGGAAGTTCGTCGTCCTGCGGAAGTTCGTCGCCCTGCGGAAGTTCGTCGCCCTGTACGAGGACGCGGGCCGGGACGCCGGCCTTTTCGAGCAGCGCCGTGAAGCGCTCGCGCTGGTCCGGGTCGACGAGGACGGCCTGGGGCGCGGCGTCCGCCAGGACGTATTCCAGGCGGTCGTCCGGATAGGCCATGTCCAGCGGTACGTAGGCGCCGCCCGCGCTGACGATGGCGACCAGGGCGACGACCTGCTCGATGGTGCGCGGGACCGCGACGGCCACCCGCCGGCCCGGCCGGACTCCGGACGCGCGCAGGGCGGCGGCCAACTCGTCCTTGGCGGCGGCCAGTTCACCGTAGGTCAGCGACCGGGTGGTGCCGTCGAGAGCGCACTGGGTGACGGCGGTGGCGGCCGGGTCGCGGCGGGCCGCCGCGTCGAACAGGTCGCCGAGCGTGGCGGGGGTGATCGGCGCCGGGCTCCGGGTCCCCTGCGGCACCAGGTCGCCGAGCACGGCGTCGGGCCGGTCGAGGAGGCCGGTGAGGGTGTGCGTGAACCTGCGCAGGATGTCCTGTGCGCCGCTCTCCCGCAGCAGTTCGCCGTCGTAGATCAGGTTGAAGCCCGGGCGTCCGTCGAGGGACCTCTCCACGACCAGCGTCAGCGGGTAGTGCGGGGCTCCCTCGTTGACGAGTTCGGTGACGACGAGCGTGTCGCCGGGGCTGCGCAGGGTGGTGACGTCGGTCGCCACGTCGAACACCACGAGGGTGTCGAAGAGGGAGCCGACGCCGGCCTGACGGCCGATCCGGGCCAGGGAGACGTGCTGGTGCGGCAGGACCGCGCCCTGGTGTTCGCGCACCGAGGCGAGGAGTTCGCGCGCGGTGGTGCCGGCGGCCCAACGGGCGCGCAGCGGAACGGTGTTGATGAACAGGCCGACCATGTCGCCGATGCCGGGCACGTCCGCGTCGCGGCCGGAGACGGTGGAGCCGAACACCACGTCCCCGGAGCCCAGGATGTCGCCCAGGGTCAGCGCCCAGGCGCTGTGCACGGCCACGCTCAGCGTGACACCGGCGGCCCGGGCGGCCGCGTCGATGTCGCCCGCCGGCTGCGTCGAGGTATCGGCGAACCGGTCGGACGGGATGTGCTCCCCGGCCACCAGCGAGGGGCCGGGCAGCCCGTCGAGCTCGGCGGCCCACACGCGGTCGCTCTCGTCGGCGTCGCGGCCGGCGAGCCAGCTCACGTAGTCGGGGAAGCCGCCCAGCGGGTACACGCTGCCCGGCGCGTGGTACTCGGCGAGGAGTGCGCGCAGCATCGGCGGCACCGACCAGCCGTCGGCGATGATGTGGTGCACGGTCTGCACGAGCACGTTGCGGCCCGGCTCCGGGTCGCGGAACAGGGTGAACCGCATGAGCGGGCCGGTGGCCAGGTCGAAGCCGGTCCGGCGGTCGCGCTCGGCGTGGCGGCGGATCTCCTCGTCGGTGATGCCGGGCCGGTCGACCGTGGTGAACGGAGCTACGGCGCCGCCTTCCAGGACGGAGACGACGCGGCCGTCGGCGAGGGCCGTGAAGCGGGCGGCGAGGTTGGGGTACAGGGTGAGCAGCCGGGTCGCGGCCGCCGCGAGCCGGGCGGCGTCGATGTCGCCCTCCAGCGTGAGCAGTTGCTGCTCGACGTAGCTGCCGGCGGAGTCATCGTCGAAGACCGAGTGGAAGTACAGGCCTTCCTGGAGCGGGGTGAGCGGCAGGACGTCGCGCAGCTCGGGGCCGTCCAGGGCGTCGACGTCGTCCTGGGTCAGCCGCACCAGCGGGAAGTCGCTGGGCGAGTGGCCGCCCTGGTCGAGCGCGGCGAGACCGGCGAGGGCGCTGCGGAAGTAGCCGCCGAGCGTCTCCACGTCCTCGTCGCTGAACATCCCGTCGGGCCAGGAGACGGTGGTGGCGAGTTCGTACTCGCCGGAGGCCGCGGGTTCGGCGATCGCGTTGAACTCCAGGGCGCGCGGCAGGCGCATCCTCGGGTCCCGCTTCTCGCCCAACTGGCCGGTGGTTTCGGCGAGTTGCCATTCCTCGGAGGTGCCCGCGTCGAAGCGGCCCAGGTAGTTGAACAGGACCTGGGGCGCGGGGGCGGCGAAGGAGGCGTCCGCCAGGTACCGCAGGGCGCCGTAGGAGACGCCGTTGCTCGGTACGCGGGCGAGGTCCTCCTTGACCGCCTTGAGCGCGGTGGCGAGGTATGCGGGGGCGGTGAAGTCGCCCGAGGTGCCGGGGTCCACGGTCACCGGGAAGAGGGTGGTGAACCAGCCGACCGTCCTGGACAGGTCCGGCTCGGCACCGGCGCTGCCCGCGACGTGCCGGCCTTCGCGTCCGTGGCCTTCGAGTTCGATGTGCGCGAACGTCTGGTCCTGGCCGCGGTCGCGGCGCCAGCGGGCGAGAGTGACGGCGAGCGCGGTCAGGAGCACGTCGTTGACGCCCGCGTGGAACTTCGCCGGGACCTCGCCGAGGAGCGCGGCCGTGAGGTCGGCGCCGACGGTGAAGGTGCGGTGCCGTTCCCGCTCGACCGTGTCGGCTTCGGACAGCGCCCGCCTGCCGAGCGGTGCGTCCGGCCCCGGCAGGGCGCGTTCGAAGTAGGCGCGGTCGTCGTCGAACGCGGAGCCCTCCAGAAGCTGCGTCCAGCGCCGGAACGACGTGCCCACCGGGGGCAGTTCGATCGCCTCGCCCGCGGAGGCCCGGCGCCAGGCGGTGGCCAGGTCCTCCATCAGGACGCGCCAGGACACTCCGTCGATCACCGTGTGGTGGATGACGACGACCAGCTGGCGTGCTGCACGGCGCCAGACGGCGCGCAGCATCATGCCGTTGTCCGGGTCGAGCCCCTCGGTGGCGAGGGCCACGCACCCATCGAGCGGCCGGTCGCTCTCCTGCCAGTGGGCCGTGGCTCCGTCGGCCTCCGGGATGTCGAAGCTCCAGCGGTCGCCGCGTACGAGCCGGGCACGCAGCATGTCGTGCCGGGCGACGACGGAGGTGAGGACGGCGTCGAGGGTGTCGGCGGTGAGGTCCGGCGGGGTGTTGAGGACGACCGACTGGACGAACCCGTCGATCGCGTCCGTGGTCTCGCCGAGCCACTGGACGATGGGCGATCCGGTGACGGGGCCGGTGGCGACGTCGCCGTGGTCCACCAGGGTCACGTCCTCGCGGCTCGCGACGGCTGCCAGCGCGCCCAGGACGCTGTTGGAGAAGATCTGCCGCACGGAGACGTACAGGCCCGCCTCGCGCAGCGCGCTCAGCAGGGAGATCGCGAGGATGCTGTCTCCGCCGAGGTGGAAGAAGTCCTGGTCGACGCCGACTTCGTCGAGCCGCAGCACGGAGGCGACGGCCGCGCACACGGCGCGCTCGTCGTCGTTGGAGGGCCGCACGAACGAGCCGGTCACGATCCGGGGCTCGGGCAGCGCGCGCCGGTCCAGCTTGCCGTTGGCGGTGAGCGGGAACTCCGCCATCACGACGATGTGGGCGGGCACCATGTACTCGACCATGTGCTCCGCGGCCCAGGACTTGACCTCGTCGGCGCTCAGTTCCTCGCTGCCTGCGGCGGGGATCACGTACCCGACGAGGTAGGTGCCGCCCGCGCTGTTCTTCTTGGCGACGACGCAGGTGTGCCGCACCCGGGGGTGTTCGGCGAGGCCGGCCTCGACGTCCTCCAGTTCGAGGCGCATGCCGCGGATCTTCACCTGGTTGTCGGCGCGGCCGAGGAAGTCCAGGGATCCGTCCGGGGCGAACCGGGCGAGGTCGCCGGTCCGGTACAGGCGCGATCCGTCGTTCGCGAAGGGGTTCGCCACGAACCGGGAGGCGGTCAGGCCGGGCGCGCCCACGTAGCCGCGCCCCAGGAGGAAGCCTCCTACGTAGAGTTCGCCGCCGACCCCGACCGGGACCGGGCGGAGCTCTTCGTCCAGGACGTAGAGCTGGGTGTTGGGGTTGGCCTTGCCGATCGAGGTCGACAGGCGCTCCGCCCTGCCCCGGTAGATGACGTGGGAGACGCCGATCGTGGTCTCGGCCGGCCCGTAGCCGTGGTACATCGGGATGCCGAGCCGGGTGCGGAACCGTTCGTACAGCTCCGGGGTGAGCACCTCGCCGCCGCACCACACGTGCCGCAGGCTGTCCAGGCGCTCCGAGTCGCCCGCGATCTCCAGGAGGACGTCGAGCATGGACGACACGAGATAGGTGAAGGTGACGCGCTGCTCGGCGATCACGCCCAGCATGTGGTGCGGGTCGCGCTCGCCGCCGGGTCGCAGGATCACCAGGCGGGCACCACACACCAGCGGCAGGAAGATCTCGTTGATGGATATGTCGAAGGACAGCGGCGCCTTGAAGAGCGAGGCGTCGTCGTGACCGAAGCCCAGGATCTCGTCGACCTGCCACAGCAGGCGCTCGCTGATCGCCTCGTGCCGGATCATCGCGCCCTTGGGGCGGCCGGTCGAGCCGGACGTGAAGATCACATAGGCCAGGGAGTCTCCCTGGACGGTGACTCCGGTGTCTTCGACGGGGCAGGCGCCGTACTGCCAGTCGTCGAGGTCGACGGCGACGGCGGCCGGTTCGGCGGGGTCGTGCTCACCGGTGGCGTTGAGCTGGACCGCGACCCGCGCGTCGTCGATGACGACGGCGCGGCGGGCGGCGGGCCACTGCGGGTCGAGCGGCACGAACGCGCAGCCGGCCTGGAGGACACCGAGCAGGCCGATCACCATGTCGGCGGAACGGCCCAGCGAGATGCCGACGACCTGTTCCGCGGCGAGTCCGCGTCCGAGCAGGTGGTGCGCCAACTGGGACGACTTCTCAGCGACTTGACGGTACGTCAGGGATCGGCGTTCGTCGACGACGGCCACCGCGTCCGGCCTGAGCCGGGCCTGTTCGCGGAACATCTCCACGATGGTCGGCCGGATCCGGTCGGCCGCGGTGTCGTTCCAGCCGGCCAGGATCTTGAGCCGCTCCGTCACGCCGGACGGGGCGATGGTGCCGATGGGCCGGTCCGGGAAGTCCGCCAGGTCGTCCAGGGCGAGCTGCGCGTCGGAGGGCAGGACGCCCTCGGGCACGGCGATGCGGATACCCTCCGAGGCGGCTTCGCCGACCTCCCAACCGCCCGGCGCGCCACCGCCGTTGTCGACCCAGCCGAGCACGTCCGCGAACAGCGTGCCGGGTGTGAGCTCAATGCCGTCCGGGCTCTGGCCGGTCGCCCAGTACGCGAGGCCGATGGCAGCCGCCTCGGCGACGGTCCGGTCGGAGTAGCCACCCAGGCGCCGGTGTACGTCGGCCAGACGCGCGGGGGAAAACAGCACGAGACGAGCGCTCGGTTCCATCATCGAAGACTCAACACCCTTCCAAGGCACATAGGTAACCCTAACCTAAATTAGGGTTACCTAACTACCGTCTCTCCAGGCCCGCCAGAGCCTCGCGTAGCGGCCGCCCAGAGCCACCAACTCCTCGTGCGTGCCCTGCTCCACGACTCGTCCCGCGTCCAGCACCGCGATACGGTCGGCGGCCACCGCCTGGGTCAGCCGGTGCGCCACGAACAGCGTGGTGCGGCCCGCACAGGCGGCCTGAACGGCGCGTTCCAGTTCTGCGGCGCCTTCACTGCCCGCCTCCGCGGTCGACTCGTCGAGCACCACCACCGGCGCCCGGCTCAACACGAGCCGGGCCAGGGCGACATGGGCGACCTTCATGCCGTCCAGGCGCTCCCCTCCCTCGCCGACCGCGGTGTACAGCCCGTCGGGAAGCGCCTCGACCCATGTGTCGGCGCCCACCGTGCGCAGCGCGTCCGTCAGTTCGGCGTCACTCGCCTCCGGTGCGGCCAGCCTCAGATCGTCGGCGAGCGGGCCGGAGAACACATGAGTCTCCTGGGTCAGGACGCTCACCAACGCCCTCGCACCGACCTCGTCCAGATCGGCGAGGTCGGTCGACCCGACGCGCACCGTCCCGGCCTGCGGGGTCTCCGTCCCCGCGACGAGCGCGGCCAGCGTCGTCTTGCCGGCGCCCGTCGCTCCCACGAGGGCCAGTGAGCCGCCCGCCGGGATCGTCAGGCTGACGTCCCGCAGGACCGGCTCCTCGGACCCGGGGTATCCGAACGTCAGCCCCTCCACCGCCACCGGGTAGGGGGTGCCGTCCTGCGGCGCGGCTGCCTCATGACCCACCAGCCGCTCCGCCGCGGGCTCCGTCAGCACCCCGACGAGCCGCGTCAGGCTCGCGCCCGACTTCTGCGCCTCGTCGAAGGTGAACATGATGGCGCCGAGCGGCGTGAACAGCCGGTGGAACACCAACGGGGCCGCCGACACGTCGCCGAGGCTGGCGCTGCCGGTCTCCAGCAGGACGTAACCCACCACGAGGATCAGCACCAGGCCGATGAACTCCGCACGGTTCTCCCTGCCGACGAACCGGCCGAAGAAGCGGAACACCTCGATCCCGTAATCCCGTACCCGCTGCGAGTCGTTGGCCACCTTGGCGCGGAACGTCTCTTCCAGGCGGTACGCCCGCACCGTGTCGATGCCGTTCAGACCGCTGATCAGGGCCTGCGCACGGTCGGCCTGGGCGAGCCGCTGTTTGCGGTAGAGCGGGGCGGACCGGGGCAGGTACCAGCGCAGGGCCAGCGCGTAGGCGGGCAGCGCGCAGGCTCCCGCAAGACCGAGCCGCCAGTCGAGACCGAACATGCCGATCGTGGCGACGGCCACCAGCACACCCGCGGAGAACACCGTGGGAATCGCCGAGCGGATGCCCTTGGACAGGACGGCGACATCGTCGCCGACCCGGGACAACACGTCACCTCGGCCCACCTCTTCGACCCGGGCTATGGGCATCCCGAGCACGGCCCGGACGGCACCTTCACGCAGGTGGGCGAGCAGATCCGCGCCGAGGCGCCCGATCAGATACGTCGACACCGCGGTGGCCGCCGCACCGAGCAGCGCGGCGGCCACCATCACGACCCCTGTGGTGAGCAGGGCCGAGCGCGGCTCACCGCCGACCACCCCGTCGACCACCCGGCCGAGCAGGAGGACCGGGAGCATCTGAAGCGCGGCCCCGGCCACCGTGCTGAACACGGTGGCGGCCGTCAGCCACGGCATCTCGCGGCAGCGGGCCGCGACCCATCCGGCCGCCTCACGGCCACCCGTCGTGCGCAGGGTGGCCGGGGCGGCATGCGTCTGCGTGGTCACCTAGCCGACCGACTTGACGAGCTGGTCGATGGCGTACGGCAGGGAGAGCAGGGTGGCCTGCGACATCGCCGCACCGGCCGCCGGACCCTCGCTGTCGAGCAGGTAGGACACCTTGTTGGCCTTGTAGACCTTCAGGTTGGTGAAGAGCTTGTCCTTCTTCAGGGCGTCCGTGTCGGCCTTGTCGTTGATGGCGAAGACGCGGTCGACGTCGACGAGGTCCATGCGCTCGGGGGAGAGCTGGGTGGAGAAGTTGGACCCCGCGATCTTGTCGATCTCGGTCTGGCCCTTGAAGCCCATGCCGGTCAGGAGCTGGCCCCGTACGTCGGTGGTGGTGAACGGCGTGACCGAGTTCTTGTACCAGGACAGCGCGACGGCGGTCTGGTTGGCGAACTCGGGGTGCGCCTTCTTCACTCCGGCGAGCTTGTCCTGGACGCCCTGGACCATCTTCTTGCCGTCGTCGGCCCTGCCGAGCGCCGTGGCGATCTGAAGGGCGTTGTCCTGCCAGGGAGCGCTGAACGGCTCCTTCTCGGCCTTCGTGCGGCCGACCGTCGGCGCGATCTTGGAGAGCTTGTCGTACGCGGCCTTGTCGATCTCGGAGTAGACCGCGACGATCAGGTCGGGCCGAAGAGCGGCGATCTTCTCGAAGTTGGGGCCGGTGTCGCCGTTGTGCATGACGACCTCGGGCTTGGCGCCGCCCCACTTGTCCTTCACCCAGGGCCACTGCGTGTTGATGTCGGGGCTCTGGCCCGACGGGTTCGGGTACTGGTCGACCATGCCGACCGGCTTGACGCCGAACGCGAGCACGGTCTGGTCGTCGGTGTAGCCGACGGTCACGACCCGCTTGGGAGCCTTGTCGATCTTCGTGGACCCGAACGCGTGCTCAACGGTGACCGGGAAGGCACCTGCGGCGGCCGGGGTGTTGGCGCCGTCGTCCTTGCCCTGGTCCGCCGAGTCGGAACCGCACCCCGCGAGGAGTCCTACGCCGAGGGCCGCGGCGGACACGGTCGCCGCCAGCCGCCGCCAGGGCTTCATACGTGTCGTTCGGTCGAGGAGCATCCGGAATCCCTTGCTTTCTTGCTGTCCACTGCGGCCCGGATCAGGGCAGGCAAACCTTAGCTTGCGTTAGTAAGGTAAGCCTAGCCTAAGTCGCAGAGCGGACGTCTCAGCTGCCCGGACCCTGGACGTGGGTACGTCCGATCGGCACGATGAGCGGCCGGTCCCCCACCGGATCGTCAATGACCTCGGCCCGCAGGCCGAACGCCTCGTGCAGCAGCTCGGAGGTCACCACGTCGCGCGGGTGCCCCTGCGCCAGGACCGAACCCGCCTTCATCACGATCAGGTTGTCGCTGTAGCGCGCGGCCAGGTTGAGGTCGTGCAGCACCATCACCACGGTGCAGCCGGACTCGTGCAGGTCGTCGACGAGGTCGAGCACGTCGACGGCGTGCGCCAGGTCCAGGTAGGTGGTGGGCTCGTCGAGCAGCAGGAGATCGGTGCCCTGAGCGAGCGTCATGGAGATCCAGGCGCGTTGGCGCTGGCCCCCGGACAGCGAGTCGACGGGGCGGTCGGCGAGGTCGGACACCCCCGTCAGGGCCAGCGCGCGCTCCACCACGGACACATCGTCCGAGGACCACTGCCGCAGCCAGCTCTGGTGCGGGTGACGGCCCCTGGCGACGAGGTCGGCCACGGTCAGGCCCTCCGGCGCGACCGGCGACTGCGGCAGCAGGCCGAGCTTCTTCGCCACGTCCCTGGTCTTGAGCCTGCCGATGTCCTCACCGTCGAGCACGACCGACCCCCGGGTGGGCTTGAGCAACCGCGACAGGGTCCTCAACAGGGTTGATTTCCCACAGCCGTTGGGGCCGATGATGGTGGTCACCACCCCTGGCGGGATCGTCACGTCCAGTGCGTCGATGACCGTCCGGTCGCCGTAGCCGACGGTGACACCCTTGGCCGCCAGCCTCGGAACGTCGGCGACTGCGGGCTCGATCCCGGTGATGTACTCAACGGCCATGACTACCCCTCAAATTAGGCTTGCCTAACCTTTCTATCACCTAGCGGCGGTTCGCCCGCACCAGAAGGTAGATGAGGAAGGGCCCGCCGATCGCGGCGGTGACCACGCCGACCGGCAGGGTGATCGGCAGCGCGGTCCGGGCGATGAGGTCCGAACCGATCAGCAGCAGCGCTCCCACCGTGGCGGAGGCCGCCAACGGCGGTGTCGGGTGCTTCGTCAGACGCATCGCCACCTGCGGCGCCACCATGGCGACGAAGGGGACCGGCCCCGCCGCGCTCACGGCGAATCCGGCCAGCAGCACCGCGCACAGCAGCAGCACCGCGCGCACCCGCGCGTGCCGGACGCCCAGGCCCGCGGCCACGTCGTCGCCGAAGTGCAGCGGCTTGAACTGGAAGGCCACGCCCACCACGACGGCCATGAGGGCGAGCGTGCCCCAGAGCGCCACCGACACGTCGTCCCACGACCGGTTGTCCAACGAGCCCACCAGCCAGGCCTGGGCCCGCGCCACGTCCTTGATGTCGGCGGTGACGAGCAGCCAGGTGGTGATCGCCTGCATCACGGCGCTCACGGAGATGCCGATGAGGATGAGCCGGAATCCGTCGACGCCGCGCCGCCACGCCAGGAAGTAGACGAGCAGGCCCGTGGCGAGACCCCCCGCGAGCGCCGCCCCGGACAGGCCGACCGAGCTGACGACCGCGGTGGCCGCACCGCCCGACACCGTCACCAGGAACACCGCGACCGCGCTCGCGCCTCCGGTGATCCCCAGGATGTCCGGACTGGCCAGCGGATTACGGGCGATGGACTGGGTCAGCGCCCCGGACACCCCGAGCGCGACGCCCACGACGAGTCCGGCCAGGGCTCGCGGCATGCGCAAGTCCATGATCACGAAGTTGTCGACCCGCTCGCCCCCGCCGAAGAGCGTGGCGATCACCTTCGGCAGGCCGACGGGGAAGTCCCCCACGGCGATGGACAGGCAGAACAGAAAGAAGGCCGCCGCCATCAAAAGCAGCGTGACCAGGACGACCCTGGGCCGCCAGACGAACGACACGCGGCCGAGCCGCACACCCGGCGCCACGGCCGGCTTCACCACTGTCACGTTCATGCGCTCTTGAACTTTCCCCGCCACACCAGGACGGCGAAGAAGGGGGCGCCGAGGAGGGCGACGAGGACGCCGGCGTCCAGCTCGCCCGGTCGCACCACGACGCGTCCGACGATGTCGCAGACCAGCAGGACGGCCGCGCCGAGCAGACCCGCGTACGGCACCAGCCAGCGGTAGTCGGGCCCGGCCAGGTACCGGGCCACGTGCGCCACCATGAGCCCGAGGAACGCGATGGGACCGCAGGCCGCGGTGGCCGCGCCCGCGAGCAGGGTGATGGCGACGATGCCGACGGTCCGGATCAGCGTGATGTTCACGCCGAGCCCCCGCGCCACGTCGTCACCCAGGTTGAGCAGGTTGACGGACGGCAGGAGCGCCAGGGCCAGGACGAGTCCGACGACGATGAAGGCGGTCATCGGCCAGATGACGCGGAACGGGACACCGGCCACCGAGCCGACGTTCCAGAACCGCAGCGCGTTCAGAGCCGCCTTGTCCGACAGCGCGACCGCCGTCGTCATCGCCGCGAGGAACACCGTGACCCCCTGTCCGGCCAGGGCTAGCGTCAGCGGGTTGCCGGCGCCCCGGCCGATGCTCGAAAGCCCGAACACGACGCCACCGGCGAGCGCGGCCCCCAGGAAGGCGAACCAGATGTACTGGAAGGGGTCAGTGAGCCCGAGGACGGAGATCGCCGACACGACGGCGAACGAGGCGCCGGTGTTCACTCCCAACAGACCGGTGTCCGCGATGGGATTGCGGGTGAATCCCTGGATCAGCGCCCCGCCGACACCCAGCGCGATGCCCGCCACGATCGCGAGCACGGTGCGGGGCACCCGCACGGTCTGCACGATGAGCCGGATGTCCGTGGCCTTCTGGTCGCCGTCCGCCCCCGCGAACAGCCCGTGCCACACCTCGGCCGGGGTCAACGCCCGTGCGCCCACGGCTATGGAGACGACGGCGGCGGCCACGAGGAAGGCGACGACGGCCGCCAGACCAACGATCCGCCGCTGTCGTACCCCTGCGGTTCTGGACGATGCCGGTCGTTGGACTGCAGTCGTGCTCATGTCGACAGAGGCTACCCGGGCGTCTGCGCCGGGCCGTTGGGGCCTCTCGCCCTCGCCCAAGGTCGGGCCGCCGGCGTGGCGGCGAGTGCCAGGGAGCACGGATCTTCCTTTCTCGTGCCTGGTGCGTACGCACCGCCGCCGTGCCTGGCCGGTGCGAACACCACAGGCACGGCGGCGGGCCAAAGGACCGGTCAGCGGGCCGCCTGCCCGACTCCGCCTTCGGTGACTTCCGCGACAGCACCCGTCTCGTCGGGTACGTCCTTGAGGTCGCGGTCGAGGATCGAGTCCAGGATCTCGCCGACGCGTATGGCGGTGTTGGACAGCAGGGAGGACGTGATGCCGTGGGTGTGCTCGGTGCCGCCCTGGAGGTAGATGGCGCAGCGCAGTTCGGGGTCGGTCGCCACCCGGTAGTCGCGCTCGACGCGGACGCGCCCCTGGTCGTCACGGTGGCAGCGGTCCGCGACCCCGCCGAGCAGGCCCAGACCGTCGGCCTCCAGATACCCGGTGGCGCAGACGACGACGTCGGCGTCCACCAGGCTCTCCTCGCCGGTGACCAGGGACTTGACGGTGGCGCGGACCCCGTCGGCGCTCTCCTCGACGGCGGTCAGGCGCGAGACGTTCAGGAAGCGCAGCCGCTCCTCGCCGAGCACCTTCTCCTGGTACGCCTGGCGGTACAGGTCGTCGATGAGGTCGATGTCCACCACGGAGTAGTTGGTGTTTCCGTGATAGCCCATCAGCCGGCGCTTGACGTCCTCCGGCGCCGCGAAGTATTCGTCGACCGCCTGGGGGTCGAAGATGCGGTTGGCGAAGCTGCTGTCGTCCGCCGGGCTGTAGCCGTAGCGGGAGAAGACCGCGCAGACCTCGGCCTCGGGGAAGCGGCGGTGGAGGTAGGCCACGTTCTCGGCGGCGCTCTGACCGGCGCCGACGACGATGAAGCGCGTGGGCTCGGTGCCCTCCAGCGCGTCAACCTTCTTCAGCAGGTCGGAGTTGTGCCAGACGCGGTCGGTCCGGTCGATGCCCTCGGGCATGACCGGGCGCAGTCCGGTGCCGATGACGAGATTGCGGGCGCGGTGCACGACGACCTCGTCGCCGGAGCGAGCCGTCACGTCCAGGTACTCCACCACGCCGTCACGCAGGACGGGTTCGACGGAGACGACCTGGTGGCCGTAGGAGACCAGGTCGTCGACCTTGGCCGCCGCCCACTCGAAGTAGTCGTGGAACTCCACCCGGAGCGGGAACAGGTTCTTGTGGTTGACGAAGTCGATCAGCCGCCCCTTGCTCTGCAGGTAGCAGAGGAAGCTGTACTCGCTCGACGGGTTCCGCAGCGTCACCAGGTCCTTCATGAAGGAGACCTGCATCGTGGCGTCGTCGATGAGCATGCCCCGGTGCCACCCGAAGCTCGGCTGCTGCTCGAAGAAGTGAGCGGTGACCGCCTCCTGCCTTCCGACGCGCGCGTTGTGCTCGCTCAGCGCGATCGCCATGGCGACGTTCGACGGCCCGAAGCCGATACCGATCAGATCGTGGACCAGTGGTGCGTCGCCAGGAAGAGCCTGTGACATGTCACTCCCGTTCGTGCGGGACAGCCGCCTGTCAGGCGTCGTGTCAGGGGTGGGAAAAAGGGGGCAGTCCAGGCACACCGGTGACCGGCAGCCGAGCGGAACTTAGGTGAGGCTAACCTGATCCGACCAGCCCTGTCGAACAGACAACCCGCACATATCGCCCACCCTTGGGTCAATCAAGCCCAGAATTGGCATCGTTGCGATGTTAGGTAAGGCTTGCTTTACTTACCCCTGATTGTTTCGCTCTTCTGAGGAGGAACCCCGATGCGGGTCGTCATGTTCGGCTATCAGACCTGGGGCCATCGCACCCTGAAGGCGCTCCTGGACTCCGAGCACGACGTCGTGATGGTCGTGACACACCCCAAGAGCGAGCACGCCTACGAGAAGATCTGGAGCGATTCGGTCGCCGAACTCGCCGAGGAGCACGGCGTTCCGGTCGTCATCCGCAACCGCCCGGACGACGACGAGTTGTTCCAGCGGCTGAAGGAGGCCGCCCCGGACATCATCGTCGCCAACAACTGGCGCACCTGGATCCCGCCGCACATCTACACCCTGCCCAAGCACGGCACCCTCAACGTCCACGACTCGCTGCTGCCCAAGTACGCCGGTTTCTCGCCGCTGATCTGGGCTCTCATCAACGGCGAGTCCGAAGTCGGCGTAACCGCGCACATGATGGACGAGGTGCTCGACGCCGGCGACATCGTGCGCCAGGAGGCGGTCGCCGTCGGCCCCACGGACACCGCCACCGACCTCTTCCACAAGACGGTCGACCTCATCGCCCCGGTCACCATCGGCGCCCTCGACCTGATCGCCGCCGGACAGACCGAGTTCACCAAGCAGGACCGGACGCAGGCCAGCTTCTTCCACAAGCGGGCCGAGGAGGACATCCGCATCAACTGGAACTGGCCCGCCGAAGTCCTGGCGCGCCTGGTCCGCGCCCAGTCCGCCCCGTATCCGGCGGCCTTCACCTTCCACCAGGGCAAGCGCCTGGAGGTGCTCTCCGCCGTCGTGTCCGAGGGCGTGTACGGCGGCACCCCGGGCCGCATCTTCTACCGCGAGGGCGAGGGTGTCGCGATCGTCGCCGGCGCCGACGCCCGCACGGGCCGCAACCACGGCCTGGCCATCACCCGGGTCCGGACGGAGGACGGCCAGGAACTGTCCGCAGCGGAGTACTTCACGTCCATGGGCGGCTACCTCACCGAACGCCCCTGACACAGGCGGCGCTCTTGCCGCCCCCCCCCCCCTGATCACCGGCCCGCCCCGGACGGTCCCGGGAGGACCGGTGTCGGCCGCCGCGCGGACCGTCCTTCCGCGCGGCGGCGCACTGACCGCCCTGCCGAGAACGGGCCGGCCTGTGCGGGTTTACTGGTGCTGCGTGCCGCGCGGGACGCAGCAGCGCCGCCGCAGAGTACTCGGTGGCTCCACCCGCTGAAGCGACGGTGAGCGGTCGCACCGGAGCCAACGGCGCGCGGCCTCGGGGGCGCCCGCTGCTCCCTCCGGAACTCCGGCCCTCAGACCGCGGTACGCACGGTCGGCAGCGGCATCAGGACCGGGCCTGCCGCCGGGTTCTTGCGGCAGGCGTCGCCGCACTCGGCGTCGAGCGAGCAGCACAGCGAGCAGATCGGCCCGGCCTGCACCGGGCAGTCGGCGATGTCCGGGAGTTCGTAGGCCGTCTCGCAGACCGCGCAGCTGTGGGTGGCCGTCACGTCCGCCACAGCCGCCTCCGGTCCGTTCACCGGGTTGGGGCGGGCGAGGTAGTACCTGCCCTTGGTGGCCCAGGCGATCAACGGGCACAGCACGAGCGCGAGTCCGGCCGCGATGAAGGTCGAGAAGGCTTCGGCGTACCGGCCGAACAGACCGAAGAAGGCCAGGATGGAGACGACCGAGGCGAACGCCATCGAGCCGAATCCGGCCGGGTTCACGGCGTACAGATAAGCCCTCTTGAACTCGATGTACTTGGGGCTCCAGCCCACCCGTTTGTTGATGACGAGGTCCGCGGCGACGGCCGTGATCCAGGCGATGCCCACGTTCGAGTAGAAGCCGAGCAGCTTGTTGAGGGCCGCGAACATGTTCATCTCCATCAGCGTCAGCGCGATGGCGAGGTTGAGGAAGATGTACCAGACCCGGCCCGGGTGGCGGTGGGTGAGCCGGGAGAAGAAGTTCGACCAGGACAGCGAACCGCTGTACGCGTTGGTCACGTTGATCTTCACCTGCGAGACGATCACGAACAGCGCGGCGGCCGGCAGCGCGAACGAACCGAGCCACGGGCGCAGGGCCTCGATCTGCGGGGCGATCGGCTCCAGGGCGTGCGTCTTGCCGACCGCCTCCAGGGCCACGAAGGCGAGGAACGCGCCGCCGAGCTGCTTGGCCGCGCCGATGATCACCCAGCCGGGTCCGGCGGCCAGCACGGCGAGGTTCCACCGGCGCCTGTTCGCCTCGGTCTTGGCGGGCATGAACCGCAGGTAGTCGGCCTGTTCGCCGATCTGCGCGATGAGCGAGAGCGCCACGCCCGTGCCGAGCCCGAAGCCGATCCAGGAGAAGCCGGAGCCCGCGCCCTCGGTGCCGCCGAAGGAGCCGAACGCGCCCCAGGCGTCCGGGGCTTCGAAGGCGAGCACCAGGAACGGCAGGACCATGCCGATGATCCAGAGCGGCTGGGTCCAGGCCTGCACCTTGGCCAGCGCCCCCATTCCGCGGAACACGATCGGGATCACGATGAGCGTGGTCACCAAGTACCCGACCTGGACCGGGAGTCCGATCGCCTGGTGCATGGCCTGGGCCATGATCGATCCTTCGAGGGCAAAGAAGATGAAGGTGAACGAGGCATAGATGAGGCTGGTGAGGGTGGACCCGAAGTAGCCGAAGCCGGCCCCGCGCGTGATCAGGTCCATGTCCAGGCCGTACTTGGCGCAGGCCCGCGCGATCGGGACACCGGTGACGAAGATGATCGTCGCCGCGGTCAGGATCGAGGCGAGCCCGCTGGTGAAGCCGTAGGTGAAGACGATGGATGCGCCGATCGCGAAGTCAGCGAGGTAGGCGATGCCGCCGAGCGCGGTGGACGCCACCATCGTGGGCGACCAGCGCCGGAACGAGTGCGGGGCATAGCGCAGCGAGTAGTCCTCGCGGCTCTCGTCGGCGGCCATCCTGGCGTAGCTGCGCCGGGGCCCGCCCTCCGGCGGCGGCTGCGCGCCCGCCTTGGCGGATGGTGCGGCGGCGGTGTCCGTCATCGCGGCTCCCCGTTCGTCGGTCCGGTGTGCGGTACGGACCGGAAGGTAGGAGCCGGACATGACGGCACGCCGCCGCCCAGGATTGCCTGCGCGTTAAGAGAGCCCGCCGCGGGTTAACTCCGGATCACACGGAACGGACGCGGGCTCTGGGACACCGGCAGTAGTGGTCGAACCATCCGGTGTCCCGCAGCGTGCGGGAAAGGGACGTCGTGCCGATCGCAGCCCCGAAGCCCCCCAAAGCCTCAGCCCGCCAGCTTCAGGTCGCCGCACCCCCGCTCACCCGGCAGGAGCGGGCGGAATTGCAGTCGGAACGTCGAGTTCCCGCTGGTCCACAGCGTGTCGGGGCGTGCCGAGGTCAGCAGGGTGCGGGCGCGGTCCAGGTCCGCGCCGGTCAGTACCGTGCAGGAGCCGCCGTTGACCTGCTCGCCGTCGCCCAACGGACCGAGTGGCCAGGGCCGGGCCTCGGGGGCCTTGCCCGAGCCCCAGATCCCCGCCGTCACGGCAAGTCGGGTGTAGGCGTACGGGACGGAGCCGCCTGTGCGGTCGGCGGGGGGCAGTTGGTCCGGGGTCATGGCGGCCAGGCGGGCTACGTCGCCCCGGCGCCCCTTCTCGGCGGGGTCCGGCTTGAAGACTTTGGTCACCGGGGTGCCTCCCGCGGCAGCGAGGGTGACGATCAGCCCCGGTGCGTCGGGCGCGGGCGAGCCGTACGTGTGTGCCTGGTCGAGGCCGGCGTCGAGGGCTCGCCGGTAGAGCCGTTCGACCGCCTGCACGGTGAGGAGCTGGACCCGGACCCCCGGTAGAGCACCCGTTGTCGGACCCGGCGTGTAGATCTTTCGGTCTCCGTACAGCGCGTAGTCCGGCAGTGGCGTGCCGGGCGCGGCCGGTGAGCTGGGGTAGTGCTGGGCTCGCAGGACCAGGGTCTCGGCGCCGCTCGGCAGGGTGATCTTGGAGGTCCCTGCCGAGCCGGTGCCGCAGCCTGCGAGCAGCAAGACCAGTGATACGGCGGGGATCAGGAGGCTGGGCAGGGTTCGCCGGCCCGCGGAGGTGCGGGGTGGTGGGGCGGCGCGGGGCAGGGGTGCGAGGCGGGAGCGGCGGGACACCGGGTTGGACGTGCCGTGTCGTGATCGGGTTCCCATGCCTCTTCGCCCCTTCCTCTTGGAGGGATGTTCCCCCGGAGTCATGCGGTGGAGCTGCGGTGCGTACGGGCCGAGCTGCGTACCGGTGCTGCTTCCGGTCCGTACGCACCGATCATGCTTTCTGTACCACCTGGTCGACTACGGGCTCGTAGCTATGACTTGGCCAGGGTGAGGGTGTAGGAGCCGCTGCCCGCCCTGTTCACCAGGACCACGCCGTAGCAACCGCCGGCCGTCGCCGTGTAGGTGAACGACTCGGCCTTGCCCGGGCCCTGTCCGCCGGCCTTGGCCGCCGCGAAGGCGCGGGGCTGTACCCACGTGCTCGACTGGGCCGGGTCCGACGCCATCAGGAACAGCTCTGCGTCCTGACTCGGATCCGAGGGCGTCGCCGTGATCGTCGCCTTCGTGTTCGCCGGTACGCACATGTCGCGGACCGTCACGATGTCGTTGGGGGCGGTCACCACGTCAGCGCGTCCGCGTGGACGGCGCCGCTCTTCTTGTCCGCGGCGTGCCGTGAGGCGTCGGAGATCTGGTCCTTCTTCGCCAACTCCACTTTTTTGTACGGGAGATCCGGGGTGGCGCGGCGCGGGGTGGCTCCCGCGGGCACCGTGGTGGAGCCCGAGATTCCCTGGGCCGGTGCTCGGTAGCCGAGCAGGGACTGGGCCGCGGTGGCGCCGGCGGTGACGAACGTGCGGTCCGCGCCGGAGTCCGTGCCGTCCTGCTTGGCGCCGCTGACCCGGACGTCGACCCGTGCGGCCCCGGCCGCCCCGGCTCGCACCGTGCCCTCGAAGTGGCGGGTCGCGCCGCGGGCGAGGGTGAGGGAGCCCTGCGCGCGGTCGAGCGGGCCGAGCGGCAGCGGGGCCGCTGAGTCCAGATGCCGCACCGACAGACCCGCGGGGGCGGTGACCCAGGTCAGCGTGCCGGGCAGGTCCGCCTCGACGCGGGCGCCGGACAGGTCGGTCTGCGCCGTGACGTCGATGGAGATCTTCGCCGTCCCGCCGACCGCGGGGACATGGTCCAGCTTCGTGACGACCCGTACGCAACGGGCTCATTCACCTTGCGTAAATGTGCACTGGGGCGCCGTTGACTTCGCCTTGCCGGACGTCTGGGCCGCGGGGCCGCTCGCGGCGGCGGTACCGCCGAAGACGAGCGCGAACCCGGCTCCCAGGGCCAGGGCTCCTCGCAGTCCGGATAAGCCGGGTGAACGTCTGCGTTTCATAGGTCTCCTCGGGCACGGCCGTGCCACGCACGAAGCCGTGCGGACGGGCGCGCCTCAGGAGGAACGGGAGGGGCAGATCACGGTGTGCCGTTCTCTTGCTTCCCCCGAGGCACACAACTTTGCTCCTGATGGACCGGCCCCGAACATAGCCATCCGGACCACTCGCGACAACCCGTCAAACGATCAACTTGCGACACGCTTCTTCCCACAACTCCGGTAACAGACACGGGAGTTGACGCCTACTCGGCCACCACCGTCGCCGACCAGACCGCCGGATACCGGTACGTCAGCCTGTACGCGCAGACAGCGTTCAGCGGCGTAACGGTCACGACGACCTGCTGATCCCGGCTGCTCATCCCGTTCGGTGCCGGTCCGAAGAATCGGGCCGGCACCGAAGCGCGTCATGGGGCATCCCTTCAGGACTCCCCCGGCTTCCCCCTTGGAGAAGGCCGCTTCCTTGGCTCAGCCGGTGTGCCCCTCGTGGCCGCCGTGTCCGGCGCCGTGGTCGAACGCCATCGCCTCCTTGGGCATGACGACGTACGGTCGCATCATCCCCATGTCCTCGTGCTCCAGCAGATGGCAGTGGTACATGAACCGCCCGTACGCCCCCTCGAACCGGCCCATCACGCGCAGGGCTTGTCCGCCGGGCACCCGGAACACGTCCTTGTACCCGTGCTCGTTCGGCGCGAGGGGTATCTGCCGCTGCGGGTCGACGGCCACGGGGCTGCGTGTGCCGCCCACCGTCGGGTCGAACCCCGACACGTCGTACGGGTCGCGGCCGAGGATCTGGAAGTCGGCCAGGTGGATGTGCATCGGGTGCGTGACGGGCGGGTTCACCGCGAGGTTGAGGAAGCTCCACTGTTCGTAGGAGCCTTCGGCGATCGTGAAGCCCAGGCCGTCGTTGAAGGTGCGTGCGATGCGACGGTACGTCTTGGTCGAGCCGTCCGCGCCGCGCACCTGGATGACGCCGTCGGCCGGCAGCCGCAGGTCCCCGGTGTCCTTGACCTCGGCCATCTCCCACATCTCCGGATGCCCGCCGCCGCCCTTCGTGCCGGGCGGGGTCAGCACGACGAGGCGGTGGCCGTGCTGAACGTCGTGCGTGATCCTGCGGAACGAGCCGGACAGGACGCTCGGCAGCTCGAAGTCGTCCGGCTCCCCCGGGTCTTCGCACGGGCCGACGCGGAACTCCATGACCTGCGGATAGCGCACGTCGCCCGCCACGTCGGGGACGCCCGGCGCCTCGTTCGGCCCCTTGTTGACGAAGCGGACGGCCTTCCCCGCGAGCGCCCGGAAGTCGATGAGGAGGTCCATCCTCTCGGCCGGGGCGATGGTGAGCGTGGGCAGGCCGAGGTCGAAGTCGACGGGCACCGGGCTCGGCAGGAGCCCCCCGTCGCTGCCGATCTGGTGGAGCACGCCCGGCACCGGCCGGTCGTGCTCGTCGACGAGCACCAGGTCGTAGATCCGGGCGTTGGACGCGTTGACCAGGCGGAAGCGGTACCACGCGGGGTCCACGTCGGCGTACGGCCAGATGCGGCCGTTGACCGTCGTGTACGGGCCGGTGAAGGGCAGTGTCACCGGCTTGCCCGTCTCGGCGTTCTTCGGGTCGACGATGAGCGTCTTGTGCAGCAGCCTGCCGTTGAGCCGGCCGCTCTCGTCCGTGGCCAGGTTCCGGTCGGCCAGCAGGAGCGGTATCTCCCGCTCACCGGAGGGGAGTTGGAGTGCATCCTCCTCGTCGTCCCTCAGGAGATACGTGCCGTACAGGCCCGTGTGGACGTTCCACCGGGTGATGTTCATCGCGTGGTCGTGGTACCACCACTGCACCGCTCGGTGGTCGTTCGGGTACTCCGAGAGCTGGGCGTCGCCGCAGCCCACGGCGTTGTCCGCCCAGCCGTCGTTGCCGCCCCCGGTGCGGGCGCCGTGCAGGTGCGTCACCGTCCAGGCGGGCAGCGCCGCGACGTCCTTGCTGGGCTCCGCGCCGCCGAGCCCCGGCTCGGTGGACGGCGAGGGCGTGGCCTGCGGGACCTCGACGGCGGTGACGGGATACTCACTGCCCGTCGGGACGCGGTTGGTCCATGCGATGCGCACCCTCTGGCCGCGCCGCACCTCGATGGTGGGTCCCGGAACGACGCCCCCGTAGCCCCACATCAGGGTGGGCGGCAGCTGCGGATGCAGCCGTACCCACGTGGGCCGTACGGCGATCTCCGTCTCCTCGCGCACGTCGTCGGAGGCGGGGCGCAGCAACGGAGGAATGGGCAACTCCGCGATGTACGGCGTCAGTTCACCGTCCTGCTGAGCCGGTGACACGTCGTCCTTCTCGGTCGGTGACGCCTCGCCGGTCAGCCGGTCCGCGATGCGCTCGATGATGTCGGTCAAGATGGAACACCCCCGTGTTCTCGTCTCGTGCACCTCCGCGTGGGTCAATACGCGCGGTGCCCCCGTCGGGCGGCCCGGTCAACGGCCACCCACACCGTCAGACGCCCGATGCGCCACGAAAGTTCACTGAATTCCTCAATCCGGTTGAAAGGCCCGCGAAGTCGTCCGGCGCCGAGCCCGGGCCGTCCGACCCGGCCGATCTTGTACGGCGAGGCATCCGCATACACCGGCCGGTGTCGCGCGCCGGAGATCCGACATCCCGCCCGGAAGGTGGCCCAGGTCACAGTCGGGCGGTGTCACGGTCTTGGGGGCGGGCGGTGTCCTATGGACGTCCGAATCGCCGCGGCACATAGGGAGAAGGCCTGCTGGGAGATCGCCGCCGGGCACGTTGTCGCGACCGGGAGTCCACTCGGCCGAACTTCTCTCCGCGCGTCGGGTTCAGGTGGTGGCCTCCGGCCTGGCCACCCGATCCGGCCGGTACTGCACTGAAATTCTGGAAGCGAAAGGAGCGTCGTCATGAAGGCCATGATCGTGTGTGTCTCTGTGTCGCACGGCAACACGAAGAGGATCGCCGACGTCATGGGAAACGTCCTTGAGGCCCCTGTTGTCGCCCCTGAACAGGTCGACCTGGAAGAACTCTCTGCCTGCGACCTCGTGGGATTCGGCTCGGGGATCTTCTCGATGGCCTTCCATCCGCGACTGCGCGAGTTCGTCCGGTCACTTCCGAAGGAGCAACGGGGCAAGGCATTCGTATTCGCCACCAGCGGATTCCCCGAAGCCCCGCTCCGGCCCTTCACCCGCCCTCTTCTCCAGCTGCTCCAACAGAAGGGTTTCGAGGCAGTCGACGCCTTCTCGTGCCGCGCGTTGGACACCTGGCTCCCGTTCAAGCCCATCGGCGGTATCAGGAAGCAGCGCCCCAATGCCGACGACCTGGCGGCGGCGCGGACGTTCGCCGAAGGCCTGCGAGCGCGGTTTCACACCACGTCCCGGCCGGCCTGACGGGGCCACCCGTGCGCTCGTCGGCCGTCGCGCACGCCGACGGCGTTGCTCACCTGGGGCTGAGGGATGCGGAGGGCCGACTCACCTGGACCGCAACCGGAACAGAAATGCCGACCGCGGCCGAGCCATTTCCTTGTGATGCGCCCCGGCCGAACGCGCCGACGGCGGGCAGCAGAACCAGGTGGGTGCCGACAGTCGAGTCGACCGGCGTCCGAGCGCACCTGGGGTAGCCGGCTCGGATGTGCTCAGCCAGCAGGTCACGGTCGGCTTGCGGGGCGATCGTCGCGAGGACGGTGCGCCCGAGACGCGTGCACATCGTTCCAACTGTCCGTTGCTCATGGGATGTCCATCGAGCCGCCCCGTGGACACATCGACGACCTGGAAGCAGAGCATTCACGTGGAAGCGTCCACGTGATGGCCCTATCGCGCCTGTACGGCGCCCGGTTTCCCCGGAATCATTCCACGTGAGCCGGGTGCGGAGGTGCACCGTGGATGTTCCGTTCGTGGGGCGCGGCGAGCTGCTCACCCTTCTCGGGCAGGCGCTGGACCGGGCGCGTACGGGCGTTCCGCAGCGGGTGTTGATCGAGGGCCCGGCGGGGATCGGCAAGACCGCACTGGTGAGGCGTTTCCTCGCGCTCGCCGACCTGCCGCATGTGCTGTGCGCGGCAGGCGAGGAGGACGAGTCGGGCCTGGCCTTCGGGGTGCTTGCGCAGTTGCTCGACGACGGCTCGCGCACCCCGGGCCACGAGGAATGGGGTGACCCGTCGGCGGCCGGGGCGGATCTGCTCGACGCCCTGGACAAAGCACAGGGCGATGACGGCGACACCGTGGCCATCGCCGTGGACGACGCGCAGTGGGCGGACCACCCCTCGCTCAAGGCCCTCACCTTCGCGCTGCGGCGGCTGCGCGCCGACCGTGTGGTGGCGCTCGTGGTTGTGCGAGACCTCTCCGACCATCGCATGCCGGAGGGGCTGCGCCGCCTGTGCACGGACTCTGACACCGTACACATCCGCCTTGAAGGCCTGGACCGATGCGAACTCAGGCTACTCGCAGGTGAGTTGGGCCTGGGCGGGCTCACTGCGCAGGCCGCTGCCCGGCTGCACGCCCACACGGCGGGGAACCCGCTGTATGCCCGGACCCTGCTGGAACAAGGGGGCCCCGGTCTTCTGGACGACCTGGAGCGTTTGGATGCGACCCTGCCCGCCCCGAAGCCGTTCGGCTCGTTCATCCTGGCCCGGCTCATCACCTGCACGCCCGAAACCCAGGCGTTGGTGTGCGCGGCGAGTGTGCTCGGCGCGCACTGTTCCCTCACCTCGGCCGCGGCGCTGGCCGGGCAGAGCGATCCGCTGCCCGCGCTCCAACAGGCCGTATCAGCAGGCCTGTTGACGGAACGGCCCGGGGATCCGGTCATACGGTTCCCGCATCCCCTGGTCCACGCCGCCGTCTATCACCAGCTCGGCCCGTTGCGGCGGGCCGAGCTGCATCTGCGCGCTGCCGCGTTGGCCGACGACACCGCGCTCGCCCTGCGGCACCGGGCCAGGGCGGCGGTGGGGCCGGATCCCGGGCTCGCGCGTGAACTCGCCGCGCTCGGGCGGCGGCTCGCGGCCGCGGGCGTGTGGTCGAACGCGGCCGGTCAGCTGTCCAGCGCCGCCGAGTTGTGCGCCGACCGCTCGGCATACGAACAGCTCACCATGGAGGCCTTGGAGTGCCGGCTCCTCGCGGGCGACGTCCCCGATGTGTCCGAGGCCGCCGAGAAGCTCCACGCCTTCGCCGCGAGCGGGTGGCGCAGCTATCTCCTGGGCCGGCTCGCGCTGTTCGACCTCGACCGGGCCGAGGCCCTGCTGCGCGACGCCTGGAGCCGTTGCGACACCGCCTCCGAACCGGCGCTGGGAGCCCGGATCGCGGGGCAGTTCGCCGCCCTGTACGGGAGCATGGCGCGAGGGCGGGACATGGCCGAGTGGGCCCGGACCGCGCGCGGACTCGCGCCCGAGGCGACCGCCACGGACATGATCCGCTACCTCGAACTCGCTGGGGCCGGGATGAGCGGGCGAGCCGCCGAGGCGCTCCCCGCCCTGGAGCACCTTCCCCACCCCGCGGTGGCCTCTCCCGTGCAGCTCGAAGAGCTTCTGGGGCGCGGAACGCTGCGTCAGTTGACGGATGATCTCCTGGGCGCGACACGGGACTTGACGGGCGTCCTGGACGCCAGTCACGGGCGGGCCGCCTCGTTCCGTGTGGTGACCGCCACGGTGCTCGCGTCCGCGGAGTACGGAGTCGGCCGATGGGACGACTCGATCGCCCGTTGCTACGAGACCGTGCGTCTGGCCGCCGACACCGATCAGCCCCACATCGCGCTGTACTGCCGAGTGCTCGCCGCGCTGGCCCACTCGGCGCGCGGCGCGTGGGAGGCCGCCGAGTCCCAGGTGGCGGTCATCCGCGAGTACGCGTTGTTCGGTCATCGCAACCCCGTGGTGTGGACGGCTCTGTCCGAGGCCCACCTGGCCCGTGCCCGCGGGAGCCCCGAACAGGTCGTCGCGGCCCTGGAACCGCTGCTCGCCCTCGGCAGGCGCGGCGAGTCCGAGGAACCCGGCGCCCTGCACTGGCCGGATCTGCTGGCCGACGCCTGGACCTCGCTCGGCGCGTACGAGCGGGCCGAGCAAGCCCTCGCCCCCTATGGGGAGTTGGCGGCCGCCCGGGGGCATCACGGTGCGCTCGCGCTGGTGGCCCGCAGCCGCGGGGGCCTGGCGGCCGCCCGTGGTGACACGGATGGCGCGGAACGGGAGTTCCGGGCGGCCCACGAACATGCCGCGTACACCAGTGTTCCCTTCGAGCGTGGCCTGCTGCATCTCGCGCACGGGCAGTTCCTGCGCCGCTTGGGCAAGCGGACCCGGGCGGGCGAGGAGCTGCGGGCCGCCAGGGATCTGCTCCTGCGACTGGACGCGCGCCCCGATCTGGAGCGCTGTGAGCGGGAGTTGGCGGCTTGCGGTCTCGCGCCCGGGGAACACGCGGCGCGTGATGCGTCCCTGCTGACCCCGCAAGAACTGGCCGTGGCACGGCGCGTGGCGGCCGGGCTCTCCAACCGCCAAGTGGCGCGCGAGCTCGTCATCAGCGTCAAGACCGTCGAGTACCACCTCGGCCGCCTCTACGCGAAGCTCGGCATCGACTCGCGCACCCGCCTCGCGGCCCGGCTCGCCGACAGCGACGGGCTCACCGACAGCGACGGGATCACCCGCGGCGACTAGGGAGTTCCCCAGGGCGTTCCCCGGGGCCCCGGCGGGGATCCGTGCATAGCGTCGGTCGCATCCAGGTAGTCACGGGGGGACGCGATGGTGCGAGTGAATGAGGTCTGGCCGGGGGGATCCGCCGGGCCGAAGCGGCGGCACGGCCGACGAGTGACCGTGGTGGGGGCGGGGATCGCGGGTCTGGTGGCAGCGTACGAACTGGAGGGGCTGGGGTACCGGGTCGAGGTCCTTGAGGGCAACGACCGTGTCGGCGGCCGCATCCGGACCCACCGATTCGGCGCCGGTGACGACGCGCCGTCGGTGGAGCTGGGCGCGATGCGCATTCCGACCCGTCACTGGCGGACCCTGGGCTACATCGATCAACTCGGCCTCGGTGACCGCATCCGCCGTTTCACCACGCTGCTGTCGGACGAGAACGCCTTCATCGCGACCGATGGCGGGCACACCCGTATCCGGGACGCCTCGGACGTCCTGTGCAGGCAGTTCCGACGCGAGGCCGTGTTCGCCCGCTACAGCGACGCGACGATCGCGTTCGGCGCCTGGCTCACCGCCGTCGTCGACGCGATCGCCCCGCCCGACCTGCGCAGGGCGCTGCGGAGCGATCTGCGGGACCAACTGCTCGACCTGGTCGAGAAGATCGACCTGACGAGCTTCCTGCACGGCTCGGCGCGGGACCGTGTCGACCTGCACTTCCTGTTCTCCGCGCATCCCGGGCTGCGCTCGGCGTGCAGCCGCCGGCTCAACAGCTTCCTGGACGACATCCTCACCGAGACCAGCCCCGCGCTGCTGCGGCTCGCGGGCGGCATGGACCAGCTGCCCCGGCGCCTCGCCGAGCGCCTCCAGGCCAAGGTGTCATGCGGACACAAGGTGGTGGGCATCGAGGTCCGGAGCGACGATGTGCTGCTCCATGTCAAAACGGACACCCGCACGTTCGTCAGGCGCACCGACTTCGTTGTGTGCACCGTTCCCTTTCCCGTGCTGCGCCGGATGTGGCTGAGCGGATTCGATGCCGACAAGCGGGCGGTGCTCAATGACACGGTCTACTGCCCGGCGACGAAGGTGGCCTTCCACTGCCGCGAGCCGTTCTGGCTCCAGGAGGGCATCACGGGCGGTGCGTCGTTCAGCGGGGGCCGCATCCGTCAGACGTACTATCCGCCGGCCGAGGAGGCTGCCGACCGGGGGGCGGCACTCCTTGCCAGCTATACGATCGGTGAGGAGGCGGACTGGCTGGGCCGGCTGCCCGCCGCGCAGCGCTACCGTGTCGTCCTCAAGGAGCTCGGTGTGATGCATCCCCAGGTGCTGCGGCCCGGCATGGTGCTGGGTGCGGCGAGCGTGGTGTGGGGGCGCTCGCCCTGGACCCTGGGCGGCTGTGCCACTCGCTGGGGCAAGGATGCGGCGGCCCGCGAGCAGGAGCGGCTGCGGGCGGCCCGCCCGGTGAACCGGCTCTTCTTCGCGGGCGAGCACAGTGCGTCGGTGCCCGCCTGGATCGAGGGGGCGATCGAGTCGGCGCTGCACGCCGTGCGCCAGATCGCCGAGTACGAACCGCCACGCGGCACCGCGCACTCGCGGCACCGCAAGACCCTGGGAGCGCCGCGATGAGCGTGTTCGAGCTGCCCAGACTGCACTTCGCCGGGACCGCGACGACGAAGCTCCCGACGGGGCAGCGCAGCGGCCTGGTGGACCTGGCCACGCAGACGGCGCTCACCGACGAGGGTCCGTTCGGTACGGACCGGCCGAGCAGCGAGTACCACGCGTTCCTTCAGCGGCGCGGCCCTCACTTCGACGCGTCGGGACGGATGTCGCCCGAGGGCTGTTTCAGCGCCGCCAAGGGGTGGAACTTCGACGGCAACGGGCACTTCTGGCTGGATGCGGCGATCGTGTCCGTCGAGATCCCGGGCGGCGGGGTGGACACCGCCGACCCGGTGGTCGGCACCAGCGTGGACGTCTGGGGCCACTACAACGAGTATCTGCGCACCACCGTCAACCGGGCCCGGATCCTCGACATCGACCCGGCGTCGCGGTGGACCACCGCGCTGATGGTCGGCCAGTTCTCCTTCGGCCGTCGCGACAGGTCGCACGACGAGGGCTATCTGGTCACCGGCCGGGTGAGCGGGCTGCATCCGCCGCGCTGGGTCGGCTTCAACCACATCCTCGACGTGGGTGATCACTTCTTGGCCCCGCAGCTGCGGTACTGCGCGGTGCACCAGTTCGTGGTCACGCGGGCCGAAGGGCTCGACTGGCTGCCGGACGCGGCTCCGTCCGGCGCCGTTCGCGCACTGCGCCGCGCAGTGGACGGCGGCGCCGACGGTCTCGTGGTGCAGCTCTCCCTGTCCAACATGTCCACGCCGCGGGTCCCGGACGCGCCGAGCCACTGGCAGGTGCGGGGCACCATCGCGCCCTGGCGGGACCGCGAGCTGCGCAGCTATCCAGCCGGGCGGCTCCTCACCCCGCGCGGCCCTCGCCGAGCCGGGACCCCAACTCCCTTACGTCCTTTGACCGTTGAGGTGGCCGAAGGGCGGGCCGTGCTCAACATGCTCACGGCCGTGCCCGTCACCACACGCGCGGAGGAGGCCGGACCGGGCCCGCTGCACCGGCTCGGCCCGCTCGTCGACGCGGGCGACTTGGAGCTGCGTACCACCGGAACCGGTCGCCTCGTCGCCCGGATCCCTGCCGAGTCGTACCGCGGCGAGGCGGCCGCGAACACCTCGGGCATCGTCACCGTCCCCGCCGAAGCGGCGTGGCCGGAGGCGGCGGATCAGGGCCTGCTGCTGACCGGGACGGACGGCGCGGGGCGCCGCGTCACGCTCCTGTCCGAGCAGGAGGTCAACCTCCAGGCCGACGAGGCTCTGCTCGTGCTGCACCATCCCGACCAGGCGGGCGGCCGCGACCACGCGGTCGAGGTCCCTTTCCGCTGCTACGTCCGGGGCCGCCCGGCCGCCGTCGACCGGGTGCATCTGCGCCAGTACTTCAACCCACGCGCCCTGCCGGCCGACGCCGACGCCGGTTCCCCGCAGGCCCGTTGCACGGATGCCGTCGTGCTCGGGGTGCGTTCGGGGCGCCTGCGCGAGGAAGGCACGTACGGCGATGCCTGTGTGGCGCACACCGACGAGGACGGGCAGGGCTGGTTCACGGTTCGCGGTGTCCGGCCGGGGACCTGTCGCCTCCTGCTGACCGCGGACCCCGCCGACACCCCGTGCTCCGCGCCCGAGGTGCCCGGCTCGGCCTGGACGGCCTACGACGACGAGGACGCGCTCGGTTACTGGGCGGGCGCCGGAGCGCTGGCCGTGCGCGTCCTGCCCGACGACTGGCGCCTGAACAAGATCCCCAGCTCCGAGGTCGACTTCCCGCTGCTGTACCGCGAGGTCTTCGCGTACTACGAGCACGTCTCCTCGTTCATGACGTCGGAGGTGTTCAGCCTCGCCGACCGCTGCAAGGTCGAGACGTATGCCGAGCTCATCTGGCAGATGTGCGATCCGGGCAACCGGACGAAGACGTACGCCATGCCGCCCGGCCGGGACCTCACCGACGCGAAGGCGCGACTGCTGCTCGCCTACCTGCGCAACTGCCAGGCACAGGTGCGTCCGCCGGTTCCCTACGGCATCGGAGCCGCGAGGGGTGCACAGCCGCGGATCACCACGCGGGGCGAGCTGTGGGCCGCGCTGAAACAGGCCGCCACGCTGGAGCTCGCGGTCATGCTCCAGTATCTGTACGCCGCGTTCTCCGTGCCCACCTTCGGGGCGGGCCGGGAGTACGTGCGGCGCGGGCTCTGGACGCCCGGGCAGCTGGAGCTCGCGTGCGGCGGCGGGGGCGCGACTCCGAACGACGGGATCCGCGGTGCGCTGCTGTCGGTGGCCCGCGAGGAGATGATCCACTTCCTGGTGGTGAACAACATCGTCATGGCGATGGGCGAGCCGTTCCACGTCCCGGCCTTCGACTTCTCCACCGTCAACTCCCTGCTCCCGATCCCTCTCGACTTCGCCCTCGAACCGCTGAGCGTGGGCAGCCTCCAGCGCTACATCGCCATCGAGCAGCCCGCGGAGCTCACCCCCGTGCTGCATGAGGAGGACGCCACGCCGCGCGGCGGCGCCTGGGGCTCGGTGAGCGAGCTGTACGGACTGATACGCGACGGGCTGCAACGCGTCCCGGACCTGTTCCTGGTCGACAAGGGCCGGGGCGGCGGCGAACACCATCTCTTCATGCGCCAGTCCGTCAACTGGTCCCATCCCGACTATCAGTTGGAGGTGGACGATCTCTCCAGCGCCCTGTTCGCCGTCGACTTCATCACCGAGCAGGGCGAGGGCGGCGTACTGGCCAGAGCCGCGCACTCGCCGGAGGAGCCCTCGCACTTCCGGACGTTCCTGCGGATGAGCGACCTCTTGACGACCGAGCGGACGGCGGGCCCGCACGGAATCCCCGTGCCGTGGAACCCGGCCTATCCCGCGCTGCGCAATCCGACGCTGCGGGCGGGCGGCGGGGTGCTTGATCCCGTCACCGACCCGGAGGCCCGCGCGGTGATGGGGCTCTTCAACCGCTCGTACTACCTGATGCTGAACCTGATGGTGCAGCACTTCGGGGAGAGCCCCGACGCGAGTCTGCGGCGCTCGAAGCTGATGAACGCCGCCATCGACGTGATGACGGGAATGATGCGCCCGCTGGGCGAGCTGCTCACCACTCTTCCTTCGGGGAGGCGGGGACGCACGGCCGGGCCGTCGTTCGAGCTGGACGTCGAGCCCGCCTTCAACTCCCGCCCCGATGTGGCGCGCCGCTCCCTCGCCCTGCGCTTCGAGCACCTCGCTGCGGCAGCCCGCAAGTGCGGCTCGGTGCCCGCACAGGTCCCCGACATGATGGCGTTCTACGCCGACTTCTTCCACCACACGCAGGGGCGGCCATGACCGGACACACCCTGGACACCGACGTGTTGGTGATCGGCGGCGGGCCCGTCGGTCTCGCACTCGCGCTGGATCTCAAGTACCGGGGCGTGCGCTTCGTGGTCATGGAGGCCTCCGACGGGACGGTCGACCACCCCAAGGTCGGTACGGTGGGCCCCCGTTCGATGGAGCTCTTCCGGCGCTGGGGCGTCGCGGAGCGGATACGGGCGGCCGGATGGCCCGGCGATCACCCGCTGGACATCGCGTGGGTCACGGCGGTCGGCGGCCACGAGATCCTGCGGCTCGACTTCGGCACCGCGGACACCCGGCCGCCCCTGCCCTACACGCCCGAACCGGAGCAGGTGTGCCCCCAGCACTGGCTCGGCCCGCTGCTCGTGCGAGAGGTGGGCGTCCACCCCGAGGGGCCGCTCAGGCTGCGCTGCCGTCTGGACGGATTCACCCAGGCCGAGGACGGCGTCACCGCCACGGCCACCGACCTCGCCGAGGGGACGGCCCTCACCGTCCGGGCCCGCTACCTGGTCGCCTGCGACGGCGCGGCCTCCCCGGTGCGCAAGGCCGCCGGGATCGCCGCACCCGCCCGGTACGAGCCCCTGACCTTCCGCAACATCCTCTTCCGCGCACCGTTGCTGCGTTCCCGACTGGGGCCGCGGGGCGCCCTGGTGCACTTCCTGACCCGGCCCGGCGCCCTGCGCTACCCGCTCCGCTCGATGGACGGCCGGGAGCTGTACCGGCTGACGGTCCCGGGCGCGGCGGGGCGGGGCGCGCAGGACGAGGACGCCGGGGTGATGGTGTCCCGGGCGATCGCCTGGGACACCCCCGTCGAGGTGCTCTCCGAGAACGTGTGGCATCTGACCCACCGCATCGCGCGGACCTTCCGGTCCGGCCGGGTCATCCTCGCCGGGGACGCCGCGCACACCCTCGCCCCGTCCGGGGGCTTCGGCATGAACACCGGCATCGCCGACGCCGCTGACCTCGGCTGGAAACTAGCCGCCGAACTGGCCGGCTGGGCCGGTCCGGGGCTGCTCGACACGTACGACACCGAACGCCGCCCGGTCGCCGAACGCGGACTGGAGGAGGCCAACCGCAACCTGCGGCGCACCGTACGCCGCACGCTGCCGCCGGAGATCCTGCTCGACGACGAGAGGGGACGGCGGGCCAGGGCGGAGCTGGGGCGGCGGATGGCGCAGGGCGGTGTACGACGCGAGTTCGAAGCGCCCGAGGTGCACTTCGGGTACCGCTACGCCTCGCCCGTGATCGCATCCGGCCCCGCCTCCGGCAGCGGGCCGACGGCAGCACCGGGGGCGCGGGCCCCCCATGCCTGGCTGGGCGGCGGGGCATCGGTCATCGACCTCTTCGGCCCGGCCTTCCACCTCCTGCGCTTCGCCGACACCGACCGACTCGACGGATTCCGGCGGGCATTCGCGAGGCGACTCGTCCCGCTGGAGACGACACGTTGTGACGACCGGACGGTGGCCGAGCTCTACGAGCGCGCGTTCGTGGTCGTACGCCCGGACGGCCACATCGCCTGGCACGGTGACGAACTCCCGGAAAATCCGGAGGGGTTGGCGGACACGGTACGAGGCGCGGCATGAGCGGCACACTGGCCCCGTTCCGTCTCACCCGCTCCGACGTGTCCGACCCGTACTCCGTCTACCGCCGCTACCGAGAGGCCGATCCGGTGCACCTGGCGTCGGATGCCTGGCATCTCTTCCGGCACGAGGACGTCTCACGGGCGCTCACCGACCGTCGCCTGGGACGCAGCGCCGCCACCGCGCACGAGGGCGGATCGCCTCCGCCGCCGCGCATCCCCGCCGACTTCCCGCACCTGACGCGGACGGTCGCGAACTGGATGGTCTTCCTCGACCCTCCACGGCACACCCGCATCCGGGCACTGGTGGCGAAGGCATTCACGCCCAAGGTGGTCGAAGGCCTCAGGCCGCGCATCCGCGCGCTGGCCGCCGACTTGGCGGACGAGCTCACCGCAGCACTGCACCGTGACGGGTCGGTCGACCTGGTGGACGTCTTCGCCGCCCCGCTCCCGATTCAGGTCATCAGTGAACTGCTCGGCGTTCCGCGGGAGTTGCGGACGTGGTTCCGCGCGCGGGCGGTCGGCCTCCAGCAGGCCACCAGCACCCGCACGGCCCGGGCCGCCGACGCGTACGCCGTCGCGGATCGCGCGGCCCGCGAGCTGGACGAGTACTTCCGCTCGGAGCTGGCGGCCCGGCACGGGACCGGCCGGGTGGATGGAGAACGGGATCTGATCGCGGGGATGATGGCCGCGGATGACGATGGGGAGCAACCACCGCTGTCCGACGACGAGTTGGCGGGTACCTTCGTCCATCTTCTGACGGCCGGCCACGAGACGACCACGAACCTCCTGGCCAAGGGACTCCTGGCCCTGCTGCGCCACCCGGACCAGCTCGCCCTGCTGCGTGCGCGTCCCGAGCTGATGCCGGGCGCCGCCGAGGAGCTCATCCGCTACGACTCGCCCGTGCAGACGGTCAGCCGATGGGCTTACGCGGATGCGGGGTTCGGCTCGCGTACGGTCCGCCGGGGTGACCGCGTCGTCCTGGTCCTCGGCTCGGCCAATCGCGACCCGGAGCGGTTCGCCGCGCCGGACCGCCTCGACCTGACCCGGGACGCCCGCCGCCACTGCGGCTTCGGTCTCGGCATCCACTACTGTCTGGGCGCCGCACTCGCCCGGGCAGAGGCCGAGACCGCCCTGGCCGAACTCCTCCGGGTGCTGCCGGAGTCGACGACAGTGGACCAACCGGTGTGCTACGCCGACGACTTGGTCTTCCACGGGCCGAGCAGCCTGGTGCTGCGGGCGGGGAATCAGGCGGCCCGGATCAGCCACCTGTCGAGGTAGGCGGCCACACGGGCGCGGTCGCCCGCACGGGCCCGCAGCCCGATGTATCCGTCCGGCCGCACCAACAGCAGTTCGCCGCGCGGCAGACCGGAGTGCCGTCCGGACTCGGCGTGGACGCGTACGACGTCGATGGGTGCGGCGTAGGTGTCGGCCAGCCGGCGCACCCCGGCGTCGTCCGCCCGCGCGCCCGGGAGGAGCAGCAGGGTCCATTTCTCGTAGGACAGCAGATCGTGGAGGGAGCGCCGTCGGCCCGCCACGACCACGGGCAGGTCCGGCAGCCGGTCGCCCGCGCGCGGTGTTCCGCCCCCTCCGACGGAGCTGCCGGGCAGCCCGCTCAGCTCGCTCGCCCGGTAGTGCATCACGAAGTCGCTGAGCATGCTGCGGACTCGTCGGCCCGCGCGTTCGCTCGCGAGAACGCTGGGCCCGACCAGACCCATGGCGTGGAGGGTGAGCCGGGTGGGCGGCAGTTCGAGTACGTTGCGCCGCATTTCCCGCATGACTTCCTTCGCGGTGCGGCGCTGTTCGGTGGAGTAGGTGTCGACCAGGGAGTCGACGGCCCAGCCCCGGTGCACGGCGGCCAGCTTCCACCCCAGGTTGTGCGCGCCGCGCAGCCCCGTGTTGAGCCCGTGCCCGCCGATGGGCGCCCACAGGTGGGCGCTGTCTCCGGCGAGCAGCGCCGGGCCGGTCCGCAGGGTGCCGGCGAGCCGGTCCTGGAAGCGGGCCCGGTTGGACCAGGCGGGGCTGGTCGGCACGAGCCGGGCACCCGGGTCGTGTGCGGCGCGCGCGACGAGGTTCTGCATCTCCGACACGCTCGGCGGTTCGTCGATGCGCGGATCGGGGTCGGTGCAGAAGCAGAAGAAGCGGTATCCGCCGCCCGGGACCGGGCTGGCGATCACGCAGACCTGGTGCTCCAGGAAGAAGTAGGTGACATCGGGGGCGTAGCGCGGGCGCCAGTCGGCCTTCGCGTTGATCTGTACGGCCTGGAGGTTGGGGCGGCGTTCCCCTTCGAAGGGGATGTCGAGGCTGGTCCGTACGAGACTCCGTGAGCCTTCGCAGCCCACGACCCAACGGCTGTGGACGGTCCGCACCTTGCCGTCGGGTCCCCTCAGCTCGGTCTCGGCCGCGTCGCCGGTCACCCGGACGTCGACCGCTTCAGTGGACCAGCGGACCTCGGTTCCCAGCTCCCCCAGCCGGTCGCCGAGGAGCCGCTCGGTGGCGTCCTGCTCGATCGAGAGGGGTTGCGGGTACGCAGTGTCGGTCATGGACATGTCGTGCCCACCGAGTGCGCGGCCACGGGCGTGGATTTCGGCCCGCCGCAGCGACAGGCCTTCGGCATGGAGCCGGTCCGCGCAGCCGAGATCGCGCAGCACCTCAAGGGCCCGCTGCCAGATCACACACGCCCGCGCTTCCCGCTTGGTGCTGGGTTCCTTGTCGACGACGACCGTGTCCACCCCGTATTGGCGCAAGGCGATCGACAGGGCGAGCCCCGTGGGGCCGGCTCCGATCACCAAGACGTCGCAGGACTCGCTCATGTGTGCCTCCCCTGGCACCCGAGGGACCCGAACGCGCCGAAACCGGGCGCGTACTGGCGAGCATGACGCCCTCCGGTGGCCTCCGGCCAGTGGGGGAAACCCTGTAGTGCCGGAACGGCACGGTCACCGGCGAGTACGCCGCTCACGGGTGTCACCGCTTCCCGGGGTGGGCACTTTCCTTCGTCTCCCCACCTTCTTCAGCAGCTGACGCACCCGGTCACGGCCATATCTTCCCGTGAGCCAAAACGGAATTGACGGAATTGGCGGACGATGCGGGACCGGTTGACCCGCGCTTTTCGCAGCCGTACGTTCTGGTCGTCGGCGCGGTCCACGGGGGACGCGCCCCAGCGCGTTTCCAGGAGGACGCGATGCACTGGTACGTGGACGGACTGAAGAAATACACCGTGTTCAACGGGCGTGCGCGGCGCCAGGAATACTGGATGTTCACGCTGTTCAGCATCATCGTCAGCGTCGTGCTGACACTCATCGACCTGGCACTCGGCACCAGCCCGGTCATCGGCACGCTCTACAGCCTCGCGGTGCTCCTCCCCACCCTCGCCGTGGGCGCACGCCGGCTGCACGACACCGACCGCACGGGCTGGTGGCAGCTGCTCGCACTGATCCCACTGATCGGCGCGATCGTCCTGATCGTCATGCTGGCGACCGACAGCAAGCCGCACACCAATGCGTACGGGCCGAATCCGAAGGAAGCGGCCGCCTACTAGAGACCCTGGTCGAACCGCACCTCCCACCGCTGGGGGGATCGCGGACGGGGTGGTGGTGCTGGGGCCGGTGGCGCGGCGGTCGGGGTGGCCGAGTGATTCCGGGGTTGGTGGGCGTTCGGGGGCCCGCCCGTGTGCGGGTGGGCCCCCGAACGGGTGGGCGGTGGTTATGGCCGCCAGATCACCGCGGTGTGCGCGGGGCTGGTGGGCGTCGGGTAGGTGACCCGGACGCCGACGGTCAGGCCGGCGTTGTTGACGAACAGGGCGTAGGAGTTGCCCTGCGGTGCCACGTTCAGTTCGGTCAGGGTCCCGTCGGGCTCCCAGCGGAGGGCGTAGCGGTTCTCATTGGACGGAGACTTTTGCCCGGTGTGCCCGACCGATACACCCGCGTCGTTGACGGCGACGGCCCTGGTGTATTCGTAGTCGGCGCCGATGGTCGTGGCGGCGCCGTCCGGGCTCCAACTCGTGGCGGTGTAGTCGATGTTGTCCTCTCCGAGCACGTAGCCGACGGCGGTGCCCGAAGCGTTGACGGCCATCGCCTCGGAGTGCCGGCCCAGGTCCGTGACGGTGCCGTTGGCGCTCCAGGTCAGGGAGCGCCACTGGTCGTTCGCGGCACCGGCCGGCGTGGCCCGCCCGAGCACGGTGCCGGCGTCGTTGATCTGACCGACCCACACGTCCCGGTAGGCCGAGGTCGGGTCGAGCGCGATGGGAGTGCCGTCCGGTCTCCACTTCACGGGGTGGGCGACGCCGGACGCCGAGTAGGACAGACCGGCCACCGTGCCCGAGCTGTTGACCGAGAGGGCGGTGCTGTTGACGTCACCGCTCAGCGCGGCGAGCGGGACGGCTCGGCCGTCCGGGCCCCACTTCACCGCGTGGGAGGCCGCGCCGATCGAGGATTCTCCGACCGCCGTGCCGGTGCGGCTGATCGCGGAGACATAGCCCCAGCCGCCAATGTCCCCGGGCAGCAACTGCAGCACGGTGACCGTGCCGTCGGGGGCCCAGCGCACCGTGTGGTGCCCCGAGAAGCCGACGGCGGTGCCGTCGTCGCTGACGGCCCGGGCCTCACCGTTCGGGTCCCCGGGCAGCAGCGGGAGTGCCGTGGGGCTGAGGTCCGCGTTCCAACGGACCGGGAAGAACCGGTTCGTCGAATCGGCGGCGTAGCCGACGATCACCCCGTTGTCGTTGACCCCGGAGGGATGGCTCCAGACGGCGCCAGGAGGGAAGGGAAGGTCGACGGCCACATTGGCCGCCGCCGGACCGGTGTCGGCCGTCGCGCTGCCGGCCGCGCCCAGCGTGAGGGTGCAGACGGTGGCCAGGGCGATGGTGGCGGCGCCTGCGGACCGCGGGGCTCGTATACCGATGCTCATGACGTGCGTTCCTCGTCTCGTGGACTTCGTCGGAATGGCACTGTGGTGATGCTGTGTCATGTTTCGCGTGGAGAGATCCCGTGCACCACACGGTTCGACGCACAGGAACTTCACTCAACCTTCACGACGTTCGGCGTCGGCGCAGCGGAATCCGGATGCCTGTCCGGGATCCGTCGGTGAAGCACGTATGACTCCCGATGACGCCTCATGACGCCTGGAGCCAATACCGGCGGCTGGCCGAGCTGACCAAGCAGGTCGCGGACACCCGCTCGGCGGCCTTGATCCTTCTCCTTGGCGAAGACCTTGGAGAGCTCGTGTTGAGGAAGGGCGACGGTGCCGCAGTCCGTGTCACCAGCCGACGGCTGGTTGCTCGGGTCGTAGGACGACGTGGCACCGATGGCCAGGACCGGGCGACCATCAATCCTGTAGCCGATCGACGCATGCGGGAGCGGTCGTGCGGCACGGACGCTGGTCATGGGCGGTCTCCTGAACCCAAGCGCCCCCGCGCAGGCGGAGTCCAACCACCACGCAGCAGCGGGCACGACCGCCGAGCGGGGCAGTTCCCGACGGGATCGGACACGCACGCCACGGCGTGGGACGAGCTCTGGCCATTGGCCAGCCGTGTCCACGTCCAGCCCACCGCAACAAGAAGGGGGCCGGACTTGCCGCACCATCTGAAACGACGGGCTGGGCCTGAGTTCGGTTTGAGCCTTTTCGCCACAGCCCGGACTCGGGGAAGTGTCCCGGGATTCCGCCGGTCACTACTGTGTCCTCCCGATTGGCGCTAGGCGCGGTGTCGGTTGATGGCCCGCGTCAGACGACTGAGGGGATCCCTGTGCGATTTCCATCGCTCCGCCGTAGAAGACCCGCGTTACGCCGCCTGGCAGGCATGGTGGCGGCCGTCGGAATGATCACAACCTGCCAGCTGACCGCCGGGGTGGCCGTGACGGCTCCCACCGCCGCCGCGGCTCCCGCCGCCGTGTCCGTCGGAGTGCCGGGCGGCGGTGTCGGCCTGGCTCGGCAGTCGGACCGCATCCTCACCGCTATGTTCATCGACACCGACGGCGTACTCAACGTCGCCTGGGAGTACAACAACGGTCCCTGGCACGCACCCGTCAGGATCAGTGCCTCGGTGGCCGAACCCGGCACCCCGGTCGCGTTGTCGATGCAGACCAGGACCCGGTTCACGGCCGCGTTCATCGACAAGTGGGGCAGGCTGAACGTGGCCTGGCTCGACGACAACGGCCCCTGGACCCAGCCCACACCCATCAGCGGACAGGTCGCCAAACCCGGCGGATCCGTCGCCCTGGCCCAGTACGGCGACAACCAGCTCACCGCCGCCTTCGTGGACAGCTCCGGCACCCTGCGCACGGCGTCGGTCACGGGCACCGGTCCCTGGTCCCCGCCGGCCCCGACCGGCGGCGCGGTCGGTCTCCCGGGGTCCCCGATCGCCCTGGCCAGGCACAAGACCGGTCAGGTGGACCGGATGGTGGCCACGATCATCGACAACACGGGCACTCTCAACACCGCCTACCAGCCCTACCCCGGTGGGCCGTGGACAGCGCCTTCCGTGGTCGGCTACCCGCTGACCAATCCGGGCGGCGGGGTGGCTCTGGCCCAGCAGAACGACAGCACCCTGACGGCGTCGTTCACCAGCACCTACGGGTTCATGCACGTGGCGTGGGTCAACGACGGAGGGAACTGGAACGGACCGGTCAGCGTCGACGGCCTGAACGCCGACAGGGGCACAGGCGGCGGCGCCATTGCGATGGCCAAGCAGACTCCCGGCATCCTGGTCGCCGCGTCCGTCGACTGGTGGGGATACTTCAGCGTCGCCTGGGCCGAAAACAACGGCGCCTGGAACCCACCGGTCCGCGTCGGCGGCAGCGTCGCCCCGCACGGCGCTGGTGTCGCCGTGTTCAAACAGTCCGACAACATCCTCACCGCGGCATTCATCGGCAACGACGGCAAACTGAACGTCGCCTGGGTGGAATACACCGGCGCCTGGGCAGGCCCAGTACCGATCAACTAGCGTCCAGCCCTGCACCGTGATTCGGCAACCGGGACCGGGGTCCCTCTGCGGGCCCCGTCTTCGATCTGCCCCCCACCACTGCGGACAGTATGCGTGGCCAGCACCCGGGGGCGGCCCCGACAGACCGCCCTGGGCCGGTCGGTGGCGTCTGCCCGCCCAAGGCCGTCCCTTCCTGACCAGCAAGGCGGCGGCTCAGCGGATCGCATGCTTGCGCGGCACCCGCCGACGAAATGCTGCGCGCGGCAACGGCCCGTTGCTGGCGAGACACGGGCGAAGGGCGACCACTAAGGACCAGTAACCAAGGAGAATGATGACGAGACCGCTTCGTACCAGCAGACGCGTGAGCATAGTGATGGCTTTACTGCTCGCGCTCATGGGTGTCATGGCCCCAGCAGCGTGGTCCGCGGCCCCCGCCGCGAAGGACAACGCACCGCGGGACCTGTCGACCGTGGTCGCAGATCATGCGAAACGTGGTGCGGCCTCCGCGTGCTACGGCAACGTGGTGATCACCTCGCGGGCCAACGGCCGACTGGTCTCCGCCGAACTGGGCTACGGCGGCGACAGCTACGCCATGCTGCGGGCCCGCGCGACCGCCGTGGGGCCGTGGGAACTGTTCACCGTGTGCTTCAACGACTGGTACTGGACCGTGCAGTCACAGGCCAACAACCTGTACGTCTCCGCTGAGCTGGGTTACAGCGGCGACAACAACGGAATGCTGCGAGCACGTGCGACCGCGATCGGCCCCTGGGAGCGGTTCTCGCTCAGCTCCTGCGGCCAAGGGTGCACGACCATCACCTCCATGGCCAATGCCTCCCTTGTCTCCGCCGAACTGGGCTACGGCGGCGACAGCTACGCCATGCTGCGGGCCCGCGCAACCGCAGTAGGCCCCTGGGAGCAGTTCACCACTCCGTTCTGATCAGGACGCGTGTCTGTCGCGCAGACACCTTGAGCAGCCTCGTCGATCCTGAGCACCGGCCACGCCGCAGATGGGGGTGACGGTCGCTGACAGACGGCCCCTTTGGCCTTCAGTCGATCACGGGCACGGTGAGCAGTCAGCTCCCGGCCCGCTGTGGAGGCTGAAATTGCCCGGGACAGGCGGGAGTTGACCGTGGTCCACTGGCTCGGCGCGCGGTGGAACGGGCCGCGCGCCGACGTACGACCACGAGTCTCTGCGTCGCCCTGGCGCCGCTGCCCGAACACCGCGTATCGCCACACAATGAGCTGTTGCCTGAAGTGCTCGATTGCACCAACGGGGGTGCTGCGATGAGCAGGTGGGTCTACGTCGGTGGAGGCTCGGGGCCGAATGGGACCGGGGGCGCGGCGCAAGTACTGGGGGTGCATGCAGCCCTGCTGCCGATGGGGCAACAGGGGCGGGTGCTCTACTTCTCGGGCAGCCAGTGGGTGGAGGCCCCCTTGTGGGAGGCCATCGAGAACGAGCCGAATCCGCCGGCCGACTCCCGGTACCCCGCCGGGAAGGCCCAAATCGATCACACCAGGCTGTACGACTACGCGACCCGGCAGGTGTCCAATCCGGGCTCACCGGACGACGACCTTTTCTGCAGCGGTCACGCGTTCCGGCAGGACGGGCGGCTGGTCGTTGCGGGCGGTACACAGCACTTTCCCGACCCCACCGAAGGGGATCTGCACCACGCCCACTGGAGCGGAACACGCTCCAGCCGGCTGTTCGATCACACCGCGCAGTAGCGGGCTCAACGCGGCGCGAGCGTGACCGCGCTCTGGCGGGGCGAGCACCTGGACCTCTTCGCCACCGGCACCGACGGAGCCATCTGGAGCACCTGGTGGGAACCCGGACCCAGCTGGCAACCCTGGTTCCTCATCCTGAAGGGGCAGTTCTGGGTGTTCGCGGGACAGCTGATCCGGGATCCGGCACAGCGGGCCGCGGGCGCGCCCATGGGCGGCGGGCGGTGGTACCCCACGCTGGTGACACTGGCGGACGGCGGTGTCTTCGCACTGACGGGGCATCCGCTGATCGGGAAGTACGGGGACCGGTCCTACGACTACGACGAGCGGCACGACAACACCAAGCCGGATATCTACCGCCAGCAGAACAATTCCTGGCAGGGCGTCGACAAACAGCTCGGTGGATGTCATGGACAAGAGCCTCTGCTACAGCCCCGGCGGTAAACAGGTCACGCGCGCGTTCACCGGGCCACAGGCGATCGACGGCATGTACCTGGACCGCTTCTTCACCAGTCAGCCCACCACCTCCGTGCTGCTGCCGTTGCACCACGAGGAGAACTACCGTGCACGGGTCCTGGCCTGCGGTGCCCAGCAGGCCGTCGTCACCGACCTGGGGGCCGCCAACCCGCAATGGGTGACCACGGCGGCGCGCGCTTTGACCGACCCCGCCTCGGGCCGGCCGCCTGTGCGCTACTTCTGCACCGCTACCCTCCTGCCGACGGGGGACGTGCTCGTCTCCGGGGGTGTCACCAAGGAGGAGTACAAGGAGGCTGACGGAGTCCGCACGGCCGAGCTGTACCACCCGTCGGCCAACGGCGGCAGCTGGAGCACCGGCGCGGTCGCGGCCGAGACCCGGGGGTACCACTCCGTCGCGCTG
Organism: Streptomyces sp. HUAS TT7; assembly: GCF_051550175.1. Taxonomy (NCBI): domain Bacteria; kingdom Bacillati; phylum Actinomycetota; class Actinomycetes; order Kitasatosporales; family Streptomycetaceae; genus Streptomyces; species Streptomyces sp. HUAS TT7. The sequence continues at coordinate 1,118,390 of NZ_CP196175.1, forward strand.
CTCACCCCGGACGGCCGCGTGTGGACGGCCGGCTCACAGTTCAACGACAAAACGATCCCGAACCTGTCCATCGAGCTGTGCGAGCCCGACTATGTGGCGGTCGCCGACTGGGTGACCATCAAGTCCGCGCCGGGTGCCCTCGGTTATGGCCAGGTCTTCCGGGTCGACTACACCCCGGCCTCCACCGCCACTCCCATCGCGAAGGTCGTCCTCATGCGGTGCGGCTCCGTGACGCGCTCCTTCGACGGCGACCAGCGGTACGTAAGCGTGCCCTTTACCGGAGCAAGCTCCACGCTCACCGTCACCGCCCCGCCGGACGGCACGGTGGCACCTCCCGGCTCCTACATACTCTGCCTCATCCTGGCCGCCGTGCTGCCGGCCGCCGGCGTCTTTGCCGTCCGGCAGGGCCCGGCGGCGGGCTTTCTCCCCCAAGCCACCTGGGGCGGCTGGCGGTCCCAAGAGGTGCTGCACTGGTCGGCGCACATCCGTGTCAACACGTGGGCGCACGCCGCCGAGGCGGAGATCCACATGGGCAAAGCCGAGTCGATCACGCTCAAGGCATACGGCGAGGACGCCCACGGCACCACGAACATGGACCCCACTGCCTTCACCCTCACCCCCGACGGGAAGCTCACCGGGCACGAACTCCCCGCCGCCGATGGGCACTTGGCGGAGTGACCGCTCGACTGCGGGGTTCACTCGTAGACCCGGACGCGTCGGCCGGCCTGATCTGCGGGTGTCGGCAACCCCGAACGCCTCTCTGGACTACCGGGCTCGACCGACTCCACGAAGCCCTCACGACCGCGGTTGGCCACCGGCATTTGCCGTGTCCAACTACTTGGGACTGGCCCCGCGTCGATTCGTCGGCGAGAACGCCTTCATTGATGCTCCCTGGCCGGATCGGCCCGTATGGGGGCGACCCGCCGACCGGTTCCAACAAGCGTGGCAACCCGGCCGCAGCTGCCAACAAGACTGTCCCGCCGGTTCCGACTCCGCTGGCCTGCAAGGTGAAGGAGCGCAGGTCGTCGCACTCTTTCGGGTCCGCCTACCGTGTCACGGCACGGCGTGGTCCAGGCCCCGGCCGGCCCGACAGCCCGCGCCCGTCCCCACGGCCGCCCGGGAGCGGACGCCCCTCGATACGCAGGCGGCAGGACCCAGCATCCCCGCAGTGGCTTTGCGGTCGACTCGCAGGTTCACCTCACCGCGACAGCCTGGAAGTGACCGCTTGAAGTGCTGGGCCGCGGAAATGACCACCTGGCCGAGGACGATCGTGTTCGCAACTGTGACCGAACAATCCACGCCGTTATCGGCTTGGCCACATCTGTTCCTGCGCGGCAGCCGGTACCGCCGCGATGGTAGGAGACCTGCGCTGATTGGCGTCCGGCCATCCTTCAGCGCGCCCGCGAGAGAGGAAGTCCGCACATGGCTCCGATCCCGATCAAGCCCGGCAAGTACAAGATCCACGCGCACATCATCGGCCCGACCTCCCTCCTGACGGCCACCGAGTACGCAGTCAAGTACGGCGCTCCTGTCATCACCGACCGCTTCAACCCGCTCCCGATCGAGCAGGAGTGGGTCATCGACGCCGCCGACCACGAGGTGGTCGGGTCGCCGTACGTCATCCACCTCGCGTACCACCCGGCTGCGGGCCTCGTCGTCCCCGAGGACAAGCTCTTCGTGAACAGTGTTCCGCGCGCCGAGTGGGCGAAGTTCACGTTCGAGCGGGTCATCGGAGGCGTCAAGATCCTTTCGGAGAAGGGGCTCGCCCTGCGGGCCGGGCACCGCGGCGCGCAGATCGCACTCGTGCCGCCCCAGCCCGAGTTCCAGGAGACCTGGACCCTGGAGTACGTGGGCCCGATCGCCGACACCGAGGAGTAACACACCACCATGGGGTGGCCGGCGGTCACACCACCGGCCACCCCACCGCCGCTCCCTCGCGGCCATCTTCAGAGCGATGCAGGTCTCTGGCGGCCAGAGCGTAGCCGCCCCAACGGGAACGCACGCCGGCCCGCAGCTCGGGGCAGCACCGCCCTCCTGAGTGCCCGGCGTATCCAACGACAACTTCGGGTCCCTGGCCCTCCGGGCTTGCCCGGCCCCTTATTATGTCAGTATGACGATTACGAAGGCGGAGATCGTCGTCGCCGCCGAACGCATTGCCCGCATCCTGTACGGGCGACAGGACGCGGAACTGCTGGTCGGGTTCGAGCGCAGGTATGACTCGGGTCCGTGGGTGGAGGTCCGCGACGGGGTCATTCACTACATCGTGCAGGAGCGGGGGTATGAGCATCCCCACAATGTCTACGATGATCTTGATGAGTTCATGTACGTGGTCACTGAGCAAGCCACGAGCTACATGGGCCGGTCGTGGGAGTCCAAGCACCGTGAAGAACCGCCGGAAGACCGGGACCCCCGCATCGGATGGCTGGCCAAGCAGATCCAGCTGATGCGGCGCGTGAACCCGGCATGGGCGGAACGGTTGAGGGCGAGCCTCGCGGAATGGCCCGACATCAGCCTTGAGGACATCGACACCCACCCCGTGGATTGACCCTGCGCCGCGGGGAGCGGAACGCCGGTGGCCCCCACCCGGACGAGCCGGGTGGGGGCCACCAAACGTTGACGTCACCCCGCGGGGCGGTCCGCTAGTCAAAGATCTCCACGATGTACTTGTTCTTCAGGAGCCAGTGGACGTTGACGGTCGAGGGCAGCTTGTACTGGATACCGCCGCCCGGCTGCTCGAACCACGGTGCGATCTTGCCGCCCTGGATGTCGCCGTGCACCCGCGCGTCCTCCGTCGTCCAGTCCTTGATCCACTTGTAGACGTGGTAGCCGCCCCTTTCGTCGACCTTGGCGACGACATTGTCCGGCGGCAGGGCCCGCTGGCTGTACGGGGTGCCGTCCCTCGGAGCGAGGAACCCCCCACCCCTGACCGCACCCTTGGCGTCGATGAAGCCCTCTCCGCCGAAGCGGTCCATGAACTCACCCTTCACCGGATAGTGCGGCTTGAACGCACCCTGGAACCCGTCGGGGAACCCGGCGGCCTCGGTGGGGTACTTCATCCCCCACTCTTCGCCCTTGGTCCAGTACTTGTGGAACCACTCCTCGATGGTCAGGTTGCCGAACGGCTTGTAGTCGTTCATCAACGGCTTGGCCTTCGCGGGCAGGCCGTCGAGCTGCGTCGGCAGGTCGACGATCTTGCTGAAGGAGGCCGCGAGACCGCCGGTCTTGTCGGCCTTGACCGCAGAGTCGATGATCGAATTCAGAGCCTTGGCGTACTGGTTGGTGGCCACGCCGGCCTTGAGGTCGTTCAGGGCAAGCTTGGCCTTGGCGATCTGCTCGGCCGTGAAGTTGACCTCGGCGAGGGGGTTGTCGACAACCTTCGCGGAGCTGCCGATCCGGCCCAGCGTGACGAGTGAGCCCAGCTGCATGCCGGTGTCGGCGCACTGGTCGGCCGTGGCCCGGGCGATCGGCGGGGAGGCGACGACGGGGGGCTGACTGGTGTCACCGGAGACGCACTGCATGAAGATTTTCGGGAGGTCCCCGAGCGTCTGACCGATGAACTTGTCCCAGCCGTCAGTGATGCGGTTGTACGTGCGGCTGAACTCTTCGGTCTGCGACTCCGAAGAGAATCCGGTCCAGCGGATGTCCTTTTCGGGGCACTTGCTGCCGATGTCCGAGGGGACGTTGGGGGCGGTGCAGTAGAACGTGTCGACGCTCAGCACGTAGTCGAGGCGGAACTTCTGCGTGCAGTGCAGGGCCCCCTCACACCCGCCGACCGTCGACACGGTGGGGTTGTTGTTCGGGGTGCGGTCGTCATACACACGGGCGGCCATGAACTCGCGCGGCACACCGTAGAAGCCGTTGTCCGGCAGGACGATGGAGTTGCGGTGCAACTGCTCCAGGGCGGCTGCGGCTCCACCGTCGCTTCCGCCGCCGAGGCCGTGGGCCTTGATATCGGCGATCTTGGCTTGCTCGCGGTCGTAGCTCGCGAGGGCTTCGTTGGCGAGCTGCTGCCACTTCGCCTTCACATCGGCGGGAACGTCATCGCCCCGGTTGCCGGAGTCGCCGCCGTTGTTGTCGGAGCCGTTGCCGGTGAACGTGATGGGAACGGTGGCGGAGGTTCCGGTGTCGTGCGCGGTGCGGACGTTGAGGGTGTGGGAGGTCGTGATGGGGGCGCCGGGGCGCAGGCCGGTGTCGACAGTCACCGACGTCTTGCCCGCGGCGTCCACCCGCTGCCACGCCCCGTTGTCCAGCTGCCACTCCACCCAACGGGCCTTGTGGCCGGCGGGCAGGGTGACGGTGAACTCGCCCGGCTTACCGTTGCTCGCCACACCGGACGGCTCCACCGGACGGTCAACCGGCGCGGTCACCTTGAACTTCGACCACGGGGACCAGTCCGTCTCGTACGCACTGCCGTCGTAGGCCGAGGAGCGGACGAGGTACGTCCAGCCGTCCTTCAGCTTCCCGTTCGGGACAGTGACAGAGGTCGGGGTGCCGGAGGCGGTGAACCCGGAGACGAGCACGCCCCACTGGTTGTCGTCGGTGAGGCTCACCTTGGACCCGGCGCTGCCGTCCGCCTTGACGGTCCACACCTCGAAGGTGCTGGTCGTCTTGTTCCCGTCCGGATCCACAACAGTGTTGCGGAGGGTGGGAGTCAGCGTATTCGTCTGCCATACGCCCGAGGTCTGCTTGAAGGGCGGGCCGACCTCCGGCCCCTTGGGCGTGTTCGGCGGACGGTTGGCGCTGACCGCGGCGCTGAATCCGGCTCCAGCTCCGAATCCGGCGCCCGGCGCACCGAACACCTGCGGCGGGGCCGCTGAGGGCCGCTCGCCGCTGGGGGCGGTAGCCGTCGGCGGGTCGTCGATGCCGGCGGCGGTCGCCACTCCGGAGCCAAGAGCGATGACCAGGGCCGTGGTCACGGCGACGGACGCTCTCCTCGCTCTGGAGGCGGGTATCAAATGTCTGAAACGACTGAGAGGGTTCACACAGATCCGTTCATATACACCTTCGCGTGATGCGTACGCGCCACGCGGTACTGGACAGTAACTATTGGTCCAGACCAATGCTATGACCCCGGTCACTCACGCGATAAGTCAACTACGCCCCATTTGCGGCCGTTTACCAATCCGCTTGAACTGCAGATACGAGGTACGAGCCATGGGAGCCCCAACCGAACCACCTCGTCGCTTCCAGTCGCCTTCGAACCGCGCCTGAATGCTGGGGTGTTCACCGCCGGGGCCTCACCGTCGGGCGCGTTCGCTCCGCGCTCGGAGGTCCACTTGAAGCGTTCGTCCACGCTGTCAGCCGCCCACAGCATCGCCGGCTCCCGCAGCGCGGTCAGGTTTCCCGCCCGGAAGTAGTTCGCCAGGGTCGCGTCCCCTTCTCGGGTGCGTAGATGTTGCCGTGCGCCATGCGGCGGCGCAGTGCCCCGGCGGGCACGCCGACCAGCTCGATTTCGTGGGTGCGGCGCACCACGTCGTCGAGGACGGTTTCCTGGTGAGTCACCTGCCCAGACGGCGCGACATCCTGGCCCTCGACGAGGCCTGATTCCAGTGCCCCGCGTCAGGCAATGTTCGCCCTCTGCCTTGCAAGGCAATGCAATTGGGGGACTTGATGTACGGCGGCATGCGGTGCGCTCTTGACAGTCGCTTCACGGTCGGGCGGGATGGTGGGTGCGCATCGGGCGCGGCTGTCGAGTCGGGGGGCATGTGGTGGAAGGTGTTGGTGGTCCGGACCGTGTGGAGATACTGGAGCGTTGGGCCCGAGGCTTACAGATGCTCCATGTGGCTCACAACATCGCCTCGGAGCGATTCAATTACTGGAACCGCGTCACCGGGATCTCCACAGCCATGCTGTCCGCAGTCGTCGGTACAACGCTCTTCGCCTCTCTCTCGGCCTCCGGCCTCAGCGGGGTTCGTGTGGGAGCCGGCGCCTCCAGCCTGCTGGCGGCTGCGCTCAGTGCCGGGCAACTGGTCTGGAACTATCCCGAACTCGCCTCACGCCACCGAACAGCCGCTGTGCGCTACGCGACCCTCCGCCGACAGGTCGAACTGCGGCTGGCGAACCGGGACCAAGTGACCGAGGCAGACCTCGACGTCACATCGACCGAGTGGGAGGAGATCGAGCAGTCTGCCCCACAGCTGCCGATCGGTGTCCGCCGCCGCGCCAGGAAAGAGACCTCCAGAGTCCCGCTACGTGCCTGAACTCCGCGCCTCAGGCTGTTGCGGTGTCAGAACGAGTGCGGGTGCGTGAGATAGATGATGGCGACGGCCGGCTGCTGCGGATCATCCGCAGAGGCTCCGGGTAGGTGGTTGACGTCATCAGCCGCGAGGGCCTGCGCATCCTGCTCCGCGAGGAGGGCGTCTCGTTTCAACGCGTGAATCCCTGGAAGGACCTCCCGCGACCCCGACTCACCTCCAAGAAGGCTCGCGTCGAGCACCTCTACGCCATCGCCGACGGCGAGGTCCTAACCGGACCGGTCGGAGGATGTGGCCGACGGCGAGGCCTGGACGCCGGCAGCGGTCCAGGCCGTCCGCTTCGAAGTGAGCACTGTCGGTGGACGGATCAGAGGCCACCATGGTGGGTCCGCCGGGGGCATGTACGTGAGCAGAAGGCGGTCGCCGTCTTCGGTTTGCATAGAGTTGTGGGCGCTGCCTTCGGTTCGCTCACGCGGTCTTTCGGTTTCTCTTCGCTCGCTTGGTGTCCGGGTCGGGTGAAGACCAGCGCGTCCTCGTGTTGCACGACGGAGAGGGGGATTCCGCGTTGGCGGGCGTCGCGGACGTTCTTCATCTGGAAGAACGAGGGGCGGGTGATGAGTTGGCCGTTGCGGATGCCGGCGAGGGGGGCGACGCAGCGTTCGGTGGGAGTGAGTCCGGCTGCTCTGCCTGCGGCGAGGACGGCGGTGGGCAGGTCGATGAGTTCGCCGCGTTCGCGCCAGGGGCGGGTGGTGATGATGACGGTGCCACCTGGGCGGAGCAGGGTGCGGCACTGGGTGAGGATCTCGGTGAAGGCGTCCAGGAGGCGGTCGGTGGAGACGTGGGCGAGGCCGTCCGGGTCGCGGCTGTAGCGGAAGTCCTTTTTAAGCACGCCGAGTTCACCGGTCTCCCTGCTGGAGCGGACCTGTCCGTGGACGCTGGGCCCGTACGGCGGTGAGGTGACGACCAGGTCGACCGTGCCTCGGACGGTGTGGGGCAGGAGACTGGTCAGGTGGCGGGCATCACCACCGTGGACGGCGCCGGTGCCGGTGGCGCCTGCTTGTGCGGCGGACGTGACGTTGAGGCGGGCGAGGTCGGCCCACTGGGGTTCGTACTCGACACCGAGTACGTGGCGGCCGAGGTGGACGGCCTCGACGAGGGTGGTGCCGATGCCGCACATCGGGTCGAGGACGAGGTCGCCCGGGCGGGTGTAGGTGCGGATGGCGTGGGCGGCAATGCCTGGGTGCATCTTCGCCGGGTGGGCGGCCGAGCCCGGCACGTAGCGGCCCTTGCGCTGGGCGGGGGCGGAGGTGGGGGCGGTGTTCCACAGCGAGACGGGCGAGGGCATGGCAACTCCTCCGGTGTTCAGGCGGGGTGGATCGCGGCCAGGACGACGAGGTCGCTGTGCAGGACACCGGGGCTGGCGTCGGCGGGCGGCCCGGGTACGAGCCGGTCGTCGGCGGGGTGGGCGTGGGCGATGACGATGTGTTGGAGGTAGCGGAACCCGGCCGTGCGTGCGCCGACGATGAGTGAGCCGGGCGGGTCGGTGGGGATTCCGCCGTCGCGGCGTTGGCGGGTGGCCAGCAGGAGGAGTCCGTCTTTCGGCAGGAGTCGGTGAGCGCGGTGGAAGAAGCCGGGCCAGCCGTTCTCCATGGCTCCGGGCATCTCGTTCGCGGCTGTCGAGAGTACGTCGTTGGGGGTGGGCAGGGCGTCGGGGTGGAGTTCGGCGAGCAGGACGGGTGCCTCGCTGCTCGTGCTGTTGGCGTAGGTCGTGCAGAGGGCGCGCGCATCCATGCCGGGTGCGGTGTCGTGGATCTGGATGGTGAGCAGAGGTGCGGGCGCCGCGTCCGGACGGTGGGTGTACTCGGTGCGGATCCTGTCGGACGCCCAGGCAGGCAGAACGCTGCCGGGGGTGGGTGCGGTGTCCGGCTGGTCGGGGGCCGGAGCCAGATGGTGGTCGGCAGGGGGTGAGAGGTAACTCGGGGGCGGGAAGGTGTGATGGCCATGGGCGGGTGGCGCCCGGGGCGGGGCCGGTCCGACTGGTGCTGACGTGAAGTAATAGGGGCGCGGCCGGGCGAGATTGTCATGGCCGTCAGCGGCGTGTGTCCTTTGCCGTCACATCTGTCCTCCGCGTCGTGCGCCTGCCTGCCCCCTACGGTTCCGTGTCGGCGAACGCAGTCACCGCAGGCCGGGCGCCGGATGACCATGCTGTCCCCCTCCCCCGGGCGGCCGCGTTCTCCCTGCTGTCAGGGGGAGGGTTTCGGCGTTCGGCGGGAAGCGGTTCCTGTCCGGAGGGCCGACGATTTCGTCGAGCTCGGTGAAATAGTCGGAGGTCGTGGTGTCGGCCACCACATGCACCGCTCAGTCGGCCTGACATCACCGTCCGGGTTGCTCACCCACGCTGCCCGCTCAGGCCGGGGCCGAGTGGTCAGTTCGAGCCAGTGCGCCGCTAATTGCGGCGGAACCGTGGCCCAGAGAGCACGGGTAAGCGGAGGTGCGTTGAGGGGGTGCGTCGTGTGGGACGGGTGGCAGGCCTACATGCGGGGGAAGCCTGTGGTTCCTGGAACGAGGAACCTGATCAATACATCGCGAATTACGCCCATTTAGGCCAATGCCCAACCTGCCGGCGCAGCAGTCTCCAGACCCGCGTGCTCCGCGATGTCTGTGCCGTCCCGCCGGGGGCTGGGCGGGAGGCTGGACTGCGGGTGGTGGGCTCGCTGTCCGCCGTGGCCTGTGCCGCGGGCGGACCCGCAGAAGTCCTTGTTGTGACCGTCGGCGCCACCGGTATGGATGCGGCTGTCCGGTGCCCTGGTCCGGCCGGCGGGGTAGTAGGTGTGCCAGATCCCGGGGACTGGTCAGGCCCCGGGACCCTTGGGGGGACTCTCTAACGTGATCTTGCGCCGGGTTCAGCGACTCGGTGCAGCCCCAGCCCCCCTGCTTCCCTCACCCGGCCCGTTGCGGGCCCGGTGAGGGGTGGGCGCCGCCGCTGTCCGTTCAGCTTGTCGCGTCGGCGGTTGAGGGGTCAGAGGAGCTTCTGCGGGCCCTGGTACTGGTCGACGGGTGCGAGGTTGCAGGCGGACTTGGGGCCGCCGAAGGCGTGGCCGCCGATGCCCTCGCCCTCGGGCAGCGGCACCGCGCAGCGGAGATCGATGTTGATGAGCGAGGCGCCGTAGGTGTTGAGGATGCCGCCCGCGTCGCCGGTGATGGCGGTGTTGCCGTTGCGGGTGCCGAAGTCCGAGGCACTGTCGCCGCTCGCGGTGGCATCGATGCCGGTCCCGGTGGTACCGGTTCCAGGCAGGGTGGTTCCGGTGCCGGGCAGGGTGGTTCCGGTTCCAGGCAGGGTGACGCCGGTGCCGCTCGTGCCAGTACCGGTCCCGGGCACAGTGGTACCGGTACCGCTCGTGCCCGTGCCGGTCGTGCTGGTGCCGGTCGTGCCGGTGCCGCAATTGCAACTGGTGCTGGTGCCGGTGCCGCTCGTCGTGGGCCCCTGCGCGGCATAGGCGGCGAGGAGGCTCTGGAGTGCACTGGTGGGAATCTGGACCGTGGTGGTGGGGGGCGGGGTGTTGGCCTGAGGCTTCGGGGTGTTTGCCGAGGCGGGCATGGCAATGGCCATGGTTGCGGCGGTGGCGAAGGCCGCGCTGGCGAGAATCTTCTTGATCACGGTGATGCTCCCAATTCGGTGGGGTGCCAAGGGGTGACAAGTCCTGCGGACAACCTGTCACTCTTGGAACGAGAGCATGCAGAAAACGTCACTAACTATGCACATTCAGACCAATATGCAGGAGTGGGGGCTGGTGCGCTTGCTGTCCGTGCCTCCCCGGGTCCGCGGGGGGGGTGTTGAGCGATTCTCGATCTGATCACGTACTCGGGGGATGGCGACCTTCACGGTGACTACGGCCTTCGAGCCTCACGTTGACGTTCGTGTACGACGACACCGTGCACATCAGCTGACCTTCCCCGGACTGCCCTTTGTGGCGGTGTTGCTCGCCGTCGACATGCTGTCGCGGGTCTTCGTTCGGGTGAGCTGTGGGTCCGGCAATACGGGGCCACATAAGCGAAGGGTGCCGACTCTTGTTGAGTGACCGCGATCCCGCAGAGTGATCAGGCCGCGCGACCGCGGCCACTGAACAAGAGCCGGCCCCCAAAGAGAATGCCCTTGGCCACCGATGGCACCGGTATGGGCGCGTATATCCGGTGCCCGGGTCCGGCCGGCGGGAGGGTGCCCGGTCCCGAGGCCGTGTCCGGACCCCGGGACCCTTGGGCACTCCCTATCGTGACCTCGCGCCGGGTTAAACCGCTCGTCGCGGCCCGGGTCACCCTGATTCCCCCGGCCAGCCCAGTGCGGGCCCGGGAGCCGTGCGAGGTGCTGTCCGTTCGGCCTGTCGCAGCGGTTCTTGTGGTGCCGACGACCCACATCCCTGAGCCATGCGTCGTGGCCCCGGCCGTCCAGGGCGGTCCGTCCTCAGCGGTCTGTTCGGTGTGTGATTTCGGTGTGTGATGCGGAACGACGCTCTCCAGCCGGCAGCCCCTGGGCGGGCGCACGGCCCCCTGCGCGGGCAGGGGGCCGTGCGTCAGGCGCGGCAGTTGAGAGGCTGTCAGAGGAGCTTCTGCGGGGCCTGGTACTGGTTGACGGGTGCGATGTTGCAGGCGGCCTTGGGGCCGCCGAGGCCGTGGCCGCCGATGCCCTCGCCCTCGGGCAGCGGCACCAGGCAGCGGCCGTCGACGTTGGCGAACGAGGCGCCGTAGGTGTTGCCGATGCCGCCCGCCTCGCCGGTGATGGAGGTGTTGCCGTTGCGGGTCCCGAAGTCCGTGGCGTCTGCCGAGGCGGGGGCTGCGACGGCCATCGTTGCGGCAATGGCGAGGGCCGACCCGGCGAGAACCTGCTTGATCACGATCATGCTCCCATTCGGTGGATCAGAGGGGTGACAGGCCCGCCTGGGGGCAGTGACCTGTCCCCCCTGGAACGAGGAACGTGCATAACACGTCACAAAGTGCGCTCATTCAGACCAACACACAGGAGCGGGGCAGGTGCCGGTGTGCCTGCTGTCCGCGGGCGGCACCCGAAAGCGAGCGTCTGGCCGCCGGGACCACCGGCAGGACGTGTATGTCCGGTGCCCGGGTCCGGCCCGGCGGGGTGGTGAGTGTGCCGGTCCCGGGGGCCGTGTCCGGACCCCGGGACCGTGTGCATCTCCATCGGGTTCAACGGCTCTGCGCAACCCTGGTCGCCCCGCCTCCCTCGCCCAGTCCTTCCCGCGCCCGGCAAGTCGCGTCAACTGCTGTCCGTTCAGCTTGTCGCGTCGGGCTTTCTGGTTGGACACCCACACCCCGAGCCGCACCCGCTCTCAGCGACGAAGCCCTGTCGATGTTCGCGGGTCGCCACGGTCGGGCAACCCGACAGCCCGTCAGGCGGCCGTGGCCTGGGCGTGCTTGAGGGTGCGGAGGATGAGCCACTGGTCGCCCCAGGCCATGGCGGTACCGATGACCGCCATCATGATGCCGAGCGTGAGCTGCCCGGCAGCCGCCCCGAGCGCGAGACCGGCGACACCAAGCCCGTACCGGATGACGAACCGAACGGCGAGGAGCCCGAGCGCGAGGAACCGGGTCCGCTTGTTCTTCCACAGCGACTTCATGTACCGGATCCGCGCCTTGAGGACGGTGAAGGCGAGCACGATCTGCACGATCGCGACCACCGGGATCAGCGCGTAGAGGACGGGGTAGGCGCGAGCGATGTCGAAGATCCCGGCGAAGAGCCCGACCAGCGGGAAGTACCAGTTCGGCAGCCCCTTGAGCACAACACCGTCAGTGGCGGCACCCTGGGCCTCTACCTGGACCGACGTCTCCATCACGACCGTGGCGCTCATGGCGTTCCCCTCAACCTTTTCCCACCAACCGCCGGCTCTTGCCGACATCTCTGATCCTGCCGTTGGGGACGGCGCGGGCGGCAGAGTGAAGCGTCCTGACTGCCACGGGACAAATGTCATCGGCGCCGCACAGCCCGACGCGTCAAGGCTGGGGGCGCTCGGCCGCCTCAAGCGGGTCGGTGGGGGTCTCGCCAAGCTGCGGGTTGAGCACGTCGAGGGCGTCGAACTCGGCACGCTGGAGGAGGTATTCAGCGTTCGGGAAATACGGGCGGTGGCCGCCGGTCGAAGCGTTGCCGTGCACCGCGCCGCCCGCTGAGGGGACGGCCGCCTCGGTTACGACCGCCTACCCGACGTGGTCGGTGTGCAGATGCGTGAGCACCGCGGTGTCGACGTCGGCCGGGTCGATGCCCGCGGCGGCGAGCGACTCGGGGAGCGCGCCGGGCACGGGCGCCCACGAGGCGGCCGGGCGTCCGCGTCAACCGTGCCCGGGTCGTAGCGGTCGGCCTCGGCCCACTGAGCGGGTGGCCTCAGGGAAGGCCCCGGCACACGGGAGAAGAACGGGCCCTCGCCGTCGGTCAGGGCAATGATCTCGGTCGAGCCGATCCGGAGGCGGGGAATGTTGAGGGACGTGGCCGCGATCCTGCCACGCCTGGATCCACACCCGACTGCCTTTTCAGGGCGGCACTCCATAGCGGGTGGCGATCTCGGTGGCACGGTTGCGCAGGGAGGTGCGCAGCCGCTGGGGGCCAGGGCTTCCGCGTTCGTGGCGAGCTGCCACAGCACCCATTCGGCGTGTCTCGAATCTTGGAAGATCACGTTCATCCGCAGCCAGCCGTCGGCGTCGGCTTCTTCGGCGCAGACGGCCAGCACGGTGCCCACCAGGTCCTCCCGGCGTGCCGAGTTGACCCGTACCAGCACGGCGACTTGGTCGCCGCCGGTCCGAAACTGCGTATTGCGTTCCTGCCAGGCCCGGTCCAGATCGACCCTGTCCGGACGCTGCGCGGGTTCATCGAGTTCCTCAGCGGCCAACACCCGGGACAGCCGGTAGGTGCGGTCGGCGCCCGACCTCGTGGCCAGGAGGTAGCCCTGATCGCGTACGGTGACCAGGCCGATCGGGTCCACCGTGCGCCACTTCGGGGTCTGGCCCACAGCCGCGTCGTGGACACGCAGCTTGTGTCCGGCGAACACCGCGCGCCGCCCGCCTCTGTCGAACGATCTGAAACTCGTCGGCGGGCGGCGGGTGAGACAGGTGTCGCGCGCCCTCCGAGGCGGCGTCGATCCGGAGGGGCGTCACATTGTAGGCGGTCAACGGCCCTCGAACCTCTGGCATTTCCCGCAGTCTTTCGTCATGAGGATGGGGGCGCGCGGCGGCTCGGGCCGATGACGGACAGCCCGCGACTCCCACCGGGACGGCCCCGCGGGGAAAGTCTTGTTGGCGAAGATCGGGGAACTATCAGCGTGTTTGACAACCAGCAGAACCAGCATCTGTCGCGGCGCCGTCTGCTCGGAATGGCAGCGCTCAGTAGCGCCGCCGTCGCCGGGATGACCACTATTTCCGCCGCCCCGCGTGCCGCGGCCGCCGAAAAGCGGAGTCCGCGGGCCGACAGCGGCTCGTTCGTACCCGCCGTGGTGATCGGTACGGGATACGGCGCCGCGGTATCCGCGTTGCGGCTCGGCGAGGCCGGGATTCCGACGCTCATGCTCGAAATGGGCCAGCTGTGGAACAAGCCCGCGGACGACGGCAACGTCTTCTGCGGAATGCTCACGCCCGACCGCCGGTCGAGCTGGTTCAAGTCGCGCACCGAGGCCCCGCTGGGCTCGTTCCTGTGGCTCGATGTGATCAACCGGGACATCACCCCGTATGCGGGAGTGCTGGACAAGGTGCACTTCGACCAGATGTCGGTGTACGTGGGGCGGGGTGTCGGCGGCGGCTCGCTGGTCAACGGCGGCATGGCCGTCGTACCGAAGCGCGCGTACTTCGAGGAGGTGCTGCCGCACGTGGACGCCTCGCAGATGTACGAGCGGTACTTCCCGCGCGCCAACTCCATGCTCAAGGTGAACCACATCGACCAGGGCTGGTTCGAGAAGACGGACTGGTACAAGTTCGCGCGGGTCTCTCGCGAACAGGCGGGCAAGGCGGGCCTGAGCACCACCTTCGTCCCCAACGTCTACGACTTCGGCCACATGCGACGCGAGGACGCCGGTGAGGTGCCCAAGTCCGCGCTGGCGGGCGAGGTCATCTACGGCAACAACCACGGCAAACAGAGCCTGGACAAGACCTACTTGGCCGCCGCGCTCGGCACCGGCAAGGTCACCATCGAGACCCTGCACCAGGTAAAGGCGATCCAGCAGCAGCCGGACAGCAGCTACGTACTGTCCGTGGACCAGATCGATGCCGACGGGAAGGTCGTCGGCCACAAGGAGATCGCCTGTCGGCATCTGTTCCTCGGCGCCGGCAGTCTCGGCTCCACCGAGCTGCTGGTGCGCGCCCGGGACACCGGTGCGCTGCCCGAGCTCAACTCCGAGGTCGGCGCGGGCTGGGGCCCCAACGGCAACATCATGACCGGCCGGGCCAACCACGTCTGGAACCCCACCGGTGCCCACCAGTCGTCGATTCCCGCCCTGGGCATCGACGACTGGAACAACCCCGCCGCCCCGGTCTTCGCGGAGATCGCGCCGATGCCGGCCGGCCTGGAGACCTGGGTCAGTCTCTATCTGGCGATCACCAAGAACCCCGAGCGCGGCACCTTCGTCTACGACAAGGCCAGCGACCGGGCGGTGCTGCGCTGGACCCGGGACCAGAACAGGCCCGCGGTCGACGCCGCGAGGTCGCTCTTCGACCGGATCAACAAGGCCAACACGACGATGTACCGCTACGACTTGTTCGGGCCGCAGCTGAAGAACTTCTCCGACGACTTCTGCTACCACCCGCTCGGCGGCTGCGTCCTGGGCAAGGCCACCGACGGGTACGGCCGGGTCGCCGGCTACCGCAACCTCTATGTCACGGACGGCGCGCTCATCCCGGGGTCCATCGGAGTCAACCCCTTCGTGACCATCACGGCCCTGGCCGAGCGGAACATCGAGCGGATCATCGCGGAGGACGTCAAGACCGCGTCCTGAACGCTCCGCTGGAACGGCGGTCCGTTCGCTGCGGGTCGTCCGCGGCCGATCGCGCGGTTCCCGCGCCATTCGCGGGGCGCGATACCGCGGCGGGCCGATGTGCCGCCGCATGGCAGGGGTTCGCAGCCTGCCATGCGGCGTTCGCGGTGGCGGAGGTCCAGCGTCCGCCGGCACCTTGCCGCGCCGGTCTCCGGCACCGCACCCGTCTCCGGTACGGCATCGGGCAGTCGGTTCGCCCCCGCCCCGAAATGCCGGACGGGTTCTACGGATTTTCCGGTGGGCGGCGTGAGATCAAAGGGGAGTGCGGCCAGTCGATCCGCACGACAGGGTGCTCGCCGAACCCCGTCTGTCCTCGCGAAAGGGAATCCATGGAATCCGCCCGACGGCCGATCCTCTTCGTCAGTCTTCCGGAGAGTGGGTTGGCCAATCCACTGCTCGTGCTCGCCGAAGAGCTCTCCCGTCAGAACGTTCCAGATCTCTGGTTCGCCACCGATGAGCCCCGGCGCGGGGATATGAAGAGGATCTCGGTCGGGTCCGAGGTGGAGTTCGTCTCGCTGGGCGACGTGGCCACCGAGTTGTCGGCGGTGACGTGGGACGACTCGGTCTATCGCGAGGTCACTCAGCCCTCGCGTTTCAAGGCGCACCGCGCGGTGATCCGGCACTCTTACAAGCCGTGGCGGCACGAGGAGAAGTTCCGCAAGTTGGCGGCCTTCGTCGACGAGGTGCGGCCGGCGCTGATGGTCATCGACTGCATCAGTTCTTTCGGGATCGAGTTGGCGATTTCTCGGAAGATTCCGTTCGTGCTGAGTGTGCCGTTCGTGCCGAGCAATGTGCTGACGGCATTCACTCCCTTCTCCAAGGGCTACACGCCGGGGGACTTCCCCGTACCGCACACAGGGCTGCCGCACCCGATGACGCCCGTCCAGCGGATGAGCAACGCGCTCTTCAAGTGGCGGACGCTGGCGATGTTCTGCACGCCGCAGATGGGCAAGGTGGTCGCGGAGGACAACCGGCGGCGGAAGGCGCACGGGCTCGGGCCGCTCAGTCCGATGGCGCGGATCGAGCACGCCGATCTGGTGCTGTGCAATTCGATCGCCGAGCTGGACTACGCCTTCGACATTCCGGAGAAGGTGCGGCTGGTCGGTGCGATGGTGCCGCCGTTGCCGGAAGCATCACAGGACGACGTTCTCTCGCAGTGGCTGGATGAGCAGTCCTCGGTCGTCTATGTGGGGTTCGGGACGATCACCCGGCTCACCCAGCACCAGGTCAATTCCATGGTGGAGGTCGCCCGTCGGCTTGAGGGCCGGCATCAGGTGCTGTGGAAGCTGCCGTCGGAGCAGCAGCACCTGCTGCCGCCGAAGGAGTCCTTGCCGGCGAATCTCCGCATCGAGAACTGGGTGCCCTCGCAGTTGGACGTGCTGGCTCATCCGAACGTGAAGGTGTTCTTCACCCACGGTGGCGGCAACGGCTACAACGAGGGCGTGTATTTCGGCAAGCCGCTCGTGGTCCGGCCGTTGTGGGTGGACTGCTACGACCAGGCCGTCCGCGGCCGGGACTTCGGTATCAGTCTGACCCTCGACCGGCCGCGGGACATCGACGTCGACGACGTGCTCGACAAGCTCACGCGGGTGCTTGAGACCCCTTCTTTCCAGGAGAACGCGAAGCGGCTCGGTGCCCTGCAGCGTGCGGCCGGCGGCCGGGAGACCGCTGCCGAGCTGATCCTCGGGCATTCGGCCCTGGCTCCGGCTAAGGCGTAAGGCCGCGCGCACCCACATACGTACCAGGACCACGAGGAAGACCAGGAAGAGGCAGCGGATGTCTTTCAAGTACCCGGTTTCCAGGCCCGCTCTGGACGGCAGGGAGTTGGAGTATCTGACCACCACCGTCGAGGACGGCTGGATATCTTCTCAGGGCCCGATGGTCCAGAGGTTCGAGCGTGCCTTTGCCGAATACAACGGGATCGCGCACGGCGTTTCCTGTTCGTCGGGGACGGCGGCGCTCACACTCGCGCTGCGGGCATTGGGAATCGGCCCGGGTGATGAGGTCATCGTCCCGGAGTTCACGATGATCGCTTCGGCGTGGGCGGTCACCTATACCGGTGCTACGCCCGTGTTCGTGGACTGCGGGGACGATCTCAACATCGATGTCACCCGCATCGAGGAGAAGATCACGGCGCGCACGAAGGCCGTGATGCCCGTTCACATCTATGGCAGGCGTTGCGATATGGACGCCGTGATGGATATTGCCCACCAGTACAACCTGCGGGTTGTGGAGGACAGTGCCGAGGCTCACGGCATCCGTCCGGTCGGGGACATCGCGTGCTATTCACTGTTCGCCAACAAGATCATTACGGCGGGTGAGGGCGGCATCTGCCTCACCGATGACCCCAAGCTGGCCGGGCAACTGGCGCACCTGCGGGCCATGGCCTTCACCAAGGACCACAGTTTCCTGCACAAGAAGGTCGCCTACAACTTCCGCATGACGGCCATGCAGGCCGCCATCGCGCTCGCCCAGGTCGAGCGGATCGATGACATCCTCGAAACCCGGCGGGAGATCGAGCGGCGTTATGACGAGGGCCTTGCCGGCGTTCCTGGTATCACGTTGATGCCGCCGAGGGACGTGTTGTGGATGTACGACCTGCGGGCCGAGCACCGTGCGGAGCTGCGGGAGTTCCTGGCCGGTGAGTCGATCGAGACCCGGCTGTTCTTCAAGCCGATGAGCCAACAGCCCATGTACTTCCATCCCGACTGGCCCTCGCTCAAGGCACATGCGTTTGCCGAGGACGGGCTGTATCTGCCCACCCACACCGAACTCACGGCCGCCGACCAGGACTTCGTGATCGACAGGGTCCGCGCGTTCTACGGCGCCAGCTGACGGACCGTTCGAGAGGGGATACCGACCCATGACGCACACAGGCCCGGCCGTGCCGCGGACCTGCCCGGCCTCGGCCCAGGCAGGTCCGGCCACGGACACGACGGATTCGCCGATGGTCGAATTTCCGCTGCGCCAACCCGGCGTGCCGTTCCCGCCACCCCATTACACCGACTACCGCGACCAGCAGGGGCTGGTCCTCTCGCACCTGCCCGACGGCAAGCGGGTGTGGCTGGTCACCCGGCACGAGGACGTTCGCGCCGTACTGACCAACCCCAAGATCAGCTCCAACCCCGAGCACGAGGGATTCCCCAACGTCGGGGAGACCGTGGGAGTGCCCAAGCAGGATCAGATTCCGGGCTGGTTCGTGGGGATGGACTCCCCCGACCACGACCGGTTCCGCAAGGCCCTGATCCCGGAGTTCACCGTGCGGCGGGTACGGGCGATGCGGCCCGCGATCGAACGCACGGTGGAGGCGCGCCTGGACGAGATGCTGGCCGCGGGCAACACCGCGGATCTCGTCGCCGACTTCGCGCTGCCCATCCCCTCTCTGGTGATCTCCTCGCTGCTCGGAGTGCCGCCCGCGGACCGTGAGTTCTTCGAGTCCAGGACCCGCGTCCTGGTCTCCCTCCGCAACGCCACCGAAGAGCAGCGCAAGACGGCCGGCAAGGAACTTCTGCGCTACATCAACCGACTGATCTCCATCAAGGAGAAGTGGCCCGGCGACGACCTGGTGAGCCGACTGCTGGCCAACGGCGTCATCGCCCCCCATGAGCTGTCGGGCGTGCTGATGCTGCTGCTCATCGCCGGCCACGAGACCACGGCCAACAACATCGCACTCGGCGTAGTCACCCTGCTGACGCACCCACAGTGGATCAATGACGACCGGGCCGTGGAGGAGACGCTGCGCTTCCACTCCGTCGCCGACCTGGTGTCCCTGCGGGTGGCAGTCGAGGACGTGGAGATCGCCGGCCAGCTCATCAAGGCGGGCGAGGGCATCGTGCCGCTGGTCGCCGCGGCCAACCACGACGAGTCCGTCTTCGAATGCCCCCACACGTTCGACCCCTCCCGGTCCGCCCGCAGTCACGTGGCCTTCGGCTACGGCGTGCACCAGTGCTTGGGACAGAACCTGGTGCGGATCGAGATGGAGGTCGCCTACCGGAAGCTCTTCGAGCGCATCCCCAACCTCCAACTCGCCACCCCGGTCGAGGGGTTGAGCATCAAGTACGACAGCGTGCTCTACGGGCTGCACGAGCTTCCGGTCCGCTGGTAGCCGCCCGGCCCGTCCGTCCGGGGCGCGTGCCACCGACCACCGGGCGGGCCCGCCTTCACCGCAGGAGAGACCAGGAGAGACATCGATATGCGTATCACCGTTGCCCCCGACCGCTGTGTGGGGGCGGGCCAGTGCGTGCTGAACGCGCCCGCGCTCTTCGACCAGGACGATGACGGACTCGTCACCCTCCTCACCGACCCGACCGCCGACCAGGAGACCACGGCCCGACTGGCGGGTGCCCTGTGCCCGTCCCGGGCCATCACCGTGCACGAGGGCTGAGGCCCGACAGGGGCAGGAGCCCGGGTCCGCACCCCGGCGTTGTCCCCCCACCACCAGACGAGAGTGCTTGAGATCCGGGAGTGATGGTGCCCGTCCACACAGATGACTACGTGATCCAGCCGCCCACCGACGCGGCGGAGGTACTGGGCGGCTACACGCTGTCCGATGTGTTCGAGGCCGCCGTGGGATCCGCTCCCGACTCCGTGGCCGTCGTCGACGGGGACCGCTCGTGGACGTGGACACAGTGGCGAGCGGACGTCGACGCGCTGGCCCGCGGCTTGCAGGAGTCAGGGGTCGCGCCCGGCGACGTGGTGGCGGTGCAGCTGCCGAACTGCTGGGAGCTGCAGACCCTGCACCTGGCCGTCGCGGCCGTCGGAGCCGTGCTGCTCCCCGTCCACCAGGGCACTTCGGCCCCGGAGGTCCATGCGCTGCTGACCCGGGCGGAACCCGTCCTGCTGGTCCTGTCGGCCTCCGGGAGCGAGAGCGCGGCGACGGCCCGTTCGCTCGGGGAGGGGGTCACGTCGCTGCGCGGTGTGCTGCTGACCGGGGCGTCGGAGGCGGAGTGCCGAGAGGCGGGTGCCGAGTCGCTGGACGGGCTGCTGGCGGCCTGGGCGGGCAGCCGGCCCCGGCCGGTGGACGTCACCCCTGACCTGCCGCTCGTTCTGATCCCCTCATCCGGAACGGTCTCGGCGCGGCCCAAGCTCTGTGTGCACAGCCACGACGGTCTGCTGTCGAACACCGCTGCCGTCCTCGCCGAGGATGCCGACACCTTCGCCGGTACGGTCCTCACGGCCTGCCCGATGACCCATCTGTTCGGCCTCCAAGCCGTGCATGCGGCGCTGCTCGCCGTCTGCGGGCAGGTGCTGCTCACCGGGTGGGACGCGGACCGCTTCGTGGCGTTGGCGCGGGAGCATGCGCCCCGCGTCGTCTTCGCCGTACCCGCGCAACTGCGGGACGTCGTCGCGCGGTTCGCCAGGACGGACGAGCCGGCGGGCTTCGCGCCGCACCAGGTGCGTACGGCGGGGGCCGCCCTGGCGCCCGCGCTCGCCGCTCAGGTACGCGGCGTCCTCGACTGCGAACTGGTCGTGGTGTGGGGCATGTCCGAGATCGGCACCGGCTCCTGCACCCGGGCCCAGGACCCCGACGGCAGCGTGGGCCGGCCGGTCCCCGGTGCGGACGTGCGGGTCGTCGACGAGAACGGCGAGGTGTGTGCGGCGGGCGAGAGCGGTGAACTTCAGTACCGGGCACCCGGGATGTTCCGCGGCTATTTCCGCGAGCCGGAGCTGACGCGCTCGGCGCTCACCGAGGACGGCTGGCTGCGGACCGGCGATCTCGGGGCCGTCGGCGCCGACGGAGTGGTGACCCTGCACGGCCGGACCGCCGAACTGATCAACACCGGCGGCCGGAAGTTCAGCGCCGCCGAGGTCGAGGGAGTGCTCGCGGGTCTTGCGGGCCTGGGCCCGCTGGCCGTGGCCGGCGCACCGGACGACCGGCTCGGGGAGTACCCGTGCCTGATCGTGACGGACCACGCGGACCGCACGATCGGCCTGACCGAAGTGACCGCGTTCCTGCACCGGCTGGGCCTCGCCGACCACAAGATCCCCCTCGAACTTCTCACCGTGCCCGAGCTTCCCCTCTCCCCCGCCGGGAAGCTCGACCGCCGGGCGCTCCATGGGCTGCTCACCGGCCTTGAGGAGGTGTCCGTCCCAGCCCGGCTCGGCGCGATCCCGCCGTACACGGTCGAGGAGGCGCTGGACCTCGTGCGCGACTGCGTCGGCCGGTTGCTCGGGAAGGACGGCACGTTCGTCCCGTTCTCCCCCGAGGCCGACTTCCGGCAGCTCGGCCTCGACTCCATCCTCGCGGTACGGCTGCGGAATCTGCTCCGGGAGGAGACCGGGCTCCTGCTCCCGACCACGCTGGCCTTCGACCACCCCACCCCGCGGGCCGTCGCGCGGCTCCTGGCCGAGCAGGAGGGGCCGGCCCGGGAAGAGCCGCGTCGGACCTCGCCGGACGATGCCGACCCGGTGGCCATCATCGGCATGGCCTGCCGGCTGCCGGGCGGAGCCGGCTCCCCCGAGGCCCTGTGGGAGCTGCTCACCGACGGGGCCGACGCCATGTCCCCCTTCCCGGAGGACCGTGGCTGGGACCTGGACCGGCTCTTCGACGAGGATCCCGACCAACCGGGTACCACCTACGCCCGTGAAGGCGGCTTCCTGCGCGACGCGGGCGACTTCGACGCGGGCTTCTTCGGCCTGTCCGACATGGAAGCGACGGCGATCGACCCCCAGCAGCGGCTGCTCCTGGAAGCGGCCTGGGAGACCTTCGAGCGGGCAGGCATCGCCCCGGAGTCGTTGCGGGGGACCCGTACCGGTGTGTTCGCCGGCGCGATGGACCGCGGCTACGGCGCCCACGCGTCCGCCACGCCCAACGCATGGGAAAGCATGCTCACCACCGGGACCGCCGGTAGCGCGACCTCGGGGCGCATCGCCTACACCTACGGGCTCGAAGGCCCCACGATGACGGTCGACACCGCCTCCTCCTCGTCCCTCGTCGCCCTGCACCTGGCCTGCCGGTCCCTGCGGTCCGGCGAGACCGACCTGGCGCTGGCCGGCGGCGTCACCGTCATGGCGACCCCGACGCCCTTCACACACTTCTCCCGGTTGCGCGCGCTCTCCCCCGACGCCCGCGCCATGCCGTACTCCGACTCCGCGAACGGCTCCGCGTGGGCGGAGGGCGCGGGGCTGCTGCTGCTGGAGCGGCTGAGCGACGCCCGGCGCAACGGACACCGCGTCCTGGCGCTCGTCCGCGGCTCCGCGGTGAATCAGGACGGCGCCTCCAACGGGCTCACCGCGCCGAGCGGGCCCGCACAGCAGCGCGTCATCCGCCAAGCCCTGGCCGACGCCGGGTTGACGCCGCAGGACGTGGACGCCCTGGAAGGGCACGGCACCGGCACGCCCCTCGGCGACCCCATCGAGGTCCAGGCACTACTGGCCACCTACGGCCAACGGCGCCCCGTGGACCAGCCGTTGTGGCTGGGGTCGGTGAAGTCGAACATCGGGCACACCCAGGCCGCCGCCGGTGTCGTCGGGGTCATCAAGTCGGTGCTCGCGCTGCAGCACGGCGTCCTGCCGCGGACGCTGCACGCGGACACCCCCTCGGCCGAGGTGGACTGGTCCGCCGGTGCGGTACGGCTGCTGACCGAGGCCCAGCCCTGGCCACGGGAGAGCGGACGCACGCGCCGGGCGGGAGTGTCCTCGTTCGGGCTCACCGGGACCAATGCGCACGTGATCCTGGAGGAGGCGCCGGGCGAGTCCCCGGAGGAGGCGCGGGGTGCGTCCGGGCCGGCGCGGAGCCCGGAGCCGGCCGACGACCCAGCCGCGCCCTGGGTGCTGTCCGCCCGGAGCCGGGCGGCGCTGCGCGCACAGGCACAACGCCTGGCCGAGCACGTGACGGCCCACCCGGACCTGCGCGCCCAGGACGTCGCCCACGCCCTGACCACCACCCGCAACCTGCACCGGCACCGGGCCGTCGTCACCGGCTCCGACCGGACGCAACTCCTTTCCGCAGCGGTGGAATTCGGGCGTGGCGAGCGCGCCCCCGGCGTCATCCTGCACGATGCCGCGCCGGGCGGACTGGCCTTCGCCTTCCCCGGGCAGGGTGGCCAGCACACCGGCATGGGACACGCGGCGGCCGCCGCTTTCCCCGCCTTCGGGCAGGCCCTGCACGAGGTGTGCGCCACGCTGGATCCCCTGCTGGCGCTGCCGCTGACCTCGGTGATGTGGGCGGCTCCCGGCTCCGACGAGGCGGCCCTCCTCGACGACACCACCTACACCCAGCCCGCGCTGTTCGCCATCCAGGTGGCCCTGTACCGGCTGTTCGAGTCCTGGGGCCTGGTGCCCGATCACCTGGTGGGGCACTCGTTCGGCGAGATCTCCGCCGCCCATGTCGCCGGTGTGCTCTCCCTCCAGGACGCGTGCACCCTGGTGGCGGCCCGCGGCAGGCTCATGGCCGCGCTGCCGCCCGGTGGCGGGACAGTGGCGGTACGCATCACCGAGGACGAAGTGATGCCGTGGCTGGCGGAGTTGAGTGACTGCGTATCGATCGCTGCCGTCAACGGGCCGCACTCCGTCGTGCTCTCGGGCGCCGAGGCCCCCCTCATGGCGCTCACCGACCGGCTCCGCGCCGCCGGTCACAAGACCCGACGGATCGCGGTGAAGGTCGCGGCCCATTCGCCGCTGATGGGCCCCATGCTGGAGGAGTACCGCTCGGTCGCCCGCGGGCTGTCCTACGCCGCGCCCGCCGTTCGGATCGTCTCCACCGTCACCGGCCGCCCGTTGACCACCGAGGAGGCACTCGACCCGGACCACTGGGTGCGGCACGTGCGACAGTCCGTACGCTTCGAGGACGCGATCGGCGTGCTCCGGGACGAGCGCGTCACCGGGTTCCTGGAGCTGGGTGCCGATCCGACGCTCACGCCGATGATCGACGAGTGCATGGAGTCGGCCGACCCGCAAACCGGGGCCGCCGTGGTGCCGAGCCTGCGCGCCGGAGTGCCGGAACGGCACGCCCTGCTCGCCGCAGTCGCCCGGATGCACGCCCATGGCGCTCCCGTCGACTGGGACGCGGTGCTGCCCGAGACCCGGCCCGTGCCGCTGCCGACGTACGCGTTCCAGCGGCGACGGTTCTGGCTGGCATCGACTCCCGCGGGACCGACGGGCCCGGCTGCCTACGGAGGCGTCGTGGATGCCGCCGGTGTCGGGGGTGCCCCGGTCGGTAGGGGCGGGACGGCGGCCGGTGAAGAGCCGTCGGGGCTGGACGCCCGCCTGTCCGGCCTCGACGAGGCCGCGCAGAACGCGCTCGTGCTGGCCCTGGTCCTCGACGAGACCTCGGCCGTGCTCGGCGGCCAGGAGATACGTGGCGAGGAGGGCAACCGCACGTTCAAGGAGCTGGGCATCGACTCGGTGAACGCGGTCGAACTGCGCAACCGCCTCATCTCGGCCGCGGACATGCGATTGCCGGCCACGCTCGTGTACGACTTCCCCACCCCGAACGCGGTGGTCCGGCTCGTACGTGAGCGCAGCACGGCGCGGCCCGCCTCCCCCGTGCGCGATGTGGAGTCGATCGTGGCCGAGTTGGAGGACCTGCTCATGACCGGCACGGAGGTCTCGGAGGAGACGGTGGCACGCCTGAAGGCGGTGGCGGCCGCGACGGTGGGGGCCGGCGGTGGTACGGGCGACGGCCCCGGTGGAGCACTGGACCTGGCATCGGCCAGCGACGAGGAACTGTTCCAACTGATGGACGCGGAGAGCTGACGGTGGGTGTGCGGGCCTTCTCCGAAGCCCCCCGCACCCACCCGTAGGCAAGCGGGCCGCGCGCATCGGGGAGTCCGGTGTGCGCGGCCCGCTTGCCTACGGGGCCCGACGCACTGCGCCAACACTAGAAAATCCCGCATCATTTCGGGCCATAAAGTCCCGTCATGAACTCCCATTCCACGGCGGCGGTGCAAGCCGCCCGCCACCTCGCCGTATCGTTCGTGGCCGCCGTGTCGGCGGTGGCGCTCACCGCGCCCCACGCCTCGGCCGAGCCCCTCGCCGCGCCCGCCGGAACAGCGCCCCGGCACGCGCCGCAGACATCGCTCACCGCACCCGGTATTCCGTTCACCGACGCCAAGGTCACCCAGCGGCCGGACGGCTCGTTCGCCGTGTCCTGGAAGGCGCCTGCGGCCGGTTCGGTCACCGTCTACGTCGGGGACAGGGTCGTGGCCTACGGTGGCGCCGAGGCCGACGTCACCGTACGTGGGCTGCCCCCCGCCGACCGCCAGTGGTTCCGCCTCGTCCCCGACCAGGGCGACCCGCTCACCCTCGCCGACCGCTCGTTACACCTGGAGGGCGCGCCCAACTTCCGCGACGCGGGCGGCCACCGCACCGCCGACGGCCAGTGGGTGAAGATGGGCGTGCTGTACCGCACCAACGACCTGCACGCGCTCACCGACGCCGATCTGGCCAAGCTCCAGCGCCTGGGCATCCGTACGGACGTCGACCTGCGCATGCCGGGCGAACGCGCCGAGGACCCCGACCGCGTGCCCGCGGGCGCACGCTATATCGCCGCCGATGTCTTCGGCGGCGACGTCAAGCGTGAGATGCCCGCCACGGCCGCCGCGTCCGAGCGGATGATGACCCGCTCCTACCGGTGGCTCGTCTCCAGGCCCTCCGCGCTCGACGCCTACCGTTCGCTGTTCAGTCTCGCCAACGCCCCCCGCTCCTCCCCGCTGGCCTACCACTGCGAGGGCGGCAAGGACCGTACGGGCTGGGCCACCGCCGCCCTGCTCACGGCCCTGGGCGTGGACCGCGACACGGTCCTGCGGGACTACCTGGCCACCAACGACTACCTCGCGGCGCGGAACGCCGCCACCCTCGCCAAGCAGACCCCCGAGATGGCCGCCCGTCTCAAGCCGATCCTGGACGCCAGGGCCGAGTACCTGAACACCTCCTTCGACGAGGTCAAGGCCCGCTTCGGCACCTTCGACGCCTATCTCCAGGACGGACTGGGCCTGAGCAGGCAGGTCCTGGAGCGACTGCGGGAGACCCTGCTCGTCGACTGACCGGCCGACTCGTCGACCGGTCAGCCTGCCGAGAAGCCTTGACGGACCGCACGAAAGAACGCCCCTCCCGGCGCTGCGGGAGGGGCGTCGTGTGTGGTCCCTTCGGTTCAGGAGAGGCCGATTTCGTTGTCGAGGAGGTCGAACACCTCCTCGTCGGAGGCGGACTCGAAGTCGAAGTCCCCGTCGGAACGGGAGTCGTCGTGCCCGGCTGCCGCGGGGGTGTCCCGCAGGGCGTCCCACTTCGCCCTGAGGACCTCCAGGCGGCCGGCTATCTGCTCGTGAGCCTCCTCCGTGACGTCGAGCCCGCCGAAGGTCTTCTCCAGCCTTTCGAGTTCGCCCAGGAGTGCCTCCGGTCCGGAGGGCGACTCGGGTGCGATCCGGGCGTGGAGGTGGTCGACGAGTTCGGCCGGCGTCGGGTAGTCGAAGAGCAGGGTCGCCGGCAGGCGGATTCCGGTGAGGGCACTCAGGCCGTTGCGGAGTTCGACCGCGGTCAGGGAGTCGAAGCCGAGGTCCTGGAAGGCCCGGTCCGGATCGATCTCCGTGCCGCTGGCGTGCCCGAGGACCACCGCGACCTGGCCGCCCACGGCGTCCAGTACGACCTCGCGTCCCTCTGCCGCAGACAGGCCGGTCAGCCTCTGCGCGAAGGCAGCCGAGGCGTCGCCCTCCGTCGTGGCCGCCGCCGTGCGCCGGCCTGCGGTGCGGATCAGGCCGCGCAGCAGTGGCTGGGGCTCGCCCTGTGCGCGGAGCGCCGCGAGGTCCAGACGGACGGGCAGTGCCGTGGACTCGGCCGTTCCGAGCGCGGCATCGAAGAGGGCCAGCCCCTCCTCGACAGACAGCGGCGGCATGCCCTGCCTGGCGATCCGCTGGACATCAACATCAGCCAAACCACCGGTCATACCACTGTCCTGGGACCAAGGACCCCACGCCAACGACACCCCAGACAGACCCAACGCACGACGATGACCCACCAACGCGTCCAAGAACGCATTACCCGCCGCATAGTTACCCTGACCAGCACTACCGACCGTACCGGCCACCGACGAGAACACCACGAACGCACCCAGATCCAAACCCCTGGTCGCCTCATGCAAATACCACGCCGCATCCACCTTCGGACGCAACACCCCCGCCAACCGCTCCGCAGACAACGACTCCACCACACCGTCATCCAACACACCAGCCGCATGCACCACAGCCGCCGGCACATGACGACCAACCAGATCCGCCACCGCCACCGCATCGGACACATCACACGCCTCAACAACAGCCTCCGCGCCAAACTGCGCGAGTTCAGCAACCAACTCCCCAACACCCTCCGCAGCCGGACCACGCCGACTCACCAACAACACACTCCGCACCCCATGCACCGCCACCAAATGACGAGCAACAACCCGCCCCAAACCACCCGTACCACCCGTAATCAAGACCGTACCGGACGGATCCCATTCGACGCCGGCTGCGGGAGTGTCCTGCCGCTGCACTCGGGCCAGCCGCGCGGCGAGGACCTGTTGGCCGCGCACCAGCAGTTGCGACTCGTCCGATGCCAACGCCGCCGGGATGAGCGTTACTTCGGCGTCGTCCTCCACATCCACCAGGCCGAAACGGCCAGGATGCTCCGACTGCGCCGACCGCACCAGACCCCACACCGCCGCACCCGCAAGATCCGCACCGGACACCGCACCCCGCGTCACGAACACCAGACGCGACGACACCAACCGGTCCTCCGCCAACCACGACTGGATCACGTCCAACGCCCCCGCCACCGCGGCGTGCACCGACTCCACCGTTCCGGCGGCTCCGATGGCCGGCGGGACGAGCACGGTCTCGTGGGCGCCCGCCTCCGCGATGTCGTCGAGATCCGTGTGGGGCTGGAGCGAGAGTCCGTCGAGGACGCCTTCGGCGTCCTTGCCGAGCATGGTGAGGGAGCCCACAGGCTCGCCTGCGAGGTGGATGCCGGTCCAGTCGACCTTGAAGAGGGAATCGCCGGCCTGCAACTGCCCGGCGCTGATCGGACGCACGGTCAGGGACCGTACCGAGGCCACCGGCGTGCCGGTGGTGTCCGCGATCGCGATCGACGTGTC
This sequence comes from Streptomyces sp. HUAS TT7, assembly GCF_051550175.1. Classification (NCBI taxonomy): domain Bacteria; kingdom Bacillati; phylum Actinomycetota; class Actinomycetes; order Kitasatosporales; family Streptomycetaceae; genus Streptomyces; species Streptomyces sp. HUAS TT7. The sequence continues at coordinate 1,146,667 of NZ_CP196175.1, forward strand.
GTTCCCGGTGGCACGGATGCGGACCCGCACCTGGGAGGCACCGGACGCGTGCAGGGTCACCCCGCTCCACGAGAAGGGGACACCCCGCTCGTCCGGTCCTTCGCCACCCAGTAGCGCCGCATGCAGCGACGCGTCGAAGAGGGCAGGGTGCAGCCCGTAGGCGTCGCCGTCCGTACCGTCGGGAAGCCCGACCTCCGCATAGACGTCATCACCCACCTTCCAGGCCGCCCGCAGGCTCTGGAACACCGGACCGTAGGCGAACCCGGCGTCCGCGAACCGCTCGTAGCAGCCCGCCACGTCGAGCGGCTCGGCGCCCTGCGGCGGCCACACCGCGGCATCGAACGACGGCGCCTCGGCAGCCGGGGCCAGGACACCACTGGCGTGCAGCGTCCACGGTTCCGCTCCGTCACGCGCGTGCACCGACACCGGCCGGCGACCCCCGTCATCGGACTCACCCACCCATACCTGCACCTGGACCGCGCCGTCGGACGCGGGCAGCACCAGCGGCGCGGCGAGCGTCAACTCCTCCACCTCGCCGCAGTCCACCTCGTCGGCCGCCCGCAGCACCAGTTCCACCAGTGCCGTGCCGGGCACCAGCACGGACCCCAGCACCACATGATCCGCCAGCCACGGATGCGAGGACACCGACAACCGCCCGGTGAACAACACCCCACCCGAGCCCGCAAGTTGCACCGCCGCACCCAGCATCGGATGCCCCGCGGAATCCAGACCCGCGAACCGCACATCACCGGAACGCGCCACCCGACCCGACGGCCAGAACCGCTCGCGCTGGAACGCGTACGTCGGCAGGTCCACCCACCGCCCACCCGAGCCGGCGAAGACGGCGGACCAGTCGACGGGCACGCCGCGAGCGTGCAGACGTGCCACAGCCGTGAGGAGTGCCGGTGCCTCCTCCCGGTCCTTGCGCAGTACGGGGGTCAGCACCGACTCGTCCGCCGCGGACTCCGCGGCGAGCGCGGAGAGGGCGCCGTCGGGGCCGAGCTCCAGGTACGCCGAGACGCCCTGCGCTTCCAGTGCGCTGACCCCGTCGGCGAAACGCACGGCTTCGCGGACGTGACCGACCCAGTATCCCGCGGAGCACAGTTGCTCCGCGGTGGCGGGTTCGCCGGTGACGTTCGAGATCACGGGGATGCTCGGCGCGCTGTACGTCATGCGGTCGGCGACGGCGCGGAAGTCGGCCAGCATCGGTTCCATCAGCGGCGAGTGGAAGGCGTGCGAGACCCTCAGCCGGCTGGTCTTGCGGCCCTCGGCCGTGAAGCGCGCCGCGATGGCCAGCACCGCGTCCTCGACACCGGAGACCACCACCGACGACGGACCGTTCACCGCCGCGATCGACACCTCACCCGTCAGATGCGGAAGAACCTCCTCCTCCGTCGCCCTGACCGCCACCATCGCCCCACCGACAGGCAGTTGCTGCATCAACCGGCCCCGGGCCGCCACCAGCGCACAGGCGTCCGCAAGGGAGAAGACACCCGCCACGTGCGCCGCGGCGACTTCCCCGATCGAATGCCCCGCCACGAAATCGGCGCGCACACCCCACGACTCCGCCAACCGGAACAGCGCCACCTCGATCGCGAACAGGGATGCCTGGGCGTACGCCGTCTGGTTCAGCAGCTCCGCATCCTCACCCCACACCACGTCCCGCAGCGGACGGTCCAGGTGCTCGTCCAAGGAAGCACACACCGCGTCGAACGCCGCCGCGAAGACCGGATAACGACCATACAACTCCCGCCCCATACCCAGGCGTTGTGACCCCTGACCCGAGAACAGGAAGGCGAGCTTGCCGGCGCGGGCCCGGTCCCGTGCCACGACGGCCGCCTCACTGCGGCCCTCGGCCAGGGCTGACAGCGAGCGCAGCAGCTCCTCCCGGTCCCCGGCCAGGATCACCGCGCGGTGCTCGAACACCGCGCGGCCCGTCGCCAGTGAGTAGGCGACATCCGTGACCCGCGGCGCCGGCTCACCGTCCAGTCGGGACAGCAACCGCCCTGCCTGGGCGCGCAGCGCCGACTCGGTCCGGCCGGACAGCGGCACCAGCACCGGCAGCGCGGCCCCGGCCGTCTCGTCCTCGGCGGCGTCCGGTGCGGCGTCGGTGTTGGTGTCGGCGGGGGCGGGTTCGGGCTGTTCCAGGATCACGTGCGCGTTCGTACCACTGATCCCGAAGGACGACACACCCGCACGACGCGGCCCGTCCCCCCGCTCCCACTCGACCGCAGACCTCAGCAACTCAACCGCACCGGCATCCCAGTCAACATGCGACGACGGCTCATCCACATGCAACGTCCGCGGCAACACACCATGACGCATCGCCAACACCATCTTGATCACACCCGCCACACCGGCGGCGGCCTGGGTGTGCCCCAGGTTGGACTTCACCGAACCCAACAACAACGGCCGATCCCCCGACCGCTCCTGACCGTACGTCGCCAACAGCGCCTGCGCCTCGATCGGATCACCCAACGCCGTACCCGTACCATGCGCCTCCACCACATCCACATCCGCCGCCGACAGACCCGCACTCGCCAACGCCTGCCGAATCACCCGCTGCTGCGACGGACCATTCGGCGCCGTCAAACCATTCGACGCACCATCCTGATTCACCGCACTACCCCGCACGGTCGCCAAAACCCGATGCCCATTACGGCGCGCATCCGACAAACGCTCCAACACCAAAATCCCGGCACCCTCAGCCCAACCCACACCATCAGCCCCATCAGCGAACGCCTTGCAACGCCCATCCGACGACAGCCCACCCTGACGGGAAAACTCCACAAACGTCGTCGGTGTCGACATCACCGTCACACCACCCGCCAACGCCAGCGAACACTCACCCAGACGCAACGACTGCGCCGCCAGATGCAACGCCACCAGCGACGACGAACACGCCGTATCCACCGTCACCGCCGGACCCTCAAAACCAAAGGAGTACGACACCCGACCCGAAGCGACACTGCCCGCACTGCCGCTGCCCTGATAGCCCTCGAACTCGCGCCCGGACAGCAGCGTCGAATAGTCGTGGTACATCACGCCGGCGAAGACACCCGTACGGCTGCCGCGCAGGGTGGCCGGGTCCATACCGGCGCGCTCCAGCGCCTCCCAGCTCGTCTCCAGCAGCAGTCGCTGCTGGGCGTCGGTGGTCAGGGCCTCGCGGGGGCTCATCCCGAAGAACTCGGGGTCGAACTCCGCCGCGTCGTAGAGGAATCCACCGGAGCGGGTGGCGATGGCGCCCTCCCTCTCGGGGTCGTCGGTGTCCTCGATCTCCCAGCCTCGGTCGGTGGGGAAAGCCGAGACGGCGTCCACCCCCTCGGACACCAGCCGCCACAGGTCCTCGGGCGAGGCGACGCCGCCGGGGAAGCGGCAGCTCATGCCGACGATCACCACCGGGTCGTCCGTCAGGGACGGGAGAGCGGACACCGGGAGCGGCGTCTCGGTCTCCGTGCCGAACAGTTCGCCCAGGAGGTGGCCCGCCAGGGCGTCGGCCGTCGGGTAGTCGAACACGGTCGTCGCCGGGAGTCGCAGTCCGGTGGCCCGGCCCAGCAGGTTGCGCAGCTCGACCGCGGTCAGGGAGTCGAAGCCGAGGTCCTGGAAGGCCCGGTCCGGATCGACCGTCTCCGGGCTCGCATGTCCCAGGACCACCGCGACCTGGGCCCGTACCAAGTCCAGCAGCGCCTCACGGCGTTCCACCGTGGTCAGCCCGGCCAGGCGCTGCGCGATGCCGGCTGCCGCGACCGCGCCGGATCGGCGGGTCCTCGTGCGGATCAGGCCGCGCAGCAGTGGCTGGGGCTCGCCCTGTGCGCGGAGCGCCGCGAGGTCCAGACGGACGGGCAGTGCCGTGGACTCGGCCGTTCCGAGCGCGGCATCGAAGAGGGCCAGCCCCTCCTCGACAGACAGCGGCGGCATGCCCTGCCTGGCGATCCGCTGGACATCAACATCAGCCAAACCACCGGTCATACCACTGTCCTGGGACCAAGGACCCCACGCCAACGACACCCCAGACAGACCCAACGCACGACGATGACCCACCAACGCGTCCAAGAACGCATTACCCGCCGCATAGTTACCCTGACCAGCACTACCGACCGTACCGGCCACCGACGAGAACACCACGAACGCACCCAGATCCAAACCCCTGGTCGCCTCATGCAAATACCACGCCGCATCCACCTTCGGACGCAACACCCCCGCCAACCGCTCCGCAGACAACGACTCCACCACACCGTCATCCAACACACCAGCCGCATGCACCACAGCCGCCGGCACATGACGACCAACCAGATCCGCCACCGCCACCGCATCGGACACATCACACGCCTCAACAACAGCCTCCGCGCCAAACTGCGCGAGTTCAGCAACCAACTCCCCAACACCCTCCGCAGCCGGACCACGCCGACTCACCAACAACACACTCCGCACCCCATGCACCGCCACCAAATGACGAGCAACAACCCGCCCCAAACCACCCGTACCACCCGTGATCAAGACCATTCCGGACGGATCCCAGGTCATCGCCTGCTCGGACCGGGCACGGGCCAGCCGCGGAACCAGCACCTCGCCGCCGCGCACCAGCAGTTCGGGCTCGTCGGTCGCGAGCCCTTGCGCCAGCACGGTCACATCGGAGTCGTCGGCCAGGTCCACCAGGCCGAAGCGGCTCGGGTTCTCCGACTGCGCCGACCGCACCAGGCCCCGCACGGCGGCACCCGCGAGATCCGCGCCGGCGACGTCCCCGCGGTTGACGAACACCAGGCGCGAGGTGGCGAACCGGTCGTCGGCCAGCCAGGACTGCACCATCTCCAGCGCCCAGGCAGCCGCGCGGTGTACGGACTCCACCACTCCGGCGGCGCCGGCGGGCGGCGTGACCAGGACCGTACCGGGCACGGTCGCCCCGGCCAGGGACTCCAGATCCGCGAGAGTTCGCCATGGTTCTCCCTCCGGACCGGTGCCGAGCTCGACACGCTCGTCCGTGAGCGGGACGGGAACCCAGTCGACCTTGAAGAGGGCGTCACGGTCGGCGGCCTGCAACTGCCCGGCCGAGAGCGGACGCACCACCAGCGACTCCACGGAGGCGACCGGCGCACCGGAGGTGTCCGCCATCGCGACCGACATTCCGTTGGCCGTGCCCCGGATTCGGACGCGAAGGTGGGAGGCTCCGGAGGCGTGCAGGGACACTCCGGTCCACGAGAAGGGGACTCCGCCCGCTTCCACTCCGCCCCATGCCGCCGCGTGCAGGGCGGCGTCGAAGAGGGCGGGGTGCAGCCCGTAGGCGTGGCCGTCCGTGCCCTCCGGGAGCCCCACCTCGGCGTAGACGTCCTCGCCGAGCTTCCAGGCGGCGCGCAGGCCCCGGAACACCGGGCCGTATGTGAGGCCGGCATCGGCGAGTTCGTCGTAGCCGTCCGCCACGTCCACCGACTTCGCGCCCTTCGGGGGCCATATCGCGGCGTCGAAGGAGAGCGCCTCGGCTCCCGTGGTCACCACACCGCTGGCGTGCAGCGTCCAGGGGCCCTCGGCCTCACGCGCATGCACCGACGCGGGGCGACGGCCCGAACCGTCCGCCTCCCCCAGCCACACCTGCACCTGCACACCGCTGTCTGACGCGGGCAGCACCAGCGGTGCGGCCAACGTCAGTTCCTCCAGCAGGTCGCAGCCGACCTCGTCGGCCGCGCGGAGGACCAGTTCCACCAGCGCCGTGCCGGGCACCACTACGGACCCCAGCACTACGTGATCCGCCAGCCACGGATGCGAGGACACCGACAACCGCCCGGTGAACAACACCCCACCCGAGCCCGCCAGTTGCACCGCCGCACCCAGCAACGGGTGCCCCGCGGAATCCAGACCCGCGAACCGCACATCACCGGAACGCGCCACCCGACCCGACGGCCAGAACCGCTCGCGCTGGAACGCGTACGTCGGCAGGTCCACCCACCGCGCACCCGTACCGGCGTACAGCGCCGCCCAGTCCACGCTCACGCCCCGGACGTACAGCTGCGCCAGGGCGCCCAGCAGCGCCGTCTCCTCGGGCCGGTCCTTGCGCAGTACGGGAGCAAGCAGGGCGTCGTCCGGTAGCGACTCCTGTGCCATCGCGGACAGCACACCGTCCGGGCCGAGTTCGAGGAAGCGCGTCACCCCTTCCGCGTGCAGGGCCCGTATGCCGTCGGCGAAACGCACGGCTTCGCGGACGTGCTGGACCCAGTAGTCGGCCTGGCCGAGCTGTTCGGGCCCGGCGAGTCGGCCCGTCAGGTTCGACACGACGGGGATCGTCGGCGTGCCGAAGGACAGCCGTGCCACCACCGCGCGGAAGTCGGCCAGCATCGGTTCCATCAGCGGCGAGTGGAAGGCGTGCGAGACCCGCAGCCGGCTGGTCTTGCGGCCCTCGGCCGTGAAGCGCGCCGCGATGGCCAGCACCGCGTCCTCGACACCGGAGACCACCACCGACGACGGACCGTTCACCGCCGCGATCGACACCTCACCCGTCAGATGCGGAAGAACCTCCTCCTCCGTCGCCCTGACCGCCACCATCGCCCCACCGACAGGCAGTTGCTGCATCAACCGGCCCCGGGCCGCCACCAGCGCACAGGCGTCCGCAAGGGAGAAGACACCCGCCACGTGCGCCGCGGCGACTTCCCCGATCGAATGCCCCGCCACGAAATCGGCGCGCACACCCCACGACTCCGCCAACCGGAACAGCGCCACCTCGATCGCGAACAGGGATGCCTGGGCGTACGCCGTCTGGTTCAGCAGCTCCGCATCCTCACCCCACACCACGTCCCGCAGCGGACGGTCCAGGTGCTCGTCCAAGGAAGCACACACCGCGTCGAACGCCGCCGCGAAGACCGGATAACGACCATACAACTCCCGCCCCATACCCAGGCGTTGTGACCCCTGACCCGAGAACAGGAAGGCCGTCTTCCCCGCACCGGACGTGCCCTCCGCCAGTCCGGCGTCGGCTTCGCCCACTGCGAGTGCGGACAGGGCGAGCACCAGTGCTTCGCGGTCCTCACCCCACACCACCGCGCGGTGCGGGAAGCTCGACCGTCCTGTCACCAGTGAGTGGCCGATGTCCCGCGCGGACCGTCCGTCGCGGCCGGTGACGAGGGGCAGCAGGCGTGCCGCCTGGCCACGCAGCGCGGCCTCGTTCTTGCCGGAGAGCACCCACGCCAGCGCGCCGGGCTCGATCACCGGGGTATCCGGTTCGGTGTCGGCGGGGGCGGGTTCGGGCTGTTCCAGGATCACGTGCGCGTTCGTACCACTGATCCCGAAGGACGACACACCCGCACGACGCGGCCCGTCCCCCCGCTCCCACTCGACCGCAGACCTCAGCAACTCAACCGCACCGGCATCCCAGTCAACATGCGACGACGGCTCATCCACATGCAACGTCCGCGGCAACACACCATGACGCATCGCCAACACCATCTTGATCACACCCGCCACACCGGCGGCGGCCTGGGTGTGCCCCAGGTTGGACTTCACCGAACCCAACAACAACGGCCGATCCCCCGACCGCTCCTGACCGTACGTCGCCAACAGCGCCTGCGCCTCGATCGGATCACCCAACGCCGTACCCGTACCATGCGCCTCCACCACATCCACATCCGCCGCCGACAGACCCGCACTCGCCAACGCCTGCCGAATCACCCGCTGCTGCGACGGACCATTCGGCGCCGTCAAACCATTCGACGCACCATCCTGATTCACCGCACTACCCCGCACGGTCGCCAAAACCCGATGCCCATTACGGCGCGCATCCGACAAACGCTCCAACACCAAAATCCCGGCACCCTCAGCCCAACCCACACCATCAGCCCCATCAGCGAACGCCTTGCAACGCCCATCCGACGACAGCCCACCCTGACGGGAAAACTCCACAAACGTCGTCGGTGTCGACATCACCGTCACACCACCCGCCAACGCCAGCGAACACTCACCCAGACGCAACGACTGCGCCGCCAGATGCAACGCCACCAGCGACGACGAACACGCCGTATCCACCGTCACCGCCGGACCCTCAAAACCAAAGGAGTACGACACCCGACCCGAAGCGATGCTGGCCGCGCTGCCGTTGCTGCGGAAGCCCTCGAACTGGTCGCCGACGAGGAGGTCCTCGTAATCGGTGTACATCACACCCGCGAAGACACCGGTCCGGCTGCCTCGCAGTGACATCGGGTCGATGCCCGTCCGCTCGATGGCCTCCCAGGCCGTCTCCAGCAGCAGCCGCTGCTGCGAGTCCGTCGCCAACGCTTCCCGAGGGCTCATCCCGAAGAACTCGGGGTCGAACTCCGCCGCCTCGTGGAGGAAGCCCCCGGCGCGGGTGTACGAGGTACCGAATGCCTCGGGGTCCGGGTTGTGGAGGGCCTCCACGTCCCAGCCGCGGTCGGTGGGGAAGCCGGACACCGCGTCCACGCCCTCAGACACCAAGCGCCACAGGTCCTCCGGCGAGGCGACGCCGCCCGGGTAGCGGCAGCTCATGCCGACGATCACCACCGGGTCGTCGGCCGTACCCGTCGAGGACGGCACCCGCGTCGGCAGCTCGACCTGAGCGTGCTCGCCGAACAGCTCGTCCAGCAGAAAGTCGACGAGCGCGCCGGCCGTGGGGTAGTCGAAGACGGCGGTGGACGAAAGCCTCATGTCTGTGGCTTTGTTGAGTCGATTGCGCAGCTCGACCGCGGTCAGGGAGTCGAAGCCGAGGTCCTGGAAGGCCCGGTCCGGATCGACCGTCTCCGGGCTCGCATGTCCCAGGACCACCGCGACCTGGGCCCGTACCAAGTCCAGCAGCGCCTCACGGCGTTCCACCGTGCCCAGTCCACTCAGGCGACTCACCAGGCCGGAGACGGCGGCCGAGCCGGCGACCACCGAGCGTCGGGTGCGGTCCCTGATCAGGCCGCGTAACAGGGGAAGCACCTCCCCTTGTTCGCGCAAGGTTGCCAAGTCGAAGCGCACGGGAAGGAGTTGGGCGTCGTCGGCTGCCAGCGCGGCGTCGAAGAGGGCCAGCCCCTCCTCGACAGACAGCGGCGGCATGCCCTGCCTGGCGATCCGCTGGACATCAACATCAGCCAAACCACCGGTCATACCACTGTCCTGGGACCAAGGACCCCACGCCAACGACACCCCAGACAGACCCAACGCACGACGATGACCCACCAACGCGTCCAAGAACGCATTACCCGCCGCATAGTTACCCTGACCAGCACTACCGACCGTACCGGCCACCGACGAGAACACCACGAACGCACCCAGATCCAAACCCCTGGTCGCCTCATGCAAATACCACGCCGCATCCACCTTCGGACGCAACACCCCCGCCAACCGCTCCGCAGACAACGACTCCACCACACCGTCATCCAACACACCAGCCGCATGCACCACAGCCGCCGGCACATGACGACCAACCAGATCCGCCACCGCCACCGCATCGGACACATCACACGCCTCAACAACAGCCTCCGCGCCAAACTGCGCGAGTTCAGCAACCAACTCCCCAACACCCTCCGCAGCCGGACCACGCCGACTCACCAACAACACACTCCGCACCCCATGCACCGCCACCAAATGACGAGCAACAACCCGCCCCAAACCACCCGTACCACCCGTAATCAAGACCATTCCGGACGGATCCCAGGTCATCGCCTGCTCGGACCGGGCACGGGCCAGCCGCGGAACCAGCACCTCGCCGCCGCGCACCAGCAACTGGGGCTCATCCGACGCCAATGCCCGCGAGAACACCGCCGCTGAGGCGTCGTCCTCCACATCCACCAGGCCGAAACGGCCCGGATGCTCCGACTGCGCCGACCGCACCAGACCCCACACCGCCGCACCCGCAAGATCCGCACCGGACACCGCACCCCGCGTCACGAACACCAGACGCGACGACACCAACCGATCCTCCGCCAACCACGACTGGATCACGTCCAACGCCCCCGCCACCGCGGCGTGCACCGACTCCACGGCGCCGTCGGAATCGGCCGTCACCGCTGCCAGCACCGTGCCGTACGCACGGCCGGATGCGGCCAGGGAGGCCAGATCCGCGTAGTGCTCGACCGGGTCCGCGCACCACGCGGCCGTCGAGCCCGCGGGGAAGCCGATCGCCGCGACAGTCCCCGCTGTCCCGGTCTGGCGCAGGTGTACGGGGTTCCACTGGACGCGGAACAGCGCATCGTGGCCGAGCGAGTTCGTGCCGCTTTCCCACTGGTCGGCGGAGACCGACCGCAGGACGAGTGCGCCGATGGTGGCGACGGGGCCGCCCTCGGTGTCGGTGACGTCCACGGAAACCGTGTCGCTGCTGTGCCGGGTGACCCGGACCCGTACGGCCGCGGCGCCGGAGGCGTGCAGCGAGACGTCCTCCCAGGCGAAGGGCACGACCTGCTGGTCGACTCCGTTGAGGGTGACGACGTGCAGGGCCGCGTCGAGCAGTGCCGGGTGCAGGCCGTAGCCAGGCGCTTCGCCTTCGGCCACGGCGGGCAGGGCCACCTCGGCGAAGACCTCGTCGCCACGGCGCCATGCGGTGCGCAGGCCCTGGAAGTGCGGGCCGTAGTCGAATCCGCGGTCGGCGAAGCGCGGATAGAAGCCGGTCAGATCGACGGGCTCGGCGTCGGCGGGCGGCCAGGGCGCCGAGGCGAAGTCGGCGGCGGCCGGCTGAGGGTCGACGGCGAGTACGCCGGTGGCGTGCTGCATCCACGGGCGGTCGCCGTCGCCCTCCGTCCTGGAGCGCGCGCTGAAGGTGCGGCGGCCCGCCTCGTCGGCAGGGCCCACGTGCAGTTGGAGGTGCACGCCGCTGTTCTCGGGCAGGACGAGCGGGGCGGCCAGGGTCAGTTCGTCGACGCGGTCGCAGCCCGCCTGGTCGGCGGCGCGGACGGCGAGTTCGACGAATGCCGTGCCCGGCAGCAGGACCGAACCCATGACGACGTGCCCGGCCAGCCACGGATGGGTGGCGAGCGACAGGCGCGTGGTGAACAGCACACCGTCGCCGTCGGGCAGTTCCACGGCGGCGCTCAGCAGCGGGTGCCCGGCCGCTTCGAGACCGGCGGCACCGATGTCACCGGTTCGGGTGTGGTCGGGGGTCGGCCAGAACCGCTCGTGTTGGAAGGCGTACGTCGGCAGGTCGACGGCGCGGGCGTCCCGGCCGGCGGCGGGGAACGCGCTCCAGTCGATCGTGGCGCCGCGTACGTGCAGTCGTGTCAGGGCCGCGAGGAGGGTCTCCTCCTCGCGGCGGTCCCGGCGCAGGGCGGGGACGAGGACGGTCTCATCGGGAGCGCTCTGGCCGGTGCTGTCGTCGTCCGGCAGCGACTCGCGGGCCATGGCCGTGAGCGTGCCGTCGGGGCCCAGTTCCAGGAAGCGCGTCACGCCCTGCGCGCTCAGGGTGCGGATGCCGTCGGCGAAGCGCACCGCGGCCCGCACGTGGGTTACCCAGTATTCGGGGGTGCGCAGCTGGTCCGGGGTGGCGAGGTCGCCGGTCGCGTTCGATACGACGGACAGTTCCGGCTCGCCGTAGGACAGGCCCTCGGCGACGGCGCGGAAGTCGGCCAGCATCGGTTCCATCAGCGGCGAGTGGAAGGCGTGCGAGACCCTCAGCCGGCTGGTCTTGCGGCCCTCGGCCGTGAAGCGCGCCGCGATGGCCAGCACCGCGTCCTCGACACCGGAGACCACCACCGACGACGGACCGTTCACCGCCGCGATCGACACCCCACCCGTCAGATGCGGAAGAACCTCCTCCTCGGTGGCCTGGAGCGCCACCATCGCGCCGCCGGCGGGCAAGGCCTGCATGAGCCGTCCGCGGGCCGCCACCAGCGCACAGGCGTCGGCCAGCGTGAGGACCCCGGCGACGTGCGCGGCGGCGATCTCGCCGACGGAGTGTCCGGTCACGTACTGCGGCCGGACGCCCCAGGACTCCACGAGCCGGAACAGGGCCACCTCGATGGTGAACAGCCCGGCCTGGGCGTAGGCCGTCTGGTTCAGCAGTTCCGCGTCCTCGCCCCACACCACGTCCCGCAGCGGGCGGTCCAGGTGCTCGTCGAGGGCGGCGCACACCGTGTCGAACGCCGCCGCGAAGGCGGGATGACGGTCGTACAGTTCGCGCCCCATGCCGAGGCGTTGGGCCCCTTGGCCGGAGAAGAGGACGGCGTCCCGGCCGGTGTGCGCCGTGCCGGTGTCGAGGGCGGGATCGGCCTCGCCCGCGGCCAGTGCGGTCAGGGCCCGCAGCGCGGTGGCGTGGTCGTGGGCACGGACGGCCGCGCGGTGGGCGAGGGCCGTGCGGTGCGTCACCAGCGTGTGGGCGACGTCGGTGAGCCGGGGTGCGGGCTCGTGGTCCAGGTGGGAGCGGAGTCGGGCCGCCTGGGCGCGCAGGGCGTTCTCGCCCTTGGCCGAGAGCAGCAGCGGTACCGTCCCGTCGGGGGCGGTGGTGGACGGTTCGGGTCCGGTGGCCGGGGGCAGTTCCAGGACCACGTGTGCGTTGGTGCCGCTGATGCCGAAGGCGGAGACGGCCGCGCGTCGCGGGCGGCCGGTCTCGGGCCAGTCGGTGTTCTCGGTGAGCAGTTCGACGGCGCCCGCGGTCCAGTCGACGTGTTCGGTGGGTTCGTCGACGTGCAGGGTGCGCGGCAGCATCCCGTGCCGCATCGCCAGCACCATCTTCATCACGCCCGCCACACCGGCGGCGGCCTGGGTGTGTCCGAGGTTGGACTTCACCGCGCCGAGCAGCAACGGCTGGTCCGCCGGCCGCTCCTGGCCGTAGGTGGCCAGCAGTGCCTGGGCCTCGATCGGGTCGCCGAGTGTCGTACCGGTGCCGTGCGCCTCCACGGCGTCGACGTCGCCGGCGGCCAACTGGGCGTTGGCCAGGGCCTGTCGGATCACCCGCTGCTGAGAGGGGCCGCTGGGTGCGCTCAGGCCGTTGGACGCGCCGTCCTGGTTGACGGCGGAGCCGCGTACGACGGCGAGTACCTGGTGGCCGTTGCGGCGGGCGTCGCTGAGCCGCTCCACCAGCAGCAGGCCGACGCCCTCGCTCCAGCCGGTGCCGTCGGCGGCGGCCGCGAACGGCTTGCAGCGGCCGTCCGGGGCCAGCCCGCGCTGCCGGGCGAACTCCACGAAGGACGACGGGGTGGACATCACGGTCACACCGCCCGCGACCGCTAGGGAGCACTCGCCCTGACGCAGCGCCTGCGCCGCCATGTGCAAGGCCACCAGCGAGGAGGAACACGCGGTGTCCACGGTGACGGCGGGTCCTTCGAAGCCGAAGGTGTAGGAGACCCGGCCGGAGACCACGCTCAGGGCATTGCCGGTGAGCCGGTGCCCGCTCGCTTCGTCCTGTGCCGTGTCCAGGACGGCGCCGTAGTCCTGGGTGTTGGTGCCCGCGAAGACCCCGGTGCTGCTGCCGCGGAGGGACTCCGGGTCGATGCCCGCCTGTTCGAGCACCTCCCAGGTGGTTTCCAGGAGCAGTCGCTGCTGCGGGTCCATGGCGAGGGCCTCGCGCGGCGAGATGCCGAAGAAGTCGGCGTCGAAGCCGGCCACACCGTCCAGGAAGCCGCCGTCGCGGACGTAGGTGGTGCCCTGGTGGTCGGGGTCTGGGTGGTAGACGCGGTCCAGGTCCCAGCCCCGGTCGGCGGGCATGGGGGCGATGGCGTCGCCGCCCTCGGCCAGCAGCCGCCACAGGGCCGCGGGCGAGTCCACGCCGCCGGGGAAGCGGCAGGCCATGCCGACGATCGCCACCGGTTCGTCGAGGGCGGCGGCCGATGCCTGTACGACCGTGGCGGGCCCCGTGGCGCCCAGGACTTCGGCGCGCAGGTATGCGGCGACCGCGACGGCGCTCGGGTGGTCGAACAGCAGGGTGGCGGGCAGCCGCAGTGCCGTCGCGACGGAGAGCCGGTTGCGCAGGTCGACCGCCATCAGCGAGTCGAATCCCTGCTCGCGGAAGGCGCGTTGGGCGTCGATGGTGTCCGGTGTGCGGTGGCCGAGGGACTTGGCGGCCTCTTCCCTGACCATGGTCAGGAACGCCTGTTCCTGTTCGGCGGGCGGCAGAGCGGCGATCCGGTCGCGCAGGGGGGAGCCTTCGCGGCGCGGGCCGTCCGCGGGGCGGACCGCGCGGCGGGCCTCGGGCAGGTCGCCGATGAGGGGGCTGGGGCGGACGGCGGTCAGGGCGGGGGCGTAGGCGCTCCAGTCGATGTCGGCCACGGTCACGTGGGTCATGCCCTGGGCGAGGGCCTGGCGCAGGGCGGCGAGCGCGGGGGCCGCGGCCATGGGCAGCAGTCCGTCGCGGCTCATCCGGTCGGCGACGTCACTGTCGACGGCCATACCGTCGCCCGCCCAGGGGCCCCAGGACACGGAGGTGGCCGGGAGGCCCTGCTGGTGGCGCTGTTCGGCGAGGGCGTCCAAGTAGGCGTTGGCGGCGGCGTAGTTGCCCTGTCCGGCGTTGCCCAGGACGCCGACGATCGAGGAGAACAGCACGAAGTGGTCCAGGTCCAGGTCCTGGGTGAGCTCGTGCAGGTGCTGTGCGGCCTGCGCCTTGGGGCGCAGTACGGTCTCGAAGCGCTCGGGGGTGAGCGCTGCCAGTACGCCGTCGTCCAGCATGCCCGCCGCGTGCACGACGCCGGTCAGCGGCAGATGCGGCGGGATGTCCGCGAGGACGGCCGACAGGGCGTCGCGGTCGGCGACGTCGCAGGCGGCGAGGGTCACCTCGACGCCGCGGTCGGTGAGTGCGGCCGCGAGTTCGGGTGCGCCGGGGGCCTGGGGGCCGCGGCGGCTGGTGAGTACGAGGTGTTGGGCTCCGGCGTCGGCCAGCCAGTGGGCGAGGTGTGCGCCGAGGGCGCCGGTGCCGCCGGTGACCAGGACGGTGCCGTGGGTGCTCCACTGGGCGTCGGTGTCGCCGCCGGGTGCGGTCCGTTCCAGGCGGCGGGTGAAGACCCCGGCCGGGCGGATCGCGACCTGGTCCTCGTCGCCGGCGAGGGTGCTCAGCAGCGCGGAGACGGTCCGCCCGTCCAGGTTCTCGGGGAGGTCGACGAGCCCGCCCCAGCTCTGCGGGGACTCCAGCGCGGCTACCCGGCCCAGGCCCCAGGTCTGCGCCTGTACGGGGCTGTTGAGCGCGTCGTGCCGGTCGACGGCGACGGCGCGGCGGGTCACGCTCCATAAGCGTGCCTGGATGCCTGCGGCCTCCAGGGCGCGCAGCAGCGCGGTGGTGGCGGTCAGGCCGCGCGGCACGGAGGGCAGCTGCGGGTGGGGGCGCTCGTCGAGGGCCAGCAGGGAGAGCACGCCGTCGACCGGGGTGTCGGGCCGGGCGAGGGCGTCGCCGGGATCGTCGGTGTCGGGCAGTTCCCGTACGTCGGTGTGCAGACCCTGGTCGCGCAGGGCGTCCAGGAGGCGGACGGTCCACGGATCTTCGGTGGCGCCGTCGGGCAGGACGACGAGCCAGTGGCCCGTGGCGGCGGGGTCGTTGGAGGCGGTGCGCGGGGTCCAGTGGGTGCGGTAGCCGAAGCGGTCCGCGGCGGCCTGGATGCGGCGTTGCCGGCGCCAGGAGGAGAGAGTGGGCAGGAGGTTGCCGAGGGAGTCCGCGTCGCTGCCGTCGATGGCGAGGACGGCCGACAGCTCCTGGAGGTCCTCGCGTTCGACGGCGGCCCAGAATCCGGCCTCGCCCGCCTCGGCGGCGGCCGCTTCCGCCGGCTCGTGTTCGGCCGGGTCCAGCCAGTACCACTGGCGCTGGAAGGCGTAGGTGGGCAGTCCCACGTGGGGAGCGCTGCGGGCGCCCAGGCAGGCGGACCAGTCGACGTGGGCGCCGTGCGCGAAGGCGGTGGCGACGCCCGTGGTGAGGGTGGGTGCTTCGGGGCGGCCGGTGCGCAGGAGGGGGACGAGGAGAGGCTCGTCGGGGGTGGTCAGACAGTCCTGGACCATGGGGGTGAGGACGGCATCGGGGCCGATCTCCACGAAGGTGGTGACACCCTCGGCTTCGAGGGTGCGCACGGCGGCGCAGAAACGGACCGCTTCTCGGACCTGCCGGACCCAGTAGTCGGGCGAGCACAGTTCGTCGTCGGTGGCGAGCTCGCCGGTCACCGTGGATACCACGGGGATGCGGGGGGCATGGAAGGTCAGGCCGCCGACGACGCGCCGGAAGTCCTCCAACATGCCGTCCATGTGCGGGGAGTGGAAGGCGTGACTGACCCGCAGACGTTTGGTCCGGCGGCCCTGCGCTGCCCAGTGGGCCGCGATCTCGGTCACGGCCTGTTCGTCGCCCGAAATGACGGTGGAGTCGGGCCCGTTGGCGGCGGCGACGGAGACCTGCCCCTCTAGGCCCGCCAGGCTGTCCCGGATCTCCTCCTCGGTGGCCTGGATCGCCACCATGGCGCCGCCTTCGGGCAGTGCCTGCATCAGGGTGCCCCGCGCGGCGACCAGTCGTGCGGCGTCCTGGAGGGGCAGCACGCCGCTGACGTGGGCGGCGGTGATTTCACCGATGGAGTGGCCGACGACGGACTGGGGGGTCACGCCCCAGGACTCGACGAGCCGGAACAGGGCGGTTTCCAACGCGAAGAGGGCGGCCTGGGTGTAGGCGGTCTGGTCGAGGAGGGCGGCGTCGGCGCTGCCTTCGTCGGCGAAGACGACGTCGTGCAGCGGCCGGTCCAGGTGCGGGTCGAGCTCGGCGCACACCGCGTCGAAGGCGGCGGCGAACGCGGGGTACGCGGCGTACAGTTCGCGTCCCATGCCCAGGCGCTGGGAGCCCTGCCCGGCGAAGAGGAACGCGGTGGCGGTCTTGGCGGCGACGCCGCTGACCAGGCCGGTGGTGGTGCGGCCCGTGGCCAGGGCGTCCAGGCCGTCCAGGAACGCGTCCCGGTCGTC
This sequence comes from Streptomyces sp. HUAS TT7, assembly GCF_051550175.1. Taxonomy (NCBI): domain Bacteria; kingdom Bacillati; phylum Actinomycetota; class Actinomycetes; order Kitasatosporales; family Streptomycetaceae; genus Streptomyces; species Streptomyces sp. HUAS TT7. The sequence continues at coordinate 1,163,485 of NZ_CP196175.1, forward strand.
CGCGACGAGTACCGCGCGGTGCTCCATCAGGGCCCGGGTGTCCACGAGGGCGTGGGCGACGGCGGCCGGTTCGAGGTCGGCACGCTCCCGTACGTGGCGGCCGAGGCGTTCGGCCTGGGCGCGCAGGGCCCCTTCGGTGCGGGCGGACAGGATCCAGGGCAGCGTGCCCGGCCGGGCGGCCGGCTCGGGGGCGGCTTCGGACTCGGGGGCGGGCGCCTGTTCCAGGATGACGTGGGCGTTGGTGCCGCTGATGCCGAAGGAGGAGACGGCGGCGCGGCGGGGCCGATCGGTGCTCGGCCAGGGTTCGGCCTCGGCGAGGAGCCTGACATGGCCGTCGCTCCAGTCGACGTGCCCGGTGGGCTCGTCCAGGTGCAGGGACTTGGGCAGTTGCCCGTGCCGCATCGCCAGGACCATCTTCATCACACCGGCGATACCGGCGGCGGACTGGGTGTGCCCGATGTTGGACTTCATGGAGCCGATCAACACGGGCCGGTCCGCGGGGCGCTGCTGCCCGTACGTGGCCAGCAGGGCATGCGCCTCGATGGGGTCGCCGAGGGTGGTGCCGGTGCCGTGCGCCTCCACGGCGTCGATGTCCGCGGTGGTCAGGCCCGCGCCGGTCAGGGCCTGGCGGATGACGCTCTGCTGCGAGGGGCCGTTGGGGGCGGTCAGGCCGTTCGAGGCGCCGTCCTGGTTGACGGCCGAGCCCTTCACCACGGCGAGTACGGGGTGGCCGTTGCGCACCGCGTCGCTGAGCCGCTCCACCAGCAGCAGGCCGACGCCCTCGCTCCAGCCCGTGCCGTCGGCGGTGTCCGCGAACGGCTTGCAGCGGCCGTCGGGGGCCAGGCCGCGCTGGCGGGAGAACTCCACGAACAGCTGCGGCGTGGACATCACGGTCGCGCCGCCCACCAGGGCCATGCCACACTCGCCGCGCCGCAGCGCGTGCATCGCCAGGTGCAGGGCGACCAGCGACGAGGAGCAGGCCGTGTCCACGGTCAGTGCGGGGCCTTCCAGACCGAGGACGTAGGAGATCCGGCCGGAGGCGATGCTGATGTGGTTGCCGGTCAGCAGGTGCCCGCCGACCTCGTCGGTGCGTCGGCCCGCCTCGGCGTCGTAGCCGCCGTAGTCGGTGCCGACGAAGACGCCGGTGCGGCTGCCGGCGAGGGATTGCGGGTCGATGCCGGCGCGTTCGACGGCTTCCCACGCGGTTTCCAGCAGCAGTCGCTGCTGGGGGTCCATGGCGAGCGCCTCGCGCGGGGAGATCCCGAAGAAGGCGGGGTCGAACTCGCCCGCGTCATGGAGGAATCCGCCCTCGCGGGCGTAGGCGGTGCCCTGGTGGGCCGGGTCGGGGTGGTAGAGCCCCTCCAGGTCCCAGCCACGGTTGCGGGGGAACGAGGAGATCGCGTCGACTCCGTCGCGTAGCAGTTCCCAGAGCTCTTCCGGCGCGCGGACGCCGCCGGGGAAGCGGCAGGCCATCGAGACGATCGCGATCGGCTCTCGCTGCTTCGCCTCCGTCTCGTCCAATTGCTGACGAGTCTCGTGAAGGTCTGCGATCGCGCGCTTGAGGTACTCGCGCAGCTTCTCCTCGTTCGACATCAGGACGCCAATCGTTCGGTGGAATGCCGGACTTCGGGAACAGAGCGTCGACACGCACGTCCGACCGGTTCCCCGCCATCTTCCACGCGGTGGACTGCGGGTTTCCGTAGTTGAGTGCCGGAATGCGCCGCGGCGGGCGGCCCGGTGGCCGCCCGCCGTGACGTTCTGTTCCTGTGCGCTGGTCAGGTGTGTGCCGTGGTTACGCCTCGCCGAGGGTGGCGAGCCATTCCTTGACGATCCGCGCGGTCTCCGGAGCGTCGTCGCGCACCATGGAGAAGTGGTCGGCTTCCACGAGGCGCACCTCGGCCGTCGGGAACGCCTTGCTCTTCGTGTCCTCGGCCGCAGCGGCCGCGATGGCCTCCAAGGCGACGGTCTCCCGGGTGGCGCGGACGACCAGCACGGGGGCGGTCGTGTGCGATACCTCAAGTTGGCTGAGCAGGTTCATCCACCGTCCCATGCCGGACAGCCTGGAGTTCGTCATCCGCACCGGCGATTCCTCGTCGACCCGGAAGTTGTGGTGCATCAGCCTGTCGTAGTCGATCTCGTCCTCGTCGTCGTGCCGGATGCTGACCGAGTCCAGCAGCACCACCGCTGCGGGCTTGATGCCCCAGGTGGCCTCCAGCAGACCGGCGGCGGCGTAGGCGTAGGTACCGCCGGAGGAGTGCCCGGTGAGGATGAACGGGTTGCCGTCGCTCGCGCGCAGGGCGCTCTCCGCGATGGTCCTGACCGCGGTCATCACCGTGGTCGGTACCCGTTCCCCGGCGGCGAAGCCGACCAGGGGCAGCGCGCAGACGTGCCGTTCGCCCCGGAAGGGTGCGGCGAACCTGGCGTACTCGTGGACGCCGCCGTTGGCGGTGGGTGTGCTGACGCAGATCATCCGCGGTTCGGCGGGGCCTTCGGCGAGCGTGGTCGGCAGCGGCAGTTCCTCCAGTTCGGCTGTGTTCTCGAAGGTCTGGCGCAGGCCGGTCAGGGCCCGCAGCATGAGCCTGGCCTCCGGGAACTTGCCGTTGTCCATGGCGTCGAGGAACAGCCGCTCCAGCGAGTCGGGTTCCGGCCCGGCCAGGAGCAGGCTCCCCGCGGACGCGGAGCCGGCGAGTCCGGGCTGTGCGGCGAATTCGCTGCGCAGCCGTGCGCCGAGGTCGGCGGAGGTCTTGGTGTCGAAGACCAGTGTCGCCGGCAGTTGCAGTCCGGTGGCCGTGGCGAGCCGGTTGCGCAGCTCGATCGAGGTCAGCGAGTCGAGACCGAGTTCGTAGAAGTCCCGGCGGGGCTCGATCTCCGCCGGGGACGCGTAGCCGAGGATGAGGGCGGCCTCGCCGCGGACGAGGTCGACGAGGTGGCCGACGCGCTCGCCTTCCGGCAGCTCCAACAGTTGCTGGGCGAAGGTGGCCGGGGTGCCGGACGTGCTCGTGGCGTTCGAGGCGGTCCGCCTGCTGGGGCGGACCAGGCCGCGGAACATCGGCGGAATCTCCCCCTGCGGCACCCGGGCGCCGGGGATCAGGCCCACCGCCATCACGACGGGCTCGACGTAGTCGCGAGCGCTGTCGAACAGTTCCATGCCCTCCTTGATGGAGACCGGCGCCATGCCGTTGAGCCGCATGCGCGCCACGGTGGCCTGGTTCAGCGATTCGGCCATGCCGCCGCCGTCCCAGTGGCCCCACACCAGCGACTGGCCCGGCAGGCCCAGGGCGGCGCGGTGCCGGACCAGGCCGTCGAGGAAGGCATTCGCGGACGCGTAGTTGGCCACGCCCGGGGCGCCCAGCACACCGGAGACGGAGGAGAACATGATGAACCCGGCCAGGCCGAGGTCCTTGGTGGCCTCGTGCAGATGCCAGGCGGCGTCCACCTTCGGGCGCAGCACCGGCGTCAGGCGCTCCGGAGTCAGCGCGGTCACCACGCCGTCGTCGAGGACACCGGCGAGGTGGACGACCGCGGTCAGCGGGTGCTCCGCCGGGATGGCGGCCAGGAGTCCGGCGAGCGCGTCCGGGTCGGCCGTGTCACAGGCCGCGATCGTGGGCAACGCGCCCAACTCCCGTAGTTCCTCGGCGAGTTCGTCCGCACCGGAAGCCTTCGGGCCGCTGCGGCTGACCAGCAGCAGGTGCCGGGTACCGTTCGCGGCGAGCCACCGGGCCAGTTCGATGCCGAGGCCGCCGGTACCACCGGTGATCAGTACGGTCCCCTCGGGGTCCCACTGCGACGGCCGTGTCTCGGCGTCGGTGGGCAGCCACGCCAGCCGCCCCATGAGCACCGCCTTGTCGCGCACGACGAACTGGGTCTCGCCGGAGGGCAGCAGGCCGGGCAGCGCCTCGACGAGCACCGCCAGGTCGCCGCCGTCACCGTTCTCGTCCAGCTCCTCGACGTCGGCCAGGACGAAGCGGCCGGGGTGTTCCGCGATCGTCGAGCGCACCAGGCCCCAAAGGGCGGAACCGGCCAGGTCACCGCCGTCCACCGCACCACGCGTCAGGAACACCAGCTGGGAGGTGGTGAAGCGTGCGTCGGCGATCCACTCCTGCGCCAGCAGCAGAGCCTGGGTCGTCAGTTCGTGCACGGCCGCCGGGAAGCCGTCCTGTGCGCGGGGCACGGGAACCACGACCAGGTCCGGGGTGCCCGTGATGTCGGCGAGTGAGGCGGTTCCCAGGGGCGCCAGGACGGTGCTCCGGAGACCGGGTACGTCCTCTGTACGCGGTGCCGGGATCCACTCCAGGCGCAGTAGCCGGTCCCGCTGCCTGCGGACGGCCCGCTTGGGGGCTTCCGCCAGGGCGCGCAGCGTGACGTGGCGCGCCGACAGGACGGGTTCCCCGGCGGCGTCGACCGCCGTGACGCTGACGGAGTCCGCACCCGTCTTCGTGATCCGTGCCCGTACCGCCGAGGCGCCGGTGGCGTGCAGCGACACGTCCTTCCAGGAGGCGGCGCAGGAGAGGTGCTCCTCGTCGCCCGCGCCGCTGAACGCGGTGCCGTGCAGGACCGCTTCGAGCAGTGCCGGGTGCAGGCCGAAGGACGGGGCGTCGGAGGCGAGGCCGTCCGGGAGTTCGGTTTCGACGAACGTGTCGTCGCCGCGGACCCAGGCCGCTTGCAGCCCGCGGAAGGCGGCGCCGAACTCCGTCCCGTCGTAGTAGCCGTCCACGTCGGCGTCGGAGGCGTCGCGGGGCGGCCAGTCGGACGCGTCGAAGTCCGCGGTGTGCTCGCCGGTGGTGAGGGTGCCGGTGGCGTGCCGGGTCCACGGTTCGTCCGGTGTGGCCTGGGGCCGTGAGAAGAACCGGATCTGCCGGTCGCCCTCGTCGTCGGGGGCGCCCAGCCACACCTGGAGCACCAGGGCCGTGCCGTCGGTGAGCGCCAGCGGTGTGTCGAGGGCGAGTTCGGCGACGCGGTCGCAGCCGAACCGGTCGCCGGCCCGGACTGCCAGTTCGACGAAGCCGGAGGCCGGGAAGACGGCCGTGCCGCCCGTCACGTGGTCCTTGAGCCAGGGGTGGGTCTCCATCGAGAGGCGGCTGGTGAACAACATGCCGTCGCCGTCCGCCAGCGGCACCGCCGCGCCGAGCAGCGGGTGCTCGGTGGGCAGCAGACCCGCGGAGGTCACATCGCCCGCCAGTGCCCTGCTCTTCGGCCAGTACCGCTGGCGCTGGAACGGGTAGGTGGGCAGGTCGACGTGGCGGGCGCCGGTGCCGTCGAAGATCCTGGCCCAGTCCGCGTCGACTCCGGCGACGTGCAGCTGCGCCAGGGTGGTGAGCAGGGCCGTCTCCTCGGGGCGGTCCTTGCGCAGGGCGCTGACGGCGAAGACGGTGCCGTCGCTGCCATCCACGTTGTGCGGGACCATCCCGGTCAGTGTCCCGTCGAGGCCCAGCTCCAGGAAGGCCGAGACGTCCTCGGCGGCCAGGGTGCGTACCGCGTCGGCGAAGCGGACGGGCTCGCGGACGTTGCGGACCCAGTAGTCGGCGCAGCGCATCAGGTCGTCCGAGGCCCGTTCGCCGGTCACGGTCGAGACGAGGGGGATGCGCGGCTCCTGATAGGTGAGGCCCTCGGCCACCTTGCGGAAGTCGTCCAGGATCGGGTCCATCAGCGGGCAGTGGCCGGCGACCCGCACGGCCACCTGCCGCGTCTTGCGGCCCTCGGCGGCGAATGCCTCGGCGATGCGCTGTGTGGCGGGTCCGTCGCCGGCGATGACGACGGCCTGCGGTCCGTTGATCGCCGCGATCGAGACGCCGTCGACGAGCCGCGCGGTTGCCTCCTTCTCGCTCGCCTGGATCGCCACCATGATGGCGCCCTGGCCCTCAAGGGTGTTCATCAGCCGCCCGCGGGCGGCCGCCAAGGTGCAGCCGTCCTCCAGCGAGAGGACCCCGGCGACGTGCGCGGCGGCGATCTCTCCGAACGAGTGCCCGCCGACGAAGTCGGGGCGGACGCCCCAGGATTCGACGAGCCGGAACAACGCCACCTGGATGGCGAACATGGCCGGCTGGGTGAACACGGTCCGGTCCAGCCGCTCGGCGTCGGTGAGCATCACCTCCCGCACCTCGTCGTCGAAGTGGGCCAGTGCCGCGTCCAGTGCCTCGGCGAACACCGGGAACCGGTCGTACAGTTCGCGGCCCATCCCGACCCGCTGCCCGCCCTGGCCCGGGAAGAGCATCGCCAGCGAACGGTCCTCGGCCGTACCGCGCGCCACCTCGTCCCCGGGGGCCCCGGCCAGCAGCACCGCGCGATGCTCGAACAGCGGCCGCCCGGTGGCCAGCGAGAAGCCCACATCGGCCGGCGCGAGTTCCGGCCGCTCACCGACCCAGTCCCGGAGCTGCCCGATCCCGTCGGCCAGCGCCTGGGGCGACCTGCCCGACACCAGCCACGGGACGGCCTGCGGCTCGACGGGCCGGGTGTCCCGGTCCGTCCGCTCGGCGCTCTCCGGTGCCTGTTCGAGGATGGCGTGGGCGTTGGTGCCGCTCATGCCGAAGGAGGAGACCGCGCCGCGGCGCGGGCGGCCGGTGTCCGGCCAGTCGGTCTGCTCCGTGAGGAGCTTGACGTCGCCCGCCGTCCAGTCGACGTGCGAGGAGGGCGTGCCGATGTAGAGGGAGCGCGGCAGCACACCGTGCCGCAGCGACAGGACCATCTTGATGACGCCGGAGACGCCGGCCGCCGCCATGGTGTGGCCGATGTTCGACTTGAGCGAGCCCAGCATCAGCGGCTGTCCCTCGGCCCGGTCCTGACCGTAGGTGGCGAGCAGCGCCTGGGCCTCGATCGGGTCGCCGAGCGAGGTGCCGGTGCCGTGCGCCTCGACGGCGTCCACGTCGCCCGTCGAGAGCCCGGCGTTCGTCAGGGCCTGGCGGATGACGTGCTGCTGGGACGGGCCGTTCGGGGCCGTCAGGCCGTTGGAGGCGCCGTCCTGGTTGACGGCCGAGCCGCGGACGACGGCGAGGATCTCGTGTCCGTTGCGGCGGGCGTCGGACAGCCGCTCCAGGACGAGTACGCCCACGCCTTCGGCCCAGCTCGTACCGTCGGCGTCGTCGGAGAACGCCTTGCACCGGCCGTCCGACGCCAGCGCACCCTGCCGGCTGAATCCGGCGATGCTCATCGGCGTGGACAGCAGCGTCACACCGCCGGCCAGCGCCAGCGAGCATTCACCGCTGCGCAGTGCGTGGGCCGCCAGGTGGAGCGAGACGAGCGAGGAGGAGCACGCGGTGTCGACGGTGAGGGCCGGGCCCTCCAGGCCGAACGTGTAGGAGAGACGCCCGGAGAGGACGCTGCCGGCGAGCCCGGTGCTGGCGTGGGCCTCGACGTCCTCGCTGGAGTTCATCAGGATGCTGCCGTAGTCGGAGCCGCTGGTGCCGACGAAGACTCCGGTCTCGGTGCCCCGCAGGGACACCGGGTCGATGCCGGCCCGCTCGATGGCCTCCCAGGAGGTCTCCAGCAGCAGCCGCTGCTGCGGGTCCATCGCCATGGCTTCGCGAGGGGAGATGCCGAAGAAGGGGGCGTCGAAGTCGCCGAGGTCGTCCAGGAAACCGCCCCTGGACGAGGAACTGCGGCCCTGGTCGCCCTCCGCCCCGCCGAGCAGGCTCTCCAGGTCCCAGCCGCGGTCCGTCGGGAAGGCGGAGATGCCGTCGCGTCCGTCGACGACGAGCCGCCACAGGTCCTCCGGGGACCGCACACCGCCGGGCAGCCGGCAGGCCATGCCGACGATGGCGACCGGATCGTCGGTGGACGCCGTGCTGATCGCGGCGGGGGCGTGGGCCTCGTCGTGCTCGTCGAGGAGGACGGCGATGAGGTGGCCGGCGAGTGCGGTGGGGTTGGGGTAGTCGAAGACGAGGGTGGCGGGCAGCCGCAGGCCGGTGGCCGTGGAGAGCCGGTTGCGGAGTTCGACGGCGGTCAGCGAGTCGAAGCCCAGGTCGTGGAAGTCCCGCCGGATGTCGATCGCCTTGGCCGAGGCGTGCCCGAGCACGGCGGCGGCCTCGGTCCGTACGAGATCGACCGTGAAGGCGCTCCGCTCGTCCGGGGTCAGCTCCGTCAGTCGCCGGGTCAGTCGCAGGACCGCTCCGGTGCCGCCGACGGAGACCGCGGCCGTACGGCGGGCGCCCTTGACCAGGCCCCGCAGCACCGGCGGTACGGTGCCGCGGCTCCGGGCGCCCGTGGCCAGGGGCCCGACCGGGACGAGGTGCGCCTCGTCGGTCGCGGTCGCGGCGTCGAACAACGCCAGTCCCCGCTCGACCGACAGCGGCGGCACGTCCAGGGACACGATCCGCTCGGGTTCCGCGGCGGCCGACGCCCGCGTGTTCCCGTCCTTCTTCACCCAGGCGCCCCAGGCGAGGGACTGGGCGGGCAGGCCCTGCGCCGTACGGTGGCGGGCCAGCGCGTCGAGGAAGGCGTTGCCCGCGGCGTAGTTGCCCTGACCCGGAGTGCCCAGTACGCCCGAGATCGACGAATACAGCGTGAACGCGGCGAGGTCGAGGTCCTTGGTGGCTTCGTGCAGATGCCAGGCCGCGTCCACCTTCGGACGCAGTACGGCCGACAGCCGCTCGGACGTCAACGACGCCGCCTCGTCACCGTCGAGGATGCCAGCGGTGTGGATCACCGCGGTCAGCGGGTGCGCGGTCGGAACGGCGGCCACCAGTCCATCGACGGCAGCCCGGTCGGCCATGTCACAGGCCCGCACGGTCACCTCGGCGCCGTGGACGGCCAGTTCATCCCGCAGTTCGGCGGCACCCGGGGCGTCCGGGCCACTGCGGCTGACCAGCAGCAGGTGGCGGATGCCCCGCTCGGTCACCAGGTGCCGGGCCAGCTCGCCGCCCAGCCCACCGGTGCCGCCGGTGATCAGCACCGTGCCGTCCGGGTCCCACGCCCGCGGCAGAGTCAGCACGATCTTCCCGATGTGCTGCGCCCGGCTCATGGACCGGAACGCCTCCGGCGCCCGCCGCACATCCCAGGAGGTCACCGGCAGCGGACGCAGCGCGTCCTGGGCGAACAGCTCCAGCAATGCGCCGAGCATGTCCCGGGTGCGCTCCGGACCCGCTTCCGCGAGGTCGAAGGCGCGGTAGTGCACTCCGGCGGCGGACCGGGCGTCACGGATGTCCGTCTGGCCCATCTCCAGGAAGTGGCCGCCCGGGGTGGTCAACCGCAAGGAGGCGTCGATGATTTCGCCCGTGAGGGCGTTGAGGACGACGTCCACGCCGCGGCCACCGGTGACCGCCCGGAAGCGCTCCTCGAAGTCGGTCGTGCGGGAGGAGGCGATGTGGTCGTCGGCGATACCCAGCTCGCGCAGCGTGTCCCACTTGCCCTCGCCGGCTGTGGCGAACACCTCGGCACCAAGGTGCCGGGCCAGCTGGATCGCGGCCATACCCACACCGCCGGCCCCGGCGTGCACCAGGACCGACTGGCCGGGCTGGAGATCGGCGAGGTCCTTCAAGGCGTAGTACGCGGTCAGGAAGACCATCGGTACGGAGGCGGCCTGGGCGGCCGACCAGCCCTCGGGGATACGGGTCAGCAGCCGCTCGTCGGCGACCGCCTCAGGGCCGTAGCCGCCGAAGACCAGGCCGGTCACGCGGTCGCCCGGGTGCAGTCCGCGTACGCCGGGCCCGGTCTCGGTGACCACACCGGCGGCCTCGGCACCCAGCGGTCCGGCTTCGCCCGAGTACATGCCCAGGGCGTCCAGGACGTCGCGGAAGTTGACGCCGGCGGCCTGCACCTGGATGCGGACCTGGCCCTCGGTGAGGGGCTCCAGGACTTCCGGGCAGGGAACGAGAGCCAGGTTGTCCAGGCTGCCCTTGGCCGCGCTGCTCAGCCGCCACGGCACGTCGGCGGGCGGCAACAGCCCCGCACTGCTGCCGAGCGGAGCCAGGCGCGCCACCCGGACGGCACCGTCGCGGACCACGAACTGGGCGTCGTCGGTGGCCAGCAGACCCGGCAGGTCCGCAAGCACCCCGGTCAGGTCTCCGTCCTGACCGTCCTGACCGTCTTCGAGGTCCAAGAGCGCGATCCGCCCGGGATTCTCCGACTGCGCCGAACGCACCAGACCCCACACCGCGCCCGCGGCCACATCCCGTACGGACTCGCCCTCGACGGCGGAGACGGCGCCACGGGTGACGAACACCAGACGCGCGGCTGCGGGCTCCTCCTGCCCCGCCCACTCCTGGAGCAGGCCCAGGACCCGGGAGGTGAGTTCGTGCGCCGCGGCGGGTACGTCGTCGCCCGTACCACCGGACACGGGGACCACCACGAGGTCCTCGTCGCCCGTGAGATCCGCCAGGGACGCGACCGACGCGCCCACACCCAGCTCATCGGCGCCCAGGGACACACACCGGACTTCGGAGGACTGCACCTCGGGCGCCGCCACCCAGTCCAGCGACAGCAACGCGCCGAATTCCGCGCGACGCTGTGCCATCAATGGGGTTGCTGCATCGGCCAGTTGGCTGCGAAGGATGAGCGCCTCGGCGGACAGGACGGGTGCGCCTTCGACGTCGACGGCCGCGAGGGACACCGAGTCGTCGCCGGTCTTCACCACCCGGACCCGCAGCACCGCCGCTCCCCCAGCATGCAGTGACACACCCCGCCAGGCGAACGGCAGAAGGAGTTCCTGCTCGCTGCCGACCCCGGCCAGCCGGTGGGACTGGAGCACCGCGTCCAGCAGCGCCGGGTGGATCCCGAAGGACTCGGCCTCCTCGGCGGCCGGGGTCGGCAGTGCGGCCTCGACGAAGACCTCGTCCCCGCGCCGCCACACGGCGTGCAGGCCCTGGAAGGACGGGCCGTACCCGGTCCCGTCGTAGAAACCCGCCAGATCCACAGCCACCGCGTCCTCCGGCGGCCAGGCCCCGGAACCGAAGTCCGCGATCCGCTCACCGCTGGTCAAGGTGCCGTGGGCATGCTGAATCCACGGCTGATCAGCGGATCCGTCGGCGGGTCCGTCGGCGGGTCCGTCGGCGGGTCCGTCGGCGCGCGAGTGCACCGAAATCGTCCGGGCACCCGCCTCGTCCGGGGCACCGACCAGCACCTGGACCTGTGCGCCTCCGTCCTCCGTGAGCGTCAGGGGCGTGAGCAGGACGAACTCCTCGACCCGGTCGCAGCCGACCTGGTCGGCGGCGCGCATGGCCAGCTCCAGGAAGCCGGTGGCCGGGAAGAGAACGCTGCCCCCCATCCTGTGGTCGGCCAGCCACGGATGCGCCTGCAACGACAGCCTGCCCGTGAACACCATCTCGCCGGAGTCGGCAAGAGTGAGGGTCACGCCGAGGAGCGGGTGCTCGGCCGGGAGGAGCCCAGCACCGGTGACGTCCCCGGAGAGCGCGGCAGGCCGGGGCCAGTACCGCTCGTGTTGGAAGGGATAGGTCGGCAGTTCCACGCGGCTGGCCCCCGTGTCTGCGAACCATGCGGCCCAGTCCACCGCCACACCCGTCACATGCAGGCGCGCCAGCGCCGTCAGCAGCGCCGACTCCTCGGGACGGTCCTTGCGCAACGCACTGACGAACACCGCAGCCTCGTCCGCACCATGCTGCGCCATCGCCGTCAACACACCATCCGGACCCAACTCCAGGAAGACCGAAGCACCTTCAGCCTCAAGCGCCCGCACACCATCCGCGAAACGCACCGTCTCCCGCACATGCCGCACCCAGTAGTCAGGCGAGCACACCAACTCCTCGGAGGCGAGTTCCCCCGTCACGTTCGAGACGATCGGGATCTCCGGTGCCTTGAACGACAGGCCCTTCGCGACCTTCCGGAAGTCCTCCAGCATCGGCTCCATCAACACCGAGTGGAAGGCATGACTCACCGACAGCCGCCGCGACTTGTGCCCCTCACCCGCCAGTTCCTCGGCAATCCGCAGAACCTGGGACTCCTCCCCGGCGAGCACCACTGCCTCGGGACCGTTGACCGCCGCGATCGACACCCCGTCGACCAACCGCGGCCGAACCACACTCTCAGCAGCCTGGACGGCCACCATCGCACCGCCCACCGGCAACGCCTGCATCAACCGCGCCCGCGCCGCCACCAGCACACACGCATCCTCCAGCGACAACACCCCCGCCACATGCGCCGCCGCGATCTCGCCGATCGAATGCCCGGCCACAAAGTCCGGACGAACCCCCCAGGACTCCACCAACCGGAACAACGCCACCTCGACGGCGAACAACGCCGGCTGCGTAAACCCCGTCTCGTCCAAACCCTCCACATCACCGAACATCACGTCCCGAAGCCCGGCCTCGAAACGCTCCAACACCGCATCCAACGCCCCCGCGAACACCGGGAACCGGCCGTACAGCTCCCGGCCCATCCCCACCCGCTGCGCACCCTGCCCCGAGAACAGCACCGCGGTCTTTCCGGCCGTGTCCTCGGCGAAGCCGCGTGCCACCTCGACGGTCTCGTCGCCCTCGGACAGCAGTACCGCACGGTGCTCCAGGTGCGCCCGGGTGGTGGCCAGCGAGAATCCCAGGTCGACCGGCGACAGACCGGTCAGCGCGGTGATCTGCTCGCGCTGTGCGGCGAGCCCATCCTCGGACTTGCCCGACACCAGCCACGGCACGACCGCCGGCGCAATCACCGGCGCGAGCTTCGGAGCGGCCTTCGGCTCACGGTCGCCCTGCTCGTTTTCGTCCTGATCGCTCTCGTCCTGCTCGCCGGGTTCCTCGGCGAGCGGTGCCTGTTCAAGGATGACGTGGGCGTTGGTGCCGCTGATGCCGAACGACGACACGCCCGCCCGCCACGGCCGGTCGGCCTTGGGCCACTCCCGGGACTCCGTCAGCAGTTCCACCGCACCGGATTCCCAGTCCACATGCGACGACGGCACATCGGCGTACAGGGTCTTCGGCAGGACGCCGTGCCGCAGCGCCAGGACCATCTTGATGAGTCCGGCCGCGCCGGCGGCCGCCTGCGTGTGGCCGAGGTTGGACTTCACCGACCCCAGCAGCAGCGGGCGTTCGGGGTCACGATCCTGACCGTAGGCGACCAGCAGGGCCTGGGCCTCGATCGGGTCGCCCAGGGTCGTGCCCGTGCCGTGCGCCTCGACGGCGTCCACGTCCGAGGGGGAGAGACCGGCGCTCGCCAGGGCCTGCTGGATCACCCGCTGCTGGGACGGGCCGTTGGGGGCCATCAGGCCGTTGGAGGCGCCGTCCTGGTTGACGGCCGAGCCGCGGACGACGGCGAGGATCTCGTGTCCGTTGCGGCGGGCGTCGGAGAGGCGCTCCACCACCACGATGCCGACGCCTTCGGACCAGCCGGTGCCGTCGGCGTCGTCGGAGAACGCCTTGCACCGGCCGTCCGACGCCAGCCCGCCCTGCCGGCTGAATCCGGCGAAGCTCATCGGCGTCGACATCACCGTCACACCGCCGGCCAGCGCCAGCGAGCACTCGCCGCTGCGCAGTGCGTGGGCCGCCAGGTGGAGCGAGACGAGCGAGGAGGAACACGCGGTGTCGACGGTGAGGGCCGGACCCTCCAGCCCGAAGCTGTACGAGAGCCGCCCGGACAGGATGCTGCCCGCCAGTCCGGTGCTGCCGTGGCCCTCGATGTCCTCGCGGGAGTTCAGCACGGCATTGATGTAGTCGACGCCGCTCGTGCCCACGAAGACGCCGGTGCGGCTGCCACGCAGAGCGGTCGGGTCGATGCCGGCGCGCTCCAGCGCTTCCCAGGAGGTCTCCAGCAGCAGCCGCTGCTGGGGGTCCATCGCCACGGCTTCACGGGGTGAGATGCCGAAGAAGCCCGCATCGAACGAGGCGGCGTCGACGAAGCCGCCTTCGGCGGTGGCGCTGCTGCCGCCTCCCTCACCGCTGAGAATGTCGAGGTTCCAGCCACGGTCCGTGGGAAATGCCGAGATGCCGTCGCGGCCGTCGTCCAGCAACTGCCAGAGGTCTTCCGGCGACCGCACTCCGCCCGGCAGCCGGCACGACATTCCGACAATGGCTATCGGCTCCTGCTTGGCGGACTCAGCCTCCCGAAGCCGTTGGCGGGTCTGGTGCAAGTCGTTCGTGACCCACTTGAGGTAATCGACGAGCTTGCTGTCGTTCGGCATGGCGTGGAACCTTCCGTGTAAATGCTGGGGCACTGACTCAGCGATCGCTGTGCCGGCCGAGCTCGTTGTCGATAAAGGCGAAGATCTCGTCGGTGCTGGCGGATTCGATCCGCTCGGAGACCTCCTCGCCGTCCTCCTCCGCCGGGGTCCCGCGCCAGTCGTCCAAGATCTGTGCCAGGCGGCCGGCGACGGCGGCCCTGGTACAGGCGTCGGGCTCGCTGACGGCGAGCGCGGAGCCGAGCCGTTCCAGCTCGGCGAGGAGGTCCGGACCCGTGGCGGACTCGTCCACGAGCTCCGCGACGAGGTGTTCGGCGAGTGCGGTGGGGGTGGGGTAGTCGAAGACGAGGGTGGCGGTCAGCCGCAGGCCGGTGGCGGTGGAGAGCCGGTTGCGCAGTTCGACCGCGGTCAGTGAGTCGAAGCCCAGGTCGTTGAACTCCCGCCGGGCGCCGATCGCGTTGACCGAGGCGTGCCCGAGCACGGCGGCAGCCTCCGTCCGTACAAGGTCGGTCGCCAGGCGTATACGCTCCTCCGGCCGTGCCTCCCGCAGCCGATGGCCGAACGTCGCCGCGGCTTCCGTGCCGCCCGTGGCGCCGGCGGCCGTCCGGCGGGCGCCCCTGACCAGGCCCCGCAGCACCGGAGGCACCGAGCCGCGGCCCGAAGTGCCCGTGGCGACCGGCCCGATCGGGACGAGGTGCGCCGTGTCGGTCGCGGTCGCGGCGTCGAACAACGCCAGCCCCTGCTCGGTGGTCAAGGGCGTGGCCCCGTAGGCGGCGATCCGCTTCAGGTCCGCGTCCGACAGGGCGGCGGTCATCCCGCCGCTCGGGGCCCAGGCGCCCCAGGCGAGGGACTGGGCGGGCAGGCCCTGCGCCGTACGGTGGCGGGCCAGCGCGTCGAGGAAGGCGTTGCCCGCGGCGTAGTTGCCCTGACCCGGAGTGCCCAGTACGCCCGAGATCGACGAATACAGCGTGAACGCGGCGAGGTCGAGGTCCTTGGTGGCTTCGTGCAGATGCCAGGCCGCGTCCGCCTTCGGACGCAGTACGGCCGACAGCCGCTCGGACGTCAGCGAGGACACCACACCGTCGTCGAGAACACCGGCCGTGTGGATCACGGCGGTCAGCGGGTGCTCGGCCGGTACGGAGGCCACGAGCGCGGCGACCGCCTCCCGGTCGGCCGCATCACCGGCCCGCACGGTCACCTCGGCGCCGTGGACGGCCAGTTCATCCCGCAGTTCGGCGGCACCCGGGGCGTCCGGGCCACTGCGGCTGACCAGCAGCAGGTGCCGCATGCCGCGCTCGGTCACCAGATGCCGGGCCAGCTCACGGGCCAGTCCCCCGGTACCCCCGGTGATCAGTACGGTGCCGTCCGGGTCCCACGGGCGCGGCAGGGTCAGCACGATCTTCCCGATGTGCTGCGCACGGCTCATGTAACGGAACGCTTCCGGCGCCCGCCGTACGTCCCACGTCGCGGTCGGCAGGGGGCGCAGCGTGCGCTGGGCGAAGAGATCCAGCAGTTCGCCGAGCATCTCCTGGACCCGGTCGGGGCCTGCTTCGGCGAGGTCGAAGGCACGGTAGTGCACTGCGGCGGCGGACTCAGGGCCGCGGATGTCGGTCTTGCCCATCTCCAGGAAACGGCCACCGGGGGCGGTCAACCGCAGCGAGGCGTCGACGAACTCACCTGCCAGGGCGTTGAGCACCACATCCACGCCCCGGCCCTCGGTGACCGCCCGGAAGCGCGCCTCGAAGTCGGTGGTACGGGACGAGGCGATGTGGTCGTCCGCGACACCCAACTCCCGCAGGGTGTCCCACTTGCCCTCGCTTGCCGTGGCGAATACCTCGGCGCCGAGGTGCTGGGCCAGCTGGATCGCCGCCATACCGACACCGCCGGCACCCGCGTGCACCAGAATCGACTGGCCCGGCCGCAGATCCCCGAGGTCCTTCAGGGCATACAGGGCGGTCAGGAACACCAGTGGCACCGACGCCGCTTGAGCCGACGACCAGTCCTCAGGGATACGGGCCAGCAGCCGCTGATCGGTCACCCCCACCGGCCCGTAGCCGCCGAAGACCATGCCCAGCACCCGGTCACCCGGACGCAGTCCGCTCACGCCCGGCCCCGTCTCGGTGACCACACCGGCGGCCTCCGCGCCCAGCAGCCCGGCCTCCCCCGGATACATCCCCAAGGCATTCAGCACGTCGCGGAAGTTCACGCCGGCGGCCTGGACCTGGATGCGGACCTGGCCCTCCGTAAGGGGCTCCAGGATCTCCGGGCAAGGCGCGAGCACCAGACCGTCCAGGCTGCCCTTGGCCGCGCTGTCCAGCCGCCACGGCACTCCGGTAGGGGGCAACAGCCCGGCTCCGCTGCCGAGTCGGGTCAATCGGCCCACCCGTAGCGCACCGTCGCGTACCACGAACTGTCCTTCTCCGAGGGCCAGTTGGCCCGGCACGTCCGCGAGCACCGCGGCGAGATCCTCACCCTCCGCCCCGTCCTCCAGGTCCACCAGCGCGATCCGCCCGGGGTGCTCCGACTGCGCCGACCGCACCAGCCC
Source organism: Streptomyces sp. HUAS TT7 (assembly GCF_051550175.1). Taxonomy (NCBI): domain Bacteria; kingdom Bacillati; phylum Actinomycetota; class Actinomycetes; order Kitasatosporales; family Streptomycetaceae; genus Streptomyces; species Streptomyces sp. HUAS TT7. Next base: position 1,180,080 of record NZ_CP196175.1, read on the forward strand.
CCACACCGCGGCAGCGGCCATGTCCCGTACGGACTCCCCCGCATCCGCCGAGACGGCGCCACGGGTGACGAACACCAGACGCGAGGTGGCGGTTTCCTCCCGGTCCGCCCAGTCCTGAAGCACACCGAGAACCCGTGCGGAGAGCTCGTGAGCACCGGCGGGCACGTCGTCGCCCGCACCAGACACGGGGATCACCACAAGATCCTCGTCCCCCGCGAGATCCGCCAGGGAGGCGACCCACGCGCCCACACCCAGCTCATCCGCGCCCAGGGACACACACCGCACGTCGACCGACCGTTTGTCGGCCGACCGCGTCTCGGGAGCCGCCACCCAGTCCAGCGACAGCAGCCCGTCGTGCCCCGCACCGCGCCGAGTCGTCGACCGGCCCGTGCCGGGGTCCCGGTACGCCCGCATCACCATCGCCTCGGCGGACAGCACGGGTGCGCCTTCGACGTCGACGGCCGCGAGGGACACCGAGTCGTCGCCGGTCTTCACCACCCGCACCCGCAGGACCGACGCGCCCCCAGCGTGCAGCGAAACGCCCTTCCAGGCGAACGGCAGAAACTGGTCGTCGGCGCCGCCGACCCCGGCCATCCGGTGGGACTGCAGCACCGCGTCCAGCAGCGCCGGGTGGATCCCGAAGGCCCCGGCCTCCCCGGCGACCCGGTCCGGCAGCGCGACCTCGACGAAGACCTCGTTCTCGCCCTGCCAGACCGCGCGGAGCCCCTGGAACGCGGGTCCGTAGCCGGTCCCGTCGTAGAAGCCCTCCAGGTCGACATTCACGGCGTCCTGCGGCGGCCAGACCGGGGAGCCGAAGTCGGCGGTCCGCTCCCCGCTGGTCAGCGTGCCACCCGCGTGCTGAGTCCACGGCTGACCGGGGTCGCCGTCCGGGCTCGCATACACCGAGACGGCGCGGGCACCCGTCTCGTCGGCGGCTCCGACCAGCACCTGGACCTGTGCGGCACGGTCCTCCTGGAGCACCAGCGGCGTCATCAGGACGAGGTCCTCGACCCGGTCGCAGCCGACCTGGTCGGCGGCGCGCATCGCCAGTTCCAGGAAGCCGGTCCCGGGGAAGAGGACACTGCCGCCCATGACGTGGTCGATCAGCCACGGATGCGTCTGCAGCGACAGCCTGCCTGTCAGCACCACCTCGCCGGAGTCGGCAAGAGTGAGGGTCACACCCAGCAGCGGGTGCTCGGCCGGGAGGAGCCCGGCACCGGTGACGTCCCCGGAGAGCGCGGTGGGCCGGGGCCAGTACCGCTGGTGCTGGAAGGGGTAGGTGGGCAGCTCGACGCGGCGGGCGCTGGTGCCGGCGAAGATGCCGGACCAGTCCACCCCGACGCCCACGACGTGCAGGTGCGCGAGAGCGGTGACCAGCGCGGTCTCCTCCGGCCGGTCCTTGCGCAGGGCCGGAACGGCGGTCGCGGCGTCGTCCAGGGTGTGCTGGGCCATCGCCGTCAGCACCCCGTCCGGCCCCAACTCCAGGAAAGCCGAAGCCCCTTCGGCCTCCAGGGCGCCCATGCCATCGGCGAACCGCACAGTCTCCCGCACATGCCGCACCCAGTAGCCGGGCGAGCACACCAGCTCTTCGGCGGCCAGCCCGCCGGTCACGTTGGAGACGAGCGGAATCTGCGGGGCCTCGTACGACAACCCCTCCGCCACCCGGCGGAAGTCCTCCAGCATCGGCTCCATCAACGCCGAGTGGAAGGCGTGGCTCACCGGCAGCCGCTGCGTCTTGCGCCCCTCGGCAGCCAACTCATCGGCGATACGCGCCACTTCGGCCTCGCGACCGGAAAGGACGACCGCCTGGGGACCGTTGACCGCCGCGATCGACACCCTGTCGGTCAGCCGCGCCACCACCTCATCCTCGGCGGCCTGGACGGCCACCATCGCGCCACCGGCCGGCAACGCCTGCATCAACCGCGCCCGCGCCGCCACCAGCACACACGCATCCGCCAGCTTCAACACCCCGGCCACATGAGCCGCCGCGATCTCACCGATCGAATGCCCGGCCACGAAATCCGGCCGCACACCCAACGACTCCACCAACCGGAACAACGCCACCTCAACCGCGAACAACGCCGGCTGCGCAAACCCGGTCTCATCCAACCGCTCCCCGTCCTCGAACATCACCTCCCGCAGCTCACCATCGAAGTGCGCCAGCACCGCATCCAACGCCTCCGCGAACACCGGGAACCGGCCGTACAGCTCCCGGCCCGTCCCGACCCGCTGCGTACCCTGGCCCGAGAACAACACCGCCAGCGGGCGCGCCTCCTCCGCGCGGCCTCGGGCCGCCTCGGACAGCTCGCCGTCCTCGGACAGCAGTACCGCACGGTGCTCGAAGGCCGAGCGGCCCGAGGCAAGCGAGAACCCCACATCGACCGGTGTTGCCGCACCGCTGCGCGACGAGATCCGCTCGATCCCTGCCGCCAGCGCCTCCTCGGTCCTGCCCGACACCAGCCACGGGACGACGGCGGGCGCCAACCCCGGTTCGGTCTCCGGCTCTTCGGCCGGTTCCGCCTGCTCGATGATGACGTGGGCGTTGGTGCCGCTGATTCCGAACGACGACACCCCGGCCCGCCACGGCCGGTCGGCCTTGGGCCACTCCCGGGACTCCGTCAGCAGTTCCACCGCACCGGATTCCCAGTCCACATGCGACGACGGGGCGTCCACGTGCAGCGTCTGGGGCAGCACACCGTGCCGCATCGCCAGGACCATCTTGATGATCCCCGCCACACCGGCCGCTGCCTGCGTGTGGCCGAGGTTGGACTTCACCGAGCCGAGGAGCAGCGGCCGCTCGGGGTCGCGGTCCTTGCCGTAGACGGCCAGCAGGGCCTGCGCCTCGATTGGGTCGCCCAGGGGCGTGCCCGTGCCGTGCGCCTCGACGGCGTCCACGTCCGAGGCCGACAACCCGGCCCCGGCCAGCGCCTGCCGGATGACCCGCTGCTGCGACGGCCCACTGGGCGCGGTGAAGCCGTTGGAGGCGCCGTCCTGGTTGACGGCCGAGCCCCGGACGACCGCGAGCACCGGGTGCCCGTTGCGGCGGGCGTCGCTGAGGCGCTCGACGACGAGGATGCCGGCGCCTTCGGACCAGCCGGTGCCGTCGGCCGCATCGGCGAACGCCTTGCAGCGGCCGTTCGCCGCCAGTCCGCCCTGCCTGCTGAACTCCATCAGGGAACCGGGGGACGACATGACGTTGACCCCGCCGACCAGGGCCAGCGAGCACTCGCCGGCCCGCAGGGCGTGGGTCGCCGTGTGCAGGGCCACGAGCGAGGAGGAGCACGCCGTGTCGACGGTCACCGCCGGGCCTTCCAGGCCCAGCGTGTACGAGAGCCGGCCGGACGTGGCGCTGGCGGCGATGCCGGTGCCGATATCGCCGGTGGCGTCGGCCAGCGAGCGCACCAGCAGGTAGGCGTAGTCCTGGCCGTTGGTACCCACGAACACGCCGGTGCGGCTGCCACGCAGAGCGGTCGGGTCGATGCCGGCGCGCTCGATGGCCTCCCAGGAGGTCTCCAGCAGCAGCCGCTGCTGCGGGTCCATGGTGAGGGCCTCACGCGGGGAGATGCCGAAGAAGTCGGCGTCGAAGTCCCCCACGCCGTCGAGGAAGCCCCCTTCCTGGCTGACGGCGTTGCCACGCTCGTCGACCCCGGCGTCCCGCAGGGAGTCCAGGTCCCAGCCGCGGTCCGTGGGGAACGCGCCGATCGCGTCCTTGCCCTCGGCCAAGAGCTCCCAGAGGTCCTCGGGCGACTGCACGCCGCCCGGGTACCGGCAGGCCATCGCCACGATCGCGATCGGTTCCGTGGCCGCGGCAACGAGCTTGTGGTTCTGTCGGCGCAGGTGCTCGGCTTCCTTCAACGAGGCGCGGAGGGCTGCGACGACAGTTTCACTGGATGTGGTCATGGTCCGCTCTTTCAACGCTCTTGGGAGGAGTTGCCGTCGAGTGCCGCCTGTACCAAGCCGGCGACGTCCATCGCGTCGATCGACTCGTCGTAGGCGTCCGGTGCCTTTCCGGCGGCCGCGCCGTCGGATGCCGCGGCCTGTTCGGCGGCGAGCTTCATCAGGGGTTCGAGTACGCCGATCTCGCGTAGTTGGTTCATGGAGACGGAGGCGAGCAGGGCCCGGATTCCGGAGGGGGCCGGGTCGCCGTCGTCCGCCCCGTCCCCCGGTCCCTCGTCGGGGACGAGCAGGCTCAGGAGGTGGTCCGCCAAGTCGGCGGAGTTGGGGTGGTCGAAGACGAGCGTGGCGGTCAGGGTCAGTCCGGTGGCGGCGCCGAGCTGGTTGCGCAGTTCGACGGCGCTGAGGGAGTCGAATCCGAGGTCGCGGAACGCCCGGTCGGCGCCGACGACGTCGACGGTGGAGTGTCCCAGTACGGCCGCGGCTCGGCCGCGGACCAGGTCCAGTACGGCCCGGGCACGCTTGGCGGGCGGCAGGTCCGCCAGCCTCTCGCGCAGTGCGTCGCCGGTGGCGGCCTCCTCGGTGTCCCCCGCCGTCCGGTGCTCGGTGCCGGTCGGCCGGCCGAGGAGCGGGCTGGGCCGTACCGCGGTGAAGGAGCGGACGAACCGGTCGCGGTCGATGTCGGCGACGACCTCGGTGGGCCGCCCGTCCATGACGGCCCGGCGCAGCGCCACGACGGCGAGGTCCGGGTCCAGCGGGCGGATGCCGGTGCGCCGGGCCGCTTCGGCCGCCCGGTGGTCGGCGGCCATTCCGTCGCCGCCCCACACGCCCCAGGCGAGCGAGGTGGCGGCCAGGCCCTGGGCGCGGCGCTGTTCGGCGAGGGCGTCCAGGTAGGCGTTGGCGGCGGCGTAGTTGGCCTGGCCGGCGTTGCCGACCGCTCCGGAGGACGAGGAGAACAGGGCGAACACGGCCAGGTCCAGGTCCCGGGTGAGGTCGTGCAGGGCCAGGGCCGAGGCGGCCTTGGCGCGGAACACGGCCTCGTAGCGGTCCGGGGTGAGGCTGTCGAGGACACCGTCGTCCAGGACGCCCGCCGTGTGGATCACGCCGGTCAGCGGCGCCTCGTCGGGGATCGCGGCGAGGACCTCGGCGAGCGCGTCGCGGTCGGTGGCGTCGCAGGCGGTGAGGGTGACCTCGGCGCCCAGTGCGGTGAGTTCGGCCCGCAGTTCGTCCGCGCCGGGGGCGTCGGCGCCCCGGCGGCTGATGAGCACCAGGTGCCGGGCGCCCGCCTCGGCGAGCCGGCGCGCCACGTGGGTGCCCAGGGCTCCGGTGCCGCCGGTGATCAGGACGGTGCCGGTGGGGTTCCACTCCCGCGTGCCGGGGCCGGCCGGTACGGGTACCAGTCGGCGGCCGAGGGCGGCGGAGGGCCGGATCGCGATCTGGTCCTCGCCGCCGGGAGCCGCGAGAGTTTCGGCGAGGCGGGCCGCGGACCGCACGTCGAGGGTGTCGGGCAGATCGATCAGACCGCCCCAGCGCTGCGGGTACTCCAGGGCGGCGACCCGGCCCAGGCCCCATACGGCGGACTGGGCGAGCCCGGGTACCGGCTCGGCGGGGGTGGTGGCGACCGCGCCGCGGGTGACGCACCACAGGGGTGCGGCGAGGTCCGCGTCACCGAGTGCCTGGATGAGGGCGGTGGTCAGGGCCAGTGCCTCGGGGGCCTCCGCACCGTGCCCGGGTGCGGCGGCGAGGGTGAGCAGCGACACCACTCCGGTGAACTCGTGTCCCTTGGCGGCCAGTTGACGCAGTCGTGCGGCCAGCGCCGCACGGTCGGGGCCGGGCACTTCCAGGCGTACGGTGTCCGGGCCCAGGGCGGTGACGGCGTCGGCGGCCCAGGGGTCGTCGAAGTGGCCGGCCGGGAGCACGGCGAGCCAGGTGCCGGCCGGGGTGCGGACGGGTTGCGGGGTCAGCGGCTGCCAGGTGATCTGCTGCCGCCAGCCGTCGATGGTGTGCTCCTCGCCCCGCCGGCGGCGCCAGTCCGCGAGCGCGGGCAGCACCTTGGCCAGTGCGTCGCCGTCGACGTTGAGGGTCGTCTCCAGCGAGGCGAAGTCGGCCGCGTGGACCGCCGACCAGAAGCCGTCGTCCGCGGCGCCCGGCGCTGCGGGGTCGGCGGCCGGCTGGGTGGCCGGCCAGTACCGCTCGTGTTGGAAGGGATAGGTGGGCAGGTCGGTGCGGTGGGATGCGGTCGCGGTCCCGTCGAACAGGGCGTCCCAGTCGGGGGCGGCTCCGTCGACGTACAGCCGGGCGAGGGCGCCGACCAGGGACTCCTGTTCACCGCGGTCCTTGCGCAGCGCCGGTACGGTGACCGGCCGCGCGGGCAGGGCGACCAGGGTGTCCAGGGTGTCCTGGGCCATGGCGCCGAGTGAGCCGTCGGGGCCGAGTTCCAGGAAGGCGGTCACGCCGCGCTCGGCCAGGGTGCGGATCCCGTCGCCGAAGCGGACCGTTTCGCGGACGTGGCGCACCCAGTAGTCCGGGTCGCACACCTGCTGTTCGGTGGCCGCCCGGCCGGTGACGTTGGACACGATCGGGATCGCCGGGGCGTGGTAGGCAACGCTTTCGGCGACGCGTCGGAAGTCCTGGAGCATGGCATCCATGTGCACGGAGTGAAACGCATGGCTCACCCGCAAACGCGTAGTCTTTCGCCCGTCGGCGGTGAACTTCTCCGCGATGTCGGACACGGCGGCCTCGTCACCGGAGAGGACCACCGATCGCGGTCCGTTGGCCGCGGCGAGGGACACCCGGTCGGTCAGGTGCGGCCGGATCTCCTCCTCGGTGGCCTGTACGGCGACCATGGCGCCGCCCGTGGGCAGGGCGTTCATCAGCCGGGCCCGTGCGGCCACCAGTCGGCACGCGTCGTCCAGGGAGAGGACCCCGGCCACGTGCGCGGCGGCTATCTCGCCGACGGAGTGTCCGGCGGCGAAGTCCGGGCGGATGCCCCAGGATTCGACCAGGCGGAACAGTGCCACCTCGATGGCGAACAGTGCGGGCTGGGTGAAGCGCGTCTCGTTCAGCCGCTCCGCGTCCCCGAACATGACGTCCCGCAGGGGGAGTTCCAGTTCCGTGTCCAGGCGTGCCGTCACCGCGTCGAGGGCCTCGGCGAACACCGGGTAGCGGGCGTGGAGTTCCCGGCCCATGCCCACGCGCTGCGAGCCCTGGCCGGAGAACAGCACCGCGAGCTTGCCCCGGCGCTCCGCCGCCCGGCCGTGCAGGACCTGGGGGGTGTCGAGTCCGTCGGCGAGCGCGGCCAGGCCCGCGAGCAGTGCCTCGCGGTCTTCGGCGAGGACGGCGGCCCGGTGGGTGAAGGCCGATCGGGTGGTGGCCGTGGACAGTGCGAACGCGGCGACGGTGAGATCGGGCCGAGCGGCCACGTAGGCGTGCAGTTGTCGGGCCTGGGCCCGCAGTGCATCCGGCACGGTGCCCGTCACGGGGACCGGCAGCGGACCGACTGTCCCCTGGGGGCGCGCGGGCTCGTCCGTCGTGGTCTCCGCGGGCTGTTCGATGATCACGTGGGAGTTGGTGCCGCTGGCGCCGAACGCCGAGATTCCGGCCCGGCGCGGGCGTCCCGTACGCGGCCAGTCGGCCGCTTCCGCCAGGAGTTCGACGGCTCCGGTGGTCCAGTCGACGTGTGCCGACGGCTCGTCGATGTGCAGGGACCTGGGCAGCACGCCGTGGCGCATCGCCAGCACCATCTTGATCACGCCGGCGACGCCGGCGGCCGCCTGGGTGTGGCCGATGTTGGACTTCACCGACCCCAGCAGCAGCGGCAGTTGGGGGTCACGTCCCTGGCCGTACGTGGCCAGTAGCGCCTGCGCCTCGATGGGGTCGCCCAGGGTGGTGCCGGTGCCGTGCGCCTCCACGGCGTCCACGTCGGCCGGTGCCAGCCCCGCGTTGGCCAGCGCCCGCTGGACGACGCGGCGCTGCGAGGGACCGTTGGGCGCGGTGAGGCCGTTGCTGGCGCCGTCCTGGTTGACGGCCGAGCCGCGCAGCACCGCGAGGACCTGGTGCCCGTTGCGGTGGGCGTCCGAGAGGCGTTCCAGGACGAGGACGCCCACGCCCTCGGACCAGCCGGTGCCGCCCGCGGCGGAGGCGAACGGCCGGCAGCGGCCGTCCGGGGCGAGGGCTCCCATCTCCCCGAACTCGACGAAGTTCACCGGGCTGGACATCACCGTCACACCGCCGGTGAGCGCGAGGGAGCATTCGCCCGCCCGCAGGGCCTGGGCGGCCAGGTGGAGTGCCACCAGGGACGACGAGCAGGCCGTGTCGACACTGACGGAGGGGCCTTCCAGGCCGAAGGTGTAGGACACCCGGCCGGAGAGCAGGCTCGCCGACTGCGCGGTCTGCGCGTGGCCCAGCTGGCCGGCTTCGGGCCGGTAGTCGCCCGATCCGCCGCCGACGAACACACCTGTGTCGCCGCCGCGCAGCTGGGCGGGGTCGATGCCGGAGCGTTCCAGTGCCTCCCAGGTGGCTTCCAGGAGGATGCGCTGCTGCGGGTCCATCACCATCGCCTCGCGCGGGGAGATCCCGAAGAATCCGGGGTCGAAGTCCGCGACGTCGTAGAGGAATCCGCCTTCGCCGGTGACGGTCCGGCCGCGGCCGTCCCGGTCGCCGTGCAGCAGTCGGTCCAGATCCCAGCCGCGGTCCGTGGGGAAGCCCCCGATGGCGTCGACTTCGCCCGTGACCAGCTGCCACAGGTCTTCGGGCGAGCGGACCCCGCCCGGGTAGCGGCAGCTCATGCCGACGATGACGACCGGGTCCTCGGAGGTGTGGGAGTGCTGCGCCGGCACCGCACCGCGGAGTTCTTCCGCTTCCTCGCCGAGGAGTTCGGCCCGCAGGTGGCCGGCGAGCGCTTCGGCCGTGGGGTAGTCGAAGACGAGGGTTGCGGGCAGGGTCAGGCCCGTCGCGGTGGCGAGCTGGTTGCGCAGGTCGACCCCGGTCAGCGAGTCGAAGCCGAGGTCCCGGAACGCCTGGCCTGAGGGTACGGCGTCGGCGTCCGCGAACCCGAGCACCGCGGCGACCCGGGCGCGGACGAGGGCCAGCAGGACCTCGATGCGTTCCGTGTCCGTGCGGGCGGCGAGTTCGGCCCGCAGGCCGGTCGCGGTGCCCGCGGTGCCCGGCTCGGTACCGCCCGGCTCCGCCAGTGCCTCGTGGGCCTCGGGCAGCTCCGCGAAGAGGGCGCTGCGCCGGTTGCGGGTGAAGGCGGGCACGAACCGGTCCCACTGGACGTCGGCCACCGTCACCGAGGGGGTGTCGGTGCCGAGCGAGCGGGCGAGCGCGCTCAGGGCCCGGGCAGGGTCCATCGGGGGCAGCCCGTTGACCCTCAGGTGGGTGGCCAGGCTGTCGGACTCGGTGTCGGCCCAGCCGCCCCAGGCGACCGTCACGGCAGGCAGTCCGCGGGTGCGCAACGTGCGGGCCAGGGCGTCGAGTTGGGCTCCGGCCGCGGCGTCGGTGGCCCGGCCGCCGGCACCCCAGGTCCCGGCGATCGAGGAGAAGAGGACGAACGCGTCCAGGGGACGGTCGCCGGTCGCCGCCTCGGTCACCTCCGCCAGGTTCGCCACGTCGGCGCGCAGCGCGGCCAGGGCGGCGTCGGGCTCCTCGGTGCCGGACGGCGTTTCGGCGTAGACGACGGCGGTCAGCGGTGCCTGTGCCGGCAGTGCGGCGAGCGCGGTCAGCAGCGCCTCGCCGTCGGTCGGGGCGCAGTCGAGCACCGTCACGGGTACGTCGAGGCCGTCGAGCGCGGCGTGGGTCCGTGCCGGGTCCGGTGCGGTGGGGTCGGCCAGCACCAGGTGCCGGGCGCCGTGTTCGGCGAGCCAGCGGGCGCAGTGTCCGCCGGTGCCGGCCGCCGGGCCGACGATCAGGACCGTGCCGGTCGGCTGCCACGGGGTCGCCGGGCCGTCGTTGGTGGCGCGCACCAGTCGTCGCCCGAAGAGGCCGGAGGTCCGCAGCGCCACCTGGTCCTCGTCGCCGATGCCCGCGAGGACGGCACGGAACCTTTCGGTGGAGCGCCGGTCGAGCACCTGCGGCACGTCGACCAGGCCGCCCCAGCGGTCCGGGTGCTCCAGGGCGGCGACCCGGCCGAGTCCCCAGACCGTCGCCTGGGCGGGGCTGACCTCGGTCTCGGAGCGGCCCACCGACACCGCGTTGCGGGTGACGCACCACAGCGGGGCGTCGATTCCGGCGTCCGCCAGTGCCGCTATTGCCTCGTTCGGCCAGGCCGGTCCGGCGGGGGCGGCGTCGGTGTACGGGGCCGCGAGCAGCGAGACCGCGCCCGCGAACTCGACGTCGTGTGCGGCGAGTTCGGCCAGCGGACCGCCGAGTGCGGCACGGTCGGTCGGGTCGGCTTCGACGATGACGGCCGACTCGCCGAGGGCCGCGAGGACGGCGGCGGTCCACGCGTCGGCGGCGCCGCCCGTCGGGACGAGCGCCAGCCACCGGCCGGTGAGGGTGGCGGGCGGGGTGCCGGTCAGCGGGGTGAAGGTCACGCGGTAGCGCCAGCCGTCGACGGTCGAGCGTTCGACGCGCTTGCGGCGCCAAGCGGACAGCGCGGGTACGAGGGCCGACAGTGCGGCGTCGTCCAGTTCGAGGCCGTCCGAGAGCGACGAGAGGTCCGCGCGCTCCACGGCGTCCCAGAACTCGGCGTCCACGGAGTCCTGCGGGCCGTCCTGAAGGTGCCCGGCGGCCCCGGCCTCCGGCCAGTACCACTCCTGCTGGAAGGGGTAGGTGGGCAGGTCCACGCGGCGGGCGCCGGTACCGGCGAAGATCCCCGACCAGTCCACCCCGACGCCCACGACGTACAGGTGGGCGAGCGCGGTGACCAGCGCGGTTTCCTCGGACCGGTCCTTGCGCAGCGCCGGAACGGCGGTCGCGGCACCGGCCAGGGTGTGCTGGGCCATCGCCGTCAGCACCCCGTCCGGACCCAACTCCAGGAAGACCGAGGCGCCTTCCTCCTCAAGCGTCCGCACACCGTCCGCGAACCGCACGGTCTCCCGTACGTGCCGCACCCAGTAGTCGGGCGAGCACACCAGTTCCTCGGCGGCGAGATCCCCGGTCACGTTGGACACGAGGGGGATCTGCGGAGCGTCGTACGACAGCCCCTCGGCCACCCGCCGGAACTCCTCCAGCATCGGCTCCATCAGCGGCGAGTGGAAGGCGTGGCTCACCGTAAGACGCTGCGTCTTGCGGCCCTCGCCCGCCAACTCCCCGGCGATCCGGAGGACTTCGCCTTCGTCACCGGCGAGGACGACTGCCTCGGGGCCGTTGACCGCCGCGATCGACACCCCGTCGACCAGTCGCGGCCGGACCGCGCTCTCAGCGGCCTGGACGGCCACCATCGCACCGCCCGCAGGCAACGCCTGCATCAGCCGCGCCCGGGCCGCCACCAGCGCACAGGCGTCCGCGAGCGAGAACACCCCGGCCACGTGCGCCGCCGCGATCTCACCGATCGAGTGCCCGGCCACGAAATCCGGCCGGACGCCGAGGGACTCGGCCAGTCGGAACAGTGCCACCTCGATCGCGAACAGCGCCGGCTGGGTGTACCCGGTCTCGTCCAAGCCCTCCGCGCCGCCGAACATCACCTCCCGCAGCGGACGCTCCACCGCGTCCCCGGCCTCGAAGTGCGCCAGCACCTCGTCCAGGGCCGCCGTGAACACCGGGAACCTGTCGTACAACTCCCGGCCCATGCCCGCCCGCTGGGCACCCTGGCCGGAGAACAGCACGGCCAGTTTCCCGCCGGCCTCCTCGGCGACACCGCGTGCGAGTTCCCGTACGCCCGCTGCGTCGGCCGCGAGAACCGCGCGGTGGGCGAACGTCGAACGGCCGGTGGCGAGGGAGTGGCCCACGTCGAGCGGTGACGTGCCGGTCAGTGCCGAGACCTGCTCGATCTGTGCCGTCAGCGCGGCCGCGGACTTGCCCGACACCGGCCAGGGCACGAGGCCCGGCAGCGTGGCGGGCTCCGGTGCCACCCGTTCCTCGGTGTCCGGTGCCTGCTCGATGATGACGTGGGCGTTGGTGCCGCTGACGCCGAAGGCGGAGACGCCGGCCCGCCGGGCGTGCCCGGTCTCGGGCCACTCCTGCTGCTCGGTGACGAGCGCGACCGTGCCGTCGGTCCAGTCGACGTGCGAGGACGGGGAGTCGATGTGCAGGGTCTTGGGCAGGACGCCGTGGCGCATCGCCAGGAGCACCTTGATGGTGCCGGCGACGCCGGCGGCGGCCTGGGTGTGGCCCAGGTTCGACTTGACGGCGCCGAGCAGGAGCGGGTGTCGCCTGTCCTGCCCGTAGGTGGCGATGAGGGCGCCTGCCTCGATGGGGTCACCGAGGGTGGTGCCGGTGCCGTGGGCCTCGACGACGTCGACGTCGGCGGGGGTGAGGCGGGCGTCGGCGAGGGCCTGGCGGATGGCGCGCTGCTGGGCCCGTCCGCTGGGCGCGGTCAGCCCGTTGGAGGCGCCGTCCTGGTTGACGGCGGTGCCGCGCACGATGCCCCATACGTCGTGGCCGTTGCGGCGGGCGTCGGAGAGCCGTTCCAGGACGAGGACGCCCACGCCCTCGGACCAACTGGTGCCGTCGGCGGCGTCGGCGAAGGGCTTGCACCGCCCGTCGGGGGCCAGTCCGCCCTGGACCGTGAACTCGGTGAAGGAGCCGGGGCTGGACATGACCGAGACGCCGCCGGCCAGGGCGAGGGTGCACTCGCCGTTGCGCAGCGCGTTGGCAGCCAGGTGCAGGGCGACCAGCGCGGAGGAGCAGGCGGTGTCGACGGTGACGGCCGGGCCCTCCAGGCCGAACGCGTAGGAGAGGCGGCCGGACATGACGCTGGCGGTGTTGCCGGTGGCGACGTGGCCGCGGAGGTCGGCGGTGCCGGTGCCCTGGCGCAGGAGCGTGGCGTAGTCCTGGCCGTTGGTGCCGACGAACACGCCGGTGCGGCTGCCGCGCAGGGTGCTCGCGTCGATGCCGGCGCGCTCGAACGCCTCCCACGAGGTCTCCAGCAGCAGTCGCTGCTGCGGGTCCATGGCCAGCGCCTCGCGGGGCGAGATGCCGAAGAAGCCGGCGTCGAAGAGGCCGACGCCGTCCAGGAATCCGCCTTCGAGGGTGGCCGAGGCGCCCTGGGCGAGCGCATCGAGGTCCCAGCCGCGGTCCGCGGGGAAGCCGCTGACCGCGTCCTCACCGCGGCTCAGCAGCCGCCAGAGGTCCTCGGGGGACCGTACGCCGCCGGGGAAGCGGCAGTTCATGCCGACGACGACGATGGGATCGTCGTCCGCCGCCCGGCCGGCCGGGGCCGGGATGCCTGCGTCCGACTCGGGCAGGGTGCCCAGGAGTTCGGCGAGCAGAAAGTCGGCGAGTGCGGTCGGGGTCGGGTAGTCGTAGACGAGGGTCGCGGGCAGTTTCAGGCCGGTGCCGGCCGTGAGGGTGTTGCGCAGTTCGACGGTGGTCAGCGAGTCGAAGCCGAGGTCGCTGAAGGCGCGTTCGGCGCCGATGTCCGAGGTGCCGGTGTGTCCGAGGACCGCGGCCACCTGGGTGCGTACCAGGTCCAGGACGAAGCTCGGGCGGGCGGCCGGGGAGAGTCCGGCGAGCCGCTGGCGCAGGGCCGGTTCCCGTACGGCGGCGTGCGGTGTCCCCGCGGACGGTGTGGTTTGGCGCAGTGCGGGCAGGTCGCCGACGAGGGGGCTGGGGCGCGTCGCGGTGAACACCTCCGCGTAGCGCGGCCAGTCGATGTCGGCGAGGGTCGGCGTCGGGTCGCCGTGCTCGATCGCCCGCCGCAGGGCGGTGAGGGCGAGGTGGGGTGCCATGGGGACGAAGCCGCCGCGGCGGATCCGAGCCTGGACGCCGGTGCCGTCGGCCGCCATACCGGTCTCGGCCCAGGGGCCCCAGGCCACCGAGGTGGCGGGCAGACCGTGGGCGCGACGCTGTTCGGCGAAGGCGTCGAGGAAGGCGTTGGCGGCCGCGTAGTTGCCCTGGCCGGGTGCGCCGAGGGTGCCGGCGACGGAGGAGAAGAGCACGAACGCGCTCAGTTCCTGGTCTCGGGTGGCCTCGTGCAGGTTGAGCGTGGCGGTGACCTTGGCGTGCAGGACCGCGGTGAACTGCTCGGCGGTGAGGGTGTCCAGGGTGCCGTCGGCGACGGTGCCGGCGGTGTGGAACACCGCGGTGAGCGGGTGCTCGTCGGGGATCGCGGCCAGGACGGCGGTCAGCGCGTCGCGGTCGGCGGTGTCGCATGCCGCGAGGGTGACCTCGGCTCCCAGCTCTTCGATCGCCGCGGCCAGTTCAGCGGCGCCGGGGGCGTCCGCGCCGCGGCGGCTGACCAGCAGCAGGTGCCGGGCGCCCGCCTCGGCCAGCCATCGGGCGACGTGTCCGCCGAGCGCGCCGGTGCCGCCGGTGACGAGCACGGTGCCGGTGGGGTTGAAGGTGCCTGTCCCGGGGGCCGGTTCGGCTCGGTGGTGGGCCAGGCGACGGGCGAACGCCGCGGTGGTGCGCAGCGCGAGTTGGTCCTCGCCGCCACTGTCGGCGAGGACGGCGGCCAGGCGGCGCAGGGTGCTGCCGTCGAGCTCATCGGGCAGGTCGATCAGACCGCCCCAGCGCTGCGGCTGCTCCAGTGCGGCCACCCTGCCCAGGCCCCAGACGGCGGCCTGGGCAGGGTGGACCGGGTGTTCGGTGCGGTCCACGGCCACTGCGGTGCGGGTCACGCACCACAGGGGGGCCGCGATGTCCGCGTCGCCCAGGGCCTGGACGGCGGTGGCCGTCAGCAGCAGGCCCGTGGTCGTGGTGTCAGTGACGTCCTGTGTGTCGTCGCCGGTGGTGGCCAGCAGGGACAGGACGCCCGTGAACTCGCCGTGTGCGGCGGTCAGTTCGCGCAGCCGGTCGGTCAGGTCCCGGCGCTCCGGGGCGGTGACGACCAGGCGTACGGAGTCGGTGCCCAGCACACCGGCGGCCGCGTCGAGCCATCCCGGCTCGCCGTCGGCGGGTGCGAGCACCAGCCAGGTCCCGGTGGGGCGTGCGGTGGCCGGGGCGGCCAGGCGCTTCCAGGTGGTGCGGTAGCGCCAGCCGTCGACGGTGGAGCGCTCCCGGCTGCGGCGCCGCCAGGAGGAGAGGGCCGGGACGACGGCGGTGAGGGTGTCGTCGTCCAGGTCCAGCGACGAGCCCAGGGACTCCAGGTCCGCCCGCTCGACGGCCGACCAGAAGTCCGCGTCCGCCGCGTCGGCGGGGTGGGCGGGTGCGGTGGTTCCGGTGGCCGTCTCGGGCCAGTAGCGCTCGCGCTGGAAGGGGTAGGTGGGCAGGTCGATCCGGTGGGCTCCGCTGCCCGCGAACACGGCGTCCCAGTCGACCCGTACCCCGTGGAGGTGCAGGTGGGCCAGTGCCGTGGTCAGGGCCGGGGCCTCGGGCCGGTCCCGGCGCAGTGCCGGGACGGCGGTGGCGTGGGTCTCCTCGTCGGTGCCCTCGCGTACCGCGCCGCTGAGCACGGCGTCCGGGCCGAGCTCGAAGAAGGTGCGCACACCGTGCTCGGTGAGATGCCGTACGGCGTCGGCGAAGCGGACGGTGCCGCGGACCTGTCCGGTCCAGTAGTCCGGCGCGGCGAGTTCTTCGTGCGTGAGGAGCGTCCCGGTGACGGTGGACACCAGCGGCACGGTGGGTGCGTGGCAGGTGACGGAGCGGACGGCGTGGGCGAAGTCCGCCAGCATCGGGTCCATGTGCGGCGAGTGGAAGGCGTGGCTGACGCGCAGCCGCTTGGTGCGGCGGCCCCGCTCTTCGAAGTGCGCCGCCACGGCGAGCACCGCGTCCTCGTCGCCCGAGACGACCAGGGAGGTCGGGGTGTTGACGGCGGCGACCGCGGCCCGTCCCTCGTACGGGGTGAGCGCGGCGGCCACTTCGTCCTCGGTGGCTTCGACGGAGGCCATGGCGCCGCCCCGGGGCAGTGCGGCCATCAGCCGGCCGCGGGCGGCGACCAGAGTGCAGGCGTCCTCCAGGGAGAGGACTCCGGCGGCGTGTGCGGCGGCGAACTCGCCGATGGAATGGCCCGCGACGTAGTCGGGGCGCAGGCCCCAGGACTCGGCGAGGCGGAACAGGGCCACTTCGAGGGCGAAGAGGGCAGGTTGGGTGTAGCGGGTGTCGTCCAGCAGCGCGGCCTCGGGTGAGCCCGGGGCGGCGAAGAGGATCTCCCGTAGCGGACGGTCGAGTTCGAGGTCGAAGCGGGTGAGTACGGCGTCCAGTGCCTGGGCGTAGACCGGGTGCCGGTCGTAGAGCTCGCGGCCCATTTCGGGGCGCTGGCTGCCCTGGCCGGTGAAGAGGAAGGCCAGCCGGCCGCGATCCGGGCGGCCCGTGAGCAGCCCGGCGTCGGGGGTCGCGTCGCGCAGCGCGGTCAGGGCCCGGGTGAGGGTGTCGGGGTCGTCGGTGAGGACGGCCGCGCGGTGCTCCAGGGCGGCCCGGGAGGTGGCGAGGGAGAATGCGAGGTCGGTGAGCGGGAGTTGGGGGTGGTCGGAGAGGTGGGTCAGGAGCCGTCCGGCCTGGGCGCGCAGGCCCGCTTCGGTGCGTCCGGACAGGACCAGGGGGACGGGGGTGGTGTCGGCCGGGCGGGCCGGTGCGGTGGCTGCGTCTGCCCCGTCTACCTCGGATGCCTCGGCTGCCTCGGACCGGTCTGCCGGGGCCTGTTCGAGGATGGTGTGGACGTTGGTGCCGCTGAGCCCGAAGGAGGAGACGCCCGCGCGGCGCGGGTGTCCGGTGCTCGGCCATGGCAGCGGCTCGGTGAGCAGTTGGAGGGCGCCGGAGCTCCAGTCGACGTGCGAGGAGGGCCGGTCGATGTGCAGGCTCCGCGGCACGGTGCCGTGGTGCATGGCCATGACCATCTTGATGATGCTGGCGACGCCGGACGCCATCTGGGTGTGGCCGATGTTGGACTTGACGGAGCCCAGCAGCAGCGGGTGCCCGGGGTCGCGGCCCTGGCCGTAGGTGGCGAGCAGGGCCTGCGCCTCGATGGGGTCGCCGAGGGCGGTGCCGGTGCCGTGTCCGTCGACGACGTCGATGCTGTCGGGGTCCACGTTGGCGTTGGCCAGGGCCTGGACGATGACGCGCTGCTGGGACGGGCCGTTGGGCGCGGTCAGGCCGTTGGAGGCGCCGTCCTGGTTGACGGCGGAGCCACGGATGACGGCCAGGACCCGGTGCCCGTTGCGACGGGCGTCGGAGAGCCGTTCGACGAGGACCAGCCCGACGCCTTCGGCCAGGCTCATGCCGTCGGCCTGGTCGGAGTACGCCTTGCAGCGGCCGTCGGCCGCCATCGCGCGCTGCCGGCTGAAGCCGACGAACGCGCCGGGCGTGGACATGATGCTGACGCCGCCCGCGAGGGCCAGGGAGCTCTCGCCGTTGCGCAGGGACTGGCAGGCCAGGTGCAGGGCGACGAGGGAGGAGGAGCAGGCGGTGTCGAGGGAGACGGCCGGGCCCTCGAAGCCGTAGGTGTAGGAGAGCCGGCCGGACAGGACGCTGGAGATGGTGCCGGTGATCAGGTGTCCCTCGGCGCCTTCCGGGCTGGCGCCGGAGGCTCCGTAGTCCTGGTAGCTGGCACCGATGAAGGTGCCGGTGCTGCTGCCGCGCAGGGTGGCGGGGTCGATCCCGGCACGTTCCATCGCCTCCCAGGAGGTCTCCAGCAGCAGGCGCTGCTGGGGGTCCATGGCGAGGGCCTCGCGGGGCGAGATGCCGAAGAAGGAGGCGTCGAATTCGGTGGCGTCGTGGAGGAAGCCGCCCCGGGTCGAGTAGGTGTGGCCGGCCCGGTCGGGGTCGGGGTCGTAGAGGCCCTCGGCGTCCCAGCCGCGGTCGGTGGGGAATTCGCTGGTGGCGTCGCCCCCCTCGGCGACCAGGCGCCACAGGTCCTCCGGTGAGCCGATGCCGCCGGGGTAGCGGCAGCTCATGCCGATGATGGCGAGGGGCTCGTCGTTGGCGGCGCCGGTGTGCGTGGTCGGGACGGTGGTGCCGGTGGCGGACCCGGCGAGGGATTCGCGCAGGAACGCGACGAGGGCGAGCGGGTTGGGGTGGTCGAAGACCATGGTGCTCGGCAGGGCCAGCCCGGTCACGGCGGCGATCCGGTTGCGCAGGTCGACGGCGGTCAGCGAGTCGAAGCCGACGTCGCGGAAGGCACGTTGTTCGGAGAGCACGTCGGGTGAGGCGTGGCCGAGTGCGGTGGCGGCCTCGCCGCGGACGAGGTCCAGCAGGAGCCGGTCCTGCTCGACGACGGCCAGCCCGCGCAGCCGGGTGGCGAACTCGCTGCCGGAGTCCTTGGTCTGGCTGGTGTCGTCCTCGACGAGTCGCCGGACCTCGGGCAGGTCCGCGAAGAGCCGGGTGGGCCGCGCGGCGGTGAAGACGGGGTAGTAGCGCTCCCAGTCCACGTCGGCGACGGCCAGCAGCGTCTCGTCGTCGTCGAGGGCCTGGCGCAGGCCGGTGAGGGCCAGTTCGGGGTCCATGAAGACCAGTCCGCTGCGGCGGATCTGGCCGGGGTCGACGCGGCCGAGCTTGAGGTCGTCGGCCCAGATGCCCCAGGAGACGGCGGTGGCCCGGGCGCCGCGGGCGCGGCGGTGTTCGGCCAGGGCGTTGAGGTGGGCGTTGCCGGCGACGTAGGCGGCGTGGGCGCCGCTGCCCCACATGCCGGCGGTGGAGGAGTACAGGACGAAGGCGTCGAGGTCGTCGCCGAGGAGTTCGTCCAGGTGCCGGGCGCCGTTGACCTTGGCGTCCATGACCTTCGCGAAGTCGTCGAGGGTCGTCTCGTCCAGCGTCGCCAGCTCGATGGTGACGGCGGTGTGCACGACGGTGCGTACGGTGCGGCCCTCGGCCGTGAGCGCGGTGAGCATCTGGGCGACCGCGTCGCGGTCGGTCAGGTCGCAGGCGACGACGCTGGCCTCGCAGCCCAACTCGGCGAGTTCCCGGACGAGTTCGTCGGATCCGGGGGCCGCGGGGCCGCGGCGGCTGGTGAGCACTACGTGCTCGGCGCCCTGCTGGGCGAGCCAGCGGGCCAGGTGCGGGGCGAGGGTGCCGGTGCCGCCGGTGACGAGGGTGGTGCCCCTCGGCGTCCAGGGGCGGGCCGGAGCCGGGTCCGCGGGGGTGGCGCGTACGACGCGGCGGGCGAGGACGCCCGAGGCGCGGACGGCGAGTTGGTCCTCGCCGGTACGGCCGGTCAGGACCGCGGCCAAGCGCTCGGCGGCCCGCCGGTCCAGTTCCTCGGGCAGGTCCACCAGGCCGCCCCAGCGCTGTGGGTGTTCGAGGGCGGCCGTCCAGCCGAGGCCGAGGATCTGGGCCTGGCCGGGGCGGGTGAGCCGGTCCGCGCGGCCGGTGGAGACGGCGCCCTGGGTCAGGCACCACAGCGGCGCGTCGATGCCGGCGTCGCCGAGTGCCTGCACGAGCGTGACGGTCAGGGCCGTCGCGCGGCTGAGCGCCGGATGGTGCGGGCTCGGCTCCTCGGCCGCGGCCAGCAGGGACACCACGCCCGCGAGGTCCGCGGTGCCGTCGAGTTCCATGAGGCGCGCGGCCAGGGTCGCGCGGTCCGTGCAGGCGTCGTCCAGGACGAGGGTGCGGGCGTCGGCGCCGTGCGCGGTGAGGGCGCCGACGAGGTCGTCGTCGGTGGTGCCTTCGGTGGTGACGACGAGCCAGGTGCCGGTCAGTGCCGCCGTGGGCAGGGTGGTCAGCGGCTGCCATGTGGCGCGGTAGCGCCAGGAGTCGACGGCCGCCAGGTCGCGCCGGCGTCGGCGCCAGTCGGAGAGGGCCGGAAGGACGGGCTCCAGGGCGGCGCGGTCCAGGCGCAGACGGGAGGCGAGGGAGTCGACGTCGTCCTCTTCCACCGCCGTCCAGAATTCCGCGTCCACCGGGTCCGCTGCGGGCCGGTCCTGGGACCGGTCGGGGATCGCCCACAGATGCTCGCGCTGGAAGGCGTACGTGGGCAGCGGTACCCGGCGGGCGCCGGTGCCGGCGAAGACCGCGGACCAGTCGACGCCCGCGCCCCGGACGAAGGCTTCGGCGAGGGAGGTCAGGAAGCGGTCGGTGCCGCCCGCGTCGCGCCGGAGGGTGCCGAGCACCGCGGCCGCGCCGCCGGCTTCCTCGGCCGTCGCCTGGATGCCCATGGCGAGTACGGGGTGGGAACTGACCTCGATGAAGAAGCGGTGCTCCTGGGCGAGGAGTTCACCGATGGCGGGCTGGAAGCGGACGGTCTGCCGCAGGTTGGTGTACCAGTAGTCGGCGTCCATGACGGTGGTGTCCAGCCAGTCACCGGTCACCGTCGAGAAGAAGGGCACCTGCGCGGGGCGGGGGCGCACCGGCGCGAGGACGCGGTGCAGTTCGTCCCGTACCAGCTCGACCTGCGCGGAGTGCGAGGCGTAGTCCACGGCGATGCGCTTGGCCCGGACGTCCTCGGCGACCAGCTCGGCCTGTAGGGCGTCCAGCGGCGCGGTGGCGCCGGAGACGACGGTGGACCGGGGGCCGTTGACCGCGGCGATCGACAGGTCTTCGTACCCGACGGCCCCGGCGAGGCGCTGTTCGACGTCGGCGGCGGGCAGCGGGACCGACATCATGCCGCCGGATCCGGCCAGCCCGCGGGCGATGGCCCGGCTGCGCAGCGCGACGACGCGGGCCGCGTCCTGAAGGGAGAGCGCCCCGGCGACGGCCGCCGCGGCGATCTCCCCCTGCGAGTGGCCGACCACGGCGTCGGGGGTGATGCCGTGCGAGGTCCACAGTGCGGCGAGCGAGACCATGACGGCGAAGGAGGCGGGCTGTACGACGTCGACGCGGTCCAGCGTCGGCGCGCCGTCCACCTGGCGCAGCACGTCGAGCAGGGACCAGTCGACGAACTCCGAGAGGGCGGTGGCGCATTCGGTCAGGCGCTCGGCGAAGACCGGGGACTCGTCGAGGAGCCGTGCTCCCATGCCGACCCACTGGGAGCCCTGGCCGGGGAAGACGAAGACGGTCCTGCCGTCGGTGTCGGCCGTGCCCTGGACGACGCCGGGCGCGGAGCCGCCGGCGGCGAGGGCGTCGAGGGCCGCGCGCCGGGTCCACTCGTCGGTGCCGACGACGACGGCGCGGTGGTCGAAGAGGGTGCGCGCGGTCACCAGGGAGTGGCCGACGTCGAGGGCGCCGGGTGCCTGTTCGTCGTCGAGGTGGGCGGCGAGGTTGGTTGCCTGGGCGCGCAGCGCGCCCGGGGTGCGGGCGGTCAGCGTCCAGGGGATGGCGCCGCCGGCCGGGGGCACCGGCCACTCGGGGGCCGCCTCCTGCGGGCGGGGGGCTTCTTCGAGGATGGTGTGGGCGTTGGTGCCGCTGATGCCGAAGGAGGAGACCGCGCAGCGGCGCGGGCGCTCGCCCTCGGGCCAGTCGGCGGGCTCGTGCAGCAGGGCGACGGTGCCGGGGGTCCAGTCGATGTGGCTGGAGGGAGTGTCGGCGTGCAGGGTGCGCGGCAGTGCTCCCCGGCGCAGGGCCAGGACCATCTTGATGACGCCGGCGACGCCGGCCGCCGACTGGGTGTGGCCGATGTTGGACTTCACGGAGCCCAGCAGCAGCGGGTGCTCGGGGTCGCGGCCCTGGCCGTAGGTGGCGAGCAGGGCCTGCGCCTCGATGGGGTCGCCGAGGGCGGTGCCGGTGCCGTGGGCCTCGACGGCGTCGATGTCCTTCGGGGCCAGCCCCGAGTTGGCCAGGGCCTGGCGGATGACGCGCTGCTGGGAGGGGCCGTTGGGGGCGGACAGGCCGTTGGAGGCACCGTCCTGGTTGATGGCCGAGCCGCGGACGACGGCGAGGATCTCGTGTCCGTTGCGCTGGGCGTCCGAGAGGCGCTCCAGGACGAGGACGCCGACGCCTTCGGCGAGGGTCATACCGTCGGCGCCGTCCGAGAACGCCTTGCAGCGGCCGTCGCCGGCCAGGGCCCGCTGCCGGCTGAAGGCGATGAACGGGTTGGGGTTGGTCATCACGGTCGCGCCGCCGGCCAGGGCCAGGGAGCTCTCGCCGTTGCGCAGGGACTGGCAGGCCAGGTGCAGGGCGACCAGGGACGAGGAGCAGGCGGTGTCGACGGTGACCGCCGGTCCTTCGAGGCCGAAGAGGTAGGCCAGGCGCCCGGAGAGCACGCTGGGGCTGGTGCCGGTCACCAGGTGGCCGGCGGAGCCGTCCTCGACGCCGAGGCCGTACTCCTGGTAGGTGGAGCCGATGAAGGTGCCGGTCGCGGTGCCGTGGACGTGGGTGGGGTCGATGCCGGCCTGCTCGAACGCCTCCCAGGTGGTCTCCAGCAGCAGCCGCTGCTGGGGGTCCATCGACAGCGCTTCGCGCGGCGAGATGCCGAAGAAGGAGGCGTCGAACTCGCCCGCGTCGTGCAGGAACCCGCCCTGGGTGGAGTAGGTCGTGCCGGGGTTGTCCGGGTCGGGGTGGTAGAGGCCGGTGTTCCAGCCGCGGTTGACGGGGAAGTCGGTGATGGCGTCGACGCCGTCGCTGACCAGGTCCCACAGCTGCCCCGGGGAACGGACGCCGCCGGGGAAGCGGCAGCTCATGCCGACGATGGCGATGGGCTCGTCGAAGCCCCCCGAGGGAACGGCCACGGGCGTGGCCGCGGCGCCGTCGGTGCCCAGGAGTTCCGCACGCAGGTGGCGGGCGAGGACGGTGGGGGTCGGGTAGTCGAAGACGAGGGTGGCGGGCAGGGCCAGGCCGGTGAGGGCGGCCAGCCGCTTGCGCAGTTCCACGGCGGTCAGCGAGTCGAAGCCGGCGTCGCGGAAGGCCCGCCGCTCCGAGATGGCGTCCGCGGAGTCGTGGCCGAGGGCGATGGCCGCCTCGGCACGTACCAGGTCGGCCAGCAGCCGCGTCTGCTCGTCCTCGTCGAGGCCCCGCAGGCGGGCGGCGAATTCGGGTGCGGCGCTCGTGTCCTCCGTGCGGGCGAGGGCCTGGACCTCTGCCAGTTCGTCGAAGAGGGCGCTGGGGCGGGTGGCGGTGAAGACGGGGTGGTAGCGCTCCCAGTCGATGTCGGCGACCGTGACGGTGACGTCCTTGTCGACGACGGCACGGCGCAGTTCGGTGAGGGCGTTCGCGGGCGCGAGGAAGCGCAGGCCGCGCTTGTGCAGTGCGTCGGTGACCGCCTCGTGGGTGGCCATTCCGGCCTCGGCCCAGGGACCCCAGGCCACCGAGGTGGCGGGCAGGCCGCGGGCCGCGCGGTGCTCCGCCAGGGCGTCGAGGTAGGCGTTGGCGGCGGCGTAGGCGCTCTGCCCGGCGCTGCCCCACACTCCGGCGATCGAGGAGACCAGGACGAAGAAGTCCAGGTCCCGGCCGTCCAGCAGGCTGTCGAGGTGGGCCGCGCCGAGCATCTTGGCGGCCATCGCCTCGGCGGCGGCGTCCAGGGGGGTTTCGGCCAGGGAGGCGTTCTGACCGACGCCGGCCGCGTGCACGACGCCGGTCAGCGGGTGCTCCGGGGGTACGGAGGCCAGGAGTGCGGCGAGCGCGCCACGGTCGGCGGTGTCGCAGGCCGCGATGGTGACCTCGGTCCCCAAGTCCCGTATTTCTGCGGCCAGTTCGGCCGCTCCCGGGGCGTCGGGGCCGCGGCGGCTGGTGAGGAGGAGATGGTCGGCGCCGCTGCGGGCGAGCCAGCGGGCAGCCTCGGCGCCGAGCGCTCCGGTGCCGCCGGTGATGAGCACGGTGCCGCCCGCGGTGAAGGCGTCGGCGGGGGGCAGTTCGGCTTGCGGGTGGCGCACCAGGCGCCGGCCGAGCGCTCCGGTGGCCCGGAGGGCGATCTGGTCCTCGCCGCCCCGTGCGGCCAGCGCGCTGACGAGGTGCTGGGTGGTGGGGGCGTCGAGGGCGGCCGGCAGGTCGATCAGGCCGCTCCACAGCTGCGGGTGCTCCAGGGCGGCGACCCGGCCCAGTCCCCAGACCGCGGCCTGGAGGGGGTTGGTGAGCGGGTCGTCGGAGCCGGTGGTGACGGCGCCGCGGGTCAGCGTCCACAGCGGGGCGGCGAGGTCGATGTCGACCAGTGCCTGGGTCAGGACGAGGCTCAGCGCGAGCCCGGTGGGCAGCTCGGCGCCGGCCTCGGCGCCGGGCCGGTCGGCGAGCGGGAGCAGGGACAGGATGCCGGCGAAGGCGCGGTCCTGCGTCCGTACGGCGTCGAGCCGGGCGGCGAGTTCGGTGCGGTCGCGGCAGGCGTCGTCCAGGGTGAGGGTCTCGAACTGGGCGCCGTGGCCGCGCAGTGCGTGCAGGATCTCGTCGCTGTCGATGCCGTCGGCGGTGACGAGCAGCCAGGTGCCGTCGAGTACGGGCGCGGCGGCCGCCGTCGCGGGGCGCCAGGCGACGCGGTAGCGGGTGGAGTCCAGCAGCGCCTTCTCGTGCCGGTGCTGGCGCCAGGAGGACAGTGCGGGCAACAGCGCGTACAGGGAGGCGTGCTGTTCGTCGCGCAGCCCGAGGAGAGTGGCCAGCTCTGCGGCGTCGCCGCGTTCGACGGCGCCCCAGAGCTCGGCGTCCGCGGGGTCGGCGGCGGCCGGCGCGAGGCCGACCGGGGCCGGCTCGGGCCAGTAGCGCTCGTGCTGGAAGGCGTAGGTGGGCAGATCGACCGGGTGTGCTCCGGTGCCGGCGAGGTACGCGGGCCAGTCGACGGCCGTGCCGCGCACGTGCAGGCGGGCCAGGGCGGTGGCCGCACAGCGCTCCTCGCCGCGCCCGGCGCGCAGCAGCGGGACGATGTGCGCGTCCGCCGCGTCGCCGAGGGCTTCCTGGGCGGCGGCCGACAGCACGCTGTCGGGGCCCACTTCGAGGAAGGTGCCGGCGCCGGAGTCGTGTGCGGCGCGCAGGGTGTCGGCGAAGCGGACGGCGCCGCGGGCGTGCGCGACCCAGTAGTCGGCGGAGCGCAGTTCGTCGTCGGTGGCGGGTCGTCCGGTCAGGCCGGAGATGACGGTCACGTCCGGCGCGTGGTAGGTGAGCTCGGCCGCGACCTCGCGCAGCCCGTCGAGCGCGGGCTCCATGAGTGGCGAGTGGAAGGCGTGGCTGACCGTCAGGCGCTTGGTCTTGCGGCCCTGGGCGGCGAAGTGGGCGGCTATCTCCTCGGCGGCGGCCAGGTCTCCGGCGACCACGACGCTGTGGGGGCCGTTGACAGCGGCGAGGGAGACCTCGTGCTCGCGCCCGGCGAGCAGCGGCGCCGTCTCGTCCTCGCCGGCCTGGAGGGAGATCATCGCGCCGCCGGCGGGCAGCGCCTGCATCAGCCGTCCCCGGGCGGTCACCAGGCGGGCCGCGTCGGACAGCGAGAGGACGCCCGCGACATGCGCGGCGGTGATCTCGCCGATGGAGTGGCCCAGCAGCACGTCGGGGCGGATGCCCCACGTGCCCAGCAGCCGGTGGAGCGCGACCCCGACGGCGAACAGCGCGGGCTGGGTCCACTCGGTGTGGTCCAGCAGCGCCGCCTCGGGGCTGCCCTCCGGGGCGAACAGGACGTCCTTGAGGGGACGGTCCAGGTGCGGGTCGAGGGCGGCGGTGACCTCGTCGAGGGCCTGGGCGAACGCGGGGAAGCGGGCGGCGAGTTCACGGCCCGCGCCGGGGCGCTGGCTGCCCTGCCCGGAGAACACCACGGCCAGCTTGCCCGCGCCGCCGATCTCGCCCTCGGTGAGCGCGGAGCCGGGCCGGTCGGCGGCCAGGTCGGCGAGTGCACGCAGCAGTTCGTCGCGGTCGCCGGTGACGACGGCGCGCTGGTCGAAGGCGGTGCGGGTGGTGGCGAGGGAGAGCGCGACGTCGACCGGGTCGAGAGTGGGGCGCTCGTCGAGGAAGGACCGCAGGCGGGCGGCCTGGTCCCGGAGGGCCGCGCGGCTCTTGCCGGACAGCGTCCAGGGCACGACGGCCGGGGTGAGCGCCGGCTGTTCGCGCTGGTCGGAGGCGGCCGGCGGCTCCTCGACGATGAGGTGGGCGTTGGTACCGCTGAAACCGAACGAGGAGACGGCGGCGCGACGCGGCCGGCCGGCCTGCGGCCAGGGCGTCTCCTCGGTGAGCAGGCGCACCGCTCCGGAGCCCCACTCCACGTGCGAGGACGGCTCGTCGGCGTGCAGGGTACGGGGCAGCACGCCGTGGCGCATGGCCAGGACCATCTTGATGACGCCGGCGACGCCGGCCGCGGCCTGGGTGTGGCCGATGTTGGACTTCACGGAGCCCAGCAGCAGCGGGTTCCGCGGGTCGCGGTCCTGGCCGTAGGTGGCGAGCAGGGCCTGCGCCTCGATGGGGTCGCCGAGGGTGGTGCCGGTGCCGTGGCCCTCGACCGTGTCGATGTCCGTGGCGGACAGGCCGGCGGCGGACAGCGCCTGCCGGATCACCCGCTGTTGGGCGGGGCCGTTGGGGGCGGTCAGGCCGTTGGAGGCACCGTCCTGGTTGACCGCGGAGCCGCGGACCACGGCCAGGACCTGGTGCCCGTTGCGGCGGGCGTCGGAGAGGCGTTCCAGGACGAGGACGCCGACGCCTTCGGACCAGCCGACGCCGTCGGCGCCATCGGAGAACGCCTTGCAGCGGCCGTCCGGAGACAGGCCGCGCTGCCGGGAGAACTCGATGAGGGCGCCCGGCGTCGACATGACCGTGACACCGCCGGCGAGTGCGAGCGAGCACTCCCCCGCGCGCAGTGCCTGCATCGCCCAGTGCATGGCGACCAGCGACGACGAGCAGGCGGTGTCGACGGTGACGGCGGGGCCTTCCAGCCCGAGCGTGTAGGAGATCCGCCCGGAGGCGACGCTCGGGGCGGTGCCACTGCCCTGGTGGCCCTCGAACTGTCCGCCGGAGAGGACCGTGGCGTAGTCGTTGTACATCACGCCCGCGAACACGCCGGTCCGGCTGCCGCGCAGGGACGCCGGGTCGATGCCCGTGCGCTCGATGGCCTCCCAGGACGCTTCGAGCAGCAGCCGCTGCTGGGAGTCGGTGGCCAGGGCCTCGCGGGGGCTCATGCCGAAGAAGGCGGGGTCGAAGTCGGCAGCGGTGTGCAGGAATCCGCCGAAGCGGGAGTAGGAGGTGCCGATGCGGTCCGGGTCCGGGTCGTAGAGCGCGTCCAGGTCCCAGCCCCGGTCGGTGGGCAGGCCCGAGATGGCGTCGGTACCCTCGCTGACCAGCTGCCACAGGTCCTCGGGCGAGGCGACCCCGCCCGGGTAGCGGCAGCTCATGCCGACGATGACGATGGGGTCGTCGTGGGTGGCGGTGCCGGCGGCACGGGGAGCGCTCGTTGCGGTGGCGGCTTCGGAGCCCATGAGCTCGGCGAGGATGTGCGTGGCGAGGGCGTCGACGGTCGGGTAGTCGAAGATCACCGTCGCGGCGGTGCGCAGGCCGGTGGCCGCGCTGAGCCGGTTGCGCAGTTCGACGGCGGTCAACGAGTCGAAGCCCAGCTCCCGCAGCGGGCGCCGTGCGTCGATGTCGGCGGTGCTGGAGTGGCCGAGTACGGCGGCCACTTGACCGGCCACGAGGTCGAGCACGACCTCCCGGCGGTCGGTCTCCTCCAGCCGGGACAGCTTCTGTACGAGGGTGACGGCGGTCTCCGAGGCCGAGACCGCCGAGCGGCGGGCCGGGGTACGGATCAGGCCGCGCCACAGCGGCGGTACCGCGCCCTGGGCACCTTGGAGGCGCAGGACGGACAGGTCGAGCCTGGTCGGCAGGAGGACGGCGGCGTCCATGGCGGTGGCGGCGTCGAAGAGGGCTGTGCCCTGTTCCACGGTGAGCGCCGGGGTGCCCATACGGGCCAGGCGCGCGAGGTCCTCGTCCGTCAGGCCGCCGGTCATTCCGGCGGTGGGCTCCCACGGGCCCCAGGCCAGGGAGAGCCCCGGCAGGCCCTGGGCGCGGCGCAGTTGGGCGAGCGCGTCGAGGAAGGCGTTGGCGGCGGCGTAGTTGCCCTGGCCCGCCGTGCCCACGGTGCCGGAGAGGGAGGAGAAGACGACGAAGGCGGCCAGGTCCAGATCCCGGGTGGCCTCGTGGAGGTGCCAGACGGCGTCGGCCTTGGGCCGCAGGACCGTGCTGATCTGCTCGGGGGTGAGTGACTCGATCACGCCGTCGTCGAGGGTGCCGGCGCTGTGCACGACGGCGGTGACAGGGTGCTCGGCGGGCACACCGGCCAGCAGCCGGTCCACGGCGGCACGGTCGGCCAGGTCGCAGGCCGCGATGGCCACCTGGGCACCGTGTTCGGTGAGTTCGGCCACGAGTTCCCGGGCGCCCTCGGCGTCGGCGCCGCGGCGGCTGACGAGCAGGAGGTGCCGTACGCCGCGCTCGGTGACCAGGTGCCGGGCCAGTACGCGGCCCAGGCCGCCGGTGGCCCCGGTGAGGATCACGGTGCCCTCAGGGGCCCATTCCGCGGTGGTCTGCGATGCCTGGGCGCGGGCGAGCCGCGCGGTGAGCACGGCGGTGCCGCGGACGGCGGTCTGCGGCTCGTCCAGGGCCAGGGCCCGCAGCAGCGGCTGCGCGGTGGGCTCGTCGAGAGCGGGGTCGAGGTCCAACAGGCCGAAGCGGCCGGGGTGTTCGCTCTGCGCGACGCGCACCAGGCCCCAGACGGCGGCGGCCACCGGGTCCGGCGCCTGTCGGGCGTCGGTGGCGACGGCGCCACGCGTGACGAAGACCAGCCGGGACCCGGCGTACTGCTCGCTGTCCAGCCAGCTCCGCAGGCACGCCAGGACGTGGGCGGTGCGGGCGTGCACGGAGGTGACGACCTCGTCACCGGTGTCGGCGTCCGCACCCGCGAGGGGGGCGAGTACCACGTCCGGCGCTCGGGTGCCGTCCGCGCCGGGCAGCGCCATGACGGTGAGGTCCGGCGACGAAAGCGCCCGCTCCAGGCCGAAGAGGTCCGGGCCGAGGACGCCGACCGAGGCGGGCACCGTCTGCGGGGACTGGTGTGGTGCGGTCCAGCGCAGTTCGAACAGGGCTTCCCGGACGAGGGAGTTGGCGGCGCCGAACCGCTCGTCGGGCACCGTGCGCAGGACCAGCGAGCCGATGGAGGCGACGGCGGCGCCGGTGGTGTCGGCGACGGCGATCGCCACGGCGTCGTCTCCGGCCGGGGTCAGCTTCACCCGGACCGTCGTCGCCCCGCTCGCGTGCAACGTCACGTCCTGCCACGAGAAGGGCAGGCCGCCGCGGGCGTGCTCGCCCAGGTCGGCGAAGGCCGCGGCGTGCAGGGCGGCGTCCAGCAGGGCCGGGTGGATCCCGAACGACGCCGCGGAGTCGGCGTCGGAGCCGTTCGTGTCGGGCAGCGTCACCTCGGCGTAGACGTCGTCGCCGCTGCGCCAGGCGGCGTGCAGACCCTGGAACAGCGGGCCGTAGCCGAAGCCGGTGTCGGCCATCCGATCGTAGAAGCCGTCGAGGTCCAGCGGCTGGGCGCCGGCGGGCGGCCAGGCGGTGGCGTCGAAGTCGGCGTGGTGCTCGCCGGCGACGAGGGTGCCTGAGGCGTGCTGGGTCCAGGGGAGTTCCTCCGGCCCGTCGGGGCGGGAGTGGACGCTGACGGCGCGGCGACCCGACTCGTCGGGGCTGCCCACCCAGACCTGCACCTGGACGCCGCCCTCCTCGGGCAGCAGCAGCGGGGCGGCCAGCGTGAGTTCCTCCACGCGACCGCAGCCGGCCTCGTCCCCGGCGCGCACGGCCAGTTCCAGGAAGGCGGTGCCCGGCAGCAGCACCGTGCCGCGTACGGCGTGGTCGGCGAGCCAGGGGTGGGTGCGCCGCGAGAGTCGACCGGTCAGCAGCAGGCCGTCGGAGTTGGCGACCGACACGGCCGCCGTCAGCAGCGGGTGGTGCGCCGCGCCCAGGCCGGCGGCGCGCACGTCACCGCCCGTCGCGGGGACGCTCCTGGGCCAGTAGCGGCGGCGCTGGAAGGCGTAGGTGGGCAGAGCGGTGCGCCGGGCGCCGGTGTCCTGGAAGTAGGGCTCCCACTGGACGGCCACGCCGCGGGTGTGCAGACCCGCCAGCGCGGCGGTGAGGGTCTCGGCCTCGGGGCGGCCCGGCCGCAGCACGGCGAGCGTGGCGGGGACGCCATCGGCGAGGACGGCGTCGGCGGAGTCGGAGCCGCCGTCGGCGGTGCCGGTCGCAGCCAGGGAGTTCTGAGCCATGGCGGACAGGACGCCGTCGGGCCCCAGCTCCAGGAAGGTGGCGGTGCCGTGGCCGTGGAGCCAGTCGAGGGCGTCGGCGAACCGTACGGTGTGCCGGGCGTGGTTCACCCAGTACTCGGGGGAGGTCAGCTGCTCCACCGTGGCGAGGGTCCCGGTCAGACCGGAGACGACCGGGAGGACGGGCGCCTGGGGGGTGAGCCGGGAGACGACGGTGCGGAAGTCCTCCAGCATGGGCTCCATGAGCGGGGAGTGGAACGCGTGCGAGACGCGCAGCCGCTTGGTCTTGCGGCCCAGCGCGCCGAAGTTCTCCACGACGGCGCTGACGTCGTCGGCCCGGCCGGCGACGACGACGGCGGCGGGCCCGTTGACCGCGGCGATCGAGACGCGGTCCGACCGGTCCGCCAGCAGGGGCAGAACCTCCTCCTCGGTGGCTTCGAGGGAGACCATGGCGCCGCCTTCGGGCAGCGCCTGCATGAGGCGGCCGCGGGCGAGCACCAGGGCCGCGGCGTCGGCCACGGTGAAGACCCCGGCCACGTGCGCAGCGGCGATCTCTCCGATGGAGTGCCCGGCGAGGAAGTCCGGCTTGATGCCGAAGGACTCGGCGAGCCGGTACAGCGCCACCTCGATCGCGAACAGTGCGGCCTGGGCGTAGCCGGTCTCGTCGAGCAGGGCGGCCTCGGGCGTGCCCTCGGCGGCGAACAGCACCTCCTTCAGAGGCCGTTCGAGACCCTGGTCGAGGTGGCTGACGACCTCGTCCAGGGCGGTGGCGAAGGCGGGGAAGCGGGCGGCCAGTTCACGCCCCATGCCCGGCCGCTGGGAGCCCTGGCCGGCGAAGAGGAAGGCGAGCTTGGACCGCGTCCGGGCAGTGTCCTGCACCAGACCGGGGGCTGGCGCGCCGTCGGCGAGCGCGGTGAGGGCGGCGCGGGCCCGGCCCAGGTCGGCCGCGGTGAACGCGGCTCGGTGTTCCAGGCCGGAGCGGGCCGTGGCCAGGGAGTAGGCCACGTCCACGGGCGCGAGACCGGGGTGAGCCGTGAGGTGTTCGAGCAGCCGCGCCGCCTGGGCGCGCAGCGCCTCGCGGGTGCGGCCGGAGACAAGCCAGGGGACGTCGCCGACCGCCAAGGATGCGTCGGCGGCCGGCGGCGCGGTGCCCTCCTGGTCGGCCTCGGGGGACAGGGCGGCCGGGGCCTGCTCCAGGATCGTGTGGGCGTTGGTGCCGCTGAGCCCGAACGAGGAGATGCCGGCGCGGCGCGGCTGTTCTCCCTGCGGCCAGGAGACTTGCTCGGTGAGCAGTCGTACGGCGCCCTGTGTCCAGTCGACGTGCGAGGACGGCGCGTCGACGTGGAGTGTGCGCGGGAGCAGGCCGTGGCGCATGGCCAGCACCATCTTGATGACGCCGGCCATGCCGGCCGCCGCCTGGGTGTGGCCGAGGTTCGACTTGACGGAGCCCAGCAGCAGGGGGTGGTCGGCCTCTCGGCCCTGGCCGTAGGTGGCCAGCAGTGCCTGGGCCTCGACCGGGTCGCCCAGCGCGGTGCCGGTGCCGTGCGCCTCGACGACGTCGATCTCGTTGGCCGAGAGGCGCGCGCTGGCCAGCGCCTGCTCGATCACCCGTTGCTGCGAGGGGCCGTTGGGCGCGGTCAGCCCGTTGGAGGCGCCGTCCTGGTTGACGGCGGAGCCCCGGATGACGGCCAGGATCTCGTGGCCGTTGCGGCGGGCCACCGAGAGGCGCTCCAGGACCAGGACGCCCACGCCCTCGGCCCAGCCGGTGCCGTCTGCGGAGTCGGCGAAGGAGCGGCAGCGGCCGTCGGCGGAGAGCCCGCCCTGGCGGCTGAACTCCACGAAGGTGGTGGGGCTGGACATCACGGTGACGCCGGCGGCCAGTGCCAGGGAGCACTCGCCCTGACGCAGGGAGTGGGCGGCCAGGTGCAGGGCCACGAGGGAGGACGAGCAGGCGGTGTCGATGGTGACCGCCGGGCCCACGGTTCCGAAGAAGTACGCGAGCCGGCCCGAGATGACGCTGGTGGTGGTGCCCGTCAGGGCGAAGCCCTGGACGTCGTCGTCCGGACCCACCCGGTACTCCTGGGGCATCGCCCCGACGAACATGCCTGTCCTGCTGCCCCTGACCGCCGCCGGGTCGATACCGGACCGCTCGAAGGCTTCCCAGGAGGACTCAAGGAGCAGTCGCTGCTGCGGGTCCATGGCGAGTGCCTCGCGGGGGGATATCCCGAAGAAGGAGGCGTCGAACTCGGCCGCGTCGTGGAGGAATCCACCGGAGAACTCCCCCGCGTCCTCGGCCAGTTGCTCCCAGCCGCGGTCATCGGGGGAGGGCGTGATGCCGTCCCCGTCGGCGGCGAGCAGGGACCAGAGCTCTTCGGGGCTGCTCACGCCACCCGGGAAGCGGCAGCTCATGCCCACGATCGCGATCGGCTCGCGAGTCGCCGCCTCCAGCTCGCCCACCCGCTGCCGGGATCGCCGCAGGTCGGCGCTGGCCCGCTTCAGGTAGTCGCGGAGTTTCTGTTCCTGATCCATGTTCGCCACGTTCCAACCCATCTCAAGACCGTCGGACAGCAGAGGATTTCGAGGGGGACAGCCGGCACTGCGGACTGCTGTTCCACAGCTACTGAGTTATCTGCGTGCCCTGCACGAGGCAGCTCGACTTCCCGCACGCCACGCGCCCAGTCTCTATGGGGGTGACCATGGAATTCCGTAGAGTCGGCCGGGCCCGGGGCCGGCCGCGCGCAGACAGGCCGGAGGCGCCGCGGATGCTCAGCGGCACCCCCGGCGCCCAGTACCTCCTCGGCTCGCCCATGGAGCAGTCCGGGTCGCAAAGGCAGACCTCGGCCCGCGTCCGCGCGGCGAGCCACCAGAATGCGGGTAGGAGTGTTACTTGATGAAGTCCTCGACGACGCGGGGCGGCCAGGTCCCCACCGTCAGCGCCCCCATCGCATACGCGCGGGAGACCAGCGCCGCGCGGTTGGGAGCCTTCAGTTTCCGCAGCAGACTGGTGACGTGATATTCCACGCCATGTTGGCTGAGATACAGACGGGACGCCAGCGGAACCGTGGACAGGCCCGCCGCGATTCCCTCCAGAATTCGCGCGTCGATCTCGCTGAGCAGTTTCCTTTTCGGTGCCACCAATGCGTCGTCCGCCGGTCTCCGGCCTGACTGCATCACCACGAGGACGGCGGCCGGGGCGGGGCCGTAGCCGCTCACGGCGGCGGCCGTGAGGCTGCCGGTGAACACGTCGCCGGTCGGCCGCAGCGCCACCACGTTCGTGGCGAAGCGGTCCCGGCGGCCCTCCAGGAGCCGCTCGAACTGCCGCATGAGCGGCTGCCGCACGCTGGGGTGCACCAGATCGCGGAAATTACGCCCGAAGATGTCGGGTGCCGCCGTCGAGGAATCGGAGGGGGGAGGGGCCAGTACGTCGACGGAAGGTTCGGCGGGGGTCGCGAAGTGACGGAAGAAGTCCTGATTGGCCTGACGGATCGTCAGTGCCGGATCCAGTACGGATATGCACACGCTCGGCCACTCCTCTCCTCGGACCGCCGTACCGGTCGCGCCGACCGTACTGTGGCCTGCCGAAAACTGCAGAGAATCCACCAGAGCAGGAATCATCAAGGGACTGACATCCTTTCCAACCCCCGTATGTGAACCAGAAATCAAGAGACATCGAGCGAGAAGGAGAAATCCGGAGAATGAAGCGTGCCACGGGAACCGAGGGCCGCCCGGAAGCTGCCGGAAAGAATTTCCGAACTCCCCGACACAATTGACACTAAGGACCGATCTGAACAAGCGTCAACGTTGACCCGTGCCCCACCCCTAATCCTGTGGTCTCACACTCCCGCACGGTACGGTCCGCCTCGACCTTTCGGCTCCCCGAACACTCGGAACTCCTACCGCCGGTATCCCCCGCACCGTAAGAGACGCTCCTCACGGCGCACTCAGTGCGACCCGAGTGCGCTCTGGCCTGCGAGCAGCTCCCGTCGCCCTGAGACGCCCAACTTCCGGTAGCACGACGTCAGGTGCTTCTCCACCGCACGCGTGCTCACGCCCAGTTCATCGGCGATTTCCTGATTGGTCAGACCCCGGCTCACCAGGGAGACAACCTTGCGCTCGCCCTGGGTGAGCGGTGCCTCCTGGCTGGGGGCGGCGGTTCCCAGGGCCGCGCGGGCGCGCTCAGTCAGCCAGGGGGCGCCGCAGGCGGTGGTGAGATCAACGGCCTCACGCAGCACCGTCCTCGCCTCCTTGCCGTTTTCCAGAGTCCGGCCCAACTGGAGCAACGTACGGGACAGTTCGAGCGTGTTGGCGGACGTGCGAAGGATCTCGGCGGACTCGCGCAGGGCGGATTCGCCGCCTCCACCGGGCAGGAGGGCGTTCAGGCGCAAGGCACGGCCGAGAGCGGCGGGAGCCGCCCACTGCCGCGCCCAGGTCAGTTCCTCCTTCGCCAGGACCAGGGCCGGCCAGGTCTCGCCCAGCCGGTGGTGGAGGACGATGGCACGGGGCCGCCAGGGGAAGAGGATGGAGTTGCGCCAGCCGGCCGATTCCAGTTGGCGGCCGCAGGCCAAGAGGGCTTTCAGGGCGGCGGCGCCGCGGCCGCGGCGGGCGACGAGCGAGGCCCTGAGGAGTTGTCGGATGGCCGTCATGGCGAGGCTGGCCGGCCAGCACCTCCCGGGGTCCTCAAGGAGACGTTCGATCAGCTGGATGTTGCCGGACTCCATGGCCACCGCGGCCCGGACGACCATGGTTGGCACGCGCCAGTCCGCGTCGGACAGTCCGGCGGCCCGGTCGGCCTGTTCGCGGGCCTGGGTCAGGCGCCCACAGGCGAGCTGGATCAGGGCGTTCTCGGCGTGCACCCCCGCATGCGGGCGCTCGGTGTGCTGCTCGCAGGACAGGCGGGTGTTGATGCCTTCCACCGCGTCGGCGGCGTACAGGGCCACCGCGACCAGCGGTAGTGCGATGCGGGCGGGTTCGGAGGTCACCGGCTCGCGTTCCAGGATCTGTCCGGCCAGGGCTGCGACCTCCGGTGCCGGCAGGGCACTTGAGAGGACCCCCGCATTGTTCAGGACGGCCACCAGTTCGCGGGCGCCGCCGGTGTCCAAGGGGGGTGGGGTGCCGAGTGAGCGCAGGCGTTCCACCGCGCCGGTCAGCTCCGCCGGGTTCTCGTGCCCGGCCTGCCACAGGCGCGCTTCCAGGCGCAGGGCGATATCGCTGGGACACCTCTGGCTCGGCTCTGTGGGCTCGAAGTCCTCGGAGACGTTGCGCAGCAGGTCCACCGCCGAGGAGGTTGCGTCACCGAGGAAGCTGGGCGGGATGAGCAAGGTAGCCGCGGCCCGGTCGGTGGCCGACGACAGCAGGCGGACGGCCTGGCTGATGTGGCGTTCGCAGGCGGCGGGGTCGATGCCGCGTTCGGCCTTGGCCAGGTCGATCAGCAGGCGCGCGCGTTCGCCGTCGCCCGCGGTGCTCTCCAGCAGGGCGCGCCGCAGGTAGCGGGCGGCGGCGTGCGGCGCACTGCGGCACAGCGCGGCGTCCGCTGCCGTCCTCAGCACCCCTATGGCCCACGGGCGCTGGGTGTCGATGACCCCCATCAGCAGGGCCGCGACGTGTTCGGCCGGGCGGCCGGCCTGGTGGAGGATTTCAGCCGCGGCGTCCCGGGAGCGTTCGCGTTCGGCGATGGTGAGGGCGGAGTCGACGGCGTGGCGTACGACATCGTGGAGGAAGCGTGGGGTGTCGTCGTGGGGGGCGAGCAGGCCGAGGCGGTGCAGGGCGCGCAGGGCCCGCTGGTAGCCGATGGTGTCCAGTCGTGCGTGGCGCCGGACGAGCTCGGGCTCGCCGTGGTCGCCGAAGGCAGCGATGGCCGCGGCCAGGTCGCGTACGGGGGCGGGCTGTGTGTGGAGGCAGCTGGTCAGCCGGTCGCGGAGCTGGGTGGGGCACACGGTGCGGGCCTGGTCGGCCTGTTCGGCGGTGGGGCGGTGGCCGTTGAGAGCCTGGTCGCGCAGGACGGACTGGAGGAAGAGGGGGTTGCCGGCGCAGGTGTCGTGGCAGGCGAGGGCGTAGCTGTCCTCGGCGGGTTCGCCCAGCTGGTGGTGGATCAGGGCCCGGGTGCCGTCGAGCGAGAGCGGGGCGGGGCGCAGGATGTCGGCGGCGTCCGCCAGGTCGCCGACGAGCGGGTGCTGGGCTCGGGGCTCACCGTCACGCAGGGTGCACACGAGGGCGGCGCGCATCCCGTCCGTGCGCCGGGTCAGGTAGGCGAGCCAGCGCAGGGAGGGAAGGTCGGCCCACTGCAGGTCGTCGACGAGGAGGAGTACGGGGGTGGTGGCGCAGGCTTCGGCGAGTATCGACCGCAGGCCGTGCAGGACGGCTTCGGAGGCGGGGACGTTGTGGTCGCCGGGGGTGGGGAGGCCGTCGGGTAAGAGGGGGCCGAGGAGCTGGTGGACGATGCCGAAGGCGAAGTCCTGCTCGATGGGGGCGGCGTTGGCCCGTAACACCCGTAAGTTGTCGGGGGGAGGGGTGCCGGCCTCGTCGAGGAGGGAGGACCGGCCGATGCCCAGAGGGCCGGTCACCAGCAGTACGGAGGAACGGCCCGCCTGTGCCTGACGCACTGCGGTGCCGATCCGGGCCAGTTCGGATTCCCGTTCAAGCAGCATCGATCATGTCCTTTCCATCGGCCGGCTCCGCGCACGGAGCTCCTGGCGTGAGGTGATGCGCAGTTTCTTGTACGTGCTGCTCAGCCGCAGCTCGACGGTGCGCCGGCTCACCGAGAGCTG
Organism: Streptomyces sp. HUAS TT7; assembly: GCF_051550175.1. Classification (NCBI taxonomy): domain Bacteria; kingdom Bacillati; phylum Actinomycetota; class Actinomycetes; order Kitasatosporales; family Streptomycetaceae; genus Streptomyces; species Streptomyces sp. HUAS TT7. Next base: position 1,216,780 of record NZ_CP196175.1, read on the forward strand.
TTCGGCGATCTCGCGGTTGCCGAGGCCGCAGCGGGCCAGTTCGGCGGTCCGCCGCTCGGCGGGCGAGAGGACGGCCCACTCCTTGGGGAGGGTGGAGTCGTCGTCGAGCGTGGCGGTCTGTTCCAGCCGGGTGGCCAGCCACCGCACGCGTTCGGCCAAGCGGCTGGAGGTGTGAGTGACGGTGTGGCGGGACAGTTCGGTCAGCAGACGGGCCGCGGTGGTGCGGTCGCCGTTGGTGGCCTCTTCCGTGGCGATGTCGGCCAGGGCCCAGGCATGGGCGAGCTGGTTGGGCCCGCGAGGGACGGGGGTGAATTCGCGGGGTCCGGCGGCCGGTTCGCGCGGGGCGAGGGATTCGGCGCACAGTTGGGCCAGGCCCAGTGCGCTCGGGGCGCCCCAGCGGCGGGCGAGGGTGAGGTCCTCGCAGATCAGGCGCTGGGCCTGTTCCCGGTCGCCGAGGGTGAGACAGGCTCTGGCGGCCAGCGAGCGCCACGGCAGCACGGCGGGGTTGATCCACTGTCTGCGCAGCAGCCATCTTCCGGTCTCTTTGAGCAGTTCGACGGCCTCGGCCCAGCGTTCTTCGTCGATGGCCACGCGGGCGCGAGTGAACACGAGGAAGGGCCAGTGGACGCCGCATTCGGATCCGGGCGGTACCGGGGCGTCGTACAGGGCACGGGCCTGGTCGCGTTGGCGGGTCTCCAGGGCGATGGCGGTGCGTACGGCCATGTGGTGCGGGACGGCCAAAGGGTGCCAGGCAGCGGCGGGCAGCGCCCGTTCGGCGCCGTTCACCGCGCGTTCGGCGGCGTCCAGGCGGCCGCCGCGCATGTGCAGTTCGGCGTGCAGAACCAGCGCGCGGGCGAGCGTGGGGCGGCGGTGGCGGCGGCGCAGTTCGGCGACGATGGCGGCGAGGTGGTCCTCGGCTTCGGTGGCGGCGTCGGTGAGCCAGAGTGCTCTGATGGCGACCAGGCGGGGGATCACGGGTGCGTCGTGGCCTGCTTCCAGAGCCCGGCGGGCCAGCTCCGCGGCCTGTTCGCGGTGCTCGCCGCGGGCGGCGAGCTGTCCGGCGCGTAAGCCGGCCTGAGCGGGGACAAGGGGGTGTTGGGGCAGGGCGGGGACGCCGGCGGCGGGGACGTCGGCGGCCTCGGGCCCGGCCTGGGCGGCGTACCAGTACAGCGCGATCAGGTCGTCGCGCTCGCTGCCGTGGGCGGTGGCCAGGGCCTGGGTGGCGACCCGGCTGCCCCAGGCAGCGTCGCCGCGGGCCAGGCCCATGTCCAGAGCCTGCAGGCGCAGTTGGGCCCAGCGTTCACCCTCGCCCGGGTTGTTGGCGACGGTGGCGAGCCTGCGGTCGCTCGCTTCGGGGGAGGTCATGGCCTCGACGCCGGCCAGGTCGAGGCTGGTCTGCGCGCGCTGAGCGGGGTGCTGGGGCTCGTCGAGGGCGCGGTTCAGCCAGGCGGCGGCCCGGGCGAACTCACTGCGGCGCATGGCGGCGCCGAAGCTGCCGTACAGGGCTTGGACCGCCCAGGGCTCGCCGATGGGGGGTGCGTGGAGGAGGAAGCGGGCGATGTCCTCGTCGCCGGCGCCGGTCCGGTGGGCGAGGTGGGCTGCGCGGGCATACAGGGCGGCGCGTTCGTCGGTCGGCGTGTCCTCCAGGATGCGGGCCCTGACCACGGGCAGGCGGATGCGTTCATGGGGGCCGTCGGGGACGGTGAAGCCGGCTGTTTCCAGCGCCGCGCGCAGCTGGGACTCTCGTGCGGTGCGCAGCCCGGCCAGGGAGCAGATCAGGGTGAAGTCCAGCAGGTCGCCGCCGACGGCCAGCGCGCGCAGGACGGCGGTGGCCTCGTCGGTCAGGCTCCGCAGGGCGCGCCCGGCGCGCTCGCCGATGATGCCGGTGATCAGAGTGTGCAGCTGCGGGATGAGGTCGGCGGTGGGGCGGTGACCGGCGTCTGCCAGGCAGTGCAGTGCCGCGTGCAGTACGGCGGGGCTGCCGTGGGATGCCTGGGTGGCCGCGGCGGCGAACGGCTCGTCGCAGGGGGCCCCGAAGATCATTTCAGCGAGGGCGGCGACCGCGCGGGGGCTCAGCGCGCGGACGGTGAGGTGGCGGGTCAGCCGTGCGGAGGGGGCGGTGTCGGTCAGCCAGTCGGGGCCGTGCGGGTCGGTGCCGGTGCGGCCGACGAGCAGTACGAGGGGGAAGCCCGCGGACAGGCGGCGCACCATGGCCTGTAGCCAGTGCAGGGAGGCCGGGTCCAGCCACTGCGCGTCCTCCACCGTCACGAGGGTGGGTGTGCGGCGGGTGGTGTGCAGGAGTTCGAGGAGGCCCGGCAGGCCGTCCGGCTCGCGGTACTCGCGCAGTACCCGAAGCGCGCGTTCAGTCACCTCACCCAGCTGGGTGAGAAGCTGGATGACGGCTCCGTGCCGAAGGTCGCGTTCGGCCGGGGAGCCGCTGACGCGCAGGACGCGTACCGCGCGCTCCTCGGCGAGCCGGGCGGTCCAGCGCAGCAGGGCGTTGTGGCCGAAGCCGGGGCGGCCGGTCACCGAGACGACGGCAGGGTGGCCTTCGCCGAGAGCGGCCACCACCTCCGTCAACTCTGCTTGCTCCTGCTCGCGTTCGAGCAGGGACGAGTCGGTGCGTCGACGCCCCGCCCATAGGAACCCAGCGTATGGCTGTTCGTCGTTCAGTCCCGCCACAGACGCCTCCTCGGTCCGCTCACCCAAAGCCCTGTCCGCCTGGCCGCGGTGCCGACCGTGGCGCCCGAGCTCCGCGGACGCCCGAGGAGCGGAGAACCTCGGCAAGCTGTGCGCGCTCGGCGACGCCCAACTTGCGGTACACACTGGTCAGATGCATCTCGACCGTGCGTAGGCTGACGTACAGCGACTGCGCGATCGAGCGGTTGCCTGCGCCGCCGGCGGCGAGACTGGCGACCTTGCGTTCCATGCTGGTGAGCAGGTCCAGGGGCGAGCCGGTCATCTTGCGCATGCGGCCACCCGCCGCCACCAAGGCGGCGCGGGCATCCTGGCCCAGTGCGAGGGCGCCGCAGCGCTGGGCGAGACCGGCCGCGGCACGCAGGTGCTCGCGCGCGGCGGGTCGGTCGCCGTCCGCCAACAAGACCTTTCCCAGGACGAGTTCGGCGCGGGCGTGCTCGACGCGGGCCGGCGAGGAGGCCAGTTCGCGCACCGCCTCGCCCAGCAGTTCCACGCCGCCGTCACCGGGGGTGGCCACGCCGCGGGCCAGGGCGGCCAGGCCGAGGACGCGCGGGGTGCCCCACTGTCGTGCCAGCCGGGTGCCGTGCGCGGCGGGCTCCTGGGCCTCTTCCGCGCGGCCCAGCTCCGCGAGTACGCAGGCCGCCTCCACCCACCAGGGCAGGTATGCCGCGTGGCGCACTTCGGCCTCCTCCAGTGACCTGCCGCATTCACGGAACAGTGCCAGTGCGCCCTCCGCGTCCCCCAAGGCGCGGCGGGCTCGGCCGTGGGCCATCAGGTAGCGGTGGTAGGTCCACACGTACTCCTCACGCCGGGCGGGCTCGATGCCGGTCAGCAGCGCCTCGGCGGACGCGACCTCGCCCCGGTCCACCAGCACGCCCGCCAGGGCCAGGCGCGGCAGGACCATGACCTCGCCCCACCGTTCCGCGCTGCTGATTTGGACCGCCGTACTGGCATCCGCGAGCGCGTCCGGGAGCGCTCCCAGGCCGTGCTGGATCCCGGCGCGGATGGAGAGGGCCAGGGCATAGGTCCATACGGCGGAGTTCTCCCGGCCGTGGCGCAGGACGCGGTCCAGCGCGCGAAGCGCGTCATCGGTGCGGTCGGCGAGGTCGAGGACGATGGCGGAGTTGATCAGGGACCAGCTCTTCAGGGGCAGTTGGAGGCAGGAGCTGGCGCGCAGTGCGCGATTCACGGACGGTTCGGGGGGTTGGTCGTCGAGTGCCGTCAGTACGGCCATGGCCGCCAGCTTCTGGCACTGGGCGGGGGTGTCGCCCTCAGGCAGGGTCATCGCCGCGGCCCGCTTCCGTGTCGCGGCGAACGTGCTGCGGCCGTGCGAGCCGACGATCAGGAGCACCGACTCGACGAGCGTCCGCAGTTCGCGGTCGGCGGGCAGGGGGTCGGGGCCGAGTTCGGCGTCGAGCGCGTCCAGGACGTCTTCGAGGATGTCCAGGGCGACGGAGATCTCGCGTGCGGCCAGGCCGGTCGTGCCGAACTGCGCGGCGATCCGCGCCCGGGTGCGTACGTCGACACTCGGCGCCAGCGCTTCGCGGAGCAGGCCGATGGCCTCGGGCGGGGCGGTCTCGGCCAGTGATCTGGCCAGCCGGAAGCGGACCTCCACGCTGTCGGGGTCCACTTCCAACACCCGGTACAGGTAGCGGGCCGCGGCTTCCGGGGCGCCGACCTGCTCGGCGCGGGCCGCGGCTTCCAGCAGCACGCCCGGCATCCATGGTTCGGGGATCGAGCGCACGTGCAGGAGGTGGTCGGCGACCTCTTCGGCGGGTCGGCCCGCGTCGCTCAGCAGCAGGGCTGCCCGTGTGTGGAGGCTCGACAGCGCTTGGGCGTCCAGGGGCGCCAGTACCGCGGCTCGCACCGCGCCGTCCGCCAGGTGCCGGCCACCGGGCACCAGCAGTCCTGCCTCGCGCAGCACCGTCAGCGCGTCCGCGACGACATCGGCGGGGACGGCGGCCAGGGCGCCGACGTGGTCGGTCCCGCTCGCGCCGAGGACCGCCACCGCCCGTGTGACCTGTTCGACCCAGGGTGGCCGGCGGTCCAGGAGTTCGCGTGCCCAGGACGCCAGGACTCGACCGCCGGTCTCGGCGATCCGGTCGGCACCGCCCACGTCCGGACCGGCGCCCTCGGCACGCAGTTCGCGCAGCAGCCGGCCCAGAAGGCGGGGGTTGCCGCCGGTCGCGGCCCGCGCGCGAGCGAGGAAGACGGGGGCGGCGGGTGCCGGGAAGAACCCGCGGACGATCTCCGCGACATCCGGCTCGGTCAGCGGTCGCAGGCGCAGCGTCGTCGTGCGGCGGTGGGTGGCCAGGTCTGTCAGGGCGTGGTGGACCGGGGCGCGGCGGGTGAGGGCGGCGGCCTCGGCCTGCTGCGTGAGGACGACGAGCAGGGGGAGGCCGTCGGACCGGCGCAGCAGGAAGTCCAGCCAGCGCAGGGAGAGTTCGTCGCAGTGATGGATGTCGTCCAGGGCCAGAACGAGCGGGCGGCGGCTCAGCATGTCCAGCACGAGGCAGTGCAGGCCGTGGAAGGTGTGCTGGACAGCGGGGGCGTGCGGCGACTCACCGGGAGTGAGGGCGGGCAGGGCGTGGCGGGCGGCTCCTTCAAGCGGGGTGCCCTGCGCGATCGAGCCGAGCAGGGCGCGTACCCCGCTGAATGATGCGCTCGACGCACCCTCCTCACAGCCGGCCCGCAGAACCGTCGCGTGCCGACCGGCCTGCCCACTGAGGAAGGCGTGCAGGAGGGCGGACTTGCCGATTCCGGCAGGGCCGGTCACGATTACCGAGCACGCGCGCCCGGAACGCGCATTGCGGGCACAGCGGTTGAGCTCGCGCACGACATCGCCTCGGCCGACCAAGGCGCCGCCTAAGTCAGAATCTACGCTCTGGCTCCGCACCCTGGGACTCCTCGCACCTCGGAGACACAACGCATGTGACGGGCATCACCACATCGCACCACAAATCACTCTAAATGGTGATGTCCGACGTGCGCCAGAGTACATGATCTACGCAACCCCTGGCCAGCAACGTTCCTCGTCACGCGGGCTCCACGTCCGCGGAACTCCTTCCGCGGCGGTCGTCGTGGCCCTGCTGCCTCCTCCTGGCGATGGTGCCAGACCGGTCCGCCGGGATACGGCGGTCGGTCGCCGGCCTTGTGTTGCACACACCCATTCCACAGGGAGAACTACGCGAAATCCCGTAGTGTCCTTGGCGCCGCGTGGCGGCGCGGTCGCCGTGTCGAAGCGGTACGGGACACACCCGGGCACACTCCGTGCGCCGAGGTATCCCGTGGGCGCGGGCGGACTACCAGCTGCCGGCCAGCAGCAGATCCCCGTACTCCCGCTCGCGGGATGCCTGGCGCAGATCGGAGTCGACCATCATGCGCATCAGTTCGGGGAAGTCGACGGTGGGCTCCCAGCCCAGCTGGGTGCGGGCGCGCTCGGCGTCCGCACAGAGAATTTCCACCTCGGCCGGGCGCACCAGCGAGGGGTCGATGCTGACGTAGTCCTCCCAGTTCAGGTTCACATGCTCGAAGGCGATGCGGACGGCGTCGCGGACCGAGTGCATCTGGCCAGTGCCGATCACGTAGTCGCTCGGCTCGTCCTGCTGCAGCATCAGGTGCATGGCGCGGACGTAGTCCCCGGCGAAACCCCAGTCGCGCACGGCGTCGAGGTTGCCCAGGGACATCTTGTCCTGGTAGCCGAGCTTGATACGGGCTACCGCGAGGGAGATCTTCCGGGTCACGAACTCCGCTCCACGGCGCGGGGATTCGTGGTTGAACAGCATGCCGGAGACCGCGTACATGCCGAAGGACTCACGGTAGTTGCGGGTGATGAAGTGCCCGTAGGTCTTCGCCACGCCGTAGGGGCTGCGCGGCCGGAAGATGGTGGTTTCGCACTGCGGGGTCTCGGCGACCTTGCCGAACATCTCCGACGAGGACGCCTGGTAGAAGCGGATCTGGCCACCGTCGCCGTTGCGCGAGCCGTTCAGGCCGCTGACCATGCGGATCGCCTCAAGCATGCGCAGTACGCCCATGCCGTTGATCTCGGTGACGAGTTCGGCCTGCTGCCAGGACATCGGCACGAAGGAGATCGCGCCGAGGTTGTAGATCTCGTCGGGCTGCACCTTGTCGACAGCTGATACCAGGCTGGCCTGGTCCATCAAGTCACCGTCGACGAAGGACAGATCGGAGACGAGCCGGCTGACCCGCGACTTCCGGGGATTCGCCTGACCCCGCATCAGGCCCCACACCTGGTACCCCTGCGCGAGCAGGTGCTCGGCGAGATAGGAGCCGTCCTGCCCGGTAATTCCGGTGATCAGCGCACGCTTGGACATCTCATTCCTTTCCTCCGCACAGAACAGACCGCCCAAACGCAGAGCCGAGTCTGCTACTTGAAATGTTGGCCACTTGGCGTCGAATGGCGTCGAAAACGCCGCGGTCCGGACGCCGGGTAAGCGCACGCTTCCAAGCGGCCGGTCGCGGTGTCAAGAAATTTCGGGAACACTACGGAATTCCGGAGTCCCCACCACCGTCATTTCTTGGCCTGTGCGGAGGTGGCGCCGCATCCGGTACGGCCCGCGTCACCCCGCCACCGGACACTACGGATTTTCCTGTGCCAGGTGCGCTGCACTTTCCGGGTGTGCCCCGCCCAGGCCCGGTGGGCGCCTCATCCGCGCCCCGACCGGACCTGCCCGTCTCCTGGAGCGTCGCCCGGTGCTGTTCAGACTCCTACGAATCCAGCTGCGTCCCCACCGGCGCTTCATCGCCCTGCTGGGGCTGCTGCAACTGGCCCAGATCCTGGCCACCTTGGCTCTGCCGACGTTGGGCGCAGCGGTCATCGACAACGGCGTGGTCAAGGCCGACAGCAGCTACATCACCCGGACCGGCCTGGGCATGCTGGCCGTGGCACTCGTACAAGTTGCGGCGTCCGTGGGTGCGGTGTCGCTGAGCGCGCGTACGGCCATGGCGATGGGCCGCGACCTGCGCTCGGCCGTCTTCCGCCGGGTGCTGGACTTCTCGGCGCGCGAGGTCGGGCAGTTCGGCACTCCGTCGCTGATGACGCGCACCGTCAACGATGTCCAGCAGGTGCAGACGCTGGTGCTGTCCGCGTTCGGCGTCGTCGTGTCGGCGCCCCTGATGTGTCTGGGGAGCATCGCGCTCGCACTCCAGCAGGACATTCCGCTCTCTCTGCTCCTGGTGATGCTGATGGTGGCCCTCGGAATGTCATTCGGCCTCATTCTCGGCCGCACCGATCCGTTCTACGACCGTATGCAGAAATACCTGGACCGCATCAACGGCCTGCTGCGCGAACGCATCACGGGAGTCCGCGTCGTACGAGCTTTTGTGCGCGACGGCCACGAAGGCGCAAGATTCGGCCGCACCAATTCCGAATTGTGTGACATCTCGTTGCACGTCGGCCGCATGCTGGCCACCATCGTTCCCGTCGTGCTGCTGGTACTGAACGCCTTCATGGCGGCTGTGGTGTGGTTCGGCGCACACCGCATCGACGCCGGGGCGATGCGGTTCGGTGCGCTCAGCGCGTTCCTGAGCTATCTGACACTGATCATGATGTCGGTGGTGATGGTCACCTTCGTGTGTCTGGCGATGCCACGGGCAAGGGTCTCAGCCGAGCGTATCCAGCAGGTGCTGTCGACCGAGCCGAGCGTGACGACACCGCCGCGGCCCGTACGCGCCGTGCCCGAGACCGGCCAACTGGCCCTGTACGGCGCCGGGTTCAGGTATCCGGGAGCGCAGGAGCCGGTGCTGAGCGGGATCGATCTGAGCGCCGGCCCCGGCGAGACGGTGGCGATCCTCGGCAGCACCGGCAGCGGCAAGACCACGCTGCTCAATCTCGTGCTGCGGCACTTCGACGCCACCGAGGGCCGCGTCCACGTGGGCGGCGTCGACGTCCGCACACTGGACACGGAGGTGCTGCGCCGCACCGTCAGCTTCGTCCCGCAGCGGGCGTACCTCTTCTCCGGCACCGTCGCCGGCAATCTGCGCTTCGGCAACCCCGACGCCACCGACGACGACCTCTGGCACGCGCTGGAGATCACGCAGGCCCGGGATTTCGTCGAGCGCCTGCCGCAGGGGCTGAACTCACCGATCACGCAGGGCGGCACCAATGTGTCCGGCGGACAGCGGCAGCGCCTGGCGATCGCCCGCGCCGTACTGCGCAGGCCGGACATCTATCTCTTCGACGACTGCTTCTCCGCGCTGGACCACGCCACGGACGCCGCGCTGCGGGCCGCGCTGGAACCGGAGATCTCCCGGGCGACGGTACTCACCGTCGCCCAGCGCGTCAGCACCGTCCAGCACGCACAGCGCATCGTGGTCCTGGACGCGGGCCGGGTGGCCGCCACCGGAACGCACGAGGAGCTGCTGCGCACCAGTACGGCGTACCGGGAGATCGCCCGATCCCAACTCACCGCGCTCACCGGCCACTACGGCCGCTCCGGCCCGGACACCGGAACCGCCACGACCCCTCGGGAGGCCGCCCATGGGCTCGGCGGACAGCTCTAGCCGCGGGCGGCATGGCCCCGCCCGCCGCACGCTGGCACTGCTGCGACCGCACCGCGCCCCGGTCGCCGTGGCGGTCGCCCTCGGCATCGGCGGCGTCGCGCTCAACGCGGCGGGCCCGATGCTCCTCGGCAAGGCCACGGACCTCGTCTTCGACGGCATCCGGCACACCCATGGATCCGGATCCGGCGGAGTCGACTTCGACGGGATCGCCCGTGTGCTGCTGATCGCCCTGGTGTTCTTCGCCGCCGCCTCCCTCCTCACCCTCCTCCAGGGGCGACTGGTCGCGGCCGTCGTACAGCGTGTGGCCTTCGCGCTGCGCCAGTCGGTGGAGGCCAAGCTCGCCCGCCTGCCGCTGCGGTACTTCGACCGCCACCCGGCAGGTGAGCTGCTCAGCCGGGTGACCAACGACGTCGACAACCTCCAGCAGACCCTCCAACAGACCCTCAGCCAGCTGATCACAGCGATGTTCTCCGTACTGAGCATGCTGGTGCTGATGCTCGTCATCTCGCCGCTGCTGGCACTGATCATGGTGGCCTGTGTACCGGTGTCCGCCGTACTCGCGGCCCGGATCAGCAATCGCGCGCAACCGCGGTTCGCCCGTCAGTGGTCCGCCACCGGAGCGCTGAACGCCCACGTCGAGGAGGTCTACACCGGTCACGCGCTGGTCAAGGGCTTCGGACGGCGCGAGCAGGCCGAGCGCGCCTTCGACGAGCACAACGCAGCCCTCTACCGCGCCGGCGCACGGGCCGAGTTCGTCTCCGGTGCCATCGAGCCGTCGATGATGTTCGTCGCCAATCTCGGCTATGTCATCGTGGCGGTCGTCGGTGCGCTGCGCGTGGTCGCCGGGGCCCTGTCCGTCGGCGACGTCCAGGCGTTCGTTCTCTACTCCCGGCAGTTCAGCCAGCCGACCGTCGAGGTCGCCGGCATCGCCGCCCGCCTGCAGTCCGCCCTCGCCTCCGCGGAGCGGATTCACGAACTCCTGGACGCGGACGAGCAAAGACCCGACCCAGACCGCCCCGCGCGACTCCAAAAGGCCGGACTCCAAAAGGCTGTCGGAAGAGTCCAGTTCGAGAAGGTCTGTTTCCGCTACTCCCCCGGCACCCCCCTCATCGAGGACCTCTCCCTCACCGTCGAGCCCGGCCGGACCGTGGCGATCGTCGGTCCTACCGGCGCGGGCAAGACCACCCTGGGCAACCTCCTCATGCGCTTCTACGAGACCGACGCGGGACGCATCCTCCTCGACGGCACCGACATCACCACCCTGACGCGCGAGGACCTGCGCTCCCACATCGGCCTGGTACTCCAGGACGCCTGGCTCTTCTCCGGCACCATCGCCGAGAACATCGCCTACGGACGTCCCGACGCCACTCGCGAGGAGATCGTGACCGCCGCCCGCGCCATGTGCGCCGACCGCTTCATCCGCACCCTGCCGGACGGCTACGACACCGTCCTGGACGAGGAGTCGACCAACGTCAGCGCGGGCGAGAAGCAGCTCATCACCATCGCGCGGGCCTTCCTCGCACGGCCCTCGATCCTGCTCCTGGACGAGGCGACCAGCTCCGTCGACACCCGCACGGAGGCCCTCATCCAACGCGCGATGCACTCGCTGCGCGCGGGCCGCACCAGCTTCGTCATCGCCCACCGCCTCTCCACCATCCGCGACGCGGACCTGATCGTCGTCATGGAAGGCGGCCGCATCGTCGAGCAAGGCACCCACGACCAGCTCCTGGCCGCCGCGGGGGCCTACGCCCGTCTCCACTCGGCCGTGGGGCCCGGTGCCGGGCTGGAGGGTGCCTCACCACGCTGAACCGGCACCGCACCGTACGACCTGACGAATCGCTCGAAAGGAGCCGATCCACCATGCCCGACAGCCATGCCCTGAGCGAGCTGCGCGCCGCGATCAGCGCGCCCGACCACACCCCCGAGGACATCGCCGCGCTTCCCCTGCCAGAGTCCTTCAGGGCCGTGACCGTCCACAAGGAGGACACCGAGATGTTCCGCGGAATGACCGGCGCGGACAAGGATCCGCGCAAGTCGCTGCGCGTCGACGAGGTGCCGATGCCCGAACTGGGACCCGGCGAGGCGCTGGTCGCGGTGATGGCCAGCTCGGTCAACTACAACACGGTCTGGTCGTCCCTCTTCGAGCCGCTGCCGACCTTCGGCTTCCTGGAGCGCTACGGGCGCACCTCGCCGCTCGCCAAGCGGCACGACCTGCCCTACCACATCCTCGGCTCCGACCTGGCCGGCGTGGTGCTGCGCACCGGCCCTGGGGTCAACGTCTGGAAACCCGGCGACGAGGTCGTGGCGCACTGCCTGTCGGTGGAGCTGGAGAGCCCGGACGGACACGACGACACCATGCTCGACCCGGCCCAGCGGATCTGGGGCTTCGAGACCAACTTCGGCGGCCTGGCCGAGATAGCCCTGGTCAAGGCCAACCAGCTCATGCCCAAGGCCGCCCACCTCACCTGGGAGGAGGCCGCCGCGCCGGGTCTGGTCAACTCCACCGCCTACCGTCAGCTGGTCTCCCGCAACGGCGCCGGTATGAAGCAGGGCGACAACGTGCTGATCTGGGGCGCCAGCGGCGGCCTGGGCTCGTACGCCACCCAGCTCGCCCTCGCCGGCGGCGCCAACCCCGTCTGCATGGTGTCCAGTCAGCGCAAGGCCGAAGTGTGCCGGGCCATGGGAGCGGAGGCGATCATCGACCGCTCGGCCGAGGACTACCGCTTCTGGACCGACGAGCACACCCAGAACCCGCGGGAGTGGAAGCGGCTAGGCGCCCGCATCCGGGAGCTGACCGGAGGTGAGGACGTGGACATCGTCTTCGAGCACCCCGGCCGGGAGACCTTCGGGGCGTCCGTCTACGTCACCCGCAGGGGAGGCACCATCGTCACCTGCGCCTCCACCTCCGGCTACCACCACGAGTTCGACAACCGCTACCTGTGGATGCACCTCAAGCGCATCGTCGGCACCCACTTCGCCAACTATCGCGAGGCCTGGGAGGCGAACCGCCTCGTCGTCAAGGGCAAGATCCACCCCACCCTCTCCTGCACCTACCCGCTGGCCGACACCGCGCTCGCCGTCCACGACGTGCACCGGAACGTCCACCAGGGCAAGGTCGGCGTGCTGTGCCTGGCCCCGACCGAGGGACTGGGCGTGCGGGACGAGGAAATGCGCGCGAAGCACCTCGACGCGATCAACCGGTTCCGCTGACCGCTGCGTCGGCCCCGCGTACGAGACGCGGGGCCGGAACAGCGTGTGGTGGGCGAGTTGTTCGCGGCACATAGCGGTCAACACCTCACTGAACGAGCAGGCGCGCCGCCCGCGCGGCGCCGGCCGGGCCGTCCTTGGTTCACCGGGCGCAGCCAGGCTGGCTCAGGGTGACGAGATGCTGCCTCAGGAGGGCGATGACAGCTGCGGCCTCGGCGGTGAGGTAGAAGTGTCCGCCGGGATAGACGCGCAGGTCGAAGGGGCCGGTGGTGTGGCCTCGCCAGGCTTCGGCCTCGTCGAGCGAGGTCTTTGGATCGCTGTCGCCGGTGAGCACCGTCAGCGGTGCCCGGATGGTGACATCGGGCGCGCAGCGGTAGGTCTCGATGGCTTGGTAGTCGCTCCGGATCGCCGGCAGGATCATCCGCAGGATCTCCTCGTCGCCGAGGAGCGCGGTGTTGGTTCCGGCGAGGAGTTTCAGTTCCCCGACGATGCCTTCATCGGTCTTCCGGTGGACGTTCTCGTCGCGGATCCGGGAGGGTGCGCGACGGCCTGAGGCGAAGAGGTGGGCGAGTTCACCACCGTCTGCTTCGAGACGACGGGCCACCTCGAAGGCCAGTGTGGCGCCCATGCTGTGGCCGAAGAAGGTGGTGGGCCGGGCCGTCAAGGTGGGACGCAGCGCGCCGTAGACCTGGTCGGCGAAATCGGCGATATCGCTGGGGCTGACTTCCATGCGCCGGTCTTGCCGACCCGGGTACTGGACCGCGAACACCTCCGCCACGGAAGACAGTTGGGCGGACACGGGGAAGTAGAAGGACGCCGAGCCACCCGCGTGAGGGAAGCAGAAGAGCTGGCTGGGGCTGGACGGCGCGGGGTGGAAGCGCCGCCCCCACAGGCCCCCTTCGGTGGACGTCGTCATGTGAGTGATCTCCTAGCAGGTGGAGCCGAGCGGGACGAATTGACAGGCGGGCGCGTGGGGGGGGGGCACTGCGACGGGAGGACAGGGCCGTGGCACATGGCGAACGCCCATCAGGAGACCGAGCGGCCCCACTCCCTGAGCCACCAGGGCCCCGCAAAGCCCTTTGTGGGCCCTGGAACTCATTGGACATGCCCGCGCAGTGGGTGAATCCCTAGACTTCTACCCCGCCTCCCCATCAGTTCTGCGGCCCTGTACTCGGCGTCAGTGCGGACACTAGGGATATCCGGGCGCCCCGTGTGCTCCAATGGACCGGGGCGGCGTGCCGGCCGGCTCCGTCCGCCTGGCGGCCCGCGTGCCGCCGGCCAACAGGGGGTGTCCTTTCGTGCTGTTGCGGCTGCTGCGTCCCTACGGTGGGGCGACCGGCGCACTCGCACTCCACCAACTGCGGCTGATTCCAGGCACGTTGGCGTTGCCGACGCTCGGCGCGGCGCCGACGGCGAACTCCTGCGCGTACCAGGCTTCTACGCCCGGCTCCACGCCTCCCACTCCCCTGCCACCGCCGTCGAAGCGGCGGCAGGCTGATCAACGAGAGAGAGGGCACCGTGCCTGCTGGAAACCTCCTGGCCATCAGCGATCTGCATGTCGTCCACGCCGAGAACCGCACGCTGGTCGACTCGCTGCGGCCCGCTTCGGACGGCGACTGGCTGATCGTCGCGGGCGATATCGGCGAGAAGGTCGACGACATCGCCTGGGCGCTGCGCCTGCTGGCGGGCCGGTTCGCCAAGGTGATCTGGACACCGGGCAACCACGAGCTGTGGACCCATCCCCAGGACCCTTGCACGCTGCGCGGCGAGGCCCGCTACGAGCACCTCGTCGCGCTCTGCCGCGACCTTGGCGTCGCCACGCCGGAGGATCCCTACCCGATCTGGCAGAGCGCCGACGGACCGGTGGCGGTGGCCCCGCTCTTCACCCTCTACGACTACTCGTTCCGCGCGCCCGGTGCCACCACGACGGCCGAGTCGCTTCGCATCGCGCACGACGCGGGCATCGTCTGCACCGACGAGTACCTCCTGCACCCCGACCCCTACCCCAGCCGCGCGGCATGGTGCCGGCAGCGCGTCGCGGAGAGCGAGCGGCGTCTGACGGCACTCGACCCCACGCTGCGGACCGTCCTGGTCAACCACTGGCCCCTGGTCCGCCAGCCGACGCAGGTGCTGCGCTATCCGGAGTTCGCCCAGTGGTGCGGGACCGAACTGACCGCGGACTGGCACCTGCGCTTCCGCGCCGCGGCCGTCATCTACGGCCATCTGCACATCCCGCGCGTGACCCACTACGACGGGGTGCGCTTCGAAGAGGTCTCGGTCGGCTACCCGCGCGAGTGGCGGGCGCGGCCGCCGCGGATTCCCCTGCGCCGGGTGCTGCCGGCGCCGGTTGCCGGAGGCGTGCGGTGATCGAGGCGATCCTTCCCCGCACGGTCGTCACCGAGGCGGCGTACGACGACGAGGCGCGCCCCGGCGACCACTTTTTCGACGAGGAGCGGGAAACGATTGCGCAGGCGGTGGAGTCGCGGCAGCGGGAGTTCACCACTGTGCGGTATCTAGCCCGCCGTGCGCTGGGACGGCTCGGCCGTCCTGCGGCGCCGATCCTGCCGAACCGACGCGGCGCTCCTCAGTGGCCGGACGGCATCGTCGGCAGCATGACGCATTGCGCGGGCTACCGGGCCGCCGCGGTCTCCCCCGCCGAGCTCACGGCTTCCGTGAGCATCGACGCCGAGCCGAACGGGCCACTCCCGGACGGTGTCCTGGAGGTGGTGACACTGCCGTCGGAGCGGGCGGCGATTGTGTCCCTGACCGAACGTCGGCCGGACGTGCACTGGGACCGGTTGTTCTTCAGCGCGAAGGAGAGCGTCTTCAAGGCGTGGTACCCGCTGACGGCCCGCGAACTCGACTTCTCCGAGGCGGAGATCGCCGTGGACCCGTGCGACGGAACCTTCTCGGCCCGGCTGCTCGTGCCGGGGCCGCTCATCGACGGCCATCGCGTGCCGGTCTTCCCGGGCCGCTGGCACCAGGCCCGCGGTCTGCTCGCGACGGCCGTCCATCTGGCGAGGGAGAGCGAGCTCGACGACGTCCCCCGAGCACGCCGTGGCCTGGTCTCACCGTCTTGACGTCACACTCAGGGGTCGTGGCGGCGATGCCCCCAGGTCGGCCGGTTTCGCCGACTGCTTCACCCACATGTTCGCCGCCGACGAAGTGCGCTCCCCCAAGCCCGCACCAGAGGCCGCGAAGTCAAAGATCACCAAACACTGGTCAAGAGGGCGTTGCGGCAGGGCAGTTGGCAGACGTGCGTGGTTTCGTCGCTTCCGATGTCGAGGGGGGCGATCGGTTCATGGCGGATCTGCTTGAGTAATTGGCCGTTTATCGGAAGCGCGACACCATGCTCGGCGGTGAGCATGAGGTGTGCCAAGAAACAGAACGATCACCCTGCTGTCGTTCGGCCATGCCTGCGTGGACATCTACCAGGGCGCCGTGACGTCACTCGTCCCGTTCTTCGTCGCCGAGCGCGCCTACACGTACGCGGCGGCCTCGGGCATCGTGCTCGCCGCGTCCCTGCTGTCCTCGGTGGCGCAACCGTTGTTCGGCGCGTTCACCGACCGGTGGGCGATGCCGTGGCTGCTGCCCGTCAGTACGGTCCTCGCCGGGCTGGGGATCGCCCTGAGCGGCCTGAGCGGGTCCTACGCGCTGACGCTGGCGTTCGTGGCCGTGGCCGGTGTCGGTGTCGCCGCGTATCACCCCGAGTCCGCCCGGGTCGCACGGATCGCCAGCAAGGGGAGCCACACGGCGATGAGCTGGTTCTCCCTCGGCGGCAACATCGGATTCGCCCTCGCGCCCGTCATGGTTGCCGTCGTCATAGCCACCGGCGGACTGCGGTACTCGCCGTTCCTCGTGATCCCGGCCCTCGCTGGCACCGTGCTGTGCCTGCCCGCCCTGCGCGCGCTCGGCAGAACGTCACCCGGCGCTTCCGGCAAGGCAGTTCGCGCCGGAACCGAAGACAGGGCTTCCTTCGTCAAGCTGGCGCTGGCCGTGATCTGCCGGTCCATCGTCTTCATCGGCCTGAGCGCGTTCATCTCGCTCTACGTCCAGCAGCGGACAGGTGGTGGTACAGCGGCGGGCACAGCAGCACTGTTCGTGCTCTACATCGGCGGTGCGGTGGGCACCGTGCTGGGAGGCAGTCTGGCCACCCGCTGGGACCGGGTGACCGCTGCGCGCAGGTCGTACCTGATGTCCGTCGCCGCCGTCGCAGGCATCGTCTTTGTCCCCGGCCCGGCGATCTACGTGTTCGTGGCGCTGACCTCCGCCGGCCTCTACATCCCCTTCTCCCTCCAGGTCACCCTCGGCCAGGACTATCTCCCCACGCGCGTCGGCACCGCGAGCGGGATCACTCTCGGCCTGGCCGTCAGCGTCGGCGGCATCGTGAGCCCCCTCATCGGCTGGATCGCCGACACCACCTCCCTGCAGACGGCGCTGGCCCCACTGATCGCGATGCCGGCCCTGAGCTGGTTCCTGTTCCGGATGCTTCCCGAACCGGCCGTATCGAAGGCCGTGGCACCGGCACAGCAGACCCCGGACGGCAGCGCGGGGCCCAACTCACCCACACCCAGGGGAATCGCCCCTGACACACCTGCACCCACGGGCACGCCAGACATCACCCGGGCGCAGGGGCACTGACCGGATATCCACTACCGGTCACGTAGAGGGGGTTGAGAGGCTCCCAGGCATGGGGGATTGGAAAATCCGCGAACCACGCAGCCCAAACCACCGTCCCACCAAGGGATTTCGACGTCCGGCCGAGGGATTCACCGAACTCACCCTGGCCCCCGGGGCAGCGTCCCGGGCGAGCGCCCTCGCCCTGCGCAACACCCTGGACGTGAACACGGGAACCGCTGTCCTGGAGCACGTCATCCGGCATGCCGAGGCCGATCCGGGCCGCCCTGCTGTCACCGACGGCGAACGGATGCTGAGCTACCGGGATCTGCTGGAGCGGGTCGCCGCGACACGGAACGCGCTGCTTTCCCGGGACGTGCGCACAGGTGACGTGGTTGCTGCCGCCGGCCCTCGCAGTGCCGGCACACCGGTCGTCTTCCTGGCACTGGAAAGTGTGGGCGCCTGCTACCTGCCCATCGACCTGGACTGGCCGGAGGAGCGGGCCCGGGACGTCCTCGAACGCAGCCGGGCCGTTCTGCTGCTGGACTACTCCGATACCGACGGCGCCGCCCGTGCCGCCTGCTCGGCCGCCGCGGCACAGCGGATACCCGCCCTGCGTCTGCAGGTGGAGAGCGCACCCGGTGAACTGCTGGCCCCGAATGCCCGCGACCACTCGCATGAATCCCGCTACACGATCTTCACTTCGGGAAGCACCGGCCGCCCCAAAGGCGCTGTGGTCGAACACCAAGGCATGCTCAACCACCTCTGGGCCAAGGCCGGTGACCTCTCGCTCGGACCCGACGACGCGGTGGCCTTCACAGCACCGCTGGCGTTCGTCATCTCCATCTGGCAAATGCTCGCTCCACTGCTGGTCGGTGGTCGCATCGCGGTGGTGAACGACACCGCGATGCACTTCCCGCGAGGACTCATCACCGCCCTCGATGCCGCGGACGTGACCGTCGTCGAGCTCGTCCCCACCGTCGTCGGTCGACTCGTCGACGAAGTGCAGCGCCTCGGCGGCGGATCGCTGAAGAGACTGCGCCGGCTGGTGTCCACAGGTGAAGAACTCCATCCCTCGGTGGCAGCGCGTGTACATGAGGCTCTCCCCCATGTGTCCGTCGTCAACGCCTATGGACTCACCGAGTGCTCCGACGATGTCGCCCATCACCTGGTGACGCATGCCGACCTCCAGAGATCCCGGCTCCCTGTCGGCTCACCGGTCGTCAACACCACGCTCTATCTGCTCATCCACGGAGCGGATGGCACATGGCGGGCAGCCGAGCCCGGGGAGATCGGTGAGCTGTTCGTCGGCGGAGCGGGTGTGGGGCTGGGTTATCGGAGCGATCCCGACACCACCGGCCGTGCCTTCTTCCGCGATCCCTTCGACCCGGCCTCGCCCACGGGAAGGCTCTACCGCACCGGCGACCTGGCGCGCTTCGACGAGGGGCTCGTGTACTACCTCGGCCGCGGCGACCGGCAGGTCAAGGTCGCTGGCGTCCGCATGGAGCTCGGTGAGATCGAAGCGGTCCTGAGCCGTCATCCCGGCATTGACAAATGCGCCGTCACGGTGTCCGGCGGCGCCGGTCCCGGCGAACTCGTCGCGCACTACTGCCTGCGCGGCCCCGCCTCACCGGAAGAACTGCAGCAGACCCTGAGTGCAGCACTGCCGCTGCCGATGGTGCCGCGGCGATGGAAGGAGTGGGACGCGTTACCGCTCACGCACAACGGAAAGATCGACCACCGCTCGCTTCGGGCGGCCGCCACCACCCGGAAAGAGGCACGATGACCACGGCAGGAGTGAGGACGTCCGCGTCCGCCGAGAACCGTGTCTCGGCAGACGGGGCGGCGGATCTGACGGAAAAGGCCGCCGCCGTGGCCCGTGCCGCCGAACAACACCTCGCCCGGGCCGAGCGGGACGCAGTGTTCCCCGAGCAGGCGCTGGCGGAGATGCGCCGGACCGGTCTGCTCGGCCTTCTCGTGCCGGCCGCGGACGGCGGCCTCGGAGGCACCGTCGCCGACCTCGTCGACGTCACCATGGTGCTGGGACGTACCGACATGTCAGTGGCGATGATCTTCGCCATGCACTGTCAGCAGTCGGAGGCGATCGTGCGTTACGCGAAGCCGCCGCTCCGCGATGAGCTGCTGCCCCTGCTGGCGTCGGGGGATCTGTATCTGGCCTCGGTCACGACCGAGCCCGGCAAGGGCGGTCACCTCCTGACGTCGTACGCCCCGCTGCGCGAGGCCGGCGAGACCCTGGAGATCGACCGGAGGGCCCCGATCGTGACCGGCGGCACGGCGGCGGACGGCTTCCTGATCACCATGCGCAGCCCGCACGCCACCGCGGATCACCATGTCTCCCTGGTGTACGCCCACCGCAGCCAGCTGTGCGTGGAGGCGACCGGGTCGTGGTGCCCGATGGGGATGCGCGCCAGCCATAGTCTGCCGCTGGCCCTCACCGGCACGGTCCCCGCCCACCAGGTGCTCGGCGAACACGGCGCCTTCCATCACATCGCCCGGACCGTCTTCGGCCCGCTGGCTCACCTCGGCTGGTCGGCGGCCTGGCTGGGGACCGCGTGCGGGGCCCTGTCCCGCGTCCTGCACCTGCTGCGCGACCCGGGGAGCCGCAAAGGGTTCGACCTCGGTTCGGAACTGCTGCTGACGCGATTGTCCCGGGCCCGGCAGCGGCTCGACGGCGTCCACGCTCTGCTGCGCCGGGCTCAGGCGCTGGTCTCGCGGGGGACGGATCTGTCCGCCCCCGGCAGCCAGTTGCTGCTGAACAACCTCAAGATCACTGCCGCTGAGGACTGCTGCGCGGCTGTGAACGACCTCGTCGAAGCCGTCGGGCTCCGGCACGGCTATCTCCAGGACTCGCCGACCCGGCTGGAAAAGGCCCTGCGCGACCTGCGCTCGGCTTCGCTGAACTACAGCAACGACCGCCTCCACCTGGCGGACGGGCACCTGTGCCTGCTCGACCCGGACGTGCGGCTCGCCTGATCGCACCGCACTTGACCCCCTGCTTCCGAGTACTCCGAGGAACCCGACATGCCCGGACAACCCGCGGACAGCTCGACCGAGAACTGGGCCACCGCGCTGCGGTACATCGCAGGACGCAAAGCCGCCGAGGAATCCCTGGGATTCCTTGCCCACATCAGCGCCACGATCCGGAACACCGCCGGCCTCCCGGACATCGTCCCGGCAGTGGCCCGAACATGCATTCCCTTTCTCGGTTCGGCGATATCCCTGGACGCACCAGCCGTGCATCCCGAACCCGTCGTCCGGTCGCCGGACGGGTTGTCGGCGGCACTGGACGGAGTGCGCACCCTGGCCGGGAGCAGCGGCGAACAGCGGATCGTGATCAGCGAACACGAGGGCTGCGCGCAGCTCACCGACCCCCGGCATCTGGAGCTGCTGCGCGGGTGGAAGGCCGGTTCGGCGGTGGCCGTCACGCTGGACTACCGGGGCGTTTCCGGCGGCCGTCTCGTCCTCGTACGAGGTCCGGAACACCGGCGAGGTCCCATCGGGCCGGGTGATCTCGCGCTGATCGACGAAGTGGCCGACAGGGTCGCGGCGTTCAACGCGTTCGCCACGCACCGGGGCCGCCGGGAAGTGAGGAGAGACATGGCGGCGAGCTGGACGGACGTACGCTCCTGGATCCTTGAGCGCAACCCCGACCTGACGGACCTGGATCCTGACACCGACATCATCGAGACGCGTGTCATCAGCTCCCTGCAGTTCGTGGAGCTCGTGCTCCACGTCGAGCAACTGCGGGGCACGATGCTGCGGTCGGAGGAGGTGACCCTCGATGCCTTCCGCACGCTCAAGGAAATCGAGAGGAAATTCCTCAGCCAATAGGCCCGGCACGGAATTTAGACGATCCGTTGTGCTGCAGGGCGACATCGGGACGGCCGACGACGCCGTGGTCTTTCTGCCGCCGGCGGGCAGCACCGTGTCGCCGTACGTCGCGACAGGAACCCGTCTGTCTCCCACGCTGCCGGCAGCACACTGCGAGATGCCCGGACGCGGCCGTCTGGCGGACGACGAGGCACCCGCCTCGGTGCGGGACGCCGTGGACCGCTGGACCGACGACCTTGCCGCGCTGCTGCCGGGACGGCGACTGCACCTGTTCGGGCACAGCCTGGGAGCGCTGTTCGCGTACGAACTCGCGGCCCGGTTTGCCGCCCGGCCCGTATGCGCGGTCGGCAGCGTGCTCGTGTCGGGGGCCCGCGGGCCGCTCAGCGCACCCCGGTCCGCAGCGGCCACGGCATTCACGGCCTGGCACCGTCAGGAGGGCGACGCCGAGGGGTCCTGGCTGTTGGCGGACCTCGAAATGCGACGGCAGCACCGGACCGACGGAGCGCCGGTCGACGTCCCGCTTGCGCTGCTGTGCGGGAGCGCTGACCCGTTCACCCGGCCCGACGAGATGCTGGAGTGGAAACGCTTCATCACCGGTCCGCACCTCGGAACGTTCACCTTCGACGGCGGGCATGACTACTACCTGTCCGGCCAGGACGCCATCGCGGCAGTCATCGGCCGCATCGTGGAACGCAGTCAGAATTCTGGAGACCCAGGAGTGGGAAATGACGGCTGACAACAGCAACATCCCTTCCACCGATCAGCTCATCGACGTCATCGGGAACAGTTCGGTGGGCATCGCCGTGACCGACGGGACCGGCGCCGTAGTGCTGCACAACAAGGCGCAGTCCGTGCTGATGGGCGGAGAGGCCGCCCACCTCGGCGGGCGAATCCTGCTCGACGGTGCGGACGACGGCCTGGCCCGGTTGCTGCAGCGCCTGGAGCAGGAGCAGCGGGTGGAGAACGTCCAGGTCGCGTACTGCAGCGCCGAGGGCCGGGAGCACACGGCCCGGGTGAATGCCGTAGTGGCCGGCAAGAGCGGCGGCACCACCCGCATCCACTGGGTGAGCCGCCCGGAACTCGGAGAGCGGCTGCCGGTGCCGAACACCGCTGCCGGGGACACGGCCACATCCGACGCCACGGCCTGGATCCGCGCGGTCGGCGCCTGCGCACGCCCGTCCCTGGCCCCCAGCGCGGACAAGGAAGAGGTGATGCGGGAGTTCTACCAAGTGGCACCCGTGGCAATCCACTTGATCGGGGTCAACGGCAATGTCATGTACGCCAACCCTGCAGACGTCGCACTGGTCGAATACGACTCCTCGCCGTCCGAGTACGTCGGCGGACACATCCGCAAGATCTACGAGGACCAGGGCCTGCTCGACGACTTCCTGTCGCGCTGGGAAGAGGACTCGCCCATCATCAACTTCCGCGCGAACTTCGTCACCAAAGAAGGTGCTCCGAAGCCGGTGCTGATTTTCTCGACGGCCCAGGCCCAGGGCGGCACCGTCAGCAACACCCGGTGTTTCGTCTTCAACGACCCCGAACCGGAGCGCACACGGGACACGGCCAGCGCCTTCGGCTGGCCGGCCTGAGACCGGGCCGGCCCAGGACCGGCACGGGCGGGGCACGGTGTTCGCCGTGCCCCGCCCCGGTGTCGCCAGCTGGCTGCCCTCGTCGGTCATCCGGCGAGGGCGAGGCCGGCATGTGAACGCCGCTGCTGGTGGCCCCAACGCGGTGCGGTCGTTGTGACTTTGTGGTTGCGCCTTCAGCTGCCTGGCAGCAACAAGGCACTCATCACGGCTGACCCTGTCCAGGACAGCCCCAGCCACGATCAGCGAACCTGCGGTTCGGCGCTTCCCGTGAGGAGAGCCACGTCCTTCTCGGTTTTCACTGGCGTGGCGGGGAGGCTCGAGGGCTGCATGACGATGCGGGTACGACGGTGTTGGCGGGCGGGTGTGTTGAGGCGTACGTCTTGGATGCCGCGCTTCATGGAGTTGCGTATCCACTTGCCGACGGGGCGTTCCACGAAGCGGTGGATGAGCCAGGCGGTGGCCATCATCAGCGCGATGACCGAGACCACCAGGACCGGGGCGGGGAGCCGGTTGCGGAAGTGGTGGATGAGGGTCATGCCGATGAACATGTGGATCAGGTACAGCGGATACGTGATCGCACCGGCGGTGGAGAGCCACTTCCACTGGATCTTGTCGAAGACGCCCAGGGCGATCGCCCCGACCACGGCGAACCCAGCGATGATGATCAGCCGGACCGGCCAGGTCGGCAGGTGCTCGGCGGCCACCCGGCCGAGGTTGCTGGCCATGCGGTAGTGGATGTAGCGCTGGGACAGGAGAAGCTGGAACAGGACGATGCCCCAGAGCAGGGCGTTCTGTCCGAAACGGCGCATCAGGTAGAAGGCGATGCCCGCGATGAAGAACGGCGCGTACTGCGGCATCGCGAACGCCGCGAGCGCCGGAAAGCCGAGGCTGGGCGCGAGGGCCGCCGCAACGGTCCACACCCCGATGAAGATGAGCAGGTTGCGATAGGTGACCCCGCAGAGCACCACGATGGCCATCAGGACGTAGAACTTGAGCTCCACGAAGAGCGTCCAGTACACGTCGTCGACGTTCTTGGTGTTGTTGCCGGCCTGGACCATGGTCAGGTTGACGATGACGTCGTCCCAGCCGCGTATCGACGTGATCTCCGGCCATTTCTTCACGACCAGCGCGGTGAGCGGCACGGCGACCCAGTACGCGGGGAAGAGCCGGGAGGCGCGGGAGACGGCGAAGTCACCGAGGCTGCGGCCCCACACGCTCATGCAGATCACGAACCCGCTGACCAGGAAGAACACCTCGACGCCCAGCCAGCCGAACTCGGCGAACCTGTGCAGCGTCGGGAAAATCGTGGCCGGGTCGTGGCCCCAGGGCCGGCTCAGCGCGAGGTAGTGGTAGCAGACCACCATCAGAGCGGCGACGAGCCGGAGCCCGTCCAACGCCGCGAGTCTGGTCGCCGGTCGGCGCTGGGACATGCGAAACCTCCACAGCGTCCGGGGCAGGGACGCGATAAGTCTGACATTTCCGGCAGTCGCGAACTACCGGGGGGGTAAGTTGTGTGTAAAGCATTTTCTCATGCCCGTGTCCGTGGTGGCGCAGAAGGTCCTGGGCCGGGGCCGGACGACCACGGAGGTCAGCTGTCGGAGCCACGCTCAGGGTGCGCGATCACGGGCATGGGAACCAGGGCCGATCCCGCGGAGTTGTCCTGCAGCGGTCACGCTGAATGGCACTGCCGGGCTGACCACCACCAGCCGGGATACGCCATCCCCACGGGGCAGCCCCGCGGATACCACTGATGGCGCCGGGGCGAGCTTCCTGTAGAGCGCCCGGTGGGCGCCTCCGGCTTGCCCGCTAGGCGGCAGGCGTACAGCACAGCTGGGTGCTTCGGCGGCGACCGGCGGCCCGTGAACGCTGCAGCACAGGGGGCAACGTGCGAGGAGGGGAACCGCGTGGCCGCCGGGAAGAGGGCTCCCGGAGGCCGCGCCGGTATTCACGTCTGCGGGTCAGGCGAGTTGGATGAGGGTCTTCCAGGTGTTGCCGCCCCACACGCTGGTGTCGTCGGTGAGGTCGCCCTTGCCGTTGCCCTTGTACAGGTGCATGGTGCCGTCGTTCCAGACGGCCATGATGTCGGCGATGCCGTCACCGTCGAAGTCACCGCCGATCATCTGCAGGGCGGTCTTCCAGGTGTTGCCGCCCCGGGCGACCGGGCGCTCTCCCTCGATCTGGCCCTCACCGTTGCCCTTGTAGAAGTGCATGGTGCCGTCGTTCCAGACGGCCATGATGTCGGCGATGCCGTCACCGTCGAAGTCACCGCCGGGCAGCAGCCGCACGGTGGCCCACGTGTTGCCACCGACGGTAATGCGACGCTCGCCCTCAAGCTGGCCGTCGCCCTTGCCCTTGTACAGGTGCATGGTGCCGTCGTTCCAGACGGCCATGATGTCGGCGATGCCGTCACCGTCGAAGTCACCCGCGGTGAGCTGCTTGGTGGTGCCCCAGGTGCTGCCGCCGGTGGTGACGGGGACGCTGTCCTTGATGCCGCCCTTGCCGTCACCGGCGTACAGGTGCATCGTGCCGTTGGAATAGATCGCCATGATGTCGGCGATGCCGTCGTTGGTGAAGTCACCCTTGGCGAGCTGTTTGGTGGTCTTCCATGTGGTGCCGCCGAGCTGCTGGGTATCCGTGCCGGCCAGGCCCTTGTTCTTGTCGCCGGGGTAGATGTGCAGGGTGCCGTTGGACCAGATCGCAGCCAGGTCGGCGACGCCGTCCCCGGTGAAGTCGTCCTGGGCGCGGAAGGCCGTCTGCTGGATCCACCCGCCCAGGTCGTCGACCCGTGCATCGAGCGCACCGGTACGGGTCTCGGCAGGGTCGTTGCCAAGGCAGCCTCCCTGCCATGAGCGGGTGTTGACTGCGACGAGCTCAGCACTGCCGTCCTGCTTCGTACGCAGAGCCGGGGCGCCCGCGTCCCCCTGGCAGATCACCGCATCCGCCGAGCCGTTCAGGCCGACCGACGTGGCGTCGGCCGAGGCGACCGTGAAGGCCGCCGAGTGCAACTTGCTGGGCACCCACTCGGTCTTCGTACGCCCGAACCCGGCCGACCACAGCTGCTCACCAGCCACCGGAGCGGTCGAAGCGACCTTAGCCGGGACGACGTTCTGGATCCGGTTAGACAGCTTCACCATCACGACATCGCGGTCGGTGCGCGGCACCAGCTCGACAGCCTCCCGCACGCTGCCGGTGGCTTGCGTCAGATCGCTGCGGCCGACAGTGACGGTGGTCTTCAGGGCAGGCTTACCAGTCTGGGCAGGCTT
Organism: Streptomyces sp. HUAS TT7; assembly: GCF_051550175.1. Lineage (NCBI taxonomy): Bacteria > Bacillati > Actinomycetota > Actinomycetes > Kitasatosporales > Streptomycetaceae > Streptomyces > Streptomyces sp. HUAS TT7. The sequence goes on from NZ_CP196175.1 coordinate 1,242,530, forward strand.
ACCGTCGACGGTGAAGCAGCTGGCCGCGGTGAGTACCCACTGCGGGTCAACCAGCGTGCCGGTGCACGCTGTTGCCTCGCCGACGTTGAGCTTGGCGGTGAAGGCGTAGCCACCGCTAGCTGCTTCACTGCCGGTTAGAGCGGAGGCGGGAGAGGCGGTCAGGAGCCCAGCTCCCACGGCAGTGGAAAGGAAGGCGGTTGTCCACGCGGTGCGTGAACCTCGTACAGGCATGGCAGTCCTTTGAACAGGTCTAGAGGGAAGATCCAGTGCGGGATACGGGTGAGCCGGGGCCGCACGGCGGTGTGACCGGTGGAGCACGGTGTCCCGGGCGCCGTGGGTTAGCCGATGAGGCTGTCCCAATCGCTGCGGGGCGGGTCCATGGCGGTGCCGGTGCTGGTGAAGGTCCAGATACGGGCGCGGTTGCGGCCGTCGGTGCCCTGGCCGTAGTCGTAGTGGACGGCGAGGTCGGCCGCAGAGCAGGTTGGCCGGGGCAGCGTTCAGCGGCGATACAGAGATCGAGGTCTGGTTGCCCGTATGCCCTGGCAGGCTGGCATGTGCCGCTTGGCGGCCACGATTCGCAGTATGCCGCCGCTACTACCTCGTGCGGTTAGGCAGCGCAGCCCGCCAATGCGTATGACCCGGTGGGTCAGCTGGTGACGCGAAGCTCAACCAGCATGGAGCGCTTACCAGAATCGCCTGTCTCACCCATCGCGGTGTAGTCGTTCTTCGGCGCATTGACGACGGTCTCCTGACCATCGGCGGTCAGCGTGGCCTGAACAGGGTGCTCCTTGGTCCAGATACCGAAAGAATCGGGCACCTCCATCGTCAGGTAGCCCCGACTGCCACTGACCGTGAAGCAGAACTTCGCCGATGAGGTCGCTGTGCGCGCTTTCACCTGGATGTCATACCCGCTCGCACAGTCCGAGAGCACGATGTGACCGTCGCCCTTCTTCAGGGTGATCTTCTGGTCCTGCAGGACCTTCGCCGCGTTCGGGTAGTCGAAGCTCTCGACTGCCGACGGCATGTCAGCGGCCCCAGCGCTCACCGTAGTCGGTGCCGCGGAGTGGGGCGCGGCCTGCGCCGTGGCGAGCGTGGCGGCTCCAGCCGAGGCCGCGATCACGCCAGCGATGCCAATCAAGAGTGCCTTTCGGGCACGGCGTATCGCCATGTCGTCCTTCCGGAGAGAGGGCAGGCACAGTTCGCGCCCACAAGATTCACACAAGTAAAACATATGTAAGATTCGGCGAGAGGCCCCCAATCACTCCCGCGTCAGGGGGGGTTGCCGCACTCCGGATGTTGCGGCTGCACTCGACAGGTGCACCGATCCGCTACTACACCCACCCCCACATCGCGCCAAACTGGAAATATGCCGACACGGTTGCAGTCGGGGAGCGGTGTGTCTTGGTAGCGGACATACCGATCCGAAAGGAACCCAGCAGGTGAAACAACGGCGACTGCGCGCCCTACGAGCGTCGCATCAGCCTGTCCGAACATCAGCGTCTGGGATGCGCGGGGCATGGGCCGCGCTTCTTCCCGGCACCCTCTTGGTGAGTCTGCTAGGCGCAACCCCGGCCGTGGCAGACGCCGATATCACCGTGCCAGTACCTTCGGACCGGTCTCTGGTCGTCGACTACTGGACGACTGGTGGAGCAGGGATTAAGGAAGCGGCCGAGAAGGCGCTCCTTGGTACGGACGAGGACATCAAAAAGTTCCTCGCTGTCAAAGACGGCATCCAGAACGCTGACGACGAGGTTGATGCGAGCCGCATCCTCAACCGGGGTGGGCCTGCCGTGCGTGACGCGGCCAAGAAAGCCCTTGCCGCCGAGGACCCGGCCGTCCTTCGCGCTTTCTTGACGAACGGCTGGAAGGCACCGCTTCAGGCGGACAACGAGGTCGAGGTCTCCAAACTCATCAACTACGGCGGGAACGGGGTCAAGGCCGCTGGCAAGACCGCCCTGCAGGGCACACCCGAGGACATCGAAAAGTTCCTGAAGGAGACCCAATACACCGCCCGCGAGGCGGACAACGAGGTCGAGGTCTCCAAACTCATCAACTCGGGCGGCCCGAACATGAAGGCCGCCGGAAAGCTCGCGCTACAAGGCGGCCCCGAGGATATCGTCGAGTTCCTGGAGATAGGCCAGTTCACGGCCCGCGACCGCGACCAGGAGCACGCCACAATCGCCCAGCTCACGGAGCAGGCCACCCAAGCAGGCCTGCGGGCCGAGCAGGCCACCAAGGATGCCCAGGAATCAACCGCCAAGGCGATTGCCGCCGCCGATCTGGCGAAGAAGGCCGCGGAGACGGCCGCAAAGGAGACCGAAGCGGCGAAGAGCGATGCGAAGAAGGCGGCGACGAAGGCCAAGCAGGCTGCCGCCGCGGCCCGTGCCGCAGCCAGTGCCGCACAGACCGCGATCGATGCCTCTAACGCCGCCAACCGGTCTGCCCGCATAGCCGCACTCGCCGCTGCTCAGACCGCGAGCGCGGCCGCGGCCGCGGCGGATGCCGCGGAGGCAGCCTCCAACGCGTCGATCGCCGCCGCCAACGACAAGTCCAAGGCCGGGGAGGCCGCCGGCCAGGCCAAGGCCGCTCGCTTTGCGGCTGCTTTGGCTACGAAGTCAGGTCTTGCGGCCCAGCAAGCCGGCAGGGCCTCACTTGCAGCCGCCGACGCAGCCCAGGCTTCCAAGAGCGCAGGCGCGAATGCGACCGCCGCCGCTATTGCTGCCGAAGACGCCAACAACGCTGCGGAAGCCGCTGGCATCCACTCCGGCGAGGCCAAGGCTGCCGCCGACGAAACCCGCCGCCACGCCAACGAGGCCAACCGCGCCGCCGACGCCGCAGAGACTCTCGCCCGTAAGTCCGCCAATGCTGCCTACGAGGCCCGGGATGCCGCCAACTCGGCAGCTTCCCACGCGAACAAGGCCGCTGATGCGGCCGACGAAGCCGCCAAGCACGCCGGCGAAGCCACCACCGCAGCCGCCGATTCCAAAAAATACGCTGCAGCTGCGAAGGAAGCCGCCGAGACCGCGAGTTCGGCAACGGCGACGGCCAAGAACGTGTTTGCACTCGCCCGGGAGAGTGAGACCGAAGACCTCACCTCCCGCACGAACGCTGCTATTGAACGTGCCCGCACCAAGCAGACCGTGGCTGAGGAGGGGGTCGTCGCCGTCGCCAGTGCCGTGGTGATAGCTCAAGCTCTCGATGGCGAGGCAAATGCGTTGGCCGCGGAAGCTGTCAAACCCGGTGCTGATGTCAAGGCGGTGGCTGCCAAGGGCCGCGACCTTGCCATGAGGACTCTCAAGAGCCGGGGCCCCTGGTTGCAGGACGCCGCTACCCGGGCTCTGTCCGGCACCGACACCGACGTACTGGAATTTCTCGGCGCAGGTTGGAAGAAGGCCGCTCGGGACGAGGCCCGCCAGCAAGTCGTAGACCTCGCCGCCCAGAGCCCGTATGCCGGGGTGCGCACCAAGGCCAACGAGGCGCTTAAGGGAACCGACGAGGAAATCAGTAACTTCCTTGCCACTGGCCAGTACGAAGCCGCCGGTGCGGAGTACGAGATCGAGGTCTCGAAGATCAACAATGCTGGTGGGCCGGGCGTGAAGGAGGCCTCCAAGGCCGCCCTTGCTGACGGCCGTGTCAAGGTGCTGGCCGACTTCGTCAACAGAGGCCAGTACCAGGCACGGAACGCAGACGAACAGGTGATCGCCTCCAAGCTCGTCAACGACGGCGGTGCAGAAGTGAAGGCGGCGGCCAAGGTTGCGCTGACCGGCCCCGCCGACGAACTGCACAATTTCGTCCAGGTCGGTCAGTACATGGCCGACCGCAAAGACAAGCTCGCCGACACTCATGTCGCCCAGGTCCAGCGCCTGATCAACGAAGCCGACATCGTCGCTGCCAAGGCCCAGCAGAACCGCTGGCTCGCCGCCGAGGCCTCCGCCATAGCGAACCAGGCTCAGACCGAGGCCAACACCGCGGCCGCCGAGGCAAAGAAGTCCGCCGACCAGGCAGCCGGGTACGCCAACGACGCCAAGGCCTCTGCCGACAAGGCACAGAACAGCGCCAACCAGGCCGCAAAATCCGCCACCACCGCCCGCACTGCAGCCGACGCCGCCGCCCGCGACGCCGACGCTGCCGCCGAGTCCGCAGCCCAGGCGGAATTCTCCGCCACCTACGCTCGGCATTCGGCCGAAGCAGCAAACAGCGCAGCAGCCGCTGCCAAGGCCTCTGCTCTCGCCGCTGGCAAGAGCAAGGAAGAAGCGGATGCCGCCGCCTCGCAGGCCTGGTCCATCACCGACAATCTGCGCAACCAGGAAATAGAATCTCAGCGCAAGGCGGCAGAAGAGCAGCGTAGACAGCAGAACCAGGCTGCGAAGAAGAAGCCCTGCATTCCGTACCCCAGCCGGGATAACCTCCCGCCGTGCATGCTTGATACGGGCCCCGGTGGCGACCACTACTTTCAGCCTCTCGACATCGACCCCATTATGACTGCTATCTTCTGGCAGGTCACTGGGCTCAACGATGTCAAGGACTGCATTAAAGACCCGACTCTGGGCAAGTGCAGCATGGCCGCGATGATGGTCCTTCCCGTCGGCAGGCTCAAGGCAGCCGGTGAAATCGCCGAAGGCGTGGAGGTCCTGGCCAATGGAACACGAGCATTCCGTGCCGTCAACGGAGGGTTCAAGGTGGGAGTGACTGCCGACGAGATCGTCGCAATCAACCGCAAAGTCGGTGGAACTGGAATCATCCTACGCAACCACCCGGAGCAGATTCTCGCTAGCGCCAGCTACTACAACTCGTTCTACGATAAGCTAGGCGCTGTGATATACGGCCTCGTGAAAGGTCACACCTTTGACGATGGCGTCAAGCGAACCACCATCGAGGTGGCCGAGCTCCTAGTGCAGAGGAACAACGTCTCAAGCGTCGTCCCCCCCGACATGCTCGCGGACATCGTCTTCCAGGTGGGTGAGGGCAAACTGGCCGACGCCACTGCTATCGGCAGAGCAATTAGCGGACGCTAGTGGAAGCAGGAACAATGGAAGTTCAACAACTGATGGAGAGCCTGGGTCGCTCAGGTGTGAATGTTCTCCTCAAAGTAGATGAAGAGAAGATGTCGCAGGATGATGAAACCTGGACCGTCTTCATGTCCGGCCCGGCCTTGGGTGAAGGGGAGTATATTCACCTGGAAAGGTCAAGCTTCGACGAAGGTCTCAGTGAAGCGCTCTCCAAGCTGAGCGAATCCCCGGGAGACTGGGAATGGGTTCCCGCCCACTCGACAATCTCCGACGTAACAGGAATCGAGTCCCTTCTAGAGAGCCTGGGGCGTGCGGGCGTAACCTCCATCCTGAAGGTGGACAGCGAGAGAATCATGAAAGATGGAAATGCTTGGACCATCTCACTCGGCGGGTCCGCACTCGGTGAATTCGAATACATTCGCTACGACTGTCCCACGCTCGCCGAGTGCCTCGAGTCTACCTTCGTGCGGTTGCGTAAATTCCCAGGAAAGTGGGAGTGGCTGCCTGAACTCTCGTAATATAGACTTCTAGCCTTCAATCTTTCGTGACGGCTCACTCGTTTAACGAGTGAGCCGTTTCGGCTTATCAGACTGAACGGCTGAGTTCGGTAGAGATCTCAGACGTTGTGTGTGGAGGAGTAGTCAAACCCTGTGGATCGTGAGGTAGTTCAGGCTGCGTAGGCTTCAGGGCGTTCAACGAGGTGGCCGCGTTCGAAGCGGGCTCCGGCTCAGACGAGTGCGACGAGGTGGGGTTCGTTCACGGCTCGCCAGCGGGCCTGGGCGGATTCGACGCGCTTGAAGACCATCGCCGGAGCGGCGGACCGGGAGCCAGCCCCTTTGGTGACCATGGTCCACAGCCGGACGGTCGCGAAGGTCGACTCGATGGGGTTGGTGGTCCGCAGGTGGATCCAGTGCTCGGCGAGGAAGTCGTAGACCGCCAGCGCTCGCCCTCGTCATCGACGATCTTCTTGACTGTTTGGCGAACGCTTTGACCGCGGCGGCCGCGTGCTCCTTGTCCTCGGCGTTGTAGATGTCAACGATCACGATGACCTACTGACGCCACTGCCCCCGTACGGTGCCCGTCCAGAGAACCAGGCCGGCACTGCACAGCATGCTCGCACCAGGGCGCTGACGGCCTGTTCGTCGCGGACCCATCGGTGATCTACTGGTACGGGTCGAGCTTGCGGCGAACAAGCAGCTGGAGCAGGCGAAGTCGGAGGCGCCCCGGCGCCCGAGCCCATCGGCGGCCCTATTGGCTCTGCTGCCGAAACCACTCCAAGACCTCGGCAAACTGGGCAAGGCTGTCGTCGATCAGCGCGCTCAACGGGAAGCTTGGCCGCCTCCTGTGCAGGTCAGCGTCAGGAACAGTCATGTCCGCGCCGGGAATTGCTTGGATTCGATCACGGAATTCCCGCAAGAGACCGGGCCTGGTGAACGGTTCACGCTTCGCCAGATGAGCGAAGGCGATCTCCACCACGCCCGTACTCGGATAGATGTAGGCAGGCCATATGTAGCCCTGGGGGCCGCGCCCTTCGCGCAGCATCGGCGCACAACTCGTCTCGTCGGCTGCGCCGTACCACAACCAGCCGCCCTTGGACTCCCAGCTCTCCAGCAGCTTCAACAGTCCGCCGGCGAGGTCGGGGTGATGCTTGGAAAGCAGTGTGCGGAAGTTGGCCGCCCGATCAACTGTAGTGGACTCGGCGACCACCTCGCCATTGGCTTCCCTCGTGTCCCCGAGCCCGGAAAGAGCAGCCAGGGCAGCTGCGGACAGTCTTTGACTGGGGTCCGCCGTAACTCCCTCGAAGCGCACACCCTCGCGTTCCAATATCTCTTGCTGCGTTTCGGTGCGACTGTCGAGCCAGGCGAAGTCCGGAGAGGACGTGCCGCCTGCGCGCAGAACACGGTGTGCGTTCTGGACACCCACGTGCTTGGCCAGGTAGTTGCCAATGGTCTGGGGAGAACCTGCGCCGGTGACAACCGAGAGATCCTTGTAGGTGGTCCATGTGGCGGAGGGCATGGACGCCAGCACCGTCCGCAGACGCAGCCACTCCGAGCGTTCGTCGGTCTGTACCACGGCTCCCGGGAGCGGAGCTGGCCAGATGAGTACGGCACGATCGGCGAGCCGGTCAGCCCGCGCCAGGATCTCGGGCCGGCCCCAGCGGGGTGCGGTGGCGATTTCCCGGTTCATTCGCAAGGCGCTCTGATCGAAGATCTGTTGCTTGCGTTCGTAGGGGTGGTTGGACAGCCGTAGGTTCTCACCGGTTAGCGTCAGATTGCCCAGGGTATGAACCAGAGTTTCGTGCAGCTCTTCGGGCCGTTCTCCGTCGGAGGCGTCCTCGGCAAGGGCGGCAAGCCATGCCTCGCCGGCGCGCTGCGGGAGGATGTGTTCGACGGTTGCCCAGCTACGCGAGAAGTCCACCGGCTCCGGGATTGCGTAGCTCTTCTCGAACTGCCGGAGCACAAAAGCGCGATGGCGGCTGCTCCCTTGCCAATAGAAGGGGTTCATACGGACTGCCTCACGCAGCTCATCATCCGTGGGCCAGCCCCGTCGCGGCGCTGACAGATACCGCAGGACGGCTTCCGGCAGCGGGCGGTCCCGCTCAAGGTTCGCCGGCAAGGTGGCGAGGATCTGCCTGACGCTGTGGGACCCGACCTGGCAGATCATCCGCCGCACCAGAAAGCTCTCCACGTAGCTCAACGCCAACGCCGCCTCTTCCGGCGTGCTCTTGCCGCGCTCTGCTTGGTCCAGGATGTGCAGCGCAGGTGAATAGTGAGCTTCGCCGCCCCATTCCGCCAGGCGCTGCAGGGCATCCTGCACCTCTGCCCGAGGCTCTCGCTCCGGTTCGAAGACCCGCAGGAGGAGACGTCCGAGACACCGAAGCCGGGCAAGGTCCTCACGGAGGCCCTCTTCGCCCTCGACGCTCGCGATCTTGTCCATACGGCGCTGTTGCTCCTGGTACACCTCACTGCTAGTTACCCGGGCCTGCCCCTGCAGGATCAGGTCGAGCCAGGCGAGCGTGGTCAGCCGTTCGGGTCCCAGTTCGGTCTGCATGGGGAGCCAGACCTTGTCGTAGACCTGCTCTCCCAGACGCGGCAGCTTCATGAACACGTAGTTCCGCAGCAGGTCTGCCTGGCTGAGGGGCTTACCCGTGTTGTTCAGCGACTCGAAGATCCGAAAGACGTTGTCCTGCGGCCCCGCTGTGATGGTGACCAGCGTGAACTGCCGCCGCAGCGCCTGCTCGATGTGACGGATGGCTTCCCATTCGCCAACAGGGTCGTGTTCGGTAAGGGCAGCCCGGAAGAAGCGGTAGGCCGTCCCGATGGTGTCGTTGCCTCCCGCAGACGGATCGCCGTCCACACACGCAAGATATGACGGTCTGTCAGCTTGCGTGGGCAACAGACGATAGACGTCAAGCCCTCCGTAGTCCTCCTCGTTGACCAGGTACCGACGGTGTATGAGCTCGGCCTTTCCCGGATCCAAGGCGCGGACGTGGTCCCGGAGAGCACAGGCGACCAGCATGAGAGTGGTCAATCGCTGCTGCCCGTCGATCACGGTCCAGCACTGCACAGTGTCCGGCAGCGGCGGACGCGGATCGAGTACGAGCGACCCCAGAAAGTGTCCACTGGAAGCCTGGGACGTGCCTGCCGCCACCAGGGCCTGCTCCGCGAGGTCGTCCCACAATCTCTGGTGGTTGTCCGCCTCCCAGCTGTAAGTGCGCTGATACAGGGGTATTTGGAACTGGTTATCCCCTTGGATCAGCCGCTCAAAGGTCGTTTCCCGCGCTTCCACCGAATCCCCACCCGCCCCGACCGTCACTTGCATGGGACTTCCGTACGGTGCAAAGCCCAAGGGCGTACACACTATCGAGATCACTTGGCCTTCGGAGCGTGCCCGCACAGCCTCACCGGCCCTGCCCCGGATTTCGCCCCTCCCGCGCCTGAGGGCTGTGGCTCTTCCGGTCATATTCACTGGCCTATGGCATCGCGTAGCGCTTCGACCCCGCGCAGGAGCACGAGATGTCCTGGCCGCGCCGGGCCCAGGTGTTGCCTGATTCAGGGCGGCAACGCCGGCGCAGAGCAGCCCGGCCCCCGCGGTCCGTCGTGTGGAGGCCGGGCCGGGGCGCTCAGCCCTCCTGTCGCCTCTGGTAGTCCTGTCGCAGGGCGTCGAGGATCTGGGCGGCCTCTGCGAGGTCCGCCTTTCGGGCTCGCTCCGCCGCCGTCGCCAGGCGGGCGATGGCTTCCTTGAACCGGCCGAGGCCGTTGCCCTCGACCAGGGCGGCGATCCGTACGGTTTCGGCGCGTGGCACTTCGCCGTGCTCCCCGCCCTGTTCGTAGGCGGCGATGGCGGCCTCCGCCTCGGCCAAGGCCTTAGGGAAGGCTTCGGCTTCCGCCAGGACTCGGGCACGGCGGTAGTGCACGGCGCCCGTCTCGCACCAGGGGACGAAGCCCTCGGTACCGTCCGGCACAGCGGCCTGGACCGCGTCGGCCTGGGCCAGGTGTTCCAGTGCCGTGTCCAGGCCGTCGGCCCCGCGGGCCAGCATCACCAGGCGCGCGAACTCGCACATCATCTGCATGACCAGGGACGGTTTCGGCGCCTTGGCGTGCGAGGCGACGGCACGCTCGTACGCCGTACCCGCGGCGTCCCAGCGGTCGGCCAGCGCCAGCGTGATGGCCGTCTCGGCCGCCACCATGGTCTGAAGCCCGTGCTCGTCCTCCCATACGGCGACGGTGTCCGCGAGTCGCAGGAACTCCTCGGCCGCCGGCAGGAATTCCTCCAGCTCTCGCAGCCCGCGCGCCAGCGTCAACCGAGTCTGGGCGACCAGCCGTTCGTCGAGCGAGGAGGCCTCCTCGTCGGACAGGACGGACTCCAGTACTGCCACCGCGTCGGCCTGCTGCCCGGTGCCCGCCAGGACGTCGGCGAGCTGGAGGCGGGTGTTGGCGGCCTCGTCGTGTTCCCCGTCCTGGTCGAATCGGGCGGCTGCCTCCGAGAGATGGCGTACGGCACTGCCCGCGTCCCCGAGGTGCGACGTGGCGTGGCCGAGCAGTGCGTAGGTGGGAGCCATGGCGAAGTCGCGGTCGTCGTAACGCACGGCGTCGGCAATCGCCTGGTGCAGCAGCTCCACCGCCTCTGCAGGCTCGTTCGAGGCCATCAGGAACTGGGCGAGCAGGGCACGCGGGCGTGAACCGCGCCAGGGCCGCCCGGAGGCGTCCACGTCCTTCAGGGCCGCGCGCAGTTCGGCCACGGCGCGCTCGACGTCGCCGCGGCGGCCTGCAATGTCCGCCGCGAACTGCCTTGCGTTGGCCACATGGTGAGAGAGTGTCAGGCGTTCGGCCTCGGCGTGCAGAGTCCGCGTGAACTCCTCGAACCGGGCCACGGCCGAGTCGGAGGGCTCCGGCAGCTGCCGCAGAACGTCCCGGAAGGCCGCGAAGGTGCAGGAGTACAGCACCGTGAGGTATTCCAGCGCCCGTGCCGCCGCCGGGTCCTCTTCGGACGCGGCTTCTCCCACGCCGAAGGATCCGCCGCTGAGCGGGGCCTCGGTCTTGAGACGTTCCGCCTCGCGCAGGGCTTCGTCGAGGGCTGAGCGGATGGCGTCCGCGTCCAGGCGCTCGGTTGCGTGATCCGCCGCCTGGCCCGCCAGCGCGGCCTCGTCCTTGGCGTCGCCGGCGAAGACTGTCGCCCAGGCGAGAACTCGGCTGCGTGCGGAGAGGCCGTGCCAGGGCATGCCGAGTTGCTCGAACAGCTCGGCGGCTCGCTTCAGTTCGCTGGTGCTTTCCGTGTAGCGGTCCTCGCGCGAGAGCAGGTAGGCGCGCTGCTCTGCGAGCTCCGCGTGCAGAAGGTCCTGCGGGCCGAGCCGGTCGTCGTGCGCGGCGGTGCCGTCGGCGAGGCGTTCGGCGACGCGGGTCCACAGCCTGTCGACGCCCGGGTGTCCCACGGCAGCCATACGCCGTGCCTCGCGCACCAGCGAGACGAAGTCCTCGGGAGTCTCCGGCCCGGCGGCGGGTACGGCGGCGGTCGCGGCGCCCGTGGTCGAGGAGGGGCGGGTCAGGGATGTGCGCAGTCCGAGCGGGAGCGGCTCGTCGAGCAACGGCCGCTGTACAAGGCGTAGTTGACGGCGTTGGCCGACGGCCGTGGTGCCGTTGCGCTCGTCGAACGCCCTGGTGAGCCGGTCCGCCTCGGAGCGTACGTGGGTGAGGAGTTCGCCCGTCGTCCAGTTCCTTCCTGGTGGGCCGGCGACGGCGGTGCTGTCGTGTCCGTCCTCGACGAGGCGGGCGAGCAGCACCTCGGTACCGGTGAGGAAGTCCAGGTGGGCCAGCGGGGCGCCGGTCGCCTCGAACAGCGAGCGGTTTTCCGCGAGGATCTCCAGGCCCCGGCCCTCATTGCGGGAGAGCGCGCAGAACTCCACGTGCAGACCGACCTCGTCCTGCATGCCCGTGTTGCCCCGGACCCGCCGGTAGCCGGTGAGGTGGTGGGAGCGGGCCTCGTCGAGGCGGCCCGTCCGCAGCAGCGGCAGCAGAGCGCGCGCCTGGCTCATCTGCGGCTCCTCGGTGCAGCCCATGCCTTCGGCGAGGACGGGCCGCCAGGTGTCGAGCGCGCCGGCGTCGTCGCCCGCCAGCACCTGGTGCCAGGCGAAGTGCCGGGTCTCGCACGCCTCGCAGTCGCTCAGCTCGGTACGGGGACGTGTGGCCCACAGGTCGTAGGCGTCGGCGACGCCGGTACCCGTGTGGGACGCGACGTGGTAGCGCATCGCGGCCACCGGCTGCAGCCCGTGGCCGGCAGCCTCGTAGCGGGTACGCATCTGGTCGATCCAGCCGTGGACGGTGGCCAGGGGTACCTCGGGCACCTGGAGCAGGGACGTCGTCACCCACTTGAAGCGCCAGAAGATCTGGTGGGCCTCCCATTGGCTGAACGACGCGGGAGTCGTGTCCCACAGCTTGAGCAGCCGGGCGAAAACCACGGGCGACTTGCGGTGTTCGCCGGTGAACTCGTACGCCGACATCAGCTCAAGGAGGGCCGTGACGAGGACGTCGGGCTCCTCGAAGGGCTCGGCCGCCTCGACGAGTTCTTCGGCGGTGATGGTGCGCTGCGGGCCGTGCGCACGGTCGTTGTTCTCGCGCAGCGCCTCGACCACGGCCTCGGGGGTGTCCAGCATTTACAGTTCCTTCCTGGGCTCGGAGCCGGGTGCCGCCGTGCCGGGTTGGTGCATGGCGTGGGTGAGCAGGCCGATGAAGGCCCGGTTGAGCAGAGCGCTCTCGCTCACTCGCAGCGGGCGCCGGCTGAGCAGCAGGGCCTGCCCGTAAAGGGCTTCGGCGGCGACGACGGCAAGTCCGCGTTCGCTGATCGTGAGGGCCTGGCGGACCAGCGGGTTGAGGTGGTTCAGGACGAGCTGGGCGCGCGGGGACTCCTGGCGCAGCGAGCCGAGGATATCGGCCCACAGGCCGTCGCTCTCGGCGGCCAGGCTCGACCGGGTCCGCTCATGGCGCGCCTCCCGGTTGTCGAGCAGCAGCGCGGGAGCGGTGACGGGCTGGAAGTCACGCAGGACGACATCGCAGTCGTGGACGCCGATCGTGTCCCTGGCAACGGAGAGGAAGGTGGCCGCGCGCAGTTCGGCAGCCGGGTCCACGGCATCGAGATGTGCGGTGACGGTGGCCGGGTCGAGGTCCGTGACGGCCGTACCGGGGCGGATCTCGGGCAGCCGGTGCACGAGGTCGCGGTCATAGGTGTAGCCACCGTTGACGACGCCCAGGCCAGCGGCCGCCGCGATGGGGGCGACCTGCCGGAACTCCTCGACGCTGCGGGTGACCAGCAGGGTCGGGTGCGTCCGCGCGAACTCCTCCAGCGTCACGTTGCCGTCGGTGGTCTCGAACGGCAGCCACGGCAGCACGATGCGCAGCAGTTCGTCGTCGTAGCGGGCGAGGGCCTTGACCGCGAGGTGGTGCGTGTCGATGAAGCGGTGCAGCAGGGAGGGGTCGCTGGCGGCGAGTCCGGTGAGCCAGTCACGGATCCGGTCACCCAGGGCGTCGCGTACGGCGGACAGCGTGCCGTCCTCGTACAGCGCCTCCCGGGAGGCGGTCGGCCGCAGGCTGGTGGTGTCGACGACGCAGCGTACGAAGAACGCCCATTCCGGCAGCAGTTCGGGAGCCTGGTCCGTGAGCAGCATGCCCTTCAGGTGCACGCGGTGCCCCGCGCGCTGCGCCGGGCTCATGGCCGTGGGCAGTACATAGGCGACGCCTCGCAGGCCGGCTGCCGGAAGGTCGAGCTCGATGGTGTCGAGCGGGGTGAAGTCGAACAGGGTGCGGCAGTACGCGGTCATCGCCTCGCGACGGGCCAGCGGCGAACGGTGGGCCTGCTCCCACGGAGGTGTCTCGTTGGCCTGGTGCGTCTCACCCCGCGGCCCGACGACCGTGACCTCGTGCCTCAGCAGACCGCCATAGTGACGGGCCAGGGCGACGACCTGCTCCGGGCTCGTCCACTCGGCGGTGTCGGCACGCGGGACGAGCCGGACGGTGGTGCCCGGCTCCGGCACGGCCGACGCGGGCAGGGTACGGATGGTGTAGCGGCCGTCGGAGTGGCCGCGCCACTCGACGGCGGGCGCCGACGGGTCGGCGGCGGTGCGGCTGAGCACCGTGATCTCGTCCGCGACGACGAAGCACGCGAGGAGTCCGATGCCGAACTGGCCGATGAACTCCCCACGGGCGGCGTCGAGTCCGGCGCCGTCGAGGGCACCTTCGGTGGTCCGCTTGGAGCTGCGCCCGATGGTGGCGAGGAACCGGTGGACGTCGGCCTCGGTCAGCCCGATGCCGGTGTCGGTGACAGTGAGGGTGTCACCGGTGCGCACCGTGATGGTGCCGGGTGCACCGGGCTCGACGGCCTGCCGGGCGGTGATGGCGTCAACGGCGTTCTGCAGCAGCTCACGCAGGTAGACGCGGGGGCTTGAGTAGAGATGGTGGGAGAGCAGGTCGACCAGGCCGCGCAGGTCGACCTGGAAGGTGTGAGCGGTCTCGGAGTGAGGCACCTGGTGATGTCTTTCGGTGAGCGCGTCTTCCGCGCCGTGTGACGGCGCGGGCGCGAACGCGGATGGAACAGGAACGGTGGGTACGGACGGACGTGGCACGGCCGGGCCGAGGCAGGCTGCCTCAGGGGCCGTACCCGCCAACAGCCGTGAACAGGGCGGCAGTCGGACCCGACGTACGACGGACGTGGAATGTGTCTGCCGTGAGATGTGTCGATCTTCGGATCTGCCGTCCGAGCGCGGGCGCATCCAGACAGCGACGGGCCTCCTGGCCAAAACGCCGTCGCGAGATGCCCCGCTCCGGGTAGGTAACTGACACGGCTCGGAAGCGCTGCCGGCACGGGAATGCGAGCCAGGTACGGCAAGGGCCATGAAAGCCCGGGACCGCACCGCCTCGCCTCGCCTCGGCGCCGACAGCCTCCCGGCTCAGCGCCCGACCGCGGAACGCTGCTCCCGGTAGGCCGCAGCGGGATCCGAACCGTTGAGGTAGTGCCAGGGGGACTCGGTGACCCGGCCCTCAGTGGCTTCGAAGCACTCCCGGGCGCCGCCATGGTCGCCGGCCAGCGAGAACGCCATGGCGAAGGTGTTGAGGACCTGCAGCCATCCTCCCGAGCGGACGAAGTCCGGGTGCCTGAACGAGTGGTCGGCGGCTTCCCGCAGCGAAGCCGTCACCGCGGGCTGACGCATGTACGAGGCGTCCGCCCCCGAGTCGAGGGAGAGCCACTGCTCGATGTGCGCCATCGCGACGAGCTGGCCCAGCAACGTGCCCCCGGGCGCGCCGAACGCCGACTCACGCGCGAAGGCGTGCATTTCCTCGTGCGAGCCGCTCCACTTGTCGCAGACCTGCTGCAACTGCTGCTGGTGGGCGCCCAGATGGAACCGGTCGCGCCGCACGGCAGCCTCGAACCGGCGCCGTGCGGTGACCTGCCCGACCTGCAGACCGCGGCCGGTCATCTGCAGTCCGAGCCAGGGCGAGGTCCAGAGCGGCTCGCTCTCTGCCACCTCGTACAGCCGCTGCTCGGCCGTGCGCAGCCGCGCGTGGAACACCTCGAACTGCTCCCGGGAGACGTGCCTCGCCGAGGCTCCGGTCCGGGCTTCCCACCCCCAGCTGATGTGGCGGAATCCCGCCACGAGCCGGGGCAGCGCCGCCCCGGGTTCCGCTTCAACAACCCGGTCGATCCACTGCTCCACCCCCGCCGTGTCGCCGACCGCCCGGACCAGCTCCGTCCGGTCCTCGCTCTCGGGACGCCCCTCGAACACGTCCCGCACGGTGTCCCAGTCCCCCGACGCCGCGGCCTTCCGGACCCGCGCAACGTCCGGGTCGCCAGAATCCTTCTGTACACGCGCAACGGGCCGGCCGGCCCATTTCCCCAGCGTGAGCCCCCATCCACGGAGCACCGCCATGTCCCCACCCCTTGTTGTGTTCAAACGGGGAGGCACATGACCACTCCCCCGTGAAGGTAGTGACTATCACGCGTGACTGACCATCGCACGCCGATTCCCGTTCGCGTCCGGGAGCCGGTGCCCCCGGACGAACACACGGCTCGCCGCTCGCTGCCCTACGCCGTGCGGAGCCCTACGACCCGAGCGCAACGGCCCGGGGTTATTTGTTATCCAGACCAATTTCAGAGTTCGACGGACTGTGCAACGGCACCGAATATTCCGTCCCCGCCTCAACTCCTCCGATACGGCCGATTCGCGCATCTGGCGCGTCAAGTCAGCCGCTGACGACACGGTTGAAGGTGCGTGATACTGCCCGCCTAAGTTGGGCAGAAGATCATGGCAGCGCGGTCGCGGCACCTAGCCAGAGCTGGCCTTGCAGCGTGCCCTTCACGCTCTCGGGTTCCGCTACCGCGTGAACGTCACCGTCCCGGGAATACGTCGGCGCCGGGGGCACTCAGTCACTGTCAAGTGCGGACTCAACAAGCCGAACGCTGAGGGAGTGTGACCTGGACCAGCATGGTGAGCTGTACGGGCAGGCGCGTGGACCGTCGACCAGGGGCGCCCCCCGGCACGGTGACCGTTCTTCGGGACCGACATCCTCACCTGTGACGCAGATCACCGGAACGCCCGGCCGTGAGCGGACAACTCTTAACGTGAATCATTCGATATACGACCGCATACGCGGCGGAGATCCCGGAGCGTTCCGGGGGCTCTTCGACGAGCACGCGCAGCTGGTCTACCGGCATGCGGTGCGTGTCACGGGTGACTGGGCGTTGGCGGAGGACGTCGTCTCGCTGACGTTCCTGGAGGCGTGGCGGCTGCGCGAACGGCTGCGCGACGAGGGCGGGAGCCCCAGGCCCTGGCTGATGGGCATCGCGGTGAACGTCCTGCGCAATGTCTCGCGGGCGGCCCGTCGGCACAGAGCGGCGATGGCGCGCCTGCCGGTACGCGACACGGTGCCGGACTTCGCGGACGAACTGGTGGGCCGCATGGCCGACGCCGAGCAGCTTGCGGCGGCCCAGCGGGCGCTGGCCAAGCTGCGCCGCTCCGAGCGCGAGGTGGTCACCTTGTGCGTCTGGTCCGGCCTGACCTACCCGGAGGCTGCCGAGGCCCTGGGGGTGCCGGTGGGCACCGTGCGGTCCCGGCTGTCCCGGGCACGGACCCGGCTGCGTGAACTCGCCGAATGCGAACTGTGGAAGGGCACCGACGCGGCGGCACACGGTCCCGCGGGCTCCTCCGAAATCCCCCGAACAGCCCGGCCGAAGAAGGAGCGGAACCGATGACGCGCATGCCCTGGAGGCGGCACGAGCCGCTCAACACCTCCGAGTTCGACCTGCTGATACCGGCACCGGGCGACCCGCGGATGCCGCAGGACCGCCACACCGCGCTCGCCACCCACCTGGAGAGCGAGATCCTGCGCGCTTCCGCGCCTGCCGCGGTGCGGCGCGCCCGCCTGCGGCGCACGGCCTTCATCGGCGTCCCGGTGGCCGCCGTACTGGCTGCCGGTGTGATCGTGCCCGGGTCCCTGCACCTGGGCGGGACGTCCGGCCAGGGGGTACGGGCCGGCGGCCACCGGGACGCCGGGCCACGGGAGAAGCCCCCGTGGATGCCGCTGGTGCCCGGTACCACCAAGAACCTCTCCGCGACCGTCGACCGCATTGCGCTGGCCGCGGCGGCACAGCCCTCCCTCACACCACGCCCAGACCAGTTCATCTACATCAAGAGCAAGGTGTCCTTCCTGCGGGGCGACAGCAACCCCGCCACCGGGAAGACGGACACCTGGATCACCCCCCTGCACACACGCCAGATCTGGATGTCCCCCGACGGGAAGAAGGGGTTCCTGTACGAACCGGGCGGCGCCCTCAGCGATGTGGAACCCGACGGCACAGACCTCGACGACGGGCCCCACAGCTCCAGCGACAAGCGCCATTCCTACAACAGCATGAAGGCCCTCCCCACCGACCCCGATGCCCTGTTGAAGCGGCTCTACCAGGGAGGCAAGCGCGGCAACCACGACGACGACTGGATGGCGTTCAAAGAGATCAACAGTCTTCTGTCCGAGCAGATCGCGCCCTCCGCCACCAGTGCCGCCCTCTACAAGGTCGCGGCCCAGATCCCGGGGGTCGAGCTCGTCCCGAAGGCCACCGACGCGGACGGCCGCGAGGGCATCGCCATCGCCTTCACCCAAGGAGCCACCCGGCACGAGTGGATCTTCGACAAGGACACCTACACCTACCTGGGCCAGCGCCAAGTCCTGGTGAAGGAGGAAGAGGGCCTCAGGCCGGGCACGGTGGTGGGGCAGACGACGGTGGTCGAACGGGCCGTCACGGACGCGAAGAAGGAACTCCCGGACGGCAGGCGGCTATGACGTCCGCATGCCAACCAACGCGGGCATCCCGGGAATCAGCCATAGCAGCCCTTCGACCTGCGGCATCAAGTCGGCGGAGGCTCACTGCCGTGCTGTTCGACGTCGACGGTGTTCTGCCCCACGTATGGGACCAGAAGGCTTACGTGCCGCGTCGAACAGGGCCGGGCCGCCTCGGACCGGAACTCACCGACTCCCACACCGGGCAGCGGCGTCCCGCTCCTACTCCAGGCCCGACGGGGAAACATGCGGCCACAGCCGCTTCGTCGATGCCGAACACAACCTCCACCCCCGCACTGGTACTGACAGAGCGCGAAGACGCCCGGCCCTCACAAGCGAGGGCCGGGCGCCGCCATAGGCCGGTACACCATTGGCCGTTGCCCATGAGTCCGGCCCGTCTTCATCGCACAGGGTCGTCAAGTCCCGTCGTGGACAAGGGAGTCGACCACATCGCCCTGCAGTATGACGGTGGTTCAGCCGCGCAGCTGATACCGATCACGTCTCTCCCGCCCTTCCTGGACTGCTCCAGTTCGGCGATCGTGCGGCCAACGGTGCCAACCAGAGCATCCAGCCGGTCGCGCTAGGCCAGCAGCCGACGGTAATGACCCCGCAAAGCCTCCAGCTCGTCGACCTGCGCGGCCAGGATCCGGCCGGCCGACCGAACGAACGGGTTGCGTGGGCCCGAGGGCGATCGGGCCCCGGCAGCGTCATCCGGCGGATCCCCCTGCGGGCGGCGGAGAATCATGAGTGTGACCGTGTTCGCCGGTTCGGGCCGTCCGGTCGAGGAGGTGCCCGACCGCTTCCGCCACGATCCCGGGCTGCTCGGCCTGGATGAGGTGGCCCGAGTCGACCTCCTCGAAGAGTCCGTCCGGCAGTGTCGCGACCCATTGCCGCTGGTGGGCGGTCATGGAGGTGCGCTGCTCACCACGCCCCCTCTCAGGGCGGGTCGGCGCGAGCAGTACGGTCGGGCAGGTGGGGAGGCCGGGCGGCTCGGCGCGGAACCGGGGGATGGCCGCGACCACGGCACTGAGTTCCTTCCTTGTCTGTGCGGTCCCTGCGGGGACGAAGTCCTCGGCGAGCATGGTCGCGTAGGTGTCGGCCGGAAACACACGCCGGACGTTCCCGCTGGCCAGGCGGGCGAGTGGGCGGAACCGCACCAGCGCCTGCGTCACGGCGAGTGCGCGGTCGACTTTCCTGGCGGTCTGGTCGAACCGGTCGTAGACGGGCGCGCTCTCCGGCGTCGGGTCGATCAGCAGCAGGCCGCGCAGCCGTGGGCCGAGGCGGTCCGCCGCGCGGCGCGCGACCAGCCCGCCCATGCTGTGCGCGACGAGCACCAGAGGGGACGACCGCGGAACCACTTCCTCGATCAGTGCCGACAGGTCGGCGGCCATGTCGTCGATACCCAGCTGGCCCGAGGTCCGGCCGCTGCGGCCGAACCCGGCACGGTCGTACGCCACCAGTCGGGCGCGATCGGCCAGCAGCGGCAGTACCGCGTCCCAACTGGTCCGGCCGAGGCCTGCTCCGGCCTCGAAGACCACCCAGTCGGCACCCCGGCCCGACTCCTCGACATAGACGGAGTGCCCGTTCACTGCAACGCCCCGCCCGCCAACCCGTCTCATCCGTCCCGCACCCCCACCTACAGTCTCAATTTCGAGAACGGTATCACTCATGAAATAGTGACGCCATGGACACCGCCGAACTGCTTCTCCACCCGGTACGCCTGCGCGTGGTGCACGCCCTGTCCGGCGGGCGCACACTCACCACCGGCGAGCTGTCCACCCGGTTGCCCGATGTCCCGAAGGTGAGCGTCTACCGGCACGTGGCCCTGCTCACCGAGGCCGGTTTCCTCGAAGTGGCCGAGGAGCGCCGCGTACGCAATGTCGTCGAGCGCCACTACCGGCTGCGCCGCGACCGCCCCTCGATCGACGGCGAGGCAGCCGCGACCATGTCCCTGGACGACCACCGCCGTGGTTTCGCCGCCGCCATGGCCGTCCTGATCGCCGAGTTCAACGCCTACCTCGGTCGCGAGGGGGCGAACCCGACCGCCGACTCGGTCTCCTACCGGCAGGGCACGCTCTGGCTCAGCCCGGACGAACTCACCGAGCTCGTCACGGAACTGGTCGCCGCCCTGCAGCCCCGGCTGGACAACCAGCCCGGCCCGGGCCGGGTCCCGTACCTGCTCAGCCCCGTTCTCTTCCCCACCGACCCCTCATCACCCTGAGCACAGGCCGTCAGGTACTACACCGGGATGCTGCGTCATGCAGGATGCCGTGTGTGCACGACCGATCCAGTACGCCGAAGCGGCCGTCGGCTCCACCGGTTGCCGAGCGTGCCGGCAGGTCACCGTCGGTAGGGTCGACGGAGCCGCTGGCTCTTCCGTAGACGGGACCCTCCTCCATGCCTTTTGCGCCTCGTGTCATAGCTCGGGTCTTGCTGGTGATCGCCACCATTCTGTTGGCCTGGACGGTGGTTCTGGGGTTCCTGCTGGACGGTCAGACCCAGGTGCGCAACTGGTCGGTGTCCTGGGTCGGGATGGACTTGTTGCAGGCAACGGGCCTGGTGGCAACGGCAGTTCTCCTGGCCCGTCAGGTTCGGACGGTCTCACCGGTGGCCGCCGCCACCGCCGCGCTTCTGGTCCTGGATGCGTGGTTCGACGTTGCGACGTCCGAAGACGGCGGCGCCCAGTACGTCGCACTGGGCATGGCCTTCTTGGTGGAACTGCCCGCCGCCCTCTGGCTGGCGTGGCTGGCCGCCTACGCGCTGGACTGGGAGGCACCATCACGCCCGGGCAGGGAACCGTAAAGCCGTGCGGATGCCGGGCCCGTGGCTTGTGATGACGGCGCTCGCCGTCGGCACAGTCATCGGCGCCGCAACACGAGGCCGGGCTGACCCTCGACGAAGGTCGCCCATCGGCCAGAACAGGACGAAGCGGTTGCTGCGGCGGCGCCGGTGTCTGTGCGAGGTCGTCGCCTCGTGCAGCCGCTACTTCCAGATCTGGTACTGACCACCGTTGCACGCCAGCGTGTACACGTCGCCGCTGGAATTGCTGTCCAGGCACTGCCCGGTCTCTCGGTTGACCAGGTTGAAGCCGTTCCCGGTCCACTTCTCGTACCACTGCTCGTAGTAGTTGGCCGGGCTGGAGCACGGCTCGGTGTAGACCTGGCCCTGCCAGTAGGAGGTGAGGCACTCGCCGTTGGACGCCTTCTCCGTCCAGGCACCATTGGAGTTCTCCAGGTTGTCCTGACCGTCGTACCAGTCGCTCTTGAGGTGGCCGATCGGGTCGAAACAGTGGACCAGCCCCGGGGCGTCCGTGCTGACACGGTGCTCCGCGCCCACCGTGGCCTCGGTGATCAGGCAGCCGCCGGTCTTCGCGTTCCGCCAGTGAACCTGGCTCTCGGCGAAGGCGCTGCCCGACGTCGAAAGAATCAGAACGGGCGTCACAGCAGCGGCGGCCAGGACCGTAGTCATGCGCTTCTTGGACACGGGCGTCTTAAACATGGGGGACCCATTTCTTGGATGAAGGTAGTTACCCGGGCAGGCGTCGGCGGACATGGCGACGGTCAGATCTGTCGCAGGCCAACGGGGATCCGGGGCAGCACGAAACTAGCGCGCGGACCTGCCCGGTCACGCGCTGCCAGACCACTGGGACGTCCCGACCGCGTCCCAACCTCCAGACCAGCGGTTTGGGATATCTCAGAGACGCCTTGGCCACGACCAGCGAGACCCTCATCAAAGCCGCCCTGCACCGCGCGGTGAACCGCTTCGGTGCCTGCCCCGACGCCTGGACCGCCGTGCACAGGGCCCCCGGGACGTCAGCTGCCCGGGGTTTCGCGCTGTCTGTGGCCCGGTAGCACTGCGGTAGACCACGCCCCGCCGTCCCGTCCGGGTCGGCGCACGCGTTCAGCCGACGTCAGGGCCGTATCCGAGGCTCTCCAAGAGACGGCGGCGTTCATCCTCCTCCCACTCAAAGAACTCCAACAGGGCGCGCATGTTTCGGTGGAAGGTGATCGCGGCTTGAGCACACCAGCGAGGACATCGGGCGGCAGGGCCACTCGCACAGCAACTCGCCGGGCGCGGCATGGACTGGGCGGGGAAGCGGGGTCCCGGGGCCGCGGCCAGCCGTTGAACCCGGCGCATAGGAGAGTGCACAAGGTCCCCAGGTCCGGACACGGCCTTGGGGCTCCGGGATCCCGTCATCCATACTTATCTTGGTTGCGCAACCGAGGAACCATCCATGGGCGCGCGCCGTTGATCGCATTGAGAACAGGAACTGGGACAGCTGCGGAGGTAGTTCATGGGTGTGCCCTTGTCCAAGGGCGGCAACGTGTCCTTGAGTAAGCAGGCTCCCGGCCTGACCACTGTGATCGTGGGGCTGGGGTGGCGGGTCGGGCCTGCCGCGGGCGCCGGGTACGACTTGGACGCAAGTGCGCTGCTGTGCGATCAGTCGGGGAAGGTCCTCTCCGACCAGCACTTCGTCTTCTTCAACAACCTTCACAGCCCTGATGGTTCGGTCACCCACTCCGGAAGCAGCACGCCGGCCGATGGAGTGGACAACGAGCAGATCCGCGTGGACATCGCCCGGGTCCCGGCCGACGTCACGAAGATCGTCTTCGCTGTATCCCTCTACGAGGCAGGGCCGCGGAGCCAGAACTTCGGGCAGATCGACAGTGCATACATCCGTGTCGTCGACCAGGACAGCGGCGGCGAGCTGGCCCGCTACGACCTCAGAGGCGACGCTTCGGCCGAGATCGCGATGGTCTTCGGTGAGTTGTACCGGCACGGTGCGGAGTGGAAGTTCCGTGCGATCGGTCAGGGGTACGCCTCGGGGCTCGCCGGCATCGCCGACGACTACGGCGTCGACGTCCTGCGCGAACCCCCCGCCGCAGGCGGCGGTACCGCCACCCCGCCGCCGCCCTCCGTGCCGCCCGCGATTCCCGCACAGTCCGTCCCCGCAGTCGCCGTCCCCCAGACGTCGACGGCCGCCGCACCCCAACACCCCTCAGGGAGTTCTTTCGTGACGTGCTTCTTCGACCCCAACCACGGCCCCGGTACGACGTCGGTGATGTGGTCCCCGCAGTGGGGTGTCCCCCGCCCGATCGAGACGTGCGGGGGCTGCGCGCAGCGGGTGCAGACCACACCTCCGCCCTACTACACCGTTCCTCAAGCTCAGGCGGGATATCCGCAGCCCATACAGCAGGGGTACCCACAGCAGGGGTACCCACAGCAGGGCTACCCGCAGCCGGTGCAGCAGGGGTACCCGCAGCAGCCCGGCGGGCAGCCGGGGCAGCAGCCCCGGCGCTTCGGCACGGGCGCGCTGATCGGTGCCGGTGCCGCCGGCCTCGTCGGTGGCGCTCTCCTGAACGAGGCACTGAGCGACGACGAGCCGAACGTGGTCGTCAACAACTACTACGAGGACGACGACTTCTAAAGGACGACTTCTAAAGAGAGAACGGCGACCGGCGCGGCAGCAGTGTCCGGATAGGCCAAGAAGCATGGTGAGGCCCACGCGTTGCGCGTGGGCCTCACCATGGCGGCCGATCGGCGGATCTCCCGAGCGTCCTTGAGACCCATCGAACCGCCTTGCACGGCTGCGGAGTTCCAGTCCCTGGCAGCGGAACCGGGTCCGGCACGCAACGTGCGGGTCAGCTGACGATGCCTCGTTTCACAGTCGCTTCGCCATCCGGAAGGCGTGCGCGTAAAGACCCGTGCCGTCGAGCAGTGACGTGCCGCCCTCGTCGCCCATGGTGGGGCCGTTGGCTGTTTTGCGGCTGGAGATGAAGCGGTGGTGTCCCGTCGAGTCGATGCCGAGGTAGATGCCGACGTGGTCGATCCGATGTCCGGCGTCCGGGGTCGCGTCGAAGAACACCAGGTCCCCGGGCTGGAGGGGGCTCAAGTCGGTGGCTTGGCGGTGGGAGTTGGCGATGATGCCGGCGCCGGGGCCGTCCTCGGCCATCATGCCGGCGCGACGGGGTAGCGCCTGTCCCATGGGCTGCTTGAATTCGAGCGGGTATCCCGAGCGGTATCCGTACACCGTTCGGACGAAGCCGGAGCAGTCCAGTGAGCCGTAGAAGTCGTTCCTGGCTTCGCGATGGCGTCCGTTCGGATAGGTCCAGTCGATGCCCAGGTAGTCGTTGAAGTCGGCGGTTGCCTGCCTTTCGTCGTCGTCTCCCATCGGGCCGTAGGTGGCCGGGCCCGCGTAGCGCGTGCCCTTGTCGTCGTGCCGGTCGGCCGTGCCCCGGACGTACTGGGCCGCTATGTCCAGCACGTCGGGCCCGTGGTCGGTCAGGACGGTGTTGAACCAGCTCTTGAACCAGTCCTCGTGCTGTGCGCCCGAGTGCCAGGGGTGCGGCGCCAGGCGGACCACCGCGCTTGTGGTGACGGTGGCCGCGGTCGTGGCCGGCTCTGCGAAGGTGCGCTTCGGGCCGGTGAACACCACCGTGCGGGCGTCCTCGGTGAGGACCGCCACGGTCCTGCCGTCAGCGTCGCGGGCGATCGTGCGGGGGGTCCCGGCCAGACGTACGAAGTCTCGGCCGTCTTCGTCGTGCACGACGACCGCCACGACCACTGCCAGAAGGGCCAGGACCAGGACGGCGGCCAGGAACGCCGGCCTGTGCCACAGGTTCCGCAGCCGGCCGGCGGAGGCCTCTGCGTCGGACGCGGTCGGCTGCATCGTTGGCGGTTGAGTCTTCGCCATGGTCACCCCGCCAGGTGGAGTAGGAGCCCGCTGGCCAGGACGGTGTACGTCAGTCCGGTGACGGCCGTTGTGGCCGTGGCGGTGGCCACGACCGGCTGCCGCAGGAGCTGGTAGGCGATCAGGCCGGGGACGATGAAGCCCAGGGTCTGGTGAGTGAACAGCAGCGGGTACTCCTTGAGCAGGAAGAGGGAGAGGGTCATCTGGAGGAACACGCTGAGCAGTACGACGCTGGCGAACAGCCGCTTGCCGAAGAGGATGACGACTTTCCTGGCGGCGGCTGCGGCGGCCCATGTGAGGCAGGTGACGGCGGCGATCAGCAGGATCCTGCGCCAGTCCTGAAGCAGGGTGACGGCCAGCCAGGCCGGGGTGATCATGCCGCCCGGAGACAGGTTGGTGACCAGGTAGCAGCCGAGCCCGAAGAGCAGTCCGATGGCGAGCCCGAGCGTGGCGACCTCGCCCGACAGCGGGGCGTTCACCGGACGGCTCGCTGTGCCGGGGCGAGCGATCCCACGTGCTCAAGGAGCCGTTCACCCTGGCCGTGAATGTTGCCGACCGCCACGAGCGAGGCCGTGCCGCTGACCTGATCGGCGATGGCGCGCCAGATCTGGGCGGGGTCGCGCTGCGGTCCTCCGAGGTCCAGAATCCGCCCAGGCCAGTGAGCCGGGACGGCGTCCCGCGCAGATCTGGTCGGGTGCCCTATGAGCACCAGCGTGTCGGTGTCCAGTTCACGCACGATGCGCCCCATCTGGCCGTTGCGTTCGATCCGGTCCGGGCGGCAGTTGATGAGAGTGATGAAGGGAGGCTTGATCTGACCGGAATCCACCAGGTGACGGAAGTTCATGACGGTGGACTCCGGGTCATTCGCGGCGAAGATGTTCGCCAGGCGCACGGTGCCGTCCTCCGTCTCGTATTCCTCAACGGTGAGCACACCGGGGTCGGGCGGAGCCGCATACATCCCGCGCAGCGCAGACGCCCGGTCCACGCCCAGCCGGGCAGCGACCGAGAGCGCGATCGCCACGTTCTCCTTGAAGGTGGTGTAGCGGAAGCCCGCCATCTCCTCGTCCGAGACCGACTCAGGCTCTGCCACGACGAGTTCACAGTGGCGGCGGGAGGCTTCCACCTCCAGCAGCGCACGGCGGTCCCGCTCGGCTGTCACACACACTCCGCCGTCCGGCATGGACCGTGACAACGACCGCGCCACGTCGTCCAACGTCGGGCCCATCTCGTCGAGATGGTCCTCGCGGACATTGCAGAGCACCCCGATCGTCGAGCGGACCAGCACCTTCTGATTGATCTCCTGAAGCGCCGGCTGGACCGCCATGCATTCCATCACCAGGACGTCGGGGCGGACCGCGGCAGCCCGGCGGACGATGCCGATCTGCTCGACGACATTGGCGATGCCGAACTTGCGGTGGACCGGCTCCTCCCTGGCGTCCGGATGGATGAACCGAGCCGCCGTGCCCGTCGTCTTCGCCACCACAGTGAGGTGTCCGCCACGCAGCGCCCCGGCGGTCAGGCGGGTGATGGAGCTCTTGCCGCGGATGCCGTTGACCAGGATCCGTACCGGGATCCGCTCCAGGTTGCGCTCATGACGGCGGCGCTCGGCCACACCTGTCAGGAAGAGCGCCAGCAAGGTGAGCGTAAAGACGGTGTACAGATAGAGGATCATCACGGCACCTTTCGGGACATGGCAGCAGGCACCCTCCGGTCATGCGCGGATCTCATCGCCGTCTCGGCCGCCATGCCGACCCGGATCCGCTCCAACGCCCGTGCCACCAGCCCCAGTTCGTCGTACCTGCGGACCTCCACGACGTCGCGTACGTCGCCGTCGGCCACGCGCTCCGCATCGCGCACGAGGCGGCGCAGCGGGCGCAGCCACATGACGTACAGCCAGCCGAACAGACCGAGGGTCACCACTGCCAACACCTGGGCCAGCAGCAGGGC
This sequence comes from Streptomyces sp. HUAS TT7, assembly GCF_051550175.1. NCBI lineage: Bacteria > Bacillati > Actinomycetota > Actinomycetes > Kitasatosporales > Streptomycetaceae > Streptomyces > Streptomyces sp. HUAS TT7. Next base: position 1,268,995 of record NZ_CP196175.1, read on the forward strand.
CTGGTCCCGGGCCCGGGTCTCGGGCAACAGGACGGTGTTGACGCTGCGGGCGGTCACCACCCTCCACGACGGCCCGGGATTCTTCCCGCCGCCAGCTGTCGGCGCGGCCGCGACGATCTCCCGGGCGTCCGCACTGCCGTCGCCGAGGGACACCACCGGCTTGTCGGTACGCGCCGCCCGGCGCAGCTCCTCTCGCGCGAGGGGCTGAAACGCCGTGAAGCCTGCCGTGGAAGCCAGTACTTCTCCTTTGGCGTCGACCACCCATGCCGTCGCCGGCTGGACGGCGTCGAAAGCGTTCCGCAGCTTGACGAGGTCGTACTCGGCGACGGCGATCGCCCGGTCGTTGTTGCCGTAGCTGAACGGCGCGTACTGGACCACCACCGGCACCTTGTCGATGCGGACCGCGTCGCTGCTCCCGGCGTTCGCCGGACGTTCGGGAACCTGGTCCGGATGCGCGGCCGCCCCCGCGTGGGCGAGCACCCGCCGCTGCGCATCCAGGACGTAGACACTGCGGTAGCGCCCGTAGCGCTTGCTGAAGTGCTTGATCTGACTGTCGAACCTGGCCGGGTCGGACCCCAGGGTGAGGCCGTCCGCGAGCTGGGCGAGGTCCAGCTCGCCGGCCCGCAGGGCGCGCCGCACATGCTGGGCCGCGCCGGCCGTCACGGCCTGCTGGCCGTCGAGTACGGCTGTGGGGACGGTGACGCCCTGTTCGAACCGGCCGCCCGCGGCCAGCACGGTCCCCGCGACCGTGAGCAGCGCAAGGAGACCGCACGTCCAAGGCAGCCATACCGAGGAGGCGAGCCTGCGCGTGCGGCCGGGGCGAGATGCGGAAATCCCGCTCACCGGGCCACCCCTGGTCGCGAGTCGGATATGTTCCGGACACAAGGCAGCACTTGTCAATCCCCTCCCGTTTCAACGACGTTGAGCCTTTCGGCCCTCTGAGATGATCGCGGGACGTTCCTGAGGTTTTGATGAGGCGGAGCCGACTATCCTGACGGCCGTGCGCATACTGGTGGTCGAGGACGAGGGTGATCTGCGGTTCGCGGTGGTCGCGGCACTGCGCAATGACGGACTGGCCGTCGACGGAGTCCCGGACCTGCCCGCCGCGGACGAGGCCCTGTTCGTCACCCGCTACGACTGCGTGGTGTTCGATCGGATGCTGCCGTCCGGCGACGCCGTCGGCTACGTACATCGCCTTCGTCAGGCAGGCCGGACGGTACCCGTGCTGTTCCTCACAGCCCGCGACACGGTCGCCGACCGGGTCGCCGGGTTCGCCGGCGGTGGCGACGACTATCTCGTAAAGCCTTTCGCGATGCCCGAGTTGGTGGCGCGCGTGCACTCTCTGTGCCGACGCGCGGAGGTGGTGCGTGCGCCGGTCCACCAAGTCGCCGACCTTGAGATCGACACCGCGCGACGCCAGGTCCGCCGCCGCGGTGTGCTCCTGGTGCTGACCCGCAAGGAATTCGCCGTCCTGGAGCTGCTGGCAACGCGCTTGGACCAGGCAGTGCCTCGGGGTGAACTCATCGAGCGCTGCTGGGACGAGATGGCAGAGCCGAACTCGAACGTCGTCGAGGTGCTGGTCTCCCAGCTGCGCCGCAAACTCGGTGACCCGTTGGTGATCCACACGGTCCGGGGTGTGGGGTACCAGCTGGCCTCGACCGGCAGCGGCGGATGACGGCCGAAGCCCGCATCCGCAACCTCCGTTGGCGACTCACCGCACTGTTCACCCTGACCAGCCTCGTCGGCCTGGTCGGGCTCGCGGTGTTCGCCCTTCACAGCGACAGCGCCGCCGCACACCGTCAGCTCGAAGCCACCATGGACCTGCAGGCCGACCACGCCGTCAGCCTGATCGACTACGACGACAACCGCCGACTCGACCTCCAGCCCCTGATCGACACCGTGGACAGCGACTGCCCGCCACTGACCGTACTGTCCGGCACGGCCGACCACTTGACCGTGGCCCGTACGCCGCCCCGGCCATGCGTCGCCCTCGCGCCCGATGACGTCCATACGGTCGCTGCGACCGCGCTGCGCCAAGGCTCGGCTGCCTGGACCGACACGCGAACGCCGGACGGGGACCCGGTGCGGCTGCTCGCCACACCTTTCCCGGGGCCGGACAACCGATCCTGGGGCGGAGCACTGGTCACCGCCGTCGACACCGCCGACAGCGAGTCCGAACACCGCCATCTGGTAACGCTCCTGACCGTGGGTTGCTCGGTCCTGGTGTCGTTGTCCGCCATCGCCGGACATCTGCTGTCCGGCAGGGCGATCCGCCCGGCGTTGACCGCGCTACGCCAGCAGGAGGCGTTCCTCGCCGACGCTGCCCACGATCTGCGCACGCCCGCCGCTTCCCTGCGCGCCCTCGCGGAGACAGCCCGCCACGACGACACCCTGCGCGGCGAGGCGCTGGACCGCACGGTGCGCCTGGCGACCCGCATGAGCGACCTGATCGACGGGCTGCTCACCCGCGCCAGACTCATCGCCGGCGTCGCTACCGTCACCCGCGAGCCCCTCCGCCTCGACCAACTCGTCGAGGCAGTCGTCGACGACACCGCCACTCACGGGCACCAGGTCACGGTCCTGGCTCAGCCGACCGTGGTGGAGGCCGATCCCGACCTGCTGCGCCGGGCTCTCGCCAACGTGCTCAACAACGCACTCGCCCATGGCCACGCCCCCGGGCAAGGAGCCGAAGTCGAGCTCACCGTCTCGCCGGAGGGCACCGTCACCATCGACGACGCGGGCCCGGGAATCCCTCCCGCCCTGGCCGGCTCACTGTTCGAACGCTTTCACAGCACCTCCGGATCGACCGGCCTGGGGTTGTCCATCGCGTCCTGGGTCACCCACACCCACGGCGGCACACTGACCGTCGAGACCAGCCCACGCGGTGGCGCCCGCTTCGTCCTCCGCCTCCCCGGCCACACCAAACACCGCCTGTGAGAGCACAATCGAGGTCTTCTGCCTGCCGCGGCCGCCATGACATCGAGATCGCCACCCTCGTGGTTCACGGTCACTCGCCCCCCGGCCCCTCCTCAACCAGAATGCGGAAGCCTTCTCAATCCGCTGTGGCCTGCTCCACCGCCGAAACAACGTCCGCCTTGGTCGGCGCCCCGGAGGCGCGGCGTACGAGGCGACCGGTGCGGTCGAGGACGAGCACGGTGGGGGTACGCATCACGTCGACGCTACGAACCAGGTCGAGCCGGGTCTCGGCGTCGATCTCCACATGGCGCACGCCGGGCGTCTGGGCGGCCACGTCGGCCAGCAGACGCCGCGTTGCGGGGCAGGCGGCGCAGAGGGCCGTCGAGAACTGCACCAGCGTCGCCCGCTCGCCAAGCGCCGCACCCAGCTCACCGGAGGACAACCGCAGCGCGCCGCCCCGGCCTTCCGCACGCAGCCTGCCGCCGCGACGGGCACGGACCAGCCCGAAGACGGTCGCTGCCGCCAGCACGAAGGCGGCCACGATCAGCCCGGTCAGATCATTCACGGCCGCCTCATCCGTGACGCAGCCGGGCCCGGCTGCGGACCGCGAGCAGGTAGAGCTCGCAGCCCAGGCAGTAACCGAAGACGGCGTTCAGGAAGGCCGCAGCGAGCGCCGCCGCGCTCGCCGTGATACCGAGCCAGGTGGCACCGGACAGGTACCCCGCCGCCCCGACAGCCGCAAAGCCCAGGCCGACCACCTGCGCGAACCGCGGCGGCCGCTCGTCCTCAAGCTCCTGCGGCGGCCCGAGCCGGGGACGCACCAGCCGACGGTAGAGCCAGCCGTACGGGGACCAGCGCAGTCCCAGAACCGCGCCGAGGGCGAAGACGACAGCCTGGGCCGCGAGCAACACGCCGCTGCCGGTGACCAGGACCACGAGCAGAACAAGGGTGGTGAGCAGCGCGGCGAAGCGCGGCCCACGCGGGTCGAGGCGGACGGGCACACCAGGGGTGCGGTCAGGCATGGCGACTCCGGGACGATACGAATGGATCCTGGCGAAGCGAGGGCGCGGTCAGCGACACGCGGCGGACCACACCCGACCGAAGTCGATGTGAGCCCTGATAACCAGGAACGTCGCGGAGAACATGCCGCCATTGCAGCAGGCACCTCCGCCGCGGTCAATCACCACTCACCTGCCGGACACTCGCCCGGGCCACCGGCAGCGGCCCGCCCCGATCATTCACGCACCGCAGGCAGCCGACCCGAACCGCACCAACAGGCCCCGTGCACACGGCGGTTGCCAGCCATCCCACACGAACCACCCACCCGGCCCAGCCTTTGTGCGCCATGCTGCCCTCACCCCCGGGGCAGGCGGTCGGCCCCATGCCGACGTGACGGAACGCCACGCCCCGGGGCCACCCGCACCCAGGCGGCCCCAGCCGGCCCTCTGGCGGATCCCGCAACCAGCCCTGGACCGATCACCTGGCCGCCGGGCCGTCACCCGATTCCGGGGTGGCGGCCCGCACTGCATCTTTGGGTGTACTGCGGATTCCACCCCGGGCACGAGGAATAGGGTCCTCCGAAGCGAGACCGTGGAGCCATGAACGCGAACATCACCAAGCAGGTAGTCGGGTCCATCGGCTGGGTCGTCGGCATCCAGGGCATACTCGGCTTCGCCGGCTCGCAGTTCGGCAACGGGCCCTGGGGTTTCCTACACAAGATCATCGGCGTTCCGACCGCCGGATATCTGACACTTGCGGCGCTGGGCACCGGGCTGGCCGTCTGGTCGGAGGTGGGCAAGAAGGCGTCACAGAAGGGCTGTTGACGTGCCACCGGGCGATGTGGTCCATCGCGAACTGGTCTTGGTCTCCCCCGGGGCTGATGGAGTCGCCTGGGTCCGACACAATTCGGCGGCCTGGAGAACCGAATCTGCGCTCTGACCTGCGCGGACATGGGTAGGTCCGCCTGGAGAGTGTTTCTGTAGGCGGTGATGTTCGCGCCGGTCAGCGGGGTCCGGCTGAAAGGCGACGATCTGCTTCGGGGCGGGGATTTGGAGTTGGGCGAGCAGTTCTCGTTGGGTCTTGGTCAGGGCGGTGACCTGCTGGAGGGTTCCGGTGGGGCCAGTGAACGTGTCGAGGTGGACGCGCTGGAGTTCGCAGCGGATGCTCGACCATGTGGAGCCGGCGCTGGTCTCGGTGATGCGGATGAGCAGGAGAGCGAGCCAGCAGGCGCCCTCATCGCCGTCGTCGGCCCAGATCCCGAGGATCTCGCAGGTGCCCTCGACGGTGACAGCCATAGCACGGCAGATGGGGGTCGGCAACCTGGCCGTCACGGATCTTGGTTCTGTTGACAGGTTCGCCATGATTCATCCGACCAGTGCCGCCAAACAATGAGGAAGTTCGATAGCTGTGCTGATGCGTGCGCCGAGGGAGTGCGGCTCCTGGTTCTGGGATCTGGACGATGTCGTGGAGCCCGGTCTGGAGTCCGCGCTCAGGACTGCGGGGCGCATGAGTGCGGTACTCCAGAAGCACGCTTTGATGGAGCCGAACGGGCTTGAGTGGAACTGGTTCCAGCTCGGAAAGGGCGGGCTCGGTATCCACAGCCGCCTAGATCTTGTCGGGCGTTCGCTCGATGATCCGGTGTTGCCCGATGAACTGCGCGCCTGTCGGCCGGCTCGTCATCCGCAGGCGGAGATGGGCGGAATCCTTGTGCGGGGATCCGGAGCGCGTGGTTCGACGCAAGCGGAACGCGTCACAACGAGTACCGTCTCGTCGAGTTGATGGTGTCACCCGACGAGATCGGCCCTTGGGCCGATCTGTCCGTGTACCACGACGTATGGGCCCTGTGTGATTTCCGAGGCGAGCCCCACCCGGCCATCCACGCTGCCAACGCACCTCGGCTCGCGTCAGCCCTGGAGGAGCTCGTTCACGTGCTCGGAGTCGAGGCGGAGCCCGGCGAGCAGGCGTATTACGGTCACGCAGAGGGCTCGGACCCGACGTCGTGCGTCAGACCGGCCTCGCCCACGCTGAAGCACCCTCCCCGCAACTGGCAGCGGCCCGGCTCGGCCCCATCAACGCCCCCGCCCTCCACTACACCCTCGGCGACGGCACCCACCCTGAAGCCTGGACTCAACTCCAGCAACTCACCCAATACCTGGGGTAGTTCGCGGGGCGGCTCAACACCAAGTGAATCCAGAGGACTTGATCGAGGAATCCCCGCAGACGACTCCGGGCCGATTCGCATCACGGGTGCGGCTGATCAGCCTTGCTTCTGAGACCACTGGAAGTCTTACGAAGTCGCCATGGACTGGCGGCGATTGCTGCGGCTCGGCCCCCAAGCCATGCGGCTGCCATGCACCAACTGTGCCCACCTCTGGTAATCGGCGGCGCCGCCCCATGCCCGCTACCGCTCCACCCAGCCGACCAACGCCCACCACCTCGCACACCCATTGGCGAGTTGAGCAGCCGGCGTTGTGCACGGCCAGCGCATCGCCTCGCTCCTCCGGCGCCCGGCGTTCCAGCTTGATCGCCGCGCTTCGTACCCGCGAGCAGCCCAACTCCATGACAGAGAAACCGAGTTGGAATAATCCGTCTCGGCCAGGCACGTGGAAGCGGTGCGTCATGAAACCGCCCGGAGGGGTCAATGACTCCCGGTAACGAGATAAATCAGCCTTCCAGGATAAAACCTACCAAGACCACCAGCCGCGCGATGGCGGTTCTGCTTACACCCGCCGAGAGGCAAAGAACAACAGGCTCTCAGTATTTGAGAACGCATTTCCCTCCGTAGATCACCTGTGCTTATGATCAACACCCGCTCACCAGCGGATACGCACCACACAATCCGATGGGCCCGGCCCGTCGGATACCGCACGCCTGAGGTATGAGCGCAGACCCGCGTTCATACCTGAGGGATGGGCGCAGACCATGCGCCGAATTCCGGTTTTCTTCTGTCGGCACATCCTGCCGCTTCACGTGTTCAGGGTGTGACGCCTGAGCGTCCGCCACCCCATTCGATTCGCATCCCGTAGTGGCTTCCGTGTGCAATCACGGCTGGCCGGCTCCTCCGTGGGCGGATTCGGATGGGTCTTGATCAGCGCTTGTACCTGCCGTGATGCCTCAAGGAAGGTGAACCCCCGATCTGGCCGTATGGTCGGGAATTCCATCGTACGGAGTCATAGGCGCTGAGCACATATCCGCTGTCGCACCCGCTGGGCGGGCTCGGAACTCAGGTTCCGCAGGCGGTTCTTCCCGCCTGGAGCGGCACCAAGAACAGAAATACAGAACGATGACTCAGACCGTAGAAAAACCCGTCCCCTCGCACTCTTCCGAGACCATGACGGGGGCTCAGTCCCTCGTCCGTTCTCTTGAGGAAGTGGGCGTCGATATCGCGTTCGGAATCCCGGGTGGAGCGATCACCCCTGCGTACGACGCCCTCATGGATTCGACCAAGGTGCGGCACATTCTGGCGCGGCACGAACAGGGTGCGGGCCACGCCGCTACCGGGTACGCCCAGGCCACCGGGAAAGTCGGGGTCTGCATGGCGACGAGCGGCCCGGGAGCGACCAATCTGGTCACTCCGATTGCCGACGCCTATATGGACTCGGTTCCCATCGTGGCCATCACCGGGCAGGTGGCAAGTTCGCTCATCGGCACGGATGCCTTCCAGGAAGCCGATATCTGCGGCATCACCATGCCCATAACCAAGCACAGCTCCCTCGTCTCGGACCCGGACGACATTCCCCGCGCGATCTTCGAGGCCTTTCACATCGCATCCACCGGTCGGCCCGGGCCCGTCCTGGTCGACATCACCAAGGACGCACTGCAAAAGGACACGGTCTTCCGGTGGCCGACGGAGCACCGACTGCCCGGCTACCGGCCCGTCACCAAGCCGAACGGCAGGCAGATCCAGGAAGCCGCCCGGATGATCGCGGAGGCCAAGCGGCCGGTGCTCTACGTCGGTGGCGGTGTGCTCAAGGCTCGGGCGAGTGCCGAGCTGAAGGCCCTGGCGGAACTCGCCCGGATACCCGTCACCACGACGCTCATGGGCATCGGCGCCTTCCCCGACAGTCATCCGCAGCACCTGGGCATGCCCGGCATGCACGGGACGGTGACCGCGGTGACGGCACTTCAGAAGGCCGACCTGATCGTCGCCCTGGGAGCTCGGTTCGACGACCGTGTCACCGGCAAGCTCGACGGCTTCGCTCCGCACGCCGCGATCGTGCATGCCGACATCGATCCCGCCGAGATCGGCAAGAACCGTTTCGCGGACGTTCCGATCGTCGGAGATGCCCGTGAGACACTGACCGACCTCACGGCCGCCCTCCGGGACGTACTCAAGAGCGCGGAAGACCCCGGGAAGACCTGCGACTACGCGGCGTGGTGGGAGCAGCTCGACCACTGGCGCAGCACCTACCCGCTGGGCCACGAGCCGGCCCCGGAGGGCGAGCTCTCGCCCCAGCAGGTCATCCGGCGCATCGGCCAACTGACCGACGAGAACACGATCGTCGCGGCGGGCGTCGGCCAACACCAGATGTGGGCCTCGCAGTTCATCGCCTACGACAGGCCCTACACCTGGCTCAACTCCGGCGGCGCGGGCACGATGGGCTACGCGGTCCCGGCCGCCATGGGCGCCAAGGCGGGCAGGCCGGAGGCGGCGGTCTGGGCGATCGACGGTGACGGCTGCTTCCAGATGACCAATCAGGAACTGGCCACCTGTGCGCTGAACAACATCCCGATCAAGGTCGCGATCATCAACAACGGCGTCCTCGGCATGGTCCGCCAGTGGCAGACCCTGTTCTACGGGCAGCGGTACTCCAACACCGTGCTGCACTCCGGCGAAGCACCCGGCAAAGAGCCCAACCACGGCACCCGCGTCCCGGACTTCGTCAAGCTCGCCGAGGCCATGGGCTGCTACGCGCTGCGCTGCGAATCCCCCGACCAGCTCGACGCGACGATCGAGAAGGCGATGGCGATCAACGACGCCCCCGTCGTCATCGACTTCATCGTCCACGAGGACTCCATGGTCTGGCCGATGGTCGCCGCCGGCACCTCCAACGACGAAATCCTGGCCGCGCGCGACAGCCGTCCCGACTTCGGCGACGACGAGGAGTAGGAACGCCATGGCGAAGCACACACTCGTTGTCCGGGTCGAGAACAAGTCCGGTGCCCTCACGCGGATAGCCGGCCTCTTCTCCCGCCGGGCATTCAACATCGACTCGCTGTCGGTGCGTCCCACCGACGAACCCACCACCTCCGAGATGACGATCGTCGTCGATGTGGACGAGCGCCCGCTGGAGCAGGTCATCCAGCAGCTCGACAAGCTGGTGAACGTCATCTCCATCCAAGAGCCGAGCGTTTGACCAAGGGCTCGTGCAGCTTTCGGTGCGAGTGGGTTCTGAGCGGCGTCCGCCGCTCAGCCTGAGCACACCGCCCGGCCCCGGCATGCCGGGGCCGGGCCGCCCGATTTGCCTGAGATACCCGACCCGTCGCGACGGGCCATCGGATGAGGCGCGTAGAGGGAGTCCGCCGGCCCCTGCGCCGTGGGACACGACTCAGTGACCGCCCACCACACGTGGATGCCACCCGACAGTCTTGAAGGTCGATTTGAGGGATACCACACCCGATGTCTACTACTACGATTACTCAGCCTCCGCCGGCGCCGACCCGTCGGCGAACTCCCCTGCCGATGGCGTCTCGACCGGAGCACAACGGCCAGGTGGTACTGAGCGTTTCAGCGAGTGACCTGTCCAGTTGCCGCTTCCTGGTCTCGCCGCTCCTTGAGGCACTGGCGGCGAGCGAAGTCCTGTGCGGACAGCACCCGGCTCTGCGCGGCTGGTACCGGCGCAGCCTGAAATTCGGAAATCGGCACGCACTCAACTTCCCCCAGGCCGAAGTGCAGCACCGGATTCGTCTGACGGCAGGGCAGCTGCTCCGACGACAGGGGGCGGCGAGCGGCCGTCAGGAACCCGACTTCTCGGCACTGGGTCCGTTGGAGGAGTCGGCGCGGAAGTTCTTCCAGGACTGCCTCGCCGACGACTGGCCCCGGATCAGGACCGCTCTGGAGTCCGATGTCGCGCTGCGCGCTCACAACCTGGCGGCGTTCGGAGTCCGCCAGGTCGTCGACAACCTGCCCGGCCTCACCGTGCGCGACATGCGGGATGCGCCGGGAGACGCCGGGCGCGGGCTGATCCTGGTGCCCTCGGTCTTCCAGCGGACCCGGGTGCTTCTGACGAACGAGTGCGGGACGGTCATCACCTACCCGGCGTCCGGCCACCGCCAACTCTGGGACGACAGCGAGGCGGTGGCCCCCACCCGGCTCGCCGCGCTGCTCGGCCGCGGCCGCGCGGCAGCGCTCCTCAACATCGGCGCGGGCTGCGGTACCACCGAGCTGGCCGACCGGCTCGGCGTCAGCGCGGGTACCGCCTCCGTGCACGTGACCGCCCTGCGCAACGGCGGCCTGGTCGCCACCCATCGTGTCGGCAAGGCGGTCAACCACGTTCTGACACCCGTCGGTTCGGCACTCATCACGGCGCAGCTCACCACGGAGCCCGTCATGCTCCCGCAGATGCTCTGACGCGGACGCAGTCCGACTCGGCGGGTTCCGAAGAAGAACCACCTGTTGTGCCCGCCCGGCAGCGGCGGGCACAACAGGCGACACCGGGACCCCCTTTCAGGGGTTCGTCGGACGGTGGGTCAGCCGTTGATCAGGTGGTCGGTACCGGGGACCAGGTGGCTCTGGTGGGGCGCCATGTCGTCCACGTTCACCGTCTTGATGATCCAACGGCTCTGCAGCGCCTCGGGGTCACCGACGTTGACGACCTCCTTGGCGTGGATCGTGTGGTTGTTGTACGTGATCACGAAGTCGCCGGGCTCGATGAAGACCCGCCGCTTGAGGGAGTGCAGGGTTTCGGCGACCTTGGGGACGATGGCCTTGGCGGCTTCGGTGACCCCCACGGTCCGGTTCTCGAAGAACCGCAGGTCCTCCGGGCCGCGGCCGCCGATGATCGGGTGCATGTCCGCCTCGCCGAGCTGAACCCGGCCGCCGCCCATGGTGCTCAGGTCGTCGAAGGGCGTGTAGAACTCGCTGGAGCGCAGCAGCGTCAGCTCTTCCTCGGTGAAGGAGGCGATGACGTCGATGTTCCGGACGAACGAGGTGTAGACCTCATTCACGGGGTTGCTGCGCATGCCGACCATGTACACCTGGTCGGGCCGTACGAAGTGGTTGGCGAGGTCCTTGTGGAAGTGGATCTGCTTGAGCGCCTTCTGCGACTGGCTGCCCTGCAGATGACGCTGCGGGTAGATGTCCTGGAAGACATCGCCGTCGTTGACGTTGACGTACCCGATGGCCGGAGTGTTCGCGAGCTGGGCGAACAGCGCGAGGAACCCCTCGGCGATGAACGTCTTCTTCAGCTCGTACTTGGAACGTACGGGCTGGTCAAAGTCGAACACCGGGACATCGCGGTCGTAAGGGACGTTCTTCAGGACTACTACGGGCTCGGCGGCACGGTCGCGGGTGCCCAGCGAGTCGACGTAGGCACGGAAACGCTCCGGGACCACGCCCTCGGCTATGAGCCGGCCCACCTGGAAGCGATGCGCCTCGTAAAGGCGGTAAGGGTTGGCTGTGAGGTTGTCGAGCGAATACTCCAGTGCCTCGCGCTCCGCATCCGTGAACACGAACTCTGGAGCGATGGTCCAGTTGGCTCCGACAGCAGCTTCAACAGTCATTAACGCTCCTTGTGAAATTCCCTCACCGGTGGGGGCGGGGATTCTTCCGTTCGACGCAGGGCCGGATTACGAGTTCGGCGCCGCAACAAGGGCAGTCAACTCCCGCCTTTTTGCTGTGTCCATGCATTTGAGGCAGAGTCAAAATCATCATTCAGATTCCGACGAAGTGGCGGAGAATTTCCGGAATGGCCGGTTTTAATCTACGGACAGCGGATCGGGCTCCCACCTGGGCCGGAAGCTCGGGTGTGATCCAGGCCACCTGCGATTGATCTTCCTGGCAGTCGGCTGCTAGCGTCTCAAACAGGCGAGCCGAAAATAGCTTGCGAGTGGGGGCACATAAGGCCATCAGCCGGAAAGCCACCCCACACCCCTCTCCTTGCCGTGGCGCAGAACAGCGACAATTCTCGATTCAGCTGCCCGGCATCTGCACTTTTGTGGAAGCCGTCGATTTTCTGGTCAACGGCCGGCCGCAGGCCTTAGAGAAGATCGAGAACCACATGTCGCTGACCGAAAGTCGACCGAAGATGGTGTCGCGCACCTTTGGTGTCGTGGGCACCGCATACCTGAGTCTTTTCATGGTGTCCGCGGACAATTCCATCATCAACACCGCGGTACCGAGAATTTCGGCGTCATTGCGGGCGGGCACGCCGGACGTGCAGTTCGCGATCGACGCATACATGCTGGTCTTCGCCTCGTCGCTGATCATCGCGGGCAGTGTCGTCGACCGCGTGGGTGCCCGTCGTTCGTACGCCGGGGGCGTCAGCGTGTTCACGGCCGCCTCGCTCCTAGGAGCATTCGTGCCCTCGGTGTCCATGCTGGTGCTGTCCCGCGCGGGCATGGGCATCGGTGCGGCGTTCATCGTGCCGAGCATCTTCAAGCTGTTCGCCAACGAACTGACCGACAGCGGCCGACGGCGCGTGCTCGCGCTGTGGCCGGCCGTCGTCGGTCTCGGCGTGGCCATCGGCCCAGTGCTCGGCGGCCTGCTGCTGACCCGGTTCTGGTACGGATCGATCTTCCTGATCAATGTGCCGGTCGGCGTGATCGCCCTGATCGGCACCGCCACCCTCGTCCGGCGCCGGAAACCGGAGCCTGTCACAAGGCGCCCCGACCCCGTCGGAGCGGTGCTGCTCCTGATCGGTGTCGCGGTGTTCGCCTCGGCGATCATCTTCGCCGTCGACGACCGGCTCCCCGGCTGGCTGCGGTTCGGCCTCGGCGCCGCCGGTCTGCTGACGCTGATCGGATACACCGTCCATGAACGGCGCACCGCCCGGCCGCTGTTCGACCTCGGCTACTTCCGGACCCGTACGTTCACCGGCGCCGTCGTGGCCATGTCCGGACTGTTCTTCGCCCTGTTCGGCACGGTGTTCCTAGCCGGTCAGTTCACCCAGTACGGCTTGGGCTGGAGCCCCCTGCAGGCCGGTGCCGGCCTGCTCCCGCTCGCGGTGGGGCTGACCATCGCCTCACTGTCCTGCGTCACGGTCACCTCGCGGATCGGGCCGAAGGCCACCGTGGCCACCGGGCTCGGCCTCGGTGCGCTCGGCTGCACACTGTGCGCCATGGCCGCCGCGGACCTCCGCTATCCGCTGCTCGCCGCGGGGCTGCTGTGCTGCGGGCTCGGCATGGGGCTGTCCGTCGGACCCGCGCTGACGCTGATCGTCACCAGTCTGCGACCGGCCGACGCGGGCGTCGGATCCTCCGTGAACGCCATGTTCCAGCAGATCTGGGGCGCCGGGGGCGTCGCGGTGATGGGCCTGGTGTTCTCGACGAGCTACGGGAAGCACATCGAGTCGGCGCCCGGTCTGCCCTCTTCGGCCGGCTCGGTGAGCAAGGGCTACGACCTGCTCGCCCACGGGTCCGGGCAGGCCGCGACGTGGTTCGCCGACAGCGTGAGCTCCGGCCTGCTCGCCGCCTGGATCACCGGCGCCGCGGTGGCGTCCGTCGCCGTGATCGCCGTCCTGGTGATCCTGCCCACCACCACGAGTACCTCTGCCACTCCCCGTTCGCGAAAGGTCAACGCCTGATGACTCCGGAAACCGGCGGCATGCTGTATGCCGCGATCGCCGCGCATGCGGTCGGCCGTCCCCAGAAGACCGCGTTGTCCCGTGGCGAGCACAAGCTGAGCTACCGCGAACTCGCCGATGCCTGCGACACCTTGGCCGCGCGACTGCGCGAGCTCGGCGTCGGGGCGGAGAACGTCGTGGTCATCGACCTGCCGGTCGGCTTCGACACCATCGTCGCGATGGCCGCGGTCGGCCAGGTCGGCGCGGCCTTCACCCTGCTGGAGCCGGATCTGCCGGACAGCCGCAAGCAGTTGATCGTCGACGACTGCGGCCCGGCCGCGCTGATCACTGAGTCGGGCCCGAGGCGTGGCCCGCGACCGGGGCCGCCGCTGGACGAACGGCTGGTCCGGCGCACCTCCCCCGCCGCGTACGTCGCCTACACCTCAGGGTCGACCGGGGCGCCCAAGGGAGCCGTCGTCGAGCAGGCCGCTCTGGAGAACCACGTCCTGCGCACCATCGACTGGTACGGCCTGACCTCGGACGACACCCGGCTGCTCTTCTCCTCGATCGCGTTCGACCTCGCGCTCGAACAGATCTGCACCTCGATGGTCGCCGGCTGCGAACTCGTCTTCCGGGACGAGGCGTTCGTGTACGGCGGAGCCGAGGACTTCCTTCACCACTGCCGTCGGCTCGGTGTCACCGTGCTGAGCCTGCCGACAGGCGTCTTCAACAGGTTCGGCGCCGAGCTGGCCGCGTCGGCCGGGCACACCGCGCCGGAGCTGCGCCTGGTGATGGCCGGCGGCGAGGCGCCGACCCAGGGTGCGGTGGCCGCCTGGGCGACCGTCGCGCCGGGAGGCACCCGCGTGGTGAACGGGTACGGTCCGACCGAGACGGCCGTCGTCGTCTGCTACCGGGACCTGCTGCCCGGCGACGCCATCGCGATCGGGGCGCCGATCGACGGCGTCCGGTTTCTTCTTGAGCCCCTCGGCGAAGAGGGGAACGCATCCGGTCTCGTCATCCAGGGCGTCGCGGTCGGTCGCGGCTACCTGGGGCACGCGGCGTCGTCCTCGGCGTTCTGCCTGCTCGACGGGGAGTGGTCCTACCGCACCGGCGACGTGGCCACCGCGAAGGGCGACGGCGGCTACGACCTGCACGGCCGCTACGACGCGCAGGTCAAGGTGAACGGCGGTTTCCGGGTGGAACCCGGTGAGATCGTCTCCCGGCTCCTGTCCGTCGACTTCGTCGTCGACGCGGTGGTCGTACCGTTCGAAGCCGCCGGCGGCCGGCTGCTCGCCGCGTACGTCCGGCTCGACAAGAGCCTCGCGCCGCCGCCGGATCCCGAGGCGGCGATCGTGCGGCTGCTCGCGGCCTCCCTGCCCGACTACATGGTGCCCTCGCGAGTCACCGTCCTCGACGAGTTCCCGCTGACGTCGCGCGGCAAGGTCGACCGCGCGGTACTGCTCGACCGGGCGAAGGCCCTGCCGAGCACGGATGTCGAGGACGACGCCGATCCGTCGGACGTGACCGCACAACTGCGGCGGGCTTGGCGACAGGTCCTCGGTGCCCCGCCCGAGGACGAGTCGACGAGCTTCTTCGCGGCCGGCGGCAACTCGGTCAGGGCGATCGAGCTGATCACCGAGGTGCGCGGCAGGTTGAACGTGAGCCTGCGCGCCGCCGAGCTGTACCGGACGCCCCAATTCGACGCGCTGGCCCGCCTCTTGGCCGATCGGCGTGACGGGATTCCGACCGCACACCACACCACCGGCACCACCCTGGTGCGGATGCGTCCGGCGGGCGAGGACCGGCTGTGGGTCTTCCTGCCTCCGCTGTCCGGCGCGGTCACCCGGTACGCGTCACTGGCCAGGCTGCTGCCCGCCGACGACACCGTGTGGGCCATGGAGACCCCTCCCGAGCTGTCCGGCAAGGGCATGGCGGCGCTCGCCGACGGACTCGCCGAGGTCCTGCTGGCAAGCGGCGTCGAACGGTTCGGCAGCATCTGCGTGTCCGGGTTCTCGCTGGGCGGCGTGTTCGGCTACGAGGTCGCCCGCCGGCTGCACGACCGCTGCGGCGACGCGGTGCGGGCCCTGCTCATCGACCCGCCGGACCCTGGTGCCCACCGGGTCCGTGTGGAGGACGCCTTCGACATCTTCGTCCGTGTCGGCTGGTCGATCACCATCCCCGCCCAGCGGTTCGTCGACGAGCACGGCGGGTTCGACCTGGCCGCGGTCACCGCGGCGGCCAAGGACGCGGGGACCCTGGCGCGGGACGCCGGCCAGCAGGAGATCGAGGACGCCTGGGCGGTGTACGAATCGAACGCACGGGTCCTGGACGGCTTGCTCCTGAGCCCGCCCGACGGGCTGAAGGTGCGCATCCTCCAAGGCGACACCGGTGGCCAGATCGACTACGCCCGCCGCGGGCCGACCACCGTCACGGCCGACGGCGGCAAGCCGTGGACCGGCGGACACGCCATCGGCCAGTGGCGGGACGTCCTGCCGGACGAGGCCGTCGACAAGCTGCCCGTCGACCACTTCGCCCTGCTCGAATCGCCCAACGACGAACTGGTTCGGGACTGGCTCGACGCCCAGGCCCGCCGCTGACCCATTCAGTGCAGGACAGCCCGGTTCGCCGGGGCGGCCGTTCGGTGCCGCCCCGGCGAACCGGGTGATCCGGCCGGCGAGGATGCGTCTCCGGCCCGTCCCAGTCGATGCGTCAGTTGATGCGCTGTGTGGCCTGGCGCACGAGATGTCGCAGTCGAGTCCGGTGGGGGGTGTCGGGCAGCCGGTCCAGGTGGCCCTGGGCCTGCTCGCCATACGTAGTGGCCAAGTTGCGGGCACGAACCATCGCCTGGGTGCTCTGGAGCACTCGGTGCAAGGCCGGCAGCGCCCGTTCGTGGTCGGTGTCGTTCCACAAGGCATGCAGTTCGTCCTGTTGATGCGGCGTGGCATGGGCGTACGCGAGCAGGACGGGCAGGGTGGTGCGATGGTTCCTCAGGTCGCTGGAGGCGTCCTTGCCGACGGCCTCCGAGGTGCTGTCGTAGGGCAGGAGGTCGTCACGGATCTGGAAGGCCATGCCGAGAGCCAGGCCGTACGCGCTCAGCGCCTTGACGTGGTCGTTGCCGCCGTCGACGAGGTAGGCGCCAAGGCGGCTCGCGTAGGCGAAGAGCACAGCCGTTTTGAGTTTGATCATCTCCAGGTAGGTGTCCACCGGGCAGGTGAGGTCGTCGGTGATGGACAGTTCGAGGGCCACACCGCGCGTCAGGTCTTCGCCTGTTTGGCCCGCTTCGGTGAAGGCTTGGTTGAGGCGCTCTGCGGTGACGCCCTGCTCGCGGCAGCGGGAGAGCCCTTGGAGGGCTTTCATGACCAGGCCGTTGGCGGCCAGGAGGGCGAGGTCCGCACCGAAGCGGGCGGGCGCCGAGTCCCGGCCCCTGCGCTGGTCGTCACCGTCGATGATGTCGTCGTTGATCAGGCTGGCGACATGGACGAGTTCGATGCTGACCGCGGCCTGGACCACCATGGCGGTGTCCCCGCCGACCGCTCCGGCACCTTCCACGGTGAGAACCGGCCTGAGCAGCTTCCCGACGGGCAAGAGGGCGTGGCTCTGGATCGTGGCGAGCACTCCGTCCTGCGACTGCTCGCAGCAGCGCCGCAGTTCTGCGCTGATCGCCCGGTGCGATGCCCAATGACGTACGTTGTCGGACTGCTCGTGCGCATGGGAAACAGCGATGGGAAGGCAGAAGGGAGCCGCTTCCGTGCGCGGTTGAGGGATGGCACCGGCCATGGATCCCAGTGAGGAGACCGCCAGCCGTTTCAGAGCAGCTGTACGAGGGCGGGGGCGTCGGCGCAGAACAGCGGGCAGATCCTCGGTCACGGTCTGCAGATGCAGCCGGTACAGGGACTGCATGGTGTCGATTGCGGCCTTGCCGTACGCAGGCAGGCTCGCCGCCACCATGTCGGCGCCGGCCAGGAGAGCCGCGGCCCGGTCAGCTTCGCATCGCAGCGCCCGCAGCACCTCGGGAGTTGCCCTGCGGTTCACCAGATCCGCGGGATCGGCTGCGCAGTTGTCCAGGGTCTCTCTTGAGATTCCCAGCCACCCGCGCGCCAGGTCTTCGGAGAGATCACGCAGGTTGTCCACCCGGTCCAGGCCCTCACCGAACGACAGCACCGCCTGGTCGAACGCAGGATCGCCGACCGGACCGCCCAGCAGGGGACAGCCGAGCAGAACAGGCGCGCCCACGGCATGGCGGGCGAACTCCGACAGCTCCGCCTCGGTGGCGAACTCGGTTCTCCCGATGTCTGCCTGGGTCGTCGCGACGAACCGCTCCAGTGAAGGCACCGGCAAGGCGAAAGCGACGATGCTGTGCACGATCGCGGCGCGCACAGGGTGCGCCGAACGGCCCGAACGGACTTCCGCCAGAAGGGCCTGCGTCTCCTCGGAAAACCTCGCGACATTGCCCTTGCGGTGATCCGCCAGGTCATCCACCCACCGCACCACGGCTCCCACCGCGGCCATCGCCGGCCGGCGCTGCGGCGGCAGGAACGCCCCGGCCATGGCCATGGTCCAGTCCGTCTTCAGCGCCAACTTGAAGCAAGTCCGGTACGACTTCCTCAATGTGGTGTCGTCGATACCTGCTAGATCGAGGCACTCGTCGAACTTGCCCAGTTCCCAACGTGCCAAGGCTTGACCTTTCTCGGGAGGTGATTCCTACGGTGCCTTGCGCGTGCGTGGCTCGGGCGTCCAGGCCACGGTCATCGCTCCACCCGATGCCAGCAGCAGGAAACCGAGGAACAGGCCGCCCATGTTGGCCGCGACAAGGCTGACCAGGGACAGCATGAGAGCGAGAACCCCGGGGAAGAGACGTCTTTCCGGTACGTGCCAAGTGGTGACCCCGGACACCAGGCACAGACTGCCCAGCAGCCATGCCGACGCGCCGGCCGTCCCCGAGAACGGCAACATGCTCAGGCCGTTCCAGGTGGTTACCACGAGTTCGACGCCTCCCAGGCACATCAACAGGCCGCCCCAGAAGGGACGTGCGCGATACCAGGGCAGCCAGCGGGACCGGACGGCCGGCCACAGTCGGTTCACCGTCACTCCTCGGAGCCCTGAGAGCCGGTGGGGCAGCCTTGTCGGCCGTGGACGAAGTCCGCGTGGAACCCCTTCGCGGCGAGGGTGGCAGCGGCGAACGTCCGGGGTTCGACACGGACCTTGGACGCCGTGAAGGAGCCTGCTGTCAGTTTGAAGGGCGTGGTCTGCTCCCGCCCCGCCACGTCGGTCTTCATGCTGGCGGAGGAAAGGGAAACGCTCGACGAGGTGAGGGAGGCGGCTTCGATGGTGAATCCCGAGCTGGAGAGCGTGTCGGCATACAGACGCGCAGTGGTGGCCCCGATCACCGGCAGCTCCACCGTGGACGTCACGCATACGCCGTCGGCCTGAAAGTCCTCGAACAGAGACAGGAGCGCCGTATCGGGGTGTTCGCCCGAGGAGAGACCCGGAGCGATGGACATGCCGGTCACGTGGATCTGATCCGCAGTGATCACGACGGGTACGCGTCCGGTGAACGCGAACTGCAGCGCACCGGCACTGCCGCTCGACAACAGCGCATACGCAGCCCCGAGAACAACTGCCAACACTGCCGCGCAACGCCGCCACCGAACGTGCCCCGACGGTGTCACCGGGGCCTCCGTCGGCTCGCTCGACCCGCCTTCGCAGCGCAAGGCCCACTCTCCTCTTCTCATTGGGTTCGTCACGCCTGCCGGGCCCGAAGGCAACCGGAGCATCCGATGGACCGCCTCGGGGACATCGGCGCAGCAGCTCATTGCAACCGCCCTGCCACCCGGACCCCCGCTGTGACTACTTGCCGTTCCAGCTCCCCACCGGCCGCTTGATCCCCTTCTCGGTAAGCCAATAGGGCATCCCGATCAACGCCACATGGCATCAACTGGTGCTCCGCAAAGGGCACGTTCACCCAAACGAGCACAACGAGGGGGAAGCAGCCGCCGCCCTCATCCTGGAACGGGCCAAGGACTCCACCCTGCTCGGCTCCTCACCTAAGGCCCTGCCCGCCGCATGCGGCTGTGCCACAGACATCCACCACCCCCACCGGAGGCGACACCGGCCCGTCTTCCATGCCGTTCTCCACCATGGCTACGCGGACTTCCCGGCCGACGAGACCGCCACACAATTCGCTGTGCCGCACTCGGCCTTGGCGACGGCCCCCTTGGCCTCCGTGCCGTTGATGGTGACGCCACAGCCCGCCTGGCCCCCCTTGCCCCCCTTGGCCCATGACCAGGCTGAGGTGGGGCGAGCCCTCGCCGTCCGTCACCCTGGTCGGCGCCGGCCTCGCGGAACTCTTGCGCGCGGGCCGGTGATACGCGCCTTGAGGAAATTCTCCAAGGCCGAACTCGACGCTCTGGTCGCCGAGGTGACCGTGGATGCCTACGGCGAGTACGAACAGCTTGGTTCCTTCGCCGTGGTGATCGGCGACCGGCTGGCCCTGCCGTTCGAGACCACCGTCCTCGGCGTCACGGTCACCGTCACCGCGATTGAGCTGAATCCCAGCAATCAGATCACCGCCCGGTGCCGGCGCGGCCGGTACCGCCAGGCCATCGGAATCCTCGACCTCCCGGTGCCCACTCCCCCACCCGACGGTCGGGAATGGGTGGAGGCGTACCGCCACTGGACGTCCTGAATCCGCCTGCGCTGCGGCGTCGAGGGCCGCAAGGCGGCAGCCGAGGATGTCCCGTTCCTGCACGTCGAGTTCAGCAACACGGTGCGCACGCCCGCACGAGGCGCGCCGTCACCGCCGTGGACACGCTCACCGCCCGGTGGGCGGCGGGCCAGGAGAGCACAGGGCGGGACTGACGCCACGGTCGCGGGTTCAGCGGTGCTGGGAGGGCGTACCGGCGGCGTCAGCCTTCGCGGATGGCGTAGCCGAGCGCTCGTTGGCCGAGGGTCTCCTCGACGATGTCGAGGAGTTCCAGCAGAGCCTCGGCGATCGCGGCGGGCTTCTCGCCGGCCGCGATGCGTCGGCCGATCTCGCTGTAGAGCAGTGAGTGGAACCAGCCGATCTCGCTGGCGACCACGCGTGGCGTCTGGTCGTCGGGGGCCGCTGCGGTCTCTTCGGCCAGGACCGCGGCGAGGGCGTCGGTCATCTGTCGGCCGAGGTCTTCCAGGCGGGCGGTGAGCGTGGGGGCTGCCCGCATCATCTCGAATACGGGGCCGAAGCCCGCGGTCAGGCCCACCTTCCGGTCCCGGCGCCGCAGTTCGTCCCGCAGTTGGCCGAGCACCGCTCGCGCGGCGGACTCGCCGGGCTGCCGGGCGCGCACGATGTCGGCGAGCCGCTGCGGGGATGCCTCGTCCGGCGGCAGAACGAGGTCTTCCTTGGCCGCGAAGTAGTTGTAGAGGGTGTTGACCGAGACGTCCGCGGTTGCTGCGACTTCGGCGATGGTGACGTTGTCGAAGCCCCGTGCCACGAACAGGCCGAGAGCCGTCTCGGAGATCCGTTGCCGCGTCTGCCGTTTCTTCCGCTCCCGCAGTCCTTCACTCACAGCAGCTCCTGGGGAAGCCACTGGGCGGATACCCGTGCGCGGGAGGCGAGGTGGGTCACATAGGCGTCGCGGACGTCCTGCGGGGTGGCGAACCCCGGCTCGTCGGCCAGCCACGCGTCCGGCACGGCCGCGACCACCCGGTGCAGCACCTCCGGGGGCACCCGGGGGGCCAGTTCGGCGTCCGCCGCCGCCATGTCGAGGCCGGGCGAGCCCAGCGCGTGCGACCGGAAGTCGTAGGCCTTGCCGACCGCGTCCGCCGCGCCCTCCCACCGGTAGTGGAACACCAGCGCCGCGCCGTGGTCGATGAGCCACCGACGGGGCTCTTGGCGGCCGGAGGTCGGCCACGTCATGAGATTCGGGCTGTGCACCGTACGGTCCACATTCGCGGTGAACGCGTCCAGCCAGAGAATCCTGGCCGACTCCACCGGATCGGCATCGGGCGCACCCGGAGTGAAGTCGGCGGCTCCCGGCAGGTAGTCCATGCCGAGGTTGATCCCCGCGCTGGCGTGCAGCAGGTCCTGCACCTCCTGGTGCGGTTCCTCGGCGGCTACCGAGGGATCGAAGTCCACCAGCACCAACTCCGGTACCCGCAGCCCGAGGTGACGCGCCAGTTCGCCCACGATGACCTCGGCGACGAGCGCCTTGCGGCCCTGTGCCGAGCCGGTGAACTTGACCACGTACGTCCCCAGGTCGTCGGCCTCGACGATGCCGGGGACGGAGCCGCCGCTCCGCAGCGGGGTCACATACCGCACGGCCGTCACCGTGCGCAGCCCGTCCGAGGGTGTCTCCATACACTCCTGTCCCTGCTCCGGCTGCTGGCGCCCGCCCCGGCTAAAAGTGAAATGCACTGCAAATATACAACGCGCTATCGTTTTTGTGAGCTTCCACGGGAGGGAACGATGACAGTGACGACGGTCGGGCACGAGGCCGCGGTGGGACGCGCCAACGCGGCTCTTCAGACATACACGCTCTCGGGCGACGGCTGGCGCCGCAGCCCCGGCGAGACCCTGCAGCAAGCCCTCGCCGACCTTCTCCACTGGTGTGACGACACCCAGCGCGACTTCGACACCGCCCTCAAGCAGGCACGCGCCCGGCACGCCGCGGAGAACTCGCCCTCCGCATAGGCGCGGACCGCCCTGCGCACGCGGCCGGCTACAGCATCTCTCGATCAGCCACGCCCTGGTGTGCCCACTGCCACGACTCACCTCTCGTGGCTCCAAGTCCCGGGTTGCTGACCGAACGTGAGTCATGGCCGGAGGGGATCACCGTGCACCTCGGCGCGACGCCTTCTCGGCCGGGCCAAGAAGACCCGCCCCGCCATCGCCAGGAGCTGAGTCGGCACCGGCTTCAAGAATGCCGTCGTCGAGCACGGCGCCAGGCGGTGGCGGCTTTCAGGCTGCGGCCGTCTCCCGAGCGGGCGGCCCGATCGCGGCGCCGAGTACGGCGTTGTTGGGCAGGAGCATCTTGCCGTCGTCGGTGTGGAGTTCGATGAACAGCAGGGTCATATCGGTGACTTCGCCCTCGATGCGGCCGCCGAGCGGGCCGGACTGGACGCTGATCCTCTCGCCGATCGTGAAGGGGTGCGCGACCAGCAGTACCAGGCCGGCGAAGATGTTGCCGAGGACCGGCTGGGCGGCGATGCCCAGGATCACGCCGGTCAGCGCACCGCCGACCAGCAGTTTCTCCCACGGGACCCGGACCAGGCTGAGTGCGCCGAGGATCACCAGTGCGTAGCCGGACAGCAGGCATATCACGCGCAGCGCGGCCGAGCGGTTGTCGCTGAGCCGCCCGGTCAGCAGCTTCACCAGGTCGTCGGTGGCTCCGCGCACGGCGATCAGCGCGCCCACCAGGAAGACCCCCGCGCTGATGCCGGCGACCACCCGGGACGTCATCGACTGGTGGCTGTCCGGATTGCCGAGCAGTCCGCCGAAGTTGAGCGACACGACGAGCCCGCCGAGGGCGAGCGACGTGGTGATCACGGCCCGCCGGGTGCGGATCACCCCGCGCCAGTGCAGGCCGTGCCCAACGGTGCTGCCTGCGGCTTTGTGGTCGTGGTCCATCGATGGGCCCCCTGTGGTGTGAACGTCGCGGAGCAGAGTACCCGCACTCGCGGAGGCGGTTCGGCCACGGTGCGGCGGAACCCGAACGAGTCGTTCCGCGTCAAGGGTTCACCAAGTAGTTGCGTGATCGCGCAAGAATCAGGCTATGCTTCTGGAGGTTTGAAGAAGGCACCTCGTTCGGTGAGGCGTCTGCACGGACACAGGCCACTGACCCCACGACGTCGAGAGACGCCCAGGGTCAGGACAGGTCTCCCCGACTTAAGGGGTGACCCCAAGTGGCTTCCCCAGCAGGGGGATTACGCCGTGCAGTGCCAAAGCTCTGACGAGTTGGGGTGAACCGGGATCCGCCCGGTCCGCTCCTTGCCGCGTCGTCCAGCGCCCGTGTGCGCTCCGGCCGGAAGGAGGCGAGAGACATGGACTGCAGTTGCAGTAGTCCGGGCCATAGTCGGCCCCGCATCCGATCGACCTCGCCCGTCCTCGGCACGCGATAACGACACTCCCTCCGCACACTCCTTCTCACCCGCACCCGTACGGCCCCCGGCCGTCCCGGGCGGCCGGGCTGCTTCGGTGTGCCATATGTGACTGCCGCGTGCCCCCATGTTCTCCCCCTGCCAGGGGAATCGGGAGGCTCACCATGACCACCGCACCCGCCAGGCCCACCATTCCGACCCCCCGCACCGCCGTACTGGACGACGCCCACGTCGGCGACATCCGCGGCGCGCTGGGCACCATCAAGCAGGACGACCACGGCGAGCGCCGGGGCCTGTCAGCCAAGCTCAAGACCCTCCTTGCGATAGTCGGCCCGGGCCTGATCGTGATGGTCGGCGACAACGACGCCGGCGCCTTCGCCACGTACGGCCAGGCCGGCCAGAACTACGGCACCAGCCTGCTGTGGACCCTGCTCCTCCTGATTCCCGTGCTCTACGTGAACCAGGAGATGGTGCTGCGCCTGGGTGCGGTCACCGGCGTCGGACACGCCCGCCTCATCCTTGAGCGGTTCGGCAAGTTCTGGGGCGCGTTCAGCGTCATCGACCTGTTCCTCCTCAACGCCCTCACCCTCGTTACCGAGTTCATCGGCATCACGTTGGCCGCGGGGTATCTGGGGCTGCCCAAGGTGGCGTCGGTGGTGCTGGCCGCGGCGGTCATCATCGCTTCCGCGTTCACCGGATCCTTCCGCCGCTTCGAGCGCATCGCGATCATCCTGTGTGCCGGTTCGCTGCTGCTGGTTCCGCTGTACTTCATCATTCACCCGGCCTCCTCGCAGATGGCACACGACTTCGTGGTGCCCAACATGCCCGGCGGCTCGGGTGAGTTGGCGACGGTGATGCTGCTGATCATCGGCATCGTCGGCACCACGGTGGCGCCCTGGCAGCTGTTCTTCCAGCAGTCGTACGTCATCGACAAGCGCATCACCCCGCGCTTCATGAAGTACGAGAAGGCCGATCTGTGGCTCGGCATCGCCATCGTCATCATCGGCGCCGCCGCCGTCATGGGCATGGCCGCCGCCGCGTTCGCCGGAACCAGCGGCTTCGGCAACTTCGACGACACCGCCGGTGTCGCGGCCGGCATCGAGGCCCACGCGGGCAAGGTCGCCGGCGTGCTCTTCGCAGTGGCCCTCCTCGACGCCTCGATCATCGGCGCCTTCGCAGTCTCACTCTCCACCGCCTACGCCATCGGCGACGTGTTCGGCATGAAGCATTCGCTGCACCGCGGCGTGAAGGGCGCCAAGGGCTTCTACGCCATCTATGCCGGCCTGGTGGCCGTGGCCGCCACGATCGTCCTGATCCCCGGCTCCCCGCTCGGCCTGCTCACCCAGGGCGTACAGACCCTGGCCGGAGTCCTGCTGCCGTCCGCCTCCGTATTCCTGCTTCTCCTCTGCAACGACAAGGCCGTGCTCGGCCCGTGGGTCAACGGCCCGAAGACCAACGCGTTCACCGCCGCGGTCGTCGGCGTCCTGGTCACCCTCTCCGTCATCCTGACCGCCTCCGTCCTGTTCCCCGACATCACCGCGAACGCGATCCTGAACATCATGGCCGCCTGCGGCGTGGCCGGGGTCCTGGCAGCCGGATACTCCTTCACCCGGCGGCGCACCGGCACCAAGGAAGACCCGATCGACCGCACCGGACGCGACGGCTGGCGGATGCCGCCCCTGGAGACACTCACCCGGCCGACCATGTCCACCACCCGCAAGATCGGCATGGGCGCCCTGCGCACCTACCTGCTGATCGCGATGATCCTGGTCGTCATCAAGGTCGTCCAGGTCGCCCTCGGCCAGTGAGCCCCGCGCGGGGCGGCGAACAACGCCGCCCTCGCGGACGCAGCGCCATACAGCCGTCGACTCCCCTCGGCCCGTCACCAACTCCCCTTGAACAAGGGGGGATCCGATGCGTTTCCTTCAGCACGTTGCCGGGTGGCCGGTATCCGGGGAGAGCAGCCGGCACACCTGCCGGTGACGTAACACCCGGGCCCGGCGTTCCCCGGTGCGAGCGCGGAGTGTCGTCCAGCCGACGGCTCAGGGGGCGGGGCATCAGCCCCTCTCGGGCGACCGGTTCGACCCCGTTACGGGGCGGGACTGGGGCGCAGCTGACCGGGGGCGGGCAGGCCCTGGGGCACCGGCGATACGCCGTGGACCCGCTCGGCCGGGGTGCCGCTGAGTGCTTGGTCCATGTATGCGAGAAGTGCGTCGCCGATCGGGTTCGGCAGCGGCTTGCCGTCGTCGCCGAACCGCTCGTACTTCATCAGGTTGTGGCCGATCGCGGCCTGGCGGCGCCCGTCCTCCGTGGACATCGCCCAGGTCCCCGCCCCGAACACGCCACCGTCGTGGCCCCAGTACCAACCGCCGCTGGGCATCTTGAGGGTGAACAGACCGAGCCCGTACCGCATCGCCACCTCCTGTCCCGCCTCCGGCTCGTACGCGGGAACCGTCGTCTTCATCTCCCGCAGCTGTGCCGCGCAGAGCAGCTTCCCGCCCAGCAGCCGGCGGTAGAAGTCGTTGAGGTCGTCCATCGTGGAGACCATCGCACCGGCCGTCCCGGCCCAGGACATGTCGTAGACGCTGTAGTCGCGTGCCGGTGCGATGGTGCCGTAGAACGACTCGTACATCTTGGCGTGCGGCCCTTCGATGCGGGCGGAGCGCGGGAAGTAGGTGTGCCGCAGCCCGGCCTCGCGGATGACGTTGTTGGTGATGTACGACTCGGGGTCCTGGCCCGTGACCTTCTTCAACAGCAGTCCGGCGATGATGTAGTTGGTGTTCGCGTACGCGTACTTGCCGCGCGGGGCCAGCGGCTTGGCCGCCAGCCCCAGGCGGACCAGCTCCTCGGGGGCCAGCTTGTGGAACTGGCCTTCGTCCAGGGCCTGTCCCGGGTCCTTCACCAGCTTGGGGAAGGCGGGCAGCATGTAGTCCGCGATGCCGCTCGTGTGGTTGAGCAGCATCCGCACCGTCACCTTCCGTCCCCGCTCTCCCGGCACCAGCTCCGGAAGGTAGTCACCGATCGGGGTGTCCAGGCCAATCCGGCCCGTGGCCACCTGCTGGAGGACAGCTACCGAGGTGAAGGTCTTCGTGATGCTGCCGATCCGGTGTTCGTAGTCGGGGCGCATCGGCCGTCCGGTGTCGAGGTCGGCGACACCTGCCGCTCCCCGCCACCGCTCAAGGCCGTCCCTCACCGATGAGTAGGCCCGTACATCCCCGCCTGATGGAACGCCTCAAGCGAGGCACTCAACGCCTTCCGGTCGAGACCGGACGGTGTGGAGACGGCGGAGGCAGAGACGGAGGCCGGTGGCGGGATGGCGGCCCCGGCCGGAAGCGCACCGACCGCGAGGGACAGCAGGGCCGCCGATGCCACGGCGGCCAGGCGCACTGTCCGGCGGTCGGGGCGTGAACTCGACTGGGTGTCAGGCATGGGCAGATCCCGTCTCTTCAGGTGTGCGTGGCGGATGTCTCCATCCTCTGCGCGCCCCACCGGCCGTCCCTCCACCCTCAGAACGACCTTGCTCACAGGAAAAGATGACGTTTGTCAGGTTCGATGACACAGACGCAACCGGCCAACGAGAGACGGGAGTTCATCGAGCCGACCGGGCGACTCGGGAGGTCGTCGCTGTCGGCCATGGCCGCAGCGCCCGGCTCAAGCGGCGATCGTCCACCGGTCGAACGCGCCCGGCCGGGTACGCCGGGACTCGGCCAATCCCGCGATGCCGCATATCTGCCTGCGGTGCCCAGCTGATCTGGTCGGACAGATTCGTACGCATCACATAGGAAAGGTCAAGTCGGCAATGGAGCATTGGGTTCCGGAATGTTCGTGACAGGGGCCATTGCGCTTTTGATCATGACCCGGTGCGGCTACCGATCGGAGGGGTGGCGTTGCCGAGTCCGAGCCTCCAGGGGAAGCGGCACTTTTCACACTGAAAGCCGGAACATCCCTTTATTTCATGACTGTTGAACGCGGGATTGAAAGTCCGACGGGTGTCCGAAACGCTTCGGAGGTCATCTTATTCGGCGTTGACTGGCCGAGAACCACCCAATAGGTTCGCTCTGCTCGATCGCCGATGCTCTGCAAAGAACCTGGAGGTTCCCATGCCTGAGACGAACAACGAGCCGCAGTTCAGTGAACTCGACGACCTGGACGTCATCGAGTCGGCCGAGCTGAAGGTGGGTGGCGCATTCCACGCCTTCCGCTTCAAGTCCCTCATCGAGGCCGACCCGGAGTCCTGACCCAGGACAAGCGCACCGGTGGAGCTGGGCTTCCGGCTCCACCACCTGGAACGTCGACGCGGGCGGAGGAGTGCGGAAAAGGGTGGCGAATACCGATCCAGACGTGCTTCTGCTCTTTCCCCCGCAGACAGAAGCCCGGCTCTTCCCTTATCTGAGCCTTCCATATCTGACCGGTTATCTCCGGCGGGCGGGCCGTACGGCGCGCCAGGCCGACCTGAATCTGGAACTGTTCCACGACCTCCTCGCTCCCGAACCGCTGAGGCACGCCCAAGAACGCCACCTGGCCCCGGCCCGCACGGACATGAAGAGCTGGTACCGGGCCGCGATGGCCGAGACCGCCCGCCGCTTCCTGCCGGAGCTGCGCAGTCAGGTTCTCGCCAAGAGCGGTGCCGGGACGCTCGGCGCCGACCGGGCCGTACGGCTGGCCAACCAGGCGGTCGAAGTCGTCCTTGAGGAATCCTTCCTGACCCGTACGTGGCCGAGCCTGCGCACGCTGGACGAGCAGGTGCGGCAGACCGCGGCCCTGCCGGCGAGCGCCCTGGACACACCGACGGCGACATTGCGGCGCCTGGTGGAGCGCACGCTCGCCGGCTCCCGCCCGCGCGTCATCGGGCTCTCCGTCGCCTTCTTCAGTCAGATCGCACCCGCCCTGCTCATAGCCGCCTGGGCGCGGGCGCTGGCCCCCGAGGCACGCATCTGGCTGGGCGGCCAGCAGGTGATGCTGCGTCAGGACGACCTGATAGCACTGGCTTCCGTGCGCGACTCGGTGGACGCCCTGTGCGTGACCGCGGGAGAGGAGCCCCTGACCCGGGCCCTTGACGCGTTGGACGGTGCGCTGCCGGAAAGCGAGGTGCCCGGTGTGCGGCGCCCCCGCGAGGACGCGCAGCCCCGCCCCGTCCGTACCTCGTTCCGGGACGCCGCGACGCCGGACTTCGACGACCTCCCGGTCCGCTCCTACGTCGCCGAGGACTTCCAACTCGCCGTCGTGTCCTGCGTCGGCTGCTACTGGGGCCGGTGCGTCTTCTGCTCCTACGGGAACCGGTCCCTGCCGCAAGGCGCCTACCAGCAGGGCACCCCGGGCCAGATCGCCGACGCCGTGGAGCACACGGTCCGTACCCATGGAGTGGACTTCGTCGCCATCGTCGACGAGAACACCAACCTCAGACTCGTCACCCAGGCGATGCGCGAAGTGCGCCGCCGCGGTGTGCGCGTCACCTTCAGTACCCGCAACCGGCTCGAATCCGTACTGCTCGACCCCGGCTTCTGCCGGGAACTGGCCTCACTCGGCTGCGTCTTGATGAGCGTGGGCTACGAGACCAACGCGCAGCGCCTGCTCGACCGGATGGACAAGGGCGTGCGGGCCGCGGATTACCAGACCATCATCGACAACGTCGTCGGCGCAGGCATCAACCTCCGGCTGTCGGTCATGGGGGGCCTCTTCGACGAGACCGAAGCGGAGGCGGCGGAGTCGCGGCGCTTCCTCGGCAGCAACGAGGACAAGATCGGCATCGACGTGCTCCAGCTGATGGTGGCCGAGCCGGGGACCCTTCTCGCGAACAATGCCGAGGAATACGGCGTGCGGCTCGACCGCACCGGGGCGCTGGCCGGCAACCCCGAACTGAACTACCTCGGCGGACGACACGGCTACCCGCTGTCCGTTCCTGGCGGGCCGGAGCGCGATGAGTCACTGCGCCGGCTGCTCGACACCTTCGAAGGGGTGCGTCCGCAGGGCAATGACGCCCTGCCACCGCATCTGCGCCGCCGGGGTGCCCCGGGCGAGCCGGTGCTGCGCGCCCGGCTGCGGCCCTGGGTCCGGCTCGTGCCGGCCGGCCCCGCGGCCGCCATGGTCGACGCGGACCGGAACGTCACGCTGCTCGCCGACCTGATCTGGCAGCAGGTGTTCGCCCTGCCGCGCGCCGACGTGGCCGTCGAGCAGGAGGACGGCACCCTGCTGATCGCCCGCACAGCCTCAGGAGGCGCCCGGCTCAGGCGTCTGGCCGCCGCGGACGCGGTGGTCGCCGTCCCGTCCCGCCACCTCGTCCCGGGGAGCCGCTGATGGCCGCCGCGCCCGCACTGCTCACACACCGAACCACCCGGCTGGGTCTGGGCGTGGGTATGGACCTGCCGTGGGGGGAGCGGATCGGTTTCGCCCCGAGCGCCGACGGCGGGGACGTGACGCCGCGCGTCCGGGCGTTCCTTCGCCGCCACGAGGAGCACTACGGCTACTCGTTCTTCGCCTTCCAGCCCCGCGACCGTGCCCGGCTGCGGGCCGCCGACTACGTCGTCGCGTACGACCGGCTGTACGACGCCATGCCCGCGGGCCGGCCGCGGGCCTTCCACCAGACGCTCTTGAACATGGGGACGCCGGAGCGCTACGACCGCCGGCCGGTGGCGGACTTCACCAACGAACTCCACGCCCGGTACGGCTTCTCATGGGTAGTGGAGGACCTGGGCATCTGGAGCCTCCAGGGCCGCCCGCTGCCCTACCCCCTCCCGCCGGTCATGACCGAGCGGGGACTGGAACGCGCGACGTCCAACGCCCGCGAGGCCAGGGAACTCCTGGAACCCGAACTCCACGTGGAATTCCCGGGATTCACCGAAGGCGGGTCCTTCGTGCTCGGCGCGATGGACGCCTTCGACTACTTCCGTCGCCTCGCCGACGACGCGGACGTCTGGGTCACCCTGGACGTCGGCCACCTGCTGAGCTACCAGTGGCTGCGCGGCCGGACCGGGCCGGCGATGTACGAGGGCCTTGAGTCCCTGCCCCTGGAGCGCTGCCGCGAACTTCACCTCTCCGGCTGCCAGATCGTGCGGGGGAAGTTCCGCGACCTGCACCACGGGGTGCTGCTCGACGAGCAGATCGACCTCACCCGCCACCTGCTGCCCAGGTGCCCGAACCTGCTGGGCGTCACCTACGAGGACCCCGTCTACAACGAGGACGGCGAGCTCACCCCGAAGAGCAGGCCCAACTACGAGCGGCTGCGCGACGTCGTGGCGCAGTGGATGGACGGCGAGGCCTCATGACGTCCACGACCGGACCGTCCCCGGAATCCGCTGCCGCCGACCCCTCCGAACTCGACGCCGACGAGCTGACGGACCTCTTGCTGCGGCTGCTGACCGACGACGAGTTCCGGAACGGTCTGGCACGCGAGGGGGCATCAGCCATCGCCCGCAACCGCGCAGAACTCGGCTGCCTGGCCACGATCGACCAGGACGAACTTGAGTACACGGCCCGGAGGTTCCGCGGCAACCTCTGGAGCGGAGACGCGGGAGCCGGCATCAGCGCCGCCTTTCCGCGCTCCCTGGAGCTCCTGGCGCGAGCGGGGTGGAACCGTGAGCGCCTGCTGGCTGCCTTTCTGCGCTCCCCGGAATTCACGCAGTACCGGGCGCTGCCCTACACCGGTGAGGGCATCTCCCTTGAGGAGGCGTTCGGCCGCTTCGCCACAGGACTGTCCGGCGACGCGAACAGCGGGGATCCGTCGGACGAGGTTGCCGGAGGACATGACCTGTCCAGCACCCTCGTGCACGAGATGCTGATGGCGCTGCTGACCGCGCTCGTGCACGAGGCGCCGGTGGCGTTCCGCACCGACCTCGCCCAGATCATGCCCACGACGCACGGCTACGCTGCCGTGCACCACCATCCGCCGGCCCTGCTCGCCACCTGGCGGGGCACCGACCGCTCGGCGGGCCAGGTGGTGGAGGAGGGGCGCGAACCGGTGCCGTGTCTGTACTCCAGCACCCCGCGCGGCCTGGCCTTCGGCCCGGTGTCGCCGTACACCGCGGAGGCGCTCACGATCCCCGGACACCCGGCGGCCGATGAGGTGCGCCAGGCGCTGCTGAAACGAGGACTGTGGTGACGGCACTGGAAGAACTACGAGAGGGACTGGTCATCGTGCCCGAGCACGGGCACATCCTGCCGGTGTGGGACACCCGCGGCTTCCACGGTGAGCACCTGCTCTTCTTCGACCGGCACCTCGACCTGAAACACGTGCCCGCGGCGGACTGCGAAGCGCTCGCCGCCCTGCGGGGCCGTCCCGAGGACCTGGCCGCCGAAGGCCGCAGGCTGCCGTTCCGCGAACCCGGCCACGGGCGGTACGGGCTGGACGACTTCCTCTACCCGGCCCTGGCCGGCAACTGGCTGGCCTCGGTGTGCTGGGTCGTACCGGGCGAGGCAGGGCGCGACCCGGCCAGAGCACTCCTGGACGCGCTGAGCCTGGTGCCCCACGTCGGGCATCAGGTCATGGACACCTTCAGCCGCGAGCCGTGGGGGGCCCGCGCCACGCTGCCGGTCGGGAGCGTGTCCTGCACCGGACTCGACGCCTTGGGCCCCGCGGTCCTGGACACCGTCACCGCCGTCGACCTCGACCTGGACTTCTTCGTGGACAGCGACGGCCGGGCTGACCACACCGTGGCAGCGGTGCTGGCCGCGCTGGGCAACAACCCTGCGCGGTACGGCAGTTGGACCGGATCGATGAGCGTGTCCAGCGGCTTCGTACCGCAGCGGTCCGCGGACGCGCTGGCCCGGCAATGGGCGGACGCCCTGCACAAGGAGTTGAGGACACCGCCCGCCGAGACCTTCACCCGGCACGCCGACGCCGCCGTTCCCGAACGCGGGCTGACCGCCGCCGCGCTCGGCGCACCGGTCGGCCCCGCAGAGCTGGAGCGCCTGTGGGAGGAGGAACTCGCGGCGTTCGGCGCACAAGGCGCCACCCTGCGCGCCGTCCTCGACGCGCAGGCCGGCCGGGTGGACGAGGCCATCGCCGGCGTGGGACGCGCCCGCGCCCTGGGAGCCCGCGCCTCATGGCCCGCCTACGTCGGCGGACTCGCCGCCATGCGTGCCGGGCGGCACGCGGACGCACTGGAACTGTTCCCCCTGTGCACCGAGGACATCTCCGACACCCTCGACGCCCACGCGGCCATTCTGGAGATCATCTGCGCTCTGCGGGCCGGACGCGCCCGCTTCGCGGTGGAGCAGGCCCGCCGAGCCCTGCACGTCATTCCGCTCCACCGCGATGTCGCCGGACTGCTCGACCGGGCCGGACGCAGCGCCGGAGACAGAGCCGCACAGCACGACGCCCAACAGCACGCCAAGGCCCTCGCGGAGGTGTGGGATGGGCGATGAGACACCGTTCCTGCCCGGAATGAGCCGTGAGCTCTTCTACTCCGAGTACTTCCGCCGCAAGCCGTTCGTGCTGCGCGGCGCCGCTGAACACCTCCTGACGCCCGCCCTGGAGGAGCCCGAGTTCGACGAGATCCGGCGCCGGATGCTCCGCGACCATCCGGTGCAGGCCGTCGAACGCCCCGGCGAGGCCTGGTTCATCCGGGTCGCCGACCTGGCCAGCCCCCGGCTGGCCGCGCTCAGCGCCGGCGTACGGCAAGCCCTGGACTGGCCGAACGTGTGGTGCGACACCGTGCAGACCCTCACCACGTCCGGCATCGGCTGCCACTTCGACGACAGCGACAACTTCGTCGTCCAGCAACAGGGCACCAAACGCTGGCAGTTGTCGCCACCGTCGGGACTGCCCGACGAATCGCTGCGTCGGCGCATGCTGGGTGACCGCTCCGTGGGCACCGCCTATATGCCGGACGACGCCCTGGAGTTCGTGCTTGAGCCGGGTGACATCCTCTATCTGCCCATCTTCTGGAGCCACTGGGGGGTGAGCGAGGGGGCCTCGCTCAGCGTGAGCATCGCCCTGAACTCGGCCAACGCCCTCAGCGACGTCATGCCCCTGCTCACCGGGGAACTCGCCGGACAGCGCGCCTGGTGGGCAC
This sequence comes from Streptomyces sp. HUAS TT7, assembly GCF_051550175.1. Classification (NCBI taxonomy): domain Bacteria; kingdom Bacillati; phylum Actinomycetota; class Actinomycetes; order Kitasatosporales; family Streptomycetaceae; genus Streptomyces; species Streptomyces sp. HUAS TT7. The sequence goes on from NZ_CP196175.1 coordinate 1,302,716, forward strand.
CCATGGCACCGGACGGCGGTCTCGATTTCTTGTGGAAGGCGCTGGACGATCCCGCACTGCGTCGCCGAGTCGAGGACGCCTACCGGAGCAAGCGAGCGGCGGCGGTCGCCGCCGCCCCCGTGCGGACGAAGGCCACGGCGCCCGCCGCGAGCCACCCCACCGATACCTCCGAGCCGAGCACACCCCGGCCGGCACGCCAGGCACCGGACGGTCTCTCCTTCGCCTTGGGCGACGCAGCGCTGAGCACACTGCTGCGCGCGCCACAACAGCCCGTACAGGCAAGTGGGTTGCTCACCGACCTGACCGGCGAGGGCACGTGGTCGCCGGCCCACCGGGCCCACACCCGGCACGTACTGCTGCTTGTGCTGCGTCTGCTGCGGCACTTCGACGCCAAGTGGGCTGCCCTGCCCGGCGTGCGAAGCTCCGCACAGGCGGTCATCGACGTGCTGGCCGGTGCCGACACGGCGGAACTGGAGGCGGTGGCCCGTCATCCCGTCGTCCTCGGTGCCGTCCGGCGTGCCGAACACGAGATCGCGGCGGACTACCACGACTCCAGCGGCGCCTTCGTCGCCCAACTCGTCCCGGCCGTCCTTGCCACAGCGGTCCGCCGCCCCGAGCTCCTGGCCGACCGGACCGTCGCGGTGGTGTCCTCGCAGCCCCACGCCCTCGCCGTTCTGCCGCTCGCCGAGCACTGGGCGGTACCCGGCGGCCCGGCCGATCCCGTGGCGCTGCGCCTTGACGCCGCCGACGCGCACCCCCTGCTGCGCACCGCCGACGGAACCTGGCACCGCGCGGAGCGCCGGCCCATCGCCGCGGTCCACGGCAGCGGGCTGCTGCTCCTGGGCGCGCACAACTGGTGGAACACCGCGCTCACGCACGGAGTGACGTGGCACTGCGGCCAGTTGCCCCCACCCGGCCCGCAGGACGCGACGCCGGCCGCCGACGCGCTCGCGCTGCTCGCCGACTGCTGGCCGGAGGCGCGCGCCGCGGTGGAAGCGAGCCTGGTGGTCATGGCCGAGCCGGCGGGCGCGGCGGAGTGGCTGGGCTGGCGGCGGGACGAGCACGGACGTGATCCGGCGCTGACCCGCGCCATGGGCCTGGTGACCGTGCTGGCGAGGAGCCGCTGGCGGATCATCACCGATCTGTTCCCCGTGGCCGGTCCGCTGCCCCCCGTCACCTCCCCGTGGGACGGCGTCCCGCGGTCGGCGGCCTGGGCGAGCGGCCAGGTCGTAGCCGCCCGCACACAGGCCGAGTTCGCCCGCCGACTGCGTCGGCACGGCCACCAGGACCCGGCCCTCGCCCGGACCGTGGACGCCGCCATGGCGAAGGCGGAAGCTGTCCGGGCCGCGCTGCCCTCCTGCGCGGACGGCGCCGTCGACGGCTGGTTCGACGCCTTCTCGGCGTTCCAGAACACACTCACGGACAGAAAGACTTCATGAACGCTTCGTCCAGCCCCGCACCCGCAGCTCCCGCACCCGGAGACACCGGAGCCGAGCCGCCCGAGGGCACCGGCTCATGGCGCACCGTGCTGCGAGAGCCGCGCTTTGCCCGTGTATGGGCCAGCCAACTGACCAGTTCACTGGGCGACCAGGTGTTCCCGTTCGCCATCGCCACCAACCTCCTCATCGACGACCACAGTGTCACCGGCTTCGGCACCGTACTGGCCGCCCGCGCCCTCGGCATGGCTCTGTGCGTCCTGATCGGCGGCGTGATCGCCGACCGGTTCCCACGCGCCCGGATCATGGCCTGTGTCGACGTGCTGCGCACCGTGGTCGTCGGCGTGGCGGCCATCGCCGCGATCGGCTCGCCGCCCTGGGTGCTGGCCCTGCTCGTGCTGTTCGTCGGCGCGGGCGAGGCCTTCTTCGACCCGGCCTACGAGTCGCTGCTGCCCAGGTTGCTGCCCAAGCGCCAACTGGAGGCGGCCAATTCACTCACCACCGCGACCGAGCGGACCCTGGGCGTGCTCGGCCCCACCGTGGCCGGGGCCGCGGTCGCCGTGCTGGGCGCCCGCAACGCGCTCCTCTTCGACGCCGTCACCTTCGCGATCAGCGCCGCGCTGCTCCTGGGCGTCCGCGAGAAGAAGGAGGTGCGGCCTGCGCCCGAGCCCGGCTCGCTGCTCAAGGAAGTGGGATCCGGCTTCCGCGAGGCCCGTGCGAGGCCCTGGGTCTGGGCCGTCCTGTGGATGTCCGTCTTCCACATGATCACGACCGTTCCCGTGTGGTTCGTTCTGCTGCCCGACCGGCTGCTCCAGTCCAAGTCCGACACCATCGGCTACGGCGTCGTGATGGCCGCCTTCTCGGCGGGAGCCCTGGCCGGCGGGATCCTGGTGCGCCGGGGCAGGCGAAGCGGCTCAGGCACACTGGCACTGCTGAGCCTTCTGCCCTTCGGGCTCGCCGTGGCGCTGCTGGGCGTGACCACATCGGTGCCGGTGCTCGCCCTGGTCGCGGTGCCGGCCGGAGGGGGGCTCGCGGTCTTCCAAGTGCTCTGGATGAGCGCCCTGCAGCGTCACATCCCCGATGAATTCCTGGGCCGGATCATGTCCCTGGACTGGCTCGCCTCGACCGCTGCCGCGCCCCTCGGTTACGCGCTGGTGGGCCTGGCTCTCGCCGGGGTGCCGGTGTGGGTCATCACCTTCACGGGCGCGGGCCTGTTCGCGGTGAGCACGCTCGCGCCGCTTTTGAACGCCGGTGTCCGCGAGTTCGGAGGACCGAGGGCCGAGGCACCCGTGCTGGAACCGGAGGCCGGCTGAAGCCCGTACGCGACTGCGGGCGGGCCTCCCGGCCTGTCCGCACGCGCGCCGCACCACACCCGCAAGGAGACGGTATGCCCGACCTCGTGACACAGCTCCCGGCACCTGAGCGGGTGCACGTGGACGTGTCCTCACTGCGCCCCCTGTTCCAGGAGGCCGCCCCGGCGCCGGACCTCGCACTCGCGGTCCTGCCGGGGCACCCCCAGGACCCCACTCGCACAATCGCGCGGATGGCGGCGAAGATCTACCTCAAGCGACTGCTCGTCCAACTCCGCGACCACGGTGCCGCGTCCGCTCCGGCGGACGTCAGGCGCTGGGCACAAGGGATGGTGGACGGTCTGCTGCGGATGCCGCACGAAGCCCTGCTGCGGCTGGTGCTGACCCCGGGCGTCACCTCCTGGACCAGGACGGCCCAGGGGGCGACGGCGGATGGCCGGGCCCTCAGCCCCCGCGCCCTGCTCGGCCATCTCGGCGCCTTCCTCCTGCCGGACCTGCTCGCTCCGCGGACGGTGACGGCGGCCGAGGTCCCGGTCATCGCCGAGGCCGGCGAAGTCGTACTCCCTGCCGCGCGCGTGGCGCTGCGGGTCCCGGGCGCCGAGGGAGTCCTCACCGTACGCGCCACGGAGAGCGGTCTGCGGGTGGCCGCGGAGGGACGCACGTACGACATCCCGTGGGCCTGCCTGCCGGACGGGCCGGGCGGGCCGGCGCAGGAGCACCCGTCGGTCCGCGCGCTGACGGTACTGCCCGGCGGGCCGCTGCTGACCGGACCGCTGCCCTGGCATCGGATCGCCTACCCCTCAGAGGCCGAGGGTCCGTTGGACCTCGGGCCGGAGGACTTCGCACGGTTCGCCGGGGACATCGGCTCGGGCTGGGACACGGTGCGCCGCCTCTGGCCCGAGGCGGCGGACGTGGTGCGCGGCACCACGCTGCACATCATGCCCGTCCGCAGCCAGGGGAACTGGCCGTTCAACTTCACCCTGCCCAGCTTCCGGGGCCTGGTGCTCACCAGCGGGCGGCCCACCTACCTCTCGGCCCAGACCCTGGTGCACGAAAGCGGCCACAACCGGTTCAACTCGATCCTGGACGTGTACTCCGTTGCCGAGAACGCCGCCGAAGAGCACTACTCGCCCTTCGTCGAAGCAACCCGCCCGCTGGTCAACATCTTTCACGGGGTCCTGTCGTTCCTGAACGACGTGCACATGGCCATCCGCTGCGTCGACTCCTTCTCGCCCGCGGACGGGCCCGCCATCGAGCCCTACGTCGACGACATCACCGCGCGACTCGCCGTCGGCCTCGACACCTTGGAGCGTCATGCCAGGACCACCGAGCAGGGCGCCCAACTGCTGGCCGGATTCAGGGCCGCGATGCCGGCATGAACCCGCGGCCCGAGACGACCGCCTGCCGTGCGGTGACGGTCCGCGGCCCGGAATCGCAACCGCGTGCTGCGGAGCGGACGGAGGGTGAGCACGGCGAGGCACCCCTCGCCACCGCGTCATGGCTCCTGGCGACCGCACTGAACGTGCATCGGATGGCCGCCCGGCTCGCCGCCGGGCAGCGCGCGGCCGGCGACAGCGTCGAGGCGGTCGCCAAACTGGTCAGCCGCTGGACCAGCCTGAGCGGCGACGCCGTGCCACCGGCCGGACACATCCGCCTTGAGGCGCTGGTGGAGATCCGCAAGCCGGGCGTGCGACGGCCGCTGCTCCTGTGGCAGTGGTCCGGGCCCGACCCGGTGGAGGCGCTGGCGGCGTCGCTCCCCCGGCTCGACCGTGAGCTGCACGCCGTCGCCCGTGCGGTGCCCCTGCCCGAGACGTTCGCGGGGCCGGTGGTCCTTGCGCCCGAGACCGCCGTGCATTTCGTCCACGAGACGCTGGGCCACAGCTTGGAGGCCGACAACTACCGTACGTACGGAGCCGGTTGTGGCCTGGCTCTCGGTACGAAGGTGAGCGTGCCGCATCTCGGCGTCGTGGACGGTCCCCGTGCCGGTCTGGAATCCTCCCGCCCCCAGGACGACGAAGGCCATCCCTCCCTGAGCACTCCGCTCGTGGATGCCGGAGTGGTGGGGGGAGTACTGACCGATGCCGCGGAGGCCCGGCGGCAGCGCCTGCCGCGTACCGGCAACGGCAGACGGGCGTCGGGGGCGGCGAAGGCCCTGCCCCGCATGTCGGCACTCCACGTCGCCCGGGGCACCACGCCCGCTGCCGAGCTGATCCGTTCCGTGTGCTGCGGCCTCTACTGCCGGGGTGCCTGGGGCGGCGGCTCCGTGGAGGAGTTCTTCGCCGTGCGTCCTGCGTACGCGGAATGGATCGAGGACGGCGAACTCACGGGCTCATACGTGTACGGCTTCGATCTCAAGGGCCGCAAGACCAGCGGGCTGCGAGCACTGCGCGAGGTGGGGGACGACATGGGCGTCTTCAACCCGGTCACCGGCTGCGGCAAGGACGGCCAAGAACTCCCGGTCAGCATGTGCGGCCCGTCGTTCGGCTTCGACCGGCTCCACGCCGTCCCCATCGGCCGGCCACGAACCGCTCCGCCGCCCGCGGACGGGGGTGGCGCACTCGGCGGTACGGCCTAGCAGGGGATCGACCTGCTGTCTCCGGTGCACTCGTAGATTTCGCATCCCGTCTGGGACTGGAACAGCACGCTGTTCGGCGACGGGACAGCCGCCATCTCGATGACCGGCATCGATCCAGCGGCCACCGTCCAGTTCCGCCCTCTGAGCTCTCACCCAGAGCGTGCTGCTACTTCCCGTGCTTCCAGGTGTGGTGCTTGGCGTCCCAGCGCTGCCAAACGCCGTTGTGGTGGCGCTTCCAGCTGTGGGTGTGCGCGTCCCACTGGGCGTAGGAGTGGGTTTCGGCGTCCCAGCGCAGCCAGACGTGATGCTTGGCGTCCCAGCGGTCCGCCTTCTTGTCGACGGCCACGTCCCAGCCGAGGTGACGGTGCAGGCCGTGGTCTCCCTTGTTCTTTTCTCCCTTGTGCTTTCCGTGGTCACCGTCGCCCTTGTACTCGTGTGCGACCTGAGTGTCCTGCGGGGCGGCGGATACGGCGCTCGCGGCCGCCCCCGCGGCTCCGGTCAGCAAGGCTGCCGACGTGGCGACCGTGGCAACGCGACGCGTCCATGCGTGAGACATGAGGGTGCTCCTGATTCAGGGGGATCCCATCGGCTTCGGGTGTCGCGGGAACCCAACTCTCTTGGTACGAAGTGCATCTTGGGTCTGCCGTGGCATGGGTCGAGGAGAACCCGGCGTTTTCCGCCCGACCGGATGACTTGACGGCTCGCTCGCTGACGGCAGGTTCACCCTTGACCGGCCCAACTGCGGTCGCCGCAAAGGAGCAGCAGCAATTCCGGGAGGTACTCGTCAGCCCGTAGGTTCGTATCCCGCAGGTGAGTGCGGAGGGTGCGGTTTACACCGCGGATTTCGTGGTCGGTTCGCGGCGGCGCTGGGCGCTGTCGCTGATACGGATCAGCAGGGCCACCATCAGCCAGTTGGCGACCATGGAGGAGCCGCCCTTGGCGAGGAACGGCAGCGCCTTGCCGGTCAGCGGGATCAGGCCCATGACGCCGCCCGAGACGACGAACACCTGGAGCAGGAGCGCACCGGCCAGGCCGGCCGCCAGGAGCTTGCCGAACGGGTCGCGGGCCAGGACGGCGATGCGCAGTCCGCGCTGTGCGAGGAGGCCGTACAGGAGCAGGACCGCCATCACCCCGGCCAGGCCCAGCTCTTCGCCGACGGTTGTGAGGATGAAGTCGCTGTTGCCTGCGAAGCCGATGAGTTCGGGGTGGCCCTGACCGAGGCCCGTCCCGGTGATGCCGCCGCTGCCGAAGCTGAACAGGGCCTGGCCGAGCTGTTCGGAGATGCCCGCCTTCTGCCCGGCGGGCGTGAAGGCGTCCATCGGGTTGAGCCAGGCCACCACCCGGCCGTGAACGTGCGGCTCCATCGAGCCGACCACTCCGGCCCCGACCACGGCCATGAGCAGGCCGCACACCACCCAGCTGGTCCGCTCGGTGGCCATGTACAGCATGATCACGAACAGGCCGAAGAAGATCAGGGACGTACCGAGGTCGCGCTCGAAGATGAGCACGAGGAGGCTGAGCACCCAGATGGTGGCGATCGGGCCCATCTGCCGGCCGGGCGGCAGCCGCATGCCGAGGAACCGTCGGCCGGTCAGGGCGAGCGCGTCGCGGTTGACCGTGAGGTAGCCCGCGAAGAACACCGCGATCATGATCTTCACAAACTCGCCGGGCTGCACGGACAGCGGCCCCAGCATGATCCACCGCTTGGCGCCGAACTGGTCCGCACCGAAGAACGCCGGAGCCATCAGCAGCACCAGGGCGACCGCCATCATCACATACAGGTACCGCTGCAACCAGCGGTGATCACGCAGGACGAGCAGCACACCGACACAGACGGCCACCCCGATGACCGTCCACATCAGCTGCCCGCTGCCCGCCTGGGGAATCCTCAGACGACGCTCGGCCGCATACGTGATGTCGAGCCGGTACATCAGCACCAGACCGAGCCCGGTGAGCAGCAGGGCGAGCGGCAGGATCAGCGGATCGGCCCGCGATGCCCAGCGCCGCACCGCCAGGTGCGGCACCACCGCGAGCAGGAAGACCGCGGCGGCGAACCCGGGCAGCCCCGAGGGCATTCGACCGTCCATGGACAGACCGGTATAGGTGTAGCCGCCCACGGTGATCAGTACGACGAAGCCGAGCAGCCACGCCTCGGTGCGCCGCCGGTTGGGCGCCTGCGCGAGCGCCGCGAACGACATCGTGTGCCCGTAATCGTCCTCTGAGCCCGCACCCTCCCGCGACCGCGATCGGGTCGCGTTCGTCAGTCCCCGCACAGAAGCCTCCCACCCCGGGAGAACCGCAGGCCCAGAAGCATCGCACCACCCGCGCTCGCGGCATTGACGCGCCGGAGGACGACAGGCATCCCGAGCCGGTTCCTGCGGGCTCTCCTCATAGACACTTGCTAAGTTGCGCCATTATGCAACTAATCGGGACTACGGTACGACCCGCCGGCCGAAACCGCGAACGCCGGGTGGCCCGACTCCGCCGACTCAACGGCGAAGCACCTGCCGGCCACACGGGCACCCGGTGCCCATCGCGAGCCCCGCGCTCGGCGCGACGGCGTTCAGCGAATCGCTGGGCCGGGCACAGTGGCTCGGAAATTCGGCCCATCCGCAGGAGTAGCGGTTCCTAACCCCGTGGAGCCCACTAAAACAACGTCGAATGGACAGAGAACCTTCATATGAGAGTTCGATGAAGAGCCCCCTACTCGGCGTAATCTCGCCGCCGGCGTCCGTTAGCCTCGGCAACGGATCGACGCCAAGGCGGTCAACCCTTCGATGCGCGTCCTCCCCCTTGGCGGCGGCACCAGGAGTTCCGCGCCGCCTCCCGAGTCGCAGACCAGCAAGAAAAGGTTGATGGACGTCATCGAGAACCGTGGTTTCGCCACTGGCGCGATCTGGCCCGTTGCTCCCGCCGCTCCCGCCCGGACCCTGCTCGACATCCTGGTGGCCTCCGCCGAGGCGTACCCGCACGCCCCAGCTCTCGATGCGGGCGGCACCGTGCTCGACTACCGGACGCTGATGCACGAGGTGAACGAGTTCGCCGGACGGCTCGCGGCCTACGGGGTCGGCAACGGCGACCGGGTCGGCGTCCGGGTGCCCTCGGGCACCTCGGACCTGTACGTCGCCATCCTGGCCGTGCTGCGGGTCGGCGCCGCGTACGTACCGGTGGACGCCGACGACCCCGACGAGCGGGCCGCGATGATCTGGGAGGACGCCCAGGTCTGCGCGGTGCTCGGCGCCGGCCGGAGCATCACGCCCAGCCCGACCGTGCGCCCCGGCGGGCGGCCTTCCTGGCCAAGCCCGGACGACGACTGCTGGATCATCTTCACCTCCGGCACCACCGGACGGCCCAAGGGCGTCGCGGTCAGCCACCGCGGCGCCGCGGCCTTCGCGGACGCCGAGGCCCGACTCTTCCTCCAGGGCGCCCCGGTCGGACCGGGCGACCGGGTGCTGGCCGGCCTGTCCGTCGCCTTCGACGCCTCCTGCGAGGAGATGTGGCTGGCCTGGCGGCACGCCGCCTGCCTGGTGCCCGCGCCGCGCTCGCTGGTCAAAACCGGCACCGACCTCGGCCCCTGGCTGGTCGAGCGCGGGATCACCGTGATCTCCACCGTGCCCACGCTGCTCGCGCTGTGGCCGGTGGAGTGCCTGGAGCGGGTCCGCCTGGTCATCGTCGGCGGCGAGTCCTGCCCACCCGAGCTGGTGGAACGCATCGCCTCGCCGCAGCGCGAGTTCTGGAACACCTACGGCCCGACCGAGACCACCGTCGTCGCCACCGCCGCCCAGATGTTCCCGGGCCGGCCGGTCCGGATCGGCGCCCCGCTGGACGGCTGGGAGATCGCCGTCATGGACGAGCAGGGCCACCCGGTGCCCTGGGGCGGCACCGGCGAGCTGGTGATCGGCGGCGTCGGCACCGCCCGCTACCTGGACCCGGCCAAGGACGCCGAGAAGTACGGCAGCAGCCCCTACCTGTACAGCCCGCGCGTCTACCGCAGCGGCGACCTGGTCCGCGCAGAGCCCGACGGCCTGATCTTCGTCGGCCGCGCCGACGAGCAGGTCAAGCTGTCCGGCCGCCGGATCGAGCTCGGCGAGGTGGACTCGGCACTCCAGGCCCTGCCGGGCGTGCGTGCCGCCGCCGCTGCCGTCCGCAAGACCCCCGCCGGCGGCGAGCTGCTGGTCGGCTACCTGGTGCTGCACCCGGGGGCGCCGTACGACCCCGCCGCCGCCCGCGCCCTGCTGCTGGAGCGGCTGCCGCAGGCTCTGGTACCGGTGCTGGCCACCGTGGACGGGCTGCCGACCAAGACCTCCGGCAAGGTCGACCGCAACGCACTGCCCTGGCCTCTTGCCACCTCCGGCCCCGACCCGACGGGCACGGGCCCGCGCCCGACGGGCACGGCCGGCTGGCTGGCCGAGCAGTGGGAGGCCCTGCTCGGCATGCCGGTCGGCGCCGACGGCGACTTCTTCGCGCTCGGCGGCACCAGCCTGGCCGCCGCCAAGCTGGTCTCGGTGCTGCGCACCCGCTGCCCCGGCATCTCCGTCGCGGACGTCTACGCCCACCCCGGGCTGCTCGGCCTCGCCGCCAAGCTGGACGAGCTCAGCGGCCCGGCCCGCCGGGAAAGGCGGGTGCGCCCCACCCCGCGCCGGGTCGGAGTGATCCAGTTCCTGGTGCTCGCCGTCCTCTACACGATCAGCAGCCTGCGCTGGGTGATCGGCCTGGCAGCCCTGGACAACCTGACCTTCGGCACCCTGCGCTGGGCGCCCCACACGTCCTGGTGGGTGATCCTGGCCGGCTGGTTCCTGCTGTCCAGCGCCCCCGCCCGCCTGGTGATCGGCGCCGGTGCGGCCCGAATGCTGACCGCCGGCATGAAGCCGGGCAGCTACCCGCGCGGCGGCTCGGTGCACCTGCGGATCTGGACGGCCGAGCGGGTGGTCACGATGTTCAACGTCGCCTCCCTGATGGGCACTCCCTGGGCCGGACGCTACGCCCGGGTGCTCGGCTGCCGGGTCGGCAAGAACGTCGACCTGCACTCCATGCCCTCGGTGACCGGCCTGGTCAAGCTCGGCGACGGCTGCTCGATCGAGCCGGAGGTCGACATCACCGGCTACTGGCTGGACGGCGACCTCCTGCGCCTCGGCGCGCTGGAAGTCGGCCCCGAGTCCCGGATCGGTACCCGCTCCACGCTGCTGCCGGGCGCCAAGGTGGGCGCCTGGGCCGAGGTCGCCCCGGGCAGCTCGGTACTCGACCCGGTCGCCGACGGCGAGTACTGGCACGGCTCCCCCGCCCGCCCCTCGGGCCGGGTCGCGAACGGCTGGCCCGCGCCGGACCACCGACGCTCCCGCTTCTGGGACCTGATGTACGGCGTCGCGCTGCTCGGCTTCGGCCTGCTGCCGCTGATCGCCGCGGCGCCGTCGCTGCTCCTGCTGTACCCGCTGATCGACACCGACAAGACGCTCGTCCCGGCGATGGTCCAGATGATCGTGGCCACGCCGCTGCTGGTGCTGGTCTCGCTGGCCACCTACTCGCTGCTGCTGATCCTGGTGGTCCGGCTGTTCAGCGTGCCGATCAGGCCCGGCTACCACCCGGCGCACGGCAAGGTCGCCTGGTGCACCTGGATCGTCTCCAGCCTGATGAACGGCGCACGCGGCACCCTCTTCCCGTACTACGCCAGCCTGTTCACCCCGGTCTGGCTGCGCCTGCTGGGCGCGAAGGTCGGCCGCCGTGTGGAGGCGTCCACCGTGCTGACCGTCCCCAAGCTGATGCAGGTGGACGACGGCGCCTTCCTCGCCGACGACACCCTGATCGCACCGTACGAGGTGCGAGGCGGCTGGCTGCGGATCGGCGCCTCCCGAGTCGGCCGCCGGTCCTTCGTCGGCAACTCCGGCATCGTCGGCCCGGGCCGCGAACTGCCCGACAACGCCCTGGTCGGTGTGCTCGCGGACGCCCCCGAGCGGTCCGAGCCCGGCTCGTCCTGGCTCGGCCGGCCCGCCATCGCACTCCCCCGCGTCGTCGACGGCGGCGACCCGAGCCGCACCTACGACCCGCTCCGCCGGCTGATGCTGGCCCGCGCGGTGGTCGAGCTGTGCCGCTTCCTGCCGATCGTCTGCACCGCGCTGCTCGGCGGCGTCGCCTTCGGCGCGCTGCAGGACGTGGTGGACCGTTTCGGCCTGGCGGCCGGGGTGGCCGGCGGCGGGCTGATCCTGCTGGGCCTCGGCGTGGTCGCCTGCGCGATGACGACGCTGGCCAAGTGGCTGCTGGTCGGCCGGTTCAAGGTGGCCGAGCACCCGCTGTGGTCCAGCTTCGTGTGGCGCAACGAGCTGTACGACGTCTTCGTCGAGGAAGTCGCGATGCCCTGGCTCGGCAGCACACTGATCGGCACGCCGTTCCTGAACATCTGGCTGCGCAGCCTGGGCGCGAAGATCGGCCGCGGCGTGTGGTGCGAGACGCACTGGCTGCCGGAGACCGACCTGATCACGCTGGAGGACGGCGTGAGCGTGAACCGGGGCACGGTGCTGCAGACCCACCTGTTCCACGACCGCGTGATGCGCCTGGACACCGTCCACCTGCAGGAGGGCGCCACCCTCGGCCCGCACTCGATCATGCTGCCGGGCTCCCTGCTCGGGACGGGCGCCGCGGTCGGCGCCCACTCCTTGGTGATGCGCGGCGAGGAACTCCCGGGCGGCACCCACTGGCTGGGCAACCCCGTCGCCGCCTGGCCCTCCGGCAGTCCGGAGGCCCAGGCCCAGCGCCCGCACTCGGCGGGCCGCCACCGTCGTCGCCCGAGCCGGGCTCCGGCGCGCCAGCGGGTCGGTGTGTAGGGAGAGCGAACAGAACAGGGGCGCGGGGAACTGCGCGCGGCGGAAGGCACCCCATCTCGCTGGACCTGATACGCGTATCACACTCGCGTATCCGGGAGTCGCTGTTCGGTGTGGAAAGCGTGGGCGGCGGTCACCAGGGTGACGGGGTGATGCCGGCCCGGCCAGGAGCGTCCTTCGAATAGGAGCTCCTGGCCGCTGTCGACCCGGAGTCGGCCGAGCCTCATACGGCGGGCTGAACAGGCCACGGCAGGCAGCACTGGCGGAGTGGTATCCGCCAACAGGCCGCCGTGCCGGGCGAGTTAGGGTCAGGAGCCGAAAGGGAGTGATTGCTTCATGGACATTGAGCAGGCGCGCACCCGTATCGCCGCGATCCGGGCGGCCGATGGCACGGTGTGCGACACCGGTGAGCTGGACCAGCTGTGGGCGGTGCTGGAGACCGTACGCCCTGAGGAGATCCTCGGGACCTGGAAGGGCAGCGGGATCGCCACCGGTCACCGCGTGGAGTCCTTGCTGGCCCAGGCCAGGTGGTACGGCAAGACCTTCCACTCCGTCTCCCGTGTCGAACCCCTGATCTGCCACGACGAGCACGGCGCGCTCTTCTCCAATACTGAGCTGGCCAAGGGCGAGGCAAGCCTGTGGATGGTGGAGTTCCGCGGGGAGGTGACCGCCACGATGGTCTATGACGGACAGCCCGTACTCGACCATTTCAAGCGGGTCGACACCAACACCCTGCTTGGCGTGATGAACGGCAAGAACGTCCTCGACGAAGGGCGCCACTTCTACTTCACTCTCGAACGCGCCTGAAAACTCGGCCAGTTGGCCACAGGTGCCACCCCGCCCCCTGAACTACATCCGCCCCGCCGTCCCGGCCGCGACGCCTGGCGGCTGACAGCACAAGGAAGACCCGCGTGCGCATACAAGCAGCACTGGTGGAGTCCCCCGGCGGCCCCTTCACCATCCACCATCTCAACCTCGACGAGCCGCGGCCGGACGAGATCCTGGTGCGGACCACTGCCGTTGGCATCTGCCACACCGACCTCAGCACACGGCGGATCTGGCCCCCAGAACGTCTGCCCATGGTCTTCGGCCACGAGGGCGCCGGTGTCGTCGAGGCCGTGGGGGACGCGGTGACCACCGTCGTCCCCGGCGACACCGTGTGTCTCAGCTACCGGAGCTGCAACGCCTGCCCACCGTGCGTGACGGGAGCCCCGGCCTACTGCGAGAGCGCCGGCATCCTCAACTTCAGCGGCTCCCGCCCCGACGGCAGCACTCCGCTCTCCCGCCTGGACGGTACCCCGGTCCACGGCAACTTCTTCGGCCAGTCCGCGTTCGCGTCACACTGCTTGACCTTCGAGAGCAACACCGTCAAGGTTCCCGCGGACCTACCCCCGGCTGTGGTCGCGCCCTTGGGATGCGGCGTCCAGACCGGCGTCGGCACGGTCCGCAGCGTCCTGCGTCCGTCGCCGGGCGACACCCTGGCCGTCTTCGGTGCCGGCGGCGTCGGGCTGAGCGCGGTCATGGCAGCCGTCGCCGACAACTGCACCGTCATCGCCATCGACCCCATAGCCGCTCGACGCGCCATGGCCCAGGAACTCGGCGCCGCAGCAGTCATCGACCCCACCACCGAGGACGACGTGGCAGCAGCCGTCCGCGACCTCACGCACGGCGGCCCGCACCACGCCATCGACACCACCGGCCGGCCTGCCGTGATCACCCAGGCCATCAACGCCCTGCGCAAACGAGGCACACTCGCCCTGGTCGGCCTCGGCACCGCCGAGTTCGACACCATGCCCGCGATAACCAAGGGGCTCACCATCCGCGGGGTGACCGAGGGCGACGCCATACCCACCGAGACCATCCCCCAGCTGATCACCCTTCACCGGCAAGGCACGCTCCCCCTGGACAAACTCATCACCGAGTTCCCCTTCAACGACATCGAAACCGCCGCCAAGGCCGCGTCCGAAGGCCACGTCATCAAACCCGTCCTCGCCTTCCCAGACGGGGGATGAGCCCGGCACGGCCCAAGTCAGCACGCCGACAGACCCGTTGCCGCCTTGTGGCCGTTAGCCTGTCGGTATGTCAGACCCCGGGCGGTGCCATAACCGATCCTCACTGTCAGAGCGTGTCATGCCCGGTCGCACGGAAGGCCTGATCACCCTGGGTGCTGCGGACACCCTGTGGGTGGATTTGACGGCCAACAGCGCGGTGCCGACGGCTGCTGGGGCTTTCACCCGCTCTCCTGCCCATGCCCGGGTGGGATACGTCCTGCTCGGCGCCCATGCGGTGGCGACGGTGACAACGAGCGGCGGCCAGTGCAGCGTTGTGGAGGCCCGGGTGCACCGGGCTGCCGCGGAACTGAACGCGGTAGGGATGGACCGGCAGGACCTCGTCCGCATCGGTCCGTTTCGTGGGGTGCCGCGGCAGGAGTGCCACGAGGAAACGCCCTTGCGCTGGCGCCGACGCATCATGCGGGAACTGCAGGAGCCGGGCGGCCCCGAGCGGGCAGCACGACGTGACGAGACCCGGCCGTGTCATCTGGCGGGGATCGACTGGCGACAGCTGCTCGTGGAGCAGACCCGCGAGGGGGCGCAGCGGACGTGGTGGCTACCGCGTGCTGTGGTCAGGCTGCTGGATGCGGCCGAGCACGCCGAAACACGGTGGGTGCAAGCCGCGCGGGCCCGCCAGGCGAGCGGAGCCGTCACCGGGCCGCTCGCCCGCCCCCGGCGGGCCCCAGATGCCGGCCGGCGACAGACGACAAGCCACGAGGGCCGCACCGGCGCACCGCGCCCGTACAACAAAGAGCTGGACGGCCAGCTGTACTCGGTACTCAGCCGGAAGCCCGGTATCTCCCGCAGGGTGGCCGAGTGGGCGTGCGCCGTGTGCCGCACCGCGCCCGCCGGCGTGCTCGACCACTGCCACGAACACGGCTACGTCCGCGCGCCTGTCTGCCAGTCCTGCAACACACAGGAACGCCCCGACCACCTGTACAGCAACGACATCCGGGTGGCCGGCCGCTACACACGCCTCTTCGACACCGACGCCGTCGCCTGGCTCCGCCACTGGCACCGCTGCCCCGGCTGCCGCGCCCGCACCACCCTGCCCCTGCCCCACCTCGCCGCGTGGACCGCCCACACCGCCTGCCGCTCACTGCGCCCGACCCACCGCGCCCCCCGCGGTCGCACGCCCTGCGGCATCCTGCGCGTGTCCTGGACCGGCAGCCAGAACGCGCCCCGGTCCTGCCTGCTCACAGTCGCCGTCGACTTCTGCCCCTCCGGCGAGCACCGCATCCTGGCGCAAGTCCCCTACCGCGAAGCCGCCGAGCGGTTCCGCACCTGGCTGACCGAGACAGCACCTGCCGTGGCCACCGCCGCCGGCCCCGACCGCCTGGACGACCTCCCTACCCAGATCCGGCCCGTCATCGCAGACACCAACGGCGAGGGCCAGGCACTGTTCTGACCGAGTACCGGCAGACCTGACACCACCACCCCGATGGTGTCCGCCGCAGCAGAACAAGCGTCGTCCCGGACAGCGCGGCCACGCTGGTGCCCAGTGCGTCGGCGAGGCGGATCAAGACGCCCCTGCCGGGCGCGGAAGCACGCTCTTCCAGACAGCGCGGCATGGGCTCCCAGCGCTGCCGGAAGGTCGCTGCCGATCGATCGAGGCGCTCGGCGTCCGCGCCTTCCTCAGCCCGGAGAAGCCGTAATGGGCCCATCAGCCCGCTCCCGTCTTGCCCAGTCCGTTCCCGCCACCATGCCCCTCGGACCGAAGGGAACAATGGCCGTGACAACCCGCGCGGGCATGAAGCAGGCGGCGACTACGCGTGTGCCACCACCGCCACCGGACACAGAGCGTGGTGGATCACCGAGTGGGCAACCGGTCCCAGGCGGGCGCCACTTGGGATGCTGCGGCCGACGACCAGCAGGCTCGCCTTGGTGGAGGCCATGAGCAGGTGGTGAGCCGCGCGGCCATGCACCGTCCTCTCCGTCACTTGCGTGTCGTGGAACTTGTTCCGCCAGGGGGTCAGTGCGGTGGCCAGGCCGTGCGTCTTCTCCTCTTCCGGGTCGACCGCCGATCCGGACGGAGCCAGGGGCATCGCCCAGGTGTGCAGGACGTGCAGGGGCGCCCGGCGCGTGGTCGCCGCGTCGAAGGCGTACTCGATGAGCTCGTCGCACGGGTGGTCCAGGTCGATGCCGAGGACGACCGGGCGGTACGGGCCTGCTGCCGAGTCCCAGTGCTCGTCCTCGGTCCGCTCCCCCGCCCGGACCAGAACGACCGGGCGAGTGGCTCGGGCGGCGACCGCCAAGGCGACCGAGCCGACCAGGAATCCGGCGAAGCCGGTGAAGCCGCGGGATCCCAGGGCCAGGGTCTCGGAGGACTCGGCCGCGGCCAGGAGGCCCTCGATCGGCGGACCGGGCACCTGACGGCGGACGATCTCCAGCGTGGGGTGGGCGAAGGCCAGCACCCGGGCGGCCCGGTTCACGGCGTTCGCCACCCGGTCGGCCGGGGCGTCGAGTTCGGGCAGTCCGGTGCGGGCTTCGGGTACCTCGCCTGCGTGGAGGAGCTGGAGGGCCAGTCCGCGGCGGAGGGCTTCGCGGGCGGCCCAGTCGGCGGCGTCCAGGCTTTCGACGGAGCCGTCGATGCCTGCGGTGATGATGCGCTGCATGACGCACCTCCTTGGTGCGATGGAGTTATCCGGTCCAGGTCCAGTCGGCGATCTCGGGTAGGTCGGTGCCGTGTTCGCGGATCCAGGCGTGGTGGCGGGTACGGGTGTCGGCCATGGTCTGGCGGACGCCGGCCGCGCGAGTGGCGAGGCCGGGGACGCGGTCGATGACGTCCATGACCAGGCGGTAGCGGTCGAGGTCGTTGCGCACGACCATGTCGAAGGGCGTCGTAGTGGTGCCGGATTCCTTGTAGCCGCGCACGTGCAGATGGGCGTGGCCGGTGCGGCGGTAGGCGAGGCGGTGGATCAGCCACGGGTAGCCGTGATAGGCGAAGATCACCGGCTTGTCGGGGGTGAACAGCGCGTCGTACTCCGAGTCGGCCATCCCGTGCGGGTGTTCCTCTTGGGGCAGCAGTTTCGTCATGTCGACGACATTGACCACGCGGACCGCCAGGCCGGGCAGATGGCGGCGGAGCAATGCGGCTGCGGCGAGCACCTCCAGTGTCGGCACGTCGCCGGCGCAGGCAAGGACCACATCGGGCTCGCGGGTGCCGTCCTCCGTCCCCGCCCACTCCCAGATGCCGGCGCCACGTGCGCAATGCGCCCGGGCCTCGTCGAGGGAGAGCCAGTCGAAGCAGGGCTGTTTCCCGGCGACGATGACATTGACGTAGTCGCGGGAGCGCAGGACGTGGTCGGCCACCGAGAGCAGGGTGTTGGCGTCCGGCGGGAGGTACACGCGGACGACGTCCGGGCTCTTGTTGAGCACGTGGTCGACGAACCCGGGGTCCTGGTGCGAGAACCCGTTGTGGTCCTGGCGCCAGACGTGCGAGGTGAGCAGGTAGTTCAAGGAGGGAATCGGGGCGCGCCAGGGCAGCCCGCGCGCGGTCTTCAGCCACTTGATGTGCTGGTTGACCATGGAGTCGACGATGTGGACGAACGCCTCGTAGCAGGAGAACAGACCATGGCGGCCGGTGAGGTTGTACCCCTCCAGCCAGCCTTCGCAGAGGTGCTCGGACAGGACCTCCATGACCCGGCCGTCCCGCGTCAGGTGTTCGTCGGTGGCCAGGGTCTCGGCCTGCCACGCCTTGCCCGTGACCTCGAACAGCGCACCCAGGCGATTGGAGTCGGTCTCGTCCGGGCCCACCACCCGGAAGTCCCGGCGCCCGGCCGTGTCGGCCATCACCCGGGCGAGCAGACCGCCCATCACCCGGGTCGGCTCGTGCAGCGTCGCGCCCGGCTTGTCGACGGGCACGGCGAAGTGCTCCAGCGGCGGGACGGGCAGGGCGCGGGTGAGCAGGCCTCCGTTGGCGTGCGGGTTCGCGCCGAGGCGCAGGTCGCCGTCCGGTACGCAGGTGAGGACCTGCTCGGTGGGGCAGCCCTCGGCATCGAACAGCTCACCCGGCCGGTACGAGCGCAGCCACGCCTCCAACTGCCGCAAGTGGTCCGGGTTTTCGCGTACGTGCGCCAGCGGAACCTGATGGGAACGCCACGTCCCCTCGACCGGTACCCCGTCGACCTCCGTCGGCCCCGTCCAGCCTTTCGGCGTGCGCAACACGATCACCGGCCACGCAGGACGGCGGCCGGCCGACTTCTTGTACTCCGCGATCCGATCCAGGGCATGGTCCATCGCGCGCGCCATGCTCAGATGCACCTTGCCCGGGTCGGACCCGGTCACGTGCAGCGGCTCGTAGCCGTATCCCTTCAGCAGGGCGTCGAGTTCGGCCTCCGGGATGCGGGAGAGGACCGTGGGGTTGGCGATCTTGTAGCCGTTGAGGTGCAGGATCGGCAGGACCGCGCCGTCGTGGACGGGGTCGAGGAACTTGTTGGAGTGCCAGGACGCGGCGAGCGGTCCTGTCTCGGCCTCACCGTCGCCGATCACGCAGGCGACCAGCAGCCCGGCGTTGTCGAAGGCCGCCCCGTACGCATGCGCCAGGGAATAGCCCAGTTCACCGCCCTCGTGGATCGAGCCCGGCGTCTCGGGCGCGACATGGCTGGGCACCCCGCCGGGGAAGGAGAACTGCCGGAACAGGCGCTCCATGCCGGCCGCGTCCCGGCTCACGTCCGGGTACGTCTGTGAATAGGAGCCGTCCAGCCAGGAGTTGGCCAGGACGGCAGGCCCGCCGTGTCCCGGTCCCCATACGCAGACCGCATCCAGCCCGCGGTCCTTGATCACCCTGTTGAGGTGGGTGTGGACCAGGTTCAGGCCGGGCGAGGTGCCCCAGTGGCCGAGCAGCCTCGGCTTGATGTGCTCGGGCGTCAGCGACTCGGTCAGCAGCGGGTTGGCCATCAGGTAGATCTGGCCGGCGGCCAGATAGTTCGCCGCCCGCCAATGGGCGTTCAAGGCAGCCAGGTTCACCGGTCGGTCCTTGGGCACGGTGCCTCCTCGGTCTCGGGGGTACGTCATCGGTGCGCCGCCCGGGTACCGCTCTCGGCGATGCGCATGCGGGTCGTCATGCGTGCGGGACTACGGCCACCGGGCAGGGCGCGTGGTGGAGTACGGCGTGGTTGACCGGGCCGAGCTGCATGCCGAGGTGGCTCTTGCGGCGACGGGCGCCGACCACGAGCAGATCGGCCGTGTTTGCCACGTCCAGGAGTGCCTTGCGGGCGTGGCCCTCGATCGCCTGCGGCCGCACTTCCACCACGCCCTTCACCCGGGCGGTGGGCCGCAGAGCTTCGGCCAGCGCGTCCTCTGCCAGGGCACGGTGCCGCTCGGAGTCCGACCGGTGGTCCGGATGGTCGGGCACCTCCCGGGCCGGGCAGCGCCAGGCATGCACCGCATCCAGTGCCGCGCTCTGCAGTTCCGCTTCGCGGAGCGCGAACTCCACTACTGGGTGCGCCTGTTCGGCCTCATCGACGCCGACGGCGATCCGGCGGAAGCTGCGGCGCAGGTGCCGCTCGTCGCCGCGTACGACGATCACCGGAGACTGTGCGCGGGCGGCGACCGCGAGGCCGACCGAGCCCAGCGGCAGTCCGGCGATTCCGCCCGCTCCCAGGCCGCCCACCACGACAGCGAAAGCCTCACGACTCATCCTGGTCAGTACGGCGGCGGGGTCCTCGGTGACCAGTTCTCCGTACGCCTTCACCGCTGCGGCACGGCGGTTGGCACGCTCCACGGCCGACCCGACGAGGTTCTCGCCGTACACCCGAAGGGCGCTCCGGTCGGGGCCGAACGTGGGGCCGTAGCCCTCGTACCATCCCCAGGCCTGCGAATGAATGACGCACAGGGGCAGGCCGTGCAGGGCTGCCTCGTCCGTCGCCCAGTCGAGTGCTCGCAGGCTCGGGTCCGAGCCGTCCACACCCACGATCACCGGCTTGTCCACAGTGTCACCCCCTCAGGGTCCGCCCCGTTCGGGGCGTCGTACCGGACGCTTCCACCGTCGCGCGCAACCGGATAGGGGCGAACCGGCCCCAGCCGGGGCCATTCGGCCCCAGCCGCCCACCGTGCGGGTTCCGCAGGGTGGGAGCAGAGCCGGCGGAAGGGGAAGCGATGACCACTCGTACGCGCATTGCCGTCATCGGGGTCGGTACTGGTCCCCAGCGCCGTGCCGATGGGCGACGGCGGAATCAGCTACGGGCAGGCCTCGATCGCAGCCGCCCGGCTCGCGAAGGGATGAGGAACCCCTGTGCCTCGGCATACCGGGCAGGGTGACGGAGATCCACGAAGAGGCCGGAATGCGCATGGCGACGGCCGACTTCGGCGGCGTGCGGCGCGAGATCTGCCTCGCCTGCACCCCGATGGCGTCCGTCGGTACGTACGTCATCGTGCACGTCGGTTTCGCCATCACCGAGGTCGACGAGGTGGAGGCGGAGCGGACCCTCGACGTCCTGCGTGCCATGGCAGGGGCCGTCGAGGGCGAACTCGGCGAACCGCTGCCCGGGTCCGGCTGACCAGCCGGACCCGCCCGGACACAGGGCCGACCGGCCCCCCTCCTTGCCCCCGACGGCCTCTGGGGCGTACCCCCGGGCCGCCGGATGCTGAGTACGTCAACCGGCGGAAGAGGAACCGAGATGACCGACAACGAGCCCACCGGACGGCCGGTGCACGCGCTGCTGGCCGACGGCACGACGGTACGGATACGGGTGGCCCGGCCCGACGACCACGCCCAGGTCCAGCAGTTGTACGAGGAGATGTCCACCGAGAACCTGCGGCTGCGGTTCTTCTCGGTCGGCCGCAGCTCCGCCCGACAGGCAGCCGACCGCTGCTGCGGACCGGACCGGCCCGGCCACCGGGCCCTTCTCGCCGAGGCGGCGGGGAAGGTCGTCGGGATCGCCGAGTACGAGATCACCAGTTCTCCCGGCACCGCCGAGATGGCGCTGGCCGTCGCCGACGGACGCCATCACCTGGGCATCGGCACCCTGCTCCTGGAACACCTGGTGTCCGCCGCCCGGGAGGCCTCGATCACCGCGTTCACGGCCGACGCACTCGCCGAGAACCACGAGATGCTGAAGGTGTTCGCGGACCTCGGTCTGAGCACAGCCCGCCACTTCGAGGGGCCCGAGGTCCGCTGCACCGTGCTGCTCGACCAGGACGAGACCTACCTCTCGGCGGTCGAGGAGCGCGGAAGGACCGCCGACGTGGCGAGTCTCCAACCGCTGCTGCGCCCGGACTCGATCGCCGTGGTCGGAGTGGGCCGCAGGCCCGGCTCGGTGGGACGCGCCATCCTGCACAACCTCCGCGCCGGTGGCTTCACCGGGCGGCTCTTCGCGGTCAATCCGAGCATCACCTCGGTTCTGGGAGTACCCACATATCCCTCGATCGCCTCGCTGCCCCGCATTCCCGATCTCGTGGTCCTCGCGGTGCCCGCCGCCGCACTGCCGGCCACCGCCGAGGAGTGCGGCAAGTCGGGGGTGCGCGCGCTGGTCGTCGTCTCCGCCCGGCTCGACGCCACACAGTCGGACGCCCTGCTCACTGCCTGCCGGACGTACGGCATGCGGCTGGTCGGGCCGAACTGCCTCGGCATCTCCAACACCGACCCGGAGCTCTCTCTCGACGCGACGTTCGCCGCGAGGCATCCGCGACCGGGGACGGCAGGTGTCGCCGTGCAGTCCGGCGGCGTCGGCATCGCCCTGCTCGACGGGCTGTCCCGCCTGGGCATCGGAGTGTCCAGCTTCGCCTCGCTCGGCGACAAGTACGACGTCAGCGGCAACGACCTGCTCCAGTGGTGGGAGTCGGACGGCCGGACCGATCTGGCTCTGCTGCATCTGGAGTCCTTCGGCAACCCACGCGCCTTCTCCCGCACCGCCCGCCGGGTGACCCGGCGGATGCCGGTGCTCACCGTCGACGCGGGCCGCACGGAGGCGGGCCGACGCGCCGCCGCCTCGCACACCGCGGCGGCCGCGACCCGGACCATGACCCGGCGGGCCCTGTTCACCCAGGCGGGCATCACCGCCACCCGCACGATCGCCGAACTCCTCGAAGCCGCCGCCCTGTTGCACGCCCAGCCGCTTCCGGCAGGGAACCGTGTCGCCGTGGTGACCAATGCGGGAGGCGCGGGCGTACTGGCGGCGGATGGCTGTGCCGAGGCCGGACTCGTCCTGCCCCCGCTCGGCGCGGATGTGGTCGGTGACCTGCTGACGGTCCTCCCCGAGGGAGCGACGGCGGGCAACCCCGTCGATGCCACCGCGGCCGTCTCCGAGGACCAGCTCAGCCAGTGCGTGGACCGCCTCGTCAGGCACGCCGGCATCGACGCCGTCCTGGTCGTACTCGTACCCACCGCGGTCGCCGCGGCAACAGGCGACGACCTCACCCGGGCCCTGTCCCGTGCCCCCGGGCGCCGCACCCGGACGGTCGCCGCGGTACGCCTCGGCCAGGACCTGCCCGTCAAACTGCTGCCCACCGAGGACGGCGGTGCGGTTCCCGCCTACGCTGATCCGCAGTCCGCGGCCCGCGCACTGGCCCACGCCGTGGACCGCGCCCGCTGGCTGGCACGGCCTCCCGGCACCATCCGGCCACTCGACGGCATCGAGACCGACGCCGCCCGGGCACTCGTCGACACGTACCTGACCAGCCACCCCGACGGGGGCTGGCTCGGGCCACGCGAATGCGCCGCCCTGCTCGCCTGCTACGGCATCCCCCAACTCCCCTGGGCCTGGGCCGAGACCGAGGACGACGCGGTCTTCGCGGCCGAGCGGCTCAAGGGCCCGGACGGTCTCGCCGTCCTCAAGGCGCACTGGCCGGGCCTGCTGCACAAGAGCGAGCAGCACGCGGTCCATCTCGATCTGCGCGGGGATTCCCAAGTACGCGCCGCCTACCGGGACTTCGAGACCCGCTTCGCCGGCCTGCTGACCGGCGTCGTCGTCCAGCCGCTCGCCGAGCGCGGCATCGAGCTCTTCACCGGCGTCGTCCAGGACGAAGTGTTCGGCCCGCTGGTCCTGTTCGGACTCGGCGGCACGGCCACCGACGTGCTGGCCGACCAGGCCGCCTGCCTCGCCCCGCTCACCGACCTCGACGTGCACGACCTGATCACCGCCCCACGCTGTGCCCCGCTGCTCTTCGGGCAGGGCGGCAACGGACCGGTCGACCTCGAAGGCCTCGAACAGCTGCTGTCGCGCCTTTCGCGGATGGCCTGTGACCTGCCCCAGCTGGCCGAGGCCGACCTCAACCCGGTACTGGCCCGGCCCGGCGGCGTCACCGCACTCGACGTCCGCATACGGCTGCTGCCGCGCAAGGCCGACAACCCCTATCTGCGACGTCTGCGCTGAGGAGGAGGCAGAGATGAAGCACAGCAAGATCGGCTCAGTGATGACCACCGAGGTGGTCACCGCCCGGTTCGCCACTCCCTTCAAGGAGGTGGCTCAGCTCCTGGCCACGCACCGCATCAGCGGCCTGCCCGTGCTCGACGCCGACGACAAGGTGATCGGGGTGATCTCCGAGACCGATCTCCTGGCCCGCGAAGCCGAGGCACCCGGACCGACCGCTGCGAAGCGCGGTCTCCGGCTGCCCCGGATGAGCCCCGCGGCCCGCAGGGCTCAGGCCAAGGCGCAGGCCCGTACGGCAGGGCAGCTGATGTCGCAGCCGCCGGTCTGCACCCACGCCGAGAACACCATCGCCGAGGCCGCCCGCACCATGGCCCGGCAGAGGGTGGAGCGACTGCCCGTACTCGACGAGGAGGACCGTCTGGTCGGCATCGTCACCCGACGCGACCTGCTCCAGGTCTTCCTGCGCACGGACGACGAGATCCGCCGCGAGGTGATCGCCGAGGTGCTGGTCAACACCCTGTGGCTGTCACCGCAGACCATCACGGTCTCCGTGGCCGACGGCGTCGTGACCCTCGACGGGAAGCTGGAGCGCCGCAGCGAGGTACCCATCGCGGTGAACATGACGCGCCAGATCGACGGAGTCGTAGCGGTGGTCGACAAACTCGGCTACCACCTGGACGACTCCCACCTGAAGCCCACCGATCAAGCCTTGCACGGCGTCACCGAGGACTGGCTGCGCAAGCTGTGAAAGGACAGGTCATGCGTCACTACTGGGACGGCTGGGGAATGGACGGCTGGGGGTACGCGGGCGCGGGGCTGACCGTGCTGGTTCTCCTGGTACTCGTGACCGTGGTCGCGGTCGTCCTGCTCCGCCGAGGCGAAGGCGTGCGGCACGACCGGACACCGGCAGCGGAGCAACTGCTCGCCGAACGCTTCGCCCGCGGCGAGATCGACGACGAGGAGTACCGCAGGCGGCTCGCGGTCCTGCACGACACCAAGCCTTCAGGAAAAGACAGGTGACCTGCGATGATCGAGCGCGTGCTCGTCGTGTACGGCACGAAGTACGGCTCCACCCAGGAGATCGCCCAGTCGATCGGCGACACCTTCCGCAAGGAGGGGTTGGCGGCCGACGTGCGGCGGGCGGCCGATGTGAGGGACCTGCGCCCGTACGGTGCGGTGGTCGTCGGCGGCGGACTGTACGCGAACCGCTGGCACCGGGACGCGCGTCGCTTCACGCGTCGCCACCGCCGCGCGCTGAAGGAGCACCCGCTCTGGCTGTTCAGCAGCGGGCCCCTGGACCCGTCGGCCGCCGAACGCGAGATTCCTCCCGTGCCCGGGGTACGCCGCATCGCGGACCGCCTGGGCGCCAGGGGGCACGCGACCTTCGGCGGCCGGCTGGACGGCACCGCGAACGGCCGGCTCGCCCGGATGATCGTCAAGTCCGGCAAGGGCGGGGACTTCCGCGACTTCGAGCAGATCGCCGCGTGGGCATCGGGGATCGCCGCCGCACTCGCGGGCGAGGAGGTGCGGCACCGTGAAACGCGCGAGTAGCAGGACGAAAGTGCGGCGGTGGCGGTGGCGCCACAACCCGCTGCGCCGCAGGTCGGACACCATCGAGGCATGGACCCGAGTAGTGCTGGGCACCGCGCTGTTCCTCGGCGCTCCACTGGCCGGTTCGCTGGCCGGGCTGACCATGTATGACCAGGCGCAGGCGACAGCCGCCCAGCAGCGTGCTTCGCGCCACCTCGTCCGGGCCACCGTATTGGAGGACGTTCCCACCTCCCCGGCCTCGACCGACGGAGCCGCAACCCGCCAGGTCTCCCCCGTGGCCGTGCGCTGGACGACCTCGGACGGCCGCACCGTGACGGGCAATGTGAAGATGCCGGAGGGCACCAGGAGCGGCAGCCCCACCGACATCTGGGTGGACACCCACGACAGGACCACCACCGCACCACGCAGCAGCAGTGACAGCCGGGCACAGGCCATGGGGGTCGGCGGCGTCACAACGACCGCTGCCGGACTGGCGGTCGGGGGCCTCTGGCTGGCCTTCCGGTCAACAGCCAACCGTCGCCGCATGGCCGAGTGGGAGCGGGACTGGGCCGTGACCGGCCCCCAATGGGGTCTGCGCAGCCACTGAGCCGGCCCGCCCGGCCTCTGACAGGGCCGGTCGGCCCCTGCCCCGGCGCCCACTTCTCTTCGAAGCTGGACGCAGCTGACACCTCGACGACAGGAGGCCGCGCATGACCGCCATCGGAGCCACGGCAGTCCTCGACCGGCTGGGCCTTGAGGCGCTGGTCGCGGCCCTGAGGGCGGGCGGCCGCACCGTGGTCGGCCCCACCGTCCGCGACGGCGCGATCGCGCTTGCCGAACTCGATTCCGCCGAGCAACTCCCCTACGGGTGGGGCGTGGAGCCGGCGGCCGGACGCTACCGGCTGCCCCGCCGCGAGGACGGGGCCGCCTTCGCGCACTCCGCGGGCCCCCAGTCATGGAAGAACTTCCTGCATCCCCAGCGGGAGAAACTGTGGAGCGCCGACCGCTCCCCGGAAGGAGAGGTGACCGTACAGGTCGAGCGTCCGGTCCCACCCTCCTACGCGTTCCTGGGGGTCCGGCCCTGCGATCTGCGAGCCATCGCGATCCAGGACCGGGTGCTGGCCGGCGGCTACTTCCAGAACACCGGCTACACGGAACGCCGGAGCGGGACGTTCCTCATAGCCGTCGAGTGCACCGAACCCGGGGCCACCTGCTTCTGCGTCTCCATGGGCACCGGCCCTGGAGCGGATTCCGGCTTCGATCTCGCCCTGACGGAAGTGGTCGACGAAGAGGGACACCGGTTCTTCGTCCGGGTCGGCAGCGAGGAGGGCGCCACACTTCTGGACGCGCTGCCGTACCGGAGCGCCGACGCGGCCACGGCGAGCGCCGCCCGTGCCGCCGTGACCGAGGCCGTCGACAAGATGGGGCGCGCCATGCCACCGGTGGACCTGCACGCCCTGATGGGCGCGAGCCTGACGGCCGAGCGCTGGGACGACGTCGGCGCCCGCTGCCTGACCTGCGGCAACTGCACCATGGTGTGCCCCACCTGCTTCTGCACCACCACCGAGGAGGTCACCGACCTCACGGGCGACCACGCCGAGCGGTGGCAGCGCTGGGACTCCTGCTTCGACCTCGACTTCTCCTTCCTCCACGGCGGTCCGGTCCGCTCCTCCGGCCGCAGCCGATACCGGCAGTGGCTGACCCACAAACTCGGCACCTGGCACGACCAGTTCGACAGCTCCGGCTGCGTGGGCTGCGGGCGCTGCATCGTCTGGTGTCCGGTCGGCATAGACATCACCGAAGAAGTCGCGGCTCTCAACGAGGAGGCAGAGCGATGAGCACCTCAACGACCATGATGAGCGCCCTCCCGGCCGAACACCGCGACCGGCTGATGCACATCGCTCGCGAGGTGTCCTTCCCCACGGGCACCCGGATCTTCGAGGAGGGCGGCCACGCCGACCGATTCTGGATCATACGGACCGGGTCGGTCGGCCTCGACATGCACGTACCCGGCCGCCGGTCCCCCCTCATCGAGACGCTCGGCCATGGCGAACTGGTCGGCTTGTCCTGGATGTTCCCGCCCTATGTCTGGCAACTGGGGGCAGAGGCCCAGAGCCCCGTGCGGGCGCACGAGTTCGACGCCTTGGCGGTGCGCATGATGTGCGAAGACGACCCGGCGCTCGACGCGACGGTCGGCCACTGGGTCGGCCGGGTCCTCGCCCATCGGCTGCAGGCCGCGCGCACCCGCCTCCTCGACCTGTACGCGCCCTACGGCAGCGGGACCGGTGCGCGGGGATGACTGCCGTTCCGGTTCCCTACCGGGTCGTCGCCCGCTGGCCGGAGACCCCCGACACGGTCACGCTCCGCCTGGAGCCGGTGGGCGCACCGCTGCCCGCCTTCATGCCGGGCCAGTTCGCCATGGTGTGGGCGTTCGGGCGCGGCGAGATCCCCCTCTCGGTCAGCGCCATCCCCACCACCGGTGGCCTCGCGCACACGGTCCGCGCCGTCGGCGCCGTCTCCGAGGGGCTGTACGCCGCACGGGTCGGTGATGTGATCGGGCTGCGCGGCCCGTACGGGACCGGGTGGGAACTGGACAAGGCCATCGGCCAGGACCTGCTGGTCGTCGCCGGCGGCATCGGGCTGGCCCCGCTGCGCCCGCTGATCCGGGACGCGGTCACCGACCCGAAGCCGTACGGGCGCCTCAACGTACTCGTGGGCGCCCGCACCCCGGTCGACCTGATGGCGAAGATCGAGACCAAGCAGTGGAAGACCGCCTACACCGGCGTGACCGTCGACCGGCCGGACGACCGCTGGGCGGGCCAGATCGGCGTCGTCACCAAGCTCCTCCACCGTGCCCGTTTCGCACCGGACACCACCACGGCCTTCGTCTGCGGACCCGAGCCGATGATCCGGGCCACCGCCCGCGACCTGGCGCACCGCGGACTCCCGGCCGACCGGATCCGAGTCTCGCTCGAACGCAACATGCGCTGCGCGACCGGGCACTGCGGCCACTGCCAACTCGGTCCGCTCCTGCTGTGCCGGGACGGCCCGGTCGTCACCTGGGGCCGGGCCGAACCACTGCTCTACGTCAGGGAGTTGTGACATGAATGCGCCGCCGACGCTCGCCGTGTTCAAACTCGTCTCCTGCGACGGCTGCCAACTCACCCTTCTGGACTGCGAGGGCGAACTCCTCGGCCTCGCGGGGCAAATGGAGATCGCCCACTTCCTGGAGGCATCCAGCGCGGTGGCGCCCACCGCACGGGTGTGCGGCATCTGCCCGGTCGCCCACCAGCTCAGCGCCTGCGCGGCGATCGAGGACGCCTGCGGGATCACCGTCGATCCCGCGATCCGGGAGTTGCGCAGGCTGCTGTACTGCGGCGAGTGGATCGAAAGCCAGACCCTGCACATCTACCTGCTCCACGCCCCCGACTTCCTGGGCTGCGCCAGTGCCATCGAGCTCGCCCGCACGGCACGCGAGCACGTGGAACGCGGTCTGCGGCTCAAGCAGGCGGGCAACGCGATCCTCGAACTCCTCGGCGGCCGAGCCATCCACCCGGTCAACGTCCGCCTCGGCGGCTTCCACCGCACCCCGACGCCCGATGAACTCAAGCCGCTGGCCGATCAGTTGAAGCACGCAAGGGACGACGCGTGGGACACCGTCCGCTGGGTGGCCGGCTTCGACTTCCCCGACGCCGAAACCGACGCCGACCTGTTCGCGCTGGCCGCGCCCGGCACCTACGCCATCGAGACCGGAACCCCGGCCGTCCTGCGCCCCGACGGCACGCTGAGCACCTTCCCGCTCCACACCTTCCTGGACCGCGTCCACGAGGAGCACCTGCCGCACTCCACCGCCCTGTACTCCACGCTCGACGGGCGCCGCCATCTCACCGGCTCCCTGCCCCGGTTCGCGATCAGTGGCCGATGGCTCTCGCGCACGGCGGTGGAAGCCGCCCGAGCCGCAGGCCTCGGCGACCCGTACGAGGGAGCCGTCTGCCGCAATCCGTACCGCTCCATCCTCGTACGCGCCGTAGAGGTCGTGTACGCGGTCGACGAGGCACTGCGGGTCATCGCGACATACGAGCCGCCTGCCCGCCCGTACACCGAAGTCCCGCCCGTCGCGGGTACGGGGCACGGGGCGACCGAGGCTCCGCGGGGACTGCTCTATCACCGGTACGCACTCGACGCGGAAGGCACGGTGACCGACGCCCGGCTCGTCCCGCCCACCGCGCAGAACCAGGCAGCAACAGAGGCCGACCTCCGGCGCATCGCGCAGACGGCGATCACTCAACATATTCCGAACGACGCCGAGTTGACCGCCCTCTGCGAGCGGGCGATCCGCAATCACGACCCCTGCATCTCCTGCTCCACCCACTTCCTCGACGCGCACCTACAGCACCTGAGCCCCTGAGGAGGCTTTGTCATGGCCAGTTCTCCGCACATCGTGAGCGATGTGATGACCCACACCGTCGTCTCCGTCGGCCGCAACGCCGCGTTCAAGGAAATCGTCGAGCTCATGGGGCAGTGGAAGGTCAGCTCCCTGCCCGTGATCGAGGGCGAGGGCCGGGTGATCGGCGTCGTGTCGGAAGCCGATCTGCTGCCCAAAGAAGAGTTCCGCGACACCGACCCGAGCCTCCTGCCGACGCGTCGGCCGGCCGATGTGGCCAAGGCCGGGGCGGTTACCGCGGGCGAGTTGATGACCGCTCCCGCCATCACGGTGCATGCCGACGCCACGCTCGCCCAGGCGGCTCGGACGATGGCCCTGCGCAAGGTCAAGCGGCTGCCCGTCGTCGACCGGCTCGGCATCATTGAGGGTGTGGTGAGCCGCAGCGACCTGCTCAAGGTGTTCCTGCGGCCCGACACCGAGCTCGCCGCCGAAGTCAACCGCACGGTCGCCGCCATCCTCTTCCCCAACCAGGCGGTCACCGCCTCCGTGCAGGACGGGGTGGTCACGTTCCGCGGACCGATCCGCGACCGGAACCTCGTCCCCGTGGCCGCCAGGCTGGCCCACGCGGTCGAGGGCGTCGTGGACGTCCGCATGGACCTCACCGCACCGGCCGCACCGCCGCCCTCCCGATGAAGTACCTGGACGAGTACCGCGATCCGGCCCTCGCCCGGCACCTGCTCGCCGAACTGCGGCGGACCGCCACCCGCCCCTGGCGAATCATCGAAGTGTGCGGCGGCCAGACCCACACACTGGTCCGCCAGGGCATCGACGAGCTGCTGCCCGCCGGCGTCCGCATGATCCACGGCCCCGGCTGTCCGGTGTGCGTCACCCCGCTGGAGACCCTCGACCGCGCCATGGCCATCGCCGCGCGGCCGGGCGTGATCCTCACCAGCTTCGGCGACATGCTGCGAGTCCCCGGCACCGAGACCGACCTCCTGGCACTGCGGGCGCGCGGCTCCGACGTCCGGGTGGTCTACTCACCCATGGACGCCGTACGCATGGCCGAGGCACAGCCCGACCACGAAGTGGTCTTCCTCGCCGTCGGGTTGGAGACCACCGCCCCCGCCAACGCCCTGGCGGTGCGGCACGCCGCACGGCTGGGTCTGGCGAACTTTTCGATGCTGGTCAGCCACGTCCTCGTACCGCCCGCCATGACGGCGCTGCTCGGCTCGCCCGACTGCGAAGTGCAGGCGTTCCTCGCCGCCGGGCATGTGTGCGCGGTGATGGGCTGGCAGGAGTACGAGCCCATCGCGGCCCGGTACCGCGTACCGATCGTGGTCACCGGTTTCGAACCGCTCGACCTGCTGGAGGGCATCCTGCTGGCCGTCCGGCAGCTCGAAGGCGGCCGGCACGAGGTCGAGAACCAGTACACCCGCGCCGTACAACGCCCCGGCAACGCCGAAGCACAGTCCGCCGTCGCCGAGGTCTTCCAGGTCACCGACCGGGCCTGGCGCGGGATCGGCACCCTGCCCGCCAGCGGGCTCCAACTCACCCTCAAATACGTGCAGTTCGACGCGGCACGGCGGTTCCGGGTCGATGGACTGCATCCGGTCGAGGACCCCGAATGCATCGCGGGCGCCATCCTCACCGGCGCGCGGCTGCCCACCGACTGCACCGCCCACGGGACGCGCTGCACACCTCGTGCCCCGCTGGGCGCCCCGATGGTGTCCGCCGAGGGCACCTGCGCCGCCTTCCACTCCGCCGGCCGCACGAAGAGGAGCCCCTCATGACGACGCCGGTCTGCCCCGTCCCCCACCGCGAGGACGAACGGATGTCGATGGGCCACGGGCAAGCACCCGGACCATCACGGTGAAGCGCACCTGACTCCACGTCGGCACCCTGCCTGTGCGCCCCGCCCTCACCCGGCGTGGCGCACAGGCACCCTCGCGCTGTCAGCGGGGACCAGCACTTCTGCAGACAAGACTGCGACGGGCTGTCACGATGTGGGAGTTTCCTCTGAAAGGGCACTCAAGGCAGCTCGCAGGGCTGTCCCAGACGGTAGACAGAGGTTGGGCGAGGTCGGCGCCCAGTATTGCTGCGGGCCCCACCCTGAGGAGCCCCATGACCATCACGTCACCACCACGGCTGCGAGCCGCGCCATGCCTCACCGGCGCCCACACCGGGCACCGCACCCTTCCGCCGCTGGATCCGGTGCATACGAGAATCCCCCGGTGGCTCAGCCGCCCGATCCCCCGTCAGCAGGGCTCCATACAGTGCGACTGATTCGCCTCGTCGACCCAACTTGGCCCTCCGGATGCCTCACCGGCAGAGCGCCAACAGGCCACCGTCGTGGGTGGTTGTGAATCATTGAGGACCTTGGCCGTGGTGGGGGGTGGTTTCGGTCTTCGTGCGCAGGGGCGGTTGCGGGGTTTTGTGGGGGTGCGGGACGCTCTGTTGCCCGGTCGAGGGGACCGCCGACAGCGCCAGGAGGGCGCCCGCCGCGCGACTCCTGCCCGGCCGAGCCTTTCCCGTGCCGTCCTGGCCATGGAGGTCTTCATGCTCAGCCCTCTTCACTCTCCGCGCACCCTGTGTGCCGTCGGCGCCGCCGGCGTCACCACCGCGGTAGTCCTTGCCGTGACCGGTGTCGCCCACAGCGCCCCGGCCGCTCAGCCCGAGCAGACCTGTTCCACCGCCACGTTGACCGGTACCTACCTGTTCGCCGGTGACGGTCTGTCCGTCTCCGGCACGTCCAGCCAGCCCCTTGCCTTCGCAGGCTCCGAGCACTTCGACGCCGCCGGGCACGTCCGGGGCACCTCCAGCTCCAGTTTCAACGGCACCATCACGCGCGGCGCCCCGTTCACCGGCACCTACACCGTCAACGCCGACTGCACCGGCACCCTGGCCATCGGCACCACCCTCCACTTCGACCTCTACACCGCCCCCAGCGGCGACTTCTTCACCTACATCCAGACCGACCCCGGCTCCGTCAGCGCCACCACCGAACATCGAGCCACCCGCACCTGACCGGCCGTCCCACGGCCGTCGCCATTGCCGGGGCCAACCGGCCAAGAGCGTCCGCCGGTTGGCCCCGGCACCCCTGCCAGGGAGGCAGCACTCAGTCCGAGACGCGGTTCTCGGCTCCGGACACGGCCGTGCCGGGGTCGGTCCGGGCCTCGGTGCATGACTGCCCCGAGGGGGCCGCATACAGGTCGAAGTGGCTGGTCGACGCGGCGATGGTGTAAGTCGCCGAGCCGGTGCAGTCGGCGTTGACGCGGTAGGTGCCGGTCTCGTGGGTGTGCGCGGTGATGACGCCGTTCAGACTCTGGGTGACGGTCCCTGTGATGTGGCCCTTGATCCCGCGTCTGCGCGAGCAGGCGCGGATCGCCCAACCAGCCATGCCGCACGCCAGATACCGCCCACTCCCGTGCCTGCGGCCCGACAGCACGCAAAGGATGATTGCAAAGCGCCGGGCAGGCCGCTACGTCACACCGGTGGTGCCTCCCGTGTCACACCGCATCCACCCCGCGGTCGCTGTCCTGAGGGGAGGGGGAAGGCGGGGACTGGTGGGGCGACGGAAGGTTCAAGGCCCGCCCGGTCCGTGGTCGTCCTGGACCTGCCCAGTGGATCCACCCCAGTACGGCCAGGCAGCCGGGCGCGGCGAGGATCGCGAACCAGGTCATGGCGGTCGGCATGCCCGTATGGTCCGCGAGTGCTCCCACTCCGAGGACAGGGACGGCCAGGGCCAGGTATCCGACGGAGTACGCCGCCGACAGGACCTCTCCGCGTAGGTGGGCCGGTATCACGGCGGTGAGGTCGGTGAGTGCTCCGGTGAAGCCGATGCCCTGGCCGGCGCCGCAGACGACCGCGGCACCTGTCAGGACCGGCAGACTGTGCAGGCCCGCGGCCAGGACGAGCAGGGCCAGCCCCCCGGTCATCACGCCGAGCCCGACCTGCTGTCCGGCCCCGGCGGCAAGGCGGCCGGCATAGGGTTGCGTGAGCGCCGAACAAATCAGCATCAGTGCCACAACGCCTCCCCCCACCGCGGTGTTGGCGGTGTGGCTCAGCGCCCCGGCCACGGAGGGCACCAGCGCGAGGAAGACGCCGAGCAGACTCCATGAGAACACCGTGGTGGCCGCAGTCGTCACGAACACTCGCCGGGCCGCCCGCGGGAGCGCGGGCCGGTGCGGACGCCACGGCCCCGGGGGGTCTGGGGCTCCGGCTGGCCAGCGCATCAACAGGACGGGCAGCAGTAGCAGCAGATGGGTGAGGTACGGGAGCATCAAGGGAGCTGGGAGGAGCGCCGCGATGGTCCCGGACAGGAGGGGGCCGCTCGCGCTGCCGACGGAGATGGCCAGCGAGGCGAGGGACACGGAGCTGCCGCGGACAGGGCCGGAGCCGTCCGCGTGGGCCGCGTCGGCCAGCGCGGCCGTCGCCGCACCCGAGGTGAGTCCGGCGGCCGCCCCCTGAAGCATCCGGCCCGCGAACAGGACCGCGGGAGTGGCCGCGAAGGCCAGCGCTCCTGAGGCGAGGGCGGCCAGGGCCAGGCCGAGGTGGGCCACGCGTCGGCGTCCCCATCGGTCCGACAGCCCTCCGCACACCAGCATTGTCGGGATGATCACGGCGACGTACACGGCGAACAGTGCGGTGGTCTCGAAGGCCGAGAGTCCGAAGCTCAGCCTGTACTTGGCGTAGAGCGAGGTGGGCAGACTGGAGCCTGCACATGTCACGGCAATGGTGTAGGTCGGGCCGGTCAGGTGTGATCGCGGTGCGCTCACGGCGGCTACAGCTGAGCGCAGATCGCGTCGAGCTGGCGCCGCTCGGCGGCTTCGTCCTCGTCCTTGCCCCCGAGCATGTAGCCGCCGAACTTCATGTGGCCGCGCTCCTCGCCGAGCGTGATCACCCCTCGGCCGACCTCGGCGATCGCGGCCTCCACGTCTGCGAGTTGGACATCGGTGTGGGTGCGGATGTAGAGGTCGGTGAGGCGTCGGGCGGGAATGATCTCGCCGTGTGCTGCACGCACCTGGGGGTCGGAGTTGAAGGACTCCCAGTACATCCGTGAACCGGGGATCACGCCCGGGGCGGCCACGGATATGGTGGTGATGGAATCACGGTAGGTTTCGGCCAGGGACAGCCAGTTGTCGACCTCTGTGCGCAGTAGCTTGAGTGTGGTGCCGGGCAGGCCCATGATGCCTGAGGCGTAGAGTTTGTAGTCCAATTTCTGTGCGAGCTCCAACGCTTCGTGCATGCGGTCCGGGCCTTTGTTGATTCCTTTGGAATCCCCCTTGAGCAGTGTGGGGTCGAATGCTTCCAGGCCCACGTTCCAGGTGCGGATGAATCCCTGGCAGAGCTCGGCCGACTGCAGGAACTCGTACACCAAGCCGTAGGCGAGCATGAACCGGTGGCCGCGGAGCACGGGAGAGGCGGCGCAGGCCTCGGCGAGCTCGTCGAGATAGCCGATCTCCCCCGACCACTGATCCCGTGAGAAGCCGAAGGTGGAATCTCCCGCGGCGTAGACGTTCGCGCCGAGTTCACCCACCACGTTCTCCAGTACCGGCAGGGTGGTGGAGACCCGGGTGGTCTTGGGGGTCAGCCCCTGGATCGAGCAGTGTTTGCACCGGCGGCCGGGCCGCCTGCCCCAAGTACAGCCGGCGTCCAGCGGAAGCGTCACCATTCGCTTCAGGTCGTAGTGCTGCGCGTACCAGACCGCGAACGCCTTGTCGTAGTACTGCTCCAGCTGGTCCTCGATCAGGCGGTAGTCCGGCAGCAGACGGCGGTCGATCGGATAGGAAGGTGCGGGCTGATTCACCACTTCGCCCCGGTGCCGGTAGGCGAGGGAGGGCACACGTCCCAGGTCCAACTGCCCCCGCAGCGCGTACAGCAGGCCCATCATCGTGAAGGGGCCGTTGTTTCCTGTGCTGACGAAATCCACCAGCCGACCTCCGTACTGGCCGGTGAGTATTTCGCGGTACAGGATTCCGGCATGGTCATTGCCGAAGATCACTACCGCATCCGGATTCACCCGCTTGATCTCCGCGGCCACGATGAACGCCCACAGGGAGGTGGAGGTGTAAACGGTGAATGCCGCCACATCCGGAGGGTCTGCCTCGATGGCCGCGCGCACCTCGGGCCACGGAACGTGACTCATGTCGAAGTGGCGCCAGTCGATCTCGGGGAAGCACCGGACCTGATAGGTGATCATCTCCATCAGCCCGGCGTGCGGGTAGACCGAGCCCTCGTTCTCGTACCGCTCCTGGCCGCCCACCCCCGGGATCGTGGCCCCGCCGCCGGAGTGGCCGCCACGGTGGGCAGAGGTCAGAGGCAGGGCGAAATACCAGACCGAGCGAATCCGGGACGTGGGCGCGGCCGTCTCCGGCAACGGAAGCACCCATTGGTACCGCCCGTCCACGCCGACGACTTCCTCGACCGGTTGCAGGCTCATCTCCATGCGACGATCAGTCCCCCGTTGTGTGATTGCTGGCGTCGTTTCAGCCATTCGCGAGCAATGCTTGTCGGGGTTGCTCGCCACTTCCAAGAGGGTTCTCGGACACCTGTCGGAATCATGGGACGAGCGAACACTGTCTGTAAAACCGGATCTATACAGCCCGGAACGGACCTACGCAGAAAATGAAGTCACGGTTTGACCGATCGGTAATAGCGCTGCGCACCCTCGTGCAGAGGGAGTGGATCGGTGAAGATAGCAGTGCGCAGGTCAACGTTCTGGGCTGCGTGCACCTGCTGACCAATGCGGTCACGGCCGTTGATCACTGTGCGGGTGACGGCCTGAGTGAGTTCCGCGCTGACATGATCCGCCGTGATCAGCAGATTTGCGATTGCCACCGTATTGACCGACTCGCTGCTCCCGATCTCCGGATAGAGATCGGGAGGCAGGGCGGCTGTCCGATAGCGCTGAGCGAAACTCCCCTGTCGATGCAACGGTTCGACCAGGTCACCGAGTTGTACGAGCTTTATCGGATAGCTTCCCGCGAGGTTCTGCACCGCGGACGTGGGCAACCCGCCGGACCAGAAGAACGCGTCGAGGCGCCCCGCCCGCAGAAGGGCCGGCATGGTGTCGATACCGGCCCTCGTTGGCGTGATGTCGTGGTCCGAATCCAGTCCCGCAGCGCGCAGAAGACTCCGGGCGACCAATTGCACACCCGAACCGCTTTCCCCGATGCCGACGCGCAGACCTCGGAGATCTTGGACGGAGCCCACCTTCGAATTCTTCGGCACCACGAGTTGCACGAAGTCGTCATAGAGGCGTGCGCAGGCGCGCAACCGACCGCCGTCCTGGGGGTGTTGGGCAAGGTAGGCAGTCACCGCGTCCACCGTGGCAAAGGCGAAATCAGCCTGCCCGGTGGCCACTCTCTGCAGGTTCTCGACAGAGCCCTGGCTGTTCGTAAGCCGTACCTGAAGGCCGGGCTGGTCGTGCGCCAGATCCTGCTTGAGCAGTTCGCCGTACTTCACATAGACCCCGGTGGGCACACCCGTGGCGATCGTCGCGCGCCCGCTGGGCGCCGGCCCGGCGCCCAGCGGCCACAGCCACCAGGCCAGGAGCATCAGAGCCATGACCACGCCGCCGATCAACACGAGGAGCCGGCTCCACGGACGCGGTCGTATAGAAGCCATGCCGAGATCCTGTCAGCCGGCGGGCTCGGTCACCAGGGGCGGACAGAGCCTGCTCGTCCGCAGCCTGGACGAGGTCTTCTCTGGGCCGGCGCCGAGCTTGGACCCGACCGGGAAGGGCCGGCGCCGCTGGACGCCCTCCGGATCGCCTTCGGGGTCGGCTCACCGCCACCACCAGCAGCCGACACCTCAACAACCAAGGTCATCCATGGATCAGACAGTCCCGCGCTGCTGCTTGGCCAGGCGGGGGAACAGCTGCAGGGCGTTGGTTCGGCCGATGGCCGTGCGCTGTTGGTCGTTCCAGCCCGGGTACGTCGCGAATCCGGTGACGTTTTCGGTGGTGTGGTCCGCAGGCATGAACGGGAAGTCGCTGCCGAACAGAATCCTGTCCGGGGCAGCCAGTTCGGTGAGGGCCGGCAGGGCGTAGGAGTTGGCCGACATGGCGATGTCGTAGTAAAGGCCGCGCAGGGAGGCGATGACGTCGCTGGGTGCACGCTCGGTCAGGTACTTGCCGATCGTGGGGCCATAGGTGAGGCGCTGGGCCAGGAACGGCAGGGTGCCGCCGGCGTGGGAGACGATCAGCTTGAGATGGGGCAGCCGCTCCAGTACGCCGTTGAAGAGCAGGCTGACCACGGTACGGGTGGTCTCGAATGTGAACTCGTACAGCGACGGCGGCAGGTCGAAGGTGGCCAGGTCCTTGGCCGGCGGGGTGCCCGGGTGGACGTGGACGGGCAGGCCTCGTTCGGCGATCTCGGCGAGCAGCGGCTCGAACTCCGGATCACCGAGGTAGCGGTTGCCGTAGCTGGTGAGCAGGCCGATGCCGTCGAGCCCCAACTCATCGATGGCGTAGGCGAGTTCGTCCTTGGCCGCCGCGACGTCGGGCAGGGGAAGGATCGCGAACGCGCCGAAGCGGGCCGGGTGGCGGGCGATGAGTTCGGCGTAGTACTCATTGACCTGGCGGGCCAGGTGGCGGGCCTCGTCGCGGTCGGCGAAGGTGACGCCGGGCGCGGTGATGGACAGGACGGAGGCGGCTATGGAGTGGCGGTCCATGACCTCCAGGCTCTCCTCCGGTGTCCAGGTGGGGTAGTCGACGCCCGGGATGGCGACGCGATCGCCGAGTGCCTTGGCGTAGGCGGGCGGTATCGCGTGGTGGTGGACGTCGATGAGGTCGGTCGCCTGCGGCATGGTGTGCTCCGATGGTGGTACTGGCTGGGATCAGGTGTCCTGGGGGGCGCCGGTCGTGGGGGGCGGCGCAGCGAGTTCGATGCCGAACCAGGTGCGGTACGCGTCCAGGACCGCGGCGTCGTCGGTCAGTTCCTGCTTGGTCTTGTGCCCGCCCACGGTGCGGGTGAGGGTACGGCCGGCCAGAGTGACTCGTCCGTCGGCGGTGGGGAGCGAGCACACCTGGCGGGCCAGGAACGGCGATTGTGGAGCGCTGCGGAACCACCACACCATGGGTGCGAAGTCGGCGAGCTCACGCGGCCGCAGCTCAAGTCGGTACTGCACCTCCCCGTCGCGCAGCAGGTCCAGATCTCCGAGGGGTGTCTCGGCCAGTTCGAAGGTGCCTTGCGCGTCGGACTGAGGGGCGCGGGAGGCGAGGAGCAGGGGGTGTCGGAAGCCTTGGCCGTAGCCGACGTCGGCGAGCCAGGGCCCGTCCCCGTCTTCGGTCTGCACACCCAGGGTCAAGTGGCCGAGCAGAGGCCCGAATTCGCCGTCCTCAAGGACCCGGCCGGCGAGCGGGACCGCGTCGAAGCCGAGAGAGAGCAGCAACTCGTAGAAGGCGCCGTTGAGTTCGTAGCAGCAGCCGCCCCGGTTCTGGCCGATGATCTTGTCCAGGGCCGGTTCGCCGAGACCGACGGGTGGACTGGGCCGGCCGAGGGCGAAGTCGATGTTCTCGAAGGGAACGCTGAGGACGTGGCGTTCGTGGAGGTGGACCAGCGCCTGGGTGGTGGGGCGCTCGGGGCGTTTGGCGCCGATGCGTTCCAGGTAGGCGTCGGCTGTCTTTGCATCGAGCATCAGATGTACTCCGCTGCGTAACGTGCCACGATGCTCTCCGCCTTCGCGAGGTCCCGGGCGTACTGCTCCGCGTCGGCGGCGGGCATGTCGCCCTCGCCGGACACACCGAGTTCGGTGAAGAAGCGCTCGAATCCTGCGGGGGTGAAGATGATGAGCATCTTGCAGGGCTTGTCGCCGGTGTTCTTGAAGGCGTGGACCTTGCCGCGGGGCACGAAGATGAACGCGCCCGTCCCGACGACTTGGGAGCGCTGTTCGTTCGAGATCTGCAGCTCTCCGTCGATGAGGTAGAAGGCCTCGTCGCTGTCGTGGTGGATGTGCAGGGGCGGCCCGCCGCCGGGGGGCACGAGCGCCTCGATCAGGCCGAGGGATCCGTGGGTGTTCTCCTTGTCGGCCTTGATCGTGTAGTGGTCACCGAACACCCAGCGGGACACTCCGGCCTTCGGCGGGATGTAGACGATCCCCTCGGATTCCTCGAAGCTCACCGGTTTCCTTCCTCGGTCGGTGCGTGCACTCCCATGGTCGGTGCGTGCGCTTCCATCCCACACCGGGCCGGCGGCCGTCCGGCATCACGTGAATCCGGGGTTTTTCCCCCTCACTGGCGTGGATACGGGATGGCACCGGCGCGGCCAGACGTCATGGTGTGCGGAGCGTCGCGCGCGGACTGTGCGTGCCGGCGTTCTCCGTACCGAGGAATGGATGGGAACATGACTGCTCGCTTCACGGGCAAGGTGGCTCTGGTCACCGGTGGCGGCTCCGGAATCGGCCGGGCGACCGCGTTGGCCTTCGCTCGGGCGGGGGCAACGGCGGTCGTTGCGGGGCGCACCGTGGAGCACCTGGAGGAGACGGTCCGCCTGATCGAAAAGGACGGCGGCCGCGGTGGATTCGTGGTGGCGGACATCGCTCGGGAACCGGATGTCGAGCGTCTGGTCAGCACGGTGGTGGAGCAGTTCGGCTCCCTTGACGTCGCCGTGAACAACGCGGGCCACCTGCCGCAGCCGGCCGGCCTCGCCGAACTCGACCACGAGACGTTCTCGCGCACCCTGCAGATCAATCTGCTGGGCACCTGGCTGTCGATGAAGCACGAGATTCTTCACATGCGGGCCAACGGTGGCGGCTCCATCGTCAACGTCGGGTCGGTGGTCGGCGCACATCTGACCATCCCGGGTGCGGGTGCGTACGGGGCGAGCAAGGCGGCGATCGCGGCACTGACGCGCAGTGCGGCACGCGAGTACGCGGCCGACGGCATCCGGGTCAACACACTCAGCCCGTCGTCCATGGAGACGCCGATGTCGCTGCTGGAGAACGAGACCGAGGCCGAGCGGGTGGAGCGGGCCAAGGGGATGTTCCCGTTGGGCCGCATCGGCACTGTTGAGGAGGGGGCGGCGGCAGTGCTGTGGCTCGCCTCCGACGAATCGGGCTTCGCCCTCGGCCACGACCTGGTCATCGACGGCGGGATCACGTCCTGAACCTCGCGGTTGCCAGTACCTGTTGTGGCCGTGCCCCCGTCTGCCGCTGCTTCTGTGCGGCGGACGGGGGCACGGCGCTGTTCTGCGCACCGGGTCGGGTCAGCGGTGGGTCGCGGCGGCCGCTTCCTGGCGCGCCGCACCGTGGGCGACGACGTCGCTGGGGCGGGGGGTGCGGTACTGGAGCCGGCCTGCCCAGAGGGCGCCGATGAGGGCCACGGCGCCGAGCGCGGCACCCACCCAGGCGACGGAGGCGTAGCCGAAGCCGGCGCTGATGACCATGCCGCCGAGGGCGGGTGCCAGCGTGTTGCCGACGTTGAAGGCGGAGGTATTGGTCGCACCGACGAGAGTGGGCGCGCCCGGTGCCACGACGAACACCCGTGACTGCAGTACGGGGTTGGTCACGTAGCCGACCAGGCCCAGGACGAAGACCAGGACGACGGTGGCGACCGTGTTGTGCGCGGTCACGGCCAGCAGCGCGGAGGCGACCACCAGGACGCCCATGGCCAGAACGAGGGTGCGGATGGGATAGACCTCGGCGACCTTGCCGCCGATCGCCATGCCGATCAGGCCGCCGACGCCGAAGAGCGCGAGGAGGACGGGCACCCAGCCCTCGGACAGGCCGGTGACATCGGTGAGCAGTGTGGCGAGGTAGCTGAAGGTGACGATGACCGCGCCGAAGGCGAAGGCTGTCACGGCGTACGAGAGCCACAGTTGGGGGCGGGCCATGGCCCTGAGTTCGCTGCGGACGGTGCGCTGTTCGTCCGCGGCTCCCTTGCCGCCGGGGATGGCTGCCAGGGAGCACAGCAGGCTGATGAGAGTCAGGGCCGCGACGCCCCAGAAGGCGGCCCGCCAGCCGGACACCTGGCTGAGCACCGTACCGGCGGGCACGCCGACGATCGTGGCGAGGGTCAGGCCGGAGGCGACGA
The DNA here is from genome assembly GCF_051550175.1 of Streptomyces sp. HUAS TT7. Lineage (NCBI taxonomy): Bacteria > Bacillati > Actinomycetota > Actinomycetes > Kitasatosporales > Streptomycetaceae > Streptomyces > Streptomyces sp. HUAS TT7. Next base: position 1,344,156 of record NZ_CP196175.1, read on the forward strand.
CGGCGACCGCCTTGCCCTTGGCGTCGGCGGGGACGAGTGCGACGGCGGTGGCCACGGCGACGCCCCAGAATCCGGCGTAGGCGAGGGCGCTGATGACCCGGGTGGCGAAGAGGACGCCGTAGCCGGGTGCGAGCGCACCGGCGACGTGTGCGGCGATGAACACGGCCTGGAGGGCTGCCAGGGCGGTGCGGCGCGGCCACTTCAGGGTCGCAACGGCCAGCAGTGGCGCACCGATCACCATTCCGATCGCGAAGGCGGAGATGAGCAGGCCGGCGTCGGGAATGGAGACACCCAAGTCGTGGGCCATGTCGGGCAGCAGTCCGGACAGCATGAACTCCGACGTGCCTTGGGTGAAGATTCCCAAGCCGAGTACGTAGACGGCAAGGGGCATGGAATGCCTCCAGATGCAGGGGAACAGAGCGGAGAGTGGGCGGCCGCGGGGCGACGCTAACACAGTTTTGAAGCAACTGATTCAAAATGAGTGCGGTCCGCCGTGCTGTCGTGAACTCTCCTGGTCACTGCGCCAGTTGCCCGGGGCGTTCAGCTGCCACAGCAGCAGCGCCGTCTGGATCCGCTGACGCCCGTGTGCATCACTCAGCGACACTCGCAGAATCCGCTCGATGCGCCGTATGCGATGCGCCACCGCACTGTGGTGCAGGCACAAGATCTTGGCGGCCTCCCGCAGCGATGAGCTGCGGCACACCGCCTCCAGTGTGGCCAGGCCCTGCTCTCCGTCCGGACCCCCGCCCAGCCGTGCGACGGCCCCAACATCGGGATGCGCGAGGGCAGTTGGTGCCGGCAGGTCGGCGAGCAAAGCCAGCGCGCCCAGGTCCTCGGCCACGACCGCGCGTGGCCATGTGGGCCCGAGACCGGCGAAACGCGCCGCGCGCCGCGCCTGCGCCCACGAGTCCGGGAGCTGCTGGGGGCCTGTCGCCGGCCCCACCCCCATCGCCGTGTGGGCCGGCCCGGGTTCCGCCTCCCGCGGGACGGCTGCCGAACCGGGCAACAGAACCGCCCCCACCGTCGGCCAAAGGGCTGCCGCATGAGCAGCCGTGGGAGCGCCCTCGCGGCCGCCCAGGCGTTCCGCGCAGCCGTGCAATGCCCGGTGCAGCAGGCCGGGTTCGCACACCACGACCGCTACGGTGCGCACGTCGGCCCGAGGGCTGAGCCCCAGTAGTTGCAGGGCCCGGGAGCGCTCGGCCTCGGGGAGCCATGCGGACAGCGCCGCCTGCACCAGACCGGGATCCCCCAGGCGCAGCGGCCAGTGCCCCCCTGGCGCACGGCCCTCTCCATCCGCGCCCGTGCGGCCCGGCATGGCGGCTCCTGCCCACCCTTCTCCTTCCCACCCTTCGAGGGTGGGATCGGAGGGTGGGACGGGGCTGTGCACGGCCCCCTGTCCGGAGACCGGATACGGCGGGTTCGGTGTCGGTGGGTACATCCGCGGAGGCTAGGCCGCACCCCCGCCCGGTCGGCTCGCGGCAACAGCAGTCCGTCAGGTTGCCGCGCCAATCGGCGCATGGGCGGCGGGCAATGGGCGACAAGTGGCGGAGGCGGACGACGCCGCTCCCACCGCAGGATGACCCCATGAGTGACACCACTTCCCGTTCCACGGGCCAGGCACCGACCCGGATGAATCTGCGGCCCGACCTGGCGGCTCTGGTGGAGGGCATCCCGTATCTCGACGTGCGCGACCCGCAGGCGGCCCGCGCCACCCTCAAGGAGCTTGAGGCTCAGTGGGAGCCCGCGGACACGAGCGCGATCACTGTCGCCGAGCAGTCGATCCCCGGGCCCGAAGGCGCCCCGGACGTCGTCGTGCGGGTCTACAGCCCCAAGGCACCCGGGCCGCACGGTGGCCTGCTGTGGATCCACGGCGGCGGCTTCGTCATGGGCAGCCTGGAGACCGAGCACAACCAGTGCGTCTGGTTCGCTTCACAGGCCAAGTGCGTCGTGGTCAGCGTTCAGTACCGGCTCGCGCCCGAGCACCCTTTCCCTGCCGGCGCGGAGGACTGCTACGCCGCGCTGCGCTGGCTCGCTGCCCAAGCCGGGGAACTCGGCGTGGTACCGGGCCGGTTGGGGGTGGCGGGGTGCAGCGCAGGCGGTGCCCTGGCCGCGGCCGTCGCCCTCATGGCGCGTGACCGGCAGGGCCCCGAACTTGCCCTGCAGCTTCTGACATTCCCGGTGACGGACGACCGGATGGACACGCCGTCCGCGCGTCGGTTCCACGACACCCCTGTCTGGTCCACGCCGCAGTCCGAGGCGATGTGGCGGCACTACCTCGGCGAGGGGCACGAGCAGCGCGAGACGTCGCCGTACGCGGCACCGAACCGGGCCGCGACCCTCGCGGAGCTGCCCCCCGCTCACATCGTCACCGCCGAGTACGACCCGCTGCGCGATGAAGGCATCCGCTATGGGCAGCGACTGCTCGAAGCGGGCGTCCCGGTCACACTGCACCAGTGGTCCGGCGCCTTCCACATCTTCGACTCCTTCGGCACCGCCACGGGCGAGCGCTCCATAGCGGAGCTGGTCCATGCCGTGCGTGAACATCTGGGTGACTGACCTCCCCCTTCCCACCCTGGTCCTGCTGCGAGGAGCATCATGACTGCAGTATCCGGCGCGTCCCGGCCCGAGCGCGTCACGGCAGAGAACGACTGGTACTCCCCCGCCGGCATCGCGCTCGGCGTACGCGTGGGCGACCTCGTCTTCACCTCCGGCCAGGCGCCGGTGGACGAGCACGGGGTCACCGTCGGCCGGGGCGACTTCGAGGCACAGGCCCGCCGGGCCCTGGCCAATCTCGCCACCGTCCTGGAGAACGCCGGGTCAGGTCTCGGCCACGTCGTCAAGGCGACGGTGTTCGTCACCGACATCGCCCGGCACCAGGACGCGTTCGCCGCACTGCGCGCGCAGTACTTCACCGCGCACGCGTTCGCCGAGTCGTTCGTCGAGGTCTCCTCCTTGGCCGACCCGGACTGGCTGATCGAGATCGAGGCGGTCGGGGTGGTGGCGTAGTGCGAGACCGGAGCACGTTCGCGGGCGACGTCGGACCGTGTCGCAAGTTTTTTGTGCGACCGCTCCAAAACCTTTAGGGTACGAGCATGGCCAGGCCCAGGAAGTTCGACGAGACGCACGCGCTCACGTCCGCCATGGACGCCTTCTGGCGGCACGGCTACGAAGCGACCTCCACCCGGGACCTGGCCAACTGCACAGGCCTGGGCCAGTCGAGCCTGTACAACACGTTCGGGGACAAGCAGCAGCTGTACCTGCGCGCCCTGCGTCACTACTACGACACCACCACGGCCGAGCAGACCGCCCTGCTGCGGCGGCCGGGCCCGGTCAAGGACCGGCTCCGGGAGCTGATCGTCGGGGCCATCGATGCCGATCTCGCCGATTCGGAGACGTCGGGCTGCTTCGCCATCAACGCCTCGGTGGAGAAGGCGAGTTCGGATCCCGCCGTGAAGGAAGAGGTGCGGCGGCACTTCTCCACGGTGGAGGAGGCCCTGTGCGAGGCCATCGCTCGCGGACAGCGGGCCGGCGAGATCGCCGGAGCACACGACGCCAGGACCCTGGCGGGCCAAGTGCTCAGTACCTATTACGGCCTGCGGGTCCTGGCCAGGGTGCACAGTGACCGCCGGGCCCTGCTGAACGTGGTGGACGGCCTGCTGGGCGGGTTCTAGCTCCGGGCGGCATCCGCCCTCAACGCCCGCCGCAGAACATGACAGACTCACGCATTCCGTATTGCGGCTCATCCCCGGCGCGGGCAGGGTCGGCCGGGTGAAACGAGCCAACGCGGACTCCCGGCCGACCCTCAAGAACATTCCTGACGCCACACTCCCCGCAGCGCGCAACGCCTTGCGCCCCGCGGCCCCACACCACGGGTGGGCAGCCCTGACCCGCGCCGAACTGCGGGTGGCGCACCTCGTCGCCGAGGGGCTGACCAATCGAGCCGTCGCCGCGCAGCTGTCCGTCTCGCCGCACACGGTCGACAGCCACCTGCGGAACATCTTCGCCAAACTGGGCATCTCCAGCCGGGTCGCGCTCGTCCGGCTCGCCGTACTGGCCGACCTCGCCGCCTGACCCCTCGATCCGGTTCACCTCACCGAGTGCCGCCGGCGATGTCCGGCGAAGGTCGCGAACGGTCAACTGCCGCCCACAGAGTGTCACTTGACGGACTTCTCCATCAACCATTGCAGGAGATTATTTATCTCCCGATAGTGGTATTCGCCCCGGTCGGCCCGTCTCCAGGGGGACGGGCCGCGTGCATTCGCATCGCCCCGGAACGCTCCGCATTCGAGCCGCCGCAGGACGAAGAGCGCCGGGCAGGGCATACCGGCGGCGCGCCACCTGCCCGTGCCGCCGCCGACCTACCACGCCCACCATCCGCCGGACCTGTTCCGGCATGCTCGCCGAGGGAAGTCGATGATCGACATTCAGTCCTACCTCCGTTCCCTACCCGCCCTCCAGCAGCCCGACTGGGCAGCCGACCCGCGCCTTGCCGACGTCAGGGCAGATCTCGTGCGGATGCCGGCCCTGGTGGACTCCGAGGCGGTGCGCCGGCTGCGCGCCCTGCTGACGGAGGCCGCCGCCGGACACATTCAGGTGATCCAGACCGGTGACTGCGCCGAGGACCCGGCCGAGGCCACCCCGAACGACGTGGCCCGCAAGGCCGCGCTGCTCGACGTGCTGGCCGGCACGATGAAACTCTCCTCCGGCAAGCCGGTGCTGCGGGTGGGCCGGATCGCCGGCCAGTACGGCAAGCCCCGCTCCAACCCGACCGAGAACGTCGCCGGCGCCGAACTTCCCGTCTACCGGGGCCACATGGTCAACCACCCGGAGCCGGACCCCGAGCTGCGCCGCCCCAACCCGGGCAATCTGCTCACCGGCTACCGGGCCGCCAGCGACACCATGCACTACCTCGGCTGGCGTGGTACCGCCGGCCGCTCCGAGTTGGGCGTGCCGGTGTGGACGAGCCACGAGGCTCTGCTGCTCGACTACGAACTGCCGATGCTGCGCCGCGAAGGTGACGGATCCCTGCTGCTGACCTCCACTCACTGGCCCTGGGTCGGAGAGCGCACCCGCCAGCTGGACGGTGCGCACATCGCCCTGCTCGCCGCCGTGTCCAACCCGGTCGCGGTGAAGGTCGGTCCGTCCATGACACCGGACGAGCTGCTCGCCCTGTGCGACCGGCTGGACGGCCAGCGCCTCCCGGGCCGGCTCACGCTGATCGCCCGCATGGGCGCCGAGAACGCGGAGCAGAAGCTGCCCGCACTCGTCGATGCCGTGAGCCGGGCGGGCCACCCCGTGCTGTGGCTGTCCGACCCCATGCACGGCAACACCGTCGCCGGGCCCGACGGCCTCAAGACGCGCTACGTGAAGACCGTGGTGCGCGAGGTCGAGGCCTTCCAGAGCGCCGTGTTCGAGAACGGCGGCACCCCGGCCGGTCTGCATCTGGAGACCACCCCCGAGAGCGTCGTCGAGTGCGTCCTCGACTCCGGAGAACTCCACCACCTGGGCGACAAGTACCTCAGCTTCTGTGACCCGCGCCTGAACCCGCGGCAGGCCATCGAAGTCGTCTCGGCCTGGCGCGCATGAGCCCGGCCCCTGGTACGCGCCGACACCCATCTCGTACGGAGGTTGTGAACGTGGAAGAACCCCTCGCCCTGGTCACGGGCGCCGCGGGCGGCATCGGCGCGGCAGTCACCCGGCTGCTCGCCGAGCGGCAGCTCAAGGTCGCGGCGGTGGACCTGGAAGGCAGCTTGATCGAGGAGACCGTCGCCAAGATGCGCGCGGACGGGCTCGACGTGACTGCCTTCACGGCCGATGTCACCTCAAGTCCCGCTGTGGGGCTTCTGGTCCAGCAGGTGGAGGACGAACTCGGTCCGATCGAGCAGCTGGTGAATGCCGCCGGCGTGCTTCGCCTGGGAGCGGCGCACACGCTGTCCGACGAGGACTGGGCAGCGACGTTCGCGGTCAACACGACCGGGGTGTTCCACACGTCGCGGACCGTGGTCAACCGGATGATCCCGCGTGGACGGGGCGCGGTCGTCACCGTCGCGTCGAACGCCGCGGGCACGGCCCGCACCGGCATGGCCGCCTACGCCGCTTCCAAGGCCGCCGCGACCGCCTTCACCAGGTGCCTGGGGCTGGAGGCCGCCGCGTACGGCATCCGCTGCAACGTCGTCGCCCCCGGTTCCACGGACACTCCGATGCTGCGCGGCATGCATGCCGCGGACTCCGCGGCGAAGAAGTCGATCGCCGGTGACCCTGCCGCGTTCCGGGCCGGCATACCTCTCGGCAAGGTGGCGACACCGCACGACATCGCGGAGGCCGTCGCCTTCCTGCTGTCGGACGCCGCCGGGCACATCACGATGCACGAGCTGACCGTGGACGGCGGTGCGACGCTCGGTGTCTAGCTCTGAAAGGACCGACCAGCCCGTGCCCGGTATTCCGGCCGTCGAGCCGTACCCGATGCCCTCCGAGGGCGAACTGCCGGCCAGCACCGCCCAGTGGGCCGTGGATCCGGAGCGCGCGGTGCTTCTGCTGCACGACATGCAGGAGTACTTCCTCAAACCCTTCCCACGATCCGGCGAGCCCGGCGGCACCCTGATCACCAACACCGCGCTGCTGCGCGAGCGATGCGCCGAACTGGGTGTTCCTGTTGCCTACACCGCCCAGCCCGGCAGCATGACGCCCGCGCAGCGCGGTCTGCTGAAGGACTTCTGGGGGCCCGGAATGAAGGCGACGCCCGAGCACCGGCGGGTGGTCCCACCACTCGAACCGGCACCGGGTGACTGGGAGTTCACCAAGTGGCGCTACAGCGCCTTCCACAAGTCGGACCTGCTGGAACGGATGCGCTTCCACAACCGGGACCAGCTGGTCATCTGCGGCGTGTACGCGCACGTCGGTGTCCTCATGAGCGCGGTGGACGCGTTCACCAACGACATCCAGCCGTTCCTGGTCGCGGATGCGGTCGCCGACTTCTCCGCCGACTACCACCGGCTGGCACTCGACTACGCGGCCCAGCGCGCCGCCCGTGTCGTGACCACCAAGTCCGTGCTGACCGAACTCGATACCGCCGAGGTGGCGCGCTGAACGCGCCGGCGGCGAAAGGAACGACTTCCATGGCACGACAGGACGACGCGCAGAAACTGCTCGCGCGGATCCTTCGCGGCACCTCTGGCCCGTTCGCGCTGCTGCACCGCCCCGAGTCGGCCGGCCCGGACACCCTGGAGCTGCTGACGGGTGACATCGCGCAGGCCGATTCGCTCGCCGGACTCGACCTGCCCGAACAGCCCCGGCCGGGGGCGCACCACGAGTTGCTCGCGCTGGTGCCTTATCGCCAGCTCGCCGAGCGGGGCTTCGAGGCACCCGACGACGGAGAGCCGCTGCTCACGATGCGGGTGCGCGAACAGGCAACACTGCCCCTGTACGAGACGCTGGCGCGGCTGCCCAATGAACCGGTGAAGGTCGCCGACGGTGGCTTCGACGTGGACGACGCGGCATACGCCGACATCGTGCGCCAAGTCGTCGCCGACGAGATCGGCACCGGCAAGGGGGCGAACTTCGTCATCAAGCGCTCCTTCACAGCCCAATTGCCGGGCTTCACGCCCCGGTCGGCACTGTCGTTCTTCCGCCGCCTGGTCGAGCGGGAGGCAGGCGCCTATTGGACGTTCCTCGTACACACCGGTGAGCGGACCTTCGTCGGCGCAACCCCGGAGCGGCACATCAGCGTGCATGACTCCACCGCCGTGATGAACCCGATCAGTGGCACCTACCGGTACCCGGCGAGCGGTCCCGACCTGGACGGCGTCCTTCGGTTCCTGGCCGACCGCAAGGAGACCGACGAGCTGTACATGGTCGTCGACGAGGAACTGAAGATGATGGGCCGCATCTGCCCCGAAGGCGGACGGGTCGTGGGCCCGTACCTGAAGGAGATGGCCCGGCTCGCTCACACCGAGTACTTCATCGAGGGCCACACCGACCGCGACGCGGCCGACATCCTGCGCGAGACGCTGTTCGCGCCGACGGTGACGGGATCTCCGCTGGAATCGGCGGCCCGGGTCATCGCCCGCTACGAGCCGGCCGGGCGCGGCTACTACAGCGGGGTGGCCGCCCTGATCGGCCGGGACGCGTCCGGCGGCCGCACCCTGGATTCCTCGATCCTGATCCGTACCGCCGACATCAACGCCAGTGGGCAGCTGCGGATCGGAGTGGGGGCGACGCTGGTACGTCACTCCGACCCGGAGTCCGAGGTGCACGAGACCCGCGCGAAGGCCTCGGGACTGCTCGCCGCCCTCGGCGAGACGGAGCCCACCCGGTTCGGGGCACACCCGGCGGTGCGTGAGGCGTTGAACGAGCGCAATGACCTGGTCGCCGGGTTCTGGCTGCAGGAGCAGGGCCGGCGCGGTCAGGCGGTCGAGTCGCTGACCGGTCGGCGTGTCCTCATCATTGATGCCGAGGACACCTTCACCGAGATGATCGCCCAGCAGATCCGTTCGCTGGGCTGTGAGGTGGTGGTGCGCCGTTTCGACGAGCCGTACGGCTTCGATGCGCATGACCTGGTGGTCATGGGGCCGGGTCCGGGCGATCCGCAGGAGACCGGCCATCCCAAGATCGCACACCTGCGGACGGCGGTGGCCCAACTCCTGGAGGAGCGCCGTCCGTTCCTGGCGGTGTGTCTGAGCCATCAGGTCCTCAGCACTCTGCTCGGTCTGGACATCGTGCGCCGGCCCGTTCCCAACCAGGGGACGCAGTGCGAGATCGACCTGTTCGGCCGCACGGAGCGGGTGGGCTTCTACAACACGTTCGCCGCCCAGTGCGCCGATGACGTCATCACCCACCCGGTGCACGGCCGGATCGAGGTCAGCCGGGATGCCGAAGGGGGCGAGGTGCACGCGCTGCGCGCCAACGGCTTCGCGTCGATGCAGTTTCATGCCGAGTCGATGCTCACGGTCGACGGGCCTCGGATCATCGGTTCCCTGCTCCAGGCGGTGGCGGCGACGTGCACGCGGTAATCGTCTGGTGGGACCTGACCGAGTCGCGGCAGAGCATCTCCTCGCTGAGAGGGTTCCTGCGCGACGAGGCTGTGGACCGCTTCTCGAAGGTGGCGGGGCTGCGCCTGAAGGTGTGGATCTCGGATCCGGCCACGAACCGATGGGGAGCGGTGTTGCTGTGGGAGTCGGCCGAGGCCGCCGCAGCGCCGATCCCCGCACGGGCGGCGGAGCTGATCGGTTACCCGCCCACCGAGCGGTACGCCTTTGACGTGGAGGCCACCGTCGAGGGCGAATTCGCCGCCGCCGCACTCGCCGGCCGCGGGCTGGCGCTCCAGTAGCCGAGGCGCCGGGCCGGCCGTTCGATCGGGTGTCCTCCTGTGGCGTCCCTCCGATTCTGTATGCGGAGGGACGCCACGGGGTGTGCCTGCGGCAAGCCGTGAGCAGGCGGTCTTGTCGTGGGCGGCCAGGAGGGCTCGCCGGCGCGTGTGGTCGCAGGGTCGCGTTCTGGAGAAGCGGCCCGGGACTTCTACCCCCTGACACCTTACGGAGCAGCCATGAACGGACCTGCGGCAGTGCTCGTCGGAATGCCCGGCACGGGCAAGTCCGTTGTCGGGCAGGCCCTTGCCGACCACCTCGGCCTCGCATTCCGCGATACCGACCACGATCTGGAGCGGCTGACCGGGCAGCCGGCGCACGAGATGCTGCGCTCCGGTGGCGAGGTCCGCTTCCGTGCGTGGGAGCGCCGGGCTGTCGAGGTGGCGGTCCGGGAGCACGCCGGGGTTCTGGCGCTCGGCGGGGGCGCGGTGTTGCACCACGCGACGCGTCTCCAGCTCAAGGAGTGCCGCGTCGTGCATCTATGGGCCGGCCTGGACACTCTCGCCGAGCGGGTCGGCAGTGCGGAGTCGCGTCCGCTGCTCACCGAGGACCCGCGGCGCAGGCTTGCGCAGTTGATGCAGGAGCGTCTGCCCCTGTATCGGGACGTGGCGACGGTGTCCGTGCGGGCCGAGCACCGCGAGCCGGATGAGATCGCTGTGGAGATCGCCGTCGCCCTCGCGACCCTCGTGTGAGCAGTGGTCCCACTCGCCGGGGCACAACCGCTTCGGTGCGGGCCCGACTTGACGGACTGACCTCGATAGTGACGAACCGGGATGTATCGCTTTGCCGATCGCGCGTACCGGGAGCCAGGGTCGCCCTGACGGGGGCCGGCCGTTCCCAGCAGCGCCCCGGCCCCCGCCTCCCCCGCTCTGTCCAAGACCGACCGCCGGGACCGGCTGACCGCTGCCGCGTCGGCCGCACTCAATGAAGGAGAGCGATGACCGCCGCTTCCCCCCCTGCCCTCCAGGCCCGCATCCCCGGGTCGAAGTCCCTCACCAACCGGGCGCTGTTGCTCGCCGCGGCCGCGCGCGGAACCAGCGTCCTGAAGGCCCCTCTGGTGAGCGATGACACCGTCGCCTTCCGGCATGCCCTGACAGGTCTGGGCGTGCGGATCGAGCGGGAGTCCGGCGACCGCGCCTGGGTCGTCGCAGGTCTGGGGCGCGGGCCGGCCGGGAGTGGCAGCGTGTGGTGCGAGGACGCGGGGACCGCGGCCCGTTTCCTGCCGCCGTTCGCCGCGGCCGGGCAGGGCGACTTCCGCTTCGAGGGCACCGCCCAGCTCACGGCGCGGCCGGTGGCTCCCCTCGCCGAGGCGCTGCGGCACCTGGGCGCCGACGTCCACACCGAGCCGGACGGACGGCTGCCGCTGCGGGTGCGCTCCACCGGCCTGGACGGCGGGGAGTTGGGCCTGGACGGGAAGCTCAGCAGTCAATTCCTGTCCGGGGTGCTGATGGCCGGTCCGCTGATGCGCCAGCCGCTGGTACTGACGGTGCGCGACTTGGTCAGCCGCCCTTACGTCGATATGACCCTGGCTCTGATGCGGCGCTTCGGGGCGCACGTCGGTGAGGACGTTCCCGGTGTGTTCACCATCGCCCCCGGGGGATATCGGGCGGCGGAGCTGCGCATCGAACCCGACGCCTCCACTGCTTCGTACTTCTTCGCCGCTGCCGCGATCACCGGCACCACCGTGACGGTGGCCGGCCTCGACCGCGGCAGCCTCCAGGGCGACTTGCGCTTTACCGAGGTGCTGGAACGGGCGGGGGCACAGGTCGAACGTACGCAGGAGGCGACCACGGTCACCGGGGCAGGTGCTCTGCGCGGTGGATTCACCGTCGACATGGGCGACATCTCCGACACCTTCATGACCTTGGCCGCCATCGCGCCCTTGGCCGACGGCCCGATCACGATCCGTGGCATCGCCCATGCCCGTCTGAAGGAGTCGGACCGCATCGCCGCCGTCGCCGAGAATCTCAGTGCCCTCGGTATCCGCACCGACGTCGGGCACGACCGCATCACCATCCACCCCGGCCCGTGTGCGCCCGCCAGGATCGCCTGTCACCGCGACCACCGCATTGCCATGGCGTTTTCAGTCCTCGGCCTGCGCGCCGACGGCATCACACTCGACGACCGCGACTGCGTGGCAAAGACGTTTCCCGGTTTCCACGAGGAGTTGGACCGGCTCTTTCCGCAGCACAGGCCCACCACCGTCAAGTGAAGGGCCACCACCCCCACGTGAACAGAGAGGACGCGACGTACAACATGGCTCACATAGTGATTGCCGGCGGCGGTATCGGAGGGCTCGCCACAGCTCTGTCGCTCGCCCGGCACGGGCACCGCGCCACCGTCCTGGAACGGAGCCACACCTTCGCCGAAATCGGCGCGGGCATTCAGCTGGGCCCCAATGCCTTCCACGCCCTGGACCGGCTTGGAGTGGGCGACGGGGTGCGTGAGCGTGCCGTGTTCATCGATGAACTGCGCTTCATGGACGGCACGACGGACGAGAAGGTCACCTCGATGGCGTTGACCGGCGCCTACCGGGAGCGGTTCGGCAATCCGTACGCGGTGGTGCACCGGGGCGATCTGTATCAGCCGCTTCTCGCCGCCTGCCAGGCGTCGGACTCCGTGGAGTTGGTGGCCGGCGCCGCCGTCGAACGCTACGAGCAGAGCCCCGACCGCATCACCGCACACACCGAGGACGGACGGGCGTTCACCGGGGCGGTTCTGGTCGGCGCCGACGGCATCCGCTCCACCGTGCGCGCGCAGATGCTCGACGACGGCGGGCCGCGTGTGTCCGGGCACACCATCTACCGTTCGGTGATCCCGATCGACAAGGTGCCTGAGGAGTTGCGCTGGAACACGGTCACCCTGTGGGCCGGCCCCAAGTGGCACTTCGTGCACTACATCATCGGCGGGGGCGAGTTCCTCAACCTCGCCGCCACCCGCGACGACGGCGCCACCGAGGCCGTGACCGGCCGCCCCGCCGAGCGTTCCCATGTCCTTGGCCAGTTCCCTGATCTGGGGGCGACCGCCCGCCGCCTGCTCGAACTCGGCGAGGGTTGGCGGGAGTGGGTGCTGTGTGACCGTGATCCGGTCGACGCCTGGACCGACCGGCGGGCCGTGCTGACCGGCGACGCCGCGCACCCCATGCTGCAGTACGCGGCGCAGGGGGCCTGCCAGGCCCTGGAAGACGCGGTCGTCCTCGGCGACCTGCTGGAAGGGGTACGAAGCGACGATGTGATACAGCACCTGGAGAAGTTCAACGCCGCGCGCCGCGCGCGCACCCACCGCACCCAACTGGTGGCCCGTCGCATCGGCCACGAGTTGTACCACCCGGCGGGCGAAGCGGCGTTGGCGCGCAACAGCATGCTCTCCGCCTTCTCCCAGGAGCAGTTGCACGACGAGGTGTCCTGGTTGCACGGAGACAGGGACTTCACCCGCAGCGGCCTTGAGGAGCGGCAGGCATGAGCAGGTTGCGTTGGCTGACCGCAGGGGAGTCCCACGGGCCCGCACTCGTGGCGACCCTGGAGGGTCTGCCCGCCGGCGTCCCGATCACCACCGAGCTGGTGGCGGACCATCTGGCCCGCAGACGCCTCGGCTATGGACGCGGTGCGCGCATGAAGTTCGAGCAGGACGAGATCACCTTCCTCGGTGGTGTCCGGCACGGCCTGTCGATGGGCTCGCCGGTCGCGATCATGGTGCGGAACACCGAGTGGCCCAAGTGGGAGCAGGTCATGTCGGCCGATCCCGTGGACCCGGCCGAGCTCGCAACGCTGGCCCGCAATGCCCCGCTGACCCGGCCCCGCCCCGGGCACGCGGATCTCGCGGGCATGCAGAAGTACGGCTTCGACGAGGCCCGGCCGATCCTGGAGCGCGCCAGCGCCCGGGAGACCGCGGCCCGCGTGGCCCTCGGTGCCGTCGCGCGCTCCTTCCTCAAGGAGGCCGCCGGTATCGAGGTCGTCTCCCATGTGGTGGAGCTGGCTGCCTCGAAGGCGCCGTACGGCGTGTACCCGACGCCCGCCGATGTGGGGAGGCTCGACGCGGACCCGGTGCGCTGCCTGGACGCGGACGCCTCCAAGGCGATGGTCACGGAGATCGACCAGGCGCACATGGACGGCGACACCCTGGGCGGGGTGGTCGAGGTCCTGGCATACGGAGTACCGGTGGGTCTTGGCTCGCATGTGCACTGGGACCGCCGGCTGGACGCGCGGCTCGCCGCCGCGCTCATGGGTATTCAGGCGATCAAGGGTGTCGAGGTCGGCGACGGCTTCGACCTGGCGCGGGTGCCCGGCTCCAGGGCGCACGACGAGATCGTCGGCACCGAGGGCGGCATCCGGCGCTCCTCCGGCCGCTCGGGCGGTACCGAGGGCGGTCTGACCACCGGTGAACTGCTGCGGGTGCGGGCCGCGATGAAGCCCATCGCCACCGTGCCGCGTGCGCTCGCCACGATCGATGTCGCCACCGGTGAGGCCGCCAAGGCCCATCACCAGCGCTCCGACGTGTGCGCCGTGCCGGCCGCGGGCATCGTCGCCGAGGCCATGGTCGCGCTCGTCCTCGCGGACGCGGTCACCGAGAAGTTCGGCGGCGACAGCGTGCCGGAGACCCGGCGCAATGTGCGGTCGTACCTCGACGCGCTGTCCATTCGCTGACCTGTGACCAGAGCCGATGCGGGCCGTGCCCCACACCGGCCCGCTCCCCTGGTGCCCGGCGCAACACCCCCTGCACGGGAGGCCTTACCGCTCTGTCCCGGCACGCGGCAACGACGGCTTCCCGCTCCGGGCCCTGGTGGTGTGCCGAGTAACGGGAGAGTCAACCAGGTGCGTGGAGAACCTCGTTCGGGCAGGCGCGGAGCGGACATGGTGGGCACACGCCAGCACAGGGTTGCCGACCAAGCCGGGAGCGTCGTGAACATGTCTGCTTTCAAGCAACGAGCGATCTTCGACGATGTCGTCGGCGAGCTCAGCGCCGCGCTGTTCTCCTCATTCCGCCGCAAGGACCAGCGACACAAGGCGGAGACCTATCTGCATGGCCTCCTCACCACCATCGGGCGCAAAACCATCCGCAACATCGCTGCTCAGGTGGGCGGTCCCGCCGACACCGAGCAGAGCCTGCATCACTTCATCAGCAGCTCCCCCTGGGACTGGCGGCCCGTACGTGCCGCGCTCGCCGACCATCTGGAACAGATGAGTTCACCGCAGGCCTGGGTGGTGCGGGCCATGCAGATACCCAAAGGGGGCGAGTACTCGGTGGGCGTCGACCGGATTTTCGCCCCGCATCTGGGCGAGACGTTCCGCGGGCAGCAGGCCTTCGGGGTGTGGCTCGCCTCCGAGGAGCTGAGCGCGCCGGTCAACTGGCGCATTCTGCTGCCGGACCAGTGGGTCAGCGACCCCGAGCGCAGGCGCCGCGCGGGAGTACCCGACGGGGCTCGCCCGGAGACCCCGGACGAGTGCGCAGTCGCGGCCGTGCTGGACACGGCACGGTACGGAAGCCGTTCACCCAGACCCGTGGTGATCGACTTGCGGCGGGGCAACCCGCATACGGCGATGCCCCACCTCACCGCGTCGGGTGTCCCGGTCCTCGCCCGCATCAGTTCCTCCTGCCGAGTGACCGTGGCCGACCGGGCGTTGCCCGGATTCGGCGCCGGAGCACTTCCGGCTCGACGGATCCTGGAGGCGGTGAAGGGACTTCGCCGCCCGGTTTCCTGGGCGGACCCGGCCGCCCACGGGGCCACGAGGACTTCGCTCGTCGCGGCGATCCCCGTGTCCTTCCCCTCGCCAGAAGGGGTCCGGCCGCGGCCGCTGCTGTTACTGGGCGAATGGCTCGACCCGTCGCGCCCGCCGGTCCAGCTGTGGCTCACCGATCTGACGCAGATGCCGATGGCGGCGCTGCTGCGCCTGACGAAGCTCACGCACCGGGTCGACCGGGACTTTGCGCACGTCGGCACCACGACCGGTCTGCTGGATTACGCCGGCCGCTCCTTCCGGGGCTGGCACCGGCACATCACCCTCGCCTCTGCAGCCCATGCGGCCCATGTGTTGACAGCCGAAAACTATGGGATGGGCCGCGCCGCCTGATGGCTCGCCGCGGCGGTCCTCTGCCGTTGCAGGAGGCCGCGGGTCTGTTGGAGTCGCAGCGCCAACTGCACCTCCAGCATCTTTTCCGGCTGCTGCCACTGGGGACCCAGGAGTTCGGTGATGCGCTTGAGACGGCGCCAGACGGTATTGGGGTGCACATGAAGCGATTCGGCCGCATTGGTCGGGCTGCCTCCGCCGGCGAAGTAGGCACCCAGGGTGGCGACGAGGTCGGTCTGCCAGTCACGGTCATGGCTCAGCACGGGGCCGAGAGTCGATTCGATGAATCCTTCGGCATCGTGCTGGTCGGACAACAACAGCCCGAGAAACCCCAGTTCCCGGGCGGAAGCCGTGCTGCCCCGTGCGTTGAGCGCGGTCAGCGCGTCCAGGCAGCGCAGCGCTTCGTGGTAGATGCGACCGGTGTCGGCCGGCCCCTTGCCCGGGCCGGCGACACCGACCGATACGGAGTGGCCGAGCACGGCGGACAGTTCCTCAGCGACGGCCCGGGCTGCCCCGGACGGGTCCTCGCCGGGCAGCAGCAGCACGATGCAGCCGTCGCGCGCGGTCTTGAGCCCGGACATCCGGTACGCGTAGGAGGAGGCCCAGACCAGAGCACGGCCTGGTTCGCCGCCTTCAGGCCGGACAACGAGCAGGACGTACGGCGCGTCCAGGTCGAGACCGAACTGGCCGACGCGCTGGGCCATGTGCTGCAGTTGGTGCGCGGCGCGCGGGGGCGAGGCCAAAAGGTCGTCGAGGAGCTCGTCGCGTACGGGCCCTTCGGCCATGGCGGTGGAGCGCTGGAGCAACAGCTGGATCGCGAAGGCCTGGGCGGTGAGGTACAGCAGGCGCTCGTCCTCGCCGACCAAGGCGGTGGCGGGGCGCAACACCAGCTGGCCGAGGTTCTCGGCTCCGGCGATCACGGGTGCCACCCATGTGTTGCCGACGGCAGCCACGACACCGCGGCGTGAGTGGGCGTCGAGGGCGCCTTCGGCCACAGCGGTTTCGTCCAGATCGGCGATGTCCCCGCCGGCCAGGATCCGGCCGCCGGGATCCCGCAGTTGCAGGGTGCCGTCCAAGGCATCACCGGCTGCCTTGGCCACGCTGGTGAGGTCGGCGCCGGCCAGGAGCATGTTCATGGTGCGGCTGTGGGCCTCGCTGAGCTGTTGCATGCGTACGAGGCTGGTGCGGGTGCGAAAGCCGTCCAGTTCGAGCGCGTCGATATCGCCCCTGGCCTGTTCGAGGCGCTCAGCCCGCTCGATGGCCACGGCCGCCAGTACAGCCAGTGAGCAGACCACGCCGAGTTCGTCGGGGGAGAAGTGCCGTACCGTGCGGCAGGCGCCGTAGAGCACCCCGACGGTACGGTCGCCGTTGACAAGCGGCACGGCCATGACGGCGTGCAGGCCTTCGGCCTGGATCACTCTGTTGAGGTTCTCCGGGCACTCGATGCCGTCGTCGTCCCGGTAGTCGGCGGTCCACACCGGGGCTCCGGTGGCCAGGGCGCGATGTCCCAGACCCCAGCCCTGGTCGATGTGAAGTCCGTTGACCAGGGCGGTGATCGAGCCTTCTGAGGTGTGTACGTACATCGCACCCTGCCCATCGAGGAGGGCAACGCACGTCAGATCGAAGTTGAGGAGTCGCCTCACCCGCCTGGTGACCACCCGTAGCAAGGGGTCGAGATCGTGCGGGAACGTCAGGTCACGAGCCGTGTCGACCAGATCCGCCAGGCTGTCTTCGCGCTGCCGGCGCCGGTCCTGCGACACACGGATCCTGCTCGCGAGTGCGACGGCCCGTTCCAAGCGAGCGAGGTTCTGCGGAGGTTGGCCGGCCCGGCGTGCCCGCTGCAGCAACTCCTCCAGCCTGCCCGGCGGTGCCTCCTCGGCAAGGAGTTCGAGGATGGTGAGCAGACCGGTCTCCGTGGCGCCCGATTCATCCGTCATGCACTGCTCCCCTAGGGCGCTCCATTCACAGGTAGGCCGAACGTAATTCGTTGATGATCTTCAAGTCAATCGGTGACCTGCGGTAATGACCATCCGTGACGTCCGAGCGAGCCCGCACCTCGCCGGTCACGGCCGAACAGCACGCTGTGCGCGCTGAAGGCTGCTGCGGGCGGCCGCTGCCACCCGGTCCGGGGTGAGGCCGAACTGCCGGTAGAGCGACTGGTAGGGAGCGGAAGCACCGAACTGCTCGATACCCATGGCCTCTCCGGCGTCCCCGATGAAGGGGTGCCAGCCCAGCGAGGTGCCGGCCTCCACGGAGACCCGGGCCTTCACGTGGGGCGGCAGCACAAGGTCGCGGTAGTCCTGGTCCTGTTCGCAGAACCATTCCACGCACGGCATCGACACCACACGGGTGCTGATTCCCTCCTGCTGGAGGAGACCGCGGGCGGCCAGGGCAAGGTGAACTTCGCTGCCGGTTGCGATCAGGATCACCTCGGGGGCATCGTCACCGGCCTCGGCCAGGATGTATCCCCCGCGGGCAACTCCCTCGGCCGGGGCCAGACCTGAGGAACCGCTCCGGTCGAGCACGGGCAGGTTCTGCCGGCTCAGGCACAGCCCCGCGGGCCGGTCGGTGTGTTCAAGGACGGTGCGCCAGGCGATGACCGTCTCGTTGGCATCCGCGGGGCGGACGATGTCGAGGCCGGGGATGCCGCGCAGCGCCCAGAGGTGCTCGATCGGCTGGTGAGTGGGACCGTCCTCGCCGAGCCCGATGGAGTCATGGGTCCAGATGTAGGTGACCGGCAGCTTCATCATGGCGGCGAGGCGGACCGCCGGACGCATGTAGTCGGAGAAGACCAGGAAGGTGCCGCCGTAGGGGCGGGTACCGCCGTGCAGGGCAATGCCGTTGAGGATGGCGCCCATGGCGTGTTCGCGGATGCCGAAGTGGACCGTGCGCCCGTAGCGGTGTCCGGCGAAGGCTTCGGTCGCGAACTCCTCGGGGATGAAGGAGGGCTCCCCCTTCATGGTCGTGTTGTTGCTGTCGGCCAGGTCCGCGGATCCGCCCCACAATTCGGGCAGTACCCCGGCGAGGGCGGAGAGCACTTCGCCGGACGCCTTGCGGGTGGCCATCTCCTGGCCGGGGGCGAAGACCGGCAGGCCCTGCGCCCAGCCTTCGGGGAAACGACGGACGGAGATCCTGTCGTAGGCAGCGGCCCGCTGGGGGTGGGCGGTGCGCCAGTCCGCGTAGAGCTTGTCCCACCGCCCGTGCGCCTGAAGCCCGCGGTCTGCGGCCCGGCGGGCGTGGGCGAGGACCTCCGGGGGCACCTGGAAGGAGCGTTCAGGATCCAGACCCATGGCGGCCTTCGCGCCCGCTGCCTCCTCGCGACCGAGAGCGGCACCGTGGATCTTGCCGGAGTTCTGCTTGTTCGGGGCCGGCCAGCCGATGATGGTGCGCAGCGCCACCAGTGAAGGCCGGTCGGTGACTTGGCGCGCCTGCTCGAGTGCGTCGTGCAGGGCGGGGACGTCCTCCTGGTAACCGTCGGGGGTGGTCCAGTCGACCTGCTGCACGTGCCAGCCGTAGGCCCGGTAGCGGGCGGCCACGTCCTCGGACTGGGCGATGCGGGTGTCGTCTTCGATGGAGATGTGGTTGTCGTCGTAGAGGACGACGAGGTTGCCGAGCTTTTGGTGGCCGGCCAGGGAGCCGGCCTCGTGGCTGATGCCCTCTTCCAGGTCGCCGTCGGAGGCGAAGACCCACACGGTGTGGTCGAAGGGCGACTGTCCCGGTGCGGTGTCGGGATCGAACAGGCCGCGCTCGCGGCGCGCCGCCATGGCCATGCCCACCGCGTTGGCCAGGCCCTGGCCCAGCGGGCCGGTGGTGGTCTCGACGCCGGGCGTATGGCCGTACTCGGGGTGAGCCGGAGTGAGGCTTCCTTCGGTGCGCAGCGCCTTGATGTCGTCGATTTCAAGGCCGTACCCGGACAGGTACAGCTGGTTGTAGAGGGTGAGGCTGGAGTGCCCGCAGGACAGTACGAAGCGGTCCCGGCCCGCCCATTGCGGGTCGGCGGGGTCGTGGCGCAGCAGCCGCTGGAACAGCAGGTAGGCGGCCGGAGCGAGGCTCATGGCAGTACCGGGGTGGCCGTGGCCGGCGGTCTCCACCGCGTCGACCGCGAGGGCTCGGGCAACATCGACCGCGCGGCGATCGAGCTCGGTCCACTCGAAGGGGGCGGACAGCGGGGCCGGTGGGGTCGTACTCGCCTGGGGGTTCACAGGGTGCTCAGGGCTCCTAGTCGAGGAAGGGTCTACGAGGCGGAAGCGGCGTGGACCGGGCCCGTCGCAGCCGTCCTGGCCGACAGTGCGAGCCGGCTTGAGCCATCCCCACCGCGGTCATCCTGAAGGGGGTGGGAGTGGTGGCCAACGGCCCCGGCGACAGCCCGTCAAGTCGGCCGGGAGTTCATCAAGTCGGTCCTGGTCGGGCTGCACCGCTCGCGGTTGGGTCAGGCCATGGCGCAGACTCCCGCAGCAGCACGTGGCCCCCCTGCGTACGTCCTTCGCATCATCGGGGCGCCGGCCACGCTCTGGGGTCCCCGGGCGGCGGATGTCGCGGCCCGGCCGGCTTGGCGGGGAATGGTGCCCCGCAGGGGTGCGCCGGCGGGAGCAGCGGCCTGGCTTCGCCGACGCAGCCGCTGGTAGGTCGCGAGAACGCCGCGGGGGTCGCCAGTGTGGCGCAGCTCGTGCATCAGCCCCTCGTACAGCGGCTGTTGGGCGCGAAACCGCGAGAGGAACAGCACCAGGTCGTCCAGCAGGGCGCGGCACCGCCCCAGCTGTGCCTCGGCGGACATCCATTGGTCCAGGGCCCGCTGCCAGGACCGTTCGAGTCGGGCTGCGTGGGCGCGCAGGTGGGGGCCGGTCAGCACGCCGGAGTACGGTTCGCCGGACCACAGGGCCAGGGCGCCTCGCAGCCGGCCGGCCGCGGTCTCGAAATCCTCGGTCTCCATCGCGCGGTAGCCGGCGCCTGCTTCCCGCTCGAAAGCCGCGACGTCACTGGTGCCTCCCTCGCTGTGGAGCCGGTAGCCGCCCGGCAGTCCCGCCAGCACGGTATGGGCAGTGCGGCGCTCGCTGCGGGTGTCACCGGCGCGCCCCTGGCTGTGGGCGAGGGCAGCCTGGATGAGGACTCTCACGTGCCGGACATGCCCCTCCAGCATGTCGGTGGCGCGGCGGGGCGGACCCGCGGGCCACAGCTCCTCGACCAGTACCACTGTGGGCACCATGTGGTCGGCCTGTGTCGCAAGCAGCGCCAGAACCTGCCGGGTCTGCGCTTCGGTGGGTGTGATGGGTGATCCGCCCTCGTGCACGGACAGTTCCCCCAAAAGCTTCAAGTCCATTCCGCCCCCCTCGATGTCCATCGCGCTCGTCGCCGCGCCCGTAGGGCTCGCGCTGCAGCACGGTGCGCTCCCTCGCACCCGAGTACACTAAATAATAGTAGTTGTTTTCTTTTTTGGGAACCCCGTGACACCGGAGGACGAGGCCCGCATGCACAGTCGGCCGCTGTACGGCAAGCCTCAACAGGCCTCGCACGCCCACCACTTGAAGAAGTGCCGATACTCTCGGCCCATGGGGACGGGCACCGACACCGCGCCCAGGTCGCCCACTCGTCGCGTCTCCGACTCCTGGGCCCCCAGCCATCCGGTACATGCGGAACCGACACAATCGACGAGGACCGTCGAGCACGAAAGGACAGTGACCAGCACACCGATGAGCCGCGAACTCCTTCACCCCACCCTTGACGAAATCCGCCTGGAGAACGTCATGAAGGCCCTGTCAGACCCGGTCCGGATGCACATGGTCCGCGAACTCTCGCGCACGACAGGTGAGTTGTCAGGCGCGTCCATCGATGTGCCGGTCAGCAAAGCCACAGCCACTCACCACTACCGGGTTCTGCGCGAAAGCGGGGTGATCCAGCAGAACTACCGGGGCACCGCCAAGATGAGCAAGTTGCGGCGCAACGACCTCGAATCTCTTTTCCCTGGCTTCCTCGACGCCGCACTCACCGCGGCCGTGCACGAGATGGCCCGCCACAGCGGGTGTTTGAGTCAAGGGTGAGCGTCTGAACCAACGGCCCAGCGGGATGCGCGCAGCAGAGTCCGCGGGGCCGTGTGACGAGACAAGTACATGGCGAGTATCGCCATGTACTTGTGCCCCGGTCCGGCCCGCCACATCTTCGACCACACGCCTTGACTTGCCTGGTCGGACGGGCCGTGCGGCACTGGTCTCGCTCCAGCGCCCCGGGCATCTCCTAGCGGAGGGCGAGGAAGTGCCGCTCTTCCTCCGTTTCCGGTCTCTGCCGGGTGGGACCAAAGCGTACGCGGACGCCCATCGTCAGCAGCCCCCGTTCACTCCGCACGCCCCGCCGAACTCCGCATCCTGCTGGGCCTGGGCGTCGAGGATCGCCTTGCGCAGCTGGGCGGGGCTCGGCACACCCTCGATACGGACGTCACCGACCAGGAGGGTCGGCACGGACTGCACGCGGTGCGCCTGCGCCTCGCGGAGCGCGTCCTGGTGCTTGTCGCTGTACGTGCCCTGTTCAAGGGCCTCACGGAACGCGGCGCCGTCCAGTCCGATCTCCTCGGCCAGCGGCTGCAGGACGTCGAGATGACCGAGGTCCTGGTCCTCTTGGAAGAAGGCGCGGAACATACGACGCGTGTACTCGGTGCCCTTGCCGTGCTCGGCCGCGAATTGGTAGCCCTCGAAGGCGAGGCGGGTGTAGGGCTGCGGAGAGACGGTGGGCAGGGTGATGTCGACATCCAGGCGGCGGGCCATGGGGTACACCGCGCGCCGCCAGATGTCGGGCAGGTAGGCGTCCTCGGGCCGCAGGGTGGGCTGCGGATGGGGCCGCAGCTCGAAGGGCTTCCACTCGATCTCGACGTCGAGGTCCTTCGTCGCCTCTTCCAGCGGCCCCTCGGCCAACATGCAGAAGGGGCAGACGTAGTCGGACCAGACCTGGATCTTGACTGGGGTGCTCATCACAGTCGGCCTTTCCGGCCGGTCAAGAACTCCTGGAACGGCACTTCGTGCCCCTCGATCGGGGCGTGCGTCACCTTGATCGGCCAAGTGGTGGGGTCGGTGGAGAAGATGGAGTACGAGTCGGCGTAGTCGAAGCCGTACACGCCGGCGGTCCTGCGGTCGGCCGCGTACACGATGTGCTCGATGTTGAAGTAGAGGGCGGCCATGTAGCACAGGGCGCAGGGCTCGCCCGAGGCGATCAGGGTGGATCCCGCGACGCCGTACCTGCCGGCCTTCTTCGCCGCGGCGCGCAGCGCGACGACTTCGGCGTGTGCCGTGGGGTCGTTGTCCTCGTGGACCCGGTTGAAGCCGGTGCCCAGGACGAGGCCGTCCCGTACGACGATCCCCGAGAAGGGAATGCCGCCTTCGGCGACGTGACTGCGACTGATCTTGACGGCTTCCTCCACGTAGGGAGTCAGGTGATCGAGGGGGTCGCTTTGCATGGCGGAGTCGGTCCTTGAGAGGGGGCGGGGGTGTCGGTCGAGCACGGGGGCGGCGTCGTGGCCGAGAGCTGCCCCGGTGCGGTGGAGGTGTCCTCAGACGCCGACGCCCTGGGCCTCCTGCGGCCGGTCGACGGGCTGTTCGGTGCTGCTCTGCTTGTCGGCGAGCTTGAGCCAGACGACGCCGAGGATGATGACGCCGAGCCACAGGGACTGGACGAGGGTGAGGCCCTCGTCGAAGAAGACGGGCCCGAGGGCCGCCGCTCCGGCCGCTCCGATTCCCGCCCAGACGGCATAGCCGATGCCGACGTCGATGGTGCGCAGCGCGACACTCAGCGCCCACAACGTCAGAAGGAAGAACACGACGGCAACCAGCGACCAGGTCAGGCGGGTGAAGCCGTGGCTTCCGCCCACCGAGAGCGCGTAGCCGATCTCGAAGAAGCCGGCGAGGAGGAGCATGAGCCAGGAGTTGGCGGCGGAGGGGCTGGTCGAGGACATGAGGAAGGTGCCTTTCGTGAGGTTCGGGTGGTGGGCGGGCGACTGTCAGGCGGCGCCGCTGAGCTGGAGGCCGACGACCCCGGCGATGATGGCCACGATGCCCAGCGCCTTGCGCCAGCTGAGGCGCTGGCCGAACAGCAGGGCGCCGAGGAGGCTGATGCCGATGCCGGAGACCGAGGTCCACAGGGCGTATCCGACGCCGACGTTGAAGGTCAGCAGGGCCTGGCTGAGGAAGTAGGTGCCGAGGGCGCCGCTGACGAGGGTCACGGCCGTCCACTTGCGATTGCGGAAGCCTTCGGCCTTGCCGGCCGCGATCGCGACGCCGATCTCGAAGACGACGGCGATGGCGAGGTAGAGCCACTGCATGAGAGGGAGTCCTTTCGGTTTGACGGCCGCGATTTCCGGGCCGGCCACTCTGGGGGGCGGGAGTGGGGTGCCGCTGTTGCGACACCTTCATAGATGTTGCTTGTACATGCAAAGACAAGAGCCCCGTGTGCAACCAAAGGCTCGACTGGGGGAACGTCAGGAGCTTGCATGAGCATGTACTCTGATGTCAAACATCAACCCCAGGGAGGCTGCGACTATGGCAACTTCACACTCCGTGCCCCCGCGCACGTCCGACCACACCGCATGGAACCGCGTCCTCGCACTGCACGCACACGTGGAACGCGAACTGACCCAGGCGCTGCAGAGTCGGCACGCGATCGGCCTGTCGGAGTACCGCTCCCTGGAACACCTCGACCACGCCGACGACAGCGAGCTGCGCATGCAGGACCTCGCCGAGAGGGTGGGCCTGGGGCAGTCATCGGTAACCCGCCTGGTGGGGCGGTTGGAGACGGCCGGCTTCGCGTACAAGGACCTGTGCCCGTCGGACAAACGCGGCGTCTACGCAGTCATTACCGACGAGGGGCGGCAGCGCTACCAGGCCGCACGCGCCACCTATACCGAGGTCCTCTCCTCCGCGCTGAACGCCTTCACCGCCGACCCGGAACTGGGACCCACGGTCCAGGCCCTGCGCGCCCCCCGGAGCTGATCCCCGACTCCCCCGAACACATCGAGCACATCGCCTCAACACCCCGGACGCTTCAGGCGTCCGGGGATTTTTAGTTGTACACACAATTACCTGCGATCTGGATCACACCCACTTCGCCAAGTGCATGCTTGACCAAGCATGCACTTGGCCGGATACCTTCGCCCTCGACACCGCACGATTCAACGAACAGTCGAGCGACACCTGTGGCCGCCGACTGAGCCGACCGCAAGGAATCCCGCCGTGCCATCGCCACGTCTGGCCGAGATCATCGCCGCCCACGGCTACCACCGGCTCCACCACACAGCGCTCCACTTCAACGACCAGGCCGTCACCTACGGCGAGTTGAGCGAGCTGACCCAGAACCTGCGCAGCCACTTGCTGCGGCTGAATCTCCCGGCAGGCAGCACCGTGTGTGTGCCGGCGCACAAGACGCCGCAGACCATTGCCCTGCTGCTGGCCGTCTTCCACGAAGGCCACATCGCCCTCGCCCCCTCCCCCGACCTGGGCAGCGCCGCGCTCGAACGCCTGGCGCAGCAGGCCCGGGTCTCCCACCTGCTCACCGCGGCCGCCGACGGCGAGCTCACCGCGACGCCGGTGCGGGCGGATCAAGAGCAGGCCCAGCACTTCGCGACACCGGATCCGGCACGGACACGGCTGCTGCTGACCACATCGGGCTCGACCGGGACTCCGAAGATCGTTCCGATCGAGTCCAGCGGGTTCGACGCGTTCACCGACTGGGCCGTCCACGAGTTCACCCTGTCCCCCCATGACACCGCGCTGTCCTACGCCCCGCTCAACTTCGACCTCGCTCTCCTCGATGTCTGGACCTTCCTGCAACTGGGGGCGGAAGTCGTCCTGGTGGACCAGGGCAGGGCGACGGACGGCCCGCACCTCCGGTCGCTGGTCACGGAACACGAAGTCACCTTCGTCCAGGGGGTGCCGATGGTCCACCGCCTGCTGGTCGAGGCCGACGAGGTCTACCGGACCGTACGCCGCACGATCTTCACGGGGGACAGCATGCCGGCCTCGCTGCTGGCGCAGGTGGCAGCGGCCTTCCCCGGAACCCGCTTCCACAACGTGTTCGGCTGCACGGAGACCAACGACTCGTTCATCCACGAGTACGACCCCGCCGCGCCGGTCGGCACGATGCCGATCGGCCGGCCCGTCGCCGGCACGCGAGCACTCATCCATGCCCCGGACGGAACGGTCGTGGAGTCCGCCGGGACCGGTGAACTGCTGGTGGCCACGCCCTTCCAGACCCACGGCTACCTCAACACCGCACTGAACCCCGCGGCGTTCACCGTCGTCGACGGAGTCACCTATTACCGCACCGGCGATCTCGTCTCCCGCGACGAGCACGGCATCTACAGCCTCCAGGGCCGCGCGGACTGGCAGGTCAAGGTCCGGGGAGTGCGCACCAACCTCCAGGAGGTGGAACGTGTGATCGCCACGCACCCTGACGTGGCCGAGGCCGTCGTCGTCCCCCTGCCCGACGAACAGGCGGGAGTCCGGCTGCACGCACACGTCAGCAGGCGCCCCAGCAGCGCGCTGACCAGTCTGCAGCTGCGTACGCACACGGGAAGACACCTGCCGCGGCACGCCATTCCCACCTCCGTGCACATCACGGACGCTCCCCTTCCCCGCACCTCCACGGGCAAGCCCGACCGAAACCAGATCAAGAGCAACCGAATGAAGGAAATCCACGCATGAGCAGCAGGGACACCGCCGCCGAGATCCGCGACTTCGTCGTGACCCAGTACCTGTCCGGCGAGGACGCGTCCGATCTCACCGACGACTACGACCTCATCGAGTCCGGAGTCATCGACAGCCTCGGTCTTGTGCGGCTCATCGCGCACATCAGCCAGGCCTACGAAGTCCCCCTGGACGACATCGAGTTCGGCCCGGACAACTTCCGCAGCATCGACGCGATCACCGACCTGATCACCTCCCACACCGAGGCCCTCGCGGCCTGAACTACCCCGACGACACCTTCCAGTTACAAGGAGAAACAGCACATGATCGTCCGCAGCACCGACAACCTCGCCCCGGTCGAGTGGGGCAACGGCCTCAGTTACCGCGTCCTGACCGAGTCCGACGGCATGGGCTTCGCCATCTGCGACACCCTGGTCCGCCGCGGCACCTCCAGCGCCCTGCAGTACCGCAACCACCTCGAGGCCTGCTACTGCGTAGGGGGGTCGGGTGAGGTCGTCGAGAAGGACGGCACCCGCCACAAGATCGTGCCGGGCACGATATACGCCCTCGACCAGCACGACCCCCACTACCTCGTCGCCTCGGACGACGAGGACCTGCATCTCATCTCCGTGTTCAACCCGCCCATCAACGGCAACGAGAAGCACAGCCTGTCCGAGGACGGGTTCTCGCACTACTGATACGGCGGGGCGACGGCCCCTGTACCCCCGCCGACGGCGCCCGCTCCCCACCGGGTGCCGTCGACGGGGCACGCCACCCACCTCACCCGCAGCGGACCTAGGACAATCCTTGAGCGACGACCTCTTCCACCTCGCCACCCCGTGGGCCGACGAACTCAATGCCAACCTGCAGGAGTTGGATGCCTCCGCCGCCTTCCCGCAGGACAAGTGGAAGGCCATCCGGAGCTCAGGGATCCTGCGCACCCCCTTCCACCCCGACTTCGGCGGGAGCGGCCGCAGCCTCACCGAGACGATGCGCGCCCTGGAGGGACTGGGGTACACCTCACGCGACGCGGGCCTGTCCTTCTCCGCCTCCACCCAGATCGTGTCCGCCGGCATCCCCGTGCAGCGGTTCGCGACGCAGGAGCTCAAAGAGCGGTACCTGCCCAGGATCATGGACGGTGAGCTGATCACCGCGCACGCGATCACCGAGGAGTCCGGCGGGTCGGACGCGATGAACCTGTCCACCGTCGCCCACCGCGACGGCGACCACTACGTGGTCAACGGCGGCAAGATGTTCATCACCAACGCCCCGATCGCCGACCTGTTCCTGCTGTACGTACGCACCGGCAAGCCCGGCCCGTTCGGTCTGACCACGCTACTGGTCGGGGCCGGCACCCCCGGCCTGTCCGTCGGGCCCACGATGGACAAGCTCGGACTGCGCACCAGCCCGATCGGCACTCTCTCCTTCGACGAGCTGCGCATTCCCGTTGCCCAGCGCGTCGGCGGTGAGGGGGCGGGCTTCCTCGTCCTGGACTACGTGATGAAGCGCGAAGTCCTCTTCGGCTTCTCGCTCACGCTCGGCGAGATGACCCGCCGGCTGGAGGAGACCATCGACTTCGCCAAGGCCCGCACCCAGTTCGGGCAGCCGATCGGCAAGTACCAGGCCATCTCGCACAAGATCGCCGACATGAAGATGCAGGTGGAGACCGCCCGCAAGTGGCTCACCGACACCGGGGCGAAGGTCGAGGCGGGGCAGGACGCCTCCCTCGACCTCGCGGCCACCAAGACGATCGTGTCCGAAGCCAACGTGCAGACCGCGCTGGCCGCGGTGCAGATCCACGGCGGGCGCGGGGTGCTCACCGAGCACGGCATGGAACGCGAACTGCGCAATTCGATCGCCGGGACCATCTACTCCGGCAGCTCGGAGATCCAGCGCAACCGCATCGCCGCCCTCATCGGCCTCTAACCACCACAGGACACGCCATGACTGCTGACCTTCTCCAGCTGACCCGCCCCACCGAGTTTCTCGACTACGAGACCGACGAAGTCCAGGACTTCATCGACCACGTCGTCAAGGACCGCTCGGCCGACAAGAAGACCAACGCGATCGAGCTCTACTACGCCGTGCGCGACGGCGTCTTCTACGAGGTCTACGGGGCCGATCTCTCCCCCGAGGGGCTGAAGGCCTCGCACACCGCGAAGGTCAAGTCCGGGTTCTGCCTCCACAAGGCCGCCCTGTACGCCGCGGCAGTACGCGCCCTCGGCATCCCCTCCCGCGTCGTGTACGGCGACGTGCGCAACCACCTTGCCTCGCCCCGGCTCATCGAGCACATCGGCGGCGACGTGTTCTTCCACGGCCTGACCCAGGTTCACCTGGACGGCAAGTGGGTCAAAGCCACACCGGTGTTCAACAAGATGCTCTGCAAGCTCTACGGCATGGAGGCCTTGGAGTTCGACGGCACCAACGACAGCCTCTACCACCCGTACGGCGAGGGCGGGGGCTCCATGGAGTTCCTCGTCGACCACGGCGCCTTCGACGACGTTCCCTACGACTTCATCATCGCGACCATGCGGTCCAAGCACCCCAAGTTCCTCGACAGCGCCGGGACGGGCACCGTCAGCGGCGGGCGGCTGGCCGACGAGTCCACCCTCACCCCGTCCAAGTAGGAGATCTCCCTCATGTCCACCAGCAGCACTCCCGCCGACGGATGGGACGCCACCACCCGCATCGGGGTCGTCGTCCCGCACGCCGACGTCGGTCCGGAGGCCGAACTCCAGGCCCTGGCCCCCGCCTCGGTGTCCATCCACGGCTCCCGCATCCATTTCGCCGCCATGCGCGCCGGCGGCGAAATGGACGAGAAGATCCCGCACGACCCGGTCAGGGCATTCGTCGAACCACCCTTCCTGGACCGGGCCGTGGAACTCGTGGCGGCCTCCCCGCTGCACGCGCTCACGCTCGGCTTCACCTCCTCCAGTTACGTACTGAAGGCCAAGGGAGAAGAGGAGTTGCACGAGCGGCTGACGCCGGTCACCCGCGGACTGCCGATCACCAGCACGACGAAGGCAGCCCGCTCCGCGTTCCGCGCGCTGGGCGCCCACCGGATCGCGATCGTGAACCCGCCGTGGTTCGACGACACGCTCTCGGGCCAGGGCGCGGACTACTTCCGCGAGTTCGGCTTCGACGTCGTCCACCACGGGCCGTGCGGCCTGCCGTCCGACCAGAAGGCGATCACCCCCGGCAACCTGTCCGCCTGGATCCGCACCACGGTCGCCGGCCACCGCCCCGACGCCGTTCTCGTGGCGGGCAACGGCATCCGGGCCGTCGGCACCATCAAGCCCCTTGAGGAAGAGCTCGGATTCCACGTGATCACCGCGAACCAGGTAATCCTCTGGCACGCGCTCCACCTCGCGGACGCCGCCCACCTCGCCGCGGACATCACCGACTACGGGCACCTGTTCACCACCACCCCGAAGGACGAATACGCGTGAGCCTGCTGGACGCCGACGGTTACGAAGCCGTGTTCGGCACCCCTGAAGGAGACATCTACCGCTTCCCTCTCGTGTGCTGGCACGACGACGGCACCCATGTCTCCGGAATGGTTCTGCACAAGGGGCAGCTCAGGCGTGCCGAGCTGGTCAGCGGCTTCATGCGCTACGACACCCGCCCCGCCCCCCTGCGGGTGGACGCCTACTCGTCCCCGCTCGCCGACGCACCGCCACGGACCCACCTGCCCGCAGCCATGAGGTGACACCGCCACCGACGGACGAAGTACCGGCGGGGGCGCGCTCTTCGGCATACGAAGCGCGCGCCCCCGCTGTTCCGTGACCGTGCGATCGCCTGGTGCGCGTGGTCAGGCGGTGCGTCGGTCTTGTGTCTGCTGCCGGCCGAGTGAGCGCCACGGCTCCGCGTAAGGATCGGGCGCTGTCTTGCTGTTCGAGCCGAAACCGCTGATGCTCCGCATGTCCTGGTGCGCTGTCAGCCGAGCGTAAGTGAAGGCCGCGGAGACCAACGTCATGTGGTGGTGCCATCCGGGGAACGAACGGCCCTCGAAGTCCCGCAGGCCGAAGTTCCGTTCAAGGCGGCCCACGGTTCCGGCCGCCTCCGCACGCCGGCCGGCCAGTCCGACGAGGTCTCCGAGGGGCTGGTTCACCATGTTGGTGATCCACAAGCCGCCGCGGCGGCCCCGGCCGTCGGGTTGGGCGAACAGCCGATAGGTGTGCTGGGGCCCGGGCAGCGAACGGGTCCGAGGTAAGTGAACGAGCCCCATCGAGTACGGCCGTCCATCGGCCGGCGCGGGCACACGCTGGGGGATGAGGCCGGTACGTTCGTGTTCACTGATGAGTCGGACGGCGGCCACGGGGCCGGCCTCGGGGCACTGCCGGGCTGCCAGATGACTGCCGGGCAGGACCAGCAGGTTGTCAGGTACAGCGACGACGAGGTCGTGGCCCCGGGCACTGAGTCCGTTGATCAGTGCGGCGGCGTCCAGGTACCCGGTCGCGTCGGCCACCACCGGCATCGGGCCGTGGGCCGCGTGTACGGCCAGCTCGTCGGTCAGATTCAGGAGCCACTCCTCCGCCGAGGCCGTGACGTCGCTCGGAATGCGGGCCCGTAGCCGTCGTGCCTCGTCGGACCACTCGTCAGGAAGCAGCATGCTCCAGGCGACCGGAAGGTCTTCGGTGTCCGACGACAGGAAGACCCCGAATCCGATCTGGCAGTTGACGGTACGGCCGGCGTGCGGAATGAAGCGGCGGTGCACCCCGCAGGACTGCGCGCCCCGCTTGGGCAGTACGGCGGGGGCGATGGTCCAGCACCGGGGCCGGGTGCGCTGCTCGGCCCATCGCATGAGCTCGGCGCGGATGGGCCCCCACTCCCAAGGGCTGGAATTGATGAACTGGTGCAGGGCTTGCGCCGCCGTCGACGAGTCGGTCACCTCGGCAGCCATGCGCCGGACCGTCTTCTTGCCCGGCGTACTGAGCAGGCCCTGCACATAGGCAGCCGCCCATCTTCGTTGGTCGATCCTGGGCAGATGTCTGAAGAGCTCCTCAGCAAACCCGCTGAAGGACTCCGATCCGCCCACCCCATGCTGCGCAGTCATTTCTGGGTCCCCCCCTGTCTCCACCTACGCTCGTGGATCACGCCAAAGAGTTCCGGCTGCCGGTGCACGCGCAGCACCTCCCTCTCCGTGCACAGATAAAAATAGTTGACTTTTTCTTTTTTTGTAAAGGGTTGGCCTTGAAGGAACGTGGCCTCCGCAGCGCGGACACCCCCGCACTCCAGGCGGGTGGGAGCGCTTCGAGCCGACCCGGCAGCGACCGCACCGAAGAGCCGTCGGCTCCCGGCAAGGGCTAGGCCGCCGGTCACCGTGCTCAGATCCGCCGCCTCGGGACAAGCGCGGCCATGACCGACGCCCCCCGGCGATGCTGCGATCATTTCAAGACACATAGAATAGTGATTGCTATCTTTTTTTTGGAGCCGAGGAAGCCTAGGCATAACCTGGGCGGCGCGCCTGCCCAGCCGGGACGGCTCTCAGGCCGCCGGGGCGGGCCGCCGCCCCCCTCGGGGCTCCAGGCCTGGGGGTGCACCTTCATCTCGGCATTGCAAGGGGGTGTGTCGTCGTCCCGGTGCGCCGGCGAGACGAGCCCCATGGAACGCGACGGACACTGGTGTGCCTGTCCGACGGAAGGTCAACTGGATGCAGGAGCGAGCTGCACGCACACGGCAGGCCTTGGTCCATGCCGCGGCCCGGGAGTTCGACGACAACGGGTACGCCGCTGCGTCCCTGACCGGCATCGGCAAGGCCGCGGGCACGTCAACGGGCGCCGTGACCTTCCACTTCACGTCGAAGGCGGCGCTGGCCGACGCGGTGCACGCCCAGGGCGTGGCAGTGACACGGCGCGCCCTGCAGCAGGTGGATCACCAGGCCGGCCCGCTGCGGTCGGCGATCGCCATGGCGGGCGCGGTGGTGCGATGTCTGGAGAACGACGTCGCGGTGCGCGCGGCGGCGCGTCTGGACCGGGATCGCGAGGACTGCCCGCCCAACTGGCGTGCCGTGTGGTCAACGGCCGTTGAGGAGGAGCTGGCCAAGGCGGCGGGCACGCCGTCGTGCGCGCCGGCCAACCCCTCCCTCGTCCTGGCGCTCGTCCTCTATCTCGTCCATGGGGCGGAGGCGAACGTGCGGGCGCAGCGGCGCGGGGGGGCGCCCGAGACCCGGGCCGGCAGTGTGTCGGACCTGCCCGGGACCCGGGCGGGCAGTGTGTCGGACCTGTTCACCCGGATGTGGGAGATGCTCCTGCCGGTGGTGGAGGGCCCGCCGTCGTCGTGAACTCCCCTGCCGCCGGCGGTGTCACACGGCGCTGCAGCCGCCGTCCACCGGGACTCCCGCTCCGGTCATGAACGACGCCTGCGGACCGCAGAGCCAGACGGCCACGCGGGCGATCTCCTCCGGCTCGGCGAGCCGCTTCTGGACCGCCCGTGCCACGGCGGCCTCCTCCAGTCCGGGCATCTCCTGCAGCGCCTGCTCGATGAGTTCGGTACGTGTGATGCCGACCATCAGCGCGTTGACCCGGATGTCCCGGTCGCCGTACTCGGCCGCGGCGGCCCGGGTCAGCCCGAGGACGGCGTGCTTGGCCGCCACATAGGGGGCTACGGCACCGGTGGCGAACTGGCCCGCGGTGCTGCAGGTGTTGACGATCGCCCCGCCCCTGCCCTGAGCGAGCATCACGGGTATCTGGTGGCGCAGGCAGTTCCACACGCCGCGCACATTGACATCCATGATCCGGTCATAGACGTCGTCCTCCAGCTCGTGCAGGGGCACGGCCGCCATGCCCCAGCCGGCGTTGTTGAACGCCGCGTCCAGCGAGCCGAACGTGTCCACAGCGGTGGCCACGGCCCGTTCCACGTCCGCCGGCACGGTGACATCGCCCGGCACGGGCACCGCCGTGCCGCCCTCCGCGGCGATGGACGCGGCCAGCTCCCGCAGCCGCTCCTCCCGCCGGGCCATCAGGACGACGTTCGCCCCTTGCGCGGCGAACAGCCGCGCGGCCGCCGCACCGATTCCGCTGGAGGCCCCGGTGACCATCACCGTCCTGCCACCGAGCTCCCCCAGGCCCCTCTCCACCGACATCTCCATCTCCATCTTCATCCCCCACCCCCGGTTCACCATGAACCGGTCATGCCCAGCACAGCACATCCCGGACCCGGAAATCATCCGGGACGGCACCCGACCGTCCCCGGACGATCCACCGGTCAGCCCCGCCTGCCGCGCTCCTGCCCGAACTCAAGGCGTGCCACGGCGCTCGGCACGGCGATCGACGGCAGCACGATCCGCCACATCTCCTCGATACGCTGCGGCAGGTCGGCCCGGCCCGACTCTATCGAGGAGTGCATCTGGGCGCCGGTACAGGCGTTGACGATCAGCCGTGCCACAGCCTCCACGTCGACAGCCTTGCGAACCTCCCGCCCGGCCTGTGCGGCGCGGAGGTCGCAGGCGATGATGTCCGCCCACTGCCGGTGCGAGTTCTCCTCCGGAGCGTTGAACTGCTCCTGTTCCATCACCAGGCGCGCGCCCGCGAACAGCACGGCGTCCTCAGCGAGTCCGTACGCCCAGGTCAGCGTGATGTCGACGGCATGCTGCAGACCCTCGGACTGATGCTCCGGCCGGACCCGGCCGGGCTGGGAGAGCACGATTTCCCGAGCGAGCTCCTCCTTCGACTTGAAATGGAAGTACATCGCTCCGAGCGTGAGCCCCGCCCTGTCCGCGATCTTCGAAACGCTCGCGCCCGCGAACCCGAGCTCCCCGAAGACCTCGGCCGCCGCCTGAACGAGCGCCTCCCTCGTCCGTACCGCACGCTCCTGCTTCACGGCTCGCTGCGCCATCCCGCCTCCTCCAAGTAAATGCTCGACAAAAAAAACAACGGGCACTATTTTATTTCTTGATCACGCTCGGCATCCAACCCTGCCCGTCAAGATCGAAGCAACTCTGGGGATCGAAGCAACTCTGGGGGGAGTAGCACCATGTCTCACAGCACTGCTGAAGCATCATCCACTCTTGAACCACCATCGATCACGTCGCCGCACGGACGCACCCACATCGCTCTCAAAGAGTGCGTCGGCAAGCGCGACCTGTCGGAGGTCTTCGTCGTCGACTGCCTGCACCTGTGCAGCAGCGAGCAGAACGTCACCGTCGAATGGCCGCCGGCGCACGACTTCTACACACCGACCCCGCAAGCCCACAGCCCCCTGCTCTTCACCGAGAGCGTGCGCCAAGCACTCGCCGTGTCCTGCCACACGGCGCACGACATACCCATGGACTACAGCCTGGGCTGGGAGCACCTGACCCTGGATGTGGTCGCCGACGCGCTGCGGACCACTGGACATCCGACCACTGTCCAATTACAGGTCATCCACTCGGCGATCAAGCGCCGCCGGCTGGGCTCGGTCCAGTTGGTCGCCCATGTGCAGGGCACCGTGGACGGCGTGTATGCGGGTTCTGCCGAGGTCCACTACAGCGCCCACCCGAGCAGCATCTACAACCGGCTCCGCGGCCCCTACGCCGATCGCGCCGTCTTCTTGAGGGCTGCCCCGCCCACTCCGCCCGTCGCTCCCGAGCGCGTGGGCCGCATGAACGCACGGGACGTGGTCCTGTCCCCCACCGGTGAGGCGGGCCGGTGGCAGATGCGGGTCGACACCAGTCACACCGTCCTCTACGACCACCCCCACGACCACATACCCGGCATGGTGCTCCTCGAAGCTGTGAGCCAGGCGGCCCAGGCGAGCCTCAAGGCACCCGCGACCCCGGTCGCCTTCGACACCACCTTCGATGGGTTCGTCGAGTTCGACGCGCCCTGCTGGCTCAACACCACCCCTCTGAGCCCTGATCTCCAAGGCCGTCCGCGCGTACTGATCGACGCACACCAGCGCGAACGGCGGGTCTTCAGCGCCACAGTGATACTGGCTCCCCACGGGGCCCGCTGAAGCACCGCCAGGCCTGAACTCCCGTCACAGCACCACGGGAGTCCAGGCCCGCTCGCGGCACACGTCCACCTGACATCCAGCGATGAACGCGCGGTTCATGACCTCCCAGAACGCGATGCTGCACCAGCGCCCTGGCCGCAGCCCTGGATGATGTACAGGCCGCGTACGAAGCTCTCGGGCTGAAACTCACCTACTACGCAAAAGAGCGAGTCGTGACCGTTGAGCCACAACCCGCTCTTCCTTCTATGTGCGTACGCACTGTGTCCGAGGGGCAACACGGGCCATAGGCGCACGCCGCTGGTCAGCGGCGAAATCGCGCTCGCGCGATGAGCCAAGCTTCGTCACGTGGCGCCCGGTACCTCACGGGCAGTGTTGCCCATTCTGTTCTGACATCGGTCACTTCACTCAGGCTGGGCGCTGGCCGACATCCTCCAATTCAGTGACGCCCTCGCCCCGTACTTCCGCCCCATCTCCGCCCGCCGGGG
The DNA here is from genome assembly GCF_051550175.1 of Streptomyces sp. HUAS TT7. Lineage (NCBI taxonomy): Bacteria > Bacillati > Actinomycetota > Actinomycetes > Kitasatosporales > Streptomycetaceae > Streptomyces > Streptomyces sp. HUAS TT7. The sequence goes on from NZ_CP196175.1 coordinate 1,379,660, forward strand.
CCTGATGCGGCGCTAGTTCGCGGAGCAGCTGTAGGTGAAGTCATTGCTGCCCTGGTTGCCGTTCGGTCCGAACTGGACGAGGAGTTCGGCATCGAAGGCACCTCCGGGCACGGTGGAGGGCATCAGAAGGTAGTAGGTGTCGAAGCCGTTGTACTGGGTGCCCAGCAGCCACGCGCTCCATCCATGGGTACGTTCGTAGTACCCGCTGGCGAAGCCCGGGATCAGAGTGGGGTTGATGGTCGAGACGTCCACCGCACCGGTCCTGGTGCGGGTCACGGTGACCGCACCCGGATGACCTGCGCCGTCGAGCGTGCCGGACACCGTCCGCCACAGGGTGTTGCGGCTCCACTCCAGATGGGTCTCCGTACACGACAGTCGCTGACCGGCTGCTGGGGTGGTGGGTGCGCTGGCTGCGGCCGTCGCGGGCGACACGGTCGCTATGAGCGCCACAGTCGCAACGCCCAGGCCCGTAGCCTTCGCTGTGAGTCGCATAGCTCGTTTCTACTCCTGCCCGGGGCCATCCGATAGTGCCCCCCTTGATGAGCCGCGGGCCAGCACCGCGCCCCCTCGCCCAGTACCGGCCCAGGTGGCATACCGCCGCGGTCCAGAGCAGCGTCCCCGCCGTCCCCGAATGCCCCGGCCGGGTCAGCGAAACGGCCTGCCGACCGGGCCGGTTCACGGTCAGCCGCTCCACCACAGCAGTCGTACCCGCGACCTGTTCGCCCGCCCGGATAACACCGTCACCTCGATCGCAGAACTCCTCGACGTCTCCCGCGGTCGTTCGATGCATTGCCCGTCAGTGGACCCCCACGGCGTGATCGCGAATCTCGGTCGCGTGCCTCGCGGCCTTCGTGAGTTCACCGTCAGCCTTGGCTGCGTTGAGCTGCTTCCAGTTCGCGGCGCACACCTGGCAGCCGGGAGCAGGTGTGCAGTCCAGCAGCCAGGCCTCGAACCCCACCGGGAGTTCAACTGCTGCTTCCTGGGTGGTCTTGTGACGTGTGGCTGCCATCGTGTCTCCCCACCTCGCCGTGGCTTTCGGAGACGACCGTAGGAAGACCGAGCTAGGCGGCCCTGCAAATATTCTTGAACATTCTCCCGTGACATCCGAGGATGCCTCGACATTCCCCCGTGGCCACAGCCACCCTCTCCACCAGGGCTTCTGCGAGCGGACGAGGGGTGGATCGCATGGCACGTTGGTTGCGCTTCAACGGCACGGGCAGCGGGGGCACCGGATGCCCGTCGGTACATGGGGACCTGGACAGTCGGGAGGTAGTCGTTCACGGCCCGCCGCTGACTGACCCGGAGGACGTGGCTCAGCTCCAACATCTGTCGGAGGGTGAGGTCGCGGTGGTCGTGCCACATGAGCTGCTGGTGGACTGGGCACCGAAAGACGCCACCCGGGAGGCGAGGATCATCGACCTCGACGAGTTCGAGAACCTGTTCCGTGCGTTCAAGCACACCGCTTGGCGGCTGGAGACGCGTCGCCGCTACGCCAGTGACGAGGTCACCGACACCTACCGGCAGTTCCTGGAGACCGGCACCGCGGAGTGGGATCCCCAGGACCCGTACTGCGAACTGATCCGATCGCAGACGGCACAGGGCAAGCGAGTCGAGCGGGTGCGCATCGTGGACCAGCCGCCGACCACCGGTCAGCTCTACCTGCTCGACAACGCGAAGCGCAACAGCGCCCTGGGCGAGGACATCCGCAACTTGTGGCGCACGGATGCAGAACAGCTCCAACTCCCCGTCGAGGACTTCTGGTTGTTCGACAGCCGACTGGTGGCTCTCCTACGGTTCGATGATGACGATCAGCTCACTGACGTCGAGCTGATTACTGAACCAGCGGAGGTCGTCCGCTACTCCGTGGTCCGCGATGCCGCATGGCATCACTCCGTTCCGTACCGGGAGTTCGCGACCGGGCTGGACGCAGACGCCTAAGCGAGCAGACAGAATAGGTACCGGTGAGCACGGACTACCAGAAGGCACGCGAGGACCTGGGGCGCAGACTCCGGGAACTCCGAGTCGAGAGCCCGTACGGCCGTCTCACCGGTACGGCTTTGGCCCAGCAGCTTGGCTGGCCACAGTCCAAGATCAGCAAGCTGGAGAACGGCCGGCAGACTCCGGCACCCGAAGACCTCCGAGCCTGGGCTGAGGCCACGGGCCAGGCCGGCTCCTTCGATGTGACATCTTCGAGAGCTACGCCCCCCTGCAGAACTCGCCACGAGACGCAGAAGATGCGGTACGGGCCCGCATGAGGCGGCAGGAGTGGCTGTACCGGCCGGGTAAGCGGCTGAATCCGCTGATGTGGGAGGGAGCACTGCGGGCCCAGATCTGCCCGCCCGCCGTTCTGGTCTCTCAGCTCGACCGGCTGCTGGGCGTTGTGGGCATGGACACGGTCCACCTGGGGATCGTGCCGTGGGAGGCCCCCCTCAAACTTCCGCCCGCGAACGCATTTTGGATCTTCGACGACCGACTGGTAGTGACCGAGGACTGGCACGCCGAACTCTGGCTGGACGACGCCGACAGTCTCCGCCTCTACCAACGCCTCTGGACGACGCTCAGCGAAAGCGCAGTATTCGGCCCGGACGCCCAGAAGCTGATCAGCCGAGTGCGCCACAGCATCAAGACCTGATGGATCACGACCGACCAATTTCCTCGGTTCTCTTCGCCGTGTCAATGCGCCACTCGCGCCGTCACGAGGGCGAAGCCAGCACGGCCGAACCCACAGATGTTCTAGCGGTACCGGATGTACGGTCGGGAGAACAGCTGCCGGCCGACGGCCAGCATCATCTTCCCCTTCCACAGGCATCGGCGCGTCGATGTTCCCAAGCGTTCACCAGGCACGGTAATCATGCGCTACCTTCCTTTCGCGCTCGGTCTCCCTGAGCGCAGGCCACCGCCTGACTCGGGGACTTCGGCCTGCCATCATCCGGTTGGCTTGCACCATCATGAGCGCGATCCAGCTGTCACCCATCACAGCGGCCTGCAAATCGCACAGCCAATCGCACGCCATGCCCATGCCAAGAATAGTGAGTGGTTACGAAGTGAACATTGCGCGACGCCTGGGGGATTCGCCACGGGTTCGAGGATGCTTGAACGAGACGAACTGCCCGGATGTCTTCGAGCTGAGTACCGGTGACTTCGCTGTAATCGGCGAAGGCATGACGGACCGGCTTCGCGGCTTGCTGCCGGACGATGCGGGCGTCGGCCCCGGGGAGCACGTCGTAGTCGTACCCCGTGACGTCCTCATTAGGGCTCGTCGGGACATTCCTAAGACCTAGCGGGCGGACCCCTGAACGAGGGTGAGAGACGATAGTCACTCACCCTCGGGTTCAACCATTCCGTCGCAGCGGGGTCGCCGAAAGCGCTGCCTGGTACGCCCGCTCCACTATTTCCGAGAATTCCGCCTCAGCAGTGCCAGGCGGAATTTCCTGGGCTCGCGATATACGCAGGCTCTCCCAGAATTCTTGCCAGAGCTGGCTGGTGAAGAGATGCTGGAAGGACCCCTCGATCTGGGCAGTACTGTACCCAGTCTCGTAAGCCAGGAAGTGCAGCGATAGCACTTGGTTCATATACAGGTACTGCTTGTTCCTTAGCTCCGATCCCTCAGAGCTGTACGAGGGCCAGGTGGCCACGAGGTCGGGGTCATCCATCGCCATCTTGTGCAACGACATATGGAGACCCCGCATCAAGGCTTCCGAGGTGCGATGGAGCTCGCCGTTCGTCAGTCCGCTGACCTGGCACTGCTCTTGCAGAGACTCCTGTTGAGACCTCAATGCATCTCGGTGAAACTCCGCTTCGCGCATCTGGACACGGATAGCCCCGGCCATGTAGATGAGCACCGCGGTGGAACTCACTGCCGAAGCAGCACCCAGCGCCTGACCCGCGTTACTGCTGTCCTGGCTCTGAAGCCACGGAATGCGAACGAGTAACAGGCTCAGCGCGACGCACGAGCAGCAGGCTGCGAAGGTTGCAGAAATCGCAAGGGCAACCTGCTTTGCGCGGGTATTCACCGAAAGCTCACCCCCCTGGAATGGTGACCCGTGACAAGGTCTACAGAACTAGTATCCATCCATCGGGCGCCGTAAGCAGAAATAGATTCGGACGACTGCCGTCCATATTCGGGTGCCTTTACAGCGACACCTGAATGATTGCGGTCCCTGAGGTGCCTGCGTCCCGATACGTCGAATGTATTCGTACCGGTTAGAACTATGGCCGGGTGCGCGGTCGCACGAGCTGTGCCGGCGGGTAGCCGTGACCCAAATCGTGCTTCCCGTGCGACCGCCGTGCGCCCCCGCCTCGGATGACCAGCTCCCCGCGCGACGACCGAGGCGCCCTACGACGTCAGCTGAGGCAGTTCATCCAACTGCAGATGGTGCTGTCACCGCTGAGCCTCTTCAGCGTGGCCACCGGCCGGGTGACGGAGCAAGGGCCCACAACACGCGAGGCTCCCGGCCGCTGAGAGAGATGTTCGAAGCCTCAACTCACCGGCATGGGAGCCTTGTGGGTTCCATACGGTTCGCGGATTCACTGAGCCCTGGGAAGTCACTGTTACCGCATCTTGGCGGGGAGGCTTGCTCGCTGCCCAGAACTCAACCTGGCCGAATTGAATGAGCGGCGGCCCATAAATGATCCCCGAGTCCACTGCTCGGGCTGCGTGTGAAACTGCTCGCCATCCGCAACTTGCAGCGCGGATGCCGAACGGCTCCAACTCCCCGTCGAAGACTTCTAGTTGTTCGACAGCCGACTGGTGGCTCTAAAGTTTGCTACCGAGCCGGTGCGGCCCTCACGTAAATCCCCATCACCAGCCCCACCTTCTCCGCCCAGCCGTTCGACTGGTCGCACGGTTCGAAGGTGCGGGCGGCTGAGTGGAGGAGCGGTGGCTACACGTTCCCTGACCTGTACTGCCAGACGGCATGCTCCAGTCCGGCCTGGTCGTGCCCGAGAAGCGCAGCTGCTTCCTCGTACACGGCTCGCAGTTGCTCGTAGCGGAGCCCCGGGACACCGGCATCCGCGGCGAAGGCGCGCAGATGTACGTCGACGGCGACCTGCGAACGGCCGACAAGGTTGCCGATGTAGTCGATGGTCTTCGGTCCCACCCCCTTCCCCGTGCGCAGAGCGGCGCGATTGGCCTGGTGGTCGAGCCATGCGTGGAGATCCTCGCGGGTGTCGACCCCGTTGGCAGCCAGCAGGTCAGTGATGGCGTGTGCCGTCGCGACCTTCCCCGAGTGGTTGAAGTTCATGGCTGCGGCAAGGTCTTCTGTGGCGAGCCGCCTCTGGAAGCCGCAGACCGTCGCCGCATCGGGCCAGTCCGTTTGAAGCCGGAGAAGCCGCGGCCGGAGGGTCGCCTCGTAGTTGCAGCGGGCGTGGAAGCCGGCGTCGCAGATGACAGCGCCCATGTGGGTCCATCCGCCGGGCTTGGGAAACGGACCGTCGCCAAGGAGGTGCTGCACGTGGCCGGCGGTCAGGCGGCGGTTCGTAGCGCGGGGAGCACCTGAGGCCCTGGCTGAGCTGCTGCCTTCGGTGACGCGATCTGGTGTCACCTGGGCCGCATAACCGCCCTGGCCGACCGGTCCTTCTGCGGACCCGACGGCATCACCGAAGTCACCACCATGGCCACCGCCCACCTCAACGCCCGCGCCAAACCCTGGATCTGGAGCCGCCCGGCCCCACCAACGCGCGTCGAGGGCGACGATCTCGTCCACGTACAAGCCGTCATTTTCCCCAGGTTCCTCGGGCATACTCCGCAGAAGGGTCCCTGACCGCAGGGTGCCGGGTGAGCGAACGGCTGTCCGGGCCCGGCGCAGTCCCGTCCGCGGTTTCTCCGCCAGGCGTACGCCCGGTTGTTCGGCGCTCCGCCGGGAGTGCGCTCTGTCTCGCGCCACCATGCGCCACGTCGACTGTATGGCCAAGTCCAGTCACTCGGCGGACACTCCTACCACGCGGCACGCTCAGAACAGGCCCGAAATGGCGCCCAAATCTGCAACTGCCGCAACAGGAGAAGACACCACCGGGGATTCGACGGCACCTCAGCAGTTCGGTCCGACCCGTCGAGTCAGCCGTCGGCAGCACCGGTAGTTGCCGTGCCTGCGGCATCCGGTGGAGGCAGGGACGGGAGAGGGGGCACCAGTGGAGCCTTGTGCACCGTCGGTCTCCACGACACCACGGCAGCGCCGATCACCGTGGCCCTGACCGGGAGGGTGTCGGCCGACGTCGCCCGCATGGATCCGGCCACGCACCCCACGTGCCCGTCTGCGCGGCCGACCCGGGCCGGTGGCGCCGTCGGCACCCGCATGCCCACGTCGAGGGTGACCGTCGCGGGGTAATCACACGGGTCGCGACGTCGCCGGCCCGGACGGGCCGCGGGACGGCCCGGATACGGCGACATCGCAGCCGCCGACATTCGCGGGGCGCGGCCCGGCCGGGGCACGCCACATCGTCACACCACTACTCCTTCAGATCAGGAGGGCGTCCATGCGACATTTCGTCACGATGGTCATCACGGTGGCCGCGACCGTGGTCTTCAGCGGCGTGTCGGCCCCTTCGGTACCGGCCGCACCGCTCGCCCGGGGCTGTTCGGGCTCGCCCGCGCCCGGCGGCGACTGGCCGATGTACGGGAGGGACTACACCAATTCACGTACGCAGCAGGACGAGAAGGACCTCCCGCCAGTGCGGGCCGCCACGCTCGCACCACGCTGGGTCTACGACACCGGCAACCGGGCGCAGGTGGTGGGTTACGAGGACATCGCCAGCACGCCCGTCGTCGCGCGGGGATGCGTCTTCTTCGGCGACGCGGCCGGTGACGTGGCCGCCCTGGACGCGGACAGCGGCCGCCGGGTGTGGCGCACGCACATCGATGTGCCCGTCGGCCAGACGGGCACCCGGTCGGGAGTGGTCGTCTCGACGGTCGCCGTCGACGGGCAGCAGGTGTTCGTGGCGGTGAACAAGGTGGGCGGGCCGTATGTGCTGGCGCTGGACGCGGCGACCGGGAGCCGGTTGTGGCAGAGCCCGCCGCTGGACTCGCAGCCCGGCGGCTACACCAACGCCAGTCCGATCGTGTACCGCGGGGCCGTCATCGTGGGCTTCTCCGGCCCGGAGGGAGTGCCCACCGGCCAGGGAGGGTTCACGGTTCTGCGGGAGTCCGACGGCCAACTCCTCAAGCACACCTACACGATCCCGGAAGCCGACCAGGCGGCTGGTTACGCGGGTGGCGGGATATGGAGTACGCCCGCGGTGGACACGGCGACCGGATACGCCTACGTGGGGACCGGCAATCCGTTCAGCAAGCAACAGGAACACCCGCGGACCAACGCGATCCTGAAGATCGATCTGATCCCGGGCAGCCCGACGTTCGCCACCATCGCCGCCTCCTACAAGGGACTCATCGACCAGTACGCCCCGATCGTGCGTGATCTGGCGCGGCCGACGTGCATGCTGCTGCCGGAGAACCCGACCTTCCCGCCGTTCCCGCCGTTCCTCCCCCCGCTCCAGGAAGCGCGCGACAGCATCGCCTGCCTGCAACAGGACCTGGACTTCGGCGCGGCACCGAACCTGCTGCGCGGCCCGACCGGCGAACTGCTCGTCGGCGAACTGCAGAAATCGGGTATCTACCACGTCGTACGGGCGGACTCGATGGAAGCCGAGCGCCGGATACTGCTCGGTGTCGGCTGCCTGGTCTGCAACGGCGCCTCCACCGCACATGACCCGGTGACCGGCCAGGTGTACGCCGACGTCTCCCCGGGCACGCTGATGGCCGCCTTCAAACCGGACGCGAGCACCGCCACCTGGGTCTCGCCCGTCGCGGACGGCATCCACTACCAGCCGGTCGCCGTCGCGGACGGGGTCGCCTACACGGCGGACTCGACCGGCTTCCTCGACGCCTACGACGCAACGACCGGGATCTTGGTCCTGCGCCGGTCGCTGGCCGCCGACGGCGCACCCGACGCCGTGGCCGCACTGGCGAGCAACGGTGTCTCCATCGCCCACCACACCGTGTACGTCGCCGCCGGAAGCCGGATCATCGCCTACCGACCGCTCCTTTCCCTGTGACCACACGCCGTGCCCTAGCCTCGATCCTTCACTTTGAGTGAGATGGCAGTGTTGATCGTCAACTTGCGGGAGTCCGGGCTGGTTTCATGGTCTGGGCATGCCGGATGGCCAGTGCGGTGACTGGCGTCTCCGAGGTCCTTCTGGTCGTGAGTGTGCAGGACGTCTAGGTCATCCGGCGGGTCGGGGGCAGGGCTGCGAACCGGCGGAAGGCTGTAGCCAGTTCGTTTCTCCAGGGCCTGGTTGCAGAGATGCGCAGGTGGAGGCGGCGACCGCCGCGGGTGTGGCGGGCAGCGTCGTGCGGGAGCCGGTAGCGGAGCTTCCTCGGCCCGGCGGTGGTGAGTTCGCCGTCCAGCAGCAGAAGCCTCGTCCAGGCGAGCAGGTCGGCGGCGGCCAGGGACAGCTCCAGCCAGACGGTGTTGATGCCGAACTGGCGGGAGGGGAAGCGGCCGAGGCCGGTGTCCTTGCCGCAGCGGATGCGGTCCTCAAGGCGCAAGCCGTAAGGCACACATAGCCGACTCTGTGGCGGGGGATGTCCCGGTCGTAGGGGTGGACGGCTTGTGAAACTCCCTGAGGCACCCCCGTTGCGGTGTCCGGGGCAAAGTGGCTGGCGGCCCTGCCGGCGGCGGAACGCCTACCCCGGACACTCTCCTTGGCGTGTTCACGAGAACGGACGTGGCGAGGGTTGTTTCCAGGTGACGAAGGTTCCAGCCGCTCCCTGCACGTCGGACGGGCTGAGGGTGGTGTCGGGCTTGGCGGACACCAGGCCAACGTAGTCGTGGGTCCCTGCCGTGTGCCGGGTGACCGAGACGTGGCAGATCGTCCCCGCACCGCAGAGTGCGAGGTAGACCTGGTCCGTCTGGTCGAAGACGCTGATCCAGTAGGGGCCCGCCGCGACATCCATATTGGTCTCCGCGGTGAGCGTTACATACTGGCCCTCGGCCGGCTCCCGGGCCGAGGCCAGGAGCGTCAGCCAGCGTGACCCGACCGGCTGTGGACCCGCGCCCGCCGCGGGTTTGGGAACGATCCGGGGGCCTGCGGCCGGGTCGTAGGCATCACCGGGCACACTCCCGAGAGGACCCGGCTGCCCCGCGCGAACAACCGGTGCGCTCATCCCCGCGCCTGGTGACGTCTCTTGCGAGACGGCAGGAACAGCACCTGACACAATGACCATGACCATGGCCGGCAACACGACAGCCGCCCTGCGCGCTCGCACCGTTGCCCTCATGCCCCGCACTCCCTACTGTCAGCTGCTGCCCCATCATGGACTGCAGCACGCCGCCGCACAGCAACACCTTCCCCGGCGTTCGGGTGAAACGGGCCGGGCCCCACACACCGAAAGTGGCGGTGCGCCCGTCGCGAAACGCACGAGTCACCGATCCCGGGAAGAACCGAGAAGGCGGCCGCGACGAGCCGTTGGCCGAGCGGACCGAGGTCACGTGCGTCACGTACGCCCCCACGAAGGGCAGCTCCGGGTGCGTCCTTCGATCGGGCGGACTACACCCCCTGACAGCACGGCAGTTGGTGATCGGGGGCAGTTCCGCAGTGTCGTCATCATCCTAAATCTGGGGGGACCTTTGATGTCCGTGCGCCATGTGACCGTCACCGCGCTCTCGCTGCTGCTGGCCGCATCGGTGGCGGGGCGGTCAAGCGGTAAACCGTCCGACGGCGCGAAACATCCCGAAGCGCCGTCGAGCACGGCCCGGAACCCGGCTCCAGCCTGCGGCGCCCCAGCCGCGCTGCCGTACGGACCCGGCCCGCAGACGAAGTACACCGTGCAAGCCCAGCCCGCCCCGGGCAGCTGCACCTACCGGTACCCGGCGGACAAGCAGCCGCTGCCGGACCCGAAGTGCACCCCCGGCGCGCTCAACCCGAAAGTGACACAGGCGACGTTGAAGGAGACGGTCTGCACGTCCGGGTACACAGCCACGATCCGCCCACCGTTCTGCGTCACCGGACCGGAGAAGACCGCCAACGCCAAGTCGTACAGCTACACCGGCCCCATCGGCGACGCCGGATATGACCGCCTAATCTCCCTGGTTCTCGGCGGCGATCCAGACGACCCGCGCAACATCTGGGTCGAGCCTCCGTCGCCGAACCACAAGCCCGGCGGCGGCACCAACAACCCCAAGGACAGCGTCGAAGCCAAACTCTCCACCGCAGTCTGCTCCGGCAAGGTCCAACTCGCGGCAGCACAGAACGCCATCGCGACCGACTGGTACAACGGCACTGGCCAAACTCGGCCTCACATAGGACCCCGGTCAAGGGAATGAAGAGCGCAGGAGTCCCGGGGAGCGGTCAGGCGCCTCCGAGACTCTGCACGTGCAGCCATCGGCAGACCACAGCGACCACTGACCACGGCACCCGCTATCGAACTCCGCACACCTTCACCGCGCTCAACGCCGCTCGCGGCGACCTGATCGACGCGTACGCAGCGGTGCGCGCCCCGCTGCCGCACCTGCCCGACTACGCCGTCACCGCCTTCGGCGAGCGCCTGGACCGGCACGGCGCCGACCCGGATTCGTGGCCGTCCGCGTGCGCGGACGGCCATCCGATCGGCTATGCCTGCGGCAACACGATCGAGGACAGCAACCGATACTGGCAGCGGACTGCCCGGCGCCGACGGAGGAGTACACCGTCCTGCCTGCCATGGCGCTCAGAAGATCGGGGTGCGGCCCGGGGCGCGGAAGACTGGCACAGCGCGGCGCATGCTCGACGCCCTGCTCGCCAGCCACCCTGAACCCTACGTAACGCTCGGTAAACGCGGCCGCCGGAGACGGGAAAGTCCACCAACTCTACCTACCGGTCGTGGGGCACGAGGACATCGGGCAGAGCCAGCCCTCACCCGCCTCGCCCCTCCTCACCTCGATGATCCGTCCTGCCCGCTGACCGGCCCATCGCCACGGCCCGCTCCCCGAGGGGTGCGGGCCGTGGGCCATCAAGCCGGGCGGAGGCGCCGATTACGCGGTGCCGCAGTCCTGCAGATCTCCCGTGGACTCCCTGATGTCCAGGTCCCATACATACCCGACCGTGTTCGCCCACTGGACGCCGTTGCGGCCCGGCCGCTCAATACCGAGAACCAAGCGCTTGCCGTTGTTGTCGGTGATCTTGCAGACCCCGGCGACATCGTCACCGGCCCACGCCGTCCCCACCTGCCCCGTGGACAGGCCAGGACCGGCGTACAGGGCGGTGTCCCTGCTGGGGGTGACTCGGCGGCCGTAGCCGTCGCAGCTCGGCAGGTCGGCGGTGTCACCGATGACGTCGTCATCCCACACGTAGCCTGCGGTGTTCGCCCACTGCACCCCGTTGCGGCCCGGCCGCTCAATACCCAGGAGCAGGCGCTTGCCGTTGTTGTCGGTGACCCGGCAGATCGCGGCGAAGTTGTCACCCGCCCACACCGTCCCGGTGCGCGGGGTGCTCAGCCCGGGACCCGAGTACAGGCCGGTGTCGACGGCGGTGTGCACCTCCCGTCCGGCCCCACTGGCGGTGGACGGTGTTGCTGAGGCCGGGGCGGCGGCGGTCCCCAGCAGCGCGGCGCACGACAGGGCCGCAACGGCCAGTGGCCTGGTAGCTCGCATGATGTTTTCCCTCCCGCCCGGGGTGGTCGTCCCGGGCAACAGGCAAGAGCCTGAGGGAACGGTGAGGCTGCGGGAACAGAGGTGACGCACGTTGGCCAGAACGCGTGAGTGGATACGCCGTCATGCGGAGCATCTCTCCAACGGGTCCCGCCCGCCGCAGGTCTGGACCAAGCTGCGCCAAGCGGAACCGCCCCGACTCTCCCACCCGTGCCCCTACTTGGCGGATTCCGGCCGCCCTCACCGCAGAACGCAGCCCGCCCCTCGCCGCCCTCCCGTGTGACCTGCGGATACGGCCGGTTAGGGTCCGGCTATGGACACCGTCATAGCCATCGCCCTCCTGAACACGTTCGCGTTGTCCGCGTTCGCCTGCGGGCGCCTGGCCGTACGGGTCGTACACCGCGCCCCGCGCTGGGTGTACTTCCTGGCCCCGCCCGCCCTCACCGTGGCCTCGGGCTACGGGGTGGTGTGGCTGTTGTTCTGGCCGTCCTACTACGGAGGCCTGTTCCTGGTCGTCTGGTGGGCTGTGGCGCTCTTCGGCACCATCACCGGCTGGACCTGCCCCGGGCCGCGCCGCGGCGTACGGGCCTGCCTCAAGGCCGCTGGCTGGCGGAAGGCCTCCCGGCCGGCGCGGGTCTAGGACGACACGATCCGCACCACGTCCCGGAGGATTTTCCAGTTCTTCATCCGGGAGAGGACGCGCTCGACGCGGGCCCGGGCCTTGCGATGGACCTTGTTGTCGGTCTCCTGCTCGTCGGTCAGTTCACCACCTGCCGGGCGCCGGTGCGGGATCAGGCAGGTAGAACGCCGGTTTCCAATGAGCCCAGCTCCTTTGAAGGGACGGGCTGAGCTGGTGCTCTACCGGATGGGTGTGCGTGGCCCGGATCCCCGCCGGGCGAGCACCGCAGGTGGCCGCGGCAGCCGTGATCAGGATCGCTTGGAAGGCCGTTGCCGGGGAGTCCAGGCCGGCCGGCATGACTCAAGGGATCACATGCCACTCGTGAACCCGCAGGCTGGTACTGCTGGGGTCGTCCCTCGCAGGGGAGCCACACCCATACGGAGTCCTGAGCCGGATCACTGCTGACCGGTCAACTGCCCACCGGTTCAGCAGAATTCCGCCTTCACGATGTTGGTGTCGACGCTGTCGGGCACGCCCCAGTCGGCGTTGAGGTTGAAGGCAAGGGTGTGCAGGCCGTCCTCGGTGGTGACGGCCCCGGAAAGCGAGCCGAGCCAGCCGCCGTCGTGCCCCCAGACCCGCACCCCGCAGTCGGTCGTGTACGTGGCGATGCCCAGACCGTAGCGGTACCCGGGTTTCTGCGGGTGCGGAATGGTCGTCTTCATCTCGGCGAGCTGCTCGGCGGGCAGCAGTTCACCGCGGATCAGGGCGCTGTAGAAGCGGTTCAGGTCCGCGGCGGTGGAGATGATGTCGCCGTCGCCCCAGGACTGGGAGGCGTTCTGCCGGGTGACGTCGTAGATCTTCGTCGCGTCGGGATCGGCGCTCAGTGTGGAGTAGGCCCGGCTGCTCGGCTTCGGCACGTCCACGGAATTGCCGGGCAGAACGGTGCCGCGCAGCCCGAGCGGCTCGATGATGCGGGTGCGGACCTCGTCCTCGTAGCTGCGGCCGCCGACCCTCTCCATGATCAGGGCGGACAGGACATAGTTGGTGTTGGAGTAGCCGTACCGGGCGCCGGGCTCGAAGCTCGGCCGGTGCGACAGGGCGGTCCGCACGGCCAGATCGGGCGTCACCGTGTCATAGCGGTGCCGGAGGAAACCCGGGGCCTCGACGTACTTCTTCAGGTAGCCGGGATCCGCAAGGTAGTCGTAGATCCCACTCGTGTGGTTGAGCAGCTGCCGTACGGAAATCCTCCGCCCGTCGTTGCCGTTGCCGCGCACCACGCCGGGCAGCCAGCGCTCCACCCTGTCGTCGAGACCGACCTTCCCCTCCGCCTCCTGCTGCAACAGCACGGTCGCCACAAACGTCTTGGTCATACTGGCGACACGGAAGCGGTCATCGACACCGCGCGGCTGACCCGTCGCGCGGTCGCCGACCCCCGACGTACTCCGCCAGACCCCCTTACGGTCCCTCGCCTGCGCCGTAATCCCGGGAATCCCGGCCTTCACTATCGTGTCCATGACCCGCTGGGTGGCCCGATGCCCCTCACCCCGCGCCGTACCACCCGACGACGCTGCCCCGGCGGGGGCGGCAAACGCGCTGACGACGACGGCTCCGGCAACCAGTGCCACCGCTGCCCTGCGCGCCATCCAACGAGCTGCCATGCCTCGCTCCTTACGGATCCTTGCCCTTACGGGACACGGCGCTCGCCGCTGCCCCGGCAAGCGCCGGAGCGCAGCATCAACACCCTTCGCACACAAGAGACTTCACGGCAGCCGCGTTGGTTGAGCCGCACTGCGTTCCGGCGGCCGTGGCGGCGCCGGACGGGGAAGTCCACGCTGTCCTCAGTGAGTGGGGCTCCGACAGGTCTGGGCAGATCATGTTGCTGTGTGCTGGCCCGTGCGCGGGAGCGGGTGGTGGCAGGTGGTGCAGATACGGGTCCAGCACCTCAGCCCGTCCCCGCAAAGGAGCTGCACCCATCGCAGCTGGCCTTCGTCGGCGGTACGCAGTTGCGAGGTGAGTTGCCGGTCAGGACTCGACATCAGCCTTCTCTTTTTCACCCGGTTCCCGAGTCCTCTTCGCCGCTTTGTGCGGCACCAGCCCTGTCGAGGCATCTTCCGGCAAAGCCCAGCGCCGCAGACTCAACCGGGCGGCGACCGCCAGGCCAACGCCGCCCTCTACCGGATCGTCCTCAGCCGCCTGCGCCGGGCGGGCCCTTCCCAGAACTACATGCAGCGGCGCCTCACGGAGGGCAAGACCAAGCGCGAGATCATCCGCTGTCTCATTGGGGAAGTATCGATGCTGCGGCCCAACCCATGGGCCGTGATTCCCCGGTGAGTGTCGGGGGACGGCCTCGTTGCCGTGCCGCGCTCGACGGCCAGTTTGAGTATTGCCGCCCCTGACACGCCGAGGCCCCAGACCGGCGTCAAGGACATGCCCCACCGAGGGCCGAACAATGAGGAACCGGCAGCCGGGTCTCGTCACCTGCGGAGTCAACCAGCAACTCCGGCAGAAGGGACGAGATTGATGTTCGTCGGATGGGACTGGGCCAGCGCCAGCCACGACGTGACCGTCATTGACGACCGCGGCATCGTGATCGACCACTGGGCCTTCCAGCACAGCGAAGACGACCTTTCGGCCGCCTTGGCCCGACTGTCCAGCCACGGCACCCCGGCTGAACTGCCCGTCATCATCGAACGTTCCAGTGGGCTGGTCGTCGACCGCTTGCTCGAGGCCGGACACCCGGTCGTGCCCGTCCACCCCACCGCATTTCACGCCGCCCGACCTCGATGGGGCGCCTCCGGCGCCAAATCCGATCCCGGCGACAGCTACAAACTCGCCGACTACCTACGCACCGACGGCCACCGCCTGCGCCGCCTCGTGCCTGTCGACAGCGGCCTGCGAGAACTCCAAGCCCTCGTGCGCCTGCGCGACGATCACGTTCGTGCACGCACCGCCGCCGGCAACCAGCTCGGCGCTCTGCTCGAACAGCACTGGCCCGGACCCAAGAACCTGTTCTGCTCGCTCGTCTCCGACATCGCCCTGAACTTCCTGACCGACTACCCCACCCCGCAGTCCGCCGCCCGACTCGGCGAAGCCCGCATGGCCGCCTTCTGCAAGCGCCATGCCTACCGCGGCGGCAAGTCCGCATCCGCACTGCTGGCCCGGCTCCGCTCTGCTCCCGTCGCCCCCGTCAACCTCCCCGCCGACGTCCTCACTGCGCTCATCACCGCGCAAGTCCAGCTCCTGCGCAGCCTGCAGACGACCATCGCCCAGCTCGAGACGACCATCAAAGACCGCCTCGCCAGGCACCCGCGCACCGTCCTTCTTGCCGAGCTGCCCGGCGTGGGCACCATCAACCTCGCACAGCTGCTCGCCGAGGTCGGCCCGGTCCTTGACCGCGTCGAGTCCGCCGAACAAGCCGCCGCCGAGTGCGGAGCCGCACCAGTGACCAAGGCATCAGGGAAAACACGCGGCGTCTACTTCCGGTGGGCCGCCAACACACGCGCCCGCAAGGCCATCACTGCCTTCGCTCACAACTCCCGCATGCAATCACCCTGGGCCGCCAGCCTCTACGCAAACGCCCGCGCACGCGGAAAACGCAACCCTCACGCCACCCGGATCGTCGCCCGCGCATGGCTCCGTGTCATATGGGCTTGCTGGCACAACGCCACCCCTTACGACCCCTACAGCCACCCCGCTGCCCAACGCCTCACAGCCCCCTGACTTGACTCAGAGGACTCAAACGGTACGTCGCCCGAGAGATCTACCGGCTCATTGTCCCCGCAAACCCGACGGCAGATCCCACAGGACCAGCCCGAGACGCGACTTGACATCCATAGGGGCATCAAACTCAACGAACAGCAACTCGCCGACCTCGGCATCGACTGGGCGTAGGCCGTCAGGGTGAGCGCAGCCGCGGCCAGTCGTTGAACCGGCAGGTCAAGAACGCCGTCGCCACCGGCAGACCTCTCGACCTCTACCGCCCCGTCTAACAAACCACCGCTAGTAGACCACGCGTTGGTACCGGAGTTCGGTGAGGGTGACGCCGTCGTAGACGTCGTCCTGAGTGTGCCCGTCGGCCCGGTACCCGGCCCGCTCATAGAACTGGCGAGCGTTGTGGTTGTCGCTGAGGACCCACAGGACCATGGCTTGAAACCCCTGGCTCTCCATATGGGCATGAGCCTCGCTGAGTAGAGCTTGACCGATGCCCCGCCGAGTTACGGCCGGGTGGACGTAGCAGGGCATGGATCTCGCCTGTACGCACGCAGGAACCTGGACTCGGGACGGTCCGAAGTTGATCCATCCCACGGGGCGTCGGCATCGACGGCGACCAGAAGCGACGCCAGGCAGCGACGGGAGGGTACGCCGGGATCGCCCCTTCCGTACTTGCACCATCACCCCACCGTAAGAGCACAGCCGAGACCCGCCCCGCCGCATCGACGACAGCAGGAGCCAACAGCAATTTTCAGGAGTGGTCCACACTCATGATCAGTGATCTGCAGATTGCATGAATGCCCGGTGATGCCGACCACCGCACTGCCCCACTTCGAGGTCTTTCAGACGTGAGAGCTCCGCAGAATGATCTCCCACCACGCCCTCACTGCGGACAGGGCGGTCATGGCCCGGGCTGCCGGGCCACCCGGGATGCGTTCCCAGGCTGCCATGGCCAGGACGGCACTGCCGACCGTGATTCCGGCTCTGACCGTCTCGGACAAGTCAGGCGTAGGGCGCCCGCCGACCCACTGCGCGACGCCTGCAACGACAGCCGGCGCGCCTTCGGGGCCGACCCCGCCACGAACGCGGACGCGGACGCGGACCTAAGGGCTATCGCCGAGCGGGCCAGCCTCTGCCACCTTCCTCGACGAGAAGGCGCTGAGGGGGCCCGCAGCGCACGCCTGCCCCTTACAGCGACAACGGGGCGCCAAACTAGGCTATTTCAGCATCTATACCGCCACTCTAGGCCGTAGCGTCGCCGGGAGAGGCAGCAGCGAGCGGGCCCTCCCGACGCAGGAGGGTCCGCTCCGGGGGCTTCTTGGCGGAGCTAGTGCTTGTACCCGTGCTGCACGTCCAGGCACAGCGCCCAGACGTCGGTGTAGCTATTCGGGGCGGGCGATCCCCCGCTGTGGGCGGCGGCCGTCCAGGACTCCGGGCTGGAGCTGCCGTCGCCGACCGGGGTGCCGTCGGGGTCGCTGGGGTAGCTGCCGTTGAGGTGGGGGCCGCCCGAACCTGCCTTGGTGAAGTCGGTCGTGTTCACGTTGCCTCCGCTGATGGCGGCGCCCCCGCTGACCAGTTCACCGTCCCCGTCCTCGCGGGAGCAGCCGGCCGTCGCCTGCTGTCCCGTGGCGGCCTTGTCCGGGCCGCTCACCTCGCTGAAGTGGACGGTCGTGGAGACGTGCTTCAGGTTGCTGTCGTCCCCGCTGCAGATCGCGTAGGCGTAGGTCATGTTGTTCTCGCCGCGTCCGCCGCCGATCCCTCCGACCGCCGTCCAGGAGTCGGGGTCTCTCTCGCCGTCGTCCGCGGCAATCTTGCCGAAGTGGTGCTCGGCATCGTTGAAGGTGGGGAAGCCGGCGATCGGCTTGAGGCTGCCGACGCTGGCCGGGGTGGTCCTGGCGCCGCCGCCTATCAGGACCGTGCCGTTGGGGCAGGTCGCCGTCACGAGGCGGTCCGACAGCCCGCTGGTGGGTCCGGTGATCTTGTTCATGACCACCTGGGTGTGCCTGATCAGATTGCTGTGGAGGCACATCGCGTAGGGGGTGGTGGAGAAGGAGGGGCTGCTGTGGCTCCCGCTTCCGCCGAACGCCAGCCAGTGCGTGGCGTCGGTGCCGACGATCCCGGGCGTGTCGGTGTACTCGGTGGTGCCGTCGGCACTGGGCGCCATGCCCATCACGTGGTTGCCGTTGGAGCTCTGGTCGTTCCCGATGGCCTGGTCGGCCCCGCCGCCGGAGACGAGGCCGCCGGAGCAGTCCGCGTGCGAGGAGACCCCGGTGAAGGGGGTCGCGGGGCCGATGGTGGCTCCGGGAGTGGTCACGGTCACACCGGCGGTCTTGGCGTGTGCGCTTCCGGGCACCGCCACGGTCAGTAGGGCCGCCAGGAGCAACGCCTTGCCCGTGGCGGCGCGTCGTAGGGTTTTCTTCCTCATCGGATTCTCCATCTTGTTCCAAAGGTGATCCGCGGGCGGGCGCGGGCGTGCCCGGTACCACACCCGCCGGCGGATCTGTGGTGCCGCTGGCTCAGACAGCCCGCGGCTCGGACAACCGCCGGCTCAGACTCCGTCGTTGGCGCACAGCGCCCAGGTCTCGGAGTGGGTGCCCGCCGAGGCCTGTCCCCCGGTGTGCGTGGAGGCCGTCCAGTACGCCGCCGTGGTGGTCCCGTCGCTGACCGGGGTGCCGCCGGAGTCGCTGGGGAAGCTGCCGTTGAGGTGGTCGCCGCCCGAACCGGGGCCGGTGAAGTCGGTGGTCGTCACGCTTCCTCCGCTGATCGCGGCGCCCCCGCTGACCAGGTTCCCGTCCCCGGTGCCGCAGCCGACGGTCGCCGTCTGGCCGGTGCTTCCCATGGTCGGGCCGGACACATCGGTGAGGCGGACCTTGACGGTCGCGCTGCTGATGTTGATGCCGGTTCCGCTGCAGATCGCGTAGGCGTAGGTCTCGTTGCTGGTGTTGCCGGTGCCGGCGTCCCATCCGACGGCGGACCAGGAGTCGGGGTTGGTGTCTCCGTCGGCCGCGGCCTTCTTGCCGAAGTCGTGTGCGGCGTCGTTGAAGGTGGGGAAGCTGCCGATCACCTTGAAGTTGCCGACGCTGGCCGGGGTGGTCCGGGCGCCGCCGCCGATCAGACGGGTGTTGGCCGGACACGTCGCCGTAACGATGCCCACCGTCGCCGCGGTGGTGGGTGCGTTGACCTTGTTCATGACGACCTGGGTGTGGTTGATCAGGTTGCTGGTGAAGCACATCGCGTAAGGGGTGGTGGAGAAGGACGAGTTGACCTGACCCCCGCTTCCGCCGATGGCCAGCCAGCGGGTCACGTCGGTGCCGACGACCCCGGGCGTGCCGGTGTACTCGGTGGTGCCGTCGGCACTGGGCGCCGTGCCCATCACGTGGTTGCCATTCACCCCCGCGCCGGTGCCAATGGCCTGGTTGATCCCGCCGCCGGAGACGAGGCCTGACGCACAGTCCGCGTGGGTCGATATCTCGGAGTCGATGCCGGACGGCCCGCTGGTGGCCCCGGGGGTCTTCACGGTCACCGCCACGGTGTTGGCGTAGGCGGTCCCCGGCAATGCCAGGGCCATTACGGCACCCAGGAGCAGTGTCCTGCCCGCGGCGAAACGGCGCAGAAGTCCTGTGTTCATGTGGATCTCCCCATCTGACGGGCGATAGGCGATAAGCGACAGGCGATGAAGGCAGCACGGCGCGGTACGGAGCGGTATCCGGAAGGGGGCACGGGCGCCGTCGGTGCGGAAGTGACACGGCATCACAACGGCTGTCTGCCTCGCGGATGTACGCCGCTCAGGGGCAGACCCGAGGGTCGGACCGGCCTTTTCGCCACCCTGTCCCGAGCAGCGCATGCGGACTCTAACAGCCATTGGGACTCGCATCTACATAGGAGTTCAGCAATCTTGAGTGGCAGATGCAGATCTGCAGGATGTGACTTCCCAGTAGCCGAGGAGCCCCCAAGTCCCGTCCCTGAACGCGAAGACGCCCGCCCCAGGACGGGGCGGGCGTCTTCGCATACAGCGGAGTTCGACCTTGCGTTCGCGGGCCTGGTTGGCGAAGGCCGCCAGCCAGCGGTGACGGCCTGGCGGTCATCCGGCAGGTAGCCGACGACCCGTCCGAAGGCGTTCTAGTACTGCGCGGCGATCACGGCCGGTGTGAGGTCACCCAGCATGGTTGTCCTGAGGTCGTCTTGCAGGACGTCTTCAACGCCCCTCCGGCCAGCACCGATTGGTCGACTCCAGGATCGCGCGAGTATCCCCACAGTAGGTCCGGTAACGGCCATCAGACCCACCGTGCGGCACAGCTCTCGGTAGCTGTGCCGCGCGCAATGGGTCTGCCGAAGCTCGTACCGCGCCCAGCTCAATCAAACTCGCATGAGACGTGGCTCCCCGGGCCCCGGTGATGATCGCGAAATGGATCAAGTACCGGATCATCAACACCGAACGCCAGGACTGGCTGCGCGGCTACGACGCCGCGGCCCGCTACCGGGAGCGTGAGGGCGATCTGGAAGTGCGCTTCGAACGCCTCGAAGGCGCCTACCCCTTGGGGCGGTGGCTCTCCGACCAGCGGCGCGCCCTGCGGGCCGGGCGAATACCCAGCAAGCTGGCCGACAATCTGGAAGCGCTCGGGGTCGTATGGGACACCGCCGACGCCCAGTTCGCCGAGAACCTCGCGGGCGGCGCGCCCGCCTCTTCCTCACCCACCACCGCTGACGCCCCTCGCCGGAGCCGGTGGGAGACTCCTGCGGTGACCACCCTGGATGACACCACCCGCACGTCGCTGCTCCGCCGGGGCTTCGCCCTGGAGTACGCCACGCTGGGCTGGAACGTGATCGGCATCGTGGTGCTGGCCATCGCCGCCGTCTCCGCACGCTCCGTGGCGCTGGCCGGGTTCGGCCTGGACTCCCTCATCGAGATCGGCGCCTCCACCGTGGTGATCTGGGAACTGTCCGGTACCGGCGAGGACCGGCAACGCCGCGCACTGCGGATGATCGGATTCGCATTCGCCGCCCTGGCCGTGTACCTGCTGGTGCAGTCCACCCTCGTGCTGGTCACGGCCTACCACCCGGGCCACTCCGCCCTCGGCATCGCCTGGACAGCCATCACCGCCGCGGCGATGTTCACCCTCGCCCACGGCAAGACCCGCACCGGCGCCGCCCTGGACAACCCGGTCCTCAGGACCGAGGGACGCGTCACCCTGATCGACGGCATCCTCGCCTCAGCCGTCCTGCTCGGCCTCACCCTCAACGCCACACTGGGCTGGTGGTGGGCCGACCCCGCCGCCGGCTACGTCCTCGTCTACTACGCCGTGCGCGAGTGCCGCGAGATCTTCACCGGCGATCACTGACCGCGCGGCGGCCGTTGCACGGTCAGCCCGACTGGCCTCCGGGGCGGGAGGCAAACGCCGTGACGGCCCCGCCCCGGTTCAACTCCCGGAGCCCCTCCCGAGCGCGTGGCGCCGCTCGTCCGAAATCGATTGCCGGAGGGCAGCCTTGCAGGCAGTCTCACAGGCCAGGTGACTGAGTTCCGTGCGGGACGCGGTGGGCTTAAGTCCTGAAGGTACGCCCCAGGCTGTACAAGTCCCGCACCCTCTTCGGCGGCCCCAGGAGGGCGGGCAGGCCCCCGCCAGATCGTCACCGCACCGCCCGCTACGGGGTGACGCCGAGGTCTTGCTGAACCGCAGGGCAAATGAAGGTTCCGCTTCTGCAGTTCCGGCAGACGAGCAAGCCTGCATCTGGGCGGGGCGTCGGGTAGCCGTGCTGTGTGTGGAGGCTGTCCTTGAGTGCGTCCATCACGGTGTCATCAGGCCCCAGAACAGTGCCCATGGGATGAACACGGCGCCCGCGAGGCTGAGCAGTCCGAGGCGGGCGTGGGTCCGGGCGGTGGCCGAGGCCCTGGCTCGCCACCAGCCCAGTGCTGTGGCTGCGGTCGCCAGTGCCGTTCCGGCCGTCAGGAGTTGCAGGACGAGCCAGAGCACTGGACGGTTGCCGAACACCGGGCCGGGGGACAGCGTCATCGCGACAAGGCCGAAATATCCCAGGAAGCCGAGCACCGCAGCCAGTCCGGTCGCGGCCAGCCATCGCGCTGCCCGGCCGGCGCCCGGGGCGCTGGGGCGCCCGCGCAGGCGTCGTACGAGTTCCACCAGCAGGTACGTGGCGAACGAAACGACCATGAACGAGAAGATGGCGGCCTGTGCCGCGGATGACTGGTAGCCGGGCAGGGGGGCCAGGGCACTGCTCTGCCGGGGCTGGTGGGGCAGGGCGTCGTCGGTCCGGTGTCCATGTCCTGCCACCCAGGACGCCATGGTGTCGACGTAGCCGGGCGTCAGAGCCTTGCCCCGCTGGAAGCCGTCGGCCGAGGCGTGCAGTTTGTGATCGGCGTGCGGGAAGAAGCGCAGCGTGACATCGGTATTGCCACCGTCGCGCAGTGCCTTCTCGATGGCCCCGGCGCTTTCCGCGGGAGGTGACTGCTGGTCGTTGCCCCACATGGCGAGCACGGGCTTGCCCAGTCGCCGCAGCACGGGCATCGGGTCGTAATCCGCCTCGGGGAAGAGACCGGCATCCGCGAGAACCCGTGTGCCGGTCACCGGCACGGTCCGCAGCAGTGACCCGGCGACGCCGTCGTGGCGAAGTCTGTTTTCCAGTGCCCACGCCGACTGCCGGGCCGGGGATACGCCGGACGCGCCGACCAGGACCACGTAGGAGACCTGAGCCGAGCGGGAGGCCGCCAGCGGGGCGACCCAGCCGCCCTCGCTGAATCCCCACAGTCCGATCTTGTGGGGATCCACATCGGCTCGCCCGCTCAGCAACTGGACACCGGCCAGGGCATCGTCAGCGAGCTGAGCGTAGGACCGCTGTGTCATCGAATACCCCGCGGTGCGCTTGTCGTAGCTGAGAACCACGAACCCCGCCCGCGCCATGGCCCGGACCTCCGCCTGGTATTCCGACCGCTTCCCGGGGCCCGAACCGTGCACCAGCACGATCCCGGGCCGCCGTCCCACCACTCCAGCAGGCGCCGTGACCGTACCGTGCAGCGTCACCTCCCCGCTGCGGAACTCCACGCTCTCCTCGGCGCCCTGCCCGGCAGGACGCGCCACAGCCACCCCGGCTGCTGGCGCCAGAGCGGCCAGCAGCACCACCAGACACAATCCCCATCCCCACCGGACCCGCATGCTGCTCCCCCATGCTCAAGGACCTCCCTCCCGAAAGCCTCGGTCGGGTACCTTTTCGACGATCGTGCCTGCACAGGACAACAGCAGCCCATCCAGCAGGCCCGCCAACCGAGTTGGGGCTAGCCCCCGAAGAGCACCACCTGCCTGCTCCCGGCTCGCCCGAACTGGACTGTGACGGCAGCCGTCTGAGTATTCGTCAGGACCCGCGGTGTCCGCTCCCGCACACTCACGGCCGATGCATAGGCGAACAGGAACGTGCCCCGCACGCGGACACCGGGTATGGCTTCAACGGCCTGTCGACGACGGCTGCACATGACTGGCCGCCCGGTGTCCCACGACACCCCAGCCGCCGATTGGGAGTTGCGATTCGGTCGCTGCTGAAAGCCACCCCAAGGGGGAGCTGCCCCGGGGCGGCTCCCCTCCTCCTGCGCGACACAGCGGAGGACGCCAGGGAGCGCCCAGAAAAGACGATCACCCAGTACAACAGCGCAACAGGCGGATTCGGATGCCACCCGCCGCGGCACCACCAGCTCGGCCGGCAGCACATGCGCGACCCTGCAGCCCGAGCACCGCGACCGGCGCGGCCGCAGAAACAACCGAGCGCCGAGATCACCACATACTTCCCGCGGCCGCCCATGACCCCATGTCACAGACCCCGCGCCAGCGTGACCCGCTGCATGCAGAAGCCCCCGCCGGACCCGATCCGGCGGGGGCTTCTGCGGGTCACGGCCCCTATCAGCGGGGTCCCGGCTGTAGCTGTCCGAACAGTTGGAAGACCTCTC
This sequence comes from Streptomyces sp. HUAS TT7, assembly GCF_051550175.1. Lineage (NCBI taxonomy): Bacteria > Bacillati > Actinomycetota > Actinomycetes > Kitasatosporales > Streptomycetaceae > Streptomyces > Streptomyces sp. HUAS TT7. Next base: position 1,403,556 of record NZ_CP196175.1, read on the forward strand.
GGGCCGCCGCTCGGCTCCCCACTTCACAGCAGATCGCGGTATCCCGTCGCGGTGCCCGAGAACTCGCCGGTGCCAAGCGCGGTCCCCATCACGGCGAGCACCGCAGCAACGTGGGCACCCCAGTACATGTCCACTCACAGCGCCGCCTCCCCCGCTGGACGATGGGGCTGCGGAGCAGTCGGCGTACGGGACATGAACGTTTTGGACGTGCCCTCCCCCCTCCGGTCCGACGGCACCGGGCGGTCACCCTCGCCGCGCTCAGGCTGTGGCTCCGGTGATGATCTCTGCTTCAGGGAGCGGGGCTGCCTTTCGTGGCCCCCGCCATGGCCACGGAAGCCCGAGGAGCCGGTGTGCCCGCGCAGCTTCGTGAATCGTCGGGCTGCTGCCGCGTCCTCCTAATGCGCGGCCGGTGCCGGGCGGGCGCTGCGTGCGGGAGGGCAGGGGATGGATGACGGGTGAAACGGTCGGTATCGGGCTGCCGTATTGGTGGGGCGTGTGAGTCTGTGGGCCGGTGCGCGGGAGGCGCGGCTGCAGTTGCCGCTGAGCCGCTACGGGCTGCGTGCCGAGGGGGTGGTGGACCAGGAGCATGAGCCTGGGGACGATGGTTCGACGCCTGTCGTCGAGTTCACCGACCGGCAGGGCCGGCCCGTCAGGTTCCGGCTCCCCATGACGGGGACGGGCTGGCCCTCGGAACCCATGTACCGGTCGCCTACCTGCCCGAAAGGACGAAAAGCGCACGGGTATTCACCCGGAAGTACCTCCTACATCGGATCGTCGGCTTGTTCTTCGGAGCCATGCTCTGGCTCGGCGTCGCGACTGGAGTCGTGTTCACGCACTGAGCTTGTTCTCCCGGAGACCGCCCACCGCCCTGGATCAGCCCAAGGTCCCACGACAGTGCGCCTGACCTGATAGGTGCTCAAGATCGAGTGCTTAGTGTTAATGGCCGTACCAGTCCCAAGTATCGAAGGACGCCGCCACGAGGTATGACAGGGGCGGGGTCACGGCCAAGGCGCTCTCCGCGGAACTCAACTCCGGGGCGTGCCGGGGGCGTCGAGGTCACTCACGGCCGCACGACCCCGGAGAGGGGCTTTGTCGGCAGCCCCACCTACCCCCTTCGAGGTTTGTGTTCCTCCCTTCAGAACCTCCCGCCTCGTGTGCATACTGGGGGCCCGGAAAGTTACCCGGGGTACGCGGCCGACGGTCCGGGATTCTCCTCGGGCGTTACCAGGCCCGGGGTCTGACGGTGCGTCATCCGGTGGGGACGTCGGAGGAGGTCACCCGAGGTCCCCTCCTCAGTCGGCACCCCATGGGAAACATCGCGCGTGGCCCGAGTTCCACACTTCTCAGGAGCCGTCTTGCACATACCGAAATATGTCACCGCCGTCTGTGCCGCCGCCGCGGCGACGGTCTTGGCCACCTCCACGTCCGCGGCCGCGGAGACCGGCCCGAAGCAGGACAACTTCCTTCCCGCCATGGTCCATTCCATCCTCCACCTCGACATCGATCCGCCGGGCGCCAATGACTGGAACTGCCGTCCCAGCGCCGCCCATCCGCGTCCGGTCGTCCTGGTGCACGGGACCTACGAGAACCGCTACAACAACTGGGCGCGGATGTCCCCCGAGTTGAAGGCCCAGGGCTACTGCGTCTACGCCCTCGACTTCGGCGACACCGACGACGCCGGAGTGGCTCTCGCTCCCACCGTCAAGGGCTACGGAGACATCAAGCAGTCCTCCAAGGAGCTGGCCGCCTTCGTGGACAAGGTGCTCGCCGCCAGCGGCTCCGGCCAGGTGGACCTTGTCGGCCACTCCCAGGGCGGGACCCTGTCCCGCTGGTATCTCAAGGCCGACGGAGGCGCGAACCCGACCGACCCCTCGAAGAACAAGGTCAAGAAGGTCGTCCAGCTCGGCGCGACCAACCACGGCACCACCATGAGCGGCATCGAGACGCTCGCCGACATGCTCCACATGCTGGGCCCCGGGGAGAAGATCCTCGGGAAGGCGGGCCCCCAGCAGTACGTGAAATCAGACTTCATCAAGGAGCTCAACGCCGACGGGGACACCGTTCCCGGGATCGACTACACCGTGATCGCCACGAAGTACGACGAGATCACCACGCCCTGGCAGAGCACGTTCATGACGGCGGGTCCCGGAGCAACGGTGCAGAACGTCACCTTGCAGGAGGGCTGCTTCGTCGACCTCTCCGCCCATCTGAGCATGACGTACAGCCCGCGTGCGATCGGACTGGTCAAGCGGGCCCTGGACCCCTCAGCCCCGGCGGCTCCCTGTGTGCCGAGGGCGCCCGCCTTCTGATTCCGGCCCGAAGGTCCGCCTTGGCCGATCTCGATCGTCAGTCGGCCGCCGGAGGATGCCGGAAAGCAAGGCGGCCGACTCCGCCCTCCAGTCCCGTGAAGATCTGGCGGCCGCCAGATCTTCACGGTCTTCAACGCCCTGGTTCACCCCAGGAAACTCAACCGCACCTGGCGGTCCGGGTTGTCCTTGTTCGGCCATGGTGTCGCACCCCCAGAACGTGCCGAAAGGCCGGGACCCCACAGAGTCCCGGCCTTTCGGCGCAGGCGGGCTCCGCCCCACGGGCCCACCGCGCCACACGGGGGCCTTGCCCCGCCCGGGATGCCGTTGACGGGTCACGGGCTCAACACCTGAGGACCGGCCAGGAGATGGCGCGGCCCCGGGGGTCAACGGTCCACCACCCGCGCACACCGCCCTGGCCGCGCAACCCCCACACCCACCGCGAGCGGCGGCCCGCCAGCGCTTCCACCACGTGCTCCACCCCCACGAGGGCCGTAACGGCGTGCCCCCGGCCCCAGCAGCCAACGGTGGCGGGAAGACGGCCGGGAAGGCCACCCCGCCACCGCGTTCCCCGCGGCCACGCAGAACACGTCGCGATCGAGGGCGCGACCTCGCCGGTGGTCGTGGAGCTCGGCGTAGGGATCACCAGCACCGCAACCCGCGCCGACAGGCTCAGCGGTGGGCAGCACGCCCAGCGCGCCGACCTGGGAATCGAAGGGGCGTGAGCGGTACGGGAGCGCGCATCTCTCACACAGGGCGGCCGCGCGACGCACCCGTTGCCGAGTGTTGTTACGAGAAGACCCGTCGCGACACGTTGGATGGCGCCCAACTCGCCGCACTCCGACGGGCCTTGGTCTGACAGCCACGGTGACCACAGCCGCGGCCGGTCGTTGGACCGGGCGGTCAAGTGAAGTAGTGCACAGGAGTCCCGGGGAACGGTCATGGTCACAAACCCCGGGACTCCGCGCCGGGGCCGGCCTCACCGCATACGCGAACCCGCACCCTCCCCCGTCTCAAGCACATGGCGTTCACCCTGCACGGCAAGGAAGCTGCGCGCTCTTCATGAGGGGAATGGACGGCCCGGCTCTTTACAGGAACCGGGGCCCTCCCTTCCCGAACCGCCCGAGCCGAAGCCGGACCCCACCATCATGAAGCCCCGAAAGGCCTCTCTACCAGTGGAGTAGTTCAAGCCCCCCTACCGGTCATCGACCACGACGCCCCCTTCCGCCCGCTCCCCGCCCGCACTCCCCGCTCCGGCAACCCCCAAGCAGCCGCCGCGAACCCGCCCACCACAGGAACGCGGCCAGCCGCACGACCGGCTGGTCCCCAACAGTCGATCCGTGACGTAGGGTTGGGTTCACCGACGCGGGGTGGAGCAGCTCGGTAGCTCGCTGGGCTCATAACCCAGAGGTCGCAGGTTCAAATCCTGTCCCCGCTACTGCACAAGAAGGCTCGGAGCCCACGCTCCGGGCCTTCTTGACGTTGCCGAACCGTGCCGGGGGTTCCTGGTGCTTGTGCTCACCCCGTGTGAGGCGTGGTGGCCGAGTTGGCCGGTGCTCCGTTCGGTCGCTGAGGCAGCCCGGTGCGCCGGTCCACCGGTGCCGGCAGCGGGTCCAGCGGGCAGCGGCGCACGTGCCAGGTCTGGAGGCCGACGAGGAGGAGCAGCGCCATGCACAGGGTCGCGGAACTGCCGGCCGTGCCCCAGCCGAGGCCACCCTGTGCTGCCGGCTTGGCCAGTGCGTCACCGCCGGCGGCTCCCAGCGGACGGGTGAGGATGAACGCCAGCCAGAACAGGACGGTCCCGCTGACCGCGGTCAGGTAGTGCGCGGCGACGATGAGCAGCATGATGCCCGCGATGACCAGGAAGGCGCCCCGAAAGCCCAGGCCGGTGTCGTCAGAGAGCCAGTCTCCGCTGGAGGTGCCCAGCGTGTTGGAGACCAGGATCGCGGTCCAGTAGAGGATCTCGCCGGTACGGCTGGAGATGTTCTCCACGTCGTAGGTCTGCCCGGTGCGCCACCATGCCAGGAAGACCAGTGCGAGGACGGTGGTGAGGATCACCGCGCCCCAGGCGTAGCCGAGGCCGTCGGGCGCGCTGCCATGGCCGAAGCCACGGTTGAGGAAGTCGGAGATCTCGGTGCCGACCATGCTGGTGCCCAGGACCACCGCCCAGTACAAGGCGGGATGGAACCGGCGTGCCCCTACCTGCGCCACGACGACGATCAGGAAATAGACCAGGAAGACGAAGGCGGTCGTGAGGTAGCCGAGCTTGAAGGTGATGCCGAGCAGGTCTCCGGCCGTCTCCCCGAGAGTGACGGCAACCGTCTTCAGCACCCAGAACAGCACCGTCACCTGGGGAAGCTTGCGCAGCACGTACGTCGCCTCGCTCTGCCCCGCCACCGCACCGCGCATGTGTGTCGCCATTCCGCTCCGATCCTGGCTCCTGCCCGCGCCCTGCGTGCCGTGGCGCGGTGATGCGGCGCGTGTCATCACGAGCCGTCACTTGTCCTGCACGGTGCGGAAATCACTGGTACAGCCTGCCAATACCGACGTACCCGGCAGCCCCATTCCCGCCCGGGAAGCCGATCACCACCCGAAGGAGGGACGGCCCTTGACCACGGCACCACCGTCCCAGCCGACGACGTCCGGTACGGACTCCACGCCCTCGACGCCGAAGAGACCCCGCTGAGGATGTGCAGGAGCCAAGTGAAGTTGCGGCACGTTGTGCCGTCACAAAACAGGAAGTCGTCGCACACCGCTGAACCGATCGTGCAGCTCGAAGCAGCGCACGCATCAGCGTCACAATGACGAGGTCACGCTGCGGCGTCCTGCGCTCGGCCTTCGATGATGTTCCGGCCGAGGGTGAGACGGTCGACGATGGCCGCGCAGAGCCGCGGATCGGTGAACGTCCTCGCCCACCCACCTGTGGCTGGCACTTGTTCCCTCACAAGAGTTTCCGCTGCCACCTGGCCGTATCCCGCTCTGGCGACTCTCGCTGACTCTGCAGGTCATCGCGGGAGGAGCCGTCCCAAAGAACCGCTGACTACGGATCCACGGCAGTTCCAGGCCCGGACAAGCCATTACCGACTGGCGCTACCCAGGACGATTCGGTCAAGAAAGCATCAACGCGAATGTCTCGTAGCGCTACCACCACCCGTCGGCCCACCGCCGTCGTCATCGGCGCCAGCGCGACAGGCCTGTTGGCCGCGGCCGCACTCGCCGAGTTCGCCGACGTCACAGGCGGTGGCCGCTGCCCGTCGCGTTCCCGTGCGTGTTCTGGGGATCGTCTTCCTCGTCCTGACCGGCGCCGCCGCTGCCGAGGCCACCCAGGCGGTCGGCTCCCTGCTCCTGCTCAGCCTGCTCGCCGCGCCGGCCGGAACCGCCCAGCGCCTGACCGATCGGCCCTACCGGGTGCTCTCCCTGTCGGCGGGACTCGCGGTGGCCGACCTGTGGGCCGGGCTCGCCCTCGGCTACGCCGTGCCCCAACTCCCGCCCAGCTTCCCCATCATGGCCGTCGCCACCGCCGTGTACGCGGTCGCGTTCGTCGCCGTACGGTCAACGCTCCGTACCGGGCCAAGGACGGCATGCTGACCACCCCGCCCGACGACGTGAACCTCATCGGCCGCCGAACCGCCCAACGCGCAACCGTGCTCCAGGCGTTGATCGAGGCCCGCGGATTCGTTGGCGCCAGGACGCTGCACGCCGCCCTCGAAGCATCGGGTTCGCACATCGGCCTGAGCACCGTCTGCCGAACCCTGGGCGCCCTCGCGGCCGCAGACCGTGCCGATGTCGTACGCACGAGAGTGGGCGAGCGGCTCTTCCGTCACCGGCCTGCCGCCCAACACCGGCACTACCCGCTGTGCCGCGGCTGCGGCCTGGGCATGCCCATCGACGCCGAGGACGTCGAATCCTGGGCCGAACGCATCACCGCCGCCTCGGGCTTCGCCGAAGTCGAGCACACCGTGGAACTCACCGGCGCCTGCCCGGACTGCCGCGCCGAATAGAGCCGAGGACCCGTTCCACTGCCCTCCCCTGGCCGTTCCGGCCTCCAGCGACACCACACCTGACACAGCTGCCCCTGTCCCCGTCCGGCCCTCACCTCCCCGAGGGCGCACCCTCCTATGGGCGGTGGGCAGCGGTTGGAGCCCCGGCTGGCGTCGCTGCTGGCGGCCACCGGCTTCCTCCAGACGCTGGCGGGCGGCCTCGGGTCACCGCTCAACGTGGTGCTGCCGGACCAGATCGTTGAGAATCTCGCGCGCTTCCGCGCCGTGTACCGCAGGCACCACCTGAGCGGCGAGATCTTCTTCACACACAAGGCGAACCGGTCGAGCACATTGGTGCGGCGCCCGGCCGTCACGGGCGTCGGAGCCGGGATGGACGTCGCGTCGCTCGGCGAGCTTCAGCACACCCTCGGGGCATGCGGCACGGCCAGACCTCGGCGCCTGCCGCCAGAACGCGAACCGTGCCGTCGGCCCTGGCGACGGCCGCCAGGTCGCCCTGTGCGCTGAGCGCGACCGGCGCGTCGTCGATGGCGGCCTCCCAGGCGGTGATCAGCGCCTGGTCGGGGACGGTGAAGCTCACGCGGCCGCGGCCGCCGTGGCCAGGCACTCGGCGAAACCGCGCTCCAGCGCCGCACGGTCGAGGTTGCGCCCGATGAAGACCAGCCGGTTGCGCCGCTCCTCGTCCTCGCGCCAGTCCCGGCCGAACTCCCCGTCCAGGAGCGTGTGCACGCCCTGGAACACGTACTGCTCGGGCGCGCCGGCCAGGGCGAGGATGCCCTTGGAACGGAAGATGTCGACGCCCTTGGTGCGGAGCAGATTGCCGAGCCAGCGGTTGAGCCTGTCTTCGTCGAGTTCGCCGGGCAGGTCGATGCCGACCGAGGTGACGGTGGTGTCGTGCCGGTGCTGGGTGTCGGTGAGGAAGGACGGGGCGTCGGCGAGCACCCGCTCCAGGTCGAACGCGCCCATGTCCAGGACGTCGCGGAGGTCCACTTGCGCGTGCCGGGCCGGGACGATCCGGACCTCGTGGTTGATGGCACGGATGCGGGCGACGACGTCGATGAGGGTCGCGTCGTCGGCCAGGTCGGTCTTGTTGAGCACGATGCGGTCGGCGAGGGCGATTTGCTCGACGGCCTCGTTCTCCACGCCCTCGGGCTTGGCGTCGTCCAGATGCGGGAGCACATGCGCGGCGTCGACCAGGGTGACGATGGCGTCCAGGCGCAGTTGCCCGGCGATCTCGTCGTCCAAGAAGAAGGTCTGCGCGACCGGCGCCGGGTCGGCCAGGCCCGTCGTCTCGATGACGATGCGGTCGAACTTCTCCCGCCGGCGCATCAAGGCGCCCAGGATCCGGATCAGGTCCCCGCGCACGGTGCAGCAGATGCACCCGTTGTTCATCTCGAAGATCTCTTCCTCGACATCGCACACGAGGGCGTCGTCGATACCGACCTCGCCGAACTCGTTCTCGACGACAGCGATCCGCAGGCCGTGCTGCTCGGTGAGGACCCTGTTGAGGAGGGTGGTCTTGCCCGAGCCGAGGAAGCCGGTCAGGACGGTGACGGGCACCCGTTCGTCACGGAGTTCAGGTGCGGTGGTCATTCATGGGCTCCTTGGTGCGCATCGGTGAGCAGGGCGGCCCGCAGATCGCCCTCGGTGACCTGCCCGGCGGGACGGGGCAGGGTCCAGCGGCGGGCCGGGCCGTCCATCGGAAGCACGACGACGACGGTCTCCAGCGGCGGGCAGCCCGGCTCGGTGCGGGCGAACTGGCGGATCATGACGGCGGCGTCCTCGTCGAGATCGAGGAGGCGACGCACGGCCTCCTTCAACTCGACCAACTGAGGGCCGGGTACGGGCCCTTCCGGTCGTCCGGAGCGGAATCCCAGCGGCATGACGGCAGTTCTCCTTGGTTCTCGGCGGGCGGCGTCCGTAAGGGACCCATCGCCTCAGCTTCACGGTGTCCGGGGGCGAGTGAGCAGGGTGTGGGTTGCCGTCGGCAGCGCGTCAGGCGCTGCCGACGGCCGGTGGCAGGCGCTCACGGCTCCTCGGCCGGTACTCATGGACGCCAATCCCGGAGTACCGCCGGGTCCGTGCGGCCCCACCGCCTACGGGGCGTACGCCTTCCTCGCCAGACTCTAGATGAAAATGGATATCATTAGCAATATCAGGGGCGGCTCTGTAGTCCTGCTGCGGGCGAGTGGCTCTTGCGGCCTGCGGTACGCCAGCGCGCCCGGGCGTAAACGGTCCGCGCCAACGCGGGGTGGCGACCGCCATCAGCCAGCCCGCAGAGCCTTGCCCGTTTCTTTCTCTGCCCGTTAGAGGCTCAAGGTCGTGAGCGCGTCCCGGGCACCCAGGGGCGGCGAACCCGTCCTCTGGGCACGCGGCACCCGGCCATGCAGCGCGCACCCGCGCCGAGTGCGACTGCCCGGCACGGCAACTCCTGCCGAGCGGCGATGCCCTGCCGTCCGAGGCAAGGCAGCTCTCACCGATCCGCGCGCCGCGCTGTGGCCGGGCCTGGCCGTCCTGCTGGCCCTGGTGCTGTGGCCGGCCCGGGTATCGGTGGGCCGGGGACGGCTGGTCTCCCGGAGGTTTCTGCGCGAGTCCGGCGTACACACCGACCGGCTGGTCTCGGTGCGCTGGTCCAACGGCGTCGCGCAGCGCCTGGTCCTCCGCGATGCCGAGGGCGACCGGGTCGAGCTGGCCCCGAAGGTCCTGGTCGCCAATCCCCCTCTGTGGCACCTGCTCGACGGCGACGCACGCACCCGTGCCCAACGGGGCACCCTATGCTGCGGCGAAACGGCGCTGCGCCAGTTGGCAGCACGCGTCGACAAGGAAACGGCCCGCACGGTGTTCAGGCTCTCGGGCCTGGAGTAGCCGCTTCCTCTCTCGGCCTGCCTCACTCACTAGCGCTCTGACCGCATAGGTTCGCCGGGTCGGCCGGGCGGGGTGGTGTCCGCTTCCAGCGGGCGCTCTTGGTCGCCACGGATGAGGGCGTGTTTTCGGGGTCTAACCTGGCTCCGTGACGCAGCGATTGAGCACGGTGGTGCTGATGTGTGGCCTTCCGGGAGCGGGCAAGACCACCTACGCGATGGAGCTGGTGCGACGCGGTTACGTTCGGCTCTCGATTGACGAGGTGGTCTGGCAGCGACTCGGGCAGCGCGACGCTGGCTTGGTGCTGGAGACCGAGGCATTCGACCAGCTCAAGGAAGAGGTTCGTCGCGAGCAGCGGCAGGAGCTGGTCGAGCTGATGCTGGCTGGGCGCGATGTGGTGGTGGACTACAGCTTCTGGAGTCGCGCCGCCCGCGACAACTACAAGGCGCTGATTGAAAGTCACGGCTGCCGCTGGGAACTGGTCCATCTCAAGGCCGACCGGACGACGCTGGAGCGTCGCCTCGAGGTACGGAATGGCAAGGAAGGTGCTAACTCCGTCACCGTGGATGAGACGCTGTTCAACCGGTACCTGGCCAACTTCGAGGAACCGAGTGGAGAGGGTGAGCGGGTCTTCACGCAGTCCTCGACCTGAAGACCTGGATCCGTTCGGCGGGGAGGGGACGCCCTCCCCAGCGGAGGCCCTTCTCCCTGCGGATCCGGGCGCGCTCGCGGCGTTGGGCTGCCGGCACGTCAGGATGCCGGGCGTTGCTGTTGCGCCAGCGAAGGTATGCGTGCAGCGCCCGGGTCTGCACGGATGCCACCGGAGGGGCTGCCGACGTCCTCCCCGTCACAGGCTCAGCCGGTAGGGGACGATGCAGACGACCACATCCGTGCGGGCCCGCAGCGCGGCGGCCAGTAGGAGGCCGCGCTGGTTCTGCAGGATCTGGTAGCGGCGGTGGTGCGGTTCGACCTCGGGGATGAGGACGGCGATCTGCCGTCCTCCTTTCGCCGCTGCCAGGACGTAGTCGACGATGGGCTGCACCAGTGAACGGTGCGGGCTGTCGATGACCTCCAGTCGCACCCCCGGGTTCCACCGGTCCCAGTTCGCCCTCAGCGAGCGGGCCTTGTCGGGATCACTGTGCACGGCGACGGCGAGAATCTCGCGGCCGAGGGCGCTGGCGGCGGTCAGCGCGTACTGGGTGAGTTTGCTGATCTCGCCGACCGGCACGATCACCAGGGAATCGGTGTGCCGCACGGGCGGCGGCGGAATGTCACCGAGGCCGAGTTCGATTCCAGCCAGCGTGTAGTAGCGCTGGATCCGGGCGAAGAGCAGCATGAGCAAGGGCACGGCGGCGACCACGACCCAGGCTCCTTCGAGGAACTTGGTGGCGAGCAGCACGATCCCCGCCACGGCAGTCAGCACCGCGCCGATGCCGTTGAGCAGTGCGCGCGGCAGCCAGCGGGGTGGCCGCTGTCCGGCCCAGTGCCGTACGAGGCCGATCTGGCTGATCGTGAACCCGATGAAGACACCGATCGCGAACAGCGGGATCATCCGGTGCGTATCGGCGTTCACGGCGATCAGGAGCAGGGAGGCGAGCAGGGCGAGGGCCACCACTCCCCAGCGGTAGACCGGCCGTTCCGCGCGCAGCCCGAAGAGATGGGGCAGCCGGTGGTCGCGGGCCAGCAGGCTCATCAGGACGGGCAGCCCGCCGAAGCTGGTGTTGGCGGCGAAGCCAAGGGCGAGCGTGACGATCAGGTTGGTCGCGTAGTACAGCCAGCCTGTGCCGTACGAGCCTGCGGTCAGCTGGGCGAGGACGGTGACGCCACCGCGCGGGGCCACGTGATCGCGGCGGATCAGCACCGCGAGGCCGATCAGCATCAGCCCGAGCAGGGCGCCCAGCATCAGCTCGGTGCGCTGGGCCCGCCTGACCCGCGGGGTGCGGAAGGAGGGCACTCCGTTGGCGATGGCCTCCACTCCGGTCAGCGCGGAGCAGCCGGAGGAGAACGCCTTCAGGAGCAGCAGTACCCCCAACGTCTCGGTGGCGTGGACGGGTTGTGCGCTGCCGACGACGGCCGCGGGGTGTGAGCGCAGCAGCCCGAGGACGATGATGCCGAGGATGCTCACGATGAACAGGACCGTCGGCAGCATCAGCACCCGGGCGCTCTCGGCCACCCCTCGCAGGTTCACCGCAGTGAGGAGGGCGAGTCCGATGAGGCAGACGGCGAGCAGGTGCGATCCCAGGGCGGGGAACGCGGAGGCAAGGCTCGCCGCACCAGCGGCGAGACTCACGGTCACGGTGAGCACGTAGTCGACGACGAGACTGGCCGCCGCGAGCAGACTGGTCCGGGGCCCGAGGTCCTTCTTAGCCACCGCGTAGGCGCCCCCGCCGTCCGGGTGCACGGCGATCACCTGCCCGTACGAGACGACGAGCACCGCCAGGAGCCCGGCAATGACGAGGGTCACCGGCAGTGTGGCGGTCAGCGCCCCGGTCCCGGCGGCGACCAGCACGAGCACGATCGCCTCGGGACCGTAGGCAACCGAGCTCAGCGCGTCCAGGGACAGCGCGGCCAGCCCTTCGATGCTGGTGAGGCGGTACTTGTCACCTTCCCCGTGCCGCAGCGGAACTCTCGGCCGCAGCTCGCGGCGGGCCAGTCCGAACGTCATGGAGAACCTCGCGGGGCCGGGAACAGAGAAGGCTGCTCCGGGACAGTCTCTCCGGCTGCCTGCGGCAAAGCGCGGCAAGGACGCGCCAACGCTTGGCGTCGCATCCCAGCCGCCTTGCAGAGGCCACCTTGACCTGGCATCTGGATGGATCTGCACAGCTCAGTTGAATCTCGCACGCGACTGCGGTCGAGAGCCCGCCCGTGAGCTGCTGGTCAACGAAGTCGCTGTGGCTGGGGCGGTGATGGACCGGGCGGTACCGCACTGGACAGGCGCAGCGTGATGAACTGCCGTCCGTTCACCGTTACCCAAGGCCGAACCCCTTGTGAGCGTTGCATCCTGCGAAGATCCAGCATCGCCCGTGTCGTGAACAAGCCCTTCCAAGAGCGCGGCGCATGGACCGGCAGGCAACTGGGCACCGATGCCCGCGTGCCCACCACAGACGACTTACCTCGCTTCATTGACCTGTCGGCACGGCTGACGGGCTTCGACGAAGTGGCCCTGGAGGCCACCGGGCTGACCGAGGTGTACCGGGCGGTCGCTGTGGAAGAGCTCGGCGCGGAGCGGTACGCGCGGCTGCTGCGCGAGCTGCGGGAACCGGACGACGTCCTGGATGGCGAGCTGCGGGAAGCGGCCCGGGCGGTGACGTACCTCTGGTACACGGGCAGTTGGCCGGGGCCGCCGCCGATCGTGGTCTCTCCGCGCGCCTACGCCGAAGGCCTGGTGTGGAAGGCGGCCGGTCTCAAGGCTCCCGCCACCGATCCCGGCGGGTATGGCAGTTGGGGCGAGACGGGCGATTGGACCGGCCAGGACACCGGGGCTGACGGGAGCGGATGGTGACACGGTACGACGTGATCGTCGTCGGCGCCGGTGTCGCGGGCTCGCTCGTCGCGCACCGCCTCGGTCGGCGCGGCAGACGGGTGTTGGTCCTGGAGGCGGGCGCAGCGGGCCCCGGCGCCCACGAGCCGCCCGCCGACCCGCTCACCACCTACCTGACGGCCACCGCCAAGGTACCCGGCTCCCCCTACCGGGCCCACCCGGCGGCCCCCTGGCCCGAGGTGACGGACCTCTCCGGCCTCTCCGGCAGGGACGGGACCCCCGGTTTCCGGGCGGACGGCCACCTGCGGCAGGACGGCCCGCTCCCGTACGCCAGCGGATACGTCCGCGTGAACGGCGGCACCGGCAACGTCTGGACCGGCCTCGCGCCGCGCATGCTGCCGGAGGACTTCAACACCGAGTCCTTCGGGTACGGACGGCGGTGGCCCCTCACGTACGACGACCTGGAGCGCCACTACCGGGCGGCCGAGGAGGAGCTGGGGGTGGCCGCCGACGCCGACGAACAGCGCACGCACGTCGGCCTGCCCCTGCCCGACGGCTATGTGTTCCCCATGCGGGCCCTGCCCCCCTCACGGGTGGACCGCATCCTCTCGGCCCGCCTCGACGGTCGGCGCGTCAAGGACCCCGTCTCCCTGCGCGAGGTCGAGCTGAAGGTGGTCGGCACCCCGCACGCGCGCAACGGCGTCCCGGACCCCCGGTACGACGGCGGCCGCGGCTACGTGCCGCGCGGGCGGGACGGACAACCCGCCCCGGACAGCCGGTGCTTGGGCAACGCGAGTTGCGTGCCGCACTGCCCCTCGTATGCGAAGTACACCCCGCTCAAGACCCAGGGGCGCTGGAGTACGACCGTCACGCTCCGGGACCGGTCCGTGGTGAGCCGGATCCTCGTCGACGGGCGGGGGCGTGCCACTGGCGTGAAGTACCACGCGTACAACGGGCAGGTGTCCGTCGCGCACGCCGATGTCGTCGTGCTCGCCGCGCACGCCGTGGAGAACGCCCGCCTGCTGCTCCTCTCCCGGCTCGCCGACCGCAGCGGCCAGGTCGGCCGCAACCTGATGGACCATCCAGTCCTGCTGACCTGGGGCCTGCTGCCCGACGACGCCGGGCCGTACCGGGGCCCCGGCTCGGTCTCCGGCCTTGAGGGCTTCCGCTCCGGCGCCGCACGCCGATTGCGGGCGCCGTTCCGCGTCGAGCTCGGGGCGTGGGGCTGGGTCTGGGCGAAGGGATCCGTCGACTCGGACGTGCACCACTTCCTCACCGAACGGGGGCTCTTCGGCGCGGAGTTACGGCGAGCGGTCGGGGACCGGGTCCGCCGCCAGTTCACCCTCCAGTTCGAGATGGAACAGGGCGCCGACCCTGCAAACCGGGTCACCCTCCACCCGTACGAGCGCGATCTGCTCGGCCTGCCCCGCCCTCTCGTCACGTACGACCTCGACACACATGTAAAGGAAGGCATGGCGGCGGCCCGGGCGGTCTCCGACCAGATCTTCGCGCTGCTCGGCGCCGAGGACCACACGGACTACACACCGGTGGCAGCCTGGCCGGGCCGCTTCGAGCACGGCGGCCGCACATACGGATACCGCGGCGCCGGCCACGCCGCCGGCACCCACATCATGGGCGACTCCCCCGCCACCTCGGTGGTCGATGCCTGGCAGCGCTGCTGGGACCACCCCGGCCTGTACGCGGTCGGCTGCGGCAGCATGCCCTCGGTGGCCACCTCCAACCCGACGCTGACGATGGCCGCGCTCACGTTGCGCAGCGCGGAGCGCATCGAGGCAGACCTGGCAGCCCGCGACAGCCCGACCCCTCTTGCCCCGCCCTCGGCACCCCCGGCAACCGACGAGCCAACACCGACCCGAGGAGTCTCGCAATGACCACCCCTCTGCCGCTGCCGCCCGTACCCGAGTCTTTCCAACTCCCTTTCCATTACGGCGCGTTGCACCAGATCGGCATCGACTGGCTGGTCGACCCGGGCCCGGTCCGCAAACTGCTCGCCCAACAGCACCCGGATCTGACCGCAGCCATCTTCGAGGACGGGCAGGCGCTGGCCTCGCTCAACTACCAGCTGTACTTCGCGCAGTACGCGTTCGGCGGCGGCACCACCCAGGAGATCGAGTTCAACGTCATCGCGTTCCCGTCGCGCGAGGGCGACCGGCTCCCGCGCCTGACCTACGCCCAGTACGCCCAGGGCTGGGACCAGACGAAACTGCTCGGCATCGCCCGCCTCCACGTCGTGTGCGACAACCCCTTCGCCATCAGAGCCGGGCGAGAGCTCTACGCGGAACCGAAGCACGCCGGCTGGTTCGAGGTCGGCCTGCCGTCCCTCAACGGACCCGTCGGCGAAACCTGGACCATACAGTGCAAGGCCGCCACGATCGGCCCGGACGACACCCTGGAGAAAGACCCGCGCCCGCTGCTCGACATCACCGCAGAGCTGGACGGCCTCACCCCCGTCGCCGCCAACTCCGCTCCCATCACCGGCTACGGCACCGACCCCGAGGGACGCCTGCTCGCCGGCCCCATGAACGTCTATCAGCCCTATCGCTGGTACGACCTGGCCTCCCCCGAACACTCTGCCCGCACCCGGCTTACGGTCCACGCCCCAGGCGACGACCTCGGTCACGACATCCGAACGCTCCTCGGCGACGGAACACCGGCCGCCGGCGCATGGACCTACCAGTCTCTCCCCGTCGCTGCCCACAACCGCCCCTACTACCTGCCGACGGGGCCGCGACCCTGACCGGCGGACCCTCAGAGGGTGTGGGCGCCCGGGTGGATGACCGGCAGAGCGCAGACCGACAACCCGCGGGTCAGCGCCCACTGTCGATCCATGGCTGGTCGGCCAGCCATGGCAAGGGGGACAACGCTTTGGTGGGCCGGTACACACCTGCCATGGCCGCCCACCGGGCCGGAATCGCCGGCGGCGGACGTGGCCATCAACGACATCGCACCCCTGGAGACCCGCGCCGCCGACGCCCAAGTGGCGCTGACCGCGCTCGGCGTGCTGTGCCGGCACCGGGAGCAGTCCTGGGTGAATCTCAGCGTCACCGACCTGCGCCGGGCCGACTGCGACGGACTGTGGTTCCCCGAGGTCAATTTCGACCGTGCCTGCCTGGAGGCGGCGGGCCTGTACCACGCCAATCTGACCCAGGCATCCCTGGTCTCGGTCAACCTACGGCACTCTGACCTCACGACTGCGATTCTTCGCCGGGCCCGGTGTGTTCTGGCGGACCTGCGGGGCGCAAAGCTGGTCGAAACCGTCTTGTGTGACGCCGACTTCACCGAGTCCGACCTGCGCGAGGCAAACCTGCGCAAGGCCGACGCCCGTGGCACCGTCTTCCGCCGCGCCGACCTGCGCATGGCTGACTTGCGCGGCTCCGACTTGGGCACTGCTGACCTTGTCGACGCACGCCTGACCGGTGCCCTGGCCAGCGAGCACACCCACTGGCCCGCCGACTTCGACCCCTCGGCCGCCGGAGTCGTCCACGCCGATGACCCCGGACCCGAGCCCTCGCCCCTGCTCCAGCCGCCGGGGATGACGTGGCAGGCCCCGCCACTGCGGTCCACACCGTGACCAAGACACCCCGGTCAAGTCCGCGGCGACCGCGATCGTCTGACCGGCGTCATTCCCCGACGAGACCTGCCTGGAGAGGTGGGCATGTTGGTGGCGGCGAAACGCCATGGGGACGAGAACAACCCGTCGCCTCGGCGGAACCCCAGCGTCACCACCCAATTTGACGGTCTTCGAGGCATCCAAGCCCCACCAAATTCAAGTGGGCCACTGCAAACGGACGGTCGGCTCTGTCGCGGTCGCGCGTCTGCCCCGGGCAGCCGCCGGCCAGTTGGCGGTTGTCTCTTGTTAGTTGGACGGGAGCGCCATACTCCCGGACGGGACGCCACCGTCGGCAGCGCCGGTTCCGATGCCGGAACACACCGACCCGTGCGAAGCCATCCGATGACGAAGTCCTCACCAAAAAACCCGAGTTGGCATCAACAACTCAGGTGCTCGGGTCCAGAAGAGTCGTCGCATGGCCCGAGGAGTGACGCCTCCGGTAAGGCGACCCTGCCGCCGTCACCCCGTGCGAACAGATGGGTATTCGGAAGGCAGCACCTGTCCGCCCGCGACACCATCCGGAACAGGTAGCGGCCGGCGACGGCGGCGTCCGTAGTGACCTGTTCCGGCACCCACAACTCACCCCAGCCGATGGCCAACTGGCGCCTCTCCCGCACGTGTGCGGCAAACTCGGACCGCGGGTATGTCCGCCCGTTGACGCGTTGGACGAAGTCAGGTGTAAGCAGTCAGCCGAGCGTCCGTTCCAGCGGCTCGGCGCTCTCGTCTCCATACAGCAGCCCCGTCAGGAAAGCGGGCAGATCGAATGCAGGGGTCATCGGTGGCCCTCTTCCTGCTCGGCGGAGTCCGGGATGCTTTGGGGGTCGGCTGGACGGAGGAAGCGGTCTCGGCCCCGGTTGAGCAGCGCCGTGATGGTGGGACACCGAGCAACGGGGCTTGCAAGAGAGCTTCTTGTGGGAGCTTGAATATCGGTCCGCTTCTGGTGCCATAGATCCCGTCGGCGCTGTCCCAGACGCGCACCTGGCTCGTAGCCGACCCTGTGCTAGCTTTTTTGCGGACGTACGAAAGTCACAGTCCGGTAGGTAGTCCGGATGGCGGTTGCTCGCTCGTACAGTGCCCCTGAGGCACACCCGGTGCGTCCCTTTTCGTTTCGTGATCGAGAAGGGACACAGCTGTGTCGGATATGCACGTCATCATCGCCGGGGACGGGCTGGGAGGTCTGCCTCTTGCGCAGGGGCTTCGCCAGGCGGGGATCAGCGTCGCCGTCTACGAGAAGGACCCCGGCGCGGCCTTCCGTAACCAGGGTTACCGCATCCGCATCAACTCCGACGGCATCACCGCGCTGAAGGCGGTGCTGACGCCGCAGGCGTTCGAGGTATTCGCGGCCACCGCGGGCAACCCCGGCCCGCGCATGGACACCTTCGACCATCAGCTGAACCTTCTGCACGCCCAGGAACTCCCGCTCATCCAGGGCCTGCCCGGGGGCGGGCACCTGGCCGTCAATCGAATGACGCTGTGTCAGATCCTGCTGTCCGGTCTGGCCAAGAGCGTGCACTACGGAGCCAGGCTCACCCGCTACGAGATCAACCCGCCGGGCGGCGTGACCGCGTACTTCGCGGACGGCACCAGCGCCACCGGCGACGTGCTGATCGGCGCCGACGGGGTCAACTCGGCGGTCCGTCAGCAGTATCTGCCCCAGGCCCAGGTCGTCGATGCCGGACTGCGGCTGCTGTACGGGAAGGTCCCCTTCGCCGACGACGAGGCCCGTGCGCTGGTCCCGCCCGATCTGCTGGGCCTGTGGACCACGGTGGTCGGCGCAGAACGCCGCTTCGTCGGCCTCGCCCCGGTCCAGTACCGCCAACCGATGCGCCAGGCGGCCGGTCGCATCGCTCCGCAGATCGAGCTGAGCGACGACAGCGATTACCTC
This sequence comes from Streptomyces sp. HUAS TT7, assembly GCF_051550175.1. NCBI lineage: Bacteria > Bacillati > Actinomycetota > Actinomycetes > Kitasatosporales > Streptomycetaceae > Streptomyces > Streptomyces sp. HUAS TT7. The sequence goes on from NZ_CP196175.1 coordinate 1,421,719, forward strand.
GCCTGCGTCGTCGGCGCCCGACGCGAGCAGTTCCCCTGCACTGACCAGGAGCTGTTCGCCATGGATGGCCCGCAACTGCGGGCGCTGGCCCTGCCGTTGGTCAAAGGCTGGCACCCGCGGCTGGTCGAGATCGTGGCCCGGCAGGACCCTGCCTCGCTCTTCCCGGTCTCGGTCCGCACCAGCGTGCCCATCGGCCCGTGGGAGACCAGCTCGGTCACCCTGCTCGGCGACGCCATCCACGTCATGAGCCCTGCCATCGGCGTCGGCACGAACACCGCGCTGCGCGACGCCCGCATACTCACCGACCGACTCGCCCAGGCGACCAACGGCCGACCGCTGACGGAGGCCCTGCACGCGTACGAGGCAGAGATGCTCGGCTACAGCTTCGACGCCGTGCGCGACTCGGCCGACCGCGGGCACCGCATGGTGGGCCCGGACCCACTGCCCACCCCCCAGGGATAGACCTCCGCCGCTGCACGGCCACATACCCGCCGCCGCGCGGCAGCCGGCGAACGTGACGGGACAGCTCAGCGGCCGCAGGGCAACTGCCCTGCGGCCGCTGAGCTGTGGCGCCGCGATGAGGGGCGGGGCGCAGACGCCGTCCGCGCCAGCCCCGCGACGGTTGATCGCAGCACGCGCCACACTCGAACCTTGAAAAACGGACTAGCGGTCCGTATTCTCGAACCCATACGGACCGCCGGTCCGTATTTGTTCGGGTGGCGCCCGCCATGAAGAGACCGCCATGCCCCCATGTCGTACCTCTCGTGACGCGTGACCGCACCCGAGGGGCTGGAATCGCCATGCCTTCGAGCAGAACGGAAGCCTTGAACATGACAGTGCCGGTGCCCATGACCGCCGCGGAGCTGTACCGCCATGGCCTGCAACTCCTGTTGGAGAAGGACGTCCCCGGCTGGATGGACCTGTGGGACGAGGGCGGCGTCCTTGAGTTCCCCTTCGCACCCCAGGGCTGGCCCGCGCGGCTGGAGGGCCGACAGGCCATCGCGGACTACATGCGCCACTACCCCGGCCACATCGACCTCCACGACTTCCCCGACGTGACGGTCCATCAGACCACCGCCCACGAGACGATCGTGGTGGAGATGCGCGGGGTCGGCCGCCTGGTGGCGACGGACAGCCCCTTCGACATGACCTACATCGCCGTAGTCACCGTCAAGGAGGGGCGCATCACCGCCTACCGCGACTACTGGAACCCGCTCGCGGTCCAGGAACCCGGCGCCGACTTCGTAGGAGCAAACCAGTGAACACGCCCAGCGCCACCCTGGCCATCGGGGCGACCGGTACCACCGGCCGCCGCGTCGCCGCCGGCCTGATCGCCGAGGGCCACCGGGTCAAGGCCGCCGGCCGACGCGCCACCCCGGTGGAGGGCGCCGAGGCGGTTCGCTTCGACTGGCACGAACCCACCACCTGGGACGGGGCGGTGGAGGGCGCCGACCGCGTCTACCTCGTCCCGCCGATCGGCTCCTCGGACCCGGCCGCGGTGATGCTGCCTTTCCTCCGCCGGGCCCGTACGGCAGGAGTGCACCGCGCCGTGCTGCTCAGCTCGTCGGCGATCCCAGCGGGCGGTCCTGCGGTGGGGCAGGTCCATGAGGCACTGCCCGGCCTGTTCGAGCAGTGGGCGGTGCTGCGGCCCTCCTGGTTCATGCAGAACTTCACCGGCTCAACTCCCCACGCCCGCAGCATCCGTGAGGACGGCGCCATCCTCACGGCCTCGGGAGACGGCCGTGTCGGGTTCGTCGACGCGGTGGACATCGCCGCCGTCGCCGTACGCGCCCTGACCGACGAACAGGCCCCGAACACCGACCTGATCCTGACCGGGCCACAGACGCTGACCTACAGCGACGTCGCCGCGACCATCGCCGAGGTCACCGGCCGTCCCGTGGTCCACCGGCAGTTGACCTTCGAGCAGCTGCGCGACCGCTGGGCGGCCGAGATACCGCTGGAGTTCGCCACCATGCTGGCCGGCATGGACCGCGCCATCGCCGAGGGAGCCGAGGACCGCATCTCGGACACCGTCCAGCGGCTCACCGGCCGCCCGCCGGGAACCTTCCGGGCCTTCGCCGAACGGGCTCTGCTGTGAAGCAGCTGATGTTCCATGGTGATCCGCCGTTCCGGATCGAGACGCTGCGCAACCTCGGCCTCGCCGCCTACGGCGGTCCTGACGCCGGTCCTGACGCCGGTCCTGATGCCGGTGACGACATCATCTGCCCCCGCTTCACCCCACGCAGCCCCCCTCCACCGCCCCACACGCGGCGAACGCCGCCGGGCGCGAGCCGCCACGCGCCCGAACCCACCGAATATCATTCCCTGGGGCCGGGACCGGCCGAAGACCAAGGAGGATCTGTGGCCCAGCGCCCGGAACGCGCCGACGCCCTGCGCAACCGTGAAGCCGTCCTGGCCGCCGCCGACGCCCTCTTCGCCGCCAGCAGCAGCCCTCACAGCGTGTCGATGGACGACATCGCCGCGGCCGCGGGCGTGGGCAAAGGCACCCTCTTCCGTCGCTTCGGCGACCGCGCCGGCCTGATCGGCGCCGTGATCGCCTCCCGCCTCGAACCCCTGCGGCAAGCCGTACAGGCTGCACAGGACTCCGGGTCCTCACCGCAACAGCGGGTACGGGACCTCCTCGATGCCGCACTGCACTTCAAGATCGAGAACCGGAACCTGATGTCGGCCGCGGAGGACGCCGGACTCAGCAGCCCCTACCAGGCCGAGCACTACGGCGCGTGGTACGAAATCCTCCGCGAGGCACTGGATCAGGTGCCCGGCGTCCACGATGCGGAATTCACTGCCCATGCGCTGCTCGCCGCCATCCGCGCCGACCTGGTGGTGTACCTGATCGACGACCAGAAGATGACACCCCAAGCCCTGCACACCTCGCTCGCGGCCCACATCGACAACGTCCTCGGAAACCGCTGCGATCCGGCGGACACGCACAAGAAGCCATGACAGAACCTGCCTGTTTGCGGACCTGGGCGAGCGGCTCGGCTACAGCCCGAACATCGCCGACAGTGTGCTGCCGGCGAGGTCTTCGGGAGCTTCATCCATGCCGAACCTCTGGTGGGGCTGGCGCAGGCTGAGCACCGCGAGGCCGTGCAGGGTGGCCCAGATGGACCTGGCCAGCAGTTGCGGTGAGGGCTGCGCGGGAACGAGGGCGGCCGCCTGGGCTTCGACGACGGCCCGCCCGGCGATCACCCGCCGATGGTCCGCGGCATGGACATCGCCCGTAACAGGGACGGTGTCATCGTCGAGCTCTACACGATCGTCACGGAGGTACGTCCGCTGTCCTAGGGCCTGCCCGATGGGTCCGAACGTGCGTATGGCCGCGGCGGGCGCCCGGCTGGGTGGCCGGGCGCCCACTGTCGCTGGGGGTGTGGGGGTCAGTGGAAGCTGAAGTAGGCGATGTGGTCGCTGCCGTCGGTGAGTTGCAAATGCAGGTGGCGGCAGGTGGCGGCAGGTGCCTGCCCACGTGGAGTCGGTCTTCCAGGTGTAGGTGTAGCGGTCGGTGCTGGAGTCGTAGGTGAGGGCGGTCGTCGCGGTGGTCGGCTCCAGGGGTCCGGTGGGGGCGCCGGTGGTGCAGTTGACCTGTTGGGAGGCGGGTGAGTTGGCGGCGAGGATGTTCAGGCCCTGGTCGCCGTGGAGGCTGAACTTGAGCGGCACCGAGGACCCGGCGTTCTTCGCGTTCACTCTGGGTGGGTTGTCGACCGGCGCGAAGAAACCGGAGAAGTCGAAGGTGTTGCCGGTGATCGTGGTGGTGGTGCTGTCGCTGCCGCTCAGGTCTCCGGACAGGGAGGTGCTCGCGGTGACCGTTCCGGCAGCGGTGGGCAGCACGGCCACGGTGAAAGTCTCGGGGCCCGCATTCATGATCGTGCTCTTTCGGGGACGGGCGCCCTGCCGGGCCGGGCCCGGGACGGGGGCGCGGCAGCGTGCCGTGACGGTCCGCCACGCACGGCGGACCAGGGCGCTCTCCCCCATCGATCCGCTCACCTGTCGCTGCGTGGTCCAGGCTGCGGTGGTGCCCCAGGAACGTGGTCTGCTGCGAGAGAACGTGAGGGCAGCCTTCCACCGCCCGGGGAGGAGAGGGATAGCCCAAATAGGCGACCGGCACAGGGCAGTTGGTTCTGCCCGAGGCTGTTGCATGGGGTCGGTTGCGTACCCACATGCGCAGCCCGGCGAGCGTGACCGCCCCATGAAAGACGTAGGCACTCTTGTCGTACCGTGCCGCAACCGCCCGACAGCTCTTCACTCCGAACAGGCCCTGGCGAAGGAATACGGCGGGGCCGTGTGCGGCACTGGCGACGCGGAGGAAGGCGCCGTCGGGCTCGTGGGCCAGCCGACGGGCGACTGACAGCAGCAGGCCGGTCACCTCGTCGCCGGCCGAAGCGAGCTCGGCGAACCGGGACTTGCCGAGGCCCACGTGGAAGGTGATGTCGAACAGAGCCGGCTCCCCGGCGCCCGCGCTCGGCATCCACCTCGCCGACCGCCGCGCGCTGGTCACCGGCGCCGCCTCCGGGCTCAGCGCGGAAACTGCCGGCCCTGGCCGCGGTGGAAGCTGCCGTCACCCTGACCGTCCGCGACATGGCGGCCGGAAAGCGCGTCGCCAAGGACATCGCCGAGGCGATCGGCAACCAAGACGTGCCCCCACGTGATTCACTCCTCGTTCAGCAGCCTGCGAAAGGCGCGGCACGCCGCCTAACGGATCCGTGCTCACGCCCTGTCGGGCGGGCACGCCACACATGAGCGGTCTGGCTTCCGGGCGCCCGACCAGGGGCAAGACCGCAGGGCGCCCCCGCCAGGAGACTGTCACCGCCTTCCTCCAGGACGGCGATGATCCCACCGAGCTCACCATGTACGTCCAGGCCCTACGGCGCTCCGTACTGCAGACCGCCACCGCCCGCGTCTGGCCTGGCTCATTCGTCGTGCCGGCCTCAACGACTCCGGGACAGGGCAGGCGTCGGTCCTTGGCGAGGGAACGGCTTGCTCCAAGCCTCTGCTCTCATACAGCAGTTGCAGGAGCGTCGGACTGATGAAGTTGAGGACGGTGAGTCATCGTGACTGAGGACAGCACGGCTTGTTCAACTGCCAGTCCCTACCCGGGATCCGCTTTCCATGTGTCTGCCGTTTTGCCATCTCCGTACCATTGCCACCGCCTTCACGCGGGCGGGTGGTGGTGGCACGCCCGGTGGCGGATCCCGCTAGCGGCCCGCACCTGGCGAGGCGACGGCTGTGTCCCGGAGCGTTACGCCTGCCCAGGATCCGCTGGTGGCCGAACCAGGTCGCGCTGGTCGGCTGCCTGCGGATCGACCGCACGGTGATGACCTGCCTGCTCGACACCTGGAGGTGGCGAGTCTGAGGGGCGTCGATGCGATCCTGCCGACCGCCACCCGCGCAAGATCGTCGCGCCCCACCGAGGCGTCGAAACCTTCCGTGGCCTGCAGCGACAGGTGAGGGCGGCGGATGAGCTGCTCTCCGCCATCGACGAGGACGAGCGCGCGATGTTCCGGGCCTGCTCGCCCTGCCCGCCCGCACCCTCGCGGAGGGCGAACTGGGCGGCCTGGCCTGCGACGTCGGCGCTTCCTCCTGCGAAGCCACCGTCAGCCCAGGGCGCGGTCCAGATTGAAGGCGGCGCTGATCAGCGAGAGATGGGTGAATGCCTGGGGGAAGTTGCCGAGTTGTTCGCCGGTCCGGCCGATCTCCTCGGCGAACAGGCCAACGTGGTTGGCGTAGGTGAGCATCTTCTCGAAGGCCAGCCGGGCCTCCTCCAGTCGACCCGCCCGGGCCAGCGCCTCGACATACCAGAAGGAGCAGATCGAGAAGGTGCCCTCGGAGCCCCGAAGCCCGTCCGGACTGACTGCCGGGTCGTAGCGGTACACCAGCGAGTCGGAGACCAGATCCGAAGTGAGCACGTCCAGGGTGGAGAGCCACTTGGGGTCGGTGGGCGAGATGAACTTGGCCATCGGCATCATCAGCAGGGACGCGTCGAGGACGTTGTCGTCCAGCCCCTGGACGAACGCGCCGCGCTCGGCTGACCAGCCGCGAGCCATGATCTGCCGGTAGATCGCGTCGCGGGACTGCTGCCAGCGGGGCAGGTCGGCGGGGAGCCCGCGCCGGTTCGCCATCCGGATCGCCCGTTCCAGCGCGACCCAGCACATCAGCCGCGAGTAGACGAAGTTACGCCGACCCGACCGGGTCTCCCAGACCCCGTCGTCGGGCTGGTCCCAGTGGTCGCAGAGCCAGTCCACCACGGCGCCGACCTCGTCCCAGTGATCGCTGCTGATCGACTGTCCCCACTTGTCGTAGAGATAGACGGAGTCGATCAGCGCGCCATAGATGTCCAGCTGGAGCTGCCCCGTGGCGGCGTTTCCCACCCGTACTGGCGCCGACCCGAGGTAGCCCTCGAAGTGGCGCAGTTCGTACTCGGGCAGGTCGCAGCGCCCGTCGATGCCGTACATGATCTGCAGCGGGCCGGTCTCCTTGGTGCCCCGCATGATCCCGTGCTCGGAGATGAAGCCCATGAACGCCTCGGCCTCCGAGGTGAAGCCCAGACGGAGCAGGGCGTAGACGCAGAAGGCCGCGTCGCGCACCCAGACGTAGCGGTAGTCCCAGTTGCGCTCGCCGCCGAGCTGCTCGGGCAGGCTGGTGGTTGGCGCGGCGATGATCGCGCCGGTGGGCGCGTAGGTGAGCAGCTTCAGCGCCAGGGCCGAGCGATGCACCATCTCCCGCCACCGCCCGTGGTACTGCGAGCGGGACAGCCAGTGGCGCCAAAACCGGACGGTGGCCTCGAACTGCCGTTCCGCCTCCCGACTGGGGCAGGCACGCGGGCCGACATCGGCGCTCACCCGGTCGAGGGCGAACACCGTGGACTCGCCCTCCAGCAGCTTGAAGTGCGACGACACGTCCACGCCGTCGGTCTCGATCGGCACGGTGGCGGTCAGGGCCAGGGACAGAGAGGGGGAGCGGAACACCGCGTGGCCATCCCCGAGCTCCACGGTGTGCGACTCGGTCCCGTAACCGAAGCGCGGGGCGACCTTCGCCCGGAACGGGAGCACTCCGCGGACACAGATCACCCGCCGGATCAGCCGGTGGCGGTCCGCCTCGCGGGACTCGTCAACGACGGGCATGAAGTCCTGGATCTCCCCCACCCCGTCCGCGGCGAAGAACCGCGTGATCAGGACGTTGGTGTCGGGAAAGTAGAACTGCCGGGTACGGGTCGGCACGTCCGCGGACAGTTCGAAGCTGCCGCCCCGGTCGGCGTCGAGTAGGGACGCGAACACGCTGGGTGCATCGAAGCGCGGGCAGCAGTACCAGTCGATGGTGCCGTCGGTGGCGACGAGCGCGGCGGTACGGAGATCACCGATCAAGCCGTGCTCAGAGATCGGCAGATACCGGGAACCGACCAGCTGCCCGAATCCGCCTCCGCCGTACTGCGTCATGGCGGCCTCCTCACCCAGTGGTGCGGGGCATCGAGCCGAACCTCTTGTTTCATGCCAGATCGCGGCATGCTGGAGAGCCGAATCAAACCGGAAAGCCGCAAAATTCTAGCACGCTCACCGGCATCCGAAGGCGGCTGTCATACGGAAGGTGCTGAGACGGGGGCCGGCTGCGGGGCTCGGCGGGCAGGTGCGACTGAGCTCGACCACGTCGAGTCCGAGCACCTCCAGCTGCGACAGCACCCCGTACAGCCCTGAGCGATCGAGGCAACCGACAAGCACGGTCTTCTTCAGGAGGGTGCGGTGCATGGCGGTGCGGCTGCTGGCGAACAGTACGGCGAGTGGTTCCGCGGCCGGGGCGACTCGCAGATGGAGCACGGTGGCCAGGATCTGTTCCACTTCGATGTGCCCGGCGGCAGGTGACACACGGTGATGGTCAGCCCGGTTTCGGCGGCGAGCTGGGCGAGTTCGAGTTTCCAGGCCCGGGTGCGGTAGCCGTTGGAGCCTCCCGTTGTCGGCGGTGATCAGCAGCCGTGTCGCCTGCGGGTAGGCGTCGTGGCCCCGGCCGTGCCACCAGCGGCGGATCGATGCCACGGCGAAGGCTGCGGTGTCGTGATCCGTGCCGACGTTGACCCAGCCCGTGTTCGCCGCCAGATCGTAGATCCCGTACGGGATGGCCTTGCCCAACTGCGGGTCGAGGAAGTCATGGACGTGCACCGGCACCGGGTCACCTGCCGGCCGCCACTGGCGGCCATGGTTCTTGAATTCGCCGACGAGTTCCTTCTTCTTGGTGTCCACGCTGATCACCGGCTGGCCGACATCCCGATGCTCGCGGGCCCGCTCGTTGAGGTAACGGAACTGGGCATCGCGGTCCGCATGCTGGCTGCCCTCGATCGTCTTCGCGTTGGCCTGCAAGCTGAAGCCTTCCTCCCGCAGCAGGCCGGCGACGGTGTCGGCACTGACTCGGTGCCCGGCCCCGGTCAACTGCCTCCCGAGAGAGCGGGTGGACTTCACCGTCCACCGCAGCGGCGACATCGGATCACCCCGCACATCCGGCTCGACCAGAGCCAGCAGTGCCGGCCGCAGCCCAAGGTCGACATCGGCGACCCGTTTGCGGCTCCCCGCCCGGACGACGCACCCGCCCCGACGGATCCTCACCCGCCTCCAGCTCGAACACGCCCTTGCGGACCGTCGTCTCACTCACCGCGGCCGCCCGCGCGACGGCCCGCACCCCTCCATGCCCCAGCCCCCGGGCCTCCGCAGCCATCAACAGACGCCGCTGCCGCTCGCCCAGGTGAGGAAACAACACCGCGAGCTTCACAGCGAGTTGGGCACGAGTCTCGTCCGGGATGCGCATACCACCCCAATGAACCCCAGGACAGGAAGCAACACCTTGATGATCTGCAAGCCCTTAGGCGGACGTGGTGGTGCCGGTCGGCAGGGCCTGCTGATAGAGCGCCACCAACACGCCGTGCACGGGCTCGTCCTCTGCATTCTCCTCGGTCTCGTCGACCAGTTGGGCGAGGTTCTCGCCGAGTTCTCGTGCCTTCGTGGGGCTGAGACGCAGGTGGCGCAGTGTCAGGTGGGTCTCGGCGGGAGAGCGGTCCAGTTCCTGGGCGACCGCGGCGAGCATCGCGGCGGTGCCTGCCGCCTGGGGTTCGGCGACGACCATGCGGCGGGCGGTGCGCTGGTAGTGCTGCTCGGTGCCGCCGCGGACCTGGCGGGTCTCGGCGATGTGGACCAGCCCGGCTTCGCGGAGCACTTTGAGGTGATGGGCAACGTTGCCCTTCTTCGCGTCGAGCTGCGCCGCAAGCTGGCTGGCGGTGGCAGGCCGGTGGCCCAGGGCGAAGAGCAACCTCTGACGCAACGGGTGGGCGAGCGCTGCGAACTGCCCAGGCGCACCGATCTCCAGGACGTCCTCAGGAGGCGGCAGATAGGGAGGCTGATCACGCATACCAAAAGTGTCCAAACTCTTTGACGCTTTCACAAGGGCGCTGCTCTAATCCCTGCCATGACGACTCCGACGAAGCTTCTTTCCGCCCCTGTCATCGACGAGACAGCCCGGCTGCTGACCGAGCACTACGTTTTCCCCGAGATAGCCGAGCAGCTCGCCGGGCTGCTGCAACGACGCCTCACCGAAGGCGCCTACGACGTCGACGACGCCGAGGAGCTCGCCCGTCTGGTCACCGCGGACCTGCAGTCCGTCAACGGCGACCGACACCTGAGACTGAAGCACCACGCCGACCCGGTCTCCCCGATGCAGGGGGCGGCCACCCTGGACGCCATGCGCCGGGACTTCGACACCTCGCTGGGCGGCGCGCCCCGGATGCAGTTGCTCGACGGAGGGGTCGCCGTGATGGAGTTGGCGCCGATGCTGTTCCCGCTGGAGTGGGCCGCCGAACCGCTGAGCGCCGCGCTCACCCTGGCCTCCCGCGCCCAGGCGCTGATCGTTGACCTTCGCTCCAACCGGGGCGGCGACCCGGACACGGTCGCCTTCGTCTGCAGCTACCTGCTCGACGAGCGCACCCATCTCAACACCATGCACTGGCGCGACGGTGAACGCAGCGAGCAGTCCTGGAGCCTGCCGCATGTCCCCGGCGCGTGCTTCGGCGGCACCAAGCCGTTGTATGTGCTGTCCAGCGACAGCACCTTCTCCGCCGCTGAAGAACTGGCGTACAACCTCCAGCAGCTCGGCCGCGCCGTAGTAGTCGGCGAGCCCACCCGCGGCGGCGCACACCCGTGCAGGGGCTGGACGGTGCACCCACACCTGGAAGCCACCGTCCCTGTTGGCCGCGCCATCAACCCCGTCTCCAACACGAACTGGGAAGGCACCGGCGTGCAGCCGGACATCCCCTGCGCTGCTGCCGACTCCCTCGACCACGCACACACGCTGGCCCTCGCCCGACTGGCAGGCTGACCCACTCCAGCTTGTGAGTCGGTGGTGGGTGGCAGTGGGTGTTCGGCAGTCATGTTGATCTCGTAGGTGATGTTGCTTTCCTGTTCAGGGCTTAGATGTAGCCGACCACGAGGGCGTCAAGAGCCCCGACCACCCGGCGTTCACCGGCATGAAGCGCGCCGAGATCACCTAGGGCGGCGCCTCCGAGGCCTCCGCCTCCTGGCGGCGCGGCCCGACCGCGACCCGGGCCCGGCCCGGGCTACCCCCGCTGACCGCCCAGCAGACCGGCGTCCAGAGCGAGACCGGACGCACCCCGGGACCCGCCGGCACCTGGCAGCGCACCAAGACGTCGAGGCAGCCATGAGTGCGCTGCGAGGGCCCTGGGTCGCCATGGAGGCCACCCGGTCGCGGCGACGTCGTCGGCCAGCGAGGTAAGCGGATTCTGCACCGAGGTCACGTTCACACTCCCGTGTTCCCCCGCGCCTTCGTGCACCATCGGGCCGGGTGCCACGTCGTTCGGGTGCGGGACCCGTGCCGGGTGACGATGTGCGAGGGAGAGGAGGGGACGAATGACGGGTGAAGTGATCACTGCCCGGTCCGGACCGTAGTCGGGAGGCAACCGGGTGCCAAACGGGCCCGCGCGACGACCGTTCGGACGCCGGAACCGGGCCAGCGGTCAGCGGCCGGGCCAGCCGGGAGCTCGTCGGCCACCACGGAAACGGTCAGAATCGGTCGCCATGCACAGGAGAACGGGCCCCTCCGGTCTGCCCGTTTGGGCTTACAACTTCTCCCATCGCTCCGTGTGCCAGGTGAGCCCTGTCGTTTCCGAGCGATGTCCGACTGTTGGAGTGCCCGGAGGCAATGATCACGCCCGAGTTAGAGATCCGCCCCGCCGCCCGTTGCATCGAACCCGACGAGGAGTTCCTGCGGGCCCTGTACGAGCGACACGGATCCGTACTGCTCCGCTTCGCCACCCGACTCCTCAATGGCGACTGGCACCGCGCCGAAGACATCCGCCAAGAGGCCGCGATCCGCGCCCGGCAGCACGCCGCCAAACTCGACCCGCGGCGGAGTCACTGCGCCCGTGGCTCTTCCACGTAGTACGCAACCTGGGCATCGACGGGTACCGGGGACGGCGGGCGCGCCCGCTGGAGGATCAAGTGCCCGACATCACGCACCTGCCGGTGCCTGACAGGGTCGACCACGCGCTCACGACGCACGTGGTGGTGGACGCAATGCGCGACCTCGCACCGCTCCAGCGCGAGGTCCTGCTGCACGTCTACTACCTGGGCCGCAGCGTAAACCAGACGGCACACGTCCTCGGCGTGCCCCCCGGGACGGTCAAATCCCGCACCCACTACGCGATGCGCGCCTTGCGGGACAGCCTCAACAACCGGGGCCTCAGCACTGTTTGACGCTTTGTCACAATTCCGGAGCAGCACACCCCCTCAGCGGGACAGACGGTCCGATTAGGAAGGCGAGTTGCCCACCAGGGCACCCTGGACTACCCCTTTTACCTCTGGCCCCGCCTCGTGCCCACCGGCACCATGAAGGGATCGGTTCACCGTCGACGGGATCACGCAGGGAGGCGCCCCGTGCGCGTCGTACAGCAGAAACAGGGCCCAACTGCCAAGGCGCCGCGGAGGGAGCCGCGCGCCGAGCCGGCGGAACGCTCGGCGGAGCGGCCTCCCTCCGGTCTTCTGCCGCCGGCCGCCCTGCTCGACTTCCAGCGGACCGCCGGGAACGCCGCCGTGGTGCGCGCGCTGCAACGACAGGCCCGGCCCGCGCAGGACAAGGACGCCTCGGTCAGTGGGCCGGTGGAGCCCTCCACGGTCCCCAAGGTTCTCGGGACCTCCGGCAAGCCGCTCGCCGGGGGCGTACGCACCGAGATGGAGACCCGCCTCGGCGCGGACTTCTCCGACGTACGGGTGCACACCGGTGCCGACGCCCAGCGTTCGGCGCTGGAGCTGGGAGCGCGCGCGTACACCTCGGGCAACCACGTGGTCATCGGCGACGGAGGTGGCGACCGGCACACCCTCGCCCATGAGTTGACCCATGTGATCCAGCAGCGTCAGGGGCCCGTCGCGGGCACCGACCACGGCAACGGGCTGCGGGTCAGCGACCCCTCGGACCGCTTCGAGCGGGCCGCCGAGGACAACGCCCGCCGCGTCCTTGCCCGGCCCCTCCCTGAGCCTGCCGACGCCTCACACGAGGCACACGACCCTGCCGCGCACCACAGCGCGTCGGCACAGAGGGCGGCCGCGAACCCCGTTCAGCGCTACGTCGTCGTCAACCCCGGCGACGCCAACTACCCGAACGTGGGAACGGTCGACGCCCACGGCCAGCCCGGCCCCGCCGCACCGGATTTCTTCCCCAGCCAGGAGGAGCGGCCCCGCATCGTCCAGGATCCGCACACCGGGCCCCGGCAGGCCGACAGTTTCGTGGCGGCCGACGGCAGCCTCAACGTCGTGTACAACGGCCAGGCCCCGCTGCGGCTGGCCGAGAAGATGGACCTTGCGGTGGAGCACATCACCGACGGCCGTCAGGCCAAGACGTTCTTCGCCACATCCGATCGCATCGACAAGGCCAACGCCCAACTGCGCGGCAAGGTACGGCTCGACCGGGGACAGGGCGTTCTGACACTGCAGCGGACCAAGCGGTTCCTCAACATCAAGATCATGGACCAGAACCTGACGCTGTGGCAGGTCGAACCCGTGGTGCAGAACCCCGGGCGCGGCCAGGCGCCACAGCGTGGGCTGGCCGTGCGGCTCTCGCAGCGCTGCAACGAGATCGCCACCGAGGTCACCGCGAAGCCCGCACCGCAGTTCACCGGCGAGGACCTCTACTTCGAGGCCATCTTCAAGGTCATCGACGAGTTGGCGGGCTCCGCCGCGGTCAACGACCTTCGGACCCGCTACGGGGCCGCCAGGACCGCAGCCATCAGCGACCAGAGCAAGCTGCCGGGCCTTGCGGCCGTCATCAGCGAAATGATCCAGCGGGTCATGGCATTCCGCGACAACCCGACACAGCTGCCCCAACTCCAGGCCACGTACGAGAAGTTCAAGGTCAACGAGTTCACCACGAAGGCCGGCGTCGGCGACCTCTTCATGATCAAGGGGCTGCGCGCCGACTCCACCTCCGGCGGGCTCGACTTCCACTTCGCCTCCGTCGTGGCCAAGAGCGGACGCGACCACGTCACCATGGAGAACTTCGCACGGCACGAGGAAGAGGGCACTCTGAGCTCGGGCGACCCTCAGTGGTACTTCGAAATGTACGGGCCCGTGGAGAAGATGCAGACCTTCCACGAGCAGTGGGGCTGGGCGAACCGCTTCACCGCCCAGAGCGCGGACAACCGCCTCGTCCTGACGATCCTGATGCAGGGCTGACGACGAAGACAAAGACGAGGCCCGGTGCGCGCACACCGGGCCTCGTTTCGTGGGGCGCACGCACGCCAGCCGTTGCGGATCCGTTGGCTCGGCGGCGGCGAGCCAACGGGCCGGAGGCCGTCGCGGGCAACCGCTGAGTACGCACATCAAGGGGAAGAGCGGCCGCGCCATCGCCCGAGCCGGTCGTCGCGCACTGTAGTGGGAAACGCCCGCGAAGGGCTCGGGGTGTTCGACGAGGTGACCACGTTCGAAACGGGGCGCCGACCCGAACCGAGATGACGAGCGTGGGAACGCCAACTGCCAACAGTCCTATACGAGTTGGCAGACTCGACCGTCCGCAGGACGTGGGGTCCAGGCAGCGCCTCTCGCGCATCCGTGGCACCGTCCGGTCCGGTGCGAGCCGCCTTCTCCTTACGAAATCCGGCCGCCGCACGTCATCACGATCCGGCCAATAACCGAGATCCTCGACCCCTTTCGGGCAACCGCGACGACCGCTTCATACGGCCACCTTCCTGCGCCGTCGAACACCGACCGGAATGTGTGTTGCCCTCCGGCTGTGCAGCAGCTTTCGGACGTACCCGGAACGCTGGCTTTCCCTTGCGCCACGGAAGGATCACGATGCTGCCCCGGAAACTTCCGCCTCGTCGTTTGACGTCGCTCAGCACCCCACTCGTTCAACGCCTCATCGCACCCGGATGCCTGTTTCCCGGTGGCTGGCGTGCCGGGCTTCGCGCACGTCACGTTCACCGTCACCGTGGCGTTTTCGGGGATTTCGATTGGAGTCACCCAGTGGTAGTCCTGGTTGCGGAAGGTCTCAAGGGCGATCGTGGTGATCTTGCGCTCTCCGAAGGTGATGGTCAAAACCCCGTCGTCGCCCTGGAAGTTGGCCACGACGATGTCGGTGATCCCGAAGATCTTTCCGGCAGGGACCTTGTAGACCCCCGGCTTCGTGGCGCCGCCGTCCGTCTGGACGTCGATGGTGGCCGAGCTCTGTTGGCCGCCGCCGACCTTGCCCGGCTGCGGGCTCGATCCGGTCCCGCTACCCGATCCCGTCGCACCACCACCCGAGGGCTTGTTCTGACCGCCGACTCCGGTGCCGGGCGTCCCGCCCTGCTGAGCGCTCGGGTTGGGGCTGGGTTTGCTGACGGCGTCATTGGCGGCCTGTTTGGCGGTGCTCTGCACGGCCGGCCGCACCAGCGCGAACCACGCGAGCAACAGCGCAACGAGCGCGGCCAGCACGGCGAACAACCGCCCAAGACGTCGCGGATTCCTACGACCACATCTTCTGGGTCAACGGCGAGAACGGTGCGTCCATCCGCGCCTCCTTCCAAGGCATTCATGACGTGCTGCCCCACACGGACGCGGGCGCTCCTGCGGACAGCAGCCGACTTCGCACCCGGGTGCGCGCCTTGTTGAGTGCCTCGCCACGGCCCTGGCTCATGATCATCGATCATGCCGTAGACCATGAGCTCCTGCAGCCGTGGGTTCCCACCAGCGGACGTTTCCCTCATTCTTCCCCCAGTCAGGAATAGGGTCCGCCTCCGGCTCCCCACCAGAAGGCCCCCAGCATGCAACCGCGATGACACCAAGGGGTCAATGCGCAACGGACATGTGAGAGGCGTCGTTTCGGTCACCGGCGCCGAGACTCGAACACCGGCCGACAGAGCGGGGCTACGAGTCCCGGACGGCCGGCAAGGAAAGCGAGCGGGCCCTGAACCAGCGAGTGATCGTTCTCGGTGAAGTACGAGAACTCGTCCTCCGGCTCGGACAGAGAAGTCACCGTTGCCCACCACGCCGACCTCACTCAGGAATAGCCACACTTCCCGTGGGACGTGGTCACCGACACCTCCAGCGCCGAGCTGACCACTATGGACGCGCAACGGCGTCGTCGAGCTGACCCGCGCAGCACGGTTGTTGTCGCCGCTTTGGTGTTCCGGGGAGTCGACCGCGACCGAGAGGGCGCAGGTAAAGCAGAATGCCTGGTTGGAATTTCCCAGCCAGGCGTTCTGCCCTTTTCCTGTCCACGGTCAGTGGATCACCATGTCACAGCGGCGTGTATCCGCCGCACACCGCAGGAGCCAGCGGCTACGACTGCCCCGAGCCGGGTGCGTTGGCAGCGTGGACCTGGCGGATGAAGCGCCGTTGCCACGGTACTTCTACCGCACGGGAGTGGTAATTCTTCCTCACCCATTTGACCGCCTCCTTGGGGTCCATGCCCTCGAAGACGCAGAGCGCCGAGAGCCCCGTGCCAGTCCGACCGATGCCGCCCCCGCAGCAGATCTCCACGCGCTCGCCTGCGGCGCGATCGTACGCGATGCGAAGTTTGCGCATCGCATCCATGGGGTCAGCGGGAAGCCAGAAGTCCCGCCAGGGAATCCACAGGGACTCCCAGGCCGGCTTGGGCGGCTCGTGTTCCGTCAAGTGCACGGCGAACGTAGGAGTTTGCCCCTCCGGTAGGTCGTACCTGAGTCCGCGTCCGCGAATCGTCCGCCCTGAGGGGAGGGTAACTACCTTGGGTATCGGTGTTCCACATTTCGGTCATGATGAATCCCGTTTCGATCGGTTTCGTAAAATCGAGGTGTCTGCCATGGCGATCATCCCCAGCGGGATCTGGGGAAGCACTTGTTGAACATGGAGAACCAGCGCGAAGGCCAAGCCCTCGGCCTGCCCAAGAACGCCCGCTGTCGCGCCGAGCACGGCCGCCTCGAAGGTACCCAGCTGGCCCGGCAGGGTCGGCAAGATGTTGGAGACCTCGATGGATAGCAGTACAACTACCAGGACGGCCACCGACAGCGGCAGGTCCAGAGCCTTCGCGATGGCCACCGCAGCCAGGAAGTCCAGTGCCCGGGTGGCGAGCGCGGCCGCCCCCACCTCCGCGAAGACGCGCGGACGCCGGACCGGCCCGAGTGCCGTGCGCGCGTCGAACACGACTTTGCGCAGTCGGCCCTCCCGGGCGGGGGCGGACGGAGTGCGCGCGACCCTCACGATCAGTACGGACTCCACCGTCAGCACGGCCAGGTACACCCAGGCGACGGTCGCCGCCCAGCCTGGCACATCGCTCCCCGGCCACCAGACGAACACCAGGAAGGGCACCAGGAAGGGCACCAGGCCCAGGCTGGAGAAGAACTTGCGGACCATCATGAGCGTGACGGTCACCGTCCTGGCTATCCCCTCGCGCAGCAGATAGCCGATCCGGACGAACTCACCCACCCCCTCCGGGCTGACAGCCGCCGCTGCCTGGGCGGCGAACTCGATCCGCACCAGGAGGGGGAACCGGATCCGGGACTCGGTGAACATCGCGTTCCAGCCTATGGCCCGAGTCGTCTGCGAGGCCACATTGGCCAGTGCTGCCAAGACCAGCCAGCGCCAGTCGGCGGCCTTCAGCGCCACCCACAGATGGCCCAGATCCATACCCCAGAGGGTGATCACCAAGCTGATGCCCACCGCCACGAACAGCAGCCCCCGGATCACCCGTCGCGCGTGCTGTGCTCCTTCGGCGGGGACTCGGTCGGTGTCACGACTCGCTCCCCAACCGCACAGTGCCTGCATCGCCGTCCACGGTCAGCATGTCCCCGGTTCCGATCTGCGAGGTCGCGGTCCTCACTCCCATCACCGCCGGGATGCCGTACTCACGCGCCACCACCGAGCCGTGGGACAGCGCGCCCCCGACATCGGCCACCACGGCGCTGGCCCGGGTCAGCAGCGGCGCCCATGCCGGAGTTACCTGGCGGACGACGAGCACCTCTCCCAACTCCAGTGCGTCCGCGTCCGCGAACTCGTGGATCACCCGAGCCCGGCCCGTGTAGCTCCCCGGGCTCACCGCTGATCCGCTGAGCTCGTCGCCTTTGTGCTCCCCCCGCTCGGTCCCGAACAGCGCCAAGGAGGTGATGTCGGACCCGAAGAGCATGATCCGCGCGTCGGCGGGGACCACATCGGGCGGATTGAGCCGCCGCTGCCACTGGCGTCGCAGTCGGCGCTCACGCACCAGGTCGCGCCACTGCGCGTCGTCCGCGCCGGCGTTCACCCAGCCGCTCAGCTCCGCCCCGGTCAGGTAGAACACGTCTTCGTCGACATCGAGCAGGTCGGCGAGGACCAGCCGGCGGCCGAGTTCGAGATATCCAGCCCGCATGAACGGCCAGCCGAGCGTGAAGTGGTGCAGGGCCTCGTCCCGTACTCCGCTCCAGTGGTTCGCCCACCGGTGGACCCCGCGCCGCAGTCGGCCTAGAGCACCGCGTCCGAGGCGGCGTGCCGGGACGCAGTCAGGGACCAATGCCGGTGCCAGGGAGCCTGGTTCGCCGCCGACGCGGCGGCTGGCGATCAACGAGCGAAGCATCGAAGGATCGTCGATCGCGGTGGGTTCGGCCGGGTCGAGGCTGTACACCAGGTGGCCGAAGCGTCCCAGGTACTCCTGCAGCAGTTGTTCCTCGTCCTCCAAGGTGGCCGCGGCGACCCGGTCCAGGGCACGGTCGGCCTGGTGGGCGAGCCGGTCGTCGCCCACGAGCAGGGATCCGGGTGTGAGCCCGGCTGCGCGCCGACCATCGCGCGCCAAAACCATCCCCAGCAGCCACTCGCTGGTGTTCCAGTGCCAGGCAAGGCCGCCGATCACCGCCCAGTAGCGGGCGCTCAGATCCTCAATTGTCCTTATTCGGCACAGCACTTCGGTCGACGTCAGCTCCTCAAGAGGCGCGTCTCGTGCCCGCTCCAGGCCCGCCTGGAGCGCGGGCAGTATGTCGTGCCGCCAGCGCCGCTCCACTGGTGAGAGATGGAAGGCAAACCACCGCGCGGTGAGTCGCAGGGTGCGCAGCGGATGCTCGGAGAGGGGGAAGTCGAAGCGCAGATAGGCGAACCCGTTCACGGTCCCGTGCATGGGCTCCGGGATGAGCGGGTTGCGCGCGCAGTCTGCGTGGACCGCCCCAGTTCGTCGCCCACCGGTCGATGAGCGAGGGGAACAGCGTCGTGGCGAAGAGGGGGGAGAGGGGATCGGACAGCCACGAGTCGCAGATACTCATCCGGGCCCACCGTGCCCCGGGCACTTCGCTCGCCCAGTCGCCGAACTGCGTCGGCTGCGGGACGGCTGCGGTGATCGGGCGAGCCTGCAGCAGGTGCAGCCCGGTGTCGTCCAGCGCCCATTCGATGTCCTGCGGTCCACCCAGCGCCCGTTCCACGGCCAGCGCTGTGCGTACCAGGGAGCGGAGAGGGCCCTCGCTTCCCTCCGTCTCGCCCACCCGTTCCCCGAACGCGGTCCTGAACACGGGCGCGTGCGGTTCCTTCCGGGAGAACACCGCCCGGTTCGGCTCCACGATCCCGTCCACGAGCTGATCACCGAGCCCCTCGACCGCCTCCACGAGCACCAGATGGTCGTCGTCCGCGGCAGGGTCCTCTGCGGTGAACGCCACCCCGGCCCATTCGGGGGCCACCATCGCCTGGACCACGACAGCCATCGCCGGGGCCTGCTGGGCAAGCCCGATCCGGTCTCGGTAGACCCCGGAGGCGGCGGAGTGTCGGGACCGCTGGCAGCGGCCGACTGCGGCCAGCAGCTCGTCGAAGGTGCGGACGCCGAGCACGCTCTCGTACTGGCCGGCGGCACTGCTCGCCACACCGTCCTCATTGGTGGCCGACGACCGTACGGCGACGCCGTGCGGGGAGGGCAGGGCCTCCCAACAGGCCCTCACCTGGGCGATCGTGTCGTCGCGCAGTCCCGACTCGCCGGTGTTCTCCCCACCTTCCTCCAGGCCCGCCGTGGCGGTGAAGACATCCACCGGGAGGCAGAACCCGGGAGGTACGGGAAATCCCGCCGCTACCAGTCGGCCCAGTCCCTTGGCCTTGCCCCCGACCCGTTCGACGGGCAGGTCTGCGGCCTCGGCCAGGCTCACGACGCCCTCAGCCACGCTCTGCCACCTCCACCCACTGCTGATAGAAACGTCGAAATCGCCGCACAGCCTCGTCACCGGGCACATAGATGCCGTGCCGGTCCCCCGGCAGCAAGGTGTCGAAGATCGGGAGGTCCTGGCGGGCGGCCACCTGCACCTCCGCACGGTGGACGAGCGCGCGCAGCCACCCCAGGGCCCCGGCCCCGTCGGGGTCGACGACAGCATTGATGTGCTGAATGCTGTGGTGCTCCCCGATCGGCGTGACGGCCAGGATCATCCGGTACAGGCGTCGGCCGTCTGCGTAGTACTCGATCTCCTGGCAGCTTGCCCAGCCGCGCATCCGTAGGGTGAACTCGCCCGCGTTGAGCCCGAACGCGTTCGATACGGTGCCCAACGCGCCCCGGTATGCGGGCCAGGTCAGGGTCGCATCGCAGCGTGGTTCCGGATGGTCGTCCGGCGCACCGTCACCGACCGTTTCCTCGCGCGCTTCCTGGAATGCGATCCGGGCCTCCCCGGCCACCGTCAGCCCGTGCAAGGCCACCAAGTGGTCGGGGTCGTAGGTGTTTTCCAGGATCCGCCGGGTGGTAGCTCGGGTCGGGTCGGCCAGCCGGAACCTCCGGATGCCAGGAATCTTCCGCGTTTCAAGGTCGCGAAGGTCCGGTGGCTCGTGACGGGGCGCCCCGCTGCCGTACCACGCCCACACGTAACCCGAGCATTCGCGGGTGGGCAGCGCGGTGACGGCGGCTCGCGCCGGAGGACGCTGCCCCGGCACGAAAACACATGCCCCGGACTCGTCGAACCTGTGCCGCCACAGGCCAAGAAGCTGGCCGCGTCCAGCGCGGCCCGGATCGGCCTGTCATCCCTGGTCTGACCAGGCAACTCTCTGGGCTGTTGGTCACGTGGTTGGTCACGCCACAGCCTGGAAAAGCAGAAAACCCCACGTGAAGTGGGGTCTCAGCTGGTGTCCGAGGGGCAGCACGGGCCACAGGCACACGCCGCTGACCAGCGGCGAAATCGCGCCCGCCCGATGAGCCAAGTTCGTCACGCGGCGCCCGATACCCCACGGGCAGTCTTGTTCTGTTCAGGCGCCGCTCACTTTACTCAGGCTGGGCGCTGGCCGACATCCCCCAATCCAGTGACGCTCTCGCCACGCACTTCCGCCGCTTCTCCGCCGGCTGGGGAGGGATGCGCGCCGTGGTCGCGGTCATGGACAAGCTCGCGATCGCGACCTGCGAGTCCTGCGCCACCGGTTGGCCTACCGGGAACTCGGCGCCAACTCCTTGCCCCCAGTGCGACCCCGACCGCACGCTGCGGCGCAGGGCAGGAGGCCCACAGTCCAGGACTCATGCGGCCCGTGGACTGACGGCCGTGAGAAGGCACCCGACACTGGTTCAGCACTCCATGTGGCCCGCGTGGGTCACTGAGCCGGACCAGGATACGGGCGACATCCGCACGGTCGCGGAGGTGGTAGCTGAGGTTGGCTGCGAGGCTGAGGAGGCACTGGGCGGCTCACTGCACTCGCTGGTCTCTTCCGGGATATCTGACGGCGATTCCGCGCCGCCGGACCCGGGCGGTTCAGTGTCCAGTCGGGTCCGGCGGCGCGGCGGTGACGAGTTCGGTCAGCACGCCGTGGCAGTCCTTGGGGTGCAGGAAGGTGATCCGCGACCCCATGGACCCGATCCGGGGCTCGTCGTAGAGCACCCGCACGCCCTTGCCCCGGATGGCCTCGGCGTCGCCGTCCACGTCCTCCGTGCCGAACGCGATGTGGTGCACGCCCTCGCCGTTCTTGGCCAGCCACTTGCCCACCACGGAGTCCTCCCGGGTCGACTCGAGGAGCTGGAGGTAGCTGGCGCCGCCGTCCGAGGTCCCATTGATCCTCAACATCGCCTCGCGGAGGCCCTGTTCCTCGTTGGCCTCGACGTGGAGGACCTCGAAACCGTACGTCGCACGGTAGAACTCGACGGTCTTGTCGAGGTCGAAACAGGCGATCCCGATGTGATCGATTCGCGTCAGCATGACTCAAGTCCACCGTACGCACGGGCGATTACGCAACGTGCGCACCGTCACAACGATCCCAGGCCGGGGGGCCTACGCCTCCGAGTCGTCACTTGCCCAGTTTTTTGGCCGTGGCAGCCCGCCGGGCGAACATCTTCTCTTTGGACTCTTCCATCTCACGCAGCGCGGACTTCCGTTCCCGCTTGCTGAGCCGGTCCAGGTAGAGGTGCCCGTGCAGGTGGTCCGTCTCGTGCTGCAGGCACCGGGCGAAGTAGCCCCTGCCCTCGATCACCAGGGGGTTGCCGTCCTTGTCATAGCCTCGTACGACGGCACGGTCGAGGCGGGGCACCATGCGGTAGGGGCCCGGAACTGACAGGCATCCTTCCTTCTCCTCGACCAGCACGCGATCGTCGGCCTCGATCTCGTCCAGGACCGGATTGGCAATGTGCCCGACATGGCGCACCCCCCAATCATCCACGATGTCCCACACGAACAACTGCAGGTCCACGTCGATCTGGTTGGCTGCGAGGCCCGCGCCGTCCGCCACCTGGTTCGTGGCGAACATGTCGTCGATCAACTGCGAAAGCTCGGGGGTGCCGAACTCGGTGACCTCCTGGCACCGCCGGCCCAGGATCTCCTCCCCCACTACGGTGATGCGACGCACTGCACCCCGTTCGACCTCCGGGGCGAACTGCGGGTAGGAATCGACCGGTTCCCCCTGCACTCGCACCCGACGATCCTGCGAGATGTCACCGTTCCGAACAGCCATGGAGTTTCAACGCCTTTCGCACATGCACGCGCCGGCCGGGGACTTGGTCCCCGACCGGCCGTGGCCCAGCTTGACCGAATGCTTTCCAAAGTAGCAGCCTTTGCAAAGTGAGCCACAAAGACCGTCAAGCAACCTCCAGGGAGCGCCCGTTGAGTCGTGCCCGACAGTCACTCCCGGACCATCCCGTGCGCGTCGCCCTGCTGGACCTGCTGGCCGAGGTCGGCACCGTCACGTCCACCCAGGCAGCCGCCCGCCTCGGCCACAGCTCCGGCCTCTGCTCCTTCCACCTGCGTCAACTGGCCCGGCACGGCCTCATCGAGGAGGTCCCGCACAAGGGCGGGCGGGCGCGGCCGTGGCGGCTCCGATGGGAGTCCTCGCACCGGCCGGACCAGGAGGCGCCGGAGCAGTTCGACGACCTGGCACGCGGGTTGGAGGACGAGAGCTACCAGCACTGGTTGAGCCACCGGGACCGGGCGCCGGCCGAGTGGCGCCATGACGAGTCCTTCAGCGCCGTGGTCCACATCACCCCGGCGGAGATGACCGAACTCGCTGCCTCTGTACGCCTCTTGCTGGCCGGATACCGCGAACGCGACCACCGGGCGGTCGCAGGGACCATGCCCGTGGCCGCAGTGGCGAGACTGTTCCCGCTGCTGAACGAAGTTCCCGTGCAGGCGCCGCCCTCGGACCTCCCCTCGGAGACCGAACACCCCGGACACCGCTGACTGTCCGGGAGTTGGGTGGTCGCCGTGGGGAAGTGCCGTGCGTCGGCTCGGTCCCGGGGCGGGACACGGGTGGCGTCAGGGCCCTTGCCCGCAGTCCAGGTCGACCGGGCCGTCGACGCCGAGGGCCGTCATGACGTCAGCGGCCCCCTCACGCCGACTTGCCGTGGCGGTCACCACCGGGATGTCGCGTGTGCCCAGCGCGACCATGGCGCGGAGTTCGCGGACCATCGCGTGGACTCCGTCCTGATCAGCCTTGTTCACGACATAGAGGTCGGCGATCTCCAGCACACCGGCCTTGGCCATCTGGATACCGTCGCCCGCTCCGGGGGCGAGGACAACAATGGTCCGGTCCGCGACCGTCGCGATCTCCACCTCCGACTGCCCGGCCCCGACCGTCTCGATCAGGATGACATCGAAACCGACCTCGGACAGGATCGAGATCATGGGCCGGGCGGTGGCCGAGAGCCCGCCGAGATGGCCGCGGCTGGACACCGACCGGATGAACACCCCGGGGTCGTCCGAATGCTCCTGCATACGGATGCGGTCGCCGAGCAGCGCGCCACCGGTCACCGGTGACGACGGATCGAAGCAGAGCACCGCCACGCGCTTCCCGCGCCCCCGGTACTCGGCGACGAGGCAGGAGATGAATGTCGACTTGCCGACGCCCGGCGGACCAGTCAGGCCGATGACCGGGCAGGCTCTTCCGGCAGGCCCCTGTGTTCCCAGAGCACTGAGGTCGGCCTCCGTGATGGCGTAGTTCTCCGCGCGCCCCATGAGCCGGGCCAGCGCCCGGACGTTGCCCTGCCGTGCGGATTCCAGTGTGGCGTTGAGCGGCCCCCCGGTCACTCGGTCACCTCGAGCGGACGCAGGTTGGCGTACGCCCAGTCGATGATCTCGGGGAGAGAATCCCGGGAGGTGAAGATCCGGCATACACCCATCTCGATGAGCTGGCGTGCATCCTCCGGCGGAATGATGCCGCCACAGAAGACCGGCATGTCCGCCGCGTCGTTCTCGGTGAGCAACTTCAGTATGCGCGGGACCAGTTCCATATGGGCGCCCGACAGCAGGGACAGACCGACGGCGTCGGCACCCTCCTCCAGAGCGGTACGGACGATCTGCTCGGGCGTCTGGCGCAGCCCGGTGTAGATGACCTCCATGCCGGCGTCGCGCAAGGCCCGCGCCACCACCTTGGCACCTCGGTCGTGGCCGTCCAGCCCTGGCTTGGCGACCACCACTCGGACACGATGCATCTGTCTCCCGGCCTTTCCTGTGTCTGCGATCGGAGACGGCGCCGTCATGCCGTCATCAGCGGGGCGATCCGGTCCTCGCCAATCTGCGAGCGCAGCGCGGAATCGGTGACACCGAGCCCACTGGACGGCGCCAGGCAGAGCACACCGACCTTGCCGAGGTGCTCGTTCAGCTGGATCATGCGTGCTGCCTCGCCCGTCTCCTGGAACGGGTACACCTCGGACAGCATCGGCATCACCCGGCCGCGCTGGATGAGGCGGTTCGCCTGCCACTGCTCGTACAGGTTCGCCCCGTGGCTGCCGACGATCTTCTTCAGCCGCATCCAGAGGTAGCGGTTGTCGAAGGTGTGCTGGTAGCCCGTGCTCGACCCGCAGGTCACGATGGTGCCGCCGCGCCTGGCGATGAACACCGAGAGGCCGAAGGTCTCGCGGCCGACGTGCTCGAAGACGATGTTCGGGTCCTCGCCGATCTCACGCCTGATGATCTTGCCGAGTCGTTTGCCCGTCGCCACTGTGACGTCCGGATCGGCGGAGATCTCGCCGATCTCGCGCCGGTCGATGACCAGCTCGCAGCCGAGCTTGCGGGCGACCTCGGCCTTCTGGTCCGAACTGACGATGCCGATCGGTATGCCGCCGCCGTTGCGGACGAACTGCACTGCGTAGCCGCCGAGGCCGCCCGCCGCGCCCCACACGAGCACCACATCGCCCTGGCGCATGTTGGCGCCACGCTCGCTGACGAGCATCCGGTAGGCAGTGCCGGCGCACAGCGGGTTGCTGGCCGCCTCCTCCCAGGTGAGGTGAGCCGCCTTGGGCAACAGCTGGCTGGCCCGGACGATCGCGTAGTCGGCGAGACCGCCGAAGTTCGTCTCGAACCCCCAGGCGCGCTGCTCGTCACCCATCATGCCGTCGTGCTGGGTGAGCGGTTCCTGGTCGTCGACATGGGCCGTCGCCACGGCGACATGGTCACCGACCTTCCAGTTGCGCACGCCGTCACCGACGCGCACGATCACTCCGGCGGCGTCCGAGCCCAGCACGTGATAGGGCTGGTCGTGCCGGGCGGCCCAGCCGCCCTGCTTGCCGTAGTGGCGCAGGAAGTTGAAGGTGGGCAGCGGCTCGAAGGTCGCGGACCAGATCGTGTTGTAGTTCATCGCCGCCGCCATGACGGCGACCAGCACCTCGTCGGGGGCGAGTTCCGGCATCGGGACCTTGCCGAGGTGTATCGATTTGCGGACGTCCTTGTCCTCCACACCCGAGAAGATGCCGACGTCCTCGGTGCACAGGTAGGCCGCGTTGTATTCGCTGGGGACCGGAAGGCGTTCCAGTACGTCGGGCGAGGCGCCCGCGATCACAGCTGCCGAAAGCTCGTCCATGGTCATCCTTCTTCAATGTCAGCGTCGGTGCTGAGGTCGGGTTCGGTGCTGATGTGGGAGTCGGAGACGGTGATTCTGATGCGCCCGGGCAGATCGCTGCCGTGCAGCCAGGTGCGCAGGTGGGCGCGGATGTCACGCGCGCTCGGGGCGTCCCGGCCGGGCCCGGTCACGGTGAGTACCGCGGTCTCCGTCCGGGCCTTCTCCAGTCGCACCACCGCTTCCCGGACCCAGGGGTGGGTGCGGGCGACGCGGGCGACGGCGGAGGCGTCGATCAGGCTGCGGGTGCGGATCCACCGGCCGTCCTGCGGCCCGAGGAGCCGCACACAGCCATCGGCGGCGACATATCCGCAGTCGTCGGTACGGACCTCTCGGCCGTCGGGCAACTGGGCCCGCACCGTACCCGCGATGGAGCGCGGCAACGGCTGTCCTGACCGGCCGTGCACCGTGAACGCGACACCGTCCGCGGGCACCAAGCGGGGCGGGTGGGGAGCATCGTCGTTCCGTACGGTTCCCGCTCGGAGGTCTCCACACAGGTACGGGGTTCCGCCGGTGGTCGGCTCCGGGCGGTCCGCGCACGCCGGGCTGACCGAGGAGGTCGTGCGGTCGGCGGCGAGGTCGGAGACGGCGGTGCTGAAGTCGCCCAGGAGTTGCTCGGCCTCGGCCGCCCCCATGAGGTCCTGGCGGTAGTCGAGACGCACCCGGCACTGCGGCCAGTCCGCCCGGATCTGCAATGTCCTGGCCAGGGCCGCGTTGGTGTTCGGCGTGAAGAAGTCCCAGGCAGAGCGCAGTCCCGGGATGTCCAGGTCCAGCCCGGCCGGGGGGCGGGGGAAGGACAGGCCGAGTTCGGTGCTGAGCCGGGTCATCGGCTTGCCAGGCACACCGGCGACCAGGTCGACGAACGGTACGCGGCGATAGCGCGCCAGTTGCGCAAGCGCCCGGCGCGCGGTTGCCACCGACTGTTCGGCCGACGCGCCTGGAGAGATCTCCAGGGCCACGGGGACCACGTTGATCTGGAGCCCAGCGACGTGGCCGGTGTGCTCGTCACTCACGTCCGAGGCGAGGGCCAGCAGCGGGTTGGTGTTGTCGTAGACCGCCAGTTGGCGGGTGAGCGCCGCCAGGAGCATGGTGAAGGTGCTCACCTTCAGCTCCTGTGCCTTGGTACGAAGGGTGGCGACCGCGGACGGATCCAGGTCGATCGTCGGCGAGGCGGTGACTGTCCGCTGCCCCAGGCATCCGCCTTCGGGCAGCGCCATCGGCGTCGCCCTGTCGACGGCGGTGCGCCAGAACTCGACGGCCTCCTCTATCACTTCTCGGGGGGCCACCGGTGTGTCGGGCGCGGCCAGCGGCGTCGGGTTCACTGCCTTGCCCGCTCTCAGCTCCCCCAGGTAGGCGGAGAAGTCGCGGGCCACGATGAACTTGCTGCGCCCGTCGAACCCGGCGTGATGGGCCTCGAACACGACCGAGCAGCGGTCGGGAGCGTGCGTGAGGAGCCGGAAGCGGATGGGTGCCTCGGTGGCCAGGTCCCAGTGCCGGTGCTGTTCGGGCCGCTCGCGCCAGGCGCGGACGGCCGCACGCTCGGCGCCGTCCTCACAAGGGAGGTCACCGCGTTCGAAGGAGCAGGCCTCCTGGGCCGGCAGGACGCACTGGCGCAACTGCCCCTCGACCAGGCGCAGTACCGACCGCAGCGGCTCGTGCCGGTGCAGCACGGCCCGCGCGGCGGCTTCCAGGTGGCGTGCGTCGACCGCGCCGTGAAAGGTCGCCACGAAGTAGCCGCCGCCGCTGATCGACGGGTCGATCGTGGCTTCCGCCCACAGCGCGTACTGGCCGGCGTCCGCGGGCCTGTCGTGCAGGATCGTGGTCATGCGCGGCCGCCCCGGTCCCGCCGGCGCCTGCTGCGGTCGTCGTTGATCAGCGTGACGACCGCCTCACGGTCGATCTTCCCGCTGGGGGTCCTCGGCAATTCGGGCAGTTCCGTCACCGAGACCGGGACCGAGGCCTCCGGCAGCACCTTGCGCAACCGCTCCAGCGCGGCGGCCTCGATCGGCCCGGTGCACCCTTCGCGCAGGACGACCGCGGCGCGCAGGCTGGCGTGGCCGGACTTGGTCGCCACCATGGCCGTCGCGGCGGCCGCGATGTCGGGGCCGGCGAGCAGCTGTGCGTCGATTTCCAGGAGATCCACGCGGATGCCACGGATCTTGATCTGGCTGTCCACACGGGAGAGGAAGCGCACGCCGTCGTCGGTGAGTTCCACCAGGTCGCCGGTGCGGAAGGCCCGGGTGTGCCCGGCCGGTGAGGGCGCGATGGTGACATAGCGCTCGGCCGTCAGCTCCGGCCGACCCAGGTAGCCCGCCGACAACGGGTGCCCCGCCACCAGGAGTTCGCCAATGTGGGGAGCCTCCGGGGCCTCCGGGTCGATGAGCAGTTCGCACCCCGGCAGGGGGACACCGATCGGCGGCAGATGGGGCCACGCGTACGGGTCGGGACCCAGGATGTGGGACGTCACCATGGCGGACTCGCTCTGCCCGTAGTGGTTGACCAGGCGGCAGCCGGGCATTCCGGCGAACATCGCCCGGATGTCTTCCGAGCAGACGACCTGCTCGCCGGCCGTGTTCACCTCGACCAGGTGCAGCTTGGCCAGGGTGTCCGCCCGTGCCGTCACCGCCAGCATCTGCAGGGCCACGAACGGCAGGAACAGCCGCTCGACCCGTTGCTCGGCGAGCCAGCGCAGCAGCCGCGTCGGCTCACGGCGCAGTTCCTCCGGCATGACCGCCAGCGTGCCGCCGCCGCAGAGCGTGCCCAGGATCTCCTGGAACGAGACGTCGAAGTTCAGCGGGGCGAACTGTGCGGTGCGCAGGTCGGGGCGCGGGGAATGGGACGCCTGCCACTCGGCCATCGTGTCGATACAGCGGTGGCTCAGTGCCACGCCCTTGGGCCAGCCGGTCGACCCGGAGGTGTAGATGATGTACGCGGGCAGCGCGGGATCGCAGTCGACCGGGCGCAGGTCCAGGGATGCGGGCACGCCCGGCGCCCGGCCGATGTCCACCATGGGGCCGCTGTAGCGGACGCGCGTGTGCTCGGTGGTGATGACGGCGCGCGGCGCACAGTCGTCGATCATGAACTGCAGGCGTTCGATGGGGTATTCAGGGTCGAGCGGGACGTACGTGGCTCCGCGCAGCATCACTCCGAACATCGCGGCGACGGCGCCCGCGCCTCGCGGCCGGGACACCGCGACCCGGTCGCCCGCGCCCACCCCGGCCGCCGCCAGTTCGGCCGAGACCGCCTGGGCCCAGGCCGCCAACTCCGCGTACGTGTAGGAGCGGTCGGCATCGAGCACCGCCTCGCGATCCGGGTGATCGGCGACGCGGCGGACGAACGATGTCAGGAAGCAGTCCGGCGTCGCCGGGCCGCCCCACAGCGACTTCAATTCCTGCGTGGTCATGCGCCCGTCCCCTGTTGTGCCTTGGCGGACAGCTCCTCGTGGACGGCGTCCACGAACTCTTCGATGGTGGGGTTGTTGAATAGCAGGTGCAGTTCCGCCTCCAGGCCGTACTCGCGCTCGACGAGGGCGAGGATCTTCGCGGCCACGAGGGACTCGCCGCCCAGGTCGAAGAAGTTGTCCTCGGGCGTGAGGCCCTCTTCGCCGGTAGCTCGCTCCCAGAAGGCAATGACGGTGTCGGTCAGCTGCTGCTTGTTCATGTTTCTTCGCTATCCACTCGGGTGTCGGGCGCCGGTACGTCCGCGTGCGGGTGTGCGGGCCCGAAGGGAAAACTTGTGCCGCTGCGCCGGTCAGGCAGGCGGCGCCTGCGCGTCCAGTCCCGCCGCGACGGCGCGTTGCATCTGGCCGATGCTGGCTCGCGCCCGCGCTGCCGCGATCATCGACTCCATGACGTTGCGGCCCGCCACGACGTCCTCGGTGAGGGCGCGCAGCTCCGCGTCGCAGTTCTTGCGCTCGAAGGGGCGGCGGCGTCCCGGAACGACACCGGACCGCAGTTGCCGTTCGGTGAGCCAGTCCTCTTCCTCGGACTGCTCGGCGTCGACGACGCCGACCGTGGGGCCGCCACTGGAGTAGGCCATGTCGTCGATGCGCGACTCCAGCCAGCCGCTGCGCAGACAGCTCAGCAGTCCGCCGCGGGCCTCGATGTCGTCGAGCCAGCCCTTGGCCTCCGCCTCGATCTCGTCGGCGATACGAGATATCACCTCGGAGCCGCCGAGCGGGTCGACGTACCGGGCCAGATCGGTTTCCTTCAGGAGGATCTGCTGGACCCGCAGCGCGACGCGCGCCGACAGCTGCCCCGGGGTCTGTGCGGCTTCATCGAAGCCGCACACGTGCAGTGACTGGACCCCGCCGAGGACTGCCGCCATGGCCTGGACAGTCGTGCGCGCGATGTTGTTGAGCGGTTCGCTGGCGGCCAGGGCGGAGCCGAAGGTGTTGACCTGGATGCGCATGCGGGTCGACTTCTCGTTGGCGGCGCCGAAGAGGTCCACCATGCGGGTGGCGTACATCCTGCGCAGCACCCGGAACTTCGCCGCCTCGGCGAGGACCTCCATGTGCGTGCCGAAGATGAAGCTGAGTCGCGGCGCGACCTCGTCGACGGTGAATCCGCGCTCCAGCATGCCCTGGAGGTACGTCTCCGCGTCGGCGATGCCGAGCGCCACCTCCATGGGCCGGCTCGCACCGGCCTCGCGGGCGTGCCCGCCCGAGATCGACACGGGGTTGACCTTGGGCAGGTGGCGTACGCAGTACTCGATGACGTCCAGCGAGAAACGGAAGCTGTCGTCCAGGTCGAACACGAACGCCTTGCGGGCGGCGTGTTCCTTGAGCATCTCGTTCTGCAGCGTGCCGCGCAGCAGCGCGGGGTCGACGCCCGATTCCTCGGCGACCACGACCCACAGGGCGAGGATCATCGGCGCGGTCGCGTTGATGGTGAACGAGACCGACACCTGGTCCAGCGGAATCCCGTCGAACACCGCGGCCAGGTCGTCGACGGTGGCCACCGAGACCCCGGCGCGGCCGACCTCGCCCACGGCCGTCGGGTCGTCCGGGTCGAGACCCAGCTGCGTGGGCAGGTCGAAGGCGAGTGAGAGCCCCGTCTCTCCGCGGTCGAGGAGGTAGTGGAACCGCTTGTTGGTGTCCATTCCGTCGCCGAGACCGGCCAACTGCCTGATCGTCCACGGCCGGGACGTATATCCCTTGGGATGAATTCCGGCCTCATAGGGAAACTCACCAGGTTTGGTCATCATCGCCACCTTCCAGTTCTGCGTGCAGTCGGTCGCCATAGGTGTCCAACACGTCGGGACTCAATATGTCGTTGTGTTCGCATTCCACCGTGATCTCGGTGACCGGACCGGCGACATGGCGCGTCCAGTCACGTGAGTAACCCGGATCGAGTTCCTTCCCCACAGCCTGGAACACCACGGCAGCGCCGCTGAACACGTCCGGTGTATGGCCGTGCCAGAGCTCCGAGTTGAATCGGAGGTTGTGCACGACATGGCTGATCATCCAGGCCGGCGGAATGGCCGCGCCGAGGGAGGAATGACTTTCAATCCATTCCACCAGCTCTTCCTGAGTGGTCAGTTCGGGCGGCGCGGGCAGGTCGACGTTCTTGGAGACGAAGTACCGCAACACGTCGATCTCGTCGAATTCCTCGTCCGGTGAGCGGGTCGTGCCGGATTCCACCAGGGCCGCGTCCAGCAGCACCAGTCGCCGCACCCGCGCTCCCCTGCGCTCCAGCACCGTGGCCAACTGGTGCGCTACGACACCGCCGAAGGACCAGCCGAGCAGGTCGTAGGGACCGTCGGGTTGGACGGACTGCACCAGGTCGGCGTAGTGCTCAGCCATCTCGCGGACCGTGCGCGGGCGTTCGCCGTCGTCGAGGGTCTGCTGGATGCCGATGATCGGGCGCCGCACGGCACTTCCCAGCGCCCGGTAGGCCCAGCTGACGCCACCGCCGGGGTGGATGCAGAAGAGCGGCCTCCCCGTGCCCTGGCGCAACTTCACGACCTGGGGCATCTCGTCCGACGCGGACCAGCTGTAGAGCTGCCTGCTGAGGCCTCGCACGGTCGGCGCTTCCATCAGGGCGCGCACGCCGATCTCGGAATCGAAGGATTCCCGTACGGCCGCGACGACCCGCATCGCGGACAGCGAGTTGCCGCCCAGGTCGAAGAAGGAGTCGTCGACGCCGACCCGCGGCACCTCCAGAACCCGGGCGAAGATCCCCGCGAGGATCTCCTCCACCGGCGACGACGGCGCCCGGAAGACACCACCGGTGAACTCCGGATCCGGCAACGCCCGCTTGTCCAGCTTGCCGTTGACGGTCAGGGGCAGCTCGTCGATGACCATGACCGCGGCCGGGACCATGTATTCGGGCAACCGCACGGCGATCTCCCCGCGCACCGCGCCGCCGTCGACCCGCGCGGCCGGGTCGGCGGGCACGACATAGCCCACGAGTTGCTTGCCTGAGTCGGTGGCCCTCACAGTCACCACCGCACGCTCCACCCCGGCCACTGCCGCCAGGGCGGCTTCCACCTCGCCCAGCTCGACCCGGAAGCCGCGGATCTTGACCTGATCGTCCGAGCGCCCGACGAACTCCAGCTCACCGTCGCCGTTCCAGCGCACCAGGTCACCGGTGCGGTACATCCGCGAACCCGCCGGACCGAACGGGCACGCCACGAACCGCGACGCCGTCAGACCCGGCCGGCGCACATAGCCCCGGCCGACGCTGCGGCCCGCCACGTACAGCTCGCCGACCACACCGACCGGTACCCGCCGCAGGCCCGCGTCCAGCACGAACAGCGCGTCGCCCGGTACCGGCGTACCGATCGGGGCTGCTCCCGTGCCGGGCTTCATGGGCCCGCTCATGGAGGCGTAGAACGTCTCCGTCTCCCCGTACCCGTTGATCATCGATCGGCCGGGGGCCCAGCGCTCGACCAGCGCGGCGGAGCATGCCTCACCGCCCACGAACACGGTGTGCACCCGGTCCAGCCCCTCTGGCGAGAGCATTTCGAGCGCCGACGGGGTCTGGTTGACCGTGGTGACCTGCTCGTCGACGAGCAGCCGGTGGAAGTCGTCGGCGGAGTGCACTGCGCGCTCGGGGACGACGACAAGGCGGCCGCCATGCAGCAGGGCGCCCCACATCTCCCACACCGACACGTCGAACACATAGGAGTGGAACAGCGACCACACCTGGTCCGGGGTGGGCTTGAAGGACCGTTCCGAGGGGGCGTACATCTGGGTGACGTTGGCCTGGGTGATGCCGACGCCCTTGGGAATGCCCGTCGTTCCTGAGGTGTAGGTGATGTAGGCGAGCAGGCGGGCATCCGGCAGCGGCAGCGCCTCGGTCGGCTGTGCGGCCCCTTCGGGGTCCTCGACGTCCACGACCGGCACGCCGCACGCTTCGGCGCGATGGGCCAGGCAGGCCGTGGTCAGGACGGCGGCGGGCGTGGCGTCGTCGAGGACGAACCGCACGCGCTCGTCGGGGTGTTTGACGTCGATCGGCACGTATGTGGCGCCCAGCTTCAGCAGCGCCAGGATCGCGGTCACGGTGTGTTCCGAGCGCGGCAGGAGCAACGCGACGACGTCGCCCGTACCCACGCTGCGGCCGGCCAGCAGGTGCGCCAGCTTCGTCGACGCCTCGTCCAGCTCCCGGTACGTCCACGACCTCCCCTCGAACACCAGCGCCACGTCGCCTGGCCGCTGTCGCACCTGCTCGGCGAAGAGCTGAGGGATCGAGGGGTCGGCGGCCGGTTCACCCAGTACCGAACGCTGCCCCAGGACGTCGAGCTGTTCCAGCT
Source organism: Streptomyces sp. HUAS TT7 (assembly GCF_051550175.1). NCBI lineage: Bacteria > Bacillati > Actinomycetota > Actinomycetes > Kitasatosporales > Streptomycetaceae > Streptomyces > Streptomyces sp. HUAS TT7. Next base: position 1,455,210 of record NZ_CP196175.1, read on the forward strand.
CCCGCTCGTCCAGCAGGTCGACCGACAGGACCGGGCGGTCCGCGTCGGCGAGCAGCGTCATGAGCAACCGCTGCCAGCGGCCCACGAGGCGTTCGACGGTCCCGGCGTCGTAGACGTCGGTGCGGTACTCGACCACGCCGCCGATGCCCGCGGGGCGGCCGGATCCGTCGAGCCGCTCACGGAGGCTGAAGGTCAGGTCCATGCGAGCGGTCAGGGTGTCCGCGCGCAGCGGGGAGATGTCGAGGCCGGGCAGGGACAGGTCGGGCAGGGTGACGTTCTGCCAGGCGAACAGGACCTGGATCAGGGGGTGGTGGGCCTGGGTGCGGACTGGATTGAGGCGGTCCACCAACGCGTCGAAGGGCACGTCCTGGTTGGCGAAGGCGTCCAGGCTGCGCTCCCGCACATGCCCGAGCAGGTCGGCGAAGCTCATCTCGCCCGACACCTGGGTGCGCAGCACCAGGGTGTTGACGAAGAAGCCGACCATGTCGTCGAACTCGGTCCGCCCCCGTCCCGCCGTCGGCACGCCGAACGCCACATCCGCGCTGCCGCTCAGCCGCGACAGGAGAACCGACAGCGCCGCTGACATCACCATGAACGTCGTCGCGTTGTGCTCCCGCGCCCTGCGCGCGACGAGTTCCTGCAGTTCCGCGGGCCACTCGACGAGGACCTGACCGCCCCGGTGGTCGGCGACCGCCGGGTAGGGCCGGTCGGTCGGCAGTTCCAGCAGCCCCTCGAACCCGGCAAGCTCCCGCTCCCAGAAGGCCGTCTGGCGGCCCAGCCGGGTGTCGGGATCGGCTTCGTCGCCGAGGAGTTCGTGCTGCCACAGCGTGAAGTCGGCGTACTGCACCGGCAGCGGCTCCCAGGCCGGCTCCGCTTCCGCGCTGCGGGCCCGGTACGCGGTGAGCAGGTCACCGACCAGTGGTGCCAGGGACGATCCGTCGCCCGCGATGTGGTGCACCACCAGGGCGAGCCGGTGTTCCGTGGCGGAGACCTTGAAGAGCCGCGCACGGAAGGGGATCTCGACGGCCAGGTCGAAGGCGTGGCGGGTGACCGTGCCAACCTCGTCGTCCAGCCGCTGCTCGGTCCAGCCCGTGGCGTCACAGACGTCACAGGTGAAGTCCGCCTGGGAGGCGTCGAGGACGCACTGTTCGGCCACGCCGTCCACGGCCGGGAACACCGTGCGCAGGCTCTCGTGCCGGGCCACGACGTCGGTGACCGCCGCGGCCAGCGCCGCGGCGTCGAGCGAGCCGGTGAGCCGCAGCACCAGCGGGATGTTGTAGGTAGCCGACAGCCCCTCCAACTGGTGGATGAACCACAGGCGGCGCTGCGCGAACGACAGCGGCAGCCGCTCCGGGCGCACGACCGGCTCCCAGGTCCGGCCGTCGCCCGAGGGCGCACCCACCAGACGGGCCAGGCCGGCCACCGACGACGCGTCCATCAGGGCGCGCACGCCGATCTCGCAGTCGAAGGATTCCCGTACGGCCGCGACGACCCGCATCGCGGACAGCGAGTTGCCGCCCAGGTCGAAGAAGGAGTCGTCAGCGCCGACCCGCGGCAGATCGAGAACCCGGGCGAAGATCCCCGCGAGGATCTCCTCCACCGGCGAGGACGGTGCGCGGTGCACGCCGCCGGAGAACTCCGGCTCGGGCAGGGTCCGCTTGTCCAGCTTGCCGTTGACGGTGAGCGGCAGCTCGTCGATGACCACCACGACGGCCGGGACCATGTACTCCGGCAGCCGCGCGGCTACCTCGGCCCTTGCCGTCGCGCCGTCCACGCGCACGTCGGGATCGGCGGGCACGACATAGCCCACCACCTGCTTGCCGGCATTGGTGTCCCGCGCCACCACGACGGCGTGCTGCACCCCGGCCACGGCGGCCAGCGCGGCCTCGACCTCGCCCAGCTCGACCCGGAAGCCACGGATCTTGACCTGGTCGTCGGAGCGCCCGAGGTATTCCAGTTCACCGTCGCCGTTCCAGCGCACCAGGTCACCGGTGCGGTACATCCGCGAACCCGCCGGACCGAACGGGCACGCCACGAACCGGGACGCCGTCAGACCGGGCCGGCGCACATAGCCGCGCGCCACACCCCGCCCGGCGATGTACAGCTCGCCGACGACGCCCATCGGCACCCGGCGCAACCCCGCGTCCAGCACGAACAGCGCGTCGCCCGGTACCGGGGAGCCAATGGGGGCGCCGTTGCCGGGCCGCATGGGTGCGCTCATAGCGGCGTAGACGGTGCCTTCGGTCGGGCCGTAGGCGTTGATCATCTCGCGGCCGGGGGCCCAGCGGTCGACTAGCTCGGCCGGGCAAGCCTCGCCTCCCACGAAGATCGTCCGCACCGTGTCGAGCCCCTGGGGCGACAACCGGCCCAGGGCGGAGGGCGTCTGGGTCAGGACCGTGACGCGCTCCTTCACGAGCAGCTCGTGGAAGTCGGTGGCGGAGTGGACGGCGTCCTCGGAGGCGATGATCAGGCGGCCGCCGTGCAGCAGGGCGCCCCACATCTCCCACACCGACACGTCGAACACATAGGAGTGGAACAGCGACCACACCTGTCCGGGCGCCAGCTCAGACGTCCGTGCGGACGTGGTGAACAGCTGCGTCACGTTGGCATGGGTGACGGCAACCCCCTTAGGGGTGCCGGTGGTTCCGGAGGTGTAGATAAGGTAGGCGATCCGGTCGGCGTCGGGGGCCGGGAAGGCGCCGACGACCGGTTGGCCGCCAGCCGGCTGGTTGCCCTGCGTCGGTTCCGCGACGTCCACCACCGTGACGTCGTGTCCGCGCAGCCGCTCCGCCAGCGTCGCCGCTGTCACGACCGCCGCCGGCCCGGCGTCCCGAAGGACGAACGCCAGTCGTTCGTCGGGAGTGTTCACGTCAATGGGCAGATAGGCGGCGCCCAGCTTCAGTACCGCCAGAACGACCGTCACGGTGTGTTCCGAGCGCGGCAGCAGCAACGCGACGACATCGCCCGCGCCCACGCCGCGGCCGGCCAGCAGGTGCGCCAGCTTCGTCGACGCCTCGTCCAGCTCCCGGTACGTCCACGACCTCCCCTCGAACACCAGCGCCACGTCGTCCGGGCGCTGCCGCACCTGCTCGGCGAAGAGCTGAGGGACCGAGGGGTCGGCGGCCGGCTCCGGCAGCGCGGCGCTCCGCTCCGACAGCACCGGCCGGTTTCCCAGTACGTCCAGCTGCGCCAGCTCGTCGTCGTCGAGCACGTCGATCGTCGCGAGCGGGCGGTCTGCGTCGGCGGCCATGGCGGTGACCAGCGTCTCCAGCCAGGCCAGGATCCGCCCGGCCGTCCGCTCGTCGAAGACGTCGGTGCGGTACTCCAGGCGGAGCCTCAGCTGTCGGCCGGGCCACGCCTGCAGGGCGATCGGGTAGTGCGTGAACTCACGGCTCGAAGTAATCCGGATACCCAGCTCGTCGCTGTCGAGTCGGCCGCCGGACGCCTTCAGCGGGTAGTTCTCGTACACGAAGATCGCGTCGAAGAGCTGCTGGTGGCCCGCGGCGCGCTGGATGTCGGCCAGCGCCATGAACTGGTGGTCCATACCGTCGTGATGGGCGTCACGCAGGGCGCCGATCAGCTCGGCCGCGGTCGTCGCGGCGGTCGTCCTGGCGCGCACCGGGACCGTGTTGATGAACATGCCCACGGCCGACTCGCTGCCGGGCAGATCGGCCGGACGGCCCGAGACCGTGGTGCCGAAGACGATGTCCTGGCCGCCGGTCAACGCACCGAGCAGCCGCGCCCAGGCAGCCTGAAGCACGATGTTCACGGTCGTGTTCTGCGCGCGCGCCAGCCGCTCTACGGCGCGGGTGACGCCGGCCGGGAGGTCGGCTCGCAGCAGGGCCCGCGCGGCAGGGCCGGAGCGGTTGACCGGGTCGACCAGGGTCGGCGTCTCCAGGCCCGCCAGCAGATCCTGCCAGTGCCGTCGCGCGGCGCTCCAGTCCTGTGCGGACAGCCACTCGACATAGCTGCGGAAGGCGGGGGCGGGTGCCAGGGGCTCCCGGCGGTAGACGGCGAAGATCTCGCGGAGCAGGATCTGGATCGACCAGCCGTCCACGACGATGTGGTGGACGGAGAGCACCAGCCTGTGCCGGTCCGGTCCCGTCTCGCGGATCAGGATGCGCAGGGGTGCCTCGTCCGTGAGGTTGCTGCAGGCGGCCAACTCGGCGTCGAGCAGCACTTGTTCTTCACTGCCACCGTCACCGTCGCTGCTGTCGCTGCCGATCACGGTCCACGGCACGTCCGGCCGCTTCGGAATGATCTGCACCGGCTCGGTGAGTCGATCGGAGACGAACCGGGCCACCAGGTTGGGGTGGCGTGCGATTACGGCGCTTACGGCCTCGCGCAGGCGGGCCACGTCCAGCGCACCGGTGATCTCGATGCCCAGCTGCACGGTGTACAGCTCGGTGGGCTCGGCACTGTCGGAACGGCGGTGGAAGAGCAGGCCGGTCTGGAGCGGAGTCAGCGGGAGCAGGTCGGCCGGTTCCACGGTCTGTGCGAGGCGGTCCAGCTGCTGCTGGGTGACGGCCGCGGGCAGCACGTCGGAGGGTGTGAGTCCACCGCCGCCGCTCTTCACGTACGCGGCGATCCCGACGAGAACGTCGTGCCAGCGCGCGTGCAGCTCGGTGATGTAGGAGCGGTCGACGCGCGCGCCGGCCCAGCTCCAGGTCGCGTGGAGCTCCGCCTGCGCACCGTTGCCGACCACGGCCGCGTTGATGTCGACCGTGTGGGGCAGCAGCATCGACCGGGAGCCGAAGCGCCGGGCGTCCGGCGCTTCGAGCGGTCCGAGGATCCGCCAGTCGCCGGGGTGCTCACCGGCCTGCGGCACGCCGCGGCGGCCCAGGTAGTTGAAGCCGACCGCGGGATCCGCACCGGGCAGGTCCGCACCGTCATTGAGGTACTTGAGCAGGCCGTAGGTGATCCCGTCCGGGACGGCACGCAGCTGTTCCTTGGCGTCCTTGAGCCACGCGCCGAGAGCCGGGGCGCCGGCCAGGACCGTGTCCCTGTCCAGCGGCGCCGCGGACAGTGCGACCGGGTACTTCGCGGTGAACCATCCAACCGTGTTGGTCAGATCGGTCCCGGCGCCGACCTCGTCGCGGCGCCCGTGGCCTTCCACATCGATACGGAAGGGGGTGCCGAAGTGCTGGTGCTGCTGGGCCAGGGCCGCGCCGAGCGCGATGAGCAGCAGCTCCTGGACGTTGATGTGCAGGGCCGCGGTCGCCTCGGTCACCAGTACGTCCGTCAGCGCGGCATCGACCGAGACCGACAACTGCTCCACGCCCGGCCAGGTGTCGGCGTCCGGCTGCGGCGCGGGCAGCAGGGCTGCGGCCGTTTCGATGCGCTGCCAGCTCGTCAGCTGGTCGGTGACCTCCGGGGCGGTGGCGTACTCCGCCAGCGTCGTGGCCCAGCGCCGGAACGAGGTGCCGCTGCTGTCCAGCGCGATGTCCCGGCCCTCGGTGAGGTGACGCCAGCCCGCCGCGATGTCCCGCTGGATGATCCCCCAGGAGACGGCGTCGATCGCCAAGTGGTGGACGACCAGCAGCAGTTGACGGGAGTGGGCGGCCCAGACGGCGTGCACCATGGCTCCGCGGTGCGGGTCGAGTCCGCGCAACGCGGCGGTGAACGAGGCGTCGGTCAGCTCCTCAACGACGGTGACGCAGTCGGCGGCGTCGACCGAGCCCGCGGGCGGGACCACAAGGTTCGCCGGTTCACCCCGCGGGACGTCGTCCATCCGCAGCCGGAGCATCGCGTGGCGGTCGAACAGCGCCTGCAGGAGCGCGACCACATCGCGGTGCTCTGCCCGCGACGGCGCCTGGAACAGCATGGTCTGGTTGAACTCGCCCGTCGACGCCTCCAGGGAGTCGAGCCATCGGATGATCGGCGTGGCCGTGACGGGGCCGGTGTCGTCGTCCGGTCCCAGGCGCAGCTCGTCCGGGCCCGACAGCTGGAGTACGCGGGCCAGGCGCGCCACGGTCTGCTCGACCAGGATGTCGCGGGGCTTGCAGTGCAGTCCGGCTTCCCTGGCCCGGGAGACCACCTGCATGGAGGTGATGCTGTCGCCGCCGAGGTCGAAGAAGGAGTCGCCGACACTGACCCGTTCGACGCCGAGCACGCGCGCGTAGATGGCTGCCAGGCTCTCCTCGACCTCGGTGGCCGGGGCCCGGTAGCCCTCCGTGTCGCCGTGTTCGGGCGCCGGCAGGGCGCTCCTGTCCAGTTTTCCATTGCCCGTCATGGGCAGCGCGGCCACCACCACGACCGCCGCCGGCACCATGTACTCGGGCAGCCACTCGCCCGTCAGGCGGCGCAGCCGGGCACCGTCCAGCTCGCCGGCTCCGTCGGCTTCGGCGACGACATAGCCGACCAGCTGCTTGAGTCCCGGCCGGTCTTCGCGGACGACGACCGCTGCCTGCCCCACTCCGGGGGCTGCCCGCAGTACCGACTCGATCTCACCGGTCTCGACCCGGTACCCACGGATCTTCACCTGGTCGTCGGCACGCCCGACGTACTCCAGTTCACCGTCGCGGTTCCAGCGCACCAGGTCACCGGTGCGGTACATCCGCGAACCCGCCGGACCGAACGGGTTGGCCACGAACCGGGACGCCGTCAGACCCGGCCGACGCACATAGCCGCGCGCCACACCCCGCCCGGCGACGTACAACTCACCGGCGACGCCCACCGGCACCCGGCGCAGCCCGCTGTCCAGAACGAACAGTGCGGTGCCCGAACCGGCGGCGCCGATCGGTACGACCCCGTCGGCGGCCAGCGGTTTGCTCATCGACGCGTAGACGGTGCACTCCGTCGGGCCGTAGGCGTTGATCATCGCCCGCCCGGGAGCCCAGCGGTCGGTCAGCTCGGCCGGGCACGCCTCGCCACCGACCAGGAGCACCGCGATCGACGTGAGTCCCTCGGGGGACAGACGTGCCAGCGCGGACGGCGTCTGTGTCAGCACCGTCACCTGTTCGGCGACGAGCAGGTCGCGGAAGTCGAAGGGCGAGTACACGACCTCCTCGGGGACCACGACCAGACGCCCGCCGTGCAGGAGCGCGCCGCACATCTCCCACACCGCGAAGTCGAACGCGTAGGAATGGAACAGCGTCCACACCTGGTCGTGTGGCTCCGGGGAAGCGGTGCCGGGGGCGCCGGACGCGGCCAGCCGCTGCACATGCGTGACGATCAGGTCCGCGATGCCGCGGTGGGTGACCGCGACGCCCTTGGGAGTGCCGGTCGTTCCCGAGGTGTAGATGACGTAGGCGGCCTGGTCCACTGCGGGGTAGGGCAGGGCGGCGGTGGGCTGCCGGGCGACGGCCGGGTCCTCGACGTCCACGACCGTCACGCGGTCCGCATCGATCCGGTCCGCGAGCTCCCGGGTGGTGACGACCGCGACCGGCGCGGCGTCCTCCAGCACGAACGCCACGCGCTCGTCCGGATGGTTCACGTCGATCGGCACATAGGCGGCGCCGAGCTTCAACACCGCGAGCACGGAGGTAACGGTGTGTTCCGAACGCGGCAGCAACAGCGCCACCGTGTCCCCGGCGCCCGCGCCGCGCCCGGCCAGCAGGTGCGCCAGCCTTGACGATTCGTCGTCCAGCTCCCGGTACGTCCAGGACCGGCCCTCGAACACCACCGCCACGGCGTCCGGTGTCCGCGACACCTGCCGGGCGAACAGTTCCGGCACCGACACGGCGTCGAACGGCTCCGCAAGCACCGCCCGATTGCCCAGCACGTCCAGCTGCGCCTTCTCCCCCTCGTCCAACACGTCGAGCGACGCCAGCGGACGGTCCGGCTCCCCTGCCATGGCGGTCAGCAGCCGCTGCCAGCGTGCCGTCATGCGTTCCACGGTCACGGCGTCGAAGATGTCGGTGCGGTACTCGACGATCCCGCTGATCCCTCCGGGCCGGCCGTTGTCCGTGAACCGTTCACGCAGGCTGAACGCGAGGTCCATCCGGGCGGCGCCGATGTCGACCGAGACCGTCTCCATGTCGAGCCCCGGCACCGAGATGTCGAAGTCCGCGTCGGTCTGCCAGCCGAACAGCACCTGGACCAGCGGGTGATGGGCCTGCGTACGGACCGGGTTGAGCCGCTCCACGAGCGCGTCAAAGGGCACGTCCTGATGCGCGAACGCGTCGACGCTGCGCTCCCGCACCTGCCCGAGCAGCTCACCGAAACTCTGCTCACCCGAGACGTGGGTGCGCAGCACCAGGGTGTTGACGAAGAACCCGACCATGTCGTCGAGCTCGGTCCGTCCCCGTCCCGCCGTCGGCACACCGAACGCCACATCCGCGCTGCCGCTCAACCGGGACAGGAGCACCGACAGCGCCGTCGACATCACCATGAACGTCGTGGCATTGCGTTCCCGGGCAACTCGCTGCACCAGCGCGTGGAAGTCCGCCGGCAACTCGACGATGATGCGGCCGCCGTGCTGGTCGGCCTCTGCCGGATACGGCCGGTCCGTGGGGAGTTCCAGCCTGCTGGGCAGCTCCTCCAGCGCCCGCTCCCAGTACTGCATCTGTCGGCCGAGCACACTGTTCGCGTCCGCTTCGTCGCCCAGCAGCGCGTGCTGCCGGAGCGTGTAGTCGGCGTACTGGACGGGCAGCGGCGACCAAGAAGGCGCGTGGCCCGCGGTGCGCTCTCCGTACGCGGTCCAGAGGTCGCGCAGCAGCGGTGCCAGCGACCAGCCGTCGACCGCGATGTGGTGCATGACCAGCACCAGTCGGTGCTCGGTGCGCGACACCGCGAAGAGCGTCGCGCGGAAAGGCACGTCGGCGGCCAGGTCGAAGGCGTACCGGCCCCGTTCACCGACGGCGTCGGTGATCCGGGCCTCCGTCCACGCACTGGCGTCGACGACGTCCCAGCCGAAGTCCGCCTCCGGCGCGTCCAGGACACGCTGCTCCGGCACGCCGTCCACCGCCGGGAAGACCGTCCGCAGGCTCTCGTGCCGCCCCACGACATCGGCGATCGCCGCGCGCAGTGCCGGGACGTCCAGCTCGCCGGTCACCCGCGACACCAGGGGGATGTTGTACGTCGACGACAACCCCTCCAACTGGTGGATGAACCACAGTCGGCGCTGCGCGAACGACAACGGCAACCGCTCCGGACGCACCGCCGGAACCCACGCCGCACCGCCATCGGGCGAGCCGCCCACCAGCCGGGCGAGCTCGGACACCGACGGGGCCTCCCACAGCGCCCGGACACCAATCTCGGAGTCGAAGGACTCCCGCACGGCAGCAATCACCCGCATCGCCGACAGCGAATTGCCGCCGAGGTCGAAGAACGCGTCGTCCACCCCGACCTGCGGCAGGCCCAGCACGCGAGCGAAGATCCCGGCCAGGATCTCCTCCACCGGCGACGACGGCGCCCGGTATGCCCCGCCGGTGAACTCCGGCTCCGGCAGGGCCCGCTTGTCCAGCTTGCCGTTGACCGTCAGCCGCAGGTCGTCAACGACCATGACCACCGCGGGGACCATGTACTCCGGCAGGTGCCCGGCCACCTCACCGCGCACCATCGCGCCGTCCACGCCCGCCGTGGCGTCGGCAGGCACCACGTAGCCAACCAGCTGCTTGCCGGCATCGGACGACCGCACCACCACCGCGGCCCGCTCCACGCCCGCGACACCGGCCAGAGCAGCCTCGACCTCACCGAGTTCCACCCGGAAACCACGGATCTTCACCTGGTCGTCCGAGCGGCCCACGTACTCCAGCTCGCCCGCGCGGTTCCACCGCACCAGGTCACCGGTGCGGTACATCCGCGAACCCGCCGGACCGAACGGGCACGCCACGAACCGCGACGCCGTCAGACCGCCACGGCCCAGATAGCCGAGGCCGACACCGGGGCCCGCCACGTACAGCTCACCGACCACGCCCACCGGTACCCGGCACAGCCCCGCGTCCAGAACGAAGAAGGCCAGGTCGGCGAGGGGGACGCCCACGGGGCTGACATGGCTGTCGAGATCCGGGGCGACGATGCTGCGGAAGGACGCGTGGACGGTCGTCTCCGTCGTGCCGTACATGTTGATCAGGTGCGGCCAGGTCTCGCGCTGCTCAAGCCACGCCCGCAGTTTGGACGGCTCCAGGGCCTCGCCCGCGAAGACCACGGCCTCCAGGGCGTCCAGCCGGGGCCCGGACTGCTGCCGCATGTCAGCCGCCTGCAGCGCGTAGAACGCCGACGGCGTCTGGCTCAGAACGGTGACGTGCTCGTCGATGAGCAGCTGATGGAAGTCGGTGGCGGACTGGACCACGTCCTCGGGGACGACCACGAGGCGCCCGCCGTGCAGCAGCGCACCCCACATCTCCCACACCGACACGTCGAACGCGTACGAGTGGAACAGCGACCAGACCTGGTCCGGGGCCGGCACGAACCCCGGGGCCGTCGAGGTGAACAGTCGCGTGACGCTCGCGTGGGTGACCGCGACGCCCTTGGGCACGCCGGTGGTACCGGAGGTATAGATGACGTAGGCGATCCGGTCGGCGTCGGGGAGGGCCGGGGCCACGACCGGCTGCGCCGCCAGGCCGGGGTCGTCGACGTCGATCACCGTGACGTCGAACCCGTCGATCCGGTGTGCGAGGCGGGCAGTGGTCACCACGGCCACCGGAGCCGCGTCGCCGAGGATGAATGCCACCCGCTCGTCGGGGTGTTTGACGTCGACCGGCACGTACGTCGCGCCCAGCTTCAGCACGGCCAGGACCGCGACGACGGTCTCGGCGGAGCGCGGGAGCATGAGGGCGACGGCGTCCCCCGCGCCCACCCCGCGGCCGGCCAGCAGATGTGCCAGGCGTGCCGATGCCTCGTCCAGCTCGCGGTACGTCCACAGGCGGCTCTGGAACACCATTGCCACGGCGTCCGGTGTCCGCGCCGCCTGAGCCGCGAAGAGTGCGGGTATTGACGCACCGTCAGTCGGCTCCGAGAGCACCGCACGGTTGCCCAGGAGGTCGATGTGCGCGCGCTCGTCGTCGTCCAGTACGTCGATCGAGAGGACCGGCTGGTCCATGTCGGCGACCATCGCGGAGAGGATCCGCTCCAGCCGGGCCACCATCGACTCGATCGTGGCGGCGTCGTACACGTCGGTGCGGTACTCGACCACGCCTCCGATGCCCGCCGGTTCGCCTGACTCGGTGTGCCGCTCGCGCAGGCTGAACGTCAGGTCCATTCGGGCCGCGCGGGACGTGGTGGGCACGACCTCGGCCCGTACGCCCGGCAGCGTCAGCTCCGCGGAGATGTTGTTCTGCCAGCCGAGCATGACCTGGACCAGCGGATGATGCGTCTGCGAGCGAGTGGGATTGATCAGGTCGACCAGCGCGTCGAACGGGGCGTCCTGGTGCGCCGACGCGTCCAGGACGCGACCCCGGACCTGAGCCAGTAGTTGACGAGCCGTCATATCTCCTGAGATGTCCGCCCGGAGCACCAGCGTGTTGGCGAAGAAGCCCACCAGATCGGCGAGATCGGCGTCACGCCGCCCCGTTGTCGGGACCCCGAACGCCACGTCGGGGCTGCCGCTCAGCTCGGACAGCAGCAGCGCCAGAGCCGCCGAGACCACCATGAAACCGGTGGACCGGTTCTCCCTCGCCACCTTCCGCACCTGCTCCTGCAGCGACGCGGGCCACTCGACGGGGATGCGATTGCCCCGGTGATCTGCCGCCCCCGGGTAGGGCCGGTCCGTCGGGAGCTCCAGCCGTCCCTCGAAGCCGGCGAGCGTCTTCTCCCAGTAGCGCAGGTGACGGCTGAGCGCGCTGTCGGGATCGGACTCGTCCCCGAGCGTGTCGCGTTGCCGGAGGGTGTAGTCGCTGTAGTGCAGCGGCAGCGGTGCCCAGCCGGGCGCTTCCCCGGCGCCATGCGCGCTGTACGCCAGCTCGATGTCCCGCAGGAGCGGTGCGAGCGACAGTCCGTCCGACGCGATGTGATGCATCACGAGCACCAGCAGGTGCTCATCGTCCGACACCCTGAACAGCCATGCGCGGAACGGGATTTCAGCGCCCAGGTCGAACTCGTACCGGGCCGCCTTCGTGACGGCTTCCTCCAGTGCGTCCGCCGCCCACCCCGAGGCGTCGACGACCTCCCACCGGAACTCGGCCTCCGCCGCGTCCAGGATCCGCTGTTCAGGCACGCCGGCCACGGCCGGGAACACCGTCCGCAGACTCTCGTGCCGGCCCACGACACCGGCGACGGCAACGCCCAGCGCCTGAACATCGAGCCCACCGGTCAGCCGCAGCACCAGTGGAATGTTGTACGCCGACGACAGCCCTTCCAGCTGATGAATGAACCACAACCGACGCTGCGCAAAAGACAACGGGATCAATGCTCAACCTTACTTACGGCGGGCAGCGGACATACTGCCGGAGGGAATACGGGAACGGCGGGGTCGGTCGACAGCGAGCTACAACAAGTCCACGACGTCAGCCGTCATGAATTCGCGCATCCCGATGACGCCCGAGACCAGGGCGAAATAGCGGGAGGTGAGTTCGGGCGATCCGGCAACGGCGTGCAACATGCGCCGTCTCGCCTTCGTCGGATTGAGGTTCGCCAATTCGAGCGTGCTCAGGTACGGACCGTCGAGGGTGTCCGCCATCGTCTTCGAGAAGTCCGACGTCGCCTCGTCGACGGCAGCCGCATCCTCCACCTGCACACCCGACATGGAATCGGCGATCAGATCAGCCTGAACGAACGCGTTGGTGATACCGCGGGCGCTGATCGTGTCGAGATGGTGAGCCGCATCCCCCACCAGTGCCCAGCCCGGCCCGTGCGCCTTGCGGAAGTAGTTTTGCTGGTCCCCCGTTCCCCTCCACCGATCGACCCGCTCGGTGGACATCATCTGTTCGTACAGTTCCGGCGCGGTCGACTTGACCGCCGCCACGTACGCTTCCCCGGGATCGCGGCGCGCCTGCGAGAATTCGGCCTGCGGCATGTACGCGGCCACGATCGTGAGGTCGTCGTGGGTCGGAATCCGGGCGATCCAGCGCCCCACCTTTTCGTGGAATCCAAATCCAGTGCGCAGACCGCGCCAGAAGGTGTAATAGACGCAACTTGCCAGGGGGGCCGACCGCAGGACCGGCGCGTCGACCAGCTCAGCGACCTTCGAGCGCATGCCATCCGCCCCGATGACCAGTCCCGCCGACACAGTCGTCGTCGAGTCCCCGATCCGCAGACGAACCCCGGCGACCCGGTCGTCGCGCCAGACCAATTCCCGTACCTGCGTGCGGTCCATGAATTCCGCGCCCGCTGACACGGCGGCCCGGACGAGCAGGTCGTCGAGGACGTATCGCCTCGGCGCGTACGCGGCGGAGACTCCGTCCACCGACGGCACCGCCGAGGTCAGGCTGAGGCCATCAATGTCATGGCTGATGGTGTCCAGAGGCGGGCAGCCGGAGGCCACGACGTCGTCGAGCACCCCCCACCGCGCGAGTCTCGCGACCCCGGGCTGGTGAATGTAGAGCGTGGACATGGTGTCCGACGGGAACGACGCCTTGTCGACCAGCAGAACTCGCCGACCCTGCCTTGCCAGCAGCAGAGCGGTCGACGCACCCGCGCAACGCGCGCCCACCACGACAACGTCATAATCCATTACCGAATCCACCGAATCCCCCTGGTTCCCACCGTCAACGACATACGACCGTCACCATCCACCGATACGCGTCAACCTCGGGGAGAACGCAGTTCCAAGGTGCAGCATTTGGCGCTTCCCCCTGCCTTGAGTAGTTCGGAGAGATTCACGCCGATGGGGTTGAAGCCGCGCTCCCGGAGTACCGCCGCCAGACCCGTGGCAGCCTCCGGCAGAATCACGTTGTAGCCGTCGCTGAACGCATTGAGCCCGAAGACCGATGCGTCCTCGCGGGACGCCAGGATCGCGTCAGGGAACATTTCCCTGAGTACGGACTGGCTACCGGGCGAGAAGGCGTCCGGGTAATACATGATCTCGTCGGCGGAGAGCACCGAAAGGGCGGTGTCGAGGTGGTAGTGGCGCGGGTTGACCAAGGTCAGGCCGGTCACCGGGAGCCCGAAGAACTCCTGCGCCTCGGCGTGCGACCGCAAGTCGGTGCGGAATCCGGTACCCGCCAGGATGCGCCGACCGACGAGCAGATAGTCACCCTCGCCCTCATTGATGAACTCCGGCCACAGGCAGTCGTCAAATCCCTGTTCCTGGAACCACGAGAGGTAGGCGGGCCCTTCGGCCGTCCGCTCCGCGTGCCGGAAACGTGCACCGAGCACCTTGCCGTCCACCACCGTCGCGCCATTGGCGGCGAACACCATGTCGGGCAGCCCGGGTATCGGGTCGATCACGTCCACGCTGTGGCCGAGCGACGTGTAGAGCTCATACAGCTCCTCCCACTGGGCGAGTGCCAGATCGCGGTCGCAGGGCTTCTCCGGGTGCATCCACGGGTTGATGGAGTACACGACGCCGTAATGGCTGGGGCGGCACATCAGGAGACGGCGCGGGGTAGCCTCCCGGCGCCGGTGGTTCTGCTTCGTGGCGGGGGTCACATCAGGGGCGGGCATGGGCAGGCTCCTCCGGTGGGGACGGATGACTCTCGGGATTCGATAAGGCGTGCAGACGACTTCCGTCGCCTCAGGCGCTCTTGCGGTCGGCATAGTCGAACTCGCGCATGAGGGTCGCGAGTTCCCTGCCACGCCCTGTGTCGTCCGCTCCGAAGCGGTCCATGACTCGCTGCCGGATCTCCGGGCTTTTCTCCTGGCTGAGCTTGAACATGCCATCCGCCGACTCCACCTCGAAACGGAACGCCCCCACAGCCGGGCCGATCCGCCGGAAGTACTCAAGCGAGCTCTCCATCTCCCAGCCGTCGCCGAAGTCCTTCTCGTACGCCTGGACCGTCAGCTGGACGACCTCGAGCGTCTCCTCGAAACCGACGATCGGCCACAGCTTTCCCTGGAGGTGCACCGAGACGAAGTTCCAGGTCGGTGCCGCCGGTGTCGTCCCGTAGACCGCGGGTGTGACATAGCCGTGCGGACCGGTGAAGATCAGCTGGGCGTCCGCGCCGTCGGCCAGCGAGTCCCAATGTGCGTTGGCACGGTTCATGTGGCCGAGCAGCGTCACACCCTCCCGGCCGCCGTCCGTTGAGGAGGCGTCAGGGCTGAGGATCATCGGCAGGTGCGTGGCGTATGGCACCTGCGGACCGTTGGTGACCAGCGTGGCGAGGGGGTACTGCTCGACGATGCGGCGGAGCCATGCCCGGTCTTCCGCCTGGTAGATCGATGGGACGTACATGGTCACCTCGTGAGGATGGACTGGGCGATCTCGCCGGACCGGACCGCGGTGTTGGACAGGAGGCCGGCCGACAGACCATGGGAGTGTTCGGTGCTGGCGCCATGGACGTAGATCCCGCAACGCACCGCGTCCGACGTGGTCACGCGGTAGTCGCGCTCCACGCCGAGCCGCCCCTCCTCGTCCCGCTTGCATTCGCTCAGCAAGTCCTGGAGCAGCGGCGTCGGGTCGCTCGGCCGGTAGCCGGTGGCGAAGACAATCACGTCCGCCTCGATGGTCTGCACCGCACCGGACGTCATCGACTCGACCACGACTCGTACACCGTCGGCGTGTTCGTCGACGGAGGTGACGCGCGAGGCGTTGAGCATCCGCAGTCGCTGCTTACCGAGGACCCTTTCCTGGTAGCTCCTGCGGTACAGGTCCTGTGACACCTCGAGATCGACCACCGAGTAATTGGTGTTTCCGTGGTAGTCGAGGAGGCGCTGCTTCTCGTCGGTCGGAGCGGCGAAGAACTGGTCGACCGCCTCCGGGTCGAAGATCCTGTTCACGTAGGGGCTGTCGTCGGCGACGCTGTAGCCGTAACGCGAGAGCACGGTGTACACATGGGCGCCCGAGAAGGTGCGGTGCAGATAGTCGGCGGCCTCGGCGGCGCTCTGACCAGAGCCCACGACGACGACATTCCGAGGGGTGCCGGTGATGGCGCCGACCCGGTGCATCAGTTGCGAACTGTGCCAGATACGCCCGGATTCCTTGATGCCCGCCGGGAGTCGCGGCGTCAGCCCCATACCGATTACAATATTCCGTGCGCGCTGGACGGTCTCGTGGCCGCCGGGCGCGGCGCGGGCCACTACGTCGACATATTCAACCGCACCGGCCTCGAACACCGGCCGGATGGCAGTGATCTCGGAACTGTACGACACGTTCGACTGGAATTGATGAGCTGCCCATTCCAGGTAGTCATGGAATTCGACACGCAACGGGTACAGGGTCTTGCTGTTGATGAATTCAGCGACCCTGCCCTTCTCCTGAAGGTAGGAGACGAACGTGTACCGGCTCATCGCATTGCGCATGGTCGCCAGGTCCTTCAGGAAGGATACCTGCATCGTTGCGTCTTCCATCAGCATGCCGCGGTGCCAGCCGAATCGAGGCTGCCGCTCGTAGAACTTCATGCTGATTTCCGGCGCCCCCGCTCCCGCCGTCGCGATGTCTTCGAGAGCGATCGCCAATGCAAGATTGGAGGGACCGAAACCGATCCCGACTACGTCCGCTATGTTCGCTTCTGATTGTGCCATCACAGGATGAATTGCCTTCCCATTCACTACTTGCCGCTATTGCCGGACGCCTCGACGAGTGAACTCGGGCGCAAGTCGGTCCAGTTCGCGTCGACGTACTCCAGGCATGCCGCCCGGCCGGCCTCACCAAAGACCGTCGCCCAGCCGGCCGGGACGTCGGCGAAGGCCGGCCAGAGGGAGTGCTGCCCCTCCTTGTTGGTGACCACGAAGTAACTGCCGTCTTCGTTGTCGAACGGGTTGCTCATGTTTTCCTCGACTTCCCGGAAAATTGCATGACGACTTGGCCACAGCGTCGGCTATGAAAGCTGGCTCGGGCTGTGGCGACCGGATTGCAGCATGGCCTGGAAAATCGACCTCTTCGGAAGCCCGCCGCAAAAAGGTGCGAGGGCTGTGGCAACTCGAAGGTATACCGCGGAGAGATGTCATCCGGCGGGGCGCCCGTACGTTCGGGCGTGGGGAGATTACAGGAGGTACGTCGCCGTCACGCAGGTGAAGCTCCGCGAGACTAGGCTACTCATCCTCATGCACCGCGTCGGCAGGGTCTGCACACTGACACGTCAGAAAGAATACGTCTGCAAGGTCTCAAGCCCCCACCCCCTAGGCGCACGATGTGCCGCTTTGGTTGCTCCTACGCAACCGGAATAGCCCTCGGGCATGGCCTGCCCGCAAAGCAAGATCTTTTGTGAACCTACCTGATGCCCACGAAGTAAGCCAACCTTGACTGGAAGTGCCGCTTCCCCTACCGGGCGGTATCGTATACTTGTGCCCGATCCACCGAGTCCCTCCACACGGGGCGCTGCTGAAATGCCATCAGGTGGCAACGTCGCGGGGCATCGACCGCCATCGGTCGGACCACTGAACTCCTTGTTGAGTACCGCGAGTTCATCGATCAGGCCCCCGTCACTCCCTCCGTCACCACTCTCGCCAACCATGCGAAAGCCGCCCCCTGTCTACCGGGCCGGTACGGCAACAGAGGTGGTCCACTGGCCGCATGACGGTGAGTCAGGATCTGCACTTCTCCAGGTCATCTGACCAGCAGGACTCAGCAGGTCTGCGCTCAGCATCGCCTGCCCTCGGCACCCCATCGACGCTCGCCAGCCCTAATGGGCACCGAAGCGGCCGCAGGATCGAGGTCTTCGCCAGCCCAGGGCGTCAAAGCCCCTTCTCAAGGCTGATCCGGTTCTGTGTACGGCAGTTGCTCTATGGCTGCCGCCGCGGGCACAGGACCGAGGTCTATACATCACCAGAGCAGAAAGCTCCGATCCCAGGCTGACCCGATCCTGTGCCCAAGAGTTCATCAAGGCACTACCTGCTGCGGTGGTAGCGGTCGGTGCCGGGGAAGTCGCAACATGCCCCCGGGACTTCGAGCCCCCGGACAAGAGCCGGCCCCCGGTCCCGTCCACTGCCACCGCAGCGCATCCAGTCTGACGATCAGATCGTTGAAGCTCGTGGTCCGAGCCGTTCGCAGGGACCACCTCTCACTGAACCCGGAGCCGCCGAGCTCTTCCACAGACCGAGGGCCCTGCGGACAGCTGGGGTCACGAACGGCTCATCGGATGCAGGGCCATCGAGCCCTTCCATGAGGGAGACGCGTGCCCCCGCGCGGCTGCGACCAGCAGCAACCCCGATCGAGAGGAACCGAACAGCACCATGAGAGTGTCCTGCGGCACTGACCGGGCCAGCGACCACCACGATGTCGCCCTGGTCGACCACGACGGAGATCTGGTGGCCCGAGCCCGGATCGGAGACGACGCAGCTGGCCTGCAACAGCTGCTTGCCCTCCTGACCGAGCACGGCGACAGCGAGGACTCCCCGATCCCCGTGGCCATCGAGACGTCCCGCGGCTTACTGGTCGCCTGCCTCCGCGCCACCAGACGCCCCGTCTTCGCCATCAATCCGATGGCCGCTTCCCGCTACCGCGACCGTCACGCGGTCGCCCGAAAGAAGTCCGACCACCTCGACGCCATGGTCCTGGCGAATATCCTGCGCACGGACCGGGCCGCCCACCGGCCACTGCCCGACGACAGCGAACTCGCCCAGGCCATCGCCGTCTTGGCCCGCGCCCAGCAGGACGCGGTCTGGGACCGCACCCAGGCCGGCAACAAGCTCCGCTCACACCTGCGCGAGTACTTCCCCGGCTTCCTCGCCGCCTTCCAGCACACCCGCGAAGGACTGTGCTCACCCGTCGCGCGCGTCATCCTGGCGGCCGCCCCCACCCCGGCCCACGCCGCCAAGCTCACCCGCGCCCAGCTGCGGTCGCTGCTGAAGAAAGCCGGCCGCCAGCGCGGCATCGAAGCCGAGGCAGACCGGCTCCGCGAAGCGTTCCAGCTTCCTCAGATGCGCCAACTGCCCCAGGTCGAACAGGCCATGGGACACCAGGCCCTCGCGCTGCTGCGGCAACTCGAAGCCGCCTGCACCAGTGCCGATGACCTCACCGCTGCGGCAGTGACGTCTTTTGATACACACCCGGACGCCGAGATCATCACCAGCTTGCCAGGGCTCGGCTCACTCACCGGCGCCCGGGTGCTCGCCGAGATCGGCGACGACCGATCCCGCTTCACCGACGCAAAAGGACTCAAAGCCTTCGCCGGGGCCGCACCGGTCACCCGGGCGTCCGGCAAAAGCCTCGCCGTCATGGCCCGCCGGGTCAAGAACCAGCGGCTCGCCGCCGTCGGCTACGTCTGGGCCGTCTCCGCCCTGTCCTCCCCCGGGGCCCGGGCCCACTACGACCGCCGGCGGGAGGCCGGGGACCGACACACCGCCGCCCAGCGCCACCTCTTCAACCGGTTGCTCGGCTGCCTCCACCACTGCCTCACCCAGCGAGTGCGCTACGACGAAACCACCGCATTCCCACCACCCGAGAGCACGGCTCTACCCGCAGCCGCTTGACAGATCAACTGCATCGGATGTCTGGGATGCCTTGCTCATCGTCAGTGAACTCGTCACCAACGCGGTCCTCCACACACGCACGTCCCTCCAGCGCACCCCCCGCCGACGGCTATGGCTCGCCCTGCACATCCAGCCCAACGCACTGATCTGTGCCGTCAGCGACCCCAGCCCCACCCCACCCCACATGGCAATCCCCGCCCCCTGGGCTGACACCGGACGGGGACTCCAACTCGTCACGGCACTCAGCACCGCCTGGGGCTGGACCCCCACCCCGCCTCCCGGCAAGACCGTCTGGGCCCGCCTCGCCCTCACCTGATGGTCGCTGGCTCCCGGCATGGGCCCCATACCTGGCCGACGGGCGGATGAACCATGATCAGTTGCTGGGGCCGACCAGGACGGCCAGCCCCGCGATCAGTCCCATCACGACGAGGTTGGCGACCACGGCGTACAGGATGCACAGCCAGCCGACCAGGATGGCCAGCAGGGAGATCCAACGGCCGTCGAGACCCCGGCGCTTGGCGCGCCACCGGCCCATGTGGCCAGAGACGATCGCGACGAGCGCGCACACGACCAGGAGGCTGAGGATCGCGGCAGAGTAGGTCACCGCCAGCCAGCCGCCCATGACGGAGCCGCTGGCGTAGATGACGCTACCGACGGCCGCGTAGACGCCCACCCGGGCCGGTCTGTTGCCGGGCAGCCAGGCCGCCTGGGAGGGATCCGCCGTCCGGGGTGTCGTGCTCATGAGGAGCAACGCTATCGGGCCGGGGGCAGGGGCAGGCCGCCAGCCCCCTCCTCGCTCAGGCGGCCTGCGGGTGCAGCAACCGGGCCAACAAGTCGCCGAAGGTGGCCAGGCCGGTCAGGCGACCCTCCGCGTCACGGATGACGGCGAGCGAGGCGCGACGCCAGCACAGCTGGGCGACGGCGTATGTCCAAGGTCAGCAAGAAGTCAGCATCAGCACGGCATCCCAGCCCCGGAACTCTCCTTGTGGGCGCACCCTCACTGACCATGGATGGTAACCAGAGCGGATCGTGGCGGACAGCGGTCGCGAGCAGCTCGTGTAGCGTCCAGGGGCGGGGGTCCTGGCCGGTGGATACCGAGGTCGCCCCGGACATCACCGTGCGCGGGAGCACGCTGTGGCTCGCCCGGCTCGTCACCAATCTGCTGGACAACGCACAACGCCACGCCAACCACCAGATCCTGCTCTCCCTGAGCGTGGACGAGGCCCACAACACAGCGGTGTTGGAGGTCAGCGACGACGGCCCGGGCATCCCACCCGCCGACCGCGAACGCGTCTTCGAACGCTTCACCCGGCTCGACGACGCCCGCAGCCGCGACCAAGGCGGTTCCGGCCTCGGCCTTGCCATCGCCCGCGACATCGCCACCCACCTCGGCGGCTCACTCACCATCCAGGACTCGGCGCCAGGAGCCCACCTGGTGGCCCGACTCCCCATGAAAGACACCTAATGCGAGGACCGATCAGCCGTAATTGCGGCATGCCCAAATGGCGGGATGCGACGGTGAATTGGGTTTCCTTCGAGCCCACCCCGGGGCAGATCGCCCCCGGGTGGGCCCGACGAATGTGTCACTGGTACCGCACCCGTCCCGGTTCCGAGGGAGCGACCACGTGGGTG
This sequence comes from Streptomyces sp. HUAS TT7, assembly GCF_051550175.1. Classification (NCBI taxonomy): domain Bacteria; kingdom Bacillati; phylum Actinomycetota; class Actinomycetes; order Kitasatosporales; family Streptomycetaceae; genus Streptomyces; species Streptomyces sp. HUAS TT7. The sequence continues at coordinate 1,476,231 of NZ_CP196175.1, forward strand.
TCACCGGGCTGTTTGACCGTCCCGGGCGGCGTGTAATAGAAGTCGATCCCGGTTGCCACGAGGGAGACCGGCCAGCCGAACACCTTCTCTCCGAACTTGCCGACCGAGTTGACGAAGGTGGGCCGGTGGTGCGTGCCCCGGACATCGCTCAAAATGGACCCCTTGGCCAGGTCGCTGCTGGCCTTTCCGGCGGCCGCCGCGGGAGTACCGCCGATCGCGCCCTGGACGGCGCCGTTGGCGTCCTCCTTGAACGCGGTCCCGTCGCGGTTGTACGCGTCCCCGGCGGCCTTGACCGCGGACTCGCCGCCTTTCATCCAGGAGCGGTAACTCAGGAACTCCACGATCGGCTTGATGGTGCCGCTGCCCCACTTTGCGGGCGGCGTGTAGTCCACCGAATCCGTCTTGGACTGCTGTGCCTGCTGGGCGTCGGTCTTCGCGTCCTTGAGGGAGTCGTAGTACCTGCTGCCGAACTTGTGTTTGTCCTTGGTGAGTTGACCAAGTCCCCAGGAGCAGGTGGAGTCCGCTTCTGTCGCCCGGCCGAGGATCGCGTCGATGCGCCGCTGCAGGGCGTCCAGGTCGTCCTGGGTCACCACCTCCACGGGGTCGCCGTGGGACATGCGGCGGGGCTGGACGCTGCGGGTCAGGGTTCCGCCGGTGAGGATCGTGATGCCGGCGGGCGGGTTCTCGTAGAGGTTCTTGAGGTCGTCCCGGGCCGCCTTTATCTGGTCGTGTGCGGAGCTCAGCAGGTGGGCGATGCTCTCCGCCTCGGTGACGGCATCGGTGAACTCGTCGGAGACCCGGACCACGAACGGCTTGGTGACGGCGGCGTTCTCGCCCTTCCACTCGGTGCCCTGCGCCAGGCTGCGCATGCCCCCGGCCTCGCTGGCGACCTTCTTCAGCAGGACCGCCATGGCGGCCCAGTCGTCGGCCGCCGACTGGAGCGGTGCGAGTTTGATGTGGAGAAGCTCTTCGAACGTCGGCACCGACCCGGCCCCCTGCCATTCCCGGCGTCGCCGCCGTCGTTGTTCCGGAGAATCCCCGGTTTGCTCCGGAATCCCTCCGCCCGCACACACCCCTTACAGGGGTCACATGACGGGACCTTCCGCCTTCGGCACATGCGGCACGTCGGAACCCGAAGCGGGTGGCGGCACGTCCAGGTACTCGGAGATCTTGGAGACCCGCAGCTGCGCGCCGATGAACTGGTCATCCTGGTTCGACGACTTCACCGAGTAGTCGAGATGGTCGGAGATCTGCGCGCAGGCGTCGAGCAGCACCTGAAGCTGCCCCCGCCAGCCCTCACCGGCCCTGGCCAGGGCGGCGCCCGTGCCGAACCCGTCGCCCTCCAGGCTCTTCACGGCGGCCTGGCTAGCCTGCCGTGCGTGCTTGCCTGCACTCGACAGATGCTGGTGCAGCAGGAAGGCTGCGTGCCCGATCTTCCCCATGTCGTCGTACTTGAGGACCAGGTCCGCACCATCGGGCGACGGCCCGCCGGGATCCATGCCGGGCACACTGTCCAGCCGCACCTGGGCCTGCGCCTTCAGCGCCGCCCACTCCTGATCGAACGACATGCCCCCCACGCCCCGTCAGATGGTTGATCAGACGAGCCTAACCCGGGATGATCTCAAGGATTCGTCAAGATGAGACGGCCCACAGGAGGGTTGCGTCACAAGGCTTCAAAGGGCGCCCGGCCACATGAAGCCGCCCGGCTCACTCGACAACATCCTTCGCGTTGTTGGGGCCGACGCCGAGCATCACTCGGGCATTGCATTCCTTAATCCGTGCACCTCGCACACCAGCTCCCACAAGGACTGATGAGGTTCCGCCAAGGGCCGGGTTGCGCTCCGGCCCATCGATGCCGGCCGGAGCCAACGGCCGCCCGCCCCGGCAGCCCGTTCAACGACGCCGCCGTGCCGCGCGCTCCCGTTCGAGTTCTCCGAGCCGTACGAACCAGCCGACGACGCCCAGAAGTCCGAAGATCCCGACAGCGAGCGCGACCAGGCTCATCCCGATCCGCCACCAGTGCAGCAGTCCGCTGCCCCCAATGCCGAGGCCGCCAGCGGTGAGCATGCAGAAGAACAGCAGCGTGCGCGAGCCCTCCAACTGCCGGCAGAACTCTCGCCAGTACCGCGCCATCAGGCGCCGGACCCCCGCCCGTGCCACTGCCATACATCCCCCTGTCGCCCCGGCCTGTCACCGCCGATTCCGCGAGTCTACTCAGCGGCCCCGACACCCATACGCCGCCCTGCAGACAACCCCCTGCTCGCATGACAGTGGTCAGCCCAAGGGCCACCCACCTGGGCGGCTCAATGGCCGTTGACACGGAGGAAAGGGAGGGGCGGTCGACGCGCCGACCGCCGGATGCAGGCCGCCGGGCTCACCGGCCACCCCTTCGGATACAGCACCGAACACGGCCAGGACTGACCGACCAACACCTCAACGCCACCCATCCATCGATGTGGCCGTCTGCTCCACGCGGGCACCAACCAGTGCGGACGAACCAGCAACTCTATGGGGCCCTCGGTCTTGGTGAACTGATAGCCGTGCGGGCCGGGTTGAGAAGGGTGGTGGTGCCCTCCTGTCAAGACGTGCGCCTCGCGCAGAAAGTGGACTCCTCCGGTGTCACCCAATGCGGATGATCCACATTGTTTCCTGGCAAACCACAGGCAATGAGAAGCAAAAGGGTGGAGTGCAACTAAGGCCCCAACAAGGCGAGATGACTTACCGCTCGAACGTGATTTTGAACATGGCGCCGATTGGTCTGGACCTGATGAGGTGACATCGACATTGGCCCACACAGGAAGAGCACAAGTTGAGGCTCAGACCCCTCACCAAGACGAATCGGCGCCTGGCGATTGGCACGGCCCTCGCGGTCGTCCTCGGATCAGGCGTCGCCTCCGCCGTCACCTACACCCCCGGTGCGCAGGATGCGGAACTGACGGCGCAAGCAGCCGCGAACCAGCGGCCCAACTCCGGCACGAACCCTGAAGCCGGCCCTCCGTTCGCCAAGAAGAACGGTGTGTGGGAGGTGAATACGACCGGCCCCACACTGCGCAACACCGTCACCGACCCGGACGGGGACAAGAGCAACCTCACCTTCGAGGTGTGGACCACTGATGCCACCGGCAAACCGAAAAGCCGGGTCAAGCTGACCGATGACAACCAGTACGGCGTCCTCGTCTCGGACTTCGTCGCGTCCGGCAAGGCCGCTCAAGTCACGGTTCCTGCGGGCAGGTTGACGAACGGTACGACCTACGCGTTCCACACCTCCGCCTATGACGGCAAGCTGTACGAGACCGACTGGTCGCCGTGGACCACGTTCAAGGTCAGCGTCCCGGCCCCGGCCAAGCCCGCGAAACCGACGAGCCTGGCGAACAACGGCAAACCAGGTGAGTTCACCGTCGCACTGCCCTCCGGGCACACGGCGAAGTGGGTGGAGTGGCAGCTCGATGCGGCCGCGTGGAAGCGCGTCGACGCCGCGGGCAAGACGTCGGTGACCATCGACACCGGACTCCGCGCGGCCGCGCCCAGCGCCCCGGCCGCGCCCGCCGCGAACGACCACACGCTCAATGTGCGGACCGCCAACGACGGCGGCGCCTCTGACGCCGTCTCCGTGGCGTTCACCGGCAACGGAACCGGCAACGCGGATGGCAACCATGCGGTGGACCTCACCCTGCCGGACCCGGTCTCCACGGCCCCGAACCCGGACCAGACCAAGCAGGTCATCACGGGTAAGATCACCCGGCCGCTCGGGGCACCCGTATCCAGCAGCCCGCGGCTCTCGGCTCCCGCTGCCAAGGAGCAGTGCGGGCCGGTTGACAAGGACGGCGGTCAGGCGTGCTTCGGCGCGCCCGTGAAGTTCGAGGACCTGCCTGCCGAGGTCCAGGCCAAAGCGAAGCAGCAGGCGCAGGAGAAGCAACAGGCCAAGGAGAAACAGCAGCGTTCCCCGGCGCCGGCCGCCGGTTCGCCGGGGATGACCGACTGGTGCGCGACGAACACCTCCGGTGCCTTCGCCACCCGCACCGTCGAATGCGAGACCAAGCAGCTTCCCGTCGTCTACCGCGTAGACGGCGAGCCGATCGCGACCGCGTACTTCACGATGACGCGCGAGATATCCCTGGACAATTCAGCGAAGGGCTTCATTCATCGCCTGAACATCCACCCGATCCTGATCGCGCCGACCTTCCGCGCCATCGAAATGGTCATGGACAACCGGACGTGCGTGGGAAGCACCGCAGCCCAGTGCAAGGACCCGGGCAAGGCCGAGCTGTCGGACTGGGACGGAAAGGCCATCTGGCAGTCCCCCACGGACACACACGACGCCAACCTGACCACGACATACACGTGGGACAACTCGACCAGCGGCGCGGAGTACGACCTCCGGACGGACTTCATGCTCAAGGGCATCCTGATCGCCGGAAACACCCCCGGCCCGACGTTCATGACCGACTTCCGGTGGGCAATGGCCGACCCCTCGGACCTGGAAGAGATCCGCTGCGACACCAAGGGCACCGGGGCCACGGTGAGCGGCTGCGTGTTCAAGAACGTTGCCCCGAGCTACACGTTCAACGCCGCCAAGTTCCCGCAGGCTGCCGCGCACGCGTGGCTGCTGCAGGAGAAGCTGCCCAACACCATGGGCGTCAAGACCCGCGACACGCCCCTGTACTACCTGCCCGGCGGAAAGCGCGCCGATGGCAAGAACAACAGGGACATCATCTGCGACGTGACGAACTGGGCCAACATCTACGGTGACACCAGCGCCATGGACGGAGCGGGAGACAAGCCCAACTGCGACGAGTTCGCCTTCAACGCCACCTACAACAGCGGCGGCATGCCCAAGGCTGAAGGCGGCCTGAACGAGGTCTCCTCCGGCAGCCAGTGCGTGCAGACCTTCACCAAGAAGGCGACCGACGGGGCCGTACACCTGTACAACATCGACGGACAGGCACCCACCTGGCGGGAGGTCTGCGGCCGATCCGCGATCTCCGGGAAGCACAACAGCGGCTCCATGGGCGGATTCTCCGGGTTCGCCAAGAACATGCGGCTGATGGACAAGGACCCCTACTGGCTGGAGACCGGCATGTCCGGGCAGTGCACCTCGGACGCCAAGTCGTTCAAGTGCACCCTGCGCGCCAACTAGCCGACGCTCCCGGCCGGACCACTCAGTGACCAGGCGACCGCATTCCTGACATACGTGTGGGCGGCACACCATCCGGTGTGCCGCCCACACCAGTCTTACTGAGTGGGATCCGGCAGGCCCGCGGCAGGCAGCAGCCCCGCCTCAATGTCTCGGCGCGGCAGCCGCAGGCCCAGATGTTCTCCCACCGTGCGGAAGACGCGGGGAAGGAGATCCTCGCCGTGCCACACCACACCAGCCCTGCCCAGCGCCTCATCCAGCGCGGCAACCTTGCCCGTCGGGTCTTCGCGCCCGGGGTAGTCCAGCAGGCTCTCCTCACCGATCCCCATGCTCCACACCTCCCCGTCGCCCGGTGAGTACACCAGCTTGGACGGGGCCTGATGGCGGTTCAGCGTCACGCACACCAGCTCCTCACCCCGGCGTGGCATCGCGTCCCCCACCTCTTCGATCCAGTCGAGGTACCACGTGGCGCACAAGAAGTCCTCCAGCAGGAACGTCCACTCCCCGCTGGTGCCGAACATGCACTGCCAGTCCTTGTAGTCCTCCGGTGACCACTGCGCAGCGATGTCCTTGTACAGGACCCCCCGCTCCAGCACGTCCCGGTCCGCTCCCATCCGCACCAGGAAATCGATCGGGGCTGCGCCGCGTACCGCGGTAAGAGAGATGCTGCCGCGCATCCCGGACACTCCGCCCTCGGCGCCCCTGGCGTCATCGGCATGGTGCCCGATCCACGCCAGACCGTGATCCGTCTGCTCTTGCGTCATGGCCGCCACGGTAAAACATCACGACACCGTCTGGTGCCCCAGGTGGACTCAATTGGTCGTCGTGACACCTCGATCGGCACTCCAGGCCGCGGTCGTTGAACCCGTGGATCGCGTCGCGCACGGTATCCGGATCGGCCGCGACCAGCGAGGCGGAGAAGCGATTGCGGCCCTGGGCCACGAACTGCGCCACCTCGTCGACGCCTCCGTGTGCACCGCGGCCTTCCCGGACGCCCTGAACCGTCTGGCGGACGACGTTCGCGCCCTCACCAGACAGCTCACCGGCCCCCGCCGCCGGCCGTCCGACATCCCCGAGGTGGATGAATTCCCGAGCGGAGTACGGATGTACAGCCCCGTCACCGGCCTCGGCAGCCCGCTCGCACCGCCAATGCGGGTGACCCACACCGACGACGGCGTCACTGGACGGTGCCATCTCGGTTAGGGCTGCCGCACACGACCCCGCGACTGTGGACAGCTCGCACCGAACTGCCGCCCATAGGCAGTTGGTAACCACACCGCCGGAACACACGACCACGCCGCAGAAAACGAGAAGCCATGACACCCGCCTCCGGTGAAGAGAAGTTCTTCCTCCACATTCGGAGCGTTGGCCGTTGGTGTATCAGCAAGCGGATCACGGCATTCGGAGTGTGATCACCTCGCCGTCACGAGGCGCTATGTCGTACTGCTGAACAGCGCACCACCTCCAGGCTTGGTGACAGGTGGTCCTGAGCGGGGTACTTGCAGCCGTCCAGGCGTGGCTGCTGCCTGGGTGAGGGGGAGCGTCACACCTGGCGAGGTGTCCGGAGGGGTCAGGGAGGGCAGGCGCCTCCCCGGCCGATTGCGATCAGTCGGTTGCCGTACCAGGCCAGGGCGGGGGTTTCCAGGGTGCGGGCCTGCAATCGCTCGCAGCCGGGTTCGGCAGCTCAACTGCAGGCGCCAGAAGGCGTTGCGTGACGTGATCAGCCAGTTGGTCAACTCCACGGTGCTCGTGTACTCCTCGCCGATGTCGCCGACGCCGCCGAACACGGCATCCACCGGATCTGCTCCAACGAACAACTCCCATGGTCTTTCCTCGCCCACACCGGACTGGCAATCCATCCCCAACCACCTCAGAAGTAACGAGAGGCTTAGCAGGAACGCACCCCGCAGCTTTGCGGTTCGGGCCGAGCCAGCGTCAGGCTCACCACGGATCGTCTCCTCCCCCATCCGCCCCAAGGCAGGAGGGCGACAGTACGGCCCCGTTGGGTGCTCCCCCAGAAGCTGTCTACCAACACCAGCCGTGGAGCTCGGAGTTGAGCTGTCAGTGGCGCGTGATATCCCTGAAGGCACCACACTCTGCGGATCATATGCGGAATATTTTGAGGGATATAACCGTGTATCCTCAGCAGAGTTGAGACTTGCCAGGGATGGGGGTGGACCGTGAGTGATCAGAAGGAGTTGCTGGCGGATCCCGCCATGCTCGCCTTGGCGCGCGACTCTCGGGGGTGGACCCAGTCCGAGCTTGCCGAGCGGATGTCGCACGTGGAGGGCAACCGCATCTCACAGGGGTACGTAAGCCGGGCCGAAGCCGGACGCATCCCGGTCCGGGCCGATCGGGTGCTCCTGTTCGCCGCCGCGCTTCGCTTCACCCCCGAGATGCTGTGCCAGGCCGCTGATACGGCCGGGGTGGGCATCGGGCTGATGCACCACCGGAAGCGGGCCTCGCTGGGTGCCCCTGCGCTGCGCCGGATCCATGCGACGCTGGCGCTCACCCGCCTCCAGGTCGAAGCGGTGACGCAGGCGGCAGCCCTCCGTCGCCCCCACCGGTTCAGGCCCATTGCGGTCAACGATTTCGACACTCCCGCGGACGCCGCGGAGACGGTACGCGAAGAGTGGAACGTTCCCTCCGGCCCCATCGACGACCTGGTCGCGCTGCTCGAAGACGCCGGCGCCCTGGTCGTCGTCCGCGATCTGGGCACCACCGACCTCGACGCCGTCAGCCAGTGGCCGCACGACCGGACGCCGCTGGTACTCCTCAACTCCACTGCGTCTGGAGACCGTTCACGCTTCAGCCTCGCTCACGAGCTGGGCCATCTGATCATGCACCGCGAACCGGGCGAGGGACGCACACAGGAGACCCAAGCCGACCGGTTCGCCGCCGAGTTCCTCATGCCGCACAAGGTGATCCTGAGCGAGCTCAAGCCCGGTATCGACATCGCCCGCCTCATCGACCTCAAAGCCCGCTGGGGGGTCTCCATGGCCGCTCTCATCCGGCGGGCCGTGGACCTGGGCGTGATCAGCGAATGGCAATACCGCACGCTCATGGTCGAGTTGTCCGCACTCGGCTACCGCACCAACGAACCAATCGCCATCCGGCGCGAGACCCCGCGCCATATCGCTCAGGCCGTCACCCGGCTTGAGGAACAGCACCACCTCAGTGCGACCGAGACCGCTCACCTGGCGGGCCTGGGCCGTGAGGAGTTCCACGAGATCTACTTGTGCGCTTCTTCTCCGTCCGGACACAAGGACGTGCCGGACCCTTCTGCGAGGTGATTCATGAGCAACGCCCCCGGTCCCAGGCGGCGACCGCCCGCCGTGAAGACGCTCGACCACACCGTGGCCGCGGTGCCGCTCCTACAGGGACGCGTACTGCTCCACGAACACGCCCAGTACACTCCCCGACCTCGCCGGGCCCTCAATGACGGCCTGAGCGGCGTGGTCATGACCGGCGCCAACGCCGACGCACGCGCCTTCCAGCTCCGCGCCGACGTCGGCTACCAGGGCACGCTGCTGATCGACAGCGCCGTGTACACCACCTACACGGCAACGGCGGAGGAGCCGTTCATGGTTCCCCCCGACGAACTGTTCGGCGCCGTGGACGACTCCTTGGACTTCCAGAAGGCTCGGGGAGCAAGCGCAGCACTGACACCCACCGGCTACATACCGCCGGCGAACTCCCGTGCCCTCAAGGCAGTACTGCGGGAAGCCAGCCAGATCGAGCGAGCGGACACCCTGGTCTCCTTGCCGATTGATGTCACCTGGCTGAACCGGGAGAACATCGGGCAGCTGATCGCGGTCTGCGCCAAGATCCACCACCCCAAGGCCATCATCCTCTTTCGCCAGTTCGACCCGCTGGAACAAGCGAAGGACATTCCGGCCAACCTGCGGCGGCTGTTCACCGAGGTCGAGCACATGGTGCTGCTACGCACAGACCTCGCAGCTCTCGACGTGATGGCGCACGGCGCCCTCTGCGCAGGGATCGGCGTTCAGAGTTCGCTCCGTCACGCGATACCGCCCGACGAGAAGGCCCGGACAGGCAAGCGCGGTGGCGGGCCCACGTTCCCGCACGTGCTGATGCCGCAGTTGATGTGCTTCAAGGGCGCCGAGTCGCTGTCCACCCTCTACGCCAACGCAGATCCAGCAGCCTGCGCCTGCGAGGAGTGCAACGGGCGCAGCCTCGACCGCTTCTTCCTGTCCGACGGAGAAACGCGGCGTGAGGCTGACAGCCACAACATTTTCACCTGGAGTGAATGGGTCAGCGATATGGCCGGCTACCGGGCGGGCACCGAGCGCAAGACGTGGTGGCGCAACAAATGCGCCGCAGCTGTCGACCGCTACGCCCTGGAAAACCAGCGCATCGGGCAGGGAGCTGCCCCCAGGTCCGGATTCCAAGTACCCGCGCCGCTCAAGGCATGGGCGACGCTGCCCGTCATGCCATAGCCGAACGCGAGACCTCAGGCCAGCTGGCGGTGGACGTCTTCCAGGAACTTCCAGCCGGCAACCGTATGGCGCCTGCGCACGAAGGGACTTGGCGGCACAACAACCTCGACCGCAGCCCCCTGAACGTGCAGCAATCCAATGCCGTAGAAGTCAGCGCGCATCACCGCCTCGTCCTTGCGCCGCAACACACCATCGATCAATACGGAACGAGCTGTGAACGGTGTGAACCGCTCGGCCTGCTCCATCGCCGACTCCCAGCGGCGTCCGGGCACCAACACCATGTCGACGTAGACCGGCTGGGTGGCCAGACGGGTAATCAATCCATCGCGTCGGACCACCGCCCCCTTCGGGAGGCACTTCAATGCCCGGCGCTCCCTGTCGCTCAGTGATCCGGCAGGAACAGGCTCGCCGAGTGGCAACGCCATCAAGAGGTTCAGGGCATCCGGTCGCGTCAGCGGAGCCATCCCCTCCGCTGCCCGTCGCTCCCGCTCTCGCGACTCGAAGCGGTAGGCCGCGACGGCCTTCACCCCAAAGGCTTCAACAACCGCCAGGCTCGCTTCGCGGGGTACAAGATCGCCAGGAGCCAGCGCTCCCGCAACCACACCCAGGGGCTCTCGTGCCGCGATTGCCATCGACCAACCCGCTCTCGTCCTGCACCGACGCTCTCCCCAGCAGGGCTGTACGCACTCATCCTTACCGCTTGCCCCGCGCCACCGGAAGCAGCCTCAACAACAAAACCAACCGCCCTCGACCGGCCCCAGACACAGGAACGCGTCCAAACGAACGGCAAGGCCAGTACGGACACCCGTGCGATCATCAGCCGCCTCCCGGATAGCTCCGCATCGGCCATCCGCCACCCTCTCGCTGCGCAATCTGCATCCACAACAGGTCGCGGACGGGCAACTCCGACCTTAGCCATCCCGCGGCACAATACCTACAACTGTTCGAATTGTTGGGCGTATCCCGCTCGCGGGAAAGCACCTACGCCCAAGCCGCGGCCGCCCCCTGCCACGTCATCGGCTCCGTAGGCAGAACCCCCGCCGAAACCGGCCGACGGGGGTCAACATCTGTCACAGGCGCCCCTAATAACGGGGGGTCGGTAGACACCGTCCTGACCAGGTTGCTGAGATGCGGGTGCTCGGCCGAGAGCTGAGCGGGATCGGCTGCGCCCTACCCCATGCGGTGGCGCCTCGCGGCGGTGCGTCAGCTCTGTGCGGTGTCGTCGCCCGTCTGCCCGGCGCTCTCGGCTGCGCCCGCCTTCTCGCGCATCTTGCGCACCAACTCCGCCTTCTGGTCGGCGGCACCCTGGCGGTCGAGGTTGCGGTGCGGACCGTTGTTTTGCCGTTCGGCGCGGGACAGCCTCTTGCGCTGGCCGCCGCCCTGGCCCACGGGGTTGTTGATGTTCTTGCTCACGGTCACGGGTTCTCCCGGTAATGATGGAAATGATCTACGAATGCATCGGTGGGGGACGAGCGCGGCGACGTCGGCGGACGTCAGCAGGGGCCCATCACGCGCTCACTCGCAAATCGGCGTTTGGAAGAACATGACCAAGACGTTACCCGGTTCCGTCGGCCCCGCACGCCAAGTTCTTCGCCGTCCCGGCGTTGGCCGGTCCTTTGGCGAGCGCCCGTGGTCAGCCGTTTCCTTCCAGCCAGCTCGCGCCCATGCCCCCTCACATCACAAAGCATCGCCAGATGCCCGGCGGGGCCTCAGCGACCATCACGTGTCATGGCCCCTATGAGCGGGGTCCTGGCTGTAGCCGTCCGACCAGGTGGAAGACCTCCCGGGCCGCATGGCGCTTGAGGCAGTGGACGATCGCGCGTTGGGTCTTGCCCTCGTTGATGCACCGCTCGGGTCAGCCCTGGTGGGCGGGACGGACGGTTCGGTGCGGCGCGGTTGTCACGGTGCTTTCATGGCTTCGCAGTGCTTCTTGATGAGGTCGTACGAGCGCACGCGGGCGTCGAGGTCGTAGACAGGTGTGGTCAGCATGAGTTCGTCCGCTCCGGTCTCGGCGGCCAGTTGCGCGAGTCGGCGTACGACGGCCTCGGGCGTCCCGCACGCCTGCTGTGTACGGAAACCGGCAAGCGCCTGTCGCTCCTCCGCCGTGAAGGGATGGGTGGCGGCATCCGCGGGCGTGGGGAAGGGAATCTCGCTCAGACCTTTGAGCAGACCGGCCTTGACGACATTCATGGGCCCGGCTCGCCACGCCGCTTCCTTCTCTGTCTCAGCGCATATCGCCTCCACGCACACCATCACACGCGGCTGCTCGCACCAGCGGGACGGGATGAACGCCGCCCGGTAGCGCTCCAGCACCGTGAAGGTGTTCTCGGGCCGGATGTGGTGTGCGACGGCGATCGGCAGGCCGAGTCGCGCGGCGAGGGCGGCACCTGCGGTACTGGAGCACAGCAGCCACGGCTCCGGCAACGGGCCGAGTGCCACTTCGTCGACCAGAGAGGACAGGATCGCGGCGACGTCGTCGTGGTACTGCGCGTCCGTCGCCGGTCCGGCTCCGCGGCGCAGTTGCCGCGCGGTGGCCTCGTCGAAGGTGCCGGGGCCGCGGCCGATACCCAGGTCGATGCGGTCCGGGTGCAACGCGGCCAGTGTTCCGAACTGCTCCGCCAGCGTGATGGGCGCGTGGTTGGGCGCCAGCACTCCGCCCGACCCGAGCCGGATGGCTGAGGTCGAGGCCGCCGCATGAGCGATCAGCACCGCGGGTGGGAACGCGCCGATCGCGGGCGAATGGTGGTGCTCGGCGTACCAGATCCGGTGATACCCCAGCAGTTCGAGCCTGCGCGCGAAGGCAGCGGTGTCACGCAGGGCCTCCACGCCATGCGTCCCCGCTTCGACCACCGCGACTTCCAGCGCTGAAATCGGCACATCGATCATGCCGTCAGCATAGGGAAGGGATCGGTGTGCGCCTCAGGTGCGGTGGTCTCCACTGCCACGGCGCCCGGGCCACTGGGTGAGGTCCGTGCGCCAGTTGCCTCCGGTCCGAGACCGCCACGCCGGCCGACCGCATCAGTCGCTACGTCCGCCTCGTCGCACTGCCCGACAGGCACGAGGTCGAAGCCGTCCGTGGACCACCTGCTCCACCAGCACCTCATCGAGGTGCTGGAACACCGTCTTCAGCAGTTCCTCACACAGGCCAAGTGTCATAACCCGCATGACGGAGTGTCACCAACGCACGGGCGCATGATCGGCTTCACGGAAATCTTGGCACAGCCGATTGCCGCTGTCCGCCATCACGCTTCCCACGCTGTCGGAGATCGTTGCCCGCGGTACGCGGCGCGCGACGTCGTCGAGATGCGCCGTCATGAGACGAACTCGGCGACGCCGCACGGGAGTTTCGTCGGCGCCCTGCGGCAGTGACGAAGAGCCTGGATGACGCACGCTCGTGACGCGGCCACACGGGTGGTTCTGTGCGGAGCGCCTACGCCCGCGTCCGGCTTCTTGATGCCCTGGCCGTACAGGGAACTTGGGCCGGCCGCGGAGCCGGCACCCCTGCTCGGGGTCAGACGATCCGGCGCGCCGACAAACAGATCTCAGACACCTGCACATTAGCCTCTCGTCACGTTGTGACGTGGCGGAATTGCGTACGCGTCCGCTTCAACGCTTGGAGAAGATATGCGCAAGCCTCGAAAGACCGCTGTCGTAGCCGTCCTCATCAGCGCCATCGGCTTCCTCGGCACCGGCACGGCCTACGCCCACGGAGACGAACACGAGCATCACGGCAAAGAGACCAAGACGCTCGTCGTCAACCAGAGCAACGAATGCAGCACGGTCGAAAAGAACGAGGACGTACAGGGCCAGTCCGGGGTCCAGAACGGCCTGGAGGGCAACCGGTCCGGCGGCAAGGGCTCGCCCGGCACGCAGAACACCCACGTCGGCTCAAGCCAGGGCTGCGACAACACCGTCGTCTTCGGCAAGTAGTTCACCCGGGTCCCGGCTCCGGGGCGGCGGCGGGGAAGGCGGATCCGCAGCCGACATCGACGAAGTGCGGCTCGGACAGTACGAATCCGCCCTGAGCTCGGGGCGCGATGCGGTGGCCGTCTCACGGACTGCGCGGAACGGATTCAGAAGCCGTTGTCCTGTCGATCATGAGCGCGATGTGATCGGAAACGGGAGTGGGGCGGGTGGATCCGGCCGTGGCGTGCACGTGCAGACTGCCGTGATCGGGATTCTGCACTCCGCCGGGTTCACTGTGGTACGGGACGACCAGGACCCGCTCGTCCTGCTGATCTGGCCGGGCCGACCTGCATGACCCGTTGGCTTGTCGGGCCCCGTCGGGATTTCCGTTCCGGCGGGGCCTTCAATATCCAAAACACTTTGCCCTTCACCACAGAGGCAGGGGACCTACCTGATCTGCCGAACTGGGGAATCGGCAGGCCGAATCTTCTTGCTGCGCACGGATGACTCAGGAGAGCTCGTGACGTACATATACCTCCAGATTCAGGCCAACGACGAAAAGACCAGCATTCCGCACGCTCCGGAAGAAGTCATCGCCGAGTGGCACGCGCTGGCGGTCGCAATATGCGGTGAGTTGCAGCACGTGGGGCTCCCCCGCTTACGTGAACACTCCACCGCATCGGGCGAGCGGCGGGCTGGCGCGTGCGTTTCTGTCGCACAACAGACGGTCCTGCAGGCGGTGTCTCCGTGGCTTGAAATCCCGGTGAATCGCTGGCTGAGAACTCCACCCTGACCGGTCAGAATCAAGAGCGCCGTTCACGAGCAACCCGTATCCCGCCGCCTTTGGACGAGGCGGTAGACCTCCCGCGCCACATACCGCTTCAGGCAGCGAATGACCTCGCGCCGAGTCTTCCCCTCTGCCACCCGCCGCTCGTAATACGCCTGGGTGCGCGGGTCCCAGCGCAGCCGGGTCAGCACGATCCGGTACAGAGCAGCGTTCGCCTGCCGGTCGCCACCTCGGTTGAGCCGACGATGGCATCTGCTTCCCGAGGAATACTCCACAGGACTGCCCCGCACAATGGCGGCAAAGGACGCTTCACTGCGCAAGCGGTCGGCATTGTCCCCCATGGTGATCAACAGAACGGCGGCGCTGTGCGGCCCGACCCCCGCCAAGGCAAGCAACTCGGGGTAATGCCGCTCGATCAACTCCGCCAGACGCCTCTCCAGTTCCCGGGCCTGCACGGTGAGCTGCTCGATGCGCTCAGCCAGGGAGCGCAATGTGAACCTCGTGGCCCGCAGTACAGAATCGCCACCCGCGTCATCGTCGCCGAGCTTTACGCACGCGTGAATCAGTGCTCGACGGCTCAACCCTGCCAGCTCTTCCCGCAGTGCCGGCTCCGCGGTGACCAAGACGGCTTTGATCTGATTGGTAGGCTGCCTAGAGGCTTTGACGGCGGAGTTCCTGGCCACGTTGTACATGCGGGCAATCTCCACCGGCCCGTTCCCTGCTTTCACACGGGAGTACGCGCGGCCATTGAGCACGGCACGGGCGGCGGCCTGCGCGTCGCCCTGATCAGACTTCCTCCGTCGACGACGAGCTGAACGGCCCGGTCCAGGGACCTCGATCACGTCGATCCCCTGCGACAGCAGATACCGGGACAGCCCCGCCCCGTAGCTGCCCGATCCCTCCACCCCGGCACGCCGAACAACACCCAACTGGGCTGCCCATTGGGCAAGTTGGAGATATCCGATTGCGGTGGCCGCGAAGCTCTGTACAGCGAGGGGCTTCACCGTCAGCGAGATCACGGCGGCTACATGCGTATCCCGGTGTGTGTCGACACCAAGAATCACCTCGTCCGCATCCGCGGGACCGTTGTGGGAGACGGTGTTCGCAGTGATCGTTCCTCCACCACCGTCGGTAGTTCCAAGTCAGCGTCGCCACTGGCCCGGAGGAGCGGTCGTCAGTGAGACAGTGCGCATTCCTCACGCAAGGCAGAGCTCTAGACACACTCCCCAGGGACAGCCCTGTGCCCACTGCCCTGCACCGGTGATCGACGTAGGATGGTTAGGACACTGCGGTCAGAAATTTCAAGAGCCGGGTCCCGGTTAGTGGGTGTCTGAGAAGTCCCGTTCAGGGCAGGTGAGTTGGTGGTTCCTGCGCTGGTGGAGGCCGGGATGGTCAAGTGGCGACGCGCGTATCCAACGGATCTGTCTGACGGAGAGTGGGCGGTATTGGCGCCGCTCGTACCGCCGCCGAGACCGGGCGGGCGGCCGCCGAAGCATGAGCGTCGGGAGATCATCAATGCTCTGGCGTACTGGGTGCGGGCCGGCTGCGCCTGGCGCCTGCTCCCGCACGACTTCCCGCCGTATCAGACTGTCTACCACTACTGGCGCCAGTGGGGCGTCGAAGGCTGCTGGGAAGAGATCCTGGCGGCCCTGCGGGCGCGGGAACGCACAGGCCAGGGGCGTGAACCGACTCCGAGTGCCGGTGTGATCGACAGCCAGAGCGTCAAGGCCACCGAGCGCGGTGGCTGGCACGGCTACGACGGCGGCAAGAAGGTGCTGGGCATCAAGCGCCATCTCCTGGTGGACACCCTCGGCCTCGTCCTTGCGGTCTGCGTCAGCCCGGCCAACGTGAGTGACCGGGACGGCGCTGCCGTGCTACTGGCCCGCTCCGCCCACAAGTTCCCGCGGCTGCGGCATCTGTGGGCGGACCAGGGCTATCGCGGCGGTGAGTTCCTGGACTGGGTCCGTGAGGAGACCGGAGTCACCATTCAGGTCGTCCAGCGTAAGGACGGCGGATTCCGTGGCACCTGGGCCAAGACCGACGCCCCTCCACGCGAGGTGCCGATCTTCGCGGTAGTTCCGCGGCGCTGGGTGATCGAGAGGAGTTTCGCCTGGTTGGGACGCTACCGACGCCTGTCCAAGGACTACGAATACCTGGCCGCCAGTCAGGAGAACGCGGTCTACCTGGCCACCGTCATGCTCCTGCTGCACCGGGCCGCCAGAGCCCTGCCCTGAACGGGACTTCTCAGACACCCACTAACTACCTCGCCTTGGGGAAGCTTCACCCCCGCCGATGCCAGTGCGACGCGAAAACCGTCGCCCCCACCCGACCGGACACCACCAGCCGAACAGAAAACCGGCCCCCTGGCCCGCCCCGATCTGGTCCGCGTCTTCCGGTATCTTCACCAGCTTCCAAGGCGAGTCAGTTCGCAACCGACCGAGGCCGACGGTTGCTGACATGTCGTCACTCGCCCCTGTGGCGCATTTCATGGGCCAAATTCTCCTTAGAGGGTGGCCACACCTGCCCCTTGGAGATGCCTATGAACCAGCCAGCGCACCCCTCCGCTCCGAGACAGACCGATCGGCAAGAAGTACCTGCTGACCGCTGCTGCGATCGACGGCCTACCGCAGGGAAGCACGCCGATGGCATGCCTGCCGTCACGCCAGACCGGTCTCGGCTCCGCCGCCCAGCCGCCGACCGGACAGGCCGCATCGAAGTGGAACTCCCGCATGAGCCTCCCGCTCTCACGCCCGCGGTCGCGGCCGTGCTCCTGCGGATTCTCGTCTCCGCCTGCGCAAACGGATCCGGAAGCTCCCCACAGCTGCCCTGATCAGCGCCCTGGTTTCAGCGGCCCGCGACTGGCCCTCTTGGCCGACCAGAGGTACCACGGACGACCACCGGCCGCCGGTCGCACCACTATCGCTGCGGGAGTACGACGTGACCCGATTCGCTTTCGCCGGACGCTGCTCGACCGAGGACCTCCAAGACCCGGAAGCCTCCAAGAACTGGCAACTCCTGCGGGCCAAGGGGCTGATCGAGCCGGCCGGCGGCCGGATCGTGGCCGAGTACTTCGACTCCGGCCACTCACGCGCCCTGCCCTGGAAGCGCCGCCCGCAAGCCGCCGCCCTCCTGCAAGATCTGCGCAACCCCCAGCGCGGCTTCGACGCCGTTGTCATCGGAGAGCCCCAGCGCACCTTCTACGGCAACCAGTTCGGCAACACCTTCCCCCTCTTCGTCCACTTCCACGTCCCCCTGTGGGTCCCCGAAGTCGGCGGGCCGATCGACCCCGACAACGAAGCCCACGACCTCGTCATGTCCGTCTTCGGCGGCATGAGCAAAGGTGAGCGCAACCGCATCAAGATCCGGGTGCGCACCGCCATGGCCTCCCAGGCCCAGCTCGAAGGCCGCTTCCTCGGCGGACGCCCGCCCTACGGCTACACACTGGAGGACGCGGGCCCGCACCCCAACCCCGCCAAAGCCGCCGACGGCAAACGCCTGCACCGCCTCGTGCCCGACCACCCCGTGGCCGCGGCCGTCGTGCAGCGGATCTTCGCCGAGTACCTGCGCGGCCTGGGCTACCTGGCCATCGCCATCGGGCTCACCCACGACGGCATCCCCTGCCCCTCCGCCCACGACCGGGCCCGCAACCCCCACCGCACCGGCCTAGCCTGGTCGAAGAGCGCCGTCGCCGCCATCCTCGCCAACCCCCGCTACACCGGCCACGAGATCTGGAACAAACAGCGCAAGGACGAGGTCCTGCTCGACATCGACGACATCACCCTCGGCCACCGCACCAAACAGTCCTGGAACAAGCCCGACCAGTGGATCTGGTCCGCGCAACCGGTCCATGAACCACTCGTCAGCCTGGACGACTTCAAAGCCGCCCAGGCCCAGCGCACCTCACGGCACCAGCAGCGCGACCACCCGCGGCCGCCGCGGACCACCATGCACCCCTACGTGCTGCGCGGGCGAATGCGCTGTTCCATCTGCCGCCGCAAGATGCAGGGCAGCTTCAACAACGGTCTCCCCCACTACCGCTGCCGCTACGCAGCCGAGTACGCCCACACCACCGCCCTCGACCACCCACCGACCGTCTACGTCCGCGAGGACGCCGTGCTCCCCCGGCTCGACGCATGGATCGCCCAGTCCTTCGATCCTGCCCGGCTCGACCGGGCCCTCCGCGAGCTCCAACGCAGTCAGGAAACCACCCTCACCACCGCCCCCACACTTGAAGTCGCCCGCATCACCATCGCCGACTGCGACCGCCGCATCGCCCACTACCGCGCAGCCCTCGACCGCGGCACCGACCCCGAACTCATCACCCGCTGGATCACCCAGACCCAAACCGAGAAAGCAGCCGCACAACGACAGCTCAACGAAACCGACCAGGCCCAGCGCACCGTGCTCACCGAGGACCAGATCCACGAGCTGATCGAACAGCTCGGCGGCATCCACTCCGCCCTCGCAACCGCCGCCCCCGAGGACAAACAGCACCTCTACCTAGCCCTCGGCCTCACGCTGACCTACTACGCAAAAGAGCGGATCGTGACCGTTGAGTCACAACCCGCTCTTCTATGTGCGTATAGCCAGTGTCCGAGGGGGGACTTGAACCCCCACGCCCGATAAAGGGCACTAGCACCTCAAGCTAGCGCGTCTGCCATTCCGCCACCCGGACTAGGTGTTGTCTTCGCGGTGTGTTCCCCGCGGCGACATAGAGAACTCTACCAGGGGTTTGAGGTGCTGTTCACCCGCATATTGCGTGGTCAGGCGAGGCGTCAGCCGGCGTCAGGCCTTGTTCGCCTGGATCCAGTCGTCGTTCGCCTGCCAGGCGTACAGAGTGTTGCCCTCCATGTACGCGTAGTACAGGTCGCAGCGGGCCGCCGCGCGCTGTTCGGCGTGCTTGGGGAACCAGGCCGGCTTCATGGCCGGCGGCTTCGGGGCCGTGTCCGGCTTGTGCGGCTTGCATGTGGTCGGGAGGGACGCCGACGGGAGCTTGGCCTTCAGGAGGCGGTCTCCGCCGGTCGTCTTCATCGCGTACTCGATGCGCTTCGCGTCGTCGGGGAGCCAGCGGGGTACGGAGGCGCGGTCGCCCTTCGCCTCCTTGCCGGAGCTGTAGGAGGCGGCCTCGTCGTGGCGGTTCTGGTACCAGTCCTTCGCGGCCGGTACGGCTACGACCGCGGCGAAGCCGAGGGCCACCGCCACCGAGAGGACGGTGAGGACGACGGTCCGGGTCCTGGTGCGGCCAGCGGACATGGCTCTTGCTCCCTTGGTCGGTTCGGATGTCTGCGCTTTCGTTGTCTTCCATTCTTCTGGCGCGGATGTACGGATTCGTACTCCGTGAGGACCAATGTGTGTACGACTGTGGGACCACACGGCGGCGTGGCGGCATCAGCACTGCGGTGCACGCCTAGCCTCGCCGGGTGAGCAAGGGCAAGGGATACCGGCGGCCGCGTGCGCTCTCGCCGTTGCGGGAGCATCTGCGGGACACCTTCTGGTTCGCGCCGACCGCGGCCATGGTGCTGATCTTCGTGCTGTGGGTCGCAACGAACGAGGCCGACTCGGCCATCGTCCGGGTGCTCCAGGACAGCCAGAGCTTCGACGAGGTCGACGACCTGATCCGGATCGTCAACGACACCAAGCCCGTGATCAACACGGTCAGCTCGGCGATGATGACCTTCATCGGTGTCGTCTTCAGCATCTCGCTGGTCGCCGTGCAGATGGCGAGCGGCCAGTTCACCCCGCGCGTGGTGCGGATCTTCGTACGGTCTCGGATCACCAAGCTGACCTTCGCCGTCTTCCTGGCCACGTTCACGCTGTCGCTGCTCGTCCTCACCTCCTTCGAGAGCGAGACCGACCCCCGGCTCGTGACCACCGTTCCCTTTCTGCAGAGTCTCCTTACGATGCTCCTGGTCACGCTGAGCCTCTTCCTCTTCATCGCGTACGTGAACTCCACGCTGCGGCTCATGCGGGTCGGGCACGTCGTCGACCGGATTACCGGTGAGGCGCTGCGGGTCGTGGACAAGATGCCTCGCGGGGATCTCGGTGGGCTTGGCGTTGGTCCCGAGATCGGTCGGGTCGGATACAGCGGGGAGGCCGGGGTGCTGCGGGATGTCAATATCGCCCGGCTCGTACGGGCCGCTCGGCGGCAGGGAGTCGTGCTCCGGCTCATCCCCCGGATCGGGGACTTCGTGGTGCCGGGCACCCCGCTGCTTTCCGTGCACGGGAGCGACGAGGGCAAGGTGCCTTCGCGGGGCTCGCTGCGCTACACCGTTTCCGTCGGTGTGGAGCGTACGTTCCACCAGGATCTCGGGTTCGGGCTTCGGCAGCTGTCCGACATCGCCCTGCGGGCTCTTTCACCGGCCGTCAATGACCCGACCACCGCCGTCCAGTGCCTCGACCGGATCGTGCAGCTGCTCACCGCGCTGGCGCACCGGCCGCTCGGGGCCGTGGGGCATCCGGACGGGAAGGGCGAGGTCCGGCTCGTCCAGGACGTACCCGACTGGGCCGATCTCGTCGACCTCGGCTTCGCCGAGATCCGGCTCTGCGCGGTCGGAAACCCGCAGGTCACCCGCCGGATCATGGCAGGGCTCGACGATCTGCTCGGGCTCGTTCCCGAACCGCGCCGCGAGCCGTTGCTCCGGCACCGGGAGCTCCTCGCGCAGGCCGTCGAACTCACGGTGCCGGAAGCCGCCGAGCGTACTTTCGCGTTGGAGCCGGACCGGCAGGGCATCGGGTGACATGGCCGTGCCGGTCCGGAGTGATCGGCCGCTCTGTTGTTACGGGATCAGTTGGTACGCCGGGAAGTTGCCCGGGGCCCGCTCTCCTGCCGGGCCCTCCGTTACGGCGCGGACCAGGAGTTCGCCGCCCACGAACGCCCCGTGCCACGAGGCGCCGAAGCCGCCGAACAGTTCCTCGCGGTCGCCGCGCGAGCGGGGTTTGCCTCGGCCCACCTTGAACGCCCTGATGTGCGGGGCGAGTCGGTCGTACGTGTCCGGGTCGTCGGTCGACAGGGTGGCGACCAGCGCTCCGTTGGAGGCGTTCATCGCGGCGAGCAGCTCCGCCTCCGTGTCGACCAGGACGATCGTGTCGACCGGGCCGAACGGCTCCGCGTGGAAGAGGGGCGAGGACGGCGGCGGGTTCAGGAGGGTGACCGGCGGGAGGTAGGCGCTGGTGTCCTGGCCGGGCAGGAAGCGACTGTCGGCCAGGGTTGCGCGGTGCAGCGGGACGGCGCCCCGGTCGATCGCCTCGATCACCTGGTCGCCTAGCTCCTTGACCTTCGCCGCGTTGATGAGCGGGCCGAAGTCCAGTACGGGCAGGGCGTCTTCGGGGTGCTCCACGGCCAGGGGGTGGCCGGTGCGAACGGAGCGTACGGCCGGCAGGTAGGCGGCCAGGAACTGGTCGAACAGGGTGCGCTGGACGACGAACCGGGGGTAGGCGGTGCAGCGCTGCTTGCCGTAGTCGAAGAGTTTGGGGATGACGGAGGAGAGCGCGTCCCAGTCGGTGAAGTTCCAGACTCCCCAGGTGTTGAGGCCCTCCTGTTCCAGGATGTGCCGCTTGCCGAGGTCGGCGACGGCCGTGGCGATACGGGCGCCGGTGTCGCGGCCGCCGACGAAGGACACACAGCCGATTTCCGGGGAGCGGACGAGGGCCTCGGAGAGTTCGCCCCCGCTGCCGCTGACCAGCGTGACCGGGATCCCTTCGCGTACGGCGAGGGCGGCGGCCAGGGTGAGGCAGGCGACGCCGCCGTCGGTCGGGGTCTTCGCGATCACCGCGTTGCCCGCGAGGGCCTGGACCAGCATCGCGTGGACCAGGACCGACATCGGGTAGTTCCAGCTCGCGATGTTGGAGACGGGGCCGGGGAGGGGGGTGCGGTCCTCCAGCATCGTGTCGATGTTGTCGACGTACCAGCGGACGCCGTCGATGGCGCGGTCCACGTCCGCCTCGGCCAGGCGCCAGGGCTTGCCTATCTCCCATACGAGGAGGAGAGCCAGCAGTTCGCGGTGCTCGGTCAGCGCGTCGAGGGTGGCGCCGACGCGGGCCCTGCGCTCGGGGAGCGGGACGTGGCGCCAGGCGCGGTGCTGGTCGAGGGAGGCGCGTACGGCCTGTTGGGCGGTGGGGGCATCCAGGCGGGGCGGGCCTGCGATGGGGGTGCCGTCGACGGGGCCGATGGCGGGGAGTGCGCGGCCGTCCGCGTGCCACTGGCCGGCCCAGAGGTTCAGGACGCGGTCGTCGTGGAAGGCCTCGGGGGCGACGGCTCGGCTGCGCTGCCAGGCGTCCGACCAGGCGGTGCCGGGCTTCAGGGTGAGGGGGGCGGGGTTGGTTGAGCCGGGGGTGGGTGCCATGAGGGTCTCCGCTCTCGGTGCGCTGCTGTCGGGGCGGGGTGGGATGGCTTGTGTTACCGGACGGTAGTGAGGTGGTGCGGGGTTGGGTACGTACTGGGCGTGAAGTATGAGTGACGTCACGTGATCGCGGGGCGGGGTCCGGGGGGGGAGGCTCGGGTGGGTGGGCGCCTGCGGCGGGCTGTTTCCCCACCCCGCCCCTTCCCGAAAGCCTCCGGCGGTGGGTCGTTGGGCTTGGGGTTGCGGGTGGTGCGGCGGGGCTCCGCCCCGGGCCCCTACCCTCGCGGGTGCTTCGGCCTCGGGCCGGTGGGTGGCACTGGGCCCTCGCACCTCGACGGCGAGTTCGTCGACTGCGGGCCGTCGGGGGCTGGTCGCGCAGTTCCTCGCGCCCCTTAGCAGGGCCCACCTCAAGCCCCCGTCGGCGCAGGCGAATTGGTGGCCTACCCCCGAACCCGCCCCCGCCCTCCAGTAGCAGTTTCTTCGGCCTCCGGCCCGGGGGCCTACCCCCTCAACTAGACGGGGAGTTCGACGACTGCGGCACGAGGGGGCTGAATTGGCGTCCCAATAAAGGACGTTGTCCCGCCCAGCAGACCTCCCCAAAGCCGCTCCAGCGCAACCCACTGAAGGGGCGCGGGGAACTGCGCGACCAGCCACCGGCAGCCCGCAGCCGAGCCTCACCCCACCAGCACTCGGCTACCCCAACAACCCCACCACCACCCCCGCCGTCTCCGTAGGAGTGGAGCCCACCGACACCCCCGCCGCCTCCAGCGCCGCCTTCTTCGCCGACGCCGTTCCGGTCGAACCGGACACGATCGCTCCTGCGTGGCCCATCGTTTTGCCCTCGGGGGCCGTGAAGCCCGCGATGTAGGCGACCACCGGCTTCGTCACGCGGGCCGCTATGTACGCCGCCGCCCGTTCCTCCGCGTCCCCGCCTATTTCACCTATCAGGACGATCAACTCGGTGTCGGGGTCCGCCTCGAAGGCGGCCAGGCAGTCGATGTGGGTGGTGCCTGTCACCGGGTCGCCGCCTATGCCCACCGCCGACGAGAAGCCGATGTCTCTCAGCTCGTACATCAACTGGTACGTGAGCGTGCCCGACTTGGAGACCAGGCCTATGCGGCCGGGCCTGGGGGCGATGTCCGCCGGGATGATGCCCGCGTTGGACTGGCCGGGGCTGATCAGGCCCGGGCAGTTCGGCCCGATGATGCGGGTGGCGCCGCCCCGCGCTCGGGCACGGGCGTGGAACGCCACCGCGTCGTGCACCGGGATGCCTTCTGTTATCACCACGGCCAGGGCGATGCCCGCGTCCACCGCTTCCTCAACTGCCGCGCGCGCGAAGGGCGGTGGGACAAAGACCACCGTGACGTCCGCTCCCGTCGCCGCCATCCCCTCCCCCACCGTCGCGAACACCGGCACCGTACGGTCGTCGAAGTCGACCACCCGGCCCGCCTTGCGCGGGTTGACGCCGCCCACTATCTCCGCGCCGGCGGCCAGCATCCTGCGGGTGTGTTTCATGCCCTCGGCTCCGGTCATGCCCTGGACGAGGACCTTGCTCTCCTTGGTGAGGAAGATCGCCATGTCAGACTCCCTGCTGGGCGAGTTCGGCGGCGCGGCGGGCTGCGCCGTCCATGGTGGTGGCCTGCTGGACCAGCGGGTGGGCGTGGCCGGAGAGGATCGCGCGGCCCTGCGCGGCGTTGTTCCCGTCCAGGCGTACGACCAGGGGCTTGGTCAAGTGCACTGATTCCAGGGCCTGGACGATGCCGTCTGCCACCGCGTCGCAGGAGGTGATCCCGCCGAAGACGTTCACGAACACGGACTTCACTGCCGGGTCGGAGAGGATCACGGTCAGGCCGTCCGCCATGACCTGGGCCGAGGCCCCGCCTCCGATGTCCAGGAAGTTGGCGGGGCGGGCTCCGCAGCCCGCGACCACGTCCAGCGTGGACATGACCAGGCCCGCTCCATTGCCGATGACCCCTACCTCGCCGTCCAGCTTCACGTAGTTCAGGCCCTTGGCCGACGCCGCGGCCTCCAGCGGGTCCCTACTCGTGTCCACCCCGGACGCGTCCCAACGCGCGTGCCGGAAGCGCGCGTTGTCGTCCAGGGTGACCTTGCCGTCGAGTGCCAGGATCTCGCCCGACGCCGTCCGCACCAGGGGGTTCACCTCCACCAGGACCGCGTCCTCTTCGACCAGGACCTGCCACAGGCGGGTCAGCACGGGGGCCGCCTCCGGCGGGAGCTTCGCCGCCGCGGCGATCTCGGCCGCCTTCGCCGCGTCCACCCCCCGTTCCGGGTCGACGTGGATCCGGGCGACGGCCTCGGGGCGGCCGGCCGCGACCTCCTCGATCTCCATGCCGCCCTCGGCGGACGCGATCGCGAGGAAGGCCCCGGCCGCGCGGTCCAGGACGTACGAGACGTAGAACTCGGCCTCGATGTCGACCGGTTGGGCCAGCATCACCTTGCGTACGACATGGCCCTTGATGTCCATGCCCAGGATCTGGCGGGCCGCCAGTTCGGCTGCCGCCGGGTTCGCGGCGAGCTTCACACCGCCCGCCCTGCCCCTGCCTCCGGTCTTCACCTGCGCCTTGACGACCACCCGGCTGCCCAGCGACTCGGCCGCCGCGCGGACTTCGCGCGGCGATGCGACCACGGCCGCGTCGGGGACCGCGATGCCGTGGTCCTTGAACAGTTCCCTTGCCTCGTGCTCGTACAGATCCACTGCCGGCTCCTGACCGAGTGTGAAAGTGCCGCGCGCCCCCTGGACATCACGCCATCGAATGAGGGATAACAAGGTTCATACAGTATTCGTCGACTGTATGCAATCTATCCGGAGGACGCCCCCTGCCCTCGGCGGGCAGCACCGGAGGCGCACCTCGGCTCCCCTACGAAGGGACGGACTTCGCCATGCCTCAAGGCTCCGACGACAGCGGTCAGGACCTCGTCTCGGGCGGACACCTCGTCGCCAAGGCGCTGAAGGCGGAGGGCGTCGATGTCATCTACACCCTCTGCGGCGGCCACATCATCGACATCTACGACGGCTGCGTGGACGAGGGGATCGAGGTCGTCGACGTACGTCACGAGCAGGTCGCCGCGCACGCCGCCGACGGCTACGCCCGGATCACCGGCAAGCCGGGCTGCGCCGTGGTCACCGCCGGGCCCGGCACCACCGACGCCGTAACCGGCGTCGCCAATGCCTTCCGTGCCGAGTCCCCGATGCTCCTGATCGGCGGTCAGGGCGCGCACAGCCAGCACAAGATGGGGTCGCTCCAGGACCTCCCCCATGTCGACATGATGACGCCGATCACCAAGTTCGCGGCGACCGTCCCGGACACCGCGCGGGCCGCGGACATGGTGTCGATGGCGTTCCGCGAGTGCTTCAACGGGGCGCCGGGGCCGTCCTTCCTGGAGATTCCGCGCGATGTGCTCGACGCGAAGGTGCCGTTGGAGAAGGCGCGCATCCCGGCGGCGGGACGCTACCGGGCCTCCACCCGCAGCCCCGGCGACCCGGAGGCCGTCGAGAGGCTCGCCGACCTGCTCGTACACGCCGAGAAACCGGCCATCCTGCTCGGCAGCCAGGTGTGGACGAGCCGGGCCACCGACGACGCCATCGAGCTCGTACGCACCCTGAACGTGCCCGCGTACATGAACGGGGCCGGGCGCGGCACGCTGCCGCCCGGCGATCCGCACCACTTCCAGCTGTCGCGCCGGTACGCGTTCTCCAACGCCGACCTCATCGTGATCGTCGGCACCCCCTTCGACTTCCGTATGGGGTACGGGAAGCGGCTCTCGCCGAGTGCGACGGTCGTGCAGATCGACCTCGACTACCGGACCGTCGGCAAGAACCGGGACATCGACCTCGGGATCGTCGGCGACCCCGGTCTGATCCTGAAGTCCGTCACCGAGGCCGCCTCGGGACGGCTCAACGGCGGCGCCGTCAAGCGCAAGGCGTGGCTGGAGGAGCTGCGGACCGCCGAGCAGATCGCGATCGAGAAGAGGCTGCCGAGTCTGAAGTCGGACGCCTCGCCGATCCATCCGTACCGGCTGGTCAGCGAGATCAATGAGTTCCTCACCGAGGACTCGATCTACATCGGGGACGGCGGCGACATCGTCACCTTCTCCGGCCAGGTCGTGCAGCCGAAGTCGCCGGGGCACTGGATGGACCCGGGCCCGCTCGGCACGCTCGGTGTCGGCATCCCGTTCGTGCTGGCGGCCAAGCAGGCCCGGCCGGACAAGGAGGTCGTGGCGCTGTTCGGCGACGGGGCGTTCTCGCTGACGGGCTGGGACTTCGAGACGCTGGTGCGCTACGACCTGCCGTTCGTCGGCATCGTCGGCAACAACTCCTCGATGAACCAGATCCGTTACGGCCAGGCGCAGAAGTACGGCCTGGAACGGGAGCGGATCGGCAACACCCTGGGCGACGTCCACTACGACAAGTTCGCGCAGATGCTGGGCGGCTACGGCGAGGAGGTCCGCGACCCCGCCGACATCGCGCCCGCGCTGCGACGCGCCCGTGAGTCGGGCAAGCCGTCGCTGATCAACGTGTGGGTCGATCCGGACGCGTACGCCCCCGGAACCGTGAACCAGACCATGTACAAGTAGAGGAGCCCTGCCATGACAACGGCCCCCGCGACCAAGGCACTTGAGGGCGTGCGCGTCCTCGACATGACCCACGTCCAGTCCGGCCCTTCCGCCACCCAGCTGCTCGGCTGGCTCGGCGCTGACGTCGTCAAGCTGGAGGCGCCCACCGGCGACATCACCCGCAAGCAGCTGCGCGACCTGCCCGACGTCGACTCCCTCTACTTCACGATGCTCAACTGCAACAAGCGGAGCATCACCCTCAACACCAAGACGCCGCGCGGCAAGGAGATCCTGACCGAGCTCATCCGCCGGTCCGATGTGATGGTCGAGAACTTCGGCCCCGGCGCGGTCGACCGCATGGGCTTCACCTGGGAGAAGATCCAGGAAATAAACCCCCGGATCGTGTACGCCTCGATCAAGGGCTTCGGGGAAGGCCCGTACACCGACTTCAAGGCGTACGAGGTCGTCGCGCAGGCCATGGGCGGGTCGATGGCCACCACCGGCTTCGAGGACGGGCCGCCGCTCGCCACCGGCGCGCAGATCGGGGACTCCGGGACCGGCATCCACGCGGTGGCCGGCATCCTGGCCGCGCTCTACCAGCGCGAGTCCACCGGGCGCGGCCAGCGCGTCCAGGTCGCCATGCAGCACGCGGTCCTCAACCTGTGCCGGGTCAAGCTGCGCGATCAACAAAGGCTGGCGCACGGCCCGTTGGCGGAGTACCCCAATGACAACTTCGGCACGGAAGTTCCCCGTTCCGGCAACGCGTCCGGCGGCGGGCAGCCCGGCTGGGCCGTGAAGTGCGCGCCCGGCGGGCCCAACGACTACGTGTACGTGATCGTGCAGCCGGTCGGATGGCAGCCGGTCACCGAGCTCATCGGCCGCCCCGAGCTCGCCACCGACCCCGAGTGGGCAACACCCGAGGCGCGCCTGCCCAAGCTGGGCAAGATGTTCCAGCTGATCGAGGAGTGGTCCTCGACTCTCCCCAAATGGGAGGTGCTTGAGCGGCTGAACGCGCACAACATCCCGTGCGGCCCGATCCTCTCCACCAAGGAGATCATCGAGGACGCGTCGCTGGCCGCCAACGAGATGGTCGTCGAGGTCGAGCACCCCGAGCGCGGCCGGTTCACCACCGTCGGCTCGCCGCTCAAGCTCTCCGACTCCCCCGTCGACATGGTCACCTCGCCGCTGCTCGGCGAGCACAACGAAGAGGTGTACGTCGGCGAACTGGGCCTTGGCGACGAGGAACTGCGGCTGCTCAAGACGAACGGGGTGATCTGAGCGATGGCCAGTGTCGAGGCACAGGACCGCGAGGCGGTGCGGGCGCTGCTCGCGGCCGTACGGGCCGAGGGGCGCGACGCGCTCACCGCGCCCGAGGGCAGGACGATCGCGGACGCGTACGGGATCGCCGTGCCGGGCGAGGCGCTCGCGCGGGACGTCGACGAGGCGGTCGCACACGCCGCGCGGCTCGGCGGCAGGTCCGTACTGAAGGTCGTCTCGCCGGACATCCTGCACAAGACCGACGCCGGCGGGGTCGTGGTCGGCGTGGAGGGCGCGGCCGAGGTGCGAGCCGCCTTCCACCGGATCATCGAGAGCGCCCGCGCCTACGCACCCGATGCGCGCATCGACGGCGTGCAGGTGCAGCAACTCCTGCCGCCGGGGCAGGAGGTGATCGTCGGGGCGGTCACCGACCCCACGTTCGGCAAGGTGGTGGCGTTCGGGCTCGGCGGGGTTCTTGTCGAGGTGCTGAAGGACGTCACGTTCCGGCTCGCTCCGGTCACCGCCGACGAGGCGATGTCCATGCTGGACTCGATCAAGGCGGCGGAGATCCTGCGCGGGGTGCGCGGCGCGCCGGCCGTGGACCGGTGGGCGCTCGCGGAGCAGATCCGCCGGGTGTCCCAGCTGGTCACCGACTTCCCGGAGATCGCGGAGGTCGACCTCAACCCGGTGATCGCCACCCCGGAGGGCGCGGTCGCCGCCGACATCCGGATCCTGCTGACGACGGAGGTGGCCAAGCCGCGCCGGACGTACACCCGGGAGGAGATCCTGCGGTCGATGCGGCGGCTGATGCAGCCGCGCTCGGTCGCGGTGATCGGCGCGTCCAACGAGCAGGGGAAGATCGGCAATTCGGTCATGCGCAACCTGGTCGACGGAGGTTTCCCCGGGGAGATCCACCCCGTGAACCCCCGGGCCGATGACATTCAGGGCCGCAAGGCGTACAAGAGTGTCACGGACGTTCCGGGTGAGGTGGATGTGGCGGTCTTTGCGATCCCCGCCCAGTTCGTCGCGTCGGCACTGGAGGAGGTGGGCCGCAAAGGCATTCCGAACGCGGTACTCATCCCGTCCGGCTTCGCCGAGACCGGCGAGCAGGCCCTCCAGGACGAGATCGTGGCCATCGCCGAGCACCACGGAGTGCGGCTGCTCGGGCCCAACATCTATGGCTACTACTCCACTTGGCAGGACCTGTGCGCCACGTTCTGCACCCCGTACGACGTGAAGGGCCCGGTCGCCCTGACCAGCCAGTCCGGCGGGATCGGCATGGCGATCCTCGGCTTCGCGCGCTCCACCAGGACCGGGGTGTCGGCGATCGTGGGGCTCGGCAACAAGTCGGACATCGACGAGGACGACCTCCTGACCTGGTTCGGCGAGGACCCCAACACGCAGTGCATCGCGATGCACCTGGAGGACCTCAAGGACGGCCGGGCCTTCGTCGAGGCGGCGCGGGCGACCGTGCCGAAGAAGCCGATCGTGGTCCTCAAGGCCGGGCGGACCAGCGCGGGCGCCAAGGCCGCGGGCTCCCACACCGGGGCCCTGGCCGGCGACGACGCCGTGTACGACGACATCCTGCGCCAGGCGGGGGTCATCAGGGCGCCCGGCCTCGGCGAGATGCTGGAGTACGCGCGGGCCCTGCCCGTGCTGCCCGCACCGCAGGGCGACAACGTCGTCATCATCACCGGCGCGGGCGGTTCGGGGGTGCTTCTGTCGGACGCGATCGTCGACAACGGGCTCCGCCTGATGGAGATCCCGGCGGACCTGGACGCCGCGTTCAAGGCGTTCATCCCGCCCTTCGGCGCCGCGGGCAACCCGATCGACATCACCGGCGGCGAGCCGCCGGCCACGTACGAGGCGACGATCCGGCTCGGCATGGAGGACCCGCGCATCCACGCGCTGGTGCTCGGCTACTGGCACACGATCGTCACCCCGCCGATGGTGTTCGCCGAGCTGACGGCGCGGGTCGTCGAGGAGTTCCGGGCACGCGGCATCGAGAAGCCCGTGGTGGCCTCGCTCGCGGGTGACACCGAGGTCGAGGAGGCCTGCGCGTACCTCTTCGAGCGCGGCGTCGTCGCCTACCCCTACACCACCGAGAAGCCGGTAGCGGTGCTCGGTGCGAAGTACCGCTGGGCACGGGCCGCGGGGCTGCTCACCTAGGGCCCTGCCGCAACGAAGGGTTTGGACAGGGGGCGCTGGCCAGGTTCTTTCGAAGCCAAGGGGACGACCATGAGCGACAGTTCCACATCCGGGGAGCCACGGTACGCGGCGGGTGTCGCGTACCGGGAAGTCACGGACAGCAAGGGCCGCGTGTATCGCGTCGGCGAGACTGATCGCGATCTGCTGGGCCACAGCCGCAAGTTGATGGTGTACCTGCCCTGGGTCGCGATGATGGCGATCAGCGTGTCCGAGTACGCCTACGGTTCCGCCGAGGACACCCTCTCCGAGGCCCACGGCTGGACGCAGAGCAACACCTTCTGGATTCTGAGTGTCTGGGTGTTCTTCCAGGCGGGCATCGCCTTCCCCGCGGGCTGGATGCGGGAGAAGGGCATCCTCACCGCACGGCGGGCCATGTACATCGGTTCGGCACTCTGCCTCGTCGGTTTCTTCGCCCTGTCCCACCTGCACAACGTCCTCGCCGCGATCTTCGGCTTCGGCGTCGTGGGCGGTGTGGGGTCCGGACTCGTCTACGCGACCTGTATCAACATGGTCGGCAAGTGGTTCCCGGAACGGCGCGGCGCCAAGACGGGCTTCGTCAACGGCGGCTTCGCCTATGGCTCGCTGCCCTTCATCTTCATCTTCAACTACGCCTTCGACACCGCCAATTACCACGAGGTCCTCGACCTCATCGGTGTCTATGTGCTGATCGTGGTGGCTATCTGCGCCTGGTTCTTCAAGGACCCGCCGAAGAACTGGTGGCCGGCGGAGATCGACCCGCTGAACTTCTCCGGCAACGCCAAGAGCGCGGCGAGCCTCGCGAAGAACCCCCCGGCCGCCAAGCAGTACACCCCGAAGGAAGCCGTCAGAACCGGCATGCTGCCGTTGATGTGGGTCACCATCGTGATGACGGCGGGGGTCTCCGTCTTCGGCATCTCCTTCCAGGTGGACTACGCGAAGGAGGTCGGCTTCGGCCCGCTGGTCGCGGCCTCGTCCATGGGCGTCATGGCGGTCATCAACGGCATCGGCCGGGCGGTCGTGGGCTGGCTGTCCGACCTGTGGGGCCGCAAGCTGACCCTGGTGTTCGTGATCGTGGTCCTGGGTCTCGCGCAGTTCGGCGTGATCTGGGCCGGCCATCTGCACAGCCAGGCGCTGTTCCTGTTCTTCGCTTTCCTCTCCGGCTTCGGCGGCGGCGCGTTCTACCCGTTGTTCGCGGCACTGACCCCGGACTACTTCGGCGAGAACTACAACGCCTCCAACTACGGCCTCGTCTACAGCGGCAAGCTGGTGAGCGGCCTGTTCGGCGGCGGACTCGGCTCCATGGTCGTCGACGCCTGGGGTTACGACGGCGCGTATGCCCTGGCCGGCGGCATCTCGATGGTGGCGGGCTGCATCGCCCTACTGCTGCGACAGCCCGGCCGGACCAGGATGAAGGACATCGCGGCCAACCCACAGCCCATCAGCCGGGAGGTGGTGTAGGCCCACATGTGCGCACGACTGCCCCGGAGCTGAGACAGTCCGGGGCGGCTTCGCTGTGCTCGGCCAGGGTGTCGGCCGCGCGTGGGAACGACATGCCTGCGGGGGGGACGTATGCCTGCCGTCGACGGCACTGTGGTGGCGACCGCTGGAGACCCGGCGCCCTGCGGCGCTCCAATCAGGTACCGCCGGAGACCAACGCCCGCCGCTTCTCACTCATCCTCGGCATGTGTGGGTTCCTCACATGTGCGCCGGCCATACCAGGGGTATTCGCCACCAACGGCGTCGCCTTCGGCCTGGGGTTCCTCATGGTCACCGTGGCCCACAGCGCGCTGTACGCGCTCCTTCACGGGCGGTACGTCCTGAGTTTCGCGCTCACCAACGTCCTCGCGGCGCTGTGCGTGACGGCGGCGGGCACGGTGAGCGGCCGGGCCGCAGAAGGACTGTGGCCGGCCGCAGACGTGGGCCGCGGGATGATGGGCTCCTTCCTGCAACACAGCCGCACCGACAGGCCATCACCTGCCTGAGACCGAACAGCTCCGCCGAACAGGTGCCGCACCGGGCGGAAACGGTCCATCAGCCCCGTAGCTCTGTCAGGAACTCGACCAGCGCGGCATTCACTTCCTCGGGCCGCTCCTGCTGAGTCCAGTGGCCGCAGCCCGGCAGCGTGATCGGTGCGCGGCGCAGGCTGGGCATCAACTCCGGTAGTTTCGCGATGAGTTCGGGCGTCCCCGGGAATGCAGGGACCAGGTCGCGGTCGCCGTACACGTACAGTGCGGGCGGACTGACGACCGCGCCGTGCCAGGCGGCGGTCAGCTCCCAGTTGCGGTCCAGGTTGCGGTACCAGTTCAGGGCTCCGGTGAAGCCCTTGGCGTAGCTCTCGGTGAGCTCGTCCAGGTCCTGCTCGGTGAGCCAGTCCGGCAGCACCTCGGGGTTGGCCATGTCCGCGAGCCAGCCCCGGCCCGGATCGGCCACCAGCGCCTGATCGGGGCGGCCCGCATCGGGGGCGTCACCGGAGGCGGAGTAGAACAGCTTGCGCAGGGCGGTGCGGGCGTCGTTGGCGAACTCGGCGTCGGCGACCCCGGGCCTGTTGAAGTAGTTCCAGTAGAAGCGCCCGCCGAACCGCTCCTGCATGGCCGCCAGCGGCGGACGCTCCCCGCGGAACGGCGGCGGCACACTCAGCCCCGCCACCCCGCGCACGACGTCGGGCCGCAGCAGCGCGGTGTGCCAGGCCACCGGTGCGCCCCAGTCGTGCCCGACGACGAACGCCCCCTCCTCGCCCAGGGCGTGGATCAGCCCGACCACGTCCCCGACGAGATGGAGGATGCTGTACGCCTCCACGCCCTCCGGGTGATCACTGCGGCCGTATCCCCGCTGGTCAGGGGCGACCACCCGGAACCCGGCGGCGGCCAGTGGTGCGAACTGGTGGCGCCAGGAGTGCCAGGACTCGGGGAAGCCGTGCAGCAGCACGACGAGCGGGCCCTCGCCCTCCTCCGCGATGTGCAGCCGGATACCGTTCACGTCGATCATGCGATGCTCAACCATGGGCCGAGCATACGCCTGCGCGTTACACGTAATTGCTGGCGCAACTCCTCATCGGCGTAGCGCCACACCCTTTGGAGAAGGCCATCTCCAGTGCGAACGGACGGCCGGATCCCGCAGGTCGGCGCGACGCGATGGCGCGGAGTTCGTCAAGCGGCCCGAGGGAGGTCCACGGTCGCCCGACCATCTGTGCCGTACTTGTCGGCGCACCACGCGATGGTCCGGCGAGGCGCTTCGGCAAAGGGACTCCCCCGCAGCCGAACCCCTTGTCCGGGGACAGGAGTTGCCCGACCTGGCGGCGGCTCGTGCCGCCACCGCGGGTCCCCGTCCGCCCCACTACGCCGACCGAGACGTCGAGAGGCTGTTTCACATTCCACAGGCCTCAACTTCAAACAATTGGAAGGTAAAGCACGATCGTCGATCAAGTGAAGGGCAAGGATTTCCAATGGCGTCGCGCACGGAGTCGGCAAGGGAGTCCCTCGTGGTGCACTGCCGATGCAAGTACCTTGTTCCAGAGGCGCGTTGTGCGCCTGCAGCGCCACCGTACGCCCCACTTACCTGGCCTCGAAATTGATCAAATGTCCCATTCCTGTGGGATTTTGCCAACTATTTCATCTGCCGTCAGCAGGCAAAGCACTGGTAAGTTTTGTTGCGGCTGCGAATCCGACTGTGCCGCAGTGGTGTGGCGTATCGCCCCGAGGACGTGGCGCTGAGGAATCGCCGCCGCACCCCTTCACAACTCTTGACCGACCCGACCACACCGCGCCCCGGCTGAAGCCGCGCAGGCGCAGGAGGCAGGCCATCATGAAGTCACTGATCGACAAGACGTGTTCCTTCTCGGCCACGCACATGGCCGACCCCCGGCATGCGGAACTCTTCCAGGCCTCTGAGGCCGGGCAGGCCCCGCAAGTCCTGTTCATCACCTGCTCGGACTCTCGCGTCGTACCAACCCTGATCACCGGGGCGCTCCGGGGTGAGTTCTTGCCGCCGCACGCCCCCGTCCGCTCGCCGGCGACGGCCTCCGCCGGGATCGCGGAAGCCGTACAGGCCCACGCCCTCGCACAGTTGGAGACGCTGCGCGGCTACTCGTGCGTCCAAGAGCGCATCGACGCGGGCACGCTCTCCCTGCACACCTGGCACTACGACGTGCATACCGGCGCGGTCAGAGCGCAACAGGCGCAAGACGGCGGACTGTCGTTCAAAGCCCTGTGAACCGGCCGGGCACGAATTCGGGGGGACCTTCGCTCATGCTTTGCGCTTTCAAGAATCCTGCTGTCCTGCGCCAGGACGCGCTCGCCTCGCTCGTGGTGTTCCTGGTGGCCCTGCCCTTGTGTGTGGGCGTGGCCGTGGCGTCGGGCGTGCCGGCCGAACTCGGCCTGATCACCGGCATCGTCGGCGGGCTCGTCGTGGGCTTCCTGCCAGGGAGCGCGCTACAGGTCAGCGGCCCGGCGGCGGGCCTGACCGTCCTCGTCTTCGAAGCCGTCCGGGAGTTCGGACTGAGCACGCTCGGCGCCATCGTGCTGGCCGCCGGAGTGCTCCAGATCGGCCTCGGCCTGTTGCGGTTCGGCCGCTGGTTCCGGGCGATCTCCGTCTCGGTCGTACAGGGCATGCTGGCCGGCATCGGACTCGTGCTCGTCTTCGGGCAGCTGTACACCATGGTCGGCGTCCATCAGCCGCGCTCGGGCCTGGAGAAGATCTTCGGCATCCCGGGTCTGGTCGGTCACATCGCCACCAGCCGCTCCGCACTGACCGCCTTCGCGGTAGGCCTCGGCAGCATCATCGTGCTCGTGGGGTGGAAGAAGCTGCCCGCCAAGGTGCAGCTGATCCCTGCGCCGCTGGCCGCGGTGGCCCTCGCCACCGCCGGCACGGCCATCGGTGGCCCGGACGTCGCCAACGTGAAGGTGCAGGGGCTCTTCGAGGCCATCCAGCCGCCCGGTCCGAGCGACCTCGGCTCGTTGGGCAGCGTCGCGGTGCTCGGTACGGTCCTCGCTTTCGCCCTCATCGCCTCGGCGGAATCGCTGTTCAGCGCGGCGGCGGTGGACCGCATGCACGACGGCCCGCGTACGCACTACGACAAGGAGCTGGTCGCCCAGGGCGTGGGCAACACACTGTGCGGCGTGCTCGGGGCCCTGCCGCTTACCGCGGTCATCGTCCGCAGCTCCGCCAACCTCCAGGCAGGTGCGACGACGAAGGTCTCCCGCATCCTGCACGGGTTGTGGCTGCTGCTGTTCACCGTGCTGCTGCCCATGGTGATCGGGATCATCCCGCTCGCGGCACTCGCGGGCGTACTGGTGCACGCGGGCTGCAAGCTGATCCCCGTCAAGGAAGTACTCCCGCTGTGGCGCGAACACCGCGGCGAGCTCGTCATCCTCACGATCACAGCCGTCGCCATCGTGACGACGAGCATGTTCGAAGGCGTGGTCCTGGGCCTGGTGCTGGCCGTGGCGAAGTCGGCGTGGGAGACCTCCCACGTCCACCTCGACACCCGCGAACTCACCGGTGGCAGGCTGGTGGTGGCCCTCACCGGCAACGCCACCTTCCTCCGACTTCCCCGCATCCTGCAGACCCTGGAGGCACTGCCGAAGGATCAGCCCATCGAACTCGACCTGACGGCCGCGCGGCACCTGGATCACGCCTGCCGCGCCGCCCTGCAGAACTGGGCCGCCCGCCACCACACCACTGGCACCGAACCCGTACGGATCAGAGTGCCGGCCACGGAGAACGACGCCACCATCGCGTCGGCGGGGGCGGCGGGCCGACCCGCGTGACAGTGCCCCTCGACCGGTAGCCGGAGGTCCCGTGTACCGGGGCGGTCCGCAGGCGACAGGCCGCGGAGCGCCCCGGCACGCCTCCGTGGACAGAGCCCGGCCGTGCTGCACCCGCCGGGCAGAACGGACTCGGACAACGCGGCCCGGGCCGTCGGCGGGGTCAGCCCCGCTCGGCGCGCTCGTGGTAGGTCGTGCGCGTGTGCTCGGTGTGGGCGCGCATGACCTCGGTGGCCCGCCGCTCGTCGCGCGCCGAGATCGCCGCGATCAGGTCGCGGTGCTCGATCCAGGACTGCTTGCCGCGCTGGCGGGCGACCGGCGTGTAGTACCAGCGCACCCGCCGGTCGACCTGGCCCGCGAGTTCGGCGAGCACCAGGTTCCCGGCGAGCTCCATGACCTTGGCGTGGAACGCGGCGTTGGTCGCCACGGCCAGGTCCACGTCGTCGTCCGCGACGGCCTGCTCACCCTTGGCGCACAGCTTCTCCAGCGCGGCGATCCCGGCCGACCCGGAGTTGGCCGCGGCGAGCCGGGCCGCCTCGGCCTCCAGGAGCGTACGCACCGAGAGCAGTTGGTCGGCCTCCTCCTCGGTGGGCTCGTGGACGAACGCGCCCTGCGCGGGCCGCAGGTCGACCCAGCCCTCGGTGTTGAGCCGCTGGAGCGCCTCGCGCACCGGCTGCCGGGACACCCCGAGGTGCCCCGCGAGCTCGCTCTCGACCAGGTGCTGGCCGGGGCGCAGGGCCCGCGTGGTGATCAGCTCAAGGAGGGCCTCGTACACGCGCTCACGCAGCGGCCCGGGCCGCTCCAGCTTGGGCACCGTTCCCTGCGGCAGTCCTGCGGACAACATCGGTTCCCCCCTCCTGCACCACGGGTGTCGAGCCGGTCATGGAAATTGGCTATCGTCTACAGTCTACCGAGCGCAATCCCCTCGCACATTCGTCGTCCGAATTCGGTTGCACAGGTACGGGGAATTGGCCTGGATCTGCCGCGAGGGCGGTGGTGGAGCCCACTTTTCCGCCGCTCCTGACACCTCTCTTTGCGCCTCGGGCATTGGTCCCGCCCGCACTGAGGACGGCCCCTGTCACACCTCACCGAATGACAAATGTCCTGGTGTTCTCGGGACAGCGATCTCTGCCGTCCAAGTGCCCTGCCCCGGCAGGCTGTTCCTGCCGTCGAGAACTGGACCGGGGAGACCGTGATGAGCAGCAGCCGCAACCCTTTGGTGGACAGCCTGACGCCGTTGATCGTCGAGGCGGGCGTGCCGCTGGCCTCGTACTACGTGCTCAAGGCCGCGGGGGTGGGCACCTTCGCCGCGCTGGCGCTCAGCAGTGTGCTCCCGGCGGTGCGGACGGTGTGGAGCGCGTTGAAGGGCCGCGACCTCAACCGGCTCGCCGCTCTGGTCCTGGCGGTGAACGTGGGTGGTCTGGCGCTCTCGGCGGTCAGCGGCGATCCCCGGCTGATGCTGGCCAAGGACGGTGCGCTCAGCAGCGTGGTCGGCATCGGCATCCTGCTCTCGGCGGCGGCCGGCTGCCCGCTGATGACGTCCGCGCTCAAGCCCTGGATCACCAAGAACTCTCCGGACAAGGCCGCCGCCTGGGACCGGCTGATGGCCGGGAACGCACGATTCCGCCGATGCGAGACGCTGTTCTCCGTGGTGTGGGGCGGGGCACTGCTCACCGAGTGCGTGGCTCGTGTGGTGGGGGCGTACACGATTCCGGTGGACACGATGGTGGGGCTCGGCACGATCATCCTGATCGCCGCCATCGGGGCAGCGGTCGTGATCTCCGGGGCGTTGGCGGTCGGCCCGATGGAGAAGCTGGTGGAGGGGGAGGCCGCGGCTCAAGAGGCCTCCTCCGTAACGGCTTCGGTGAGCTGCTGAGGCCACGTGCCGGAGGCGGTCACTCCGCCGGGTGGGCCTCTCGCCAGGCGGCCATCGAACGGTTCCACTCGTCGCCCGACAAGGCCGTCAGGGACGCCGGGAACAGTCCGTCCTCCTCACGGCTGATGTGGTGGTGAAGCTCCTGGACCATCACGTCGAACTCGGCCCGGCCCCCGGGCGTCGCCAGGTCCAGCGCGGGCAGTCTGGCCCTGTGGTCCCGGTGCTCGTCCATCAGGACCTTGATGTAGTCCGCGTATTCGGGGTCCTCGCGCATCACGGCGAACAGGCCGTTCTCCTCGCCGCGCCAGTGGGAGTCCAGCTCCCGCACCATGAAAGCGACCGGCTCCCGGGCCCGCGCCGTCTCGCCCGCGTCGAGCGCCCGCTGAGCGTCTCCGGCCGCATCGGGCAGTTGGGCAGTTGACCTGTGGGACGTCTCTGCCGGGCGGAACTCGGCCGGTCCGCTGAACGTCCTACAGCACATGCCTTCCACACTTGTTCTCGGTATCGACCCGCACACAGTCCCCGGCATGGACGGCGACGCCATACGCGCGGTCCTCGACAAGGAGCTGGCCCGCTTCGGCGAGCACGGCATCGACGCCTCCATGGCCCTGATCGCGCTGGACGATACGGCCGAGTCCACGGTGATCGGGGCGCTCACCGCGCACGCGTGGGACGTCGTCGTCATCGGAGGCGGAATCCGCAAGCCGGAGGCGCTGCTCGTCTTCTTCGAGCTGGTCGTGAACCTGGTCCGCCAGCACGCCCCGGCGGCCGCGATCGCGTTCAACACCAGCGGGGGCGACAGCGTGGAGGCGGCCAAGCGCTGGCTCTGAACAGGGCGCCGGCACATCGACGCCGACAGCCCTGTCCAGGCCGCACGGGGAGCGGTCGGGGACCTCGACCGGGTCGCGCAGGCGGTACGGGCCGAGGTGCTCAGCCCGACGGCCGAGTCTGCTCGGTCTGCCCGTCGCCGAACACCTCCTTGACGAGCCTCTGCTTCACCTTCTCGAACACCCCGGCAATGGCGGCCCAGTCGAGCTCGGCATCCCCGAAGGTCAGCGAGCCGGTCAGGGTCCTGCTGCCGTCGGGCGTGCTGTACATCAGGGCCGCCCAGCCCCAGAAGGCGCCGTTGTGCTGGAGGATGGTGCCACCGCCGTCGGTCTCCTCCACGAACACCCCCAGGCCGTACCCCATCTTGGGGTGCGGCGTGCACATCTCGGCCAGCAGCGGGGCCGGCAGGAGTCTGCCGCTCATGAGCGCGGAGAAGAATGTGTGGAGGTCCTTGCTGGTCGA
This sequence comes from Streptomyces sp. HUAS TT7, assembly GCF_051550175.1. Classification (NCBI taxonomy): domain Bacteria; kingdom Bacillati; phylum Actinomycetota; class Actinomycetes; order Kitasatosporales; family Streptomycetaceae; genus Streptomyces; species Streptomyces sp. HUAS TT7. The sequence continues at coordinate 1,515,804 of NZ_CP196175.1, forward strand.
GATCATGTCACCGGCGGCGGAGATCCAGGAGGGGTTGAAGCAAGTGGTGTCGACCACCTTCCACTGGCCGGCGTCCTCATATCCGTAATAGCCGTGGGCGTGCGGCTCGGGGATGTCCGGCGAGTCGCCCGGCAGCACGGTGCCGGTCAGCCCGAGTGGTCCCAGGACCAGCCGCTGCATCTCCTCGGCGCAGGAACGGCCGGTGACCCTTTCGATCAGCAGCCTGGCCAGCACGTAGTTGGTGTTGGAGTAACTCCAGTCGGTCCCCGGCTCGAACCGCGCCGGCTTGGACAGCGCCGGCCGCACCAGCTCCTCCGGCCGGTAGGTGCGGAACTGATGGCCCGTCCACTCCTTGCCCACCCCCGGGACTCCACCCTGCACGATCGTCCCGTCGTCGTAGATCTCGCCGGTGAAGCTGAACAACCCGCTGGTGTGCTGGAGCAGCATCCGCACGGTGATCTGTCGGTCGAGGCCGAACTCGGGCAGGTAGTCGTCCGCCGGGGTGTCGAGACCGATCTTGCCTTCGGCGACCAGTCGCAGCACCAGGGTCGCGGTGAAGGTCTTGGTGATGCTGCCGATCCGGAAGTGCCCGTCGGTCGGCGGCTTCGCGGCCTCGCCCAGCTTGCGCACCCCCGCGTTGCCGACCCACTCGCCCTGCTCGTCGTGCACGCGCAGCTGCACCCCGGCGAAACCGGAATCGACGATCTCCTGAATGGCTTTCTGCAACTCCGGGCGATCCGGCCCGACAGCGGCGTTCTTGACGGTGTGGAGGGACTCGCTCATGGTCATTCCCTATCTCGCGACAGCAGGTTCGGCGCAGCTCGAAGGCCAACGACGGCGGCCTCGGTGGGCCACCGCCCTTTCGAAGCGGCCGTGTGATGAGGCTGCGCCCTGCCCCAAGGTCAAGGTCAAGGTCAAGGTCAACCCCCAATTGCCCCTTCGGATACGGGTAGTTGATCGCTCGGGTGCCGGCCTCGGCGACGGGGGTGATGGGCTCCGAACAGCGGCGCGCTACCCTCGCCGCTGTGATCGTCCGCAACCCACACCTCAAGGTCAGCGCGGAGGTCGTCGGCGAACACGGCTCGATCCCGCGCGGGGACTTCCGTGCCGACGCGGTGCGCGAGTGCGCAGCTGCCCACTGTCCGGAGGTGCGCTGAACCGATGGCAGACGGGCTCACGATCGGTCGGGCGGCGGCGTTCGTCGGCGTCACGATCAAGACGGTGCGGCACTATCACCGACTCGGCCTGGTCCAGGAGCCGGAACGTGATGGTTCCGGTTACCGCCGCTACCGGTCGACCGACCTGTTGCGGCTGGTCCAGGTCCGGACCCTGGCCGGGGCGGGCGTGCCACTGGCCGAGATCGGTGACCTGCTCGACGCCGGTCCCGAGCGGTTCGCCGCTGCCCTGGACGACGTCCGTCGCCGGCTCGACGAACAGATCGAGGATCTGGCCGCGCGCCGCGACACGCTGCACCGGCTCACCCAAGGCGACCGGGCCCTGCTGCCCGACCGGGCCTGCGCGGTCCTGGACCGACTCGCCGTTCTCGAATTCAGTCCCGACTACGTGGCCGTTCAACGGGAGGCCCTGGTACTGGCCCGAGCGATGGTTCCCGAGGTCTTCGACCGCTTCCTGGCCCAGCTCGAACAGTGGCTCGACGACCCCGAATGGATCGAGCTGACCCAGCGTGGCTGGGACGCGATGTCCTGGGGGCCCGACGACCCGCGGATCGACGGGCTGGCGTCCGCGCTGGCCGACAAGCTGCTGGCCAACCGCGCACAGCTGACGATGCCGACCGGGCCTCAGCACCGGTCCGACACCTCCTCCCGGTACGGACTGATCAACCACCACCGGGAGGCGCAGTCGCCGTCCATCGCCCGGTTGAACGCGCTGGTCGAGGCGAGGCTCCGCGCGGCAGGCATCGACGTCCCGCGTCAGTGACGGCCTCCCGCGTCGCGGTAGTTGTCACCCGGCGCGCTCTACAACATGTGCCTTCGCCTCCCCTTGGTCGCGCTGGCTGTCACCAGTTGGTCGAGATTGTTGTCACCTGCCTCGCTTGGTCACAGCGGTTGTCACCGTCAGGGGTAGCGACCCGTCTGCTCAAGGCGGCAGGGGCGCCGGACCCGGGTTCGGCCGGCGGCATCAGGAGGGTCGATCAGAGGGGGAACGTCCGATCGACGCAGGCGTGCGGCCGAGCAGGCTCCGGGCGGTGCGGGTGAGATGGGCTTGGTCGGCGAAGCCCGCGACGGCTGCGGCCGAGGCCGCGGACTCGCGCGGCAGGTCGGCGACGGCCACCCGCAGCCGGGCCCATTGCCGCAGTCGTGTGAGCGGGACGCCGACCGAGGCGTGGACGAGCGCGCGCAACCGTGTCGGTGAGAGCCCGACGTCGGTGGCGATGGAGCTGAGGGGAGCGTCGGAGCCGGCTCGTGTGATTTCCTGCACCGCGTGGGCCACCCGGGGATCGACGGGGCGGCCCGCTCCGGTGAGGGTGAGGAGTTCGGCGCGCGCCGCGGCCAGGTCGCTGTCCGTCCCGGGGCCGAGGCCGTGGGTACCGGTGTGTCCCGCGGCGGCGAGGAGGCGCCGGGTGGCATCGCCCCCGAGCCGTGCCAGGCCCAGACCGGGGTCCAGCACCCAGGGGTCGAGGAAGAGGGCCACGTAGCCGCGGGACACGGCACAGGTGTGGGCCAACTGCGGGGGCATGATGACTCCGGCCGCCGCGACCGTACGGCCTGCGCCGTATCCGACCTCGACATGGCCGCCGAGGGGCAGCACGACCTTCCACGCCGGATGGCGGTGGAGGGTGACGTGAAACGGGCCGGACTCGGCGAACAACGTCGCGTCGGGACCGTATGCGAAGTGGAGTCGGCGATCGTTTCGTTCAAGCGTCCACGCGCGGGTTGGGACCACCATCACGTTCATGAATGCTACCGCTGCCATCGCACTGGCGGTCTTCCTGATCGCCGTGGGGATCGGGCACTTCCTGTTTCCCGGATACTTCCGCACTCTGGTGCCGTCCTGGCTGGGCCGGGCCCCACTCCTCGTCGGCGCGAGCGGGGCGGCTGAGACCGTCGTCGGAGCCGCGATCCTGACACCGGCAGGCCGGGCGGTCGGCGGCTGGGCCGCGGCCGCACTGATCACCGCCTATCTGGTCTGCCATCTGGACGCCCTGTGGCGGGCATCCGGTGATCGGCCACGCCTGCTGGAACGTCCCGTCGGCGCGACGGTCCGGCTGGCGGTCAACCTCGTCTACATCGGCTGGGCGGTCGCGGTCGCACGGGCGGCCGCCTGAGCGGCTCGGGCGGCGTTGCGGTGTTCCATGCATCTCGGCGCCGTTCGGTCCCCCAGGCTCTCAGCACAGGCTCGATCAACGCCCAGCGGGCATCGGCCAGTGAACTGCGGCAGCACCCGGTGCCCCTCATCGTGCAGAGCACAACCGTGCTCCACGTGTTCTCGGTTTCTCGATGTCCGTCAGCGGCGTGCTGTGCAGGGCGGGCCGCGAGCGCGGGCCGAGTCTGACTCGGGAGACCGACATGCTTCGGCCCCCGTACTGCGGTGCAGCGCGAGGCCGAACGGGGTGCCGTCCTCGCTCCGACTCAGGTCATTGGATTCCGGAGGCTCTGGTCACCATGCGTGGATGACCGGCGCGTCGGGTTCGTGCTGCCGCCAGGCTTCATTGAGGCGCGTGAGCCGGTCTGCGGCGGCGATGCCGTGCAGGGACGCGACCTTGCCGTCGCTGACTTCGAACGCCACGGCACCCACGACCCGGTCGTCGACCACGGCGAGGACGGCCGGGGAGCCGTTGACCAGCGCAATGTGGAAGGCGGGCCGGCCGCCGGCCAGCCGCCGCTTCGCCGGAGTGGGCTTGAAGCCCGCCCGCACGTAGGAGGCGATGCGCTCGCTCGTCGTGTACCGCAGCAGCCGCCTGGCCAGTCCGTAGCCGTCCGAGACTGCGGTCGCGTCGGCGGTGAGCAGCGCCACCAGCCGTTCGGTGCGCCCCGACATGGCGGCGGCAAGGAACTCCTCGACGATCCGGCGCGCGGACGCGGGGTCCGCCTCGTCGCCGCCGCGGCGCTCGGAGGCGACCCGGCGTCGGGCCCGGTGGACATGCTGCTGGCTCGCGGACTCGGTGATGCCGAGGATCCCGGCGATCTCGGCGTGGGGGTAGGAGAAGGCCTCGCGCAGGACATAAACGGCCCGCTCGACCGGTGAGAGGCGCTCCATGAGGGTCAGGACGGCCAGGGACACCGATTCGCGCTGCTCGAAGGTGTCGGCCGGGCCGAGCATCGGGTCGCCATCGAGGAGCGGCTCGGGCAGCCAGGCGCCGGCCGCTCGCTCGTGGCGCGCCTGGGCCGAGCGGAGCCGGTCGAGGCAGAGGTTGGTGACGACCTTGGTCAGCCACGCTTCCGGCACCTCGATACGTTCCCGGTGTGCGGCCTGCCAGCGCAGGAACGCGTCCTGCACGGCGTCCTCGGCGTCGGCGGCCGAGCCGAGCAGACGGTACGCGAGCGAGGCCAGCCGTCCCCGGCTGGCCTCGAACCGATCGATGGCTGCGCTGTCCATGGCGGAGCAGCCTATGCGGCGGCCCTCACACCGGCCCGGTCGGGCGCGGTGGCCAGGCGGCGCTTGCGCTTGGGCATGCCGAAGGTCGGGTGGGCGATGCTCCACCCGGCCCCCTTGAGTACGCCCGACTTGAGCCGCGCGGCGGTCCGGCCGCCCAGGTACCAGGACTTCGAGTGGGCGTTCCCGTCCACCATCTGGAAGATCGCGTCCCGCCGCCCGAGGCTGATGTGGTTGCCGTGGTACTTCAGCCCGGTGGTCGGAACCTTGCTGCCCGTCAGGCGCGCGATGATCGCGGCGGTCGCCTGCATGTTGGTGAAGCCGGCCGAGGCGCAGGACATCGGCAGCGGCCTGCCGTTCTCGCCGATCGCGTAGGCGCTGTCACCGGCGGCGTAGACGTCCGGGTGCGAGACCGAGCGCATCGTGCGGTCGACGACGATCTGGCCGGTCTCGGCGACCTCCAGGCCGCTGGCGGCCGCGATGGGGTGCACGGCGAACCCGCCCGACCATACGGTCACGTCGGCCGGGATGGACCTACCGTCGGCGGCGATGGCCCGGGCCGGCTCGACGGCTTCGACGCCGGTGTGCTCGTGGACGGTGATGCTGAGCCGGTCGAAGGCCTCGCGCAGGTGACGGCGAGCCTTCGGGGAGAGCCAGGCGCCCAGCTCGCCGCGAGCGGCGAGCGCGACCGAGAGGTCGGGCCGGGACTCGGCGAACTCGGTGGCGGTCTCGATGCCGGTCAGCCCCTCACCGACGACCAGCACGCTGCCGCCCCCGCCCAGGCTGGCCAGGCGCTCGCGCAGACGCAGTGCCGAGGACAGGCCGGTCACATCGAAGGCGTACTCGGCCACGCCGGGGACGCCATGGTGGGCCACGGAGCTGCCGAGCGCGTAGAGAAGTGTGTCGTACGCGAGCTCGCCGTCGCCGTTCCCGCCGGTCACGGCGACGGTCCTGCGCTCGGGGTCGACGCCGGTGACGCGTGCCAGACGCAGCCGCACCCCGGTGCCCGCGAATACGTCGGCGAGCTTGCGGAACGCGAGGTCCTGGCCGATCGCGAGCTGGTGGAGCCGCATCCGTTCAACGAAGTCGGGTACGGCGTTGACGACGGTGATCTCGATGTCGGCCGGAGAGAGCCGACGGGCCAGATTTCCGGCGGCGAAGGCCCCGGCGTATCCACCGCCGAGTACGACGATGCGGTGCTTCATGGCGTTGCTCCTGTCTCGTTCGCGTGCCCCTTGAACGAGACGGCGCCCCGATTGCTGACAGGAGCCGGGTGTGACGCGAGTCACCGAACGAAGACGAGCGGCTGAGCCTCCGAGGGGCGCTTGGGCCTGTCTTGGGCAGCCGAAATGGCCAACTATTCGGTCGGCGTCACACTGGGCTCCGGCTACCCGAACGCACGGGGCGGGTTCCGGAAAGGGGGCGGTGACAGACGTCGCGACCAGGTGACAACTACCTTGACCAGTCACATCCCGGCAGGCCCGATGCTTCGGCGGGACGCGCTGTCAGTGCCCCGTGCCACAGTGGACGACATGCTTGCGATCACAGTGGAGACCGAGAACGGACAGCGGCACACCAGGGCCACCGCCGGTCAACTGGCCGGGCTTGTGCGCCGGATCGGGGGTCAGGGCGACCGGTTCCTGGTGGTCCAGCGGATACCCGATCTGCCCGACGTGTTCGTCCAGGTGTGGCACGAGGCAGGCGGCGGCTACACGCTGGAGTACCGGGACGGAGCGCCCGACCGGCACTTCGGGACGACGCTCGACGGGCCGGCCCCGGTGATCGCCGCCATGACCGGATGGGCCCGCGCGAGCGAGGGCTGGAACGCCGGGCTCGACTGGAGGCGTCTGGACCTCGAACTCCCGGCGCTCGTCCCACCGTTGGAGCTCGACGACGAGGATCGTGGGCTGCTCGATGCACGGGTCCGCGAGGTGATCGTGGGCGGCTACGCGACGCGCGAAGAGCTGGCGGAGCTGGCCGAGGACCATCTCGTGACGGCCGATTCCCGGCGCGTATCGCCCGAGCAGGCACGGGAGTTGACGGACCGTATGTGGCTGGAGCGCGTGGCGGAACAGGCCGCCTGGGCGGACGAGGAGACGGACCCGGAGCGGATCACCAGAGCCTTCGCCGCCCTGGAGGCGGCCGGCCTCACGGCCCGGGAGCACTTCACCTGTTGCCGCTCCTGCGGCCAGTCGGAGATAGGCGGCGCAGGCGCACCGGGCGCCCGCGGCTTCGTCTACTTCCACTCCCAGTCCACCGACGCGGCAGCGGCCGGGCACGGACTGACGCTGCACTACGGCGGGTTCGACGGCTCGCCGGAAACCACCGCGTCCGTGGGCCGGAGGCCGTGGCCGCGCTGGAGCGGTGCGGCCTCTCGGTGGAGTGGGACGGCGACCCCGGTCAGGCCATCACCCTCGCGCCGCTGGACTGGCGCAAACGCCTCGTCGGCTGAGGCGAGTCGGCGATGCCAGCCCTGATGACGAGGCCCGCCCTGGTGAGCCAGGCTCGCGCGAGGAGTGCTTCGGCCCACGGGCATGCGGAGCCGACGTCCGTACGGGGCTGCCGGTCCCGTCACGGGCAGCGCACGACCTGCCCCGCGTACGAGAGGTTTCCGCCGAAGCCGAAGAGCAGGACGGGGTCGCCGGTGCTGATCTCGCCGCGTTCGACCAGCTTGGACAGGGCCATGGGGATGCTCGCCGCCGAGGTGTTCCCGGATTCGACGACATCGCGGGCGATGACGGCGTTCACGGCGCCGATCTTGCGCGCGACGGGTTCGATGATCCGCAGATTGGCCTGGTGCAGCACCACCGCGGCCAGGTCCTCGGGGGTGAGCCCGGCGCGCCGGCACACCTTGCGGGCGATCGACGGCAGCTGGGTGGTGGCCCAGCGATAGACGGACTGGCCCTCCTGCGCGAACACCGGCGGGGTGCCCTCGATACGTACGGCATGCCCCATCTCGGGCACCGAACCCCACAGCACCGGGCCGATCAGCGCCTCTTCGCTCGCCTCGACGACCGCGGCCCCGGCTCCGTCGCCGACCAGGACGCAGGTGGTGCGGTCGGTCCAGTCGGTCACCGCCGTCATCTTGTCCGCGCCGATGACCAGCGCGCGCTGGGCGGTGCCGGTGCGCACCAGGCTGTCGGCGGTGGCGAGGGCATGCGTGAACCCGGCGCAGACGACGTTGAGGTCCAGCACCGCGGGCGAGCCCATGCCGAGCCGGGCTGCGACCCGGGCGGCCGTATTCGGCGAGCGGTCGACGGCCGTGGAAGTGGCGACCAGGACCAGGTCGATGTCGGCGGGGCTCAGACCGGCGCCGGCCAGCGCCTTCGCTCCGGCTTGCGCGGCCAGCTCGTCCACGGGCTCGTCCGGGCCCGCGACATGGCGGGTGCGGATGCCGACCCGGCTGCTGATCCATTCGTCACTGGTGTCGACCAGCTCGGCGAGGTCGTCATTGGTGAGCACCTTGGCGGGCTGGTAGTGCCCGACGGCGACAACGCGCGAGCCTCGCATGCCGGTCATGACGGATCTCCTCGGTACGAGCATGGACGGTTGATCGGTACGAGCACGGACTGCTGACATCCGGAGCCATCCAGTCTTCGTGGCTACTGATGGGTACAGGGGCGCGAGACCCAACAGGATTCACTGCCGCACCTTTGGAGCCTTGTGTCAGCGTTTCGCCCGGGCGGAGTGCAACCGGAGTGCGTCAGGCGTCTTGACCATCCCGAAAGGCATACTGTAGACAATATTCTGTCGACGAATCCGGGCTGGGGATGCCCGAGCATCCGGCCTCCGCGCCAACCCCAGTCACACCCGGCCGCACCTTCGCCAGGAGAGCCACACCCCCGGAACCCACGTCGACGGCCTTCACCTCACTGACGGCCCCTCCACCGAACGGAGAGCCCCGTGAAAGTCGCAGTAGTCGGCGCCGGAGCCATCGGCGCCTATGTCGGGGCCGCGCTCCACCGCGCGGGCGCCGAGGTCCACCTCATCGCCCGCGGGACACACCTGGCGGCCATGTGCCGCGACGGGGTACGCGTCCTCAGCCCGCGCGGCGACTTCACCGCCCGGCCCGCCGCCACCGACGACCCGGGCGAGGTCGGCCCGGTCGACTACGTACTGCTCGGCCTGAAAGCCAACTCCTATGCGGCGGCAGGGCCGTTGGTGCACCCGCTGCTGCACGGGAACACCGCCGTCATCGCCGCCCAGAACGGCATCCCCTGGTGGTACTTCCACGGGCTGCCCGGTCCGCACACCGGGCGGCGGATCGAGAGCGTCGACCCGGGCGGCGCGGTCAGCGCAACCCTGCCGCCCGCCCGCGCCATCGGCTGCGTGGTGTACGCGGCCACCGAGATCGAATCCCCGGGCGTCGTACGGCACTTGGAGGGCACCCGGTTCTCCATCGGCGAGCCCGACCTCACGATCTCGCGGCGCTGCCTCGACTTCAGCGAAGCCATGCGGGCCGGCGGCCTCAAGTGCCCCGTCGAGCCGGACCTGCGCAACGACATCTGGATCAAGCTCCTCGGCAACATCTCCTTCAACCCGATCAGCGCGCTCGCCCGCGCGACCATGGCGCAGATCTGCCGCCACCGCGACACCCGCTCGCTCGTCGAGTCGATGATGCGCGAGACCCTCGCTGTCGCGGGGGCCGTCGGCTGTCACCCGAAGATCTCGGTGGAGCGGCGCATCGCGGGCGCCGAGCGCGTCGGCGAGCACAAGACGTCCACCCTGCAGGACCTGGAGAAGGGCAAGCCCCTCGAACTCGACGTGCTGCTCGCGGCCGTCGTCGAACTCGCCGGGCTCACCGCGACCCCGGTCCCGACCCTGCGCGCCGTGCACGCGCTCGCCGACCTCCTCGCCCAGACGTCCGACACCCGGAGCGCCGCATGAAGAAGAACAGGCAGCCCAAGCCGTACCCTCGGCTCACCCACCCCCTGGTCCGCGACGCCGACGGGCAGCTGCGGCAAGCGAGTTGGGAGGAGGCCCTTGAGCGGGCCGCGGCCGGGTTCCGGCGGACCCGGGACACGTACGGGCCCGACGCCTTCGCGATGCTGTCCTGCGCCCGCGCCACCAACGAGATGAACTACGTGGCGCAGAAGTTCACCCGGGTGGTCATGGGCACCAATAACGTGGACTCCTGCAACCGGACCTGCCACGCCCCGAGCGTCGCTGGCCTGTCCGCCGTGTTCGGCTCCGGCGGCGGCACCTCCTCCTACGAGGAGGTCGAGCACACCGACGTCATCCTGATGTGGGGTTCCAACGCCCGCTTCGCCCACCCGATCTTCTTCCAGCACGTCCTGAAGGGCATCCGCAACGGCGCCCGGATGTATGCCGTCGACCCGCGCCGCACCTCGACGGCTCAGTGGGCGGAGAGCTGGCTGGGACTCAACGTCGGCACGGACATCCCGCTGGCGCACGCCATCGGCCGGGAGATCATCCACACGGGCCTGGTCAACCGCGCCTTCGTCGACCGCGCGACCACGGGCTACGAGGCGTACGCGGAGCTCGTCGAACCCTGGACCCTGTCGGCCGCCGAGCGCGTCACCGGCGTACCGGCGGCCGCTATCCGCGAACTCGCCCATGCCTACGCGAGCGCCGAACGGGCCCAGCTCTGCTGGACGTTGGGGATCACCGAGCACCACAACGGCACGGACAACGTCCGCGCCCTGATCAATCTGTCCTTGCTCACGGGGCACGTCGGCCGGTGGGGAGCCGGCGTGCAGCCGCTGCGCGGACAGAACAATGTGCAGGGCGGCGGTGACATGGGCGCCATCCCCAACAAGCTGCCCGGCTTCCAGGACATCCTCGACACCGAGGCCCGTACGAAGTTCGAGACGACGTGGCAGACGGTGATCCAGCCCCGGTACGGGATGACGCTGACCGAGATGTTCGAGGCGATGGAGCACGGCGGGCTGAAGGCGGTGTACTGCATCGGCGAGAACCCGGCCCAGTCGGAAGCCGACAGCGAGCAGGCCGCGCGCCGCCTCGCCGCCCTCGACCACCTCGTCGTCCAGGACATCTTCCTCACCAAGACCGCGCAGATGGCGGACGTGGTGCTGCCCGCGACCGCCGCCTGGGCCGAGACGGACGGCACGACGACCAACAGCGAACGCCGGGTGCAGCGCGTGCGGGCCGCGCTGAAACCACCCGGCGAGGCGCGCGAGGACACCGACATCATCTGCGCGATCGCCCAACTCATGGGCCACGACTGGAAGTTCACCGATTCCGAGCACGTCTGGAACGAACTGCGAGCGCTCTCGCCGGATCACTACGGCATGACGTACGACCGCCTGGAGGAACACCAGGGCCTCCAGTGGCCGTGCCCCTCCGAGCGGGAGCTCCCCTCCAGTTTCCTGCACGCCAGGCTCTGGGAGGCGGACCTCGCACGGCGGGGGCGGGCCGCGGAGTTCGGCCTGGTCCAGCACGATCCGCCGGTCGACCTGACGGACGACGACTACCCGCTGCGCCTGACGACGGGCCGACGGCTCGACTCGTACAACACCGGTGCACAGAGCGGGAGTTACGCCTCTCCGCTGCGACGCGGCGAGTACATCGAGCTGTGCCCGGAGGACGCGGAACGGCTCGGCGTGACGCGGGACGAGGAGGTACGGGTGATGTCGCGGCGCGGCGCGGTGACCGCGCCGGTGTGGATCGACCCGGCGCTGCGACCCGGCCTCGCCTTCATGACGATGCACTTTCCCGACGAGGTGGACACCAACCAGCTGACCATCGAGGCGAACTGCCCGATCGCGGGGACGGCCGAGTTCAAGGCGTCGGCGGTCCGGGTGGAGAAGCCGGCCGTCGCGACCGTGAGGAGCTGACTGTTCCGTGGACCTGCACTTCGCAGACACCAAGCCGACGGACGAGGAACGGGCCGCCGTGGACGAGGTGTTGGGGCCGCCCGCCTCTGCATGGGAGGGCGCGGACGACCGTACGGACGCGGAGCTGCGCTGGGCGCGCGGCGGCAAGGAGGCCCGCGACCGCCGGGACCTGCTCCTGCCTGCGCTGCACGCGGTCAACGACCGGGTGGGCTGGCTGAGTGAGAGCGCGCTCGACTACATCTGCCGCCGCCTGACGGTGCCGCCGGCGGAGGCGTACGGGGTGGCGACGTTCTACTCCCTCTTCTCGGTGAAGCCGCGCCCTTCGACGGTGCTGTACGTGTGCACGGACCTGGCGTGCGCGGCGAAGGGCTCGGCGGAGCTGTGCGACGCCCTCGCGGACACCCCGTCCGCCTCCTGGGAGCGCAGCCCGTGCCTGGGCCTGTGCGAACGCGCCCCGGCGGCGCTGCTGCGGCGGGCGGGCCCGCCCGCGCCGAACACCCCGGCGGCCCCATCCCCGGACCCCCGGTCGCGCCTAATGGGCGCTCGTCCTCAAACGCCGGACGGGCTGGGAATGCGTGACTCGGCAGTACGCAAGTCGCCGGACGAGCCCGGAAAGGGACCTGAGCCTCTCCTCAACCCCCAAAGGCCCGCGGCGGAGCCGCTGAGTGTTACAGCGGGGAGGGGCGGGGCGGGGAACGACCCGGCACACCGGCTCGCAGCCGCACTCGCCCCCGCCACCCCCACCACCCTGGCCCACGTCCTGGCAGACCCCGACGCCACCACCCCCGAGCATCCCGCCGCCCATGCCGTCCCCCAGGCCGGCCAGAGCGACCTCGTCCTCCTCAGGCGCATCGGCGCAGTCGACCCGTACGACCTCGACGACTACCGCTCCCAGGGCGGCTACACCGCACTGCGCAGGGCCTTCGCCCTCGGCCCCGCCGGAGTGGTCCGGGAGGTGCTCGACGCGGGACTGGTCGGGAGGGGCGGTGCCGCGTTCCCCACGGGGCGGAAGTGGGAGGCCACCGCCCGCCGGCCGGAACGCGTGCACTACCTCGTGTGCAACGCCGACGAGTCGGAACCCGGCACGTTCAAGGACCGCGTCCTGATGGAGGGCGACCCGTACGCCCTGGTCGAGGCCATGACGATCGCCGGGTACGCGGTCGGCGCCGAGCGCGGCTACCTCTACCTGCGCGGCGAGTACCCCCGTGCCCGCGAGCGGCTGAGCCACGCGATCGCCCGGGCCCGGGAGCGCGGACTGCTCGGCCCCGATGTCCTCGGGCAGGGGTACGCCTTCGACATCGAGATCCGCAGCGGCGCGGGCGCGTACATCTGCGACGAGGAGACCGCGATCTTCAACTCGTTCGAGGGCAAGCGAGGGGAGCCCCGCTCGAAGCCTCCGTTCCCCGTCGAGAAGGGCCTGTTCGGGAAGCCGACCGCCGTGAACAACGTCGAGACGCTGGTCAATGTGCTGCCGATCCTGGAGCACGGGGCGGAGGCGTACGCGCGCACCGGCACCGCGACCTCGACCGGCACCAAGCTGTTCTGCGTCTCGGGGAACGTGGTCCACCCCGGCGTGTACGAGCTGCCGTTCGGGGCCTCGCTCCGCGAACTGATCGCACTCTCGGGCCCGCCGGAGCGGATGCGGGCCATCCTGCTCGGCGGCGCCGCAGGGGGCTTCGTACGCCCCGACGAGCTGGACATTCCGCTCACCTTCGAGGGGACCCGGGAGGCGGGCACCACGCTCGGTTCGGGGGTGGTCCTGGTCCTGGACGACACCGTCGACCTGCCCCGGATCCTGCTGAGGATCGCCGAGTTCTTCCGCGACGAGTCGTGCGGCCAGTGCGTGCCGTGCCGGGTCGGCACCGTACGGCAGGAGGAGGCGCTGCACCGGATCAAGGACCGCACGGGCGCCGCCGCGGCGGGCGACATCGCGCTGCTGCGGGACGTGGGCCGCACCATGCGGGACGCCTCGATCTGCGGCCTCGGGCAGACCGCGTGGAACGCCGTCGAATCCGCCATCGACCGCCTTGGAGCCTTCGAATGAGCCGCCCGAACCGGTGGCGGCGCCGTCCGGCGAGTGCCGCAGCGCAGCGAACAGGAGCCCCCGAGTGACCGCGATTCCACTTCAACCCCCGCGCCGCATCGTCGAGTTGACGATCGATGACGAGGCCGTACGGGTGCCGGAGGGCGACACCGTCCTCGATGCGTGTCGAGGCGCGGGCAAGCACATCCCCACGCTCTGCCGGGGCGACACCCTCACCCCCAAGAACGCCTGCCGGGTGTGTGTCGTCGAGGTCGAGGGCGGCCGCACCCTCGCGCCCGCGTGCTCGCGGCGGGCCGAGGCGGGGATGACGGTGCGCACCGACACCGAGCGCGCCCGCAACAGCCGCAAGGTGGTGCTCGAACTGCTCGCCTCGTCCGTCGACCTCTCCACGACCCCGCGCGCCGGAGAGTGGATCAGGGAGTACGGGGCCGAGCCCGGCCGGTTCGGAGCGGAGGCGGCACGGGTAGACGAGCAGCCGAAGGTCGACAACGACCTGTATGTGCGCGACTACGACAAGTGCACCCTCTGCTACAAGTGCGTCGACGCCTGCGGGGAGCAGTGGCAGAACACGTTCGCCATCGCGGTGGCGGGGCGGGGTTTCGACGCCCGGATCTCGACCGAGCACGACGCCCCGCTCACCGACTCGGCGTGCGTGTACTGCGGGAACTGCATCGAGGTCTGCCCGACGGGAGCGCTCTCCTTCAAGTCCGAGTTCGACATGCGGGCGGCGGGCACCTGGGACGAGGCGGCGCAGACGGAGACGACCACCGTGTGCGCGTACTGCGGCGTCGGCTGCAACCTCACCCTCCATGTGCAGGACAATGAGATCGTCAAGGTCACCTCGCCGCACGACAACCCGGTGACCCACGGCAACCTGTGCATCAAGGGACGCTTCGGCTTCCAGCACGTACAGACACGAGACTGACCAGACCGACCAGACCGACGAGTTTGGCGAGAGCGATCGAGGGACTGAGGGCATGGGACGGGTCACCGAACGCCGCCGCGTCATCCGCATCCGGGACGGGGCGGTCTCGGCCCGCCCGGACACCCTGGTCGCCGAGGAGCCGCTGGAGATCCGGCTGAACGGCAAACCCCTCGCGATCACCATGCGCACGCCGGGCGACGACTTCGCGCTCGCGGCCGGGTTCCTGGTCAGCGAGGGGGTGCTCGGCGCCGCGTCCGAGCTCCAGTCGATCGTGTACTGCGCGGGCGCGACGGCGGACGGGCACAACACGTACAACGTGGTCGACGTGAAGCTGGCGCCGGGCGTCGCGGTGCCCGACATCACCCTCGAACGCAACGTGTACACGACATCGTCGTGCGGACTGTGCGGCAAGGCCAGCCTGGACGCCGTCCGTACGCAGGCCCGCTTCCCGATCGCCGACACTCCCCCGGTCCGGGTGGAGCCCGAGCTGCTCGCGAGCCTCCCCGACCGGCTGCGCGCGTCGCAGCGGGTCTTCGACCGGACCGGGGGTCTGCACGCGGCGGCGCTGTTCTCGCCGGAGGGCGAACTGCTCTACATACGTGAGGACGTTGGCCGCCACAACGCGGTCGACAAGCTGGTCGGCCGCGCCCTCCAGGACGACCGGCTTCCGCTGTCGCGCTGCATCCTGCTGGTGTCGGGCCGGGCCTCCTTCGAGCTCGCCCAGAAGGCGGTCATGGCGGGCATCCCGGTGCTCGCCGCGGTGTCGGCGCCGTCCTCGCTCGCCGTCGACCTGGCCGCCGAGTCCGGGCTCACTCTGGTGGGCTTCCTGCGTGGCAGCTCCATGAACGTGTACGCGGGGGACGAGCGCATCGCCCTGCGCTCGGGCGTCTGACCCGCTGCGACCGAGCGGCCCGGCCGGCGAGGAGCGCCCCCTGCGCCGGCCGGGCCTTCTGCTGCCCGCGCCGATCCGCCGCGAAGGGGCCCGCCACCGGCTCGTCGGACACCCCGCTTAGGCTGACCAGGTGCGGCGAGCAGCGCTGCCCCGATCGGAGAAAGCGGCGCGATGAACGTGAGTCGGCGTACGGTCCTTGCGGTGGCGACGGGTGGGCTCCTCACCGGCTGCTCAGGACCGGCGAAGCCCGCCCCGGCCGCCGCCACTCCCACTCCCTCGTCCTCCTCGTCGGCGACGGGGTCACCCGGCCCCTCCGCACCACCGGCCGGGCCGACGAGGGCCGAGATCGTCGCCCGATACGGCAGACACACACCCACCAGCTGGGGGCTGACCGTGCCGGGAGCGCTCTCCCGGCTGCCGGCCGGCGGGAAGACGGCCGCGCTGACCTTCGACGCATGCGGCGGCAGAGGCGGCAACGCATACGACAGCGCGCTCATCGAGTTCCTGCGCCAACGCTCCGTCCCCGCAACGCTGTTCATCAACTCCCGCTGGATCGACGAGAACCCGTCGGTCTTCAAGGAACTCGCCGCCGACCCGCTCTTCGAGATAGCCAACCACGGCACCCGCCACCTCCCGCTCTCCGTCTCAGGACGCTCCGCCTACCGGATACCCGGCACACGGAACGCGGGCGAGGTCTTCGACGAGGTCTCGGGCAACCGCGCCAAGCTCACCGGCCTGCTCGGCCGTCCGCCGCGCTTCTTCCGCTCCGGCACGGCCTACTGCGACGACGTGGCCGCCAGGATCGTCACCGACCTCGGGGAGCGCTTCGCGAGTTTCGACGTCAACAGCGACGGCGGGGCGACTTTCACGCCCGCACAGGTGCACCAGGCCATGCAGGGCGTACGTCCGGGATCGGTCGTCATAGGCCACATGAACCACCCCCACGGCGGCACCGCCAGCGGAATCAGCGGCGCTGTGCCTCAACTCCTCGACAAGGGCTACGCGTTCGTGCGCCTGTCGGACGCCGTCAAGGCCTGAGGCCGAACCTGCCCGGCTCCCTGACCTCCCGGCTCCCTGGCTCCCTGGCTCCCTGACTATGGGACCTCCGCAACGGCCGTTCGTGCTCTCCCGCATGGCGCGAAGTGTGGGGTACCTGTCGTTGACGCCATCGGCGCCCGATCACAGAGTGGAGGGGTGAAGCAGCGCCGCATCGTCTTCGTCGTCTTCGACGGTTTCCAGCCCCTGGACCTCTTCGGCCCGCACGAGGTGTTCCAGTACGCCGACCGGCTCACCGGCGGATACTCCTGCGAGATCACGGCTCCGCTGCCCGGCCCGGTGCGGTCCGGCAGCGGTCTTTCGGTCCACTCTCCCTGCGGTGTGGCCGGTCTGAGCCCTGAGGGGGTCGACACGCTGGTGGTGGTCGGCGGCGGCGGAGTCGACCGGGCCCGGCACGATGCGGCGCTGACGCGTTGGATCGCCACCGCGGGAGGCACCGCCCGGCGCGTCACCTCGGTGTGCAGCGGGGTGTTCCTGCTGGCCGCGGCCGGACTGCTGCACGGGCGGAGGGTGACCACTCACTGGGCGCGCGAGGAGCAGCTCGTCCGGGAGCATCCCGAACTGGTCGTCGACTGCGATCCGATCTTTCTCAGGGACGGGCGGGTGTGGACGTCGGCCGGGGTGACGGCGGGGATGGACCTCGCACTCGCCCTGGTGGAGGACGACTTGGGCCATGAGGTCGCCCACGCCGTCGCACAGGAGATGGTGATGTTCCTGCGCCGCCCCGGCAGCCAGTCGCAGTTCAGCGTGGCGTTGTGGTCCGCGCAGCCGGCCGGCGATGCCATCCGCGCCGTGGTCGCGGCGATCCACTCCGACCCCGGCGCCCGGCACGGCATCGACGATCTCGCCTCGCACGCCGGTCTGAGTCCCCGCCATCTCCAGCGCAGGTTCACCGTCGAACTCGGCACCCCGCCGTCGGCGTACGTCGAGGGCGTACGCGTCGAGGCCGCCAAGCGGGCGCTCGTCGAGAGCGCCCACCCCGTCGAGGCCATCGCGCGTCGGTACGGCTTCGGCACCGCGGAGTCGCTGCGCCGCGCCTTTCACCGGCATCTGAGTGTCGCGCCGTCCGACTACCGCGACCGGTTCCGATCCACCAAGGCGCACCTGTGACCACCCACGGAATACTGATCGTCGACGGGAACCTGATGACCAGTCAGGGCGTCTCGGCCGGAATCGACAGGGCTCTGCGGCTCGTCGGCCGCCTCCACAGCCGCGACCACGCCCGCGCGGTGCGCCAGCAGCACATCCAGTACGAGCCCGCCCCGCCCTACCTCGCCGACGAGCCGGTCGCCGCCTAGTACGAGAGTCCGGCGTGGCCCTTCCACGGCCGCAGGCCAGGCGGCCGAGGCGGCTGGTCGGCGGGCCGGTCAGCCGCCGGTCACCTGCGGCCAGAGCCGGTCACTGCCGCCTTCCACCACCCGCCGCCCGATCCTTTTGCACCACTCATGTTCACTGCCGTCCTCGTCGCGCCAGGACCACATGCGGGTGGTGGCCAGGCGGAGCGGGCTGAGTTCGGTGAATCCGATCGCGCCGTGCAGCTGGTGGGCGATGCGGGCGACCTCGGCCACCGAGGCGGAGGCCTGCGCGGCGGCGGTCCAGGCGGCGAACTCGGCGGCGGCCGGATCGGCCGACGCAGCACCTGCCGCTTCGACGGCCGCCGCCATCAAGGCTGCCTCCTCGATCAGCTTGGCCTCCTCCTGCTTGACCGCCTGGAAGTGGCTCAGCGGCCGGCCGAACTGCACACGGGACGCCGTATGAGCGACCGTCAGATCGACACAGCAGCGCGCCGCGCCGGCGATCAGGGCGGCCCGCGCCAGACCGGACCGCCACTGCGCCTCCCGCACCAGCGCGGCAGGGACTCGGCGAACCCGCTCGGCAGGCACGGCCGCGTCGATCAGGACGAGTTCGTCCCGGGGCTCGCCCGCCAGGTTCGCGCCCTCGACCCATACGTACTCGGCCGCTTCGAGAAGAAGGAGCACGGGCCCGGCGGACGGCCCCTCGGTCAAGACGACCACGGCGTCGGCGGCTCGGGCCCACGGCACCCTGCTCAGCGTGCCGCTGACCCGCACCGCGTCATCGGTGCCGCACGCTCCCAGGGGTCCGACCCTGCTGCCCGTGTCCACGTGGGCGAACCGTACGTCGAGGGGGCCGGATGCGACCGTGAGCGGGCCGTCCGGGACGACGAGCCCGGCCTCGACAAGGAGCGGGCGCGCGACGAGCAACGTCTCGGCGAGCGGAGCCGGTGTGCTGCGGTAACCGGCCTCGCGGGCGAGAGCCACCAGGGCGGCCGGGTCCGTGCCGAGCGGCGGCAGGGCATCGGCGCTCCGCAGCTCGTTCCACACCGCTCGGGCGGACTCGGCCGGGCGCTCCTGGACGTCGGCCCCCTCCGCTCCGGCCAGCACCGCGGCAGCACGCTTGATCAGGGTTTCGATGCTCATGACGACTGCTCCAGGGCTCGGGTGATGATTCCGCGCAGGATTTCGTTGGTGCCGCCACGCAGCGTGTAACCCGGCGAGTGCAGGATCGCCGTGGCGAGCAGTTCGGGGAAGGTGCCGCGAGTGGTGTCGAAGCGGGCGGCGACCGGGAGGATCTCGCGGACCTCGCCCACGAGTTCACCCTCGAAGCGGGTCCCGAGGTCCTTGACCAGTGCGGCCTGCACGTCGGCCGGGCGGCCGGCCTCCAGGGCTGCGGCCACGCCGAGGGACAGCTGCCGGATCGAGGACAGGCGCGCGGTGAGACGGCCCACCCGGGCGTGCTGCTCCGGGCCGCACGCGGCCTCCCGCAGCTGTCCGACGAGTGCGACGAGGAGCGGCAGCGTGGAAAGGAAGCGTTCCGGCCCGCTGCGTTCCAGGGCCAGTTCCCCGGTGACCTGCTTCCAGCCGTCACCGGGGCGGCCGAGCACGGCGTCGTCGGCGAGCTCGACGCCTTCCAGGTGGAAGTAGTTGAAGGTGTGTTCGCCGCTGAGCAGGCGGATCGGCTCGACCCGGACGCGCGGATCGCGCAGGTCGACGATGAACTGGCTCAGCCCGGCGTGGCGGTCCTCGGACTCCTCTGTACGGGCGAGCACGATCGCGTAGTCGTTGATGTGCGCGCCGCCCGTCCACATCTTGGTGCCGGTCAGCCGCCAGCCGCTGGCGGTCCGCTCCGCCCGGGTCCGCACCGAGGCCAGGTCGGAACCGCTGTTCTGCTCGCTCATTCCGATCGAGAAGAAGCACTCGCCGGCGGCGATCCTCGGCAGGAAGGAGCGCCGCTGCTCCTCGGTGCCGTGGCGCAGGATGGACGGCCCGGCCTGTCGGTCGGCGACCCAGTGGGCCGAGACCGGAGCGCCGGCCGCGAGCAGTTCCTCGATGACGACGTAACGTTCGAGGTTGCCGCGCCCTTGGCCGCCGTACTGCCGCGGCAGCGCCATGCCGACCCAGCCTCGTGCGGCGAGGCGCCGGGTGAACGCGGGATCCCAGCCGGTCAGCCAGGAGTCGGGGCGGCCGAGGACGGTGCCGGCGGCGCGCTCCGCGCGGAGGAAGTCGCGTACCTCCTGCCTCAACTGCATTGTCTCGTAGGGAAGTTGAACCGCTCCGACATCGAGGGCGGAGAGGGCCATGGGAGTACTCCTCACAGATAGTGGTGCGCGGGCGGTCGGGGTCAGGCGCCCGTGAAGCGCGGGGGGCGGTGCTCGCGGCGGGCCCGGACGCCCTCGCGGAAGTCGTCGGTGGTGGTCGTCACCGGCTGCGCGAGCGCCTCCCAGGTCAGCGCCTGTTCGACGGTGAGCTGCCCGTGAGCCAGGCCGCTCTTGGTCAACCGGACCGCCAGCGGGGCGGCGGCGGCCATCCGGTCGGCCACGTCGAGCGCGGTCGGGAGCACCTGGTCGGCGGGCAGGGCCTCGTGCACCATGCCCATGGCTGCGGCCTGCGCGCCGCTCACCAGCCGTCCGGTCAGCAGCAGTTCGCGTGCCCGTGGCAGCCCGACGGCCTCGGCGAGCAGTGCGGTGGTGGCCATACCGGGGTGCAGACCGAGCTGGACGAACGGCGCGCCGAGCTTCGCCCCGTCGGCGGCGTAGCGCAGATCGCAGGCCAGGGCGAGGGCCAGTCCGGCGCCCACCGCGTGGCCGCCCACGGCCGCCACGGTGGGGACGGCCAGGTCGCGGATGCCCAGCCAGGTCCGGTAGAAGGCCGACAGGTGGGCCCGAGTGCCGGAGAGGTCCTGGCCGTGCCGGTCGGCGAGCTCTTTGAGGTCGGCCCCCGAGCAGAAGGCGGGGCCGGTGCCGGTGACGACGACGGCCCGCAGGTCGGGGGCCTGGCGCAGGGACTGCAGGGTGCGCTGCCACTGCTCGGTCAGCCGCCCGGTCATCGGGTTGCGCCGGTCGGGATTGTCGAAGGTGAGCACGGTGACACCGCCCTGCCGGTGCTCGACGCGCAGTGGTTCCTGCTCGCTCATGATGTCCTCGATTCCTGGTGTTGCGGGCTCAGGCGGACGGCCGGTGGCCTATCTCGGCGAACACTTCCTCGGTGTGCTCGCCGATGTGCGGGCAGTGCCGGTGCAGGCCGGCCGGGGTGGCCGAGAAGCGGACGGGCTGGCCGATGAGGCGATAGCCGCCCTCGGTGGGGTGCTCGGCCGTCCGCAGCAGGCCGCCTTCGGTGGCGTAGGAGCTGGCGGCTGCCTCGGCCAGGCTCAGCACGGGGGCTGCGGGAATGCTGGCCGCGTCGCAGAACTCCTGCCATTCGGCGCTGGTGTGCCGGGGGGTGAACCGGCCCGCCAGTGCGTACAGTTCGTCGGCGTTGCGGGCGCGGTCGCCGAGCGAGCCGAAGCGCGGATCGTCGGCCAGCTCCGGGCGGCCCACGAAGGCGAAGAAGTCGTGCCAGTTGCGGTCGCTGTAGGGCAGGATGCACATCCAGCCGTCCGCCGTGCGTGAGGCTCTGCGCTGCGGACTGAGCGCCCGCGCATAGCCGATCGGGCCTTCGGGCGGATCGAGGGTCGCCGCCGCGAGGTGCTCGACGAGGTTGAAGGCCAGCATGGTGTCGGCCATCGGGACCTCGACGTGCTGCCCCTGACCGGTGCGGTCACGGTGGCGGAGCGCGGCGAGCACCGACTGCACGATCACCAGGCCGCAGATCTTGTCGGCGATCACGGTGGGGACGAAGTACGGGATGCCACTGACCTGTTCGTTCAGCCACACCAGGCCGGAGGCCGCCTGCACGATGTCGTCGTAGGCCGCGCGCCCGCCGAGCTCGGAGTCGCTGCGGAAGCCCTGGGCATTCACGTACACCAGGCCGGAGTTGCCGGCCGACACTTCCTCGTGGCCCAGGCCGAGTCGTTCGAGAGCCTGCGGGCGGACGTTGGTGATGAACACGTCCGCGGTCGCGGTCAGGGCAAGCAGTGCGTCGCGGCCGCCCGGGGCCTTGAGGTCGATCGCCACGCTGCGCTTGTTGCGGTTGAGGTTGAGCGTCGCCGCACCCATCCCGGGGCTGCGGGTCGGCGGGTAGTGGCGGGTCATGTCGCCCGCCGGAGGTTCGACCTTGATGACGTCCGCCCCGAGATCTCCGAGCTGCTGCGCCGCGTAAGGACCCATGATCACGGTGGCCAGTTCGACCACCCGCAGGCCGTTCAACGGCCCTGTACCACAAGGGACTTCCTGCCCAGACGCCATGTCACCTCTCCGATCCCATCGGGACCGGCTTCACGCACCGGCCCGTTGGCATCCAGTCAAATCCCCGGCGCTCCATAGCGTCCAATACTTCTTTCTGCCACTTCTCATACGCTGTGGGATATGGAACTGACGCAGCGCATACTCCAGCAGTTCGTCGTACTGGCCGAAGAACAGCACTTCGGCCGCGCCGCCGAGCGACTCGCCATGAGGCAGCCACCGCTCAGCCAGGCGATCCAGCGGCTGGAGCGCGGCCTCAAGGTCGCCCTCTTCGAGCGGAACCCGCGGGGTGCACGGCTCACCCCGGCCGGCCGCGCGTTCGCCGAGGACGCCCGGCGGCTGCTCGAAGCACAGGCCGCCGCCGTCGACCGGGCCCGGCGGGTCGCGAGTGGCCACGAGGGCGAACTCCGGCTCGGCTTCATCAGCAGCCTCGGCTACGACTTCCTGCCGCGCCTGCTGCGCCGCACCCACGCGGAGCTGCCCGGCCTGCGGCTGCACCTGAGCCAGCACCCTTCCGCGGAACTGGTCGACATGCTCCACGGGGGGACGCTCGACCTCGCGCTGATCCGCCTCCCGGCCCTCGGTGCGGAACGCCTGACCGTCCATCAGGTCGCCGTGGAGCGGCTGGTTGTGGCCCTCCCCGAGCACCACGCCCTTGCCGTCGAGCCGTCCCTCGACCTGCGCGAGCTCGCCGGGCAGGGGTTCGCGCTGCCCAAGTCCAGCGCCCTGCCCGGCCTCGCCCAGCAGGTCACGCTCGCCTGCGCGCAGGCCGGCTTCCTTCCCCGGTCACTGGGCGAGGCGGACGACTTGCCGGGGTTGCTCAGCCATGTCTCCGCCGGCCTGTGCCTGGCACTCGCCCCCGAGCAGGTGCTCTCGCTGGGGATTCCCGGTGTGACCTACCGCCCCTTGCGCGGCGAATCTCCCCATCTGGAGACCACGGTTGCGGCCGTCCACCGCCCGGACGGCCCCGACGCCGCCGTCCACCAGGTGCTGAGGCTGCTCGGAACCGCCGGACGGCCGGACGGCGAAAACCCGGAGACCGTCCCGACAGCGCGCCCCCCGCGCCGGGC
Organism: Streptomyces sp. HUAS TT7; assembly: GCF_051550175.1. Classification (NCBI taxonomy): domain Bacteria; kingdom Bacillati; phylum Actinomycetota; class Actinomycetes; order Kitasatosporales; family Streptomycetaceae; genus Streptomyces; species Streptomyces sp. HUAS TT7. Next base: position 1,538,801 of record NZ_CP196175.1, read on the forward strand.
CGCGAACACGTCGGGTCCGCGCCCGTCCGACGAGCTGCCCATGTAGCGCCGTATCCCGCCGGCGAGCCCGACCACCGATCGCCACGACCGGCACGAGGCCATGCCCTGCCGCACCTGACGAACGACGAGCTTAAAGTGCGGATGGTCAACTTCCTTCCAGTCAAAGGGTGTTACATGCCGATCGCGCGCAGATCAGTACTGACGGGTTCGACCGCGGCCGCGGCCGCCACCGCCCTCGGCACCGCGGGGCGCGCCGAGGCCGCCGACCCGTCGCGGCCCGCACCGCTCCCCTTGCTCCAGCGCACACCGGGCCGGATCGGCGCGCCCGGCGTGGCGGGGCTGCACCTCCAGTTCGGTGCGGACCCGGCCACCGAGATGACGGTCTCCTGGCTCAGCCCCCAGTCCGTGCGCCGCCCGCACGTGCGCCTCGGCTCCCCGGAAGGCGGCACCGGCCGGGTGGTCGAAGCCGAGACCCGCACCTACCGCGACGGGCTCTCCCACGAAGAGGTGTACGTCCACCACGCCCGCCTCACCCGGCTGCGGCCGGACACCACCTACCTGTACTCGGCCGTTCACGACGGCGCCCCGCCGGAGACCGGCTCGTTCACGACGGCGCCACGCGGGCGCACCGCGTTCACCTTCACCAGTTTCGGCGACCAGGGCGCGCCGAATCTGCGCCGGTCCGTCAAGTGGCCGACGGGCGGCGCCCCTTCGCCCTCGGGACGCTTCCCGCTCTACACCAGCAGCCAGGCCGGCACCGCGGCCTCCGCCGACATCGTGGCCGCGGTGGAACGGGTCGAGCCGCTGTTCAACCTGGTCAACGGCGACCTGTGCTACGCCTCCGCGGCCGGCGTCTTCGGCCAGAACCGCGTCGCGACGTGGGCGGACTGGTTCATCGGCAACAGCCGCTCGACACGGCTGCGGCCGTGGATGCCGTGCGTCGGCAACGGCGAGAACGAGCAGGGCAACGGCCCCCTGGGGGTGACCGGCTACCAGACCTACTTCACGCTGCCCGGATCGACGGCCTCCGCCGACCCGGAGACCCGGGGCCTGTGGTACGGCTTCACGGTCGGCGGGGTCCGGTTCATCAGCCTGGCCAACGACGACGTGGCGATCCAGGACACCGGCGACACCTATGTGCGGGGTTACTCGGACGGGGCTCAACACCGGTGGCTGGAAAGGGAGTTGAAGGCAGCACGTGCGGACGCCGGCATCGACTGGATCGTCGTCTTCATGCACCACCCGATGATCTCCAGCAGCCGCAGCGGAAGCGGCAGCGACCTCGGGATCAGGGAGGCGTGGGGCCCGCTCTTCGACGCGTACGGGGTCGACCTGGTCCTCAGCGGCCACGAGCACTACTACGAGCGCTCGCTGCCGGTCCGGGGCACCCTGCCGAACGAGGCCCGTACCCCGGTCCCCGTCTCCACGAGCACCGATGTCGCGGACACCGCCAAGGGCACCGTCCACATGATCATCGGAAACGGCGGCAACTTCGCGACCACCCAGGACGACCTGTTCGAGGAGCCCAAGGGGCGCGTCGTGGTCGATCTCGGCAAGGAGACCGAGGGCCGCCACCGCAAGGCGGTCTTCGTCACCGAGGACGCCCCCTGGCGCGCCGTCCAGGACCGTGTCCACACCCACGGCTTCGCCGCCTTCGACGTCGACCCGGGCGACACCCGCACCGGCCGCACCCGCATCCGGGTCACGTATTACACCTTCGACGGCCCCTACGGAGACCTGACCCCCGTGGACGCGTTCACCCTGGAACGACCCCGCGGAGACGTACGGCGCTGAGGGAACGAGCAATACGGCCGGTCAGGCGGACTCCAGCAGTGTGGGAAGTTCCCCAAAACGAGTGGGCGAATCGCCCCAGGTCCCAGCGATTTGCCCACCGGCCGATTCTGCATTTCCCTCCCACCATGGGACCGAATATGGGACATGTGCGACGCGGTTCGATTTCGGCAGGCCTGCGTGGAGTGTCCAAAGACCAGGGGTTGCGGTTTCAACCGCTGCCGGTATGGTCTAGTCCGACTCAGAGGAATGACCAACTCCGCAGTCCGGAAGGCAAGGTGAATCGGAAAGAACCGGGCACCGAACACCAACGAACACAACGATTGTCCACTTTGGGGGATGCAGCTGACAGCGCTGGCACAGCGAGGCTGTTCCAGAATTCAAAGGCAGCTCAAGGCGATCCCGAATTCCTTCCGCATCACGGAATGCGAAGACGACCGAAAGACGTGCGAGGCGAGGCAGATCATGGACGCTCCCACGACGACGGGCGATAACGGCTCTTCCGGCGGCGACAATGGCGAGCGGGGTTGGTTCACTCCGCCGAACAAGTCCTCTGCCAGTCCCAGCAGGTTGCGGCAGGATGAACGCGATGGTGATGCGGGCAGTTCCGTTGATGTCGATACGGAGAACGGCGTGCTCCGCAGCGCACCGAATCCCATTCGCCCGGTCGGCAACGCGGAAGAGCGAATACGCAGACCGGCGCCCGAGCCACCCTCCGCTCCGACCCCCCTCTCCCGCCCCGAAGACGGCCCGGGACACGAGGGGAACCACGACCCCGTACGGGACGCGGACAACGCCGGCGGAGCCGGGCGGTCGCACGCCGAGGCCGACCCCGTAGCCGCGAGCCCAGACCTCGCTTCCGGCACCTGGCCCGCCGCAGCGGTCCACCACACACCGGTTCACCCCACACCTTCGCCGGACCCGGCTCACCACGCACCTTCACCGGACACGGCGGAAACGCCGGAGCCCGACCCCCATGGCGGCACCCAAGGCGGCCCCGAAGCCACCGCCGCGCCGAAGGCCGCCTCCCCCACCGCGGTCCTCATCCGGCGCACCATGGCGGAGATCGAGCCCGTGGCCGACAAGGTCACGTCCTACTTCTACGCGCTGCTCTTCGTCCGGCACCCCGATCTTCGCGCCCTCTTTCCCGCCGCGATGGACACCCAGCGCGACCGCCTCTTCAAGGCTCTGCTGACGGCCGCCGAGCACGTGGACGACGCCGACACCCTCGGCGACTACCTGTCCCACCTCGGCCGCGGCCACCGCAAGTACGGCACCCGGCCCGAGCATTACCCGGCCGTCGGAGAGTGCCTCCTCGGCGCGCTGGCCCGGTACGCGCCCGACACCTGGAACCCGGACACCGAAGCGGCCTGGGTTCAGGCCTACACCGCCATCTCGCAGATCATGATCGACGCGGCCGCCGTGGACGAGGCCGTCTCGCCCGCCTGGTGGCACGCCGAGGTCGTCTCCCACGAGCTGCGGACCCCCGACATCGCGGTCGTGACCGTACGCCCCGACCAGCCCTACCCCTTCCTCGCCGGTCAGTACACGAGCCTGGAAACCCCCTGGTGGCCGCGGGTGTGGCGGCACTATTCGTTCGCGTCGGCCCCCCGCTCCGACGGTCTGCTCTCCTTCCACGTCAAGGCAGTTCCGGCCGGCTGGGTGTCCGGAGCCCTCGTGCACCGCGCCCGCCCCGGCGATGTCATCCGCCTCGGCCCCCCGGCCGGTTCCATGACCGTGGACCACACCACTGACGACGGCCTGCTGTGCCTGGGCGGCGGCACCGGTATCGCCCCGATCAGGGCGCTGGTCGAGGACGTCGCCGAGCACGGCCGCCGTCGCCTGGTGGACGTCTTCTACGGTGCGCGCAGCGGCAGCGACCTGTACGACATCGATCCGCTGCTGACCCTGGCACGCAAGCACCCGTGGCTGTCCGTGCGCCCGGTCGTCGCGACCGGCCCGGCGGGCGGCGAGGCGAACAGCATCAGCGGTCAACTGCCGGACGCCGTACGGCAGTACGGGCCATGGCGGGCGTACGACGCGTATCTGTCCGGACCGGCGGCCATGGTTCGCAGCGGGGTGGACGCGCTGGTGGGAGCCGGCATGCCGTCGAACCGCATACGGCACGACTTCATCGAAGAGCTGGTCATGGCGGGAGACTGAGGACTTGGCGACAGAGATCGAGCACGGCAGGGCCGCGGAGCAGGGAGAGGTACGGCCGGGCAGCGACGGCGAGCACCTGATGCAGCGTCACCTGGGTACCACCGAGCGGGCCGACCGCTTCTACGACGAGCAGGTCCTCGACCAACTCAACGCACGCATGCGGGAGTTCGTGGCACGCCAGGAGATGTTCTTCCTGGCCAGCGCCGACCGCCGGGGCGAGTGCGACTCCACCTTCCGGGCCGGCCCGCCCGGCTTCGTCCGGGTCCTGGACGAGCGCACCCTCATCTACCCCGAATACCGGGGCAACGGCGTCATGGCCTCGATGGGCAACATCGCGGAGAACCCCCACGTCGGCATCCTGATGGTCGACTTCACGCGGGACCGCATCGGCCTGCACGTCAACGGCCGGGCCCGCATCCTCCTGGACGAGGAGGTACGCGCCCACCACCCCGAAATCCCCCCGGACCCGGCCCCCGGCCGCCGCGCCCGCCTCTGGGTGGAGGTCACAGTCCAGGAGGCGTACATCCACTGCGCCAAGCACATCCCGCACCTGCAGAAGGTCCCCCCGCAGCAACGCTCGGCCCGCGACTGGGGCACCGACGACTACCGCCGCAAGGGCGGAGACTTCTTCGGCGCGGCAGAACAGACGGCCTCGCCCGGCCGTGCCCGGCACGCCGACGCCGCTTCCACCACCACTTCCACCTCCGAGGTGTACTGACTCGGGCTCACTCGTCGCCGTCGGGAAGGAGGGGAGTTTCGGCCACCCCGTCGGTCTGAAGCACGATCCGGCGGACATCGCCCGCGTCGGCGATCAGGACGTCCGGGACCTCGGCCTCGCAGAAACGGAGTGAGCCGATGGCGCCGACAGTCGTCGTCCGCGCCCCCAGCCAGGCCAAGAGGTGGCACAGTTCGTCGAATTCGTCCGGGTGTACCTCTTGGCGAGCAGCGAGCGCCCACCCTCGCGGCCCGGAGCAGAGCTCGCCGGTCAGAGCTCCGCCAATGCGGTGGGCCGGCCCCCTGGAGGACGGCAGACAATGCGCAGGGTCCGCGGCGTTGCGGTGCCGACCCGCGGAGTCAGCTGCGCGTACGCATGAAAGGCGCGTTCGGCAGCTCTTGCGGTGTCGGTCGCGAAGAGCAGCCCGGCCACCAGGAAGATCGTGCCGATCACTGCGAAGAACATCTGCTCATCAACTCACCCGGAGATACACGCCTCAGCGGGCGCGCTTCCGTGCCTCGGACGGGGGCGGGATCATTTGGAGGGCGAGCGTGGCCGGGGGTTCGGCGATGCCCGGGCCGCCTTGTTCCGCCCAGGTCAGGATGTCGTCGGTGGCGTCGTCGTCGAGGATCCAGCCGAGCCAGGTCGCGCGGGCGCCGCGCTGGCGGGCCCGGGCCGAGGGCTGGACCACCATCACGTTGGCCTGGCCGCAGGGGCCAAGGCAGTCGGTGGTGCGCACCGCGATGCGGCCGTCCGAGGCGGCGGCCGCGGCTCGGAGCCGGGCGAGCTGACCGGCGTGGTCGGTGCCGGGGTTCTTGGCGGCGTCGCCGCAGCAGCAGCCCCGGCACACGACGAGGGTGCAGGGGCGTGAACCGGCCGCGGATATCGAGAACTTGGGCATGCGATCAGCCGAACCCGATGGCGGAGGCGGTGACGACCGTTCCGAGCCGGGGGAAGTCGAGGGCGACCGCGGCCCGGTGTTCGTCCTCGGTCAGCGCGGCCATGGCGTCCTCCGCGAACAGCAGCTCGTAGCCGTGGTCGGCGGCGGCGCGGGCCGTCGACTCGACTCCGAGGTTGGTGGCGATGCCGCCGAGGACGAGGGTGTCGATGCCGCGTTCCGCGAGCAGTTCGTGCAGGCCTGTCCGGTGGAAGCCGCCGATGGTGCGCTTCACCACGGTCAGATCGCCGTCGGCTGCGAGGCCCGCGACGAGCTCGCTGCCGGGCGGCTGGGTGGCCGCGCCGGGGCGTTCGACCCGTACGAGCACGACGGTCGCGCCCGCCGCACGGAAGGTTTCCGCCAACTCCCTTGCCACGTCCACCACCTGACGGCCGGAGCGCGGTGCGAGCGGCAGCGCCGTGATGCGGTCCATCAGGTCGACGAGGACGAGCGCGGTGCGCCCGGGGTCGAGAGTGGCGGGCTCGCCTTCGAGTGCGGTCATGGCGGCACCGTACCGGCCCCGATGATCTAGACCGTACGCCGGGGACCCCTTCAGGCCACGAGAGGGCCCGGAAACGGGTCGAAAGCGGGCCCCGACGGGTCGGAAGCGGGTTCGTTACGCCTCGTGCAGGCGCGCCAGGAGGGCCATGAGGCGGCGCGCTTCGGCGGGGGCGAGCGGGGCGAGCAGCTGGGCGTTGGCCGCTTCGGCCGCGGCCGCGCAGCGTTCGATGAGGTCCTGGCCGGCCGGGGTGACGGTGACCGCGTTCTTGCGGCGGTCCCTGGGGTCGGGCTCGCGGACGGTGAGGCCGTCGGCCTGGAGGTCATTGAGGATGCCGACCAGGTCCTTGGGGTCGATGGCCAGCTTGCGGCCGAGGTCGGCCTGCGCGATCGGGCCGAGTTCGGACACCGCGGCCAGCACCGCGTGGTGCATCATCTTCACGCCCTGCTCCGCGAGCGCCTCGGCGACCAGCCCCCGGCCGCGCGCCGCGACCCGGCCGATCAGCCAACTCGGCAGCGACTGGATGTGCTGGAGCGGAGGGAGGGCCGGCGGCTCGGGCCCGTCGGCTGCGGGTGCGAGTACGGAAGGCGCGGCCTCGACCCCGCCGTCATCGGCGGAGGCGCCGCTTGCCGGGGCCCGGCCGAGGGCGCTCTCGGTCGTCCGAGTCCTACGAGTCCCACGAGTCATCCGAGCCATGCGCACAGCCTAACCCGAAAACATTGGGCTTCCCAACGATCTGATTTACGTCTACCGTTGGGACTCCCAACGAATTCTCAACCCCGGAGGGTGCCATGCGTCGCGTCCGATACGAAGTCAACGGCGGTCCCGAAGTCCTGTTCGTCGAGGACGTCGCCGCGCCCGAGCCCGGGCCGGGCGAGCTGCTGGTGGACGTCGAGGCGATCGGCGTGACCCTGCCGTCCGTCCGCAAGGTCCGCGAGGGCAGCGAGCCGATTCCGCTGGGCGGCGAGGTCGCCGGCACGGTGGCCGCGCTCGGCGAGGGCGTCACCGGGTTCGCCGTCGGCGACCGGGTGACCGGACTCTGCTTCTCCTATGGCTATGCCGAACAGGCCGTCCTCCACCCGGCGATGACCTCGCGCATCCCCGCCCACGCCACCGCCGTGGACGCCATCGCGCTGGTCCGCAGCGGCCTGGTGGCACGCGGCGCCTACGAGTCGGCGCGCCCCGAGCCCGGCGAGTCGGTCCTGGTCACGGCCGCCGCGAGTGCGATCGGCGCGATGGCCCTGCAGCTCGCGAAAGCGGGCGGTGCGAAACGGGTCGTAGCCGCGGTCAGTTCCGCCGAAAAGGCAGGCTTCGTAAGGGAGTTGGGGGCTGATGAGGTCGTCCTGTACGGGGACGCGTCCTGGGGCGAGCCGGTCGACGTGGTGATCGACGCGGTCGGGGGCGAGCTGCTCACCCCGGCCGTGAGAGCGCTCTCACCAGGCGGGCGCCTCGTCGCGTTCAGCTCGGGCGGCGGCACCATCGAGGCGTACGACCTGCTCGTGGGCGGCAAGTCGGTCATCGGCTTCCAGATGGCCGTCATCGCCCGCAACAAGCCCGCGCTGTACGCCCGTTGGCTCGGCGAACTGTGGGAGCTGCACGCCGCGGGGAAGCTGCGCACCTCCGTGGCGGCCGAACTGCCGCTCGCCGACGCGGCCCGGGCCCACGAGCTGATCGAGTCCCGCCGCAACCTCGGGAAGGTGGTGCTGGTCACGGGGCGGGCGTGACGGCGAATGGGCTGCCGGATCACCCCTTGGCCGTCCAGGAGTCCGGCTGTCCGGGACTACGACGGCTTCTGCTCCCGGTAGAGCACGAGGTGCTCGTGACAAAGCACTCCGTCCCGGATGTCGCCCGTGGCGGTGAACCCGGTGTCGTCGACGTAGTCCAGGTGGCTGCCGGTCACCGTGTACCGGCCGGTGTACGCGCTGCGCCGCTCGCCGCGGGCTTCGTCGTAACGGCCGTCCGGCAGCAGCTCCTGACGGATGCGGCCATCCGCGGTCACCCACATCCCGACCACATCGATGTGGTCGCCCTCAACGGTCCCGGCCATGGCGGACTCCTCTCCTCGCAGGGTGCGGTGCTTCCCGCTCCACCGAGCCTGGGCAGGTCAGCGGCCATCAACCAGGTCGTGTGCTGCCTGGGTGCGGCACACCCGGGCAGCCCACCGGGCCGGCGCCTAGCCTGACCACATGGACGACAACCACCTGGGAGACTTCCTGCGCGCACGCCGCGCCGGCCTGCGGCCGGAGGACGTCGGCATGGCGAGCTACGGGACCCGCAGAGTCGCCGGACTGCGCCGCGAGGAGGTCGCCGTCCTGGCCGGGGTGAACGCCGACTACTACACCCGCCTGGAACAGGGCCGCGAGCGCAACCCCTCACCCCAGGTGGTCGACGCGCTCGGCCGCGCGCTGCGCCTCGACTCGGACGCCCGCGCGCACGTGTACCGGCTGGCCGGGGCCACGCCGAGCGACCGGCCCTCCGTCCGCGCCGCCGAGCGGGTCGGCCCGGCGCTGCGCCAGCTGCTGGACGGCTACCCGAACACTCCGGCGTTCGTCATGAGCCGGACCCTGGACCTCCTCGCCGCCAACGCGCTGGCCGATGCCCTCTACGCCCCGTTCGAGCCGGCGGACAACTTGGCTCGCATGACCTTCCTCGACCCCGCGGGCCGCACCTTCTACACGGACTGGGACCGGGCGGCACAGGCCACCGTCGCCAACCTTCGCGAGGCAACCGGATTCGACCCGGACAACCCACGGCTGCGCGAACTCGTCCGCACCCTGACCGAGCACAGCGCGGACTTCACCCGCCTGTGGAACGCCCACACCGTGCGCGGCAAGACCCAGGACGCCAAACACCTCCTCCACCCGGACGTCGGCCCCCTCGCTCTCACCTACCAGGCCTTCGACGTACGCGAGGCGCCCGGCCAGCAGCTCGTCATCTACCACGCCGAACCAGGCAGCCCCAGCGCCCAGTCCCTCAATCTGCTCGGCTCCATCCACGCCACCCGGCACCGGCCCGGCCCCCGGCCCCACCGCTGACGGGCACCGAGAGGTGGCTCGGCGAGCAGGCAATGCCGTTGGGGGCGATCCACATCCCGTTGCCTACAGCGTCCGTTTCATACGATCCTCCCCGCATGGATCTCCCACCGCGGGTCATCGAAGTGGACGACACTCTCACGCTGCGCGCGTTCGACGCCGAGGCGGACCTTCCGGAATTCTTCCGGGTCATCGAGGAGTCGCTGGAGCACCTGCGCCCGTGGATGCCCTGGGTTGCCGAGCACGGTCTGGCCAGGACCATCGACTTCCTGGCCCGCCGTGCCGAACACTGGGCGAGCGGTGACGGGTTCACCTACGCGATCGTGCTGGACGGAGCCATCGTCGGCGCCTGCGGACTCTTCCGGCGGGACAGCACCCAGGACGAGGTGCGCGAGATCGGCTATTGGCTGCACCCGGCCGCCACCGGCCGAGGCGTGGCCACGCGGACCGCCCGCGGCCTGGTCGACCAGGCCTTCCGGCTGCCCGGTGTCGACGTCGTCGAGGTCGTCCACGACGTGGCCAACCTCGCCAGCGGCGCCGTCCCGGCCCGTCTCGGCTTCAGCGAGTATCTCCGCCGCCCCAACGAACCCCTCGCCCCCGCCGAGACCGGCGAGCATCAGGTGTGGCGGCTGACTCGCCGCGAAGCCGAGGCCGGCTCTGCCACCAAGGCTTCTTGATGATCCCGCTGGTGCTCGGGCGCCACATCCCGGGCCCGGCGCTTGGCGATCACCGCGCAGACCATCAGCTGCATCTGGTGGAACAGCATCAGCGGCAGCACCGCCAGTGAGGCCTGGGGGCCGAACAGGACGCTCGCCATGGGGAGGCCGGCGGCCAGGCTCTTCTTCGAGCCGGCGAACTGGATCGCGATCCGGTCGCCCCGGCCGAACCCGAGCCGCTTGGCCCCGTACCAGGTCAGCGCGAGCATCGCGGCCAGCAGTACGGCCTCGACGGCGAGCAGCGCGCCGAGCCTGGCCACGCTCACCTGGTGCCAGATGCCGCGGACCATGCCCTCGCTGAACGCGCTGTAGACGACCAGCAGGATCGAGCCCCGGTCGACGTACCCAAGCACCTTCTTGTTCCTGACGAGGAACCCGCCGACCCAGCGCCGCAGGAACTGCCCGGCCAGGAACGGCACCAGGAGCTGCAGGACGATCTTCAGGAGCGAGTCCGCGGAGAAGCCGCCCCCGCTGTTGCCAAGGAGACCCGCGGCGAGCAGCGGGGTGAACAGGATTCCGGCGATGCTGGAGAAGGAACCCGCGCAGATCGCGGCGGGTACGTTGCCGCGGGCGATCGAGGTGAACGCGATCGACGACTGGATCGTGGAGGGCACGAGGCAGAGGAACAGCAGACCGTTGTAGAGGTCCGGCGTCAGGACGAACGGGACGAGCCCCTTCGCCGCCAGGCCGAGCAGCGGAAACGCCACGAACGTGCAGGTCAGCACGGCCACATGGAGCCGCCAGTGGCGCAGTCCGTCCATCGCCTCACGGGTTGAGAGCCGGGCTCCGTACAGGAAGAACAGGAGCGCGACGGCTCCGGTCGAGGCGCCGCTCGCGACATGGGCGGCCGGCCCCGAGGCCGGGAGCAGGGCCGCGATTCCCACCGTGCCGAGCAGCGCCAGTATGTACGGGTCGATCGGCAGCCAGGACGGCAGCTTCGGAGTGCGGCGTCTCATGTGCTCCACTTACGGTGCGTTTATGTGTGTCCGGTGGCGTACGGGCCCGGATCGTGCCCTCTCGATGGTCCTCCTCTTCCGCCCGATCGGGAATCCCGTACACCACTCTCACTGTCATCACGTTCCACAATGAGCAGCGCTACCGTGGGCGGCATGTACGACGCGAACCAGCTGCGGACTTTTCTCGCCGTCGCCCAGACCCTGAACTTCACGCAGGCCGCACGGAGGCTCGGGCTGCGGCAGTCGACGGTGAGCCAGCATGTGCGCCGCCTGGAGGACGCGGCCGGGCGGCAGCTGTTCAACCGGGACACGCACAGTGTGCGGCTGACGGAGGACGGCGAGGCGATGCTCGGCTTCGCGCGGACGATCCTGGCCGCGCACGAGCGGGCCGCCAACTACTTCACCGGGACGCGGCTGCGCGGCCGGCTGCGGTTCGGCGCCTCCGAGGACTTCGTCCTGACGAGGCTGCCGGAGATCCTCCAGTCGTTCCGCCGCGATCACCCCGAGGTCGACCTGGAGCTGACGGTCGAGCTGTCCGGGACCTTGCACCGGCGCCTTGAGGCGGGCCGCCTCGACCTGGTGCTCGCCAAGCGCCGCCCCGGCGACAGCCACGGCGAGCTGGTGTGGACGGACGAGCTGTGCTGGATCGGGGCGCCCGGGCTGCGGCTCGACGCCGAGCGGCCCGTCCCGCTGATCCTGTTCCCGCCGCCCGGCATCACGCGGGCGCGGGCGCTCGAAGTCCTGGAGGAACATGGGCGTTCCTGGCGCATCGCCTGTACGAGCGGCAGCCTGAGCGGCCTGATCGCGGCGGCCCGGGCCGGCCTCGGCGTGATGGCCCACACCCGCGGTCTGATCCCGCCCGGCCTCGCCCCGCTCCCGGCCCGGACGGGTCTGCCGGAGCTCGGCGGAGTGGACTTCGTGCTGCTGCACAACCGGCGGGACTCGGCCGCGCAGGAGGCGGCGGGCGCGCTGGCCTCGGCGATCCTGGCGGGCGGCGACCGGCTGCACGCGGGGCGCCGGACGGGCTGAGACCTGTGTAGGCCGGGCGGGGAACCTGTGTGTAAATGCCGTCCGCAGGCCGGACTGGTTCAGACGCGGGCTCTGCGCGCTAGCGGGTCGGCCCCGGAACGCTGAGCTGTTTGATGCGGCGCAGCTTCGTCGTCGTCTCGATGTGCTGGATGCCGTCGAGGGTGCCGAGCCTGCCGCTGAGGTAGGCGTAGAGCTCGGCCGTGCCGCGGGTCAGGACCGTCGCGACCAGGTTGGAAGGGCCGGCGGAGGCCGAGACGAAGGCGACCTCCGGGTGCCGGGCGATGGCTTCGCCGACGCTGTGCAGGGCGGCGGGGGCGGCCGTGATCCACAGTGTGGTGCCGACCGGGAAGCCGATGTCCTCGGGACGGTACTCGACGTCGATGTACAGGGCGCGCGAGGCGAGCAGTGCGGCGAGCCTGCGTTTGACCGCCGACTCCGAGCGCCCGGTGGCGAGTTGGAGCTCGGGGTAGGTGGCGCGGCCGTCCCGTTCCAGGGCCTGGACGAGGGGCTCGTCGTCCGGTGTGATGCGGCCGGGGACGGCGGGCCGCGGCAGCTCCGTGTGCAGGGCCGCGGCCTGTGCCTCGCTGAGCGCACCGGACTTCATGAGCCAGCCGTCGCTGCCCCCGAAGAACGTGTGCAGCATCTGGTAGGCGCGGATCTCGACGATGCGCGGGGTGCGCGGCAGCTTGCCCAGCATCAGCTCGTCGCGCTCGCCGTCGCTGCGCGGCCGGGTCATGCAGATCACCTCGGTGCCGCCCGCGGCCAGCGCGATCCATGCCGTGTCGGGCCGGCGGGCCAGGGCGGTCGCGATGGCCTCCGCGCTGTCCGGGGTGCAGCGAAGCCGCAGCATCCACTGGTCCTGGCCGAACCGCTGGCCGTCACGGACCGCGACGACCTTCAGGCCGACGTCGGCGCACAGCCTGCGGTAGCGGCGGGCGATGGTCTGGTCGGAGACGCCGAGTACGGCGGCGATCCGGCTGAACGCGGCCCGCCCGTCGCGCTCCAGCGCATGAAGGAGCTGCCGGTCGAGCTCGTCGAGACTGTGGGATTCCATGCGCTGAAACCGCTCTCCTGTCGAATTCCGGCGGACTCGCACCGCCAACCGTCCGGATCGTCCGGTGATCACCGATCGTACGGAGGTACACGCACTGACCGGAAGATCTCGGGGAGTTGAGGACATGCGTATATGGGGGCCGCTGACGGCGGTGTGCCTGGGGACGTTCATGTTGTTGCTGGACGTGTCGATCGTGGTGGTGGCGCTGCCGGACATGGCGCGGGCGCTGAACGCCTCGCTCAGCGATCTGCAGTGGGTGATCGACGTGTACGCGCTGGCGCTTGCCGCGCTGCTGCTCGGAGCGGGAGCCGCGGCCGATGTGCTGGGCCGGCGACGGGTGCATGTGGCGGGGACGGCGGTGTTCGCACTCGCCTCGCTGGGCTGTGGGCTCGCCTCGAACGCCGGGCTCCTGGTGGCGGCCCGAGCAGTGCAGGGTATGGGTGCCGCCGCCATGTTCGCCACCACACTGCCGTTGCTCGGCACTGTGTACCAGGGCAAGCAGCGTTCCGTGGCGCTGGGTATGTGGGGTGCGGTCAGTGGCGGCGCCGCGGCGGTCGGCCCGGTCGTCGGCGGGCTGCTCACCGAGGGGCCCGGCTGGCGTTGGATCTTCTTCGTCAACCTGCCGGTGAGCGTGGCATCGGTGTGGCTCACCCTGCGCGTCGTACCGGAGTCGAAGGGGGCGCCGGGACGTCGGGTCGACTGGGCGGGCACGGCGGCGTTCGCCTGCTTCGCGGGTGCGGCGACGTACGCCACGGTGCGGGCGGGCGATGTGGGATGGACCTCGGTGTCCACCCTTGGCGCCTACGGCGTCGCCGCACTCTCTCTGCTCGTGTTCGCGGTGGTGGAGCGGCGGGCCGCGCATCCCCTGCTCGACATGGCGCTGCTGCGCAGGCCCGCACTGGTTGGTGTGCTGCTCGGGGCCTTCGGTTTCAGCATCGCGGCGTTCGGGGCCGTCCCGTACCTCTCGATCTGGCTGCAGACCGTACTCGGTATGAGTCCGCTGCGCGGAAGCCTGGTGCTGCTGCCGCTGGCCGGAACTTCCTTTGTGGTGGCGGCAGTCGGCGGTCGGCTGCTCCACGGGGTGCCGGCCAGGTTCGTGATCGGCGGCGGGCTGCTGCTGGTCGGGATCGGCGGGTTCTGCATGGCGGTCCTGGACGCCGGATCGGGCTGGCCCGCGCTGATCCCTGGACTCGCGCTGGTCGGTGTCGGTACGGGTCTGGTGTCGCCGGGGCTCGGTGGCGCCGCCCTCGCCGCGGTGCCGCCGGCCAGGGCGGGGATGGCGGGCGGCGCGGTGAACACGTTCCGCCAGCTCGGGTACGCGCTGGGCGTCGCCGTCCTCGGCACGGTGCTGACCTCGCGGATGCAGGACACGCTGGGGGCCGCGGCGCACACCGTGGCGGGCGGGGGTGCCGGGTCACTGCGCGACACGGCATCCGACCACATGGCGTCCAACCACATGGTCTCCGAGCACATAGGGTCCGATCACATAGCGCTCGACCACATGGTGCGTGCCGCTTTCGCGTCCGGCTTGAACTCGGTGGCGGTGGTTGCGGGAACGGCCGGGATCGTGGCGGGTGTGCTGGTGCTCGCCCTCGTGCGCGCTCGGCGCGAGCGGCCCGCCGAAGACAGCCGGGACCTGGGGCAGGAGCACATGCCAGTGGCAGAGACCGTGTAGGTGCGGCGTGCGGGGACGGAGCGTGGTCCGGACCAAACCCCGCACAGCCGTGGGCTGAGGGTGACCGGAGCGTACAGATTCCGTGGAGATTGCCTTCCGTAGAACCTACCTTTGAGTCAGCAATGCGCCCGAGCGGTCCCCATGTGGGCCCGTTTCGGGCGCTGACCTGTGAAGACGCCGTCCGTCTCGACTTACAGGAGACCCCTGTCACCGAAACTCTCTGTGGGGTACGGTCACCGCGCTGTGCGGAGCGCCACCGGGAGTGGCCACCCCGGAGGGAGGCAGGTCATTGCGCGAGTTCACGGTCCCACCCATGACGACGGCGCCTCAGGTCGGCGGGCTGGCGGACGCTGTCTTCGACCATGCCCTGGACGACCCCCACCGCGTCGCCCTCTGCCGCAAGGACGACTCCGGCAAGTGGCAGGACGTGACCGCCGCCGCGTTCCGGGACCAAGTGTTCGCGCTGGCCAAGGGGTTGATCGCGGACGGAGTGCGGTTCGGGGACCGGGTCGCCGTCATGGCGCGCACCCGCTACGAGTGGACGCTCTTCGACTTCGCCCTGTGGACGATCGGGGCCCAGCCGGTGCCGATCTACCCGACGTCGTCGGCCGAGCAGGTCTTCTGGATGCTGCACGACTCCGAGGTCACCGCGTGTGTGGTGGAGCACGAGGACCACGTGATGACGATCGGCTCGGTCGTCGACCGCCTCCCCCACCTCAAACGCCTGTGGCAGCTGGACACCGGGGCGCTGGAAGAACTGCTCAGAATCGGTGAGTCCATCGACGACGAAGTGGTCCACCGCCACCGGCGGGCCGTGACACCGGAGTCGGTGGCCACCGTCATCTACACCTCGGGCACCACAGGCCGCCCCAAAGGGTGTGTGATCACCCACGCCAACTTCATGTTCGAGACGGACATGCTGATCTCCCGCTGGGAGCCGGTGTTCCACTCCCGCCCCGGCGACGAGGCGTCCACACTGCTGTTCCTGCCGCTGGCCCATGTTTTTGGCCGCATGGTGGAGATCGCCGCGATCCGGGGCCGGGTGAAGCTGGGCCACCAGCCCGCCCTCTCCGCGTCCGCGCTACTGCCCGACCTGCAGTCCTTCCGGCCCACCTTCATCCTCGCGGTCCCGTACATCTTCGAGAAGGTCTTCAACGCGGCCCGGCGCAAGGCCGAGGCGAACGGGAAGACGGGGCCGTTCGACAAGTCCGTCGACATCGCGGTCAAGTATGCGGAGGCCCTGGAGCAGAAGGCCTTCGGCCTCGGGCCCGGCCCCTCGGCGGCGCTGCGGATGCAGCACCAGTTCTTCGAGAAAACGGTGTACGGCAAGGTCCGGGACGCGATGGGCGGGCGGGTGCGGCACGCCATGTCGGGCGGCTCCAGCATGGGCCGCAGACTCGGCCTGTTCTTCGAGGGCGCGGGCGTCACGATCTACGAGGGCTACGGCCTGACCGAGTCGACCGCAGCCGCGACCGCCAATCCCCCCGAGCGCACCCGGTACGGCACGGTCGGCCAGCCCATCCCCGGCACCACCGTGCACATCGCCGACGACGGAGAGGTGTGGATCCACGGCGGGCAGGTGTTCTCCGGCTACCTCAACGAGCCGAAGGCCACCGAGTCCGTACTCCGCGAGGGCTGGCTGGCCACCGGGGACATCGGGGCGCTCGACGAGGACGGCTACCTCACCATCACCGGGCGCAAGAAGGAGATCCTGGTGACCTCGGGAGGCAAGAGCGTGTCACCGGTCGCCCTGGAGGAACGGGTGCGAGCCCATCCCCTGGTCGCCCAGTGCATCGTGGTCGGCAACGACCGCCCGTACATCGCGGCCCTCGTCACCCTCGACCAGGAGGGCGTGGACCACTGGCTCGCCATGCGCAACAAGCCCCCGCTCACCCCCTCCGAGCTGGTACGCGACCCGGATCTGGAGACCGAGGTACGCCGCGCGGTGGTCGCCGCGAACACCCTGGTCTCCCAGGCGGAGTCGATCCGCACGTTCCGGATACTGGCCCACCAGTTCACCGAGGAACACGGCCTCCTCACGCCGTCCCTGAAGCTGAAGCGCCGGGCGATCGAGAACGCCTACGAGGTCGAGGTGGACGCGCTCTATCGGTGAGGGGCATGCGACCGGGGGGAAACCGGGCGCACTCGGCGCTGCGACAAGCCGATGTTTCGGCCCTACAGAATGCCGATGTTGGTGAGTGGGATGTTCCAGTCGTTGCTCTCGGCATGTCGGCCGGGGCCGTCCTGAGCCGCTGCCGGTACGGCGAACAGCATCAGCGCGGTGACGACGACGGCCAGGACGGCGATGACATGACGCTTCACAATTCCTCCTCGACGACGGCGGTACCGACCCACGCTGCTCCGAGCCTGGGGTATGAGCACTGCATGCCCCGACGCAGACGCGAAGCGGGGCATGCAGCAACTGCCGAAACCGGCATACCTACAGAGAGCGCCCCTTGGGGCGTAGTGCAGTTGGGTCTATCGCATGCCGCCATACGTGGCCACGGCATTGGCCTGCGAGCTGGCCACAGCAGTGCCGCCCCCATAGGCCACGGCGTTGGCCTGCGAGCTGGCGACCGCGACGGCCCGCGGATAGACGGGGGCGGGGGCTGGGGCGGGGGCGGGGGCGTCATAGCCGGGGGAGACGGGGGCGTCGTAGCCCGGGGCGGCGGGGGCGTCATAGCCCGGGGCGGCGGGGGCGTCGTAGCCATCGGCGAAGCTGACTCCGACACCGAGGGCGGACAGCCCCGTGACCGCTGCGATTACGACGGCAGCGCGCTGAAACTTGCGCATGGTTTGGCCCTTTCCTACCTGGGCGCGAAGCCCTGGGTTGATTGCTCAGCGTGAAGATATATATAAAAATCGCGGCAATCTGGGACCTTTGCCCTGCCATGTGTCGTGTCGGCTCCCGGCGAGACACCTCAGCCCCTGTCCTGTGCGGTGAGGCGGACGCCGACTCAACATGGGCCAGGACATGTGGAGTTGGTCCGTTCCGGGCGGGGTGAGGAAATTCCCCCCTTCCCTGTCACACCCGTCCGCCGGGCCGTGTCAGTGCGGTGAGACACAGCGACACCGCTACCGACAACGACCCACCTGGTGGGTCCGCCGGGTGAAGGGAAGACACCATGCTGACCAACGTCATGTACGTGACCATCTACGTCACCGACCAGGACCGCGCCCTCGACTTCTACACGGAGAAGCTCGGCCTGGAGAAGCGGCTCGACTTCCCGGGGCCCGACGGACGCTTCCTCACCGTGGGTGCTCCCGGGGGCGGGTTCGAGTTCATCCTGTGGTCGCACCCTGCCTCCGCGGGTCAGCCGGTCGAACCGGGTGCCACGCCCGGGCCGGTCATCCTCGAATCGGACGACCTGCGCGCCGACTTCAAGGTGCTGCGCGACCGCGGTGTCACATTCGACCTGCCGGAGCCGGAGGACTACCCGTTCGGCGTCCGCATCGAGGCCGTGGACCCCGACGGCAACCGCATCTCGCTGCGCCAGCGCGGCGGCGGAAGCCGCAACGACGCCTGACCCACCCATACGGCGCCCGCTTGCGGAGCGGCGCCGCCGACGTGCGGGGTGGCACTCCCCCGCACGTCAGCGGCGCTGGCTGCCCGTGTCAACTCCCCTTCTATCACCCCTACTTGACCAGCACCTTGAAGATCTTGTCCGAGCCTGCTCCCCCCGACCCGTTGTTGTCACCATTCGTGGTCGAGAGCCAGAACGCGTCCTCCCCCGGCACCTTGGTGACCGTACGCAGCCGACCGTACGAGCCCACGTAGTACGCCGTCGGTGTACCCACGTTCTCCGTGTCACCCGTGATCGGGATGCGCCAGAGGCGCTCGCCCTTGAGGGCCGCCATGTAGACGACGTTGCGGACGATGGCGATGCCGCTGGGCGAGGCCTGGCCGGTGGGCCAGCTGGCCTTCGGGTTGGTCATTCCGGCCGTGCTGCATGGGCCCTCACACGTCGGCCACCCGTAGTTGGCGCCCGGCTTGATGAGGTTCAGCTCGTCCTTCTTGCTGTCGCCGAACTCGGCTTCCCACAAACGGCCGTTGCGGTCGAACGCGAGGCCCTGCGGATTGCGGTGCCCGTAGCTGTAGACGTAGTTGTTGAACGGGTTGCCCGGGGCCGGCTTGCCGTCCGTGGTCATGCGCAGGATCTTGCCGTTGAGGGAGTTCTTGTCCTGGGCAAGGTTGGGCGTCTGGGCCTCGCCGGTCGAGGCGTACAGGTAGCCGTCGGGGCCGAACGCGAGGCGTCCGCCGTTGTGGTACCGGTTCTTCTTGATCCCCTGGAGCAGCACGGTGTAGTTGCCGAGAGCACTCCCGTTGTACGTCATGCGCACGACGCGGTTGCCTTCCGCCGCGGTGTGCATGAAGTACACATAGTGGTTGGTGGCCCACTTCGGGTCGACGGCGACGCCGAGCAGACCGCCCTCGCCGTCGGTGGTGACGGCGTTGGGAACGCTTCCCACCTGCGTCTTGGTTCCGTTCGGTGTCACCTTGTACACCTTGAAGCTGTCCCGCTCGGTGACCAGCGCGCTGGAGCTGTCCGGCATCCAGTAAGTCCCCCATGGGATGGTCCAGTTGCTGGAGAGCGTGGTGATGGAGGACGGGACTCCGCCGTCGGTCCGGCAGGTGGCCGTGGTGAAGGACACCGCGTTGCTGGCCGGCGATGTGTTGCCGCCCGCGTCCTTGGCGACGACGGTCAGCGAGTACGGACTGTCGCAGGCGAGACCGGTCAGGGTGGTGCTGGTGCCGGGCGGGCTGCCGGTGACCGCCTTGTAGACGTTGTCGCCGCTGCGCACCTCGTAGGCGGTGACACCCTTGTCGTCCGTGGAGGCGCCCCACTTCAGGTCCACGCTGTTGGCCGTGACGTTGGACGAGGTGAGGGTGCCCGGCTCGGTGGGCGGGGTGGTGTCGGTGCTGGGCGAGGTGGTGCAGTCGATCGCGGGGCTGGCCTGCGAGACGTTGCCGGCGGCGTCGCGGGCGAGCACTGTCAGGTTGTAGGTGGTGTTGGGGGTGAGCCCGGTGAGGTGGTCGGTGGTGAGGTTCCCGTCCACCTCATTGATCTTGTTGCCGTGTTCGTAGACGTCGTACTTCGCGACGCCCACGTTGTCGGTGGAGGCGCCCCAGCTCAGTGTGAGGGCGCTCTCGGTGACCGCCGAACAGGTGGGTGTCCCGGGCCGGGTGGGGGCTTGGGTGTCGCCGCCCGATGCCCCGCCGAAGTCGATGTAGTCGATGTTGGCGAGGCCGTCGGCGGTGGTCGAGGCGAGGCGGATCCTGTTGCTGCCCGCCTTGACCGCCACCGTCAGGGTGGAGTCGGCCCACGTGTCCCAATTCGTAGTGGCGTTGAAGGCGCGGGCGGCGGACACGACCGTGCCGTTGACCGACACGTCGGCGGGGCGGTTGGCGCCGGTGCCGTTCGCGTAGCGGATGGCGATGGTCGCGTTGCCCGCGGCGGCCGCGTCGACGGTCACCTCGACGTAGGCGCCGACCGCGTTGTTGGAGTTGACGAATCCGGTGCCGGAGTAGTTCTTGTGGTTGGTGTCGACGGTGCTGCCGGTCGAGCGGGTGCCGCTCTCGGCCTCGTAGCGGGTGGGTGCGGCGGAGGCCGGCTGCGGTGCCGCCTGCACCAGGCCCGCGCAGAGCAGCAGCACGCCGGCCGCGGCCACCTTCCGGGCCCGGCCTCTCGCGGGGCGTGGGGGTGTTGCGAGACGCATGTGATCCTCCGTCAAGAACCTTGTGGCACCCAGTAGTTGCCGGATGCCACGATCATGGACTGGAGCTGCACGCTGGCGCCGTAGTAGAGCTTCGGGTCCACCGGAGAGGCGGCCAGCTTGCTCCAGAGCGCGTCGAGCCAGGCCTGGGAGCCGGGGTCGGTGAGCGCGGCGACGGCGAACGGCGCGGTGAAGGCCATGTCCTTGCCGCTGTCGAACGCCGAGCCGTTGAGGTGGTAGCCGGTGACGACCTTGCTCGGGTCGCCGCCGGTCTTGCTCTTGATCCAGCCGTTGAGTTTGCGCGCGGAGGCGAGCGAGGCGGCATCCCCACCGGTCACCGCGTCCGCACCGATCCGCCACGCGTCACGGCAGGCGTTCCAGCCGTAGTCGCCGTCGTTGGCGGATTCGAGCACCTTGCCCGGGGCGGGTTTGGGCGTGCTGTTGGTGTTCACGACGAAGTCGGCCAACAGACCGGTGTCCGCAGCGTACTTGGACTGCTGAGAGGTGATGAGCTTCTGATGTGCCGCGCGCACGGTGTCCCACGTACTGTCGCCCGTCGCCGACTTGAAGGCCCGGAAGTGGTCGCCCATCCAGTCCGAGGAGCGCGAGATCCAGTAGTGCGACTCCCCGGAGGTCGACCAGTCGCCGAGCAGCATCAGGTGCGTGGTGGGATTCACCTCGCTCTTCTTGATGGCGTTGATGTGCTTGACGGCCAGACTCTTGTAGTCGTACGTCCCCGAACTGCCCCACTGCTTGTCGGCGAGCAGCAGCCCGTACGCGACGTCGAGGTCGCCGTCGGTCGCCGAGTCGGAGCCGTCGACGCTCTTGCAGGACTTGTCCTGTTCGGCGGCGAGCAGTCCGGAGTTGTTCGACGAGGGGTGGGCGAGGACGTACTTGACCATGCCGTCGAAGATCTTCTTGGCATCGTTGTCGGCGCCCGCCATCAGCGCGGTGACCACCATGCCGTACCCCTGCCCCTCCCCCACATAGGGGTGGTCGGCGTCGGGCGATTGCGTCTCGTACCAGCCGTTGCCACAGTTCTGCTTCACGAACGCGGCCTTCCATGCCTCGTACTTGTCGATCACTTGCCGGTCGATCGCCGCCTGGTTGCCGGACGGCCTCAACATGCCGTCCACGTAGGGGATTTGATGGCTTCCGAAGGGGGTGGCGGGGCCGCTGGGCGCGGCGGTCGCATACGGTGCGGCCGTCAGGGCGCCCGCGATGAGGCCCGCCGTCGCGGCAAGGGCCGAGAGCGCTCTCCTGTACTGCTGATGCGTCATGTCGCCCGCCCTCAACCCGCGTACTGGGAGACGATTTTGGTGAAGGCGTACGGGGACTGACCGACCCCGCTGCACGAGTCGCCGGCGCTCCCGCCCCCGGAGCACTGCCGGTCGCGGTTGACCGCCCAGAACGTGAAGCGCGCTATGTGGTGCTGTTTGGCGTAGCCGAGCATGGTCTGGAAGTCGCCGGTGGTGACGGTCTCGTCGGACTCGTCGGTCTTGCCGTTCATGGAGGACACGCCGATGTGCCGGTAGGCGGTGTCGTCGCTGTAGCTGTAGGCGCTCTTCACCGCCGCCTTCAGGCCTTCGAGAGCGCTCACCGTGGCCGAGCCCATCGACCCGCTGTGGCTGCCGAAGTCGAACGGCATGATCGTCCAGCCGTCGTTGGCGAGCCCGGCAGCCGCCCCCTTCTTGATCAGGTCCTTGCCGATGGCGTCGGGCCCGTTCGGGGTGGTGCCCATGGTCACGTAGGTGACGATGCCGGGGTTGTTGCTCTTGACGATCTTCAGCGCGCTCACCACCCGCTGCCGCACGGTGGCGTTCGAGAACTCGGTGTCCTCGATGTCGATATCGAGCGCCTTCAGGTGGTACGCGTTGATCACTTTCTGGTACGCGCCTGCGAGCGCCGAGGCGCTGGAGCACTTCTCGCCGAGCTTGTTGCCGCTCCAGCCGCCGACGGAGACGACCACGTCGCCGCCCGCACCGCGGATGGATTCGATCGCGCTCTCGTCGGAGCCGCCGGTCAGCGCGCGCGAACCGTCCCACTTCGGGTTGCAGCCGCCGTCGGACAGGATGAAGGCGAGCGTGAACCACTTGACGCCGGTCGCCGCCATGACATCGGTGGGCTTCTGCGGATTGCCCCAGCCGAGGTACTCGTACGGGGCGACCGCCATGGCGCCGGACGCGGCGGCCGCCTGCGGGACATCGGCTGCACTGGCCTGTGGGACGGTGGCGATCAGGGGCAGGACCAGACAGCCTGCGCCGGCGAGGGCCGCGATGAGACGGCGCGGGGGTACGGCAGTGTGCACGGGGGTTCCTTCCGTAGGGCTTGCGGGGGCCTGGGGGATGGGTTCTGGGGCACTGCAGCGCTGGGGAGCCGGGGATTTGCCTGAGGGGCGTGCACTCGGGGCTACTGGGGACTACGGGGTTGCGGAGCCTCTGTAGGAGCAGCGAAAGCCGCCATGTTAGGAAAGCTTCCTAACCATCACTGCATCGCAGTGCCTGGAGCGCCTGGTGTCAATGACTCGCGCGGGATCAATTCGCTTTCCCAGTACACGAGTTGAGCTCCGGAGGGCAGGCCGGACCGGGGTGACGGCGACCCCCGCCACCCCAGCCCGCTTCGGCGGCAGCCGCCCCCGGCGGCCCTGCCGAAGCTCTCGTCAGGGCGTCGTCGGCCGGGCCCTGACGAGGCGGGTCTCCCCCGGGCGGCGACGCCGTCCTGGTCCACGGCGAGGACCCGGTCGTTGGTGAGCATCGCCTTGTCCGTCGCGTTCAGGGCGGCGAGGTCGGTGCCGAGCAGGAGCGGGGAGGCCGCCATCACCCACAGGGTGAGCTGCGAGCGGCGCTGTTGGAGAGTGCGAAGTTGATGAGCCGACCGCTGGCGCGCAGCGCCCAGTCCCAGGCCTGGGCATCGGAACCGGACGGTGAGCCGGGAGCGCTCTCAGCTCCGGTGCGGGCCAGGGTCGCGGCCGAGCCCGTCGACGCGTAGGCGCTCCCGAGCCACGCCTCGTCGATCCGCAGCCGCTTGTAGCGGGCGGTGTCCGTCGAGGCCGCGTACGTGCTCGTCACCTCCAGGCGGACGTGGCCGGTGGAGACACCCGGAATGTCGATGAAGGCGACTCCCCGAGTGCTGGGCAGGGTGCCGGACTTCACCGGGCTCCCCCAGTTCCTGCCGTCCGCGCTGACGTACACCTTGTAGCCCTTGATCCGCGCCGACTGCTCGGTGTCGGACCGCGGGTAACTCACCGAGTCCTCTCGCTGGTTGATACCGAGATAGCGGACGGTCCTCGCCGTACCCAGGCTGAAGTCGAGCCGTACCGGGAGGGTCTTGTTGCTGTCCCAGTACGTGAGGTAGTCGCCATCCGCGGCAGCCGCCGCGCCATGCCCGCTCGCCGAGGCCGAGGCACTGATGGTGTAGTCGGCCGGGGCGATGATCCCGGTGCGCCCCTTCGTGGTCACCTTGAGGACGGTGTCGTACGGGTCCCACCCGGACAGGCCCGTGAGGCTGAGCGTTCCGCCGGACTGGCTGTACGAAATCGCCGCACCCGTACGGAGGTTGGTCACTCCGGTCACCTGGTAGCCGTTGTCGCGCAGCTTGAGGGTGGAGGTGCTTGGCGGGGTGATGACATGGATGTACTGGCGGTTCGGGTCGGTCTTGCTGATCGTGGTGACGCCCTGCGCGCCGTCGTTCCAGAACCCGGGTTTGAGGCCGCCGTACAGGTAGCCGCCGCCCTCGACGCCGTGCAGGGACTCCCAGATCGGCGCGAGGTAGCCGTTGGCGAAGTCGTTGAACGCGCTCTGGTTCGCCGGGAACTTGCCGTTCACCTGGGCCGTTTCCGCCATGAGGGCCTTCACCGACGAGCCGGCGTTGGTGATCAGCCGTCCGAGGGTGAGCTTCTTGTCCACGGCCGGGTTCGACCCGTCGTACCACCAGGCTCCGGTGGACGGCAGCTTGAAGTCGGCCTCGGTCAGGCGGGGCTGCGCGGTGTAGAGCGCCTGCGGGTAGTCGTACGACGGTGTCATGCCCGTCTTCTGCTCATTGCTGATCATGTCCATGATCGGCGTGTCTTCGTTGTTGTTGCTGATCGTGTAGTCGGGGCGCTTCTGGTAGATCTGCTGGTAGAGGTTGTGGCTGAGCCAGTAGTCGTTGTCGTTGTCGATCCAGAAGCCGCCGAGGTCGGGGTAGCGGTCCATGACCTCGAAGAAGTTGTCGTAGCTGAACTGCCCGAAGCCGTCCCGGGTGGTCAGGTCGACCTTGCTGCCCTTGTAGGCCGAGTAGCCGGCGGAGTCGAGCCACTCATGGCCTCCGTCGGTGTGCCACTGCGGGTCGTCCGTCATGTACAGGATGGTTTTGAGGCCCTTGGCCTTGGCGGCCGCGATCAGCTCGCCGAGGAAGTCGCGCTGGGTGGAGCAGCTGCCGGGGATCTTGGAGGGCCACGGCCGGGCGTAGCCGAGGCGGCTGTGAAAGGTGGCGAGGACAAGGTACTGGGCGTGCAGTTTCTGCGCCTCGTTCACCCAGTAGTCGGGGCTCCAGCCGCCGGCCGTGACGTCGGACTCCCAGGCGGAGCAGCTGGTGTGGGCGGGGGCGGTGCGCTCGCCCCAGTGCAGGAAGAGCCCGGCTGTGGAGGCGCGCAGGAAGTCCTGGCGCGGGTTCTGCAGATCGGCGCGGGCGGGGGCCTGGAGCGACAGTGCGCCGAGCACCAGGGACACCACGAGGAGGAGTCTTGTGGTCAGGCGGCCGCGTCTGGCCGAGTGCGCTCTCATACCGGTCCTTCCAGGTGGTCGAGGTGGGCCGCGCGATTCGCGGCGCCGGCGGTGACATGAGCCATTCCGGCACCGGTTTCGTGAGCGCCGCAGGACTGGGTGGAGCCGGTGCCGCCGATGCGCAGGGCGCCGCCGGTGGTGTTCTTGCTGTCGGTGACGCAGTAGCCGCCCGCCACGTTCTGGAAGCCCAGGTCGTACGGGCTCCTGCCGCCGCGCTGGACAGTGAAGCGGGTGAAGGCGACCGGGCCGCCGCCGTTGGCGATGACCGCGGGCCGCCCGTCGTCGGCGGCGGCGAACCGCACCGAACTGTCGGTGAAGGTGACGTGGTCGGCGTTGTGGAGATACCAGCCGTAGGCGGGCCGGGTGCTGATGGAGCTCGGGTTGTAGTCCGTCGCGTTGTTGCTCGGCGCTCCGGTGGACATGGCACCGTTGCCGCCCGGCACGGTGAGGTGGACCTCGGTGAACGTCACGCCGTCGATGTGATGCGCGCCGGACTCACCCCACAGGGTCGGCGAGAACGACGGGCTGTTGCCGGTTGCCGTGATGTTGTCGTATGTGACGCCGGAGATGTGGCCCACGTCCGGACTGTTGCCGCAGCGCTTTCTGGTGCCGGTCTTCAGCATGATCGGCGAGTGGACGTCGGTCATGGTGATGTCGCGGTAGTGGACGTCACTGATGTCGGCGCCGTCCATCGAGACCATGCCGAGCCCGGACTTGTCGGCGCCATTGATGGTGATGCCCTGGAACTGGTAGTCGGTGAAGTCGCCGCAGGTCTCCGAGCCGAACATCAGGGCATTGCAGCACTTCGCCGACAACTTGCTGTCGTGGACGGTCACATGACCATTCGTGAGCTTGGCACCCAGTGCGTAGTCGCTCTTGAAGACGAGGGCGTCGTCGTTGGCCGCGATGGTGGCGTTGGTGATGGTGACATGGGTCGTGCTGATGACGTTCCAGCCGTCGCGGTCACTCGCCGTGTCGATGGTCAGGTGGTCCGACGTGACGTGTGTGCAGCCGTTGATGAGAGCGGCGAAGTGGCCGCCTCGGCGCAGGGTGATACCGCCGCCCAGGGTGAGGCCGTCGCAGCGGGTCAGCGACAGGATCTTGTCGGCCTGGCCGGACTTGGGATTGCCGGTGATGAGGTTGCCGCCGCCGTCGATGACACCGGGCCCGGTGAAGCCGATGTTGGTCAGCCGGTCACCGTAGATCATCGCGTTGTGGAAGTGACTGTGCCCGTAGTCCTGGTACTGGTCGTACGGGTTGGGCTCGGGTGCGTCGTACTTGCCGGCGTCCGAGCCTTTCAGGGTCGCCCCGGAGTCGAGTTGCAGCGTGACGTCGGACTTCATATGGAGGGTGTTCTGCGACTTGTAGGTGCCGGAGGGGAACCGCACGGTCCCGCCGCCGGCAGCGTTGGCCGCGCTGATGGCCTTGTCGACGGCGAGGCTGTCATTGGCAGAGCCGTTTCCCTTGGCTCCGTAATCCTTGACGTTGAACTCGGGCGTGGAGGTGGGCAGTTGACTCTTCGGTGCCGGTCGGGCTGCGGATGGTGTGGCGAGTGCGGTGGTGGGTTGCACCAGAGCCAGTAACGCGGCAAGGAGCAGCCCGACGAGTGTGGGCCGCCTCTTCGTGAATGGGTGCATGTGCGCCTCTCCCTGACGAGTGGTCAGACAAGTTGGTAGCCGCGCAGATTGGTCAGGAGCAGATAGGTGTTCTGCAGGGACCCGGAGGCGTCACCCAGGGAGCGGTAGATACCCCACTTCGGGCGGACCCGGTCGGCGAGGAAGGTGTCGACGCCGGTCGCCGACTTGTCGATGACGGTCGCCCCGCCGCTCCTGAGGATCCAGCGCACCGAGCCCGCGGTCTTGTCACCGATCTTGATCTGGAAGTCGACGTCGGTCCATTTGTCATGGAGGGGGTCGAGGTTGGTGCGGCCTATGAGGGTCCCGCTGATGGGGAGTTGGAGCTCGATGGTCTGCATCCCGTTCACCCGGCGCAGCGACTGCACGACGATCGGCGAGGTGCCGTTGCCGGGCTGTTTCATCTGCATGATGTGGGTGAAGGTGGTGGTGGCCTTCAGCGAGCTCGGGATGAACAGGGAGTACGTGAGCCGCCAGGTCTGGCCGGGCAGCCACTTCAGGTACGAGCCGCCGTTGCGGAGCCCGGTGACCTCCTGGCGCTGCCGGTCGGTCATGGTGTCACGGTCGACAGTGTGCATGTTGAAGCGGAAGTTGTTGCCCTCGGGGAGGATGTGGGGGTGGCCGGCGGGGTGTGAGTTCGCCCGGTCGTCCTCGATCGTTTCGAAGGCCTTGAGCCCGTCGGTGGCCGCCGACGGCGCCCACTTCTGCTGCCAGTTCTGCTGCCGAGGCGTGGCATCCGCGCCGGCCCATGGCAGTCCGGCCGCCGCCGCGCCGCCCAGCGCGGACGCGAGCAGAGCCCTACGGGTGGGAGTCATCGATGGGTCACCTCTTCCTCAGCTGTTCGTTCATGATCAGGAAGGCGCCGAGGCCGTGGAAGTCATTGGTGGCCCGGGTGCGCCCGACGTAGTAGGAGTAGTCGCCTACGTTGGTGCCGATGGAGATGTCGGTGAGGTCGGTCCGGCCGTCCGGGCCCAGTGAGATCTTGGCGAGCACACCTTGGTAGCCGCGTTGGGCGACGGCCTCGAAGTGCGGGTCGATGTAGCCCTGCTGGACGGACCGGTCGAGTGCGTAGGTGAACATGCTGGAGCACGAGGTCTCGGTCCAGTTGTCGGACTTGGCCCCCTTGTCGACGACCTGGAACCATCGGCCGGTCTTCGAGTCCTGGTAGTGCTCAAGACCACTTGCCAAGTTCCGGAGATAGGTCGCGAGTTGAGCGCGGCGCGGGTGGTTGGCGGGGATGGCGTCCAGGACGTTGACGACAGCCATCGAGTACCAGCCGACGGCCCGGCACCAGTGCTCGGGGGCGAGCCCGGTGGTGGGGTCGGCCCAGCTCTGGGTGCGCGACTCGTCGTACGCGTGCTTGAGCAGCCCGTTGGCCACCTGCAAGTGGCTGCCATAGACCGCAAGTTGCTTGGCGGCCTCGTCATCGGTGTACGCCGAGTCGTTGAACTCCTTGCCGTACTCGACGAGGAGCGGGTTGACCATGTAGACACCGTCCGCCCAGAGTTGATGGGCTCGGCTGCTGGAGTCGGCGTGCCAGAATCCGCCGTCGGATGTGCGCGGGTAGGTGCTCAGCCGGTTACGGATCTTCTGTGCGGCGATCCGGTATCGGTCCTGCCCGGTCTCGTGGTGCAGGATGACCAGGAGCCGTCCGGCCTGCATGCTGTCGAGGCTGTTGAAGCTCTGGTTGATGCTGCCCTTGCTGTCGACGAACCGGTCGACGTAGCTCTTGATGAAGGACAACAACTTGGCGTCGTGGGTGCGCTGGTAGACCTCGTACTGGCCGTAGAGATACAGGCCGACCGGGTACGACCAGCCGCCGATGGATGTCGGAGTGAAGCGAGCCAGCGTCGATTGGGTCATGGCGACCGACCAGTCGGTGGCCTTCGCGTCCCGGGACTGCGCTGCGGTCGCGGGGGCGGTGGCCCCGAGGGTGAGACCGGCGACGGTGAGGAGCGCGGCGAGCAGGCCGGCCAGGAGCTTGCGGGGGCGGCGGTTTCGGGCGGTACGCCATGGGCGGGCGGGTGATCTGGTCATGGTCACCTCAAGTCTTCTCGGAGGGAAGGCACGGGGTCGGCTGCGCTGCGCACAGGGCGTAGAGAGGGGGGCGGGCTCGCGTTCACACTCGGTCGCCGCAGTCGGCGGCCGCGCGGAAGGACCGGGGTACGGCTGCGTTCGGGTCGCTGAGAGCGCTCTCGGAGACGATGCGGCGCAGGAGTGGGTGGTCGGGGGCGAGGCGGCAGGCCGGGTCGGGGCGGGCCGCGTCGCCGGTGAGGGCGTACGCCTGGCAGCGGCAGCCGCCGAAGTCGATGTCGCGGCGTTCGCAGGAGCGGCAGGGCTCGGCCATCCAGCCGGTGCCGCGATAGGCGTTGAAGGCGGGCGACTCCCGCCAGATCCACTCCAGAGAGCGCTCTCGCACGGTGGGCGGATCGAGCCCGGGCAGCGCGGCGGCCGCCGGGCACGGCAGTACGGTGCCGTCCGGGGCGACGGTCAGCGAGACCGCGCCCCAGCCGCCCATGCAGGGTTTCGCCATGCCGTCGAAGTAGTCGGGCACCACCCACACGAGTTCGGTACGCCCGGCGAGCCTCGCCTTCCACGCCTCGACGGACTCCCTTGCCAGCTGCAACTGCGTTCGGAAAGGCAGGAGTTGATTCCGATTGAGCAGGGCCCATCCGTAGAACTGGGTGTTGGCGAGCTCGATGCGGTCGACTCCCCAGTCGAGGCCCAGCTCGACGATCGCATCCAGTGCGTCGAGGTTGTCGCGGTGCAGGACGACATTGAGGCCCAGCGGCAGCCCGGCCTCCCGGACGACGGCGGCGGCCCGCGCCTTGTCGGCGAAGGAGCGGCGGCGCCCGGCGATCCGGTCCGACGCCTGCGCGTCGGAATGCTGCACGGACAGCTGTACGGAACGCAGCCCGGCGTCGATGAGCGCGCCGAGGCGGGCCGCGTCCAGGCCGATGCCGCTGGTGACGAGCTGGGTGTGAATGCCGGCCGCGTCGGCGGCGGCGACGATCTGCGACAGGTCGGGCCTCAGCAGCGGTTCGCCGCCCGAGATGTGGGCCTGCACGACTCCCAACTCAGCGGCCTGGCACATCACTTGGCGCCAGGTGCCGGTGTCGAGCTCACTGCTGCGGCGGACCAGTTCCACCGGGTTGGAACAGTACGCACAGTGCAGTGGGCAGCCGTGGGTCAGCTCGGCGAGCAGCGCCCAGGGTGGTTCGACGGGGGTCATCGCAGCCAGCCCTCCTCACGCAACCTGTCCAGAAACAAAGGGACTTCGGCGGCGACGGGTGCATCCGGGTGGCGCGCGGCCAGCTCGTCGACGATCCCCCGCACATCGCGCTCACCGTCGCAGAGCCGGACGATGCTCCCCGCCGGACCGTGCAGTACCACCACCCGCTCGGGCAGCACGAGCAGATCGGCTCCCCGCACCCGGTCGTGCCGCAGCAGCACATGCCGGGCGAGCGCGGGTCGCCACGCGGGGTCGGAGGTGGGTGCGGAGGCGGCCTGCGGATGAGATCCCGGGGTGGGGGTGAGAGTCATCCGACTCCCCCCGCTCCCCCGCACCCGCCCAGTTCCACCGCGTCGAGCAGTGACCACAGGACGTCGCACTTGAAGGCGAGGGCGGCCACGCAGCGCTCCTGTTCCGCCCGGGTGCGGGTCCAGCCGCTGACCAGGAGCAGGGCTTCGGCACTGTCGCGGCTGCCCTGTTCCATGCGGGTGCGGAAGTACTCCAGGCCGGCGGGCTCGATCCAGTCGTAATGCTCCTGGAAGGCGTCGATGCGGGTGCGCATGATGCCGGGCGCCGAGAGTTCCGTGAGGGAGGCGGCGACCGCGTCCAGGGCGGGGTTGAGCCGGCAGAAGTTGACGTAACCATCGACGACGAGGCGGACTCCGGGCAGGACCTCGGCGCCGGACCACATGCGTTCGCGGGTGATTCCGGCGGCCTCGCCGAGCCGGAGCCAGCGTTCGATACCGCCCGTGCCGTGGGTCGGTCCGTCGTGGTCCTGGATGCGGCGCAGCCACATCCTGCGCAGGTGCGGCTCGTCGAACTTGGCGAGGATGTGGGCGTCCTTGACGGGAATGTGCCGCTGGTAGTGGAAGCGGTTCAGGATCCAGCGCCGCAGTTCCTCTCGGTCGAGCTCACCCTTGTGCATGCGGATGTTGAAGGGGTGCCGGTCGTGGTAGCGGTGCTCGACCACGGCACGCAGCTGCCGCTCGAACTCGGCGTCTGTCCAAGGGAGTTGGAGGTCGCTCACAGTTCGATCACCATCCGCTCCGCGGCGACTTCCAGGCCGCGTTCGGCGAGCCGTGCGTGCTGGGCGGCCGCGGGGTCGTTGAGGGGGTTGGTGTTGTTGAGGTGGGTGTAGAGGCAGCGGCCGCGGAGCGCGGCGAGGCGGTGGGAGGTGCCGCGCGGCCCGACGACCGGAAGATGGCCCGTCGCGGTCGCCGTGCGGGTCGAGATCCCGCTGCGTACGGGCTCGTCGTCGTCCCAGAACGTGCCGTCCACGATGACGACGTCGGCGCTCCGTACCGCTTCGTCGAGCGCGTCGGACCAGGTGGCGATCGCGGGGGCGTAGACGGCCGTGGCACCGGTGGCCGGCTCGTGCAGCCGGAGCGCGACCGACCAGGTGGGGTCGTCGGACCCGGTACCGGCCGCGTAACGGGGCCGTTTGGCGGACACGGGGAGGGCGCTGACCTCGATGGAGCCGGGTGTCGACAGCGCTTCCGGCTTCTCGCTCAGCTCCCGCCATTCGATGGCCGTATAGGGGCTGAGCACATCCCCCAGCCGTAGCCGGTCGATGAGTGCGTCCCGTACGGGTGCGGTGGCCCGGACCACGAGGCCCTCCGCCTCGCGGAGCCGGGCGATGCCGAGGGTGTGGTCGAGTTCGGCGTC
This sequence comes from Streptomyces sp. HUAS TT7, assembly GCF_051550175.1. Classification (NCBI taxonomy): domain Bacteria; kingdom Bacillati; phylum Actinomycetota; class Actinomycetes; order Kitasatosporales; family Streptomycetaceae; genus Streptomyces; species Streptomyces sp. HUAS TT7. The sequence continues at coordinate 1,570,377 of NZ_CP196175.1, forward strand.
CGTGAGGATCACTCCGGCGACCGGGGTCTCGCGCGATCCGGGGCCGGGCAGCAGGGCGGGGGCGGATTCGATCTGGTCCGCGATGTCGGGACCGGCGTTGACGATGTGCCAGCGGGATCCGGGGCCGCCCGACCTGACAGCGAGGGAGGCGTGCCGGCGGCGGCGCCGCGGGTGGGCGCGCGCGCCGGCACAGCCGGGACACGCGCAGTTCCACTGCGGGACCCCGCCACCCGCCGCGGTGCCGAGCACCTGCAGCAGCATGGCGCGGCGCCTACCGGTCGGCGTGGAAGTAGCCGGTGACTTCGAGCGCGGTCTCGACGACCGTGTACTCGGGGGTCTCCCAGACCACGACGGGCACCGTTTCCTCCGATGTTTCCCGTGTGTCCTTCATGGGGTGTACCTGCCTTCCTGAGAGGTGGAGTTCAGGAGTGAACGGTGTGTGGCGCGCACATGAGCAGTTATCGGAGCTGGGCAGACATGTTGTTCACATGAGTGTCCGGCGTTCAGTTATGTGCCATAGCGTCGCGTCTTGTCGAGGCATGGTCAATGGTTCGGACCGAGAAGGTCGGAGCTGTATCGGCCATTCATCGTGAGCCGCAAGTCCCGCGTTGCTGAACAGCGAGTCAGGAGCGGTACTGAACCGCAGGTCAGGTGCGATCGAGTGGGCCTGTTGGGAATGCGTCGCTCCACTCGTTCGTTGACCATGGGAGTACCAACCGACGACGTAAGGATCGACCGCTCGTGAGCAAGGTCCCCTCCATCACCCTCAACAACGGCGTCGAGATGCCGCAGCTCGGTTTCGGCGTCTGGCAGGTGCCGGACGACGAGGCCACGAAGGCGGTCGCCACCGCCATCGAGTCCGGGTACCGGAGCATCGACACCGCCGCGATCTACGACAACGAGCGGGGCACCGGCAAGGCCGTCGCCGCCTCGGGGGTCGCCCGCGAAGACCTCTTCGTCACGACGAAGCTGTGGAACTCGGAGCAGGGGTACGACTCGACCCTGCGGGCGTTCGACGCCTCGCTCGACAAGCTGGGCCTGGACTACGTCGACCTGTACCTGATCCACTGGCCGGTGCCGGCGAAGGACGCGTACGTCGACACGTACGCGGCCTTCGAGAAGATCTACGCGGACGGCCGGGCCAAGGCGATCGGCGTCTCCAACTTCCAGCCGGTGCACCTGGAGCGGCTGCTCGGCGAGACCTCGGTGGTCCCGGCCGTCAATCAGATCGAGCTGCACCCGCAGCTCGCCCAGGCCGAGTCGCGCGCGCTGCACGCCAAGCACTCCATCGCGACCGAGGCCTGGTCGCCGCTCGGTCAGGGCAGGGGCCTCCTTGAGGTGCCGACGATCGTGGCCATCGCGCAGAAGCACGGCAAGACCGCGGCCCAGGTGGTGCTGCGCTGGCACCTCCAGATCGGCAACGTCGTGATCCCGAAGTCCGTGACGCCGTCACGGATCAAGGAGAACATCGAAGTCTTCGACTTCGAGCTCGACGCGGACGACCTGGCCGCCCTCGCCGCGCTCGACGAGGGCAAGCGCCTGGGGCCGAACCCTGCGGAGTTCAACCTCGGCGCCTGATCACACACGCTGACCAGCGCCTGAAGCAGGGGGCGCCGTCCGACCCGGTCGGACGGCGCCCTTTTTGTCGCCCATCGACTTTGGTTGGTCAGGTACCAACCAAGAATGTTCATTCAAGTGCACCCTCCAGGCAAAGCGTTCGACATCAAGCGACAAATCCTCTTGTCCTGCGCATGACCTTCCCGATGGGATCGCGAAGACCGCCCCGCGCGGCTTCACCCCACTCAGGGAGCATTCATGCGCATAGCCCGCCCCCGGACTCGTACCGCAGCAGCGACAGTTGGGGCCACCGCCCTTGCCGCCGCCGCGGTGATAGCCACCCCGCTGTCCGGGTCCGCCACCGCCGCACCTGCCGTCCCGCAGGTAAAGCCCGTCCCGGCCATCACCGGGCAGCACCTCGCCCACTCGACCAGCGGCCCGCTCACCACCGAGCAGTGCCAGGCCAAGTGGAAGATCGCCTGCTACGGACCGCTGCAGTACCGCCAGGCGTACAACCTGAACCCGCTCTACAAGGCGGGCATCACCGGCAAGGGCCGCACGATCGTGATCGTGGACTCCTTCGGCTCGCCGACGATCCAGCACGACCTGGACGTGTACAGCAAGCAGTACGGCATTCCCAGCAGCAAGGTCGACGTGGTCAAGTGGGGCAACGTTCCCCAGTGGGACCCCAAGAACAAGGACATGACCGGCTGGGCCGGTGAGTCCACGCTCGACGTCGAGATGGCCCACGCCGTCGCGCCGGACGCGAAGATCATCCTGGTCGAGACCGCGGTCGCCGAGACCGAGGGCGTCACCGGCCTGCCCGAGATGATGGACGCCGAGAAGCACCTCATCGACCAGGGCATCGGCGATGTCATCACCCAGAGCTTCGGCGCCACGGAGAACACGTTCCCCGGCTTCGACAAGGGCGACTTCTCCAGCATCAAGAACCTGCGGTACGCGTTCAAGGACGCGGCGGCCCACGGGGTGACCGTGCTCGCCTCCTCCGGTGACGGCGGCGCCACCGACAACACCGCGGACGGCAGCGGCTACTACAAGGAGCGCGTCAACTCCTGGCCCTCGTCCGACCCGCTGGTCACCTCGATCGGCGGCACCCAGCTGCACCTCGACGACAAGGGCAACCGCCTCAAGCCCGAGAGCGTGTACAACGACAACGGCTCGGGCGGCGGCGGTCAGTCGCACGTCTTCGAGCGCCCGTCCTTCCAGAACGGCGTGCGCGGCATCGTCGGCAACCGCCGCGGCACCCCGGACATCTCGATGGCGGCCGCGGTCAACGGCGGCGCCTGGGTGTACTCCAGCTACGACCCGACCGCCGTCGGCTGGGACGTGTCCGGCGGCACGAGCGAGGCGAGCCCGCTGTTCTCCGGCATCGTCGCCCTCGCCGACCAGGCCGCCGGGCACCGCCTCGGCAACATCAACGACGCGCTGTACTCGCTGTACAAGCACGAGGGCTACAAGCCGAGCAGCGGCCTCGTCGACGTCAACGACGGCACGAACAACAGCTACCAGGGCGTCACCGGCTACACCGCGGTGAACGGCTACGACATGGCGACCGGCGTCGGCACCATCGACGCGGCCCACTTCGTGACCGCGCTGGCCCGCGAGAGCCGCCACCACTGACGGCACCGCACTGTCGCGTGACCATGCCGCCGCCCGATTCCTCCGGGCGGCGGCGTTGTCATGACCGTATCCTTCGAGATCATGAATGAGATCCAGAGCCCCACCCTGCCCGAAGGCCGCTACCTCGTACGCAATGTGGCCAGCGGGCTGCTCCTTGAGGTGTACGGGGGCGCCAAGGGCAGCGGGGCCAATGTGCAGCAGGGCAAGGAGAGCGGTTCCACGGCGCAGCAGTGGCACATCTCCCCCGTGCACAGCGGCGGCGGGCTCTACCATCTGGTGAACGTGAACAGCGGCAAGCGGCTCGACGTCGCCAACGCCTCCACCGAGAACGGCGCGAACGTCCAGCAGTGGAAGGCCAACAACTTCGGTGCCCAGGAGTGGCTCGTGGAACGGCACTTGGACGTGCCCGGCCGAGTCACCCTGGTCAGTTACATCAGCGGCCTGCTCCTGGAAGTCGCCGACGGTTCCGCCGAGGACGGTGCGAACGTGCAGCAGTGGGAGGACACCGACTCCCCTGGGCAGTGGTGGGAGTTGGAGCCGGTTGTCGAGTAATGGGCTCAAGAAGAGTCGAGTGAACGGCTCAAAGAGAGGTGCGAAGGTGACCGAGGGGAATGCGCCGAACCGGCGGGCAGTGCTGCTGGGTCTGGCGCTGGCCGCGCCGGTCGTGGCGGCGGGCTGCGGCACAGGCCACGGCAAGAAGTCCGCGTCGAAGAGTTCCGCGTCGACGGGCGCCGTACCGTCCGACCCCGGGCGCGACACCACGGTCATGATCATCAGGCACGGCGAGAAGCCGGGCTCCGGTGATCCCGGGTTCGACGAAGCCGGCAAGCAGGACAAGAAGTCGCTGACCAAGCGCGGCTGGGAGCGCTCTCAGGCGCTGCCGCGGCTCTTCGTCCCCAACAGCGGGAGTTCTTCTGCCGGTTCGGGGTCGGCGCCGCTCCCCCGCCCCGCCACCGTCTATGCCGCGGCGGACCAGGGGCCGGACGCCGGTGCGCACCGGATGCGGCAGACCGTGACTCCGCTCGCCGAGGCTCTCCACGTGCCGGTGAACACCGAGTTCGCCGAGGGCAGGGAGAAGGAGCTGGCCGCCGCCGCTCTCGCGGCGACGGCCCCTGTGCTCATCTGCTGGGAGCACTCCAAGATCCCGCCGATCGTCGAAGCGCTGGGCGCTTCCCGGGCCGGCGGAGTCCCAGAGGAGTGGCCCGACCGCTTCGACCTGGTGTGGGTCTTCACGCGCCGGGCCGGCACCTGGACGTTCCGGTCGGTGCCCCAGCACCTGCTGGCGGGCGACGCCTGAGCCCCTGCCCGACCGGAACATCAGTGGAGGTCAGCCGATCTGCGCTCCGTACGCCTGGAGCGCTTCCGGTACGGGCTGGAAGAAGGTCTCGCCGCCCGAGCTGCAGTCGCCGCTGCCGCCGGAGGTGAGGCCGAGCGCCGTGCTGCCGTCGAAGAGGGAGCCGCCGCTGTCGCCGGGCTCGGCGCACACGGTGGTGTCGATCAGGCCGTCGACCTGGCCCTCCTCGTACGTCACGGTGGCGTTCAGGCCGGTGACCTGACCGCCCTGGACCTGGGTGGTGGAGCCGCTGCGCTGGACCTGCTCGCCGACGGTGGCCTCGCGGGCGCCGCTGATCGGCTGGGAGGAGCCGTTGTACAGGTCGACCGCGCTCGGGTGGTCGATGCCACTGGTGTAGCGGACGAGCGCGTAGTCGTGGCCGGGGAACGTGGAGGCCTCGGTGACCCCGATCTCCGAACCACCCTGCTGGTCCGACCAGCTGGAAACCGCGTTGCCGCAGTGCCCGGCGGTCAGGAAGTACGGCTGCCCGCCGACCGTGACGTTGAAGCCGAGCGAGCAGCGGGCGTTGCTGCCCCAGATCGCGTCGCCGCCCGCGATGAGCGGCTGGAAGCGTCCGGTCGTTCTCTTGAGGGTGACCGTGTCGCCGAGGCCTTGGACCACCTTGTTGAGCCGGTCGAGGCGGTCACCGGTGACGGTGCGGTCTGCCTTGACGACCATCGTGTTGCTGACCGGGTCCATCGACCAGGACGTGCCAGGTATCGACGCCTTGTCCTTCAACGCCTGTCGGGATGCGTTGAGTTGGCTCAGGGAGTGCTTGACGGTACGGGCTACGGCGCCCGCCTTGCGGACGCTGTCGGCGGTCGCGGCGTCGACCACGTTCACGACGAGCTTCTTGCTCGCGGCGTCGTAGTACGAGCCTGCCGTGCGGCCCGCGAGAGTGCTGTCGATCCGGTGTGCCAGCTGCCCCGCCGATGCGGCGGACTGCGGGGCGGCGGTCGGTGCGGGGGCTGCGTCGGCGCTCTGCATCGTCAGGGTCGCGCCGAGCGCCAGGGCTCCCGCCGCGGCGGTGGCCGCACGTCGGCCTGACATCCATCGCTGCTTCAACTCGAAACCTCCTGTGGGGGGTTGAGCCCGGCGACGGGTGTTCGCCGGGCCCGTCGGGCGCGATGACCGGGACGCGACGACCGGGATCCCGGCATGCGCCGGCGTCCATGCCAACTCGCCGCGTCGAGTATCCGTACCCCCACTGACTCACAGCAAGCAACGAACTCGCTTGATACGTAAGGGAGTTGGGGGTACTTGAGAGTGAGCAGGGGTGGTACGCGAAGGAATGCGAGCCGGTCGTGAAGAACCGGACCCGTTCGTAAGAGGGTTGAGTCGGGGTGCGGCCGGCCTCGGCGAGGGTGTGGCCGACGGTGAACGTGGCGAGGGCGTTGATCGGACGTTCAGCCGGTTCCGCCCAGAGCCCGGTGCTCCTGGGGGCTGATGCCACGGACACGCTTGAACGCGGCGCTCAGCGCGAACGCCCCGCCGTAGCCGACCTCGCGGGCGATGGCCTCGATGGTGGCGTCCGTCTCGCGCAGGCGGTCGGCGGCCAGGGCCAGGCGCCAGCCGGTCAGGTACGCCATCGGCGGCTCTCCCACCAGTTCGGTGAAGCGGCGCGCGAATCCCGCTCGTGACACCCCGCACTTCGCGGCGAGCGACGCCACCGTCCAGGCGTGCGCGGGGCTGTTCTGCAGCAGCCGCAGCGCGGGTCCGACCACCGGATCGCCCATCGCCCGGTACCAGGCGGGCGCGTCCGCGCCGGGCCGTGAGAACCACGAGCGCAGCACCGCGATGAGCAGCAGATCGAGCAGCCGGTCCAGGACGACGCTCTGGCCGGGCTCGTCGCGGGAGATCTCGTCGTCGAGCAGCGGCATGAGCGAGCAGTTCCACTCCTGCGCGGTCAGCAGCACCACCGGCGGCAGCGCGTCGAGCAGCCGCCCGCTGATCTCCCCCTCCATCAGATACGTGCCCACCAGCATGGTGGCCGAGCCGTCCGGGGCGTTGCCCCAGGTGCGTACGCCCAGGTCCATGGAGTCGGAGAGCGGCTCCCCGCGCAGGGTCGTGCACGTCTCGCCGGGGCCGATCCGGGCGAACGGTGCGAGCTCCGGCGAGTGCGTGACGGTGTACGGGTCGGGGCCGCGTACGACGACGATGTCGCCGGGGGCGATGTGCACGGCCTCGCCGCGGTCGGGCACGATCCAGGCCTCGCCCGCCGTCATCGACATCAGGGAGATCGGCGCGCGGTCCTCGATCCGGACGGACCACGGGGGTTCCATCACCATGCGGAGCAGGAAGGCCCCTCTGGCCCGCGGTCCGTCGAGCAGTCCGGCGAGTGCGTCCATGGGGCCAGCGTAGAACGCGCCGGGCGACACGAGGCGTAGACGAACGCGTATGGGGATTGGCCCCTGGCGCATGGAGAGTCCAGGGCCTTCCGGCGACGCTGGACGCATGACGAACACGACGCAAGACACCCGGCGGACAGACGAGTTGACGCAGCGGACGGTCCTGGTGACCAGCGGCACGGGAAAGACGGGGCACCGGGTGGTCGAGCGGCTCACCGCTCGCGGGGTGCCGGTCCGGTCGGGGTCGCGGACCGGTGAGGTCCGCTTCGACTGGGCGGACGACTCCACATGGGGCGCCGCACTATGTGGCGCGTACGCCGCGTATGTGGCCTACTACCCCGACCTCGCGGCGCCGGGCGCGGTGGATGCGATGCGCCGGTTCGGCCGGCTCGCGGCGGCGAACGGGGTACGCCGGGTCGTGCTGCTCTCGGGCCGGGGCGAGCCGGAGGCGGCCCGTGCCGAGAGCGCTCTGCGCGAGGCGTGCCCTGACGTCACCGTGCTCCGCGCCGCGTTCTTCGCCCAGAACTTCAGCGAGGGCGCGATGGCCGAGGGCGTGCTGGCGGGAACGGTGGCCTTCCCGGCCGGAGACACCGCCGAACCCTGGGTCGACGCCGACGACCTGGCCGACGTGGTGGTTGCCGCGCTGATGGAGGACGGCCACGCCGGGCAGACGTACGAGCTGACGGGCCCGCGCCTACTCACCTTCGCGGAGGTCACCGCCCAACTCTCCCGCGCGACCGGCCGCGAGATCCGCTATGTGCCGGTGTCGGGCGCCGAGTACGCGGAGTTGCTCACCCAGTACGGCCTGCCCGCGCCGGACGCCGAGTGGCTGGCCGGGCTCTTCGGCATGCTGCTCGACGGCCACAACGCGTCCACGACGGACGGTGTGAAGCGCGTTCTGGGCCGCGAGCCCCGCGACTTCGCCGACTTCGCGAGTCGGGCGGCGTCGGCGGGCGACTGGCACGTATGACCGGCCGGGTTCGGCGCCGGCGGGGCGGACGGGGGTCGGCCCACCCGCGCCGGCCTGCGGGGCCGGTCAAGGGGTGACCCCCGACGAGAGGCGCTCTCGTCGGGGGTCACCGGACACGGTCAGCGAAGCTTCTGCGATCAGAGGAGCTTCTGCGGGGCCTGGTACTGGTCGACGGGCGCGATGTTGCAGGCCGCCTTCGGGCCGCCGAGCAGGTGCCCGCCGATGCCCTCGCCCTCCGGCAGCGGAACCGCGCAGCGCAGGTCGATGTTGATGAGCGGGGCACCGTAGGTGTTGAGAATGCCGCCCGAGTCACCGGCGATGGCGGTGTTGCCGTTGCGGGTGCCGAAGTCCGTGGCACCGGCGCCACTCGCGGTCGGGCCCAACTCGGCAGCACGGGCGGCACGGATGCTGTCGTGCGCGTTGGTGGTGCCGTTCCCGGCCTCGGGACCCTTGGCGTGCGCCGACGCCGGCGCGGCGACAGCCATCACGGCGGCGGTCGCGAAAGCCGCGCCGGCCAGAACCTTCTTGATCACAGTGGTGCTCCTGGTGTGGAGGTGGACTCAGCGTGAGGGGCCCGTTCACACATGGTGCCGCCCCACATGGGTACAGAACTGCGACCACAGCACGCGAGTTACTCTCTGTTACTCGTTCGGCCCAACGGTTGGCGCGATGGAGCAGGGGGAAGAGCTCCGCCAACGCCATTCGGCCTACCTGCGTGGCTCGACAACACTCACCCTGCGTACACGGCGGCCAACTGCCTGATGGTGTCGGCCAGTTGGAACTGCAGCTCCGCCGGTGCCAGCACTTCGATCTCCGCGCCAAGCGCCAGGAATTCGCCGTGGGCGTGGTCGAGGGATTCGATGGGAAGGACGGCACGGGTCCAGCCGTCGGGCTCTTCGGTTCCGGTCTCGGCGAAGGCGCGGGCGGCGGCGCCGGTGAGCCGTTCGGCGCCGCGCGGCGAGAGGCGTACCGCCGCCTCGTCCTGGCGCAGCCAGGCATGGAAGTCGTCCTGCGCCCGCCGCCAGTAGCCGGCCAGGTCGAAACCGTCAGGAATCTCGAACTCCTCGTCCGAGATGGCCAGTTGGAGGATCTGGTCGACCCGGTACGTGCGCGGCCCGGGCGCGGCGACGACGTACCAGCGGCCGGCTTGAGGACCAGGCCGTACGGCTCCAGGGTGCTCAACTGGACCATGGAGATGACGAAGGCGGCCGACTAGGCAGACCTGGCGGGCTTGGGTGAGGCTTGCGTGAGAGCGCTCTCACCCCTTCCTCAGGGCAAGCAACCGGTACTCCGGGTCCGCCCGGCGCCGGTCCGGGTCCGGCAGGGCGGCCAGGGCCGCGGCCAGCTCCTCTGCGGGTGTACCAGTCAGGGTGAGCCACGAGGTGAAACCGCCTCGGCGGACGGCGTCCGCGGCGGTGAGCGGGGTGCGGCCCTGGCCGTGACCGGTGAAGCGGGCCTGGGCCACCGGGGTCAGGCCGTGCCGGGCGGCGTACGACTCGATGAGGTCGGCCCGGTCGGAGGGGGTGCCGGTGCGGTGCGGGGTGAGCAGGGCGTCGATGTCGGAGCCGACGTCGTGCGCGGCGTCCTTGTCCACGGTGGTGATGAACACTCCGCCCGGCTTCAGTACGCGCGCCACCTCGGCCACGACGGACTGTGGCGTGATCCGGCCCAGGTGGAGCAGCCACACCGCGGATACCGCGTCAAACGCCCCCGCGCGGAAAGGGAGTTGATTCACATCGGCGAGCACGATCCGGCGGCCGACGCGCTCGGCGGCGATACTCGCCATGCCGTACGACGCATCGGCCCCGTGGACGCACAGGCCCGGCCGGTTCAGGCGCTGGGTGACCGAACCGGTGCCGCACCCTATGTCGAGCAGGGTGCGGGCGGTGTCCGGAACGAGTCCGAGGACGGCCTCGGCGGCGGCCTCGGCCCGGGGCACGCCGCCGCGCGTGGCATCGTAATGAGCCGCCTCCGCGTTGTAATCCAGCATGCGGATCACTGTACGAGCGTGGTCACCCCGCACCGTGGCCGGGGGCGATCTCCTCTACCCGGTGGGCGAGTTGGAAGTCCAGGGCGGTGAGGGCGCCGCCCGCGTCGTGGGTGTTCACGGACAGGGAGATCGTGTTGTAGCCGAGGGTGAGGTCGCTGTGGTGGCCGAGCTCCTCCTGGATCTGGGCCACATGGACGACCATGGCCGTCGCGGCGAAGTGGTCGGTGAGACGGAAGCTGCGGGAGATCCGGTCGTGGTCGTCCGACAGCGACCAGCCGGGCAGCTCGCGCAGCCGGTCCTCGATGTCCTTCTGCGACAGTGGCTCAACGGGCATGTCCGGATACTCCTTACGGGGTGGTGACATGGCGGGGTGGAGCGGTGACGCAGAGGCTCCACATCCGTAGCGTCTCCTCTATGCGTGTACTTGTCACGGGAGGCGCGGGCTTCATCGGCTCGCACATTGTCACAGCGCTTGCCGCACACGGCCATGAGCCGCTCGTCCTGGACCGGGCGGTCCGTCCGGGGGACGACGTCCGGGATCCGGACGTCGTCGCCGCGGCACTGGTCGGGGTCGACGCGGTGTGCCACCAGGCGGCGATGGTCGGACTCGGCACCGGGTTCGCCGACGCCCCCGCCTATGTGAGCTGTAACGACCTCGGCACAGCGGTCCTGCTGACGGCGATGGCCGACGCGGGGGTGCGGGAACTGGTCCTCGCGGGGTCGATGGTGGTCTACGGCGAGGGCCGCTACGAGTGCCCCGAGCACGGGGTCGTACGCCCCGGGCCCCGGCCGGTCGAGTGGCTCGACGCGGGGCGGTTCGAGCCCCAATGCCCTTGCTGCGAGGCCGAGTTGAGTCCTGGTCTGGTCGCGGAGGACGCGCCGGTCGACCCGCGCAATGTGTACGCCACGACCAAGCTGGCGCAGGAGCACCTGGCCGCCGCCTGGGCCCGGGCGACCGGCGGCCGGGCGGTGTCGCTGCGCTACCACAACGTGTACGGGCCGGGGATGCCCCGGGACACGCCCTATGCGGGGGTGGCCTCGTTCTTCCGCTCGTCGCTGGCGCGCGGCGAGGCGCCCCGGGTCTTCGAGGACGGCCGCCAGCGCCGGGACTTCGTGCACGTACGGGATGTGGCGGCGGCGAATGCGGTGGCGCTGGAAGCGCTCTCAAGCCGCCCGCCCGGCGCGCTCACCGCGTACAACACGGGCAGCGGGACCCCGCACACCGTGGGCGAGATGGCCCGAGCGCTGGCTTCGGCGCACGGGGGTCCCGCCCCGGTGGTGACCGGCGAGTACCGGCTGGGCGACGTACGGCACATCACGGCGGACTCGGCGCGGCTGCGCGGTGAGCTGGGGTGGAAGCCGGTGGTGGGGTTCGCGGAGGGGATGGCGGAGTTCGCGGCGGCAGGGTAGGGCGGCCGCCGGCGTCTGGCGTGAGCCGGAGGAAGGGGTCGGGCTGCTTGCCTGGCCCCCTTTCCCCGGCTTTCCGCTGCGGACCGTCGGGGGCTGGTCGCGCCGTTCCCCGCGCCCCTGGGGGCGCCTATGCCGGGGCGACCGGCAGGGTGAGTTCGAAGCGGCAGCCGCCTGCCACGTTGCGGACTTCCGCGCGGCCCGAGTGGGCTTCCACGATGCCTCGGACGATCGCGAGGCCGAGGCCCGCGCCGCCGGGCGGGGTGCGTGCCTCGGTGCCGCGCCAGCCGGTGTCGAAGACGCGGGGCAGGTCGTCCTCGGCGATGCCGCCGCAGCCGTCGGTGACGGAGAGCGTGACCGCGCCGTCCCGGTCCTCGGCGGCGACCGCTACCGTGCCGTCGGCCGGAGTGTGCCGGATGGCGTTGACCAGGAGGTTCGCGAGGACCCGGGTCATCTCCTTGCCGTCCACCTCGACCGGCACCGCATCGACGCGCTCTCCGACGAGGCGTACCCCGTGTTCGCGGGCCAGCGGGTCCGCCCCCGCCAGCGCGTCGCCGATCAGGTCGTGGACGGACATGCGGGCAGGGTTGAGGGAGAGCGCTCCCGCGTGAATGCGGGAGAGTTCGAAGAGGTCGCCGACCATGGAGTTGAGGCGCTCGACCTCGGTTCTGATCTGGCGGAAGTAGCGGTCCGGGTCCTTGGCCATGCCGTCTTCGAGGGCCTCGGCCATCGCGCGGAGCCCGGCGAGCGGGGTGCGCAGGTCGTGCGAGATCCAGGCGACGAGTTCGCGCCGCGAGGTTTCCAGGGCTCGCTCCCGCTCACGCGACTCGGTCAGTTTCGCACTGGTGGCCGCCAACTCCCGGCTCAGTGCGGCGAGTTCGGCGGTGGCGGGCGCCGTGGGGGCGTCGAAGCTTCCGCCGTCGCCGAACGAGCGGGCGGCCAGGGCGAGGCGGCGACTGCTGGCTACGACCCTGCGGCCGAGCAGCAGCGCGGTGGCCAGTGAGGCCACCGCGGCCATGGCGACGACCACCGTCACCACGGTCAGGTCATGGGAGTTCAGGAGCATGGCCCAGGCGACGGCGAGCGTGCCGGCCAGCATCGCGATGACCGCGACGGCCGCGACGACGGCCACGGACGCGGTGAGCGAGCGGTGCCGCAGGAGGCGCAGGGCGAGCGCCCCACCGAGCCCGGCGGCCGCGGCACCGAGGAAGGCATACAGCGCGATGAGCAGGACGTCACCCATGGTCGCCTCCGCGAAGTACGGATGCGTCCGCGCCGGTGGTGCTGCTGGGCTCGGCCCCATATGGCCCGGCCCCATATGGCTGAGCACCATGTGGCCCGGCCCCATATGGCTGAGCACCATAAGAGCCGCCCGCATCCGGCTGGCGGCCCGCCATACGTGGCTCAGCCCCATGTGGCCGACCCTCATATGGCTCAGTACCATCTGCCGCCCCCGCACTATGTGCCGCAGCGGGACCAAGCCTCTCCGCCGCCCCCTCCTCGTCCGCCTCGAACCGGTACCCCACCCCCCACACCGTACGGATCAGCACAGGCTTCGCCGGATCGGTTTCGATCTTGCCGCGTAGGCGGCGGACATGGACGGTCACCGTGGACAGGTCGCCGAACTCCCATCCCCACACTTCATGCATCAGGCGTTCGCGGGAGATGGCCTCGCCGGGGCGGGCCAGGAGGTAGGCCAGGAGGTCGAACTCCCTCAGCGTCAGGGCCAGTTCGTTGCCGTCCTTCGAGGCGGTGCGGGCGGCCGGGTCGAGGGCGATGCCCGAGCGGGACATGCGCGGGCCCGGGCGGGCGGTGGCGGTGCGGGCGCGGCGCAGTACGGATTCGACGCGGAGGACGAGCTCGCGCGGGCTGAAGGGCTTGGTCACATAGTCGTCCGCGCCTATCTCCAGGCCGAGGATGCGGTCGTCCTCGTCGCCGCGCGCGGTCAGCATGATCACCGGTATCGGGGTCGTGGCACGAAGTCGGCGGCACACCTCCAGGCCGTCCATGCCGGGCAGCATCAGGTCGAGTACCACCAGGTCGGGGCGGCGCTGCGTGGCCGCGCGCAGGGCGGCGGGGCCGTCGGCGGCGAGCTCGACGGTGTGGCCCGCGCGTTCCAGGTAGCCGGTGACGACCTCGGCGACGGTCGGATCGTCGTCGACGACCAGGATGCGGCTCTCGGTGCTGTGCATGGAATCCAGCGTCGCACCGCCCGGGGGCGTCCGTCTGCGCCGGGTGGGCCCCGGGCGGGCGATGTCCGCGTTTCGTAAGAACCTGATATCCGTTTTGTCCGGTTTGGATTCGTACGGTGAGGACGTGACCGAATCCCCCTCCGCTCCACCTCCCGCGTCCCCGCCCCCGTCTCCGTCCCCGTCTCCGTCCCCGCGACAGCCCCTGTCCGCAGGCCTTCCCGGACCGGGTGCGGTGACCGTGGACGTCGTGCTGCCCTGTCTCGACGAGGCCGAGGCGCTGCCCTGGGTGCTGGCCCGGATCCCGGACGGCTGGCGGGCCGTCGTGGTCGACAACGGCTCGTCGGACGGTTCGCCCGAAGTGGCGCGCTCGCTCGGCGCGACCGTCGTGCACGAGCCCCGCCGGGGTTTCGGCGCGGCCTGCCACGCCGGGCTGCTCGCGGCCGAGGCCGAGTACGTCTGCTTCTGCGACTGCGATGCCTCCCTCGATCCGGGCGAGCTCGTCCCCTTTGTCCGGGAGGTGGCGTCCGGCGCCGCCGACCTGGTGCTCGGCCGGCGGCGGCCGCAGGGGCTCGGCGCCTGGCCGCTGCACGCGCGGGCCGGGAACCTGGCGCTCGCGCGGATGCTGCGGCGCCGCACCGGGCTGCGCCTGCACGACCTGGGGCCGCTGCGGGCCGCGCGCCGCGAGGCGCTGCTCGGGCTCGGGCTGACCGACGGGCGCAGCGGCTACCCGCTCCAGATGGTGGTGCGGGCGGCCGACGCGGGGTGGCGGGTGGCCGAGCACGCGGTGCCGTACCGGCCGCGCACCGGGAAGTCGAAGGTCACCGGGACGTGGCGGGGCACCTGGCAGGCGGTGCACGACATGCGCAAGGTGCTTGCCGAGCCGCCCGTGGCGGCGCGTACGTCGGCGGTGGCCCGATGACCGGGGCGGCGGGCGGGGCGGTGTCGGGCACGACGCTGATCGTCCTCGCGAAAGCGCCCGTGCCCGGCCGGGTCAAGACGCGGCTCACCCCGCCGTACACCCCCGAGGAGGCGGCCGAGATCGCCGAGGCGTCGCTCGCCGACACCCTCGACGCGGTCCTCGCCACCCCCGTACACAGAAGGCTTCTGGTGCTCGAAGGCGAGCCGGGGTCATGGCTTCCGCAGGGCTTCGAGGTGGTGCCGCAGTGTGCGGGCGGCCTGGACGAGCGGATCGCGGCGGCGTTCGCCGCGTGCACCGGGCCCGCGCTGCTGATCGGCATGGACACCCCGCAGGTGAGCCCGGCGCTGCTCGCACCCGCCCTGGCGGACCCCGGTCCGGACGAGGCGTGGTTCGGCCCGGCCGAGGACGGCGGGTTCTGGGCCCTCGGCCTGACCGAGCCCGACCCGTCGCTGCTGCTCGGGGTGCCGATGTCGGTGGCCGAGACCGGGCGCGTGCAGCGGCAGCGGCTGTACGACGCCGGGCTCACGGTGCGTGAGCTGGCTCGGCTGCGGGATGTGGACACCGCGCGGGACGCCCAACTGGTCGCGGCCGAAGCCCCGCACGGCCGCTTCGCCCGGTCCCTGGCAGCCGGAACCCCGGCGATTCGGCCCCCTGCCGCCCAGCCCTCGACAGCCGGCTCCCTCACCGCCGGGCCCCGCGCATGGTGAGAGCACTCTCCGCCGCCGCCCCGGCCGCCTGGCACGCCGACCCCTATACCGATGCGCTCCGCTCCGGGCGCGGCCCGCTGTTCCTGCGCAGGCCCGATGGCTGGCTGCTGCCGCTGGAGGTCGAACGCTGGTGTGCAGAGCCGGACTTGGCGGACCGTACGGTGCTGCGGCGCTGCCGGGGCGCGGTCCTGGACATCGGCTGCGGGCCCGGCCGCCTGGTGGCGGCGCTCGCCGCCGAGGGGGTCGCCGCGCTCGGCGTCGACGTGAGCCCCGAAGCGGTCCGCCGCACCCGCGACTGGGGCGGCAGCGCGCTGTGCCGCTCGGTCTTCGACCGGCTGCCGGGCGAGGGGCGCTGGGACACCGCGCTGCTCGTCGACGGGAATGTCGGCATCGGCGGCGACCCGGCGGCACTACTCGCCCGGGTGGCCCAACTCGTCACCCCCGGAGGCCTGTTGCTGGCCGAGACGGCACCGTACGAGATCGACGAGCGGATCCGGGTCCGGGTCGCCGATGCGAGCGGTGCGGCGGGCGGTGACTTCCCGTGGGCGCGGCTCGGCACCAACGCGCTGCTGTCCTGCGCCCGCCCGCTGGGCTGGCGTCCGGCCGGTCGCTGGACCGCGGCGGGCCGCCCGTTCGTGGCCCTTCGGCGCCGGTAGAGCCGGTAGACCGGTGCAGGGCGACGTCTGTCTGATCGCGGCGGGCGGGACGTACGAAAGGGCGGGGCAGGGGATGAACCCCGCCCCGCCCTTCGCGTGTTCAGGTCAGCTCACGTTGACCGCCGTGTCGTCGACGACGAACGAGGTCTGCAGGCTGCTGTCCTCCACACCGTTGAACTTGATGGTGACCGTCTGCCCCGCGAACGAGGAGAGGTCGAAGGACTTCTGGGCGAAGCCGGTGTTCTTGTTGAGGTTGGAGTAGCTCGCCAGCGTGGTCGAACCGGCCGTCACCGTCAGCTTGTCGTAGGCGGTGGAGGTGGTCGTCTCGTTGGTGTCGATGTGCAGGTAGTAGGTGAGGGTGGCGTGGCAGCCGGCCGGGATGCTCACCGTCTGGGAGAGCGAGTCGGTGTGGCTGATGCCGTAGCCGTCGAGCCAGGCCTTCCACGAGCCGGAGTGCGCGGCCTCGCCGCTGGAGTTGTCGATGACGCCCGCGGTCGCCGACCAGGGT
Source organism: Streptomyces sp. HUAS TT7 (assembly GCF_051550175.1). Classification (NCBI taxonomy): domain Bacteria; kingdom Bacillati; phylum Actinomycetota; class Actinomycetes; order Kitasatosporales; family Streptomycetaceae; genus Streptomyces; species Streptomyces sp. HUAS TT7. The sequence continues at coordinate 1,586,605 of NZ_CP196175.1, forward strand.
GCGGCGCTGCCGGTCTCGAAGCCGGGGTTGCCGAGCAGCTGGGCCGGGGTGCAGCCGCCGCCCGGGGTGGTGACGTTCCAGGTGAAGGACGTCGAGCCGCTGGCGTTGGTGGTGTCCTTGGCGGTCACCGTCACGTTGGAGGACCCGGCGGTGGTCGGGGTGCCGGAGATCAGGCCGGTCGAGGCGTTGATGGACAGGCCCGCCGGGAGGCCGGTGGCGCTGTAGGTCAGCGACTGGCCGCTGTCGGAGTCGGTGGCGTGGATCTGGAGCGAGGCCGCCGTGTTGACCTGCGTCGACTGGTTGCCCGGGTTGGTCACCGAGACGGTGTTGCCGGTGCTCGTGCCGCCGGTGAAGGCCGCGGTGCCGTTCGGGGTGCCGAGGCCGGTCGGGCCGTCGTAGCCGACGCCCGCCTTGCACAGGTAGGCCGGGCTGCAGCTGCCGTTGGCGCCGGAGGTGACGTCGTTCAGGGAGCCGGTGTGGGCGTACGGGTAGGACGCCGGGTAGGTGTTCGCGGCGGGGGTTCCGGCGAGGGCGTACACGCCGGCGATGATCGGCGAGGAGGCGCTGGTGCCGCCGTACACGTTCCAGCCGCTGGCCTGGTAACTGTCGTACACCGCGAGGCCGGTGGCAGGGTCGGCGACCGCGGAGACGTCGGCGACGGTGCGCTTGGCACAGCCGGTGTCCGTCTGCCAGGACGGCTTCGGGTCGTAGGCGGAGCAGCCCGAGCCCGCGCCCTGGCCGCCGGAGCTGGAGCCCCAGACCGACTCGGACCAGCCGCGGCTGTTGCTCGCGCGGCTGAGCGAGGTGCCGCCCACGGAGGTCACGTACTGGGAGGCGGCCGGGTACTCGACGCCGTAGCCGCTGTCACCCGAGGAGACGGTGATGGCGACGCCCGGGTGGTTGAAGTAGGAGGCGTCGGAGCTCGGGTCGGTGGAGTCCTCGCTGCCGCCGTAGCTGTTGGAGACGTACTTGGCGCCCATGGTGACCGCGCGGTTCACCGCGGTACCCAGGTCGGCCATCGACGGCTGGTTGGCCTCGACGAGCAGGATGTGGCACTGCGGGCAGACGGCGCTGACCATGTCGACGTCGAGGGAGATCTCACCGGCCCAGCCGGAGTCGGCGGTCGGGTAGTTGGTGCCGCCGTTCTGGTCGACCTTCTTGAAGCAGCCGTTGGCGGTGGTGCAGGCGGGCAGTCCGTACTGCGAGCGGTAAGTGGCGAGGTCCGACTCGGCGTTGGGGTCGTCGTAGGCGTCCACGATCGCCACCGTCGCACCGGCGCCCGCGCTCGACGACAGGGCGTAGGCGCTCTGCAGGGCGCTGGGGCCGTAGCCGGAGGGGGCGGCGGCGGTGGATATGCCGAGGTGGTGCTGCACGTCGGTGCGGGCCAGGGCCAGGCAGGACATCATGCCCGCCTTGGTGGGCTGGGCGCACAGCCGCTGGGTGTTGGCGGCCTTGCCGCTGTCGGCCTGCGTGGCCGCGCTGACGGACGGGGCCACGGCGATGAGTCCACCGGTGACCAGGGCCGCCGCGGACAGCGCGGCGGTGGCGGCCCGGCGGGTGAATCCGGGGAGGCCGAAGGGTCTCTTCGAATACAAGGAACTGCCCTCCATGGGGGTCGGTTCGCCGGATCGGGGCGGGCGGAGGTGCGGGGACGGAGCTGGGTGAGCGGCAGGGCGGATCCGGCGCGTGCGGCAAGACATGTGCGGACGTTCGGCGGTATCCGTGCGGGGTGATCGGCGGTACGAGTGCGGCACGTTCAGCGGTACGTGTGCTGCGCGTACGGCACGTGTGCCGCGGGTGTGCGGTGCGATCGGCGATGCATGTGTATGCCATCGGCGCTAGGTGTGCGGCACGTTCGGCAGTACGTGGGTGCACGTGATCAGCGGGTGCGGCCTTGCCTGATCAGTGCATGACAGTGGCACCTCGCGAAAACTGCCACCCGCTCAGGTGGTGGCAGGGATGAAGGTAGCGACGGCCGTCGAGGCCGACAACAGCCTTTGGCAAGCCCCAGGCAAAGCCTTGCCCTCGAAAAGGGATGGATCACCGATCGCGCCCACCGGGTGATTCCCAAAAGATCACAGGGCTGCTCAGAGCCGGGTGTACGTGTATACGGTGGCGGGCAGCTGAGCCGAGGAGGATGCACATGGAGTCGGACGGGGATGCGCATGGAGCCGGATGAGGGGTCGGTCAGCGACCTGGTCGAGCTGGGCCTCTCCCGCTACGAGGCACGGGTCTACCTCGCCCTCGTCAGGCGCGACTCCTACACCGCGGCGCAGGTGGCGCGGGAGGCCGAGGTGCCCCGGCAGCGCATCTACGACGTCCTCGACGGCCTGGTCCGCGCCCAGCTCGCGGTGGCCCACCGGGGGCGCGTCGCCACGTTCGCCGCGGTCGCCCCGGAGCTCGCCGTGACCCGCCTGATGAACCGTCAGAGGGAGTCCCTGGAACGCCTTGAGAAGGTGTCGACGGGTCTCACCTCGCTCCTCCTCCCGCTGTGGGCCGACGGGCGGGCGCACACCGATCCGCTCGACTACATCGAGGTGCTGCGCGACCAGCGGCAGATCGCCGAGCGCTTCGCGGACATCCAGGAGCAGGCCGACTCCGAGCTGCTCACGTTCTGCATGCCGCCGTTCGTGGCCCCGGCCGCCAACACGTCCGGGATCAAGGCGACCCGGCGGCTTCGACGGGCCAAGGGCACGGTGCGGGCGGTGTACACGCACGACGCGCTGGCCGACGAGGAGGTCCTGGAGAACGTGCGGCGGTTCGCCGAGGCCGGCGAGGAGGCCCGCTTCACCCAGCGGCTGCCGCTCAAACTGGTCATCGCGGACGCCTCGCTGGTGCTGTGCGACATGCCGGATCCGGTGGCGGGGACGGGCTCGACGACCGCCCTGTACATCGAGCATCCGGCCCTTGCGGCCTGCCTGCGCCTGGCGTTCCAGAGCGTGTGGGAGACGGCGGAGCCGATGCGGGCGGCGGGGGACTGACCGAGGCCCCCGTTCCCGCATCAGCGCTCCGGATCGTCGTCAGCCGTCCGGATCATCCGCCTTGCCCGCCCTCCCCCAGGCCCAGCGCCCCGCGCCGAGCAGCACCGCGAGCACGGCCACCGCCACGAGGGAGATCAGCAAGCCGCGCACGTAATCCAGCGGCAGCACCGAGGAGTTGGCCGTCGGGAGAGGACGCAGCAGCACCGGGAGGGCGACCAGGGTGAGGCAGCCCGCGGTCAGCAGGGCGCCGCGCACCAGGCCGCGGTACTTCAGGCCGCCGACCAGGAACCCCACGCCGAGGACCAGCGGCGCGATCACCCCGTCGTGCAGGACGACGGCCCCGGCCAGCCAGATCAGCACGTCCCAGTGGGTGGCCTGGTCCCAGACCAGCAGCGCGCCGAACGCCATCAGCGCGAGCCCCGCCGCGCCCACCACCGTGCGCATCACAGCACCTCCAGCCGGGTGACCCACTTGGTCTGCAGCACGCCGGGGCGGTTCGGCGCGATGATGCGGGCAGGGTAGCCGTGGTCGGGCGTGAGGGTCCGCCCGTTGAGTGTGAGGGCGAGCAGGGTGAGCGGATCGTGGGCGTACTCGCGGCCCATCTCCATCACGCGGTACGAGCCGTACTTCTCCAGCGAGGTCACCCGCACCCGGGCGTCCGGCGGCGCGCCGGCCCGGCGCAGCAGGTCGGTCATGCGCACGCCGGTCCAGCGCGCGGACTTGCTCCAGCCTTCGACGCAGGCGATGGGCAGCACCGACTCGTGCTGGGTGAGCGCGGACAGTTCGGCGAGGGTGAGGGTGTAGGGGCGGGGGCCGTCCACCGTCAACAGGTAGGCGGACGAGTCGACTTGGCCGACCCCGGCGGCCGCGGCGGTCTTGTTGACCGGGAGGCCCTGGACTCCGTGGTCGGGGTGGCGTGGCGCGAGGACGTCGAAGGTTTTCAGCGGGGTGAAGGACTGGCCGACGGTGGTGAGGGTGACCGCGCCGACGGCGGCCGTCACGCCGGTCAGGAACGAGCGTCGGTCGGGGCCGTCGGCCGCGGGCAAGGCCAGCGTGCCGGGCGACTTCCGGCTCCAGTGCTCTTTGATTTCCGGGTACTTGACGGCTACATGGAGTGTCAGCGCCCCGGCGAGCAGCCACGCCACGGCGAAATGCACGGGTACGAAGCTGAACGGCCACGGGTACCACTGCACCGTGTTCAGAAGCCCCGTGAGCAGTTCGAAGACCGCGCCTGCGACGAGGACCGCGACCGAGAGGCGCTCCAGCCCATGGCGTACGGAACGCACCGGCGGCCACGCGAACAGCCTCGGGTACACCGTCCACAGCTTGGCGAGCAGCAGCGGGATCGCGGCGATGCCGGACGCCACGTGCAGGCCCTGGGTGAGCCGGTAGCCCCAGCTGGGCCTGCTCGGCAAGTAGTCCGCCAGCCATCCGGGCGGGTGCTGGAGATAGTGGCTGATCAGTCCCGTGCCGAAGCAGATCGCGATCGCGACACCCAGCAGGCGGCCGATCGAGGTCGCCGTACGTGCGTCGTGCAGTCGGCCCTTGAAGACGGGCGGCCGCACTGCGGGAAGTCGTGGCTTCATGCCTCCATCCCACCCCGGCGGACCCCCGTTCGGGGTGGCTGAACACCTTACGGTTCGCGAACGCCGTCGTGCGGTGCGGGAATGTGATGACGCAATCAATACCGTGACAGGGCCACGGGCCTGTGGTTAGGATCTTTGGGCAGCATCGCGTGTCGGTCACCGGCCGGGTGAGACATGGAGGTGTCTGTGAGATGCCTGATGGAGGCATTCCACCGTGTCAGTACAGTTGAATCACACCATCATCGGTTCCCGCGACAACCGGGTGTCCGCCGAATTCCTGGGCGACATGCTCGGCCTTGAGGTCGGCAAGGAATGGGGACCGTTCATCCCCGTCACGACCAGCAACGGAGTCACTCTAGACTTCGCCACGGTGCCCGAGGGCACCGATATCCCCGCGCAGCATTACGCATTCCTCGTGTCCGAGGAAGAATTCGATGCGGCATTCCAGAAGATCAAAGATCTGAAGCTTCCGTTCTTCGCGGATCCGCACCGCCAGCACCCGAACGAGATCAATCACAACGACGGCGGCCGCGGGGTTTATTTCCCCGACCCGTCGGGTCACTGGCTGGAACTGCTGACCGTTCCCTACGGCGGCTGGCAGTAATCCGGTAGCCGACTGATCCGCCCCCGCCCGCCAGGCAGAACCTTACGGTTCGCGGACGGCGGGGGCGGCCTGCCGTCCGGAGCGGTGCGCAGGTGCGAGGCTCGCGGGGTGACCCATGGACGTACCGCATGCACCGCCGCCCTGCTCACCGCGCTCACTGTCGTGCTCGCCCTCACCGTCCTCCGCGACGGCTATGCCACCGACCCGGGCGGGCTCTCCTGGTGGTACGCGGCGGCCTGGCTGCTGTTCGCCGCGGCCGTCCGGTCAGTGCGCAAGCTGCCGGTCCGCCGGCAGGCCGCACTGATCGTCGCGGGCGGGATCGCGGTGGCCGCGACGGGCCTCCTCGCTCCCCCGCGAACGAGCACGGACGCCTATCGGTACGCCTGGGACGGCCGGGTGCAGGCCGCCGGGATCTCCCCGTACGACCATGCTCCGGCCGACCGCGAGCTGGCCGGGCTGCGCGACCGCTGGCTGTTCCCGACGGATCCGGCGCAGTGCGCGCTGCCGGACCACGCCCCGGTGGACGGCGGCTGCACCCTCCTCAACAGGCCGTCCGTCCACACCATTTACCCGCCGGTCGCCGAGGCGTACTACCTCCTGGTCCACGAGATCACGCCCGGCTCCGCCCGCCTGAAGCCGCTGCAGATCGGCGGCGCGCTGTTCGCGGTGGGCACCACGCTGGGGCTGTTGCGGATCGTCCGGCGGCGCGGCCCGGACGGGGCGGCGGGCTCGGTGCCGGCCGTCGCGTACTGGGCGTGGTGTCCGGCCGTGCCCTTGGAGGCGGTCAACAACGCCCATGTCGACGTCCTGGCCGTGCTGTTGACCGTCGCGGGGCTCGGCGTGCTGACGGGCCGTCCCGCGGTCGGGCGGCTGCGTGCCGCGGCGGGCGGAGCGCTGATCGGCGCGGGCGTCGCGGTGAAGCTGCTGCCCGCCGTGGTCCTGCCCGCGGTCCTGCGACGGCGGCCGGTCACCGTACTCCTGTCGACGGCCGGCACGATCGCGCTCTCCTATCTCCCGTACGCGCTCGCCTCCCACTCCTCGGTGTTCGGCTACCTCGGCGGCTACACCGAGGAGGAGGGGTACGACGATCCCTCCGCGCGGGGCCGGTTCGCACTGCTCCGCCTGGTGCTGCCCGACAGCTGGTCCCTGCCGGTCACCCTCGCCGTCCTGCTCGCGGTGACCGCGTACGTGCTGTGGCGCGGGAACCCCGAACGCCCCTGGTCCGGCGCCCTGTTGCTGCTCGGCTGGTCCTTCCTGCTGCTCACGCCGGGCTACTCCTGGTACGCGCTGCTTCTGGTCGCCCTCGTGGCGCTCGACGGGCGGTGGGAGTGGCTCACCGTCGCCGCTGCGGGGGCGGCCGCATATGTGACGACTCCCGCCGCGCCGGACTTTCCCGTGCCGACGACGGCGTACGGGGTCGCGGCGGGCGCGGTCCTCGCGGGCTGGGCCATCCGGCACCGCCGCAACAGGCAGGACGCGGGCCGAGCGGAGGCGTTGTCAGAGGCGCGGGTTAATGTCTGAGCTATGACAACTGCCGCACTGGAAACGGGAGTAGGGCCGATGCTGCGCGGCTGGCGCGAGCAGCGCCGGATCAGCCAGCTGGAGCTCGCGCTGCGCGCCGACTCGTCGGCCCGGCACATCAGCTTCATCGAGACCGGCAGGTCCCGGCCGAGCGAGGAGATGGTCCTGCGCCTCGCCGAGCACCTGGACGTGCCGGTCCGCGAGCGCAACGCCCTTCTCCTGGCGGCCGGTTATGCCCCGCACTACGCGCAGACCCCGCTCGACGACCCGTCGATGACCTCGCTGCGCGAGGGAATGGAGCGCCTGCTCCAGGCCTACGATCCCTACCCCGCGCTGATGGTCGACGCGACATACACGGTGCTCGCGGCGAACCGGGGCATAGAGATGCTGCTCGAAGGCGTGGCCGGGCATCTGCTGACTCCGCCGGTGAACGCGATGCGCCTCACCCTGCACCCCGAGGGCCTCGCCCCGCGCATCCGCAACCTGCCGCAGTGGCGCGGCCACCTCCTGGAACAGATGGAACGGCAGATCGCGCTGCTGCGCAGCGACACCCTGCGCGAGCTGTACGAGGAGGTCGCCGCCCACCCCGTGCCGGCCGCCGCGGAGCCGGGCGACGCCGGAGCCCACCCGGTGTTCCCCTTCGCGCTGCCGCTGCGCATCGAGCACGCGGGGACGGTCCTGTCCTTCATATCGACCATCGCCACGTTCAACACGCCGATGGACGTCACCGTCTCCGAGCTGGCCATCGAGACGTTCCTGCCGGCCGACCCGGAGACGGCGAAGTACCTTCAGTCGCTCATGCCGTAGCCGGTACGCGGTCCAGGAACCCGGCGACGGACCGGATGCGGCCGTCCTCGGCGAGGGCGATCACGTCGAACCCGGCGACCGGGGCCGAGCCGTCGGCGACCGACACCAGCTCCCACCCGAAGCGGGCGATGTCGTGGTGGCCGTCGACCGCACCGAGCAGCCGGAACTCGAACCCGGGGAACTGGGCGTGCGCCCCGGCGATCACGGCGGCGATCGCGTCGTGGCCGGCGACCTCGGCGAGCGGGTCGGTGTAGGACCCGTCCTCGGTCCACGCCGCGGCGACCGCCTTGGCGATACCCTCGGCCGAGCCGGCGTTCCATGCCTCGAAGTAGCGGACGACGGCGGTCTCGTAGCGGTTCTCGGACATGGAAGTCAGCCTCCGTGAAGTATGTGATGCCTGGTCGGAATCCCGGGACCCGACCGGAGTGCGCCGCCCGGGTCCCGGCGTCCCCAACTCTGCCGGGGGACGGCGAAGGGGGCGATTACCGCAGAGGTAATGGAGGTTGATGTGGTCGACGACAGCTCGGCCGTGGGCGGGCCGGACGGGATGGTCTGGTACGCCTCGTACGGCTCCAACATGCATCGCGACCGGCTCGCCCACTACATCGAGGGCGGGCGGCCGCCGGGCGCGGCCCGGGCGTATCCGGGGTGCCGGGACCGTCGGCTGCCCGCCGAGTCCGTGCCGGTGGAGCTCCGCGGGGCGCTCTACTTCGCGACCCGGTCGCCGGTCTGGCAGGGCGGCCGGGCCTTCTACGATCCCGACGCGGACGGCCGCGTGTTCGGCCGCGCACACCTGGTCTCGGCGGGCCAGTTCGCCGACATCGTGGCGCAGGAGATGTACCGGGAACCCGGCGCGGACCTCGACCTCTGCGAGGTGCTGAGCACGGGACGGTCCGTACTGGGCGACGGGCGGTACGAAACCCTCGTCTGTACGGGCCGGCTCGACGGCCGGCCCGTGCTCACGTTCACCGCCCCCTGGCGCATGGACGAGGTCACCTGGACAGCCCCCTCGGCCGCCTACCTCAGGCACCTGGCCAGGGGGCTGCTGGAGGCGGGCACTTGGGACGAGGAGGCGGTCGCCGCCTATTTGGCGGACTGCCCGGGCACGGCGGGCCTGTGGACCGCGCGGGCCGTCGCGGAACTCCTCGGTGACTGACGCCATCCGCGACAGCCAGCCGGAGGCCTGCGCAACAACCGCCTCCAACCTGCCAGTTGGAAAGATCGGCCCCGTTCGGATTCCGCTCGGCCCGCCTCCGTACTCTTACGCAAGCGGCAGGCGCAATGGACCGGGTTTTCGAGGAGGACAGGGATGACGGTGACTCTGCGGGTGGAGGCGACGGCGACGGCGGGCGGGCTTGTGCTGCGGCCCTGGCGGGCGGACGACGCCGAGGCTGTGATCGAGGCGTACCGCGACCCCGACATAGCCCGCTGGACGACCAGCCCGATGGAGACCCCCGAGGACGCGCTGCGGTGGCTGGAACGGCAGTGGGAGGACGCGGAGACCGGGAAGCGGCTCAGCTTCGCGGTCTGCGAGCCCCAACTCGACGGTGAATACGGCAAGTTGCTGTGCAACATCTCCCTCAAGTGGAACGACGACAGCCGCGAGATCGGCGAGGTCGGCTACTGGACCCTGGCCCACGCCCGTGGCCAGGGGGTGGCCCCGCGCGCCCTGGAAGCGCTCTCGACGTGGGCCTTCGACGCCTTCGCGGGCGACGGCCTTCGCCGCCTCGAACTGCTCCACCAGATCGACAACCTCGCCTCGTGCCGCGTCGCGGAGAAGACCGGCTACCGCCTCGACCGGATCCTGCCCGCCTACCCGCCCTATCCCAGGGACGGCCACGTCCACGTACGCGACGCGGACTGACCCCACGACGGGCGTCCCCTACCCGCAGCTGCACGCGGCCGTTCCCCCGTACGGCCCCAGATCCGGGCGCAGGGCGGGACTTCGATGCCAAGATCTCAGCAATTGGTGGGTTAGGCATTCCTGGAGTCCCATGTCCGGCCGGTCACGCTCCCGTATCCGCCGCTGCCTCGCGGCGCTCGCCGTCGTGCTCTCGCTCGGGTTCGCCGCCCCGCGGGCCGCGCCCGGCGATCCCTATCCCGGCCCGTACTGGGTGAACCCGGCGACCTCGGCCGCCACCCAGGCCGCAGTGTGGAGCCGGGCCGGGCGGATCGCGGACGCCGCGCTCATCGAGCAGATCTCGCTGCGGCCGCAGGCGGAATGGCCGCTGCCCGAGGGGGTCGAGCAGTCGGTGCGAGGCGTCACGAGTGCCGCCGCGCTCGCCGGACGGGTCCCGGTCCTCGTCGCGTACAACATCCCCCACCGCGACTGCGAAGGCGACTCGCAGGGTGGTGCCGAGGACGCGGCCGACTACCGGCTGTGGATCGACTCGTTCGCGCGCGGCATCGGCGAGCGCCCGGCCGTCGTGATCGTCGAACCGGACGCGGTCGCGCACCTGGTGGACGGCTGCGAGTCCGCCCCCTCAAAGGAGCGGCTCACCCTCCTCGCCTACGCCGTGGGGCAGTTGAAGCGAGGACCGGCGACGAAGGTGTATCTGGACGCCGGGCACTCCGACTGGATCAGCGACCTGTCGGCTCTGTCGGACCAGCTGGTCCAGGCGGGCGTGGGCAAGGCGGACGGGTTCTCGCTCAACGTCTCCGCGTTCCAGACGAACGCGTCCAGCGCCGAGTACGGTCACCGGCTCTCCGCCGCGCTCGGCGGCAAGCACTTCGTCGTCGACACCAGCCGCAACGGCAACGGCCCGTACTCCGGCAGCGACTCCTGGTGCAACCCGCCCGGCCGGGCCCTCGGCACCCCGCCCACGGCGACCACGGGCGACCCCCTCATCGACGCCTACCTGTGGATCAAACGCCCCGGCGAATCGGACGGCACCTGCCGGGGCGGGCCGAGCGCGGGGCACTGGTGGCCGAAGTACGCGGTGGAACTGGCGCGCGGGGCTGGGGCCTGAGGGCGCTCATGGGGGTGGGTGCCTGAGACCTTCCGGGCACCGACCCCCACGCTTCTAGCGCTCCTGACGGTCCTCCTTCGGGCGCTCCTCCCGCCCCTTGCTCGTCTTCATTCCCTTCTTGGGCGTACCGGTCCCGGCGGGCCGGACACGGGCGGCCTCGGCTCGGATCATGGCGTTGAGCGCCGCGAACGGGTCGATGGGCATGGCTGAACCACCTTGCTGCGTAAGGGAGTCGACTGACTGATCCGGTTCGGCACGGAACGGTCAGCAGCGCAGCACCACACAGCGAACGCCCGTCGCCGCAGCGGGCCGACGGGCGTTGTCGTACGAGGCGGAGGGCGGCGACACGGATTCCGGTCGCGGCATGTCGACCACCGGCGGGCGGACCGGCCGCGCCGGCCGGCCCGGCTGTACGGGAAGTACCGCCTCAGCCGCGTCCTGGACGCCCTCGCTCGACGGCTCGGACGCGGCCGACACCGCGACCTCGTCCGCCGTCCGCCCCTCGCACGCCGGCACTCCGGGCGCCGCCCCGAACAGCACGCAGAGCACCGACAGCACCACGAGGGTGCGGCGCAGGGCGGCGAGGGAGGCGGACGGCACGAGGACAGCTCTGCCCAGCTATGCCCGTTACGTGCCGGAAGCCCGGCAGATCCGCTCTACCGGGTGACTCCTCTTGACGTATCGCCCCGAACCGGCACCTGGAGCCCCGTCGCGCGCCGGGCACCACGTACCCGCCCTCGCTCGCGGTCCTCGGGGGATCGGTGAGGGCGGAGTCGTGGTCACGGCCGCGCGGGATCCAGCGCTCGGGTTCCGGCTCTCGGGATCCAGCTCTTGGGATCTAGCTCTGCGGAGGGGTGTCCTGCGGCTTGTCGGAGCCCAGCTGCTCGTTGATCTTCTGCTGGGCCATGTCGACCTGGCTCTGGTACTTGTTGCCGGTCTTGGCGTCGAAGGCGTCGCCCGCCTTTTCGACTCCCTGCCGCGCGGTGTCCTCGTGGCCCTTGAGCAGGCCCTTGAGCTTGTCGAGCATCGACATATCTGCCTCCTTGCGGATGCTGGCACCCCCCAGCATCCGCGCATTCGCCCGGGTTCGCACCCCCAGACGCGGGCCGGGCCGGGGGCGGACAGGGGCGTTGGCGGCACAGGGCCGTGTCCACGGCCGCCTCCACGCGCCGCACGGCCGCCTCGCCGGACGGCACACAGCGCCGCTCCCGGCCGCTAGCCGCCCTTGCCCACCGCAAGACCCATTCCGGAGACCGTCGCCACGATCCCGTTCTTCTCGACACGCACCCCACGCAGTTGCAGGACCCGGGCCTCCTTCGGCAGCGTGAACGAGAAGGACAGGCGGCCGGAGAGCTCCGGGGGGCGCATCGCGATCAGGCCGGTGATCAGCTTCGGGTCGATGCCCACCTTGGAGAGGAGCCAGGGGTGGTCTGCCACCACATCCACGAGGTTGACCTGCATCAGCTGGTCGATGAAACGGGGTGTGCCGACCAGTTCGTGGAGCTTCGCCTCGTTCTTCAGCGCCAGCTCGACGTCCTTGTCCGGCACTCCGAGCCGCTTCACCACCGCCGGTACCGAAAGGAGCGCCTTCACCCGTGCCGTGTCCCGGCTGATGAGTTCGGCGGTCTCGCGGTGCAGGGTCAGGCCCCGGTCGCGGCCCGGGCGGTAGGTGGCGATGCCGGGCATGTCGAGGCTCATGCCGTCGATGTCGGTGGACAGGCCCTGGTTGCCGACGAGGCGCAGCTGAGCCTCCGCGGTGACGTGCAGCTCCTGCCCGGCGATGCTCAACTTGCCGTCCGCTCCCACCGAGTTGTCGCTGCGGCGGCTGAACTTGACCTGGGATGCGGCGAGTTCGCGGTTCAGGTCGTCGAAGGAGAGGGTGATCTCGCCGTCCAGGTTGCCGACGACCGCGCCGCCTATGTCGCTGGGCAGGTTGCCGGTGAGCTCGATGTTGCGCGCGCTGGCCTGCACCTTCGCGAGGGACACGCGGTCGGCGGGCACATGCGGCACGGTGACGTCCACGCGTTCCAGGTGCTTGTCCAGGACCTGGGTGAGGAAGGGGAAGCCGTGGATGTCCACCTGCGGCGCGGCGGCGAGATGGAGGTCGTCCTGGATCGCCTGCTGCGCCTTCTTCTCGGCGTACATCGCCGCGCAGCGGTCACCGAGAACGAGGAATCCGGCGCCCACCACCAGGGCGACGAGCAGCTTGGCCGCGCGGGGAACGGCCGCGAGCAGGCTTCCCCGGCTGCGGCGACGGCGCCTGGCGCGGCGGCGCTGCGGCCGGGACCAGAAGTCGTGGTCGGGGTCGGCGTCCACCAGGCCGGAGGGGGCCTGAGCGGGTATCGCTTCCGGTATCTCCTGGGTGGCGTGACCGGGGTCGGTCCAGGGCTCCTCGGCCGGGTGGTGGTCGGGCTCGGGGTCGGCCAGGGCCGCGAGTTCGTCATAGGGGTTGCGGTAGCGAGCGTGCATGCGTGTGGGGGTGCGCATCAGCTCATCCCACCACACATGATCCACTCGCACGCAACCCGCTACCGGCAGTACGTCCTGAATGACCCGAACCCTGACGCCTCCTTGACCCCCGCGCGGCACCCAAGGTGGCGAACAACACGTCAGGCGGCGGACTTCCCCCGGGCCTGCTGCTTGCGGGCCGCCATCCACGCGTACACGAGGACGCCCGCGAAGAGGAACAGCACGCCCTGGTAGACCGCCGCGTACCCGGAACCGGCCACCAGCCACATCGAGAAGCCGAAGGCGAGCACGGCCAGGACCGCGTCGCGGATCAGGCGGGAGCGCTGCACGCGCTCCCCCTGGCCGGAGGCGAGGAAGTAGATCTGCGCGGCGGTCGACAGGAGGTAGGGCACGGTCGCCGTGAACGTGGTCACCAGGACCAGGATCTCGAAGACGCCCTTGGATCCGGCCGTGTAGTTGTAGACCGTCAGGAGTGAGGCGAGGACGGCGGTGACCAGGACACCCACCGTCGGGACGCCGCGCTTCTTCTTCCCGAACACCTGTGGGAAGAGCCCGTCCTTGGCGGCGGCGTACGGGGTCTGGGCGCTCAGCAGGGTCCAGCCGTTGAGGGCGCCGACCATGGAGACGAGGGCGGCAAGGGCGACCGCGGTGCCGCCCCAGGAGCCGCCGAACATGGAGTTCACGGCGTCCGTGAAGGGGGCGGTGGAGTTGACGAGCCTGTCGTGCGGGACCGTGCCGAAGACGGAGAGCGTGCCCAGGAGGTAGATCACGGCGGCGCCCATGGTGCCCAGGATGGTGGCGCGGCCGACGTTGCGGCGCGGGTCGCGGACCTCGCCCGCGCTGACGGCGGCGGACTCGACGCCGAGGTAGCTGAACAGCAGGATCGCGGCGGAGGCGGATATCGCCCCGAGCCCGGACTGGCCGCCGGTCTGGAAGGGGCCGAGGTTGGCGGGGTCGAAGAAGAAGAGGCCGCCGACCGCGACCAGGAGCAGCGGGGCGAACTTCAGGACGGTGGCGACGAGTTGGACCGCGCCCACGTACCGGGTGCCCGCGAGGTTGGCGAGGGCCGGGAGCCACTGGAGCAGCAGGGCCGCGGTGATCGTCGCCGCCTTGGATTCGTGGACGGGTATGAGCACGTCGAGGTAGCCGACGGCGGCGACCGCGAGGGCCGCGTTCGAGACCCAGGTGGTGATCCAGTAGGACCAGGCGGCGAGGAACCCGGCGAAGTCGCCGAAGGCCTCGCGGGCGTAGACGTACGGGCCGCCGGTCTGCGGGTGGCGCTCGGCGAGCCGGCCGAAGACGAGGGCGAGCGCGATGGCGCCGACTGTGAGGACCGCGAACGCGACCAGGCTGATCGTGCCGAACGGGGCGACGGAGGCGGGCAGCAGGAAGATTCCGCCGCCGATGATGTTGCCCATGACCAGGGCAATCGCGGTCGGCAGGCCGAATTGCCGGGCGTGCTTGCTCTGGGTTTCTGGCGTGGTCATGGTGGGTGGGGGCGCCTCTCGTACGGGACAAACCTGACCATGGTCGGGTACGTGAGGCACCGCACAAAATCAGCTGCTTTTGTCCTGCCGGGCGAGGCCGCCAACCGGAAATGATCCTTCCGGTTGGGCTGTTGACGGCGAATTCTCCACACCGGCCAGGACCTCGGCACCCACCGGGACCTGCGCCCCCTGGCTCTCGCGCAGCCAGCGGCGCAGGACGTGGTGCAGCTGTTCCGCGCCGACGAGTTCCCCGCCGTCCGGCACCGGTTCGGTGAGGTCGAGCGGGGAGAGCAGGAAGGGGTGGGACTGCTCGCCGCCGAGTCCGCCGTGCGAGCCGATCTGCTCCTCGAAGGCGTGCACCTGGCCGGTGGCCGGGTCGTACATCGAGTTGACCATGATGTCGGCGGTGTGCGGGAAGGTGTCCGTGCGGCGCACCGCGTCGGCCGCGCCGCGCCCGAACCCCTTCAACGGGCCTTTTCCGTCGGCGAGTTGGGCCAGCGGCACCTCGGCCCCTCCCCCGCCGAGCACCACGGCTCCGTGCTCCTGGCTGCGGACGAGGAGGAAGCCGATGCCGGGGTGGCTCGCCAGGGTCGGCAGGAGCGCCGGGTGGCGGCGGTCGATCTGCTCGCGGGTCATGCGGCCCTCGGTGTCCGGGAAGGAGATCAGGCCGAGGTTGCCGGAGGCGAGCACGACCGGGTCGGAGCCGGGTCCCGGCCGGTTCGCCCCCTCTTCCGGCGTCTCCTCGACCGGCCGGTGCAGCGCGACCCGCACCGCGTACCTCGCCTCCGCGCCGCTGCGGGTGCGGCGGGCCCGGCGCGGCACGGGCAGCCCGCAGCCGGCCCGTACGAGATCCTTCAGGGTCAGTCCGTACGCGCCCTCGAAGGTCTCGCCGGGGCTCTGGCCGTGGTCGGACAGGAGCACGATGCGGTAGCCGCGCGGGGCGTGCTGGGCGGCGCCGGCGATCAGGGCGAGGGAGCGGTCCAGGCTCTTGAGGACCTGGTCGGTGTCCCTGCCCCGCGGTCCGGAGTGGTGGGCGACCTCGTCGTAGGCGACGAGGTCGGCGTAGACGGCGGTGCGGCCGGCGAGCATGTCGCCCATGACGGCGGCGACGACCACGTCCCGCTCCACGACCGTCGCGAAGGCTCGGATGAAGGGGTAGAGGCCGCCGCGCTTGATGCGCGGGGCCTCCTTGCGGATCCTGGCCCGGGTCGACTGGGCGATCTCGCGGCCGGCCTCGGCGACGAACGAGAGCGCGGTGCGGACCGCGTTCGCGGGGTCGGAGAAGTAGGCGAAGTATCCGGCTCGGGAGCGGTTGCGGCGGCCGCGCCGGGCGGCCACCGTCAGGACCAGGGCGACCTGGTCGGCGCCGCCGGAGAACAGGTTGCCGCGGCTGGCACCGTCGAGGGTGAGCAGCCCGCCGTCGCCGGTGCGCTCGACGGCCCGGCGCTGCAGTTCGACGGCGGAGGCGGGCCGGTTGGAGACCATCACCTCGCCGCTCTCCTTCTCGTACCAGCGGAAGGCCGGCACGTCGAAGGTGGAGCCGTGCAGGATGCCGAGCTGGCTCGCGCCGGTCTGGCTCGACCAGTCGGTACGCCACGGAGTGAGCCGGTGCGTGCCCTTGAGCCAGGTGGCGACGGTCGGCATGAGGCCCGCGTCGACGGCGTCGCGCAGCACGTGTTCGCCGACGCCGTCGAGCTGGAGGAAGACGATGCCGGGCGGCCGCGGCACCGGGCCGTCGCCGCGTCGGCGCCGGCGGCGGTCGGCGAGCCGGGAGAGGCGGCGCCGGTAGGCGTCGTCGTCGCGTACGGCCAGCGCGGTCGAGGTCGCCGAGGCCACCGCCGACATCACGGCGGCGACGATCACCGCGGTCTCGGGCTCGGCCGCGCCCCGGCCGGTCGGGATCAGACGGAGCGCTATCAGGAGGAGCGAGCCGTTCAGGAAGAACACGAGGAGGCCGAGCACGAGCGCGGGCACCAGCAGGAACGCCCGCACCACCAGCGGCCACACCAGCGCGCCGAGCAGGCCGAACGCACCCGCTCCCCAGGCCGCGGTGAGCGCGACCCGGGTGATGCTGTCGCCGTTGTCGGAGGTGAGCTTGAAGTCGGGCAGGATGCCCGCGAGCAGCATCATGGTGAGCGTCGAGACGACCCACACGACGATCACCCGCAGCAGGGCGCTGCCCGTCGTCCGCCATCGCCCCACGCCGCCCGCCTTTCGCCTTGCCCGTTCCTTCTCCACCCTGCCATAAGGGTGCAAAGGGGCCGTGGCCTCGTGCGGGGAGGTGCCGTCAGCAGCCGTCGTATCCGGCGGTGGGCATCGACAGGCGGCGGTGGATGTGGGCCTTCTTCGTGGCGTCGTAGGCGGGCTCGTCGAGCCCGGCCGTCTCCAGGCGCACACCGCGCCGCTCGCACTCGGCGGAGAACTCCGGCACCGACGTCAGCGCCCTTGCCAGGACACGCTCGTTGGGCGCGACGAACACGTCGACGAGGCCCGCGTCTACATCCGCCCAGAGGCCGACGTGGTCCGGACGCAGACCGTAGAAAAGCAACTGCCTGGTGACTACGTAGCCTCGGCCCGCGGCCCACTTCGCGCACATCTCGTGCTGGCTGCGGGTGTCCACCAGGAAGGGATCGAGATCGAGTTCTTCGAGCGGGGTCAGGCTGGCGATCGCCGCCACACGTACGTCGTCCATACCGTCCCCCTGTACGAGCTGTCGGGGCCGACCCTACTCCCACTTCACGGCGGCGAGGAGTAGCCGCAGGAGTGGCAGATCTTCCAGCCGTCCTGGCTCACCGCCAGGACCCCTCCGCAGCGCGGACACTGCTCGGCGTGCATGGTCACGGCGCATCTCCCCTCTGGTGCGGGGATGCCTACCCCGACACCCGTGGTTTGCGCGCGCAGAGATTTAGGCTCGTCATCAACCATCGTCGAGCGGAGGAGAGGTTTTCGTGCCGGTGGAGGTCACCTGGTGGGGTCATGCCACCTGCACGATCGAGGAGTCCGGGGTACGGCTGCTGACCGACCCGCTCTTCGCGCGCCGCCTCGCGCATCTGCGGCGGCGCCGGGGTGCGGTGCCGCCGCCCGCGGCGAGGGTGGCGGACGCGGTGCTCGTCTCGCATCTGCACGCCGATCATCTGCATGTGCCCTCGCTCGCACGGCTGGCGCCCGGCACCCGGCTGATCGCGCCGGCCGGGGCATCGCGCGCCGTGCCGGGGCTCAGCAGGCTCGCCCTGTCCATCACCGAGGTACGGGCCGGTGACACCGTCGACGTCGGGGACCTGCGGGTACGGGCCGTGCCCGCCCGGCACGACGGGCGCAGGCTGCCGATGGGACCGCACCGCTCCCCCGCGCTCGGCTACGTCGTCGAGGGCCGGGCCCGCACCTACTTCGCCGGGGACACCGGCCTGTTCGAGGGCATGGCGGACGCCGTGGGGGCGGTGGATGTCGCGCTGCTCCCCGTCGGCGGCTGGGGCCCGCGCCTGGGGCTCGGCCATCTCGACGCGGGGCGCGCGGCCCAGGCGCTGGCCGCTCTGGGAGCGCTCTCGGCGGTGCCGGTGCACTACGGCACGTACTGGCCGATCGGCATGGACGGCGTGCGGCCGCACGAGTTCCACGCCCCGGGCGAGGAGTTCGTACGGCAGGCGGCCCGGCTCGCCCCGAAGGCGGCGGTGCACCGGCTCGGGCACGGCGAGAGCGTACGTCTGGAAGCCGGGCAGTGATCGCGGGCCGGATGCTGGAGGCGGCGTCGGCGGTGACGCCGGAGACGACCCAGCAGGCCGTCGGCTACCCGACCCTGTTCGTGCTCGTGATCCTCGGGGCGCTGGTGCCGGTGGTGCCCACGGGGGCGCTGGTGTCGACGGCCGCGGTGGTGGCCTTCCATCAGACCGCCTGGTTCTCGCTGCTGGTCGTGTTCGGGGTGGGCGCGCTGGCCGCGTTCCTGGGCGATGTGGCGCTGTACTGGCTCGGGCAGCGCGGGGTGCGCTCCAGGAACGGCTCGCGGTGGCTCGCGGCGCTGCGCGGCCGGGCTGCGCCGGACCACTTGGAGCAGGCCCGGCGCAAGCTCAACGACCACGGGGTGGTCGTGCTCGTCCTGTCCCGCCTGGTGCCGGCCGGACGGATCCCGGTGATGCTGGCCTGCCTGCTCGGCCAGATGCCGCTGCGGACGTTCATACGCGGCGACATCCCGGCATGCCTCGCCTGGGCGGGTGCGTACGGCCTGATCGGCATCCTCGGCGGCTCCCTCTTCGACGAGCCGTGGAAGGGCGTGGTGGTGGCCGTCGCCCTGACGCTGCTGATCAGCGGCGTGCCCGCGGGGTGGCGGCGGGTGCGGCGGGGGCGGGTGGCTGAGAGCGGTTCGGGCGGCTGAGACTTCTCACGCCTGGGCCAGCCACCCGCGATGCCCCCACCGGCAGGTCCCACAGGTCTTCTCGGGGGTGGCCGGCCCGTTCCCAGGCGGCTCGTACCCTGCGCCGGCGCCGGTCGCCCAGGATCCAGCCGCCGGGCGGTGTGCTGGAGCCTGGGGCGTCGGGTCGCTCACGGGTCAGCGCAGTTCGGCGAGCACGGACGCGAAGCGGCTCAACTCATCGCGTACGTGCGGCAGTTGGAGCGGATCGGTCGCGTCGAGGGAGTCCAGGCGCTGCTCGTCCGTCGAGCCGAGCAGCGGTCCGGTGGCGAGGCGGACGCGCAGGGCGCCGAGTTCGTCGCCGAAGCGGTGGCCGCCGGGGGCGGGGGCGGCGAGGCGGGCGGTGAGGTAGTCCTCCAGTTCCATGGAGTCGGTGACGCCCAGGGCGGCGAGGCGGGCGCGGAACGGGCCGAGGTCGGCGTAGAGATGGCGGCCGGCCTGCGGGAGGCGGGCCATGGCGCCGGCGTCGAGCACGGCATGGTGGGCGGCGGCCGCGACACGGGCGTGCAGGGCGGCGGCCCGCCGGGTGCGCTCGACGACGGGGGCCGGTTCGGTGAGGGCGAGGGCGGCGGCCGTGGCGATGGGCGCGGCCACGGCCGCGCCGAGCGCGGCGAGGATGTCCAGGGTGCGGGCCCGGCGCGGGGCGTCGGCCGCGGCGACGGGGAAGCGGGCGACGGCGGCGGGCCAGCCGGGCGGGGTGAAGGCGCCGCCGAGATCGGCGAGGACGGTCACGTCGTCGGGGCACATCTCGGCGGGGCTGATCGGCACCGTCTCGTGCGGACGGTGCACGGTGTCCCGCCAGGTCTCGTCGCTGACGATGTGCAGCCCCTCGCCGACGGCCGCCTCGCAGGCCTCCCGTACGGTCTCGGGCGGCGCCACGGTCGCGGTCGGATCGTCGGCGACACAGAGCAGCAGCAGCCGGGGCCGGCCGCCCTCGGCCCGCACCCGGCGAACGGTTTCGAGCAGCGCGTACGGGTCCGGTACGCCGCCGCACTCGGCCGGGGTGGGCACGTGGTAGGCGGGCCTTCCCAGCAGCCGGGCCTGCGGGGTCCACCACGCCGGGCAGGGCCGGGGCATGAGCACGTCACCCCCGTACGCGCCGAGCAGCGCGATCAGGAGCGCCTGGGCGCCGGGTGCCGCGACGACCCGGTCCGGCGCGGTGGGCAGCCCGCGCCGCAGCCAGTAGCCGCAGGCCGCCTCGCGCAGTGCGGGCCCGCCGCCGGGCGGCTCCGGTTCGGTGCACCCCGCGTCGGCCGCGAGCACCGCGGCGAGCTCGGGAAGCACGGGCAGCCCGGACCCGGGCGCGGGCGGCCCGTACCGCACCGGCCCGCGCCCTTCACCGACCGTCCCCTGCATCCCGTTCCCTCCTCGGGCCCTGTCCGGCACGAGCCATGCCTTTCAAGCCTTTATACGGAGGTTTGGCCCGGGGCGCCGCTTGTGCGGGCGGCCGGGAGAGGCTGTGCAGGTCAGCCGTCACCCGCCAGGGCGGAGAGTTCGGATTCCAGGCCTCGGCCCTTCGCTCGTACGACTGCCTCGGCGATGTCGGCGAGTCTGCGGTTGGCGCGTTGGGAGATGGTGCGCAGGATGTCGAAGGCGGCGTCCGCCTCGCAGGCCAGGACGTGCATCACTATGCCGCTCGCCTGGTCGATGACCGGGCGGGAGCGCAGGGCCGTCTCCAGTTGTTCGACCTCGGCGAGCGCCGCGCGGTAGCGGCGTTCGCGGAGCAGGCCGGTGGTGGTCTCCTTGGCCAGGATGCCCACGGGGCCGCACACGAGGTGTTCCAGGGAGCCGGGGCGGTAGCCGTAGAGGCTGACCGTGACCTCGATTCCGGACCGGCGGAAGGGGAGGGTGACGCAGGAGCGTACGCCCGATTCGAGGGCCAGGGCGCGATAGCCGGGCCAGCGGTCCTCCGTCAACAGGTCCTCGGTGTCCACGGGTTCGCCCGCGTCCAGCGCGCTCGGGATCGGCCCGTCGCCGCAGGCGAGCTGGACGGAGGCGAGCGGCGCGAGGTCGGGGTGGGTGGCGGTGACACGGCGTTCGGGCCCGCTGTCGGATATCGTCGCGACCGCCCCGCAGCAGGCCGGTGCACAGCGCACGGACTGTTCGGCGAGCAGGGAGAGCCGCCGGGCGGTGCTGGTCGTCTCGGGTTCCTGGTGTTCCGGCTCGGGCAGCATCGGAAAAACCTCCTCATCCTGCGGCTTCCCGGCCCGGGCCCTGCGAAACGGCAGGGCTCCCGGCACGCGCCCGACGGGCTAGCTTTCTCCCATGACGCAGACGGACGACGAATTCGGCGAGGAACTGGCGGATTTCGTCAGACGGGTGGGCGAGCTGCGCACCGCTCGCGCCCGCCCGGCCGGTGAGCAGTTGACGCTCCTGGACGCGGCGCTCTTCGAACTCCAGCATGTGGCCGAGCAGTTGTGGCCGCGCTACGAACGGATCCTGGCCGGAGCGGGGACGCCCTCGCCGGCCGAGCGGCAGGAACGGCAGCTCCTCAAGGCCCTGTTCCAGCGGCTTCCGCTGCCAGTCGCGCTGGTTGACCGCGAAACCGTCGTACGCCGGCTGAACTTCGCGGCGACCGGCCTCACCGGGGTGCGCGCCGGGTACGCCACCGGGCGGCCGCTCGCCGCGCTGCTCACGCCCGGGGACCGGGCGGCGTTCCGCTCGCAGGCCGCCGCGGTGGCCCGGGGCGAGGGCGACCGCGGGCTCACCGTCCGCCTCCAACAGCGGCCGGAGGAGCCCTTGTTGGCGACCCTGACCGCGCTGCGCCCGCCGGACGAGCCACAGCCCGCGGTGCTGGTGGTGTTCCAGGCGGGCAGCGCCCGGGGCTCGGCCGCCGCTCCCCCGCCGCCGGAGGTCCCCGACCTCGCGGAGACGACCCGGCACGCCGAACTCATGGACCTGGTCGACCTCATGGCGTCCACGCTGCTCCAACTTCCGCCCGGGGAACGGGAGTCGGTGCTGGCCGGGGCCGCCCGCGTGCTCTGCGGGCGGTTCGCCGACTGGATCGTGGCCGACCTCGTCGACGGCGCGCTGCGGCGCACGGTGGTCCTCGGCCCGCCGGACCCGGCCGCGGCCCCGCTCCTGCACGCGGTGGCCGGCCAGGACCCGGCGAGCTGCCCGTTGGTCCTGGAGGCGGCGCGGGCCGGGAACGGGGCGCTCCAGGTGCAGCCCGAGGACGTCGAGGGCTTCGGCCACGACCCCTCGGGCACCCCGGTGCTCGCCCGCGCAGAGGTGTCGTCGCTGATGTGCGTACCCCTGGGCGCGCCGGGGCCGGTGACGGGGGTGCTCACGCTGTTCCGCACCGGCCCGGCGGGCCCCTTCTCGATGGCGGAGGGACAGGCCATGGATGTGATGTCCCGTCACATCGCGCTCGCTATGCGGCGTCCGGCTCCTGATCACGGTCCTGACGAGCCGACAGATTCCGCTCCTTGCCCGGCAGTTGATCCGTCCGAGGAGTCCTGCGCGTCCGCATCGCCCGCTGCGGCGCCACCGCCCTCGGCTTCGCCTCCGTCCGCTCGTCCGGCTTCGAGCCGGAGCGCTCACCCGTCATCGGATCCGCGTCCACCGCGGCCTCGTACCGCGCCGCCACGGCGGCCGGCCCCGACGGACGACAGTGGTCTTCGTGCGGATCCCGCAGGGCCTGGTCCCGCAGACGGCTGCAGCAGCGCGTGATCAGCCGGGACACGTGCATCTGCGAGATGCCGAGGTCCTCGGCGATCCGGCTCTGGGTCATGTCCCGGAAGAACCGCATGTAGAGGATCTTCCGTTCGCGCTCGGGCAGGCAGCTGAGGCCGGGCTTGACCGCCTCGCGGTCGATCACGGTGTCGAGGGCCGGGTCGGCGCTGCCCAGCGAGTCGCTCAGGCTGTATCCGTCGTCGCCGCCCGGGAGTTCGGCGTCGAGGGAGAGCGCGCTGAAGCTGTCGATGGCCTCAAGTCCGGCCTTGACCTCGTCCTCGGCCATCCCGGTGTGCGCGGCGAGCTCCGCCACGGTCGGCCGGGGGGACCCGGCGCTCGCGGCGAGGTCCTGGCTCGCGGCCCGCACCCGGCTCCTCAAGTCCTGGACGCGGCGCGGCACATGGAGCGTCCACATGTGGTCGCGGAAGTGGCGCTTGATCTCGCCGGTGATGGTGGGCACGGCGTAGCTCTCGAACGCGGCGCCGCGGGACGGGTCGTACCGGTCGACGGCCTTGACCAGGCCGAGTGCCGCGACCTGGCGGAGGTCCTCCAGGGCCTCGCCCCGGTTGCGGAAGCGTCCGGCGAGCCGCTCGGACATGGGCAGCCAGGCGCGGACGAGGTCCTGGCGCAGGGCGTCCCGTTCGGGACCTTCGGGCAGGGCTGCGAGCCGCTCGAAGGCGGCGGCGGTCCTGGGTGCGTCGTCGTGCGGGTGCTTGTGCTTCGCCGTGGTGTTGGTACGCATATGCGATCCAGCTCCCTGAAACGGTACGGCGGATGGTTGTCACCGAGGGAGCCCGGCCGGGCAGCGGTGTGGCACGCCCGGAGCGGACAGCCGCTCCCACGGACGTGCCTCCGGTCCGAAGCACGACATTCGCCTGCCCGGACCCTGCGGGGCCAAACGTGCCCGTT
Source organism: Streptomyces sp. HUAS TT7 (assembly GCF_051550175.1). Classification (NCBI taxonomy): domain Bacteria; kingdom Bacillati; phylum Actinomycetota; class Actinomycetes; order Kitasatosporales; family Streptomycetaceae; genus Streptomyces; species Streptomyces sp. HUAS TT7. The sequence goes on from NZ_CP196175.1 coordinate 1,610,015, forward strand.
CGCGAAACGGCGCGGAATGGGTGTTTCCCGGAGGCCGGACCCCGGTACCCGGTCCTGGACGCGGAGACCGGGGGGAGAACGGGAAAGCCGACCGACTCCGCGGATACCTACGGATCGCTACGGATGAAGAGGAACGGAGCGCGCAGCCATGGCACGTTTCGTGCGGGAAGTGATGACGGCGAGCGTCACCGCCGTGCCGCCCGATGCCTCACTGGTGGAGGCGGCGCAGCTGATGCGGGCCCAGGACATCGGAAACGTGCTGGTCACCCAGGCCGGCCTGGTCATCGGGGTGCTCACCGACCGGGACATCACGCTGCGGGCGGTCGCCGAAGGGGCCGATCCGCTGACCGTCAGCGCCCACGCGGTGTGCACACGCTCGCCGGTGTGCGTGGGCCCGGACGACGAGGTGGCGACGGCGGTGACCCTGATGCGCCGGTACGCGGTGCGGCGGCTGCCGGTGGTGGCGGAGGGACGGCCGCTGGGCATGGTGAGCCTGGGCGACGTGGCGGACCAGTAGGGCGGGAGCCCTGTCAGGGATTCCTCAACTCCAGTACTGCATCGACTCCAGTGCTGCATCGCCCCCTGTAAGAGGCGCGGGGAACTGCGCGACCAGCCACAGCCGGCCCCGCACGCGACGTCTGCACGTACGCACCGGAAGTGACGTTACGGGCTCGGCGGGACCGTAGCGCACCCCGAAAGACCGGCCGAGCCCCAGGTGGGGGCCGGTTGGGCAGGGGGCGGCCGGGTACTCGCGGGCCATGACGCACTCCACTTGGCACAAGCGACTCGGCGCCCACGACCGGGCGCTGTTCCACTTCGCCGCCGCCCAGCACTGGCCGGCCGCCGAGGCCGTGCTGCCGCGGCTGAGCCGGGCCGCCAACCACGGCGCGCTCTGGTTCGCGGCGGCCACCACGATGGGCGCGACCCGTTCGCCCCGGGCCCGCCGGGCGTCGCTGCGCGGCGTCGCCTCGCTGGCGCTGGCCTCGCTGACGGTGAACACCGTGGCCAAGCGCTCGGTGCGCCGAGCCCGCCCGCTGCTCGACGCGGTGCCGCTGGTGCGCCAGTTGAAGCGCCGCCCGATCACCACGTCGTTCCCCTCCGGCCACGCCGCCTCCGCCGCGGCCTTCGTGACCGGGGTCGCCCTGGAGTCCCGGGCGTGGGGCGCGGCCCTTGCCCCGGTGGGCTTCTCGGTGGCGGCGTCCCGCGTGTACACCGGGGTGCACTATCCGGGCGACGTGGTGGCGGGCGCGGCCCTGGGGGTGGGCGCCGCCCTGGCCGTGCGCGGGCTCGTGCCGACCCGCACCCAGCTCCCGCCGCCCGGCCGCCCGCACGCCGACGCGCCCGCGCTGCCCGCGGGCCAGGACCTGGTGGTGGTCGCCAACCGCGCGTCCGGCACCGCGCTCGCGAAGGCCGCGCTGGTGCGCGCCGCGCTCCCGCTCGCCGAGGTCGCCGAGTGCGACCCCGAAGATCTCCCGGCTACCCTGGAGAAAGCGGCGGGCCGCGGCCGGGCGCTCGGGGTGTGCGGCGGCGACGGCACCGTCAACCTGGCAGCGTCCGTCGCCGCCCGCCTCGGCGTGCCCCTCGCCGTGTTCCCCGGCGGCACCCTCAACCACTTCGCCCTCGACCTCGGCATCGAGGAGGTCCAGGACACCTGCCGGGCGCTGGCTTCGGGCGACGCGGTACGGGTGGACCTCGGCCGGTTCCGGCCCGGTCCGGACGGCGCGGACGCCGGGTACTTCCTCAACACGTTCAGCCTGGGCGTCTATCCGGAGCTCGTACGGGCGCGGGAACGCTGGTCGCCCCGGATCGGCAGCTGGGCCGCCGGAATACTCGGCTCGTACGAAGTGCTGCGCGGGGAACGGCCGTTGAGGGCAGACCCCGGGGGCGGCCGCCCCGCGCTGTGGCTGCTGTTCGCGGGCAACTGCGTCTACCAGCGCCTGGGCCCGGCCCCCGCGCGCCGCTTCGACCTCGCGGACGGCCTGCTCGACGTACGCGCGGTACGCGGCGGCCGGCTGCCCGGCCTCCGCCTCCTCGCCGCCGCCCTGGCGGGCCCGCTGCACCGCTCCCCCGTCCACACCTCGCGCAGGATGGCCCGCCTCAGGATCCCGGGCCTGGCACCGGGCACTTCGCTGGCGTACGACGGTGAAGTGGCAGCAGCTTCCGGGGAGTTGACCCTGGACAAGCTTCCGGAGGCGCTGACGGTCTACCGGCCTCCGGTCCGGCCCTGAGGCTCCCTGTGCCCTGAAAGGCAGAACAAAGGCACATTCCGCGAGGCTCAACTCCCGGCTTGGGAGCGGAATTCGGGGGAACTCGGAAGCGAGGAGGTACACACCATGGTCCCGATTCTTCTCGTCCTGCTCCTCGCACTTCTTCTGTTCGGGCTCGGTTTCGCGGTCAAGATTCTCTGGTGGATCGCGATCATCGTGCTCGTCGTGTGGCTGCTCGGATTCCTGATGCGTTCGACGACAACGTCCGGCCGGTCGCGCTGGTACAGGTGGTAGCGAAAGGTTCAGGAACCCTCCCTCGGAAGCAGGGGGCCGAGCGGGCCGAGGTCGATATTGAGATCTTCCGGGCGCAGCCCGAATTTCGACCTCAGCTCGCTCATCCTGCTTTCCAGGAGCATGAGCGTGAGCCCGATCCGCTCCTCCTGGTCCACGGTGAGTTCGCCGGTCCCGACGCGGCGCAAGGCCTGACGTTCCATCAACTGCCGCAGCAGTTCCACAACGATCAGAACCAGTCGCGCGAGGTTCCGCTCGACAGTGTCGGGGTCGAGCTCCACCCGACGCCGGGGGCCGCCGCTGCGGAACCCATGCCCGTGCCCGCGGGAGTGCTCGCCGTTCACCACATCCGCCATATCCCCTATATCCGCCATACCGGCTCCTCGCGTTCCTCAGGTTCCTCGAACTCGAACTCCTCAAAGGGGGACGGGACTTCGGACATGACCGAGCTCACCAGCGCGTTCAGATCGATGCAATCGATGCAAACGAGGTCCACGTCCGCGATCCGCAGCGTGAGGTCGCCGGTGATGACCACGCCGCCGGCGAGCAGCCGGTCGAGCAGGTCCACCAGGGCGACCTCGCGCTGCGCGAGGGCTTCGCCGTCGCCGCTCACCGCTCCTCCCGGCCCTCTTGCCCCCCTGCCGGCCTCTTGGCCGTGCCCGCCGTCCGGCCCGCCGGCGAACGAGACGGCGCCCAGGGCCCGGTCAGCTCCACCCGTACGCCCTCGATGTGCGGAATGAAGTCCCGTACCGCCGCGACGAAGTCCTCGCTCCGGTCGAGCGGCACCAGGTAGGCGGCGTTGAGCACGTTCTCGCCGGGCTCGCCGGACAGGCGTGCGTACCATGTCACCTCGCGTGGTAAGCCTTCCGGGTAGCCACGGCCGGGCGGATCAAACCAGCGCGGGCGGGCCCTGCGCGAGAGGTGGCACGGGGCAGGGCACAGCGACGCCCGGCCGGGCGGCACGGTGAGTACGGTGCCGCCCGCCGGGCGCGGGCGGTGCTACAGGTGCAGCGGGACAACAGCCTCCGGGGCCGGTCAGAGCATGAAGCGTCCGGCCGGCTTGAGCAGGTGCAGGCGCTCGGTGAGCCCGGCCGCGCCGAACGCCTCGACGAGGGTGTCGGGGCCCTGGCTGAAGTGGGCCCAGTGCTCGAAGTGCAGCGGTACGACGTGCCGGGCGCCCAGGATCGCGGCGGCCTCGGCGGCGTCCGCGCTGGACAGCGTGAGGTAGGCGTCGATCAGCGGGGTGCGGGCGCCGCCCGCGAACAGCACGGCCACATCGACGGGCCCGAAGCGGGCGGCGATGCTGCGCACATGGCCGAGGGAGGCGTTGTCGCCGCTCACGTACACCGTGGGCAGGCCGTCCCCGTGCAGTACGAAACCGGTCACCTCGCCGACCATGGGCTCACAGCCCTCGGGGCCGTGCAGCGCGGGCACACCGGTGATGCTCAACTGGCCGCTGCGGTACGTCTCCCAGTTCGGCAGCACCGTGACCCGGTCGCCGAGCCTGCTGTGCGCTTCAGCCGTGGAGAGCACGACGGGGATCCGGTCGAGGTAGTCGCGGCCGGTGCGGTCCAGGTTGTCGGGGTGCTGGTCGTGCGAGAGCAGCACCAGGTCGGCGGCGCCGACCTCCGCGGCGCCGAGGCCGGGGCCCGCGCTCTTGACGAGCTTGCGGTCGCCCATCGGATAGTCGCCGGGGGCGTCGAAGGTGGGGTCGGTCATCAGCCGCACCCCGCCGATCTCGATGACGGCGGTGGGACCGCCCACGTACTGGATGGCGAGGTCGCTCATGTATTCCCTCCCGAGTCGATCACAGCTTGGCGGGGAGACAACGAGCGCGGGCGGCGCCTTTGTTCCCTTGGGCGGACGGCCGCCGCGCCCGGCTCGCCCGGTGGTCAGCGGCTCGTGTCGTGGGGCGCGCCGAGCGGGCCTCGCGGCGGTGCGGGGGCGCCCGGCGGGACCATCGGCGGGATGACCGGGGCACCGGGCGGCACGCCGGGTTCCAGGGTCTTGGACATCGGGTCGGCGGGTGCGCCCCGGCTGCTGCGGGCGCCCCGGCTCAGCAGCGCGGCCGCCCCGAGCAGCAGCACGGCGATGATCAGCGCGGCCGCCCAGTAGGGCAGCGCCATCGCGAGGGCGAGCAGCAGGAACGCGGTGAGCGCGGCGCCCCCGTAGAGCCCGGCCGCACCGGCTCCCGCGTACATGCGCGCGGCCCGGCGCTGTTTGCTGGTCTGTTCACGCAGCTCGTCCTTGAGGGCGTCCCGGACGACCTGGGAGAGCTGCTCCGGCAGGTTCGGCAGGTTCGTTTCCATGCGGGCCCGAGTACCCGGGCGGGCTGTGGGCAGTCCCGCCGAGCCGACTTCGCACATCCTTGGGCTGTTCATATCTCAAGACACCCATCTCACAATCTGGGTGCCCGCTTTAAAGTGGGCTCACCACCAGGGCAGTTCACGGCTCGGTTCGCCTCCGCCGTTCCGTGCGCCGTTCACCGTTCAGCTCTCGGAGAGGGAGTCGCTCATGTCGCAGGAGACGTCCCCGGCCACGCCGGGCGAGACCGCCGTCTACACCCACGGCCATCACGAGTCCGTGCTGCGCTCGCACACCTGGCGGACCGCCGCCAACTCGGCGGCGTACCTCGTCGGTGAACTGAAGCCGCACATGCGGGTCCTGGACATCGGCTGCGGGCCCGGCACCATCTCCGCCGATCTGGCCGCGCTCGTACCCGACGGCCATGTGACGGCGGTCGACCACGCGCCGGGCATCGTCGAGCAGGCTCGTACGTACGCGGCCGGACGCGGCCTGGGCAACATGTCGTTCGCGGTCGCGGACGTCCACGCGCTGGACTTCCCGGACGACTCGTTCTGCGTCGTGCACGCCCATCAGGTGCTGCAGCACGTGGGCGATCCGGTGCAGGCGCTGCGCGAGATGCGCCGGGTCACCAAGCCCGGCGGGATCGTCGCCGTGCGCGACAGTGACTACGGCGCGTTCACATGGTTCCCCGAGGTGCCCGCGCTGGACGGCTGGCTGGAGCTGTACCACCGGGTGGCCCGCGCCAACGGAGGCGAGCCGGATGCCGGGCGGCGGCTCAAGTCCTGGGCCATGGAGGCTGGTTACTCCGACATCAGGGCCTCCGCGAGCACCTGGTGCTTCGCCACCGAGGAGGAGCGCGCGTGGTGGAGCGGACTGTGGGCCGACCGTACGGTCGCCTCCTCGTACGCGGAGCTGGCCGTCGACGGCGGGCATGCCACGGCGGACGAGCTGACCGAGATCTCCGACGCATGGCGGGAGTGGGGCGGCCGGGACGACGCCTGGTTCATGGTGCCGCACGGCGAGATCCTCTGCCGCGTGTGAGCGAACAGGAGTACTGCATAGGTCTCGATCCGTGTCCGTGTTCGTGTCCGGGAGGGGCCGGCGAGCCGTGGTGAAGGGCGCCCGCCCCGTGGTGCGACCGCGCTGCTGCCCGGGGCGCGGGAGCAGGGGCGGTGGATGCGCTGGGCCGCTGGATCACCTGCCGTGGGCGATCTCCCCCAACTAGGCTTCGGGGCATGGAAATTCTAGGCACCACGCTGCGCATCTGCGTCGACGACCTGGAGAGCGCGATCGTCTTCTACGAGCGCGTCACCGGCAGTCAGGCGCTCCGCTTCGACCGCGGGGGCGTGTCCGTCGCCGCCGTCGGCGCCTTCCTGCTGATGAGCGGCCCCGAGGCGGAGCTCGAAGTGCTGCGGAAGGTGGCGGCGACGGTGGCCGTCAAGGACGTCGACGACGCGCACACCACCCTCACCGCGGCCGGGGCCCGCATCATCGCGGGCCCGGTCGCGACGCCGGTGGGCCGCAATCTGATCGCGGTCCATCCCGACGGCTCGGTCTTCGAGTACGTCGACCGCAAACCGGCGGCCTGAACCGCCGGCCGCACGCAGGCCAGGGTGGGTTCGGCCCCGGGCTCTCAGTCCGCCAGGTCGCGGATGACCGCGTGGGCCACCGTCTCGCGGGCCGGGGCCAGTTCGGCGGCGATCGCGGCGGCCGCCTCCGGCTCGATGACGACGGCCGCCGCCGCGGGCTCCCCCGCCTCGACAAGGTGCCGGCGCAGGTGGGTCGGCAGGTGCGTGGCATCGAGGCTGTGGCCGCACAGCGCGGCGACGCGGCGCAGCCGCTCGTACTCGCGCTCGGGCACGGTGGCCGCGCGCCCGGCGCTGCGTTCCCACAGCCCGTCGGCGGCCACCCGCGGATGGGCGCCGCCGATTCTTGTCTGCGCACGCAGTACAGCCACGTGCGCAGCGAGGCCAGGGCAGTACCGATGAGACGGCCGCGCCGCGGGTCGCCGTTGGCGTAGTGGCCGAGTTCGTGGCCGAGCAGCGCGAGCGTCTCAGCGTCGGCCCCGAGCGTCTGGGCGTCAGCCCTGAGCGTCTGGGCGTCGGCGGCTACGCGTCGAGTACGAGGTCGGACGTCGGCACGGACTGGCAGGTCAGGACCGAGGTGTCCGGGAGGGACTCGTCCGGCGTCACCAGGTGGGCCGCCTTTCCGGACAGCACAGTGCACGCGCAGCTCTCACACTGGCCGACGCGGCAGCCGCTGGGCAGGGTGAGGCCCGCGGACTCGGCGGCGATGAGCAGGGTGCCCGCCGGCTTGGTCCAGCGCACCGTGCGGCCGGAGCGGGCGAAGGTGACGGTGAAGGCCGCGTCGTCGGGCACGTCGACCTCGCGGGTGGCGGCCCGGAACCGTTCGCTGAAGATCTCGAAGGCGGGCACGCCACGTGAACGGAGCCCGGCCGCGAGGGAGTCCAGCATCGCGGCGGGCCCGCACAGATGGAACCGGGCCCGCTTCTCGATCAGGTCGCCCGCCAGGGAGTGGGCCGTGATGAACCCCTCGTGGTCGTAGTCGCGGCCCAGGATGTCATCGGGTGCGGGTGACGCATAGTGGTCGATGACCGTCAACTGAGGTATTTCATAGGTGAGTTGGCGGATTCTTGCGCGGAATGGATGGTCCGTGGAGTTGGCGTTGCCGTAGTGCAGGACGACCTCGGGGACGGTGCCGCCGGTCGCCGCGAGGGTCTCCAGGTAGCTGAGGAACGGTGTGATGCCGATGCCGCCCGCTATGAGGACAACGGGCGCGTCGGTGTGCGTGGGAATGACGAACGTGCCGCCGGGCCGGGCGAGATGCAGCCGGTCGCCTGCCTTCAGCGTCTCGTGGACGTACCCGGAGAAGGCACCGTCGGGGATGCGGCGCACGGCGAGGTCGTAGGCCCGGCGGGCAGGGACGAGGGCGGCTCCGGTGAGGGAGTAGCTGCGCGCCGGGGCCTGAAGCGTGCCGTCCGCGTTTTCGGCTCGTACGGTCAGGTGCTGGCCGGGACGGAAGTCGGGCAGGTCGCCGCCGTCCGCCGCCTCCAGGCGTACGGTGCGCACGCCCGGCCCCTCCGCGCCGAGCTCGGTCACCACGAAGGGGCGCGTGCCGGTCCAGTTGCCGTCGGCCGGGGCCGGGGCGATGCGGCAGACTGCGGAGCGCAGCGGGACCGAGCCGCTGAGCGGGTCGGCGTCGGCGTGGCCGATCAGGCGGTTGAAGTTGTGGCCGCTCGGGTGCAGCGGGTCGGCGCCGGGCAGGCCCAGATCGGGCGCGTCCTGCCACCAGCCGTACTCGCCGACCACCACCGACGGGTGCAGCGAATGGTCGAAGCGGGCCCGCAGCCGGATCGAGCCGAGCCGAGTGGACAGCTCCACCCACTCGCCCTCCGCGATGCCGTACGCGGCGGCCGTCTCGGGGTGCAGATCCACCGACGGGTCGGTGGCGCGCCGGCGCAGGGAGCTGACGGAGCGGTGCTGGCTGTGCACGAAGTAGCCGTGCTTGGCGCAGGTCAGGACGAGAGGGAAGGCCGGGTCGGTGGCTGTGGGGTCGCGGTGTTCCGGCACCGGCGGGTAGCCGTGGTCGTGCAGGCGCTGGGAGTAGAGCTCGACGCGCCGGGTCGGCGTGTTGAAGCCCGTGACCTTCGTACCGTCGCCCGCGGCGTACTTGCGGTGGGCGAGCGGGCGCGGCACCCGGACGCCGCCGGGGCGCCCGCGGAGCTCGTCGACACTCAGACCGAGCGGTTCGAGCTGCCAGTTCCAGGCCGCCTCGATGTCCCCGTCGAAGAACAGCTCGCCCATGCCGAGCCGGCGGGCCAGGTCGAAGACGACCTCGGTGTCGGACCGGGAGGCTCCCTGCGGCTCGACCATCCTGGGCCGCAGCTGGACCTGCTCCTGGGCACGGTGGTCGATCTCGAAGCCGAAGCGCAGGGCTTCGCGTTCGTAGGCGCTGTTGACCGGCAGGACGATGTCGGCGGTGGTGCTGGTCGGGTTGGCGAACAGGTCGAGGTGGACCTGGAATTCGAGCTGCCGCAGGGCGCGGGCGACGCGGTCGGAGTCCGGCTGGGCGACCACGAGGTTGGAGCCGAATGCGACCAATGCCCGTACCGCGTACGGCTGTTGGTGCTCGATGGCCCGGCACAGGTCTCCTGCGTTGATGTAGCCGGACGCGGGCGGGCCCAGTGGGTGCCGGTCCAGGCCGAGCGCCTTGGCCCGCTGCCCGGGCGCGAACTGGCCGGGGTTCGTGGCGGTGTTGTACGGCGGCGGGGGTGCGACATGGTTGCCGCCCTCGGCGTCGAAGGACCCGGTCAGCGCGTACAGCGTGGCGAGGGCGCGCTCGGTCTGGGAGGCGTTCGCGCTCTGGCCGACGCCGGTCCAGCCGTAGTACGTCACCGAGCGCGCGGCGCCGATCTCGGCGGCGAGGGCCCGGATCTCGCCCTCGGGGATCCAGGTGGTGCGGGCCACCTTCTCGACCGGCCACCGCGCGCAGGCGTCCGCGTACTCCTGGAACGCGGGCACACACACCACCCGGGCGCCGTCGCCCGTGCGCACCTCGACCTCGCCGAACAGCGCGAACCGCTCCGGGCGGACGGCCGCCCTGCGGGTGTCGTACGCCTCCAGGCGCCCGGTGGTCAGGTCATGGACGACAAACCCTTCGGCGTCGGCCGCTTCCGCCAGCTCCCCGGCACGCAGGAACCGGCCGGTGTCGCGGCGTACGAGAAGCGGGCCGTTGGTCCAGGACCGCACGAACTCCTCGTCGTACGTGCCCTGTTGGATCAGGAGGTGGGCGAGTCCCAGGGCGAGGGCTGCGTCGGTGCCGGGCCGGACCCGCAGCCAGTGGTCGGCGCGCAGTGCGCTGGTGGAGCGGCGCGGGTCGACCACGGCCAGCTTCATTCCGCGGGCCTGCGCGGCGGACACGGCGGCAGACTGGGCGAGCCAGGTCTTGGCCGGGTTGAAGCCCCACAGGAGGGCGAGGTCGGCGTGGGCGTAGTCCGGCGGCGAGATCGGGGCGCCGAACGTGAAGGCGTGCGCGAAGTCCTTGTGCCAGTTGCAGATCTCGGCGCTGTAGACGGTGTTGGGGCTGCCGAAGTTCCGTACGAAGCGCTCGATCCACTCGGTGGCGTCCGACACGGCGGTGCCGCTCGGCGTGGCCACCGCGAACGCGACCGCCTCGGGGCCGCTCTCGGCGGCGATGGCTGCGAGTTTCCCGGCGATCTCCGCCATGGCCTCGTCCCAGGTGATCTCCACCCAGCCCGGGTCCGGGTCGGTCTTGGGGTTGGTGCGCCGCAGCGGGGCGGTCAGACGCCGGGTGCTGTGCGCGATCTCCGGCGCGGAGCGGCCCTTCGGGCACAGGGCGGCACCCATCGGGTGCGCGGGGTCGGGGCGCACGCCGGTCAGCCGGCCGTCCTCGACGGTGAAGATCGCGCCGCAGCGGGACTTGCACAGCGTGCAGAACCCGTGCTTCTCGACGACCGCCATGACCGGACCCTCCGTACGCCGGCGCTGTTGCTCCTGCTCCTGCCATTGAAGCCCCGTTCGACCGGACATGTCGGCGGGCCGAAGCCCCCTGTTCGGGGGTCCAAAGGCCCGCCGGGCCCTTTGGCAGGGGTCGTCCCGAGTCCCCGGGGCCCCTCCGCGAGGCGTCCGCGTACGCTGATCACGCTCAACCGGGCGGCAGCGATGGGGAATCGGGGGAACCGTGTCACAGGAGGGGCAGCCGGGGCGGGTGGTCTGCGGCCGGTATCGGCTGGTGAGCAGGCTGGGGTCCGGCGGATTCGGGCGGGTGTGGAAGGCCCGGGACGAGGTTCTGCACGTGGACGTGGCGCTCAAGGAGGTCTGGCTGCCTCCGGCGTCGTCCGAGGCCGAGCAGTCCGAGCGGCTGGTCCGCGCCGCGCGCGAGGCGCGCAACGCGGCGCTGCTGCGCGACCACCCGAACGTCGTCGCCGTGCATGACGTGGTGGTCGAGGACGGCGTCCCGTGGACCGTGATGCGGCTGGTCGAAGGGCGTTCCTTGGCCGAGGCCCTCGAACGGCAGGGACCGTTGTCTCCGGATGACGTCACGAGGATCGCCACTGCTGTGCTGGGGGCCCTCGGCGCGGCCCATGCGGCCGGGATCGTGCACCGGGACATCAAACCCGCCAACGTCATGCTGGCCGATGACGGTGGGGTGCTGCTGACGGACTTCGGGATCGCGCTGCGCCGGGCCGATACCGCACTGACCGCGCCGGGGTCGTTCATCGGCTCGGTGGAGTACATCGCCCCGGAGCGGGCCCGCGGCCAGGACGGGCTCCCCGCCAGCGACCTGTTCTCGCTCGGGGTGGCGCTGTACCAGGCCGTCGAGGGCGTGTCCCCGTTCCGTCGGGACACCGACACGGGATCGCTGACGGCCGTCCTGTTCGACGAGGCCCCACCGCCGCTGCGCGCGGCCCGTCTCGCACCGCTGATCACCCGCCTCCTGGAGAAGGACCCGGACAAGCGCCCCACGATCCCCGAGGCGCTGAACCTGATCCATCCGCCCTCGGATCCGCGCGTCGAGCCGCACCACGCCCCGCTCGCGCCGCGGGCGGCGGACGTACGCGACGCCGGCCTCCGTCGCCAGGAGGACGTCGGCGCTGCCAGGGACCGGCCCGCCTCCCTGGACACCGCCGACACCGTCACACGGCCCGGTCCGTCACCCGCGAAGGCGGTCACGCCCTCGCCCGGTGCCGGGATCACCCCCACCGTCGTCGTCAAGCAGACGCCACGAATACCACGGCGCGTCAAGGCAGTTGGAGCCATCGCCGTCGTCGTCCTCGCGCTCGTCGGGGCGGTTCTGGTGTACCGCTCGGGCGGGGACGACAAGGAGAAGCGCAGCATCCCGGAGCCGTGTGGCGTCCCCAGCGGCGCGACGGCGGCGCAGTTCAAGTTGGTCAGAACGAGCGGTGGCGCACCGGGCGATGATCCCGCGGCGAGAGAGTGCAGATGGAGCAGCGGCTCCACGGTCCTCGTGCTCACGCTGCGCAAGACATCCCCCGGCTCCAGCCCCAGTTGGGGACCGGACCCGGATGCGGGCGTACCGGACGCGACCGTGATCTCCGAACGCGCGGGCTTCACGGGCGTGGGGTCGTGCACGGTCCAGTGGCCCACTCCCTTCGGATCGGCAGAGGTGGCCTCCTTGAACTCGTCGGGTCAGTGCTCCGACGCCGACGCGTTCGTCCGCGCTGTGGCGCCGCGCCTGCGCTGATCACTCCGCAGTGAGATCCGCAGTGAGAGCGGTCATTCGGCCTTGGGCCGGTGGGATTCCGTGCTCGGGCGCATCCGGTAGTCGTACTCGTCCGGGAGCGGGGCATCCGTGAGCCGGGTCCACACCTCGTTCAGGGTTTCCGCGCCCTCGCGCAGGTCGGCGACCTCGAAGCCCGCGTCGAAGAGGGCGCGGGCGGCGTCCGGCTCGCCCTCCGCGAGGAGGAGCTGGGCCTCGACGAGCCGGAAGCGGCCGCGCTCGCGGACGGCGGGGCGCAGCCGGTCCCATATCGCCCGGGCGTCCGCCGGGCGGTCGGCGGCGAGCAGCGCCTCGATCGCCTCGCGGCCGAGCGCGGCGTCGGCCGCCGTCCACGGCTCGCCGGCCCTGCGCTCCTCGCAGAAGTCGTCGTACGCCTCGGCGTAGCGGTCGGCGGCACGGCTCGCGTGGCCGGACAGCTGGTCGGCGACCGCCAGGCAGCGCAGCAGCGGCCATCGGGACGGGGCGAGCGGCAGGCCGCGCTCCCAGCTGCGGACGGCCTGGGCGTGGTCGCCCGCATGCCACTGGGCGACGCCGAGGTGGTACTCGGTGAGCGGGTCGGCCGGCGCGGTCTCCAGCATGTCCCGCCAGTGCGGGGAGACCAGGGTGGGGCCGGGCGGGGTCACCCTGCGCGGCTCCGGGAGCACCCCGTTGTGCAGCAACTCCAGCCACGGGCGCTGTTCCTGAGTGAGTGTCAGTTCAGAGAACGGGGTGCCGGGCAGCTTCGCTCCCGTACGCAGGACTTCGAGGGCGCCCCAGCCCGATCCGGTGGCCAGGCTCTCGCCCGGCTCGGCGTCGGCGAAGGGGCGCCAGGCGGCGTACGCCTCCTCCACCGTCGCGCGCGGCAGGGCCCGCTCCAGGCTGTCCTCGGTCTCGGCGCGGGCGGCCGCCCAGTCGGCGCCGTGCACCAGGGCTCGGTCGGCGGACAGCGGCCCGTACGCCTCCAGCCAGGCGAACTCGCCGCCCGGGTCGAGTGGCACGTGCTCCAGTTGGGTGCGGGCGAGGCCGGCCTGCATCTCGGCGTACCCGACGGTCCCCGGCTCGGTCAGCCACTCCTGCCAGCGGCGGCCGCCGCGCCCCGAGCCCCACAGGAACAGCTTGCGGCCGCGCAGGGTGTCCGTGGAGGTCTGCACGAGGCCGTGGCCGCTCTCGTCGAGCGAGGCGATCCAGCGGCGTGCGCCGTCGGGGACCTCGTAGAAGTAGTCGGCGGGGTACTCGCTGCGCAGCGGGTACGTGCGGTCGGTGCCGTCCCACGCGGGCACGGGCACCCGGCGCAGAGTGCGGTCGTACCCGAAGTGCCAGGCCTCGTCGGTCGGGGCGAGCACGCGGGTGCGCTCGCCCTCCTCGACGGCGATGTTGGACCACCAGTAGACCGGCGCCGTCTTCTCGTGCGGATTGCGGATGCGCACGCCCACGTACAGGAAGTCGGAGCCGTCCGGGAGCCAGAGGTCCACCTGGAAGGGGAGGTCGCGCAGCCGCTCCCACTCCCACAGGCGGACCATCTCGCCGCCGTCCGGGGCGGGGGCGAGGGCCGCGTGGACGGGGGCGCAGGACAGGGTGGTGTGGCCGGTGGCGCCTATGTTCCACTCGATGCCGCCGGAGAACCAGGCGCCGTTGAGCGCGAAGTCGGCGGGCTGGAACACCGGGTTGCTGTAGAGCAGTTCACGGCCGGTCGGCTTGTGGAACAGGGAGTGGACGCGGCCGCCGAGGCCCGGCAGGACGGTGGCGCGCAGCCGGTCGTTCTCGATCACGATCGTGTCCAGCTCGACCGGGCTCCGCTCTCTCCCGTAGCCGTCGAGGACCCGGACGGGCAGCAGCGTCTCCAGCGGCTCGTACCCGATCTGGCGGGCCATGTCCCGGGGCAGGCCTTCGCGGGCCCGCTCGTCGAGCCGGTGCGTCTCGTCGCGCGGCCGTAGCGCGGGCAGGGGGTTCGGCTCGCCCAACGGGGCGCCGGGCAGGGTCAGTACGGCACGTCGCACGGTCGTGGCCAAGGCAACCTCACTCCCTCGTACGGGGCGTCGGCAGCCCTTTCGGCCGATCCCCCCGATGACCATGGAACACCCCGCCACTGACAACGGCCAGGGAACCCCCGCTCAGGATTGCGCAAAGGCGCCCACGACGAGGTCGGCGAGCAGCGCGCCCGCCGTGCCGTCCGGGTCCAGATCGGGGTCGTAGATCGTGAGGTTGAACCCGACGCACCGCTCGGACTGCACCAACTCCCTCAGCAGCGGGCCGAGTTCGTCGGGCATCAGTCCGCCCGGGTCCGGGCTGTCGACGGCGGGCATGACGGACGGGTCGAGGACATCGGCGTCCAGATGCACCCAAAACCCTTCGAGCACGGGCACTTCGAGGCTCTGCCGGAACCCGTCGGCGAGCTCGGCCGGCCCCCACTGCCGCAGCTCGCCGACCGACGCGGTGGGGATCTTCAGCTCGGCGAACTCGGCCCGGTCCTCGTCGTAGTCCCGCATCCCGAAGATGCGGACGTCCTCGTCGCGTACGTAAGGGCGCAGCCCTTCCAGGTCGGTGAGGTCCTCCTGGCCGCGGCCGGTGGCGAGCGCGAGTTCCTCGCCTCCGGCCGCGCCGATGCGGTCGGAGTTGCCGGGGTGGCGGAAGTCGGCGGAGCCGTCGATCACGGCGATGCCGTACCGGCCGATGCGGCGCAGCGCGAGGGCCGCGCCGAGCTGGATGGAGCAGTCCCCGCCGAGCACGACGGGGAAGTCCCCTGCGCGGACGTGGTGTTCGATCCGGTCGGCGAGCTTGCCCGTGTACGAGGCGATGGCCGCGGCGTTGAACACCCCGTCCCCCTCCTGCCAGTTCCCGCGGTCGTAGCGCGGCGGCACGACGACCCCGCCCTCGTACGCGCCGAGCCGCCGCACGATGCCCAGTTCCCGCATGGCTCCGGCGAGCTTGTAGCAGCCGGGCACGGTGCCGGGGGCCGGCGGGCGCAGGCCGAGGTTGGAGGGGGCGTCGATGACCACGAGACGTCGCATGGGTCCATCGTTGTGGACAGGGGGCGGAGGCTTCAAGGGACTTCGATGCATGACCGGGCGATGGCTGTGGGCCGACTGGAGCCGGCTGGGCGGGGCTTCCCGTATATCGATCGACACGTTCCGACCGGTGAGCGACGATCTACCCGCAATGGACATGCAGACGGTGGATACGCGGTGCGGAAGGACAGCAGGACATGAGCGAGCAGCACACCTACCGGGTCATCGTGCGCGGTGTGTGGGACGGACTGAGCGAGGATTCGCGCACGAGGCTGCTCGCGGAGGTCGACGACCACGGCCTGACCGCGATGACCTTCACCGAGGAGGGCTCGCTCACCTATGACCGGGCCCTGAAGCACTTCTCGTGGCGCTACACCGTCGTCTCGGACGCCGCCGACGGCGAGGAAATGGCCGCGGCGATCGCCGAGGACAGGGCGGAGTCCGCGCTGGGGGCGCTGGGTCATGGGTTCCGCGATCTGCGGTCGACGGTGACGGACCTCGACACGATGAAGATCAACTACAAGGGTGGGCGACGGTAGGCGGAGTCCGGCAGGCCCTGCCGGTGGTCAGGGGCGCGAATCGGAGCGGTCGGGTTCTCGGCCGTGCCCCATCGTGAGAAACGCTCGCGGGCGCCGCCGTCCTGTGCGTCGAGCCGCTCGTGCACCGGCGGTGGTACGCCGGACTGCCGCTCCCCGCAACCACGGGCCGGGCTCACCCGGGGTGCTGATCGCCCTGCGGGTCGTGCAGGGACGGGGCGTAGGAGATCCCGACGATCAAGCCGTCCGTCGTGAGGAGCCTGGTCACCGTCTGGCCCCACGGCTCGGTGCGTGCCTCGTGCACCAGCTCGAAGCCCGCGCGCTGAAGCTCGGCACCGGCGGCTGCGACGGCTTCCGCGTTCGCCACCTCGAACTCGATCGATGCCTGCGGGACCACCCGGCCGGCGGGCCACTGCGCCGTGCCGAAGCATGCCTCGGCCGCCTGCGAGAGCGGCCACAGGCCGAAGTGCTTGCTGCCGGGGATGTTCCCGCTGGAGTAGTAGCCATTGCCCTCCCCCTCCAGGGGGAGGCGAAGAGCCTCAATGAACAGCTTGCGGGCCAGCGGCGGATCGGCGACGACCGCCGCCACGCTCGTGATGAAGAGAACGTCCATGCCGGTGGTGCCACTCCCTCTTGTTTCCATCGTGATCGCTCACCGTTCGGCGGTGAAGGGGCGGATGCTCGCGGGCGCCCTCGCGGCGAGGCAGCCTGCTCAATACGCGGCACCTCACCTCTCAGGGCACCGCTCCCCCTTCTTCACCACCCCGACCCCCACCCGGGTGTGTTCGGCACGGGCGGCGCCGGCGGCCGGGGTCTGGGTGCAGACCTTCCAGTTGAAGGGCCACAGGACCGTGCGGTGTCCGCCGCCGATGTCCCGCACGTCCAGCTTCGTTCTCGCGTCCAGTTTGCTGAAGACCTGGACCAGGCCCTTGCCGACCAACGCCGGCATCGGTCGCGGGGCCGCCGCCCCTTCGGCCAGGGCGGTGGCCGTCGTGCCCGACGTCACCAGGAGCAGGGCCGCCGTCACCGTCGCGGCGCGTGCCCACATGCGCGTCACCTGCTGCTCCGTCTCCTCATGAAATAGCCGCCGCAGCACAGCCCCACCACGAACACCGCGAGCAGCGCCAGGTACAGGGGCATCGACACCTCGGGGATCAGCAGGCGGATCTTGACCTGGCGGGTGTTCTCGAAGATGAAGACGAGTGCCAGGACGGCGAGGGCGAGGATCGCGATCCTGGCCGGTGTGAAGGCGCCGCCTGCCCGGCCCTTTGTGCTGCTCGACTCGTCCTTGGGGCTCATGACCCGGCCCTTCCGCTGGTGCTGCCGTCGCTCCCTTCCGCCCAGGTTGACGGATGCGCCGCCACGGGGTGCGGTGGGGCGGGCCGTATGGGTGAGCCCATACAGCCCTGGGCGACCTTGTCAGACAAGTAGGCGGCGGGTCATGCTGGGGCTCCAGCACACCGAGGGGCAGGTTCATGGCCATGAGCGGGCAGCAGCGCAGGCCGGTCGTCGCGCTGTACGAGCGGATCGCGGACGCCATCCACGACGGCACCTATCCCCCGGGCTCCACCCTGCCCTCGGAGCCGAGGCTCGCGGGCGAACTCGGGGTGAGCCGGCCCGCGCTCCGCGAGGCGCTGCTCCTGCTCCAGGAGGACGGGCTGCTCTCGGTGCGGCGCGGGGTGGGCCGTACCGTCAACGACCGGCCGCCCCGGCGCGGCTTCGAACAGCTCCAGCCGCTCGACGTCCTGCTCGGCCCGGTCCGGGTGAAGGCCCTGCTGCGCAGCCGCGAGGAGCCCACCGACTTCACCACCCAGCACCTGCTCGCGCCCGCCGGGTCCGAGCTGCGGTTCTGGGAGTCCGTGCTGGTCGGGGAGTCGCTCGCGGTCGCCCTCAGCCACGAGTGGGCGGCGCCCGAGGACGTCCTGGACGGGCTGCACCCCGCGTTCGGCGAGGCCCTGTCCGCCGAGCCCGCCGTCTCGATGCTCAGCGTCCTCGCCGAGGCCTCGCGGGGCGTCGCACTCACCGCGCACAGCGGGGTCAGCGCGACGCTGCTCGGCCGGCGCAGGGGTGAGCAGCTGGACCGCCCGGCGGATACCCCGGCCGTCCTGATCACCCAGGTCGTACGGGTCGACGGCACCCCGGTCATGGCCGCCAAGCACATGCTGCCGACGGGCGCGCCCGCACTGGCCGTGCTCCAGTCCTCCTAGCACCCCTCAGCAGGACCAGCACCCTCAGCAGAACACGCTGTACACTCCCGCCTCATGCACTTGTCAGACAACCCTGCCGCCGCCGCTCCGGTCACCCCCGCCGAGTGGATCCGCCGCGCCCCGAAGGCCGTCCTCCACGACCACCTCGACGGTGGCCTGCGCCCCGCCACCATCGTCGAGCTGGCCCGCGCCTGCGGGTACGCCGGCCTGCCGACCGAGGACCCCGCCGAACTCGCGGTGTGGTTCCGCGACGCCGCGGACTCCGGCTCCCTGGAGCGCTACCTGGAGACCTTCGCCCACACCTGCGCGGTGATGCAGACCCGCGAGGCGCTGCACCGTATCGCGGCCGAGTGCGCCGAGGACCTGGCGGCCGACGGGGTCGTCTACGCGGAGGTGCGCTACGCGCCCGAGCAGCACCTGGAAGCCGGCCTCACCCTCGACGAGGTCGTGGACGCCGTCAACGAGGGCCTCCGCGAGGGCGAGCGCCGCACCGGCGGGAAGATCACCGTCCGCGCGCTGCTCACCGGCATGCGGCACACCCGCCGCTCCCTGGAGATAGCCGAGCTCACCGTCGCCCACCGCGACCGCGGGGTGGCCGGCTTCGACATCGCGGGCGGCGAGATCGGCAACCCGCCGGCCGAGCACCTGCCCGCCTTCCAGCACCTCAAGCGCCACAACTGCCACATCACCATCCACGCCGGCGAGGCCGTGGGCGCCGAGTCGGTGCACGAGGCGGTCCAGGTGTGCGGCGCCGAGCGCATCGGACACGGCGTGCGCATCACCGACGACATCGCCGCGGACGGCACGCTGGGCCACCTGGCCGCGTACGTCCGGGACAACCGGATCGCCCTGGAGGTCTGCCCCACCTCCAACCTCCAGACCGGCGCCGCGATCTCGTACGAGAAGCACCCGATCGACGAGCTGCGCCGGCTCGGCTTCACGGTCACGCTGAACACCGACAACCGTCTGGTGTCCGGCACGACCATGAGCGAGGAGTTCCAGCACATGGCGGATGCCTTCGGCTACGGCCCGGAGGTCTTCGAGGAGTTCACCGTCGCCGCGGTCGAGGCGGCGTTCCTGCCGCTGCCGGAACGCCGTCGCATCATCGACGAGATCGTGCGTCCCGGCTACGCGCAGATCGGTTCGACTCCCCGCTGATGACGGCAGTCAGTTCAACTTCCCTCTGATGACGGGCAGTTGGAGCGTCCCCGTCTCGCCGGGGGCGCTCACGACCGTCACCGGCTTGATGCCCTTGTTGCCGAGGTAGGAGTCGTCGCTCGCGGCGACCACGAACTCGATGCGGTGCCCGGCCTCGTAGCGGTGCACGATGCCGGGCAGGGCGACGGTGAACGGCTTGGTGACATCCGGCACCCGCACCGGTGAGATCAGACGGCGCACCAGCGTCTTGGTGCCGTCGGGCGCCACGTCGTACAGCTTGGCGAAGAGCACCAGCTTGTCGGCGGCATTGCCCGAGTTCTGCACCCTCTCGGTCGCGGGCGAGGAGACCTTGAGGGTGGCCTTCGCCGAGCCGACCACGTCGACGGGCGCCTTCAGGGGATCGGTGTCCCAGCCGAGGAAGGTGCCCGCGGCGTCGTACGGGGCCGGGTCGGGCAGGCCGATCGAGCCGGCCAGCGAACTCTCCGAATGGCTTGTCGGGACCAGCCAGTTGGTGTACGCGCGGCTGCCTCGCGCCACCTTCGCCCGGTCGCCGACGAGCTTGCCGTCGCCGGAGAGGTACACCTTCTGCGTGAGCGGGGGCACCTTGGCGGCCTCCCCGTAGCCGCTCTGCCAGTCGCGGTAGTAGGCGAAGGCCGGGCCGGTGTCGGTGTTCTTCTGCTTGCGCAGGTAGCGGTCGAACCAGGCCAGGATGCGCTGCCCGGTGTAACTGGTCTCCAAGTTGCCCTGGGTCATGTTGAGTTCACCGGGCGCCTGGCCGCCGCTGTGGCCCCAGGACTGCCAGATCATCTTGGTCGTGGTGCCGTTGTCCCTCAGCGCGTTGTACGTCGCCGTCGCCTCGTTGAGGTTGAACAGGGTGTCGGTCTGCCCCTGGATGAGCAGGGTGGGCGCCTCGATGCGGTCGAGGTAGCCGACCGGCGAGACACTGCGGGCGTAGCGCTGCATCGCGGCGGTGGCGGCGGCCGGGTAGCTGCCGGAGTTGAGCAGTCCGATGGTGTCGCAGGCGCCGGGCACGAAGTGCACACAGCCGAGCGAGCCCCAGCGCGACGGATCGAGGTTGGGCAGCGTGATGGGCTGGCTCTCGCCGATGAGGTAGAACCCGTTGGTCCACTGCCATTTGAAGGCGCCGGGCACCGTGCGGTCGGCCGCGTTGTTGGGGTCCAGCGCGTACGTCAGGTCGTTCCAGGTGATCATCGGGACGAGGGCGTCGATGCGGTGGTCGACGGCGGCCGTGGCCATCTGGATGGCACCGCCGTACGAGCCGCCGATCATGCCGACACGCGGATCGCCCGGGTGGTCCTTGGCGACGTAGTCGATGCGCGTGCCGTCGTCGGCGGCGCGGGTCCCGGCGAGGAAGTCGACGAGCCGGGACGCGGCGCGCCCGTCGATCCCCGGGTCGTCCAGCGAGATGAGGCAGCCCGACTTGCCGAAGCCGAGCCCCGAGTAGGCGAGCGTGACATAACCGCGGGTGGCGAACGCCCTGCCGGTGGCGTCGGTCGTACCGTCCGACTTACTGCCGCCGAAGCCGTTGGTGGTGAGCACGGCGGGCGCGGGGTGCGCCTTGTCGACCCCGGCAGGGCGGTAGAGGTCGGCGTCGACGGCGCAGGTCCGGCCGCCGACCGTGACCGTGAACTGCAGTGCGGTGACAGTGACTTGGCCCTGGGCGGCACCCTGCGACGCGGCGGCGGTGGCCGGTGCGGCCGCAAGGAGCGGTACCGCGAGTGCGGCGCCGAGGGCGGTCGCCAGCGGTTTGCGGACTCTGGGCACGGTACGGTGACGGGTCACGGCGTCCTCCACGGCGAGCGAGCCTACCGATTGGCAGGGCGGGCTCATGCTGTGACACGTGCAACTCCGCGTCAACGGATCTGACACGGGCGGATTGGTGTGTTGTCGGTCGGCTGCGGGTGCGCCGTGGCTGGTCGCTCCCCCACGTTCTCGGCATTGCTCGAACAGGGGGACCCCCATCGCGGCGGAGCCGCACATGTCACAGCCCCCCGTGCCCCTCAGGGAGTCCCTGCTCAGGCCAGCGCGGGTGCCTCCAGCGTCACCGTGCCTCCATCCGCGTCCAGTACCGCCGGCACTCCCAGCGGCATCGTCAATGCCGTGTCGCAGTGGCCGAAGCCCAGGTTTTCCACCACCGGTACACCCAAACGGGCCAGACGTTCTCGCAGCACCGGGCGCACCCTGTCCTCGTACGGGCCGCACTCCAGCCAGGAGCCGAGGGCGACGCCGGTGACGCCGTCCAGCCAGCCCGCGCGCAGGAGTTGGGTCAGGATGCGGTCCAGGCGGTAGTCCTCCTCGCCGATGTCTTCGAGGAGGAGCAGGCCGCCCGCGGCGGACGGGCGGGCGTGCGGGGTGGCGAGGTCCGCGGCGAGCAGGGACACGCAGCCGCCGACGGTGACGCCGCGGGCCCGGCCGGGGATCAGCGCGCGGGCGCCGGGCAGGCCGAGGGTCATCGCGGCCTCCGGCTCGAACAGGGTGGTGCGCAGGGATTCCTGGGTGGCGGCGTTCTTGATGAAGGCGAGCGTGGAGGCCATCGGGCCGTACAGGGTGGCCAGGCCCAGGCGGACGGCAAACGCCTCGTGCAGGGCGGTCACATCGCTGTAGCCGATGAGCACCTTGGGACCGGCCGCCCGCAGCGCGTTCCAGTCGAGGAGGTCGACCATGCGCTGGGCGCCGTAGCCGCCGCGGGCGCACATCACCGCGGTGACCGTCGGGTCGCACCAGGCCCGCTGGAAGTCGCGCGCCCGTGTCTCGTCCTCGCCCGCCAGGTACCCCAACTCCCGGTGCTGGCTGGCGACTTGGGGCAGGACGATCGGATCGAGGTCCCAGCCGCGCAGCACGTCGAGCCCGGCCTGGAGGCGCTCCTCGACGACCGGCCCGCTGGGGGCGACCACCGCGATCCTGGCGCCGGGGCGCAGCCGGGGCGGGCGGGTGAGTTCGGCTGCGGTCACTTGGTGAGCTCCAGGAGGGGGATGTCGGTGCGGTCGATCGCGAACACCTGGGCATACAGCGAGAACTCGGCCTCCAGGGCGCGGATCATCGTGTCCGCGCGGCGGAAGCCGTGGCCCTCGCCCTCGAAGGTGAGGTAGGCGTGCGGGATGCCGCGTCCGGCCATCTTCTCCAGGAAGTGCTCGCACTGCGCGGGCGGGCAGATCGCGTCGTCCAGCCCCTGGAGCAGCAGGAACGGGGCGGCGATGCGGTCGGCGTGCTGGGCGGGCGAGCGTTCGCGGTAGCGGCCGGGCAGTTCGGCGTACGGGCCGACGAGACTCTCCAGGTACTGCGATTCGAAGTCATGGGTGACGTCGAGCCAGCCCGCGAGGTCGAGAACGGGGTAGATGACCGTGCCGCAGGCGTACACGTCGGTGGCGGCGAGGGAGGCGGCCGTGGTCCAGCCGCCCGCGCTGCCGCCGCGGATCGCGAGGCGCCGCGGGTCGGCGGTGCCCTCGTCGGCCAGGGCGCGGGCGACGGCGGCGCAGTCCTCGACGTCGACGACGCCCCACTGTTCGCGCAGCCGGTTGCGGTAGTCGCGCCCGTAGCCCGTGGAGCCCCCGTAGTCGACCTTGACGACGCCGATGCCGCGCGAGGTGAAGTAGGCGGTCTCCAGGTCGAGTACGAGGGAGACATTGCTGGTGGGGCCGCCGTGTGCCCAGATCACATAGGGCGGCAGTTCGTCGGCGGGGGCGATCCGGTCGGGGCTGTGCGGCGGGTAGACGTGGGCGTGGATGTCCCGGCCGCCGGGTCCGGTGTAGATGCGGATCAGCGGCTCGGGGTAGTACGCCGGGTCGACCGCGTCGTCGTGGCCGCAGCCGATCACACGGGCGCGGCCGGTGGCGGTGTCGAGTTCGACGAGTTCGTATGCGGTGCGCGGGCTCGCGGCGACGCCGACGACGCGGCTGCCGTGGGCGGCGAGCGTCGGGTTCCACTGGGTCCAGGGTCCGGCGGCGTCGACGAGTTCGCCGCTCTCGGGGTCGAGTATGCCGAGCGTGGTGGCGCCCCGGCCGTGCACGACGGCGACGAGGCCGCTGTCCAGGGGCTGGAACCAGCGCCGCCCGACCTGCCAGAGCGGTCCCGCGAACTCCTCGTCGCGGGGGCAGAGCGCGACCGCCTCCCCTCCGTCGGGCTCCGCGCGGTACAGGTTCCACCAGCCGCTGCGGTCGGAGGCGAACAGGAGCTGCCCGTCGGCGGCCCAGTCGGCCTGTGCGATGGATTCCTCGGGGCCGCCCACGAAGGTGCGGGCCCGGCGCAGGGTGCCGTCCTCGGCGATGTCGGCGAGGATCAGCTCGGTGCCGTCCCACGGCATCCGGGGGTGGTCCCAGCCGATCCAGGCGGCCCGCCGCCCGTCGGGCGAGAGCCGCGGTCCGGTGACGAAGCGGTGCCTCCCGTCGCTCAACTCCCTTACGGCTCCCCGGTGTTCGGCCGCAGATCCGTCCAGCGGCACGGCCGCGATCACACGCCGTACGTCGGTGGGGCCCTCGCCGGTGAACTCCTCCAGGACGCACCACACCTCGCCCCGGTCGAGGTCGATCCGAGGGTCGACCCAGCGCAGGCCCCCGCCGACCGGGGACAGCGGGGTGAGCGGCCTGGGCGCGGCGGTCGCGTTCGGCTCGTACGCGTAGAGCCGCTGGTCGTCGAAGTGCACGAAGACGACGAGCGGGCCCTGTGCCGCCCGGTCGGCGCCGTCCCAGGGGTGGCCGCCGTACTCCATGACCCGGCTGCGCACGTTCCACGGCTCGGGCAGGACCGGCTGTGCCTCGCCCTCGGGGCGGCGGCGCACCAGGACCCGCCTGCCGCCCTCGGCGGGGCGTGCCTCCGTCCACCACAGGTCGTCGCCGACCACCCCGACGTGGTCGGGGTAGCCGTCGTGGGCGGCGGCGAGGGCCGCGTCGATCGGCGACGGCCAGCTTCCGTAGGGCGCGGTGGGCACCATCGTGGCAACTCTCCCTCGGGGGCTATGCGGACCGCAGGTAGTGGTCGAGGACCCGGACGCCGAAGTGCAGCGCGTCCACGGGCACCCGTTCGTCGACGCCGTGGAACAGCGCCTGGTAGTCGAGCCCGGCCGGCATCCGCAGCGGCGCGAAGCCGTAGCCGGTGATGCCGAGCCGCGAGAACTGCTTGGCGTCGGTACCGCCCGACATGCAGTACGGCACCACATGGCCTTCCGGAGCGAACCGCTCGACGGCGGCCTTCAGCTGGAGGTACGTCGGTGAGTCGACCGGCGCCTGGAGCGCGACCTCGCCGTGGTGGAAGTCCCAGTCGACGTCGGGCCCGGTCAGCCCGTCCATCGTCGTACGGAACTCGGCCTCGCCGCCCGGCACGATGCGCCCGTCGACGTAGGCGGTCGCGTGCCCGGGGATGACGTTGACCTTGTAACCGGCTTCCAGCATCGTCGGGTTGGCGCTGTTGCGGATCACCGGCTCGACCAGGGCGGCGGCCGGGCCGAGTTTGCCGAGCAGTTCGTCGGCGTCGAAGTCTTCGGCGTCCGGGTCGGCGTCGATGCCGTGCAGGGCGGCGAGTTCGACGAGGCTCGCGCGGACGGTGGGGGTGATCCTGACCGGCCACTCGTGCTCGCCGATGCGGGCGATGGCGGAGGCGAGCCGGCTGACCGCGTTGTGGTGGTTCACCTTGGAGCCGTGGCCCGCGCGGCCGTGCGCGGTGAGCCGGAGCCAGGCGGTGCCGCGCTCCCCCGCGCCGATCGGGTAGATCTCCATGCCCCGCCCGGCGTGGAAGGTGACGCCGCCCGACTCGCTGATGCCCTCCGTGCACCCCTCGAACAGCTCGGGGTGGTGATCGGCGAGGAAGCCCGAGCCGTCGACGGCGCTGGCCTCCTCGTCGGCGGTGTACGCGATGACGATGTCCCGCCGGGGCCGCACCCCGTGCCGGGCCCAGGCGCGTACGACCGCGAGGACCATCGCGTCCATGTTCTTCATGTCGACGGCGCCCCGGCCCCACACCACCCCGTCCCGGATCTCGCCCGAGAAGGGGTGCACGCTCCAGTCGGCGGCCTCGGCGGGCACCACGTCGAGGTGGCCGTGCACGAGGAGGGCGTCGGCCGAGGGGTCGGTGCCTTCGATCCGGGCGACCACGTTGGTACGTCCCTGGGTGCGCTCCAGCATGCGGGGTTCGAGGCCCGCTCCGGCGAGGCGCTCGGCGACGTACTCGGCGGCCGGGCGCTCCCGGCAGTCTCCGCCGCCCCGGTTGCTGGTGTCGATCCGGATCAGCTCGGAGGTGAAGGCCACCGCCTCGTCGAGCGCCACCTGATCGGCTGTCTCCACCTCAGCCATACTGCTCCTCCACCGCGGACGAGACGATCGTCGTGACCGCCTTGAAGGTGCGAATGCCCTCATACATCGTCAAACTGGTGTAGGAGACGCGCCGTTCACCCGTACGCGCCACGCCGGGCACCACAGTGGCCGCGTCGGCGAGGTGCTCGGCGTCGAACTCGATCTCCACGGTGAAGGGCCCGCCCTCGGCGGGCGCGGCCCTGCGCGCGAGGGCCGCGGCCTCCTTCGCCGCCGCCCTGATGTCCGCGGCGGTACGCGCGGGGGTGCGGCAGACCGCCGCGTACCGCGAGACGTGGTCCTTGACGGCCACCTTGCGGGCATCCGGCGCATAGCCCTCGGCATCGGCGCAGGTGAGGTCGTCGCCGGTGACCAGGACCACGGGCACCCCGTACTCGGCGACGACATGCGCGTTGAGCAGCCCCTCGCTGGCGCGGGCGCCGCCCAGCCACACCCCGGTGATGGAGTTGGCGAGGTAGGTGTGGGCGAGCACGCCCTGCGTACCGGCGCCCGTGTGGTAGCCGACGAAGGCGATCCCGTCGACGTCGCCGTGCTGGATGCCCTCCACCATGGACAGCGACTTGTGCTTGCCGGTGAGCATCTGGGCCCGCTCGTCGAGC
Organism: Streptomyces sp. HUAS TT7; assembly: GCF_051550175.1. Taxonomy (NCBI): domain Bacteria; kingdom Bacillati; phylum Actinomycetota; class Actinomycetes; order Kitasatosporales; family Streptomycetaceae; genus Streptomyces; species Streptomyces sp. HUAS TT7. The sequence continues at coordinate 1,635,905 of NZ_CP196175.1, forward strand.
CGCTCCAACAGCAGATTGCGCATGGACCAGTGCGCCTCGTTGATGAGCACCTCGTCGGCGCCCCCGTCGAAGAAACCGAGCACGGCCGCGTTCACATCCGAGGTGAACATGCCCCGGCAGCGCTCCCACTGCGGCGTTCCCGGCAGCACATCGGCCGGCCAGGTGACTCCGGTGGCGCCTTCCATGTCCGCACTGATGAGGATCTTCATGGCGCCCCACGGTACCTGTCACCCCATACCCAGGCCAGGGACCGGGCGGACACCAGAGGTCCATACCCGTGACGCCCGGCGCGAGGGCCGGGGCGCCGTGCCCCTGCATCGCTCCCACCCGCCGCGTCCACACCTCAACCACCCATAGGGTGAACGTGGTTGACCACATGGAGCACCTCATCCAGGTGTGGCCCGCCCTCGCCTCGGCGCCTGCCCGGCGATCTCCCCCGGGGTGGCGGGAAGGGGCCAATGGATACTGGCCGCATGCGTATTGACTTCGATCCCGCCGCCATGTCCCGCGTCGAGTTCTACCGTCTGCTCACCGCGACCGTGGTGCCGCGGCCCATCGCCTGGGTGTCGACCGTGGACGGCGACGGCACCCCCAACCTCGCGCCTCACTCGTTCTTCACCATTTCCTCCGTCGCGCCGCCCGTCGTCCAGTTCACCTCGGTGGGGCGCAAGGACTCGCTCCGCAATGTCGAGGCGACCGGGCAGTTCGTGGTCAACTTCGCGCCCGAGCCGCTGCACGCGCAGATCAACGACACGGCTACCAACTTCCCGCCCGGGGTCAGCGAGTTCGAGGAGGCGGGCCTCGCCACCGAGCCGAGCCTGCGCGTGAAGCCGCCGCGGGTGGCCCTGTCGCCGGTGGCGCTGGAGTGCGAACTGCACAGCACGCTCGGGATCGGCGACTCCACGGTTGTGTTCGGGCGTGTCGTGCACGCGGTGGTCTCGGACGACGTCATGGTCGACGGCCACCCCGAGATAAGCCGGCTGCGGCCGCTGTCCCGCCTCGGCAAGGACGAGTGGGGCACCCTCGCCGAGCCGCGCGAGCTCGGCCGCGTGCCGTACACCGGGCGCGCCTGACCTTCGGCGCTCAGGGTGTCACCGCCCGCTCGGCATGCGGCGGCCGGACGGGTGGACCACCCTGGAAGCATGGACAGACCGAGGGCAGCGAGCACCCGCCCACCCCTGCGGCGCGGCGCGGTGCGCACCCGGGCCCGGCAGGCGGGGTGGGCGGCCCGCCTGGCAGGCCGCATCTGGGCGGCCGGGCGTCTCGCGGGCCGCTGGGAGGAGCGCATCCGCGGGTTCCGGCGGCGCCGTGGACAGCTCCGGACCAACCGCCCGACCGGCGATTGATCCTGGGGTGCGCCGGCCCGGCCCGCGCGGCCGTCTCCATGCCCTCCCGCACCCTCCGCCCAAGATCCATCGCAGGTCGGCCCCTTAGGGTCGTAGGCATGACGACATCCCTTGCCAGCAGCGCCTTCGACTCGCTCCGCCTCGACGCCGTGCCCGACCAGGAAGCGCTGCGCCGGACGTACGAACTCCCCAGCGCCGCGGCCGTGCGCAAGCAGATGACCGAACTCACCGAGCAGACCCGGCGGTTGATCGGCTGCTCATCGCTGGTCCTGATCGCCAGCGCGGACGCCGAGGGCAACTGTGACGTCTCCCCGCGCGGCGGCCCCGCCGGGTTCGTCGCCGTCCTGGACTCACGGACGGTGGCGATACCGGACGCGACCGGCAACAAGCGTCTGGACACCCTGCAGAACGTCATCGCCACCGGACGGGCCGGACTGCTGTTCGTCATCCCGGGGCGCACCACGACGCTCAGGGTGAACGGCCGTGCCTGCGTCTCCACCCGACCGGAGCTGCTGTCGCAGCTGACCGCCGTGGGCAAGCCGCCGGCCAGTGCGCTGGTGGTGGGGATAGAGGAGGTCTACCCGCACTGCCCCAAGTCGCTGCTGCGCAGCGCGGCCTGGAAGCCGGACGAGTGGCTGCCGGCGGACGCCCAGCCCGCCTCGGCCGAGGTGACGCTGGCCCAGCTGCGGATGCCGGAGCTGACGATCGCCGACATCGAGCAGGCGGAGGCGGACTCGCTGAAGTACCGGTACGAGTAACGGGCCGGCCCGCTGTCGCCGAACCACCGGTCGGCGGCGGACTTCACCCGCCCCGCTCAACGCCCGGCGGCCGGCACCGCGTGCAGCCGCTCCAGACGGCGCTGTACGGCCTCCAGTGCGCCGCGCTGGCGGCCCGGCACCTGACGGCGCAGGGTGACCAGGGCCGGGGCAAGGGACCGGGCCCGGTCCGGGTCGCGGAGCTGCTCCCACTGGTGGTGCGCGCGGTCGACCGCGCCCTGGACGTCGGTGTCGTCGCTGGTCTGCCCGCGGGCGAGCCGGGCCTGCGCGGAGGCCATCCACAGCTCGCAGGACCGGGCCGGCTCCCCGGCGAGCCGGGCGAGGTCGGCGCGGACCTCCAGCCAGTGGATCGCTTCAAGGGACCCCGGCCCGTACGCGCGCAGCGCCTCGCTCTCCCACATCGCCGCCATCGATGCGGCCTCACCGTGGCGTCCCGCGCCGGCGGCGGCCAGGATCGCCGGATGGGGGTCGGCCGCGGCGGGCGGTACGAACTGCTGGGGCAGCGGGTCGGCGGGCGCTCCGTCCATGGCGAGGTACAGCGCGTCGCCGGGGCCCACCCGGTCCGCCGCGTAGGCGTGGAGCTCGGTGAGCGACGGCTGGGCGCCACCGCGCCACACCTCGGCGTACACCTTCAGGTAGTCGGGAGCGGCGATCTTCCGGCGCGGTGCGGGTGCGGTGATCCGTCCGTACAGGCGGACGCCGTGGCCGAGGGCGAGGCCCTCCTGCCGCAGCCGCTGCCAGGCCGCCGGGTCGGCGGCCAGGTCGGCGACCACCGTGGTCGTGCCGGGCCGGCGCACCTGGAACTCATGCGCCAGCCAGGCCCACGGAAGGCCGGTGTAGCGCACGGTCGCCTGGGTGGTGCGGGCGAGGGCGACATGGATCTGCTGCTGTTTGGCGTCCACGTGCAACTGGCCCGCCAGGTACAGGAACAGCGGGCCGGGCGCGGCGGCCACGGCGCGGATCCGGGTCAGCACGGTCTGCGGGTCCACCGGATCGGCGAGTTCCACGACGGTGGCCGCGCCGGTGCCGGCCAGCACGCCCGGGGCGACCGCGGCCAGGCCCGGCAGGACCGACGCCGCGTCGATGAGACGGCCCTTGTTCGCCGGAGCGGCCGCCAGTAGCAGCGCCGTCCCCGGGTCCTCCCCCTTGATCAGCACAGCAGCACCGTATCCGGTCGGCCCGTACGGTGCCTCGTCGATCGCCAGGGTGCGGGTCCGCGCGTGCGGGCCGCGGCACACGTCGCCGTCCGGGACGAGGCTCACTCCGCGCACGGCGGCGACGAGTTCGAGCCATTCGCGGCGAGGGCCGCGCGGGCCCGACAAGCGCCGACCGCCCCGGAACGACGGGTGCGCGGCTGTCTGATGGATCACACTTTCCTGACGGATCAACACCGCCATCTGTGTGTAGGCATCACATAGTTCGTGGAGACAGTGCACCACCCCCCTCAACGCCTCGGAGCAGTCCGCATGTTCTTCCGCCTCGACGAGTTGGCCGTTCCGATCGTCCAGTCGCCCATGGCGGGCGGCGCCGCCACGCCCGAGCTGGTCGCAGCCGTCAACAGTGCCGGAGGCCTCGGGTTCCTGGCCGCCGGATACCGCAGCGCCCAGGGCATGCGGGAGCAGCTCGTCCGCACCCGTGAGCTGACCTCGCGGCCGTTCGGCGTCAATCTCTTCGTGCCGGGCGTCCCGGATCCGAGCGCCGTCGACGCCGTCGGCGCATACCGCGAGCAACTGCGCGGCGAGGCCGACCGGTTCGGGCTCACGCTGCCCGTACCTGATGCCGGGGCCGACGACGACGGATGGGAGGAGAAGATCGAGGTGCTCCTGAGCGAGCCCGCGCCTCTCGTCTCCTTCACCTTCGGGCTGCCCACGTCCGAGATCGTGGAGGCCCTGCAGCGGGCGGGCAGCCATCTCGTGGCCACGGTCACCACGCTCGCCGAGGCCATGGCGGCGGAGGCTGTCGGCGTGGACTCGCTCTGCGTCCAGGGCCCGTTGGCCGGTGGCCACCGCGCCACGCACGACATCGCGGCGCGGCCGGAGGACGTGCCCCTGCTCGACCTCATGGCCTCGGTACGTCACCGCGTACAGCTGCCTCTCATCGCCGCCGGCGGGCTCGGCACGGGCGCGGACGTGGCCGCCGTCCTTGGCGCCGGGGCGAGTGCGGCCCAGCTCGGCACCCTCTATCTGCGCGCCGAGGAATCGGGCGCCTCGCGTACGCACAAGGACGCCCTCGTCGACGAGCGGTTCACGACGACGGCCGTCACCCGGGCCTTCTCCGGGCGCCCGGCCCGCGGCCTTCGCAACCACTTCGTCGACGCCTACGACGCCGCGGCCCCCGGCGCGTACCCGCACGTGCACCATCTGACCCGCGCGCTGCGTGCGGCGGCCGCCGAGGCCGGGGACGCCGAACGGCTGCACCTGTGGGCCGGGGCGCGCCACCGCCTCGCACGCAGCGCCCCGGCCGCCGAGATCACCCGCGCCCTCTGGGAGGAGACCCGCGCCGCGCGGCTCTGAGGCCGTCGACCAGCCGTTCCCGGCCGGCCCCGGGAGCCCGCTCGCCGCACGAACAGCGTTACGGTGAAGGTCGTTTCAGCACCGCTCAGCCCAAGGACCTCCATGCCGATCAGCACAGTCCCGTACACCGCGATGGACGGAGCAGCGCCCCGACTCCTCGACGTGTACCGCCCCGAGGGTGCCCCGGCGGCCACCCCGGCCGTGCTGCTCTGGCACGGCATCGGCCCCGACACGCGGTTCGAGGTCGGCGCCCTCGCCGAGGAGACGGCCTCGCACGGGCTGACCGTGTTCGTGCCGGACTGGCGCTCGGACGCCCCCGACGGCGGCCGCGCGCACCTCGTGGCGTCGCTGCGGTACGTGCGCGAGCACGCGGTCTCCTTCGGCGCCGACCCGGAGCAGCTAGTGGTGGCGGGCTGGTCGATGGGGGCGGGCGCCGCGATCGGCACGGCGCTGCGGCCGGACCTCATGGACGGCCGGGTCCCGAAGGCGGTCGTCGGCATCGCCGGCCTGTACTGGCGCCCCGCCCGCAGCACGGGCACCGTCCCCCTGGACGACCTGGCGGAGGCGGCGACGTCCGAGGTGCCCGTCGTCCTGATCCACGGCACGGGGGACACGATCGTCGAGTCCCACCACTCCCGCGACTTTCTCACCGCGCTGGAGAAGCGGCCCTGGCCCGCGCGCCTGCACGAGGCGGACACCGACCACGCGGGGATCATCATGACCGCGTACGACCCCGGGCTCGGCCACTGCGTGCCCGCTACCGACGGCGACGCACTGCGGGCCGGGGGCCGAACGGCCCGGATCGTCGCGGAGGCGGCGCTCGCCTGACGCCCGGGGAGCTCGCGGCAGCGGCCCGGGGCTCCGCGTGGCTCTTACCGGCCCGTGCGCCCATGCTGGAAGCGTGATGACCGTCCTGCTGGTAGCCACCGACGAGGAAGCGGCAGTGCTGCGCGAGCGCATTCACCAAAACCGCCACTTCCGCGTCATCGCGCACACCCCGAGCCCCCGGCTCGCCCTGGCCCAGGCGCATGTCCTGCTGCCCGATGTCACCGTCCTCGACCCCAGCATGGACGGGGACAGCGATCCGGTGGCCCTGTTCTCGGGGCTGCGCTCGCTCACCCCGCCGAGCGGTGTCATCCTGCGGACGACGCCCGGCACCGCCGGGCTCCCGGAACTGCACGCCGTACTTGAGGAAGGCGCCGTCCACGTGGCGGCCCGGGACGATCACGACGCCCTCATGGCGGCCCTGATCACGATCGGGCGGCGCAGGGAGAGCTGCGACCCCGACCAGTGACCCGCGCGGGACGGGCTCCGACATGCGAGCGGGGGCCGAGGGCGAGACAATGGTGAGGTCTATGTGCCGGTATGCCGAAATTCCCGAGAGCGAGGGTTTCAGTGACGCCGTCACCGAGTAATCCCGATACCACCGCGGATCCGCGCCCGGCCGCCGATTCGAGCGCCGCCGTGTGCGGGGCTCCGTGCTGGGTGAGCCTGATGGCCCGCGACCTGGATGCCGCGCTCGACTTCTACGGCGCGACCATGGGCTGGACGTTCCGGACCGGGTCGCTCGGTGAGGAGTTCCGGGTCGCCCTGGCGGACGGGGTTCCGGTCGCCGGGATCGGAGCGCTGGCGCCGTCCCTGCAGGTGGCGGTCGCGTGGACGCCGTATTTCGCGGTCGGGGACGCCGATGTCACCGCGGCGCGCATCCGCGAGCGGGGCGCCACGGTCGCAGTCGGCCCGGTCGCCCTGCACACCGGGCGCGGCGCGCTGGCCGCCGACCGGGACGGCGCCGTCTTCGGGATCTGGCAGGGCCCGCTCCTCTCGAACTGGGAATCCTGGCGCGACACCGCCCCCACCTGGACCCGGCTGCACACCCGCAACGCCTTCGACGCGGCGATCTTCTACGGCGAGGTCCTCGACTGGGCCTGCGACCGGCCCGGCTGCTGCGACGTCCAGTACGAGCACGAGGAAGTCGTCCTGCGCCACGCCGGGCACATCGTCGCGCGCCTGACGTCCGGAGCGGTCGAGGCCGCTCCGGACCCGAGCCTGCGCCCCCACTGGCACACCCACTTCTCCGTCGAGGACCCCCAAGGCCACGCGGAGAAGGCCCTGGCCCACGGCGCCACCGCCCTCGCCGACGGCATCTCCGCCACCGGCACCTGGGTCCGCCTCAAGGACCCGGACGGCGCCACCTTCACCCTCAGCGACACGGCGCGCTGACTCCTGCGCGCCGAAGGCGATGGCGCGGGACGAGTGCGAGGATCCCGGTCGGCGCCGGAGCGACGGCCTGGGCGATCGGCCAACTGCCGTGCTGTGCAAGGACTTTGCTGCGTACGGTGGCATGTCCCCGGTGAATTCCCTTGAGATCAGGGCCCCTTCGAGCCCTCGCTGCCTGCCGGGCTGACCACCAGCCATCTGGACGGCAGCTCGATGCGCCGGCCGTCGGCGGTGTACTCCGTGGTGGTGAGCGGGAGTTCGCCCTCGGCGAGCACCGTCAGGCCCGCGGTGGTGAGCAGCTCCACCAGAGCGGCGTCGGAGAGCTCGCCCGGCGCGATGCCGTGGGCGAAGACCGGGCGGAGCTTGGGCGGCGGTCCCGCCGGGCTCTGGGCCAGACCCATCAGGACCGGCTTCGCGGCCTCGGCGAGCTCCACCACGAAGGCCCGGCCGTCCGTGCCGACCAGCGTGGCGATGGCGTCGGCGACGGGCTGGCGGTCGGCCGCCTCGCACTGGTGCAGGACGCCGCGTACGTACACGTTGGCGTCGCCGATGCGGGTGTGCAGCTCGTCGACGGCCTTGGTGTCGGCGGCGTCGAGCTGCTCGAACTCGGCCTCGCCGTCCGGGTCCTGACTCCGGGCGTGCTCGACGGCGGCGAGCGAGAGGTCGACGCCGGTCACCTTCGGGTAGCGGGCCGCGAGATAGCGGGTCTGGGTGCCGTTGCCGCAGCCGAGGTCCACCAGGGGCAGGCCGGGGCGGTCGATGCGGGCGGCGAAGTGGGCCAGGTGACGGGCGGCGGTGAGGGCCGGTTCCGCATCCCAGAAGACCGCGCCCTGCTCGTCCGGCGCCTCGCGCCAGAACCCCTCCCAGGCGTCCTTGTACCGACTCGTCACGCTCATGACCGACTCCCCAGGCTGCACACACAGTGTCAAGATCGGTCTACCGCGCCGGGCGCACCCGGACAAGCACCGGCGCATACCTTCATCTGCCGTTCGGCTGCGGGGAGTTCGGGCGCCCCCCAGGATGCGGACGATGTCAGCGCGCCCGGCGCCCCGTGTGCGGCAGTGCCACGTCGAACCAGACGGTCTTGCCGTTGCCGGTGCGGCTGGTGCCCCACTCCCGGGCGAGCGCGCTGACCACGCGCAGGCCCCGGCCCGCCTCGTCGCGCGAGCCCGCGCTGAGCAGCGTCGGCAGGGTGTGGTCGTCGTCGACCACCTCGCACAGGAGCGCCTCGGCGCGCACCAGGCGCAGCTCGACCTGGTGGCCGTGCGTGTGCCGGATGCCGTTGGTGACGACCTCGCTGACCAGGAGCTCAACCGTTTCCGCGACGTCCGACAGGCCCCAGTGCGCGAGCTGTTCGCGGACCAGGCGGCGGGCCCGGCCGACCTCGCGCGGGTCGGCGTCGAGCCGCCACTCGGCGACGTCCTCGCGGGTGATGCCGTTGAGCCGCGCCATGAGCAGGGCCACGTCGTCCTTGCGGCCGCCGCGGGTGTTGAGGGCGCGGATGATCGTGTCGCAGGCGTCGTCCATGGAGGCCGCCGGGTGCGCCGCGAACTCGCAGAGCGTGGCGAGGCCGACGCCTATGTCCTCGCCGCGCACCTCGACGAGCCCGTCGGTGCACATGACGAGCCGGTCGCCGGGCTCGACCCGGATGCGGGCCGTCTCGAAGGGCACCCCGCCGACGCCGATCGGGGCTCCGGTGGGCAGTTCGAGGAGCTCGCTGCGGCCGTCCGTCGACCGCACGATCACCGGCGGCACATGGCCCGCGTTGGCCATGAGCAGCTCGCCCCTGATCGGGTCGTACACGGCGTACAGGCAGGTGGCGAGGTAGTGCTCGCCCAGGCGCTGTGCCAGGTCGTCGAGGTTGCGCAGGAGCTGGTCGGGCGGCAGGTCGAGCGCGGCCATGGTCTGCACGGCGGTACGCAACTGGCCCATCATCGCCGCCGAGTTGAGGCCGTGGCCCATGACGTCGCCGACCACCAGGGCGGTCCGTGAGCCGGGCAGTTTGATCGAGTCGAACCAGTCGCCGCCGACGCGGCCGAGCAGCATGCCGGGCAGATAGCGGGTGGCCGTGTCGCAGCCCGCCATGCGCGGGGTGACCTGCGGCAGCATCGAGTCCTGGAGGGTGTCGGCGACGTTCTCCTGATAGGTGTACATGCGGGCGTTGTCGAGCACGAGCCCGGCCCGCGCCGCCAGTTCGGCCCCGGTGACGCGGTCCATGTCGTTGAACTCGGCCCGCTCGGCATGCCGCAGCAGGATCATGAAGCCGAGCACCACGTTGCGCGCCTTGAGCGGGACGACCAGCATCGAGCGGCCGTTGATGAGCGGCCGGATGTCGCGCTTCTCGAACTGCGAGGCGATGGCGGTGCCCATCTGCTCGCTGATCCTCGGCACCAGGACGGGCTCGCCGGACGTCATGCACTGGAAGAACGGGGTGTGCGCGGGGAACGGCATGGACTCGCCGACCGGCACCACGTCGTCCCAGCGGCCCGGCTCGTCGACGTGCTCGACGGCGACCCGGTGCCACAGCGTCCGCTCGTCGGGCGGCCCGTCGGGGAAGCCCTCGCCCGCGATGACCTGCTCGCGCAGATAGGTGCCCGCAACATCGGTGAAGCGCGGCACGACGGCGGCGCTGACTTCCTGGATGGTGCGGGACAGGTCGAGCGAGGAGCCGATACGGCCGCTGACCTCGTTGAGGAATTCGAGCCGCTCGCGCACCGCCGCGTATTCGAGGTCGGCGGCGAACTCGGGCGAGGGCGGCTGGCTCCGCGACACCGGCTCCATGGGGTGGCGGCGCCGGGCGGGCCGGTGTTCGGCGCGCCGCGGCACGCCCCAGTCGGGCGTTACGGGCACTCGGTCGTGCTGGCTGAACTCCAGGACGGGATAGCCGAGTTCGAGGACCTGCGAGACGATGCGGGAGCTCTCGCCGACGCTCATGCTGGGCAGGATCTCGGGCAGCCGGCGGGCCAGTTCGTCGGAGCCGGGGAAGTCGGTGTGCAGGGCGAAGCCGGGCGCTATCCGCTCGACGGAGCCGCCGTCGTCATCGTCCTCCCGGTGCAGCTGGGCCGCGTCCGCTGCGAGCACCAGGAGCCGCTCGGGCCCGGGTCCGACCAGGGGGTAGGCCCACCACAGCACGTCGGTACGGTCCCGGCCGGGCTCGGTGAGCGCGGCCCGGCCCGCGGTGGGGTAGGAGGTGCGTCCGGTCAGCGGGCCGTCGAGGCCGGGGCCGAACTCGTCGAACACGTCGTAGTCGTCGAAGCGCTGCTCCAGCGCGCCGGAGACCGGGAGCAGATCGGCGGCGGGCCTGCCGACCGCGTCCTCCTTGCCGGGACCGAACAGCCTGCGCGCACCGGAGGACCAGTGCGACACGAGGCCGTCGCCGTCCACGACGATCACGGCAAGCGGGATCCGGCCGGCCACGGCGAACTGCTGCGGCAGCTTCGGCGGAGTACCACTGTCCATGGGTGGGAGGCTCCTTCCCCGCCGCGAGAATCGGCGGCTGCAGCACCACCGTACGGCCATCGCGGGGCCGCGCGGGAGGCAACCCGTGAATAGGCGCACGCCCGCGCGAAACCGGCCCCTTCGTTGAAGAAAGGTCAGTCCTCGTGGCCGAGTTGGAGGTCCCGCTCGGTCCGTCCGCCGCCCGCGACCTGGAGGACCGTGGCCACCGGCGGATAGCCCGCCGCGATGACCGTGTATTCGCCGGATGACAGGTCGACGAACCGGAAGGTGCCGTCGGGGCCCGTGGTGAGGGTGTCCACGACGTTGCCCGCGGCATCGAGGAGCGTCACCCGCGCGTCCTCCACGGGCCGCCCGCCGCCGGCCCGCACGGTGCCGCGAAGGACGGCCCCGCCGGCCAGCTCGATGTCCTGCCGGGTCTCGCGGGAGGCCTGCACACTGACCGGCAGGGCGGCGGGCCGGAAGGCGGGTGCGCTGGCGGCCAGGGTGTACTCCCCCGCCACCAACTCCGTGATCACATAGCCGCCTTCGCGCCCGCTGCGGGTGGCGGCCACGACCTCGCCGCGTACGTCGGTGAGGGTGACGGCGGCGTCCCGCACGGGGCTGCCGTCGGCGGTGACGACGGCGCCCGCGAGGCGTCCGGCGCCGCCGAGCACCACGTCGAGGTCGACGGGTCGTTCGCCGACGGTCACGGCGACGGCCTGCGGCTGATGCCCGCCGGCCGCCGCGATCAGGACGTACGATCCGGCGCCGGGCACGCTCAGCGCGTACCGGCCGTCGGCGCCGCTGGCCCCGCGCCCGACCTGCCGGCCCCGTACGTCGACGAGGGTCAGGGCGGCGCGCGGCACGGTGGATCCGTCGTGGTGCTGGACCGTTCCGCAGACCGGAACGCCGCTGGGGAAGCCGGAGTTGCCGGTGCGGGCGTGGGGCAGGGGCGCGGTCTCGGCGGCGGGGGCGTTCTGGGACACCAGCGGTTTCTCCTTGAGGAAGAAGGCGAGGACGAAGCCGAGCACGAGCACCGGCACGAGGTACAGGAAGATCCGCGGCATGGCGTCGGCGTACGCCCGGATGTATCCGTCGCGCAGCGCGGGCGGCATGGCGCGCACCAGTTGCGGGGTGATCGACTCGGGGTCGGGCCGACGGGCTCCGGCCGGGAGCCGCTCGGTGAGCGCGTGGGCGAGGCGGTTGGTGAACAGGGTGCCGAAGACGGCGGCGCCCACGCTGCCGCCGATCTGCCGGAAGTAGTTGTTGGCACTGGTGGCGGTGCCGAGGTCGGCGGGGTCGACGGCGTTCTGCACGGCCAGGACGAGGACCGGCATGACCAGGCCGATGCCGGCGCCGAGCACGGCCATCCAGATGCTGTAGTCGAGCCGCGGGGTGTCGGTGCCGAGCTTGGACAGCAGCCACATGCCGACGGCGGAGACCGCGCCGCCGAGGATCGGGTAGATCTTGTAATGCCCGGTGCGGCTGATGAGCTGGCCCGAGACGATCGAGGCGCCGACAATGCCGCCCATCATGGGCAGGACGAGCAGCCCGGACTCGGTGGCGCTGGCCCCGTCGACCATCTGCAGGAAGGTCGGCAGATAGCTGGCGGCGCCGAAGAGGGCGACGCCGATGACCGCGCCGACGAGCCCGGAGACGTTGAAGATCGAGTCGCGGAACAGCCGGAGGGGGATGACGGGTTCGGCCGCGAAGTTCTCGACGACGAGGAACAGCAGAGTCGTTCCGGCCGCGCCGGCGGCGAGCCCGAGGATCTGCCGCGAATCCCAGGCGTACTCCGTGCCGCCCCAACTGGTCAGCAGCACCACGCAGGTTGAGGCGGCAGCGAGCAGCAGCATGCCGAGCACGTCGAGGCGGGGCCGGACGCGGGGCCGGGGCAGTTTCAGTACGACGGTGATGACGGCCAGGGTGACCAGGCCGAACGGCACGTTGATGTAGAAGCACCAGCGCCAGGAGGCGTGGTCGGTGAAGAAGCCGCCGAGCAGGGGCCCGGCCACCGAGGCGAGTCCGAAGACGGCGCCGATGAGGCCCATGAAACGGCCGCGCTGCCGGGGCGGCACGATGTCCGCGATGATCGCCTGCACGCCGATCATGAGCCCGCCGCCGCCGATGCCCTGGACGGCGCGGAAGGCGATGAGCTCGTCCATCGTGCGCGACCAGCCGGCCAGGGCCGAGCCGACGACGAACACGACGATCGCGAACTGGAAGACGGGTTTGCGGCCGAACTGGTCGCCGAGCTTGCCGTAGATAGGCAGCCCGATGGTGGAGGCGAGGAGGTAGGCGGTGACGGCCCAGGAGACCTTGTCGAGACCGTGCAGATCGCCGACGATCTTCGGCAGCGCGGTCGCGACGATCATCTGGTCGAGGGCCGCGAGCAGCAGGGTGAGCATCAGCCCGAGGAAGACCATGCGCACCCGGCGGGGCGTCAACGGCGCCTGCCGCACCGGGAGTTGGTCCGTCGGCGGATCCGCCGGGACCGGAGCGGGCTCGGCGGCCCGCTCGTCCTTCACCAGAGTGATCCCGCCCACGAAACTGCTCCCCTCGTCGCGCTTGCGCCGACCATTTCTCGCATTACGCGACAACCGGGGCAACCGAGACGAGCGGAGCGGGAGGCGCACGCCGGGGGCTTAAGCGCTGGCGGGAGCCCCTACGGCGCACTACGGGCCGGAACGGAAATCCACCCGAACCGGTGACCGCAGGGGAGGGTTGCGCGGGCTACTTCTCCACTTCTTCGGCCAGCTTGGCGAGCATGGCGTCGTAGATGCGGCCAAGTCCCTTGGGCGCAAAGGTCCTTTCGAAGAATCCGCCGATGCCTCCGGCGCCGTTCCACACGGTGCTGACGACGACCTTGGAGCGGCCCTCGCCCGCGGGCGTGACCGTCCAGGTGGTGACCATGGAGGAGTTGCGGTCCTTCTCGACCAGCTGCCCGTCGGTCGGCTCGGTGACCTCCAGGAGGCAGTCGCGTACGCGCTTGCTGGTGGCCTGGAGCTTCCAGTGGACGAGAGTGCCCTCGCCGTCGCCACCCTCACGGACCTGGTACTCGCTGAAGTGCTCCGGCAGCAGCTTGGGGCGGCCGTCCTTGTAGTCGGCCAGCGTGTCGAACACGGTCTCCGCATCCGCTGCGACGATCCGCTCCGTCGTGGCCTCGACCTGCGCCATGGCACTTCCTCCAGCACTTGTGTTTCCGGGGTTTCGGGGGTGGGCCAAGCCAACCACCTCGGGGTCCGACGTCACAATCCGGGTTGCGATCAAGAAGGGAACATGTGTTCTATTCAAGGGTGGGGGTGACCGAACAAGGCCCACGGGAACAAAGGAGGCGTTCATGCGCTGGGAGAATCTCGCCGATGACGACGCCCCGTCCGGCCCGGCCCGCACGGCCGCGCTCTTCGCCGCGGACGCGGTGACGACCCGGACGTTCGACACCCCCGAGTTCCGCGGGATCACCTTCCACGAGATCCGGGCCCGCTCGATCGTCAACCGGGTGCCGGGCGCCTCGCGGATGCCGTTCGAGTGGACCGTCAACCCTTATCGCGGCTGCTCGCACGCATGCGTGTACTGCTTTGCACGCAAGACGCACAGCTATCTGGATCTGGACACCGGACTGGGTTTCGACTCGCAGATCGTGGTGAAGGTCAACGCGCCGGAGCTGCTCCGGGTCCACCTCGCCTCGCGCCGCTGGCAGGGCGCGCACATCGCGATGGGCACGAACGTCGACTGCTACCAGCGGGCCGAAGGCCGCTACCGCCTGATGCCGGGCATCATCGCGGCCCTGCGCGACCACGCGAACCCGTTCTCCATCCTCACCAAGGGCACGCTCATCCTGCGTGATCTGGAGCTGCTCAAGGAGGCGGCCGCGGTGACCGAGGTGGGCATCTCCGTCTCGGTCGGCTTCCTCGACCAGGAGCTGTGGCGCACGGTCGAGCCGGGCACGCCCGCGCCGGACCGCCGCCTCGACGCCGTGCGCGCGCTCACCGAGCACGGCATCGGCTGCGGAGTCCTGATGGCCCCCGTGATCCCCTTCCTCGGCGACCACCCCGACCAGCTGCGTGCCACCGTCCGCGCGATCGCCGCCGCGGGCGCCACCTCGGTGACCCCGCTGGTGCTCCACCTGCGGCCGGGCGCGCGCGAGTGGTTCATGGCGTGGCTGGGGCAGCACCACCCCCATCTGGTGCGGCGGTACGAGCGGCTGTACGCGGAGGGCGCGTACGCCCCGAAGTGGTACCAGCGCCGCATCACCGGCCAGGTCCACGAACTGGCCACGGAATTCGGCATAGGCCCGGCCCACCGCGGCGAGGCCCGCCGCATCCCGGCCGCGCCTGAGCCCACCCGGCCGGAGCCGACCCAGCTGTCCTTGCTCTGAAACGGCTCCGGCCTGCGCCGCAGCCTTCAACTGCCCCGCCCCTCGGGCCGATTGTCAGTGCCGTGCGCGAGAATGATCCGCATGACTTCACCGACTCGCATCTCCGCACCCGAAGGCGTCGCTCCCGGCACCGGCTACAGCCATGTGGTCTGGGGGACCGGCCGGTTCGTCGCGATATCGGGGCAGTGCGCCCTCGACGAGAAGGGGAACGTCGTCGGCGAGGGCGACGCGCGGGCCCAGGCGGACCAGGTCTTCGAGAACCTGCGCCGCTGCCTGGCCGCGGCGGGGGCCACGTTCGAGGACGTGGTGAAGCTGACCTACTTCGTCACCGACGTGTCCCACCTGCCCGCGATCCGCGCGGCACGCGACGCCGTCATCGGCCCCGACCAGCTGCCGGCGAGCTCGGCGGTGCAGGTGAGCGCCCTGTTCCGCCCCGAGCTCCTCGTGGAGATCGAGGCGTTCGCGGTGACCGGGGAGACGGCCTGACCCTCAGCGTCGCCCCGCCCCGATGCGGCGCAGGGCCCAGGCCGCCGAGCGGGCGAGGCGCGGGTGGGCCAGCGCCTCGTTCAGGACGTCGACGGCCTGCTTGTCGCCGAGCTCGCCCAGGCCCTCGATGCAGGCCTGGGCCACGCGCCAGTACGGGCTGTGCGGGGAGAGCAGCGGGCGCAGGGTCTTGATCAGGGCCGGTACGGATTCCGGGGCCCGCAGCGCGGTGAGCAGGCGGACCGGGTGCAGGGCGTAGGCAGTACGCAGTTCGTTGGTGGCGAGGGCCGCCGCGGCGCGCGCGGTGCGCGGGTCGCCGAGCCTGGCGAGCGCGTACGCGGCGCTCACACAGCGCTCCGGGTCGCGGTGGTTGAGCAGCAGGATCAGCGCTTCGAAGGCCCGGCGATCCCCCGCGACGCCGAGCCGGAACGCCGCGATCTCCCGCGCCCAGAGCGGGCGTTCGGGCTCGGTGAGGACCACCGCGAGCTCATCGCGGTCGACGCAGGCGATCAGCCGCTCGTACGCCGCCGACCCCCCGGTCTCGGCGCGCACCCGGTCCGCGAGCGACCTGAACTCCTCATCCATGCCCAAAAGGGTAGTGGCGCAGGGGCGTTGGCACCCCAAGGATGATCGGATGCGGGTCTCCAGAAAGCAGGAGAAGTGTCCAGAAAACGCACTTCCCTGCCCAGAACGGGCGCGAGCCAGATCACACCGGTTCGACGCGACGGAGGTCTGGCGCGCTCGTTACTCGCCGGTTAACCTCAAGTGAGCGGGTAACCCCCGCCGACTCCGGTGGCCTGGTGACGCAGCCGCCGCGAGTGCTTGTCGGTTCGGCAGTTCTGTACGACGCGCCCCGGGACAGGGCCGTCGGCCCTTGGCACCACGACACAACTCCCGCACGCCGTGCGCCCGTTGGCGTATCCGAGCGCCCTTCGATGCCGGTCGCGTGCGCCCTCTCTCAGTCGTCACTCATCCCTGGAGTCCCGTGATGGACATCCCCCTGAACACTGTCGCCGTGGTCGGTCTCGGCACGATGGGCACCGGCATCGCCGAGGTCCTGGCCCGCGCCGGCCGCGAGGTCATCGGCATCGACATCAGCGAGCGCGCCGCCCGCCAGGCCGTGGCCTCGCTCGAAGCGTCCACGGCCCGCGCGGTGTCCCGCGAGCGGATCACCCCGCAGGAGCGGAGCGACATCCTCGCCCGGTTCCGTACCTTCACCGACCTCCAGGCCGCGGCCGAGGCCGAGCTCGTGATCGAGGTCGTGCCCGAGTCGTACGAGCTCAAGAGCCAGGTCTTCCACGCGCTCGACGCCATCGTCGCGCCCACCGCGATCCTGGCGACCGGCACCAACGCGCTCTCGGTGACCCGGCTCGCCGCCGACTCCGCGCACCCCGAGCGCGCCCTCGGCCTGCACTTCTTCAACCCGGCGCCCGCGATGAAGCTCGTCGAGATCGTCTCGTCCGTGCTCACCGCTCCCTGGGCCGTCGACGCGGTCACCGCGCTCGCCCTCGACCTCGGCAAGGAGCCCGTCGCGGTCGGCGACCGCCCCGGCTTCGTCGCCGACGGGCTGCTCTTCGGCTACCTGAACCAGGCGGCCGCGATGTACGAGTCGAAGTACGCCTCGCGCGAGGACATCGACGCCGCGATGAAGCTCGGCTGCGGCCTGCCGATGGGCCCGCTCGAACTGCTCGACCTGATCGGCATCGACACCGCCCGCACCGTCCTGGAGGCGATGTACGCCGCCTCGCACGACCGCCTCCACGCACCCGCCCCCATCCTCGGCCAGCTCGCCGAGGCCGGTCTCACCGGCCGCAAGAAGGGCCGCGGCTTCTACACGTACGAGGGCGAGGGCAGCTCGGTCGTGGTGGCCGACGCGCAGACGCCGAGCGCCATCGCGGGCGCGGGCGGCGGCCGTGAGATCCGCTCGGTCGGCGTGGCCGGCTCGGGCACCATGGCGTCCGGCATCGCGGAGGTCTTCGCCAAGGCCGGGTACCACGTGGTGCTCGCGGCCCGCAGCCTGGAGAAGGCGGAGACCGCCAAGTCCCGTATCGGCAAGTCGCTTTCGCGCTCCGTCGACAAGGGCCGGCTCACCGCCGAAGCCCGCGAGGAGACCCTGAACCGGATCACGGCGGCGGGCGCCCTGGAGGCCTTCGCCGAGGTCGACCTCGCGGTCGAGGCCGTCGCCGAGGACCTGGAGATCAAGCAGCAGCTCTTCGCGGCCCTGGACAAGATCTGCAAGCCCGGCGCGGTGCTCGCCACCACCACGTCCTCGCTGCCCGTCGTCGCCTGCGCCCGCGCCACCTCGCGCCCCGAGGACGTCATCGGCATGCACTTCTTCAACCCGGCCCCGGCGATGAAGCTGGTCGAGGTGGTCCGCACCGTGCTCACCTCCGACGAGGTGCACGCCACCGTCCGCGAGGTCACCGCGAAGATCCGCAAGCACCCGGTGGACTGCGGCGACCGCGCCGGGTTCATCGTCAACGCACTGCTCTTCCCGTACCTCAACAACGCGATCAAGATGGTCCAGGAGCACTACGCGTCCCTCGACGACATCGACGCCGCGATGAAGCTCGGCGGCGGCTACCCGATGGGCCCGTTCGAACTGCTCGACGTGGTGGGCCTGGACGTCTCGCTCGCCATCGAGAAAGTGCTGCACGCCGAGTTCCGCGACCCGGGCCTGGCCCCGGCGCCGCTGCTCGAACACCTCGTCGCGGCCGGCTGCCTGGGCCGCAAGACGGGCCGCGGATTCCGCGAGTATGCCCGGCGCTGATCCGGAAGCAGGGTGGGGCGGGCTGCTGCAACCTCCGGGCAGCTCGCCCCTGTGGGCGCGACTTCCTGCAAATATGCAGTACGTTCGGTCCATGCCCCAGCCAGCCAGGTCCTCCCGTACGAACGCTGTGCCCGACGCCCCGGAAAGTGCCGCGGGCAGCCGGGCGGCCGCCCAGCGGCTCAAGATGCGCCGGGAGCTGGCGGCCGCGGCGATGGACCTGTTCTCCGCGAAGGGGTACGAGGCCACCACCGTCGACGAGATCGCGGCCCGGGCCGGGGTGGCCCGGCGCACCTTCTTCCGCCACTTCCGCTCCAAGGAAGAGGCGATCTTCCCCGACCACGACGACACCCTGGTGCGCGCCGAGGCGGTGCTCAACGCCGCGCCCCCGCACGAGCACCCGCTCGACACGGTGTGCCGGGGCATCAAAGAGGTCATGAAGATGTACGCGGGCTCCCCCACGGTGTCCGTGGCCCGCTACAAGCTGACCCGGGAGGTGCCGACGCTACGCGAGGCCGAGATCGCCTCGGTCGCCCGCTACGAGCGCCTCTTCACCCGCTATCTGCTCGGCCACTTCGACGAGCACGACCACCAGCCGGGGAACGACGACCCGCTGCTCGCCGAGGTTGCGGCGTCCGCGGTCGTCACCGCGCACAACCACGTGCTGCGCCGCTGGCTGCGGGCCGGCGGCCAGGGCGATGTGGAGACCCAGCTCGACCACGCCTTCTCGATCGTGCGGGAGACCTTCGGCTCCGGCATAGGAGCGGGCCGCACGGCCAAGCCGAAGCCGGCCGCCGCCTCCGTCTCGACCAGCGACGAGGTCCTGGTCGCGGTGGCCCGCACGGACGCGCCGCTCGACGAGATCATGCAGACCATCAAGCAGGCCCTCAAGACCAAGTAGCTCTCACACGCCCCGGTGGCCGCATCCCTCACTCAGGGATGCGGCCATCGGCGTATGCGCTGACCTGCAACGATCGATCATCGCTCATCTGCGCAGGTCAATCCGCAATTGAGAGAAACTCTTGGCACGCAGTGTCTTGTCACTTGGCACCGGGTGCCATACGTTGATGTTGTCCGGGCGGCCGGCGTGCAGAGCAACCTCGTACGCCGGCTGTCCCCACAAGCCGCCACTGGCGAGTGCGCCCGGACGCCTGCGTCACAGGCAACCCTCCCGCGCCCACCAGGCGCTGCCGTATGCGAACCACACCGCCGAACCGACGGCACACCTCCACAGCACCACCCCCGAAGACCCTCAACGCCCCCTGTCGGGCGCTTCGCCGGAGGCAACACCGTGAAGGAAATCCTGGACGCGATCCAGTCGCCGGAGTCCACCTCCGCCGACTTCGCCGCTCTGCCGCTCCCCGAGTCGTACCGCGCGATCACCGTGCACAAGGACGAGACGGAGATGTTCGCCGGGCTCAGCTCCCGGGACAAGGACCCCCGCAAGTCCCTGCACCTGGACGAGGTGCCGATCCCCGAACTCGGCCCGGGCGAGGCCCTGGTGGCCGTCATGGCCTCCTCGGTCAACTACAACTCCGTGTGGACCTCGATCTTCGAGCCGGTGTCCACCTTCGGGTTCCTGGAGCGCTACGGCCGCCTCAGCGAGCTCACCAAGCGCCATGACCTGCCGTACCACGTCATCGGCTCCGACCTCGCCGGCGTCGTGCTGCGCACCGGGCCCGGCGTGAACGCCTGGCACCCCGGCGACCAGGTCGTGGCGCACTGCCTCTCCGTCGAGCTGGAGAGCTCCGACGGCCACAACGACACGATGCTCGACCCCGAGCAGCGGATCTGGGGCTTCGAGACCAACTTCGGCGGCCTCGCCGAGATCGCGCTCGTCAAGTCCAACCAACTCATGCCCAAGCCACGGCACTTGAGCTGGGAGGAGGCCGCCGCGCCCGGTCTCGTCAACTCGACCGCGTACCGCCAGCTGGTCTCCCGCAACGGCGCCGGCATGAAGCAGGGCGACAACGTCCTGATCTGGGGCGCCAGCGGCGGGCTCGGCTCCTACGCGACGCAGTTCGCGCTCGCGGGCGGCGCCAACCCGATCTGCGTGGTGTCCAGCGAGCAGAAGGCGGACATCTGCCGGGCGATGGGCGCCGAGGCGATCATCGACCGCAGCGCCGAGGGCTACAAGTTCTGGAAGGACGAGCAGACCCAGGACCCGAAGGAGTGGAAGCGCCTCGGCAAGCGCATCCGCGAGCTCACCGGCGGCGAGGACGTGGACATCGTCTTCGAGCACCCGGGCCGCGAAACCTTCGGCGCGAGCGTGTACGTCACCCGCAAGGGCGGCACGATCGTGACCTGCGCCTCGACCTCGGGCTACAACCACGAGTACGACAACCGCTACCTGTGGATGTCGCTGAAGAAGATCGTGGGCTCGCACTTCGCCAACTACCGCGAGGCGTGGGAGGCCAACCGCCTGGTGGCCAAGGGCAAGATCCACCCGACGCTGTCCAAGGTGTACTCCCTGGAGGACACCGGGCAGGCTGCCTACGACGTGCACCGCAACCTCCACCAGGGCAAGGTCGGCGTGCTCGCGCTCGCCCCCCGCGAGGGCCTCGGCGTCAGCGACCCCGAGCTGCGCGCGCAGCACATCGACGCCATCAACCGCTTCCGCAACGTCTAGGCCCAGGACCATTCATGACAGAGCGCCAGAAGGATCGGCCGTGGCTCATGCGGACGTACGCCGGTCACTCGACCGCCGAGGCGTCCAACGAGCTCTACCGCAACAACCTGGCCAAGGGTCAGACGGGTCTGTCGGTCGCGTTCGACCTTCCGACGCAGACCGGATACGACCCCGACCACATCCTCGCCCGCGGCGAGGTCGGCCGGGTCGGGGTCCCGGTGTCCCATCTCGGCGACATGCGGCGGCTGTTCCAGGACATCCCGCTGGAGCAGATGAACACCTCGATGACGATCAACGCCACCGCGATGTGGCTGCTCGCCATGTACCAGGTGGTCGCCGAGGAGCAGGGCGCGGACATCACCAAGCTCCAGGGCACCACCCAGAACGACATCGTGAAGGAGTACCTCTCGCGCGGGACGCACGTCTTCCCGCCGGGTCCTTCGCTGCGGCTGACGACCGACATGATCTGCTACACCGTCAACAACATCCCCAAGTGGAACCCGATCAACATCTGCAGCTACCACCTGCAGGAGGCGGGAGCCACCCCGGTCCAGGAGATCGCGTACGCGATGTCCACCGCGATCGCCGTCCTCGACTCCGTGTTCGCGTCGGGGCAGATCCCCGAGGACCGCAAGGGCGATGTCGTGGCCCGCATCTCCTTCTTCGTGAACGCGGGCGTCCGCTTCATCGAGGAGATGTGCAAGATGCGCGCCTTCGGCCGCATCTGGGACAGGATCACGCGGGAGCGGTACGGGATCGAGGACGCCAAGCAGCGCCGCTTCCGTTACGGCGTCCAGGTCAACTCGCTCGGCCTGACCGAGGCCCAGCCGGAGAACAACGTCCAGCGGATCGTGCTCGAAATGCTGGCCGTCACGCTCTCGAAGGACGCCCGGGCCCGCGCGGTCCAACTCCCCGCCTGGAACGAGGCGTTGGGGCTCCCGCGCCCCTGGGACCAGCAGTGGTCGCTGCGCATCCAGCAGGTCCTGGCGCACGAGAGCGATCTCCTGGAGTACGAGGACATCTTCGCCGGGTCGCACGTCATCGAGGCCAAGGTGGACACCCTCGTCGAGGAGTGCCTCGCCGAGATCGACCGCATCCAGGAGATGGGCGGGGCGCTCGCCGCCGTCGAGTCGGGCTACCTCAAGTCGCAGCTCGTCTCCTCGCACGCCGAGCGCCGGGCCCGTATCGAGGCCGGCGAGGAGAAGATCGTCGGCGTCAACTGCTACGAGTCGACCGAGCCGAGCCCGCTCACCGCGGACCTGGACGGCGCGATCATGACGGTCGACCCGGCCGTCGAGGCCCGCGTCGTCGCCTCGCTGAAGAACTGGCGCGACACCCGCTACCAGCCGCCCTTCAACCACCCGCGGCCCTGCAAGGCCCTGGAGAAGCTGAAGGAGGCCGCCCAGGGCACCGGGAACCTCATGGAGGCGACCCTGGAGTGCGTGCGCTCCGGGGTCACCACCGGCGAGTGGTCCGAGGCGCTGCGCGAGGTGTTCGGCGAGTTCCGGGCGCCCACGGGCGTCTCCTCCGCGCCGGTCGCGGTCACCGCCGAGGAGGGCACGCCGCTGGCTCTGGTCCGCGAGAAGGTGGCGCGGACGGCCTCGGACCTGGGCTCCGGGCGGCTGCGCCTGCTGGTCGGCAAGCCGGGCCTCGACGGGCACTCCAACGGCGCCGAGCAGATCGCGGTGCGGGCGCGCGACGCCGGGTTCGAGGTGGTCTACCAGGGCATCCGGCTGACCCCCGAGCAGATCGTGAGCGCCGCCCTCGCCGAGGACGTGCACTGCGTCGGCCTGTCCATCCTGTCCGGCTCGCACGCCGAACTCGTCCCGGACGTCCTGGTACGTCTGCGCGAGGCGGGCGCGCCCGACATTCCGGTGATCGCCGGCGGGATCATTCCGCCCGCGGACGCCGAGGAGTTGCGCAAGGCGGGCGTTGCCGCCGTTTTCACCCCTAAGGACTTCGGTATCACGGAGATCATCGGCCGTATCGTCGACGAGATCCGGAAAGCGAACAAGCTCGACCCGTTGGAGGTCCCCGCATGAGCACCCCTGTCACCCCGGTCAACCGGCTCCGCCCGCGTCGCTCCTGCCTCGCGGTCCCCGGGTCGAACCCGCGCTTCCTGGAGAAGGCCCAGGGCCTCCCCGCCGACCAGGTCTTCCTCGACCTGGAGGACGCCTGCGCCCCGCTCGCCAAGCCCGAGGCGCGGCACACCATCGTCAAGTTCCTCAACGAGGGCGACTGGACGGGCAAGACGCGGGTCGTGCGCGTGAACGACTGGACGACCGAGTGGACGTACCGCGACGTCGTCACCGTCGTGGAGGGCGCCGGCCAGAACCTCGACTGCATCATGCTGCCGAAGGTGCAGACCGCCGACCAGGTCGTGGCCCTGGACCTGCTGCTCACCCAGATCGAGAAGACGATGGGCTTCGAAGTCGGCAAGATCGGCATCGAGGCGCAGATCGAGAACGCGCGCGGCCTGAACAACGTCAACGCGATCGCGGAGGCCTCGCCGCGCACCGAGACGATCATCTTCGGCCCGGCGGACTTCATGGCGTCCATCAACATGAAGTCGCTGGTCGTGGGCGAGCAGCCGCCCGGGTACGGCGCGGACGCGTACCACTACATCCTCATGAAGATCCTGATGGCCGCGCGCGCCAACGACCTCCAGGCGATCGACGGTCCCTACCTCCAGATCCGCAACGTGGACGGCTACCGCGAGGTCGCGCGGCGTGCCGCCGCCCTCGGCTTCGACGGCAAGTGGGTGCTGCACCCGGGCCAGGTCGAGGCGTCGAACGAGATCTTCTCGCCCTCGCAGGAGGACTTCGACCACGCCGAGATGATCCTCGACGCCTACGAGTGGTGCACCTCCGAGGCGGGCGGCAAAAAGGGCTCGGCGATGCTCGGCGACGAGATGATCGACGAGGCGAGCCGCAAGATGGCGCTGGTCATCTCCGGCAAGGGCCGGGCCGCCGGCATGAAGCGCACCACGAAGTTCGAAGCCCCGGAGGCGTAGGAATCATGCAGTTCGGCCGCACCTACGAAGAGTTCGAAGTCGGAGCCGTCTACAAGCACTGGCCCGGAAAGACGGTCACCGAGTACGACGACCACCTCTTCTGTCTGCTCACCATGAACCACCACCCGCTCCACATGGACACCAACTATGCGGAGAACACGACCGACTTCGGCAAGAACGTCGTCGTGGGCAACTACATCTATTCGCTCCTTCTCGGCATGAGCGTGCCGGACGTCTCGGGCAAGGCGATCGCCAACCTGGAGATCGAGTCGCTGCGGCACGTGGCGCCGACCTTCCACGGCGACACGATCTACGGCGAGACGACGGTCCTCGACAAGACCCCCTCGAAGTCGAAGAACGACCGCGGGATCGTCTACGTCGAGACCAAGGGCTACAAGCAGGACGGCACTCTGGTCTGCGTCTTCCGCCGCAAGGTGATGGTGCCGACCGAGACGTACATCAAGGAGCGCGGCGGCGAACAGCCCGGCCGCCCTGAGTTGCGGGAGAAGAACTAGCCATGGCCCGTCTCGCGCAGACCGCCGGTCTGACCGACGTCCAGCAGGAAATCCTGGCCACCGTGCGGGACTTCGTCGACAAGGAGATCATTCCGGTCGCGACCCAGCTGGAGCACAAGGACGAGTACCCGACGCAGATCGTCGAGGGGCTCAAGGAGTTGGGCCTGTTCGGCCTGATGATTCCCGAGGAGTACGGCGGCCTCGGGGAGTCGCTGCTCACCTACGCGCTGTGCGTCGAGGAGATAGCGCGTGGCTGGATGTCGGTGTCCGGCATCATCAACACGCACTTCATCGTCGCGTACATGCTCAAGCAGCACGGCACCCAGGAGCAGAAGGACACCTTCCTGCCGCGGATGGCGCTCGGCGAGGTGCGCGGTGCGTTCTCGATGTCGGAGCCGGCGCTCGGCTCGGATGTGTCGGCGATCACGTCGAAGGGCGTCAAGGACGGCGACGAGTACGTTCTGAACGGCCAGAAGATGTGGCTGACCAATGGCGGAACGTCATCACTGGTGGCCGTTCTGTGCCGGAGTGACGAAGGACACCCCGAAGGCACCGCGCCCCACAAGTCGATGACGACCTTCCTGGTGGAGAAGGAGCCGGGCTTCGGCGAGGTCCGCCCCGGCCTGACCATCCCCGGCAAGATCGACAAGATGGGCTACAAGGGCGTCGACACGACCGAACTGGTCATGGACGGACTGCGCATTCCGGCCAATCGGGTCCTCGGCGGGGTCACCGGCCGAGGGTTTTACCAAATGATGGACGGCGTCGAGGTCGGCCGCGTCAACGTGGCCGCCCGTGGCTGCGGAGTCGCTCAGCGTGCATTTGAGCTGGGTGTCTCATATGCCCAGCAAAGGCACACTTTCGGAAAGCCGATCGCCCAGCACCAGGCGATTCAGTTCAAGCTCGCCGAGATGGCTACCAAGGTCGAAGCCGCCCATGCGATGATGGTGAACGCAGCACGCAAAAAGGACTCCGGGGAACGAAACGACCTCGAAGCAGGGATGGCGAAGTACCTCGCCTCCGAGTACTGCAAGGAGGTGGTGGAAGACGCCTTCCGCATCCACGGCGGCTACGGCTTCTCCAAGGAGTACGAGATCGAGCGCCTGTACCGCGAGGCGCCGATGCTGCTCATCGGTGAAGGTACCGCCGAGATCCAGAAAATGATCATTGGCCGCCGACTTCTTGAGGAGTACCGGTTCCAGGGTTGATTGTCGCTTTTGGGTCGGTTTGGCCGCGAAGAACATCACACCCTGTCATCGTCTTCCGGCCGCCGACTCGGCTTCTGGCTTGCCCAGTTGCGGCTCGCAACCGATACCATCGCCGGTAAACCTGCCGCCGTCCCCTGTTGCCAGCGCGGCATCATCCGCTACGAAGGTCATCCATGCCCCACAGCCAAACCTCTGCACCACGCGACGGCTTCCTCAAGGGACGCCTTGCTCGCGGAGCATCGCCGTGGCTTCTGCCGACCGTCGCCACCGCAGCCCTCAGTCTGGCCCGCTCGCGCCGTTCCAAGGGCGCCGCGATCGTGGCCGTGCCCACCACCGCCCTGGCGGCGGGCATGCTGTGGTTCTTCCGCGACCCCGAGCGTGAGATCACGCAGGGGCGGGTCATCTCCCCCGCCGACGGTGTGGTGCAGAGCATCATGCCGTGGAAGGACGGACGTACCCGCGTCGCGATCTTCATGAGCCCGTTGAACGTCCACGTCAACCGCGCGCCCCTCGCGGGCACGGTGACTTCGGTGGAGCACATCCCCGGTGGCTTCGTCCCGGCGTTCAACAAGGAGAGCGAGAACAACGAGCGCGTTGTCTGGCACTTCGACACCGAGCTCGGCGACATCGAGATGGTGCAGATCGCCGGCGCGGTCGCGCGGCGCATCGTGCCGTACGTCCCCCAGGGCACCAAGGTGGAGCAGGGCGAACGCATCGGCCTGATCCGCTTCGGCTCGCGGGTCGACATCTACCTCCCCGAGGGTGTCGAGGTCGCGGTCGAGGTCGGGCAGGCCACCACGGCGGGGGTGACTCGAATTGACCGTGATTGATCCCGAGACGCAGGCCGGCTGGGTCCCCGAGGCGGAGTCCGAGGACGACGTCGAGGAGATGCCGCTGTCACTGCGCCTGTCGATAGCGGACACCCTCACTCTCGGCAACGCCACGTGCGGATTCATGGCGGTGTACTTCACCACCACGGGCATCCTCATCCCGCACCTCTCCGGCAGCCAGGAGACGGGCATGGCGCGGCACTCCGCCGCGACCGCCGTGATCCTGATGCTGCTCGCGGCGATCTTCGACCTCTGTGACGGTCTGGTCGCCCGCAAGCTGCGCAGCTCCCCGATGGGTGCCGAGCTGGACAACCTGTCGGACCTGATCAGCTTCGGGCTCGCCCCGGCCTACTTCGTGCTCGTGTACGGAATGGTCGCGGACGACGCCCACCAGCGGGTCGCCGCGGTCGCCGCGATCACGGTGCTGCTCGCCGTGGTGCTGAGACTCGCGCGCTTCTCGTGCGTGACGATGAAGGACGGCATGTTCCAGGGCATGCCGAGCCCCTTCGGCGCCCTGACGGTCGTCTCGATCGTCCTGCTGGAGCTGCCGTTCGTCCCGACGCTGCTCGCCGTGATAGGAGTCGCCTGGCTGATGGTGAGCCGGGTCGAGTACCCCAAGCCGCGGGGCATCCTCGCGGTGGCGATGCTCAGCTGGATCATCGGTGCGATGGGTCTGCTCGCGGCGTGGGCGTTCGACGCTCCGGGCGGTCAGATGCTGCTCCAGACCGGCTGTGCGCTGCAGATCGTCCTGGCCGCCACGATCCCCCTCTTCGCGACGGCCCGCCGGGTGAACACCTTCCGCGACAACCGCCGCGAGGCGCGTGCGGCCCAGCTGCCGTAGTTCCTCACGGTGCTTGAAAAGGGGCCCCGGGTTCTTGAACCCGGGGCCCCTTTTCGTATGCCCTTCCGCGTGCCTGCGGGGTGATGGTTGCTCGGTTGCGGGCGGCTGGTGGTGCTTGCGCAGTTCCCCGCGCCCCTAGGAGGCCTCGGTTCGCCTGCGGGCCGTGGTCGCTTCTCGCGCAGTTCCCCGCGCCCCTGGCAGGACCGGTGCGGGCCCACATGGGTCAGTGCGCGTTCTCCGTCGGCCGCAGGTTCTTGGGGATTTTCGCCCAGGCCAGGACGGCGGCGGCCAGTGGCAGGGCCGCGGCGAGCAGGAACGTCGGGGTCATGCCCGAGGTGAACGCGCCCGAGGCCTGCTCCAGGAGCAGCGCCCCGGCCGGTCCGCCGATCTCCGCGGCCACATGGGCCGCCTCGCCGACCGAGTCCCGTACGGAAGCGGTGGCGGCCCCGTCCAGGGCGAGCTCCGGCAGATGCGCCCGGTACAGCGCCGCCGCGACGCTGCCCAGGATGGCGACGCCCATGGCCGCGCCCAGCTCGTAGCAGGTCTCCTCGACGGCGGCCGCCCCGCTGACGTGCTCCTTCGGGGTGGAGGCCATCAAGGTCACCGACGCGGCCGTGGTCGCGACGCCGACACCGCAGCCCAGCACGCCGAGCGCCACGGCGATTCCGGGGTAGGCCAGCGGCCCGGACTGCTGGAACAGCCACGGCAGCGCCAGGCCCGCGGTCATCAGGAGCAGCCCGCCGCCGATCACGTGCCGGATCGGCAGCCGGTGCATCAGGACCGGGGTCACCAGCGAGGTGACGACCAGGCCGAGCGGCGCCGGCAGCAGCCGGACACCGGCCTCCAGCGGGCTGTAGCCCTGTCCGTACTGGAACCACTGGGTGACCAGGAACAGCGCCGAGCCGAGCGCGATCATCCCGAGGAAGATCGATGCGGCGGCGATGCTGAACGAGCGGCTGGTGAACAGCCTCACGTGGAGCAGCGGCTGGGGCAGCCGCAGCTGACGGCGGACGAAAATCGTCAGCGCCACGGCGGCCACCACGAGCAGCGTCCACGCGACGGGGTCGGTGGGACCGCCCTTGCCGAGCTGCTTGATGCCGCCGGCCAGGGCGAGCATGCCGACGATGGACTGGCCCACGCCCCACCAGTCCCAGCGGCCCTCGCGCGGCTGCCGGGACTCGGGCAGCATCCAGGCGCCGAACGCGATGATCACCAGGGCTACGGGGATGTTGATCAGGAACGCGGACTGCCAGCCGTTCTGCTCGACGAGCAGCCCGCCGACCACCGGCCCGAGCGCCATGCCGCCACCGAAGACGGCGGCCCACACGGCATAGGCGAGGGCACGTTCGCGGGCGTCGGTGAAGACGTCGCGCAGGATCGACAGGGTCGACGGCATGATCGCCGCGCCTCCGACGCCGAGCAGCGCCCGGGCGGCGATGACCTGCCAGGCCTCGGTCGCGAAGACCGCCATCAGCGAGGCGACCGCGAAGATCGCGAACCCGGCGAGCAACAGCCGCTTGCGCCCCCAGCGGTCGCCGAGCGCACCGGCCGTCACGAGCAGTCCGGAGAGCGCGAGCGCATAGACGTCGATGATCCATAGCTGCTGTACGGAGCTGGGCTGCAGGTCGCTGACCAGCGAGGGGAAGGCGACGTTGAGAATGGTGGTGTCCATGGCGATCAGCAGCAGGCTGCCGGAAAGGATCGCGAGGACGAGCCAGCGCCGAGGGTCGAGGGGCGGCGTCATGAAACACTCCAGTATCGAATGAGACACCAGTGTCTCATATGGGATGGGGGTGTGCACCCGCATGCGCCGGCCATGGATCCAGGGAACGACAGAACGGCCCCTGCCGCGATCTCGCGACGGGGGCCGTTCTCGTACGACGGGCTACAGCAGGAAGTCGCCCGCGATGTTCTGGGCGACCCGCTCCAGGAGCGGGCCCGCGTTGGCGATGCACTGGGCCGGGTCCGGCTCCAGCTCGGTCAGCGGGTAGGCGCGGCGGATGCCCGCCTCGCCGAGCTGCCCCGGCTGGAGCAGGAGGCGGCCGCACACCGCGACGACCTCGACGCCGGCCGCACGCGCCGCCGCGGCGACGCCCGCCGGGGCCTTGCCGTGCAGGGTCTGCTCGTCGAGCGAGCCCTCGCCGGTGATCACCAGGGTGGCCCGGGCCAGCGCGGGCGCGAAGCCCAGCACGTCGAGCATGACCTCGATGCCGGGCCGGAACGCGGCGCCGAGCGCGACCAGCGCTCCGTAGCCGATGCCGCCGGCCGCACCGGCGCCCGGGGCGAGCGCGGCCTCCGCGGCCTTCGCGCCGAGCACGCCTTCGAGGACCTTGGCGTAGTGGGCCAGGGCCGCGTCCAGGGTCGCCACATCCTCGGGCGATGCGCCCTTCTGCGGGCCGTAGACCGCGGGGGCACCCTTGGGGCCGGTCAGCGGGTTGTCGACATCGCTGGCGAGGACGAGTTCCACGTCCTCGAAGCGGGCGTCGAGGCCCGAGAAGTCGGCCGTCGCGAGGCCCGCGAGCGCGCCGCCGCCGGGGCCGACGGGCTCGCCCGCGGCGTCCAGGAAGCGGGCGCCGAGCGCGGCCAGCATGCCGGCGCCGCCGTCGGTCGTCGCGCTGCCGCCGACACCGAACACGATGGTCCGCGCACCCGCGTCGAGGGCCGCGAGCAGCAGCTCGCCGGAGCCGTACGTGGTGGCGGTGAGCGCCGCGAAGACGCCCTCGGGAAGGTGCTGGAGCCCGGAGGCCTCCGCCATCTCGACCACGGCGACACCGTCGCGTACCGCGTACGCGGCGGTCACCGGGGTGCCGACGGGGCCGGTGACCCGCACCTCGCGGCGCTCGAATCCGGCCGCCACCGCGGCCGCCACCGTGCCGTCGCCGCCGTCGGCGACCGGCAGGGTCTCCACCCGCAGATCCGGGACGACCCGCCGCAGCCCGGCCGTCACCCGCTCAGCGACCTGTACGGCCGTGAGCGAGCCCTTGAACTTGTCCGCCGCCACGAGTACGCGGGCGGTCTCCAAAACTGCGCCGTCCGTCACCTTGCTATCCCTTGCTTTCGAACAGGCAGTCGCGCCGCTTCAGACCCTATCCGCCCGGCGCGCACCTGCCCATAGCTGCCAGGGTCCACCGACGGCGCGCCACCCCACAAAATGCGTACATTTCGTACCATAGTGGGCCAACATGACGATGGATTCGATCGATCATTCCGGCTCCGGCACCCCGCCGGGCGGTTCTCCCCCGGCTCCCGGCCCCTCCCCCGACCACACCGTGATCACGATCGGCGTGCTCGCGGTGGTGGCTGTGGTCGGCTGGGCTGCTCTCGGCAAGAGCTCGTTCGACAGCGCCTCCTCGACGGCGCTGGCCTGGGTCCTGAACAACTTCGCCTGGCTCTTCGTGGTCGCCGCCGACGTCTTCCTGGTGCTGTGCGTGGTCCTCGCGATCAGCCGGTACGGACGGATCAGGCTGGGCGCCGACGACTCCGAGCCGGAGTTCACCAACCTGGCCTGGATCGCGATGATGTTCAGCGCCGGCATGGGCATCGGCCTCATGTTCTACGGGGTCGGCGAACCGCTCACCCATTTCCTGAGCCCGCCCCCGGCGACCGGTGCTCAGCCCGGCTCGGGTGATGCCGCGCGCACCGCCCTGGAGTACTCCTTCTTCCACTGGACGCTCACCCCCTGGGCGATCTACGGCATCGCGGGGCTCGCACTGGCCTACGCGGGGTTCCGCAAGGAGCGCGGCAACCGGCTGTCCTCCGCGTTCGTACCGCTCATCGGCGAACGCCGGGCGGACGGCCGGCCCGGCAAGTGCATCGATCTGCTCGCCGTCTTCGCGACCGTCTTCGGCACCGCGACGAGCCTCGGCCTCGGCGCGCTCCAGGTGGCCGAGGGCCTGGACATCACGTCGGACATCAACAACTCGCAGACCACCCAACTCGTCATCATCGCCTCGCTGTCGGCGGCATTCGTACTCTCCGCCTTCTCGGGCCTGCACAAGGGCGTGAAGTGGCTGTCCACGATCAACATCGTGCTCGCCGCGGTACTGATGGTCTTCGTCTTCCTGCTCGGCCCGACCGTCTACATCCTCGACACCATCCCGGCCTCGATCGGCGGCTATCTGCACGACCTGCTCCCGATGGCCAGCCGCACCGGCGCCTTCACCGACCGGGCGTGGCTCGGCGCCTGGACGGTCTTCTACTGGGCCTGGTGGCTGTCGTGGGCGCCGTTCGTCGGCACCTTCATCGCCCGGATCTCCCGCGGTCGTACGATCCGCGAGTTCCTCATCGGGGTGCTGCTCGTGCCCAGCGGCGCGACGGTGATCTGGTTCTGCGTCATGGGCGGCACGGCGATCCGGCTCGCTTCCACCGACGCGGCCGACCTCGCCGGCGCGGTGAAGGACGGCGCCGAGGCCTCGCTCTTCGCGATGCTGGACGCGCTGCCGATCGGCACGGTCACCTCGTACATCGCGATGGCCCTGGTCATGACGTACTTCATCACCAGCGCGGACTCGGCATCGCTCGTGATGGGCTCGCTCACCAGCCGGGGCTCGCTGCACCCGCCGACCTGGCTCGTGGTGATGTGGGGCGTGCTGATGGCGGCGGTCGCGGCGGTCCTGCTCGTCGCGGGCGGCCTCAAGTCCCTCCAGACGGCGACGATCCTGGTCGCGCTCCCCTTCGTCCTGGTGATGCTGGGCCTGTGCTGGTCCCTGGTGAAGGAGCTGCGCGAGGACCCGGGCGCGGGGCCGTCCCGCCACGGCGCCCTGCACGGTCTGGGCGACGCGGTACGGGCGATGGTCGGCGACGCGATCACCGAGCAGGGCGCCGCCCGGCACTACCGACTGCGCCGGGCCGCCAAGTCCCGTACGGGTGAAGACAGTTCGGCCCCGCCGCAGGTCTAGCGGGGGCGGGGCCAATACGGCGAGGCACCCCCTGAGCACGGCCCCCTACCCTGGCGACCATGAGCACCGACAACGCCACAGCCCCCGACAACGACTACGCCGCCTACATCGCGGGACTCCCCCGCGTACTCGCCGGAGCCGCCGCGCTGTTCCTGGACGCCGGGAACCGGGTGCTGCTCGTCGAGCCCAACTACCGCGAGGGCTGGGCGCTGCCCGGCGGCACCGTGGAGTCCGACACCGACGAGACCCCGCGCGGGGCGGCCCGCCGCGAGACCCTCGAAGAGATCGGCCTCGACGTGGAGCTGGGCCGCCTGCTCGCGGTGGACTGGGTGCACGGCAAGGCACGCCCGCCGATCGTGGCGTACGTCTACGACGGCGGGGTGCTCGCCGAGGACCGCCTGCGGTCGATCCAGCTCCAGGAGGAGGAACTCCTCTCCTGGCGCCTGGTCCCCCGCGAAGACCTCCCCGCCCACCTGCCCGGCGCCCTGGGCCACCGCGTACTGGCCGCGCTGGACGTCCTGTTGGAGGGGCGGGGGACGGTGGAGCTGGAGAACGGTCACCGGGTGGGGTGAGCGGCCGGCGAGCACCGGGTGCGGGACCTGGCTCACATGGCCGGGCCGGGGCCGGGTGCGATGAGCCCGGCATCCGTGACCTGTCGGGACCCACGAGAGCGCGTCACGAACAGCCGGTCCTGGCTGATGCGCCGGGACAGCGCCCTCAAGGCCGAGCCGAACGCCGCGCACCGCGCGGTCGCCGCGTTCGAGAAGTCCGGCGTGCCGGTGCGGGTGATCACGCAGAACGTCGACGGGCTGCAACAGCGCGCGGGCTTCCCGGAGCGCAAGATCCTCGAACTCCACGGCGCCGCGAGAGCGGTGACCTGCACCCGCTGCCACGCACGGTCCTCGATGGACGAGGCGCTGGCGCGGGTGACGGCGGGCGAGCCGGATCCGCCGTGCACGGTCTGCGGGGGCATCCTCAAGTCGGCCACGATCATGTTCGGCGAACGGCTCGACCCCGAGGTGCTGTCCCAGGCGATGGCAATCGCCTGGGCCTGCCAGGTCTTCATCGCGGTCGGCACGACGCTCCAGGTCCAGCCCGCCGCCTCGCTCGCGGGGATCGCGGCGGACGGGGGCGCCCGGCTGATCATCGTGAACGCCGGTCCGACCCCGTACGACGCGCTCGCCGACGAGGTCGTAAGGGAACCGATCGGCACGGCCCTGCCGCGGCTCCTCGGCACGCTGGGGCGGCCGGGCCCGGACGGCCCGTAGTCGAAGGGCCGACCGGCGGAGCGCTCAGTCGGCGGAAGTGGCGTTCCGGTCGTAGGTGTCGAAGTCGGCGTTCTCGAAGTCGGTGCGTTGGCCGTCCTGGAACGCCCAGATGTTCGTCTGGGTCTCGATCACCCAGCGCAGGAAGGTGTTCAGTGCCCTCATGGAGACGAGCAGCTGGAAATAGAGGGCCGCGTAGTGCCCCTTGGTGGCGGTGAGCCAGGTGTTGAAGGCGGGCCGCTGCCCCGGTGTGAGGCGGTTCTGTTCAATCTTCCTCACCGCGTCCGGGTCGAACATCTTCGCTTCGAGAAGCGTGCCCCACTCCGGCGTGGCCACATTCAGTTCGCCGCCTATGGCCCATCCGGCGGTCCCGCACTCCTGGGCCTTTCTGGTCAGTGCACGGGAGAAGTTGCCGAACGTTTCCGCGTTGGCGTCCGGGCCCGCCACCGAGTCCTCCGCCAACGTCGCGATGAACGGGCTGTGAGGTACGTCTCCGGACGGATGTCCAGCGTTCCCGGCGGTCACGGCAAGCTCCTGCAGAAGGGCACAACTGTCTTTGAAATCATCGAGATTACGGGTGAACTTCGCCCAGAGCAGCGGGGTCTTCCTGATTACCTTCCTTGACGTCGTCGTCGATTTCCGCACCGACGTCCCTCGCCCGCTGCTTGAGCGCAGTACCGATCGTCGCCGCAGTGTTGTCAAGGGCGTTGAACACATGGTCGCCCTGCGCGTGACCGCCGCCGCTCACGCGCTGAATGGCGGTGGCACCGCCGTGGGTGTGCTTCGGGGTCTCGGCCCTCTGCACCTGGGGGGCGGCCCCGGACATGGCGCGCGTCGCGTTGGCCTCGGCTTCCCTCTCGAAGCGGTCCGCGGGGTCGGAGACCTTCAGCCCGCTGCCGTTGTCGGTGCCCGCGACGGGGCCTTGCCGTTGCTGGATCACATGAGTGAGCTCGTGGGCGAGGGTGTGTCTGTCCGCGCCGCCGTCACCGATGACGACATGGCTGCCGGACGTGTAGGCGCGGGCGCCGACCTCCGCCGCCGAGGCCCTGGCCGCGGCATCGGTGTGGATGCGTACATCGGAGAAGTCGGCGCCGAGCCGCGACTCCATGTCGCTGCGGGTCGCCTCGTCCAGGGCCCTGCCCGGCGTGCCGAGGACGTCCTGCACCGCGGAACGCTGCACCGCGGCCCCACTCGTGTGACCACAGCCCGCGCCGTGCTGATGCCGCTCCTCGGCACCGGCGTGCCCGGACCGGCGGAGCAGATGCACGACCGCCCCGTTCCCGGCGCTGCCTTGCAGAGCGAGGAGAAGGCGGGACGGCGCCGGTTCACCCCGGCGGGGTGA
Source organism: Streptomyces sp. HUAS TT7 (assembly GCF_051550175.1). Lineage (NCBI taxonomy): Bacteria > Bacillati > Actinomycetota > Actinomycetes > Kitasatosporales > Streptomycetaceae > Streptomyces > Streptomyces sp. HUAS TT7. Next base: position 1,670,364 of record NZ_CP196175.1, read on the forward strand.
GGCGCCGGGCGGCGTGCGGAGCTCCGCCGCGTTGCGTGCGGTGCCGCTGTCTTGGACGTGCATGAGGTCTCGCTCTCGGGCGGGGACGGACGTTCCCCTGTGTAGCCCGCCCGAGGAGGCGGGGCAAGGTACGCAAGGGCAAGCTACGCGCGCCTACTGGAAGTTCGTCAGGTCCGTGAATCCCTTGGACAGGCCCAGTTTGCGGATGACCTCCGTGAGGAACTCGTGGTTCTTCGGGTACATGGACACCATGCAACTCGCCAGGAGAGACGCATGGTTCAACTCTCCTACGGGCGTGTTCTTCGGCACTGTGACGGTGAATACACCGGCGCCGTCCCGCTTCCAGGTGATGCCGCCCTCGCCGGTCACGTCTATCGTCGCCGGCCCGGCGAGGGATCCCATGACGGGAGAGATGAATCCGGCGATTTTTCCGAGCTTCTTGATTCCTTCCCGGGCGTCCGCCTCTTCCTTCATCCCAACATTCCTGCGAACTGCGTTGACGTAGCCGAGAGTTGGCACGGTGATGCCCTTGTAGCGGGCCGAATCCTGGCCCTCCTTTCCACCTTGCTCCGCCTGCTCCAGCAATCGGTGGGCATCGGAGACCACTTGCAGAGCGATACCGAGGGACTGGCGGATCGCCCCCTGCTGCTCCTGCGTGAGCCCTTCGCCGAAGCGGTCCTGGATCTGATGCCCTGCGCCCGCCGTCGTCTGGCCTTCGACCACGCCCAGGGCGTACCACACATAACTGTCCGGGTTCTGCAGGGCGCCCTTCGTGGAGAGGCCGTCGATCAGGCGGGACGCCTTGTAGGCGACGTCGGGAGTTCCCAGTGAGGCGTGCACCGCCTCGTGGACCAAGGTGTTGCGGCGCGTCGTCTCGTCCACCTCGTGGAAGTGCGTCGTCGCGGTGATGGTCTGCCCCACGGCGTGCGCGATGATGCTCGTCTTCTCCCCGGCCACGTAGAGGTCCTTCACCGCCAACGGGTCGTTCTCATCGGCGGTGTTCGCCTCGTCGAGCCGGGCGAGGACCCGCTGGAAGTTCTCCTTCACCTGCCCGGCCTCGGCATCCGGGCCGAACACCGACTTCAGGAAGCCGTCGTCCGTGATCTTCGGCAGTGCCGCCGACACCAGGGCGCGGCCACCGTCCACGGCCTTCTGGATGGCCGCACGGCGCATCCGGCGATCCTGGGCCGTGGCGCCCTCCGAGTCCTTCGCTTCCTTGCGCGCGCCTTCGGGCTCCGGGCTGCTGCTCCGTTCCCGCTTGTCCGCGGTGCGCTGGACGACCGCGCCGCCGAGCCCCTCGTTCCCCGCAGAACGCTGCACTTCCTCGCCACTGGTGTGACCACAGCCCGCGCTGTGCTGATGCCGCTCCTCGGCACCGGCGTGCCCGGTACGGTGGCGGAGCATCTGCACGACGGCGGCGTTGCCCGCAACGCTCTGGAGGGCTAGCAGGCCCGCCCCAACTCCTGTGCCCGGAGCCCGGTTTACGCCGGGAGCGCGCTCGGGCTCCTTGCCGTGGGGATGCTGGGCCTGCTGGTGGGAGCGCATGGGGACCTTTCACGGGCGGTGGAATCCGGAACCCTGCGAACAGAGCCCGGCCCGTCGCCCGGGCAGCGGGCCCGGTCCGCGCAGGGACACCCGATGCTTCCGGGTCCCGCCAACGCTTCCCTAACTTCCTTCCGGCCGGGCGTTAGTGGCGCCCCGAAGGGGCGCGGGGAACCTGCGCGACCGGTCACCACAGACCCTTGGCCGACGGACACCGATGTCCGCGGGGCGCTCAGAACAGCGCGTCCTCCGCCTCGCCGCGTTCGAAGGACAGCAGCCGCTGCTTGCGGTCGAGGCCGCCGCCGTAGCCGGTGAGGCTGCCGTTCGCGCCGATCACCCGGTGGCAGGGGACGATGATGCCGACAGGGTTCTTGCCGTTGGCGAGGCCCACCGCGCGGGAGGCGTTCGGGTTGCCGAGGGCCTCGGCAAGCTCTCCGTAGGAGCGGGTCTCTCCGTACGGGATCTGCTGGAGCTGGTGCCAGACGCGCTGCTGGAACGGCGTGCCCTGGAGGTTCAGGTCCAGTTGGAACTCGGTCAGTTCGGATGCGAAGTACGCCGCCAGTTGGCGGATGGCTTCCGGGAACGGGCCGCCCTCGTCCCGCTCGCCGAAGGTTTCCTGCGGGGGTCGGTGGCGCTGGCCCTCCATGTAGAGGTGGCTCAGGACGCCGTCCGTGGCGACCAGGGTGAGCGGGCCGTAGGGGCTGTCGATGACCGTGTGGGTGATGTGCACGACTGAACTCCCTTATGCGGGAAGGTGGTTGATGGCGTGGTCTTCCGTCGCCCAGAGGTACTGGACGGCGTAGGCCCGCCAGGGTCGCCAGGCGGCGGCGCGCGCGGTGAGGGCGGCGGGAGTGGAGGGCAGGCCCAGGTTCTGGGCCGCGCGGCGCATGCCGAGGTCGGTGGGCAGGAAGGCGTCCGGGTCGCCGAGGGCGCGCATCGCGATCGCCTCGACGGTCCAGGGGCCGAAGCCGGGGAGCTCCATGAGCTGGGCCCGGGCCAGGTCCCAGTCGCTGTCGATGCCGAGTCTGAGGGTGCCGTCGGCGAGGGCGGCCACGAGGGTGGTGAGCGTTGTGCGGCGGCTGCGCGGCAGGGCCAGCGTCTCCGGGTCGATCTCCGCGAGCTGGGCCGGCGTCGGGAAGAGGTGGGTGAGGCCGCCCGTCGGGTCGTCGACGGCCTGGCCGTGTGCGACGACGAGACGGGCCGCGTGGGTGCGGGCGGCGGCCGTCGACACCTGCTGCCCGAGCACGGCCCGCACCGCGAATTCCGCGGCGTCGACCGTACGCGGCACCCGGCGCCCCGGCGCCTTGTCGACCAGCGGCGCGAGCAGCGGATCCGTGCGCAGGCGGTCGTCCACGGCGACGGGGTCGGCGTCCAGGTCGAGCATCCAGCGGCAGCGGCTGATGGCGATGGTGAGGTCGCGCAGATCGGTCAGGTGCAGCACGCATCCGATGTGCTCGGGCTGCGGGGTGAGCTCCGCGATGCCGTGCCCGTACGGCAGGGACAGCGTGCGGCGGAACGAGCCGTCGCGCCACTCCTCGACGCCGGGCACGCCCGTCGCGGCGAGGTGGCCGAAGAGGTTGTCCGGGGTCAGCGGGGCACGGAAGGGCAGCCGCAGGGTGATCGCGCCCGGCGTCTGGCGGGCGATGCCGCGCACGGCGCGGGCCCGCAGCTCTGTCGGGGCCAGGGCGAACACCTCGCGGACGGTGTCGTTGAAGGTGCGGATCGAGGAGAACCCGGCGGCGAAGGCGACCTCGGCCATGGGCAGCGGGGTCGTCTCGATGAGCAGCCGCGCGGTCTGGGCACGCTGGGCACGGGCCAGGGCGAACGGGCCCGCGCCGAGCTCGGCGAGCAGCTGGCGCTCGATCTGGCGGGCGCTGTAGCCGAGCCGGGCCGCGAGGCCGGGGACCCCTTCGCGGTCGACGACTCCGTCCCTGATGAGGCGCATGGCGCGGGCGACGGTGTCGGCGCGGGCGTTCCACTGGGGCGAGCCGGGCGTGGTGTCGGGGCGGCACCGCTTGCAGGCCCGGAATCCGGCCTGCTGGCAGGCGGCCGCGCTCGGGTAGAAGGTCATGTTCTCGACCTTCGGCGGCACGACCGGGCAGCTCGGCCGGCAGTAGATGCGGGTGGTCAGGACGGCCGTGAAGAACCAGCCGTCGAAGCGCGCGTCCTTGGACTGGACGGCGCGTACGCAGCGCTCGGTGTCGGTGTGCATCGGGGCGGGAGCGACGGTGGGCATGCGTCAAGCATCGGGCACGGCCCCCGCCCCGGCTGGCGAAAATCCGACATCGACCTCGCGGGGCCAGGGGCGGGGAAGCCCCCAGGTTCTCCGCGCCGCTGGATCAGATGCGGTCGGCGGCGATCAGCAGGTAGTGGAAGCTGCCCTCGCGGTACGCCGTCAGGAACGGGTCCTCGACGCCGGTGGCCAGGGAGGACTGGGCCCGCAGCTCCCAGTACGGGATCGCGTCGGCGGTGAGGTCGACGACGTTGATCGGGACGAGACCGCTGGCGGCCATCGCCTTGAAGTAGGCGCTGCGGGGGTGGATGTTGCAGGTGTAGTGCTCGTCGATGCGGCTGACCGCCTTGGAACGGCCGCCGGTGACGTCGTTGTAGCAGCCCGTGATGACGACGTAGCGGCCGCCGAAGGCCAGCTGGCGGGCGTGCTCGGAGAAGAGCTCGAAGAGATCCACGTACATGGTGGACTCGTTGTTCCAGATCCCCTGGAAGGCGCCGGTCGGGAAGCCGGTGTCGAGCATGTTGCCGAAGTGGTAGCGCACCTTGTCGTCCACGCCGCGCTTGCGGGCCTGGCCGTTGGCGAAGTCGACCTGGGACTGGGAGATGGACACGCCGTCGACCTCGCAGCCGAAGCGTGCGTTGGCCATGATGCTGGTGCCGCCCCGGCCGCATCCGGCGTCCAGGAGGCGCTGGCCGGGGGCTACGGGGCCGAGGTGGTCGAGGAGGACGTCGGCCTGGGCCGACTCCAGCCGGTGCAGCTCCTCGACGATGCGAGCGTCACGGGTCTCCTCCGGACCCTCCAGGACGGAGGGGTCGTAGTCGCCGAGCCCGTAGTGGTGGTGGTAGAGGCCGTCGACATCGCCCAGGCGCAGGTTGACCGGGTCCTGCTCGTTGTTCCAGTACTCGGCGACGGCCTTCTGGTAGGCGGTGCGCAGCACGCCGACGGGGGCAGGGGTGGTGGTCATGGGGGCTCCTTGCTTGGGTGCGGGCGTACCGCGGAGGGGGTGACAAGACTTGGGTGACCGCGGGGGCGGTGACAGGGCTGAGGGGTGGGCTCAGGCGTCGTTGTAGCGGAGGCTGCCGCTGTGCCATGCGCGGTTGCCGCCGAGCCAGGCCCACACCCCCGCGAGGAAGTGGCGCAGCTGGGGCGATCCGGTGACGGCGAGGGCCGCGGCCTCGGTCTCGTAGGTGCGCACCAGCTCGTCGTGGATCTCCACGCTCCGCTCCACCGCCTCGGCCGGCGAGCACCGCTCTTCCTCGGCGATCACGGTGGGCAGGTTGAACTCCACGCCCGAGGACTGGTGTTCCTTGGTCATCGAGTACAGGTCGTTGACGAGCGTGCCGGCCGTACCGGCCATCGTCACGGCGCGGCGGACCCGGGGATCGGCGTACTCGGAGGCCGTCAGCGGATGGCCGCTCACCACGTCGACCAGGGCGATGCACGGCAGGAAACTGTTGATCTGTCGGTGTGCCAGATATTCGCGGACGGTGGGCATGTGGCCCCGGGAGCGCCAGGAGCCCTCCTGCCCGTAGCCGACGAACAGGACGGCGACCTCGTGCCGGAGCCGGGCCAGCTGGGCGGAGTCCGCATACCTGGCCAGGTCATGGAGCGCCGAGCGCAGGGCGACCCGTACGGGGTCGGCGCCCATGTCCGCATCCCACGCGGACGCATAACGGGCCGGGAGGTGGGCGGGGTCGAGGGCCGCGTGGGCGAGACCGAGGTGCGAGCCGAGGAGTTCGGGCCGGGACCCCATGGTCTCGTCGTCGCAGTAGTAGTCGTCCGTGGCCCACTCCGCCAGCGCGCACCGGGCCGCGGCGAGGAGCCGGTCCGGGTCGTCGGTGTCGGGGTGGGCCAGCATCATGAGCCGCCCGAAGTCCGCCGCGCGTACGCGGTCGAGCCGTCCGGCGTAGAGCCCGGCCTCCTCGGCCCAGCTCACCAGGCGGTCGTTCACCTCCTGGCCGAGCGCCGGGTCGTCCCGGATCGCGGGCGGGCAGTAGAGCTCCAGGACACCGGTGCCGCGCGCCTCCGCACTGTTGGCGGCCGCCCTTCCCGCCGCGATGCGGGCTGCGGAGGTGCCGAGGCCCGTCGGCCCGGTGGGTATCGCGGTGCCCGCCGGACGCGGGGCGGTTCCGGGCAGCACCTTCGGAGCGGCGGGGAGGGCGCCCTGGCGGTGGCCGAGGAGCGTGGCCACGAGTCGCGCCGTGTGGTGGCGGGCCGTGGGTGCGGTCATCCGGGACAGCTGTGACACGGGTTCTGCTCTCCGTTCGCGCTGGTCGACGTCTTCGTCAGGACGGCTGACGCCTTCTCAGTACGGACTGACGCTGCGTCAGGACGGCCTGTCGTCAGGACGGGCCGGGACGGGCTGCCGTCAGGACGGGCTGTGGAAGACCTCGACGTTTTCGAGGACGCCCAGTGCGTCGGGCACGAGGACCGCGGCCGAGTAGTAGGTGCTGACCAGGTAGGAGATCAGGGCCTGGTCGTTGATGCCCATGAACCGCACGTTGAGGCCCGGCTCGTACTCGTCGGGGATCCCGGTCTGGCGCAGGCCGACCACCCCTTCCTCGGCCTCGCCCAGGCGCATCGCGAGGATGGCGGAGGTTCCCTCGTCGGAGACGGGGATCTTGCCGCAGGGCAGGATCGGCACGCCCCGCCAGGCGGGAACGGCGTGGCCGCCCATGTCGGCGCTGTCGAACGAGAGGCCCCGCTTGTTGCATTCGCGGGCGAACGCGGAGATGGCGCGGGGGTGCGCGAAGAAGGCCTTGGTGCCGCGCCGCATGCTCAGCAGCTCGTCCATGTCGTCCGGGGTGGGCGGGCCGGAGTGGGTGGAGATGCGCTGGCTGTGGTCGGCGTTGTGCAGCAGCCCGAACTCGGGGTTGTTGACCAGCTCCGACTCCTGGCGCTCGCGCAGCGCCTCGATGGTCAGCCGCAGTTGCTGCTCGACCTGGTCCATCGGGTCGTTGTAGAGGTCGGCGACCCGGCTGTGCACCCGCAGGACGGTCTGGGCCACGCTCAACTCGTACTCGCGGGGCGCCAGTTCGTAGTCCACGAAGGTTCCCGGAAGGACCGGCTCACCGGTGTGGCCGGAGGCGAGGGCTATGTTCGCCTCGCCCTTCTTGTTCTGCGGCCTCGCCTTTTCGTCCTGGCGCCGGCGGACGTGGTCCCGCAACTGCTCGTTCCGGCCGGCCACTTCCTCGTACGCGGCCCGGGGCAGGGCCAGCACCGTGCACGACGTCATCGCGCGTGCCGTGAACTCCCACTCCCCCGGCTCCTCGGCCACCGCCTGCCCGCCGAAGAACCGGCCGTCGGACAGCACGCCTCGCCGGGTCTCCTCGCCGTACGGTCCGGTGCCGGCCTTCTCCACCTTGCCGTGCACGATCAGATAGACGTGGTCGACGGCCCCGCCCTGCTCGGCGATGACCTGGCCGGGGCCGTACTGCTGCTGCCGGCACCGATCCGCGAGCGCGCGCAGCGCCTCGTCGTCGTCGAAGCCGCGCAGCAGCGGCAGTTCGCCCAGCTCAGCGGGGACGACCCTGACCACGGTGCCCTCCTGGACGAAGGTGACCCGGCCGTCGCCGACCTCGTACACCAGGCGCCGGTTGACCCGGTACGCGCCGCCCTTCACCTCCACCCAGGGCAGCATGCGCAGCAGCCACCGGGAGCTGATGCCCTGCATCTGCGGGACGGTCTTGGTGGTGGTCGCCAGGTTCCGCGCGGCGGCGATCCCCAGGCTGAGCTGTGCCCGGCCCGTCGGCTGCTCGGGCTGTGGCCGGTACGCAGCGGTCGACATCCTGGTCCCTTCCGTCGGGGCGCATGCGCCAAAGAAGGAGCCCACGGATTCACCCGATCGGGTGGCGAGAGGCTCCTGCCGGGCAAGTGAACCAGCGGGTAATGATGTTGGTCGAAATGGCTGACGACCTGTCGACGCATTTCCGCCACCGGGGCGGCAGGGCTTCCGCGGCCCACCTCGGCGCCCCGCGCCCGGACGGCAGCGATCAACTCGACCGGGATACAACGACATACGGCGCTTTGATCAAGCCGATTCGTGGAGACGCGACAGCGGCGGTCTCCACGAAACCGGTCGGCGAGGTGGCCGATATCGCGCGCTCGGGCTCATGGCTCGACTTGCCATGTGGCCCTCGGCCCGGCCCACCCACGGGCGAGTTGGACGGCTATGTCCTCAGCTGCCCAGGACCTGCGCAAACGCCTGGTACGCCGTCTCGTCGAACAGCACGAAACGGATCTCGCGCAGCGGTGCGCCACCGTGCTCGCGGGCGACGCGGATCGCGATCTCGGCCCCGTTGCCGATCGGCCAGCCGTAGATGCCCGTCGAGATCGCCGGGAAGGCGATGGTCGCGGCGCCCAGCTCCTTCGCGAGCTTGAGGGACTGCTCGTAGCAGGAGGCGAGCAGCGCGCTCCGGTCCTCGGCCTTCGACCAGACCGGGCCCACGGTGTGTGTTCACCCAGCCTTCGTTGCCCACCCGAACTCCCGGAAATCAGCAGGTCAAAGCCACAGGGCAGGCGGGTAATCCACACCGTCGACGCCCCCGTTCCCCAGCGGGGACCAGAGAAGCCGAGCGCCTACGCCCAGACCGGCATCCCCGTCTATCTCCTCATCGACCGGAACACCTGCGAAACCCTCGTCTACACCGAACCTGACGGCGACACAGCGCCGAGCCGCCGCCCCTCACCGACTTCGTCCGTTGACGTTGCCGTCAACTACTGCCGTCAAACACCCAAGGAGCCCCGCCGGAACAATTCCGGCGGGGCTCCTTGGATTACTGATGCGCCTACTTCGCGAGGCCGATGCTCCGCTGACTGCGCCACACTGAGGCAAATTCCAGGGTCAACGGCTCAACACCCACTGCCCCTGACACGAAGGCCGCCCACCAGAGCTCTTCGCAGGGAATATGAGCCTCACCCTTCGTGTCCACCCAGACGCATACTTTCCCATTCTCATCAACGGTTACATCCCACCAGGACCACGCCCGAAGATCCGGGTCGAAGCAATAGATCCAGTCCCCCGAACTCCATGGGCGATCGTCCCTAACCTCCAGATACCTGCGCTTCCCTTCACTCCCAATTGAATCTTCCGGAACATCCCCAACTGATCCGCTAGAAAGCTCCAGAAACCAAGACGGAAGCGCATCCTCCGAAACGTCATCGCCCTCAAAATCGGCCAACCTGGAGATCTCAACGGCTTCAGCGATCAAGCGCCTAAGTCGCTGGGCGTACTTAACCCCATCCGCTACGGGCGTGACCACCAGCAGCCCAAGCAGACTGATCGGGTCCTCCGTGGGGCGCTCGCTCAAGCGGCGCCCCTCACTTGCAAGTTCGTAACGACTCATCAAATCCGCCCTACCCAATGATCCGACCTGATCCTGGAATGATGGCATCCATTAGCCCAGGGATGTGGTGATCGCGAAGACCGAACAGCCCAGATTCATCAGACTGATCTGGAGCCATTTTAAGGGCTCGATTCCATTCCCGCTTCGTTCCCGGCCAGCCGCGCGGCATGCGCTGAGGCAGGGAGGCCTCTGAAAGCTGCCGAACAAAGGGTGCCGGGACATCAAAGGCGACCAGTTGATCACCCTTAAATCCGAGCGAATGGCCAATATCGCCAGTCATATTGAGGTACAGCGATCCAGATCCGGAGTGTGAGACATTTCCGTCCGCATCGACAGACAGCCTCTGAGTTTCAGGAATCGACGTGTCCTGCTTCCGATAGACCGTCGTGACGTCAGTCTCACCGCAATTGTGGACCAAGATCGGTGTGGCGCCTGCTAGCACATAGTACGTGTGGATGTGGTCGACGGTGAGGTTGTAGGTGGTAACGGCACGGTGGTAGTTGCGTACGTTGACGACCGTGGTGAGGGTGCCGTCGGGCTGGCGCAGTTGTTCGCCCGGTTTCAGGTCGGCGGCGTCGACCCATTGCTTGCCGGTGGCGTCCCAGTACGGGTGGTGCTGGGTGGAGGTGATCGTCTGGTCGCCGGTGGTGGTGTGGACCTTGGTGTCGGTGAAGTCCTTGTCGGTCAGGGTGACTTCGACGTGGGTGACCTTCTCCGGCTTGGTGGTGTTGGTCAGCGGGTCCGTGGCCTGGACGGTGTCGCCGACCTTGACCTGGTCGATCGGGATGGCCGCGCCACTGGCGAGGAGCACCGTCGTCGGGGCGGGGAAGCTGTCGCATCCGGGGGACGACGCGGGTTCCTGCTTGCCGGCGGCGCCTCCCTCGCTCTTGGCGGCTGCCGCGGCGGCCTCGCCTTCGCCTCCTGCCTTGCCGGCGCCGCCCTTTGCTGCCTTGGCCACCTTGGCGGCGCCGGCCACGACTGCAGCTCCGACGCCCAGCACGGATAGTGCTTCGGCGCCTGCCCCGACGGCGGCTCCTGCGACCGCTGCGGTCACCCCGAGTTCTGCGCCTGCGGTGAAGCCCGATGCGGCTGCGACCAGTACGCCTGCGCAGGCTCCTGCTGTTGCGGCGATGCATCCGACGACGACGGAGACGACGACCACGGTGACCGCGATCTCCACGACGTGGTCGGCGGCCCAGTCGACGGCCTTCTGCCACCAGTGGTGGTGCTTCTTCGGCTTCGGCTTGCTGACGTACGTCGGCTTCGGCTTCGGCTTGTCATCGGTGGTGGCCCGGTTGCCGTCGGTGTTGGCCGTGCCGTCGGTGTTCCAGTCGTCGGGGTAGCAGGCGGCGCCGCCCTCGCCGCACATCTGCATCAGGCCGGTCGGGTCGCTGCTGGTGACAGGGGTGTTGTTCGAGTAGGCGTAGCCGTTGACGGACTGCGGGTTGGTGGGGTCGAGGACCGGGTCGACGGAGACACCTCGGAGCCCCACCGGAGCACTATTCCGGTGGGGCTCCGAGGTGTCTTTTCATCTATGCAGGATCACTCAAGAGAATCATGACCAATGCAAGACCAGAATGGAGTGACTTTACATCACAGGCCACGTGCAAGACATCCCCATCCGACCAATGGTGAATCCAGCACCCATCCGACTCTTGAGCAGTTCGCTTCACCTCGACCCCTTGCATACTTGTTCCTTCCAGGGCCACTCGGATCATCCAGCCAGGATTATCGAGAGTTTCAATCTTAATTCCGAATCCATGCTCCCAATCACCATCGCATTGATCAGAAAACCAGGACTCGACTTGACTCAGTACATCCAGGTCACTCATGTGTCAGATCCTCCAGAAATCCCTTGGTTATCTCCCAGGGTTTCGCCGGCGCTACAGATCCATCGGGATAATTCACGTGCGGTGTCGGAATATAGTCTCCGGTAACCCTGTCATAATGGGCCGCCCCCTGCATATCAACACGCTTGAGCATTTCCCATGGGGCAGGATTCCTTGGATTTGACTGCTTCGCCCATTCGGCATAATTCGTGACCTGCCCAGAAGCGTTCCGTCGAAATGTGACGTGCGGCCCCTCAGCATTCGGATCAGGTCGCAAATTCTTGGGCCTACCAGCGGCACAATTGTGGACCAAGATCGGTGTGGCCCCCGCCAGCACATAGTACGTGTGGATGTGGTCGACGGTGAGGTTGTAGGTGGTAACGGCACGGTGGTAGTTGCGTACGTTGACGACCGTGGTGAGGGTGCCGTCGGGCTGGCGCAGTTGTTCGCCCGGTTTCAGGTCGGCGGCGTCGACCCATTGCTTGCCGGTGGCGTCCCAGTACGGGTGGTGCTGGGTGGAGGTGATCGTCTGGTCGCCGGTGGTGGTGTGGACCTTGGTGTCGGTGAAGTCCTTGTCGGTCAGGGTGACTTCGACGTGGGTGACCTTCTCCGGCTTGGTGGTGTTGGTCAGCGGGTCCGTGGCCTGGACGGTGTCGCCGACCTTGACCTGGTCGATCGGGATGGCCGCGCCACTGGCGAGGAGCACCGTCGTCGGGGCGGGGAAGCTGTCGCATCCGGGGGACGACGCGGGTTCCTGCTTGCCGGCGGCGCCTCCCTCGCTCTTGGCGGCTGCCGCGGCGGCCTCGCCTTCGCCTCCTGCCTTGCCGGCGCCGCCCTTTGCTGCCTTGGCCACCTTGGCGGCGCCGGCCACGACTGCAGCTCCGACGCCCAGCACGGATAGTGCTTCGGCGCCTGCCCCGACGGCGGCTCCTGCGACCGCTGCGGTCACCCCGAGTTCTGCGCCTGCGGTGAAGCCCGATGCGGCTGCGACCAGTACGCCTGCGCAGGCTCCTGCTGTTGCGGCGATGCATCCGACGACGACGGAGACGACGACCACGGTGACCGCGATCTCCACGACGTGGTCGGCGGCCCAGTCGACGGCCTTCTGCCACCAGTGGTGGTGCTTCTTCGGCTTCGGCTTGCTGACGTACGTCGGCTTCGGCTTCGGCTTGTCATCGGTGGTGGCCCGGTTGCCGTCGGTGTTGGCCGTGCCGTCGGTGTTCCAGTCGTCGGGGTAGCAGGCGGCGCCGCCCTCGCCGCACATCTGCATCAGGCCGGTCGGGTCGCTGCTGGTGACAGGGGTGTTGTTCGAGTAGGCGTAGCCGTTGACGGACTGCGGGTTGGTGGGGTCGAGGACCGGGTCGACGGAGAGGAAGCGGCCCAGGTTGGGGTCGTATTCGCGGGCGCCGAGGTTGGTGAGGCCGGTGTCGGTGTCGGTCGTGCCGCCGACGAAGCCCTTGTCTCCCGGCCAACTGGTGGGCGCTGGTGCGCCGTTACGGTTCTGGCCGAAGGGGGTCATCGGGCGTCGCTGGACGGACAGGGTGGCCGAGTCGATGGCGACGTTGTCGGTGCCGTGTGGGTCGGAGGCCAGGTAGGTCAGGTGGCCACCGGTGCTGCGGGCGACGGTCAGACCGCCGGGTGCGGTGTAGTAGCGGGTGGCGCTGGTGGTGTTGGCCGCCTTGTCGAGGACGACTTCGGTGCCGGGCAGGTACAGCGTCGCCGTGGTCGGGTCGTGGCGCAGGAGCTGGTTGCCGTCGGCGTCGTAGACGAAGTCGGTGCCCTTGTCCTGCTGGGTCTTGGTGATGGTGTCGAGCTTGCCTTCGTCGGTCCAGGTGAAGTTCTGGGTTCCGGCGCCGGTGGTGTGGGCGGTGGTGTTGCCCGATGCGTCGTAGGCGAAGGTGTCCGTGCTCGTTCCGGCTGCCTTGCTGCCCGTGGTCATGGACTGCACGGCGTGCGGGTGCGGCTGTCCGGAGACAGGGTACGTCTCGGTGTGGGTGGCGTCCTTGTCGGTGTTGCCCGTGACGTCGTGGTCGACTTCGCTGGTGCGGTTGCCGGTCAGGTCGTAGCCGTAGGACTGCCAGTACGGGTTCGGGCCGCCGAGGTTCGCGGCGCTGGGCTTGGTGTTGGTGCAGCCTCCGATGCCGGCGGCCTTCGGGGCCGGTTCGGTGCTGGTTCCACCCTTGTCGGTCCAGGCCTCGGTGAGGCGGTTCAGGTAGTCGTAGGTGAAGCACTGGGTGTCGGTCTGGCCCGTGTCCTGGACGTCGGACACCGATGTGACGGCTCCGGACGGGGTGTAGGTGTAGTTGGTGACGTCGACCGAGGAGGTGGTGTTGGTCTCCTTGTCCAGGGTCGACTTCAGGACCCGCCCGGTGGCCGCGTCGTAACTGTTGGTCTGTACGACCTGGTTGGGGACGTCACCGACGGTGGACCGCTGGACCTGGCCGAGCGGGGTGTAGGTCATGCCGCTGAGGTAGTCGGCGTCACCACCGGCCAGGAGGAGCTGCCCGGCGATGTTGTACGAGTAGTACACGGTCTCGGCGTTCAGGCCGCCCGCGGCGGGCATCGTCGTGTTGTCGAGCAGTCCGACGTTCGGGGTATAGGCCATGCCGGTGTTGTAGGTGCCCGCCAGCTTCCCCTCCGAGGAAGGGATGGTGACCGACGATCCGGTGGGGCGGTAGCCGGTGTCGTAGCCGGTGACCGACGTCGTGTAGGCGTTGCCGTTGACGAATCGGGTCGACGAGGTGGGGTAGCCCTTGGCGAGCGTGTCGTACGTCCACGAGGCGAGCTGGGTTCCCGTGGTCGAGCCGGAGTACTCGCCGGTCTTGCGGCCGAGGGCGTCGTACGTGTATGCCAGGGTCTTGTTGCGGGCGTCCGTCGTCGAGGTGACCTGGTCGAGGTCGTTGTAGGTGTAGGTGGTGGTGCCGGTGTCCGGGTCCGTGGACGTTGTCTTGCGGCCGCGCAGGTCGTAGCTGGTGCTCCATTTGTTGCCGGAGCTGTCGGTCACCAGGTCCGGCTGGCCTGCCACGTTGTAGTGGTAGTGGGTGGTGTCGGCGTCGCCGGTGGGCGTGACACCGTGGTACTGAAGGAGCGCCGTGGTGCGGCCGCGGGCGTCGGTGACCTTGCTGGTCGCGGACGCGCCAGGCGGTGGGGTGACGTCGACCCGGTCGGCTCCGGGGTAGGCGGTGGTGCTGCGCCACTGTTCGACGGCGAAGCTGGAGAGCGCCTGGGCGACGGGGCGGCCCATCCCGTCGAAGTAGGTGCCGGTCTGTGAAGGCACCTGGTCGTCGTTGACGACGTAGAGGGTGGTGGAGGGGTCGGCCGTGTTGTAGTACTTGGCGTTGGCCTTCACCGTCCAGCCGTGGCTGTCGTAATAGGTGTCCGAGATCAGGCGTCCCGAGCCACCGTCACCGCTGCTCTGCTGTTCCTGGCGCAGCCGGAGCAGTCCGTCGTACAGCTTGTGGTCAATGCCGTATGACTCGTCCTCGCGCAGCGTCTGGGTCGTCACCACGCTGGGCGTGGTGTTGTTGAGTGCGTAGGTGAACTTGTTGTTGGGGGACTTGGTCGCCTTGGGCCGGCCGGGCAGCCAGACAGCGGAGATCCGGCCGAGCGGGTCGTAGGTGACGTCGGTGATGCGTCCGTTGGCGTCCGTGGTGGTGAGGGGGGCGGAGCGCAGCGGGTCGTAGGTCGTGGTGCTCTTCCAGCCGGTGGTGGCGGGGGCGACGGCCGGCTGGGTGCTGGTGACCGAGGTCGGCAGCGCCCCGGTGGCCGGGGTGTAGGCGGTGGAGGTCGTGGCACCGGCCACGTTGGTCACGCTGGTGGCACGGCCGTAGTCGTCGTACGTCGTGGTGCCGATGGTCTTGAGCTGTGCGGTGCCCGAGGCGTCGAAGTGGTCGAGCGCCTGGGTCTGCGAAATGTCACCGGTTGCACCGAGGGTGCCGAAGGACTTGCTGTCGTAGATGTTGCGGTTGTCCGCGAGGGTGTTGGATGCATCCGGGGTGGCGGCGCACCCTCCGGCGATTTTGATGGCTTCGGCGGGGAAGGCCAGCATGTTCGCCGCGGTGTTCTGGGCGTAGCTGGTCTTGGTGCAGGTCTCGGGGGTGGCGGCGGTGCCGTCGCCCTTGTCGTCGACGGTGCTGACGAGCCCGTCGGAGGTGTAGGTGGTGTCGGTTTCGGTGGTGCGCCAGGAGCCGTCCGCGAGCAGCGCGCGCTGGTGCACGGCGGCGATGCCGCCCTGGCGGGCTGTCAGGTCGGGCAGTCCGGTCCGCTTGTGCGTGGCGGTGATCCGGCCGGCCCATGGGTCGTTGAGGGTGGCCGATTTCAGCGTGCCGCCGATGGTGTCGTAGGTACGGCTTTCGCGGGAGAACCCTGCGAGCTGGTCGTCGTCAGTGATCGTCCCGCCGCTCGAGTCGGTCACGGTCACGGACCGCTTGGAGCTGTCGGCCTTCACGTCGCCGTTCATGCCGCGTAGGTAGAGCGTGGAGGACTGGGTCAGTGTCTGCGGGGCGGCGCCGGTGTGGGTGATGACTTCGCCGTAGCCGCGGAACTGGCCCCAGGTGCGGTTCTTGGGGTCGGCGAGTTCCTCGTCGTCGTGGTGCCAGGCGGCGCCGCCGAGGTACTCGTAGGACGTGGACTTCGTGGCCGCGCCGATGCCGGTCTTGTCGACCTCAGTCACCTGCTGGACGAGGTACTTGTGGAACCAGTCGAGGACCGGGTCACTCGCTCCTTGTGGCGTCCAGTAGACCGGGTAGCAGGACATGGTGTTGCTGTCGGGCGCGGCGGGCATGTGGGTGCCCTTGACGCACTCCGGGTCCTTGTAGACGACGTTGATCTGGCCGCCGGACTCGGTGTTGATGGCGTTGATCCGCAACCGGAAGATCGGCGGGATGTTGTCGACCGCGCCGACCCGGTTGGCCATCCGCTGTCCGAGGAAGGTGACCGTGGGGGTGGCCGCGGTGCCGCCGTCGTTACCGGTGCGGGTCAGCGAGGCCAGCCACAGGGAGGGCTTGTTGGTGTCGCCCGAGGCCGGGAACTGGTGAGTGAGCGTGTAGGTGTCGGCGGTGGAGTAGGCGGTGCCGACCAGGACCTGCGTGGTGATGGTGGCAAGCCGCTTGGTGCTCCAGAACGACGGAGCATGGTTCGAGCAGGTACCGGTGGACGGGCAGTTCTGGTCGAACGGGACGTCCGGCCAGTGCGCCGCGTTCGCCGTGGTCAGCAGGTTCGGAGCACAGGTGAAGCTCGCGTCCGGGATGCAGCGCTCTGACGTTGTGAAGAGGACCTGGGCGGCGGCCTTCTTGCCCGCCAGGACATCGGGCAGCCGCTGGCCGTAGGTAATGGTGGTCAGGTAGCCACCGCGTATGTACGGGGTGAGCGTGTTGGCCGTGCCCCGGGAGTAGTAGTTGGACTCGGTGTTGTACGCGTAGGTGGTGACGTTCTGGTTGGTGTCGACGACGAAGTCGAGCGCCCAGCGCCAGGCCTGCTGGCACCAGGAGGTGTCGAACGTCGTCCCGTGGCAGGGCTCACCGGCGTCGTTGCCGAACACGGGGGCGGTCCAGGTCGAGTTGGTGGCGGGTGTGGTGGTGCTGCCGGGGGCGTGGTTGAGGCCGAAGTAGTACTGCACACCGTTGGTCGTGGTGATCCGCCAGTACTCGCCGTTCTGGGCTCCGTTCGCGGCCCCCGTGAGGTGCTCGACCCGCGAACCGTCGTCGCTGCTCTCCCGCCAGGTGCCGGTGGTGTCGTCCTTGACCAGCTTCACGGAGCGGCCGCCCAGCGACATGGTCATGTTCTCGCCCGACCAGCAGTTGTCGCCGACGGTGTTGGGCTGGCCGTCCTTGGAGCACGGCTTGTAGGAGCGTTCGATGAAGCCGGGGTCGTAGTCCCAGCCGTCACCGACCCACGACGCCTGGTTGTTGGTGGCCGAGGTCCGGCCGTCCAGGCTCGCCGAGTCATAGGAGAGCGCCACGGCGGGCGCGGATCCGCCCAGCGGGGCCGGCACGCTGACCGGATAGGTCCAGGTGAAGTCGCCCGTCGAGGTGCCCGCGCTCCAACTGCCCGATGGGGCAAGGGTGGTGGCACTGTAGGTGCCTCCGGCTCCGCCCGGAGCCGGGGCAGCGGCGAGAACCATGGGCTGCGCGCTGGCCGAGAAGGCCTGCGAGGTGAGCGCGGCGCCCTTGAGTTGCGCCGCGGACGACGGAGCCGCACCAGGGGGCGTTCCGGAGGTGGGGAGGGCGACATCAGCGACGAGTCGGTGGTTCGCGTAGTCGTTGTGGAAGGGGATGGGCTTGGCAGTGCGGCACTGGGCTGCCTGCGGCGTGGTCAGGGCGCACGGCGGCAGCTGGACCAGTTGGAGCCGGGAGGTGTAGTCGCCTCCGTAGGCGTTGGCGAATCCGGAGTACTCCAGACCGACCGAGACCTTGCCGTCCCCCTTGGTGGTGGCGTTGTCGGTCAGGGACACCAGTACACCGTTGATGCCGGCTCGCTGCGCCTCCTCGCGGCCTGCGACCGTGACCGCGACTTTGTCCGGTGTCTGACCGGCTGTTGTTGTGGCCTGGTGTTGCTTGGTCAGGGATCCTGGACGGCCCAGCCAGACGGGGGTGCCGATGACGGAAGCGGGTCCGGGCTCCACGGAGGGGGCGCTTTTCGGTGAGAGCGACTGTGCGGATCCGGGGTTGCCCGCGGCCGGGTTCGCCAGCGTGCGGGTGGCTGCAGGCCACACCACGGGAGTCGGGGCAGGCCCGGTCTGGCTCGGTCCGTGCAGCGTCGAGTGCGACGGAGGCACCGCTGATACACCGTCATGGCCGGAGACAGAGTGCTGCTTGTCGAGTGGTCGTGGTGACCACAGCTTCGGCAAATCGTGTCCCCGGGCGAAGACCGGAGCTCCCGAGAGCATCGTCAACGTCAGCGCCAGACAGGTCGTCAGAGCGACCGTATTGCGCCGTGCGCAGGCATGCCGGATCCAGCCGAAAATTAGCGAGAAAGTCCCGCTTCTGCTCTTCACTAAAGCCCCACCCCTGGAAACAAAATAGACCGGAAAGCTACCAGTGGATCACCAATGACTTGACCAAGAAAAAAGAAAGCATCAGAAAATAATGAGGCACGGGAAGGCAATGAATCGAGCACAATCAGGCACACAGCGAGCCAGAACTCACAGAACAGACACTGCACCTACACAAGATGGCTAACTAATTGCCCGAACAAGCGAAGCTTGCGCCGTTATGCCCGATAGCTGGTAATGCTCCCGACGGGAAAGAATCGATATCGCCATCACAACAGCCTGACCAGCTCCCACCGAGAACCCTCGAACTTCATGCCGGATATGCTCCGCAAAGCTCGCCGGATCCGGCATGGAAATCGATAATTCAGAGGCACGTCAGGAGCAGCATGAGGACACAGAGCCGATATAGACGCAGAGGCATGGCCTCCGCTTTGAGTGTGACTCTCAGCGCCGCGCTTATCTCCCTCGCCGTCGACACGAGCGTGGCGGCGGCGTACGGCACAACCGGTTCAACTTCCCTTCAGCCCGGTGGAGTTCCCCCGGCAGACACACCGTCAACTCCGGGCCAGGCGGAAGCGATCTCGGCCTCGGCCAAGGCCAAATCCACGGGTTCCTCCGTCTCTGTAAGTGCGGCGACCACGTCGACGAGTACGCTGACGGCCAACCCGGACGGAAGCTTCACCCAGACCCAGAGCCTTCAGCCTGTACGGGTCAACAAGAGCGGAACATGGGTGCCGGTCGACGCCACCCTCCAGCGCGGCACGGACGGGACGATCGCCACGAGCGCGACCCCCACGGCTTTGGTCTTCTCCGCTGGGGGCAGCGGCCCGCTCGCCAAGATGACCGCCCCTGATGGCAAGGAACTCGCTCTCAGCTGGCCCGATCCGCTGCCCGCTCCCACCCTTTCTGGTTCCAGCGCGCTGTATCCCGACGTGCTTCCGGACGTCGACCTCCGTGTCACCGCGCAGGACCAGGGCGGCTTCACGCAGGTCCTGGTCGTCAAGACCCCGGATGCGGCGCGCAACCCCAAGCTCGCCACCGTGCGGCTCAGCACGACGACGAACGGCCTCACGCTGACGAGCGACAGCGCCGGCGCCCTCAAGGCCAAGGACAGTTCGGGGACGACTGTCTTCTCCGCACCGACCCCGGTCATGTGGGATTCGAGCACATCGACCGTTGCACCGGCCAAGTCGCGGTCGCTGTTCATGCAGAGCCCGGCCGCAGGCAGTGCCGCCGGCGGGGCAGTCACCGGCCCGTCGGCCGGAGCCAAGCAAGCGGATCTGCGGGCGTCCGCAGGCCGGGACGGCATCACGCTGACACCGGACCAGAATCTCCTCACCGCTTCCGACACGCACTTCCCCGTCTACATCGACCCGAACTGGATACCCCGCAACACCGGCAACACCACCTGGGGCGGCATCTGGGAGGCCCACCAGTCCGAGCCCTGGGACACCGCCAAGTGGGGAGACCCTGGCGTCGGCTATCAGGGCTGGCTGGCGGACACGGGGATCGAGCGCGTCTTCTACAAGTTCGACACCTCCTTCTACTCCGGCAAGACCATCGGCTCCGCCACGCTGAACATGCTGGAGACCTACTCGGCATCGATCGGCTGCGAGAAGTACGGCATCAACGTCTACCGCTCCGACTCCTTTAACTCCGGCATCACCTGGAACACCGCACCATCGACGCACGAGCAGATCGGGAGTGCGTCCGTCACCGGTACCCGCAACAACGACTGCCCCGGCAACCAGCCGGCCATCGCGGACATCACCACCGCCGTTGCCCATGCCGGCAGCAGCCTGTCGGTCGGCGTCTTCGCCGCCGACGAAGGTGACAAGAACGCGTTCAAACGGTTCTCGACGAACCCGACCCTGACCGTCCAGTACAACTCCGTTCCCAACGTGCCTACTTCGGCCGCCACCGTCCCGGCCGCTCAGTCACCGGCAACACCGGACTGCGGCGTGAACGCGCCCTTCGGCTGGATCGGCTCGACCAACGTCGCCAGCGACGGCATCCATCTGCGGGCCACCATCTCGGACCCGGACAGCAACCAGCAGGTGCGCGGCCAGTTCGCGCTGTGGGACTACGTGAGCGGCGCCGGAATCATCTCCACCGCCGACGCGAACTCGAACACTCCCTGGGTCGGCAACAACACGACGGTCGACAAGGCCGTCGGCGCCCTTGAGGACGGGCACACCTACGGCTGGAACGTACGCGCCGACGACGGCATCAACCACTCGGCCACCAATGCCGGCTGTCACTTCCAGATCGACAGAACCCCACCGAGCCAGCCCACCGTCACCTCACCCGACTACCCCGCCGCCGGTTCCCCAACCGGCACCACCCACGTCATGGGCGACGGATTCCAGGGCCAGTTCACCTTCACGGCAACCGACGCCACCAGCGGCGTAGACCACTTCGAATACTCCTTCAACACCTCACTCCCCGTCGGCGGCGCCAGCACCGTCCCCGCCACCAACGGCTCAGCGAGCATCAAGCTCGCCCCCGGCCACTGGGGCACCAACTACCTCGACGTCAGTGCCGTCGACAAGGCCGGCAACCACTCGCAGTCGTACGAGTACGCCTTCTACGTCCCCGACAACCTCACCGCCCACGCGGCCCTCGGCGACTTGACGGGTGACGGCGTGCCCGATACCGCCATCGTCGACAAGGACGGTCAGATCCGCTTCTACGCCGTGGGGACCGACCCCGCCCTCGGCGTCCCGGTGGCCACCTCTCAAGCCCCGACGGCCGACAAGAACTGGAAGGGAGCCATCCTCGCCCACCGGGGCGCCATGCACGGCGCGGCAAACGTGGACGATCTGTTCGTCCTCAAGTCCGGCAAGCTCTACATCTATCTCAACCCCGGGCCGGGCAACTTCATCAAGGCGCAGGCAACGGCGGTGCCTCGGCCGTCGTGTGACACCACGATCACCGACTGCTCCACCTACGCGTCCGACTGGTCCCAGGCCAGCCAGATCATCGCCGCCGGCAACGTTGACGGCGACACCACCCATCACAACGACCTGATCACTGTCGAGCGCGGAAAGCTCTGGCTCTTCCCCGGCAACGGCAGCGGACGCCTGCTCTCCCCCATGCTGCTCGGGACTGACGGCTGGGACGGACTGACCGTCGTAGCCCCTGGGGACGTCACGGGCGACGGCCTGCCAGACCTCTGGGCCCGCGACAAGACCACCGGCGCCATGTACCTCTACCCCAACCGGGTCGGCGACCCCAGGGGACTCGGCGACACCAGCACCCGCCAGCAGATCAGCAGCGGCCTCGTGTCCCTTTCCTACCCTGCGCTCACCAGCGACGGCGACAGCGACGGCGACGGGATCCCCGACCTGCTCGCGGTCAGCTGGGACGGCCGCCTGACCGAACTCCCTGGGCGGAAAGACACCGGCGGCACGGTCACCCTCGGCACACCGACCGATCTCAGCCAGCGCGGCTGGACGACAACGGCACAGTCCATCGAGGGCTCGCCCTACCTTCCCTCCAGCCGGGGTGACTTCAACAGCGACGCCCGGCCGGACATCGCCGCCGAATGGACCGACGGCACCCTCCACCTCTACACGGGCGACTCCGGCGGACGGCTCACGTCCGGCCCCCAGATGTGGGACAAATCGTGGGGCGGCATGAAGCTCATGGCCACCGGTGACTTCAACGGAGACGGCAACGCCGACCTGGTCGGCGAATGGCCCGACGGCACTCTCCACCTCTACCTCGGCAACGGACAGGGCGGGCTGGACACCTCGAACGTCACGCAACAGCCCGGAGGCACCACCTGGGGCACTGTCAAGCAGCTGACCACCGGTGACTTCAACGGAGACGGCAAGACCGACCTGGTCGCCATCTGGGGCGACGGCACCCTCCACGTCTACACCAACAACGGCACAGGAGGTCTCAACTCCGACGCCTCCATGTGGCCCGACAACAGCTGGGGAGGAATGAAACTCCTCGCCGCAGGCGACTACAACGGCGACACCTACGCCGACATCCTCGCCGAATGGCCCGACGGCACTCTCCACCTCTACTTCGGCGACGGCCACGGCGGCCTGACCTCCGGCCCCCAGATGATCGGAGGCAACACATGGTCATCCGTCCAACACCTCATAGCCGGTGACTTCTCCGGAGACGGCAAAACCGACGTCGCCGCCATCTGGGGCGACGGCACCCTCCACCTCTACCCCGGCGACGGAGCCGGCCACCTGAGCGACCCCGTCACCATGTGGCCCGACAGCACCTGGGGAGGAATGAAACTCGTCAGCTGACAGACGCACCGTGGTGGCTTGGCCCCGCCCGCCAGCCGGGGCCAAGCCACCACACCCGAATGCCCCACCCGCACACCAGCAGCGGCCCTCTGGACCCCGACGACGAGGAACCCGCCCTCGAGCGATTCGCCAAAATCGTCCGGCAAAAGGGCGGCATCCAGTCTTGAGGCGACCCCACCAGCAAACGCGTCCTGGTGCTCTAGGAGGGCGGACCTGGCGACCACTCACAGTGACCACAAGCCCTCGGCAGCAGAGGAATACGCGACTCCCGATTACGCGAGGTCGCCAGGTCGGCCCTCCCTCTACGGGTTCGGGTTCATGACCAGCACGTCCGTCGTCCCGGCCGGAGCGGCCAGGGCCTCGGCCAGCTCCGTCCGGGCGACCACCCGGCGTCCAACACCGTTTCCGCCTCGGCGAGTTCGGCAAGAAGCCGCTCCGCCTCCGCACGAAGCTCTTCCGCCCGCACACGGGCAGCCGTCTCCCGCTCCTCCAGCAGCCCCATCACCGATGTCACCGGTCAACTCCGCATCGCCGAGCACGAACTGATCGCCCACACTCTCCCGCAACGACACTGGAACCATGCCTGAGCAGCGGAAACTCAACGATCACATCCGGTAAGACAACGGCTGTGTCGGTGGGTGAGCTTGTTCCTATGATTCTTCCGCAGCGAATCGGCTGATGTCGACGGGTCGGTCTCGATCTGCGCGACACAGCCGTTGTCGATGGTTTGGCTGTGAAACAAGTAGCTGAAGACCAGGTCCCCTGCCTCGATACGGCAGCGCAGTGATGACTTGCCACGGAGCTTCTCCGCTGGCTGGCAGCCGCCCCAGTGCCGCAGCGGAGCCGGCAGAACCCTGAGGATCGCGGCCGGGTCGTCTCTGAACTGGCTCGCAGCCGACGTGGGAGGAGGCGCCGGAAAACCGAAGTCGCTGGCCCGCCGGTCCGGGGATGGTGGTCAGCCCAGCTTCTTGAGCACTTCGGCTGCGGCGGGCCCGGCGGAGGCGGGGTTCTGACCGGTGACCAGGTTGCGGTCGACGACCACGTACGGGCCCCACGGCTCGCCCTCCTGGTAGTCCGCACCGATCTCGACCAGGCGGTCCTGGAGCAGCCACTTGGCGTTGGCCGCCAGGCCGGTCTGGGTCTCCTCGGCGTTGCTGAAGCCGGTGAGCCGGTAGCCGGCGAAGGCGTTGCTGCCGTCGGGCTTGGTGGCGGCCAGCAGCGCGGCCGGGGCATGGCAGACCACACCCAGCGGCTTGCCCGAGGAAAGGGCGTCGATGAGGAGCCTGCCGGACGTGGCGTCAACGGCCAGGTCCTCCATCGGGCCGTGGCCACCGGGGTAGAAGACGGCGGCGTAGTCGTCGAGGTCGACGTCCTCCAGCCTGATGGGGTGCTGGATCTCGCTGATAGAGGCGAGGGCGTCCGCCATTTTCTTCGCGCCCTCGTCGCCGCCGTTGAACTGCGGCGCCAGGCTGCCCTGGTCCAGAGGCGGCACTGCGCCGCCCGGTGTGGCAACGACGATCTCGTGGCCGGCGGCCGTGAACGCCTGGTACGGGGCGACGGCCTCCTCGGCCCAGAAGCCGGTCGGGCGCTTGGTACCGTCCGCCAGCGTCCAGTGGTCTGCGCCGGTCATCACGAAAAGGATCTTCGACATGGTGTCTGCTCTCCTCCGAAGGCGGGCTCCACAGGGACCCTCATCGATCAGCTGGGTCGACGGTACGCCCCGTTGACCGGCAGACGGTCGCGGAACGCACCCTGCTGGGCTCATCACTCAAACCGAGACCACCTGCGTACCCGGCATCATCAAGCTACAGAAAGACACCTCGCAGCCCCACCATGTCCGGCATCGGCCAGTCGGCCTATGCATAACGGCCGGTGACGAGCCTCAACGGCCCCGTCATCGTCACCGGCCGCAAGGCCACCCGCAGCCCCTCGCTCCGGCCCGATAGAAAGGAGACAAGCCGGCCCCGCCCGGTCGCGCCGCAAAGCGCTACCCGCTCAGCCATCTGAGCCCGTCCCTGAGCGTGATCACCCGGGCGCGGCCGGCCCGCCACTGCCCGGCGAACGGGGCGGAGTCCACCACGACCTCGCCGCTCTCGTCGGTGTCGACCAAGTCCCACAGGTCGAACCCCGCGGGCCAGTCCCCGTCGGTCGTGGGCGTGCCGGTCAGGGTGTGCCCGGCGGTGTACAGGTGCAGGACGTCGTGGCCGACACCGGCCTCGTCTACGTAGGTATGCGGGGCACTGTAGAGGCAGAGACCCATCGACAGCGCGGTGTGAGACATGCACCCTCAACGACACCGGGCCACTCGAGTGACAGCGGTTGGGGATCCGGCTGGTCACACCGGCTCTGAGCAGTCGCTTCAGTCGAGGGCACGGCCGAGCGCAGTCAGGAGTCGGTGCTCGCATGCACCCGGCCCGTCAACCTGGTCCACGAAGTCCCCGATCAGCGCGAGTGCGCACCAACCCCATCGCGATCCGCTCGCTGTCGGGTACCGGCTCGGCCCGGTCGCGCCAGGCACCGGATCATTCCCCTCGAAAGCCGTGCTCACGACGTGGCGCACCATCGGCAGGTCAGCCGGATCCAGGGACTCGGGCCACTGGGCCGTCCCATCGTCGGGTCATTGCGGGGCGCGGGCTGCGGACACGGCACTGAGCAGGGCTGAGAAGGTGTCCGTCATCGCATCCTTCGTATCCTTCGACCATGTTTCGAACGGCCTCTTCGGCTGGTGAGCGACCTGGTAGTCCCAGGCATCCTGGTCCACAGCGCGATCCAGAATGGTGTGGGACAGCCCCACCAGACGGCTCCATCCACCAGCCGGGTCGCTCGCCAGTACGTCCGTTACCGCAGCGCGAATGTGTTGGATGTACTGCGAGTAGCTAGTGGCGTTCGCCGAGTTTCCCTTCCCTGCCGGAGCGGCGCGGAACTGGGCATGGTCGCGCAATTCCCCAAGTCGGGCGGCCTGTTGACGCAATGTGGCGATTGCGGTCGTGAGAGCGCCCGACGGGGGCGCTTCCTGTGCCAGCCTGTTGGCAAGTTCCACAGCCAGGGCGTTGAAGGCGTTGAACACGTGCTCGCCCTGAGCCGATGCCGTGTCGGCGAGCATGAGCGGCGCTGCAGTGGCAAGGTTTTCGCCGACGCTCCCCCGTCCCGGATCTGCGGCGAACAAGCGCTGAACCGCAGCAGGTTCCTGTGCGGCCACCACCTCACAGGGTGCGGGGGAACCGTGTGTCATCGGGGCGTAGGCGGGCCCGGCTGACGACATGACACGGGATGCGTTGGCCTCGGCTTCGCGTTCGTACCGGTCGGAGGGGTGGGAAACCTTGAGGCCGGCTCCGTTGTCGGTTCCGGCGACGGAGCCCTGGCGCTGCTGAATGACGTGGGTGAGCTCGTGCGCGAGGGTGTGCTTGTCGGCTCCGCCCTCACCAATGACGACGTGGTTGCCGGAAGTGTACGCCCGGGCACCGACTTCGGCAGCAGAAGCCTTGGCAGCGCCGTCGTTATGGATGGGGACGTCGGAGAAGTCCGCGCCGAGCCGGGACTCCATGTCCGTGCGGGTCGCCTCGTGAAGCGGACGGCCACCCGAGCGCAGCACGTCGTGGACCACGGAGCGCTGCACCGCGGGCTGCCGCGCCTCCTGAGCCTGTTGGTGGCCACAGCCAGCGCCGTGCTGATGCTGCTCCGGCTGGGCCCAGGCATGCCCAGCCGCTCGGAGCATCTGGACGGCGGCCGCGTTCCCGGCGGTGCCCTGCAGGGCGAGGAGGCCCTGCGGCGCTCTCCCGCTTCCAGCCGCTAGCTTGCGGGCAGGGGCGCGCCCGTCCCCGGTGCCAGTCGTTCTGGCGTTGTCATGGTCGCGCATGGGGCCTCTTCCTCCGCTGGACTGCAACCATTCCTGCATACGCGGCCGGCGGCCCCGGAACCAGGTCCGCAGGGGCAGTACCGCCCAACCGAACGTGCAGAACGCGGCAACCGCCCGGGCGGCTGTCGTGGCCGTGCATCCCGCCACCCGGTCAACTCGCGGCCCTCGTCCTCCGCCCTGGCACAGGTTCGGGTGTGAGGTTGATCCCAAGGCCGGGTAGTTAACGAACTTGCAGGTCACGCGGGGGAGTCGGAAGGCTCCGGCATGACAGCAACCGTGTAGATGGCTTTATCAAGTTGGGGTGGGAGGTGCGATGATCTTGGTGGAATTCGGCGTGGAGAATTACGTGACGCTCAAACCACACCAAGTGGGGAAAACGACTTCAACTGTTGCAGGTCGTGAAGTAGGGGCCGGTCTGAGCCAGATAGATGCTGGAACGGCCCTGGGCGTCGCTCTTCAGCGGGACCGTGACGGTGTCCTTCGCCTTCCACGGGTACCCGTTCACGTCAAAGGTCCACTGACCGGTCACCTTCGTCGCCAGCTCCGACAGTGCCACCCACCCGTACTGATGCGACGGTACGGTGATCGTCAGGCTGTTGCCGAGGTCCTGGCGCACGTCATAGGTGACTTGGCCGGAGATGGTTAGGCTGACGCTGGTTTGGACGGGGCTCGCGACGCCTGTGCCAAGGCTAGAGGTGAAGCTCACGCCGAGCTGGCTCGCCCACCCTGTGGAAGTATTCAGCGAGAGCGTCCACGACACCGGTACCTCGGTGCCGTTGTTCCAGACGGGGAAGTGCACTTCTTGGGCAGTGGCTCGGACGGCGCCTGGGAACCCTTCGTCCAGGAGCAGGTGGTGCTGTGCTTCTGGCATCGCTTCGATGCGTAGTCGACCGCGGCCGCCAGCGCCGCGCCGCTGGCGCTGTTCTGGATCTTCCACTGCTGAGCCTTGGTGCCGTTGCAACGGTAGGTCTGCGTCCAGGCGTCGTCGTACTGTGCGGCGAGAATCACGTCGAGGCATGTGTTGTCCCCGGCGTTCCGGATCATGAATGTGTCCGTGGTGCCGATGACCGGCTGGAGATTTGAGGGGCGTTGACACCCGCCCGTAGACGCTGACGGACAGATCGTCTGATGGCTCCGGATCACTCCCCGTAGAGGGTGGGCAGATCAATCAGCATGATGTCGTCACGGCGCTCGGCCAGTTCGATGAGATCCGGATAGAAGCCGTGCAGGGAGTACAGGGCTAGCGTGGTGTTGGTGGTGTCGTGGCCTTGCTCGGTGAGCAGGGAGCGGATCCGTTCCAGGCGTGCCAGGTCGCCGGTACCTCGGCGGGCGGCGGTCGCCTTGGCCTCACCAAGGAGTGCGATCTTCGCGCGGGGGGACTGCGGGCGCTCACCGGCGGCCAGCGCGATGACGTCGACCTCGTGCTTGGTACGGGCGACCGGGTCGGCGACCTCGGTGGTACCGACGGGGCCGGGAAGCCCGCCGGGCAGCAGGGCGTGGGCGTAACGGCGGGTGAAATCGCGGGCCAGGTCCTCGAAGTGCGGGCCGAGGATCTTGGAATTGAAGGTCGGAGTGGCCTGCTGCCACACCTGCTCGGCGAAGCCCTGCTCCACCGCGGCCGCCTGCGGCAGCGTGATGAGCTGGTTGAACCGGATGACCGGGTCGGCGAGCGTGATGACCGGATGCCGGGTACGCAGGGTGTCCTGTTCACACCGGATATAGCCGGTGGACTCCAGCACCCCGAGGGGGTGGGCGACGGCATTGCGCGGGCGCTCCAGGGCAGCACCGATCTTGCTGGGGGTGGTGGCGCCCTGGGCGATGGCGGTGAGGATGTCGTAGTACAGCGTGTGCTGCGTGATCCGCGGGTCCTCCCGCAGCAAGTACTCGGTCTCCGTGCGCGAGTACACCGCCCGGCCCGGGTCGAGGAGGGTGCGGGCAAGCCAGGCGTCGAAGCCGTCGTCCGGGTGCGGGCGGGCGGCCACCGGCCGGTAACCCGGAGCACCCCCCAGGACCGCGTGCACCTTCAGCGCGGTCAGCGCATCGGTGATCTGCCAGAAGGCACGGCTGTCCCGGTAGTCGAAGGCTCCAAGGCGCAGGTCGACCACGGCCCGGCCGCGCAGCGGCTTCGTGCCCGAGAGCAGTTCGTGCATGACACTCATCGCGGAACCGCACAGGACCAACCGCGGCCCCGGCCCGGCACCGGGCCGCGTGCCACGCTGGCGCTCGTCGTAGAGCTGCTGGAGCAGGCCCGGGATCTCGGGCGAGTGCTGGAGCAGGTACGGCAACTCGTCGATTACCAGGAGCGGGTGCGGTGAACGGGCGATCACATCCAGGGCGTTGGACAGCACATCACGCCAGTCCGTCAGGCGCAGACTGCCGGGCCGCAGACCGGCATGGGCGGCGACCGCATCACTGAACCGCTGGATCGCAGGCAGCCGCCCCTCTTCCCGGACCGCCGTGACATACAGGCCGCCGACCTGCTCAGACAGAGCCTGCAAAAGGTACGACTTCCCATGCCGCCGACGCCCCGACACGATGCCGAGCCGCATCGCGGGATCCGGATCCGCCAAGAACTCAACGAGAAGGTTCCACTCCCGGTCCCGGTCGACCACGTCGTCCGGCTTGGCCACCAGCCACTTCACCACCGGGACCTCCTACAGGCCGACTAGGACATAATTCGTCTAAGTGTACCTCGACGTAATCCGTCTCACTGGGTTTCGTCATGACTCCTACAACAGCAATGCCCAGGGAGATCAGCCAGGAGAGCACGCGATCGAGCAAACCCCCGGAATCATGAGCCTCCACCGCTCCCGATGGGCACAAAAAAATGCCGCCTGAAACTGCGTTACCACAGGTCAGGTGGCATTAAATACGTGGAGCCCAGGAGACTTGAACCCCTGGTGCGTGGCAGCTGCCGCACGACCGAGGAACTCTCAGGGTGAGGCAAGCGGCTGTCCGGAGTGCATTCGACCGGCGGGCAGGCCTGCACCCAAGGGCGCCCAGAGGACAGGCGGGCCCCTGGCGGCCTTCCTCTCGCCACGTCTTCGTATCCGTCACGCCGCTTCCCGCAGATCTTTCCCTTCGTGCACCCGCCAGGCGTAGACGGTGTGTACGGGAAAGGCCGTGTCGCCCGAGCGGCGGCCGAGTCGCTGAAGGATCAGCGCGGCGAGCAACGCTGTTCCGGGCCGGGTGATCGGCCTCGGGTGCTGACCCACGTACAGGAATCCACCCCGCCCCATCGGCGGAGCTCCCTCCTGCACGGTGACCGCCAGAGCCAGGCAGAAGCCCCACAAGTCGGCTCTGAGCCCCGCGGGGAGGTCGGCCCGGACGCAGATCCACGGTTCGGCGACGCCAGCGGCGACTGCCGCCCCCACATCCCAGGGCAGGACCGCTTCTCCCGGCAGAATGTCTTCGGCGGTCCCGCCCAGGGTGTCAGTGATCAACGAGCGTACGGCCAGGATCACTTCCCGGTCCGGCTGCCAGCCGTCGCGCGGGGCCCACTGTCCCCCTCTGTACTGCTGTAGAAAGTCCCGCATCCTGGTGTGTGCCTCCCTCCGGTGCTTCGCCTTCTCCTCAAGTCATGCAGCAGCCGATGTGTCCGCCCCGTCCCATGGATCGTGAGGTGTCGAGGCAACTCCAGGGACGAGAAGGTACGCAGCCAGCCTCTCCTCTGCTCGTGCCCTGCCCGCCCGGCAGCTGAGGTAGCTGGTCTGAGCCTTGCGCGCCGCTTCGGTCAGGCCTTCCTCACCGAGGCGTGTACGCCCGATGAGATCCGCTTCGTCAGCGCTGAGTACACCGCTGCGGACCGCTCGTGCCAGGACTTCGTCGGGGTGCCCTTCCGGCCGCGGCCGCACCAGCGCGGCCATCCAATCCTCGTACGGGACAACGCCGCCACCCGGCCGGTACGTCGGGCGAGTCCTCAATCCGCAGCGGTAGGCAGCCCACCAAAGACGTCCGGGTACACCGGCGGCCTCGACGTCCACAGTCATCAGCTCGGTGAGAAAACCCTCGACCACATCCGCCTCGATGTCGACGTACGGGGCCCGTCCGCCCAGAAGGATTCGCCGTATCGCCTTGCGCAGCCCAGGCGTCATCAGCCACACCGCACCCACCGCCCAGTCCTGGTCACCCACCTGTGCCCGGAAGGCCACCTCGGCCCAGAGCAGCTCACGTAGTCGCCCCGAAGGTGCGGAGTTGAGCATGCGCTCGCGGAGTTCACGCAGCCCGATGCTCCGCACAGGGAGCCCCTCTCCCAGCTCTGAACCGTCGATGGTCAGCGCGTGCCGGCTTCCCTCAAGCGCGCGGAATGACCATTCGACACTGTCAAGCAGGGACTTGTCGCGTTCCCAGCGCACTGCGGCCTCCCGCACATCACGCGGCCGCGTCGATCGCGCCGAAGCCGTCCAGGCCTTCGGGCGATGCCGCCTGAAGGGCACCGGTCGCACTGGCGACTCCCACACCGAGAGGCGGTGCACATCCAAGGCAGCGCACGACACGACGCTCGGCCCGGCCACGTCGCTGTTTGCACGCCTGATAACTGATTCCCAGACGCTGAGCGGCCTTCGCCAGGGATTCCCCTTCGAGCCGGGTGCGCGCGATGAGCTCCTCCTCAGCGGTGGTAATCACACCACCGCGCCGCATCCGAGCCAGGGCCAGATCGGGGTGGCTGATGGCCACAGCCGACGGAATCGGACGCTCGACGGGACTCTCCTCAAGTTCATGGGCGGCTACGGCCTGTTGTGTCACGACGCTCCATGCACAGCGCTTGGCGGACCACCAGAGGCGATACGGAAGGCGTTCCCTGGTCAGATCGGCCTCGCTCAGGTCCGACAGGAACCGGGCTACCAACTCCGCATCCAATTCCTCCTGATCCCTGACACGAAAGCCGCCGAAGCGCCTGCTGAGCTTCCGGAGCCCGGGCAGCATCACGCCGAGCGCGGCCAGCATCCACGTCTGGGCCTCCGGACCCCTGCGAGCACGCAGGGCCAGCTCACGCCAGATCGCGTCGCACAGGCCCAGCGAGGGGCGCTGCAGCAGGAGCGCCCGAACCTCGCCGAGGGTGACCGCTCGCGCGGGCAGCCCGAACCCCACAGCTCTTCCGTCCAACGTCAGCGGATCCGGGCCAAACGCGAGGCGCTGAAAAGCGTCCTCCACTGCCCCCAACACCGAGTGCCCCGCAGCAGTCCTCATCGGTACGTCTCCCCATGTCGTTGCGTGCGACCACATCCACGCGTGCGTCTCGGCCCCAAGATCGGCACTCGTCGACGGGCGGTGGCATTCCACCCGTAGAGATAGACCGGCGAGAGTGCACGCAGGGAACAGCCTCATCGCAAGCGCCCCGAGATGTACCACCCGTGTACGGCTGTGACCGCTCTTCGACCGAAGTAAGCCGCACCCAGGCGGCTCCCCGACCGCTTTGGTCGAACTGGCTACAGACGCCCTTCTCTGGGAAACAAGGAGCCCATCCCGACGGATCGCACAGCCACAGCAGAAGCCGCACAGCGCGACACCCTTCTCAGGGTCACGCTGCGCGGCCTCCTGTCATGGGGACTCAGGCAAGCCGGGATCTCCGCCCCTGGACCTCGACGACCGGATCTGCTCCGAGAACACCTGGTGTGCCCGCTCGTCGAAGAGCACGAATCTGATCTCCTCGACGTCGGTCTCCGTGTCCCGCACCGTCTCCACGGCGATGCGAGCGGCGTCCGCCATCGGCCACCCGTAGGCACCGGTCGAAATGGCCGGGAAGGCGACTGTGCGCGCGCCCAGTTCGTCGGCGACTCGCAAGGACTCCCGGTAGCAGGAGGCCAACAGCGACGGGTCGCTGTTGGCCTCCTGCTACACCGGGCCCACGGTGTGGATCACATGGCCGGCGTGCAGCCGCCCGGCCGTGGTGGCGACGGCCTGTCCCGTCGCCAGGCCTTTGCCGTACTGCGAGGCCCGCAGCTTGCGGCAGTCCTCCAGGATGGCGGGGCCGCCGCGTCGGTGGATCGCGCCGTCAACCCCGCCGCCGCCGAGGAGTGAGGAGTTCGCCGCGTTGACGATGACGTCCACGGTCTGCTCGGTGATGTCACCGCGTACGAGGACGATCTCGGCCCGGGTCGATGTCATCGCTGGTCGGCCTTTCGCAGGGTTCGGTACACGGCCGGCGACGTGAGGTGGCCGCGCAGCAGCACGGTCTCCGCCCCCGTCGCCGTCATCGCTGATCCGCCTTCCGCAGGGCTCTCCACACCGCCTTCGCCGCATTGTGCCCCGACATGCCGTGCACGCCCGGGCCCGGCCACGCTGCCGACGAGCACAGGAACACCGACGGGTGGCGGGTCGCGTACGGGAACAGGGAGATCTTCGGGCGGAGCAGCAGCTGGATGCCGCGGGCCGCGCCGCAGGCGATGTCGCCGCCCACGTAGTTGGCGTTGCGCTCGGCGAGTTGGGGCGGACCCGCGGTCGCGCGGGCGAGGATCCGGTCGCGGAAGCCGGGGGCGAAGCGCTCGATCTGCCGCTCGATGGCGTCCGTGAAGTCGCCCTCCCACCCGTTGGGAACGTGCCCGTACGCCCAGAACACGTGCTTGCCCTCGGGGGCGCGGGACGGGTCGACGAGGCTGGGCTGGGCCGTGATCAGGAAGGGGGTGTCGGGGGCCGTGCCGCCGGAGGCCTGGCTCAGGGCGGTGGCGATGTCGCGGCTGGAGGGGCCGATCTGGACGGTCCCGGCGAGCCTGGGCTCCTGAGCCGTCCAGGGCACGGGCCCGTCCAGGGCGTAATCGATCTTGAAGACGGCGGCGCCGTACTTGAAGCCGTCGTACGCGCGGCCCAGTCCAGCGATCCGGGCCAGCGCGGTGGGCGAGGTGTCGAAGAGGTAGGTGCGGGCCGGCGGCAGGTCGTCGAGCCGCTTGACCTCGAACCCGGTGTGGACGGCGCCGCCCAGGTCGCGCAGGTACGCGGTGAGGGCGTCGGAGATCGACTGGGAGCCGCCGCGCGGCAGCGGCCAGCCGTTCTCGTGCGCGGCCAGCGCGAAGAGCATCCCGACGCCGCCGGTGGCCAGACCGCTCAGCGGGGCGATGACATGGGCGACGAGCCCGGCCATCAGGGCCCGCGCCCGGTCGTCCCGGAAGCGCCGCATCAGCCAGCTGTACGGCGGCAGGCCCACCGTCCCGAACCGGGCGAGGCCGATCGGGTCGCGCGGCAGCGCGGTCAGCGGCAGCGACATGAAGTCCCGTGCCAGGACGTCCCACTTGCCGAGGTAGGGGGCGAGGAGGCGGCGGTACGTTCCGGCGTCGCGCGGCCCGAAGGACGCCGCGGTCTCGGCGACCGAGCGGGAAAGGACCGCGGCCGTGCCGTCGTCGAAGGGGTGCGCCATCGGCAGCTCGGGGTGCAGCCATTCCAGGCCGTACCGGTCGAGCGGCATGTTCCGGAAGGCGGGCGAGCCGATGCCCAGGGGGTGGACCGCGGAACACGGGTCGTGGCGGAAGCCGGGGAGGGTGAGCTCCTCGGTCCTGGCGCCGCCGCCCACGGTGTCCTTGGCCTCGAAGACCTCAACGCGCAATCCCCTCCTGGCCAGTTCGACCGCAGCGGTCAGCCCGTTGGGTCCCGCCCCCACGACGACGGCATCGAGCATCGACGGCACCTAGGACTCCTCACGCCACGGCCAGGACCCCCAGGATATTCCGGTGCGCCGACAATCCCGCCCGGGGTAGCGTCCGGCCGGTGAACTCGCACACGGACGCCGCCTTCAGCCACCGTATTTCCGCAGTCGCCGAGCGGCTCACCGAGGTGCCCGGGGTGCGGGCCGTCGCCCTCGGCGGCAGCCGCGCCCGCGGTACGCACCGCCCGGACTCCGACTGGGACCTGGGTCTCTATTACCGGGGTGACCTGGACGTCGCCGCCCTCGCCAGGCTGGCCGAGGAGATCACGGGCGCCCGGGTGGAGGTGGCCGGGCCCGGCGGCTGGGGGCCCTGGGTGAACGGCGGGGCCTGGCTGACGCTCGACGGCGTCGCGGTCGACTGGATCCTGCGCGACCTCGACCGTGTCGAGCGCGTCTGGGCGGACTGCCGGGAGGGCCGGTACGAGGTCGGCGTACAGCCCGGCCATCCGCTCGGCTTCTGGTCGCCGACGTACCCCGGCGAGGTGGCCCTGGCTCGCGTACTGGCCGACCCCCACAGCGAGTTGACGGCCCTTCAGAAGGTGGTGCGGGACTATCCCGAGCCGTTGCGGGCGGCGCTGGTCGCGGCGTCCTGGGAGGCGGATTTCTCGGTGACGGTCGCCCGCAAGTCGGCCGGGTCCGGCGATCCGCTGCATGTGTCGCTCTGCCTGTCCCGGGCCTTCGGGATCCTCACCCAGTCGTTGCACGCCCACCACCGGCGCTGGCTCCTGAACGAAAAGGGAGCGCTGGCCTCGGCGGCGGCCCTCCCGGCGGCCCCGCCGGACTTCGCCGAGCGTGCGACGGCAGCCCTGACCGCCCTGGACGCGGAGGCGGTGGAGCTGGCGGCGGCCCTGGTGAGCGAGGTACGGGCAGCCATGTCCTGACCACCCCGGGGCTCCCGCCCAGGGTCGGGCCCGAGGCAGAGGGTCAGCCCGACACGCCCATGCGCTGTGTGCCGACGACCGACAGCAGACGCAGGGCCGCTTCCGACGGCGAGCCGGGTGCGGCGGTGTAAATGACGACCCGCTGGTCCCGGTCGGCGATGTCGAGGACGTCGCAGTTGACGGAGACCGGACCGACGACGGGGTGCTCGAAGGTCTTGCACAGGGTGGGACGGGCTGACACGTCATGGGTCGCCCAGAGCCGGGCGAACTCCGCGCTGCCGGCGATGAGCTCCTCGACCAGACCGGACACCTCCGGGTCATCGGGGTAGCGAGCCGCCGCGGCACGCAGGTGCTGGGCCGAGGTCCGGGTGAACTCGTCCGCGTCCGAGACCCCGTACAGCCGCCGACCGTTCCGGTACGGGCCGAGGAAGGCGCGCCGGATGAGGTTGCGGTCCCGGCGTGAGAGGCCGGAGAAGTCCTCCAACAGGGCAGCGGCCAGCTCGTTCCAGGCGATGACCTCGTACGTCGCCGAGATCACGACCACCGCGGCCTCCGGCAGCCGGTGCAGCAGGTCGACGATGCTCTGCCGGACCTCCCGCGAGGGCCCGGGCGGCGGTCCGGGCGGAGTACCGGCGAGGTGGTGGAGGTGGTCGCGCTCGGCGTCCGACAGGCGCAACGCGCGGGCGACTTGGGCCAGCACCTCGCGGGAGGGATGCGGGGCGCGGGCCTGCTCCAGGCGCGTGTAGTACTCGGTCGAGATGAACGCCAGCTGCGCCACCTCCTCGCGACGCAGCCCCGGGGTTCGGCGGCGCGGCCCTGCGGGCAACCCGACATCGGCGGGGGCGATCCGCTCACGCCTGGTGCGCAGGAAGTCACCAAGCTCTCGTTTTGCTCGTCGATCCACCTCCCCAGTGTGCGCGGCGCCGACGCGCCAAGCCAGGTACTGCCGGTGCCTGGATGAGCGGGGCGGCCGGCCCCAGGCTCGTCGGCATGAACGACACACCGATCACTCCCACCACGGCCTCGGGCCTGCTCGCCGACAAGGTCGCCTTCCTCACCGGTGCCGGACGCGGCATCGGCGCGGCGGCGGCGCGGCTGTTCGCCCGGGAGGGTGCCCGGGTACTCCTCGCGGCCCGCACGGAGGCCCAGCTCAAGGCGGTGACCGAGGAGATCCGGACGGCCGGCGGCAGCGCGGACTACGTGGTGTGCGACCTGGCCGACCCGGAAAGCGTCCGTGCCGCCGTCGACCGGTCCGTGGAGCTGTACGGCCGGCTCGACGTGGCCTTCAACAACGGTGCGACGGGCCAGCCGCCCGGCCCGATGGACCAGCTGTCCGAGGCCGACTTCGACCACGTCTGCGCTGTCGACTTCAAGGGCCCGTGGCTGGCCATGACCGCCGAGATCGCCGCCATCCGCGCCACCGCGAAACGCGGGGCCATCGTCAACACCTCCAGCGTCGGCAGCCTGATGGGCAACCCCTGGCTGCCCGCGTACGGCGCGGCGAAGCGGGCGGTCAACAGCCTCACCGAGTCGGCAGCCGTCACGTACGGCCCGGAAGGCATCCGCGTCAACGCCATCGCGCCGGGCACCACGCTCACCGAGATGCTGCACGAGTGGGACGAGAGGTCCCCCGGCACCATTGAGCAGCTCAACGCCCGGACGCCGCTGGGCCGCGCCGCCGATCCGGACGAGATCGCCCAGGCGGCTGCCTGGCTCCTCAGCGACCGGTCCTCCTACGTCACCGGCACGGTGCTGCGCGTCGACGGCGGCATGCAAGCCCAGTAGTCGAGCAAGTCCGCCGTTCCTTCAGACGCACAGGGGGAGGGTCTCACCGGTCGATGTGTGACGAACGACCGAGACCTTCCCGTACCTGCCGCGGCAATGGGGCTGCAACAAACGACGCGACGCCGTGTGACGTTCGGCCTGATCAAGCGGGTCGTGCGGATGCCCGCCGGCCGGCCTCACTTCCCCGCGAGCAGTCCCCGCATGCGCTCCGCCGTAGCCGCATCCCGCGCCGCCGTGAACGGAAGCGCGTTCCCTCCGGCGATCCGGAACGGCTCACCCGCGATCGTGGTCTGGGCGCCGCCCGCCTCGGCGACCAGGAGCAGGCCCGCCGCGTGGTCCCACGCGTACTCCCACGAGAAGGCGAGCGCGTCGAGCTCGCCGCGGGCTATCGCCAGGTATTCGAGACCGGCCGAGCCGCACGGACGCGGCTGGACTCCCTCGGTGCGCAGGCCGAGGAGGGCCCGCTTCTGCTCGGGCGTCGTGTAGTCCGGGTGGGACGTCGCGACCTCCAGAATCGCGCCGGGTTCGGGTGAACCGGCGTGCAGCGGCTCGCCGTTGAGGGTGGCGCCCCGGCCCCGTATCGCCACGGCCATCTCGTCGAGAGCCGGCGCATACGTCCAGGACGCGAGCAGCTCGCCCCGGTGGGCGAGGGCGACCAGCGTGCAGAATCCGGCTTCGCCGCGGACGAACTGACGGGTGCCGTCCACCGGGTCGACGATCCACACCGGCGCGTCGCCGCGCAGCGCGTCGTACACCGCCGGGTCCGCGTGCACGGCCTCCTCGCCGACCACCACCGAGCCGGGAAGTATCGCGGTGAGGGACGCGGTCAGGTGCTCCTCCGCGAGCCGGTCGGCGACCGTCACCAGGTCGTGCGGGCCGTTCTTCTCGACGATCTCGTGCGCGGCGAGCTGCCGGAAGCGCGGCATGATCTCGGCAGCGGCCGCCTTGCGGACCGCCTCTTCCACCGCTGCCATGTCACCTGCGAGAAAACCTTCGTCGATCATGCCTCCAGGAAAGCACGCACCACTGACAATCAGCGAGCCCCGTCCGAACCCCCGGCCAACACCACACGGCTTCGGCGTGAACGCCCCAGCCCTTGATCGAACCGCCCGATCCAGCTCCCGGTCCGCCCCTGCGGGGCCACCCACCCCGGAATACCCCCCACCCGATTACCGTTGAGCCCGCTCGGAGCAGATGGAGGCAAATCGGTGCACGGTGAATACAAGATCCCCGGCGGCAAGCTCGTCGTGGTGGACCTCGACAGCCGCGACGGGGTCCTGCGGGACGTGACGGTCGCGGGGGACTTCTTTCTCGAACCCGACGAGGCGATCCTGGCGATCAACGGGGCGCTCGAAGGCGCCCCCGCCGACACCGACGCTGCCGGGCTCGCGGCACGGATCGACGCTGCGGTGCCGCCGGGCACCACCATGTACGGGCTGACCTCGGAGGGCGTGGCGGTCGCCGTGCGGCGGGCGCTCGCCCACGCCACCGACTGGAACGACTACGACTGGCAGCTGATCCACGAGGCCCCGCAGTCGCCCGCGCTGCACATGGCGCTCGACGAGGTCATCACCGCCGAGGTCGCCGCCGGGCGCCGGCCGCCCACCCTGCGCGTGTGGGAGTGGGGCGCGCCCGCCGTGGTGATCGGCAGCTTCCAGTCGCTGCGCAACGAGGTCGACCCGGAGGGCGCCGAGCGCCACGGCATCACCGTCGTGCGCCGGATTTCCGGTGGGGGTGCCATGTTCATCGAGCCCGGGAACACGATCACGTACTCCCTTTCCGTGCCCGACGCCCTCGTGCAGGGCCTGTCCTTCGCGGACAGCTACGCCTATCTCGACGACTGGGTCCTGGGCGCGCTCGGCGACATGGGCGTCAAGGCCTGGTACCAGCCGCTCAACGACATCGCGACCGAGGCGGGCAAGATCGCGGGCGCGGCGCAGAAGCGGATGGTCGCGGACGACGGCGCGGTGCTGCACCACGTGACGATGGCGTACGACATCGACGCGGACAAGATGCTGGACGTGCTGCGCATCGGCAAGGAGAAGCTGTCCGACAAGGGCACCAAGAGCGCGAAGAAGCGCGTCGACCCGCTGCGGCGGCAGACCGGGCTGCCGCGCGAGGCCGTCATCGAGCGGATGATCGCTTCGTTCCGTTCCCGGTACGGTCTGTCCGAGGGCAAGGTCACCGACGAGGAGATGGCCCGGGCCCGCGAGCTCGCGGCGACCAAGTTCAGCAGCGAGGAATGGACTGCGCGCGTGCCGTAGCCCGGGCGGGGAGGGAGCGGGACATGGCGGAGCAGTCGCTGTACGTCGACGGGCCCGCCGTTCCCGCGCTGCGGGTCGAGACCGCGTCCGGCAGGCGGCTGCTCGTCCGCCAGGGCGCGGCCCCGGTCCTCTTCGCGGTCCAGCGGGCCACCCACCGCGGGCTGTACTACGCGAGGACCGGCCGCTATGTCTCGCCGGTCCCGCCGCTGCGGGCCACCCTCGCCCGCTCCTTCCGGGCATCGCCCGAGTGGTCGGCCCGCTGGGCGCACCATTTCGCCGCCGAGCTCCGCACGAGCCCCAACGGGCCCCTTCACCAAGGGAGTTGGCAGCTCCTTCGCTCACTTCCGAACTGGTTCGCCGACGTCAACTGGTCCAAGCTGCTCTCCCACGATCCCGACCGGGGCCACCTCACCTGGTTCGGCTACGGCGACCCGGTCGAGGACGCCCGCGACCTGCTCCCGCTGCGAGGGCTCTCCGCGCCGGACGCCCCGCGCGTGAAGGCCTACCGGCGCCAGTACCGCGAGGGCGTGCTGCCCCCGGTGCTCCTGTGGTGGGTCAGCGGGCTCAACTCCCCCGTCGTGCTCGACGGCCACGACCGCCTCACGGCCGCGCTCGCGGAAGGCGCCCGCCCCGAACTCCTCGTGCTGACCCGCGCGACGCCCGACGGCTGGGCCGAGCAGGCCATGCGCCAGCGCATCGAGGCGTACGAGCAGCAGGTGCGGGCGGAGGAGGTGAGGGGCGGGCCGCTCGCCTCCACGCGCATCTCCCATGCGTCCCGCAGGCTCGCGGACGACCTCACCGGCCTGGACGACGCCGCCGACCTCACCCGCGCCTGGCCCCTGCCGGGCGGCCCCGAGGCCTGGCAACGGGCGGTCGACGGCTACGCGCCGGGCTGGGAGCCGGGCCCCGAGGACTGACGGCGCGTCCCCGCCGACAGCACGACGTACAACAGCAGCGCCGAGCCGAGCCCCACCGCCCAGCCGTAGTCCGCGAGCGGCTTCAGGAACGGGATGAGGCCCTCGGTGGGGAACGGGCCCGCCTTGGCGCCCTTGTCGTCGAGGGTGGAGTACGAGCCGCCGATCGCGAGCACCCCGCCCGCCAGGAACGCGGCCACCGCCCGCCAGTTCCAGCCGCCCGCGTACCAGTAGCGGCCGCCCGGCCGGTACAGGTCGGCCACGTCCAGAACCGTGCGGCGCACCACCCAGTAGTCCGCGATGAGGATCCCGGCGACCGTGCCCAGCAGCCCGCCCACCACGCCGAGCCAGGTGAAGATGTACAGCTCGGGCGTCGAGGTCAGCTTCCACGGGAAGATCAGGACGCCGACAACGCCCGTAATGAGCGCTCCCCGGCGGAAGTCGATGAGTTTCGGGGCCAGGTTCGCCAGGTCGTACGCGGGAGACACGACATTCGCAGCGATGTTCACCGAGATCGTCGCCACCAGGACGGTCAGCAGCGCGAACAGCAGGCCGAAGACGTTGTCCGTCTTGGCGACCAGGTCGACCGGGCTCCAGATCGGCACCCCGTACACCGCCTGCGAGCCCGAAGTGACCAGGACCGACAGGAGGGCGAAGGCCGTCATCGTCGTGGGCAGGCCCAGCGTCTGGCCCCAGACCTGGGCTCGCTGGCCCTTGCCGAAGCGGGTGAAGTCCGGGATGTTCAGCGACAATGTCGCCCAGAACCCGATCATGCCCGTGAGGGACGGGAAGAAGACGGGCCAGAAGTCGGGGCCCCAGCCGTGCTTGGAGGGCTGGTCGAGGAGCGGGCCGAAGCCGCCCGCCTTGTGCGCGATCCAGACCAGCAGGACCAGCGCGCCGACGATCACGAAGGGCGCCGCCCAGTTCTCGAAGCGGCGCAGGGTGTCCATCCCCCGGTGGATGATGGCGAGTTCGAGCGCCCAGAAGAGCAGGAAGCAGAGCCAGAGGGTCCAGGGCTGGCCGCCGACCGACGCCACGTCCGCCCAGCCGCCGAAGATCTTGCCGAGCAGTACGAAGATGCCCTGGCCGCCGATCCAGGTCTGGATGCCGAACCAGCAGCAGGCGACGGCGGCACGGATCATCGCGGGAAGGTTGGCGCCGCGCAGCCCGAAGGAGGCGCGGGCCAGGACCGGGAACGGGATCCCGTATTTGGGGCCCGCGTGCCCGGTCAGGAGCATCGGGACCAGAACGATCAGGTTGGCGAGTGCGATGGTGAAGACCGCCTGCTTCCAGTCCATGCCGAGCGCGACCAGACCGGAAGCAAGCGTCCAGGAGGGGATGTTGTGGGCCATGCCGACCCACAGGGCGGCGAAGTTGTACGTCGTCCAGGTGCGCCCCTCGGGCGGCACCGGCCGCAGGTCCTCGTTGGTGAAACGGCCGTCCCGGCGGCCGACCGTGTCGGGTATGGCGGTGGTGTCGGTCATGGGCAGGCCATTCGTTCGGGGAGGACGGTGAGGGGCGAACGGGCCGTGCGGATGCGAGAGTTGACGGTACGTCAGCGCAGCGCGGGGATGACCTGCTGTCCGTAGGCGTCGATGGCTTCCTCGCGGGCGTCGTGCATGGCGTACA
The DNA here is from genome assembly GCF_051550175.1 of Streptomyces sp. HUAS TT7. Taxonomy (NCBI): domain Bacteria; kingdom Bacillati; phylum Actinomycetota; class Actinomycetes; order Kitasatosporales; family Streptomycetaceae; genus Streptomyces; species Streptomyces sp. HUAS TT7. The sequence continues at coordinate 1,711,543 of NZ_CP196175.1, forward strand.
GGGCGAACTGGTCGACGCCGAGGTCGCGCAGTGCCTTCAGTTTGTCGATGTGGGCCTGGGGCGGGCCGAGCAGGCAGAAGCGGTCGACGATCTCGTCGGGGACGAAGGCGGTGTCGGGGTTGTCGGTGCGGCCGTGGTGGCTGTAGTCGTAGCCCTCGCGCGCCTTGATGTACTCGGTGAGCGCTTCGGGGACGAGGCCGGAGTGTTCGCCGTAGCGGGCGACGAGGTCGGCGACGTGGTTGCCGACCATGCCGCCGAACCAGCGGCACTGCTGGCGGGCGTGGGCGAGGTCGTCGCCGATGTAGGCGGGGGCGGCGACGCAGATCGTGATCGCGGCGGGGTCGCGGTCCGCGTCGGCGGCGGCCGTGCGGACCGCCTTGACCATCCACTCGGTGAGGAAGGGGTCGGCGAGCTGGAGGATGAAGCCGTCGGCCTTCTCGCCGGCGAGCGCGAGGGCCTTGGGGCCGTACGCCGCCATCCAGATGGGCAGCTTGCCGTTCTTCACCCAGGGCAGTCGCAGGCGCTGCCCGTCGACGTCGGCCTCGCGGCCCTCGGCGAGGTCACGGATGACGCCCATCGCCTCGCCAAGGCGGGCCAGCGTGTTGGGCTTGCGGCCCGCCACCCGCATCGCGGAGTCGCCACGCCCGATGCCGCACACCGTGCGGTTGCCGTACATGTCGTTCAGGGTGGCGAAGGTGGAGGCGGTGACCTCCCAGGTGCGGGTGCCGGGGTTGGTGACCATCGGGCCGACGGTCATCTTCGTGGTGTGTTCCAGGATGCGGCTGTAGATGACGAACGGCTCCTGCCAGAGCACCGCCGAGTCGAAGGTCCAGCCGTAGCGGAAGCCGTTGCGTTCCGCGCGCCGCATCAGGCCGACGACGGCCGAGGCGGGCGGATCGGTCTGCAGGACGAGTCCGAAGTCCATGGTGCTCCTAGCCGAGGTACTGACAGGTGGCGCGCGGTACGTAGCAGCCGTGCCCGGCCCGTCCGGTGAACTGCCGGTCGTGGATGACGGGTTCGCCCCGCGAGAGCACCGTCTCGACGCGGCCGGTGACCCGCCTGCCCTCGTACGCCGAGTAGTCCACGTTCATGTGGTGCGTCTCGGCGGAGATGACCTGCTCGGCGTGCGGATCGTAGATGACGACGTCGGCGTCGGCGCCCGGCGCGATGGTGCCCTTCTGCGGGTAGAGGCCGAACATCCGGGCCGGGGAGGCGCAGGCGATCTCGATCCAGCGGCGGCGCGAGATGTGCCCGTCGACGACCGCCTGGTGCAGCAGGTCCATCCGGTTCTCGACGCCGGGGAGCCCGTTGGGGATCTTGGAGAAGTCGCCCCGGCCCAGCTCCTTCTGCCCCGTGAAGCAGAACGGGCAGTGGTCGGTGGACACCACCTGGAGGTCGTTGGTGCGCAGGCCCCGCCACAGCGCGGCCTGATGTTCCTTGGGGCGCAAGGGAGTTGAGCAGACGTACTTGGCGCCCTCGAAGTCCGGCCCGGCGAGGTTGTCGGTGGACAGGAACAGATACTGCGGGCAGGTCTCGCCGAAGACCGGGAGCCCCTTGTCGCGGGCGCCGGCCAGTTCGGCGAGCGCCTCCTCGGCCGAGACGTGCACGACGTAGAGCGGGGCGCCCGCGACCCGGGCGAGCTGGATGGCGCGATGGGTGGCCTCGGCCTCCAACAGGGCCTTGCGCACCTCGCCGTGGTAGCGGGGGTCGGTCTCGCCGCGCGCGAGGGCCTGCTCGACCAGGACGTCGATGGCGATGCCGTTCTCGGCGTGCATCATGATCAGCCCGCCGTTGGCGGCCGAGCGCTGCATCGCGCGCAGGATCTGCCCGTCGTCGCTGTAGAAGACGCCCGGGTACGCCATGAACAGCTTGAAGGAGGTGATGCCCTCCGCGACCAGCAGGTCCATCTCCTTGAGCGAGGACTCGTTGACGTCGGAGAGGATCATGTGGAAGCCGTAGTCGATGGCGCACCGGCCGTCCGCCTTGGCGTACCAGGCGTCGAGCCCGGCCCGCAGGGCCTGGCCCTGCGACTGCACGGCGAAGTCGACGATGGTGGTGGTGCCGCCCCACGCGGCGGCGCGGGTGCCGGTCTCGAAGGTGTCGGAGGCGAAGGTGCCGCCGAAGGGCAGTTCCATGTGGGTGTGGGCGTCGACGCCGCCCGGGATCACGTACTTGCCGGTGGCGTCGAGGGTGCGGTCCGCGGTCCAGGCCTGGGCCGCGGTCGAGCCGTGCGCCGCCATGGCGGCGATCCGGCCGTCCTCGATCAGTACATCGGCGTGTGTCTCGTCGGCGGCGGTGATGACCAGGCCGCCGCGGATGAGGGTGCGGGTACTCATGGGTGGAGCTCCCTTTTGTACACGTACAGGTGCTTGAGTTACGTGAACTACACGGTGCGCAGGGCGCGTTCGAGGATCGCGGCGCCCTCCTCGGCCTCCGCGACGGTGAGCGTGAGGGGTGGTGCGACGCGCAGCACGCTGGTGTCGTGGCCGCCGCCCTTGCCGATGAGGAGGCCGCCTTCGCGGGCGGCTTCGAGGACGGCTGCGGCGGCTTCGGGATTGGCCTCCTCGGTGCCGGGCCTGACCAGTTCGATGCCGGCCATCAGGCCCCGGCCACGTACCTCACGGACGACGGGGAGCTGGGCGCCGATCGCGCGCAGCCGCTCGATGAGCAGTCCGCCGACGCGCCGGGCATTGCCCTGGAGGTCGTGTTCGAGGAGGTAGGTGAGGTTGGCGAGGCCGGCCGCCATGGTGACCGGGGAGCCGCCGAAGGTCGAAATGGAGTTGGCATCCAGGCAGTTCATGACCTCGGCGCGGGCGACGACACCGCCGATGGACATGCCGTTGCCGATGCCCTTGGCGAAGGTGAGCAGGTCGGGCGGGCCGCTCTGTGCGTGTGCCTGCCAGCCCCAGAAGTGGTCGCCGGTGCGGCCCCAGCCGGTCTGCACCTCGTCGGTGATCCACAGGATGCCGTGCCGGTCGAGGACCTCGCGGAACGCGGCGTACAGGCCGTCGGGCGGCGAGGTGAAGCCGCCGACGCCCTGGATGGGCTCGGCGATCAGCGCGGCCACGTTGCGGGTGTGGCCGAGGAGGTCTTCGAGGTCGGCGACACAGGCCTCGATGAACTGGCTGTCGCTGAGGTGCGCGTACGGGCCGCGGGCGCGGACGCCGCCGTGCACGTACAGCGTCTGGAGCGGCGAGAGGCCGGTCGGGGACCAGGCGTGGTTGCCGGTGATGCCCACCGCGCTGAAGGAGCGGCCGTGGTAGCTGTTGCGCATCGCGAGGATCTGGTTGGAATTGCGGTACGCGGTCGCGAGCAGCAGGGCGGTGTCGTTGGCCTCGGTGCCGGAGGTGGTGAAGAAGACCCGGGCGTCGGGGATGCCGGACAACTGGGCGACGCGCTCGGCGAGTTCGACCATCTGCCGGTTGAGGTAGAGGGTCGAGGTGTGGATGATCCGGCCGGCCTGCTCGGCGATGGCCTTGGTGACCTCGGGCAGGGCGTGCGCGGTCATCGTGGTGAGGATGCCGCCGAAGAAGTCGAGGTACTTGTTCCCGTCGGCGTCCCAGACGTGCCGGCCCTCGCCGTGGGTGATCTCGACGGGCTGCTTGTAGTAGAGCGCGAGCCAATCCGGCAGGACGGCGCGGTGGCGGTCGTGGAGGCGGCGGGTCACGGCTTCACCAGGCCTTCGTAGGCGTCGGGGCGGCGGTCGCGGTAGAACGCCCACTGCTGGCGCACTTCCTCGATGAGACCGAAGTCGAGGTCCCTGACCAGGAGTTCCTCCTCCTTGTCGCTGGCGACCTCGCCGACGAACTGCCCGCGCGGGTCGACGAAGTAACTCGTCCCGTAGAAGTCGTTGTCGCCGTACTCCTCGCGGCCGACCCGGTTGATCGCGGCGATGAAGTACTCGTTGGCGACGGCCGAGGCGGGCTGCTCCAGCTGCCACAGGTACGCGGAGAGGCCGCGCGAGGTGGCCGAGGGGTTGTAGACCAACTGGGCGCCGTTCAGGCCGAGTTGGCGCCAGCCCTCCGGGAAGTGGCGGTCGTAGCAGATGTACACGCCGACCTTGCCGACGGCCGTGTCGAAGACCGGCCAGCCCAGGTTGCCCGGTTTGAAGTAGTACTTCTCCCAGAAGCCCTTGACCTGGGGGATGTGGTGCTTGCGGTACTTGCCGAGGTAGCTGCCGTCGGCGTCGATGACGGCGGCGGTGTTGTAGTAGAAGCCCTCGCCCTCGATCTCGAAGACCGGGACGACGACGACCATCCCGGTTTCGCGGGCGAGTTCCTTCATCCGGGTGACGGTCGGGCCGTCCGGGACGGGTTCGGCCCAGCGGTAGTGCTCGGCCTCCTGCACCTGGCAGAAGTAGGGGGCGTTGAACACCTCCTGGAAGCCGATGATCTTCGCACCCTGGCGGGCCGCCTCGCGGGCGTGTTCCTCATGTTTGGCGATCATGGAATCGGTGTCGCCGGTCCAGGTCGCCTGAACCAGTGCGGCGCGCACGACATTGGCCATGAGCTGCTCCTTCGACGGGTCGTCAGCCAGCCAAATCCACACGCGTAGATCCGTGTGTGGATGAGACCGTAAGGCGCGTCACGCACCGTGGCAAGACCATCGCAGTTACGGCGAGGCTAATTGCGGCGCCACAGGTCAACCCCGGGTGGACGGACCGCTGACCTGACGCCACGTCACCTCGGACGGGGCTCGGCGGCCGGGAGGCGGCGCCAGTTGCCGCGCCGGGCGTGCCGCAGCAGGACCGGATCGTCGCCGACCACCACGGGGTGGCCGACCTCGGCGAGCAGCGGCAGGTCCGCCGCCTCGTCCGCGTACGCGTAGCAGCGGGCGGCCGGGATGGCGTGTTCACGCAGCAGGGCGCGGGCCGCGTACCCCTTGCCCTGGCCGATCATGGGGGCCCGCGGGCGGGAGCAGAGCACGGCGTCGGGGGCGAGGTGCTGGACGACCGGTTCGAGTTCGGCGGCGCTCGCGGGCGAGACGAGCACGACGAGGTGGCCGAGCGCCGCGTGGCCGTGCAGCGCCGCGAGGACCGGCGGGTGCCACAGCCGGCCGAGCGGCCCGGTGGCACCGGCCAGGTCCGGCGCGGCGAGCAGGGTGCCCTCCACGTCGAAGAAGGCGGCGGCGGTGGGCCGCTGCGGGCGGTCGTCGGGCCGGAGGCGGCTGGTCGTGTCCATTGCTACGGACCATGCCCAGCCCACCGCTCGGCTCAATCCCCAATCTTCAACATTCTGTTGAACTCGTCCGGAAATCCGCCCGCCCTACACCGCCGTTCCCGGATTCTGCGCGTGGGTCAGCGTCTCCCAGGCGACGAAGAGGTCATCGGTGCCGCCGGGGCGCTGCCGCTCGGCGAGCTCCCGCGTCTCGGGCAGCGTCGCGTGCAGCCGGTTCTGGAGGTGGTTGAGCAGGACCTCGACGTCCGGGCCCATGGTCCGCTGGACGTCGCCACCGCACAGCCAGGCCGGGGCCTGGGCGCCCAACTGGTAGCGGGCGTGGAACTCCAGTGCCGCCTTCAGCCGCTCGGCCGTCGGCCCGTACAGGTCGACGCCCTGCTGCCAGGCGGTCTCGGCGATGTGCCCGGAGGCGGCGAGGGAGTACCCGACGTGCATGAAGTTGCGGCAGGTCTCCTGGCCGAGCCCGTCCCTGTACGTGCGCTGGCCGAACCAGTACGCGGCGAGCTTGTCCGGGGTGTTCATCGAGCCGCCGGGCGGCGGCTTGGGCAGCTTGCCGTCCGAGGCGAGGTAGAAGTAGGCGGGAACCCGCGCCCGGTAGCGGTCGAGGGCCTCCGTGAAGACCTTGTGGTCCTCGACGAACACGGCGATTCCGATGGCCGCGTCCGTCATCGCGAGTTCCCAATTCCCGTTGTAATCGGGGACCTTGGCGGTCACGGCGGGCAGATACGCCTTGCGCAGCATCCATTTGAAGCGCTGCACGGCCGGGGCCTGCCACTGCGGATAGCCCGCGTGCACGATGTCGGCGGCGCGCGCCCAGGTCGAGCCCGCCCAGGCGGTCTGGAGATCGGCATTGCCCTCGGTGTGCCGCTCGATCACCTGTGCCCAGCCGTCCATGATCTCGACGGCCTTCCTGGCGTGCGCCGAGTTGCCGTTGACGCTCCACAGCAGCGCCTGGGTGTACGCGGCGATGGCGTCCTCGCGTTCCGCGAGACAGGCGGGCGGCCCCGCGTTCGGCGGGCACGGGACGACCTCGGCGGGGTGCGGGGTGTAGGCGAGCGAGCCGTAACGGCTGGTCCGCATCTGCTCGTACGCCGAGCGCCACGGCTCCTGGCCGGCCCGCACCTTCGCCCGCATCGTGTCGAGCTGACTCCTGCCGACGACGACGCCGGGGTGGCGGAAGACCAGCGCCGCGGGGGTCGCGTGGCCCGCGGCGGAGGCGGAAGAAACGTGCGGGCCGGGCGCACAGGCGGCGAGCAGCGCGAGCACGCTGAGAGCGGCCACCAGCACGGGACGGCGGCGGCGCTGAGGGGACTGCAACGGATTGGCCACGCTCCAACGGTCGCCCCGGGCACCCATCCGCGCAGGATCTGTTGCGCCGAACAGGCAGCGCCGGGGCCCCTCTCCGGGCGCGGCGCGCCGGCTACCTCGGCGTACGAGGCCTCGGCGGCGTCACGCGGCCACCGCGGGCGGCATCTCGCAGTCGCTCACGATCTCGTCCATGGACAGGCCGAGGACCGAGGCCAGTGCCGCCACCGTGAAGAACGCGGGTGTCGGGGCGCGGCCCGTTTCGATCTTGCGGAGGGTCTCGGCGGAGAGGCCCGCCGCGGCAGCGATCTCCGTCATGCTGCGGTCGCCCCGCGCCGAGCGGAGCAACCGGCCGAGCCGCTCACCACGTTCTCGCTCTGCGGGGGTCAGGGGGGTGCGGACCATTCTGGGATTCTAGGCGTTCGCGTGCCTGTGCGGTGAGTCGTCCGCGGGTCCGCCGCGGCTGGGCTATCCCCCAAGTTCTCGACTTCTCCCCCATCGCGGCGGAGCGGCACGATGTCACAGCCCCGCACCCCTCAAGGGCGCTCGCCCTCGGGCCCCTGCTCCGACCAGCCCGGCACCTCGAACCGTACGGTCATGTCCCTCCGGTGGACCTCTTCACCGCAGTCCCGGCACGTCACCGCGGGGTCCAGGTCCGCGCCGCACTTGTGGCGCCACACCGTCGGGGGGACCTCGGCGAGGTGGCGGTCGCCCCAGTTCATGAGCATCAGGAGGACCGGGCGGAGCTCCTGGCCCGCCGGGGTCGCGCGGTACTCGTAGCGGGCCGGGCGCTCGCTGTAGAGGGCGCGTTCCAGGACGCCGGCGTCCACCAGGGTGCGCAACCGGGTGGTGAGGATGTCGCGGGGAGCGCCGGTGTTCTTGGCGATCGCGTCGAAGCGGTGCACGCCGAAGAAGACCTCGCGCAGCACGAGCAGGGAGTACTTCTCGCCGACCACCGAGAGCGCGTCGGCAATCGAGCACGGCCGGGGGTTCTTGCCCCGGGCGGTACGCGACGGCTCGGGCTTCTGCTGCGGCTGCTCGGACACGTTCATGGGGCCACGGTAATCGAGCCGGACCCAGTCCGTTGGATTTTCCTACTCGCGGAGTTACAGTGAGTCCAGTTTTCCAACCTACTCATGAGTAGAGCCGAGGGAGCGCATCATGCGTGACGCCGTGATCGTGGAAGCCGTACGCACACCGATCGGCAGGGGAAAGCCCGGCGGGGCCCTGTCGGGGACCCATCCGGTCGAGCTGCTCGCCCACACTCTGCGCACCCTGGTGGAGCGCAGCGGGATCGACCCGGCGCTCGTCGACGACGTCATCGGCGGCACCGTCGACCAGGTCGGCGAGCAGGCCATGAACACCACGCGGTACGCCTGGCTGTCGGCCGGGTTCCCGGACTCCGTGCCCGCGACGACGGTCGACCGGCAGTGCGGGTCCTCGCAGCAGGCGGTGCACTTCGCCGCGCAGGGCGTGATCTCCGGCGCGTACGACCTGGTCGTGGCCTGCGGGGTGGAGTCGATGAGCCGGGTGCCGATGTGGTCCAACGTGCCTGCCGGGAAGGACCCGTTCGGGCCCGGGGTCGCCGCACGCTTCCCGGAGGGGCTCGTCCCGCAGGGGATCAGCGCCGAACTCATCGCCGCCAAGTAGTCGATCGGGCGGGGGCAGATGGACGAGTTCGCCACCGCCTCGCACCAGAAGGCCGCGCGCGCCTGGGAGAGCGGCCTGTTCGCGGCGGAGACCGCGCCGATCGCGGGCCTCACGCGGGACGAGTCCGTACGCCCGGCCACCACCCCCGAGATCCTCGCCGGGCTCAAGCCGTCGTTCGTGGACCCGGCCTTCGCCGAGCGGTTCCCCCAGATCGACTGGTCGGTGACGGCGGGGAACAGCAGCCCGACCAACGACGGGGCGTCGGCGGTCCTGATCACCTCCAGCGAGACGGCCGCCCGGCTCGGACTGCGCCCGGTCGCCCGGCTGCGCAGCTTCGCCGTGACCGGCTCCGACCCGGTCCTCATGCTGACCGGGGTCGTCCCGGCGACCGAGAAGGTACTGCGCAAGGCGGGGCTCGACCTCGGCGACATCGACCTCTTCGAGGTCAACGAGGCGTTCGCCAGCGTGGTCCTGGCCTGGCAGCAGGAGACCGGCGCCGACCCGGCGAAGGTGAACGTGCACGGCGGCGCGATCGCGCTCGGCCACCCGCTCGGCGCGAGCGGCACCCGCCTGATGACCACGCTGGTGCACGCGATGCGGGAGCGCGGGGCGCGCTACGCGCTGCAGACCATGTGCGAGGCGGGCGGCCTCGCCAACGCGACGATCCTGGAGGCCATTTGAGGTGACCCCGACGAGGACCCGGGCACCCACCCCATTCAAATACCGGTATAGTAATTGGAATGGTGGAGATCAAGAGCGATACCCAGATGGATGCGATGCGCGAGGCCGGTCGCGTGGTGGCCCAGGCCCTTGCGGCGGCACGGGAGGCGGCCGACGTCGGCGTCAGCCTCGTCGAACTCGACGCCGCCGCGCGGGAGATCCTGTTCAAGGCGGGCGCCACGTCGCCGTTCCTCGACTATCACCCCGAGTTCGCGCCGGTCCCCTTCCCGGCCACGGCATGCGTCTCCGTCAACGACGCGATCGTGCACGGCATCCCGGACGGCTACCGGCTGCGCGACGGCGACCTGGTCAGCGTCGACTTCGGCGCGGTCCTCGACGGCTGGGCCGGGGACTCGGCGATCAGCTTCACGGTCGGCCGGGCCCGGCCCGAGGACGTACGGCTCGTCGAGACGGCGTTCCGGGCGCTGGACGCGGGGATCGCGGCGGCGGTCGTCGGCAACCGCATCGGCGACATCGCGCACGCGATCGAGAAGGTCTGCCGGGGTGCGGGCTACGGCATCCCGGACGGGTTCGGCGGGCACGGCATCGGCCGCCACATGCACGAGGACCCGGCCGTGCCCAACGAGGGGCGGGCCGGGCGGGGCATGGTGCTGCGGCACGGGATGGTGCTGGCGATCGAGCCGATGCTGATCGCCGACGGGAGCGATGCGTACTATCCGGCGGCTGACGGGTGGACTCTGCGTGCCCTTAGCGGGGCTCGGGCGGCTCATGCTGAGCACACTGTTGCCATCACCGATGCGGGGCCTCGTATCCTCACCCTGCCCTAGCGGGGCGCGCTGTTCGCTTCCACGTGTTGTTGGTTGGGGGCGGGCCGTCTGTGGCTGGTCGCGCCCACGCGGCGGAGCCGCACCATGTCACAGGCCCGCGCCCCTTAAAGGCTGACGCGGCTGGCCCGCTCACACGGCGGAGCCGCACCATGTCACGAGCCCGCGCCCCTTCCAGGCAATCAGTTATTGGCCAGGAATCGCTGGGTCAGGTCGTGGCCCAGAGTCCTTGCCGCGCCGTGGCTTTCGATCGGCTTCGCCTGGGAGTTCTTGAACAGGATGTACGTGACGCCGGATGCCGCGCCGCCCGTCCTCGGGTCGGGGTCCATGCCGAGCGCCTTGGCCGTCGCGTACGACGCCTCGCCGATGGTGTTGCTCGGGCCCAAGTCGCCCACGACGGCGTACTCGACCTTGTTGCCGTAGATGACGGCGACGACGCCGCCGCCCTTGATGCCGTCCGAGGCGTAGTTCCAGATCGAGCCGGCGCTCGGCACCACCACGTACGGCAGCTGCTCCGCGCTGAGCGGCATGCCGTTCGACTGGTGGAAGGTGGTGTCGGGCTGGAACCAGGGGTCCGTGTTCTCGTTGCAGGCCTCGGTGATCTGGCCGTCGCAGTCGATGCCGAGTCCGGCCTTCCAGAACACGGCGCCGTCCATGCCGCAGACCGGCACAGCGGCCGCGGCCGAGGTGTCCGTCTTGTACTTGCCGTGGGAGATCTGGGAACAGGTCGCCACCTTGGCGAGGAGTTCGGCCGCCCCGACCGGGCCCGCGGCCGCCGAAACGGGCGCGGTGACCCGGAACGTCGCCGCGGTGCCCCGGAACGTCGCCGCGGCGAGCAGGGCGGCGCCGGATGCCGCAGCGAGGGCGAGCCTTCTGGTACGCACCCGGGGACCCTTCCTTCAGAAACGTTTCCTTAGCTTTTTCGCACGTGCGCTGCCGCCAACCGTGATCGCCGACCCCACGCAACAAGAGGCCCATGGTTCCCGGCCGTTCAGGACGGGACCATGGGCCTCACCGGCGACGTCAGCCGGGGCTACCGCTTTCCACTCGGATGGACCACCAGCGCCGAGCCGCCGCCCCGCCGCACCTTCTCGGCCGCGGCGAGCCAGCGCCCGTCCGGCAGCCGCTGCACCCCGGTCGCCGCCCCGATCTCCGGGTTCAGCGAGAACGAGTGGCCGAGCGCCTCCAGCCGGGCCCTCAAGGGGCTGTTGTAGAGGGCGGGTTCGAGCTCGGTCCGGGCCGCGTTGCGCTGGCTGGCGCGCGGTGCCGCGATCGCGTCGACCAGCGGCATCCCCCGGTCCAGATGGTTGATCAGTGTCTGGAGAACGGTGGTGATGATGGTCGCGCCGCCCGGTGAGCCGAGCGCGAGCACCGGCTTGTCGTGCCGGTCGAGCACGATCGTCGGCGAGATGGAGGAGCGCGGCCGCTTGCCCGGACCCGGCAGGTTCGGGTCGTGGACGGCCGGGTTCGCCGGGACGAAGGAGAAGTCGGTCAGCTCGTTGTTGAGCAGGAAGCCCCGGCCGGGCACGGTGATGGCGCTGCCGCCGGTCTGCTCGATGGTGAGCGTGTACGCGACGACGTTGCCCCACTTGTCGGCGACCGTCAGATGCGTGGTGTTGTCGCCCTCGTACGTGGTCGGGGCGGCCGGGCCCGACGTCTCGCACGCCGCGGGGTGGCGCGGGTCGCCGGGCGCCAGGGGGCTGGTCAGGACCGCGTCGTCCTTGATCAGGCAGGCCCGCGAGTCGGCGAAGCGCTGCGAGAGCAGGCCCTTGACCGGCACGTTCTCGAAGTCCGTGTCGCCGACCCAGCGGCTCCGGTCCGCGAACGCGATCCGGCTGGCCTCGATGTAGTGGTGCAGGAACTGCACGTCCGAGGCCTTCGACAGGTCGGTGTTCTCCAGGATGTTGAGCGCCTCGCCGACCGCCGTGCCGCCGGAGGTGGAGGGGGCCATGCCGTAGACGTCGAGCCCGCGGTAGTCGACCTTGGTGGGCGCCTGGAACTTAGCCTCGTACGCGCGCAGGTCCTTCTCGGTCAGGTCGCCGCTGCGCACTTTGCGGGTCGACTTGGGGTCGACGGGCGGCTTGCGGACGGTCTTGACGATGTCGTCGCCGAGGTCGCCCCGGTAGACCGCGTCGACGCCCTTGCGGCCCAACTCCTCGTAGGTGCGCGCCAGATCGGGGTTCTTGAAGGTCGAGCCGACCACCGGGAGCTGCCCGCCCGGCAGGAACAGCTTGGCGGTGTCGGGGAAGTCGGCGAACCGGGCCTGGTTGTCCTTGGTCTGCGAACGGAAGGTGTCGTCGACGGTGAACCCGTCGCGCGCGAGGCGCTCCGCGGGCTTCAGGAGCGTACGCAGCGACTTGCTGCCCCACGCGTCCAAAGCCCGGTCCCAGGTGGCCGCGGTGCCCGGGGTGCCGACGCCGAGTCCGCTGGTCACGGCGTCAGCGAAGGGCAGCGGTTTGCCGTTCTCCACGAACAGCGAGGACGTGGCGGAGGCGGGCGCGGTCTCGCGGCCGTCGAGGGTGTGCACGGAGCGCGAGGCGGCGTCGTAGTAGACGAAGTAGCCGCCTCCGCCGATGCCCGAGGAGTACGGCTCGGTGACGCCGAGGGCTGCGGCGGTGGCGACGGCCGCGTCCACCGCGTTGCCGCCGCCCCTGAGAACTTCGAGGCCGGCGGCGGACGCGTCCGCGTCCACGCTGGAAACCGCTCCCCCGTAGCCGACCGCCTCCGGAACCTTGGCCGGGGTCCGGCCGGGCGGCGCGGCCGTCGTGGGCGGCGCGGCGGCGACCGAGGCCGCGACGGCGGCCGCCGCGGCGAGGAGGGACAGGGTGCGGGCAGCAGGACGACGCATGCATACCTCCCGTTGGCGAACGTCCGCGCAGCGTAACGCCGCCCCGGGGTTCGCGTCATGGGCATGTCGAACAGGGGCACGAACTCCCGCGAGGCGCTCCGCGGGACGTGGAGACTCTGCGCACCGGTGGGGGCGATCGCTCCCCCGAGTTCTCGGCTTCTCCCCCAAGGCCTAAAGGGCCAGGGGACCCCCCTGAACAGGGGGACCCCCATCGCGGCGGAGCCGCACCGTGTCACAGGCCCGCGCCCCTTTCGGGGCGTGCCCCACTGCAGCGAACTTCGCGAAGACCGCCTAACATCCCCGCCCATGAATGACGACGTACGCAACATCGTGCTCGGCGTGGTGGCGGCGGGCATAAGCGCCGCCCTGGGCTGGGTCGCCCGGAACTATCTCTGGAAGCGCAAACTCCGCCGCAAACAGGCTTTCTTCGGGCTGCCCGACCACTCGGAGTGCCTGCTCGTTGTCAACCGCGACGCGGGGCACGACGGTTCGGTGCACCGCTTCGACGTGTTCGCGCTGCTCGAACTCTCCTCGCTCATCAAGGACTGCGGAGCGCACGCCCAGATCATCCAGCACGACCTGGCCCAGCAGGGCTTCGGCGAGCGCACCGAGTTCTGCCTCGGCGGGCCGGGCTCGAACCGGCGGATGGCGGCCCACCTCGCCTCGCTCCTGCCCGGCGTGAAGATGAACGTGGACACCGAGCCGGGCCCCGACCGGGGCGCCTTCCAGATCGGCTCGGAGCGCTACCGCCTGGAGGGCGGCGTCGCCGAGTACGTGATCCTGGCCCGGGTGACCGTCGGGCAGAACTCGCGCCCCGTATTCCTCTTCTGCGGCCAGCGCGCGATCACCAACCAGGCCGCCACCCGCTATCTCGCCCGGAATTCCGAGAGGCTCGCCCGCAAGCACGGCAACAATTCGTTCTGCCTGCTCCTGAAGGTCGTCAACTCGCATGCGTACGGGCCCGATGTGGTGGAGCTCGTCGCCGATGTGACCCGGGCGGCCCAGGAACCGGCCCCGGTGATCCGCACCTCGCACCGGGCGGGCAGTTAACCCACCCTCAGCGGCAGGGACTTGATGCCGTTGATGAAGTTGGAGACGAGCCGGCGCGGCGGGGCCGCGACTTCGGTGCGGGGCAGGATGCGCAGCGCCTCCTCGTGCAGCACCCTCAGCTGCAGCCGGGCGAAGTGCGCGCCGAGGCACACGTGCGGGCCGTCGCCGAACGAGACGTGCGGGTTCGGGGTGCGGGCGAGGTCCAGGCGGTGCGGGTCGGCGAAGACGCGCTCGTCGTGGTTGGCGGAGGCGTGGAAGACGACGACCTTGTCGCCGGCCGCGACGGGCTGCCCGGCGAGGACGGTGGCCCGGTCGGCGGTGCGCCGGAAGCTCAGCACCGGCGGATGCCATCGCAGGAGCTCCTCGACCGCCACGTCCAGAGGGACACGACCCTCCGTCAACTTCCTGCGCGCATCCGGGTGTTCGGCCAGTGCGAGCAAGCCTCCGGGGGCCGCGCTGCGTACGGTGTCGTTGCCCGCCACCGTCAGCAGGAAGAAGAACATCTCCAGCTCGGCGTCGGCGAGTTCCGAGTGGGCGAGCGAGGTCATGATGTCGTCGGCCGGACGCTCGCGCTTGTACGCGGCGAGCTCCTGGGCGTACGCGAACATCTCCGCCAGCATCGCGGGCGAGCGCGGGTTGACCGGCCGGCCGTCGGGGCCGGGCACCGGCGGCTCGTCCGGGTCCTGGTAGGCGATGACGCGCTCGGTCCACTCCAGGAGGAGGCCCCGGTCGCCCGGCGGCACCCCGAGGAGGTCGGCGAGGTTGAGCAGCGCGTAGTCGTCGGTGACGTCGGCGACCAGGTCGGCCACTTTGTCCTCGGCTCCGTCGCGGGCCCCGGTGAGCAGGGCGCGGGCCCGCTCGCGCGCCAGTGCCTCGAAGCGGTCGATCCGGCCGGGCGTGAAGGCGCGGCTGACCAGGCGGCGGAGCCTTCCGTGCTGCGGAGGGTCCTGGTTGAGCATCATGCGGCGGATGAACGGCAGGTCCGCGGGGTCGGGGTCGCGGATCTGGGTGGCCCCGAGCGCCGAGGAGAAGGTGCCCGCGTCCTTGAGGACCCGTACGACGTCCGCGTGGCGGGTGACCGCCCAGAAGCCGGGGCCGGCCGGCCAGCCGAGCACCTCGGGCTCCTCCTGCCACGCGACCGGGTGGTGGTCGCGCAGCTCGCGGTAGGCGGCGTGCGGCGGCCCGGCCGCGTACAGGCGGGGGTCGAAGACGTCGGGGGTGTCAGCCATGGTGGGGATGGCCCGGCCTGTCGGGGACATCGTGCGGGTCAGACATGGTCGGCTCGCAGGAAGTCCTCGACGGTGCGGATCAGGTCGAGCGGCGCCTCGTCCATGGCGTGGTGCCCGGCGTGGGGCAGTTCGACGAGCTGGCCCGCCGGGTACCAGCGCAGCCAAGTGGCGCGCAGGAACTGGGCGTTGAGGGCCGGGTCGAGCGCGCCGGTCACCGCGAGCGCGGGCACCGGGGAGCCCTCGGTCTCCTCGTGGAAGTCCTCGCCGGACCAGGAGTCGAGCCAGGCGCGGAACGCCTTGGCGTCGCTGCGGTCCACCGAGCGCCGGGTCATCCGGTCCAGCCAGGCGTCGGGGCGGTCGCCGCCGGTGGTGAGGTCGATGATGGCGCGGCGGTTGGCGGGGTGCTCGGCGGCCTCGGTGAACAGTTCGCGGGTCGCCTCGTCCATCGGCATGCCGCTCGCCGGGACCGGCGATATGCCGACCATGCGGCGCACCCGGTCGGGGGCGGCGGCCAGGACCCGCTGGACGACGGCGCCGCCCATCGAGTGGCCGATCAGCGAGAACCGGTGCCAGCCGAGCCGGTCGGCGAGGGCCAGGACGTCCTCGGCGCCCTCGCTCGTGGTGAACGCGCCGGTGGCGTCCCTGGCCTCGCCGTAGCCGCGCAGGTCGACGAAGGCGTAGGTGAAGGCTGCGGCGTCGAGGTCGGGCAGCACGGCGGCGTAGTCGCCGCGGTCGGCGAGCCAGCCGTGCACGGCGACGACCCGGTGGGCGCCGTCGCCGTGGAGGGTGTGGGGCAGCGTGAATCCGGCCATGGGCACTCCGATTCCGGGCAGCGGTCGTCGGCGTACGGCTCGCTGGTGGTGCTGTCGGCGCGCGAGACGTACGCGTACACGGTGGCGCTCGCCCTGCCACCTGGCAAGAAGCCGGTCAGAACTCCCAGGGACTCTCGGCCGGTTCCACCGTGCGGTTCTCGACGACGACCTCGGCGGGCGCGAACCCCCGCACCGCATCGAGCAGTCCGGCCGCGTCGAAGTCGAAGATCTGCTCCTCGAAGCAGAGCCCGTGGGCGTCCTTCGCGCGGCCGAGGACGGGCGCCAGGCGCCGGTACATGGAGCGCGGGCGGCTGATGTAGGGCAGCGCGGGTGAGCGCAGGTCCACGACGAGGAAGCGGCGCACCTTGTGGCCGGTCCGTACGGCGACCGCGGTCACGGCGGTCACGTCGTCCCAGTCGATACGGTCGGCCGGCCAGGTCGGCAGCCGCACGGTGAGCGCGTCGGCGTCCAGGCCGAGCCGCAGCGGGCGCAGCAGGTAGCCCGCGAAGGTGACCGCGGCGACCAGGACGGCCACGCCCGACACGGCCATCACGGGGCCCGCGAACCCGCTGTTCGGCCCGTCGAAGACGGAGGCGGCGGCGATGCACCAGATCACGGCCACGGCGATCGCGGCGAGCGGGACCCAGATCAGGGTGCGCCGCAGCCGCAGGACGATCGGGGCGGCCCCGGGCTGCGTTGCGCTGGCTGAATTCTCCACACGGAGAGCTTGGTCCGTCGGCAGCCCGGACGCCAGAGTGTTACCCATGGGTTTACTGAATTGAAGTCAACAATCCAAGATCATCCCGGCGTCTTTCCGGGGCAGGCGCCTTTCTCGGATCGGCGCCTTCTCAGGCCGGGCAGGCAAGGGGGCTGAGGGAGCTGTGGTCGTCGGTGCCGGTGATCGTCACCTTCAGGCGCCCGCCCGGCGCCACCGACTGCACGACGGTGCAGGCGATCTGTTGCTGGGCGAGCGGCGTGAGCCCCGCGACGTCCTGGTCGAGCGCGACCGTGATCATGCCCTGCGCCACGCGCATCCTGGGGACGCCCGAACCGGGTGGCAGTTCCGTACGGATCCCGGCGGCCGCCTCTTCCTTCGTGGGACCCGCGAAGAGCAGCGGGAGCTGCGGCCCGGAGCGCACCGGCCGCAGCACGGGCATCAGCCCGTCCGGTCCCGCGAAGTAGAGCACCGTCCCGTTCGCGTCGGCGTCGGGCGGCACGGCCTGCGCGCTCGCGGGCCCGCCCACCGCGATGACGTCGGTGGACTGGATGCCGCAGCCGGCCGCGAGGAGTCCGGCCGGGAGCAGGGCGAGCGCGGCCAGCGCACGGGGCCCGGCGGTCCTGGGCCTCATCGCACCGCCTCCGCGGGGGCGGCCGCGAGCAGCCCGGTGGGCAGCTCGACCCTGAAGACCGCGCCACCGTCAGGGCCGTTCGTCGCGCTCACCGTGCCGCCGTGCAGCCGTACGTTCTCCATCGTGATGGCGAGGCCGAGGCCGCTGCCCGCCGAGCGGGTACGGGCCGCGTCCGCCTTGAAGAAGCGGTCGAAGATGTGCGGCAGCACGGCCGCGTCGATGCCGGGCCCGCTGTCGGCGACCTCCACCACCAGCGGCCCGTCGCCGGAACCCGGACGCAGCCGTACGGTCACCGGCTCCGAGCCGTGCCGCAGGGCGTTGCCAACGAGGTTGGCCACCACGATGTCGAAGCGCCGCGGATCGATCATCGCCCGTACGCCGTCCGGGAGTTGAGTGACGACGCGGTCCTCCCAGCGCCGCCTCTGGAGGGTCTTGCGGATGGTCTCGGCGACATCGACCTCGTCGGCGTTGAGCTCGGCGGCCTTGGCGTCGAAGCGGGAGATCTCCATCAGGTCCTCGACAAGGGTGGCGAGCTTGCCAGTCTCGGCCGAGATGAGGCGCACCGCGCGCGCCGTGTCCGGGTCGAGCCCGTCGGCGTCCTCGTCGAGCACCTCGGTCACGGCGAGCATGCCGGCCAGCGGGGTGCGCAGCTCGTGCGAGACGTCGGAGGCGAACCGCCGCGCCCGCGCCTCGGCCTTCTGCAGCTCCTCGACGGAGCGCTCCAGTTCCTCCGCCGACTCGTTGAACGTCCAGGCCAGATCGGCGAGTTCGTCCGATCCCTTGACCTCGATGCGGGTGTCGAGCCGGCCCTTGCCCATGCTGCTCGCGGCCCGCCGCAGATCGCGCACCGGCCGCAGCACGCTGCGCGCGGCGAGCAGCGCCGGGACCACGGCGACCGCGAGGGCGGGCAGTGCCCCGTTCTTGGCCGCCGAGACCATGGCCCGGATGGTGACGCCCTCCGGCCTGAGGTCCATCACGGCGTACAGGTAGACCCCGCTGCGCTGCTGGTGGCCGTACTGGTCGAACATCACCGGCATGCCGATGGTCAGATACGGGGTGCCGTCCTGGACCACCCGCTGGAACGAGGCGTGGGTGTTGGCGTGGGTCTGGCGGCGCAGATCGTCGGTGATCACGGTCGAGGTGGGCCGCATGGTCGAGGACGCGCGCAGGCTGCCGTACTCGGCGAACACGATCCAGGGGCGCGGCTTGCCCGCCCTGGCCAGCGCCTGGCTGACGTCCTTCAGCACCGCGGGGGAGGGGGGCAGCCCGAAGTGCTGGTTGGCTATCTGCTCGCGGAACTGCTCGACGGCCTGGTCCTGGGTCTGCTGGAGGATGGCTGAGCGGGCCGACTGGTAGGTGAGGGCCGCGGTCGTGACCGCGCTGACCGCGGCCACCAGGAGGAACGCGGCGATCAGCCGGGTGCGCAGGCCGAGGCGCAGGGCCCGGCGGACGGGGAGTCTCACAGGGGCCCGAAGCGGTAGCCGAAGCCGCGCACGGTCTGGATGTAGCGGGGGCCGCCGTCGGGGCCCGCGGTGTCGCCGAGCTTCTGCCGCAGCCGCCGTACGCAGGCGTCGACCAGGCGGGCGTCGCCGTGGTAGCTGTGCTCCCACACCGATTCGAGGAGCTGCTGGCGGCTGAAGACCTGCTCGGGCGAGGCCGCGAGGTGCAGCAGGAGTTTGAGTTCCGAGGGGGCGAGCGCGAGCCGTTCGCCGTTCTTGGCGGCGGTCAGGCCCGCCCGGTCGAGGGCGAGCTCGCCGTGGAACTCGGGGCCGGGGCGGGCAGTCGTGGGGTCGGCGAGGCGGCGTAGTACGGCCCGGATGCGGGCCTCTATGACCTCAGTGCGGGCGGGTTTGACGATGTAGTCGTCGGCGCCCGCTTCGAGGCCGACCACCACGTCGAAGTCGTCGCCGCGCGCGGTGAGCATGATGATCGGCAGCTGGCTGGTCTCGCGTATCCGGCGGCAGACCTGGACGCCGTTCATGCCGGGCAGCATCAGGTCGAGCAGCACGAGGTCGGGCAGGAAGGTCTTGAGCGAGCCGAGTCCGGCCTCGCCGGTCCCGGCCGCCAGCACCTCGTGGCCGCGCCTGCGCAGCCCGAGCTCGACCCCTTCACGCACGGAGGGGTCGTCTTCTATGAGAAGCACGCGTGGCATGGAGGTCAGTATCCCAACCGTCTCTTTTGTCCCGTCACCGGGTTCGGCGGCGGCCGCCGCGGACCTTGGCGATCACGGCGTTGATGTCGGTGAGGCCGAGCGGCCGGGCCAGCACGGCGAGGGCGAGGGCGAGCGTCACCGCTCCGGCGCCCGCCGCCGCGACGCTGCCGAGCGGGTCGGCCGCGCGGGCAGCCGCACAGCCGAGCGCCGCCGCGGGGACGCACCCCAGGAGCAGCCGCAGATGGGCGAGCAGCGCCGGGGAGCGGAGCAGCGGGCCGCCGCCGATCCTGCGGTTCAGGGTGTACGCCGTGACCGCGAGCCCCGCGAAGAGGGCCACCGTGTAGGCCCCGGCGATCCCGGTCACCGCCCAGCGCGCGGGCAGCACCAGGTAGGCGACGACGGTGAGGCCCGCGTTCACCCCGGCGATGACGAGGTTGAGCAGGAACGGGGTGCGGGTGTCGCCGAGCGCGTAGAAGCCGCGGGACAGGACGTACTGGCCCGACAGCGCGATCAGGCCGGGCGCGAACGCCATGAGCATGCCCGCCATCACCGTGATGTCACCGGCGCCCGTCCTGCCGTACTCGTAGACCGAGCCGAGGATCCAGGGCGCGAGCGCGAACAGCGCGCAGGCCGCGGGGACGATCACCGCGGCACACGTCCGCAGCCCGTACGAGAGGTCCGCGCGCACCCCCGCGAGGTCGCCGTCCGCCGAGGCCCGGCTCATCCGGGGCATGAGCGCGGTGACCAGGGACACGGTGACGATGCCGTGCGGCACCATCCAGAGCACGTACGCGTTGGTGTACGCGGTGTATCCCGCTCCCCCGCCGACGCCCTCCGCCACGGCTTCGGCCCCCGCGGTGGTGGCGAGCCGGGTCACCACCCAGTACGCGAGCTGGTTGGAGACGACGAGCAGCACCGCCCAGCCCGCCGACTTCAGCGGCCGGCCGAGCCCGCTGCCGCGCCAGTCGAACCGGGGCCGCCAACGGAACCCTGCCGAGCGCAGCGAGGGGACGAGGGCGAGGGCCTGCACGGCTATGCCGGCCGTGGTGCCCCAGCCGAGCAGCCGGGCGTCGCCCGCGCTCAGCGTGCCCCCGCCGGACGCGGCCAGGGCGAGGTAGAGCCCGAACACCCCTATGACGACAAGGTTGTTGAGCACCGGCGTCCACATCATGGCGCCGAACCGGCCGCGCGCGTTGAGGACCTGGCCGAACAGGGTGAACA
This sequence comes from Streptomyces sp. HUAS TT7, assembly GCF_051550175.1. Lineage (NCBI taxonomy): Bacteria > Bacillati > Actinomycetota > Actinomycetes > Kitasatosporales > Streptomycetaceae > Streptomyces > Streptomyces sp. HUAS TT7. The sequence goes on from NZ_CP196175.1 coordinate 1,731,841, forward strand.
GGCCGTAGAAGAGGATCTGCGGCAGGCAGTAGCGGGCGAGCGCGACCGTGAGGTCGGCCTGGGTGCCGGTGTAGTCGGTGTACGCGCCGACGATCCACGGCGCGGCGAACACCGCGAGTGCCGTGAGACCGACCAGCGCGGTGGTGCAGGCGGTCATCAGCCGGTCGGTGTAGGCCGCGCCCCCGTCGGCGTGCTCCTTGGCGGCGCGCACCAGCTCGGGCACGAAGACCGCGTTGAGGGTGCCGCCGATGAGCAGCATGTAGAGGATGTTGGGGACGTTGTTGGCGACCGCGTAGCCGTCGCCGAGCAGGCCCACACCGAGCGCGGCCGCGATCACCGCGGAGCGTACGAAGCCGGTCGCGCGCGAGACGATCGAGCCCGCCGCCATCAGCGCGCTGCTGCGCAGCAGGCCTGAGCTCTTGTCCACGGCCTCCGCCGTGGCGGTCGCGGTCACCGGCGAGCCATATACGCCTGGAACGCGCGGTACAGCGCGTTGTTGGTGGTCCCGCCCATGGATGTCTCCCACTCGCCCAGCGTCTCGACGACCTGCCCTCCGGTGCCGAGCTTCCAGCGCAGGAGGCCGAAGGGCCGGTCCCGCGGATCAAGAGTGGAGGGTACCCCGCGCATGTCGTACACCTCGGCGCCCAGCGCTCGGGCGTCCTGGATCATCTGCCACTGGAGCGCGTTGCTGGGGCGGACCTCGCGGCGGTGGTCGGCGGAGGCACCGGTCTGGTACCAGACCCGCCGGCCCACCGTGATCATGGTGTGCGCGGCGAGCACCTCGCCCTGGTGGACGGCGAGGCAGAGCCGCATCCGGCCGGGCTGTTCGGCGTTCAGGGCCGCGTACTGCTGCTCGTAGTACGCGAGCGAGCGGCCGAGCCGGAACCCGTCGCGCTCCTCGGTGATCCTGAGCAGCCGGTAGAACTCGGGCAGGTCCCCGGCTCCCCCGGCGACGACCTGCACCCCGGCCCGGTCGGCGGCGCGCACGTTGCGCCGCCACTCCTGGTTGAGCCCGGCCCACAGCTCGTCGGTGCTGCGGCCGGCCAGGGGCAGCCGGAAGACGTGGCGGGGCTGGGCGTCCGCGTCGCCGTCGTCGTCCCCGCCGCACCGCTTCCAGCCCCGGGTCCGCAGGCGTTCCGCGACCGCGGAGCCGAGCGGGTCGACCTCGGTGGCCAGGACGTCGCCGATCCTGCGGCCGGTTCCGGTGGAGGCCTTCAGGCGGGCGGCGTCCCAGCGGCGGTAGGCGGGCGTGGGCCCGATCCGTACCGCGAAGGCGCCCGCCCGGCGCAGGTGGCGCAGCAACGGCTGGAGCCAGCGGTCCATTTCGGGGTCGGCCCAGTCGGCCACCGGGCCTTCCGGAAGGTAGGCGAAGTATTTCCGGGTGCCGGGGAATTGCCGGTAGAGGATCTGGGCGACCCCGGTCAATTCACCGTTGTCAAGGGACCATCCGACCCTTTCCGAGAACCATTGGTCCTTCACCTCGGCCCACGAGGGGCATTGCAGAAAGCTGACGTCGGCGCGGCCCGCGAGAAAGGAGCGGTACTCGGCGGCGGTGAGGCCGCGGACCCCGGCGTCCTGGTCGCGGTCACCGGTCACCAGCAGTGCGGACACGTCTGTGGCCTCCCAAGTGCGCCCCGCCGTCGGCCCGTCGGGGATGCACAGGATGCTCACAGCGATCCGTGACCGCCCTGCACTACGAATGTGACGGGACCATGACCATGGCGCTGCGGTCCTTGTCACACAACGAATCGAGAGTTTCCCGGCGCGTCCTGCAACCTAAAGTCCAGCTGGTGACTCTCACCTACGGAAAAGCATTTGCAACGGAGGTTTTCCAGTTGAGCCGCATACGCCGTCACACTTTGCCCCGCCGACCGGTCCGCCTGGCCGCCATAGCCGGAACGGCGGTGCTCGCCGCGGCGCTGACCGCCTGCGGCGGCGGCGATTCCTCGTCCGGCGCGAAGTCCGATCTCAAGTCCGACAAGAAGACCGAGATTTCGGTGAATCTGACGGGCAAGCAGGCGAAGGCGGGCGAGCCGGTGAAGGTGACGCTCGCCGACGGCAAGCTGCAGAGCGTCACGGTCACCGACACCAAGGGCGGCAAGCTCGACGGAAAGATATCCGCCGACGGCAAGACCTGGACCTCGGACCGGAAGGCCGCGCCCGGCACGTCGTACGCGGTCGAGGCCAAGGACGACAAGGGCGGCAGCGCGAAGGCCGACTTCGCGACCGCGGCCCCCGAGAAGGAGAACAAGCTGAGCCTGGCGCCCGGCAAGGACTCCACGGTCGGCATCGGCCAGCCGCTCTCGATCGTGTTCGACCACCCGGTGAAGAACAAGGCCGAGGTGGAGAAGCAGCTGAAGGTGACCACCTCCGACAACACCGAGGGTTCCTGGGGGTGGATGGAGGACTACTCCGGCAAGTCGCGCATCGACTGGCGTCCCAAGGACTACTGGAAGCCCGGCACGAAGGTGACCCTGGAGGCCGACCTCAACGGTGTGGACTCGGGCCCCTCGGGCGGCTGGTTCACCAAGGACTACAAGACCGGCTTCACCGTCGGCAAGAACCAGCTCGTCAAGGTCGACCTCGACAACCACCGCCTCAAGCTGTTCCGCGACGGCCAGTTGGTGAAGGACATCGCGATGTCGGCGGGCACCCCCGGCGGCGACAAGGCGTCCTGGCGCGGCAAGACCGTCCTCATGGCGAAGGAGGGGACGATCAACATGAACTCGGAGACCGTCGGCCTCGGCAGCTCGTACAACAAGATGGTCGACTACTCGATGCGGCTGACCTGGTCGGGCATGTACGCACACGCGGCGCCGTGGAACTCCGGCTACTTCGGCTCCGCCAACAAGAGCTCGGGCTGCATCGGCATGAGCGACTCCGACGCCAAGTTCGTGTACGACTCGGTGCAGGTGGGCGACCCGTTCGAGATCACCGGCGACGACGCGAAGGGCACCCAGGCCCTCAACAACGGCTACGGCGAGTGGAATCTGTCGTACGACGCCTGGAAGGCCAAGAGCGCACTCACGGGCAACACCGGCAACACAGGTACCACCGGCAACTGACACCCCGTCCAATAATCGTTACCCTCGCGTAACTTACCGACCAGTTACCTCAGGTAAGTCCTCACGGTTACCGTCGGGTCACTTTGCACCGGCGCGAGCGAGGAGCGATTCATGGCCCCCCACCACCTGTCCGGCCGGCCGTCCAGGACCACGGCCGCGGCGGTCACCGCCGCGGCCCTGTTCGCGGGCGCCGCCTTCGGCCTCGCCCCCGCGGCCGAGGCGGCCCCGGCGAGAGCCGCGGCCGCCGCCTCGGCGAGCAGCGGCCTGAAGTTCTACGACATCCCCGGCTCCGGCGGGATCACCCTCAAGGGCAATGTGTTCACCCCGGCCGGGGCCAAGGCCGGCGACAGGTACCCGCTGATCGTCTTCCCCACCAGCTGGGGCATGCCGCAGATCGAGTACCTCGCCCAGGCCCAGAAGCTCGCCGACGCGGGCTACACGGTGGTCAGTTACACCTCGCGCGGCTTCTGGCTCTCGGGCGGCAACATCGAGGTGGCGGGCCCGCCGGACGTCGCCGACGTCTCCTCCGTGATCGACTGGGCGCTCGCCCACACCCCCTCCGACCCCGCGCGGATCGGCATGGGCGGCGTCTCGTACGGCGCGGGCATCAGTCTGCTCGCCGCCGGTCACGACAAGCGGATCAAGGCAGTGGTGGCGATGAGCGGCTGGGCCGACCTCATCCAGTCCATCTACAGCGGCCGCACCCAGCACCTCCAGGCCGCCGCCATGCTGGGCGCCGCGGGGCAGATCACCGGCCGCCCGAGCGCCGAACTGAACCAGATCCTCAAGGAGTTCCTCGGCTCCGACCTGTCCAAGGAACAGGACATGATCGACTGGGGCAGGAAGCGCTCCCCCGCGACCCATCTGGACCAGATCAACAAGAACGGCGCCGCCCTCATGCTCGGCAACGCCTGGGGCGACAGCCTCTTCCCGCCCAACCAGTACGCCGACTTCTTCTCGAAGCTGACCGGCCCCAAGCGCCTCGAATTCCGCCCCGGCGACCACGCCACCGCCGAGGCGACCGGCCTGCTCGGGCTGCCCAACGACGTGTGGAGCGACGCCCACCGCTGGTTCGACCACTACCTCAAGGGCGCCGACAACGGCATCGACAAGGAGCAGCCCGTCCAGCTCAAGTCGCGTACCGACGGCTCGTACGAGGGCTATCCCAGCTGGCAGGCGGTCGGCGCGGCCACGGATAAGCTGGCGCTGAACGGCACGCAGAAGATCTGGGCGAACATCGACTCGGGCGCCGACGGCGGGATCATCTTCCTGTCCAGCATCCTGGACCAGTTCGCGAAGCTGCCGCCGATGGCGTCGATCCCGCTGCTTCCGCGCTCGTTCGCGGCGGTGTGGCAGTCCCCCGCGTACGGCGAGGACCGCAGGATCCGGGGAACCGCCAAACTGCACACCACACTCACCTCGACCAAGGAGAGCGGCACCCTCGTCGCATACCTCTACGACGTGGGCCCGCTCGGCCTCGGCAAGCTGGTCAGCAACGCCCCCTTCACCTTCCACGGACAGACGCCCGGCAAGCCGTTCCCCGTCGACCTGGAGCTCTTCTCCACGTCGTACGACGTTCCGGCCGGCCATCATCTGGCACTGGTGGTGGACACCGTCGACCCGCTCTACATCGAGCACAACCCGCTCGGCGCGCAGCTGACCTTCTCCTCGCCCGCGTCAGACCCGTCCAGTCTGACGGTCCCTCTCCGCGAGAAGTGATCACCGGCTGCTGCCGGGCGGGCTCTTGCCCCTCAGCTACTGCACACCCGGCAGCAGCGTCCCTGGTTCAGCCGGTGCGACGTCCACGGCCTCCGTCTTGGGATTGCGCTTCTGTCTCCTGGCCATCCAGGTGGCGAACCAGGAGAGCAGCATGCACATCCCGATGTAGATCGGCGAGATCACCATCACCACGGGGATGAACGGCAAATCGTAGTCGAGATTCGATGCGATGAGTTTCCCCGCGTGCAGGAACTCCTCATAGGTGATCAGGTAGCCGAGCGAGGTGTCCTTCAGGGCGACCACCAGCTGGCTGATGATGGTCGGCAGCATCGCCCGGATCCCCTGCGGGACCAGCACGTACGTCATGACCTGCGTCTTGCGCATGCCGAGTGAGAATGCCGCCTCCTTCTGGCCGCGTTCCACGGAGTTGACGCCGGTTCTGAAGACCTCGGCGAGCACCGAGCCGTTGTAGAGCGTGAGCCCGGCCACCAGGGCGGGCAGCGGCTGCACCTTCAGCGCCACGAAGATGAAGAAGATCATCACGAGGACGGGCATCGCGCGGAAGAACTCGACGAGCAGGGTCGCGATCCAGCGCAGCGGCCGGTGGTCGGAGAGCCGTCCGGTGGCGAGGACCGCGCCGAGCGCGATGGAGAACACCGAGGCGAACGCGAAGGCCCGCAGCGTGTTGCCGAGCCCGCGGAGCAGCAGCTCCTGGATGCCCTTGTACTCGAACGGCATCCACTTCGCCGAGGTGAACTGGTCGGTGTCGAAGAGGAGATAGACGACCCAGCCGAACAGGGCGAGGATCAGGGCCGTCGAGATGACCCCGTAGACCAGGTGCCGCTGCTGGGTCCTGGGCCCGGGGATGTCGTAGAGGGCGGTGGATTCCTTGGCCAGTGGCGCGGTCATCGGGCGACTCCCCAGCGCTTTTCGAGGATGTTGAAGACGGCGCTGATGAAGAGGGTGATGATCAGGTAGCCGATCGCGATCCAGACGAAGGTCCAGATGATGTTGTAGCCGAGCTCGCTCAACGTCTTGTACGTGCCGAGGAGTTCGGTGACGCTGAACGCCCCGGCGATCGCGGAGTTCTTCGCGAGTGCGATCAAGGTGGAGCCGATCGGCGGGATCACGGACCGGAAGGCCTGGGGAAGCACCACCGTGGACAGGGTCTGCCCGAAGGTCATCCCGAGGCTTCTGGCCGCCTCGCCCTGCCCCTTGGGCACGGTGTTGATGCCGGAGCGCAGCGCCTCGCAGATGAACGACGAGGTGTAGCAGCCGAGCGCGATCACCGCGAAGAGCTGGAAGGGCAGCACCAGGCCGAAGCGCGGCAGGCCGAGCAGCACGGCGAAGAACAACAGCGTCAGCGGGGTGTTGCGCAGCACGGTCACCCACACCGTGCCGAGCACCCGGAACGAGCCGACCGGCGAGACCCGGCAGGACGCCATGACGAAGCCGAGCGCGAGCGCCAGAACCGAGGCGTAGACGGTGAGTTCGACGGTGCCGAGGAATCCCTTGCCGTACAGCGAGAAGTTCTTGGTGAGTACGTCCATTGCGGCCTCAGCTCGCCGGGTAGCGGTCGATGGGCGGGGCGGGGGCGGCGGGGCGCCCGGACAGGCCGAGCGTCGCGGCGTACGCCTTCTTCCAGTCGCCGTTCTTCTCGTGGGCCTCGATGGCGTCGTCGAGCGCGAACCGCAGCGTGTTGTCGCTCTTGGGCACGCCGACGCCGTACGGCTCCTTGGAGAACGGCTTGCCGACGACCTTGAGTTCGTCGGGCACCTTGGCCGCGTAGCCGCTCAGGATGGTGTCGTCGGTGGTGACCGCGGAGACCTGGAAGGTGAGCAGGTTGTCCACGCACACGGAGTACGTGTCGTAGGCGACCATGTCGACCTTCGGGTAGTCCTTCTGCATCCGCTGGAACGGGGTCGACCCGGCGGCCGAGCAGACCCGCTTGCCGTCGAAGTCCTGGGGCGCGGTGAGGCCGTTCTCGTCCTTGCGGACAAGGAGGCCCTGCCCGGCCATGTAGTACGGGCCAGCGAAGCCGACGAGCTTCTTGCGCTTGTCGTTGATGGTGTAGGTGCCGACGTAGTAGTCGATCTGGCCGTTCTGCAGAGCGGTTTCGCGGTTCGCCGAGGCGATCGTCTTGAACTCGATGGTCTTCGGGTCGAAGCCGAGGGACGCGGACATCATCTTGGCGATCTCGATGTCGAACCCGGTGTAGACGCCGGTGGCCGGGTCCTTCTCGCCGAGATAGGGCTGGTCCTCCTTGGCACCGACGATCAGGTGGCCGCGGTTCTTCGCCCGCCGCCACACGGAGGACTCGGGGAGGCTGATGTCCTTGGCCACCGTGTAGTGCGGCAGCAGTTCGGCCTTCGGGCCCTTCACCGGCGGGCTGCCCGATTTGCCGCAGCCGGCCACGGCCAGGGCGAGGAACAGGGCGGCGAGCGCGCGTCGTGTGGCCATCATCGTTGCGTACACCCCCGCTCAGTGCTTGAGGATCTTGGAGAGGAAGTCCTTGGCCCGGTCGCTCTGCGGGTTGGTGAAGAAGTCGTCGGGGGTGCGGTCCTCGATGATGCGGCCGTCCGCCATGAACACGACGCGGTTGGCGGCGGAGCGGGCGAAGCCCATCTCGTGGGTGACGACGACCATGGTCATGCCGTCGCGGGCGAGCTGCTGCATGACTTCGAGCACCTCGTTGATCATCTCCGGGTCGAGCGCGGAGGTGGGCTCGTCGAAGAGCATGACCTTGGGGTCCATGGCCAGGGCGCGGGCGATGGCCACGCGCTGCTGCTGGCCGCCGGAGAGCTGGGCGGGGAGCTTATCCGCCTGCGAGGCGAGGCCGACCCGGTCCAGAAGCTCGCGCGAACGCTTGTCCGCGTCCTCTTTCTTGCGGCCCCGGACCTTGATCTGGGCCAGCGAGACATTGGCGAGGACGGTCTTGTGCGCGAAGAGGTTGAACGACTGGAAGACCATGCCCACTTCGGCGCGGAGCTCGGCGAGGCCCTTGCCCTCCTCGGGGAGGGGTCTGCCGTCGATGGCGATCGAGCCGGACTCGATCGTCTCCAGCCGGTTCATCGTCCGGCAGAGCGTCGATTTGCCCGAGCCGGACGGGCCGATGACCACCACCACCTCCCCGCGCCCGACGGTGAGGTTGATGTTCTGGAGGACGTGCAGCGTCCCGTAGTGCTTGTTGACGTCACGCAGCTCGATCAACGGATCGACGGCCATACGCTGTCCTGCCCACTCATCGCGGTGTCGAGGTCAGCGCAAACTATCCAGCCCGGTAGGGCACTTCATCTCGACACGCATAAATAGGGCATAAAGCGTATTTTGGCCGCGCCGGATCCGCAGGGCGCTCAGGTGCGGAGCCGGTCAGGCCTCCGAGGCCTCGGCGTACACCTGGAACAGCTCGGGAGCGCCCGTCGCGGCCCAGGTGAGGCCCGCGTCCACGACGTCGATCTCGCGGCCGGAGGCGAGCCGCACCACCGGCTGACCGCTGGGCCACACGTCCCAGCTCGCGCCCGGGACGGTGCGCACGATGACGGTGCCCAGATACAGGCCGGCGTCGTTGCCGAGCCAGGGCAGCTCCTCCGGATCCTCGCGCCAGCGCGGGGGCAGCTGGTCGAGCGCCTCCAACGACGTCGGGGAGTCGTCGAGTTCGAGCTTGTTCTGCCAGGCTCTGGTCCGCAGCAGCTCGCACTCCGAGAGCAGCTCGGCGACGCCCTCGGGATCTTCCCGGACGGCCCCGTAGACCGCCACCCCGGGCTCCGTTGTGTGCCGCTTTCGCCAGTTCTGGAGGAAGTTCATACGATCCAGACTCCCATTCGAGGCTCGGTTGCACTACAAGGCACGCGGGGTGCCACGTCAACCCCGGGGTGACCCGCGGCCCTCAGACCTCTAGGTCCACCACGACCGGCGCGTGGTCGGACGCGCCCTTGCCCTTGCGCTCCTCGCGGTCCACGTAGCTGTCCTTGACGGCCTTGGCGAACGGCGCGTTCCCGTAGACCAGGTCGATGCGCATGCCCCGGTTCTTGGGGAACGCCAGCTGGCGGTAGTCCCAGTACGTGTAGGGACGGTCGTACTTGAGCGGGCGGGGCACCACGTCGGACAGGCCCGCCTCGCGCAGGGCGGCGAGGGCCGCGCGCTCGGCGGGGGTGACATGGGTGAGGCCCTCGAAGACCGCCGGGTCGTAGACGTCCTCGTCGGTCGGCGCCACGTTGAAGTCGCCGAGCACCGCGAACGGGCGCTGGCCTGCGGCGTCCTCGGCGACGGCCGCCTTCAGGGCCTCGAACCAGGTCAGCTTGTACGCGTAGTGGTCGTGCTCGACCTCGCGGCCGTTGGGCACGTAGACCGACCAGAGGCGGACGCCGCCGCAGGTCGCGGAGATGGCGCGCGGCTCCTCGGTCCCCTCGTAGTCGGGGCCGCCGGGCAGGCCGAGCACGACGTCGTCGAGGCCGACGCGGGAGACCAGGGCCACCCCGTTCCACCGGCCAGTGGCGTTGACCGCGGACTCGTAGCCGAGCTCGCGCAGCTCGGCGGCGGGGAAGCCCTCGGCGGTGGTCTTGGTCTCCTGGATGCACAGCACGTCCGTGCCGGTGCTCTCCAGCCAGGCCAGCAGGCGGGGCAGCCGGGCGGTGATCGAGTTGACGTTCCAGGTGGCGATGCGCATGGATCCCAACCTACCGCCCGGCTCCGACACTCACAGCTGCGTCGAGTCCCCGGGCGTCAGACGCGCGTGCTCGGCGCCGCCGAGGCCGCCGATCTGCGAGTCGTAGATGGGCCGGGCGAGGTCGGTGAGCAGGGCGTCGTGGATGTCGATGGCACGGCGCGGCTTGACCTCGCGCACGTAGTCGATGACCTCGGAGATCTTGTTCCAGGGGGCCATCACCGGAAGCATCAGGGTGTCCACGGCGTGGTCGGGGACGGTGAGGGCGTCGCCGGGGTGGAAGACCGAACCGTCCACCAGGAAGCCGATGTTGGTGATGCGCGGGATGTCCGGGTGGATCACCGCATGCAGCTCGCCGTGGACCTGGATGTCGAAGCCGGCAGCGCTGAAGGCGTCGCCGTGGCCGACCGTGTGGACGCGGCCGGGAAAGGCCGCCGAGATCTTCTCCGCGACGCTGCGCAGGGTCCAGATCTCGGCGGCGGGGTTGGCTTCGAGGCCGGTCCGCAGCCGCTCCTCGTTGAAGTGGTCGAGGTGCTCGTGGGTGACCAGGACGGCGTCGGCACCGAGCGCCGCGTCGCTCTCGCTGAACGTACCCGGGTCGATGACGAGGGTGCGGCCGTCCTTCTCCAGCCGGACGCAGGCATGGGTCTTCTTGGTCAGCTTCAGGCTCATGCCCCCATCCTGCTCCCGGCGCCGCGGATGGGCGCGGAATCAGGTCATCCGCGCGGGGTCGTCTCCTCCCGGATGACCGCGCCGGCGACCCGGAAAGCGGCGTTCGCCGCGGGAACGCCGCAGTACACGCCGGTCTGGAGCAGCACTTCCTTGATCTCGTCCGGGGTGAGCCCGGCGCGCAGCGCGGCGCGGGTGTGGGCCGCGAGGTCGTCCAGGTGGCCGCCCGTCGCGAGCGCGGCGAGGGCCACCGCGGCCCGGGTCCGCCGGTCGAGGCCGTCGCGCGCCCACACCTCGCCCCAGGCGTGGCGGGTGGTGAGCTCGTCGAAGTCGGTGCCGAAGGCGTCGGCGCCGGCCGTCTCCGCGTCCACATGGGCATCGCCGAGGACTTCGCGCCGGATCTTCATCCCGAGCTCGTACGCGTCCGGCGTCACGGGCGGCTCGACGGGGGCGGGGGCCGCTTCCTCGGCCGGAGCCTCCGGCGCGAGCGATGCGTCGGGGGCCATGGGTGCCATCGGCGCGGCCACGGCGGGCGGCGCCGGAATCGCGGTGAGCCCCGTCGTTGAATCGGGCGCAGCCTGCCAGGCCGTCGAGAAGTGGCGTACGAGGAGGTCGGTGACGGCCGCCGGCTGCTCGACCGGGGCCAGGTGGGACGCACCCGGCACCACGGCGAGGCCGGCGCCGGGGATGCCCGCGACCAGCGTGCGCGCGTCCCCGGGCCCGGTCACCCGGTCCTCGGCGCCGACCAGGGCGAGCGTGGGGGCGGTGATACGGCCGAGCTCGGCGCGGATGTCGAAGGCGGCGAGCGCCTCGCAGGCCGCGATGTAGCAGGCGGGGTCGGTGGTGCGGACCATCTGCACGGCCCACTCCACGATCGCGGGCTGGGCGGCGGCGTAGGCGGGGGTGAACCAGCGCTCGGGCGCGGAGCGCGCCATCGGGTCCATGCCGTTGGCGCGGACGATCACACCGCGCTGGCGGAACTCGTCGGCGGTGCCGAACCGGGGAGAGGCCGCGACCAGGGCCAGCGAGGCGACCCGGTGCGGGTGGCGCAGCGCCAGATCGGCGCCGATCGCGCCGCCGATGGAACAGCCGGCGTAGCCGAAGCGCTGGACGCCGAGGCCGTCGAGGGTGGCGATCAGCCGGTCGCCAAGGTCGGCTATGGAGTGGGCCGGCTGGGCGGGGGCGCCACCGTGGCCCGGCAGGTCGAACCGGACGACCCGCCAGCTACCGGCCAGCTCGGGTATCTGGCGGTCCCACATGTGCCATGTGGTACCCAGGGAGGGGCCCAGAACCAGAACTGGAGCGTCTTCTGGCCCGTCAATGCGGTATTGCAGGGTATTCGCAGTCGTCTCACTCACCTGACCACGCTCCCACGTCTCACATTTCTCTCACGACAGGGGTCGGGGCACCGGTCAGACCACTCCAGACATCCGCCGCCGAGCGGAGGTCTTCCACGTCCGGCTTCACGTACCAGCGCTTCGTGGTCCTCACATCGGTGTGCCCCGCCCATCGGGCAAGGAGATGGTCGGAAACCCCGTTGTTCGCCAGGTAGGTGAAGCAACTCGCACGGGCATCGTACAAACGAACCCGTCGCAGCGCGTTGTCAGCCATGACCTTGTACGCCTGCTCACGCAATTGCTTCACGGTGAGCGGCATCCCGAGTTCGTCCACCAGCACGTACCCACTGTCCTCGTACGCCTGCCCCGCCGCCCGCTTTTCAGCAGCCTGGGCCGCCTTGAACCTCCGGAGGGCTTCTCTCACCGGAGCCGGCAGCGGGAGGTCCCGTTCCCCTGCGAGCGACTTCGTGTCCTTCTCGACCACGGTCTTGTTCCCCATCAGCGTGCGCGTATTGGCAACGATCAGGGTGGCTGTGTCCAAGTCCAGATCGACCCAACGCATGCCGCACACCTCCGCCGGGCGCAGGCCCATCAACGACAGGAGGAGCGGGGCGTACAGCCTGTGGTCCCTCACCGTGAGGACGAAAGCATGGACCTCCGCGAGACTCCAGGGCGGTACCTCAGCCTTGGCCTGCCGCTCCGCCTTGCGCACCTTTCGGGGGATCCTGACCTCCTGGGCCACGTTCACCGCGACCAGGCGGCGAGACACTGCCCGGTTGAGGGCTTCCTTCAGCCGCGTGAAGGACATCTCTACCGAGGTCACTCCCAGGCCGGAGCCCGCCTTCGTGGCACGTACGCGGCCCTCCCGAAGCGCCCACAGCATCCATGCTTCGACATCGTCCTCTGTGAGCTCTTGGAGCCGGATGTGCCCAAGCCTGCCCCGGACACGGTCCAGGGTCACGCGGTAGGTGGAGATCGTGGTCTCTTCCAGGTCTTCCGCCTTCTTGGCAAGCCACTGATCGAGCCACTCGTTCACGGTCATCTTGTTGCGCGACACGAGCGCCCCATTGTGGCGACGGACCGCAATACCTGCGTACTCGGCCTGCGCCTCCTTGAGCGTCCCGAGGGTACGGGTCAGCTGCTTGCGCTTCCCGGTGGCCGGGTCAGTCCCGACGTCAACCACAAACCGGTACCGGACGTGGCCCTTCGCGTTCGGCGGCAGCTTCTTGATCGGTTGAGACAGGGGCACTCACTCTCCTTGAGGGCGTAGAAACTCCACGTTGGCGGCGCCATCGCTGCCTTTCAGCGAAGGGACACCGCAGTCATCAGGGCAGCAGACAACAGCGCCCTCCTCGCGCGGTTTGCAGCGCTGTCTGCTTCGTCCGCCACGGCTCCACTGCCAAGCACAACCGAATGCGAACACCCTCAATACTCGGGACGATCCCCGGTTTCGCTAACCGGGGATCGTCTGCTATGTATCGCCCTGCACGACGAGACCTTGCCCGTCGCAGTCATAGCGGCCTCCTTCAGGAGGCCGCCTGGCAGAACTGCAGAACAGGGAAGACGCAGCGCGCGTCGAACACAAGTAATCCATCGCTGGTGACCCGATCGAGGACACAGGCCACAACGCATATTGAAGTACCAACGACGCGGGTATCGCACCGCGTCACCAGCCCGGAATCCAACGCTCAGCCTCACCCACTCATGTATTTCACGGCGAGCGCGCTGTTACGCACGCAAGGCAGTAAGAGACGACGCATTCCCGCCGGGTCTTGTCCAATTCGGCCCGAGTCCGCAGGGTCCGGTGGGCGGGGGCACGGTCTTCAGGCCGCAGGAAGCACAGTTCCTCGCGCCGCAAAGCCGCGTCATAGGCGAGGGCGACCATGACGCAGTAACGTCTTCTCAACGAAGGGGAGTGTCATCCCTGAAAGGGCGAGGCCGGTCAAGCCTGAGTCTTGTACAGGTTTTCCTGCTGAGCTGCTGGTCGTGAGCGTACTTGAGTAGGGGAACGGGTGTCCCCGTCCCTGGGGTGTGCTGTGGTCCCGCGGTGGCGGGGATGTAGGTGTGTGCTCTTCACCAGGTGTGATGCTGAGGTGGCGGCGCTCCGGCTGCCTGTCATCCCTCCGCCGCGCCCGAGGCGTACGAATTCCGGTGCGGCATGGTGTAGTTCGGCACACGGCCGACGGGATCAATCATGAATCCGGCCACGCCGCAGTGCGGGGGCCATACACTCCAGCGATCTCGCGTCGACCGCGGCTCCGGATGCTGCTCACACCGGGTCCCGGCGGACCAGGCAGCGACCACGGCTCGCTCCACCGCAATGTGGAGCGTACTCTCTATTTCATGGCCCGACCACCTCGCTACGACGAGACCCAGCTGCTGGACACCGCCGTGCGGATCGCGGCCGACGCGGGCCCGGCGGCGGTGACGATGTCGGCGATCGCCCGCGCCAGCGGCGTGCCTAACGGCTCCATCTACCACCGGTTCCCGCAGCGGCTCGCCCTGCTGGCCGAGTTGTGGCTGCGGACCGTCGAACACTTCCAAACCGGATACTTCGCCGCGCTGCAATCCGACGGGGATCCGCTGCGGGCCGGGGCCGCCGCGGCCCGACACGTCGTCGCCTGGAGTCGGCAGAACCCACGGGAGGCCGCGGTGCTCTTGCACGGGCCGCAATCCTTCGGCCGCGACGAATGGCCGGAGGAGTACGCACGGCGCGCCGACGACGGCAACAAGCGGGTGCTGGAGGCGGTGGCAGAACTCGCCGAGCGCGGGGGGGCCACCGCCGAGCTCGAAGTCGACCGGGTCATGCTGGCAGTCATCGAACTGCCGCTGGCAGTGGTCCGACGATATCTGCGCGCGGGTCGGCCGCTGCCCCCGCACGCCGAAGAACTCGCCGAGCGCTGCGCAGTGGACCTGCTGGCCTAGAAGATCACTGAAAACCTTGCCTGGTCAGTGGTAGTTTTCGAGGTGGGTGCACCCTGGCTTCAGGCGGTGGCGGCGTTGATCGTCCAGCTGTTTGCGGTGCGGGTGAGCCCGAGGTCGATCAGTCGGCGGAGGTTGAGAGCGGCGGCCCGGTGGTGGAGCCAAAGCTCGTTCTTGATGACGCCCCGGTAGCGGAGTCTGCGGTTGCCGTGTGCGACCAGCCAGGCGATGGCGCGCTCGACCGGGGGCCGCCAGCGGCGGTACCCGGCCCGCCAGACGGGATGGGTGGCAGCCTGGCGGGCGGCCGCCAGTTCGGCGTAGCGGGGGTGGATGTTGAGGAGCCGTTTGGTCTTGGAAGTGGTGCAGCGTTCCCGCAGCGGGCAGGTGGGGCAGCCCTTCTTGAACTGGGCGGTGCAGACGCCGCCTGGTTGTAGCCGGCCGAGGTTGACGGTGTGTCCGGCCGGGCAGGTGGCCGTGCCGGCGGCGGGGTCGATGTGGAAGTCGTCGATGGTGAAGCCGTCGGTGATGGCCTGGCGTTTCGCGGCGGGTTTGATGACCGCGGTGTGGCCCTGCCCGGCCAGCAGGACACGGAGGTCGCCGGTGCCGTAGGCGGCGTCGCCCAGAACCGTCAGCCCGGTCTCCTCGGCGGCCAGTAACTCCTGTGCGACCGTGGCCTCATGGTTGTCCGCGCCGTATCCGCAGGTCAGGGTGACAGCTGTGAACAGGCCCGCCTCCGGCTCGAAGGAGACGTGCCCTTTGAAGCCGTCCTGGTGGTGGGTGCGGTTCTTGTGGATGTGCCGGGATTCAGGGTCGACGGTGGAGATGATCCGATCGTGGGCGGTGCGGCGGGCGATCCGCCACCGTCCGTCGCTGCCGTCGGAATCGTCGGCGGGCTCGATGTCTTGACCCGCGACCAGCGCCAGGATGCCGACCGCTGTCCGCGTACAAGGATCGTGGCTGTGGCAAGATTTTCGTAGCCGAAGATCAGCCCGGGATGGGTGAGTTGGGTTCGGGGTAGCGGCGTCGGAGGTGTGCGATCTGCACGACTCGTTGCCGCAGTAGTGGGACTCCGGCCTGGCCTCCCATGATCCGTTTCTGGAGCTTCAGTCCGTGATGCGGCCTTCGTTCATTCCGGAGCTGAACGGCATGGTGATCCCTTGCACGACCGCTGCCTCGTCCTCGCGGATGGCCTTGACCATCCCAGCCAGGACCGGGAGACCGGCCGTGGTGAGGTGGTCGAGCCAGCCCAGCAGCAAGGCGGCGTCCTGGGCGTCGAGCATGTCGGCGAACTCGCGGACCAGGTCGTCGGCGCGCCGCAGTTCCGGGCAGTGTTCCAGCAGACGGGCCAGCCGCTGACCGGTCTCCAGAGTGTGCCAGTCCGGGTTGGTGGCGATCCAGCGGGCCACTTCCCGTGAGGAGGGCGGCCGTTCGTGTACCTCCTCCAGCGGCAGGTCACGGCGCAGGGGCTGGACGGCCATCTTCACCCGCTGGTAGTGCCCGCGATAGCCCTTGGCGACGATCTCCTGGTGCAGTATGAGGGCGTTGTGCTCGCCCTCCTCCCACCGCTGGCGCAGGTAGCCGAGGTAGGGGTCGAGAGGGTGGGCCTGCGCGGGGAGCGGCGACGGACACATTCCTGCCAGGTGGTGGCCCGCGCGTACTTGCGCACGGTGCGCCGGTTCAGCCCCAGCTCACGCGCTGCGGAGTGGTGGCTGCGGCCGGTGTCGGTCACCCCGTGCACCGTCTCGAACAACCGCTTCGCGTGCCGCCGGGCGGGTGTCTCAGCCGCATCAGGATCCTCAACTGCCTCGGGGCGAGGTGCGGCCGGTTCGGGCTCGGGGACGGCGGCGGGTAAGCAAGCGCGATGAGCTGCCGCGACCTCCTGCACGCGTCGGGACAGCCCCTGCCACAAGTGAAATCGGTCGCTGACCTGCAACGCTTCCGGTGCGCCGTCGGTGATTCCCTGCCGGTAGGCGAGCGAGCCGTCCCGGCACACCACCTCAACGCCGGGATGTTCCCGCAGCCACTGGCCGAGCGTCTCGGCGTCACGGCCCTCCCACAAAGTCAGTGTCAGCCGCGTCTCACCGTCCACCAGCAGCGTGCCGTACGTGTGGGCGTACAGTGCGAAGTCGTCCACGCCCAGGACCCGGGGCGTGGACGGTGGGCGGGAGCGGCACTCTCATCAGCTGGAATAGCACGCTGGTGCGCGAGAGCGTCACGTTCAGGATGCGCAGCAGCCGGGCGCCGCCCCGGCCGGCAAGGAGGATGCCGACGATCTCCACCAGGTGCTGCAGCAGCGGGGTGCGACGTTGATAACGAACCGTCAGGCGGTCGATCTGCTCGGCGAAGGTGGCCTTCGGGCAGGACGGATTCTCGCAGTACATACGGCGGACACTCAGGTCGATGCGCACCGGACGACCGCCGAGCGCAGCATCGGCGAGGTGGCGTAGGTAGCGGCTGTGGCACCAATCGCTCACAGTGCCGCAGCCCGTACACCGCACAGGAACGCCGTCGCGGGTACGGGCTTCGACGATCACCACAGGACCGGTCGCGTCGACAGAGACGACCACGACAGCCGTCAAGTGCGGAAGCAGCTCGAACAGTTCACTTGTACACGAAAAGAGGATTCCCCCGGTCTGCGTACCGGGCTGATCTTCGGCTACGAAAATCTTGCCACAGCCACTCAGACGAGTACGGGGACAACCGCGTTCGCGGCCTGCTCGCCCAGGGGCTGCTCGGGCAGCTGCCCGAGCACCTTGAAGGCATCGGTGACCAGCGCGTCGACCAGAGCGGCGCGGGCCGCCTCGTCGTTCCAGGCGATCTTCGGCTTGCCCGGAGTGGTGTAGTCGTGGGCGGTGCAGTACTTGGCGACGACCTCACGCGCGCCGGGGACCTCGCGGGCCACGGCCCGGATGGCAGAGACCAGCTGGGTGACGGTGTCCTGGGTGGCCACCGCATCCTCGAAGACCGTCGAGTCCAGCGCCCGCCGGCGCTTCCCCTTAAGTACACCGGTGGCCGCCACGACCTCCCTGACCTTGCCGAACAGCCGGTCCGGGGCTGGCGAACGCTGCAGGCGGCGCCGGAAGTAGGTCAGCAGCAACGGATCGAAAGCCGTATCGAGCAGACCCAGCCCGCACGCGGCCTTCCACCGCAGGTCACAGCGCAGTTCCAGGACCGTCTCGAAGCCCGACAGCCCGTGCAGGCTCTGCAGCACCACGGCAGCGGCCAGCACCTGCGGCGGCATGGACGGCCGCCCGTTGGACGAGGGATACATATCGGCGAACATCCCCGGCGGGAACAGCACTTCACGGTGCTCGGCCAGGAACGCGAAGACGCTGCCCGGCGGGATCAACTCCCGGCAGGTCTCCCACACATCGGGTCCGACCGGCTCCCCGGCCCACTCGCCCTGCATACCCACCAGACTGGCCCCGGCCGGGGCATCCGGGGCAACGCGGTCCTCACGGTGGCGCAGGCCGCCCAGTCCTGACGCCAAGCTCGGCCGAATCCCCGTCGAACGATTCGCCCAGCTGAGACGATCATCACGAAGGAGCAGGGAATGAGCACCATCTTGGACCCCAAGGCAGTCGTCGTCCGCTACGTCGAGGCCGTCCGCGACCGCGACGCGCAGGTCGTCATCGACAGCTTCGCCGAGGACGCCACCTGGCTGTACCCGGGCAGCCTGCCGATCTCCCGGTTGCGGGAAGGCCGCGAGGCCATCGTCAACGACTTCCTCGGCAGCATGGGCCGCCACCTGGACCCCACCGCGCCGGTCGTCATCGAACTCATCAACGCCTTCGCGGACGGCGAACAGGTGCTCGCGGAGTGGATCTCGAAGGCCACCGCTGCCAACGGCGCGGTTTATGACAACAAGTGCGCCGGAGTCTTCACCGTTCGGGACGGGAAGATCACCTCGGTGACGGAGTACGCCGACACCCACCACGTCGCAGCGACCCTGTTCGCCCAGGACTGACCAGGCAGGACAGGGGCTCGGCCGGGCCGGAACCGCGTCGGCGGCATCGGCTTCTCTGCCTCGCCATCCGGCAGGGTCCTCACAGCCGGTTGGCCCAGCTCTGAAATAGAGAGTATTCTCCATTTCAAGTGGAGAGATTTCTCTAATATCCGGGGAGGGCTGCACCATGGCAGTGCTGAACGTCCACGAGCGCTGGATTCCGGCGACACCCGAGCAGGTCGGTGCCTTGATCGATGCCTTGGCCGGCGACGACGACCCGCTGTGGCCGTATCCGGCCTGGCCGAGGATGAGGTTCGACCAAGGGCTGCGCGTCGGTTCGCGGGGCGGTCACGGCCCCATCGGCTACACCGTCGCGGCATACGTGCCCGGTCAATGGGTGAGGTTCCGCTTCAGTGCCCCGCGCGGCTTCGAGGGGTTCCACGAGTTCACCGTCGAGTCCGACGAACCGGGCAGCACCGTGCTCCGCCACGTCATCGCGATGCGATTGCACGGAACCGCCCGGTTCGCCTGGCCGCTGGTCTTCCGCTGGTTGCACGACACTCTGATCGAGGATTGCCTGAACCGGGCGCTTCACGCCTTCCGGCCGGACGACGGCGATCACCGCAAGATGACGGCACATGTCCGGATGCTGCGTCGCCTGACCTCGCAGACGGCCGCCCGGGCGAAGCCGCCGGTGGTGGAGCCGGAATCTCGTCCGGCCCCGGCGGCGGGTGCCATGACGGCGCCGGCGGCACCCGCGCCGTGACCGGACCGCGCTTCGACGTGACCGAGTGGCGGAGCGTGCGGAGCGCGGCCACAGCGGGTCCACCCTCACGAGAACCCCGATGAGCAGCACCATGCATGTCGATCGGAGTGCATCCATGCGCCTGCCGAACACGGCCCACGAGACACAGCCCTGGCTGATCCACCAGATCGCTCCCGACTTCCGGTTGGAGGATGTCTGGGCCCTGCCGACCCCCGGCGGCCCGGACGGCTTCACGGCTCTGGTGTCGGTGCTTCAGGACGGCGACTTCCAGCAGGACGCCCCGCCGGTCGCGCGCATGCTGTGGCAGCTGCGCTGGAAGCTCGGCGCCGCTTTGGGCCTGGACCGGGACCGGGGCGGACTCGACACCCGGGTGCGGTCCCTGCGCCACCGCCTGCCTCCGACGCTGCCTGAAGCGGCCGCCATCCACCCCGGCGACGGTCGGTCGCCGTTCACCTTCCTCTACCAGTCGGGCAATGAACGTGCCGCAGAGATCGCCAACCGGACCATGCACGGAGTGGTGCACCTGGGCTGGGTCCCCGACGAGCAGGGCGGCTGGCGCGGCCAGATGGCCGTCCTGGTGAAACCGAACGGCCGTCTCGGGACCGCCTACATGGCCGCCATCAGGCCTTTCAGGCACCAGGTCGTCTGCCCCGCCCTCATGCGCTCCTGGGAGCGCCGCTGGCAGCGCCAGTGGGAGCGCGACACCCGCCCGGCGCCGACCGGACAGCACGACGCCCCGGCGGCCGTTCAGCCTTGCCCAAGGAGGTCTCAAACATGGTGGTCCACCCATCCGACTCTCCATCTCGCCGCAGGGGTGATGCGATATGAGAATGCCCATCGAGGCCCACACCTCGCGTCCCTGGCTCATCCACGAGATCGCACCGGATTTCCGGATCGAGGACGTCTGGTCGTTCCGCACTCCCGGCGCCGGACCGGACGACTTCCCCGTGATGCTGGCCGCGCTGGAGGCCAGCAACCGGCCCGGGAAGACGACCTGGCCGACCCGGTTCCTGTTCGCGGTGCGCTGGAAACTCGGCGCGGTGTTCGGCTGGGACAAGCCGCAGGCCGGCCTGGACGCCGCCGTGACGTCCCTGCGGGATCGCCTTCCGGAGGACCTGCGCCGCTGCCCTGGACACAAGGATCCGAACATCCCGTTCACGCCGGTGTACCAGACCCATGACGAGTGCGTGGAGGAGATGGCCAACACCACCGCCCACATCGTGTGCCACCTGGGCTGGGTCGCGACCGACGACGGCGGCTACGAACTCCGGATGGCCGCCCTGACCAAACCCGGCGGCCGGCTCGGCCGGTTCTATCTGGCCTTCATCAAACCCTTCCGCTACCTGGTCATCTACCCAGCCCTGACCCGGCGCTGGGAGAGAGCCTGGCTCGACCGCGACCTGGACAAGAAGGTGCACCATGACCGCGAAAGCTGACTCAGGGCCGTCCCGGAACCGGCAGCTGATCACCTGGGCCGGATGGCTCCTGGTGACATTCGGAACAGCGCACACAGTGCTCGCGCTGACCATCGAGCACGCCGCGAGCCACGCCGGCGACTGGTTCAGCGGGAAGCTGTGGGGCTCCGACCTGGCCGCGATGAGCCCGGCCGGAAGCGCATATTGGCTGACCTACAACAGCTTTGGCCCGCCGATCGTCATCATCGGCTTGACAATCATGTGGCTGAACCGCCGCGGCATCGCCCCGCCGCCGTTCATCGCCTGGGCCCTGCTGACCTGGACGGTTGGCGGCACGGCGCTCGCCGGGTTCGCACCCCCGCTCGACTTGGCCGCGGAGATCCTCCTGCTCGTCGCCGCCCACCGTGCCAAGCAGGCGCCCCGGACGGACCCGGTCCACCACGCTACCGGACCACAAGGATCCTGATGGTAGAAGCATGACAAAGGAATTGAATTCACACCCCATGAAGCCTTCGGCAGGACCCGATGCGGACTTCGTGACGGAGCAGGCCCCTCCGATCAGTCGCCTGCGCGTCATCGCCTGCTACGGCACCATCGCGGCAACGTTCCCCAACCTCGCCCTCAAACTCGCCTGGGCCGCCGGCAGTCACATCGACGTCAAGGGCGACGCGATGGAGAACCCGACGATGGTCGGGGCGAATCTCGCGACACTGGGCATGGACGCCGCCGCCGCGACGCTGGCGCTCGCGCTCATCAGGCCCTGGGGCCGCCGGATCCCGGCCTGGCTGCTGGTGTTCCCACTGTGGGTCGCCACCGGATTCATCGGGCCGATCCTCATCGGCGCCCCACTGTCCGGCCTGGTGGCGGCGATGACCGGGACCGCGGGCGGCGAGCCGCGGCACGACCCGGCAGACGACATCGCCGGCTGGGTGTTCGGGATCGTCTACACCGGCTTCATTCTGCAGGGGATCGGCCTCGCGATCGGGTTCTTCCTCTACGCGCGCTCCCGCTGGGCCCCGGCATTCCGGCTGCAGCTTTGGGATCTGCCCACGGGCCCGACGTTCGCCGTGCAGAAGATCACGATCACCGGCGTCGCGGCCTTCAGCCTGCTCCCCGCCGGGATCCACCTGTACTGGGCGGCCGGCGGCACGAGACTGCGGCCGGACCTGGACCAGACATGGCAGGTACGGCTGGTCATGGAAGACGTGTTCGCGCTGCTGCCACTGACCGGGACCGTCGCCATGCTGATCCTGGCCGGCAGCCGAGACGCACGGCCGGCGCGCACGACGCTCGCCGCAGCCTGGCTGGGCACCGGCGCGCTCTTCTCATGGGGCTTCTGGTGGATGGTCTGCGCCTCCTTGAAGGTGCCGTTGTCGGAGGGCAAGGACATGCGCGGCCTGGGCCTGGTCGGCGGGATGATGACGCTGGCCGGAGCGGTGCTGGCGTCGGGGCTGGCGCAAACCGTGGCCACGGCGCTCGCGAAACGTGCACAGACTTCGAGGACTGAGATGGCTACCGCCGAGTCGTCGTAGCAGGGCGCCTCCGTCGGGCCGCACGCCCCTTCGTAGGGCGTGCGGCCTTGCGGCGTCGGTCGCATGCGAGCGCTGTCGCCGCCGTTCGTCACGCCGTCTTGGTGGCCCACATGATGACGTTGGTGCCGAAGAACGTCTTACGCCACCCGATGTCCTCGAAACCGAGCCCGTGCAGCACCTCGGCGATGCGCTGCGGCGACATGAAGTCCCGCGTGCTGGATTCGAGATAGGCATAGGACGTGCGGTCGCGCGCCACGACCTGTCCCAGCAGCGGAACGATGACACGCATTCCCCACTGCACGACCGGCTTCACCGGGCCGCTCGGGGGGCACGTTTCGAGGATCACGAGGCGGCCGCCGGATTTGAGGACCCGGCGCTGTTCGCTGAGCGCTCGGTCCAAGTCCTCGACGTTCCTGAGGAGGTAGCCCTCGGTGATCCCGTCGAAGGACTCGTCTTCGAAGGGCAGACAGGCCGCGTCGGCATGCTGCCAGCGCACCGCGGCGGCCCCGGGTTTGGCTTTCGCCCGGCGCAGCATCTCCTCCGAGAAGTCAAGGCCGGTCACCGTGGCGGCGGGGTACCTGCGAGCGGCCTCCAGAGCGATCGCGCCCGTCCCAGTCGCCAGATCCAACAGCTTCCCGCCTCCGGACGGCGCGACGAGAACGGCCACCTCCCGGCACCATTTCTCATGACGGCCGAGCGTCATGACGAAGTTCATCCGGTCGTAGTACCCGGCGATCTTCTGGAAGATCCCATGCACTTCGGAGTCCTTGCCGCGACGCGTGTGGGAACTCATCACCTGTTCTGCCTTTCTCTGCTGGAACGGCTTCTGCCGGATCGTCCGGGAAAGGCGACACGACTCCCGACGGCTTCGGGCTGAGCCGTTGACTTCGAACGCTCAGTGGTCACTGCTGTCGGGATCCCGGGTCGGATGCATGAGTTGGGAATCCATGCGGTCGACATGATCCGAGAACATCCACCTCGATAGCTTGGCCCGGATCTTCAGCGACCGATTCCTGGGCCGTGGCGCGCCGTTCTCATCGGTGTCCGGCTGGAGTTCCAGCGGCTTCTGCACCTCATGCGCGGTCAGCCGGTACCGTTCGCCTGCGGATAGCGGCTCATGGACCTCAGTGAACTTGCCTCCCACCGAGACCTTGATGATGCCGGTCTCACGACCGTGGAGGACCTTTTCCTGGTCGCGATGTTGCAGGCCGAGGGCGATGCGCTTGGTGCGCCAGAACGCGATGACCGGGCCGACGAAGGCCAGGACACGCAGCGTCCAGCTCAGGGTCTCCACTGAGAGGTGGAAGCGGGTCGCGATCAGGTCGTTGCCGCCGGCGAGCCACAGGACGCCGTAGAAGGTGACGCCGGCCACGCCGATCGCGGTGCGGGCCGGGCGGCTGCGTGGACGGTCCAGCAGGTGGTGCTCCCGCTCGTCGCCTGTGACCCACTGCTCGAAGAACGGCCACAGTGCCAGGCCGGTGAACAGGATGCCAGGCACAATCACCGCTGGGATCAGGAAGTTGAGGGACAGCGTGTGACCCCAGAGAGAGATCTCTCTCTGGGCGCTGCCGCTGAACGTGTGCTGGAACTGCTCGAGCAGGACATGGCCGCCGCCCACGGCCTGATCACCGGCCCGATCGGCCGCGAGGGCCTGATCGGGCTGCTGGCGATGTCGGTGGAGATCTCGGCGAAGCAGCACCGCAACCGGTACCTGGCGGTGTACGAACTCTCATTGGAAGCCACCCGCCGCCCCGCCCTGCAGCAGACCTTCGACGCCATGAAGAGCTCGGCGGTCGACTTCACCCGCGAGCAGCACCAAGCCCTCGGGCTGACCACATCGCGGGGCTGACGTGGAAACCCTGATCACCCTGTTCGGCGGTGCACTGTTCAATCTGATCACCGGCCAGGCCGGCGAAGTCGACGGTGCTACGTGCACCGCACTGGCCCGCACCATGGTCGCCGGCATCGCATCATGACCCGGCGGGGCGCGCGGACCGACGGACTCCCACCAAGAGCAGAACGGATGCGGCTGTCGCCAGCGGCGCGGGGGACGGCTCCACGCTGACCGTACAGACGACAGTCCACGGGAGCACCACCCAGGGGAGGAAGACCGGCGGCGTTATGCCGCGTCGATCCATCCACGTCACCAAGAGGCCGATGACGAACAGCGGCAGACCGAAGCCGGCCGGGCTGCCCCAGAAGGCATTGGCCGCGCGGGTGTCCTCCCACCAGTGGCCCCAAAGCCGCAAGAACAGCCAATCCCCGAAGTAAGTCCGGCTGAGCAGCAGTCCGACGAGAAGGTGTACGGCGCCGATGAACGCCAGAAGCCGGCCGGCCCATTTGATCATGCGAGTAAACGCTCCTGTCGCAGGGTTCATCGTTGGTTGTGGAGTTTCGGATGGGCGATTTGTGCAGGCCGACGAGGAATGCTGCGATCGTCGGCCACGCCTTGAGGACTCAGGCGCGATGGCGCCGGTAATAGGAGAAGGTGACGGCCGCGAGCAGCGGGCCCCAGAGCACCAGGGGCTGATAGCAGACTCCTACGATGTCGCGCCAGGGTCCCTGGAACGCCGGGTGGTGCTCATGGGACCACCACAACGCGAAGCCGCTCCAGATGGCCATGAGAGCCAGTGAGCCGAGCGCGGCGGGAATGACGGCCGCCAGCGGGTGAACACGTCGCCCTCCGATGAACGGTATCCAGCGTGGTACGACCTCGCCCCACGGCCGGACCAGTCCAAGGGTGAGCAGGGCCAGGGCCTCGGAGACCACGCTGAGGCCGATGACGGCGACACTGCCCCAGCCCGGGATCTGGAACGACCGGTGAAGTTCGGCATCGCTGTAGCCGACAGGCAGGCCGAACCCGAGAGCTATCCGCCACAGGCCCGAGGGCACGGCGGTGAGGGCGGCCGCGTGGGCGGCACGGACGGCCCATCGGGGAGCCGGGAGCGGAGTACTCCGGAAGGCGGCCTTGCGCTCGTGATCTCCGTCATGGCCAGCGCCGGGATCGGCCGGAGGGGCCGTCGTCGAACCAGAGACGTCACCGACGGAAGCCGACGTCCGCCGTCCGCGCCGGTCGGCGGTACGGCCACTGTATGTCCGGGTCCGACGCTGGTAGGACAGCGAACAGACGCCGAGGGAAAGGCCGATCGCGAAGAAGTTGACGAACCCGATGACGAACACCGTGGGAGACAGACCGGCCAGGTGCGCCGTGAACAGACCGCCGGTGGCCATGACGACAAGGCCAAGGCCCCCATAAGGCGTCAGCGTCGCTGCGACCGCCCAGCCGGGAGCCAGCAACAGCCACCGCGGGACCCGTCGGCCCCGGAGCCCCGGCACCCAGCGCGGGAAGACCTGACCCCACGGCCGGACGAGCGCGGCGAGCAAGGTGATGGCCAGCAGAATGCCGATCGCGGTGAAGTCGAGGCCGTGCCGCTCCATCCACACCAGGAAGCGGGGCGCCCCGTTCTTGGCGAACTCGTCGGCAAGGTCCATCCCGGCGGGCTTCCCCGCGGTGCCGCCCCAGGCCCAGTAGACCTTCATCGCGACATACGGGAGGGCTCCGACTGAGCCGGTGACCGCCGTCCACGCGGCTGCGCGTCCCGCGGCGACGATGGTGGCGTCGGTCCCCGCCAGCGCCCGCCCACGCCTTGGCGGAATCCGACGGTCACCGGAGTACAGCACGGTCATGGCCCAACCCTTCCGGAGGTATTAGAGAGATCGATCCAATTAATATAGAGGGTACTCTCCATTTGGCCGGGACTGGGACGCGGGACCCCTCCTACTTGGACGCCGGCAGGCGGCGACCCTATGCGGGCCCCGAGGACTTCGCCGGTGCGGTCGAGGCCGGTCGCCGGGGCGTGAGCCAGATGGTGACCGGTAACAGGGCACCCGTCGCAACCCCGGCTGCGGGGTATGCCGGTTTCGGGTCGAACACGGCCCGGTCTGACCGCTTCGTGCACCGCGCGTGGTGGCGAGTGATCCCATCACGGCGAAGCCGAGGACGGCTTGCCGGGAGGTGCCGACGGTTGCGGAGGCCAGGCTCGTGCGGGAGCGGAGCATGGCGGTCATCGCGATGTCGGTGAGCAGCGTGTTGGCCAGGCTCGCGCCGAGCAGCGGATAGACGGGTTCGGCGAACACCTGGTCGGCGTGGCCGTCGGCAGGACCAGCAATGCCGAGGCGCGGTCAAGGTGGTCGCGGCGGTCAGCAGGACGGGCCGCACCCGAGGTGGCGCCAGGCGCCCGGCGGCAATGCGGCCCAAGGCCAGCGCGGCGGGAGCGAGCAGCAGCCTCAGGCCGGCCTGCATCGGGGACAATCCGCGCACCTGCTGCAGTTGCAGAGAGTTGATGAACACGGTGCCGTTGAAGGCCAGGTGGTGCAACACCGTGAGCAGACTCGCGCCGGCGAAGGCCCGGTCCCGATACAGCGCCGGATCGATGAGCGGATAGTTCGATCCGCAATCCTCCGCACCGAAGCATCCGTATGTAGGAGCCAGCCTCAGCAGACGAATGACTAGGGCAGGGTCATGATCTCTGAAGCCGTTGCTCTGTCGATCATGGTGGGCGTCAGTTCGACTGGGATGACACGGTCGAATGATCGGCGGCGTGCGCGCACATGAAGACAGGGCCCCCGAGGCAGTGCGGAGTTGTTGATGCAAGGCCCGCCCCGGAGGCCCTGATGCCGCAGTCTTTCGTCTCGTTGCTGGCCGCGTCCAACTGGCCCCCTCTGTCGTGTGATTGTCTCGCCCACCGGTTCGGGAACGCGGCCGACCATTCGGACCGGCGGCCGGTGTACCCCACGGACATGCCGGACGCGGAGTGGGCGGTGGTGCGCGACGCGATGCCGGTTCCGGGCTGGCTGGAGGGGCGCGGCGGGCAGCCGGAGGGCTACTGCCACCGGCAGATGATCGACCAATGCCACGAAGTTATGGATTCGGTGATGGCGTCAAAGTGCCAGGGAGGGGGATCTTGTAGGTGCTCGGCGCGGTTGCGGATGAGTCGGCCGTTGCGGGCCCAGTAGCAGATCTGTGCGGTGAGGCTGCTCAGGGGGCGCCCCGCGGTGGGGAGTCCGAGATGGCGGGCGACGTCCCGGGTGTGCATGGCTTGGTTGGAGTTCGCGGCCAGGATCTGGCAGACCTGGCCCCAGCGTCCGGAGAGGGTCGGGCTCGAGTCCTGCGCGCTTGGCAGGGTTGGTGGGTGCACGGTGATCTCGATGGCGGTGATCCGGGTGCTGTCGCGTGGGCGTCCGTCGCGGTTCCAGATGGCGTAGCGGGAGGTCCCGCACTTGACGATGCGGGCGGACAGCCGCATCCGGCGCTCGGGAAGCAGTGCCTGCAAGACATGGGCGCCGATGTGTCCGACCAGGTCGGGGTGGCTGCCCGGGCCTGAGGCCGCGGTCGTCCCGGCGAGGCTGACGCCGCGGCGTTCTCGTGCGCGGAGGCCGCCAGGACGACGACCGCGATGACCAGGCCCAACGTGTCCACAGCCAGGCATCTCTTGCGGCCCGGCACCTTCTTCCCGGCATCCCGGCCCGTCGTGGCGGCCGGCACGCCGACGGAGGCATGGATACTCTGCGTGTCCAGAACGACGAGGCTCGGGTCGGCTAATCGCCGCTTCTTCTCCCGCAGTTGCCATCGCAGCAGATCATGAATGGTCTGGTCGGTGCCGTCGTCGCGCCACTTGTAGAAGTAGTACTTCACCGCACCGGCGGGCGGCAGGTCGTGGCGCAGCAGGTCCCACTGGCAGCCGCTGCGGTTCTGGTACAGGACCGCGTTCACGATCTCCCGCATCGCGTACTTGCCCTGGTGACCACTGACCGAGCGGTGCCCGGACTTCCACGCTGTGATCACGGGCTCGACCAGGGCCTACTGCTCGTCGGAGACGTCACTCGCGTACGGCTTGCGATCACTCATCCCACCACCCAGCGAACCACGAACGCTTGACCGGCAATGATGCCTCAACGTCACCCCATCGAGCGATGACAAGTCAGACATAAGGTCACGTACCGCACTCTCAGGAGTCGGACCCTGGATCTGGGACAGGACCCGCCGATCCTCCCGCCCCCACAGCATCCGCACCCGGCGTGCTCAAACTCGACCGCCGACCGCACCTATGCGGCAACTGATGTTCGTTGATGACGACGAACGTCCGAGAGGCACAGCAGCGACGAATGCAACGCGGCCGCTCCGCCTTCCTAGACAGAGCGACCTCCTGATCTGTGCAGCGATCCACCGTCTCGGGCTGCTCGTGTAGGCGAGTCCTTCACCCCGGCCCAACAACGGTCAACAGGCTTGCAGTTGGGGTGTCAGTGGCGCGTGATATCCCTGAAGGCACCACACTCTGCGGATCATGTGCGGAATATTTTGAGGCATAAAAGCGTTTATCCTTACTGGAATTGAGACTTGCCAGGGATGGGGGTGGACCGTGAGTGATCAGAAGGAGTTGCTGGCGGATCCCGCCATGCTCGCCTTGGCGCGCGACTCTCGGGGGTGGACCCAGTCCGAGCTTGCCGAGCGGATGTCGCACGTGGAGGGCAACCGCATCTCACAGGGGTACGTAAGCCGGGCCGAAGCCGGACGCATCCCGGTCCGGGCCGATCGGGTGCTCCTGTTCGCCGCCGCGCTTCGCTTCACCCCCGAGATGCTGTGCCAGGCCGCTGATACGGCCGGGGTGGGCATCGGGCTGATGCACCACCGGAAGCGGGCCTCGCTGGGTGCCCCTGCGCTGCGCCGGATCCATGCGACGCTGGCGCTCACCCGCCTCCAGGTCGAAGCGGTGACGCAGGCGGCAGCCCTCCGTCGCCCCCACCGGTTCAGGCCCATTGCGGTCAACGATTTCGACACTCCCGCGGACGCCGCGGAGACGGTACGCGAAGAGTGGAACGTTCCCTCCGGCCCCATCGACGACCTGGTCGCGCTGCTCGAAGACGCCGGCGCCCTGGTCGTCGTCCGCGATCTGGGCACCACCGACCTCGACGCCGTCAGCCAGTGGCCGCACGACCGGACGCCGCTGGTACTCCTCAACTCCACTGCGTCTGGAGACCGTTCACGCTTCAGCCTCGCTCACGAGCTGGGCCATCTGATCATGCACCGCGAACCGGGCGAGGGACGCACACAGGAGACCCAAGCCGACCGGTTCGCCGCCGAGTTCCTCATGCCGCACAAGGTGATCCTGAGCGAGCTCAAGCCCGGTATCGACATCGCCCGCCTCATCGACCTCAAAGCCCGCTGGGGGGTCTCCATGGCCGCTCTCATCCGGCGGGCCGTGGACCTGGGCGTGATCAGCGAATGGCAATACCGCACGCTCATGGTCGAGTTGTCCGCACTCGGCTACCGCACCAACGAACCAATCGCCATCCGGCGCGAGACCCCGCGCCATATCGCTCAGGCCGTCACCCGGCTTGAGGAACAGCACCACCTCAGTGCGACCGAGACCGCTCACCTGGCGGGCCTGGGCCGTGAGGAGTTCCACGAGATCTACTTGTGCGCTTCTTCTCCGTCCGGACACAAGGACGTGCCGGACCCTTCTGCGAGGTGATTCATGAGCAACGCCCCCGGTCCCAGGCGGCGACCGCCCGCCGTGAAGACGCTCGACCACACCGTGGCCGCGGTGCCGCTCCTACAGGGACGCGTACTGCTCCACGAACACGCCCAGTACACTCCCCGACCTCGCCGGGCCCTCAATGACGGCCTGAGCGGCGTGGTCATGACCGGCGCCAACGCCGACGCACGCGCCTTCCAGCTCCGCGCCGACGTCGGCTACCAGGGCACGCTGCTGATCGACAGCGCCGTGTACACCACCTACACGGCAACGGCGGAGGAGCCGTTCATGGTTCCCCCCGACGAACTGTTCGGCGCCGTGGACGACTCCTTGGACTTCCAGAAGGCTCGGGGAGCAAGCGCAGCACTGACACCCACCGGCTACATACCGCCGGCGAACTCCCGTGCCCTCAAGGCAGTACTGCGGGAAGCCAGCCAGATCGAGCGAGCGGACACCCTGGTCTCCTTGCCGATTGATGTCACCTGGCTGAACCGGGAGAACATCGGGCAGCTGATCGCGGTCTGCGCCAAGATCCACCACCCCAAGGCCATCATCCTCTTTCGCCAGTTCGACCCGCTGGAACAAGCGAAGGACATTCCGGCCAACCTGCGGCGGCTGTTCACCGAGGTCGAGCACATGGTGCTGCTACGCACAGACCTCGCAGCTCTCGACGTGATGGCGCACGGCGCCCTCTGCGCAGGGATCGGCGTTCAGAGTTCGCTCCGTCACGCGATACCGCCCGACGAGAAGGCCCGGACAGGCAAGCGCGGTGGCGGGCCCACGTTCCCGCACGTGCTGATGCCGCAGTTGATGTGCTTCAAGGGCGCCGAGTCGCTGTCCACCCTCTACGCCAACGCAGATCCAGCAGCCTGCGCCTGCGAGGAGTGCAACGGGCGCAGCCTCGACCGCTTCTTCCTGTCCGACGGAGAAACGCGGCGTGAGGCTGACAGCCACAACATTTTCACCTGGAGTGAATGGGTCAGCGATATGGCCGGCTACCGGGCGGGCACCGAGCGCAAGACGTGGTGGCGCAACAAATGCGCCGCAGCTGTCGACCGCTACGCCCTGGAAAACCAGCGCATCGGGCAGGGAGCTGCCCCCAGGTCCGGATTCCAAGTACCCGCGCCGCTCAAGGCATGGGCGACGCTGCCCGTCATGCCATAGCCGAACGCGAGACCTCAGGCCAGCTGGCGGTGGACGTCTTCCAGGAACTTCCAGCCGGCAACCGTATGGCGCCTGCGCACGAAGGGACTTGGCGGCACAACAACCTCGACCGCAGCCCCCTGAACGTGCAGCAATCCAATGCCGTAGAAGTCAGCGCGCATCACCGCCTCGTCCTTGCGCCGCAACACACCATCGATCAATACGGAACGAGCTGTGAACGGTGTGAACCGCTCGGCCTGCTCCATCGCCGACTCCCAGCGGCGTCCGGGCACCAACACCATGTCGACGTAGACCGGCTGGGTGGCCAGACGGGTAATCAATCCATCGCGTCGGACCACCGCCCCCTTCGGGAGGCACTTCAATGCCCGGCGCTCCCTGTCGCTCAGTGATCCGGCAGGAACAGGCTCGCCGAGTGGCAACGCCATCAAGAGGTTCAGGGCATCCGGTCGCGTCAGCGGAGCCATCCCCTCCGCTGCCCGTCGCTCCCGCTCTCGCGACTCGAAGCGGTAGGCCGCGACGGCCTTCACCCCAAAGGCTTCAACAACCGCCAGGCTCGCTTCGCGGGGTACAAGATCGCCAGGAGCCAGCGCTCCCGCAACCACACCCAGGGGCTCTCGTGCCGCGATTGCCATCGACCAACCCGCTCTCGTCCTGCACCGACGCTCTCCCCAGCAGGGCTGTACGCACTCATCCTTACCGCTTGCCCCGCGCCACCGGAAGCAGCCTCAACAACAAAACCAACCGCCCTCGACCGGCCCCAGACACAGGAACGCGTCCAAACGAACGGCAAGGCCAGTACGGACACCCGTGCGATCATCAGCCGCCTCCCGGATAGCTCCGCATCGGCCATCCGCCACCCTCTCGCTGCGCAATCTGCATCCACAACAGGTCGCGTACGGGCAACTCCGACCTTAGCCATCCCGCGCCACGATGCCCACAGTTGTTCGAATTCTTGCACCGCCCCGACCTACCGAGAGCATCTACTCCCAAACCGCAGCCGACCAGCGCCGCGCCATCAGCCCGGGAAGACAGAACCCCCGCCGAACTAGCCGACGGGGGCAACGTCTGTCACGCCCGAGTCACCAACAGCATTGACGGGCCTGGACGACAAGATCCGAACTCGCTCAAACGCTCCCGATCTGGACCACGTGGACGCCAGAAGACGGTTTCGCCCACCTGTGCCATGTCGTCCCAAGGGACGGGCCCACGACCAGGACCGGGGCGTCTTCTGGCCCGTCACAGCGGTATTGCAGGGTATTCGCAGTCGTCTCGCTCACCCGCCCGACCCTCTCATCCGTCACTTGCAGAGCTACCGCCAGGGCTAGAAAGTCTGGGGGCGCGAGCATGGACGCCATGTGGTCCGCGTCCACCATCAAGGTCATCGGGTCCGGCATTGACGACCCCGACTTCGCCGACAAGCTCTCCCGGCTGATCGGCGACCACGACGTCGAGACGACCTCCACTTCGCACTCCGAGTCCGGCAAGTCCACGTCGGTGTCGATGCGGCAGGAACGCATCCTGGCCGCCGACGCCATCCGGGCCCTGCCCAAGGGCACCGCGCTCGCATCGCCACCGGCATGCGCGCGGCCATGCTCGACCTGCGCCCCTTCCGACGCCTCCGCCCGCGCCTCCAAGGGCATCACCGCCCGCGCCATCGCCAAGGCCGCCCCACAGCAGAGCGACTTCGGCTCTGCCATCGCGCAGGCCGCCACCCGAAGCCGCTGAACCCTCACAGGAGCCGTCCCATCCCCACGCCCCCACTCGACCTGAACGAACAAGTCCGCCAACTGCGGCAGTTGGCGCGCGACTTCGAAGCCCTCAAGGCGCGCGTGCGCGACGTTTCCTACACGCCCGGCACGGACGCACTGCGCCACATCAGCCCGCTCCTCCTGCAGGCGCAGGACCTCACGGCCACCGCCCTGGTGCGCCTGACCACACTCGACAACAGCACGTACACCCACATCCCGGGCAGCCGGGCCAGCCTGGAGCTGCTGGCCTCGGTCGTTTCCTCGTCGTCGCTCGCCGGCACCGACCTGGCCCACGTGGTGCTCGCCAACCCGTACGAGGGCGCGCAGTTCGCCGGCTACCCGGCCGACGACGAGGCGGTGCGCACCGCCCGCCATGCAGAGGCCGTTCCGAAGATGAACGGGCACCTCGACGATGCCGCCCACCAGCTCGACCTGTGCGCGACTGGCTGTCACTATCTCGCCCACGGCATCACCGAGGACCTGGCCGCCGAGCGGCAGTACAAGCCGGAGGCCGTACGGCAGACAACCGGCCCCGCACTGGCCCCTGCCCAGTACGACGCCCTCACCGCCCTGAACGGCGGAGGCCAGCTGTATGAGAGCGCAGCTCGCGGGCCGGGCGTGACCCGGGTCGCCACCGACGACGGCACCCGCGCCCCCATCGCCACCTACCGAGCCCTGGCCAGACGCGAACTCGTCACCCGCGACACCAGCACCTCCCCGGCCGTCGGGCAGAAGATCACCGTCACCGAGCAGGGGCAGCAGGCCCTGGCCCGGCCGCGCCGACGACCGCCGCCGCCCGCTCATGTGCAGGAAGGCCCCGCAGGTGCTCGGCCGCAGCGTCCAGGTAGCGGGTCGTCCACAGGACGGTGGCCTTGAGGACCTTCACTGAAGATCCGACTGGACCTCGGTCAGTCGATGCCCTCGACGATGCGGAAGTCGCGCTCGACGCCGTCGGAGAGCGCGACCAGCGCCTCCTGGTAGGCCGCACTCTCGCGCGCCGCGACGGCCTGCTCGAAGCTGTCGAACTCGATCAGGATGGTGCGCTCGGCTATTCCGGCGTCATGCACCACGACCCGACCGCCACGGGAGAGGACCCGGCCGCCCCCGGCCCGGACGGCCGGACCGGCCAGCTTGTCGTAAGCAGCCAGCTTCTCGGGGTCTGAAATGGTGCGGTAGACGCTGACCCAGTAGCCCTTGGGCATGGAACCTCCAGTGTTGGGATGAGTGCATCCGACTTACGGGTTGGTCTCGGACGAGCGTCGGCGGGCGAGAGCGAGGCTTGCCAGCGTCGTGATCGCCATGGCGCCGATGCCGACCAGCGCCGCGGTGGTGTAGGCGCTGTCGTCGGGGAAAAGGTGGCCGGGGCCGGTGCCCGCGGCGAGGATCAGGCCGCCGATGGCGCTGCCCAGGGAGTACCCGACGCTGCGGACGACGTAGTTGAAGCTCATGGCGCTCGACGTCTCGCTCTTGGGGGTGACGGCCAGGATGACGCCGGGCATCGCGGCCGAGAAGCCGCCGACGCCGAAGCCGAGTACGCCCATCGCCACGAACAGTTCGGCCAGGTCCGACCGGGCCGCCACGAACAGGGCGAACCCGCCGCCGACCACGACGGCGCTGCCGGCCAGGAGCAGGGGGTCGGCGATCCGCGTCCGGACCCGCGGCGTGAGCTTGCCGGCGACGAACCCCAGCACCGAGAACGGGATGAGGACCAGCCCGGCGACGAAGGTCGTCAGCCCGAAGCCGTAGCCGGCGCCGTGCGGCGTCTGCGCGTACCGGGTGATGAGCGTGAGCAGGAGGTACATGCCGATACCGCCGACGAACATGGCGAGGTTCGCCCCGGCGACCGCCAGGTGCCGCACCGCCCGCACATCGACCAGGGGTGTCGTGCTGCGCAGCTCGATGACGGCCCAGACGCAGAGCAGCACCACATCGACGACGGCGAGGCCCGCCGCCACGGCGAGGTGCCGGCTCCACAGCTTCCGTTCACCGGCGAGGAACAGCACCAGGAGCAGCGCAGCGGCCAGGACGACCGCGCCTGCCACGTCCACGCGGGCGGAGCGGCCTTCGGGGGCTTCGGGCATGGAGCGCCACGCGGTCAGGAGGGCGGCGGCGGTGACGGCCAGGCCGAGGCCGTAGGCGGCCCGTACCCCGCCGAGCTCGGCGAGCAGTGAGGCCAGCGGGTAGCCGACGCCGACCCCGATGATCGAGACCACCGAGATCAGGGCGATCACGGCCGCGCTGCGCTCCTCGGGGAGGTGGTCCCGGGCCACGCCCATCATCAGCGCCGTCAGCCCGAGCCCGACGCCCTGGGCCGCCCTGCCGGCCAGCAGCCACACGAACGGCAGCGGCAGCACGGTGAGCGCGCTGCCTGCGACGACGACCGCCAGCGTGGCGAGGATCGTGGCCCGCCGGTACGGGCTGGCTCCGAGCCGGCCCAGGACCGGCGTGGCGACGGCGCCGCTGAGCAGCGCGACGGTCAGCGTCCACTGCGCGCTGCCGAGCGAGACGTGGAACGTAGTCGCCACGCTGGTGATGAGCGGCGCCCCGAGGCTGGCGACCGCCGCCACGACCAGAGCGATGAACATCAGGGCGGGGACCAGCAGCCGCGCCTCGGAACGCGCCACCGGGAACGCCTTCACCGCGATCCCGCCGGTCACTGCTTCGGCCCTTCGCGGTCCTGGCTTTCGAGCTCTGCCAGATGCTTCAGCGCCGGAAGGGCCGCCACCAGCGCCTCGACCTCGTCGCCGGTGAGCTCGCCGATCAACCGCTCGAACGCGTGGACACCCGCCTGGCGCCGCGTCCGGACGTAGGAGGCGCCGGCCTCGGTCAGGCACACCAGCGTGACCCGCTTGTCGGACGCGTCGCCCCGCCGCTCGACCAGGCCGGACTCCTCCATCACCCGGACCAGGGCGGTCATCGCGGGCTGGGTGACGCCCTCGACCGCGGCCAGATCGGTGATGCGCCGCGGGCCGGTCCGGTCCAGGGTGGCCAGGGTGGCGGCGGACGTCAGGCTCATGTCCCGGGGCAGGCGTCTCGCGGCCCTGGTGGCCAGGCCGTAGAGGGCTGCCCCGATGGCGGCGGACGCGCCAGGCGCGGTGTCTTGACGACTCACGCTCGAAGCATAGCATTTTTATATTCATAGTCTATGGAAATGTTCGACGGTCGAGGCAGCCTCGACCGCTGGGAGCCGGTGACGTCTCAGTGCCCAAACTGCTCGCCGCCCTCGCCCCGTTCCTCACCGATGACGTAGACGACGCCGTCCTCTCTCCGAAGGAGACGGCCGTTTTCAACGACCTGCGCATCGCCTGCGGGTACGGCGACACCGATGAGGCCAACCGACTTCGCACCCAGGCCCGTTCCCTCACCCGCGAGCTCGTGCAGGCCCAGCCACGTCGGCTCACCACCACCGAGGCCGGATGGGCACTGTTCGACGCGCTGCGCGTCTACGCGGCGGGCACGGTCACCGAGGACTCCCGAGACGCGTGAACTGCGACTCGCGCGTCATTCCTCGGCACCGTCGTCTTCGCCGAGGTGGACGGTCGATGGATCGCGCAGGGGCCGTAGCCCTTCGCGCGGCGGGCGAGCGGCGAAACCGTAGCGGCCCAGGCAGTTGACCTTGTTGCGGGCCAGGTCCTCCAGCGGCCCGTAGTCGCCGGTCTCCACGCCGGGCATCTCCGCCCGCCAGAACCGTTGGTCGCCCAGGTCCTTGGAGCGCGGCGAGAAGTTGTAGCCCAGCATCGCGAACAGGCCGAACACCATGTCGGAACATGAAGGCGGGGCCTTCTGCCCAGCCCGTGATTATCCGATTCTCAACGGGCCGATCGGGGGTTCGCCGACTGGCCGAAAAAACAACGGAGTAGGCCCTCGCCGTGAACGCCGCCGACTCCAAGAGGCGACGTGCCCCTGTTCGGAGGCCGCTTCCCACGCTGTCGGAGATCGTTGCCCGCGGTACGCGGCGCGTGACGTCGTCGAGATGCGCCGTCATGAGACGAACTCGGCGACGTCGCACGGGAG
The DNA here is from genome assembly GCF_051550175.1 of Streptomyces sp. HUAS TT7. Classification (NCBI taxonomy): domain Bacteria; kingdom Bacillati; phylum Actinomycetota; class Actinomycetes; order Kitasatosporales; family Streptomycetaceae; genus Streptomyces; species Streptomyces sp. HUAS TT7. The sequence continues at coordinate 1,768,336 of NZ_CP196175.1, forward strand.
TTTCGTCGGCGCCCTGGGGCAGTGACGAAGAGCCTGGATGCCGCACGCTCGTGACGCGGCCACACGGGTGGTTCTGTGCGGAGCGCTTACGCCCGCGTCCGGCTTCTTGATGCCTTGGCCGTACAGGGAACTTGGGCCGGTCGCGGGGCCGGCACGCCTGCTCGGGGTCAGACGATCCGGCGCGCCGACAAACAGATCTCGGGCAATTGCGCATTAACCTCTCGTCACCTTATGACGTGGCGGAATCGCGTACGCGTCCGCTTCAACGCTCGGAGAAGATATGCGCAAGCCTCGAAAGACCGCTGTCGTAGCCGTCCTCATCAGCGCCATCGGCTTCCTCGGCACCGGCACCGCCTACGCCCACGGAGACGAACACCAGCACGCCGGCCAAGAGACCAAGACGCTCATCGTCAACCAGAGCAACGAATGCAGCACGGTCGAAAAGAACGAGGACGTACAGGGCCAGTCCGGGGTCCAGAACGGCCTGGAGGGCAACCGGTCCGGCGGCAAGGGCTCGCCCGGCACGCAGAACACCAACGTCGGCTCAAGCCAGGGCTGCGACAACACCGTCGTCTTCGGCAAGTAGCTCACGCGGGTCCCGGCTCCCGGGCGGCGGTGGGGAAGGCGGATCCGCAGCCGACATCGACGAAGTGCGGCTGGGACAGTACGAATCCGCCCTGGTCTCGGGGCGCGATGCGGTGGCCGTCTCACGGACTGCGCGGAACGGATTCAGCACACATGAGGCCGGGAAACCCTGGGAACATGCAAGAACCACTGAGGCATGTTTCCCCAGGCCAAACGCAGTCATGATGACGTTTCCCCAGGCCACGGCCTGATCAGGGAAACCTCCTAAAGCGGGTGTCGCAGGTTCGCATCCTGCCGGGGGCACCAGAGAAGTATCAGGCCAGAGGCTCTGCCGCCCTAGCGGGCGGCAGAGCCTCCTAGGAGACACATCAGGTGCCATCTCTACGGCCGCCCCGTCGTCCCGAGTTCACAAGGACTATCGCTCCCGGCTAATCGGCCTCGCACCCAAATATGTATCCGCCAAGGTGCTGCAACACAGCAGGTGGATCCCCGGTTACCGAAACCGGGGATCCACCCGCATCCTTGTAGCTCCACCGCCATTCCCTGGCCGCCGCGTCGAAGGGCAGCGCCGCGACAGCGGCCCACAACTGCACATCCCGGCCGCACACGACCGCGCCGGCCACCGGCCTGTTACGCCGCGGCGTAGCTGAGGCGGAACAGGTCCTGGGCCTGTTCCAGATCCCGCTCCGTACGCAGCTGCGGCTCCAGGTCGCCGGTGCCGTGGTGACCGAGCCCCGTCATGTCCCGGGTGAAGCCCGGAACGGGGCCGACCTCCTTCGGGTCGGCCTTGACGGCCTTGAGGTAGACGAGGAGCTTGGTCTGCTGCGGCGCGAGCATGCAGGCGAAGTTCCGCAGTCACTGGTAGGCGCGATACTGCTCGCGCTGGACCCGGGTGACGCCTGCCCCGAGGCCGACCAGCACCTCGTCGACCGCCGCGGCCAACTCGGTCATCGCACCGTACTGCCGTGGAACCGCCGGAAGTCCGGCCGCCCGCCGTCGAAACAGTCGATGACGTACTCGCTCGCCAGGAATGTGACGCCCAGCATCGTCTCCATGTGCGCCTCGACGAGATCCCGCACATCCGCCTCGACCTCCGCGAGACGCGGCATCACCTCGGCCACGCCACCTGCCGTACTGAACAGCTTCAGACCGACCACTCCCCCACTCGCGAACACGATGCCAGAGGGGAACGCCGCACCGCTCAGGGGTACTTCCGCCACCACCGCCATGTCGAGAAGGGACCAACGAGCAACACATGCACCCACTGGACAACCCAAGACAGGGCGCCCCCTACAGCCCCGCCCACATCCGCGCCACCTGGGGCGGAACAGGCAGCGTAGAAGATGCCTCCAGGGCTTTCGGGGTCTCGCGAGCCAAGGGCTACGACCTGGTCCGCCGCGGCGAGTTCCCCTGCCGGGCACTGCGCATCGGCCGCAGCACCCGCATCGTCACCGCCTCCCTGCTCCGCGTCCTCGACAACGGCGAGCCCGAGTACAGCGCAACCCACGACACACAGTCCACGCTGGCGTGACACGCGTGACAAGCAGAAGCCCCCGCCGGAGCATCGATGCTGTTGGCGAATCCGGACCTGATCTACGCCCCGCGCCATGCTCAGCCGACTGTCTGACCAAGCTGACCGGTGGCATGCCGTAGGCGTGCCGGGCTCCCGAAGGCGCGCGTCGGGCACCTTGGCTCCCCGGCTCTGACCGTTGGCGGGAGCCGCAATGCCATCCATTGGGGTGGTTATATGCCAAAACCCTCACACCGGCCCAACCACAGTGGACCCTTCTGCTGTGGGTGTGGTCCTCCGGGCCACGGCAAAGGGGAAGGGACCCTTCATGCGTGCACTCAACCGAATCGGCAGGGCAACTCTGACCATTGGCGCGGCCGCTGCGCTGGTCGTGGGCCTGTCCACCAGCAACGCCCAGGCCGCCACGGGCACGTTCTTCTACACGCGAGCGGACAATGGGCACGAGACGACCCTCAACGTCCCAACACCCAACGGCAAATGCATCGCCGTCAGCGGTGGTGCACGTGATGCGCACAACGACACAGACACCGACGCCACCATGTACACCAACAGCAATTGCACGGTGTTCGCCGGCTTCGTCGGCTCCCGGAACTTCGAGACGTTCTCGGCCCCGTTCCCGACCTTCGTGAAGTTCGGCTAGCCGAACGAAACCCCCTGCCGGACCGTCAGGCAGCGTACCGGCGAGGTCACCGCGTCGGCGGAGATTCGTCGCCGGGGCAGTCAGTTCGTGCTCGACGCCGGTCTTGGGCTCCGGGATTCTCCAACAGTGTCGAGCATCCGGCGGGGGCTTCTGCTTGTCACGGCCCCTATGAGCGGGGGTGCGGTTCTGCGCTCCTGACCAGGTCGAACACCTCCCGGGCCGCATAGCGCCTGAGGCAACTGACGATTGCGCGACGGGTCTTACCCGCCCTGATCCGGCGCTCGTAATAGCAGCGGCCACCGGGTTCGGCAAGAGGGCCTACATCCTTCACGGCACCGTGACCGCCACAGCAATTCGCCTGTGGCTTGGCTTTTCAACCAGCCGACGAGCCGGCCTGTAACAGGTCGCGCAGATAGGCACGGCGGGAGGACCGGAACTGTCGGTGGCGGCAGCGGTGATGCGGGGGATGGCGCTGGAGAACCAGAGTTGCTACAGATAATGGCGCAGTTGCGCGCGCTCCTGCGTGGCGAGGCGATGCCGCAGCACCAGAGCAAGAGCGACACCCCTGACCCCACCGTCACCGTGCACGGAACTGGCCCTGACGGCAGGTATGACGTTCAGGTCAATCGTGTCCTGCGGCCGGCGGAAGCCGCGCAGAGGTCGTCCGTACACCTTGTCGTCCAAAATCCGCTGCCTCGGCGAACAGGCCATGGCCGCCCTCAAGACATCCGATGCAGTTGATCTGTCAAGCGGCTGCGGGTAGATCCGTGCTCTCGGGTGGTGGGAATGCGGTGGTTTCGTCGTAGCGCACTCGCTGGGTGAGGCAGTGGTGGAGGCAGCCGAGCAACCGGTTGAAGAGGTGGCGCTGGGCGGCGGTGTGTCGGTCCCCGGCCTCCCGCCGGCGGTCGTAGTGGGCCCGGGCCCCGGGGGAGGACAGGGCGGAGACGGCCCAGACGTAGCCGACGGCGGCGAGCCGCTGGTTCTTGACCCGGCGGGCCATGACGGCGAGGCTTTTGCCGGACGCCCGGGTGACCGGTGCGGCCCCGGCGAAGGCTTTGAGTCCTTTTGCGTCGGTGAAGCGGGATCGGTCGTCGCCGATCTCGGCGAGCACCCGGGCGCCGGTGAGTGAGCCGAGCCCTGGCAAGCTGGTGATGATCTCGGCGTCCGGGTGTGTATCAAAAGACGTCACTGCCGCAGCGGTGAGGTCATCGGCACTGGTGCAGGCGGCTTCGAGTTGCCGCAGCAGCGCGAGGGCCTGGTGTCCCATGGCCTGTTCGACCTGGGGCAGTTGGCGCATCTGAGGAAGCTGGAACGCTTCGCGGAGCCGGTCTGCCTCGGCTTCGATGCCGCGCTGGCGGCCGGCTTTCTTCAGCAGCGACCGCAGCTGGGCGCGGGTGAGCTTGGCGGCGTGGGCCGGGGTGGGGGCGGCCGCCAGGATGACGCGCGCGACGGGTGAGCACAGTCCTTCGCGGGTGTGCTGGAAGGCGGCGAGGAAGCCGGGGAAGTACTCGCGCAGGTGTGAGCGGAGCTTGTTGCCGGCCTGGGTGCGGTCCCAGACCGCGTCCTGCTGGGCGCGGGCCAAGACGGCGATGGCCTGGGCGAGTTCGCTGTCGTCGGGCAGTGGCCGGTGGGCGGCCCGGTCCGTGCGCAGGATATTCGCCAGGACCATGGCGTCGAGGTGGTCGGACTTCTTTCGGGCGACCGCGTGACGGTCGCGGTAGCGGGAAGCGGCCATCGGATTGATGGCGAAGACGGGGCGTCTGGTGGCGCGGAGGCAGGCGACCAGTAAGCCGCGGGACGTCTCGATGGCCACGGGGATCGGGGAGTCCTCGCTGTCGCCGTGCTCGGTCAGGAGGGCAAGCAGCTGTTGCAGGCCAGCTGCGTCGTCTCCGATCCGGGCTCGGGCCACCAGATCTCCGTCGTGGTCGACCAGGGCGACATCGTGGTGGTCGCTGGCCCGGTCAGTGCCGCAGGACACTCTCATGGTGCTGTTCGGTTCCTCTCGATCGGGGTTGCTGCTGGTCGCAGCCGCGCGGGGGCACGCGTCTCCCTCATGGAAGGGCTCGATGGCCCTGCATCCGATGAGCCGTTCGTGACCCCAGCTGTCCGCAGGGCCCTCGGTCTGTGGAAGAGCTCGGCGGCTCCGGGTTCAGTGAGAGGTGGTCCCTGCGAACGGCTCGGACCACGAGCTTCAACGATCTGATCGTCAGACTGGATGCGCTGCGGTGGCAGTGGACGGGACCGGGGGCCGGCTCTTGTCCGGGGGCTCGAAGTCCCGGGGGCATGTTGCGACTTCCCCGGCACCGACCGCTACCACCGCAGCAGGTAGTGCCTTGATGAACTCTTGGGCACAGGATCGGGTCAGCCTGGGATCGGAGCTTTCTGCTCTGGTGATGTATAGACCTCGGTCCTGTGCCCGCGGCGGCAGCCATAGAGCAACTGCCGTACACAGAACCGGATCAGCCTTGAGAAGGGGCTTTGACGCCCTGGGCTGGCGAAGACCTCGATCCTGCGGCCGCTTCGGTACCCATTAGGGCTGGCGCCTCCTGCGAAAGCTCCGCTGCAGCACCAACCGCATCACCAACGTCGAGAAGGCCGTCCTCGTTCTCCACCACCACGCGTCAGCGTGAGGCTGAAATGAGCTCAATGTGACGCCGTAGACACTACGAAGAGTACGGGCGGCACAGCTTCCGGCGAGGCAGCACCGGCCGGCCGTAGACGCCGCGCGAGGAAGCGTCGAGCGGTGGGCAGCGGCGTGGCAAGGCACCCTTCGCGGCGTGGAGGCTGTCACTGCGGGGGAAGCGGAGAAGTGCTCCCTCAATGGTGCCCGCGCCCCTGATTCGGCCGTTGAGGTCGAGGAGGGCACCTCGCGCCCTTTGTACGTCTTCGGAGATCCGTCGCGGCGTGCTTGCCAACCCGGCCACAACGGGACTCGATTACCTGATCCGGGTGATCCGACGGCCTGCACAGGTCGCGTACCGGTCCGACCTCATCGACGGCTGCCTCGCCCAGACCGGCCTCACCCACAACGAGAACCGATCGACTCACCCGCTCCGACGAGTTCAACCTCAGTACTCACGGCGCGGGTTATGTCCCGCAATCGACCAAGGTGGTGAGGGTTTCCCGAATTCGGCGCGCCGCGGGGCGCTTTAGAGATACGTCGTATTACCTCTGTAACTACACGAAGTCGAGCTATCACAGTTCGCGACCTCTTCACTCTAACGGAGATGACATGCACACGCTTCGCAAGGCCGCCGTCCTGGTCGCTGCCCTCGGCAGCCTCGGAATGCTGGCCGCCGGCACCGCCCAGGCACACGACGGGGGTCACGGCGGGAAGGGCGGCGACCGCTTCAACATCGGGCAGAGCACCACCTGCAGGTCGCACGACCTGAACCTCAACATCCTCGGTCAGGTCGGCATCCTCAACGCCCTGCTGGGCAACGGACTCAACGGCGAGGGCAACACGGGCTCTCAGCAGACCTCCATGGGCTCCAGCATGGGCTGCAACAACAACGCCTTCAGCAAGTAAAGTCACCACCTGCCTCGGTGCCCCGGCCACAGGCCGGGACACCGAGGTATTTGTGTCGCCGGGAAGCCCTCTCAACTTTCGCGGGTTTCGTAGGTGATCCGACGGCATCCCTGCTGGCTGTGGCGCAGGCGTGCTGGACGGGGGCGCATCCTGGACCGGCAGCCAGAACGGCCTGGTTCCTGCCTGCTCACGGTCGCCGTCGACTTCTGCCCCTCCGGCGAGCACCATGTCCTGGTGCAATTCCCCTACTACGAAGCTGCCGAGACGGCCCCCGCCGTGGCCGCCGCGGCCGACCCCGGCCCGTCATCGCGGACACCAATGTCGAGGGCCTGGCACTGTTCTGAGCGAGCACCGGCAGACCTGCCACTCCAACGTCCTCGCAGCTGCTGGACCGATACAGCTAGGAGACACCCGGAACGCCTCGCCGGTAACCGGAACGCCTCGCCGGTAAGACGACATACGAGCGGGGTCCTGGCTGTAGCTGTCTGACCAGGTGGGAGACCTCCCGGGCCGGGTAGCGCTTGGGCAACGGATGTTTTCGCGCCGGGTCTTACCCTCATCAGCGGCGTGGCGGCGCTGTCCGGTCCGACGCCCACTCGTGCAAGCAACTGCCGTGCCGCTCCCACGTGGGTGCGGGAGCGGTACGGCGTACGAAGAGCGCGGCAGCAGGGGCGATCAGGAGAAGTGACGGACGAACACGTCCGACTTGCCGTTGGTGTCACCGGGCACGATGTCGTCGGCCGTGGACTGGAAGACCACGTCGCGTCCACCGGCGCTGACCGCGTCGACCCCGGCCGAGGCCGGCTGGTTCGAGACGACCTCGTCGGTGCCCGCGCGCAGGTCGCGCAGCATGAGCGACGGTCCGGTCGTGTCGTTCGGGGCGTACAGCAGATAGCCGCCGGTGGGATCGATGGCCACGCCCTTGCCGTTCGGTACCAGTTGGGCGGTGCCCGAGGCCACGTCGTGGACGTAGGTGTCGGAGCCCGAGAGGTAGACGACCTTGCTGCCGTCCTTGCTGATCTGGACGATTGCCGCCTCCTTGGACGGGCCCTCGATCGGGCCGGAGGTGGAGCCGTCGTTCCGGTCCCACACGAAGACGTCCCCGGCCTCGCCGTCCTGGTAGGCGACAAAGCGGCCGTCACCACTGATGGACGGCCGGGACGGGGCGGTGTGGTCGAACCGGGCGAGTTCCTGCTTGGTGTTGGCGTGCCAGTCCCATACGTCGATGCGCTGGCTGGACGACGGTCGACCGATGGTGGCCACATTGGCGACGTAGCGGCCGTCCCCGCTCAGCGACGGCTGACTGCAGTTGAGGGCATCGCAGTTGACGCCGATCGAACTTCCCGCGGTCCACTGAGCCAGCTTGACCTTGGTGTCCCTGAACAACCGCACCCAATAGGCGGCATACTCCCCGTCACCGCTGATCACCGGAGAGGCGATCGGGTAGCTGCCCACGTGCTTGAGCTGTCCCGACCGCTGGTCGCGCAGGTACACCCCTTCGTCTCCCGCACTATTGCCGGGCGTGAGGTTCTTCGCCGACGACGAGAAGACGATGCGGCTGCCGTCGGCCGAGATCGCGCCACCGGTGGAATCGCCGTCGGACTGAGTGCCGTCGGCCGCGACACTGATCCTCTCGACACCGGCTCCCCTGTCGCGCGCGACGCCCGCAGGATCTGCCGATGCGGCTCTGGGCGACACCGCAGTGACCGCACACACCACGACCGCCGCGCTTAACGCCCCCCACACACGTCTGGTGGTGCTCCGGTCTGTGTTTCCCCTCATTTTTTTTCCCCCAGTCAGGAATAGGGTCCGCCTCCGGCTCCCCACCAGAAGGCCCCCAGCATGCAACCGCGATGACACCAAGGGGTCAATGCGCAACGGACATGTGAGAGGCGTCGTTTCGGTCACCGGCGCCGAGACTCGAACACCGGCCGACAGAGAGGGGCTACGAGTCCCGGACGGCCGGCAAAGAAAGCGAGCGGGCTCACCGGGCTGGCCCTGGACTACCTCACCCACGGGGCTGGGGTGATCGCCCTGTTCCCCAGTCCCCCGGCCGACGACGCACCCGTGCCTCCGCCAGGATCCTGGGAGAAAGCGGACGAGGCGGCCCTCGCTACGGCTCGTGCCCGCCTTGGCCACGCGTGGTCGCGCCTCGGGTTCGAGCACTACAGGGACGGCACCTGGATCCTCGACCCTGGCTTGCGGACACTGCATGACGACGCGCTCCGCCGCGAACAGCAGCGTCTACAGGACCACAGATGGAATGTGACCTTCACCGATGCAGCAACTAGTGGGGCGGTCATCTCTGCTGGGATCCAAGGTCACCATGGCGAAGTGAGTAATTGTCAGCGCCTGTGGATCAGTTGAGCTCGCTCAGGCGACGATAGGCGCCTGTCCTTCTTCCGTGGAAGCCCCCTTGCGGCCGGTCGATACAGGGGCGAACCTCTGTGTGAGGATCGCGGCGTGAACGATCTACGCTTCCGTCTCGCTGACGACGCCGATGTTGCCGCCGTCGTGCGTCTGCGCGACGACGCGGCCCGCTGGATGCATGCCCAGGGCGTCACTGGTCAGTGGCAGCCTGGTGAGCTGGGCTGGGACCACTTCCGCCGGATCATGGAGAGCGGGGAGGTGTGGCTCGCGGAGGCTGCCGATCGTGTGGTCGGGGCCTGGGAGATCTGGTGGGAGGACGAGGACGCCTGGGGGCCGCAGCCGCCGACGGCCGGCTACGTGCACCGGCTGATGGTGGACCGCATAAGTGTCCCGCCCGGGACAGGGCGGCAGCTTCTGCGAGTCGCGGAGCGACGCGTGGCCGAGGCGGGCCGACCGTTGGTTCGTCTGGACTGCCTGGCCACCAACGCCCGCCTGAGTACGTACTACCTCAACGCCGGCTATCGGGTTGTGGGACGCAAGGAGGGTAAGCCGCAGCCGGGCGGTACGCCCAAGTCGTTCACGCTCCTCGAAAAGTCCGTACGGGATGAGTTGAGGTAGGTCATGCGGCGAGGGCCTCGGGACGTTCAACGAGCTGGCCGCGTTCGAAGCGGGCTCCGGCGCGGACGAGGGCAACGAGGTGGGGTCCGTTCACGGCCCGCCGGCGGGCCTGGGCAGACTCGACAAGCTTGAAGACCATGGCCAGGGCGGCGGCGCTGCCGGCGCCTCGGGTGACCTGGACTTGGTGCCCAGGTTCTGACCCAGTGAGCAGACCACTGCGGCGACATGACCCTCTCGATGCGTGTCCACGCCCAGGACGACTCGGCACGCCCTGACGCCAGTTCAGGCCGGCCGTGAGCCCTCCTCGAGCGCGCAGGCCGTTCGGCGGGTTGGGTGCGATCGAGGTGGACGGCAGGCGCTCGACGGCGTGCCCGGGTAGAGCCCGTAGACGAAGGGAGAGCTGCGGACAACGGACCCCTCCCCCATGCTTGTTCGGTGGGAGAGGGGTCCGGATGCGTGCCGGTGACGTCACACGTCAGTCTGGCGTCAGGAGACGGTCACGTCGTCGTAGTACGTGTACGTCTCGTCACCCACGTAGTCGTCGTCCTTGCTGGTGAGGGTGAGGGTGTAGCTGTGGCCCGCGGTCAGGGAGCCGGAGGCGGTCTTCCATCCGGCGCCGTTGGTGCAGGTCTTGGGCAGGACCGTCGTGGTGGTGCCGGTCGTGTTGTCCTTCAGCGTGGCGGTGGCCCAGTCGTAGGTGACGGTGTCCGGGCAGGTCACGTCGTAGCCGAAGGAGACCTTGGAGCTGCCGGTCGGTGCGGTGAAGGTCTGGGCGATGGAGGAGGTGTTGGTCGGGCTGGATGAGCCGACCAGGGCGCCGTAGCTGCCGGTGTGGGCGGCGGTGGTGCTGGCGGCGGCCGAGCCGGTGGAGGTCCAGCCACTCAGGGTGCCCGCCTCGAAGGTGCCGTTGGTCAGCGCGCTGCCGCCGCCGGTGCTGCCACCGGTGGCGAAGGCCGTGGTGCCGTTCGGGGTGCCGAGGCCGGTCGGGCCGTCGTAGCCGGGGCCGGCGGTGCACAGGTAGCTGGGCGAGCAGGTGCCGTTGTCGCCCGTGGTGACGTCGTTGAGCGCGCCGGTGTGCGCGTACGGGTACTTCGACGGGTAGTCGCCGGTGCCGGGGGTGCCGGCCAGCGCGTAGACGCCGGCGATGATCGGCGCGGAGGCGCTGGTGCCGCCGTACACGTTCCAGCCGCTGGCCTGGTAGCTGTCGTACACCGCGACACCGGTGGCCGGGTCGGCGACGGCCGACACGTCGGAGATGGCGCGCTTCGAGCAGCCGCTGTCGGTCTGCCAGCTGGGCTTGGGGTCATAGGCCGAGCAGCCGGAGCCGGTGCCCTCGGTGCTGTTGGTGTGCCACACCGACTCGGACCAGCCACGGGTGCTGGAGTCCCGCTTCAGGGCGGTGCCGCCGACCGAGGTCACGTACTGGGAGGCCGCCGGGTACTCGGCGCCGTATGCGGAGTCGCCCGCCGAGACGGTGATCGCGACCCCGGGGTGCTTGAAGTACTGGTTGTCCGCGGTCAGGTCCGAGGAGTCCTCGGAGCCGCCGTAGCTGTTGGACACATACTTGGCTCCCTGGGCGACGGCGGTGTTGACCGCGGTGCCCAGGTCGCTCATGTTGGCCGTGCTGGACTCGACCAGCAGGATGTGGGCGTTGGGGGCGATCGCCGAGACCATGTCGAGGTCCAGGGAGATCTCGCCCGCCCAACCGGCGTCTGCCGTCGGGTAGTTGGTGCCACCGTTCTGGTCGATCTTGCTGAAGCAGCCGTTCGCCGTGGTGCAGGCGGGCAGGCCGTACTGGCTGCGGTAGGCGGCCAGGTCGGACTCGGCGTTGGGGTCGTCCTGGGCGTCGACGATGGCGATCGTCGCGCCGGCACCTCCGTTCGCGGGAAGGTTGTAGGCGCTCAGCAGGTCGGACGGGCCGTAGCCGGACGGCACGGCGAGCGGCGAGACGGCGTTGACCGTGAGCGCATGCGGCTGGACGACGTCGGTGCGGGCCAGCGCCTTGCAGGCCATCACCCGGTGCTTGGTGGGCTGCGAGCAGAGCCGCTTCACGTGCGGGGTGGCCGAGGCCGACGCGCCGGTGCTCGCGGCGATCCGGGCCTGGGCCGAACCGGCCGCGACCAGGCCGGTGGTGGCGAAGGCGAGCGAGACGAGCCCGGTCAGGGCGGTCCGCTGCGCGGCTCTTGATATATGGGGGATACCCATGGGTGGGGGTGCCTCTCTCGTACCGGTCACCGCGCGTCGGTCGACGGCCGTGACCGCTCGGCTGGACGGCGGCGGACAGCGGGTCACGCCCCGAACGGACACTCGCCACCCCGCCGAAATATCCGCGTGAAGAGAGCAGCGGAAAGCAACACCGCGCTCGCACAGGGGATTTCCCTGGGCGTGCAGGGCGGCCGTTCCGCGGGGAATTGCTCTCGCCGCAGACAGGGAAGTAAGCCCCCGGACCGAAACGCGAACCCCATTTATCTAACGAACTGTCACCACGGGCTGTGGTGGCACCGTTCGCCGGGCGGAAGCAAAGCAGACTTGATGAGCACCGGTCAACGGGTTGGGCCTGGGGTTCGTCCGCTCAACTCGTTACGGGACCGTGAACAGGACGGACAGAACAGGGCCAGAGCAGGTAAATGCCTGACGGGTCACTACTCGCGGCCGGGCGGGAGTTGGCCTGCGCCTGAACCAGTAAACGGAAATGCATGGGCCGTTCTTGACCACTCGTTGACCGCGGCCTCAGGTGGGGCCGCTCAACCACAGTGCACCATATGGGTAGTTGGGGCTCGCCCGTTCGCTTTGCCGGGTTGCGAGCGGGAGGCGTGGACGTGACCCTTTCTCGCGGTGCCCGATGCCGGCCGGCACTTTGCCTGCCGTGCAGCGCTCGGCATCGTCGGCCCACACACCCGCCATGCTCCTGAACCCGTCCAGCCGGGAAGCCCTTGCGGAGTCTTACTCATACGGAATTCATCCCCCTGCCCGCCTATGAGTTACTGGACTGATTGCTAGGATCAACTCATGCATGATCAAGGGGCAGTTGTCTCGGTCAATGTCACACCGTCGCTCATCGCCGCGTGGTTCCACCGGCTGTTCACCCATCCCGTGGTCGAGATCGACGGGCAGGAACAGGCCGCGCGATGGGGTACCACGGAAATAGCGGTTTCGCCGGGCGAGCACTGCATAAGCGTGTTCTTCCGATATCGCAGGCAGCATCACACACGTCTCGCCGAGACCACCCGGGAATTCTCCACGGATACGGGCGTACAGCGTGTGGATATCACCGCGAGGCTCGGCCCGCGCAATGGAAGTAGGTTCCGCATAGAAACACCGTCGGCGCACCGGTAAATGCGAAAACGCCCGTCCCAACCGACGGGCGTTTTCACGTACTTACCGGCGTCACGGGACGGCGGCGACCGTGGGCAGGGCGCCGCATTCCGCGCAGTGCGGCACTCCCGGCTCGGCCAGTGGCGATCCACAGCCACCCCTCGGCTCCATGCCCAGCGCGTCACCGCCGAGGCACAGCGCCGACACACCACGGACGGAATCGCAGCGCGGGTATTCCCCCATCGCGACGACCGGCACGAGCAATGCCTTGACCGGCGTCAGCAACAGCACGCTCAACTGGGCCAGCGCGATGACGGTGCGCCCGGCCAACCGGTCGGCCATTTCCTGTACGGAATTCCGTACGGCGGGCATCACCTGCATCGGGCGTCCAGGTACACGATCCGCAGCACGCGTTCTTCGTAGGAAACCTGGTTGCGGAAGCTCAACGGCACCGTCTGTTCCTGGTGAGGTACGAGTCACCGCACACGGTCGGCACCGGACTGGTGTTGTCCACCTTCACGGCCGGTTTCCTGGACGCCTCCTTCATGCAGTCGTCCGGATAACCCCCGCAGTCGGACCAGTGCCCGGTCACCGCCGCGTTGAAGAAACCCAGCTCGGGCCCTTGTACACGCTGCGTACGCGACAGTCCGAACATGTTCGAGGGATTGCCCTGCGGCGTGTGCAGCAGGTTCCGGGGAGAGCCGTCGGCGCTCAGCGCGTAGGCGCCGGTCTGCTCGGACTGGGGATTCCGGGTGAAGAACGCCCACCCGGAGTGCCTCGCCGGGGAAGCGACATGTGGCGCGCAGCACGTCCTTGTCGCGGGTCCAGGGGACGGCCATCGCATCCTCCCCTGGTTCTCACCCGCCGGGCGAGTCCCGCGATGGCCGCTCCCTGTCCCACACCTCGCCCAACCCACCACGCCCCAGCGGACAGGGATGAAGACGAGGCTCAAGGGCGGGGCGGATTCCCCGCCTCCGTCACCGGCCGGTCATGCCGCAGGTCGTCGAACAGCTGGACCGACCTCATGGGGTCCCACTTCAGTACGTTGCCCTTGGGGGTGGGGACGCCCATCCCGGACACGGGCACGTTGAGCTGCTTGCCGTGTCCACCCGCGATGCTCTGTACGGCGCGGAACATCCTGCCGAGATCGCGCAGGCTCATGCCCTCGTCGACGATGAGTGTGTCGAGGCCGGCCTGCATGGCCGGACCGATCTCCAGCGGGTCGAAGAGGGTGTCGGGCTGGGCGGCCTGGTGGGCGAGGCTCGCCAGGAACTTCTGCTGGTTCCTCGACCGGCCCAGGTCGCCCTCCTTCTCCTGGTGCCGCTGACGGACGTAGGCGAGCGCCTGCCTGCCGTTCAGAGTCTGACAGCCCCGGCGCAGGTCGGCGCCCGACTTCTCGTCCTTGATGTCCCGGTCCAGGCACATCCGGACGCCGCCGACGGCGTCGACGATGTTCACGAACCCGGCGAAGCCGATCTCCGCATAGTGGTCGATACGCAGCCCGGTGTTCTTCTCGACGGTATGCACCAGGAGTTCGGGGCCTCCGTAGGAGAAGGCGGCGTTCAGTTTGTCCCCCTCGGGCCACTTGGTCTTGCCCGTCGATGTGTCGAGGCGGCCGGGCACGGTGACCCAGGAGTCGCGCGGCAGGCTGACCATGCTGGTGCCGTGGGCTCCGGTGTGCAGCAGCATCATCGAGTCGGTGCGCCGCCCGCCGCCCCCGCCGGCGTGCAGCTCCTTCGCGTCATCATCGGAGAGCCCGTCGCGGCTGTCCGAGCCCACGATGAGGTAGTTGGTGCCCTCCCCGGGCGGCGGACGGTCCCCGTACGCGCCGAGGTCGACGTCACGCTGGAGCCGGGTCTCGGCCCAGCCGTACGTGCCGCCCGCCGCGACAGCCACAACGGCCAGCAGAACGAGCACCGCGCGCCGCAGCCTCCTGCGCTTCTTCGGCTGCCGGGCGTGGGCGCGCCGGGGCCCGTAGCGAGAGCTGGGCCGTTCGGCGAACCGCTCACGAACGGCGGAGTCCTCCGGAGCCGCGTACGGGCCCTGGCCGGCGTACGGATCCGGACCTACGTACGGATCCGGGTCGGCGTACGGCCCCCGGCGTGCAGGACGGCTCCCGGCATCGCCGTGCCATCCCTGCTCCCCCGTGGGTATGGTGCGTCCGGCCCGCTGGTCAAGCGGGTCTGTCATCGTCAACTCCCTTGGTCACGTCCCAGCTCCGACTCGCGCGGCCGCTCGCCGGTTCCCCTCCTGTCACGTCCCGCCCCTCGCGGACCTGGATCACCGCGACGACAGGCTCCGCCGCGGGGGCGGCTCGTCGAGCGGATCTCCGGACGGCGCTTCGAGGAGATACGGGTCGGCGGTTCCGGCGCGCTTCATGCTGTGCCACTTCAGGCGGGTGCCGAGCAGCGCCGTGGTCACGGAGTGAATGACCACCAGGTACATCAACTGCCGGTAGACGAACTGCTGGAGCGGCAGCACCCACAGCACGCGCAGCCGTTCGCGGTCGAGCCGCAGCGCGTACACGGCGGTGACCAACTGGACGGAGAGGAACCCGAACCAGACGAGGGCTGCCTCCACGGGGTCGCGGAAGAGCGCCCCGAACAGCGCGAACATGTCCACGACCGGTGCGCACAGCGGCAGCGCGATCTGGAACAGCGTGACGTAGAGCAGCACGCGACGGCCGAAGCGTCCGGCGGGTCCGACCTCCGTCACCGCGTGACGGTGTTTCCACATCGACTGGAGGGTGCCGTAGCACCAGCGGTAGCGCTGGCGCCACAACTGCCGCAGGGTGGTGGGCACTTCGGTCCAGGCCACCGCCGACTGCTCGTAGACCACGCGCCAGCCGGCCCGCCAGAGCGCCATCGTGAGGTCGGTGTCCTCGGCCAGGGTCTCGTCGCTGACGCCGCCGACGCCCATCAGCGCGTCCCGGCGGAAGGCGCCGATCGCCCCCGGCACCGTCGGCATGCACTCCAGGACCTCGAACATCCGCCGGTCGAGGTTGAAGCCGAGTACGTACTCCAGGTGCTGCCATTTGCCCAGCAGGCGGCGCCGGTTGCCGACCTTGGTGTTGCCGCTGACCGCACCGACCGCCGGGTGGGCGAGCGGCTGGACAAGACGGGCCAGCGCCTCGGGTTCGAAGATGGTGTCCGCGTCCACCATGACGACGATGTCGTGCCGGGCGCGCGCCAGGCCGGTGTTGAGGGCGCTGGGCTTGCCGCCGTTGGGCTGCCGGATCACCGTCACCCGTGGGTCACCTATGTCCTCCGCGATGTCGGCGGTGGCGTCGGTCGAGCCGTCGTCGATCACGATGATCTCGAAGTGCGGGTGGGTGGAGGCGAGCAGCGAGTACACGGTGGAGGCGATGCCTGCCTCCTCGTTGTACGCGGGCACCAGGACCGTCACCGGGTCCCGCACCTCGCGCAGCCGCGGTGCGCCGGGCCGATATCGGTGCAGTCTGCGCACGTGGAGCCGGGCGAACACCGCGAACAGGAGCATCCGCAGGACACCGAGCGCGCCGGTGAGGGTGAGCGCCCACACCATCAGGGTGAGGAAGGTGTGCCCGAGCCGCGCCGACCAGATCAGGCCCTCGCCCTTGATCTCCTGGGCGGCCGGGACCTCGTTGACGAAGGAGGGACGCCCGAGCCCGCCACTGATGGTGGTGAACCGTTTCGCCCCGGGGTCCCGCAGCAGGTCCTCGGCTTCGTGGTAGCCCAGGTCGGTCTGGCTGTGCTGCGTCACCACTCCCCGCCACGGCTCGCGGTCCTTGTGGTCCGATGCGACCACCAGATACCCCTGCGCCGCCGCCCGCTTCGCGGCCGGCCACTCGGGGCCGCAGAGAGTGTCCGCGGCCGTGGTGTGCGGCAGCCGCAGCAGGGTGGTGTTGATGCCGGCCGCACCCGCGAAAGCGGTCTGGCTGAGCGACAGTTCGAGGCGCGAGCGCAGCGGCGAGGCGACGCCGAGGTCGCCACCGCTGTAGGTGTACGAGCCGATCTCGTGGCCCTCGTCCAGAATCCGCCGCATCAGCTTCGGGTGCCGGGCAGCGTCCTGCCCGTAGACGAAGAAGGTCGCCCGTGCGTGGTGCATGCGCAGCAGGTCGAGCAGGCGCGGCGTCCACACCGGGTCGAGCCCGCCGTCGAAGGTGAGCGCGACGGTCCCCGGCGGCATGGCCGCTGTGGTGACCCCCTCCGGGCCGAACCGCAGCAGCGGCTTCCCGTCGTCCGCCTCGCGCGGGATCGGCCGGGTGCATGGCGGCTTGACGCGCGCGGCGTCGACCTGGTGGGTCGTCCAGCCCTCGAAGAGGAGAGTGACGGCTACCACCAGGAGCACCAGCAGGAGCACCAGCCAGTGTCCGCGCGGCGGGCGACGGACGGCGGCGCGCCGGCTCACTGCTTCGGGCCCCCGGCCGACGGCGGGGCGGATCTGCCGGACAGCGGGCGGCGGTAGTGGTCCGCGTGGGCCTCGGCCCGGACCGGTATGCCGGAGCCGTACGAAGACTCGCCGGTGTCCGGGCCGGAACGCACCAGTCCGTTCGTACTCGTCATACTCGGCGGGTGCGTGCCGACGGGCTGCCGGAGTCCGCTGATCAGCACGCCGGCGAACAGCAGATACGCGAGGCAGGCGAGGCCCACGGCCAGCCCCACGCCTTGCAGCGTCCGCCTGCGCCAGCCCGACTGGTCGATGAAGACGGGGAGTTGAGGGGCGGCGGCGGCCCGGGGGCGCCGCGTCACCGGGGTCACACGAGGCGCCACCACCTGGTGCGGCAGGTGCTGCGTCATGTCACGCCCCGTGTGCTGCGCACTGCGCGCAGGGGGTACGGGCGACGATCGCCCGTCGTGCGGTGTGCTGGCTATGTGGGGGATGCCCTGCACTGGTGCTCCTGATCTGCGGCCGCGCACGCGCGACTCTTTGTGTAGGGGGATACGGCCCCGGGGGGCAGCTTCATGCCCGCGAAACGTCAGCAGTCGCATCCCGGTGCCCGACGCGTAGGGGGGTCCCATACGCGCGCATGCCTTGCACCCTTCCCGGGTGGGGCCGGGAAGGCCACGTACGCATGTGTCCCCACAAGGACCGGGAGGCCAGGGTGCAGCCGCCAGCCGTCACGCAGCCCCCGACCCTACTCGGGCACCCGGGTGACAGGGCAACAGGGCATCCGGGAGCGGCAGTCGACCGGAGGCCGTCGGCATCGGGCCCTTTGCATGAGGGACACCTCACCTGCTCATGTGGGGCGGTGTCGGACACATTGTCCTCTGGTCGCACTCCGTCCAACAACCAGATGGCGTGTTCAACGCGCCGCCTGACACCTGCTCCCCTCGGCCTCTCCCGCTCCACATCGAGATTCTGTCCCTGACCTACACACTCAGGGCCCGGGCTCCAGGGTGCTCATGCTCGAAGAGGACATTCCCCTGTTCTGAGACCTTCGCCACACCGTGGCCATGAACGCCGATGACACCCTTCGCGAACTCGCCCGTCACCGATACGCCGGTGACGATCTGCCAGTTGTCCACTGGATTGCCCGCGCTCGGCCACCAGGAGCGCCTCACGCACATCAGCCACTACCGCCTCAGCACCAAGGCACCGGCGAGGGCGGCGTCGTGCCCCTGCGCCGCGTACTCATGCACGCACCCTTCTGAGCCGTCCGGAGAGAATGAGCACATGCACCGACGGAGAAACCTTGCCTTTGCGGCCACCGCCACTGCCCTCGCGCTGACGGGATGGTGGGCGATCCACTGATCGGCACCGCGCTGACCAAGACGGAGGGCAGCGACTACGGCATCTGGATCGGCGATACGGCCTGCGTCAGCGGGGCCGTCACCAAGGACCGCGTATGGGCTGGGGTCAACGGCCACTACCCCGAGACCGGCTGCGTAGCCCCGCCGGCCGCCCACTGAGCGTTGTCGTGCTGGTGGCGCAGACTGCCGAAATTCACCTGACACCCCGCACCACACAGGAGATCGAGCCGGGCATGACCCGCACTCCCTTCAAGCCGTCCACGACCTCCGCCCTGCCGGCGCTCACCGCCACCGTGGTCCTCGCCCCGCCATCACGGTGTGGACGCGCAACCCCGATGACAGTGCCCAACCGTTCGATTCCCCCGACTGCTCCCCATCCCGGCTCCCGGCGTCCCGAGAATCACGACTTCGGGAACCACCCCCTCCCCCGTCGGCGTTCTCTCATCAACAGGCGCTCGGCGCGCCCAGGTGGCGCGGGCCGTGAACAGGTGGTGGTGATGGCCGAGTTGGTCCCCGGAGGCAATCAGCCGCTCCCGGACGGCGTCCTGAAGATCACCGTCCCCGGCCCCTTCGACCTGTCGCTCCTCATCACTGATGACACCGGGCAGGTCAGCGGCGACGCAGACTTCGTCTTCTACAACCAGCCGTCCGCACCAGGCACACGCCTTGACGCCAACGTCATCACCTTGGAACCCGCCCGGCTACGGCCGGGGGCCAGCCGGGTGACCGTGGTGGTCAGCCCCGCCGAGGAGGGAACAGTGCTGGGGCGGCTGCCCGCTCCGGTCATGTCCCTCACCAGCACCAGCGGAGCGACCTGCGCACGGTTCACCCCGCCGAAGCCGGTCCACGAAACCGTCCTTCTCCTCGCGGAGATCTATCGTCGCGGCACTGCATGGAAGGTGCGTGCCCTCGGCCAGGGATACGCGGACGGCCTGGCCGGCATCGCCCGCGACTTCGGCGTGGACGTATCCGACGATGCTCCGGAGCCCGCAACGGGACGGGACGCCCTGTCGGACGAGTTCACCGCACTGGTCAACGCCGAGCGGGCTCGCTCCGGTGTGCCGCCGGTGGCCCCGGACGCACGGCTCACCGCCGCGGCGCAGGCCCATGCCCGAGCCATGGCGGGCCAGCGCCGGCTGAGCGTGGAGAGTCCCGACGGCACCTCGCTCTACCAGCGCGTCACCGCCCAGGGGTTCGCCTATCTCGCGATCGCCGAGCACCTGGTCTCCGGCCCTCGGACACCCACGGATTTCCTCGCCTACTGCCTCAGCAGCCCCACGACCCGGCGTCCCGTACTGGACACCGCCCTCACATCGGCCGGGATCGCCCGGAGCTCTGACGACCGCGGCGGCAACGCCTATTGGACAGCGCTGTGGGCCAGGCCCTTCACCCCGGACGGGCTCGCCCGCACGGCATCCGAGGTCGTCGCCCTCACCAACGCCGAGCGGGCCGCGGCCGGGCTCCGGCCCCTCGCCGCCGATCCGGGACTGGCCTCGGTCGCGCAGGCGTACAGCGCGGACATGGCGGCCCGCGGCTTCTACTCCCACACCTCTCCCGAAGGGCTCGCACCGTGGGACCGTGCCAGAGCGGCGGGCTGCACGCACCGCGGCATCGGCGAGAACATAGCCTGCGGGCAGCGCACCGCCGCGGAGGTGGTCCAAGGCTGGATGAACAGCCCGGGCCACCGGGCCAACATCCTCAAGACGGACTTCAGCCACATCGGGGTCGGCTACGCCGGGGGCGGCCCGGCAGGAACGTACTGGACCCAGCTGTTCGGCCTCACCCCGTAGAACACGCGCGCAGCTCAAGTCCAGCGTGGCCACCACACCCCGCACAACATGAAAAGCCGTCCTCTCGTTTCCGAGAGAACGGCCTCCGACCCTGCGTGAAACGCTGGTCGGGACGACAGGATTTGAACCTGCGACCCCTTGACCCCCAGTCAAGTGCGCTACCAAGCTGCGCCACGTCCCGATACACCGTCTGACCTGGGGTTTCCCCCGGCCACTCGTGCAGGAGAACCATACCAGGGTGAAACCGACGCTTTGTCTGGGCCCTGGGCGGGGCCCGGCGGACAGCCGAGGCGCTGACGCACGTGCTGGAGGCGTCACCGGAACTCATGCTCACCGTCGACCACGCCCGGATCGCGGCCGAGAAGCTCTGACGCCGCCCTGCACGGCAGTCGGCGCGAGGAGCCTCGCGCCGACTGCTGTGCTGGTCCGTCTGGACAGTGACCAGTCGTCAATATCCGGGTAGGGGACGGCGGTCAGGGCAGATCGCACCGCGTCGGGGTGCAGTTTTCGAAGCCCGGTGCGTCGACGAAGTAGGCGTCATTGTCGTGAAGTCGCATCGCTGTGGTGAAGCGTCCGAGCTCGCCGCCGGCGCCGGTGTTCTGACTCAGCGGAATGCTGCCGCGGCCGCAGACCTCGCTCCAGGTCGGCAAAGGGAAGGACGTGTCGTATTTGAGCTGCCAGCGGGTGCCGACCTTCGTTGCGTAGAACTGGGCGCATTGGGCTCCCGAGGTCAAGGAACCTCCGCCACTCTCACGGGACTTGGCGAAGGGGTACTCGTCGCAGGACGGCTTGTCCGAGGTGCCCGTCGGGACGGGATTGAAGGTGCTGTTGCAGATCACCTTCCGGTTGTTCTCGGCGATGGTCTCATCGGCCTGCCGGTGCAGCGGGCTGTTGTACTTCTTGCTGCCCGGGTGGGTCTTGAGCTTCTCCATCAGGAGCCAGTACAGCGCGCTGGCGGCAGGCCGCTTGGCGCTGTTGAGGGTCAGGGTCGGGGTGTACTTGCTGAAGACGCAGCCCGGCTTGGTCTCGGGCACCTCCTCCCGGCCCATGATGACGTCGCACCGGACAGGCATGTCGCTGTCCGTCCACATGACCGTCGGGGTGTCGGTCGAGACCGGCGAGTGGGCGGTGAACGTCCAGGACAGGTCCAGTACCGAGGCTCCTGTGGTGCCGGTCCACCACTGCCCGACGCCGGCGGTCACCGAGTGCTGGTCGCCGGGTGCCCAGGTGGGTGTGCCCATCCAGCGCTGCGTACCGCTCGAACAGGCGCCCGCGCACTTCGCGTTCCAGTCGAGGGTCACGCTGACCAAGGAGGGGTCGATCTTCTCCGGGATGATCGTGATGCTCTGGTCGATGCTGTTCTCGTTCTTGTACAGCTGGATCTTCTGGTAGATGTTCCAGGTTGCGGTGCCGATCGGTGCCCGGTCCTTGTAGAGGACGGCCGTCACCGGGGTGTCATTGGTGAGGCATGCGACGTAGCGGTTGAAATTGCTCTTGCTGGCGGCGCAGGACACCGCGGAACCTGCCGAAGCGGAACCTGCGGTGCTGGGAGCGGCTGCCGCCGGAACGCCGGTGCCCCGCATGAACGGGCTCACCACCTTCTTCTGCCCCAGGCTGAGGCAGAGCGTGGTACCCGGCCTCTGCGCGGCCTCGCAGTGCGGTGGCGCGGCGACCGGACCCGGCACAGCCGTGAGACTGCTGCGCGTACCTGCGGGGACCGGCGCGTTGCCGAGGGCGTAGAAGACGGGTGCTGCCGCCGGGACCATCGGCTGGTTGTCGTAGTCGATCTCGGGCGCGTTGGGGTTGTCGTCCGGGAACGAGATCGGCGGCATGTCCGAGTAGTCACCGGGGACGAAGGCGACCGCGTCGAAGGCGATGTCGTCGTCACCGGTTCCGGAGGGGCTGATGGTGCTGAGCCGGACCGCCGGGACAGAGCCGCTGAACTGATAGGCGCCCAGCGAGATCCAGCGGTTGGTGCCCTCTCCGCCCTGCAGCCGCTGGTTGACCGGGGGCACCGCAACCCAGCCCTGCGGCGTCTTCACCTCGTAGTAGGCGTCCTGGGTCCGGGCGCCGTGGTCGGGGAGGTGGACCATGACCTTGGCGGCGCTGGCGGCGCTGTCCAGGGGCTTGTTCAACGTCCAGGTGCCGGTTGCCTTGAGACGCTGGCCCTTGGTGTCGCCCTTGCGGGTGTGGCCGAAGTAGAAGTGGCCGCCGAACCCGCCGCCCAGCTGGTGCACGTCGATCTTGGCGGGCCAGCCGGTGGTCGGGTTGCCGTTCTGGTCCTTGACGCTCTCCCCCGGACCGAAGTCCATGGTGAAGGTGCCGGAGTTGGACCAGGTGCGTGCGCAACCCGGCCGAATCGAGGGCACGTCGTCCGCCACATCGTCGACGATCAGCGCGCCGCCGGGCAGGCCGGTGGTCGAGCAGTTGGGCGGATAGGAGGTGCCGTCCGCCTCTTCGGGGTAGGTGCTGTCGAAGCGGACCAGTTCATTGCCGCACGAGTAGTCGCAGTCGTTCTTCCACTGCACGGGCTTGTTCCACCAGCAGTGGAAGTCGGCAAGGCCGCAGGGGCCGCCTCCCAGCGAGTTGGTGGCGCTGGTGCTGATCTTGCTGGCGTCGCAGTTGTTGTCCGCGGTGCAGAACGCACCGATCGGCGGCCTGGCATGTGCGCGGTTGTAGGTGGCGGTGCCGGGGACCAGCGCGGTTCCCGCGCCTCCGTTCCACCAGGCGGCGCGGAAACCTGCCACGGTCTTGCCCGGGGACTCCACACCCTCGACGGGGTGCGCGGCGAAGCCGATGACCTTCTCGGGGTAGGGCCAGTTCTGCGGGTGTGCGGCGTCGGCGTAGTGGTTGTTGCCGAGGCTGTCCTCCAGGAAGGGGTTGCGCGACTCGTCCCACTCGGGGTTGGCCGGGTTGTTGGCCCAGCCGACCCCCCACTTCCCCGCGTGGTTCCCGGCGTCGGCCTGCTCGTAGAAGCCGGAGTTGTAGGCCCACAGGGCGAAGAACCAGTTCTCGATCTTCGCGCTGTTGCCGTTGTTGATGACCATGCCGGCCCGACGGGTCTGGTTCCACTTTCCGGTGAGGATCTGCATGCCGGCGGCGAGGTTGGCTGTGTAGTCGAGGGAGACTGCGCGCTGCTTCTGGTAGTCCCAGGCCGCACCGCCCTTGTCACCCTCGCGCCCGGCCAGGCGCATGTGGTCGGTGACCTGTGTCATGCCGTAACCGCAGTCGGCCTTGGACCAGTCGATGTCCCAGTCATTGCCCGGGTCGCTGTCGTAGAGCTGCAGACCGTAGTAGTTGCCGATCAGCGGATTGCCGGTTTCGCCGGGGAGCGCGCTGCGGGTCGCCTGCCACATGTTCGACTCCTGAGCAGTGACACCCAGCATGATCTGCGCAGGAATCCTCCCGCCACCCTCAAGAGCATCGGCGGGGAAGAGTGACATGGGCTGGTACGCCGGCATGCCGAGGTTCTTCCAGTTCGCCGGGCGGCTGACGTTCAAGGTTCCCTTGACCGCCTGGTCGACGGCCCATTCCACCTGACGCGGCTTGGGTTGCATGGCTTGGTTCCGCGGATCGTTGCGCGGCACGGAGCAGCTGCGGTCCGACTCGACGATCTCACCGGCAGAGCCGGGCGAGGTGCCGACAGCCGCCTTGGCAGCAGCCGGTGCGGCGCTTCTCGGTTGCGGCAGCGCCGGGGACGGGGAACTCCCCTGGGCGGCGGATGAGATGGGAGCGGCGGTCGGGTCGACCGTGAAGGCGGCCTCGCGGTCGGTGCCCATGACGTGCAGATCGAGCGCGACCGGGCGGGCCGACGTGTCAGTGGACCGGGTGCGGGAATCCTTGCCGTCGGCCCACGCCGTCCTGTTGAGCACGGACTGGCCGCGAGTGGACACCACGGCATCCTTGGTCGCCCCGGGCAGCCGGCGCACCACGCTCGGGAGCTTGGCCGCGGACTGCTTGGTGTCGCCGGTGACGTACACCGTGCCCGCGCCGCGCGCCAGCCCGGTGACCGTGAGAGCGCCTTCCGCGAGGACCTCGGGCGTGGTGTGCGCGGCGTCGGGCGCAGCGACCTGGGCGGCGGTGATCCGCTTCGCCTTGGTGGTCGTCGCGGGGGACGCCTGCACGGCCGCGGTGAGACGAGGGCCGGCCTGCCGGCCGGCAGCGGCCGCATCGAGGAACACCACACCCCCGTCTCCGTCAGGGGTGATGCGGTACGGCACGGAGTCGGTACGGGCGAGGGTGGTCCGGCCACCGTCGCTGCCCACCTTCACCAGTTCGGCACCGGCCGCGGCCACGATGCTTCCGTCCTTGGTGGGCGAGGCCGAGGTGAGCTGGCCGGGAGTCTGGATCGCCGGGCTGAGCTTTCCGGTCTGCGTGTCGAGCCGGAACAGGCGTGTCGCCTGCTTGTCCTCGCCTGGTGACTGGGTCAGCACGGCCGTCTCACCGGCGCCGCAGCCCGGGTTGTAATAGGACAGCGAGGTCTGCAGCCCGAGCTTGGTCACCTTTCCGGTATCCAGTTCGACGATGGCGGTGAACCCTCCACGCGCCATGAGCTGCGACTTGTTGGTGAACGTTCGCGGTGCGTAGACGACGACGGCACGCTTGCCGGACCCGGTGACACACGCGTTGCCGATCCAGGCGTCGGTGTCGAAACCCGGTTCCTTCAGGCTGGCCGCGGTCTTCCAGGCGTAACCGCTGCTCTGCTCGGCGGTCAGCACATGGAAGCCCTGCGCGTCACCCGTGGTGGTCCAGGCCCGGTCGGCCGACGTGCGCCACCCGCCGCCGAGCACATCGGCCCGCTGCGCCACAGGTATCTCGCTGGCCGAGGGGGCGTCCTTCGGCGGCGTGGGCGGGGCGTCGGCCCGCGCGGTCGACTGGACGAGAGCGGCGCACAGGGCGCCGGTCACCAGGGCGGCCACAGCCGCCCGTGTTCTTCCTGGCACTCTCAAGTGGGGGTTCCTTCATAGGACGGGAGACGAAGTGGGGCGGCTCGGAACGCGCGGAGACCGCGCGCCGGTTCGTCACTTCGATGGGTGGCCGGCCGCGGACTTCGCCGCGGACCGGGTCAACTGGGGCCCCCTGCCCTCGTGTTGACCGATGCCCTGGTTGTACGGCCCCGTCCGGGCCCCAGGATGCGCGCCCATTAAACCAGACCGCCCACGCCCCTCCGCCCGGCCGGGGACGGCGGTGCTCCACGCTCGAATCCGTCCCGTCGGCAGTCGCCGCAGGGGGCGCGCTACGGCTGGACGTGGGAGCTGGGCGAGCACTCCGACTGCTTCTGGCTCGGTATCGCTCCGCAGATCGTCACGGTCTCAGCAGGAGCGTCATCGGTGACCGCGAGCATCTGGGTGTAGGTGTCCCGGTCCGTGCGGATCGTGGCCTGCAGTTCCAGGCCGGTCCGGTCCTTGATGGTGACGACGTCCCCCACGGCGCCGTTCTCGATCCGCCCCCACACGGCATGGCAGGCGGGACTGTAGCGCAGTTCGATGTGCATGCCGCGCAGCCAGGTGTCGTGCGCGGTGGCCGCATCCCATTGACAGTCCATGGCCTGCGGATCACGCCGCAGACAGGTGTCCCCGGAACAGTGGGCGTCGACCTTCCCGGCCGCGGGCACCACCGAGGCTCCGCGGTCGACGGCGGTACCCGACGCCTGGGCGCCGGGGGTGTCCGCGGACCCGCCGTGGGGGCCGGAGCCCGAACCCATGGCCAGCACTGCGGCGACCGCACCCATGACCGCGCCGGCCGAGATGAGACCCGCAGCCCGCAGCCCGCGCTGCCAGGACGGGCGGGCAACGATCCCGCGTCGGGCGAGCAACCGAGGAGTCGACTCCGGTGCACGGCGCATGATTCGAGGCGGCTCCGCGGCGGGGCGAGCGGGTTCCCGCACCTTCGAGGTCGCGGCGTCGAGCGCCTGTGCGGTCGGGGCTCTCTGCGCCCTTGAGGTCTCGGCAGCGGCGGGCGGTGCAGCAGGCGGTGACGCGTGCGCTTCGCCTGTGGCCGGTTCCCGGGCCGACGGCTGCCCCGCCCGTTCGAGCAGGGCGAGCAGAGGGCGCGGGTCGACTCCGGTGGCGGCCGCGAACTGCTCGACGGCGACCTTGGAAGGAGGCTGCTTCCCGTTCAGAAAGCGTTCCCAGGAGGAGCGGCTGTAGTGCGTCCTGTCCGCCAGCTGCCCGTAGCTGAACCCGGACGCCTGCTTGATGCGGCGCAGTTCCACGAAGAGCTGCTCCAGCGTGTCCGCAGACGCATCGGTCTGGTTGGACATGTGCCACCCCCGTCATGACTCGCGGCGGACGGCAACTCCCCTGGCCATCGCGCGGACCAAAGAGTAAGGCAGCTTCGAACGGTCTTCGGACACCTGCGGAGCCGGTCCTGCTACGGCCCGGAGGGGACACCTCGGGCGCTACGGCGGGCTGCCCGTCCCTGCCTTCCGCGGAGGAATGGAGGACGACCGCCGGCCGGAACAGCCGAGTCAAGCACGGTCGTCCCCTGGGGCGCCTCTGGAGTTTCCCACCACAGACGAGCTGTAATTCGCATATTGAGCCAGTAGATGGCTTACACATGGATATTACGGAATTCCTCTGAGTAATGGGGATGAATTGCCTGCGGCGCGGGCCGTTCTGGTCCGAATGGATTCGCCTGTTCGCCTCCAGCGAGTTGGGGATGGGCGCACCGATCGGCGTTTGCGAGGGCCGAAGGGGGTGGTGCGCCGTCGGCCATGCTGACGTGGACGGGAGCCGACAGCGATCACCGTAGACCCGGCAGGCCGCCCATTTCAGCACTTCAGAGCCTTGAGAGGCATCCCAGGGACGTCCCGGGGCGTCTCACGGGGCGAGCCGCCGCCGGGACGCCCCGTCGAGTCACCACGGAAGGACGGATCCACCACGAACGCTCCGGATTCGCCGACGGTGTCACGGAACTGAACGTCCCGGAATCCACGCTCCTTTCACCAAGGAGGCCAGACGGGACTACGTGTGCGCTTGGCCGTGGGTCCCATGCCTGGAGGGATCGCCTTCACCCCGAACCCCGGACGTCCGCCAATTCGCTGTGCCGGAATTCATCCCACCGACCCGCCGGGGATCCGGAACCGAGCAGTCCAGCACTTCCCACTGATCAATGAGGCAGCCGACACGGACGTTTCCCTCAGGGAACACGAATGTGCGCGCCCGGCACATACAGAAGCGCGGCACGGTGTGTGGATCGCCACACTTCCACGCCGTGCCCGCGGCTCGGAGTTGTGCCGCAGGCGGCTCGGCCCGGACACTTCCGGGCCGACGAACAGCCGTACCTGGTCAGTCGTTTGCGACCCCAGCCGCCAACTCGCCGGACTCCACCTCGTACCGTGGAAGTCCGAGTCCGAATTCTTGCTCAGCCAAGTGCAGCATGGCCTCGACCGCTCCGAGGGGTGCGGGGTTGCCGCCGACCGAGAACCCCGCACGTGCCATGGCAGGGACCAGCCGGTCCGCCCCCGTTCCGTAGCGGATGTCGGGAAGCCCTGGGTCGAAGGCACAGACCTCCTCACCGTTCACCGAGTGGGCGAACCAGGGAATGGTGGAGGTGCTGACCAACACGACGCTCTCCGTTCCGGCAGAGACAGCCGCCATGACCCCTGCATCGATTCCATGTGCGCCCCACAGCTGCAGGGCGTAGGCCCATTCACCGGCGGTGCCGGCCCTCAGAACAGCGCCCTCGCGTTCGTCCCCCAGCTCGTACGCTTCTGCGTCTGCACGCGTCATGGAAGTGAGGGAACCCGGCGCACACCCCATACGATGCAGCAGCTCGGCCGGCTCCAGCCCCCGCGAGAACGTCACCGAAAACCCCTGGCGAAACGAGACGGGCAGCCACTGAAGGCCTTCTGCCACGGTGTCCATCCGAGCTCCTTCGGAATCATGTCGGCCGAGTGGGTCTCACTCCGCGCGTGCCGGCGGCGAACGACCTCGTGGGCAAAGTGTGCTGGCTCTCGCCCGTCCCACCGGGCCGCGCGCACGACCTCACCGCGGCCCGCCGGCACCGCATCGTGACCACCCGCGTCCGCCGCGGCTGCCCTTCCGGGGAGGGCAGCCCCCGGAAGGGCACGGCCCGGCTAGCGCAGCGGCTGCGGCGCGGCGGTCAGGCGCAGGCACCGCGGCTGCCAGTTCAGGCTCCAGTACCAGCGAAGGGCGTCACGGGTGTTCGGCCCGTAGATGCCGTCGGGGGTGACGCCCGCCAGCCCCTGCGCCCGCTTGAGGGCCTTTGTGGTGGCGGGGCCGAACTGGCCGTCCTCCTTGAGGTAGGTGACTCCGTCGTAGTAGCACCCGTTGAGGGTCTTCTGGAGCTCGCGGACACCGCCGCCGGAGTCGCCCGCACGCAGGCTGCAGTAGTTGCTCTGAGCCGCGTCGAGCGGTACCCCGGTCGTGTAGCCGGCGGCATCGGTGTACCCGCCGAAGCTGGAGCAGACCGGTGCCGCGGCGGATGCCGTCGGCGCGCCGGTGGCGAGTGCGCCCAGCGCGATCGTGGCGATGGCGGCGAAGCCGGCGAGTGTGCGCTTCATGACTGGATTCCCCTTGAGGAGCGTGACCGGAACATGCCGCCGGAGGGCGACGGCCGAAAGCTAACAACGCGCCCGCGACCGCCGTCGCCCCACCGATCCCGTCCCACCCGTCCCGCCGAACCCCGGAAAGCCCTGGGACAGTCCCCGACCCCGCCCTCCCCCACTGGCCGCCACTCGCTTCTCGCCACATCCCAGAGACGGCCCGGATCCCGTCCCGCCTTCGGAGCAGGGCTTGAATGCGCCCCCGGGCGGCGCATGCCTCGTGGACGTTGCACAGCGGGCAGGTGGCGCCGCAGCGGGCGGAGTGGACCGGTCGCCGACCGGCGTTGGGCCAGGCTCACCGGGGCGGAGCGGGTTCTGCCCGGCCTCGCACGGGTGGCAGCGGACCGCGCACACCTCGTGATGGACCGCGATGGCGACTTCGACCTTCGTGTCCCGCGGGCGCGTGGCCTGCCGGTGCGGGTGGTCGGCCCGCCGGTGGTGAGCTGGGTTAAGAACATGCCGGCCGGGATGCTGTCGGCACGTGCTGGGGCCGTGTGGCGCCTGGTGGCTGCGTGACCTTCCCGCGCTTGGACAAGGGGTTGGGGTCGTCCGTGCCCGGGCTGTACTTCACCGGGCTGCCGGCGGCGGGCTCGTTCGGGCCCGTGCTGCGTTTTGTGTGCGGCACGCCGTTCGCCTCCGCGCGGCTGGCATCGGCCGTGGCCGCCCACAGCAGCTGACCCGGAAGGCTGGCCCGCGAGCCCGGCCGGACTCGCGGGCCAGCCGTTTGCGACACTCGCTCCCATGACCAGCAGCAACGCCCCCGGCTTCGTCCAGCTCACTCACCCGCACGAGATCAGCGCTGCGACGAGGCAGAGCTTGATCGACTGCTGGATCGAGGTCAGCGACGCCGGTGGCGCCGCCGGCTTCCCCTTCTCACCGGTCGATCCTCACGAGGTCACCGCTGCGGCCGACCTGATCATCGAGGGCCTCGACCCGCAGCGCAGCCGCCTGGTGATCGCCACCGTCGACGGCGCCCTCGCCGGGTGGCTGAACATCCGCCGCGACCCGCATCCGGTCGTCGCGCACTGGGGCACCGTGCACCACGTCCAGACCCGACTGGCCGCACGCGGGCAGGGCATCGGCGCTGCCCTGATGAACCGGGCCCGCGAGGCCGCCCGAGAGGAGATGGGCCTGGAACAGCTCCACCTGGCGGCTCGCGGCGGCGCCGGACTCGAAGACTTCTACAGCCGCCTCGGCTGGAAGGAGATCGGCCGACGGCCCGGCGCCCTGCGCCTGTCTCCCGGAGACGACCGGGACGAGATCCTCATGCTTCTCGCCCCGCTGTAGACCCAACACCCCGGCCCCCAGGCCGTGCAGCCCTGCCGCGTGCATCCGTGGCGGGCGTGCGGCTGCATACGATGACTCCATGGCCGCACGCGACGAAGCCCCACCAGCGAACGATGCGCATCAGCACACCCCTGGCCCCCGCCAGCTCACGGCGGCGGCGGGCGTCTTCGCGCTGCTGGCCGATCCCACCCGACTTCAGCTGGTGTGGCTGCTCGCCCGGAACGAGGCCGATGTCACCGCGCTGACGGCAGCCTGCGGCGTCGCGCGTCCGGCAGTGAGCCAGCACCTGGCCAAGCTGCGGCTGGCCGGCCTCGTGGAGTCCCGCAAGGACGGACGGCGCTCGGTCTACGCACTGACCGACGGACACTTGCGGCGCCTGGTCGTCGAGGCGATCAGCCACGCCGACCACCAGGTCACCGGAGAGCCCTGGCACGACTGAGCGGCCCCGATGGGGGGCAGTCCCGGGATCCACATCACTAACGCGTGCATGCATGCGCACATGTGCACTATCGTGGTGGGTATCCCCTGGCCCGCCGACCGAGGACTCGCCGCATGCTCGCCGTCCTGCGCAACCGCACCTACCGGCATCTGTTCGCCGCCCAGGTCATCGCCCTGGTCGGGACGGGCCTTGCGACCGTGGCCCTGAGCCTGCTCGCCTACGACATCGCCGGATCCAACGCCTCCGCCGTCCTCGGCACCGCCCTGGCCATCAAGATGGTCGCGTACGTGGGCATCGCGCCCGTGGTGAGCGCGTTCGCCGACCGGATACCCCGGCGCGTGCTCCTCGTCTCCATGGACCTCACCCGGGCCGGGGTCGCACTCGCGTTGCCGTTCGTGACGCAGGTGTGGCAGGTGTACGTCCTGATCTTCCTGCTCCAGTCCGCCTCGGCCGCCTTCACCCCGGCCTTCCAGGCCACCATCCCCGAAGTCCTGCCCGCCGAGCGCGACTACACCCAGGCGCTGTCGATGTCGCGCCTCGCCTATGACCTGGAGAGCCTGTTCAGCCCGGCACTGGCGGCCGGACTGCTGTCGCTGATCACGTACAACTGGCTGTTCGCCGGTACGACCGTGGGCTTCCTCGGCTCGGCAGCCCTGGTGGTGTCCGTCCTGCTGCCCAAGCCCGAGCCGGTCGAGCGCGCCGGGGGCGTGTACGCCAAGGCCGCCTTCGGCACCCGGCTGTTCCTCGCCACTCCGCGGCTGCGGGCCCTGCTCGCGCTGGACCTGGCCGTCGCGGCGGGCGGCGCGATGGTCACCGTGAACACGGTGGTGCTCGTCCGCGACAGCCTCGGCCGGGCGGCAGGCGACGTCTCGCTCGCGCTCGGAGCGTACGGCGCAGGCTCGATGACCGCCGCCCTGCTACTGCCACGGGTACTGGACCGGGCGAGCGAACGGGCTTTGATGCTGCCCGCCGCCTTCACCCTGGCGGGCGTGCTCGCCGCGCTCTCACTTGGGACCGCCCCGGCTCCGGGGGCCTGGTCGTGGCCTGCTCTGCTCAGCGCCTGGGCACTACTCGGCGCGGCCTCTTCCGTCGTACTGACCCCCGCCGGCCGGCTGCTGCGGCGCTCGGCAACCACAGCCGACCTGCCTGCCGCGTTCGCCGCCCAGTTCTCGCTGTCCCACAGCTGCTGGCTCCTCACCTACCCGCTCGCGGGCTGGCTCGCCGCCGGTGCCGGATTGCCTGTCGCTGCCGCCGCGCTCGCCGCGCTCGCGCTGATCGCCTCGGCAGCGGCGGTACGTCTCTGGCCACGCAGAGACCCTGCCGCGCTCGACCACGTACACCCCGAACTCCCGGCGGATCACCCGCACTTGACCGGAGCCGGCCCGACGGGCGACGGACGGCGGCACACCCACGACTACCGCATCGACCAGCTCCACCGATGCTGGCCCGCCGTCCGGCAGACACCGGCAGGCGTCTGACATCGGGAGCACACCCGGGATTCACAGCGGGGCGAGGCGGTCAGCGCTTGGCGGCGGCCGGCTCTGCGGTTGCCGCGCTGTCGGCGTCGGCGGGGCTGTCGCGGAGGCCCAGGCGCAGATGTTCCACGTGATAGAGGGCTTGTTCCAGGAGTTCCGCCACGTGGTTGTCGTACAGGCGGTACACGATGGAGCGGCCCCGGCGCTCGCCGGTGACCAGGCCGAGGTTGCGCAGCAGCCGCAACTGGTGGGAGCAGGCGGACTGTTCCATGCCTACGGCCTCGGCCAGCTCACCGGCCGCACACGGGCCCTCCTGGAGGCGGGCGAGGATGTAGAGACGCGAGGGTGTGGCCAGCGCCTGGAGCGTGGAGGCGACGTCGCCGGCCCCGGCGGCATCGAGGCGTTCGCGGGGGGTGGCGGTGGTGTTGTCGTCGACTCCGTGGCCCATGGCGGCCATCCTACAGACGACCAATGAAGAGGTGTTCATTCTTTCCTGTACGGTGGAGGTGCTGCCGTCCCCACGCCCGCGAAGGGTCCCTTTGGCATGTCTTCCACCCTCACCGAACGCCCGGCATCCGCCGCGGCTGCGCGCGGCGCGGCAGGCCCCCGGCGACGTACCCGTGTGTTCGCGCAGGCCGAGGCCCGCTGGGCCGCGGCCGCGCTGGTGCTGTTCCTGATCGCGCTGCCGCTCCAGCTGACCGGCGCCCCGGCCTGGGCCTGGGGCCCGCTGTACGCGCTGGCGTACGTGACCGGCGGCTGGGAACCGGCCTGGGCCGGGCTGACGGCCCTGCGCGAGAAGACCCTGGATGTGGACCTGCTGATGATCGTGGCCGCGATCGGCGCGGCGGCGATCGGCCAGGTGATGGACGGCGCACTGCTGATCGTCATCTTCGCCACCTCCGGCGCCCTGGAAGCGCTGGCCACCGCCCGCACCCAGGACGCCGTCCGCGGCCTCCTCGACCTTGCCCCCACCACCGCCACACGGCTGGCCGACGACGGAAGCGAACTGACCGTCGCCACCGCCGACTTGGCCGTCGGAGACACCATCCTGATCCACCCCGGCGAGCGTGTCGGCGCCGACGGGCGCGTGCTGGACGGGGCGAGCGAGGTCGACCAGGCCACCATCACGGGCGAACCCCTCCCGGTCGCGAAGGGGACGGGCGACGAGGTCTTCGCCGGCACCCTGAACGGCACCGGCGCGCTGCGGGTCAAGGTCGAGCGGGACGCCGCCGACTCGGTGATCGCCCGGATCGTGGCCATGGTCGAGGAAGCCTCCGAGACCAAGGCACCCACCCAGCTGTTCATCGAGAAGGTCGAACAGCGCTACAGCCTCGGCATGGTCGCGGCCACCCCGGCCGTCTTCGCCGTCCCACTCGCTTTCGGCGCCGACCTCACCAGTTCGCTCGTGCGCGCCATGACCTTCATGATCGTCGCCTCGCCGTGCGCCGTGGTCCTGGCGACCATGCCCCCGCTGCTGTCCGCGATCGCGAATGCCGGACGCCACGGCGTCCTGGTCAAGTCCGCCGTCATGATGGAACGCCTCGGCCAGATCGACTCCGTCGCCCTGGACAAGACGGGCACCCTGACGGAAGGCACTCCCCGCGTCACCGACATCCGCCCCCTCGCGGGCAGCAGCCTCGACGAGGGCGCCATGCTGGCCCTGGCGGCCGCCGCCGAGCGCCCCAGCGAACACCCCCTCGCACGCGCCATCGTGGACGCCGCCCGCGAACGCGGCCTCGGCATCCCCAAGACGCAGGACTTCAACTCCGCGCCCGGCATCGGCGTGACCGCCACCATCGACGGCACCACGGTCGCGGTCGGGGCTCCAGCACGGCTCCTGGGCGGCGCAACCGACGCGCGCTCGGCCAGGACGACAGCCGTCGCCGAGGAGCTGGAGAACGGCGGCCGCACCGCGGTACTCGTCGAGCGCGACGGCATCCCGGTCGGGATCCTCGGCCTCGCCGACCGCCTGCGTCCGGACGCCGCCGCCACCGTCACCGTTCTCAAGACGCTGACCGGCACGGCCCCGCTGCTGGTGACCGGCGACAACGCGCGCGCCGCGGCCCGCCTCGCCCGCGAGGTCGGCATCACCGACGTCCGCGCGGGCCTGCTGCCCCAGGACAAGGTCACCGCGGTGCGTGAACTGGAGACGGCCGGGCGAAGGGTGCTGGTCGTCGGTGACGGCGTCAACGACGCCCCGGCACTGGCCGCCGCCCACATCGGCATCGCCATGGGCCGGGCCGGATCCGACCTCGCCCTGGAGACCGCCGACGCGGTCGTCGTCCGAGACGAACTCGCCACCGTCCCCAAGGTCGTCGCCCTGTCCCGCGCGGCCCGCCGCCTGGTCGTCCAGAACCTGGTCATCGCCGGAATCTTCATCACCGGCCTGGTCATCTGGGACCTGGCGGCCACCCTTCCGCTGCCGCTCGGTGTCCTCGGCCACGAGGGCTCCACCGTCATCGTCGGCCTCAACGGCCTGCGCCTGCTGCGCGACGCGGCCTGGAACCGGGCCGCCGCCCCCGCCGGGGACGGCCGGTGAGCCCCGGCGCCCCCCGCACCGCCGGCACGCATGGCCTACTGATCGCCCCCACCGGCCGGCCGAGCGGTCTCGACCGGCCGGCGACGCCCTGGCCCACATCACTGAGCTGCCTGCCTACCTGGACACCATCGCCGCTCATCGCTCCGGCAGAACCGGCGCCGGTTCTCGCTGACATCCCTCCTTACGCCAACGGCGCCCGGTCCTGCCGGAGTCCAGATCAGGTCAGCGCGGGCTGCGGCGCCTGATGAGGCGTGGCGAGCCGCCCGGTGCGGGCCAGTGCGAAGACCCCGCTCGCGCAGGCCCCGCCGGTCAGGGCCAGGGCGGCCCACACCAGCCACAGCACGTGGTGCTCGGCGGCGTAGTCCCACAGGGCGCCGGTGGCCAGGTTCCCCAGGGTGATACCGAGGCCGGAAACGGTGTTGTAGAGGCCGTAATGGGTGGCCACCAGACGGTTGCCGGACAGGCAGACGACGGTGTCCATCTCGAAGGGATAGACGACGGCGCTGCCGGCCGACAGGGCGATCACCGCAGCTGCGAGTGCGGCCAGCGCCACAGCACCCGGCACGGCTTCGCCGCTTGCGGCGACCAGGGTGAGCGGCGCGAACGCCAGGCCCATCAGCGCGAGCCCGCGCACCAGGGCCTGCTCACCGCTCCAGCGCGCCTTCGCCCACCCGGTCAGCCGCAGCTGTCCGGCCACAGCCACTGCCGCCGAGATGACGAACAGCAAGCTGGTCGCCTTCGTGCCCGCCCGGCCGAAGGCATCCCCGGCCGCCAGCGGCAGCGACAGGTAGACCTGGAAGGTCAGCACATAGGAGCCGATCATTGCCAGGGAGAACAGCAGGAAGGGCCGGTTGGCGACGACCGAGCGCCACTGCGCCCACACCCCGCTCTCGCGCCCCTCGCTGCCAACGGCCCGCCGGGCGGGCAGGGCCCGCCCCTGGAGAAGTGTCAGGGCCGCGAAAATACCCGCTGCCACCAGGCACACCAGGCGGAAGTCGGCGGCCAGCAATGCCAGGCCGACCAGCGGCCCGGCCAGCATTCCGGCCTGGTAGTAGACGTTGAACGTCGCGAACGCCTCCACCCGCCGCTCCCCCGCCTCGGCCGCGAGGTAGGCACGCACGGCGGGGTTGAACAGTGCACCGGCGAACCCGGTGGCCGCCGACGCGATCACCAGGACCGGCAGGCTGTCCACGACCCCCAGCAGCGCGAACCCGGCCGTCCGCAGCAGGCAACCCGCCATGATCGGCGCCTTGTAGCCGTAGCGGTCGGCGATCGTGCCGCCGATGAGGAACATGCCCTGCTGGGACAGATTGCGCACGCCCAGGACCAGGCCGACCGCCCACGCGGCCAGCCCGAGTTCACCCGCGAGATGGGCGGCCAGGTAGGGCATGAGCATGTAGAAGGCGAGGTTGATGGCGAACTGATTGGCCATCAACAGCCGCACGGCGGGCGGGAACGAACAGGTCGTCGACCACAGGGTTTTCACCGGGCGGCTCCCGTCAGGCCGACGGTGCCCGCACCGGATCCGGTTGCCGCGGGGGCCGGGTCCAGCACGGTCGTACATGCCGTCCAACGCGACACGGTGCGCTCCCCGGGATGGCCGATCTCGTCGGGGGCCTCGGCCGGAACGCAGCCGAGCAGGTCGTGCCGGCGGCACCAGGCGTCGTCGAAAACCGTGCCGACGTAGCGCTGCGGGCCGTCGGGGAACACCGCCACGGTCTTCTCCTCCGCCGGGCCGACGGCGGCCAAATGACGGGCCACCAGGGCGACCGCGCCCACACTCCATCCCCCGCTCGCGTACCGGGAACGGGCCAAGGCGCGGGCGGCCCAGACCGCCTCCCCGGCGGCGACCCAGTGCACCTCGTCGAACAGCGCGTAGTCGACGTTGCGCGGATAGATGCTGCTGCCCAGTCCCCGCATCAGCCGGGGTCCCGCGGGCTGGCCGAAGATGGTCGAGCCGCAGGTGTCGACCCCGACGATCCGCAGCGAGGGGAAGAAGCCGCGCAGCACGGCGCCGATCCCGGCCGAGTGCCCGCCGGTACCCACGCTGACCACCAGCGTGTCGATCCGCCCGAGCTGGGCGACGAGTTCATGGGCCAGCGGCGCGTAGGCGGCCACGTTGTCCGGGTTGTTGTACTGGTCCGGACACCACGCACCCGGATGGAGCGCGAGCAGTTCCTCGACCCGTGTCCGGCGGGCCTGCTGCCAGCCCCCGGCCGGATGCGGCTCCGCCACGACCTGGATGTCCGCGCCGTAGGCGGTGAGCAGACCCGTCATCAACGGCTCCATACCCGGGTCGGTGACCACGGTGACCGGATGCCCGAAGGCGACCCCGGCCAGCGCCAGGCCGAGCCCGAGGGTGCCGGAGGTGGACTCCACGATCCGCGCTCCCGGCAGCAGTTCGCCGCGCTCGCGAGCACGGGCCACCATGTACAGCGCGGTACGGTCTTTGATTCCGCCCGGATTGTGGCCTTCGAGCTTGGCCCAGAAGCCCCGGCCGGCAGCCGTGAAGGGTTCGCCGATCCACAGGCTCGGCGTGTCACCCACCAACCCCGCGGGGGTCCAGGCGGGCAGGGACGGGGCAGACAGCAACTGCGCCGGCGCAGCGGGCAGTGCTGTCAGGGGAAAGGTATTCATCGCGTGGCTCTCCCGCGCCCCCCGGTCCCGCAGCGCGGGCAGGTGGGACGCGTCGCTAGAAATGCGGGTCTACCGACAGCGCAGAGCACCGCACGCGACCGGCCACGGCTCACTCCCGTCAGCCGATCCGGGCGCGCGGAGCAGGCCCCATCAGGTCCGCCACACCCCGAGCGCCGCCAAGGCCGCCCCCTGTCCCCGCCCGGCCCCTGGCACCACAGCCGACGGCGCCGGCCGCCGGACCGCCGCGCACTCAACAGCCTGCGCCGCCGCGCCCACGCCCGGGGCCGCCACCGCGGCCCCCACCACCGGAACCCAGCCAGGCGTGTCAACCCCGGCGCACTCCGCAGGTTCCGCGTCGCGCGGCAGCTTCGCCGAAGAGTGCTCCAGGGGAGTGGACGGGGCGCTCAGGAACGCATCCGCCCGACCGGCGCCGGCGTCCTGCGGGCCGTGTGCACACCCCAGGACATGCACCAGCCCGGCCACGACCACGGCGAGAACCACCGCGGCCCAGGCCGACGACTGCCGCCTCCGGAGCACCACCCACACCGACACGGCACATAGCGTATGCACGTCACTACATAAAGCGCCCGTAAGCGACAGCTATCAGCCACGGCGCCAAGGAGAGCGAACGGCCGGCCTTTCCCGTCCGGATCGACAGGGCGGGAACGACTCGTCTGCGCCACTCGAAGACCCCTGCCGCCTCACCCCGGCCGGCCCGTTCACGGACCGGCCCGGACGACAAGGCCAGGGGAAACCCGGTGGGGGTATTCTCGGGCTCGCACCGCAGGACTCGTACGAGCATGAAGGAGAGCGGGCGGCCATGGACCGCAGACAGGCGCGCGGGCCGGGAGTGTCCCGGCTGCTCGTGCTGTGTGCCGTTCTCTTCGGGCTGTTCCTCATGCACGGGGCTCCTGCCACCGCCGCCGAGGGCTGCCACGGTGCGATGTCTGCGCCCACCGGAATGCACGAGGCCCGCGCTGCGACGAGGACTTCGGCGGAGCCGTCGGTGGCGCATTCCGACGTACAGCGGGCTTTGGGCACGTCGGTGATGGACCGGGAGACGTGCGTCTCGACGCCTGCTCGTGACGGAAAACCGCTGCCGATGGGCGGCCTGGCGGCCGTCTTCACGGCGTTCGCGGGTGTGTTCCTTGTCTGCTGGTCTGCGGCCGCGGGCTGGGCGGGGCGGCGCGGACCGCCGCCACCGGGCGGGCGAAGTCTGTTGCTCCAGGTGTGTATCGCGCGGACCTGACCGGGCCGCGCCGGAACCCGGATCTCCTACCGGGGCCGGCGACGTGACCCGATCGTCTCCGCGCGCCCGCCCGGCGTGGTGCGCCCACCCGGAAAGACCACACCATGTTCGCTTCCACTCGTCCTACCGTGCGCCGCCGCACTCTCGCCGCGGCTGCTACCGCCGCCGTACTCGCGCTGACGCTGGCCGCTTGCGGTTCCTCCGGCAACTCCTCGATGCCCGGTATGGACCACGGCGCCAAGTCGTCCGCGTCCCCCTCGATGAAGGCGTCGCCCTCCATGGGTGACATGCCTGGCATGGACCACATGGCGTCCGGCAACGGCCTGTCCGACACCAAGGGCGGTTACCGACTCACCAGCCAGGACACGGCCTTGCAGTCCGGCAAGCAGGCTGCCTACCGGTTCGCGATCAGCGGCCCTGACGGTAAGCCGGTCACGAGCTTCGCCGTCGACCAGACCAAGCGGATGCACTTCTACGCCATTCGCTCGGACCTGACGGGCTTCCAGCACGTCCACCCCACGATGGCCGCCGACGGCACCTGGACCGCCGACCTGGCCTCTCTCGCGCCCGGCTCCTGGCGCATGTTCACCTCCTTCACCCCCGACAGCGGATCCGGCAAGGGCACGGCGCTCGTCCTCAGCCGTGCCGTCACCATCCCGGGCACCGAGACGAAGACCCCACTGCCCGGAGCCGCCAAGTCCACCGAGACCGACGGCTACACGGTCACCGTCAAGGGCGCTCCGATGGCCGGCATGGCCCACCCGCTGACCGTCACCGTCACCAAGGGCGGCAAGCCCGTCACCGACCTCCAGCCCTACCTCGACACCTACGCCCATCTGACCGCCTTCCACGCGGGCGACGCCGCGTTCGCCCACCTCCACCCGACCACCAAGGTCAACGGCGACCATGGTGGACCGGAACTGTCCTTCAACGCCGAACTGCCCACGGCCGGCAACTGGCGGCTGTTCCTGCAGTTCCAGACCGGCGACAAGCTGCACACCGCCGCGCTGACGTTGAACGTCGGCTGATCCGCGCCGGGGCGCCGTTTCCCAGCGGCGCCCCGTGGCGGCCTCTCCACGGCTGCGTGCGCCACGAGATCA
This sequence comes from Streptomyces sp. HUAS TT7, assembly GCF_051550175.1. Taxonomy (NCBI): domain Bacteria; kingdom Bacillati; phylum Actinomycetota; class Actinomycetes; order Kitasatosporales; family Streptomycetaceae; genus Streptomyces; species Streptomyces sp. HUAS TT7. Next base: position 1,807,741 of record NZ_CP196175.1, read on the forward strand.
GGAGCTCGGGCCGATCTTCAGTGGGTGGCCCCGCGGCGCCGCCCGTCGTGGGCACTCGATGCGTGCGCAGACGCCACAGCAGGACCCGGGAGACTTCGTCCGAACCGGCACTGAACCTGCTCTGCATGGGCCAATGATGAGTTGACTCCTCGTCCACCCGGGACCGGCATTGACGGCCGTGCCACCTGAACCACGAGGGCAGACCGCGGCCTCGGCGAAGTCACTGGGCTGCTTGATACTCCTGATCCTCATCCCTCTGATCGCCTGGATCTCGGTGTCCTTCCACCACTCGGGCGCAATCCCTTGGCAGACGCCGCTGCACCCGCACGCCAGGCTCCTGGGTTCACGGAATCAGACTCCGTCGGGACCGGGTTGGTCCGGCTTCCCAGCCCGTATAAGGGAGTTGGAGCAGAAAGCCGGCTGACGTCCGAAGGAGGACAGCCATGGGATCGGGAGCCGACAGTGCCGGGGACGACATGGTCGTGGGGCGGACCAACGAGAGCGAGGAGCGCACCATCCTGGTTGCCAAGGGAGGGGACGGAGCGCTCGACGGCTATGGCGAGGACTTCGTGCTGCGGGTGGCGATCGAGAACGACAAGGTGCTGCGGGGCGTTTCCGAGGGGGTGGACGCCATCCATGCCAAGGGGACCATTGCCTTCCCCGGCCAGGCGGCCGGCAACGGGGTGGTGGCCACCGGGGCGAACGGTGTCGTCGGTTACGTACACGGCGCACCCCGCGACAAATCGCAGGAACAGCAGGTGCAGGCGGGCGTGCTGGGCGCGGGCGGCGCCGCCCTGCCCGGCGTCTTCGGGCGCGGCACACCCGGCGTGCTCGGCTATGCGCAGGGCGCGGCCAGGGACACCGCCTGGGAGGCCGAGGATCCGTCGGCCGTGCTCGGAAGGGCCGGCGGTATCGGCGTCCGGGGCAAGGGCGACGACGGCGGAGTACGCGGCGAGAGCGAGAACAACTTCGGCGTGGAAGGCAAGAGCACCCTCGCCCCTGGCGTCCGCGGACAGAGCACGCTGGGCATCGGCGTCCACGGAGAAGGGTCTCCTGGCGTGTCCGGCCTCGGCCCGGGAAGCGCGAACGGCGGCCAGTTCGAGTCGGAGGCAGGTGCTCAACTCCGGCTGCTCCCCCGCCGGTCGGACGCGCTCAGCCCTCCGCTGCCCGTGACCCCCAGCGCGATCCCCGTCGAACGCGGCCGAGGTCCCGAACTCCCCAGGAACGGCCGGGCCGGCGAACTCACCGCGCTCCAGGACCCGTCCGGCACCTGCACCCTGTGGTTCTGCGTCAGCGACCCCGGCGAGGGACCGGCCCGCTGGGCCCAGGTCCTGCTCGGCCCGGCATTCGACGGCCGCGCCTGACCACAACGGTCCCGGGGCTCTTCCTGCGCTCTGGTGGGAGCGGCTCCGGCAGGACACTCGGCCGCCCACGAACTACGTACGCCCTACGGCCGATTCCGGCGGCCGCGCTGGTGAAGGCAGTGGGTTGTCCGGCCTGATTGAAGTAGTGCGGAGTCGCCTCTTCACCGCCTCGGCCGCCCGCGGTCCGCCCCCACGGGACGGCTTTCCCTGCGCCCCTGACGGTAGCCGGCCCCGGCATCTGCGTACGCCGCGGATCCAGTTGAGGCGGCCGGCCCAAGTGACGGCACCCGCCTGAAGCCGGGGTTGAGCTGCCCTCCTCTGCGGCTCAGCACGCCGCCGCCGAGGCGAGAGCGGGCACGTGCCCGCTCAGTCCCGTGTCCACGGCGTCCGGCCCATATGCGTGCCCGGCGAACAGGCCCGCTGAACACAGCACGTCTCGACACCGTACCCCGGCCCAACCAGGCTCGACGCACAATCCACCACAGAGGACCCCGCGCAAGAGATCCCCGGGACACCTGAGACACCGTCACCCGGGAACCGACCACCAGAAACGTTCCTCTCGCCAGTCCTCCAACAACCCAACCGGGAACGCCCATGCCCATCCGACACAGACTGTTCACCCTCGTCACCGCAGTACTGGCGCTGCTCGCCCTGGCCGTGGCCGCAGCACCCGCACACGCCGACAGCATCAACAGGATCAACGTCTGGAACTCGAGCCACTGCCTCGACAACGCCACCGAGAACAACGCGAAGCTCCAGATGTGGTCGTGCGACAGCGGCTCAGACGAGAAATGGATCACCGGCTACAACTCCGACACCGGCGTGTTCACCTTCACCAACCAGCGCACCGGCTGGTGCATCACCGCGCCCTCCTCGGGAGGCGGAGCCGTCTCCATGACAACGCCCTGCGACTGGTTCGCACCCACGCAGCAGTGGCGCGTCTACTTCGCAGACAACCCCAACGGACCGCCCTCCGGCTGGTACCAGGTGTGGCAGAACGTATCCAGCGGGCTCTGCCTGGCAACATCCAGCGTCCGCAACGGCACCGTCCCACAGACCCTGCCGTGCGATCCCTCCGACCTGTACTTCCGGTGGCACTTCAGCTGACCACCACTCCCGTCGGGGCCCGGCACCCCCGGCCCCGACATCAACCCGCGTCAGGTCACGACTGCCCCGAAACCACCGCTCAGGCCGTAGGGCCGAGGTTGTCAGGGGCACAGGGCTGACAGGTACGCACCCTGCGGGGCGGCGGCCATGGCCGGGCCTCGGCTCTGCCGGTCGTCGCGGACCGCGTACGGGAGATCTTGAGACCACGGGCAGCCCATGGCAGGCTCATGCCGCATGATCGACGAATTCGCGAAGGACAACCTGCACGGGAGACTGCGGCGGGATCGCAAGGCGCTGCTCTGGAAACTCGACGGCTTGTCCGAGTACGACGCCCGCCGGCCCTTGTCAGCGACCGGGACCAACCTCCTCGGCCTGGTCAAACACGTGGCCACCGTCGAGGCCAGGTACTTCGGCGAGGTCTTCGACCGCCCTTCCCCGGAACCGCTGCCCCGGTGGCAGGACTCCGACGGCAGCGATCTGTGGGCGACCGAGGACGAGACCCGCGATCAGATCATCGGGTTCTACCGGCGCACGTGGGAACACTCGGACGCGACGATCAACGAGCTTCCCCTCGACGCCCCCGGCCACGTGCCGTGGTGGCCTGAGCCTTGTCCCAACACGAACCTGTTCGCCGTCATGGTCCATGTCCTCGGCGAGTCCAACCGGCATACCGGGCACGCCGACATCCTCCGCGAGGGCCTCGACGGCCGGACCGGGCTGCGCCCCGAACACGAGCAGCAGATCGACGAGGGAGCCCGTGCAGCCTACTGCGCGAAGATCGAGCAGGCCGCCAGGTCGGCCGCACCGATCAAGGCTTAGCGGCTGTCTCACGTGACTTGACGTTCGTGCGGCACGATGCCGGTCGTGGGCGCCCACTCACTTGCTCCACCTCCACCGTAGTGAAGCGGCTGCCCGGCCCCGGGTGGGGTCAGGGGGTTGCCGTGGATACCACGAAAACGACCGGCTTGTCCGGGTCGGTCTCGTCGACGGTGATGTTCTGGGTGGGCAGCGGGTCCTTCTGGGCGTGGGTGGTGCCGGCCCAGTCGTGGCCCGCGGGGAAGGTCCAGCCGACCTTCAGGGCGTCCTCGGGGGCGATCGTCACGTCGCCGGGCTTGAGCGCGGCCGTGCTGGTGCCGCCGTCCTTCATGAACTCGGCGAGGCCCGCCGCACTGGTCTTGAACTGGACGTACAGCTTGCTGACCTTCCAGCTGTTCGTCTCGTAGTAGGCGACGGAGACCGCGTCGTTGGGGACCGGCACGTCGTAGATGCGCCGCTGGGTCTTGGACGGCCAGTCGTTCTGGAGGCCGTGCGCCGAGGCCTCGGACTCCTTGTCGCGGCCGCTGTCGCGGCTCTGCTCGGCGGAGATCGCCAGATAGCCGGCGGGCACCCCGATGAGCAGCACGATGATCACCGCGGTGATCCAGCGCCGCCGGATCATGTGCCGGCGGGTCTCCGGGGGCTTCTCGTCCGGCGGCGGGGACTGGCGCGGCACCGCGGGGCGGTCGGACGGTGTCATCAGTCGGATCCCTGGGTGGTGCGGGTGGTGCCCGTCCTGCGGACGGCTTCGGCGGCCTTGGCGTACCGCTCGTAGCGCTCGACGCGGCGGCGGTTGGCCCGGCGGAAGCGGCGGGCCACCAGGCGGGCGAGGTCGGCGGCGCCGACCATACCCGCCTCGGGGCCCAGCTGGGCCTTGGCGATCCTCGCCTCGGGGCGGTAGCCGCGGCCGGTGAGGTGGCGCTTGAAGGCGTCCCTTGCGGGGCCGATCAGGAGGTCGTCGGCGGCGCTCACGCCCCCGCCGATGACGAAGCAGGAGGGATCGAGCGCGGCCGCCAGGTTGGCGATGCCGACGCCTAGCCACTGGCCGATGTCCTGGAGCAGTTCGACGCACATGGCGTCGCCCTCGCGGGCCAGCTCGGTGATGAGCGGCCCGGTGATCTCGGGGATGTTCCCACCGACCCGCTCGATGATGTTGTACGCCACCGGGGAGTCGGCCGTGGCGAGCTCGCGGGCCTCGCGGACCAGGGCGTTGCCGGAGCTGTACTGCTCCCAGCAGCCGCGGTTGCCGCAGGCGCAGCGGTGTCCGCCGGGCACGACCTGCATATGGCCGAACTCGCCCGCCACCCCGTACTTGCCGCGCTTGACCTGCCCGTCCTCCAGGATCGCGCCGCCGATGCCGGTGCCCAGCGTGATCATGACCAGGTGGTCCTCGCCGCGTCCGGCGCCGAAGCGCCACTCGGCCCAGGCGGCCGTGTTGGCGTCGTTGTCGACCATGACCGGCACCGCGAGGCGGGCCTGGAGGGCGTCGCGCAGCGGCTCGTTGCGCCAGGCGAGGTGCGGGGCGAACAGGATGGTGGAGCGGTCGGCGTCGACCCAGCCGGCCGCGCCGATGCCGACCGCGTGCACGTCGTGCCGGTCGGAGAGGTCGAGGACCAGCTCGGTGATGGTGTCCTCGACGACCTTGGGGCTCTTGGACTTGTCCGGGGTCTCCGTGCGGAGCTTCTCCAGGATGTTCCCGTCCGCGTCCACGACGCCGGCCATCACCTTCGTACCGCCGATGTCGATGCCGACGGTGGGGACCCGGGGGGCCGTCAGGTGCGAGCGGCGTTCCCGGGTGCCTACGGTGCGCAGCACGGTGGCCCGGGCGGAACCCCGGTGGGCTAGGGCGAAGTCGCGGTACGTGGTCATCGGGGCCGATTCTGCCACCCCTGGGGGTGGCGGACCGCGTGCCGGGGGCCGCCCCGGTGGCCCGGGGCGGCCTGCTCACTCCTTGTCGGACGGGCCGCCGAGGTGGCCGGGGGCGGGGGCCCGCTGGAGTTCGTGGCTGAGCTCTTCGAGCTCGCTGCCGCCCGCCATCTGGCGGGTGAGCTCGTCCAGGGTGATGTCGGAGCGCAGGTGGCTGCCGGTCATCGTGCCGCGCTTGAGCAGCACGAAACGGTCGCCGACGAGGTAGGCGTGGTGCGGGTTGTGCGTGATGAGAACCACGCCCAGCCCGGCGTCCCGGGCGGCCGCCACGTACTTCAGGACGACACCGGACTGCTTGACGCCGAGCGCCGCGGTCGGCTCGTCGAGGACGAGGACCTTGGCGCCGAAGTAGACGGCGCGCGCGATGGCGACGCACTGGCGCTCGCCGCCGGACAGCGTGCCGATCGGCTGGTCGACGTCGCGCAGGTCGATGCCCATGCGGAGCAGCTCCGCGCGGGTGGTGGCGCGCATCTTCTCGACGTCGAGCCGCTTGAAGGGCCCCTTGCCCTTGGTGGGCTCGGAGCCGAGGAAGAAGTTGCGCCAGACCGGCATCAGCGGGACCACGGCCAGGTCCTGGTAGACGGTGGCGATGCCGCGGTCCAGGGCCTCGCGGGGGTTGTTCAGCGAGACGTCCTCGCCCTCGATGCGGAAGCCGCCGGCGTCGTGCCGGTGCAGCCCCGCGATGATCTTGATGAGGGTGGACTTGCCGGCTCCGTTGTCGCCCAGTACGCAGGTGATCTCCCCGGCGTGCACCTCCAGGGAGACGCCTTCGAGGGCGCGGATGTTGCCGTAGTACTTGCTGACGTCGTCGAGCTCGACGAGCGCTGTCCGCTCGGCCGTCTTCTCCGGGATCGTCGTCATGCTGTCGCCTCCGCCCGCTTGCGCACCCACGCGTTGAGGAGGGTGGCGAGCAGGAGCATCGCTCCGAGGAAGAACTTGAACCAGTCCGGGTTCCACTCCGCGTACACGATGCCCTTGCTGGTCATGCCGAAGATGAAGGCGCCCACGGCGGAGCCGATCGCCGAGCCGTAGCCGCCGGTGATCAGGCAGCCGCCGATGACGGCCGCGATGATGTAGATCAGCTCGTTGCCGACGCCCTCGCCGGACTGCACCACGTCGAACGAGAACAGCAGGTGCTGGCCGGAGACCCAGGCCGCGAACGCGACACCCATGTAGAGGCCGATCTTCGTCTTGAAGACCGGTACGCCGACCGCGCGGGCCGCGTCCGCCTCGCCGCCGACCGCGAAGATCCAGTTGCCGAAGCGGGTCCGCAGCAGGATCCAGGTGGCGACCGCGACCAGCGCGAACCACCACAGAATGGTGACCTTCAGGTCGACGGAGCCGACGGTCAGCTGGGAGGCGAAGAGCTTCTTCGCCGATTCGAAGCCCTCCATGTCGGCGATGGACTTCGTGGAGACCGTGCCGCTGATCAGCTTGGTGAAGCCGAGGTTGAGGCCGGTCAGCATCAGGAACGTACCGAGCGTGATGATGAAGCTCGGGAGCTTGGTGCGGGTCAGCATGAAGCCGTTGAACGCCCCGATGGCGAGGGTGACCAGGAGGGAAACCCCCACTCCCACCCAGACGTTCGCCGTCATCTGATAGCTGAACATCGACGAGACGAGGGCGGACGTCGTCACGAGGACACCGGCCGACAGGTCGAACTCGCCGCCGATCATGAGCAGCGCGACCGGCACCGCCATGATGCCGATGGTCGAGGCCGCGTACAGGACGGTGGAGAGGCTGGACGGCTGCAGGAAGCTTCCGGCGACGACCGAGAAGAAGAGGAAGACGGCGCCGGCGCCGACCACCGAGCCCAGTTCGGGACGGCCGATGATCTTGCGCCAGACCGAGCGGCGCAGCAGCCGCTCGTCCTCGGCGATGTCTGTCGCGCTCATCGCGTCCCCCGCTTCGTGTACTCCTCCAGCTTGGCGGCCTGGTCCTTGGTGATGATCTGGGGCCCGGTCAGGACCGGGAGACCGCCGCCGAGGACGTCGGCGTTGTACTTGTAGAGCCACAGCAGGTCCACCGCCTCGTACCCCTGGAGGTAGGGCTGCTGGTCGACGGCGAAGCCGAGCGTGCCGGCCTCCAGGGCCGTGGCCACCTTGGCGTTGAGGTCGAAGGTGTCGATCTCGGCGGAGCTGCCGGCCGACTGCTTGGCCTTGACGGCGGTGTCCGCGAAGGGCGCACCCAGGGTGACCACGGCGTCGATGGACGGGTCGGCCTGGAGCTTGGCCTCGATGGAGGACTGCACGTCGGGCATGTTGGTGCCGGTGACGTAGAGGTTCTGGACCTCGCCCTTGAACGTCTTCCTGGTGCCCGCGCAGCGCTGTTCGTGGCCGACGTTGCCCTGCTCGTGCAGGACGCAGAGGGCCTTCTTCCTGCCGCGCTTGGTGAGCTCGTCGCCGACGGCCTCGCCCGCGATGGTCTCGTCCTGGCCGATGTGGGTGAGCGCCCCGAACTCCTTGGACTTCTCCGAGCCCGAGTTCACGGTGATCACCGGGATGCCGGCCTTCTCGGCCTTGGCGACGACGTCTTTGAGGGCGTCCGGCTTTGCGAGCGTGACGATGAGGCCGTCGACCTTCTGGTCGATGGCGGCCTGCACGAACTGCGCCTGCTGCTGCCCCTGGTCGCTGTGCGAGTAGAGGAAGTCGATGTTGTCCTTCACCGCGGCCTGCTTGGCGCCGTTCTGGACGATGTCCCAGAACGTGTCGCCGTCGCCCGAGTGGGTGACCATCGCGATCTTCCAGCGGGGCGTGTTCACCGCGGCCCTGCCCTGGGCCTGCGCGGACTTGCGCGCATCCTCGGCGCGCTTGCCGCCGGTGCTGCTGCACCCCGCCAAGGAGGCCCCGAGCACCGCTGCCAGCACCGCGCCCATGACGCGTACCCCTGTCCGAACCCTTGCCACGACGCCGTGCCCTTCTTGCTGTACCACCGGGTGCCTCCGGGGCTGGTTCAGGCCTGCCCCGGCCGCCCAAGTATGGGTCACGCCGGGTCGCCGGGCGATCATCGGGTACCGCGGGCGGTGTACTTCTCCAGCGTCGGCACGTCCTTCTCGGTGACGATCGCGGGTCCGGTCAGGACCGGCCGGCCGCCGCCGATCACGTCCCCGTTGGTCTTGTTCAGCCACAACTCGTCGACGGCGAGATAGCCCTGGAGGTAGGGCTGCTGGTCGACGGCGAAGCCGATCTCCTTGGCCTTGAACTGCTTGATCACGGCCGCGTTGAGGTCGAAGGTGTCGATCTCGGCGGAGCTGTTCGCGTCGCCCTTCGCCTTGACCGCGGCGGCCGCCATCGGCGCGCCGAGCGTGACGACCGAGTCGATGTCCTTGGCCGACTGGAGCTTGGCCTCGACGGAGGAGGTGGACGCGGGCGTGTTGGTGCCGTCGACATTGAGGTTCTCGACGCTGCCCCGGAAGGTCTTCTTCACTCCCGCACAGCGCTGCTCCAGGGAGACGTTGCCCTGCTCGTGGATGACACACAGGGCCTTCTTCCTGCCCCGATTGTTGAGCTCGTCGCCGACCGCCTCACCGGCCACGCCCTCGTCCTGGCCGATGTGGCCGAGCGCGCCGACCTCCTTGGAGAAGTCGGCGCCGGAGTTGATCGTGACGACGGGTATCCCCGCGGCGACGGCCTTCTTGACGACGTCCTTGACCGCCTCCGGCTTGGCAAGCGTCACGACGATGCCGTCCACCTTCTGGTCGATGGCCGCCTGCACCAGCTGCGCCTGCTGCTGCCCCTCCTTGTTCGCCGAGTACAGGAAGTCGACGTTGTCCTTGGCCGCGGCCTGTTTCGCGCCGCTCTGGACGATGTCCCAGAAGGTGTCGCCCTCGCCGGAGTGGGTCACCATCGCGATCTTGAGACGGGGGGTGCTCACGCCCTTGCCGCCGCCCGGCGATCCGGAACCCTTGTCCTCGGAGCTCTTGCCCCCCGAGCTGCTGCAGCCGCCGAGCGCGAGCGCCAGTGCGGCGACGGCCACGGCCGCCGTGGTTGCCGTGCGGGGTGTGCGCATGGGTTCCGCCTTCTGTCCCGGCCGCCCGGTTGCGGCACGTGAGTTCTAGCGGCGGTTCCGCGACACCGTCAATACTTTGTCCGAACATTCTTACCCAGGCGCACTCCGGGGCCGCCCGCGCCCCTCATGGGCGTACGAGCAGCTGGAACTCGAAGGAGTAGCGCGAGGCCCGGTAGATGTGCGAGCCGAACTCGACGGCCCGGCCGGTGTCGTCGAAGGTGGTGCGCTCCATGGTGAGCAGCGGCGCGCCCTCGGTCTCGGTGAGGAGCTCGGCCTCCTGCGCGGTGGCCGCCCGCGCCCCCACCGTCTGACGCGCGCTGTGCAGCGTGATGCCCGCCCCCCGCATCAGCCGGTACAGGCCGGTGCCCTCCAGGTACTCCGTGTCCAGCGGGAGCAGCCCGGTCGGCAGGTGGTTGCGCAGCCGCGCCATGGGCTCGCCGTGCGCGTACCGCAGCCGCTCCACCAGGTGTACGTCGCTGCCCTCGGGCACCCCGAGGGCAGCGGCGACCTCGGCGGTGGCCGGCTCGAAGGTGTTGCGGAGGACGGTGGTGGCGGGCTTCTGGCCGGCCGCCTCCAGGTCGTCGTACAGGCTGCTCAGTTCGAGCGGGCGCTTGACCTGGCTGTGCACGACCTGGGTGCCCACCCCCCGGCGGCGGACCAGGAGGCCCTTGTCGACCAGGGCCTGGATGGCCTGGCGGACCGTGGGGCGGGACAGGCCGAGCCGGCCCGCCAGATCGATCTCGTTGCCGAGGAGGCTGCCGGGCGTGAGGGTGCCCTTCTCGATGGCCGCCTCCAGCTGCTGCGAGAGCTGGAAGTAGAGCGGGACCGGGCTGGTGCGGTCCACGCTGAGCTGGAGCGGCTTGGGGAAGTCCATCGCTGGTCTGGGCTGCTTGGGCACGGAGCGAGCGTAATGCGCCGGGATGTTGACGGGAAGTCGTGAAGTTCGATTGTCAGGACAAACTCTTGACAGGACGAGCCTCCACGGCCACGGTGTGCCCATGCGTATCGGACTGATCGGAACGGGACGGATCGGCTCTTTCCACGCGGGAGTCCTCGCCCGGCATCCCGGGGTCGAGCACCTGGTGGTCGCGGACACCGACGCCGCGCGGGCCGCCGAGGTCGCCGCGCTGACCGGCGCGACGGCCGCGGCCACCGTGGCGGAGGCGTTCTCGGGGGTCGATGCGGTGGTGATCGCCTCGGCGACCTCCGCGCACGCCGGGCTCATCACGGCCGCCGCGCACGCCCAACTGCCCGCCTTCTGCGAGAAACCGGTCGCCCTGGACGTGCCGGGGACGCTGGAGGCCCTCCGCGCGGTCGAGTCGGCGGGCACCGAGCTCCAGCTCGGCTTCATGCGCCGCTTCGACGCGGGCTACCGCAACGCCCGGGACCTCGTGCGCTCGGGGCGGCTCGGCCGGCTGCACACCGTGCGGGCCGTCACCTCCGACCCGGCACCGCCGCCCGCCGCCTACCTGCCGCTCTCGGGCGGGCTCTACCGCGACTGCCTGGTCCACGACTTCGACATCGTGCGCTGGGTGACCGGCCGCGAGGTCACCGAGGTGTACGCGATGGGCTCGGACGCGGGACCCGCGATGTTCCGCGCGGCCGGTGACGTGGACACGGCGGCCGTCGTCCTCACCCTGGACGACGGCACGCTGGCGACGGCGACGGCCGCCCGCTGCAACGGCGCGGGGTACGACGTACGGCTCGAACTGGCCGGAGAACAGGACCAGTTCGCGGTCGGCCTGGACGACCGCACCCCGCTGACCTCCGCCGAACCGCACGGCCCCGGCCGCCCCGACAAGCCGTGGCCCGGCTTCCTGGAACGCTTCGCCCCCGCCTACGAGGCCGAACTGGACGCCTTCGTCCGGCTCGTACGGGGCGAGGCGCCGAACCCCTGCGACGGCCGCGACGCCCTGCACGCGCTGCGCATCGCGGAGGCCTGCGAGGTGTCGCGCCGGGAGCGGCGGGTGGTACGGGTGGCGGAGATCCCGGCGGGGTGAGCTACCACCTGACCGGCAGCGCCTCCGGGCCCCGCACCAGCATCCCCGTACGCCACTGGATCGCCGCCGGATGGATGTCCAGGGTCAGGTCCGGGCAGCGGTCCAGCAGCGTGCGGACCGCGATGCGGGCCTCCAGGCGGGCCAGCGGGGCGCCCAGGCAGTAGTGGATGCCGTGGCCGAAGGCGACGTGGCCGCGGGCGTCGCGGCGGATGTCGAAGCGGTGCGGGTCCTCGAAGCGCGCCGGGTCGCGGTTGGCGTCGGCCATGGCGACGAGGACCAGCTGGCCGCCGCCGGGGATGAGGGTGCCGCCGATCTCGACGGGATCCTTGGTGAAGCGGTACGTCGGCGTCTCGACGGGCCCGTCGTAGCGCAGCATCTCCTCGACCGCGTTGTCGATGAGCCCGTCGAAGTCGGCCCGCAGAGCGGCCAGTTGCTCGGGGTGGGACAGCAGGGCGAGCATGCCGTTGGAGATGAGGTTGACGGTGGTCTCATGGCCCGCGACCAGCAGCAGCCAGGCCATGCCGAGGAGTTCGGGGCCGGACAGGTGGTCGCCGTCCTCGTCGTCGGCGGCCTGGATCAGCGCGCTGATCAGGTCGTCGCCGGGATCGGCGCGCTTCTCGTCGAGCAGGCGCCTCAGGTACTCGTCGATCGCCTTCGCGGCGGCGAGCCGGTCTTCGAGGGCAGGCGCCGAGATGGAGATGTTGGACCACTGGCGGAAGGTTTCCCGGTCGAGCGTGGGCACGCCGATCAGCTCGCAGATGACCGTGATCGGCAGCGGGAAGGACAGCGCCTCGACGAGGTCGGCCCTGCGGTCCGGGGCGGCCAGCATCGCGTCGACGAAGCCGTCCGTCATCTCCTGGACGCGCGGGGCGAGTTCATCGACCCGGCGGGGCGTGAAGTGCCGCGTCACCAGCTTGCGCAGCCGGGTGTGGGCGGGCGCGTCGGAGCTCAGCATGGTGGGCGCGGGCGAGACCGTCTGCACGCCGAGGCCGGGTGCGGCCCTGCGCCACTCCTTGGAGAGCCGGTCGTCGGCGAGCGCGGCCCGCCCGGCCTCGTACCCGACGACGAGCCAGGCGTCGGCTCCCTCGGGCATCCGGATGCGGTGCACGGGGCCCTGCGCCCGCAGCCCCGCGTACACCGGGTAGGGGTCGCGGGTGAAGTCCTCGCCCAGTGCGGCGAGATCGACTATGACATCGCTGGTCAACGCGTGTCCCTTCAGGACGGTCCGGTGGATACGGCGGACAGTACGGTGCCCTGGGCAACCGCGCACAGCTTTTCCCTGCCGTCGCCATCGAGGGCGAACAGGTCGCAGCGGACCGTGGCCTGGCGGCGTCCGCCGTGCACCACCGTGGCTCGGGCGATCAGGCTGCGGCCGGTGGCCGGACGCACGTACTGGATGGAGAAGCCGCTCGTGAGGACGGCGGAGCCGAGCGCGGTGCCGGCCGCGAAGGTGAGGGCGTTGTCGGCCGCGTAGGCCAGGACTCCGCCGTGCACGAAGCCGTTCTGCTGGAGGAGTTCCTCGCGGATGTCCAGCTCCAGGACCGCACCGCCGTCTCCGAACGCGGTGATCCGCGCGTCGAGGAGCCGGCTGAACGGCTGGCTCGCCAGCGCCCCGCGGGCCGATTCGAGATCGAGTTCCCCCATGCCACGCACCTCTCGTCGAGCGATCGGCCACACCCTAACTCTCCAGTAGCTTATGAGGCTTCTACCCTGGTCGGAGCGAGGGAGGCAAGGGTGCTGAGGCGTTGGTGGTTCTTGGACGGGCTGCGCCCCGCCGTGCCCGCGCAACGGCCCGGGGAGCTGTCGAAGGAACAGCAGCAGCTGGTCCTCGACGAGTGGGCGACGGCTCGCGAACGGCTCGACCGGCTGGTGTCGGCGCGGGTGACGGCGGTGGGTGACGTGCTGCGGACGGCCGAACTGCCGCTGCCCTCACATCGGTTGGCGGCACACTCCGGGTCCGATCCACGGGCCGAGGGCGACTGCGCCTGGGCCTTCGACGCGTTCCAGGCCGCGGGCAAGCTGCTCGACGAGGCATCCGATCTGCCGGACCTCGCGGCCGCGGCGGTGCTCGCCGACCGCGCGCTCGAACGGTTCGCCGCGGTCCACGCCCGGGCGGCCGGGCAGCCGGTGCCCAAGGCCGCCCAGCGCTGCTTCTACAACCCGCTGCACACGGCGGCCGAGGACGCCCACTCCCCCGTACGCAAACAGCACCGCAAGGAGGCGCGGCGCCGCACCGGTCCGCGCGAGGCGGCGGCCGACCGGCGCCCGGCCTGCCCGTCCTGCCGCCGCGCGATCCTGGCCGGCCAGACGCCGGACGTCCTGCCCGCGCTCGTTCCGGTGAAGCTGTCGCGGCTGCGGACGGCCAGGGTGCTCGTGCCGTACTACTCGGTGCCGCAGCAGTGGTCGCTGTGGTCGGTCTGCGCCTGCGGGGCGTACGGGGACGAGTGGCCCTCGCTCGTGCTGCGCGGCGAGCACCGCAAGCGGGCGGCGGCCGCACGCAAGGCGTGAGTCACCCGTGCACCGTGTGCGTCACCAGCGCACGGGCAGGTGGCGTACGCCCCTGATGAGCATGCCCGGCAACCACTCCAACTGAGCGGTGTGCGTTGCCAGTTGGAGGTCCGGGGCGCGTTCCAGGAGGGCGCGGACCGCGATCCGGCCTTCCATGCGGGCGAGCGGGGCACCGAGGCAGAAGTGGATGCCGTGGCCGAACGCGAGGTGGCCCTGCGGGGCGCGGCGGATGTCGAAGCGGTCCGGGTCCGCGTGGCGCAGCGGGTCGCGGCCGGCCGAGGCGAGGGAGACCAGGACGGGCGCGCCCGCCGGGATGAGGGCGTCGCCGACCAGGACCGGCTCCTTGGTGAAGCGATAGGTGGCGGTCTCGACCGGGCCCTCGTAGCGCAGGATCTCCTCGATGGCGCCGTCGATGAGCCCGTCGAGGTCGGCACGCAGGGCGGCGAGCTGGGCGGGGTGGGCGAGCAAGGTGCGCACACCGTTGGAGATCAGGTTGACGGTCGTCTCGTGGCCCGCGACGAGCAGCAGGAAGGCCATGCCGATGAGCTCTTCCGGGGACAGCTGGTCGCCGTCTTCTTCGTCACGTGTGCGGATCAGGGCACTCAACAGGTCGTCGCCGGGGCGCGTGCGGCGCTTGTCCTCGATCAGGCCGATGAGGTACTCGCCCATCTCGCGCACGGAGGTGTTCTTGCCGTCGTTCACGGTGGGCGCGACGGCCTCGTTGGACAGCACCCGGAAGGCCTCCTGGTCCAGGTCCGGCACGCCGAGGAGCTCGCAGATCACCGTCATGGGAAGCGGGAAGGCGAGCGAGTCGACCAGGTCGGCGGTGCGGCCGGGAGCAGCCAGCATGGTGTCGAGGAGGCTGTCGGTGATCTCCTGGACGCGCGGCCGGAGCGCCTCGATGCGGCGCGGCGTGAACTCCCGCGCCACCAGTTTGCGCAGCCGGGTGTGCTGCGGCGGGTCGGTCTCCAGCATGTTGGCGCTGACCGGCAGTTCGCCGTACTCCCAGTCGTCGTTGCTCCGCCAGTCCTTGGACAGGCGGGGGTCGGCGAGCGCGGCCCGTCCCTCCTCGTGCCCGACGATCAGCCACACCTCGCCGCCCTCGGGGGTGCGGACGAGATGGGCGGGACCCTCGGCCCGCAGCTTGGTGTAGACCGGATGGGGGTCGGCGGTGAACTCCTCGCCGTACTCCCCCAGATCGATGACAGTCATGGCCCCGCCCTCCGCTCGGTTCGTCTCAGCCTACGTCGCCCTCCGCATCGTCGAGCAGCCCTGCGTCGTGCACCAACAGGGCGATCTGGACCCGGTTGTTGAGGTCGAGCTTGGCCAGGACGCGGGAGACGTGGGTCTTCACGGTGGGCACGCTCAGATACAGGCGGGCGGAGATCTCGGCGTTGGAGAAGCCCCGGCCGACGGCGACGGCGACCTCGCGTTCACGGTCGGCGAGCAGCGCGATGCGCGCGCGGGCCCGGGCCGCCCGGTCGCCGGGTGGCGCGGTCGACACCTGGGTCATCAACTGCCGCATGACAGCCGGGGACAGGACGGGATCGCCCTTCGCGACCTGGCGTACGGCGGCGACGATCTCGGCGGGCGGGGTGTCCTTGAGGACGAATCCGGCGGCTCCGGCCCGTAGCGCCCGCAGCACCTGTTCGTCGGCGTGGAAGGTGGTCAGGACGATCACCTCGGGCGCGTCGGGGCGGGCGCGCAGCGTCTCGGTGGCGGTGAGCCCGTCGACATGGGGCATGCGGATGTCCATGAGGACGACGTCCGGGCGCAGTTCCCGGGCCAGTCGGTCGACCCCGGAGCCGTCGGCCGCCTCGCCGACGATCTCGATGTCCTCGGCGCCGCCGAGCATGAAGGCGAGTCCGGCGCGGACCAGGGGGTCGTCGTCGACGACGAGCAGGCGGATGGTCATGAGGGCCACGGTAGCCAGGCGACGACCGAGAACCCTCCGTCGGGCCCGCGCCCGTGGTCGAGCCGGCCGCCGGCCAGGGTGGCTCGTTCGGTGAGGCCGATGAGCCCCTGCCCCGACCCGGGGACCTCGGGCACCGGTCCCGGGGGCGCGGGGTTGCGCACCTCGACGGTGAGTCCCTCGCCGGGGCGGCCGGTCACGGTGACGGTGACCTCGGCGCCGGGCGCGTGTTTTCGGGCGTTGGTGAGGGCCTCCTGGGCGATGCGGTACGCGTTGCGCCCGGTGGCGGCCGGGACGCCCGCCGCGTCCGGGATGCGGCTGTCCAGGGCGACCTTCATCCCGGCCTCGCGGGATTCGGCGACGAGTGCGTCGAGAGTGGCGAGCGTCGGCTGGGGGCGGTCGTCGGCGCCCTCGCCGGGGCTGCGCAGGACCCCGATGATCTGCCGCAGGTCCTGGAGCGCCTCGTGTGCGCTGTCCCGGATGACGCCGGCGGCCCGGGCGACCTGGGCGGACGGTGCGTCGGGCCGGAATTCGAGGGCGCCCGCGTGCACGGAGAGCAGGGTGAGCCGGTGGGCGAGCACGTCGTGCATCTCGCGGGCGATGGCCTCGCGGGCGAGCCGCTGCGCGTTCTCGGCCCGCAGCGCCGCCTCGGCCTCGGCACGGGCGGCCCGTTCGCGCAGCGCGAGGACGAGCTGGCGCCGGGAGCGTACGAGCATGCCCCAGCCGGTGACCAGGAGGATCAGGACGGTACCCACGACGGCGTTGGTGAGGAAGCTGGTGGTCGGGTCGGGGCGGACCACCGGCTGGAGCAGCGAGCTCGCCATGGCGAGGCTGCCCACCACCAGCACGGCGGGCTTGAACGGCCGGTGCACGGCGAGGCTGAACAGGGCGACCAGGAAGCCGCCCGAGGCGACCGGCGCGAAGACCGACACCACGGTGAGCACCGCCGCGAGCCCCACCGGCCAGCGCCGCCGCAGCCACACCGCGCAGCAGGCCGCGGCGCCGACCAGCTGGTCGAGGAGCAGGAGGGTGTCGGAGTAGCCGGGCGTCTTGTCCAGGGTGTCGGCCGTGAGCATGCCGATGAGGGCGGCGGCGAGAAAGGCGCAGATGTCGACGACCCAGTCGCGTACGGTGCGCCGCGGCCGGGCCCGGTCGCCGGGCAGCTCGGGGTCGGCCACCGCCGAGGGCAGCAGCCAGCGGAACTCGGGTCCGGCTCGTGTCATGTCGACAAAGTTACGCAGCCCGGCGGGCTCGCGGCGTGATGCGGGCGCGGGACGCTACCAAAGTCGTACGGGCGGAGACTTTGGGCGCGGGGGCGGTGTCCCGATGGCCGACGCGGTGGCGCGGCCGGCCCGCGCAGGCTCGGGGGCATGAGGAAGTTTCTGGAGGTCGCCGGGTTCCTGCTGCTGCTCCAGGGCGTCGGTGGCCTGGTACACGAGTGGACCGGGTGGTTCAGCCTGTGGACGCTGGTGCACCACCCCGATGCGCTTGAGGGTCACGAGGTGTTCGCGAGCATTGTGCTGGCGGTGGCGGGCGTGGCGGTGCTGATCGCGTCGGAGCGGGCCGCGAAGAAGTAGTCAGGCCGCGGCCCGGCGGCCCCAGCCGGTGCCCGCGAGGACCAGGATTCCGCCCAACAGGCCGAGTGCGCCCAGGCGTTCGCCGCCGAGCGCGATGCCGGCGGCCGCGGCCCACAGCGGTTCGGTGCCGAGCAGCAGGCTGACGCGGGACGGGGAGGTACGGCGGACCGCCCACATCTGCACGAAGAACGCGAACAGCGTGCAGAACACGGACAGGAACAGCAGGCCGCTCCACTCGCGTACGCCGAAGCCCGAGGCCACCGTCCAGGGCGCGTCCCCCGTGCCGGGCGCGGCGGCCAGGACCGCGAACACCGCGACGGCGCCGCCCAGTTGGACGGTGGTCAGGGACAGCGAGTCGGCGTCCTGGACCGCCTTGACGCGGGCCATGAACAGGACGTGCGCGGTACGGGCGAGGGCCGCGAGCAGCATCAGCAGGTCGCCGGCCGAGGGCGCGGTGAAGCCGCCGCCCTGGGTCAGCAGGACGACGCCCGCCACCGAGAGGGCGGCCGCCGCGAGGAAGGCGCGCGGCGGGCGGACCCTCGTGACGGCGGCCTCCGCGAGCGGGGTGAAGATCATGGTGAGGCTGATGATGAGCCCGGCGTTGGTGGCCGAGGTGTGCACGACGCCGTACGTCTCCAGGAGGAAGATCCCGCTGAGGACGAGGCCGAGCAGGCCCGCGCCGCGCCACTGGGCGGCGGTCAGCGCCCGCAGACCGCGCCATCCGGCGGCCACCAGGACCGGCACGACGAGCCCGAAGCGCAGCACCAGGACGGCGGTCACGGTGTGGGCGGTGGTGATGTCCTTGGCCGCGAGGTAACTGGCGCCCCAGACGACGGCCACCAGCAGGACCGGCAGGTCGGTGAGCCAGGCGCGACGCGGGGCGAGGCCTGCGGAGGGAACGGCGATCGACGACACGGGCCCGGTCTCCAGACGGTGCGGGGGTGTGGAGACGTCGGCGGCTCTCACGGGGAACGATCACCGTACCCGTGCATGATCGACCCGGGAAGGGCGGTTTCGGACACCGGCTCTCACTCGTCGATGAGGTCGAAACTCCCGTACTGGGGACGGCCGGTGGGGCGGTAGCTGTTGACCGAGACGCCGGTGGGGGTGGTGCGGGTGTCGGCGAGTTCGAGGGCGCGCATCTCGCCGGGCAGCACGCCCGCGAAGCCGACCGTGCCCTCGCCGCCGGTGGAGGTGAAGTACTGGAAGGCGAGCGATTCGCCGGCGAGTGCGCGCTGGCCGACCTGCATCGCGGTGCCCATGGCCTGGCGCAGCATGCCTCCCATGCCTCCGCCGCCCTGGCCGGCCTGGTCGCGGCCGCCCGGGTCGGGGCCGGAAAGACGGGTCTCCAGTGGCAGGTTCCGCTGCTGGGGACTCGGTGTCCGAAGGCCGCCAGCGCAGAGGTCCCGCGAGGGCTTTGCTTGAACCCGCAACCACAGCAGGGATCAACGGAACCCTTGAGAAAAGGACCTCATCATGAACGCGCTCAACGGCAAGAAGGCCCTGGTCACGGGTGGCAGCCGGGGCATCGGGGCCGCCACCGCGCTGCGGCTCGCCGAGCAGGGTGCCGATGTCGCCATCACCTACGTCCAGGGCGAGGAGGCGGCCCGCGAGGTCGTCGCGAAGATCGAGGCGATGGGCCGGCGCGGGCTCGCCCTGCGCGCGGATCTCGGCCGGTCGGCGGATGCGGCCGACGCCGTCGAGCGGGCGGCCGAGGCCTTCGGCGGCCTCGACGTCCTGGTCAACAACGCGGGCGTGGGCGTGCTCGCCCCGCTCGACCAGCTCAGCCTCGCCGATGTCGACCGGGTGCTCGCGGTGAACGTACGCGGTGTCTTCCTCGCCTCCCAGGCCGCGGCGGCCCGCCTGCCGCGCGGCGGCCGGATCATCACGATCGGCTCGTGCCTGGCCCAGCGGGTGCCGGGTCCCGGCGGAACGCTGTACGGGACCAGCAAGGCCGCGCTCATCGGCCTCACCAAGGCGCTGGCGCGGGAGCTCGGGGGTCGCGGGATCAACGCCACGGTCATCCACCCGGGTCCCATCGACACCGACATGAACCCGGCGGACGGACCGACGGCGGCGGATCAGGCCGCGATGACCTCGCTCGGGCGGTACGGGACCGCCGACGAGGTCGCCTCGATGGTGGCGTACCTCGCAGGTGACGGCGCGGCGTATGTGACGGGCACGGAGCTGTCGGTGGACGGCGGCTACGCGGCCTGAGCGGTCCTGGGAGAAATACGCCGGGCAGTACGAGCCCCGAAGCGACCAGCCCTCCACCGGCCCGCGGATGAAGCACTCCGAGTCCCGCGGAGCGCGGAGCGCGTACGCACAAGAACGCGAGGCACCCCGGTGCTGTCGGGTCGGGGTGCCTCGCGGCTGCGGGCGGGTGTCGTGCCGCCCTGTTCTTGGGGGAACCGGCCGGGTCAGCCGCCCAGTTCCTGGTGGCGGGCGGCGAGCCGCGCCGAACCCTCGGCCGTCAGGGAGCCGAAGAGGCGCAGGCGCGAGATGCCGCCGTCGGGGAAGATGTCGATCCGCACATGGGTGCCCACGGCGGGGGCGTCCAGGACGAAGCGGTGGTTGGTGTCGGGCTGCAGGCGCGTGCGGGGCAGCACCTCGGCCCACTCGCCCGACTCTCCGTCGCGGACCGAGAGCGCCGCCCAGCCCGCCGAGTTGCCCTTCAGGTACGCCGTGTCGATCTCGATCGCGCGGATCTCCGACTGGGCCGCCAGCTGGTAGCGGATCCAGTCGTTGCCCTTGTCGCGGCGGCGCCGGGTCTCCCAGCCGTCGTCCATCTTGCGGGAGCGGCCCGGCTGGATGGTATTGGTGGCGGGCGAGTAGAAGCGGTCCGAGGCGTCCTCGACCTGGCCGCCGTTCTCCAGGGCCGCGAGGTCGAAGGTGCCGAGGGTGGCCAGCCAGCGCGGGTCGGGGGCGACCTCGCCGTACACACGCAGGCGGGCCACGCCGCCGTCGGGGTGCTGGTTGAGGCGCAGGTGGGTGAAGCGCTGCTCGACGTCCACCGCGAAGCCGTTGGCCGCGTGGCCGCCAACTGCCGTACAGGGCACGAGAGTTACCCACTTCACGTCGGGGGCGAGGAGCTCCTCGGGCGACGGGGAGCCTGCCACCGAGGTGGCCTCGACCGAGACGGCCTGCGGGTAGTTGCCGCGGAAGTGGGCGGTGTCGACGACGATGCCGCGGATCACGCCGGGCGCGCCGAGGCGGATGAGCGCCCAGTCGTGGTCCTCGTCGGTGGGGTGCGGCTGCGCGGCCGAGACGCCGCGGCGGCGCCGGGTCTCCCAGCCGTCCATGATCTTGCCCTTGTGCCCGAAGTGCTCGGGGTCGAACTCGGCGGCCTCGGGCTTGAGCAGGTTCTCGCGCTCGGCGAAGAACTCGTCGTTGGCGGCGATCACGCCCGCGCCGAGGCGCCGGTCGGCGAGGTCGGCGTACTGGGTGAAGCCGAAGTCCGCGGTGCGGTAGTCGGCGTACGGGTCGCCGCCGCCGAAGGGGCTGGCGTCACCGGTGAAGGAGGGAAGGGTGCTCACGGTGTCAGTTGTTCCTTTCGAGCAGGCGGCCGGTGGGCTCGGCGATGACGCCGTCGTGCTGGATGCGCTCGCCGCGCAGCCAGGTCGACTTGACGACACCGTGCAGCGTCTTGCCGGCGTAGGCGGTGACGCGGTTGCGGTGCTGGAGTGCGGCCGGGTCCACGGTGAAGGTCTCGTCGGGGGCGAGCACCGCGAAGTCGGCGTCGCGGCCGGCCTCGATGGCGCCCTTCTGGGTCAGCCCGACCAGGTTCGCGGTCGCGGTCGACATCCAGCGGACCACGTCCTCCAGGGTGTAGCCGCGCTTGCGGGCCTCGGTCCAGACCGCGGGGAGGCTGAGCTGGAGACCGGAGATGCCGCCCCAGGCGGTGGCGAAGTCGGCGGTCTTGAGGTCCGCGGTGGAGGGCGAGTGGTCGGTGACGATGCAGTCGATGGTGCCGTCGGCCAGCGCGTCCCAGAGCAGGTCGCGGTTGGCGTCCTCGCGGATCGGCGGGCAGCACTTGAACTCGCTCGCCCCGTCCGGGACTTCCTCGGCGGTGAGCGTGAGGTAGTGCGGGCAGGTCTCGACGGTGAGCTTGACGCCCTCGCGCTTGGCGGCGGCGATCAGGGGCAGCGCGTCCGAGGACGACAGGTGCAGGACGTGGACGCGGGCGCCGACGCGCTTGGCCGCGTTGATCAGGCCCTCGATCGCGGTGTTCTCCGAGACGCGCGGCCGGGTCGCCAGGTAGTCGGCGTACTTGGGGCCGGTCAGGTGCGGGGCGGCATCGAGCTCGTGCGGGTCCTCGGCGTGGATGATCATCAGGCCGTCGAAGCCCGCGATCTCGGCGAGCGAGCGCTCCAGCTGCTTCTGGTCGAGCTCGGGGAACTCCTCGACGCCGGAGGGCGACAGGAACGCCTTGAAGCCGAAGACGCCGGCCTCGTGCAGGGGCCCCAGGTCCTTGACGTTGTCGGGGAGCGCGCCGCCCCAGAAGCCGGTGTCGATGTGCGCCTTGCTCGCGGCGACCTCCCGCTTGACCCGCAGGTTCTCGACCGTGGTGGTCGGCGGCAGCGAGTTGAGCGGCATGTCGACGAGGGTGGTGATGCCTCCGGCGGCGGCCGCGCGGGTGGCCGTCCAGAAGCCCTCCCACTCGGTGCGGCCGGGGTCGTTCACATGCACATGGGTGTCGACGATGCCGGGCAGCAGCACGTCGTCACCGAAGTCCTCCAGGCGCGCGCCGGCCGGGACCTCGGCCTCGTACGGCAGTACGTCCGCGATCTTCCCGTCGGCGACGGCGACCGTCGCCGGGCGCGTCCCCTCGGGGGTGATGACGCGCGTCGAGCGCAGTACCAGGTTGACGTCGGACACCCGAGCCCCTCACTTCCCAGCGGATTCTTCCGTACACCGGTTTTCCGTACACCGGAATTCAACGATCTGTTGAAGGAGTTTGCGCCGCCGCCGACGAAGCCGTCAAGAGTGGCCGACGAGTGACGGCCGACACGGACGCGAGCCTTGGAGGTTTCCACAGAATGGAATTACAATTTCGCCAAGCAGAATGTAGGTATCGCCACGGGGCGCCGCGAACGAACGGACAAACCCGCTCTGACCGGCAAGGACACCTGACCTGTCCAGGGTAGGCCGGACAACCGCCCGATAGTCTGCTCCTTCGCCTGCCAGTACCGAAAGGAACGCGCCGTGCCGACGTCAAGCGCCAGCACCACCGACGCCTCCAAGCCCTCCGCCGCCAGCGGAGGAGTCCAGTCTCTTGAGCGCGCCTTCGATCTCCTTGAGCGGATGGCCGACGCCGGGGGCGAGGTCGGCCTCAGCGAGCTCTCCGCGAGCAGCGGCCTTCCCCTTCCGACCATCCACCGCCTGATGCGCACGCTGGTGGCCTGCGGCTACGTACGCCAGCAGGCCAACCGGCGCTATGCGCTCGGCCCCCGCCTGATCCGCCTCGGCGAGTCGGCCTCCCGGCTGCTCGGGACCTGGGCCCGGCCCTATCTGACGCGCCTGGTCGAGGAGACCGGCGAGACCGCGAACATGGCGCTGCTCGACGGCGACGAGATCGTGTACGTGGCCCAGGTGCCCTCCAAGCACTCGATGCGGATGTTCACCGAGGTCGGCCGCCGCGTGCTTCCGCACTCCACGGGCGTGGGCAAGGCGCTGCTCGCGCACACCCCGCCCGACGAGGTCCGCGCGCTGCTCGCCCGTACCGGCATGCCGGCCGCGACGGAGAAGACGATCACCACGGCGGACGGTTTCCTCGACGCCCTGGAGCAGGTGCGCCGCGCCGGGTACGCGGTGGACGACAACGAGCAGGAAATAGGGGTGCGCTGCCTCGCGGTGTCGGTGCCCAACTCCCCCACCGCGGCGGCCATTTCGATCTCGGGCCCGGCCGGCCGGGTCACCGAGGCGGCCACGGACCGGATCGTCCCGATCCTCCAGGGCATCGCGCAGGAGCTCTCGACGGCGCTGGCGAACACGGGCGCTCAGGCCTGAGCCGCCCCCGGTGGGCCCCCTGTCGACTGCGGCAGGGGGCCCACCGGCGTTTCAGCGCACGGGCAGCACCCGGGTGTGCTCGCGCCGTACGGCCTCCAGGTCCTGCGGGTCCAGGCCGAGCAGGGCCAGGATGGTGGGCGCGATCTGCGTGGTGCGGACGCGGCTTTGCTCGCGGACCCCGGCCGGGGTGCCCGCGCCGGAGACGACCAGCGGGACGTCCAGGTCGTCGGCGTTCGCGCCGCCGTGCTCGGCGATCTTCTTGGTGCCGCCGGTGTAGACGACGCCGTTCCGGGCGATGCCGAAGACGTCGGGGACGCGGGAGTCACCGATCGGCACGCCGAAGTAGCGGGCCGCTTCCCTGCCCGCGTACGCCTTGGCCAGGCCGCTCGCGGTGAAGGCCTTCGGCTTGGCGTCGATGTCGGTGCCGGTGCCGTGCTGGGCCAGCAGGTAGGCCTTGGCGAAGTCGGCGGCGGCCTGGGAGCGGTCGGTGAGCCACAGCATCACACCGTCGTCGTCCGCGGAGTGCGCGACGAGGTCGCCCGCGCCCGGGTGGGCCTTCTTCCAGGCCGCGTTGAGTCCGGCGAGCAGCGGCGCGTCGTCGATACGGGTCAGCGCTGCCGGGTCGGTCGGGGACTGGCCGTGCTTGGCGGACAGGACGATCGTCGTGCTCGTGTCGAGGTGGCGGGCCTTGAGCTCGGCGACCAGCGAGCCGAGCTCGGAGTCGACGAAGCCGATGCTCTTCTCGACCAGCGGCCCGGGCACGCCCTTGGCCACGTAGCCGCCCTTGAGGCCGTCGGAGGCGGGCAGCTTCTGCGCGGTCGACACGGACTGGAAGTTCAGGCCGAAGACCGCCGGGGTGCCGGTGCGGTGGCCGCGGCTGTGGTCGTAGCCGTCGATCTCGTTGCGGACGGCCAGGACCTTGTAGTGGTCGTACTGCTGGGTGGCCTTGTTGTCCTTGGTCCAGTCGGTGCCCTTGGGGTAGCCGATGGCGTCGGAGTTGATCTCGGGCGTGAACAGGTCCTGGATGCCGCTGCCCGAGGGCCCGTCGAGGATGTCGTACGCGGCGTGCTTGTCCGACCAGGCCGTACGCAGCCCGGCCCGGCGGGCCACGTCGAAGACGGTGTTGACGCGCAGGTAGGAGTGCGGGGCGAGTGGCTTGCAGGTCTTCGGGTCGACGGGCAGCGCGGCCGGGTTGAGCAGGGCGGCGGGGTGGCCCGTCATGTTCAGGATGCTGCCGGGCAGTCCGGTCAGGCCCTGGCCGGCGTCGAGGGCCGACTTGTCCTTGTCGAGGTCCTCGGTGAGGTCGACTTCCGCACCCGGCTTGGCTTTCTCGCAGTCGGTGGTGCCGGCCGGGAGCAGGGTGCGGTCGTAGGAGTCGTCGTAGTAGACCCCGGTGGTGCCCGGGCCGCCGCCGGTGACCTGTGCGGTCATGCCGGGGAACGAGTCGGAGGGCGTGGTGGTGCTGGCGTGCGTGTACTGCACGCCGCCGTGCGCGAGCCGGGCCAGCGCGGAGCGCGGGTGCTCGGCGGTGTACCGGTCGAGGTCGGCCTGGTGCAGTCCGTCCACGGAGATGAGCAGGACGTGCTGGGCGGCGGCCCGGTGCGGGCGCGCCGGGGTCGCGGCGGCGTGCAGCGCGGCCGTTCCGGCGAGCGCGCCGGCGGCGCCGAACGTGGCGGCAAGCCGGAGGAGCGGGCGGTTCACAGGTATCCCCTGACGTTGGTGGAACCGGGGTTGGGGGGTGCGCGCTCATGAGTAGTGGCGCCCTGTGTACCGCCGTGGCCGGGGAGGTGAACCTCCGGCGCACGGGCGGTATGGAGCAGCCCATGCGCCGGCCAATGTTGTGCCGCGCCGTGGATCCCGGGCGCTCAGCCCGCCACCGCGCTCGCCGCGCTCAGGCGCCCGTCGGCCATGGTCACCACGGCGTCCATCCGCTCCAGGTGGGCGCGGTCGTGGGTGACCAGGACGGTGGCCGTGCCGCGGTCGCGGGTGAGGGTGAGCAGGAGGTCGAGTATCGCGGCGCCCCGCTCGTGGTCGAGGGCGCTGGTGGGCTCGTCGACCAGGAGCACGGCGGGGTCGTTCATGAGGGCGCGGGCGATGTTGACGCGCTGGCGCTGGCCGCCGGAGAGCTGGTGCGGGCGGCGGTGGGCCTGGTCGGCGAGGCCGACGGCGGCCAGGAGTTCCAGGGCGCGCCCGCGCACCTCGCGCGGCCCGCGGCCCGCGAGGTGGGCCATCACCTGGAGCTGCTCGGCGGCCGTGAGCGAGGGCAGCAGATTGGGCTGCTGGAAGACGATGCCGATGGAGTCGCGGCGCAGCGCCGCCTTCTCGGCGGGGCCGAGCGCGCCGGTGTCGGTCCCGGCCACGACGACGCGTCCGCTGTCCGGGGTGACCAGGGTCGCGGCGACCGCGAGCAGGCTGGACTTGCCGGATCCGGACGGCCCGACGCAGGCCGTCACCGCGCCCGCGCCGACCGAGAGCGACACCGCGTCGAGGGCGGTGAGACGTCCCTCGCCGTCGGGGTAGGTCAACGTGATGTCGTCGAGGAGCAGGGTCGAGGCAGTCATCGGGCACTCCCGAGCGCGGTCAGCGGGTCGACGGCGGTGATGCGCCGGATGGACAGGGCGGCGCCGATCACACCGAGGACGATCAGGACGGCGGCAGGCGTGAGCGTCGTGGTGGGGTCGAGCACGAACGGCACGGCGCCGCCCACGAGCCCCCCGGCGAGCGAGGCGAGCCCGGTGCCGACGAGCGTGCCGACCGTCAGCATCACGACCGCCTGGCCGAGCGCGTCCTTGAGGAGGTAGGGCGTCGAGGCCCCGAGCGCCTTCAGTACGGCGATGTCGCCGCTGCGCTGGATCGTCCACACGGTGAAGAACGCGCCGACGACCAGCGCCGAGATGACGAAGAGGAAGCCGCGCATCAGCTGGAGCGAGCCGTTCTCGGCCTTGTACGAAGGCAGCGCCGAGAGCGCCTCGGAGAGCGTCAGGCTCTTGGTTCCGAGCTCTTTGTCGGTGGCCGCGAGGTCCGCGCCGCCGTCGAGGGTGAGCGCGACGACCGTGGCGGGCGCGTCGTCGGCGAGCGCCGTCCAGGCGACGGGGGTGTGGCTGTAGGAGTCCTCGCCCGCCACCGCAGACACGGTCAGCCGCTTGCCGCCCAGCGTCACGGTGTCGCCCGCCTTCGCGGCCAGGTCCTTGGCGGCGCCGTGGGAGAGGACTACGGATCCGGCGCGCACCGCGGCCGGGGCGAGGTCCGAGCCGGGTGGCACCGCGAACGAGGACACCGCGGCCGTGCGGGCGCCCGCCTTCGCGTTCAGCGTGGAGACGCCGATGGGCTGGGCCTCCCGCACGCCCGGCGCTTGGCGCCACTTGTGCCAACTACCGCTCGGCACAACGGAGTTGGTGAACGACACCGACTGCCCGGACGGCGGTGCGGCGAAGGCGAGCCGGTCGGCTGGCAGGGCGCTGACGGCCGAGGTGTTGTCCCTGGCCAGCCCGGCCGTGAGCCCGGAAAGCAGCCCCACCAGCAGGGTGATGAGCACCACGACCGTACCCATCAGCGCGAACCGGCCCTTGGCGAACCGGAGGTCTCTCCATGCGACGAACATGGGGCCAAGCCTTCCGTCCCGAGCCCCCCGCCACATCGCACCCGGGCATGTGTCCCCGTATCGAAGGATGCATCCGCACATCAAACTTTCGGTTGACCGGGGCCGCCCGCCTCACCCGTACGCTGGAAGGCCTATGGATTCCGCACGCCCCCACACCCCCGTCGCCGCCCTGCTGCGCCTGTGTCTGCACGCGCTGCTCGGCGGGCTGCTCACGCTCGCCGCGGTACGGTCCTTCGGCGACGGCGCGCCGCACGCGGGGGCCGTCGTGGCGGCGGTCGTCCTGATGGCCGCGGTGTACGCGGCGGGCGTCGCGCTGCCCGCCGTGCGGCCCGGGACGCCGGCGGCCGCGGTGTGGCTCGGGGCGCTCGGCGCGTCCTGGCTGGCACTGCTCGCCCTGTCCCCCGAGGCGCTGTGGGCCGCCTTCCCGCTCTACTTCCTGCTGCTCCACCTGCTGCCGCTGCGCTGGGCGCTGCCCGCCGTGCTCGCGACGGCGGGCGCGGCCATCGCCGGTTTCGTGCTGCACGGGCAGCAGGTCACGCCGGGCGCCTTCATAGGGCCGCTGCTGGGGGCGGCGGTCGCCGTCGCGACCGTGCTCGGGTACGACGCGCTGTACCGCGAGAGCGAGCGGCGCCGCGAGCTGATCGACGAGCTGGTGGCGACGCGGGCCGAGCTCGCCCAGGCCGAGCGCACGGCCGGCACGCTTGCCGAGCGGGAGCGTCTGGCCCGCGAGATCCACGACACGCTCGCCCAGGGCCTCTCCTCGATCCAGCTGCTCCTTCGCGCGGCCGAGCGCGCGCTGCCCGCCGGCGACCCGGCCCGCGAACATGTCGAGCAGGCCCGGCAGGCGGCCCAGGACAACCTGGCCGAGGCCCGCCGCTTCGTGAAGGCGCTGACCCCGCCGGACCTGGAGCACGGCTCGCTGTCCGGCGCCCTGGAGCGGCTGTGCGCGGCGGCGCCGGGCCCCGCCGTGCAGTTCGGCGTGAGCGGCACCCCGGTCGAGCTGCCGACGCCGTACGAGGTGGCGCTGCTGCGCATCGCGCAGTCGGCGCTCGCCAACACCGTGCAGCACGCGGGCGCCGGACGCGCCGAGATCACGCTCAGCTTCATGGACACCTCGGTGGCCCTGGACGTCGTCGACGACGGGCGCGGGTTCGACCCGGCGAAGCGGCGGCCGACGGAGGAGACCGGCGGCTTCGGCCTCCCGGCCATGCGCTCGCGCGCCAAGTCGCTCGGCGGCACGCTGAGCGTGGAGTCGGCGCCGGGCCAGGGCACGGCCGTCGCGATCACTCTGCCGCTGCCCGTGGCGGGTGCCCGGTGAACGCGGCGCCCATCCGGCTGCTGCTTGCCGACGACCACCCCATCGTGCGGGCCGGGCTGCGCGCGGTCCTCGACACCGAGCCGGACTTCGCGGTGGCCGGGGAGGCCGCCACCGCCGAGCGCGCGGTGGAGCTCGCGTCGTCCGATGCGTACGACGTCGTCCTGATGGACCTCCAGTTCGGGGCCGGGATGCACGGCGCCGAGGCGACCGCGAAGATCACGGCGCGGCCGGGCGCCCCGCGCGTCCTGGTGCTCACGACGTACGACACCGACGCGGACATCCTCGCGGCGGTGGAGGCGGGCGCGGCGGGCTATCTGCTCAAAGACGCCCCGCCCGAGGAGCTCGCGGCGGCGGTGCGCACCGCGGCCTCGGGCCAGTCGGCGCTCGCCCCGGCCGTGGCGCACCGGCTGATGGACCGGATGCGCACACCCGCCGAGGCGCTGACCCGGCGCGAGCTGGAGGTGCTGCAGCTGGTCGGCGACGGGCTCTCCAACCAGCAGATCAGCAAGCAGCTGTTCCTCAGCCAGGCCACCGTCAAGTCCCATCTCGTCCATATCTACGCCAAGTTGGGAGTGGACTCGCGCACGGCGGCGGTCGCCGCCGCGAGCGCGCGCCGTCTGATCCGCCAGCCGGGCTGAATGCTCCCGTCCCTCGCGGTTACCTCCTGCAAGGCTGGGTCCTTCCGCCCCCTGCCGCATGATCTCTTCGGTGTGGGCCAGCGTGGCGTGGTGAAAGCCTTCCGCCTGTACCTGGTGACGAAAGCCAAGTGAACGTGCAGGTTGTGGACAACATGGCGACCGGTTCAGACATCGAGATTAGGGTTACAGCGCGGCGACATAGACCATTGCTAGGTTCTCGATTGTGAGTCAAGACACCTTGTTCAAGCGGCAGTTCGGGCACCGTGCCCGGCTTGCGCTGTCGCCTGCCGGGGTGTTGAAGACCGATGAGCAGGCGCATGCGGCCCGCACTGTGTGGAACCTGCTGCACGCCTGGTGGCAGATGATGCCGAAGGGAAAACGGACTCTCGCGAACGCGGACGCCGCGATCCGCCAGGCCCACGAGGACATCGACTTTCTCGCTGTCCTGCCCGCGCAGGCCGCGCAAGCGGTGCTCAAGACGTACTTCCAGGCGTGGAAGAACTGCTGGGACGGCCGCGCCGACGCTCCGAACTTCAAGAGCCGCATCCGCACGGTGATGTCCGTGGACGTCCCGCAGGGCCGGGACCTGAACATCGTCCGCGTGCACCGCCGCTGGGGCATGGTCAACATTCCCAAGGTGGGCCGGGTCCGGTTCCGGTGGACCAAGGACCTGCCTGTGGGTAAGCGGGCCAATGCCGAGAACCGGATCACCGGGGCCCGGCTGGTCAAGGACGCGCTCGGCTGGCACATCGCCTTCCGTGTCCAGACTTTGGAGGCCAAACCCGAACCCCACCAAGGGCCGGACGTCGGCATCGACGTGGGCATCAAGGTACCCATCGCCCTCTCGGACGGTGAGACGTACGAGCACGTCGAGTGGCTGACCGACAAGGAAAAAGCCAAGCTCCTGCACTTGGAGCAGCGCGCCGCGCGGCGTCAGCGCCACCGCAAACCCGGCGAGCGCATCAGCCGCCGACTGCACCACACCTACGACCAGATCGCAGGACTCCGCGCGAAAGCCAAGCGCCGAACCCTGGACTGGCAGCATCAGACGACCACCGCCATCGCCCGCACCTACGGCACGGTCGTGGTCGAAGCACTCACCGTCACGAACATGGTCAAGTCCGCCAAGGGAACGGTCGAAGAGCCGGGAAGGGACGT
The DNA here is from genome assembly GCF_051550175.1 of Streptomyces sp. HUAS TT7. Lineage (NCBI taxonomy): Bacteria > Bacillati > Actinomycetota > Actinomycetes > Kitasatosporales > Streptomycetaceae > Streptomyces > Streptomyces sp. HUAS TT7. The sequence goes on from NZ_CP196175.1 coordinate 1,837,683, forward strand.
CGCCCAGAAATCCGGGCTGAACCGCTCCATCAGCGGGGAAGCATGGGGCCGCACGGTCATCATGCTGACGTACAGGACCGCACGGCACGGCGGCATCCTGCACAAGGTCCCGGCCCCCAATACGTCCCGGCGATGCTCCGCGTGCGGCTTCATCACGCCCGGGAGCCGGGAGTCCCAGGCCGTGTTCGTGTGCAAGAACCCGGACTGCGGCTGGTCGGGCAGCGCCGACTGGAACGCGGCCCGGAACGTGTTGCATCTGTACCGGATGGGCCTTGCGCTCATCCCGGCTGTCGGGAGGGCAGTCGTCAGGCGCGTGAAACGCGTCAAGCCCGCTACCGCAAGGTAAGCAGGAATCTCCCGGCTTCAGCCGGGAGAGCACTTCAAGGCAAGTCCGACCAGGTGTACAACACCCTCGCCACCAGCTACCAGGGCAGCGGGACCTGGACGCACAGCTACTACACGAGGGGCTAGGACCGGCCATGACACTGCAGTCACCACAGCCCCCCGAGCAGTCGCGCGAGGCGGCCGAGGCCGGTCTCCGGCTGCTCGCCGGCCTCGGCCGGGTCCGCACCGAGACCCTGCTGCCGGCCGCCCCGGACGAGCTGCGCCTCGCGGACCCGGTGCCGATGTACACCGTCGGCCCCGCGAGCCCGCTGGCCGATGCGGAGCCGGTCGCCTGGCGCTATCTGGTCCGGCACGGCAGCGACGCGGTGGCACTCGCCGAGACCGTACGGGACGCGTCGGGCGAGCACGTCTTCAGCCAGCTGGGCTACGGCCCGTTCGTGGCCGGTACGGCGGCCGCGCTCGATGCCGCGAGCGGTCACCCCGGCGACGCCGAGGTGCGACTGCTGCACATTCCGGCCGTGCACCTGATCGCGGTCTGGCTGCACGCGGAGGCGGCCGACGCCCTGATCCCGGCGGCTCCGGCGCCCCCGGGCACCGAGGCCGGCCGCACCTATCCGGCGGACGAACTGCTCGGCCTGGTCGCGCAGTTGGCGCCGCACACCCTGGCTCCGGACGACGACCGGGGCGGCGGCTGACCGAGGACGGGGACGGTCCGGTGGGGGCCGGGCCGTCCCCCGTACGGCCCGGCCCCGGCTCTGTTCACCCGTGCAGGGCGAAGTCCTCGGCCCGGGCGTGCCGCAGGGCCCGCACCGTGTGCCGGGGAAGGCGGGGCGCCGGCGTCGTCAGGAAGGCGCTCCGCGCGTGCTGCTGTATGTAGCGGCGTACCGGAGCGCGCCGCACGCCCGGCCGCGCGCCGATGACCAGCAGGTCCTCGGGCCGGTCGGCGAGCGCGCACAGCACCCGCCCCGCCTTGCCGCGTACGACGAGTTTCCGCCCGGCCACGTCCTCGGGCAGTCCGCCGAGCGCCTCCTCGACGGCCCGGTCGAGCGTCTCGCGCGCCAGGTCCTCGTGGTACGCGGCCCACGCGCTGTCCGGGTTGCGCGCGTAGAGGATCTCGCCCTCCGGCGGCTCCCACGCGGTCACCGCGACCAGAGCGCGGCCGCCGTTACGGGCCTCGTCGACCGCGGCCCGCAGCGCCGCGAGGCTGCCCAGCGAACCGCTGACGCCCACGACCACCCGCCCCCCGGTCACTTCGCGCGCCCCTTGCGCAGCCGCAGCCCGCGGAACCGGACGAGCGAGATCCCTCTGGGGCCTTCCTCGCGACGCCGCTGCATCTCCCGCTCGAACCGGTCCGTGACCGCCACATCGCGTTCCATGACAACTCACCCTCCTCGGCCATCCAGGCCAATGCGCTGACAAGGCTGGAGTCTGTACGCTGATTGGCCTGGACGGCAGGGCCAATTCATGGAGGTTGGTATGGCAGGCATGCGGGTGGTCCGGTCCGTGGACACCGTCAGCAGTACCGCGCGCACGCTCGGCAGCCGTCAGCTCTCCGCCCAGGTCACCGCCATCACGGGCCCGCACCCCGGCTACCGCGCCCTCGCCCAGGGCGTGCGCACCCTGCTGCTCGACGGCCGCATCCCGCTGCACACGCGGCTGCCCGCCGAGCGCGAGCTGGCCACCGCCCTGGAGGTCAGCCGGGCCACCATCACGGCCGCGTACGACCTCCTTCGCGAGGGCGGGTACGCGCTGAGCCGGCGCGGCTCGGGCACCTGGACCGAGCTGCCCGAGGGCGCGGCCCCGGCCAATGTGGCCCGGTACCAGGCGCCGGACGGCGTCATCGACCTGGCGATGGCCGCGCCGTGCGCCCCGGCCGCCGAGCTGGCCGCCGCCTTCGAACTGGCCGGGCCCGAATTGGCCTGCCACGCCGCCACCAACGGCTACCACCCGCTCGGCCTGCCCGAGTTGCGGGCCGCCGTCGCCGAGCGCTACACCCGGCGCGGGCTGCCCACCCTGCCCGAGCAGATCCTGATCACCACCGGCGCCCAGTCCGCGGTGTCCCTGGTGGTGAATCTCCTCGGCCGCCCCGGCGACCGGGCCCTGATCGAGAGCCCCTCCTACCCCAACGCCCTGGACGCGGTGCGCCACACCGGGCTGCGGATCACTCCCGTACCGGTGACCGAGGACGGCTGGGACAGCGAGCTCCTCGAATGCACCCTGCGCCAGACCGCGCCCCGGCTCGCCTACCTCATCCCGGACTTCCAGAATCCGACCGGCGCGCTGATGAGCGCCGAGCAGCGGACCCGGGTCCTTCGCGCGGCCCGGGCTACGGGCACCTGGCTGCTCATCGACGAGACCATGGCCGAGATGTCCCTGGAGGGACCGGCCCCGGCGCCGTTCGTGTCACTGGCCCACCAGGGCGAGTCCGAGCAGATCGTCACGGTCGGCTCACTCAGCAAGACCCACTGGGGCGGGCTGCGGATCGGCTGGGTGCGGGCGGGCTCCCGGCTCGTCAACGAGCTGGCCGCGCTGCGCATCCATGTGGATCTGGCGCCCTCGCTCATCGACCAGGTGCTCGCCAAGACGCTGCTGCCCGGCATGGACGACGTGCTGGCCAGGCGGCTGCCCGAGCTGCGCGAGCGGCGCGACGCGCTGGCCGAGTCGCTGACCCGTCATCTCCCGGAGTGGCGCTGGCAGTTGCCGGTCGGCGGGCTCAGCCTCTGGGTCGACCTCGGCCGCCCGATCGCGGGTGCGCTGGCCCAGGCGGCCCTGGACCACGGCGTGAACATCCAGCCGGGTTCACGCTTCGCCGCCGACCCCGGCACGCACGAACACCGTCTGCGCATTCCCTTCGTGCACGAGCCGGAGCGGACGGACGAGGCGGTCCGCCGGCTTGCCGCGGCCCTGGACGCGGGCCTGCCCGCCGTTACCGGCGAGCAGAACCGGCCGCACTGGGTGGCGTGAACCCGGCCTGAATTTGGGGGAGTTCGGACCGGGCCGCCACAGGCAGACCTCCAGATGCTCAGTACTGGCCCGGCGGCTCGCCGAACAACTCGACCGCTTTCCGTACATCGGTGACCGCGCCCGCCAGCGCGCTGACCGAGCCGATCGAGCCGGCGATCAGCAGCAGCGAGCGGCGAAGGCGCGGCACCTCCGGGACGCCGCTGACGGCCATCGCGTCGAGCGCCGCCAGCTCGTCCTCGGCCACGGCCCGGTCCGGAAACTCCGCCGGATGACCGGCCAGCTCCCGGCGCAGCCGGGACACGGCCGCCCGCAACTCGCTCACTCTGGGGTCCTCACCACTGCCGGCCACGGCCCTCTGCTCCACGCTTCGCAACAAAAGCCCTCCCCCACGCACGTCCTTGTGCAGGTGTCAAAAACCCGTGCAGCGAAGGTCAACTGCCAGGATTCGCGGGCCAGTTAACGCCATCCGGTGTGTCGTGCGCCACTGCGCGGACGGAATTCGACAGAAGCATTAGGTATATGTGGGGGCATGACGCAACCACCGACAAATGCGGCACGGGTCACGGGGCTGCTGCTCGCGGCGGGCGGCGGCCGGCGGCTCGGCGGCCGCCCCAAGGCCCTGCTCCCGCACCGCGGCCGCCCGCTCGTCGAGAACGCGGTCCGGGTCCTGCGCGAGGGCGGCTGCCGCACGGTGTACGTGGTGCTCGGCGCCGCGGCCGAGGAGGTACGGGCCCGCGCAGACCTGGCGGGCTGTGTGCTCGTCGACAATCCGGACTGGGCGGAGGGCATGGGCTCCTCGCTCCGGGCAGGACTGGAGGCGCTGACCGCATCGGACGAGGCATCGGAGGCCGCCCTGGTCTCGCTCGTCGACCAGCCCGGCATCGGCCCCGAAGCGGTGGCCCGCGTGCTCGCCGCCCACCGTTCGGGCGATTCCCTGGCGGCGGCTTCGTACGACGGAAATCGGGGCCATCCGGTGCTGTTCGGCGCGGACCGCTGGGCGGACATCGCGGCGAGCGCCACGGGAGACCGGGGCGCGCGCGCCTATCTGAAGGCCCACGAGGCGGAGATCGCGCTCGTCGAGTGCGGGGACATCGCGGAGCCGTACGACATCGACACGGAGGCGGACCTCGGCCGCCTCCAGTAGACCTGGAGTACACGGAGTGCACGGGAAGACAGCCGGGACAGCGTGGAGTGAACGGGGTGGCACCCAGCGCCATGGTCTGTCGACCCGGAGAATCTCGACATCAACAAACCATTGAACTTCCACTATGAGGAAACTAGTATCCACTGTTCAGAAGCGCCCGTCAGATCAACCGGCGCCCGCAGTCGTACCTCGGAGCCCTGGCACTGAGTGCCATTTATGGCGACCCGGCGGCCGTCAGGGCACCGCCCGCGAAGGAGTGACAGCTCATGTCCGCACCAGCGCCGTCCCCGCTGGCCATCGTCGATGCCGAGCCCCTGCCCCGGCAGGACGAGGTACTCACCGACGCGGCCCTCGCCTTCGTGGCCGAGCTGCACCGGAACTTCACGGCCCGCCGTGACGAGCTCCTCACCCGCCGCCAGGACCGTCGCGCCGAGATCGCCCGCACCTCCACGCTGGACTTCCGCCCCGAGACCGCCGGGATCCGCGCGGCCGACTGGAAGGTCGCGCCGGCCCCGGCCGCGCTGAACGACCGCCGTGTGGAGATCACCGGTCCGACCGACCGCAAGATGACCATCAACGCCCTGAACTCGGGCGCGAAGGTCTGGCTCGCCGACTTCGAGGACGCCTCGGCCCCCACCTGGGAGAACGTCGTCCTCGGCCAGCTCAACCTGATCGACGCGTACGAGCGTCGCATCGACTTCACCGACGCCAGGTCCGGCAAGTCGTACGCCCTCAAGGACGCCGACCAGCTCGCGACCGTGGTCATGCGCCCGCGCGGCTGGCACCTGGAGGAGCGCCACCTCCAGTTCGACGGCCGCCCGGTCCCCGGCGCGCTCGTCGACTTCGGCCTGTACTTCTTCCACAACGCGCAGCGCCTGATCGACCTCGGCAAGGGCCCGTACTTCTACCTCCCGAAGACGGAGTCGTACCTGGAGGCCCGCCTCTGGAACGACATCTTCGTCTTCGCGCAGGACTACGTGGGCATCCCGCAGGGCACCGTCCGTGCCACCGTCCTGATCGAGACGATCACGGCCGCGTACGAGATGGAAGAGATCCTCTTCGAGCTCAAGGACCACGCGGCCGGCCTGAACGCGGGCCGCTGGGACTACCTCTTCTCCATCGTGAAGAACTTCCGGGACGGCGGCGCGAAGTTCGTCCTTCCGGACCGCAACGCGGTGACGATGACGGCCCCCTTCATGCGCGCGTACACCGAGCTCCTGGTGCGCACCTGCCACAAGCGCGGCGCCCACGCGATCGGCGGCATGGCCGCGTTCATCCCCTCGCGCCGGGACGCCGAGGTGAACAAGGTCGCCTTCGAGAAGGTCAAGGCCGACAAGGACCGCGAGGCGGGCGACGGCTTCGACGGCTCGTGGGTGGCCCACCCCGACCTGGTCCCGATCGCGATGGCCTCCTTCGACGCGGTCCTCGGCGACAAGCCGAACCAGAAGGACCGGCTGCGCGAGGACGTCTCGGTGGCCCCGGGCGACCTGATCGCCATCGACTCTCTCGACGCCAGGCCCACGTACGCGGGCCTGGTCTCCGCCGTCCAGGTCGGCACCCGCTACATCGAGGCGTGGCTGCGCGGCCTCGGCGCGGTCGCGATCTTCAACCTGATGGAGGACGCGGCCACCGCCGAGATCTCGCGCTCGCAGATCTGGCAGTGGATCAATGCGGGGGTGGTCTTCGAGAACGGCGAGAAGGCCACGGCTGAGCTCGCCCGCAAGGTCGCGGCCGAGGAGCTCGCGGCGATCCGCGCCGAGATCGGCGAGGAGGCCTTCGCGGCCGGCAAGTGGCAGCAGGCCCACGACCTCCTCCTGAAGGTCTCCCTGGACGCCGACTACGCCGACTTCCTGACCCTCCCGGCGTACGACCAACTGGTCGGCTAGCCCCAGCAGTTGTCCCCTGGCTCCGCCCCCGGTACCGCACAGCACCGGGGGCGGAGCCATTGCCAGGTGAACGCCGCTGCTAGGTGAATGCCGCGCCCACCGCCACGAACGCGCAGATCAGCACGAACAGGATGCCGAGCAGCGGCGCCACGAAGCGGAGGTACTTGTTGTAGCCGACCTTCGCCAGGGCCACGCCGCCGATCGTGACGGCGGTCGTCGGGACCCACAGGTTCATCCAGCCGCTCGCCGCCTGCCAGGCCGTCACCACCACCGCGCGGGAGACGCCCGCGAAGTCGGCCAGCGGGGCCAGGATCGGCATCGCGAGGGTGGCGTGGCCCGAGGTCGAGGGGATCAGGAAGGCCAGGGGGAGGTTCACCACGAAGACGATCACCGCGAACAGGGCGGACGGGGCGCCCTTCACGACGCCCTCGATCGAGTGCAGCACCGTGTCCGTGATCTGCGAGTTGTTCATGATCACCGTCACGCCCCGGGCGAGCACGATGACCAGCGCCGGGGAGATGAAGTCGGCCGCGCCCTGGATGACGGTCGCGCTCAGTCCGGCCTCGCCGAGGCGTGCCGCGACGCCCACCAGGACCGCCGCCACCAGGAACAGCGCCGCCAACTGCGGGAAGGACCAGCCCAGTTCCCAGCCGTACGGGGTGGCGTCGGCCTTGCCCGTCAGGGCGCTGGACCACGGCACCACCGAGAAGATCATGAAGGCGAAGACGAGGGCGAGGAGGGTCAGCACCGCTTTGTGGGTTCGGGTCAGCTCCGGGGGCTCGGCCCCGTCAGACGCCTCGGTCCCCCCGTCCGCCGGGCGCACCTCCGCCTCCCGGTGTTCCAGGTCTCCCGGCAGGAAACCCGTCAGGGATTTCGACGGGTCGCGCTGGACGCGCCGCCCGTAGCGGACCACGTACAGGATCGACACCGCCGTCAGGACCGCCCACATCACGAAGCGCAGGACGATGCCGTCGCCCAGGGAGATTCCGGCGGCCGAGGAGGCGACGCCCGTCGCGAAGGGGTTGACCGTCGAGCACAGCACGCCGATGCCCGCGCCCACGATGATCGTGCCGGTCGCGACCAGGCGGTCGTAGCCGAGCGCCAGCATCAGCGGCACGATCAGGCCGTAGAAGCCGAGGGTCTCCTCGGCGAAGCCCTCGACCGTGCCGAGGACGGAGAACACCGTCATCACGCCCGCGATCAGCAGCGCGCCGCGCTCGCGGAGGCGGTGGGCGAGGAGGCCGATGCCGCGGTCGAGGGCGCCGGTCGCGAAGACCACCGTGATGAACGCGCCGATGGCGAGCACGAAGAGGAACACCCCGGCGCTGCCGTACAGTTCGCCGGCCATCGAGGGGCCGACCCGGCCGGACTTGGCGTCCTGGATGCCGTACAGGCCGTTGACCGGCGAGAGGAAGAGATCGTTCAGGCGGTCCACGAAGCTCTGGCCGTTGTCGACCCGGTGGTAGGTGCCCTCGACGGGCGCCCCGTCGGCGTTGCGGTCGTACGCGCCGGACGGGATGACGAACGCCAGGGTCCACACGGCCACCGTGACGATCGCGAGGATCGTCAACGCGCTCGGGAAGCGGAATCCCCCGGTCTTGGACGGTGCCGGATCCTCGAACGGCGGCTCCGGTGGCGGTACTTGGGGTGGTGGCACGTGGGGCTGCCGTCCAGCCGGCGGCCCCGCTGTCATGACGCGCCCCCGAACCCCGCCGCGTACTCCCGCAGGAACGCCGCCTCCGCGATCACCGCGCCGCGCAGCTCGGAGAAGAGGACGCGTTCGTTCGGGGCGTGCAGCGCGCACATGCTGTCCTGCGCGCCGAAGAGCAGCACCTCCGCGCCGGGCGCCGCCTTGGCGAGGCCGTTGACCAGGGGGATCGAGCCGCCGCTCGCCGCGAAGGCGGGCTCCGCGCCCCAGCCCTCGCGCAGCGCGGCGAGCGCGGCGCGATAGGCCGGGCCGCCGGTCGCGGGCTCGAAGCCGGGGCCGGCGTCGCCCGGGGTGACGGTGAGCGGAATTCCGAACGGCCGCAGTGCCTCCAAATGGGCGACGAGCGCGCCCTGCGCCTCCTTCGGATCCTGCTGCGGATGGAAGCGGAGGTTCAGCTTGGCCCGGGCGTACGGCACGAGCGCGGACGCGGCGTGGTCCACGCTCGGGGCGTCGATGCCGATGACGGTGACGGCGGGCCCGCTCCACAGGCGCTCGCCCAGGCTGCCGGTGCCGATGAGCGGCACCCCGTCGCGCACGGCCGCGAGGTCGCGGAACTCCTCGTCGGTGTAGGAGGTGCCGGACCACGCCTCGCGGCGCAGGCCGGCGACGGCCACGTTGCCGTCGGCGTCGTGGAGGGTGGCGAGCGCGTGCAGCAGGACCAGCAGGGCGTCGGGGGCGGCGCCGCCGAACTCTCCGCTGTGCCGCGCCTCGGCCAGTGTGCGCACCTCGACGACCACCTCGCTCGCGCCGCGCAGGCCGGTGGTGAGGGTGGGTGAGCCGGGGCGGATGTTGCCCAGGTCGGCGACGATCACGGCGTCGCAGGCGAACCGCTCGGGGTCCGTGGGCGGGTAGTCGTCGAAGGGGCTGCCGTACTCCTCCTGGCCCTCGATCACGATCTTGATGCCGGTCGGCGGACGGCCGCCGTACGCCCGCAGCACGCCCAGGTGGACGATGATGTTGGACTTGTCGTCCGCGATGCCGCGGGCCCGCAGCCCGCCCTCGATGGGGGTCGGCTCGAACGGCGGCGAGCGCCACAGGGACTCGTCGCCGGGCGGCTGGACGTCGTAGTGGCCGTAGAGCAGCACCGTTGGAGCGTCCGGGGTGGGCGGGGGGATCTCGGCGTAGACGACGGGCGCCGTGTCCGGCAGGTCGAGTTGCTCGATGTGCTCGACTCCGGCGCCCCGCAGCAGCTCCACCACCAGGTCGTGCGCCTGGCGCACCGGTTCGGGAGGGAAGCCGGGGAAGGCGATCGAGGGGATGCGGGCCAGCCGTTCCAGATCTGCCCGCAGCCCGTCCATCAGTGCGTCGACCGTCGATCGCAGGTCCTGGTCCGCGTTCATGGGCTCAATGGACCATGCGGGGCACGGCGCCGCATCCCGTGATCACCCGAGCCCCCTCCTGCGCTTGCCACCGGTTGCTGCGACAATCCCGCGGGGGCGTCCGCCGGGCCGGGGAGGCACGGCACCCTGTCTGACGAGGACTGCGAGGGCGTTGGGGATGCGTGGAGGGCGAGTTGCCATTGTGGGCGGGAGCGTCGCGGGGTGTGCCGCGGCACTGGCCGCGCACCGCGGTGGCGCCGAGGGGATCACGGTGTACGAGCGGGCCGCAGGGCAGCTGGCCGACCGCGGGGTGGGGCTCGCGATGCACAACGACCGCTATGCCGAACTGGAGGCCGCCGGGTACGTGGACACGGCGATGCCCTGGATCCAACTGGTCAGGCGCTGCTGGTACGTTCGCGACGGCGATGCCCCGCTGGGCCGCCGTGTCGGGATCCTGCCCTTCCCGTTCCGCACGTACAACTGGGGCCCGCTCTGGCGCGAACTGCGGGCGCGGGTGCCGGAGTCGGTGGAGTTCCGCGCGGGCACCTCGGTCGAGCGTCTCGAAGTGGCCGCGGACGCCGCCGAGTTGAGCACGGCCGACGGACGGTCCGAACGGTTCGACTTCGTCATCGGCGCCGACGGCTACCGCTCGGTGGTCCGCACCGCCGCGTACCCCGAGGTGCGCCCGGAGTACGCGGGCTATCTCGCCTGGCGGGGCGCCTTCCCCGTCGAGCGGCTGCCCGACCCCGGACTCTGGCCGGTGGAGGACTGCGTGTACGCCGTCTTCCCGGGCGGGCACGCGATCATCTACCGCATCCCGGACGGCCGGGGCGGCCACCGCGTCAACTGGGTGCTGTACGCGGCGCCGCCGGACGGCCACGGACTGCCCCTCGACTCCCCCACCAGCCTGCCGCCCGGCACCCTCACCGACGCGCTGCGCGCCTGCGCCCTGGAGATCGCGGACACTCGACTCGCGCCGTACTGGGGCCAGTTGATGCATCTGACGGCACCCGAGGAACTCTTCATCCAGCCGATGTACGACTTCACCGCACCCCGGTACGCGGTCGGCCGGCTCGCCCTGGCCGGGGACGCCGCGACGGTGGCCAGGCCGCACACCGGCGGGGGCGCGGTGAAGGCGCTCCAGGACGCGACCGCCCTGGGGGCCGCGCTGGCCTCGGCCACTAGCTGGCCGGAGGCGCTTGCCGCGTACGACACCAGGCGGTCCGCGGTCGGCCGCAGCATGGTCGACCTCGGCCGACGCCTGGGCCTCGGACTCGTACAGGAGAGCCCCGACTGGAGCGCGATGGACCAGAGCGGCCTGGAGAAGTGGTGGCAACAGGCGGACGGCTCCAGCGCGTTCGGCGGCCGGAAGCTCTCCTGACAGACCATCAGGGCACGACCACGATCGACCGGCCTCTCGGGTGACGACCGCGCTCGACCGGCACGTCAGGGCACGACCACGGTCGGCTGCGCCGAGAAGTCGCCCCACTTCCCGTCCGCGAGCCTCGCGCGGATCTTCACGCTGTAGCGGGTGCCGGGCGGGTCGGGGACGGTGAAGGTGTACGAGGTGAGACCGCCCGGCGCCGGGATGCCGGGCACGATCGTGGTGGTCGGGGCGCCGTTGAGGAAGAGCTGGTAGGCCCCGATCCCGCCTCCGGTGCGCGGCGGAACCCAGTGCAGGGTGATGTCCGTTCCGCCGCCGGACGTGGCCCGTGCGGTGCTCGCGCGCAGCCCGGTGGGCGCGGTGCTCGGGGGCGCGCCGGGGGCGGCGGCCGTGGTGACGTCGACGGCGTTGCTGTCCGGCGAGGCGTTGTCGGCGGCGTCCCGGGCACGCACGGTGAAGGTGTAGACGGTGCCGGGCCGCAGCCCGGTCAGCCGCGCCGTGGTCAGGGTGCCGCCGACGCTGTGGATGCGGGCGCCCTCCTGGTAGACGTCGTACGCCGTCACGCCGACGTCGTCCGAGGCGTGGACCCAGGTCAGGATGGCCGTGCCGGTGCCGTCCGCGCGGCCCGCGAGGTGCGCCGGAGCGGTGGGCGGGCGCTTGTCGTCCGGGGTCGCGGCCGGGGTGGTGACGGCGGCGGGCACGCTGGGGGACGACAGGTTCCCGGCGGCGTCCCGGGCACGGACGGTGAAGCGGTACGCGGTCGAGGCGGCGAGCCCGTCGACGTCGGTCATGCTCCGGTCGGCCGGGACCCGCTTGACCACGGCCCCGTCGCGCAGGACCTCGTACCCTGCGACCGCCTTGTTGTCGGTCGACGGCTGCCACATCACGTGTACGGACGTGGCGCTGCTCGCCTGCGCGGTGACCGCGCCCGGCACGGACGGGCCCTGCCGGTCCTTGTCGTCCCCCACCCCGCACGCGGTGAGCAGCAGCGGCAGGGCGACGAGCAGGCCGACGGCTCCCCCGGTCCGGCGGCCGGCTCGGCGGCTGGTTCGGCTGCGCACGGCGGGGCCTCCCGTCCCACGGAAAAGGTCCAGACCTGTATGACATGGTGGGCGCGGGCACGGCAAGGGGCTGCGCATCAACTCCCTCTGATTTCAACGCTGTTGAGACCGTCCGAGCCCTTCACCGAAGCAGGGCGACACCCAGGCCATGCCCCCCGAACAGATTCATGGCGCAACCGGCGATGAGTTCTCGTTCCCCGGACCGTCTCCCTTTCATGAGCAGCGAAACGAACGCCCAAGCATCCCTCCCGGACCTCGGCCCCGCGGCGGCCGAGCTGACGCGCCTGCTCGAAGGCGTACGCGACGATCAACTGGAGAGCCCGACGCCCTGTCCCGCGTACGCGCTGCGGGATCTTCTCTCGCACATCGCGGGCCTCAGCGTCGCCTTCCAGGATGCCGCGCACAAGGAATTCGGCCCCTCGACCAGCACCGCCCCCGGCAGCGTGCCACCGCCCGAGCTGCCCGCGGACTGGCGCACGTCCATGCCGGAGAGCCTCGCCGCCATGGCCGCCGCCTGGCGGGACCCAGCGGCCTGGGAGGGCGACACACGGGCGGGCGGCGGCACCTTCCCCGCGGCGGCCGTGGGCCGCATCGCCCTCGACGAGCTGGTGGTGCACGGCTGGGACGTGGCGCGGGCCACCGGCCAGCCGTACCGGCCCGCCCCGGCCGACCTGGTGGTCTCCTACGAGCTCCTCGCCCCGTCGAAGGACGACCCGGCCGCGCGCGGCACGGCATTCGGCCCGGCCGTCGACGTACCCGCCGAGGCGCCGATGCTGGACCGCCTGATCGGCGTGAGCGGGCGGGATCCGGGCTGGGGGCGCTGAAACGCTCTGCTGGGTGCGCACCATTCGGCTGCGGGCCGCCAGTGGCCGGTCGCGCGGTTCCCCGCGCCCCTCAGGGTGCTGTCCTTACCAGTGCGTCGGCCTCACCAGTGACGGCGGAAGCTTGGTGGTCGCGTCACCCTTCGCCGCGTTCAGCTGGGCCTGGGTGAGGAAGAACGCCTCGGTCAGGTCGGCGCCGGAAAGCCGCGCGTCGCGGAAGTCCGCGCCGATCAGGTCGGCCATCCGCAGGTCGGCGCCGCGCAGGTCCGCGGCAATCAGGAAGGCGCCCCGCAGGTTCGCGCCGCGCAGGTCGGCACCCTTCAGCTTGGCGCCCATGAGGTCGGCGCCGCGGCGGTCCTTCTTCTTGCCCTTGAAGTCGGCCCTGACCAGCTCGCTCGCCTTGAGGAGCAGCTTGTTGACCTTGTCGCGGTGGGCGGGAACGTCCAGGTCGGCGAGGGCCTCGGGGGCCAGCGCCGTGAACGCCTCGGTCTCCTCCAGAGCGGCGCGCAGCTCGGCGTGGACGGGCCGCGCCTTGGGCAGGGCGAGCGCTTCGGTGACGTACCAGAGCAGCTCGTGGAGCTGGCGCATCACCGGGAAGGCCTCGAACATCGAGGCGGCGGTCTCCGGAGCCGTACGCCAGTCGCGGCCCCCGAAGGTCCCCTGTGAGACCTTCTGGCCGGCGCCGAAGCAGTCGTACACCGTGCAGCCCTGGAAGCCGCGCCCGCGCAGGTCGCGGTGGATTCCGCAGCGGAAGTCCTGCTGGAGGTTGGGGCAGGGCTTCCCGGCCGGCTTGTTGATCGCGAAGTCGGCGGACGCCGCGTAGGCGAGGGCGACACAGCACAGGCCGAAGCAGTTGCCGCAGTCGGAGACGAGGGTGAGGCGGGTCGCTCCCGGCGCCGGGACGGCTGCCTCGTGCTTCTCGGACAACGTGCGGGACTCCTTCTGGCTGGTCTTCTGACGTGCGGCAACGGCGGCCCGTCAGTTTAGCCCGGCCTCCGCGACCGGCACCTTGAGCTGGTTGAAGCCGTAGTACACGGCGAGCAGGCCGTGCGCGGCCAGGGTCAGCGGGGCCGAGACGAAGGCGAGGGCCACCGTCGCCGGGTAGGCGAGCGAGCCGATGGCGAATCGGGCGCGGGTGGCGCGGGCGGCCGTGTTGTCGACCCGGTCGTCGAAGAGGTGGCCCGTACGGGTCAAGTGCCACCACAGGGCTTGGTAGTTGAGGGCCATCACGACCATCAGGCCGCTGTAGACGACGGCCGCGACATGCGAGGCGCCGGGCTCCCGCAGGTACTCCGCCATCAGCGCGGCCGGCCGGGGAATGGCGACCACCGTCATCAGGAGCAGCAGGTTGAGGAGGGCCGTCGCCCAGCGGGTTGATCTTCTCCGCGTCGCCGTCGAACGCGAAGAGCAGCAGGTCGGCCATGGTGAAGGTTGACCCGGACGTCCGGCCACTTCAACTTCCTTGTGTCGCAGGGGTGTACGGCCGCTTCGCGGCAATGGTAGGAAAGTTTCCTAACAGAACACCGGAGCGACGAACTCCTCATGGAGGTCCAGGTGCACACCCCCCACCGCAAGACCACCGCACGTCGTACCAAGATCGCCGTACGCGCCCTGCTCGGCACCGCTCTCCTCGCGGTTCCGGTCACGGCGTATGCCGCCGAGAATCCGGCCGCCACCACAGCGGACAATGCGACGGTGAACAACGCCGCCGCGACCGGGCTCGACGACCCGGCGAAGAAAGACATAGCCATGCAGCTCGTCTCCAGCGCGGAGAACTCCTCGCTGAACTGGAAGGCGCAGTACAAGTACATCGAGGACATCAAGGACGGGCGCGGTTACACCGCCGGCATCATCGGATTCTGTTCCGGTACCGGCGACATGCTCGACCTGGTCAAGCTCTACACCGCCCGCAATCCCGGCAACGTCCTCGCGAAATACCTGCCGGCCCTGGAGAAGGTCAACGGGACCGACTCGCACAAGGGGCTCGACCCGAACTTCACCAAGGACTGGAAGACCGCCGCGTCCGAGACGGCCTTCAAGGACGCCCAGAACGACGAGCGCGACCGGGTCTACTTCGACCCGGCCGTCAAGCAGGGCAAGTCCGACGGAGTCGGCACGCTCGGGCAGTTCATCTACTACGACGCCATCGTGATGCACGGCGACGGCAGCGACCCGACCAGCTTCAGCTCCATCCGCAAGAAGGCACTCGCCAAGGCGAAGCCCCCGTCGCAGGGCGGCAACGAGACGACGTACCTCAACGCGTTCCTGGACGCCCGGGTCTGGGCTATGAAGCAGGAGGAGGCGCACAGCGACACCAGCCGCGTCGACACCGAGCAGCGGGTCTTCCTGAAGAAGGGCAATCTGAACCTGGACACCCCGCTCGATTGGAAGGTGTACGGCGACCCGTACCACATCGGCTGACGGCCCCCGCGGGAACGGCGGGTACGGCAGCGGAGGGCTGCCGTACCCGCCTTTTCGTGCGTTCTCCGACCGTACGGCGGCTGAATTCGGCCGAGTTGACCGAACTTGCTTTACGTAACCTTTGCGGCCCGTATTCTCTCTTCACCAGATCATTACAAGCACCCGATCGTCCGAAAGAGCCGCCGCATGCGCATATCAAGGCCAGCCGTCCGCACTCTGCTCATTTCCGGCCTGCTCGGTGCGCTCGCCTTCACCACGACCGGCTGCCAGGACGACACCGTCAAGCCCGCGGCCAGCAGCCCGGCCGCCGCTCCTTCGGCGTCCGCTTCCCCGACGCCGTCGGCCAGCCCGAGTCCGAGCCCGAGCGCCACGCCGTCCTCGACGCCCCCCGCCCCGACGCCCCCGGCCCCCAAGGCTCCGCCGAAGCCCAAGACGAACGGCCCAAGCCTGCCGCCCCCGATGAACGACGGCGGGGGCAATGGCGGAGGGGACAGCGGCGGTAGCGGCAAGGGCGGCGGAGGCAGCGTCTACTACAAGAACTGCGCCGCCGTCCGCGCCGCCGGAGCCGCTCCGCTCCACCGCGGCGACCCCGGCTACGCCGCCCACCTGGACCGGGACGGCGACGGCATCGCCTGCGAGAAGTAGGAGGTCAAGCGGCCTGCTGCTGGGTGAGCCGCCAGGTCATCCAGTCCGCGCCGTCCTCGAACCGGGCGCTCGGGAAGGCGGTCGCGCCGCAGCGCACGCGGTGCAGCCGCCCTTCCCCTTCGAGCAGTGCCAGATCTCGGTAGACCGTCATCCGGCTCACTCGCATCACCCTGATCAGCTCGGCGACCGAGACATGGCCCTTGTACTCGACCCGTTCCGCGATGCGGGCCCGGCGGACGTCGGAGGTCAGCATGCGACGCTCCGCGTGCCGCGGCCGCCGAGCGCCATGCGGTTCCAGGTGTGGCGCCGGCCGCGGATCGCGACGGAGTAGGCGTAGAGCAGCTCCGGGTCGCACATTCCGGGGATGAAGGAGTCCCCGAAGTGGTGGGCGTCGACGCCTGTCTCCTTTGCGGTGAGGGCGAGTTGGGGCACCACGTTGGTGTGCGAGCCCTCCTGGCTGGTGCCGATCGCGCCCATCACCACGGCGCCCGCGTCCTGCACGGCGGCGACCGCCTCGGCGGCCAGCTCCTTGGTGACGCCGGGCATGGTGCCGGGCAGCGGCAGGACGACACCGTCGGCGCCCGCCTCGACGAGCGAGGTGAGGCGGGCGGCGGTGACGCGTTCGGGGTGCCCGGCGTGGTGCATCTTGCCGCTCCACAGCGCCACGTCGTCGCCAAGTCCCCGGCGCAGCTCGTCGGTTACCCGGGCGAGCCCGTCGTACGAGCCGCCGGTGCCGGGGTTCGCGGTGAGACACAGCATGGCCGCGCCCATGTCGACCAGCCGCTTGGCGTACTCGGGCTTGGCCCGCCGGATCTCCGGTACGTCACCGGGTTCGAGGTTGATGCCGACCGGGCGGCCGATGTGCGCCGCCAGGTCGCCGATCGAGGTGAAGGTGCCAAGGCCCGGCAGGGTCAGCTTCGTACCGTCCCAGGCCCGTTCGATGAGGTTCAGGACGACGATGTCGGCGCCGAAGGCCGCGACGAGTTCCATGTTGTGGACGCCCCGGCCGTCCTCTCCGGGGATCAGCGCGGCGCGCTCGGCAAAGACCTCGGCGACCATGGTGCGGCCCTCGGCGGCCGCCACGGCGGCGGTGAGCTCGCGGCCGCGCAGTGCTGCGAGCCCTTCCCGGTCGAGGTCGAGGATGCGGGTGGTGTGCTCAACTGGCGTGTGATGCATGGCTACTTGGCCTCCGCCTTCAGGAGTTCTTCGAGCTCCTCGTCGGATTCCCGGCCCGGCGTCGGCAGGTTGAACCTGGTGATCGCGAAGCGGAAGACGACGTAGTACAGCGCCGCGAAACAGACGCCGACCAGGGCGAGCAGCCAGGGTTTCTGGGCGATGCCGATGTTGAGGAAGAAGTCGATGGCGCCGGCCGAGAAGCCGAAGCCGTCCTTCATGCCGAGCGCCCAGGTCAGCGCCATGGAGACGCCGGTGAGCACCGCGTGGATCGCGTACAGGACCGGCGCGATGAACATGAAGCTGAATTCGATCGGCTCGGTGATGCCGGTGATGAACGCGGTGAGCGCGAGCGACATCATCATGCCGCCGACGACCTTGCGGCGCTCGGGGCGCGCGCAGTGGGTGATCGCGAGGCAGGCGGCGGGGAGGGCGAACATCATGATCGGGAAGAAGCCGGTCATGAACTGTCCGGCGCTCGGGTCACCGGCGAGGAAGCGCGGGATGTCGCCGTGGGCGCCGTTGTAGTCGCCGGCCTGCCACCAGGGGAAGGAGTTCAGGAGGTGGTGCATGCCGACCGGGATGAGACCGCGGTTGGCGACGCCGAAGATGCCGGCACCGACGGCGCCGGAGCCGACCAGCCACTCGCCGAAGTGGTGCAGTCCGGCGCCGAGCACCGGCCAGATCAGACCGAAGACGATGCCGATGACCAGGCCCGCGAAGGAGGACAGGATCGGCACGAGGCGGCGTCCGCCGAAGAAGCCCGCCCAGTCCGGCAGCTTGGTCCGGTGGAACCTCTGGTACAGCAGCGCGACCACGATGCCCATGACGACACCGCCGAGGACACCCGCGTTGACCGGCGCCTCGTTCATGACGATCTTGCCGTCGACGACGGCCGCGACCTTCGGCAGGGTGCTGTCGGTGAAGGTGGCGAGCACCTTCTCGAAGACGAGGTATCCGGCGACGGCCGCGAGCCCGGTCGAACCGTCCGCCTTCTTGGCGAAGCCGATCGCGATGCCGACGCAGAACAACAGCGCGATGTTGTCGATGATCGCGCCGCCGCCCGCGGACATATATCCGGCGATCCTGGTGACGACGGCCGGGAAGGAGTCCCGGCCGAGCATGTCGGTGTTGCCAAGGCGTACGAGGAGGGCCGCGGCCGGCATCACGGCCACCGGCAGCATCAGGCTCCGGCCGATGCGCTGCATGACGGCCATCACGCCGGCGCCCCTTTTCTTCTTCTCGGTCGCGTCCCTCTGTGCGGCCGTACTCATCTGCTTCCTCCACGGAAAGGGGTGTTGCCGTGGCAGGGGGCGCAACATCCGAACGGGCCGCATCCCGTGGTGGGACGCGGCCCTTCCGTTCTAGCACCGTGAACAGCGGACAAAGGGGCTGAGCGGACCAGGGACGACCTAAGGCCCGGCAGGTGGTGCCACAGGTCCCGTGACCGGCCGGGACCTTCCGGGCCGAAGGGCTGAGCGGTCAGTGCAGGGCTACGGCCGGTTCGGCCGAGGTCAGGTCGTCGTCGGCCTCCGCCTCGGCGTGCTTCTTGCCGAAGTGGTTGAAGGCCAGGTTGAGGACGATGGCGACCACGCAGCCGGTGGAGATCCCGGAGTCGAGGACGACCAGTGCCTTGTCGGGGAAGGCGTGGTAGAAGTCCGGCTTGGCGATCGGGATCAGGCCGATGCCGACCGAGGCCGCCACGATCAGCGCGTTCTCACCCTTCTCCAGGGCGGCCGTCGACAGGGTCTGGATGCCGCTGGCGGCGACCGAGCCGAACAGCACGATGCCCGCGCCGCCGAGCACCGGCAGCGGTACGAGGGAGATCACCGAGGCCGCGACCGGGCAGAGCCCGACGACGATCAGGATGAGTCCGCCGGTCGCGACGACGAACCGGCTGCGCACCTTGGTCATCGCGACGAGCCCGATGTTCTGGGCGAAGGCACTGGCCATGAAGCCGTTGAAGACGGTGCTGAGCACGGATCCGAGGGTGTCGGCGCGCAGGCCGGCCGCGATGGTCTCCTGGTCGGCCGGGCGCTCGACGATCTTTCCGAGGGCCAGCATGTCGGCGGTGGACTCCGTCATGCAGACCAGCATCACGATGCACATCGAGACGATCGCGGCGATGTCGAACTGCGGGGCGCCGAAGTGGAACGGCGTCGGAAAGCCGATGACGTCCGCGTTCTTGATGGCGTCGAGGCTCGTCTTGCCCATCGGGATCGCAATGACCGAACCCGCCACCAGACCGAGCAGGATCGCGATCTGCTGCATGAAGCCGCGCAGCAGTTTGCGCAGCGCGAGCACGATGACCAGGGTGATCCCGGCGAGCGCGAGGTTGGAGAGCGAACCGTAGTCGGCGGCCTTCTCGTTGCCGCCGGAGGACCAGTTGAAGGCCACGGGGAGCAGCGAGACACCGATCAGGGTGATCACGGTGCCGGTGACGACCGGCGGGAAGAAGCGGACGAGCTTGCCGAAGTACGGGGCGGCTATGAACCCGAGCAGTCCGGCGACGATGATCCCGCCGAGGATGACGGGGATCGCGTTGTGGCCGTGCTCCTTGCCGATGGCGATCATCGGGGTGACGCCGGCGAACGAAACCCCGTTCACAAAGGGCAACTTGGCGCCGATCTTCCAGATCCCGAGGGTCTGCAGAAGTGTGGCGAGCCCTGCGGTGAACAGGCTCGCGGCGACCAGAAAAGCCGTCTCTTTGGTGTCGAGCCCCACAGCGGGGCCGACGATCATGGGCGGGGCCACCACACCCGCGTACATCGCGGCCACGTGCTGGAGGCCACTGGTGAACATTTTCAGCGGGGGGAGCGTCTCGTCGACCGGGTGCTTCTCGCCGGTCTGGGCGGGGCGGACTGCGAAGTTGCGAAACCTGGGCTGTGCGGCCACGGCGGTTCCTCCGGTCGGTTACACGTCGGCGGTGGACGCGGATGTCAGGGAGGTGTTGCGGTGTGGTGCGTTGAGCAGCTGGAACAGGTGGTGCAGGGCAGTGCGAACAGCGCGGCTGGCTGTGTGACGCGGGGTACTACCGATCGGGTTGCGGGTGGGGCCGAAGGGGTGGTGACCGGGCCGGGTGACGGCCGGTGGTGCCGGACGGTGCGGGCAGCGCGGGGATCACGCTTCCGGTACGGCTGACGGTCGGCGCGGCTCGCGCCAACTCACGGTATTCGTGCGGGGATCGACACGTTCACCGTTCCGGGGGGTGCGTACGTCCTTGTAGTACGCACCCCCCGGCCCAGCTGCCGTGCACCCCGCTCGGGTCCACGGCGACCGGCCGAGGGCCGTCCCCCTCGGCCGGACTCCTTGGGGTCAGGCCTGCGCGGCGATCCGGGCGAGGCGCTGGGCCTCCTCGCGGGTCGCGACCGCGATGGCGTCCTCGTCGACCGTGGTGAGACGGCTGTTCTCGACGATCTGCTTGCCGTTCACGAACGAGGCGGTGACCGGGGCCGCGGCACCGAAGACGAGCGCGGTGACCGGGTCGGCGATGGAGGCGTGGGCCAGGGTGTCCAGCTTCCACAGCACGAAGTCGGCGAGCTTGCCGGCCTCCAGCGAACCGATCTGGTCGGCGCGGCCGAGCACCTGGGCGCCGCCGTAGGTGCCCAGGCGCAGCGCCTGGCGGGCGTTGAGCGCGGCCTCGCGGTGCTGGGCGTTGAGGCGGTTGATGAGGAGCGCGTTGCGCAGCTCGGTGTGCAACTCACCCGACTCGTTGGACGCGGTGCCGTCGACGCCGAGGCCGACCGGGACGCCCGCCTTCAGCATGTCCGGGACCCGGGCGATGCCCGCGGCCAGGCGCGCGTTGGAGGAGGGGCAGTGGGCCACGCCCGTGCCGGTGCGGGCGAAGGCGGCGATGTCGGAGTCGTTCATGTGGACGCAGTGCGCCATCCACACGTCGTTGCCGAGCCAGCCGGTCGACTCGAAGTAGTCGGTCGGGCCCATGCCGAACAGCTCCTTGCAGAACTGCTCCTCCTCCACGGTCTCCGAGCCGTGGGTGTGCAGCCGTACGCCCTTGGCGCGGGCCAACTCGGCGCCCTGCTTCATGAGTTCGGTGGAGACCGAGAACGGCGAGCAGGGGGCGACGGCGACCTGGGTCATCGAGCCGAAGGAGGCGTCGTGGAAGCGGTCGACGGTCTCGGCGGTCGCCGAGAGCGCGCCTTCGAGGGTCTCGACGGCGAAGTCCGGCGGCAAGCCGCCGTCCTTCTCGCTGCGGTCCATGGAGCCGCGGGCCAGGGTGAAGCGCACGCCCATCTCGGAGGCAGCGCCGATGATCGCGCCGGACAGGTCGCCCGAGTTCCGCGGGTAGACGTAGTGGTGGTCCATCGCGGTGGTGACACCGCCGCGGGCCATCATCGCGAGCGAGCCCTGGGCCGCGACGCGCCCCATCTGCTCGTCGATGCGCGCCCACGTCGGGTAGAGGGCGACCAGCCAGTTGAAGAGGTTGTGGTCGGTGGCCAGACCACGCGTGATCCACTGGTAGAAGTGGTGGTGCGTGTTGATCAGGCCGGGGGTGACCAGGTGGCCGGTGCCGTCGATGCGGCGGACCACGTTCTCCAGGCCCTTCGGGGCCTGACCGGCTCCGATCGACTCGATCTTGTTGTCGGCGACGACGAGGTACCCGGAGGCGTACTCGGTGTCATTCGCGTCCACGGTGGCGATCGCACAGTTCTCGATGACGATGCGCTGGGGGGCTGCCGAAGGTGCCATGGTGCTTCCTTCTTTGTTCAGTGGCGGCTGTGACTTGGGCACGGCAGGACCCTACGAGGATTTGAGTACCGGGGCGGTGACGCTGCTCCGGGTGCCGAGATGGTGGAAGAAAAGGTTGAGCAGGACCGCGGCGAGCGCTCCCGCACTGATGCCGGACCCGAGCACGGTCTGTGCCCAGGCGGGGAATCCGGCGTAGAAGGTGGGCGCGGCGAGCGGGATGATGCCCGCCCCGAGCGCCACGGCCACCAGGACGATGTTGGAGCTGTCGTCGAGCCCGGCCTCGGAGAGGGTACGGATACCGCTCACCGCGATCGAGCCGAACAGGACGATTCCGGCGCCGCCGAGGACGGGCATCGGGACCAGCGAGACGACCGCGCCGAGCACCGGGAAGGCGCCGAGCACGAGCAGGGCTCCGCCCGCGACGGCGACAACGTACCTGCTGCGTACGCGAGTCAGCGAGACGACGCCGACGTTCTGGGCGAACGCGCTGGTCGGGAAGCCGCCGAAGACCGGGCCGAGCAGGGTCGCGATGCCGTCGGTGCGCAGGCCGCGGGCGATGGTGCGCCCGTCGGTGCGGCGTTCGCAGATCTCGCCGACGGCCAGCATGCCGGCGCTGGACTCGGTCATCAGGACCAGCATCACGATGCACAGCGACAGGACGGCGGCGGGGTGGAACTCGGGGGCGCCGAAGGAGAACGGCGTCGGCAGGGCCGCGACGGGCGCGGACTTCAGGGCGGAGAAGTCGGCCATCCCGAAGGGGATCGCCGCGAGCGTGCCGGTCAACAGGCCGAGCAGCAGGGCGACTTGGCGCAGGAAGCCGCGGCCGAAGCGCTGGAAGAGCAGGATCACGACGAGCGTGAAGGCGGCGAGCGCCAGGTGGTTCATGGACCCGAAGTCGGCGGCGTTCTTGTCGCCACCCTGGGCCCAGGACACGGGTACGGGCATCAGCGTGACGCCGATGAGCGTGATCACGACACCGGTCACCAGCGGCGGGAAGAAACGCAGCAGCCGGCCGAAGAAGGGCCCCACCAGGAGGCAGAAGACTCCGGCGACCATCACCGCGCCGTAGATGGCGGGGAGTTGATGGCCTTTGGCGCTGGTTTCGGCGATCGCGAGCATGGGCGCGATGCCGGCCGACGAGGCGGCGTTGACGAACGGGAGCCGGTTGCCGGCGAAGTTCGCGACGCCGAGGGTCTGCAGGACGGTGGCGAGCCCGGCGATGAGCAGGCTGGCCGCGATCAGACGGGTCTGTCCCGCGGTGTCCAGGCCGACGGCCTGGCCGATGATGAGCGGAGGGGTGACGACGCCCGCGTACATGGCGGCGATGTGCTGGAGCGCCGCGGGAACGAGCCGCGCGGCAGGAAGCTTTTCGTCCACCGGGTGCACGGCACCTTCAGGTGGGTTGGTACATGGGCCGTCGGCTGTTGCCGGCCCCATTGCGGGCTGTGCCATGG
This sequence comes from Streptomyces sp. HUAS TT7, assembly GCF_051550175.1. Classification (NCBI taxonomy): domain Bacteria; kingdom Bacillati; phylum Actinomycetota; class Actinomycetes; order Kitasatosporales; family Streptomycetaceae; genus Streptomyces; species Streptomyces sp. HUAS TT7. Next base: position 1,860,715 of record NZ_CP196175.1, read on the forward strand.
GATGTCCCTCCGGTCTGGCCGGCCCCCGCCCGACTGGGGCCGGGCTGGGGCGGGCTCAGTGCCGCGTCAGAGGTTGGTCATGTCGACCGGGATCTGCGGCTCGACGCCGTCGCGCAGGACGGTCGCCTCGATCAGACCGTACGGACGGTCCGCCGCGAAGTAGACCTCGTTGTCGTTCTTGAGCCCGAACGGTTCGAGGTCCACCAGGAAGTGGTGCTTGTTCGGCAGCGAGAAGCGAACCTCGTCGATCTCGGACCGGTTGTTGATGATGCGCGAACCCATCTGGTACAGGGTCTGCTGGAGCGAGAGCGAGTACGTCTCGGCGAAGGCCTGCAGCATGTGCTTGCGCACCTGCTCGTAGGACTTCTCCCAGTTCGGCGCCTTCTGCTCGTCGTCACTCCAGCTGAAGCGCCAGCGGGCCGAGACCTGCGTCGCCAGGATGCGGTCGTAGGCCTCCTGGAGCGTCGTGTACTTGTCCTTGACGTAGCCCCAGAACTCGGAGTTCGTCGAGTTCATCACGACGAGGTCCTTGAGGCCCGAGATGACCTCCCACTTCTCACCGTCGTAGGTGATCTGGGTGACCCGGGTCTCCTGGCCCTTGCGGACGAAGGAGTGCTTGACGTCGTCGGAGCCGATGAACTTCGAGTTGGCCTCGGAGGTCTCGATGCGCTCCCAGGCGTACTCCTCGATGCGGATGCGCGCGACCTTGATCGGCTCCTGCGAGGTCACGAAGTGCCGTGCGAGGTGGATGCCGAACTGCTCGGCGGACTCGATGCCGTACTCCTTGGCGAACGCGTACACCGTGTTCTTGGTGGTGTCGGTCGGGAGCACGTTGGCGTTCGAGCCGGAGTAGTGCACGTCCTCCATGTCGCCGGACAGGGCGACGGAGACGTTGAGGTCCTTGATGTGGTGCGTGTCGCCGTCCCGCGTGATCTTGACGACGCGGTTCTCTGCTTTGCCGTACTGGTTCTGGCCGAGAATCGTGGGCATGTCTGCTAGCTCCCTCGGTAAACGGAGTAGCCGAACGGGTTGAGCAGCAGCGGTACGTGATAGTGCTCGCCCGGGGTGACGGCGAAAGTGATCGCCACCTCCGGGAAGAACGCACCGCTGTCCCTTACGCGGGGGGCGTCCTGCTGCGCCTCGGCTTGCTTCACTGTCTTGATTGAACGCGTGAAATACGTCTCGACCTCGAAGTCGAGTCGTACGTGGGTGGTGCCCTCCGGCAGGGCCGGCAGGTCCTTGCAGCGCCCGTCCGCGTCGGTCGCGGAGCCGCCGAGCGAGATCCACTCCGCGTCGGAGCCCGAGCGGGCCGCCAGCGAGATGGCGACGCCCTCGGCGGGGCGTCCGATGCTGGTGTCCAGGATGTGCGTGGACACCGAGGCGGTGGTCGCGGTGCTCATCAGTCCTTGTCCTCTTCTACGAGACGGGTCAGCCGGATTCGGTTGATCTTCCCGAGTTCGGTGCGCACGATCTCGCGCTCCTCCTCGGCGGTGTTGCCGATCCGGGTCTTCACCGCGTCGCGCATCTGCTCACCGGTGGCACCGGTCGCGCAGATCAGGAAGACATGGCCGAACTTCTCCTGGTAGGCCAGGTTCAGTTCGAGCAGCTCGGCCTTGAGGGCCTCGGAGGCCCCGGCCATTCCGCGCTGTTCACGTGCGGAGGTGGGGTCACCGGGCTTCGGCCGGCCGATCGGCGGGTGCCCTGCCATCGCCTCTTCCAGGTCCTTCACACCCAGCTCGGCCAGAGCGGCGTCACTGGCGGTGAAGAGGTCCTCTGCGGTGGCGTACGGGCGCTGGGCGAGCAGCTTGCTCCCCCACGCCGAACTGGCGCACACCTCGTGGAGCGCGGCGAGGGCCGCATCATCCCGTGAGGTGTTGAACCGGGCGAGGCCCGGCGTCGAAGTCGTAGTCACGGCGGCCTCCGTGGCCTTGGTGCTGAACGGGCTGCGGATAGCTAACGCCCTCCGAAACATCACGTCAACACTTTGTTGAAAACTTCGCGTTACAAAAACCGCCGCCCGGTGTCCGGGCGGCGGTTCGTTGCGCGGGGGCGCCTGACCAGGCACCGAGCGTGCTCGCTCAGTCGCTCTTGGAGTCCCGGTTGAGGTAGTTGTACACGGTGAACCGGCTGACTCCGAGGGCCGAGGCGACCGTCTCGACGCCGTGTCGCACCGAGAAGGCGCCGCGTGCCTCCAGGGTCCGTACGGCGGACTGCTTGGCCTTGCGGTCCAGGGACGCGAGCGGCATGCCGTGGCGCCGCTCCATGGCGGCCAGGATGTGATCCAGCGAGTCGGAGAGCTGGGGCAGCCGCACGGCCACCACATCCTCGCCCTCCCAGGCGAGCACCACGTCGTCGGGCAGCGCGTGGGCGGGCGCCACTATCTCCGCACCCATGGCGTCGACGAGCGGCTTGACGGCCTGGATCAGAGGGTGGTCCGCGGGTTCGGTCACTTCTCGCCCTCCCCGATCACGTTGACCTGGAGCGAGACGCGGGTGGCGCCCGCTGCCAGGGCCTTGCGCAGCAGCGCGTCCACCGCGGTGAGCACCTCATCCGCGCCGCCCTCCGCGGTATTGCCGAAGGGGCCGACGTCGACCGCGTCGAGCCGGGCCGCCTGGATGACGTCGCGGGCGACCACCGCATGCGGGGGCGCCTCGTCGAGGTCGAAGGGCTCGGTCGTGAACTCCACTCTCAATCGCACGCGCTCAACCTACTGCGAGGTGGACGAAATCCGGGAGGCCCTCTTGACAAGCTCGCCGCTCCCCCTGCAACCTTCCATCAAGCAGAAAACAACTTCCGCAATACGGAAGGAGCGCACACCCCTCATGGGCTACTCGAACCAGCGCTTCGATGTAAACCTTTCGATCCTCTTCACGGAACTCCCGCTCCTGGAGCGCCCGGCGGCCGCGGCCGCGGCGGGCTTCACGGCGGTCGAGCTGTGGTGGCCCTGGATCGAGACCCCCACCCCCGAGCAGGCCGAGCTCGACGCCCTGAAGAAGGCGCTCGACGACGCCGGCACCCAGCTGGTGGGCCTCAACTTCTACGCCGGCGCCCTGCCGGGCCCGGACCGCGGCGCGCTGTCGGTTCCCGGTGAGGAGTCGGACCGCTTCCGCGCCAACATCGAGGTGGCGGCCGACTTCGCCGCCTCGGTCGGCTGCAAGGCGCTCAACGCGCTCTACGGCAACCGCGTCGAGGGCGCGGACCCGCAGGTGCAGGACGCGCTCGCCCTGGAGAACCTCGTCCTGGCGGCCCGCGCGGCCGACCGGGTCGGCGCGATCCTCCTGGTCGAGACCCTGAACAAGCCGGAGTCGCCGCTCTACCCGCTGGTGAGCGCCCCCGCCGCCATCGAAGTCATCGACAAGGTGAACGCCGCGACGGGTCTTGGCAACGCCAAGTTCCTGCTCGACATCTACCACCTTTCGATGAACGGCGAGAACGTCGCCGAGGTCATCGAGGCGTACGCCGACAAGACCGGCCACGTGCAGATCGCCGACAACCCGGGCCGCGGCGCGCCGGGCACCGGCTCGCTGCCGCTCGAAGAGCTCCTCGACCAGCTGGGCAAGGCCGGCTACGACGGCTGGGTGGGCCTGGAGTACAAGGCCGCCGACGCCGCCGCCTCCTTCGAGTGGCTCCCCGCCGAGGCCCGCGCGGCCCGCTGAGGCACGCCCCCCGGGCCTCAACTTCTCGACGTACCAAAGCTTTTAGGAAGGCAGCACCCTCATGAGCAACCTCCCCAAGATCGCATGGGTCGGCCTCGGCATCATGGGCTCCCCCATGTCCGAGAACCTGATCAAGGCCGGTTACTCGGTCACCGGCTTCACCCTGGAGCAGGACAAGCTGGACCGCCTCGCGGCGGCCGGCGGCACCGCGGCCGGCTCGATCGCCGAGGCCGTCAAGGACGCCGACGTGATCATCACGATGGTCCCGGCGTCCCCCCAGGTGGAGGCCATCGCGTACGGTGAGGCCGGCATCCTGGCCAACGCCAAGCAGGGCGCGCTGATCGTCGACATGTCGTCGATCACCCCGCAGACCTCGGTCGACCTCGCCAAGAACGCCGCCGAGAAGGGCATCCGCGTCCTGGACGCCCCCGTCTCCGGCGGCGAGGCCGGCGCCATCGAGGCCGTCCTGTCGATCATGGTGGGTGGCGAGCAGGCCGACTTCGACGCGGCGCTGCCGATCCTTCAGGCCCTCGGCAAGACCATCGTGCTCTGCGGCCCGCACGGCTCCGGCCAGACGGTGAAGGCCGCCAACCAGCTCATCGTCGCGGTCAACATCCAGGCCTGCGCCGAGGCCGTCGTCTTCCTTGAGAAGTCCGGCGTGAACCTCACCGCCGCCCTGGACGTCCTCAACGGCGGTCTGGCCGGCTCGACCGTGCTGACCCGCAAGAAGGACAACTTCCTGAACCGGGACTTCAAGCCCGGCTTCCGGATCGACCTGCACCACAAGGACATGGGCATCGTCACCGACGCCGCCCGCAACGTGGGCGCGGCTCTTCCGGTCGGCGCGGTCGTGGCCCAGCTGGTTGCCTCACTGCGCGCCCAGGGCGACGGCGGCCTGGACCACTCCGCCCTGCTCCGCGCCGTCGAGCGCCTCTCCGGCTCGCAGGTCTGACCCGCCGGAAACACCCCTTCGGGGGCCCCTGATTTCCGGGTGGCGGCGGCGCTGACACCTGTCCTGTCGCGCCCAGGCGCCGCCGCCGCCCGGAAGCTCACACCTCGTCTTTCAACAAACTGTTGACGTTCCCTTCCGGGCGTATTTACGCTCCAGGAACCGCGGAACAGCTCAGCGGTGCAGCTCCAGTACGGAAGGTCACCATGTCGAAGCGCGTGCTTACGACCGAGTCCGGCGCCCCCGTCGCCGACAACCAGAACTCCGCCACCGCCGGCGTCGGTGGCCCCATCCTGCTCCAGGACCAGCACCTCCTGGAGAAGCTCGCGCGCTTCAACCGTGAGCGCATCCCGGAGCGTGTGGTGCACGCCCGCGGCTCCGGCGCGTACGGCTACTTCGAGGTGACCGACGACGTCACCGGCTTCACCAAGGCCGACTTCCTCGGCGAGGTGGGCAAGCGCACGGAGACGTTCATCCGCTTCTCCACCGTGGCCGACTCGCTCGGCGGCGCGGACGCGGTCCGCGACCCGCGCGGCTTCGCGCTGAAGTTCTACACGGAGGAGGGCAACTACGACCTCGTAGGCAACAACACGCCCGTCTTCTTCATCAAGGACCCCATCAAGTTCCCCGACTTCATCCACTCCCAGAAGCGCGACCCGTTCACGGGCAAGCAGGAGCCGGACAACGTCTGGGACTTCTGGGCGCACGCCCCCGAGGCCACCCACCAGGTCACCTGGCTCATGGGCGACCGCGGCATCCCGGCCTCGTACCGCCACATGAACGGCTACGGTTCGCACACCTACCAGTGGACGAACGCGCAGGGCGAGGCCTTCTTCGTCAAGTACCACTTCAAGACCAACCAGGGCATCCGCTGCCTGTCCTCCGAGCAGGCCGCCGAGCAGGTCGGCAAGGACGCGAACAGCCACCAGACGGACCTGCTGCAGGCCATCGAGCGCGGCGTGAACCCGTCCTGGACGCTGTACGTCCAGATCATGCCCGCCGCCGAGGCCGCGGACTACCGCTTCAACCCGTTCGACCTCACCAAGGTGTGGCCGCACAGCGACTACCCGCTGCAGCGCGTGGGCCGCCTGGTCCTGGACCGCAACCCGGACAACGTGTTCCAGGAGGTCGAGCAGTCGGCCTTCTCGCCGAACAACTTCGTTCCCGGCATCGGCCCGTCCCCGGACAAGATGCTCCAGGGCCGCCTGTTCGCCTACGCCGACGCGCACCGCTACCGCCTGGGCGTCAACCACACCCAGCTCGCGGTGAACGCCCCGAAGGCTGTTTCCGGGGGGAGCGCGGACAACTACGGCCGCGACGGCCTGATGGCGACCCGCAACGGACGGCGCACCGACAAGAACTACGAGCCCAACTCGTACTCGGGCCCCGCCCAGACCGACGCGGCACTCTCGGCCCCGCTCGCCATCCACGGCTACACGGGCACGCACGCCGCCCCGGCCCATGTGAAGGACGACGACTTCTTCCAGGCCGGCGAGCTGTACCGCCTGATGTCGGACGACGAGAAGGCCCGCCTCATCGCGAACATCGCCGGCGGCCTCTCCCAGGTCTCCCGCGACGACGTCATCGAGAAGAACCTGGCCCACTTCCACGCCGCGGACGCCGACTACGGCAAGCGCGTCGAGGAAGCGGTCCGCGCCCTGCGCGAGGACTAGTCGGCCCGGTCCGACGAGGTAACTCCCAGACCGTGCAAGGGATTTGACGGGAGGTCAATTCCCCTGCACAGTCCGATCCGCCGACCCGGATGAGGGGTGGTCGGCGGATATGGACAACCCGAGGATCGCGGCGGCGTGGCGATGCCAGTGCGGTGGTGAAGGCGTGAGCGCCGCCCTTCCTGACCTGAAGGAAGGCCCCCGGCGCCCACACCAATCGCCGCCGCCGCGATCCCGGCAACCTCCCCCCAAGAACCCCGCCCGGCGGTGCGAACGTCCTGTCGCGCCAGCCTCGTTCCGCCGGGCGGCAACAACTCCACAGCCAGGACGCTGGGTTCGGTTTACGGTCCCGAACCGAGCGTCCGACGATCAAGGCCTCATTCGTTGATTCGGATGGGGCCTTGATCTTTTCGGGGCGCCGGGCCCGCGCGGCGAACTCGCCACCGTTCTCAAGCTCGACGGGCGCGGCCGGCTCATCGATGTGGGATGCGGGCCTGGCACCCTCGCCCTGAGCCTGGGGCACTTGTTCAGTGAGGTCGTCGGGGTCGACCCCGACAGCGGGATGATCAGCGAGGCCACTCGCCGAGCCGTCGAGTGAACGCTGCGACGCCTTCGAGGCGGACGTGCGTCGGCTGCTGAGGGACGTCTCCCCATCCGGGTGGTTCTCCGAGCGGCAGCCGAGCACCGAGGTCGTTGTCTGACGGAAGGGCTCCGCCAAGGTGTGATCCCGGACCCGGGACGCCTCGCTTCCGGCCTGCCGGGGCGCCCCCGTAAAGGGTTCGGTATCCGCCGTCACCAATTCGGTGTATTCAACCCCAAAAGTAGCGGCTTCGGCCCGAGCGCGCGCCACCCTGATCCCCGTGCGCAGAACCCGTCGTTCTGCCTGGTCCGGCTACCCTCGGAGGGGTCTTGAAGACGAAGGCATCGAAGTACCTTGCCGTTCCGCTGGCTTGGGGGCTGGCGCTGGGGCTGGCATCGGCCGTGAGCACCGCCGCCGCACCGGCTACCGCCCACCCCCGCTCCCCCTCGAAACACCACGCCCCCGCAGCCAAACGTGTCGTGCTGACGAACTCCGACGACGACCGGAGCATCGTCCTCACGGCCGGCGACGACGTCGAGGTCCGGCTCACCGGCTCTCGTTCCCAAGGGCTCAGCTACACCTGGAGCGTTCCGCAATCCGGCGACTTCGGGCCGCTCCGGCGGACCTCCGCCGGCACCACACCGGCGGGCGGTGCCAGCGCCGTCTTCCACGCCGAGAAACCCGGCGTCGTCATGGTCGGCGCCACCCGGTCCTGCCGCCCCGACCCCGGCCGCGTATGCCCTCTCGTCGTCGCGCCCTGGAAGATCACGGCAAAGGTCACGGAAGAGGTCACGTGAGTGACGGGAGCCGCCCCCTCCCCCTGAGTCGGCGGCTCCCGCTCGGTCCCGGCGTCCTCCGCGCCGCAGAGCCTGGCGATCAGCCATCCGGCACGACAACCACCCACGTACAACCGTCACTTGAGCCATCCGAAACGGCGCACAGCACAAGGCCCGGCCATGCACAATGAGGCATGACCACGATGCTTGTATCCGCCGCCGCCCGCCGCACCCTCCCGGTCGCCGCGACCGGCCCCCGCGTGGCGCTCGCCGCCCGCGCCGCCGCCCAGCACGCGGGGCTCACCCCCGTCGCCCTCGACCGCATCACGACGGTGGGTGACACCGTGCCCTCCGCGTCCGCATTCCAGTCCGCGTTGTAGGGGCAGTGAACGACGAGTAGCGGCGGGGCGAGCCGGCTCGTGGCGGCGGCGCCGGCCGGCTCATGGTGGCGTCGTCCCACGTACATGCCCGCCGCACCGCCTAGGATCGGCCTCGATGATTGAGACCATCGTGCTCGACATGGGCGAAACACTCGTACGCGACGACCGTTACTGGGCATCCTGGGCCGACTGGATCGGCGTGCCCAGGCACACCCTCGCCGCGCTCGTCGGGGCGGTCGTCACTCAAGGGCGCGACTCCGCGGACGCGCTGCGCATACTCAAACCCGGCATGGACGTCCGCGAGGCGTACCTGGCCCGTGAGGCGGCGGGCCGTGGTGAGCACCTCGACGAGACCGACCTGTACGACGACGTACGGCCCGCCCTCGGCGGGCTCCGCGAGCTCGGAATCCAGGTCATCGTCGCCGGGAACCAGACGGCCCGCGCCGGCGAACTCCTGCGCCGCCTCGACCTGCCCGCCGACCTGGTGGTCACCTCCGACGAATGGGGTGTCTCCAAGCCCCAACCCGCCTTCTTCGAGCGGGTGTTGGAGGCGGCCGAGTCGGCTCCGCACGAGACCGTGTACGTCGGCGATCACCCCGTGAACGACGTGTTCCCCGCCAAGGCGGCCGGGCTGCGCGTCGCACACCTGAGGCGCGGGCCATGGGGGCACTGGTGGGCGGACGACCCGGAGGTCGCCGCGGCTGCGGACTGGCGGATCGACTCCCTCACTCAGCTCGCATCCATCGTTGATGACGATTCATCAATGGCTCTATAGGCAAACAGAGTTGGTGGCTCGGGACAGAACAAGGGCTAGGCCCCACCCCCCGGTCTGGAGGGGTGGGGCCCAGCCGATGCACGGCCACAGCTATCGTCGCCTTGCGGATGGGTGCCATCGTTCCCCCCTGGTCGAGTGGGTTCCACGAGCGCTCTCGCGACTCACCACACCTTGCCGATCCGGCCCGGCCGGGGTCGTCAACCGGGGGTTGGAACCGGGGTAGACCCGGGCGGTAAGCCCCGGTTGGGGGCGGCCCGCGGTCAGGGGCTGTTGAACGTCACCTCGGGGTTGGCGGCGGTCGGTCCCGCGAGGACCGGCTGCTCGACGCCCCGCAACTGCTGGTCGAAGAAGGCACCCACATACGTCCGGATGAGGGCGACGGAGCGCTGCGCGGGCAGCGGCGAGTGCGGGAGGCCGAAGTGGTCGGCGATCACCGGCTCGTCGGAGAACGTCATGTGCTCGGCTCCGGCGACGGTCAGCCAGCGCTTCCAGCCGTCGAGGGCGGGCCACGTGGCGTCCCACGTCTTGTCCTTGCCGCCGGGACGGTGCGTCTCGTCGTCGGTGCCCAGCATCATGAACGGCCGCCCGCCCAGCCCCTTGGGCGGCAGCGTGTCCCAGAACGCCCCGTCCATGTTGGCCCCGGCATCGATGCGCCCGTCGCGCGTCATGGCGGCGAGCGCGGCGGCCCCGCCGATGGAGTGACCCGCCATGCCGATGTGCCGCTCGTCGATCGCGGAGGAGTACCGCCAGGCCGGGTGTTTTCCGGTGAGGCGGTCCAGGAGGTACGACGTGTCGGCCGCGCGCGTCGCGGTGACCACGCTGCCGGGTGTGCCGTCCTGCATGGCCTTGCAGGCGACGCAGGTCAGCAGGCGGCCGCCGGGGAAACTCGTGCCGAACGACTCGTAGGCGTGGTCCACCGACGCGACGACGTAGCCGCGGCTCGCGAGGTCCTCGGCGAGGGTGGTGAGCGAATAGCGCGGGGCGCCGAAGCCCGGTGAGAGCACGATCAGAGGATGGCCGCCCCGCGCGGGCTGCGCGCCGAGCCGGGCGTGTGTCCTCGTACCGGTGACCTCCCCCGCCCTCGCGGGGTCGATCCCGAGCTCCTTCAGGAGGACCGGGGCCTCGGCAGAGGTGGTGTACGGGGCGGGGTGGCCGGTGCCGGGGCGGGCCGCCGGGTAGGTGAGGGTCACCATGAGCTCGCGGTCCTGGCCCGGCACCCAGGGGTCGCGGCGGGAGTGGTCGACGAAGTGCAGGGTGTCGGCGCCGATCGCGTACTGGCCGGTCGGGCGAGGGAGTTCGATCCGCTCGGCGGCGAGCGTCGAGGCGGCGTGCGTCGAGTTGGCGGGAGGCTTCGGCGGGGCGGCCTGGGCGGTGGTCGCCGCGGCGAGCGGGGCCGCGAGGGCTAAGGACAGGGCGACGGCCGCGGCCGCGCGGGAGATTTTGACCATGGACGACACGCTAGGCGGACCGTCCGTGCGCACACGTCCGCCTCAGGTGTCGGAACACGTCCGACTCCGGTATCGGGGCAAGGGGCGGTTCATACACCCGGGGTTGGATACCGCCCGTATGGATGGGGTAGGCCCGGGCTGGATAGGGGCCGTACGGATTGCGGGCTCTGTGGATGCGGTCGGGGGCGCGGCGATTTCACTCGGAAGGGCAGTCCTCGCGGCGCCGCAGGGACCCACCCCCGGCCCGATCCGCGGCTGCGGTCCGGGCCGGCGGCTCTTGCCCGCGGCGCGATTTAGAGCTTGTCCATGCGCGTGTACGGGCTGACGATTCGGGCCTGGCGGGAGCCGAAGTCGACGAGCATCGCGACGCCGTCCTCAACCCCGATGATGGTGCCCAGGCCGAACTGGTCGTGTGTGACCCGGTCTCCCAGGATGAAGTGCTTGGCCGCCGGAGCGTCCGGAGCTTTGAAGGGGCTGGTGGGCAGGTGGCGCCGGGGCGCGGATGGCTTCGTCATCGTCACCCCAGTATGCGCCGCGAAACGGCCTGAAGGGCAGGCCCGCCGGATGACGATGGGGAATCGATCCGGTATCTGCGCCGACCGGAACGCATCCTGGTGCGAAAATCGTCACGAATTGACACGCAACCCCTGGGTTGCAAATCTGGAAACGAGCCGTGCTCGGCCGCGACGTCCCGGGTGTGCGGGCGGCCGCCTCGGAGGTACGTACGCACAACGCCGGAGGCGCGCGTGGACGACGTCTTCAGGGCGCTGGCCGACGCCAGCCGGCGGCGGCTGCTCGACCGGCTCCGGGCGCGGAACGGGCAGACGCTGCGGGAGCTGTGCGAGGGCCTCGCCATGTCACGCCAGGCGGTGAGCAAGCATCTCGCGTTGCTCGAAACGGCGCGCCTTGTCACGTCCGTGCGGCGCGGCCGGGAGAAGATCCATTACCTGAATCCGGTGCCGATCCAGGAGCTGTCGGAGCGCTGGATCGGCAAGTACGAGCGCGGCAGACTCGACGCGCCCGGCAGGCTGACGTGCGGTTTGGAGGAGCAACTCGCCATGGAAAAACCCGAGTTCGTCTATGTCATCTACATCCGGACCACTCCCGAGCGCCTCTACGAGGCCCTGACGGACGCCGAGTTCGCGCAGGAGTACTTCGGCGGCTGGGGGCCCATGTCCGACTGGAAGGTGGGCTCGCCGGTGCTGTGGAAGATGGGCCCGGACGGCACGTACGAGGATCTCGGCCAGGCGGTGATAGAGGCGGTGCCGGGCCGGAAGCTCGCGTACACCTGGCACCGGCTGCTTCCGATGCACCGTCAGCTCTTCGACACGGAAGGCGAGTTCGAGAGTGCGCGCACCGAGCAGTCCCAGGTCGCGTTCGACATCCAGCCGGCCGAGACGCCCGCGCTCGGGGTGAAGCTGACCATCACGCACGACGGCTTCGACAGCGTGGACAGCGAGATGCTCAAGGGTGTGAGCGATGGCTGGGTGATGATCCTCTCCACGCTCAAGACGCTGCTCGAACGCGAGGAGAGCGCGCGTTAGCCCACCGCATGCGTCCGGCCCCCGCTCCCCAGTGCGGGAGAACGGAGGCCGGACCGTTTGGGTGGCTCAGGAAGCCTGGAGGGGGCGGATCGCCGTCGGGGCGTGGCCCGGCTCGGTGGCCAGCTCCTCGAACTCGGAGACATCGCTGATGTCGGCCGTCTTGCTCATCGCGATGTTGGTGATGCGCTCCAGGATCGCCTCGACGACGACCGGGACGCGGAACTCGGCGGCCAGCTTCTTGGCCTCCTCGAACGCCGGCAGCAGCTGGTCCGGCTCGGTGACGCGGATGGCCTTGCAGCCCAGGCCCTCGACGACCTTGATGTGGTCGACGCCGTAGACGCCCAGCTCCGGGGAGTTGATGTTCTCGAACTCCAGGTTGACCTGGAAGTTGATGTCCAGGCCGATCTGCGCCTGACGGATCAGGCCCAGGTAGGCGTTGTTCACGAGAACGTGGACGTACGGGATCTTGTGCTGTGCGCCGACCGCCAGCTCCTCCAGCATGAACTGGAAGTCGTAGTCGCCGGACAGGGCGACGACCGGGACCTCCGGGTCGGCGGTCGCGGCACCCAGCGCGGCCGGGATGGTCCAGCCGAGCGGCCCTGCCTGGCCGCAGTTGATCCAGTTGCGCGGCTTGTAGACGTGCAGCATCTGCGCGCCGGCGATCTGGGAGAGGCCGATGGTGGTGACGTAGCGCGTCTCCGGGCCGAAGGCCTTGTTCATCTCCTCGTAGACCCGCTGCGGCTTCATCGGCACGTTGTCGAAGTGCGTGCGGCGCTGGAGGGTGGCCTTGCGCTCCAGGTGGGAGGCGACCCAGGCGGAGCGGTCGGGCAGCTCGCCGGCGGCCTTCAGCTCCTTGGCGACCTCGACGAAGAGCTCCAGGGCGGCCTTGGCGTCGGAGGCGATGCCGAAGTCCGGGGCGAAGATCTTGCCGATCTGGGTGGGCTCGATGTCGACGTGGACGAACTTGCGGTCACCGCGGTAGACGTCCAGCTTGTAGCCGGTGTGGCGGTTGGCCCAGCGGTTGCCGATGCCCAGGACGAAGTCCGACTCCAGGAACGTGGCGTTGCCGTAGCGGTGGGCGGTCTGGACGCCGACCATGCCGGCGTTCAGCTCGTGGTCGTCGGCGATGGCGCCCCAGCCCATCAGGGTGGGGATGACCGGAGTGTTGGTGATCTCGGCGAACTCGACCAGCAGGTCGGAGGCGTCCGCGTTGATGATGCCGCCACCGGCGACGATCAGCGGGCGCTCGGACTCCAGCAGGAACTGGATCGCCTTCTCGGCCTGGGCGCGGGTCGCGGCCGGCTTGTAGACGGGCAGCGGCGCGTACGTCTCGGGGTCGAACTCGATCTCGGTCAGCTGGATGTCGATCGGCAGGTCGATGAGGACCGGGCCGGGACGGCCGGAGCGCATCAGGTGGAAGGCCTGCTGGAAGACGCCGGGGACCTGGGCGGCCTCCAGGACGGTGGTCGCGGCCTTGGTGACCGGCTTGGCGATCGAGGCGATGTCGACGGCCTGGAAGTCCTCGGTGTGCAGCTTGGCGACCGGGGCCTGGCCGGTGATGCACAGGATCGGGATCGAGTCGGCGATAGCCGAGTACAGGCCGGTGATCATGTCGGTGCCCGCGGGGCCCGACGTGCCGATGCAGACACCGATGTTGCCCGGGTTGGAGCGCGTGTAGCCCTCCGCCATGTGGGAGGCGCCTTCGACGTGGCGGGCGAGCGTGTGGTTGATGCCACCGCCCTCCTTGAGCGCCTTGTAGAAGGGGTTGATCGCCGCGCCCGGCACGCCGAAGGCGTGGCTGACGCCTTCGAGCTTGAGGATCTCAACTGCCGCTCGGGCAGCGGTCATACGAGGCATGGGGTGCTCCTGCTTCGGCCGGCGGACTCGGCTCCGGCGGGCCGCTGGCCGCGCCACCTTCGAGCCTTATTCCGTAATGCGGAAGTATCATTCTGCTATGTGGAAGCAATGTAGGACGGGTTCGCCAGCGCGTCAAGGGAGGGCCGGGATGCGCGAATCGGCCACACCGCGGTCGCGGTTGATGGACCATGGACCGCGGAACCCCCCGGGCAGGCCGCGCCGGGGAACCACGTCGGGCGCGGAGCGGAACACGTACGGGGTCGCGTCGTCATGGAGGTGGGGGCGGATGAGCGGTGACGGCGTACCGGTGCGCTGTCCGACCTGTCGGCGCGAGCACGTCTTTGTGCCGCCGGCCTACCCCTGCGTCTGCGGGGCCCCGCTCGCGCCGCCCATCCAGCGGGGTGCCGCGCCCTCGCCGATCACACATCGCACCTGGACGGACGCCTGGGTCACGGTCCGGTGCCGGGCCTGCGGGCGGCAGAGCCAGTGGCCGCAGCCCGAGCTCGGCTGCTCCTGCGGCTGCGTTCTGAAGGTGCCGGTGCGGCCCGTGACGGCGCCGCCCGCGCCCGTGCAGGTCCCGCAGCCGTCGGCGGTACGGGCCCGCACGGCGTTCCGGCCGCTCACGATCCGTACCGCGAGGGACGCGGTGACCGCGGCCGGGCTCTATCTGACCTGGCTCGGCTTCAGCGACATACTGCAGGCCGAGCCGCCCCCGGCCTCCGGCATCGACCTGCGCGGCCGCGGCCTGGTGGCCCAGGTGGACCCGACGACGCGGCCCGCCTCACTGAGAGCCGTCGAGTGCCTGTGGCTGCACGGGATGACCGCATCGGCGCGCAGCGTCCACTTCTCGCTCGCCGGATACGCGCAGGACGCCAGGGCGCGCGCCGACCAGCTGCGCGTCCCGCTGTTCGTCCTGGACCTGACGGGCACGCCGCAGCCGGTGAACGACGCGGCTCAGGAACTCGTCACGACGGGTGCCTGATCACGCGCCGTAGCCCTCCCGCAGCTCCACCTTGCGGACCTTGCCGCTCACCGTCATCGGGAACGCGTCGAGAATCCGCAGGTGGCGGGGGATCTTGTAGTGGGCGAGCCGCTCGCGGCAGTACGCGGTGACCTCGTCCAGGGTGGGCGGGTCGGCCGGGTCGCGCGGGATGACACAGGCCAGGATCTCCTCTCCGTACTTCGCGTCGGGGACCCCGACCACCTGCACGTCGGCGATCTTGGGATGCCGGTACAGGAACTCCTCGATCTCGCGCGGGTACACGTTCTCGCCGCCCCGGATGATCATGTCCTTGATGCGGCCGACGATCTCGACGTAGCCGTCCTCGCGCATCACCGCGAGGTCGCCGGTGTGCATCCAGCGCCCGGCGTCGATGGTCTCGGCGGTCCGCTCCGGCTCGTCCCAGTAGCCGAGCATCACGCTGTAGCCCCGGGTGCGCAGCTCGCCCGGCTCGCCGCGCGGGACGGTGACGCCGCTCGCCGGGTCGACGATCTTCACCTCGACATGCGGCATGACCCGGCCGACCGTGCCGGTGCGCCGCTCCAGGTCGTCGTCCGTGCGGGTCTGGGTGGAGACCGGGGAGGTCTCGGTCATGCCGTAGCAGATGGACACCTCGGCCATGTGCATCTCGGCGACCACCCGCTTCATGACCTCGGCGGGGCACGGCGAGCCCGCCATGATGCCGGTACGCAGCGAGGAGAGGTCGTACGCGGCGAAGCCGGGCAGGTTCAGCTCGGCGATGAACATCGTGGGCACCCCGTAGAGCGAGGTGCAGCGCTCCTGCTCGACGGCCCGCAGCGTCGCCTCCGGGTCGAAGGACGCGGCCGGGATCACCATGCACGCGCCGTGCGAGGTGGCCGCCAGATTCCCCATGACCATGCCGAAACAGTGGTAGAAGGGCACCGGAACGCAGATCCGGTCGGCCTCGGTGTAGGCGAGCAACTCCCCCACGAAGTAACCGTTGTTGAGGACGTTGTGATGGGAGAGCGTGGCCCCCTTCGGGAAGCCGGTCGTACCCGAGGTGTACTGGATGTTGACCGGGTCGTCGCAGGACAACTCCGCCTCGCGGGCCGCCAGTTCCGCACGCGGGCGCCCCACACCGTCGGCCATGAGGCGGCCCCATCCGGGGTCGCCGATGAACACGGTCCGCCGCAACGCCGGGCAGCCGCCGCGCACTTGCTCGACCATCGCCCGGTAGTCGCTCGACTTGTGGGACAGCGAGGCGAAGAGCACGGAGATCCCGGCCTGGCGCAGCACGTACTCCAGCTCGTGCACGCGGTAGGCCGGGTTGATGTTCACCATGATCGCGCCGATCCGCGCGGTGGCGTACTGGACGAGCACCCACTCGGGGCAGTTCACCGCCCAGATTCCGACCCGGTCCCCCTTGGCGACCCCGGTGGCGAGCAGCGCACAGGCCAACTGCTCGACATCCGCGCCGAATTGGGCGTACGTCCAGCGCCGGCCGGAGGCGACGTCGACGAGCGCCTCTCGCTCCCCGTACGCCTGGACCGCACGGTCCAGGTTGCCGCCGATCGTGTCGCCGAGCAGGGCGGTACCGCTCACCCCATGGGCGTACGAGCCAGTCACCATCGCAGCGCGCCTCACTTCCTCAGCCGAGTCCCCCAGCATGCCCCGACCGGCCCTGACCTGCCTAGGCTTGCGCGAGGGGAAGATCGACTCGGCGGGCGTCCAGTTCATCGAGCCAGCGGGTGAACAGCGCGTGGACGAGGCCGGGCTGGTCGAGGTGGACGTTGTGGCCGGCTCCGTCGAGGACGGCGTACGTCGGCGGCATCGCCCCGGTGGTGGGCGCGCAGGCCGGGCAGCACGTGGTCGCGGCGATTGGCCCGAGCCGGGCAGGTCGACGTAGACGCGGCGCCAGTCCGGACGGTCGGCGAACACGGATTCCAGGGGCAGCAGGAGGCAGTGGTCGATGGTGAACCCGTGCAGCATCAGCAGAGGGGTTCCGTCGCCGCATTCGACATGGTTGAGCATCGGTGAGGTCATGACCACACCCTCCAGCCCTCACATATGTGTGAGGGTCAAGTCGGCGTTCCCACCCGGCAGTCGACGGCGAACGCCGGACACAGCGGCATCGGGCCGCGGTGTCCGGCGTCGTCGTTCCTCAGGCGGCACTGCCGCGTTCGGCGGGGAATCCGTGGGCGCGGGCGGCCAGGACCACGAGGAGGACCGGCGCGAGCAGAACCAGGATGCTCCAGGGGAAGGAGGTCGAGCCGAGCAGGTTCAGCAGGATGCCGCCGACGATGCCGCCTCCGGCCATCGCCACGTTCCACAGCGTCACCAGCATGGCCTGGGCCGCGTCCGCGTGCTCAGCGCCCGCGTCGCCGACCGCGGTCTGCAGCAGGGTCGGGGCGCCGCCCCAGCCGAGCCCCCACAGGGTGACGGCGACGTACACCATGGCGGTGCTGTCCGAGAGGACGGCGAGGATGGCGGCCGCTACGGCGATCAGCAGGGTGCTCGCGATCATCAGCGCACGCAGCCGGCGGTTGATCTGCGCGCCGACCACCCAGATGCTCACCAGCGAGGCGGCGCCGAACACCAGGAGCACCAGGTCGGTGGAGTTGCCCATGCCGAGCTCGTCGAGGAAAGTCGCGATGAATGTGTAGAGGATGGTGTGGGCGAGCACGAAGACCAGGGTCACGAACAGGACGGAGGTGACTCCGGGAACCTTCAGCGCCGCGGTCATGGGCGTCTTCTCACTCCGCCGCCGGCCCGGGTAGTCCGGGACCAGCGCGCCGATCCAGGCGAGCAGGAGCACGGTGAGCCCGGTCATGACCAGGAAGGCGACCTGCCAGTTGACGGCCTTGCCCAGGAAGGTGCCGGCCGGAACGCCCAGGGAGAGTGCGACCGGGATGCCGGCCATCGCGATGGCGATCGCCTTGCCCTGCAGGTGCGCCGGCGCCATGCGGCGGGCGTATCCGGCGAGCAGGGCCCAGGCCAGGCCCGCGGCCACACCGGCGACGAACCGGGCCACCATCGTCACGGAGTAGTTGCCCGAAAGGGCGGTCACCGTGTTGGCCACGGCGAACCCCGCCATCGACACCAGGAGCAGCCGCTTGCGCCGCCAGGCCGCTGTCGCGGCGGTCAGGGGGATCGCGGTGAGGGCCGTGCCGATGGCGTAGATCGTGACCGTCTGGCCGGTCGCGGACTCGCTGACACGCAGGTCCGAACTCATCGCGGGCAGCAGGCCCGCGGGCAGCGTTTCGGTCAGGCTCGTGATGAAGACCGCCGTGGCCAGCGCGAGCAGCGCGAGCAAGGGCAGCTTCTGGTCACTCTGATTCTTGATTCCGACTCGGGGAGCAACTGGGGTCTGCTTCTCACTGATCGACATGTGTGAATGCTCGAACCTTCACACCAATGTGATGGTCAACGAGAGGGGATGTGAGGTCGATCACATACGCACCTTGCGACCCCGGCCGCCCCGCCCCACACGGAGCGACCGGGCTCACAGGCGTACGCCAACTCCCTTACAGGGCACGTCAGTTGATCTCACGGCCGAGGCCCGACCAGTACGGCTCGCGGAGTTTGAACTTCTGGATCTTGCCGGTGGCGGTGCGCGGGATGGCCTCGCGGAACTCGACCGAGGTCGGTGCCTTGTAGCGGGCGAGGCGCTCCTTGCAGTACGCGATGATGTCGGCCTCCGTCACCGAGGCGCCTTCCGCGAGGACGATCAGCGCCTTGATCGTCTCGCCCCACTTCTCGTGCGGCACTCCGATGACGGCGACCTCGGCGACCGCCGGGTGACTGAAGATCGCGTCCTCCACCTCGATCGAGGACACGTTCTCGCCGCCCGTGATGATGACGTCCTTCTTGCGGTCCGAGATCGTCAGGGAGCCGTCGCTCTCGTCGATCGTGCCGCCGTCACCGGTGTGGAACCAGCCGTCCTCCAGAGCCGCCGCGGTCTCCTCCGGCTTCTCCCAGTAGCCGTCGAGCACCACGTTGGAGCGGGCGAGCACCTCGCCGGAGTCGGACACCTTCAGCTTGACGCCGAGGGCGGGCACGCCGGCCCGGGACAGATTGCGCGCCCGCTCGGCCGACGGCAGCTCCTTGTCGGCGGGCCGGCTCCGGTTCATGGTGAGCAGCGGGGACGTCTCGGTGAGGCCGTAGATCTGGGTGAACTCCCAGCCCAGTTCCTCGTCCATGCGCTGGATCATGCGGGTCGGCGGGGGCGCCCCCGCGCAGACGACCCGCACGCGATCGCGGCCCGGGATCTCGCCCTGCCACGACGCCGCCGCGTCCAGGACCATGTTCCACACCGCGGGCGCCCCGCACATCAGCGTGACCCCGTGCTCCTCCACCCGGCGCAGGATCTCGGCCCCGTCGACCTTGCGCAGCACGACCTGTTTGACGCCGAGTCCGGCCATCACGTACGGCATGCCCCAGCCGTTGCAGTGGAACATCGGCAGGGTGTGCATATAGACGTCACCCTCCCAGGCCCGGGTGTGCAGCCCGAACGTCAGGCCGTTGACCCAGATGTTGCGATGGGTGAGCTGAACTCCCTTGGGCCGTGCGGTAGTTCCGGAGGTGTAGTTGATCGTGGCCGTCGCGTCCTCGTCCGGGTTCGACCACGGGCGCGGCTCCACGCCGAACCGCATCACCTCGTTCTCGGTCTGCTCGCCGAGCACGAACCGGTGGCGGGCCTTGACGGCAGACAGCGCGTCGTCCACCTCCGGGTCGACGAGCAGGACCGAGGCCCCGCTCTGCCGCACCACGTACTCGATCTCCTCCGGCTTGAGGCGGAAGTTGACCGGTACGCAGATCCGGCCGCTCATCGGCACCGCGAACAACAGCTCAAGCAGGCGCGCCGAGTTGTGGCTGACGACCGCCACCCGCTCGCCCTCGCCGACACCGAGCGCGTCGAGTCCCGCCTGCCAGGCGCGCACCCGCTCGGCGACCCGTCCATAGGTGAGGCCGTGCACCGGTGGGCCCGGCTGGTCCGGCTCGTCGACGACGCCGGTACTGGAGGAGAAACCCAGCTCTGCCCGGTCGAGGAAGTCCGAGACCGTCATCGGAATCCGCATCGTTCTGCTCTCCTGTATCCGCAACATCAGCAACAGCTGTTCAGTGGGGAGTCTGGTACCTACCGACGCGCGCAGCGGCCGAAACCCCGAATCGACCTGCTGGGACGGCCGATCGGGCGCGCCCTTCAGCGCCTTTCAGCTCAGCCGGTGCAGGGCCGCCTCGGAGTCCGGGCCGTCCGGCAGATAGGCGAGGAAGTGGTGGCCGGGTTCGTCGACCGCGGCGAGCTTGACCGAGCGAAGACGCAGCTCGCCCGCCACCGGGTGCCAGAAGCGCTTGACGGCCGGGCGGAAGGCGGCGGTCTCCCGCTCGTCGAGCCAGCGCGCGGCACAGGGGTCGGCGCGGATCGCCTCGATGATCTCGGCGTACCGGGGGTCGTCGGGGTGGTGGGCGGCCCGGGCCCTGAACTGGCCGAGCAGGGAACGGGCCTCGGCCTCCCAGTCGGCGAGCAGCGTCCGGCACGGCGGCCAGCGGAACACCAGCCACAGCATGTTGCGCCGCTTGGGCGGCAGCCGGGCGAGGTCGGTCAGGAGGGCCGCGTACGAGGCGTTCCACGCGAGCAGGTCCCAGTGCGGGTCGATGACCATCGCGGGACGCGGAAGCATCGCGTCGACCAGGGAGCGCAGGTTCGGCGAGACCCAGCTGGCCGGGGCGGCGCCCGTCGGCGGCGCGTCCTCGACGAACGACAGCACGTGTGCGGTCTCGGCCGCGTCGAGACGAAGCGCCCGCGCGACCGACCGCAGCACCTGCTCGGAGGTGCGTACCCGGCCCTGCTCCAGCCACGCGTACCAGGAGGTGCTGATCCCGGCGGACTCGGCGACCTCCGCACGGCGCAGGCCCGGGGTGCGGCGCCGCGGTGCGACGGGCAGCCCGAGGGCGGCCGGCGCCAGGCGTTCACGGCGCGAGCGCAGGAACGCGCCGAGTTCCGCGCGGGGGTCCGGTGAGTGCGTCACGGTGTGAGTGATGGTAATCGGCTGAGCCCACACAGCCGTTGGCACCCCTGCTGAGCTGGGTACATGACCACTTCACCGCCCCGAGGGGGGCTGCTGTGCGCCGCCGGGTTCGTCAGCAACTTCGACCGCTTCTCCATCGCGCCGATGCTGGTGCTCATCGGCTCCGCGTTCGGTGTGCCGCTCGGCACGGCCGCGCTCGCCGCGAGCGCTTACACCCTGGGTTACGGGCTCGCGCAGCCGGCCTGGGGGATGGCGAGCGACCGGTTCGGCAGAGTGCGGGTGATGCGCCTGTCGCTCGCGGCGTCCGCCGTGGGAGCACTCGCGTCCGCGGCGGCACCGGGGGCCGCGTACCTCATCGCGGCGCGCGGGTTCACAGGAGCCTGTTTCGCGGCCGCCATCGCGGGCTCGCTGACGTATGTGGGCGACACGGTCGCGCCGGACGGGCGGCAGCGGGCGCTCGGCACACTGATGACGGCGTTCGCGCTCGGCACCGCGCTTGCCACCGTCATCGCCGGGGCGCTGGCCCACTGGTTGAGCTGGCGCCTGGTGTTCGCGCTGCCCGGACTGCTCGCCGGACATCTGGCGCTCGCCCTGCGCCGCCTGCCCGAACCGGAGCTCGCCCCGCGCGAGGGCGGCGCGCTGCGCACCGTCCTGCGCTCGCGCTGGCAGTGGTACGTGATGGGGGTGGCCCTCCTCGAAGGAGGCGTGCTGCTCGGCTGCTTCACCTATCTGCCGCCTGCCCTTGAGTCGCTCGGCGCGGCTCCGGCGACCGCGGGCGCGGTGGCGGCGCTGTACGGGGCGGCGGCGATGGGCGGGGCCCAGGTGGTGCGGCGGCTCGCGGGCCGGCTCGGCCCGGTCGCGCTGATCGTGGCGGGCGGCGCCCAGCTGACCCTCGCGTACGCCGTCGCCGCGCTGCACCCGTCGCTGGTGACGCTCGGGCTGAGCGCGCTCCTGCTCGGCGGCGGCTGGGCGTTCCTGCATTCGACGGTGCAGGCGTGGGCGACCCTCCTTGTACCGACCGCCCGCGCGACCGGGGTCGCCTTCTTCGGCGTCGCCCTCTACCTGGGCAGCGCACTGGGCACGGGCCTTGCCGCCGAATCCGCCCAACTGGGCCGATTCCAGGGCCTGTTCGGGGTGGCCGCGCTCGTCTCCGTACCGCTGACGGCACTCGCGGCGTACGGCCGGCGCCGTTACGGGGACGGCGGCCCGCCGCGCCGGGAGGACTCCCGGCGGGCGGGGGGCCTGCGGCCGTCCGACCCCCGTGCGGACGGCCCGGCCCGGCGGCGGTGAACCGGGGTGTGCGTGGTTACTTGTCGGCGGTCAGCGTGCCCGCCGCACCCCAGCTGTCCGTGGGCACCTCGTGGATCCACACCTGGACGGTCTCGGCCGGGATCTTGTACGCGTCGACGAAGGCGTCCGTGACCCGCTTGACCAGCTCGCGCTTGAGCTCGACGTCGCGGGGACCCTGCTGAATGGTGACGATGGGCATGGCCAACTCCTGTGTGGGCGGCGGCTTCCCGGCCTTTCCGGGTCGCTCACCGGCGTGACCTCAGTCCATCGGATCAGCCTGGCCCGACCAAGAAGCAGACCGCGACCACAGCGATCAGATTTCGTGATCGTCGCTGGTCACGGGCTGGTTATGAGGGCGTCACGGAGGACGTCATGGAGGTTGAGCACGCCTTCAGGAGCAGTTCGACAGCGGCGGGTATGTGGTCGGCACCCACTGCCAGACCGGTGGGCAGTGCGAGGCCAGGGGCACGTACCGGGCGGAAGGCTACCCGGGGGCTGCGCAGCACACGGGCATGCGCCGCGTACACCACGGTCCACAACTGGCCGAGGCCGATGGTCGCGAGGGTGTCCTGGAGCGAGCCGCCGACCGGTCCCGGCACCGGCTCGAAGCCCGCCGCATGACAGGCACCCACGACCAGGTCGACGAGCGCGGGGTTGTTGCGGCGGGCGGTGATGCACAGGGGCAGCGCGGCCAGGTCCGGGAGCGCTATCTCGTCCCGGCTCGCGAGCGGATGAGCCGCGGGGAGGGCCACGACCAGCGGGTCCTCCCACAGGGGCAGGATGCGCAGGCCCGGCGCGGGCTGCGGGGAGCGGACGAACGCGGCGTCCAGCCGCCCGTCGGCGACCTGCGTCAGGCGGTCGCGGGTGGGTGCGGAGACCAGCTCGACGGCGATGTCCGGGGCGATCCCGGCGAACGCGCCGAGCACCCGGTCGAGGTGTTCGCCGAGCCCGGTACTGGTGCCGAGCCGCAGGGTGGTGCCCTCACGGACGGCGGCCCGGGCCCGCTCGGCGGCGGCCAGGACCTCGCGCGCCTCGGGCAGCAGCCGCTCCCCCGCCCCGGTGAGCCGCACGTGCCGGGGCGACCGGTCGAAGAGGTCGGCGCCCAACTCCCGTTCCAGTCGCCGCACTTGCTGGCTGACCGCCGACTGGACGATGTGCAGCCGCTCGGCGGCCCGCCCGAAGTGCAGTTCCTCGGCGACGGTGACGAAGTAGCTGAGCTGCCGCAGTTCCATGCGGGGACTGTATCCAGGGGATCCTGGGGCGCCCCCGAACGGGCTGGGCACGGGCAGCCGCTGGTATGGGCGCGGCCCACAGTTGCGATGTCCATCCCCTGGGCCCGCACCACACGCGTGAGGTTGAATGACAAAATGGTGTCGACCGATCGCTTCCTCGCCTTCGCCGCGATGTCCCTGCTGGTGATCGTGATCCCGGGGCCGAGCGTGCTGTTCGTGATAGGCCGCGCCCTCGCGCACGGCCGCCGCACCGCGCTCGCGACGGTCCTGGGCAACGTCCTGGGCTCGTACGTCCTGGTGGTCGCGGTGGCGCTGGGCATCGGCACGCTGGTGGCGCGTTCGGCGTCGGTGTTCATGGCGGTGAAGCTGGCGGGCGCCGCGTATCTCGTGCTGCTGGGGGTGCAGGCGTACCGGCACCGCAAGGACATGCGGCTCGGGGTGGCCGCCATCGGCGAGACCGTCGCCGCGCTCCGGCCCGCCCACGGCGATCTGCGGACCGTCGCGGACGGCGTCCTGGTGGGCGTCACCAACCCGAAGGGCATCGTGTTCTTCGCGGCGGTGCTTCCGCAGTTCGTGGACCACTCGGTCGGGCACCTGCCCTCCCAGATGCTGCTGCTCGGCCTGATCCCCATCACGATCGGCCTGATCACGGACACCCTGTGGGGCCTGGGTGCGGCGGCGGCGCGCGGCTGGTTCGCCCGCTCCGAACGGCGCCTGTCGCTGATCGGCGGCGCGGGCGGCTTCGCGATGATCGGGCTCGGCGTGACGGTCGCGGCGACGGGGCGGGCGGACTGAGGCGCCCTCGGGCGGCGTGAGCGCTCGGGCCTCCCGACGGGCTGGACCTCCTGACCGGTTGGGCCGCCGGGGCGCTCGGGTCTCCCGAGCAGCGGGCCGCCACCCGGTGGGATGAAGTTGTCGTACGGGGCCGCCGCCACCCGGTCGGCCGACCCGCCCGCGCCGACCTGCGCCAGGAGCGCGTCAAAATCCAGGGCGTCGGGGTCAATGCCGCGTCATGGCGGGACACCGGGCCGGTGCCGGGGCATAACTTCAGGCGTACGGGCGCATGACGCGTACGGCATCCGACTTCCGCACCGGAGGACACCATGGACACCCTCACCATCCAGGACGCCGACCCCGAAGAACGCCGCCCGGCAGGGCCGCTGTATGTGCCGGTTCGGCTCGGCTCTGCCGGAGGACACCAACTGCGCTTCCTGCGCGACGAGTTCGGCACGCGCACCGCCGTCGGATTCACCAGCCCGGACCGGCTGAACGCCGTGCTGGGCGGCGACCAGACCTGGATCCGCCTCGCCGAACCCGCCCTGCGGGCGCTGTCGGCGCCGCTCGGAGTGACCCGGGTGACCGTCGACCCGCTGCTCGCCCCGCCCGCCCCACGCAGGCGGCACGGCCAGCCCTCGTCCGGCTGCGCCCGCCGGGACCACGCCCTGAGCCGCTAGCTCTTCGAGTTCCGGAGCTCTTTTCCGTTCCGGTTCACGCATTCCCCGAACCGTACGTCGTACGAAGTGGCCGAGGCCATGTCGGCGAGCAGCCGCGCACCCTCCTCCGCCACCACGGCGCGCTGGGCCTTGCCTAGCGCGCCGAACAGCTGAACCGTGAGGAGAGCGGGGCTGCCCTTCTGCTCCTCGATCCGCCAGATCCCGGCGAGGAAGCCGTCGACAAGCAGGGTGCAGTGGGCCTGGTTGCCGGTCCAGCTGCGCCCCTTGTACTCGGGCGGAGCGACCCTGCTGCGGTCGGCGTGCGAGAGCAGCAGGTTGTCGAACTCGGGCAGGAAGCGCGGCGGCGCCGGGGTGTCCTCGGCCGGACGGACGGCGTCCGGGAGATCGAAGAGTTCGACGCCGTTCTCGTCCCGGAACACCGCGAGCCCGGGCCGCAGCCGCTCGAAGGCGGCGCCGAGCCGGGTGAGCCCGGACCAGGTCTGCATGTCCTTGACCGAGGCGGGCCCGAAGGCACCGAGGTAGCGCAGCACGGTCTCGTCGGGGGCGGGCGCGGGCCGGGGCGAGCGGCCGAGCCAGTGCTCGACGCTGGTCAGCGCGACCGGCCCGCTGCGGCCCCACACCCCGCGCGGGGTGACCTGCACCAGCGGGACCACACAGCGGGCGGCGAGGGACAGCGCCAGGGGATCCGCGTCCGGCCACACCTTCAGAAGCTCCTCTCGCAGCTCCTTCATGGTGTGCGGCCGCTCCTCGACCAGCGTGCGGACGATCCCGCCGAGCCGCTCCAGACCGACCCCGACGAGCCCCTTGCGGAACGTGTTCAGCTCCCGGTCCCGGGCGGCCTGCACGAGCGGGCGCAGCGTCAGCGCGTCGTCCGCGGTGTGCGTGTGGATGGTGGACCGCAGGGTGACGATCCGCACCACCTCGCGCGCCTCCATCAGCTCCGAGAGCGCCTCCGGCCGGAACCCGGCGAGCCGCGACCAGAGGGCGAAGTACGGCGGCTTCACGTTCTGCGCCTGGAGCCCGAGGAGGTGGGCGACGGCGTCCTTGGCCGGGAGCGCGTCACTGCGGCGCAGCAGGAGCTGGCGGTCGAGGGTGGCGCGGTTGAGGGCGCGGCGCGAGAGGACGGGGTGGTGGTGCTGCGCGCTGGTGCCGGTCTTGGAGGCCATGCGGAGCACGGTACTCACCTTTGAGGACAGATCCTGTCCGCTTTCCCGCGCGATGTTGCCGCTCGACGGCCAGGGGGATGATGGGGACGAGGGGGACGCCCCTGATCATCAGGCCAGTGCCATTTGAGCCGTATATCCTGCGCAGAGGCATTCACCAGACGTATTCGTCAGAGGTGTCAGAGGCATTCCGAGGCATTCCGAGGGCGTACGGGCGAACGTTTCGGCCGCCCGTACGGGCTGGTTGCAGAGCGGGAGGTGAGATCGTGCCCGAGCGACGGGCCCGCCCAGAGCGGCCGCCGAAGAAGCACCCGTGGCGCAGGCAGCCTCCCGCCGACGCCCCACCCGCCGCCGAGCCCGTGCCCGCGGCGACCGGCCCCGGTAAAGCCCCACCCGTACCGGCGGGGAACGGGAAGGCCGGCAGCATCGTCCAGTCCACCCTGTACCGCGACGGCCGGCACATCGCCTCGCCGGGCTCCCTGGCCGAGACGTTCCGCCAGTTGCGGGAGACCTCCGAGGGCATGGCATGGATCGGCCTGCAACGCCCGTCGGAGTCCGAACTCCTTTCCCTGGCAGCCGAGTTCGACCTGCACGAGCTGGCCGTGGAGGACGCGCTGGAGGCCCACCAGCGCCCGAAGCTGGAACGCTACGGCGAGACCCTCTTCGTGGTGCTGCGCGCGGCCCGTTACCTGGACGCCCCCGAGGAGGTGGACTTCGGCGAGCTCCATGTCTTCGTCGGCCGGGACTTCGTGATCACGGTCCGCCACGGCGCGGCCCCCGACCTCTCGGCGGTCCGCCGCCGCATGGAGGCGGACCCCGAACTCCTGGCCCTCGGCCCGGAAGCGGTCCTGTACGCCATCCTCGACGCGGTGGTGGACGGGTACGCGCCGGTCGTGGCGGGGGTGCAGAACGACATCGACGAGATCGAGACGGAGGTCTTCCGCGGCGACCCGGAAGTCTCCCGCCGCATCTACGAACTCTCCCGCGAAATGGTCGAGTTCCAACGCGCGACCCGCCCCCTGGTCGGCATGCTGCACGCCCTGATGGCAGGCTTCGCGAAGTACGGCACGGACGAGGAACTCCAGCGCTACCTCCGCGACGTCGCCGACCACGTGACCCACATCAGCGAAAGAGTGGACGGCTTCCGCCAGGCCCTGACCGACATCCTCACGGTGAACGCAACGCTGGTCACGCAGCAACAGAACGCGGAAATGCGGGCGTTGGCCGAGGCGGGGTTCGAGCAGAACGAGGAGATCAAGAAGATCTCGTCGTGGGCGGCGATTCTGTTTGCACCCACGTTGGTGGGAACGATCTACGGGATGAACTTCGAGAACATGCCGGAGCTGGGGTGGAGGTGGGGGTATCCGTTTGCGATTCTGCTGATGGCTGGGGTGTGCGTGAGCTTGTACTTCATCTTCAAGCGGCGGCACTGGCTGTAGCCGGGAGCGCGAGCGCGTTGATCAACTTCGCAAATGCGAACACTATCGAAGATGCCTTCAGGCCCCCTGGGGAGAATCTGGGGAGAATGCGCGGCACTGGGGAGCGAGGCGGCGGCAGGTGGTCCGACGTGCGACACCCCGCTGCTCGGCTTGCCCTGTCCAGCGTTCCCTTCGCGCATCGTCACTGACGGTGTTGACTGGGGCTCGGGGCAACCACTCACAGGGGAGGGCTCATTGGAACCGAGAAGTGCCGCGGCAGCGGGGAAGGACTTCCCTTACACCGCACGTACGACGTGCTACATCGAGGTGCACGAGGACGGGTCGGTGACGCATGGGAGCGACCGCACCGCGTACGAGCGGGCCGTCGACGGCAAGTCCCGGCTGTTCGCAGTCTGGCCCGGCGAGTGGTCGAGCCACTTGTTCGCGATCGACGATCTGGACGAGTACGCCAAGGCGCACGGAATCAAGCACGACGAGGAGCGCACCGGCCTCAAGGAGCATGTCCACGACGTGCGTTGGGAGAAGAGTTCCTACGGGAACGACAACCCCCGGAGCCCGTACGTCAGCGTCCGCGTCTCGTTGACATGCGGCTGCACGATCCACGACCTGGACTCCTTCGCCGCGCAGATGAGAGACCAGCGGGGATGGGCCGTGGCCACGAGCGGCGGCTGGGGCAGCAGTAGTGGGCCCGAGGGAACGACGTACTCGCTGCGCGTTCGCCGCAAGAGCCTCGCCGGCTGAGGCGGGCGGAGCACCATCAAGCTGGCACAACAAAACGGGTGGCACAGCATGTGCTGTGCCACCCGTTGGTCAGGCCGCGACGACGCCTTCAGGGACGTAATCAGGTACTGGGCCGAGCAGTGCGTCGACCGCCGCGCGCCCCTTGCCGCCGGCTTCCGGCATGAAGTGGGCGTAATGGTCGAGGGTGATGGTCGGGCTGGAGTGGCCGAGCCATCGGGCCAGGGTCACGACGGACTCGCCCGCTTCGAGGATGATCGAGGCGTAGGTGTGCCGGAGGACGTGGAATCCGTCCTTGCGTGATGCCTTCCAGCGCTCCCCCTTCTTCCGCATCGGGATGACCCCAGCCGCAGCGAGGGCAGGCTTCCAGACCTCGTCGTTGAACATGTTCGCCCGCAGCGCGTTGCCGTACGTCGTGGTCAGGACGAGCGGGAACGTCCGCTTCTCGCGTTCCGGATCCGGCCCTCCCCACGGAAGCTCGACCTCGATTGCCGGGTACTGCAGAAAGTACGCGGCCAGCTCGGCGGCGACGGCCCCAGGCATGTCGACGATGCGCGTCTTTCCGCCCTTGGGCAGGGCGAAGTACAAGCGGCCGTTGAGCAGTTGGATCTGCCGGCGTACTCGGATGATCCCGCGCTGGAAGTCGACGTCTTCCGGTGAGAGGCCGAACACCTCCCCCTGCCGCAGCCCGCAGCCGAGCGCGACCACGACCGCGATGCGGTAGCGCGCTTTGATCGCGTCCCGGACGCGCTGCGCGGTCTCCAGCGGCCACGCTTCCCGTTGGTCCTCCGGCACTTTGGGCCAGCGCACCGACTTGGCGCGCATCGGGTTGCGTACGAGGCGCTTGTCGTCGATGGCCGTCTCGAAGATGTTCGAGAGGGTCGTGAGGATCTGCCGGGCATAGCGCGGCGCGCACTCGCCTTCGAGCGTGGCGATGTAGCTGCGCAGGACGGTCGCCGAGATGTCCCTCAGGCCCACCGTGCCGAGGTGCGGAAGGATGTGGAGGCGTACGCGCTCGTCGACGCGTTTGACCGTGCCTGGCGCGCCCCGCACGCCCTCCTGCCAGAAGCGGGTGACGTAGTCGGCCAGCGTGATGGAGCCGTCACGTGGGTCGACGAACTCGCCTCGTTCGCTGTCGGTTCCGGCCCTGCGCAGCCACGCCTTGGCGTCCTCCAGCGTGTCGAACGACATGTTCCGCACGCCGGGGATCCCGGCGACGCGGTACCGCGAGCCCTTCCCGTAGCGGGTGGTGCGCTCCCGCTTGCCGCTGGTGGGGTCCTTCTTCTTGTTGATCCAGCGGTCTTCGATGTAGCCGGCCAAGTACTTCCTCGGGATCGGGGGTGGGGGTGCCGTTGGCCCTGGGGCGTCAGGCTGTGGCCGAGCAGTCGACGCGGCGCTGCGGGGCGGCACTCACGGGGTCCAGGGCCGAGTTGGAGCGCGAGTCGGCCTGCTCCTGCTCGCGTATCCAGGCGTCGAGTGCGTCGAGCCGGTACGTCACACGCCCACGGGCGCCCAGGCGGAAGCTCGGTGGCCCCTGGCGACGGTGCCGCCAGACGTAGAGCGTGCAGGGCGAGAGGCCGAGGTAGGCGGCCGCTTCCTGCACGCCGAGAAATGCGCGGTCGATGGCGGAGGAATCCAGGAATGCGGACGCACGGCCAGAGGGAATCGAGGCGGTTTCAGGCAAGAGGGGTCCTTCAATGGGAGACGTAATGAAGAGCGGTCCATCACGACGACTGAGACCGCGCGTCGCGACAGATTTCCCGGAGGCGCCCGTTTCCACTGGCCGGAGATCTTGCTGCGCAAGGAATCACGAAACCAATGGAGGCGGGGGGGCCTCGCTGGGAAGTTCAATGATGCGGAGAATCACCGGTTTGGCTAACCGGCGATCGTCGGCTATGTTGCGCCCGCGCTGGCCGTCTCCAAGGATCGGGCGGGGCCGCCGAGGAGGGTGCACGGGGAGACGCCTAGGGCTGCGGCGATGGCGACGAGATCGTCGATGTCGCAGCGTCGGACCCTGCGTTCGATGCGGGAGAGCGCGGTGAAGGTCATGGGTCGGCCCTGCGCGGTGACGCGAGTGGCGAGCAGACGCTGGGAGTAGCCACGGGCGGTGCGGGTGCGCTCGATGGCGCGGGCGGCGGCCTGTCCGGCGGGACCTATTTCGAGAGGATGTGAGGGCATGGTTGTGTTGTAACTTCCGCCCGGCCCTTTATGGAAGCGCTATCCGTCTGCTGTGAGCGATGCACCGATCGACGGCGATTTCGGCAACCGGGGATCTGGGTCTACGGTATTGGCGGCCCGCACGGAAGTAGTACGGAGTTTATGAACTAACTCTGGACTTTCGCGCCCTGGGTGTGGCTGTGTTGTCCACGCCCCAGTACGCCCTCTCCCCCTCTCCTGTATTCCCTCGCCCCGATTTACGACGAAGGTGGTCGAACGACATCGCCCGCATCCGCACCATCAAGCCCGAAGCGTTCGCGTCCGAATCCCTGGCGGCCGTCTCCCTCTCCGCCGAGCGGACCTTCTTCGGCCTGCTCACCCAAGCCGACGACCACGGGCGGTACCGCGACCAAACCGCTGTCATCGCCGGCCTGCTGTGGTCCCTGCGCCCCGAGCACGGGCCCATGGGCGTCGAGGACGACCTCAACCAGCTCGACATCGCCGGCCTGATCTGCCGGTACGAGGGCGCGGACGGGAAGCGATACCTGCACATCGTCACCTTCGCCCTGCACCAGAAGGTCAACCGGCCCAGCGGCGTCCGGCACCCGGACTGCCCGCGCCACGACCTCGGCCTCACGCGTGAGCCCGCACCGCTGACACACGGAACCCTCACGGAGCCCTCCAAGCAGCCTCACGGAGGAGGCGCGGAGGGCTCCGTGAACTACAAAAGTGCAGGTCAGAGCAAATTCAGTGAGCCCTCACCACAGGTGCTGGAGGAAACGGTGAGCCCTCACGGTCCGGATCTAGGACCTAGGATCAGGGATCTAGGATCTACTCCGTTGGGGGGCGCAAGCGCCCCCGCACCCGACACCGTCTCGGCGAAGCAACTCATCGGCGAGTACGCCGCCGCCTGCCCCAATCGGCCTCCCAGCAGCTTCCTGGGGCATCTCGGCAAACAGACCGCCCAGTTGCTCGCCGATGGCATCGAAGCGGCGTACGTGCGCGCCGGGCTTGAGCGGCTGCGTGCCAAGGGTCTCCACCCCAGCGTGCTGCCGAGCCTGGTCAACGAGGCCATGAACCCGCCCACGGCGAGCGGCACGTCCGCAGGGCACCGGCCGTGGACCAACCCGGTCGACGCACAGGCCGCGTACGGGGGTGAGCTGTGACCACGAAGACCTCCCTCCGCGAGCCACGCCAACTGGGCGGCGCCGTGGCCAAGCTGGAGGCGATCTTGGCTGCACGTGACATCGACCCCACCGCCGTGGTCGACGCGGCGCCGTCGCCGGAGCCGGTGACCGCACTGGAGCTGGCCGCTGCCCGCATCCCGCGCCGCTACCGCGCCGCCCTGGCCGACCACCCCCGTGTATCGGCCTGGGTCGAGGAGATCGCGGCTGCCGGACGAAGGGGGCCGGGCGGCGCACCTGGCATCGCATACGGTCCCTCGCTGCTGATCGCGGGTCCGACTGGCACCGGCAAGACCTACCAGGCGTACGGCGCCATACGCTCGCTGCTCGGCGCCGGAGTCCGGCTGCGCTGGGAGGCCATCACGACCGCCGAACTGCACGCCACCCTGCGCCCACGCCAGGGCCACGACGGCGAACGACGCTTCCAGGAGCTGGCCCGCAGCCCGCTGCTGCTCCTCGACGACCTCGGCGCCGCCAAGGCATCGGAGTGGACCGAGGAGCTGACCTACCGGCTCATCGACCACCGGTACGTCCACGAGCTGCCCACCCTCATCACCACCAACGTCCCCATCGCCGACCTGCGCACCGCCGTCGGCGACCGCGTCGCCTCCCGCCTCGCCGAGATGACCCGCCGCGTCATCCTCGACGGCCCCGACCGCAGACGCAGCGCAGGCACCGGCCCGCACGGCTATTAACAGGCCCTTGCGCCCAGCGCCCCCTCACCCGCCTCATCGGCGGCAACTGGCACCAAGGCCGACGGCAACTCCGGAGGAGTCGTAGAGGGGCAGCAGACCCGCTACCGCGCCACCGCCCGCTACCTCACTGGCATCGGCTGAGCCTCTACCGGCCCTCTCGAAGCGATCACGCGACCGTACATGCGGGCCCCTCGCGTGCACACCGCCGTGAACACCCTTCACTCCCACCCCCACCAACCCCACCTTGGAGCCCAACGCCTTGCACTCCCCTGCCCCGAGCACCCTGGCAGCCATACGCGGCAGTCGCAGCACCAGCGCCGTCGCCAGCCTGCTCATGCTTGCCCCCGCCGCCGAGGACAAGGCCCTCGGCGGCGTGACGACGCTCGCCGAGCACCCGCACTCGCTGGGGGTTGTCGCGTGAACCAGAAGGGACGCATCACTCTCGTCATGGGCCTGGTCGCCGTCGTCCTCATGGCCTTCCGCGTCTCGTGGAACGCGCTGTCCGATGTAGCCGGCGCCATCGGAGCAGACTCCACCGCCGCCCTGCTCTACCCGATCGTGGTCGACGGGCTGATGGCCCTCGCGCTGGTCGCCACGCTCGTACTGACCGGTCCCGACCGGAAGTTCGCGCTGCGGGTCCTGGCGGCCTACACGATCGCCAGCCTCCTGTTGAACTACGTGCACGGCCTCATTCCGGCCCTGCACACCACGTCGGTCCAGTGGGGCCGACTGGCCGACTGGAACCCCGCCAACTGGGCCCTCGTGCTGCTGGCGACCTCGCTCCCGGTCGGGTCGATCTACTTCGGGTCGGACCTCGTGGCGAAGGTGCTGCACCACTACCCAGAGTCGGCCGACTCTGCCGAAGCGGCCTCTGCCCAGTCGGCAAGCGAGCAGGCCGCACAGTCGACGTCTGACCAGGCCGAACCGGCCCCTGAGCAGCTGACTGAGCCGACCCTCGTAAAGGTCGCCAAGGCCCCCGCGACGGAGCCAACCGAGGCCGACAAGTCGGCCCACGGTGCCCGACCGACCCGGTCGGGCACCGTGGCGGAGTCGACCGGAGTTGCCCCGAGTCAGGTGACCGGTCGGGTCCCCGCCGACAAGTCGGCCACCGACCGCCCCCGCACCCGCACCGACGCCGAAGTCCTTGACGAGGCCCGACTCCTGACCGCCGACTGGAGCGACGACCAGCTGACCGCCGAGCGCCTGCGCAGCGAACTACGGATCGCCCAGAACCGCGCCCGCACCGTGCGCGACCAGCTGCAGGCCGAGCGCACCGGCCAGGCCGAGCCCGTCGCACACGACGGCTCCGAGGCCGAGTCGCTCGACGGACGCGACGAAGCCGCCTCCCAGCCGCAGGGCGAACCCAACTCATCTGCCGACGCTGCCTAATTCCCCGCGTTCACCTCACATCCTCGCGGCCAACACCACGCCCCCGGGAGGCAACGCGGGGACACGGAGGCCAGACACAGCGAGACCCTCAACACCATCACCCCACGGAGATTCACCCCATGCACGACCCGCACCGCGAACCCCTCGCAGCTCAGCAGCAGACGATCATCACCCCCGTCACAGGCGCAGCAAGTTGTCGGGTAAGGAGTCCTTACCCGGCCTCCGCCCCACAGGGGGCGGAGGCATCCGGCGCCGAGGCGGCACCGGAGTCGGCTGGCCCGGGGGAGCCGACAGAGATGGGGGGCATCGAGCCGTCGTCGAGCGTGCCGCAGCAGTCTGCGCCGCGTCGCCGTCTGCGTGACAACCAGCTGCGCGAGCGCCGCGTCCATCCCCGCTACAACGACGACGAGTTCGCCCTCGTCCAGAACGCCGCTGCCCTGAGCGGCATGGCGCCCGGTGGCTATGTGGCCGAATGCTCGCTCGCCGCCGCTCGCGCCGACGACCCCACCGCCGCCGTCGCCGACTACCGCGCCATGGTCAAGGCACTGATGGCCTCCAACGGACAACTCGGCAAAGTCGGCAGCAACCTGAACCAGCTCACCCGCCACCTAAACCAGGACGGTGCCTTGCCCCACCCCGCCGCCGTCCAACGGCTCCTGGACCGCGTCGAGGCGTCCATCGCCGAGCTAGACACCGCCATCGCCATAGTCGTCGAGGGGCGCTGAGGTTGTGATACCCAAGATCATCCTCGGCTCAGGCCCGCACGCCACGCGCCGCACGATCAGCTACCTCTTCGGCAAGGGCCGGGCCAACGAACACACCGACCCGCACCTGGTGGCGTCCTGGAACGGCTTCGCCCCCGACCCCGGCCGCAGCCCCCACCGCGATCCGAAGGACGCGATGGACCAGCTGGTCACGCAACTCGACCAGCCCGTGAAGATGCTGGGGCACAAGGCACCCAAGGACACCGTGTGGCACTGCCCCGTCCGCGCGGCACCCGAAGACCCGATCCTCACCGACGCCCAGTGGGCCGACATCGCCCGCCGGATCGTGGCCGCCGCCGGCATCGCCCCCGACGGCGACGAAGAAGCCTGCCGCTGGGTAGCCGTCCGCCATGCCGACGACCACATCCACATCGCCGCCACCCTCGTACGCCAAGACGGCCGCCGACCCGAGCGCGGCTACGACCAGCGTGCCGTCCAGCGCGAAGCCCGCAGAATCGAAGTCGACTATGGGCTAAGGCGGTTGAAGCCGGGCGACGGCACCGGCGCCAAGCGCCCCACCAGCAAGGAGCACTTCAAGGCCAAGCGTCTGGGACAGGACGCCGCTACCCGCGATGTCCTGCGTCTGCGGGTACGCCGCGCCCTCGCCGCCGCGGCCGACGAGACCGAGTTCTTCGCCCTGCTGGACGCCACCGGCGTGACCGTACGCCTCAAACTCGGCCCTTCCGGCGACACCCTCGGCTGCAACTTCGCCCTGCCCGAGGACACCAACGACAAGGGCGAGCCGGTCTTCTACGCGGGCTCCACCCTCGCGCCCGACCTGTCCCTGCCCAAGATCCGCAAAAGCCTGGCCACCACCAACCCCGAACCGGCCGCCGCCCCACCGGGCAACCCCTGGCACCAGGCCACCGCCGCCACAGAACGCATCCCCCGCCACCTCACCCACAGCGACGATCCGACTGCCCAAGGGCAGCTGGTCGCGCTCGGCGCTGTGCTGGACCTGCTGCCGGTCAATGCGCCGACCGCAGTGAGAGGCGAACTTGAACGAGCCGCCGTCGCCTTCGAGCGCGCCACCCGCTCCCGCATCGCAGCCGACCTCGACAGCACCCGCGTCCTGCGCCGCAGCATCCAAGCGATCTGGCGCGACCGGCCCTCGGACGGCGACGGGTCCGGATTCGCGATGCTCCTGGACACCGTGCTCACGGCGGTGGCGTTCGCAGCGCACTGGCACCGCACCCACCAGCACGCCCAGCAGGAAGCAGCAGCCGAACAGGCCCTCGTCCACCTGCAGGTCGCGTACGCGCAGGTCGCCGAGCCGGTCCTTGCCGGCCTCGCGCAGCGCAAGCCCGGCCTTCAGATGAAGCAGCGCTTCGCCCGCTACCTCCAGCAGGCGGTCCCCGATCACGTCGAGCGCATCCTCAACGACGCTGCCTGGGAGGCGCTCGCCGCCGTGCTCGCCGAGGCAGAGGCCGCCGGGCACAAGGCGACCACCGTCCTCGACCAGGCGCTCGGCCTGCGGCCCCTGGGCGACGCCCACAGCCCCGCCCGCGCGCTGACCTGGCGTATCCGTCGTCTTGGGGAGCGCCACGTCCCCGGTCCTCAAGCCCAGGCAGCCAATGCCCGCAGCACAGCACGTCGGACCGGCGCCCCCGCCCACCCGACGGCTACCGCTCCTCCCCCGCAGCGGTCACCGACGCCGCGGCGCTGACCACCAAGCGGCGCAACATAGCCGACGATCGCCGGTTACCCAAACCGGCGATCGTCCGGACCATTGATGTCTCAACCCCAGCTTCGGAAGGAACCCCTGCATGCCCCAGACCGAAATCCGACCGCACGTCGTCGCCCTCCTGTGCCACGCGGACTTCAAGCGCCGGCTCGACACCAACACGTGGAGCCACCGCGACGGGCGCCCCTTCACCAAGGACGAGCAGGCAACCGCCTTCTCGGCCACCCGGGCAGAGTTCGAAGAGTTCCACGCACAGCACACGCGCTACATGGAGTATCTGCGGAAGACGGAGGAAGCCCCCGACGCCCTTCAGCGCTTCCTCGCCCCGTTCATGGAACAGCTCACCCGGAAGACTCTCGGCAACGCGGTCGAGCTCATGACCGAGGACGACCGAGCCGAACTCGACCGCCTCCTCAGGTCCGCGGTCGAACCGGCTCGCCCCTTCACCCCGTACGCCTTCTGACGAGCGCAGCCCCACAGGCCGATGTGAAAGGCCGACTGAGGCACCCGCACGCTGCCCGCGCCGACGCCCGACAGCCCCGCGCCGCAGGCCCTCTCGCCCCACACCCGTGCAGCCACTCCACCGCCGGAGGCACCACCAGCACGGCGGCGCTGGTCAGGCCGGTGCGGACAGCGCGGGAGTGAGCAGTTCCAGCGCTTCCTCCCAGCGGAAGCGGTCGGCACCGCCGCCGGCCTTCGGCCGGTGCGGTTCGTACGAGCCGATCAGGACGCCCATCTCGCGCAGCCGCTCCAGGCTGTGGCGGTACGCGGGATGGGCAGCCTGGGCCGAGTTGAGGTACGGGAGGACAGCGGTCGGAATGCCAAAGCCGTACGCCTCGCACAGGATGCCCAGGGCCAGGGTGTCGGAGATCCCGGCCGCCCACTTGTTGATCGTGTTGAAGGTGGCCGGCGCAACCGCGATCGCGTCAGCAGGGGGCAGCGGGCGCGGGTCACCCGGTGAGCGCCAGGCCGAGCGGATCGGGTAGCTGGTCTGGGCTTCGACCGCCTCGACATCGATGAAGCCGAGGCCCTGCGGAGTGGCGATGACGCCCACGTCC
Source organism: Streptomyces sp. HUAS TT7 (assembly GCF_051550175.1). Classification (NCBI taxonomy): domain Bacteria; kingdom Bacillati; phylum Actinomycetota; class Actinomycetes; order Kitasatosporales; family Streptomycetaceae; genus Streptomyces; species Streptomyces sp. HUAS TT7. Next base: position 1,897,587 of record NZ_CP196175.1, read on the forward strand.
CAGTTCGCTTCCTGAGCGGCCGTGATCAGCTTTCCGACGTCGCCGGCGATTCCGGCCGCGCACACGACGACGTACAGGAAGGGCTTCTTGGTCTGCTGGTCGGGCTGATCGCTCACGCGGGGACTCCCAGTTGACGGCTGAAGTGGTGCAGTTCCGGCAGAGTACGGCGGCGGTCGCGGGCGGCCATGTCGGCGACCAGATCCCGGACGGCTGGGCGGCGGACGTCCTGGGCCGCGCAGCTCTCGGCGATGCGGAGCGCCTGGTAGCCGTCGGCGAGGCGACCCTGCTGGTTGTAGGCGCGAGCCGTCTCCACCCACAAGGCGGCACGTCGCTCCGGAGCGGGGATATGGCGGCGCATAAGCGGACCGGCGGTCTCCAGGGCGACGCCCGCGTCGCCAAATGCGTTGGCCGCGCTGACCGCGTGTAAGGCGACGTTGGTCGGGCTGAAGTTGGCCCACTCGTCAGGGCGGTCGAGGGCCACATAGCGGGCGACGTCCGTCGCCTCGGTCAGGAAGTCCTTGGTGGCGGAGCGGTCGCCGCCGGTACTGGCGGCGGTGACGCCGCGCAGGAGCAGGAGGCCCAGGGCCGCGAGGTAGCGCGGGGAGCGCTGGTCGTAGGAGCCGGTGAGTTGGTCGGCGGTGTGCCGGACCAGAGTGACGGCCTGGGCGGTGTGCTTCTCGCGGGCCAGCAGGTGGGCGTGGACGCGGACGCTGGAGGCGAGGATGACCGGGTCGCCGCAGCGTTCGGCCTCGGCCATGGCGCGGCCGACTGCGAGCCAGGCGTTGCCGTGGTCGCTGAGCTTGAGGAGCAGGCTGGCGGAGGTCTGGTATGCGGTGGCCAGCAGCCCCGTCGCATCGCCCGAGCCCGCCGCCGCGTGGCGGAGGTCGGTGATGAGCGGCGGCAGGGTCCGCTCCAGCGCGACGTAGTCGCAGGTGCAGAAGAGGCGGCGGACCGTGGAGACCCGACTGCCCAGCTCGGCAAGATCCTCAATTCCATCTCCAGCAGGCGGGATTGGGCCGGGCATGAGGGAGTGGATGAGGGCGCGGTGGCCGCTTGTCGGCGGGGCGGGTGTCGCGAGGGCGGCGAGGCTCGCGGCGAGGAAGGTGCGGCGGTGCATGTCCTCTGTCTCGGGGTCGCAGGTAGTGGCGTCCGGGATGGTGGCGAGGCCGACGGTGGGCAGCGGAATGCCCAGTTCCTGCGCGATCGCGCGTAACACCTGGGAGTCTTCGGTGCCCTTGCCCTGTTCGAGGCGGCTCACCTTGGACTGGTGGTAGCCCAGCGCGGCGCCGACGTTCGCCTGGGAACGTTTCGCGAGCACGCGGGCCCGGCGGATCACTTCGCCGATCCGTCTCGCCTCGTCTTGTGCATCGGCCATCTGCGCCACGGCCCCTTCCGCCGTCGCCGATCCTGCCTGCTCAACCGAGCGTAGATGAACCGCACTTGGAGTTCATGCCCCTCCTGCATAAGCGATGCAGTACCGGCACCTGAGCTGGTCGGCCCCCTGTCTCGGCCGGTTCTGTGGTGGGGCCGCACTCGCTTGGGAGGCAGCCCGTGGAACCGCAGCACCTCAGCTTTTCCTTACCCGGCACAGCGCGCGCCGTCACGGACGCACGGCACCAGGTCGTCGCCGAGATACGCGGCTGGGGCCTCCCGGTCAGCAGCGGCGTCGTGGAGACCGTGGCGCTGGTGACCAGCGAGCTGCTGACCAACGCCGTGCAGCATGCCGGGCACGGCCCCATCTCGGTGGCCGCCCGGTTGAAGGACGACACCGTACGGGTCGAGGTCTGCGACTCCAGCCGCGCCCTCCCCAAGCCAAGCCTGCCGGACGAGGACGACGAGCATGGCCGGGGGCTGTTCATCGTGGCCGCCCTCGCCGTCCGGCACGACGTCGAGGCGACCGAGTCGGGCAAGCGGTGCTGGGCCGAGATCCCCGTACATGACGAGCCAACTCCCCATGCGCCACTGCGCGTTCCTCTCCCGAGGAGATGACTGTGACAACGACCCAACTCCCTGCGGTGACCTCCGAGGTCATCGCGATCCGCCCCGGCCCGCCGCTCACCGGGGCGGTGACCGTCGACGGCTCCAAGAACGCCGCACTGCCGCTTCTCGCGGCAGCCGCCGCCCTGCGCCGGCCCCTACAGCTGGCCAACGTCCCCGCCAACGCGGACGTACAGGCCATGCTCACGCTGCTGCAGCACGCCGGGCACCGCATCGCCCGCCCGGTCGGCGAGCCGAACACGGTCCTCGTCCTGCCCGGCGACGGCACCCGCATCGCCCCGGAGCTGTTCGGGACCGCCGCCCGCATCCGTGCCTCGTACTACCTGATCCCCGCCCTTCTCGCCGCGCACGGCCGGACCTCGCTGCCCTGGCCGGGCGGCTGCCAGATCGGAGAGCGCGGCATGGAACAGCACTTCCGGGTGTACGAGACGTTCGGCGACCGCTACACAGTCGATGACCATGGCTACACGGTCGAAGCGGGAAGGCCCCACAGCAGCACGGTGTCGGTGGTGTTGCCGTTCCGCTCCCGCGGCGCCAGCATCGCGGCGATCCTGCGGGCGGTCGTCGCCGGACGCCCGTTGCGGCTGGGCCAGCCGAACCTCTCCCCTGAGGTCACCAGCGTCCTGGAGGCACTGCAGATCGCGGGTTGGTCAGCCCAGGCCACCGAACGCATCATCGCCCTCGCCCCACCGGCTTCCACCTCGCAGGAACCCGTGGCCTGGACGGTCCCTGGCGACAAGATCGAGGCTGGCACCCTGGCCTGTGCACTCGCCGCCACCGGCGGCAACGGCCGCATCGAGGGCGTACGCAGCAAAGACATAGCACCGGTGGTGGCGGCCCTGCGCTGGCTCGGCGTCCCCGTCGCCACCCAGGAGGACGCCCTCACCGTCCACGCCGCCGACATGCAGCCCACCCATCACCCGCTGCGCGCCATCGCCTCCCTCTCCCCCGGCGGCCTGGACGCCGACTTCGAACCCCCGCTGATGGCACTGACCTTGGGGCTACCCGGCACCCATCTCTTCGCCGACACCATCAACCCCGGCCGCCACGGCAACCTGCTCCCCCAGCTCGCCCGCCTCGGCGCCAACATCCACGAGATCTCTCCCACCCAGTGTCGTCTCACCGGACCACAGCAACTCACGGGCGCAGGCGTGGAAGCGACAGACATTCGCACCGGCTCCGCTCTTCTCGTCGCCGGCCTCACCGCCCGTGGGGTCACCACCCTCGGCGGCCTCGAACAGCTCCGTCGCGGCCACGCCGACCTCCCCACCAAGCTGCGCGCGCTCGGCGCCGACATCTGCGAGGTCACGCCATGACCCGACAGCTCCAGCGCATCATCGCCACCACCGACGTGCACTCTGCCTTCGAGGACGCCATGCCGTTGCTCACCCACCTGCACACCGCCCGGCCGGACTCCCTCGTCGTGGACTGCGGCGATTTTTTCGAGGGCACCGGCTACTACCGCCTCGGCCACGGCAGGATCGAGCGCCGGATCCTGACCAGTCTGTACGACGTGATCGCCCCTGGAAACCACGGCTGGGCCCATCACTTCGAACCCGACCTGCAGCGCCTCACCGTGTGCGCCAACGCCGTGGATGACGCCAGCGGCGACTCGCTGTTCCGACGCCTTCATCTGGCCGACATCGGCGGTCGGCGCGTGGCGGTAACCGGGGTCATCGGCCTCCAGGCGTTCAACGCCATCCCCCACTCTCAGCGCGTCGGACACCGCGCGACCGACCCGGTCCAGGCCCTGCGGGAGCTGACGCTCGCCCACCACCACGAGGTCGACGCCTGGGTCCTGCTCAGCCACTCCGGCTTCGACGAGGATCTCAAATTCGCCGCCGCCTGCCCGTTCCTCGACGTGATCTTCGCCGGACACTGCCACAGCGACCAGTACGGGCCCGTCCACGTCGGCGACACCCTCGTCCTGAAAGGCCGCGAACTCGCCGTCGGCTACGCCCAGGCCGACCCGATCGGCCAAGGCTGGGCAGGCCGTGCGGACCTCTTCCTCCCAACCTGGAGGAAGCTCTCGCCCGAACTCACGAATGTACAAAGGGAGATCGAGGAACTCAGCCGACAGCTGGCTGCGCCACTCGGCACGATCAGCGAGACCTACCGTTACCGCCATCCCGACCGTCGCGAACTGCTCACCGAGGTCGCTACGCGCCTGCACACCGGGCTCGGCGCGGAAGCCGTCGTCCTCAACGAGACCGCCCTGCGCCCCGTCCAGCTCGGCGACACCCTCACCCTCGGCGACCTGCTGGCGACCGAGCCCTTCGGCAACCAGCTCGTCCACGCCCACCTGCCCGACCGCCAGCGCGATGTCGAGGGCCTACGCGCGCGCCTGGCCGAGCAGGCCGGCCCATTGGTCACCGCGCCCGCCCCGCTGCCGAACGGTGCCCACACCGTGCTGACCACGGACTACCTAGCCGACACCTTCCTGCCCGGCCGCACCCAGCAGGCAGCCCTCCGTCTCGGCCAGGCCGTCCAGCACGTGCTGATCGAAGGAGAGCACCCGTGATCCTCACCGGCCCCGAGATCACCACGGCCGCAGCCGACGGCCGCTTGCGCATCGATCCGTTCGACCAGAGCCAGGTCAACCCGAACAGCTACAACGTCCAGCTCGGCCCGACCCTCCTGACCTACACGACCCCCGTCATCGACGCCCACCTCCCCAATCCCACTGCTGAATTGAAGATCGGAGATGACGGGTACGTCCTCCAGCCCGGCGAGCTGTACCTCGGCCACACCCTCGAGGAAGTCGGATCCGATGTCTTCGTCCCGCTCCTGTTCGGCCGCTCCTCCGTCGGGCGCCTCGGCCTGTTCGTCGAGATCACCGCACCGATCGGCGACATCGGCTTCCACGGCCAGTGGACCCTGATGCTCTCCCCGATCCGGCCGTTACGTGTCTACACGGGCATGAAGATCGGGCAGATCATGTTCTTCATCGCGGTCGGCCCCATCGACCGCTACGCGGGGAAGTACCAGGACGCCGTCGGCCCCCAGCCCTCCGCCTACTGGCGCGACCTCACCCCGCTCCGGGCGGTGGCCTCATGATCCTCACCGGCCCCGCCATCGCCGCGGCACGAGCCGCCGGCGAGATCACCATCGACCCCTACGAGCCCGACCGCCTCTCCCCCAACGCGTACGACTGGCGCCTTGGCGAGACGCTCCGCGTCTGCGACGGCGACCTCGACGCCGCCACCCGCACTCTCTGCCCAGAAGTCCCCATCCCAGCAACCGGGTTCGACCTCGCTCCAGGCGTCCTATACCTCGGCCTCACGTACGAGAGGACCGGCTCCGAGGCATACGCCCAGTTCCTCAACGGCAGCCGCACCATCGGTGCCCTCGGCATCTGGGTCCACGTCTCCGCCCCGCTCGGCCACCAGGGCCACGCCATCCGCTGGACCCTGGAGATCCGGGCCGCCCGCCCCGTCTGCATCTATCCGCTGATGACCTTCGGGAAGCTGGCCTTCCTCCAGACCTTCGGCGCCCCCGCCAGCTACCAGCAGCACGGCCTCAAGTACCAGGCCAGCCAAGGGATCGAGACGTCCCGCCTGTACGAGGAGATCCCCGGAGGCCGGCCATGAACCCGACGGTCGCCACCGCACTCGACCTCCCCTTCCTCAGCCCCGGTGGAAGCATCGAACTCTTCCTCGACCTCTACACCGGGCCACAACCGCTCATCCCAGCAAGGGCGTTCATGCTCGCTCCGACCGGACCGCGCCCCCGCACACCCCACGGGCTGGACCTTCTGAGCATCGACGGCAAGTGCCTGACCGGCCTGGCCTTCCAGCGGTACGTCGCCGACCTGCGCGACGCCTTGGTGTCCGCCGTCGACCCCGCGCAGGTCAGTGTCCTCCATTTACACCATCTCGCCTTCGGGGCGACCCCCGCACTCCTGAGAGCCCTGCCCGCACCGCCCCGTATCGCCCTGGTGCACGGCACGGACCTGCTGTTCGCCGAAACGCACCCCGACCAACTCGGCGTCCTTCAGCAGTCCGCCCACGCCGCGGACTGCATCGTGGTGCCGACCGCCGCCATGGCCGACCACCTGCTGAAACTCGCACCCAGGACCGGCCGTCGGAAGATCGAGCAAATCCCCTGGGGCATCCCCGACCACCTCATCGACAACCCGCCTTCGCGAGCGGGCCATCGCACGACGAGCCACCTGAGACTGCTCTACGCCGGCCGCCTCACCGAGGAGAAGGGCGTGGAAGCGCTGCTGCACACTGTTTCCCTCGCTCCGGCAGTGGAGCTCAGCATCGCCGCCCCTCCAGCGGAGTTCCACACCCTGGCTCCGCTGATCCGGCGTCCCGGCATCCATGTCCACTACCTCGGCTGGCTCCGCCGTCCACAACTGTGGAAAGCCTTCGCCGATCACGATGCGCTCGTCATGCCCTCCACCACGCTGGAGGCGATGGGCCTGGTCGCCCTCGAAGCCCAAGCCTGCGGCCTGCCCGTGCTCTACCAGCCCGTTCCCGGGCTGAATGAGACGCTCGACGCCACGGGCCTGGCCACCGACTTCACGAATCCCACCGCCGTCGCTCGAGACCTGGACCGGCTCTGCACAACGCAGGGGCTACTGCCAGCCCTCCAGGCGGCGGGCCGGGCCAACGCAGCCCGCTACCCCCTGAGCAGCACCGCAGCCGCTCTGTCCGACCTAGGCAAGCAGCTCGGCTGACCCGTTCGTGGCGCAGCCGGATCCATCCCGGCCACGTCACTACCCTGGCCGACGGGGAACCCACGGCACACGATCGGGAGACCATGACGCTCGACACCCACCGCATCGACCAGCTCCTGCACGACGGCGTCCGCGACAAGGTCTACCCCGGTGCCGTCTGGGCCATCGGCAACGCCACCGGCCCGACCGCGACCGGAACCGTTGGCCTGCTGGACCCCAGCCAACCCGACCAGCCGATGCGGCTCGACACCGTCTTCGACGCTGCCAGCCTCACCAAGATCCTCGCCGTATGGTCCTCCGTCGGCGCCCTGTGGGAGGACGGCAAACTCGATCTCGACACTCCGCTCGGCGCGTTCTGGCCGGAGGTCGAAGGCCACCCACTCGCAGTCGTGACCGCACGCCACCTGCTGACCCACACCGCCGGCGTCCCACTGCGAGCACAGCTCAAGAACCTGTACGGCACGGACCCACAGGACATCCGTGACGGAGTCCTCCACGAGGCTCTTCACCGCTCACCCGGCGAGGCCGTCGAATACACCGACCGAGCCGCCCTCATCCTCGGCTACCTCGCCGAGCACCTCTCCGGACGGCACCTCGACCAGCTCGCTACGGAACGGACCTGGCAACCACTGGGTATGAACTCCACCCGCTTCGGACCGCTGCCGAGCGATATGGCCACGCGGTGCGCACCGACCGAACTCGACCAGGACACCGACATCCATCTCCAGGGCGTCGCGCACGACTTCTCCGCCCGGCTACTGGGCGGGGTGTGCGGTATCGCCGGTGCCTTCAGCGTCCTCGACGACCTCATCGCCTTCCTGCGATACATGCTCGGCGTCACCACCTCACCCCGGCTGGCAGGATTCGGCCCCGCCTGGACGGCGGAGTCGTTGGCTATCCAGACCGGCGAACTGGAGCCCGTACGCGGCTTGTTCTGGCACCCCGCCCCCGGCACGGGTCCCATCGACGACGTCTGGGTCCACTACGGCTTCACCGGCACCGGCATGTGGGTCTCGCCTCGCCAGGGACGGTGGGCGGTGCTCCTAACCAACAAGCTCTACTACACCCGCGACCGTCAGCCTCTTACAGATGTCCGCAACTCCTTCCGCGCCTTCGCCTTCACGTGACAATCCGAGAACGTGTGGAGGGGTGGCCGTACAGAGTCGGCTCCTCATGCTGTCTGTCAAGCCGCGAGAGCCGGGGGAGGCACGAACTCGCCTCTCCCGGTTCGTCCCCGCGTCGGCAGCCGACGTGCTACACCAAAGGTCTTCCTGACAGGGAGTAGGTACATGCAGCACATCGTCAGGCTGGCGGCGGGCATTGAGGCTCCCCTATGGCTTCAAACGGCACTTGCGATCTTTGGCGGTGGTGTAGTCGGCTCGCTCGTCTCGACCTTTCTGACTGCTGGCCGGGAAGGTCGGGCCGCTCGCGCGAAGGTTCGAGAGCGACTCTCCGCAGCCGAGGACTTGCGTTGGACGGATTCGGACTACAAGGAGTTCCGGCGCGCAGTGTCTGAGCTCGAATCGGCTGCATTGATAGCCAGAGTCGATCCTGGGCTCATTGAGCGGTATGTGTATATCGCCACCGTCGCGCACTACACCGAGTTGCAGGAAAGGCAGCGGAATCCGGGGTACCCGCCTCGGACACTTCCCTTGGGGTTGTCGAACACCATCGAGTACACCCTCCAACGGATCATCCGCGAGCTCTGGGTGCCTTGGTACCGACGGAGGCCCGGCTGGTCTAAGTGGACGATCGATAGTATGACCAGGCAAGCACTCGCGCGACATCCGGGTTGGACATGGAACGCGCCGTCCACGAGTCCGGAGAGATTAGTTCAGGAGCCAGGTGTGCTGGCGTGGATCGTGGCGCGTACACCACCTTTGGCACGCCGGATGAGGGCGAGGATGTCGGCGGTGGCTGAACCGTGACCCACTTTGGCCGGGTCAAAAGTAACCCAGGTGTCTTCTGTTGCGTGTGTTCAGTCGTTGTCTTGGGGGTCGGTCGGGATGCGCCCGAGTTCGCGTCCCCGCATGCGATAGGAGTCGCCCTTGAACGAGTGGACTTCGGCGTGGTGGACGAGGCGGTCGATCATGGCGGCGGCCACGGTCTCGTCGCCGAAGACCTCTCCCCAGCGTCCGAAGGGCTTGTTGCTGGTGACGATCACGGACGCGCGTTCGTATCTGTTCGAGACCAGCTGGAAGAACAGGTTCGCTGCCTCGGCCTCGAAGGGGAGGTAGCCGACCTCATCCACCACAATCAGCGGGTAGCGGCCGAGCCGAGTGAGCTCGTCGGCGAGGCGTCCGGCCTGGTGGGCGGCGGCGAGCCGGTCGACCCACTCGGAGGCGGTGGCGAACGCGACGCGGTGCCCGGCCTGGCAGGCGCGGACTGCGAGCCCGATCGCGAGGTGTGTCTTCCCGGTGCCCGGCGAGCCCAGGAAAACGGCGTTCCCCTTCCCTGCGATGAAGTCCAACGTGCCCAGATGCGCGAGCTGTTGGCGCGTTATCCCGCGCAGATGGGTGACGTCGAGTTCCTCGATCGTCTTGATCGCGGGGAACCTTGCGGCGCGTACTCGTGCCTCGCCGCCGTGCGATTCGCGGGCGGAGACCTCGCGCTGGAGGACCGCGACGAGGTATTCGGCATGGGTCCAGGACTCCTTGCGGGCGCGTTCAGCGAGCCGTTCAGCGGCGTCCAGCAGGGCCGGGGCCTTCATCGCGCGAGCGAGGAAGGCCAGGTCAGAGGAGGTCTGCTGACCCCGTGCGGCGGCTCCCCGTCGTGGCGGTGACCTTCTCCTCGGGCGGCTCGTCGTCGCCGGTGGCTATCGGAGTGCGGGGCATCAGCCGGCCTCTCTCTGGTCGTCGGCGCCGCCGTCGATGACGGTGAACAGGCGGTCATAGGAGCCGAGCTTGCGTTGCTCGACCTCGACCAGCGGCCCCGAACCGGCCGCGGCGGCCCGGCGGCTGCCCTGCTGACGGTGTACTTCGCGGCGCATCACGTTGCCGGTGGCGGCGTGATCGGGGTCGGTGATGGTCTGGTGACGGGCCCAACGCCTGGGGTGCTCGGCGACGATCTCCCCGCCCGCGGCCAGTACGAGCACCTGGTCGTTGTCGCAGAGCACGGTCACCGTCCTGCCGATCGCCGCGGGATCGACGGAGTAGTCGCAGGTGTCGACGTGGACGTAGTGGTCACGGCCGAGCCGGATGGAGAACCGCCACCAGGACGGCGGGTCGACCGGCGGCAGCGCGATCGTCCCGGCCCGGTCGGCCTCCCACCGCTCGGTCGGATGAGCCATCAGGGTGCGGTGCTGGCGTCGGTTGGCGACCTTCAGCCACTCGCCCAGTTGCAGGTTGAAGTCGTTGGGGCCGGAGAAGTGCCGGCCGGGCAGGAAGCTGGTCTCCAGGTAGCCATCGGCCCTTTCCACCAGCCCTTTCGTTTCTGGATCTTGGGGGCGACAGAGATAGATCTTGGTGGAGAGCAGGCCCGCGAACGCCGCGAACTAGCCCGTCACCTTGCCGCGGCCGACCAAGGACCCAGACGCCCGCAGCGCAGCATGAAAGTCCCCGAACGGACGCCGGAACGTCCGGGTTGAGCCGGGTCCACACCGTACACAGCGAAGGCCGATATCCGCGCAGGGGGGCCAGCCCTCCCACCCCAAGTCTCGTTGCAGCGAGCGAGCGCCCGCCACCACGGCAGATTCAGCGAACTGAGCGACGCCCCCACTCACCGTCGCAATAATCCGGAAGCCAGAACAATCAAGAATGCCACGAAAGAACAACTCGTATGGCATTCCGTCATATCTCCTGTGCACGCTGTCCTCCAGCCGAATGCAATGTCGGCACACTCATCCGGAAATGACAACTCCGCCTGGAGGACAGAGACATGTTTCTGTGCAGAATCTCCCCACCGACTCGGAGATGGACGGTCGTCACCATTGCCGCCGCTCAACTCGCTCTGCTGGGAGGCGTGGCGGTGCCCGCCGCCCACGCGGAGGGCACCTCGGCCTTCCACGGCTCCTACGTCGCGCTCGGCGACTCCTTCTCTGCCGGCCCGGGTCTGCCGGGCGGCCTCCTGGAATCGGGGCTGTGCGCCCGTGCCCGCACCAACTTTCCGTCGCTCGTGGCGAAACAGCTGGCTCCGTCGTCGTTCAAAGACGTCTCGTGCACCTGGGCCGAGACCAAGGACATGGCCACGTCCCAACTCCCCTTCGTGGCGCCCCAACTCGACGCGCTCACCCCCGACACCGGTCTGGTGACCCTCACGATCGGAGGTAATGATCTCGGATTCGCGGGAATCATCGTGGACTGCTCACTGCGCGGCGTATTCGATCAACAAGGCGCTCCCTGCCGACACGAATACACCGCGGGTGGCTCCGACGCGCTGGTCAGGAGGATCACCGAGATCCGACCCAAACTCAGAGGCGTCCTCCAGGCCATCCGCGAGCGCGCGAAGAACGCACGCGTCCTGATGGTCGGCTATCCGGCACTCCTGCCCGACACAAAGGCCAAATGCAAGGTGGGCACTCCCATCGCCGCCGGTGACGTCCCCTACCTGGACGGCATTGAACGCCGGACGAACCAGATGTTCGCGCAAGAAGCGTCAGCCGCCGGCGTCGACTTCGTGGACACGTACTCCTCCAGCGTTGGCCACGACTTCTGCCAGACGCCGCAAACCCGTTGGGCCCAGGGTGTCCTCGACTTCCTCGAAGCCGCCCCGGTCCACCCGAACTCGGCCGGCATGCGGAACATGGCCGACCGCGTCCTGGACCGCGTCAAGGGTTGATACCAACAGTACGGCCGCCGAGCACGTCTCACGCGCTCGGCGGCCGTCGCAAGCGCCGTCTCCACATTCGGAAGCCGCATCCTCAAAAAATGGCCGGGCTACCGGCCGCGAGCCGTTCCAGCCGCGCGGCCGCCGCGGCGGCGCCACCGGCCCTGCGGAAGGCCTCCTGGACCCGCCGGGCTCCCGCGGTGAAGTCGTCACCCCCAAGGACCGCGTCCAGTGCCGCGCCGACCTGGCCCGTCGTTGCCCGGCCGAAGCGCACGCGAACGCCCGCCCCGGCATTCACCACTTGGCCCGCCACCACCGGCTGGTCGTCCCGGATGGGGGCGACGACGAGAGGCACGCCGTGCAGCAGCGCCTCGCAGACCGTGTTGTGGCCGGCGTGGCAGATCACCACCCCCATGTACGGGAGCAGTTCCAGTTGAGGCACGGCAGGGACGTCGAGCAGATCGGGGTCCAGCCGGCTCGGCGAATCAGTGGCGTGTACCGGCCGGGCACGTGGGTCGACGAGCACGGCCTGTACGCGGTCGGTGCGCTGCTTCACCGCGTCGCGGCACACCCCCAGGAAACGATCGCCCGCGCCGGGATTCGCCGTTCCCAGGCTGACCAGCACCGTTGTTCGGCCGGGGTCCAGCCAGGGCCAGGGGAACCACGGCTGCCCCGGCCTCGTCAACGGCACGGCCGGGCCGATGAGTTCCACCGGCCCCGGCCCGCTTCCGATGGGACCCGCCAGTTCCTCCGTCGTACAGACCAGGGTGAGATACGGGGAGAAGCGGAGGTCCCCGGCGCCGGTCGAGGCTCCCGTACGCAGTGTCAGACTCGTCAGTGCGTCGCGGATCCATTCCTGGACGCGCGGCATCCCGTCCAGGGCTCCGGTGAACTCGGCTGACGTCGTCGCCAGCGTCGCCCACACCAGACCGCCGCGTTCGGCCGCCACGGCCCCGCCGACCGCCTGCTGGTCGACGACCAGCACGTCGGGACGGAATGACGTCACGGCGTCGTCGACCACGGGGACCGTCGCCTCGGCGAGCGGCAGCAGAAACGCCTCCCACAGGAACTTCAGGGCGGCCACTCCCCGGATCTCCTGGGGGCGCAGCAACGACGAGGACGGGCAGCGGGCGGCGAACACCTGGGCGTCCTGGCCCACCAACCGTCCGATCAGAGCCGATTCGCCGACCCACGCGACCGTGTGGCCTTGGGCCGCCAGCCGTTCGGCCACGGCCGCCGCAGGATTGATGTGTCCGGTCAACGGCGGCACCACGAACAGAAACCGGCTCATCGTGCGCCGCCCCGGTCTCCATGCCCTTCGTCCCCGGCGAGGGAGCCACGGTGGGCGTTCTCCCGCAGCCACGGCAGGAGGTATCGAAGCACCGTGGCCGGCGCCTCCACCAGCAGCGAGTGTCCCTGGTCCGGCACGATCACGCTGCGGCACTCCCTGAGGGTCTCCGCCACTTGGCGCTGCCCTTTGGCCAGGTCCGACTCCGAGCCGTACAAGGCAAGGACCGGGCAGTGCAGTGCTCGTAGGTCCGACGCGGTGAGCACGCGGCTCAGCGGTATCTCCTCAGCGAGGGCGGTGTCCTCGAAAAAGGTCCGCGCCGTCCGGGCCAGCCGGGCGGCCTGCGCGCCGTAGCGGTGGGCGATGCCTTGCAAGGTGGCGTCACGTTCGATCTCTGCCCTCGCGTACCGCAGGAAGCGGTCCATCCTGAACGCCCAGCCCGGGGTGGGCGGTTCGGATTCGATCAGCGCGAGGCTGGCCACCCGATGGGGGAAGTGGTGGGCGAAGTCGAACAGCACCGCACCGCCGAAGGAGTTGCCCACCAGGTGCACCGGGCCGGTCAGGCCCTGGTCGTCGAGAACGGCCCGTAGATCGTCGGCGAACTCGTCGAGGCGGTATCCGCGATCCGGGCGGGAGCTGCGTCCGTGGCCCCGCTGGTCGTACAGCAGGACGTCGAACCCCGCTGTGCGCAAGGCCGGTGCGAGGAGTAGGTAGTAGCTGGCCAGGCTGTCCACCAGCAGGCCGTGGACCAGCACGACGGTTCCGGCGGGCGCCACCGTGGCGGCCGCGGCGAGCCGCTGCACGTGCAGAGTGACGCACCCGGTTTCCAGGAAAGGCATGTCAGTGTCCTGCCGTTACGTCGGTGCGGCTGACGATGTAGGTCACCAACTGGCCCGCGGTCAGGCCGAGTATCGTGTCGAGGTCCATGGCTGCGATGAACTCGGCGAAATTGACCTCGCTCCCCCAGCGCTCCTGGAGAGCTGCCGCCAGGGCGACCAGATCGATGCTCTCCACCTCAAGGTCCTCGAAGAAGCGCGTGTCCAGGGCTATGCCGAGGCCCTCCGGACCGTCTTCTTGCAGGATGTCGGCCATCATCACGGCGAGTTCGCCGAGGACCACCTCCATGTCGTTGTTCTTCCGTGCACCGCTGGTCGGTTCTCGCCCGCTGCCGTCCATCTGTTGCGCTCTCCTTCTGTGTCGGATTGTTTGTGGGGGCGCCTCGCCCCTGTTCGTGGGATCAGCGGTCGTTGTCGACCAGGCCGGTCGTCCACGCCACGACGTGGGTGCGCGCGGGAAGGTCCGACGGGGTGTCGAGCGTGGTGAACCGGACGTGGTGCAGCCGGTCCGGGCCGGAGCCCGGTGCGGTGAGCAGGAGCGCGTCCCTGCGCGCGTGCACCACCGGGAAGGCTGCGGGTCGTCCTTGCAGGCCGGTCCCCTCGGCTTTCGCCACGGCTTCCTTCGCCGCCCAGAAGCGCGTGAACCACAGGTCCTCGGTGTCCCCGTCGGTACAGCAGGCCGCCAGCAACTTCCGCTCCGCCTCGCCCAGCGCCACGGTCTTCATGTGCTCGGACCGGATGCCGACCGTCTCGATGTCGATCCCCGCACCGCTTTGTGACGCGGAGCCCTCGGAAGCCGGCCTTACCAGGGCCACGGCGGCGCCGTCGGTGTGTGCCAGCGAGACGTCGAGGGCGGGCAGGGTACGGCCGTGTACGCCGCGCACGTACGGTCGCCCCGACGGCTCGTTTCCGACCTCGACCTCGGCGGGAAAGACGGGGCCCTCCCCACGGGCCCAGAGCCATTGCCGGACGGCGTCCTTGGCCGCGACGCGCCCCAGTAGCCACGCGCGACGTCCACGCACGGGCTGCCGTTCGTAGCGGATGCGCTCCGCCGCTCCGAGATGTCCGCGCATCACCAACTCCCGTGACGCGGGGCCCGGCCATCGTTCGTGCAGCACCACCCAGTCCCCCGGCATGACCTGGGACAGCGTGTGCCGTTCCGGGAACCGGGTGGCCGGGGTCATGTCCCGGTGGCTGTCGAACCGCCGGTCCTGCCAGCCCGAGATCTCCGCCCAGACCTGTCCCCCCACCGTGAGCTGCACATCCGCCTCCAGTGTCGACGGGGTGAGGGAGGTGATGCGGGCCGCGCACTCGACGCGGGTGCCGGGCGGCGGCTGGGGACCGTAGAAGCGCAGTTCCCGGATCCCGACCGGGAAGACGACGGTGCGGTCGGCATGCCTGCTCATGATCCAGCAGCCGAGCAGCTGGCCGACGTTGTCGAGGAGCGAGCCCGGCGCCGTCCGGGCCGTGATCTCGCCGCGTACGTGGGTGTCGTCGACCGATATGAGCCTGGTGATGCCCTGGAACGCGGGCCCGTGGAACATCCAGCGCTGCCGGTACAGGTCGGCGGCGACGATGCCCGGCGGCTGCCCGGTGGGCCGGTCGGCCGCCCACGGAGGTGGCAACTGCAGGTAATTGTGGGCGAGTTGGACCACTCCTCGCGCATACGGGCCGAAAGTGACCGCCA
The DNA here is from genome assembly GCF_051550175.1 of Streptomyces sp. HUAS TT7. Lineage (NCBI taxonomy): Bacteria > Bacillati > Actinomycetota > Actinomycetes > Kitasatosporales > Streptomycetaceae > Streptomyces > Streptomyces sp. HUAS TT7. The sequence continues at coordinate 1,912,844 of NZ_CP196175.1, forward strand.
ACCGGCCAGGCCCCGTGCACTGCGCTGTGATCGGGACGTCGACGGGGGTCGCCGCGGCGGCCCACTGCTCGAAGCGCAGGTCGTGCAGGGCCGTGACCCGACGCCCGGGAGAGGCACGCCGGGCGGCGTCCGCCATGTGCTCGATGATTGTCGTGGCCGGGACGACGGGCCAGCGGTCGGACTGGTCCGGCCAGTCGGCACGCTGGCGGAAGAAGCAGTGGTCCAGGAGATAGGGCATCCGCTCGGTGGAGACGGGCAGCACGCTCTTGAACGGGGCTTCCTCAACTGGAGTGGCGGCTCGTGCGGCTGCCGCACGCACGGCGACCGCCGCTTGCTCCGTCTCCCCCAGCAGGGCCTCCAGTTCCCGGTCCGCCCGCGTCCCCGAGGGGGTACCGCCCATCGGCCGGGAAGAAGGACCGAGCGCCGCCTGGGCATGGGGCCGCAGCTCCGTCAAGGCCGCGGAGGGAAGCCGTATCAGCGGGGTGGCCAGGTCCAACGGCGTGCGCCCCGTGGTGTCGCCTCCGCCCGCCCGACCGCCGGAAGCGAGCAGACTGCCCGCGTCCGGTTCCGCCCCGTCCACCCACAGGGCCGCTGCGACCCGTCTGAGCTGTGCGAGGCCCGGCCGGTGCGCGGAGTTGGCGGCGAGGGCGAGGTGATCGAGCCCGTCGAGCGTGTCGCCCACGAGCGAGGCGAGCCGCCCGGGGCCCATCTGGATGAACGCGCGGGCCCCCGCATCGTGCAGTGCGCGGATCATCGGACGGAAGCGTACGGGTTCGACGAGGTGCCGGAGGAACAGGGCCCGGATCTCATCCGCGCGGCGCGGGTAGGGCGCGACCGTGGTCGCCGACCACAACGGCACGGAGGGCGGGCGCAGTTCGAAGCGTGCCAGCGATTGCCTCACGGACGTCAAGTAGGGGGCGAGCATCGGTGTGTGGAACCCCGACTGGAACGGCAGGATCTGCGCCACGATCCCCGTGGTACGGGTTGTCCGCACCAGTGCCTCGATCGCCTGCCGCTCCCCACAGACGACCGTCTGGTGGGGAGCGTTGTCGTGCGAGAGCACCATGCCGTGATCCCCACCGGCCTGCTGCAGCATCCGCGTGACGGTATCGACATCCGCGCCCAGGGCGGCGAACACGACCCCCGGGACCCGCAGATACTCGGCCTCGAATCCATGCAGGAAATCGTCCACGGCGGATTCCTCGAAGCAGCCCGCTGCGATCATCGCCGTCCACTCTCCGACGCTGTGCCCGGCGAGAGCGTCCGGCGTGATCCGCATCCGGCGCAGGACCGAGTCGAGCGTGCGTCCCACGGCCACCACCTCAAGACTGTGCCGGCCGATGTCTCCCACCGCAGCCGACCGCCTCGCACTCCCACGATCAAGGTCAGGCAGGCCAAGACCAAAGTGGTCCGCGACGTCCTGGATACGCGGCGCGAAGTGGCCCTCCAGACCGGGAAAGAGGAAGGCCACCTTTCCGCCTCTCGTGCCGAGCAGTGGTGCGGGGGTGAACCAGATGTCGTTGCGGCCCCGCCACGGCCTGCCCAGGGAGACGGCTCGCCGGGCCACTTCCAGACGCTGCGGGGTGGGCCCTGCCACGGCGATGCGGAAGGCTGCGGCGGGCTCCGTCGTGCGCTCTTCGCCGAGGTCGTGCACCTTCGGGTCGGTGGCATCGAGGGTCGCGGCGAGCCCTTCGAGGGTGGGGTTGGCGAGCCTCAGAACCCGTTCGGGCTCCCGGATCTCAGTCGCCGTCGTTAGGCGTGCCGACGGCGCGCGCGGGGCGGCTTCCGGCTCCGGTGCCTGTTCCAGCACGACATGGGCGTTGATGCCGCCGAACCCGAAGGCGTTGACCGCGGCCCGGCGCGGGGTCGCACCCTCGGCCGGCCACGGTTCGGCGGCGCCGATGGTGCGGAACCGGGTGGCTTCCACAGCGGGATGGGGATCCTCGCAGTGCAGGGTCGGCGGCAGCACTCCGTGGTGGACGGCGAGTGCGGCCTTCACCAGACCTGCCATGCCCGCGGTCGGCATGGTGTGCCCGATCATCGACTTCACGGAGCCCAGGACCGGCCGCGCTCCCGCGTGGGCGGGCCCGAACACCTCGGCCAAGGTAGCGAGTTCGGCCGAGTCTCCTGCCGGGGTGGCTGTACCGTGCGCCTCAAGGAGCCCGACCGAATGAGCCTTGGAAGGGTCGAGCCCGGCAGCTCGCCAGGCGGCGCGTACGGCTCTGGCCTGCCCCTGGGAGTCGGGGCTCGCCAGTGCGGCCGCTCGTCCGTCGCTGGCGATGCCCACCCCGCGGATCACCGCGTAGACGCGGTCGCCTTCCCGCACCGCGTCGGCCAGCCGCTTGAGGACCACCACGGCGGTGCCCTCGCCGATGAGGATGCCGTCGGCCGACCGGTGGAAGGGACGGATGCGGTGGGTCGCCGACAGCGCGCCCAGGCGGTCGAACACGCTCCACAGCGTGACGTCGTGGCAGTGGTGCACGCCCCCGGCGAGCATGACATCGCAGCGTCCGGTGGCCAGGTCGTCCACTGCATGCCGCAGCGCGACGAGTGAGGACGCGCAGGCGGCGTCCACCGTGTAGGCAGGACCGCGGAGGTCGAGACGGTTGGCGACGCGGGAGGCGGCGAGGTTGGGCACAAGACCGATCGCGGCCTCGGGCCGGTCTGGTTCCAGTCGGCCTTCCAACTTGTGTCGCAGTAAGGCGAGTTGCATGGTATCGAGCTGCGGCAGCAGTTCTCGTACGGTCAGCACGACCTGCCCCACGGTACGCACGCGCTGGTCTAGGCGGGCAAGGCCCGGGGTGAGGTAGCCGCCCCTGCCGAGGACCACACCGACCCGGTTCCGGTCGGGCAGGCGTTCCGCACCGCCCGCGTCCGCGATCGCGTCGGCAGCGACCTGCAGGGCGATCAGCTGGTCGGGTTCGGTTCCCGCCACCGAGCTGGGCATGATCCCGAAGCGGGCCGTGTCCACGGTGGCCAGGCCGTCGACGAACCCGCCACGCCGGACACCCGCGGGACCGGGCGGGCGCCCGCCGGACGCGCCCCAGCGCCGCTCGGGCATGTCGGTGATCGCGTCCACTCCGTGTATCAGGTTGCGCCAGTAGGCAGCCAGATCGGGGGCACCGGGAAGCAGCACCGCCATGCCGATCACCGCCGTCGCAGGGCTCGTCGCCATCGTGCCCCTCACCAGCCCGACACCGTGTAGACCACACTGCGCGAGGACTTCTCGCCCCAGGCCAGCTCGCGCAGTAGCGCCAGTGCGCCGGCCCCGGGTTCGATCAGCCGCACACCTCGCTGAACGTAGGCGCGGCCGAGTTCCTCGGAGACCATGCCGGGGTGGTCCGGAGACGGCGCCCAAGGGCCCCAGTGAACAGTGAGGGCCCTGTGTCCGGTGCGCCGGGCCCAGCGCGCGGCCAGGGACTCCATCGCGTCGTTGCCCGCCGCGTAATCGGCCTGGCCGCGATTGCCCAGAACGGCGGCGATGCTGCCGAACAGCACCGTGAAGCGCGGCGGGTCGGGCAGCTCGGCCACGGCCGTGAGCACGTTGCGCGCACCGACCGCCTTGCTGTTGTACACACGGTGGAAGGATGCGGGTTCCTTGTCCGCGAAGAGACGGTCCTCGATGACGCCCGCCGCATGGATCACTCCGTCGAGGCGGCCGTACTCGGCGTGGATCACCTGTACCGCCATCCGTACGGCTCGGGCGTCGCCCACGTCCACGACCTGGTAGCGGACCGACGCTCCGGCGTCCGTCAACTCCCTTATGGTGGCGGCGACTTCGCGCTGAGCCAGGATGCGGCCGACGGCCGCGTCGATCTCGCCGACCGGCATGCCCTGCGCCGCCAGTGCCGTGCGCAGGGCGGGGCGGTCGGCGGACGCGGCGATCTCCGGACTCTCCGGTCGGTCCGGCAACGGTGTCCTGCCCAAGATTTCCAGTCGGCAACGAGCCGCCGAGGCAAGCGTCGTGGCGACCGTGGCAGTGATCCCTCGCCCTCCGCCCACCAGGAGGACCACCGAGTCCGGACCGAGCCCCAGGGCGGCGGCCGCCGCCTCTGCGTCGCCCTCCCCTTCGGCTCCGGCCGCCTCCAGCGGGGCTTCCAGCAGTCGGAACCCGTACCGGCCGGCGGCACCTCGCGCCACGACCGGCTCGTCATCGGTCGAAAGGAGCTCGCCGAACAGCAGGTCGGCCATGGTGCCCGGCGACGTGGCGGCGTCGAGCTCGGCGAGCCGGGTCACGGTCTCGGGATGTTCCCGGGCGATCGTACGGAACAGTCCGCGCAGCCCGTCGGTGCGCGCGGCGGATTCCTCCGGGATGTCCCCTCCCCACCGGGGCCGAACCGCCAGCAACAGGCGCGGGTCGAGGGCCAGGATGCGCTGGAGCGCCTCGGCCGAGCCGGGCAGCACGGGCGGGCCCGACGGTTCCCAGGTGTCGAGCAGAACGACGCCGTGGACCAGACCGTGGATCTGCCCGATCGCGTGGCTGTCCGGCAGGGTCACGACCAAGGCGCCCTGAGCGGTGAGGCGTTGCTCCAACGGACCGGTCACCGCGTCGTTGCCGACCAGGAGGAACCGCTTGCCATCCAGAGCCTCGCGCACAGCTTCCGGAGCGTGCAGGACGCCCTTGAGCGGGACCCGCTCCTCGTGGAACCGCACAGGTGCGAGCGCTGGCATGCCGGTGTCCGGCTCCCCATGGAGAGGCGGCGCACCGGCCGTACCGTGTCCCGCGTCTTCGACATCCGGGGGCTCCTCGCTCCCGGGGTGCCGGTCCACATCGGCCGGAAAGAGCCGGGCCGCCAGCCACAAGGTAAGCGCCTGCGCCGTCCTGGCACGGGCGAGTTCCTGAAGGTCCTCATCGGGTAGTTCGGCGATCGCGAGACCGGGATGGTGGGCAGCGAGCTGCCGCCCCAGTTCGCCCACGATCTCTGTCCGTTTGATCGAGTCGATGCTCAGATCCGCCTCCAGGTCGAGCTCCGGCTCGATCAGATCGGCCGGGTACCCGGTGCGTTCGCTGATGACGCCGACGATCATGGCCATCAGGGCCGACGGGCCGATCCCGGGTCGTTCGGCGTCCTGGCCTTCCGGCGCCGGGGCCTCATGATGCGACGGGGTGATGTCCTGCCGCGGGCCGCCGAGAGGGTGTGCGGGTTCGGCGGGACGCGGCGGCGCGTCCGGGCGGATCAACTCGCCGTCCGCGTCCGCACCGCCGAGATGGGTGAGCAGTACGTCGCGCTGGGCGGCGATCAGTTCCCGGCTGGTACGGATGAACTCCGCGACCAGGGCATCGCGCCCGGTCTCGGCATCGTCACCAGGCAGTGGACCAGCCTGAGGGGTCGAGGTGGACACCACGCTCTCCTGTATGCGTCGGGCCGGTGCGACGGCACCGGGCAGGGGATCTCCGGTCGCGGTACGGACCGTCTGGCCGTCGACCGTCCAGCCGGGCAGGCCACTTCTGCGCGGATGCTCCGCGGCCACAGCGTCCCGGCCGGAGTGGAGCCAGCCGGTGCGCACCGGCACTCCCGCGACGGCCAGCCGCGCCAAGGTGTCCAGGAATCCGAGCAGTCCGCCCGCGCGTCCTTCGAGCGGTACGGCCAGATGCGGGCGGTCGCCGAGTATCGCGGGCACCAGCCGGCTCAGCACGGAACCGGGTCCGGCCTCCACGAACACCCGGGCTCCCGCCTCGTACATGGCCTCGATCTGATCTGCGAACCGCACTGGGGAAACGAGCTGTTGGGACAACTCGGCGCGGATGGCGTCGGGGTCGGCCGGGTAGGGCCGGGCGTTACGGTTGCCCCACACGGGGAATTCCGGCGCCCTGAATGTGCGGTCCGCGAGGACCTCGGCAAACTGTGGGGCCGCGTCTGCGATCAGCGGGCTGTGGAACGCGCAGGCCACGGGGAGCAGTTGGACGCCGAGCCCCGCGTCGCGCAGCGCCCGGACCGCTGCGTGCACGTCCTCGGTGGGGCCCGAGATCACCGTCTGGCGGGGCGCGTTGTCGTTGGCGGTCACGACCCGCCCGGTCAGCCCCGTACCGGCGAGCACACGGTTCGTCTCCGCAGCGGCGGCGCTCACCGCGGCCATGGTGCCGGGGTCGTCGCCGAGCGCTCCGAGCACCGCCTCGGCACGGGCCTCGCTGAGCGCGACGAGCTCCCGCGAGTCGAAGGCCCCGGCCGCGCAGAGGGCGACCACTTCGCCGTAGCTGTGCCCGCCCGCCATGGCGGGGCGCACCCCGGCACGCTCCAGGAGATCGAAGGCGGCGAGTCCGACGATGCCCAGGCCCGGCTGGGCGACGCGGGTGTCGGTCACCGCGGCCAGCTGATCCGCTGCCGACACCCCGCCCAGGGCCATCGGGGGATACAGCACCCCTCGCAGGGCCCTTCCGCCTTCGAAGGGGGACCGCAGCCAGGGAAACGTGGTGAGCAACTCGGCGAGCATGTAAGGGTGTTGGCTTCCCTGTCCGGGGAAGAGCAACGCCACCTCCGGAGGGCCGCCGACTGTGCTCTGCGCCTGCCCCCTCGCCGTGTCGTCCGCGGCGTGGAGCCCGGCGGACGGTTCGCCTCCTCTTCCGTCGACGACCCGGCGCAACAGGCTCGCGAGGTGGGGGATGTCGCGCGCCACGATCGCGTGCTGGACCGCGGTGTGGCGCCGTCGCTCGGCCCGGCGCGAGGCGACCAGGGCCAGGTCTCGCAGCCGATGGCCGGGCAGCGCCGGAGCGCCCGTGCAGCTTTCCGCAAGGCTGAGGAGTTCGGCGGCTTGTTGCACGGCGGCCGTACGGTCGGCGCCCCGCAGGAGGAAGAGTTCGGCCGGCCAGAACCATCGGCCGTGCGTGGGCGGCGGGCTGTCGTGGCCTCGGAGCACGACGTGGAAGTTGGTGCCGCCGAACCCGAAGGCACTGACTCCGGCGAGCCGTTCGGCCATCGGGGCCGGCCATGGTCCGGCACGGTCGCGGAAGGCGAACGGACTACCGGGCCGCCATGCGTCATGGGGCCGGGTCACGTGCAGGGTCGGTGGAAGGGTGCCGGTGCGCAGGGCCATCGCCGCCTTGATCACACCCGCTATGCCTGCCGCACACTTGGTGTGCCCGATCTGCGACTTCACCGACCCCAGCGTGCAGCTTCCAGGTGCCGCCCCCGATTCCTCGAACACCGCTGTCAGGGTGGCCAGTTCGGTCCGGTCGCCGACCACGGTGCCGGTTCCGTGCGCCTCGACCAGGCCCACGTCGGCAGGGCTCACCCCGGCGTCCCTGTAGGCCCGTTCTAGGGCGGACCGCTGCCCTTCTGGACGCGGAGCGGTCAGCCCCTGGGCGCGCCCGTCGCTGGCGCTGCCGATACCGGCGACCACCGCGTAGACACGGTCACCGTCGCGTTCGGCATCGGCCAGCCGCTTCAGCACCAGACAGCCGATCCCCTCCCCCAGCGCGATGCCGTCCGCCGCGGCATCGAAGGGCCGGGAACGGCCGCTGGGGGACAGCGCGCGCACCGAACCGAACAGCAGGTAGTCGTTGATGCCGTTGTGCAGGTCCGCGCCTCCGCACAGGGCCACATCGGCGGCCCCTGCCGCCAGTTGCCGACAGGCCACGTCCAAGGCGGCGAGCGAGGAGGCGCAAGCGGCGTCCACGGTGAAGTTGGAGCCACCCAGGTCGAGACGGTTGGCGATCCGCCCGGAGATGACGTTGGCGAGCATCCCGGGAAACGAATCCTCGGTCAGCGCGGGCAACTGGTCCGCCAAGGCCTTCGGCACCCGGTCGAAGTAGCCGGGCAGCAGGGCGGAGAGCACCGCGTTGTGCGAGAGGTCGCTGCCTGCTTCCGCGCCGAACACCACACTCGTACGGGACCGGTCCCACGGCCGCGCCGGTCGGCCGTCGTCGGACTCCGCGTACCCGGCGTCCTGAAGGGCCCGGCGTGCGGCCTCCAGGGCGAGCAGTTGCACCGGTTCGATGCTGCTCAGCGCCGTCGGCGGGATTCCGTACCGCAGGGCGTCGAAAGGGATCCTGGGCAGGAATCCGCCCCACTTGGACACGACCTTGCCCGGGCCTGCCTCGCGTGCGTAGTAGACCTCGGTGTCCCAGCGCTCGGCGGGCACTTCGGTGATCGCGTCGACGCCCGTTACCACGTTCGACCAGAAAGTGGCCAGGTCAGGAGCCTCGGGGAACATGCAGGACATGCCGACGACGGCGACATCGAGGGGATCGGGCACGTCGGCTGCCGGCTGCGGTTCCATCCGGTCGGCGAGCTGTGCCAGTCGTCCGGTGAGGAAGGCTGCCGCTTCGGTGGTGACCGAAGTGTGCAGGTCGGCGATCGTGGTGGTGTCCGCTCGCAGGGTGGCGACCTGACCGGCCATGAACAGCCCACGGGCAAACTGGTCGGCCTCGCCGACCGGGATCAGCTTTCCGTCCGTCCGGTCGAGGCCCTTGCTGGCGATCCGCAGTCGCCCGACGTTGAGCCGTTCCAGGTCCTCCCAGACCGCCGTCTCCGGTTGCCCGTCGTCCAGCAGCGCCTGCTTTCGCGCGCCGAATTCCGCCGTGAAGGGGCTGGGAAGGCAACGGGTGGCGTGACCGGGCGCGGTCCGCAGCACGACGGTCTCCTCGGCCGCGACCACCTGGTGCTGGAATCCGGCCTTGACCGCTCCGCACTCCACCGCCTCGTGCGTGAACAGATAAGCCGTGCCCATGAGGACGCCGATCGCCACGCCCCGTTCGGCCAGCGGTGCGGCGAGCGCCGCCACCATGGCGGCCGACCGGGCGTCGTGGACGCCGCCCGCGAACAGGACCTCCACGCCGCCGCCGGCTGATCCGCCGACCAGGAAGTCCTCCAGAACGGCGATTTGGGCCTCCCACAGCGCGAAGCTGTACCGAGGCCCGATGTGGCCGCCGCACTCGGCTCCTTCGAAGACGAACCTGCGTGCGCCGGCTTCCAGGAACTGCCGGAGCAGTCCGGGCGAGGGCACGTGGAGGAAGGTGCGGATCCCCGCTTCTTCGAGCATTCTGGCCTGCGAGGGGCGGCCCCCGGCGATCACTGCATGGGTGGGCCGGGTGCGCAGCACGGCCTCCATCTGGGCGCTCCACACCTCGTCCGGCGCGAAGCCGAGTAGTCCAACTCCCCACGGGGACGAGCCCAGTTCTGCCGCAGAGCGGCCCAGCAAGTCGTGCGCGGCCTCCGCACCGGCCAGGGCCAGAGCGACGACCGGCAGCCCTCCGGCCCGCGCGACGGCGTCTGCGAACCGCGGCTGGTCGCTGACGCGGGTCATCGGTCCCTGGACGACGGGGAGTTGAGTCCCCAGCGCCTTGCTCATTCGGGTTCCGGGGCCCAGTAGTGAGTCGACGGCTCCGCCCTCCCGCAGGCCCTTCACCGCATCCTCGATGTCGGCGCGCAAGCCTCGCACCGCACGGCTGACGGACTGCCAGCGCTGGGTGAAACGCTGGGCGAGGAACCCGTCCTGGCCCACCGGCAGGTCCCGCCTGTCCCCGGACGTCGCCGCGGACACGGGCGAAGCGGACGGCGGACGGGACGGCCCGGGGCGCAACACCCGTCGGCCGGCGACGACTTCCGTCTCGGAGCCGTCCATCGTGTGCAGCGCCGCAACCGCTTCCTCGGAGGCTTCCGACTCGTCCAGCAGAGCGAGCTGGGAGTCCAGCACAACACCGGCCGCGCCACCGGCGACCGCCGCGGCGGCCGTGCGGGGACCGATTCCGCCGCAGGCCCACACCGGGATCCTGATGCCCGGCTCGGCGAGCAGTTGTTGGAGCAGCACGAAGCTCCCGGATTCCCCGGTGACCCCACCGCTCTCGGCCCCGCGGGCAATGAGGCCGTGCGCACCAGCGGCGACCGCGCGCAGCGCCTGGGACCGGTCCGTCACTTCGACGAGCAGGCGGTACAGGAGGGTGAGGGCGGCCGGATTCCAGTCCGCCGCTCCGCTCTGCTCCTCCGGTTCGTCGCCGTGCCGGGCCGCGAGGATCACCGTGCCCGGGGCACGCCCGTCAGGGCCGGTCAGCTCTCCTTGCGACATCCGGCAGCTAGGCCCGACGCGCACCCCGAACGCATGGCCAGAGCCGCGCATCTGCTCCAGGGCCTCGCGCGCCCGTCGCCCTCCGACCCCGAGATCCAGGACGCCCAAGCCGCCCGCCCGGCACACCGCCGCCGCGAGTGAGGCATCCGGCTCTTCGAATGGGCTGATTCCGATGACTGATTCAGCAGGAGGAACAGGGCTTGGCATGGTTCTCCGTACATGGATGTCGTGGAATGGGATCGATGCGACGTCATCGACCGCGAACGTATCCAGCCCTTCAACCGCTCACCAGGCGATACTCACGAAGTGACGTGGTGACAGGAATCAGATTGTCGGCCACGTACAAATTTCGGAAATCCCGGGAGAATGCCCTACTCCGGATGTCTGTTTTGACGCATGAACGGACAAAATTCCGTGTCGGCTTGTTGTCTCTCGCACTACGAACCGTGCCGTCCGCCTTCCTAGCCTGATCACGAAGTTTTCCGCCTGGTGTGACATGAACAGGGAGTAACGATGGACGCACGGACGTTCCGTTCGCCCGCGGCAGGCAGGCGCACCGGTTTCGTGCGGCCGTACGCCGTCACCCGTGGTCGCACCCGACCGACCGGGCAGACGCCGATAGATCCACTCTGCCTCGTCGTCACGGTCCGCCGGCCCCCTCCCGGGCCGATGAGCACTGCTGCCGCGGATCCCGAGTACAGCGAGCTCCTCCACCGCTGTAGCACCAGGAGGATGACCGTCGCGCGGCTGACCGCCGATTCGGGTCTGTCGTTCGGAGTCCTGCGCGTTCTGCTCGACGATCTCCGCTCAGCGGGACTGATCCGGGTCCTGCGCCCCGCGCCGTGCGCTGAACTCCCTGATGTGCCCCTGCTCCGTGCAGTACTCAAGGGACTTGAGGCGCTCTGAACCTTTTTTGTCACGATCGGAGAAAAGAACGCACCTCGTGGCCGCCCGGTGCATCCTTTCTCTCGACTCGAACCGCACGGCAATCGTCCCGACCGGCAGGTGTCTTCCATGCCCCTCACCCCGCCAGGACTCAGCGCATCGACGCGTCACCGTTCCGATGTTGCCCTGTTGCACGCCGTCCGAAATGGCAGCCCACAGGCATTCCGGCACATCTACCGCAGGCACTACACGGCCGCGCACGCGTACGCAATGACCTGTATGCCTTCCCCGCTCGACGCCTATGAGCTGGTCTCGTATTCATTTGCCCAGCTCTTCCAGCGACTCCTCTCCGGCCAGACCAGAACGGAACGCGTATACGGCAGCTGCCTTCGCATTCAGCTTCTTGAAGCCGTTCGCAACGCGGCGCTGAGGCTTTCGCAGCGCGACGACACGGTCCTGGCGCCCACTTTCCGGTCCTGGGTCACCGCCGGCTCGCCCTGGCCCCTGGACGAGGACGGCCAACTGTCCCTCGCCTACCAGCACTTGACTCCACTCACACAGTGCCTGCTGTGGCACTCGCTGATCGAACGCGAAGACGCCGCATCGACGTCCCGCATCACCGGTCTGCCCGCACGGTCCGTGGAGGACCGGCACAAAGAGGCGGCGCGGTCGCTACGGCGGACCCGCACCGAGCTCTACCTCCGACGGCTGGAGCGTGAGGACTGCGTGGCCTTCGCGGAGACCATCGCCTCAGCCCCTGAGAAGCCTCTGAGCGGGCCTGCTGCCGAACACATCGCCAACTGCCCGGTCTGCCGCGAGATCTATCTGGACCTGGCCCGTCTCGACGCCCGCCTGACCACTCAGCTGCCGCCCCGCCTGCTGGGGTGGTGGCCGGCGGAGGAATACCGGCGGGCCAAGGAGACTGCCGTGATGCCGCTCGCCGACCCGCCGTTCCTGGAACTCGCCCTGCGCCGTGCCCTGCGGCAGTCCAGCCACCGCCGATCCGCCCGGCCCGCGGCACCCTTCGCATGCTTACGGAACGGAATGCCGACGGTCCTCGCTCCAGGCACGGCAAGGCGCGTGGTCATCACCTGCGTCCTGGCTTCGTCTCTCTCGGCCTCGGCGGCATTCGCGGCCACCGCACTCACCAACGCCCGCGAGTCCACCCAGCCGCCGCCCGCCGCATCATCTGGACCCGCCCGCCCGACGAGCGCCCCGAAGCCCTCTGCACGCCCCGCCCTTTCCGCCGATTCCGGCGTCGACGCGGACGCGTTCGCTTCCCAGCGCGGAACCGAACCGCTCACCACGCTCCGCCCGCACGCCCGGGTACTCGGCGACTCCGCTCTGCTCCGCTACGAGGCCGTCGACTTCGGCCCCGACGGCGGCCACGCGCTCGTCGCGCGGCTGTCGGGGCCCGTCGGCGGCGACGCCTGGCTGGACATCCAGGTCGACAGCTCCGCCGGCCGGCCACCGGTACGCGTCTTCACCACGGCCGACGGCTCGCTGCGCGACGTCCAAGTACCGATGCCGCCTGTCAGCGGCACCCATGAGGTCACCGTCACCGCCGCATGTCCCACCGCAACACCGTGCATCACCCTCGACAAGTTCGGAACGACGCCGCCATGAAGGGGCTCCATGTCCCCAGTGCACGGAGAACAGCCCCGCCGGCGCCGGTCCGGTGAAGGTGAGAAGGAAAGGTCGTTGATGGACCACCCGCAGGAATCGCCCTGGGCCTCGCTCTCCCCCGAGCTGGTCCCCCTCATGAACACAGGGCTGCTCGCGCTCCGCGACGAGATCGTCCGGGTCGTACGCGGGACGATTCCGGAGTATGCCCCCGGGTCCGGTGACACGCTCGGGCCACGCATCGTCTCCGGAGTCGAACTGGCCCTGCGGGAGTTCGTGGAACGGGTCGCAGCACCGGACTCCGTCGCGTCCGTCGGCCCAGTGGCCGAGGGCTGCCGCGAGCTGGGTCGGGCGGAGATGAAGGAGGGGCGCGGCCTGGACAGTCTGCACGCCGCGTATCGCCTGGGCGCGCGCCTGGCCTGGCGTCGGTTCGTCGATACCGGCAGGCGTGAACGCATCCCACCGAGCCAGATGTACGCACTGGCGGAAGCACTGTTCGTCTACATCGACGAGCTGACCGGCTACACCGTGCAGGGATATCTGGAGGAGCAGGCCCGCACGGCGGGCGAGGCGGAGCGCAGGCGGCAGCGTCTGGTCGAAGCGCTGACAGGGGAGACGCCTCTGTCGCCGCGTGCGGTGGCGGAGCTCGCACGGTCGGCGGGCTGGCCATTGCCGAGAGTGGTGCAGGCAGTGGCTCTGACCGGCCCCGCGCTCGGGAAGGTACCGGCACGAGGAACGCCGCGTCCGCCCGTGCCGGACGCCCTTGGAAATTCCGACGGTCCGGAACCGTTCTGGCTGATCCCCGATCCCGGACCCGGTACCCGGGCCGCGGTCGAGCGAGCGCTCGCGGGACACCGGGCGGCGGTCGGACTTGCGATGCCGCTCGCCGACTCGGCGGTCTCACTGCGCTCCGCACGGCGCCTGCTCGCCCTGGCCCGGCGCGGATTCGCGAGCGGCACCGCCGTGCCGCACTGCGCCGACCACCTGCCGAGCCTGTTGTTGCTCCAGGACCAGGCGCTGATCGGCACGCTGTCGGCCCGCCGCCTGGCGCCTCTACGGGAGCTGACGGTACGTCAACGGGACCGGCTGGCCGAGACGTTGTTGGCATGGCTGCAGCACGGGGGCAGCGCACCCGAAGTCGCCCGCGCCATCAACGTCCATCCACAGACCGTGCGCTATCGGGTGCGCCAGCTTGACCACCTCTTCGGACCAGCGCTGCGCGACCCGGACATCCGGTTCGAGCTGGAGATCGCCCTTCGGGCAGAGTCCCTGCGAGCCACGCTCCAGAACCCTCAGCCACCCGCGGCGAGGTACACCCCGTCGCCGGACAGCCGATAGTCGACCTTGGCGTCGCCCTTGCACCGGCCGTAGGCATAGGCCCCGGTGACGCTGCCCTTACCACCCCGACTCTTCAACGTGTAGGGCGCACCAAAGTAGATCTTGGCGTACGGGATGGACTCACACGAGGACACCGAGGCGTAGTACTCCACGAAACCCGTTCCCTTCGACTTGAGCAGGCCCGATCCGTCGGGGGCGGACCAGCGACCGATCTCGGTCACGGTTCCCGAACGGGGGTCGACGATCGAGCCCCTCCAGGCGTTCATTCCGATCTCGGCGATTTCCAGCCGGTAGGCGACCTTCTTGGCGATCGAGTAGGAGATGTTGCAGCTCACTCCGGAGCCGCCGTCCGCGCCGGCCCTGCAGTGCGAGCTGTCGGTGGTGAACCCCTCACCGAACGCACTGAACTTCACCTGGCCGCCGTTCTTCGAGGCAACGCCGATATAGCCGCCGTGACCGCCCTCGAACGAGAACTCCTGGGCCCAGTAGTAGCCCGCGGCGTCCGGCCGGTCGATCACCGTGACCGGGAACCCGATCTTCATCAGCCCCGCGTCAGGCGCGTTCGGGATCTCGTACTGATCCGCGACCAGACCACCGGGGACGACCGATGCCATCGCCTGGCTCATGGTCAGGAGCGTCGCACCCACCGCCGCGAGGGCCACGAGCCCGGACCCAACACCTTTCTGTCTCCGGGTGAGCCTTCGGCGGTGCATACCCAGTGCCGTCATGACCCGACCACCCCTATTCTCATCCATGGGCGTCATGCATGTATATGAACGAGCTGGAATCTATGAGCCCCTCCCGAAGGCGTCAAGGGCGCAGAACCGCCGCATCGACAGCAATCCGGCCCGACACACACATCACCCATTGACGCGAGCGTTGACTCGCTCTCCGCACCGGGGCTACCTTGAGCCCCGCTCATGCAGTTCCCGTATGTGAGTGAAGTTCAAATAGATGAACTGGACGAATCACTCTCATTCATCCCAGAACCTGACGTGAGGACGAGCGATGTCACTCGATCGCAGAGACGTACTGCGGTATGGAGCAACCGCCGCCGTGACCGCCGCTGTCTCCCTCCGATTCGGCGAGTCCGCCCTCGCCGTGCCGGCGGCTCCATCGGACCACGCCAAGATCGTGGCCGCGTACCGCGAGCTCCAGATCGGCAACGGCCGCGTCTCCCCCAAGCGGACCCAGGCCGTGGCCGCCCTGGACAAGGTGGCGCTCGGCTACGACACGGCCATGGATGTAGCCGCCGACCAGCTCTGGCCTGACCTGCCGACCGGCCCCGGCAGCACCTACTTCCCCACCATGTACTACCGGCTGAGGACTATCGCCGTTAACTGGGCGACGCCCGGATCCGTGCTGTCCACCCGCCCCGGCATGTCCGAGCGCCTCGTGACCGCGCTCAACACCCTCTACCGCACTCAGTACAACGAGCACACCTCCGAGCTCGGCAACTGGTACTCCTACGAGATAGGCGTGCCGTACTGGCTGCTGCAGACCGTCGTCGCCCTCGGCGACCAGCTACCCGCCGCCGACCGCGAACGCGTCCTGCGTCCGGTCCTGCGCTTCGTCGCCGACCCCAACCGGCGCACCACGACAGCGGGGGTGGTGGAGACCGGGGCCAACCGGGCCGACAAGGCGCTCATCACCGTGGTGTCCGGCGCCCTCGCGGGCGACGCCGCACGCGTCTCCGCCGGCCTCGCGGCCGTGACCGACACCGCGGGCAACGGAGCGGCGGACCTCACCAAGCGGTCGACCGAGGGCGACGGCTACCGCACCGACGGCTCCTTCATCCAGCACGAGGTGGTGCCCTACCCGGGCCACTACGGTCTGGTCCTGCTCAGCGCCATCGCCGCACTTACATACGTAACCGACGGGACATCGTCTCAACTACCCCTGACTGTACGGACATTGTTCGACCAGACCGTCACCGATGTGTACGCGCCGTTCCTGTTCGCGGGATCGATGATGGAGCCGGTGCGCGGCCGGATGCTGTCGCGGCAGGGAGAGACCGGGCACGACGCGGGGCACCAGTTCATCGCCGCCGTAGTGCTCCTCGCCAGAACCGCCAACGAGCCCACCCGGTCCCGGTTGGCCGGGCTCGCCGCGCGCTGGATCGCCGAGGGCACCTGGGCGCCGTATCTCGACGTGTCCGACCTGGTGCGGTTCTCGGGCGGACTGCAACCGGTCGGAGTGCCGGAGGTCGAGTTCGCCGAGCAACTACCCCTGCCACAGCGCCACTACACTGCCACCCCCGTGCACCGGGTGTTCCCGCAGATGGACCGGATGGTGCACACCACCGACGGATGGTCGGCCTCGCTCGGGGTCGGCTCGGCACGGATCTGCCGGTACGAGTCCATCAACGGCATGAACCTGCACGGCTGGTACACCGGCGACGGCGTCCTCTACACCTTCCTGCCCGACCAGCAGGGCCACTACAGCGACGCCTACTGGCCCACCGTGGATGCCACCTTGCTGCCGGGCACCACCGAGAAGGACACCACCCCGCCCGCCCTCCTCGCCGACCCGCCGCGCACCACGACCTCGTACGCGGGCGGAGTGCGCTTCGATGACCAACGCGGGGCCCACGGAATCGACTTCGCCTCCCAGGACGGCACCCTGACCGCCAAGAAGTCCTGGTTCTTCACCCCCGACGCCGTGATCTGCCTCGGCGCCGCCATCACCGACACCACCGGAGCCCACGTACGCACCACGATCGAGAACCGCAACCTCGGCGAGCACGGCACCCCCCGACTCCTCATCGACAACCGACCCGACCACACCCCACCCGGCCACACCACTCTTCTCCCCCGGGCACGGTGGCTGCACCTGGACGGCACCGCCGGATACGTACTGCTCGACGGATCCGACCGGCAACCAGTCACCCTGCTCCGCGAAGACCGCACCGGCAGCTGGCTCGGCATCGACACCGGCGCCAACACCCACGGCACGACGGACCCGTACACCCGCCGCTACCAGAAGATCGTCCTCGACCACGGGATCCACCCCAGCGGCGCGAGCTACGCGTACGCGGTGCTGCCCGGCGCCTCGCCCGCCCAGACCCGCCGGGCCTGCGGACGCTGGACCGTCCTGGCCAACTCCGCGCAGGTCCAAGCGGTGCACCTGGATGGGAAGTTGATCGCGGCGTCGTTCTTCACAGCCGGTGCCGTCGAGCAGATCCGAGTCTCCGAACCCGCCATCATGATGTGGGGCCGCACCGCACACGGACACACGTATACCGTGTCCGACCCCACACAGTCACAGGACACCATCCGCGTCACCGTCAACGCGCCCACACACCGCGTCCTGCACACCGACCCCTCCGTCACCGTGATCGCCACCCACCCACAGCTGATCGTTGACATCAAGGTCACTGGATCGTTCGGCGCCACCCACACCTTCACAACGGACTGACCCCGCGTCCGACACCCGCACTCCACGAAGCTCCGGCCGGACACCACTTCCCGCCAGACACCACACACTCACCCTCAAGGAGCATGATGACCCCGATATCCCATGCGCGCGGAGCCTGGAACCGCCGCCGCGTCACCTTCGCCGCCGCGGCAGCCGCCGCGACCACCGCCGTGCTGGCGTCCCTGAGCACGGCCTCCGCCACCTCGGCCCCAAACGCCACCTGGACCGGAGAGTTCACCGGATACAACTCCGCCGCCTGGCAGAAGTCCTGGGGCGTGGCTCCGAAGGGCGCCTGGGGCCAGGCCGACCTCAAGAAGGTCTCGGACTCCACCGCCCCCGGCGACGGCTCCGCGCTCCAAGTCACGTACGGCAAGGGCTCGTCGTCCAACTCGTGCACCAACTGCAGCACGAAAGGCGGCGGCCAGTTCTACACCGACCTCACCAAGCTCGGGCGGTCCGACCTGGCCAAGTCGGCCACGCTCGACCTCAAGTACAGCCTGAAGTTCCCCATCGGATTCGACTTCGGCCAGGGCGGCAAGCTGCCCGGACTATACGGCGGAGTCATCGGCCAGGAGTCCGGCGGTACGCACGGCAACGGCTGGTCGACTCGCTACATGTTCCGCGCCAAGTGCTACCCCAACGATGGTGAGCTCTACCTCTACACCCCGACCAATTCCGGTCCCACCGGCTACGGCGTCGATCTCGGCGTGGGCAACTGGCAGTGGACCGCCGACAACCACTGGCACACGGCCGAGCAGTTCGTGAACCGAGCCACCGGAGACATCACCGTCTGGTTCGACGGCAAGCAGGTCCTCGCCGCGAAGCACGCGGCCTCCGGCATCTCCAAGATCCCGTTCGGGGGCGTCTTCTTCTCCACGTTCTTCGGTGGCCACGACACGTCGTGGGGGCCGAAGAAGACCGAGAGCGCCCAGTTCGCGAACTTCTCGCTGTCGTCGGCACTTCAACACTGACCGGGTACTGCGGAGCCATCAACTGCCCTGTCCACTGGGCGAGTCACACGTCCCCGGTTCGCTCGCCGGGCACGAGCAGCCCGCTCTCGTACGCCACGACCACCAGTTGCGCGCGGTCCCGGGCGGAGAGCTTGGTGAGGATTCGGCTCACATGCGTCTTGGCCGTCAACGGCGAGAGCGTCAGCGCCTCGGCGATCTCCTCGTTCGAGAGACCTCCCCCGATCAGTGCCAGCACCTCGCGCTCACGGTCGGTGAGTGCGTCGAGTTCGGGAGTCCGGCGCTCCCTCTCGGGAGGGCGGCCTCGGGTGTATCCCTCGATGAGATGGCGTGTGCGTTGGGGCAGCAGAAGACTGTCACCCACGGCCGCTGTCCTGATGGCGGCAAGCAGTTCCGCAGGTGCCGTGTCCTTCATAAGGAATCCGGTGGCGCCTGCCCGTAGGGCGGTGAAGACCTGCTCGTCGTGCCCGAAGGTGGTCAGGACCACCACTCTCACCCCGGCCAGGTTGTCGTCGGCGCAGATCGCCTCGGTGGCGGCGATGCCGTCCATGACCGGCATCCGGACGTCCATCAGTACGACATCCGGATGCTCGGCTCGGACCAGCTCGACGGCTTCCGCTCCGTCGTCGGCCTCGCCCACCACTTCGAGGTCCGGTTCGGATTCGATCAGCGCCTTGAATCCGGCCCGTACCAGCACCTGGTCATCGGCCAGCAGAACTCTCACACTCACGGTGCCTCCGTCGGAATGCGCGCCATCACACGGAACCCCCTGGGCCGGAGCGGACTGGTCTGCAAAGTTCCTCCCACCGCTTCCACACGTTCCCGCATGCCCTGCAATCCCAGTCCGGAGCCCCCGCCCTGGCCTCCAGCGCCTTCACCGTCGTCCTCGACGGTGACTTCAAGGCCACCGCGGTACATCCGGACCCCGACGTCCACACGCGCCCCGGGGCCCGCGTGCTTGACCACATTGGTCAATGACTCCTGGATCAGCCGGTAGACGGTCGAACCGATGACCACCGGCACCTGTCCGCCATCGCCGAGCAGACGGTACGTGACCTCCAAGCCACCACCGCGGGCGTTGCTCACCAGCGCTGGAACATCCTCGAAACCGGGCGCCGGCTCCGCGGGCGGCCCCTCTCCCTCGGTGGCGCGCAGGAGGCCGAGCGTGGTGCGGATCTCCTCCATCGCGCCACTGCTCGCCAGGCGGATCAGTTCAAGCGACTCCTGCGCCCGTTCCGGCCGGGTGCCGATCAGATGCGACGCGACACCGGCCTGAACGTTGATCACCGCGATGTTGTGGCCGATCACGTCGTGCAGTTCCTGGGCGATCCGCAGCCGCTCCTCACTCACCCGGCGCCGCGCCTCGACCTCGCGGGACTGCTCCATCCGTGCGGCCCGCTCATCGGCCTCCGTCCGGAACCGGTGCTGGTTCTCCACGACGACCCCAGCGGCCGCCGCGACCACGAACCAGCCCAGCTGATTGGCGCTGCTCACGTCGAAGTGCTCGATGTCCTTCGCCAGGTCAGTCGTGATGTACACGGCCGCGACGGAGATGCATGTACAGGTCACCACTACGGGGAGGGAACAGGACCGCCCGACCCGGTACAGCGCCACGATGGTCATCAGCGCCATCGGGAAGACCAGCTCCTCCGAGTACATGGACACCAGGGTGGCCGCGAGCACCACGCACAGGACTACCAGTGGCCGACGTCGCCGTACCACCAGCGCCCCGCATCCGACGGTGGCGGCAATGCCCTGGGTCCAAGACAGCTGCTGGCCCTTGAACAGGATGGGCAGGGCGATGACCAAGGCGAACACCACCGCAGCCCCCAGCCAGTCCCTCAACCACCAGCGCACGCTCTCACAGTAAGTCGAACCACCCAGCGGCACCCGTTCGGACCGGGTGCACAGCACGTAGAAACCCACGAGGCCCGTACCCGAGTACATCTCCAGGAGTACCCGAGGCACAGGATTAACCCCGGGAGGGCGTCAAGTGTCATCCCGGGAGGGACGCGGCGTATGCGCCCCGCGGAGGAGTCTTGACGCACGATCCGCCCCGTCCGGCAGGGAAGCCCGGTCGGTCCGGCGAAGAGTTCCCCTTGATCCCGACACTCTCAGGAGAAGCGACCGTGCCTGCCCCGTTCGGTTCCATCGACCCCGTAGACCACGGCGAGCAGCGAGCGCCGACCACCGGATTCGCAGTCCCCGGGCCGCGCCCGGCAGACGCACCGCCCCCCTCGCTCATGTCAGAGCTGTACGGGCCTCCCCGTGCGACCGGCGACATGTGGGCCGTGACCCTGCCCACGCGAAGCAGCGATGGGCGCCCCGGCATCCACCACTTCGTCACCGAGAGCACCGGAGCCGACATCGCTGTGAAGCGCGTCCTGCAGGAAGCCATGACGGACCGTGCCCGAGCACACCGGAGGGACGCCTCACTCCTTACGGATGCCCTCGTCGTCGCCCGGTGGCAGGAGTAGGCAGCCGGCGAGTCGGATCTGCCCTTCAGACATGTGCAAGAACACGCCTCAGAGCGACATTCCACCGACCGCACTCACCGACGCCGAACTCACCGCCTCGATGCGCGCCTCGGACGGCAGTGCAGCCCTCACCGAGCTCTATGTACGTCACCGACCCATGGTCAGTGTCTACGCGCGTAGACACTGTCGCGATCCCCACACGGCCGAAGACCTCGTATCGGAGGCATTCACCCAGACCATCCGCGCGGTACGCGCAGGAGCAGGCCCCGAGTCGTCCTGGCGGCCCTACCTCCTCGTTGCCGTACGCAACGCCGCAGCCGCCTGGGACGTTGCGGCCCGCAGGGTCGAGCTCTCGGACGACCTGGAGAACCGGCTGGGCCGGGGTGCCGCGGCGTCGAAGCAGGACGACGGAGAGGAAAGCGCAATGCGGCGGGAGGACACCGGTCTGGTGTTTCGCGGGTTCCGCTCGCTGCCCCACCGCTGGCAGGCGGTCCTTTGGCACACCGTGGTGGAACGGGAATCCACCGCTGCGGTGGGGGCCCTGCTCGGCCTGACTGCCAGCGGCGTGACGTCGCTCGCCGCCCGCGCCCGAGAGGCGCTGCGCGAGGCGTACCTCGCCGCTCACGCCCAGGAGGCAGCCGGCAACGAGGTGTGCCTGCAGTACGCGCCCCTGATCGCGGCCGTCCTGCGCCGCCCCCGGCCGGGCAGTCGCCAGATCGGCCTGCTCGAGACACACCTGTCCGGCTGCGTCGGCTGCCGCCGAGCCATGAAGGATCTGACCGCCCTCAATCAGCAGCTGCACGCACCGCTGACGTAACCGGCCGGCATCCCACTCGACGAGCAGCCCAGCCGCAGCCCCGGATTCACATGGAGTGAGTCCAGGGCTGCGGATCCGACTCCCCGGTCGAAAAGGTCACTCACGCCTCTTCGGCACGTTGCGACGCCTTCTCGCACGCACTGCCCACAACTCTCGGCTGCGTAGCGCCAGTTCGAGTTCGAACCTGCTCTGCGGGTCGTGGAGGGCCTCGCCGAAGAGAACCTCTATCTGCCGCATCCGGTACCGGATCGTCTGGGGGTGAACGCGTAGCCTGCGGGCCGCTTCGGCACTGCTTCCGCCCTCCAGCCACGCGAGCAACGTCTCGGCTATGCGGTCTTTCTGCCGTGGCGTCAGTTCGTTCAGCGGGCGGAGCCATCGGCGGGCCAGGAGCCGGGTCAGGGATTCGTTCTGGAGAAGGATCAGGGTCGGCAACTGATCCTCCACGTAGACCGGCTGCGCCTCGGCCCCCGATCCGGCACGGGGCGTCACTGTCAGCAAGGTACGCGCCCACCGCAGTGATACGCCTACCTCATTGCGCAGCACAACGGGCCCGACCACGGCCGACAAGCCTTGCAGCGATGCGTGGAGCCGGGCTCGCGTGCTCTTCTGCGGGTCGGGTATCAGCAAGTACGGGGCTCCGCTGTCCCAGCCGACCAGCACGTCCACACCGTGGAGGGCAGGTGGCGGAGCGCCTTGATGGACCGGCAGCGCCACCGCTTGGATCCGGTCCGGAAGCGGCCAGCCGGCGAGCCCCGCGAGGTCGTCCAGTTTGGCGTCCGGTACGGCTCGTGCACTGACGAGCGCTTCGGCGAGAGTCCCCCGCACCGTGGCGGGTCCCGCACCGACACCATGCCGCTGCGGCTGCCTGGCCGCCGTCGGACCGCCCTGGGGCGGGACTCCCCCCTTGGAGGCAGCCCGGGCGCCGTCGATGACTCTGGCAACGGCACGTTCTATGACAGACCGGATCTTGGCGTCGCTCGCGCCGCCCGGGTGCATGCTGGGGCGCGGCAGTTCCGCCTGGATCAGCCCGGCGAGTTCCTCGACGATCAACGGGAGGTGTTCGTCCAGTAAATCGGCGGCGCCACGTTGAGCGCTCGACATCGACCGCGTTCCCTCGTCGTCGGCCTGCATCTCCACCTCATCGACGTACCGTTGTCCGTCCCGCCGCCGAGAGCGGCGGGATCAGTCGAAGAGAGAGTCTCGGCCTCGAACCGTCCCGGCGTTTTGCTCAAGCTTTGCATCGTCGAGACTGCGGCGTTTCGCTGTAAGAGGTCCGCCATACCTCAGACGGCGTGGGCACGGTTATCAAGCGTTCTCCTGCGCAGATTCCACGCACAGCATCGCCCGCTCCGTCACGGGGTGTAGACGGGGGAGAGCGCCGATGGAGTGACAAGCCGCGGTTTCCCGGTCCCGTCGGCCGGCACCGTCCACAGATCCGATCCGAAATCGCCGGGAAGGTCGTAGACGAGCTGATTGTTGCCGTGCCAAAGGGCCTGGTCGTCGATCGAGCGCTGTTCTCCGGTGGCCGTCTCGCGCATGGTCCGGAGATCGAGCACGTACAGCCGCCAAGGCACGTCCGGGTCACCGAAGCCGACTCGCTTCTTGAATGCGATATGGGTGCCGTCCGGGGACAAAGAGGGGCACTCCACGTTCTGCTTCATCGTCGTGAGTGTCTTCTTCTGCCGGTCGCCGTGCACCAGATACGTCTTCCCGCCGGTTGCCATCGTCGCGTAGAAGTGGTGGTCGTCGTCGGCGAACGTCACACCCCAGATGTTGACGTCCGCCGCTTTGTAGGGATGTCCGTCCAAAATGAGGCGGTAATCCTCCAGGTTCTGGTCGAAATCTCCCGTCCGGTTGTCAAGGATGGAGGTCCGGGTGGAGAACGAGGTGGTCGCGTACGAGTCGCCGCCCACGAAGACGGTCCAGGCCACCATCCGCCCGTCCGCGGAAACGCGTGCCCGCGTCGGGACGCCGGCCAGGTCGTATCGGCGCTTCTCGCGCAGATGGTCGTCGAGCACAACGGCGCGGTAGGTGTCATTCAGTGTGTGATGCACGACCTGCAGGCAGACGCCCGTTCCCGATGCGGCATGGAAGCGCAGGCAATTCACGCCTGAGGCGATCCGCGTCCCCGTCGGGTCGTTCGCCGGAACGGAGACGAGCTCGTCGAGGTGGGGCCCCTTGGCCATGCTGCGGAAGAGCATCCGCCCAGGACTGTCGAGCGCCACCGAACCCGCCACGATCTGCGGCCCGCCGGTCTGCGCGCGTGCTTGAGCCGCCGCACGGTTCCGTCCATGCAGCGTCGCCGCCACCGCGACTCCCAGCAGGAGCAGCGAGACGGCGAAGAGCGCGGCAAGGCGACGTGTTGTGCTGTTCAGCATGTGGCTTCCAGTGCGTGTGAGGGGTGGTGTCGGCGCAGCAGCCAGGAGCAGACGGCCACCGAGAGCGCAAGCCCGCCGGCGGCGACCGCGAGAGCGTTGCGGTCGCCCCAGGCGGCCCAGGCTGAGCCGAAGCCGATGGAACAGAGGAAGCGCGCACCGGCTTGGCCGGTCTGAACGACGGCCAGGCCGGTCCCTCGGACGGCCTCCGGTACTGCGTCCGCGGTCGCCGCGGCAAGCACGCCGTCCGTGGCCGCATAGAACCCGCCGTGCAGCGCCAGGACCACGACCGCCACCACGGGTGAGGTACCGAGCGGCGCGATCAACACCCCGTAGGCGCAGAGCAGTACGAGATGGCCGATCAGGAAGAGTCTTCTCCGGTCGATGCGGTCCGCCACCATGCCCACGGGTACAGCGAGCAGGAGGAACGCACTCGCCGTGCCCAGCGGCAGCAGCGGGAACCACGCTTCGGGCAGGTGAAGCGCGCGCTGCAACGACAGGTAGAGGAACGAGTCACTCACCGTGGTCAGCCCCAACAGGACGGCGCACGCCACCAGTCGGCGTACTTGCGGCCTGCGCACGAGTTCGCGCACGGCTTGAGTGCGCTGATCGCCCGCTGAGGACGGGACGATGGCGGGGTCGGTGTCCTCGGCGTCGCTGTCGGCCGCGTCGCTGGTCCCTGCCCGCGACCGCTGTCTGCCGGGTACGAACAGCAGAAGCACCATGACGCCGAGGGCCGCGACGCATCCGCTCACCGTGAACACGGTGTCGTAGCCGTCAACGGTGGTGCGCAGGATGAAGAAGGCCGTCAGGGGGCCAAGCAGTGCCCCCGCCGTGTCCATGGCCCGGTGAACGCCGAAGGCGCGCCCACGATTCGCCGGGGTGGAGGCGAGCGAGATCATCGCGTCGCGCGGCGCCGTACGCAGCCCCTTGCCCGTCCGGTCGGCGGCGAGCACGGCCCCGAACAACGACAGGCTGTGAGCCATCAACAGCAGGGGCTTGCACAAGGCCGAAAGGCCGTAGCCTACGACGGCGACAGCCTTGTGACTGACTCGGGGGCGGTCGGAGAGCCGACCTCCTATCAGCCGCACCAGCACGGTGACCCCGTTGTAGACACCGTCGAGTACGCCGAAGCCGAGGAGGCTCGTACCGAGTCCGGAGACGAGGTACAGCGGCAGCACGGCCGTGATCATCTCGGAGGAGACGTCGGTGATCAGACTGACGGCCCCGAGGGCGAGGACGGTGGAGGAAACGGCGGCGGCCCGTCGGCCGGGGCGGGAACCCCGGCCGACGGCGCGGCCGCCGTCAGCTTGTCGGCTGTCCGCGAGATACATCGCTACTTCCCGGTACAACCGCTGCCGCTGTCGGCCGCCCAGATCCCGGTGATGTCCTTGCCGGACGCCGCGTTCCCGGCATGCGTGGTGCCGTACATGTCCTCGATCGTGCGGAGCAGGTCGTAGTGGTCGTACGTGGTGCTTGACTTGCTCCCCGCCTTCACCGGCTGCCCATAGAAGACGGTCGCGATGGGGTCGTGGGCCTTGTGGTCGTCCTCGTCGAAGTCGAGGACGAGCAGGCTGTTGTGCGCCTGCGCCCAGTTCGCGTACGCCGCCATGTTCTTCTTCAGCCACGTGTCGCCGTACTGCACGGTGGTGTTGTGCATGTCGCTGTTGATGTTCGGCGTCACGAACGACACGGTCGGGAGCTTGCTGAAGTCACTCTGCGGGAAGTCGGCGAAGGTGTGCGCCGTAGCCGCCGGAACGTTCTTGAACGAGAACCATGGGTTGTGTTTCCGCCAGAAGGTGCTGCCACTGGGGTGGCACTTGGTGGGACCGTCCTTGGGCATCGACTCGTTGTAACTTCCCCAGGTCCTGCCTTTGGCGATCACCTCGGATGCCAGATTCGGCCCGCTCAGCGAGTTCGCGTCCGGACACGTGTCGCTCGTGAGCTTCTGCGTCGACCCCGAGAAGAGAGCGAAGTAGTTGGGCTGGCTCGGGTGGGTGATGGCGTGGGACGCGGTCAACAGCGCTCCCCTGTTGGCCAGTTGGTTGTAGTAGGGGGCGGACGAGGTGCCGATCACCTGACTGGCCCGGTGGTTCTCGAACATCACGACCACGACGTGATCGGGCGTGGGCAGGCCCGACGTGGGTGCCGCGGCGGCCGGGTTGACGGCAGGTGAGGCAGGCTCGGCCGCGAACCCGTTGCTCGCGAGGAGCCCGGCCCCTACCAGGGACAGCCCGCAGGCGATGGAGAGGCTTACGACCTTCGCCCGTGGACTCCGGGCGTGTTTCGACATGGCCATACCGATTCCTTCGGTTGGATTTCCTGACGATTGATGCGGGAGGAATTTCGGCCGATCGGCAGTACGGTGCACATGAATCGCGGCCGGTGGGGCAAGCAAAGAAAGCTGACCCGTCCGCGCACGCGGATCGAAAGAAGAGCATTGCGGCGGCTCGCAGAAGAACCCGATCGTCCCGCATCGGCGCTCGGCGTCTGAACGCCACGACATCCGTCACCAGCGGAACCGCCATCAAGGGAATGCAAGACCCTCCCTTTCACGGTGAGGCACTCTACAGACGGCGTACCTCGGCGCCGAGCAATGTCGCAGGATTTGTCTCCTGATTGACAAACCCTGTCCCCGTCGCCCCATTCGTGTCGTCTCAGCCTGTGAACACGTCGCCATCTGTGTCTAGAGTCGGCAAAACGCCGGGACCGGATTCGGCCTCGGCTCTCCTATTCGGACACGCACCTTCCGACGGCCTGTTCATTGCCGAGAACCTCAGAATTCCGAGATGCGAGGGCTCCATGCGGTTCCGTAGCATGTCCATACGTACCCAGATGATCGCGGTCATCGCAGTCCCGCTGGCCGCTCTGATCGCCCTGTGGGGCTACTCCCAGGCCACGGTTTCGAACGACGTGTGGGGGCTGCGTTCGGTCAGCGACTCCTACCAGCGGTTCGGCGCCCCGGTGGATGGCCTGACGAGGGGGCTTCAGGCCGAACGACTGGCCGCCGTGGCGTACCTCGCGAACCACGACGCGCAGGGTGCGGATCAGACATTTCTGAAGGCAGGGCAGCAGTCCGACCGGCTCGTGGAGACCATTCGCGAACATGCGCAGGGCGATGGGTCCGATGCGCTCGACGCCGAGCAGCGCAAGGCGTTGAGCGCCCTCCTCGGTGCCGTCGGGCAACTCACGGACCTCCGGCAGGCTGTGAGCGGTGGGACAGCCTCCGTCAGCGACGTCACGCAACGCTACGGCACTCTCATCTCCACCATGTTCCGGTTCCGGACCTCCTTCACGGGCTCTCAGGCGGACCGGCTCGCCCAACGTGCGGCTGTACTGGCCGAGTTGAACCGGGCACAGGAGTACGTATCCCAAGAAGAGGCGGCGTTGACCGTCCTGAGCAGCCAGGCAAAGCCGGACGCCGGACTCTTGCGCATCCTGGACAACGCCGTGGAGGCGCACCGGCTGCTCTTCGGCATCTACTTGCCCGAGCTCCACGGGGCGGACCGGCCGGCCTACGACCAGCTGACGCGTCAGTCGGCCTGGGGAGCCATGGGCAAGTACGAGGACGCCTTCCTCGAAAACGACTTCGGCCTGACGCACAGTCTTCCGCACCTCGCCGAGTGGCGGACGACGGCAAGCACCGTGGAGAGGTCCCTGGGGCAGCTCAACACCGCCTTCGCCGAGCGCGTCAGCGGCCAGGCGGCCGCCGACGCCGACCGTCTGAGCAAGGGCAATATGACAGCCGGCGGGATCAGTCTGCTCGCCATCGGCGTCTCTGTCCTGCTGTCGGTCCTGCTCGGCCGTCGACTCGTCAAGCAGCTGCTCCGGCTGCGGGATTCGGCACGGGACCTCGCTCACCACCGGCTCCCGCAGGTCATGGAGCGACTGCGGAGCGGTGAATCCGTGGATGGGCAGGAGGCCGTGCCTGCGCTTGAGGTCAGCCGCGACGAGATCGGTCAGGTGGCCCTGGCCTTCAACGTCGTACGTCTTGCGGCCGTCGAGGCAGCGGTCAACCAGGCCGAGCTGCGCACGGCGGCATCCGAGGTGTTCGTCAGTCTGGCCCGCCGGAGTCAGGGCCTGGTGCAGCGCCAGCACGCCGTGCTCGACGAGATGGAACGGTTGGTCGAGGACCCGGACGAGCTGGCCCAGCTCTACCGTCTCGACCATCTGACGACCAGGATGCGACGCCATGCAGAGGGGCTGATCGTCCTCTCCGGTGGATCGCCTCGACGCGGCCCCCAACACCCCATCCGCATGCTCGACTTGGTCCGCGCCGCAGTGTCGGAGGTGGAGACCTACACCCGCATCGCGCTGCGCCCGTTCCCTGACTCCTCCCTCATCGGGCCCGCGGTCGCCGACGTGACGCACCTGGTCGCGGAGCTCCTGGAGAACGCCACGCAATACTCGCCGCCGCACACCCAGGCCACGGCCCACGGCGAGCGAGTCGCCAACGGCTACGTCATCGAGATCAACGACCGCGGCCTGGGCATGCGGTTTGACGCGCTGGAGGACGCCAACCGACGACTTGCCCAGGACCTGGAGTTCGACCGGGTGGAGGCCGAACGCCTGGGGTTGTTCGTCGTCGGCAGGCTGGCACACCGGCACGGCGTCAAGGTCACGCTTCGCCGGTCCCCATACGGCGGGACGTGCGCCATCGTGCTCATCCCGGAGTGCCTGCTCGTCGAGAACACAACAACGACCGGTGACGGGGCCCGGCCCTCGGTTCCCGTACCTTCCCCCGCTCCTTCGCTGGGTTCTGGCGACGGGGACACCAGCCGTGCCGCACAGGATGCGAGCGCGCGAGGGCCGCAGCGACGCTCCGGGGCTCATCGGCGTTCCGGTACCAGACCGCCCGAGATCGAGCGGCTCCCGGCCGTGCCACGACAGGGCGAAGGAAGCACACGCGGCGGCCTCCCCCGCCCCGACACCGACGTCCGTCCGCTCCCGCGCCGGGTGCGCCAGCCGCGTCCGATACCCGGAACTCCGCCTTCCCCTACACCGGCGGACGCCACCGCGGCCGTTGGCACAGCTCCCGGCCCGGAAGCGGCACGCGCGACGTTCTCCGCGTATCAACGCGGCCTTGCGGCCGGCCGGGCCGACGCCGGAGCACCTCGTGGCAGCACATCCTTCCTGGGTTCCCAAGCCGACTTGCCACCCCGCGGTCCGAAGAACCGCACCCCAGACCCCACACCCGCACAGCCTGGAAAGGGACATCCGCAGTGACCACCACTCCCTCAACGCCCACCGATCTCGGGTGGCTGCTCCACGACCTCATTCAACGCGTGGTCGATGTCCGGCACGCTCTCCTGCTCTCGAGCGACGGACTCGTCACCAGCGCCTCATCCGCGCTGACCAGGGAGGACGCGGAGCACCTCGCTGCCGTGGCCTCCGGGTTCCACAGTCTGGCGCGGGGCGCCGGCTTCCAGTTCAACATCGGTCAAGTCCGCCAGACGATGATCGAGTACGCCGATGCGTTCCTGTTCGTCACAGCGGCGGGTGACGGCAGCTGTCTGGCCGTGCTGAGCAGCCCCAGCGCCGACGCCGGCCAGGTCGTCTACGAGATGGCCCTGCTGGTCAAGCGGATGGGTGAGCACATGGCTGTCGCGCCGCGCAATGAGGCAGTGGTGGACCCGGCCGCTCAGGGATGGACCGGGTGAACACCGGCCGCCCGGCGCGCCATTGGGCGGGCGGCGGCCCGGAAGACCCCGAGCCAGAGGCAAGCCCGGCCGTCCGGCCCTACGCGCTGACACAAGGGCGCACCCACACGCCGGGCGCGCCGCACTTGGATCTGATGGCCACGGTCGTCCTGGCCGACCCACCACACTCCACGCTGCTGCTCGATCCGCCGTCCGGCCCCGAGTACGACCTCATCCTCGCGTATTGCGCGCACGGCGCGGTCACTGTTGCCGAGCTCGCCTCCAGGGCCGGGCTGCTGCTGGGTGTGCTCCGAGTCCTGCTGGGAGACCTGCACACCGCCGGCCTTATCCATGTCGCTCATCCAGCGGCGCCCGCCCAACTGTCGGGCGACGAAACCCTTAAGGAAGTCATCGATGCCCTCGGCCCGCCCTGACGACGGCCGCCCCTCCTCGCCCGTCACACATAGGTCACCACGCACATATGGGTCGTCCGACTATGGGGCGTCCGACCACCCCGTTGCCCTGAAGATCCTCGTCGCCGGGGGCTTCGGCGTCGGGAAGACGACGTTAGTGAGTGCCGTAAGTCAGAGTCGGCCCCTGCGGACCGAGGCGGGACTCACAGCTCCGAGCCGTTCGGTCGACGACACCACAGGGGTGCGTACGAAGTCGACGACGACCGTCGTCATGGACTTCGGGCGCATCGACATCCGGGAGGGGTTGGCCCTCTACCTGTTTGGCACGCCCGGCCAGGACCGGTTCCGGTTCATGTGGGACGAGCTCGCCATTGGCGCGCTCGGCGGAGTGATCCTGGCGGACACCCGGCGCTTCGCCGAGTGCTTCTCAGCCGTCGACTTCTTCGAATCGCGCGGCATCCCCTTCATCGTCGGCGTGAACTGTTTCGACGACTCGCCGCGCCACCCGGCCGACGAGGTACGCACGGCGCTCGATCTGGCTCCCGATGTCCATGTAGAGCTCTTTGACGCCCGAAGCCGAGCAGATGTCCGGCGCCTGCTCGCCACGCTCGTCGACCACGCCCGGGTCCAGTGGTCCAGCGAGACCCGGCGCCGATGACTTGCGGAAGTGCTCCAACTGGCCGATCCCGCCTTGCCGTTCACACGCCGTTGACGCCTGCCCGCCCGTGGCCACGCAGGGGCAAAGAGCCTTCCGCCTCACGCAACGCACGCCGGCGCGCGAGGTACTGGCGGTGACGGAACTCCGCTATCAGCCGACCGCCACGCACCGCGAGCTCCAGCTCGAAGCGTCGCCTCGGATCACGCAGGGCGCCTCCGAACAGCCCCTCCATCAGTCGCATCCGGTAGCGGACAGTCTGGGGATGGACCCCTAGTGCCTTAGCAGTCTCCGGCGCCCGCCCGCCGAACTGCAGCCAGGTCAGAAGGGTTTCCACGATCCGCTGGCTCTGTGTGTAGGTCCTGCTCTCCAGCGGGTGCAGCCACCGCGCGGCAAGAAAGCGTGCCAGCTCCTGGTCCTGCAGGATCATCAACGTGACAAGGTGGTCTTCGACATGCATGAGCCGGGTCGTGGAGATGTCCCCCTCGGGGAAGAGCGCCAGCAACTTCCGCGCCCAGCCCAGCGAGGACCTCACCTCCCCGAGCCGAACGGCTGGTCCGACCGCGGCCGGCCGCCCGCGCAGTGCCCGGACCAGCATGCCCGCGGTGTCCTCGCCGGGATCGGGGATCAGCAAGTACGGCGCAGAGGTGTCGCCGCGCACCAGAGCTTGGGTGCGGGGAAGCACCGGTAGCGGCACACCGGTCGCCCCGGCGAGAGCCACCGGCTGAACGGTGGCCGACGGCGCCCAGCCGGCTCGGCGGGCCAGTTCCGCAAGAGCCTCCTCGGACACGGTCTCGTTTCCCACTACGGCTTCCAGAAGCGACTCCGCGTCCGGGCCGACGCCGGTGGCACCCGGCAGCTTCCCCATTTCCGTGGATTCCAATGACATGCAGACCTCCAGGCAGGACGGCCCTGCGTCGCTCGCGCCGGGCACACCATGAAGACCTCGTCATCCGCCCCCGATCCCGTTGATTTACATTTACTTTACCATCGGTCGATTCTTATCAAATTGCGGCGAAAATTCCAGAAGGCCACTCCACCTCGCACGCTCCACCGCTAGAAAGAATGCCAATCGTCAGAGGCGAACCTACGAGCGAGGTGACCATGACTTCCTACGTCGCCCCCAGCGGATCGACGAACGGATCCGCCCTGAAGTCTGCTTACGGAAGCGTGTACGGTGGGCCCACGCACCAGTACCCCGGCGCCCGGTTCACCCTGGGTCTGTACCAGAAGATTTCCGCGCTACCGCTCGATGAATTCAGTGCTCTGCGTGATCGTGCACTGGCCGACGAGTCCCACTCCACGGCGACCCGTGCTCTCAAGCGCACCTTCTATTCGGTCGGCTGCGCGTTGCTTCCGCGTTCGCTGCTCTCGGTCCAGGCGTGGATGGCCTGCACACTCCACGATTTCCGCTACACGGTGGGCCCCAATGTGTACAAGGGAACCGAGGAGGCAGCCGCGGCCGATCTCCGTGAGGCCGACATCCAGCTCGGTCGATCTCTCGGGCTGCCGGACGGACACTCTCTGCCGGAGTGGATGGAGGCCCTGCACCGCGAGTCGGGCCGGAGCGAGCCACTCGCCGCCCATTCCTGGCTCTACGCGCCGACACCGACCTGCGGTCCGCTGTTCTACAACCTGCGACAGCTTCAGCACCCGGCTCAGCACCCGCTCTGACGCGCATTCAGGCCGCCGCGGCCGGAGCTCCCTCAGTTCGAGCCGCGGTCGAAGGGGGTTGGCGCATGGCGATCGGGGACCCCGCCATGCGCCAACCCCTACTCCTTCAGCCGGTTCAGCCGGAGAAGAGCGCCCCCTCATAGCGGAAGCGCATCGAGTCGGAGCCGTTGTAGAACGGATTGGTGCTCATGAAGTGTCGGTGCACATCCCCCTTGTCGGCGGCGTACCAACCGTCGAGACCCAGCCGCGCGTCCTCCGCGTCCTCCATGAACTGCGCCTCGTGGTCCTTGGACTTCGTCTTCAGCCGCCACACCTCATGCGCGTCGGTGGAGGTACACGGCTGCTGGGACACCGGGCTGTGTCCCTTCGGACTGCCGGAGTTCCGCAGACAGAGCTTCGTCGCGCCGTTCTGCAGCATGACGGAGAACTGGTCGCCGTGATCCGTCCGGTCCAACAGCAGCACATTCCATACCTGTTGCTGACCGCCGTCACAGACAGCCTCCTGGGGCGCCCTTCCCGTCTGGGAGTCGCCCTGCGGCGCTTCCATGCACCACCCCGTGGACTGGACAGTCAGTGGAGTACGGGCCGTTTCGCGCGCACTCGCGCTGGGTGGGGCGGCAGGTGGGGAGCTGGACGGCACGGCCGGAACCGAACCTGTCGGTGTCGCCGAGGGGCTGTGAACGGGAAGCGACGCGGAACGAGTTGAGCCGGGCGCTGACGGCGACACCGCGGGGCTGCGGGGTGCGATCATCTGTGGCTGAGCGATGGCCGGATCACCGTCCCCGTCGGGCAAGGAGAGGTTCGCGACCCCCACGGCGAGCGCCGCCACGGCCGACAACGATGCCGCCGCCTTCGCGGCCACCGATGCCTTCGCCCAGAGGGCGGCCGGTCCCGATACGCCGAGGTGCTGCACAACAGCCGTGGCCGTACAGCCAGCCGCCCCCGAGGTGAGGTACGTCGAACCGCCCCACAACAAGAGCGCCGTCGGCAGCGCCGCGCCCAGTTGCTCGTTGAGACCATCGAGCGCGGTCAGCAGCCCATGGCAGTCCACGCAGCCCCCGAGGTGACGTTCGAGGTCCCGGGGCCTGCCGCGGGGGCGACGCAGAGAGGCGGCAAGCAGCGTGCGAGCCCGGCCGCACTCCTCGGCCGCGGGCTGACGCTGCTGTGCGTACGCGGTCAGATACGCCTCGCGCAGACCTTCGCGGGCCCGCGACGCGAGCGAGGCGGCGCCTGTGGCGCTGAGACCGAGCCTGGAGCCCACTTCCGCCGCGGATTCGCGCTCCACCACCATGTGCCACAGCACCGTCTGCCACCGTTCCGGCAACGTACGGAATGCCTTGAGTGCCAGGCTGCCGTCCTCCATGCGCAGCAGGCGCTCTTCAGCGGTCTCCGCCGGCGTCAACCCGTCCGGGCCGGACATCAGCCACCGCTCAAAGTCGTCGGACAGCTCGACGCGCCGCGCGGTGTCAGCCCAGTTGGCGGCGGTACGGCGGACCACCGTCAACAGGTAGGGGCGCCAGGCCACCTCGGGCCCTCGCCCGGCGCGAACGGCCTGGAGGGTACGGGCGAACGCCTCCGCCGCCAGGTCCTCGGCCGTGTGCGGATCACGGCAGCAGGACCGGGCATAGGCGAGGACCGCCGGCCGGTGGCACCGGTACAACTCGGCGAGAGCACGCTCGTCGTGCCCTCCCCGCACGGCCTCGACGAGTTCGGCATCCTTGAACGGATAGGAGGATTCGGTGTCGAGGTACATCTTGGTCCTTGCGTCCGGAGCCGGCATCGATTGCGTGTCAGCGAAGAACGAATGACATGTGCGCGCACCCGGAACCTTCGTCGGCATAGGTTGCGAAGGGTTGCCCCTCGTCAGAGGCGCCGTCCCGGCATGCATACCCGAGCCACTGCTGCGGGCCATAACTGGTGTAAAAGAACGAGGCACCCTCATCGGTTGAAATGGCCCATACTTGGCGAGAATCGTCGGCATCGCAGGTACTTTGATTGACCGGTTTCGCCATGTCGCTTCCGTTGACACTTGCGAGACAAAGGGAGCTGGCCACATTGCGCAACTGGACCAGTCGAGACCCCAGACTGTCTCGCGCCCCGGTATCCAGTACGTCCCATTTCTGGCCGGGAGAGTTGTCGCAGGGTTCCGCCAAGGTTCCGCCGTCCTGCGAATAACCGTCCATACACATAGTCGAATCCGCTACATGGAACACGTTTCGGCTCTTGGCCGGCGACGAAGCCCCGGCCGTAGGAGACACAGTTGGCCGTCTCACTGATCCGCTGGGGCTCGGTAATGGGGGCCGGCGAGAGCTGCGTACCTGCTCGGGGCTGCGCGGTGAAGGGTTATGGGGCGACGGGGAGGGCGACGGCGACAGCAGGGCAATACTCGGTTCGGACACAGCAGGCGCAGCCCCGACCTGATCTCCCGGTGCGCTGCCGCCCGGCATCAGACTCACAGCCAGGAGCCCTGCGGCGGCGACCACGGAGGCGGCAACCGCTGTCTTCGTCTTGCCGTTCAAGTCGCGGCCGTACTGCGAAGTCGCTGCGGTGACAGCCCCTCGCATCGCACCAGGCGCCGCCAGCCGCACCGCCATGTAGGCGGCGCCTCCCCACAACAGCACTCCTGCCGAAAGCAGTCTGCCCAGACCGTTGTTGACCTCCTCTGCCGCGACTAGCGCGGCATGACACCGTACGCAACTCGCCAGATGCCGTTGCAGGTCCCGGCCGGGACGGCGGGGCGCCCGGCGTACGGCCGCGCCGAGCGCACTCCTGTAGTACCGGCACTCCTCCGACTGCGCCCCGGCCTCGACGTGCGCCGTCAGGAATGCCTCCCGGAGCCCTTCCTTGGCGCGTGCGGTGAGCGAGGCGACCCCACTGGTACTGAGGCCCAGCAAGTCTCCTATCTCCGCCGCCGGTTCGCCCTCGACCACCGCGTGCCACAGGACGACCTGCCATCTCTCCGGGAGGGAGTGGAAGGCGCGCAGTACCAGGCTGTTGTCCTCGGCCCGCAGCATCCAGTCTTCGCTGCTCTCCACCGTGTCGAACGATGCCCCTGCCTCACCAAGCCAGCGTTCGAAGTCGTCGGAGAGTTGTACGCGCTGCGCGACGGCACCCCAGCCCACGGCGATGCGGCGGATCGTGGTCAACAGATAGGGCCGCCAGGCAACTTCGGGGCCACCCCCGGAACGCACCGCCTGGAGGGTCCTCGCGAAGGCTTCGGAGACCAAATCCTCGGCGGTGTGCGAATCCCGACAGCACGAGCGGGCGTAGCTGAGCACGGCCGGGCGGTGCCTGCGATAGAGCTCGGCCAGGGATCCCTCGTCGTTCTTCTCCCGTACGGCGGCGAGGAGTTCGGCATCTGGCACCACCCGCTGCTGCCCTGTGCCACCGAACACGGTATCGACCCCCTCCATCAATTCAGCGGCCGGTACCCGAGTAGCGGGCTGGACGTTCTAGGCGGCCACCCCGCCGACGAACGACGCCGTCTTCTCCACGTTGCACGACGTGGAGAACCCGTAACAGTGGCCCCAGCGGCCCATCGCGCGCCTTCCTCGCCGCATGGACCACTGGGCGCGACAGGACCAGCCCTCGACAACCTACGAGCGAAGCCCCGGCACCCGAGCCGCCGGCAGCGCGGCGATGCCCGCTCGTGATGGTCGAGTTCAACACCTGGGCTAGGGACATCACTTCCGGATCGTCCAAGTACCCCAGAACATCGGCCAGTTCCGGCTTGAGGAGCGACGACGCCCTCCCTTGATCCCGAACAAGCCCGGGACCGCACCCACACGCGAACCGCCGCAACCTCGGATGCACATCGAACCGCGTTCACGTATCTGAAGCTATCCATGCGCTCGGCCTGCCGTCAACAGCCAATCCCGGATATCGAGCATCACCATCGAGCAAAGTCGTTCACGTACATAATTTTCATTCACGATACTGAATCGTTACAGCTTGATGCGTTGCCTTCGAGTGGACCCGGTGTGAGCCTGTCCGCACCTCGTCGCCGCAAGGCGGCAGACCTCTCCGGGCGGTGACGGCCAACCCGCCCCAACTCACCCCGTCGATCGACAGAGAGGGCAGATCCGTCATGGAACAGTCCACAGCAGCGCCACCGCGGCGCCCGCGGACCAGGACGTCCGTCTCCTACCTCTACTTCTTCGGTGCCCTCGGCGGTGTCCTCTTCGGATACGACCTCGGGGTCATCTCCGGTGTCCTGCTGTTCATCAAAAGACTCTGGGCTCTTGACCCGGTGGCTCAGGGCGTCGTAGGCGGCTGCCTCGCCGCGGGTGCGGTGATAGGTGCGGTGTTCGCCAGCCGCACGACCGACCGTCTCGGCCGCCGCCGCACGATCATGCTCGCGGCCCTGGTCTTCTCGGTCGGCACCCTGGGCTGCGTGTTCGCCGAGAATGTGACGGTCCTCGTGGCCGCCCGCTTCGTGGTGGGCGTGGCGGTCGGCTGTTCATCGGCCACCGTGCCGACCTATCTGTGCGAGTTGGCTCCCGCCACGGCACGCGGCGCGCTGTCCACGCTCAATCAGCTCATGATCGTCAGCGGCATCCTGCTCGCGTATGTCGTCGACTGGGCGTTGAGCGGTCCGGCGAACTGGCGCGCCATGTTCGCCGCCGCGCTGGTGCCCGCACTGGTGTTGCTCGTCGGCATGTCCTTCATGCCGGAGACACCGCGCTGGCTGATCCAAGCCGGCCGGGACGAAGAAGCCCGTGCCGTGCTGGCCCGGACCCATCCCGGGGACGACATCGAGACAGAGATCGACAACATTCGCGCTGTGATGGACCTGGACGCCGGCCGGAAGGGAACCTTGAGCGACCTCCGGGCGGCCTGGGTACGTCCCGCGCTCTTCGTCGCCCTCCTGCTCGCGGTCGGGCAGCAGTTCTGCGGTGTGAATGCCATCAACCTCTACGCACCCACCATGTTCGCCGACCTCGGGTTCGGGAAGTCCGCGTCCCTGCTGGCCTCGATCGTGCTGGGCACGGTCAAGGTCGCTTTCACCGCCTGGGTGATCTTCACGGTCGACCGCTGGGGACGCAAGCCCCTGCTGCTCCTCGGCAACGTGTGCATGGCACTGACCCTCTTCCTGCTGGGCCTTGTGGTGCTGACGGTCCCTGACCACACGACCGCCGGACTGATTGCCCTGGTGCTGCTCGTCACCTACCTCGCGGGCTACGAACTCGGCTGGGGCGCCGTCGTGTGGGTGATGATGGCCGAGATCTTCCCGCAGAAGGTGCGCGGCATCGGCATGGGTGTCGGCAGCGTAGTGCTCTGGGCCTCGACCTTCGCCATCACCTTCATCTTCCCCGCGATGGAGAGCGGCCTGGGGTTGGCCCACTCGGCATGGATATTCGCCGCCGTCAGCCTCGTACTCTTCGCGCTCGTGCGACGCCTGGTGCCGGAGACCAAGGGACGCAGTCTCGAACAGATCGAGATGGACCTTCGGACCCGCGTCGGCAAGTAGCCCACCGTCGCGTCGCCACCGAACCCATTACTCATCCACGCACTGCCACGAGGCGGGAGACAACATGCGTATCGGCTTCATCGGACTGGGCATCATGGGCGGTCCCATGGCCGCCAACCTGGTCCGAGCAGGCTTCGACGTCATCGGCTACAACCGCAGCCCCGCAGCCGTAGAGCGGCTCGTCGTCGCCGGTGGCACCCGGGCCCACTCGATCAAGGAGGTGACAGCCAGCGCGGACATCGTCATCACGATGCTGCCGGACTCCCTGGATGTCGAGGACGTCGTCCTCGGCACGGACGGAGTCCTCGCGGCGAGCTCCCCCGGACAGGTGCTCATCGACATGAGTACCATCCGACCGCAGAGCGCCATCGCCATCGCGCGGGCCGCCAAAGACAAGGGGGTCTTGGCGCTCGACGCTCCCGTCTCCGGCGGAGAGCGGGGCGCGATCGACGGCGAGCTGTCCATCATGGCCGGCGGCGAACCCGCCGTGTTCGAGGCTGTGCTGCCCGTCCTCGAAGCGATGGGCACGACCGTCGTACGCGTAGGGCCGCACGGGGCCGGGCAGACCGTCAAGGCCGTCAACCAGTTCCTCGTGGCGGGCATCATCGAGCTGGTCGCCGAGGCGATCCTGCTCCTCGAGGCGACCGACACGGATGTCGATGCCGGTCTGCGAGTGCTCCGTGGCGGTCTGGCAGGCAACCGGATACTCGACCGCAAGGGCGCCGCCATGCTCGCCCGAGAGTTCACTCCGGGCTTCAGGGTCGACCTGCATCACAAAGACCTCGGCATAGGACTCTCCATCGCCCGGGACGCGGGCGTCACCGTCCCCGTCGGAGCCCTCGTCGCACAACTCCTTGCGGCTGTCCGCGCCCGGGGCGACGGCCGCCTCGATCACACCGCGCTGTTGCGCCTCCTCGAACAGCTCAGCCGCCCCCAGCCCGACCCAGCACCCAACTCACTTACGGAGCAGACGTCATGACCGACCTTCGCCGGCGCCTCGCCGCCGGGCACACCCTCTACGGCACCTTCCTCGGCCTGGGCTCCGCCCTCGCCACCGAGGCGTGTGCCCTGGCCGGCTTCGACTGGCTCCTGGTCGACCTGGAACACGGCGGAGGAGACGAAAGCACCGTGATCCACCAGCAGTTGACCGCCGAGGCACACCACGTACCCCTGCTCGTGCGTGTGGAGTCGGCGGACCGGATCCGGGCGGGCCGCGTGCTCGACATGGGTGCCACAGGGGTGATGTTCCCACGGCTCGGAACACCGGCACAGGTGCATCAGGCCGTGCGTCACCTGCGCTACCCGCCCCTGGGCGACCGCGGTGTCTCCGCCCACAACCGCGCCTACGGATTCGGCGCACGGGCCCAGGACTTCGACACCGCCCACCAGCGCATCCTCTCCGTCGTCCAGATCGAGAGTCGACAAGCCCTCGAATCCATCGAGGACATCGTGGCGCTCGACGGCATCGACGTCCTGTTCGTGGGCCCGCGGGACCTCTCGTACGACCTCGGCGTACCGGGCGACACCGCTGCGCCGGTCTTCCAGGACGCTCTCGCGCGGATCCTCGCCGCAGCCGAGTCAGCGGGCCTCGCTGCAGGGATCCTCGCGCCAGACGCCCGAGCCGCCCGCCAATACGCCGCCGAAGGCTTCCGCTTCATCGGGATCGGCTCCGACTCGGCGATGCTGCTCCAAGCTGGCCGAGCCGCGCTCGACTTGGTGCACGCCAGCAGCCCGACAGAGTCCACTTCTGGCCTTCCCTCGTAGTGAGGAGTTCGTGATTGCAGGGGAATTTGGTGTTCACCTGGTCCAAGTAACGGACGTACACGCCTGATTTACATACGGGTTCTTTACGCATTGTGATCGAGATGGACAGGCCGATCCCTGAGGTGGCCGAGGAGCTCGGCGTGCACTCCGGCACGCTGCACAGCTGGGTGTCGCGGTGGCGACGCAACAGGTCGAACGACGTCGGACCGGCACGCCCCGCAGCCATCGCGCCGCCGAACTCGCCCTGGACCGCGCCCGCTACGACGCCGAGCGCGCCTTCACCGGGTCGAGGTGGAAACCCGCCTGGTCGCCCGCGCCCTGGAGACCCGCTGGAAGGTCAAACTCGCCGATCTTTGCCGAGGCTGAACAGGCCCTGGAGACGGCCCGCCAAGCCTGGCCGACACTGCCCGAACCGGCCGCCGTCTAGGTCCTCGCCGCCGACCTGCCCCGCCTCTGGCACACGGAGGACACTGCCTCGACGTCCACACCCGGCTTCGCGACTTCCTCACCCGGTACGCCGAAGACCGCCCACTGCCCGGGGAAACCCTCGAAAACTGGCTCTACCCGCTGGCCTCCATGTCGGCCTACACCCTGACGCGGCTACGCCAGCCCCCCCTCGCGATCTGCTCAACATTGACCTGGACCACCTCAACGAGACGCTCATGACCCGCATGACCGGCCCCCTGGAACAGAACTTCAAAACCGCCCTGCGCCATAGCAAAGCCGACGGAGTCGACCGCATCGCCCGCACACCCGACTTCACACCAAGCTCCGGCAAGCCGTCATCACCCAAAACCGCTACCGCATCGAAAGGTGATCCGCACCTGCAGCCGGGCGGGAGCGGCGGGGGGGAAGCCCCTGCTCGCGGACACCACGGGCCGTGATCCGGACCATGTACGGACCAACTCAGCTCCGCAGCGCGAGACCCCACCCATTTCCGCAGGTCAGACGCAGGTGCGGCCGCGTACCACCAGCAGACGAAGAACCTGCTGTCATCCAGGCGAGCATCAACGTCACACCGGCACCACCCAGGCCATGCGTTGAAGGGCCTCGGTCCCTGGCGGCTCCGGTGCTCGTGAGGATTCGCCGGATGCCCAGGCGAGCAAGGCGTTGATGGCGCTGCGCCCCTTGGCCCCGGCCTTCGGCAGGAAGTGGGCGTAGTAGTGCAGGGTGATCACCGGGGATGAGTGTCCGAGCCAGCGTGCGAGGGTGACCACCGACTCGCCGGCCTCGAGGATGACGGACGCGTAGATGTCTCTCAGCACGTGGAAGCCGTCGCTGCGGGACGCCTGCCAGCGCTCGCCCTCAACTCGCGCGGGAATCACACCGGCGGCGGCCAGCGCCGGCTTCGAGATGTGAGCGCTGAAGTAGTTCGCACGGACGGCGTTGCCGTGCGTCGTGGTCAGGGTGAGGGCGAAGGTCCGGGTCCTCCTCCCCGGCTCAGGTCCTCCCCAGGGCAGCGTCACGTCCACTGACGGAAACTCGGCGAAATACCCGGCCAGCTCGCGAGCCACCGATTCCGGCATGTCGACGACGCGTGTCCTGCCAGCGCACGTGGAGGACGCCGCGTTCGAAATCAACGTCCGCCGGGGAGAGACCGAACGCCTCCCCCTGCCGCAGGCCGCATCCCAGCGCGAGTACGACAGCGATGCGATAACGCGCCCGGATCGCCCCGTGCACCCTCCGCGAGACGCTCGGCTCCCAGATCTCCCGAAGACTTTCCGGCACCCTCGGCCAGCGAACAGACTTGGCGCGCACCGGATTACGCGCCAGCCGCCGGTCATCGACGGCCGCCTCAAAAATGTTCGACAGGACAGTCAGGATCTGACGGCTGTAGCGCGGCGAGCATTTTGCCTCAAGTACCGGAATGTAGCCGCGGATACACGCGGGCGTGATCTCCCGCAGCGAAAGGGCACCCAAGTGCGGCAGGATATGCAGCCGCACGCGCCGCTCCACTCCCTGCCGCGTGCCGGCGGCACCACGCGCGCCCGCATGCCAGAACGACGCCACGTAGTCGGCAAGCGTGATCGAACCATCATGGGGATCGACGAGCTCTCCGGGCGCCTGATCGGCGATGGCGGTCCCGAGCCAGGTCTTGGCATCTTTCAGCTTCTTGAAAGACCTGTCCCGCACCCCGGGAATGCCTGCTACCCGGTAGCGCGAACCCACGCCGTACCGGGCCGTCCGTTCCCGCTTCCCCGTGCCCCCGGTCCCGCTTCTTCTTTACCCAGCGGTCTTCGATGTACCCGGCCAACCACAGGCTTCTCGCGCACGAGCCCAAAGAGCGCACGGCACGACGAACGAAGCGTCAGTTTCGGTCCGCGAGCCGAGGGCGACACCCAGAGAGAGGGGAATCCCGCTGACCTTGACCGTCCTATTCCAGCGTTTCAGCCCACGACCGGAAGCCCCCACGCCACTCTTCCCGGCCCGCACAAGACGCATCCGGATGAGGCAGCCCACTGCCACGCGGCTCGAAATGATGCGCTCATCAGACCGGCAGAGCAGTGCCCCACGGCACGACAGGACAGAGCCGTCGCCCAGACCCGGGCCGAGCAAGCGCACAGG
Source organism: Streptomyces sp. HUAS TT7 (assembly GCF_051550175.1). Classification (NCBI taxonomy): domain Bacteria; kingdom Bacillati; phylum Actinomycetota; class Actinomycetes; order Kitasatosporales; family Streptomycetaceae; genus Streptomyces; species Streptomyces sp. HUAS TT7. Next base: position 1,954,926 of record NZ_CP196175.1, read on the forward strand.
CCAAGCGCAGCCACAGCGGACGAGCCCTCTCCAGGCCTTCCACTGCCTCACCGAGGTCCCCAACCCCGTAGCGGACGCCCGCCGATTTGGTTACGCCGTGTTTCACAGGGGACCCGCTTGAGGTGCTTGGGTGCAACAATGTTTGCAGGCTTCTGCAGAGCTGCCGCAGCGGCCTTCCTGGGGAGAATCTGGGGAGTTTCCGCGCCGCTGGGGAGCGCATGGGGAGAATCAGCTACATAAAACCGCGCGAAGCTGAAAGCCCCTGAAATACCTTCCCGCGCAGGCCAGAGGGCACGCCAGAGACAAATCCCCAGGTCAACGAGATGCACCAGAGGATTTCAAGAAGATCTCGTCGTGGGCGGCGATTCTGTTTGCACCCACGTTGGTGGGAACGATCTACGGGATGAACTTCGAGAACATGCCGGAGCTGAAGTGGGCGGCCGGGTATCCGTTCGCGATTCTGCTGATGGCTGGGGTGTGCGTCAGCTTGTACTTCATCTTCAAGCGGCGGCATTGGCTGTAGCCGGGAGCGCGAGCACGTTGATAAATTTTGCAAATGCGAACATTATCGAGGATGCCTTCAGGCCCTCTGGGGAGAATGCGCGGCGCTGGGGAGCGAGGCGGCGGGTAGTCCGGCGTGCGACAACCCGCTGCTCGGCTTGCTCTGTCCACTGTTCCCATCGCGCACCGTCACTGACGGTGTTGACTGGGGTTCGGGGGCAAACACTCATAGGGGAGGGCTCATTGGAACCGAGAAGTGCCGCGGCAGCGGGGAAGGTTCGCCGGCGGCCTGCTCATGGGTGAGATGCAGTCCCGGGTGCCGACTGCTGACGCGGCCGGCGGCCTCGCGCAGGACGCGCCCCCCCCCGCTCATCGCCGGTCGGCCTCGTTCACCGATGTCGAGGCGGAGGAAGGCGGCTTCATGTCGGAACAACAGGGACAGCCCCGTCCTCTTGCCGTCCCGCTATCTCATGCCGGGGTCCACACCGTCTGCTTCGCGGGGCCGCTCGGTGCCCGGATTGTGTGCGAGGCCGTCCGGTTTCTCAGCGGTCCATTCACCGAGGGGGAGGACCAGGGCCCGCAAGGCGGTTGGGCCTGGCTGCCGTTCGATCTCTCCGATGTCCTGCCAGCCCCAGGAGCGGAAGGCGTCGTACACAACCTGGTTCGTCTGGTTCAGCAGGGTGGCGCCGAGGGAGGCTTGGTGATCGGCGAGCAGCCGCTTCTGCAGATGGCGGGCGAGGCCACGGTCACGGTCGTGCGGGTGGACCACGATCTCGGTGATCGCGAAGACGTGACCGGACGCGGTGAGCTGCTCGATGCGTTGTGGCAGTGGTCCGTGGAATCCGCGCCACCAGGTCCCGTCGCGTCGTACGGGGAAGCCGAAGGCGCAGCCCACCAGGGCGGCAGCCTCCCCCCTCCACCGTCGCTTCCGCGGCCATCATGTCGAATCCGGGTTGCCGCACGTCGGCGGCGAGACGGCTCAGGAAGCCCTCCCTGCCGTGGTACTCCTCGCCGGATTCCACTCCGGTGGACTCCACATACAGGTCGGCCAGATCCTGCCGCTGTCCTTCGGCCTGCCAGCGGCTCAGACCGCGCAGGTACACAGCGCCGCCCCTGGACGGCTCGTAGCCTTCCAGCTTCTGCGCCTGCCCCGGGCCTGACCGGGGCATCACAGGCCTCCGCCCGGGCCAAGGGCGGTGTCGACGACGATGGAAAGACAGGGGACGAGCATGGCGGCGCTCCCGATCTGGGCATACATGCGAGAGTGGATCAACGTCCGTTCCGGCGGCCCGAGTTCCGGGCTCGGTCCCGGTCTATTCCGTCGAGGGATGTGCCGGACGGTCCGCTTCCGGCGGGCATCGTGGCCAACTGACGTGCTGCCGCCGGGGTCTGGGACGTCTCTTCAGCAGCATAGCCCCGGAACGTACGGGCGGCGGAGCGGAGCTCCTGGGTTTGAGGACCGGGCTCTGGGCTACCCGCCCGATGTCCGACAGGCATGCCGGGACGAAGGGCGCCGGCGGGTTGAAGACACAGCCCCCGGCGTCGCCGCACCGCAAGCGGCCTCACGCCCGCTCCGCCGACCGACAGCGGCGCAGCGCGAGGCGCAGTGGGCGGCGCAGCGCAGTGGGAAGCGGCTCGCCCTCCGCAGTGGCGACCAGGGCGGTCGCCACATCACGGAGCTTGACGTTGCAGTGCTGCGACACGTCCACCAGCACGTCCCATGCCTTGCCACACGAACACGGAGCGAGAGCCATCACCATGCCGCGCGCCTGGTCGATCGCTGCGCGGCTGTCCAGTGCCCGGCGCAACTGGGCACACTGGACACGTAGTTCGATGACTTCCACAGTCAGCGCGGCGTCCCCCGTCGAGGTGAGGGACACGGCGGAATGCTGTTCCTCGTGGATCGTGATCGCCTCGTGCACGGTGCACCCCCTGGCGCGGTCACCTGTGAAGCTCGCGGTCCCGGTAGCCACGGAAACCGGAATCGTCACCGCGGTCCCACCACGATCACGGCGGGCCTCCCGGACGTGGACCGGATCATCGCTGCCGGGGACTGATGCTGCCGCGGACTGGGGCCTCGCCCAACAGCGTAGCTCTGCCCCATGGTGGCGGACACCTACCGATGTCGGCTCGCCATCTGTTCAGACCTCGATGACCCGCCCCCTCGTACGTCAACACCTCGGTACTGCTTGGGCGTTGACGGGGTACTTGGCCCGGAGGTGACCGGCGGGGTGCGGTGTCAGGTGCGGATGCGGGTGCGGCCGCGCGCCCTTCGGCGAAGGCGGTGGTGCGGGCGCAGTCGTCCGCGGCCGCCTTCACGGTGGTCGCGCCGCGCAGGGTGGCCGACCGGGTCGGTGAGTTCCGGCAGTAGGCGGCCGTACCACAAGGCGGAGGGACGCTGGTTGAGCTGTGCGTTGCGCAGATGGATCACGAATGCCTCCAATGCGATCAGTCCAAGGATCGCCACCGTGGTGACGAAGGTGGTCATGGGGCGCACCTGGCTGCCGGGTCGGCTGCCTTCGGAACGTGCACCGCAGGTGCGAGGGCGAGGCAGTGCCCACCATCACGCGTCCGCTCCGTCTCGCCCTCGTCCAATGCCGCGGCCAGGGGCGGGAGTTCGAGGGAGAGGTCGCGCATGCAGGGCCACCACGCGTCGTCGAGAGGGCCGAGGGTTCTGTCTGCCGGAGTGAGGGCCAGGCGGGCCTGTGGCGGGGATGTACCTGCGGAAGTGGCCGACAAGGGCCTGGTGGTGGTCAAACGGTCGAGGGTCGTCGTCATGGCGCGGACCCGTCCCCGGGCACGTGGTCCACGTGCCCGGCCCGGTGGTTCGCCGGGAACGGCACCAGCATGAACGCCAACGCGCGAGAAGCTCTCGGTGCTTTGAGACTACTCCGCGCACCGTCGTCTGCGGGCGGGCGCGGGCCTCCCGGTTTCCCCGGCGGGGCAGCCCCGCACCCACCAAACTGGTCCCGCCAGCAGGGCAACAAAACGCCGAGTATCCACGAGCCGAACCGCTGGTTGTCACACCCGGCGGGGGCTACCTACCAGTAGTGCCTTCGGCCGCTGGACCACCAGGAGTGGTCACACGCAGCATCCGCTCCGTCCCGCTCTGCTTCATCCAGGAAGTCGGCGCCTGGCTCATTTCCGGGCAGCCCCACCGGCATCGAGCTGCCCGTGGACCGGCCCGGATCGACATCGGAAAGAGTCGGGGCCGTGCGTATGGTCAGCGCACCCGGCCTCGGCCGGAGCGCCGCCAGCGCACGGCGAGATGGACCAGCGCGCCGACGAACACCACGATCGCGATGAACAGCAGATACAGCAGTCCATGCGCGAGCACGCCGATGACGCCGAGCACAATCGCCGCGATGACCAGGAGCAGGAAGAAGACCATGACGCAAATGCCTCCTCGGCCGATGCCAGGCGTTCTATCGGCGGGCGAGCTGCCGCTCACCGCCGGCACCGGGTTGGTAGGTCAGGCCGTAGTGCGCGAAGACCGCCGCTTCGTCCTCGGCGGGCAGCACGTCGTCCGTGCCGATCGCCGGGCACTTCTTCACCAGCGCCTTTTCGTAGGCGACCTTCACATAGCCCGGCCCAACGACCGCGTCGTCCAGGGGTACGAAGACCAGGCGGTGCCGCGTGGGCAGACCGACCTGCACCGTGGCCATCGCCGGCTCATCGGTCCGGGTGTCCACATAGACCGCCTCCAACGAGCCGATCCTGTGCCCGTCCGGGTCGACCACGTCCTGAGTACGCCACTCACGGATATCCGCGGGCTGGATCATCCTCAACCCCTACACCCTCGACGGTGACTCCGGGTTCACTACTCAAGTCTGCTACCGCCCGTCCGCCTGCACCATAGGACGGGAAATCAATCGAAGGCGTCCGCCCGGTCCGTCACAGCGCCGGGAGCTGTGCGTCCGCGATGCCGGCGTCGCGGAGCCATTGACAGGGCATGCGGTGCGGCGTTGAGTGGCGGACAGGGCGCTGGGCCATGACGCTCCGGGATTTCCGGGCGCGACCTCCCGCCATTCGCTTCGCCGAGACCCCGCGGAACGCAGAGTGCACTCCTGCGAACCGGAGGTTCGGGCATGCTTCTCTGGATCGTTCTGATCGTGCTGGTCCTGGCGTTGTTCGGGTTCGGCTTCACCCTGCACGTCCTGTGGTACGTCGCCGTGGTGCTGCTGGTTCTGTGGGTCATCGGATTCTTCATGCGCGGCCGTATGGGCTCGGGCCGCTCCGCCGGCAGCCACCGCTAGCCCCCGCCTGCCCGTCCTCGCATCTGCGAGACGGGCAGCCTGCGCCGGGAGACTCCTCCCGGCGCCTCGTCGAACGAGAAGAGGGACCGTCATGGGCCTCGCCGACAAACTCAGGAACAGCGCCCAGTCGCTCACCGGGCGGCTCAAGGAAGGCGCCGGCCGTGCCACCGGAGACAGGCGGCTCAGGAGGAAGGGCCGCCGCGAACAGGTCGGTGGCGACCTGAAGCAGGCCGGGGAGAAGGCCAAGGACGCTTTCCGGGACTGAACACCGATCGAGCGTCCCACTCACCCAGAACTACTCGCGAAGGAGCACCTCCGTGGACGAGAACGTGTGGGTATACCGGCCAGTGGCCGCCTACCAGTCCGGCATGGATCTGACCGGCTTCAAGGTCGAGGCGAGTGACGGCAGCATCGGCAAGGTCGACAAGCACTCCGAGGACGTAGGCGCCGCGTACATCGTCGTCGACACGGGAGCATGGATCTTCGGCAAGGAGGTCCTCCTGCCGGCCGGGATCATCGTCCGCGTCGACCCGAAGGAAAAGAAGATCTACGTCGACCGCACCAAGGACCAGATCAAGAACGCGCCCGAGTTCGACAAGGAGAAGCACCTCGGCAACCCGGACTACCACCAGCAGGTGGGCACCTACTACGCGCACCCGCGTCCGCGACCGATGATGTAGGGCGACCGACCGGCCTCCCCGCCGGAACCGCGCTCTGGGTGCCCGGCTCCACTGGCCGGGCACCTGCCGTCGGCGAGGTCGCGCACATCCTCGCGCGGGGCCCTCTGCCACCTGGCCGAGCATCAGCAATAGCCACCGGCTGCACCACCCGGCAACCGGCCACATGGGCCCCGCAGGGAACAGGGACTGCCGTGTGAACAGCTCGGGGCGTCTCTTGGAGGTGCAGCATGAAGGGAGGTGAGAATTTCAGCTCCCCCGGGTGACAGCTCCAGGAGCTCCACCGCGCTGAGCTTCACAGTCGAGACGGAACGCAGATGCCTGTTCAGAGGTACACGGCACAGGAAATCGTCCGCAAGAACGTGCAGCGGAAGGCCACCGGGATGACCCGCGAGCGGGTGGCGGCGGAGACCAGGACGGCGCAAGGCTGGGAGCGCCGGACCGAGCGGGGTCCGCAGGAGCTGGGAAGGCTGGAGCCGGGGCGGTTGGAGGCGCTGCGGCTGGCGCGGTGGAAGCATACGGAGTGGCGCCGGATCGGCTCTGTGATGACCGAGGAGGCGATGGACCTCTACACGCCGGAGCGTGATTCGAGGGTCCAGGAGATGGAGCTCCGGCGCCTGGAGAGGGTGGCGGCTGAGGCTGCGGAGCAGGAGGGACGGGGGCCGGTCAAGGTCGAGGAGAACCGGGTCTACCGGGTCGTGGCGGAACGCATCAGCGCCTCCCTTCCTGGTGTCTCGTCCATCACCGTGCACCTGGAGGCGCCGTCGGTGGCCGAGGCCGCAATGTTCGCCCTGCGGGAGAATGAACGGGAGGACGGACTGTACGGAGTCGGCCGGTACCGGATCATCCGCGTGGAAGAGGACCTGCTCGGCGCCGATGGCGAGCTGGAGGCACTGCGGGCCTTCGTCCAGCGTGCCGCGCGCTCGGCTCGCGTCCACAGCACCGCGCGCCGCCGGGCCCTGGAGGCGCTCGGGGAAGCCGGGAACCTGTGCAACGCCACCACGGTCCACTCCCCCTCCGGGGTCAGGCTCACCTGCACCCGGGAAGCCGGCCACTACAACCCACAGGACCCACCGGCCCGCGGCCGCCCGGGCGGATGGCACATCGCGGACACCACCACATGGACCGACGACGAAGCGGAGTCCACCCCGCACCGGCCCGCCTGACCCCCGCCCGATGATTCCCGGCTGCCGCCCACCGGTTGGCCCGGAACCGCTTCATCGGCACGACCCTCCGGTTGGGGTGGACCGGAAGATGCAGCGGCTTCGGGCTGTGACCGGCCGCGTTGCAATCCGCCGAGTCTTGCTGCCGGACCGAGGGGACGGGCTACTGCTGCTCGGGTTCCGCCATCAGCCGACGGTGGAGTTCGGCGGTCATCGTGTGGATGGCCCGGGTCAGCTCGGTGTTGGTCTTGAGCTCCAGTTCCTGCTCGACGAAGTCGTGATCGGCTTTGGCCTGCTGGAACTCCGCCTGTCGATTCTGGCCGATCATGACGAACGTAGACAGGAAGATCGCCTCCAGGGACACGACGAGGGTCAGCGTGGGCCACGGGTCGGTCTCCACGAACAGCATCCAGACGGCGAAGCCGACCGCATGGAGATACACGAACACCATTGAGCCTGCGAACTTGGTGATCGCATCAGCGATGCGCAGCTGGATGTCACCGGCACGGCTGGATTGATGGGCGACGACGACCGGGTGGTGCCGCGTCGCGCTGTCGGGTTCACTCATCCGCTCCTGCCCGCTTCCCTGAGTCGGCGCTGCCGCTGTACCTGATGGGGCTGGATGATGTCAGACAGCCTGACGGACATTCCGCCTGTGCTCCTTGAACTGCGCGCAGGATCAGCTGAACTGGTCGTCCCGGTGGGCCGGTTGGACGGTTCACCGGCCGCAGCGGCCAGGCGGCAGCCACGGCGCTGGGCGGGGGCGGTCAGTTCGTCGTTACTGACAGCTCCTGGGGTGCCGGCCGCAGGGCAGACGGCCCCTCATGGCCGCTCGGCGCATGAAGGCGGCGCAGGGCATGACGTAGTGCATGCTGCATGTCCGCGGGCAACGCCTTGTCCTCAGCGGTGGCGACCAGGGCCGCGGCGACATCCCGGAGCTTGACGTTGCAGTGCTGCGACACGTCCACGAGCAGGTCCCAGGCCCTCTCGCCGGAGCACGGCGCCATCACCGTCAGCATGCCTCGCGCCTGGTCGATCGCCGTTCGGCTGTCCAGATCACGGAGCAACTGCTCGGACTGGGCCCGTAGTTCGAGGACTTCCACCACCAGCGCCGCGTCTCCTGCCCAGGTGATGGACGCCGCCCCGAGTTCCTCATGAACCGTGATCTCATCCCGCACGGCGCCCCCTGACACGGTCATCCGTGATGCTCGCGATCCCGGCGGTCCTGGCGGAGCCACCGACCTCGGCGCTGGCGGTCGTACCGGCGCCCCCACCGGTCCTCGCGGTCCCGGTAGTCACGGTAGTTCCGGAACCCGGCATCATCCCCGCGGTCCCATCCGCCGTATCCACCTCGTCCGTAACGGAAGAGGCCGAAGACCACCACAGCGCCGAGCACCCACCACAGGGCATTCACGAATCCGAGACCGAAGAGGGCCATGACCAGAAGAACGAGCAGCACGATCATGGCGGGCCTCCGGACACGAAACGGATCAGCGCAACCGGGGACTGGGGCCTGACTCAACAGCCTAGTCCTGTAGGGAGGTTGCGGATACCCAGCATTGGCGCCTTGACGTCTGTCCAGAGAATACGGGCGGCGCTAGCGTGCGCGGAGCGGCCCAGGACCCCGGCAGCGTCGAGCAGTTACCACGCACCCCCCTTTCCGGAGCGCACCGCGCACATCGGCGCCGACCCTCGCACCATGTTCCCGACGCGGCCTCGATGCGCCTCACCCGGGCGGTACCGGCAGGAGTCCGCTGCCACCGGCCCCCGCGCCATTCCAGACAACAGGCGGTACCCATGTACGCGCTACTGTTCCCCGTTCTGGCTCCCTTCGTCCTGCTCGCCATGCTCATGGGCCTGTCCTGGTGGGAGGATCACCTGCTGCCGTCGGCGACGCCGGAGGAGGCGGCCGCCGAGCCCGTGCGGGCTCCCGCCGTCTTGGTTCCGGACCGCGAACCCGGCCGTATCGCTGTTGCGTTGACAGGGCAGAGCGCGGGGAGTTGACTGGCAGGCACGGCGTCGGGCTATGCCGTTCGGGATTCTCCGGACAGCGCGCCCCCCGTTCTGTTTCGCCCGGACCCCGCGGAGAACAGGGCTTGCAGCCCTGTGACGCAGGGAGGTCCTGCCATGATCGTTCTTCTTCTCCTTCTCTTGCTGGCTCTGGTCCTGCTCGGGTTCGGCTTCACCATGCACGTCCTATGGATCGCCGCAGCCGTCCTGCTGATCTTCTGGATCCTCGGCTTCTCCCGTCACCACCGCAACGGCGGCGGACGCCGCTACGCCTGGAACCGCCGGTAGGCGGAACGGGAGGTCAGCCCCGGGCGGTGTCCACGTTGCGTGGGCGCCCCCCGGCAGGCATGCACACAAGCACTGGTAGGCGGGAGCTGACGGAATGCAGCAGAACACCTTCAGAGCCACACAGCAGAGAGGCACGTCATGTCAATGTTCGCCATCGTGGTGATCGCCGTGGTTGTCATGATCGTGGCCGCAGTCCTCTTCATCGGGTTCGGCCGGCGCGGTGGCGAGCGCGGGCTGAAGCGCCGCTTCGGCCCCGAGTACGGCCGCACCCTGGCCCACCACAACGGCAATGCCGAAGCCGCCGAACAAGAACTGAGCGAACGCGTACGGCAGTACGGATCCCTCAAGGAGCAGCGGCTTCCGCCCGAGGTCCGCGAGCGGTACCTCACCCAATGGGCCCAGATCCAGGAGCTGTTCGCCGAATCTCCGCACAAGGCGGTCGCCGAGGCCGACACGCTCCTGGCCCGACTGGCCGAGGACCGGGGATTCCCGGGCCGGGAGCAGTTCGACGAGCAACTGACCGCGCTCTCCGTCCACCACGCCGACCAAGTCCTCGGCTATCGCGACATGCACACAGCGGTCCGCGGCCGGAGCAGCACCGAAGAGATGCGCGAGGCCATGGTCGAGGCCCGCGGCCTCTTCTCCGCACTGGCCGACGAACAGGCAGCCGACTCGGGCCGACACCGCACGCAGTCCCCCGGCGACCACGGCCAAGCGCCCACCACACACGGCTGACACCAAGCAAAGGGAAGTGGCACGTAATCTGTACGACTCCGAACGCGCGAGGCAACCCGCGGCCGAAGGCCCGGATCTCACCAAGCAGCACGCCCCGCGGACAACTCGACCACAACCGTCCCAGGCGCCAGGCGGACCGTTAACCGGCGCCGCGGGCTCGGAGCAGCGGCTGCTGCCTGCGGGCGAACGGGACAAGCTGGCCGTCCGCCTCCAGCAGGCCGTCAACAACTTCGTCGACAGCCCACGTCATGCGGTGGAGGAGGCCGACGGCACCGTCGACGAGATGGTCACCCTCCTGACGAACGCCCTCCGCGGAACGGCAGCGCACTCTCCGCGCGAACTGGCAGAGCCAGGACACCCAAGCAGAGACCGAGGAACTGCGCGTCGCCCTACAGCAGTACCGCGAGACCGCAGAGCGGCTGCTGGCCATCTGAGCAATCGCGGCCTCTGTGGTTCAGCGGCCCGGTACGGCGAAGCGCAGGATGCGGTTCCAGGTGGAGGCGTACTGCCGCCACAGGGGGCCGGTGGTGTACGGGACGCCGTACTTGTCGCAGAGTTCGCGCACGCGCGGGGCGATCTCGGCGTAGCGGTTGCTGGGCAGGTCGGGGAAGGCGTGGTGCTCGATCTGGTGGCCGAGGTTGCCGCTGAGGACGTGGAAGAGGGGGCCGCCTTCGATGTTGGCCGAGCCTTGGATCTGCCGCAGGTACCAGCCGCCGCGCGTCTCACCGTCGAGGTGTTCCTCGGTGAATGTCCGGACGCCTTCGGGGAAGTGCCCGCAGAAGATGATGGTGTGCGACCAGAGATTGCGCACGGCGTTGGCGGTGAGGTTGCCGAGCAGGCAGGGCAGGGCGGAGGGACCGGCCAGGAGCGGGAAGAGGACGTAGTCCTTGGCGAGTTGCCGGGTCGCCTTGGTCAGGAACCCGGTCAGGTCGGCGCGGAAGGCACGCCAGGACTTGCCACCGGCGGCGACCGCGTCCGGCTCCAGGTCGTACAGCGCGATGCCCCACTCGAAGAGCGGCGCGAGCAGGAAGTTGTAGAGGGGCTGGGCGAGATGGCGCGGCCGCCAGGCCTGGTCGGCGCTCATCCGGAAGACGATGTAGCCGAGGTCGCGGTCACGGCCGACGACATTGGTCCAGGTGTGGTGCAGGTGGTTGTGGGTGCGCTTCCAGGCCCCGGCGGGCGTGAGGAAGTCCCACTCCCAGGTGGCCGAGTGGATCGCCGGGTCGCCCATCCAGTCCCATTGGCCGTGCAGGACGTTGTGGCCCAGCTCCATGTTCTCCAGGATCTTGGCGACGGAGAGCATGGCGGTGCCCGCCACCCACACGGGCGGGAACAGCGAGACGGCGAGAGCCACCCTGCCGCCCGCCTCCAGGCCCCGCTGCGTGGCGATCACGGTACGGACGTAGCGGGCGTCGTCGGCGCCGCGCGCGGCGATGATCTCGGCACGGATCCGGTCGAGTTCCCTGCCGAATTCTTCGTCGAGGGCGGCCTCGGCGATCTCGTTCACGATGAGGGTCACGGGTACTCCTTGCGTGCCTAGGCTTCAAGGGCGAGCGGTCCGGCCGCCGCCGTGACGCAGGTCTGGATCAACTGACCGGCTTGGTCCCGGAGTTCGCCCGTACACAGGTCGCGCAAACGGCCGTACGTGAGCGGGGTGAGACAGCCGAAGCAGATGCCGCGGCGGCATCCGTACGCCATCGGCACGCCCGCCGCCTCACCGACGGCCAGGAGTGGGGTGGACGCGTCGGCGTCGGCTTCGACACCGGTCCGGGTGAACAGGACGCGGCCGCCAGGAGCTTCTGTCGGGCCGGGCTGCGGGAACGGGGCGAGACGGAAGCGTTCCAGGTGGAGCCGGTCGCCGAGGCGTACCCGGTTCCAGTGGTCCTCGATCGCGTCGAGCAGGCCCTGGGGGCCGCAGACCCAGGTTTCGCGCTCGCCCCAGTCGGGACAGAGGCGAGCCACGTCTTCCGGAGTGATCCTGCCGAGCGCGCGGGTGTGGTGTTCGACGTAGGTCAGCCAGGTCAACTTTCCCTGGGTTTCGCGGAGTTCCGGACCGAAGATGCTGTCCGCGGCACTGGGTGCGCTGTGGACCAGTAGGACATCGGGGTGCGGCGGCTGGTGACCCATGAGCGTGCGGAGCATGGCCATGACCGGGGTGATGCCGCTGCCCGCGGTGACCATCAGGATGCGGGGCGGGAGGGGGTCCGGCAGGACGAACTCGCCTTGGGCTGGCCCGAGTCGGAGGATCGCACCCGCACGAGTCCGGTGCACCAGCCTCGGTGAGACCCTGCCGCCGGGCACCGCCTTCACAGTGATCGCCAGGAGTCCGTCCGCCGGGCCCGGTGGGGAGGTGAGCGAGTACGTGCGCCAGTGCCATACGCCGTCCACTTCGACGCCGATCGGGATGTACTGGCCGGCGCGGTGGCCCGACCAGCCGCGGCCGGGCCGGATGGTGAGCGTGGCGGCATCCGCGGTCTCCCGGTGTACCACCACCACGCGCCCCGCCGGATGGCGGCCGCCGAGCAGCGGATCGATCAGACCGAGATAGTCGTCCAGGGCGAGCGGGCTGGTCAGCCAGCGAGCAGCGTCCAGCAGCCTGCCGACCGGGCCCGGTAGCTGAGGCATGCACCGAATCCTCTCGTCGCACTTCACTACGGTGATGCGTACGTCGAGTCGTCCCGGGCCCGGCTGAAGCCACGTAACCACGACCGGATGAATGGATGTTGGGTCGGCAGGCGCATTCCCGCCACGCTCGGTCTGCACCTTCCATCGCGCGCAGCCCGGACGGCAGGACGATCTGCGGAGACGAGCCGGGACTCACCAGACGGAAATGACCGGATGACGATGCCCCACCCCGCAGTCAGCCGCGCCCGGAACCACATCAACTGACACCCTGTAGGCGGCAGTTGGCCCTTCACCCTGCCGAAGGCAACCGGACAGGCTCCGGCGCATAGCCTCCATCTACCTGTGCGCCGCCACCACGCTGTGGCCTTGGGAGTGGGCCGCTACACGCGTCACCGGGGAGTCGGCAGGTAGACGGTGAGCGCACGCGGGGCCTTGCCGAGGATGAGGGTGTCGGAGGCGGGGCTCACTTCGCCGTCCCGGGTGTAGTCGCCCGCCTTGCCCACACCGTCGATGCGCAGTCGGGTCGCGGTGGCTTCCCGGTAGACGCGGGAGCGCGCGAGGGTGCCGGTGAGGAAGGCCGCGACGAGGCGGGTGCGGGCGAAGGGGTGCTTGCCGTCGACGATGCGCAGGTCGAGCAGTCCGTCGTCGAGGCTGCGTCGGTAGGAAGGGGCGAAGCCCGGCGGGTCGTAGCGGCTGTTGCCGGCGAAGAGCAGCCACAGCCGCCGGGGCTGTCCGTCGACACTGACCTCGATGGGCGTGCCGTCAGCGAGGACCCGGAACAGACCCACGGCCAGCGCGGGCCACTTCCCTATGGATGCCTCGCGGGATTCGCGGGCCCGGACGAGTTCGGGGTAGACGCCGATGCTGAAGGTGTTGAGGAAGTACGTGTCGCGGCCGTCACCGGTGATCCTGCCCAGGTCGACGGCTCCGCCGGTGCCCTCCTCCACGGCGTCGGCGGTGTCCTTCAGGGTCGGCAGTCCGAGGTCGGTGGCGAAGTGGTTGAGGGTACCGGCGGGGAACACGGCGAGCGGCAGGTGGCTGTCGGCAGCCAGGACGGCCGCGGCGTTGACCGTGCCGTCGCCGCCGACGACGCCGAGTGCACCGCCACGCGCATGGATGTCCGCGACGGCCTGCTGAAGCACGGTGTGCAGGTCGTCGCCGCTCTCGCAGATCCGCAACTCCGCCTTCGGCAGGAGCGCCCGCAGTTCGACCTCGGCCGGGACGTCGCCGCCGGCATCGCTGTTGACGACCGCGACCAGGCATTCGCCGCCCGGCAGCGCGGGGACGGGCACGTTCGCCCGTGCGGTGTCGGCGGGCTCGTCGCGGCGCAGGGGCCACCAGTGACAGGTCGCCGCCGCGATCCCGGCGCCGATCGTGAAGTCTGCGAGGACGCGGCCGGGAGAGTACGTGCCCGAGCGGGCGCGGGAAACCGCAGCCACCAGCGCGACGGGGACGAGGACGGCGCCCAGTCGGGGCGACTCCAGGGCGGCGGCGGCCGCGAAGGCAGCAGCACCTGCCGTGCGGCCGGACGACAACGCCCCGGTCTGCGGCTGCCGGAGCTGCCCGCTCGTGCCGAGCTCCTGGGCGGAGATGCGGATGGCGGCGCAGGTCAGGACGGACGAGCCGGCGCCGCGCAGAGCGGCTCGGCGGACAGCGCGGCGGCCCGTCAAACCCGTCGCGGCCGCGACGGCCGGACGCAGCACGCTCTGGCGGACGGCACGGCCTACGTACGGCAGTACGCGGTCGACGAATCGCACGTCGCATGTACGGAGGTCTCCCATGCCAGCCGAGTACCCGAGGCGTTGATAAACACTCGGGCCGACCGACGGCATCTACACCCCCGGTCGGGGCGCCCGCGGCGACACCGACAGAGGGGCGGCGGCGCCAGAGGCTTCGGACGGTGCCGTCGACCCACGGGTTGGTGGAGCGTCTAGGCCGCTTCGCGGAGATCCGGGCTGGTCGCCTCGGTAGCCGAAGTCCTGGCCGGCGTGTCGAGAGCGGGAAAGACCTGGAGCAGCCGGATCAGCCCGCTGGTGCCGAGGGCCTCGGCAACGGCGGGGCTCGGGGCGACAAGACGCAGGCTGCCGCCGAAGGACCGGGCCCGGCGGGCGGTGGCGATGATCAGCCCGAGGCCCAGGAGGTCGCAGGAGGTGACGCCCGACAGGTCGAGGACCAACCGGATTCCAGGACCGTGGGACACGCGCAGCAGGCGGTCGCGCAGTCCTGGAACAGTGGCCAGGCCAAGACTTCCCCTGACCACGACGACCACCTGGTCCGCATGAACACCGGTGGGCGCGGGCTGCCCCTCCGGAACGGACACCGGCAGTGACGGCGAGGAGTGGCCGCTCCGTACAGGCACCTGTGTACCCACCGTCTCAGGGGGCGAGCGGAGCGCGTCCGCGGGGATGAGAGAAGTTCTGGCACCTCTGGACACCGTGCGCCTCCTCGGAGCGGATCCTCACGCTGCCGGGGACTGGGGCCGTGCCGACAGCCTAGTCCCGCCCCTGCGCCGCGAACAGCCCAAGCCACGTATCGGCGCTACGGCACGTGAACGTAGAAGGCGATACGGGCCGGCGCCGACCCGATTCGGTGAGACGGGAGCCGACGTCTGCCCAACAGGGTGTGTCGGCCGCGATGTCGCTTCACGTGCGGGCACCGGGGCGACGACCACGACCGTCCACGGCCGAGAGGGGGGTTCCACTGACCACACGCCCTGGCGACGCCTCAGCTCAGCCGCGCTCCTCTTCCTCGGCCTCCATGAGCCGGATTCCTTGGTGGGTCAGCATGACCATCGCGGGGATGTTGCCCGGGTCCCAGTCGACGGTGATCAGGCCCTCACCCGCCAGGTAGGTGCAGGCAGCGGCCAGATCCTGCTCCGGGACCTGGAGGGTGCTGCAGATCATTGCGCCGGTCACGCCGAGCAGGCGATTGCCCTCGGTGGCTTCGTACAGGGCCCGTAGAACCTGCTCACGGTAGGTCTTCCGCTCGCGCAGTGTCGCCATGACCGCGTCCTCTCGTGCGTGGAGTGGTTGGGTGGGCGCCGAGGCGGAAGGCCGACGGGCGGGACGCCTGAGGCGTCCCACTCGCTGCCCCCGATCAGATGGCGGTCTGGGTCATCGGGCTGTGCCGCTGCGGCCGGTGGTGTCGGTCGGTCGACCGGGAGCTGCCGGTGTGTGCCTGTGGTGCTTCCTGCTTCGTCGGCCGACGCCCGGCAGCGCGTCGCCGAAGTGGTAGGACGCGATCCGCGCGTTGTGCTGGGCATTGAGCAGTTGGACGAGGCGCACTCCTATGCCGGTCATGACAACGATCGCCGCGATGAGGAGGATGGTCTCCATGTTCCTCACCTCCACGTGTCCGTGGACGGAGGACCGAACCGGCATCCCATCGGGTACCCGAAGGGGGACATGCACGCCCCGCCTTCGGTCTCCCAGGCGTCTTCCCTACCCCGGGCGTCGACGGCACTGCCGGTCACGGCTTCGGCGGTCAGCAATGCGCCGGCGGTGAGGACGCTCCCCGGGATCGCGGCGGCGGACATCAGCCGAGCCGCGGCGGCGGGCCCGGTCTCCGGCGGAATCACCAGAAGGTCCCAGCGGCCGCCCCTGCGGGAGAGCAGGATCAGTTTGTCGGGGTCCTGCTCGGTGAACCAGCCCACGTGCACGGTGTGCCCGGTGACGGGCACCCTCTGCGGGATCACGGGCCAGTGAGTGGGGTTCACCGTGACGCGAGTGATGCGCCCCCAGGTCTCGTCCAGGGCGTCGAGGAGTGTCGGGAGTTCGGCGTCGAGGTTGCGGGAGCGGGGCCACCAGGCGCCGTCGAGCTGGCCGGCGAGCGTGGTCTTGGGTGTGAGGGACAGCCGCGCCGGAAGCGGTGGAGCAAGGACGCGGACTGCTGTGCTGTCGACGGTGATGGTCATGGCGCGGACCTGCCCCCGGGCCCGTCTGCGACAGCCCGGTGCTTTTGATCGCCGGAAACGACATCCGCATGGGGGCGGGCGTACGAAATGCTCCCGGTTCCCTCACTCTACTCCGGTCCAAGGCTCCCGAAGCGGCGGTGCGACCAGGCATTTTCGGGAGGTGACGGGCAGTCCCGGACGGGCGCTGCCGAGCCTCACGGCAGGCACCGGGGGTACCGTGAATCAAGGGCGGCATTTCACCGGCCACCATCGCGGTGCCGACGTCAGTACGGGCGACGGACCATGTGTCGCCGCACCTCGCGGACAGGCGAACCGATCATGGCTGAATCCGACACCCCCACTCCTGCGAAGCTGCTTCCGGACGCCATTCACCAGGCGGTGAAACCCGGAACGGCCCTCCTCCGGCTGGAGACGACGCAGTCCCGTGAAGGACTCCTGGACGGCGCGTGGTGGCCTCGATCCCGTGACATCGCGGCGGAGCTGCCGGCGCTGGTCAGCGCTCTCACCGAGCACCTCGGCCCCATCACTCGCGTGGGCCTGGACGCCACCGCCTGGAACGAAATCCCGACGCGCCTGGTGATCGACGACCGGGTCGTACACCTCGACTCCTTCCCGGTCGGTGACGACACCGTCCTCATCACCCGCGGTCACAACGACCACTTCGCGCTGCTCGTGGTCCCTCCGCACGCGAGCGTCGAGGCCGCGCGCACCGCCATGGCCCGTGCGGTCCGCGCCGACAACACCGCCCAGGCCGCACAACTCCTCATTGCCACCGCCCCCTCCGAGCAGCCGGCTCCCTGATACCCGCCAAGCCGCTCGGGCCAGAAGTCGAGCGTGTGGCTGGGCCGGTGCTGGCGTAGAGGTGTTGGACGGCCGCGGTGGCGCATGCATATCCGGTGGCGTCCTCGGCTAAGAGGTGTCCGCACCAGACGGCGCCAAGAGTGAAACCCGGCCAGATTCGGTATATGCCAGAGCCATGTTCCCTCGGGGCGAGGAGAGTGGAGACACGGACCCCACGGTCCTCCAACTCCAGGGACTGGCATGATCAACTCGCCCTCACAAGACCAGCGCAGGGCCATCGCAGACATCGTGACCGCGGTACATGACGGCCGGCAATGGCGCATCAGCATCCTGCTCGACCGCTTCGTCAACGAGGCCGACCTGTCCTCCCTCATGGCACTGCGCCAAGCCCTCGCCAACGACGTTGCGCGGCAGCACCCCTGCTGACCCGGGGGCATTCCCGGCTCGTGCCGCAGGCGGCGTCACCGCCCTGGTGCCGATGTTCGCCACGGTGCAGGAGGCGCTCGTCGCGACCCGGTCCGACTGAGCCCCCTCCTCCAGCGGCCCACGGAAGCTGCGCAGTACCACTTTCAAGGCGTATCGGCCCGGTCGGAGCGCGCGGAGCCCCGGACATCGGCGCTGATCAGTCCGGCGCCTCAATTCCCTTGCCCCGACGGCGTATCGGACGTGGCGTTGCCGAAACCGTCGCCGCTCGGGTGTTTCACAGGAACAGTCCTGGCGAGGACAGCCGGGACTATGCTGTTGTGTGGACGTCCCAGACCCCGGCGGACATGTTGCTGCTCCGAACTGAGGCTCGGGGAGCGGACCCTTCGTCCGGTCGCCGGCGCATCTCCTGAAGTGAATCGTGCGGGTCCCGCTTCCGATACAGGGGGTGTTGGGCCAGCCGCCGGTCTGCTTCTGCCGTTAGTACGCCCCTGTCGACAGCGTGCCAAGAGCGGCCGCGAGTCCGGCTCCGCCACTTCGCGTTGCCCGGCGGGTCTACCGAACCGAGGCGTCATGCCCCTGCCCCCGCTGAACATCTACCGCCACGACAGAAGGCAACGGTCGCTGATCACCCTGGCAGGCGAGATCGATCTGGACACCATCCCGCAGGTGCGCGAGGCTCTAGAACAGTGCCTGCGCGACGGCATCCGTACAATCGACGTCGACCTCACCCCGCTCACCTTCTGCGACGTGAGCGGGCTCAATGCCTTCCTCTACGCGGCGCAGCGGACCACCTCGCTCGGCGGATCCCTGCGGCTGCACCATCCGCCACCCATGCTGGCCTGGATGGTCAGGATCACGAGCACCGAATTCCTCTTCCTGGAGGGTCCGTTCGGACAGCAATCCCCTCCTCCCGGGGACGGCCCCCTCAGCGCGACACCGGTTTCGCCGCCGACGGCGTGCCGCGGAGCACCGCGCCGGCTCGCGTCCTTGGGACCTGCCGTCACGGATGGTGTGCTGTGAGCGGTCGGCCCCGGCCGGAGCAAGCCCACAGGCCCAGGAACGACGACCCGTACCTCATGGCCGCGGTGCGGCTGCTCCGGGTGAGTCGCTGGCGGGCCCAGGACTTGAGGGAGGACCTGGCGGATCTCTACACGGAGTCCTGCGAGGCGACGATCCGCGAGACGTACCGCAGCCTCCGACGGACGGGGTTCCTGCGTCGCCTCGCCGCCGACATCCGGCGACCGGGGTTCGCCCTCGTGATCGCGGAGACCGACTGCCTGGTGGGGTGCGCCTTCGGATTCCCCGTTCCAAGCGACGGCCGGTGGTGGTTCGGGTTCGACGGGACGCTCCCGTACGACGTGGAGCAACTCACCGCCTCCGGCGATGTCTTCGCAATCTCCAAGATCCTGGTCCGGCCGCACCCCGCGGGTCAGGAGTTGGCCTGCCGACTGCAAGAACGGCTCCTGACCGGCCGCCGGGCATCGCTCGGCGCGGCTTTGGTGGACCCGGCCGACCTGCCGACCCTCGCCAGCCTCCGGGCCGGAGGCTGGCAGGACATCGGAACCGTGTGGCACCCGACCGGTCCACCGCTGCTCCGGGCCCTGATTCTCCGCTTCGCGGAACGAACCTTCGTACGGCCGACGAAACCTCCGCACCCCAGCTGGACCCGGAGGACTGCGTGACGCCCGACAGCCGGTCGTCCCGGATCCAGGCGCTCGTCGCCCAGCAGGCGGCCCTGCGCGATGCTCGGGTCGGGGTCGTGGACGTGTGCACCGCTGCGGTCGCCACGCTGCCGGTCAGCGGCGCCGGCCTGTCCGCGATGTTCCCGAACACGGCCAGCCATCCACTGTGCAGCACCGACGAGATCAGCGAACGGCTTGAGGAACTCCAGCTCACCCTGGGTGAGGGACCGTGCGTGGATGCCTTCGCCCACGGCTCGGCGATCCTGACGCCCGACCTGCTCACCAGTGAACTCCAGGACTGCTGGCCGGTGTTCGCTGACGCGGCTCTGGAAGCGGGCGCGCGGGCGGTCTTCGCGCTCCCCCTGCAGATCGGGGCGATCAGCCCGGGGGTCCTTGACCTGTACGCCGGCGTGCCGGTCGAGCTGAGCACCGATGCGCTCGCCGACGCCCTGGCCTTCGCCGACACCGCGACGCTGCTCCTGCTCGACGCCCGGATCGACGAGTCCGGCGATACGGGGCCCGTGGGGCGCCGTGGCGACCTGGGCGCGTACCGGGCCGAGATCGACCAGGCCACCGGCGTGCTCACGGTGCAGCTCGGCGTCGGGATCGAGGAGGCGTTCATACGGCTGCGCGCGCACGCCTTCGCCCACGGACACCGGCTCGCCGACGTGGCCTCCGACATAGTCGCCCACCGCCTGCTCTTCTCCCCGGACATGGAGCCGAAGCAGACCGAGGAGGGCCGATGAGGACGACCGGTTCCCTCGCACGGTCCACTGAACTACACACGTTTCCCGGCCCGTTCGGGCGCAGCCGACCTCCATCAAGGGTGTAGCCGATGAATGAGCGACTCCTGGCCAAGACCTTCGTCGAGCTGGCGGACAACCTGGTCGCCGACTTCGACCTGATCGACTTCCTGCGCCTGCTCACCGACCGCTGCGTCGGGATGCTCGGCGCGAGCGCCGCAGGCGTCCTGCTCGCGGACCGCGACGGCGAACTCCGCGTCATGGCCGCCTCCGACGAACAAGTACGCTTCCTTGAACTCTTCCAGCTCCAGAACGACGAAGGCCCCTGCCTGGACTGCTACCGCACGGGAACACCAGTGGCCGTCCCCGACCTGCGTACGGAGACCGACCGCTGGCCGCGCTTCACCACACAGGCCGGGCTCCACGGATTCGGGACAGTCCAGGCCCTCCCCATGCGCCTGCGCGACGAAGTCGTCGGCGCCCTCAACCTCTTCCACACCGACCCCGGCCCCTTCGACCCGGGCAGCACTTCCATCGCCCAGGCCCTGGCCGACGTCGCCACCATCAGCCTCCTCCAGCATCGCTCCACCCACCGCAGCACCGTCCTCAACGAGCAGCTCCAGACCGCCCTCAACAGCCGCATCCTGATCGAACAGGCCAAGGGCAAACTCGCCGAACGCCACAGCATCGACATGGAACAGGCATTCACCGCCCTGCGCGGCTACGCCCGCGCCCACAACCGCCGCCTGTCCGACATCGCCCGCGCTTTCGTCGACGACTCCGAACCCCTAGTCGGATTGGGGGTCTGACCGTCCCCGCCAGCCGTCCATGGGCGCAAGCCCGCTGCACGAGGGCAGAGGGGGTGCCGACCCGGTTGGAAGCCGACGGAACACCAGGCTCCGAGGAATTACCGGACCTGACGCGCACGGGGCTTCCGCCGGAGCAGGAGGCCCGGCGCATCGAAGCCGTACGCCGCTACGACATCCTGGACACCCCGCCCGACGGGGCGTTCGACCGGATCGCCGCCCTGGCCGCCCGCCTCTTCGACGCCCCGGTGGCGACGGTGACGATCGTCGACGCCGACCGGGTCTGGTTCAAAGCCGCGTACGGACTGGAGGGAGTCACCCAGACCGGCCGGGATCCGGGGCTGTGCACCTCGGCGATCCTCACCGACGAGCCCCTGGTCATCCCCGACACCCTCCGCGATGCGGCCGCCCGTGCCAACGCCCTGGTCACCGGCCCGATGCGGGTGCGCTTCTACGCCGCCGCGCCCATCACCACCCGCGACGGGCACCGACTGGGCACCGTCGACGTCCTGGACACCCGGCCGCGCCGGATCGCGCCCGAACAGACCGCTGCCCTGACCGATCTGGCCGCGCTGGTCATGGACCAGCTCGAACTACGGCTCTCCGCACTCCGCATGCTGCGCGTGGAGCGGGAACTGGTGGACGTCGAGCACGCCGCGCGGGAGCGGGCCGAGCGGGACCGGGCGGAGATCGCCTCGTACGCCGCCACCCTGCAGAGCACCCTGCTGCCGCCCACCCTGCCGCGCGTGCCGGGACTTGAGGCGGCCTCGCACTACGCCACCGCGTCCGTGTCCGACATCGGCGGGGACTTCTACGACGTGTTCCCCCTGGGCCGCGACCAGTGGGCGTTCTTCCTCGGCGACGTGAGCGGCCGGGGCGCCCGGGCCGCCGAGCTCACCTCACTGATCCGCTACACCCTGCGCTCCACCGCACTCCTTGAGCCCGACCCCTGCCAGGTGCTGCAAGCGCTGAACTCCGCCCTTCTGTCGCACCCCACTGCCGACAGCCGCTTCTGCACCCTGATCTTCGGCACCCTGGCCCCCGACCCCACCAACGGCTTCACCATCGCCCTGGCAGGCGGCGGCCACCCGTCCGCCTTGCACCTGCAGCCGGCCCGCCGCGACGGGCCGGCCCGCGCGGCCTCCCGGGCAGAGCGGGTGGACCTCACCGGGGGCATGCTCATCGGCGTGCTGCCCGACGTGTTCATCGCCTCCCGTACGCTCCGGCTCCTGCCGGGTGAGGCGCTCCTGCTCTACAGCGACGGGCTCATCGCGTCCCGCAGCTCCCACGGCGCACGGTTCGACGAGACCGGGCTCGCCGCCCACCTCACCCATCACGCCGCCGCCAACACGGCACTCGGCGCCGCCGCGATCATCGACGACCTGACCTCGCTCCTGGCAACCTTCCCCGTCGGCCCCGCGGACGACGTGGCCCTCCTCGCCCTCAGCGCCGCCCCCGCCACGCCCGGCCGGACACCGGCCGGCGCCTCGGGCACGACCCGCACCAGCACGCCCCTGGAGGGATAGGACACCTGTTGAGCGTGCCGTCGCCAGGCGCGGCCTGCTCTGATGGCCGCCGTCAGAGCGAGAATGAGCGGTGAACCGGCGACGCCGGGGGCTGTGTCTCCAACCCTCCGGCGCCTTCGTCCCGGGCATGCCTGCCGGACACCGGGCGAGTAGCCCGGGCCTCGAACTTCACACTCCGGCACAGCAGTTGTTCCCACACCTGGTCGCGGCCCGGTCCGGAGAACAGCACCCAGGACTGTGCCGCCGTACAGACACCCCGGATCCCGACGCCTCACTGACCAGTGGCCGCGATACACGCCAGGGACGGGGCTTCCGTCCGATGTCCGGCACATCCCGTGGAGGGGGACCGGCCGAGCGCCGTACCTGGAACTTCAGGTTACGGACCGGCCTTCCGTTCCCTCCTCTCCCACGCTCCCCATGCCAGGGACGTCGGCAAGCACAGCATCGGCACACCGGAAGCGGTCTACGCGGACACCAGCACTGACGACCCGGCCACGGCCACCGTCCGGATGGCCTGCCCACCCGGCACCGCCTTGTCTTCGTCCCCCTGGACAGCGCGACCGTCGGGCCGGGCCAGATCGAGATCACCTACGGCAAGGCGCTGACAAAGGGCGGCCCCTCGATCGGCACGGACGACGTCCTGCCCGACGAACAGGAGAAAGCGGTCTTCCGGCACTACGGCCCGCCCCACAAGCAGGGCGCAGGCGGCGAACGCCGGCTCACCCGCCTTTGACCGCCTGACCGGCCGCCATGACCGTCGACCCGACCGTCACCTTCGCCTACGTCACCGATCAGGGCGCCAACTCGGTCTCGGAGATCAACACACGCACCAACGCGGTGACATCCCGATGACGAACCGAACCTCGTTGCCCCAGCCAGTCCTTTGGCCCTTGCCTCGGAGTACGCTGGAGGTACCGAGAGCACTTCGCACCCCGGCCACAGCGTCGGCCTCGTTCTCGGCGAGCAAAAACCCCCGGGCCGCTGTCCACGAACGGCGACCCGGAGACGGGTTCGCGCCATGTCCGCGACCACTGACCTCCTTCTGGCGCAGCGCGATCCCGCCGCAGCTCCGAACGTCCGCCTTGCGCTCAAGCCCGCTGGCGCCTCCCGTGGACTCCTGGACGGGGCCTGGTGGCCACGCTCCCGCGATCTGCTGCGTGAACTTCCCGCACTGATCGACGTACTCGACCCCCTGTGGGGCCGGATCACCCGCATCGCCGTCAACCCTGAGCACTGGCCCGTCATCCCCCGCAAGATCCCCGTCACCGGACACGTGGTGAAGGCCGGCTGGTTCAAGGCCGAGCAGGACCCGCACAAACTCCTGGTGCTGTCCTACGGAGCCGGCCGCTGGGACCTCCTGGTCATCCCGCCGCAGACCAGCACCGCCGCGGCCGCCCGGCTGATGGCCGCCGCGAGCGACCCCGCGGGCCTGGCCCTGACCGCGAGCGCGCTCATCGCGGGCGACGAAGCCCTACACGGCGCCTCAGCAGCCGACCGACTGCAGGACTTCGAAGAAGTATGGGAGCACGAGGGCGGTACCTCCTCGGCCTATGCCGCCGTTCCGGCCCGCCCCGACCGC
This sequence comes from Streptomyces sp. HUAS TT7, assembly GCF_051550175.1. NCBI lineage: Bacteria > Bacillati > Actinomycetota > Actinomycetes > Kitasatosporales > Streptomycetaceae > Streptomyces > Streptomyces sp. HUAS TT7. The sequence goes on from NZ_CP196175.1 coordinate 1,978,657, forward strand.
CTCCTCGTGGGGATGTGACCGCCATGACCACGGCCCTGACCATCGTCATCACGCTGCTCCTGATCGTCGGAGCGGCACGCGTGATCCACCTGCTCAACGCACAGCACTCCGAGCGGATCGCGCTGCACCACTACAGCCGCTTCCACCCCGGTGGCCGAGGCGCTCGCAGCGGTCCCGCACGACCGGTCCCCGGCCAGGCCCGCCGCGACCAGGGTGAGCCGCGGACGGCTCCGCCCGCGGCGCCACGTCACCAGGAGCACGGCCATTGATCCGTGCCCCTAAACTCGCCGGGGCCTGTAGTCGTCCCCGCGCCTCTGGTGAGCACGATCGGTGAACTGGGCGCGTTCCTCGCCAGGGAATCCACGGGGGCCACGGCACTGCCGCCGAGACCGCACCCGGTCGACCTTGCCAAGACTGCTCACGCCCCAGGGCCGAACAACAACCAGGCCCGATTCCGCAACAGGTGTGACTCCCCACCCCCGGCCGCGCCCCGAGCCAACTCCCGAGCGCCACGAGGCCAGGAGCCGCTCGCATGCCAAGCGCTGCCGCGCGACCAGCTGGGTCTGCCCCCAGATCGCGAACGCTCCGCCCACCACGCGTTCACCGACCACCCCGGGGGTCGACGCTCCCCGTACCGCTACCGCGCCCACCTGCGCGGCCTGGTCCCCGCCCACGCCGACGTAGAGCAGGCCGTGCTCGCCGGCCAGGCGTGAACCTTCTGCACCTGAGTGCAGCGCGGTGTCGACGTCGTCCTCCCAGGAGGCCAGGACCGCGTCCGCGTAGAGGGCGAAGGCGTGGTCGGAAAGCCTGCTCGCGTACGCGGTCAACTGGAGCAGCGCCCCGCAGTCCAGAGCATTCGGGGCCAACCTGGCGGATCTGTGAGCCTTTTCCAAGCTGGCGGTGCTGACCGTGAGTTGGACGGTCCTGCGCAACGACGAAGCTCCTGGTAGACGGGTTCTCGACCAAGATCGCCCGTGTCTGCCAGGAGCTTCACGTGCTTGTCTACCCGTCCTCGATTGATCTGTCCAGCCGCACCTTGCGGTTCCTGACCGGACGACTCACCGCCAGGCGGCAGGAGATCGGGACGCGGTGGCGGCGCCTTCCTGCCGCGCGACAGGCCCTACTTGCTCTGGCCCACCTGCGGTGCGGTGACACCTACGCCCAACTGGCCGCCGGATTCGGCATCGGGATCGCGACCGTTTTCCGCTACATACGAGAAGCCGTCGAGTCCCTGGCCGCCCTCGCCCCGACCCTGGCCGAAGCGATGCGGACGATCCGGGAGAAGGCGTTCGTCATCCTCGACGGCACCCTGCTGCCGATCGACCGTATCGCCGCCGACACCCCGTACTATTCCGGGAAACACAAACGCCACGGCATGAACGTCCAGGTCCTCACCGATCCATTCGGACGGCTGCTCTGGGCCTCGCCGGCTCTGCCCGGCTCCACGCACGACCTGACCGCCGCACGACACCACGGCATCATCGGAGCCCTTACCGAAGCGGGGCTCAAATGCTGGGCGGACAAGACATCCCACGCGGATAAGAGTCAAGCCGCAGCGGCGGAACATTCGTCCTGCGGCTGGATCGGGAATGCCTTGAGCTCGTCGTAGAGCTGGCCGTGCTGGAGGCAGTAGAAGAGCATGCCCATGAAGCGGTTGAAGAGATTGCGTTGTGCCGCGACGTGCCGGTCGCCGACTTCCCTGCGGTGGTCGTAATGGGCCCTGGCGCCTGCTGACTTGGTGAGCGAGACGAAGGCCCACACGTAGCCAGCGGCCGCCAGCCTCTGATTCTTTATCCTCCGGCTCATGACCGTGCGGCTCTTACCACTTGCCCGAGTGACTGGGGCACTTCCGGCGTATGCCTTGAGCGAGTCGGCGCTCGCAAATCGGGCTCGGTCATCGCCTATCTCCGCCAGGACGCGGGCACCGGTTAAGGATCCGAGACCTGGAAAGCTACGGATGACCGGTGCATCAGGGTGTTCTTCAAATGCGGCAGCCGTAGATTTCTCAAGCTGATCCGCGTTGAGACAAGCGGTGTTGAGCTGTCTCAGCAGAGCAGACGTCTGCTGACCAAAAGCTGCTTCCACCTGCGGAAGCTGGTGGAGATAGTCACGCTGGAACACTTTATGGAGCCTGTCGGCTTCAGCCTCGATGCCGCGTACTCGGCCGGCCTTCTTGAGTAATGACTGCAACCGACGCCGCGTGAGTGTTGCGGCGATGGTCGGTGTCGGGGCTGCGGCAAGGATACTCCGGGCTTCCCGTGCGCATAGGCCGTGCTTGTGTGTGGCGAACGCGTTCAGGATGGCCGGGTAGAACTCGTGCAGCTGGGAGCGGAGCTTGTTGCTGGCCTGACCGCGAGCCCAGACGGCATCCTGTTGTGCTCGGGCAAGCACCGCGATGGCCTGCACGAGCTCGGAGTCCGCAGGCAACGGCCGATGAGCAGCCATGTCGGTCCGCAGGATGTTCGCCAACACCGCGGCGTCGATGGCGTCGGACTTCCTCCGGGCCACAGAGTGACGATCCCGGTAGCGGGCAACCGCCAGCGGGTTGATCGCGTAAACGGGGCGACCGGTGGCCCGCAGGCACGCGACGAGAAGTCCACGGGACGTCTCGATCGCAACGGGTATCGGGGTGTCAGCGCGGTCGCCGTGCTCGCCCAGCCGAGCAATCAACTGAGCAAATCCCTCTGCATCATCATTGATCCGCAGCTTGGCGAGTTGTTTCCCACCGGCATCGACCAGCGCGATGTCGTGGTGATCTTCGGCCCAGTCCACCCCGCAGAAGACGGGCGCCGGTAACGTAGTGACCTCCATGTACCTCTCCTCTGCCGTGGCTCTTTTCTAGTCTCAAGCCTGTGCAGGGTGCGCGTGCTCCCTAATGGAAGTGCTCAAGGCACGTCATCCCACCAGCCGTTCGCAACCCCAGCAAGCCGTGCGGCCCTCGGTCTGCTTCAGAGCTAAGGCTCCGGCAATGGTGAGAGGTGATCCACGAGGCCAGCTCGGACTGCGAATAGTCAATCGCGTTGCAGACGGGCCAGGAGCACAGTGACGGAACGTGCTCTCAACCGTCACCAGCGGTACCACTCGGGCACGCTTGCCGATACTCCTCTGCCTCACCTTGAACGAACACTGCTGGGCGCGGAAGCGACCTCGTCTTGTCAATAGGACTCGAAGGTCCGGGCATACTCAAAGGCTCGCCCCGCGCCCCGAAGGACGGCGAGACCATCACCCAAGAACTGGGCTCAGTACCGACCTTCGGGTCCCATTAGGCATACCAAGGCGCCGGCGGACCCGTCCGGGTGCCGTTTCGGGGCCGCCGCCTCAAGAGATGGAAGCGCCGTCACAACACCACCCACGCCAAAATCCGCTGCCTCGGCGAACAGGCCATGGCCACCCTCAAGAGCTGGCGCCTCCTACGGAAGCTCCGCTGCAGCACCAACCGAATCACCAACGCCGTGAAGGCCGTCCTCGTCCTTCACCACACGTCAGCGTGAGGTTGGAAAACCCCTCACTGGCTCCCTGGGAAGCAGACGGGGAGAATGCGGGGCGCTGGGAGCGCGGGACTCGACACGGTCCTGACGACACCGTACGAATGCGGCGGGGGCGAATCGTGCGACGCAGACTCAAAGGCAGTGTTCACACGCAGTTCGAGCCAGTGGCCCGGAGCACATTCGGGTCCCTGATGGACGAGCTCGGCTTCGGCGGACCCGTGAGCTCGGTGAGTCACCTCCACACCCTGGCCTACACCCGCGGGCAGCAGAAGATCCAGGTGGGTTACAACCCCTGGGGAAAAAGCCTGATCACCTATGTAACGAGCGCCTGGGAAGGAACCGAATACCGCACATCGCTGGGAGATCTCGTCTTCGCGGCGGGGCTGGGGCATCGCAATGCCCCGACCACGTCCGCCAACAACCTCCGCATCATGGCCAAATCGCTGGAATCGCAGGCCCACTACCTGCGCCTGCTCGCGCCCATGCTGCAAGACCCGGCGGAAGCGGCTGCTCTCATGCGCGCGGCGGGGGCCAAGCAGAGCGCCGTCTCAGTGGACAGCCCGCACTCGCCGCGGCGTTCGACGTCACCGGGGCGGGCGGGAAGCCCCGGTGGGAGAACACGATCGGCTCGGCCAACGGGCTGCGCGCCCGTGTGGCAAGGTCGCGGCATGCCCTTTGATCACAACGACCACTATCACCGGCTGCTGTTGCGCCAGATGCCGCCAAACTGCCGCACGGCATTGGACGTTGGCTGTGGGACCGGCCGGTTCGCGCGGCGGCTCGCCGGGCTCGGCATCGAGGTCGATGCGATCGATCCGTCGGAGGAGGTCGTCGCGGAGGCCCGTGCGATGGCCGCTGGGCCGGCACCTGGTGATCGGGGTCCGCGCTTCCGGTGCACGGACGTCACCGAAGTCCGACTCCCCCATGCTCACTACGACTTCATCTCTTGCCTCGCCAGCGTGCACCACATGCCGTTCGGCACCGTCGCCGCCCTGCGGGACGCGCTCGCACCCGGCGGCGTCCTCGTGATCCTGGGCTGCTATCCGGAGCGGACCCTGCTCGACTGGGCCTGGAGCCTGGCGGCCGTACCGGTCAACGCCGTAGTCAGGTTGGCCGTGTACGCGCGGGACGGGCTCGGCTCTGCCGCAACCGGCCGCACCCAGACGCAGGCGCCGGTGACTCGGCCCACCATGCCCTTGCTCCAGATCCGCCGGGAGGCCGCGGCGCTGCTGCCCGGATGCCGCATACGCAGGCTCCTCTTCTGGCGCTACCTGCTCGTCTTCCGGAACGCCGGCTGACGGTGCGCTGGGAAGCGCCGGCCGACCCCGCGGCCTCGTACCCCGCGCCCCTCAGGTGTCCTCGGACGCCGAAGCCCGCTGAGTCGGCACGTATCCCAGCGCCGGCCGCAGCGTGAGCACCATCGTCATGCCTCCGCCCGGGGTGTCCTCCGCCGCCAGCGTGCCTCCTATCGCCTCGGCGAAGCCCCGGGCGACCGCCAGGCCGAGGCCCACCCCCGCGCCCCGCGGGGCGTCCCCGTAGCGTTGGAACGGGGCGAATATGCGGTCCTTCGCGGCGTCGGGGACGCCGGGGCCCTGGTCCACCACGCGGACCTCGACCCGGTCGGCGATCGTGCTCGCCGAGACCAGGACGCGCTCCCCCTCGGGGCTGTACTTCACCGCGTTCTCCACGATGTTGGCCATCGCCCGCTCCAGGAGGCCCGGGTCCGCGCTGACCATCGGGAGGTCCTCGGGGATGTCCAGTACGACGCTGTCCTCGGGGACGCCGCCAAGGGCCATCGGCACGACCTCGTCGAGGTCCGTCTCGCGGATCAGCGGGGTGACCGTGCCGGTCTGGAGGCGGGACATGTCGAGCAGGTTGCCCACCAGGTGGTCGAGGCGGTCGGCGCCCGCCTCGATCCCTTCGAGCAGCTCCGCCTCGTCCGCCTCGGACCATTCCACGTCGTCCGAACGGAGCGATGTGACGGATGCCTTGATCGAGGCAAGCGGGGTGCGCAGGTCGTGGCTCACCGCGGCGAGCAGCGCCGTACGGATGCGGTCGCCCTCCGCGTACAGCCTTGCCTGGTCGGCTTCTTCCTTCAGACGGCGGCGGTCGAGCACCACCGCCGCCTGTGCCGCGAACGCGCCCAGGACTCGGCGGTCCTCCGCCGGCAGTACGCGGCCCGACAGGGCCAGCGCCATGTGGTCGCCCACCGGCATGTCCACGTCCGCGTCCTCGGGGCGCCCCACGGGGCGGGGCCCCACGCTCGCCGAACACGTCCACGGCTCGACCTCGCTCGGGCGCTCGAGCAGGGCGACCGATTCCATCGCGAATGTTTCCCGGACCCGCTCCAACAACGCGTCCAGACTCGTCTCGCCCCGCAGCACGCTGCCCGCCAGGAAGGACAGGATCTCCGACTCGGCGCGCAGCCGGGCCGCCTGCTGGGTGCGGCGGGCCGCGAGGTCGACGACGGACGCGACCGACACCGCCACCGAGCCGAAGATGACGATGGCCACGATGTTGTGCGGGTCGCTGATGGTCAGACGGTGGACCGGCGGGGTGAAGTAGTAGTTCAGGAGCAGGGAGCCGACCGCCGCCGACGCCAGCGCCGGGAGGAGTCCGCCGAGCAGCGCCGCAGCCACCGTCAACGAGAGGTAAAGCAGCATCTCGTTGGCCAGGCCGAGGTCTGTGTCGATGCAGGTCAGGAGCAGGGTGAGCAGGACGGGGCCGACCATCGCCGCCGCCCAGCCCCACATCGAGCGGGCTCGGCCCAGGCGGGCGCCGCGTGCCACCGGGAGGCCCCGGCCCTTGGCGGCCTCCTCGTGGGTGACGATGTGGACGTCGAGGTCGGGCCCCGAGTCGCGGGCCACGATCGCGCCCACCCCGGGGCCGAACACGTACTGCCACGTGCTGCGACGGCTCGTGCCCAGCACGATCTGCGTCGCGTTGACACCCCGCGCGAAGTCGAGCAGGGCCGGGGGCACGTCGTCGCCCACCACGTGATGGAAGCTTCCGCCCACGTCCTCGACCAGGGTGCGCTGGACCGCGAGTTCCCTGGGCGAGGCGGAGGCCAGGCCGTCGCCCCTCGCCACGTACACCGCCAGCACCTCGCCGCCCGCGCCCTTTTCGGCGAGGCGGGCGGCGCGGCGGATGAGGGTGCGGCCCTCGGGGCCGCCGGTCAGGCCGACGACGATGCGCTCGCGCGAGCCCCAGATCTTCGAGACGCTGTGCTCGCTGCGGTACTCCTGGAGGTACTCGTCGACCCGGTCGGCCACCCACAGCAGCGCCAACTCCCGCAGCGCGGTGAGGTTTCCGAGCCGGAAGAAGTTGGAGCGGGCCGCATCCACCTTGTCCGGCTTGTAGATGTTGCCGTGCGCCATGCGGCGGCGAAGCGCCTGCGGCGACATGTCGACGAGCTCGACCTGGTCGGCCCGCCGCACCACCTCATCGGGTACGGTCTCGCGCTGCCGCACTCCCGTTATCGACTCGACGACGTCGCCCAGGGATTCCAGGTGCTGGATGTTGACCGTGGACACGACGTCGATGCCCGCGTCGAGCAGCTCCTCGACGTCCTGCCAGCGCTTGGCATTGCGCGAGCCCGGGATGTTGGTGTGCGCCAGCTCGTCGACGAGTGCCACGGCGGGCCGCCGCTCCAGGACCGCGTCGACATCCATCTCGGTGAACTGCGCGCCCCGGTAGGCGAGTTCACGCCGGGGAAGCTGTTCGAGGCCGTGCAGCATCACCTCCGTACGCGGCCTGCTGTGGTGCTCGACCAGCGCGACCACGCAGTCCGTGCCGCGCTCCACCCGCCGGTGCGCCTCGGACAGCATCGCGTAGGTCTTGCCGACGCCCGGCGCCGCGCCGAGGTAGATCCGAAGCTTGCCGCGTGCCATGGTTCCGATCTCTGGGTACGAGGTGCACGGGGGTTACGACGTCCACAAGGGGCTCAGACCTCGAAGCGGTATCCCATGCCCGGTGCCGTGATGAGATACCGGGGGTGCGAGGGGTCCACTTCGAGTTTGCGCCTCAACTGGGCCATGTAGACGCGGAGATAGTTGCTCTGCGTACGGTAGCTGGGCCCCCACACCTCCTGCAGCAACTGGCGCTGGCTGACGAGGCGGCCGCGGTTGCGGATCAGGACTTCCAGGAGGTGCCACTCGGTCGGGGTGAGCCGCACGTCGTTCCCGGCGCGCTTCGCCTTCTTCGCGAGGAGGTCGAGCGTGAACGACTTGGTGGTGACGACTCCCCCGTCGGCGCTCTTCGTGGCGGGTTCGACCCTGCGGGTCGCGACCCGCAGCCGGGCCAGGAGCTCGTCCATGCTGAACGGCTTGGTGATGTAGTCGTCGGCGCCCGAGTCGAGGGCCTCGACCTTCTCGTCGGAGGTGTTGCGTGCGGAGACCACCAGGATCGGCGCCCGGCACCAGCTCCGCAGCCGGCGCATCACCTCGATGCCGTCCATGTCGGGCAGCCCGAGATCGAGCAGGACCGCGTCCGGGGGCTGCACGGCGGCGAGCTGGAGGGCGGTGGCGCCGTCCGTCGCCGCGTCCACGTCGTATTTTCGCGCCTTCAGGTTGATCTCAAGAGCCCGTACGAGCTGTGGTTCGTCCTCCACCACCAGCACCCGGGTCATCGGCGTGCCGCCTTCCTGTTGTGCGCGGTCTTCATGACACTGCCCGGCGGTGCGGGAGCCGGGGCCCGGAGGTCTTCCGGGGCCGGGGCTCCCGCCCGCCGTCGTAAGTGGCTCACTTCTGGGTGAGTTCCTTGAGTGCGATGTTGAGCTTGAGGACGTTGACGCCGGGCTCGCCCATGAAGCCGAGGATCCGGCCGCTGGTGTTGTCGGTGACGAGCTTCTCGACCTGCTTGACGTCGAGGTGGTTCTGCTCGGCGACCCGGTGGACCTGGATCTTCGCGTATTCAGGGGAGATCTGCGGGTCGAGGCCCGAGCCGGAGGAGGTGACCGCGTCCGCGGGCACATCGGCCGGGTTCACCTGGTAGTCGGCCGTGGAGTTGTCCTTGACCACGGCCGCCTTGGCGTCCTTGACCTGCTGGATCAGCTTCTCGTTGTCGCCGGAGAGGTTGGTCGCACCGGAGATGATCAGCTGGTACTGGGTGTTGATGCTGTTCGCGCCGAGCCCGTTGGAGGGGCGCGGCTGGAACCACTTCAGGTCCGGCTGCGCGGCCTCTTCGGCGTTGTTCGGGTCCTTCTTCGGGAGGTTGTACGTCTGCCCGATGAGCTCGGAGCCGACCACCTTCCCACCGGACTTGATCTCGGAACCGTTGGCCTTGTTGCTGAAGGCCACCTGCGCGATGCCGGTCACCACCAGCGGGTAGATCACGCCGCAGACGAGGGTCAGGACGAGCAGCGCGCGCAGGCCCGCGCCGAGCAACCGGGCGGTGTTTCCAACTGAGTTGTTCATGGCAGGTCAGCCGATTCCGGGGATGAGGGAGATGAGCAGGTCGATGATCTTGATGCCGATGAACGGGGCGATCAGACCGCCCAGGCCGTAGATGCCGAGGTTGCGCCGCAGCATCTTGTCGGCGCTGGTCGGCTTGTACTGCACGCCCTTCAGGGCCAGCGGTACGAGCGCGATGATGATCAGCGCGTTGAAGACGACCGCGGACAGGATCGCCGACTCGGGGCTGTGCAGGCTCATGATGTTGAGCTTGTCCAGGCCGGGGTAGACGACCGCGAACATCGCCGGGATGATCGCGAAGTACTTCGCGACGTCGTTGGCGATCGAGAACGTGGTCAGCGCGCCCCGGGTGATGAGGAGCTGCTTGCCGATCTCGACGATCTCGATCAGCTTCGTCGGGTTCGAGTCGAGGTCGACCATGTTGCCGGCCTCCTTCGCGGCCGACGTACCGGTGTTCATCGCGACACCGACATCCGCCTGGGCCAGGGCCGGGGCATCGTTGGTGCCGTCACCGGTCATCGCGACCAGCTTGCCGCCGGCCTGCTCCCGCTTGATGAGCGCCATCTTGTCCTCGGGAGTTGCCTCCGCGAGGAAGTCGTCCACGCCCGCCTCTTCGGCGATCGCCTTCGCGGTCAGCGGGTTGTCACCCGTGATCATGACCGTCTTGATGCCCATCCGGCGCAGCTCGTCGAACCGCTCCCTCATGCCCTCCTTGACGACGTCCTTGAGGTGGATGACACCGAGGACACGCGCCCCGTCCGCGTCTTCAACAGCCACCAGCAGCGGCGTGCCACCAGCCTGGGAAATCCGGTCGGTGAGCGCCTGGGCGTCCTCCGCAACACTGCCGCCCTGCTCCTTGACCCATGCGACCACCGAACCGGCCGCACCCTTGCGGACCTTGCGTCCGTCCACGTCCACGCCCGACATACGGGTCTGGGCGGTGAAGGCCACCCACTCCGCGCCGGTCAGCTCGCCCTGGTGACGCTCGCGCAGGCCGTACTTCTCCTTCGCGAGGACCACGATCGAGCGGCCCTCGGGCGTCTCGTCCGAGAGGGAGGAGAGCTGGGCGGCGTCGGCGACCTCGGCCTCGGTCGTGCCCTTGACCGGCACGAACTCGGAGGCCTGGCGGTTGCCCAGGGTGATGGTGCCGGTCTTGTCCAGGAGCAGCGTGGAGACGTCACCGGCGGCTTCCACCGCGCGGCCCGACATCGCCAGGACGTTGCGCTGGACCAGGCGGTCCATGCCGGCGATGCCGATCGCGGAGAGCAGCGCGCCGATGGTGGTCGGGATCAGGCAGACCAGCAGCGCCGCGAGAACGATCATGGACTGCTCGGCCTTCGCGTACATCGCGAAGGGCTGGAGGGTGACGACGGCGAGCAGGAAGACGATCGTGAGGGACGCCAGCAGGATGTTGAGGGCGATCTCGTTCGGGGTCTTCTGGCGGGCCGCGCCCTCGACCAGGTTGATCATCCGGTCGATGAACGTCTCGCCCGGCTTCGTCGTGATCTTGATGACGACGCGGTCGGACAGCACCTTCGTGCCGCCGGTGACCGCGCTGCGGTCGCCGCCCGACTCCCGGATGACCGGGGCCGACTCACCGGTGATGGCCGACTCGTCGACGGATGCGACACCCTCGACGACGTCACCGTCGCCGGGGATGATGTCGCCCGCCTCGCAGACCACCAGGTCACCGATCTTCAGCTCGGTGCCGGGAACCTGCTCCTCGGAACTCCCGTTCAGGCGGCGGGCGATCGTGTCCGTCTTGGCCTTGCGCAGGGTGTCCGCCTGCGCCTTGCCGCGGCCCTCGGCGACGGCCTCCGCCAGGTTGGCGAAGATCGTGGTCAGCCACAGCCACGCGGCGATCGCCCAGCCGAACCAGTCCCCCGGGCTCTTGATGGCCAGGATCGTCGTCAGGACCGAGCCGATCTCCACCACGAACATGACCGGAGACTTGATCATCGTCTTCGGGTTGAGCTTCTTGACCGCGTCCGGGAAGGACTTGACCAGCTGCTTCGGGTCGAACATGCCGCCCCCGACCCGTCCGGCATCGGGCTTGTGCCCGCTGGGGAGGTCGCTGTGGGGAGCGCGCGTGGGTGTTGCGGTGGACATGGAGCCGGGCTCCTCAGACTTCTTCGTGTCGGTGGTCATGACGCCAGCCCCTCGGCGAGCGGGCCGAGCGCCAGCGCCGGGAAGTAGGTCAGGCCCGCGACGATCATCACGGTGCCGACCAGCAGGCCGGTGAACAGCGGCTTCTCGGTGCGCAGGGTGCCCGCGGTCGCCGGGATCGGCTTCTGCTCGGCGAGCGAGCCGGCCAGGGCAAGGACGAACACCATGGGGACGAACCGGCCGAGCAGCATGGCCAGGCCGATGCTGGTGTTGAACCACGGGGTGTTCGCGTTGAGACCGGCGAACGCCGAGCCGTTGTTGTTGGCGCCCGAGGTGTAGGCGTACAGGACCTCGGAGAAGCCGTGCGCGCCCGAGTTCGTCATCGAGGTCAGCGTCGACGGCATCGCCATCGCGATGGCCGTGAAGATCAGCACGAGGGCCGGGGTGACCAGGATGTAGCAGGCCGCGAACTTGATCTCGCGGGTGCCGATCTTCTTGCCCAGGTACTCGGGCGTACGCCCCACCATCAGGCCCGCGATGAACACCGCGATGATCGCCATGATCAGCATGCCGTAGAGACCGGAGCCGGTGCCGCCGGGGGCGATCTCGCCGAGCTGCATGCCCAGCATGGTGATGCCGCCGCCGAAGCCGGTGAGCGAGGAGTGGAAGGCGTCGACCGCGCCGGTCGAGGTGAGGGTGGTGGCGACCGCGAAGATCGACGAGCCGCCGACTCCGAACCGGTTCTCCTTGCCCTCCATGGCGCCGCCGGCGATGTTGAACGCCGGGCCGCCGTGGTGGAACTCGGTCCACATCATCAGCGCGGTGAAGCCGACCCAGATGGTCACCATGGTCGCGAGGATCGCGTAGCCCTGCTTGACCGAGCCGACCATCTTGCCGAACGTGCGGGTCAGCGCGAACGGGATGACCAGGATCAGGAAGATCTCGAAGAGGTTGGTGAACCCGTTGGGGTTCTCGAAGGGGTGGGCGGAGTTGGCGTTGAAGTAACCGCCACCGTTCGTGCCCAGCTCCTTGATCGCCTCCTGCGAGGCGACCGCGCCGCCGTTCCACTGCTGCGAGCCGCCCATGAACTGGCCGACCTCGTGAATGCCGGAGAAGTTCTGGATCGCACCGCAGGCGACCAGGACGACCGCGCCGATCACCGAGATGGGCAGCAGGATGCGGACGGTGCCGCGCACCAGGTCCGACCAGAAGTTCCCGAGCTCACCGGTGCGCGAGCGGGCGAAGCCCCGCACCAGCGCGACGGCGACGGCGATGCCGACGGCGGCGGACACGAAGTTCTGCACCGCCAGGCCGCCCGTCTGCACGACGTGGCCCATCGCCTGCTCACCCGAGTACGACTGCCAGTTCGTGTTCGCCACGAAGGATGCGGCCGTGTTGAACGCCTGATCCGCAGGGATCGAGACGAATCCCAGCGAGCCGGGCAGCGAGCCCTGCACGCGCTGCATCAGGTAGAGGAAGAGGACGCTCACCGCGGAGAAGGCGAGGACGCCGCGCAGATAGGCGGGCCAGCGCATCTCGGTGGACGGGTTGGCGCCGATGGCCTTGTAGATCCACTTCTCGACGCGCAGGTGCTTGTCGGAGGAGTAGACCCGGGCCATGTAGTCGCCGAGCGGACGGTATGCGAGGCCCAGTGCCACGGCCAGAGCCAGGAACTGGAGCACACCAGCAAGAACAGGAGACATAGCGGGGCTCAGAACCTCTCCGGGTACACAAGGGCGAGGACGAGGTAACCCAGGAGGGCGACGGCCACGATCAGACCGACGATGTTCTCGGCAGTCACAGCTTTGCCACCCCCTTGGCGATGAACGCCACCAGCGCGAAAACCGCGATCGTGGTGACGACGAAGGCCACGTCGGCCATCGTGAACTCCTCATGGAGGCTCGGAAAGAACGGACACCCTGAGGAAACCTCCTCACCGGGCGCTTTCGGCCGCCGTTGACGCCCCTCTTACGGCCCGTGGCGACTCCTTTACGGGTCTCATACGCCCCTGGCCCCCGAGGACGGCCTCCCACATGCAGGAGGGCGTTTCGGCCGTATTGTCGCGGCCTTGACGCGGGCGGCATCCGCTGTCAGAGAGCCGTAAATACCCACGGAATCGGGTGAGTTGGGCTCCGGCGGTGACCTAGGTTTGCGTCCGGCCGCTCACAGGCTGTGTCCGAACCCCCGTCCGGCTGCCGGACCCTCCAGAAGGTCGTGCATGTCTCCCGCCGCCCCCCAGCAGGCCCCGACCGTCCTGGCCCCCAGTGGCCCGCCACCCAGGAATCCGCCGGGGCCGCGGCCGCACCGGCCGAAGCGGTCCGCCGGGCTCTTCGAACCCGTACAGCTCCTGACGGCGTTTCCCGATGCGCTGCGCAAGCTGCATCCGCGGGATCTGGTGCGTACGCCCGTGTTGTTCGTCGTGGCCATCGGGGCGGCGCTGACCACGCTGTCCGCGCTCGTCCACCCGTCCGTCTTCACGTGGGTGATCGGCGTCTGGCTGTGGCTCACGGTGATCTTCGCCAACCTCGCGGAGGCCGTCGCCGAGGGCCGGGGCAAGGCGCAGGCCGAGTCGCTGCGCCGGGCCCGTACGGACACGGTCGCGCTGCGGCTGCGGGACAACTGGCGGGTGGGCACCGATCTGGACCACGCCAGGACCGAGGCCGTCTCGGCCACCGACCTCAAGCCGTTCGACTTCGTCCTGGTCGAGGCGGGCGAGCTGATTCCGGCGGACGGCGATGTGGTGGACGGGGTCGCGGCCGTCGACGAGTCGGCGGTGACCGGCGAGTCGGCGCCCGTCATCCGCGAGTCGGGCGGTGACCGCTCGGGCGTCACCGGCGGCACGGCCGTCCTCTCGGACCGGATCGTCGTGCGCGTCACCTCACGGCCCGGGCACTCCTTCCTCGACCGGATGATCGCCCTGGTGGAGGGCGCGGCCCGGCAGAAGACGCCGAACGAGATAGCGCTGAACATCCTGCTCGCGGCGCTGACCATCGTCTTCGTCCTGGTGGTGGTCACGCTCCAGCCGATGGCCGAGTACGCGAATGCCGCGCAGTCCACCACCGTCCTGGTGGCGCTGCTCGTGACGCTGATCCCGACCACCATCGGGGCGCTGCTCTCCGCGATCGGCATCGCGGGCATGGACCGCCTCGTGCAGCGCAACGTCCTGGCGATGTCCGGCCGGGCGGTCGAGGCGGCGGGCGACATCAACACGCTGCTGCTCGACAAGACGGGCACGATCACGCTGGGCAACCGGGAGGCCGCGGCGTTCGTGCCGATGCCCGGGGTCCAGGAGACGCATCTCGCGGACGCCGCCCAGCTTGCCTCGCTCGCGGACGAGACGCCCGAGGGCCGCTCGGTGGTGGTGCTGGCCAAGGAGCGGTACGGGCTGCGCGAGCCGGCCGAGGGCGATCTGCGCGGCGCCCGCTTCGTGGAGTTCAGCGCGCAGACCCGGATGAGCGGGGTGGACCTGCGCTGGGAGAACGGCGCCGTGTCCCACATCCGCAAGGGCGCGGCCGCCCAGGTGATCGAGTGGGTGGCGATGTACGGGGGTCAAGTCCCGGACCAGGCGCGGTGGTTCGCCGATTCCATCGCAGCCTCCGGAGGCACCCCGCTGCTCGTCGGCGTGCACGACTGGAACGGGCCCCGCGTCCTCGGCGTGATCCACCTCAAGGACGTCGTCAAGGACGGCATCGCGGAACGCTTCTCGGAACTGCGCCGCATGGGCATCCGTACGGTCATGATCACCGGGGACAACCCGCTGACGGCCCGGGCCATCGCCCAGGAGGCCGGGGTGGACGACTTCCTCGCCGAGGCCACCCCCGAGGACAAGCTCGCCCTGATCAAGAAGGAGCAGGAGGGCGGCAAGCTGGTCGCGATGACGGGCGACGGAACGAACGACGCCCCGGCGCTCGCCCAGGCCGATGTGGGCGTGGCGATGAACACGGGGACCTCGGCCGCGAAGGAGGCCGGGAACATGGTCGACCTCGACTCCAACCCGACGAAACTCATCGAGATCGTCGAGATCGGCAAGCAACTCCTCATCACCCGGGGCGCGTTGACCACGTTCTCGATCACGAACGACGTCGCGAAGTACTTCGCGATCATCCCGGCGATGTTCGCCTCGGCCTATCCGGGGCTCGGCGCGCTGAACGTCATGGGCCTGCACAGCCCGACGTCCGCGATCACCTCGGCGATCATCTTCAACGCGCTGATCATCGTGGCGCTGATCCCACTCGCCCTGCGCGGCGTGCGCTACACCCCGGCCTCGGCGCACGACCTGCTGCGCCGCAACCTGGCGGTGTACGGGCTCGGCGGCCTGGTGCTGCCGTTCGTCGGGATCAAGCTCATCGACCTGGTCGTGTCGACGGTGCCGGGCCTGGGGTGACCGGTGCCGGCCGGCCACCCCGTGGGCGTCAGGCCGCGCGGCGGACCCGGGCGGCCTTGCGGGCCTCGGCCATCTCGCGGGTCTCGCCCGCGCGGCGCGAGCCGCCCGAACGGCCGCCGCCGGCCTGACCGCGGGCGGTGCCGCGGCCGCGGAACGGGGCCTGGCCGCGCTGCTTCGGGCGCTCCGCCGGGGCCGCCGCGGGGGTGACCGGGATGCCGGAGGGTGCCTGGGCGCCGGTGATGCGGCTCAGCTCCGCCTCGCCGGAGCGGACCTGGGTGATCGTCGGGGTGATCCCGGCGGCCATCATCAGGCGGCTCATCTCGCGGCGCTGGTTGGGCAGGACGAGGGTGACGACGCTGCCGGACTCGCCGGCGCGGGCGGTGCGGCCGCCGCGGTGCAGGTAGTCCTTGTGGTCGGTCGGCGGGTCGACGTTGACCACGAGGTCGAGGTTGTCGACGTGGATGCCGCGCGCCGCGACGTTGGTCGCGACCAGGACGGACACGGCACCGGTCTTGAACTGGGCCAGGGTCCGGGTGCGCTGCGGCTGGGACTTTCCGCCGTGCAGGGCGGCCGCCCGCACGCCGCTCTGGAGCAGGTGCTTGGTGAGCTGGTCGACGGCGTGCTTGGTGTCCAGGAACATGATCACCCGGCCGTCGCGGGCCGCGATCTCGGTGGTCGTGGCGTACTTGTCGGCGCTCTGCACGTGCAGCACGTGGTGCTCCATCGTGGTGACCGCGCCCGCCGACGGGTCGACGGAGTGGACCACCGGGTCGTGCAGGTACTTGCGGACCAGGAGGTCGACGTTGCGGTCCAGGGTGGCCGAGAACAGCATCCGCTGGCCGTCCGGGCGCACCTGGTCGAGGAGCTCGGTGACCTGCGGCATGAAGCCCATGTCGGCCATCTGGTCGGCTTCGTCGAGGACGGTGATGGCGACCTGGTCCAGGCGGCAGTCGCGGCGCTCGATGAGGTCCTTGAGGCGGCCCGGCGTGGCCACGACGACCTCGGCGCCGGAGCGCAGCGCACCGGCCTGGCGGCCGATCGACATGCCGCCGACGACGGTGGCCATCCGCAGCCGCAGGGCCTTGGCGTACGGGGTGAGCGCGTCGGTGACCTGCTGGGCCAGCTCGCGCGTGGGCACCAGGATCAGGGCGAGGGGCTTCTTGGAGTCGGCGCGGCGCCCCGCCGTACGGACCAGCAGGGCGAGGCCGAAGGCGAGGGTCTTGCCGGAGCCGGTGCGGCCGCGGCCCAGGACGTCGCGGCCGGCGAGCGAGTTCGGCAGGGTGGCGCCCTGGATCGGGAACGGCTCGGTCACACCCAGGCCGGCCAGCACGTCGAGGACCTCGCTCGGCATGTCCAGGTCGCCGAAGTTCGCGACCGGGGGCAGGGCCGGGGTGATCGTGACGGGGAGGGCGAACTCGCCCTGCGGTGCGGCGGGCCTGCGGCCGCCGCCGGAGCGGTTCTGGCCCTGGGGCCGGAAGCGGGCCCCGCGGTCGGCGCCGCTCTTACGGGCGGCGGAGTAGCGGTCGTTCGTGCGAGCTGAACGGTTCAAGGAGAACCTTCCTCGATATGGCACGTATCGAGGGAGCCCGGCGAAATGGAACCGCCGGGGCATCGCAAGAACGAGCCGAAAACAGAAGTCGAATTCCGATCCGGCCGCACGAGGGCGTGGAAATTCCCCGCCCGTTGTCGGAATGCCGGGCAGCCGCCGCCGGGGAAGGCGGGCGGGCCGGATCGGGACAGCGGGCAGATGCGCATCCCGGCCGTGGCCGGGAAGGTTCGTCCGCTGCGTGGCGGGACGGCCGGGCGGCGCCCGGCCGTCCCGCGGGCCGTGAAAATGCCGTCACGAAGTGGCGGCGGGCCCGGTGGAACAGCAACGGGCTGGGGCCCGCACCCCAAGGTGCGAGCCCCAGCCGCGTGCGAAAAACGCTTCAGCGTCAGGCAGGCGTGATGTTCTCGGCCTGCGGGCCCTTCTGGCCCTGCGTGACGTCGAAGTTCACCTTCTGGCCTTCCTGAAGCTCACGGAAGCCCTGGGCGGCGATGTTGGAGTAGTGGGCGAACACGTCCGGGCCGCCACCCTCCTGCTCGATGAAGCCGAAGCCCTTTTCCGCGTTGAACCACTTCACGGTGCCAGTAGCCATGTCATATCTCCTTCGGGGCAATGCCCGGGGGTCCGCACTGTGCTGACCCCGTCGTTACCGCGATGATTGCCCCGTCCGGAAAAAGCACCGGAAATACAAAAGCGCCCGACGGCATAAAACCATCAAGGCACTTGAAGTCTTTGGGAACCACAACTGCAACTGGGATCAACAGTAGCACGGATCCGCCAAGACGGCACGGCAAATACTACTGTTTTGCGTGCGCCGCCAGGAAGCCTCGCCGGATTTTGCGCAAATTTCCGTGGCCGTGGCGACAAATATTCAGGTTCCCCGGCCCTGGTGTCCTCTCAACAGAGTGTCCGAAGTGGCCAGTTATGGGCCCTCGCACTTGATCTTCGGCGGAGTCCGCGAACACTGGGGCGGTGCGCGGGCAGGTCCCGTGCGTCCCTGGCCCCGGAGGAATGAGAGCCACCATGACCACTGTTCTGATCACCGGTGCGACCTCGGGCATCGGCGCCGCCTTCACGCACCGCTTCGCGGGCTTCGGGTGCGCGCTCGTCCTGGTCGCCCGGGACGAGGAGCGGCTGCGGAAGACGGCCGAGGAGCTGCGGTCCCGGTACGGCGTACGGGTCGAGACGCTGGCGGCTGATCTCGTCGATCCGACACAGTGCCGCCTGGTCGAGGAACGGCTCGCGGCGGCTGAGAATCCGGTGGATGTGCTGGTCAACAACGCGGGATCCGGCCTTCCCGCGCCGTTCCCGCACAGCCCCGTCGACGACGAGGAGCGGATGCTCGATCTCCTGGTGCGGGCCCCGCTGCGGCTCACGCACGCGGCCGTGCCGGGGATGACCGCGCGCAGGCGGGGCGTCGTCCTCAACGTCTCCTCGGTGGCGGGCCTGCTGCCCACCGGCACGTACGGCGCCGCCAAGGCGTGGCTGACGGCGTTCAGCGAATCGCTGCGGGTCGATCTCGCCCCGCACGGTGTCCGCGTCCTCGCGCTCGTGCCCGGTTTCACGCGGACGGAGTTCCAGAAGCGGGCCGGGATGGACGTGAGCTCGCTTCCCGAATGGGCCTGGCTGGATGCCGAGAAGGTCGTGGAGCAGGCGCTGAAGGATCTGCGCCGCAGGCGTCCGGTCAGCATCACGGGGCTCCAGTACAAGGCGTACGCCTTCGCCGTACGTCATGTGCCGCGCACCGTCGCCGCGCGGATGGCCCGCTCGCGCACCCCGGCGAAGTGACGCGCGGTTGGTAGCGTCGCGGCGTGGGTCACATGCGCGGTCCGGACGACAGCGGCACCTCTCCCCCGGCCCGGGCGGTCGGGGCGCTGCGGGCGGCCTCCGCCGTGCTGGTGCTCGGGGTGGCCGTGCCCACCTACCTCGCGGCCGGTGCCGCTGGGCGGCCCGCCGGCGCGCTCGCCCTCGCCGTGGTGCAGGCCGCGGCCCTGTGGTGGGTGGTGGCCCGGCCCGCCGCCGTGCTCGCCGTGAGCGCACTGCTCGGGGCCGGGATGTGGCTGCTGTTCCCGGCGCTGAGCCTGACGGGCGCGCTGCTCGGGGCCCAGCTCGCCCTGTGCGTCCTTTCGGCGCTGCGGCCGGTGCGGGTGTCGCGCCGGTGGCTACTCGGGATGCTCGCGCTGGCCCCGCTCGCCTATGCGGGCGGCAGCACGCTGGTCCTCGTCAGCTACGTACTGGCCGTGACCCTGGCCTGGACGGCCGGGCAGTGGCGCCGGGCCCAGCAGGACCGGCTTGCCGCCGAGACGCGGCGGGCGGTGGCCGAGGAGCGGGCCAGGATCGCCCGTGAGGTGCACGACGTGGTGGCCCACACCGTGTCGGTGATGGTGATCCAGGCGAGCGCCGCCGAGGACGTGTTCACCGCCGACCCCGAACAGGCGAGGCAGGCGCTGCGCGCCATCGAGGGTGCGGGGCGCTCGGCGCTCGGGGAGCTGCGGCTCCTACTGCGTACGGAGTCCGGCGACGACGGACGGCGGCCGCCGCGTGGGCTCGGGGACCTCGCCGAGCTGGCCGCGAACGCGCGGGCCGCCGGGCTCGCCGTCGAGCTGCACGAGGAGGGCCGGGCGATCTCGCCGCCGTCCGCCGTGGACCTCGCCGGGTACCGGATCGTGCAGGAGGCGCTGACCAACACGCTGCGGCACGCGGGAGCCGGCCGGGTGCGGGTGTCGGTGTACCGCGACGAGGAGGCGGTGCGCATCGAGGTGAGCGACAACGGCCGCCCCGGCAACCGGAGTTGGCGCTCCCCCGGTTCGGGGCGGGGCCTCGCGGGAATGCGCGAACGGGCCTCGCTGCTCGGCGGCACCCTGGAGGCGGGGCCCGGCCCGGACGGAGGTTTCGAGGTGCGGGCGGTGCTGCCGATAAGGTTCGGCCCGTGACGATCCGAGTGGTGGTGGCCGACGACCAGGCGCTGGTGCGCGGCGGATTCCGCCTGATCATCGACGCCCGGGACGATCTCGAAGTGGTCGGCGAGGCGGCCGACGGGCATCACGCGGTGCGCCTGGTCGGGGAGTTGAGGCCGGACGTCGTCCTGATGGACGTACGGATGCCCGTGATGGACGGCATCGAGGCGACGCGGGCCATCGTCGCCTCGGGCAGTGCGGCCCGGGTCCTCGTCGTCACGACCTTCGACCTCGACGAGCACGTGGTGACCGCACTGCGGGCCGGCGCCAGCGGCTTTCTCCTCAAGGACATCCGGCCCGCCGAGCTCGCCGAGGCGGTCCGGGTGGTGGCGCGCGGGGACGCGCTGCTCGCGCCGACCGTGACCCGCCGCATGCTCGACCGCTTCGCGCACACCGCACCGGCCCCGCTCCCGGCCCCGGCCGTGCTGGCAGGGCTGTCGCCGCGCGAGCTCGAAGTGCTCACCCTGATCGGTCGGGCGCTGTCCAACACTGAGATCGCGGCCCAGCTCCATCTGTCGGAGGCGACGGTCAAGACCCATGTGTCGGCGGTACTGCGCAAGCTGCGGCTGCGCGACCGGGTGCAGGCGGTGGTCGCCGCCTACGACCACGGACTCGTCGAGCCGCGCCGCGGCTGACCCGCTCCCTCATCCCGCGGGCTGAACCGGCCGCGTACTCATCCCGTGGGCCCAGTGCGGATCCATCCGCCGGGTGGATCCCCGCACGGCGCGCAGTCCGTAGCGTCGGCTCCATGACGCACACCCTGTACGGCCGGATGTATCTCGCGGCCTACGACACCGCCGCCAAAGCCCTGTACGACCGCACCCGGACCGGCTTTCTGCTCCGCGTCGCGGTCCTCGCCGAACTGGCCTCGCTGGGCCGCATCGCCGACTCGGCGGGCGAGGTGAGGGTCACGGACTCCGGCCGCACCGGCGACCCCGTGCTCGATCTCGTACTGGACGGTATCGGGGCGCACCGGCGCACCTGGAAGGCGTGGGTCCGCTCCGATCGCCGGGAGACCCTGGTCGCGGTCGAGGACCGGCTCGCCGCCCTCGGCCTGATCACGGTGGAGGAGCGGCCCGTCTTCGCCCGCGCCGCGCGGCGCGAGGTGGCAGTGCGGGAAGCGACGGGCGTACGCGCGCTTCAGGCGGGGCTCACGGAGCTGCTGCGGAGCCGGGGGCCCGTCGAGCCGTACGACGCCGTCGTCCTGGCGCTCGCCTCCGCCGGCGGGGTGCGGCACGTCGTGTCGCGTGCGGACGCCCGCGCCCACAAGGACCGCCTCGATGCCCTGACCGGCCGGCTCGACGCGATCGCGCCCGCCCTGGGCAGGACCGTGCGCGGCCTCGGGACCACGCTGGTCGCCGCGCAGGGCGGGATGGGCGGCGGCTGACCCGGCTTCTTGGGCGCTCTCAGCCGGTGTGGAGCACCCGGAAGCGATCGGGTTCCGCCGGGTCCCGGTCGACGACTTGGACCGGCGTCCAGGTCCACTGCCACACGCTGATGCCCGGCGTCCGGGAGAACCGGATCTTCCCGCGGGTGCCCTCGACCGCGACGTGCGGCCAGGATGCGGTGGTGCGCGCCCGGTCCGCGCCCTCGGAGCGGAGCACATCGGCGAGGACGGCGATCGTGTCGTAGCCCTCGAAGGCGACGAAGGAGGGCGCCGAGCCGAGCCGCTCGCGCAGCGCCGTCGCGACTCGTGCGCCGAGCGGGCCGAGGCGCTCGGGCAGGTAGCGCAGGAACGGGATCGCGGCGCCGTCGTCGCCGAGGAGCGCCGCCCATGAGGCGAACTCCGGCTGCCCGGCCGGAGCGCCGATCAGGACCTCGGCGAGGCGGTGGTCGCGCCGGACGGCCTTGACGATCGGCACGGCCGGGTCCGGGTGGCCGACCAGAAGGAGGAGGGCTGTCGCGCCGCTGTCGACGAGGGCGTCGCACACCGCCTCGGGGGTGAGCGCGTTCATGGCGAGTTCGACGACGGCGCCGCCGCGCGGAGCGAGGTGGTCCCGCAGAATGCGGGTCCCCGACGCCCAGTACACGCTCGGCTGGGTCGCCACGGCTATGCGGCGGTGACCGGCGCCGAACAGGAAGTCCGCGTAGATCCGCCAGCCGTGGGACTGCGCCGGGGCGAGGCGCGCGACCCGGTCCGTCGGCCGGTCGGTGAGCTCGTCGAGGACCGCCGAGGAGCAGAGGAACGGCAGGCCGAGGGCGTCGGCCCGGGCGGCGGCCGCCCGGGCGACCACGCTGTGGTACTCCCCCGCCAGGGCGGCCACGCCCAGGCGGGCCAGTTCGTCCACGGCCGTCGCGGCCTTCTCCGGATCGGCCGCGGTGTCCCGGACCACCAGCTGGAGCGGCCGTCCACCGATCCCGCCGGCGTCATTGGCTTCGCTCACACCCAACTCCAGCCCGGCGAGCAGGTGTTGACCCGCCTCGGCCCAGCCGGGCCGGGTCAGCGGTACGAGAGCGCCGATCCGGACGGCTGATCCGTCGGTGTGCGCCTTTGTAAGAGGCAGGGGTGGCGTATTCATACGGTGGGGTCTCCTAGGGGCGATCCGGTTGCGTCAGGCGATGGTCGCCGGGGTGTCCCGGAGGGTGACGTTCGCGTGGCTCTCCTGGAAGCTCTGGTCGGAGACCAGGGTCAGCCGGGCCGTGGACCGGAACTCCGGCAGGGTGGTGGAGCCGCAGGAGACCATCGTGGTCTTGAGCTTGGCGATGGTGGTGGCGAGGCCCTCGTTGAGGTCACCCGCGTACGGGACGTAGCCGTCGACGCCCTCTTCGAAGATCAGGCCCTGGCCGCCCTGGCCGTAGCGCTGCCAGTTGCGGGCCCGGTTCGAGCCCTCGCCCCAGTATTCCTTCACGAAGCCGTCCCGGGTGGGGAGTTTGGCGCCGACGGCCTGGTCGAAGCGGGCGAAGTAGCGGCCCATCTTGAATCCTCCCCCTCGTGAACGAGGGGGATTCCTAGCTCACATCGCCTGACCCCCGGCGGGGGTTCAGGTCTTACACGATCAGCACTAGCCGGGTTGAGACCAGCCCGGACCAGCATCACGTGGGCGGAGTTCTTGTCTCTCGGCGAGACGGCTCCGCACGCGGTACAGGTATACGTTCTCTCGGAAAGAGGTAGGCGGTGCTTGGCTCTCGCTCCGCAGTGCGCACAGTCCATCGTGGTGTGCGCGGGGTGGATCAGGTGCACGGTGCGGTCGTGCTTGCGGCCCATCTCGATCAGCGCCGTCTTGGTGGCGCCGATAGCGGCGTCGGCGGCCTTGCGGGCCATGCTGGTCTTGGCGAGGAACTTCGGGCGGAAGTCCTCTACGGCGATGGCGTCGTGGTCGCGGACAACGCGTTTGGCCCACTTGCGGGCGGTGTCCTGGCGCTGGCGGGCCACCTTCTTGTGGAGCTTGGCGGTCTGCCGCTTCGCCTTCCGATAGCCCTTCGATCCCGGCTGGCCCTTGGCCGGTCGGCGTCGGGCCGCCATCCGCTGGTAGCGGGCGAGTTTCTGCGTGGCCGTCTTCCCGTGCTGGGCGTGGGGGAGGTCGTGGTCATCCGATGTGGTGGTCGCGGTCTCCTTCACGCCCCAGTCGATCCCGATCACACGGCCCGTGGCCGGAAGCTGTTCGGTCACGGCGGGGACGACGAACGACGCCCACCAATGGCCCACCGCGTCGCGGCACACGCGCACACTGGACGGCGATCCGGGCAGCTCCCGCGACCACACCGGCCGCACCACGATCCCACCGGCGAGGTGGAGGCGCCCGTCTTTGAGGCGGAACCCGCGCCTGGTGTATTCAAGAGTGGGCAGCGCCTCGCGCTTCTTCTTGTACTTCGGCATCCCGGCCCGCTGCCGCATCGGCAACCGCGCCTTGACGTCCCTGAGCGCCTTGGCCCGGGACTTCCCGAAATCATGTATCAACTGCTGCTGTGGCACACACGCGCCCTCGGCCAGCCAGGGCGTCACCTTGCGGGCCTCGGTCAGCATCGCCGCGAGCTGCACCGGTCCGCACGTCGTCTTCTCGCCGGTCGCCCGGTTGTGCGCGTGGACGGCCCTGGACTTGGCGACGCACTCATTCCAGATCCAGCGCGCCCGCTCCCACTCGGCTTCGAGCGCGCTCCGGGCCGACGTCGACAGGCGCAGCCGGTAGGTGTACCGGCAATGCCCGGCCGCCTCCGTGATCGCTTCTGTCGTCATGCATGCGAACCTACCCGGGAGGACTGACAGTTGAGCCCGATCGCTCTGCGTGGTGTCCCTCACCAGCGGTTTCGGTGTACGCCGATCCGCCCTGACCGGCCCGTGGAATCGAACGGGGTGCGGTCGTGACCAGGCACCTTATCGGCTGCCGGGCCGCCGCACGAATCGCGGCCCTCCCGGACGGAGCTGCCGTAGGTGTTCGATCCGGGCGGCCACGCACGGGTTATGACGGACCGTCAGCTACGAGTGCGTCAGACGGCGGGGAAGCTGAACGTGTAGCCCTGCTCTGCCAGCCAGGGCAGCAGTTCCTTCAGGGCGGCGACGGTCTGGGCGCGCTCGCCGCCGCCGTCGTGGAAGAGCACGATCGGGCCGTTCTTGAGCTCCTGCTTCACCGTCTTCACGATCGTCGCGGTGCCGGGCTGCTTCCAGTCCTTGGTGTCGACGTTCCAGCCCAGCGGGCGCATCCCGTGGGAGGCGGCGATGTGCCGGTTGTCCGGGGTGAAGGCGCCGCCGGGGGCACGGAAGTACTGCACCTTGGCGCCGCCGGCCGCGTCCTCGATCATCTTCTGGGCGTCGAGGACCTCGGAGCTCTGGTAGGCGACGGGCTTCTTGTTCATGGCCTCGTCGTGGCTGACCGTGTGGTCGCAGAGCCGGTGGCCGGCCGCGACGATCTGCTTGACCAGGTCGGGGTTGGCCTTGGCCTGCGGGCCGATCATGCAGAAGGTCGCCTTGACGTCGTACTGCTTGAGGACGGCAAGCATCTTCGGCGTCCAGACCGGGCTGGGCCCGTCGTCGATGGTGATCGAGACGGACTTGCCGCCGCTCTCGGTGGTGTGGTCGATCGTCTCGGATATCCCGGTGGCGCCGGGAGACGCGGGGCCGGTGGCGCCGGCGGAGCCGTCCGAGCCGTCCGGGGCGCTGTCGTCGCCGGATCCCGAGGACCCGGGCTTGCCGCTCGCGTGGCCGGGCTTGTCGTCGGACTTGCCGGTCGAGGAGGAGTGGGCGAGCGCGGGCCCTGGACCGTCGGCGGAGGTGTCGCTGCCGAGGACCACCGCGGCGGCCACGCCGCCCGTCAGGACCACGGCCGTTGCTGCGGCCATCACGATGCGGCGTGTGTGGGCGGTCAGTCGCGCCATGGTTTCCCCATCCCCTCGGTACGTGCCGGTTCGGCAGCGGAGCTTCACCGATTGGCCACGATCGCACGATCGCGCTCGAATCCCGAAATGTGAATTCTCCGCCCGGGTATCGCTGGAAAATACCCGATTTCAGGCAACTACCCTGGAGCACAAGGGGGTTGATGCGACCTCAGTGATACGAGGGGGTCGGTGCAGGTTCCGCACGCCGGGACTTTGGTCCCTAACGTGCAGGCAAAGACCCCTTCAAGGGGGCTTCCGGTTCCCCGTCCGAGCAGGCAGTTCACCGAAGGACCTTCGCCCCGGCCCCCGCCGCCCCCGTACGAGAGCCTCGTCACTTCTGCGCGAAATCCCCCCGCCTTCTCCCCCGGCCGCTCAGAACTCGTCGACCGTGTGCGGCAGTTCCGCGGTGCGCAGCGCCGCGTCCAGGGCCGCCGCCGCGCCGGGGGTGTGCTCGGTCACCAGGCCCGCGAGGACCAGGCGGCGGACCTCGGTGCCGCCGAGGTAGCAGGCGGCCAGGTCGCGCACGTCGAGGGTGAGGTCGGCCGGGGCCGGGGTCGGCTCGTACGTGCAGGCGTGCGGGGAGGCCGTCAGGCGGAAGCGGCCCGCGTTGGCCGGGATGCGGTCGTCGCGAACCTCCAGGACGAGCGAGGCCTCGGCCGCCCAGGAGCGGGCGGCGAGCGCGGCGCCGACGTCCACGAGACGGATCCACAGCGCCGGGAACTCGGCGACGGCCTTGACCTGGTCCCGGTCGGTGGCGAACAGGAGCAGCGGGTCGTCCGGGGCCAGGCCCCAGGCGCGGACGGTGCCGGTGAGGTCGATGCCGGCGAGGTAGTTCCACAGCGCGGCCTCGCCCGCCGGGGTGTCGGCCTCCAGCTCGGCGACCTGGACGGTGCCGGGCCTCGCGGGGTCGTCCTCGCGCCGGGTGCGGTAGACGGCGTACCCGGCGAGCGGCTCGTCGGCGGCGCCGAGGCCGACGATGCGGGGCGGGCCGAGCTCCTCGTCGTCCTCGTCGGTCTCGGGCAGCCACTCGCCGCGCCAGCGCCGGGTGTCGCGGGCGATGCGCCCGGCCCGGCGGGTGCGGGTCGCCTCGTAGTAGGGGCCTAGCTCGTCGGGCGCGTCGTCGGGGTCGATCAGGCGCAGGGGGCGCCGGTCGGCCTCGATGCGCAGGGCGAGCGGGCGGGTCGAGTTGATCTCGACCGAGGTGCCGTACGTGGCCGCGCCGAAGCCGAAGCGGCCGTAGATGGCGGCTTCGGAGGCCCACAGCGCGACGATGGGGCGGCCGTGTCCGGCGCAGCGGCGGAACACCTCGGCGATCAGGCCGGAGAGCACGCCGCGGCGGCGGTGGGTGGGGGCGACGGAGACGAACGTGAGCCCGGGGCAGGGGAGTTCACCGCCCGGCACGGACAGGGTGAAGCGGTGGGCCACGAGGAAGCCGACGAGCGAGTCGCCGTCGTACGCCCCGACGCGGTCGCAGCGCAGCACCATCGCACGGTGGTAGGCGCGCTTCTCCTTCTCGTCGGGGCGGTCGTGGAAGACGAGCCACCAGAGCTCCAGGGCACGGTCGACGTCGGACTCGGGCACGTCGCGGAACTCCAGCTCGCTCATGCGGCGACCCTAACCCGGACGAAACCGGCCGTCACTCGCATATCGCCCAGGTCGGGGACGGAGCCCCCGGGCGCCGCACGTCAGCCCACCCTCTGCTCCGCGGCCGCGGTGCCCGGGGCGCGGGCGGCCCGTCCGGCGACCGGGACGGTGAGGGTGCCCGCCGCCAGGAACAGGACGCCGAGCGCCAGCCAGCCCGTACCGCCTCCGTGGCTGACCAGGACCGCGACGAGCAGCGGGCCGCCCGCCCTGGCCAGGTCGGAGGAGAGGGTCCAGGCGCCGAGGTACTCGCCCTGCCGCTCCGGCGCGGCCAGCCCGTACGAGATGCCCCAGCCGCTGGCCGAGGAGAGCAGCTCGCCCGCCGTGAGCAGGGTGACCGCGACGACCAGGACGGCGACCGCGGCCACCGGCGGCAGCACGGATGTCGTCGCGGTCACCGCGCAGGCCGCGAGCAGCGCCACCCCCGACCGGCGGCCCGCCACGGCGGCCCCGGGGACGGTGTCGCTGCCGCGCGCCGCGCGCACCTGGAGCAGGATCGCGAGCGCCGTGTTGAGCAGCATGAGTACGGCGATCGACCAGCGCGGCGCCTCGGTACGCTCCGAAATCCACAGCGGGAGCCCGATGTTGAGCATGTCGGCGCTGACATAGAGAAGCCCGGAGAGCGCGGCCAGGAGCAGGAAGCGGCCGTCGCGCAGCGCGCGGCGCCGGGCCGGGTCCTCAGTTCGGGCGGCGCGCTCGCCCTCCGGCATCCGCAGCAGCACCGCAGCGACCAGCACGTACGAGAGGCAGTTGCCGAGGACGAGCACCGCGTACCCGGCGTGCGAGTCGAGGGCGAGCGCGGCGCCCGCGCCCAGGCTGCCGAGCGAGAAGCCGATGTTGAGCATCACCCTGCTGTACGCGCTGGCGCCCACCAGGGCCGTGGAGTCGGCGAGTTGGGCGAGGTAGGCGTTCTTGACCGGCCGTCCCGCGCTCTCGGCCAGCGTGATCGCGCAGACCACGGCGAGGAAGCCGGCGAAGGAGTCGACGAAGAGGTATCCGGCGAACGCCACCGCGCGGACCAGGATCGTCGCCAGATAGACACGGCGGTGGCCGAGCTTGTCGCCGAGCCGTCCGGCGGGCACGGACACGGCCGGGCCGAGCAGGGCGGCCACCGTGAGGCCGAGGCCGACCTGGGCGGCGCCGAGCCCGACGACACGGGTGAAGAAGACGATGGCGCCGGTGTGGAAGAGGCCGTTGCCGATCCAGTCGATCAGGGTGGTGACGGCGTAGGCGCGCAGCGGACCGCGGGGCGGCAGCAGCGCTGCCGCCCCCTTGGAGGTGGAGGACATGACCACCACTCAACGGCCTTGAGCGGCCGGGCGACAGAGATTTAGGCTCTGCCTCAATGCTCAGCTACCGACTCGGCGTCGACGACCTCGCCGACATGCGTTTCGCCTGCTCACCGCTGCTGGAGACGGCCACCAGCCTGTGGGCGCTGCGGCGACCCGAGAAGTACGCGCTGCACCTGCCGTGGATACGCCGTACGCGCGAGGCGCTGGCCTCGCCGGGCGGCCTCGACACCGAGTTGCTCGGCGAGCTCGCGGTGGGTGGCAGCGGCTGGATACCCGACTTCATCACACCGCGCCCCGAGTCCCCGCTGCCGGACGTCGCGGACGAGCTGCGCCGGGTGCGGGCGACCCCCGCGGACAAGGTCCTCTTCGATGTGCGGGCCGCTCACGCGAGCCGCCCGCCGGCACCCCGCCTCGCCCAACTGGCCGCGGATCCACGGCAGTTGAGGGAGGCGATCGCGGATGTGGTGGAGGCGTACTGGGAGCTGGCGATCGCCCCGCACTGGCCGCGGATGCGGGCCGTGCTCGAAGCGGACATGGTGCACCGGGCCCGGCTGCTCGCCCATGAGGGCGCGGCCGCGCTGCTCACCTCGCTCGATCCGTCGGCGACGTGGGACAACGGGCGGCTGACCCTGTTCGTGCACCGGGACCTGCAGATGGCCGCCGAGGTCGACGGGCGCGGGTTCTGGCTCGTACCGACGCTGTTCGCGCAGCACACGATCAGTCCGGTGGGGGCCGAGGAGCGGCCGACGATCGCGTATCCGGCGCGGGGTGTCGCCACCTTGTGGGAGACCCGGCCGCCGCGTCCCGCGGGAGCGCTGGCCTCGCTGGTGGGCCGGCCGAAGGCGGCGTTGCTGCTCGCGCTCGCGGGCCCGGCGTCGACGACCGAGCTCGCCCGGCGCCTGGGCGTCACGGCGAGCGCGGTCTCCCAGCATCTGGCGGTGCTGCACCGGACCGGTCTGGTCGGCCGCGCGCGGGCGGGCCGGGTGGTGCTCTACGCCCGCACGGAGCTGGGCGAAGAGCTGACGCGCGGCGACCGACCGGACACCCCCTAGGCCACCGAACCGATGCGCCCGACCGGCGTGTCCTTGCCGTCGTGGTGGATCGGGGTGTGGGCGCCGGTCAGCGAGACGCCGCTGCCGCCGCGCCGGTTGGCGACGATCTCCGCGGCGATGGACAGGGCGGTCTCCTCGGGCGTACGGGCGCCGAGGTCGAGGCCGATCGGGGAGCGCAGGCGGTTGAGTTCGAGCTCGGTGACGCCCACGTCGCGCAGCCGCTCGTTGCGGTCCAGGTGGGTGCGGCGCGAGCCCATCGCGCCGATGTAGGCGACCGGCAGTTTCAGCGCGGTCTCCAGGAGCGGGATGTCGAACTTGGCGTCGTGGGTCAGGACGCACAGGACCGTTCGGGAGTCGGTGTTCGTCCGCTCCAGGTACTTGTGCGGCCACTCCACGACGATCTCGTCCGCCTCGGGGAAGCGGGTCTTCGTCGCGAAGACGGGCCGGGCGTCGCACACGGTGACGTGGTAGTTCAGGAACTTGCCGACCCTGACCAGGGCGGAGGCGAAGTCGATGGCCCCGAAGACGATCATCCGGGGGGCCGGGACGCTCGA
This sequence comes from Streptomyces sp. HUAS TT7, assembly GCF_051550175.1. Lineage (NCBI taxonomy): Bacteria > Bacillati > Actinomycetota > Actinomycetes > Kitasatosporales > Streptomycetaceae > Streptomyces > Streptomyces sp. HUAS TT7. Next base: position 2,008,398 of record NZ_CP196175.1, read on the forward strand.
TTCGACGAGCACGGTGAGCGGCTGGCCGCACAGCCGGCCGTCGGCGCCGAGGGAGAGGGTGCCGGTGCGGCCCCCGTCCAGCATGGCGGCGGCCTCGTCGGCCACGGCGCGGTCCAGCTCGGGGTGTCCGCCGAGGGCGCCCTCAAAGGAGCCGTCCGGGTGGACGAGGAGAGCGCGGCCCATGAGTTCGGCGGGGCCGTCGGTGACGCGGGCGACCGCGGCGGCCTCGCCGCTCGCGGCGGTGGCCAGGGCGGCCGCGAACACCTCGCGGGCGGGCGAGGTGGTGCGGACCGGGGTGACGAGTATGTCGATGATGCCGCCGCAGGTCAGGCCGACCGCGAAGGCGTCCTCGTCGCTGTAGCCGAAGCGTTCGAGGACGGTCTCCCCGTCTTCGAGCGCCTGCTGGCAGAGTTCGTAGACAGCGCCCTCCACACATCCGCCGGAGACCGAGCCGATCGCCGTGCCGTCGCTGTCGACGGCGAGGGCGGCTCCCGGCTGCCGGGGCGCGCTGCCGCCGACGGCCACCACGGTGGCCACGGCGAACTCGCGTCCCTGCTCGACCCACCGGTTCAGCTCTTCGGCGATGTCCAGCATGTTCGGTCTCCTTACGGATGTGTGGAGGGCGTCAGCGGCGCGGCCGCTACTTGACGCCGAGCCAGTTCTCGATGGGATGGAGGGCGAAGTAGATGGTGAAGACGGCTGTCAGGGCCCACATGAACCCGCCGATCTCACGCCACTTGCCCTGTGCTGCCTTGATCACGGTGTAGGCGACGACGCCCGCGCCGACACCGGCGGTGATGTTGTACGTGAACGGCATCAGAGCCACGGTGAGGAACACCGGGATGGAGACCGAACGGTCGCTCCAGTCCACGTGCTTGGCGGCGCTCATCATCATCGAGCCGATGACCACGAGGGCGGCGGAGGCGACCTGGGCCGGCACCAGCTGGGTGACCGGGGTGAAGAACAGGCAGGCCGCGAAGAAGAGGCCGGTGACGACCGAGGAGAGGCCGGTACGGGCGCCCTCACCGGCGCCGGAGGCGGACTCGATGAACACGGTCTGGCCGGAGGCGCCGCTGACGCCGCCGATCGCGCCGCCCGCACCGTCGATGAACAGCGCCTTGGACAGGCCCGGCATGCGGCCCTTGTCGTCGGCGAGCTTGGCCTCCTGGCCGACGCCGATGATGGTGGCCATCGCGTCGAAGAAGCCGGCGAGCACCAGGGTGAAGACGATCATGCCGACGCTGATGGCGCCGATGGAGCCCCAGCCGCCGAACTCGACGTGGCCGAAGAGGCCGAAGTCGGGCGTGGAGACCGCGCTGCCGCTGAGGCCGGGGGCGGTGCCGCCCCAGTCCGCGTCGGTCAGGCCTGCGGCCTTGGTGACCACGAAGGCCAGGACGCTGCCGGAGACGATGCCGATCAGGATCGCGCCGGGCACCTTGCGGGCCTGGAGGGCGAAGATCAGCAGCAGGGTGATCGCGAAGAAGAAGACGGGCCAGCCGACGAGCTGCCCGGTGGCGCCGAGGGTGACCGGCGGTCCGTGCTCGGGGCCCTTTCCCACGAACCCGGCCTTCACGAGGCCGAGCAGGGCGACGAACATGCCGATGCCCATGGTGATCGCGTGCTTGAGCGCCAGCGGGATGGCGTTCATGATCATTTCGCGGAGGCCGGTGACGACCAGGAGCATGATCACGACGCCGTACATGACACACATGCCCATGGCCTGCGGCCACGTCATGTTCGGGACCACCTGGGTGGTCAGGGCCGCGGAGACGTTCAGTCCGGCGGCGAGTGCGAGCGGGACCTTGCCGATGAAGCCCATCAGCAGGGTGCTCACCGCGGCGGCGAGCGCCGTGGCGGTCACCAGGCCCGCGTGGCCCAGCGTGTGCTTGTCGACATCGGGCGTCGAGAGGATCAGCGGGTTGAGCAGGAGGATGTAGCACATCGCCATGAAGGTGGTGATGCCGCCGCGCACTTCCTGCGCCAGCGTGGATCCCCGCTCGGATATGTGAAAGTACCGGTCGAGCCAAGACCTGCCGGCCTGGGGACGGGAGCCGGAGCCCGCGTCCTCGGCGGTGGTCTTCGGCTCCACAGACTGCTGGGTCATGGTGCCTACTCCCAAGGTTCACAGGGGCACCCGCATAAGACTTGAGTCCTCAGGTCAGACAAGCTGCGGGATTTGGGATGGTGCGTTGGCTGCACGACCCGGGGGACGGCCCGAGACGAACGGTGTCTGCTCCTGCCGGGGTACCGGAACCGGTACCGCAGTGCAGATGGCTACGGGTGTTGCTGGTGTGACTCGGTTTCGCCGGTGGTGCTGGTACTGCGGGTGTTGCCGTTTGCTGCGAGGACCGCGAGCGGTGCGGTACTCGATTGCTCCGGGCGGTGCGGGCGACGGAATTGTGACGTTCCTGGGAGGCACGCACCGCCCGGAGGGATCTGGGGATCCCCGGGGTGGGATCAGGCTCCGGTGCCCGTGAGGTGCTCGGGGCGGACCGGGGTCTTGTTGAGCTCCAGACCGGTCGCCGCCCGGATCGCCGCGAGGACGGCCGGGGTGGACGACAGGGTCGGGGCCTCGCCGAGACCGCGCAGGCCGTACGGCGCGTTCGGGTCGGCGAGCTCCAGGACGTCGACCGGGATGGTCGGGGTGTCCAGGATCGTCGGGATCAGGTAGTCCGTGAAGGAGGGGTTGCGCACCTTCGCGGTCTTCGGGTCCACGATGATCTCTTCCATCACCGCGACGCCGAGGCCCTGGGTGGTACCACCCTGGATCTGGCCGACGACGGAGAGCATGTTGAGCGCCTTGCCGACGTCCTGGGCGGTGGCCAGCTCGACGACCTTGACGAGGCCGAGCTCGGTGTCCACCTCGACCACCGCGCGGTGCGCGGCGAACGTGTACTGGACGTGGCCGTTGCCCTGGCCGGTGACGAGGTCGAAGGCCTGGGTCGGGCGGTGCCGGAACTCCAGCTCGACGTCGATCTCCTCGCCCTCCAGGACGTCCGCCAGGTCGGCGAGGACCTCGCCGCCGTCGGTGACGACCTTGCCGCCTTCGAGCAGCAGCTCGGCGGTGGCCCAGGCGGGGTGGTAGGAGCCGAACTTGCGGCGGCCGATCTCAAGCGCCTTGGCACGGACGGCCTCGCAGGTGTTCTTCACCGCGCCACCGGTCATGTACGTCTGCCGGGAGGCGGACGTGGAACCGGCGGAGCCGACCTGGGTGTCGGCCGGGTGGATGGTCACCTGCGTGACACCCAGCTCCGTACGGGCGATCTGGGCGTGCACGGTGACACCGCCCTGGCCGACCTCCGCCATGGCCGTGTGGACCATCGCGACGGGCTCGCCGTTGATGACCTCCAGGCGCACGCGGGCGGTCGAGTAGTCGTCGAAGCCCTCGGAGAAGCCGACGTTCTTGATGCCGACCGCGTAGCCGACGCCCCGTACGACACCCTCGCCGTGCGTGGTGTTGGACAGGCCGCCGGGCAGGGCGCGGACGTCCGCCTCCTCGCCTGCCGCCAGCCACTGCTGCTCGGGCGGCAGCGGGCGGGCCTTGACCCGGCGCAGCAGCTCGGCGACCGGGGCCGGCGAGTCCACGACCTGGCCGGTCGGCATGATCGTGCCCTGCTCCATGGCGTTGAGCTGGCGGAACTCGACCGGGTCCATGCCCAGCTTCGCCGCCACCTTGTCCATCTGGGCCTCGTACGCGAAGCAGGCCTGGACGGCGCCGAAGCCGCGCATCGCGCCACAGGGCGGGTTGTTCGTGTAGAGCGCGATCGCCTCGATGTCGACGTCGTCGATGACGTACGGGCCGACCGAGAGCGAGGAGGCGTTGCCGACGACCGCCGGGGAGGCCGACGCGTAGGCGCCGCCGTCCAGGACGATCTTGCACTTCATGTGCGTGAGCTTGCCGTCCTTGGTGGCGCCGTGCTCGTAGTAGAGCTTCGCCGGGTGGCGGTGCACATGGCCGAAGAAGGACTCGAACCGGTTGTAGACGATCTTGACCGGCTTGCCCGTGCGCAGCGCCAGGAGGCAGGCGTGGATCTGCATCGAGATGTCCTCGCGGCCACCGAAGGCACCGCCGACGCCGGAGAGCGTCATGCGGACCTTCTCCGGCGGCAGACCCAGGACCGGGGCGATCTGCTGGAGGTCCGAGTGCAGCCACTGGGTGGCGACGTAGAGGTCGACGCCGCCGTCCTCGGCGGGCACGGCGAGGCCGGACTCCGGGCCGAGGAAGGCCTGGTCCTGCATGCCGAAGGTGTACTCGCCCTCGACGATCACGTCGGCGCGCTTGCGCGCCTCCTCCACGTTGCCGCGGATGATCGGCTGGCGGTGCACGATGTTCGGGTGCGGGACGTGACCGGCGTGGTGGTCGTCGCGGCCCTCGTGGATCAGCGGCGCGTCGGGGGCGAGGGCGGAGGCCTCGTCGGTGACGACCGGCAGTTCCTTGTAGTCGATCTTGATCTTGGCGGCCGCGCGGCGGGCGGTCTCCGGGTGGTCGGCGGCCACGAGGGCCACCGGCTCACCGTGGTGCCGGACCCGGCCGTGGGCCAGGACGGGGGTGTCCTGGATCTCCAGGCCGTAGTTCTTCATCTTGGCCGGCAGGTCGTCGTAGGTGAGCACGGCGTAGACGCCGGGCATCGCGACGGCCTCGGAGATGTCGATGTTCTCGATCTCGGCGTGGGCCACGGTGGAGCGGAGCGTCTGGCCCCACAGCATGTCCTCGTGCCACATGTCCGAGGAGTACGCGAACTCACCGGTGACCTTGAGGGTGCCGTCCGGGCGGAGCGTCGACTCGCCGATGCCGCCCTTGGTGTGGTTCTGGGTGACGTTGGTGGGCGTACCGGCCGGAGTGGTGCGGGTGTTCTGCGCCATGATCAGACCGCCTCTTCCTGACGGGCGGCCGCGAGGCGGACCGCGTCGAGGATCTTCTCGTAACCGGTGCAGCGGCACAGGTTGCCGGAGAGCGCCTCGCGGATGTCCGCGTCGGACGGCTCGGAGTTGCGCTCCAGGAGCTCGTCGGCGGCGACCAGGAGGCCCGGAGTGCAGAAACCGCACTGCACGGCGCCCGCGTCGATGAACGCCTGCTGGATCGGCGAGAGCGCGCCCGCCTCTCCAGTCTGACTGTCCTGGGGCTTGGCCTGCCACCGCTTGGCGGCGTCGATGGAGGTACCGCAGGAACCGGAGGCGCAGCCGCCGCCGGGGTGGGCGTCGGAGCGGTGGGCGGCGTAGTCGGCCAGGCCCTCCACGGTGACGACCTCGCGGCCCTCGACCTGCCCCGCCGCGACCAGACACGAACACACCGGAACACCGTCGAGGCGGACCGTGCAGGAACCGCACTCGCCCTGCTCACAGGCGTTCTTCGAACCCGGAAGACCCATGCGCTCGCGCAGGACGTAGAGAAGGCTCTCGCCCTCCCACACGTCGTCGGCCTCCTGCTTACGGCCATTGACCGTGAAATTGACGCGCATGGTTATGCAGCTCCTTCAAGGGTGCGGCCGTTGCCGCCGCGGTACGTCTCCCAGGTCCACATCAGCGTGCGGCGCGCCATGACGCCGACGGCGTGACGGCGGTAGTTCGCGGTGCCGCGGACGTCGTCGATCGGGTTGCACGCGCCCGAGGCGAGCGTGGCGAACTGCTTCGCGACCGAGGGGGTGATGATCTTGCCGTTGTCCCAGAAGCCGCCCTCTTCGAGCGCCGCGTTCAGGAACTCCTCGGCCGCCTTCGCCCGGATGGGGGTGGGCGCGGCCGAGCCGATGCCGGTACGGACCGTACGGGTCTCGGGGTGCAGCGCCAGGCCGAACGCGCAGACCGCGATGACCATGGCGTTGCGGGTGCCGACCTTGGAGAACTGCTGGGGGCCGTCCGCCTTGGGGATGTGGATGGCCTTGATCAGCTCGTCCGCCTCAAGGGCGTTGCGCTTCACACCCTTGTAGAACTCGTCGATCGGGATGAGCCGCACGCCGCGCGCCTGCGACTCGACCTCGACGTCGGCGCCCGAGGAAAGCAGCGAGGGGTGCGCGTCACCGGCCGGCGAGGCGCAGCCGAGGTTGCCGCCGACGCCGCCGCGGTTGCGGATCTGCGGGGAGGCGACGGTGTGCGAGGCGAGCGCGAGGCCCGGCAGCTCCGTCCGCAGGTTCTCCATGATCTTGGTGTACGGGACGGAGGGTCCGAGCCGGACGCTGTCCTCCCCGACCTCCCACTGGGCCAACTCGCTGATGCGGTTCAGGTCCAGGAGGTACTCGGGCCGGCGGTGGTCGAAGTTGATCTCGACCATCACATCGGTGCCACCCGCAATGGGCACAGCGGTGGGGTGCTCTGCCTTGGCGGCGAGCGCCTCCTCCCAGCTGGCGGGGCGAAGGAAGTCCATGAGTGGCTCTCTTCCGATTCTCAAATTCGGGGTAGTTCGCGCGGGTCCCGGGGACGGCAGGCCCTCGACATCTCAGTCGTTCATGTGCTGTTAACGCGGTGTGGACTCAGTACACAAGCCTGCATCCCTCGGGTGCAGTCACCGAAACCATGAAGGAGTTGGCTGGTCTCCGCTCACGTCTTGTAGATTCGTATGAAAGGCGGTGCTCCGTAACCTCACCGCTTTCCAACGGCAACATCAAGACAGATCGGCGGCGACACGCGATGCGGCTGCGCGCACTTCTGGAAACCGACGCGCTGGGGCTGCGGCTGCTCGGCGGCGAGGACGAGCTGGACCGCACGGTGCGGGGAGTAATGACCACTGACCTGCGGGATCCGAGCCGCTACCTCACGGGTGGCGAGCTGGTTCTGACGGGTCTGGCCTGGCGCCGGGACGCCGAAGATTCCGAGCCATTCGTACGCATCCTCGCGGGGGCCGGTGTGGCGGGCCTGGCGGCCGGTGAGGCCGAGCTCGGCGCCATTCCCGACGATCTCGTTCTGGCTTGTTCTCGCCACCGGCTCCCGCTGTTCGCGGTGAACGAGTCGGTCGCGTTCGCAACCATCACCGAGCACGTCGTACGACAGGTCTCGGGCGAGCGCGCGGGCGACCTCGCGGCGGTCGTGGACCGCCACCGCAGGCTGATGACGTCGGGACCTGCGGGCGGCGGCCCCGAGGTGGTCCTCGACCTCCTCGGCTCCGACCTCGACCTGCGGGCCTGGGTGCTTTCTCCGACCGGCCGCCAGATCGCGGGCGCCGGCGACGCGCTGACCCCGGCGGTCGGCGCGGCGCTCGCCGCCGAGCACCTGGGTGCCACCCGCACCGGCCGCCGGGGCCCGCACCGGGCCACCGCCGAGGGCGTGACCTACTCGCTGTTCCCGATCCGCAACAACGGGCGGGGCGCGGCCCCCGCCGCCCGCGACGTGCGCGAGACGGTGCTTTCGGACTGGCTGCTCGCCGTCGAGGCCGACGCGAGCGACTGGCCGGCCGCGCGGCTCGACCTGCTCCAGGGCGTCACCCAGCTCATCGCGGTCGAGCGCGACCGGCGCGACGCGGCCCGCACGGTGCGCCGCCGCCTCGCCCAGGAGGTCCTGGAGCTGGTGCAGACCGGCGCCGCGCCCGCCGAGATCGCGGCCCGGCTCAGAGTCGCGGCCCCGGTGCTGCTGCCCGGCCTCGGCTCGGCACCGCACTGGCAGGTCGTGGTGGCCCGGGTGGACTGGGAGCGCGACTCCGGCGGGGAGATCGAGGGTGGCCCGGTCGCCCAGTCGCTCCTGGAGGAGATCCTGGTCGACCCCGCGGTGGTCGGCCCCGAGTCCTCCGACCGGATCGCGGTGGCCCACGCGGGCGACGAGGCGATCGCGCTCGTGCCGCTGCCCGCGGTGGCGAACGAGGGTGCCGAGGGCGGCCTGCACGCCGACGCGCTCCTGGCCGCCGTACGCACCCCGCTCTCGGCGGGGCTGGCGGACGACGGCCGCCTGACACTGGGTGTCAGCGCCGCGGTGCACTCCGCCGAGGGGCTGCGCGGCGCCCTGGAGGAGGCCCGGCACGCCCGCCGGGTCGCCGCCGCACGCCCCGGCCGGGTGTGCGCGGCCGGCCACCACGAGCTGGCCTCGCACGTACTGCTGCTGCCGTTCGTGCCGGACGACGTACGGCGCGCCTTCACGGCCCGGCTGCTCGACCCGCTGCGCGACTACGACCGGCGCCACCGGGCCGAACTCATCCCGACCCTGGAGGCCTTCCTCGACTGCGACGGCTCGTGGACGCGGTGCGCCACACGACTGCACCTGCACGTCAACACGCTGCGCTACCGGGTGGGCAGGATCGAGCAGTTGACGGCCCGTGACCTGTCCCGGCTTGAGGACAAGCTGGACTTCTTCCTGGCGCTTCGTATGAGCTGACAGTCGATCCCGGCCAGTGTCGGACGATTGTGAACTCATTCACGCACCCCCCTTGGCCCGGCGTGCCATTCCGTGTTGAGATGCGGATCTACTCAGCAGCTCGATGGCGCGCTCGGGGAGGGCAACGTGGCGCATACCGCCATGTCTGGTTCCGGAACGACTGCAGATGACGGGGATCCGCTCCAGACCGCGGTATGGCGGCTGCGCTCGCGCGGCTGCTGGACGGACGCCGCCGCCCTGCTCGAACCGCATGCGGGCGCGGCGGCCGGCGCGCTCCAGCGCACGGCCCTGCTGACCGAGCGCTGCGTCTACACCGAGTCCGGCTGGGCGGAGGCCGACGAGGCGCTGCGCGGCGCCGAGGCAGTCGCCCGCAGCGACGAGGAGCGCGGCGCCGCCGCCTGCGAGCGCGGCTATCTCGCGTACGCCTCAACGCTGTTCGGGGTACGGGACCGGGCGGACGAGGCGCGCTCCGCGTTCGGCCGGGCCGCCGCGCTGACCGCGCTCGCGGGCCGCGGCCGGGCGCTGCTCGACTTCCGGCGGGGGCTGCTCGCCGAGAACGTGGCCGACGCACCGCAGGCCGCCCGCGCCGCCTACCGCCGCGCCCACGAGGGCGCCGCGGCTCACGGCGACACCCTGCTGCTCTCCTTCACCTGGCGCCATCTGGCCGGACTCGCCCTGCGCGACGGCGAGTTGGCGGAGGCGCGGCACGGCTTCACCGAGTCCCTGCGCATCCGCGAGGAGCTCGGCTACCTCATCGGCACGGCCCCGGCGCTCGCCGCACTCGCCGACACCGAGGAGGAGCCGGTCTCGACCCGGCTGCGCACGGAGGCGGCCCGCCTCGTACGCCTCCTCGGCGTCCCCACCTGGCTTGCGGCCCATCTGGGAGCCGCGCCACCCCGGCCCGCCGCGATGTGACGGCCCGTCAATTCATCCGAGGCCATTCCTGATAGAGCTTCAATTGCCTGAACGCGCGTCGTCGATCAGCGAGTTGAGGTGGCTCCAGGCGTGCTGGGCGTACCCCCACAAGGTGGCTCGGACGTCCGGATGGTGGGCGAGGTAGACGACCGCCGCGAGCAACAGGACGAGCTGGACCAGGCTGGTGAGACGGCCCGAGGAGCCGCGCCGCACCGGGCCCTGGGCGAGCCGGTGCGCGTCGCGCCCACGCTCGGACGCGCGCCGGGCCGAGTCCGCAGCCTGTCGGCTCTGCCATTGCTGTTGCTGCATCTGCTGCTGTTGCATCCACGGATCCGGCATGGTGGCCCCCCGGCGCGCGATGGTTCAAGTACCCGCTGGGACGCGGCAGTTGACGGCCCGGGTTCCTCGCGGTGTGAGCTGTTGCACAGCACGGACGCGGCCGTGACGGCCCGGGGTTCAGCGGCGCGGCCTCAGAGCGCGGAGCCCGTGAAGTGCTCCTGTACCAGCGACTGGACGACCGACAGGTTCTGGGCGCACAGGGCGTCCAGGAGGGCCAGGTGTTCGGCAGCGTCGGCGACCAGGTCGGCGCGGCGCGCGACCGGCGCCGCGGTCAGCGGCCACTGGGCGCGCCGGTGCAGGTCGTCGGCGACCTGGACGAGCTGCTGATTGCCCGCGAGAGCGAGGAGCGCCCGGTGGAAGGCGCGGTCGCACTCGGCGTAGCCCGCGCGGTCGCCGGTCGCGGCGGCCTCGGTGGTGGCTTCGGCGAGCGGGCGAAGCTCGGCCCAGCGGGCCGCCGGGACGGTACGGGCGAGCCGCAGCATCACCGGCACCTCGATCATGGCCCGCACCTCGGCGAGCTCCGCGAGCTCGCGGGCGCTGCGCTCGGTGACCCGGAAGCCCCGGTTCGGCACGACCTCGACGGCGCCCTCGATGCTGAGCTGCTGCATCGCCTCGCGCACGGGGGTCGCGGAGACCCCGAACCGCTCACCGAGCGCCGGCGCCGAGTAGACCTCCCCCGGCACGAGATCGCCGTCGACCAGAGCGGTGCGCAGCGCCGCCAGGATCTGGCCGCGCACCGAGTGACGGTGGACGGTGCGGGGGGCCGGCGGCTCACTGTGGGTGTGCTCGCCGCGGGCGTCGCCGAGGTGCTCGCCGCCCCGGGCCTGGCCGGGAACGCGGGGCGACCCGTACGCGGGCACCACTGCCTCGCGCGCTCTGCCCTGTTCCACCCCGGCCTCCTACGGCTCCGTCTGCCCCTCACAGACCATAGGCGGACAAAGCACGAGTTCAAACATCGCCCTTATCCGCTAAGGTAAGCCTTACCTGTCAACGATCGTGATTCGGTGGTCCCGCATGGCCGTCTCCACCTTGCTGCCCAGCCCCACGCCGAGCCCCGTCGCGGACTCCTACGCCCGCCTGGCCGAGGTCTTTCCCGGACTGGGAATCAAGGAGCTGACCGGGACCGAGCAGGCGCCCGGCGGCGCCGGCTGGGTCGGCGCGGCGGAGCTCGCTGCGGGCGGCGCCGCCCTCGACGCCTTCCTGGCCTGGGACAACGCCCAGGTCGTACAGGACTTCGGGCACCAGGCCCGCCCCGACGTCATCGCCTCCTTCGGCTTCCACCGCTATGCCTGGCCCGTCTGCCTCCTCGTGACGGTGCCGTGGTTTCTGCACCGCCGGGTACCGCGGGTGCCGGTCGCCGATGTGACGTTCCAGCGCACCCTCGGCCAACTCGCCGTACGGGTAAGGGAGTTCGCCTGCCTGCCGGACGACCCGGCGGCCCAGCTCCCCGGCGCCCGCGTCGTACCGGACGAGGAGGCGCTGCGCGGCGAGGTGCGGGCGGCGGTGGCCGAGCACCTCGGGGCGGTGCTCGACGGATTCGGCCCGCGCATGCGGCGCGGCAAGCGGGCGCTGTGGGGCATGGCGACGGACGAGATCGTCGAGGGGCTCTGGTACATCGGCTCACTGCTCGGCGAGGAGCCGCGCGCGATGGCCGAGCTCGACGCGCTGCTCCCCGGCACCGCGAAGCCGTATGTGGGCACGCCCGGGTTCCGCGAGCTGACCGCGCCCGACGGCCGGCGCCTGCCGACCCGCGACCGGGCGAGCTGCTGCTTCTTCTACACCGTGCGCCCCGAGGACACCTGTGTGACCTGTCCGCGCACCTGTGACGCCGAGCGCGTGCAGAGGCTCAGCGCCGCCTCCTGAGAGACCGCGTCCCGTCCGGACGCGGTTCGGGCATGGGCTCCGGATCCATGCCACCCGTCCGGGTGAGCGCCAGTCGAACTCAACTCGCGCGCCGGGCACGGCAGTTCGATCGAATCCCCCCTATCCGACTGCCCTCCGCGTTTGTTGGCGCCCTCTTGCCCCGAAACCCCCTGCCGCCCCGTACGGCAGGAGCAGTATGGCGGCCGATACGCCCTACGCGATGCAAGGGACACCGCATGCGACTGACCGACATATCGCTGGACTGGCTGCTTCCGGGCGGCGTGATGATCGTGGGGGTCGTCGTGGCTCTGGTAGTGCTCGCGCGCGGCAAGCGCGCCGGTGACAACGCCACCGGCGACGACTCCTGGGAGCGCAGTGAGGAGCGCCGCAGAAGGAAAGAGGCGGTGTACGGCACCGCTTCCTATGTGCTCCTGTTCTGCTGCGCGGCGGTGGCCGCCGCGCTCTCCTTCCACGGCTTGGTCGGCTTCGGCCGACAGAACCTCAATCTGACGGACGGCTGGCAGTACCTGGTCCCGTTCGGCCTCGACGGCGCAGCCATGTTCTGCTCCGTACTCGCGGTGCGCGAGGCCAGCCACGGCGACGCGGCACTCGGCTCGCGCCTCCTGGTGTGGACGTTCGCGGGCGCCGCGGCCTGGTTCAACTGGGTGCACGCGCCGCGCGGCATGGCCCACGCGGGCGCCCCGCAGTTCTTCGCCGGGATGTCGCTGTCGGCGGCGGTCCTCTTCGACCGCGCGCTGAAGCAGACCCGCCGGGCGGCCCTTCGCGAGCAGGGCCTGGTGCCGCGGCCGCTGCCGCAGATCCGGATCGTACGGTGGCTGCGGGCCCCCAGGGAGACCTTCGGCGCCTGGTCGCTGATGCTCCTGGAGGGCGTACGCACCCTGGACGAGGCCGTCGAAGAGGTGCGCGAGGACAAGCGCGCCAAGGAGGAGAACAAGCTCCGCAGGCGCGACCAGGAGAAGCTGGACCGGGCGCACTTCCGGGCGCTCAGCCGGCAGAACCGGGCCTGGGGGCGCGGCAGGGGCGGCCGCCAGGTCGGCGTCCCGGCGATCGGCCCCGGCCAGGGCTCCGCACAGCCCAAAGCCGTCGCGGAGCCGGCCATAGCCGAGCCAGGACAGCTACCCCTGCGCACCCGGCACTCCCTCGCGGCCCTCGGGACCGCTGACGCTTCGGCGGCCATGACTGTGGACCTCACCGCCGAGGACGACACCCAGGCGCTGCCCCGGCTCGACTCCCTGGAACGCAAGCTCAAGGACCTTGAGCAGCAGTTCGGCTAGCCGCCGCGCCGTTCAATACTGCGGCGCCACCTCGTTGCCGTTGCAGCCGAGCTCGAACCAGACCACCTTCCCCATGCCGTGCTCGTGCACACCCCAGGCGTCCGCCAGCGCCTGGACGAGCAGCAGGCCCCTGCCATGCGTACCGTCGTCGGCGGACGGTACGTACGGCGTGGGAAGCGCGGCCACGAAATCCCGCACCTCCACGCGAAGGCCGGCCTCGCCGACCGTCGCCGTCACCACCGCACCGTGATCGGTGTGGACGAGGGCGTTGGTCACCAGCTCGCTGGTGAGCAGCTCGGCCACGTCCGCCGCCCCCGAATGCCTCGACGGGCCGAGGAGTTCCCTCAGCGCCCGGCGTATTTCCCCCACGGCGGTCAGATCCGCCTGCCCCACTCTCCTGCGCAGCAGATGCTGGTCCCCCTGCTGCGCATCAGGTGTCCGGACGGGCCCGCTCCCCGCGGGGCCGAGCCCTGCCTGATGCCTTGTCATATCCCCCACCTGCACGTGGTGACGACCTCTCCCCCTCGAACATGCACACGGGATGCATGCCCCGTCGGGCCACGGTCACGCATGGTGATTCCTCAACAACCGAACGGGAAACCCTTCAGTGAGCAGCTGGAGGAGAAGCGATGCATGATGACCGATCGCTGGTCGAGGGACGCCTTGAGCGGGCCATGCGCCAGTTCGTGCGCCCCGCGCAGTACGCCGCCCGGGCGCCGCTGACCCTGGCCGTCTGGCACGCGCCGGGCGAGCCGGTGCCCGTCGCCGAGGCGTTGACGGCGGCATACGAGCCGTTCGAGGCCGGTACGGAGTGGGGCCGCCCATGGTCGACGAGCTGGTTCCGGATCGAAGGACGGGTGCCCGGGGCGTGGGCGGGACGCAGGGTCGAGGCGGTCATCGACCCCGGTTTCACCGGGGCGGGTCCGGGCTTCCAGGCGGAGGGTCTGGTGTACGACGCCTCGGGCGTCCCGCTCAAGGGCATCCATCCACGCAACCGGCATATCCCGGTGGCAGCGCGTGCGGCGGGCGGGGAGGAGGTCGCCCTGCTCCTGGAGGCGGCCGCGAATCCGGCGGTGCTGCACGACTTCGAACCGACCCCGCTGGGGGACGTACTGACCGCCGGGCATGGGCCCATCTACCGATTCGCGGCTGCCGAGCTCGCCGTACTCGACGAGCAGGTGTGGCACCTGGTGCTGGATGTGGAGGTGTTGTCGGAGCTGATGCAGGAGCTGCCGGCCGACCGGGCCCGCCGGCACGAGATCCTGCGGGCGCTGGAGCGCATGCTGGACGCGCTCGACCTGCACGATGTGGCGGGCACCGCGGTGGCGGCGCGTGCCGAGCTGGCCGACGCGCTGTCCCGTCCGGCCGGTCCCAGCGCCCACCGCGTCTCGGCGGCCGGGCACGCGCACATCGACTCGGCATGGCTGTGGCCGCTGCGCGAGACGGTCCGCAAGGCGGCACGCACCTTCGCCAATGTGACGGCGCTGGCCGCCGACTACCCCGAGCTGGTCTTCGCCTGCTCACAGGCCCAGCAGTACGCCTGGGTCCGCGACCACCAGCCGCACATCTGGCTGCGCATCAAAAAGGCTGTGGAGCAAGGGAATTGGGCTCCGGTGGGCTCGATGTGGGTGGAGTCGGACGCCAACATGCCGGGCGGTGAGGCGCTGGCCCGGCAGATCGTGCACGGCAAGCGCTTCTTCCTGGAAGAGCTCGGCGTGGAGACCGAGGAGATCTGGCTGCCCGACTCCTTCGGCTACACCGCGGCCTTTCCGCAGCTCGCGAAGCTGGCCGGGGTGAAGTGGTTCCTCACCCAGAAGCTGTCGTGGAACCAGACGAACCGGATGCCGCACCACACGTTCTGGTGGGAGGGCATCGACGGCACCCGGGTCTTCACCCACTTCCCGCCGGTGGACACCTACAACTCCCAGTTCCACGGGGCCGAACTCGCCCACGCGGAGCGGAACTTCAGCGAGAAGGGGCTCGCCACGCGCTCCCTCGTCCCGTTCGGCTGGGGCGACGGTGGGGGCGGCCCGACCAGGGAGATGCTGGAGAAGGCGCGCCGGCTGCGCGACCTGGAGGGCTCGCCCCGAGTCACCGTCGAGAGGCCGTCCGCGTTCTTCGAGGCCGCGCACGCCGAGTACGGGGAGCGGGCGCCGGTGTGGTCGGGCGAGCTGTACCTGGAGCTGCACCGGGCGACCTATACGACCCAGGCCAAGACCAAGCAGGGCAACCGGCGCAGTGAACACCTCCTGCGGGAGGCGGAGTTGTGGGTGACGGCCGCCGCCCTCCACTCCCCCGACTACAGCGTCCCGTACGACGATCTCGACCGGTTGTGGAAGACGGTGCTGCTGCATCAGTTCCACGACATCCTGCCCGGCTCGTCGATCGCCTGGGTCCACCGGGAGGCGCGCGAGACGTACGAGCGGGTACGCGCGGAGCTGGAGGCCATCGTCGCGGGCGCGGTCTCGGCGCTGGGTGAGGCACGGCGGCCCGCCGTGCTCAACGCGTCGCCGTACGCGCGGAACGCGGTGGTCGAGACGGCGGCCGAGAACGCGCCGGACGGCCAGCCGCTGCCCGGCGGCCGGGCGCTGCAAGCCGTCCACGCCCCACCGCTCGCCGCGACGTCACTCCCTGGGGCGGCCGCTTCGCAACCTCCGGTGAGCGTGGTGCGGGATGGCTCAACTCTCGTACTGGACAACGGAGTTGTGCGGGTATCGGTGGACCACGAGGGGCTGCTGACCTCGGTCCGCGACCTCGTCGCCGACCGGGAGGTACTCGCCCCCGGCAGTCGGGGCAACCTGCTTCAGTTGCATCCCGATCACCCCAACCAGTGGGACGCCTGGGACATCGACCGGCACTACCGGCGCCGGCACACCGATCTCACCGACGCCGACTCGGTCGAGCTCGTCGAGGAAGGGCCGCTGCGGGCGGCCGTGCGGGTGGTGCGGAGCTTCGGGAGTTCGCGGGTCACCCAGGAGATCCGGCTCGCCTGCGGCAGCCCGCGCGTCGACGTCGTCACCGAGGTCGACTGGCGCGAGTCGGAGAAGGTGCTCAAGGCGGCGTTTCCGCTCGATGTGCACGCCGAACGGTCCACCGCCGAGATCCAGTTCGGGCATGTGCACCGCGCGACGCACGTCAACACGGGCTGGGACGCGGCCCGGTTCGAGATCTGCGCGCACCGCTGGCTGCGGGTCGCCGAGCCGTCGTACGGGGTGGCCGTGCTCAATGACTCGACGTACGGGCACGAGGTCACCCGGGTGCCGCACGAGGCCGGGCTCGGCACGACCGTACGGCTCACGCTCCTTCGGGCGCCGCACAGCCCGGACCCGGCGACCGATGTCGATGTGCACCGGTTCGCCTATGCGCTGCTTCCGGGGGCCGAGGTGAGCGATGCCGTCGCGGAGGGGCTCGCGCTGAACCTGCCGCTGCGGGTCGCGCCCGCCGCCGAGGTCGCCCCGCTGGTCACGGTGGACGACCCGGCGGTGACCGTCGAGGCGGTGAAGCTCGCGGAGGACCGGGGCGGGGATGTGGTGGTGCGGCTCTACGAGTCGGCGGGCAGCCGGGTCAGGGCGGTGCTGCGGCCCGGATTCCCTTGCGTGCGGGCCGAGTTCACCGATCTCCTGGAACGGCCGCGGGGCGCGGCCCCGCTCTCGGCGGAGGGGATCGCCCTGGAGCTGCGGCCGTTCCAGATCGTCACGCTGCGGCTGCGCAGGGACCGGGAGCGGTCACGGATTTAGTACGGCACCGTGCCGCACCAGGTCTCCGCCCAGGCCGAGGCTCCGTACTTGTTGGCGGCGCGCATCGTGACACAGATCTCGTCGCCGGAGTACGGGCCTGTGATCGTGTAGTTGAGGGAGCCGGTGGAGTAGACGGTGTCGACGTTCTTCTTCGTGAAGTTGCTGCCCTTGTTGGTGTAGTGGATGTCGTAGCGGGTCGCTGTGGAGACCGACGGCCAGGTCACCGCGATCGGCATGTCACAGGCGCCGACGCAGGAGTTGGTGTACTCGAGTTTGTAGGCCTTCATGTCGGGCGGCGGGGACCCCGCGGATGTGCCGCCGGAGCCGGACTGCCCCGAAGATCCGGACGCCCCTGCCGACCCCGCACCCGACGACGAGCCGGTCCCGCCGCCGGCGCCACCCCCGGCGCCTCTGGTGGAGCCGCCCCCGCCACCGGGCTGGCTGCCGCCTCCGCCCGGCTGCTGTGCCGAACTCCCGCCGTTGGACGGAGCGTTCGGCCCCTCGCCGGGCTTGGCATCCGGGCCCTTCGGGGTCGCGCTGGCCGGAGCGCTCGCCCCGGGGGAGGCCGGACTGCTCGGGGCGCCGGGCGAGCTGCTTCCGGAGGGCGTGGCGCTGGAACCCGCCCGGTCACCGCTGCTCGCGCTCGCGCTGCTGGCCGGGGTCTTGGCCTGCGCTCCGCCGCCGTCGCTCGCGAAGGGCTGGAGCACGGCGATGGTGCCGCCGCCGACGGTGAGCACGGCGACGACGGGCAGCACGATGAGCCGGCGGCGCCGGCGGGGCCGCTCTTCGGGCTCCCGCTGCGTGGCGCCGAGGCTCGCCACGACGGCCTCGGGGTCCCCGGCCGGTGCCCGCAGCCCGATGGTCGCCCGGTCCACGGGCTCTTCCCGGAGCGGCTCCGCCTCGGCGTCGAGCAGCCGCGCCGACTGCTGGGCCAGACGTGCGACCACGCGGGCGGGCAGCCAGGCGCCGCGCGCGGAGCGCGGCCGCGTCCGCTCCGGGTCCGCCAACAGCTCGTCCACGCCCGGACGTTCGTCGATGTCCTTCGCCAGACACCGGGAGATCAGGGCCCGCAGCGAGTCGTCCTCGACGCCCGCCAGATCGGGCTCGCCCTCCACGATCTGGAACATCACGGCGTGCTGGTTGCTGGCTCCGTGCCCGAACGGCAGCTGCCCGGTCGCCGCATAGGTGAGCACGCACCCGAGGGTGAACACATCGCTCTTGACCCCGGCGCTCTGCCCCCGCACCTGCTCCGGCGACATGAAACCGGGAGAGCCGACCGCCATTCCCGTACTGGTGAGGAGGGACTCCACGGACGTCTCCAGGGCCCGCGCGATTCCGAAGTCGATGACCTTCGTGCCGTCCACGGTGAGCATCACGTTGGACGGCTTCAGGTCGCGGTGCACGATTCCCGCGCCGTGGATGTCCCGGAGCGCCTTCAGGAGTTCCTCGGCGAGAGCGTGCAGGGACTCGGTCGGCAGCGGCCCGTGGCGCCGCACGATCTGTTCGAGCGAGAGCCCCGGCACGTATCCCGTCGCGACCCACGGCGGCTCGTCGCCCGGGCCCGCGTCGAGCACCGGCGCCGTGTACCGCTCCCCGACCTTGCGCGCCGCCTCGATCTCCCGCCTAAAGCGCGCCCTGAAGTGCTCGTCGGACACGTGCTCTTCGTGGACGACCTTCACGGCGACGGTGCGCCCGCTGTCCGAACGGGCGAGGAACACCCGCCCCATGCCGCCGGCACCGAGCCGCCCGAGCAGCAGATACGGCCCGATGCGCACCGGATCGCTCACCGCGAGCGGTTTGATGCCCCCCTCTATGTAGTCGTCCTTCTCGCCGCTTCCGTCCCCGTTGGTACCGCTCATGGTGGTGTGACTCCCCCGGCCCTTCTCGCCTGGTCATCGGCGTAACCCGGTTGAGAGTAGTCGCTGTTGACGGACCGGGTGAAGGCGAGGACGCGGGGGAAGATCCGAGCGGTTCTGCGGAGCACGGTGAAGGAGTGGTGTTCCTTGCCGCCCCCGAGGCCCGGGTTCCTCAGGGCCTCGGCACGTTGCGGAGGTTGGAGCGGGCCATCTGGAGCATGCGGCCCACCCCGCCGTCCAGGACGATCTTGCTGGCGGAGAGCGCGAAGCCCGACACCATCTCGGCGCTGATCTTCGGCGGGATGGACAGCGCGTTGGGGTCGGTGACGATGTCGACCAGGGCCGGGCCCTTGTGCCTGAAGGCGTCCTTGAGCGCGCCCGCGAGCTGCTTGGGCTTCTCCACGCGCACCCCGTACGCCCCGGCCGCCCGGGCGATGGCCGCGAAGTCGGGGTTGCGGTTGGCCGTCCCGTACGAGGGAAGTCCGGCGACCAGCATCTCCAGCTCGACCATGCCGAGCGAGGAGTTGTTGAACAGCACGATCTTTACCGGCAGTTCGTACTGGACCAGGGTCAGGAAGTCCCCCATGAGCATCGAGAACCCGCCGTCGCCCGACATCGAGATCACCTGACGGTTCCGGTCGATGAACTGGGCGCCGATGGCCTGCGGCAGCGCGTTGGCCATCGAGCCGTGACTGAACGAACCGATGATCCGGCGCCTGCCGTTGGGCGAGATGTAGCGGGCCGCCCAGACGTTGCACATACCGGTGTCGACGGTGAACACCGCGTCGTCGGCGGCGAGTTCGTCCAGTACGGAGGCGACGTACTCGGGGTGGATCGGGACGTGCTTCTCCACTTTGCGGGTGTACGCCTTGACGACGCCCTCCAGCGCGTCCGCGTGCTTCTTCAGCATCTTGTCGAGGAACCGGCGGTCCGTCTTGGCCTGCACGCGCGGCGTCAGACAGCGCAGCGTCTCCTTCACGTCGCCCCACACCGCGAGGTCCAGCTTCGAGCGGCGGCCCAGGTGTTCGGGGCGCACATCGACCTGGACGATCTTGACGTCGTCGGGCAGGAAGGCGTTGTACGGGAAGTCGGTGCCGAGCAGGATCAGCAGATCGCACTCATGGGTCGCCTCATAGGCCGCGCCGTAGCCGAGCAGGCCGCTCATGCCGACGTCGTACGGGTTGTCGTACTGGATCCACTCCTTGCCGCGCAGCGCGTGCCCGACGGGCGACTTGATCCGCTCGGCGAACTCCATGACCTCCGCGTGCGCCCCGGCGGTGCCGCTGCCGCAGAACAGGGTGACGCGCTTCGCCTTGTCGATGAGGGCCGCCAGCTTGTCGATCTCGCTGTCGCCGGGCCGCACCGAGGGCAGCGAGGTGACGAGGGCATGGTCGATCGCCTTGTCGGGGGCCTGCTCGGAGGCGATGTCGCCGGGCAGCGCCAGGACGCTGACGCCGCCGCGGCCGATGGCGTGCTGGATGGCGGTCTGGAGCACGCGGGGCATCTGCTGCGGGTTGGAGATCAGCTCGCTGTAGTGGGAGCACTCGCGGAACAGCTGGTCGGGGTGGGTCTCCTGGAAGTAGCCGAGGCCGATCTCGGAGGACGGGATGTGCGAGGCCAGAGCCAGGACGGGGGCCATCGAGCGGTGCGCGTCGTACAGGCCGTTGATGAGGTGCAGGTTGCCGGGCCCGCACGAGCCTGCGCAGGCGGCCAGCTTCCCGGTGAGCTGGGCCTCGGCGCCGGCCGCGAAGGCGGCGACCTCCTCGTGCCTGACCTGGATCCAGTCGATGGCCGAGTTGCGGCGGATGGCGTCGACGACGGGGTTCAGACTGTCGCCGACGACTCCGTACAGCCGCTTCACGCCCGCGCGGGTGAGGATGTCGACGAACTGCTCTGCAACATTCTGCTTGGCCATGGGTCCATCAACCCATGGCCTTGGCCGTCACGCCTCCCAGACCGCGACGGCCGTACGGTCGTCGGCGTACCCCTTCGCCCTCAACGTCACGTCGGCGAGGAACGCGGCGAGCCCCGGCGGCTCGGGGCGGGCCCAGCGTTCGGCGAGTTCCTTGGCGAGGGCGGGCTCGCCGCGCAGGGGTTCGGCGAGACCCCCGCTGCACAGCAGGAGGGTGTCGCCCGGACGAGCCACGGAGGCCCGGAAGCGGAACGGTTCGCCCGGTGGCGGGGGCGGGTCGATGTAGGGGCGGGCGGGCTCGACGGTGTTCAGGTCCATGGTGAGGCGGTCGCCCTGCGGGGTCTCGGCGGGGGCCGAGCCGAAGCCGACCACCGGCTCGCCGTAGACCGCACCCGCGTCGGGCACGGCGGGCTCGATGTCCTGCCAGACGCCGCCGCGCAGCCGGAAGAGGCCGCCGTGGCCGATGCCGAAGAACACCCGGGTGCGGCAGGCGGGGTCGGCGGAGAGCAGCAGACAGCGCAGGCTCGCGGTGTACTCCTCGGGCTCGGCGCCGAGCTCGGCGGCGCGGGCCCGCAGCATGCCGTAGCTGCGGTCGGTGAGCCGGTGCAGCCCCGACTTGAGGTCGCCGCGCCGGCCCGCCCTTATGTCCTCGGCGAGGCGGACATGGCTGCGGCCGATGGCGCCGCCGATCCAGTGGCAGGCGTCGGCGGCCGCGAGGTGGGCCCGCTCGCTGGTCCGTGCGCCGCTCGCCACGGCGACCAGGACCAGGGCGTTCTCGCCGGTGCCGAAGCGGGCGGTGAGCAGGGCGTCGCGGCGCGGCTCGCCCCGGTAGCGCGCGGAGTCCCCGCGCGAGGACGAGGCCCGCAGGACGTACGCGCCGTAGCGGGCCCCGTCGAGGACGGTGTCGGCGACGAGGTCGTCGAGCTCGTCCGGCCTGGCCGCGGGCAGCGCGGTGGGCTCGGCGTCGTAGGTGGGCGGACCGTCACCCACATGGCCGGTACGGGGCCGGGTCACCGGCGCGAACTGCTCGGGCGGCGCGGTCTCGGGCGGCCCGAACTGCTCGTCAGGAGCGACGGCGGGCGGGGCGGGGGTTTCCACGGTGGGGGTGCGGAGGCCCTGCGGGGCGCGCGGCTCATGGGTGGCGGCGGCACGGGGCGGGTCGGGCGGCGCGGTGATGGGCGCCGGGCGCCGCTCCTCGGCGGGGTGCGTCGCCTCGGCCTGATCCGGCGGGGCGCCCTCCGTCCAGCCGGGCGGCAGATCGGGCAGCGGGGCCGGGGCCGTCGGTGGCGGCGGAGCCGCCGGAACGGACTCCCACCAGGCGGCGGGTTTGCGCGGTGCGGACGGGGTTTCGGGCGGCTCCCAGGGCGCCCGGGGGCGCGGCGAGGCGCTGGGCGCGGCGGGTGGAGCGGCGCGTTCCGCCCGGGGTAAACCGGCCGGGTTCCGCCCGGCAACGTCCGAAGCCGCCGGGGTGAAACCCGCCGAGTCGGGACCCGTCACGTCCGAAGCCGCCGGGTTCGCGCCCGCCGTCTGCGAACCCTTCGCGCCCGAAGATCCCAGCGGCTTCGCATCCGCCGCACCGGAACCCGCGGAGCCCGAACCCACCGTGCCCGACGCCGAGTCGAAGCGGTCGTCGAGGCTGTCGCCCGAACCGTCGGGGCCGGCGTCCGGGGCCGACTCGTCGTACAGCCGGTTCCACCAGTCGTCGTCCCGGGTCGGCCTCTCCCCCTGCTGGCTCATGCCCTTATTGTCCACCGTCCGAGGCATACGAAAACGGGGCATCGGGAAAATGTCCGCAACGGACGAGCCGGGCAGGAAAGCCAAAGTCCGCCGGGCGACCCCACCCCCCACGGGAGGAACACCCGGCGGACCGGCTGCGCGGCTACCGCACCGCGTATGCGTCCACCACGGTCTGGGTGACCGAATTGCCGTTGGCGTCGGTCAGTTCGGTCTTCAGGGTCACGTTCCTGGCGGCGGCTCCCGCGTGGTTCACGGTCGCCGTCCGACTTCCGCTCCGGTGCGAGCGGAGCTTCCAGCTCGTGGTGACCTGCTGCGAGCGCTTCCACAAGAGCGCAAATGCCCCGTACCCGGAGGCTGTTGGTGCTGCGGTGGCTCGACATTGGCAGAGCGACGGGAGATACGGGGATGATGTTGTGAGGCGGGTTTGCGCCGGGGCGGTTTCCCGCCACCGCGCAGGTGAGGGAGGCGGTCCGTGGTGCTGGGAGCGATAGGTCTCGACGAGACGCAGGAGTCGGCGTACCGCGCCCTGGTCGCGGTCGGCGCGGCCGAGGTGAGTGACCTCGCGCACCGGCTCGCGCTGCCCGAGAACGAGACCGAGCGCGCGCTGCGCCGCCTGGGGCGCCAGGGCCTGGCCGCCCAGTCCTCGGCGCGCCCCGGGCGCTGGGTCGCGGCCCCGCCCGGCGTGGCGCTCGTGGCGCTGCTCACCCAGCAGCGCCACGAGCTGGACCAGGCCGAGCTGGCGGCGGCGCTGCTCGCCGCGGAGTACCGGGCCGAGGCCGCCGCGCCGGCCGTGCACGACCTCGTCGAGGTGGTGACCGGCGCGAGCGCGGTCGCCCACCGCTTCCACCAGTTGCAGCTGGGCGCGGCCGAGGAAGTGTGCGCCCTGGTGACGGGCAAGCCGGTCGCGGTCACCGGGATGGACAACGAGTCCGAGGAGCGGGCCTCGATCCGCGGGGTCGCCCACCGGGTGGTGATCGAGCGCGAGGTGCTCTCGCTGCCCGCGGGGATCGTCGAGCTGTCCGCGGCACTCGGCCGCGACGAGCAGGTGCGGACGGTGGACCGGGTACCGACCAAGCTCGTCGTCGCAGACCGCAGCCTCGCGATGGTGCCGCTGACCGGCCGGGACGCCGAGCCGGCCGCGCTCGTGGTGCACGCGAGCGGGCTGCTCGAATCCCTCATGGGCCTCTTCGAGGCGGTGTGGAAGGACGCGCTGCCGCTGCGGCTCGGCGGCGGGGGCCGCGGCATCGTCGAGGAGGCGCGGGGCCCGGACGCGACCGACCTGGAGATCCTGTCGCTGCTGCTGGCCGGGATGACGGACGCCAGTGCCGCCAAGCAGCTGGAGCTCGGCCTGCGGACCGTGCAGCGCCGGGTCAAGGGCCTGATGGAGCTCACCGGGGTCACGACCCGCCTCCAGCTGGGCTGGCACGCGTACGAGCGGGGCTGGGTGGCCCGCTGAGCCTTCCCGCGAGGGGCCCGGGACTGCGGGAACGGGCGGTTTCCTGCACCCTTGGCAGATGGGCGTGTGGCAGCTCCTCGCGGTCGGGGCGGTGATGCTGATGGGCCTGTGCGGCGTCCTCGTCCCGGGCGTCCCCGGGCAGGCGATCGTGTGGGCCGCCGTCGCGTGGTGGGCGCTCGACGACATCACCGGGCTCGCCTGGGCCGTCCTGGCCGGGGCCACCGGCGTGCTCCTGCTGAACCAGGCCCTGCGGCCCTTCCTCCCGCCGCGCCGCTTCAAAGCGGCCGGAGTGGCCAGGAGGTCGGTCCTCGTCGCGGGCGCGGCCGCCGTCGCGGGGTTCTTCGTGCTGCCCGTGGCGGGTGGGATCGCCGGGTTCGTCGGCGGGCTCTACGGCGCGGAACGGGTACGCCTCGGCAGCCGCGGGGACGCCTTGGCCTCGGCCCGTACGGTCCTTCGTGCGGGCGGCTACTCGGTGATGGCCGAGCTGTTCGCCTGCCTGCTCGTGGCCGGGGCGTGGCTCGGCGCGGTGATCTGGGGCTGAGCGCCCGTCCCGAAGACCTGGGTCCACGACCCGATGACGGCGTGGTGGCGGGCGTGTGAGGGTGGCCGCATGACCGCATTCAGCGAGGCCGAGCGCACGTATCTCAAGAGCCAGCGCCTTGGCCGGCTCGCCACCGTGGACGGGAAGGGCCAGCCGCAGGCCAACCCCGTCGGGTTCTTCCCGCAGGACGACGGGACGATCCTCATCGGCGGGTACGCCCTCGGCACCACCAAGAAGTGGCGCAACCTCCAGGGCAACCCGAAGGCGGCCCTGGTGGTCGACGACGTGGTGAGCGTACGGCCGTGGAAGGTGCGCGGGGTCGAGATCCGCGGAGTGGCCGAACTCCTCACCGGAGCACACGAGTTGGGCCCGCACTTCAGCGAGGAGCTCATCCGCATCCACCCGCACAAGATCCACAGCTGGGGTCTCGGCTAAGGGGCGCCTTACGCCATCTTCAGCTCCGGCTTGTACAGGTCGAGCCAGATCGCCAGGTCGAGCGTGCGCTCCAGGCCGCGGCGCGATGCCTGGTGGATCTGCGGCGCGCCGGCATCGGCCGCCCGGCGGAGATTGTCGCGGTCGATGAGGTCGAAGACCGGGTGCGAGGGCTGGGCGAGCAGGTCCTTGGCGTGACCCTGAAGGGCGATCGCGTACTTCGGGTCCTGCGTGGACGGGTACGGGCTCTTGACCCGGTCGTACACGGACTGCGGAATGACGTCCCTGGCCGCCTCGCGCAGCAGGCTCTTCTCGCGGCCGTCGAAGGACTTCACCGACCAGGGCGCGTTGTATACGTACTCGACGAGCCGGTGGTCGCAGAACGGCACCCGTACTTCGAGCCCGACGGCCATGCTCGCGCGGTCCTTGCGGTCGAGCAGGACGCGCACGAAGCGGGTCAGGTGGAGGTGGCAGATCTTGCGCATCCGGTACTCGAAGTCGCTCTCGCCGTCCAGGCGTTGGATGCCGGCGACGGCGGTGTCGTAGGAGTCCTTGACGTAGGCGGGGACGTTCAGCGCGGCCGAGAGGTCGGGGCGCAGCAGGCCGGAGTCGTCGCCGAACTGCTCGGCGAACCTGACGAGCCAGGGGAAGGTGTCGGCGTTGCGGGCCTCCTCGTCGAAGAACTGCTTGTAGCCGCCGAAGACCTCGTCCGCGGACTCGCCGGACAGGGCGACCGTGGAGTGTTCGCGGATCGACTTGAACAGCAGGTAGAGCGAGGTGTCCATGTCGCCGAAGCCCACGGGGATGTCTCGGGCCCGGATGACCTTGGCCCGCACCTCGGGGTCGGCGAGCGACTGGGCGTCCAGGACGATGTCCTGGTGGATCGTGCCGGAGCCGCGGGCCACGTCGTGGACGTAGGGGGTGTCGGGAGTGGCGCGGAGTTCGTCGGCGACGAAGTTCTCGGTCTGGCCGACGAAGTCCACGGCGAAGCTGCGCACCTGCTCGCCGACCTCGCCGAGCTGGCGGGCGGCGAGCGCGGTCAGCGCGGAGGAGTCGAGGCCGCCGGAGAGCAGCATGCAGCGCGGCACGTCGGCGACGAGCTGGCGCCGGACGATGTCGTCGAGCAGTTCGCGGACATGGGCGATGCTGGTGGCGCGGTCGTCCTCGTGCGGGCGGGTTTCGAGCGACCAGTAGGTGTGGGTGCGCAGGCCGCCGCGGTCGAGGGTGACGACGGTGCCGGGCTCGACCTCCTTCATGCCGTCCCACACGGCGTGGCCGGGCGTCTTGACGAAGGTGAACAGCTCGCGCAGGCCGTCGAGCGAGACCGAGCGGCCGGCCAGCGGGTTGGCGAGGATCGCCTTGGGCTCGGAGCCGAAGAGCACGCCGTCGGCGGTCTCGTAGTAGTAGAAGGGCTTGATGCCCATCCGGTCGCGGATCATGACGAGGCGCTGGACGCGCTCGTCCCAGATCGCGAAGGCGTACATGCCGTTGAGGCGTTCGGCGACGGCCTCGCCCCATTCGAGGTAGCCGTGCAGGACGACCTCGGTGTCGGAGTCGGTGGTGAACCGGTGTCCGCGGGCGGCGAGTTCGGCCCTCAGCTCGGTGAAGTTGTAGGCCTCGCCCGAGTAGACGAGGGCGACGGTCCTGCCGTCCGCTTCGACGGTCATGGGCTGGCGCCCGCCCGGAAGGTCGATGATGGCGAGCCTGCGGTGGCCGAGGGCGGCCGGCCCGTTGGCCCAGACGCCGCGGTCGTCGGGACCGCGGCAGTCCATCGTCTCGGTCATCGCGTTCAGGGTGTCCCGCTCGGCGCGCAGTTCACGGTCGAAGGAGATCCAGCCGGTGATGCCACACATGGTGCCTCCTGCTTGGCCTGTCCGGCCGGAGGGGGGACGTGCCGCCGGCCGAATAAGATGTATTGAGCAACTACCTACCTCTCGATCGTGTGCCTCGGCAGGCGGTCCGTCAACATGGGCGTAACACCGGTGACCTGAATGCACCGCTTAGTCGGCCGGGAACGTATGCAGAACGAGCCCCTGGCTACGGGCTGACCGCGAGCACGATGTACGCGGCGAACAGCGAGAGGTGCACACCCCCCTGCATCAGCGTGGCGCGGCCCGGCACGACGGTCAGGATGCCGACCGCGACGGTCAGCGCGAGCAGCACCATGTGGCTCGCGCCGAGGCCGAGCACCAGCGGCCCGGACAGCCAGATCGTCGCCAGCGCTACGGCCGGAATGGTGAGGCCGATGCTGGCCATGGCCGAGCCGAGCGCCAGGTTGAGGCTGGTCTGTACGCGGTCGCGGCGGGCCGCCCGCACCGCGGCGATGGTCTCGGGCAGCAGCACGAGCAGGGCGATCACGACGCCGACGACCGAGGCGGGAAGCCCGGCCGCGGCGACCCCCCGCTCGATGGTGGGCGAGACCCCCTTGGCCAGGCCCACCACCGCGACGAGCGCGACGCCGAGCAGGGCGACGCTGATCCAGGCGGTGCGAGCGGAGGGCGGGTTGGCGTGGGTGTCGTCCCGCATGACCTCGCCCTGCTGGGTCACCGGCAGGAAGTAGTCCCGGTGGCGCACGGTCTGGGTGGCGACGAACAGCCCGTACAGGAAGACGGAGGCGATCGCGGCGAAGATCAGCTGGGCGGCCGAGAACTCGGGGCCCGGCTTGCTGGTGGTGAAGGTCGGCAGGGCGAGGCTGAGGCCCGCGAGGGTGGTGACCGTCGCGAAGGCGGTGACGGTGCCCTCGGCGTTGAAGACGGCGTATCTGCGGCGCAGGGCGCCGACGAGCAGACACAGGCCGACGATGCCATTGCAGGTGATCATCACGGCGGCGAAGACGGTGTCGCGGGCGAGCGAGGCGCTCTTGTCGCCGCCGTCCGACATCAGAGTGACGATGAGCGCTACTTCGATGACCGTCACCGCGACCGCGAGCACCAGCGACCCGAACGGTTCGCCCACCCGGTGCGCGACCACCTCCGCGTGGTGCACCGCGGCGAGCACCGCGCCCGCCAGGAAGCACGCGACCAGGGCCACGAGCCAGGAGGGCAGGGAGCGCCCCCAGGTCAGCGCGAGCAGCACGACGGCGAGCAGCGGCATCAGCGCCGACCAGCGGTCCAGGGGCAGGCGCGCGAGACGGATCATGCCTTCGACGTTCCCAGAAGTGGCCGGGCCCCGCCCGTCGGGTTACTTCCCCCTGCCCGCCTCGACCTGGAGGTGGCGGTGGGCGTAGGAACGCCAGGGCCGCCAGGCGTCCTCCCCCGTCGCCGGCCCCGCATCGGGGTCGCCGAGCGCCCGCGTCCGGATCGCCGTCACCGTCTCCTCGTCCATGCCGGGCAGCGTGCGCAGGATGCGTGCGGCCTCGTCGCGGTCGGCTCCGGCGTCCAGGCGCAGGGTGGCGTCGGCGAGCGCGGCGGCCAGGGCGGCGAGCCGGGGATCGGGGTGGCCGGCGAGCACCGCGGACTCGGGGAACAGATGGGTGAGCGTGCCGCAGGGCACGTCGAGCCGCTTGCCGTACGTCTCGACGAGCGCGGCCGCACCTTCCCTCCCCACCAGCGCCCGCACCGCGCACTCGTCGGGATCGGCGGCGCCCGGCGAGCGCAGGCCGGGGGTGCGCGCGACGAGCGGGGCGAGCCGGGGATCGGCGCCGAGCCGCTCGTCGACGGCGTACGGGTCGGCGTCCAGGTCGAAAAGCCGGCGCAGGCGCTGCACGGCGGTGGTGAGATCGCGCAGGTCGGTGAGGTGGATCCGGGCATCCAGCCAGCCCTGGCGGGCCGCGGTGTGCGCGGGGGCGGCCTCGTCGACGGCCACGACGGCGGTGCCGTGGGGCAGCCGCAGGGTGCGGCGGTAGGTGCGGGCGCCGGGCTCGCCGACGACCTCCTCGACGCACGCGACGGCTTCGCCCGCCAGCAGATCGAAGGTCTCCTCGGTCGCGTACGGACCCCGGTAGGCGAGCCGCAGCGGAATGCCGGCGGCCGCCGTGACGCCGGGCTCGGTGGCCCGGGTGCCGGCCTCCTCGCGCAGGCCGCTGGGAGTACGGGCGTAGATCTGCCGGATCGTGTCGTTGAACTGGCGCACGCTGGCGAACCCGGAGGCGAAGGCGATCTCGGTGACCGGCAGCGAGGTGGTCTGGAGCAGCACCCGGGCCGAGTGGGCGCGCTGGGCCCTGGCCAGGGCGACGGGGCCCGCGCCCACCTCCGCGGTGAGCTGGCGCTGCACCTGCCGGGTGCTGTAGCCGAGCCGGGTCGCGAGCCCGGGCACGCCCTCCCGGTCCACCACGCCGTCCCCGATCATGCGCATGGCCCGGCCCACGACGTCGGCCCGCGCGTTCCACTCGGCGGAGCCGGGCACGGCGTCCGGGCGACAGCGGCGACAGGCTCGGAAGCCGTGTCCCTGGGCGGCGGCGGCGCTGGGGAAGAACCGGACGTTCTTGCGTCTCGGGGTGACCGCGGGGCAGCTCGGGCGGCAGTAGATGCCGGTGGTAGCCACGGCGAAGAAGAACTCCCCGTCGAACCGGGCGTCCCTGCTGCTGACGGCTTCGTACTGCGCTTCCTGATCCATCACGCGTTCCAGTGTGCGGCGCCGCGGGCCCGTACTGCTGGCGGTTTTCGGACGCGACGCTGCGGTCCCGGGACCGGCACCTCCCCGAAACCGCCCTGGTCCAGCCGGTCCAGTGCGCCCGTTGGCCCCGGTACGCGCCGCGAGCCCTGGCGTTGGGCCATGAGCAGGTGACGGCGCTGCCCCTGTATCTGCGCGACGCGTGCGTGGGCTCCCTGGTGCTGCTGCGGTCCGGCGGCGCGCCGCTGCCGCCGGACAAGCTGGCCCTGGCACGCGCACTGGCGGACGCCGCCGCCATCAGTCTGCTGCGCGAGAACCAGCTGCGGGAGAGCCGCACCCGGACCACCCAGCTGGAGCACGCGCTGACCAGCCGGATCACCATCGAGCAGGCCAAGGGCGTCCTCGCGACCAGGATGAGCGTCCTCGTGGACGAGGCCTTCGACGGACTGCGCCGTTACGCGCGCTCCCGCCGTCTCAAGGTGGCCGCCGTGGCGCTCGACATCGTGGCGGGCCGCCCGTTGCCGGGCCGGCCGTACCAGCGGGGCGAGACACCGCTCGGGTGACCTTCGGGGGCCCGGCCGCCGGGCCCCCGAAGGCCCGCTCAGCGCAGGCGGCCGCGTTTGGCCTCCATGTTCGCGCGGCCCTCCGCGCCCTTCGCCTTCCAGTCCCGCCGGATCTCCGCCCGCAGCCGCGCATCCGTCTTCGCCACGATGCGCTGGTTCTCGCGCAGAAGCTTGCGGTAGCTGTCCAGGCGGCGCTCTGCGAGCGAACCGTCCTCGATCGCGGCGAGCACCGCGCACCCCGGCTCGGCCTGGTGCGCGCAGTCGTGGAAGCGGCAGTCCGCGGCCAGTTCCTCGATCTCGGCGAAGACCTGGCCGACGCCGGACTCCGCGTCGTACAGACCGACGCCGCGCAGCCCGGGGGTGTCGATGAGCACGCCGCCGCCCGGCAGCACCAGCAGGTTGCGGGTGGTCGTGGTGTGGCGGCCCTTGCCGTCGACCTCGCGGGCCGCCTGCACCGCCATCACCTCCTCGCCGAGCAGCGCGTTGGCCAGCGTGGACTTGCCCGCGCCGGACTGCCCGAGCAGCACGCTCGTACCGCCGGCGACGACCGCCGCGAGGATCTCGACGCCCTCGCCGGTGGTGGCGCTGACCGGCAGCACCTGCACGCCGGGCGCGGTGTTCTCCACGTCCTGGACGAGGTAGGACAGCCCGACCGGGTCGGGCACCAGGTCGGCCTTGGTGAGCACGACGAGCGGCTGCGCGCCCGACTCCCAGGCCAGTGCCAGGAAGCGCTCGATGCGGCCGAGGTCGAGCTCGACGGCGAGCGACACCGCGATGATCGCGTGGTCGACATTGGCCGCGAGGATCTGCGCCTCGGACCGGTTGGAGGAGGTGCTGCGCACGAACGCGGTGCGGCGCGGCAGATACGTACGGACGAACCGGGGGTCGCCCACCGGCTCGACGGCGGCCCAGTCGCCGGTGCAGATGACCCGCATCGGGTCGTGCGGGGTGACGAACGCCGTGTCGGCGCGCAGGGTGCCGTCGGCGGTCACCACGTCGCACTGACCGCGGTCGACCCGGACGACCCGGCCGGGCACCAGGCCCTGTTCGGCGTACGGGGCGAACTCGGCCGCCCAGGCGTCGTCCCAGCCGTACGCGGCGAGCGGGCGCGACGAGGCGGATGTGTTGAACTCGGAGCTGTTGAACTCGGTGATGCTGAACGAGGAAGACAAGGGGAACCCTTCGAAGGGCGGCCCCGGCGCCACGCGCTCGGGCGTGGAGGAAGAGGTGGGTCAGCCGGCGGCCACGGGGATGCGTTGGATGAACTTCGGGATGCGGGCAGCGCCCTTCGCAACGACAGCCATCGTTCACACCTCCCCAACAAGGTCACTTCACCGGCGACAACCCTCGGTCGTCACTCGAACAGGCTCGACTTTAGACAGGGGCGGTGCGCGGCGCCAGTCAATTAATTCGCCCACCCCTAGCGCCCCTTCCACGAGACCTGCCGCCCAGGCCTGCGGAGTAGCACCGGCCGGGCCCGGGTATCGCGTAGGCACTTCGTCGTGTGGTGAACGGGGGCACAGGGATGAGCGGGAACCCGTACTTCTTACGGGACAGGGATCGGGACCAGGATCTGTCGCCGCGCGGTGCGCAGCGGGCGACCAAGGGGCGCGTGCTGGTCGGTGCCGGCTGGGCCCTGCGCGTGGCCGGCACGGTGGTCGGGCTGCTGGGCTTCGTCGAGTTCAAGGCGCGCCTCAAGGACGTCCTCGCGGGGTCCTTCGGGGACGCCTTCGTGTGGCTGGGCCTGCTGGGGTGGGCGGCGGCCGTCCTCGTGGGTCTCGCGGCCTTCTTCGTCGGCCGGCTCGCCGTGGTGCGCGGCAAGCAGCACACCGCCGACCTCGTCGTGTCCTGCGCCGGCCTGGCCGGGACCCGCTACGTCCTGTATCTGCGCCCGTTCTCGAACGACCCGGGGATGGCCGCCCTGAACAACGACCTCCAGGGCGGCGGGGCGAACCTGGAGAACATCTTCTTCATCTCCGGCCTCACCCACGAAGAGGCACTGGTCCGCCGTTTCGGGCGGTTCGGCCGGGTCGTCGCCATCGGCAGGCCCGGCGAGAACCTTCCGCTGCCCGGCGCGACCCGCGCCTACCTTCCGCTGGACGACTGGAAGGGCACGGTGAGCGATCTCATCACGGGCGCGCACGCGGTGCTGTTGTCGGCGGGCCCGGGGCCGGGGACGGTGTGGGAGTTCACCGAGGCGCTGCGCCTCCTGCCGCCCGACCGGCTCGTACTGCTCGCCTACTGCGACGCGGCGACGTACGACCGGTTCCGCGAAGCCGTCACCGAGGAGTACGAGCGGCGTTCGCGCACCGAGCCGGGGTCACCCGGGACGGGGTTGTGGCCGCCGCTTCCGGCGCTGCCCGGCTACCCGCCGCCCGCGCGCCCCGAGCGGCCCCGCTGGCAGGTGCTCCTGAACGGCGGCCGCAAGCGACTGAGCTGGGACTTCGCCCTCAAGGGGTTGATCATCTTCGGGCCGCGCTGGGAGGCGACGTTCATCCGGTTCGATCCGACGGCCCTCAAGTACCCGTCCGTATGGTCGCTGCGCAAGCTGGTGAAGCGTGAACTCAAGCCCGTCCAGGACCAGCTGGGCGCGCTGAACACCCGGAGCTGACCCGCCCCCACACCCCTTATTTGCACATCAGCGCAATAAGCGGCAGACTGCACGAGTCACTGGAAACCGCGTCACCGAAGGGGGCAGCCATGGACGCAGATCCTCCCAGTCCGCGCCGCCCCGCCGGGCGTCTCTGACCCTTCCCGTCACCTCCCGCCCCTCCGCACGGGGCCGGGGCGACGGCTCGGTGCGCCCGGATTCCCCGGGCTTCGCACCCCCTCCCCCTTTTTTCTTTCTCACCACGTCGGGCTCCGCCGCGCCGGGGTGCGCGGTCGCGCCCCCGGGACTCCTGTGCCCACAGTGTGGTCGGAGGTTTCTTGTGATGTCGTTCCGGACGAGTCCCGCGACGCGGGTCACCTCCCGGTTCGCCGGCCGCCTGGCCCGGCTGAGCTGGGTCGACGCGGTGGTCGCCGCGGCGGTGCTCGTGCTCTTCTACGTCGTGCTCCAGGTGGGCCACGGGACCACGGTCCGCTTCTCCACCGATCAGTCGATCAAGGTCGACACGGATCCCGCCCAACTGCCGTACGACGCCGCCCGCTCGCTGCTGCGCATGTTCATCGCGCTGGCCGCCTCGATCGTCTTCACGTTCGTGTACGCGCTGGCCGCCGCGAAGAGCAGGCGCCTGGAGCGCATCCTGATCCCGGCCCTTGACATCCTCCAGTCGGTGCCGGTGCTCGGCTTCCTCACGGTCGCCGTCAGCGGGTTCATCGCCCTGTTCCCCGGGTCCATGCTGGGCCTGGAATGCGCGTCGATCTTCGCGATCTTCACCTCGCAGGCCTGGAACATGACGTTCGGCTTCTACCACTCGCTGACCTCGCTCCCCCGTGAACTCGACGAGCTGTCACGGTCGTTCAGGTTCACGCGGTGGATGCGGTTCTGGAGGGTGGAGCTGCCGTCGGGGATGATCAGCCTCGTCTGGAACGGCATGATGAGCTTCGGCGGCGGCTGGTTCTTCCTGGTCGCCTCCGAGGCCATCAGCGTCAACAACAAGGACTACGCGCTGCCCGGCGTCGGCTCGTACGCGGGCGCCGCCATCACCGACGGCGACCTCGGCAAGGTCGGCTGGGCGATCCTCACCATGGCCGTCATGGTCATCGGCGTGAACTTCCTGTTCTGGCGGCCGCTGACCGCCTGGGCCGAGAAGTTCAAGAACGAGCAGTCCGAGGCGAGCGAGGTCCAGCGCTCGGTCGTCCTGGACTTCCTGCGCCGCTCCGCCTGGCCGCAGCTGCTCGGCAAGGTGCTGCGTCCGGCGGGCCGGGCCCTCGGCCGCGCGGGCCGCGTCTTCGGCACCGACGACCGGCCGCTGCACGTCGACGGGGCACGTCGGCGCACCGGCGACATCACCTTCACCGTCGTCGCGGGCGCCCTCATCCTGTGGGGCCTGTTCGACCTCGGCCGCTACCTCCACGACGAGACCGGCCTCGGCGTCTTCGGAGAGCCGCTGCTGCTCGGCCTCGCGACCCTGGCGCGGGTGGTCGTTCTGG
Source organism: Streptomyces sp. HUAS TT7 (assembly GCF_051550175.1). NCBI lineage: Bacteria > Bacillati > Actinomycetota > Actinomycetes > Kitasatosporales > Streptomycetaceae > Streptomyces > Streptomyces sp. HUAS TT7. The sequence continues at coordinate 2,041,982 of NZ_CP196175.1, forward strand.
TGGCCGCGGCCACCGTCATCTGGGTGCCGATCGGAGTGAAGATCGGCTTCTCGCCGAAGCTGACCCGGATCGCCCAGCCGATCGTCCAGGTCCTCGCGAGCTTCCCCGCCAACTTCCTCTTCCCGCTCGCCATGTGGTTCTTCCTCAAGACGGGCCTGTCCATCAACATCGGCGGCATGCTGCTGATGGCGCTCGGCGCCCAGTGGTACATCCTCTTCAACACCATCGCGGGCGCCATGTCGATCCCCAGCGACCTGCGCGAGGCCATGGACGACCTGGGCGTACGCGGCTGGCAGCGCTGGAAGCGGCTGATCCTGCCCGGCATCTTCCCCAGTTACGTCACCGGCGGCATCACCGCGTCCGGCGGCGCCTGGAACGCCTCGATCGTCGCGGAGGTCGTCGCCTTCAACGGCACGACCCTGACGGCGACCGGCCTCGGCGCCTACATCGCGAAGGCCACCGCCTCCGGCGACTTCCCCCATCTGATCGCGGGCGTGGCGGTGATGAGCCTGTACGTCGTCGGCCTCAACCGCCTGCTGTGGCGCCGCCTGTACCGGCTCGCCGACACCCGCTACGCCCTCTGACACCCCTGAGCTTTCCTGGAGCCCCCTCATGGTTCTCAACACCCTTCGCACCCTGCGCAACGCACGGCACGCGGTCGCCCCGGCCGCGCCCCGCCCGGCCGACGGCGAGATCCTCCTGGAGACGGTCGGCCTGACCAAGGCGTACGCCGGCGCCGACGGCGAGCTGCCCGTCCTCGGCGGCATCGACCTCCAGGTGCGGGCCGGCGAGGTCGTCGCGCTGCTCGGCAAGTCGGGCTCGGGCAAGTCGACGCTGCTGCGCTGCCTGGCCGGGCTCGTGCCGCCGAGCTCCGGCACGGTGTCCTACCGGGGCGCCCCGCTGACCGGCGCCAACCCGGGCACCGCCATGGTGTTCCAGACCTTCGCGCTGCTGCCCTGGCTGACGGTGCTGCAGAACGTCGAGCTGGGCCTGGAGGCCCGGGGCGTACCGGCGGACGCCCGCTCCGACGCGGCCCGCCAGGCCATCGACCTGATCGGCCTCGACGGCTTCGAGTCCGCCTACCCCAAGGAGCTGTCGGGCGGCATGCGCCAGCGCGTCGGCTTCGCACGGGCGCTGGTCGTCGAGCCGGACGTCCTGATGATGGACGAGCCGTTCTCCGCGCTCGACGTGCTGACCGCGGAGAACCTGCGCGGCGAGCTGATGGAGCTGTGGGAGTCGGGCCAGTTCCCGACCCGGGCGATCGTGCTGGTCACGCACAACATCGAGGAGGCGGTCCTGATGGCGGACCGGATCGTGGTGCTCGGCTCGCGGCCGTACGGCACGATCCGCGAGACCTTCGAGGTGGGTCTCGACCGGCCGCGCGACCGCAACGCGCCCGCCTTCGAGGAGCTCATCGACCGGGTCTACCGCACGATGACGGGCCGCGTGAAGGAGACCCGGCTCCCGGGCCGCCCCGAGGGCCTCGGACCCGACCGGCGCACCCCGGCGAACACCCCGCTCCCCGGGGCCAGCGTGGACGGCCTGTCCGGCCTGGCCGAAATGGTCGCGCACCGCGGCGGCAGCTGCGACCTGGCGGACCTCGCCGACGACCTCGGCCTGGAGATCGACGACGTACTGCCGCTGGTGGACGCCCTCGAACTGCTCGGCTTCGCGGCCGTCAGCGACGACGACCTGGTCCTGACCGACCGGGGCACGACGTTCGCGGGCGCGGACGTGCGGAGCTCCAAGCGCATCTTCGCGGAGGCGGGGGCGGATGCGCCGCTGGTCCGCCTGATCACGACCAGCCTGCGCCAGAGCCCCGACGGCACGCTGCGAGCGGGCTTCTTCCGCGATGTGCTGGCGCACCACTACACGAGCGAACAGGTCACCCAGCAGCTGGAGACGGCGACGGACTGGGGGCGGTACGCGGAGCTGTACGCGTATGACGCGGAGCGGGAGGAGTACCGGCTGGACGCGGAGGCCATTGCCTGACCCCGGCCGGCCCCGACGCCTTCCGCTCCGCGGAGGGGTGGGTATTCGGCTGCGGGCTGACTATGGCTGGTCGCGCTGTTCCCCGCGCCCCTTGAGGACGCGCAGGCCGGGCTACTGCTCCGTCACGGGGCGCGGGGCTCTGGCCCGACGGACGGCCCGTACCGGAGCGGCACCCTCGGCCTCAGCAGGGGCGGAGGCAACCCCCTCGGCCGATACAGCGAGGGCCACCACGGACGCCTCCTCCAAAAGCGTCCGCACGCCCGGCGCAGCCGCGCGGTAGAAGATCCGCGTGCCGTCACGCCGCGACGTGACAAGCCCGGCAGAACGCAGCTTGGCCAGGTGCTGCGACGTCGCGGCGACATGCGCCCCGAGCAGCTCCGCCAGCGCGCTCACCGGCAGCTCGGCCCCGCTGAGCGCCCACAGCAGGCGGTACCGCGAGGGGTCCGCCACCGCCTTCAGGACGGTGACCGCCCGGTCGGCCCGCTCCGCGTCCCAGCTCTCCATTTGCGCTCCCATGCAAATAGCGTAACGGAGCCGGGATGCGGCGTCGCAGGCAAGCCGCAGCCCACACAGCGGCCAACCGCTCCCCTCGGGGTCGCCAAACCTTGTCAAAGCCCGCGTTCCGCTCGTAACCGGAATCCGGCCATGGCCGGTTGTGCCGGGCATGAGTCTGCTGCGCAAGATCCGTGAGACCGGGCGGGTGGCGGAGGACGCCCCGCCGCGCCCGAGTCCCGGCGACTTCCCCGCGCTGGCCGGATCGGCGCAGGTCCGCTGCGTGGACGCCGGATCGTGCAACGGCTGCGAGATCGAGATCGCCGCGGCCTTCGGGCCGGTGTACGACGCCGAGCGGTACGGCGCCCACCTGGTGCCGTCGCCGCGGCACGCGGACGTCGTCCTGGTGACGGGCCCGGTCACGCGGAACATGAAGGTGCCGCTGCGCCGCACGGTGGCCGCGACGGCGGAGCCGAACGTGGTCGTGGCGGTCGGCGACTGCGCCCTCGACTGCGGTGAGTTCAGCGGAGGTTACGGGGTCGAGGGCGCCGTCGCCGATGTCGTGGACGTCGACCTCACGGTGCCCGGCTGCCCGCCGCGGCCGGAGCAGATCGTCGCGGCGCTGCGCACGGTGACGGGCCGATGAGCGCGGCCGGCGGCGCGCTGACCGCCGGGGTGGGGGCCGCCGGTCTCACCGCGGGCGTGGCCGCGCTCGGCGGCGGGCACTGGACCGCCGAGCTGCCCTGGCTGCTTCCACTCGGCGGGGTGCGCCTGGAGGTGGACGCGCTCTCGGGCCTGTTCATGGCCGTCGCGGGCGCGGTGGTGCTCGCGGTCGCGGTGTACGCGGCGGGGTACGGGCGCGCGTCGCGGACCACGAACTGGGTCCTTCCGGGGTTCGGCGCGGTCCTTGTGCTCGTCCCGGCCGCCGGTTCCGTCTCGACGTTCCTGCTCCTGTGGGAGCTGATGGCGATCGGCTCGCTGGTCCTGGTGCTCGGCGAGCACCGATGGGGGCACCTCCCTGGTCATGGGGGTCCCCCGTGTTCGAGCAAAGCCGAGAACTTGGGGGAGGAGTCGAGACGTTGGCGGAGGCGCGCGGTGCGCGAGGCCGGGGTCTGGTACGCGGTGCTGACCCAGCTCGGCTTCGTGGCCCTGCTCGCCGGGCTGGCGCTGTTCGCGGCACTGGCCGGCGGTCAGACCTTCCCGGAACTCCGCGCGGCATCAGGCCAGTTGGGGCCGACGTGGCGCGGCACGGTCTTCGCGCTGCTCGCCGTGGCGTTCACCTCGAAGGCCGGGATCGCCCCGCTGCACGCCTGGTTGCCGCGCGCCTACACCGAATCGCCGGACCCCGTCTCCGCGCTGATGAGCGCGACGATGGTCAACCTCGGCGTGTACGGGATCATCCGTTTCGGGCTCGACCTGCTCGGCGGAGGCTCGCCCTGGTGGTGGCTCGTGCTGATGGGCGCGGGCGGAGTGTCCGCCGTGTACGGAATCCTGCAGGCCGCGATGGCGTGCGACCTGAAGCGACTCCTCGCGTACTCCTCCAGCGAGAACATGGGCCTGGTGCTCATCGGGGTCGGCGCGGGCGGCCTGTTCGCGGCCGACGGCGACCGGCGCCTGGCCGGTTTCGCCCTCGCCGCGGCGCTGCTCCACCTCGTCAACCACTCCGCCTTCAAGGGCCTGTTGTTCTGCGCGGCCGGTTCGGTGGTCCGCGCGACGGGCGTACGCGATCTGGACCTGCTGGGCGGCCTGCGCGCCCGGATGCCGGTCACCGCGGCGCTGTTCGCGGTCGGCGCGCTCGGCGCGGTGGCCCTGCCGCCCGGCAACGGATTCGCCGGGGAGTGGCTGCTGCTCCAGTCGCTGATCCACGGGCTCGCGGTGCCGGGCATGGCGACGGCCGTGGTGCTGCCGCTCGCGGTCGCGGTGATCGCGCTCAGCGCCGGGCTCTCGGCCGCCGTGTTCGTGAAGGCGTTCGGCGTCGGCTTCTTCGCCCGGCCGCGCGGCGAGGCGGCGGCCGGGGCCCGGGAGAGCCCGCCCGCGATGCTCGCCGGCATGGGGCTGCTCGCCCTCGCCTGCACTGGACTCGCCCTGTTTCCAGGTGAGTTGGGGCCGGCGCTCGACCGGGTGGTGGCGATCGCGGGCGCCGGGCCGGCGGTCGGCGGGGGCGCCGGGGTGCGGCTGCGGACCGTCTCCGGTGGGCTTGCGCCGCTGTGGATCGCGCTCGCCCTCACGCTCGCCGCGCTGGGCACGGCCGCCCTCGTACGCCTGGTGGCGCGGCGGCCCCGGCGCACCGGCGCCAAGCTGTGGGACTGCGGGGGCGGTGCGCCGACGGCCCGTATGGCCTACACGGCGACATCGTTCGCCGAGCCGCTGCAACGCGTCTTCCAGCATGTGCTCGCGCCCGAGCAGGACGTCAGCGTCACGCCCGTACGGGAATCCGCCTATCTGGAGGAGCGGGTGCGGTTCAGACACCGGGTGCCCGACCGGATCGAGCACCGGCTCTACCGACCGGTCCTCGCGGCGCTGTCCGCCGCCGGGCAGTCCGCGCGGCGCCTGGCCACCGGGTCGATCCACCTCTATCTCGGCTACGGCTTCTTCGGCCTGGTCTCGCTGCTTCTCGTCCTGGCGGTGGGCTGGTGAGCGTCATCGCAGCGGCCGCGGTGGCCGTGCAGGTGGGCGGCGTGGTGGCCGGTGCGCCGCTGCTCTGCGGGCTGATGCGGCAGGTGCGGGCGAGGCTGGAGGGGCGGGCCGGGGCAGGCGTCGGCCAACCCTGGCGGGATCTGCGCAAGCTACTGCGCAAGGAGGCGGTGACCTCGCTCGGCACGGGCCCGGCGTTCCGCGCGGCTCCCGTCCTCCTGGTAGCGACGACCGCCGTGGTCGCCGCCCTCGTACCGCTGGCATCGACCGACATGGTGGTGAGCGGGAGTTCGGACCTGATCGTGGTGGTGGCGCTGCTCGCGCTCGGCACGGTCACGCTCCCGCTGGCCGGGCTCGACAGCGGGACGGCGTTCGGCGGGATGGGCGCATCGCGCGAAATGACTCTGGCCGCACTCGTCGAACCGACCATCCTGGTCTCGGTGTTCGCCCTGTCCCTGCCGACCGGCTCGACCAACCTCCCGGCGATCGTGTCGGGCGCGCTCTCGGACCCCGACCGGCTCGTCTCACCCGCCGGGCTGCTCGCCACGGCCGCCCTCGCGGTCGCCGTACTCGCCGAGACCGGACGCCTGCCCGTCGACAACCCCTCCACCCACCTCGAACTGACCATGGTGCACGAGGCGATGGTCCTGGAGTACGCGGGCCCCGACCTGGCGCTCGTCGAACTCGGCGCCCAGATGCGGCTCACCGTGCTGCTCGGCCTGCTCGCCTCGCTGTTCGCACCCTGGGGCATCGCCACGACCACCTCGGCGGGCGCGCTCGCCATCGGTCTCGCGGTGTGTGCGGGGAAGGTGGCGGTGCTCGGGGCGGCGCTCGCGGTGGCGGAGGTGTTCTGGGCGAAGCTCCGGCTCTTCCGGGTGCCCGAACTCCTCGCCGGTTCGTTCCTGCTGTCGCTGCTCGCGGTGACGGCTTCGTACTTTCTGAGCGGGACGTGAGCCGGTGCTGAGCGACACGCTGTTCACCAAGCTGCTCGACCTGTGCTGCGGGGCGTTCCTGCTCGCGGCCGTGGTGATGGTGTGGCGGCGCGAACTCGCCGCAGAGGTAAGGGCGTTCACCCTGCAAGGGATGGCTCTCGCGGGCGTCGCCGCGCTCATCGGCCTGCACGAGGCACGCTGGGACCTGGTCTCGGTGGCCGTCGGCATCGGACTGCTCCGGGCGGGTGCGCTCCCCTATCTGCTGCGCCGCGCCCTCGCGGGCAGCGGCGCCCACGAGGAGACACAACCCCTGGTCAACGGGGTCGGCTCGCTCCTGACCGCCGCCGCCCTCACCCTGCTCGCGTACGTGGTCGCCCGGCCGCTCGTGGCGCTGAACCCGAACCCGGTCACCCGGGCGCTGCCGGTGGGCCTCGCGGTCGTCCTGATCGGCTTCTTCGTCCTGGCCACCCGGCGGCACGCGGCCGCCCAGGTCATCGGATTCCTGTTGCTCGACAACGGCATCACGGCGATCGCGTTCCTCGCGGCATCCGGGGTGCCTCTGATCGTCGAACTCGGGGTGTCCTTCGACCTGTTGCTCGCGGTGCTCGTGCTGCACATCCTCACGACGCGGATGCGGGACGCCTTCGGGTCGGCGGCGCGGATCGACGACCTCCAGGAGCTGCACGATTGAGCGGACCGGACGGCTTCCACAACCCCGCGCCGAGCAGGCACCCGGCATGCCCGGGGGCGCTGCCCCCGAACCCCCGCTCCTCAAAACTCCCCCAAGGCCTGAAGGGCCAGGGAGGGGCCCCCACGAGAGGCTGACATACGCATGCTGATCACCCTGCTGCTCACCGCCCCCATCGCAACCCCACTCAGTGTCAGTGCCGGGCATGCCCTCCGTGCGCGGCGGGCCGACATCCGGGTCAGGATTCCGGCCGCACGCACCGCACCGGCCGACGTCCTCGTACCGGTCGGGGCCGGCGGGCCCACGGGAGCCGTACCGCTGGACACACCCCCACCCGAACCGCCACCACCGACGCGGAGCCGAGGCTGGACGGGACTCGTCTCCCCCGCCGCGATGCTCGCATCCGGGGGCGCGCTCGCCTCCCAAGTCCCTTACAGCGGGCCGGTGTCCGCCTTCGGCGAGGTGTTGCGGGCGGACGCCCTCACCGTGTGGATGCTGCTCGTCGTCGGGGCCGTGGCGGCCCTCGCCGTCGCGGCGGGGCCTGCGCATCTGGCCGGGGAGCGGGCGGCCGGGCGGGCCGCCGACCGGACCGTGCACCGCTACCACCTCCTGGTGCACGCCTTCCTCGCCGCGATGTGCCTGGCCGTACTCGCCGGAAATCTGGGCGTGTTGTGGGTGGCGGTGGAGGCGACCACCGTCGTCACCGCGTTCCTCGTCGGCCACCGCCGCACCCGCACCTCCGTCGAGGCGGCCTGGAAGTACGTGGTGATCTGCTCGGCGGGCATCGCGCTCGCCTTCCTCGGCACCGTGCTCATCTACTACGCCGCCCGCCGGGCCGGCATCCCGGAGGCGGGCGCACTCGACTGGCGGGTCCTGGTCGCGCACGCGGGCAGCCTCGACCCGAACGTCACCCGGCTCGGCATCGCCCTGGTCGTGCTCGGCTACGGTGCCAAGGCCGGGCTCGTACCGCTGCACGCCTGGCTTCCGGACGCGCACAGCCAGGCACCCTCGCCCGTGTCGGCGCTGATGTCCGGGGTGCTGCTCGCGGTGTCGTTCTGCGCGGTGCTGCGGTACAAGGTGATCGGGGACCTGGTGCTCGGCACCGGCTTCGCGCGCGGGCTGCTCGCCGCGGTCGCGCTGCTCACCCTCGCACTCGCGGCCGGGCTGCTGCTCGCGCAGCGCGACTACAAGCGGATGCTGGCGTATTCGAGCATGGAGCACATGGGGCTCATCGCGCTCGGCGCCTCGTTCGGGGGGCCGCTCGCCCTGTCGGCCGTACTGCTGCACATCGCCGGGCACGGGCTCGCCAAGACGGTCGCGTTCTGCTCCGCCGGGCAGCTGCACCAGTTGCGGGGGACCTCGCGGATCGGCCGGATCCGGGGGCTGATCGCCTTCTCGCCGGGCCTCGGCGGCGCACTCGCGCTGTCCGTCGTGGCACTGCTCGGGCTGCCGCCGTTCGCCCTGTTCGCCTCCGAACTCGGCCTCGCGCGAGCCGGGTTCGCGGCCGGGATGGGGTGGCCGCTGGCCGTCGCCCTGCTCCTCGCCCTGGTCGCGTTCGCGGCCCTCACCACCCGCACCGCCAAGATGGTGCTCGGCCCGGCGCCGGGTGACCTCACCGCGCCGGTACGGATCGGCGCCGCCCGCGGGCTGCCGCTCGGCGCGGGGCTGCTGTGCTGCGCCGCGCTCGGCCTGACCGTACAACCGCTGCTGCCGCTGCTCACCGCGGCCGCGGACATCGCCGCAGGGGCCGCCCGATGAACCGCAGGACCGAGCAGGTCGGTGCATCAGAACTCCCTTGCCAGGTAGGGAGGTTGCTCGACTCGGGGCAGCGGCTCGCGCTGGTGGCCGCGCACCACGACGAGGGCACCGTGCGGGTGGTGTACCTGTTCGTCTCGGGGCCGCCGGACACCCGTACCGAACTCCACGTACACCTCGATCCGGACCGCCCGTCCGTGCCCACGCTGGCCCAACTCTCCTTCCCTGCCGGGCGGTTCGAGCGCGAGATGCGGGATCTGCACGGCGTGGTGCCCCGCGAGCACCCGCTCCCGCACCGGCTCGTACGCCACTACCACTGGCCGCGCGGCTGGTACCCGATGCGGCCCGACGCCGGGGCCGCGCCGCCGTTCGGCGAGCAGGAGGGGCCGTATCCGTTCCTGGCGGTCGAGGGGGACGGGGTGTACGAGATCCCGGTGGGTCCCGTGCACGCCGGGCTCATCGAGCCGGGGCACTTCCGGTTCTCGGTCGTGGGCGAGACCATCATCCGGCTCAAGGCGCGGCTCTGGTTCGTGCACAAGGGCATCGAGAAGCTCTTCGAGGGGCGGGACGCGGCGGGCGGGCTGCGGCTCGCCGAGCGCGTCAGCGGGGACACCGCGGTCGGGCACGGGCTCGCGTACTGCCTCGCGGTCGAGGAGGCGTACGGCGTCGAGGTGCCCGAGGAGGCCCGCCGAGCCCGGGCGCTGGTGCTCGAACTGGAGCGGCTGCACAACCACGTCGCCGACCTCGGCGCGCTCTGCAACGACGTCGGCCACTCCGTCCTCAACTCCCATGCGCTGCGCGTCCGGGAGCAGTTGCTGCGGCTGGCCGACGCGACGACGGGACACCGGCTGCTGCGCGGCGCGGTCGTGCCCGGCGGCGCCCGCCTCGCCTCGGTGCCGGACCCGGCTCTGTTGGCGCGGGTCGCCGTGGACCTCGGGGAGATCACGGAACTCGCCCTCGGCCATGCGACGGTACGCGACCGGTTCACCGGCACGGCCGCGCTCAGCGCACAGGCTGCGCAGGATCTCGGCTGCCTGGGCTATGTGGCGCGGGCGAGCGGCCTGAGCGCGGATGCGCGGTTCGGCCATCCCTTCACCACCGGGGCCCGCCCGCAGGTGCCCGCCACGCAGGCCTCGGGCGATGTGCTCGCCCGGTTCCTGGTGCGGGCCGAGGAGGCACAGGCCTCGCTCGAACTCGCGGCGCACCTCGCGGCGGAGCTGCGGCCCGGCGACATGACGGTGCCGCTGCCCAGGCACCCCGCGGGTACCAGCGGAACCGGGATCGTCGAGGGCTGGCGCGGGGCGGTCACCACCCGCGTCGAGCTCACCCCCGACGGCACGCTGAGCCGGGTGAAGCCGGTGGACCCGTCGTTCTTCAACTGGCCTGCGCTGCCGGTGGCCCTGGCGGACACGATCGTCCCGGACTTCCCCCTCGCCAACAAGAGCTTCAACCTGTCGTACGCGGGCAACGACCTCTGACCGACGCCCGGTCGGGGCTCAGTGCGGGTCGTTCGGGCCCTGGTCGAGACGGAAGGGCGGATATGTGTCGGTCATCAGTGCCGCATAGGCGGCGACCCGGGCGACCCAGCGGTGGATGCCCACGTTGAGGTCGTACATGCCCGTGGGGTAGCGGCCCGTGAACAGGAGCGAGACTCCGGCGAAGAACGTCAGGACCGCGACGAGCCCCACGGACTCACCGGCCCGGACGCCGCCCGCCAGGATCATGACGAGGACGTACTGCGGGATCGCGAGCAGCCACCACTTGACGAGGACGAGGCCCCGCGAGAGCCGCTCGGGGTAGGCGACATCCAGGTGGGCCGGATAGCCGGCCACGTCGGCGACCGTGAAGGGCGGATAGCGGTCGGTGCCCAGGGTGCCGTACGCGTAGTAGGACACCCGCCAACTCCACCGCATCACACCCACGTTGAAGTCGAACAAGGGGCGGGGATAGCGCCCCGTGATCAGGATCGCGAAGAACGCCACGACCGTCACCGCGACGAACGCGACCGTCAGCAGGACGAGGATCAGGAAGTGCGGAAGGGCCAGGAGCCACTTCACCAGCCACAGCCACCGGGAGAGCCCCGGCTCGTGGACCGCGGTGAGCGTGACGGGGTGCGGTGGCGGCGCGGGCGGTGCGTAGGCCACGGACGGCCCCGACGGCTCGGACGACATGGAGGTCATGCCGATCATCTCCCTCGCCGGCCCGAGGAGGGGCCGGCCCTTCCTCCATTCTGTACGGCCGCGCGGGCGCGGAGACAAGAGCGGGCGCGGTGTCCGCGGCGGACGTGCCCAAGCCGCGTCCGGGTGTCCGCTCCGGCCCCGCTCCGGCGCCGGACACGTGTCCGTTTCGTACAAGACCCGCACCGGGCCCGCTGCCTACGGTGAGGGCATGACTCCACGACTCGACGCCATCGGCCTGGTAGCGGCCGACATGGCCGCATCGCTCGCCTTCTACCGACGCCTGGGCCTCGCCGTTCCCGCCGACGCGGACAGCCGCCCGCATGTGGAATACACGCTCCCCGGCGGCACGCGGGTCCTGTGGGACACCGAGGACACCGTCCGCTCCTTCGACCCGGACTGGACGCGCCCCGAGGGCGGCAGCCGTACCGGCCTTGCCTTCGCCTGTGACTCGCCCGCCGAGGTCGATGCCACGTACGACGCGCTCATGGCGGCCGGGTACGACGGCCGCCTCAAGCCGTGGGACGCCTTCTGGGGCCAGCGTTACGCGGTCGTCCACGACCCGGACGGCGTGGAGGTCTCGCTGTTCGCGGCGCTCGCGTAGGCGGTCAGCGTCATCCCGGCCAGCGCACGCATCTCGCGGGCGAGGTGCGCCTGGTCGGCGCAGCCCGCGGCGAGCGCGGCCTCCGCGTACGGCATGCCCCGGCGCACGAGGTCCAGGGCGCGCTGGAGGCGCAGGATGCGGGCCAGCGTCTTCGGGCCGTAGCCGAAGGCGTCGAGGCAGCGGCGGTGCAGCTGGCGGGCGCCGAGGCCGGCCTCGGCGGCGGTGGCCGTGACGCTCCATCCGGCGGCCAGCCGGGCCGCCACCGCGCGGGTCAGCGGGTCGGGGCCGGGTGCCTTGGCCAGGGCGACGGCTTCGAGGGCGGCGGCCGGGCGGGCCGCTTCCCCGATCCGGTCGGCCAGCGCGCGCACCTCGGCGCCGGGCCAGATCCCGTCGAGCGCGGCCCGGGTGTCGCGCAGCTCGTGCGCCGGGACGCCGAACACGGCGGGCCCGGCACCGGGCGCGAACCGGATCCCGGCGTACCGCGTGCCGGGGGCCGCTTCGGGCACGTAGGCGTGGGTGTCGGGGCCCGCCACCAGGAGGCGGCCCTCGCACCAGAGCAGATCCATGCAGCCGTCCGGAAGGACGGGGCGCGCATCGCCCTCGGCCACGGTCCGGGTCCACACCACGGCGCCGTACAGGCGTGACGGCCGCTCTCGGTACATGCCTGCGAGGGTAGTCCGGCCTCCCGACGGCCTGCCCGTCAGCCGTGGTCGCGCGAGGGCTTCTCCTGCGACTTGTCCTCGGGCTTCTTCGCGGTGTGCAGCCGGGACTTCACGTCGTCCGGGGGCAGGAACTTCGACCAGCGCTCGGGGAACTCGGACGGCATCCCCGGGTCGCCCGCCTCGTCGCCGTCCTCGCCGTCGCCGTCCTCACCGTCGTCGAAGAGCATCGGCTGGACCGGCTGGGAGCGGGCCACGAGCTGGGCGGCCTGCGCGGTGCGCACCCGGTCGCTGGCGGCGCGGGCGGCGGCCGTGGCGACCGACGGCCAGACCCGGTCTATGGCCGCGTTGACGGCCGCGCCGACCAGGACCGCGAACGCCGAGATGCCGATCCACAGCAGCACCGCGATGGGGGCCGCGAGCGAGCCGTAGATGGTGGGGCCCTCGACCGTGCTGGTCAGATAGATCCGCAGCAGGAACGAGCCGAGCACCCACATCGCGAGGGCCACCAGGGCGCCCGGCACGTCCTCGATCCACGGCGAGCGGACCGGCACCGAGACGTGGAAGAGGGTGGTCAGGAACGCGATGGACAGCAGGATCATCGTCGGCCAGTACAGAAAGCTGATCACGTCCGTGCCCCACGGAACCAGTTCCACCACCCGGTCCGGGCCGACCACCGCGAGCGGCAGCACGACCGCGCCGATGAGCAGCGCGACGATGTACAGGAGCAGCGAGAGCATCCGGGTCTTGACGATGCCGCGGTGCCCGTCGAGCCCGTACATCACGGTGATGGTGTCGATGAAGACGTTGACCGCGCGCGAGCCCGACCACAGGGCGATGGCGAAGCCGATGGAGACGATTTCCGGGCGTTTGCCCTTGGTGACGTCGTCGAGGAGCGGCTGGGCGAACTCGTGCACCCCGCGGTCGGACAGGACGGTTCCGGCCGCGTTGAGGATGTTCTGCTCGATGCTGGCGACGGTGTGGGTGCTGGTCCAGCCGTCCACGTAACCGAGCAGCGCGATGACACTGAGCAGCAGCGGAGGCAGCGAGAGGAGCGTGAAGAAGGCGGCCTCGGCGGCCAGGCCCAGGATGCGGTATTCGACGCAGGAGTTGACGGTGTCCTTGAGGAGCAGCCAGCCCAATTTCCGCTTCGAGACGTTGCGGTAGAGGACGCGGGCCCGATGAAGGCGGCCGGATGTCCGCTCGGGTGTTTCATTTGCTGGCTGCACGTCCTTACCGTATCGGCATGGCAGCCACCACCCACACAGTGACCAACCAGGCTCCGCCCCTGGTGGGGTACGACGTCTTCACCGCCGACCGGGCCCTGGCCGAGGCGGTCGAGCGGCACACCGAGCCGGAGCTCGTCGACGAGGTACGAGAGGAGCTCGCGGGCCTCGGACGGACCGCGGGATCGGCTCAGGCCCAGGAGTGGGGTGTGCTGGCGAACGAGAACCCGCCGAAGCTGCGCACCCACGACCGGTACGGCAACCGCATCGACGAGGTCGAGTTCCATCCCAGCTGGCACCGGCTGCTCGGCAAGGCCGTGTCCGCCGGGCTCACCGACGCCTGGGGGCGGCCCGCCGGGCATGTGCGGCGGGCGGCCGGGTTCCTGGTGTGGACGCAGGCCGAGGGCGGGCACGGATGCCCCGTCTCCATGACGCACGCGGCGGTACCCGCGCTGCGCACCGATCCGGCGCTCGCCGCCGAGTGGGAGCCGCGGCTCACTTCGCACGTGTACGAGGAGGGGCTGCGGCCCGCCGCCGAGAAGGGCGGGGCGCTCTTCGGGATGGGCATGACGGAGAAGCAGGGCGGCAGCGACGTACGGGCGAACACGACGTCGGCGGTGCCGCTCTCCGCCGACGGCGAGTACGTCCTGACCGGGCACAAGTGGTTCTGTTCGGCGCCGATGAGCGACGGGTTCCTGGTCCTGGCCCAGGCGCCGGGCGGGCTCACCTGTTTCCTGGTGCCGCGGGTGCTGGCGGACGGCACGCGCAACGTGTTCGCGATCCAGCGGCTCAAGGACAAGCTGGGCAACAAGTCGAACGCGTCGAGCGAGGTCGAGTTCGACGGGACGTGGGCGCGCCGGGTCGGTGAGGAGGGCCGCGGGGTGCGCACCATCATCGAGATGGTGGCGGCGACCCGGCTCGACTGCGTCATCGGCTCGGCGGCGATCATGCGGCAGGCCGTCGCGCAGGCGGTCCACCACGCCTCGTACCGAAGTGCGTTCGGTGGGTTGCTCGTCGAGAAGCCGCTGATGCGCAATGTGCTGGCCGATCTGGCCCTGGAGTCGGAGGCAGCGACCACGCTGGCGCTGCGGCTCGCGGCGGCCTACGACGCCGACACCGAGGAGGAGCGGGCGTTTCTGCGGCTCGCGGTGCCGGCCGCCAAGTACTGGGTCACCAAGCGGTGTACGCCGGTGGCGGGCGAGGCGCTCGAATGCCTCGGCGGCAACGGGTACGTCGAGGAGTCCGGGATGCCGCGGCTGCTGAGGGAGGCTCCGCTGAACTCGATCTGGGAGGGCTCGGGCAACGTCCAGGCCCTCGACGTGCTGCGGGCGCTCCAGCGCGAGCCGCAGGCGATCAACGCCTTCCTCCAGGAGGTCGGCAGGGCGCGCGGCGCGGACCACCGCCTCGACGCGGCGATCAAGGACCTGCTGACCGAACTGTCCGACCTGGACGGCATCGAGGCGCGGGCGCGGCGTCTGGTGGAGCGGATGGCGCTGGTGCTCCAGGGTTCGCTGCTCGTGCGCTGGGCGCCGCCTCAGGTGGCGGACGCGTTCTGTGCCTCGCGGCTCGGCGGCGACTGGGGGGCGGCGTTCGGGACGCTGCCGCACTCGCTGGATCTGGCGTCCGTGGTGGAGCGGGCCCGCGCCGAGGTGTGAGAGGAAGGCCGCACCGCGGTCGAAAAGATCCGTCGGGGGTGGTGCTGCGCCGACACGGCACCACCCCCGCACTCTTCATGCGTCCACGGGGGGAGCATGACGACCGGACTTCCGGTGCTCTCCCACCTTCGTACACTCGCACGGCCGTTCGCGAGGGTTGCAAAGGGTTGCAACCATGTGGGGCATATGGCCGCGCGCCAACTCCCGGACGGGCACGATGAATTCAGGACACGCGGGGCTCACTACCTGACGGACGCCGGTGTCGACAGCAGGAGGATTCCGTGGAGACCAACACGCTCGACGTGGCCCGGCTGGCCGCAATGGACTCCCGGGAGGCGACCCGGCTCCTGAAGAGCATGCGGGCGGCCGCTCTTGAGGGCCGGCGCACCAAGGTCGTGCCGCGTACGGACATCGAGGAGTCCTGGCGGCGGGTGCTCGACAGCGGGCTCAGTCCGGACGGGGAGAACCACGCCGGGCTGCTCTCCCTGGCCGAGGTCGAACGGCGCAGGCAGCACTCGCCGTTGACCGAGGTCCTTCCGGTGCTGCGGGACGCTCTGGTGTCGGTCGCGGACGCCGCGCAGCACATCATGGTGATCTCGGACGCCGAGGGCCGGCTGCTGTGGCGCGAGGGGCACCCCTCGGTCCTGAAGCTGGCCGACACCCTGGGCTTCGAGGTGGGTGCCGACTGGAGCGAGGCGGTCGTCGGCACCAACGGGGTGGGCACCCCGCTCGTCACCGGCCGCCCGGTGCAGGTGTTCTCGGCCGAGCACTTCGTCGCCGCCCACCACGCCTGGACCTGCGCGGGCGCGCCCATCGTCGACCCGCGGGACG
This sequence comes from Streptomyces sp. HUAS TT7, assembly GCF_051550175.1. Taxonomy (NCBI): domain Bacteria; kingdom Bacillati; phylum Actinomycetota; class Actinomycetes; order Kitasatosporales; family Streptomycetaceae; genus Streptomyces; species Streptomyces sp. HUAS TT7. Next base: position 2,057,627 of record NZ_CP196175.1, read on the forward strand.
GGCGGCTGCTCGGGGTGGTGGACATCAGCGGGCCGCTCAGCAGCATGCACCCGGCCACGCTGTCCTTCGTGACCTCGGTGACCCGGCTCGCCGCGGCCGAGCTGCGCAACCGGCACTTCGCCGCCCTCGACCGGCTGCGCACGGTGGCCGCGCCCGTGCTGTGCCGGATCGGCGGGCGGGCGCTGGCCGTCGACGACAACGGCTGGGTCGCCGCGGTCACCGGCATGCCGCCCACCGACCGGCTCGCGCTGCCGGGGTCGCCGCGCTCGGGCCGGGTGTGGCTGCCCTCGCTCGGCATGTGCACGGTCGAGCCGCTGCCCGGCGGCCGGCTCGTCCAGGTCGACGGGGAGGGCGGCGGCGCGGGCACCTCCACGGACCGGCGGGTCGTGCTCGACCTCAGCCGGCCCCGGCGCTGCTCGGTGACCGTCTCGGGCGACGCGGGCAGCTGGACGCAGGAGCTCAGCCCCCGCCATGCCGAGCTGCTGTTCGTCCTGGCCCAGAACCGGGAGGGCCGCAGCGCCGCCCAGCTCGCACAGGACATCTTCGAGGACCCGACGCGCACGGTGACCGTACGGGCCGAGATGTCACGCCTTCGCCGCCGTCTCGCGGAGGTGCTCGCGCACCGCCCGTACCGCTTCAGTGAGGACGTGCGCGTGGAGGTGATCCGGCCGGAGCGCCCGGCGGACCTGCTCCCCCACTCCTCGTCCCCGGCGGCGAGACTGGCCCGGGGCCGCCACCCCTGACCTGCGTTGGAAGCATCGCGAACCGCATGATTGCCTGAGCCGCATGAGTATCACCGTGACCACCTGGTCCCTTGAGCAGACCTCCGTCGACGATCTGCGCCCGGCCGCCGAGCCGCCCGGCGACATCACGATCGTGCGCGCCGAGGTCCCCTCCCCGGAGTTCAGCCGCTTCCTCTATACGGCGGTCGGCGGCGACATCATGTGGACCGACCGCCTGGGCATGTCGTACGCGGAGTGGGAGCGGGCACTGGCCAGGCCGGGCACGGAGACCTGGGTGGCCTACGACCGGGGGACGCCCGCGGGCTACGTCGAGCTGGAGGCACAGCCCGGCGGCTCGGTGGAGATCGTCTACTTCGGTCTGATCCCCGCCTTCCGCGGCCGGCGGATCGGCGGCCACCTCCTGTCGTACGGAGTCCGGCGGGCCTGGGACCTGGCCGAGCGCTGGCCGGAACTGCCCGCCACCGAGCGGGTGTGGCTGCACACCTGCTCGCTGGACGGCGAGCACGCCATGGACAACTATCTGCGGCGCGGCTTCAAGCTCTTCGAGACCAAGGAGGAGCAGGCCGAGGACGCGGCCGCGCCGGGGCCGTGGCCGGGGGCGTTCGGTGACCCGGACCACAGCGTCTCGTGATGTGGGACACCAGTGTCCACATGATGGACAGTGGTGGACTGGGTCTAAAGTCCCGTGACACGCTTCCGTCATGTCTGGAACTGGAATTGCCTTGGTGAGTCGGCGGCACGTCGACCTCGGCCGCATGTCCAGCGCCATCTGTCCGGCACGCTGACGCCTCCAGCAACGCCGCGATCCCTTTTCCTCAGTACCTGACTGCGCACCGCCGCGCCGAAGCGCGAGTGTGCAGGTCAGAGCCGCCCACCTGCAGTCCCGAAGGACATACGCCATGGCCGCCACCCCAGAAAACCCTGCCGCCACCACGCCCCGCCGCAAGCCCGGGCGCCACCGTGGTGAAGGCCAGTGGGCCGTCGGCCATTTCACGCCCCTCAACGGGAACGAGCAGTTCAAGAAGGACGACGACGGTCTCAATGTGCGGACACGCATTGAGACGATCTACTCCAAGCGCGGCTTCGACTCGATCGACCCCAACGACCTGCGCGGCCGGATGCGCTGGTGGGGGCTCTACACCCAGCGCCGGCAGGGCATCGACGGCGGCAAGACCGCGATCCTGGAGCCGGAGGAGCTGGACGACGAGTACTTCATGCTGCGCGTCCGCATCGACGGCGGCCGGCTGACCACCGAGCAGCTGCGGGTGATCGGCGAGATCTCGCAGGAGTTCGCGCGCGGCACCGCCGACCTCACCGACCGGCAGAACATCCAGTACCACTGGATCCGCATCGAGGACGTCCCGGAGATCTGGAACCGCCTCGAAGCGGTCGGCCTGTCCACCACCGAGGCCTGCGGCGACACCCCGCGCGTCATCCTCGGCTCGCCCGTCGCCGGGATCGCCGCGGACGAGATCATCGACGGCACCCCGGCCATCGACGAGATCCAGCGCCGCTTCATCGGCAACCCGGCCTTCTCGAACCTGCCCCGCAAGTTCAAGTCGGCCGTCTCGGGCTCCCCGCAGCTGGACGTCGCGCACGAGATCAACGACATCGCGTTCGTCGGCGTCGAGCACCCCGAGCACGGGCCCGGCTTCGACCTGTGGGTCGGCGGCGGCCTGTCCACCAACCCCAAACTCGGCGTGCGCCTCGGCGCCTGGGTACCCCTGGACGAGGTGCCGGACGTCTACGAAGGCGTCATCTCGATCTTCCGCGACTACGGCTACCGCCGCCTTCGCACCCGCGCCCGCCTGAAGTTCCTGGTCGCCGACTGGGGCCCGGAGAAGTTCCGCCAGGTCCTCCAGGACGAGTACCTGAAGCGCGAGCTGCTCGACGGGCCCGCGCCCGAGCAGCCCAAGGACGTCTGGCGCGACCACCTCGGGGTGCACCGCCAGAACGACGGCCGTTTCTACGTCGGCTTCGCGTCCCGCGTCGGACGCGTCGACGGCGCCACCCTGAGCAAGATCGCCGAGCTGGCCGAGACGCACGGCTCGGGCCGCCTTCGCACCACGGCCGAGCAGAAGCTGATCGTGCTCGACGTCGCCGAGGACCGCGTCGACTCGCTCGTCTCCGGTCTGGAGGCGCTCGGCCTCAAGGTCAACGCCTCGCCGTTCCGGCGCGGCACCATGGCCTGCACCGGCATCGAGTTCTGCAAGCTGGCCATCGTCGAGACGAAGGCGCGCGGCGCCTCGCTCATCGACGAACTGGAGCGGCGCATCCCGGAGTTCGACGAGCCCATCACCATCAACATCAACGGCTGCCCCAACTCCTGCGCCCGCATCCAGGTCGCCGACATCGGCCTCAAGGGCCAGCTCGTCCTGGACAGCGAGGGCAACCAGGTCGAGGGCTTCCAGGTGCACCTGGGCGGCGCGCTCGGCCTAGAGGCCGGCTTCGGCCGCAAGGTCCGCGGCCTGAAGGTCACCTCGGCCGAGCTGCCCGACTACGTCGAGCGGGTCCTCACGCGCTTCCAGGCGGAGCGCACCGAGGGCGAGCGGTTCGCCGCCTGGACCGCCCGCGCGAGCGAGGAGGCCCTGTCATGAGCGAGCGTGCGGCTCCCTTCCACTGCCCGTACTGCGGTGACGAGGACCTGCGTCCCAACGAGACCGGACACGGCGCGTGGGAATGCGCGGCGTGCAACCGGGCCTTCCAGCTGAAGTTCCTCGGGCTGCTCGCCCGTGGAGTGCAGCGCAACGACCGTGGAGGGGAAGCGATATGACGGCCACTCGGACCGGCGAGCGCACCGCCGAAGAGCTCAAGGCGCTCGCCGAGCAGGCGGGCCGGGACCTCGAAGAGGCCTCGCCCCTGGAGATCCTCCGCTGGGCCGCCGACACCTTCGGCAAGCGGTTCTGCGTCACCTCCTCGATGGAGGACGCGGTCGTGGCCCACCTCGCCTCGCGCGCGATGCCCGGCGTGGACGTGGTGTTCCTCGACACCGGCTACCACTTCCCCGAGACGATCGGCACCCGTGACGCCGTCGCCGAGGTGATGGACGTCAACGTCATCACGTTGACGCCCCGTCAGACGGTCGCCGAGCAGGACGCCGAGTACGGCCCCCGGCTGCACGACCGCGACCCCGATCTGTGCTGCGCCCTGCGCAAGGTCAAGCCCCTTGAGGAGGGCCTCGGTTCGTACGCGGCCTGGGCCACCGGGCTGCGCCGCGACGAGTCCCCGACCCGGGCGAACACCCCGGTCGTCGGCTGGGACGAGAAGCGGCAGAAGGTCAAGGTGTCGCCGATCGCCCGCTGGACGCAGGACGACGTGGACGCCTACGTCGCGGAGCACGGCGTGATCACCAACCTCCTCCTCATGGACGGCTACCCGTCGATCGGCTGCGCGCCCTGCACCCGCCGGGTCGCCGAGGGCGAGGACGCGCGCGCCGGGCGCTGGGCCGGACGCAACAAGACCGAGTGCGGGCTGCACGGATGACGGACCGCCAGAAGAACGATCAGGAGACTTCGATGAGCGTGACGGAGGCGGGAGCCACCATCTGGCTGACCGGTCTGCCGAGCGCCGGCAAGACCACCATCGCGTACGAGCTCGCGGGCCGGCTGCGCGAGGGCGGCCACCGGGTGGAGGTGCTCGACGGCGACGAGATCCGCGAGTTCCTCTCCGCGGGTCTCGGCTTCAGCCGCGAGGACCGGCACACCAATGTGCAGCGGATCGGCTTCGTCGCCGAACTGCTCGCCGCCAACGGCGTGAAGGCGCTCGTCCCGGTGATCGCCCCGTACGCCGACAGCCGCGAGGCCGTGCGCAAGCGCCACCAGAGCGAGGGCACCGCCTATCTGGAGGTGCACGTCGCGACGCCGGTGGAGGTCTGCTCCGTACGCGATGTGAAGGGTCTGTACGCCAAGCAGGCGGCGGGCGAGATCAGCGGTCTGACCGGTGTCGACGACCCGTACGAGGCGCCCGACGCGCCGGATCTGCGGATCGAGTCGCACACCCAGACCGTGCAGGAGTCCGCTGCCGCGCTCTTCGCGCTGCTCACCGAGAGGGGCCTGGCATGACGTCGGCAATCACCGTGAGCGAGGGCACCGACACCCCGTACGCGCTCAGCCACCTGGACGCCCTGGAGTCCGAGGCGGTGCACATCTTCCGTGAGGTGGCGGGTGAGTTCGAGCGGCCGGTGATCCTGTTCTCCGGTGGCAAGGACTCGATCGTCATGCTGCACCTGGCGCTGAAGGCGTTCGCCCCGGCGGCCGTTCCCTTCTCGCTGCTGCACGTGGACACCGGGCACAACTTCCCCGAGGTCCTCGCCTACCGCGACCGGGTGGTGGCCGAGCACGGCCTGCGCCTGCACGTCGCCTCGGTGCAGGAGTACATCGACGCGGGCAAGCTGCGCGAGCGCCCCGACGGCACGCGCAACCCGCTGCAGACGGTTCCGCTGACCGAGGCCATCCAGCAGCACCGCTTCGACGCGGTGTTCGGCGGCGGCCGCCGGGACGAGGAGAAGGCCCGCGCCAAGGAGCGGGTGTTCTCGCTGCGCGACGAGTTCTCGCAGTGGGACCCGCGCCGCCAGCGCCCCGAGCTGTGGCAGCTCTACAACGGCCGGCACGCTCCCGGCGAGCACGTCCGGGTGTTCCCGCTGTCCAACTGGACCGAGCTGGACGTGTGGCAGTACATCGCCCGCGAGGACATCGACCTGCCTCAGATCTACTTCGCCCACGAGCGCGAGGTGTTCCAGCGGTCGGGGATGTGGCTGACGGCCGGCGAGTGGGGCGGCCCCAAGGCCGACGAGACGGTCGAGACCCGCCTGGTGCGCTACCGCACCGTCGGCGACATGTCCTGCACCGGCGCCGTCGACTCCGACGCGACGACGCTGGACGCCGTCATCACCGAGATCGCCGCATCGAGGCTCACCGAGCGGGGCGCCACCCGCGCCGACGACAAGATGTCCGAGGCCGCGATGGAAGACCGCAAGCGCGAGGGGTACTTCTAGCATGTCCAACTCCGTTGAAACTGCGGTGCAGTTGGCCGACCTGTCGGCCACCACCCTGCTGCGCTTCGCGACCGCCGGGTCCGTCGACGACGGCAAGTCCACCCTGGTGGGCCGGCTCCTGCACGACTCCAAGTCGGTCCTGACCGACCAGCTCGAAGCCGTCGAGGCGGCCTCGCTCAAGCGCGGCCAGGAGGCGCCGGACCTGGCGCTGCTCACCGACGGCCTGCGGGCCGAGCGCGAGCAGGGCATCACCATCGACGTGGCCTACCGCTACTTCGCGACCCCGCGGCGCCGGTTCATCCTGGCCGACACCCCGGGCCACGTGCAGTACACCCGCAACATGGTGACCGGCGCCTCCACCGCCGACCTCGCCGTGGTCCTGGTCGACGCCCGCAACGGCGTCATCGAGCAGACCCGCCGGCACGCCGCGGTCGCCGCCCTCCTTCGCGTGCCGCACGTCGTCCTCGCCGTCAACAAGATGGACCTGGTGGCGTACGAGGAGAAGGTCTTCGCCAAGATCGCCGAGGAATTCACCGCGTACGCCAGCGAGTTGGGCGTTCCCGAGATCACTGCGATCCCCATCTCGGCGCTCGCCGGGGACAACGTGGTGGAGCCCAGCGCCAACATGGACTGGTACGGCGGCCCCACCGTTCTGGAGCACCTGGAGACGGTCCCGGTCAGCCACGACCTGACCTCCTGCCACGCACGCCTCCCCGTGCAGTACGTGATCCGCCCGCAGACCGCCGAGCTCCCGGACTACCGGGGCTACGCGGGCCAGATCGCCGCCGGTACGTTCCGGGTCGGCGAGCCGGTGACCGTGCTCCCCTCGGGGCGTACCAGCAAGATCGCGGGAATCGACCTGCTCGGCGAGTCCGTCGACATCGCCTGGACGCCGCAGTCCGTCACCCTCCTCCTGGAGGACGACATCGACATCTCGCGCGGCGATCTGATCGTGCCGAGCGGGGACGCGCCCGTCACCACCCAGGACGTGGAGGCGACCGTCTGCCACGTGGCCGACCAGCCCCTGACGGTGGGTCAGCGGGTGCTGCTCAAGCACACCACCCGCACGGTCAAGGCGATCGTCAAGGAGATCCCGTCCCGGCTGACCCTGGACGACCTCTCCCAGCACCCGAGCCCGGGGCAGCTGGTCGCCAACGACATCGGCCGGGTCAAGGTGCGCACCGCCGAGCCGCTCGCGCTCGACTCCTACGCCGACTCGCGGCGCACGGGCTCGTTCCTGCTGATCGACCCGGCGGACGGCACCACGCTCGCGGCCGGCATGGCGGGCGAGTCGTTCGCCACCGCCAAGGCCCTCAACACCGTTGGGGACGAAGCGGGTTGGGACTTCTGATGCTGAATCTCCTGATGCACAGTCACGACGTGTACTCGACCTTCGCGAAGGAGGGCGGCCGCGTAGGCAGCGGCGCCCTCGGCAGCGGCCAGGGCGGGGTTGCCCGATGTGCGCGATGACGTACGCGCACCGCTCGCGCGCCCGGATGCACCACCAGCACCGCCCGCACCGCCGAAGACCTGCCGACTTCCCGGCCGCGTCCTGGAGTTGAGACTCCGCCGGACGTAAGCACCGGGCCTCCGAGAGGACACCCTCCCGTGCCTGCCAGCTCTGCTTTGAGGCGCAGCCTCATCACCGCCGCCACCCTGCCCCTGCTGTTCGGGGCGCTCGCCGCCTGCGGCTACGGCTCCGCCTCCGACAAGGACAACGCCGGGAAGGCCGCGCCCGCCGCGGACGGCAAGAAGCTCTCCGCCGACTCCGTGAAGATCGGCTACTTCCCGAACCTGACCCACGCCACGGCGCTGGTCGGCGTGCAGGAGGGGCTGTTCCAGAAGGAGCTGGGCGGCACCGCGGTCAAGACGTCCACCTTCAACGCGGGGCCCTCCGAGATCGAGGCCCTCAACGCGGGCTCGATCGACATCGGCTGGATCGGCCCCTCCCCGTCCATCAACGGCTTCACCAAGTCGAAGGGGCAGAGCCTGCGCATCATCGGCGGCTCGGCCTCCGGCGGTGTGAAGCTGGTGGTCAACCCCAGCAAGATCAAGTCGGTGGACGAGCTCAAGGGCAAGAACATCGCGACCCCGCAGCTCGGCAACACCCAGGACGTGGCGTTCCTCAACTGGCTGGCCGACAAGGGCTGGAAGGTCGACGCGCAGAGCGGCAAGGGCGACGTCAACGTGGTCCGCACCGACAACAAGATCACCCCGGACGCCTACAAGTCCGGCTCGATCGACGGCGCCTGGGTGCCCGAGCCGACCGCGTCCAAGCTGGTCCAGGAGGGCGGCAAGGTCCTCGTGGACGAGTCCGACCTGTGGCCGGACCACCAGTTCGTGATCACCAACATCATCGTGTCGCAGAAGTTCCTCAAGGAGCACCCCGACGTCGTCGAGGCGGTCCTGCGCGGCTCGGTGAAGACCAACGAGTGGATCGCCACCCACCCCGACGACGCCAAGGCCTCGGCGAACGCCGCGCTCAAGAAGCTCTCCGGCAAGGCGCTGCCGACGGACATCATCGACCCGGCGTGGAAGTCCATCCAGACCCTGGACGACCCGCTGGCGGCCAGCCTCCAGGCACAGGCCGACCACGCGGTGAAGGCCGGCCTCCTCAAGAAGCCCGACCTCAAGGGCATCTACGACCTGGACCCGCTCAACAAGGTCCTCAAGTCCCTGGGCAGGCCCGAGGTCGGCGACGCCGGTCTCGGCGTCAACTAGTCCCACCCAGCCGGTTCACAGGTTTCCCAGGAGGTGACGACCATGGCCACCGCACTCGCCAAGGCCACGGACCGCACGGCGGCAGCGCACGAGTACGCCGCCCGGATCGGGCATGTCTCGAAGTCCTTCAACGGTCCCGCGGGACCGCAGCTCGTCCTCGACGACATCTCGCTCGATGTCGCTCCGGGCGAGTTCGTCACCCTCCTGGGCGCCTCCGGCTGCGGGAAGTCGACGCTCCTCAACCTGGTGGCGGGCCTGGACGCGCCGACCGCGGGCACCATCGAGACGCCCGGCGGGCGGCCCGCCCTGATGTTCCAGGAGCACGCCCTTTTCCCGTGGCTGACCGCGGGCAAGAACATCGAGCTCGCCCTGCGGCTGCGCGGGGTGGCGAAAAACGACCGGCGCGAGCGGGCCGAGGAACTCCTCGCCCTGGTCCGCCTCCAGGGCGCGTACGGCAAGCGCGTGCACGAGCTGTCCGGCGGCATGCGCCAGCGCGTCGCGATGGCCCGCGCCATCGCCCAGGACTCCCAACTGCTCCTGATGGACGAGCCGTTCGCAGCGCTAGACGCGATCACCCGCGACGTCCTGCACGACGAGCTGACCCGCATCTGGCGCGAGACAAACCTGTCGGTCCTCTTCGTGACGCACAACGTGCGCGAGGCGGTGCGGCTCGCGCAGCGCGTGGTGCTGCTCTCCTCGCGGCCCGGCCGGGTGGCCCACGAGTGGACGGTGGACATCGACCAGCCGCGCCGCATCGAGGACGCCGAAGTGGCGGAGCTCTCCGTCGAGATCACTGAACAACTGCGTGGGGAGATCCGCCGCCATGGCCAGCACTGAGACCACTGACGTCGAGACCACCACCGTCAGGGACTCCCCCGACCTGGGCAGCCTCGAAGCGGGGCTCGACGCGCTCGAAACCGTCCAGGCCCACCGCACCCCGGTGCGCGAGGTCCTGGTCAAGAAGGTGCTGCCCCCGCTGACCGCGATCGCCCTGGTCCTGGTCGTGTGGCAGATCCTGGTCTCGGCGAAGGTCACCGACTCGTACAAGCTGCCCGCGCCGTCCGCCGTGTGGTCGAGCCTGCGCGACATGTGGCTCCAGGGCACCCTGCTCGACGTCGTGTGGACCAGCGTCTCGCGCGGTCTGCTCGGCTTCCTGCTCGCGCTCGCCATCGGCACGCCGCTCGGCCTGCTGGTGGCCCGGGTCAAGTTCGTGCGGGCGGCGATCGGCCCGATCCTGTCCGGCCTCCAGTCGCTGCCGTCGGTGGCCTGGGTCCCGCCGGCCGTGCTCTGGCTGGGCCTCAACGACTCGATGATGTACGCCGTGATCCTGCTCGGCGCGGTCCCCTCGATCGCCAACGGTCTGGTCTCCGGCGTCGACCAGGTGCCGCCGCTGTATCTGCGGGCGGGCCGCACGCTGGGCGCGACCGGGGTGCGCGGGGCCTGGCACATCCTGATGCCAGCCGCGCTGCCCGGCTATCTCGCGGGGCTCAAGCAGGGCTGGGCGTTCTCCTGGCGTTCGCTGATGGCCGCCGAGATCATCGCCTCCTCGCCCGATCTGGGCCTGGGCCTCGGCCAGCTCCTGGAGAACGGCCGCAACAACTCCGACATGCCCGGCATCTTCCTCGCGATCATCCTGATCCTGATCGTCGGCATCGCCATCGACCTGCTGATCTTCAGCCCGCTGGAGCGCAGGGTGCTGCGCGGCCGCGGCCTGCTCGTGAAGGGCTGAGCCGCTCGTGCACCGCCCGGTCCTCCTCGTCATAGCCCACGGCAGCCGCGATCCCCGGCACGCCGCGACGGTGCACGCCCTGGTGCGGCGCGTGCGGTCACTGAGGCCCGGGGTGCGCGTGGAGCTCGGCTTCCTGGACTTCAACGCACCCTCCGTGCCACAGATCCTGGACCGCCTGTCCATGGAAGGCATACGGGACGTGGTGGCCCTCCCCCTCCTCCTGACCCGCGCCTTCCACGCCAAGGCGGACATCCCGGCGGTCCTCGACCGGGCCCCGGCCCGCCTGAACATCCGCCTCGCCGACGTCCTCGGCCCCTCCCCCCTGCTGCTCGCCACGCTGGAACGGCGGCTGTACGAAGCGGGCCTCGACCCCGCCGACAAAAGCTCGACCGGGCTCGTCGTGGCCTCGGCGGGCTCCACCGACCCGGAGGCGATCGCAGTGATCGCTGAAATTGCGCGGGAGCTGCGGCACACCGGTTGGTGCGCCGTGCGGCCTGCGTTCGCCTCCGCGGCCCTGCCCCGTACGGAAGACGCCGTACGGGAACTTCGGGCCCTGGGCGTGCGCCGGGTGGCCGTCGCCCCGTACGTCATCGCCCCCGGCTTCCTGCCGGACCGGATCGCGCGGGGTGCGGCGGGGGCGGATGTCCTGGCCGAAGTGCTGGGCGCGGCACCGGAGTTGGCCCGGCTGCTCCTCCTCCGGTACGACGAGTCCCGAACCCGGGGTGGACTCCCGGCCCTGACAGCCTGACCCCTGGGGCTCCGCCCCAGACCCCGTTCGCGCCTTAAGGGCGCTCGTCCTCAAACTCCCCCAAGGCCTTAAGGGCCAGGGGGGACCCCCATGACAGGCTGAAATGCCTCGGCGTGGGCCAGCACCGACCCTGTTAGGGGCGCGGGGAACTGCGCGAGCAACCACGATGGCCCGCAGCCGAAAACGGCCCGTATAGACAGCCCCTCCGGCGTTTGAGGAGCAGGGGTCTGGGGCGGAGCCCCAGGAACCCCTCCCTTTCCATCTCGCCCCCGGAGGGTCTAGGGAAGGGGCGGGGAGGGGCCGGCCCGCCGCAGGCGCCCCCCTACCCGGCGGCCGAAGTCGCCCCCCTGACCGTGACCGCAGGCCCGACCCCCGCCGCCGTCACCGCCGCGACAGCCAACGTGTACGCAGTCCCCGGCGCCAGCCCGCCCACCACCCGGAACATCCCCTTCCCCGACGGCTGCGTGACCAGCGCGTCCCGTCCGGAAACCTCTACGACCCGCCCGTCCGAGACGGTGACCCGATACCCGATGACCCGGGCGTCGCCCGGAGCCGCAGGCGGCGTCCACGCAAGGGTGACCGCCCGTGCGGCGGCCCGCACCTTGACCCCCGTCGGCGCCCCGGGCAACACCACGGCCGCAGTCGGCACGAGCGGCGCCGAGGCGAGCGAGGCCGCGCTCTCGCCCCGCGCGTTGCGCGCGGTGACGGTCACCCTGAACGGCCCCTCGGACGCCGCCAGCTGCCCGACCCGCACATACGCCTGCCGCTTGAACCCGGCCGCCGTGATGTCCGCCCGCGCGGCCTCCGTGCCGTCGGGCCGCAGGGCATGCACGGTGTAGCCGGTCAGCGGTGAACCTCCGTCCGCATAGGCCGGGTTGAAGGTCACGTACAACGCGTCCGCGCCCGCCGTGCTCGTGCCCACGCGCGCGGGCGCCTCGGGCACGGACACCGCCTGGGTCGTACGGTCGAGAACGGAGCGGTACGCGGGCTCGATACCGGCGCCCGCGAGAACGTCCGGCGGCACGTCGGCGAGGCCGGCCATGATGTGGTTGCCGGTGGTCACCAGGCCCTTGCTGTTGGCGTCGGCGGTGCCTTCCTCCCACCAGTTGCCCTTGACCAGCGTCGGGTCGTTGTTGCCGAGCCTGTCGCGGTAGTCGGTGTGGCGGCTGGCGACATTGGCGTACGCGGCGCCGTACAGGACATTGCTCTCGACGGTCTCGTACGTACAGCCGTTGTCGGTGTAGACGCTCTTGCCCAGGCCCCACTGGTCGTGGATGACGTTGCCGGTGACCTTCTCACCGTCGGCCATGGACGTGCCGGTCAGGCCCTGGGTGTAGACGCCTCCGCCGTCGTCCAGGAGCTGCATGTAGTCGAAGACCAGGTTGTCGCGCACGGCGTTGTCATGGCTCGGGTTGGGTGTCGCGGGCGAGCCGATCTTGTCGGGCCAGCCGCCCCAGCCCATCGAGATCGCGCTGTAGCCGAGGTGGTCGAGCTGGTTGTGCGCGATGGTGTTGTGCTGGGTGTAGCCGTTGAGGATGCCGACACCGCCGTGGAACTCCCTCGGCAGCGCGTAGAGATGATTGTCCGTCACCTCCACACCGGAGGCCGGCTCCTTCCCGTCCACTCCGCCGATCTCCAGCCCATTGCCGGAGATGTCGGTGAACACGCTCGCTTTGACGGTGGAGTTGGATGTTCCCGCGCCGAGTTCGAGCCCGGCCGCGCCCAGATGCGCGAAGGTGCTGTCGCTGATGTCGATGCCGCTCGCGTACGTGAAGGACACATTGCCCGGCATCTTCGTCCAGGAGGCGAAGGGGCAGGTGCCGCCCGGGGTGAAGCCGCACAGGCCCTGGGTCGCCCAGCCCTTGGCGCCGGTGATGGTGTAACCGGCCTGGATCTCGGAGAAGCCCTCGGGGCCGGACGGCGTCAGCCAGGTCGCGTAGCTGAAGTCCAGACCCTGGAAGGCGACATCATGCAGGGGCGCCTTCGCGGTGCCGTGGCCGTCGAGCAACTTCTCGGCGGAGGCCGCCTCGATGTCGGCGCTCCTCGGGTCCTCGCCCTGGCGGGGCAGGTAGTAGACGGTGTGCTCGGTGCGGTCGAGGTACCACTCGCCGGGCTGGTCGAGGAGTTCGTAGGCGTTCTCGACGTAGGACGCCTGGCCGTTGTTGGTGAGCTTGCCGGGGCCGACCATGCTCACCGTGCGGCCGGGCCGGTCGGGGAACTCGACGCGCTTGTTGGAGTTGTCCCAGCACGGCTGAGCCATGGCGATCGCGGTGCCCTCGGCGGATGCGATCTTGCAGCGGGGCTCGGTCCACTGGCCGAGCCCGTTGCGCTCGACGTTCCAGAGGGCCTCGCCGCTGGTGTACACGAACTCGGCGTCGGAGGGGTGGCGCCAGTGCGCGATGGCGTCGGAGGTCGCGGTGTACCCGGTGGACGTGACGGTGAGACCGACCGGCACCTCGCCTCTCGCACGCTGTCCACGTACGCCGTCGACGTACAACTGTCGTGTGTCGGTGAGGCCTTGGGGCGCGGGCGCCGACCAGAGCCCGGGGCGTCCGGACACCGGCTGCCAGCCCTCGACCTTGCGGCCGCCGCTGATGACCGTGGCCCCGGCGCCCGCGCCCTGCCAGATGATGCGGTGGCCGTTCCGGCCGGAGTCGCGGGCGTCGAGTTCGAGGGGCTTGTCGGTGCGGTACGTACCGGCGGCGAGGTGGACCGTGAGGTCGGCGGTCTGGTGCGCCGCCCTGCCGCGCGCCAGATCGCGGGCGCGCGGCAGGCTGCGCACGGGGTGCTGGGCGGTTCCGTCGGCGGAATCGCTTCCCGTGGGGGACACGTACACATCGGCGGAGGACGCGTGCGGCGAGCGCGCCGTGGCCGACGGCACGAGGCCCGGGCCCCCCAGGGCCAGGGCGGCGGCGAGTGCGAGGATCGGGGCGGCTCTTCGGGGCGCCGTCCGCGGCGCGCTCCGGGATGCGGGCATGTTCCCTCCCAGTGGGGCTCATGGGACCGGCCCCCTGAGCCACTGGAAAGGTAGGAGCATTGACGTACCACGGTCAACACATCGATCTGGATCTCGCCCGGATTCTTGTCAACTCTCCTTAGTCATCGGATCACTTGAGTACGGCTTGGGGTCAGGCGCCCCGGTGCGGGTCGCGGCCGGAGGCCGCCAGGGCGCGCTCGAAGGTGGCGGCCGTGGACGGCAGGTCGACCGGGTCGGCGAAGCCCTGGTACTGGCGGTAGACCAGCGCCCGCACGTCCCACTCCCCGCAGGGAGTGGGCCCGGCGAGCCGACCGGGGGTGACGCCGCGCGCGATGCGGGCGGCCTCTGCTGCGCATTCGGTCATGGCACGGTGTTCGTTCTTCATGCGCCCCAGCCTGCCGTCGCGCCCCTCCCCCGGTATTGAAAAAACGCGACAGCGCTCTTGAGGCGGCCTCAGTCGAAGCGGAGGGATCCCGTCCGGGTCCGCTTGAGCTCGAAGAAGTCGGGGTACGCGGCGATCGTGCGCACGCTGTCGAAGAGCCGGGCCGCCTCCTCGTCGCGCGGGATCGAGCTGAGCACCGGGCCGAAGTAGACCTTGCCGTCGAAGTGCATGGTCGGGGTGCCGACGTAGCCGTCCTCGGCCGGGTCCTTGCCCGCGTCGTGGCTGCGGCGCACGGCTTCGTCGTACGCCGGGTCGTGGGCGGCTTCGGCGAGGGCTGCGGGCAGGCCGAGCTCCGCTAGGGACTGGGCGATCACCTCGTCGAAGTCCTCGTTCTTGTCCTGGTGGATACGGGTGCCGAAGGCCGTGTACAGATCGCGCAGCACGCCGTCGCCGTGCGCCTCGGCCGCCGCGACCGCGACCCGGACGGGGCCGATCGACCGGTCGACCAAGTCCCGGTACCAGTCGGGCAGTTCATTGCCGATGTTGTGGAGGTAGAGGCTCATCGGCCGGAATCTCAGCTCGATGTCGCGGTGCCGTTCGACCTCCAGCATCCAGCGGGAGGTGATCCAGGCGAAGGGGCAGGCGGGGTCGAAGTAGAAGTCGACGGTGGTGCGCTGCGCGAGGTCTTTCGTGGTGTCCGTCATGGGTCGAGCGTAGCTCGGCAATGGCCCCTGCTCGTGGTCCAATTCCATTTGTGATCACTGGGCCATTTCGGCGTCGGCCGGCTCGGCCCGTTCCTTGGCGGCCGTGCCGCGACCCGGTCCGCCGGCCGGAGCGTGGAGGGTGGTCGGATACGGTCCTTCGCATGATCTCTGAGACCTTCGCGCTCGGCGGCGACCGGCCCCTGCGGCGGCTCGGCTTCGGTACCGCGCAGCTCACCGGGCCCGGCTACTGGGGCCCGCGCGGTGAGCGGGCGGACGCGCTCGCCGTGCTGCGCCGCGCGGTCGAGCGGGGTGTCACGCTGATCGACACCGCCGACAACTACGGCCCGGGCCTCGCCGAGGAACTCGTCGCGGAGGCCCTGCACCCCTACCCGGCCGATGTGGTGATCGCGACGAAGGGCGGTGTCGTACGGACCAGTGACAGCGCCTGGCACATCGCGGGGCGGCCCGAGCAGTTGCGGGCGATGTGCGAGGCGAGCCTGCGCCGGCTGCGGACGGAGGCCGTCGACCTGTACCAGCTGCACCGGCTCGACCCCGAGGTGCCCATGACCGAACAGCTGGGCGCGCTCGACGAGTTGAGGCGGGAGGGCAAGATCCGGCACATCGGCCTGGACAGCGTCTCGGCCGAACAGGTGGAGGCGGCGCTCCGGTTGACCGATGTCGCCTCGGTGCAGAACCGCTTCAACCTTCTGGACCGGGAGTCGGAGTCGGTGCTCGGCCTGTGCGAGGCGCACGGCCTGGCGTTTCTGCCCTGGTTCCCGCTGGCCAACGGCGCACTCACCGGCGAGGCGGCGGCCGACCTCGACCGGATCGCCCGGCAGCACGGCGCGACCCGGGGTCAGATCGCCCTGGCCTGGCTGCTGCACCGCTCGCCCGTCCTGTGCCCGACGCCGGGTACCGGCTCGCCGGCGCATCTGGACGAGAACCTGGATGCTGCCCAAGTCAGCTTGTCCCAGGACGAGTTGAACACACTGGATGCGCTTCAGGCGTCCTGAGCCGACCCCGGGCTCCAGGCGTCCTGAGCCGAGCCCGATGGAGGCGGCGGTGCCGTGAACCGGGCCGCCTGTACGGGGTCGAGCATTCGCGGCTCCCCCTCGATGGCCGCCTCGACGGGCGACCGTTCCACCTCAGGCACCGGCCGCCTCCGTCATCCGCACCAGCGCCTTGACGGTGTTCCAGTTGCGGGAGGTCGCGTCGATGCCCTTGAGCAGGCCGGGCCGGGACAGGGCGGCGCCGAGCTGCGACTTGCCGAGTCCCTCGGGCGCGTACAGATAGAGCACCTGGTCGCCGAGCCGGAACTCCTCGGGGAGGAAGGCGGCCCGGTCGATGGAGGCGAAGCGGTCGGCGGTGACGGGCGGGCCCGCGAAGAAGGTGGCGTGCAGCTGCTTGCCCTCCAGCTCGTCGGCCGGGAAGGGGCAGGCTTCGAGAACGGACCGCAGATAGGGGCCGCTGCGCACCATGCAGGCGACCCGGAAGCCGAAGTGCTTCTCGATGGCGGCCTCCAGGTCCGCGGCGAGCGCGTCCTGGTCGCGGGAGGTGCTGCTGAAGACGGCGTTTCCGCTGTTGAGGTACGTCTTCACAGCGCCGTGGCCGAGCTCGCCGAGGATTTTCCGGAGGTCGGCCATGGGAACTTTTTTGTTCCCGCCGACATTGATGCCGCGGAGCAGAGCAGCGTACGTCGTCGTCATGGGGTCACCCTAAAGCGGCCCCCGCGCCCCGTGGGGGACGGGCGCGGGGGCCGCCGTTCGATGCTGGTGAAGGGTGTCTACTCGACGATCTTCAGCAGCTTGTTCGGGGTGCCGGGGCTCGCGTTGGAGATCTTGTCGGCCGTGGCGCCCTTGGTGAGGGCGTCGGAGACCTGAGCCGGGGTGGCGTCCTTGTGGCCGGCCAGGTAGACGGCCGCGGCGCCGACGACGTGCGGGGTCGCCATGGACGTACCGGAGATGGTGTTGGTGGCCGTGTCGCTGGTGTTCCAGTCGGAGGTGATGTCCGAGCCCGGGGCGTAGAGGTCGACGACCGAACCGAAGTTGGAGAAGTCGGACTGCTTGTCGTCCTTGGTGGAGGAGGCGACGGTGATGGCCTCCTTCACGTGCGCCGGCGAGCTGTTGCCCGCGTCGGTGGACTCGTTGCCGGCCGCGATGCCGAAGGTGACGCCGGAGGCGATCGCCTTCTGGACGGCCTCGTCCAGCGCCGGGTCGGCGGTGCCGCCGAGGCTCATGTTGGCAACCGAGGGGCCCTTGTGGTTCTTGGTGACCCAGTCGATGCCGGCGACGACCTGCTCGGTGCTGCCGGAGCCCTGGTTGTCGAGGACGCGTACGGCGACGATCTTCGCCTTCTTGGCCACGCCGTGCTCGGCGCCCGCGATGGTGCCCGCCACGTGCGTGCCGTGGCCGTTGCCGTCGTCGGCCTTGTCGTTGTTGTCGACCGCGTTGAAGCCGTAGGAGGCCCGGCCGCCGAAGTCCTTGTGGGAGATGCGGACCCCGGTGTCGATCACATACGCGGTGACGCCGTCCCCGGCGCTGTCCGGGTAGGTGTACTTGCCGTCGCCCTTGGTGTCGGTCTGGTCGATCCGGTCGAGGCCCCAGGACGGCGGGCTCGCCTGCTCCGCGTTGATGTGGAACTTCTTGTTCTGTACGACCTTGCCGACGGACGGGTCGGCGGCGAGCCGCTTGGCCTGGGTCTCCGAAAGCCCGCTGGCGGAGAAGCCGTTGACGGCGGAGGAGTAGTCGCGCTGGAGGCTGCCGCCGTACTCCTCGGCGAGCTTGCGCTTGGAGTCGGCCGTGGCCGACTTGTCGAGCAGGACGATGTAGCTGCCGTCGACCGCGTCCTTGGCGTTGAGTCCGTAGACCGTGCCTTCGGCGGGGGTGGCTCCGGCGAACGGAGAGTTCAGTACGGTCACTCCGGCCGCCGCCACGACGGCGGTTATGGCTGCGGTGAGCTTGATCTTCTTGCTCGCACGCTTGTGAGTTGCCATGAAGAGGGGTCTCCTCGTCACTATTTGTGGGGGGTTTGCCTACCGGACGGAAACTTTCCGGGGCTGATTCGAAACCCTTGCCGATTGACGCGCGCAGATCAAGGCCTTCATGCAGCTGTGACTTACCCAACAAGCTTTCGTAATCAGAAACCGGCCAGGAACGGGCAACTCGGGCTTCGTGAAGGGCAGATGGACACTCTGTGTGAACCCTTTGACCTTTTGCCGGGCTCAACTCCCTTTACGTGTAAGGGGCTTCGGTACGCCTCGTCGGTGATGCCTCCACACCGCTGGGATGAGCCCGGCTCGGGCGGGCTCGCCTGGGAGCACGACGAGACGGCCGGATCGCACCCCTAACGTCGAAGGGTGGCTGGACGGCGCCGGGCCGTCGGCCACCGCCCGGGCGGCTTGCCCGGCCTCACGCACGACGAGGCCGTCGTGCCGCCGCCGGCCGAGTCCGCCCCGGCCCGTTCGGGGGACGGGCCGGGGCAACCCGCGGGGCTCCTTCCAGGGCTCCCCTTTCAGATCGGGCTCCCCTTTCAGAGCTCACCGCTGATAGCGCGCCAGGACCCGATTTCCGTCCTGGACCAGCCGTTTCTTCAGCTCGGCCGCGCCGATGGCCCCGCTGTAGTACTCCTGCAGGGCCGGCGTGGCCACCTTGTCCTTCCACTCCGGGTAGCCGCGCACGGACTGCGCGGGGGCCGAGCGCAGATACGGGGCGAGGGCCGCGCCGGTCGCCCAGCCGTCCTGGGCGGTGTGCAGGGCCGGGTCCTTGAGCGCCTCGGTTCCCGTCGGGAGCATCCAGTCGCCCCTGGCGAGCCGCACCATGTTCGGCGGGCTGAGCATGAAGTCGACGAACTGGGCGGCCTCCTTTTTGTGCGGGCTGTCCTGGGCGACCGACAGGGTCTGCGGGCTGACGCCCTGGTCCAGGCCCGCGCTGCCCGCCGGGGCCGGAAACACCGTCCAGTCGAAGCCGGGCGGGGCCTGCTGCACGATCTGCTGGCGGTAGGAGAACCCGAGCGGCACCATCGCGTACTTGCCGCCGAAGAAGCCGGGCAGGGTGTCCGAGCCGCCCATGCCGAGGGTGGTCCGCGCCGCGCTCCTGTCGGTGTTGACCTGGTCGTGAATGGTGTCGGGGACGACGGCGTCGCCCGCCGTGAACTCCACCTTCGCCTTGCCGTCGGCGCCCCGCGCGAACAGCCGGCCGCCTGCGGACAGGCTCAGGTTGAGGGTGACCGAGACGGGCTCCTTGAGCGGCCAGGCCACGCCGTACTTTCCGTTGCCGCTCAGCTTCTTCGCCACCTGTCCGAACTCGGCCCAGCTCCAGGGATGTTCGGGCGTGGGGATCCGAACCCCCGAGGACTTAAGGATCTTCGTGTTGGCGATGAGGACTCTCGGCTCCTGGAGGAACGGCACTCCGTAGACCCTCTTGTCGAAGGTGGCCGTCTCCCAGCTCTGCGCCGGGATGTCGCCCTTGAGCCGCTGCGGGAGCAGACCACCCAGGTCCGCGAGGTAGCCGCCGTACGCGAAGTCGGCCAGGTCGTCGGACGCGTCGTGGATGACGTCGGGCGCCTCCCCTCCCTCGAACGCGGTGAGGAGCTGATCGTGCACGGTGTCCCAACTGCCCTGTACGTACTGGACCTGGATGCCGGGGTGCGTCGCGTTCCACTCCTTGACCAGGGCCTTCGTCGCGTCGACCGACTCCTTCTGCCAGGCCAGGGACTGGAAGCGGAGCCTGACGACTCCCCCGCCTCCGGATCCGCCGTCCGAGCACCCGGCGAGCAGCGGCACGAGGAGGGCCAGCACGGCTGCCGGCATCAACAGACGTACGGGTGCGGTCCGTTCACGAGACCGCATCAGCTCTTCACCGCCCCGGTCAGCATGCCGCCGGTGATCCGCTTCTGGATGATCGCGAAGATCACCAGGGAGGGCAGGGTGGCGAGGAAGGCGGCTGCCGCGAGCGGGCCCAGGTCGGCGACTCCCTCCGCGCCGAGGAAGTGGGTGAGGACGACGGGCAGGGTCTGTTTCTCGGGGGTCTTCAGCAGAACGAGTGCGAAGAAGAATTCGTTCCACGCCGTGATGAAGGCGAAGAGCACGGTGGCCACGATGCCGGGGGCGAGCAGGGGCGCGGTGACCGAGACGAGGGTGCGCAGCCGCCCCGCGCCGTCGACGGCGGCCGCCTCCTCCAACTCGGGTGGCACGGCGCGTACGTAGCCGTTCAGCATCCAGAGCGCGAACGGCAGCGACCAGACCACGTACACCATGACCAGACCGCCCACCGAGTTGATCGCGTGCAGGTTCTTGAGGACCAGGAAGAGCGGAATGATCAGCAGGACGAACGGGAACGCCTGGCTGATCACCACCCAGCCCGTGGCGGCGGCCGCGAGCCGGCCCCGGTGGCGGGCCATGACATACGCCATCGGTGTCGCGATCACCACCGCGATGAGGGAGGCGGAGAGGGCCGCGATCAGGCTGTTCAGCCCCGCATGGAGCAGGGGCTGTTCGTCGAAGGCCTGGCGGAAGTTGGCGAGCGTGGGGTGCCGGGGGATCCAGGTGGGGTGGAGCGAGCCCAGTTCGCGCGGCGGCTTGAAGGCGGTCGAGATCAGCCAGAGGAACGGGAAGGCCAGGAAGACAAGATAGGCGAGCAGCGCGAGGTACTGTCCGGCGCGCCCCGACTTCCTTGCGCGCGCGGTCACTTGCCGTCCCCTTCCCGGAGGCGGCCCACCAGGAAGAGGGCGAGGCAGACGGCGATCACGGCGACCATCACACAGCCCATGGCCGCCGCGTATCCGAACTGCCCGTAGCGGAAGGCCTCTTCGTACGCGAAGAGCATCGGCAGCCGGGTGCGCCCGCCCGGACCGCCGTTGGTCAGGACGTAGACCAGGGCGAACGAGTTGAAGTTCCAGATGAAGTTGAGCGCCGTGATCGCGAGGGCCACCGGTTTCAGGGCGGGCCAAGTGACGGTGGTGAAGCGGCGCCAGGCCCCGGCCCCGTCGATGGCGGCGGCCTCGTGCAGTTCCTGCGGGGTGTTCTGCAGCCCGGCGAGGAGGGCGACCGTCGTCTGCGGCATGCCGGCCCAGACGCCGACGACGATCACGGCGGGCAGGGCGGTGGCGAGGCCGGTCAGCCAGTCCCTGCCGTCCCCGAGACCCAGGTCGCGGACGGTTTCGTTGAGGATGCCCGCGTCGGGCTGGTAGACGAGGCGCCACATGATGCCGACCACGACCTCGGGCATGGCCCAGGGGATGATCGCGAGCGCTCGGGCCAGCCAGCGCAGCCGGAGTTTCTGGTTGAGGAGCAGCGCGAGCCCGAGGGCGAGCAGGAACTGGGGCACGGTGACGCCCACCGCCCACAGCAGCCCGATCCTGAACGACTCCCAGAACAGGCCGTCGTGCGCCAGGTCCCAAAAGTTGAGCAGGCCGACCCACTGGGTGGGGGCGGTGCGGCCCGACTGGGAGTCGGTGAAGGCCAGCGCGATGCCGTAGAGGAGCGGTCCCACGCTGAGGACCAGAATGGGGATGAGAGCCGGGAGCACGAGGAACCAGGCCCCGCCCCCGTCACCACCCTTGTGTCTGTTCGTCGGCTTTCGGGTGGCTGACCGTGCGCTCACGGTCGCAGATGTCACTGTTACGACCCCTTTGTCCAGTAATGCCGAACAGCCTCCGTCATCGTGCTGACGGTCCGTCCGTTCGTCAAGACGACCTGCGTAAATGCGAGACTTGGCCAGTAGGAACGATCACCGGGAGACGATCATGGATGAGGCACGGGCACGCGAACTCCTTGCCGGAACGGCACTGAGCGATGCCGGCGGGCTTGCCGGAGTCGCCGACGCCGAGCTGCTCGCACTGGGCGAGAACGCGGTCTTCGCCCTGCCCGGCGCCGCACACGCCCTGCCGGACGGCCTGGTCGTCAAGGTCGGCCGCGATGCCACGCACCACCCCGAGCTGCTGGAGCGGGCCGAGCGCGAAGTGGCTGTCGCGACCTGGCTCGCCGAGGCCGGGGTGCCCGCGGTGCGGGCCGCCGAACCGAAGCCGAGGCTCGTCGAGGGCCACCCGGTGACGGTGTGGCACCGGCTGCCCGCGGCCGAACGCCCCGCGGGGCCAACCGATCTGGCCGAACTCCTGCGCCGCGTCCACGCCCTGCCGGCGCCCGCCTTCCCGCTGCCCCGCCGTGAACTCCTCGGCGGCGTCGAGCGCTGGCTACACCTGGCCGGTGACGCGATCGACCCCGCCGACGCCGCGTATCTGCGGGCGCGCCGGGACGGCTTCGCACAAGCTGCCGCGGCGCTCACCCCGCATCTGCCCCTCGGTCCCATCCATGGCGACGCCCTCCCCCGCAATGTCTACATCGGCCCCGAAGGGCCGGTCCTGGTCGACCTGGAGACGTTCTCCGCCGACTTCCGCGAGCACGACCTGGTCGTCATGGCCCTGTCCCGCGACCGGTACGGGCTGCCCGCCGAGCAGTACGACGCGTTCGTCACCGCCTATGGCTGGGACGTCCGCGCATGGGACGGCTGCGCGGTCCTGCGCGGTGCCCGCGAGACGGCCAGCTGCGCCTGGGTCGCCCAGCACGCCCCGACCAACCCGAAGGCGCTCGACGAGTTCCGCCGCCGCGTCGCCTCGCTGCGCGACGACGACCCCGAGGTGCGCTGGTACCCGTTCTGACCGCCCGGCCTCAGCCCCGGGCCGGGGCCGCCAGTTCGCGCAGCGGCCAGGAGCCGTCTATGACCGCGTCGGCCGTGCCCTTCTTGCGCAGGAACTCCTGGAAGTCGGCCGCCCACTCCGCGTACCAGCGGATCTGACGGTCATGCAGTTCCGCCGGTTCGAGCCGCGCCACCTGCGGGTGGCGCTCGGCTATCGCCACGGCCACCCGGGCCGCGGCCAGCGCGTCGGCCCCCGCGTCGTGCGCCGACTCCAGGACCACTCCGTATTCGGCACACACCGCTTCGAGCGTGCGCTTGCCCTTGCGGTAGCGGTCCACGGAGCGGTCGATCGTGTACGGATCGACGACGGGCCCTATGGCGGCGCCGTCCAGCCGGTCGCTGAGCGAGGGCAGTTGGTGGCGCCGCAGCTCGGCGGCGAGCAGCGTCAGATCGAAGGCGGCGTTGTAGGCGATCACGGGCACGCCCCGGCGCCAGTGGCCGGCCAGCGTCTCGGCGATCTCGTCGGCCACCTCGGCGGCGGGCCGGCCCTCGGCCGCGGCCCGCTCACTGCTGATCCCGTGGACCGCGGACGCCTGCGCCGGGATCCGTATCCCCGGATCCGCCAGCCAGCTCCGCTGCCCCACCACGTCGGCGCCCCGCAGTTCGACGACCGCGGCCGTCACGATGCGCGCCTCGCGCGGCTCGGTGCCGGTCGTCTCCAGGTCGAAGCCGACCAGCGGCTCCAGGTGCCAGCTCATGCTGCCCCTCCTTCGTGGTGCTTTCCCCCAGTTGACGACCACCCTCGCACGTGGCACTGACAATCGGCCGGGCGGCCGGAATTCACCCGGCGAAGCTCACCACAATTCAGGACACAGGGCGCGAATCGACCCAGACCGACTCGAACTCCTCACGGTACGTCTCGAAGAGCCCGTGCTCCACGTCCTGGCCCGGCCGCACCACGCCCCGCCGCCCGCCGCCGCGCAGCACGAGCACCGGCGCCTCCATCCCCCGCGCGCGGCGCAGATAGGACTGGACGACCGCGACGCCGTCCGCGCCGTCGCCGTCCACCAGGTAGGCGGTGAAGCGCGGCGTCTCGTCGAAGACCTGGATCTCGAAGGCCCCCGGGTCGCGCAGCCGGGCCCGCACCCGCCGCATGTGCAGAATGTTCATCTCCACGGCGCGGCTCAACTCGCCCTTCTTCAGGCCGAGTTCACGCTCACGGCGCTTGACGGCACTGCTCGCCGGGTTCAGGAAGAGCAGCCGGACGCGGCAGCCGGACTCGGCGAGCCGGACCAGGCGCCGGCCCGAGTAGTTCTGCACCAGGAGGTTGAGACCGATGCCTATCGCATCCAGTCGGCGGGCGCCCCCGAAGAGGTCCTCGGCCGGCAGCTGGCGTTGCAGGCGCACCCGGTCGGAGTGGACGGAGACGACATCGGCGTACCGGTCGCCGACCAGGTCCTCCACGGCGTCGATGGGCAGGCGGTGCGCGCCCGGCGCCCCGCCGGCGCCGCCGAGCACGTCCAGGAGCCGCGCCGAGGCCCGCTCCGCCTGGGCGAGCACGGCCTCGTTCAGCGCCCGGTTGCGCGAGACGACGTTGCGGGCCACCTCCAGCTCGTCCAGGGCGAGTTCGACATCGCGCCGGTCGTCCACGTACGGCTCGAAGCAGGGCCAGTGCTGCACCATGAGCTCGCGCAGCTGCGGGAGGGTGAGGAAGCTGAGCACGTTGTCGTCGGCGGGGTCGAGCAGATAGCCCTTGCGGCGCGAGACCTCGCGCACCGCGACGGCCCGCTGCACCCACTCCTGGCCCGCGGGGCCCGCCGCGGCGACCACCCAGTCGTCGCCGTGGACCGGCTCGTAGATAGGCCGCAGCACGGCGGCGACCACCGCGCGCAGCCGCTGCTCCACCAGGTTCAGCCAGATGTAGGCGCGCCCGGCCCGCTGCGCTCGCGTACGCACCTCGCTCCAGGCGTCCGCGCCCCAGTCCAGCTCCGCCCCGATCTCCATCGGGCGTGCGAGGGAGACCGCTCCGGGCGGGATGTCGCCGGACTCCCCCTCATGACCCGTGTCACCAGGGGGCAGCTCAAGACCTCCCGAGCTCACCCACGCACCGCCTTCCGCCCCCGGCAACCCCAGCGGGTCCGGCCCGCCCTGCACGCCCTTCAACGATCAAGGAAGGGTACTCCGGGAGCAGGAGGCGCTGCAGCCCGATGGCGGGTCGAGTTTCCCAACTGGCCCGAGGATACGGCCTGTTCTGATGGGCACTATCTGTCGGGGTGAGCGGATTCATAGCGCTTGCGCCGCACAGCCCCGAGCCGGGTCACCCATTGGCGCACGCGGACGTCCTGGGTGACCGTCGTCTTTTCGGGGAGGATCTGGCCGAACAGCCCGTCAGCACCCCGAGCGGAAGTGGAAGAGTCTTGCCCATGCAGGTATGGCCGGGACAGGCTTACCCACTCGGCGCCACGTACGACGGCGCCGGGACCAATTTCGCGGTCTTCTCCGAGACCGCCCGTCGGATCGAGTTGTGTCTGCTGCACGACGACGGCTCGGAGACCGCCGTCGAGCTGCGCGAGTCCGACGCGTTCGTACGCCACGCCTATCTGCCCGGCGTGCTGCCGGGCCAGCGGTACGGCTTCCGGGTGCACGGACCGTACGAGCCGCAGAAGGGGCATCGCTGCAACTCGGCGAAACTGCTGCTCGACCCGTACGCGCGCGCCATAAGCGGGCACGTCGAGTGGAACGAGGCTGTCTACGGCTACCACTTCGGGCGGCCCGACAGCCGCAACGACCTGGATTCGGCGCCGCACACGATGGCCTCCGTGGTGGTCAATCCGTTCTTCGACTGGGGCGACGACCGGCCGCCCCGCACCGAGTACCACCACACCGTGTTCTACGAGGCTCATGTCAAGGGCCTCACCATGCTCCATCCGGAGCTGCCTCCGGACCAGCGCGGCACCTATGCGGCGCTCGCGCACCCGGCCGTCATCGAGCACCTCACCCAACTGGGCGTCACGGCCCTTGAGTTGATGCCGGTGCACCAGTTCGTCAATGACCACCGGCTCGCGGACGCCGGAATGTCCAACTACTGGGGCTACAACACCATCGGCTTCTTCGCCCCGCACAACGCCTATGCCTCCTGGGGCGACCGCGGCCAGCAGGTGCTCGAGTTCAAGCAGGCGGTGCGGGCACTGCACGAGGCGGGCATCGAGGTCATCCTCGACGTCGTCTACAACCACACGGCGGAGGGCAACCACCTCGGCCCCACGCTCTCCTTCCGGGGCCTGGACAACACGCAGTACTACAGGCTCGCCGACGACCTCCGTTATTACGAGGACACCACGGGCACGGGCAACAGCCTCCTCATGAGGTCGCCGCACGTCCTCCAGCTGATCATGGATTCGCTGCGCTACTGGGTGACCGAGATGCATGTGGACGGCTTCCGCTTCGACCTCGCGGCGACGCTGGCCCGCCAGTTCCACGAGGTGGACCGGCTCTCGTCCTTCTTCGACCTGGTCCAGCAGGATCCGGTGGTCAGTCAGGTCAAGCTGATCGCCGAGCCGTGGGACGTGGGCGAGGGCGGCTACCAGGTGGGCAACTTCCCGCCGCTGTGGACCGAGTGGAACGGCAAGTACCGCGACACCGTACGGGACTTGTGGCGCGGTGAGCCGCGGACCCTCGCCGAGTTCGCCGGGCGGCTCACCGGCTCGTCGGACCTGTACCAGGACGACGGGAGGCGGCCGCTCGCCTCCATCAACTTCCACACCTGCCACGACGGCTTCACCCTCAACGACCTGGTCTCGTACAACGACAAGCACAACGACGCCAACGGCGAGGGCAACCGGGACGGCGAGAGCCACAACCGGTCCTGGAACTGCGGCGCGGAAGGCCCCACCGAAGACGGCGAGGTGGCGGAGCTGCGCGCCCGGCAGATGCGGAACTTCATCGCCACCCTGATGCTGTCGCAGGGCGTGCCGATGCTGAGCCACGGCGACGAGTTCGCCCGCACCCAGGGCGGCAACAACAACGCGTACTGCCAGGACAACGAGCTGTCCTGGGTGCACTGGCCGGACCCCGGGGACGACCCGGACGGCACGCTCCTCGCGTTCACCCGGGCCATGGTCGGGCTGCGCAAGGACCATCCGGTCTTCCGGCGCAGGCGGTTCTTCCACGGGCGCCCGGTGCAGGGCACGCACGACGAGCTCTCCGACATCGCCTGGTTCACCCCCGAGGGCGAGGAAATGGCCGACCGGGACTGGCAGTCGGCGAGCGCGAAGGCGCTGTCGGTCTTCCTCAACGGCAACGCGATCTCGGAACCGGGGCCGCGGGGCGAGCGGATCGGCGACGACTCGTTCCTGCTGATGTTCAACGCGAGTGCGGAGGCGATCGACTTCGTGGTGCCGGTCAATCACGGCCGGCAGTGGCAGGTGGTCGTGGACACCTCGCGGCCGGAGGGGGTACCGCCGGGCGAGGGACCGAAGGTGGCGGCGGGCGAGCGGGTCGGGCTCGTCGGCCGGAGCATGACCGTGCTGCGGCGGCCCGCGTAGCCGCCCACCGGGCTCCTCAACGGCCCTGACCTGCGCAGGAGTTCGATTGTCAGTGGGCTCGGGCACAGTGGGGACCATGAACGCGACCACCGCCCGGGCAGCTGCCGACTCAGCTGTCGACCGGAGTCCTCGGGGCCGCCGCGACGCCGCTGACGGCATCCGCGGTGGCCGCCTCCGCCCGCCGTCCACCGAGCCCGCGCACGGACCACGAGCACACCGCGCAGAGCGCCCCGGCCATCACCATCACGGTGAACGCGGCGACCGCACCGTGGTCCTGCGCGAGCCGTCCCGACAGCGCGAGCGCGAACGCCTGGCCGCCGACGATGCCGCTGGTGAGGAACGCCATCGACTCGGCGAGCCGGCCTGCCGGAACCAGGCGCTCCGTCAGCCCGAACACGGTGATCAGATGGGGCGCGTACGCCACCCCGAGCACGATCACCGTGGCGTACAGGCCGGCCAGCGTGTTCACGAAGAGCAGCGGCACGGAGAGCACGACCAGCGCCGCGGTGGCGATCCGCCACCGGACCGGCAGGGCGAGCCGCTCCGGCACGGCCACCATGGCGAGCCCGGCGGCCGCGCTCATCACGCCCATGGCCGCGTACACGAGCCCGGTCTGCGAAGGCCGGCCGAGCTGCTCGGTCAGGGCCGTGATGCCCGCCTGCGAGGCGCCGAACATGGCGCCCTGGAGAACCATCGTGGCGCGCAGCGCGTACACCGCGCCGGGCAGCCGGGTGCGGGCGGCTCCGGTGCGCTGCGCGGCGGTCACCTGACGTGCCGTCGGATGCAGCGCGAAGGCGGTGCCGCAGACGGCGAGCAGGGCCGCGGCCGTCATGAGTGCGGCGGCCGGGTGGGCGAGGGAGGCGGCCAGACCCACGAAGGCCGGGCCGAGGACGAACGAGATCTCGTCCAGGGTGCCTTCGAAGGAGAGCGCTCCGGCCACGGTCCGTTCGTCGGCCCCGGCCCGGTGCGCGAGGGCCACGGTCCGGCTCCGGGCGAGCGGCCCTACCTGGGGGACGCTGGCCCCGGCCAGGGCGCCGAGCAGGGCCAGCCAGCCGGTCGCGAGGTGGGAGAGCGCGGCGAGCACCAGGCCGGTCACGGCGGCGGCGTTGGCGAGCGCCGCCGCGAGCACCACGGTGCGCTGTCCGAGGCGGTCGGCGGCGCGCCCCAGGAGCGGGCCCGCGACGGTCTGCCCGGCGGCCAGCGCGCCTCCGGCAAGCCCGGCGGTGGCCAGGCTCCCGCTGGTCTCGGCTACCAGGAGCACGCTGCCGAGCTGGCACATGGCGGTCGGCAGCCGTCCGAGGAAGGAGATCACCGGCAGTACGGGCCCCGTCAGGGCGAGCACCTTGCGGTAGGTCTGAAGCGATCCGGCCATCAGGCGAAGCTAACGCGGCCGACCGGGGCATACGCATGGGCCGAAGGCACAGAAGCCGCCCGTCGGGGTACGTACGTTCATATGACCCCGCCCATCGCGACCTATCGGCTCCAGCTGCAGCCCGGATTCCCGTTCGCCGCCGCCGAGGAGGCACTGCCCTACCTTGCGGAGCTCGGAATCTCGCACCTCCATCTGTCGCCGGTCCTGGAGGCCGTGCCCGGCTCGACGCACGGCTACGACGTCACCGACCACGCGAAGGTGCGCGAGGAGCTGGGCGGCGAATCCGGGCTGCGCCAACTGGGAGCAGCAGCAAGGGAGTTGGGGCTCGGCCTGATTCTCGACATCGTGCCGAACCACATGTCGGCGGCCGCGCGCCACAACCGGCAGCTGTGGGACGTGCTGCGCTCCGGCCCTTCGTCGCCGTACGCCTCGTGGTTCGACATCGACTGGTCGGCGGGCGACGGGCGGATCCTGCTGCCGGTGCTCGCCGGCCCGCTGGGCGCAGAGCTGGACCGCCTGACGGTGGACGGCGGCGTACTGCGCTACGGCGAGGAGTGCTTCCCCCTGCGCGAGGGGACGGCGGGCCTGCCGCTGCCGGAGCTGCTCGACTCACAGTTCTACCGGCTCGGCTGGTGGCGCCTCGCCAGGACCGAGCTCAACTACCGGCGCTTCTTCACGATCGCGGAGCTGATCGGCCTCCGGGTGGAGGACGAGAGCGTCTTCGACGCGACGCACGCCAAGATCCTGGAGCTGGTCCACGACGGCGTGGTGGACGGGCTGCGGGTCGACCACCCGGACGGGCTGGCGGACCCCGAGGCCTACCTGCACCGTTTGAACGAGGCGACGGACGGCCGCTGGACGGTCGTCGAGAAGGTCCTCACCGGCGACGAGCGGCTGCCGGCGGGGTGGGCGGTCGCCGGGACGACCGGATACGACGCGCTGCGCCACATCGACGGCCTGTTCACCGATCCGGAAGGCATGGAGCAACTCCTCGCCATATATGGCGAGTTCACCGGAGCCAGCGGTGACCGGGGCGGGCACTGGGGACCGTCGGTGCGCCGTGCGGCATACCGGGTGCTGACCCATGAGCTGGTGGCCGAGACCGAGTACCTGGTGCGCCTGGCGCAGCGGATCTGCGCGATGGGCGGCCCCGAGCTGCGCGATCACGCCCCGTGGGCGCTGCGGCTCGCCCTGCGGGAGCTCCTGGTCCGGGTCCCCGTCTACCGGCCCTACCGGTTCGGGGCGGAGCTGATAATGCCCGCCTCGGCCGCCCTGGAGTCGAAGGCGGCCTTCCCTGTCGCGGAGGAGTCCGCAGCGGTGGACCTGATGCGCGACCTGGCGCTCGGCCGGCTCGGCGACACCCCGGACCGGGAACGGTTCCGTACGCGCTTCGCGCAGACGTCGTCGGCGCTGCACGCCAAGTCCGTCGAGGACACGGCCTTCTACCGGTACACGCCGCTGCTCTCGGTGAACGAGGTGGGCGGGGATCCGGGGCGGCCTTCGGTGGAGCCGGACGAGTTCCACGCGTTCTGCACACGGCTCGCGCGCGACTGGCCGAGCACCGGCACCGTCCTGTCAACGCACGACACCAAGCGCAGCGCGGACGTGCGGGCCCGGATCGCGGTCCTCTCCGAGTGTCCGCAGCGGTGGGCGGCGCTGCTCGACCAGGTGGCCGGGGCGCGGGCGCCCGATCCGCATCTCGCCTGGGTCGCGTGGCAGACCTCGGTCGGGCTCGGCGGGCTGCCGGAGCCGGAGCGGCTGGGGGCGGCGCTGCTCAAGTCGGTGCGCGAGGCCGGTCTGCACACGGGCTGGACGGAGCAGGACCCCGGCTACGAGAAGGCGGTGAGCGACTTCATCGAGGCGGGGCCGGGTGGTCAACTCGCTTCAGTTGTACGGGAGTTCACGCAGGAGGTCGAGGATGCCTGGCGGGCCAACAGCCTCGGGGCCGCGCTGCTGCATCTGACGATGCCGGGCGTGCCGGACCTCTACCAGGGGACGGAGGACGAGTACGCGGCGCTGGTGGATCCGGACAACCGGCGCCCGGTCCGGTTCGACCGTGCCTCTCTGGCCGACCCCGGCGACAAGCTCAGGGTGACCTTGGCGGCACTGCGGCTGCGGCGCGAACTCCCCGGAATATTCGGCGAATCCGGCACCTACGCGGAGCTGGCAGTGCGAGGCCCTCGCACCGGTCACTGCGTGGCGTTCTGCCGCTCGGGCGAGGTGGTGACGGCCGTGACCCGGCTCTCGCTGCGGCTCGCGGAGGCGGGCGGCTGGGCGGGGACGGAGCTGCGGCTTCCGGAGGGCCGATGGGCCGATGTCCTCAGCCCGGAGCGGCAGTTCAGCAGGGTGGTGGCGCTGGACGAGCTCTTCGCATCGCTCCCGGTGGCGCTGCTCAGGAGGGTCGCACAAGAAGGAGGCGCGGGGCCCGGGTGAGCAGTCCGCTCTCGGCCGCCGGGGTCAGCGCTACCTCGGGCGAGGAGAGCGCGTCCGGAGCCAATGCCGGCTCGCGTGAGGAGGGGTGGGGCGGGGTCAGCGCTGCCTCGGGCGGCTCGACGGTTGTCATCGCGCGCCTCCCCGCCGGATCCGGTGTTGACTGCCCGGCGGACCACCTCCGCCCGGCAGCCGCGGGTAACCGGTCTCAGCGGACCACCTCCGCCGGGCAGTCGCGATCGGCGTTGAGCCGTACGGGTGAGATGTCGCCGGTGCCGTACGGGGCTGACCTGCACAGCAGCTCGGTGAAGGCGGCCGCGGCGCCGACCAGCTCGACCCGTGAGAACACGGTCAGGGCGCGCTTCCAGGTGGGATCGACGGAGAGCAGCACACAGTCCTCACCGATACCCCCGCGTACGACGTGGGTGGGCACGGCGACCACGCCGACCCCGGCCGCGGCCATCCGTACCGCCGTGGAGGTGTGCTCGGTGCGCACGACGGTGCGCGGGGTGAAGCCGGCTCGCTCGCAGACCAGGTCGAGGAAGGGCCGGCCGTCGATGACGGGCTCCATCGCACAGCGCACCCAGGCGTGGTCGGCGAGCTCTTCGAGGCGCACCGAGGAGCGGCCCGCCAGCGGATCGTCGAAGGCGACGACGAGCGCGATCTCCTCCTCGCCGACGGGGACGACGGGCCCGTCCCAGTGCTCGGGCGGCGGGCCGACGGCCAGGTCGGCGGCGCCGCGTTCGAGCGACTCCTCAAGCGCCTCGGTGGTGGCGTACTCGTGGAGGAGCAGCCGCACGCCGGGGTGGATGCGCCGCCAGCGGGCGAATGCCTCGGGCAGCACGCCGACGGCCACCGAGTGCACGGAGGCGATGTGCAGTTCGCCGCCTTCGGAGCCGGCCGCCGCGCGGGCCGCTCGCCGGGCCTGGAGCGCGCTGCGCACCGCGAGCCTGGCGTGCGGCAGGTAGGCGCGGCCCATGGGGGTGAGCCGCACTCCGCGCGGCATCCGTTCGAGGAGCTCGCCGCCGACGGACTTCTCCAGCGCCTTGATCTGGTGGGACAGCGCGGGCTGGGTGACATGCAGCAGCTCGGCGGCGCGGGTGAACGACGTCTCCTCGACGACCGTGACGAAGTACTCCATCTGTCGCAGGCTCACGCCACGTCCCCCTGATCGCACCGGTTGATCACACCGGTCTCACGCGCCCCCTGCGCGCCATAAGCATTGTGCATCGGCCTCACAAGAACATTGCCTTGGACTCATGGCAGCGCCCGGGCGGAGGCTTGCCCCATGACTGAGCCCAAGACTGAGACCTTGACGGAACTCGCGACCGACGATGCTGTGGCCGATGTGATCGTGATCGGCGGCGGCACCGGCGGATATTCCACCGCTCTGCGAGCCGCAGCCCTCGGCCTGAAGGTGGTGCTCGCCGAGCGCGACAAGGTGGGCGGCACCTGCCTGCACCGCGGCTGCATCCCCAGCAAGGCGATGCTGCACGCTGCCGAGCTGGTTGACGGGATCGCCGAGGCGCGGGAGCGGTGGGGGGTGAAGGCGAGCGTGGACTCGATCGACTGGCAGGCGCTGGTGGCGACCCGCGACGACATCGTCTCCCGCAACCACAAGGGCGTCGAAGCCCATCTGGCCCACGCGAACGTCGAAGTGCTGTGCGGGCGCGCACAGTTGACGGGACCCCGAAGCGTATTCATCGAGGGGTACGGGAACTTTGTGGCCCGGCGCGGCATTGTGCTCGCCACGGGTTCGCGGCCCCGCATGCTGCCGGGCCTCGAAGCGGACGGACGGCGTGTGGTCACCAGCGACGACGCCCTGTTCGCCCCCGGGCTTCCGCAGTCCGTACTGGTCCTGGGCGGCGGTGCGATCGGCGTCGAGTACGCCTCGTTCCACCGGTCGATGGGCGCCGAGGTCACGCTGGTCGAGGCCGCCGACCGGCTCGTGCCGCTCGAAGACGCCGATGTCAGCCGACACTTGACCCGCGGTCTCAAGAAGCGCGGCATCGATGTACAGTCCGGCGCACGCTTCCTGGAAGCGAGTGTCTTGGAGGACGGGGTGCGCGCCTCGGTGCGCACCGCGCGCGGCGAGATCCGCACGATCGAGGCCCAGCGGCTCCTGCTCGCGGTGGGCCGGGCGCCGGTCACCGACGGGCTCGGCCTGGCCGCGGCCGGACTCGTCGTCGACGAGCGGGGCTTCGTCGCCCCGGCCGACTGGGCCCGGCTCGAAACCGCGGTTCCCGGCATTCATGTGGTGGGCGATCTGCTGCCGCCTCCCTCCCTCGGTCTGGCCCACGCCTCTTTCGCGGAGGGCCTGTTGGTCGCCGAAACGCTGGCCGGGGTCGCCTCCGCGCCCGTCGACTACGCGGCGGTGCCCCGGGTCACGTACTCCTCTCCGCAGACCGCCTCGGTGGGGCTGACCGAGGCGGACGCCCGCAACCGGGGGCATGACGTCGTGGTCAACACCATGCCGCTGACGGCCGTCGCCAAGGGCATGGTGCACGGGCAGGGCGGGGTGGTGAAGGTGGTCGCCGAACGCGCGGGGCAGGTGCTCGGCGTCCACCTCGTCGGCCCGAACGTGTCCGAGATGATCGCCGAGAGCCAGCTGATCGTCGGCTGGGACGCCGAGCCCTCGGACGTGGCCCGTCACATCCACGCCCACCCCACGCTCTCGGAGGCCGTCGGCGAAACCTTCCTCACGCTGGCCGGCCGTGGCCTGCACCAGCTGTGAACAGCCCCAAGTCCCGCCGTCCACAAGCAAGTTAGTTCGGGAGCCACTGGCAGGGAGTAGCGCACCTTGTCCTTGCCGGTGCGAGCCCAGGCGTTCGCCCTGGTCAGATGGTTTCAGCGGCCCGGTGGGCTCAGTGGGTGGCGAGGCGGAAGGCCATCCGGCCGAAGCTGACCTGGTCACCGTCGGCCACGGCGACCGCTCCCGTCACCCGGCGCCCGTTGACGCACGTCCCGTTGGTGGAGCCGAGGTCGCGCAATTGCCACATGCCGGACTGGAAGACAAGTTCGGCGTGCACCCGCGACACGGTCTCGTGGCTCAGGCGGAGCCCGTTGGCCGGGTCGCGGCCGATACGCAGGGGATAAGGGCCCGGCACCGGGAAGAGGAGTTTGGGCAGCCGCTCGGTCTGCCAGGCCCTGCGCAGCGAGACCGAGAACTCGGACACCCGGCTGACCGCGCCGAACACCGCCTTCGCCCAGCGATTGCCGCCGCTGTCCAAGTCGGCGGTGAGGGCGACCAGTTCGTCCGACCTGCGGGCGGCCAGGGCCAGTTCCATCCGGCGCAGGAACGTGTCGTGCGACAGCTTGCCCTCGGCGGCGCCCTCGCGGAGCACCTCCAGCACCCGGTCGCGCTCCGCGTCGGAGAGCCGCGCGGGCGCCGAGGAGGTCTGGAATTCGAAGGAGGGCGTCACATCAGCGATTGTCCTTCCAGAAGGCCGTAGGTGTCCAGCAGAGGGACCTCCTCCCAAAGAGGTCCGCGTTCCCGACCGCCCCAGCCCTGACCTGCGACGCAGAGTGGCATCCGTCGCCCTAATTCCCTTGCCGGGCAGCCCACGTGCCCTGTTAGGGTCTGCCGACTCGTCAAACCTCTGAGGGGACCCTCTTGCAGAATTCCGCGTCGGACATAACCATTCGTCCGCTCGCCGGGCCCGAGGAACTCGGGCTCTTCCAGCAGCTTTCCTACGTCCTGGACCACGAACTCCAGGACGATCTGGCCACCGGCCGCCGCATCCCGGCCTGGATGTGGGTGGCCGTGCGCGACGGCCGCGTACTGGCGCGCATCGCGTGGTGGGCCGTGAAGAGCGGCGAGGCGCCGCAGAGCCTCGACTTCTTCGACGTCGACGACTCCCTGCCCGCGGCCGAGCGCCACGAGATCGGTCTGCGCCTCCTCGAGACCGCGACCGCCGAGGTGGTGCCCGCGGATGCCGAGCGCCCCGAGTACGGCCGTTTCATGCCGGGCAACTGGCGCGAGGACCCCGTCGCCCGCGAAGTCGTCGAGACCCGGCTGAACATCATGGCCGCCTCCGGTGCGGCCCCGCTCGTCGAGCGGCTGCGCCTGGAGTGGCGGCCCGGCACACCGCTTCCCGAGGCCTCCACCAGGCTGTCGTTCCGTCCCGCCACCGATCGCGAGGAGCTCATCTCGCTGATGACACTCGTCGTGGAGGGAGGGCTCGACGAGCACACCCGCGAGGAACTGCTCACCATGACCCCGCGCGAGTCCGCGGAGCTCATGTACGAGGAGGAGTTCGAGACCTTCAGGACGCCGCGCGAGTGGTGGCGGATCGCAGAGCTCAACGACGGCGGCGAACCCGTCGGGTTCGTGATCCCGGCACGCAACAGCTACAACCCGATCATCGCCTACATCGGGGTGCTGCCCGCCCACCGCGGCCACGGCTACATCGACGACCTCCTGGCCGAGGGGACGCGCATCCTCGCCGAACAGGACGTGCCCCGGATCCGCGCCGCCACGGACCTGCCCAACGTCCCCATGGCGAACGCGTTCGCCCGTGCGGGCTATGTCGTCTTCGAGCGCGCGATCAACATGGTCTGGAAGTAGTCACGAATTACGGGCGTGTCCCCCTCGTCTGTCGCACCATGGTCGCAACCGGCAACGACAGGGGGACACACCAGTGCTGTTCGAAGTGTGGGCGCCGCACGCCGACCGGATCGCCCTTGTCCTGGAGGGCGCGACCCATCCCATGAGCCGCCACCCCGTGCGCGCGGGCTGGTGGCTGGCCGAGGCCGAGGCGCACTCGGGCGACCGCTACGGATACGTACTGGACGACGGCCCTCCGCTGCCCGACCCGCGGTCACGCCGGCAGCCCGAAGGCCCGGACGGCCTCAGCGCGGTCGTCGTCCACGAAACGTTCGACTGGCAGCACCCCTGGGATGGCCGCCCACTCCAGAGGGCCGTCCTGTACGAACTGCACATCGGCACCTTCACCCCCGAAGGCACCCTCGACGCGGCCGTCCAACAACTGCCCCATCTGGCCGAGTTGGGGATCACGCACATCGAGCTGATGCCGGTGTGCCCCTTCCCGGGGCGGCACGGCTGGGGGTACGAGGGCGTCTCCCTCTGGGCGGTGCACGAGCCCTATGGCGGACCCGAGGCGCTGAAGAGGTTTGTCGACGCGGCGCACGCCCATGGTCTCGGCGTCGTCCTGGACGTCGTGCACAACCATCTGGGCCCGTCCGGCAACTATCTGCCCGCCTTCGGCCCGTACTTCACGGACACCCACCACACGCCCTGGGGCTCGGCCGTCAACCTGGACGCCGCCGGCTCCGACGAGGTACGCGCCTTCCTCTTGGAGAGCGCGCTGGCCTGGCTGCGCGACTACCGCCTCGACGGGCTGCGCCTGGACGCGGTGCACACGCTGGCCGACACCCGCGCGTTCACCTTCCTCGAAGAGCTCTCGACGGCCGTCGACGTGCTCGCCGCCGAGCTCGGCCGGCCGCTCTTCCTCGTCGCCGAGTCCGACAGCTGCGATCCGCGCACCACCACACCGCGTCGCGAGGGCGGCCTCGGCCTGCACGCCCAGTGGAACGACGACTTCCACCACGCCCTGCACACCGCCCTCACGGGTGAATCCCAGGGCTACTACGCCGACTTCGCGCGTGCCCCGCTCTCCGCGCTCGCCAAGACCCTGCCCCGTGTGTTCTTCCACGACGGCACGTATTCGAGCTTCCGCGGCCGCGTCCACGGGAGGCCCGTCGACCGCGCCCGCACCCCCGCCCATCGCTTCCTGGGCTATGCGCAGACCCACGACCAGATCGGCAACCGGGCCCAGGGCGACCGCCTCTCCGCCGGCCTCTCCCCCGGCCTGCTGGCCTGCGCGGCGACGCTGACCCTGACGAGCCCGTACCCGCCGATGCTCTTCATGGGCGAGGAGTGGGGCGCCCGCACCCCCTGGCAGTTCTTCACCGACCACACCGACCCCGAGCTCGCCCGGGCCGTACGGGAGGGCAGGCGGCGGGAGTTCACGTCGCACGGCTGGTCCGCCGAGGACATCCCCGACCCTCAGGACCCGGCGACGCGGCAGCGCTCGTGCCTGGACTGGACGGAGCCCGCGAGCGAGCCGCACGCCAGGCTCCTTGCCTGGTACCGCGAACTCATCGCGCTGCGCCGCGACCGGGCCGATCTGACGGACCCCGACCTCGCGGCCGTCAAGGTGGCGTACGACGAGGAGGCGCGCTGGCTGACCTACAGGCGCGGCGACCTGCGGGTCGTGGTCAACCTCTCCGAGGAGGCGGCACGGATCAAGCTCGGGAACGGCGGCCGGGTCCTCGCCGCCTGGGAGCCGGTCGGGGCGCCGGATGGTGACGGCCTGCTGGTGATGCCGCCCGAGTCGTGTGCGATCCTCGGCCGCTGAGGACCGCACCACTCAACGCCTGTACTACTGACGGCGGTTACTCGACGATCGCCATGGCGCGGTCGGTGTTGTTCAAACGCCGGCCGCCGTCATCCGTAACGGTGACGATGTCCTCGATGCGGACGCCGAACCGGCCGGGCAGATAGATGCCCGGCTCGATGGAGAAACACATCCCGGGCACGAGCGGCCGCTCCTCTCCCTCGATCATGTACGGCGGCTCATGGGTGGTCACACCGATGCCGTGGCCGGTGCGGTGGATGAAGTACTCGCCGTACCCGGCGTCCGCGATCACGGCGCGCGCGGCACGGTCGATGTCCTGGCAGGCGACGCCGGGCCTGACCGCCTCGAAGCCGGCCTGCTGGGCCTCGCGCACCACGTCGTG
This sequence comes from Streptomyces sp. HUAS TT7, assembly GCF_051550175.1. Classification (NCBI taxonomy): domain Bacteria; kingdom Bacillati; phylum Actinomycetota; class Actinomycetes; order Kitasatosporales; family Streptomycetaceae; genus Streptomyces; species Streptomyces sp. HUAS TT7. The sequence continues at coordinate 2,095,363 of NZ_CP196175.1, forward strand.
GACGCGCTGCTCGGCGACGCTGGGTTCGCCGACATGGACGGTTCGGGTGGTGTCGGAGCCGTAGCCGTGCTTGAGTCCACCGAAGTCGAGGACGACCATGTCGCCGCGCTCGATGGTCCGGTCGCCGGCCTCGTGGTGCGGGTTGGCGCCGTTGGGCCCGGAGCCGACCACAGTGAAGTCCACTTGTGAATGGCCGTACTTCATAAGGAGGGCGGCGAGATCGGCGGCGACCTCCGTCTCCTTCCGGCCCGCGAAACGTACCTTCACGATCTCGTCGTACGCCTCGTCCGCCGCCGCGCCCGCCGCCTCCAGGCGGGCCAGCTCGTGCTCGTCCTTGACGGCCCGCAGCATGGGCAGCGCCTCGGTCAGTGCGACGTACGAGGTGCCGGGCAGCTCTTTCTGCAGCCCGAGCAGATGCATCGCCCAGGCGTTGTCGCTGACCCCGAAACGCCCGTCGACGTCGAGGAGCGGGGCCGTCACGGTGTACGGGTCCTTGCCGTCGGTCCAGTCCCGCAGGGTCAGCGCGGCGGCCCCTGCGGCGTGCGCGGCGTCGGGTGCCTCCAGGGTCGGCACGACCAGGACCGGGTCCTGACCGGCCGCGAGCACGAGGACGGTGAGCCGCTCGGTGATCGCGGTCGGCTGGTAGCCGGTGAGGTACACCAGGTCGGGGCCGGGCGCGACGAGCACGCCGGCCAGTCCGGCGTCGGCGGCGGACCGGGCGGCGCGGGCCATCCGGGCCCGGTAGTCGTCGGCCGTGAAGGGAGCGGGGGCGGGCGTCGTAGGCATGGCCTCATCCTGCCCGGACGCCCGTCGGCACGCGAGTGGGTTGAGCCTTCGTGCGGCCTCCTTCAAGGGTGGCTCAGCACGCCTCTCAGCCCCGGCTCGGCCCCTCAGAACCCATCCGTCTCGTCATCGACAAGTCGCTCAAGGAGTTCACCGAAGTCCTCCCCGACGACGATCCGCAGCCCCTCGCCGTCCCGGTCGCTGAGCTGAGTGAGCGTGCCGCCGCGCCACCAGTAGACGTACGGGCTGATCGACCCCGGCGTGTCCTCGTACCCCGAGGCCGCGAACGAGGCCATGGCGTTGAGGGCGAGCACCATGCCGGAGTCGCGGATGACGTGGAAGGCGAGCTGGTGGCGGAAAGGCATCGCCACAAGCGCGCCCTCCGGCGGGACCTCGCGACCGGTGACCTGGCGTACGACGGCGTCCAGGGCGAGCACCCGGCTGGCCGTGTAGAAGGAGTCGCCGACGACGATGTCGAAGCGCATCCCGTCGTCGCCCTTGACCGTCTCGTGCCCCTCGACGGGCAGTTCCCGCAGATTGCGCAGGGCTTGTTCGCGCAGGTCAGGAACCTTGCCGAGGGGTTCGAGAGCCTCGTCGGTGAGCATCATGACGCTCTCGGGGAGGTCGAGAGCGAGGATCTCGTAGAGGCCCGGCGCCACGCTGCGCGCATAGCCGAAGCTCTGCGCGTCGAGTCCGTCGCCGCTGATCACCCGGGGATACAGCTGAGCCCGGATCTGTTCGGGCGGCATGGTTTCAAGTGCGGAAGGAGCGTCCATGGTGCGCAGCACCATTCCGACGTGCTTACGGATCAATTCCGGCCACACGCGCGGGCCACGCGGCTCGTTGTGGCAGACGGCCGCGAGGTTGCCCAGGCCGAACTGGCGGCCGCCGCTGTCCTTCACCATGTCCGCGTAGACCGTGACCTCCAGGCCCAGCTCCGCGAACGCCTCCCTGACCACCGCACGGAACCGGGCGCCCTCGCCGTTCGAGAAGAAGCCGAACTCGGGGTCCCTCGGAACGTCGCTCGCGTCCCGCCTGGGCCCTCGTCGGAATATCCCCACGTCTGCTGCCTTCCCCTCGCACGGTCGCCAGAGCTGCGAGCCTACCCAGTGAGCGCACCCGTGATGACAAGATCCGCCCGCGCGCGCCCGGCGGCCACGAGACGTGCGTTGACCTCGTCGGACTCCTCGACCCACCGCTCTGCGTACGGCCGGGCCTTCCCGTGCCGCACATGCCGCTCGACCAGTCTGCGTACCCGCTCCCCATGGTCGACGTGGAGATACCAGATCTCGTCGACGAGATCTCTGACCTGAGCCCAGGGCCCCTCGTCATGAAGCAGGTAGTTGCCTTCGGTCACGACGAGCGGCACCTGAGGCTCGACGGGAATGCTCCCGGCCAGCGCCTCCTCCAACGACCGGTCGAAGTCCGGCGCGTACACGACCGTGCCGGCAGCGGGCGAGCGCAGCCGGGCGAGCAGCGCGGCATATCCAGCGGCGTCGAAGGTGTCGGGCGCGCCTTTGCGTTCGGTACGTCCGAGCCGGCGCAGCTCCCCATTGGCGAGATGGAACCCGTCCATGGGCACGAGCACGGCCTGGCCGTCGAGGCGCCTCACCAACTCACCGGCCAGCGTGGACTTTCCGGCACCGGGCGGCCCCGCGATGCCAAGAATGCGGCGACGCCCGGGAACGACGAGGCTGTGGGCGCGGCCCACGAGCCCGTCAAGGTCGAGATCCATACCCCGCATTGTTCCACCGGGCGCTCCCGGGGTTAGGTAGTACGTATAACCTGGCGGTATGCCGCACATTGCACTGATTACGCTCGTCGTGCGCGACTACGACGAGGCCATCGACTTCTACACCCGGGCCCTCGGATTCGAACTGGCCGAGGACACCGACCGCGGGGACGGTTCGCGCTGGGTGGTCGTCCGCCCGCCCGGCACCACAAGCGACGCGGTCTCGCTGCTCCTGGCCCGCGCGAAGGACGAGGCCCAGCTGGCGAGCGTAGGCGCCCAGACCGGCGGCCGGGTCGGATTCTTCCTCCACACCAAGGACTTCGCGGGCGACCATGCCCGCATGCTGGCGGCCGGCATCCGCTTTCTTGAGGAACCTCGGCACGAGCCGTACGGTTCGGTAGCGGTGTTCGAGGACCTCTACGGGAATCGCTGGGATCTGCTGCAGCCGGCTTAGGGCTTTGCATTCAGGGCTCAGATGGAGTCCTGAATGCATTCCTGATCCGGATGTGAAACGCGAAAAAGCCCCGCACCGTGATCCGTGTATACGGACCTGGTGCGGGGCTTTCCCCACAATTTGTTCGGCGGCGTCCTACTCTCCCACAGGGTCCCCCCTGCAGTACCATCGGCGCTGAAAGGCTTAGCTTCCGGGTTCGGAATGTAACCGGGCGTTTCCCTAACGCTATGACCACCGAAACACTATGAAGTTGAACACCGGAACCCACCGAAACCAGGGGTTCTCACGGCTGTTCATTGCTTCAGAACAAACACAGTGGACGCGAGCAACTGAGGACAAGCCCTCGGCCTATTAGTACCAGTCAGCTCCACCCGTTACCGGGCTTCCACATCTGGCCTATCAACCCAGTCGTCTACTGGGAGCCTTACCCCATCAAGTGGGTGGGAACACTCATCTCGAAGCAGGCTTCCCGCTTAGATGCTTTCAGCGGTTATCCTTTCCGAACGTAGCCAACCAGCCATGCCCTTGGCAGGACAACTGGCACACCAGAGGTTCGTCCGTCCCGGTCCTCTCGTACTAGGGACAGCCCTTCTCAATATTCCTGCGCGCGCAGCGGATAGGGACCGAACTGTCTCACGACGTTCTAAACCCAGCTCGCGTACCGCTTTAATGGGCGAACAGCCCAACCCTTGGGACCGACTCCAGCCCCAGGATGCGACGAGCCGACATCGAGGTGCCAAACCATCCCGTCGATATGGACTCTTGGGGAAGATCAGCCTGTTATCCCCGGGGTACCTTTTATCCGTTGAGCGACGGCGCTTCCACAAGCCACCGCCGGATCACTAGTCCCGACTTTCGTCCCTGCTCGACCCGTCGGTCTCACAGTCAAGCTCCCTTGTGCACTTACACTCAACACCTGATTGCCAACCAGGCTGAGGGAACCTTTGGGCGCCTCCGTTACTCTTTAGGAGGCAACCGCCCCAGTTAAACTACCCATCAGACACTGTCCCTGATCCGGATCACGGACCGAGGTTAGACATCCAGCACGACCAGAGTGGTATTTCAACGACGACTCCACCATGACTGGCGTCACGGCTTCACAGTCTCCCACCTATCCTACACAAGCCGAACCGAACACCAATATCAAACTGTAGTAAAGGTCCCGGGGTCTTTCCGTCCTGCTGCGCGAAACGAGCATCTTTACTCGTAGTGCAATTTCACCGGGCCTATGGTTGAGACAGTCGAGAAGTCGTTACGCCATTCGTGCAGGTCGGAACTTACCCGACAAGGAATTTCGCTACCTTAGGATGGTTATAGTTACCACCGCCGTTTACTGGCGCTTAAGTTCTCAGCTTCGCCACACCGAAATGTGACTAACCGGTCCCCTTAACGTTCCAGCACCGGGCAGGCGTCAGTCCGTATACATCGCCTTACGGCTTCGCACGGACCTGTGTTTTTAGTAAACAGTCGCTTCTCGCTGGTCTCTGCGGCCACCCCCAGCTCAGAGTGCAAGACTCATCACCAGTTGTGGCCCCCCTTCTCCCGAAGTTACGGGGGCATTTTGCCGAGTTCCTTAACCATAGTTCACCCGAACGCCTCGGTATTCTCTACCTGACCACCTGAGTCGGTTTAGGGTACGGGCCGCCATGAAACTCGCTAGAGGCTTTTCTCGACAGCATAGGATCATCCACTTCACCACAATCGGCTCGGCATCAGGTCTCAGCCTCAACGTGCGACGGATTTGCCTACCGCACGGCCTACACCCTTACCCCGGGACAACCACCGCCCGGGCTGGACTACCTTCCTGCGTCACCCCATCGCTTACCTACTACCACCTTGGGTCGACGGCTCCACCACTTTCCATTCCCCGAAGGGTCCGGAACGGCTTCACGGCCTTAGCATTAATGGGCTCGATACTGGGCGTTTCAAAGCGGGTACCGGAATATCAACCGGTTGTCCATCGACTACGCCTGTCGGCCTCGCCTTAGGTCCCGACTTACCCTGGGCAGATCAGCTTGACCCAGGAACCCTTAGTCAATCGGCGCACACGTTTCTCACGTGTGTATCGCTACTCATGCCTGCATTCTCACTCGTGAACCGTCCACCACTAGCTTCCGCTGCAGCTTCACCCGGCACACGACGCTCCCCTACCCAACCCAACAGGCGTTGGCCCTATTGCTGGATTGACACGACTTCGGCGGTACGCTTGAGCCCCGCTACATTGTCGGCGCGGAATCACTTGACCAGTGAGCTATTACGCACTCTTTCAAGGGTGGCTGCTTCTAAGCCAACCTCCTGGTTGTCTCTGCGACTCCACATCCTTTCCCACTTAGCGTACGCTTAGGGGCCTTAGTCGATGCTCTGGGCTGTTTCCCTCTCGACCATGGAGCTTATCCCCCACAGTCTCACTGCCGCGCTCTCACTTACCGGCATTCGGAGTTTGGCTAAGGTCAGTAACCCGGTAGGGCCCATCGCCTATCCAGTGCTCTACCTCCGGCAAGAAACACACGACGCTGCACCTAAATGCATTTCGGGGAGAACCAGCTATCACGGAGTTTGATTGGCCTTTCACCCCTAACCACAGGTCATCCCCCAGGTTTTCAACCCTGGTGGGTTCGGTCCTCCACGACCTCTTACAGCCGCTTCAACCTGCCCATGGCTAGATCACTCCGCTTCGGGTCTAGAGCGTGCAACTCAAACGCCCTGTTCGGACTCGCTTTCGCTACGGCTTCCCCACACGGGTTAACCTCGCTACACACCGCTAACTCGCAGGCTCATTCTTCAAAAGGCACGCAGTCACGACGCACCGAGCAAGCTCGATGCGCGACGCTCCCACGGCTTGTAGGCACACGGTTTCAGGTACTATTTCACTCCGCTCCCGCGGTACTTTTCACCATTCCCTCACGGTACTATCCGCTATCGGTCACCAGGGAATATTTAGGCTTAGCGGGTGGTCCCGCCAGATTCACACGGGATTTCTCGGGCCCCGTGCTACTTGGGTGTCTCTCAAACGAGCCGCATGAATTTCAGCTACGGGGGTCTTACCCTCTACGCCGGACCTTTCGCATGTCCTTCGCCTATCCATACGGTTTCTGACTCGCCCTGTCGCCGGCAGACGACAGAAGAGAGATCCCACAACCCCGCATGCGCAACCCCTGCCGGGTATCACACGCATACGGTTTGGCCTCATCCGGTTTCGCTCGCCACTACTCCCGGAATCACGGTTGTTTTCTCTTCCTGAGGGTACTGAGATGTTTCACTTCCCCTCGTTCCCTCCACATACCCTATGTGTTCAGGTACGGGTGACAGCCCATGACGACTGCCGGGTTTCCCCATTCGGAAACCCCCGGATCAAAGCCTGGTTGACGGCTCCCCGGGGACTATCGTGGCCTCCCACGTCCTTCATCGGTTCCTGGTGCCAAGGCATCCACCGTGCGCCCTTAAAAACTTGGCCACAGATGCTCGCGTCCACTGTGCAGTTCTCAAACAACGACCAGCCACCCATCACCCCGAACCAACCGGTTCGAGTGCACTGGGGCCGGCAACCGAAGACACAACCTTCACGGCCGCACCTTCAGACACCCAACAGCGTGCCCGGCCCAGCCAGCCGATGTATTTCGCGTTCCACGCCGAAGCAGTACTTGCAAAACCACCGAACCAACTGTGCCGAATAGTCAACGTTCCACCCATGAGCTGACCGTGCAGGACACTTGCCTGCAGACGGTGCTGTGCTCCTTAGAAAGGAGGTGATCCAGCCGCACCTTCCGGTACGGCTACCTTGTTACGACTTCGTCCCAATCGCCAGTCCCACCTTCGACAGCTCCCTCCCACAAGGGGTTGGGCCACCGGCTTCGGGTGTTACCGACTTTCGTGACGTGACGGGCGGTGTGTACAAGGCCCGGGAACGTATTCACCGCAGCAATGCTGATCTGCGATTACTAGCAACTCCGACTTCATGGGGTCGAGTTGCAGACCCCAATCCGAACTGAGACCGGCTTTTTGAGATTCGCTCCGCCTCACGGCATCGCAGCTCTTTGTACCGGCCATTGTAGCACGTGTGCAGCCCAAGACATAAGGGGCATGATGACTTGACGTCGTCCCCACCTTCCTCCGAGTTGACCCCGGCAGTCTCCTGTGAGTCCCCATCACCCCGAAGGGCATGCTGGCAACACAGAACAAGGGTTGCGCTCGTTGCGGGACTTAACCCAACATCTCACGACACGAGCTGACGACAGCCATGCACCACCTGTATACCGACCACAAGGGGGACACCATCTCTGATGTTTTCCGGTATATGTCAAGCCTTGGTAAGGTTCTTCGCGTTGCGTCGAATTAAGCCACATGCTCCGCTGCTTGTGCGGGCCCCCGTCAATTCCTTTGAGTTTTAGCCTTGCGGCCGTACTCCCCAGGCGGGGAACTTAATGCGTTAGCTGCGGCACCGACGACGTGGAATGTCGCCAACACCTAGTTCCCAACGTTTACGGCGTGGACTACCAGGGTATCTAATCCTGTTCGCTCCCCACGCTTTCGCTCCTCAGCGTCAGTAATGGCCCAGAGATCCGCCTTCGCCACCGGTGTTCCTCCTGATATCTGCGCATTTCACCGCTACACCAGGAATTCCGATCTCCCCTACCACACTCTAGCCAGCCCGTATCGAATGCAGACCCGGGGTTAAGCCCCGGGCTTTCACATCCGACGCGACTGGCCGCCTACGAGCTCTTTACGCCCAATAATTCCGGACAACGCTTGCGCCCTACGTATTACCGCGGCTGCTGGCACGTAGTTAGCCGGCGCTTCTTCTGCAGGTACCGTCACTTGCGCTTCTTCCCTGCTGAAAGAGGTTTACAACCCGAAGGCCGTCATCCCTCACGCGGCGTCGCTGCATCAGGCTTTCGCCCATTGTGCAATATTCCCCACTGCTGCCTCCCGTAGGAGTCTGGGCCGTGTCTCAGTCCCAGTGTGGCCGGTCGCCCTCTCAGGCCGGCTACCCGTCGTCGCCTTGGTAGGCCATCACCCCACCAACAAGCTGATAGGCCGCGGGCTCATCCTTCACCGCCGGAGCTTTCAACCCCCCACCATGCGGTGGAAGGTGTTATCCGGTATTAGACCCCGTTTCCAGGGCTTGTCCCAGAGTGAAGGGCAGATTGCCCACGTGTTACTCACCCGTTCGCCACTAATCCACCCCGAAGGGCTTCATCGTTCGACTTGCATGTGTTAAGCACGCCGCCAGCGTTCGTCCTGAGCCAGGATCAAACTCTCCATGAATGTTTACCCGTCATCGGGTGCACACATCACGTAAGAGCGGGACGGAACCACCGGAATAAGGCGGCCCGTCCACAGCGTCCTCGCTGTGTTTGTCGCCACCCACACCCCAAAAGGGGACGGATGGACTTTTCAAAGGAACCTCGATCCGCCGGAGCGGATACGGGGTTGTCAATCTGGCGTTGACTTTTGGCACGCTGTTGAGTTCTCAAGGAACGGACGCTTCCTTCGTACTCACCCTCGCGGGCTTTCCTCCGGGCGCTTCCCTTCGGTATTTCGTGTTCCCGACTCTATCAGACTCTTTCGTGTCCGATTCCCCGTCGAGATTGGGGTTTGTCTTCCCGGCTGTGGGCCGTTCCGACGTCCCGAACTCTAGCCGATTTCCCCGGCCGATTCATAATCGAGTCTTCCGGTCCGACCGGAAATAGAATTCGGCATGCCGAATTCACCCCGGGCGGGGGACAGTGCTGAGTTGGGTGCCGCAGAATCTGCGGCGGACGGCTGCTGCAGAACCGTTCCGGCTCCGTGGCAACTCGAAGGACCTTACGGCCCTGCCGGGCCCGCGTCAACTTCAGGCGTCAACCCGGCGCAACCCGGGGGCTGTAGCGTTCCTCCGTGACCTTGATCCTCGAACCCGACACCGCCGTCGCGCACGCCTGGTGGTGGCGTACCGGAGACGGCCCCATCGATCCGGCCGACCTGGCCCTGCTCAGCAAGGACGAGCGCGATCGCGCCGCACGGTTCGTGCACGTGAGGACGGCGGTGGGTTTCGTCGCCGGGCGCGCCGCGAGCCGGCGGATCCTCTCGGAGCTCCTCGATGTGCCACCCGCGGAGATAGGCCTCGGCCGCAGGCCGTGCCCGGGGTGCGGTGATCCGCTGCACGGGCCGCCCGCCGTGCTGCACCCGGACTCCCCTCTATGGATCAGCATTTCGCACACCGACGGCTGCGGCATGCTCGCCGTGGCCCGCGTCCCGGTGGGGGTGGACGTCGAGGTCGTGCGGGAGTTCCCGATCGAGGAGCTCGCGCCGTCCACGCTGACCGAGTCCGAGCGCCGGATCGTGCTCGGCGCTCCCGGAGGGGATGCCCGCACTCAGGCCTTCCTGCGCTGCTGGACGCGTAAGGAAGCCGTGCTCAAAGCGGTGGGCGTCGGGATCACCACCGACCTGTCCGCCGTCGAAACCCGGCCGGAGAGCTCCGGCCCGGCCGTCGTGGCCGCCGGGGTGCCGGGCACGCCCGCATCCTGGAGCGTGACGGACCTCGCCGTGCCCGGCACCTGGGCCGCAGCCATATCCGTACCCGCGGAAGCCGACGGTGGCCACCTCGAAGTCCGCCTCCACGAGCACGCCTGAGCGGCGCCACCAGCAGCCCCTCCGTCTCAGGAAAACCTTCTGACGCAGGGGTTCAGGTGCTGAACTGTCCTGTTCCATCCGGCGAGTTCATCCGACCGGCACGCCATCACTTGATAGGCGTTGAGGCATGGAAAACGACCCGTTGCCCGGCGCCGTCCATGACTGACCTTCCCGTACCGGGATCCGCACCAGGCCGACCGTCCAGCACGTCAACTGCCCTGCCCTACAAGGAGAGCACCATGACCCTGCAGACACTGCCGACCGGCGACAAGGCCACCACGGAAGCCGCCATCGCGGAGCTCAGAAGCTCCATCGACGTACTCGACGCCGAGATCCTCGGCCTCCTGGAGCGCCGCCGCGAACTGTCCGAGGCCGTCCAGGAGGTCCGGATCGCCGCGGGCGGTCGGCGTACCGAGTTCCGCCGCGAGAACGTCATCATCAAGCGGTACGCCGACCGGTTCGGGCGACCCGGAAGCGCCATCGCGATGAAGATCCTCGAAATCTGCCGGGGCACCATCAAAGTGAGCCGATAGAAAACGAAGGGCCGGGGCGGACTCGGTGTCCGTCCCGGCCCCTTTCGGCCTCCGGCACTACTTCTCGGTCAGCCGCAGCGAAATGCTGTTGATGCAGTACCGCTGGTCCGTCGGGGTCGGGTAGCCCTCGCCCTCGAAGACATGACCCAGGTGGGAGCCGCAGCGGGCGCAGCGGACCTCAGTGCGGACCATGCCGTGGGTGCGGTCCTCGATCAGTTCGACCGCGTCGGTGTCCTTCGGGTCGAAGAAGCTCGGCCAGCCGCAGTGCGACTCGAACTTCTCGCCGGAGGTGAAGAGCTCGGCCCCACAGGCGCGGCAGGAGTACACGCCCTCCGTCTTGGTGTCGGTGTACTCACCGACGAACGCGGGCTCCGTGCCGGCTTGGCGCAGCACCTGGTACTCGGCGGGCGTCAGTTCCGCGCGCCACTGCTCGTCCGGCTTCTCGACGTCGTACGACATGGGGGTGCTCCTCGGTCGGATCAGTTCGACAGGCGGGCCAGGATGGCCGGGCCGAGGTCCGTCACGTCGCCCGCGCCCATGGTGAGAACGAGATCGCCGGGTGCTGTCATTCCCGCGACGACGTCCGGGACGGTGGACTTGTCGTGCACGGCGGTCACCGTGGCACCTGCCGCCTTGGCCGCATCGATGATCAGTGCGCTGGTGACACCGGGGACCGGGTCCTCGCGGGCAGGGTAGATGTCGAGGACGACGGAGAGGTCGGCCAGCGCCAGGGCCTCGCCCATCTCCTTGCCGAGCTCCTGCGTGCGGGAGAACAGGTGGGGCTGGAAGACCACCAGGAGGCGGGAGTCGGATGCCGCGCCCCGCATCGCCTCCAGGTCCGCGGTCATCTCGGTGGGGTGGTGCGCGTACGAGTCGATGACCTGGACGCCCTTGGCCTCGCCCTTGAGCTGAAGGCGGCGCTTGACTCCGGTGTACTTGCCGAGCGCGGAGGCCAGGTTGTGCGCCGGGATACCGAGCGCGACGCCCGCGGCGAGCGCGGCCACCGCGTTGTGGGCGTAGTGGCGGCCGGGAACCGAGACCGTGAAGGTCAGGAACTTGCCGTTCAGGAGGACGGTCACCTCGGAGGTGAGGCCGCGCGGGGTGACCTTGTGGACGCGGACGTCCGCCGTCTCCGACTCTCCGTACGTGACGACCTTCAGCGAGGACAGGTCGCGGACGCGCTTCGTGAGCTCCACGGCGCCGGGCTGGTCGGCGGCGATCACCAGGGTGCCGCCGGGCCTGACCTTGCCGACGAAGGTCTCGAAGGAGTCGTAGATCTCGTCCATCGAGGCGTAGTTGGCGTGGTGGTCGAGCTCGACGTTGAGGACGATGGCGACCTCGGGGTCGTACTTCTGGAAGCTGCGGTCGCTCTCGTCGGCCTCGGCCACGAAGATGTCGCCCGCCCCGTGCCGGGCGTTGGTGCCGGGCCCTTCGAGGTCGCCGCCGATCGCGTACGAGGGGTCCAGGCCCAGCTCGGTCAGGGCGACGGCCAGCATCGAGGTGGTGGTCGTCTTGCCGTGGGTGCCCGCCACGGCGATGGCGCGCAGGCCGCCCATGAGCGAGGCGAGCGCGTCGGAGCGGTGCACGACGGGCACGGACAGCTCGGCGGCGCGGGCCAGCTCGGGGTTGTCGGCGCGGATGGCGCTGGAGACGACCACGCAGGTGGCGTCGTCGGCGAGGTGCTCGGCCGCATGGCCGATGTGGACGGTGGCGCCGAGCGCCCGCAGCGCTTCGGCAGTGGCGGACTCCTTCGCGTCGCTGCCCGCGACCTCGGCCCCGCGCTGGGCCAGGATCTTCGCGATGCCCGACATACCGGCACCGCCGATGCCGATGAAGTGCGGCCGTTCCATGGCGGTGGGAATGGCGGATGCCATGCGGTTCTCTCCCGGGGTGCGACGTACAGAAGGAGCCCCCACCCTAATTCCTGCGGGGGCTCCGGCCGCGACACGGCTCCGGACGGGGACCGCGCGGGGCTACTCGCTGTGGGCGAAAAGCTTGAGGACGGGGACGCCGACCTTGTGGCGGGCCCGCGATGCCCAGTCCCGGTGGAAGAACTCCTCCACGTAGTGCGGGGCCGTCAGGACGATGACCTCGTCGGCGCCCACCTCGTCGACCACGCCCTTCAGCTTGTCCAGGGGATGGTCGTCGACCACATGCCCCACGGCCTTGCTTCCGGCGTCCCGCAGCGACTGCACCGAGTGCTGGAGCGCCAGTTCGGCGGGGCCCTGCGCGGCGGAGCCCGCCGGTTCCTCACCCTCGTGGACGGCTTCGTCGAGTTCGCCGAGCGCCACGTCGTCGATGGCGCGCAGCAGCCGGTCCTGGTCGCCCCTGGGCTGCATGAGCACGACGAAGGAAACCGGCTCGTCCCCGTGCAGGGTGGTGACGAATTCCACGTCGACGGAGGTCAGGGGCTTCTCGATCATCAATACGCTCGTGAACACGACAGGCGCCCTTCTGTTTTCTCCATGGCCGCCGCCACCGCTGACTGGCGGGTACGGCCCCTGCGGAAACCATCCTTCCCCGTGCCCGCACGGGGTCTGCGTGAGTAAGTGTGCCCAGCGTGAGCAAACCGGAACGGTGAATTCCACCGATTGTCAGATTCGACGGTAACGCGTGTAGAGGAACCCGGCGTCCTCCAGCACGGACGTCGGCGCGAACCGCTGGGGAACCTTCACCGCGGGCCCGCCGGCGATGCGCTGCGCGTCGCCCGCGGTCAGCGTCGGGGACACCGTCAGGCACAGCTCGTCGAGCACCCCGGCGGCCACGAACTGGCCGAGCAGCCGCGGCCCGCCCTCGGTGAGCAGCCGCAGCAGGCCGCGGTCGGCCAGGGCCTGCAGGGCCCACTCGGGCTCGACGCCTGGGCCGTCGCCCGCGACCACCACCTCGGCGCCCGCCCGCTCGGCCGCCCGGACCCGGTCGGGGTCGGCGGCCGCCCCGGTCAGGATCAGGGTCGGGACCAGGGGCGAGGTGAAGAGGGGCAGCGAGAAGTCGAGGTCGAGGCTGGCGGTGACGACGGCGATCACGGGGGCGGGGCCCTGCCCCGCGGCCTTGCGGCGCTCGGCGAACTCGGCGCGCGCCCGGGCCGGCCGGTACCCCTCCAGGCGTACCGTTTCCGCACCCACCACCACCGCGTCCGCGAGCGCCCGCAGGGTGCCGAAGATCCGCATGTCGGTGTCGGAGGACAGCGGCTGTGAGCGGCCCTCGTGCTGGCCCGCGCCGTCCAGCGAGGACACCATGTTGGCCCGCAGCCAGGGGCGGTCCGTACGGGGATAGGCGTAGGCGTCGGCCAGCCGGTCGAGCGACCACTCTGCGCTTTCTGCCTGCTCGGCACCCTCGGCGTCCGGTGTCTGGTCGGTCACAGGGAACAGTTGTCGCATGCCGTGCAGTCTGGCACGGCCCTTACAGTTAGGGACTGTGTCGACCAGCCCCATAACCGAAGCGGCCCCGGTGTCGCTCTGCGCCCGCGCGCCGCATGTCCCCGCCGATCGTCTGGTCGCCGAGATGGTGCCGCCGCCGCGGTTCGACTCGGTCCGCTTCGAGACGTACGTACCGGACCCGAACCAGCCGAGCCAGAGCGAGGCGGTCACCGTCCTGTCGTCCTTCGCCGCGGGGCTCGGCGGGGCGCACGCCGTCGGTGCCAAGCGCCGCTGGTTCGCGAAGAAGCCGGCCGCCGTCACCGGGTCGCGCGGGGTGTACCTCGACGGCGGTTACGGCGTCGGCAAGACCCATCTGCTCGCCTCGCTGTGGCACGCCACTCCGGCCGAGCCCGCGCTGAAGGCCTTCGGCACGTTCGTCGAGCTGACGAACCTGGTGGGCGCCCTCGGTTTCCAGCAGACGGTCCAGACGCTGAGCGGCCACCGGCTGCTCTGCATCGACGAGTTCGAGCTCGACGACCCGGGTGACACCGTGCTCGTGTCCTCGCTGCTCCGCAAGCTCGTCGAGCACGGTGTGGCGCTCGCCGCGACGTCCAACACGCTGCCGGGCAAGCTCGGCGAGGGCCGGTTCGCGGCGGTCGACTTCCTGCGCGAGATCCAGGGCCTCTCGGCCCACTTCCGCCCGCTGAGGATCGACGGCGAGGACTACCGCCACCGGGGGCTGCCCGAGGCCCCGGCTCCGTACTCCGACGAGCAGGTCACCAAGGCGGCGTACGCCACCGAGGGCGCGGCGCTCGACGACTTCCCGCAGTTGCTCGACCACCTCTCGCGCGTCCACCCCAGCCGGTACGGCGCGCTGACGGACGGGGTGCGCGCGGTCTGCCTGACCGATGTGCGGCCGGTGCCCGACCAGTCGACCGCGCTGCGGCTCGTGGTGCTCGCCGACCGGCTGTACGACCGCGAGGTGCCGGTGCTCGCCTCGGGCGTGCCCTTCGACCGGCTGTTCAGTGACGAGATGCTGAACGGCGGCTACCGCAAGAAGTACTTCCGGGCGATCTCCCGCCTGACCGCGCTCGCCCGCGACGCGAAGGGCCTTGTGGCGCAGTAGGTTTGGGGCCGAGGGGGCCGAAGCTGCATCCGTCCGTGGCCCCCTCGGCCACAGAAGGGAATCACCATGGCCACCACGCGCACGGCGCACACGGTCTGGGAAGGCGAGCTCATCAAGGGCTCCGGCACCGTCACGTTCGACTCCTCGGGCATCGCGTCCCAGGCCGTCTCCTGGCCGTCCCGCGCCGAGCAGGCCAACGGCAAGACCAGCCCGGAGGAGCTCATCGCGGGCGCCCACTCCAGCTGCTTCTCGATGGCGCTTTCGCACGGTCTGACCGGCGCGGGCACCCCGCCCACCCGCCTGGAGACCAAGGCCGACGTCACCTTCCAGCCCGGCGAGGGCATCACCGGCATCCACCTCACCGTGCGCGGCGAGGTCCCCGGCCTCGACGAGGAGGGCTTCCAGGCTGCCGCTGAGGACGCCAAGAAGAACTGCCCGGTGAGCCAGGCCCTTTCGGGGACCACCATCACGCTCACCGCCGAGCTCGCCTGAGGCTGCGCCGGGCGGTACGTTCCCTCGCACGATCGAGGGAACGTACCGGGACGCCGGAGGGGATGCGCAGTGGCCGGGGCGGGACACGAGCTCCGCGAGCCGCCGCGCGTCCCCGCCCGGATGAGTGAATGTCTCGCCGGAGTTCAGGACGTGCGGCTCATCAGGCCCGAGATGTCGACCGTCTCGGCGGCGGACGGGGTCGCGGCCGGGACCGGCTGGTCGAAGCCGCCGAAACGTACGGTCGCATCCGGCGCCGCGCTGCCCTGGGCGACGGTGATCCGCACCGGGTAGGGCCTGCCGGTCGCCGCGACGTCGAGCGTGTAGGTGCGGCCCTGTTCGGTGGCCGTGACGGGGATGACCGCGGCGCCGTCGACCGTGGTCGGCCTGCCCTTGGTGAGGCCGGTGGCCGGCATCTTGGCGGAGGTGTCGAGGTACTTCTGGAAGGTGTCGAGGTCGCACACGCCGGTCGTGTCCCGCAGCACCGGGTCGTCGGTGGTGCCCTTCAGATACCGGTTGCCGACGAGCGAGGCCAGCGCGCTGCCGCCGCCCGGCACCTCGTTCCGCCAGAACGCCGCGTCCGGCTTCATCCACACGTCCGCGCCCCGCTTCACGATCTCGACCGAGCCCTGCGGGCCGAGGCTCACCGAACCGCGGCAGTTCCCGGACCGGTCCAGCGTGAGGTCGAAGGAGGCCGGGGAGCCGGGTGTGCGCAGGTCGCCCTTGGCCGTGATGTGCAGGGACTTCGCGCCGAGCAGGGCTTCGTGGGAACGCTGGGAGATCTCGTCGGCGGTGAGTGAGCCGGTGTCGTCGGCGTGAGCGGTGGCCGCGCCCGCGAGGGGGAGCAGGACCGCCGAGCAGAGTGCCGCCGAGCATGCTGCCGTACGGAATCCGGACACGTCGCCTCCCTGGGGCCTTGAACCGCGCCTTGCCTGCGAAGGGGCCTGTTCGGGCGTGTGATCCGTATGCAACGAGCGTAGTCCGCCGGGGCGGATCGGTCGCGTTGCGGAGCTGGAGGGCCGGGATCCCGGAGGCGTACGGGGGCGGGCCTTCGGAGGCACCGCTGTACGGCATTGGCCGGAATCTCCGGGGCAGCGGGAGCGGCGCGAACAAATGGGCCGATACGATCGGATACTTTCCGTTTGTGACCATTACTGTACGTAAACTGCTCGCGATTGCCCTGCTCGGTGCCTCGCTCGCGGGCTGCGGCTCCGACCCCGCCCCGCACAAGGCGGCTCCCTCGGCCTCGGCGGCTGCGGGCGCTCCCCAGGGCCCTCCCACCTTGGCCCCCGGCCCCGGCGGGATCACCCCGGTCTTCCAGCGGGCGCCCAAGAACCCCCAGGGCGAGAAGGTCGTCGCGCTGACCTTCGACGCGGACATGACGGCCGACCAGGGTCCGCGCGCGGCGGGCGGCGAGCACTTCGACAACCCCGCGCTCATCGCCGATCTGAAGCGGCTGAAGGTGCCGGCCACGGTGTTCATGACCGGGCGGTGGGCCAAGGAGTACCCGGCCGAGGCCCGCGCCATCGGGACCGACCCCAACTTCGAGATCGGCAACCACTCCTACAGCCACTACGCGTTCAAGTCCGACTGCTACGGGCTGCCCGTGGTCGAGAAGAACCGTAGGCGGGCCGATGTGGAGAAGGCGGCGGCCCAGTTCAAGAAGGCCGGGGTGCAGAACGCCGTGCCGTACTTCCGCTTCCCCGGCGGCTGTTACGACGACGAGGTGCTGCGCACGCTGGCCCCGCTGAAGATGACCGCCGTCCAGTGGGACGTGGTGAGCGGGGACGCCTTCGCCAAGGACGCGAACGCGGTGGCCGAGCAGGTCCTGGCCGGGGTGCAGCCGGGTTCGCTGGTGGTCATGCACTGCACGCGCAGCGCGGCGCCGGTCACCGACGCGGCGCTCCAGCGCATCGTGCCGGAGCTGCGCAAGCGCGGGTACCGCTTCGTGAAGGTCTCCGACCTGATCCGCAGCGCCACGCACCACTGAGCCCCGGCTGTGGGTCAGCCGGAGCAGGCCGTGCGCTGGGCCTCCTGCCACTCGCAGACCGGACACAGCGTGCTGCCCTTGGTCGACTCCGGGTACTCGGTCGGCCTGCGGCACAGCACGCACTCGGCGAAGGGGCCTTCCACCGGGCCGGGCGCGGCGGCCTTCACGGGCACGGCTTCGCAAGAGGCCGCGCCGTCCTCGTACGCCGTGTCCTCGTACGCCGTGTCGTCGCGCCTCTCGTCCATGCCGTCGAGCCTAGTCGGCGACGCGAGCGCGCTCAGCGGCGTCGCGAGCTGAGCGCACAGACCCCGGCGGCGGCCGCTCCCGCGAGGACGATCGCGGCGGCCAGAGGCAGTACCGCCAGGTGTACGGCGCCGGTCCGCGAGCCGCTGACCAGGCCGAACACCGCGTACTGCGCGGGCGACGGCGCGAGTACCAGGGCGAGCAGCGCGGCCAGTGCGGTGAGCGAGAGGGACCAGCCCCGGCCGTGCAGCACCGGACGGCTGCCCAGCGCGCCGACCGCGGCGCCGGTCAGCACGCAGACCCCGGTGGCGAGCAGCCCCGCCACGGCCGCGGCACCCAGCGGCACCGCGACCTTGTGGTCTCCGCTCATGGGATCGCTCACGGCGGCGACATACGCCGTGCTCGCGAGGCCAAGCAGGGCCGCCGAGCCGGTCGCCGCGAGCAGGGACGCGAGGTGGACCCGGGCCGGGCCCGCCGCCGCGGCGACGCAGGTGCGGGCGGCCTCCTGCTCCTGGGTGACGCAGATCCGCACGAGCCAGGCCGCGACCGGGAGCAGCCCGGCGGCCGCGTACCCCATGGAGTCCAGCACCGGCTCCCCCGCCTGCACACCGATGCCCATGAAGGCCGCGTACAGCAGGACCGGACCCAGCCAGCGCTGGGAACGCAGGAGCAGCGCGCTCTGGTAGCGGACGAGCGGGATCACTGACTGCGCACTCCTTGGATGTGCCAGGGCGGACGGGCCGCGAGCAGGGCGCGCAGCAGGTCGTCGGAGTGGGCGGCGGTCACACGGAGGGTGCGGGAGCCGTCGGGGGCCGCCAACTCCTCAGGGGAGCCCGGCAGTTGGGCCGGGAGCGGGGTGGTTCCGACTATGTCGATGAGGAGGGTCGGGACCACATGGGTCGGAGCCACAGGGGTGCGGCCTACATGGGTCGAGCCCACATAGCCCGGCACCACATGGTCCGGACGCACATGGCTCGGGCCCACACGACCCGGGCCCACATCGTTCAGCGCCACCGGCTTCAGGCCCGCCCCCACCACCGCGTACCGCGCGTCCTCCCCGCCGGACAGCCGCTTCGGGTCGTGGTCGACGAAGACGACCGTCGCGCCCGCCGCCACGCGTTCGTGCACCGCGCGGTCGAGTTCGGTGCGGGCCTCGGTGTCGAGGCCGGTCCATGCCTCGTCCAGGACGAGGAGTCCGGGGTCGGCGAGCAGGGCCTGGGCCACGGCGACCTTCTGGCTGGTGCCCTTGGAGAGTTCGGCGAGCGGGGTGCCCGCGTGCGCGGCCGCGCCGAACCGGTCGAGCCACTGTCCCGCCCGCTCCTTCGCCGTCCGGCGCGGCAGGCCGTGGATGCGGCCGAGGTGCGTCAGATAGCCGACGGCCGTGAAGGGCAGCGCCGCCGGGAAGCGTTCGGGGACGTACGCGGTGCGCGGGCGGCCGGTGACGCGGCCCTCGGTCGGCGCGTCGATGCCGGCCAGGAGCCTCAACAGGGTTGACTTTCCTGTGCCGTTGGCGCCTTCGACCCGGATCAGGGCACCCTCGGGCAGGTCGAGGTCGATGCCGCGCAGGACCCAGGGGCCGCCGATGGAGTACCGGCGGCCCACGCCCCGCAGTGCGCGTGCGGTGCTCAGTGCTGCTGCGCCTTCTGCGGGGTCGCCTCGCTCGGCCGGACGATGACGTAGCCCTCGCCCTGGAGCATCAGCTGGACGGCTTCGCCGGAGCCGCCGCGCAGCATCGAGCCGATGGACTGCGAACGGTGCAGGGAGGTCTGGAGGTTGGCGCTCCAGCCGACCACCGCGTCGGTGTCGACGTACACCGGCAGCTGCGGGGAGACCGGGATGACCAGCGGGTTGCCCTCGCAGACCAGGCCGAGCCGGCCGTAGCCGCTGAAGACGCTGTTGAAGAGGCCGCCGCCGGCGATGCCGGAGCCCTTGACCGTCTTGATCCCGTAGCTGAGCGAGGAGTCGAAGCACAGCACGTTGCGGCCGTTGATCGTGAGGGCGTCGCCCTGCTCGATGTCGACGATGAAGCAGTTCTGCGCCTCGTGCGCGAACCAGGCCTCGCCCTGGCCGCTGACCGACATCAGGGGCAGGCCCTCGCCGGTCACCGCGCGCTTGAGCATGCCGCCGATGCCCTGGCCCCGCCGCTCGAACTGGAGGGTGCCGCGGTAGGCGATCATCGCGCCCTGGCGCGCGAGCATCTCGCCGTTGACGGCGTACTTGATCGACTTGGCGTTCTCCAGCGTCATTCCGGCGACGGTCGCCGGCTGGGCCACGTTCTCTTTGGCAAAAAGGTCGCTCTTCATGCGCGCATCCTGTCCCGGAACGATTCATTCCGCCAAGAATCACCGGTTCGGCGGCTGGCAGACTGGTGGAGTGAGCACTCAGGACACCCCTTCCGACAGCCCCTTTCGCCACGAGTCCCCGCGCGACGAGGCGCCGCAGTTCGTGCTGCCGCTGGTCGTACGCATCGAGAAGGCCGAGCCCCCGGCGCGTACCGACGCCCTGGAGACGGCGGCCCGCGCGGTGCTCGTGATGCTCTCCGACGAGCGGTCGCTGGGCGAGGGCGACGACGAGGGCGAGTGGGCTCAGGTCATGCGCGACTGGCAGGACGCGCGGATCCGCAAGGTGGTGCGGCGGGCCCGCGGCGCGGAGTGGCGCAAGGCCTCGGCGCTGCCCGGCATCACGGTGACCGGGAAGGCGGCGGAGGTACGCGTCTTCCCGCCCGTGCCGCTCGACGGCTGGCCCAAGGAGCTGGCCAAGCTCCAGGTGTCGGGGACTGACCTGGACGACCCGGTGGACCCAGACGCCCCCGATCCGCTCGCGCCGGTCCTCTGGCTCAACCCGGAGCTCGGCATGTCCGCGGGCAAGGCCATGGCGCAGGCCGGGCACGGCGCCCAACTCGCCTGGTGGGAGCTGTCGGACGCGGACCGCAAGGCCTGGCGCGAGGCGGGCTTCCCCCTCTCGGTACGCACCGCGGACCCGGCCGCATGGCGCGAACTGACACTCAGCGGGCTCCCGGTGGTCCGCGACGCGGGGTTCACGGAGATCGCCCCCGGCTCGTGCACGGTCGTCGCGGACCACCCGGCCCTGCACGCGGTCTGACGCTCGCCCTCCTGGCGGTCACTGCTCGCGCGCCCGCCCGGAACCACTGATCCTCGCCCGCGGCGGCGCCGGCGCTCGGACGGGCCCCTCAGGCGTCACCACGGCCCGCGCGCTGGTACAGCCCCCGGGACCCATGGGGGCCATCCCCCGCTCACCTCCCTCCCGCCGAATGACGGTCGCTGAATTGCTCCTTCCGCCCTCCTGAACGCAACACCCGCCCCATCCGTATCCCCCGGTACCGCCGAGTAGCGCTCGCGCTCTCAACTGGCCGTCCCCGGGAGGCGTCTTGTCGCGTGGAATTGTTCGTTCCGGTCGTTTTGCCCTGCGTCGCGTCAACGGCACAGGGCTGCTCATCGCGGTGCTCGTGGCCACGCTCGGCGCGCTCGCCTTTCCCGTCTGGTCGTACGCCGACCGGGGCGGGACCCCGCAGGCCAACCTCGACTCCGCGTCCACGCCGACCCCTTGGGGTCCGCTGTCGGCGACCGACCGGGAGTTCGTCACCAAGGTGCGGCTCGCCGGGCTCTGGGAGGGGCCGGCCGGGCAGCAGGCACAGCAGCGGGCGCCCAGCGCGGCGATCAAGGCGGCAGGGGACCACCTCGTCATGGGGCACGCGGCGCTGGACCAGCACGACCGCGACGTCGCGGCCAAGCTCGGCATCGAGCTGCCGAGCCAGCCCAACGCGCAGCAGCAGGGCTGGCTGCGCCGGCTGACGGCGGACACCGGCATCGCCTACGAACGGGACTTCGCCAACCTCCTGCGCGCCGCCCACGGCAAGGTGTTCGCCCTGGTCGCCCAGGTCCGCGCGACCACCCGCAACTCCCTCGTACGGGACCTGGCGACCGACGCCAACACCACCGTGCTCGACCACATGACGATGCTGGAGGCCACCGGCCTGGTGGACTTCGACGCGCTGGCCACCTCCAGCTGATCGCCGAGGCCGACAACCTCAAATCAAGCTCTGAACGTGCCCCGCGCGGGATTCGGCGGCGGGGCTCCGGGCCATGACCTGTCCATGAAGCATTTGGGCATCGGCATCGGCTGGCGGCCTGAGATCGCTCGGGCTGTGGAGGGGCTCGACGGCATCGACTGGGTCGAGGCGGTCGCGGAGAACCTCTGCCCCGGCCACCTCCCCGATTCGGTGCTGCGCCTGCGCGAGCGCGGCGTCACCGTCGTGCCGCACGGGGTCTCGCTCGGCCTCGGCGGCGCCGAGCCGCCGGATGCGGGCCGCCTCGCCGATCTGGCGGCCCGGGCCGAGGCGCTCGGCTCCCCGCTCGTCACCGAGCACATCGCGTTCGTGCGCGCGGGCGGCGCGCTGACCGCCTCGCCGCCCCTGGAGGCGGGCCACCTCCTGCCGGTGCCGCGGACCCGGGACGCCCTGCGCGTCCTGTGCGAGAACGTCCGCATCGCCCAGGACGCGCTGCCCGTGCCGCTCGCCCTGGAGAACATCGCGGCCCTGATCGACTGGCCCGACGAGGAGTTGACGGAGGGTCAGTTCCTGGCGGAGCTGGTCGAGCGCACGGGCGTCGGGCTGCTCATCGACGTCGCCAACCTCCACACGAACCGGGTGAACCGCGGCGAGGACCCCGCGAAGGTCCTCGACGGGCTGCCCTTGGAGGCGATCGCCTACGTCCATGTCGCGGGCGGTGTCGAGCGCGACGGCGTGTGGCACGACACCCACGCCCACCCCGTGCCCCGAGCGGTCCTCGACGTCCTGGCCGAACTGGCCTCGCGGGTGACCCCGCCCGGCGTGCTCCTGGAGCGGGACGAGGCGTTTCCGCCAGCGGCGGAGCTGGCGGGCGAACTCGACGCGATCCGGGCCACGCTGCGGGCCCCGGAGCCGCCGAGCGCGCCCTCCGCCGCCATGGAGCCCGGGCCCCGCAGAGCCCCCGAGCACGTCGGCCGGTCGCGTGAGCGGCTCGCCCTCGCCCAGACCGCCCTGCTCTCCTCGCTCACCGCGGGCACGCCCGCGCCCGCCGGGTTCGACGGGCCACGCCTTCGGGTGCAGGCCCGGGCGCTCGCGGCCAAGCGGGCCGATGTGGTGGCCAAGGTGGCGCCCGAGCTGCCGCAGATCCTCGGGGACGGCTACCGGGAGGCGTTCGCCTCGTACACCAAGTCCCGTCCGATGCGGGGTGGTTACCGCCAGGACGCCCTGGACTTCGCTCGCTTCCTGCTCGACGCAGGACGGCCCGACGACGCGGAGGCCCGCCGCGCGCTCGCCCGCTGGCGGAAGGAGCGGGCCGGCGCCAGGCCGCCGGGCCGGGCGGCTCGACTCCTTCGCACGCTGACCCGGGCGGCCTGAGACAGGCCACGCAGGCCTTCGCACCCCGACCCGCGCAACCCGTCAACGTACCTCGCGCGCAAGGGAGTTGACCCGAACTCCCGTATCACGTGACGACCCCCACACCACCCGGCCACCCATTTCACGAAACCGCCTCCGGGATCAGCGGCACCCGCACTACCGTGCGGCACCGCACCAGGAGGCACCCATGCGTCGCTTGTTGTCCGGTACCGGGCTCGTCGTCATCGCCCTCGCGGCGACCCTGCTCGCGCTGCTCTTCCCCCTCTGGTCGTACGCCGACCGCTCCGGCACACCGCTCGCCGATCTCAACGCCGGTACGGTGGCGACCCGTTGGGGTCCGCTGTCCGCCGCCGACCGGGACTTCGTGGTGCGGGTGCGGCTCGCCGGGCTCTGGGAGGGACCGGCGGGCCGGCAGGCCATCGAGCGGGACCCCAGCGCCACGGTGAAGGCGGCGGGGCAGCACCTCGTCGACGGGCACGCCTTCCTCGACGCCCGGGTCCGCGAGGTCGCGGCCGACCTGGGCATGGAGCTGCCCGACCAGCCCAACGCGCAGCAGCAGGGCTGGCTGCGCCGGCTGACGGCGGACACCGGCATCGCCTACGAACGGGACTTCGCCAACCTCCTGCGCGCCGCCCACGGCAAGGTGTTCGCCCTGGTCGCCCAGGTCCGGGCCGACACCCGCAACTCGCTGGTGCGCGGGCTCGCAGACGATGCGAACACGACCGTCCTCGACCACATCAAGATGCTGGAGGCGACCGGGTTCGTCGATTTCGACGCGCTCGCGCGGGACGCCGCGACCGCGAGCCCCACCGGGCCGCCGCCGCCCGCCCCCGGAGCCACCCCGGCGAGCCCGGTTCCCCTCACGCCCCCGCCGTCCGACAGCGCGTCAGCGTCGTTCCCGCTACCGCCGGCCGCCTCCCGGCCCAAGGACGAGGCGTCGCCCGAACCCGCCTCCCACACTCCGTAACGAAGCGATCAAGCGATGACTGACGCCCAAAATGTGGACAGGCCATGGCGGCGAAGTGTCAACTTCGCATACAACTCGGCCATGTTCTGGGTCCTCTTCCTTCTGCCGGCGATCGTCGCGGCCGGGTTGTCCTGCGGCCGCCTGTGTCTCGCGGCCGTGGCCGCGGCCCGTCCCCAACCGCGGCCGGACGGGGAGCGGGGACTGTCCTGTTACGAGGCCGCGTTCCTGGCGGGCGGCCCCTGCCGGGTCGCCGACCTGACCCTGGTCTCCATGCACCGCGCCCGCCGGCTGCTGCTCGCGCACACCGGCTGGGCCACCGTCGTCGACCCGGAGGGGCGCGACGACCTGGAGCGGTCCGTCCTCACCGCGATCGGGCCCGGCGGCCAGGAGCGGATAGCGGCGATACGGTCCGGCGCGGCCGCGGCCGACGCGGTGCGCTCGCTCGCCGACCGGCTCGCCGGAGCCGGGCTCGCCGTCCCCGACGCCGTGCGGTCCGGGGTCAGCTCCTCGGTGCGCGCGGTGCGCAGCGCCACCCTGCTGATCACCGTGCTCGCGGTCAGCGCGCTGCTCAAGCCGGGCGAAGGGGACACCGGGCGGGGTGAGATCGCCGCCTGGTTCGCGCTCCCCCTCGTTCTCACGCTCGGCTGCCTCGTCATCGCCCGCGTCGAGATCCATCCGTACACCCGCTGGGCCTCGCCCGACGGCCGGCGTCTGCTCGGCAGGCTCGACCCGGCGGACGATCCGCTCACGGCGGTCGCGGTGCGCGGCCTGCGCGGGGTCGACGATCCCCAGCTGCGCAGCGCCCTGACGAGCGGTCGCTTCGCGCATCGGGGTCAATGACGGGGCCCGGAGCGGCCCCGCTGCTTTACTTCACCCCCGGCGAAGTATTCCCTTTCGAACTATATGTACTTCTGTAGTACCGCAGCACGAAAGGGAATGCACCGGCGATGAGAGCTGTAGCGCTGTACGGAACCCTGGGTTCCCTCGTCCTTTCCGCCCTCGTCGCCGCGCCCGCGGGCAGCGCCGACCCGCTGAGCGCCGAGGCCCGGGGGGTGGCGGCGGCCGCCCAGCGCGCGGCCGCGGCCCCGATCACCTTCGGCCGCTGCCCGCAGGCCGAGTCGCTGCCCGCCTCGGTCCAGTGCGGCACCGTCGAGGTCCCGCTCGACTACGCCCAGCCGACGGGCCGTCAGATCACCCTCACCGTCAGCCGGGTCAAGGCCCGGGGCAAACGCGCCCAGCGACAGGGCGCCCTGGTGTTCAACCCGGGCGGGCCGGGCGCCTCCAGCATGTACTTCCCGATGGTCGCCCAGCTCGCCGGCTGGAAGCGGATCGCCGCGGCGTACGACCTCGTCGGATACGCCCCGCGCGGCGTGGCCCGCTCGGCGCCGCTGTCCTGCCAGGACCCGGCCGACTTCACCAAGGCCCCGACCGAGTCGCCCTCGCTCCCCTCGGAGTCGTACAAGAAGGAGCGGATCGCGCAGGCCCAGGCGTACGCCCAGGGCTGTGCGCGCAACGCCGGGGCGGCGCTGCCGTACTACACCAGCATCAACAACGCACGTGACCTGGACGTGCTGCGGGCCGCGCTCGGCGAGCAGAAGCTGACCTTCATGGGCGCCTCGTACGGCACCTACTTCGGGGCGGTGTACGCGACGCTCTTCCCCTCGCACATCCGCCGGATGGTCTTCGACTCGGTGGTCGACCCGGATCCCCAGCAGATCTGGTACCGCAACAACCTCGACCAGTCGCTGGCCTTCGAGAGCCGCTGGCGGGACTTCCGCACCTGGGTCGCCAAGCACGACACGGTCTACCACCTGGGCGTCACGGCCGACGAGGTCCTTGAGAGCTACGAGAAGGTGCGGGCCAAGCTCACCCGGGAGCCGGCCGGCGGCATCGTGGGACCCGCGCAGCTGCAGGCCGCGATCCTCAAGGCCGGGTATTACGACGACTACTGGTCGAGCCGGGCCACCGCCCTGTCGGAGTACCTCAAGGGCGATCCGAAGCCGCTGATCGAACAGGCCGCGCCCAAGCCGGCGACGGCGCGCGACGACGAGAACAGCAACGCCGTGTACACGGCCGTCCTGTGCAACGACGCGGCGTGGCCGAGGGACTTCGAGACGTGGGACCGCGACAACAGCAAGCTCGCGGCGGTCGCGCCGTTCGAGACGTGGGACAACGCGTGGATGAACCTGCCGTGCGCCTTCTGGACGGCCCCGCAGCAGACGCCGATGGAGGTGGGGGCCAAGGAGGGGGAGCTGCCGTCGACGCTGATCCTGGCGGCCGAGCGGGACGCGGCGACGCCGTACCACGGGGCGCTGGAACTCCAGCGGCGGCTGCCGGGCTCCGTACTCGTCACGGAGAAGGACGCCGGTACGCATGGCATCGCGGGCGGCGCGAACTCCTGCATCAACGGCTATGTGGAGGACTATCTGCTGAACGGTCGGACGCCGGTGCGGCGCGCATCGTGCGCGCCGCACCCGGAGCCGAACCCGGTGTCGCTGGACGAGCGGGCAGCCGGCAGGCCGGGGCATGTGTTGCCCACTCTCTGATCTTCCGGGTCAGGGGTGACCGGGGCCCGCTCGCGTGGCGCGGGCCCCGGTCACCTGGTCTTGCTAGGCCAGTGAGGCCACGAGGTCGGCCACACTCTTGCGGCGGCCCGTGCTGCATCCCCCGGGGGACGACCCCCGGACCCCCGGCCGGAGGCCGTCAGGCGAGCCCGGCGACGAGATCCGCAACGGACTTCCTCCTGCCCGTGTAGAACGGCACCTCTTCGCGGACGTGCATGCGGGCCTCGGAGGCGCGCAGGTGGCGCATCAGGTCGACGATGCGGTGCAGTTCGTCGGCCTCGAAGGCGAGCAGCCACTCGTAGTCGCCGAGCGAGAACGAGGCGACCGTGTTGGCCCGCACGTCCGGGAAGCCGCGGGCCATCTTGCCGTGGTCGGCGAGCATGCGACGGCGGTCCTCGTCGGGCAGCAGGTACCAGTCGTAGCTGCGCACGAACGGGTACACCGACACGTAGTCGCGGGCGTGCTCGTCGGCGAGGAACGCCGGGATGTGCGCCTTGTTGAACTCGGCGGGCCGGTGCAGCGCCATGTTCGACCACACCGGCTCCAGCGCGCGGCCCAGCTTGGTGCGGCGGAACAGGTTGTAGGCGCTCTGGAGCTCGTCGGAGGTCTCCGCGTGCCACCAGATCATGATGTCGGCGTCCGCGCGCAGACCCGACAGGTCGTAGGTGCCGCGGACGGTGATGTCCTTGGCGGCGAGCTGGTCGAACAGCTCCTGGACCTCGTCGGCGTAACCGGCGCGATCCTCAGGAAGTACGTCGCGCAGCTTGAAGACAGACCACAGGGTGTAGCGGATGACCTCGTTGAGGTCCTTCGCCTTCTTCCCCGCGTTGGGAATCTTTTCCGGAGCAGCACTCATGTGGCTATTGTCCCGCGTCACTCTGGGTGTTCTGCGCCAGGGTCGACGTGGCGATGATCTCGTCCGCGGCGCGCCGGGCGCTGGCGATGCACGCCGGGATGCCGACACCGTCGTACGCGGCGCCGCAGACACGCAGTCCGGGCAGCTTGGCGACCTCGGCCCGGATGCGGGCGACCTTGGCGAGATGGCCCACCGGGTACTGCGGAAGCCCGCCGATCCAGCGGGTCACCTCGGTCGCGACGGGCCGGGCGGCCAGGCCGACTGCCTCGCCGAGGTCGCCGAGCGAGACGTCCACGAGGTCGGGGTCGTCCCAGTCCAGGTGCTGCTCCTCGCCGTAGCGCCCGATCGAGGTACGCAGCACGAACAGGTCCGAGCCGCGCTCCTTCACCCACTGCCACTTGTACGAGGAGAAGGTGGAGGCCTTGATGGTGCGGCCGTCCACCGGCGGCACCAGGAACCCGGAGCGCTCCTCAAGACCGGCCAGATCGGCGCGCCGGAAGGCGAGCGTGACCAGGACCATCGAGGCGTACTCGACCTCGGAGAGCTCGGCGGCCGCGACCGGCGACTCGGCGGCGAGCAGCGCGGAGGCGGACCAGGCGGGGGTGGAAAGGATCACTCCGTCGGCCTCGACGAATTCCGTGTCGGTACGGATCCGCCAGCCGTCGGCGGTCCGGGTGAGGCCGAGCACGGGGGTCTCGGTGCGGATCTCACCGCCCTGGGCGCGCACGGCGTCGGCGACCGCGCCGGGCAGGGTGCCGAGGCCGCCGTCGAGGCCCGCGAACACCGCGCCGGTCTGCTGCCTGGCCGCGGCCTTCGCCTGGATGTCCTGGACGCCGTCGAGCAGCGAGTCGTGGGTGCGGGCCGCCTCGAAGAGCTGGGGGACGGCGGCCCGCAGGGAGATCTTGTAGGCGTCGCCCGCGTACACGCCGCCGAGCAGCGGCTCCACCAGGCGGTCGACGACCTCACGGCCGACCCGCTTGGCGACGAACTCGCCGACCCCGATGTCCTCGCCGACCTCGGTCGGGGCGAGTTCGCGGTCCTGCTCGACGCGGGCCAGGCCCTCGGCGGACAGGATGCCGTGGAGCGTGCCGGGCTGCGCGGGGACGCCCATCACATGGCCCTTGGGCATCGGCCGCAGCGCGCCCCGGGTCCAGATGGAGGCGGCGGCGGTGGCGGGTGCCTGGAGCCGGTCGCCGAGGCCGACCGCGCGGGCCAGGTCGACGCCTTCGGGACGGCGGGCCAGCATCGACTCGGCGCCGAGGTCGACGGGCGCGCCCGCGATCTCCCCGGCCAGCAGCTTGCCGCCGAGCACCGCGCTGCCTTCGAGCACGGTCACCCGGGCACCGGCCCCGAGCAGCCGGTGGGCGGCGGCGAGTCCGGAGATCCCGCCTCCGACGACGACGATGTGCGGGGCACGGGTGACGGCGTTGTCCATGCCTCCACTGTCTCAGACCCCGGACGGCGACCCGAAACGAGTCCCGACCCCATGATCAACTCCCTTTCGGCGTGGGCGAGTTGACGGGCCTGCTGGACCAACACACGGGAGGCCACCGGCCGGGCGGGGAATTCCGCGCTCCCCCGGTACGTATCTTCACCAGGAGAAGGCGGATCCGGAGCGGCTCACGATCGGAGGCAACCCCCATGGCGGCGGAGCGACTGGTGGTCATCGGCGGTGACGCGGCGGGCATGTCCGCCGCCTCGCAGGCCCGCAGGCTGAAGGGCCCGAAGGAGCTGGAGATCGTCGCCTTCGAGCGCTCGGGCTTCACGTCGTACTCCGCGTGCGGGATTCCGTACTGGGTGGGCGGCGACGTGCCGGAGCACGACGACCTGATCGCCCGCACGCCCGAGGAGCACCGGGATCGCGGGATCGATCTGCGGATGCGTACGGAGGTGACGGAGCTCGATGTGGAGGGCCGCCGGGTGCGGTCCCGCGACCTCGCGTCCGGGGCCGAGGAGTGGACCTCGTACGACAAGCTCGTCATCGCGACGGGGGCGCGGCCGGTGCGGCCCGCGCTGCCGGGGATCGACGCGCCGGGGGTGCACGGGGTGCACACCATCGACGACGGGCGGGCCCTGCTCGACAGCCTGGAGGCGGCCGGGGAGCGGCGCGCGGTGGTGGTCGGCGGCGGCTACATCGGCATCGAGATGGCGGAGGCGATGCTCGCCCGGGGCTTCGAGGTGTCGCTGCTCACCCGCGGCCCCGAGCCCATGCACTCGCTCGACCCGGACATGGGCCGGCGCGTCACCGAGGCGATGGAGCGCTCCGGGATCCGGGTGGTCACGAACGCCGAGGTCACCAAGGTCCTCACGGCCGGGTCGGGGCGGGTGCGCGCGGTGGCGACGGAGTCCGCCGAGTACCTGGCGGACGTGGTGGTGCTCGGCCTGGGCGTCACGCCCCGTACCGAACTGGCCCGCGCGGCCGGTCTGCCGCTCGGCGTCGCCGGCGCGCTGCGTACGGACACGTCGATGCGGGTGCGCGGGCACGAGAACATCTGGGCGGGCGGCGACTGCGTCGAGGTGCTCGACCTGGTGTCGGGCCGGCACCGCCACATCGCGCTCGGCACGCACGCCAACAAGCAGGGCCAGGTCATCGGCTCCAACGTGGGCGGCGGGTACGGCACGTTCCCGGGCGTGGTCGGCACGGCGGTCACCAAGGTCTGCGAGACGGAGATCGCCCGCACCGGGCTCCTGGAGAGGGAGGCGTGGGAGGAGGGCCTCCAGTACGTCACGGCGGCCATCGAGTCGACCAACACCGCCGGGTACTACCCGGGCGCGGCCCCGATGACGGTGAAGATGCTGGCCGAGCGCCGCACGGGGCGGCTCCTCGGCGTGCAGATCGTGGGCGGCGCGGGTGCGGCGAAGCGGATCGACATCGCGGCGGTCGCCCTGACCGCCCGTATGACGGTGGATCAGATGACGGCCCTGGACCTCGGGTACGCCCCGCCGTTCTCGTCGGTGTGGGACCCGGTCCTGGTGGCGGCACGCAAGGCGGTGTCGGCCGTGCGCGCCGCCGGATAGGGACCGGATAGGGACTAGCGCGCCGTCTGCTCGTGGACGTATGCGACCAGGCGGGTCAGCGCGTCCGGGTCCATCGACGGGAGCACGCCGTGGCCGAGGTTGAAGACGTGGCCCTCCAGGCCGGCGGCCGCGTCCAGGACCTCGCGGGTCTTCGCCTCGACGGCCGCGGTCGGGGCGAACAGGACCGCCGGGTCGAGGTTGCCCTGGAGCGCCTTGCCGGGGCCGACCCGGCGGGCCGCCTCGTCGAGCGGGACGCGCCAGTCGACGCCGACGACGTCCGCGCCGGCCTCGCCCATGAGGCCGAGCAGTTCGCCCGTGCCGACGCCGAAGTGGATGCGGGGGACGTTGTAGGGGGCGACCGCGTCGAAGACCTTCGCCGAGGCGGGCAGGATCGAGCGCCGGTAGTCGGCGGGGGCGAGCGCGCCCACCCAGGAGTCGAAGAGCTGGACCGCGGAGGCGCCCGCCTCGATCTGCACCTTGAGGAACGCGGCGGTGATCTCGGCGAGGCGGTCGAGCAGGTCGGCCCACAGCTCCGGGTCGCCGTACATCATGGCCTTGGTGTTCTCGTGGTTGCGGGACGGGCCGCCCTCCACGAGGTAGCTGGCCAGCGTGAACGGGGCGCCCGCGAAGCCGATGAGCGGCGTGGCACCGAGCTCGCCGGTCAGCATGCCGATGGCCTCGGTGACGTAGTGGACGTCCTCGGGCGTCAGGTCGCGCAGCCGCGCGAGGTCGGCCCGGGTCCGGATCGGCTCGGCGACGACGGGGCCGACGCCCGGCTTGATGTCCAGGTCGATGCCGATGGCCTTGAGCGGGACCACGATGTCGCTGAAGTAGATGGCCGCGTCGACCTTGTGACGGCGCACCGGCTGGAGCGTGATCTCGGTGACCAGGTCGGGCCGCATGCACGACTCCAGCATGGGAACGCCCTCGCGCACCTTCAGGTACTCCGGCAGCGACCGGCCCGCCTGGCGCATGAACCAGACCGGCGTGCGCGGGACCGCTTCCCGCCTACATGCCTTGAGGAACGCGGAGTCGTGCGTCTTGCTGTTCGGCTGGCCCACAGGGCGGTCGTTGGCGCTCACGCCCAGAATCTTCGCATGTGGCCGCAAGCCGCTGCCCCGGGCCGGGTGTCCCTACCGGCGCCGGGCGCCCGTTCCGCCTAGTCTTCCCCGCATGGCTGCCGCTCAGGGACGAACTTCGGATGGCGCTGACGGCAGGGAAGCCGCGGACGGGACCACCGTTCCGATCTCCTTCCGTCAGGCCGTCGACGCACTGCGGACGGCGCGACTGCGCCCCCAGATCGAGGTGGACGAGACCCGCCCGCCACAGCGCCTGGCCCCGTACGCCTACGCCGTGGAGGCGGCGGTCGTCGAGGGCGAGGACGACCTGGCCGACGGCCGGCTCGTCCTGCTGCACGACCCCGCCGGGCACGACGCCTGGCAGGGCACCTTCCGCCTGGTCACGCTCGTACGGGCAGAACTGGAGCCGGAGATGGCGGCCGACCCGCTGCTGCCCGAGGTCTGCTGGTCGTGGCTGACCGGCGCCCTGGAGGCACGCGGACTCTCGTACGGGGAGGCGAGCGGCACGGTCACCCGGGCCGGATCGCACTACTTCGGCGGGCTCGCGGAGCGCCTTCCGGCCACCCAGATCGAGATCCGGGCGTCGTGGACGCCGCGCGAGGGCCTGGGCGGGGTGCCGGACACGGCGGGCCACCTCGCGGCCTGGTGCGATCTGCTGTGCCAGATCGCGGGCCTGCCGCCGGTGTCGGGTCCGACCGAGGCGGGCAGCGGTGTCGTCACCCTGCCGCAGCGCCGCGACCCCCGCTGACGCATCCCCGTATCCCTTCGTGACGGCCTGCGCCCCGCCTCTGGTGGGGCGCAGGCCGTTTCCGCAGCCCCCCCCGTGCGGGTCGACCCGCCCCGCCGATTACTCGACGATCGAGCACGCGTCCGAATTGCCCTAAATGTTTCTCACCAAATCGTGATCATTCTCTAAAGGCCGAGGGCTTTGGTGCCGAAGAGGTTTGTGACCCTAACTGCACGGTTCGCCCCGGCTTCATCCCCGAGCCGGCTACGTCCCGCACCTTTCCAGGAGGCCTGGTGTCCGTTCTTCTTGAGCAGCCCGCAAGCCTGGTCGCCTACCGCCCGAACAAGCCGACGGCCATGGTCGTCGTTGCCGACCCCCGAGTCCGCTCCACCGTCACCCGACACCTGTGGGCGCTCGGAGTACGTGACGTCATCGAGGCGTCGTCCATCGCGGAGGCCCGTCCCCGCGTCGGCAACCCGCGCGACATCTGCGTTGCCGACGTCCACCTGCCCGACGGTTCCGGGCTGACCCTGCTGTCCGAGACCCGAGCCGCGGGCTGGCCCAACGGCCTGGCCCTGTCCGCGGCCGACGACATCGGCGCCGTGCGCAACGCCCTCGCGGGCGGCGTGAAGGGCTATGTCGTCACCGGTACGCGTACCAACGTCGGGCACCCCGGCCGCCCCGGCGCCGCCCCCATCGGCGCCGCGGCCGCCCGTATGCACCGCCGCCCCCCGGGTGCCCCGAGTCACCCGGGCGGCTACCGCGAGCTCTCCGGCCGCGAGGTCGAGGTGCTCCGGCTGGTTGCGGAGGGCCAGTCGAACAAGGCGATCGGCGTCTCCATGGGGCTGTCCGCTCTGACCGTCAAGTCTCATCTCGCCCGGATCGCACGCAAGCTCGGCACGGGCGACCGCGCCGGCATGGTGGCCGTCGCGCTGCGTACCGGAATCATCCACTGACTGGTTTACGACCCTCGCGCGCCCGTCGACGGAACGTTCCGTCGACGGGCGCCGTGCATACACAGATACCCTTGACAGGTGACCGACGCCCATAAGACCGCAGCAGAGACAGCACTGCGAACCACCGGGGGCGCTCCCCCGGACGACGTCGACAAGGCGCCGATTCCCTTGCTGGAGCCCCGAGAGGGCATTCCGCCTGTCGTTGCCACCGATGAAGCACTGGCCGAAGTGGTCGCCGCCTTCGCGGCCGGCACCGGCCCCGTCGCCGTGGACGCCGAGCGCGCGTCCGGCTACCGCTACGGGCAGCGCGCCTACCTCGTGCAGATCCGCCGGGAGGGCGCGGGCACCGCGCTCGTCGACCCCGTCGGATGTCCGGATCTCTCCGCCCTCGGGGAGGCACTTTCGGACACCGAGTGGATCCTGCACGCCGCGACCCAGGACCTGCCGTGCCTGCGCGAAATAGGCATGGTGCCCTCCCGGATCTTCGACACCGAGCTCGCCGGGCGGCTCGCGGGCTTCCCGCGCGTGGGCCTCGGCGCGATGGTCGAGAGCGTGCTCGGGTACGCCCTGGAGAAGGGCCACTCGGCGGTCGACTGGTCGACCCGGCCGCTCCCCGAGCCCTGGCTGCGCTACGCCGCCCTCGACGTGGAGCTCCTGGTCGATCTGCGGGACGCGCTGGAGAAGGAGCTCGACCGGCAGGGCAAGCTGGAGTGGGCCCGCGAGGAGTTCGACGCGATCGCCTCCGCACCGCCCGCGCCGCCCCGCAAGGACCCCTGGCGCCGTACCTCCGGCATGCACAAGGTGCGCAGGCGCCGGCAGATGGCCGCCGTGCGCGAGCTGTGGAACGCCCGCGACAAGGTGGCGCAGCGCCGTGACGTCTCGCCGGGCAAGGTGCTGAGCGACTCCGCGATCATCGAGGCCTCGCTCGCGCTGCCCGCGCATGTGAACG
The DNA here is from genome assembly GCF_051550175.1 of Streptomyces sp. HUAS TT7. Taxonomy (NCBI): domain Bacteria; kingdom Bacillati; phylum Actinomycetota; class Actinomycetes; order Kitasatosporales; family Streptomycetaceae; genus Streptomyces; species Streptomyces sp. HUAS TT7. Next base: position 2,129,198 of record NZ_CP196175.1, read on the forward strand.
CGCTGACCGCACTGCCCGGCTTCGGGCACCGGATGGGCCGGCGTCAGCTGGAGCAGTGGCAGGCGGCCGTCGACCGGGCGAAGGCCCTGACGGAGGCCGAACTTCCGCAGCCCGGCCAGCCGCTGCAGGGCCCGCCCCCGCCGCGTTCCTGGGCGGACAAGGACCCGGCCGCGGCGGCCCGGCTCTCGGCGGCCCGTACGGCCGTCTCCGAGCTCGCCGAGCGGCTGAACATGCCGCAGGAGAACCTGATCACCCCGGACACCGTGCGCCGGGTCTGCTGGGAGCCGCCGGGCGACCGCTCCGAGGCCGCCGTCGCCGAGGCGCTCGCGTCCTACGGCGCAAGGCGTTGGCAGATCGAGCAGGTCACGCCGCTGCTCTCGGCGGCGCTCACGGCCACACCGGCCAAGTCCTGACCGGCTGAACGGGTCGGGCCCGCGGCACCTCCAGGTCGCCGCGGGCCCAGAATTCCCCAAGACCGGACCGTATCCAACAGCCTCGAACAGCTTTAGGCTGTGCGCCGCATCAGATTCTTTCAGTGCACCGCACCACGGAAGGAATGACATGCGCACGCCATTACGCGCGGCGGCTCTCGCGGTCACCACCGTGCTCGCCCTGGGCGCCGCCGGCCTCACCGCCACCGCGCCCGCCGCACAGGCCCTCCCGAAGGCGCCGGCCGCCTCCCACACCGTCGGCCACGACGACCACGCCCTGACCATCGACGGCAAGCCGCTCTCCATCTGGTCCGGCGAGTTCCACTACTGGCGGCTGCCCAGCCCCGACGCGTGGCGCGACGTTCTGCAGAAGATGAAGGCGGGCGGCTTCAACGCGGCCTCCATCTACTTCGACTGGGACTTCCACTCCCCACGGCCCGGCGTGTACGACTTCACCGGTGTCCGGGACGTCGACAAGCTGCTGGACATCGCGCGGGAGGCGGGGATCTACGTCATCGCCCGCCCCGGCCCGTACATCAACGCCGAGACCGACGGCGGCGGCTTCCCCGGCTGGCTGGTTCCCCAGAAGGGCAAGGCCCGCACCACGGCGCCCGACTATCTGGCGGCCGCCGACGAATGGCTCTCCAGGATCGACCCCATCCTGGCCCGCCACCAGCTGACCAACGGCACCGGCACGCTCATCGCCTACCAGGTCGAGAACGAGTACTACCAGGACACCCCCGACGGCCACGCCTACATCCAGCACCTCGTCGACAAGGCGCACGCGGACGGCATCACCGTGCCGCTGACGGGCAACCACAACGGCGTGTTCGCCAAGGAACTCGACATCGACGGGCACGACTCCTACCCGCAGGGCTTCAACTGCTCCAGCCCCGACACCTGGCACGCTCTGCCCGATCTGTCCGGTGCGAAGAAGAGCGACGAACCGCTGTTTCTGGCCGAATTCCAGGGCGGCTCCTTCGACCCGTGGGGCGGCCCCGGCTTCGACAAGTGCCGCCGGCTCACCGACGGCGACTTCGAGAAGGCCGCGTACGAGAACAACATCGCCTCGGGCGCCACGATGCAGAACTTCTACATGGCCTACGGCGGCACCTCCTGGGGCTGGCTGCCCTCACCCGGCGCGGTCTACAGCTCGTACGACTACGGTGCGCCGATCCGCGAGGACCGCCAGCTCAGCGAGAAGTACCTGGTCGACAAGCGACTCGGGTACCTGGTGCAGTCGGTGGCACCGCTGACGAAGACCGAGAGCACGACGGCGAGCGCGCCCGACAACGCCTCCGTGCTGCGCCGTGACCGGCGCAACCCCGACGACGGCACCACGGTCACGGTCGTGCGGCACAAGGACGTCAACAACAAGGCGAAGGACACCACGCATCTCGCACTCGGCGGGTACGCGTCGGTGCCGCAGGAGCCCGGCACGGCCCTGACGGTCGACGGCCGCGACTCGAAGCTCCTGGTCTCCGACTACGCGATGGACCACCAGCGATTGAGGTATTCGACGTCCGAGCTCATGACGCACGGCACGTTCGGCGCGCGGGACGTGGCGCTGCTCTACGGGCGGCACGGGCAGGACGGCGAGAGCGTGCTGCGGTACGCGGCGCGGCCCGCCGTGAAGGTGCTGAGCGGGCAGGTCAAGCAGACGTGGGACGCGGCGAGCGGCGACCTGCGTCTGAACTACACGCACGACGGCCTGGCGCAGATCCTCATCACTCCACCCGACGGTTCAACTCCCTTGCTCCTACTGCTTGCTGACGATGCGACAGCCGATGCGTACTGGCGGCTCGACACCCCGCAGGGGCCGGTCCTGGCGAGCGGTCCGGAGCTGCTGAGGACCGCCTCGTACGACAAGGGTGTACTGAAGCTCACCGGGGACACCGACAAGGCGGCCTCGCTGCACGTCCTGACCGGCGCACCCACGACGTCCGTCAGCTGGAACGGGCGGCCCGCGCCGGGCGCGCTCGACACGACGGGCAGCGCCCTCGCCGGACCGAAGCCGGTCTCCCTTCCCACGCTGGGCAGCTGGAAGGTCCAGCGGGAGACCCCGGAGGCGGCGCCCGGGTTCGACGACGCGGCGTGGCGGGCCGCCGACAAGCCGGTGCTCTCGGCGGACGACTACGGCTTCCACGCCGGGTCGATCTGGTACCGGGGCCATTTCACGGCCACCGGCGCGGAGTCCGGGATCCAGGTACACGCCAGTACGGGCAAGGGCGGTGCGTACCTGGTGTGGCTCAACGGCACCTATCTGGGCAGCTCCGCCGACGCGACGCATCTGTTCACGGTGCCGGGCGGGGTCCTGAAGGCGGGCAAGGACAACGTCCTCGCGGTGCTCGCGGCCGACATGGCGCACGAACAGGACTGGTCGGCCGACGACAGCCACAAGCAGCCGCGCGGGCTGACCTCGGTGCGGCTCGTGGGCTCGGCGAAGCAGATCGGCTGGCGGCTGCAGGGCGCGCTCGGCGGCGAGGACCTCGTCGACCCGGTGCGCGGCGGGCTCAACACCGGTGGCCTGTACGGGGAACGCCAGGGCATGCATCTGCCCGGCTACCCGGACGGCGGCTGGCCTTCCACCTCCCTCCCCGACACTCGGGCGGGCGCGGCCGGGGTCTCCTGGTACCGCACCGCCTTCGACCTGGACCTGCCGCAGGGCCAGGACGTACCGCTCGGCCTGACGGTCTCGGACGACAAGGCGAAGCACTACCGGGCGCTCGTGTACGTCAACGGCTGGATGACCGGCCTGTACGTGAACGACCTCGGGCCGCAGAAGTCGTTCCCGGTGCAGCCCGGGATGCTGCGCACCCATGGCCACAACACGGTCGCCATCGCGGTGATCGGCGAGGACGCGGGCGGCGACGGGCTCGGGAAGGTGACCCTGGACGCATACGGGAACCACACGACGCCGCTGCGGTACGGGGACATCGCCTCACCGGGCTGGTCGGCGACGACGAACCGCGATCCTTCGGCGAGCGCGGATGTACGGATCGCGGCGCCGGACACGATCGCGCGGGGCGCGGCGGGCGAGGTGACGGCGTCCTTCACGCCGCGCCGGACGGCGGCGCGGGATGCCTCGCTCGCAGTGCGGCTGCCCGACGGGTGGACGGCCTCCACGCCGCTCACCCAGCCGCTGGGGGACGTACCGGCCGGGCGCACGGTGACGCGTACCTGGAAGGTGACGGCGGCAAGCGGTTCGGGTCCCTGGTCGGCGGTGCTCTCGGCGGCGGCGCGGTACCGGGGCGGCACGGCGTCCGCCGCGGCGGGGGTCGCCTCGCCGCCCCCTGCGCCGGGGTCCGGCGCGCACGACCTCGCGGATCTCGACTTCACCGCGACGAACGGGTGGGGGCCGGTGGAGCGCAACACCTCCAACGGGGAGGACGCGGCGGGTGACGGGCACCCGATGTCCATCGCGGGCGTGCCGTATGCGAAGGGGCTCGGGGTGCACGCGGCCGGGGACGTGACGGTGTTCCTCGGCGGGGCGTGCTCGCGGTTCACGGCGTCGGTGGGCGTGGACGACGAGACGGGTGGGGGCGGTTCGGTGGCCTTCTCGGTCCTGGCGGACGGGCGCGCGGTGGCCACGACGGGGGTGCTGCGGGGGCGGGGGGCCGCGATCCCGCTGGCCGCGGATGTGTCGGGCGCGCAGGTGATCGACCTGGTCGTGGCCGACGGGGGCGACGGGAACGGGCTGGACCATGGGGACTGGGCGGCAGCCCGGCTGACCTGCGGGTAGCCCGACGGGGTGCGCTGGGGCTCCGCCCCAGACCCCTTTGGCCCCACCCCGCCCCCTCCCTGGATCCTCCGGGGGTGAGTGGGCCGGCTGCGGCCGAGGGGTGGTCGGTCGACCGCGGATCGTGCGTGGCTGGTCGCGCAGTTCCCCGCGCCCCTAGCAGCGTGCGGTACGGGCATCTTCAGCCCGTCCGGCGATTGAGGACGAGCGCCCTTCAGGCGCGAACGGGGGTCCGGGGGCGGAGCCCCAGGGGTGCGGAACGGAGTGTGACGTTCGCCGCTCCCGAGCCCGGGGGTGGGCAGCCGGGTTACTCGTAAGTAGCATGGGCGGGGTGAGCGCGCGCTCAGTCGCGTGCGCAGCAGTGCAGTGCCACCCCGCACCCTGGAGGAGAGCCATCGTGCCTCGTACCGTCAGGGACGTCGTCTTCGTCGACGGCGTCCGCACCCCGTTCGGCAAGGCGGGCCCGAAGGGCATCTACCACGAGACCCGGGCCGACGATCTGGTCGTCAAGGCGATCCGGGAGCTGCTGCGCCGCAACCCGGCCCTCGACCCCGCGAAGATCGACGAGGTCGCCATCGCGGCCACCACGCAGATCGGTGACCAGGGCCTGACCCTGGGCCGTACCGCCGGCATCCTCGCGGGCCTCCCGCAGTCCGTCCCCGGCTACTCCATCGACCGCATGTGCGCGGGCGCCCTGACCGCCGTGACCTCGGTCGCCGGCTCGATCGCGTTCGGCGCGTACGACGCCGTGATCGCCGGTGGCGTCGAGCACATGGGCCGCCACCCCATGGGCGAGGGCGTCGACCCGAACCCGCGGTTCGTCAGCGAGAAGCTGGTCGACGAGTCCGCCCTCTTCATGGGCATGACCGCCGAGAACCTGCACGACCGCTACCCGCAGATCACCAAGCTGCGCGCCGACGAGTACGCGGTCCGCTCGCAGGAGAAGGCCGCCAAGGCGTACGCCGACGGCAAGATCCAGCAGGACCTGGTCCCGATCTCGGTGCGCAACACCAACGCCGAGGTGGGTGAGACCGGCTGGGGCCTCGTCACCGCCGACGAGCCGATGCGTCCGGGCACCACCCTGGAGAGCCTCGCGGGCCTCAAGACGCCGTTCCGCGTGCACGGCAACGTCACCGCGGGCAACGCGGCCGGCCTCAACGACGGCGCCACCGCGTCGATCATCGCGTCCGAGGAGTTCGCGCGGGAGAACAACCTCCCCGTGAAGATGCGCCTCGTCTCGTACGCCTTCGCCGGCGTCGAGCCGGAGGTCATGGGCTACGGCCCGATCCCGGCGACCGAGAAGGCCCTCGCCAAGGCCGGCCTGTCGATCGAGGACATCAACCTCTTCGAGATCAACGAGGCGTTCGCCGTCCAGGTCCTGGCGTTCCTGGACCACTACGGCATCGCCGACGACGACGCGCGCGTCAACCAGTACGGCGGCGCCATCGCCTACGGTCACCCGCTCGCCTCCTCCGGCGTACGCCTGATGACGCAGCTGGCCCGGCAGTTCGAGGAGCAGCCGGAGGTCCGCTACGGCCTCACCACCATGTGCGTCGGCTTCGGCATGGGCGCCACGGTCATCTGGGAGAACCCGCACCACAAGGACGCCGGAGGCAGCAAGTGAGCACCACCACCGCTGAGCTTCTCAAGGGCGCGGCCGAGCTGTTCCCCGACGAGGTCGTGACGTCCGCGCACGTCCGCCACCTGGAACTGCCGTACGGGGCGGGCAAGTTCGCCCTCATCACGCTCGACAACGGCTTCGACCACACCAAGCCGACCACCTTCGGCCCCGGCTCGCTGGCGAACCTCAACGCCGCCATCGACCAGGTCGAGAAGGAGGCCGCCGAGGGCACCATCGTCGCCGCCGGTGTCACGGGCAAGCCGTTCATCTTCGCGGTCGGCGCCGACCTCAAGGGCGTCGAGATCCTGAAGCGCCACGAGGACGCCCTGGCCATCGGCAAGAGCGGTCACGAGGTCTTCAAGCGCCTCTCCGCGCTGGCCGTGCCGACCTTCGCGTACTACAACGGTGCCGCGATGGGCGGCGGTGTCGAAGTCGGTCTGCACTGCACCTACCGCACCGTCTCCAAGGCGCTGCCCGCGTTCTCGCTGCCCGAGGTCTTCCTCGGCCTCGTCCCGGGCTGGGGCGGCTGCACGCTGCTCCCCAACCTGATCGGCGCCGACAAGGCCGTCTCGGTCATCATCGAGAACTCGCTGAACCAGAACCGCCAGCTCAAGGGCAAGCAGGTCTTCGAACTCGGCATCGCCGACGCCCTCTTCGAGGGTGCCGACTTCCTGGAGCGGTCCCTCGTCTGGACCGCGCAGGTCCTCAAGGGCGACGTCACCGTCGAGCGCCCCGAGGTCGACCGCGGCGAGGCCTGGGACCAGGCCGTCGCCAAGGGCCGCTTCATCGCCGACTCGAAGGTGCACGGCGCCGCCCCGGCCGCGTACCGCGCCCTCGACATCATCGCGGCGTCCAAGGACGGCGACCTCCAGGCCGGCTTCGACGCCGAGGACACCGCGCTCGCCGACCTGATCATGGGCGGCGAACTGCGGTCCGGCATCTACGCGTTCAACCTGGTCCAGAAGCGCGCCAAGCGCCCGGCCGGTGCCCCGGACAAGAATCTGGCGCGCCCGGTCACCAAGGTCGGCGTCGTGGGCGCGGGCCTGATGGCCTCGCAGCTCGCCCTGCTGTTCCTGCGCCGCCTGGAGGTGCCGGTCGTCCTGACCGACATCGATCAGGAGCGCGTCGACAAGGGTGTGGGCTACGTCCACGCCGAGATCGACAAGCTGCTCTCGAAGTCCCGGATCAACCAGGACAAGGCCAACCGTCTCAAGGGCCTGGTCTCCGGTGTCCTCGACAAGGCCGAGGGCTTCTCGGACGCCGACTTCATCATCGAGGCCGTCTTCGAGGAGATCGGCGTCAAGCAGCAGGTGTTCGCGGAGGTCGAGGCGGTCGCTCCGGCGCACGCGATCCTCGCCACCAACACCTCCTCGCTCTCGGTCACCGAGATGGCGTCGAAGCTGAAGCACCCCGAGCGGGTCGTCGGCTTCCACTTCTTCAACCCGGTCGCGATCCTGCCGCTCCTGGAGATCGTCCGCGGCGAGCAGACCGACGACGTCTCTCTGGCCACGGCCTTCGGCGTCGCGCGCAAGCTGAAGAAGACCGCGGTCCTGGTGAAGGACGCTCCGGCGTTCGTCGTCAACCGCATCCTGACCCGCTTCATGGGCGAGATCCAGAACGTCATCGACGAGGGCACCCCGGTCGCCGTCGCCGAGAAGGCCGTCGAGCCGCTCGGTCTGCCGATGTCGCCGCTGGTCCTCCTGGAGCTGGTCGGCCCGGCCATCGGTCTGCATGTGTCCGAGACCCTCAACCGCGCCTTCCCGGACCGCTTCACGGTCTCCGAGAACCTGGCCGCGGTCGTGAAGGCCGGCAAGCGCGGCTTCTACGTGTACGACTCCGGGAAGCCGGAGCTGGACCCCGAGGTCGCCGCTCTCCTCAAGCAGGGCGACGTCGCCCTGACCGAGGAGCAGACCCGCGACCGCGTCCTGGACGCGGTGGCGCAGGAGATCGGTCTGATGCTGGACGAGGGCGTCGTCGCCGAGGCCCAGGACATCGACCTCTGCCTGATCACGGGCGCCGGCTGGCCCTTCCACCTGGGCGGCATCACGCCGTACCTGGACCGCGAAGGCGTCTCGGAGCGCGTCAACGGCAAGAAGTTCCTGGCGCAGGGCGTCGCGAGCGTCCCCGCGTAGCACTGCCCCGAACGAGCAGAGGCCCCGCACTTCGGTGCGGGGCCTCTGTCGTGCCCAAGTGCCAGCCCGGGCAAGGCTGTTGACGGTGCGTCACCGCATCTCGTACGTGCGAAGGCCCGGGACCGGGCATGCGGTCCCGGGCCTCCCCGTGCGGTGCGGTGTGCGTCAGACCTGCTGCCAGGCCTCCAGGGCCAGGCCCGGCTCGTCCGTGCGCTGGCGGGTGATGCGCAGGCCGCCCTCCGGGGTGAACACGCCGAGGACGATCCGGCCGTCGGCGTCCAGCGCCAACGCCGGGGCGCCCGCGCAGACTTCGCCGGTCGGGGTCCAGGTGACCCCGGCGTCCTCCTGCTCGCTGGGGTAGGCCGCTATCGCGGGGCGGCCGTCGCTGTCGCGCTGGGCGAGCACCGTGCAGTCGACGCCGTCGATCTCCTTGCGGAGCAGCGCGACCGGGCCCGAACCCCGGCCGCCGAGCGGTGTGGCGGGGCCGTCGCCGCGCCAGGCGCGCAGCTCGCCGGACTTGGCGTCGCGCAGGAAGAAGGTGATGCGGCCGCCCTCCCCGGTGACCAGGCCCGTGATGGTGCCGGTCTCGGAGTCGGCGGCCAGCTTCTCGATCTCCTCGAAGGAGCCCTTCGCGTCGGCCCGTTCGAAGCGCATGATGCCGGTGTTGGACGGGGCGTGGATGACCATCCGGCCGGCCTCGCCCGCCACGACCGATATCGAGCGGTCGGCGCCGTTTCCGTTGAGGTCGGCCCAGCCCGCCCACTTGCCCGACGGCTCCTGGCCGCGCGCGGAGACCCCGCCGAAGGCGTTGCGCACCACGATCTGGGCGTTGCCCGCCGAGTCCACGCCCACCGAGGGGTGGCCCATCTTGAGGCCCTTCTCCCAGTCGCGGCGCGGGTAGGGGGAGCCGACCACGGCCCAGTTCTTGACCGGTCGGCCCGTCTGGTACTGGATGGCGTGGACGAGCTCGACCCAGGTGCCGCCGTCCTCCATGGGGGTGTGCCGCAGCGCCGTCATGTGCACATATCCGTCGGCGCCCTGCGCGATCGAGAGGTACGACTGGAGGCCCTTGCCCGGGGCGACCAGATCGGGGCCCGTCCAGGCGCCGCCCGGCCGCGACTCCGTCCAGCGGGCCACGCCGCCCGCGGCGGGCGCGTACGCGGAGAGCCGGCCGTCCTTGCCGAGCCGGAGCCAGCCGGTGACGGTGGGGCGGCCGTCCTCGGTCGCCACGGCCGGGGTGGCGCGGGTCGGCGCGGTGACGATGCCGCCGGACCTGGCGGGCTCCCCGCCCGATGTCTGTCGAGACCTCAGTGCCATGGTCCACGACCACCTTTCCCCACCGGATCCGCGAGACGCGTCCGGGTCCAGCAAACCAGCGACTTTCCGCCGACCATAACACTGGTAAGGGCCCCTGTTTTCCCCCGGGATTTCCGTCCCGACGTGCGGCTTTTCGACACCCGGCACAGCGGTGGAGGGCGGGGTTCCACTCGGTGCCGTTCACCCGGTCGGGTGAGGTTTGGCCGGCCCGTACGCAGCGGACGGCCCCGTCGACCACGGCACTCCGCTCGTACCGGGAGGCGAGGAAGCGGCGCGGGGATCCGGTGACCGCGGCGAGCCGTGCGTGCCACCCTGTGCGGCCCCGTACGCCCTGTTCAGGAGGGACATACGAGGCCGCGGTGGAATCGGGCTCCGGCTACGGGGAGTTGCGTGCGGCGCGGGCTACTGGGCGTCGTGTCCGACACGGGCTTCGACCCGGCTGTGCCTGCGGCCGTAGCCGAAGTAGATGACGACGCCGATCGCCATCCAGACGCCGAACCGGATCCAGGTCTCGGCGGGCAGGTTGAGCATCAGCCACAGCGAGGCGGCCACCGCGGCCGCGGGCACCCAGGGCACCAGCGGGGTGCGGAAGGCGCGGGGCAGGTCGGGGCGGGTGTGGCGCAGGATGACGACGCCGATCGCCACGACGACGAAGGCGAACAGGGTGCCGATGTTGACCAGTTCGGCGAGCTCGCTGAGGCTGGTGAAGCCCGCGACGATCGCGATGATCACGCCGAGCAGGATGGTCGGCCGGTGCGGGGTGCGAAAGCGCGGGTGGACGTGCGAGAAGAACCGGGGCAGCAGCCCGTCCCGGCTCATCGCGAAGAACACCCGGGTCTGGCCGAGCAGCAGGATCATGCACACGGTGGTCAGACCCACGGCGGCGCCGAAGCTGATGACGCCCGCGAACCAGGGGTGGCCGGTGGCCTTGAAGGCGTCGGCGAGCGGCGCGTCCACCGAGAGGTCGGTGTAGTGCTGCATGCCGGTGACGACGATGGAGACGGCCACGTAGAGGATCGTGCAGATGAGGAGGGAGCCGAGGATGCCGCGCGGCATGTCCCGCTGCGGGTTCTTGGTCTCCTCGGCGGCGGTCGCCACGACGTCGAAGCCGATGAAGGCGAAGAAGACGACCGAAGCCGCGGTGAAGATGCCCATCACGCCGAAGTTGGTGGGGGCGTAGCCGGACATCAGCTGGATGAGCGGCGCCTTGAGGTCGCTGCCCGCGGTCTGCGGCTGCGCGGTGGGGATGAACGGCGAGTAGTTGCCGGACTTGATGAAGAACGCGCCCGCGATGATCACGATGAGGACGACGGTCACCTTGATGGCGACGACGACCGAGGTGACCCGGGCCGACAGCTTCATGCCGAGCACGAGGATGCCGGTGAGCACCAGGACGAGGGCGGCCGCCAGGATGTCGAAGCCGAACCCGTGGGCGCCGTCGCGGCCGCTGAGCGACTCGGGCAGGTGCCAGCCCGCGTTGTCGAGCAGCGAGCGGACGTAGCCGGACCAGCCGACCGCCACCACCGCCGTCCCGAGGGCGAATTCGAGCACCAGGTCCCAGCCGATGATCCACGCGGGCAGCTCGCCGAGCGAGGCGTAGGAGAAGGTGTACGCGGATCCGGCCACCGGCACCGTCGAGGCGAACTCGGCGTAGCACAGGGCGGCCAGCGCGCAGACGATGCCCGCCACCACGAACGCGAGCGAGACCGCGGGCCCGGCGTTCTCCTTGGCGACCTTGCCCGTGAGGACGAAGATGCCGGTGCCGATGATGACTCCGACCCCGAAAACGGTGAGGTCGAGAGCGGACAGGGACTTTTTGAGTGCGTGTTCTGGCTCCTCCGTGTCCTGCATGGACTGCTCGATCGATTTGGTCCGGAACAGACCGGTACTGGCCACCCGTGCACCTCCGCTAGCTCAACGTCCTCGCCATGATCGGGAGGAGTGGCGGTACGGGTACCGGGCTGAGCGCTTTATTCACGCGAACGGGCCGGACCGATCACCCGTACAGGGAGATCGGTCCGGCCCGTTGACCGAACGGTCACATCATCAGTCGCGGGCGGGCTCCGCGGCGGCCCGGCTCTCCTCGAACCGGCCGTCCAGCTTCGAGACGAGACCGGTGACCTGACGCGCGATGTCCGGCGCGGTCAGGCCGATCTCCGCCATGACCTCGCCGCGCGAGGCGTGGTCGAGGAAGCGGGGCGGAATGCCGAAGTCGCGCAGCGGCACGTCCACGCCCGCGTCGCGCAGCGCCTGGCTGATCGCCGAACCGACGCCGCCCGCGCGGCTGTTGTCCTCGACGGTGACGACGACGCGGTGCTGCTCGGCGAGCGGCGCCATGGCCTCGTCGACCGGCTTGACCCAGCGCGGGTCGACCACGGTCGTCGAGATGCCCTGGGCGTCGAGCAGGTCGGCGATCTCCAGGCACATCGGCGCGAGCGCGCCGACGGAGACCAGGAGCACGTCCGGGCGCACGACACCGTCGGCGGGCCGGCGCAGTACGTCCATGCCGCCGATGCGGCCGACGGCCGTGACGGCCGGGCCGACCGCGCCCTTGGAGAAGCGCACCACGGTCGGGGCGTCCTCGACCTCGACGGCCTCGCGCAGCTGGGCCCGTACCTGGTCGGCGTCGCGCGGGGCCGCGATCCTGAGGTCGGGCACGACCTGGAGGATCGACATGTCCCACATGCCGTTGTGCGAGGCGCCGTCGGTGCCGGTGACACCGGCCCGGTCGAGCACGAAGGTCACGCCGCACTTGTGCAGGGCGACGTCCATGAGGACCTGGTCGAAGGCGCGGTTGAGGAACGTGGCGTACACCGCGAAGACGGGGTGCAGGCCGCCGGTGGCCAGGCCCGCGGCGGAGACCGCCGCGTGCTGCTCGGCGATGCCGACGTCGTAGACGCGCTCCGGGAAGGCCTTGGCGAACTTGTCGAGGCCGACCGGCTGGAGCATGGCCGCGGTGATCGCGACGATGTCCTCGCGCTCCTTGCCGAGCTTGACCATCTCCTCGCCGAACACGGAGGTCCAGTCGAGGCCGGAGGTCGACACGGGCAGGCCGGTGTCCGGGTGGATCTTGCCGACGGCGTGGAAGCGGTCGGCCTCGTCGGCGAGCGCCGGCTGGTAGCCGCGGCCCTTCTCGGTGAGGCAGTGCACGATGACCGGGCCGCCGAAGCGCTTGGCGCGCTGCAGGGCCGACTCCAGGGCGTCGATGTCGTGCCCGTCGATGGGGCCGACGTACTTCAGGCCCAGGTCCTCGAACATGCCCTGCGGGGCGATGAAGTCCTTGAGGCCCTTCTTGGCGCCGTGCAGCGTCTCGTACAGCGGCTTGCCGACGACCGGGGTGCGCTCCAGGAGGTCCTTGCCCTTGGCCAGGAAGCGCTCGTAGCCGTCGGTGGTGCGCAGGGTGGCCAGGTGGTTGGCGAGGCCGCCGATGGTCGGCGCGTACGAGCGCTCGTTGTCGTTCACCACGATCACCAGGGGGCGGTCCTTGGCGGCGGCGATGTTGTTCAGCGCCTCCCAGGCCATGCCGCCGGTGAGGGCGCCGTCGCCGATGACGGCCACCACGTGGTCGTCCTTCTTCAGCACCTCGTTCGCCTTGGCGAGGCCGTCGGCCCAGCCGAGGACCGTGGAGGCGTGGCTGTTCTCGATGAAGTCGTGCTCCGACTCGGCGCGCGCCGGGTAGCCGGACAGACCGCCCTTCATCTTCAGCTTGGAGAAGTCCTGCCGCCCGGTGAGCAGCTTGTGGACGTAACTCTGGTGTCCGGTGTCCCAGAGGACCTTGTCCTTGGGGGATTCGAAAACGCGGTGCAGTGCGATGGTCAGTTCCACCACACCGAGGTTCGGACCGAGGTGTCCGCCGGTCTTGGAGACCGCGTCCACCAGGAAGGTCCGGATCTCTGCCGCCAGCTGGTCGAGCTGCTCCGGGCTGAGCCGGTCAAGATCGCGCGGTCCCCTGATACGGGTAAGCAGCGGCACCCGTGCCTCCTTGCATCCGTGCTGGTCGAGCATGCCGATCCGTTGAGTCTAATGTTCCGCCCGGGACCGCGGTCGCGGGGCGGTGCGTTCTGTGTCACCCGTGCGGCTGACGGGCGCCGCGACGCGCAGACGTGCCCGGCACCTCAGGGGCACCGGGCACGTCGGCAAGCGGGCAGGTCAGGCGCGGCCCGCGGACTTCTGGGTCTTCCGGGTCACGGCGTCGATGATCACGGTGATCAGGAGCACACCGCCGGTGATCATCTGCTGGACGGCCGCGGCGACGCCTTCGAGGGCGAGGCCGTACTGGATCGAGACGATCACCAGCACACCGAGGAGCGCGTTCCAGGTGCGGCCGCGGCCGCCGAAAAGGCTGGTGCCGCCGATGACGGCCGCCGCGATGGCGTTCATCAGGAGCTCGCCGCTGCCCGCGCCCTGGTTGGCCGCGCTGATCTTGGACGCGATGAAGAGGCCGCCGACGGCCGCGAAGGTGCCGGAGATCGCGAAGACCGAGGTGCGGACCAGCACGATGTTGATGCCGGCCCGGCGGGAGGCCTCGACACTGCCGCCCAGCGCGAAGATCTTTCGGCCGTACGAGGTGCGGCGGAGCACGAAGTCGGTGAGGATCAGCACCGCGAGGAAGATCACCACGGCCAGCGGCAGGCCCTTGTACTGGTTGAACATGTAGGCCGCCGCGAAGGCCACCACGGCGAGCAGCGCCGTGCGGAGCACGATCTCGTTGAGCGGCCGCGACGGGACGCCCGCGGCCTCACGGCGGCGGCTGTCGAAGAACGCGGACAGGAAGTACACGGCGACGGCCACCGCGGCGGCGCCGTAGGCCACCGCCACATCGCTGAAGAAGTAGTTCGACAGGTTGTAGAAGACACCGGAGCCGTTGGTGTTGATCGTGCCGTTGTCGCCCAGGATCTTCAGCATGAAGCCGTTCCAGAACAGCAGACCGGCCAGCGTGACGGCGAAGGCGGGGACGCCGATCCTCGCGAAGATGAAGCCGTGGATGGCGCCCGCGACCGCACCCGAGAGGATGGCCAGGACCAGCGCCAGCCACTCGGGCACGCCGTGCAGGATGCTCAGCACCGCGAAGGACGCGCCCGCCACACCGCTGACCGAACCGACCGACAGGTCGATCTCGCCGAGCAGCAGCACGAAGACGATGCCGACCGCGATCATGCCCGTGCCGACCATGGCGACGGAGATGTCGGACAGGTTGCCCGCGGTGAGGAAGTTCGAGTTCAGGCTCTGGAAGACGATGCAGATGATGACCAGGCCGACGATGACGGGCAGCGCGCCCAGGTCACCGGCCCGCACCTTGCGCTTGAACTCGCCGATGTAGCCGGTGAGGCCCTGCTCGCGCACGAGGAGGCGGGGGTCGACTGCGGTGGACGCCGCGTCGGCGGCGGGCGGCGCGTCCACGGGAGCCGCGTGCGGCTTGCCGAGGTCGGTCGGGGAGGTCTTGTCGGTGTTCACTTCTGAGCCTCCGCGTTGCGCGCCGCACGGCGGGTCACGGCGTTGTCCGTGGCCCCGGTGATGGCGGAGATGATCTCTTCCTGCGAGGTGCTCTTCACATCGAAGACACCGTTGTTCCGGCCGAGCCGGAGCACCGCGACCTTGTCGGCGACGGCCTTCACATCGGCCATGTTGTGGCTGATGAGGACGACCGCGTGGCCGCGCTCGCGCAGCCGCTCCACCAGGTCGAGGACCTGCGCGGTCTGCTCGACGCCGAGCGCCGCGGTCGGCTCGTCGAGGATGACGAGCTTGGGCTCGCCGAGCATCGAGCGGGCGATGGCCACGGTCTGGCGCTGGCCGCCGGAGAGCGAGGCGATCGGGATGCGCACGCTCGGGATGCGGATCGACAGCGTGGTGAGCAGCTCGCGCGAGCGGCGCTCCATCTCGACCTCGTCGAGGACGCCGCGCTTCTTCAGCTCGCGTCCGAGGTAGAGGTTGCCGACGACGTCGATGTTGTCGCACAGCGCGAGGTCCTGGTAGACGGTCGCGATGCCGAGGTTCTGGGCGTCGTGCGGCTTGCCGATCTGGACGGCCTTGCCCTCCCACTCGATGACGCCGTCATCGATGGGGTGCACGCCGGCGATCGTCTTGACCAGCGTGGACTTTCCGGCGCCGTTGTCGCCCACCAGGGCGACCACTTCACCGGCGTGGACCTCAAGCTCTACGTCGGTGAGCGCCTGAACGGCACCGAACCGCTTGGAGACCCCGCGCAACGCCAACACGGGCGTAGCGGACACGTGAACCATCTCCTTCGCCGCCTGACCGGCGGGGATGCCGCGCCCTGAGGGGTGGGGGCGCGGAGGTCGAGCAGAAGAGAACAGAAAAGACAGAGCAGGGAAACGTTCCGCCCGGCGCCCGCGCCGCAGCGGGGGCTGAAAGGCGGGCGCGGGGCGCCGGAGGAGCCTTCGGAGTGCTCAAGTTCCTTGTACGGCAAGGAACTTGGCGGGGACCTACTTGAGGCCGAGCGCGTCGCAGGCGGCCTTGTAGTTGGCCGTGCAGATGTCGGCGATCGTGTAGATCTTGTCCTTGATGACGGTGCCGTTGATGTTGTCCTTGGTCAGCGAGACGACCGGGACGATCGTGGACGGGACGGCCTTGGTGGTCGGCGAGTCGACCTTCTTGGCGCCCAGCGAGCCGAGGTCCTGGCCCTTGGCGAGCTTGACCGCCATCTCGGCGGCGATGGCGTCCTCCTGCGGGTAGGACTTGTAGACGCTCATGTACTGCTCGCCCGAGATGATCCGCTGCACACCCGCGAGCTCGGCGTCCTGGCCGGTGACCGGCGGAAGCTTGGAGAGGCCGGCCGCCTTGAGGGCGGTGATGATGCCGCCGGCCATGCCGTCGTTGGCGGAGTAGACGCCGATGACCTTGTCCTTGCCGAGGGCGGAGAGCGCGGCCTCCATGTTGGAGTTGGCGTTCTCGGGCTTCCACTCCTTGGTGTCGTACTCCTTCCCGATGTTCACCTTGCCGTCGAGCTCGGCGTGGGCGCCCTTCTTGAAGAGCGCGGCGTTCGGGTCGGTGACGGCGCCGTTCATCATGACGATGTCGCCGGACTTGGCCTTGTCGCCCAGGGCCTGGAGGAGGGCCTTGCCCTGCACGTGGCCGACTTCCTCGTTGTCGAAGGACACGTAGGAGTCGATGGGCCCCTGGGCGAGGCGGTCGAAGGCGACGACGGGGATCCCGGCGTCCTTGGCCTTCTTGACCGAGCTGGCGATGGCAGCGGAGTCGACCGAGTCCACGATGAGGGCGTCCACCTTGTTGGTGATCATCGTGTCGGCCTGCTGGTTCTGGGTCGTCGCGTCCTGCTTGGCGTTCGCGTAGACGATCTGGCCCTTGCCGTTGGTCAGCTCCTTGACCTTGGCCTCGATCAGCGGCTTGTCGAACTTCTCGTAGCGCGCGGTCTGGTTCTCGGGGAGCAGCAGACCGATCTTGAGGTCGTCGCCCTTCTTGGAGCTGCCGGACGACTTGGTGCCGCCGCCGGACTCCTTGGCACTGCCACAGGCGGCGAGCGAGACGGCCATCGCGGTGGCGGCAACGGCTACAGCGGCACGACGCATGTTCGTGTTCACTTCAGAAACCTCCCTGACGAGGCCGCGACGTTGCGGCCGAGGTGGCTGGAAGTCAACTCGGCGTTAAGCCCACCGTCAAGGAGTAAATCCTTAACGAGATGACAACGGTGCCATCCGTTATCTAAGTGAAGGCAGGCGCCGAGGCGGGGAGAGCGCTGTCCAACAGGGTCGAATCCCCCATCTCACTGAGTACGAGAGCGAGCGCGCCGAGCACTTCCGCGCGACCGCCGAGCGCCCCCGGAAGAACCGACAACTGCCGTGCTGCGCTGGGGATCGCGTACCGCGACACGGAGTCCCTGATGGGCCCGAGAACGAGCTCTCCGGCCTCCGCGAGGTCGCCGCCGAGGACGACCCGGCTGGGGTTCAGGAGGTTGCAGAGGTTGGCGACGCCGCTGCCGATGTGGCGTCCGACGTCGGCGATGACCCGGCGGCAGCCCGGGTCGCCCTCGCGGGCCAACTGGACCACACGCTCCATGGTCAGGTCCGCCCCGTGGCTGGATTGCAGCAGGGGGAGCACATAGCGGGCCGCGGTGAAGGTCTCCAGGCAGCCCCGGTTGCCGCAGCGGCAGACCGGGCCCGACTCGTCCAGGGTGATGTGCCCGATCTCGCCCGCGGTGCCGCCGGGCCCCCGGTAGATCTGCCCGTCGATCACCAGACCGGCGCCGACACCGCTCGCGACCTTGATGTACGCCAGGTCGCGCACCCCGCGCCCGCCGCCCCAGACCAGCTCGCCGAGCGCGCCCAGGTTGGCGTCGTTGTCGACGTACACCGGAACGCCCAGGCGCCCGGAGAGCTCCTCGCTGGGGTTGATGCCGGTCCAGCCCGGCAGGATCGAGGTGGAGCCGAGCGTGCCGGACTCCATGTCGATGGGTCCCGGCACGCCGAGGCCTACGCCGATGACCTTGTCCTGGCCGATGCCGGTGGCCGCGATCAGCCGCTTGACCAGCTCTTCCGCCCGGCCGAAGCCCTGCGCGGAGGAGGCGTCGACGTCCAGCGGCTCGGACTCCTCGGCGAGCACCTGGTGGGCCAGGTTGCCGACTGCCACCCGCAGGTGCGTATGGCCGAAATCGACGCCGATGACGATGCCGGCCGAGCCGCTGAGCGAGACGCTGCGGGCCCGGCGGCCGCCAGCCGAGGTGGGGGTGACCTCGACGGTCCCGCCGTCCTTCAGCTCGCGGACGATGTTGGAGACCGTGGCCGCGGAGAGGCCGGTCGTCCTGGCGATCTCGGCCTGGGTGAGCGAGCCCGCCATGCGCACGGCGCGTACGACCCGCTCAAGGTTGGCCCGGTGCAGTGACGTCTGCGACCCCGGAGTCTCCATCGACTCATCCACTCCCGCCGTAGGCGGACGGCACGACGGCCGCCCCCGCACGGAGCCGCAGCAATGAGGCTCCGTCTTTTCTCCAACATGTGAACTCTAAGCTCAGCCTTCTGGGTGGTCTCCCGTCAAGACCTGAGGAGATGCGGAGCGAGGCGGGGAAACGCACGACCGCCCGCGGGCACGGGGCCCACGGGCGGTCGGGGAAAGAGGGCGGACTACGGATCGCCTACTTGAGCGCTCCCGCCGTCAGGCCCGCCTGGACCTGCTTCTGGAAGACGATGTAGACGGCGAGCACGGGCAGCATCGCGATCGAGAGCCCCGCGAAGAGCGCCCCCCAGTCGCCCTGGTAGCCCTGCTGCACGGCGAGGTCCGCGAGGCCCTGGGTGAGCACCCAGTTCTTGGTGTCGCCCTGGTTGAGCACCAGGGGCAGCAGGTACTGGTTCCACTGGCCGAGCACGTTGAAGATGCCGATGCTGATGATGCCGGGCTTGGCCATCGGCAGCATGATCTGGAAGAACGTGCGGGTGTGCGAGGCCCCGTCGATCAGCGCGGCCTCGGCGACCGTGGTCGGCAGCGTACGGAAGAACGCCGTCATGAAGAACACCGTGAACGGCAGCGAGTACGCGATGTAGATCAGGATCAGCCCGGGCAGCGTGTTCAGGATGCCCAGGTTCTTGGTGACGAAGAAGAGCGGTACGAGCACCATCACCACGGGGAAGGCCATGCCGCCGACGAACAGGAAGTAGATGAATCGGTTGCCGGGGAACTCGAACCGGGCGAGCACATAGGCCGCCATGGAGCCGAGCAGCATCGTGCCGAAGGTCGAAAGGCCCACCACGAACGCGGTGTTGAGGAAGTACTGCCCGATGTTGGCCTTGCTCCAGGCCCGCGACCAGTTGTCGAAGTGGAACTCGGCCGGCAGCGACCAGGGGTGGGTCAGGATGTCACCCGAGGTCTTGAACGAGCTCCACAGTGCCCACAGCAGGGGGACGCCCACCATCAGCGCCCACACCAGGAGGAACACGTGGGAGAAGGCGTTGAGCACGCCCCCCTCGCTGCTGCGCCACTTCCAGCGCGCGGCGCTGGCGGCGGGTGCGGACGACTGCTCGCCGGCCGTCTTCATCGTTTCGGTCGTCATCGCGCCATCCCTAGAATTCGATGCGCTCGCGGCGCGAAAGACGCATGCTGAGAACGGCGAACACCAGGGTCACGATGAGCATCGCGACACCCATGGCCGCGGCCATTCCGTACTGGCTGTTGTCCCGGAACGCCGTCTTGTAGAGGAGCAGCGGGACCACGTCGGTGGATTCGTCGGGGCCGCCGACATTCACGGACATCAGCTGTACGTAGATGAAGGCGTCCATGGCGATGATGCCCATGTAGACCCAGGCGGTGGCGACGGTGTCCCGCAGCAGCGGCAGGGTGATCCGGAAGAACGTCTTGACCCGGGAGGCGCCGTCCAGGAGGGCCGCCTCGTAGATCTCCGCCGGAATGGAGGCCATGCCGGCGGAGAACAGGACCACGTAGAAGCCGACGTTCGCCCAGACCATCACGACCATGATGCAGATCAGCGCGATACTGGAATCGCCGAGCCAGGACTGCTGGAGCGAACTCAGACCGACGTCCGCCAAAAGGGAGTTGAGCATCCCGTTCTGGGGGTCGGGGTTGTAGATCTGCTGCCACAGGATCGCGATGATCGTGATCGAGAGGACCTGCGGGAAGAAGAAGATCACCTTGTAGAGGCCGGAGCCCCGCACGCCGGCGACCCCCGCAGAACCCCTGCGGCGACCGCCGACATTCAGCATGAAGGCGAAGAAGAGACCGAGAGCCAACGTGACGACCGGCACGCACAGGAGCAGAAGGACGTTGTGCCACAACGCCTTCCAGAAGAGGTCGTTGTGGATCAGCTTCTGATAGTTGTCAAGACCGATGAAGTTCTTCTCGGGGGTCAGTCCGCTCCAGCTCGTCATCGAAATCTGGAAGTCCTGGAGGAACGGCGAGATCACGAGGACCCCGTACAGCGCCAGGGGAATTGCCAGGAATCCGATGATGAACCGGTACTTGCCGTGTCGCATGTCGCCGGTCGCTCTCGTCTCAGCCAGTAGTGGTAAGCGGCCTCGTCAGAGGTGCTTGAACTTCGGGACGGAGGAGTCCTTCTTGGTGTCGTCCGACGCCTTCTGGGCCTTGTCGATCCACTCGGCCGCCTTGATCTTGCCGGTGAGCAGGTCGAGGGTCAGGTTGCCGAGGGTCTCGTTGTTGAGCTTCTTGTACCAGTCCTGCAGCCGGGAGTTGAGGACATTCGACCCGGCCGTCTTCAGGGCGGCGTTGGCCGAGGTCAGGCCCGGAGTGAGGGACAGCCCGTCGGCGGCGCCCTGGACGCAGGTCAGCGACTTGATGGCGTTGGTGAAGTTGGTGGTCTGCTTCTTGCTGAGCATGATGCGAAGGAGTTCCATGCCGCCGACCGGGTTCTTGCCGTCCTTGGCGACGATGAAGGGCTCGCCGGCCGCCGCGTACAGGGCGCCGAAGGGCAGCTTGTCGCTGGGGCCCGAGCCGATGAGGGAGCCGACCGCGAGGTCGAAGTCCTTCGGCATGGTGGGCGCCGCCTCGTTCTCCACCCAGGAACCGTCGGCCACCATCGCGGCGCGGCCCTGCGTCCAGGCGGTCTGCATCTGGATGTGCGTCATGCCCTCGGAGCCCTGCAGGAAGTAGCCCTGCCCGGCCAGCTCCTCGTAGTACGTGATGACTTCCTTGACCGCGTCGGTCTTGAAGGCGCCGTCGTCGAGGTTGTCGATCGCGTTGAGGGCTTCCTTGCCGCCGACCTTGCCGATCTGGTGCAGCAGGTCGAAGTGCACGTAGTAGGGGTACTTGCCCGGGTAGGTGAAGGGGGCGATGCCCGCGGCCTTGATCTTCTTGCAGAGCGCCAGCATGTCCGAGAAGGTCTGCGGGTACGTCCAGCCCTTCTCCTTGAACAGCTTGTTGGAGTAGAAGGTGCCGTAGACGGTGAACGCGTAGTTGAACGCGTACACCTCCTTGGTGCCGAACTGGCCCTGCTCGACGGTGCCGGCGATCAGGACGTCGCGGACCTTCTTCGACGGGTCGTCGATGGTCGGCGCATCCAGGAGCGGGGTGAGGTCCTGGAGCTTGCCGGTCTTGGCGAGGGCGGCGGTGTCGAGGCTGTCGGCGCCGGAGTTGTCCATGAAGTCCGGCGGGGTGCTGCTCGCGAAACGCGGCTGGAGCTTGGGGCCGATGGCCTGCGTTCCGGTGTGCTTGATGGTGATGCCGTATTTGGCGTTGTAGTCGGCCTCGGCGGACTTGATGTAGTCGTCGCCGAATCCGCCCTTGAAAACGAACGCCTCAAGGGCGGTGCCCTTGTTGACGCCGAGCGGATTGTCCGCCGACTTGGTGCCCTGGGAACTCGGCTTCTTGGTGCTGTCTCCGCCGTCGGAACTGGCACACGCGCTCAGCAGTGACGTCGCCGGCACCGCCAGCAGGCCGATTGCCATGGCCCGCTTGAGTGCGTCACGGCGGTTGATCTCGGATCCCATGCTCAAGTCCTCGCCTTCTCCAGGACTCATGCGGTGCAGCGGAATCCGCCGACGCCCGCGAACAGTTGAAGCGTGAGTGATGCCGTACATCCGTCGCGGAGGCTGCCCGGTCCCGGGCCGACCGGCCCGCACGCGGTTCCCCCGCCCGCGTTCAGCGGGTTGCCCGGACGCCGACAGGTATAGTCCACTTCCCGTCAACTGAGCAAGATCGAAAGCAGGGTTGGCCGACAGTCTTTCCCGAGTTGAGACCTCGCGGATATATCCATTGGTACGTACCAATGTGGATGAGGCTGCTCCTTTTGACGCGCATTACACACCTTGACGTCCGCATTGCTCCTGATGATTCAGGCCATCCATTCCTTCCCAACGCCCTTGACACCAACCGGCGCTTGCCGCGCTACTGGATCCTGCGTTCCCACTCTGACAACGTTGTCCACCTCGCACATGCCGGACGAAACCGGCTTGCACCGAAGGAAAGGGCCCGCATGCTGCCCAGATCCCGGTACCGACGAGGACCGGCGGCCGCCCTGGTGGCGGCCTCGTTCCTGCTCGTCGTCACGGCGCAGTCCGCCGTCGGAGCGCCGCCCGCCACCGCCCAACCGCCGCAGAACGGGGGCCGGTTCAGCACCTCGTTCGAAACGGGACAGCCCCAGCCGGACTGGACCGATACCGTCGATACGGACCGCGCGGGGCACCGGCGGGCCTCGGGCGTCGACGGCGGCTTCACCAGCGGCATACCGGGCAATGTGACGGACAAGGTCACCGACGTCCGGGCCAGCGCCGAGAACACCGACGGCGGCGAGGTGAAGGAGAATCTCGTCGACGGACAGCCCAGCACGAAATGGCTGGCCTTCCAGCCGACGGCTTGGCTCGAATTCGATCTGTCCGAACCGGTGAAGACGGTCACCTACGCGTTGACGTCAGCCAACGACGCCCCCGAGCGGGACCCCAAGGACTGGACCCTGAAGGGCTCGGCGGACGGCAAGGACTGGAAGACCCTGGACAGCCGCACCGGCGAGAGCTTCAAGGACCGCTTCCAGACCAAGACGTACGACTTCGCGAACACCACGGCGTACGCGCACTACCGCCTGGAGATCACCGCGAACGGCGGCGCCCCCATCACCCAGCTCGCCGATGTCCAGTTCTCCAACGGCGACACCAGCACCCCGATCCCGCCGGACATGCGGACCGCGGCGGACCGCGGCCCCGGCGGCTCCCCCACCGCCAAGGCCAACGCGGGCTTCACCGGGAAGCGGGCGCTGCGCTACGCGGGCACCCACAAGGCGGACGGCCGGGCCTACTCGTACAACAAGGTCTTCGACGTCGATCTCCCCGTCGGCCGGGACACCGAACTCGACTACAAGATCTTTCCGTCGATGACGGAGACCGACCTCACCTACCCGGCCACCAACGTGTCCGTGGACCTGGCCTTCACCGACGGCACCTATCTGAGTGACCTGAAGGCACTCGACTCGCACGGCGGGCTGCTCAGTCCGCAGGGCCAGGGCGCCGCCAAGACGCTCTACGTCAACCAGTGGAACCACGTGTCCTCGGTGATCGGCACGGTCGCCGCCGGCAGGACGGTGGACCGGATCCTGGTGGCGTACGACTCCCCCAAGGGGCCGGCCAAGTTCCAGGGCTGGATCGACGACCTCTCGATCGCGCCGAAGCAGCCCGAGAAGCCGCTAGCGCACCTCTCGGACTACGCGCTGACCACCCGCGGCACCAATTCGAGCGGCTCGTTCTCGCGCGGCAACAACTTCCCCGCGACCGCGGTCCCGGGCGGCTTCAACTTCTGGACCCCGGTCACCAACGCCGGTTCGCAGGACTGGCTGTACGACTACGCGCGGCGCAACAACGCCGACAACCTGCCCACCCTCCAGGCCTTCAGCGCCAGTCACGAGCCGAGCCCGTGGATGGGCGACCGGCAGACGTTCCAGGTGATGCCCTCGGCAGCGGCCGGCACCCCCGACGCCTCCCGGACGGCCCGCGCGCTGCCCTTCAAGCACGAGAACGAGACCGCGAAGCCGTACTACTACGGCGTCACCTTCGAGAACGGCCTCAGGACCGAGATCACGCCGACCGACCACGCCGCGATGATGCGGTTCACCTATCCCGGTGACGACGCGAGCCTGATCCTGGACAACGTCACCAACCAGGGCGGGCTCACCCTCGACCCGGCGACGCGTTCCTTCACCGGCTACTCGGACGTCAAGAGTGGCCTGTCCACGGGCGCCGGACGGCTCTTCGTGTACGGCGTCTTCGACACGCCCGTGACCGCGAGCGGCAAGCTGCCGGGCGGCGGGGGCGCCGACGTCACCGGCTACGCGCGCTTCAAACCCGGCAAGAACCGCACGGTGACCCTGCGCCTGGCGACCTCACTCATCAGTGTGGACCAGGCGAAGGCCAATCTGGCTGCCGAGATCCCCGCGACGGCCGGCTTCGACCAGATCAAGGACCGGGCGCGGCAGGCCTGGGACGACATTCTGGGCCGCATCGAGGTCGAGGGCGCCTCGCACGACCAGCTGACCACCCTGTACTCCTCGCTCTACCGCCTCTACCTGTACCCCAACTCCGGCTTCGAGAAGGTCGGTTCGAAGAACCGGTACGCCAGCCCCTTCTCGCCGAAGACCGGCGCGGACACCCCCACGCACACCGGCTCGAAGGTCGTCGACGGCACGGTGTACGTCAACAACGGGTTCTGGGACACCTACCGGACGACCTGGCCCGCCTACTCCCTCTTCACCCCGAAGAAGGCCGGCGCGATGGTCGACGGCTTCGTGCAGCAGTACAAGGACGGCGGCTGGATCTCCCGCTGGTCCTCGCCCGGCTACGCGGACCTGATGACCGGCACCAGTTCGGACGTGGCCTTCGCGGACGCCTATGTGAAGGGCGTGAAGTTCGACGCCGAGGCGGCGTACGAGGCCGCCCTGAAGAACGCCACCGTCGTACCGCCCTCCTCCGGGGTGGGCCGCAAGGGCATGGACACCGCCCCCTTCCTCGGCTACGCCCCGACCTCCACGCCCGAGGGCCTGTCCTGGTCGATGGAGGGCTATGTCAACGACTACGGCCTCGCGAAGATGGGCCAGGCGCTGTACGAGAAGACGAAGAAGCCCCGCTACCAGGAGGAGTCGGCGTACTTCATGGGCCGCGCCCAGAACTACGTGAAGCTCTTCGACGCCAAGGCGGGCTTCTTCCAGGGCAAGGACGCGAACGGGCAGTGGCGCGTGGACAGCGCGAAGTTCGACCCGCGCGTGTGGGGCTACGACTACACCGAGACCAACGGCTGGGGCTACGCCTTCACCGCGCCGCAGGACTCGCGCGGCCTCGCCAACCTGTACGGCGGCCAGGCGGGACTCGCCAAGAAGCTGGACGCCTACTTCTCGACGCCGGAGACCGCATCGCCCGAGTTCGCCGGTTCGTACGGCAGCGTCATCCATGAGATGACCGAGGCGCGGGATGTACGGATGGGCCAGTACGGCCACTCCAACCAGGTCGCGCACCACGTCACGTACATGTACGACGCGGCGGGCCGGCCCTACAAGGCGCAGGAGAAGATCCGCGAGGTGCTGCGGCGCCTGTACAACGGCAGCGAGATCGGGCAGGGCTACCACGGCGACGAGGACAACGGCGAGCAGTCGGCCTGGTACGTGTTCTCGGCGCTCGGCTTCTACCCGCTGGTGATGGGCAGCGGTGAGTACGCGATCGGCTCGCCCCTGTTCACCAAGGCGACCGTCCATCTGGAGAACGGCCGCGACCTGGTCGTGAAGGCGCCGGAGAACAGCGAGCGGAACGTGTATGTGCAGTCCCTGAAGGTCGACGGCAAGCCGTGGAACTCGACGGCGCTCCCGCACGCCCTGCTCGCGCGCGGCGGCACGCTCGACTTCGCCATGGGCGCGCACCCCTCGTCGTGGGGCACCGGCAAGAACGCGGCGCCGGTGTCCATCACCAAGGGCGCCTTGGTGCCCGCCCCGGCGAGCGACGCGATCACCGGCTCCGGCCCGCTGTTCGACAACTCCTCGGCGACATCGGCCGAATTCGGGCCGACGGACCTCCCGGTGACCAAGGCCACGAAGGCCACGCAGTACACGCTGACCTCGGCAACAGCCGGAAAGGCACCGTCCGGTTGGGTCCTCGAAGGATCACAAGACGGAACGAAATGGACAGAGTTGGACAGGCGATCCGGAGAATCCTTCACCTGGGACCGACAGACCCGGGTGTTCTCCATCCATTCGCCCGGTTCCTATTCCCATTACCGACTTGTCCCCACAACGACCGCTTCGCTAGCTGAAATAGAGCTACTCACGCCGTCCACAAACTAGTTGACACGCAAAGATCGCGTGAAAGGATCCAGAAGATCTCGCGTTGAGCCTCGATCAGGCGCAGCGCGTCTCTTCCTCGACATGGAGAAATACGTGGCCATACTTTCCGGCCGTAAGGGCGGTCGCGCCCTGTCCCGCATCGCCGTCGCGGCGATCGCCGCCGCCCTGGTGGGCACGACCGCGGGTGCGGCTTCCGCCGACAGCGCGCCGTCCGCCAACGCGGCGAGGGCTGCGCAGCAGTTCGCCCAGACCCAGGCCAAGCTGAAGGCCAAGCAGTCCGGCTCCGACTCGAAGCGCGCCTTCGCCGCAGGCGACGAGGTTCCGGCTGCCGAAACGTTCCCGCTGTTCGCGGTGGACGGCTCGGGCAAGGGCTACTTCTACCCGCCGAACGGCACGGGCGGGTTCGTTGACCGCGTCGCCGTGGAAAACTCCGACTTCAGCGCGGTCAGCCAGGGCACCCAGGTGGACAACAACAAGGACGGCGTCGCCGAAGCCGTGTACCTCCTGGGCACCAACGGCCACCTGTACTACTCCGCGGACGCCGTCAAGGACCTGGGTGCGGGCTGGAACGCCTACGACCGTGTCTTCTCGCCGGGCAACCTCGGCGGGGCTCCGGCCGACGACCTGATCGCGCGCGACAAGGCCGGCGTGCTGTGGCTCTACACCGCCAAGGGCGACGGCTCGTTCACCCCGCCCGTCAAGCTCGGCGGCGGCTGGGGCGCCATGACGAAGATCGCCGGTCGTGGCGACCTGAACGGTGACGGCAAGGCCGACATCGTCGCCGTCGACAACGCGGGCACCGGCTGGCTGTACCCGGGCACCGGCAACTGGGCCGCCCCGTTCGGCAACCGCGTCAAGCTCGGCGGTGGCTGGAACACGTACAACACGCTCGTCGGCATCGGCGACCTGGACTTCGACGGCAAGGCCGACCTCTACGGCCGCGACGCCTCCGGCGGTCTGTGGTTCTACGCGGGCACCGGCACCACCGCCGGCGCCCCCTTCAAGGACCGCGTCAAGGTCGGCACCGGCTGGAACGGCATGCGCCTGATGTTCTGATCCGTCTGATACGGAACACGGCGCACAAGTAAGGCCCGCACCCCCAACCGGGGTGCGGGCCTTGCTCGTTGGGGTGCTTAGTTGCGGATCAGGTTCCGCAGCACGTACTGCATGATGCCGCCGTTGCGGTAGTAGTCCGCCTCACCGGGGGTGTCGATGCGGACGACCGCGTCGAACTCGACGCCCGTGTCGGTGGTGACCTTGACCGTGCGCGGGGTGCTGCCGTCGTTCAGGACGGTCACGCCGGTGAAGGAGAAGGTCTCCTCGCCGGTGAGGCCGAGCGAGGCGGCGGTCGCGCCCTCCGGGAACTGGAGCGGCAGGACGCCCATGCCGATGAGGTTCGAGCGGTGGATGCGCTCGTACGACTCGGCGATGACGGCCTTGACGCCGAGCAGCGCGGTGCCCTTGGCGGCCCAGTCGCGGGACGAGCCCGAGCCGTACTCCTTGCCCGCCAGGATGACCAGCGGGATGCCGGCGGCCTGGTAGTTCTGCGAGGCGTCGTAGATAAAGGAGACCGGGGCGCCGTCGACGGTGAAGTCACGGGTGAAGCCGCCCTCGGTGCCCGGCGCGATCTGGTTGCGCAGGCGGATGTTCGCGAAGGTGCCGCGAATCATGACCTCGTGGTTGCCACGGCGCGAGCCGTAGGAGTTGAAGTCGCGGCGCTCGACGCCGTGCTCCGTGAGGTACTTGCCGGCCGGGGTGTCGGCCTTGATCGCACCGGCCGGGGAGATGTGGTCGGTGGTGACCGAGTCGCCCAGCTTCGCCAGGACGCGGGCGCCGGCGATGTCGGAGACCGGGGTGGTCTCCATCGTCATGCCCTCGAAGTAGGGGGGCTTGCGGACGTAGGTCGACTCGGCGTCCCACTCGAAGGTGTTGCCGGTCGGGATCGGCAGCGACTGCCACTGCGCGTCACCCGCGAAGACGTCCTGGTAGGACTTGTTGAACATGTCCTCGCCGATGGCGTTGGCCACGACGTCGTTGACCTCGGCCTCGGTGGGCCAGATGTCCTTGAGGAAGACCGGGTTGCCCTCGGTGTCGGTGCCGATCGCCTCGGTGGTGATGTCGACCTTCATCGAACCGGCGATGGCGTACGCGACGACCAGCGGCGGAGACGCCAGGTAGTTCATCTTGACGTCGGGGTTGATCCGGCCCTCGAAGTTGCGGTTGCCGGAGAGCACCGAGGTGACCGCGAGGTCGTGCTCGTTGATCGCCTTCGAGATCTCCTCGTCCAGCGGACCGGAGTTGCCGATGCAGGTGGTGCAGCCGTACCCGACGAGGTTGAAGCCCATCTTGTCGAGGTACGGGGTGAGGCCGGCCTTGTCGAAGTAGTCGGTGACGACCTTCGAGCCCGGGGCCAGCGTGGTCTTGACCCACGGCTTGCGGGTCAGGCCCTTGTCCACGGCCTTCTTCGCGACGAGGGCCGCGGCGACCATGACGTACGGGTTCGAGGTGTTGGTGCACGAGGTGATCGCGGCGACGGTGACGGCGCCGTGGTCGATCTCGAACGAGGAGCCGTCGGCCAGGGTGACCAGCGTCGGGCGGGTCGGCACGCCGTTGGCGGAGGCCGGGGAGTCGGAGGCCGGGAAGGACTCCTTGCCCGCCTCGTCGTCCTCGTCGACGTAGTTGCGCACGTCGAGCGCGAACTGCTGGGCGGCGTTCGCGAGCACGATGCGGTCCTGCGGACGCTTCGGGCCGGCGATGGAGGGGACGACCGTGGAGAGGTCGAGCTCCAGCTTCTCGGAGAAGTCGGGCTCGGCGGCCGGGTCCAGCCAGAGGCCCTGCTCCTTGGCGTACGCCTCGACGAGCGCGACCTGCTGGGCATCGCGGCCGGTCAGGCGCAGGTACTTCAGTGTCTCGTCGTCGATCGGGAAGATCGCGGCGGTGGAGCCGAACTCCGGCGACATGTTGCCGATGGTGGCGCGGTTGGCCAGCGACGTGGCGGCCACACCCTCGCCGTAGAACTCGACGAACTTGCCGACGACGCCGTGCTTGCGCAGCATCTCGGTGATCGTGAGGACCAGGTCGGTGGCGGTGGTGCCCGGGTTCAGCTCGCCGGTCAGCTTGAAGCCGACGACGCGCGGGATGAGCATCGAGACCGGCTGGCCCAGCATCGCGGCCTCGGCCTCGATGCCGCCGACGCCCCAGCCGAGCACACCGAGGCCGTTGACCATGGTGGTGTGCGAGTCGGTGCCGACCAGGGTGTCCGGGTAGGCCTGGCCGCCGCGGACCATGACCGTACGGGCAAGGTGCTCGATGTTGACCTGGTGGACGATGCCGGTGCCCGGCGGGACGACCTTGAAGTCGTCGAAGGCGGTCTGGCCCCAGCGCAGGAACTGGTAGCGCTCCTTGTTGCGGCCGTACTCCAGCTCCACGTTCTGCGAGAACGCGTCCTTGGTGCCGAACTTGTCGGCGATGACGGAGTGGTCGATGACCAGCTCGGCCGGGGAGAGCGGGTTGACCTTCGCCGGGTCGCCGCCGAGCTCCTTGACGGCCTCACGCATGGTGGCGAGGTCCACGACACAGGGCACACCGGTGAAGTCCTGCATGATCACGCGGGCCGGCGTGAACTGGATCTCCTGGCTCGGCTGAGCCTGCGAGTCCCAGCCGCCGAGCGCACGGATGTGGTCGGCGGTGATGTTCGCGCCGTCCTCGGTGCGGAGCAGGTTCTCCAGGAGAACCTTCAGGCTGTAAGGGAGGCGCGCGGAGCCCTCGACCTTGTCCAGCTTGAAGATCTCGTACGACTCGTCGCCCACACGCAGCGTGCTGCGGGCGTCGAAGCTGTTCGCCGACACGACAGTCTCCTTCATATATGTGCGCGTTCCACCACAATCCTGCCGCCACGACGTGTTGTCGATCCGCTAAGGTAAGGCTAAGTTAGGTAATCCTTACCGAGCGTCGGCTGCGGTGCGCCTCGGTAGATATCTCGATGTCGAGATAACTCTAGTACATGGCCGCCAGTAGGTCATGCGCGGGCGAGGCCATTCGGCCGCCGAGGTGTCGACGTCGGGTCCCGCCACACCCTCGACCTCGGGTTACGCGGCTACACGACTCCGGGTTCCACGCGCATGGCGTACGACACGGCCGACATTTACACAAACGCCCCACCCCCGGACGGATCCATTCCGCTTGCCGCCCCCGCACGGGGACCGCAGTATCGGAATTGACGGTTCCTCACCCCGTTGGCCCACCCCAGCGCGAGCGGCATCTCATATCTGAGATAACCTGCCCCTATGGCAGACGACTACCTCGTACGCATCGGCAAGCTCATCCGCGACGCCCGGCAGCACCGGGGCTGGACGCAGACGCAGTTGGCCGAGGCTCTGGGCACCAGCCAGAGCGCCGTGAACCGCATTGAGCGCGGGAACCAGAACATCAGCCTTGAGATGATCGCGCGCATTGGTGAAGCGCTCGACAGTGAAATCGTCTCCCTTGGGTACGCGGGCCCCATGCACCTCCGTGTCGTGGGCGGCCGCCGCCTCTCGGGCTCGATCGACGTCAAGACGAGCAAGAACGCCTGTGTCGCGCTGCTCTGCGGCTCGCTGCTCAACAAGGGCCGCACCGTGCTGCGCCGGGTGGCCCGCATCGAAGAGGTCTACCGGCTCCTCGAAGTCCTCAACTCCATTGGCGTGCGCACCCGTTGGATCAACGACGGGACCGACCTGGAGATCGTGCCGCCGGCCACGCTCGACCTCGACGCGATGGACGCGGACGCCGCCCGCCGGACCCGCTCCATCATCATGTTCCTCGGCCCGCTCCTGCACCGCATGGACCAGTTCCGCCTGCCGTACGCCGGCGGCTGCGACCTCGGCACCCGCACCATCGAGCCGCACATGATCGCGCTGCGCCGGTTCGGCCTGGACATCACGGCCACCGAGGGCATCTACCACGCCGTGGTGGAACGCACCGCGCCCGACCGCCCGATCGTGCTGACCGAACGCGGCGACACCGTCACCGAGAACGCGCTGCTCGCGGCCGCCCGCAACGACGGCGTCACCGTCATCCGCAACGCCTCCTCCAACTACATGGTCCAGGACCTGTGCTTCTTCCTGGAGGCGCTCGGCGTCCGGGTCGACGGCATCGGCACCACCACGCTGACCGTGCACGGCATGGCCGACATCGACGTCGACGTCGACTACTCGCCCTCCGAGGACCCGGTCGAGGCGATGAGCCTGCTGGCCGCGGCCGTCGTCACCGAGTCCGAGCTGACGATCCGTCGGGTCCCGGTGGAGTTCCTGGAGATCGAGCTCGCCGTCCTCGAAGAGATGGGCCTCGACCACGACCGCACCGCCGAGTACGCCGCCGACAACGGGCGCACCCGGCTGATCGACCTCACCGTGCGCCCCTCCAAACTGGAGGCGCCCATCGACAAGATCCACCCGATGCCGTTCCCCGGCCTCAACATCGACAACGTGCCGTTCTTCGCGGCGATCGCGGCGGTGGCCCAGGGCAAGACGCTGATCCACGACTGGGTCTACGACAACCGCGCGATCTACCTCACGGACCTCAACCGCCTCGGCGGCCGCCTCCAGCTCCTCGACCCGCACCGGGTCCTGGTGGAGGGCCCGACCCGCTGGCGCGCCGCCGAAATGATGTGCCCCCCGGCGCTGCGCCCGGCCGTGGTCGTGCTGCTCGCCATGATGGCGGCGGAAGGCACGTCCGTGCTGCGCAACGTGTACGTCATCAACCGCGGCTACGAGGACCTGGCCGAGCGGCTCAACTCGGTGGGCGCGCAGATCGAGATCTTCCGGGACATCTAGGGAGCCGGGGACCGGGGCGGGCTTGTTTCCGGGGCCCGCCCCTCCACCCCGCCTCTAGCCGTTCCCCTCCCGGGCCCACAACGACCGTACGTGGCCCAGGTGGCGGGCCATGCAGGCCTCGGCGGCCGGGCGGTCGCCGGACCGCATGAGGTCCAGGAGCTCGACGTGTTCCTGGGCGGAGGAGATGAGTTCGCCGCGCTCGTCGAGCCGGGTGAGCCCGTACAGTCGGGAGCGTTTGCGCAGGTCGCCGACCGTTTCGACGAGGCGCTCGTTTCCCGCAAGGCCGAGCAGCCGGAGATGGAAGCGCCGGTCGGCGTCGAGGTAGCCGATCAGGTCGTGGGCGCGGGCCCGGTCCACTATCTCCTCGGCCACCGGCCGCAGCGCCTCCAGCTGCTCCGCGCTCGCGGTGTCGGTGACGCTGCCGACGGTCGGCACCTCGATGAGCGCGCGCAGTTCGGTGTACTGGTCCAGGTCGCGCTCGCTGACCTCGGTGATCCGGAAGCCCTTGTTGCGTACCGGCTCGACCAGGCCTTCGCGGGCCAGGTCGAGCATGGCCTCGCGCACTGGCGTCGCGGAGATCCCGAAGTCGGCGGCGAGGCCGGGGGCGGAGTAGACGGCGCCGGGACGCAGCTCGCCCGCGACCAGGGCCGCGCGCAGTGCGTGGGCGACCTGGTCGCGCAGGCGTTCCTGGGCGACGATGAGATGACGCTGTTTCAGGTCGCCCATGGCGCTTCCTCCGTGTTCCGCGGAGGCCCAGCGTACAATCTCACCTTCCGCCGTCGGGCGGTTCGGGGCCGCGCACTTCTGCCCCAACCGGCACTGCCCGCAGGGGACTTGACGCCCGGTGCACTGCGGCCGCCACCGCGAGGTCCTCCCAGGCCATGCCCACGCTCTTGAAGAACCGCGGCCGGTCCGACGGCGCCTCGGCTTCGCCCCGCACCAGATCGGCCAGGGTCCCCGCGATGTGGTCCTCGCCGATCACCCCCTCGGCCAGCGGGATCAGCAGATCACCGGCCTCGCGCAGGGCGGCCGTCCGCGCCTCCACCCACACCGAGGACCGCCGCACGAGCTCCGAGCCGGTCTCGCGCACGGCCGGCCGGTGCGAGCCGACCGCGACGACGGTGGCGTGTTCGGGAATCCGCCGCCCGTCGAAGAGCGGCTCGTGCGCGGTGGTGCAGCAGATGACGAGGTCGGCACAGGACACGTCGGACGGCTCCCCGGCGCGCGCCTCCAGGCCGAGTTCGCGGGCGTACGTCACCAGCCGTTCGGCCGCCCCGCCCGTCCGCGACACGACGGTCACATGGGTCAACTCCCTTGTGTTCAGGGCCGATTCGAGATGGGCGTGGGCCTGAGGGCCCGCGCCGAACAGGACCAGGCGGGCCGCGTCCGGTTCGGCGAGCGCGTCGAGGGCGAGGGCCGAGACGGCGGCAGTGCGGACCGTGGTCAGCGCGGCGGCGTCGAGCAGAGCGAGGGGCAGCAGTGTCGGCCCGTCCAGGAGGAGGAAGCTGCCGGTGATGCGGGGCAGCCCGCGGCCCGGGTTGGCGGGCACGACCCCCGCGATCTTCACGCCGGCGTATGTGGCGGAAGCGGCCGGCATGACGAGCAACTCCCCCGCCGGAACAGGAACGTTGGAGCGTTCCGGGCACTGCTCCGGGTCGAGTCCCTCCTCCAGGACCGCGGCCAGCGCGTCGGCCGCCGCTGCGGGGGTGAGCAGCGCCGCGAGGTCGTCCGCGCCGAGGTGGATCACAGCAGGAAGCCTTCCGGGAACGGGTCGGAGGGATCCAGGAAGTACTGGGCGGTTCCGGTGATCCAGGCCCGGCCGGTGACGGTGGGCACGACCGCGGGGAGCGGGCCGACCGTGGTCTCGCCGACCAGGCGGCCGGTGAACTCCGTTCCGATGAACGACTCGTTGGTGAAGTCGCGGTGCAGCGGCAGCTCGCCGCGGGCGTGCAGCTGGGCCATCCGTGCGGACGTCCCGGTGCCGCACGGCGAGCGGTCGAACCAGCCGGGGTGGATCGCCATGGCGTGCCGCGAGCGGGTCGCGTCGGAGCCCGGGGCCGCAAGGTAGACGTGCTTCACCCCGGCGATTTCCGGGTTCTCCGGGTGCACGGGCCGGTCCGTCGCGTTGATGGCGGCCATGATGTCGAGACCGGCGGCGAGCAGCGCGTCCTTGTGGTCCCGCGCGAAGGGCAGGCCGAGCGCGTCGAGTTCGACGAAGGCGTAGAAGTTGCCGCCGTAGGCAAGGTCGTAGGTGACCGTGCCGAGGCCCGGGACCTGCACCTTTCGGTCGAGCGCGAGGCAGAACGCGGGGACGTTGGTCAGTGTGACGGAGCGCGCCTCGCCGTCCTCGACCCGTACGTCCACGCTCACCAGTCCGGCCGGGGTGTCGAGCCGGACGGTGGTGACGGGCTCGGTGACCGGGACCATTCCGGTCTCCACCAGCACGGTGGCCACGCCGATCGTGCCGTGTCCGCACATCGGCAGCAGGCCGGAGACCTCGATGTAGAGGACGCCGTAGTCCGCGTCGGGCCGGGTCGGCGGCTGGAGGATCGCTCCGCTCATCGAGGCGTGGCCGCGCGGCTCGTACATCAGGAGCGTACGGATGTGGTCGAGGTGCTCCATGAAGTACAGGCGCCGCTCGGCCATGGTGGCGCCGGGGATGACGCCGAGCCCGCCGGTGACGACGCGGGTCGGCATGCCTTCGGTGTGCGAGTCGACGGCGTGGTAG
The DNA here is from genome assembly GCF_051550175.1 of Streptomyces sp. HUAS TT7. NCBI lineage: Bacteria > Bacillati > Actinomycetota > Actinomycetes > Kitasatosporales > Streptomycetaceae > Streptomyces > Streptomyces sp. HUAS TT7. Next base: position 2,163,726 of record NZ_CP196175.1, read on the forward strand.
ACGTGTCGGGTCCGCATGGATTCGCCTCCCTGTAGGGCTACTTGTGGCCTTCGGCGAGCGCCTTCTCGGTGGCGGCGCGCACCAGGGCGTCCTGTTCCGCGGTGAGCGGCTGGCGGGGCGGCCGGACGGGTCCGCCGGGGCGGCCGGCCAGGTCCATGGAGAGCTTGATGGCCTGGATGAACTCGGTCTTGGAGTCCCAGCGCAGCAGGGGGTGCAGCGCCCGGTAGAGGGGACGGGCGGTGGCGAGGTCGCCCGCGACGGCCGCGTGGTAGAGCTCGGCGCAGGCGGCGGGCAGCGCGTTGGGGTAGCCGGCGATCCAGCCGACCGCTCCGGCCAGGGCGAGTTCGAGCAGTACGTCGTCGGCGCCCGCCAACAGGTCCAGTTCCGGGGCGAGTTCGGCGATCTCGTAGGCCCTGCGCACATCGCCGCTGAACTCCTTGACGGCGACGATGCTGCCGTCGGCGTACAGCTGGGCGAGCAGCGCGGGCGTCAGGTCGACCTTGGTGTCGTACGGGTTGTTGTAGGCGACGACGGGCAGGCCCGCCTTGGCGACCTCGGCGTAGTGGGCCCGTACCGAGCGCTCGTCGGCGCGGTAGGCGTTGGGCGGGAGCAGCAGCACGGAGCCCGCGCCGGCCTCCGCGGCCTGCTCCGCCCAGCGGCGGGATTCGGTGCTGCCGTACGCGGCGACGCCGACCATGACGCGGTCGCCGTCGCCCGCCGCCTCGACGGCGGTGTGCACGACGCGGGCCCGCTCCTCGTCGGTCAGGGTCTGGTATTCGCCGAGCGAGCCGTTCGGCACGACGCCGTCGCTGCCGCTGTCGATGAGCCAGCGCACGTGCTGGGCATAGGAGGTGAAGTCGACGGAAAGGTCGGAGCGCAGGGGAAGCGCGGTCGCGACGAGGATTCCGTGCCAGGGCCGGATGCGCTGGGGTGCTGCAGACGTCATGGTCGAACTCCCTAGTGTGGTGTGTGACATTTTACTGATGGATGACAGGCGCCCACAAGGGTCCGGACCAAGTCCCGATCCGGCCCGGACCTCAAGCGGCCTTGCCCGGGCGCGCACTTGGGAAGCCCATGGGTGGCCCATGCCCTGTGACATAGTAATGTGAAATTGCACTGCGCGCCCAGTGCCCCCCGTTCGTCCGCGCACCCCGGCGCGCCCACCCCTGCCCGTCCCCTCACCCCGGGAGACCCGATGGCCGAGCGCCCCGCACACCTCAACACCGGCAGCCACGACCTTCCCGTCGGCCCTGAACTCGCCGCGTTCATGAGCGGCGGCTGGGCCCCGACTCCGCTGCCCCGGGACGCCCGGGTGCCCGGATTCGACGTCATGCCGGGCCGCCGGGCGCGGCTCTCGGCCCGCTTCCCCGGCGAGCGGCTGATCGTGCCCGCCGGGGAGTTGAAGGTCCGCACCAACGACTGCGACCACCGCTTCCGCCCGCACAGCGCGTACGCCTGGCTGACCGGTCTCACCGGCGAGGACCAGCCGGGCCACGTCCTGGTCCTGGAGCCGTCCGGGTCCCGGCACGAGGCCGTGCTCTATCTGCGGCCCCGCTCGCCGCGCGCCGAGGGCGACGACGAGTTCTACCGCGACCGCAGGTACGGCGAGTTCTGGGTGGGCCGCCGCCCCGACCTCGCCGAGACCGAGCGCCTGACCGGCATCCGCTGCGCCCACGTGGACGAGCTGGACGCGGCGGCGCCCGGCCGCAACGCCGCCACTGACCCGGAACTCGCCGCAGCGCTCTCCGAGTTGAGGCTGATCAAGGACGCCTGGGAGGTGGCCCAGCTCCAGCTCGCCGTCGACCACACCACCACCGGATTCGAGGACGTCGTACGCTCCCTGCCGCGCGCGCTGGCCCACCCGCGCGGCGAGCGGCTGCTCGAAGGAGTCTTCGGGACGCGGGCTCGTGCCGAGGGCAACGGCACGGGGTACGAGACGATCGCCGCGTCCGGGGCGCACGCCTGTGTACTGCACTGGATCCGCAACGACGGACGCCTCGACGCCCAGGATCTGCTGCTGCTCGACGCGGGCGTGGAGACAGACACCCTGTACACCGCCGACATCACCCGCACCCTGCCGCTCTCCGGCCGCTTCTCCCCCGTCCAGCGCCAGGTGTACGAACTCGTCCTGGCCGCGCAGGACGCGGGCATCGCGGCGCTGCGGCCCGGCGCCGCCTTCCGCGACTTCCACCGGGCCGCGATGGGAGTCATTGCGGAGGGCCTCGCGGAGTGGGGCGTCCTGAAGAGCGCCTCGGGCGAGCTGCACCGCCGCTACACGCTGTGCGGCAGCGGGCACATGCTGGGCCTGGACGTCCACGACTGCGCGAAGGCCCGCGGCGAGACCTACCTGGACGGCGTCCTGGAACCCGGCCAGGTCCTCACGGTGGAGCCCGGCCTCTACCTCCAGCCGGACGACGAAACCCTGCCGCCCGAACTGCGCGGCATTGGCGTCCGCATCGAGGACGACCTGGTCGTCACCGAGCATGGCGCCCACTTGATGTCGAACGCCCTGCCGAGGTCGGTGGCGGGGGTGGAGGAGTGGATGGGGGCGTTCCTGGAGGGGTGAGCCGGTTGCGCGAGTCGTTTACTCCAGGACAGCGAACCCGTCCAGCTCGACCAGGGCCTCGCTGTCCCACAGCCGGACCACCCCGATCACCGCCATCGCCGGATAGTCCCGCCCCGCCAACTCCCGCCAGATGGAACCCAGTTCACGCGCCTGCTCCCGGTAGGCCGCGACATCCGTCGCGTACACGGTGACCCGCGCGAGGTCCCCCGGCGAACCCCCCGCCGCGGCCAGCGCCGCGAGCAGGTTGGTCAGCGCGGTACGGAACTGCTCGGGCAGCGTCGCGCCCACCACCTTGCCGTCGGCATCCAGCGCGGTCTGCCCCGCGAGGAAGACCACCCGGGACCCGGTGGCGACGACGGCGTGGCTGAACCCCGTCGCCGGGGACAGCGCGGCGGGGTTCACCCGATCGAGGCTCACCGGTACAGCTCCTTCGCGATGATCGTGCGCTGCACTTCGCTCGCCCCCTCGTAGATGCGGGGCGCGCGGACCTCACGGTAGAGGTGTTCGAGCAGGTGCCCGCGTTGCAGCGCGCGGGCGCCGTGGAGCTGGACCGCCGCGTCGACGACGTACTGCGCGGTCTCGGTGGCGAACAGCTTCGCCATGGCGGAGCCGCGCGCGATGCCCGCATCGCCCCGGTCGTAGGCGGCGGCCGCCGCGTACACCAAGAGCCTGGCGGCCTCGGTCCGCGTCGCCATGTCGGCGACCCGGTGCGCGACGGCCTGGAGATCCTTGAGCGGGCCTCCGAACGCGGTGCGCCGGGCGGTGTGCGCGAGCGTCGCATCGAGCGCCGCCTGCGCCATGCCGACGGCGAACGCCCCGACGCTCGGCCGGAACAGGTTGAGCGTGTTCATCGCGACCCGGAAGCCCCGGTCCGGCTCGCCCAGGATGTCGTCGGCGCTCACGGGCACGCCGTCGAAGCCGAGGCTGCCGATGGCGTGCGGGGAGAGCATGTCGAGCGCGGCGCCGGTCAGCCCGGGCCGGTCGGCGGGCACCAGGAAGGCCGTCACTCCGCGCGCGCCGGCGTCGGCGGTCGTACGGGCGAAGACGGTGTAGAAGTCGGCCTCGGGGGCGTTGGAGATCCAGCACTTCTCACCCGTGAGGCGCCAACCCCCTTTGTCCTCAACGGCGTTGAGGCTGAGCGCGCCCGCGTCCGAGCCCGCGTCCGGCTCGCTCAGCGCGAAGGCGGCGACCGCGCGGCCCGCCGTCACCTCGGGCAGCCAGCGCCCGCGCTGCGCGGCCGTCCCGTACGCGGCGACCGGGTGCGCGCCGAGGCCCTGGAGGGCGAGCGCGGTCTCCGCCTCGGTGCACGCGTACGCCAGCGATTCCCGCATCAGGCACAGATCGAGCGCGCCGGAGCCGAAGAGCCGGGCGAGCAGCCCGTGCTCGCCGAGCGCCTCGACGAGTGGCCGGTTGACCCGGCCTGGCTCACCCTTGTCGGCAAGGGGGCGCAGCCGCGCCCCGGCGAGCACCCGCAGTTCCCCGCACCATTCCAGCTGGTCCGGCTCCAGCGCGAATCCGGGCATGGCCGCCCCTTTCCCACTCGGGTTCCGACTGTCCCACTCGGCTCCGACAACGACAGGGAACGCCCTATCGCGAACTGTTGACTGTCGTCATCCAAACGATACGCTCCAGAGGCGACAAGGGGGCGATCCCGTATGGAGCTGAAGAACTCAGCGCACGCCGACACCTTTCCCCGCGACCATCTGCCGCCCGCCGACCAGTGGCCGGACCTGGTCCTCGGCCCGCCGGGGCCGTACTACCCCGAGCGGCTCAACTGCGGCGCCGAACTCCTCGACGCCACCATCGAGCGCTTCGGACCGGACCGCCCCGTCTTCCGCACCGGCCAGGGCGAGGTCTGGACGTACCGGGAACTGCGCGACCGCGTCGACCGGATCGCCCACGTCCTGACCGGCGAACTCGGCGTGGTGCCCGGGAACCGGGTGCTGCTTCGCGGGCCGACCACGCCGTGGCTGGCCGCGTGCTGGCTGGCGGTGATGAAGGCGGGCGCGGTCGCCGTCACCGTACTGGCCCAGCAGCGCGCCCACGAGCTGGGCGTGATGTGCTCCATCGCGCGGATCAGCCACGCCCTGTGCGACGCCCGCGCCCTGGCCGATCTGGAGCGGGCCGAGGCGCCGGGCCTGCGCATCACTGCGTACGGGGGCGACGGGCCCGGCGATCTCCTGAACCTGGTCAAGCGGGCGCCGGCCGGGCGGTTCACCGCCGTGGACACCTCGGCGGACGACGTCGCCCTGATCGCCTTCACCTCGGGCACGACCGGACGTCCCAAGGGCTGTATGCACTTCCACCGCGATGTGCTTGCCATAGCCGACACGTTCGCCCGGCACGTCCTGAAGCCGACCCCCGACGACGTGTTCGCGGGCAGCCCGCCGCTCGGCTTCACCTTCGGGCTCGGCGGGCTGGTGATCTTCCCGATGCGGGCCGGCGCCTCGGCCCTGCTGCTCGAACAGGCAGGCCCCCGCCAGCTGTTGCCCGCCCTCGCCGAGCACCGCGTATCGGTCCTGTTCACCGCGCCGACCGCGTACCGGACCATGCTCGACGAACTCGACGCGCACGACCTCGGCGCACTGCGGCGCTGCGTCTCGGCCGGCGAGAACCTTCCGGCGGCGACCTGGCGCGCCTGGGAGCAGCGCACCGGGCTGCGCATCATCAACGGCATCGGCGCCACCGAACTCCTCCACATCTTCATCTCCGCGGCGGACGAGGACATCCGGCCCGGCACCACCGGCCTGCCCGTCCCCGGCTGGCAGGCCCGCATCGTCGACGGGCAGGGGCAGCCCGTCCCCGACGGCGAGCCCGGGCTGCTCGCCGTGCGCGGCCCGGTCGGCTGCCGCTACCTCGCGGACGAGAGGCAGCGCGCGTACGTACGGGACGGCTGGAACGTCACCGGCGACACCTATGTGCGCGGGAGCGACGGCTGGTTCCGGTATGTGGCCCGCGCCGACGACATGATCATCTCGGCGGGGTTCAACATCGCGGGCCCCGAGGTCGAGGACGCGCTCCTGCGCCACCCCGACGTCACGGAGGCCGCGGTGGTGGGACGGCCCGACGAACGGCGCGGCCATGTCGTCGTCGCGTACTGCGTGCTGCGGCCGGGGGTGGCGCGCGGCGAGGACACGGTGGCCCTGCTGCGCGACTTCGTGAAGGCCGAGCTCGTCCCGTACAAGTGCCCGCGCGAGATCGTCTTCCTGGACGCGCTCCCCCGTACACCCACCGGCAAGCTCCAGCGCTTCCGGCTGCGGGAACTAGAGTGATCACGTGGCCGAGCTGCACACTCCCCGATCCCTGATCGTGACTCTCTACGGCGCCTACGGGCGCGAAACCTCCGGCTCCCTCGCGGTCGCCGAACTGATCCGGCTGCTCGCGGCGGTCGGTGTCGACGCGCCCTCCGTGCGCTCGTCGGTGTCCCGGCTCAAACGGCGCGGGCTGCTCGTGGCGCAGCCCACCACCGCGGGCGCGGCCGGCTACGCCCTGTCGCCCGACGCACGCCAGCTCCTGGACGACGGCGACCGGCGCATCTACGCCCACCCCTCGCCGCAGGCCTCGGACGGCTGGGTGCTCGCGGTGTTCTCCGTCCCCGAGTCGGAGCGCAGCAAGCGGCACGTACTGCGCTCGCGCCTGGCAGGCCTCGGCTTCGGCACGGCCGCGCCGGGCGTGTGGCTCGCTCCGGCCCGGCTGTACGACGAGACCCGGCACACCCTGGAACGCCTCCAACTCGCCCCGTACGTCGACCTGTTCAGGGGCGAGCATCTCGGTTTCGCCCCCACCGCGGAGGCCGTCGCCCGCTGGTGGGACCTGCCGGCCATCGCCAAGCAGCACGAGGACTTCCTCGACCGGCACGAGCCGGTCCTTCGCGCCTGGGAGTCGCGGGCCCACGCCCGGACCGACGCCGCCGCCGATACCGACGCCGAGGCCGCCTACCGCGACTACCTCCTCGCGCTCGACTCCTGGCGGCGGCTGCCGTACGCCGACCCGGGGCTGCCCGCCGAACTCCTGCCCGACGGCTGGCCGGGCGGGCGCTCCGCCGAGGTGTTCGGCCGGCTTCATGAGCTGCTGCGGGAGTCGGGCGCCGCGTTCGTACGGGGTGCGCTGCCGGGCCGGGGGCCGCGGCGGCCTCGTACGATGACGACGTGACGGAGCAGATGAGGCGCCCCCGCCGGGGGCAGGGGGAACTGGAGGCGCGGGTGCTCGCGGCGCTGCGGGAGGCGCCGGGCCCGGTGACCGCGGGCTGGGTGCAGGAGTGGCTCGGCGAACCGCTCGCCTATACGACCGTCGTGACGATCCTGACCCGGCTGCACACCAAGCAGGCGGTGGCCCGCGAGCGCGCGGGCCGCTCCTTCGTGTGGATTCCGGCCGACGAGGCGGGGCTCGCGGCCCGCCGGATGCGCAAGGTGCTCGACGCCGAGCGGGACCGGGGCGCGGTGCTCGCCAGCTTCGTCACGGACCTCTCGCCGGACGACGAACAGTTGCTGCGCGAACTGCTCGGCGGGGCCGGGGACTGATCCGGTGGGTGTGTTCGTCGTCCTGCCGCTCGTGCTGCCGCTGACCGCCTGGCCGATCGCCCGGCTCGCCGGCCCGAGGCTGCATCCGCGCACGGCGACGCGGGTCCTGTCCCTGGTGGGCGGGGTGCTCGCGGTGTGCAGCACGCTGTGTCTCCTCCTTCTCATGGTGGCCGGAACCGCGCAGTTGCCCGGCAATCCGCTGCCGGACGCCTGGGCCGATCCCGAGGTCCGGGCGGTGGTGCCGTACGACGAGGCGGTCGGGCAGGCCGCACTCCTGGTCCTGGCCGCCGTCGCCCTGGCCTGCGGTCAACTCCTGTGGCGCCATGGGCGGGTGCGGGCCGGGGCCGCCCGGGCGCTGGCCGGGCTTGCGCCGTCGCGGCGGGCGGTGCTGCCGGACGAGCGCCCTTATGCGTACGCGCTGCCCGGCGGACTTCGCGGGCGCGGGCGCGTCGTGATGTCCAGCGGGATGCTGGACCTCCTCGACGCCCGCGAGCGCGAAGCCCTGATCGCGCACGAGGAAGCTCACCTGACGGGCCGTCATCATCGGTTCCTCCTGGTGGCCGGTCTTGCCGCGCGCGCCAATCCGTTCCTGCGCCCGCTGCGCTCCGCCGTGGCCTTCACGGCGGAACGCTGGGCGGACGAGGACGCGGCGCGCACGGTGGGCGACCGCACGGTGGTGGCGCGCGCCATTGGCAAGGCGGCGCTGGCCTCGGGCCCCGGCCGCGACCTGCGCGGGGTGCCGCCGCTGCCCGCCTTCGCGGCGGCCGGGCCGGCGCCGGGGCCCGTGCCGCGCAGGGTGGCGGCGCTGCTGCGGCCGGTGCCGCCGGCTCGCGCCTGGCCGCCCGCGGGCACGGCGGCGGGGCTCGCCCTGTGGACCGCCACGGCGGGCGCGGCGGCCTCGGCCCTGTCCTCGGCGAACGCGACGCTGGTCCTGGTCACGGTTCTGCGGGGCGCGACTTCGGCGTTGTAGCCGGGCCGTCCGGAGAAGGCGCGGGCACGGCACCCTCTCGCGGGCCCGCGACCGGCTCCCTGCCTGCGGCGGCGACTACAGGTCGAACTCCGCCGGTGACAGGCCGAGCGCGTAGCAGGCCTCGCGGACGACGGCCTGCTCGGTCTTGTCGAAGTCGCCGTCCGCGCCGCCGATGACGATGCCTATCTGGATGACGGCGCGCGCCTCGGCGGGCTTCTTCTTCGCCTTGGCGACCTCCTGCAACAGGCCCACCTTGCCGAAGTCGAAGTCGGCGGCCAGCTTGTCGAGCCCCTCGTCGAAGCGGCGCTGCAGATCGGCGGCCGAGAAATTCTGCAACACCTCGTTGGATGCGATGAGTTGGGCCACCCGACGCCGCTCGGCCGCGTCGATGGTGCCGTCGGCGGCGGCGACCAGGGCACACATCGCCATGCTCGCGTCGCGGAAGGCGCCGCTCTTCAGGTCGTTCTTCTTGGCCACGAGCTGCGTCTGCATCGTCGTGGCGGATTCCTTGAGGCGGTCCCAGAGGGCCATGGTGCTTCTCCATGCATGTCGTCAAACTTCTACAGCAATGTAGAAACTGACGAGCCTCGCGAATGGTTCCCGGGGGTCCTGAGTGATTTCGGCGCGGGCGTGCGGCGGCCGGGCCGGGCGTTTCGGCACGGGCCCGCCCGGCCTGTACCTGCGGGTGCGTCAGTTCAGGCTGAGCCGTGGCCTCGGGGCGTCCGTACGGCCGGTCGGCGGCTTGCGGCTGCCCGCGCGATAGGGCCGCGGCCAGCTCGCGCCCGGGCCCGCATAGCCCTGCTCGGCCGCGGCGTGCAGCGTCCAGTGGGGGTCGTACAGATGCGGCCGGGCCAGTGCGCACAGGTCGGCGCGGCCCGCCAGGAGCAGGGAGTTGACGTCGTCCCAGGACGAGATGGCGCCGACCGCGACGACCGGGATGCCGAGCGCGTTGCGGATCCGGTCGGCGTACGGGGTCTGGTAGGAGCGCCCGTATTCGGGGCGTTCGTCGGGGACGACCTGCCCGGTGGAGACGTCGATGGCGTCGGCGCCGTGCGCGGCGAAGGCCCGCGCGATCTCGACGGCGCCCTCGGCGGTGGTGCCGCCCTCGGCCCAGTCGGTGGCGGAGATACGGACCGTCATGGGCTTGTCGGCGGGCCACATCGCGCGCACCGCGTCGAAGACTTCGAGGGGGAAGCGGAGCCGGCCCGCGAGGGAACCGCCGTAGCGGTCCGTCCGTTGGTTGGTGAGAGGGGAGAGGAATCCGGAGAGCAGGTAGCCGTGTGCGCAGTGCAGTTCGAGGAGGTCGAATCCGCAGGTGGCGGCCAGCCGGGCCGCAGCCGAGAACTGTTCGCGGATCGCGGTGAGCCCCGCTCGGTCCAACGCGTGCGGGACCTGGTTGACGCCCGCCCGGTACGGGAGCGGGGAAGCGGCGGCGACGGGCCAGTTGCCGGTGTCCAGCGGCTCGTCCATGCCGTCCCACATCAGCTTGGTCGAGCCCTTGCGCCCGGAGTGGCCGAGCTGGATGCCGAAGGCGGCGCCCGGCGCCTGCTGGTGGACGAAGTCGGCGATCCGCCGCCAGGCCGCGGCCTGTTCGGGGGTGTAGAGGCCGGCGCAGCCGGGGGTGATGCGGCCTTCGGGGCTGACGCACACCATCTCGGTCATGACCAGTCCCGCGCCGCCCAGCGCGCGGGCGCCGAGGTGGACGAGGTGGAAGTCGCCGGGCACGCCGTCCACGGCGGAGTACACGTCCATGGGCGAGACGACCACGCGGTTCTTCAGTTCCAGGCCGCGCAGCCGGAAGGGGGTGAACATGGGCGGGGTGCCCGGCGGGCAGCCGAATTCCCGCTCGACGGTGTCGGTGAAGCCGGGGTCGCGCAGCCGCAGGTTGTCGTGGGTGACGCGGCGGCTGCGGGTGAGGAGGTTGAAGGCGAACTGCCGGGCGGGCTGATCGAGACAGCGCTCAAGATCCTCGAACCAGCGCAGGCTGGCGGCGGCCGCGCGCTGCGTCGACTCGACGACGGGCCGGCGCTCGCTCTCGTACGCCCCGAGGGCCGCGGGCAGATCGGGCTGCTCCTCGATGCACGCGGCAAGCGCCAGGGCGTCCTCGACGGCGAGCTTGGTGCCGGAGCCGATGGAGAAGTGCGCGGTGTGCGCCGCATCGCCGAGCAGCACCGTATTGCCGTACGACCAGCGCTTGTTGACGACGGTCCGGAAGGCGGTCCATGAGGAGTTGTTGCCACGCAGCGGCCGTCCGCCGAGGGCGTCGGTGAAGATCTTGGCGCAGTAGTCGGCGGAGGCACCCTCGTCGAGCGCGTCGAACCCGGCGGCCGCCCACACCTCTTCGCGCATCTCGACGATCACGGTGGAGGAGCCTGCGGAGTAGGGGTAGCCGTGCAGCTGCATCACGCCGTGTTCGGTCTCGGCGATCTCGAAGCGGAAGGCGTCGAAGGCGAAGTCGGCGGCGAGCCAGATGTAGCGGCAGCGGTGTGTGGTGACGCGCGGCGCGAAGTGATCGGCGTGCGCCTCGCGGGTGAGGCTGTGCACCCCGTCCGCGGCAACCACCAGGTCGTAGGCGGTGGCGAGTTCGGCGGCGGGCGGCGCCTCGGCGCGGAAGCGCAGCTCGACGCCAAGGGCTTTGCAGCGCTCGTGCAGGATCTCCAGAAGCCTGCGCCGTCCGAGCGCGGCGAAGCCGTGCCCGCCCGAGGTGAGTGTGCGCCCCCGGTGCACGATGTCGATGTCGTCCCACCGGACGAACTCGGCGCGCAGCGCCCGGTAGACGGCCGGGTCGGCGTGCTCGATCCCGCCGAGGGTCTCGTCCGAGAGCACGACACCGAAGCCGAAGGTGTCGTCCGGGGCGTTGCGCTCCCACAGGGTGATCTCGCGGTCGGGGCCGAGGCGCTTGAGCAGGGCCGCGGCGTAGAGCCCGCCGGGGCCGCCGCCGATGACGGCGATCCGCAGCGGGGCGCCCTCGGTGTGCGGGGCCGGCATCGCTAGCGTCCCTGCCACTTCGGAGGCCGCTTCTCGCTGAAGGCCGCATGGAATTCGGCGTAGTCCTCGCCATTCATCAGCAGAGCCTGGGTCGCCGCGTCCATTTCCACCGAGGCGGCGAGCGGCATGTCGAGCTCCGCGGTGAGCAGCGCCTTGGTCTGGGCGTACGCGAGGGCGGGTCCGTCGGCGAGGCGGCGGGCGAGCTCGGCGGCGCGTTCGTCCGCGCGGCCCTCGTCGGTCAACTCGCTGAGCAGGCCGATCCGTTCGGCCTCCTGGGCACGTACAGGATCGCCCAGCATGAGCAGCCGGGTGGCGTGGCCGAGGCCGACGACGCGGGGCAGCAGATAGGCCGCGCCCATGTCGCCGCCCGACAGGCCCACCTTGGTGAAGAGGAAGGCGAACCGCGCCGAGGGGTCGGCGATGCGGAAGTCGGCGGCAAGCGCGAGCACCGCGCCCGCGCCGGCCGCGACGCCGTGCAGCGCCGCGATCACCGGGAAGGGGCATTCGCGGATCGCCCGGACGACCTGGCCGGTCATGCGGTTGAAGTCGAGGAGCTCGGCGGTGTTCATCGACAGGGTGGCGCCGATGATGTCGTCGACGTCGCCGCCCGAGCAGAAGCCGCGCCCTTCGCCGGACAGGACCAGGGCACGCACGGACCGCTCCCGGGACAGTTCGGCGAGCAGGTCGCGCAGGTCCGCGTAGGCGCCGAAGGTCAGCGCGTTGAGTTTCTCCGGCCGGGCCAGGGTGACGGTCGCGACCCCGTCGGCCACCGTGAGCCGCAGATGGCGCCAGTCCTCGGTGGGCGATGCGGAGCTGGGAAAGGGGCTCATCCGGACGGCCTCCTTCGGCGGGACGGCAGCTGCCGCCACCTCTTCTGCCTGCCCGACGAAGGTATCACTCATACGTGACTGTCGTCACGAGTGCGCGATACGTCCCCGAGCAGGACCAGAGGCCAAGGTCCTTCGCCCCGATGCCGCAGGACCCCGGCCGCCCCGGCCGGGGTCCTCTACTGGACCGCACCCCGGCTTCGTAAGGTTGAAAGCAGGACGACCCCTCACTACCGGACGCCCCTTCACAACCCGACGTCGCTCGGAATGCCGCCCCACCCCCACGGCGGCACGCCACTCGACGTCCCCACACGAACCCCACGCCCCCGCGCACCCCGAACGGAACATTCCGCCTTGCCCGAGCCCTCCGGCCCCGACCGCGACGCCACGCCGTCCGCGTGGCGCATAGCGCTCCCCCACTCCACGGCCGCCGTGCCGATCGCCCGCGCCCTGGTGCGTACTGCGCTCGCGGACATCGACGCGCCCGCCGACAGCGACACGGCCGAGCTGCTCACCGCGGAGCTCGTCGCCAACGCCGTCGAGCACACCGTGGGCGAGGCGCCGATCGAGCTGGTGGTGGAGCTGCTCGCGTCCGGCTGTCAGGTCGAGGTGCACGACGGCTCACCGCTGCCGCCGGGCGATCTCTCCGCGCCGGGGGCGGGCGATCACCCGGACCCATGGCAGGAGCACGGCCGCGGCCTGCTGCTCATCCGGACGCTGAGTTCGGCCTGCGGCCACCGCCCCACCGCGCACGGCAAGGCGGTCTGGTTCACGCTGCCGAGTCGCCCGAGCTGACCAGGCGCGAGCGGCTGCGCCCGTAGAAGGCGTACACCAGCGCGCCGGCCAGCAGGAACACGGCGAACTGCACCCACGTGGCCCAGCCGGTCCCGTACATCAGATAGAGGCAGAAGCCGACGCCCAGGATCGGGCTGACCGGGTAGAGCGGCACCCGGAACGAGCGCTTCAGGTCAGGCTCGCTGCGGCGCAGCGCTATGACGGCGATGTTCACGACGGCCATGACGGCGAGGGTGCCGATCGTGGTCAGGTTGACCACCGCGTCCAGGGACGCGAACGCCGCCGGGACCGCGAAGACCAGCGCGACGATCCACGTGTTGGCCACCGGCGTCGCGGTCTTCGCCGAGACCCGCTCGAAGACCCGCGGGACGAGGCCGTCGCGGGACATCGACATCAGGATGCGGGTCTGCCCGTACATCACGGCGAGCACGACGGACGCGATGGCGACGACCGCGCCGAACGCGATGACGCCGCCGCCGAACGTCGAGTCGGTGACGTGGTTGACGATCAGCGAGAGCGCGGCGGGCTTGTCGCCGACCGCGTCCGCGCCGAGCCCGCCGATCGCGGCCAAAGCGACCGCGCAGTAGAGCAGCGTGACCAGGCCGATGCAGATCATGATCGCTATCGGCACGTTCTTGCGCGGATTCTTCACTTCCTCACCGGCGGTGGTGATCGCGTCGAATCCGATGTACGAGAAAAAGGCCAGCGAGGCGCCCGCGGTGACCCCGCCGGGGCCGTGCGTCGCGAACGGCGAGAGGTTGCCCGCCTTGAACGCGGTGAACGCGATCGCCAGGAACAGCAGCAGGATCCCGATCTTGAGCACGGCCATCGCGGCGGTGGCCCGCGCGCTCTCCCTGACGCCGCGCACCAGGAGCGTCGCGGCGAGCACGATGACCACGACGGCCGGAAGGTTGATCACCCCGCCGTCGCCGGGCCCCGCAGAGAGCGCAGCCGGCAGCTGCCACCCGACGAGGCTGTTCAGGAGCTCGTTGAGGTACTGACTCCAGCCGACGGCGACCGCGGACACCGAGACGCCGTACTCGAGCAGCAGACACCAGCCGACCAGGAACGCGGTGCGCTCGCCGAGCGTCGCGTACGCGAAGGAGTACGAGGAGCCGGAGACCGGGATCGCACCGCCGAGTTCGGCGAAGGAGAACGCGGTGAAGACGCAGGTCACCGCCGCGAGCACGAAGGAGAGGACCACGGCGGGGCCCGCCTTGGCGACGCTGTCGGAGAGCCCGACGAAGATACCGGTGCCCACGATGGCGCCGACGCCGAAGCACACGAGCTGGAAGAGCCCCATGGTGCGGCGCAGGCCGTGTCCTTCGAGGTCGGCGCCGGATTCGGCGATCAGCCGGCGCGGCGGTTTGATGCGCCGTGCGGGGGCGGGGGGAGCGAGGTGGGGGCGCCGCATGGGGTGGTTCTCATTCCTGGTCTACACAACGGCCTGGCAGGGGCCGTACACAAAGAAAGCGGGGCCCGAGCGTGCGAGCTCGGACCCCACCAAGAAGCGACATAGTAGCCACCCCGGCGCATGTTCACCCAATCGGGCGCATTCCTATTCGGCGCCCTTGATTTACTGCCGGTCCCCCAGCGTGGCGACCATGACCGCCTTGATGGTGTGCATCCGGTTCTCGGCCTCGTCGAAGACGACCGAATGGGGCGATTCGAAGACCTCGTCGGTGACTTCGAGTTCGGTCAGCCCGTACTGCTCGTGGATGTCGCGGCCGACCTGGGTGCCGAGGTCGTGGAAGGCGGGCAGGCAGTGCAGGAACTTGACGCGCGGATTGCCGGTGGCGCGCAGCACGTCCATGGTCACGGCATACGGCGCGAGGGCCTTGATCCGCTCGGCCCAGATCTCCTTGGGCTCGCCCATCGACACCCACACGTCGGTGGCCACGAAGTCCGCACCGGCGACGCCCTCCTCGACGGACTCGGTGAGGGTGATCCGGGCGCCGCTCGCCGCGGCCGCCTCGCGCGCCTGCGCGACGATCTCCTCGGCCGGCCAGTACGCCTTGGGCGCCACGATGCGGACGTCCATGCCGAGCAGCGCGCCGGTGACCAGATAGGAATTGCCCATGTTGAAGCGGGCGTCACCCAGATAGGCGAAAGCGACCTCGCCCAGCGGCTTGTCGGTGTGCTCGGTGACGGTGAGGACGTCGGCGAGCATCTGGGTCGGGTGCCAGTCGTCGGTCAGACCGTTGTAGACGGGCACGCCTGCGTTCGCGGCGAGGGTCTCGACGGTCTCCTGCGCATCGCCCCGGAACTCGATCGCGTCGAACATCCGGCCAAGGACGCGGGCGGTGTCCCGCGCGGACTCCTTCTTGCCGATGTGCGAACCGGCCGGGTCGATGTATGTCGTCGACGCACCCTGGTCGGCGGCGGCGACCTCGAAGGAGCAGCGGGTGCGCGTCGAGGACTTCTCGAAGATCAGCGCGACATTGCGGCCGCGCAGCCGCTGGACCTCGGTGCCCGCCTTCTTGGCGGCCTTGAGTTCGGCGGCGAGCGCGACGAGCCCGAGGAACTCCTCGGCCGTGAAGTCCAGCTCCTTGAGGAAGTGGCGGCCTGCGAGATCTGTCGCCATGGTGGCTGCTCCTGGGGCGGGTAGGGGGACGGCTGGGCTACGAACGGGATGCAACACTGAAAGTATATACGTAAGAGCGCATCACTATACGGCATCGCGTTCGACGGGACAGCTCATACAGCGCGGGCCTCCCCTCCCCCGCCCCAGCTCACTGCCGCGGATCTCGATCACCTCGATGCCCTCCTTGCGCAGATGCGTGTTGGTCGTGACATTGCGCTCGTACGCGACGACCACGCCCGGCTCGACCGCGAGCACATTGCAGCCGTCGTCCCACTGCTCGCGCTCCGCGGAGTGCACGTCCTGGGTGGCGGTGAGCACCCGGATCCGGTCGAGGCCGAGCGCCGCAGCGATCGCGCGGTGCATGTGCTCCGGCGGATGGTCGGTGACCTTGAGCTCCTGCTCGCCCGCACCCGGCTCGATCGTGTACGAGCGGAGCATGCCCAGGCCCGCGTACTGGGTGAAGGTTTCTCCGTCGACCATCGTCATCACCGTGTCGAGGTGCATGAACGCCCGCCGCTTCGGCATGTCGAGCGCCACGATGGTCTGCGCCGAGCCCGCCGCGAACAGGCCGCGAGCCAGCATCTCCACGGCCTGCGGGGTGGTCCGCTCGCTCATCCCGATCAGCACGGCGCCGTTCCCGATCACCAGGACGTCACCACCCTCGATGGTGGAGGGATAGTCGCTCTGGCCCCGCGACCAGATGTTGAACGGGCCCGCCTCGGGGCCCTTGAACAGCGGGTGGTGGCGGTAGATCACCTCGAAGTGGACGGTCTCGCGCTGCCGGGCCGGCCAGCGCATCGCGTTGATCGAGACACCGTCGTAGATCCAGGCCGAGGTGTCGCGCGTGAAGAGGTGGTTCGGCAGCGGGCCGAGCAGGAAGTCGTCCAGCTCCATCGCGTGGAAACGCACCGACGTCGGCTCCGGATGCCCCTCCAGGAACTCCCGCTTCGTCATCCCGCCGACCAGCGCCTCCGCGAGATCGGCGGCGGGCAGTTCGTCGAAGGCCGCCCGCAGATGCCCGGTCGCGAGCGGCCCGTACTCCTTCTCGTCGAAGACCCGGTCGAGGACGAGCGCGCGGGCCGCCGGGATCTCCAGCGACTCGCGCAGCAGATCACCGAAGAGATGCACCTGGACGCCCCGGTCGCGGAGCACGTCCGCGAAACCGTCGTGCTCCTGTCTGGCCCGGCGCACCCACAGCACGTCGTCGAAGAGCAGCGCGTCCTTGTTGCTGGGCGTGAGCCGCTTCAGCTCAAGATCTGGCCGGTGGAGTATGACGCGGCGCAGCCGCCCGGTCTCGGAATCGACATGAAATCCCATGCCCCCATCCTGTCCCGCGGCGGGGCCACTCACCCGGCGAAGCTCCAGGCACCGGGTCGGCGTCGGCAAGGACGGCCCGGTCGGCCCGGTCGGCCCGGTCGGCCCGCGGAAGGCTTGACGACGATGTCTGCTCGTCATCAACTCACACAGTGCATGCCGCCGAACCGAGGACGTGCCGACACTGCACGGCCGACGGATCCTGCTCGTGCGCCGCTGCACCTGCGCCCACCATGCCTACGGCGGCGAGACCCGGGCCCAAGCCGTCGTGAATCTCCGTCGCTCCTCCCGGGCGTGAGGCCGCCCCGCCCGGCGCGTACCGGCGGGGGCTCCGTGCGCTCTGCCAGCCGGCCATGGGCTCTACGCCGGGACCACCCCGCTCCGGGAGCCGCCCGTCCGGCGCGGTGCGAGTTCCTTACCCTGACCGCCCCCTCACCCGGGCCGCCAACCGCGCGATCTCCGCCGGCCCGACCCGGCAGCATCCGCCGACGAGCCGTGCCCCGGACGCCACCCAGTCCCCCACCCGCCCGGCGTCGAACGTAGTGCCGCCCGCCCAGCCGCGCCGCTCCGCGTCCCAGCGCTCGCCGCTGTTCGGATAGACCACCACCGGCTTGCCCGTGACCGACGCCGCGAGCGGCACCGCCCGGTCGGCGTCGGCCGGGGTACAGCAGTTCACCCCGACCGCGATCACCTGGTCATGGCCCGCCACAAGACCGAACGCCGCGGCCAGATCCTGACCGGCCCGGGTGCGCCCGCCCGCGATGCTGTACGAGAGCCACACCGGCACCCCGCAACCCTCGACCGCCCGCAGCAGCGCCTCCGCCTCGTCGGCGTCCGGCACCGTCTCCAGCGCGAGGACATCGGGCCCGGCCGCCACCAGCGCCTCGATCCGCGGCCGGTGGAACCGCTCCAGCTCGCGCACGCTCAGCCCGTAACGCCCTCGGTACTCACTGCCGTCGGCGAGGAACGCGCCGTAGGGGCCGATGGAGGCGGCTACCCAGAATTCGAGGGGCTGGGCGGGGCTTCGGGGGGCCTCCCCCACCCCCCTCCCCCTCCCCCACCCCTCCCCGCCCCCGCTCAATTCCCCAGCCTCGCGCGCCAGTTGCACGCTCCCCGCCAGCAGTCGCTCCGCCTCGCTTCGGCTCAGGCCTCGGCGGGCGAAGCCTTCGAAAGTGGCCTGGTAGCTGGCGGTGGTCACGACCTGGGCGCCCGCCCGTACGTATGCCGTGTGCGCGGCCTGGATCTGCCGCGGGTCGTCGGCGAGCAGCCGGGCCGACCACAGCTCGTCGCTCAAGTCGCAGCCCTGTGCCTCCAGTTGGTTGGAGAGGCCGCCGTCGAGGACGACTGGTCCCTGCGCGAGGGCCGCGGCGAGTGTCCGGGCGGGCCGCACGGTCAGGCTCCGGCCAGCTGCGGCAGCACCTGCGAGGAGATCAGTTCGAGGTGGTCGAGGTCGTCGAGGTCGAGCAGCTGGAGGTAGCTGCGGGACGAGCCGGTCGCTTCGTACTTGCCGATCTTCTCGACGACTTCGGCGGGCGAGCCCGCGAGTCCGTTGGCCTTGAGTTCCTCCACCTCCCGTCCGATCGCGGCGGCCCGGCGGGCCACCTCTGCGTCGTCCTTGCCCACGCAGACGACCAGCGCGTTGGAGTACACGAGGTCGTCCGCCCTGCGTCCGGCGGCCTCGGCGGCCGCCTTCACCCTGGTGAACTGCCGCTCACTGTCCTCGATGGAGGCGAACGGGATGTTGAATTCATCGGCGTACTGGGCGGCGAGCCGCGGTGTGCGGGTCGCCCCGTGCCCGCCGATCAGGACGGGCACCTTGGCCTGCGCGGGCTTGGGCAGCGCAGGCGAGTCGCTGAGCTGGTAGTAGGTGCCGTGGTAGTCGAAGGTGTGGCCCACTTCGGTGGACCAGAGTCCGGTGACGATGGCCAGCTGTTCCTCCAGCCTGGCGAATTTCTCCTTCGGGAACGGAATGCCGTAAGCCTTGTGCTCGTCCTCGAACCACCCGGCGCCCAGGCCCAGTTCGACCCGGCCGCCCGACATCTGGTCGACCTGGGCGACCTGGATGGCGAGGACGCCCGGCAGCCGGAAGGTGCCGGCCGTCATCAGGGTGCCGAGCCGGATCCTCTTGGTCTCGCGGGCGAGTCCGGCCAGGGTGATCCAGGCGTCGGTCGGGCCCGGGAGTCCGTCGGCGGACCCCATCCGGAGGTAGTGGTCGGAGCGGAAGAAGGCGTCGAAGCCGAGGTCTTCGGTGGCCTTGGCCACGGTCAGGAGAGTGTCATAGCCGGCGCCCTGCTGGGGCTCGGTGAAGATGCGAAGATCCATGCCTCCATCCTGCACCGTCGGGCCGCCGTCAACCTCGCCTCCACCACTCGCCCCATGGCAGCTCGGTCGGGTGAATATTCGTCGATCCGGCAGGTCGCGCCCCCTCTGATCAGTGACGTTGACGTCAAGCAGTCGTTGGCTCGGCGGGAGCCGGACCGCCCGGCCCGCGTGTCGGCGGCCCTGTCCGGTGCGTCGACCGATTCTCCGCCCTGTCCGCCCCGCGGGAGGGCTTGGGCCGAGGAGGCCGCCATGTCCCAGGAAGCCGTGCCCGAAGAGGCCGTGCCGCAGCAGTCGGCGCCGCAGGCCGCCGCCGGGCGGAAGGGTGCACCGAAGGGGCTGCTCCAGCAGATGGAAGAGCTGATGGCGGCGCTGAATGCCGATCTGACGCAGCTCGACGCGGACCTTCAGTCCACCACCGATCGCACCCCGCCCGTCGATGGCTCGGGCGAAGCACAGCAGGCGTAGTCCCCCGCCGCCCCCTCACGGCGGCCCCGTAGCCGTGTCCCGCAGTACTTCACCCGATCTCTCCTGCTCTCGCAGGGTGAGTCGGCGCAGCATTCCGCGGATGCGGTCGCTGGATTCGTCGGCGGCGTCGATGGCCTCTATGCACTGCCAGTACAGGCCCTCCTCGTCGGTGGCGCAGGCCACGGAGACGAGGGCCATCGAGACGTCGCCGAGCAGTGCGCCCAGGGACGTCAACGCACGCGCAGGGTCGGCCACTTCGGTCAGTTGGGCGGCCCGGATGCCGCCGCGGCGCATGCCGGGGTGGTCGAGGACGGCGCAGCCCCGGCCGCCGGCTTCGCTGAGGCCGCGGGCTTCGCTCCTCAGTTCCGGCGGGCCGGTGGCCGCGAGGTGGCCGCCGATCGCCTGGGCGAGGGCTTGTGCCTGCCAGGCCTCGCCGGCGATGTCGAGCACTGCCCGGCTCTGGGCCAGGGTGTGTTGGCTGAGTTTGACGAGCCGTACCGCATCCATCCGATTTCCCCGTTCGTGCGACGGACCCGAGCTTCGCGTCCACTACCTAGCGTGAGCGTGAGTGGCTCGGAAAGCCAGAGGAAATCGGAAATCTGTGCACAGCAAGCCGATTGTGAGTATCTCGGTCACTCAGATGAGTGACTCTCCGTGTCCGTCGGCGAGTTGTTCGGGGGCTTCGGCGATTCCGGGACGGGGAAGCGGAGTTCATTGCGGTCGATCTTGGCATCGAGGGCCGCGAGGGCGTCGATGCCGAGTACTTCGCAGAGCTGGAGGAGATAGGCGAGGACGTCGGCGACCTCGTCGGTGACACAGTGGGCCTTGTCCGGGTCGGCCATCACCCGGTCCGACTGCTCGGGGGTGAGCCACTGGAAGATTTCGAGCAGTTCGGAGGCCTCGACGCTGAGGGCTGCGGCGAGGTTTTTCGGGGTGTGGTACGGCTGCCAGTCGCGGGCGGCGGCGAAGGCGGCGAGCCTGCGCTGCAGGGCCGGTACGTCGAGTTGGTTCACGGTTCCAGGTCTACCACCGTCGCCCCGTGGGCCTCGCGGGCGCCCGCTCCGTCCCCGACGGCGGCGAGCAGCCGGATGTGGCCGCGGGCGCACATCTCGGCGGCCAGCGCGATGAGTTCGCGGCTCTGGCGGGGGTCGAGTGCGCGGTCGAGTCCGTCGGCGAGGACGGCGAGGGTCTGCATGGCCGGGGGTACTTCGGCGACGGTGTCGACGGCGAGGACGCCGGGTCCGGTGAGCAGGACGAGGGCGAGGGCCAGGTAGCGGAGTTCGCCTTCGCCGAGCCGGCCGACGGGGGTGGCGTGCCGGGTCGCGCCGCGGGCGAGGACGGCTCGTAACGTGCCGTCGGCGAGCTGCTCGGTGGTGAGGCCGGTGACGGGGCCTGCGCAGCCCGCGCGGGCTGCGGTGACGAGGCGTCCGTGGCGGATGCCGCATTCGGTGCGGGTGCGGAAGAGGACTTCGGCGAGGTTGTCGCAGCCGCGCCTCAGCCGTCCTGCGCCGCTTCCCTGGGCGGGGGCGACGGGTTCGCGCATGCGCTGGGGCTGGGGGTCGCAGGCGAATACGGAGCGCAGGGCGACGACGACTTGTTCTGCGGCGGCCAGGACGCGCAGTTGTCCCTCTGTCTTGCCCGCGACGCGCAGCGGCAGCAGCGCGGTGCCGAGCCGGTCGTCGGGGAGCGGTGCGCGCGTGACGGGGACCGCGCCCGCGGTGTGCCAGGCCGCCTGGACGGTGGAGCGGCTCGGGTCGCGCAGGGCGGTGCTGAGGAGGGTCTGTCCTTCGCTGGTCAAACGCTCGCCGACGACGCGGAGTTCCGGTTCGGCCTGGATCGCGAGGTCGAGGCGGACGGGTCCGGCGGGTCCGTCCACGGTGCAGCCGATGCGGAAGCCGCGGCGGCCCTGGGCGTCGGCGTCGGCGCGTTCGGGCACGCAGCCCGCGGGGTCGCGGAACACGGATCCCAGCGATGCGCCCGAGCCGAGTCTGGCGAGGGCTTCGAATGCTTCGAGGACGCTGGTCTTGCCGCTGCCGCTCGGCCCGGTGACCAGGGTGAGCGGGCCGAGTGGGATGGCCGCGCCGCGGTGTGCCCGGAAGGAGGACAGCCTGAGTTCGGTGACGGTGGGTCGATCGGGACGGGCGGTCCGGTCACTGTTGGTGGTCGTCGTGGTCATGGCTGGGACCGTACGCAGCCGTAAAACTGACGAACCGTTCCGCCTCGGTGACCTTCCTACTAATGAGGGACGGCACAGCGCTGCGGGACGGTCCTGGGCGGGGCGGTGGGGCTATGGGGGGCGGGTCAGGGGTGCGGGACGGCTGCCGCGGCGATGCCTTCCACTTCGGTGCCGGCCGGGGCGAGCAGGAAGACGTTGCGGTCGACGCGGTGCATTCCGCTGCCCAGGCCGAAGACGACGCCGGTGCTGAAGTCGAGGATGCGCTTGGCGACTTCGGGGTCGGCGCCGGTCAGGTCGAGGAGGACGGGGATCTGCGCGATGAGGTACTCGGCGACTTCGCGGGCGTCCGCGAAGATCTGCACCCTGAGGACGACGAAGCGCCGCTGTTCGACGGTCGCGTAGTCGCCGGGGATGGTCTGGTGGTCGACCCTGGACGGCCATTCGTTGCGGCCGCGCAGCGGAACGACCTGGGCGAGCCCCTCCCACTGTTCGTCGGTGACGTCGTACCTGCTCACCGGACCACCTCGCCCACGTGCTGTATCTGCATCCGGCCATGATGACGCCGCTCACCCGTTCAGCCCAACTTCGACACGGCCCAAGAGGTGTCGGCTATGACTCATCTCATGGGCTACGACTCGCCTCTTGGGGCGGTGCGCGTACTCGCGTCCCTATAGGACGCCGAGCGGGGTCGCGTCTAGGAGCAGGACGGGCACAGTCCGCGGTAGGTGACCTCGGCGCGGGACAGGGTGAAGCCGAAGCGTTCGTCGGCCGGGAGGTCGGCCAGTGGGTCGCCGGTGGGGTGGACGTCGCGGATGGTGCCGCAGTTGGAGCACACCAGGTGCTGGTGGGGGTGGTGGGCGTTGGGGTCGTAGCGCTTGGCGCGGCCGTCGGTGGAGACCTCCAGGACCTCGCCGAGGGAGACGAGTTCGCCCAGGGTGTTGTAGACGGTCGCGCGGGAGATCTCGGGCAGCCTCTCGGCCGCCTTCACGTGCACTTCGTCGGCCGTCAGATGGACGTGGTCGCCACCGTCCAGGACCTCCGCGACGACGCGCCGCTGGGACGTCATCCGCCAGCCGCGCCCTCGCAGCCGTTCGAGCAGGTCACTCATACCGGTTCACCTGTCCACGCTTCAGGGGTCGGGGGTCGGGATTTCGGCGGAACACGCGCAGTGTGCCAGGGCGCGGTCGCGTTCCGAAGGGATACGGTTTTGGTGTACTTCTTGACTTGGATTTGGTCCATCGTAGGATCGATGCCGCCGATAGCCTAGGGACAGGAAGACTTCCGTCCCACCCGCAACGGCCGTGTCCCCCAGACCCTCGCGGCGACGGCTCCGACCCGGCCCCCGTCCGCAGGCCCCGGCTTCAGAACGCAACAAGGCCGAGGCCGTCGGCCGGTGCCCGTGCCCCGGTCGTTTCACCGCCCGCAGTTCCTGAGCACTGTGATCCACCGAGTGAAGAAGGATTGCCATGTCCGAGAACCCCGATGCAATCGTCACCGACGCCAAGACGGAGGGCACAGGCGGCTGCCCGGTCGCGCACGAGCGCGCCCCGCACCCGACGCAGGGCGGCGGAAACCGCCAGTGGTGGCCGGAACGGCTGAACCTGAAGATCCTCGCGAAGAACCCGGCCGTGGCGAACCCGCTCGGCGAGGAGTTCGACTACGCGGAGGCGTTCAACGCCCTCGACCTCCCGGCCGTGAAGCGGGACATCGCGGAGCTGCTCACGACCTCGCAGGACTGGTGGCCGGCCGACTTCGGCAACTACGGCCCGCTCATGATCCGTATGGCGTGGCACAGCGCGGGCACGTACCGCATCAGCGACGGCCGCGGCGGCGCAGGGGCCGGCCAGCAGCGGTTCGCTCCGCTCAACAGCTGGCCGGACAACGCGAGCCTCGACAAGGCCCGCCGCCTGCTGTGGCCGGTGAAGAAGAAGTACGGCAAGAGCCTTTCGTGGGCCGACCTCCTGATCCTCACCGGCAATGTGGCCCTGGAGACGATGGGCTTCAAGACCTTCGGCTTCGGCGGCGGCCGCGCCGACGTCTGGGAGCCCGACGAGGACGTGTACTGGGGCCCGGAGACCAACTGGCTCGACGACGAGCGCTACACCGGCGACCGCGAGCTGGAGAACCCGCTCGGAGCGGTCCAGATGGGCCTCATCTACGTCAACCCGGAGGGCCCCAACGGCAACCCGGACCCCCTCTCCGCCGCACGGGACATCCGCGAGACGTTCCGCCGGATGGCGATGAACGACGAGGAGACCGTCGCCCTGATCGCGGGCGGCCACACCTTCGGCAAGACCCACGGCGCGGGCCCGGCGGATGCCGTGGGCAACGACCCCGAGGCCGCTCCCCTGGAGCAGCAGGGCCTCGGCTGGAAGAGCAGCCACGGCACCGGTGTGGGCGCCGACGCGATCACCAGCGGTCTCGAAGGCATCTGGACGAACACGCCGACCGCCTGGGACAACAGCTTCTTCGAGATCCTCTTCGGCTACGAGTGGGAGCTGTTCAAGAGCCCCGCGGGCGCCCATCAGTGGCGGCCGAAGGACGGCGCCGGTGCGGACACCGTGCCGGACGCCTTCGACGCGTCGAAGAAGCACGCCCCGACGATGCTGACGACCGACCTGTCGCTCCGCTTCGACCCGGCCTACGAGCAGATCTCGCGGCGCTTCCTGGCGGACCCGGAGGCGTTCGCGGACGCCTTCGCCCGCGCCTGGTTCAAGCTGACCCACCGCGACATGGGCCCCGTCGTGCGCTACCTCGGCCCGGAGGTCCCCTCCGAGGAGCTGCTGTGGCAGGACCCGCTGCCGGCGCGTTCGTACGAGCTCGTCGACGCGGGGGACATCGCCTCGCTCAAGGAGCAGGTCCTCGCCTCGGGCCTCTCGGTGTCGCAGCTCGTGTCGACGGCGTGGGCGGCTGCCTCGTCGTTCCGCGGCAGTGACAAGCGCGGAGGCGCCAACGGCGCGCGCATCCGTCTGCAGCCGCAGAGTGGCTGGGAGGTGAACGAGC
This sequence comes from Streptomyces sp. HUAS TT7, assembly GCF_051550175.1. NCBI lineage: Bacteria > Bacillati > Actinomycetota > Actinomycetes > Kitasatosporales > Streptomycetaceae > Streptomyces > Streptomyces sp. HUAS TT7. The sequence goes on from NZ_CP196175.1 coordinate 2,188,256, forward strand.
CCGACGAGCTGGCGACGGTTCTGCGCACCCTCGAAGGCGTCCGTACGTCCTTCAACGCGGCGCAGTCCGGTGGCAAGCAGATCTCGCTCGCGGACCTGATCGTGCTGGCCGGCGCGGCGGGTGTGGAGAAGGCCGCCAAGGACGGCGGCGTCGCCGTCGAGGTGCCGTTCGCGGCGGGCCGGGTGGACGCCTTGCAGGAGCAGACGGACGTGGAGTCGTTCTCCGCTCTGGAGCCGACGGCGGACGGGTTCCGCAACTACCTGGGCAAGGGCAACCGCCTCCCGGCCGAGTACCTGCTGCTCGACAGGGCGAACCTGCTGACCCTGAGCGCCCCCGAGCTCACCGTCCTGGTGGGCGGCCTGCGCGTGCTCGGCGCCAACCACCAGCAGTCCTCGCACGGCGTGTTCACGGACAGGCCGGGGACGCTCACCAACGACTTCTTCGTCAACCTGCTCGACCTGGGGACGACGTGGAAGGCGACGTCCGCGGACCAGAACACCTTCGAGGGCAGTGACGGCGCCACGGGCCACGTCAAGTGGACCGGCACCCGCGCCGACCTGGTCTTCGGCTCCAACTCGGAGCTGCGCGCGGTCGCGGAGGTGTACGCGAGCGACGACGCGAAGGAGAAGTTCGTGAAGGACTTCGTCGCGGCGTGGACCAAGGTCATGAACCTGGACCGGTTCGACCTCGTCTGATCATAGGGGCCCAGGCCGGCACGGGCCGGCCTGGGCCTTCCGCGTGCGGGTCAGACCTCCCCGGGTTCCGCCGGGATGAGCCCCCGCGCGGTCAGCTCGGCGTGTACTTCGGCGAGGTGGGAGAGGGTGCCGGCAGCCGGGTTCGGCCCGGCGGAGGCAGGTACGACCACCCCGTCCAAGGGGTCGTCGGTACGCGGTCGGGTCCGCGTCAGTACGCCGCCGAAGTCGGGGGCCGCCGCGTCGCGCAGGGTCAGCGGGGGCAGGGCCCAGCGGCGCTGAACGGTCCGCAGGATCGAGGTGTGGTCCAGCGCGCCGGCCGGGGCGCGGAAGACCGTGCCGGGTTCGATCAGCGGTGACACGAGGACGGCGGGCACCCGCGGCCCGAGCCGCGTGAAGTCGAAGCCGAACTGGCCGGTGCTGCTGTCGGGCGCGACGGCGTCGATGGGCGGGGCCACATGGTCGTAGCAGCCGCCGTGCTCGTCGTAGGTGATGACCAGGAGCGTACGTTCCCAAGCGGCGCCGGTGCGGACGGCCCGGTAGGTGTCGTGGATGAGCTGCTCGCCCAACGCCACGTCGTAGTTGGGGTGCTGGCTGTTGCCGGTCGACGACCAGGACGGCTCCAGGAACGTGAACGCGGGCAGTGTCCCGGCAGCGGCGGCCGTCGTGAAGTCGGCGAACCGTCCGAAGTGGCCCGGATCGGCGGACGAGGTGTCGGGGAAGTTGCCGCGGGTGAGCGGCTGGGCGGTGTATCCGTGGATGCGCCAAGGGATCTGATGCTGCGTCAGCAGTCCGAAGACGCTGGTGACGGCGAACGTGTGGGTGCGGTCGTCCATGTGTCCCTGGCTGGTCGCGGCGCAGGCGAAGGCCCGGTTGGGGAGCGTCTCGGTGGGCGCCGAGCAGAACCAGCGGTCGCACACCGCGTACCCCCGGGCGAGTCCGGAAAGGACGGGCAGCGTGTCGGGGGCGTAGCACCCCATGATGTCGCCGGGGACGGTGCCGGGCACGACCGGCCGGCCCGGGCGGGGGTGGGCGAGCACGGTGGCGAAGTCCTTGACGAACCCCTCGTTGTGCGCGATCGGCGGCACGGGCGCGGAGGGCGAGCCGAACAGCTGGTCGTTGGTGGCCGCGTACCCCTCCGCCGGGTCGGCGCCCGGCATGAAGTAGGCGTGCGGATGGTCGGGGTGGATGGGGAAGACGGTGACGGGGGTGCCGTCCGGGCCCGGGTTGGACTCCTTGCCGGTGAGGCCGTCGTAGGGCTGGCCGGCGGGCGAGAGGTTGTCGTGGTCGGTGTACAGGAATCCCAGCATGTGGTCGAAGGACCGGTTCTCCAGCATGAGCACCACGAGGTGCTCGATGGACGGCAGTTGATCGGTCACGGCAGCCCCTCCCGGATCCGGGGCCGACGGCGCCCCGCCCCCCTGTGGCGTACCACCGTTCGCGGGTGATCGCCACAATCCGGGGGCGGGCGCGGGTGCTCCGGCCCCGGCGAACCGGCCTCACTGCGTGGCGGCGGCGGTGGTCCGGTACGGCGCCGCCGCGTGCTGGGCGGCGTACAGGAGGGCGGGTTTCATCTTGGGCCAGAAGTAGGTGTCCTGGCAGGAGTAGGGCGGGGTGAATCCGTCGCAGCCGCGGCCGTCGCTGTCGCCGACCTCGATGGTGAAGCTGGCGAGGCCGAGCTTGTCGAAGGCCCAGTCGTCGGTGCCGCCGGACGCGTCGTACAGGATCTCGCCGGCCTGCCCGGACTTGTAGCCGGTGAGCGAGCCCATCTCGGTGGCCAGGGCGCGCAGCGCGGAGTCGCTCCCGGTGTGCGCGGTGTGGTCGAAGCCCCAGGGCAGCAGCACCATGTTCGCGTCGCCGTGGAGGCTGATCATCAGGCCCCGGGCCTCGGCCGGCGCCGGGTCGTCGTTCTCGGTGCCGGTGCGCACGGCCGGGTACAGCTGCCGGAACAGGCCTTCCAGGGCGGCGTTCTCCGGCTCGGAGTCGGCGGCCGGGCCGAGGTACTCCTGGCCGCACGGCTTCCGCGAGGTGCCGAGGCCGCCCCAGTGGGTGCCGGCGTTGCGGTTGAGGTCGATGCCGATCTGGCCGCTGCGGCCGCAGGACGCGCCGTGGGAGTCGTTGGCGTTCTTGCGGTGGAGTACGGGGTTGTCGCCGCCGGAGGCGACGATGTCGACGCCGTCCGGGTTGGCGAGGGGCACGACCCACATCTCGGTGGTGTCCATCAGCTTGGTGATGTCGGCGTCCTTGCCGTACTGGGTCGTCAGCTCGTCGATCCACCGCAGGGCGACCTCGCCGGTGGTGATCTCGCGGGCGTGGATCTGCCCCATGAGGAAGAAGCGGGGCTTGCTGGAGTTCGGGACGAGCGCGCAGTCCCCCGGCTGCATCTTGGTGACGCAGACGGCCTTGAGATCCCGTCCACTGGCGCTGTCCCGCTTCTTCCGCCAGGACTGCCCGTACGTCACGACGGTGGCCAGGTCCGGGTGCTGGGTGGCCACGTGGTCGAGGTGGGCGTAGCTCCCGTCGACGGTGCGGTAGCCGCCGTGGTAGGTGTCGCCGACGGCGGGCCGGGCGGTGCCGGGGGCCGGCCGCGGCTGAGTCCTGACGGCGGTCGGGCTGAATCCGATGTGCTGCAGGGAGGCCGCGGTCGTCGGATCGCCGAGGACGAACAGGTCGTTGCCCTCCCGGCGCTCCAGGAGGTCGAACCCGGCGGCGGCGAGAGTCTGCGCGTCCTGGGGGTGCCGGATCGGTACGCGGTAGGTGACGAGGGTGTCGGCATGCGGGGCGGGGGTGTCGGCGGTGGCCGCCGGGGGAAGCACGGCGGCAGCCAGGACGAGGCCTCCGGCGGCCATGAGCGCGAGCCGTCTGTCGGACATGAGCGGGCCTTCCGTGGGGGTACGGGGGCGCGCGGGGCCGACGAAGAAGCCCGGCGGCGGGCCTCGTGGGCGCCCCGAGCCGTCGCCTTGAGCCTTGTGGCGCGAGGCTAACGGCTGCCGGCGGGCTCGCGCCTGGGCGGCGGGCGAGGCGGGTGACGTCGGGGGGCATTCGGGTGAGAACCTGTGGGGGATCGGCAGCGGGCACCCCCTGCGATCACGGCATACCGTGTTGCCCATGACGCAAGGTGACGGCGATCTCGACGGCCTCGTACGCAAGCGGATTCGTGCTCTGCGGCTGGCGCAGGGCTGGTCGTTGGAGGAGCTGGCCGGGCGGGCCAGGCTCAGTCAGTCCACGCTCAGCCGGATCGAGAACGGGCAGCGCCGGCTCGCCCTGGACGGTCTCGTCACGCTGGCCCGGGCTCTGGACACGACGCTCGATCAGCTCGTGGGGATCTTCGACCGCGACGCCCGCCGCAGCCACCGGCGTCCCGACAGCGGTGGCGACAAGGGGGGGCCGGGCCTGGGGGCTCCCGACGACCGGCCCCCGGTGGCATGTGCGCGTTCGGCAACCCGGCCGGGCATCGCCTTGCGCATCCCGAAAGGCGTCGTGCCGTACGCGCACGACCCACCTGGCGTCGGCGGCATGACCCACGCATCCCCGCACACAGCACACGACCACCGGCACGAGACCGACGGCGCCGGCCGGGCGGAGATTCTCGACCTGGACGCGGAGGTGCTCGCCGAGCACACCGCGTCCATCACCGCGTCGCTGCCCTGAAGTCCGGCCCGCGTCACATCGTGGACCTGGGCTGCGGCACAGGGGCAGGCACCTTCGCCCTCCTCGCCCGCTTCCCCGAGGCCGAGGTGACCGCCGTGGACTCCTCGGCCGACCACCTGCGGCGCCTGCGCGAGAAGGCCGAGGCGAGCGGCGCGGGCGGCAGAGTGCGTACGGTGCGAGCCGATCTCGACGCCGCGTGGCCCGGCCTCGGAGCGCCCGGACTCGTCTGGGCGTCGGCGTCGATGCACCACGTGGCCGACCCCGCCCGCACGTTGCGCAAGGTCCATGAACTGCTCATGCCCGGTGGCCTTTTCGCCGTCGTCGAGCTGGCCGGCTTCCCCCGCTTCCTGCCCGAGGGCGGTCCCGAGGAGCGGCCCGGCCTGGAGGAGCGCATCCACGCCGCGAGCGACCGTCACCACGCCGCGCTCATGCCGCACCGCGGCGCCGACTGGGACCCGAAGCTGACCGCCGCCGGGTTCTGCCTGGGCGGCGCGCCGCGGCTGATGCCCGTCTGAAAACCCCAGCCCGGACGTCCGGAATCGGCACGCGCTCCAGAGAGCGCTTTACGCGCTCGCGGAACTCCAACTGGCAGCAGATCTAAGGGAGTTCGGTGGCAGAGGCCCTCTGCCCGTTCCTCGATCCGGCCCGGTGCGCACCTGCTCGGCGCATCTGGGCAAGCAGACAGCCCGTGTTGGAGAACAAGCCGCCGACGGTGTCAACAGCCGCCCGTCCCGGCGGACTTGGCCGTTCGGCGCGGCATTCACGATGCACGGCACCCCAGGCGTTCAAGTAACCACGGGCAGGCCGTAACAAGGAATTCACCCTCAACGGTGTGACTGGCATCTCAAGGGCCGCCGCTCGCCGCGGTGACCTGCGGGCATGCAGAGGATGCATCAGAGATGCAGGCGGCCGGTTTGCGGGGAGAGTGCCCGCTGTATGTAATTCCCTCGTTTACAGATCGCGTGCGACCAACGGCGCATGCTGGTTACAGGGGGACGCTAAATGTACGAGCTTTTTCTGTCGGAAAAAATTAACAAGCTGAGACGCGACGGCCAGTACCGGTCTTTCGTGGAAATCAATCGTCACGCGAACGCGTATCCAAAGGCGACGCACCGCACGCCCGACGGGCGCGAGCAGCAGGTAACCGTATGGTGCAGCAACGACTATCTGGGGATGTCACAGCACCCCAAGGTGGTCGAGGCCATGCACCGGGCGATCGACGAGTACGGGGCCGGCTCCGGCGGTTCGCGGAACATCGGCGGAACGCACGCCCACTACGCCGCCCTTGAGGCCTCACTCGCCGAGTGGCACGGAAAAGAAGCCGCCCTGGTGTTTCCCACGGGATACGGCTCGAACGATGCGACCCTGCAGTGCCTGCTGCGCCTGCTGCCCGATCCCATCGTGCTGTCGGACGAGCTGAACCACGCCTCGATCATCAACGGCATCTGCAGCACCAAGGCGGAGCGCCGGGTGTTCCGCCACAACGACGTGGACCATCTGGAAGAGATACTCGCCGGCCAGCCTCTGGACCGTCCGAAGATTGTCGTTTTCGAGTCCGTCTACTCCATGGACGGCGACGTCGCCCCCATTGAACGGATCGTCAAGGTCGCGCACGAGTACAACGCGCTGACCTTCCTCGACGAAGTACATGCGATCGGAATGTACGGGCCGCGCGGCGCGGGGATCGCCGCGGAACTGAACGTCGACCATTTCGTCGACATCATCCAGGGCACGATGGCCAAGGGCATCGGTGTCATCGGTGGGTACATCGCCGGTTCGACCACTCTGGTCGACACGATTCGCAGCTTCGCCTCGGGCTTCATCTTCACCACCTCGCTGCCGCCCGCGATCGTGGCGGCCTGCCACGCCAGCGTGGAACACCTGAAGACCTCCACCGCCGAACGGGACGCGCTGCAGCGCAAGACCGCTCACCTGCGTGCGGCTCTGGAAGGAGCCGGTATCGAGGTGATGCCGCAGAGCACGACGCACGTCCTGCCGGTCCTGATCGGGAACTCCGAGCTGTGCAAGCAGTCGGCCGCACGCCTCCTCGACGTGCACGGCGTCTACCTCCAGCCGATCAACTCGCCCACGGTGCCGGTCGGCACCGAGCGCTTCCGCGTCAACGTCACGCCGAACCACTCCGACGAGGACATCGCCCACCTGGTCGGCGCCCTCGACGAGGTCTTCACCCACTTCGGCCTGCACGGGAGAACGGCGTGACGACAGCGGCCACCCCGGTGATCCGGCGCGCGGAGCCGGCGGACGTCGACGAACTCATCCGCCTGCGCGCCTACCTGCTGGAAAACGACGACAGCGACTCGGCGGCACTCCCCTACACCGCGTCGACCGACGAGGCGCGCACCGCTTGGCGGACCGGCTACCGGGCCTGGCTGGCCAAGACGCTGACCCATGACGCGGACGTGTGCGTCGCGGTGGCTCCGGGCCCCGGCCGGCTGAGTGCCTGCGCCATCGCCGTCATCGACCAGCGCCCCCCTTCGCCCGCCTACCCCAGCGGCCGGGTGGCCTGGATGCAGTCCCTCGTCACCGATCCGCGTGACCGGGGCCAGGGCCTCGGCACTGCGGTGATCGACGAGCTCTTCGACTGGGCGCTCACGCGCGGTGCGGACGTCGCCGTGATGCAAAGCGCCAGCGGGGCCGTGGACTTCCACCGCCGGGCCGGCTGGCTGCCCACCGGCGAGGGCCTCTACCACCAACCGGTCACCACGAGGCGGAAGGGATGATCCCCATGGACACCGTGAAAGTACTGATCGCCGGCATGGGCTACGCCGGTACGCGATTCCTGACCGCACTGCGCAGCCTCTCCGGCCCGCGGGAACTCGGTCTCGACATCGAGATCGCCTACCACGCCCGGCACCGCAGCATCGAAGACGTCCCGTACTTCGAAACGATCGAAGGCGCCCTCGACGCGTTCTCGCCCGATCTCGTCATCGTCGCGGTGACGGACTCGGCGCACGCAGAAATCCTGACGCGCCTGGGGGGCTACCGGGGCTTCGTCCTGGCCGAGAAGCCCCTCACCTCCGCGCATGACGACCTGGACGCCGTGGCCTCGGCCCTGAGCGATGTCTCCGGGTTCGCCATGGACCTGGTGGGGCGGTACTCGGAAGCGAGCATGGCCCTCCAGGAGTACGTGCACCGCAACCGGCTGAACCTGGTGCGGGCCCACGCCACTTGGGGCAAGAACCGCATCAACGACCACCGGCCCACGGTCGGAGTCACGAGCGAAGTGATCCATTCCCTGGACCTGGTTCAGCGGCTCGCCCTCGACGGCTCGCGGCTCCAGCTCCGCAACGCCGTCGGCGTCTGCTCCGACTACTCCATCTCCGGACCCGACGTCCTGGACAGCGTGGCCCTGACGGCCCAGCTGGGCGATGCCGTGGTGAGCGTCTACAGCAGCTTCGTCAACGTCACCCGCCAACGCACGATCGACTGCACCTTCCGGGACCCCGAGGGCGGCCTGGTCTACGCGGCCGCGGAGTACTCCAACCCCACCTGGGACGCGGACCAGTTGCGGATCTGGCGGGTCGTCGACGGCCGGGAGGAGACGCTCTGCGAGGTGGACACCCGCCACGACCCCGTTCCCGAAGGGTTCGACACCATCGTCGGGCTGCGGCGCATCGTCGCGGACGCCGTACGTTTCGCGCACGACCGGCAGCGGCCCGTCGTGCCGTTCGCCGGTATCGAGGAGTCCGTACGGCTGCAGCGCCTGCTCAACGAGATCGAAAGGACGGCCGAGTTGACCGGACCGGTCGGCTACTTCCCCGACGGCCGTCAGGTCAGCACCGAAACGGACTTGGAGCGCCTCGGATGAGCGCCACACAGACAACAGCCCCTCCCAAGACGCAGGACGGCCGCAGCAGGTTCATCCCGCTCCTCGCGCTGGGCACGTTCGCGCTCGGCGTGGACGCCTACGTGATGGCCGGACTGCTGCCCCACGTGTCGGAGGACCTGAGCATCTCGGCGTCGTCGGCCGGGCAGATGGTCACGGTCTTCACGCTCTGCTACGCGCTGGGCGGGCCGGTCTTCGCCACCCTGCTGGCCAAGCGGTCGGCGAAGGTGGTGCTCGGCGTGGCGTTGGTGGTCTTCACGATCGGCAACGCGCTGACCGCCGTCGCCCCCACGCTGCCGGTCCTCCTGATCGCGCGCGCGGTGGCGGGCATCGGCGCGGGCGTGTACTCGCCGATAGCCGCCGCCACGGCAGCCGGCCTCACCACTCCGGAACGGCGTGGCCGCGCACTCGCCACCGTCATGGGCGGGCTGAGCATCGGCACCGTCATCGGCGTCCCGGTCGGCATGCTCCTCGCCTCGCACATCGGGTGGCGCGGCACGCTGTGGCTGATCACCGCGCTGGGCGTGGTCGCGCTGATCGGCATCGTGCGGCTGCCGAAGATCGAGGTGAGCCCTCCGCCGCCGCTGGGCCGTCGAGTCCGTGCCCTGGCCAGCGGCCGGGTCGCCGGCATCGTGTCCGTCTCGCTGCTCGGCGGCATCGCCAGCCTCGGTCTGTACACCTACCTCGCCGAGTTCCTGCTCGACGCCGCCCACACTCACCAGACGGTCTGGGCCATGTGGGCCTGGGGCGCGGGCGGCATCATCGGCAGCCTCCTCATCGGCCGCATCGTGGACCGGACCAAGCGTCCCTTCGCCGCGGTCACCTGGATCCTGGTCCTCATCGTGGCCAGCCAGTTCGTGCTGCCCGCCGCCGCTCACGCCGCCGCGGCCCTGGCGGTCGTCCCGCTCGTGATCTGGGGCGCGGCCGGCTGGGCCGTGCAGGTGCCTCAGCAGCACCAGCTCATCGCGGCCCAGCCCGAACAGGCCACGGTCGCCGTCTCGCTGAACAGTTCCGCCGTCTATCTCGGCAGCGGCATCGGGTCGGCGCTCGGCGGCCTCGTCCTGGGCCTCGGCGCCGCCCCGGGCCAGCTTCCGTACTACACGGGCGCGCTCACCGTGGTCGCCCTCTTGCTGCACCTGACCGTGGTACGTGGTGCCATCCGGCGCGGGGAGAATGCGGCCACAACACCCTGACCTGGGGAAATGGCCAGGGTTGGCTAGCATGGCGCCCATGGATATCGGGCTCCGTCACTTGCAATGCTTTCTGACCCTGGCTGAGGAACAGCACTTCACCTGGGCCGCCGACCGTCTCGGTATCTCCCAGCCCACCCTCAGCCGGCACATCCAGCGTCTGGAGGGTGTGCTGGGCCGGACGCTGGTGGACCGCAGCACCCGCCACCCGCGCCTCACCCCGGAGGGGCACCGCCTGCGGGCCGATCTCCAAGTCCTGCTGCCCCAGCTGGAAACGGCGCTCCAGCCCCCCGAGCCGCAGTCCTCACTGCGGCTCGGCTACGCCTGGGGCTACCCCCTCCAGCGTGGCCGCCAGGCGCAGGCCGCGCTGGAGGAGCGTCATCTCGTCCTCGTCCAGACGGTGCGCCGGGACGACCGCACCGCCGGACTGCGCGAGGGCTCCGTGGATGCGGCCCTCCTCTGGGGGACCGTCCGCGATCCGCGTCTGATCACCACCGAAATCCTGCGGGAGCCGCACATCGCGGCGGTCGCCCGGACCTCCACCCTGGCCGTGCGCGAGCGGGTCACCTGGCGCGACCTCGGGCGCCGCTGCCTCATCGTCAACACCGTCAGCGGCACGCTCTCGGCACAGGACTGGCCGGCCGACGCCACCCCCGAGATCGGCGCGGAGACCTCCAACATCGAGGAGTACCTGCACGCCGTCGCCGGCCGGCGCGGCGTCGGCGTGCTCCCCGTGTCGGTGGCAGCGCAGTATCCGGATCCGGACATCCTGTACCTGCCCCTCACGGGCGCCCCACCCGCCGTCCTCACCTACGCCTACCCGCGCACCAACCCACACCCGTACGCGGCGACGTTCGGCCGCGCCCTGTGCCAGGGGCAGACCGGCGAGCGATCCTCCTTCGTACCGGACCAGAGCCGGAAGGCTTCGGCGGACACGTAGGGTGTCGGATGCCGCGTGCTGCCCGGGGCAGTGCGTTGGTACGCCGAAGATCAACGCTCGTCGCCGGTGCGGCGCCCACACTCCGAATCCCGGCCACCGTCCCCAACTCGCCCTGAATGCCCTGGACATGGGCCTGCGGCAGCGTGGCCGAGACGGACGTCCGCCCGCCTCTCGCGGGTCGGTGCATCCGCCGCGCCCGTCGGCCACCAGAACGAGCACCGAATGAGCGTCACGAGCGTCATCCCAGCGTCGAGATTTCGCCCTTAACGCCCGCACCGCGCATAACGCACAGGCACAAAGCCGCAGGTATCAGGCGTCCTTCGCGATCGGTTCGAGGATCGCCACGCACTCCACGTGATGCGTCATCGGGAAGATGTGAATCAGAAACATGTGGAAGAAAACCACAGGTCAGCAGCACACCAGGAACAATTCGGACCAGGGTTCAGTGTGCGTTACGGGCGCTACGTGCGATCTCTTGACGCACGCCGCACCCAGCGCGGACGCCCTCCGACTCGCCTCCACGGGGCTCGGGCAGATACCCGGGCCATTGCCTAGATCACCAAGGCCCGTGCACTGCACCGAGATACCCGCCGATTCTCGGGACAGCCCTGTACCGAATGGATAACCTGCCTGCACCACGCACAACTCAGCGAGGCCCCATGCAGGAGTCCTGGAACAGTGACCGTCGGCGTACAGCAATCGGTCGCGCCACGCTCTCCATCCCCGCCCGTCAGGCTCTGGCCGACCAGCAACTTGCCCCTGGCCGCACCATCCTCGATTACGGCTGCGGCCGCGGCGGTGACGTCCGGTCTCTGGAACGACTCGACTGCCGTATCACCGGCTGGGACCCGTACTACAGCCCCGACTCCCCCACTGCTCCGGCCGACGTCGTCCTACTCACCTACGTTCTCAACGTCATCGAGGACCCGGAAGAGCGCCGCCAGACGTTGCTACACGCCTGGGAGCTGGCGACCACCGTTCTGATCGTCTCCACTCGCCTCACCTGGGAGAAGTCCAAGGTTCGAGGTGAAGAGTTCGGGGACGGCTTGCTCACCAGCCGCCGGACCTTCCAGCACCTCTTCGGCTCAAGCGAGATCCGTAACTACGTCGAAGAGACCACAGGCACACGCTGTGTCTCTGCTGCCCCCGGCATCGTCTACGCGTTCAAGAATGACAGCGCTCGCCTGAGCTACCTGGCCCACCGCGTCGTGCCGGACGCGGAATGGCTCACCTCCGAGGACACCACCACGGCCATCGCGTCGCTCATCGATTACCACGAGCGGCGTGGCCGGCCACCCCACGTCGAGGAGATGCCGCGGCCGATGGCCGAGCTGCTGGCCCACCTCAAACCCGGCGAGCTCAAACGCCTCACCCGCGACACTGCTGACGCGGACAAGGTGGGCGAAGGCGGAAAACGCTCCACCCTCAACACCTTGCTGTTCCTGGCCGTTGAACTCTTCAACGGGCGCGGCCCCTTCAACGGCCTGCCTCTCAGCGTCCAGCTCGACGTCCGCGCGTTCTTCTCCTCCTACAAAGAGGCGTGTCAGCGGGCAGACCGCCTCCTACTGAAGCTCCGCGACGACGGCTACGTACGCAGTGCGATGCACGCATCCGCAGTCGGCAAGCTCACCCAGACCGCGCTCTACGTGCACCGCCGCGCGGTCGATCACATGCCTACCGTCCTGCGGCTGTACGAGCACTGCGCGTCGATCGCCGCTGGCCGCCCGCAGCAGTGGGCCGTTACCAAGCTCAAGCATCAAGGTCGCGCAGTGAGCTGGCTCGACTACCCGGAGTTCGATACCGATCCTCACCCGCGGATCACGTCGTCTTACCTCGTAGACCTGAAGACTCTTGAGACCTCACACATCTCGTACTCCGACTCCGCCAACCGCCCTCTGCTACACAGGAAGCACGAGTTCTTGGCGCCCGACGACCCGGACGCCCAGAAGTACCGCCGTCTCACCGACTCAGAAATCAAGGCTGGACTGTACGAGCACCCTCACCTCATCGGTACCGAGAGTGGTTGGGAAGCAGAGCTGATCCGCTGCAGACGCGAGCTGCGCGGCCACCGCCTGGTGCACCGCGCAGCCGACTGATCCCGGTGAGACATACGGGCTTCAGGGTGCGTCCGGCTGCATCCGTGCCACTGTCTCCGCAAGCTCCTCTGGATCGAAGTCGAGAACCTGGCTGGGGAACCAGGAGAAGCGCAGCCCGTTCGCAGCGACGTCCTCGGGAAGCCCCATCGCGGTTAGAACATGACTCGGCGTGTACGAGGCGCTAGTGCACGCCGACCCTGTAGCGACCGCGACCTGGTTTTTCAGCCGCACGATCAACGCTTCCGCGTTCAGACCGTCGAAGGTCACGTTCAGGATGTGTGGCACCGAATGATCCACATCGCCGTTGACCTTGAACCGAGTCTTACCGAGCGCCTTCAAGATGCGCTCGCGCATATCGCGTGCCTCCCGCTCCCAGTTCCCTCGCGACTCCTGGAAGATCTTGGCCGCCTCGTAGAACCCCATGATCAACGGTACGGGCAGCGTCCCCGGGCGAAGTTTCCGCTCCTGCCCGCCGCCAAACATGATCGGCTCCAGTGGCACCTTGTCCCAGCCACGCCGTCGCGTGATCAGCGCTCCCACGCCCTTCGGCGCCCCTACCTTGTGGCCGCTGATGCTGATCAAGTCGATGGGCGCCTTCAAATCCTCGGGAAGTTTTCCGTACCCCTGGGCGGCATCGACATGGAAGTACGTCGGTGTCGCCCTCAGCTTCTCCGCGAGCTCAGCCACGGGCTGGATCACGCCGGTCTCGTTGTTCACGTGCATCAGTGACACCAGGAGGGTGTCCGGGCGCAGCTTCTCCAACACGGCCTCCGTCGTGATCCGGCCTGAAGGTCCGGGCTCCAGAAAGTCGACTTCGAACCCCTTGCCCTGGAGGTGCAGCAGGGGCTCGACGACTGCTTTGTGCTCGATGGCGGACGTGATGATGTGGCGGCGCTGATACTTCTCCCCGTACGGGGCGATACCCAGGAGCGCAATGTTGTTGGACTCGGTGGCTCCGCTGGTGAAGATGACCTCTTCGACCTTGGCGCCGACCGTTCCCGCCAGGAATGTCCGCGCCTCCTTGACCGCCTTCTTTGCCCTGGTCCCGTACTCGTGGGTGCGGCTGCCAGCGTTCCCGAAGTCTTCGGTCATCCAGTGGAGCACCACGTTGGCGACCCGAGGGTCGACCCGCGTCGTTGCTGCCACATCCAGATACGCCACCAAAACAGCCACCCACTTCTTGGTCATTCACCTGTCGTCGCGTACGTCAATCCATTAACGTACACGCGTCACCCGCTAACGCACAGCAGGGCACGTCTAGGTACGTCAACAACAAAAGCAGCTCACGGCATCCTCTCAGGTGGCAGTACATCAAGACGGGCAACTCGCCCCTCACCGATCGCTCCCACTGCTCCGACTGCTCCCTGGGCACAGAAGGATGCCTTGGTACGTCAGGCGATGGACGCCGGTGACCGTCAGTACGTTAAAGTTGCCGAAGTGGAGAACGAAGCCGTGGCACCTACGACCCGAGTCGTCGCCCCGCGCACATCAACCGGGTTCGAGTACACTTTCCCGGCAATTCGGGGCATCCAGGCAGGTCGCGAGTTCTACGTCTCGATGTGCCCGCTACGCCTGATCCCCAAGATCTTCATCTTCGACGAGGAAGAGCTGTCTCCCGCGCTGCGCGCTCAGCGCATCCTCAACAAAGGACGCCTCCCCGCCCTGTCCAAGTACATCCTGGACAACCCGGACGACTACATCTTCAGCGCCCTCACTGCTTCCGTCGACGGTGACATGGATTTCGAGAGCCACAGCCCTGACGGCACTGGCTTCCGTACGGGGCAGCTCCGGATCCCCATGGACGCCCGGTTCCTGATCAACGATGGTCAGCACCGACGTGCCGCTATCGAGCTCGCCCTCAAGGAGAATCCCGACCTCGGCGAGGAGACCATCGCGGTCGTCTTCTTCCAGGACTCCGGGCTCGCCCGCTCCCAACAGATGTTCGCCGACCTCAACCGGCACGCGGTGCGACCGGCACGCTCCATCGGCGTCCTCTACGACCACCGGGACACGTCGTCCCAGGTGGTCCGCTCGATGATCAGCCAGTCGGGCATCTTCAAGGGCTATGTCGAGATGGAGAAGAGCAACCTCTCGGCCCGATCCCGGATGATGTTCACGCTCAGCGCCCTGTACTTCGGGACCCAGGCGCTGCTGCAGGGGCTGGAGATCGAAGCCGACAAGGCCACCGACCTCGCGCAGTCGTACTGGGAGGCGATCGATAAGTCGCTCCCCGAGTGGGCCCAGGTCCGCAACAAAGAACTCTCCGCGACCGAGATGCGCCGCGACTTCATCCACAGCCACGGCATCGCCCTCCACGCCCTGGGGCGGATCGGCAACTCCCTGTTCCGGGAGTCCACCGCACCCTCCAAGTGGAAGAAGCAACTGGGGCCGTTGAAGACGGTGAACTGGACCCGGGCGAACCCTCACTGGGAAGGACGCGCGATCGTGGGAGGCCGCGTCTCCAAGAGCCACCAGAACGTAACCCTGACCGTGAACTACCTGCGTACCCACCTTGGCCTGGACCTCAGCCCGGAGGAACAGCGTGTGGAAGACGCCTATCTGCGAGGCGAAGCATGAGCACTCCGCTACCTCTTGGTATCCCCGCCGTACGCCGGCTGCCGTTCGATGGGCGGTCGCTCGACGAGGTCACCACCGAACTGACCGAGGAGGTCCGTGAGCTCTACACCGCGGACGAGGTTCCCTGGGTAATCGGCTACAGCGGCGGCAAGGACTCCACTGCTGTCCTGCAACTGGTCTGGACTGCTCTCAAGGAACTCCCAGCTGAGAAGCGGACCAAGACTGTTCACGTCATCAGCACGGACACTCTGGTCGAGAATCCGGTCGTGGCGGCTTGGGTCACTACGTCGCTAGAGACCATGGAGAAGGCCGCTGCTGAACAGGGCCTCCCCATCGAGCCGCACAAGCTGACCCCGGAGATCAAGGACACCTTCTGGGTCAACCTCATCGGCCGCGGCTACCCGGCTCCGCGTCCGAAGTTCCGGTGGTGTACCGAGCGTCTCAAGATCAAGCCGTCGAACTCTTTCATCCGTAACGTCGTGGCGGCGCACGGCGAGGCCATCATGGTCCTCGGTATCCGCAAGACGGAGAGCCAGGCCCGCGCCCGCGCGATGGAGAAGCACGAGAAGCGGCGCGTCCGCGACCGCCTCTCCCCCAACGCGAACCTTCCCAATTCGCTCGTCTACAGCCCGGTCGAGGACTGGACCAACGACGATGTCTGGGAATACCTGATGCAGAAGCCCAATCCCTGGGGCTACAACAATCACGACCTGTTGACCATGTACCAGGGCGCTTCTGAAGACGGCGAGTGCCCGCTGGTCGTGGACTCGACCACGCCGTCCTGCGGCTCCAGCCGCTTCGGCTGCTGGACCTGCACTCTGGTCGAGCAGGACAAGTCCATGACGGCCATGATCAGCAACGACGAGGAGAAGGAGTGGATGCAGCCGCTCCTGGACCTCCGGGACAAGCTCGACTCCCCCTTCGGATTCGTCGAGGACAAGGACGACCCCGACTACAACCCGGTCAAGAAGCTGCCCCACGCCCGGCCCGACCGACTGGCCCGCGACTTCCGCCGAATGAACGGCCAGGTGAACCTCTTCACCCGTCGCAGCGACGGTGAAGACGTGGTCGTCCACGGCCCGTACCTCCAGAACTTCCGGGAGAAGTGGCTCAAGGACCTCCTCGACGCCCAGACTTGGATCAGGGCCCACGCGCCCGAGCACGTCCGCAACATCGAGCTGATCACTCCTGCCGAACTCCACGAGATCCGCCGCATCTGGGTCTTCGACAAGCACGAGGTCGAGGACAGCGTGCCGAGGATCTACAAGGAGGCAACGGGCGAGAACTTCCCCGGCGGCGCGCTCGACGAGCAGCTCGTGATGGGCGCCGACGAGATGGAACTCCTCAAGGAGGTCTGCGAGGGCGACGAGCTGCACTACGACATGGTGCGTGAGCTGCTCTCCGTGGAGCGCAAGTACCGAACCATGTCCCGGCGCTCCGGTCTCTTCCAAGCCCTCGAGTCGGCTGTCCAGAAGGGCTTTTACGAGGACCGCGACGACGCATTCGCCTTCGCTCAGCGCAAGAAGCAGTGGCGCAAGGACGCGGAGACCAACCCGACCTTCGACGAAGAAACCGGCATCGATGCTCCTGCGTAAGATCACCCTCGAAGAGTTCGGGGCGTACCGAGGTAAGCAGTCTCTTGACCTCACCGTGAAGAAGAACAAGCCGATCATCCTGATCGGCGGTCTCAACGGCTGCGGTAAGACGACGCTTCTCGACGCCATCCAACTCGTGCTCTACGGTCCCCGGGCCCGCTGCAGCAGCCGTGGCAGCAAGTCGTACGAGACCTTCCTCCGCGAGAGCATCAACCGGCAGCATGACCCGACCCGCGGCGCATCGATCACCTTGGAGTTCACCGTCACGGTGGACGCCACGGAGCACTACTACAAGGTCGATCGGAGCTGGCACACCAGCGGCAAGACGTTGAAGGAGTTCCTCAACGTCCAAGTGGACGAGAACTATGGCGACAAGGGCCAGGCCATGCACCGTGCGCAGCCCGAGCTCAAGTACAGCCGCCATCTCAGCCAGGGATGGGCCGATCACGTCGAGGACCTGCTTCCGTTGGAAGTTGCCTCGCTGTCCTTCTTCGACGGGGAGAAGATCGAGTCGCTCGCCGATCCCGAGCGCGCGGCAACAGTCATCGAGTCGGCCGTGCACTCACTGCTCGGCGTGAGCACGGTGGAGCAGCTCCGCACCGACCTTCTCGCACTCCAGCGCCGTCAGAAGCTCTCCGGCGAAGAGCAGCACCTGATGGACAACATTCAGGCCCAGGAGCAAGAGCTGGCCTCTGTACAGGAGGAGCTGGACGTAGCGGCACAAGAACGTGCCGACCGCGCGAAGACCCTTCGTAAGGCTGAGCGTGACCTCGGCTCCCTCGATGACGAGTTCAAGAAGGAGGGCGGCGGGCTCTTCGAGCGCCGCGTTGAGTTGGACACCGAGCGCAAGCGTGCAGGCAACCAACTGGCCGACCTTCGTGCTTCGCTCGTCCAGCTCGCAGCCGGCCCGCTCCCCTTCCTGCTCATGAGTAAGCAGCTCAAGGAACTGCGTAAGCAGGCCAAGCAAGAGCACTCTGCGGCAGAGGCCGAGCAGGTGCTCGATGTCCTCACCGAACGCGATGAGTGGTTGCTCCAGCTCCTGCCTGAGAGCGCCCGCAACGAAGTGATGGAGAAGCTGGACCAGGACAGAGAGAAACGCTCGAAGTCCACTGCTCTCAAGGTCAGCCTTGGTCTTCCGCACGACGCGCTGGCGCAGATCTCCGTACTGGACGAGGGACTGGTCCGAGACAAGGCCAGGGCAGCTGAACTTCTGGAACAGGCCGCCATCGCCTCCGAAGAAGTGGATCAGCTGGATCGTCAGTTGGCCGGTGTCCCTGAGCAGAGCAAGGTGGAGGCTCTCCAGGACGCCCGCGACGAGCAGGCTCAGAAAGTCGCACGGATCCAGGAAGGTATGGCCCGCGACGACCAGCGGATCCTTGAGCTGAAGCGGCGACGAGAGAATGTCAGGGCTGCTCTGGAGCGAGCCCACAAGAGCTTCGTTCAGACCAAGGTCAAGGCCGAAGAGGTCGAGCGAATCATCAAGTACTCGGAGAAGGCTCGCAGCACTCTGGAACGCTTCGGCGAGGCGCTGCTCCAGCGTCACATCAACCGCCTGGAAGTCGCAGTCCTGCAGAGCTTCAAGGAGCTCATGCGGAAGCAGGGCCTGGTCCATGACCTGAGGATCGACACCGTCAAGTTCACGCTCACCCTGTCCGACGCGGAGGGCGAGTCCCTCGACCCCGGGCGACTCAGTGCCGGCGAGCGGCAGCTCCTGGCGGTCTCCCTCCTGTGGGGGCTCATGAAGGTGGCCGGCAACCGCCTGCCCAGCGTCATCGACACGCCTCTCGGCCGCCTCGACAGCCGTCACCGGGAACACCTGGTCGACCGCTACTTCCCGTACGCCAGCGAACAGGTCCTCCTACTCTCCACGGACGAGGAGATCGATGAATATCTCCTGGGCCGCCTGAAGAAGTCCGTCGCCCACACGTACACCCTGGTCCACGACGACACGAACTTCACCACCAGCGTCGTCGAGGGCTACTGGTGGAACGTAGGAGCCCAGAATGTCGCTTGAGAACATCCGCCTCGCTACACCGAGCAAGGACCGCCTGGTGCGCCTCAAGCGCACCACCGGCATCACACATTGGAACGTCCTGTGCCGCTGGGCCCTCGCCCTCTCCCTGGCAGATGCCTCCACGCCGCTGGTCAAGGATGTCGTCACCGACTCCAACGTCGAGATGTCCTGGAAGACCTTTGCCGGCCAGCACGGAGACCTCTACTTGGCTCTCTTGAAGCAGCGCTGCGTCGCTGACGGCCTGGAGCCGACGGACGAGAATGTCTCCAAGACGCTCACGATCCACCTGGCTCGGGGTATCGGGTATCTCGGTGCCCACAAGGAGATGACCACGGTCGAAGGGCTCATCTCGTCGACGGCAAGGTAACAAAACCTCTACCAGATCACCGACTTCACGCCGGGCTGCGGCTCCCCCCTGCACGACACAAGCCAGACGCACGTGACGTGCGACACGTGTAAGATCGCGCGAGTTGAGCCGATTCGTGAGCAGGGGGAGCGGGCATGACCGAGGAGATCTTCGAGTACCCGGTGTATGTCTCAAGGGAGTCAGGCACCAGTAAGCCCCTCCTACTCTTCTCCGCCAAAGCCACGGACATCGACCGCTGGGTCGGAGTTCCCCAACGGCGCCGCCTCAGCGATAGCGAAACTGTGGGCTGGCAACGCGAAGAGAGCCGTGCACGACTTCGTGAGCTGGCCCATTTCTTCAGCGATGAACGCAATGTCGTTCAGAACCCGCTACTCGGCGCCCTCCAGGACCCGCTCGCAGTTACTTTCGTAGAAGATCCGCAGCATCCCAACTTCGGACATCTGACCATCCGAAGTCGATCCGTTGATGGCCTCACGCTTCTTGACGCCCTGGAGCGGGTGTGCCACCGGCTGGAAGAGCGTGTCCCTGCACTCCGAGAGCACCCCCTCGATCCAGATCGCCGCCGAGCTATCTTGGATCAAGCGCGCGACCAAAATGAAGGCTGGCATACCCAGTTTTCCGATGAGGAAGATACAGATCAAGAAGAGTTGGCGCCTGAAGACCTTTCATCAGACTCCGAAACAGTCGAGCAGTCAGTCGATCTGACTTCGGTTCTCTTGGTAGAAGAAACTCAGATCTTGGACTTCTATCAGGAGTTGAAGATCCGGGCATCGATCCTTCGAGAGATGATCCCGGAACAACGCCCAGATACTCTGGCAGGATTCAGTATCGATGCAATGCTGAGCTACTTGCGCCCCATCGTCTTGGTAGATGGACAGCATCGCCTCCACGGTGCGGTTTACGCCGCTCAGAATTTCACAGGAACTCAGGAGGGAATGGAACTCGCCGCCGAAGGGATCAATCGCGGGGAGGACCCGGATCTCACAAATAGGAAAGTCCTAGAGCTGAAGGCTCGCTCGCTCCCCATCTCACTCCTGCTCGATCCCAGCCCTTCGGAACATGTATTCCAGTTCGTGGTGGTTAACCAAAAAGCCACTCCGATGCAACCAGCACTCCTTGGCACTATCGTCTCCACTTCTCTCTCCAAAGAAGAAACAGAGCCGGTAGCGGATCGCCTGCGGCGCGCAGGGATTCCATTTGATGATTCCCAGGCCGTCGCATACATGACCAGGTCTAGCGACAGTCCGTTCAAGGGTCTCGTGCAGACAGGGATTGGTGGCGACGCAAGCGGACTGTTAAAGTGGACGGTGCTCAAATCCCTGACCGCTATATTTCGCGAACTCAAGGGAGGTAAACTTTTCGGCCAGAGTGTCGACTTTGCCGACCTTTGGCGCAGGAAGCTCCTCGAAGATTCAGAATTCGTTTCAGCCGGCCAAACACTTGAAAGTAAACAGATCATCTGGCAAGCCGCTGATGGGCCTTGGCGCGATGTGGCTATTAAATTCTTCTGGGAAATCAGAACTCGCTTCGGCGACGATGACCCAAACTCCCATAATGCATGGGGGAACACCAACTCGAACCTGTACAACAAGATTCACCTCACCATCCTAAGCGCCGACTATTTTCAGTTCCTGACAGATCGCGACCTCACCTTGAGCTCTGTCGCCGACGTGACCCAAACTATGGACTCATGGCTCCAAGGCGTAAATCTTCAGTACTTCAATCGAGATTGGCGCGTCGGTCTGAAGAAGGACCAAAAGGCTGTCCGGGAGAGGTGGGCCAAGGTGTGGGTCGAATATCGTAAGGACCCTGAACGTCTTCCTCGCGTAGAAAACTACAAGCCCTGACTGAGGCGCCACCATGGACACTAAGAGCTTGGCCTCCTGGGTAAAGGTGGCCCAAGATACCTTCAGCTCCCCGTGGGAGACGGATCCGATCCATGCACTTGCGCGAGAAGTGGTTCCGCCTTTCGCCCATGGCCCATTGGGGTGGCTACTCAAGTCCGATATCAATTCGACCTGGGCCATCTGGTACATAAGTGGAATCGTTGACACGGCTTCCTTCGAAAGAGATGCAAGTCTCAGCTACGCGCACTTCTATAACGAAGTCAGAGAATCGCTACGCAGAGACCATGCATCAACTCCGATAGACGAAGTATCTCACTTGGCCAGGGTCATCTCCATGACGGCTTGGAGCGAGATTGAATTTCGCCGCATAATTGCCCGTCAGCGCATTTCCAAGCGCGTACGGGAAGAGATTTGGTACAGCGAATCAAAACCTAGATGCTATCTTTGCGGCTATCTATTTTCCCCAACGGCCAGAGATCTTTTCCTCAAAGTCGACAACAGTCCGGCGATGCAGCCAGCTGTGGCGGTCGATTTCGTCCGCCCCCGCGGCCTAAAATCAGTCGACCTCCTCCCGCAAGTTGACCACGTTAGACCTGTCGCAATTGGCGGAGAAACTGCAGTCGAAAACTTGCGGCTGGCTTGCGGCTGGTGCAACCGTAAGAAGTCGTCACATATCGAGATCTATGGGGCGCCATCAGCCTACGCCGGAATATTCATTCATCCAACGCTGGGAACTATCAGCATCCCCCGTCCACTATGGGTAGTCCGGCTAACTAAAATGCGTGGCCGGTGCGAAGACCCGTCCGGCTGTAATGCACGACTCCAAAATTCGGAGCTTTTTGTGGCGCCTCGCCGTCTATCTGGGGCAATCAACCCGACGAACTGTGCCGTCTACTGCAGGGAGCATGACCCGTGGAAACGGGAGCGCTTCATAGGGGCTGGCACGTATGCGCAAAGGTTCCAAAAGAGCAACTTGTGATCACGGGGCGTTCCTCTACTGTAAAAAGAGAAACGCCCCGCCTCTACGGCTACCAGTCCAGGGAAGCGCTGGCCAAGATCTCGCCGACGTCGTCCTTCTTCTCCTCCGGAGGGTTCCGGAGCCCCTCGAGGACCAAGTTAGAGATGATGACCTCGAGTTCCTGGTGTGGCTGGCGATTTATCAGCGTCTGCAAGTGCGCAAGGCCACCGTTCGCGTACTCCTCGAAGATGAGGACTCGTTCATCCTGCCGGTCATTGCCGAGGATCTTCGGGTCGTCCTCATGCTCGACCGCTGCGAGCATATCGAGAAGGATGTCACCGTAGAGTCGGCCCTCCATCAGTGCCAGGCGAATCGGTTCGTCGGACTTCTCAAACGCGATGCGCTCGCCCTTGCGGTGCCCAAGTACGGCAGCGAACATCATCGCCTCGACCATGGTCGCGAATGGTCCGGTCTTCTTGTCTGCGAGCTTATCCAGCAGGGCCTCATGGGAGTGCGGGCGACGGAAGCGATCCGTAGTAGCCATCAGACGGTCACCTCCTCCAGGACGGTGTACTCGAAGGCGCCGTAGGAAACGTACGGCACTGCACGGTTGTTGATCTCAATGGTCTCTTCTTCAGCTGCCCTGTTCGGCGTGAAGGATCGCAGCACATACATGCGGTTGGCCGCATGCTGCAAATTCTCCATAACGTTGCCACGGGCCTGCGACTGCGACAGCAGGGTCACGATCTGCGACGTCAACGCCGGAAGTGCCTTCGAGATCTCTTCCTGATAGGTGAGATCAAGGCTACCGAAGGGCGCATCCATCACGACTGGGTAGACACCACTGCCACTGCTTTCAATCGTCGCCTCATCTGCGTGGCTCTTTCGTGCATTGATACTCCGGGCCACTTCAGAAACAGCGCCTACGAAACTCAGCCCGAGAATCTGGTTCTCGCCGGTGGAGCGGATGGCTACACCGCTCGGCGCACGCAATTCCAACTCGAAGGAATCATTGAGCTCGGGGATGTAGCTCTTGATGAAGATCCGGGAGAAGACTTCCTTGACCTTCTTGTCGAGCTGATCCCGGACTTCTTCCGTCTTGATCGCCAGAATCTCGATCAGCGCGTTTCGAACCGACTCGACCAAACCGACCTGAGTCTGAATCCTGCGAGACTCCTCGTTCTTGGCCGCCGCAGACTTGTACTGGCGAGCAACACTCACCAATTCCTGCTCGATCAAGGCGATCCGGTTCTCGGATTCCCTGTGCGCAACGCGGGACTCGGTCTCCTTATCGCCACACTCCTTGCGGCGCTCGACCAGACGTTTCACGTCCTGGATGTTTACACCTTCCAGCTGGCGGTCCACCTCGGACCGCTCCGCTTCCAGCCGGCTGATGGCAGCGTCTGCCTTCTGGATGTCAGAAGCGTTCAGAGTGAGCTGCTCCAGAAGTTCCTGCCGTTTGTCGCTCATGCTGCGCATCTCGCCGCTGACGTGCATCCAGCGGTGCTGGACATCCTCAAGGCCAGCGTTGTACTTCCGCTTGTTGAGCTCCTCGTACTCGGGAGTCCCCTCCTCGACAGAGCGGCCGCACATGCACAACTGTTCTTCGAGGATGTCCTCGATGAAGCTGCGCTGGATTCCGGCTGGCAGCTGCCTGCGCTCACGCATCCGATCCGCAAGTTCGACTACCTTGTCGTCGAGCCCGGCGGTGAGGGCCAGGAACCCATGTTTGGAGAGCAGCTCACGCTTGCGGCTCTTATGGTCCGCAAGACGTTCCTTCTCCTGGTTGATACGGCGGGTGAGTCGCTCGCGTTCTTTCTGCAATGGCTCGGCCTGCTCGTTTTGACGCAGAGCACGACCAATCGACTCGACTTCCTTCTGGAAGGTGCTGATTGCTGCAGAATGGCGGAGTTTTTCCTCTTCCTCCGCCTTTGCTCGCGCTGCCAGTTCCTCCTGGCGATCCGTGAGCTGCTTCAGCCGGGTATCGCCCTTGGAGTCGATCGCACGGGCAAGGAGACGAGAAGCCTTGGGGAGATCGGCGATGGCCCGCTCAATGGTCTCCAAGTTGAGAAGCGTCTTGATGGCCTTCTTCACTTCTTCGTTGTTGTCGTCGCCGGAGAACATCTTCTCCATACGCTCGCCGTTGAAGAAGAAGAACTGTCGCAGCCCCCTGGGAAGGATCTTCTCGATCCGGTCCTGGCCATTCGGTACAGACTTGGCTTCGCCGTCGGGCCCAACCTCGGTGACTGTCAGAGACGGGCTGACCGTCTGCTGTTCTTCCGTCTGCTTGTTCACCGTGACGCCCCGAGTCGCGGAGAAGCGGATGCCCTCGTGCTCGAAGTCGAGTCGGACCGAGGACGTCGCCTCCTCCCCGAAGGAGGTCTCTTCCCACTTCTTGTCGTGGATCACCCGGTGCTGCTGTTCGACGTCGTCCGAGAAGGTGCCGTAAAGCACCCATCCGAACGCGTTGAGCAGCGTGGTCTTGCCCGCGCCGTTGTTGCCGAAGATGAGAACGGCCGGTTTGTCCTCCCTGACGGAGAGGTCGAGGACCTGCTCACCGTAGAAGGCACGGAAGTCCTTGAGGGTCAGCTTGAGCAGCTTCACTTGGTCAACTCCCTCACGGCGTCCACAATGCTGGGGACCACCTTCGTCGATTCCCTGATGTGGATGTTCTCGTTCTCCAGGTCGATGACCTTTTGCACGAGGGTCCTAGCAGTCGGCGACAGCTCGCTCAGTACCTCGCGCACTGTCCGCGCGGAGGGTGAGCCGGCTGTTTCGTCGCTCACGGGATACTCCTGATTCGAGTCGAGGATGCGGGATAGATGAGGGGATCTTGGTGTGGGTCTCAGGTGTCGAACAGGCCGTAGCGCTCGCGCACGGGGCGCAGGACGTCCAAGGTGACTGCTTCGTTCTCGGCGAGGTAGGCGAACTCTTCGACCCGAGCGAACTCGCGGCGGAGCAAGTTGCGTTCGGTCTCGTACTGAATCGCTTCGCCTCCCACGGGCGGTACGACGACGAAGTCGACGATGTCTGCCCGGTCCTTTCCAGGGGCCTTCCGTAGTACACGACCGCGGCGCTGGATGAACTGGCGGGGGTTGGACGAACTCGCCATGAGGTAGGCAGTGCGCGACTCAGGAACGTCCACGCCCTCGTCAAGGCAGCGCATGGACGAGATGATCTGCAGCTCGTTTCTTTCGAAGCGGCGAAGGATGTCCTGCCGCGCGGGTCGTTTCGTTTCGGAGGTGTAGCGGGCGGCAGCCAACTGAAGTTCATTGCCCACCATATCCATCACCTGGTCGATCTGGCGTGGCCCTTCGGTGCCCTGCTCGTAGAGGAGCGGGTGCTTGCCCTCCGCGCAGTAGATCAGCTGGTGGCTGGTCTCCCGGCGCTTCTCGAGCTCCGTACGCAGGACCTCCAGCTTGCCCCGGGCGTGGCCGATGATGTCCGCGCGCTTCTTCAGGAGCCGGCCAAGCGGGCTGTCGCGATCGGCTGTCTCCCTCAAGTCCGTACCTGACGCGATGAGCCGGGCGATTTTCGCGCTGGTCTCGGCATAGAGCTCAGCTTCTTCGTCGTCCAGCTCCACAAGGACAGGCGTATAGGTGTAACGACACAGGGCTCCGCAACGGATGGCCTCGCCAATGCCCATCTCGAAGACGATCTCGCCGAAGTAGCCGGTGAGGGCGTCAGTTCCCTCATCGTCGAACCAGCGTTCCGGCGTCGCTGACAGGCCGAGTCGGTACTGAGCCTTCTCTGGGAGCTGAGTGCGAAGGTGCCGAGCGCCGAGATTGTGTGCCTCGTCCGCGATAACGAGAAGCTGGCCCCCGTAGGCAACGAGAAAGTTCTGGAAGGTGTCGCCGCCGAAGGTGGCGTTGGTGGTCACGATGACTCCGCCGCTCATGCCGCCCAGGGCGAGGTTCTGCAGGAGGGCATGGGCACGTGGAGACCACTTGCTGGACGACTCGTACGCACGAAGCGGGGTCACGCCGAACCATTCGATGTCCTTGGCCCACTGATCGACCAGGTGCTGGAACGGGGCCACGACAATGACGAGCAGCGAGGCGTTGTCATCGTTCTTCCGCAAGAACGATCCGAGTTGAGCTGCAGCAGAGAGCGCGGTCAGGGTCTTCCCCGTACCAGTGGCCATGCGCAGGATGCCGCGGCACTGGTTGCGGAACCAGTTCTGCACCGCCTCCTTCTGGTAGTCGCGCACCACCAGGCTCTGCGGGATCGTTAGCGCTCCGGCCGGCGGCTGCGGAGACATCACGATGGGCGCCCCGCCAGTCGGAAGATCGTCCAGCTCGTAGCGGCCAGTAGTCGCCAGTGCGCTGCGCTCGACAGCCGCCTTGGCTGCTTCAGTGAACGGCACGACGCGCAGCGTCGGAGTCCGGTCGTGCCACAGGTCTTCGAAGTCTTTGCTTATCCGTGCAGCACGATCGGTGTCCCGAGGGTCCCAGCTGCGGTAGACCTCGATCGCTTCGAAGTTGCCGACGAGACCCGAGCGGGTCTCGTTCGCGCTCCCCTTGAAGGCGACGATGTCGCGCCCGTCCCGGAAGACACCGATCTTCTCGTGGTACATCCCGACACGGCCGCGCTCTTCGACGTACGCCAGCTTGAAATCGATGCGTCCTTCGGCGACCAGACGCCCAAGTTTGCCAAGTCCTCGCGCAGCGCGCTGGTCTTCCACTGCCTGTTCAAGATCCCGTACGGCGGCTCGGTGAAGGACTTCGCGCAGCTCGTAGCCCTCTTCGATGTCCTTGATATCTGCTGGCTCAAGGTAAGGAGACGCGATGATCCGCATGGTGCCGCCGCGCTCGGTGAAGTCGTCGATGCCTTGTCCGAGCGTGGCAATCACTGAAGCCGCGAAGTAGCCCACGGCCCGGTCGTACGTGGTGGAGGCCGCCAGGGCGGGCAGATAGAAGTCTTCGACCAGGTGACTGCGATCGCTGCGGTAGTCAGACTCCAGGCTGCACCCACGCAGTCGAGGTTCCTCAGCCATCAGATCAGTCCCATCTTGCCCATGAGGTCGTCTACGTCAGGCGCTTCATCGTCCGGCCGTCCGGATTCCTCGGGCGACGCAGACCGGCCAGCCGGAATAGACACCTCGCTCTCACCAATGTCCTCCCCGAGACGACGGACCGTTCCACCGCGGGTAGCGAAGGGAGGTGAGGACATGGTCTGCCTCAGGCTCGACTCCTTGATCTCAAAGTCACGCCGGAGGAGCCGGATGACCTCGTCGGCAGCGATCGCACCGCCGTGGGCGTCGACCAGGTCCGAGACCAACTCCTTGATCGGCTTGTAGACAGGCATACCCCACTCGGTCAGAGCCCACATCGTCTTCTGGCTCCGACTGAAGCGCGGATCCGCCTCGATCTGCTGTCTCAGATAGGGGTTGCCAAGCGTGATGCCCGTCTGCGCCTTCAGCTCATCGATGCTCAGTGGACGGTCTACCTCACGAAGCGCCGCTTCGATCTTGTCGAGCCTGTCGTTTCCGTGCTGTGCGACACCGCCCGCGCTGGCCCCCCCAGCCGCAGCCCGGAACCCAACAGCTGTTCCACTGGCCGAGGGAGCGGCGTCGACAGGTTCTTCAGCGAAGGTGAAGAGGGGATGCTCAGGGGCATCAGCAGACGGGGAAGACATCCCGAATAAACTCTGCAGGTACCACGCTCCTTGATGCGTGATAGCGAAGCGGTCATCTCCAAAGAGCGCCTTTATCACCTGTTCCTGAGAAACTGCCCCGCCAAGAGCATGCCTGATGAGCGAGCTACTCAAGCCCTCAGGCTTGTCTTCGAGCAGGTTCGCGATGCGATCTGCGGGAGCCGCAGATCGATCAAAGTCGCTACGGAGCGGTTTCTGGCGCCGAGCGCCCTGGCCCACCGGCTCTTGCCCCTCTGGGACGTGCGAGCCGTCAGCAAGAGAAGGAATGTCACTCTCCGCAATGATCTCGCCGTGCTCACTCATGCTGGAACTTACAGTCCGACCACTCCCCTCGTCAGCGGACGGTCGCAGATCATCGGCCGACTCTCCCGCTCGTTCGACCCTCCGGACAGCTTTTTTCCCGGGAATGACCCACAATCCATCACCCAAGAACATCGCATCCCGAAGCTGGCATACAACCTCACCCAGCTCGCCATCAAGTGCGCCCGCCCTCTGCAATACTTCACCGAGAGTGAGATTGGCGACGGGATTTTCGTTTACTTGGAGGAGCTGAGTCAGCCGCTGCACGAGCTCGGGCAGGTCCTCGGGCTCCTCGACGACCGACTCAGCCAGAGCGTCGGGGTCGTCTGGGAGAGACTGCGAGATCTGATCTCCATCGCGCGCGAACCCGCAGTGGACCAGCCAAGCGTCCAGGTCATCAGGATCTTCGGGTACCGGGGCTCCACTCGCTTCGAAAAGACGGGTCGCTGTCGACAGGCTCATGACCTCGTCGGAGCAGAGATCGAGCACTCGCACCGTCTCAGCCGCGCATTCTCGCAGATCAGAACCGTAGATCCACTGCCCGCTCGCGTCAGTGCTTGCGCCCTGCCAGTACATACCGGTGAGAAAGCGCAGGGTCGTGAGCCCGCCCCCAACGTTCTCGCCAAGCCAGGGGTAGCGGTAGAGGAGTCCGCTGACTACACGCGGCTGCTGAAGCTCAAGTTCAACCTGGGCTATCCAGCCATTCGGGACCGAACTGTCCGACAAGCACTGCTTGAAGCTGTAACTGAGATAGCTACAGCGCTGCCCTATTACCTCCCGGGAGAGGACATGCTTTTGAGCCAGTTGCTCCAGCGGCACTGGAACATCTGCGCAGAGATGTTCCAAGACGATGTCCCGGCTGAGGCTGCTGAGCTCCTCGTACCAGCTGCGGAATGCGTTCATGGTCCTCAGAAAGATCGGTGTGAGTCCGGTGATCTCCATACCGGAGGCAACCGCCAACAGCATGCGACAGGGAATACCTGATGCCACACGCCGAAGACGTCACTACGTTCTGCCCCGCGCGCCCCCTGAAGCTGTGTTCCCTCCCAGTACCCCAGCGACAGCGCGGTCGCATCAACGGTACAGGGGGACGTCGACGGAGCACGGTCCTATCGGCGCCCGATCTCACGGTCTCCGACTCCTTGTGACCTGAGGCGGGCTGTCCCCGCAAGCGGGGCAGGATCGGCCGACGGCACGCCCCACGCTGCCGGTCACCAGGTACCAGCACCGGGAACGCACCCTCGAGACCGGCAGCCACCTCAATGCAACGGATGCGGACGGGCATTCTCTCTGCAGCACGAGCGGAGAACCACGGAGGGACTACATGCGCCCGGCTCTCAACGAGCGGCAGCAGGCGGTGCTCGACTGGGTGGGCCGGGGGTGCCCCAACGGATTCTGGACGGACAGCACTTACAAGACCAGCGCCCAGGCCCTACAGAGTCGAGGGCTCATCAAAATCACCAAGCGTCGCGGGCATTGGAACGCCCAGCTCACCGACAAAGGGCGGCAGCATCTCACCGCCCGGGACAACTGTCCGGTGGAGCAGAGCGCTGAACCACCTGAGAGGCCCGGCCGTAATCGGACACCAGCAGCACGTCCCAGAACTGTGCCGCAGGCTCGTACGAACTACGCGGACCAGCTCCTCTCAGAACTGGCCGCGAACGATGGCTGTCTCGTCAAGCCCCTCGAATCCGGCCCGCACGCAGTGAATTGGGCGTCACGGGTCAGCGCCGCCCGCAAGTCCGGCAAGATCCCTCACACGCAGGAGCTCTACGGATACCGCACGCACCGCGGCTACGAAATCAAGCTCGTAGACATCCCCGCCTGGCGCCTCGACGAACTCACCCCACTCCCCGTTCCGGCCAGACTCACCAAACCCCACTCCATCGTGGCTGCCCTTCAAAAGCTGCCACAGCCCATGGGTCTGACCAAACTCGTCCAAGGCCGAGCCCTGCGCATCATCCAGGCCCTCGTCACCGCGACCGAAACACATGGCCACAAGGCAGCACTCGGAACCACCCAGGGCGCTCCCCCACCCCATCGGCGCCGCAAAGCACCACCGCACTTCACCATCACCGCCCAAGGCGCAAGCGTCGGATTCCTCGTCCTGCAGGAACAGGACCGCAGCGAACACATCCCCACCGACAAGGAACTCGCCGACGCCAAGAAGTACTCATGGATGCGCATCGCCCGCTTCGACTACACCCCCTCAAACCGCCTGCGCTTCATCCTCAGCGGCGGCAACCCGCACCGCGCCAGCGAATGGGCCGACCTCCCCGACCGGCCGCTGGAAGACCAACTCGCCGAAATCGCGCAGGAAGTCGACCTCCGTGGCGAGGCCGCCGAACGCGAACGCCGCGCAGATCAGCAAGCCCGAGAGGAGCAGCAGCAGCGCTGGGAAGCCGCGATGCAGGAAGCCCGCGCCGCGTACGCCCACGCCTATCTCGTCAAACACCTCGGAGAACAGGCAGACGCCTGGCACCGGGCCAAGCGGCTGACCGAATACGTCACAGCAGTACGTGACCGCGCCACATCACTGCCACCTGGGCAAGAAAAGACCGAGATCGAGGCGTGGCTCGCCTTCGCGGATGCCCGCCTCCAACACCTCGCCGAGTCCGCCGCAGCGCCGAAGCTGCCCTCCCCACCGAAGCCCAGTGGCGACGACCTCAAGCCTTTCCTCGGCGACTGGAGCCCGTACGGACCCCGCTCCTACTGAGCCCCAAACCAGGCCATAACCGACGGCCCTTGGCCCAAGAGATAGCAAAGAAGGAACCCGACAGGCCCCACCCGACGCACAGCCACCCGCAAGAACGGCCGCCTGACGCCTCATCAGAACGTGCGTCAAACGTGCGTCAGGAGGGCCTCACGTGCGTCGAATATGCGTCAAGATATCGCACATAACGCACATAACGCACACTGAAAGAAACCGCAGGTCAGCTGGCCTTTTCGGCAGGCTCCAAAATCGCCACGCACTCCACATGATGCGTCATCGGAAACAGATCGAACGCCCGCAGCGTCCGCGGCTTGTAGCCCGCCGCCGCGAAGTACGCCAGGTCGCGGGCCAGGGCCGCCGGGTCGCAGGCCACGTAGGCGATGCGGCGGGCGCCCAGGGCTGCCAGGTGCTTGACCGTCTGCTTGCCGGCGCCCGCGCGGGGCGGGTCCAGGACGATCAGGTCCGCTTCGGTGATCTTCGTGCGGGGCAGGACCTGCTCGACCTTGCCCTGCTCGATGCGGACCCGGGGCAGGTCGGCCAGGTTGTGGCGGGCGTCCTCCACTGCTCGCTTGGAGGACTCGATGCCGAGGACGGCTCCGGTCTCGCCGACGCGCTCCGCGATCGCGCCCGCGAACAGTCCGACGCCGCAGTACAGGTCGAGCGCCATCTCGCCCTTGCGCGGCATCAGGCCCTGCATCACGGCCTTCACCAGGGTGTCCGGGGCCTGGGGGTGGACCTGCCAGAAACCGCCCATGCCGACGCGGTAGGTGCGGCCGTCCGCACGCTCGCGGACGAAGGCCCGGCCGTGGACGCGGTGGACTCCGCCGTCCTTCTCCTCGACCCGGAGGACGGAGACCGGCTTGTCGAGTTCCACCAGGGGGAGGCGGCCGCCGGGGTTCGGGGTGAGGACCACCTGGCGGTCGTGCGAGCCCGAGGACGCGATCGCCTCGACCGATGCCAGCTGCGGCCACTCCCGCTTCTCGATGCCGAGTTCCGAGACGCCCGGCGAGGCGATCATGCAGTGGTCGACCGGCTCCACGTCGTGCGAGCGGTGCTTGCGCAGGCCCGCGCGGCCCTCGTCGTCGATCGCGTACTGGACGCGGGTGCGCCACGCCGGGACCTGGCCCGCGGGCAGCTTGTCGCCCTCGGCGGGCACGACCGTGCCGTCCCAGCCGGCCTCCTCCGGGGTCAGGCCCGCGAGCCGGCGGAGCTGCTCGGCGATGACCTCGCCCTTGAGGCGGCGCTGGGCGCCGGGCTTGGCGTGCTGCCAGTCGCAGCCGCCGCACTTGCCGGGGCCGGCGAAGGGGCAGGGGGCTTCGACCCGGTCCTTGGAGGGCTCCAGGATCTGGACGGCGTCCGCGCGCAGGAAGCGCGAGTCCTCCTCACCCTCGGTGACCCGGGCGACGATCTTCTCGCCGGGCAGGGCGTGGCGTACGAACAGGACGCGGCCCTCGGCGGTGCGGGCGATGCAGTGGCCGCCGTGCGCGACGGGGCCGACCTCGACCTCGTACTCCTCCCCGACCAGCGACGACAGCGACGGCTCGGGTGCGTTCTGCTGCATGGGTGGGTGACTCCAGAAGGGAAGAGAAGGGAAGGGGGGAAAACGGCGGGCGGCCGGGGGACAGCCCACCAGTCTACGTGGGTGTCGCCCGGCCGCCCGCCACAGGCACGGCTCAGCTCTTGTTGCTCGGCTCCTTGGGCCGGGACACCGGGCCCCGTCGCACCGAGCCCGGCGCGTTCCAGTCCGCCCGCCTGCGGGCCCGCTTCTTGGCGGCCTCGGAGGACTCCAGCTGGTAGGGGACGGAGGTCACCATGACGCCGGGGGTGAAAAGGAGGCGGCCCTTGAGCCGCAGCGCGCTCTGGTTGTGCAGCAGGTGCTCGTACCAGTGGCCCACCACGTACTCGGGGATGTACACGCTGACCGCGTCGCGCGGACTGTCCCGGCGCAGGCCCTTGACGTACTCGATGACCGGCCGGGTCACCTCGCGGTACGGCGAGTCGATGATCTTCAGCGGTACGTCGATGCCGCGCCGCTCCCATTCGTCCTTGAGCGCCTTCGTCTCGGCCGCGTCCACGCTGACGCTGAGCGCCTCCAGCTGGCTGGAGTGCAGCAGCTTGGCGTAGGCGAGGGCTCGCAGGGTCGGCTTGTGGATCTTGGAAACCAGGACGACGGAGTGCACACGCGAGGGACGTACGTACTCGTCGGGGCGCTCCTCGGCGGCGGAGATCTCTTCCGCGACCTTGTCGTAGTGCTTGCGGATCGCGGTCATCGTTCCGTAGAAGATCACCATGCCGAGCAGCGCGACCCAGGCGCCGTGGGTGAACTTCGTGGCCAGGACGACCACGAGCACCAGGCCGGTGAAGAACGCACCGAACGCGTTGATCGCGCGCGAGCGGATCATGCGGCGGCGCTTGGCCGGGTCCCGCTCGGTGGCCAGGTGGCGGTTCCAGTGGCGGACCATGCCGGTCTGGCTGAGCGTGAAGGACACGAAGACGCCGACGATGTACAGCTGGATCAGCCGGGTCGAGTCCGCCCCGTAGATCACGACGAGCAGGACCGCCGCGCCGGCCAGCAGCACGATGCCGTTGGAGAACGCGAGGCGGTCGCCGCGGGTGTGCAGCTGGCGGGGCAGGTAGCGGTCCTGGGCGAGGATCGAGCCGAGCAGCGGGAAGCCGTTGTACGCGGTGTTCGCGGCAAGGAACAGGACGAGCGCGGTGGCCGCGGCGAGCACGATGAACAGGAAGCTGCCGTTGCCGAAGACCGCCTCGGCCACCTGGGAGATCACCGGGTTCTGGACGTATCCGGAGCCGAGCGGGGTCCCGTTGTGCAGCAGGTCCTCGCCGGGCTTCTCGGCCATCCGTACGTGGGTGCTCATGGCCAGCGCGATGATGCCGCAGAACATGGTGACGGCCAGCGCGCCCATCAGGGCCAGGGTGCTGGCGGCGTTCTTCGACTTGGGCTTGCGGAAGGCGGGGACGCCGTTGCTGATGGCCTCGACGCCGGTGAGCGCCGCGCAGCCGGAGGAGAAGGCGCGCAGGAGCAGGAAGACGAGGGCGAAGCCGGCCAGGCCCTGGTGCTCGGCCCTGATCGTGTAGTCGGCGGTGGGCGCCTTCATGGTGTCGCCCATGACCAGGCCCCGGTACGCACCCCAGGCGATCATGATGAAGACGCCGGCGACGAAGACGTACGTCGGGATCGCGAAGAGCTTGCCCGACTCCTTCACGCCGCGCAGGTTCATCAGCGTGAGCAGCACGATCACGGCGACGGCGCACAGCACCTTGTGCTCGACGACGAAGGGGATCGCGGAGCCGAGGTTCTCGATGCCGGAGGCGATCGAGACGGCGACGGTCAGCACGTAGTCGACGAGCAGGGCGGAGGCGACGGTGAGTCCGGCCTTGGGACCGAGGTTGGTGGTGGCGACCTCGTAGTCGCCGCCGCCGCTCGGGTAGGCGTGCACGTTCTGCCGGTAGGAGGCGGCCACGGTGAACATCAGCACCACGACCGCGACCGCGATCCAGGGGCTGAAGTGGTACGCCGACACACCCGCCACGGAGAGCACCAGGAGTACTTCTCCGGGAGCGTACGCAACGGACGAGAGCGGGTCGGAGGCAAAGACGGGGAGTGCGATGCGCTTGGGGAGGAGCGTTTCTCCCAGCTTGTCGCTGCGCAGCGCCCGGCCGATCAGGATCCGTTTGGGCACGTCGGTCAGTTTGGACACGCAGAGGATCGTAAGCGTTGCGTATGAATAAGGCCCACCCGGCTCCCGTCGACGGGTTTGCGTGATGGGGGCACTGAGTGAGTGCATCGCCGGGCGGGCCGCATAAGCTCATCAGGCGGCAACGTGGATTTCTGTTGCCACGCTGTTGCCCGGCTAGCCGAGAAGGAAGTAGTGAGCAGGGTGTTTGCGCAGGTCATCGGGGCGACCAGGAGTGCGGGGTAAGGGGACGTGCACATCGTCATCATGGGCTGCGGGCGAGTGGGAGCCGCTCTCGCGCAGACCCTGGAACAGCAGGGGCACACGGTCGCGGTGATCGACCAGGACCCCACGGCCTTCCGTCGGCTGGGTTCGGGCTTCGGCGGGCGCCGGGTCACCGGTGTCGGCTTCGACCAGGACACCCTGCGCGAGGCGGGCATCGAGGAGGCCGGGGCGTTCGCCGCGGTCTCCAGCGGCGACAACTCCAACATCATCGCGGCCCGGGTGGCGCGCGAGATGTTCGGCATCGAGAACGTGGCGGCGCGGATCTACGACCCGCGCCGTGCCGAGGTCTACCAGCGGCTCGGCATCCCGACGGTCGCCACGGTCAGCTGGACCGCCGACCAGATGCTGCGGCGGCTGCTGCCGTCCGGCGCGGAGCCCTTGTGGCGCGACCCGAGCGGTGGCGTGCAGCTGGCCGAGGTGCACACCTCGACGGCCTGGATCGGTCACAAGATCAGCAAGCTGCAGGAGGAGACCGGCGTCCGTGTCGCGTTCCTCACCCGGTTGGGCGAAGCGGTGCTTCCGACGTCCCAGACGGTGCTGCAGGAGGGCGACCTGGTGCACGTCATGATGCGTACCGACGAGGTCGAAAAGGTCGAGGCGGCCTTCGCCCAGGGTCCCGAGGAGGGCGGTCACTGATGCGGGTTGCGATTGCCGGGGCCGGCGCGGTGGGCCGTTCCATCGCGGGCGAGCTCCTGGAGAACGGGCACGAGGTGCTCCTCGTCGACAAGGCGCCCACCGCCATCTCGGTGGAGCGGGTGCCGCTGGCGGAGTGGCTGCTCGCGGACGCCTGCGAGATCACCTCGCTCGACGAGGCGGCGCTGCAGCGCTGCAACGTGGTCATCGCGGCCACCGGTGACGACAAGGTGAACCTGGTCGTCTCGCTGCTCGCGAAGACCGAGTACGGGGTGCCGCGGGTGGTGGCCCGGGTCAACAACCCGAAGAACGAGTGGCTGTTCAACGAGTCGTGGGGCGTGGACGTCGCCGTCTCGACGCCGCGTCTGATGTCGGCGCTGGTCGAGGAGGCGGTGAGCGTCGGCGATCTCGTACGCCTGCTGCGCTTCAGCCACGGCGACGCCAACCTGGTCGAGCTGACGCTGCCGCCGGAGTCGGCGATCGCGGGCACGCAGGTCGGGGACGTGGCCTGGCCGGAGGACACCTCGCTCGTCACGATCATCCGGGGTACGCGGGTGCTCACGCCGAGCCGGGAGGAGACCCTGGAGGCCGGCGACGAGCTGCTGTTCGTGGCCGCCCAGGCCCGCGAGGAGCAGCTGGAGGACCTGCTCTCGGTCCGCCGCGAGGACTGATCTCCGCACAGGGCGAAGGGCCCGGAACCGCATCGGTTCCGGGCCCTTCGTCCGCGCTGGGGGTTACGCCTGGCCGGCCGCGGCCTTGCGGGCCTTCTCGGCCGCCTCCTCCGCCTCCATCTCGGCGAAGACGTCGATCGGCGCCGGGGCCTTCGCGAGGAAGACCCAGGTGAGCCAGACCGCGAGCAGGAACGGCGGGATCTTCAGGGCGATCAGGACCCAGCCGAGCTGCGAGGTGTTGGCCCACCAGTACAGCGGGAAGAGGATCGCGCACTTGGCGAGCAGGATGAGCCCCCAGGCCCAGCTCGCCTTCGCGTAGGCCCTCTTGCGGCCCGGGTTGCGGGTGCGCCAGGACAGGTTCTCCTTGAAGACCGGGCCGAGGATCAGCCCGATCAGCGGCACCCCGCACACGGTGGTCACGATGTACGCGAGGGCCAGGCCGAGGGTGTAGAGCATGCCCGGCAGGTAGAAGTCCTTGGCGTTGCCCGTCATCATCGCGAAGACCACGCCGAAGGCCACGCCGAAGACGCCGCTGAAGGCGTGCTTCATGGTGTCCTTGCGGACCAGGCGGACCACGACGAGCAGCAGCGACACCGCGAGGGCGGCGATCGCCGAGGTGTGCAGGTCCTTGTTGACCGTGAAGATCGTGACGAAGAGCAGTCCCGGCAGGACCGTCTCCACCATGCCGCGCACCCCGCCGAAGGCCTCGAAGAGCGCGGCCTCGGTCACGGCTTTGGCGTCGTCGGCGGCCTTGGCGGGCGTGGGGGCGGTGGTCGGCTTGTCGACTGACGTCACCGGCTACTCCTGTCCGAGCGGTCGGAGTTCGTATTTGGGATTGAACAGGACCCGCCGGCCGTGGCTCATGGAGATCCGGCCCGAAGCGATGAGCTTGCGGCCCGGCTCGATGCCCACGATCGAGCGCCGTCCCAGCCACACCACGTCCAGCGGGGCGGTGCCGTCGAAGAGTTCTGCCTCAAGGGCCGGCACACCCGCCCGCGGTCGCAGGGTGACGGTCCGCAAGGTACCAGTCACTTTGACGATCTGGCGGTCACTGCACTCGGAGATGCGGGTGCACCCCGTGGCCTGCGTGTCCTCCTGCAGTTCCGCGGAGTGCAGGTCCTCCTGCGAGGTGGACAGCCGGTCGAGCATCCGGCGGAAGCGCCCCGCGGGCTTCTCGGTACGAAGGTCAGCACTCATACAGAAAGCGTACCGGGGGACACCCCCACGGGATCAAAGCGTGTGGTCAGCACCGATCTCGGCACCGCTCGGGCCGTCAGCGTTCGAAGCGGTAGCCCATGCCCGGCTCGGTGATGAAGTGGCGCGGGTGCGAGGGGTCGAGCTCCAGCTTGCGGCGCAGCTGCGCCATGTAGACCCGCAGATAGTTGGTCTCGGTGCCGTAGGAGGGCCCCCAGACCTCCTGCAGCAGTTGCTTCTGGCTGACCAGGCGGCCGGTGTTGCGCACGAGGACTTCGAGCAGATGCCACTCGGTCGGCGTCAGGCGTACGTCGCGGCCGTCGCGGTTGACCTTCTTGGCGGCCAGGTCGACGGTGAAGCCCTCGGTCTCGACGATCACCACGTCGTCGGCGCCGTCCGCGCCGCCGACCGGTTCGGCGCGGCGTACGGCGGCGCGAAGGCGGGCGAGCAGTTCGTCCATGCCGAAGGGCTTGGTGACGTAGTCGTCGGCGCCGGCGTCGAGCGCCTCGACCTTCTCGTCGGAGGTGTGGCGGGCGGAGAGCACCAGAATCGGGACCCGGGTCCAGCCGCGCAGCCCCCGGATGACCTCGACGCCGTCCATGTCGGGCAGGCCGAGGTCGAGCACGACCACGTCGGGGTGGCGGGCGGCGGCGAGCTGGAGGGCGGTCGCGCCGTCGGGGGCCGCGTCCACCTCGTACTTCCGTGCCTTGAGGTTGATCACGAGCGCGCGCACGATCTGCGGCTCGTCCTCGACCACGAGCACCCGGGTCATCTGGGATACCTGCCTTCTGCGTGTACTGGCTGAGCGGTTCGGTTCATGAGGTGACCTGGGCGGAGAGGTCGGCGGGGGCGCGGCCCGGGCCGGGGGCGGCGCGGACGGTGAGGACCATGGTGAGGCCGCCGCCGGGGGTGTCCTCGGCGGCGAGGGTGCCGCCCATGGCTTCGGCGAAGCCCCGGGCGACGGCGAGGCCGAGGCCGACCCCGGCGCCGCGCGGGGCGTCGCCGTAGCGCTGGAAGGGCGCGAAGATGCGGTCCTTGGCGGCGTCGGGGACGCCGGGGCCGCGGTCGGTGACCCGTATCTCGACGCGCTCGGCCATGCCGCTGGCGGCGACGGTGACGGGGCTCTCCAGCGGGCTGTACTTGACGGCGTTCTCGACGATGTTCGCCACCGCCCGCTCCAGGAGGCCGGGGTCGACCTCGACCATGGGCAGGGTTTCGGGGATGTCGAGGACGACGCTGTCCTCGGGGACGCCGCCGAGCGCCATGGGCACGACTTCGTCGAGGTCGATCTCGCGGATGAGCGGGGTGACGGTGCCGGTCTGGAGCCGGGACATGTCGAGGAGGTTGCCGACGAGGTGGTCGAGCCGGTCGGCGCCGCCCTCGATGCCTTCGAGGAGCTCGGCCCGGTCCTGTTCGGACCATTCGACGTCGTCGGAGCGCAGGGACGTCACTGCTGCCTTGATGGAGGCGAGCGGGGTGCGCAGGTCGTGGCTGACGGCGGCGAGCAGCGCGGTGCGGATGCGGTTGCCCTCGGCCAGCTTGCGGGCCTCCTCGGCCTCCCCCACCAGGCGCTGGCGGTCCAGGACCACGGCGGCCTGCGCGGCGAAGGCGCCGAGCACGCGGCGGTCCTCGGCGGGCAGCACCCGGCCGGACAGGGCGAGCGCCATGTGGTCGCCGACCGGCATGTCGACGTCGGCGTCCTCGGGCCGGGCGACCGGGTGCGGTCCGACGCTGCCCGCACGCGTCCAGGGCTCGACGTCGCTCACGCGCTCCAGGAGGGCGACCGACTCCATGGCGAAGGTCTCGCGGACCCGCTCAAGCAGGGCGTCCAGGCTGGTCTCGCCGCGCAGGACACTGCCCGCAAGGAACGAGAGGATCTCGGACTCGGCGCGCAGGCGGGCGGCCTGGTGGGTGCGGCGGGCCGCGACGTCGACGACGGAGGCCACCGACACGGCCACCAGGACGAAGATGACGATCGCGACGATGTTCTTGGGATCGGCGATCGTGATCTTGTGGATGGGCGGGGTGAAGTAGTAGTTCAGGAGGAACGAGCCGACCGCGGCCGAGGCGAGCGCCGGGACGAGCCCGCCGAGCAGGGCCGCGGCGACCGTCAGCGTCAGGAACATCAGCATGTCGTTGGCGAGCCCGAGGTCCGCGTCGACATTGGTGAGCAGGACGGTCAGCAGGGCCGGGCCGATCACGCCGGCCGCCCAGCCCCACACGATGCGGGCCCGCCCGAGCCGGGCGCCGCGCGCCACGGGCAGGCCGCGGCCCTTGGCGACCTCGTCGTGGGTGACGATGTGGACGTCGAGGTCGGGCCCCGAGTCGCGGGCCACGGTCTGCCCGACGCCGGGTCCGAGGATGTACTGCCAGGCCTTGCGGCGGCTGGAGCCGAGGACGATCTGGGTGGCGTTGACGCCGCGCGCGAAGGCGAGCAGCGAGGCCGGGATGTCGTCGCCTATGACGTGGTGGAAGCTGCCGCCGAGGTCCTCGACGAGGGTGCGCTGGACGGCGAGTTCCTTGGGCGAGGCGGAGGTGAGGCCGTCGCTCCTGGCCACGTACACCGCGAGGATCTCGCTGCCGGAGCCCTTGGCGGCCATCCGGGCGGCGCGGCGGATGAGGGTGCGGCCCTCGGGTCCGCCGGTGAGGCCGACGACGATGCGCTCGCGGGCCTGCCAGGTGGACTTGATGTCGTGCTCGCCGCGGTACTGCTGGAGGTATTCGTCGACCCGGTCGGCGACCCAGAGCAGCGCGAGTTCGCGCAGTGCGGTGAGGTTGCCGGGCCGGAAGTAGTTGGACAGGGCCGCGTCGACCTTGTCGGGCTTGTAGATGTTGCCGTGCGCCATGCGGCGGCGCAGCGCCTGGGGCGACATGTCGACGAGCTCGATCTGGTCGGCCCGCCGCACCACCTCGTCCGGCACGGTCTCGCGCTGGCGTACGCCGGTGATCGACTCGACGACGTCGCCGAGGGACTCCAGGTGCTGGATGTTGACGGTGGACACGACGTCGATCCCTGCCGCGAGCAGCTCCTCGACGTCCTGCCAGCGCTTGGTGTTGCGGGCGCCCGGCACATTGGTGTGGGCCAGTTCGTCCACCAGGGCGACGGCGGGCCTGCGCTCCAGGACGGCGTCGACGTCCATCTCGGTGAATACGGTGCCGCGGTACTCGATCTCGCGCCGCTGGATCTGCTCCAGGCCGTGGAGCATCACCTCGGTGCGCGGCCGGCCGTGGTGCTCGACGAACGCCACGACGCAGTCCGTGCCGCGCTCCACCCTGCGGTGGGCCTCGGACAGCATCGCGTAGGTCTTGCCGACGCCCGGTGCCGCGCCGAGGTAGATCCGAAGCTTGCCGCGTGCCATGGCCCCATTGTCTTTCAGAATTCAGCTGCGTACGCTGCGTCGACCTTACGGCCAATAATTCCGGCAAATGGGGTGGGGGTAGGACGGGGGTCGCGTATTGACGCGATTCTGATGCTCCGCCCCGCTGGTCACACGCGGTTCAGCTGTGGGCCGTGGTCGACGAGCTCCCCGTCGTTCAGTTCCAGCACCCGGTCGGCGAGGCCGAGGAGCTGGCTGTCGTGGGTGGCGACCAGGGCGGTGACGCCCTCGCTGCGGACCACGGCGCGAATCAGGTCCATCACCGCGAGGCCGGTGTCGGCGTCGAGCTGGCCGGTGGGCTCGTCGGCGATCAGCAGGGCCGGCCGGTTGGCGAGCGCGCGGGCGATGGCGACGCGCTGCTGCTGGCCGCCGGAGAGCTCGCCGGGGCGCTGCCCCGCGTGGTCGCCGAGGCCGACGAGGGAGAGCAGCAGGGCGACGCGCTCCTCGCGCTCGCGCGGGTCGGCCTTCTTGAGCCGCATCGGGACGCCCACGTTCTCGGCGGCGCTGAGGATGGGGATGAGGCCGAAGGACTGGAAGATGAAGCCGATCCGGTCGCGGCGCAGCTCCAGGAGGTCCTGTTCGCCCAGGCCCACGACATCGGTGCCGTCGACGGTGATGGTGCCCTCGTCGGGCTCGTCGAGTCCGCCGAGGAGGTTGAGCAGGGTGGTCTTGCCGGAGCCGGAGCGTCCCTTGAGGGCGACGAGCTCGCCGCGCGGCACCTCGAAGGAGATCCCGCGCAGCGCGTGCACGGCGGCGGCGCCGCTCCCGTACGAGCGGTGGAGGTTGTCGACGCGGACCATCGGCCCGGCCGGGCGCTCCCCCGCGACGGCCGTCCCGCCGCCCTGTGCGCTGGCGCTCTGCGTCATGCCCGACTCCCCCGTACGTACGTGTGCGCGGCCGGGCGCCAGTATGTGCAGGTTGCACCCGGCCGGGCAATGCATCGCGGGGATTCAGCCCGAATTGCCTGCGTGGGTAAGGGTTTCCCAGGCCACGAAGAGGTTGTTCGAGCCCGCCGGGCGGTTCCGCTCGGTCAGCGTCTGGGTGTCGGCCATCGGGTAACCGAGCCTGTTGTGCAGGGCGTTGAAGCCGACCTCGGTCACCGGGCCGAGCCCCAGCTTGAGTTTGCCGCCGCAGAGCCAGCCGGGCGGCACCGCACCGAGCTGGTAGGTGGACTGGAACCCGAGCGCCCGGCGCAGCCGTTCGCCGACCTGGGGGTAGAGGTCCTGGCCCTGGATGCGGCTGGTCTCGGCGACATGGGAGATCGCCGAGAGACCGTACCCGGTGTGCGTGAAGTCGCGGCAGGTCTCCTGGGTGAGCCCGTCGGTGAACGTGCTCTGCCCCTGCCAGTACTTGACGATCTGGTCGCGCGTGCTGAGCCCGCTGCCAGGCGCGGTCTTCGGCAGGGCGCCGTCGCTCGCGAGGTAGATGTAGGCGGGGACGCGGCCGAGGAATTTCGTGACGGCCTTGTCGTAGGAGGCCCTGTCGTCGAGGAAGACGGAGATGCCGACGGCCGCCTCCATCATCGTCAGCTCCCAATTCCCGTTGGAATTGGACCCGTTGATGACCTGGGGCAGATAGACGGTGCGCAGCATGGCGGCGAACCGGCCCGCGTTGGCCCAGCCGCCGTCGTACGTGTACTTGACGATCTCGGCGGCGCGCGGCCAGGAGGAGCCCGCCCAGCCGGTCTGGAGCGGGGCGTTGGAGTTGGTGTGCTTCTTGATCACGGCCGACCAGGCGTCCATGATCTCGATCGCCTTCCTGGCGTACCGGCTGTCCTCGGTGACGTACCAGGCCAGCGCGAGCGTGTACGCGGCGATCGCGTCCTCGCGCTCGTCCGTGCAGCCGCGGTCGGGGTCGGAGTAGGGCCCGCACTCGACGGTGGCGCGCGGCTTGGCCGTGCGGCTCAGCGAGGCGTACGGGCTCGCCGCCAGCTGTTCGTACGCGCCCTTCCAGGGCTGGGCGCCGGCCCGCACCTTCGCACGGGTGAAGTCGAGCTGGCCGCGCGAGACGAGCACGCCGGGATGCGTGAAGGCGGCGGGGGCAGCCTCGGCCCGGCCGGTCGGGGTGGCGAACTGGGCGAGGAGGGTGGCCAGCAGCGCGGCCACGGCCATCAGGGCGGTGCGTCTGGTATGGAGGGGCATGTGGGGGCCATCCGTTCTCATACCTGAATGAGAGGCGCTCTCGTGAACATCGAGTGATGGCCGCTGAACCTAGGGGGCGCCGGGGTGCCCGTCAAGTCCCGCGCATCGATGGGCAGTTGGGGCCGGGCAGGCCTTCAGGAGCCGATGGCCCCGCCCGATACCCCCGGACGATGCCCCCCGGACAAGCCGATGGGCCGCATCCCCTGTCCGGGAGTGCGGCCCATCGGGCACCTCTGTGTGCGGTACGGCGGTGAGGTCAGCGGATCTCGCTGATCTCGGGGCCGCGCTGGAGCTGGCCCATGCCGCCGGAGAAGCGCGAGCCCTCCTGGTCCTCCTGCTGCACGCCGTCGGGCACCATCTGCGCGTCGTTGGGGAGCTTCAGGACGATCGGGTCGCGGGGCGCCATCGGGCCCTCGCCGCGCACCACCACGGTGTCGCGGAAGATCGTCTCCAGCAGCCCGGCGGCCTGCGGCTGCACCGCGCCCTGGCCGGAGATGACACCGCGCAGGAACCAGCGCGGGCCGTCCACACCCACGAAGCGGACCAGCTGGACACCGTTGGTGCCGTCGGGCAGCTGCACCGGCACCTGCGCGCGCAGCTCCCAGCCCAGCGGGCCCTCGACCTCGTCGATAATGCCGCCCTGCTGGGTGATGCCGGAGGCGATCTCCTCGCGGACCTCACCCCAGATGCCTTCCTTCTTCGGGGCCGCGAAGGCCTGCAGCTGGACCGCGCTGTCGTTCAGCACGACCGTGGCCGCCACGATCGCGTCGCCCGCGACCTCGACCCGCAGCTCCATGCCCTCGACCCCGGGGACGAAGAGTCCGCCGAGGTCCACCCGGCCCTCGCCGGGCTCGGTGACCTCGGCGAGGTCCCACGGCCCGTCCGGACGGGGCGCGGGCGGCAGGTTCACCCTGCGCACCTCGCCGGCTCCGTCGGCGTCGGTTCCGTCGGACGCAGTGCCCTCGACAGCCTGCTCGGCCTCGCCCGCCGAGTCCTCGGCGTTACCGCTCTTCTTGCGACGTCCGAACACGTCACTGTCCTTCCCGGTCGGATACGACCGAAGCGTATCGATTCCCACCCGTAGTGCCGCCACTGGCGGCCGAACCGTCCACGGCGGAATGACCGCCGGTGGACCCGAAGCCCCCCTCGGCCCGCGCCGAGCCGGGAAGCTCCGCCACCTCGTGGAAGCGCACCTTCTCGACCTGCTGGACGACCAGTTGGGCAATGCGGTCGAAACGCTCGAACCGAACGCTCTCGCGAGGGTCGAGGTTGACCACGATCACCTTGATCTCCCCACGGTACCCGGCATCCACCGTCCCCGGGGCATTCACCAGGGCGACACCGCAGCGGGCGGCGAGACCCGAGCGGGGATGCACGAAGGCCGCGTACCCGTCGGGCAGGGCGATGGAGACGCCGGTCGCCAGGACCGCCCGCTCGCCGGGGGCGAGCTCGGCGGCCTCGGTGGTCACCAGATCGGCTCCGGCGTCGCCCGGGTGCCCGTACGCCGGGATCGGCACCTCCGGGTCGACACGGCGGATGAGGACATCTACGGGTTCACGGGTCACGGGTTCACCTCGAAGGCGCGGGCGCGCCTGACCTGGTCGGGGTCGGACATCGCGGCCTGGATCTCGGCCGGACGTCCGTTGTCGATGAAGTGGTCCACCTTCACCTCGATGAAGAGGGCCTGGGCACGGACCGCCACGGGTCCCTCGGGGCCGCCGATGCGGCCGGTGGCCCGGGAGTAGATCTTGCGGCCGGCCACGGCGGTGACCTCGGCCCGGAGATGCAGCACCGTGCCGACCGGCACCGGGCGGGCGAAGTCCGTCTCCAGACGGCCGGTCACCGCGATCACCCGCAGCAGCCAGTTCAGCGAGCCGAGCGTCTCGTCCAGCGCGGTGGCGAGCACCCCGCCGTGGGCGAGGCCCGGGGCGCCCTGGTGGGCTTCGCGCACGGTGAACTCGGCGGTGACCCGCACGCCCTCTTCGGCGCGGGCGGCCAGGTGCAGTCCGTGGGGCTGTCCGTCGCCGCAGCCGAAGCAGTGCCCGTAGTGCGCACCGAGCAGCTCGCCGGGTGCGGGCGCCTCGGGGTGCCGCACCGGCGCTATGGCGTCGGCCGGGGGCGTCAGGGACGCAGATGTAGCAGTCACAGCCGCAGACCTTACCCGCGGTCAAGGCGCAGGTCGCGCCGTGCCAAGCTAGCTTTCATGCAGCCCCATGCCCCGCAGTACGCA
The DNA here is from genome assembly GCF_051550175.1 of Streptomyces sp. HUAS TT7. Lineage (NCBI taxonomy): Bacteria > Bacillati > Actinomycetota > Actinomycetes > Kitasatosporales > Streptomycetaceae > Streptomyces > Streptomyces sp. HUAS TT7. Next base: position 2,232,924 of record NZ_CP196175.1, read on the forward strand.
GAACGCCTCACCGCGCCCCGGTCCTGGTGGTTCATCTCCGTCCTCGTCGGCGTCGCGTGCGCGCTGATGCTGTTGCCGGTGGGCACCCTGCCGATGCTGGCCGGCTTCGTCGGCGGCACCGCGGCGTCCTGGGTGGTCGTGAGTTCGTACGGGTCGGTGCGGATCCGGGTGCTCCCGGACACCCTGGTCGCCGGCGAGGCCCGGATCCCGACGAAGGCGCTGGGCGAGCCCGAGATCCTGGACGCCGAGGAGGCGCGGGCCTGGCGGCTGCACAAGGCCGATCCGCGCGCGTTCATGCTGCTGAGGGCCTACATCCCGACGGCGGTGAAGGTGGAGATCACGGACCCGGCGGACCCGACCCCGTACGCCTACCTCTCGACCCGGGACCCCGAGGCGCTCAAGGCGGCGATCGACGCGGTCCGCACCGCCTGAGACCGGCCCTTCAGCGGCCGATCTCCCTGGGGGTCTTCCCCTGCGGCAGCGGGTTGTCCGGCTGTTCCAAGGCGGGCAGCTCCAGCAGCGCGTCCCAGGGCACCTGGCGCTCGCGCAGGTCCTTGCGGATGTGCCCGGCGAGCTTCTTGGTGTCCCGCCGGTTCATCACGGCGCCGACGGCCGCGCCGACCATGAACGGCGTCAGGTTCGGCAGATTGCGGACCATGCGCTTCATGATCTGCTGGCGCAGCTCGCGCTTCATCTGGCCGCCGAGCGCGAAGTTGAGCGACGTCGGCTTGGTGACATCGATGCCGCGCTCCTCGGTCCACGACGTCAGATAGGCCATGGAACGCTCCTTGAGCGTGCCGGGCGGCCGCATTCCGTAGACCTCGTGCAGCTCGGCGATGAGCTTCAGCTCGATGGCGGCGACGCCGGTGATCTCCGCGGCCAGCTCGGCGGGCATCGCGGGCGGTACGGGCAGCATCGCGGCCGCGCCGATTCCCGCGCCGACCGTGGAGGTGCCGTTGGCGGCGCCCGAGATCAGTTTGTCGGCGATCTCCTCCGGGCCGAGACCCGGGAAATGGGCGCGCAGGGTCGCCAGGTCCCGCACGGGAATGCGGGGGGCGACTTCGACAATCCGGTCGGCAAGGTGGCCGAGCGAGGCCTTCACGCCCTCGCCGCTCTTGCGTACGCCCTTCTTGAGCGCCGGAACGCTCTTCCTCAGGGCGGGAACGCCCTTGTCGAGAGCGCCCTTGCGCAGGGCGTCCAGGCGTCGGGCCCCGGCCGCGGGCCCCGCCTTGTGCTTGGTGTCCGGTGCCGTGACGGCTGCTTCGAGCGAGGCCTGGTGGCCCCGCTCGGCGTCACGTGCACCGTTGGCAGCGCTCGCCGCAGGGAGGCGGACCGGCTCGGCGGGGTCTTCCACGCCTTCAGCCGGGCCTGTGCCGCCCTGTGGCGCCTCGGTGGAACCCGGGGCACCCTTCCTCCGGAACGGTCGCTTCCGGGGCGGTTTCGCGCCTGCCACAGCCGGCCTGCTCAGTCGCAGTCGCGGCAGATCGGCTGACCGTTCTTCTCCCGGGCCAGCTGGCTGCGGTGGTGCACGAGGAAGCAGCTCATGCAGGTGAACTCGTCGGCCTGCTTGGGCAGGACGCGGACGGCGAGTTCTTCGTTGGACAGGTCCGCGCCGGGCAGTTCCATGCCTTCGGCGGCCTCGTACTCGTCGACGTCGACAGTCGAGGTGGACTTGTCGTTGCGCCGGGCCTTCAGCTCTTCAAGGCTGTCGGAATCGACGTCGTCGTCGGTCTTGCGTGGGGTGTCGTAGTCCGTTGCCATGTCGCTCTCCCCCTCTGGGTGGTTGCGGTGTCTCAGCGCACGTAACGCGTGAGAGGCCGGACTTGTGCCCGACCTGAGGCGGAGATTTTGCCTCACATCAAGGTCTGTTACTCAATCGACACCCAACCGCACTCCTCAAGAGTGATCGTCTTGGATGGCGATCGGGACCGTACACGGTCCTAATGTCGCACTTCACCAGCGCCACCCCGTGTACTTCCCGTGATCTCACCCCCTGGAAACCCGGACTTTTCCCGGGATTCCAGCGGATTCGACGATCACGGAGAGTAGGTGGCCGGATGTTTGCCTTTGTGACTGATCACACACGGAACTCACAGGAACAGGTCCCGAAAATTCCGCGCAAAGCGAACTGTCAAAACGGCTTCGAGCAGCGTCTCAGACCGGCAGGGTGACACGCATCACGAGGCCGCCGCCTTCGCGGGGCTCCGCGATGATACGGCCTCCGTGCGCCCTCGCGACCGACCGGGCGATGGACAGGCCGAGGCCGACGCCCTTGTCGCTGCCGGTGCGCTCGGTGCGCAGCCGCCGGAACGGCTCGAAGATGTTGTCGATCTCGTACGCCGGAACCACCGGCCCGGTGTTGGTCACCAGCAGCGTCGCGTGGCCGTCCCTGAGCTCGGTGATGACCTCGACCCAGCCGCCTTCGGGGATGTTGTACCGGACGGCGTTCTGGACCAGGTTCAGGGCGATGCGCTCCAGAAGGACGCCGTTTCCCTGGACGACCGCGAGGCCGCGTTCGCCGCGGACCTCCACGCCCTTGGCGTCGGCCTCGTTCCGGGCCTGGTCGATGGCGCGGGAGGCGACCTCGGCGAGGTCGACCGGCTTGCGGTCGACGATCTCGTTGTCGCTGCGGGCGAGCAGCAGCAGGCCCTCGACGAGCTGCTCGCTGCGCTCGTTGGTGGCGAGCAGCGTCTTGCCGAGCTGCTGGAGCTCCACCGGGGCGCCGGGGTCGGAGAGGTGCACTTCGAGCAGCGTGCGGTTGATCGCGAGCGGGGTGCGCAGCTCGTGCGAGGCGTTCGCGACGAACCGCTGCTGCGCGGTGAAGGCCCGCTCCAGGCGGTCCAGCATCTCGTCGAAGGTGTCGGAGAGCTCCTTGAGCTCGTCGTCGGGGCCGTCCAGCTCGATCCGCCGGCTCAGGTCCGTGCCGGCCACCCTGCGGGCGGTCCGGGTGATCCGGCCGAGCGGTGACAGGACGCGGCCGGCCATCGCGTACCCGAAGGCGAAGGCGATGACGCTGAGGCCGACGAGGGCGAGCAGGGAACGGCTCAGGAGGTTGTCGAGGGCGTGCTGGCGCTGCTGGGCCATGCAGGTGCTGATGGCGTCGTTGAAGGCCCCGGGGGTGCCTCGCTCCGGGAGCTGGCAGCTGCCGCTGGAGACCAGGATGTTCTGGCCGTCCACGATCTTGAACGGGGTACTGCCCGCGTGCAGGGCCTGGGCGGCCAGCAGATAGATGATCGAGAGGAGCAGTATCCCCGCGATCATGAACATGCCGCCGTAGAGCAGCGTGAGGCGTATGCGGATGGTGGGGCGGAGCCACGGGAAGGGCGGCTCTGCGGACTTCGGGGCCCAGGTGGGCTTCGGGGGCGCCGTCGGCGGCGCGGGACTGGCGGCCATCGCCGTCAGATCCGGTAACCCGAGCCCGGCACGGTGACGATCACCGGGGGCTCGCCGAGCTTGCGGCGCAGCGTCATGACGGTCACCCGCACGACGTTGGTGAACGGGTCGGTGTTCTCGTCCCAGGCCTTCTCCAGGAGCTGCTCGGCCGAGACGACCGCGCCTTCGCTGCGCATGAGGACCTCCAGGACCGCGAACTCCTTGGGCGCGAGCTGGATCTCCCGGCCCTCGCGGAAGACCTCGCGGCGGTTGGGGTCCAGCTTGATGCCGGCCCGCTCCAGGATGGGCGGCAGCGGCACGGTGGTGCGCCGGCCCAGCGCGCGCACGCGGGCGGTCAGCTCGGTGAAGGCGAAGGGCTTGGGCAGATAGTCGTCCGCGCCGATCTCCAGGCCCTCCACTCGGTCGCTGACGTCTCCGGCGGCCGTCAGCATCAGGACACGCGTGGGCATGCCCAGCTCGACGATCTTGCGGCAGACGTCGTCGCCGTGGACGAGCGGGAGGTCCCGGTCGAGCACGACCACGTCGTAGTCGTTCACACCGATGCGCTCCAGGGCCGCGGCGCCGTCGTACACGACGTCGACGGCCATGGCCTCCCGGCGCAGTCCGGTGGCCACCGCATCGGCGAGCAGTTGCTCGTCCTCGACGACGAGTACGCGCACGGCGCATTTCCTTCCCTAGGGACCCGCGTCGTTCGCGGGCAAATCTGTGCACTGAACCAGTGACTGTGCGCTTCCATCCTGCCCCTTACGCCCATAAACCGGCGGTAAGACGGTGCCGGACCGGAGCCCGCCCACCACCTGCGGCTTTCGGCCAGACGAGGTGGGTGCCGCGGGAATGGACAGGATTGGCGCGGCAGTTGAGGTTTCTTTGAGAGTGGGCTTGGGGAGGACGACTGCACACCCCGCGATCACGCCCTGTATGTGGCATGCCACATCCTCATGTCGTGGTCGCGACCCACCGTCGGCACACCCCCGTGCCACCGACCCACGACGAGGGGGCGCACCATGGACGCTTTCACCGCAGGACTTCTGCAGCGCATCAGGACCACGGAAACCGACCTCACACGGGCGCGCGAAACCGGCGACGACTTCCTCGCCGACGTCGAGCAGGCCGAGCTGGACGATCTGCGTCGTCTGGCCGCCGAGCACGGCGTCGAGGTAGCCGCAGCGCTCTGACCCCACCCACCAGGAAACCCCGGCGCCACGGGACGGCGCCGGGGTTTCGTCATGCCCGGGGGCCGCGGTGGGACGCTCAGTCGTGCCAGGCCCCGTACTCCTCCAGGAGCGACTGGAGCGGAGCGAAGAGCTCCGGGGATGCGGCGATCGCCAGCTCGCGGGAGGGGGGTGTGCCGGGGCGGCCGCCGGTGAGCGCGCCCGCCTCGCGGGCGATCAGGTCGCCGGCCGCCAGGTCCCAGGGGTTGAGGCCGCGCTCGTAGTACGCGTCGAGCCGGCCGGCCGCCACGTCGCAGAGGTCGATCGCCGCCGAGCCGCCGCGGCGGATGTCGCGGAACTGCGGGATCAGCCGATGGGCCACCTCGGCCTGGTGGGCACGTACGGACTGCACATAGGCGAAGCCCGTCCCCACCAGGGACTGGGACAGCGGGGCCGGCGCGCGGCAGCGCAGCGGGCGCTCGCCCTCGAAGGCCCCGCCGCCGAGCACGGCGTGGTAGGTCTCGCCGCGCATTGGGGCGGCGACCACGCCCGCGACCCGCTCGCCGTCCTGTTCGGCGGCGATGGAGACGGCCCAAGTGGGCAGCCCGTAAAGGTAGTTGACGGTTCCGTCGAGCGGGTCGATGACCCAGCGGACGCCGCTGGTGCCCTCGCTGGAGGCGCCCTCCTCCCCGAGGAAGCCGTCGTGGGGGCGGTGCTCGGAGAGGTAGCCGGTGATCAGCTTCTCGGCGGCGATGTCCATCTCGGTCACCACGTCGATGGGGCTGGACTTGGTGGCGGCGACGGCGAGGTCGGCCGGGCGGCCGTCGCGCAGCAGCTCGCCGGCCCGCCGGGCGGCCTCCAGGGCGAGGCCGAGCAGTTCGCGGTGCAGAGGGTCGGTCATCGGTGCTCCTTACGCGTACGGGCTGTCGGCGCCGGCGGCCGCGGGCTTGGCGCCACCGCGGGCGGCCGGGCAGCAGCCGACCGCGCAGAGGTCGTGCGAGGGGCCGAGCGCGCCCAGGGCGCAGCGCTCGGCGGGCAGCCCGCACTCGGTGGCGGCCCGCTCGACGACGAGCTCGCGCACGGCCGCGGCGAAGCGCGGATCGGCGCCGACGGTCGCGGAGCGGGCCACGGGCAGGCCGAGCTCGGCGGCCTTGGCGGTGGCCTCCGTGTCGAGGTCGTACAGGACCTCCATGTGGTCGGAGACGAAGCCGATGGGGACCATGACGACGGCCGGGGCGCCCTCCCCGTGCAGCGTCTCCAGGTGGTCGCAGATGTCGGGCTCCAGCCAGGGGATGTGCGGGGCGCCGGAGCGGGACTGGTAGACGAGCTGCCAGGGCCGCTCGACGCCGGTCGCGACCTGGACCGCGTCGGCGATGATCCCCGCCACGTCGAGGTGTTCGCGGACGTAGGCGCCGCCGTCGCCGTGCTCCTCGACGGGCCCCGAGGTGTCGGCCGCGGCCGTGGGGATGGAGTGCGTGGTGAAGGCGAGGTGGGCGCCGGCGCGGACGTCCTCGGGCAGCTCGGCGAGCGACGTCAGAACGCCGTCGATCATGGGGCGGACGAAGCCGGGGTGGTTGAAGTAGTGCCGCAGCTTGTCGACCCGCGGCACCGCGAGCCCCTCGGCCTCCAGCGTCGCGAGCGCTTCCGCGAGGTTCTCGCGGTACTGCCTGCAGCCCGAGTACGAGGCGTACGCGCTGGTGGTGAGGACCGCGATGCGGCGGCGGCCGTCGGCCACCATCTCGCGCAGGGTGTCGGTGAGATAGGGCGCCCAGTTCCGATTGCCCCAGTACACCGGCAGGTCCAGGCTGTTCTCGGCGAAGTCCTTGCGCAGCGCGTCGAGCAGCGCGCGGTTCTGCTCGTTGATGGGGCTCACCCCGCCGAACAGGAAGTAGTGCTGCCCCACCTCCTTGAGCCGCTCCTTGGGGATGCCGCGGCCGCGCGTCACGTTCTCCAGGAACGGGACCACGTCGTCGGGGCCTTCGGGGCCGCCGAAGGAGAGCAGCAGCAGGGCGTCGTACGGGGCGGCGGCCGCGGCCGCTCCGGGAGCTGGATCGCGCAGTTCGGACATGACTCGATCCTGCCATCCGCCTCTGACAGCGGCTGAACCGAGCCGGAGAATGCCGGGAGATGCCCGGGACCTTCGAGGAACGCGAGCCGGAAAAAGCGGTGCGCCGATCGAATTCAGCATCGTAAGCTTTAGGAATTAATTACACGCGTCACGCCGGATCCCGGAGCCCCCGTTGCCCAGTCCCTACCGCGCGATATTCGCCGCCCCCGGCACCAAGGGGTTCTCCGCCGCCGGCCTGCTCGGGCGGATGCCGCTGTCGATGATGGGCATCGGCGTCGTGACCATGGTGTCCCAGCTGACCGGCCGTTACGGCCTGGCCGGCGCGCTCTCGGCGACGCTCGCCATGTCGGCCGCCGTGGTCGGCCCCCAGATATCCCGGCTCGTGGACCGGCACGGCCAGCGGCGGGTGCTCCGCCCGGCCACCCTGGTCGCGGTCGCCGCCGTCGCCGGGCTGCTCCTCTGCGCCCAGCAGGGCGCGCCGGACTGGACCCTGTTCGTCTTCGCGGCGGGCGCCGGGTGCGTGCCGAGCGTCGGCTCGATGGTGCGGGCCCGCTGGGCCGCGATCTACCGCGGCGACGCCCAGAACCTGCACACGGCGTACTCGTGGGAGTCGATCGTCGACGAGCTGTGCTTCATCCTCGGGCCGATCCTGTCCATCGGGCTCTCCACCGCCTGGTTCGCCGAGGCGGGCCCGCTGATCGCCGCCTGCTTCCTGGTGGCCGGGGTCTTCGCGCTGACCGCCCAGCGTTCCACCGAACCCGTACCGCATCCGCACGAGCACCACAGCGGCCGTTCCGCGCTGAGCTCGCGCGGACTGAAGGTCCTGGTCGCCACGTTCGTCGCCACCGGCGCCGTCTTCGGCTCGGTCGACGTGGTCACCGTGGCCTTCGCGGACGAGCGCGGCCACAAGGCGATGGCGAGCCTGGTGCTCGCCGTGTACGCCCTCGGCTCGTGCCTCGCGGGAGCCGTGTTCGGGCTGCTGCGCCTCAAGGGTGCGGCGTCGAGCAGGTGGCTGGTGGGTGTCTGTGCGATGGCGGTGAGTATGATCCCGCTCCAACTGGCCAGGAACCTGCCGTTCCTTGCCGTGGCGCTCTTTGTCGCGGGCCTGTCCATCGCACCGACGATGGTGACGACGATGGCCCTCGTCGAACAGCACGTACCGCGCAGCAAGCTCACCGAGGGCATGACCTGGACCAGTACCGGGCTCGCGGTCGGTGTGGCCCTCGGCTCCTCCGCCGCAGGTTGGGTGGTGGACGCGGCGGGAGCGCAGGCGGGGTACCTGGTGTCCGGCGTGTCGGGAACGCTCGCGGTGGTGGTGGCGTTCCTGGGGTACCGCCGGCTTCGCAGGCCGGTGACGCATCGGGAGGGGCTCGAAGCAGATGAGCGGAGCGAACGGCAGCAGCACCTGGCGTAACTGGGCGGGGAACATCACCGCGCGGCCGGCGCGGGACGTGTCCCCGGCCTCCGCGGCCGAACTCGCCGAGGCCGTGCGCCGGGCCGCCGAGGACGGTCTGACGGTGAAGGCGGTCGGCACCGGCCACTCCTTCACCGCGGCCGCCGCCACCGACGGCGTGCTGATACGTCCCGACCTGCTGACCGGCATCCGCGAGATCGACCGCGCCGCGATGACCGTCACGGTGGAGGCCGGCACCCCCCTGAAGCGGCTGAACGCGGCGCTCGCCAGGGAGGGCCTGTCGCTCACGAACATGGGCGACATCATGGAGCAGACGGTGGCGGGTGCGACGAGCACCGGAACGCACGGCACCGGGCGGGACTCCGCCTCGATCGCCGCCCAGATCAAGGGACTTGAGCTGGTCACGGCCGACGGCTCGCTGCTCACCTGCTCCGAGAAGGAGAATCCGGACGTCTTCGCGGCGGCCCGGATCGGGCTCGGCGCGCTCGGCGTCGTCACCGCGATCACCTTCGCCGTGGAGCCGGTCTTCCTGCTCACGGCCCGCGAGGAGCCGATGGCCTTCGACAAGGTCACCGCCGAGTTCGACGCGCTCTTCGCGGAGAACGAGCACTTCGAGTTCTACTGGTTCCCGCACACCGGCAACTGCAACACCAAGCGCAACAACCGCAGCGCGGGTCCCGCCGCCCCGCCCGGCAGGCTGAGCGGCTGGATGGAGGACGAGTTCATGTCCAACGGGCTCTTCCAGGTGGTGTGTTCGCTCGGCCGGGCCGTGCCCGCCACGATCCCGTCGATCGCCAAGGTCTCCAGCCGGGCGCTGTCCGCCCGCACGTACACCGACATTCCGTACAAGGTCTTCACAAGCCCGCGCCGGGTGCGGTTCGTGGAGATGGAGTACGCACTGCCGCGCGAGGCCGTGGTCGGGGCGCTGCGTGAGGTGAAGGCCCTGGTGGAGCGCTCGCCGCTGCGGATCAGCTTCCCGGTGGAGGTCCGCACCGCACCCGCCGACGACATCGCGCTCTCCACGGCGTCGGGGCGCGAGACCGCCTACATAGCCGTGCACATGTACAAGGGCACGCCCTACCAGGCGTACTTCACCGCGGTCGAGCGGATCATGACCGCGCACGCGGGCCGGCCGCACTGGGGCAAGGTGCACACGCGTGACGCGGCCTACTTCGCGGAGGCCTACCCGCGCTTCGCCGAGTTCACCGCGCTGCGCGACCGGCTCGACCCGGAGCGCCGCTTCGCCAACGCCTATCTGCGGCGCGTGCTCGGCGAGTGAGCCTCCTACGGGGTGGGGCTGCCGCCGGTCCGCGCCTCCGGGGTGCTCTGCCCACCGGAACCGCTCCCGGATCCGGAGCTCTGGGACGTGGACGGCGTGGGTGTCGGGGCCGGCGTCGTACCGCCCGAGCCGGAACCGGATCCGGACCCCGAACCCGAGCCCGAATCCGTGGACTTGGAGGGGGAGGGCGTCGGCGAGGGGCCGGTCGTCGACGAGTCCCCTCCGGTCGTGCCACTGCCGCCGGTGCGCGGAGTCGACGAACCGCCGGTGCCGGGCGAGTGCTTGTGGTCGTCGCCGGTGTCCGAGGGCGCGGGCGGCTTCTCCTGCTTCTTGGAGCCGCCGGTGAGCACGGACGTGAGCGTGGTCCCGGTGCCGTTGCCGCCGACCTCACCGCCGGAGATCAGTTCGTACGCGGTGATGCCGCCCATCGACACCCCGAAGACGACGGCGGCCGCGAGCAGCGGCCGCTTCCATCCGCGCAGCCGGGTGCCGTGGACGGTCGCCTCGTTGAACTCCTTCGCGGGGCGGGCCGCGGACGACAGCAGCCGGGTCTCGTCGACGGACTTGAGCAGCTGGGTGCGGTCGGCGTCCGCCTGCGGCAGCATCGTCGTCCCGTCGAGCGACTTCAGCAGCTGGGTGCGGTCCGCGTCGGCCTGCGGCAGGACCGTGGTCTCGTCCTGCGCCCCCTTGCAGGGGGAGACCATGGGCACCTGGCGCGAGCCGGACTTGACCTGGACGGTGACCTCGCGCAGCTGCTCGCCGGTCCGCTTGAAGAAGTGCTGGAAGACGGTGCCGCCACAGGTGGCGACCACGCTCACGACACCGGCGCCGACGAACGTGCCGTACACGCCCAACTGGGAGGCGAGCACCGCGGCGGTGACCGCGGCGAGCGCGCTGCCCGCGACTTGAGGCACGCTCAGGTCGATGCGCTTCTTCTCTTCGGTTCCGGTGTCCGGCTTGTCGCCCATCGCCAGCCTCTGTTCGCCCTTCTGGTCCGTCTTGCACAGAGAAAGGACATTTGAGCGAAAGGAATAGTTCCGTTTCCGTGGATTGTGTGAAGCAGGACACGTACGGATCACTCGCCAAGGCTTTACAACGGGTCCAACTCCCGTAGCCCGCGAGAAGTTCGGCGGCGCGCCGGTCCACCCCGGTGGCCCGAATGGAGTACTGTGGCGAGCCCTGGGCCCCGGGTCCCACACGGGTATCCGGGACTTACGGGAGGGGGCCGAACGCGGCACTCGAACCGGCGGCGCCGCGGCACCGCACGGACGCCTGCTGCACAGAGTGACCATCCCGGTCACTCTGCGTTGCGAAAAGGTAACCGTGCCATAACGGCGTTCCAGGGCCCATGCCCGACACGCCGGGCAACTCGGCAATGTTGTGGCAGGCTGCACCCGGGCAGGCCACACTCGACTAGCGGAAGCAGCGACGCACGTGACGTCGGCAGGCACCACCCGGGAGGTCCCCATGCCCGAACTGCGTGTCGTGGCCGTCTCCAACGACGGCACACGACTGGTGCTCAAGGCTGCGGACAGCACGGAGTACACGCTTCCGATCGACGAGCGGCTCCGGGCCGCTGTGCGCAACGACCGAGCCCGCCTCGGACAGATCGAGATCGAGGTGGAGAGCCATCTCCGCCCGCGCGACATCCAGGCGCGTATACGAGCCGGTGCCTCCGCCGAGGAGGTCGCCCAGCTCGCCGGCATTCCGGTCGACCGCGTACGCCGTTTCGAGGGCCCCGTCCTCGCCGAGCGCGCCTTCATGGCGGAGCGGGCGCGGAAGACTCCTGTGCGGCGCCCGGGCGAGAACACCGGTCCCCAGCTCGGCGAGGCCGTCCAGGAGCGGCTGCTGCTGCGCGGCGCCGACAAGGACAGCGTCCAGTGGGACTCCTGGCGCAGGGACGACGGCACCTGGGAAGTCCTGCTCGTGTACCTGGTCGCGGGCGAGCCGCACTCAGCGAGCTGGACCTATGACCCGCCGCGTCGGCTCGTGCAGGCCGTCGACGACGAGGCCCGCTCGCTCATCGGCGAGTCCGACGACACCATCACGACGGTTCCCGAGCCGAGCTTCCCGTTCGTGCCCCGGATCGCCCGGCTGCCCCGGGACCGGCCTCTGGACCGAGCCCTGGACCGGCAGTTGGAGCGTCCGACGCCGCCGCCCGAGCCGGTGGCGGACGAGAGCGACTCGCTGACCAGTCTGCTCGAAGCCGTGCCGAGCTTCCGCGGCGACATGGTCGTGCCCGAGCGTCCGACGGCTCCGCCCGAGCCGCCCGAGACCGAACCGGCCGCCGAGCCGGAGGTCGAGGAGCCGCCCGCGCCGGCCGCTTCGGCGGGTGCGGGTTCCGCTTACGCGGATGTTCTGATGCCGCGCACTGTGGCCGGCCACCGGGACCGGCTCACCGGGACCACCGATCGGCAGGCCGAGGCGGACGGGGTTCGGCCGGGGCGGCGGGCGGCTGTCCCGAGCTGGGACGAGATCGTGTTCGGGACGCGGCGGAAGAAGCAGGACTAAACGTTCTGCTGGGTTCGGCTTGCACGGCTCGTTGTTCGACTGCGGGCCGTTCGCGGCTGGTCGCTCCCCCAAGTTCTCGGCTTCTCCCCCAAGGCCTAAAGGGCCAGGGGGGACCCCCATGAACAGGGGGGGACCCCCATCGCGGCGGAGCCGCACATGTCACAGCCCCGCGCCCGTGAAGGCATGAAGGGGGCCCGCGCCATGCGTGCGGCCCCCGTTGAGGAACGCTCGGGCCCGCACCATGCGTGCGGGCCCCTTCTCCTACCTCCTACTGCGGGTCCGGGCCCACGGCCACCGGCCTCGACTCGTCCGCCGACCACTCCGACCATGAACCCGCGTACAACGCTGCCGGGATGCCCGCCACTGCCAGGGCCAGGACCTCGTGGGCGCCCGAGACTCCGGAGCCGCAGTACACGCCCACCTCGGTACCCGAGGCGCCCAGGGACTTGAAGCGGGCGGCCAGTTCGTCGGCGGGCAGGAAGCGGCCGTCCGGGGCCACGTTCTCGGTGGTGGGCGCCGAGTGGGCGCCCGGGATGTGTCCGCCGACCCGGTCGATGGGCTCCACTTCGCCGCGGTACCGCTCCCCCGCACGCGCGTCGAGCAGCAGTCCGGTACGGGCAAGGGCCGCCGCCGCGTCCGCGTCGAGGAGCTTGACGGCGCCCGGCTCCGGCCGGAAGTCGCCCTCGGCGGGGGCCGGGATCTCGGTGGAGAGCTCGCCCGTCCAGGCGGCCAGGCCGCCGTCCAGGACGCGGACGTCCTGGTGGCCCGTCCAGCGCAGCAGCCACCAGGCGCGGGCGGAGGCCCAGCCCTGCCCGCCGTCGTACACGACGACCGGCGTCCCGGCCGACACGCCCGCACGCCGCATGACCCGACCGAATTCGGCCACGTCCGGCAGCGGGTGGCGGCCGCCGGACCCGGGCGGACCGGCCAGTTCCGCGTCGAGGTCGACGAACACGGCGCCGGGCAGGTGCCCCGACTCGTACTCGGCCCGGCCGTCGAACGCGGGTGCGCCGGCCGCCTTCGCCGTGCTCAGCTGCCAGCGGATGTCGAGCAGCACCGGCGGTCGCGGCCCGGCCGTCTCGGCCGCGAGTTCGGGTGCGGAGATGATGGCATTCATGGACTCATCCTTGCGCAGAGTCCACCGGGAACGTAACGCCCAGGAATACGGATGAGCGACCCCAAAACGGGCATCCTCCTGCGGGAACGCGCCAAAAGCGGCGCGGCCGGGGCGCGCTGCGGCGCTGGTGGTGGAAGCATCGGCCCGGGTGCGCGGGTTCCCGAACCGCACCACCGAGCAGCAGTTTGGCGAGGCCGAGGAGAGAGTGACGATGACGCAGTCCGAGACCCGGCGCACACCTGGCACGCCTTGCTGGGTGAGTCTCATGGTGCACGGTCTGGCCGAGACCCAGGAGTTCTACCGGGCACTGTTCGGCTGGGAGTTCCGGCCGGGACCGAACCAGCTCGGCCCGTACGTCCGCGCGCTGCTCGACGGCAAGGAGGTCGCAGGAATCGGCCAGCTGCCGCCCGACCGGCATCTGCCGATCGCCTGGACGACCTATCTGGCGACCGACGACGCGGACGCGACGGCCGAGACGATCCGGCACTGCGGCGGCACCGTCGGCGTCGGCCCGCTGGACGCGGGCGAGGCGGGCCGGATGGCGATCGCCTCGGACCCGGTGGGCGCGGTGTTCGGCATCTGGCAGGCCGGTGCGCACGTCGGCTCCGCCGTCGCGGGCGCGCCCGGCACCCCCGCCTGGAACGAGCTGGTCACGCGCGAGACCTCGACGGTCGGCAAGTTCTACCAGGTGCTGTTCGGCTACGACGTGGAAGCCGTCGTGTCGGCCGACTTCGACTATGTGACGCTCCATCTGGAGGGCCGCCCGGTCGCCTCGCTGCACGGCGTGGGCAACGCCCTGCCGCGCGACAAGGGCGCGCACTGGATGACGTACTTCGAGGTCGCCGATGTCGACGAGGCCTCCGTGCGGGTCGCCGACCTGGGCGGGCACGTCCTTCAGCAACCGCACGAGGGCGCGAGCGGACGCCTCGCCACGGTCGCCGATCCCGAGGGGGCGGTGTTCACCCTCGTACGATCGAACGGATGAGTCCGACTCCCTTGTCCCGTACGTGAGTTGTAGCTGACCGAGCCGGGGCACGCACGCGGTCCACCTCGGCGTACACCAGACGTACCCATCGCTTCCTCGCGCCCTGTTCCGGCCTGCTCGGCCGACGTGCGCCTGCGGGACACTGGCCGCCGGGGGTAACGCATGGGGGATGCAGGACACTCGGGAGCCCGCAGCGTGCTGGAAGGCACCTTCGCGCTCCTCGCCGCGATGGAACAGCTCGGCCAGGCCGGCGTGACCCGGCTTGCCGCGGAGAGCGGACTGCCGAAGGCCACCGCCCACCGGCTGCTCCAGCAGCTGGCGGATCTCGGCGCGGTGGAGCGTCAGCAGCAGGGCCAGTACCGGATGGGCCCAAGGATGTTCCGGCTCGGGCAGGCCTGGCAGCCGTACCCCGGGCTCGGGGCGGCGGCGCGCGCCCCGCTGCGGCGGCTCGCGTCGGCGACCGGGGCGACGGTGACGGTCGCGGTGCTCTCGGAGGGCAGAACCCTGATCGCGCACGCCTCGCCCGGCGAGCTCGACGAACGGATGCCGGTGCGGGCGGGCGCGGTCTTTCCGTGGGCCACGGCCGCGGGCAAGCTCCTGGTGGCCGAGGCCCGGCCCAACGGCCTTTTCGGGCCGCTGCCGTCGGGCTGGCGGTGGGAGGCGGCCGCGATCCAGGAGCGGGGCCTCGCCTTCGACCGGCAGGAGCTCATCGAGGGGGTGAGCTGTGTGGCCGCCCCCGTCTTCGGGCCGCGGGGGCACCCCGTGGCGGCGGTGTGCGCGCTGGTCGATCCCGACGGCCCGCTCGAACGGTTCTCGGACGCGGTGCGGCACGCGGGGTGCGCCATCAGCGCCGGATTGCGGGCGGCGCGTTCCGCTGAGCGGAACCGGGCGTGACAGCGACAGGGCCCCGGGGCCAGGCTTCCAATCCGGCGGACCAGCCGCGAGACGAAGAGAGCCGAAGGGGGAAAGTGATGAGCGGGGGAAGCAAGTCACGGCGGTGGAACTTCCATGTTCTGGCGACCGTGGTGGTGTGGGTCGTGGCGCCCGAGGTGTGGGGCGGCCGCGACCGGTCGGGCAGGGGCGGCGCATGACGGCCGCGTCCGGTCCGGGTGGTCCGGCGGCGGGCGAACTGGCCCGGCTGCTGCGCCGCAAAAGGATCGAGACCGGACAGTCGATGCGGGTCCTGGCCCGCCGGATCGGCCTGTCCGCGCACAGCCCGATCTCCGACTACGAGCAGGGCAGGCGGCTGCCGCCGCCGGATCTGGAGAGGGCGCTGGAGGCGGCTCTCGAAATTCCCGGCGGCACGCTCGCCCGGCTGCGCCGCGAGGCGCTCGCCGAGCGGGCGGCGGCGATGCTGGACGGCGACTCGGGCGAGTCGGCGGAGCCCGGTGAGACGTACGCTCCGGCCGGGCCGGGTGAGGCGTCTGTGCGGGGCCACCGGAGGCCGCGGGCGCTTCTGCCGGTGGCGCCGGATGCCGGGCCCGGCGGCGGCACGGCACCGGGGCTCGGCTTCGCGCTGGGCGTCCCGGCCGCGCTCGCCGTGGTCATCCTGTGGGGAGCGGCGCGCCGCGCGGCGCGCTGAGTGCCTCGTGCGCGGCTGCCGGGGCGAGGGACCGGTAGCCGCGCGCGTGGTACACCAACGGAGCGTCGGCGGGCTGACTCTCCGACAGCACCAACGAGCCCTTCCCTGACGGGAGTTGAGCCTCCAGCACGCGTCCGACCACCATGCTGTGGTCGCCCGCCGGAATGATGTGTTCGTTCGCGCACAGCAGCCGGGCGAGCGAGCCCCGCACCGCCGGAAGGCCGCCGAAGGCGTCGAGCCCGGGTCCGGCGAACCGGTTCTCGCCCTTGGCGGCGAACCGGCGCGCCACGTCCTCCTGCCCGGCCGCGAGGACGCTCACGCACCACCGGCGGGCCGTGCGGAGCACCGGGTGGCAGGAGGCGGTGGCCGCCACGCAGAACAGCACGAGCGGCGGACGCAGCGAGAGCGAGCAGAGCGAGCTCACCGTCATTCCGTACGGCGCACCGTCCGGGTCCCGTACGGTGACGACGGCGACCGGGCCCGCGATCCGCGCCATGGCCGCCCGGAACGTGTCAGCGTCCATCGCGCCCACCCCCCACGCCCGCCGCGGTGAGCTCCTCCAGCATCTCCAGCGCCTCGGCCGGTTCCGCGTCCGGCGGGAGCAGGCCCTGGTCATGCAGGTGGAGAAGGCCGTTGAGGTCGTCGACCGCCCGCCGGGTCTCGCCGAGCCGGGTCAAGCACTCCGCGCGGCGGCACAGCAGCCCCGCGAGGTCCGCGCCGGGGAGCGCGAGCGCCCGGGTGAAGTCGGCCAGGGCCTGCTCCGTCTCCCCCGCGGCCAGCAGGGCGAAACCCCGGTTGTAGAGCACGTCCGGGTGCTCGCCGCCCAGCGCGAGGGCCGCCGTCAGATCGGCCACCGCGCCGTGCGGGTCGCCCTGCTCGAAGGTGAGCACCGCGCGGTCGGTCAGCGCCGGGACGCTCGTCGGGTCCCCGGCAAGGGCTCGGTCGTAGGCGTCGCGGGCCGACTCCGGCCGCCCCAGGGCCTGTTCGGCGAGTCCGGCCAGGCACAGCAGCCGGGAGTCGTCGCCGTGCAGGCCAAGACCGGCGTGCACGTCGGCGAGCGCTTCGCCCGGCCGGTCCGCCTCGATCAGCAGGGCGACGCGCGCGAGCCGGGTTCCCAGCTCGTCCGGCTCCAGTTCGAGAGCGCGGGCGAAATCGGCGAGCGCCCCCTCGACGTCCCCCACTTCGGCCCGTACGTCGCCCCGGTTGTGGAAGAGCTCGGGCATCGGCGCCGACACCTCGACGGCCCGGTCGTATCCGGCGAGCGCCCCCGCCAGATCGCCGCGCCTGCGGCAGAGGTTGGCGCGGTCCACGTGGTACTCGACGTAGTACGGGTCCCATGCGATGAGCTCGGTGAAGTCCGCGTACGCCTCATCCAGTCGGCCGAGCGCGTACCGCACCCG
Organism: Streptomyces sp. HUAS TT7; assembly: GCF_051550175.1. Taxonomy (NCBI): domain Bacteria; kingdom Bacillati; phylum Actinomycetota; class Actinomycetes; order Kitasatosporales; family Streptomycetaceae; genus Streptomyces; species Streptomyces sp. HUAS TT7. The sequence continues at coordinate 2,249,824 of NZ_CP196175.1, forward strand.
GGCGCGGTTGTGCAGGAGCTGGGAGCGGTGCACGACGTAACGGTCGGGCGGCAGTTCGCGCTCCAGGCGCTCGATGCCGCGCGCGGTGAGTTCGTGCGAGCGCTCCAGATCGCCCCGGTGCATCTCGACGAGGGCCAGCCCGTTGTCCTGGAAGACCTGGTAATAGGCGCCGAGCACCGGGTCGGGCTCCAGGGCGGCCAACGCCCTCGCGTTGTTCATGTGCTCCAGGGCCAGGTCGTGGTCCCTCGGCTCCAGGAAGCGGGTGTGCAGGACGGCGAGCGCGTAGCTGGTCGACATCTGCACCCGGGGTGTGGCGTACCTGCGGCGCAGCTCCCGGTAGAGGGCGACGCACTCGTCGAGGCGGCCGAGCGGCACCAGGGCGCTCGCGGCCTTGGCCGTGAAGTGGCAGTAGTCCTGGGCGTCGGCGTCCGGGTCGCACAGGGCGCGGCCGCGCATGCCGAGGTCGGCGGTCGCCTCCGAGTAGCCGATCGCCACGCAGAGTTCGAGGGCGGTGCGCAGGGCCCGGCGGCCCGCGCCGTGCGGATCGGCGCCCCGCTCGCGGTGGTTGGGGATCGCGCCGAGCAGCAGGCCGCGGTCGGGGCGGGCCTCCAGTTCGGCGGCGCGCTCGTCGTGCAGCGCGGCCCGCGCCGCGTCGGGGAGCGCGCGATAGGCCGCGTACGCCGCCGGGTCGTCACTGGTGCAGTCCGTCCAGACGTAGCCGCGGGCGTCCAGGGGCGGGCCGCCGGGAGACTGCCGCACCGGGACACGATCGGTGAACTCCCCCACCATAGAAGCGAGTTCATCGGTCAGCGGCCCCTCGGCTCCCGCGACCGCGACCCTCAGAACGCTCGGGTCGGCGCGCCTCACGAGCAGCGCCAGGAACTCCTGCTCGGTGGCGGAGGCCGCGTGCACGTCGTCGAACGCGAGGGTGAGCGGCGGCCCCTGGCGGTGGCGGGCGTGGGCGAGCAGGAAGTCGATGATCCCGTGGTGGGTGGCCCGGATCATGCGCTCGGCGAAGTACCGGGTGCGCTCCTCGTGCGGGGTGTCGTCGACCAGCGAGGGCGGCGGCGGGCCGACGCGGCCGGCCAGTTCGGGGACGATGTAGAGCAGGGTGGCCCGGTGCTCCTCGACCAGTTCCGGCCCCGCCTCCCAGGCCTCGGGCACGTAGCGGTGCAACAGCGCGGTGAGCGCCGTGCACGGGCCGCGCAGCCACTGGTGGCAGGTGGTGGTGAACTCGAAGGGGCCGGCGGCTTCCAGCGCGGCCCGGCGGTCGGCACTGCGGGCGCCGGTGATCCAAAGGTGGCGAGTGGTCATGACGGGACTCCACGGGAGGTACGGCGACGACGGAGGTGGACCCGCACGGTCAGCCAGGCCCAGAAGGCGATCTGCACGATGTTGAGCGCGGCGAACACCAGGCTGTCCCAGAACGGCAGTCCGCTGCCCGCCGAGGAGATCCCGTCCGCGAGCAGCCGTACGGTCTGCACGAAGAGCGGCACGAACACCAGCGGCGCCATGGCAAGGAGCACGGCCACCCCGACGGTGAAGAACGGGGCGTACCAGCGGGCGACGGCGAGATCGCGCTCGGTCCACTGGGACAGGTCGATGCGCGCCGGGCGCCCGATGACACGGCGCAGCCGGTTCAGGACGAGGGCGCGGGTGGCGGCATGCAGGTCGTGGCAGCCGAGCGCGGTGGCGAAGACGTAGTAGACGTCCGTCTCCAGGAACAGGAAGAGCTGGTAGCCGCAGCGGATCAGGATCGGGAACGCCATCGCGAGCAGCAGCCGCCCCGCCACCGGCTCCGCACCGTCGGACGCGCGCAGCGCGAAGGCGACGAGGCCGAGGGCGCTCACCACCACCAGGTCGACCAGCATTCCGGCGAGGAAGGGCAGATACCGCTTGCGGCGCTCGACGGTGAGCAGGCCGTTCATCCGGGTCTCGAAGACCACGATGTAGAGCCGCGTGCCCATGCCGAGTTCGCTGGGCAGCCCGAGCCGGCGTCCGGCCAGGACGTGGAACGCCTCGTGCAGGCCGACGAACGGCAACTGGCCGAAGACCACGACGAGTTGGACCAGGAGCAGCGAGTCGGTGTAGAAGACCTGGCCGGGGTGGGGCGCGAGATCGGGCGTGGTGGCGATGACGGCGAGCCAGGCGGCGACGAGCAGGGCGTAGCAGCAGAGCGCGGGGCGCGAGAACAGGACCTGGGCCAGGCGCTGGAAGCGGACGGGCCCGCCGGGCGCGGCCTCCTGGGCGTCGCCCTCCCCCCGCAGGAATCCGAGTTCGCCGAGGGTGTCGAGGAAGTCGGCCATGTCCAGCTGTTCCCCGTAGTGCTCGGCGTACCAGGTGGCGGCTTGCGCGGGCGTCTGGCCCTCGGTCATCCGCCGCAGGGCGGCGGCCCCGTCGGGCGGCAGTACGGCGAACGCGTCGGTGTCGGGCCGCCCCACCAGGACGCCTTCGCCGTCGGGAACGAAACTCAGGCGGTGGAAGGAGACAGGACTGTCGAGGAGCACGGGACGCCTCCCGGTAGGTGTACGGGATGGGGACGGGGCCCGCGCCCCCTGGTGAAGGCGCGGGCCCCGCTGCGCACACGTCGCTGGAGCGTGCCGGTCAGAAGGCGAAGATGTTGTAGTGCGTCTGGCACGGCGCGGTCAGGCGGATGGAACCGGTCTTGCGCACGACGATCTTCTTCATGGTGTCCTCCTTGAAGGGAGCCGTCCGCTGTGGCGGCGACAACCCAAGGAGTACACGGGCTTCGGTGGTCGTGGTGTTCGGGCGAACCCATGCCGAACACTTCCGTGCCGGGCGCCGGACGCCTGCCGAACACGCCCTGCGGCCGAAGCCCACCCGCCCCCGGAGGGTTTCGGGAAGGGGCGGGGTCTCCCGGGGTGTTGAGGGGAGCACACGCTCACCGCGCACCCCGCACCCCGCCAGCGCGGAAGCCATCCGCCCGGAGCGCGGCCACAGTTCCCGGTAGGTGAGCGAGGCCCCGGCCGGATCCCGGACCGCGCAGGCCTCGGGGCACTGCGCCACCCGCTCGGCGACGACGAGGGCCGGTCCCCGCCAAGGACCCGCCCTTTGCGGTGAATCGACCTCAGACCAGATGCCGTCCGCCGTCCACCATCAGCACGGATCCGGTGGTGTACGCGGCGTGCGCGAGGCCGAAGACCGCCTCGGCGACGTCCTCGGGCGAACCGACCCTGCGCAGCGGGGTGTTGGCGGTGATCCAGTCCCGCGAGCCCTCCCACACCTCGGGGGCCTCGTCGTACCACGGCGTGTCCACGAGCCCGGGCGCGACCGCGTTCACCCGGATCTCGGGGCCGAACGTCGCCCCGCACAGCCGGGTGAGGTGGTCGACGGCCGCCTTGCTGACGGCGTACGGGATCGAGCTGCCCATGGCCCGACTGCCCGACACGGACGAGATGTTGACGATCGAGCCGGACCCGGTGGCCTTGAGGTGCGGCTGGGCCGCCTTCATCATGTGCCAGGTTCCGATGACGTTGACGTCGAAGATCTCCCGCCAGACCGACTCGTCGACCGCCTCGGTGTCGTCGAGCGGGATGAACCGGGTGAGCCCGGCGTTGTTCACCAGGACGTCGAGCCGGCCGAACTCCTCGACGGTCGCCTCGACCAGGCGCCGGGCGTCCGCCGGGGCGGAGACGTCGCCCTGCACATAGACGGCCCGGGGCAGTTCGGCGGCCAGCGCTTCGCCGGCCTTGACGGACGTCGTCGAGTTGATGACCACGGACATTCCGGCATCGGCCATACGGCGGGCGACCGCGGCACCGATGCCCGATGACGAGCCGGTGATCAGGGCGACACGGGCGTCGTTCACGCATACCTCCACAGGACGAAAGCGGGGACAAGCGGGATGTTCCAAGCCAACCCGTCCGCATACGAAAGGGCCTTGACGCCCCCGCGACGTGATCCACAGGGTACCATCAAGCGGAATTCACTTTCCGCATTATGGAATTCAAGGTGATGGCGTCATCATCCCGGTCCAGCGGCCGAGCCGGTCCGGCAGCCGCGGACTGCTCGACGACGACCAGCAGGCCCTGATAGAAGCGCTGCGCTCACTCACCGCGCGCCGGCGGCAGACGATCGTCCTGAAGTACTGGCTCGACCTCAAGGAGACCGAGGTCGCCGACACGATGAGGATTTCCGTCGGTGCGGTGAAATCACACACCGCCCGCGGAATTGCCAAGCTGACGGAAGCGATGACGGGGGGTCTCCGGTGCGTGCTCACATGGAGGAGTTGCTGCGGGACGCACTCGAAAACGTCGCCTCCGCCGGGCCCGACGGATCACGGCAGTCCTACCGCAAGGAGCAGGCTCGTTGGCGGCGGCGCGAATACCGCCGCAGATGCGTCGTCGCTCTGCTGGTGTTCCTGATCGTCGGCGCCGTCCGCACCATCGGCCTGCTGGAACTCTCCGGGGCCTCGCCGGACAACCACGTCATCTTCTACAACGGCGACACCGGCACCACGGGCGGCGGCTCGCGGCCGCTCGGCCGATAGGTCCCGCGACGGGGAGAGCCGCGCGGCGCCCGTTTCGATGCGTCCCGTTGCAAGGGGCGCGGGCCGTCAGGCCGCCGCCCCGACGGTCTCACCGACCGCCAGTGCGAAGGCTTGTGCCGGGGCGGAGGGCCGCAGGCGGTGGCGGACGAGGCCCAGCTCGGAGTCGGGCAGGCCCCGCACCGGGACGAAGGCGAGGGAGTCGCGGCGCCCGTGGTAGTCGGCCGTGGACCGGCACAGCAGCATGGCGCCGCGGTCGGCCGCGGCCAGACTCAGCCCTTCCTGGAGCGTGTTGACGCTGGGGCCGGCCGGTACGGGGAGGCCACCGGGGGTCAGGCCGGGAGCCTGGGCCCGGCGCCAGTACTCCGGGGCGCTGCCGGCGATGCCGATGAGCCGGCAGTCGGCGAGTTCCTCGGCGGACAGCGAGTCCCGGGCGGCGAAGGGGTGCCGGACGGACACGGCGAGGGTCTGCGGATGCCGGGAGAAGACCGGGCCGAGGACGAGGTCGTCCTCGGCCACCGGCAGCAGCACCACCGCGCAGTCCACCTCCCGGCGGCGCAGCGGCCCGAAGGGGTCGCAGAGCGGGACCTCGACGAGGTGGATCGCGCAGTCCGGACACCGGTCCCCGAACCGTGCGATCGCCCGGTTGAGGCCGTCGTCGACGGTGCCCTGGAAGCCGATGCGCAACTCCCCTCCCATGCCTCGCGCGGCGGCCCGGGCCTCGTCGACCGCGGCGCGCAGGGCGTTGTACGCGGGGCGCAGGTCCGCGAGGAACTTCTCGCCCAGCGGGGTCAGGCGCACCCGGCGGCTGGTGCGTTCGACGAGCGGGGCGCCGATACGGCTCTCCAGGGAGCGCAGCAGCTGGCTGACCCGGCTCTGGGAGACGTACAGCCGCTCACCCGCCCGTCCGAAGTGCAACTCCTGGGCGAGCGCGAGGAACGACTCCAGCTCACGTATCTCGACACCGCTCATGGTTCCCTTTCCGCGCCGCCGCTCCGCGCGGCCGATCGAGTAGTCCCGCTTGTCGAAGGATGAGGGATCGGCCGTTGTTCCCGCAGGCCGGGACGGATTGGCTGATCACATGGCACAGACTGAGGAAACTGCGGGCACCACCGGGGTGCCGAAGCAGTCAACAACCCGCGGCCGGCTGGGCGTCGCGGCGGTCGCGAGCGCGACCTTCACGGTGGTGACGTCCGAGATGCTGCCCGTCGGCCTGCTGACGCCCATCGGGGACACGCTGAAGGTGACCGAGGGCACTGCCGGACTGACCCTGACCGTCACAGGCCTGGTCGGCGCGGTGTCGGCGCCGCTGCTGACACCGCTGTTGGGGCGGTTCGACCGGCGGACGGTGCTGTGTGCGCTGATGGCGGTCCTGACGGCAGGCAACCTGTGCGCCGCGTGGTCGCCGCACTTCGCGGTGATGGTGGCCGCCCGCGTGCTGGTCGGCGTCGGCATGGGCGGCGTCTGGACGATCGCGGCGGGCCTGGCGATACGTCTGGTGCCGCCGAAGTCGGTCGGCCCCGCAACGTCGTTGATCTTCAGCGGGATCGCGGTGGCCTCGGTGCTGGGCGTCCCGGCCGGTACCTACATCGGCGAACTGGCCGACTGGCGTACGGCGTTCGTGACCGTGGGCGCGCTGGCACTGGTCGTAATGATCGCCCTGGCAGTCCTGCTGCCGCGGCTGCCGGCCGAGCAGGATGTGCGGCTCGGCGGCGTGATGCGGCTCTTCGGCGAGGCGCGGGTGCGGACCGGACTGGCCGTGGTGGCACTGCTGGTCACCGGACACTTCGCCGCCTACACCTACGTACGCCCCGTGTTGGAGGAGGTCTCGGGGGCGGGCGCCGGGACGATCGGAACGCTGCTCCTTGTGTACGGAGTCGCGGGCGTGGCGGGCAACTTCGCGGCCGGTGCGGGCGCCGGGCGGGCGCCGCGCTCCACCTTGCTGGTGATCAGCGCGGTGCTCGCGGCCACGGTCGCGCTGGTGCCGATGCTCGGCGGCTCCGCCCTGACCGCCGGGGTGCTGCTCGCCGTCTGGGGACTGTCCTACGGCGGCGTGTCGGTCAGCACCCAGACCTGGCTGCTGGCTTCGGCTCCCCAGACGCGCGAGGCCGTCTCCGCGTTGTTCGTCGGCGTCTTCAACGGGGCGATCGCCCTGGGCGCGCTGACGGGAGGGCTGGCCTCGGACGGCGCCGGGGTCACCGCGGTGATGTGGCTGGGCGGCGGGCTCGCTGTCGCGGCCCTCGCGGTGACGGCGCTCGGCCAGGCCCCCTCGTCGGGGCGCCTCTGAGACCGGGCCGGCGTCGACGTCCGTTCAGGGCGCCGCGACGGGCAGCACGTCCGGGGACAGGGCCGCCGCGCGCGCCGAGGCGCTGGTCATCCGGCGGCGGTGGTGGCGCCGGCACAGGACCTCGTAGCCGATCTCGTCCTGCGACTGGTTGACGTCGCCGACGACGACCTGGGCACCCTCGACGACCATCTGGCCGCCTATCGTGCGGGCGTTGTGGGTGGCGCGGGCGCCGCACCAGCACAGCGCCTCGACCTGAAGCACCTCGACCCGGTCGGCGAGTTCGACGAGGCGCTGCGAGCCGGGGAACAGCTTGGAGCGGAAGTCGGTGGTGATGCCGAAGGCGAAGACGTCGAGTTCGAGGTCGTCGACGACCCGGGCGAGCTGGTCGATCTGCTCGGGCGCCAGGAACTGGGCTTCGTCCGCGATGACGTAGTCGCAGCGGCCGCCCTTGGAGAGGTGGGCGACGAGGTAGGCGTAGAAGTCGAAGCCGTCGGCGGCCTCGACCGCGTCGGTCACCAGGCCGAGCCGGGACGACAGCTTGCCCGAGCCGGCCCGGTCGTCGCGGGTGAAGATCATGCCCTGGAGGCCGCGCGCGGAGCGGTTGTGCTCGATCTGAAGAGCGAGGGTGCTCTTTCCGCAGTCCATCGTTCCGGAGAAGAACACCAGCTCGGGCATGGGAAGGTGACGGCCTTTCAGATCTGTGGAGGGAGGGTGGTTACGAGCGTACTTCGAGGAGCGGTACGAGCTGTTCCACCGGGGTCATCGAGCCGTGGTTGCCGACCATGAGGGACTCGTGGGGCTCGCGCTGCGAGGCGGTGATGACGACGTCGTCGTGGGCCGCGGCGACCACGTCGCCGATCCGCCCGTAGACCCGCTCGTCGATGCCCGGGCCGAACCAGCCCGCCTCGATCGCCTCGTCGCGGCTCGCGACCCAGAACTGCTCGCCGAGCACCTCGCGCCAGCAGGTCAGCACGTCCGAGGCGGCGCCCGGCACGGCGTACACATGGCGGGCCCGGCCCTCGCCGCCGAGCAGGGCGACGCCCGCGCGCAGCTCCCAGTCCTCGTCGAAGTCGATACGGGACTGCTCGTCGAAGGGGATGTCGATCATGCCGTGGTCGGCGGTGATGTACAGGGCCGCGCGCGGCGGGAGCTGTTCGGCCAGGCGCTGGGCGAGCCGGTCGACGTACATCAGCTGGCCGCGCCAGGCGTCCGAGTCGACACCGAAGCGGTGGCCCTTGCCGTCGACCTCGGAGTAGTACGTGTAGACCAACGACCGGTCCCCTGCGGCGAGTTGGGCCGCCGCGAGGTCCATGCGCTCCTCGCCGGAGAGCCGGCCGCGGAAGGTGCCGCCGCTGAGCGCGATCTTGGTGAGCGGAGTGTGCTCGAAGTCCGGCGAGGACACCTGCGCGGTGTGCACGCCGTCCTGGTCGGCGAGCTGGAAGACGGTGGGGTACGGCTGCCAGACGTGCGGGTCGGTCCACGGCTTCCAGCGGAGCTGGTTCATCAGCTCGCCGCTGTCGGGGTTGCGTGCGGTGTAGCCGGGCAGGCCGTGCTCGCCTGGGGCCAGGCCCGTGCCGACCGAGGCGAGCGAGGTCGCGGTGGTGGCGGGGAACCCTGCGGTCATGGGCCGGCCGGTGCCACCGCGCGAGGTGCCGAGCAGGGAGTGCAGATACGGGGCCTCGTCCGGGTGGGCCTTGATCTGCTCCCAGCCGAGGCCGTCGATCAGGAAGACGCAGTTGCGGTCGGCGGGGGTGAGCTCCGCGATCCGCTGCTCGAATCCGGGTACGCCCTGCCCGGCCACGAGGGTGGGCAGCAGATCGGCGAGCGATCCGGTGCCGTACTCGGGCACGGGGGCACTGGAGAGCGGCAGGATCTCGGGGTCGTCCGGCCAGGCGGGCAGCGCCATCAGCGGCCGGTCGCCGCGGTCGCCTCGGACAGCGCCTGGGCGAAGGCCAGCGTCTGGCGCACCGTGTCCGGGCCGTCACCGGCTTCGCTGACCCTGAGGCTCAGGTCGTCGGCGGTGGAGTTGCCGGTGTAGCCGTGGTCGGCGTCACAGTTGGGGTCGCCGCAGGCGGCGGGCTCCAGGTCGATCCGGGCGACCGCGCCCCAGCCGATGGTCAGGACGACCTCGCGGGGCAGGGTGCCGGGCGTGTACGACTCGGGGTTGGCCACGACGCGGCTCACCACGACCGACGAGATCCGGCCGAGCTTCACGGACTCCGTGGAGGTCGTCGCGTACGGCGTCGGGGAGCTGGTGTCGGCGTTCTGCTCGTCGGTGTGGCTGACGATGAAACGGTTGTCCGTGAGCACGAGGACCGTCACATGGCGGCGTACCTCATTGGCGTCGAACGTGGTCTCCTGGTGCACCAGGTACGACGCGATCGGCTCCCCGCCGACCGCGGCCTCCACCGCCTCGGCCACAAGGGCCGGGTAGTAGCCGCTGCGCTCGATCGCCGCGCGGAGCCCCTGGGTCGTCGTACCGGTCTTCGCCATGGGGTCCATCTTAAGCTGCCGCACGGGGCGGACGGCCCTCAGTAGCTGGGCAGGCGTCTGGGGCCGAGGTCCGTGCGGGGCGGGGCGGGCGCGAGACGGACCGTCGCGCCGAGCACCGACAGGCCGTGCTGGGCGACGATGACGGGCTCCAGGCCCACCGCGACCACCTCGGGATGGTCGTCGACCAGCCGCGACACCCGCAGCAGCAGCTCTTCGAGCGCCGCGGTGTCGACGGGCGCGGAACCCCGCCAGCCGAACAGGAGCGGCGCCGTCCGGATGGATCGCAGCAGCTCGGCGGCGTCGCGGTCGGTGGCCGGAATCAGCCGGTGCGAGGTGTCGGCGAGCAGTTCGGAGGCGGCGCCCGCGAGTCCGAAGGAGAGCACCGCGCCGACCGCCGAGTCGATCGAGGCGCGTACGACGGTGTCCACGCCGCGCGGGACCATGGCCTGCACGACGGGCGCCAGCTCCTCCGGTTTGCCGAGCGTGGCCGTCAATTCGGCATATGCGCGGGCGAGTTGGCGCTCGTCCGCCAGATCCAGGCGTACGCCGCCGAGGTCGGGGCGGTGGCGCAGATGCGGGGCGGTGGTCTTCAGGGCCACGGGGTAGCCGAGGCGGCGGGCGGCCTCGACGGCACGGTCCGGGTCGGGCGCGGGCAGCGTCGGGCGCACGGGGATGCCGTAGCGGCCGAGCAGTTCCCCGGCGTCCGGCGCGGTCAGGGTCAGGCCGCGGGGGTCCGGCGCGGGGCCGAGCAGCCGCTCGATCAGGGCGGCGGCGCCCGCCTCGTCGATGTCGTCGTACTCCCCCACCTTGCCGGGGTCGGCCGCCTCCCGCCGCCAGCGGGCGTAGCGGACGGCTTCGGCCAGCGCCCGTACGGCCCGCTCCGCGGCGGGGTAGGCGGGGATCCGGGTTGCCTCGCGGGGTTCGGGGAGGTCGCTCTTCGGCTGCCCGCCGGTGGGGGTGCTGGGGCTCTGCCCCAGACCCCGCTCCTCACGCTCCCCCAAGGACTTCGTCCAGGGGGGACCCCCAGAGACTGGATTTGTGCCGGGCGGGACCGGATCGATGCTGGCCGGCACCGGATTCGGCAGGGTTTGGGGTACCCCTCTGTTCACCGTTCGGGCTGCCGCCGACAGCGCCTCCGCCAGGCCGCCGATCTCCACATGGACCACCGCCACCGGCTTCGCCGGTGCCGCGGCGGCCGCCTCGCGCAGGGCGTCGGCGAGGACCTGCCCATCGCCGGATTCCATCGCTCCGTTCTCGCCGACCCACGGGATGGCCGTCACCACGACCGCGTCGCAGGCATCGTCGGCGAGGGCCGCCGCAAGGGCCGTGCGGAAGTCGGCCGGGGTCGCCCCCGTCGTCAGGTCGAGGGGCCTGAGCGGCCGCAGCCCCTCGGTCAGGCAGGCGTCGTACGTCAGGAGGCCGAGCGATTCGGAGTTGCCGAGGATCGCCACGCGCGGGCCCGCGGGCAGCGGCTGGCCCGCGAGCAGCAGGCCCGCGTCGACGAGTTCGGTGACCGTGCCGACCAGGATGACGCCCGCCTGGCGCAGCAGCGCCGAGACCGTGGCGTCCGGCACCCGGGTCACCGGAACGGCGTGGCCCGGCGGGGTCGCACCGCTGTGCCGGGCGCCCTTGACCACGACGACGGGCTTCGCGGCGGCCGTGCGGCGGGCGAGCCGGGTGAACTTCCGCGGGTTCCCGATGGACTCCAGGTAGAGCAGGACCACATCGGTGGCGGGGTCCTCGTACCAGTACTGGAGGAAGTCGTTGCCGGAGAGGTCCGCGCGGTTGCCGGAGGAGATGAAGGTCGACAGGCCCGCGCCGCGCCGGTAGAGGCCCGACAGGAGGGCGATGCCGATCGCGCCGGACTGGGTGAACAGGCCGATCCGGCCCGGGGCGGGCGGCTCGGGGGCCAGCGAGGCATTCAGCCGCACCCCGGCCGCGGTGTTGATGATCCCGAACGCGTTGGGGCCGATCAGCCGCATCCCGTACGAGCGGGCCTGACGGACCAGGGCGCGCTGGCGCTCCCTGCCGTCCGGGCCGCTCTCCGCGTAGTCGGCGGCGAGGACGACGAGGCTCTGGACGCCGTGCTCCCCGCAGTCGGCAACCGCTTCCGGCACTCGTTCGGCAGGCACCGCGACGATCGCCAGGTCGACCGGTTCGCCGATCGCGGCCACGGAGGGGAAGGCGGGGACCCCGTCGAGTTCGCGCTGCTCCGGGCCGAGCGCCTTGTTCACGGCGTACGTACGTCCGGTGAATCCGGCGCCCAGGAGGTTGCGCAGGACCGTGCGGCCGACGCCGCCGGGCGCGCGGCCGGTGCCGATGACCGCGACCGAGCCGGGCGTAAGGAGGCGCTGCACGGATCTCGCCTCGGCTCGGTGTTCGCGGGCGCGCTGCACGGCGAGGGACTCGGCGGTGGGCTCCAGGTCGAGGGTGAGGTGGACCGAGCCGTCCTCGAAGGACCGCTTCTGCTGGTAGCCGGCGTCCGTGAACACCTTGATCATCTTGCTGTTGGCCGGCAGAACCTCGGCCGCGAACCGCCGGATGCCCCGCTCGCGGGCGACCGCCGCGATGTGTTCGAGCAGCGTGGAGGCGACGCCCCGGCCCTGGTGCGCGTCCTGGACGAGGAAGGCGACCTCGGCCTCGTCGGCGGGGGCCGCAGGAGGGGCGGGCGCGAAGCGCCCTCCCGCAAGGGCGGTGGTGGGAGACGGGCGGGCGGGGCGGCCCTGGGCGTTGATGCGGTCGTAGCGGACGGTCGCGATGAACTCGCCGCCGACGGTGGCGGCCAGGCCGACCCGGTCGACGTAGTCGTGATGGGTGAAGCGGTGGACGTCCTTCGCGGAGAGCCGGGGGTAGGGGGCGAAGAAGCGGTAGTACTTCGACTCGTCCGAGACCAGCTCGTAGAAGGAGACGAGCCGCTCGGCGTCCTCGGTGGTGATGGGCCTGATGCGCGCGGTGCCGCCGTCGCGGAGCACCACGTCGGCCTCCCAGTGAGCCGGGTACGCGGGGTCGGACGCCGTCGTCATACCGAAAGCGTACGGGTCGCGGGGCCGTACGGGGCGGGGCAAGGTGGACAGGGCCGATCGGCGGCGCGCCCGGGCCCAAGGTCGGTACGAGCACCGCGCACCACATGAGAGACTGGTCTAGACAACCGTCAGAGATTTCGAAGGGCAACACCATGGCTGAGCGCCGCGTCAACGTCGGCTGGGCCGAGGGCCTGCACGCCCGCCCCGCGTCCATCTTCGTCCGTGCCGCCACGGCTGCCGGAGTCCCCATGACGATCGCCAAGGCCGACGGCAACCCGGTCAACGCCGCGTCCATGCTCGCGGTGCTCGGTCTGGGTGCGCAGGGCGGCGAGGAGATCGTGCTGGCCTCCGACGCCGAGGGCGCGGACGTCGCACTCGACCGGCTGGCCAAGCTGGTCGCCGAGGGTCTTGAGGAGCTCCCCGAGACCGTCTGATCCGGTCGGCGCGACACCGCGTCACACCGAAGGACCGCTGATCCCGAATTCGGGCCCGGCGGTCCTTTCGCTTTCCCCCGGCATGGGGCGTGCGCGATGCATTGAGTTCTCGCGGGCATGGGGTGCGCGGAAAATCCTGATTCCGGGCAGCACAATGCGGTGCGCTTTATTTCCTTTCTTTGTATACGGCCGTGCTGTTAAGTGCGGGCGCTCGCGGTGTTTACGGCATGTTGCGAAGTTCTCACGGGTGCGGGCCCGCGCAGCCGATGGGCGGAAAATGATCGCTCGGCGTGCAGGGCGGTGAGCGAGCGGGCGCGTTCGGTATCCCCGCGGGCCACCGCGTCGGTGATCGCGCCGAGTTCGGCCCAGGCCTCGGCCGGGCGGGCCGGCACCTCGACCGCGTACATCCAGGCGACCTTGTGCCTCAACTGCGTGAGCAGCGCGATCAGTCCGGGGCTCGCGGAGGCCTGGGCGAGCGTCTCGTGGAACCAGCCGCCGAGCGGGCGCAGATCCTCGCCCTGGCCGCGCCTGGCCCGGTCCTGACCCAGCCTCACCAGGCCGCGCAGCACCTTGAGATGGGCCTCGCTGCGGCGGCCCGCAGCACGGGCGGCGGCCAACGGCTCAAGGACCAGGCGCAGTTCGAGGAGGTCGGCGGCCTCCAGCTCGGTGGGCTCGGCCACGCAGGCGCCGGCGTGTCTGCGGGTGGTGACGAACCCCTCGGACTCCAGGGTGCGCAGGGCCTCGCGGACCGGGACGCGCGATACCCCGTAACGGCGTGCGAGGACTTCCTCGGTGAGCCGGCTGCCCCGCTCGAAGACACCCGAGACGATGTCGTCGCGGATTGCCGTGCATACCGAATGCGCCGGAATACGCATGGCCGAACCTCCGCCTCAATCCCCGCGAAACGCGATCGCGCAACGCCTGTTCAGCGACTCTATGGCAGGCCTTGTTAATTCCCGGTGACGAGCCGGAATCAATGGATTTCTTTTGGCCAATGCCGAAGGCCCCCGGCGGCGTGCCGGGGGCCTTCGGTGTGCGCGGGGGCGCTTCGGACGTCCTGGACGTCTCGTACGCCTCGGATGTCTCAGACGGAGACGCCGTGCGAGCGCAGGTAGGCGATGGGGTCGATGTCCGAGCCGTACTCCGGGCCGGTGCGGGCCTCGAAGTGGAGGTGCGGGCCGGTGGTGTTGCCGGTGTTGCCCGACAGGGCGATCTGCTGGCCCGGCTCGACGGTCTGGCCGACGGAGACCTGGATGACCGAGAGGTGGCCGTACTGGGTGTACGTGCCGTCGTGCATCTTGACCACGACGTTGTTGCCGTACGCGCCGCCGTTGCCGGCCTCGACGACGGTGCCCAGACCCACGGCGTGCACCGAAGTGCCGATCCCCGCATGGAAGTCGATGCCGGTGTGGCTGCCGGAGGACCACAGGGATCCGCCGGTCTTGTAGCCGGTGGACACATAACTGTCGGATATGGGGGCCACGAAGGTGTTGAGGCGCTTGCGCTCGGCCTCGCGCGCGGCACGCTCCTTGGCCTCGCGTGCCTCCTTGGCCCGCTGCTCGGCCTTCGCCTTGGCGGCGGCCTCGGCCTCGGCCTTCGCCTTGGCCTTCGCGGCGGCCTGCTTCTGCGCGTCGGCCTGGGCGCCCACCTGGTCGGCGATGCTGTCACCGATGACGATGGCCTGGGTCAGGCCCGTGTCGGCGGTGGTGGTGCTCGGGGCCGCCATGGCCGGGGAGGCGAGGGTGCCTACGACTCCGGCGGTGGCGAGGGTGGCGATGCCCGCGATGTTCGCGCTGCGGCGCGTCATACGGCTGGGCGCGCGATGCTTCCCGGTGGCACGGGTGAACGCCATGGAGTGGCGGTGTCCTTTCCTTCCATCTCGCCTACCGGGTTAGCTGACGGGTTCGGAGCAGGAAGGTCTCCTACGGGCTCCTCCGCGGGCGGAGGCGTCCGATTCACCCCAGGGACTGAGTGGGTCCCCGGCTCCCCAGGCTCGCGCCTTCGGGGACTCGGCGATCGCTGTCCGGTGCCGCGGCTGCGACGGGTGGTGACGGACAGCGGGACCGACGCTAGACGGCTGATCTTTCAATCACCAAACAGACACCGGTTTTTGTAGCGCACGCCACATGACAGACAGGCAACCTCCCCTACAAAACGGACATTAAGGAGGACCCCGGCGGCGCATCCGCCACCGGGGTCCCGCAACCCTCCGTCGTCCGCGTGCCTCGGTCGGCCCGGACGATGCCTCAATCAGCCTGCTACGACGGTCACTTCGCCGATTCCGAGCGCCCTGACCGGCTCCTCGATCTGTGCCGCGTCCCCCACGAGGACCGTGACGAGCCGGTCGGCGGGGAAGGCGTTGACGACGGCCGCCGTCGCCTCCACGGTGCCGGTCTCCGCGAGCAGCGCGTACAACTGCGCCTGGTAGTCGTCCGGGAGGTGCTGCTCGACCTGGTCGGCCAGCGTCCCCGCGACGGCCGCCGCGGTCTCGTACTTGAGCGGCGCGACGCCCACCAGGTTCTGCACGGCCGTCTCGCGCTCGGCGTCCGTGAGGCCTTCGGCGGCCAGCGTGCGCAGCACCTTCCACAGGTCGTCGAGGGCCGGGCCGGTGTGCGGGGTGTCGACCGAGCCGCTGATGGCGAGCATGGCCGCGCCGCCGTCCGGCCCCGAGCGCAGCACCTGGCCGAACGCGCGGACACCGTAGGTGTAGCCCTTCTCCTCGCGCAGCACGCGGTCCAGGCGCGAGGTGAGGGTGCCGCCCAGGCAGTACGTGCCGAGGACCTGGGCCGGCCAGACCCGGTCGTGCCGGTCGGCGCCGACGCGGCCGATGAGCAGCTGGGTCTGGACGGCGCCGGGGCGGTCCACGATGACGACCCGGCCGGTGTCGTCGGCGGTGATCGGCGGCATGGGGCGCGGCTCGGCCGTATTGCCGGTCCAGTCGCCCAGGGTGTCCGCGAGGATCGCGTCGAGGTCGGTGCCCGACAGGTCGCCGACGACGACGGTGACGGTCGTCGCGGGGCGCACATACGCCTCGTAGAAGGCGCGCACCGCGGCCGCGTCGATGGCGGCGACGGTCTCCTCGGTGCCCTGGCGGGGCCGGGACATGCGCGCGGAGGCCGGGAACAGCTCCTTGGAGAGCTGCTTGGCGGCCCGCCGGGACGGGTTGGCCTGCTCGTGCGGGATCTCGTCGAGCCGGTTGCGTACGAGCCGCTCGACCTCGGAGTCGGCGAACGCGGGGGCCCGCAGCGCCTCGGCGAGCAGCGAGAGCGCCTTGGGCAGCCGGGAGACCGGCACTTCGAGGGAGACCCGGACGCCGGGGTGGTCGGCGTGCGCGTCGATGGTGGCGCCGCACCGCTCCAGCTCGGCGGCGAACTCCTCGGCCGAGTGCTTGTCGGTGCCCTCGGTCAGGGCGCGCGCCATGATCGTGGCGACGCCGTCGAGGCCCTCGGGCTCGGCGTCCAGCGGGGCCGCGAGGAAGATCTCCACGGCGACGACCTGCTGGCCGGGGCGGTGGCAGCGCAGCACGGTCAGGCCGTTGGCGAGCGTGCCGCGCTCGGGGGCCGGGAAGGCCCACGGCGTGGCGGTGCCGGCGACCGGCTGCGGGTGGAATTCCATGGTCACGACAGCGTCCGTCACTGGCCCGCCTCTTCCTCTTCGTTGCCTGCCTCGGGTGCCGCGGTGGGCTCGTACACCAGGACGGCCCGGTTGTCGGGGCGCAGGGTCGCGGCGGCGACCGCCTTGACCTCTTCCGCGGTGATGTCCAGAACGCGGTCGACGGCCGTCAGGGCGAGCTGCGGGTCGCCGAACAGCACGGCGTACCGGCACAGTTCGTCGGCGCGGCCGGCCACGGTGCCGAGCCGGTCGAGCCACTCGCGCTCCAACTGGGCCTGGGCGCGCTCCATCTCCTCCTCGGTCGGGCCCTCCTCGGCGAACCGGGCGAGCTCCTCGTCGACCGCGGCCTCGATGTCGGGGACCTCGACGCCGGCCGACGTCTTGACGTCCAGCCAGCCGAGCGAGGGGGCGCCGGCGAGCCGCAGCAGACCGAACCCGGCCGCCACGGCGCTCTGGTCGCGGCGGACCAGGCGGTTGTGCAGCCGGGAGGACTCGCCGCCGCCGAGGACGGTCAGCGCCAGGTCGGCGGCGTCCGCCTCGCGGGTGCCGTCGTGGGGCAGCCGGTAGGCGGCCATCAGGGCGCGCGCCGGGACGTCCTCCTCGACGACCTCGCGCAGCTGCCCGCCCATGGTGTCGGGCAGCGCGCCGTCGCGCGGCGGCTGCTTGCCGTCGTGGGTGGGGATGGAGCCGAAGTACTTCTCGACCCAGGCCAGCGTCTGCTCGGGGTCGATGTCGCCGACCACCGCGAGCACCGCGTTGTTGGGCGCGTAGTACGTACGGAAGAAGTTCCGGGCGTCTTCGAGGGTCGCCGCGTCCAGGTCGGCCATCGAGCCGATCGGCGTGTGGTGGTAGGGGTGGCCCTCCGGGTAGGCGAGGGCGGTCAGCTTCTCGAAGGCGGTGCCGTAGGGCACGTTGTCGTAGCGCTGGCGGCGCTCGTTCTTGACGACGTCGCGCTGGTTCTCCATCGACTGCTCGTCGAGGGCTGCGAGCAGCGAGCCCATGCGGTCGGCCTCCAGCCAGAGCGCGAGCTCGACCTGGTGGGCGGGCATGGTCTCGAAATAGTTGGTGCGCTCGAAGCTGGTGGTGCCGTTCAGCGAGCCGCCGGCCCCCTGCACCAGCTCGAAGTGGCCGTTGCCGTGCACCTGGTGGGAGCCCTGGAACATGAGGTGCTCGAAGAGGTGGGCGAGGCCGGTGCGGCCCTTGACCTCGTGGCGCGAGCCCACGTCGTACCAGAGGCACACCGCGGCGACCGGGGTCAGGTGGTCCTCGGAGAGCACCACGCGCAGGCCGTTGGCCAGTCGGTGCTCAGTGGCTGTCAGACCGCCGGAGCCGGCCTGCGCTGTGGCCGTGTGACCCATGGGCATGTACGTCCCTTCGTTCGCGATGTGCAGTACTGCGAGGTGAAGTACTGGCGGGGGAAGTCCTCAAGTGGAGAAGTCCTGCCACTGTATGCAAGCGCGCGGGCACCTGGCGAAGTTCCCGGGTCGCGGTCGGCGTTGTCAGTGGGACGGTCCACAATGGTCGGCATCAGATCCGTTCCGGTACGTGAAGGAGCAGCAGCCGCGATGGCCCGCCGCAGCACGAAGACCCCGCCGCCGCCCGACGACTTCGAGGAGCGGATCCTCGACATCGACGTCGTCGACGAGATGCAGGGCTCCTTCCTCGAGTACGCGTACTCCGTGATCTACTCGCGGGCCCTGCCGGACGCCCGGGACGGCATGAAGCCCGTCCAGCGCCGCATCGTCTACCAGATGAACGAGATGGGCCTGCGCCCCGACCGGGGCTATGTGAAGTGCGCCCGCGTCGTCGGCGAGGTGATGGGCAAGCTGCACCCGCACGGCGACGCCTCGATCTACGACGCCCTGGTGCGCATGGCGCAGCCGTTCTCGATGCGGCTGCCGCTGGTGAACGGCCACGGCAACTTCGGCTCGCTCGGCAACGACGACCCGCCGGCCGCCATGCGGTACACCGAGTGCAAGATGGCGGACGCCACGTCGCTGATGACGGAGTCGATCGACGAGGACACCGTCGACTTCGCGTCGAACTACGACGGCCAGGAGCAGGAGCCGGTCGCCCTTCCGGCCGCCTATCCGAACCTGCTGGTCAACGGCTCGTCCGGAATCGCGGTCGGCATGGCGACCAACATGCCGCCGCACAACCTGGGCGAGGTCATCGCGGCCGCCCGCCATCTGATCCGGCACCCGGACGCGGACCTGGAGGCGCTGATGCGCTTCGTACCGGGTCCCGACCTGCCGACCGGCGGGCGGATCGTGGGCCTGGGCGGCATCAAGGACGCGTACGAGTCGGGCCGCGGCACCTTCAAGATCCGCGCGACGGCGTCGGTGGAGAACGTCACGGCGCGCCGCAAGGGCCTGGTCGTCACCGAGCTGCCGTTCACGGTCGGCCCGGAGAAGGTGATCTCCAAGATCAAGGACCTGGTCGGCTCGAAGAAGCTCCAGGGCATCGCCGATGTGAAGGACCTCACCGACCGTTCGCACGGCCTGCGCCTGGTCATCGAGATCAAGAACGGCTTCGTCCCGGAGGCCGTCCTGGAGCAGCTCTACAAGCTGACGCCGATGGAGGAGTCCTTCGGCATCAACAACGTGGCGCTGGTCGACGGCCAGCCGCTCACCCTGGGGCTCAAGGAGCTTCTGGAGGTCTACCTCGACCACCGCTTCGACGTGGTGCGGCGCCGCAGCGAGTTCCGCCGCACCAAGCGCCGCGACCGGCTGCACCTGGTCGAGGGTCTGCTGGTGGCCCTGGTCGACATCGACGAGGTCATCAGGATCATCCGGTCGAGTGACAACTCGGCGCAGGCGAAGGAGCGGCTCATCGAACGCTTCTCGCTGAGCGAGATCCAGACGCAGTACATCCTGGACACGCCGCTGCGCCGGCTCACCAGGTTCGACCGGATCGAGCTGGAGAGCGAGCGCGACCGGCTGACCGGCGAGATCGACGAGCTGACCGGGATCCTGGACTCGGACAACGAGCTGCGCAAGCTGGTATCGGCCGAACTGGCCGCGGTGGCCAAGAAGTTCAGCACCGACCGGCGCACCGTGCTCCTGGAGTCGGCGGGCGCCCCGGTCGCGGCCGTCGCCCTCGAAGTCGCGGACGACCCGTGCCGGGTGCTGCTCTCCTCGACGGGCCTGCTGGCCCGCACCGCCACCGGCGAGCAGTTCGTGGCCGGCGAGGACGACAAGCGCGTCAAGCACGACGTGATCGTCTCGGCGGTGCCCGCCACCCAGCGCGGCGACGTGGGCGTGGTGACGTCCAGCGGGCGCCTGTTGCGGCTCGCGGTGATCGACCTGCCGCAGCTCCCGGACACGGCGTCCGCGCCGAACCTGTCGGGCGGCGCCCCGATCTCGGAGTTCCTGTCCTCCCTGGAGCCGGACGAGACGGTGGTGTGTCTCACCACGCTCGACGAGTCCTCGCCCGGTCTCGCGATCGGCACCGAGCAGGGCGTCGTCAAGCGCGTGGTGCCCGACTACCCGGCGAACAAGGACGAGTTGGAGGTCATCACCCTCAAGGACGGTGACCGGATCGTGGGCGCGGCCGAGCTGCGCACCGGCGAGGAGGACCTGGTCTTCATCACCGACGACGCCCAGCTCCTGCGCTACCAGGCGAGTCAGGTGCGCCCGCAGGGGCGGCCCGCGGGCGGCATGGCCGGCATCAAGCTGACCGACGGCGCCAAGGTCATCTCGTTCACGGCGGTCGACCCGGCCGGGGACTCGGTGGTGTTCTCGGTGGCGGGCTCGGGGGCCACCCTGCTCGGCGACACGGCGGTGTCCGCGAAGCTGACGCCGTTCGACCAGTACCCGCGCAAGGGCCGGGCCACCGGCGGGGTGCGCTGTCAGCGGTTCCTGAAGGGCGAGGACAAGCTGGTGCTCGCCTGGGCGGGCCCGGCCCCGGCCCGCGCGGCCCAGGCGGGCGGCGCCCCGGCGCAGCTCCCGGAGCTCGACCCGCGCCGCGACGGCTCGGGCACACCGCTGCCCTCCCCGGTAACGGTCCTGGCGGGCCCGGCCTCGTAACGAGGGGGAGGCGACGTGCCCCGAAAGGGGCGCGGGGCTGTTACATGGTGCGGCTCCGCCGCGATGGGGGTCCCCCCTGTTCGAGCGAAGCCGAGAACTTGGGGGAGCGACCGGCCCCCACCAGCCCGCAGGCGAAGCACTCCACCTCCTGCTTCCTGCCGAGCGCTCAGCCGAAGGGGCTGGGGAGTCAGTCGAACTCCCCGGCCCCTTCCGGCTCCCGGGGCTCCGGCTCCGGCTCCGGTACGTACCGCAGGACGCCCCACATCGCGTGCTCGGGCGGGGTCTCCCCCGGGTCCGCCACGCATTCGGCCAGCTGCTTGTCCAGCGCGGGCGCGTCGATGCCGGCGCCGATGAGGACGAGCTCGGTACGGCGCTCCTGCCCGCGCTCCCACGGCTCGGGGTAGAAGCGCAGGAACCGGCCCACCGAGTGCAGGCTGTACCGGTTGCGGGTGTCGGCGGCGCCGAAGTCGACGAATCCCTTGATCCGGTAGAGGCCCTCGGGCCGGGTGTCGAGGAAGGCCATCAGACGGCGCGGGTCCATGGGCACGTCCGAGGTGAAGGCCACGGATTCGTACCCGGCGTGCAGATGGGGGTGGCCGTGCCCGGCGCAGGCGCTGTGGTCGTGACCGGCCTCGCCGCAGCTTCCCGCTTCGGCGACGTCGTCGAGGAGGTCGTCGAAGGCGAGCTGGCCGACGCGTTCGGTCGGGGGCCTGCGGTCGAAGAAGAGCTCCGGGTCGACCCGGCCGTACGCGGACTCGACCACCGCGGCCGCTCCTGCGAGCGTGCCGCGCAGCCGGGCCAGGTCCGCCGCGTCGACCCGGTCCGTCTTGTTGAGCACCACCAGGTCGGCGACGCCCAGGTGCCGCTCGATCTCGGGGTGCTTCTCACGCGTGGCGTCGTACTCGGCCGCGTCCACGACCTCGACCAGGCCCCCGTACACGATCCGCGGGTTCTCGCTGGCGAGCAGCATCTTCACGAGTTCCTGGGGTTCGGCGAGACCGCTCGCCTCGATGACGATGACGTCGAGACGGGCGGCGGGCCGGGTCAGCCTGTCCAGGTAGAGGTCGAGCTCGCTCGCGTCCACGGCGCAGCACAGGCAGCCGTTGCCGAGCGAGACGGTGGAGTCACCGAGCTGGCCCGCCACCGTCATGGCGTCGATCTCGATGGAGCCGAAGTCGTTGACGACGGCTCCGATGCGGGTGCCGCGGCAGGCCCTGAGCAGATGGTTGAGCAGGGTGGTCTTGCCCGAGCCGAGGAAGCCCGCGAGGACGATGACGGGGATCTGTTTGCTCGGGCTGTTCACCTGGGGCCTTTCAGACTGCGGGTACGGGCTGCGGCGGGGGCGGGCCCACATAGCGGGCCGCCGGGCGAATGATCTTCGAGTCCGCCGACTGCTCCAGGATATTGGCGCTCCAGCCGACCACCCGGGCCGCGCAGAAGGTGGGCGTGAACATCTCGCGCGGCAGCCCGCACAGCTCCATGACCACCCCGGCGTAGAACTCCACGTTGGTGTGCAGCTCGCGGCCCGGCTTGAGCTCGGCCAGTATCGCCTCGACCCGGCGCTCCACCTCGACGGCGAACTCGACGAGCTCTCCGCCGAAGCCCTCCGCGATCCCGCGCAGCATGCGCGAGCGGGGGTCCTCGGTGCGGTAGACGGGGTGCCCGAAGCCCATGATCCGGTCGCCGGCCAGGACGCGTTCGCGGATCCATCCGTCGATGCGGTCGGGGGTGCCGATCGCGTCGAGGGTGTCGAGGGCGCGGCTGGGGGCGCCGCCGTGCAGCGGCCCGGAGAGCGCGCCGACCGCGGCCACCAGGCTCGCCGCGACGTCGGCCCCGGTGGAGGCGACGACGCGGCCGGTGAATGTGGAGGCGTTGAAGCCGTGGTCGATGGTGGAGATGAGGTACTGCTCGACGGCGCGGACCCGCTCGGGCCCGGCCTCCGAACCGGTCAGCATGTAGAGGTAGTTGGCGGCGTACGGCAGGTCGTCGCGGGGCTCGACCGGTTGGAGCCCCCGGCCGAGCCGGTGCAGCGCGGTCAGCAGGGTGGGCACGGCGGCGCAGGCGGCGAGCGCGTCCTCGGCGCGCTGCGCCGCGTCCAGGTCGTACACCGGCCGGAAGCCCTTGGCCGCGCCGAGCAGGGAGAGCGCGGTGCGCAGTCCGGCGAGCGGTCCCGACAGGGCGCCGGTGCGGGCGATGCCGGGCAGCGCCTCGCGTACGCCGTCGGGCAGGTGGCGGAGTTCCGCGGTGCGGGCGGTGAAGGCGGCGCGGGCCGCGGCATCGGGCAGCTCGCCGTGGAACATCAGGTGCCAGACGTCCTCGAAGGTGCGGCTCCGGGCGAGCTCGACGGCCGAGTACTGGCGGTAGTGGTAGAAGCCCTCGCGGCCGCGGACGTCCCCGAGTTCGGTGTCCGTGACGACGACGCCCGCGAGCCCGCGGGGTACCGCGGCGGGGGCGGTGATGGTGCTGGCCATGTGGCTGCCTCCTTCAGTTCTTCATGTTGACTTGACTGTCTATGATTGACTCTGAAGCTGTCAACATTGATTGAATCAATATGGATACGGTGACCCCATGAGTGATCAGGCACGGCTCACCACCCGCGAGGCGGCCGAGCGGCTCGGCGTGAAGCCCGAGACGGTCTACGCGTACGTCAGCCGCGGGCAGCTGAGCAGTGAGCGCGCCCCGGGCGAGCGGGGCTCGACCTTCGACGCGAAGGAGGTCGACGCGCTGGCCCGGCGCAGCGGCCGCCGCGAGCCGGGCACGGGGGCTCCGAGCGGAGAGTTCACGTTCCGCACCGGCATCACCCTGATCGACAAGGACCGCTACTACTTCCGCGGCGTCGACGCCGTCGAGCTCGCCACCGCGTACGGCTTCGAGGAGGTCGCGGAGTGGGTGTGGACCGGGGAGCCGGCGCACGGCCCCCGGTTCACCGCGCCACAGCCGTTCCTGGACGCGGCCCGGCTCGCCGTCGACGCACTGCCCGTGCACAGCAGCACCATGGACCGGCTGCGCGTCGCGGCGGTCGCGGTCTCGGCGGCCGACCCGCTGCGCTTCGACCTCGACCCCTCGGCGGTACTCGGCTGCGGCCGCATGCTCATCCCCACCCTGGTCGGCGCGCTGCCGACGGCGGGCAAGCGGCACCGCGGCGAGGGCCGGATGGCCTGGCAGCTGTGGCAGCGCCTCACCCCCCGGCTCCCCGACGAGCAGTCGATTCGCCTCCTCGACACGGCGCTTGCGCTGCTCATCGACCACGACCTGGCCGCCTCCACGCTCGCCGCCCGGGTCGCGGCCTCGGCCCGCGCGCATCCGTACGCCGTGGTCTCGGCGGGGCTCGGCGCCCTGGAGGGGCCGCTGCACGGCGCCGCGAGCGGGCTCGCGCACCGCACCCTGGCCGAGGTGCTCGAACGCGGGAGCGCGGCCCCGGTCGTCGCCGACCATCTGCGCTCGGGGCGGCGCGTGCCCGGGCTCGGCCACCGGCTCTATCCGGGTGAGGACCCGCGCGCCCGGGCCCTGTTCGCGCTCCTCGAAGCGATCCCGCAGGCCTCGGACGCGCTGGCCGCGGCGCGCGACGTGGTCGACACGACGGCCCGGCACACCGCGCTGCACGCCAATGTCGATCTGGCCCTGGCCGTCATGAGCGTGGCGTTCGGCATGCCCGCCGAGGCCGGCGAGACGGTGTTCGCGGTGGCCCGCACGGCCGGCTGGATCGCGCACGCCCTGGAGGAGTACGCGGAACGCCCGCTCCGGATGCGCCCGAGCGGCCACTACACCGGGCCCCGGCCGCCGCGCCCGCTGCCCGCCTGAACGGATTCGGGCGCGTCCTGAACTCGCCTGTCTTCAGGCCCACTTGGCCCGACCGGGGGCGGACCGCCAGACTTGCCCCATGGAACTCACAGTGCCGGTCAAGGACGGCGAGGTCTGGGCCGAGGACACGGGCGGGGAAGGCCTGCCCCTGGTTCTGCTGCACCCGGGGGTCGGCGACTCCCGGATCTGGGACACGATCATGCCGAGGCTCACCGAGCGGCACCGGGTGATCCGCTACGACACGCGCGGCTTCGGACGGTCCGCCCCGCCCACCGCGCAGTTCTCTCAGGCCGCCGACCTGCTCGCGGTCCTCGACCACTTCGACGTGGACCGGGCGGTGCTCGTCGCCTCCAGCATGGGCGGCGCCACCGCGCTGAACCTCGCGGTCGACGTGCCCGCACGCGTGGCCGGGCTCGCCCTGTTCTGCCCCGGCGTCACCGGCGCCCGCGAGCTGGAGTCCCCCGAACTGATCGCCCAGGTCGGTGAGTTGGGCCAGGCCGGCGACCTCGAAGGGCTCGTCGCGCTGGGCCTGCGGACCTGGGGCGCGGCCGGTACCGGCGACGACGCCGAGGCCGCCGCCCAGCTGCGCGCGGCGGTCCCCGGTTGGCTCACCACCTTCGGCAAGCAGGTCCCGGACGCGGACGCCTACGACCGCCTGGGCCAGGTCGCGGCGCCCTGCCTGCTGGCGCTCGGCGAACTCGACCAGGCCGAGGTGGTCCGGGTCAACGAGGCGATGGCCGAGCGCATCCCGGGCTGCCGGCTCGTCCGGCTGCCCGGCGTCGACCACTTCCCCTCTCTGCGGGCCCCGGACCGGGTGGCGGAGCTGACGCTTGAGCTGTACGACAGCGTCCGCTGAGCACCCGGCTGCGCGGCTGCGCCGTCAGGAGCCGTACGCCTCGAACCCGCCGAACCGGGCCACCGGCCGGCCGGTGACGGCGGTGACGGGCAGGCGCAGCCCGCGGGCGCCGGTGCCCGCGGGCGGGGTGACGGTGGCGCGCACGATGTCCGCAAGCAACGCAGGCGACATTCGTCGATGCCAGCAGCATTCAGGGTGATCGCACCGTGACCACACGGGGATTTCGGGATGCGCCCCGGGCCGTCTAACGTGCCTGTCCATGACCGCCCCGCCCACCAGGACCACCCCGCGCCGGCGACGGCTCGGCTGGCCGCGGCGCGTCTTCTCCCAGGTGCTGCTCATGCAGCTGACCATCGCCGCCGGGGTCGCCGTGCTCGCGACCGGGCTCTTCCTGGCCCCGCTCAGCGCCCAACTCGACGACCAGGCCATGCGGCGCGCGCTCGCCATCGCCGCGACCACCGCCGCCGAGCCCCGGGTCGCCGACGACCTCCTCGCCTCGCGGCCGTCCGCCCAGGGACCGGTGCAGGCGGACGCGGAGCGGATCAGGCGGGCGACCGGCGCCGAATACGTGGTGATCATGGACACCCGCGGGGTGCGCTGGTCGCACACCGACCCCGCCGAGATCGGCCGGGTCGTCTCCACCGACCCGACCGACGTCCTCTCGGGCCGTGACGTCATGGAGATCGACAGCGGCACCCTGGGCCGCTCGGCCCGGGGCAAGGTGCCGCTGCGGGACGCCGGCGGCCGGATCGTCGGCGCCGTCTCGGTCGGCATCGAGTACGACAGCGTCCGGGCCCGGCTCCTGAACGCGATCCCCGGCCTGCTCGCCTACGCTGGCGGCGCGCTCGCGGTGGGCGCGCTCGCCGCGTATCTGATCGCCCGACGCATCCACAAGCAGACCCGTGACCTGGCCTTCTCTGATATTTCGGGGCTGCTCGCCGAGCGCGAGGCCATGCTGCACTCCATCCGCGAAGGCGTGGTCGCGCTCGATGGCGACGGCCGGATCCGGCTGCTCAACGACGAGGCGCAGCGCCTCCTCGGCGTCGGTCCCGAGGCCGGGGGCCGGGCGCTGGACGAGGTGCTCGGTGCGGGGCGTACGACCGATGTGCTCGCCGGCCGGGTCGAGGGCACCGACCTGTTGACCGTGCGCGGTCACCGCGTTCTCGTCGCCAACCGGATGCCGACCGACGACGGGGGCGCCGTCGCCACCCTCCGCGACCGCACCGAGCTGGAGCGCCTGGGCCGTGAGCTCGACTCGACGCGCGGCCTGATCGACGCCCTGCGCGCCCAGGACCACGAGCACGCCAACCGGCTGCACACCCTGCTCGGCCTGCTCGAACTGGAGCTGTACGAGGAGGCCGTCGAGTTCATCACCGAGGTCGTCGGGGTGCACCGGGCCACCGCGGAGCAGGTCACCGAGAAGGTCAGGGACCCGCTGCTCGCCGCGGTCCTGGTCGGCAAGGCGACGGTCGCCGCCGAGCGCGCGGTCGCCCTGAGCCTGTCCCCCGCCACCTCGCTGCCGGACCGGCTCGTCGATCCGCGCGGCCTGGTCACGGTCACCGGCAACCTCCTCGACAACGCCCTGGACGCGACGGCCGGGGCGCCCGGCGCCGCGGTCGAGGTGGAGCTGCGCGCCGAGGGCCGCACCGTCGTCCTACGGGTCCGCGACAACGGGCCCGGCATCCCCGCCGAGCACCGTGAGCTGGTCTTCACCGAGGGCTGGACGACCAAGGAGCCGCCCGCCCACGGCAAGCGGGGGCTCGGCCTCGCGCTGGTCGGCCGGTTCGCGGAACGCATGGGCGGCAGTGCCCGGGTCGGCGCGGGCCCGGACGGCGGGGCGGAGTTCACCGTCGTCCTGCCGGACGCGCTGAGCGAGGCCCTGGAGCAGGAGCTCACCGACGACGGGCATCGGCGCGAGGCCGTGGAGGAGGCGCGATGATCGACGTACTGGTCGTGGACGACGATCCCCGGGTCGCCGACATCAATGCCGCGTACACCGCGAAAGTTCCCGGATTCCGGGTGGTCGCCCAGGCGCATTCGGCCGCCGAGGCGCTCGCCCGGATCGTCGAGCAACCGGTCGACCTGGTGCTGCTCGACCACTATCTGCCGGACGAGAACGGGCTCGCGTTCGTACGGGAGCTGCGCCGGCTCGGCCACCACACCGACGTGATCATGGTGACGGCGGCCCGCGACGTCGCCACCGTGCAGGCGGCGATGCGCCAGGGCGCCCTCCAGTACCTGGTCAAGCCGTTCAACTTCGCGGGGCTCCGCACCAAGCTGGAGGCGTACGCCGTGCTGCGCCGTACCCTGGACGGCGGCGGCGAGGCCGAACAGGCGGAGGTGGACCGGATCTTCGGCGCGCTGTCCGTCCCCGCCGAGCCCGACCTCCCCAAGGGCCACTCCCCCACCACCGCCGACCTGCTGCGCAGGGTGCTGAAGGAGGCCGAGGGCCCGCTCTCGGCGCAGGAGATCGCGGAGCGGGCCGGAGTGAGCCGCCAGACGGCCCAGCGTTATCTGAAACTCCTGGAGCGGGCGGGCCGGGTGCGGCTCGGCCTGCGCTACGGCGAGACCGGCCGCCCCGAGCACCGCTACGCGTGGGCGGCGTCGCTGTAAGCGCCCCGGACAGGGGGTTTCAGCTCTGCGGTGCCTTCTTCACGAACTCCGTCGTGAAGGTCTGGGACAGATCGACCTTGGCGGACTTGAGATTGGGGTTGAACGCCTTCAGCACCTTCTCGACCGTTTCCGGCCCGTTCTCGGGCATGACACCGTCCTTGGTGAACATCGGCAGCGTGCTCTTGATCGACTGCGCGTAGAGGGCCTTGCCGCCCTGCGCGTAGTCCGCGGGCATCTTCGCCGCGATCTCGTCGGCGCTGTGCGTGGACATCCAACGCAGCGTCTTCACCAGGGCGTTGACCAGTTTCTGCACCGTCTGCTTGTGACCGTTCACCCACTGCGTGTTCATGTACAGACTGGACGAGGGGTAGGGCCCGCCGAGCGCCTGCTGGGAGCCTTCGGGCGTGCGCATGTCGATCAGGACCCTGCCCAGCTTCTGGTCGACGAGGGTGGCGACCGTCGGGTCGGTGGTCATGCCGCCCTGGATGGAGCCCTGCTTCAGGGCGGCGATGAAGGTCTGCCCCGCGCCCACCGCGACGGGCGTGAACTCGCTCGTCTTCACCCCGTCGCGCACGGCGAGGTACTTGGTGAGGAAGTCCGTCGAGGAACCGAGGCCGGTGACGCCGAGCTTCTTGCCCTTGAAGTCCTTGGGCGAACCGATGCTCCCAGCCGCCTGGTTGGAGACCACCTCCACCTCGCCGGGCGCGTGCGAGAACTGCACCACGGACTCCACCTTCTTGCCCTTGACCTGGAGATCCAGCGTGTGGTCGTAGAAGCCGACGGCGCCCTGGACGTCACCGGATATCAGCGCGGTCTCGGCCTGCACACCGGCGGGCTCGGTCAGCAGCTCCACGTTCAGGCCCTCGGCCTTGAAGTAGCCGAGCTGCTGGGTCAGCATCGCCGGCAGATAGATGACCTTGTCGAGACCGCCGACCATCACCTTGACCTTGGCCTGGCCGGACGCGCTCCTGGCATCCGAGGCGGAGTCGCCACCGCATCCGGAGAGCGCCATCAGCAGAGCGACACACAGCCCTCCGGCCAGGACGGCCGAGGTCGCCCTGCGCGGGTCGTGGGTGGCGGGTCGCCGGAAAGCAGGGGTGTTTGAACTGGCGGCGTCCATAAAGGCGTTGGGATTGCTCGGCATGATCATCACGTCCCTGTGATCAATGTTCTGGTACGTACGGGAATGGGGGCACTGAGGCCCGTCGGCGCCCGGTGCCGGCCGGCTCTCGGGCCGGTCAGCGCTCGGTGCCGGCCTCGGCCGGGCGCCACCGGAACAGCCGTCGTTCGGCGAAGGTGAGCAGTCCCTCGGTGAGCAGCGCGACGACCGCGAGGATGGCCATCGCCGCGTACACCCCGGCGGCGTTGAAGGTCCCCTGCGAGGCGGCCACGAGGAGGCCGAGCCCCTTGGTCGCGCCGATGTACTCGCCGACGATCGCGCCGATCAGCGCGAAGCCGAAGCTGACATGGAGGCTGGTGAAGATCCAGGAAGTGGCGGAGGGGATGACCACCTGGAGGGTGACCCGGCGGTTGCTCGCGCCCAGGATGCGGGCGTTGTTCACCAGGTTCCGGTCGACCTCGCGCGCCCCCTGGAAGGCGTTGAAGAACACCGGGAAGAAGACGAGCACGACGGCGGAGGCGACCTTCGAGGCCGGTCCGAGGCCGAACCAGATCAGGAAGATCGGCGCGAGCACGATGCGCGGGATGGCGTTGAGCACCTTGATGTACGGGCCGAGGACATCGGCGAGGAAACGGATCCGGCCCAGCGTGATGCCGCATACGACACCCGCCGTGACCCCGAGGACCCAGCCGAGCAGCGCCTCGTAGAGGGTGTACCAGATCTGTTCCCAGAGCGATCCCTGCGCGGTGCCGTGCACGGCCCACTCCCGGATCTGGTCCCAGATCGCCGACGGCATCGAGAAGTTGAACGGGTCGATGATCTCGGCGCGGGCCAGGATCTCCCAGAGCGCGACGACCGCCGCCAGGAGCAGGACGCGGCTGCCGTGCACGAGGAGCCGGCGGTTGCGGGCGGCCCGGGCGCGGGCCTGGGTGCGGGTGCCGGGCTCGACCCCGGGGGCGGCGACGGTGTCAGGCGACATCGGCGGCACCCCGCTCGCGGGTGATGCGGACCTCTTCACCGAGCGATTCCCAGATCTCCCGGTAGATCTCGATGAACCGGGGTTCCAGGCGTACCGACTCGACCTTGCGGGGGCGCGGCAGGTCGATGTCGAAGATCCGCTTCACGGTGGCGGGGCCCGCCGTCATCACGACGACCCGGTCGGCGAGCGCGATGGACTCCTCCAGGTCGTGCGTGACGAACACGACGGAGGCTCCGGTGCCGGACCACAGGTCGAGGAGTTCGTCCGACATCAGGGCCCTGGTCTGCACGTCGAGGGCCGAGAACGGCTCGTCCATCAGCAGGATCCGGGGGTCGTTGACGAAGGTCGCGGCCAGCGCGACGCGCTTGCGCTGGCCGCCCGAGAGCTGGTGCGGATAGCGGTCCTCGAACGCCGAGAGGCCGACCCTGGCCAGCCAGGCCCGCGCCATCTCCTTCGCCTCGGCCTTCGGTACGCCGCGGAAGCGCGGGCCCGCCATGACGTTGGAGAGCACGGTGCGCCAGGGGAAGACGGCGTCCTGCTGGAAGACGAAGCCGACCTTGTCGCCGATGCCCCGGACCGGCTCCCCGGCCACCAGGACCTCGCCCTCGGTGGGCTCCTCCAGGCCGCTGACCAGGGTCAGCGTGGTCGACTTCCCGCAGCCGGTGGGGCCGACGACGGCCACGAACTCGCCCTGCCCCACGGTCAGATCGAGCTCCCGCACGGCGGTGTGCAGCGTCCCCGACGGCGTACGGAACGCTTTGCCGGCGCCCCTCAGCTCGATGGCGGGGCTGGTGTCTGTGTTCATGGAGCGGGACCGTAGATGCGGCCCGCGCGACGGCGTCAGCCTTGTGGTCTCAAGACACACTTCTGCTCGCAAACCCCTGTTGTGCTCGTTTTGCGCGCGATACAACTGCGGGGTTCGAGGAGCGGGCATGGAGGAGGAGAGCGTCTTGATCGACGTCCTGGTCGTGGACGACGACTTCCGTGTCGCAGAGATCAACGCGGCGTACGTCGGGAAGGTTCCCGGGTTCCAAGTCGCGGCGCGTGCGCACAGCGCCGCCCAGGCCCTCGCCACGCTGGAGCGCCGCCGGATCGATCTTGTGCTGCTCGACCACTTCCTGCCCGACGAGACCGGGCTCAGCCTGGTCCGCCGGATGCGTCAGCAGGGCCACCACACCGACGTGATCATGGTGACGTCGGCGAGCGACGTGGCCACCGTCCAGGCCGCGATGCGCCACGGCGCGCTGCACTACCTGGTCAAACCGTTCACCTTCGCCGGGCTCCGGGCCAAACTCGACTCGTACGCGACCTTGCGGCGCACGGTGGACCGGGCGGCGGGGACGGCCGGCGACGGGCCCGCCGCCCAGGACCAGGAGCAGGTCGACCGGATCTTCGCGGCCCTGCGCACCGGGCTGCCCACCCGCCATTCGGTACCGACCGCGGAGCTCATCCGCGACGTCCTGCACACCGCGGACCACCCGCTCTCCGCCCACGAGGTCGCCGACCGGACCGGCCTGAGCCGTTCCACGGCCCAGCGCTACCTCCGCCTCCTGGAACAGTCCGGCCGCCTCCGCCTGACCCTGCGGTACGGAGAGACGGGCCGCCCGGAACATCGGTACGCGTGGGCCGTGTGAGTCACAACTGTCAGCTCCCTGAGGAGAGTTGGCTCGATTCGGACCCGCCCGGGGGGCGAGGGCTACACCGCACCCGCCCCCGTCAGGGCCCGTACCTCCGCCTCCGCGTTCTTCGCCTCGTCCGGCATTTCGCCGGAGGTCACCGTGCCGAGCCAGCCCGCGAGGAATCCCAGCGGGATGGAGACGAGCCCCGGGTTCTGCAGCGGGAAGAACTGGAGGTCCACGCCGGGGAAGAGGGATTCGGGGCTGCCCGAGACCACGGGCGAGACCAGCACCAGGACCAGCGCCGGTACCAGGCCCCCGTACACCGACCACACGGCGCCCCGCGTCGTGAAGTTCCGCCAGAACAGGGAGTAGAGCAGCACCGGAAGGTTCGCGGAGGCGGCCACCGCGAAGGCCAGGCCGACCAGGAAGGCCACGTTGAGGTCCCGGGCGAGGAGGCCGAGGGCGATGGCCACCGCCCCGATCCCCACCGCCGCGACCCGCGCGACCGCCACCTCGCTGCGCTGCCTGGCATGCCGGCGCCGGAGCGAGGCGTACAGGTCGTGGGCGACGGACGCCGAGGAGGCGAGGGTGATGCCCGCGACCACCGCGAGGATCGTGGCGAAGGCGACGGCGGCGACCACGGCGAAGAGAACCGTTCCGCCTGTGGAACCGGCACCACCGCCCAGGTTGTAGGCGAGCAGCGCAACGGCCGTGTTCCCGGCGGGATTCGACGCCTTGACCTCGGCCGAGCCGACCAGCGCGGCCGCGCCGAAGCCGAGCACGATCGTCATCAGGTAGAAGCCGCCGATGAGGCCGATGGACCAGACGACCGAGCGGCGTGCGGCCCGCGCGGTCGGCACGGTGTAGAAGCGCGAGAGGATGTGCGGCAGTCCGGCCGTGCCGAGGACCAGGGCGAGCCCCAGGCTGATGAAGTCGCACCGCGCCGTCCAGTCCCCGCCGTACTTGAGGCCGGGTGAGAGGAACTCCTTTCCGTGGCCGCTGTGTTCGGCCGCCGAGTTCAGCAGCAGATTGATGTCGCCGTGGAAGCGCAGCAGCACCAGCACGGTGAGGGTGATCGTGCCGGCCATGAGCAGCATGGCCTTCACGATCTGGATCCAGGTGGTGGCCCGCATCCCGCCGAGCGACACATAGACCACCATCAGGGCGCCGACCCCGATGACCGTCCAGCTCCGCGCGGCATCGCTGGTGCCGCCGAGCAGCAGGGCGACCAGGCTCCCCGCGCCGACCATCTGCGCCACCAGATAGAGAACGGACACGGTGACCGAAGAAGTTCCCGCCGCGATCCTCACCGGACGCTCGCTCATCCGGGCCGCGACCACGTCGGCCAGGGTGAACCTGCCGCAGTTGCGGACCAGTTCGGCGACCAGGAGCAGCACCACGAGCCAGGCGACGAGGAAGCCCACGGAGTAGAGCATTCCGTCGTAGCCGAAGAGCGCGATCAGTCCGGAGATGCCGAGGAAGGAGGCAGCCGACATGTAGTCGCCCGCGATGGCAAAACCATTCTCCATGGGCGAGAAGAGACGCCCGCCGGTGTAGAACTCCTCGGCCGAGCCACGCCGGTTGCGGCTCACCCACGTGGTGATGGCGAGCGTCGCCGCCACGAACGCGCTGAAGAGCAGCAGCGCCAGAGTCTGATGGTCCCCGCCGACGATCACCTGTCGGTCCCCCGTGTCGTTCCCTGTCCGCCGGTCCACCGTGCCCCGCGGCCCTGTTCTGCCCGCTGGTTCGGTCCGTCGTGCGGTGGGCTGTTCTGCTGGTTCTGCTCGAACACGACCCAGCGCAGCTCCAGCGCGGCCCGGTCCCGGCGCAGCCGCGCATGGCGCGCGTACGCCCAGGTCAGCAGGAAGGTGGTGAGGAACTGGGCCAGCCCGGCGACCATCGCCACGTTCACCGCGCCGGCCACCGGGCGGGCCATGAGACCGGGGGCGCCGACCGCGGTGATCACATAGGCGAGGTACCAGGCGAAGAAGGCGAGGGCGGCCGGGACCACGAAGCGGCGGTAGCGGCGGCGCACCTCCTGGAAGGCGGCGCTGCGGTGCACTTCGAGATAGATCTCGGCCGGGCTGAGCCGTTCGTCGCCGCTGCTGTCATGCTCTGCGGGCACGGTCGCGGCCACCGTCTCACCGTCCAGTTCGCCCCACCCGGAGGCGAGGGCGTCATACCAGGGGTCGTCGATCCGCGCCGCCGCGGGATCACGCCCTTCCTGCTCGTCCACCGCACAACTCTCCTTGCCCACAGCCCCGTTCGGCCGCGTGGCCCAAGGATGGGCAGAGGGGGCGAGCCCTGAGCTCTCCTATGCCCCCGCTTCACCCCATTAGGTGATGGAGCCGCCTCGGGACAACCCGCTAGCCGCGCGGTGGCTGGGCGAGGCCGTGCAGGTAGGCGTACCGCATGGCCTGCGCCCGGTCGCGCACCCCGGTCTTGCCGAAGATGTTGTTGATGTGCGTCTTCACGGTGGCCGTCGAGATGTGCAGGGCCCGCGAGATCTCGGGGTTGGACAACCCCTCGGCAACCAGCCCCAGCACTTCGCCCTCGCGCACGGTGAGCCCGTCGGGCAGCTCGGCCGGTGCGGCGGGGACAGGCGGCGGCGCGGTCACCCGTTCCAGGAGACGGCGCTGCACGGCGGGGGCGAGCCCGGCCTGCCCGGCCAGCACGTCCTCTATCGACTTGACGATCTCCTCACCCCCGGCGTCCTTGGTGAGATAGCCCCGCGCGCCGGCCTGCAGGGCAGGGAAGAGCGAGTCGTCGTCCGCGTACGTCGTCAGGATCACCACCTCGGTGCCGGGGTGCCCGGCCCGGATGCGGCGGGTCGCCTCGACCCCGTCGCAGCGCGGCATGCGCAGGTCCATCAGGACGATGTCCGGAGCCAGTTCGCCCGTGAGGGCGACCGCCTCCTCGCCGTCCCGCGCCGATCCGACGACCTCGATGCCGGGCAGCAGACCGAGCAGCATCACGATTCCCTCGCGCACCACGGACTGGTCGTCGGCCACGACCACCCTGATCGTCCCCCGTGCCCCGGGCCCGCTCCCGGTCATGCGGGCACCCTCAGTCTCACCACGAAGCCCTCCTCGTCCGGCCCGGCCTCCAAGGTCCCGCCGAGCAGTTCGGCGCGTTCCCTCATCCCCAGCAGACCGTATCCGGAACCACTGACAGCCAGCTCCCCCGCCCGCTTGCGCCCGCCCGAGTCCCGTACTTCCAGGGCCACTTCGTCCGGCAGATATTCCAGCCGTACGGCGACGACCGCGCCCGGCGCGTGCTTGCGCACATTCGTCAGAGCCTCCTGGGCCACTCTGCGCACGGCCTGCGAGGCCTCCGCGGGCAGCGCCCGGCGCTCCCCCTTCACCTGCACCCCGGCGCCCGGAGCGAGTCCGGTCCCGGCTCCCGATCCCTCGATCAGGGTCTGCAGAAAGTCCTCCACGGGGGTCATCTCGCCGCGCAGCGCGGAGAGCGCCTGGCGGGTCTCGGCCAGGCCCTCTCTCGCCATGCCCCGGGCGGCCACCACCCGTTCGAGGATCTTCTCCCGGAACTCTCCGGGCGGCTCCCGCTCGATCAGCAGCCGCGCCGCCTCCAGGTGCACCAGCTGCGCGGAGAGGCTGTGCGCCAGTACGTCGTGGATCTCGCGGGCGATCCTGGCCCGCTCGCCCAGCGCGGCGGACTGCGCCTCGGCGGCCCGCGCGGCCCGTTCCTGGGCGAGCAGCCGCTGGGCGTTGCCCCGGGCCTCGGCATCGAGGCGCAGCACATATCCGGCGAGCCCGAGCCCGGCCGCGGTCACCACCGTGGTCAGCCAGTTGTCGTTGTTGACCAGGCTGTACGCGGCCAGTGCCACCACCGTGCACGGCACGGCGGCGCCCAGCGGCAGCCGTTCCAGGGCGGTCACCGCGCAGCCGCACCACAGAACCAGCGCGAGCACCGGCCAGCCCGCCGCCCCGGCACCGGCGGCGGCGCCCATCACCAGCAGGAGGGTGGCCAGCGAGGGCCAGAGCCGATGGTCCAGGGTGAATCGGAAGAACAGGCGGGCCAGCAGGACGCAGCCCAGCACGAGGGCCACGCCCGCCACCCAGGCCCACGCCCGGTTCCCCGGGCCCTGCCTGCTGCTGAACGTGGACCAGAGCAGCCCGCCGAACACCACGGCCCTGATGCCCCGGGCGAGATTGCGTCTGGCCCGGGTCAGGCCCTCGCGGGAGAGTGCTTCCCGCGAAGGCCAGCTGCACCAGGTCTCCAGGGTCACACGCGTTCCTTCCACACCTGCTGGGCGGGGCTTGCGGCAGCAACACCGTACGACGGGAGGGCCGGGCGGGCCCGCCACATCAGGATGGCGCCGCGGACGAGCAGGGAGGCGGCCAGCGCGACCAGGATGGCGCCGGTGCCCAGGTGGATCCCGGCCAGCGCGCCGAGCCCCGCGAGCCCCACGCGCAGGGCGATGCCCAGGACCCAGATTCCGGCGGTGGCCTTGGTACCGCGTGACCACACCGTGCCGTCCGGCTCGGTCCATATCTTCGAGGTCCACGCCCAGCCGACGCCCATGAGCACTCCGGTCACGAGCTCGGCGCCGAGCAGGGCGATCGAGCCGGCCTGGTGGTGCTGGTCGACGAGCCCGCCGTCCTTCACCGCGAAGAACACCAGGACGGCGGGAATGACCCACCACTTCCTCCCGTCGCCGCCCAGCTGCTGCGGCTTG
The DNA here is from genome assembly GCF_051550175.1 of Streptomyces sp. HUAS TT7. Lineage (NCBI taxonomy): Bacteria > Bacillati > Actinomycetota > Actinomycetes > Kitasatosporales > Streptomycetaceae > Streptomyces > Streptomyces sp. HUAS TT7. The sequence goes on from NZ_CP196175.1 coordinate 2,285,895, forward strand.
AACTGGCGGACGAGGATCAGCGCCACCACCGCGACTGCCACGAGCACGTTGAAGAGCGCGGACATCGGAGCCTCCGGACTACGAGAAGACGAAGAAGACGAGACGCCGGGAAACGGAATCTCTGTACGTCTACGAAGTTACGGAAACGACCTGGTCAGAGGCATCGGAGCAGGGGTGGACCGCGGGTGGAGGTTTCGTCTCCACCCGCGGGTGGAGACGGCGAACGCCGGCCCGGGGAATCCCCTGGACCGGCGTTCGCCGGGCCCGGATCACGCGTCGATGCGCGAGCGGTCCAGCGTGGCCGCGGAGCTGGTGATGAACTCCTTGCGCGGCGCCACCTCGTTGCCCATCAGCAGGTCGAAGACCTGCTCGGAGGCCTCCAGGTCGCCGATGTTGATCCGGCGCAGGGTGCGGAACCGCGGGTCCATCGTGGTCTCGGCCAGCTGGTCGGCGTCCATCTCACCGAGGCCCTTGTAGCGCTGGATGGTGTCCTTGTAGCGGACGCCCTTGCGCTGGAACTCGAGCAGCGTGGTGCGCAGCTCGTTGTCCGAGTACGTGTAGACGTACTTGTCCTGGCCCTTCTTGGGCTGGACCAGCTCGATCCGGTGCAGCGGCGGCACCGCGGCGAAGACCCGGCCCGCCTCGACCATCGGGCGCATGTAGCGCTGGAAGAGTGTCAGCAGCAGGATCCGGATGTGCGCGCCGTCGACATCGGCGTCGACGAGCAGCACGATCTTGCCGTACCGCGCCGCGTCGATGTCGAAGGTCCGGCCCGAGCCCGCCCCTATGACCTGGATGATCGCGCCGCACTCCGCGTTCTTCAGCATGTCGGAGACCGACGCCTTCTGAACGTTGAGGATCTTGCCGCGGATCGGCAGCAGCGCCTGGAACTCGGAGTTCCGGGCGAGCTTGGCGGTGCCCAGCGCCGAGTCTCCCTCGACGATGAACAGCTCGCTGCGCTCCACGTCGTCGCTGCGGCAGTCGGCCAGCTTGGCCGGCAGCGAGGACGACTCCAGCGCCGTCTTGCGGCGCTGCGCCTCCTTGTGCTGGCGGGCCGCGATGCGGGTGCGGGCGGCCGCGACGATCTTTTCGAGGACGGCCCTGGCCTGCGCCTTCGCGTCACGCTTGGTGGAGGTCAGGAACTCCTTGAGCTCCTTGGCGACCACATTGGCGACGATCCGGTTGGCCGCGGACGTACCCAGGACCTCCTTGGTCTGGCCCTCGAACTGCGGCTCGGCGAGCCGGACGGTGACGACCGCGGTGAGCCCCTCCAGAGCGTCGTCCTTGACGACGTCGTCCTCGGCGACCCGCAGCATCTTGGCGGAGCGGAGCACTTCGTTGACGGTCTTGGTGACCGAGCGCTCGAAGCCGGTGACGTGGGTGCCGCCCTTGGGGGTGGCGATGATGTTCACGAACGACTTGAGGTTGGTGTCGTACCCGGTGCCCCAGCGCAGCGCGATGTCCACGCCCAGCTCCCGGGTGACCTCGGTGGGCGTCATGTGGCCGCGGTCGTCGAGGACCGGGACGGTCTCCTTGAAGGTGCCCGAGCCGGACAGGCGCAGCACGTCGTTGACGGCCTTGTCCTGGGCCAGGTACTCGCAGAACTCACTGATCCCGCCGTCGAAGCGGAACGTCTCCTCGGTCTTGCCCTCGCCGTCCAGACCCCGCTCGTCGCGCACCACGATGGTCAGGCCCGGCACCAGGAACGCCGTCTGGCGGGCCCGCTGGTAGAGCGTGTCCAGGGAGAGCTTGGCGTCCTTGAGGAAGATCTGGCGGTCGGCCCAGTAGCGGACGCGGGTGCCGGTGCGGTTCTTGGGCACGCGCTTGCCCTTGAGCAGCCCGTTGCCCGGGTCGAAGGGGGAGTCGGGGCCCTGCTCGGTGAAGATGCCGGGCACTCCGCGCCGGAAGCTGATCGCATGCGTGGCGCTGTTGCGGTCGACCTCGACGTCGAGGCGGGCCGAGAGCGCGTTCACCACGGAGGCGCCCACGCCGTGCAGGCCGCCGGAGGCGGCGTAGGAGCCACCGCCGAACTTGCCGCCGGCGTGCAGCTTGGTCATGACGACCTCGACGCCCGAGAGCCCGGTCTTGGGCTCGACGTCGACAGGGATGCCCCGGCCGTTGTCACGCACCTCTACGGAGGCGTCGTCGTGCAGGATCACTTCGATGTGGTCGCAGTAGCCGCCCAGGGCCTCGTCGACGGAGTTGTCGATGATTTCCCAGAGGCAGTGCATCAGACCGCGGCTGTCCGTGGACCCGATGTACATGCCGGGTCGCTTACGGACCGCTTCGAGGCCTTCGAGTACGAGCAGATGCCGAGCGGTGTAGTTGGAGCCGTCGCGGTCTGCCCCGCTCAGCAGCGCAGTGGACGGAACGGACGTCTCGGCGGTCACGCAGTTCGCTCCTCGCTGAATTTCAATTGCGCCCCTGGTGGGTAAGGGGTCGGCGTCGGTCGCCGGTCAGAGGGTACCGAGGCCTGGTAGAGCCGTTGTAACGCCACCCTCGCGAATCCTCATGCTAGTCCAGCGTCGCAAACATGTTCGATCCCTCGTGGGGGTGATGCGGATATCACGTTCCCATTCAGGCATGAACCATTTAGGCTCCGGGCACGTCCTCATGAACAACCGGCAACCCCGCCGGGAGGGCCAAACGAGACAAGCAACGCGAAACCCGTAAAGCTCCGCAATACGGCTCATTCGCCGCCAACCGGCAGCAGACAGCCACCTTGACCAAGAACTTTCGAGGAAAAGCCACGAGCGGGAACGTTTTCGGCCTGGTTGGATGTTGACCCTGGTACGACAGCTCGTCGAGCTAGAGAAGAGGCGACGTGACTACTGTTCTGACCCCCGCGAGCCCCCTGACGGCCGCCGACCGTTGCGACCGCTGCGGCGCACAGGCCTACCTTCGCGTAGTCCTGACCAGCGGCGGCGAGCTGCTCTTCTGCGCTCATCACGGACGTAAGTTCGAGCCGGAACTGAAGAAGATCGCCGCTGACATACAGGACGAGACGGACCGCCTCACGGCGGTGCCCGAGTCCGCAGGCGACGAGGATCGCTGAGACCTCGCATCACGACGAGCCAGGGCCGGTCCAGGACCGGCGACGGGCGGTCGCTCCCCGTGCAGGGGGAGCGACCGCCCGTTCTCATGTCCGGACGGCTCTCCCGTCCGCTCAACCGGCCGCGCCGGGCCTCGCCACGGCCGACACCCGCGTGTACACCCCGGGGCTGTCGGCCCGCCCGCAGCCGTTGCCCCAGGAGACCAGGCCGATGAGCCGCCCCTGGGCCACCAGCGGGCCACCGCTGTCGCCCTGGCAAGCGTCGTGGCCGCCCCTGGGATCGCCTGCGCACAGCATGGTGGACGCCTCGTACGTCCCGTCCGAGTTCGGCGGGTAGGCGCGCTCACAGGCCGCGTCCGACAGCACCGTGACGGCAGCCGCGCGCAGCGCCGTCGGGTACCTGCCGCCGCCCGTCGTGTCCCCCCAGCCGTAGACCGTGGCCCGCGTGCCCGCCGTGTACCCCGCGTCTCCCGCCGGGGCCGTGGCGATCACGTACGAGGCGGGCAGCGGGGTGGCCAGGGTCAGCACCGCCATGTCGCCCGCGTTGGTCCCCGCGTCGTACCCGGGGTTGACCCACGTGGCGCTCACCGGGATCTCCTGGCCGGCGCTGGAACGCAGCTCGGTGCGGCCGACGATCACCTTCAGGTCCTGCACCTGGGACACGTCCACGCCCAGCACGTCGTGGCGCAGGCAGTGCGCGGCCGTCAGGACCGTGGTGGGCGAGATCACCGCTCCCCCGCAGAACTGGCCCGCCCGCGTACCTCCGAACCGGTCACGGCTGGACAGCGCCACCACCCAGGGGCTGTCCGAGATCTCGACCTTCTGCCCGCCGATGACGACCTCGTCGGCCGCAGCGGGCGGCGGTGCCCCCAGTGCGGTGACCGCAAGGGCGGCCGCCCCTGTCACGGCTCGGGCGATGCAGCGGCGCATAGGGTCTCCTGACTCTCGGTGACACAGGCACACTCAGCGTCATTCAGTGAGCCGTGCACCGCACCCGCGGATACGCCCGAGGGCCCGGCCTCCCCAAGGAGACCGGGCCCTCGACGACGTGCTACCGCGACCTAGTCGAGGTAGTCGCGCAGGACCTGCGAACGCGACGGGTGGCGCAGCTTCGACATGGTCTTGGACTCGATCTGGCGGATCCGCTCACGGGTCACGCCGTAGACCTTGCCGATCTCGTCCAGCGTCTTCGGCTGGCCGTCGGTGAGGCCGAAGCGCATGGAGACCACGCCCGCCTCACGCTCGGAGAGGGTGTCGAGCACCGAGTGCAGCTGCTCCTGGAGGAGCGTGAAGCTGACGGCGTCGGCCGGGACGACCGCCTCGGAGTCCTCGATGAGGTCACCGAATTCGCTGTCACCGTCCTCACCGAGGGGGGTGTGCAGCGAGATGGGCTCACGGCCGTACTTCTGGACCTCGATGACCTTCTCAGGGGTCATGTCGAGCTCCTTGGCCAGCTCCTCCGGGGTGGGCTCGCGGCCCAGGTCCTGGAGCATCTGGCGCTGGACGCGCGCGAGCTTGTTGATGACCTCGACCATGTGCACCGGGATACGGATGGTGCGGGCCTGGTCGGCCATGGCGCGGGTGATCGCCTGACGGATCCACCAGGTGGCGTACGTGGAGAACTTGTAGCCCTTGGTGTAGTCGAACTTCTCGACCGCGCGGATCAGACCGAGGTTGCCCTCCTGGATGAGGTCCAGGAAGAGCATGCCGCGGCCGGTGTAGCGCTTGGCCAGCGAGACCACCAGACGGAGGTTGGCCTCCAGGAGGTGGTTCTTGGCGCGGCGGCCGTCCTCGGCGATGATCTCCAGCTCGCGCTTGAGCTTCGGCGCCAGCTTGTCGGCGTTCGCCAGCTTGTCCTCGGCGAACAGGCCGGCCTCGATGCGCTTGGCGAGCTCGACCTCCTGCTCGGCGTTGAGGAGCGGGACCTTGCCGATCTGCTTCAGGTAGTCCTTGACCGGGTCGGCGGTGGCTCCGGCGACCGCGACCTGCTGGGCGGGAGCGTCGTCCTCGTCCTCGTCGGACAGGACGAAGCCCTTGCTCTCGCCCTCGGGCTCCTCGTCGTCACCCTTGCCGGGCGCCGCGTCCTCAAGGAGCTCGTCGCCCTCGACGACCTCTTCGTCGTCGCCCTTCTTGGCCGCGGTCTTCTTCGCCGCGGTCTTCTTGGCCACCGTCTTCTTGGCGGCGGTCTTCTTGACGGCCGCCTTCTTGGCGACAGCCCTCTTGGGGGCGTCCTCGGCCTCGTCGGCCGACACGTCCACGGTCTCGGCCGGGGCCGCGGAGGCGGCGACGGTCCTGGTGGTGGTCACGGTCGTCTTGGCCGCGACCGTCTTGGTGGCGGTGCGCTTCGCCGGGCTCTTCGCTGCGACGCTCTTGCGTGTGCGCTTCGGTGATTCCGCGGCACTGACCATCAGCGTCACACCCTCTTCCTCGAGGATCTGGTTGAGGCTGCGCAGAACATTCTTCCACTGGGTCGGCGGAATCTGGTCGGCTTCGAAGGCCCGACGCACGTCATCGCCGGCGATCTGTCCATCAGCCTTTCCCCGCTCGATGAGCGCCATCACAGACTCGGACTCGGCGATCTCCGGCGGGAGCGTACGGGATGTGCTGGCCGACACGAACAACCTCTCGAAACGATGGAAAACGGCTTCCGGCCCCGCCCAGGATCGGGCCGGAGCCGACGACCACCGGCTGGGAATGTGCCGGGGGCGCGGGCTGAACCTCGGAGCTGCACAGCGCCACGCATGGCCGCTGTATTCCCTCCTCGGCTGTTACCTCTTAAGTCATCGCATGGTTCCGAGGAGTGTTACGCGCAATCTTCGTGGCCCGAGTCACACTCCAAAGGCGACCAAGGGGTCACAAGGGGCATATACCCCGTAATTGAGTGCGCCGGACCCCCTCCAGGATCCGGCGGCACAGTATGTCCGGCGGGGTTCCGGTCAGTGCTCGCGCGGCGCGGGGACGACCCGCTCCACCTCCGGGTGGACGGTGAGCAGTTGACGTACGGCCGTCTCGGCCGCCAGGGCGTCGCCGTTGGCGAGGGCGTCCACGATCCGCCCGTGGTGCGCGAGGGAGCCGTCGGAGGGGCGGTCACAACCGGTGACCGGGGAGCCGGAGACCTGGAGCGCGGCCGAGACGATGCCGGAGAGATGCTCCAGCATCCGGTTGCCGGCGAGCTGGATCAGTAGGGAATGGAACTCGGCGTCGGCCCGCGAGAAGGTGATCGCGTCCCCTTGGGTGAGCGCGTGGCCCATGATCTCCACCATGTCGCCGAGGCGCTGCTGGATGTCCTCGCGGCCGTGGCCCGCGGCCAGGCGGGCGGCGAGCGGCTCGATGGTCCAGCGCAGCTCGGCGAGCTCGCGGCGCTGGTCGTCGCGCTGGGGGCCGAAGGCGCGCCACTCGATGATGTCGGGGTCCAGCAGGTTCCAGTCGCTGACGGGCCGGACCCGGGTGCCGACGTTGGGCCGGGCGCTGACCAGGCCCTTGGCCTCGAGCACGCGCAGGGACTCGCGGACGACCGTGCGGGAGACCTCGAACCGCTGGCCGATCTCCTCGGGGACGAGCGGGCGGTCCGCGCCGAGGTCGCCGGAGACGATCATCTGGCCGAGCTGCTGGACGAGTTGACCGTGCAGGCCGCGGCCGCGGCTGCCCGCCGCGCGTCGGCCCACCCGGCCGAGTTCCGCGTCGCCGCTGTCCCAGGAGGGGGTGCCGATCCGGTCGGAGGGGCGCGCCTCCCCGTAGGGGTAGCGGTCGAGTTCGCCCGGGGCCGAGAGGCCGGCGTCGGCGGTGCGGGCGGTCATCATGGTGTGCGCAAGGGTGCTCATGCACCCTTTGTCGGCGGGACCGCGGTGGCCCTTGAGGTCTTTGGTGAAAAGCACACGAAAGGGTGATCACCGCCCGCCCCGCAATTGACGCTTTATCGGAAAGAAGCGGGCATTCCCAAGGGAGTTCTGGGCAGATGGTCGCTCTCTGGTCCCCGGCGGCTCACCAACGGGCCCTGGCACGCAGGCCAGTGACCAGATATGCGCAGACCAGAACGGTGAGCGACAGCGCGAGTGCGGCTCCGACCGGTTCGGCGACCAGGTGCAGAACGACGATGAGCCAGTGGTCGAGGGCATGCGGCCACCGCACCCACGCCAGGTCGCGCAGCCGGTCGGGGAGCCCGGCGACGGAACGCGCCGAGTGCCCGTCGACAGCCTTCTTGAGGAGCGGTACGACGACGACGGGCACGGCAAGGACCGCGGCGAGACCCGCGACGGTGGCCCGGAAGATCCCGGCGGCGAGCAGCCCGGCCCAGGCACAGCCGACGGTGAGACCGGCCCAACTGGCGCCCGGTGCAAGCCATTCGTGCCATGCGTGCGGCGGCCCTGCCATGGTGCCGCCGTACACCAGGCGCAGCATCTGGTAGTCGACCGCGGCCACGAGTGCGGCGAGCAGGAGAGCCACCGCGGCGGTCACGGCGAGTTTGGCGCCGAGCAGGCCGAGTCGGCGCGGGACGGTGCCCCGGTCGGCGGCGAGCGCCGGGTAGCGGTACTCGTCGCCGAAGGCGAGCGCGCCGAGCAGGCCCGCGCCGAGCGCGGCGGGCGGCAGCGGGAGCAGGCCGGGCCAGGCCGCGAGGAGCCGCGGCAACGGGGCGTGCCCGGCCCTGGCGAGCAGTACGGAGAGGACGGCCGAGAGCGCCAGAACGCCCGCCGCCAGCAGGAACGTTGTCCGTACGCCGAGGAGCCTGCGCAGTTCGTAGCGCAGGGGGCGCAGTGGGGTACGGGCGGGTCTGCGGGTGATGGGCAGGGGGTGGGAACCCCGGGGCGGTCCGGTCCGTTCCTGGGGTGGGACGGTGACGCTCGGGCCGGCGTCGCCGACCTCGTCGGCAAGTCGGTGAAGCAGCACGCCGTTGCGGAAGGCCGTCTCCCCGACCTCCGCGCAACTGCTGCCGTACACGGACAGGTGGTTGCCGTCCTCGGCGACCACCTCGACGGAGCGCTGGGCGGCTCGCGCCTCTCGGCTGACCAGGGCGCCGAGGCGGGCGGCGTGCGGGGTGGCGACGGCGACGCGGGGCCGCAGCCGGGTGCGGGCGAACTCGGTGGCGTACTGGTCGGCGACGAGGCGGCCGCCGTCGATGGTGACGACCCGGTCGGCGACCCGGGCCGCCTCCTTGGGGTCGGCGAAGGTGCACAGGACGGTGCCGCCGTGGTCGGCGTGGCCGCGCAGGAGCCCGTAGAGCCAGGCGTTCTCGCGGGGGGAGAGCCCCTCCGCGGGCTCGTCGAGAAGGAGGGTGTGCGGGTCGCCGAGGAGGGCGGCGGCGAGGCCGAGACGGCGGTCCATGCCGAGCGAGAGGGCGCCCAGGCGCTGGTCGGCGAGACCGGAGAGGCCGACGACTTCGAGCATCTCGTCGGCGCGCGAGACCGGAACCCCGGCTACGGTGCACATCAGCTTGAGCTGCCCCCTGGTGGTGCGTACGGGGTGGCCGGGGACATCGCCGAGGAGGGTGCCCACTTCGCGAGCGGGGTGGGCGATTTCGTGCAAGGGGCGGCCGCGGAAGTAGGTGACGCCCCGGCCCGGTTCGAGTTCGAGCATCAGGCGCAGGGCCGTCGTCCGCCCCGAGCCCGGGGCGCCGAGGAGGGCCGTGAGCTGCCCGGGTCTCGCCTCGAAGGTGAGGTCGTCCACGGCGGGCGGAAGGTCTCGGCGGGGGGCACTGGTGAGTCCGATTGCCTGGAGCATCGCTTCTCCCGCGGTAGATGAGACCGCTCGGCGGCAGGCCGGGGTACCGCAGCAAGATAACGCGACATTTCGGACTTTTGGCGCAGGGTTGGGGCGATGTGGCCCCGGATGTCAGGCCTTTGGAGGCCACGGCGGGGCGAGCGGACGCCCACCGGCCCGGCCCGGATGCCGGGGACGGGATCGGGAGGCCTCTGCTGCCGGGAGCCGGGTCGGCACCGGGGCCGCCGCGGACCCTGCCGGATCCCTCGGCCCTCATGTCCCCCCCCGGCCCTCGTGTCCCTTCGGGCCGGACCTCAGACCTCGGGGCGCAGCATCGGCGGGTTGAGCAGCGTCGCGCCGCCGGCCCGGAACAGCTGGGCGGGGCGGCCGCCCTGCCGGGTCGTGGTGCCGCCGGCCGGGACCAGGAAGCCCGGGGTGCCGGTCACCTTGCGGTGGAAGTTGCGCGGGTCCAGAGCCACGCCCCACACCGCCTCGTACACCCGGCGCAGCTCGCCGACGGTGAACTCGGCCGGGCAGAAGGCGGTGGCCAGCGAGGAGTACTCGATCTTCGACCGGGCGCGCTCCACCCCGTCCGCCAGGATCCGGGCGTGGTCGAAGGCGAGCGGCGCGGGCTGCTCGCCGTCACGGCCGAAGCCGCCTTCCTGACCGAGCAGGTCCTCGACGGGGGCCCAGCGCGCACTGTGGGCGTCGCCGCCCGCGCGCGGTGCGGGCAGGTCGGGTGCGAGGGCGAGATGGGCCACGCTGACCACCCGCATCCGGGGGTCGCGCCGGGGGTCGCCGTAGGTGGCGAGCTGTTCGAGGTGGGCGCCGTTGGCGAGGGCCGGGGCCGACGGGTCCGAGGCACACAGGCCCGTTTCCTCGCCGAGTTCCCTGGCCGCCGCGGTGGACAGATCCTCGTCGTCGCGGACGAATCCGCCGGGCAGCGCCCAGCGCCCCTGGAACGGTGGCTCCCCGCGGCGCACCACGAGCGCGCAGAGCGCGTGGCGGCGCACGGTCAGCACGACCAGGTCGACGGTCACGGCGAAGGGCGGAAAGGCCGACGGGTCGTAGGGCGACATGCCGCGATCATAGTCGTCTGCCTGACGATAAACACTCCCCTCGACACCCTCCGGCACTTCTTCTCCCCTGGCACCTTCCGCGGCGCCCATCCCGCTCATCCTCCCAACTGGAGCCATTCGGCGGCCTGCTCGACCATGCCGACCCCGAGCCTGCTGATCCGTACGGTGAACGGCTCCCCCGCGACGCTCAGGCCGGCGAGCCGGACCGCCCCCAGCGGGGCCGACCGCATCGGGTCCAGCGCGACCGATCCGGCCGGGGCGTCCGGGCGGATCCCGGCCAGCGCGGTGAGCAGCTGGATGCCTGCCGCGGCCGCCACCGCCGCCGGACGACAGGCCGCCGGATGCGGCACGGGCACGCTGCCGGCGGCGCGCTGCTCCCCCGCGTACATCTCGGGCAGCCGGTGGCCGAAGGCTTCCGAGGCGGCCAGGACGCCCCGCAGCAGGGCGGCGGCTTCCTTCTCGTAGCCGGCTGCCGCCAGGCCCGCGACGGCGACAGCGCTCTCGTGGACGCGCACCGCCCCGGCCCGGTGCCCGAACGGGTTGTACCCGGGCTCCTTGACGGCGAGCCCGCGCAGCCCCCACCCCGAGTCCATCACGGGGCCGCCGAGCAGCCGGGCCAGCTGCTCGGTCTGCACCTTGTCGAGCAGCCCGGGCGCGAGGCGGCCGCCGCCCAGCAGCCCCGTGTCCAACAGGTGGGCGGCGCCCGCGCCGAGCAGCGGGACCGGGCTCCCGTCGGCGGTGCGGGCGGCGGCGGGACGGCCGCCGCCGAGGTCGTCCAGCCAGAACTCCGCCCGGAACCGCTCCCTGAGCGCCCCGGCCCGCGCGAGCCAGGCGTCGGCGCCGGGACGGCCGCACTCCCGGAGCAGTTCCGCGCCGAGCAGCGCGGCCCGGTGGACGTGGGCCTGGGTCTCGGCGCGTACGAGTCCGGCGGCCCCGGGGCCGGTCTCGGCGAGGTAGCCGTTGTCGTCCAGGGCGGCGGCCAGCCAGTGCAGGCAGCGCTCGGCGGCGGGCAGCAGCTCGGTCACCTCGGGCTCGGGCAGTCCCCAGCGCCGCGCCTCCGCGAGCACCACCGGAAAAGCGAGGGTGGCTTCCACTCCCGTACAGCCAGGCGGAAGGTAGGGGCCCCCGTCCCTGAACGGGCCTGGAATGCGCCCCAACTCCAGCCCGGGCCCGGCGAGTTGAGTCCTGGCGAGAGCGCGGAGGGTGGCCGCCGCGAGCCGGGTGGACAGCGGCAGCACCATCCGGGCCGCCCAGAGCGCCTCCGCCGGTGCGGCCCCGCACCGCCAGGGGACTCCGGCCGCCGCGTACAGGTCGGCCGGGCGGGCCGGGTCGCGGATCAGGAGCGCCCGCAGATCGTCGATGCTGTGGTGGAGCAGCGCCGCGACGCGCGGGTCGTCGCCCTCGGCCCTGGCTTCCTGGGGCGAGGGCAGCGGGCTCGCGGTGTGACCGGGCGGCCGCACCGGTCGGCCGGTCCTGATGTTCAGCCGGATCGTGCACGAGCCGCCCGGAGGCAGTTCCACGGCCCAGCGGAGCACCCCGGCGGAGGCGAGCGCGTCGGTCGGCGGAGGCTGGGCTGTCACCGCCGAGTGGGCGCTGCCGGAGGTCCAGCGCATGCCCGAGTCGTGGACGCTGGCGGGCAGTTCGGGTCCGGCGCGGCCCGCGGCGACCGCGCCCAGCTCCGCCAGGTCGGTGCCGAGCGCGATCTCCACCGGCAGCCGCAGCGGCCGGGCCGCCGAGCTGCTCAGGGTGATGCGTTCGATTCCGTCTGCCTGGCGGAGGCGCTCGACGGTGATCTCGGGGTCGGGCCCGCCGTCCGCGGCGGTGCGGACCACCGCGAGGAATCGGGCGCGGTCGGCCGATATCGCCCTGCCCTGTACGGCGATCGGGTCCCGGCCCGCCACCCTCAACTGGCAGCGGGAGAGCAGCCGTCGGCCGTGCTGGTAGAAACCTTCGAGGCCCTGCCCGGTCAGCTGTCCGTGCTCCGGCGACACCGCGAGGCCGGGCAGGGCCACGCAGATCACGGCCGCGTGCACGGCAGGCAGCTCGCCGAGCGGCCCGGCGGCTCTCGGCAGGACCGGCCCCGGCGTGCCCCCGGTGCCGGTACGGGGAGGGGCGGTGAACACCATACGTACCCTTTTCTGAGCGTTCCGGGCACCGACGACCAAGGGAGCGGAGCCTGCCGCCCGTGCGACGCGGTGCCCGGTGCCGCGCCGCCACACGGGTGAACGCCGCGAGCCTCGACCGGGTCACGGACGGATCGCCGTGCGGTCCGGATGTCCCGAGCCTCCCCTTCCCCCGCCTCCTTCCACCGCCCCTGGCCCGCACCTCCGGAACGAGCGGCCGAGGCCTCTGCTCACCCCTCCCGATTCACCCGCTCCCCGCCCCGGCGGCGCACCCGGCCACGTGCCTTCTCCGGCTTGGGGCGGGCAGGCTCCGGGCGTCCCGAACTGTCCCGCCGGTAGGTGGAGTTGGCGCTCTTCCGCGAGGCCGGCGTGGACTTGCGGCGCGGCTTGGGGCGGGACGTTCGGCGCGCGGGCGGGTCCGCGGACTCCTCGGCATCTCCGGGGACGGGAGCAACCGAGTCCTCCAGCGCGGTCGGCTCCGCAGCGACCTCGGCCGAGCCGGCAGCGTCCATCTCGACAGCGGCATCCGGCTTCGCCAGCCTCGCGGCGCGTTCCTCGCGCAGGCAGACGCGCAGCTCTTCCGGGTCGAGGCCCCCGTTGCAGGCCCGGTGAAGCAGTTGGGCGAAGCGGTAGTCGGGGTCGGCCCGCAGGGCGAGGCCGAACGCCACCCGGGCATTCGGGTCGTCGCCGGTTGACCAGGAGACCCAGCCCGCCAGAGCGAGCAGCGCGGCGGCATGGTCGCCGTACGGGCCTACGCAGCGACGGGCCAGCGCCCGCCACAGGCGCAAGGCGGGCCCGGCTTCCGCCCCCTCCATCCACTCCGCGGCCCAGTCCCGCGTCGTGCGGTCCTGGAGGCCGAGGATCACCGCCGCCGCCTCGTCGTGGGCGATGAGCCCGTCGTCCAGGTCGTCCGACGCGTTCCCGCCGAGGAGCAGGGTGCCGGATCCCAGGCCGCCTGCCGGGAGGACGTCCGTGCCGCGGGCCGGGGCGGGCGCCTCCGCGATCCGGCGCATGAGCCGGGCCGCCAGGTCGAGCGTCTCGTCGGCCACGGTGCGCCGGTCGCCCTCGCTCAGGATGCGGGGGAACATCTCGGCGGCCGCGGCATCCAGCGCCCGTTCCTGGTCGGCCGCCGCCCCGGTCCGCCACGGCGCGAGCCGTTCCTCCATCTCCCGTAGCGATCCCCGCACTTGGATGCCCGCATAGGTGGCCGCGGCCGCCATGACGGAGGTGCCCGGCAGGGCGAGCACAGTGCCCTCCGGCGGACAGCAGCGGGCGTCCGGGCAGCAGTACGACCAGTAGCGGCCGTCGGAAATGCAGAGCGCTTCGAGTACGGGGACGTCGAGGCCGCCGCACGCGATGCGCAGCCGTTGGGCCAACGGCCGCAGCCGCTCCATCACTTCGCGCCCACTGCCACCCGACGACGGGTCCTGGCAGAGGAAGACGACGATTCCGTCGGGCCGGGGCCCGCGCCGCTCGCTTCCCGTGATCAGGCAGTCGGCGAGCTGGTCGGCGATGTCGGGCCACTCCTGCGGAGAGGCGGGCAGCCCCACCCTGACCCGGCCGCCGAACCGGCCGCTCTCGCCGTGCAGCGCGACCAGCACGGCCGAGTCGGTCGGGTGGAAGCCCATCAAGTACGGCAGCGCATCGGCCAGTTCGGCCGGGCCGCGCAGGGTGATCCTCGGCTCGCCCGCCGAGGCGCGGGATTCGGATTCGCGGAAGTCAGGCTCATGGGATTCGGATTCGTGGGATTCGCTCGTGTCTCGCATGACGTGAGGGTTTCGCGATCGCCGATCTCCTACCACCCCTGTGGATAACCTTGTCCACAGGGCGAAGGCGCTGGTCATACAAATGGCACGGACGGAAGACCGCAGCCCAACGGCCGCCGCAGCAGGCCTAGTTCAGCCCTGCCAGGAGTGAGGCGCGCGGTGTCCCGGGGTGCGCCATCCCGCCCCGGAGCGGCCGCGCCTGGCGGCCGGGATGTTGGCCTGGGCGGTGGCGCGGGCCAGGAGCACAGCACTGATCGCGGCGAGCTCCTCGGGGCCGGCCTCGCCCCGTTCGATGCGTACGACCGTGTTGCGCAGGACTTCATCGTGGACGCCCTCATCGCGTACGACGCCGCCCGGTGCGCCAGCATTGGCGCTCACAGCTGGAACTCCCTTGCCGCTGAGGGGGGTTACCGTGTTTACGGGACGTCAGGTCGGCGTGCTTGGTCTTGAGCATCGCCGACGAGGCGATCAGAACGGCCAGGGTCTCGGTCGGGTCGATGACGACTCGGCGAAGAGCTGGGGCAGCCGGGCCCCGGCCGGGCCCGCCGCCGCCATCAGCGCCTCGCCCTCGCGGGCGGCTGAGAAGTCGTAGGCGGACCGGGCGAGGCTGCCGTCCCGGCGCCGCGCGTTCAGCGGAATCAGCTCTTCCGCGCTCTCTCGCAGCAGCCGCGGCACCAGGTGTACGCAGACGGGGGACAGGGCCCGGGGCTCGGTTCCGGCGCGCAGTGCGTCGGCGAAGGCCCCGGTGAGCGCCCCGACCGCGGACAGGTCGTCACGGGTGCGTAGTGCTCCTGGTAGGCCCGCACCGCGGTGCGCAGCCGGGTGTCGGCGGCGGCCACGAGCCAGCCGGGGAGCACGATGCGCGGGAACGCCACCGTCAGCTCCGGGTCGCAGCGGCAGTCCGTTGCGTGGTCGGCTGCGGCGCAGCTCGGGACGGTGAGCCAGACCCGGTGTCCGCACCTGCGTCCACCGCGTGGGACTGCCCTGCACTGATCATGGTGTCGAGATCCGCGCCGTCCGCGTACGGCCGGCGTGTGCCGATCCGGGTGTCCATCGGATCCCTACCGACTTCGTATTCGTACGGCTGCCGATCGCTGTCCGGGCCGGGAACGACCAGGACCAGTCGTCCGTTCTCCTTGAAGGAGGCGGCCAGTTGGGCGGCCGTCGGCGGATGCGGCGCCGGGGACGGCGGCCAGCAGCGCTCCATGGTGGGTACCCCGTGGGAGCGGATGACCGCCCGCACCCTGTGGATGGTCTCGTCGCTGCGGTCTGGATCGCCCCGCAGGACGGGCGGGGAGCCCGCGCCGTTGCTGCCCCGGGGCAGCCCGGCGCCATTGAACCGGCTCGCCCGCCGCTCGCTCACTGGGCGGTGCGCCGGCCGATGTACCCGACGGCGAGCAGGGCGCCCACCGCGAGGGCCGCCGCGGCGACCGACAGGGCGACCTTGGTGCCGCTGTCGCCGGGAGATGCCTGGAGTACGGAGCCGAGTACGGCGACGCCGACCACGGCCCCGGTCTGGCGGGCCGAGTTGAGGGCGCCGGACGCGATGCCCGCCTGCTCCTTGGGCACCGACGAGACCAGTGTGGTGACCAGGGACGGGATGGCGAAGGAGACACCGAACCCGAAGATCAGCAGGCCGACCGCGGTCAGTGCGTACTGGCCCGCGCCGTCGCCGCCCACGAAGAGCAGCTGGATGAGCGCGCCCACCGTCATCAGCGAGAAGCCGAGGATCGAGGGGATGCGCGGGCCCTTCCTGGCGACCAGGCGCCCGGTGTAGATCGGGTTGAACGCGGTGGGCAGGGTCAGCGGCAGGAAGGCGAGGCCGGCGGCCATGGCGGTGTAGCCGAGGCCCTGCTGGAAGTGGAGCGACATGACGAACAGGACGCCGGAGAGGCCGAAGTTGACGAGCAGACCGTTGATCAGGCCGACCGAGAAGGTGGCCTTGCGGAAGAGCTGGAGCGGCAGCATCGGGCCGCGCACGCCGGGCTCGCGGCGCTCCACCATGATGAAGCCGATCGCGGCAGCGACGCCGACGGCCAGCGCGATGAGCACCGGCGCGGACGTCCAGCCTTCGGGCTCGCTCTGGATGACGCCGAACGTCAGGCCCGCCAGGGCGAGTACGGCGAACAGCTGGCCGGGCAGGTCGACGGCGCGGTCCGGGTTGCGGGGCACCTGCGGCGCGAAGGCGCGGGTGATCAGCACGCTGAGCAGGGCGACGGGCACGTTGATGACGAAGATGAAGCGCCAGCCCAGCGTGTCCGTGAGGACGCCGCCGACGACCGGGCCCGCGGCGAGCGCGACACCCGTGATGGCCGCCCACGAACCGAGGGCGCGGGCCCGCTGGGCGGGGTCGGTGTAGGCGGTCGCGATGACGGCCATCGAGGCCGGAAGGAGGGCGGCGCCCGCGATGCCGAGGACACCGCGAATGCCGATCAGAACGCCCAGGTTCGGGGACGCGGCGGTGAGTCCGGAGGCGATGAGGAAGGCCCAGGTGCCGGTGAGGAAGACCTTGCGGGCGCCGAAGCGGTCCGCGAGCGCACCCATGGTGAGCAGCAGCGCGGCGAAGGTGAGGGTGTATCCGTTGACCACCCACTGGAGCCCGGAGAGGCCGCCGCCAATATCATCGCGGATGGCGGGCAGTGCCACGTTCACCACGCTGGTGTCGAGCAGCACCATGAAATAGCCGAGCGAAAGCCCCAGAAGCAGCAGCCCCTTGCGCCGGACTCCGGCCTCGGGCTTGACGCCCGCCGTAGTGCTCCCTCCTTGTGCGGCCGTCACCGTCGATGACTGCGAGGACATAGTTGTTCCCTTCTCCATTACTGATGCGGAAAGGTGAATTCGAGGCGGCCGGGGTCGAGAACCTGCGGCTGTTACAGCCTGGCGGGGACCCGGGCGAAAAAGAAACGGGAAATTCCGATTGCACCATCGGAAGCGCCGATGGATCGGGGGAGGCCGAGAGATGCAGCTCCGTCAGCTGAACACGTTCCGAACCGTTGCCGAAACCCTCAACATCACACGGGCGGCGGAGCGCCTGAATTATGCCCAGTCGAGTGTCACCGAGCAGATACAGTCGCTCGAAGCGGATCTGGGGGTGGCGCTCTTCGACCGTTCGGGCCGCCGGATACGGCTCACCGACGCGGGCAACCGCCTGGTCGAATACGCCGAGCGAATGCTCCAGCTCGCCGAGGAGGCGAGGGCCGCGGTGTCCAAAAGGGCGGACCCGGCCGGCGAACTCACCATCGGCGCACCGGAAACACTCTGCGTCTACCGATTGCCTTCTTTGCTGACCCGGTTCCGGGAAACCCATCCGAAGGTCCGGGTCGTACTGCGCCCGGGCAACCGGTCGGAGTCCCGCGGCGGGGTGCGCGAGGGAACCCTGGATCTGTGCTTCACGTTCGGACCGCCGCCCACGGAGCCGGAGTTCGAGAGCATGGCGCTGGCTCCCGAGACCGTCGTCGTGGTGGCGCCCCCCGGGCACCCGCTGACAAAGATGAACGAAGTGACCACGGCCGAACTCGCCGGTGTGGACTTCCTGGTGACCGAGCCCGGTTGCAGCTACCGCCGGATGTACGACGAGATGCTGGGCTCCGTGCGGGGCCCCCGGCCGAACGTGGTGGCCGAGCTGACGAGCATCGGAGCCCTGCGCAGCTGCGTCGCCGAGGGGATGGGCTGCGCGCTGCTCCCGGGGATCGCGGTGGCGGCCGACCTGGCGCGGGGCGCCCTGGAGACGGTGCCGTGGACCAACGCACGCCGGGAGACGGAGGTGCAGGTCTCCTGGCGTGCGCAGGGCACCGCGTCGCCGGGCCTTCGCCCGTTCCTGGACACCGCGCGCGAACTGCTCGGCAGCCCGGCCGTGTAGCTGCCCTCCCCGGTGCGGCGACGCCTGCCGCACCGGGGACCCCTCAGCCCTGGTCCAGGCAGAGTTCGTCCTCGTCGAGGCGGACGAGCCGGCCGCCGTAGCCGCCGGTCAGCGCGGCGAACCAGATCGCGGGGCGGGCGCCGACCGCGCCCCGGGCGAGCACCAGGGGCGTCCGGGGACCGGCCGCGGCCGGGTCCCGGCGATCTCGGCGATCTCGGCGGCGAGCGTCTCGTGGTCGAAGTCCCGGCAGGTGTCGGGGACGGCGACCGCCGCGACGTCGGCGAGTTCGGCGAGGTACTCCAGCTCGTGCTCGCGGTGCGGCATGAGGGCGAGGAGCGGTGCCACGCCGATGCGCTGGCAGGCCAGGAACAGCGCCACGAACTCCCAGCGCTTGGGAAGCTGGACCAGCAGGTTGTCCCCGTCGCCGAGGGCCGGCGACACGAGCCGCTCCGCCAACGCGTCGGCGCGGACGGCCGGTTCGCGATAGCCGATCCTTCTCGCTCCGTCCACCAGTGCCGTACGCGATCCGTAGCTGTCGCTCCGGCTCAAGGCGGCTCCAAGCCTGCCGCGCCCGGCTGTGGCGGGCTGCCGCGCACCTTGAGGACCAGCGGGAATGGCCGATCAGGAACGGTTCATTCCGCGAATGTCAGAGGTGTCCTGTTGTATGGGGGCATGGAGCACACGAGCAACGCGGAACTGCGCACCGAGGCCGACACGGTCCTCGCCCGTCTCGTCGGGGACGCCTCCGGCACCGCGCGGCTGCGCGAGGACCAGTGGCGCGCGATCGAGGCACTGGTCGCCGACAAGCGGCGGGCGCTCGTCGTGCAGCGCACGGGCTGGGGCAAGTCCGCGGTGTACTTCGTGGCGACTGCGCTGCTGCGGGCCCAGGGCGCGGGCCCCACAGTGATCGTCTCCCCGCTGCTCGCCCTCATGCGCAACCAGGTGGAGGCCGCGGCCCGGGCGGGCATCACCGCCCGGACGATCAACTCGGCCAATCCCGAGGAGTGGGACACCATCCAGGAGGAGGTCGCAGCGGGCGCGGTGGACGTGTTGCTCGTATCGCCCGAGCGCCTGAACAATCCCGACTTCCGGGACAATGTACTGCCGAAGCTGTCCGCGGCCACGGGCCTGCTCGTGGTGGACGAGGCACACTGCATCTCCGACTGGGGCCACGACTTCCGGCCCGACTACCGCCGGCTGCGCACCATGCTGGCCGAACTGCCGCCCGGCGTCCCGGTGTTGGCCACCACCGCCACTGCGAACGCCCGGGTGACGGCGGACGTGGCCGAGCAGCTCGGCACCGGCGGCGGCTCGGACGCTCTGGTGCTGCGCGGCCCCCTGGACCGCGAGAGCCTCAGCCTCAACGTGCTGGCGCTGCCGGACGCGGCCCACCGGCTCGGCTGGCTCGCCGACCACCTCGACGAGCTGCCGGGCTCGGGGATCATCTACACGCTGACCGTCGCGGCGGCCGAGGAGATCACCACATATCTGCGCCGGCGCGGGCACACGGTCGCCTCCTACACCGGCAAGACGGAGAACGCGGACCGCCAGCAGGCCGAGGACGACCTCCTCGCCAACCGGGTCAAGGCCCTGGTGGCCACCTCGGCGCTCGGCATGGGCTTCGACAAGCCGGACCTGGGATTCGTGGTCCACCTGGGCTCACCCTCCTCCCCCATCGCCTACTACCAGCAGGTCGGCCGCGCGGGCCGCGGCGTGGCCCACGCGGAGGTGTTGCTGCTCCCGGGCCGCGAGGACGAGGCGATCTGGAAGTACTTCGCGTCGGTGGCCTTCCCGCCCGAGGAGCAGGTCAGGCGCACCCTCGACGTCCTCGCGCAGGCCGGCCGCCCGCTGTCGCTGCCCGCCCTGGAACCCCTGGTGGAGCTGCGCCGCACACGCCTGGAGACGATGCTCAAGGTGCTCGACGTGGACGGCGCGGTGCACCGGGTCAAGGGCGGCTGGACGAGCACGGGCGAGCCCTGGGCGTACGACACCGAGCGCTACGCATGGGTTGCCCGGCAGCGCTCCGCCGAGCAGCAGGCTATGCGCGACTACGCCTCGACGACGGGCTGCCGCATGGAGTTCCTGCGCCGCCAGCTCGACGACGAGCAGGCGGCGCCGTGCGGGCGCTGCGACAACTGCGCGGGCGCCCGCTTCACCGCGGACGTGTCGGGCACGGCCCTGGACGAGGCGCGCGGCGAGCTGACCAGGCCCGGTGTGGAGGTGGAGCCCCGCAAGATGTGGCCCACGGGTCTCGCCGCGATCGGCATCGACCTGAAGGGACGCATCCCGGCGGGCGAACTTGCCTTCCCCGGAAGGGCGTTGGGGCGACTTTCGGACATCGGCTGGGGCAACCGGCTGCGCCCGATGCTCGCGCCGGGCACCCCGGACGGGCCGGTGCCGGACGATGTGGTGCAGGCGGTGGTGAGCGTGCTCGCCGACTGGGCGAAGGGCCCGGGCGGCTGGGCCTCGGGCCGTCCGGACGCACCGCAGCGGCCGGCCGGCGTGGTGACGGTGCCCTCGCGCACCCGGCCCGCGCTCGTCGGGTCGCTGGGCGCACGGATCTCCGAGATCGGCCGGATGCCCCTGCTCGGCTCGCTGGAGTACGCCGAGGGCCCGGCGGGCGAGCGGATCGCCCAGTCCAACAGCGCCCAGCGGGTGCGCGCGCTGCACCACGCGTTCGTGGTTCCGGACGCGCTGGCGGCCGCGCTCGCCGAGGCCCGGGGCCCGGTGCTGCTGATCGACGACGCGTCCGACACGGGCTGGACGCTGGCGGTGGCGGCCCGGCTGCTGCGCCGCTCCGGAGCCAAGGGGGTGTTCCCGCTGGTCCTCGCGGTCCAGTCGTGACGGCAGGGGTGACCGGGGGTGCCGCTGGGCAGGGATATGAGTGCCATACCCGTCGATTCAGGTCAGCGGCATCAATTGCTCGTTGCCGCCCGACCTCGCGACGGCAAGAATTGGAGCCGCCCCCGCACGGTCCCCCTGTGGTCCGGAAGGGCTGTGCCGTGGTGCGCCCTCACCCGACCCTGCCCGCACTGTGGGCGCGTATCCGGAAGGGAGGACCGTGACCTTCGGATTCGCTCCGTCCGCAGCCTCGGCAACAGCGTCCGCCCCGATGTCGGCCGACTCCGCGAACCGCTTCGGCCGGATCCTGGAGCCCGCCGAGTGGGCCGCCGCCGGAATTCCTCTGCTGCGCAATCCCCGTGAGGTCGTCAGCGGGCTGCACGCCCGGCACCGGCCGACGCCCACGACCGCCGTCGTCGCGGTCCTCGACCATGAGGAACGTCTCGCGGCCAGCGCGTCGTTCACCCGCCGCGCGGCTCCGGCCGACGGCTGGGAGTTCCGCAACGCGCTGCTCGCGCACCTGCGCAGAGTGATCCCGCACGACCTGCGCCGTCGGGTCCCGGTGCGCACCGCCGTGCTGCTCTACTGCCGCGACGGCGACGAGCGCTGGACGGAGGAGGACGGCGCCTGGATGTGGGGCCTGCGCGACGCCTGCACCCTGCACGGGCTGCGCTGCGGCGCGTACATCACGCTGACGCGCGGCGGCTGGCAGGTGCTCGGCGAGGGCCGCGGCGGCCGCCGCCCGAGCTCCAAATCCGGGCCGGGTTCGCTGGCCGACGCCGAGAGCGAGCTGGCAGCGCCGATGCCACTGCGTTCCGGCACCGGCGCGGTGGAGATGCTGCGGCGCACCGCCGCACGCTGAACGGCCCCGGCACGGCCGGAGGCACAGGCGTGGCCCAGTGGCGGTCCGGCCGCCGCCCCGCCGGAGGGATCCGGCCAGGGGCATGGCGGCACGGCCTCTGGGCCTCGGGCTCCGGAGCGCTCGCCCCGGATTCCCGACTCGGGCCCGCGGCGCCCGAACGATCGCGCGCGAGGGCCGGAGCGCCTGAGCTGGAGCTCAGACTCCGGCGCCCAGCGCAGCATTGATCCGCTGCGGGTCGCCGCACACGATGAGCAGCGCCTCGGCACGGGCCAGGGCGAGCGGCAGCGCGCGGGCGGCGGTGTCGTCGGCCGCGTTGACGGCGACCACGACCACGGGCCGGGCCGAGGCCCGTTCCACGGCGGCCGCACCGGCGTAGAAGACGTCGTCGCGGGCGTCGTGCTGGGCCCAGTAGGCGTCCTCGCCGAAGGACAGCTCGTGCGCCGCCCACGGGTGCGCCTCACCGGTGGTGAGGACCAGGATGTCGCCCGGCGCGCGGCCGGTGTCGAGCAGCAAGTCCACCGCTTCGCCCGCGGCGTCGAGCGCGCCGTCGGCCGGAGCCGGGATCAGCTGGATCTGCGGGCCGGCAGGGCTCGGTGGCCGGGTCGGCGGGGTCTGCGCGACGGCGCTGTGCGACCGCTGCGCGGGAGGCGTGGGCCGGGCCGGTCCGGGGCCCGGACGTCCGGGACGCGGTGCGGCCGCGGGACGCGGACCGGGTACGGGGCGAGGGGTCTGCGCGGTGCGGCCGGCGGCCGGGGTGACGCGGGGACCCTGGGCACTCTCGTGAATCTGAGGCTCCTCGGGGCTGAGAGGCATGAGTTGATGTCTATCAAATGCCGGTGAAGGCGTCACCGGCGGGTGGGCACAAAGGTGCGATCGGGGCGGAGTCTCCCCGCAACTGGGCGGGAAAGTCCAGGGATTTCGGGATGCGGACCCGGACTGTCCCATGTCCGCGAAGCGGACCGGAAGACTCCGGGAACGGGGTCGCACCGTACGGAATACGGACCGAAAACCTCCGAAAATCGTCCGGAATCCGGGGCACTCCGGGTCAGAAGTCGAAGCCGAGCTGTCCCCCGCTTTCGAGTGCGGCCGCCTCCGGGGACAGCCGCGTCTTCTTGAGGTGCCGCCACTGGGGCAGCGCGTCCAGGTACGACCAGGACAGCCGGTGGTAGGGCGTCGGCCCGAGTTCCTCAAGGGCCGCCTTGTGCACGGGCGAGGGGTAGCCGGCGTTCTCGGCGAAGCCGAATCCGGCGTACTGGCCCTGGGCGCCCGCGAGTTGGGCCATCATCGCGTCCCTGCGCACCTTGGCGATCACCGAGGCGGCCGAGACCGCGATGCAGGACTGGTCGCCCTTGATCACCGTACGGACCCGCCAGGGCAGGCCGAGGTAGTCGTGCTTCCCGTCCAGGATCACCGCGTCCGGCCGCACCGGCAGCGCCTCCAGGGCGCGCACCGCGGCAAGCCGCAGAGCGGCGGTCATGCCCAGCTCGTCGATCTCCTCGGGCGAGGCGTCGCCGAGCGCGTACGCGGTGACCCAGCCTTCGAGGACCGCGGCGAGCTCGGTGCGGCGCTTGGGGGTGATCAGCTTGGAGTCGGTGAGCCCGGCGGGCGGGCGGCGCAGCCCGGTGACGGCGGCGCACACCGTGACGGGACCGGCCCACGCCCCGCGTCCGACTTCGTCGACACCGGCGACGATCTTGGCCCCTGTCGTGGCGCGAATCGAGCGCTCGACGGTGTGGGTGGGTGGTTCGTACGGCATGTCGCTTGCAAGGTTACGCCGCCGGGGACCGCCCGCGACACCCAGGTCCGCGCCGATCGCCCGAAGGCTTCGGTCAGCCCCTGTGGGGACGCAGCAGCGGCACCATGACCTGGTCGATCATCGCGGCGATGTCCTCGTCGCTCCATTCGCTTCCGCACACCTTCTGCCGGTACATCATCAGCCCCGGGATCACATCGAAGACGAGCTCACCGGTGGCGTCGGGGCGCACGTCCCCTCGCTCGATTCCGCGGCGCACCACCTCGCGGAAGAGCCGGTTGGCGGGCTCGATCACCCGGTGCAGGATCAGCTCGTGGAACCGGTCGGCCGAGGCACTGTCGCATTCGTAAAGGACCGAACGCAGCGCGTAGCCGGACCGCGAATACATCGTCCCGCGGACCCTTCGGCACAGCTGGTAGAGGTCCTCGCGTACGGAACCGTGGTCCGGCGCGTCGTCGAGGCCGGGGAAGCCGGACCGCAGCGCGTCCGCGACCAGCTCCGCCTTGGAGGGCCAGCGGCGGTAGACCGCGGCCTTCCCGGTCTGCGCCCCGGCGGCCACCCCCTCCATGGTGAGCCCGCTCCAGCCGACCGTGCTGAGCTGTTCAAGCGCGGCATCCAGGATCGCCCGCTCCAGGACGGGGCCCCGGCGGCGCAGCGAGACGGGCTGCGCCCCGGCGTCGGTCCAGCGCGAAGTAGCCATCTTCTTCTCTCCGTTGGGGATGCTCCGCGGGGACGGATATCCCCTGTTGGGGACGGGTGTTCCACCGATGGGGACGGGGTGTTGAAGCGTACGCGGGCGGCGGCGCCCCGCCCTCCATGGTGACCCCGCGTCACCGGATGTTCCAGACGCCGCCCGGCCCCGTAGGCACCCAGACCGGTCCCGCCCCCGGCCGATTCGGGCCCAACTCCCAAGGAGGGGGCTTGCGTTCGTTCCCGGCCACTCACTATCGTCAGCCAATAGTGAACGGAAGCGTTCACTACAGTGTTCAGGGGGACCCCAGTGACGCCCGATCGAATAAGCACTGCCCAGCCCACAGAAGCCCGCCCCGGCCCCAAGGACCGGCCGGCCCGGCCCGGCATAGCCCTGACCGTCATCGCGGCGTGCCAGCTGATGGTGGTGCTCGACGCCACCATCGTGAACATCGCTCTGCCCCACATCCAGACCGCTCTCGGCTTCTCCACCAACGACCTCACCTGGGTCATCAACGCCTACGCGCTCACCTTCGGCGGGCTGCTGCTGCTCGGCGGCCGGGCCGGTGACCTGCTCGGCCGGCGCCGGATGTTCATCACCGGGATCCTGGCCTTCACGCTCGCCTCGCTGCTCGGCGGATTCGCCCAGGAGCCCTGGCAGTTGCTCGCGGCGCGCGCCCTTCAGGGCATCGGCGGCGCCATCGCCTCACCGACCTCGCTGGCACTGATCGCGACGACGTTCCCCGAAGGCCCCGAACGCAACCGCGCGTTCGGCGTGTTCGCCGCCGTCTCGGCCGGTGGCGGCGCCATCGGTCTGCTCGCCGGCGGCATGCTCACCGACTGGCTGAACTGGCGCTGGGTGCTGTTCGTCAACGTACCCATCGGTGTCTTCATCGCCTTCCTCGCGCCCCGCTTCATCAAGGAGTCGGAGCGCCATCCGGGCCGCTTCGACCTCACGGGCGCGCTCACGTCCACGCTGGGCATGGCGGCGCTGGTCTACGGATTCATCCGGGCGTCCACGGACGGCTGGAGCGACTCGCTCGCGCTGGGCTCGTTCGCCGCGGCCGCGCTGCTGCTCTTCGCGTTCATCGCGGTGGAGCGCCGCTCGGCCCAGCCCATCACGCCCCTGCGGATGTTCGCCGACCGCAACCGTTCCGGTACGTACGTGATGATGCTCAGCCTGGCCGCCGCGATGTTCGGCATGTTCTTCTTCATCGTGCTCTTCGTGCAGAACGTGCTGCACTACAGCCCGATCAAGGCGGGTCTGGCCTTCCTTCCGGTGACGGTCGCGATCGTCACGGGCGCCGGGATCTCCTCCAACCTTCTGCCGAAGCTCGGCCCCAAACCCTTCATGGTGACCGGAACCACGCTGACCGGCCTCGGCATGGCCTGGCTGACCCAGATCGACCCGGACAGCTCGTACGCGGGCGGGATCCTCGGCCCGATGCTGATGTTCGGCTTCGGCATGGGGCTCAACTTCGTCACGCTGACCCTGACCGCCGTCTCCGGTGTCGCGGACAAGGAATCGGGCGCCGCCTCGGGCCTGTTGAACACCACCCAGCAGGTCGGCGGCGCGCTCGGCCTGTCCATCCTGACCACCGTGTTCGGCACCGCGAGCCGCCACGAGGCCACCGCCCAGGTCAAGGACTTCCTGGCGAACGGCTCGCCCGAGCAGAAGGCCGCGTTCCTCAAGTCCCGTCAGCTGCCCGCCCCTTGGAGCGACGCGGTCCTCGCGCACGGCATCGGCATCGCGTTCATCGCGGCCGTCGCGCTGGTCGCCCTGGCGATCCTGACCGCCGTCTTCGTCATCCAGGTCCGCAAGAGCGACCTGGAGGCCCTGAGCGGCAAGAGTGCCGGCGCCGCGCTCTGACCTTGAAGGAGCCGCCCCGTCCGCAGCGAGCGGGCGGGGCGGCTCCTGTACGAGATGGGCTCGTCAGCCGGCCGTGGCGGCCGGGACCCAGTCCGGCAGCTGCTCGGTGTGCTCCAGCCACTCGGCCGGCGGCGCCCCGGCCGGGGCAGCCGCGACCAGCCCGCCCACGATCGCGCAGGTCGTGTCGACGTCGCCGCCCACCTGCGCGGTCGTCCAGAACGCCGACGCGTAGTCGCCGAGCCCGCGCGCCGCCGACCAGAGGGCGAACGGCACGGTGTCGTGCGCGCTGGTGCGCCGCCCGGAGCCGAGCACCGCGGCCACGGTCGCCGCGTCGCCGTAGTCGAGCATGTCCCGCGCCCGCCGCAGCCCGGCGCCGACCGCGCTGCGCGGCACGAGCGCGATCACCGCATCGAGCAGCTCACCCGGCCCGGGGGGACCTGCGGGCGCGGCGACCAGGGCCGCGGCCGCCGCGACGGCCATGGCGCCGACGACGGCCTCGCGGTGCTGGTGGGTGGTGTACGAGGAGATCTCTGCCTGGTGGGTGGCCTGCTCGGGATCGTCGGCGTACCAGGCGCCGAGCGGCGCGATCCGCATGGCGGAGCCGTTGCCCCAGGAGCCCTGGCCCTTGAACAGCGCGGAGGCCAGCTCGCGCCAGTCCCCGCCCTCCCGGACCAGGCGGAGCATCCGGTTGACGGCGGGGCCGTAGCCCCGGTCGAAGTCGTGGTGGCGCGCGAAGGAGTGCGCGAGCGCGTCCTGGTCGATGCGGCCGTGCGAGGCGAGCACGGCGAGGACCGAGCAGGCCATCTCGGTGTCGTCGGTCCACTGCCAGGGGCCATCGGGCAGTTCCCGGCGCTTGAGGCGGGGAAGGTTGGCGGGGACGAAGAACTGGGAGCCCAGTGCGTCGCCGACGGACAGCCCGCGCAGGCTGCCCAGCGCGCGTACGAAACGCGGGTCGAGTGATTCGGTGGAGGAGTCAGCGGTCATCTCAGGCCCACTCTATCCGGTGATCCCGTACGGTTCCGGGGCACGCCACCGCTGAAATGGCCGGTCCAGCGAGTACCGCCCGTCGGCGCCCAGCAGCAGCGTCCTGGTCTCGGCGTTCCCCGGATTGGACAGCGACTCGAAGTCGGCCACGCTCCAGTGGAACCAGCGCATGCAGAACAGCCTCATGGTGAGCCCGTGCGTCACGAGCAGCACGTTGGGCGGATGGTCGGGCGCCTCGAAGCTCCGGTAGAGGCTCTCCAGGAACGCCCCCACCCGGTCGTAGACGTCGGCCCCGGACTCGCCCTGCGCGAACCGGTAGAAGAAGTGCCCGTACGCGTCCCGGTACGCCTTCTGCAGCTTGACGTCGTCCCGGTCCTGCCAGTTCCCCCAGTCCTGCTCGCGCAGCCGGGGCTCCTCCCGGATCCGCACCTGCTCCGGGTCGAGGCCGAACGCCCGGAACGTCTCGTGGGTCCGCCGGTAGGGCGAGACGTAGACGCTGACCTTCTCGTGCCCGAACATCGCACGCAGCCGCTCCCCCGTCGCCTCGGCCTGGCGCAGGCCGGCCTCGGTGAGCCTCAGCGCATGGTCGGGCTCGCGCTCGTACACGGTGTCGTCGGCGTTGCCCTCCGACTCGCCGTGCCGGACGAGGACGATGCGTCGCGGTCTTGCCATGCCCAAACCCTAGATCGCCAGCGCGGCGATCGAGCACTTGTCCGGCCTCCATCCGGCGTAGGCGCTCCGGGAGCCGCCTCAAACCGTCCAGTCCGCGTCGAGCTGGACCACATCGCCGGTCAGGGCTGCGACATCGGTCTCGGTCTGCGCGCGCAGCGAGAGCCGCTCCACCCGGTCGGCCCGGTACTTGCCGTGCTCGGCGGCCGACTGCCACATGGAAAGGACCAGGAACTCGTGGCCGGGCGCCTCGGCGAACACCCCGCGCAGCATGCCCGGGGACCCTGCCATCGCCGGGTTCCAGACCTTCTCCTGCATCAGCGCGAAGTGCTCGACCCGGTCCTCGTGCACCCGGCAGTGCGCGACGCGGACCACGTCCGCGTCGGTGAAGCGCGGCTCGAAGCCGGTCTTCACATCGAAGCGGTGATCGAAGAGCTTCACCTCGATGTCCTTGTACGTGCCGGACTGCGCGACGGCGAGCCGGTCGTGCGCCCGCGCCATGAAGGAGTCGTAGAACGCGCGGCTCTCCCAGAAGCCGAAGACATGGGCCACTTCCGGCCGCCTCCGGCTCCAGCCGCCGCCCTGCCCCCGGAAACCGGGCTCACCCAGCAACCCCACCCATTTCCGCTGCCCCCGCTCGAAACCGCGGCGGTCCACCACGGTGCAGCGAATCCACTTGACCAGCACCGCGCCATCGTACGGCGCACCACCATGCCCCGGTCAGGCTCCGGCGGAGTACTTCCGCGGGAATATGACGCGCGCCCCGAATCCCAGTTCACCACCGAACATCGGGCCGAAATCACCGGCCATTCAACCCACCCCCCAATGCACCCAGTTGTGCGAGTTCTTCACGCTCCATCACGATATCGAAGACCTCTGACAACACCACTCCGAGCTCGTCGGCGGGCACCCTGATCCGCTCCTCGGTGCCATCCGTACGAACGGTGGTGAGCTCGTCCCGGACCAGCGCCCGGCGGACTCCGGGCGCCGTGCGCTGCGCCACGACCTGGCCCACGAAGCGGGATTGGGGGTGCGAGGAGCTGTAGTGGTTCATGACCGTGAAGTCGGCCGGGTAGAGCGTCTGCGGCGCGAAGGCGTAGAGGTCCAGCCATCCCCCGGGGCGCAGCGACCGCAGTACGTGGGTGCCGTCGTCCTCGATGCCGATGCCGAAGGTCCACCCGCCCTGCTCCACGACCGCGCCGTCCCTCAACGGCACCGGTTCCAGCGGCCCTTGCCCCCCGAACCCCGTGTCGCACAGCCAGAGTTGGCCTTCGGCGCTGACCGCGAGCAGCGCGTGGGTGACCGGCGGAAGCCACGTCCCCCGGGTCCGGTTGCGGGCCCCGCGCCCGCCGAACTCGAAGCCCAGGCGCTCAAGGACGGCGGCGAACAGCGAGTTCTGCTCGTAGCAGTAGCCTCCGCGCGCCTGCCCGACGAGCTTGCCGACGAGGCTCTTCACATCCAGCGGGACGGGCCGCCCGAGGGCCACGTCCAGGTTCTCGAAGGGGATCGCCGCCACGTGTGCCCGGTGCAGTTCCCGCAAGGTCCTGAGCGTGGGCGACGCATCACCGTCGTAGCCGATCCGCGCGAAGTAGGCGTCCAGATCGACGTCTTGGCCGTTCCACATCATGATCCCCCCGAAAAACCCGAGGACCCCCGCGGCCCCCGCCGCACACAATGATCACCGCCCGGGCGCCGCGCACCAAACCATTCGTCGCACCACTTCGCAAGGACGGGCGTGACAGCATGAGAAGCACGCGGGGGCGGCAGGTCAGGCACGGGGAGGGGTTTGAATGAGCGGCATCGGCAAAGGGCTCGGCACGGTCGAGGTGGCACTGCGGTGGGACCCCGCCCCGCTCGGCTCGCCCGCCCACGACCTGGATGTGGTCG
Organism: Streptomyces sp. HUAS TT7; assembly: GCF_051550175.1. NCBI lineage: Bacteria > Bacillati > Actinomycetota > Actinomycetes > Kitasatosporales > Streptomycetaceae > Streptomyces > Streptomyces sp. HUAS TT7. The sequence continues at coordinate 2,315,024 of NZ_CP196175.1, forward strand.
CGGGGGTCTATCCGGCGGCCGCCCCGTACGGACCACCCACCTACTGGGTGCACTTCGACAGCCGCTCCCCCGACGGCACGATCAACCTGAACCGCGACAGCCGCACCGGCCAGGGCCTCGGCTACGACGAGGTCATGACCCTGGAACTCGGCCGCCTGCCCCCGGAACACGCCCGCGTAGTGGTCGGCGTGGTCATCCAACAGCGGGCGGGGCGCCTCGTCTTCGGCGATGTGGCGAACGCCGGCATCCGTATCCGGGACGGCTACACCGAGCTGTCGAACCACGGCTTCGCGCAGGTGGCGGGCTCCAGGGCGGCTACGGTCGCGGAGTTCACCCGCGCCGAGTCCGGCGCGTGGGCCTTCCGCGAGGACATCCGCGGCTTCGCCCTTGACCCGGACGCGTTCATCGCCGCCATGGGGACGGCCTGACTCCCGCGCACGACTGAGGGGACCGGCGATTGCCGGTCCCCTCAGTGCACTTCTTCTCAGCTAAACCTGCGAGCTACGTCGGACGATCGCCCCACGTAGTGCGCCCGTTGTCAGCTGCAACCGCTGGTCGAGCCGCAGCCCTCGCAGATGTAGCAGGAGCCGGCTCGCTGCATCTTCGTACCGCAGGAGAAGCAGAGCGGGGCGTCCGCGCTGACGCCGAGCTGCATCTCGACGAGCTCGGCCGAGTTGTGCGCGACCTTGGGGGCCTCGACCGCGACCGGCTTCGGTGCGGCGACGGCCTTCAGGGTCTCGGTCTGGCGCGGGGCCGACTGGGCCAGGCTCTCGACGTCCAGCTCCTCGTCCTCCAGGGTCGGCTCGTACGAGCCGGTGTCCAGGTGACGCTGACGCTCCTCGGCGGAGTGGATGCCGAGGGCGGAGCGGGTCTCGAACGGCAGGAAGTCGAGCGCCAGGCGGCGGAAGATGTAGTCGACGATCGACTGCGCCATCCGCACGTCCGGGTCGTCCGTCATGCCGGCCGGCTCGAAGCGCATGTTGGTGAACTTCGAGACGTAGGTCTCCAGCGGCACGCCGTACTGGAGGCCGACCGAGACGGCGATGGAGAAGGCGTCCATCATGCCCGCGAGGGTCGAGCCCTGCTTGGACATCTTCAGGAAGACCTCGCCGAGACCGTCGTCCGGGTAGGAGTTGGCGGTCATGTAGCCCTCGGCGCCACCGACCGTGAAGGAGGTGGTGATGCCCGGGCGGCCCTTCGGGAGGCGCTTGCGGACCGGGCGGTACTCGACGACCTTCTCGACCGCGGTGCGGATGGTCTCCTCGGCCTTGGCGGTGACCGCCTCCTTCTCCTTCTCCTTGGTCTTGGCGGAGAGGGGCTGGCCGACCTTGCAGTTGTCGCGGTAGATGGCGAGCGCCTTGACGCCCATCTTCCACGCCTCGAAGTAGACCTCTTCGACGTCCTCGACGGTGGCGGTCTCCGGCAGGTTGACCGTCTTGGAGAGGGCGCCCGAGATCCACGGCTGGATGGCCGCCATCATGCGGACGTGGCCCATCGCGGAGATGGAACGCTCGCCCATGGCGCAGTCGAAGACCTCGTAGTGCTCGGTCTTCAGGCCCGGGGCGTCGATGACGTTCCCGTGCTCGGCGATGTGGGCGACGATCGCCTCGATCGCCTCCTCCTGGTAGCCGAGGCGGCGCAGCGCCTGCGGCACCGTGCCGTTGACGATCTGCATCGAGCCGCCGCCGACCAGCTTCTTGAACTTGACCAGGGCGAGGTCGGGCTCCAGGCCGGTGGTGTCGCACGACATGGCGAGACCGATGGTGCCGGTCGGCGCGATGACCGAGGCCTGCGCGTTGCGGAAACCGTTCTTCGCGCCGAGCCGGACCACGTCCTGCCAGGCCTCCGTGGCGGCGGCCCAGATCGGGTTGTCCAGGTCGTCCACGTGGACGGCCGCGGCGTTGGCGTCGGCGTGCTGCTTCATGACGCGCTGGTGCGGCTCGGCGTTGCGGGCGTAGCCGTCGTACGCGCCGACGACCGCGGCGAGCTCGGCGGAGCGCTTGTACGAGGTGCCGGTCATCAGGGAAGTGATGGCGCCGGCGAGCGCGCGGCCGCCGTCGGAGTCGTACGCGTGGCCCGTGGCCATCAGCAGGGCGCCGAGGTTGGCGTAGCCGATGCCCAGCTGGCGGTAGGCGCGGGTGTTCTCGCCGATCTTCTGGGTCGGGAAGTCCGCGAAGCAGATGGAGATGTCCATCGCGGTGATGACGAGCTCGACGACCTTGGCGAAGCGCTCGACCTCGAAGGACTGGTTGCCCTTGCCGTCGTCCTTGAGGAACTTCATCAGGTTCAGGGACGCGAGGTTGCAGGACGTGTTGTCCAGGTGCATGTACTCGCTGCACGGGTTCGAGCCGTTGATGCGGCCGGACTCGGGGCAGGTGTGCCAGTGGTTGATGGTGTCGTCGTACTGGATGCCCGGGTCGGCGCAGGCCCAGGCGGCCTCGGCCATCTTGCGGAAGAGCGACTTGGCGTCGACCTCTTCGATGACGTCACCGGTCATGCGGGCCCTCAGGCCGAACTTGCCGCCGGTCTCGACGGCCTTCATGAACTCGTCGTTCACGCGGACCGAGTTGTTGGCGTTCTGGTACTGGACGGACGTGATGTCGTCGCCGCCCAGGTCCATGTCGAAGCCCGCGTCGCGCAGCGCGCGGATCTTCTCCTCTTCCTTCACCTTGGTCTCGATGAAGTTCTCGATGTCGGGGTGGTCGACGTCGAGGATGACCATCTTGGCCGCGCGGCGGGTCGCGCCGCCGGACTTGATGGTTCCGGCCGAGGCGTCGGCACCGCGCATGAAGGAGACCGGGCCGGACGCGTTGCCGCCGGAGGAAAGGAGCTCCTTGGAGGAGCGGATGCGGGAGAGGTTCAGGCCGGCGCCGGAGCCGCCCTTGAAGATCATGCCCTCTTCCTTGTACCAGTCGAGGATCGACTCCATGGAGTCGTCGACGGCCAGGATGAAGCAGGCCGAGACCTGCTGCGGCTGAGGCGTGCCGACGTTGAACCACACCGGCGAGTTGAAGCTGAAGATCTGGTGCAGGAGTGCGTACGCCAGCTCGTGCTCGAAGATCTCGGCGTCGGCGGGAGAGGCGAAGTAGCCGTAGTCCTCGCCGGCCTTCGTGTAGGTCTTCACGATCCGGTCGATGAGCTGCTTGAGACCGGTCTCGCGCTGCGGGGTGCCGACGGCCCCGCGGAAGTACTTGCTGGTGACGATGTTGACCGCGTTCACCGACCAGAAGTCGGGGAACTCGACGCCACGCTGCTCGAAGTTGACCGAGCCGTCGCGCCAGTTGGTCATGACGACGTCACGGCGCTCCCAGGCCACCTCGTCGTACGGATGCACGCCGGGGGTGGTGTGGATGCGCTCGATGCGCAGCCCCTTGGTGGCCTTGGATCCCTTGGCTCGGGAGCCTCGTGCCGGGCCGCTCGCCGTCTCTGTCATTGCCGCCTCCCATACGCGGGCAAAAACGCCCAAAAGTGCCTGAATGTTCCCAAGGCACGGTGTTTGTCTGTTGCCACGGGCGCAGCGGAAGCTCACCCCTGGCAGGTTCTGGATGCCGCCGATCGGCGACCGCGGGCCCGTCCGGGCCCCCTCGGTCAGTCGGCAGCGGTGGCGGGCACGGGGACCTGGGAGGTCACGCCGGCCACGCACTCGTCTGATTGGTCTGCGGGAGGCCGCCGCTCGCGGAGTTCCACGATGGCGGCCTCGAAGTCTTCGAGCGTGTCGAAAGCCCGGTAGACGGACGCGAAGCGCAGGTACGCGACGAGGTCGAGCTCCTGCAGCGGGCCGAGTATGGCAAGCCCCACGTCGTGGGTGGTCAGCTCGGCGCTGCCGGTGGCGCGCACCGCCTCTTCGACCCGCTGGCCGAGCTTGGCGAGGGCGTCCTCGGTGACGGGCCGCCCCTGGCATGCCTTGCGGACGCCGGAGATGACCTTGGTGCGGCTGAAGGGCTCGGTCACGCCGGAACGCTTGATGACCATCAGTGAGGCCGTCTCCACCGTCGTGAAGCGACGGGAGCAGTCGGGGCACTGGCGGCGCCGGCGGATCGACGTGCCGTCGTCGGTCGTACGACTGTCGACGACACGGCTGTCGGGGTGCCTGCAGAAGGGGCAGTGCATGGTTCCCAACCCTCCTTCACAGCACGACTGAATAGCCTCGGCGGGCTCGGAAACCTCCCGCGAAGCGACCACAAGCATAGGCGATGGCCAGGGTCTTGAAGGACCACGGACCACAACTTCTGGGTGGCTGCACCAATCCAACCACTAGATCTAGGGTTTCTTCGGTTACCCAGCCCTACCGCGTGTCGCGAAACCCCGACTGCGGCCCGGCGTTTTCCGGCCGCCCAAGAGATTACGGGAAGCGCGTCGCAGCGCCGGATTGCGGGGTGCCGGATGACAGACTGTGCGCCGGTACGCCGTCGTCGTGAGCGACACGCGGCGGCCGCCGGAACGGTCCCCGAGGGGGTGGTCGCCAAGCGTCCGTCCCCGGCGGTGAAGGGTACCGTAATGGACCGAATTGCCGTTCGACGGGCCCTCAATCGGGACTCGCACATACACCCACCCGCAGGACCGTGCAGCGCGTTCTGCGATTTTTCACTCGAACGTGTGTTTGGCGCAACCTTTCGAAAGCAACTACCGTTGTCCAGCTAGGGAGACCATTTCGAGAGGGGCCGACGTGACCACCACCGCAGACAGTGCCACCATCACTGCCCAGGACCGCTCCCAGACCCGACTTGAGCCGGTGCATGCCATGAATGACGCAGTCACGAACCAGGGGGCGGACGCCGGGCGTGCCCGCTCGCTGCCCGGCCGACCTCCAGGGATCAGGGCGGACAGCTCGGGGCTGACCGACCGGCAGCGGCGAGTCATCGAAGTGATCCGGGACTCCGTGCAGCGGCGTGGCTACCCGCCGTCGATGCGGGAGATCGGCCAAGCCGTCGGCCTCTCCAGCACCTCGTCCGTCGCCCACCAGCTGATGGCCCTGGAGCGCAAGGGCTTCCTGCGCCGCGACCCGCACCGGCCCCGCGCATACGAGGTCCGCGGCTCCGACCAGCCGAGCAGCCAGCCCACCGACACCGCGGGCAAGCCCGCCGCCTCCTATGTGCCGCTGGTGGGCCGGATCGCCGCCGGTGGCCCGATCCTCGCCGAGGAATCGGTCGAGGACGTCTTCCCTCTCCCCCGCCAGCTCGTCGGCGACGGCGAACTGTTCGTCCTGAAGGTCGTCGGCGACTCGATGATCGAAGCCGCGATCTGTGACGGCGACTGGGTCACGGTGCGCCGCCAGCCCGTCGCCGAGAACGGCGACATCGTCGCCGCGATGCTGGACGGCGAGGCCACCGTCAAGCGCTTCAAGCGCGAGGACAACCACATCTGGCTGCTCCCGCACAACGCCGCCTACCAGCCGATTCCCGGCGACGACGCGACCATTCTGGGCAAGGTCGTGGCGGTGCTCCGGCGGGTCTGACCCCTCCGCCGGCTCTGACCGGGCCCCGGGACCCCCTGCGCCGGTCCCGGGGCCCTGCTGTGTCCGCAGCGCCCCGCCCCGCGCGGTGTGGGCGGGGCAGCACCGCCCTACTTGCCGTCGGCCTTGGCCGCCGCGTCGATGGCTGCGAGCGAGCGACGCGCCTGGTTACGGTCCGTGGTGTACCAGAAGTCGGGCAGCGAGGCCCGCAGATAACTGCCGTAGCGGGCGTTGGCCAGCCGCGGATCGAGCACCGCCACCACGCCCCGGTCACCCGTCGCCCGTACGAGACGGCCCGCGCCCTGGGCCATCAGAAGCGCGGCGTGCGTCGCCGCCACGGCCATGAAGCCGTTGCCGCCGCCCTCCTCCACCGCCTTCTGGCGGGCGCTCATCAGCGGGTCGTCGGGACGCGGGAACGGGATCCGGTCCATGACCACCAGCTGGCAGCTCGGGCCGGGCACGTCCACGCCCTGCCACAGAGACAGCGTGCCGAACAGACAGGTCTTCGGGTCGGCCGCGAACGACTTGATCAGCTCGCCCAGCGTCTCCTCACCCTGGAGCAGGATCGGATTCTCCAGGCGGCCGCGCAGCTCCTCGGCGGCGGCCTGGGCGGCCCGCATCGAGGAGAACAGGCCGAGGGTGCGGCCGCCGGCCGCCTCCACCAGCTCGGCCAGCTCGTCCATCATGTCGCCGCGCGAACCCTCCCTGCCCGGGGTGGCCAGGTGTTTCGCGACGTAGAGGATGCCCTGCTTGGGGTAGTCGAAGGGCGAGCCGACATCGAGGCCCTTCCACTGCGGGACGTCCTCGCCGCCGGTGCCCTCCGGGGAGAGGCCGAGCGAGGCGCCCACCCCGTTGAAGTCCCCGCCCAGCTTGAGCGTCGCGGAGGTCAGTACCACCGAGCGGTCCGTGAAGAGCTTCTCCCTGAGCAGGCCCGACACCGAGAGCGGGGCGACCCGCAGCGAGGCGCCGAAGCGGTCGTGGCGCTCGTACCAGACGACGTCCCACTCGGAGCCGTTGGTGATGCGCTCCGCCACGCCGTGCACCGTCTCCAGCATGGCGACGGCCTGCTTGCGCACGGCGTCCTCGTCCTGGACGGACTTGTCACGGGTGGAGCCGAGCGCCGAGATCACCTCGCGGGCGGCGTCGCGCAGCGCCATCAGCGCATAGCCGAGGTCCTCCGGGACCTCCTCCAGGCGGCCCGGCAGCGCCAGCTCCATCACCCGCTCGAAACCCTCGGCAGCGGTCTGGAGGCTGTCGGCCACCTTCTCGTTGACCAGCTTGGCGCTGCGCCGCACGGCCCGGTTGACCTGGCCGGGGGTGAGCTCGCCGGTCGCGACGCCGGTGACCCGGGAGACCAGCTCATGGGCCTCGTCGACGATCAGCACCTCGTGCTGCGGGAGCACCGGGGCGCCTTCGATCGCGTCGATGGCGAGCAGGGCGTGGTTGGTGACGACGACATCGGAGAGCTTGGCGCGCTCCCGCGCCATCTCCGCGAAGCACTCCGCCCCATAGGCGCACTTCGTGGCGCCCAAACACTCGCGGGAGGAAACGGAGACCTGCCCCCACGCCTTGTCCGAGACACCCGGCGTCAGGTCGTCACGGTCGCCGGTCTCGGTCTCGTCCGCCCAGTCCCGCATCCTGAGCAGGTCCTGACCCAGCTTGCTGGTGGGCGCGGCCGACTCGAACTGGTCGAAGAGCCCCTCGTCCTCGTCCTGCGGCGCGCCCTCATGGAGGCGGTGCAGACACAGGTAATTGGAGCGGCCCTTCAGCATCGCGAACTGCGGACGGCGCCGCAGCAGCGGGTGCAGCGCGTCCACGGTGCGCGGCAGGTCGCGCTCCACGAGCTGGCGCTGGAGCGCCAGGGTGGCCGTGGCGATCACGACGCGCTCCCCGTGCGCGAGGGCCGGCACCAGGTAGCCGAGGGACTTTCCGGTGCCCGTCCCGGCCTGGACCAGCAGGTGGGAGCTGTCGTCGACGGCATCGGCGACAGCCGTGGCCATGGTGACCTGGCCAGGCCGCTCCACGCCGCCGACGGCGGTGACGGCGGCGTGCAGGAGCTCGGGGAGTGAAGGCTTTGTCATAGCCAGACCACCCTACGGCTCGCCACTGACAATCCGATCACTCAGCCGCTGCGAGAGGGTTCGCCACGGTGCCGTGCACGGTGGCGTGCGGCCGCTCGGGGCGGTCCCGGTAGCCGTCCGTGTGCAGCCGGTTCCGGTTGAGGCAGAGCCGGTCGATCCGGGGCGTGAGCAGGTCGAACGTTTCGTGGCGGTCCTTCTCGTGGGGGAAACGCGCCTGGTGGCGCAGGATCTCGTCGCGCACCAGGGCCCAGAAGTCGGCCTCGGGGACGCCCAGTTGGGCCTCGCAGAGCGGGGCCAGGAACCGGAAGACGCCGACGAAGAGCCCCGAATGAATGAATTGCGTGAGGAAGGAGGGCACCTCCGTAAGGAGGATGTTCCGCACGTCCTCGGGCATCGAGTCGTGCTCGGGAAGGTGCTCGGCGCTCACATTGATGTCATCGACGAAGTCCTTGATCGCCAGGCGTACGGGCACGTCCTGGTCGTCGAAGACGACGATGGCGTTCTCCCCGTGCGGCGAGAAGACGGTTCCATAGCGGTAGAGGAAGTGCAGCAGCGGCGGCAGCAGGGCACTGAACAGCCGGCGCAGCCACACCTGGGGCGCGAGCCCCGAACGGGCGACGAGCTCGGCCGTGAAGGCGCGCCCTTCGGGGTCGGTGTGGAGCAGCGCGGCGAGGGTGCGGGCCCGTTCGCCCGCCGCGAGCCGCTGCGGCAGGGGCTCGCGCCAGATCGCCCCGAGCAACTCCTTGTACTGGTAGGGGACTTCGGCGATGCGGTCGTACAGCGGGTGCTCCACGGCCACCGAGGCCACCTCGCCGAGCAGGATCACCCGGCATTCGTCCCGCAGGAAGGCGTCCCGCTCGCACAGGCCCTGCACCCAGGCAGTGACGGCGGGCGCGGCCACGGTGCGCTCGGTCGGCAGGCCCCGCCAGACCAGGGTGTTGAGGATGGACAGCGGCAGTTTCACCGTGTGGCGCTCGGGCCGCGACAGGTTCAGGAAGGTGCGGATGGACTGCTGCGGCAGCCGTACGTCGCCGTCGGTGGGCAGCGGCACGATGGCGTTGTCGGCGACGGCCGGGCCGAACAGCGGAAGGATCATCTCCGTCCACTGCCAGGGGTGGACGGGCAGGTAGAGATAGGCCGCCGGGTCGAGGCCCCGGGCCCGGAGCGCGGCGGCGAACGCCTCGCGGACAGGGGCGTCGAGCTCGCGGTCGTAGAGCCGGTCCGGCGTAGCCAGCGGCTCGACGCCCCGGTAGCTCGCGAGGTCCGTGCGGACCGCGATCCAGGGCAGCCTGGCCGGAGTGCGGGCTTCCGGGCTCCAACGCGCGGCGTCGTCGGCGGAGAACCCGAGCCGGCCCTTGTTGAGCACGAGCCAGGGATGGCCGGTCTGGTGGCCCTCCAGCTCGGCGTAGCCCAGGTCGGCGAGCTCGGCCGCGGGCAGCGCGGTGGAGTACAGGCGGGCGTCCGCGGCCAGGGTGGCGGTGAGCTCCCGCACGAGGTGTCCGAAGGTGGCCCCGTCGACGCCGAGGGTCCGACGGGCGAGCCCGAGGAAGCGGATGGGATCGCCGAAGGCCTCGGCGGACGGGAGCGGGTGTCCTGGGGTGCTCCGGCCGCCCGGCCCCCCCGCACTCGGGGCGCCCCGCTCGGTGCGGCGGACGGAGTCGGGGTCCACCTGCCAGCCGCCGTACGCGCCGCGCCGCGCCACGAAGGTCAAAGTGCTGCCGTCGTCCAGCGAGAACCCGTACTGACCTGTGCTTTTTCCGTCGGGCCCGGCATTGTCAGTGGTGGGTTCTACCGTTGGTTGCACGATTTCCTCGTAGGCGAAGGCACCGATCATCTTCGCCAGGAGGAGGCGTCCCGCACGGTCCCAGGCCTCGCGGTTCAGCTCGGGAGGGGCCAGCAGCCCGGGCGGGGCTTCGGGGTCGAGGAGGCCGCGGGATTCATCGGGGGAAGGAGGGTTCGGCATGGGGACTCCTCGGGGTCGAACCGATTCGGGGCCAGAGGTGTATGCGGAGCGGCGGGGCGTTCACAGCAGGTTCCTGAGCGCGCGGTCGCGGACCATCAGGGCGGCTCGCTTGTCGGGCAGGTCGACCTCCGCGTGGAAACGGAAGCCGGCGCTGAGGAACGCGGAGACGGAGGGGGTGTTGCGCAGATCGGGTTCGGCGATCACACGGGGGCAGTGCGGACGGTTGTCGATGACCAGGTCGGCGACGGCCCTGAGCAGGGTGGTCCCGACGCCCCGGCCTCGGTCGGCGACGCCGCCGATGAGCAGATGGAGACCGGTGTCGTGCGGGCGGGCCGGATAGTGGCGGGCCAGCGGGTCCAGGTCCGCGCGGTAGATCTCCCAGTAGCTCATGGGAGTTCCGTCGAGGACGCCCACGCAGGGCACGCTGCGGCCGTCGCCGTCGAGCTGGTTGCGCAGATGGGCGGCGGTGACGTACGCGGGTCCCGCCAGGTCCCAGAAGGCCGCGACGGCGGGGTCGTTCATCCACTGGGCGAGGAGGGCGAGGTCGCGTTCGAGACGTACGGGTACGAGCTGGAGCACGCCGAGCGGGGTGCTGGCCGGCGCCCAGTGGCCGGGGGAATCGAGCAGGTCCTCGACGACGGGGTACGCAAGCCGGGCAGCACTGTCTGACGGCGGCAGCAGGTCGCTGCCAGGCCACTGCTGGGCCACGTCGCCGGTGAGAGGTTGCGCGCTCGCGGTCCCCGTGCCCGGGGGAGCGGAAGCGACGCCCGGCCCGCAGAGCTCGGACCCGACGGGCCCACCGGCCCCGGGCCTGTCCGGGCCCGAACCGTCCGGCCCGGCAGCGCTGTCGCCGAACAGGGCGATCAGTTCGCCGGGCAGCTCCAGGTCCAGGGTGTCGTCGGCCGCCGCCCCCTGATGGGGGGCCGGGTCGGCGTCGGCGTCGGTGCTCGCATCGGTGGGAGGCACGGCGACGTTCCTCTCGCAGTTCGTACGGGTCAAGTTCCGTTGGTGTGAAGGGGGTTGGTGATGGTGACGTAGACGGACTGGGTGTCGACCGGGCCGACGAGTTCGTCGAGGCCGTGCAGCCGGGTCAGCAGGTTGGCCTTGCAGCGCAGCGTCGCGCTGTCCAGCAACTGGGCGGGCAGGGGCGAGCCGAGGCCGGTGGCCTTGGCGAGGAACTGGCGCAGGGCGGCGAGCAGGACGCGTTCGTCGGCGAGGTGCTGGGCGCCGAAGGCCCCGATGAGGCCGAGGACGTTGTTGATGCCGAGGTAGTAGGCGAAGCGCTCGTCGGTCACGGCGTCGGGGACGAAGGTGTCGCTGGTGGCGCCGATGCCGGGCAGCCGCCGCTCCAGGGCGGCGCGGTGCGACTCGCGGAAGTAGTAGCCCTGGTTGTCGCGGTAACGGCCGCCCACGGGCCAGCCGTCGAGGTCGAGCAGGACCAGCGTGTTCTGCTGGTGGGCCTCCAGGGCGATGCCTGCCGTGCCGTCCAGCCAGAGCAGCGGGCGCACGACCTGGTCGAGGTAGCGCAGGAACCACTCGGCGGAGACGGCCGCGGTGGGCCGGCCGGTGCGGGCGGCGAGCCGGCCCACCAGGTCGGCGAGGCGCGAGTGCATCCCGGCACGGCCCGGCATGGGGCGCGGGGCGGTGAGTGCGGCGATGCAGACGGCGTCGTCCCCGGGCGCGAACGGGTTGTGGCGGACCATGACGTCGAGGCCCGGCAGAGGTTCGCCGTCCGGGGCGTCGACGGCGAGCCAGGCGGGGTCGCGGACGATGTCGAAGCAGGGGTGGGCCGACTGCCACTCCTCGCCGAGGCCCGCCCGCAGCAGGCGGTGGACCTCCACGCCCCGGTGGAGTTCCTTGCGGAGGTTCTCACGGCGGGAGTTGGTGATGCGTACGCCGAGCGACAGCTTGAGCATGGCGTCGGCGCCGGGGCGGTGGACGGTGCGGACGGAGGACGTGGGGTGCCAGTGGTCGCCGTGCGGGCCGAGATCGTGCAGGAGTCCGGCGTCGAGCAGCGCGGCGACGGCGGGGCGCTGGGCGACGTCGCGCGCCTGCCAGGGGTGCAGGGGCAACGGGACGGCGCCGGGCGGGAGTGGGAGGTCGCCCGCGAGCCGGTGCGCCAGCTGGGGGGCGTCGATGGTGCGGCCGCCCTCGGTCCATGCCGAGTCGGCGGCGAGGACGGAGGGGTCGACGGCCATCCAGTGCAGGGGGAAGGAGCCGTACAACTCGGGTGAATAGCGGCGTACTTCCGTCTCGGAGAGGCCCTCGCGGCTCTTCGGGGTGGGGTGCAGCGGGTGGCCCAGGAGGAGGGACTGTTCGGCGGTGAGGAAGAGATCGGCTGTTTCGCGGGGGCCGGGGCTGGTGCGCCGGTCGGCGATGAAGTCCGCGGTGCGGCGCACGGAGTCGGCGACGCGGCCCACCAGGTCGGCGCCTTCGCTCTGGCCCGCCTCGCGGCCGAGCAGGGCGGCGACCGTGACGGCGTCGGCGGGCGGGGCGCCGGCGGAGCCGCCTTCCAGGGTGGGCCTGGCGAACCGGTGCCAGCCGGTGGCCGACCAGTACGGCACGGGCACGAGCAGGGCGGTGCCGCTGGCCGGGAGCGGGATGCGCAGGGCCGGACCGTCGGGCGCGGCCAGGTCGTTCTCGCGTACCCAGCAGCGCAGCAGGTTCTCGACGGCGGCCGCTTCTGCGGCGGCCTCGGGGTCGGCGGCGTCGAGCGGGTCCGGTTCACTGCGGGCGGTCAGTCGTTCGCCGTGGATCCCGGCCTTCTGGCGCGGCACCGTCGTCGGCTCGGCCACCAGCGGGCCGCGGTGGGCGGTGACAGGGCCTTCGGCCTCAGGCGCGTCAGGTGCGGGAGTGGGATTCACGGAGGTCTTCCTTGGGAGCTCGTGGGGTGGTCCGGGATCAGTGGGACGGTCCGGTCTCGGCCCGGTGGTGCACGCCGGCCCCCGAGTCGGTGCGCGGGTGCGGGGAGCGTGCGGCGGCGGCCAGGGCGTCGGCGAGCCGGTCGAGGACGGCGACGGCCTGTTCGTCGGTGAGGGTGAGCGGGGGCAGCAGCCGTACGACGCTGGAGTGGCGGCCGCCGAGCTCGACGATGAGCCCGCGCCGCAGGCACTCCTGCTGCACGGCGGCGGCCAGCGCGGGCGCGGGCGGCGGCGGGTTGCCGGAGCTGAGGTCCTCGCGCTCCGGGTCGACGAGTTCGACGCCGATCATCAGGCCCCGGCCGCGCACGTCGCCGATGCAGGGGTGGTCGGCGGCGAGGCCCTGCAGCTGGCCGAGCATGCGGGCGCCGAGGACGGCCGCCCGGTCGGCGAGCCGGTTCTCGCGGACGTACGCGAGGGTGGCCGCGCCGGCCGCCATGGCGAGCTGGTTGCCGCGGAAGGTACCGGCGTGCGCGCCCGGCTCCCAGGCGTCGAGGCCGTCCCGGTACACGATCACGGCCAGCGGCAGCGAGCCGCCGATGGCCTTGGAGAGCACCATCACGTCGGGCACCACCCCGCTGTGCTCGACGGCCCAGAACGTGCCGGTGCGGCCGACCCCCGTCTGCACCTCGTCGGCGATCAGCGGGATGGAGCGGCTCGCGGTGATGTCGCGCATCCGGCGCATCCAGGCGTCGGGCGCCGGGATCACGCCGCCTTCTCCCTGGACGGGTTCGAGGATCATCCCGGCCGGGGCGGGGATGCCGCCCTTGGGGTCGTCGAGGAGGTTCTCGGTCCAGCGGGCAGCGGTCTCGGCCCCGCGTTCGCCGCCGATTCCGTACGGGCAGCGGTAGTTCTGCGGGTAGGGCAGCCTGATCACCCCGGCGTCCCGGGCGCCGCCGGAGACGGCGAGGGCGCCCGCGGTCATGCCGTGGTAGGCGCCGGTGAAGGCGAGCATTCCGGTGCGTCCGGTGGCGGTGCGGACCAGCTTCAGCGCGGCCTCGACCGCGTCCGTGCCGGCCGGCCCGCAGAACTGGATCCGCCCGTGCTCGGCGAGTTGGCGCGGCAGGGTGGCGAACAGCTCCGTGGTGAAGGCGTCCTTGACCGGCGTCGCGAGGTCCAGGATGTGCAGCGGCGCCCCCGAGTCGAGGACCTTGCGGATCGCTTCGAGCACGACGGGGTGGTTGTGCCCGAGCGCCAGTGTCCCCGCCCCCGAGAGGCAGTCCAGATAGCGCCGCCCGTCCGCGCCCTCGATCGTCAGCCCGCGTGCCCGCACGGGCACGATGGGCAGCGAACGGGCGTAGGTGCGGGCAGCCGACTCCCTCAGGGACTGCCGTCGCAGGATGCCCTCATGAGTGCTGAGCAGCGCCGTAGGAGCTGGTTCGGTCACGGCCACGACTGCTGGTCCTCCCGCTGTGACGGTTCCGTATCGCGTCCGTTGCGCGGCGCGTACTCCCACGCTGAACGCTGTCCTGATGTCCCCCGTACGTACCAACGACGCCGGCACCGCGGGAGCACGGCCTGACCGGAACTTCCTTGCCTCCAGGAAAGGTTCGCCTTACCGGCGTGGCCGTACGGTCCTGGCGGGCGGGAACCGTGGCCCTGCCGCGTGCCGTCCCCATCGGCACCGGCATAGTGGGGGCCGCACTCGGGCACCGGCTCGCGGTGCCGCTGTTCACGCGTTTGTTCACGAGTTCAGAAGACGAAGAAGACGAAGACGCTTTGATGACGAAGTTCCAGGGGGAATCCGACATGCGACCCATACGCCCGTCCAGCGCCGAGCGCACGGGGAGGAGAGCTCGTCGCGGGGTCTCCCCCGTGCTGGCAGCCCTCGGCCTCACGGCCGCACTGGCGCTGACCGCCACCGCCTGTGGGCCCGGCGATTCCAAGGCCGACAGCAAGCCGACGGCGTCGGCGGCCGCGGGCGACGCCGACAAGCTCCAGATCCCGGACGACGTCAAGAACCAGCTCAAGAAGCACGGCATCGACCTGGACAAGTGGAAGAACGGCGAGTGGAAGAACTGGGACAAGGCCACGTGGCTGCGTGAGGCCAAGGACTACGTCAACCCGATCATCCAGGACCTGTGGGACCCGGACCGGATGCGCAAGGCGGACAAGCCCCCGGAGAAGGCCGTTCCCAACGACATCTCCGGCGACAAGGGCGTCACGGACCCGACGCCGGCACCCGTGAAGGCCGCCGCGGTGAAGGCTCCGTACCACCAGAGCCTGCCGGAGCTGGGCAAGCTGTTCTTCGACAGCCCCGAGGGTTCGATGGTGTGCTCCGCGACGGTCGTGAAGGACCCGGCGCACCCCGGCAAGTCCAACATGGTGTGGACCGCGGGCCACTGTGTGCACGCGGGCGCCAAGGGCGGCTGGTACCGCAACGTCGCCTTCGTCCCCTCGTACAACAACTCCAACCTGCCGACGGCCCAGCTGCAGAAGGCCACCAAGGCGCAGATCGCTCCGTACGGCGTCTACTGGGCCGACTGGGCGCAGACGTCGCAGCAGTGGATCGAGGGCGGCGGCCCGACCGGCGGCACCGGCGCCCCGTACGACTTCGCGGTGCTGCATGTGACGCCGGAGAAGGGCTCGAACGGCAAGTCCCTGGAGGAGACCGTCGGCGGAGCGCTTCCGGTGGACTTCAACGCGCCGGCCGTGCCGAAGATCAGTGCCATGACGGCCAACGGCTACCCGGCCGCGCCTCCTTACGACGGCCAGAAGCTGTACCAGTGCAAGGACAAGCCGGGCCGGCTGTCCCTCGAAGCGAACCTGCCGACGATGTACCGCATCGGCTGCACCATGACCGGTGGTTCCTCCGGCGGCGGCTGGATCGCCACGGGCTCGGACGGCAAGCCGTCGCTCGTGTCCAACACCTCCATCGGCCCGGTCACGGCGGGCTGGCTGGCCGGTCCGCGGCTCGGCAAGGAGGCCAAGGGTGTTTACGACTCGGTGAGCACCAAGTACGCGGGCCAGTAAGCGCTTTGCGGGGGTCCTGTGAACGCCGGGGCCCCCGTTCGTACCCCCCGTGCCGAGCAGGCATAGTAGGGGGCTGCACGGTGGGCGGAGGTGCATACGTCCGCCCACCACACTGACAAGTACATGGCAACACCTGCTCTCGACGGGCAGGCTCATCAGGGGGAATCGTTTTCATGCGATCCATACGTCCGTTGCTGGCCGCTTCCGGCCTCGCCGCGGCTCTCGCGCTGACCGCCACCGCGTGCGGCCCGGGCGGCAGTGACGCGGACAGCAAGCCGTCGGCCTCCGGCTCCGCCCAGGCCAAGGGCGACTCCGCCGGTCCCGCCGACCTGGCCGACACCCTCAAGAAGCACGGGGTCGACCTCGACAAGTGGAAGAACGGCGGATGGAAGAACTGGGACAAGGACAAGTGGCTGCGTGACGCCAAGGACTTCGTCAACCCGGTGATCGACGGCTTGTGGAAGCCGGACCGGATGAAGTCCGCCAAGGACCCGCAGAAGACCATGGCGGCCGGTGACGTCAACGGCGGTACGGGCATCTCGGACCCCGAGCCCGCGCCGGTCAAGGCCGTCCAGGAGAAGCTGCCGTACCACAACTTCGCGGCCCCGGTCGGCAAGGTGTTCTTCGACTCCCCCGAGGGCGCCATGGTCTGCTCGGGCACCGTCGTGAAGGACCCGGCCCACCCCGGCAAGTCCAACATGGTGTGGACCGCGGGCCACTGCGTCCACCAGGGCGGCTCCGGCGGCTGGTACCGCAACATCGCCTTCGTCCCGTCGTACAACGACAAGGGCAAGTCGGAGGCGGCGCTGAACAACGCGCAGCCGCAGGAGATCGCGCCCTACGGCGTGTACTGGGCCGACTGGGCCTCGACCTCCGGCGAGTGGATCAAGGACGGCGGCCCGACCGGCGGCACCGGCGCCCCGTACGACTACGCGGTGCTCCACGTGAAGCCGGAGAACGGCGGCAAGTCCCTGGAAGAGACGGTCGGCAACGCGCTGACGGTCAACTTCTCAGCCCCGCAGGCCAAGTCCGTCGCCACGATGGGCGCCTGGGGCTACCCGGCGGCGCCGCCGTACGACGGTCTGCAGATGTTCAAGTGCCTCGACCGTCCCGGCCAGCTCTCCATCAGCCCCGGCACGCCTCCGATGTACCGCATCGGCTGCACCATGACGGGCGGCTCCTCCGGCGGCGGCTGGTTCATGAACGGCCCCGACGGCAAGGCGCAGCTGGTCTCCAACACCTCGATCGGCCCGGTCACTTCGGGCTGGCTGGCCGGCCCGCAGCTCGGCGCCGGCGCGAAGGCCCTCTTCGACTCGATGAGCGCGAAGTACGGCGGCCAGTAACCCCGGAACACCGGAACGCCTGAGCACCGGATACGACGCAGGGCCCGCCCCCTCGCAGGAGGGGGCGGGCCCTGCGTCTTTCAGCCTCCCGAACTACCGCCTGCCGAGTGGCAGTTCGGCGTCCGTACGCTCAGTGCGCGGCCGGCACATACGGAGCCAGCTCGGCGGCGAGCACCTCGTGCACCCGCGCCTTGAGCACGGTGCCCTCCGCCACGTGCTCCTCGGAGATCACCTCGCCCTCGGCATGCGCCCGGGCGACCAGCTGCCCGTGCGTGTAGGGCACCAGCGCCTCGATCTCGATCGAGGGGCGCGGCAGTTCGGTGTCGATGAGCGCGAGCAGCTCCTCGATGCCCTCGCCGGTGCGGGCCGAGACCGCGATGGAGTGCCGCTCGATCCGCAGCAGCCGCTGCAGCACGAGCGGGTCCGCCGCGTCCGCCTTGTTGATCACCACGATCTCGGGCACGTCGACCGCGCCCACATCACGGATGACCTCGCGCACAGCGGCGAGCTGCTCCTCCGGCGCGGGGTGCGACCCGTCCACCACGTGCAGGATGAGGTCGGAGTCGCCGACCTCCTCCATGGTGGAGCGGAACGCCTCGACGAGGTGGTGCGGCAGATGCCGTACGAAACCGACGGTGTCGGCCAGCGTGTACAGCCGCCCGGTGGGCGTCTCGGCCCGGCGCACGGTCGGGTCGAGGGTGGCGAACAGCGAGTTCTCCACCAGCACGCCCGCGCCCGTGAGGCGGTTGAGCAGCGAGGACTTTCCGGCGTTGGTGTAACCCGCGATGGCGACCGAAGGCACCTTGTTGCGGCGCCGCTCCTGGCGCTTGATCTCGCGGCCGGTCTTCATCTCCGCGATCTCACGGCGCATCTTCGCCATCTTCTCGCGGATCCGCCGCCGGTCCGTCTCGATCTTGGTCTCACCAGGACCACGGGTGGCCATGCCGCCGCCACCGCTGGACCCGCCGCCGCCCATCTGACGCGACAGCGACTGACCCCAGCCGCGCAGGCGCGGCAGCATGTACTGCATCTGCGCCAGCGAGACCTGGGCCTTGCCCTCACGGGACTTGGCGTGCTGGGCGAAGATGTCGAGGATCAGCGCGGTCCGGTCGACCACCTTGACCTTCACGACGTCTTCGAGATGGATCAGCTGGCCCGGGCTGAGCTCACCGTCGCAGACCACCGTGTCCGCGCCGGTTTCAAGAACGATGTCCCGCAGCTCCTGCGCCTTGCCGGAGCCGATGTAGGTGGCCGGGTCGGGCTTGTCACGGCGCTGGTAGACGCCGTCGAGCACCAGGGCGCCCGCCGTCTCGGCGAGGGCCGCGAGCTCCGCAAGCGAGTTCTCCGCGTCCAGAAGCGTTCCCGTGGTCCATACGCCGACCAGCACCACGCGCTCCAGGCGCAGCTGCCGGTACTCGACCTCGGTGACGTCCTCGAGCTCGGTGGAGAGGCCCGCCACGCGCCGCAGCGCGGCACGCTCGGAGCGGTCCAGCTGGTCGCCGTCCCGCGCTCCGTCGATCTCGTGGCTCCAGGCGACGTCCTCTTCCATCAGGGCATCGGCCCGAAGGCTCTCGGTGCGGTGCGTGTCCGCGAAGCTCTGCTCGTCCTGGGAAGGGGATGAAGAGGAGGTCATTGGATCCTTTACGTCGTTGGAATTCCGGACCGGAGTCCCCGAGGGAATTCCGGCTGTGTCGGTCACAACGCGTAATGGGTCCGAATGATTCCCGGACGGAATCCGGCCCCGGCAGCGCCGCCGACGTGAACGATGGTCGCACGGTGCCTCCACGGCCGTCACCCCGGTTTTCCGGCCCTGGGCCGGCCCTGCCCCGATGGCCCGGGCCGGAGCCGGGGCCCGGGTCGCCGGTCAGGCGTGCTTCGGCTTCTGGGTGTGCCAGTCCGGGTGGCCGGGCATCGGCGGCGTCTTCTCCCCGTACAGCCACGCCTTGAAGAAGCCGGACAGGTCACGCCTCGCGATCCGGGAGGCCAGTGCGGAGAAGTCGGCGGTCGTGGCGGTGGAGTCCCGGTGGTCCCGCACCCAGCGTCGCTCCAGGCGGTCGAAGGCCCGCGGGCCGATCTCCTCGCGGAGGGCGTACAGGACGAGGGCACTGCCGTCGTAGACGATCGGCCGGAAGATCCCGATCTTCTGTCCGGGAGCGGACGCCCTGGGCGCGGCGGGCGGCCCGCCGGCTGCGCGCCAGCCGTCGGACAGGGCGTAGGCGGCCTTCATCCGCTGCTCCATGGACCGCTTCTTGCCCACTTCGTCGGCGTACTTCGCCTCGTACCAGGTGGCGTGCCCCTCGTTCAGCCAGAGGTCCGCCCAGCCTCGGGGCGAGACGCTGTCGCCGAACCAGTGGTGCGCCAGCTCGTGCACCATGACCGAGTCCACGTACCACTCGGTGAACTCCGGCCGCACGAACAGCTGCCGCTCGAACAGGGTCAGGGTCTGCGTCTCCAGCTCGAAGCCGGTGTCGGCGCTCGCGATCAGCACCCCGTACGTCTCGAACGGATACCGCCCGACCTGCCGCTCCATCCACGCGATGTGCTCGGGCGTCTTCTTCAGCCAGGGCTCCAGCTTGGCCTTGTCGGCGGCCGGGACCACATCACGGATCGGCAACCCGTGCGGCCCCTCCCGGTGCAGCACCGCGGAGTGCCCGATGGACACCTGGGCCAGCTCGGTCGCCATGGGGTGCCTGCTGCGGTACGTGGAGACGATGCTGCCGCCGTGGCGCTCCCGCGCGGTCGGCAGCCCGTTGGCGACCACCGTCACATCCGCCGGGGCGTCCACATGGAAGGTGAAGAACGCCTTGTCGGAGGGGTGGTCGTTGCAGGGGAACACCCGGTGGGCGGCGTCGGCCTGGTTGGCCATCACCAGGCCGTCGGCGGTGCGCACCCAGCCGCCGTCGAGCGCCGCCTTCGGGTCGCTGGTGTGCCGCACGGTGATCCGCACGGGCTCACCGGCGTGGACGGGGCTCTGCGGAGTGATCACCAGGTCCTCGTCGGCGGTGGCGAACTCCGCCGGCCGCCCGTTGACCTCGACCGCGTGCACCGTGCCCCGGGCGAAGTCGAGATTGATCCGGTCCAGACCGTCGGTGGCCATGGCGTCGATGGTGGTGACGGCCTCCATCGGCTTGCTGTTGTCACCCAGATAGGTAAACCCGATGTCGTACGAGAGCACGTCGTACCCGGGATTCCCCAGATGCGGGAACAGCGGATCCCCGATCCCCAGCGGTACCGGGGCGGGCAGGGCCGCGGCGACCACGGATGCCGCGGCCGCGGCAAGCAGCACGGCACGCAGCCGGCGGGAACGGGGGCGGGGGGTGAGCGGCATGCCCTACGGCTACCAGCGCGATGGGCTCCGGGTCAGCCGACTCGCATGGGCGCCACTCGAACGAGGGTGTGTTGCTCACCCCGCGGCGGCCGGATGCTGCGCCCGGCTCACGTCGTACACCCCCGCCACGTCGCGCATGGCCCGCATGAGGGCGGGCAGCCCGGCGGCGTCCGGGAGTTGGAGGGTGTAGGTGTGGCGGACACGTTGTTCGCTGGGGGGTTCCACCGTGGCCGAGACGATGGCCGCGTCGGCGGTGGCGATGGCTTCCGTGAGGTCGGCGAGCAGGCGGGGCCGGCCGAAGGCCTCGGCGACCAGGGTGACCCTGCACTCCGCCGCGTCCCCCCAGCGCACCTCCACCGGTGCGCGCCCCACGGCCTTCATGCGGGCGACGGCCGGACACTCCTGGCGGTGCACGGTCACCGCCGCCCCCCGCACCGAGAACCCGGTGACCACATCGGGCGGCACGGGCGTGCAGCAGCCGGCGAGACGTACCGTCACGTCGGGCAGGTCGGTCACCGCGTTGGCGGCGGCCCGCCGGTCGGCCGGGACGTTGACCTGCGGCCGGGGCGCCGCGGCCGGCACCTTGACGCCCTCCGGGTTGACCGCGAGCCAGCCGCTGATCGCGATCCGTGCGGCCGGGGTCCTGGCGTGGTCGAGCCAGTCGGAGGCGGGGCCGGAGGTGGCGTCCTGGGCCAGCAGGGGCTGCACAGTGTCGCCGTCGTTCAGCACCGTACTGAGCGTCGCCAGGCGGCCGTTGACGCGTGCGCCGATGCAGCTGTGGGCGTCGTCGCCGTACTGCGCGTACGCGGCGTCCACACAGCTCGCACCGGCCGGCAGGACCAGGGTGTGGCCGTCGGCGCAGAAGACCGTGATCTCGCTGTCCCCCGCCAGTTCCTCGCGCAGGGAGGACCAGAAGGTGTCGGGGTCGGGGGCGTTCTGCTGCCAGTCGAGGAGCCGGGAGAGCCAGCCGGGCCTCGTGGGGTCCTCGCGTTCGTCGCCCGCCTGCTGCGCCCCTTCGCCGGGGCCGCCTGCATAGGGGTTGCCCAGAGCGACGACCCCGGCCTCGGCGACCTTGTGCATCTGGTGCGTACGGATGAGGACTTCGGCGACCTCGCCGCCCGGGCCGACGACCGCCGTGTGGAGCGACTGGTACAGATTGAACTTGGGCGAGGCGATGAAGTCCTTGAACTCGGAGACGACCGGCGTGAAACAGGTGTGCAGTTCCCCCAGGACCGCATAGCAGTCGGCGTCCTCGGCGACCAGGACGAGCAGCCGGCCGAAGTCGCTTCCGCGCAGTTCGCCGCGCTTGAGCTGCACCCGGTGCACGGAGACGAAGTGGCGCGGCCGGATGAGGACTTCGGCGCTGATCCCGGCCTCGCGCAGCACCCCGCGCACGCCGTCGGCGATGCCGGTGAGCGGGTCGACGGTGCCGGAGTTGGCCGCGATGAGGATCCGGGTGCACTCGTACTCCTCGGGGTGCAGGATCGCGAAGACCAGGTCCTCCAGTTCGGACTTGAGGGCCTGCACGCCGAGGCGTTCGGCGAGGGGGATCAGAACGTCCCTGGTGACCTTGGCGATCCGGGCCTGTTTCTCGGGCCGCATCACGCCGAGGGTGCGCATGTTGTGCAGCCGGTCGGCCAGTTTGATCGACATCACGCGTACGTCGTCGCCGGTGGCGACCAGCATCTTGCGGAAGGTCTCCGGCTCGGCCGCGGCTCCGTAGTCGACCTTCTCCAATTTGGTGACGCCGTCCACCAGATAGGTGACTTCCTCGCCGAACTCGGCCCGCACCTGATCGAGCGTCACTTCGGTGTCCTCGACGGTGTCGTGGAGGAGGGACGCGGTCAAGGTGGTGGTCTCGGCGCCCAGTTCGGCGAGGATCAGCGTCACGGCGAGCGGATGCGTGATGTAGGGCTCACCGCTCTTGCGGAACTGGCCGCGGTGGGACGTTTCGGCGAGGACGTACGCCCGGTGCAGCACGGCCAGATCGGCGTCGGGATGGTGGGCCCGGTGCGCGTCGGCCACATGGCCGATGGCGTCGGGCAGCCGGTCCCGGGAGACCGGGCCGAGCAGTGCCGCGCGGCCGAGCCGACGGAGGTCGATCCGGGGGCGGCCGCGTCGGCGGCTCTGAGCACCAGGATTTGTGGCCTCTGCACTCATGGGGCACCTCCGGCAGCATCGACCGGTGGTGGAGGGACCGGCGTGCCCCTCCGGACCGGTGCTTGATGCTACCGACCCCACCACGTGGCGCAGTCCCGCTCTCGCTCAGCGTGAAACGGATCACCCATTCGAGCGAAGGTTCAGGACACAGCTGTTTCGAGCCCCACCGGGCCGATCATGGTCGGCGGACCGCTTCGGAGAGCGGGTCAGACGGTCAGCAGCGCGGGGTCGATGACGCCTTCGGCGACGATCACCGCGGACCCGGTCATCTCGATCTCACCGTCCGGGTACTCGGTGATGACCAGGGTGCCGCCGGGAAGGTCGACGGTGTACGTCGCCGGGGTGCCGGTGACCGCCGGATCCACCCCGTCCCTGCGTGCGGCGGCGACGGCGACCGCGCAGGCGCCGGTGCCACAGGACCGGGTCTCGCCCGCGCCCCGCTCGTGGACCCGCATCGCGACATGCGCGGGGCCGCGGTCCACGACGAACTCGATGTTCACACCGTCCGGGTAGACCTCTGCCGGGCTGAACGGGGGCACCGAGCGCAGCTCGCCCGCGTGCTCCAGATCGGCCACGAAGGCGACCGCGTGCGGGTTGCCCATGTTCACGTTGCGCGCGGGCCAGCTGCGGCCGTCCACGCTGACCGTGACTCCGGCCTCGGGGAGCAGGGCGCGCCCCATGGAGACGGTGATCTCACCGCCCTTGGCGATGTGCACCTTCTTGATCCCGCCGCGGGTGGCGACGGCCAGGTCGCCCTCGTCGACGAGCCCGGCGCGCTCCAGGTAGCCGGCGAAGACGCGCACTCCGTTGCCGCACATCTCGGCGATCGAGCCATCGCCGTTGCGGTAGTCCATGAACCATTCGGCTTCGCCGGCCATCGCCCTGGCCTCCGGGTGGGCCGCGCTGCGCACCACGTGGAGCAGGCCGTCGCCGCCGATTCCGGCCCGGCGGTCGCAGAGCCTGGCGACGGCGGACGCGGACAGGTCGAGGGCGTTGTCCGGGTCGGGGACGATCACGAAGTCGTTCTCGGTCCCGTGGCCCTTGAGGAATGCGATCGGCGAAGTGTTCACGCGTCAATCGTACGGGGACGCGCTGACAGCGGCCCGGGGCGGCGGTCCTGAACTGCGGTTCCTGATCTGAGGCGGGCTCAGCGGAGCCGGGCCACGCGCCAGACCGCGAGCGCGACGAGTATCCCGGCGGCACCGACGTACAGGGCGACGACTCGCCAGTCCGGGCGCTCCTTGGAGCCCCTGGCGGGAAGCCCCGGCCAGGTGTGGCCGACGCGGCGCGCGGCCATCATGCCCCAGCCCGCGGCACAGCAGCTGATGAGGAGTCCGAGCATGGCCACGACCGGGCCGCCGTCGCCGAACTCGAAGGCCAGGGGAAAGGCGAACATGAGCGAGCCGAGCGCCGCGAGCATCACGATGGGGGCGAGCTGCCAGATCCTCAACCGGCGCTGGGGGCGCAGCTCGACCTCGACCTCACCGCCGTCGGAGACCGCTCCTACGGAACCGTCCTCCGGCCCGTCGGGGCTCAGTCCCGAGGCGCCGAGCACCGCGGAACCCAGCGCGGACGGTGTCGCTTCAGCGGCGCGCGCGGTGTCGTCCGCGCCTTCGGCGGATTCCGCTTGCGCGCTGTTCGGTGCCGCTGAACCGTGATCCGTCGGGCCCTGGCTCGCGGTGTCCTCCCGCGATCCCTGCTCTCTGTCTCGAGGGCCGGCCTCCATCGCCACGCGCCCTCCCAACTCGGACTCCACTGGTCGATCGACGATTGATGATGGCACGCGCAAGAGTCCCGCAATGACCGGCGGAGCGTCCCGATGCCATCACGTGATCAGGCTGTAACCGCTCGTTCGACCAACGCCAGCGCCTGGTGCGGGAGTTCCGCACGGTGCTCCATGGCGCCGCTCAGCCAGTGGACGCGCGGGTCGCGTCGAAACCAGGAGTCCTGGCGGCGCGCGAAGCGCTTGGTGGCGCGCACGGTTTCGGCACGCGCCTCGTCCTCGGTGCACTCGCCGGCGAACGCCGCGAGAACCTGCTGGTAGCCGAGCGCCCGTGAGGCCGTACGCCCCTCACGCAGTCCGCTTTCCTCCAGGGCCCGCACTTCATCGATCAGCCCCGCTTCCCACATCCGGTCGACGCGCAGGGTGATCCGCTCGTCGAGCTCGGGGCGGCCGACGTCGACGCCGATCTGGACGGTGTCGTACACCGACTCATGGGTGGGGAGATTGGCCGTGAACGGCCGGCCGGTGATCTCGATCACTTCGAGGGCGCGGACGATCCGGCGGCCGTTGCTGGGCAGGATCACGCGGGCCGCCTCGGGGTCGGCGGCCGCGAGGCGGACGTGCAGGGCGCCGGGGCCCTGCGCCTCCAGCTCGCTCTCCAGCCGGGCCCGCACCTCGGGGTCGGTGCCCGGGAAGTCGAGCACGTCGATCGCTCCGCGCACATAGAGTCCGGATCCGCCGACGAGGACGGGGGTGCGTCCTTCGGCGAGCAGCCGGTCGATCTCGGCCCTGGCGAGCTTCTGGTACGTGGCGACGTTGGCCGGTTCTGTCACGTCCCAGATGTCCAGGAGGTGGTGCGGGATGCCGCCGCGCTCGTCGAGCGTCAGCTTGGCGGTACCGATGTCCATCCCCCGGTAGAGCTGCATGGAGTCGGCGTTGACGACCTCGCCGCCCAGTTGCTGGGCGAGAAAGACGCCCAGATCGGACTTTCCGGCCGCTGTCGGGCCGACGACGGCGATGACCCGCGGTGCGGGAGCTGCACTTCTCACGGTCACAGTCTCGCAAACCTCCTCGGCCCTCCTCGAACGAGCTACGTGACGGGGCGGGGCTGGGTTCGTTGCCTGTTGCGAGGTTCCGAGCGCCGGTTTGTTGACCGGCGCCGCCGGGCGACGCAATGAGGCGCTCCGCTTGGCGCGGGATTTCGCCCACACGAGTACGCTATGGAGTAGATATGGGCGTTTTTTCAAGGTTTCGCCGTAAGGCCGATGTGGCTGTCGCGGAGTCGACCGAGGAAGTGAAGGCGGCCACGCCGACGGCGGAGCCGGAGGCCGAGGGTGACACCGGTACCTCGGCGGACTGCCCCGCCGCCGAGGCTTCCGAGGTATCCGAGGCCGCCGAGGAGACGGACGCGGCGGAGTCCGCCGAGTCCGCTGCCGCCGATGGGGTCGAGATCCCCAAGCAGCAGTCGGCGGAGGAAGCGGCGGACAGCGAAGCCGGCGAAAGCGCCCGCAAGTAGTCCCCCGAGGGAAGGTGCCCCATGGGTTTCCTGGACACTTTGAAAGCCAAGCTGGCCCCGGCCAAGGACAAGGTCTCGGACCTCGCGCAGCAGCACGGGGACAAGATCGACCACGGCCTGGACAAGGCCGCCAAGCTGGTCGACGAAAAGACCAAGGGCAAGTACAGCGACAAGATCGAGTCGGGTACGGGAAAGGCCAAGGAAGCCCTCGACCGCATCTCCCACAAGGACGGTGGCGGCACGCCGCCCGCGTCCACTTCCTGAACCACGCGCGGCGGAGGGCCGTGGAGCTGCCTGCTCCACGGCCCTCCGCCGTGCCTCCTTCGCATTTGGGTTTTTTGAACTCCGGGTTTCAGGACCAGACGCCGACGAAGTAGCCGACTCCGTAAGGCGCGTCCTCATAGAGGAGCCGCCCTGCCAGACCGGCGTCGCTGCCAGCGCCCGCGAGCACCTGCCAGGGCGCGCGTCCCGCCACTTTCAGCTCGTATGCCAGCCGGTCGTCGAGGCCCATCAGGGTGGCGGTGTCGGCGGCGCCCAGGGCTGCGGACGCGACCTCGTCGAAGCTCGCGGCGCGCTCGTCCAGGTAGCCGGGAGCCTTGAGGGTGCGACACGCGCTGCCGTCGCCCATGACGAGCAGGGCGACCCGGGCGGCCCTGGCCGCGAGGTCCTCTCCGGTGCCGACGCAGGCCCCCGGTTCCAGCTGCTCGGCGACGGCGAGCCCCTCGACGGCGGCGTCCGCCCAGCCGGCCCGCTCCAGGAGCCAGGCGCCGACGGTGAGGGACAACGGGAGCTGTTGTCCCCCGGGTTCGCCCGGCCCGAGGCGTACGGAGACATCCACGCCGTACCCGGCGAACGAGCCGACTGCCCCTTGCTGGAAGGTGCCCCCGTGCTCCGCCGGGCCGACCACGACGAGGAGGTCGGGCCGGGACGCGGCGAGGACACCGACGGCGTCGGCACAGGCGTCGCGTGCCGCGTCCAGTTCCGGCGCGGCACCGGCGGCGACCTCGGGTACCAGGAGGGGCGGGCAGGGGCAGACAGCGGCGGCTACGAGCATGATCCGCAGCCTAGTCCGGTTCCGGCGGCCCGGCCCTGCCGCCGGGACTCGGCGGCAGGGACCGTGCGGGCTCAGAGGACCGAGCAGCCGCCCGTGGGCTCCGGGAGCGGTGCCGGGGCGCCGATCGACGGCAGGCCGAGCATCACGCCGGCCGGCTTCTCGGCGGGCGCCGCGTGGCGCTTCTCCCAGGCGTCACCCGCGCGGGTGCGGCGTACCGAGGTCGTCGGGCCCTCGGCGAGCAGGTGGTGCGGGGCCGCGTAGGTGATCTCGACGGTCACCACGTCGCCCGGGCGCACGTCCTCGTCCGGCTTGGTGAAGTGGACCAGGCGGTTGTCGGGGGCGCGGCCGGACAGGCGCTGGGTGGAGCCGTCCTTGCGGCCCTCGCCCTCGGCGACCATGACCTCCAGAACACGGCCGACCTGCTTCTTGTTCTCCTCCCAGGAGATTTCCTCCTGAAGGGCGGACAGGCGCATGTAGCGATCCTGAACGACGTCCTTGGGAATCTGTCCGTCCATGGTCGCCGCCGGAGTTCCGGGGCGCTTGGAGTACTGGAAGGTGAACGCGTTCGCGAAGCGGGCCTCGCGGACCGTGTGCATGGTCTGCTCGAAGTCCTCCTCGGTCTCGCCGGGGAAGCCCACGATGATGTCGGTGGAGATGGCGGCGTGCGGAATGGCGGCGCGCACCTTCTCGATGATCCCGAGGAAACGCTCCTGCCGGTACGAGCGGCGCATCGCCTTGAGCACCGTGTCCGAGCCGGACTGGAGCGGCATGTGGAGCTGCGGCATCACGTTCGGGGTCTCGGCCATGGCGGCGATCACGTCGTCCGTGAAGTCACGCGGGTGCGGCGAGGTGAAGCGGACCCGCTCCAGGCCCTCGATGTTCCCGCAGGCCCGCAGCAGCTTGCTGAAGGCCTCGCGGTCGCCGATGTCCGAGCCGTAGGCGTTGACGTTCTGCCCGAGCAGCGTGATCTCGGAGACGCCCTCGCCGACCAGCGCCTCGATCTCGGCCAGGATGTCGCCGGGACGGCGGTCCTTCTCTTTGCCGCGCAGCGCCGGGACGATGCAGAAGGTGCACGTGTTGTTGCAGCCCACCGAGATGGACACCCAGGCCGCGTACGCGGACTCGCGGCGGGTCGGCAGCGTGGACGGGAACGCCTCCAGGGATTCGGCGATCTCGACCTGCGCCTCCTCCTGGATGCGGGCGCGCTCCAGGAGCACCGGCAGCTTGCCGATGTTGTGCGTGCCGAAGACGACATCGACCCAGGGGGCGCGCTGCACGATGGTGTCGCGGTCCTTCTGGGCGAGGCAGCCACCCACGGCGATCTGCATGCCGGGCCGCTTCGTCTTCATCGGGGCGAGCCTGCCGAGATTGCCGTACAGCTTGTTGTCGGCGTTCTCCCGCACCGCGCAGGTGTTGAAGACGACGACATCGGCATCACCGTCGGCGCCCTCGGGCGCGCGGACATAACCGGCCCCCTCAAGGAGGCCGGACAGCCGCTCGGAGTCGTGGACGTTCATCTGGCACCCGTAGGTGCGCACCTCGTAGGTCTTCGCACTCATCTCGTACACCAGGGTACGGGGCCCGCCGCCCCCTGGTCCTCGCGGGCGATGAACTGGCAGGATCCAGCCATGCTCCCCGCACTGTCCCGGCCCGGCCGCCGCCGTGTCCTGCAAGGGTCCGCGGCCTCCGTCGTGGCCGTCGGGCTGCTCCTGTGGTGGCTGGTGCCGTTCGGCAGCCGGTCACCCGCGGGAAACATCGACTTCAGTACGGGCGTACGCACCGGGGTCTACCAGCGCTACGGCGAGCTGCTCCAGCAGGCGCTGACCAGTGATCTGCCGGACGTCCATGTCAATCTCCGCACCAGCCAGGGGTCGCAGCAGAACCTCCAGCGCCTGGCCGACGGGATCTCCGACTTCACCATCGCCACGGCGGACTCCGTCGACAAGTTCCGCAAGGACAACAGGCCCGGCGCGGACCGGCTGCGCGGCTGCGCGCGGCTGTACGACGACTACGTGCAGCTGGTGGTGCCCCAGGACTCGCCCGTGCGCTCGGTCGCGGATCTGCGCGGCAAGCGGGTCGCCGTCGGGCAGGACGGTTCCGGGGTACGGCTGCTCGCCGACCGGCTCCTGCCGGCCGCCGGACTGGACCCGCAGAAGGACATCACACCCATCCCCGCGGGCATCGACACCATGCCCGACCTGCTGCGGAACAAGCAGATCGACGCGTTCTTCTGGTCCGGAGGGCTGCCGACCAACGCCGTCCTCAAGCTGTCCGAGGCGTACCCGATCCGTCTGGTCCCGCTCGCCGACCTGGCGTCGGCCCTGCACAGGGCGGACGGCAGCACCGGCTACTACCGGGCGGCGACCATGCCGGCCGACGCCTACCCCAAGGCGCAGCGGGGCGTCCCGGTGCCGACGATCGCCGTGGCGAACCTGCTGGTCACCACGGACCGCACGAACGCGGCACTGACCGAGGGCTTCACCCGCACGGTGATAAACAGCCGCGACCGCATCGGCCGTGAGGTGCACGCGGCGCAGCTGGTGGATCTGCGGACGGCGATCTATACGGATCCGCTGCCGTTGCACGACGGGGCGCGGAACTACTACCGGTCGGTCAAGCCCTGACGGCCGGCCGCGGTCAGAATCTGACTGCTGACCTTTGAAAGCCGAAAACCAAAAGCTGAAATCT
Organism: Streptomyces sp. HUAS TT7; assembly: GCF_051550175.1. NCBI lineage: Bacteria > Bacillati > Actinomycetota > Actinomycetes > Kitasatosporales > Streptomycetaceae > Streptomyces > Streptomyces sp. HUAS TT7. The sequence goes on from NZ_CP196175.1 coordinate 2,344,223, forward strand.
GTCAGCCGTCAGCCGCCCGTCCCCCGCCCTCATGCCCCAGGTTGCGTACGCGGCACCGTCACCGTCACGCGCAGGCCGTGCGGGTCGTGGTGGGCGTAGGCGATGGTTCCGCCGCCTGCCGCGAGCAGGGCGCGGGAGATCGAGAGGCCGAGGCCGGAGCCCTTGATGTTCTGGTGGCGGCCAGCGCGCCAGAAGCGGTCGCCGATGCGGCCGAGTTCCTCGTCGGTGAGGCCCGGGCCCCGGTCGGTCACCGTCACGGTGGCCCGGGGGCCGTCGACGGCGACGGTGACCCGCACGTCCTCGCCCTCGGGGGTGAACTTCAGCGCGTTGTCGATCACGGCATCCAGCGCGCTGGACAGCGCCACCGGGTCCGCCCAGCCGGTCGCGGCGGCCGAGCCGTCCGCGATCAGCCGTACGCCCTTGTCCTCGGCGAGCGGCCGCCACGCGGCGACCCGCTCCCCCACGAGCGCCCCCACGTCGGTGAGCTGGAGGTCGGCCGCGGCATGCTCGGCCAGTGCCAGGCCCAGCAGGTCGTCGAGCACTTGGGCGAGGCGCTTGCCCTCGGTGCGTACCGAGGCGATCTCCTCATTCCCTTCGGGGAGTTCGAGCGCGAGGAGCTCGATGCGCAGCAGCAGGGCGGACAGCGGGTTGCGCAGTTGGTGCGAGGCGTCGGCGACGAAGGCGCGCTGCTGCTCGAGCACCTCTTCGACGTTGTCGGCCATCTCGTTGAACGAGTGGGCCAGCCTTCTGAGTTCCGGGGGCCCGCCGGCGGCCGCGACGCGTGACTTCATGCGGCCGGTCGCGATGTCGTGGGTGACGGCGTCCAGGACGCGTACGGGCCTGAGCACCCAGCCGGTCAGCCGGAACGCGGCGCCGACCGCGAGCAGCATGGCCGCCAGTTCGCCGGCCGCGATGAGGAGCCATCCGTGCAGGGTGTCCGAACGCATGCTCCCGGTGGGCGAGTCGGTGACCACGACCGCGATCACGTCGCCCTCGCGTACGACCGGTGAGGCCACCACCAGGCGGCCGCGCTGCCACGGCCACACCTGGGCCGGGTCGTGGCTGCGGCGCCCGGCGAGGGCCTCGTGGAAGGCCATGTGCCCCTCGCCCTTGGCGGGCACGGTCCAGCCCGTGGGGGCGCTGGCCATGGCGGTGCCGTTGCGGAAGAAGACGCCCGCCCTGATCCCGTACAGAGTGGAATAGCGGGTGAGTTCCTCCTCCAGGGTGGTCAGCCGTTCCGCGCTGTTGGTGTCGTTGCCGTCGGTGGCCGTGACGAACTGGGCCAGCGCCGCGAAGCGCGCGGTGTCGTCGATGCGGTCGACGACCACCCGCTGCTGCTGGGCGTGGGCCACGCTCAGCGCGAGCGGGAAGCCGAACGCGACCAGGACGAGCGCGAGCAGGAAGATGAGCAGCGGGAGAAGTCGGGTGCGCACCGGGCTTCTCGGGTCTCAGAGGGCGGCCGGCGCGACGAGCCGGTAGCCGACGCCGCGCACGGTCTCGATCAGTGCCGGCATGCGCAGTTTGGAGCGCAGGGAGGCGACGTGCACTTCGAGAGTGCGGCCGGTCCCTTCCCAACTGGTGCGCCACACCTCGCTGATGATCTGTTCCCGGCGGAAGACGACGCCCGGACGCTGGGCCAGGAGCGCGAGCAGGTCGAACTCCTTGCGGGTCAGCTGCACGCTCTCGCCGTCGACGCTGACCCGGCGGGTGGGAAGTTCGATCTGCACGCGGCCCAGGCACAGTTCGGGCTCGGCCGACTCGGGCCGCGCGCCCGGCGGCGGGCGGCGGATGACCGCGTGGATACGGGCGATGAGTTCGCCGGTGTCGTACGGCTTGACCACGTAGTCGTCGGCGCCCAGGTTCAGCCCGTGGATGCGCGAACGCACGTCGGCGCGCGCCGTCACCATGATCACCGGGATGGAGGTGCGCTTGCGGATCTTGCCGCAGACCTCGTAGCCGTCCTGGTCGGGCAGTCCGAGGTCGAGCAGGACCACACCGAAGGGTGGTTTGGCACAGCGGTCGTCAGGAAGAAGCGCCTGCAGCGCCTCTTCACCATTGCGCGCGTGCTTCACCTCGAAACCGTGCTTGGACAGCACGGCGGACAGGGCGGCGGCGACATGGTCGTCGTCCTCGACGAGCAGCAGTCTCATGGCCCCCCTCCCTGGATTTTCCCGGGCCTTTCGGGCCCATGGGGCCTTTCGGCCCGAACGTTCATCGGCCGCTTCACGGCATGTACCCCCGAATCCACGCCCATGGTCGCCACTCCGGTCAAGGGGGCGCCCGCCCGTGCGCACCATCCGTTACGGAGCCGGTATTCCGCCGGGGTGCGCGCTCACCCAGAGTGCTTCCACGCAACCGGATCGTTATGCTCAAGTTCCGCTCAGATGTAATGACGCTGGTCACGACTCACCACTACGGTCCTCCCCAACCGAGGAGGACGGAGCAAGAAGCCGATGAGCGGAGTATCAGTGGCCAAGGGGACCGAGGACGCCGTACCCGCGTCGGGTGACCTGGTCGTGCTGAACAACGTCAACAAGCACTTCGGCGCGCTGCATGTGCTCCAGGACATCGACCTGACCATCGCCCGTGGCGAGGTCGTCGTCGTCATCGGGCCCTCAGGGTCCGGGAAGTCCACGCTGTGCCGCACCATCAACCGCCTGGAGACGATCGATTCCGGGGCGATCTCGATCGACGGCAGGCCGCTGCCCCAGGAGGGCAGGGAGCTGGCGCGGCTGCGTGCCGATGTCGGCATGGTCTTCCAGTCGTTCAACCTCTTCGCGCACAAGACGGTGCTCGAGAACGTCATGCTGGGCCAGGTGAAGGTCCGCAAGACCGACAAGCAGGCCGCCGAGCAGAAGGCCCGCGCCCTGCTCGACCGGGTCGGCGTGGGCACCCAGGCCGACAAGTACCCGGCGCAGCTCTCGGGCGGGCAGCAGCAACGCGTCGCGATCGCACGGGCGTTGGCGATGGACCCGAAGGTGATGCTCTTCGACGAGCCCACTTCGGCGCTCGACCCGGAGATGATCAACGAGGTTCTCGAAGTCATGCAGCAGCTGGCGCGGGACGGGATGACGATGGTCGTCGTCACCCATGAGATGGGCTTCGCCCGCTCCGCCGCGAACCGGGTCGTCTTCATGGCCGACGGCAGGATCGTCGAGGAGGCCACGCCGGACCAGTTCTTCAGCAACCCGCGCAGCGACCGGGCCAAGGACTTCCTGTCGAAGATCCTGCACCACTGACGAGAGCCGCCGCCCGGCACTCAACTGGCCTGTCCCGCACGATGGTTGGCATCGGGCGGTGGCACGGGTCGGCCGACCGATGACGACCAACGACCAACGACGCAAGGAATGTTCGCCATGATGCTCCGCAAGTCCGCCGCCGTCGCGGCGATCGCCGCGCTCGCCCTGACCGCGACCGCCTGTGGCGGCAAGTCCGGCTCCGCCGGTGACAAGCAGTCCGCCCAGCCGGGCTCCAGCGGCGCGCCGCAGCTGCCGACGTACACCGTCGCCTCGAACGTCACCCTTGACTCGCCGACCTTCAAGGCGGCCAAGGAGCGCGGCAAGCTGGTCATCGGTTCCAAGGCCGACCAGCCCTACCTCGGCTTCGAGGACCAGTCGACCAAGGAGCGCTCCGGCTTCGACGTCGAGATCGCCAAGATGGTCGCCGCCGACCTGGGCTTCAAGCCCGACCAGATCGAGTGGAAGACCGTCGACTCCGGTGTCCGCGAGACCGCGATCTCCAAGGGCCAGGTCGACTACTACGTCGGCACCTACACGATCAACGACAAGCGCAAGAAGCAGGTCGGCTTCGCGGGCCCGTACTACAAGGCCGGCGCCGACCTGCTCGTCCGCAAGGACGACACCTCGATCAACGGCAAGGACTCCGTCAAGGGCAAGAAGGTCTGCTCGATCGTCGGCTCCACGCCGCTCCAGGAGATCAAGAAGCCCGAGTACGGCGCGTCCGTCGTCGAGCTGGCCAAGTACTCGGACTGCGTGCAGCAGCTCCTGTCCAAGCAGGTCGACGCCGTCACCACCGACGACGCGATCCTCAAGGGCTACGCCGCCAAGAACTCCGGCAAGCTCCGCGTCGTCGGCAAGCCGTTCACCGAGGAGCCGTACGGCATCGGCATGAACAAGGACGACAAGACGCTGCGCGAGTTCATCGACGCCTCGCTCGAGAAGCACGAGCAGGACGGCACCTACAAGAAGATCTACGACGCCACGCTCGGCCTGTCCGGCTCCAACTACCAGGCTCCGCCGGCCGTCGTCCGCTACTGATCGACACCGCTCGAAGCGCCCCGTACGCAGTACGGGGCGCCACGGCCCGCCCCGCCCGATCCCCCAGCCGCTGCCCGCCGACGCGGAGACCTCATGAACGTACTGCTCGACCATTTCGCGGAGTTCCGCGACGGCTTCATAGGCACTGTGGAGATCACCGCCGTCAGTTCGGTCATCGCCCTGGTCCTCGGACTGCTGCTCGCCGGTTTCCGGGTCTCCCCCGTGCCGCCGCTGCGCTTCTTCGGCACCGCCTGGGTGACGCTGCTGCGCAACACCCCGCTGACGCTGCTCTTCCTGGTCTTCTTCTTCGTCGTGCCGGAGATCCTCTACCCCGGCATGAGCCCGTTCCTGCTCGGTTCGCTCGCGCTCGGCTTCTACACCGCGTCGTTCGTCTGCGAGGCCGTGCGGTCCGGCATCAGCACGGTGCCGCTGGGGCAGGCCGAGGCGGCCCGCTCGATCGGCATGAGCTTCACACAGACGCTGCGCATGATCGTGCTGCCGCAGGCCACCCGGACAGTCATCCCGCCGCTCAGCTCGATCTTCATCGCGCTCACCAAGAACTCGGCGATCGCCGGCGCCTTCAGCGTCACCGAGCTGTTCGGCTGGCAGAAGCTGATGAGTGACCAGGGGTACGACATCGTTCCCGTCTTCCTCTGGGTCGCCCTCGGCTATCTGATCGTCACCTTCGCGATGAGCGGTCTCTTCCGCCTTCTTGAGCGCCGCATGGAGGTCGCCCGATGAGTGCCAGCGTTCTCTACGACGCCCCCGGCCCCAAGGCCGTCGTACGCAACCGGATCTACGCCGTCGTCGGTTCCCTCGCGCTGATCGCTCTGATCGCCCTCGCGATCGTCCGCCTCGCGGACAAGGGCCACCTCGACTACGCGATGTGGGACATCTTCAACTACGCGGGCATCCGGCAGAACATCGCCGACGCGGTGCTCGCCACCCTCAAGGCGTTCGGCCTCGCCGCCGTCGGCTCGCTGGTGCTCGGTGTGGTGCTCGCCGTGGCCCGGCTCTCCGACCACAAGCCGGTGCGCTGGGCGGCCACCGCTTTCATCGAGCTGTTCCGTTCCATCCCGCTGCTCATCACGATCTACGCGGTCTGGGTCGGCTTCCTCACCGACTACTCGATGTGGGCGCTGGCCCTCGGCCTGTCGATCTACAACGGCTGTGTGCAGGCGGAGGTGCTCCGCGCGGGCGTCAACTCCGTGCCCAGGGGGCAGCGCGAGGCGGCGTACGCGCTGGGCATGAGCAAGTCGCAGGTCATGCTGAGCGTGCTCATGCCGCAGGCCGTCCGGGCGATGCTGCCGACGATCATCAGCCAGCTCGTCGTCACCCTCAAGGACACGTCGCTCGGCTTCATCATCCTGTACCCGGAGCTGCTCCAGACGGCGCGTCTGATCGCGAGCAACACCCAGGTCAACGGCCAGTACCCGTACGTCTCGACCATTGTTGTCATCGGCTCCATCTATGTGGCGATGTGTCTGGTGCTCTCGGCGCTCGCGACGTGGATCGAGAAGCGTGGGCGCCGGGCGAAGACCGGCATCACCATGGGGGCGGCTGCCGCTCCGATCACGGCCGGCGGCCCGGGCGCCGTCCTCGGTGTCGAAGGGACCGATGGTTCCGACGTGGCGCCTGCTACGACGAACTGACGGCACAGGAGGCGGTGACGTTCGCGTCGCTGCCTCCGTCACTTGACGCAAGCACGCGCAGTGGGTTGCATACGTTCTGTGATCGTGCACCGGGTTCCCCGCGCCACCTGCAAGCCGTCCCGACCCGCCTCGGGAGCCGCGCCGTGGACCCGGTGATCGTCGTCGGCGCCGGTCCGGTGGGACTGGCGCTGGCCCTCTCGCTCGCCGCCCAGGGCGTACCGTCCGTCGTCCTCGACGAGGGCTCGGGCAAGGACGAGCCCCGCCCGGTCCGCACGGTCGTACTGCGCCCGGACATCGCCTCGTTCGTGACGGGCCTGGGCTGTACGACGGTGCGCGACGAGGGCGCCCGCTGGGTGGCCTGGCGGTCCATGAGGCGCGGTCAGCTGGTGCGCCGTGTCGGGTTCGGCGAGTCCCTGGCCGACGTCCCCTCGCCGGTGCACATCCCGCAGCACGCCCTGGCCCGAGGGCTGCGCGACGCCCTTGCCGCGTCCGGTCTCGTGCGGGTGGTACCGGACAGCCGCCTGGACGCGCTGGAACAGGACGCGGAGGGGGTCTCCGTCCACACCTCGGGGCCCGGCGGGACCTGGTGGCGCGGCAGCTATGTGGTGGGCTGCGACGGCGCCCGCTCCACCGTCCGCAAGCTCCTCGACATCCGTTTCGCCGGCCGTACGGCGGTGGAGCGCCAGGCGGTTGTGGCCCTGCGTACCGAACTCCCGTGGCCGGGCGAGGCGTTGCTGCACCGGCTGCCGCCCTGGCGGGCCAGCGGCGACGAGGCGACGGCCCGCCCCCTCCAGGACGGCGTCTGGCGGCTCGACTGGCTGCTTCCGCCGCGCGCCGAACTGGTCACCCCCGACGCCCTGTTGGGCCGCGTCCGGGACACGCTCGCGGGCTGGTGCGGGTCGACACCGCCGTACGAACTCCTCGACACCGGCGTCCACACCGTGCATCACCGCCTCGCCCGGCGCTGGCGGGTGCGCCGCGCGTTCCTCGCGGGGGACGCCGCGCATCTGCTCGGCGTGCTCGGCACACAGGCCCTGGACGAGGGCCTGCGGGACGCCCAGAACCTCGCCTGGAAGCTGGCCCAGGCCTGGCACCACGGGGCCTCAGAGGTACTCCTGGACAGCTACCAGACGGAACGCCGGTCGGCGGTCGCGGCCCGGCTGCGCACGGCCGACCAGTCGTTGCCCATCCTTCGCGGCGGTGCGGGGCTGCGCGGCTGGATCCCGGGGACCGCCCGCGGCCACGACGCCCTGGTGACCGACGGCCACGTGGGGCGGGGCCCGCTCGGCGCGCCCCCCTCCTACCCGCACTCCCCCCTCACACCCCCGTACACCGAGTCGCACATCCCGGTGGGCACGGGGCTGGGCGCACCGGCCGCCGACATCTGCGTCACGGCCCCGGACGGCGCGACCGTGTCCCTGCGGGACCGGCTCGGCAGGGGCAGGCTCCTGGTCGTGCTTGTCGCCCCGGGCACCGGGGTCTGGGACCGCCGCCACTGGCTCACGGCCGGGGTCATGCCCCGCCTGGCCGCCGCGGTGTCGGCGCTGCCGCTGGACGCGGAACTCCTGGTCGCCGAGGACTATCCCGGTGCGCCGGCCCACGCCGTCCTCCTCGTACGCCCCGACGGGCACCTGGCCGCCGCGTTCAACGGGGTGCAGCCCGCGCAGTTGTACGCCGCGGCCGAGGCGGTGCGGGGAGAGGCCGGCGGGGGCGAACCGGGTGTGGGGGCTGCTGGGGCGGGTGCCGGGGGCTCGGGTGCAAGGGTCGCGGGGGCGGGTGCTGCGGCGAGGGTTGCGGGGGCGGAGGGGCGGACGGCTGACATCAAGTGATGTCTGTCAGCTGTTGCCCGGCGTTGGCCATCCGGAATCCGTCAGCTGACATCTGACGTCTGACAGCCGTGATCCGTCGACCGACGGCTGACGGCTGACGGCTGACGGCTGACGGCTGACGTCGAATGTCCAGCGTCGCCGGTGACCTACCGGCCGCCATCCGTTATCCGTTATCTGCCATCTGCCATCTGCCATCCGAACAGCGATTGACCGACGCAGGCGCACATGGTCTACTCCGGAACGTGACCGACACCGATGTGCGCCTGTGGCGGAGGGTCCATATGGACCTCGTCCGCTATGCGGGCTGCGTGTGTCGTCCGTCCTGCTGATTCGCCTTCCCTTCGCGCCGTACCGCCGCGCCCTTGAGGCGCCGTCTGCCGTACGCGCGCATCCGCGAACTTTCTCAGGACGGTCCCCCGTGTCGCTCTCTGTCAGCACATCTGTCCCTACATCCGTGCCCGCTCCCGCCTCCACACCCGGATCCGGCTCCGCGCCGACCGAGGCGGACCTGCTCGACTTCGCCCTCCGCACCGCTGCGGACGCCGCGCTGGTGGCCTCGCTGCCCCTCGACGACGAGGGGCGCACCTGGATTCGGCTCGACGGCCCGGGCGGCAGCGAGGCCTGGCTGATCGGCTGGCCGCCCGGCACTGGTACGGGCTGGCACGATCACGGCGGTTCCCACGGCGCCTTCGCCACCGCGGCCGGCGCGCTGCGTGAGGACTCGCTGGCAGCCCGCCTGCCCACCGAGGGCTGGCGCACCCTGGAACTCGCCGAAGGCATCGACCGTTCAAGGCAGTTGGGTTCGGGAAGCGGCCGGGCCTTCGGGCCGCACCATGTGCACGAGGTGCGGAACGAGTCCGGGGCCGAGCACGCGATCTCGGTGCATGCCTACTATCCGCCGCTGCCTCTGATCCGGCGCTACAGCCGGACGGGCGCGGTGCTCCGTATCGAGCAGGTCGAGCGTCCGGAGGACTGGCAGTGAGTGCGGAACGTACGCGACCGGTGGGGATCGACGACCTCCTCGACCGGGTCAGGGCCGGTCTGGACCGGGTCACCGCCGAGGAGGCCTTCGCCGAGGCCACCGAGGGGGCGCTCCTGGTGGACATCCGGTATGCGGCGCTGCGCGAGAGGGACGGGCTGATTCCTGGCGCCCTGGTCGTCGAGCGCAACGAACTGGAGTGGCGGCTGGATCCGCAGGGCAGCCATCGCGCCGCCGAGGCGACCGGCCACGATCTGCGGGTGGTGGTGATCTGCAATGAGGGGTACGCCTCGTCGCTCGCGGCAGTGTCACTGCGGCAGTTGGGGCTGCACCGGGCGACCGACCTGATCGGCGGCTTCCAGGCGTGGCGCACGGCGGGGCTGCCGGTCACGGCCCCCGCCGGCTGACCGGCGGCTCACATCTCGTACAGGTCGTCCGCGTTTTCGCCCTCCTGCTCCAGTGCCTGGCGGACCACTCTGAGGGCCATGCCCTCCGGGTAGCCCTTGCGGGCGAGCATGCCGGCGAGGCGGCGGATCCGGCGGTCGCGGTCGAGGCCGCGGGTTGAGCGGAGTTTGCGCGCCACCAGGTCGCGCGCGGTCTCCTCCTCCTGGTCGGAGTCGAGCTGGCCGACGGCCTCATCGATGACCGTGGAGTCCACGCCCTTGGTGCGCAGTTCGCGTGCCAGCGCGCGGCGGGCAAGCCCGCGCCCGTGGTGGCGGGACTCCACCCATGCGTCGGCGAACGCCGCGTCGTTGATCAGTCCGACTTCCTCGAAGCGGGAGAGGACCTCTTCGGAGACCTCGTCGGGGATCTCCCGCTTCTTGAGGGCGTCGGCGAGCTGTTTGCGGGTCCGGGGGGTCCCGGTGAGCAGGCGCAGGCAGATGGCCCGCGCCCGCTCAGCCGGGTCCTGCGGCGGCGGCTCCTTCTCGGCCCTCGACAAGTCGGTGCCGTCGCCCGCTCCATTCGGGCCGCCCCGCCGGGAGCGGGCCCGCTCGGGGCCCGGCTCCTCGGGGTCGGCCCATTCGGTCCTGCGGGTCACCGCTAGCTCTTGGCAGCGGCGGCCTTGGCCGTCTTGGCCTTGGTGGCCGGGGCCGGAACCGCGGCCGCGTCAGCCGCCGGGGCGGTCTCGGCGGCGTCCTTGCCGGGCTCGGCCGTCGGCTCCTCCGGACGGACACCGACGCCCAGCTTCTCCTTGATCTTCTTCTCGATCTCGTTGGCGAGGTCGGGGTTGTCCTTCAGGAAGTTACGGGCGTTCTCCTTGCCCTGGCCCAGCTGGTCGCCCTCGTACGTGTACCAGGCGCCCGCCTTGCGGACGAAGCCGTGCTCGACGCCCATGTCGATCAGGCCGCCCTCGCGGCTGATGCCCTGGCCGTACAGGATGTCGAACTCGGCCTGCTTGAAGGGCGGCGCGACCTTGTTCTTGACGACCTTGACGCGGGTGCGGTTGCCGACCGCGTCCGTGCCGTCCTTGAGCGTCTCGATCCGGCGGATGTCGAGACGTACCGAGGCGTAGAACTTCAGCGCCCGGCCACCGGTCGTGGTCTCCGGCGAGCCGAACATCACGCCGATCTTCTCGCGGAGCTGGTTGATGAAGATCGCGGTGGTCTTCGACTGGTTGAGGGCGCTGGTGATCTTCCGGAGCGCCTGGCTCATCAGGCGGGCCTGCAGACCCACGTGCGAGTCACCCATCTCGCCCTCGATTTCCGCGCGCGGCACCAGGGCCGCCACGGAGTCGATGACGATCAGGTCGAGCGCGCCGGAGCGGACCAGCATGTCGACGATCTCCAGCGCCTGCTCGCCGTTGTCCGGCTGCGACAGGATCAGGTTGTCGATGTCGACGCCGAGCTTCTTCGCGTACTCGGGGTCGAGGGCGTGCTCGGCGTCCACGAAGGCCACCGCGCCGCCGGCCTTCTGGGCGTTGGCCACCGCGTGCAGCGTCAGGGTCGTCTTGCCGGAGGACTCCGGGCCGTACACCTCCACCACGCGGCCGCGCGGCAGGCCGCCGACGCCGAGCGCCACGTCGAGCGCGGTCGACCCGGTGGGGATGACCTCGATGGGCTCATTCGGCCGCTCGCCCAGGCGCATCACCGCGCCCTTGCCGAATTGCCGTTCAATCTGTGCGAGCGCGGCGTCGAGCGCCTTCTCGCGGTCAGTTCCTGCCATGGGTTCCACCCGATTTGCTTGAGTCGATCGCTTCACGTCAAAGACGCTAACCCCTGCCACTGACAATGGGCCCCGACGTCCTTCCAGCCTGTGGATAACTCCACCGGAAACGCGATGGAACCCGTGCAAACACAGGGCCGGACTCCCATGAGAATGGATGTTCGATTTTGCTGTCAAGCACACCACGCACGGCGGAGCACTGCACCCACACCCGCCCATCAATCCCGACAAATAGGAAATTCCAGCCTACGGCGTCGCCTCGGGCGCCGCCGCGGAGCCCTGGCCGCGCGGCCGGTGCCTGCCGTGCACGCGCGGGTCGTCCGTCACGTCGTACCGCTTCACATAGGCGCCGAGGAACGCCTGCAGGGTCGCGACCGCCGGGATGGCGATGAGGGCGCCGACCGCGCCCATGAGGGCGGTGCCCGCGATCACCGAGCCGAAGGCGACGGCGGGATGGATGTCCACGGTCCTCGCGGTGAGCTTGGGCTGCAGCATGTAGTTCTCGAACTGCTGGTAGATCACCACGAATCCGAGCACCCACACCGCGTACCAGGGGTCCACGGTGAAGGCGATCAGCATGGGGAGAGCGCCCGCCAGATAGGTGCCGATGGTGGGGATGAACTGGGAGACCAGCCCCACCCAGACCGCCAGCGCCGGGGCGTACGGAACGCCGAGGATCTGCAGCAGGATGTAGTGCGCGATGCCGGAGATGAGCGCCATGAGGCCGCGCGAGTAGAGGTAGCCGCCGGTCTTGTCGACCGCGATCTCCCAGGCCCGCAGCACCTCCGCCTGCCGGGCCGGCGGCAGCACGGAGCAGATCGCCCGGCGCAGCCTGGGCCCGTCGGCGGCGAAGTAGAACGAGAACAGGAAGATCGTCAGCAGCCGGAAGAGGCCGCCGAGAACGGTCGCGGAGACATCGAGCACGCCGGTCGCGCTGTTCTGGACGTACTTCTGCAGCCAGTCGGAGTGCAGCAGGCTGTCGCGCACCTCGACCCGCGAGAGCTCCGTGTGGAACGTGTGGTTGACCCAGTTGATCAACGAGTCGAGGTACTTGGGGAACTGCTCGACCATGTCGACGATCTGCCCCGCCAGCATCGAGCCGAGCAGCACGACGAAGCCGATCGTCGCGATCGTCAGGGCGAGGAAGACCAGGAACGTGGCCATGCCCCGGCGCATTCCGCGGGCCGCCATCCGGCCGACTGCAGGCTCCATGGCGAGCGCGATGAAGAACGCGATCAGGATGTTGATCAGCAGACCGATGAGCTGGTGGAAGGCCCAGCTGCCCAGCTGGAAACAGGCGTACAGGGCGAGCACGAGCACCACGGCGCGCGGCAGCCAGCGGGGCATGCGTGCGGCGGCGGCGAGCCCCAGGGTGCTCGCCGGGGGTCCGCCGGAGGCGGGCGATTCGCCGCGCGGGCCGCCCGCGGGGCCGGCTTCGCGGTCGCCCGCCCGGTCGGCTGCGCGGGGGTCGGTGTTGATCTCATCAGTCGGTGCCACGGAGCAAGTGTCGCCCACATGTCCGACAGCGAGCCGCCAAAGCTGTTCCGGCTGCCTGGCGGGGCCGCCCCGTCATCCGGAACCTCGCCCTTCACTCGAAGGCGGCCACCCGTGCGCCCCCTGAGGGGCCTCCGTCACCGTCTGTCCGCGGGCACGTCCATGGCGGCGCAGACCGCCCGCCAGACGTCCTTCGCCTCCCAGCCCGCGTCGAGGGCCTCGTGCACGGTGCGCCCGCCCAGTTCCGTCATCACATGGTCACGCGCGAAGGAGTCCGCGTACCCGGCGCCGAAGTGGTCGGCCATCCGCTCCCAGAAAATCGTCAACCGCATGACTCGAGTATCCCGCCCCTGAGAGTGCAGCCCCGGCGGTCGGGCCTACCCACGGCTCTGCGGGCCCTACCGTCTGAAACATGGCTGGTTCCGGAGCATCCCCCCACTCCCCCGACTCACCACTGGCGCGCGCCGCGCACTTCATCTGGCTGACAGCCAGGGTGCTCGAACAGCGCCGGTTCGCCTACCACTTCCTCGGCAAGGACGCCGACGCCGTCGAGGCGGCACTCTCCGCCTATCAGGGTGACGACGGCGGCTACGGCCACGCCCTCGAACCCGATCTGCGCGGCCCCGTCAGCCAGCCCCTGCACACCGCGCACGCGCTGCGGGTCCTGGACTCGGTCGGCCGGCTCGGCGGTCAGCGCGTGGAGCGGATGTGCCGCTACCTCACGGACATCTCCACCAAGGACGGCGCGCTGCCCGCACTGCACCCCTCGCAGCGCGGCTATCCGGCGGCGCCGTTCGTCCCGATCGTCGACGACCCGCCCAGCGCCCTGCTGACCACCGGCCCCGTGGTCGGGCTGCTGCACCGCAACCAGGTGTGGCACGCGTGGCTCTTCCGGGCGACCGACTTCTGCTGGGCCACGGTCGACTCGCTGGAGACGTCGCATCCGTACGAGGTCGAGGCGGCGGTCGCCTTCCTGGACGGCGCCCCCGACCGTTCCCGGGCCGAGGCGGCCGCCGACCGGCTGGGCCGGCTCGTCAGGGAACAGGGCCTCGCGGTGCTCGATCCGGCGCGGATCGCCGACTACCCGGTCTCCGAGGGATACGCCCCCGGCGAGCGCCACTTTCCGCACCACTACGCGGCCGTGCCGGAGTCGCTGGCCCGCCGGTGGTTCACCGACGAGGAGATGAAGCGCTCGCTCGATCATCTGGAGGCGGAGCAGCAGGAGGACGGCGGCTGGCCGATCCACTGGCGTGCGTGGGCGCCGGGCACGGCCCTGGAGTGCCGCCCCATGGTGACGATCGAGGCGCTGCGCACATTGCGCGCCCACGGCCGCACCATCGGGTAACCCTGGCGACTTCCTGCCGGACGAGCCTGGCGGCGTCTCCGGGTCGACCGGGCAGACGAGGCGGTCGCGCTGGGGTACCGGTCCGGCGGGCCGCCCCGGCGCCTGTGCTCAGCCGCCCAGGGCCCGTACGCCCGCCGTGACGAGTACGGCGGCGCCGACGATCACGAGGAACGGGGCGCGCAGCACCAGCGCGACGGCTGCCGCCGCGAGTCCGGCCGCCCGGGCGTCGAGCAGCACCTGGTGGCCGGTGCTGAAGGTCTGCTGGGCGGTGAGCGCGGCGAGCAGTGCCACCGGCAGCAGTGCGGCAAGGCGCTTGACCAGCGGTCGCTCCAGGGCGCCTGCCGGGACCAGCAGGCCGAGGAGCTTGACGAGGTAGCAGCCGACGGCGGTGGCTGCGATGGCGATCCAGACGTTCAACGCGCTTGTCCCTTCGCGGAGTTCCCCGTTCCTTCGGACGGCCTCGGGGTGGCGTCCTGGGTGCGGGATCCCTCGCCCGCCCCTGTATCCCCCGGCGCACTCCGCCCCTTCAGGAAGAGCACGACGGGCGCGGCGAGTGCCGCGACCAGGACGGGCGCGCCCGCGGGCAGCACCGGCAGCATGGCCAGGACGAGTACGACCGCGAGGGCGGCCGTGATGCGCTCGGTGGAGGTCTTGAGCATCGGCGCGAGGAGCGCGAGGAAGACGGCGGGGCTCGCGGCGTCGAGCCCCCAGGCGTCGGTGTCGCCCAGGGCCTGCGCGCCAAGGGCTCCGGCGAGCGTGGTCAGGTTCCACAGCACGTAGAGGGTGAGGCCGGTGACGGTGAAGCCGATCCGCGCGGCCCGCCGGGTGGGCTGGGCGAGGGTGACCGCGGTGGTCTCGTCGATCACCCACTGGGCGGCCAGCGGGCGCAACGCCCTGGGCAGCGCGAGCAGTTGGGACAGGCGCAGCCCATAGAAGGCGTTACGAGTACCGAGGAAGAAGGCGCCGGCCGCCGCGGTGAACGGGTTGCCGCCGGCCGCGAGCGCGCCGACGAGCGCGAACTGCGAGGCTCCGGTGAAGACGAGCAGGCTGAGCGCGCACGTCTGCAGGAGGTCGAGTCCCGATCCGGCCGAGGTCACTCCGAAGGCGAAGCCGGAGAGGCCGACGGCGACGCCGACGCCCAGGGCGTCGCGGACGACGGCCGCATCGGGTTTGCCCCCGGCCTCGGGGCGTATCTCTGGGGGTGCTGTCTGTTCTGCTGCCACACAGTGGACGTTAGAAGAAGGCGGCGCTTCGGTTCTTGTACGTTCTTGCACGCCCGGCGTTCTTGCACGCCCGGCGTTCTTGCACGCCCGGCGTTCTTGCACGCCGAGGGTCTCGCCGCACGTCTGCCTTCACATACGCTCACGCCTGCCTTGACGTACGCCCGCGCCTACGTCCTGGCGCGCTCGCGGCGATATGCGCCCGGCGTGACGCCGACGATCCGGGTGAAGTGGCGGTTGAGGTGCGGCTGGTCGGTGAAGCCGACGGCAACGGCGGCCTCGGCGGGCGGGGTTCCGCCGTCCAGGAGGCGGGCGGCCCGGCGTACGCGCTCGCCCGTCAGCCAGGAGTGCGGCGGCAGGCCGTATTCCGCCTTGAAGGCGCGCAGCAGCGCGAACGGGCTGGTGTCGAGCTCCTTGGCCAGCTGTTCCAGAGACGGCGGGGCGGCGAGCCGCTCCACCAGGAGGAACTTGGCCGCGGCTGCGGCGCGCGCTCCCGCCGAGCGGGCCGTCCGCTCGGGCAGGGCGTGGCCGTGCCGGCGCAGCAGCCGGGCGACGGCGATACGGAACACGCTGTCGGCGGCGAGCGCGTTGGCCTGCTCCGCCGCCCGGTGCACGTCCTGGATGAGCAGTGCGGTGTCCGGGTCCTCGACGATGGTCTCGGCGAATCCGGCGGTGCCGCGCAGCGTGGTGGTTTCCGCCGCGATATCGGCGACCAGCTGGGCCGAGGGGTAGAGCGTGGCGTACGTCCAGCCCTCGGGGACTCCGGCGTGGGCGGCGTGCGGCACCTCCGGGTTGATCATGACGACGGTGCCGGGGTGGGCCGGGATCGTCCCGCCGGGCATGATCACGTTCTCGATGCCGCTGCGTACCGCTCCGAAGACGAACCCCTCATGTGCATGGCGCGGAAAGGAGTGGCTCACATAGCGGGCCCGGAGCAGATCGAGGCCGGGCAGCTCGGAGTACTGCCAGTGCCGCGCCCATTCCTCGACCCCGTCCACATCTTCATTCTCGCAGGTCCGGGCCGTTGTCAGTGGGTGGGTGCACGATGGGGACCATGGCAAGGACAGCGCTGGACTCCTTCTCCCCCGCGACGCGCGGCTGGTTCACAGGGGCCTTCACCGCGCCCACCGCGGCGCAGGAGGGCGCCTGGCGGGCGATCGCGGAGGGTTCGGACGTCCTGGTCGTCGCCCCGACCGGGTCCGGCAAGACCCTTGCCGCGTTCCTCGCCGCGCTCGACCGGCTGGCGGCCACGCCCGCTCCCGCCGAGCCGAAGAAGCGCTGCCGGGTGCTGTACGTGTCTCCCCTCAAGGCCCTCGCGGTCGACGTGGAGCGCAATCTGCGCTCGCCGCTGACCGGGATCCGCCAGGAGTCGGTGCGGCTCGGGCTGCCGGAGCCGGAGGTGCGGGTCGGCATCCGGTCCGGGGACACCCCGCCCGCCGAGCGCCGGGCCCTGACCACCCGGCCGCCGGACATCCTGATCACCACGCCCGAGTCGCTGTTCCTGATGCTCACGTCCGCCGCGCGCGAGGCGCTCGCAGGCATCGAGACGGTGATCCTGGACGAGGTGCACGCGGTCGCGGGCACCAAACGGGGTGCCCATCTGGCGCTGTCCCTGGAGCGGTTGGACGAGCTGCTCCCGAAGCCGGCCCGCCGGATCGGCCTGTCGGCGACGGTGCGCCCGGTGGACGAGGTGGCGCGCTATCTGTCCCCGCAGCGCAAGGTCGAGATCGTTCAGCCGCCCTCCGCCAAGGAGTTCGACCTGTCGGTGGTCGTGCCGGTGGAGGACCTGGGCGAGCTGGCCGGCTCCCCGGCGGCCGATGCCCAGGAGGGTGCCGAGAAGCCGTCCATCTGGCCCCATGTCGAGGAGCGCATCGTCGATCTGGTGCAGGCGCACCGCTCGACCATCGTGTTCGCCAACTCCCGCCGCCTGGCGGAGCGGTTGTGCAACCGGCTCAACGAGATCGCCTACGAGCGCGCCATGGGCGCACCGCTTCCCGAGGCGCACTCCCCGGCGGATCTGATGGGCGGTTCGGGCGCCGCCGCGGGCGCCCCCGCACTGCTCGCCAAGGCGCACCACGGCTCGGTCTCCAAGGAGCAGCGGGCGCTCGTGGAGGAGGACCTGAAGGCGGGCCGCCTTCCGGCGGTGGTGGCCACGTCCAGTCTTGAACTGGGCATCGACATGGGCGCGGTGGACCTGGTGGTCCAGGTCGAGTCGCCGCCGTCGGTGGCCTCCGGGCTGCAGCGCGTGGGCCGGGCGGGCCACCAGGTGGGCGCGGTCTCCACGGGGGTGGTCTTCCCCAAGTACCGCGGCGATCTGGTCCAGTCGGCGGTGGTCACCGAGCGGATGCGCGCAGGGGCGATCGAGTCGCTGCGCATTCCCTCCAACCCGCTGGACGTGCTGGCCCAGCAGCTGGTCGCGATGACCGCGCTCGACACCTGGCAGGTGGACGACCTGATGGCGCTGGTGCGCCGGGCCGCGCCCTTCGCCGCGCTTCCCGAGTCGGCGTTCACGGCGGTCCTGGACATGCTGGCGGGCCGCTATCCGTCCGACGCCTTCGCGGAGCTGCGGCCGCGCGTGGTGTGGGACCGGGTGGCGGGCACGGTCACCGGCCGCCCCGGCGCCCAACGGCTCGCGGTCACTTCGGGTGGCACCATCCCCGACCGCGGCCTGTTCGGCGTCTTCCTGGCCGGGGCCGACCCCAAGAAGGGCGGCGGCCGGGTCGGCGAGCTCGACGAGGAGATGGTGTACGAGTCACGGGTGGGCGATGTGTTCACCCTGGGCACCACCTCCTGGCGGATCGAGGACATCACGCGCGACCGGGTCCTGGTCTCGCCCGCGCCCGGGGTGCCCGGCCGGCTGCCGTTCTGGAAGGGCGACCAGCTGGGCCGTCCGCTCGAACTGGGCCGCGCGCTCGGCGCGTTCCTGCGCGAGGTCGGCTCGCTCACGCCCGACGACGCCCGGCTGCGCCTGCTGAGCGCGGGTCTCGACGCCTGGGCCGCGGACAGTGTGATCGGCTATCTCGACGAGCAGCGCCGCGCCTGCGGCCACATCCCGGACGACCGGACGATCCTGGTCGAGCGTTTCCGGGACGAGCTCGGCGACTGGCGCGTGGTCATCCACTCCCCCTTCGGCGCCCAGGTGCACGCCCCCTGGGCACTCGCGCTCGGCGCTCGCCTGGCCGAGCGGTACGGTATGGACGCCCAGGTCATGCATGCCGATGACGGCATCGTGCTGCGGCTGCCCGACGCCGACCTGATGGGCCTCGACCTCCTCGACCAGGACCCGGGGCACCTCGACTCGACGTACGACAGCGAACGGGCCCCCGTGGGGGCCGCGGACACGGTGTTCGACAAGGGCGAGATCGAGCAGATCGTCACCGACCAGGTCGGCAGTTCCGCGCTGTTCGCCTCCCGCTTCCGCGAGTGCGCCGCCCGCGCCCTGCTGCTGCCCCGGCGCAACCCCGGCAAGCGCACCCCGCTGTGGCAGCAGCGCCAGAGGGCTGCTCAACTGCTGCAGGTGGCAAGCGAGTTCGGATCGTTCCCGATCGTCCTCGAAGCTGTCCGCGAATGCCTCCAGGACGTCTTCGACGTCCCCGGCCTGACCGAGCTGATGGGAGATCTCGAAGCCCGCAGGGTGCGTCTGGTCGAGGTCACCACACCGGAGCCGTCCCCGTTCGCCCGCTCCCTCCTGTTCGGCTATGTCGCGCAGTTCCTGTACGAGGGCGACTCCCCGCTCGCCGAGCGGCGGGCGGCCGCGCTCTCCCTCGACTCGCGCCTGCTCGCCGAGCTCCTCGGCCAGGCGGAGCTGCGTGAGCTGCTCGACGCCGAGGTCCTGACCGAGCTGGAGCAGGAGCTCCAGTGGCTCACCGAGGACCGCCGCATCAAGGATGCCGAGGGCGTCGCCGACCTGTTGCGGGTCCTCGGGCCGCTCACCGACGCCGAGTTGGCGGCCCGGGGCGCCGCGCCCGGCTGGGCCCGGGAGCTGGGCGGCGCACGCCGCGCCATCCGGGTCCGTATCGCCGGCACCGACCACTGGGCGGCGATCGAGGACGCGGGACGGCTGCGGGACGCGCTCGGTACAGCGCTGCCGGTCGGCGTTCCCGAAGCCTTCACCGAGCCGGTGAAGGACCCCCTCGGCGACCTGCTGTCCCGGTACGCGCGCACGCACGGCCCGTTCACCTCGGCCACCGCAGCGGCCCGGTTCGGCCTCGGTGCCGCGGTCACGGACGGCGCGCTGCAACGCCTCGTGGCCTCGGGCCGGGTCGTCCAGGGCGAGTTCCATCCGGCGGGCATCGGCCAGGAGTGGTGCGACGCGACGATCCTGCGCAGGCTGCGCCGCCGCTCCCTGGCCGCCCTGCGCCAGGAGTTGGAGCCGGTGCCGCCCGCCGCACTCGCCGCCTTCCTCCCCCAGTGGCAGCATCTGGGCAGCAACGGCCTGCGCGGCATCGACGGACTGGCGCGCGCCGTGGAGCAGTTGCAGGGCGCCGCCGTCCCGGCGTCCGCCCTGGAGAAGCTGATCCTGCCGTCCCGGGTCGCCGACTACAGCACGGGCCTCCTCGACGAGCTCACCACGACCGGCGAGGTCGTCTGGGCCGGGGCGGGCGCACTGCCCGGCAAGGACGGCTGGATCTCCCTGTACGTGGCCGACGCGGCCCCGCTGCTCCTGCCGCCCCCGCACCCGCTCGAACTGACCGCGCTCCACGAGTCGGTGCTCACCGCGCTGGCCCCCGGCTACGGCCTGTTCTTCCGCCAGCTCGCCGACCAGGTCCGCGCCACCACCCACCCGGAGGCGACCGACCCCCAACTCGCCGACGCGGTATGGGACTTGACCTGGTCCGGGCGGCTCACCAACGACACCCTGGCGCCGCTGCGTTCCCTGCTCGGCTCCGGGCGCACCGCGGGTTCCACCGCCCACCGCGCCAAGCGGCCCGTCCCGCGCGGCCGCTACGGCACCCTGACCGCCGCGGCCCGCCCGGCCTCGCGCACCGGGCCGCCGACCGTCTCGGGCCGCTGGTCCCTGCTCCCGCCCCGCGAGCCCGACTCGACCCACCGCGCCCACGCCCTGGCCCGCACCCTCCTGGACCGGCACGGCGTGGTCACCCGGGGGGCGGTGCAGGCCGAGGGCGTCGAGGGCGGCTTCTCGGCGACGTACCGGATCCTGGCGGCGTTCGAGGACAGCGGGCAGGCCCGGCGCGGCTATGTGGTCGAGGGGCTCGGCGCGGCCCAGTTCGCGATGGACGGCGCGGTGGACCGGCTGCGGGCGGCCGCCACCGCCCGGGACCGGGGCGCCGACGCGCACACCGCCCCGCAGGCGGTCGTCCTGGCGGCCGCCGACCCGGCGAATGCGTACGGTGCGGCGCTGCCGTGGCCCGAGGCGCCGGGCGGAGCCGGCCACAAGCCGGGCCGCAAAGCGGGCTCCATGGTCGTCCTGGTCGACGGCGAGCTCGTGCTGTATCTGGAGCGCGGCGGCAAGTCCCTGCTCGCCTGGGCGACCGAGCCGGACGATCCGGCGCTGACCGCGGCCTCCGGGGCCCTGGCGGGTGCGGCGCGGGCGGGCCGGCTCGGCACGATCACCGTGGAGCGGGCCAACGGCGACCCCGCCCTGACGTCCCCGCTGGCCCGCCCCCTGGAGGCAGCCGGCTTCGTGCCGACCCCGAGGGGGCTGCGCCTGAGACCCTGACGCGGCACCTCCGGGCGAAGGCAGGGCAGCCGTCATGCCCGCGCCGCCCGGGCGAGGCCAACCGTCCCCACCCCCGGCAGAATGGACTCATGCCCGAAGGTGACACCGTCTACCAGGCCGCGCGGCGGCTGCACGCGGCGCTGGCCGGGCAGGTCCTGACCCGGTCCGATCTGCGGGTGCCGCGGTTCGCCACGGCGGATCTCACCGGGCGGTCCGTCCTCGATGTGACCCCGCGCGGCAAGCATCTGCTGACCCGGATCGAGGGTGGGCTCACCCTGCACTCCCACCTCCGGATGGACGGGTCCTGGCGGGTCTACGGGTCCGGCGAGCGCTGGGGCGGCGGGCCCGCCCACCAGATCCGGGCGATCCTCGGGAACGCCGGGCACACGGCCGTCGGCTACCGGCTGCCCGTGCTCGAACTGCTCCGCACCCAGGACGAGTCCAAGGCGGTCGGCCACCTGGGCCCCGATCTCCTCGGCCCCGGCTGGGACGCCGATTCAGCCCTGCGCAACCTCCTCCAGGACCCGGCTCGCACCATCGGCGACGCCCTGCTCGACCAGCGCAACCTCGCCGGGGTGGGCAACGTGTACAAGTCGGAGATCTGCTTCGCGATCCGGGCCGTCCCCTGGCTGCCGATCGGCGAACTCCCCTCCCCCGAGCGCCTCGTGGCCGTCGCGAAGCAACTCCTGGAAGCCAACAAGGACCGCCCGGTCCGCCAGGCATACGTCTACGGCCGGGCCGGCCGGCCGTGCCCGCGCTGCCGGACACCCATCCGTACCGCCACCCAGTGCGACCCCTCGGGCCGTGAGCGCCCCACCTACTGGTGCCCCAAGTGCCAGCCCGCGCCCGCCATTTGACGCATCACCAAACACCTCCCAAACTTATTGACGACCCGTCAGATCCAGTCGTACCGTCCCGGCATGCCCCTCACGGCGTACGACCTCAGCGAGCGCACGGCCTTCGTCACCGGCGCGGCGAGCGGCATCGGCCGCGCCAGTGCCGTGATGCTCGCGGAGGCCGGTGCCGTGGTGCACTGCGCGGACCGCGACGAGGTGGGCCTGGCCGAGACCCGGGCGCTGATCACCAAGGCGGGCGGCACCGCTCATGTCCACCCGCTGGACGTGACGGACCGCGCGCAGGTCAAGGCAGCTCTGGAGGCCGCCGGACCGGTCCACATCGTGGCGGCGATCGCGGGCATCATGCACACCAGCTCGGTCCTGGACACCGAGGACGCCGACCTCGACCGGGTGCTCTCCGTCAACTTCCGGGGCGTTCTCCACGCCTGCCAGGAGGCCGCCCGCACGATGATCGCGCACGGCATCCGGGGCTCCATCGTCACCATGGCCTCGGGCGCCGTGGACTCCTCGCGGCCCGGCCTGTTCTGCTACAGCGTCTCGAAGGTCGCGGTCGTCCAGCTCACCAGGACGCTCGCCGCCGAGCTGGGCCCGCACGGGATCCGTGTGAACGCCATCGCCCCCGGCTGGGTCCGCACCCCCATGACCGACCAGCACGCCGCCGAGCAGCAGGAGCAGATCGAGTCGATGATGCTGCGGCTCTCCCCGCTCGCCCGGCTCGGCGAACCCGAGGACGTCGCGCACGCCGTACTGCATCTCGCCTCGGACGCCTCGGCGTTCACGACGGGCCAGATCCTCCGTCCGAACGGCGGCGTCTCGATGCCCTGGTAGAGCCGGACCGCGCACCCGGCCCGGATGCCACATGGACCGGCAGCAGGCTCAGCCCCCAGCCGCCGGCGACCATCGCGCCCTCGACGAACCCCGTCTGACCGGGCACCAGCACCATGCGCAGCACGGACCACCACCACAGCGCCCCAACGACCAGCGCGGGCACCCAACGCACCGCCACCGCCATGGGCCGCCTCCTCGGGCCGACGCTAGACCGTCGGAAATCCCCTCGGGAGGGCGCACGGGCGCAGGCCGGGCGCGCTCCGGGCCCCCCGCGGTTCACCGCGTACGACCCGGTCCGTTCATGGTGTATCCGTGCGCGGCGGCGCATGGTCGCGTACGGCGGTTCAGACGGTCTCCGCCTGGAACATCCACGCGTGCTTCTCGAGGTCGGCCGTGAGCCCGATGAGGATGTCCTGGCTGATCGGGTCCGGGTCGGCGGTCGCCTCGATGCGTTCGCGCATCCGGCCGATCACGATGCCGAGCGCTGCGACCAGGACCTTCACGGCCTCGGTGTCCTTGATCCAGCCGTCCGGAACGGTGTCGATCGCGCTCGACTTCGCCACCGTGGCGGAGCGCCCGTCCGGGCTGACGCCGATGGCGGAGGCCCGCTCGGCCACTGTGTCCGAGTGCAGCCGTGCGGTGTCGACGACCTCGTCGAGCTGGAGGTGCACGGACCGGAACCGCGGCCCGACGACGTTCCAGTGCACCTGCTTGGACACCAGCGAGAGGTCCACGAGATCCACCAGCGCACCCTGCAGCGCGTCGCCGACCACCTTGAGGTCGGCGTCGGACAGCGGGCTCTTGATGTAGGACATGCGTTTCCTCCACTCCGGACGGAACGTCCGCGCAAGCACGAGGGAACGCTCGTACGGACCATGCGGACGTTTGCGCGATCTCCTACCACCCTGCCACAGAAGCCCCAAAACGGTCGCGGCGGAAAAGGGCTGAGCCCCGGCCGGTCACCTAATGACCAACCGGGGCTCAGTACAAGCCTGGGCGCGAGCCTGACAATCAGGCCGCGACGACGTCCACCGCTTCCGCGGGCGCCTTGATCGTCACCCGCTCCGTCGGCACACCAGTCACCGACGTCACGGAGATCGAATTGAGCATCGGACGTACCGGCGCACGCACCGGCACCGGGTCACTCGCTGCCGCAGAGGCAGCGAGCTCGGCGAGTGCCAGCTCGTCGCTCACTTCCCGCATGAGCTCGGACATCCGTACGTCAAGCGCGTCGCAGATCGCGGAAAGCAGCTCGGAGGAAGCCTCCTTCTGCCCCCGCTCCACCTCGGAGAGATAGCCGAGTGAGACTCGGGCGGACGAGGAGACTTCGCGCAGAGTACGGCCCTGGCGCTGGCGCTGCCGACGCAGCACGTCACCCAGCAGGCGACGGAGCAGAATCATCGGTGGCTCCCTCCTCGGACCGCGTAGCCGCATCCTTCACGCCCCACCGTACCGCCTCGCGCCGCGGCCGTGCGGGGAGCGATGTCGTGTTCACTCAGGGCTGCAAACATCAAATCCCCCCGTTCTGTTCCGTATCCTGTGCCCGCCCATCCTTGCGGAGTTCACTGGAGAGCAGTTCGAGCACGCTGCGTACACTCTCCATACGAATTTCCGCCCGGTCGCCGTTCAACCGCAATGCGACGGTTTTCTTGGCTCCCGCCGGACCAACGGCCGAAACGTATACCGTCCCGACCGGTTGACCGTCCTGCGGTTCGGGTCCCGCGACGCCCGTGGTCGCGATCCCCCAGCTCGACCCGAGCACCTCGCGCACCCCTGCCGCCATCTGCAGCGCGACGTCGGGATCGACCGCCCCGCGCTCGGCCAGAAGGGTCCCGTCCACACCCAGGACGTCCCGCTTCAGCTCGGTCGCGTACGCCGTTACCGAACCGCGGAAAACGTGCGAGGCACCGGGCACCGACGTCAGCTCGGCGGCCACCAGGCCGCCCGTCAGCGACTCCGCCACCGCAAGCGTCTGGTCACGCTCCGTGAGCAGACGCAGAACCCGGGCCGCTTCGCTCACAACGCGGATCCCCCGGCGACGCGCTGGGCGGCAAGTCCCTTGCGCCTCAGCACAATCGCCTGACGCACATAGTCGAGCCCCGTGACGACCGTGAGCACCACCGCGACGGCCATCACCCAGAAGCGCAGGGTGGCCAGCGGACCCGTCAGCGCCAGGACGTACATTCCGGTCGCGGTGCCCTGGGCGAGGGTCTTGAGCTTTCCACCGCGGCTGGCCGGAATCACTCCGTGCCTGATGACCCAGAAACGCATGAGCGTGATCCCGAGTTCCCGGAACAGGATGACTCCGGTGACCCACCACGGCAGATCACCGAGCAGCGAGAGGCAGATCAGCGCGGCACCCATGATCGCCTTGTCGGCGATCGGGTCGGCGATCTTCCCGAAGTCGGTGACCAGGTTGTACGTGCGCGCCAGGTGCCCGTCGAAGATGTCGGTGATCATGGCGACAGCGAAGGCCGCCCAGGCCCACGCCCGCATCGCCGGGTCGTACCCGCCGTCCGCGAGCAGCAGCATGACGAAGCCCGGCACGAGCACGAGCCGGATCATCGTGAGGATGTTGGCGATGTTCCAGAGGCTGGCCTGGTTGACGGCCGCAGCACCCAGCTTGCCGCCGGGCGCCGGCGCCCGGCCGGTACCGCCCGCCGCCGATGCCGGGACTCCGGTCATCTGCCCGCCTCCTCAACCCCGTCAAGCAGCTCGACCACCAGGTCGACACCTTCGGTACCGACCACCTTGGCCTCGACGATACGGCCGGGCGCAAGACCGGCGCTCTCCGTGAAGATCACCTGGCCGTCGGTCTCGGGCGCCTGGTGCTCGGCGCGGCCGACGGCGCCGTCCTCCTCGTCGACGGTCTCGACCAGAACGCGCACGGTGTCGCCGATACGCTCCTCGGCGCGCTGCGCGGTGAGCTCCTCGGCGAGCCTTGACAGGTGCGCGAGCCGCTCGGCGATGGTGTCGGCGTCCAGCTTGCCCTCGTAACCGACCGCTTCGGTGCCCTCCTCGTCGGAGTAGCCGAAGACGCCGATGGCGTCGAGGCGGGCGGCCGTGAGGAAGCGTTCCAGCTCCTTGAAGTCCTCCTCGGTCTCGCCGGGGAAGCCGACGATGAAGTTGGACCGCACACCGGCAGCCGGCGCCTTGGCGCGGATCGTGTCGAGCAGTTCGAGGAACCGCTCGGTGTCACCGAAGCGCCGCATCGCGCGCAGCACGCCGGGCGCCGAGTGCTGGAAGGAGAGGTCGAAATACGGCACGACGTTCTCGGTCGACGTCAGGACGTCGATGAGGCCCGGCCGCATCTCGGCGGGCTGCAGGTAGCTGACCCGCACCCGCTCGATGCCGTCGACCGCGGCGAGCTCCGGGAGCAGCGTCTCGAGCAGCCGGATGTCGCCGAGGTCCTTGCCGTACGAGGTGTTGTTCTCGGAGACCAGCATGACCTCCTTGACGCCCTGCTCGGCCAGCCAGCGGGTCTCGCCGAGCACGTCGCTGGGGCGGCGGGAGATGAACGAGCCGCGGAAGGACGGGATGGCGCAGAACGAGCAGCGCCGGTCGCAGCCGGAGGCCAGCTTCACGGAGGCGACCGGGCTGGTGTCGAGCCGGCGGCGCAGCGGGGCGCGCGGTCCGGAGGCGGGCGCGAGACCGTCGGGAAGGTCCTCGGGGGCGGTGTCCTGCGCGTGCCCGGGCAGCGCCACGTCGGGGGCCGCCTGCCGCTCGGCCGGGCTGATCGGCAGCAGCTTGCGCCGGTCGCGCGGGGTGTGCGAGGCGTGGATGCCGCCGTTGAGGATGGTCTGGAGGCGGTCGGAGATGTCGGCGTAGTCGTCGAATCCGAGCACTCCGTCGGCCTCGGGCAGCGCCTCGGCGAGGTCCTTGCCGTACCGCTCGGCCATGCAGCCGACCGCGACCACGGCCTGGGTCTTGCCGTGATCCTTGAGATCGTTGGCTTCGAGGAGGGCGTCGACGGAGTCCTTCTTGGCGGCTTCGACGAATCCGCAGGTGTTGACGACGGCGACGTCCGCGTCCGATGCGTCCTCGACGAGCTCCCAGCCGTCCGCTGCCAAGCGGCCTGCGAGCTCCTCCGAGTCCACCTCGTTACGGGCGCAGCCAAGAGTGACAAGGGCGACGGTGCGGCGTTCGGGCATGGACTCAAGACTACTTTGTCCTGGCCCACGCCCCCGCCGCGAGGGTCGTGGGCCCGGCCGTCAGCCGGCCTGAGGGTCGCCCTTGGTGTAGCTCAGGCGCTCGACCTGGCCGTCCTCGAACTTGCTGTCGATCTTCTTGCCGTTGACGTAGAGCTCGATCGCCCCGGCGTTGCCGAGGACCAGGTCGACCTGCTGGCCGTCCTGGAACGTCTGGGCCTCGCCCTTCTGGAGCAGGCCGTCGAAGAGCATCTTGCCGTTGTGGTCCTTGGCCGAGATCCAGCTCTTGTCGTTGGTCGCGGTGACCTTGACGGTGACCTTGTCGGCCGGGACCGCGGCGATGGCGCTGTCGGAGGGGGTCGGGGTCGGCTTGGGGGCGGGAGGCTTGGGCGGGAGTGCGCTGGCCGACGGCGGCTTCTGCTGTGCGGGGCCCTCGGCGACGGAGGTGCCGCCCTTGCCCTTGTCGCCGCCGCTGAACATCGTGAATCCGACGAAGCCGACGACCACGACGATCGCGGCGACCATGGCGGCGGTCCAGTTGGGCCGGCGCGGCTCGGGCCGGATCCGCTCCGCCTCGAACAGGGGGGCCGCGGGGGTGGGCGCGGGACGGCCGCCGTGAGCGGCGTCGTACCGCGCGACCAGCGGAGTGGGGTCGAGGTGGACGGCCTGGGCCAACGTGCGGATGTGGCCGCGCGCGTACACATCACCGCCGCACCGGGAGAAGTCGTCCTGCTCGATCGCGTGCACGATGGGGATGCGCACCCGCGTGGTGGAACTGACCTCGTCGACCGTCAGTCCGGCGGCGATACGGGCCTGCTGAAGTGCGCGGCCGATCGAAGGCCCGTCGTCTTCGATCGGAGGCCGGTCGTCTTCGGGAGAGTTGCCGATGGACACGGGGGCGCCTTTCGAGCGTGAGCCACCTGCTGGGTGTTCAAGTCTAGGGGGGGTACGAAAGAGTGGGGCAACCGGGAGAGCGGAGTTTGTACGCCATCGGTATGGCCACGCCCCTGACTGCGGAACACTGACCACACTTGCTTCCCCGTCCCCCTCAACTTGACGTACGGCCAAGGGAAACGGTTGCTCGGCCATCCCGTACGAGTGCTGTTTGGGCCGGTCGGCTGTCAGCCGACCGGTTGCATCCGCTGATAGCCCACCTATCTACCCCAATTCGCCCCTCGGCAAACTCAGGGAGCCTCTCCCCGGATCACCGCCAGCACACCGTCGAGTTCGTCCGGCTTGACCAGAACGTCCCGCGCCTTGGAGCCCTCACTGGGCCCGACGATGTTGCGCGACTCCATCAGGTCCATCAGCCGGCCCGCCTTGGCGAAGCCGACGCGCAGCTTGCGCTGGAGCATCGACGTCGAGCCGAACTGGGTGGAGACCACGAGTTCGGCCGCCTGGCAGAGCAGGTCCAGGTCGTCGCCGATCTCCTCGTCGATCTCCTTCTTCTGCTTGGTGCCGACGGTGACGTCGTCCCGGAAGACCGGGGCCATCTGGTCCTTGCAGTGCTGGACGACGGCCGCGATCTCGTCCTCGGTGACGAAGGCGCCCTGGAGCCGGGTCGGCTTGTTCGCGCCCATCGGCAGGAACAGGCCGTCGCCCTTGCCGATCAGCTTCTCGGCGCCCGGCTGATCGAGGATGACCCGGCTGTCGGCGAGCGAGGAGGTCGCGAACGCGAGCCGCGAGGGCACGTTCGCCTTGATCAGGCCGGTGACGACGTCGACCGAGGGCCGCTGGGTGGCGAGCACGAGGTGGATGCCGGCGGCGCGGGCCAGCTGCGTGATGCGGACGATCGCGTCCTCCACGTCCCGCGGCGCGACCATCATCAGGTCGGCGAGCTCGTCGACGATCACCAGGAGGTACGGATACGGCGTCAGCTCGCGCTCGCTGCCCTCGGGCAGCTTGACCTTGCCGTTGCGGATCGCCTCGTTGAAGTCGTCGATGTGGCGGAAACCGAACGCCGCGAGGTCGTCGTAGCGCAGGTCCATCTCGCGCACGACCCACTGGAGCGCCTCGGCGGCCCGCTTCGGGTTGGTGATGATCGGCGTGATCAGGTGCGGAATGCCTTCGTACGCCGTCAGCTCCACGCGCTTGGGGTCGACGAGCACCATGCGGACGTCCTCGGGCGTGGCCCGCACCATCACCGAGGTGATGAGGCAGTTGATGCAGGAGGACTTTCCGGAACCGGTGGCTCCGGCGACCAGGACGTGCGGCATCTTGGCGAGGTTGGCCATGACATAGCCGCCCTCGACGTCCTTGCCGAGCGCCACCAGCATCGGATGGTCGTCCTCGGCCGCGTCAGCCAGGCGCAGCACATCGCCGAGGTTGACCATCTCGCGGTCGGTATTGGGAATTTCGATACCGACGGCCGACTTGCCCGGAATCGGCGAGATGATCCGCACGTCCGGGCTGGCGACGGCGTACGCGATGTTCTTGGCGAGGGCGGTGATCCGCTCGACCTTCACGGCCGGCCCGAGCTCGACCTCGTACCGCGTGACCGTCGGGCCGCGTGTGAACCCGGTGACGGTGGCGTCGACCTTGAACTCCATGAAGACGTTCTGCAGCGAGGCGACGACCGCGTCGTTGGCGGCGCTGCGGGTCTTGCCGGGCCCGCCCTTCTCCAGGAGGTCCAGGGAGGGCAGCGCGTAGGTGATGTCCCCGGCGAGCTGGAGCTGCTCGGCGCGCGGCGGCAGCGGCTCGGTGGCCGAGGGAGCGGACTTCGTGAGATCCGGTACGACGGGCAGCGCGCCCGGCGTGGCCTTCGGCGCCGTGGGCTCGGCCGGGGCGTCGGGCTCGGCGGGCCGGGCGGTCGGCAGCGGGGTGGCCTGCTCGCGCTCCCGCTCGACGGAGACGCCCTGCGTGAGGTCGGCGACGACGGGCGAGGGGGGAAGGCCGTTCAGCACGGCGCCGTCCAGCGCCGCGGCCGCGGCGGCGGCCACGTCGACCGGGTCGAGGCCGTTCTCGAACGCCGGTTGCACCGAGGCGCGCCGGGGCTTGCGGCGCCGCGAGAGCGCCTCCTCCTCGGCCCGCTCCGGGGCCTTCTCGACGGGGGCGGCGGAGCGGCGCCGGGTGCGCGGCGCGGGCTCGGCCTCGCGCCACTCGTCGTCGTACAGCTCCTCGTCGCCCTCCTCGTCCGGGAGCGGCTCGACGACGCCCAGCTTGACGCCGAGGAGCCGCAGCCGCTGCGGGATGGCGTTGACCGGGGTCGCGGTGACCACGAGCAGTCCGAAGACGGTGAGCAGCACGAGCATCGGCACGGCGAGCACGTCGCCCAGCGTGAATTCGAGCGGTTTGGACGAGGCCCAGCCGATCAGGCCGCCCGCGTCCTGCATGGCGTCGGTGCCGTCGTTGCGGCCGGGTGAGCCGCACGCGATGTGGACCTGGCCGAGGACGCCGAGGACGAGCGCGGACAGGCCGATGACGATCCGCCCGTTGGCCTCGGGCTTCTCGGGGTAGAGGATGAGTCGGATCGCGATGGCGCCGAGCAGCAGCGGCACCACGACGTCGAGCCGGCCGAACGCGCCGGTCACCAGCATCTGTACGAGGTCGCCGACCGGGCCGCGCAGGTTCGACCAGGTGCCGGCGGCGACGATCAGCGCGAGGCCGAGGAGCAGCAGGGCGACGCCGTCCTTGCGGTGGGCCGGGTCGAGTCCCTTGGCGCCGCGTCCTATTCCGCGGAACATCGCGCCGACGGCGTGGGCGGCGCCGAGCCAGACGGCGCGCACGAGCTTGTACACGCCGCCCGTCGGGGAGGGCGCCGCTTTGGGGGCGAGCTTGGGTGCCGCCGCTTTCTTCGCGGGTGCCTTCTTGGGTGCGGTCTTCTTCACCGGCGCTTTGGGGGCCGCGGCTTTCTTCGCGGGCGCAGCCTTCTTCGCCGGGGTACGGCCGGTGCGCTTCGCGGTGCCCGCCGTGCCCTGGGAACCCTTGCCGGACGTACGTGAGGCCATGGGCTTGAGGTTACCTGGGTCGGCGGCGGTGGACACGTGTGCCTACGGCTTCACCCGTCCGTGTCGTACGCCCCAAGGAATCTGACGCCATGTCAGCCAGACGCGGCGTCAGATCGCCGGCCGTCAGTTCTGCGAAGGGAGCGTGGGCGTGCCGCCGGTGCCGGGCTCCAGCGCGTCCAACGCCCGCCGCAGACCAGTGAGCTTGCGTTCCAGGTGGGCGGCCGTGGCGACCGCCGCGGCGTCGGCGGAGTCGTCGTCGAGCTGCTTGGAGAGCGCCTCGGCCTGCTCCTCAACTGCCGCGAGCCGCGCGGACAGTTCGGCGAGCAGGCCCGCCGACTCCTTGGCCGCGCCGCCATGGGCGCCACCCTCCAACTGGAGCCGCAGCAGGGCCGCCTGCTCGCGCAGCTGGCAGTTCTTCATGTACAGCTCGACGAACACCGACACCTTGGCGCGCAGCACCCAGGGGTCGAACGGCTTCGAGATGTAGTCCACGGCGCCCGCCGCGTACCCGCGGAAGGTGTGGTGGGGGCCGTGGTTGATGGCTGTGAGGAAGATGATCGGGATGTCCCGTGTCCGCTCACGCCTCTTGATGTGCGCGGCGGTTTCGAACCCGTCCATTCCGGGCATTTGGACGTCCAGCAGAATGACCGCGAAATCGTCCGTAAGCAGCGCTTTGAGCGCTTCCTCCCCTGACGATGCCCGCACCAGTGTCTGATCGAGCGCAGAGAGGATGGCCTCCAGCGCCAGCAGATTCTCCGGCCGGTCATCGACCAGGAGGATCTTGGCCTTCTGCACCATGGCCCGTCCTCCTCGCCCCGGCAGTGCACCGGGCGCCGCCCCAGGGGACGACTCCCTTGCGTCGCCCGTCCTTGTGCCGGTCATGGTAGCCGCACCCCGCCTGTCGCCACACCCTGTCACCGCGATGTCACTGTGCACGTAGCAGAAACGCAGTGGGAGACCAGAAGGTTCCCCGAATACCGCCGCCTCACACGCCTTCGGCCACAGTCAGTCAGCAACGCCCGGTCATTCGTACAGCGGACGATCACTTCCCTCGCATCCACTGCTCCATGACGGAGAGCAGATGGTCCGGATCGACCGGCTTCGTCACATAGTCGGAGGCGCCGGACTCGATGGCCTTCTCGCGGTCGCCCTTCATCGCCTTCGCGGTGAGCGCGACGATCGGCAGACCGGCGAACTGCGGCATCCGGCGAATCGCCGAGGTCGTCGCATAGCCGTCCATCTCGGGCATCATGATGTCCATCAGGACGACCGCGGTGTCCTCGTGCTGTTCGAGGACCTCGATGCCCTCCCGCCCGTTCTCCGCGTACAGCACCGAAAGTCCGTGCTGCTCAAGGACGCTGGTCAGCGCGAAGACGTTGCGTACGTCGTCGTCGACGATCAGGACCTTCTCGCCGGCGAACTGGAACGTCCGCGCGGGCGCCCGCTCCGGCTCGGCCGCCTCCCAGCTCTCGCCGGTGGCGACGGACTGCCCGGGCATCGCGGCCTTCTGCCCCTCCGCGCCGAGCACCTTGCGGCGCCGCCGGAAGAGACCGGCCGTGCCCGGCTGGGAGACTCCCTGCCCGGGCTGCGCCCCGCCGTTGTGCTGCGCGAGCTCGGGGCGGGCTGCCTCGATGGCGAGGCCGGCCGCGCCCTCCATGCCGCCGGGGGCAAGCTGCGGGTAGCCCTGCGGGGGCAACTCGCTCAGATGCAGCGGGAGATAGAGCGTGAAGGTGGAGCCGCGGCCCGGCTCGCTCGCCGCGTGGATCTCGCCGCCGAGCAGCCGCGCGATCTCGCGGCTGATGGAGAGACCGAGGCCGGTGCCGCCGTACTTGCGGCTGGTCGTGCCGTCCGCCTGCTTGAACGCCTCGAAGATGACCCGCATCTTGCTGGCCGCGATCCCGATGCCGGTGTCGGTGACCGAGAACGCGATCAGGTCGGCGTCGGCGTCGCGCAGCGAACCCGCCTCCAGGAGCTGCTCCCGGATGGCGTGCGGCACATCGGAGCCGGCCGGGCGGATGACGAGCTCGACGGCGCCGCTGTCGGTGAACTTCACCGCATTGGACAGCAGGTTGCGCAGCACCTGCAGCAGCCGCTGCTCGTCGGTGTGGAGCGTCGCGGGCAGCTCGGGCGAGACCCGTACCGAGAAGTCGAGACCCTTCTCCGCGGTGAGCGGGCGGAACGTCGCCTCCACGTAGTCGACCAGCTGGACCAGCGCGATCCGGGTCGGCGAGACGTCCATCTTGCCCGCCTCGACCTTGGAGAGGTCGAGGATGTCGTTGATCAGCTGGAGCAGGTCGGAGCCTGCCCCGTGGATCGTCTCGGCGAACTCGACCTGCTTCGGCGAGAGGTTGCCCTCCGCGTTGTCCGCGAGCAACTTGGCGAGGATGAGCAGCGAGTTGAGCGGCGTACGCAGCTCGTGCGACATGTTCGCGAGGAACTCGGACTTGTAGCGCATGGAGACGGCGAGCTGTTCGGCGCGCTCCTCCAGGACCTGCCGGGCCTCCTCGATCTCGGTGTTCTTCACCTCGATGTCGCGGTTCTGCTGGGCGAGCAGCTCGGCCTTCTCCTCCAGTTCGGCATTGGAGGCCTGAAGGGCCCGCTGCCGGTTCTCCAACTCGGCCGACCGCTCCCGGAGTTGCTCGGTGAGCTCCTGCGACTGCTTGAGCAGCACCTCGGTCTTGGAGTTGACCGAGATGGTGTTGACGCTGGTCGCGATCATCTCGGCGATCTGATTGAGGAAGTCCTTCTGGATGTGCGTGAACGGCTGGAACGAGGCCAGCTCGATCACCCCGAGGACCTTCCCCTCGAAGAGCACCGGCAGCACGATCACATGCGCGGGCGGTGCCTCGCCGAGCCCGGAGGAGATCTTGAGATAGCCCGGCGGCACGTTCTCCACCAGGATCGTCCGCTTCTCCTCGGCGGCCGTGCCGATCAGCGTCTCACCGGGCCGGAAGGAGGTCGGCATGGAGCCGGCCGAGTACCCGTAACTCCCGCGCATCCGCAGCTCGTACGAGCCGTCGCCCTCCGCACTGACCTCCGGGGCGCCTCCCGTGGGCATCGCCAGGAAGAACGCGCCGTGCTGCGCGGAGACGACCGGCGTCAGCTCGGTCATGATCAGCGAGGCCACGTCGTCGAGGTCGCGGCGGCCCTGCATCAGACCGGAGATGCGGGCCAGGTTGCCCTTGAGCCAGTCCTGCTCCTTGTTGGCGACGGTGGTGTCGCGCAGGTTGGCGATCATGGTGTTGATGTTGTCCTGGAGGGCCTGGATCTCGCCCGCCGCGTCCACATCGATCTTCAGGTTGAGGTCGCCGCGGGTCACCGCGGTCGCCACGGCCGCGATCGCGCGGACCTGCCGGGTCAGGTTCCCGGCCATCTCGTTCACCGATTCGGTCAGATCGCGCCAGGTCCCGTCGACGTCGCGCACCCGGGCGTGACCGCCCAACTGGCCCTCGGTGCCCACCTCGCGGGCGACCCGGGTGACCTCCTGGCCGAACGAGGACAGCTGGTCGACCATCGTGTTGATGGTGTTCTTGAGCTCCTGGATCTCGCCGCGCGCATCGATGTCGATCTTCTTGGTGAGATCGCCCTGGGCGATGGCGGTGGTGACGGTGGCGATCTGCCGCACCTGTCCGGTGAGGTTGTCGGCCATGGAGTTCACCGACTCGGTGAGGTCCTTCCACGTACCGGAGACACCGGGCACCCGGGCCTGGCCGCCCAGGATGCCGTCCGTGCCCACCTCACGGGCCACCTTGGTGACCTGCTCGGCGAACGAGGAAAGGGTCGTCACCATCGTGTTGACGGTGTCGGCGAGTTCGGCGACCTCGCCGCGCGCCTCGACCGTCACCTTCTTGGTGAGGTCTCCGTTGGCGACCGCCGCCGAGACCCGGGAGATGTTGCGCACCTGGGTCGTCAGGTTCGCGGCCATCAGGTTGACGTTCTCGCTGAGGTCCTTCCAGATGCCGGTGACCCCGCGCACCCGGGCCTGACCTCCCAGGATGCCCTCCGTGCCCACCTCGCGGGCCACTCGCGTGACCTCGTCGGCGAAGTTGGACAGCTGGTCGACCATCGTGTTGACGGTCGTCACCAGCTCCAGGATCTCGCCCTTGGAGTCGACGGTGATCTTCTTGGAGAGGTCGCCCTCGGCGACCGCCGTCGTCACCTCGGCGATGTTGCGCACCTGTGAAGTCAGGTTGTTGGCCATGAAGTTGACGGACTGGGTGAGGTCCTTCCAGGTGCCGGACACGCCCTGCACCTCGGCCTGACCGCCCAGGATGCCCTCGGTGCCCACCTCGCGAGCCACCCTGGTGACCTGCTCGGCGAAGTTGGACAGCTGGTCGACCATCGTGTTGAGGGTGTTCTTCAGCTCCAGGATCTCGCCGCGGGCATCCACGTCGATCTTCTGCGACAGGTCACCCCGGGCGACCGCCGTGGCGACCTGGGCGATGTTGCGCACCTGGGCCGTGAGGTTGCCGGCCATGCCGTTCACGGAGTCGGTCAGGTCGCGCCACACCCCGGCGACACCGGGCACCTGGGCCTGGCCGCCGAGGCGGCCGTCGGTGCCGACCTCGCGGGCGACGCGGGTGACCTGCTCGGCGAAGGCGGAGAGCTGGTCGACCATCGTGTTGATGGTGTTCTTCAGCTCCAGCATCTCGCCGCGGGCATCCACGTCGATCTTCTGCGACAGGTCACCCCGGGCGACCGCCGTCGTCACCTGGGCGATCTGACGCACCTGTGAAGTCAGGTTTCCCGCCATGAAGTTGACGGAGTCGGTGAGCTCCTTCCAGGTGCCCGAGACACCGTCGACGCGCGCCTGGCCGCCGAGCCGGCCCTCGGTGCCCACGTCCCGCGCCATCCGCGTGACCTGGTCGGCGAACGACGACAGCTGCGCCACCATCGTGTTGACGGTGTTCTTCAACTCCAGCATCTCGCCCGCGACATCGACGGTGACCTTCTGCGACAGGTCACCGTTGGCGACCGCCGTCGTCACCTGCGCGATGTCCCGCACCTGCCCGGTGAGGTTGCGGAACGCCGTGTTGACGGAGTCCGTCAGGTCCTTCCACGTCCCCGCGGCACCGGGCACTTCCGCCTGCCCGCCGAGCCGGCCCTCGATGCCGACCTCGCGCGCGACCCGGGTCACCTCGGAACCGAACGACTGGAGCTGGTCGACCATCGTGTTGACGGTGTTCTTCAACTCCAGCATCTCGCCGGCCACGTCGACGGTGACCTTCTGGGTCATGTCACCACTGGCGACCGCCGTCGTCACCTGCGCGATGTCCCGCACCTGGGTCGTCAGGTTGCGGAACACGGTGTTGACGGAGTCCGTCAGGTCCTTCCAGGTTCCAGCGGCCCCCGGCACCTGAGCCTGCCCGCCGAGGAGTCCTTCGGCACCGACCTCGTTGGCGACGCGGGTGACCTCGTCCGCGAACGTACGCAGCGTCTCGGTCATCTGGTTGATGGTCTCGGCGAGCTGCGCGACCTCGCCGCGTGCGTTGACCGTGACCTTCTGCGACAGGTCGCCGCTCGCCACGGCCGTGGTCACCTGGGCGATGCCGCGCACCTGGGCGGTCAGGTTCGTCGCCATCACGTTGACGGAGTCGGTGAGGTCCTTCCACACCCCGGCCACGCCCGGCACCTGCGCCTGCCCGCCGAGCTCGCCCTCGGTACCCACCTCGCGCGCGACGCGGGTCACCTCCGAAGAGAAGGAGGACAGCTGGTCGACCATCGTGTTGACGGTGTTCTTCAGCTGGAGCATCTCGCCGGCCACATGCACGGTGACCTTGCGCGACAGATCGCCCTTGGCGACAGCGGTGGTGACGAGAGCAATGTCACGCACCTGTGCCGTCAGCCGGTACGCCATCGTATTGACGGAATCCGTCAGATCCTTCCAGGAACCGGACATACCACGCACCTGGGCCTGGCCGCCGAGCTTGCCCTCCGTGCCGACCTCAAGGGCGACGCGCGTCACCTCATCGGTAAAGGCGGACAGCTGGTCGACCAGGTTGTTGACGGTCCGCCCGACCTTGAGGAACTCCCCGCGCAGCGGCCGCTCCGCACCGTCACTGCCGTGCGACCGCAGATCCATCCGCTGTTCCAGATCGCCCTCGGCCACCGCCGAGAGCACCCGCCCGACCTCCGAGACCGGTCGCGCGAGATCGTCCACCAGCGCGTTGGAAGCATCGATCGCGGCCGCCCAGGAGCCCTCACAGGCCCCGTTCTCCAGCCGCTCGGTCAGCTTTCCCTCGCGCCCGACCATCCTGCGCACCCGGGCGATCTCGCCCGTCAGATGCAGATTGCGGTCCGCGACCTCGTTGAAGACGGCCGCGATCTCCGTCATCACCCCCTCGCCGGACACCGTCAGGCGCTTGCGGAAATTCCCGTCCCGCATCGACGCGAGGGCCGCGAGCAGCCGCTGCAGCGCCGCCGTGTCCACCTCGGTCGTACCGTTGCTCCCACGCTTATGACTCCGGGCCTGTTGAGTCCGGGACTGATCGTCTTTCGCGCGCGTGCTTACGCCCCGCGCTGCTGCGCCAGACTCCACCGTGTCCCTCCCGCAAGGGTTGACCGCACTGCCCGGGCTGTCTCCGGAAGCATGCCCAGTGTTTCACCATGGCCGAACCAGGCCATAACAGTTCGGCAGCTTCGCATATCCGTCCCCGCCCACGGAGGGCGGAAACACTGGTGACCGGCATCCGCTCGGACAGCGAAGGTAAGTAACCTGGCTTCCGGCTGTCCAACCGCCCCGGTCCGCCCGGCATGGGGGCGGTTCGTACCCTTCTGCTCGGTAAAGCTTGGGGGAGGGCGGCACAAAGGACGACCACGGGACACCGGAGGGGGCGGGCCGACATGGGACTGTTGATTCCCGGAGAGCACGTTCCGGAGCCCCGGCAAGGAAATCCGGGCGACGAGACGCGTACGAGGAGTTCTGTGATCACCGCGCGGGCGGCAGCCAGCTTCGACCCTGTCGGGCGGTCGGTCGCGACCGCCCGCGCCTTCGTCCGGGACACCCTCCAGGGGTGGGGCTACGCGGATGTCGTGGACGACGCCGTTGTCCTGACCAGCGAGCTCGTCACCAACGCGGTCGTCCACGCCGGCACCAAGGCGGACGTCCTGTGCCTGCGCTCCGACGACGGCGTACGCGTCGAAGTCGCCGACCGCTACCCCGAACGTGAGGTTCCGCTCCTCGGCTCCCCCGCCGACATCGCCGGACCCGACCGCGAGAACGGCCGCGGCCTGCTGCTCTGCGCCGCCCTCGCCTCCCGCTGGGGCGTCGAGTACACGCCAACGAGAAAAAACGTCTGGTTCCAACTCGACCTCCCCAACCGCCCCGTGGGCACCCGCTCCGCCGGCCCGGCCGTGCCGACCGCGCTGCTCCCCGTCACCGACGGCAGAGTCCGCGTCGCGGTCGTCCAGATCGACCGCGCCGGCGCCGTCCGCGCCTGGAACGAGGACGCCGAGGAACTCTTCGGCTACCCCGCCGAGCAGGTCACCGGAAAGGCGCTCACCGACTTCGCGGCCTGGCCGCACACCCCCGGCACCTCCACCGGCATCGTCGAGGCCCTCCAACTCTCGCGCTGGGAAGGCACATACGGGATAAGGGGCGCCGACGGCCGCGTCGTCCCGGTGTACGCCTCGCACCTCAGGGTCCGCGACACCGAGGGCGAGCCGTCCACGGTCTGCCTGCTCGTACGCGACGACGAGCGCGCGGTCCTGCAGACCCCGGTCCGCCAGCCCGCGACCGACCCGGCCACGCTGGGCGAGAGCCGCAACGTCGACCCGTTCGAGGTCTTCATCGGCTCCCCCGCCCCCGACGACCTCGACGGCCTGCTCCAGCGCACCGTGGAGCGCGCCCGCGACATGCTGGACGGCGACTCCGCCTTCCTGCTGCTCGCCACCGACGACGAGACCGAGCTGGAGGTACGGGCCACCACCGGCCTCCCCTCGGCCCGCCAGCGCTTCGCCCGGGTCCCCGTCGAGGCCGGCACCGGACGGTACGGCTCGGCCCGGATGCCCGCCGTCCACGAGGACCTCGCGGCCGTGCCCGGCGCCGTACCGCTGCTCGAAAGCACCGGCATGCGCTCGGTCGTCACCGTCCCGCTCAAGGTCGAGGGCCGCCTCACCGGCTCGCTCGGCGTCGCCGCCGAATCCCCCGGCCGCTACTCCAACGAGGAGGCCCTGCGCCTCCAGTTCGCCGCCGACCGCATCGCGCTCGCCGTCGAATCGGCCCGCCTCGGCGAGCTGGAACGGCTGCGCAGAGGCTCGCTGAGCTTCCTCGTCGAGGCCTCCGACCTCCTGGCCGGCACTCTGGACCGCGACCAGACGCTGGCCCTCATGGCCCAGATGACCGTCCCCACCCTGGCCACCTGGTGCGCCGTCTACACGATCGCCGACCAGGCCTCGGACCCGTACCTCTCCTACGTGCTCCACGAGGACGAGGAGCGCATCGACGGCCTCAAGGCCCTCCTCTCCAAGATCAACCCGCCGGAGCCGGTGCCCACGCCCGGCGCCCGCGTCTGGACCGCCCCCGGCGAAGCCGCCCACCAGGCCGCGCTGCGCGTCTCCATGCGCGACCTCGGCCGCTCCGGCAGCCCCCACACAGGCGGCGGCCTCGGCACCACCCTGTCGACGGCGGCCGCGGTCGGCGGCGAGACCGTCGTGCTGCCGCTCGTCGCCCGCAACCGCGTCATCGGCATGCTGACACTCGGCAAACCGTCGGACGACCACTTCCGTCAGGAGATTCTCGAACTTGCCGAGGACCTCTCCCGCCGGGCCGCGCTCGCCCTCGACAACGCGCGCCTGTACTCCGAGCGCATGGCCATCAGCCGCTCCCTCCAGCGCTCCCTGCTGCCGCCCGGCCTGCCGCAGATCCCGGGCGTCGAAGTCGAGGTGATCTACCGCGCGGCCGGCGAGGGCAACGAGGTCGGCGGCGACTTCTACGACCTCTTCCCCATCCGGGACGGCGCGTACGGCTTCGCCATCGGCGACGTCTGCGGTACGGGCCCGGAGGCCGCCGCGGTCACCGGCCTCGCCCGGCACGCCCTGCGTCTGCTCGCCCGCGAGGGCTTCGGCGGCCCGGCGGTCCTGGAGCGCCTCAACGCGGCGATCCTGGACGAGGGCGCCCGCAGCCGCTTCCTGACGCTCCTCTATGGGGAGTTGTGGCCCCAGGAGGACGGCAGCGCCATCCTGAAGATCGTCTGCGCCGGCCACCCGCTCCCGCTGCGCCTGCGCCAGGACGGCTCGGTCGAACCAGCCGCGGACCCGCAGCCCCTGCTCGGCGTGATGGAGGACCTGGAGCTGTACGAGCAGACGATCACCCTCGACCCGGGAGACGTCCTGCTCTGCGTGACGGACGGCATCACCGAGCGCCGCGAGGGCACCCGCATGCTCGGCGACGACGGCCTCACCGACGTCCTCGCCTCGTGCACGGGCCTGACGGCGGGCGCGGTCGCTGCCCGTGTGCTGCGTGCGGTCGAGCGCTTCGCCGCCGAACCGGCCTCCGACGACATGGCGATCCTGTCCATGCGCATCCCGGAGCAGGCCAAGCGATAACCGCGAGAGGGTACGCGAAAGGCCCCGCCCATTGGGCGGGGCCTTTCGGATTACTGAGCCCCCATGCGGAATCGAACCGCAGACCTTCTCCTTACCATGGAGACGCTCTACCGACTGAGCTATAGGGGCCGGTTGTTGTTTCGGGGTTTCCCCCTCACCAACGAGATAAAGCATACCCCGAATCAGACGGTGTTCCGAACCACGGTCACCGGTTCCGGCTATGCGGGTTGCAGCAGCCCGCCGAGCGCGTTGCAGACGGACACCAACCGCCGCAATTCCGCCTCGGAAAGCCCGTCGAGCGCAGGCAGCGCGAGCGTCTCGTCGGCAGCCCGCTCGGTCTCGCCAAGCATCCCCCCGTCCCGCCGGAACTCCCGCATCCGGTGTACGGGAATGGGCACGGGCACCTCGCACTCGACCCCGCGCCGCCGCAGCAGCCGCGCGAAGGCATCCCGGTCGGGACGCCCGTTGCCGGGCACGCGCACGACGTACCGCTGATAGCGATGCCCCTCGGCGGGCGCGGGCGTCTCCACACCGGCGAGCCGCCGCCCCAAGTACCCAGCCCGCTCCCGCCGTTGGGCCACATCCCCGCCGAGCCCCTCGCGGTCCTCCTCCTCAAGGAGCAACACCCCGCGCCCAGCGGCCAGTTGAGCGAACCGCGGGACACCGGCCGGATGCCCGAAGCGGTGTACGAGTATGACAGCGGCGGTCCTGGGCGTGACAGCCTGGCCCACGGCGTCCGGGGCCAGGCAGTAGGTCAGCGGATCGATGTCGGCGAACACCGGCACGGCCCCGGCAGCGACGACGGCCCGGGCCAGCTCGCCGGTGTCGTAGGCCGGCACGATCACCTCGTCGCCGGTCGCAACACCGGCAGACTTGAGCGCTCCTGTGATCCTCATGACAGCGGATCGTCCTCTTGCCACATGAACGGCAGGTGAGCGGGCACAAAAAAACGCTGGCCCCCGAACCGAAGTTCAGAGACCAGCGTTGAAGATTTGTTCGGCGGCGTCCTACTCTCCCACAGGGTCCCCCCTGCAGTACCATCGGCGCTGAAAGGCTTAGCTTCCGGGTTCGGAATGTAACCGGGCGTTTCCCTAACGCTATGACCACCGAAACACTATGAAGTTGAACACCGGAACCCACCGAAACCAGGGGTTCTCACGGCTGTTCATTGCTTCAGAACAAACACAGTGGACGCGAGCAACTGAGGACAAGCCCTCGGCCTATTAGTACCAGTCAGCTCCACCCGTTACCGGGCTTCCACATCTGGCCTATCAACCCAGTCGTCTACTGGGAGCCTTACCCCATCAAGTGGGTGGGAACACTCATCTCGAAGCAGGCTTCCCGCTTAGATGCTTTCAGCGGTTATCCTTTCCGAACGTAGCCAACCAGCCATGCCCTTGGCAGGACAACTGGCACACCAGAGGTTCGTCCGTCCCGGTCCTCTCGTACTAGGGACAGCCCTTCTCAATATTCCTGCGCGCGCAGCGGATAGGGACCGAACTGTCTCACGACGTTCTAAACCCAGCTCGCGTACCGCTTTAATGGGCGAACAGCCCAACCCTTGGGACCGACTCCAGCCCCAGGATGCGACGAGCCGACATCGAGGTGCCAAACCATCCCGTCGATATGGACTCTTGGGGAAGATCAGCCTGTTATCCCCGGGGTACCTTTTATCCGTTGAGCGACGGCGCTTCCACAAGCCACCGCCGGATCACTAGTCCCGACTTTCGTCCCTGCTCGACCCGTCGGTCTCACAGTCAAGCTCCCTTGTGCACTTACACTCAACACCTGATTGCCAACCAGGCTGAGGGAACCTTTGGGCGCCTCCGTTACTCTTTAGGAGGCAACCGCCCCAGTTAAACTACCCATCAGACACTGTCCCTGATCCGGATCACGGACCGAGGTTAGACATCCAGCACGACCAGAGTGGTATTTCAACGACGACTCCACCATGACTGGCGTCACGGCTTCACAGTCTCCCACCTATCCTACACAAGCCGAACCGAACACCAATATCAAACTGTAGTAAAGGTCCCGGGGTCTTTCCGTCCTGCTGCGCGAAACGAGCATCTTTACTCGTAGTGCAATTTCACCGGGCCTATGGTTGAGACAGTCGAGAAGTCGTTACGCCATTCGTGCAGGTCGGAACTTACCCGACAAGGAATTTCGCTACCTTAGGATGGTTATAGTTACCACCGCCGTTTACTGGCGCTTAAGTTCTCAGCTTCGCCACACCGAAATGTGACTAACCGGTCCCCTTAACGTTCCAGCACCGGGCAGGCGTCAGTCCGTATACATCGCCTTACGGCTTCGCACGGACCTGTGTTTTTAGTAAACAGTCGCTTCTCGCTGGTCTCTGCGGCCACCCCCAGCTCAGAGTGCAAGACTCATCACCAGTTGTGGCCCCCCTTCTCCCGAAGTTACGGGGGCATTTTGCCGAGTTCCTTAACCATAGTTCACCCGAACGCCTCGGTATTCTCTACCTGACCACCTGAGTCGGTTTAGGGTACGGGCCGCCATGAAACTCGCTAGAGGCTTTTCTCGACAGCATAGGATCATCCACTTCACCACAATCGGCTCGGCATCAGGTCTCAGCCTCAACGTGCGACGGATTTGCCTACCGCACGGCCTACACCCTTACCCCGGGACAACCACCGCCCGGGCTGGACTACCTTCCTGCGTCACCCCATCGCTTACCTACTACCACCTTGGGTCGACGGCTCCACCACTTTCCATTCCCCGAAGGGTCCGGAACGGCTTCACGGCCTTAGCATTAATGGGCTCGATACTGGGCGTTTCAAAGCGGGTACCGGAATATCAACCGGTTGTCCATCGACTACGCCTGTCGGCCTCGCCTTAGGTCCCGACTTACCCTGGGCAGATCAGCTTGACCCAGGAACCCTTAGTCAATCGGCGCACACGTTTCTCACGTGTGTATCGCTACTCATGCCTGCATTCTCACTCGTGAACCGTCCACCACTAGCTTCCGCTGCAGCTTCACCCGGCACACGACGCTCCCCTACCCAACCCAACAGGCGTTGGCCCTATTGCTGGATTGACACGACTTCGGCGGTACGCTTGAGCCCCGCTACATTGTCGGCGCGGAATCACTTGACCAGTGAGCTATTACGCACTCTTTCAAGGGTGGCTGCTTCTAAGCCAACCTCCTGGTTGTCTCTGCGACTCCACATCCTTTCCCACTTAGCGTACGCTTAGGGGCCTTAGTCGATGCTCTGGGCTGTTTCCCTCTCGACCATGGAGCTTATCCCCCACAGTCTCACTGCCGCGCTCTCACTTACCGGCATTCGGAGTTTGGCTAAGGTCAGTAACCCGGTAGGGCCCATCGCCTATCCAGTGCTCTACCTCCGGCAAGAAACACACGACGCTGCACCTAAATGCATTTCGGGGAGAACCAGCTATCACGGAGTTTGATTGGCCTTTCACCCCTAACCACAGGTCATCCCCCAGGTTTTCAACCCTGGTGGGTTCGGTCCTCCACGACCTCTTACAGCCGCTTCAACCTGCCCATGGCTAGATCACTCCGCTTCGGGTCTAGAGCGTGCAACTCAAACGCCCTGTTCGGACTCGCTTTCGCTACGGCTTCCCCACACGGGTTAACCTCGCTACACACCGCTAACTCGCAGGCTCATTCTTCAAAAGGCACGCAGTCACGACGTTGAGTACAAGTACTCAACGCGACGCTCCCACGGCTTGTAGGCACACGGTTTCAGGTACTATTTCACTCCGCTCCCGCGGTACTTTTCACCATTCCCTCACGGTACTATCCGCTATCGGTCACCAGGGAATATTTAGGCTTAGCGGGTGGTCCCGCCAGATTCACACGGGATTTCTCGGGCCCCGTGCTACTTGGGTGTCTCTCAAACGAGCCGCATGAATTTCAGCTACGGGGGTCTTACCCTCTACGCCGGACCTTTCGCATGTCCTTCGCCTATCCATACGGTTTCTGACTCGCCCTGTCGCCGGCAGACGACAGAAGAGAGATCCCACAACCCCGCATGCGCAACCCCTGCCGGGTATCACACGCATACGGTTTGGCCTCATCCGGTTTCGCTCGCCACTACTCCCGGAATCACGGTTGTTTTCTCTTCCTGAGGGTACTGAGATGTTTCACTTCCCCTCGTTCCCTCCACATACCCTATGTGTTCAGGTACGGG
Organism: Streptomyces sp. HUAS TT7; assembly: GCF_051550175.1. NCBI lineage: Bacteria > Bacillati > Actinomycetota > Actinomycetes > Kitasatosporales > Streptomycetaceae > Streptomyces > Streptomyces sp. HUAS TT7. The sequence continues at coordinate 2,388,363 of NZ_CP196175.1, forward strand.
TGACAGCCCATGACGACTGCCGGGTTTCCCCATTCGGAAACCCCCGGATCAAAGCCTGGTTGACGGCTCCCCGGGGACTATCGTGGCCTCCCACGTCCTTCATCGGTTCCTGGTGCCAAGGCATCCACCGTGCGCCCTTAAAAACTTGGCCACAGATGCTCGCGTCCACTGTGCAGTTCTCAAACAACGACCAGCCACCCATCACCCCCACCTTGCAGTGGAGTGCACTGGGGCCGGCAACCGAAGACACAACCTTCACGGCCGCACCTTCAGACACCCAACAGCGTGCCCGGCCCTCCCGTCCGTACCCGACCCGCGTTCCACGCTCCGAAGAGCAGTACTTGCGGCCCGAACCGGCCGAGAGCGCCGAATAGTCAACGTTCCACCCATGAGCTGACCGTGCAGGACACTTGCCTGCAGACGGTGCTGTGCTCCTTAGAAAGGAGGTGATCCAGCCGCACCTTCCGGTACGGCTACCTTGTTACGACTTCGTCCCAATCGCCAGTCCCACCTTCGACAGCTCCCTCCCACAAGGGGTTGGGCCACCGGCTTCGGGTGTTACCGACTTTCGTGACGTGACGGGCGGTGTGTACAAGGCCCGGGAACGTATTCACCGCAGCAATGCTGATCTGCGATTACTAGCAACTCCGACTTCATGGGGTCGAGTTGCAGACCCCAATCCGAACTGAGACCGGCTTTTTGAGATTCGCTCCGCCTCACGGCATCGCAGCTCTTTGTACCGGCCATTGTAGCACGTGTGCAGCCCAAGACATAAGGGGCATGATGACTTGACGTCGTCCCCACCTTCCTCCGAGTTGACCCCGGCAGTCTCCTGTGAGTCCCCATCACCCCGAAGGGCATGCTGGCAACACAGAACAAGGGTTGCGCTCGTTGCGGGACTTAACCCAACATCTCACGACACGAGCTGACGACAGCCATGCACCACCTGTATACCGACCACAAGGGGGACACCATCTCTGATGTTTTCCGGTATATGTCAAGCCTTGGTAAGGTTCTTCGCGTTGCGTCGAATTAAGCCACATGCTCCGCTGCTTGTGCGGGCCCCCGTCAATTCCTTTGAGTTTTAGCCTTGCGGCCGTACTCCCCAGGCGGGGAACTTAATGCGTTAGCTGCGGCACCGACGACGTGGAATGTCGCCAACACCTAGTTCCCAACGTTTACGGCGTGGACTACCAGGGTATCTAATCCTGTTCGCTCCCCACGCTTTCGCTCCTCAGCGTCAGTAATGGCCCAGAGATCCGCCTTCGCCACCGGTGTTCCTCCTGATATCTGCGCATTTCACCGCTACACCAGGAATTCCGATCTCCCCTACCACACTCTAGCCAGCCCGTATCGAATGCAGACCCGGGGTTAAGCCCCGGGCTTTCACATCCGACGCGACTGGCCGCCTACGAGCTCTTTACGCCCAATAATTCCGGACAACGCTTGCGCCCTACGTATTACCGCGGCTGCTGGCACGTAGTTAGCCGGCGCTTCTTCTGCAGGTACCGTCACTTGCGCTTCTTCCCTGCTGAAAGAGGTTTACAACCCGAAGGCCGTCATCCCTCACGCGGCGTCGCTGCATCAGGCTTTCGCCCATTGTGCAATATTCCCCACTGCTGCCTCCCGTAGGAGTCTGGGCCGTGTCTCAGTCCCAGTGTGGCCGGTCGCCCTCTCAGGCCGGCTACCCGTCGTCGCCTTGGTAGGCCATCACCCCACCAACAAGCTGATAGGCCGCGGGCTCATCCTTCACCGCCGGAGCTTTCAACCCCCCACCATGCGGTGGAAGGTATTATCCGGTATTAGACCCCGTTTCCAGGGCTTGTCCCAGAGTGAAGGGCAGATTGCCCACGTGTTACTCACCCGTTCGCCACTAATCCACCCCGAAGGGCTTCATCGTTCGACTTGCATGTGTTAAGCACGCCGCCAGCGTTCGTCCTGAGCCAGGATCAAACTCTCCATGAATGTTTACCCGTCATCGGGTGCACACATCACGTAAGAGCGGGACGGAACCACCGGAATAAGGCGGCCCGTCCACAGCGTCCTCGCTGTGTTTGTCGCCACCCACACCCCAAAAGGGGGCGGGTGGACTTTTCAAAGGAACCTCGATCCGCCGGAGCGGATACGGGGTTGTCAATCTGGCGTTGACTTTTGGCACGCTGTTGAGTTCTCAAGGAACGGACGCTTCCTTCGTACTCACCCTCTCGGGCTTTCCTCCGGGCGCTTCCCTTCGGTATTTCGTGTTCCCGACTCTATCAGACTCTTTCGTGTCCGATTCCCCGTCGGAATTGGGGTTGCTTTCAGGTTTTCGCTTTCGCGTTTCCCTTTCGGCGTGATCCGACTTTATCAGAGATTCTGAAGCCGGATTCCCGCCCCGATCGGGTCTCCCGTGCGACACGGCGAGTGTGCCGGGTTCCCCTCAGGCGGAGACGTAAACCTACTGGAGCGGGGCGCCTCGATGCAAATCGAGGCGCCCCGCTCCGGGTGTACGACCTGTGGGCGTCAGACCTCGACGACCACGGGAAGGATCATCGGACGCCTGCGGTAGGTGTCCGAGACCCACTTGCCGACCGAGCGGCGGATCAGCTGCTGGAGCTGGTGGGGCTCGACGACGCCGTCCTGGGCGGACCGGTTCAGCGCTTCCTCGATCTTCGAGACCACCGGAGTGAACGCCGAGTCGTCAATGCCGGAACCGCGCGCCTGGATGTGCGGGCCGCTGGTGATCTTGCCGCTGCTGGAGTCCACCACCACGTACACCGAGATGATGCCCTCGTCGCCGAGGATGCGGCGGTCCTTCAGGGAGGACTCCGTCACGTCTCCGACCGAGAGGCCGTCCACGTAGACGTAGCCCGCCTGGACCTTGCCGACAATGCGCGCCGTGCCGTCGACCAGATCGACGACCACGCCGTCCTCGGCGATGACGATGTGGTTCTTCGGGACGCCCGTGAGGGCTCCGAGCTCCGCGTTCGCCCGCAGGTGGCGCCATTCGCCGTGGACCGGCATCAGGTTCTTCGGCTTGCAGATGTTGTAGAAGTACAACAGCTCGCCGGCCGAGGCATGGCCCGAGACGTGCACCTTGGCGTTGCCCTTGTGGACGACGTTGGCACCCCAGCGGGTCAGGCCGTTGATGACGCGGTAGACCGCGTTCTCGTTGCCGGGGATGAGCGACGACGCGAGGATCACGGTGTCGCCCTGGACGATCCGGATCTGGTGGTCGCGGTTGGCCATGCGGGACAGCGCGGCCATCGGCTCGCCCTGCGAGCCCGTGCAGACCAGCACGACCTCGTCGTCCGGCAGGTCGTCCAGCGTCTTGACGTCGACGACGAGGCCGGCCGGGACCTTCAGGTAGCCGAGGTCGCGCGCGATGCCCATGTTGCGGACCATGGAGCGCCCGACGAAGGCGACCCGGCGGCCGTACTCGTGGGCCGCGTCCAGGATCTGCTGGATGCGGTGCACATGGCTGGCGAAGCTGGCCACGATGATGCGCTTGTCGGCGTTGGCGAAGACGGTGCGCAGGACGTTGGAGATGTCCCGCTCCGGCGGCACGAACCCGGGGACCTCGGCGTTCGTCGAGTCGGAGAGGAGGAGGTCGATGCCTTCCTCGCTCAGCCGGGCGAAGGCGTGCAGGTCGGTGAGGCGGCCGTCCAGCGGGAGCTGGTCCATCTTGAAGTCGCCGGTGGCGACGGCCATGCCCGCGGGGGTGCGGATGGCGACCGCGAGGGCGTCCGGGATGGAGTGGTTGACCGCGACGAACTCGCAGTCGAAGGGGCCCAGGCGCTCGCGGTCGCCCTCGGCGACCTCCAGCGTGTACGGGCGGATGCGGTGCTCCTGGAGCTTGGCCTCGATCAGGGCGAGGGTCAGCTTGGAGCCGATCAGCGGGATGTCCGGCTTCTCGCGAAGCAGGTACGGCACACCGCCGATGTGGTCCTCGTGGCCGTGCGTCAGGACGATGCCCTCGATGTCGTCGAGGCGGTCCCGGATCGAGCTGAAGTCCGGCAGGATCAGGTCGATGCCGGGCTGCTCCTCCTCCGGGAACAGGACGCCGCAGTCGACGATGAGCAGGCGGCCGCCGAACTCGAAGACGGTCATGTTCCGGCCGATTTCGCCGAGACCGCCGAGCGGTGTGACGCGCAGGCCGTTCTTGGGAAGCTTCGGCGGGGTGCCGAGTTCAGGATGCGGATGACTCAAAAGACTCTCCTCACCACACGCGCCACGTACCTGTAGGGCACGTGGCGCGTATGTCATTCGTGCACTTGCTGTTGTGTATGGGTTTTCGCGCGTTTGTCCGGCGCGTATTCAGTTGTGAAGTCTGTGGTTAGAGCTGTACCCCACCGGCTGCCAGATCGAGCGCCAGCTGGCTGGATTCTTCCGCCGTGAGCTCGACCAGGGGCAGGCGCAGCGGGCCTGCGGGGAGGCCCTTGAGGGCCAGGGCCGCCTTGGTGGTGATGACGCCCTGGGTGCGGAACATGCCCGTGTAGACGGGCAGCAGCTGCTGGTGGATCTCGGTGGCCTTGCGTACCTCACCGGCGAGGTAGGCGTCCAGGAGGGCGCGCAGCTCGGGAGTGACGAGGTGGCCGACCACGGAGACGAAGCCGCAGGCGCCGACGGAGAGCAGCGGCAGGTTGAGCATGTCGTCGCCGGAGTACCAGGCGAGGCCGGAGCGGGCGATGGCCCAGCTGGCGCGGCCGAGGTCGCCCTTGGCGTCCTTGTTGGCGACGATCCGGGGGTGCTCGGCGAGCCGGACGAGGGTCTCGGTGTCGATCGGAACGCCGCTGCGGCCGGGGATGTCGTACAGCATCACCGGGAGTTCGGTGGCATCGGCGATGGCCGAGAAGTGCCGGTACAGGCCCTCTTGTGGGGGCTTGTTGTAGTAGGGCGTCACGGCGAGCAGGCCGTGTGCGCCGGAGCGTTCGGCCGTACGGGCGAGTTCGAGGGTGTGGCGCGTGTCGTTGGTGCCGATTCCGGCCACGACGTGGGCCCGGTCTCCGACGGCCTCCAGTACGGCCCGTACGAGCTGGTCTTTCTCCGCGTCGCTGGTGGTCGGGGACTCGCCGGTGGTGCCGTTGACGATCAGTCCGTCGTTGCCTGCGTCGACCAGATGGGCCGCCAGTCGCTGGGCGCCGTCGAGGTCGAGTGCGCCGTCCGCCGTGAAGGGCGTGATCATGGCGGTGAGGACCCGCCCGAAGGGGGTCTGCGGAGTGGAGATCGGAGCCATGGGTAACACGCTACTCGCTGCTCAGCGCCGGGTGCCCCCTCGGGGGCCGGTGGCTGAGGGAGCCCGGCACTGCCTGCTCGGGGGTTCAGGCAGTGCCGGGTCCGTTTGATCAGCCTAGATGAACTTCACGAAACGCCGCAATACGGACACTTTGCGCGGCCTATCCGCACATCTGTGCCGGTATGGACGAGGAGCTCGGCCGGTCGATGCGGTTACGGGGCCACCCTGCCGTTGGCGTTGAAGGCCGCGTAGGTGAGCGGCATCAGGCGGGCCCACTCCTCTTCCATCTTCTCGCCGACCATCTCGATCTCCCGCTGCGGGAAGGACGGGACCTTCGCCAGCTCGTGCTGGGTGCGCAGGCCGAGGAAGTGCATCAGCGAACGTGCGTTGCACGTCGCGTACATCGAGGAGAACAGGCCGACCGGGAGCGTGGCGCGGGCGACTTCGCGGGCGACGCCGGCCGCCAGCATCTCCTGGTACGCCTCGTAGGAGCGGCGGTAGGAGTCCTCCATGACGCGGGAGGTCAGCTCCTGCTGCTCGGCCGAGCCGTCGACGAACTCGTACTTGCCGGGGCGGCCCTGCTGAACCAGCTTGCGCTCGGCGCCCGGGACGTAGAAGACCGGCTGGAGCTCCCTGTACCGGCCCGACTCCTCGTTGTACGACCAGCCCACGCGGTGCCGCATGAACTCGCGGAAGACGAAGATCGGGGCGCTGATGAAGAAGGTCATCGAGTTGTGCTCGAAGGGGCTGCCGTGCCGGTCCCGCATCAGGTAGTTGATCAGGCCCTTGGAGCGCTCGGGGTCCTTCTGGAGCTCCTCGAGGGACTGCTCGCCCGCCGTGGAGACGCGGGCTGCCCACAGCACGTCCGAGTCGGACGCCGAGTGCTTCACGAGCTCGACAGTGACGTCGCTGCGGAAGCTGGGCTTGAGGTCTGGGGCGGGGGTGTCGGTCACCGGCGGGTCCTTCCAAATTGCGTCGCTCGGGCGGCGCCCACTCTACGGCCCGGCACTGACAACTCCATCTCTGACGGGTCGTCACCATATTCTTGGGCCAATTCGGGGAATTCGGGCACCAATCGGCACGGCTGTGCGTCTGTACCAGTAAGCAGCCATCAGTTCGACAGCCCCTCGAGTTCCCAGGAGATGTGCCCCCATGTTCCGCCGGCGTGAGCCCGTTCCGTTCGCATTCGTCGCCGAGGCCGACCGCTACCGCAGCAATGTCGAGCCGCCGCCTCGCGAGCGAGCGAGCGCAGGTCAGCTCGTCGGGCGGACACTGGTCGGGCTCACCGTCATAGCCGGGCTCACCGGTGCGCTGCTCTTCGGGCTGCCCGCCATGGAGAGCCCCCAGTCCCCCGCGCACAGCCAGCAGTCCGAGGCCTCCAACGGCCGCTGACCCGCGCCGAACGCGGCGACGCGCGCCCGGACCCCCGGATGTGGCCGCGCGGTGACCTCCTGGGTAGCCTCACCCCGCACAGCCCAATCGAGCGTGCATGTGAGTGAGGATCAGTCGTGCCCCTGCCCTTCCTGACGGCCGACCGTGCCATCGACGCATCCGGTGAGTTCTCCGACGAGGTCGCGCTGCCCTTCGACGACCACGACCGCTGGCGGCGGCCCTACCGGCCGGGCCCGTGGCGGGTCGGGGCCGCGGCCGTGCTGCTGCTCCTCGCCTCGTTCGTGCTGCTGGCAGCCTTGATCATCGCCGCTGCCGGGGAACCCACGGGCGCGCTCGTCGTCCTGTTCATCGCCGTACTCGTGATCTCCTCGTCGCTGCGGCTGCTGCGGGTCGGCGTCTGGGTCAGCCGGGACGGGCTGCGCCGGGTCGCGTTCTTCACCACCACCACCGTGGCGTGGCCGCGGATCCGCGGCGTACGGACGGTTCAGCAGCCGGTGCGCTGGCTCGGGCTGCCGCGGACCGTCCAGGGACAGGCTCTGATCGCCGAACCGCAGGGCGGCCAGGCGCTGCCCGCGCTGCTCACCGACCACAACGCGGACTTCCTGGGGCGCGGCGAGGCCTTCGACCGGGCCGCCGACCTGGTGGAGGCCTGGGGCAACGAGTACCGCCGCGGCTGACCCGCATCACCCCCGTCGCGCTGGACGCCGTTGCGCTAGACCCCGGCGGGCTTGTTCCCGTGCAGGGCGATCGCGCGCTGCATCGCCTTGCGGGCCCGCGGGGTGTCGCGGGCGTCCTGGTAGGCGATGGCGAGGCGGAACCAGCAGCGCCAGTCGTCCGGCGCGTCCTCCGTCTCCTCCTTGCGGCGGGCGAAGACGGCGTCGGCCGAGGCGCGGTCGATGCGGCCGCCCGCACCGCGGACCAACTCGTCGACGGGCAGGCCGCCTTCGGCGTCCAGCTCGGCCGCCAGCTTGTTGGCCTTGGTCACGAAGCGGGTGTTCGCCCACAGGAACCAGATGCCGATCAACGGCAGGATCAGCACGGCCACGCCCATCGTGACGGTGATCCAGGTGCCCTGTTCGAGCAGGAGCACGCCGCGGCTGCCGGCCAGGACGAAGTAGAAGACCAGGACGGCGGCCGTGACGAGATAGGTGATTTTTGCGCGCATGAGGCCGACGGTGCCGCTCAGTTGAGGTCGAGGAAGTGTTCCAGGCCGAAGGTGAGGCCCGGAGTGGTCACCACGCGGCGGGCGCCGAGCAGGATGCCCGGCATGAAGCTGCTGTGGTGCAGGGAGTCGTGGCGCACGGTCAGGGTCTCGCCCTCCGCGCCGAGCAGCACTTCCTGGTGGGCCAGGAGGCCGCGCAGCCGGACGGCGTGCACCGGGATGCCGTCCACGTCGGCGCCGCGGGCACCGTCGAGGGCCGTGGTCGTGGCGTCCGGCGCGGGCCCGACGCCCGCCTCGGCGCGGGCGGCCGCGATCAGCTGGGCAGTGCGGGTCGCGGTGCCCGAAGGGGCGTCGACCTTGTTGGGGTGGTGCAGCTCGACGACCTCGACCGACTCGAAGTACGGGGCCGCGAGCTGCGCGAACTTCATGGTCAGGACGGCGCCGATGGAGAAGTTCGGGGCGATGAGCACGCCGGTCTCCGGTGATGCGGAAAGCCAGCCGTTCAGCTGCGCGAGGCGGTCCTCGGTCCAGCCCGTGGTGCCGACGACGGCGTGGATTCCGTGCCGTACACAGAACTCCAGGTTGTCCATCACCGAGGCGGGGGTGGTCAGTTCGACCGCGACCTGGGCGCCCGTCTCGGCGAGCGTCTCCAGTTTGTCGCCGCGGCCCAGGGCCGCGACCAGCTCCATGTCCTCGGCCGCTTCCACGGCTCGTACCGCTTCGGAGCCGATCCGGCCCTTGGCACCGAGGACCGCCACGCGCAGCTTGCTCATTCGCTTGATTCCTTAGGGTTACGAGACCGCTTCGTGGAGGCGGTCGGCCTGCTTGTCCTTCAGCGGGCCGATGACGGACAGCGAGGGACGCTGCCCCAGGACATCACGTGCCACCTCGCGGACGTCGTCCGGGGTGACCTCGGCTATCCGGGTCAGCATGTCGTCGACCGACATCTGCTCGCCCCAGCACAGCTCGCTCTTGCCGATGCGGTTCATCAGCGCGCCGGTGTCCTCCAGGCCCAGGACCGTGGAGCCGGAGAGCTGGCCCACCGCGCGGCCGATCTCGTCGTCCGAGAGGCCCTCGTTCGCGACCCGGTCCAGTTCGTCCCGGCAGATCTTGAGGACGTCGTGGACCTGGCTCGGGCGGCAGCCCGCGTACACGCCGAACAGACCGCAGTCGGCGAAGCCCGAGGTGTACGAGTACACGCTGTAGGCCAGGCCGCGCTTCTCGCGGACCTCCTGGAACAGCCGGGACGACATGCCGCCGCCCAGTGCCGTGTTCAGGACGCCCAGCGCCCAGCGGCGCTCGTCGGTGCGGGCCAGGCCCGGCATGCCGAGGACCACATGGGCCTGTTCCGTGCGGCGGCCCAGCAATTCCATCCGGCCGGCAGCCTTCAGGGTGCGGGTTCCGCGGCGCGGGGTGAGAGGGACGGCGTCCGTGCGGGACAGCGCGCCGGCCTTCTCGAAGGCCTTGCGGACCTGGCGTACGACGGTGGCGTGATCCACGTTTCCGGCGGCCGCGACGACCAGGTGGCGCGGGTCGTAGTGCTTCTTGTAGAAGCGCGAGATCTGTGCCTGGGTCAGGGAGTTGATCGTGTCCACGGTGCCCAGGACCGGGCGGCCGAGGGGGGTGTCGCCGAGCATGGTGTGCGCGAACAGGTCGTGCACGCAGTCGCCCGGGTCGTCCTCGGTCATCGCGATCTCTTCGAGGATCACGCCGCGCTCGGCGTCGACGTCCTCGGCGAGGATCAGCGAGTCCGTCAGCATGTCGCACACGACGTCGATCGCCAGCGGCAGATCGGTGTCGAGCACCCGCGCGTAGTAGCAGGTGTACTCCTTCGCCGTGAAGGCGTTCATCTCCCCGCCGACCGCGTCGAGCGCGGAGGAGATGTCGAGGGCACTGCGCTTCTTGGTGCCCTTGAAGAGGAGGTGCTCCAGGTAGTGCGTCGCGCCGTTCAGCGTCGGCGTCTCGTCGCGCGAACCCACCTGGACCCAGATGCCGAAGGTCGCGGACCGTACGGAGGGAAGGGTTTCGGTGACGACCCTGAGGCCGCCGGGGAGGGTCGTACGGCGGACGGTGCCGATGCCGTTCTGACCCTTCAGAAGCGTTTGGGTACGGGCGACGGCCCGCCCCTCCGAAGAGGGGCGGGCCGTCGTCGCGGAACTACGGGACGTCACTTGGCAGCGTCGTCCTTGTCACCCTCGGCGGCCTCTTCGCCCTCGATCACGGGGATCAGGGAGAGCTTGCCGCGGGAGTCGATCTCGGCGATCTCGACCTGGACCTTGGAGCCCACGGCCAGGACGTCCTCGACGTTCTCCACCCGCTTGCCACCGGCGAGCTTGCGGATCTGCGAGATGTGCAGCAGACCGTCCTTGCCCGGGAGCAGCGACACGAACGCACCGAAGGTGGTGGTCTTGACGACCGTACCCAGGTAGCGCTCACCGACCTCCGGCATGGTCGGGTTGGCGATGCCGTTGATCGTGGCGCGGGCGGCCTCGGCGGCCGGGCCGTCGGCGGCACCGATGTAGATGGTGCCGTCGTCCTCGATCGTGATCTCGGCGCCGGTGTCCTCCTGGATCTGGTTGATCATCTTGCCCTTGGGGCCGATGACCTCGCCGATCTTGTCCACGGGGATCTTGACGGTGATGATCCGCGGGGCGTTGGGGGACATCTCGTCCGGCGTGTCGATCGCTTCCATCATCACGTCGAGGATGTGGAGGCGGGCGTCGCGGGCCTGCTTGAGGGCGGCGGCCAGGACGGAGGCCGGGATGCCGTCGAGCTTGGTGTCGAGCTGGAGCGCGGTGACAAACTCCTTCGTACCGGCGACCTTGAAGTCCATGTCGCCGAACGCGTCCTCGGCACCGAGGATGTCGGTGAGGGCGACGTAGTGCGTCTTGCCGTCGATCTCCTGGGAGATCAGACCCATGGCGATACCGGCGACGGGGGCCTTGAGCGGCACACCGGCGTTCAGGAGCGACATGGTCGAGGCGCAGACCGAGCCCATGGACGTCGAGCCGTTGGAGCCGAGGGCCTCGGACACCTGACGGATCGCGTAGGGGAACTCCTCGCGCGTCGGCAGGACCGGCACGATGGCGCGCTCGGCGAGCGCGCCGTGGCCGATCTCGCGGCGCTTGGGCGAGCCCACGCGGCCGGTCTCGCCGACCGAGTACGGCGGGAAGTTGTAGTTGTGCATGTAGCGCTTGCGGGTCACCGGGGAAAGGGTGTCCAGCTGCTGCTCCATGCGGAGCATGTTGAGGGTGGTGACGCCCAGGATCTGGGTCTCGCCACGCTCGAACAGCGCCGAGCCGTGTACGCGCGGGATGGCCTCGACCTCGGCGGCCAGCGTACGGATGTCCGTGATGCCACGGCCGTCGATGCGGACCTTGTCCGTGATGACGCGCTCGCGGACCAGCTTCTTGGTCAGCGCGCGGTACGCGGCGGAGATCTCCTTCTCGCGGCCCTCGAACTGCGGGAGCAGCTTCTCGGCGGCCAGACCCTTGACGCGGTCCAGCTCGGCCTCGCGGTCCTGCTTGCCGGCGATCGTCAGCGCCTGGGCGAGCTCGCCCTTGACGGCGGCGGTGAGCGCCTCCAGGACGTCGTCCTGGTAGTCGAGGAAGATCGGGAACTCGCCGGTCGGCTTGGCAGCCTTGGCGGCCAGGTCGGACTGGGCCTTGCAGAGCACCTTGATGAAGGGCTTCGCGGCGTCCAGACCGGCGGCGACGACCTCCTCGGTCGGCGCCTCGGCGCCGCCCTTGACCAGCTGGATGGTCTTCTCGGTGGCCTCGGCCTCGACCATCATGATCGCGACGTCGCCGTCCTCCAGGACGCGGCCGGCGACGACCATGTCGAAGACGGCGTCCTCAAGCTCGGTGTGCGTCGGGAACGCGACCCACTGGTTGTTGATCAGCGCGACGCGGACGCCGCCGATCGGGCCGGAGAAGGGCAGGCCTGCCAGCTGGGTGGACGCGGACGCGGCGTTGATCGCGACGACGTCGTACAGGTGGTCGGGGTTGAGCGCCATGATCGTCGCGACGACCTGGATCTCGTTGCGCAGGCCCTTCTTGAAGGACGGGCGCAGCGGGCGGTCGATGAGGCGGCAGGTGAGGATCGCGTCCTCGGAGGGCCGGCCCTCGCGGCGGAAGAAGGAGCCGGGGATCTTGCCGGCCGCGTACATCCGCTCCTCGACGTCCACCGTGAGGGGGAAGAAGTCGAGCTGGTCCTTGGGGTTCTTGGACGCGGACGTGGCCGAGAGGACCATCGTGTCGTCGTCCAGGTACGCCACGGCGGAGCCGGCGGCCTGCTTGGCGAGGCGGCCCGTCTCGAAGCGGATGGTGCGGGTGCCGAAGGAGCCGTTGTCGATGACGGCCTCGGCGTAGTGGGTCTCGTTCTCCACTAGCGTTTTCTCCATTTGCTTGTCGTCTTTTCGCCTCCGGGCCCGTGTGGCGCGGGGGCGGTGGGGTGCGGCGGAGAAGCGCTCCTGAGGGCGGGCCGGTCTTCGATCGAAGCACCCGGTCTTCCTTGCGTTCCGGGGGCCACTACCGAGGACCGGCGGCGGGGAGGAGGGCTTCTGCTCGCTCGTCGCGGTGAAGCGTCTTCGGTGAAGCTTGTTCTGTTGTGCGTACCAGACTACTGAGCGTTCGGTACGTCTCGCATGTACAGCAAAGGGAGCGGCCCCCTAATAGGTGGGAACCGCTCCCTCGACAGCATGCTTACTTGGCGCCGCCGGCCGCACCGCGGCGGATGCCCAGGCGGTCGACCAGCGTACGGAAGCGCTGGATGTCCTTCTTGGCCAGGTACTGCAGAAGGCGGCGGCGCTGGCCGACGAGGATCAGCAGACCACGGCGGGAGTGGTGGTCGTGCTTGTGCGTCTTGAGGTGCTCGGTCAGGTCCGAGATGCGGCGGGAGAGCATGGCGACCTGAACCTCGGGGGAGCCGGTGTCGCCCTCCTTGGTGCCGAACTCGGCCATGATCTGCTTCTTCGTAGCGGCGTCGAGAGACACTCGGTACTCCTCAGTGGTGTTCGTGCGCCCACGAGTGCCCCTGGTCTTGATCTCAGGGGAGCTTCCGTGACTCGGAGGCGAAGGTCCGATGAGCGCAGCTTCCAGATGATCCGGAAACGCGTACACAAACGGCCGTCACACAGCGTACCAGTACCCCGGGTGGCGGTTGACCCGCGGTGAGCGGGCGCGGGCTCAGCTGGTCAGGGCGCGGGCCCGGGCGTACACGTCGAAGACGGCCAGGGTCAGCGGCAGCAGCGTGAGCAGGACGAATCCCTCGGCGATCTCCAGGAAGCGGCCCCAGAACGGGGTGACGCCCCGGTTCGGCACGATCAGCGCGATCGCGGTGACCAGCGCGCCGGCGGCGGCGATCGCGGCGACCAGCCACAGGGTGCGGATGTCCAGGGCCGCGGTGTCGCCCTTGAGGGCGTCGGTCATCAGGCCGCGCGGCGCGTTGATGCACAGGCCGAGGCCGAGCAGGACGAGTGAGCCGAGGCCGGCGCTCAGGGTGGCGGCGACCTGGGCGGTGTAGCGGAAGAGGTGGGCGCGCATCAGCATGGCGACGCCGGTGGCCAGCGCGAGCAGGCGGCCCCAGTGGTTGTCGCTGAAGCCGAGCACCGCGGAGCCCGCGACGGCGAGCAGGGCGCAGCCGCCGACGAGGCCGACGAGCAGTTCGTGGCCGCGCCGGGCCTGGGCGGCGATGCGCTCGGCGTCGACGGGCTGCGGGGCCACGTCCTCGCCGAGGTCGCGCTGGGAGGAGTGCGGCGCGTCGAAGCCGATGGGCAGCCGGGCGAAGCGCATGGACAGACCGGGCAGGAAGGCGAGCGCGCCCACGGCGAGCTGGGTGCAGACCGCGGCGGTCTCGGTGGGCGTCATGCCGGTCAGGATCGAGACGAACACGACGAGCGCGCCCACCGCGGAGGCGAGCACGAACGCGACGAAGGCCCCGTCGCCGCGGGGCGAGAGCAGGGTGAGCACCAGCGAGGCGATCAGGACGGCGGCGCAGGCGAGCAGCATCTGGAGCCGGCCGATGCCGTGGTGGGCGGCGAGCGGCAACAGCCCGGAGCCGGCCACCGCGATGTTGGGCAGCGAGCCGAGGCCGAGGGCGACGGCGGAGAGCTGGTCGTCGTAGATCCGGGCGCGTACGGCCGCGAGGGTGAGCAGGAGCACACCCGCGACGGCGGCGAGGATGCCGGGCAGGCCGTGCATGTCGTGGCGCGGGTCGCCGGTCCAGGCCGCGAAGGCGAGCAGTGCGGGCAGCGCGCCCCCGCCGATGAGGCCGGCGGCGCGGGTCAGCCCGGTGTTCCACAGGGTGCGGTCCTGGGTGACCGCGGAGGCGACGGCCTCGGACACGTCGTCGAAGACGGCGGGGGGCAGCGACTCGGAGAAGGGGCGCAGGGTGAGCAGCTCGCCGTCGAGGATCGACTGGGCGGCGAACGAGCGGGCGCTGTCGAGGACGGTGCCGTCGCGGCGCACCAGCGAGTAGCCGACCGGGGCGCCCTCTTCCGGGCTCTGCTGAGAGAGCCGCAGGATCTCGGGGTAGATGTCGGCGACCGGGATGTCGTCGGGCAGCGCCACGTCGATGCGGCCGTCCGGCGCGACGATCGTCACCCGGCAGAAGCCGAGGCCCGCCCCGCTCGTCAGGCCGGGCCGGTTCGGCTCGGCGGCCGTCGTCGCGGTGGTCGTCGTGCTCACCCTCGGCTCCCCTTCGCTGGCTTCACTGGTTGCGCTCGCGGTGCCCGGTCGCCCGGTGCCGGGCCGTACGCCTGTCGCGTCAATTGCCCGGCTTTCTTCGCTCTGTTCGCGGGTGCTTACGCGAACAGACGGCACCCTATCGCCAGCCGATCACATCGGATGTCAGTAGGATCCCACCGCGGTCGGCGTTCGCCGGACACGGGGCGGCGGGCTGAACTTCTTCGACTGCCAAGAGAATTGGTGCGTTGTGAGCCAAATCATCGTCAAGCGCCCACCACGGGCTCTGCCGTCCGAGGTGCCCACGGAGGAGGTCGTTCTCCAGCCCCCGCCGGAGCTGCCGCGCGGACAGCAGGAGGGTGCGCTGATGCAACTCCTGCCCATGCTGGGCATGGGCGGCTCCGTGGTGTTCTTCTTCATGCCGAATTCGCAGCCGTTCATGAAGGTCATGGGCATGGTGATGGTCGCCTCGACGGTGGCCATGTCGGTGGCGATGATCGTGCGTTACCGCAAGGGGTCCCAGGGTCAGTTGGCGGACATGCGCCGTGACTACCTGCGCTATCTCGGCCAGACCCGGCGCTCGGCCGCCGAGGCCGCGCGCAAGCAGCGCGACGCGCAGTACTACCTGCACCCCTCCCCCGAGCAGCTGTGGGCGCTGGTCGCCGAGGGCAGCCGGGTGTGGGAACGCCGGGCGGGCGACGAGGACTTCGGGCAGGTGCGCATCGGGCTCGGCCCACAGGCGCTGGCCACCCCGCTGGTTCCTCCGCAGACCGCGCCGGTCGACCAGCTGGAGCCGCTGACCGCGGGCGCCATGCAGCGTTTTCTGGCCACCCACCAGACGGTGGAGGACCTGCCGATGGCGGTCTCGCTGCGCGCCTTCTACCACATGACGGTCAGCGGGGAGCCGCAGACGGTACGCGCCTCGGCCCGCGCCCTGACCGCCTCGCTCGCCTCCCTGCACTCCCCCGAGGACCTGGTGATCGCGATCGCCGCCTCCCCGTCCGCCTCGGCGCACTGGGAGTGGACGAAGTGGCTGCCGCACACCCAGGCCCCCGGCCTCAGTGACGGCGCGGGCAGCCGAAGGCTGATCAGCCGCAGCGCGGCCGAACTCGAAGAGCTGCTCGCCGCCCGGCTCACCGGCCGCCCCCGCTTCCACCCGGAGGGCGCGCCGCTGCCGGAGGAGCCGCACATCGTCATCGTCCTCGACGGCGTTTCACCGCCCCCGATGTCGGTCCTCGCCTCCGCCGAGGGCCTCCAGGGCGTCACCGTCGTCGAGGTCGTCCCCGGTGAACTGACCGGCGCCCGGGGCGACTTGGCCGTAGTTGTGCACCCGCGCACGCTGCGCCTGGAGTCGGGTCACGGCCTCGTGTACGAGGGCACGCCCGACCTCCTCTCGTACGAGTCCGCCGACGCGCTGGCCCGTCAGCTCGCCCCGCTGCGCATGGCCTCCGGGGGCGACGACGACGAACCGCTGCTCGCCAACCTGGAGTTCACCGACCTGCTGAGCCTCGGCGACGCGGACTCGGTGGACACCGCCCGCACCTGGCGGCCCCGTTCCCCCTCCGAGCGGCTGCGGGTGCCGATCGGTGTGGGCGAGGACGGCCGGCCGGTCATGCTCGACCTGAAGGAGGCCGCGCAGGACGGCATGGGCCCGCACGGCCTGTGCGTCGGCGCGACCGGCTCCGGCAAGTCGGAGCTCCTTCGCACCCTGGTCCTCGGCCTCGCCGTGACCCACTCCTCCGAGACCCTGAACTTCGTCCTCGCCGACTTCAAGGGTGGCGCGACCTTCGCCGGCATGGCGCAGATGCCGCACGTCGCGGCCGTCATCACCAACCTGGCCGACGACCTCACCCTGGTCGACCGCATGGGCGACTCGATCCGCGGCGAGCTCAACCGCCGCCAGGAGATGCTGCGCGACGCGGGCAACTACGCCAACATCCACGACTACGAGCGGGCCCGGCTCGCCGGCGCCCCGCTGCAGCCCGTGCCCTCGCTCGTCCTGGTCATCGACGAGTTCAGCGAACTGCTCACCGCCAAGCCGGACTTCATCGAGATGTTCGTGCAGATCGGCCGCATCGGCCGGTCCCTCGGCGTGCATCTGCTGCTCGCCTCGCAGCGCCTGGAGGAGGGCCGACTGCGCGGTCTGGAGACCTACCTCTCCTACCGGATCGGTCTGCGCACCTTCTCCGCCGCCGAGTCGCGCGCCGCCCTCGGCGTCCCCGACGCCTACCACCTGCCGAGCATCCCGGGCTCCGGCTACCTCAAGTTCGGCACCGACGAGATGACCCGATTCAAGGCGGCGTACGTCTCCGGCGTGTACCGCACGGGTGCCGACCGGTCGGCCGCGCTCGGCGGGCCGGTGCCCGTCGACCGCCGACCGGTGCTGTTCACCGCGGCCGAAGTGCCGGTGACGTACGCCCCGCAGACCGTGCCGGGCCCGCGCGCCGAGACCGGCCCGCGCACCGACGACGCGCTCGCCGACACGGTGCTCGACGTCATCGTGCGCCGCCTCGAAGCGCGCGGCCCGGCCGCCCACCAGGTGTGGCTGCCGCCGCTCGACAGCCCGCCGGCGCTGGACTCGCTGCTGCCCGGCCTCGCTCCGGTGCAGGGCCGCGGGCTCACGCAACCCGGCTACGAGGGCGCGGGGCGGCTTGTGGTGCCGCTCGGTCTCGTCGACAAGCCGTACGAGCAGCGCCGCGATCCGCTGTGGTGCGACTTCTCCGGCGCGGGCGGCCATCTGCAGATCCTGGGCGGCCCGCAGTCCGGCAAGTCGACGCTGGTGCGCACCCTGGTCACGTCGTTCGCGCTCACGCACACCCCGCAGGAAGTCCAGTTCTACGGGCTCGACTTCGGCGGTGGCGGCATGGCCGCGGTCGCCGGTCTGCCGCACGTCGGCGGGGTCGCCTCGCGTCTGGATCCGGAGCGGGTGCGCCGTACGGTCGCCGAGGTGTACGGCGTGCTGACCCGCCGCGAGGAGTACTTCCGCTCGGCGGGCATCGCCTCGATCGCCGACTTCCGGGCCCGCCGGGCGCGCGGCAGCATCTCGGCCGCCGACCAGCCGTGGGGTGACGTGTTCCTCGTCATCGACGGCTGGGGCAACTTCCGTACCGAGTACGAGGGTCTGGAGCCGGCCGTCCTGGACATCGCGGCGCGCGGCCTCGGCTACGGCATCCACCTGGTGCTGACCGCGTCACGCTCGATGGAGGTCCGGGCGAACCTCAAGGACCACCTCATGAACCGCCTGGAGCTCCGGCTCGGCGACACCATGGACTCGGAGTTCGACCGCAAGGTCGCCGCCAACGTCCCCGCCGGCGTGCCCGGCCGCGGCCAGTCGCCGCAGAAGATGCACTTCATGGCGGCCGTGCCGCGCATAGACGGCCTCCAGTCCGACACCGACCTCGCCGAGGCGACGGCCGCCCTGGCCACCGAGGTCTCCCGCCACTGGACGGCGCCGGGCGCACCGGAGGTCCGCCTGTTGCCGCGCGAACTCCCGGCGGCCCAGCTCCCGCCCGGCTACGCCTCGCCCGACCGCGGCATCGCCTTCGCGCTCGACGAGAACAACCTGGAGCCGGTGTTCGTCGACTTCGAGCAGGACCCGTTCTTCCTCATCTTCGGCGAGGGCGAGTCCGGCAAGTCGAACCTGCTGCGCCTCCTGATCACCCAGCTCACGCAGCGGTACGAGGGTGACGCCTGCAAGCTGTTCGTGGTGGACAACAGGCGCGCCCTGCTGGATGTGACGCCACCGTCCCACCTGGCCGAGTACATCCCCATGTCCAACGCCATGGACCATCACATGGACGCCCTGGCCGACCTGATGCAGCGCCGCGCACCCAGCGCGGACGTGACCGCGCAGCAGCTGCGCGACCGCAGCTGGTGGCGCGGCCCCACGGTGTACGTGGTGGTCGACGACTACGACCTGGTGTCGACGTCGAGCGGCAACCCGCTGGGCAAGCTCACCGAGCTCCTGCCGTTCGCCCGCGACGTCGGCGTCCGCTTCATCATCGCCCGCTCCACAGCGGGCGCGAGCCGCGCCTCGTACGAGCCCTTCATCCAGCGCATGAAGGAACTGGGCGCCCAGGGCGTGGTCCTGGCCGGCGACCCCGGCGAGGGCGACATCCTGGCCGGCGTCCGCCCCCGCCCGATGCCGACGGGCCGCGGCACGTTCGTCTCCCGCAAGCGGGGGAAGCCGCTGGTGCAGACGGGGTTGATGGAGTAGGGGTGGCGCCCGATGAGTTGAACCAACTCCCCCGTAGCGGTAGGGGAGTTGGTAGGTTGACAGCGCTTCGCCTTGATCAGCAAGGAGAGGCCACACAGCCGGGGAAGGGCGACGCCGATGGCCTGGGACGAGTGGGAACAACTCAAAGCGGAGGCTGCCGCCAGGCAAGGCTCTGCGGCGATGCAGCTGAACCACGTGCCGCCAGAGCCGAGCGCCCCGTCGGGAGGCCAGGGCAATCTCCAGGTCGATCAGAAGGATCTGGCCGCCATCGGCGACGCGGCTTACCGGCTGCGTGAGGATATGCAGCGATTCGGCGACCACGCGCGCCTCTCCTCGCTGAAGGCAGCCGGCGGCCTCACCACCCAGGGTCTTGCCCTGGGTAAGGCGCTGAACCATGTCGCGACGCATTGGGTCGACCAAACGCAGAATCTGCTCGACGCGTGTGCTCACATATCGAATCACCTCGATTACACCAAGGGCGCCCACTCGGGCAACGAGATACATATTTACGGGATCATTAGCAGCATCGCCGAGCTCGACAAGGGCTTCAAGGAGCCTGAAGGGGGCGGCAGCAAGGGGCCGGCCCAGTCATGAACCTCGATACGCTTCGGTACGCGAACTTCTCCGCCCTCGGCGAGGCCATCACCGACTGGGAAGTGATGGTCAGGAATCTCCAGGAGCTGAAGGACAAGGCCGAGAAAGACCTCAAGGTCAAGGCCGACAAGGCCAACTGGGCAGGTGTCAACGCCACGGTGAGCCGTGAATTCATAGACAAGACGTCTGGCGAATTCAGCGACGCACACACCCAGGCAAACATCATCGCGAAGGTTCTCGCCGACACCAAGGGCGAACTCGAGGACTGTCACCGCCAGCTCACCGCGGCCATCGAGAACGGCCTCACGAAGAATCTAACAGTGCTGGACACCGGCAACGGAACGTTCACGGTCACCATGAACATCCATCCCGATCGCGCGGCCAAGGGCACCAATGTCCCAGAACACAGCCAGCAGGACGTCGATGGCCTGCTGGACGAGGTGCGGAACATACTCGGCAAGGCGACGGAGAGCGACAACGCCGCCGCCGAAGCACTCCAACTCATCACGGACCAGGCGAAGCTCGGCTTCTCCAGCGCCGATTACGGCGACGGCCGCTCGGCCGCAAAGGCAGTCAAGGACGCCCGAGATCTGGCCAATCTGATGAAGACGAAGGGAGACGGAATGTCTCCCGAGGAGTTTGACCGCCTCAATCGCGGCCTCGCCGATCACCAGAATGATCCGCTCTTCCAGGAAGAGTTCGCGAAGATACTTGGCCCAAAGGGCACGCTCGACTTCTGGGCCGACTTGTCGGACCCCTCCGACGGCGGAAACCTCCAGCGTGTCCGACACGATCAACTGGGCGACTTCCAGAAGAACTTGAGCATGGTCCTCGCGGGCGCAACCCACTCCGGCTCCCCGGGCATGCGTCAATGGGAAGACGACATGATCAAGATAGGTGATCAGCGCATCTCGACCAGGGGTACTCAGGTATACGGTTTCCAGCTGATGAGCAACCTGATGCGGGCGGGAAGCTACGACGGCGACTTCCTCAACCGATACGGCAACGCTTTGGTGTCCACCGAAGAGAGGATGAAGCTTCCGGACAAATTCTGGAGTGGCGCCAATGGTGGGCTCGTGATGCCGAAGATGAACTTCATGGGTTCGGAATTCGGCCGCGACCCGATGACCGGCTTCATGACGGCCCTGTCCGAAAGGCCTGATACAGCTACCCAGTTCTTCAACGAGACCAAGCCGCAGGACAATGCGGCCTGGGTCCTCAAAGACCGCCCAGTATTCGACGACACCCCGCTGGACCACGGCGACGGAAACCAGTCCCGCGACGCCACAGGCAAGGCGTTGCTGGCTGCCACCACCGGAATGAACCCCAACGATCCCGACGCGCGCTACGTGGAACACACCGCCGCCCAGCGGAACGCACTCGACCATTCACTCAAGGTCATTGCTGACGCGGGCGACAACTTCGCTCCCGAAATGCGCGACGACATGGCCAAAGCGCTGGTGAACCACAGCGACGAGGTGCATAACACCATGAGTGCGCTGGCCGACGACGCGAAGGACCCTCGTCAGCTCGACCGGCACAACCTTCTGGAAGTGTCGAAGCAGGTGTCCCGCGATCAGCAGGCCTACGGCATCCTCAATGACGGGCTCAACCGGGAAATAGTCAAGGACATCTACAACGACCATCCCGGCGATCCGAAGGAGACCCTCCTGCGCGCAGGTCACACTGTCGGATTCCTTGAAGAGGCCCGATACCAAGCGCTTGCCACGGACAAGCGGGACCCTTCGTGGGATGCCAAATGGCTGTACCACGGCTTCGGAGCCGCCGCTAACTTCATCCCGCATGTCGGTGACATCGTGCAGCGAGGTGTGGACGCCGTGACCTACCAATGGCAGCTGGATGAGCAGAAGCACATCAACCACGACTTCGCCGCCGAGAACAGCAAGACATTCACCGCCCGAGAGAATCAGCTCCAGAGCCTCGCCAATGTCTGGATGAACGCCAACCCGAGCCATCAAGGGGCCAACCTCTACACGATCACGTCGGACATCGACGGGGCAGCGTTCGACGGCAATGCTCGGGCGAAGGGGCTCGCCGGCCAGCAGTAACCGAGGTCTGTTCGCTTCCGCTCTGCATCTCGCCCGGCGGGCAGGACCGCCTGTCTCCATCCTTCGTAAAGGAACGCCACCATGAAAACACGCAAGCCGGTCGGCAGAGCGGCGATCGCTGCTGCGGCTCTCGCGCTGCCCCTGACCGCTTGCGGTGGCAGCCGTGATTATGCGGTACCCAAGCAGGTGTGTGGAGTGCCTCTGGACTCCGGCCTCCTGTCCCCTCTCTTGTCGTCAGGAGAGAGACTCTCCCAGGACAAATACGACACAGGTAGGGAGAGCCCCCGATGCCGCTTGGACGTCGACAAGCAGACTGTCGTCTACCTGAAGGGGGATGTCATCGACACCAAGACCGACCCTATCGAGGTCAACAACCAATTGCTCCAAAGGCTGGGCAACCCCACGCCGGTCGCTGTCGGCGAGGGCGGACGCGTCGCCGACAGCGGAGCCATCGCCTTCGCCAACTGCACATACCAGGGAAAGCCGCAACGCTTCGTCGCCTATGTAGAGCTGAGCAAGCCGGTCCCTGAGAAGACCTCCGAACGCAGGGACGCCCTCGTCGCCTTCCTGCGTGCCTACCTCCCCGCGGCAATGAAGGCACAGGGCTGCACACGCCCATAAGGGGGGGCCACCGTCGCCGGCACCCCTGGTTCCCACCCATTCCCCCAACCGCGCCACACGCTGCCAAGCAGGCTGAGCCAGGTGGTTGGTTGGCAGGCCCCCATCAGTAGGTCTGGTCGGAGCCGCCGCTGGCTTCATCCCGCGACTCGGAGACATGGTGCAGCGAGGTGTGCCGACGCCGTGACCCATGGGAGCTGGATGAGCAGAAGCCCATCAACCGTCAACCGCGACTTCGCGACCAACGATGCGAACGTCTTCAGGGGTCGGGAGAACCAGCTCACAACAACTGGGCTCATCACACGGCCGGCGCCCTCAGAAAGGAAGGTCCGGCGTGGCCGTGCCGCGCGTGATGGTCAAGATCTGTTCGTGGAAGTCGCGCGAGGCGGTCTCGCGGGGGTAGCGGGAGCGAAGTTCCTTGTCCAGCTCGTTGGCGACCAAAAGCAGCGACGGAAGCGACTTGCGGTCGGCTGCAAGGGCCGTGGTCCCCATGCCTACGGCCTCGTCGATGTCCCCGGAGCGGGCGGCGGCGACTCCCAGTGTGAGACGGGCCTCTGCGGCGCGCATGGGAGAGATTTCGGTTCCGTCGGGGCCCGTGCTGATGCGAATCACGGACCGGGCGTGGGCAGCGGCGCGTTCGTCGTCTCCGAGTAGTCGGTACGCGTCCATCTCGTAGAAGTCCCACTTGTCTGGGTCGATGATGAAATGGTGCTCGGGGTGGTCCGGTCGAGGCAGCCGGTCCAGCCTCGCGCGGCCGGCGTCGAGCGAGTCACGGACCAGGCGGGCGTCCCCCATGCGTGCGGCGGCGCGAGCCTTGTGGGCGTACAACTGCACGCCGACGGAGTGCGTCTGGTCGGCGACGTGCCCGGCTTCCACAGCGTCCAGCATGTCCTGCCATCGGCACTGGGTGAGAGCGAACCACCCCTCGATCTCCCACGCCCAAGCCTTGATCTCGCCGTGTCCGGCCTCGTCACCGATGCGGAGTGCGGCGGCCTTACTGAGGTTGGCGGCCTCGCGCTGGCCCCGGTCGTACTGGACGCATGCATTCAGCAGGAACAGCCATCCGGCGTCCACGAGGAGCTCTCGGTGCTGGCGCAGCGTCATGCGGCCTTCGAGCTGCTTGGTGACGTACTGCAAGCCGTTCCGGGTGCGCTGGTGAAGGTAGTCGGCGTCCGCGTACGGATAGGCGCGGGCCAACTGGTCGATGCCCTGCTCGATCGACTCCAGGGCCGCGCTGTTGATGCTGGACATTTCGGTCCGCCGCAGCAGCTCGGCTACGTCCCACAGTCCCGCACCGCCCTGGGCCAGAAGGGTGCTCGGGTCCTCCGGTACGGAAATGGTCGCTGTTCGCTCCAGCTCCCACGGCCGTGGCGCCAGTCCCGCGAGGTGGCCCGGGATGCGCAGCCCATCCACCACTTCAAGGATCTTGCGGTGCTGCGTGATCCGGGGGCGAACGCCCTTGCCGCCGGTCTCCGGCCTGGCCATCTTGCCGATGTGCTCGCGCTTGTAGCCGACCGCCTCGGCGATCTTGGCGTAACTGACCTTCCCGTGCAGCCGGGCGAGTCTGAAGACCTCACCGAAGTCATGATTGGCGATCGCTGAGCGCACGTCCGCGCGCTCCAGCACGTTCGGCGGCAATGCTGCCGGTGTCGGAGCAGCTTCGGTCATTTCACTTCCCCAATGTGACTGACCTGACCTGATGTTCCTTCTGCGTCTGTCTCGCGAGTGTACCCACGAGGGGGGTCCCCACCAGGGGGAGCGACGGCCGGTACAAGGGGTGCACCCTCGGTCCACCCTGCCGGGAACGCCCCGGCAGACGTGACCAGAGATGGTGGCTTGTGGCATGGATACGAGAAGAGCGGAGCGGCACGAGCACGTGATGAGCGAACTGGATGCGTTCGCCCACTGGTACGTCGAGCCCGACCCGTCCTCAGCCGGGAACTTCTTGAAGCTGACTCTCTTCGCGGAGTTCCCCGACACGCTCCGTGTGGCGCGTGACATGGCAACCACGTTTCTTCAGGGCTCGGTTGCGGATGAGGCCGTGGACGATGTCCGGCTGATCGTCTCCGAACTGGTCGGCAATGTGGTGAACCATGCGGTGCCGGACTGCTGCCTGGCTCGTCCTGGTGGGAGTCGCCGCATCGATGTGACCTTCAAGTTGTGGCCGAAGTGGTTGTTCGTCGGGGTCGCGGATGAGGACTCGACGCCTCCTCTGCTTCCTCTGGGAGACGCCTTCTCCTTCTCCCTGGGCCTGCTGGGGGAGCTACCGGAAGCAGTGCTACCGGACAGCGGCCGGGGGCTGCTGCTCGTTCAGCGTGTGGCAGCGGCGGTCTGGTGGACGCCGGAGGAGCCAGGCGGCAAGACCGTGTGGTGCCGGTTCGACCTCGACCGCGAAACCGCAGACAGACAGCCTTGACGATCTCCGGGCCACCACTCCCAACCACTCCCGTGATCGGGAGCGGGCAACTGGCTCGGGGCCAGAGCCAGCCCTCCGGCCAACGGGGCGCTACCTCTCGGGCTTGATCCGCCGGACTCTCCACCCGGCTCCCAGGGGGCACGCTTCACAACCAAAAACCAAGACCGGACCACGCCCGCGCCTGGCAGCAACCGGGGCGGACCGAAGAGGGAGGCAGCGGGCCCCGGCGCCTGATGCTACCGGGGCCGCCGGTTTGCGTATCTTCCCTGGAATAAAGGGAATTGACGTTCACTTACCTCGATCAAGGCAGAGGTAGGCGATGTGGCTGACTCGGCTGAGGACTGGGGCTTGGCGACGGTATCGACGTCGCGGGCGCCAACTGCGGTCTGGGGGTGTCCAGTGCGCCAGCCGCGGGCACTCTTGCTGTCGATAGCCGGAGGGCGTCGTGTACCGGCCGAGTCGGCAAGCTGCCAGGGCAGATGGCGCTCACGACTACACCGCCTGTGCGGGAATTTCGCCTCCGCCCCCTATGCACTCGATTCCCGTCCGCCCACCCACACGCACCCACGCGCACCCACGCCGCCAAGTAGGCTGAGCGGAGAGCTGGTTGATACGTCTCGGCTGCGCTCGGCAGATCCGGGTCGGCACGTCTGGAAGGAATCGCTCCGTCATGGCTGAGGAACAGGACAGGGAACTCCAGGAGCGCAAGGAGCGCGAGAAGAACGAGCTGTACGCCCTCGACATCTCGGGGGTCGAGTGGCACAGCGCCCCGGGGACGTCCGAGGACGAGGAGCGCGTCGAGATCGCCTATCTGCCGGCCGGCGCGGTGGCCATGCGGTCCTCCGTGGACCCCGGCACGGTGCTGCGCTACACCGAGGCGGAGTGGCAGGCGTTCGTACTGGGCGCGCGGGACGGGGAGTTCGACCTGGAGCCGTCGGTGCGCAACGGCGGCATCGAGGCGCCGTAGTCACCGCTCGCAGACGCAGAACGGGGTGGGCACCTCCCGCGCGTGCCCACCCCGTTCGCCGTGTCCGGTCACTCCTACTGGAAGTAGCCGGCCGCCTTGCGGTCCCCGGCCCGGTAGGTCGGGCCCGCCTCGGCTACGGCGTCGCCGATCTGCTTCAGCGAGTTG
Source organism: Streptomyces sp. HUAS TT7 (assembly GCF_051550175.1). Taxonomy (NCBI): domain Bacteria; kingdom Bacillati; phylum Actinomycetota; class Actinomycetes; order Kitasatosporales; family Streptomycetaceae; genus Streptomyces; species Streptomyces sp. HUAS TT7. The sequence goes on from NZ_CP196175.1 coordinate 2,413,860, forward strand.
TGGACGCTCAGGGCCCTCTTGTCCCAGTCCTGCTGGCTCGTCGCGTAGACCTGCTTGGCCTCGCCGTGCCAGTTTTGGGCGGCCGTCTTGACCAGGTTCTTGATCTCTTCGAGGTCCGCGTCCAGCTTGGCGGCCTGGCTCCTGATGGCGATAACCGCCTCGTCGAGACTGCCGTACGTTACTCCGAGGACATCACCGCTGTAGTCGGGCATGGCTTCCCCTGTCTCCTTGCTGAATGAGCGTGTGGTGGACTTCGCTGCGCTGCGGGCCCCTGCGGAGCCCGTTCGACCTGCTAGTACGTGCTGAGGTTCGAGGTCATCGCGGCCGTGGCTGCCGCGTCGCCGCTGTAGCCATCCACGACGTCGACGCCCATGAGGGCCTTGCGGACTTCTTCGTCGATGTCGCCCTTGCCCGTGCGCGTCGCCTTCATCGCCTCCAGGAACGTCAGCAGTCGGTTGCCCATGGCGACCATATTCTCGTTGATGCTTTTCTGCTTACGGTTGAACGCACCGGCACCGATGCCGTCCCAGTGGCCTTCGAGTCCGTCGATCACAGCCTGCAGGCTCTTGACCTGGCCCTTCACCGACTCGAATTTGTGGAGGATCTGGGTCTCGAGATGAGCCATCTCGCTGTCTGATACCCGCTGGTCCTTCGACATGTCGGGGGTTCCCTTCGTGGTGGTGATGGTGGTGGTGCGAATGGTTGTGGCTGGATGCGGGCCGGGCTAGGTCGCGCGGCGCCGCGTTCTGATCAAGGCGAACACGCCGCCTCCGATCACGACGAGCCCGGCGACGACTCCGCCGACGGCCCACAACTGGGTGTTCCCGCCCCCGCCGTTCCCCTTGTCCTCGCCCTTGGCGACGGCCTCGCCCTTCGGGACCGGCGAGGAACTGGGCGCAGCCGGGGTGGCCGGCGGCGCGCTGCTCCCCCCGTTTTCCTTCGAAAGGGGGTCGACGTCGGCGGGGCCGGGGTTGATGTCGGCCTTTTCCAGAACGAGCCGGGGCCGGATCAGGCCGTAGCCGAGGTATTTGCTGGGCGTGTTCTTGTCCCAGGACCGGCCTGCTGTGTCGATCATCGTGCGGAGGACTTGGTCGGCGGTCCAGGTGGGGTGGGCGGACCAGATCAGGGCGGCTGAGGCGGAGGCGATTGCGGAGGCTTGGCTGGTGCCCCGGCTGTCGCAGTACTTCTGGAAGCTGGTGTCGCACCATGTGGGCACATTCAGACCGGGTGATGCCAGGTCGACATAGTCGCCCGACTGGGAGAAGTGGGTGACGGTGCCCTTCTCATCCGCCGCGCTAACGCCGACGACGCCAGGGTAGGCAGCAGGAAAATCACGGTAGAAATCGTTGGTTGCCCCGTCATTTCCCACACTGGCGAACAACAACTTTCCTTTGGAAATTGCGTACTTGACTGCGTCCGCTTCCTCAGGCTTCGAGCCGGCACCGCCGTACGAGAGGTTGATGATCTTTGCATCTGAATCCGCAGCAGCGCGAATGCCCGCTGCCGATGATTGCGTGAGCTTCTTCTCTGCTGGATCCTTGAGAGTGTCAAGATAAATACGCAAGGGAATGATCTTGGCATCGGGAGCCAGGCCCTTGAGTCCACCGCCATTGCCGGTGCCGGCGATCAACTCGGCCATGGTTGTCCCATGCCCCAGGTAGTCCTTGGTCGCACCGTATGCGGCGGACTTCGGAACATCCTGAGTGAGCACCTGACCTTTCAGCGAAGGGGTGTCGGGATTAACTCCCGTGTCCACAACGGCAACCTTGATGCCCCTGCCCGAGCTTACCTTCCACATCTCCGGTGCCTGCATTGCTGCCAGATACCACTGATTCGGCGCCGCAGCGCCATCGGCGAGCGCATGAGGAGCCAGCCCGCCAGCCACGACAACCCATGCGCCTAGCGCTGCGCAGGCAGTGGCGACACGTCTCCGACTGGTGGCCCTCGCCATCGTGTTGTTCTTGCCGGGTCGGCTGATTCCTGACCTCATGCGTTCCTACGTCCTCGCCTGCGCTAGTCGATCACTGGTGGTACGAATCCCTACCGGCTGGGCAGGCCCTTTTCCCCGTCTTCGCCCGAGTGGCTGGGGAGCAGCGTGGTCTCGTCTTCCTCGCCCTCCAAGGCCTCCTGCTCATCCCGTGATCCTCTGGCCAGACCAGAACCGCCGCTCGTGAACCCACTGTCGTTACCGCGCTTACCGGTCGAGCGTCCTTGGGGCACACCGACCACACCGTCTGCATTGCCCTTGACGCGCCCGCCCGTCCGCGCCTTGCCAGTCTCGGAGGGCTCGGCAGCTCCAACTACCCCCCTCTGACTGAGGCGGTTGGTCGAACTGGCGTGGCCAGGTGCTCCCTTGGCACCGACAACCGTGGGATTCGACGTCCGCGATCCAGCGGAGCCCGTCGATTGAGCACTCGGCCGTCCACCGACAATTCCGTTGCGCCCATTACCGCTAGCCCCTGCAGTGCCCGCGCGGGGAGAAGCTGCTCCCCCAACACGTGGAGTCCCTCCCGAGACGCCCCGTCCCATCGGCGACTGGCCGACAGCGGAAGAGCTTCCGCCTCTTGCGGCCTCCGAGGCTGAAGTTCCCACGCGCCCCGCGGGGTTGGTGGTTCCTCGCCCTGTGGCACTGGCAGGTCCTCCTGCGGGCTCGGCCATACCGAGCCCGCGTCCGCCACCGAAAGCTCGCGCAGATCCGCTCCCGGTCGGGTTGAAGAATCCGCCACTGGGAGGAAATGCTGTAGTCACCCCAGGGGCCGCCTGCGTTACTGGCGGCGTCGGCGCCACGACAGCCTGGCTCTGTACCGGAGCGGGCGAGGGCATAACGCTGTTGATCTCCGTTCCCACCGGATTGCTGGGCGGGAGGCTCACCGCGGAAGTGGAATGCCCTGTCGTTCCCGCAAGGGTCCCGGTGATCTCTGTGCGTGCGTGGCCCGCCGGGGTGTCAGCGGTGTGACGCACCGCTGACACCCCTTCTGGCGAACGGTGGCTCGCTCCTCCAGGCATCGACCGCTCCGACGGATCCTCACCCTTAGGCAGCCGGTTCTCAGGCTGAGGCACCCCCACATTGGGCATGGGCTCAAATACAGGCGGCTGCTGCGCGGCCAAGGTCTGTTCCGAGACCGAGTAGAAGGACGACAGGCGGTTCATCTGGTTGATCGCCTCTTGGCGGTCCTTCTCCACCGTCACCGCGGCTTCGTACTCCGCGTTCCCCGCAATCCTCTTCGTCGGCGGGATGTCAGCGACCTTCACAGGCTCGGCGCGGTGGTCACGCGGAGGCATGGCATGGCGCACGAACGCGAGGCCCTCGCCTGCCGCGCTGATCTGAACAGCGGCCGTATCGGCGAACTTGGCCAGTTCCTGGGCATGGCCTACGAGTTTCTTCCCCCACGTGCGGAAGGCCTCGCCGGACTCGCCCTCCCACTCGACATTGCCGATGTGCCCGTCGAGTTCGGACGCCGCGTCATTGATCGCCTTGTGCGCAGCGAAGAGCGCGTCTCCGGCGCTTGTCAGATGCTCCGGGTTCGCGTTCTGGACGAGGTCGATCATTTGGTTGAGCTGGTGGCCCTCGAAGTCGGTCTTCCCGAACAAGCGGATGGTTCCCCCGAAGGGGGACATCGCCGACAGCGCCTCCGACACGGTAAACGTCATGTCTGTAACGTCCACCTGCTGGCCGACGCGCTGCTTGTCCGTCAACTGCGCGGGCTGCGGCTGAGGCTTCTTGTCGGTCATCGCTACCACCCCGTCCCGGAGGACTTGTCGTCGGTGCGCTGCGGCTTCTGCTTGCCATCCTTCTCGCGCTGCGCCTGCTCGGCGTCGTAGTCGGTCGCGTCCTGGATTTGTTTGAAACGCAGCCGCGTCTCCTCATCCAGATTGTCGAACCCGATGTCCGCCCCGTGCACGGCGATCCCCATCGCCTCGATCTGATGGGCGAGCGACTTCGACAGCGACGTCAGGCGTTCGTGTACGCGGTGGTACTGGGTGAACAGGCCGTCCGCCTCGGGGAACGCGACGCTCCCGGCACTGAAGGACGTGCGGGAGATCTGCTGGGCCGCCAGCTTCGTGGGACTCGCGTGCGAGCCCTCAAGGTCGGTCAGCAACGTGTCCACCCGCTTCTTGAAGGTAGTCAGCGCCTCCAGACCCTTCCTGAGGTCATCGCCCATAACCGCCGCCTTTGCCCATGGAGACAGGACGCCCCATGACACCCCTCCCCGTAAACCAATTGCCGTTCACCCGCGTTGCGATCCGGCGTGCCGAATTGTTCGCTTGCCGCCCTCTTGACACCGCTTATCGCACCGCAGTCACTCTAGCCAACACCGGTCTCCTGCCCAACGGACTATCGCCGGGGCCAAGTTGCCCGCAGCCCCGACACTACGAGGGCTCACCTCACGACACATGAGTACGTCTACTCAGTTCTACTCAACTCTCATCAGCATCTGTCACCTTCTGGCACACGGAGAACAGACCTGGAACGCTCTTGACCCGTTCTGCACGAACCCCTCGCATTCATCCCGCCCCGGCCACCCTCCGGCGTCGCCGCCGCGCGTCCCGGATCGCCACCGCCACCCCGCTCAGCACCGCCGCAAGGACGGCCGCCCCGACCGCCACGTACGTGGCCAGGCGTTCCGTGCGTTGCTCGTCCGTCTCGCCGAGGTGGAGCGCCGCGGGGGTCGGAGCCTTCGCCGGAGTGACGCCCTCGTGGGCCGCCGGGGTCTCGATCGGGTGGTCGTCCTCCGTGAGGGCGCGGACCGGGTCGATCACGCCCCAGCCGACCAGGCGGTCGTGGCCGGACACCGAGCGTTCCGCGGTCTGTTCGATCTGGGCGACGACCTCGCGCTGGGTCCACTTGGGGTGCTTGGCCTTGATGAGGGCCGCCACCCCCGCGACGTACGGGGCCGAGAAGCTCGTACCGCTGTCGGCGCAGTGGCCGCCGCCGGGCACCGTGGAGACCATGTCGACGCCGGGCGCGGCCACGCCCACGAATTCGCCGGACTGCGAGAACGCCGCCCGCTCGTTGTTGCGGTCCGAGGCCGCGACCGCGAGGACGCCGGGGTACGAAGCCGGGTACGTCTGCTTGACGTTGCCGCCCAGGCCGTCGTTGCCGGCCGAGGCGACCACCACGATGTCCTGCGCGAGAGCCGTGTCGACCGCCTGCTTCAGGGTGGCCGCGGGTTCGACCGCGTTCGCCGTGTCCTGGGAGATGTTGATGACGTCGGCGCCCGCGCCGATCGCGTAGCGGATGGCGTCGGCCAGGGTCTGCGCGGTGCCGTGGCCGTCCGCGTCGTTCTGCTCGACGGGGATGATCGTGGCGTCGGGGGCGAGGCCCACGAAGCCCGTTCCCTTGGTGGGGCGGGCCGCGATGATGCCGGCGACCTTCGTGCCGTGGCCGACGGTGTCCGTCGTGCCGTTCTCCGCGCCGCGCGGGAGCGGCTGGCCGCCCCGGTCCTTGAGGTCCCTGGGCAGCAGGTTCTTGCCCTTGGACGCGTCCACCGCGCCCTTGAGCTGGGGATTCTTGATGTCGACACCCGTGTCGATCACGGCGACCTTCATGCCCTTGCCGGTCGACTGGCGCCACAGTTCGTCCAGGAGCACGCGCTGGAGCGCCCAGGGGCGGCCCGCGTACGGCTTGGACGGGAAGGTGCACTGGCCGCTGCCCCCGTCGTCGGCCGGGGCCGCGGCCGCCGGGGTCGCGAGCACTGTGAGGGTCGCCGCGGCCGACAGGGCCAGCGCCTTGAGTGCGTACGCCATGGTGGTGCCGCCTCTCAGGAGCCCTGGGGCTGGCGGGCCGCCCCGGTGGACAGGCGGGGGCCGGTCGGCAGGAACGTGGACCAGCTGATCGGAATCGGGGCCGGCTCGGACTTGGCGTAGCCGAGCCGGGTCTGGGCCTGCTGGGCCTCCTGGTCGGCCTGCTTGCGCTGATCGGCGGTCAGGCCCGTGGCCGCGTCCCCGTCGGCGCTGTCGCTGTTGGACTGCATCGCGTAGCGCAGCCCGGTGTCGGTCACCAGGAAAACTCCGCCCGCCTTGGTTTCGGAGCCCTGGATCTGGCGGAAGAGCTGGCCGGAGCCGGGCGTCACGTACGCGCTGCTCGAACCGGTGGGCAGCGGCGCCGGGAAGTCGGTGCCGGCCCATGTGCTCATGGTGGTCTCGCCGTTGTCCTTGTTGACGTCGCGCAGCACGTTGCACACCGTATTGCGGTTGCCGTTCGCGGTGCCCGCGTCGTTGACGGCCACCGGCATCTGGCGCGGCCAGTTCTTCTTGGCCTCGAATTCGGTGGCCTCGGGCGTGAACTGTGAGGCGTTGGTGTCCGTCGCCCGGCCGGTCTTCATCAGCCCGCCGAGCTCCCGGCTGCTGAGGAGCAGCTTCGCGACGAAATCGGAGACCGGCGCGACCTTGCCCTGCTGGACCAGGTAGTACTGGGTGCCCGCGCCGTTGGGTGCCTTGAGGACCATGCCGATCCGGTTGGCCTCGGGGGCCAGGGTGCCGGGCACCGAGGCGGGGCTGCCGATCTTCCCGCCCACCTTGGGGAAGGCGACCGGATCACCCGAACGAAGGGTCTCCAGCCACTCCTTGGACACCCGCTCGGGCTCGCGTCCCGCGCCGACCAGGGCGCGCAGCAGCAGTTCGTCGGAGCCGACCTGGTACTTGGTGCCCTGCGCGTCCACGACGTAGCGGGTCTTGTCGTCGGGCCCCACGACGTACATCAGCTCGCCGCCGGTCAGCCGCTCCGAGCCGTCCGTGCGCTTCTTGTCCCGGTCGGCGAAGACGAACGCGGCCTTCTGGATGGCGCGGCCGCCGTCGCCCGGACGCTCGCACACCGCCCAGCGCTTGGCGGACCCGGCCTCCTCGGGAGAGGGCAACCGGTCGGGTGCGTACGGGATGCCGAGGGTGGCGCCGTGCGGCAGGGAGCCCTTGTCCAGGACGGACTCGTCCACGTTGACGACCTGGCCCTTGTCCGGGTCGAGCAGGAGCTTGGCGGACGCCATGTTGAGGACCGGGTGCAGTTCCTTCTTGCCATCGGTGGTCAGCACGACGTAGCGGGTCGTGGACTTGCTGGCGATGATCACCTTCTCGCCCGAGGTGTCCCAGCCGGGCGGCGCGGTGGGTTTGAACATCCCCCACGCCCCGAACGCGGCGAGCAGCACCACCGCCATGATGCCGCCCGGCAGCACGGCCCTCAGCGGGCGCGGAGCCCCCTCTTCCGAGCCCGTCGGAGAGGGCTGGATGAACGACGCGAGCGTGCGACGCTTCGCGAAGGTGTACGCGTTGAGCTCGTCCCGGCGTGATGCCATGAGTGTCCGTGTTTCTCCGTTGTCCCCGTGCGGAGCCCCAGGAAGCCCGTCCCCCGCCCGCCGTTGTCAGACCGGCCCCCTACTATGCCTGTTACGTGATCGTACGGCTGGGGCGGGTAGGGTGGACGGGTCCTCAAGGGCCCTACTGGCCAGGGGTTTTCGAGGAGTTCGGGGGGTTCAGGGATGGTTTCGTCGACTGGGACGCGGTCGCGCTCCCGTGAACGATCCGGCGCGCCGAGCGGCGCGGGCTCCCGTCCCGGAGTGCGTGCGGAGCCGTCCCCTCCGGTCCGCCGGGCGGCGGCGCCCGCGGCCGTCGGGCCGGTGACGCCCCACCTCAAGTCCCGTTCCGGACGCTTTGGTTCGTTTCGTCTGCAACAGCTAATCCTGATCGAATCGGCCGCCGCCCTGCTGCTCGCCGCGTGGGTCGTCGACACGATGGCGCTGGTGCCCGCCGGCGTCGTCGCGGTGGCCCTCGTGCTGCTCGCGGTGGTACGCCGCCGGGGGCGCTCGCTGCCCGAATGGCTGGGCACCGCCTGGGCTCTGCGGGCGCGGCTGAAGCGCGCGAGCAACGCCGTTGTGCCGCCGGGCACGCTGCCGGGCCTGGCCCCGGCCGTGGAGTGCGATCCCACGCTGCGCACATACAGCCACGGCGACCGGGACCAGCGGCCGATCGGGATGATCGGCGACGGCGGCTTCCTCACGGTCGTCCTCCAGGTGGAGTCGGACGCGACGGCGCTGCGGGCCGAGCGGGGTCAACGCCCGCTCCCCATAAGGCTGGTGCGCGAGGCCCTTGAGGTTGACGACATCCGGCTCGAATCGGCGCAGATCCTGCTGCACACCCAGCCGGCGCCCGCGCTGCGGCTGCCCCAGCAGTCGGTGGCCGTCACCAACTACACGCCGCTGCACGCCCAGACCACCTCGCCCGCGGTCCGCATCACCTGGATCGCGCTGAAGCTGAACCCGGAGCTGTGCCCGGAGGCGGTGGCCGCGCGCGGCGGCGGCCTGGAGGGCGCCCAGAAGTGCGCGGCGCGCACCGCGCTCCACCTGGCGAGCCGGCTGACCGGGGCGGGCCTGAACACCACGGTCCTGACCGAGGAGGAGCTGGCGGACGCCGTGGCCACCTCGGCCTGCGCCAACCCCCTGGTGACCGCGCAGGCAGGCCGCACGGAGACGCCCCAGCGGCGCACCGAGGAGTCGACCCGTTCCTGGCGCTGCGACAACCGCCGCCACACCACGTACTGGGTGCGGCGCTGGCCGAGGATCGACGCGGGCTCCGGGACCGGCGGGCTGCCGCAGCTCGTGGCGCTGCTGACCGCCGTTCCCGCGCTCGCGACCACCTTCAGCCTCACCATCGCGCGCGCCGGCGCCCAGGAGAGCAGCATCAGCGGCCATCTCCGGGTGACGGGCCGCAGCGAGGCCGAACTGACCACGGCCCGCCAGGCGTTGGAGCGCTCGGCGCGCGAGGCGAAGGCCCAGATCGTGCCGCTGGACCACGAGCAGCTGCCCGGCATGCTCGCCACCCTGCCGTTCGGAGGCGCCCGTTGATGGCCACGACGACTTCGGGCCCGCGCCGCGAGCCGCGCACGGGCTTCGGCCTCATCGGCCCCCGGCACCGCCGCCACACTCTGTCCGCCGATCAGTTGGACACCCTGGCGCTGCCCATCGGGGACGACGGTGTGGTCGTCGGGGTGGACGCCGGGGGCCGGCCCGCGGTGCTCGGGGTGAGCAGGCCGACCGCGTACGACATCGTGCTCATCGGCGGGCTGTGGACGGCTCAGGTGCTCGCGCTGCGGGCGGCCGCGACGGGCATACGGGTCGCGGTGGAGACCGGCCGGCCGCAGGCCTGGGCGCAGCTGGTGCACGCGATCGCCAGCCAGAGCGGCATGACCGTGCACGACGTGGGCCGGGTGCCCCCGCTCGGCGCCTCGGCCGGCGAACCGGTGCTCGTGGTGCGGGACTGCGGGATGCGTCCGCCGCGCGGCCGTGTCGTCTCGGCACCCTGGCAGGCGGTGCTCACGCTGCTCCCCTATGTCAGCCCGGTCGCACCGCGGCTGATCCGGCAGGCACGACTCGTCGGTGTGCAGCGCGTCTCGCCGGACGAGGCCGCGCAGATAGGCCGCATCATGAACCTGCCGCGGACGGAGCAGGAAGGCCTCTCGACGCTCGCCGACGGAGTCACGCTCTGGTGCAACGAGCGCGACCGCTCCTTCGCGATGACGCAGGCGACGGACACCGAGACCGGATTGTTGGGGAGCGCCCGACGCGTCGACTGAACAACGGGGCAGTGGCGAAAGTTGACCTGATCTGACCGATTCGCCCTGCACGCTCCGCCCCCGACCGGTCACTTCGGCGTCACTCGTGAGGCGAGGGTGACGAAAGGGACAGGCGATCGGGGCGACCGGGCCTGCCCCGGCGGTATTGACGACGATTAGGGTGGGACGGACCGGGGGCAGGGAGTCCACGGCGAGGTTGCGTCGTCCGTACGTTCCGGATGCCGCGGCGCTCGCGGCGGACAGGGGCGGGCGACCGCGCACGACTGCGCGCCCACCGCACAGGGGCTGCCCCACCCCGGCCCGTACATGCCAATGAACCCCACGGCCTACACCCGGTCACAGGCGAACGAAAGGAAACCGGTGAACAGCGACCAGGACCAGTTCCGCACCGGCGGGAACGCGCGCGACGAGAATCGGTCCGACGCCGATCCCGAGACCACGGGTGAGTTCACCATCGACTACACCCCGCCCGCCTGGTACACCCAGGGCGCGCAGGACACCCCGGCCGCCCCGGCGCCGGCCCCGCCCGCGCCCGCGCCCGCGCCCGCGCCCGCGCCCGCGCCCGCGCCCGCGCCCCGTGAGCAGAGCGGCGGCACCGGGGTTCCGCTGCCGCCGCCCCCTCCGCCGCACGGCCGGCCCGTCGATGTGCCCGGGCTGCCGCAGTCCGGCGGCTTCCAGCCGAACTGGAGCCCCACGCCGCCGCCCCCGGGCCCGGCGCCGACCCCGGCACCCAGCGCGTCGGCTGCTCCTCCGCCCGCGTTCCCCGCGCCGGTACCGCCGGCGCCCGCACCCGAGGCCGGCCGCCCCACCGACGAGGGCCAGGCCTTCGGCGGTGGCGACATCGAGAGCGGCGCGACGATGCGGTTCTCGCCCTCCGCGCTGAAGCGGGAGTTCGAGCAGCTCGAAGCGGCGGCGGCCGCGGCGCGCGGCGAGTCCGCGGCGCCGCCGGTACCGGATGCGGCGCCGGGTGCGGTTTCTGACACACCGTCAGCATCAACCCCGGGTGCCGATGCGGCCGCGTCGCCCTCGACCGCGTCCTCGGCAACGGAGGGTGCCGAGAGCGAGGCGGTCGGCGCGCCGGCCGGCCGGCGCGCCGACGAGGCAGCCCCCGAGGCCGCCGCCACCCCTGACACCTCGGAATCTTTGGACTCCACGGACCCGGCGGGCTCGGCGGGCTCGCCCGGCTCGGGCGAATCCAGCGACTCCGCCGATGCCTTCGACGCCAACTCCGACTCCGACTCCGACAAGCGCTTCGGCGGTACGTCCGTGACGTCGGCCAGTGCCGAGGAAGCTCCCGAGGCCACTGAGGCACCCGAGGCACCCGAGACCTCGCCCGACGAGGAGGCCGCCTCCCCGCCCCAGGACGCCGAGTCGACCGGCACCGCGTCGGCATCCGCTCCCGCACCCGCGCCGTTCGATGCCGCACCCGCCGACGCCGCCCCCGACACCGACCCGGCTCCCGGCACCGTGACCCCCGAGCCCGCCCAGCCCGGACCGGCTCCGGTCGCGCACCCCTCGCCCTTCGCGGACGCCGCACCGATCGCGGACGCCGTACCCGTCGCGGATGCCGAGCCGATCGCGGACGCCGTGCCGTCGGACGCCTCCGCCCCGGAGCCCCAGGACGCGCCCCCCGCCGACCAGCCCTGGGCAGCCTCCGCCGGTGCGCAGCCCGGGCTGCCTCCACTGCCGCCCGCGTTCCAGCCCGCCGCGCCCACCGCGGCACCCCAGTGGCCCGTCCAGGCGCAGCCGATGCCGGGCCCGCTCCCGGATCCGGCCGCCCAGGCCGCACAGGCCGCCCCGGCACCCGCGTGGCCGCAGCAGCCGCAGCCGCCCCAGCCGCAGAACGGCTACGGCTTCCCCCACCAGGGCCAGCAGCCCCCGCAGGGCGCCACCCCGCCCGCCCCCAACTCCCCCGCGCCGCAAGGCGGTTACGGCTTCCCGCACCAGGGCGCCGCACCGAGCGAGGCTCCTGCCCAGCAGGGTGGCTATGGCTTCCCGCATCAGGCAGTCGCACCGAGCGACACCCCGAACGCCCCCGCGCAGCAGGGTGGCTATGGCTTCCCGCATCAGGCAGTCGCACCGAGCGACACCCCGAACGCCCCCGCACAGCAGGGCGGCTACGGCTTCCCCCACCAGGGAGCCAACCCGCCGGCCGCGCCGAACCCGTCGGCCCCGCAGGCTCCCGCGCCCTTCAGTACCCCCAACTCCCCCGGCCAGCAAGGCGGTTACGGGTTCCCGCACCCCGCCGCCAACCCCCCGGCCGCACCGCAGGCCCAGCCCCTGCCGCAGCCGCTGCCGAACCCCGCCCAAGGCGGCTTCCCTCAGCAGGGCCTGCCCGGCCCGCAGGCGCAGCCCTTCGCGCAGGACCCGGCCAACCCTCAGGCCCAGCCCGCACCTCCCGCCGACCCGCGGGCCGGCGCCGCCTGGCCCTCGCCCGTGACGCACGACCAGCGGGAGCGGTCCATGCCCGGGGCTCCCCTCGGGTACACCGCCGCCGTCGAGCTGTCCTCCGACCGGCTGCTTCGCAACAACAAGCCGAAGGCGAAGAGCAGCCGGGGCCCGGCCGGCGGGGCCTCGCGCTTCAAGCCCGGCGCCAAGAAGGAAGAGGCTGCGCGGCAGCACAAGCTCAACCTCATCCGCACGCCGGTCCTGTCCTGCTACCGGATCGCGGTCATCTCCCTCAAGGGCGGCGTCGGCAAGACGACCACGACGACCGCGCTCGGCGCGACCCTGGCCACCGAGCGCCAGGACAAGATCCTGGCGATCGACGCCAACCCGGACGCTGGCACGCTCGGCCGCCGGGTGCGCCGCGAGACCGGGGCCACCATCCGCGACCTGGTCCAGGCGATCCCGTACCTCAACTCGTACATGGACATCCGCCGGTTCACCTCGCAGGCGCCGTCCGGGCTCGAAATCATCGCGAACGACGTCGACCCGGCCGTGTCCACGACGTTCAACGACGAGGACTACCGGCGCGCGATCGACGTCCTCGGCAAGCAGTACCCGATCATCCTGACCGACTCGGGTACGGGTCTGCTGTACTCCGCGATGCGCGGCGTGCTCGACCTCGCCGATCAGTTGATCATCATCTCGACGCCGTCCGTGGACGGTGCGTCCAGCGCCTCGACCACGCTCGACTGGCTCTCGGCGCACGGCTACGCCGAGCTCGTGCAGCGTTCGATCACCGTCATCTCCGGCGTCCGCGAGACCGGCAAGATGATCAAGGTGGACGACATCGTGCAGCACTTCCAGACCCGCTGCCGCGGGGTGGTCGTGGTGCCGTTCGACGAGCACCTGTCGGCGGGCGCCGAGGTGGACCTCGACATGATGCGGCCCAAGACCCGGGAGGCGTACTTCAACCTCTCGGCGCTGGTGGCCGAGGACTTCGTACGGGCGCAGCAGCAGCAAGGGCTGTGGACGGGTGACGGTCTCAACCCTCCGCCGCACATGGCCCCGCCGATGCCGGGCCAGCAGGGCGCCCCCGGCCAGCCGTTCCCCGGCCAGGCCCAGCCGCAGCCCAATCAGCCCTACCCCGGCCAGCCGCAGCCCGGAGCGCCCCAGCCGCACCCGGGGCAGCCCTACCCGAACCAGTCGCAGCCGCAAGCCGGTCAGCCCTTCCCGGGTCAGCCGTACGGAGCCCAGCCGGGCCGGCCCGGACAGCTCCCGCCGGCCCAGTCCGGCCCGCACGGGCAGCTCCCTCCGGCCCAGCCCGGTCAGCCCTACCCCGGCACCCCGCAGCCGCCCACCTCGTGGCAGCTCCAGCCGCCGCAGCCGTCGGCAGCCGAAGGCGCCCCCGCCCAGCCGGATCCGCCCGCCGGCTGGCCCGGCCAGGAGGGTGGCGGACACGCTCCGCAGCCGCCGTCAGCCCCTCAGCAGTAGGGCGTCAGAGGACTGGACCAATGAGGGCCCGCACCGTTCGAACGGTGCGGGCCCTTAGGCGTTTTCGCAGACCAAATGGCCTGCGATGCGCCGTTGACACGTCTAGACCACCGCTGGTAAACCTGCGCCCACACCGGCCGCCACCTCCTGTTCAACCGGCGCTCTCCCTGCGATCAGCCCTGCTTTTCCGTGCGAGTGATGACGCGAGGTCACCGTCCCATGGCAAGAACAGTTCCATCGCGCAAGACCCTGCGACCGTCCGGACCCCGCCGCCCGCTGGCCATAGGGGCCGCCGCTCTGGCGCTGACGGCCTCGGCCGCACTCCCCGCCCAGGGCGCGGCGGCCGACGACGCCAAGGGCGGCGAGAAGGTGCTCACCGTCGCCGTCTCCCAGAGCGTCGACTCCCTGAGCCCCTTCCTCGCCCAGCGGCTGATCAGCACCAGCGTGCACCGCCTGATGTACGAGTACCTGACGAACTACGACGCCAAGGACGGCCACGCGATCCCGGGCCTGGCCACCGCCTGGAAGACGTCGCCGGACAAGCTGACGTGGACGTACACGATCCGCAAGGACTCGAAGTGGTCGGACGGGCAGCAGGTCACCGCGGGCGACGCGGCCTGGACGTTCAACAAGATCATGACCGACAAGGGCGCGGCGACCGCCAACGGCAGCTACGTCTCGAACTTCAAGAAGGTCACCGCCCCCGACCCGGCGACGCTCGTCGTCGAACTGAAGCAGCCCCAGGCGACGATGACGGCCCTGGACGTCCCGATCGTGCCCCAGCACGTGTGGGAGAAGGTCGGCGACTTCACCAAGTTCAACAACGACCAGCAGTTCCCCGTCGTCGGCAACGGGCCGTTCGTCCTGACCGACTACAAGGTCGACCAGTACATCAAGCTGACGCCGAACAAGAGCTTCTGGCGGGGTGCGCCCAAGTTCGACGAGCTGGTCTTCAAGTACTACAAGGACAATGACGCGGCGGTCGCGGCGCTCCGCAAGGGCGAGGTGTCCTTCGTCTCCAACTTGACGCCCGCACAAGCGAGTTCACTGAGCTCGACACCGGACGTCAAGGTCAACGACGCCCCCGGGCGGCGCTTCTTCGCGCTCGCCACCAACCCGGGCGCGCAGTCCAAGGACGGCCAGAAGTTCGGCAACGGCAACCCCGCGGTGCTCGACCCGAAGGTGCGCCACGCGCTGTTCGCGGCCGTCGACCGCAAGACACTCGTCGACAAGGTCTTCCAGGGCCACGCCGTCGAGGGCGAGGGCTACATCCCGCCCCGCTTCGCCGACTACTTCTGGAAGCCGGCCCCGGGCCAGAAGATCGCGTACGACCCGGTGAAGGCGGCCTCGCTGCTCGACGAGGCGGGCTACCGGACGGGCGCGGACGGGAAGCGGCTCGGCAAGGACGGCAAGCCGCTCGCCCTGCGGCTGCTCTGCCACGCCATCGACCCCAACGACAAGGCGGTCAGCAAGTACCTCCAGGAGTGGTGGGGCAAGCTCGGCATCGGCCTGACGGTGGACTGCGTCGACAACGTCACCGACCCGTGGCAGGCCGGCGAGTACGACCTGGCCCTGGACGGCTACTCGGTCAGCCCCGACCCGGACTACGTCCTGTCCATCCACACCTGCGCCGCGCTGCCCGCGACCCCCAAGGCGACCGGCCAGACCGACAACTTCGTCTGCGACAAGCAGTTCGACGAGCTGTACGCGAGGCAGTTGGCCGAGTACGACACCGCCAAGCGGGCGGACCTGATCAAGCAGATGGAGTCGCGGCTGTACGACACCGGGTACATCAACGTCATGGCGTACCCCAACGCGGTCGAGGCGTACCGCACCGACCAGATCAAGTCGATCACGACGATGCCCGAGGCCGCGGGCAACATCTACGGCCAGGACGGCTACTGGAGCTGGTGGTCGGCGGTCCCCGCGGCCGGCTCGTCCGCGAAGTCGGGCGGCGGCTCCTCGGCGGTCGTCGTCCTCGGCATCGTCGCGGGCGTGATCGTGCTCGCCGGGATCGGCTCCTTCCTCGTCCTTCGCCGCCGTGCCGGCGCCGACGACCGCGAGTAGGCCATGACGACGGCGAGTTCGGCCGACACCCCCGCGGTGGTCGCCGAGGCGCGCACCGAGCCGCGCGGCAGCCGCTTCGCGGCCGCGGGCCCGGTGCTCACCTATCTGCGCTATGTGGGCGGCAAGCTGGCGGGGGCGGTGGTCTCGCTGTTCGCCGTCCTCGTCACCAGCTTCTTCCTGTTCCGGATCATCCCCGGCGACCCGGTCCGCACCATGACCCACGGCCGCCAGGTCTCCGCCGAGCAACTGGCCGCGCTGCGCAGCCAGTTCGGGCTCGACCTGCCGATGTGGCAGCAGTTCACGGACTACTGCGGCAAGGCGCTGACCGGGGACCTGGGCACCTCCTACCAGTTCCACGCGCCGGTCGGCTCGCTCATCGCCGAGAAGCTCCCGGCGACGCTGCTCCTGACCGGTACGGCCGTCGTGATCTACTCGGCGCTCGGCATCTGGCTGGGCACCCGCTCGGCCTGGCGCCGCGGCGGGCTCGGCGACCGGTTCAACACGGGTCTCGCCCTGACCCTGTGGTCGGTGCCCTCGTTCTGGCTGGGGCTGCTGCTCATCATCACGTTCTCGGTGGGCGCGGGCCCGGTCCCGGGCCTGTTCCCGACCGGCGGCATGGAGTCGGGCGACACGACGGGCTTCGCGTACGTCCTGGACGTGGCACACCACATGGTGCTGCCGGTGCTGACCCTGGTCGCGGTGCAGTACGCGCAGACCCTGCTCGTCATGCGGTCCTCGCTGATCGACGAGATGGGCGGCGACTATCTGACGACGGCCCGCGCCAAGGGCCTGCGCGACGACGCGGTGCGCCGCCACCACGCGGTGCCGAACGCGCTGCTGCCGACGGTCACGATGCTGTTCATCAACCTGGGGCATGTGGCGGCCGGTTCGATCCTGGTCGAGACGGTGTTCTCGTGGCCGGGCCTGGGCGGGCTCTTCTACCAGGCGCTGAGCGTGCCCGACCTCCCGCTGGTGCAGGGCCTGTTCGTGGTCTTCGCCGGCGCGATGATCCTGATGAACCTGCTTGCCGACCTGCTCTATCCGCTTCTCGATCCCAGGGTGGGGCGATGACGACGACCACGAACGAGCCGACCGGGCCGGCGGGGCGCCCGACGGCGACCTCGTACGCGAACGGGGCGGCCCGATGACCACGACCACCGCGCCCGACAAGGCGGGCTCGCTCGCCTGGGCCCGTCGGCGCGACTCCCTGGCCCGCTTCTGGCGCTCGTATCGCACGCACCGGGCCGGCCTGTACGGGCTCGCGGGCCTCGCCGTCATCGCGCTGATCGCGCTCACCGCGCCGCTCACCGTTGGCGAGGACGTCCAGAGCGTGACCGGCGCGCCGGGCACCGCCCTGGAGTCGCCGAGCGGTCAATTCCCGCTCGGCACCGATCAGTTCGGCCGCTCGTTGCTCGGCCTGCTGATCTGGGGCGCCCGGATCTCGCTCGCGGTCGGACTGCTCGCCGCCGCGCTGAGCGTGGCGATCGGCACGCTGGTCGGCATCCTCGCCGGGCACTACGGCGGCTGGCTCTCCACGGCCTTGATGCGGGTCACCGACTGGTTCCTGGTGATGCCGACGCTGGTGCTCGCGATCGTCCTCGCCACGGTCATGTCGCACAGCCTCTGGACGGTGATCCTGGCCATCGGCGTGACGTCCTGGCCGACGACGGCGCGGCTCGTGCGGGCGCAGACCATCGCGGTCGAGTCGCGCCCGTACATCGAACGGGCCCGCGCACTCGGCGGCGGCCACGGCCACATCATGTCCCGGCACGTGCTGCCGAACGTGATGCCGCTGGTCCTCGCGCAGACCACCCTGGGCATCTCCAACGCCATCCTCACCGAGGCCACCCTCGCGTTCCTCGGCCTCGGTGATCCGACGGTGGTGTCCTGGGGCGGCATGCTCCAGGACGCCCGCGAGGCGGGCGCGGTCTCCTCCGGCCACTGGTGGTACCTGGCCCCGCCCGGCATCGCGATCGCGCTGGTCGCCCTCTCCTTCACGCTCTGCGGCCGCGCCGTCGAGGCCGTCCTCAACCCGAAGCTGGGGGCCCGATGAGCCTGCTGGAAATCAGGGACCTGTACGTCACCTACGGGACCGGCGCGGCGGCCGTGCGCGGGGTCGACCTCACCATCGCGCCCGGCCAGAAGCTGGGCGTCGCGGGCGAGTCGGGGTGTGGGAAGTCGACCCTGGCGATGGCGCTGCTGAGGCTGCTTCCCTCGTCGGCCAGGCTGACGGGGTCGGTGCTGCTCGACGGCGAGGACGTCCTCACCATGAAGTGGGGGCGGCTGCGGGCGGTGCGCTGGGCGGGCGCGTCCATCGTGTTCCAGGGGGCGATGCACTCGCTGAACGCCGTGCACCGCATCGGCGACCAGATCGCCGAGCCGATCCTGCTGCACGGCCTCGCCACCCCGGCCGGGGCCCGCACCCGCGTCGGTGAACTCCTCGAACAGGTCGGCCTGCCCGCCTCCCGCGCGGACGCCCACCCGCACGAACTGTCCGGCGGCCAGCGCCAGCGCGTCATGATCGCGATGGCCCTGGCCTGCGCCCCGGACCTGATCGTCGCGGACGAGCCGACGACCGCCCTCGACGTGATGATCCAGGCCCAGATCCTGCGCCTGATCGAGCGGCTCGTCGCCGACCAGGACATCAGCCTGCTGATGATCAGTCACGACCTGGCGGTCCTCGCTGACACCTGCGACCGGCTCGCGGTGATGTACGCGGGCCGCATCGTCGAGGAGGGCCCGGCCCGCGAGGTCTACGCGGCGGCCCGGCACCCGTACGGACAGGCGCTGTCTACCGCCTTCCCCCGCATCGGCGACCCCGCATCGCGCCGGGCGCCCCGGGGCCTGCCGGGCGATCCGCCCGACCCGTCCGCGCTGCCGGCGGGCTGCACCTTCCATCCACGCTGCCCGGTCGCGATCGACGTCTGTGCGTCGGACGACCAGCCGCTGCGCGACGCGGGCCCGGACCACCGGGCGGCCTGTGTGCACGCCGGGACCCTGTCGAGGAGCACCGCATGACCACCACCACGGCCCCCCTCCTCAGCGCCGTCGGCCTGCGCGTCACCTTCCCCGGGCGGCGCGGCGCCCCGCCCGCCCGCGCGGTCGACGGCGTCGAACTCACCGTCGGCGCGGGCGAGATCGTCGCCCTGGTCGGCGAGTCGGGCTGCGGCAAGACGACGCTCGCCCGCACCCTGCTCGGCCTGGTCACCCCGACCGCCGGCACGGTCGCCTTCGACGGCAGCCCGCTCGACCACCACGCCCGCGCCCTGAAGGCGTACCGCAAACGGGTGCAGCTGGTCCTCCAGGACCCGAGCGGCTCGCTCAACCCCCGGCACACGGTGTACGACGCGGTCGCCGAGGGCCTGCGCATCCACGGATCCCCGGACGACGAACGGGAGTTGGTGGCCCGGGCGCTTTCGCGGGCCGGTCTGCGCCCGCCCGAGCGCTTCTTCCTGCGCTACCCGCACGAGCTGTCGGGCGGCCAGCGCCAGCGCGTGGTGATCGCGGGCGCGCTCGTCCTGGACCCCGAACTCATCGTCGCGGACGAGCCGGTGGCCTCCCTGGACGCCTCGGTGCGCGGCGAGATCCTGGCACTGCTCCTTCGCCTGCGGGACGAGCTGGGCCTGTCCGCCCTCGTCGTGACCCACGACCTGGGCCTCGCCTGGAACATCGCGGACCGGGTGGCGGTGATGTACCTGGGCCGCATCGTGGAGACCGGCCCCGTCGAGGACGTCCTGACGAACCCTCAACACCCTTACACCCAGGCTCTGTTGTCGGTCCTTCCCGAATCCCCCGGCGACCCGGTGGTCCTCACCGGCGAGCCTCCGGACCCGTCCCGCATCCCGCCCGGCTGCCGCTTCCACGCCCGCTGCCAGGTGCTCGCCTCGGGCGAGGCGGACCGGGCGGGCGTGGCGGACCGCTGCCGCACCGAGGACCTCCCGGTCCTGGCGGGCGGCACGGCGGCGCAGGTCGCCTGCCACTGGGCGGCGGCGGTCAGGCCTGGTTGAGGGCCTTGCGGGCGCCTGCCTCGGAGGGGAGCTCGCGGACGAACTGGGTCGCGCACGTCATGCCGATCCACCAGGCGACGCACGGCGGGAAGAAGGGCGCGAAGAACAGCAGTGGCCCACCGCGCTTGCCGACGTCCGGGTTCGCGCTACCTCGGCCCGTCCGCGCTTGGCGGTGCCGGATCCAGGCCTGCTCGGGCGTGGGCGGCTCGGCAAGCCTGGACCGGATGGTCCGCCGCCCCCAGATCCAGCCCCGGACCAGGAAGGCCAGGCTCACTGCGCCCATGGCCACGTCGACGGCGCGGTGCCAGCCGGTCGGCAGCCCCGATTCGATGCCCTGCCACACCGCCACCGAGAGCAGCAGGAACAGACCGCCGAAGACGAGCTGGAACACCGCCAGTCGGACGCGGCGAAGCCAATAGCCCACGCTGCGCCGGTGCCAGGAGGTCCCGAGCAGAGGGAGTCTCGCGGGGTTCGCGCTGTCAGAAGAGGCTCGTGAATCCATGCCACGCTTTCTTTGCTCCGCCGCTGACATCGTCGCCGAGTCGCGTGATATCGCCCCAGGTGTTGGCGCCGACGTTCTTCGTGCCCTGCCAGACCCCACCGACCACCCCATGGTCATGGATGTCCTCGCTCCAGTGCTCGTGGAAGCTCTCGTCGAGCAGGTCGGTAGCACCGATGACGACGAAGCCGCCGACCCCGGCGACCACGGCCACCGGCACGGTGACCTCCGAGGTCGCGACGAGCGCCACGCCGGCCGCCGTGGCCCCCGCGCCCGCGGCGAGCCCGCCGAGGGCCGCCCCTCCGTCCACCACCACGGAGTGCGTCCACGACCACCCCTTGTCGTGGTCGTCCTTGGCTTCGAGAAGCCCGCAGACGCTCGCGGCGGCGACGTCCACCACCGGGACCTCTCTCAGGAACTCCGGAACACTCTCCAAGCTCTTGCCCACCCGCAGCGTGTCCGCCACGTCCGCGATCTTGGTGTTGAGGACGTGGTCGTAGGGAAACTTCGAACTGCCGACCTCGCCACGGGCGATGTCCGTCTCCAGGCTGTCGAGTTTGCTCAGCGCGTCCTTGTACGCGACGCGGGCCTCGGCGTCCTTGGGGAGCGTCTTGCCCTCCTTCTGCCACGCCTTGCGTTCGGCGCGCAGATCCGTCCTCGCGTTGTCGGCTTCCTTCTTCGCGTCGTCCAGCGCCTTGGCCGCGTCATGGCCCTTGACCCGGGTCCGCTCCGAGTCGTAGGCGTACAGCCCGCGCAGATAGTCCGCGACGGTGATCTTGTCGCCGGGCGAGACCGCCGCGCTCGTGTCGTCCGCGTACAGCTTCTGCAGGGCCTCCGCCGCGTCCAGGCGGGCCTGCTGGGCGGTGTGCAGGATCTCGTTGCGTACGGTGACGTAGTCGCTGAGGGCCTTGAGGGCCTTCTTCTCGGCGTCGCTCTGGTTTTCGGGGGTGTTGGTCATCAACTCGCCCGGTACGCCCATGGGTTTCATCGGCACCCCGGCCCGCACGGCGACGTCCTCCGCGTTCTGCAGTGCGGTCTCCGCCTTGCCCAGGTGGTCCGCGAGGTCGGTGAGGATCCGCCCCGCCGCGAAAACCAGCTCGGCGAAGGCGCCCGCCGTCATGGAGTCCTCGGTCCACTTGGCCCGGAACGACTCCGCCGACTCGCCCTGCCAGCCGGTGTCCTTCGCGAGCGCGTCGACGCTCGTGCTCAGCGGCTTCACGATGGATTCGAGGTCGGACTTGGCCTTCTTGTAGGCCTCCCCCATGGTGCGAAGGCCGCCGATGTCGCCGCCGACCCAGCTGTCCGTCATGTGCGGTCCTTCATCAGGTCGTCGAACAGGCCGTGTACGTCGATGTCGTGGCGGGCCATCGAGTCGTGCGCGTACTTCAGCTTGTCGCTGCGGTCGTCCAGGCGGTCCGACAGCTTGTCGTGCAGGCCCGCGATCAGGTCGGCCACCGCCTTGATCGCCGCGTCGCACCCGGCGTCCCCGGAGCCGACGATCGCCGGCTTCACGTTCTGGTGCATCTTGCGGTAGTTGTCGGCCTCCTTGTGGAAGGTGCCCGCCATCGCGTTCAGGTCCGCCAGGACCAGCTTCAGGTCCACGCTCATCGGGTGCCCTCCTCGCCGCCGTACGCCCGCTCCAGATCCTCGGCCCGCCATCTGCGGCCGCCGGGGTCGACCACCGGGTCGAGCCGCACCTTGGGCAGCCTGGCCCGCTGCATCGCCTCGGCGAACGGGCCGAGCGAGACCGCGACCCAGGGCTGGGCCGGGCCGAGCGCCTCGACGAGTCCGCGCAGGCTGGTGAACGCGACCGGGACGGGCGGACCCGAGGGGCCCTTGAAGAGCTCGTAGTCGACATGGGGCGCGGCTCCGCCGCCGGGATAGCGCGGATGGGCCGGAATGAACACCGGGGTGTGGTATGGCGGTACGCCTTGCTGCGCGCCCTGCACCGGCACGTCGCCGACCAGGCCGAGGAGGCGGGACACGGGCTGCTCGCCCACGCGTTTCCCCCTTGCGGGATGTGGCTGAATCACCGTTCAACCTACGCGCAGCGCAACGGCCCCCGTACGCCAAAAACCGCCCATAACCCGTCCTCGATACGCAGTCGATGCGAGGACTTGGACGATTTCAGGCCACTGCTTGACCGGTACTTGACCGGATCAAGTGACGTCGGCCAAAAGGGGGTTAGCCCCGCCGGGACTCGTACGCCTCGATCAGCTCGGTGGACCGCTTCACGTCGTTGCCGATCGCTTCGAGCAGGTCCTCGATGGAGTCGAACTTGGCCATGCCGCGCACATAGGCGAGGAAGTCGACGGCGACGTGCAGCCCGTACAGGTCGAGGCCGACGCGGTCGATGGCGTACGCCTCCACCGTGCGCTCGGTGCCGTCGAACTGCGGGTTGGTGCCGACCGAGATCGCCGCGGGCATCCGCTCGCCGTCGGCTGTGAGCCAGCCCGCGTACACGCCGTCCGCGGGGATCGCGGTGTGCGGCAGCGTCTCGACGTTCGCGGTCGGGTAGCCGAGCTCGCGGCCGCGCTGGGCGCCGCGCACGACGACGCCCTCGACGCGGTGCGGGCGGCCGAGGATCTCGGCGGCGCCCTCGATGTCGCCCTCGGTGACCAGCCTGCGGGTCAGGGTGGAGGAGAACGGCTCGCCGCCGCCCGCCTCGCCGCGCACCCGCAGGTCGATGACCTCGACCTCGTAGTCGTAGGTGCGGCCGAGCTCTGCCAGGACCTCGACGTTGCCCGCGGCCTTGTGGCCGAAGCGGAAGTTCGGGCCTTCGACGACGAGCTTGGCGTGCAGCTTGTCGACCAGGACCTTCACCACGAAGTCGGCGGCCGAGAGCTTCGAGAACTCGCTGGTGAAGGGGAGGATGAGGACCGCGTCCACACCCAGGTCCGCCATCAGTTCGGCGCGCCGGTGGTGCGGGGCGAGCAGCGGCGGGTGGCTGCCGGGGCGCACGACCTCGCTGGGGTGCGGGTCGAAGGTGACGACGACGGACGGCACGCCGAGCTCGCGGGCGCGCTCCACGGCCCGCCCGATGATCAGCTGGTGTCCGCGGTGCACCCCGTCGTAGGAGCCGATGGTGACGACGCTGCGTCCCCAGTCCTGGGGGATGTCCTCCAAGCCACGCCAGCGCTGCACTGTGACCGCTCCTCGAACCCGTGTACGTCGTTGACCCTTACGCGTTATGCAGGTCTAAGACTGCCATGCCCGGCCGCCCGGGATCGCATCGGCATGGGAGAGCCCAGCGTCTCCACCGCCCGGCGGGCGCTCGGACCGACCACCGCGGCCCACTCGTGCGGCGCCTGGAGGAGCCATCCGGCGACCTGCGCGGCGAAGCCCGGGACCTCCTGGCACAGCTCGACCAGGCGCCGGTCGAAACAGGCCGCGCCGTCGGGCGTACGGACGAGAAGGAGCCCGGTGCGGTGCACGAGGTCGCGGGTGCGCGCCTCGGCCCGCTCCGCCGAACCCGTCGCCGCGGCGCCGAGCAGTGCGTCAAGGACGGTCAGATCCCGGGATTCGTACCGCTCGAATTCGAGGAGCGCGTCGAGGAGCTCTGAGCGCAGCGGGCGCGAGGACCGGGTGCCGGGGGCCGCGAGGACGGGGGCGAGCGCGCGCCGGACGGGGTGGGCGCAGCCGCGCAGCAGGCTGGTGACCATGGGGAAGAGCACCGCGCGGGCGGCGGGGCCGTATTCGAGCCGCCGGTCCACGAAGTCCGCGGCGTGCTCGGCCGCCTCGGGGTGACGCTCGACGTGGTCCTGGACCAGGGCCGCGGCGCGGCGGGCGAGGGCCGGGGTGTTGATCTCCGCGAGCGCGTCCAGGACGTCGGCCGCCCCGGCTCCGGGCTCGTGCAGCCGCGTCTGGAAGGCGGCGAGGACGGGTTCGGGGTGGGTGGTGAGGGCGGAGGCGAGCGCGGAGGCGGGGAACCTGGGGTCGCCTGCGGTGTACACGGCGAGCGCCTCGTCGAGATAGCGCCCGCGGGTCAGCGGATCGCGGACCAGGAGGGCGAGGGCGGCGCCGTGCAGCGCGGTGTCCGCCGGGCGCGCGAGCAGGGCGAGGGCCGCGTAGCGGAGCAGCTCGCGGTCGGCGGCGGTACGGATGCCGAGGGCGACGCGCGGCCCGTAGGTGGCGGCCGCGGCACGCCGGTCCGGCCGATCGTCGTGGGCCCAGCGGTCCACGGCCCGGCAGAGCGCGGACGGCTCGTCCTCGGCGAGCTGGGTGAGGAGTTCACCGGCGCGGACATGGACGGTCGCCACGAGCGCCTCGGTGAGGTCGTCGACGGCCAGCGCCCGCCTCGCGTACAGCAGGGCCTGGGCTGCCCGCGCGACGGTGGGCCGCACATCGGTCCCGGGCGCCACCGGCAGCGGCCGATCGTCGGTGAACCAGCGGCAGAGCAGCGGCTGTACGGTCCTGGGTTCGACGGCGAGCCTTCGGTCGACCGCGTCCAGGTAGCGCTCCCAGCCGGGCGAGGCCCCCGGCACCCCGTCGGCGGGCACCAGGCGGCGCAGCAGTTCCAGCCGCCGGTCGTCGCTGAGCCGCAGCCGCATCCAGAACCAGGGCCCGAACTCCCCGAGCGCGCCGAGGTTCGCGGGTCCCCCTTCCCGTACGGAGCGGCGGCTGATCCGGTCCGCGAGCAGGCGCAGCACCTCCTGGTAGGGGCGTACGTCGGGAACCCTCAGCAGCGTCTCGGTGAGGAGGCGGACCGCCCACCACTGGGCGTCGGCGAACCGGGCGTGTCCTGCACCGGCCGCCGGGGTGCGGTCCAGGGCGTCCACCAACCCCTTGAGCTTCAGGGCGAGTTGTGTGGAACCCTGCTGGCTGCCGAGCAGCAGCATGGCCTCCAGGACGGGCCCGATGCGGTGCCGGGGCACCGGCAGGGGGCGCCCGGCGGGGGTGGGTCCCGAGCCCGGCGGGGGTGGCACGTGGCCGCCCGGCACGGCGCTGACGGCGGGGCGCGAGGGGAGCCGTACGACGGTCTGCGGGTCGCTCTCGTCGTACCAGCGGTGCACCAGCGCGTAGAGGGCCGCGTCGAGGTCGAGGTGGGCCGCCTGCACCCAGTCCGCGAGCTCCTCGTGCGCGAAGCGGTAGCCGGCCCCGGCCGGCACGAGCAGGCCCTCGGTGAGCACCGCGGAGGCCGATCCCGTACGCCACGGGAAGATCTCCTCGAACGACTCCCGGTCCAGCTCGCCCTGGCCGGGGCCGAGACAGCGCCGGGCCGCCTCGTGCACCTGCCCGGCGACGCGGGCCGCGAGCCTGCGCACCTCGCTGCCACGCACCGGCGGCCGGGCCGAGGCCGCGACGCGTACCGCGATCCGCAGGCACATCAGGTCCAGGTGCGCGGAGAAGACCTCCTCGCGGTCCGGCCTTCCCCCGACCTCGCCGGGCAGGGCCGCCCGCACCTCGGCGAGCAGCCGCAGCGTGAGCGGATGGCGGGCGTCGCGCTCGGCGAGCGCGCCCTCGGGGATGCCGTAGTGCTCGCGGGCCCGCGCCGCCTCCTTGCGCCCGAGGTCGCCGATGCGCACGGCGTCCGGAAGGCGGGGCAGCCGGGCCGGGTGCAGGACGCCCTCGGGGTAGTGCGCCCCGGCCTGCTCCCAGTGCTCGGGCCGGCAGGCGACGACCATGCGCGCCCCGGCCGCCCCGAGCCAGTCCACGGTGCCGGCGGTCCATTCGGCCAGCCGGTGGGCGAGCACGGGCGGCATCTCCTCCGGCCCGTCGAGCAGGACGAGCAGGGGCCTTTGGGCCTCGCGGGCGAGCCGTGCCACGCGGTCGGGGGTGGCCGCCTCCTGGCCCGCGTACGGGGAGGCGGCGACGATCCGGGCCGCCTGGGCCAGCGCGCGGGCGACCGCGTCGGCGACCGAGGCGTCGTCGGCCCGCAGGTCGGCGCCGCGCAGCCAGAGCGTGGGCGCGGGCTCGTCGCCGCGGGCCCGGCGGCCGGCGACCGAGGCGAGCTCGGTGGTGCGCCCGGTGCCGGGGTCGCCGACGAGCCCGAGCACGAGGGCGCCGCCGGAGGCGAAGGCCGCGAACTCCTTGAGCGTGGACCGCCGTTCGACGGGCTCCGGCCCCGTGCCGGGGCCGCCGACGGAGCCCACGGAGATCGCGGTGAGCTGGAGCGCCCCGGCCAGGTTCAGATCGCGGCCGTAGGCGGGCACGGTGGCGGCGTTGCGCCGCAGCAGCTCGGCGAGCGGCCCGTGCGCGGCGTGCAGCGGCACCGCGAACCCGGAGGCCCGGTGCGCGGCGTGCAGCGCGGTCCCGACCACGCCGAGCACGGCCCCGGTGACGGTGTCCACCACGGGCCCGCCGCTGGCCTCACCACCGAGCCGCATGGCCTCGCTGCCGGCCGTCCCGATCGCCAACTCCAGTACGCCGCCCAGGAGATGGAAGCGGTCGGTGGCGGTGTAGGTGACGGGAGAGGTGCCAAGAACGCGTGCTTCGCGCCAACCGTGGGCGGCGACCCGCACATAGGTGCCCGTACGGATGTCGGTGCGCGCGGAGATGGGCAGCGGGCGCGCCCCGAGCCCGTCGGTGCGCACCAGGGCGAGGCCGGCCTCGGGCAGGAAGGTGAGGTCGTCGGCCTCGGCGAGCCAGGTGCGCTCGCCGGGTGCGTGCAGCACCACTCTGGTCAGCCCGTCGACGGCTTCGTGACTGGTGACGACGGTCCCCCGGTCGTCCGCGACGAACCCCGTCCCCCGGGTCCGCCCGGCCAGATCACAGATCCGTACGAGCGTCTCCCCGGCCTCTCCCCCAGTCCCGCGTCCCATGTCCGAAACGGTAGTTCTGGGGTGATCCGCCCGAGAAGAATGTCGAGGGAAAGCGCCCCCCTGCGCTCCCGTGGTTCACTCCGAGCGCCTGCTCGTAGGGGTGAATCCCCCAGGCGCGACGGATAGACCCCTTGCGAGGGGGATCGTGGAGCGGGCCGCCCCGCCCGCTCCACGGTGGGCGTCAGAGCCGGTGTCTCAGCCGAACACGGCGAGGCTCTTGGCCTTGCCCTTCTGGCTCTCGACCAGCGCGAGGAACGTCCCGTCGGGCCCGAACACCCCGACCGCCTTCCCGGCCTCGTACTCGTCCGGCATGTCCAGGCGTACGCCGTTGAGCAGCAGCGAGCCGCGCCGGGCATCGACGTCCCAGCGGGGGAACGCGGCGGCCGCGGCCTCGGCCACCGGCATCACGGTGAGCGACTCCTGGAGCTGGTCCAGGGTGCGGGCCGCGTCCAGGCCGTACGGGCCGACACGGGTGCGGCGCAGCGCGGTGAGATGGCCGCCGACGCCGAGCCCGGCCCCGAGGTCACGGGCGAGCGCCCGGATGTAGGTGCCCGACGAGCAGACGACGGAGACGACCAGGTCGATGACCGGGGTGCCGTCCTCGGCGACGGCCTCGCGGACGTCGTAGACCCGGAAGGAGGAGACGGTCACCGGCCGGGCCGGGATGTCGAACTCCTCGCCTCCGCGCACCCGCGCGTACGACCGCTTGCCGTCGATCTTGATGGCGGAGACCTTGGACGGCACCTGCATGATGGCGCCGGTCAGCTCCGCGACCCCCGCGTCGATGCCCTCGCGGGTCACCTTGGACGCGTCGGTCGACGAGATGATCTCGCCCTCGGCGTCGTCCGTGACGGTGTCCTGGCCGAGCCGGATCGTACCGAGGTACTCCTTCTCGGTCAGGGCGAGGTGCCCGAGCAGCTTGGTGGCCCGCTCCACACCGAGGACGAGCACGCCGGTCGCCATCGGGTCGAGGGTTCCGGCGTGGCCGACCCGGCGGGTCTTGGCGATGCCGCGCATCTTGGCCACGACGTCGTGCGAAGTGAAGCCCGACGGCTTGTCGACAATGACCAGGCCGTCGGGCGTCTTTGCTGCGGTGCTCATGCGGAGGCGTCGTCCTCGTCGCCGGGCTTCTTGTACGGGTCGGCGTCACCGGCGAACTGGGCGCCCGAGGACACCTCGCGCACCGCGGCGTCCGAGGCCCGCGCCTTGTCGAGGAGGTCCTCGATGGTCTTGGCGTTCTCGGGGAGCGCGTCCGCGATGAACGTCAGGGTGGGCGTGAACTTGGTGCCGGCGGCGGAGCCGACCGCGGAGCGCAGGATGCCCTTGGCGCTCTCCAGTCCTGCCGCGGCGGCGGCCCGCTCCTCGTCGTCCCCGTACACCGTGTAGAAGACCGTGGCCTCCCGCAGGTCGCCGGTGACCCGGGTGTCCGTGATGGTGACGTGCGTTCCGAGGCGCGGGTCCTTGACGCCACGCAGCAGCTTCTCGGCCACCACCTCCCGGATGAGGTCCGCCAGCTTCTTCGCCCGCGCGT
Source organism: Streptomyces sp. HUAS TT7 (assembly GCF_051550175.1). Taxonomy (NCBI): domain Bacteria; kingdom Bacillati; phylum Actinomycetota; class Actinomycetes; order Kitasatosporales; family Streptomycetaceae; genus Streptomyces; species Streptomyces sp. HUAS TT7. The sequence continues at coordinate 2,442,166 of NZ_CP196175.1, forward strand.
TGTCGGCCACTGGTCCTTCTCCTTCTCAAGCCTTGCTCAGTGTTCAGTCTTCGTCGCTGTGGAGCCTGCGTCTCACCGAGAGCAGTTCCACCTCGGGCCGGCCGGCGACGAGCCGCTCGCACCGGTCGAGTACGTCTGTGAGGTGCCCCGTGTCCCCGGACACCACCGCCAGGCCGATCTCGGCCCTGCGGTGCAGATCCTGGTCGCCGACTTCGGCCGCACTCACCGCGTACTTGCGCTGGAGTTCGGCGACTATCGGCCGGACGACGGAGCGTTTCTCCTTCAGCGACCGTACGTCGCCGAGAAGCAGGTCGAAGGACAGCGTCCCCACATACATGTATGTCCGGATGTCCCGCCGGTACGGGTTAGAGGACCCCGCCAAAGTCTTGGCAGGGACATCAAGAACCGTACCGGAACGGCCGGGGCCGATCGACGGAAATATCTTCCCGCCGATCGGCCCCGACTGCTGAGGTACGGGTTCAGCTGCGCGGACTAGCCGCGCGGCTTCTCGCGCATCTCGTACGTCGCGATGACGTCGTCGATCTTGATGTCGTTGAAGTTTCCGAGGTTGATACCGCCCTCGAAGCCTTCGCGGATCTCGGTGACGTCGTCCTTGAAGCGGCGCAGACCCGAGATGGTGAGGTTCTCCGCGATGACCTTGCCATCGCGCAGCAGGCGCGCCTTGGTGTTGCGCTTGACCTCGCCCGACCGGACCAGGACACCGGCGATGTTGCCCAGCTTGGACGAGCGGAAGATCTCGCGGATCTCCGCCGTGCCGAGCTCGACCTCTTCGTACTCCGGCTTGAGCATGCCCTTGAGGGCCGCTTCGATCTCTTCGATCGCCTGGTAGATGACCGAGTAGTACCGGACGTCGACGCCTTCGCGCTCCGCCATCTGCTGGGCACGCCCGGCAGCGCGGACGTTGAAGCCGATGACGATCGCGTCGGAGCCGGTCGCCAGGTCGATGTCCGACTCGGTGACCGCACCCACGCCGCGGTGCAGGACGCGGATGTCGACCTCTTCGCCGACGTCGAGCTGGAGCAGCGAGGACTCGAGAGCCTCCACCGAACCGGACGCGTCGCCCTTGATGATGAGGTTGAGTTCCTGCACCAGACCGGCCTTGAGGGCCTCGTCCAGGTTCTCCAGGGAGAACCGCACACCCTTGCGGGCGAAGCGGACGTTGCGCTCGCGGGCGGCACGCTTCTCGGCGATCTGACGGGCCGTACGGTCCTCGTCGACGACCAGGAAGTTGTCGCCGGCGCCCGGGACGTTGGTGAGACCGAGGACGAGGACCGGAGTCGAGGGACCCGCCTCTTCCACGTTCTCGCCCTTGTCGTCGAGCATGGCGCGGACTCGGCCGTACGCGTCGCCGACCACCATCGTGTCGCCGACCCGCAGGGTGCCCCGCTGGACCAGGACGGTCGCGACGGCGCCGCGGCCGCGGTCGAGGTGCGACTCGATCGCGATGCCCTGCGCGTCCTGCTCCGGGTTGGCCCGCAGGTCGAGCGAGGCGTCGGCGGTGAGGACGACGGCCTCCAGGAGGGACTCGATGTTGAGGCCCTGCTTGGCGGAGATGTCGACGAACATCGTGTCGCCGCCGTACTCCTCGGCCACCAGACCGAACTCGGTGAGCTGACCGCGCACCTTGGTCGGGTCCGCGCCCTCGACGTCGATCTTGTTGACCGCGACCACGATCGGCACGTCGGCCGCCTTGGCGTGGTTCAGCGCCTCGATCGTCTGGGGCATCACACCGTCGTTCGCCGCCACCACGAGGATCGCGATGTCGGTCGACTTCGCACCACGGGCACGCATGGCGGTGAACGCCTCGTGACCCGGGGTGTCGATGAAGGTGATCTTGCGCTCTTCCTCGTTGACCTCGGTCGTGACCTGGTACGCACCGATGTGCTGCGTGATGCCACCGGCCTCGCCCGCAACGACGTTCGTCTTGCGGATCGCGTCCAGAAGGCGGGTCTTACCGTGGTCGACGTGACCCATGACGGTCACGACCGGCGGACGCGCGACGAGGAACTCCTCGCCACCCTCGTCCTCGCCGAACTCGATGTCGAAGGACTCGAGCAGCTCGCGGTCCTCCTCCTCGGGGCTGACGATCTCGAGGATGTAGTTCATCTCGTCCGCGAGCAGCTTCAGCGTCTCGTCGGAGACCGACTGCGTGGCGGTGACCATCTCGCCGAGGTTCATCATCACGGCGACGAGCGACGCCGGGTTGGCGTTGATCTTCTCCGCGAAGTCGGTCAGCGAAGCACCGCGCGACAGGCGGACGGACTGTCCGTTGCCGCGGGGCAGCATGACGCCGCCCACCGACGGGGCCTGCATGGCCTCGTACTCCTGGCGCCTCTGACGCTTCGACTTGCGACCACGACGGGCGGGCCCGCCGGGACGGCCGAAGGCACCCTGCGTGCCACCGCGGCCACCCGGGCCACCGGGACGGCCCTGGAAGCCGGGACGACCGCCGAAGCCGCCGCCACCACCGGGAGCGCCGCCACCCGGACGGGGGCCGCCGAAGCCGCCGCCGCCACCGGGACGACCGCCGCCACCGGGACCCGCCGGACGGCCGGCGAAGCCGCCGCCGCCACCGGGACGACCGGCACCGCCGCCGCCACCCGGACGACCGCCGGGGCCACCGGGACCACGGCCACCGGGGCCGCCGCCGGGACGCGGGCTCGCGGCCGGACGCTGCGGCATCATGCCGGGGTTCGGACGGTTACCACCGGGAGCGCCACCCGGGCGCGGAGCGCCGCCCTGCGGACGCGGCATGCCGCCCGGGGTCGGACGGGCGCCGCCCTGACCCTGCGGACGCGGAGCGCCGCCGGGGCCGCCCTGCGGACGCGGGGCACCACCAGGGGCACCGGCACCGCCGTGGCCCCCGGCCGGTCGGGGAGCGCCGCCACCGGGACGGGGCGCCTGCGGGCGCGCCATGCCGGTGGAGCCACCCGAGGTGAAGGGGTTGTTGCCGGGGCGCGGACCGGCCGGACGGGCACCGCCCGGACGGGGGGCACCCTGACCCGCGGGGCGGGCCGGACGGTCGCCGCCGCGCTGGCCGCCGTCGCGCTGGCCACCGTCACGCTGCTGACCGGCCGGGGCCGGACGGGCGGGACGCGGGCCGGGGGTGGCACCGGCGGGACGCGGGGCCTGGGGCGCCGCGGGCTGGGCCGGAGCCGGAGCCGAGAACTCGGCGGCGGGCACGGGAGTGACCGGGGCCGGCTTGGCGGGGGCGGGCTTCGGACCCGGGCGCGGGCCCGGGGCGGCCGGAGCCTGAGAGGGGGTGCTGCTCACCGGGGCGGCCGGGGTGACCGGGGCCGCAGGCGCGGCGGGGGCCGGCTTGGGGGCCGGGGCGCCGGGCTTCGGGGCAGCGGGACGTGCCGCAGCGGCCGGGGAGGGCGCCGCGGGCTTGGCCGGCGTCGCCTTGCGGGGCGCGCCGGGCTTGGCAGCGGACTTGCCGGCGTTGCCGCCGGGCCCCTGCAGTGCGTCAGTCAACTTGCGTACAACCGGCGCCTCGATCGTCGAGGACGCCGAACGGACGAATTCACCGAGTTCTTGGAGCTTGGCCATGACGACCTTGCTCTCAACCCCGAACTCCTTGGCGAGTTCGTATACCCGGACCTTAGCCACTTCGCTCCTTTTAGGTCCGGGTTACCGCCGGACCGTCGCTACTTCATGGGCGTACTCATCGCGTACTCATCGAGTGCTCATCGCAATCTCGACCTACTTCCAACTCGCGAGGTACCTGACCGCACGGGATTCCGTGCCGTACTTCTTCTTACGTTGCTGCCTGCTCGACGTAATCCCGCAGTGCCGCGGTGTCGAGCGCTTCCCTGGCCCTGAAGGCCCTGGAGAACGCCCGGCGGCGGACCGCCTGGTCGAGACAGACCGAGGCGGGGTGTACATATGCACCCCGGCCGGGCAGCGTACCGCGAGGATCAGGGGCGCAAGCACCCTCGATCGCCACGATGCGCAGCAGATCGTTCTTGGCCGCTCGCTCCCGGCATCCCACGCAGGTTCGCTCAGGGCAGGCGCGGGCGTGCGTCCGGCCAGACACGTTTAAGTCTACCTCCCCGCACCGACCTCACCCCTTTGGGGCAAAAATCGAACGGTTGTTGTCCAGAAAGCTCACCCTGCCCCCAGAACAGGGGCAGGGCCACTTCTTATTCCCGTCGGGCCGGTCAGCCCGGTCAGTCCTCGGTCGGCTGCTCGGTGTCCGGGCGGATGTCGATGCGCCAGCCGGTGAGGCGGGCGGCGAGGCGGGCGTTCTGCCCTTCCTTGCCGATGGCGAGGGAGAGCTGGTAGTCGGGCACGGTCACCCGGGCGGAGCGGGCCGCGAGGTCCACGACCTCGACCTTGGAGACCCGGGCCGGGGACAGTGCGTTGGCCACCATCTCGGCCGGGTCGTCCGACCAGTCGACGATGTCGATCTTCTCGCCGTGCAGCTCGGCCATGACGTTGCGCACCCGGCCGCCCATCGGGCCGATGCAGGCGCCCTTGGCGTTGAGGCCGCTGCGCGTCGAGCGCACCGCGATCTTCGTACGGTGGCCGGCCTCGCGGGCGATCGCCGAGATCTCCACCGAACCGTCGGCGATCTCGGGGACCTCAAGCGCGAACAGCTTCTTGACGAGGTTCGGATGGGTGCGCGACAGGGTCACCGAGGGACCGCGCACACCCTTCGCCACCCGTACGACGTACGTGCGAAGGCGCAGTCCGTGCGTGTACTCCTCGCCCGGCACCTGCTCCTGCACCGGCAGCATGGCCTCCATCTTGCCGATGTCGACCAGCACGTTCTTCGGGTCCTTGCCCTGCTGGACGACGCCGGTGATGACGTCGCCCTCGCGGCCGGCGAACTCGCCGAAGGTGATGTCGTCCTCCGCGTCGCGCAGCCGCTGCAGGATGACCTGCTTGGCGGTGCTCGCCGCGATGCGGCCGAAGTCCGACGGGGTGTCGTCGAACTCCTTGGCCTCCTGGCCCTCTTCGAGATCGGCCGGGTCTTCCTTCGCCCACACCGTGACATGACCGTTCTCACGGTCGAGCTTCACGCGCGCACGCCGGAAGCTGCCCTCGGTGCGGTGGTAGGCGATGAGGAGCGCCGACTCGATCGCCTCGACCAGCAGGTCGAAGGAGATCTCCTTCTCCCGGACCAGACCCCGCAGGGCACTCATGTCGATGTCCACGGCTACGCCTCCTCTTCGTTCTGAATGTCGTTCAGGATGTCGTTCTTGCTGTCTTCGGCGATCTCGTTCTTTCCGTCCTTGCGGCTGAACTCGATCTCGACCCGCGCCTTGGCGATCTCGGCGAAGGCGATCCGGCGGGCGGTGGGCCTGCGCCCCTTCACACCCGGGATCTCGGTGTCGATGCCTTCTTCATCGGCCTTGAGGATCCGCGCGACCAGCTCGCCGCCGTCGTGCAGCTGGAGCCGGGCGAGCCGGCCGGTGGCGCGCAGGTAGTGGCGGAGCTCGGTGAGCGGGCGTTCGGCGCCCGGAGACGTCACTTCGAGGACGTACTCCTCCTCGCCCATCGCATCGCTCTCGTCGAGCAGCTCGGAGACGGCCCGGCTCAGCTCGGCACAGGCGTCCAGCTCCACACCCTCGTCGGAGTCGACCACGATCCGCAGCACGCGCCGACGGCCCGCCCGGGACACCTCGATCTCCTCGAGGTCCAGATCCTTCGCGCTGACGAGCGGTTCAAGGAGACCGCGCAGCCTGTCGCTCTGGGTCGTGCTCATCCGGGTGACTCCTCGGCCGCGTCTGCTGTTGTGGGGATCGTCGTCTCGTACGGCGGCCGTCATCGGACCGCCGCCGTCAGATCAAAGGGTATCCGGTCCCGGAGGGTGTTGCCGTCCACGGCCCGGGGCCCGCGGGTACGCTCGCCTGCGGTGATCACTCGGTCACCGGCGGACCTGGCACGCAGGGGAGAGACACGTGGGGCACCCGGGGACCACGCGAAGGCGTGTGCTGGCCGTGACGGGAGCGGCGGCCGCAGGCCTGCTGGCCGGCTGCTCGGGCGACGGCTCCGGAGCCGGCACGCGCAGCTCCGCGAACGAGGCGCGCGAGGCGGCCGCCCGCGCGGAGGCGGCGCTGCGCGCCCGGACCTCGGCCACGAGCCGGGCGCTCGTCACCCAGTACGACGCGGTCCTCGCGATGCATCCGACGCTGCGGACCCGGCTCGCGCCGCTGCGCGACCAGGCGGCCCAGCACACGACGGCCCTCGCACCGGCTTCGGCCACCACCCCTTCCCCCAGCCCCTCTGCCACGGCCTCCCCCGCCGCACCGGCCGGGGTCTCGACGGTGGCATCCGACGCGGACGAGGCCCTGAAGGCTCTCGCGGAGGCCGAACGGCGCACCTCCGACGCCCAGTTGGCCGCCCTCGCGACCGCGCCGCCCGAGCTCGCTCGGCTGCTCGCCTCGGTCGCGGCGTCCAACGCGGGACACGCCTTCCTGCTCGGCGGGGGTGCGTGATGGCCAAGGCCCTGGATGCGGCGCAGGCCGCGCTGGCCGCCGAACACGCGGCGGTGTACGGGTACGGGGTGCTCGGCGGCCGGCTCTCCGATGCCCGCGCCGCCGAAGCCCGCGAGGCCTACACCGCGCACCGCTCCCGCCGCGACTCGCTGGCCCGTACGGTGCGTGACCTGGGCGGATCGCCGGTGGCGGCGGCCGCGGCGTACGCCCTGCCGTTCACCGTGCCGGACGCCGCCTCCGCGCTCCGGCTCGCGGCGGACCTGGAGGACCGGGTCGCCGGTGTCTACTCGGACCTCGTCCGGGCCGCCGCGGGCCCGCTGCGCCAGGAGGCGGCCGGCGCCCTGCGGGAAGCGGCGGTGCGGGCCGTTCGCTGGCGGGGCAGCAGCGTAGCCTTTCCTGGGCTCGCGGAACGCCCGAGCGCACCGGTTCCACCGGCCAGTACCTGAGTTCCACCGGCTAGTACCTGAGCAAGGGGCAATACACGCATGGCTTTCGAACCGCCTGAGCGGCTGGTACGCGCGCTCGGCGAGACGTACGGGGACACGCTGGCCGAGCCCTGGCTCGACCGGCTGCCGGAGCTGGCCGAGGAGTCGGCGGCCCGGCGCGGGCTCGCCGTCGACCGGGTGCAGGCACCGGGCGGCCGCTCCAGTCTGGTCGCCCTCGTACGCCGTCCGGACGGCACCCCCGCCGCCCTCAAGGTCGCCCCGGCATTCGCCCGCCCGGACCTGGAGCGCGCGGCGCTCGCGCACTGGAACGGCTGGGGTGCGGCCCAGTTGCTGGAGGCCGAGGGCCGCGACGACGCCCTGCTCCTGGAGCGGCTGCACCCCGAGGTGTCGCTGCGCTCGCTGCCCGAGGCGAAGGCGCTGCTCGAAGCGGCCGGGACGGTGCGGCGCCTCTGGGTCGAGCCGCCGGCCGGCCACGCCTTCGAGACGGTGGCCGAACGCACCGAGCGCCAGAGCGTGCCGATGCGGGCCCAGCGGGACGCCGAACTGGCCGCGCTCGTCTCGGCCGCACTTGCCGCCCGAGACGAACTCACCTCTTCCTCAAGGGAGTTGATGCTCCTGCACGGCAACTTCCGTCAGAGCAAGGTGCTTTCGGGCGAGCGGGCGCCATGGCTGACGGTGGGGCCCGAGCCGCTGGTGGGTGAACGGGCCTACGACCTGGCCCGGTTGGTGCGCGACCGCGTCGAGGACCTGATCGCGGCGCCGAGCGGGGCGTCCTCGGCCCGCCGCCGCGTCAACAGGCTCGCCGACTCGCTGGACGTCGACCCTGCGCGGCTGCACGGCTGGACGCTGTTCCGGGCGGTGGAATCGGGCTTGCGCGCCCGTGCGGCGGGCCGCGACCGGGACGCGGAACTACTCCTGGAATTCGCGGGCTGGCTGTAACTCCCCCACCCCGCCCCTTCCCGAGACCCTCCGGGGGGGTGAAGGGCCCCTGGGGCTCCGCCCCAGACCCGTTCGCGCCTTGAGGGCGCTCGTCCTCAATCGCCGGACAGGCTAAAGATGCCAATGCGGGCCAGCGCTGATCCCGCTAGGGGCGCGGGGAACTGCGCGACCAGCCACCCACGACCCGCACCCGACCCATCCCCATCGCCGGCCATAGCTGCCCCACCCACCCCCGGAGGCCACGCGGCGGAGCCGCAGAGTGTCACAGCGGGAAGGGGCGGGGTGGGGGAAGACCGGGCCGTCAGACCGTCAGGCGGGCGATCGCCTCGGCCAGCGGGAGCTCCTCGCGCTCGCCCGTGCGGCGGTCCTTCAGCTCGAAGACGCCCTCGGCCACGCGGCGCCCGGCCACCAGGATCTTCGGGACGCCGATCAGCTCGGCGTCGGTGAACTTCACGCCGGGCGAGACTCCGGCACGGTCGTCCACCAGGACGCGCAGCCCGGCGGCACGCAGCTGCTCGGCCGCATCGAGGGCGGCCTCGGTCTGCACCGCCTTGCCCGCGGCGACGACGTGCACGTCCGCCGGGGCGATCTCGGCCGGCCAGCACAGCCCCTTGTCGTCCGCGCTCTGCTCGGCGAGCGCGGCGACGGCGCGCGAGACACCGATGCCGTACGACCCCATGGTGACCCGGACCGGCTTGCCCTCCTTGCCGAGGACGTCGAGCTGGAAGGTGTCGGCGTACTTGCGGCCGAGCTGGAAGATGTGGCCGATCTCGATCGCGCGGTCGAGCTTCAGGCCGGCGCCGCAGGACGGGCAGGGGTCGCCCTCCTCGACCACGACGACGTCGAGGTAGTCGTCGACCTCGAAGTCGCGGCCGCAGACCACGTTGCGGGCGTGGGTGTCGGCCTTGTTGGCGCCGGTGATCCAGGCGGTGCCGTTCGCGACGCGCGGGTCGGCGATGTAGCGGACCTTCTCCAGGCCCTGCGGGCCGACGTAGCCGCGTACCAGGTCGGGGCGGTCCGCGAAGTCCTCGGCGGTCACGAGCTCCACGACGGCGGGCGCCAGGTGCTCGCCGAGCTTGCCGAGGTCCACCTCGCGGTCGCCGGGCACGCCGACGGCGACGATCTCGCCGTCCACCTTGACCAGGAGGTTCTTCAGGGTGGCCGAGGCCGGGACACCCAGGTGCGCGGCGAGGGTCTCGATGGTGGGGGTGTCGGGGGTGGCGAGCTCCTCGACGGGGCCGTGCGCGGAGCCGTCGACCGGGGCGGCGACGAACGTCACGGCCTCGGTGTTGGCCGCGTAGTCGCAGGCCGGGCAGTCCACGAAGGTGTCCTCGCCCGCGGCGGCCGGGGCCAGGAACTCCTCGGACGCGGAGCCGCCCATGGCGCCGGAGACGGCGGACACGATGCGGTAGTCCAGGCCCAGGCGCGCGAAGATCTTCTGGTAGGCGGCGCGGTGCAGCGCGTACGACTCGGCGAGACCCTCGTCGGTGGTGTCGAAGGAGTACGAGTCCTTCATCTGGAACTCGCGGCCGCGCAGCACGCCGGAGCGCGGGCGGGCCTCGTCGCGGTACTTGGTCTGGATCTGGTAGAGCATCACCGGCAGGTCCTTGTAGGACGTGCACTGGTCCTTGACCGTCTGCGTGAAGATCTCTTCGTGCGTCGGGCCGAGCAGGTACTCGCCGCCCTTGCGGTCCTTGAGGCGGAACAGCAGGTCGCCGTACTCCTCCCAGCGGCCGCTCGCCTCGTACGCGTCCTTGGGCAGCAGCGCGGGCAGCAGGACCTCCTGCGCGCCGATGGCGTCCATTTCCTCGCGTACGACGGTGGTGATGTTGTCCAGGACCTTCTTGCCGAGCGGCAGCCAGGTCCAGATGCCGGCGGCGTTGCGGCGCACGTATCCGGCGCGGACCAGGAGCTTGTGGCTGAGCGTCTCGGCGTCCGCCGGGTCGTCGCGCAATGTCTTGGCCATCAGACGGGACATGCGCTGAACCTGGGCGGCTGCCATGGATTTCTCTCCTGTACGTACACGGGGTGATGCCTGGAGGTTAGCCGGGCGGCCCGAGTGCGCGGAAATCCGTTTAGCGGAATTCCGTTTGGCCGTGCCTCAGCAAGGGCAGTGGCGCGCCCATCACGGCGTACGGCCGGGCCGCGCTCGGGAAGTGCACCTGGCCCGCCAGATCGACGTAACCCAGCCCTCGGTACAGGGCGCGGGCGGGGCTCTCCGTGTCGATCGCGGAGAGGATCGAGCGGGGCTCGGCGGCGGTGTCGGTGATGGTGGTGATGAGCGCGCGGCCCAGGCCCCGGCCCTGGAAGGCGGGGTGGACGTGCAGCTCGGTGATCACGAAGGAGTCGTCGAGCCACCACTCGGCGCCGTTGTTGCGCAGATACGGTTCGACGACGGTGGACCACCAGTGGGCCCGGTCGTTGGGCATCCCGTACACGAAGCCCGCGAGGCGCCCGTCGACAGTCGTGGCGCCGAGCGCCCTGGCTCCTGGGTAGGACAGGTGCCGGAGCACGATGTGGCGGCGCACCCCGACCTCTTCGGCGCCGAGTCCGAAGGCGACCGCCTGTACGGCGAGGGCCTCGTCCACGCGGGCCGCGAGGTCGAGCGGTCCGACCAGTACGTCAGAGTCAGCAGGCATGGGCGCACCCTAACCTCAGACCCGGGCTCTCAGAACAGGACGCTCATGAACGCCCCGGTCTCACGGAAGCCGACCCGTCGGTAGCAGGCGCGGGCGGGGGCGTTGAAGTCGTTCACGTACAGGCTCACGACGGGGGAGACGTCCGCGAGCGCGTAGCGCAGGACGGCGGCCATGCCGGTGGCCGAAAGGCCCTTGCCCCGGTGTTCGGGGGCGACCCAGACGCCCTGGATCTGGCAGGCCTGGTTGGTGGCGGCGCCGATCTCGGCCTTGAAGACGACCTTGCCGTCCTCGATACGGGCGAACGAGCGCCCGGAGCCGACGAGTTCGGCGACGCGGGCCTGGTAGAGCAGTCCGCCGTCGCCCGCCAGCGGGGAGACGCCGACCTCCTCGGTGAACATGGCGACGCAGGCCGGCATGATCACGTCCATCTCGTCCTTGCGGATCCGGCGGACGTACGGGTCCGGGGCGATGTCCTCGGGCATTTTCTCGGCGACCATCAGCGGCTGGTGCGGGCGTACGTCGCGGGCGGGGCCCCAGTGCGGTTCGAGGAGGCGCCAGAGCTGGGCCGTGGATTCGGCGGGGCCGACGATCGAGGAGCAGCGGCGGCCGGTGCGGCGGGCCCGGTCGGCGAAGGAACGTACCGCCTCGGGCGTCGCGCAGATCGGTACGAGGTTGGCGCCGGAGTAGCAGAGGGAGCGCAGGTGGCCGTCCGCGTACCAGCCCCACATCTCGCCGCCGAGGCGCCAGGGGTCGAGGCCGGCGATCTGCACGCGCGAGGTCACGAACGCGTTGGCGACCGGGTCGCTCTCCAGGATGGCGAGCGCCGCGCCGAGGTCGCCGGGTTCGAGGACCCGGGTGGTGGTCTGCATCAACACGAGGGGGCCTCACGGTACGGTCTGCTGATCTCCGCACTGTACCTGCCACCCTGCGCCCCGCGCCCGTACACCCTGGCTCCGCCTGGGGAGAGGGGGTTGGGGGGGCTGAGCTCCTGGGGCTCCGCCCCAGACCCCCACCGGGGGCTTCGCCCCTGGCCCCCCAGAGGCCCGGCCCCGCAGGATGCGAAACCCGGCCGCTCAGATCCGGCCTCGCGATATGCCGACCCCATGAGCCTGTAATAGGTCGCCTCCGCGCCCGAGCACTCGGCCCGACGGCCCTCCCCCAGCAGGGTTCGCGTTGGCAGGGTGCCCTTGCAGGCATCCCCAGCCCGTCCGGCAATTGAGGACGAGCGCCCTTGAGGCGCGATACGGGGTCTGGGGCAGAGCCCCAGGAGCCGACCCGCCGGACCTCAGCCGAACGAACTCCCCCGGCGGGTTTCGGGAAGGGGTGGGGCGGGGCGAACTCCCGGGGTCTGGGGCGGGGCCCCAGGGTCCTTCACCCCCGGAGGGTCTGGGGGAACGGGCGGGGCGGGGGAAAATCAGCCCGCCACCGATACCTGCGGCTCGCCCGACGCGATGCCGTCCTTCTCCATCTGCTCGGCGATCTTCATCGCCTCGTCGATCAGCGTCTCCACGATCTTCGACTCCGGGACCGTCTTGATGACCTCGCCCTTCACGAAGATCTGGCCCTTGCCGTTGCCGGAGGCGACACCCAGATCCGCCTCACGCGCCTCGCCCGGACCGTTCACCACACAGCCCATCACCGCGACGCGCAGCGGAACCTCCATGCCCTCCAGGCCCGCCGTGACCTCCTCGGCCAGCTTGTACACATCCACCTGCGCCCGCCCGCACGACGGGCACGACACGATCTCCAGACGGCGCTGACGCAGGTTCAACGACTCCAGGATCTGGATACCCACCTTGATCTCCTCGGCCGGCGGGGCCGACAGGGAGACACGGATCGTGTCACCAATGCCCTCGGCAAGCAGCGCGCCGAAGGCGACGGCCGACTTGATGGTGCCCTGGAAGGCCGGACCCGCCTCGGTCACCCCCAGGTGCAGCGGGTAGTCGCACTGGGCCGCCAGCTGCCGGTAGGCGTTCACCATCACGACCGGGTCGTTGTGCTTCACCGAGATCTTGATGTCCCTGAAGCCGTGCTCCTCGAAGAGCGAGGCCTCCCACAGGGCCGACTCGACCAGCGCCTCGGGCGTCGCCCTGCCGTACTTCTTCAAAAGACGCGCGTCCAGCGAGCCCGCGTTCACACCGATCCGGATCGGCGTGCCCGCGTCCTTCGCGGCCTGCGCGATCTCCTTGACCTTGTCGTCGAACTGCTTGATGTTGCCCGGATTCACCCGCACCGCAGCACACCCGGCGTCGATCGCGGCGAACACGTACTTCGGCTGGAAGTGGATGTCCGCGATCACCGGGATCTGCGACTTCCGCGCGATCACCGCCAGCGCATCGGCATCGTCCTGCGTCGGACAGGCCACCCGCACGATCTGGCAGCCGGACGCCGTCAGCTCGGCGATCTGCTGCAGCGTGGCGCCGATGTCCGACGTCCTCGTCGTGGTCATGGACTGCACCGAGACGGGTGCGTCCCCGCCGACCGCCACCGACCCGACCTGGATCTGACGGCTCTTGCGACGCTCGGCCAGCCTGGTCGGTACGGACGGCATTCCCAGTGAAATCGCAGTCATCTGCTGTGCAACCCCAAGGTGTGGATCAAGGTCCCGAGATCGGCGGGCTCCAGCCTTCGAGGTTACGTCACCCTGAGCGCCCCGAGCACACCGTGCCCCCGGAGTTCACGCGAAGGGGCGGCCCGGGCACGCTGTGCACCCGGGCCGCCCCTGTCTGCGTACGACAACCCGTACGTCATCGGCGTACGGCAGACCTCTCCCCCGCGACCGGTCAGGTGATCTTCACCGGGTTCACCACGTCCGCCACCAGCACGAGCAGCGTGAAGCAGATGAAGATTCCGGCCACCACATACGCGACCGGCATCAGCTTCGCCACGTCGAACGGGCCCGGGTCGGGGCGCTTGAGGACGCGGGCCACGTTGCGGCGCAGCGACTCCCACAGGGCGCCCGCGATGTGGCCGCCGTCCAGCGGAAGCAGCGGCAGCATGTTGAACAGGAACAGCGAGAGGTTGAAGCCCGCGAGCAGGAACAGGAACGTCGCGATGATGTTCTGCGTCGGGGCGTCCAGGTTGAGCACCTCGCCGCTGAGGCGGGCCGCGCCGACCACTCCGACCGGGGAGTCGGCCTTGCGCTCGCCGCCGTCGAAGGCCGCGTTCCACAGGTCCGGGATCTTGCCGGGCAGGGCGACGATCGAGTGGACGCCGTTCTCGACCATGTCGCCCATGCGGTTCACGGACGCACTGAAGCTGAGCGGCTGGATCTCGGTCTTGGCGGCGAAACCGAGGTAGCCGGCCGGGACGTACTGGTCGGGGACGACCTGGCCGTCGGAGTCCTTCTTGGCCACCATGTTCTTGGCGAGCGTGGCGTGCAGGACGACCTGCTGACCGCCGCGCTCCACGGTGATCGTGGCCGGGCCGATGGTCTCGCGGATGCGGTCCGAGAGGTCGGACCAGTCCTTCACGGGCTTGCCGTCGAAGGCGACGATCTTGTCGCCGGTCTTCATGCCGGCGGCCTCGGCGGGCGAGACCGCGTCGGTCGGCTTGCAGGTCTCGCGCTTCTCGCTCTGCGCGATCACGCACTTCTGGACGCCCGCGACCTGGGTGGTCTGGGTCGCCATGCCGAAGCCCATGAGCACGGTGAGGAAGATCGCCACCGCGAGGATCAGGTTCATGAACGGGCCCGCGAACATGACGATGACGCGCTTCCAGGGCTTGCGCGTGTAGAAGAGCCGGTCCTCGTCGCCGGGCTGGAGCTCTTCGAAGGCCGCGGCCCTGGCGTCCTCGATCATGCCGCGGAACGGCGAGGTCGAGCGTGCCTCTATGCGGCCGTCCGCACCGGGCGGGAACATGCCGATCATGCGGATGTAGCCGCCGGCCGGCACCGCCTTGATCCCGTACTCCGTGTCGCCCTTCTTGCGCGACCAGATCGTGGGGCCGAAGCCGACCATGTACTGGGGCACGCGGATGCCGAAGAGCTTGGCCGTGGAGAGGTGGCCGAGCTCGTGCCACGCGATGGAGATGAGCAGCCCCACGGCGAAGAGCGCTATGCCGAGGACCGTCAACAGGATCGTCATGCGCGTGCCTCCGCTGTTGCCTTCACCGCGAGTTCCCGGGCCCGGGCGCGTGCCCAGGTCTCCGCTTCCAGGACGTCCGAGACCGTGAGGGAAGTTCCCGCCCGCGGCGTTCCGTGTTCGGCGACGACCTCCGTCACCGTCTCCATGATCCCGCTGAAGGGGAGCCGCCCGGCCAGGAACGCGTCCACGCATTCCTCGTTCGCGGCATTGAACACCGCCGGAGCCGTCCCGCCCAGCTCCCCGACGTGCCGGGCGAGTCCCACCGACGGGAACGCGTCGTTGTCGAGCGGGAAGAACTCCCAGGCCGAGGCCTTGGACCAGTCGAACGCGGGCGCCGCGTCCGGTACCCGCTCGGGCCACCCGAGCCCGATCGCGATCGGCCCGCGCATGTCCGGCGGGGTCGCCTGCGCCAGCGTCGAGCCGTCGGTGAACTCGACCATGGAGTGGACGTAGGACTGGGGGTGGACGACGACCTCGATGCGCGAGAAGGGGATGTCGTAGAGCAGGTGGGCCTCGATCACCTCCAGGCCCTTGTTGACCAGGGTGGCCGAGTTGACGGTGATGACGGGGCCCATCGCCCAGGTGGGGTGGGCGAGCGCGTCGGCCGGGGTGACGTCGGCGAGTTCGCTCTTGGTACGTCCCCGGAAGGGCCCGCCGGACGCGGTCACGACGAGCTTGCGCACATCGGCGCGCTTGCCGGCGGCCAGCGCCTGGAAGAGCGCGGCGTGCTCGGAGTCGACGGGGATGATCTGGCCGGGCTCGGCGATCGCCTTGACGAGGGGGCCGCCGACGATCAGCGACTCCTTGTTGGCGAGGGCGAGGGTGCGTCCCGCTTGGAGCGCGGCCAGCGTGGGGGCGAGCCCGATGGAGCCGGTGATCCCGTTCAGGACGGTGTGGCAGGGGGAGGCCGCGAGCTCGGTGGCCGCGTCGGGGCCCGCCAGGATCTCGGGGAGCGGCTCGCCGCCGTACTGCGCCGCCAGCGCCTCGCGCAGCGCGGGCACGGCGTCCTCGCGCGCCACCGCGACGGCGGCGACCCGCAGCCGCCGGGCCTGCTCGGCGAGCAGCTCGACCCGGCCGCCGGCCGCGGAGAGCGCGGTCACGCGGAAGCGGTCGGGGTTGCGCAGGACCAGGTCGATGGCCTGGGTACCGATGGACCCGGTGGATCCGAGGACCACCACATCGCGGCGGCCAACGGCCGGATCGAAGGCGATGTGGGGGTCGGCGAGGGGGGCTGGGCTGTCGCTCATGCCCCCCATTGTTGCCGCATCGGCTGTGCGCCCGGACAGCGCTCCTGCCAATAGGACCGGGATGAGTGCGCGGGCGCCGTCCCGTACCCCGCTGTCGGGGCGGCGCCCGCGGTCCGGACGCCGGAGCGGAACGTGCCGCCCCGGCGCACCGATCCCCGTACCGGAGCGTCCCGTACGGGATCAGCGGATGGGGCGGTGGACGTTGTCGCGCTTGGCCGGGCCCGGGGTCGCGTCCGCGATCCAGGGGCCGTCGTCGGAGGGGTCGAGGACGCCCTCCTCCAGCCAGGTGTAGGAACCGGCGAGGACCCCGTCGACGATCTTGCGGTCGAGGTCGTCGGTGTTGCTCCACAGCCGGGTGAAGAGTTCCTCCACGCGGATGCGGGACTGGCGGCAGAACGTGTCGGCCAGCTGGACCGCCTCGCGGCCGTTCTCGCCGGTGGCCCGCAGGTGCTCGGCCCGTACGCAGGCCGCGCTCATCGCGAACAGCTCGGCTCCGATGTCGACGATCCGGCCGAGGAAGCCCTGTTTGGTCTCCATCCGGCCCTGCCAGCGCGACATCGCGTAGAACGTCGAGCGGGCGAGCTTGCGCGCGGAGCGCTCGGCGTAGCGAAGGTGCTGAGCGAGTGGCCCGAACTCGCCGTAGGAGCGCGGGAGTTGACCGGGGCCGGCGACCAGCTTGGGCAGCCACTTGGCGTAGAACCCGGCCGCGTTCGCGCCCGCCCTGGCCTTGTCCTGGAGGGACTTGTCGGGGTCGATCAGGTCGCCCGCGACGGACAGGTGGGCGTCGACCGCCTCGCGGGCGATCAGCAGGTGCATGATCTCCGTCGAGCCCTCGAAGATCCGGTTGATCCGCATGTCGCGGAGCATCTGCTCGGCGGGGACGGCCCGCTCGCCTCGGGCCGCGAGCGAGTCCGCGGTCTCGAAGCCGCGGCCGCCGCGGATCTGGACCAGCTCGTCCGTCATCAGCCAGCCCATCTCGGAGCCGTACAGCTTGGCGAGGGCGGCCTCGATGCGGATGTCGTTGCGGTCCTCGTCGGCCATCTGCGAGGAGAGGTCGGTCATGGCTTCGAGGGCGAACGTGGTGGCGGCGATGAAGGAGATCTTCGCGCCGACCGCCTCGTGCCGGGCGACCGGCCGGCCCCACTGCTCGCGTACGCCCGCCCATTCGCGGGCGATCTTCAGGCACCACTTGCCGCCGCCGACGCACATGGCGGGCAGCGAGAGGCGGCCAGTGTTGAGGGTGGTCAGGGCGATCTTGAGGCCGGAGCCCTCGGGGCCGATCCGGTTGGCGGCCGGGACGCGGACCTGGTGGAAGCGGGTGACGCCGTTCTCGATGCCGCGCAGGCCCATGAAGGCGTTGCGGTTCTCGACGGTGACGCCCGGCGAGTCCGCCTCGACGACGAAGGCCGTGATGCCGCCCTTGTGGCCCTCGGACTTGGGCACCCGGGCCATCACGACGAGGAGGTCCGCGACGACACCGTTGGTCGTCCACAGCTTCACGCCGTCCAGGACGTAGTCGTCGCCGTCCGGCACCGCGGAGGTCGCGAGGCGGGCCGGGTCGGAGCCCACGTCGGGCTCGGTGAGCAGGAAGGCGGAGATGTCGGTACGGGCGCAGCGGGGCAGGAAGGTGTCCTTCTGCTCCTGGGTGCCGAACAGCTTGAGCGGCTGGGGCACGCCGATCGACTGGTGCGCGGAGAGCAGTGCGCCTATGGCGGGGCTCGCCGAACCGGCCAGGGTGAGCGCCTTGTTGTAGTAGACCTGGGTCAGCCCCTGGCCGCCGTACTTCGTGTCGATCTTCATCCCGAAGGCGCCGAGCTCCTTGAGCCCGTTCACGACCTCGTCGGGGATCTGCGACTCGCGCTCGATGAGGCGGCCGTCGACGCGGGTCTCGCAGAAGTCGCGCATCTTGGCGAGGAAGGCCTCGCCGCGCTCCACGTCGTCGGGGGCGGGCAGCGGATGGGGGTGGATCAAATCGAGGCGCAGCCGGCCGAGGAAGAGTTCCTTCGCGAAGCTGGGCTTGCGCCAGTCCTGCTCGCGGGCGGCCTCGGCAACCTGGCGCGCCTCGCGCTCGGAGACCTTGGGCGTGTGCTGTGGTGCGGTCATGAGGGGTTCTCCTCGCCGCGGGCTGACGGGTGCGGGCGGCTGCCCGTTACCGGGTGGTGCTACTCGTCCGTATGTACCCGATTCCCGGCACTTGGACCACCCCTCGCGCCCGCCCGGACGTACGACGGCGGCCGGAACCCCCGCACAGTGGGTTCCGGCCGCCGGCCTTGATGGCGCCTCTTGTTGACGGCGCCGCGTCCTAGAGGGCGAGGCCCGTCAGGACGAGGACGCGCTCGTAGGTGTAGTCGTCCATCGCGTAGCGGACGCCCTCGCGGCCGACGCCGGAGGCCTTGGCGCCGCCGTACGGCATCTGGTCGGCGCGGTAGGACGGCACGTCGCCGATGATCACGCCGCCGACCTCCAGGGCGCGGTGGGCGCGGAAGGCGGTCTGCAGGTCGTGCGTGAACACGCCCGCCTGGAGGCCGTACTTGGAGGAGTTGACCGCGGCGAACGCCTCGGCCTCGCCGTCCACCTTCTGTACGGTCAGGACGGGTCCGAAGACCTCCTCGCAGGCCAGCGTGGTGCCGGCCGGGACCTCGGCGAGCACGGTCGGCGCGTAGGAGGCGCCGTCGCGCTTGCCGCCGGCGAGCAGCTCGGCACCGGCCGAGACGGCCTCGTCGACCCAGGACTCGACGCGCTTGGCGGCGTCCTCGCTGACCAGCGGGCCGACGTCGGTGGCCGAGTCGGACGGGTCGCCGGTGACCTGCGCCTCGACAGCGGCGACGATCTTCGGCAGCAGCCGGTCGTAGACCGTCGCGTCCGCGATGACCCGCTGCACCGAGATGCAGGACTGGCCGCCCTGGTAGTTGGAGAAGGTGGCGATACGGGTCGCCGCCCAGTCCAGGTCCGCCTCCGAGGCCCAGTCGGCGAGGACCACGGCCGCGCCGTTGCCGCCGAGCTCCAGGGTGCAGTGCTTGCGCGGCACCGAGTCCATGATCGCGTAGCCGACCTTGTCGGAGCCGGTGAAGGAGATGACCGGGAGGCGGTCGTCCTGCACCAGGGCCGGCATCTTGTCGTTGGCGACCGGCAGGATGCTCCACGAGCCGGCGGGCAGCTCGGTCTCGGCGAGCAGCTCGCCCAGGATGAGGCCCGAGAGGGGGGTCGCGGGGGCGGGCTTCAGGATGATCGGGGCGCCGACCGCGATGGCCGGGGCGACCTTGTGGGCGCACAGGTTCAGCGGGAAGTTGAACGGTGCGATGCCGAGGACGACGCCCTTGGGGAAGCGGCGGGTCAGGGCGAGGCGGCCCACGCCGCCGCCGTCGGTGTCCAGGCGCTGGGCCTCGCCGCCGTTGAAGCGGCGTGCCTCCTCGGCCGCGAAGCGGAACACGGAGACCGCGCGGCCGACCTCGCCGCGGGCCCACTTGATCGGCTTGCCGTTCTCGGCGGAGATCAGCTGGGCGATCTCCTCGGTGCGCTCGGTGAGCCGCTTCGACACGTGGTCGAGGGCGGCGGCCCGCACGTGCGCCGGGGTCGCCGCGAACTCCTCCACGACGGCGTGCGCCGCGGCCACGGCCTCCTCGACCTGGGCGTCGGTGGGCACGCTGACCGAGGCGACGTGACGGCCGTCCCAGGGCGAAGTGACATCGAAGCGGTCGTCGCCGGTGGCCTCGCGGCCGGCGAGCCAGAAGGCGGTGGTAGAAGTCATGCCCTCACGGTAGGCCGGGGGGCGGGGGTGTGCGTTTGTCCGGGGTGGAGTGGTCGGAGCGCGCGGTGCGCCGCTTTGTCATCCCGGCCGGGCTGGACACCCTGGGGCTCCGCCCCAGACCCCGTTGGCCCCACCCCACCCCTTCCCGAAACCCGCCGGGGGTTGTGGGAGGAGATGTGTGGTCGATCGGCTGCGGCCGTGGGCGTCGCTGGGGGCGCCGCCCCCAGGCCCCCGCTCCTCAAACGCCGGCGGGGCTGGATAGCCGGAGAGGCTGGGCGGGTGGATGGCTTTCGACTGCGGGCCGCACGTGGCTGGTCGCGCAGTTCCCCACGCCCCTAGCAGGGTCGGCGCTGGCCCGCACCGGGGCATTTCAGCCTGTCCGGCGATTGAGGACGAGCGCCCTTAAGGCGCGAACGGGGTCTGGGGCGGAGCCCCAGGAAAACCGGCTCACCCCTTCCAACCCCCGGAGGCCACGCGGCGGAGCCGCAGAGTGTCGCAGCGGGAAGGGGCGGGGTGGGGTGGGGAAAGCTCAGGCCTCCGGGGCCGACGTCGCCTTAAGGGCCAGCCACAGCTCCATGCGGACGTCCGGGTCGTCCAGGGAGCGGCCCAGGATCTCCTCCACCCGCCGCATCCGGTAGCGCAGGGTGTGCCGGTGCACACCGAGGTCCGCCGCCGCGGCGTCCCACTGCCCGTGCCGCGACAGCCACGCCCGCAGGGAGGCCACCAGATCGCCACGCCCCGTCGCGTCATGCTCGTACAGCGCACGGAGCATGCCGTCCGCGAACGCCCGCACCGCATCGTCCGCCAGGAGCGGCAGCACCGACCCCGCCACCAACTGCTCGTGCTCCACGAGCAGTTGGCCCCGGCGCCGCGCCACCGACAGCGCCTGCTCCGCCTGCTTGTACGCGGACGCCGCCGCGATCGGCCCGGCCGGCGCGGAGAGGCCTATGACGAGTTCCTCGCCCTCGGCGGCCTCGTGGGACTGGCAGGCCGTGACGGCCTCGCCGCCGTCCGCCGCCAGCACGACGAGCCGCTCCCCCTCCGGCACCACGAGCACCGCCTCGCCACAGCGCGCGGCAGCCGACTCCATCGTCTCGGCGAGCGCGCCGAGCCCGGCGGGGTCGCCCTCCCCCGCGGGTTCGGCGATGACCAGCCGGAACGGCGCGTCCAGGAGCCCGCCGTAGAGATCACCGGCCACCGCGCGGGCGTGGTCCTGCTGCCCGGAGAGCAGCATGCGCAGAACGGCCGCACCCAGGCGCTGCTCGGCTG
Source organism: Streptomyces sp. HUAS TT7 (assembly GCF_051550175.1). NCBI lineage: Bacteria > Bacillati > Actinomycetota > Actinomycetes > Kitasatosporales > Streptomycetaceae > Streptomyces > Streptomyces sp. HUAS TT7. The sequence goes on from NZ_CP196175.1 coordinate 2,463,003, forward strand.
ACTGGAGCGAGCGGGAGCGCTCCGTCGTCAAGGTCAGCAGAGCGACCGCCGAGTGCACCGCGTAGCGCTCCGCGGTGCCGAGCGGCGCCCCCGTACCCACGGCCAGCGCGCCCCGCACCCGGCGCCCCGTGCCGAGCGACTGGAGCTCGACCCGGTCGCCGGAGGCGTCGTCGGCGCCGACGACCGCGCTGGCCGGAGCCGCGCGCTCGCGCAGCCGGGCGACGTCCGGGGCGAGCCGGGCGGCGCGCCGCGCGGCCCACTCGGGGGCGGCCGCCACGACCGCGCCGGAGGTGTCGTACAGCGCGGCCCAGCCGTCGACGTGCGCCGCGAGCTTGGCGATGAGGACGGCCGGGCCGTCGGACAGCGCCGCCTTCGTCAGCTCGCGCTGCGCCTCGAACCCGGCGGTGACCGCGCGGTACTGGTCGGCCGAGATGGCCGCCGAGACCGCCTTGGAGATGGCCAGGAACGGGGTGCGCCGGGGCACCTCCACGAGCGGGAGGTCCTCCTCGCGGGCCGCGGCGAGCAGCGCCTGGGGCACCGTGTCGTAGTTGACCCCGATCGCGAAGCCGAGCCCGACCACCCCGGCCCTGGCCAGCCTGCGCACGTACCGGCGCATGGCCTGGGGGTCGTCGGCGTCCAGCGTCATCGCGGTGGTGAGCAGCAGCTCGCCGCCCTCCATGTACGGGACGGGGTCGGCGAGTTCGCTGACGTGGGCCCAGCGCACCGGGCGGTCCAGGTGGTCCTCCCCCGCGCGCACGGTGAGCTTGAGCGCCGAGTGCTGGATGAGCGAGGCGAGCGTGGGCGGCATGGGACCGGGTTACCTTCGCGGCAGGAAGTCAGGGGTACGGGAAGCAGCGACAGCAAGTGATTGCTACGTCCCGTATGAACGGGCAACTCCATTTTGCCAGCTCGGCCAGGTTCCGCCGAGCCGTTCAACCGCTCAGTGCCGGCCTCACGCCCGTAGGTCCACCAGGAGCGGCGGCGCGTGCTCTCCCTTCACGGTGGTCAGCGAGAGCACCGCATGCCCCGCGGGCACCTGGTGGGCGAGCTCGGAGGCCGACCAGCGCTCCCGCTCGACCTTGCGCACGGTCACGGCGTCGGTGGTGACGGCCTTGCCGGTGACGAGTTTGCGCAGCGCGTGGACCGCCCGGGTGAGCGGCTGGTCGGCGAAGACGGTGTGCTTGGCGACCTCCGTGGTCTCCACCCACTCGGTGCCCCACGCCTGCGCGAAGAGCCGCCCGTCCCAGGTGGTGACCCCGGAGAACGTCATGTGGCAGCCGACCGAGCCGAGCAGCGAGGTGTGCAGCTGCTCCGGCACGTCGCCCAGCGCCCGCAGGGTGAGGAGCACTCCGGCGTTGCAGTTCCGCAGCCGCTGCAGGGACCGTACGGACTCGGCGGTGACGGCGCGCGTGGCGTCGTCGACGGCCAGGAAGGCGAAGAGCGAGCGGTCCCGTCGGCCGGCCGCCCCGGCGGTGAACTGGGCAAGGATCAGCCGGGTCAGCAGGCGCGCCGCCTCCGGGTGGCCGCGTTCGGGCACGTCGACGCGGACCCGCAGCGGGTGTTCGAGGGAGCGCAGCGAGAACGGCCGGGTCTCGCCGGTGGTGTCGAAGAAGCCCTCGAAGGCGGGGCGGTCGAGCACCGCGACGCGTGCGGCGAGCGCGAGCCCCGGGTCGCCCGGAGTGCCCAACTGCCGTTCCCTGGCGTCGAGTTCGCGGCGGTAGGAGCGGTGCACATCGGCGTCCAGGCTCGCCCGGAGCTCTTCCATGGCACCGGGCGATCCGTCGAGCAGCTCGCGCAGGACCGGGACGGCGGGGAAGCGCCCGTGGGCGGCGCGGTAGGGGCCGAGCAGTTGGGCGAGGGCGGTCGCGGCCCGCCGCGAGTCGACCTCGGGGATGTCCCCGGCGAAGGCCTCGGCGAGCAGGGCGGCGGCCTCGTCGGGGTCGGCGGTGCCGCCGTACAGGTCGAGGTCGTACGCCGAGGAAGCGTCGCCGGGCTTGATCACCACGTCGTAGCCGTCGTCGGGACCGAGCGGGGTGCCCGCCGCGCACACCGCGACGACGGCAGCCTTCCCGGCCAGCGCCTGGAGCGCCAGCGACTCCACCACGGGCCGCACCAGGTGCCGCGTCTTGCCCGAGCCGAACGGTCCGACCGCGAGCAGCGACGAGCCGAGCGCGGCCGGGTCGACCGCGGCCCCCGCGCCCCTGCGGGCGGCCGGGGTGCGCTCCGCGTCCGGGTAGCGGCCGAGCCGTACCTGCGAGGTGAGGAGGTCGTGGGTGGCCGCGCGGGCGGGCAGATCGCGATCGCCCGAGGGGTGCAGACAGGCTCGCGCGCCCTGGCCCGCGACCGCCTCGGCGAACGCGCCGAGCCGGGACGGGTCCGCCTTCACGGTCGCCCAGGCCCGCCGGATCCGTACGCAGTCGACGTCGTTCATCCGCCCGGCCCGCTCCTCGGCCACCAGCCGGTCGGCGGCGGCGTCCTGGCCCGCGGCCCGCAGCTGGGGCCAGTCGGCCGGGGAGACCACGGGGGATGCGGTGGGAGTCTGCGCCGGGGAGGCGGCCTTGCGCTTGCGGAAGTGGCCGAGCCAGTCGCCGGCCTTGGCGAAGGGCCAGAGGATCACCGCGCTGACCAGCGCATACAGGGAGTACACGACCACCGCCGCCACGATGTGATCACCGCCCCCGTTCAGCCATGCGACGGGCATCATCGTGAGTACGACCCCGAAGAACGGCACCAGGTTGGACCACATCAGGAACCAGACGGCCACGCCCCCCGCCAGTGCCGTGCGCAGGGCCCGCTCGGGCTGCGGATGATCCACCGCATACCGCTGGAAGACCTCTCTCCAGTTACCCATCCGGCCGAAGACGAACATCAGCAGCGCCGCGAACAAGCTGTTGTAGACCAGGATCGCCGTCCGCGCCTCCGGCGGCCGCGGATACCTCCACCACTCCGCCGGCGTGAACAGCTCAAGCAGCACCCGGCTGTGCGGAACGTACCCGTTGGTCCACAGCGACCAGACCAGGGTGGCCGCGAGCAGTGCCACAAGGGCGCCCACGAGGAGGGCCCGGTCGGGCACCCGGTCCGGGTCGGCGTCAGGGCGCGGCCTGTGGCCGAAGCGCCACAGGCCCGGTTCGGCCGGGGCGCGCGGCGTGCGCAGCCAGTCGCCGAGGGCGGGCCCGGCCGCGGGCGCCTCGACGGGCCGGGGCGGGAGCGCCGGGCGCGGGGGCGGCACTACGGGGCGCGGGGCCGCCCCCGAACGGGTGCCGCGTGCGTCGTGCGTGCCTTCGGTGTCCATCGACCCCTTGCCCCCTGACCAGCCAGGTCCGTTCCGAGCGGTGCGAACGCTCAATCTAGCGGCAGGGCACGACCGTTCACCGCTGCCGGGCACCGCGCACCCGCCCGGGGGAACTGTCCGCCGAGGACAAGGGACACACCCCCACCACTACCGAACGGCGCATGCCACGGCCTGTTCGTGCGCCTTAGCCTGCCAAGAAAGCCAAGGAAGCGTCCGAATCCCCACGAAAATCTCCAGGAGCCCCTCATGAGTGCGATCCCGCAGGAGCGCCGCGTCGTCACCGCCATCCCCGGCCCGAAGTCGCAGGAGCTTCAGGCCCGCCGTCTCGCGGCCGTCGCCGCCGGTGTGGGCTCCACGCTGCCCGTGTTCACCGCGCGCGCGGGCGGCGGCATCATCGAGGACGTCGACGGCAACCGCCTGATCGACTTCGGCTCCGGCATCGCGGTGACGTCGGTCGGCGCCTCCGCCGAGGCCGTGGTGCGCCGCGCGAGCGCCCAGCTGCAGGACTTCACGCACACCTGCTTCATGGTCACGCCGTACGAGGGCTACGTCGCCGTCGCCGAGCAGCTCGCCGAGCTGACCCCGGGCGACCACGCCAAGAAGTCGGCGCTGTTCAACTCGGGCGCCGAGGCCGTCGAGAACGCCGTCAAGATCGCCCGTGCGTACACCAAGCGCCAGGCCGTCGTCGTCTTCGACCACGGCTACCACGGCCGCACCAACCTGACGATGGCGCTGACAGCCAAGAACATGCCGTACAAGAACGGCTTCGGCCCGTTCGCACCCGAGGTCTACCGGGTTCCGGTCGCCTACGGCTACCGCTGGCTGACCGGCCCGGAGAACGCCGGCGCCGAGGCGTCCGCGCAGGCCATCGACATGATCAACAAGCAGATCGGGGCGGACAACGTCGCCGCGATCATCATCGAGCCGGTGCTCGGCGAGGGCGGCTTCATCGAGCCGGCCAAGGGCTTCCTGCCCGCGATCAGCCAGTTCGCCAAGGACAACGGGATCGTGTTCGTCGCGGACGAGATCCAGTCCGGCTTCTGCCGTACCGGCCAGTGGTTCGCCTGTGAGGACGAGGGCATCGTCCCGGACCTGATCACCACCGCCAAGGGCATCGCGGGCGGCATGCCGCTCGCCGCCGTGACGGGCCGCGCCGAGATCATGGACGCCGCGCACGCGGGCGGCCTCGGCGGCACCTACGGCGGCAACCCGGTGGCCTGCGCCGCCGCGCTGGGCGCGATCGAGACGATGAAGGAGCTCGACCTCAACGGCAGGGCCAAGCGCATCGAGGAGGTCATGAAGGCCCGCCTGGCGACCATGGCCGAGAAGTACGACATCATCGGCGACATCCGCGGCCGCGGCGCCATGATCGCCATCGAGCTGGTCAAGGACCGCGCCTCGAAGACCCCGAACCCGGAGGCCGCCGGCGCGCTCGCCAAGGCCTGCCACGCGGAGGGCCTCCTGGTCCTGACCTGCGGCACCTACGGCAACGTCCTGCGCTTCCTGCCCCCGCTGGTCATCGGCGAGGACCTGCTGAACGAGGGCCTCGACATCATCGAGCAGGCCTTCACCGGCGTGTGACGCCGAGCAGCCGACACCGCCTGTGAAGAACGTGTGGGGGGCCAATGGCGGGATGGAGTTCCCGCTGTCGGTCCCCCGCGGTCTGCCGTACGGTTTCTGCAGATGAGAGAAACACCTCGCCCGCAGGGGACTGCGGGCGATTCCAGGGCGGAGCATCCCCAGCCTTGCCCTGGTCGTGCCTTCGCGCACACCACTGGAGCCTCCGGCTCCGGAACTCCTCACCGATCGGATGGCCGTCCGCCCCACACCCCCCGGGGCGCGCGGTACGCCGGTCAAGGCGGCCGCCCCGGAACCTCCCCCCCTGTTCCGGGGCGGCCGGCTTTCCTCTTCGCCACGCTGCTCGGCGTGTTCGCGGTCATCACCTGGCAGGTTGCCTCCGGCGGCCCGTTGCGCCGTCTTGACGAGCGCCTCGACCGGGCGGTGACCGGCCACGGCCCGTCCGCCCTCACGGAGACCCTCGCCGACCTCGGCAGCATGCCGGTCGCGCTCCCCGTCCTCGCCGTCGCCATCGCCTGCGCCCTGTGGCGCGGCCTGCGCCGCCAGGCCCTGATCGCCGCCGTCACGATGGCCCTGGTGCCGCTGCTTGTCGTGCCGCTGAAGGACTGGATCGCCCGGCCGGGCCCGCTGGAGGCCGCCACCGGCTACTACCCCTCGGGCCATACGGCGACCGCGATGGTGGCGTACGGCGGGGCGGCGCTGCTCCTGTCCCCCTGCGTACGCCGCAGATGGCTGATGCCCGCCGCCGCGGGGGCGCTCACCGCGGCGACGGGCATCGGTCTGGTCCTGCACGGCTACCACTGGCCCCTGGACGTCCTTGCCAGCTGCTGCCTGTGCGGGGCCCTTCTGGTGGTCAGCTCCACGGGTATGCGTCGAGGTTCTTGGAGAACTCGCGGCCGTTGAAGCGGTCCCAGTTGACGGACCAGGTCATCAGGCCGCGAAGCCCGGGCCAGGTTCCGTGGGTCTGGTACGCGCCGCAGTTCGCCTTCTTCGTCAGGCAGTCCAGGGTCTTGGTGACCTCGGCGGGGCTGGTCCAGCCGTTGCCCGCCTGAGTGGAGGCGGGCAGGCCGATGGCGACCTGGTCGGGGCGCAGCGCGGGGAACGTCTTGGCGGTGTCGCCCGCGACCGGGAAGCCGGTGAGCAGCATGTCGGTCATGGCGATGTGGAAGTCCGAGCCGCCCATCGAGTGGTACTGGTTGTCCAGGCCCATGATCGAGCCCGAGTTGTAGTCCTGGACGTGCAGCAGCGTGAGCGAGTCGCGCAGCGCGTAGACGACCGGAAGGTAGGCGCCGCAGCGCGGATCCTGCCCGCCCCAGGGGCCGGAGCCGTAGTACTGGTACCCCATCTGCACGAAGAACGTCTCCGGGGCCATGGTCAGGACGAACTTCGAGCCGTACTTGGCTTTCAGGGCCTTCAGGGCGTCAATGAGGTTGACGACGACGGGAGTTGTGGGACTGCGGAAGTCCGTGTCGCCGGTGTTCAGCGACAGCGAGTGGCCCTCGAAGTCGATGTCGAGGCCGTCCAGACCGTAGTCGTCGATGATCTTCGATACGGACGAGACGAAGGTGTCGCGGGCGGCGGTCGTGGTGAGCTGGACCTGGCCGTTCTGGCCGCCGATCGAGATGAGCACCTTTTTGCCCGCGGCCTGCTTGGCCTTGATGGCGGCCTTGAAGTCGGCGAGCGACTCGACGGTCGGGCACTCGCTGGCCTGACACAGATTGAACCGGATGTCGCCCGAGGTCGCCGAGGTCGGTTCACCGAAGGCGAGGTCGATGAAGTTCCAGTCGTCGGGCACGTCCGCCATGCGCGTGTAGCCCGCGCCGTTGGCGAAGGACGCGTGCAGATACCCGACGAGCGCGTGGCCGGAGGGCGGCGGGGTGGTTCCACCCGTGGTGACCGCGGTGACGGTGGCCGACTTGGGGGACTCCCCCGCGGAGTTGGTCGCGGTGACCTGGAAGGCGTACGAGGTGCTGGGGGCCAGGCCCGTGACGGTGGCCGAAGTCCCGCTCGCCGAGGCCACCTTGGCGCCGTCGCGGTACACGTTGTAGCCGGTGGCGCCGGTGGCCGGGGACCAGCTCAGGCCGATGCTGGAGGAAGTGGCGCCGGAGGCGGTGAGCCCGGCGGGGGCGGCCGGTATCCGACGGGGGCGCCGCCGGGACCGGTCAGGGTCACGTCGTCGGCCTCGTAGGCGGCGGTGCCGTACCAGCCGTGCGTGTAGACGGTCACCGATGTGGTGCTCGCGCCGGTCTTGAAGGTGGTCGTCAGCTGCTGCCAGGAGGGCGCGGACTGGGTCCAGGCCGACACGTCGGTGGTTCCGGTGCCGGAGGCGCCGAGGTAGACGTAGCTGCCCTGCACCCAACTGCTCAGCGTGTACGTGGAGTTGGGCTGGACGGCGACCGTCTGGGAGCACTGGGCGTTGTCGCTGCCGGCCGGCGTTGCCTTCAGGGCGCCGGTGCCGCTGTGCACGGGCGAGGAGACGGCCGCGCCGCTGTTCGCGGTGCAGCTCCAGCCGTCGAGTCCGGATTCGAAGCCGCCGTTGCGCATGAGGTCGGTGTCGACGGCGTGCGCGGACGGCGCCACGGCGACGAGTCCGGCCGCGGCGAGGGTGGCCGCCATGAGGGCGGCGAAAAGGGATGACCGTAGGGCCGGATGTCTGGTGCGGTCCACAACTGCCTCCCGGCAAGGGGATATTGAGACACGAAGCCCGCACAACATGGTCCAGACCAATCAAGTTGTCAAGACCTCTGACACCGAGCCGTCCCGGTCAGTCCCGCTTGCCCCCACCCCGTGCGATGTGAGCCGCCGCCTCGTGCATCGCGAGTTCGAGCAGGGTCGGGTCGGTGAGGGTGCCCGAGCCGTCGGGCGGCACCAGCCAGCGCACCCCGCCGGTCGCCCGGCCCGGGTACGGCACCACGATCCAGGTGCCCGCGCCCGCCCCGCGCACCCCCGTACCGAGCCACCGCGCCACCGTGCCCGGCGGCACGAAGAAGCCGATGCGCTCGTCGCCGAAGTCGGCGAGCACGGGACCCGGCCGGCCCACGAGCCGGGTCAGCACATCGAGCGTGTGACCTCCGAGCTCGCCCGGCAGGATCAGTACGTCCCAGCGCCTGCCGGCCGGAAGGAGGGCGACCCCCAGGGGGTTCCGCTCCCATTCCCACCGGCAGGCGTCGGGATCCGGCGCCACCGACGCCAGCCATTCCACCGCGGTCTTCGACCCCGAGGCAGTCATTGCGTCCTCCGTCCGGTCCCACTCCACTGGGCAGAGCCAGTGCGTCCACGAGCGAGAGGGCCAACGGGCCGGGCCATGACGCGACTTCGGGCACCTCACGGTAGTGAACTGGGTCACACCACGAACGAAAGAAGTGCGCCCCCGGCGTGACCGGGGGCGCACGGAACGATCAAGCACGCACACCGTGTCAGCTGTCGAAGCCGAGGCCGACCCGGTCCATCGCCTTGAGCCACAGATTGCGCCGGCCGCCGTTCTCGTCGGCCCGCGCCAGCGACCACTTGGTGATGCCGATGCCCGCCCATGCCACCGGCTCCGGCGGGAAGGGCAGCGGCTTGGTGCGCACCATCTCCAGTTCGGTGCGCTCGGTGTGCTCGCCCGCCAGGAGGTCGAGCATCACATCGGCGCCGAACCGGGTCGCCCCGACCCCGAGCCCGGTGTACCCGGCGGCGTACGCGACCCGGCCGGCGTGGGCGGTGCCGAAGAACGCCGAGAAGCGCGAGCAGGTGTCGATCGCGCCGCCCCAGGCGTGGCTGAAGCGCAGCCCCTCCAGCTGCGGGAAGCAGTGGAAGAACTGCTCGGCGAGCTTGGCGTAGGTCTCGGGCCGGTCGTCGTACTCGGTGCGCACCTTCCCGCCGTACTGGTAGATCGCGTCGTAGCCGCCCCACAGGATGCGGTTGTCGGCGGACAGGCGGAAGTAGTGGAACTGGTTGGCCGAGTCCCCGAGCCCCTGGCGCCGGTGCCAGCCGATGGAGGCGAGCTGGGCGGCGTTCAGCGGCTCGGTCATCAGCGCGTAGTCATACACCGGCACCGTGTACGCCCGCAGCCGCTTGACCAGCGAGGGGAACACATTGGTGCCGAGCGCGACGTGCTCGGCGCGGATCTTGCCGTACGGGGTGCGCACGCCCATGCCGGTGCCGACCCGGGCCAGCGAGAGGCCCGGGGTGTGCTCGTAGATCCGTACGCCGAGATCGAGGCAGGCCCGCTTCAGGCCCCAGGCGAGCTTCGCCGGGTGGAGCATGGCGACGCCGTCGCGGTCCCAGAGCCCGCCGAGGAAGGTGGGCGAGTCGACCTCGGCCCGCAGCGCCTCCTCGTCGAGCAGTTCGAGCCCGCCGAAGCCGAGGCTCGTCGCCTCCTCGTACATCTCGTGCAGCTCTTCGAGCTGGTGGGGCTCGGTGGCGATGTCGATCTCGCCGGTCCGCTCGAAGTCACAGTCGATCTTGTAGCGGGCGACGGCGGCCTCGATGGCGTCGAGGTTCGCCGCGCCGAGCTCTTCGAGCCGGGCCAGCTCGTCCGGCCAGCGGGCGAGGCCATTGCCCAGGCCGTGGGTGAGGGAGGCGGCGCAGAAGCCGCCGTTGCGGCCGGAGGCGGCCCAGCCGATCTCCTTGCCCTCGATGAGGACGACATCGCGGCCGGGCTCGCGCTCCTTGGCGATGAGCGCGGTCCACAGCCCGCTGTAGCCGCCGCCGACGACGAGGAGCTCGCACTTCTCGTCGCCGGTGAGGGCGGGCAGCGCCTCGGGGCGGCCGGGGTCCTCCAGCCAGAAGGGGACGGGCTTGGCGCCCGCCAGGGACTGTCGTGCTGCACTGTTCATGGCTCGGGTCACGGCCATGATTTCCAACTCCCTCAGGAACTGCGTACGGTTACGCTTTCGCGCTGTTCTTGCGCCGGTTCGCAATGAATTGTCCGGCGGTGACCACCACGACGGCAATGATGAACATGGCCGTCCCGATGACGTTGATCTGCACGGGTGTGCCGCGCTGCGCCGAGCCCCAGACGAACATGGGGAAGGTCACGGTGGAGCCCGCGTTGAAGTTGGTGATGATGAAGTCGTCGAAGGACAGCGCGAAGGCGAGCAGGGCGCCCGCCGCGATGCCGGGCGACGCGATCGGCAGCGTCACCCGCAGGAACGTCTGGACCGGGCCGGCGTAGAGATCGCGCGCGGCCTCTTCGAGCCTCGGATCCATGGACATCACACGCGCCTTGACGGCGGTGACGACGAAGCTGAGACAGAACATGATGTGGGCGATGAGGATCGTCCAGAAGCCCAGCTGCGCGCCCATGTTGAGGAACAGCGTGAGCAGCGACGCGGCCATCACGACCTCGGGCATCGCCATCGGCAGGAAGATCAGCGAGTTGATCGCGCCGCGCGCCCGGAACCGGTAGCGGACCAGGGCGAACGCGATCATCGCGCCGAGCACGGTCGAGCCGATCGTCGCCCAGAGGGCGATCTGGAGCGAAAGCGAGAGCGAGCCGCACATGTCGGCGACCCCGCACGGGTCCTTCCAGGCGTCGGTCGAGAACCGCGTCCAGGAGTAGTTGAAGCGCCCGTTCGGCTTGTTGAACGAGAACACCATCACGACGACGTTCGGCAGGATCAGATACGCGAGCGTCGCGAGCCCCGCGAGGACCACGAGATTGCGGCGCAGCCACTTGAGAACGGGCATCAGACCAGGTCCTCCGTCCCGGCTCGGCGGATGTAGACGGTGACCATGACCAGGACGATCGCCATCAGGATGAAGGAGAGGGCGGCGGCCGTCGGATAGTCCAGGACCCGCAGGAACTGCGACTGGATGACGTTGCCGACCATCTTCTGGTCGGTGGAGCCGAGCAGTTCGGCGTTCACGTAATCACCGCTGGCCGGGATGAAGGTGAGCAGGGTGCCGGAGACGACGCCGGGCATCGACAGCGGGAAGGTCACCTTGCGGAAGGTGGTGGCGGGCGTCGCGTACAGGTCGCCGGCCGCTTCGTGCAGCCGGGAGTCGATGCGTTCGAGCGAGGTGTAGAGCGGCAGGATCATGAACGGCAGGAAGTTGTACGTGAGTCCGCAGACCACCGCCATGGGCGTGGCCAGGACCCGGTTGCCCTCGGTCCAGCCCAGCCAGTTGGTGACGTCCAGGACGTGCAGTGAGCCCAGCGCGTGCACCACCGGGCCGCCGTCGGCCAGGATCGTCTTCCAGGCCAGCGTGCGGATCAGGAAGCTGGTGAAGAACGGCGCGATGACCAGGACCAGGACGATGTTGCGCCAGCGGCCCGCCTTGAAGGCGATCAGATAGGCCAGCGGATAGCCGAGCAGCAGACACAGCAGGGTCGCGGTTCCCGCGTAGAGCAGGGAGCGGACGAACTGCGGGTAGTACTCCTTGAAGGCGTCCCAGTACGTCTGGAAGTGCCAGGTGACCTGGAATCCCTTCTCAAGTGACCCTGTCTGTACGGAAGTCGAGGCCTGGTACACCATCGGCAGCGCGAAGAACACGATCAGCCAGAGGATGCCGGGCAGCAGCAGCCAGTACGGGACGAGCCGCTTGCGGGTGGAGCCCTTGCGCACCGGGAGTTCGGTGGGCGCTTCGGCCAGGGCGGTCACGCGGCGTCCTCGACCTTCTCGACGCCCGCGTCGATGGCCTGGGCCGCGTCGAGGCCGAAGGTGTGCGCCGGGTTCCAGTGCAGGACGACCTCGGCGCCGGGGGTGAGCCGGGTGTCGCGTTCGATGTTCTGCTCGTACACGGAAAGGCCGTTGCCGGCCGGGGAGTCCACCAGGTACTGGGTGGAAACCCCGATGAAGGACGAGTCGACGATGCGGCCACTCACGCGGTTGCGGCCGTCGGCGATCGCGCCCTCGTCGTCGCGGTGGGCGAGCGAGATCTTCTCGGGGCGTACGCCGACGAGGAGCTTGCCGCCACTGCTCGTTGGAGCCGAACATCGCCCGCCGGGCAGCCGCAGCTTGGCACCGCCGGCGGTGACCACGAGGTCGTCGCCGCTCAGTTCCGCGACCTCGGCCTCGATGAGGTTGGAGGTGCCGAGGAAGTTCGCGACGAACGTGGTCTTCGGGTTCTCGTACAGGTCGGCCGGGGCGCCGAGCTGTTCGACGCGGCCGCCGTTCATCACCGCGACCGTGTCGGCCATCGTCATGGCCTCCTCCTGGTCGTGGGTGACGTGCACGAAGGTGATGCCGACCTCGGTCTGGATGCGCTTGAGCTCCAGCTGCATCTGGCGGCGCAGCTTGAGGTCGAGGGCGCCGAGCGGCTCGTCGAGGAGCAGCACCTGGGGGTGGTTGATCAGCGCGCGGGCGACGGCGACGCGCTGCTGCTGGCCGCCGGAGAGCTGGTGCGGCTTGCGGTGCGCGAAGTCGCCGAGCTGCACGAGCTCCAGCATGTCGTCGACCTGCTTCTTCACCGACTTGATGCCCCGGCGGCGCAGCCCGAAGGCGACGTTCTCCGAGACGTTCAGATGCGGGAAGAGGGCGTACGACTGGAAGACGGTGTTCACCGGCCGCTTGTACGGCGGCAGGCCGGTGACGTCCTTGTCGCCGAGGAAGACCGTGCCGGTGGTCGGCTCCTCAAGCCCGGCGATCATGCGGAGCGTGGTGGTCTTGCCGCAGCCGGACGCGCCGAGCAGGGCGAAGAACGAGCCCTGCGGGACGGTCAGTTCGAGCGGGTGGACGGCGGTGAAGGAGCCGTACGTCTTGCTGATCCCGGTGAGGCGGACGTCGCCGCCGGCGGTGCTGTCTGTCATGGGTGGGGTCCCAGGGTGTTGAGGGGAAGGGGGTCGGGCTCACGGGGAGGGGCTCAGCGCCCTGAAGGGGCGCGGGGAACTGCGCGACCAGCCACAGCGGACCCGCACCCGAAGAACACCGCACCCCCGCGGAGCGCTCACGCTCCGATGAGCTTGGAGAACTTCTGCTCGTACGCCGTCTCCTCGGCCTCGCTGAGCGAGCGGAAGGAGTGGGACTTCGCGGTCATCGCCCGGTCCGGCAGGATGAGTTCGTTCTGCGCGAGCGCCGGGTCGAGCTTGGCGAGTTCGTCGCGGACCCCGTCGACCGGGCACTGGTAGTTGATGAACGCGGCGAGCTTGGCGGCCACCGGGAGCTCGTAGTAGTAGTCGATCAGCTTCTCGGCGTTGCTCTGGTGCCGGGCCTTCGCCGGGACGAGCAGGTTGTCGCTGGAGGTCATGTAACCGGCCGCCGGGATGGCGTACTTGATGTCCGGGTTGTCGGAGCGCAGCTGGGTGACGTCACCGCCCCACGCGACACAGGCCGCGAGGTCGCCCTTCACCAGGTCGCCGGTGTAGTCGTTGCCGGTGAAGCGGCGGATCTGCTTGGTGTCGACGCCCTTCTGGAGCCGCCCGATCGCGGCGTCGAAGTCGGCGTCGGTGAACTTCGCCGGATCCTTGCCGAGGTCGAGCAGGGTCATGCCGATCGTGTCGCGCATCTCGGAGAGGAAGCCGACCCGGCCCTTGAGGCTTGGGTCGTCGAGCAGCTGGGTGACGGAGTCGACCTTCTTGCCGCCGGTCGCCTTGGCGTTGTAGGCGATGACGGTCGGGATGCCGGTCCACGGGTAGGAGTAGGCGCGGCCCGGGTCCCAGTCGGGCATCCGGAACTGGGGCGCCAGGTTGGCGTACGCGTGCGGCAGGTGGGAGGGGTCGAGCTGCTGCGCCCAGCCGAGCCGGATGAGCCGGGCGGCGAGCCAGTCGGTGAGGACGACGAGGTCACGGCCGGTGTCCTGGCCGGCCGCCAGCTGCGGCTTGATCTTGCCGAAGAACTCGACGTTGTCGTTGATGTCCTCGGTGTACTTGACCTGGATCCCGGTGCGGCGGGTGAACTCGTCCAGCGTCGGATGGTGCTTCTTGTCGTCACTGATGTCCATGTACTGCGTCCAGTTGGAGAAGTTGATCTCCTTCTCCCGGTCGGAGTGGTCCGCGTTGGACGGTCCGGCGCCGTTCTCCTTCTTGGCCGCCGGGATGCCGCACGCGCTCAGGCCGGCCAGACCGCCGACGGTGAGCGCGCCGACGCCCGAGGCGCGCAGCAGGGAACGGCGGGTCAGGGCGCCCCGGCCGTTGGTCATGCTGCGCCGGATGGCGGCCAGTTGGGCCGCGGACAAGGCGGGCTCGTACTGCTCCATGTGCTGTATGCCCTTTCGGGTGGGTACGGTGGCCTGGTCGGGCCGCCTCTGCTATCGGTCCCCGAAGATCGTGCGGTGCCAGTCCTTCGCGGCGACCGCCGTGTTGTCGTACATCACATGCTTGACCTGCGTGTACTCCTCGAAGGAATACGCGGACATGTCCTTTCCGTAGCCACTCGCCCGGTAGCCGCCGTGCGGCATCTCGCTGATGATCGGAATGTGGTCGTTGATCCACACGCAGCCCGCCTTGATCTCGCGGGTGGCGCGGCCCGTGCGGTACACGTCGCGGCTCCAGGCGGAGGCGGCGAGTCCGTAGGGGGTGTCGTTGGCGAGCGCGATGCCCTCGTCGTCGGTGTCGAAGGGCAGCACCACCAGGACCGGGCCGAAGATCTCGGCCTGGACGACCTCGCTGTCCTGGGGGGCGTCCGCGATGAGGGTGGGCCGGTAGTAGGCGCCGTCGTTCTTGGGCGCCTCGCCGCCGGTGACGATGCGGGCATACGCCCTGGCGCGCTCGACGAATCCGGCGACGCGGTCGCGGTGGGTGTGCGAGATCAGCGGGCCGAGATCGGTGTCCTCGCTGAACGGGTCGCCGATCCGGACGGTCTCCATGAGGGCCGCGGTCCGCTCGACGAAGGCCTCGTACAGCGGGCGCTGGACGTAGGCGCGGGTGGCGGCGGTGCAGTCCTGGCCCGAGTTGATGAGGGAGGCGGCGACCGCGCCGTGCACGGCGGCCTCCAGGTCGGCGTCGTCGAAGACCACGAAGGGGGCCTTGCCGCCGAGTTCGAGGTGGAGCCGCTTGACGGTCCTGGTGGCGATCTCGGCGACCCGCTTGCCGACCCCGGTCGAGCCGGTGAAGGAGGTCATCACGACGTCCGGGTGCCCGACGAGGTGCTCGCCCGCGTCCTTTCCGGCCCCGGTGACGATGTTGACGACACCGTCCGGAATGCCGGCCTCCTTGGCGGCCTCGGCGAACAGGAGCGAGGTCAGCGGGGTGGTCTCGGCGGGCTTGAGGACGATGGTGTTGCCCGCCGCGATCGCCGGGAGAATCTTCCAGGCGGCCATCTGGAGCGGGTAGTTCCAGGGCGCGATGGACCCGACGACCCCGATGGGCTCACGGCGTACGTAGGAGGTGTGGTCCCCCGAGTACTCCCCCGCGGACCTGCCCTCCAGGTGCCGGGCCGCGCCCGCGAAGAACGCGGTGTTGTCGACGGTGCCGGGCACGTCGAACTCGCGGCTGAGCTTGATCGGCTTGCCGCACTGGAGGGACTCGGCCTGCGCGAACTCCTCGGCGCGCTCGGTGAGGACCTCCGCGAGGCGGTGCAGCGCGGCCGAGCGCTCGCCGGGGGTGACGCCGGACCAGCCGGGGAAGGCGTCCTTGGCGGCAGCGACCGCCGCGTCGACATCGGCGGGACCCGCGAGCTCGTAGTCGTACACCGTCTCCCCCGTCGCCGGGTCGACGACCGCCTGGCGGCGTCCGGAGGTGCCGGGGCGCAGCCGTCCGCCGATGTACTGGGCACCGGCCGCGAAGCGGTCCTGCGCCGGGAAGCGGGGTGCTGCCGGGGTGCGATTGCCGTTGCCGTTGTCGGTGTCCATGTCGCCCACGTTCTTCGTAGCTTCAGCTCGATTTGAGTGACGATCCTGACAGAGGCACATCTGGCCAACAAGTGATTCCGTTGTTGCCTTTTGGTTACGCGACGGAATCTGTCGACCATGTGTCGCGTCGGGGCGGGAATGGCCCGACGTAGTGTCAGTGGCGCCTGCCAGACTCGCGTGCATGGAAGAAATCACGGGGGACCGCGCGCCGCTCGACGAGCTGATCGCGCAGGTCAAGAACGGTGACCGGATCAAGTTTCTGCATTTCTGGGGGCACCGGCCCCAGCGGGACGGCTCACTCGGCCCGAGCTGTTTCAGCCAGTGGTGGCCGTCACGCTTCGTGGTCGACGGTGTCGAGTATGCGACGGCCGAGCACTGGATGATGGCGTCGAAGGCCCGGCTGTTCGGCGACCCGGAGGCGGAGCGCGCGGCGCTCACGGCGGCCAACCCTGCGCTGGCGAAGAAGGCCGGCCGCCTGGTGCGCGGCTTCGACGACGCGGTGTGGCGGCGGGAGCGGTACGGGATAGTCCTGGTCGGCAGCCTGCACAAGTTCGGCCAGGACGAGGCGCTGCGGGCCTACTTGCTCGGCACCGGCGACCGGGTGCTCGTCGAGGCGAGCCCGCTGGACCGGATCTGGGGCATCGGCCTGGCGGCGGACGCGCCGGAGGCGGACGATCCCGCGCGGTGGCGTGGCCTGAACCTGCTGGGCTTCGCGCTGACGGAGGCGCGGGAGCGGCTGCGCTGACGCCGTTCGGGCGGTGCGTCGGAGACCCGGCGGGCGGGTGCCCGGCCCGGGCGAAGAGGGCCGTCCCGGGCGGCCCTCTCTGCCGGGGTCGGTTTCCTCAGCGAGCCGAGGCGGACAGCGACAGGGAGTTCGAGTAGTAGTCGTCGTTGTAGCGGGAGTGCTCCGTCGAGTTGACCACGATCACCAGGGTGAGGATCGCGGCGCCGAGCACGATGCCGACGATGCCCGTGATGATCCCTGCCAGGGCCTGGCCCCGGTTGTTGGCCTCACCGCGGCGGGCCTTGCCCTTGCCGAGCAGCCCGAAGATCAGCGCGAGGGTGCCGAGCACGATGCCGCCGATCCCGATGGTGCACAGCATGAGCACGCACGCGGCGATGCCGAGCACCATCGCGGCGATGCCGAACCCGTTCTGCGGGGCGGGCATCCCGGTCCAGCCGGGGTAGCCGTAGGCGGGCTGCTGGCCCGCGCCCGGGTATCCGGGGTAGCCCTGGGCGGGCTGCTGCGGGTAGCTGGGGTAGCCGTAGCTGCCGGGCACCGCCTGGCCGGGCGGCGCGGGCGGCGGCGTCGGGCCGCCGAAGCCGGGGGCGGGCGCCTGCTGTCCGGGCACCTGCTGTCCGGGCGCACCCGGGAAGACACCCTGGGCCGGGGCACCGCCGGGGGCTCCCTGGGCCGGGGCAGCGCTCTGGCCGTCGGCACCCGGCATCGAGATGACCGTCTGCTGGTCGTGCACCGGCGGCTTGTCCAGCGGGACCTTGTGCTCCGGCGGCGCCCAGGGGTCGCGGGGCTCCTGGCCTCCCGACGGCTGCTGGGTGTTGTCTGACATGGGCCTCCCCCATCGTGGTTCCGTCATGCTACGGCCCCGGGTCCAGGGCGGGACCGCCCGGCCTACCATGATCCCCGACGTCCGGAGGCCGTACGCCGCCGACCGCGCGAGGACCCTCGCGGCAGACCCATGGAGGACCCCATGACCGACCTGCACCCCTTCATCGCGGGGCTGCCCAAGGCCGAGCTCCACGTGCACCACGTCGGCTCCGCCTCGCCGCGCATCGTGGCCGAACTGGCCGCCCGCCACGCGGACTCGAAGGTTCCCACCGACCCCGAGGCGCTCGCCGACTACTTCACGTTCACGGACTTCGCCCACTTCATCGAGGTCTATCTCTCGGTCGTCGACCTGATCCGCACCCCGGAGGATGTGCGTCTTCTCACCTATGAGGTGGCCCGGGACATGGCCCGGCAGAACATCCGCTACGCCGAGCTGACCATCACGCCGTTCTCCTCCACCCGCCGCGGCATCGACGAGCACGCGTTCATGGACGCGATCGAGGACGCCCGCAGGGCCGCCGAGACCGAGTTCGGCACCGTGCTGCGCTGGTGCTTCGACATCCCCGGCGAGGCCGGCCTGGAGGCCGCCGCCGAGACGACCCGGCTCGCCACCGAGGACGGGGTGCGCCCCGAGGGCCTGGTCTCCTTCGGCCTGGGCGGCCCCGAGATCGGGGTGCCACGGCCGCAGTTCAAGCCGTACTTCGACCGCGCCATCGCCGCGGGCCTCCACTCCGTACCGCACTCGGGCGAGTCCACCGGGCCGCAGTCGATCTGGGACGCGCTGATCGAGCTGCGCGCCGAGCGCATCGGCCACGGCACGAGCGCCGCCCAGGACCCGGCTCTCCTCAAGCACCTCGCCGACCACCGGATCGCCCTGGAGGTCTGCCCGACGTCCAACCTGGCGACCCGGGTGGTGCCCGACCTGGACCGGCACCCCGTCAAGGAGATGGTGGCCGCGGGCGTGCTCGTCACGATCAACAGCGACGACCCGCCGATGTTCGGCAGCGACCTCAACAACGAGTACGCGGTCGCCGCCCGCCTGCTCGACCTGGACGAGCGGGGCCTCGCGGACCTCGCGAAGAACGCCGTCGAGGCTTCCTTCCTGGACCCGGCGGGCAAGACGCGGCTCGCCGGCGAGATCGACGACTACACGGCGAAGTGGCTCGCCCGCTGACCTCCTCGGACCCGGCGCCGGCTGGCTGACCACGGCGCCCCTCAGGACAATGGCCCCATGCGCACCGTGACAGCCGTGGGCCACCGCGGCGACCCGTACCGCGTCCGCGAGAACACGCTCCCCTCCATCGCCTCGGCCCTGGAGCGGGGCGCGGACGCGGTCGAGATCGACGTCCGCACGACCCGGGACGGCGTGCCCGTGCTGCTGCACGACGAGACGCTGAAGCGGCTGTGGGACTTCGACCGCCCGGTGGCCGAGCTGCCGTACGAGGAGGTGCGGGAGGTGACCGGCGGCGGGGTCCCCACCCTGCGCCAGGCGCTGATCGCGGTCGGCGCGCACCGGGCGATGCTCGATCTGCCGGGCGCCACCGAGGAGTCGGTGCGCAAGGTGGTGAACACGGTCCGCGAGTGCGGTGCGGGCGAGCGCGTCTACTACTGCGCGGGGCCGGTCACCATGCTGCGGGTGCGCGCCGCCGACCCGAACGCCGAGATCGCCCTGACCTGGACGAAGCCCGCCCCGCCCCGGCCGACGCTGGTCGACGCCATCAGGCCGCACTGGCTCAACTACCGCTTCGGGGTGGTGAGTTCGGATCTCGTGGCGCGGGTCCACCGGGACGGGATGCTCGTGTCGGCATGGACCGCGGACACCGCGCGCACGCAGCGCCGGCTCATCGAGTACGGGGTGGATTCGATCACCACCAACCGCGTGGACGCGCTGCACGGCATCCTGTCCGGGCGGTAGACGATTTTCGGTCGGTAGACGATTCCGGGCGGTGAACGGCCGCGTTTCAAGGGGGGACACAGGATGGGTGCGGAGCAGCGGTTGGCGGCACGACTGCGGGCGGCGAACGGCTGGGCGGTCGACATCGGGCTCGCCCTGCTGGTGCAGGCGGCGATGTCGATCCCGTTCGTCGTGGAGCGGCCCGACGGGCTGCGCCCGGCCACCTGGGCGGACTACGCCCTGACCTCGCTGGCCGTGCTGCCGCTGGTGTGGCGGCGTCGCGCCCCGGTCGCGGTGACGCTCGCGGTCCTGGCGGCGGGAGCGGCGTACAAGCTGACCCTGGACGGGCCCGGCCAGCCGCTGCCCTACCCGGGGCTCGTCGCCCTCTACTCGGTGGCCGCGCTGTCCCCGGTGCGCAAACGGATCTCCGTCGCCGCGCTGGTCGCGGTGCTCATCGCACCCTCGGTGGCGCTCAACACCCAGGACGCCAAGGAGTTGATGTTCTCCTTCTTCGTCTTCGGTGCCGCGTACGCGCTCGGGCGGCTGACCCACACCCGGCAGGCCTACACCGCGGCCGTCGAGGACCGCGCGGCGCAGCTGGAGCGGGCCAACCGCATCGAGGCAGAGCAGGCCACGGCGCGCGAACGGGCCCGGATCGCCCGGGAGATGCACGACATCCTCTCCCACGCCGTCAGCATCATGATCGTGCAGGCGGAGGCGGGCCCGGTCGCGGTGCGGGCGGCGCCCGCGCGGGCGGAGGCGGCGTTCGAGGCGATCTCCGAGACGGGCCGGGACGCGATGGCGCAGCTGCGCCGGATGCTGGGAGTGCTGCGCGAGGAGGACACCCCGGATGCCCCGCGGGAACCACAGCCGGGCATGGCGGCGCTGCCCGCGCTGGTCGAGCGGGTCTCCCTGGGCGGCGGCCCCTCGGTCGCGTACGAGACGAAGGGCGACGCCCGCCCGCTCCCCCTGGCCACCGGGACGACCGTGTACCGGATCGTGCAGGAGGCCCTGACGAACGCGGTGAAGCACGCGGGGGCCTCGGCGGTGTCCGTACAACTGACTTTCTCCACAAGGGAGTTGACGATCACGGTCCTGGACGACGGCAGTGGTCCCGGCACCGCGCCGGGCCCCGGTACCGGGCACGGCCTGATCGGCATCCGGGAACGGGCGGCGGCGCACGGCGGCACGGCATCGGCGGGCCCGGGCCCGGACGGCCGGGGCTTCGAGGTCAGGGCCGTCGTCCCGCTGCCCCTCACCGCCTCGGTAGCCTCCTCGGCGGAGGTGGGGAGATGACGATCCGTGTGGTGGTGGCCGACGACCAGGAGCTGGTGCGCAGCGGTTTCGCCCTGATCCTGGACGTGCAGCCGGACATCAAGGTGGTCGCGGAGGTGGGCGACGGCGCCCAGGCCGTCGACGCCGTGCGCCGGTTGGCGCCCGACGTGGCACTGCTCGACATCCGCATGCCGCACCTGGACGGCATCGAGGCCTGCCGCGCGATCAGCTCGGCGAGCGCCTGCCGCACGGTGATGCTGACCACCTTCGACGCGGACGAGTACGTGTACGAGGCGCTGCACGCCGGGGCGAGCGGCTTCCTCCTCAAGGACGTCCGGCGGGACGATCTGGTGCACGCGGTACGGGTGGTGGCGGCCGGGGAGGCGCTGCTCGCGCCGTCGGTGGCGCGGCGATTGATCGCCGAGTACACGTCGAGGCCCGCAGCCCCGGCCCCCTCCGCTCGCCTCGACACCCTGACCGCCCGTGAACGCGAAACGCTGCTGCTGCTCGGCCGGGGCCTGTCCAACGCCGAGATCGCGGCCGAACTGACGGTCTCCGAGCACACGGTGAAGACGCACGTGGGCCATGTGCTGGCGAAGCTGGGCCTGCGCGACCGCATCCAGGCGGTGATCTGCGCGTACGAGACGGGCCTGATCTCGGCGGGGGCTCCGTCCTGAGCACTTGAGCGGCGCCGCCCGGCGGGGGGCAGCTCCCTCGCCCGGGGGATGGGGTACGCACCCAACTCCCCGGCCCGGGCGAGGAGTCGCGGCCGCGAGAACCCCCCGCCGCGGCGATCCGCACCGACCCCGCGATCAGCAGGATGGGACCCATCAGCACAACACCCCACCCGATCACGGAGCCCCCACCATGAACACCCGCCCCCGCATTCGCACCACGCTCATGGCCGCCGCCCTGGTCCTGGGGATATCGGCCGGCCCGGCCCTCGCCGCCTCCCCGGCACCTGCCGCGGGCCGGACCGCCGCCCACCGCACCACGGGCACCCTTGACACCGCCGCCCTGGGCGCGGCCATCGCGGGCGCCGGGAAGCCGGGGGCGGACGCGACCGCCGCGCTGGTGAGAGTCGGCGGCACCGAAGGCAGCTGGCTCGGCAGCGCCGGGGTGCACGATCTGGCGAGCGGCACCCCGGCGGACCCGGACGCGCGGTTCCGGGCGGGTTCGGTCACCAAGGTCTTCACCGCGGCCATGGTGCTGCAACTCGCGGGCGAGGGCCGGGTCGACCTGAGCCGCCCGGCACGCGCCTACCTCCCCGACCTCATCCCCGCCTCGTACAGCACGGTGACGGTACGTCAGCTCCTCAACCACACCAGCGGCATCCCCTCCGTCGGCTCGCCCGACGACTCGCTGGAATACCTCTACGCGCACCGCTTCGAGAGCCGCGACCCGGCGGACGTCGTGCGCGGGGCGACCGCGCAGAAGCCGGACTTCGCGCCCGGCACCGAGCAGCACTACGACAACATCGGCTACACCGCGGCCGGCCTCCTGATCGAGCGGGTCACGGGCGACTCGTACGCTCATCAGCTCGCCACCCGCATCCTGCGGCCGCTGCACCTGGCCAACACCTACGTGCCCGGCGCCGATCCCGCCATCCGCGGCCCGCACAACCACGGCTACCAGGTGTTCCCGAAGCCGGACGGCTCGACCGAGCTGCGGGACGTGACGGCGTGGGGCGCCGGGGACACGTTCGCGGCGGGCGATCTCATCTCCACCACGGCCGACCTGGAGCACTTCACGCGTGCTCTGTTCACCGGCCGCGTGGTGCAGGGCCCGCAGTTGAAGGAGATGTTCACCCTGCCCGACGCGTCGGTGCGCGACATGAAGACGGGCAGGCCGGCCGCGTACAGCGCGGGCCTGTCGACGATGCGGCTCGGCGGCCACGACGTGTGGGGCAAGACGGGCGGGCGCTGGGGCTACAACACGGTGATTGCGGCGACGATGTCGCCCACCGGGGCGCTCTCGCGGACCCTGGTCTACAGCGTCAACTCCACGGACGCGAAGGGCTCAGACATGAACCCCACGGCCATGCACGTCATGATCGCCACCTTCGGCACCCCGGACCCCGCCTGACCGCCCGCCCTCACACCGGAGCCGGCACCGCCACCGGCTCCCCCGCCCCCATCGCCTCCAGCGCCTTGATCTTGCGCCGCACCACGTACAGCGGGATCACCCCGAACACCCCGAAGGACATGTCGATCACCGACCACCAGAAGGGAATCCCCCTGACGGGCCCGCAGATCAGCGCGAGCGGGATGATCCCGGCACAGGCGATCATCCCGAACTCGACGACCCAGATATTACGGACGGGGTCGCGCAGCGGCCCGTAGAAGGCGACCGCGATGACGAGATGGGCGAAAGCCAGCCAGTCCGTCCCGTACAGCAGGAACGGGTACTCGGCATCCGCCGAATCAAGCCCGTCCCGCACCCGGTCGATCCAGGCACCGAGCCCCGGCAGCCAGTCACCCAGGGGCGTGTTCCGCAACAGGGACTGCGTCCAGCGCAGTTCATGGACCAGGGGAAAGGCCGTCAGCCCGCTCAGCACGAGGCAGACGATGAACACGACCAACCACACGCGGGTACGCCGCAACAGGGCGTTTCGCTCGCTCATGATCGCAAGCGTACGCCTCTGTTGAACGCGTTCAAAACGTGAGTCGCCCCACTACAACCCCACGATCGCGTTCCACCGCTTCGCGAACTCCACCCGCTCCTCCGACGTGATGTCGCGGGCGATCGCGAGGCGCCTGCGCATCGCGTCGTCGGGGAAGATCAGTGGGTCCTCGGCGAGTTCGGCCTCGTCCTTGTCCTTGGAGGAGGCGAGGACGTCGCGGGCGGCGGGGACCGGGCAGACGTAGTTGACCGAGGCGGCCAGTTCGGCGGCGACCTGGGGGTCGTAGTAGTAGTCGACAAGAGCCTCGGCATTCGCCTTGTGGCGGGCCAGGTTGGGGATCATCATCGACTCGGCCCAGAGCTCCGCGCCCTCCTCGGGCACCACGAACTCGATGTCGGGGTTGTCCGCCTTCAGCTGGAACGCGTCGCCGCTGTAGGCCTGGCAGGCGAGCACGTCGCCCTTGTTGAGGTCGCTGGTGTAGTCGTTGCCGGTGAAGCGGCGGATCTGCTTCTTCGCGACCAGCTTCTCGACCTGGTCGCACATCCGGTGGAAGTCGGCCGCGGTCCACCGGGTGATGTCGACGCCGTTGCCCTGCATCAGGAGCGCGAAGGACTCGTCCAGGCCGGAGAACAGCGTCACCTTGCCGGCGAGCCGCGGGTCCCACAGGTCGCCGACGTGCTTGATCTCGCGGCCGAGCTTCTTCCTGTTGTACGCGATGCCGGTGATCCCGGACTGCCACGGGACGCTGTGCAGGCGCCCGTTGTCGAAGGCGGGGGTGCGCAGCTGGGGGTCGAGGTAGCGGGTGACGTTGGGCTGCTTGGCGCGGTCCATCTCCTGCACCCAGCCGAGCCGCACGAACCGGGCCGCCATCCAGTCGCTGATCACCATCAGGTCCCGGCCGGTCTCCTGATGGTTCATCAGGGCCGGGCTGATCTTCCCGAAGAACTCGTCGTTGTCGTTGATCTCCTCGGTGTACGTGACGGAGATCCCGGTGCTCTTGGCGAAGGCGTCCAGGGTGGGGCGCTTGGAGGCGTCGTGGTCGTCGACGTCTATGTAGAGCGGCCAGTTCGCGAAGGTGAGGGACTTGTCCGCCGCCGAGCGGTCGCGCCCGGCCCGGTCGCCCGGTTCGACGTACGCCGCGGGGACCCCGCAGCCGGCCAGCGCGGCCAGCGCGGCGCCGCCGCCGAGAGCGCGCAGGAGGCTGCGGCGGGAGAACGGGCTGGTGGCGGGGAACGCGGTCGGTCGCATTCCGGCAGGATGCCCGCCCCGCCGAGCGGGTTCAATGGACGCTGCGTACAGCCGTACGCCCGAGGCCAGACACCCTGTCGGGGGCGCGGGGCAACGGAAAGGGGCGGGGGATCAACTCCCCCGCCCCTTCCGCGTGTTCAGGCCGCGGCTCAGCCCTCGATGGACGTCATCACGTGCTTGATGCGGGTGTAGTCCTCGAAGCCGTACGCCGAGAGGTCCTTGCCGTAGCCGGACTTCTTGAAGCCGCCGTGCGGCATCTCGGCGACCAGCGGGATGTGGGTGTTGATCCACACGCAGCCGAAGTCGAGGTTCTTGGACATGCGCATGGCGCGGGCGTGGTCCTTGGTCCACACCGAGGAGGCGAGCGCGTACTCGACGCCGTTCGCGTACTCCAGGGCCTGGGCCTCGTCGGTGAAGGACTGGACGGTGATGACCGGCCCGAACACCTCGTTCTGGATGATCTCGTCGTCCTGCTTGAGGCCGGAGACGACGGTCGGGGCGTAGAAGTAGCCCTGCTCGCCGACCCGGTGGCCGCCCGCCTCGACCTTGGCGTGCGCCGGGAGGCGGTCGATGAAGCCCGAGACCTGCTTGAGCTGGTTGGCGTTGTTGAGCGGGCCGTACAGGACGTCCGCGTCGTCCGGCTGCCCGGTCTTGGTGTCGGCGGCGGCCTTGGCCAGCGCGGTCACGAAGTCGTCGTGGATCGACTCGTGGACGAGCACGCGGGTCGCGGCCGTGCAGTCCTGGCCGGCGTTGAAGTAGCCGGCGACCGCGATGTCCTCGACGGCCTTGGCGATGTCGGCGTCCTCGAAGACGACGACCGGGGCCTTGCCGCCGAGCTCCAGGTGGACGCGCTTGACGTCCTTGGAGGCGGATTCGGCGACCTGCATGCCGGCCCGTACGGAACCGGTGATGGAGGCCATCGCCGGGGTCTTGTGCTCGACCATGGCGCGGCCGGTGTCGCGGTCGCCGCAGATGACGTTGAAGACGCCCTTGGGGACGATCGCGCCGATGATCTCGGCAATCAGCACGGTCGAGGCCGGGGTGGTGTCCGACGGCTTGAGGACGACGGTGTTGCCCGCGGCGAGCGCCGGGGCGAACTTCCAGACGGCCATCATCATCGGGTAGTTCCACGGCGCGACCTGTGCGCAGACGCCGACCGGCTCACGGCGGATGATGGAGGTCATCCCCTCCATGTACTCGCCGGCGCTGCGGCCTTCGAGCAGCCGGGCCGCGCCCGCGAAGAAGCGGATCTGGTCCACCATCGGCGGCACTTCTTCGGTGCGGGTGAGCTCGATCGGCTTGCCGGTGTTCTCCGACTCGGCGGCGATCAGCTCCTCGGCCCGCTCCTCGAAGGCGTCCGCGATCTTGAGCAGGACCTTCTGGCGCTCGGCGGGAGTGGTGTCGCGCCAGGCCGGGAACGCGGCGGCGGCGGCCGCCATGGCGGCGTCCACGTCCTCCTGACCGGAGAGCGGCGAGGTCGCGTAGGCCTGGCCCGTGGCCGGGTTGACCACCTCGATGGTCCGCCCGTCGGCAGCATCGCGGAACTCTCCGTCGATGTAGTTGCGCAAACGACGCAGTTCGGTGGTCACTTCGCTGGCCTCCCGGTCCGATGTCCGATGGGTGAGACAGCCCACCCTAGTCGGTGAGGTGACGCTTTCGACAGACCCAACGCCCGTGAACTTCGGATTCAGTTCCCTGGAGGTCACAGAACAACGAATTTCATCGCTTCGGGGTTGCGGGACGGACGAGTCGGGGTGCACAGTGGCTCCGTGGCCAGCCGAAGCACAGAACCCAGGATCGGGAACGCACAGTCCCCGTCGATCGATGCCGTCTCCCTGGCGATCATCGAGCAGCTCCAGGAGGACGGGCGCCGCCCGTACGCCGCGATCGGCAAGGCCGTCGGCCTGTCCGAGGCGGCCGTGCGCCAGCGCGTCCAGAAACTCCTGGACCAGGGCGTGATGCAGATCGTCGCCGTCACCGACCCGCTCACCGTGGGGTTCCGGCGCCAGGCGATGGTCGGCATCCGCGTCGAGGGCGACCTCGACCCCGTGGCGGAGGCGCTGACGGCCATGGCCGAGTGCGAGTACGTGGTGATGACCGCGGGCTCCTTCGACCTGATGGTGGAGGTCGTCTGCGAGGACGACGACCACCTTCTCGAAGTGATCAACAAGAGGATCCGCGCCCTCCCCGGCGTGCGCTCCACCGAGAGCTTCGTCTATCTCAAGCTGAAGAAGCAGACCTATATGTGGGGAACCCGATAGCCGTGAGCAAGGACCTCAGCCAGACCGCCTACGACCACCTGTGGATGCACTTCACCCGCATGTCGTCGTACGAGAACGCGCCCGTCCCCACCATCGTCCGTGGCGAGGGCACCTACATCTACGACGACAAGGGCAAGAAGTACCTGGACGGCCTGTCGGGCCTGTTCGTCGTCAACGCCGGCCACGGCCGTCACGAGCTCGCCGAGACCGCCTACAAGCAGGCGCAGGAACTGGCCTTCTTCCCGGTCTGGTCCTACGCCCACCCCAAGGCCGTCGAGCTCGCCGAGCGCCTCGCGAACTACGCGCCGGGCGACCTCAACAAGGTCTTCTTCACCACCGGTGGCGGCGAGGCCGTCGAGACCGCGTGGAAGCTGGCGAAGCAGTACCACAAGCTCACCGGCAACCACACGAAGTACAAGGTCATCTCGCGTGCGGTCGCCTACCACGGCACCCCGCAGGGCGCCCTGTCCATCACCGGTCTGCCCGCCCTGAAGGCGCCCTTCGAGCCGCTGGTCCCCGGCGCGCACAAGGTGCCCAACACCAACATCTACCGCGCCCCGATCCACGGCGACGACCCCGAGGCCTTCGGCCGCTGGGCGGCCGACCAGATCGAGCAGGAGATCCTCTTCGAGGGCCCCGACACCGTGGCCGCCGTCTTCCTTGAGCCGGTGCAGAACGCGGGCGGCTGCTTCCCGCCGCCGCCCGGCTACTTCCAGCGCGTGCGCGAGATCTGCGACAAGTACGACGTGCTGCTCGTCTCGGACGAGGTCATCTGCGCCTTCGGCCGCCTCGGCACGATGTTCGCCTGCGACAAGTTCGGCTACGTCCCGGACATGATCACCTGCGCCAAGGGCATGACCTCGGGCTACTCCCCGATCGGCGCCTGCGTCGTCTCCGACAAGATCGCCGAGCCGTTCTACAAGGGCGACAACACCTTCCTGCACGGCTACACCTTCGGCGGCCACCCGGTCTCCGCGGCGGTGGGCCTGGCCAACCTCGACATCTTCGAGAGGGAGGGCCTCAACCAGCACGTGCTCGACAACGAGGGCGCCTTCTTCGACACCCTCAAGAAGCTGCACGACCTGCCGATCGTCGGCGACGTCCGCGGCAACGGCTTCTTCTACGGCATCGAGCTCGTGAAGGACAAGGCCACCAAGGAGACGTTCAACGACGAGGAGACCGAGCGCGTCCTGTACGGCTTCCTGTCCAAGGCGCTCTACGACAACGGCCTGTACTGCCGGGCCGACGACCGCGGCGACCCGGTCGTCCAGCTCGCCCCGCCGCTGATCTCCGACCAGTCCACCTTCGACGAGATCGAGGGCGTCCTGCGCGAGGTCCTGACGCAGGCCTGGACCAAGCTGTAGGTCCCTACGCCGTCCGCACCGGCCCGGTTGCGCCCATCGAGTGAGATGGGCGGGACCGGGCCGCGTGCTGTCCGGACAGCCACGCCCTACTCCCTAGCGTGCCCAGTGACCGATCGGCCCTGCCTTCGTTCCCCCGTACGGGGAGCAGGAATTCTGATCTGAACCGAGGTGTGCACCATGGTGGCTCCGCCGGACAACGACGTGTTGTGGGCGCGTTCCCTGCACCATTCCCACGGCGGCTCGCCCGCTCTGACCGGCGTCAGCGTCGGGGTCCGCGAGGGTGAGATCCTCGCCATCGGCGGCCCGCGGGGCAGCGGCAAGACCACCCTGCTGCGCTGTCTGTCGGGCTCCCTCGTGCCGAACGAGGGCGAGGTGTGGTTCAACGGCGGGCCGGTGCACACCATGGGCGCCATCGCCCGCGAGCAGCTGCGGCGCGACCGGTTCGGCTGGATCGACCCCGAGCCCGCCCTGGTGCCCGAGCTGAACGCGTGGGAGAACGCGGCCCTGCCCCTGTTGTTGCGCGGCATCGGGCACCGCGCCGCGAAGAAGGCCGCCCTGGAGTGGCTGGAGCGACTCGACATCGACACGTGCGCCAGGAAGCGCCCGCACGCCCTGCTCCAGGCGCAGCGCCAGCGCGTGGTGCTCGCCCGCGCCCTGGTCGCCGGGCCCGCCGTCCTGTTCGCCGACGAGCCGACCGCGACCCTGCACCGCGCCGACCGGGCGCAGGTGTTGCGCACCCTGCTCACCGCGGCCCGCTCGCACCGGATCACCACGGTCCTCGCCACCCACGACACCGACATCGCGGCGCTCGCCGACCGCACGGTGGTCCTCATCGACGGCTGCCGTGTCAACTCCCGCGGAAACAACGGCACTTCGGATGCGGAGGGTGTCACGGCGTGCTCGCTCTCCGTCTAGCCCGCGGCACCCATCCCCTGGTCCTGCTGCGCCGCCTGCTGGTGTCCGCCGCGTCCGCCGGGGTCGGCTTCCTCCTGCTGTGCACGCTCGGTTACGCCGTCGGCCATCCCGGCGCGTCGGGGCTGCGGCTGCTGTGGTGCGCGGTTCCGCTGGCGGCCGCGGCGCACTTCGCGGTCGCCGTGGCCCGCACCGACCCGAGCACCCGGCCGCGCGAGGGGCTCTCGGCGGTAGGGCTGGGCCCGGCCCGGCTCGCCGCGATCGCGGCGGTGTCCACGGCGGTGTCGTGCACGCTGGGCTCGGCGGTGGCGCTCCTGGTCTATCTCCATCTGCGCGGCGACATCACCGGGCTCCCCTTCGACGGGGAGGCAGCCGGGCTGCTCGCCGCCGACCAGCCGATGCCGCTGGCGGGCGCCCTGACCCTGCTCGCCGCCCTGCCGGTCACGGCGTCGGTGGCGGCGGGCCTCGCGCTGCGCCCGCGCACCCTGCGCCCCGGCGACGTGAGCGACCCGGTGCACCCCGAGGAGCCCACGCCGACGCCGAGCGGGCTGCCGTGGGGCTTCGCGCTGGTCGCGGCGGGCCTCGCGTTCCAGACGTACGTGAACCGGGGCAGGCAGGGTTCCGCGTTCCCGATGCCGGGTCACCCGGGGAGCAGCCCGGCCGGGGTGCTCGGCGGCTGGGCGCTGACCGCGATCGGCCTCGCGCTGGCGGGTCCGGCGCTGGCCCACTTCAGCGGGCGGCTGCTCCAGCTGGCCCGCCCGTGCGCGGCCCGCCTGCTCGCGGGCCGGGTCCTGATGTCGGAGGCCCGTCGCATCGGGCGGCCGCTGGGGGTGGTGTGCGCGGTGGCCTCGGGGGGGATCGCGGCGGCCACGCTGTACGGGTACCGGGCCGGGCCGCACCCCCTCGGCCCGCTGACCGGGCTCGGCGCGGCCCTGGTGATCAGCTGCCCGGTGGCCACGCTGCTGACCGCGGCCCTGGATTCCCGCCGTGCCCGCGCCGATACGACCCAGGCCCTCGTGGACCTGGGCACCCCGGCGGCGCTGCTCCGAACCGCCGCGTCCCTGCGGGCCCTGGCCCTGCTGGTGGTCTTCACCCCGCTGACGGTGGCCATCGCAGAACTGGCGGCGCTGCCGCTGCGGTAGCGGGAGGGCACGGCTGGGGCTCCGCCCCAGACCCCGTTCGCGCCTTAAGGGCGCTCGTCCTCAAACTCCCCCAAGGCCTTAAGGGCCAGGGGGGACCCCCATGACAGGCTGGGGATGCCTGCGTGGGCACCCTGCCAGGATCAACCCTGATAGGGGCGCGGGGCTGTGACATTGTGCGGCTCCGCCGCGTGGGCGCAACCAGCCGCCCACGGCCCGCGGGCGAAGGCCGGACCCGGGCAGCGCCTAGCATGGACGCCGTGCCGGACGAAGAAGCCAAGTTTCCCGCAGGCAGCGACACCGAGATCGAATCGCTGCCCGAGTTCGACGCGGCTGCGGCGCACGCGACGCTGGCCGGGTTCAGGGTGCAGTCCGTGGACCTGACAACCCGCACGCCCGTGCTGCTGCGCACCGACACGGCCGGCGCCGTATTCCTCGGCTGCGCCATGGAGCCGGACGCGGCCGCCAAGGTCAGGGCCGACGGCGCCCTCGTCTTCCCGCCCGTCCCGCACCTGCCCTTCGACCCGTACCGGGGCACGCTCTACTCCCCCGCCGAGCTCTTCGAAGGGCTCGCCGCGGGCTACGAGCGGACCCCGGACGCGCTCTCGTACGCCTGGTTCCAGCGGACCAAGGCGGACGGCGACATCTTCTCCTCGATGCTGCGCTCCATCCACGACGACGCGATCTCCGACGCCCTGGACGAACTGCTCGTCGGGGCAAGGGTGGTGGGCGTGATGGGCGGCCACGCGATGGGCCGCGGCACGGCCGAGTACGAGGGTGCGGCGGTGCTCGGGCGCACGCTGGCCCGCGCCGGGTTCACCGTGGCGACGGGCGGCGGCCCGGGCGCGATGGAGGCCGCGAACCTGGGTGCGTACGCGGCCCCCTTCGACGACGCGATGCTGGGATCGGCCCTCGAACTCCTCGCCCAGGAACCGTCGTTCAGGCCGTCCGTGTCGGCGTGGGCGCGCGCCGCCTTCGAGGTCCGTACGAAGTGGCCGCGCGGCGGCACCTCCGTGGGCATCCCGACCTGGTTCTACGGCCACGAGCCGCCGAACGCCTTCGCGGGCGCGATCGCCAAGTACTTCGCCAACGCCACCCGCGAGGACGGCCTGCTCGCCCGCTCCAACGCGGGAGTCGTCTTCCTGCCGGGCGCGGCCGGCACCGTACAGGAGATCTTCGACAACGCGACGCCGAACTACTACGAGTCGCGGGGCGGCCCGACGCCGATGGTCCTGGTCGACCGTGCGCACTGGACCGAGCGCCTGCCCACCTGGCCGCTGCTGGAAGCGCTGGCCGAGGACCGGCCGATGGCGGGCCGGATCGCCCTGGTCGACTCGGTGTCCGAGGCTCCTGAGGCGCTGGCCCGCATGTCCCGCTAGCGCTCGGCGAGGTGGCCGGCGAGCGTGTCGAAGAAGTGCGCCCAGCCGCCCTTGGCCTGCTCGTACTGCTCGGCCGTGAGGTTGCCGCCGCGCTGGGTGAAGACCATCTCGGTCTTGTCGCCGTGGTCGGCGAAGGTGACGGTGACGATCTCGCCCTCGATGCCGGCCGGCGCGGAGGCGTCCTTGAGCGTGAAGACCAGCCGCTCCGGCTCGACGACCTCCTTGTAGACGCCGCCGAACGGCATCTCGCCGTGGCCGGGGACGAGCATGACGAGGCTCCAGGCGCCGCCGGGGCGCACGTCCAGGGAGATCCGGTCGAGCGGGATCTCGGCCGCGCCGCCGTACCAGGCGGCGAAGTGCTCGGGGGTGGTCCAGGCCCGGTAGACCAGGGCGCGGGGTGCGTCGAAGACGCGGGTGATCTCGATGCCGTCGCTCACGTTCTCACTCATCGTTCGTGTCTCCTCTTTGGAGCTCTCGCAAGTGTTCCGCGAGAGCGTCGAAGCTGCCTTCCCAGAACCGCCGGTAGCGCTCAAGCCAGCCGGTGGCGTCCGCGAGGGGCGCCGCATCGAGGCGGCAGGGCCGCCACTGGGCGGAGCGGCCGCGGGTGATCAGTCCGGCCTTTTCCAGCACCTTCAGGTGCCGGGAAACGGCCGGGAGGCTCATCTCGAACGGCTCGGCCAGCTCGCCGACCGTGGCTTCCCCCTCCGCGAGCCGGGCGAGGATCGCGCGGCGCGTGGGGTCGGCCAGGGCGGCGAAGACGACGCTGAGCCGGTCGGTCGCGTCCGCCATGCTACTTAACCACCTCGTTAATTAACTAGTACGTTAAATATAGCATCCCGGACGGACGGCGCAAGAGGATCGCCTCCTCAGGCAACTCCCAAGGGGCAGTAAACGTCTGGTAAAGCGGAGTGGGGCGAACGGGTTGCCCCCGCCAGGAACGGAGTCACTTGTGCTGCTCGGTCTGCTGACCGCCATCGCCGCCTCGGTCTGTTACGGCACGGGCTCGGTCCTGCAAGCCGTCGGGTCCCGCAAGTCCGCCCGCCGCGACGCGGCCGCGAGCGACCGGACCCAGCACGGCGGGC
Organism: Streptomyces sp. HUAS TT7; assembly: GCF_051550175.1. NCBI lineage: Bacteria > Bacillati > Actinomycetota > Actinomycetes > Kitasatosporales > Streptomycetaceae > Streptomyces > Streptomyces sp. HUAS TT7. Next base: position 2,495,330 of record NZ_CP196175.1, read on the forward strand.
CCAGCCTCTCCTCCACCGCGAAGGCGGCGACGACCTGGGAGTTCATAGTCGGGACCATCCTCGACTTCGTCGGGTTCGGCCTCGGCGCGCTGGCGGCCCGCCTGCTCCCCCTCTTCCTCTCCCAGACGGTGATCAGCGCGAACCTGGTCATCACGGCGGTCCTCAGCGTGAAGCTCCTCGGCATCCGGCTGAGCCGTGCGGAGTGGACGTCGATCGGCGTGGTCTGCTCGGCACTGGTCCTGCTCGCGACGGCGGCGGGCCACGAGGGCAGCGGGCACACGGCGATGTCGACGCACTGGTGGCTCCTGGCGGTCGCGCTGGTGCTGATGGCTGGCGGCACGGTGGTGGTACGCCTCCTGGGCGCCCGCGCCGCGATCCTGGCGGGCCTCCTGTCCGGCCTGGGCTTCGGCGCGCTCGGCGTCGGCGTCCGCGTCCTGAACGGCATCGACCCCTTCGACGCCGGTGCGCTGCTCACCGACCCGGCGCTGTACGCGATCCTCGTGGCCGGTGTCGGCGGCATGTACCTGCACACGGTGGCCCTGCAGATCGGCTCGGTGAACGGGGCGACGGCGGCGCTGGTGGTGGGCGAGACGGTACTGCCGGGTGCGATCGGGGTGCTGTGGCTGGGGGATGCGTCCCGGGCGGGCCTGGCGTGGATGGCCGTCCTGGGCTTCGTCCTGGCGGTGGCCGGGGCGGTGGCGGTGGCGTGGTTCGGCTCGCCGGACGCGCACGGCGCGGAGGACCCCGCCCCGGCGAAGGAGCTCACCCCGGTGGGGTGAGCGGGCGTTGGGGGTACGAGGCTCTGCGGTGCGGCGCGGCTCTGGGCGTGTGAGGCTCGGCGGAGTGCCCTGGGGCTCCGCCCCAGACCCCGATGCCCCCACCCCGCCCCTTCCCGAAACCCTCCGGGGGTGGCGATTCGGAGGGGGCCGCCCGACGGATGCCACCGGCGGCTGCGCCCCCAACGGCTGAATGAGTGAACGGCTTTCGACCGCGGACCGTGGGCGGCTGGTCGCGCAGTTCCCCGCGCCCCCTAGCAGCATCGACCCTGCCAGCACCGGCATCTTCAGCCCGTCCGGCAAACACGGACACCAGCCACTCCGGCCCCGTCCGGCGTACACAGACGCCAGCCCACTCCAGCCCGTCCGGCGTTTGAGGACGAGCGCCCTTCAGGCGCGATACGGGGTCTGGGGCGGAGCCCCAGGAGTGCCGACCTGCAGCCGAACGACACCCCCCGGAGGCCACGCGGCGGAGCCGCAGAGTGTCACAGCGGGAAGGGGCGGGGTGGGGAAGCCCCCCCTACCCCTCCCCCAGCACCACCACTCCCCCCACCCCAAAGGCAACGCCCACCGCCGCCCCCACCCCCGGCGCCCCCTCCAGCCCGCACTCCGCCTCCAGCAACGGCCCCCCGCCCGGCCGCAGTTGGAGCGCCACATGGTTGCCCCGGAACGTCCGCCCCACCACCTCGCACGGCAGCCCCTCCCGCTCCCCCACGAGCCGGACGCCCGACGGGCGGACCAGGACCCGTACCGGACCCTGGGGCGAGCCGGCCGGGACCGGGACCTTTCCCCAGGCCGTGTCCGCGGCCTCCCCCGACACCGTCGCCGGGACCACGTTCTCGAAGCCCAGAAAGCGGGCCACGAATTCGGAGGCCGGGTGCTGCCAGACCTCCAGCGGCGTGCCGGTCTGTGCGATGCGGCCGTCCCGCATCACCACGACCCGGTCGGCCAGCGCGAACGCCTCGCCCTGGTCGTGCGTGACGGCCAGGACGGTTGTGCCCAACTGCCCGAACAATGAACGGAGTTCGACCACCAGGCGCTCTCGCAGCGTGCGGTCCAGCTGGCCCAGCGGCTCGTCCAGCATCAGGAGGCGGGGGGAGGGCGCCAGCGCCCTCGCGAGCGCGACGCGCTGCTGTTCACCGCCGGACAGGGCCGCGACGGCCCGCTTGCCCGCGCCCGGCAGCCCGACCAGGTCGAGCAACTCGCCCACCCTGCTCGCCTGTTCGGCCCGCGAGGCCCCCCGCATACGCAGCCCGAACGCCACGTTCCCGGCGACGTCGCGCTGCGGGAAGAGCTGGTGGTCCTGGAACATCAGGCCGAGGCCGCGTTTGTGCACGGGCACACCGGACTGGTCCGCGCCGCCCAGCAACACCCGTCCGGAGTCCAAGGGTTGGAGCCCGGCCACCACCCGCAGCAGGGTCGACTTTCCGCTGCCGCTCGGGCCGAGGACGCAGACCGTCTCGTGGTCGGCGACCTCCAGGTCGACCGCGTCGAGCGCGGCCCGCTGTCCGAACCGTACGGTCACACCGTCGAGCTTCAGCATCAGAACTCCCCGCTCCGGTCGGTCCGGATGCGTTCCAGGACGAGCAGCGACACCGCGCACACCACCATCAGAATCGTGCTGAGGGCCATCGCCTGGCCGTAGTTGAGGTCGCCGGCCCGGCCGAGGAGGCGGGCCACGGCGACGGGCAGCGTCGGGTGGTCGGGCCGGGCGATGAACACGGTCGCCCCGAACTCGCCGAGCGACACCGCGAACGCGAAGCCCGCCGCGACCAGCAACGCCCGCCGCACCATCGGCAGATCCACCTCGCGCCAGGCCCGCAGCGGGGACGCCCCGAGCACGGCCGCCGCTTCGCGCAGCCGCCCGTCCACCGCGCGCAGCACCGGCAGCATGATCCGTACGACGAAGGGGGTGCCCACCAGCGCCTGGGCGAGCGGCACCAGGATCCAGGAGGTCCTCAGGTCGAGCGGCGGCTCGTCGAGGGTGATCAGGAACCCGAAGCCGACGGTCACGGCGGAGACTCCGAGCGGCAGCATGAGGAGTGCGTCGAAGCCCCGGATCAGGCGGCCGCTGCCGCGCCTGGTGAGGGCGGCGGCCGCGAGCCCGCCGATGAGGAGTGCGATCGCGGTGGCGGCGAGGGCGTACTGGAGCGAGTTCCAGATCGCCTCGATGGGCGGCACGAGGAAGCTGCCGTTGTCCCCGGCGGCCTGGAGCGCCCGGTAGTAGCCGAGGCCGTAGCCGTCGGGGGTGTCCAGGGAGCGCTCGATCAGTACGCCGACGGGGAGGAGGATCAGCAGTGCCACGACGACGAGAACCGAAGCGAGCAGCGTCCACTGGCCGGCGCCGCGCGGGCGCCGCGCGGTCTGGGCGGGGTCGACCAGTTTGAGCGCGGTCTCGCGGCGGCGCACCGTACGGGCGTGTACGGCGAGGATCGCGCCGACCGCCACGAACTGCACCATCGTCAGGACGGCCGCGGTCGGCAGGTCGAGGAGTTCGGCGGTCTGCCGGTAGATCTCCACTTCGAGGGTGGAGAAGGTGGGGCCGCCGAGGATCTGGACGACGCCGAACGAGGTGAAGGTGAAGAGGAAGACCATGAGGGCCGCGGCGGCGACCGCGGGGCCGAGCGCGGGCAGCGTCACCTTGCGCCAGGCCGCGAACCTGGAGGCGCCGAGGACCCGGGCGGCCTCTTCCTGGCGGGGGTCGAGCTGCGACCACAGGCCGCCGACGGTGCGTACGACCACCGCGTAGTTGAAGAAGACGTGCGCGAGCAGGATCGCCCACACCGTGGTGTCCAGGCGCACCCCCCACAGCTGGTCGAGCAGCCCGCCGCGGCCGAGCAGCGCCAGAAACGCGGTGCCCACGACGACGGTCGGCAGCACGAACGGCACGGTGACGACGGCCCGCAGGAGCTGCTTTCCGGGGAAGTCGAGGCGTGCGAAGACGTACGCGCCGGGCAGCGCGATCAGCAGGGTGAGCGCGGTGGAGGCGAGCGCCTGCCAGGTCGTGAACCACAGGACGTGCGCGATGTCCGGGTCGCTGAGGACCTCGCCGATCCGGCCGAACTGCCAGGCGCCGTCCGCCTTGAGCCCGCGGCCGACGATGGCGGCCACGGGCCAGGCGAAGAACACGGCGAAGAACGCGACGGGCAGGGCCATCAGGCCGAGCCGCACCGCGTTCCGCCGCAGTTTCGGGCCTACTTCAGGACGAGCGAGGACCACGTCTTGACCCACTGGTCACGGTTCTTGGCGATCTTGTCGGGGGCGACCGTCGCCGAGTTCGTGATCTTCGCGCCGAACTTGGTGAACTCCGGCGGGACCGTCGCGTCCTTGGCGACCGGGTCCACGAACATCTGGAGCGGCATGTCCTCCTGGAACTTCTTGGAGACCAGGAAGTCCAGGAGCGCCTTGCCGCCGGCCTCGTTCTTGGCGCCCTTGAGCAGGCCCGCGAACTCGGTCTGGCGGAAGCAGGTGCCGGTGGCGACGCCGGTGGGGGCCTCGGTGGGCTTCGGGTCGGCGTAGATCACCTCGGCGGGCGGGCTGGAGGCGTAGCTGACGACGAGCGGCCGGTCGCCCTTGGCCTTCTTGCCGCCGGCCGAGCCGGAGAAGTCCGTGTTGTAGGCCTGCTCCCAGCCGTCGACGACCTTGACGCCGTTGGCCTTCAGCTTCTTCCAGTAGTCCTGCCAGCCTGCGTCGCCGTACTTGGCGACCGAGCCGAGCATGAAGCCGAGCCCGGGCGAGGACGTCGCCACGTTCTCAGTGACGAGGAGGTCCTTGTACTCGGGCTTGATCAGGTCGTCGAAGCTCTGCGGCGGGGCGAGCTTCTTGTCCGCGAAGTACTTCTTGTCGTAGTTGACGCAGATGTCGCCGGTGTCGACGGGCGTGACCCGGTGCTTGTCCTTGTCGAGCTGGACCTCGGCGGGCACCCGGTCCAGGCCCTTGGCCTCGTACGGAGTGAAGATGCCGTTGTCGAGGGCGCGTGAGAGCAGCGTGTTGTCGACGCCGAAGAACACGTCGCCGCGCGGGGAGCCCTTGGTGAGGATCTCCTGGTTGAGCGCGGCCCCGGCGTCCCCGCTCTTGAGGACCTTGACGGTGTAGCCGGTCTGCGCGGTGAACGCCTTGAGCACCGGGTCGGAGGCGTTGAACGAGTCGTGGCTGACCAGCGTCACGGTCTTGCCGCCGGATCCGCTGGCCTCGCCGGACGTCTTCTTGCCGTCCGAGCCGCCGCAGGCCGCCAGCGTGGTGACCCCGAGGGCGGCGGCGATCGCGCCGGCCGCGAGCCTCTTGGTACTGCGCATTTCTTCATTCCTCCTGGAGATGACCAGGAAGAGACGCGGCCCTGCCCGCACGACGGCAGGTCGTGCGGGCAGGGCGCAACAGCTTGAGTAATCGCCGAACTTCCTACCCCGAATGACCGGGGCAAGGTTCAGAGGGTCTGCGGTCCGTGTCCCTTGCGGGTACCGCACTCTCAGCGCTGTGGCGCTCCCCTGTCGGAATATGCAGATGTTTCCAGCCAGGTTACACGGGGCCCTCTGACAGGCCCCCTGCCGTTTTGCCCTTCGGACTACCGCTCGGAGGCGGCGAGCTGGCCGCAGGCTCCGTCGATCTCCTGGCCGCGGGTGTCGCGGACGGTCACGGGCACGCCGTGGGCCGCGATGGCCTCGACGAACGCCTTCTCGTCCTCGGGCCGCGAGGCTGTCCACTTGGAGCCCGGCGTCGGGTTCAGCGGGATGAGGTTGACGTGCACCCGCTTGCCCTTGAGGAGCCGGCCGAGCAGGTCGCCGCGCCACGTCTGGTCGTTGATGTCGCGGATCAGGGCGTACTCGATGGAGATGCGGCGCCCGGACTTCTCGGCGTACTCCCACGCGGCGTCGAGCACCTCGCGGACCTTCCACCGGGTGTTGACCGGTACGAGGGTGTCGCGCAGCTCGTCGTCGGGGGCGTGCAGGCTCACCGCGAGGCGGCACTTGAAGCCCTCGTCGGCGAAGCGGTGCATGGCGGGCACCAGGCCCACGGTGGAGACGGTGATGCCGCGCTGGGACAGGCCCAGGCCGTCCGGCTCGGGGTCGGTGAGCCGGCGGATCGCGCCGACCACGCGCTTGTAGTTGGCAAGCGGCTCGCCCATGCCCATGAAGACGATGTTGGACAGCCGGGCAGGTCCCCCCGGGACCTCGCCGTCGCGCAGCGCCCGCATGCCGTCGACGATCTGGTGCACGATCTCGGCGGTCGAGAGGTTGCGGTCCAGGCCCGCCTGGCCGGTGGCGCAGAACGGGCAGTTCATGCCGCAGCCGGCCTGCGAGGAGATGCACATCGTCACCCGGTCCGGATAGCGCATCAGGACGGACTCGACGAGCGTCCCGTCGTGCAGCTTCCACAGCGTCTTGCGGGTGGTGTCGTCGTCGCAGGAGATGTGGCGCACGACCGACATCAGGTCGGGAAGCAGCTCCTCCTGGAGCCGGCCGCGCGCGGCGAGCGGGATGTCGGTCCACTCCGCCGGGTCGTGGGCGTACCGCGCGAAGTAGTGCTGCGAGAGCTGCTTGGCGCGGAACGGCTTCTCGCCGATGGCGGCGACGGCTTCCTTGCGCTCGGCGGGCGAGAGGTCGGCGAGGTGCCGCGGCGGCTTCTTGGCTCCGCGGGGGGCGACGAAAGTGAGTTCTCCGGGCTTGGGCATGGTTCCTCAAGTGTCTCAGACGTACGGAAAAGGGCTCGCCGTCCTGTGGACGACGAGCCCTCACCGTTCAAAGCGATACAAAAACGCAGGTCAGCTGGTTCCTACGAACACCGCGAGCAACAACCACACCACCGGAGCAGTCGGCAGCAGGGAATCCAGCCGGTCCATGATGCCGCCGTGGCCCGGGAGCAGTGTGCCCATGTCCTTGATGCCGAGGTCCCGCTTGATCATCGACTCGCCGAGGTCGCCGAGCGTGGCGCTGCACGCGACCGCGAGGCCGAGCAGCAGGCCCTGCCACCACGTGCCGTCGTCGATGAGGAACTGCATGCACAGCGCGCCCGCCACCATCGCGAACGACACCGCGCCGAACAGGCCCTCGCGGGTCTTTCCGGGGCTGATGCGCGGCGCCAGCTTGTGCTTGCCGAAGCGCCAGCCGACGGCGTACGCACCCGTGTCGCTGACCACGGTCAGCAGCAGGAAGACGAACACCCGCCACGGCCCGTCGTCCGCCGTGAGCAGCATCGCGACGAACGTGGCGAGGAACGGCACGTAGAACGCCGCGAAGACGCCCGCCGTGACGTCCCGCAGATAGCCCTCGGGCGGCTCCGTCATCCGCCACACGAGCACCGCGAGCGAGGTGAGGGCCATCGCGACCCAGGCGCCCTCGGCGCCGCTGACGTACCCGGCGACGACCATCGCCGCGCCGCCGACCGCGAGCGGCACCAGCGGTGCCTTGATCTGCTTGCGCTCTTCGAGGCGGCTGGTCAGCTCCCACAGCCCGACGACCACGGCGACCGCGATGACCCCCACGAAGACGGCCTTCACGATGAAGAGCGACGCGAGGATGACCACGCCGAGCCCCACGCCGACCCCTATCGCGGCCCGCAGGTCGCGGCCCGCCTTCTTCTTCTCCGGCTGGGCGGGCACGGGGGGCACGGGCGGAGGGCTTGCCATGGGCTCCTGCGGCGTCTCGTCGCGGAAGTCAGGGCCGCCCGGCAGAGCGGCCCCCAGATCACGTTCGCGGTCTTCGGCGCCTCTGCCCGCGTCGGGCAGGACGGGCATCTGCTGCGTCCTCGACACGGGCTGGGCGTCGTACGCATCGTATGCAGGCCCCGCCGGGAACGCCCCCTGGGAAGGCCCCTCGGGGGTTCCCCAGTATTCGGGGCTCGGCGGAGCCCCCCAGGAAGAGTCGTTCATCAGACCTCGAGGAGCTCGGCTTCCTTGTGCTTGAGCAGCTCGTCGACCTGCGCCACGTACTTGGCGGTGGTGTCGTCGAGCTCCTTCTCCGCGCGGCGGACCTCGTCCTCGCCGGACTCCTTGTCCTTGACGAGCTTGTCGAGGGCGTCCTTGGCCTTGCGGCGGACGGCGCGGATCGACACCTTGGAATCCTCGGCCTTGGTGCGCGCGACCTTGATGTAGTCCTTGCGGCGCTCCTCGGTCAGCTCCGGGAAGTTCACGCGGATGATGCTGCCGTCGTTGCTCGGGTTGACGCCGAGGTCCGAGTCGCGGATGGCCTGCTCGATGTTGCGCAGCGCGCTCTTGTCGAACGGGGTGACGACCGCCATGCGCGGCTCCGGCACGGAGAACGAGGCGAGCTGGTTGATCGGCGTCAACGCGCCGTAGTAGTCCGCCACGATCTTGTTGAACATCGCCGGGTGCGCACGCCCGGTGCGAATCGCGGCGAAGTCCTCCTTGGCGACCACGACGGCCTTCTCCATCTTCTCCTCGGCCTCGAGGAGGGTTTCTTCGATCACCACTTGCTCCTGCATGTCTTGGGTGGGCCGGGAGTTCTCAGTGCGACCTGAGCCCTTGAGCCCCGGATAACCAGCGTCTTTCCCTGCACGGTGTCCGACCGGCAGGGCATTGTCCATCCCCCGGTCAGGCCCGGGTGCCCTGGTCGCTCACGAGAGTGCCGATCTTCTCACCCTTGACGGCGCGCGCGATGTTGCCCGCTGTCAGGAGCTCGAAGACGAGGATCGGGAGGTTGTTGTCGCGGCACAGGGTGATCGCGGTCATGTCGGCGACCTTGAGGTCCCGGGTGATGACCTCGCCGTACTCCAGCGCGTCGAACTTCACCGCGTCGGGGTTGATCCGGGGGTCGGAGTCGTAGACGCCGTCCACCCCGTTCTTGCCCATCAGCATGGCCTCGGCGTCGATCTCCAGGGCGCGCTGGGCGGCGGTGGTGTCGGTGGAGAAGTACGGCATGCCCATGCCTGCGCCGAAGATGACGACGCGGCCCTTCTCCAGGTGGCGTACGGCTCGCAGCGGGATGTACGGCTCGGCGACCTGGCCCATCGTGATGGCGGTCTGGACGCGCGAGTCGATGCCCTCCTTCTCCAGGAAGTCCTGGAGGGCGAGGCAGTTCATGACCGTACCGAGCATGCCCATGTAGTCGGAGCGGGCCCGGTCCATGCCGCGCTGCTGGAGCTCTGCGCCCCGGAAGAAGTTGCCTCCGCCGATGACGACGGCGATCTGTGCGCCGTCCCTGACGACTGCGGCGATCTCGCGGGCGATGTTGTGCACGACGTCGGGGTCGACACCGAGCCCCCCACCGCCGGCGAACGCCTCACCGGAAAGCTTCAGCATGAAGCGCCCGGCCACCTTGCCGTCATCGCGCTTGTGGTCGGCCGAGTGATCGGCCTTGGCGGCGTCCGCGCCCTGATTCATGGGGATCTCCTCGTGCACATACGAAGAAGGCCATTGCCGGTGGGTACTCGTGGTCCCTAGCGGCAATGGCCTCCTCGTCAGATCTGCGGTCGTCCGTCGCGTGCGCGGCCGACGACTGCCTCAGACCCTAGCGGGGTCTAGTGTCGAACGCTGAACAGACTCAGATGCCGACCTTGATGCGCGAGAAGCGCTTCAGGGTGACACCGGCCTCCTTCAGAACCTGCTCGACGGACTTCTTGTTGTCCAGCGCGTACGGCTGGCCAAGCAGCGTGGCGTCCTTGAAGAAGCCGTTGACGCGACCCTCGACGATCTTCGGGAGCGCGGCCTCGGGCTTGCCCTCGGCGCGGGTGGTCTCCTCGGCGACACGACGCTCGGTCTCGACGACCTCGGCCGGAACGTCCTCACGGGTGAGGTACTTCGGCGCGAAGGCGGCGATGTGCTGAGCGACGCCCTTGGCGACCTCGGCGTTCTCCTGGTCGAACTCGACGAGGACACCGATCTGCGGCGGCAGGTCGGGCATCGTGCGGTGCATGTACGCGGCCACGTAGCCGCCCGTGAACTGCGCGAAGCGGTCCAGGACGATCTTCTCGCCGAGGTTGGCGTTGGCCTCGTCGACGAACGCCTGGACGGTCTTGCCGGCCTCGATCTCGGACGCGAGCAGCGCGGCGATGTCGGCCGGGGAGGTGGCGGCGACGTGCTCGGCCAGCTTGGCGGCGACGGCCTGGAACTTGTCACCCTTGGCGACGAAGTCCGTCTCGCACTTCAGCTCGACGAGGACGCCGGAGGTCTTGTCCTCGGAGATGAGGGAGACGACGGCGCCGTTCTCGGCGGAACGGCCCTCGCGCTTGGCGACGCCCTTCTGGCCCTTGATGCGCAGGGCCTCGACGGCCTTGTCGACGTTGCCGTCGGCCTCGTCGAGGGCCTTCTTGCAGTCCATCATGCCGGCGCCGGTGAGCTCACGGAGCTTCTTGACGTCAGCGGCGGTGTAGTTCGCCATGAGTCTGTGTTTCTCTCTCGGAGTCGATGAGATCTACGAAGATCTGCGGGGCTACGGGTCGACGGCGGGGGCTTGTGGCCCCCGCCGTCAACTACCGAACCTGTGGGTCCCTGTAAAGGGTCAGGCCTGCTCGGCGTCCGCGGCCGGAGCCTCGGGGGTCTCGGCAGCGGCCTCGGCCGGCTTCTCGGCCTCGGCCGCGGGGGCCTCGGCGTCGTCGGCCTTCTTCTCACCCTCGAGCAGGTCGCGCTCCCACTCGGCGAGCGGCTCGCCGGCCGCCTTCTCGCCCGGCTTCGAGTCGCCGGTCGCAGCGCCGGAGCGGGCGATGAGGCCCTCGGCGACGGCGTCGGCGATCACGCGGGTGAGCAGGGTGACGGAGCGGATCGCGTCGTCGTTGCCCGGGATCTTGTAGTCGACCTCGTCGGGGTCACAGTTCGTGTCGAGGATCGCGACGACCGGGATGTGGAGCTTGCGCGCCTCACCGACGGCGATGTGCTCCTTCTTGGTGTCGACGATCCAGACGGCGCTGGGAACCTTCGACATCTCGCGGATACCACCGAGGGTCTTCTCCAGCTTGGCCTTCTCGCGCGAGAGGACCAGGAGCTCCTTCTTGGTGAGACCCGAGGCCGCGACGTCCTCGAAGTCGATCTGCTCGAGCTCCTTGAGGCGCTGCAGACGCTTGTAGACGGTGGAGAAGTTGGTCAGCATGCCGCCGAGCCAGCGCTGGTTGACGTAGGGCATGCCCACGCGCGTCGCCTGCTCGGCGATCGCTTCCTGCGCCTGCTTCTTGGTGCCGACGAACATGATGGAGCCGCCGTGCGCGACGGTCTCCTTGACGAACTCGTAGGCGCGGTCGATGTACGACAGCGACTGGAGCAGGTCGATGATGTAGATGCCGTTGCGCTCCGTGAAGATGAAGCGCTTCATCTTCGGGTTCCAACGACGGGTCTGGTGACCGAAGTGGACGCCGCTCTCCAGCAGCTCCCGCATCGTGACGACGGCCATGGCCGTACTCCTTGAGGTACTCGGTTACCGCGGCTGCCGGTCGGCTGCCGCGCCTGACGCCCCGGTGCGCCGTGCCCTGAACCCTGCGCGGGTAAGGACCGAGAGGCGCGGCCGGCGATGGTGGTGAGACCGCCGGCGGGGCGTGCGAAGTCGATCCGGTCACCCGGATCGCCACAAGAAGTGTACGGGACCCGCACAGTGCCGGGTGACGGCGCTGTCCACAACCAGCGAGTACTCCACAGCCCCCGGTCAAGATCCCCCCGGATCGGCCACTCCCGGGACTCTGATCCCATGTACCGAGCACTCCTGCTGGCCCTGACCGCGGCCGCCACCTGGCCGGTGATCCCACCGGCCGTCGTCCACCCGTGGGCCCCACCAGCCACTCCCTACGGCCCCGGCCACCGGGGCGTCGACCTGGCCGCACCCCCGGGCACCCCGGTACGCGCGGCGGCCGCGGGCCGGGTCACCTTCGCCGGCCAGGTGGCAGGCCAGGGAGTCCTGACCATCACCCTGCCGGGCAGAGCGTCCCCGCCCCTGAGAACGACGTACGAGCCGGTAAGAGCTCTGGTGACGGAGGGCACGGAGGTCGCCGTCGGCCAAGTCGTCGCGACCACTGCCGACACCCCGTCCCACTGCGCGGACGGCTGCCTGCACTGGGGGCTGCTGAGGGGCGACGTCTATGTGAACCCGCTGCTGCTTCTACACCGGGCGGCACCTTCGAGGCTGCTGCCGGTAGCGGGGGTGGCTGAGCCAGGGTGAGGGGCGGTGGGGGTGGGGCCGGTGCGGGCGTGAGGGTGGCCTGCGCCTGAGGGCTTGCGTGGGGGGGGAGGGGGCGGGGGGCGGGGGGGCGGGGGGGGGAGGCCCCCCGAACGTTCAAGCCTTGACGCCCCGCAGGGCCATTGCCACCGCTGCGTCCGCGATCTCGGAGGGGGGTTCTGTCGCGCCCTGTTCGATGCGGCGGACCGCTGCGTCGACGATGCCCTGGAGGAGGACCGCGGCCAGGCGGGGCTGGTCGTGGTTCAGGTCGGCGAGGGCTTCGACGATCATGGCGATCAGGCCGCCGTGGGCGGCTCGGATCTTCTCGCGGGCACCGGCGTCGAGTTCGCTGGCGGAGATGGCGACGACCGCCCGGTGGCGCTGGTCGCCGACGAGGCCGAGCTGGTGGCGTACGTATGCCTCGACCTTGCCCTCGGGGGTGTCGGCCCGCTGCATCGCGCCTTCGATCTCGGCGGCCCAGAGCGGAAAGTCGACGGCGCAGAGCTCCTCGACGACCGCGGCGCGCGAGCGGAAGTACTCGTACACGGACGAGCGGGCGAGGCCGGTGCGCTCGGCCAGAGCGGGGAAGGTCAGCGCTTCCGTGCCGCCTTCGGACAGCAGGGAGCGTGCGGCGTCCAGCAGGGCGTCGCGCTGCATGGTGCGGTGCTCGGCCACGGAGGCCGCTCGGATCCTGGGCACTGTTCTACTTTACGGCCGGGCCGCCGGGGAGATCGGCAGGGACCGTTCGCCGAGGCTTCTCAACGCCCGACGTCGGCCAGCTTGGCTCTCAGCTGGAGCACCGACTTGGTGTGGATCTGGCTGACCCGGCTCTCGGTCACGCCGAGCACGTTGCCGATCTCGGCGAGGGTGAGGCCTTCGTAGTAGTAGAGCGTGACGACGGTCTTCTCGCGCTCGGGGAGCGTGTTGATGGCGCGGGCGAGCAGGCGGCGCAGTTCGCGGTCCTCGGCGACCTCGACGGGGTCGTCGGCGGAGGTGTCCTCAAGCGTGTCCATCAGGCTGAGCCGGTCGCCGCTCTCGCCGCCGACATGCAGCAGCTCTTCGAGGGCGACGACGTTGGCGAGCGACAACTGGCTGAAGACGGCGTGCAGTTCCTCGACGGCGATGCCCATCTCGGAGGCGACCTCGGCCTCCGAGGGGGTGCGTCTGAGCTGGGCTTCGAGGGTCGCGTAGGCGCGTTCGACGGCGCGCGCCTTCTGGCGCACGGAGCGCGGGATCCAGTCCAGCGCGCGCAGTTCGTCGATCATCGCGCCACGGATCCGGGTGATCGCGTACGTCTCGAACTTGATGGCCCGCTCGATGTCGAACTTCTCGATGGCGTCGATGAGCCCGAAGACCCCGGAGGAGACGAAGTCGGCCTGCTCGACGTTGGGCGGCAGGCCCACGCTCACGCGTCCCGCGACGTACTTGACCAGGGGCGAGTAGTGCAGGATCAACTGCTCGCGCAGCCGCTCGTCGCCGGTGGCCTTGTACGACCGCCACAGCTCGTCGAGGGACGAGGGCGCCGGTGGCCGCACGGTGCCGCTGCCGCGGGCAGCCGGGGGCGCTGCCGTGCGATCAGACCCGGAGGTGTGCTGGGGCATGCGTTGCCTTGAGCCGTTCTGCTGTGACGTGAGCGGGGGGCTGTTTCCGGTCGGGGATCCTCGTGAGCGTAGCGTGACTGAGCGGTCGCGGTGCGCGAAGGCCAGGTGATCGGACGGGGTCGCTCCGGTCTGTCGCGGCGCAGGCGCAGGTGGGGGCCGTCGCGCCGCGCGTCGGCCCCGAAAGCGCTGTTGTGCGGCCCGCGGTGGACATAGCCCCTCACCTTGTCACCCGAATGCCCCAGGTCAAGCACCGCCTCGCCGCGCGCTCGCCGGGTGGAGTGCGCCGGCCGTCAACTTCCAGGCGTCGCCGACGCGTTCGACGAAGCCGAGGGAATGCAGTTCGTAGAGCCGGCCGAGTGCTTCATCGGTGGTGGTCCCGGCTTCGCGCGCGAGGTCGCGGGCGGCGGCGGTGCCGCGGGACGGCAGGGCTTCCAGTACGCGGGCGGCGTCGGGAGCCAGGAGGTCCCGGGGCAGTACGGGCCCGCGCCGGGCGGGTGCGAGTTCACCCATGTCTCCGACGAGCTCGATGACTTCCGCGGCGTCGGTGACCAGGACTCCCTCGCCGCGCAGGAGTTCATGGACGCCGGCCGAGAGCCCGCTGGTGGCGGGGCCGGGGACGCCCATCGTGAAGCGGCCGAGCTTCTGTGCGGCGCGGGCCGTAACGAGCGAGCCGCTGCGGTACTCGGCTTCCACGACGACGGTTCCCCGGGTGAGGGCGGCGATGACGCGGTTGCGCAGGATGAACCTGCTGGGTGTCGGATGGTCGCCGGGTGGCAATTCGCCCACGAGGAGGCCTTGTTCGGCGATGCGTCCGATCAACTCGGCGTGCCCTCGCGGGTAGACGACGTCGACCCCGCACGCAAGGACGGCGATGGTCGCGCCTCCGGCGGCGAGGGCGCCGCGATGGACGGCTCCGTCGACGCCCGCGGCCGCGCCGGACACGACGACCCACCCCTTCTCGGCGAGGCCCGAGCCGAGCACCGCGCCCATGTGGGCCCCGTACGGTGTGCAGGCCCGGGCGCCGACCACCGCGACGGAGCGCAGTGCCCATATCCGCAGGTCGCTGTGGCCCCGCACCCACAGACCGACGGGCCGGGCATCGCCGAGGTCGTCGAGTTGGCGGGGCCACTCCTCGTCGCCGGGGGCGAGGAATCTGGCCCCCGCGGCCGCTGCGGTCGCCAGGTCCTGTTCGGGGTCGGCCAGGGCAGCCCGGCGCCGGTGGCTGTCGAGCCGGGCGGGGCTGGCGCCGGGCAGGTCGTCCTCGGGGCCCCGAGGGTCGGTGAGGCGTCGCATCAGGTCGACGGCGCCGTAGGTGCGCAGCCAGCGGCCGCCGCGTTCGTCGCCGGGTTCGATGACGCGGGTGAGGGCGGCTCTGGCGAGGCGTTCGGCGCCCGCACCCGCCGCGTTCACGGGGTGCTCCCGGCCGGCATGGGGGCGCCACGCGAGATGCCGGTGCGCAGCTCCAGGGCAAGGGCGACGTGGCCCGCGTCGGGGCGGTCGGCTCCGGCGAGGTCGGCGATGGTCCAGGCGACGCGCAGGACGCGGTCCAGTCCGCGTGCGGTGAGCAGGCCGCGTTCCATGTCGCGTTCGGCGCCGGTGAGGGCGCCGGGGGCGGTGAGCCAGCGGGTGCGCAGCTCGTGTCCGGGGACTTCGCTGTTGCTGTTCCAGGGAGTGCCGTCCAGACGGGCGGCGGTGCGTTCGCGGGCGGCGAGGACGCGCCCGGCGACAGCTGCGCTGGGTTCGCCGCGGCCGCCTCCGCCGAGGAGGTCTTCGCGGCGTACGGGTTCGACTTCGACGCGTAGGTCGACGCGGTCGAGGAGAGGGCCCGAGAGCCTCGCCTGGTAGCGACGGATCATGGAGGCGGGGCATTCGCATCCCGCTCCGTGCAGGGTGTGGCGGCCGCAGGGGCAGGGGTTGGCGGCGAGGATCATCTGGAACCGGGCGGGAAGCCGGATGACTCCGGCGCTTCGGGCGATGACGACGTACCCGGATTCGAGGGGCTGCCGCAGCGCGTCGAGCGCTTTGCCCGCGAATTCCGGGGCTTCGTCGAGGAAGAGCACTCCCCGGTGGGCGACGGAGACGGCGCCGGGGCGTGGGAGGCCGTTGCCGCCGCCGACGAGGGATTGCATGGTGGCGGAGTGGTGCGGGGCGCAGTAGGGGGCCCGTCGGACGAGGGGTTCGCCGGGCGGGAGGATTCCGGCGACCGAGTGGACGGCGGTCACTTCGAGGGATTCCTGGCGGGTGAGGGGCGGCAGGATGCCGGGCAGCCGTTCGGCGAGCATCGTTTTCCCGGCCCCGGGTGGGCCGGAGAGGAGAAGGTGGTGGCCGCCCGCGGCGGCGATTTCGAGGGCGGCCCGGGCGGCGTGCTGGCCCGCGACGTCGACGAGGTCGAGGTCGCCGTCACGCGGGCCGGCAGTCAGGCCGGTGCCGACTCCGGCGCCGGGCACGACGAGCCCGGCGAGCATCGCGTCCGGGCGGCCCTTCTCGGCGGGTTCCTCCTCGGGGACGGGCTCGTCGGTGAGGACGGCGACGAGCTGGCGCAGGCTGCGCACGCCCAGGACCGAGATGCCGGGCACGAGGGCGGCTTCAGCGGCGGTCTGTTCGGGGACGACGACCTGTTCGTAGCCCGCTTCGGCCGCGGCCAGTACGGCGGGCAGGATGCCGCGCACCGGCCGCACGCGTCCGTCCAGGCCGAGCTCGCCGATCATGACGAGGTCCGTGAGTTCGCGGGGGTCGATGCGTTCGGCGGCGCCCAGGATCGCGCAGGCGATGGCCAGGTCGAAACCGCTACCGCTCTTGGGGACTGATGCCGGGCTGAGCCCCACGGTGAGCTTTTTCTGCGGCCAGGTGTCGCCGGAATTGATGGCTTCCCTATTGAATGAGCTTGTTGAAGCTGATCAAGAGGGGTGCGTACGGGTGGGTTGGCGAGTGTTCTGGGTGCCGCGAGACGCGGAACGAGGCGGCGTACGGAAGAGGGTGCTTAAGGGGTGGGGTGACCTCTCGTCGCGGGAGGACGAGGTGGGTGTACGAGCCGGGGATCCGATCTTCCTCTCGCCTGATCACTGGGTGGATCCGGTTCTGAGTCTTTATGGGCAGTCCCGCGTCTTCCGTAAATACACAGCAGAAACGAAGCGGAACTACACGACGGATATCGCCCTGCTCCTGACCTCGCTGTCGAACCGCGGAAAGTCATGGACCGAAGCGACGCCGAAAGATCTGGAGGATTACGAAGACTGGCGGTGCAATGCGGCAGCGAACCCAAAGCAGATTGGGGGCCCCAAGTGGGATCGAGAGCTCGCGGCGTTCACGAGTTTGTACGGGTGGGCTAAGAAGGCGGGCTACCTGGCTCGAAACCCGGTCCTCATGAGGGAGGTGGTGGGCCCAAACGGCGAGGTCCGGACGGTCGCTGAGCAGAAGGCCGTGGACTCCCGGCCGAGCAATGTGCACTGGTTGACGCCCCGCACCTGGGATTTGTGGACCGACGTGGGCCTTCGTGGTCACACCCGGGACGGGGTTCCGCAGCCTGGCTGGGTGGGGCGGCTCGAGGACCGCAACGTCGCGTTCGTACGGACGGTGCGGTCGTCAGGTCTTCGGCGGCTGGAGGCGGGGTCGCTACTGACCTTCGAAGTGCCCGAACTGCGGCTGGACGGCGGGCGGTACTACCACGGGAAAGTCGCCGCCCAGGTGACCCGATCAAAATCGGCACGGACGTACTACGTCTCGGCCCGCGCGGTCGGCGACACGGAGACCTACAGGGAGTCCTCGCGGGCGTGGGCGGTTCGGCAGGCCCAGATAGCCGGCCGCTACGACCGTCTGCCAGAGATGTGGCTGGTCACTGAGGTCACCCGAGGCCTGAAGCCGAAGGTCCGCTGGTGCGACCAGAACGGCGTCATCGGCGAGCGTGAGCTCAACAAGCTGACCTGGGAGGAGCGGACGCTGCTGTTCGAGGAAGGGCCGCACGGGCCGGAGCCGTTGTGGCTGTGGCTCAACGAGCAGGGCCTGCCGTTCCAGCCGCACTCGTGGGACGGAGTGTTCCGCACGGCGAATCAGCGCTGCGAACAGGTACTGACCCCGCCGCGGCACCTAGGCATGGACCCGCACAAGGTCTACGCCCCCTACGCGACGGTGCATGCCGCCCGGCACTCCTTCGCCTTGTTCATGTTGGTCGTCCTGAACGATCTGATGGACCGGAAGTACGGGCTGACGCCTGAAGAGCGTCGGGACTTCCGGCTTCTCTACGGTGACCCGTGGTTTCTGGTCCAGAACCTGCTTGGCCACGCCAACCGGAAGACCACCGTCAAGCACTATCTCTCGCCGGTCGCGAACTTGCAGCTGGAGTCGATGCTCACCACAGCTGATGCACCGATCGACGCTCCGATGCCCGACCTGGACCGCGTGTTCGCCCGGGTCGCCCGGAACGCAGAGGGAATCCAGGACATCGACGCCCGCATGGCACCCCGCGCCGGTGACGCCGCATGAGCGGCCGTGGGCGCAAAGCCTCGTTGCCTCCCGCAGGCCACTCCCGCCCCGAGCCGTTGGGGCCCGACGGACTGGTCGTTCATCACTACAACAAGGCGGGCCGCGTCAAGGACTACGACTTCGCCACACTGCCGGTCGCGGAGCCGCTGCAACGTTCTCTCGCGGTGCTGTTCGCAGCCCGCTGCAGACCCAATCGCTGGACCTCTCACTTGTCTTCGAAGCAGCCGTGGAACTACCTGAAGGAGTTCACGAAGTACCTGTCCGAACAGCACCAGCCTCCTCGTGATCTCGACGAGCTGACCGGCACCGTGATCGACCGTTGGTGGGAGGACAAGGGCAAGACGGCCGGCGGCCGCGGCACCTTTCGGAGTGTCTGCGCAATGCTGCGGGATGACGCACGACTCCAGTCCGGGACCGTGGCTGATGCCTTGGCCCGGCGCATCCCGGCCTCCAAGAGCACGACCCAGTCCTACAGCACGAAGGAGTTCGACCAGATCAGAACGGCAGCACGGCGGATGTTCCGGGCTGCTTTGCTGCGGATCGAGGAGAACGCTCTGCACCTGGACCGCTGGCGGGCCGGAGAGCTCGAGGAGGGCAGCAGGGACTGGATCATCGGGGAGGCACTGGACATCCTGGCCCGCACCGGCGAGCTTCCCTACCTCGTCGGCCCCACTGGGGCGCCCACCCTGGTCAAGAAGTACCGCCGCGCGCTGGGCGGCCAGGCCACGGAACTGACGTGGCAGAGACTGTTCCTCTCGCGAACCGAGGCCACCGCGCTGGCAGTCCTGCTGCTGGCCGAGTACGGATGGAACCTGTCCGTGATCAACCGGGCCGTCGTCCCGAAAGCCACTCCGGACCCCGGTCTGGACGGCCGTCCGACCTACCGCATCCCGATCGAGAAGCGTCGCCGTGGTGGCGGGAGTTGGTACGCGACTGAGAACGTCACCGATCACGGCGCTGACTCTCCGGGGCGCCTGATCACCCAGGCACTCCAGGCCACCCGCTTCGCCCGCGCGATCGTCGAGGACATGGCTCCTGGCACCGATCTCCTCATCGTCTTCCGGGTCGGCAGCCGCGGGCGCGACACGATGGGCCAGAGGACGACGGACAAGGACTATCACCCGCACGTCGGCCCGTTCGCCTTCACCCTCGCCTCGAGAAATGGCTACGAATGGGCGAAGTTGGCAGGGCTCCGCGGTTCCCCGTTCCGGCGGGGACGCAGGACGGCGGTCGCGGTCAACCGTCGAGAGCCGACCCAGCACTCACAGGAATCCCACGACCGGGACTACGTCCTGCCCGACAAGCAGGTTCAGGATGCAGCTGTCCCCGTCATCGCGGCCGCCGCCGAGGCCGCGGCCCTGCGTGCTCGGGAAACGGTGCTGGTCGCCGAGATGCGGGACACCCGGAACCCTGACGATGTCGAGACCGCGACCGCGGACTGTTCGGACTTCGACAACGGCCCCTATCCCTCCCCTGGCGGGGGCTGCGGCGCCTCGTTCCTGATGTGTCTGGCCTGCACGAACGCACGTGTTCACGCCGACCATCACCCCCGTCTCGCCCACCTGCACGAGGCCCTGACGAACGTGCGCTCAGTGCTGCCGCCGCCACGCTGGGAGAGGGACTGGAGTGATTCACACGCACGCCTCGCAGACCTCAAGAAGAAGATCGGCCCTGGCGGCTGGCAGCGGGCCCTGGCACGGGTCACCAGCGCCGACCGCGAATTGATCCAACTGCTGCTGACCGGAGATCTCGACGCATGAGCACGGCCCTGGAACTGGACCCCTATCGCCTGCCTCTGCCCAATCCCACCACCGCTGTCGTCCCGGCCCACCTGGTCGTCGCCCAGCATGCGCACCTGAATGCCCGCTACGCGGACCAGGTCTGGCCCCTCGCCCCCTTGATCGAAAACCCCAGCGCACGGAGGTACTCGATCTACTGGCAAAATTGCCCGGCTTCCCTCCGGGAGGAAATACGCCTGGTGGCCTGGACGATGATCAACGGGCAGCTGCGGCCCACTTTCCTCAAGGAACGGTCCGGCCGCCTGCGGGCCCGCCTCGCCGGAGAAAGTACGGGCGACACGCTGGGACTCTGGATGGCTCTCGGAACATGGCTGGAGACCCGTGACATCCACACCCTCGCCGCCTGCGACAGCGGCGTCCTGCACGAGTACGGCCTGCGCCTGCGGGACAGCGGAAACAGCCGAGACCGCGTTCAGAAGATTCTGGGCGGCCTGACACGGTTGTGGGCATTCGACCAGCTCAGCGCCCGGCCGACAGGGATCGGACGCCCACCATGGGACGCGCTCGGCGCGGATGACTATCTGCCCCAAGCGTCGTCTGCCGCCGGCGAGAACAGCAGAGAGCCTCTGGCCGAGCAGACGATGGGCCCGCTGTTGGTCTGGGCCATGCGCATGATCGACGATCTGGCTGACGACATCCTCGCAGCGTGGGCCGAGACCAACCGCATCAGCGACATTGCCGAGCGAAACAGAAACACCGCGACGGCCTCGGGCAAGGCTGCCCTGGACGACTACCTCGCCGCAGTGATCACAGGTCAGGCTCCTGTTCCTGCATCCAGTACGCAGGGGAAGCCCGCCTTCGCGCGAACCTACGTGATGGGGCTGACGGGCGCCGCGGGAGGCCAAGTCGACAGGTTGAACAAGCGCCATCGTCTGACACAGGCCGCAGCTGAACGCCCTGGGCCATGCCCTCTGGACGTTCCGGTGACCGGACTGATAGCGGGAGCACCCTGGCGGGAAGCGCTCGACTTCAACGAGACCCCCACCCTCATGAGGCATCTCGGCACCGCCGCGTTCATCGTCTGCGCCTTTTTGACAGGTATGCGCCCAGAAGAATCGCTCGGTATGCGATCCGGCTGCTGCCCCGACCCTGAGCCCGACGACGAGGGCAAGATCGGGCGCCACCTGATCCGCAGCTACGAATACAAGTCCGCCACCGACTACGACGGCAATCACCTGTCGGCCGGCATCGAACGAGACGTGCCCTGGGTGGCCATCACGCCCGTCGTCAACGCGATTCGCGTGCTCGAACGGATAGTGCCCGCTGGCCGCCTTCTCTTCGACCAGCGCATCCACGACATTCGGGCCTCTCGCGCAGGCACCGGGTCGCTGAAGCTCAGTGCGATGCGGAAGCGGATCGAGGACTTCGTCAGCTGGGTGAACACCGAGGCCGCCGCTCAAGGGCTCCCCCACGAGGTGGTTCCCCCGGATCCGCACGGCAAGATCGGCACCTCACGATTCCGCAGATCCCTGGCCTGGCACATCGCTCGCCGCCCAGGCGGACTCGTCGCTCTCGCCATCCAGTACGGCCACATGCGCACCGCACTGGACACCGAGGTCTCCGGGGGATACGGCTCCCGCAGCCGCAACGGGATCCACGACCTGGTCAACATGGAAACTGTCCTGGCTACCGCCGAAACAGCCGCTGACCTCCGTGAACAGTTCGACTCCGGCGGCGGCATCTCCGGGCCCGCAGCCAGGCAGGCGCTGCACGCGGCCCTTCACACTCCGCTCTTCGAGGGACAAGAGGTGAAGGCCGACTACGCCCGCAAATACCTAGCGCGTGACGGATCCGTGCTCTATGACAACCCTCAAGCCCTCCTGATCTGCCGCTTCAAGCGCGATCGGGCACTCTGTCAGCGCGACGGCATCAAGGACACCCCCACCCTGGACGGTTGCGTCCGTGGGTGCGGAAACATCGTCCGCACCGACGCCCACGCAGCCGCACTCCGCATCCGTGCCGACATCCACGACAAGCGTGCCGTCCACACACCGGAGCCCGTCAGTGCCCGGCTCCGGGCCAAAGCCGATCAGGACCGCGCTGACGCCGACGCCCACGACCAGACTCGGATCACCCGACAGGAGGCTGCCGCGTGAGTCCCGCCCTTGACGAACGTGATCGCATCCGCGCAGCGATGGATCGCATCCTGACCGGGGCCCCTTTGGCCTCCACCGGGGCTCTCACGATCGTCGCCCTCGCTCAGGAAGCCGGCGTCCCGAGGAATGCCCTCACTCAGCGGCATCTCGATCTGAAAAATGAGTTCTACGACCGTGTCAAAGAGCGCGGGGCAACTCCAGACGTTGAATCCCGACTTCGCGAGAAGATCGTGAAGCTCAAGAAGACGATCGCCAACAAGAACGAAGAACTCGACCAGCTTCGTTCCGACGTCCCCGCGCTCGTTCGTGCCGTCAACCAACTGACGCTGGAAAACCAGCAACTCCGTGAGGCACTCGCCCAGCCCGCACCGAACGTCGTCCAGTTCCGCAGCAAGCGATCGGCCCACCTGGACGAGTGACAGCGCGCCTTACGGATCCCCGGGCAGGGGCGCCTCCGGCGCCCCTGCCACAAGCCGACAGACGGGCCCTCCGGGCCCTTGGAAAGTCTCGACACGCTGACTTGACAGGGAAGGCGACGGCCGCCCGAACCCGGTCACGGCTCTCGGCGAGGCTCTTGTCGGGGAGGCCGACGAGAGTGAAGGCGGCGACGCCGGGTTCGAGGTCGGCCTGGACCTCGACGACGACTCCTTCGACGCCGACGAGGGCGACCGAGCAGGTGCGTGCGAATCCCATGTCAGGCCACCCCTCGCACGTGTTCGGCCCGCGGGGCGCCCTTGCGGGGCAGTACGACACCGACGAGGTCGATGCGTACGCCGCCGGGCGGTGGTCCTCCGTGGTCGGCGAGCCAATGGCCGGCCAGGCGCTTGAGACGGTCGGCCTTGGCCGGGGTGACGGCGGCCATGGGGTGTTCGTAGGCACCGCTTCTGCGGGTCTTGACCTCGCAGATGACGAGCACGCTCCCGCTGGGGGACGTATCGCTGGCGACGATGTCGATCTCGCCGGTCCTGCCGCAGCGCCAGTTGCGTTCCAGGACTGTCATTCCGGCCGCTTCGAGCAGCCGTACCGCCAGGTCTTCGCCGTATTTTCCGAGTGCTCCGCGAGCGTTCATCCGGCACCACCTCCGGCACCGACTGTCACGCATCCGGCGCGGGCGAGTGGATCTTGGTGGACAGCCCTTCGGTTGTGGAAAACTCCGCCACCCGAAGGAGTCCTTCCACGCCCGGCAGAAGCCCCGGCGAGACCGGCGGGCGGCGGCTCAGCCGCCCGGCAGTTCGAGGTCGCTCTTGTTCAGCTCCTCGATGTTCACGTCCTTGAATGTGAGGACCCGGACCTGCTTGACGAATCGGGCCGGCCGGTACATGTCCCACACCCAGGCGTCCGCCATCGACACCTCGAAGAACACCTCGCCCTGGACCGAGTGCACCTGCATCTCGTAGTCGTTGGTGAGGTAGAAACGCCGCTCGGTCTCGATCACGTATTTGAACAGTCCGACGACGTCGCGGTACTCCCGGTAGAGCTTCAGCTCCATCTCGGTCTCGTACTTTTCGAGGTCCTCGGCGCTCATGGCATGTTCCCCTTCAGCCGTGCGTCCCCCTATTGTGCGTCAGCCCCCTGGGCCCCTAAACGATTTCCGGGGCCAGGACCACCGGCGCGTGCGGAGGACCCTCGTCGAGCAGCGTGCGCAGCAGCTCGGCGAGCCTGGTCGGGTACACCGTCTCACGCGCCGCTGACAGTTCGGCGGAGGTCCACCACCTCAGCCCCGCGGTACTGCGCTGCTCCAGCTCCGTCAGGCCCGTGGGAGCCGCCTCGGTCTGGGCGGTACGGGCCAGGTAGTACCACTCGTCCTGGTCCCAGCGGCGCCCGTCGAAGGGGAACGAGCACATCCGCTGCCACAGGACGGGGCCGAGCTCGACGTCTGTGATTCCGGTCTCCTCCGCGAGCTCGCGCAGGGCGGCCTCGGCCCGGGTCTCGTCGTCCTCCAGGCCGCCGCCGGGGGTGAACCACCAGGTGTCGGCGGGGTCTTCGGGCTCGTACCCGTGCATGAGCAGGATGCGGTTGTCCGGGTCGAGCAGGACGACCCTGGCGACCTTGCGGGGTTCGGTCACGGGTTCACCTCCCGGCGGGCGAGGCGGCGCGGGCCCTGCGGCGCCGGGCGAGACCGGCGACCGGGCCGTAGGCGGCCCCGGCCAGAATCAGCACGGCGCCGGTCACGACGGCGCCCAGGACCAGTTTCAGCGGGCCGGGCTGCGAGATGCCACCCGGCATCGCCTCGAAGCCCGAGGGGCGCCCCAGCATGCCGTCCATGGGCCAGGCGATGGCGTCCACGCGGGCGGAGACCGCGGACAGCGGGACCGAGCCGTTGGCGGCGTCGTCCAGGTGGACGCGGGAGTCCATCGAGACGTAGCGGTCGTCGCCGAGCAGGAAGACCTGTCCCTGCGGGACCTTGGCGTCGAAGGGCGAGCCGGAGGCGGGGGTCTTGCCGTGCAGATACGGTTCGTCAACCGGTTGGCCGTTGACGGTGAGCTTCCCGTCGGTGCCGCAGCACTTCACGGTGTCGCCGCCGATGCCGACCACGCGCTTGACCATGGGCATGTCGCCCCAGGTCTTGTCGGTGAACACCACGACGTCGCCGCGCCGGACGTCACCGCCGGATATGCGCTGGGCCAGCACCCGGTCGCCGGCCTTGACGGTCGGCGACATGGACTGGGTGGGCACGGTGTACGGCTTGTACTGCACGGCGCCCCAGGCGAACCCGCCGAGGAAGAGGACACAGCCGACGGCCACGGCCAGCCCCGACAGCACGCTGCCGAGACCGCGGCCGTGGCCGTCGTGGTCCAGTCCGTTACCGCTCATCGCAGCGCTCCCTTTCCGGCAGCGCCCCGGGGTGCGCGCGGCATCCCGGGACCCCGGAGATCGACATTCCGGGACCGCACCCTACCCGGCGGTACACCGCCGGGTCAGCCCTTGGCGACCGGGCTTTCCGCCTTGACCTGCGCTTGAAGGAGCCTGCGGCGCCGCCACAGGACCATCGGGACCGCGCCGGCCAGGCCGACGGCGGCGGGCGCTGCCGTGCCCATCGCGCTCAGGCCGGGCTGGTCGAAGGTGTCCGGGACGCCGAGCCAGTCGATGCGGTTCAGCGGCCAGGCGATGGTGAAGGCGCGGCCGACGACCTCGTCGGTGGACACCGTGCCGCCGCCGGTCAGTTCCTGGTGGTAGCGGGAGTCCAGCGAGTTCTGGCGGTGGTCGCCCATCACCCAGATCCGGCCCTGGGGCACCGTGATCGGCCCGAACGGCATGTCGTCGCAGGCGCTGTCGCCCGGGTAGATGTACGGCTCCTTCAGGGCCTTGCCGTTGACCGTGACGGGGCCGCCCTTCTTGCACTCGACCTTGTCGCCGCCGACCGCGATGACCCGCTTGATCAGGTCCTTCTCCTCGGCGGACGGCATCAGGCCGATGAAGCTGAGGAACTTCTGCGCGGCGTTCGGGTTGGGCGTGGGCTCGCCGTCGAGCCAGCCGCCCGGGTCGTGGAAGACGACGACCTCGCCGCGCTGCGGTTCGGCGCCGAACCACGGGGTCAACTTGTCGACGAGCACCCGGTCCCCGCGCTGCAGGGTGTCCTGCATCGAGTCCGAGGGGATGGAGAAGGCCTGCACCAGGAACGTCTTGATCAACAGGGCCAGGACCAGCGCGATGCCGACGAGGAGCGGCAGTTCCTTCCAGAAGGAGCGCGGCTTCCTGGGGGCGCGGCCCTCGCCGTCACCGGGTCCTTCGCCGCCGGTACCGCCGCCCTGCCCGCTGTCCTGCGCCGGCACGGTGTGCTCGGTCGCGGGGCTGTCCGCAGGTCCCGCGGATGCGTGCTCCGCGACGGGTCCCGGGGAGGAATCGGCGAGCTCGCTCTCCGGCCGCTCCTCCGGCTCTTCGCGTCCGGATCGTGCGCCGACCGCCAAATCCCCCACATCCACTCCTCACTCTGTGCCACCGCCTGGCCCGTACAAGGCTCAGGCCCGCCACTCCCATAACGAGCGGGAGTTCCGCAGGGGTCGGGGGCTGGGTCGCTTGGTCCGGCTCCGCCGCCGGATCCCGGGACGACACCCTATGCGACATACCCAGGGCCGAGCCGCCGGGCGCGGCGGGCACCGAGCCGAATGTGGGCGGCACTTCGAGCCTGCTCCAGTGCGAGAAAGGCCAGGCCACGACCACCGCGCGGCCCACCACTCCGCTCACCGGGACGGTGCCCTGGTGGCCGTCGTCGAGGTGGTAGCGGGAGTCCGCCGAGTTGGACCGGTGGTCACCCATGACGAAGATCCGGCCCTGGGGAACCTTTACCTCGAATTGGATGAGCGAGGGCGGATTCCCGGGGTGGACGTACGGCTCGTCGAGGGGCTGGCCGTTGACGGTGACCTTGCCGTCCTTGTCGCAGCACTTCACGGTGTCGCCGCCGACCGCGATGACGCGCTTGATCAGGTCCTGCTCGTTGTCGGACGGCAGCAGACCGATGAAGGTCAGGCCCTGCTTGATCTGTTTGACGACGACGGGGTCCTCGCCGGTGGCCGTCTTCTGCTCGCCCTTGAGCCAGCCGCCGGGGTCCTTGAACACGACGACGTCGCCCCGCTCCGGCTTCGAGCCGAACCAGGGCGTGAGTTTGTCGACCAGGACGCGGTCGCCGATCGTGATGGTCTGCTGCATCGAGCCGGACGGGATCACGAAGGCCTGCACGAGGAAGGTCTTCAGTACGAGGGCGATGAGCAGCGCCACGACGATCAGGACGGGTATCTCGCGCACCGCCGACCTGCGTCTGCGCCGCTTGACCTTGCGGGCGAGCCTGCGCCGCTCGGCCCGGCCGCTCTGGCCGCGCCTGCCGGGGGCCGGTGCGGCGGACGTGGGCCGGGTGCCGGTGGGCAGCGGCTGGTCCTGGGCGGGGGCACTGGAGCGCGGCCGCCCGCGGCTACCCATGTCCCCCGCCCGGCGCCCGTACGCCCGCGAAGGCGCCGGAGCCGCCCACCGAGGTCCACCGGCCGAAGGGCCAGCCGATCCAGTCGGCCCGCCCGATCACCCGGTCCACGGGGACCATGCCGCCGCCGGGGTCGCCGAGGTGGTCGCGGGAGTCGCTGGAGCGGGAGCGGTGGTCGCCGAGGACCCACAGGGTGCCGTCGGGCACGACGATGTCGAAGGGCACCTGGGAGGGGCTGTCTCCGGGATGCAGATAGGGCTCGTCGACGGCCGCGCCGTTCACCTGGATCCTCCCCCGCCGGTCGCAGCAGACCACGTGGTCTCCGCCGACGCCGACGACGCGCTTGACGTAGTCCGTCTCGGCAGGCTCGGTCAGGCCGAGGGCCGCACCTGCTGAACGCACCGCACGCCCCAGCGGGTTCCCCTCGTCTCCTTCTCGTACGAAGGAGCCCCGCCCGTCGAAGACGACGACGTCGCCGCGCTCGGGGGTGCCGCCGAAGCGGTAGGCGAGCTTGTTGACCAGGACCCGGTCACCGACCTTGAGCGCCGGCTCCATGGAGCCGCTGGGGATGAGGAAGGGCTGCACCACGAAGTGGCTGAGCAGCAGCAGGAAGACGACGCAGAGCGCGAACAGCGCCGCGGTCTTGCGCCAGGGCCCTTCGAGATGGCCGGACAGGGCGGTGAAACGCGCGGAGCGCGACTCTTCCGCGGGCCCCGGATCGGGGGTGGCGGAAGAGTCGCGCTCCGTGTGCTGTGCTTCGGTGTCCATCGGGGCCAGAGCTTATCCGGCCGCCGTCAGACCCGTACGCGCATGTGAGCCGGGGCTCAGCGGTCGCGCTTCTCCTTGATCTTCGCGGCCTTGCCGCGCAGCTCACGGAGGTAGTAGAGCTTGGCGCGACGGACGTCACCGCGGGTCACGACCTCGATCTTCTCGAAGATCGGGGAGTTCACCGGGAAGGTGCGCTCGACGCCGACGGAGAAGGAGACCTTGCGGACCGTGAAGGTCTCGGAGACACCGGCGCCCTGGCGGCGGATGACTACGCCCTTGAACTGCTGGATACGGGAGCGGTTGCCCTCGATGACGCGGACGTGGACGTTGACGGTGTCACCCGGGCGGAAGGCCGGGACGTCGCTGCGCAGCGCGGCGGCATTGACGGAGTCGAGCAGGCTTGCCATGACTGACTACTTCCTCGCTGATGCCACAGGTCATCAGCGGAATTCGAGATGAATTGGGGGTGCTGTGCGCGGAGGGCGGGCGTCGTTCCCCCTGTGGCAGGGGCGCCGGCTGGGCGTACGGCAGCGGCCTATTCTTCCACGGCCTGGGGCCTGCGCCAAAATCGGCCGCCGGGCTCGGGGGCCCAGCCGAGGATGGAGAGGGTTTCGCGGTCCTTCTTGTCGAAGGCGGAGGCCTCGCAGCGCTCGATCAGGTCGGGCCGGTTCTGGGCGGTGCGCTTGAACGCCTCGTCGCGGCGCCAGCGGGCGATCTTGCCGTGGTGGCCGCTGAGCAGGACGTCCGGGATGCCGTGGCCGCGCCACTCGGGGGGCTTGGTGTAGACGGGGCCTTCGAGGAGGTTGGCCATGGCGCCGGGTGCGAACGAGTCGTCGCGGTGCGATTCGGCGTTGCCGAGGACGCCGGGCAGGAGCCGGGCCACCGCCTCGGTGATCACCAGGACCGCGGCTTCGCCGCCGGCGAGCACGTAGTCGCCGATGGACACCTCGTACACCGGGAGCCGGGTCGCGTACTCGTCCATGACACGGCGGTCGATGCCCTCGTAGCGGGCCGGCGTGAAGATCAGCCAGGGCCGCTCGGAGAGCTCGACGGCGAGTTCCTGGGTGAAGGGGCGGCCGCTGGGCGTGGGCACGACCAGGACCGGGCTGTGCGCCCCCGACTCGTACCCGCTCGCCAGCGCGTCGTCGAGGCAGTCGCCCCAGGGCTCGGTCTTCATGACCATGCCGGGGCCGCCGCCGTAGGGGGTGTCGTCGACCGTGTTGTGCCGGTCGTACGTCCAGTCCCGCAGGTCGTGGACGTGGACGTCGAGCCGGCCGCGGGCCCGGGCCTTGCCGACCAGGGAGACGTTCAGCGGTTCGAGGTACTCGGGGAAGATCGTGACGACGTCGAGCCGCATCAGTTGTCGTCCCCGGCGTTCTCGGTGTCGTCGCCGGACTCGTCGTCCCTGGCCGAGGCGATCTCGGCACGGTCGTCGATGAGGCCGGGCGGCGGGTCGATGACCGCGCGCTGCGCTTCGAGGTCGATCTCGGTGACGATCTGCTCGACGAACGGGATCATGACCTCGGTCCCGTCGGGCCGCTCCACGATGAAGAGGTCCTGCGAGGGCAGGTGGGTGATCTCGGTGATGCGGCCGACCTCGGTGCCGTCGGCGAGCACCACGTCCAGGTCCATGAGCTGGTGGTCGTAGTACTCGTCGGGCTCTTCCGGCAGTTCGGCCGGGTCGACGTCGGCGATGAGGAGGGTGTTGCGCAGGGCCTCGGCGGCGTTGCGGTCGCGTACGCCCTCGAAGCGCAGCAGCAGCCGGCCGCTGTGCACCCGGCCGGTCTCGATGGTCAGCGGGCCCGCCGACGCCGGGTCGGTGGTGAGTACGGCGCCGGGGCCGAGCCTCAGCTCCGGCTCGTCGGTGCGCACCTCGACGGTGACCTCGCCCTTGATGCCGTGGGCGCGGCCGATCCGCGCGACTACCAACTGCACGCTTGCTTCTCCTTCGGACAACTTCCGACAACGAACTGCAGACCGTCGCGGCCTCGGTGCGGCCGCGGCCTTCGTACCACTATGGCCCGGAATACGACTGCGGGCCGGGGAAGGCCAGAAGCCCTCCCCGGCCCGAGCCGGCGTATCTAGGTAAAGCGACCCAACTGGTCAGCGAACCTGGTCCACGTCGACGAGGTCGACACGGATGCCACGTCCGCCGATTGCGCCCACGACGGTGCGCAGGGCGCGGGCGGTACGGCCGTTGCGGCCGATCACCTTGCCGAGGTCGTCGGGGTGGACCCGGACCTCCAGCACGCGCCCCCGGCGCAGGTTGCGCGAGGCGACCTGCACGTCGTCGGGGTTGTCGACGATGCCCTTCACGAGGTGCTCGAGAGCCTCCTCGAGCATGCTCAGGCCTCGGTCGACTCGGCGGCGGCCTCGGCCTCGTCCGCCTTCTTCTCGGTCTTCTTCGCCTTCTGGGTGATGGCCTCACCCTTGGCGTCGTCGCCCTCGAGGGTCTTGGCGAAGGCCTCGAAGGAAGCGCGCTTGTCTTCCTTCGTCTCCGGCTGGAGCAGCGGCGCGGGGGCCGGGAGGCCCTTGTGCGCCTGCCAGTCGCCGGTGAGCTTCAGGATGGCGAGGACGGCCTCGGTCGGCTGGGCGCCGACGGACAGCCAGTACTGCGCACGCTCGGCGTTGACCTCGATGCGCGACGGGTTGTACGTCGGGTGGTAGAGACCGATTTCCTCGATCGCGCGACCGTCACGGCGAGTGCGGGCGTCGGCGACGACGATGCGGTAGTGCGGCTGGCGAATCTTGCCGAGGCGCTTGAGCTTGATCTTGACTGCCACTGGAGTGGTGTCTCCTGGTCTTGACGTGGTTGGGCACATGAGATGCCACGTGGGGTTGCGGTACTCGGGTGCCCGATGGACGCGTCAGCCGGAGGCGAGAGGGTTCCTGTGCGGCTGTCGAGTACAGCTAGCCATTGTGCCACACGCCTGGAGTGCGCACGCCGGGGGTCCGTGGGGCACCCCCGGTGGCTCGCTCCCCCGGACCTGCCGCCCCTGCCGGCGGCGGGGCCCGGGGTCAGCCGACCGCGGCGACCACTTCGGCCCCTTCCGGGATGCGGAACGGCTTTCCGCAGCCGCCGCAGACGATCGGCGCCTGGGCGAGCACAGAGGGGACCACGCGCACGTTGCGCCCGCAGTCGCAGACGGCCTTGACCCGCACGCCGCCTCCGGAGGAGCCGTGCCGGGCGGCAGGTCCGCGGAAGGAGCGCTTGGTGTCGGCGGCCGTGGCGACGGTGTGGGCCTTGAGCGCGCGCTGCAGCCGTTCGATGGTGGGCCGGTAGCGACGCCTTGCCTCGGCGTTCAGCGTGACCAGGGAGAAGCCGCTGCTGGGGTGCGGTTCCTCCGTGTGGTCGAGGCCGAGCTCCTCGGCGATCGCCAGGAATCTCCGGTTGTGATAGCGGCCGGCGCGGGAGGTGTCGCGGACCCCGCGGGCGGCGGCAATGCCGTGGACTGCCTCATGGAGCAGTCGCTCGAAGGAGAGCTCGGCGCCGCAGGCGGACGACGACTCTCCGATCAGGGACTCGGGCGCGGCTAGGTCCGGCAGCTCGGGGTGGTACCGCTGAATGTCGGCCCACGCCTGTGCCAGCTCTGCGGCGAGAACAGGTGGTGTCGTGCTCACGTCGTGACAACGAGCCGCAGGGCCGCTGTGTTCCTATTCCGGGGCATCCCAAATAATTTGCTCGTACCCGTCAGTTGGCATTGATGCGTGCGGACGAGGGCGGGTGCGCTGATCTGCGGAGAAGGCTCACAGCTCACACCAAGGTATGACGTAGCGGCGCGTACGCCCCAGCGCGTAGGTGAAGTCTGCGCGCCGGGGCGGCCGTTGTCAGGTGGTGCGCAAGGGCCGTTTCGGCCGACTCCTGGCGGCTTGTGCGCCAGGTGTGCCGGGCCCGGTTCCCCTCAGTAGGCGCGGGCCACGATCGCGACCGTACCGGGCGCGTCGTCGGCCTCGGGCACCGACCCGTCCTCGGCGACCAGACAGCGTACGGACACGGCCTGTTCGGCGAGCTTGGCCTCGCCCTCGGGGCCGAGGTCCGCCCACGGGATGCGCGCCCAGCCGCCGGCGACCGCGGCCTCGGCCGCCTCGTCGAGGGTGGCGACCTCGCTCGTACGGGACTCTCGGCGCTCGCGGGACTGCTTCAGGAGCAGCGCCTGGTCCTCTTCGAGGACGGTGGGCAGCAGCGTGGCGAGCGCGTCGATCGAGACGGGCTCCTTGCCTCCGGGGATGCGGCGGGCCAGCATCGCGGTGCCGCTCGTAAGGTCGCGGGGGCCGATCTCGATGCGTACGGGGACGCCCTTGAGCTCCCAGTCGACGGCGCGGCGGCCGAACGGGGTGTCCACACGGTCGTCGACCTGGACGCGCAGGCCCGCGGTCTTGAGGTGATCGCCGAGTTCGCGGACCTTGGTGACGGCCTCGTCGCCCTTGATCGCCATGACGACGACCTGGACGGCGGCGAGCCGCGGCGGCACCCGCAGCCCGTTGTCGTCGCCGTGCGACATGATCAGCCCGCCGACCATGCGGGTGGAGACGCCCCAGGAGGTCTGCCAGACGAGTTCCTGCTTGCCGTCCCTCGACAGGTACTGGGTGTTGAAGGCCTTGGCGAAGTTGGTGCCGAGCTCGTGGCTGGTACCCATCTGCAGCGCCTTGCCGTCGCCCATCATCCCTTCGAGGGTGAGGGTGTTGATGGCTCCGGCGAAGCGCTCCTTGGCGGTCTTGCGGCCGAGGACCACGTCGATGCCGAGGACGTTGATCATGAAGTCGGCGTAGACGTCGCGGTGGATGCGTGCGGCGTAGTCGCGGGCGTCCTCGTAGGTGGCGTGGGCGGTGTGCCCCTCCTGCCACAGGAATTCGCTCGTACGGAGGAAGACGCGCGGGCGCATCTCCCAACGGACCACGTTCGCCCACTGGTTGATGAGCAGCGGCAGGTCGCGGTAGCTCTGGACCCACTTCGAGAAGTAGTCGTTGATGATCGTCTCGGAGGTGGGGCGCACCACGACGGGCTCTTCGAGCTCCTTGCCGCCACCGTGCGTGACCACCGCGAGCTCGGGCGCGAAGCCCTCGACGTGCTCAGCCTCGCGAGTCAGGTAAGACTGGGGGATGAAGAGCGGGAAGTAGGCGTTCTGGGCGCCCGCGTCCTTGATGCGTGCGTCCATCTCCTGCTGCATCCGTTCCCACAGGCCGTAGCCGTAAGGTCGGATCACCATGGTGCCGCGCACGGGCCCGTTGTCCGCGAGCTCGGCCTTGTTGATCAGATCCTGGTACCAGCGGGGAAAGTCTTCCGCCTGGGGCGTGAGAACGGGTGCCTTTGCCATGGCGCGAATGGTACGGCGCACGGGTCGGTGAGCGTGAATCGCCTTCCGGCCGCACCTGGTCCTCGCTTCCTGGCTCCGCCCTCTGGACGCGGGGCGGGATGCGGAGTTCCCTGGCATACGGGGGAAGTGCGTACGGACATTCACGGGGGGCTGTCAATCAGGGCACAGCTGACCTCTCGGCGGATTGGGGCGCTTTCCATGACACCAACGCTCGTCCGGCATCAGTCCCGCACGGCCTCCGCCCCCTCGGCGGGCACGACCGGGCGCGCGCGGGACTGGGCGGAGATCCAGGAACGGATGCTCGTCCCCCTCATCGAGGCGGTGTACGAACGGCTCGACGTGGGGCCGGGCACCCGGCTGCTCGGGCTCGGCTGCGGCTCGGGGCTGGCGCTGCTTATCGCGGCCTCGCGCGGGGCGGCGGTGACCGGCGTCGACCGCCCCGAGCGTGCCGCGCGCCTCGCGCTGGCGCGCGAGCGCCTGGTGCCCGGGGCCGGGCGGGACGGCGCGCCGGGGATGGGCGCGAGCCGCCTCGTGGCGGGCTCCCCCGCCGACACCAGGGAGCCGGGCCGCCCCCCGTACAACTTGATCACCGCTTTTGAGCCCATCGGCTGTGCGGCCGGCGATACGGAAGGCCTGGTGTCGACGCTGGAGGCGGCCGTCGCGCTCGCGGAGCGCGGGAGCGCCGTGGTCCTGGCCGGCTGGGGGCCGCCGGAGCGGTGCGCCACCTCGGCGGTGCTGCGGGTGGCGACCCGGCTGACCACCCGCCTGAGCGACGCCCCGCGCTGGCGGCCGAGCGCGCGCGACGACCTGGAGGACGTGGCCGCGCGCGCCGGGCTCAAGCCGGACGGCTCGGGCCGGGTGGCGTGCCCGTTCGGCTATGCGGATCTGGACAGTGCGGTACGGGGCCTGATGTCGACGGGGGCCTTCGACGCGGCGGCCCGGGCCACCGACCAGGCCCAGGTGGAGAAGGAGCTCACTGAGGCGCTGCACGGCCATGTCCGGCGCGACGGCACGGTGTGGATGCCCAATGTCTTCCGTTATCTGATCGCCCGCACCCCGTGAAAGTCCGTAACAGCGGCCTCTTATAAGGCAGTTGAGAGGGGCTAGGCTCCCGCCTTGGACAGGCGGGGGATGCCGGCCGCCTGGTAGGCGGCCTCCTCCTCCAGGGTCTCGTTGGCGAGCAGGGCCTCGGCGAGGGAGTCCAGCTTGTCGCGGTTCTCGCGCAGCAGCCGGACCGCCGTCTCGTAGCACTCGTCCACGATGCGGCGCATCTCGACGGCGATGGCGTCCAGGGTGCCGGGCGCGGCCGAGAGCCCGTAGGCCTGCTGGGCGTCGCTCGGCAGCGCGGACAGCGGGCCGATCTTCTCGCTCATGCCCCAGCGCCCGACCATGCCGCGCACGATGTTGGTGACCTGCTCCAGGTCGTTCTCGGCGCCGGTGGTGATCACGTCGAAGACGAGTTGCTCGGCCGCCATGCCGCCGAGCGCCCCGATGATCCGGCCGCGCAGATACTCCTCGGTGTACGCGTACTTGTCGGAGTCGGGGGTGGACAGGGTGACGCCGAGCGCCCGGCCGCGCGGCACGATGGTGACCTTGCGGACCGGGTCGGCGCCGGGCTGGAGCATGCCGAGCAGCGCGTGCCCGCTCTCGTGGTACGCGGTGCGGCGGCGCTCCTCGTACGGCATCACCAGGGGCCGCTCTGCGCCGAGTTGGACCTTTTCCAGGGCGTCGGAGAGGTCGGACTGGGTGACCTCGCGCTGCTGGCGTTTGACGGCGAGCAGGGCCGCCTCGTTGGCGAGGTTGGCGAGTTCGGCGCCGGTCATGCCCGGGGTGGTGCGGGCGACCTGCTCCAGGTCGACGTCCCGGTCCATCGGGATCTCGCGGGTGTGGATCTTCAGGATGGCCTCGCGGCCGCCCCGGTCGGGCGGGCTGACGTGGACGATGCGGTCGAAGCGGCCGGGCCGGGTGAGCGCCGGGTCCAGGACGTCGGACCGGTTGGTGGCGGCGAGCACGATGACGCCCTCGGAGCCGGAGAAGCCGTCCATCTCGGTGAGGATCTGGTTCAGGGTCTGTTCGCGCTCGTCGTGCCCGCCCATGCCGGAGCCGCCGCCGCGGGCCCGGCCGATGGTGTCGATCTCGTCGATGAAGACGATCGCGGGGGCCACCTTGCGGGCCTCGGCGAAGAGTTCGCGTACCCGCGAGGCGCCCACGCCCACGATCATCTCGATGAACTCGGAGGCCGACGCGGAGAAGAACGGCACCCCGGCCTCCCCCGCGACCGCCCGGGCGAGCAGCGTCTTGCCGGTGCCGGGCGGGCCCGCGAGCAGGACGCCGCCGGGCATCTTCGCGCCCATCGCGCGATAGGCGTCCGGGTTCTTGAGGAAGTCGACGACGTCGTTGAGCTCGCCCTCGACCTCGTCGATGCCGGCCACGTCCTCGAAGGTGGTGCGCTTGCCGTCGGGC
Organism: Streptomyces sp. HUAS TT7; assembly: GCF_051550175.1. Classification (NCBI taxonomy): domain Bacteria; kingdom Bacillati; phylum Actinomycetota; class Actinomycetes; order Kitasatosporales; family Streptomycetaceae; genus Streptomyces; species Streptomyces sp. HUAS TT7. The sequence goes on from NZ_CP196175.1 coordinate 2,530,629, forward strand.
CCCATCTCGACCGGTTTGGGCGGCGTCTTGCGGCCGAGCATGCCGCCCGCGCCGCCGCCGAGCCCCGCGCTCATGCGGCGGGCGATGAACACCCACAGGACGACGAGCAGGAGCATCGGGGCGAGCGAGATGAGCAGGTTGGCGAGGAAGCTGCGGTGCTCGACGACGGGCTCGGCGGTGACCGTGACGTTCTGCTTGGTCAGCTGGGCCCACAGGTCGTCGTCGGCGAAGGTCGGCCGCTGGGTGGTGAATTTGGTGTAGTCGCCGCTGCCCTCGCCGGAGGGGACCGGCGCCTTGTTCTTGAGCTGGCCCTGGATGGCGTCGCCCTTGGCGTAGATCTTCGAGACGTTGCCGGCCGTGACCTGCTTGCTGAATTCGGTGTACGAGACGGTCGGCTCGTCGCCGTCGTTGAAGAACGACAGGATCAGGTTGGTGATCAGGTACACGATCAGCGCGGTGAGGATCAGCCGGCCCCAGCCGCCGGGCATCTTCTTCTTCGGCGCGGGCGGCGGTGGCGCTCCTTCCGAGCGCCACGGCTGATCGGGGCGGTCGCGCGGGGGTACGGAACTGGGCACGGGCTCTCCTCATGGCCGGTACGCGCCATTATTGGAGACTCGTATAAATAAGGCATTCCGGGCGGTCCCGACGGGTCGCCCGGATACGCGTGGGGCGCTCCCCGGACCGGCCGGGAAGCGCCCCACTCGCACGACTGCGGGCGGTCAGCCCATGAACTTCTTGAACTCGTCGGGCAGCTCGAAGTTCTTCTGCTCCTCGGCGGCCGGCAGGCCGAGCGCGCCGCCCTGCGCCTTGCGCTCGGCGGCCGCGGCCTCCTCCGCCTTGCGCTTCATCGGGTTGCCGCTCTTGCGCTTGCCCTTGGCCTGCTTGATCTGCTTCTTCTGCCGGCCGGGGCCGCCGCCCATGCCCGGCATCCCCGGCATGCCCGGCATTCCGCCGCCCTGGGCCATGCGGGACATCATCTTGCGGGCGTCGAAGAACCGCTCGACCAGGTTCTTGACGGCGCTGACCTCGACGCCGGAGCCCTTGGCGATACGGGCCCGGCGCGAGCCGTTGATGATCGTCGGGTCGTGGCGCTCGCCGGGGGTCATCGACTTGATGATGGCCGCGGTGCGGTCCACGTCCCGCTCGTCGATGTTGTTGATCTGGTCCTTGATCTGCCCCATGCCGGGCAGCATGCCGAGCAGCTTGGAGATGGAGCCCATCTTGCGGACCTGCTCCATCTGGGCCAGGAAGTCGTCGAGCGTGAAGTCCTTGCCCTTGCTCGACGCCAGCTTGGAGGCCATCTTCTCGGCCTCTTCTTGGCTGAACGTCTTCTCCGCCTGCTCGATCAGGGTGAGCAGGTCACCCATGTCGAGGATGCGGGAGGCCATCCGGTCCGGATGGAAGGCGTCGAAGTCCTCCAGCTTCTCGCCGTTGGAGGCGAACATGATCTGCTTGCCCGTGACGTGGGCGATCGAGAGCGCCGCGCCACCACGGGCGTCGCCGTCGAGCTTGGAGAGCACCACGCCGTCGAAGCCCACGCCGTCGCGGAAGGCCTCGGCGGTGTTGACCGCGTCCTGGCCGATCATCGCGTCGACGACGAAGAGGACCTCGTCGGGGCTGACGGCGTCGCGGATGTCCGCGGCCTGCTGCATCAGCTCCTGGTCGATGCCGAGGCGTCCGGCGGTGTCGACGACGACCACGTCGTACTGCTTGGACCGGGCGAACTCGATCGAGTCCTGGGCGACCTTGACCGGGTTGCCGACGCCGTTGCCCGGCTCCGGCGCGTAGACCGCGACACCGGCGCGCTCGGCGACGACGCTCAGCTGGTTGACGGCGTTGGGGCGCTGGAGGTCACAGGCGACCAGGAGCGGAGAGTGCCCCTGCCCCTTGAGCCACTTGCCGAGCTTTCCGGCGAGGGTGGTCTTACCCGCACCCTGGAGGCCCGCGAGCATGATCACGGTCGGCGGGTTCTTGGCGAACCGCAGGCGCCGGGTCTCACCGCCGAGGATGCCGATGAGCTCCTCGTTGACGATCTTGACGACCTGCTGGGCGGGGTTGAGGGCCTGGGAGACCTCGATGCCGGACGCGCGCTCCTTGACCTGCTTGATGAAGGCGCGGACTACGGGCAGCGCGACGTCGGCTTCCAGGAGCGCGATGCGGATCTCGCGCGCCGTGGCGTCGATGTCCGCCTCGCTCAAGCGTCCTTTGCCCCGGAGGTTCTTGAACGTCGCACTCAGGCGGTCGGAAAGGGTATCGAACACGGTGGTCGCGGGTCCTCGGCTCGTGGGGCGGTCGGGTGAACGTCCCCCAGGGTATCCCGGCGGATGGGGGTGCGCGGGGGTGCCTGCGGAGGGCCTCCCTCATGGGGTGGCTCTACCCGGGGCCGGGTGCGGCTCCCAGCGCCGACTCCAGCTGCCCCGCCACCTCGGCCGCCTCCTGTGGCGCCAGCGCCGCGCCCTCCGCGTCCGTCACGTAGAAGGCGTCCACGGCGTTCGACCCCAGCGTCGAGACATGCGCGGAGCGCACCCGTACGCCCGCCGTCTCCAGGGCGTGGCCGATGCGGTGCAGGAGCCCGGGCACGTCCTGGGCGCGCACCTCGATGACGGTGGCGTGCCGGGAGGCGGAGGGGGCCACCGTCACCCGGGGCGGCGGTGCCTGCGCCCCCCGGCGGCGCGGGTAGGCGGCCTCGCGTTCGGCCAGGCGGCTCTCGATGTCGAGGGAGCCCTCCAGCGCCCGCACCAGATCGGCCCGCAGCCGGGCCGCCTGCGGCAGCGAGCCGTACTCGGCGGCGACCCGCCAGTTCAGCAGGAGTACGCAGCCGCCGACCGGGTCGGGGAGTTCGAGGGCGCGCAGTTCCGCGGCGCGCACGGTGAGGCGGTGCAGGGCGAGGACCCCGGCCGTCACGGGCAGCACGGCCGGCTGGTCGGGGACGGCGACGAGGAGCTCCACGCCGAGGGGTTCCTGCTCGTCCGGTCCCTCCGCCCGGGCCCGCAGGGCGAGGACGGGCCCTCCGGTGCGGTGGGCCTCGACGGCGAGGCGTTCCTGTTCGGCGGTGATCGCCGCGGGCTCGGGGTCGGCGGTCTTTCCGGCGAGGACCGCCGAGGCCCGCTCGACCAGGTCCGCGACGAGCGAGCCGCGCCAGGAGGACCAGGCGGCGGGCCCGGTGGCCAGCGCGTCGGCCTCGGTGAGGGCGTGCAGCAGCTCAAGGGTTCCGGTCGAGCCGACGGCCTCCGCGACCGAGCGCACGGTCGCCGGGTCGTCCAGGTCGCGCCGGGTCGCGGTCTCGATGAGGAGGAGGTGATGGCGTACGAGGGTGGCGATCACGGCCCCGTCGGCGGCGTCGAAGCCGATCCGCGCGGCGACGTCGCGGGCGATGGTCTCGCCCACCACCGAGTGGTCGCCGGGCCAGCCCTTGCCGATGTCGTGCAGGAGGGCGGCGACCAGGAGCAGGTCGGGGCGGTGCACCCGGCGGGTCAGGTGCGAGGCGCGCACGGCGGTCTCGACGAGGTGGCGGTCGACGGTCCAGGTGTGCACGGCGTTGCGCTGGGGCCGGCAGCGTACGCGCTCCCAGTCGGGCAGCAGCCGCGTGACGAGGCCTTCCGCTTCGAGGGCCTCCCAGACGGGGACGGTGGACTCCCCCGCGCCGAGCAGCGTGACGAGCTGTTCGCGGGCCTCTGCGGGCCAGGGCGTGGGCAGCGGCTTGGCGGTGGCCGCCAGGCGGCGTACCGCGTGCAGGGAGATGGGCAGCCCCGCCTGGGCGGCCGCGGCGGCGGCGCGCAGTGCGAGGGCCGGGTCCTTCTCGGGGCGGGCGGTCAGCGCGAGCACGACCTCGCCGTCCTGTTCCACGACGCCCTCGGCGAGCGGGGTGCGCTCGGGGGCGCCGGTGCGGCCGCCGCCGAACAGCCGGGTCAGCCGCGGCCGGGCGGAGCGGGCGCGCAGCACCCGGCCGACCTCGCGCCAGGTGACGTCGCCGGCGTAGGAGATGACGCGGGCCGCCTCCGAGACCTGACGGAGCATCACATCGGCGTCCAGGAGCTCCAGTTCGGCCGCGACGGCGTCCTGTTCCTGGAGGGCGAGGCGGTCGGTGGCGCGGCCGGTGCACAGGTGCAGCGCGTCACGGACGTCCAGGAGGCGGCGCCTGGCCTCGGCGAGGCCTTCCCTCGGGGCGTCCGCGAGCCAGGACGCGGCGACCGCGCGCAGGGCGGTGGCGTCCCGCAGACCGCCCCTGGCCTCCTTGAGGTCGCCTTCGAGGAGGTACTGCAACTCGCCCTGGCGCTGGGCCCGTTCGCGGCACAGCTCGTCGAGTTCGGGCAGCCGCTTGGGGGCGAGGTTGCGCCAGTCGGCGAGGACCGCGGTGCGCAGCGCGGACGTCATGGCGAGGTCGCCCGCGAGATGGCGGGCGTCAAGGAGGCCGAGCTGCACCTTGAGGTCCTCGCCCGCCGTCTTGCGGGCCTGGGCGGGAGTGCGTACGGAGTGGTCGAGGGCGAGGCCGAGGTCCCACACCGGGTACCAGATCCGGTCGGCGAGCAGGGCGAGGGCCCCGGCGTCGGCCCGCCCGTCGTGCAGGAGCAGCAGGTCCAGATCGCTGCGTGGGGAGAGTTCACCGCGCCCGTAGCCGCCGACCGCCACGAGGGACGCGCCCGCCACCCCGGCCTCCTCGGCGGCGCCGGCGAACAGCGCGGCGAGCCAGTCGTCGGTCAGCTCGGCCAGCGCCGCACGGCGCGGCGGCCCGGACCGCCCCTTCTCGGTGAGAAGGCGCAGCCGGGCCGCCGCGTAACCGCCGGGCTCCGAGTCGTCGTCACAGGATTCGGTACTCACTTCAACGCTCGTCACCCAGCAGCTCCTTGCCTACAGTGCGTCAGGTCCGCGTTCGCCGGTGCGCACCCGGACCGCGGTCTCGACCGGCACGCTCCACACCTTGCCGTCGCCGATCTTTCCGGTGCGGGCCGCCTTGACCACGACGTCGATCAGTTCCTCGGCGTCGTCGTCCTCGGCCAGGACCTCTATGCGGATCTTGGGTACGAGGTCGACGGTGTACTCGGCGCCGCGGTAGACCTCGGTGTGGCCGCGCTGGCGCCCGTATCCGCTGGCCTCGGTGACGGTCAGGCCGTGGACGCCGAAGGCCTGGAGGGCCTGCTTGATCTCGTCGAGCCGGTGCGGCTTGACGACCGCGGTGATGAGCTTCATGCGTCCACCTTCTTGTTCGCTGCCGCTTCGCCCGGGACCGACACGGTCTTGCGGGGGGCGGTTCCGCCGCCCGCGCCGCTGAAGTCGTACGCCGTCTCGGCGTGCTCGACCTGGTCGATGCCGGAGATCTCGTCGTCCTCGGGGACCCGCATCCCGATCGTCTTGTCGAGCAGGAGGGCGAGGACCGCCGAGACCACCAGCGAGTAGCCGAGGACCGCGCCGACGCCGATGGCCTGCTTGCCGAGCTGGTCCAGGCCGCCTCCGTAGAAGAGGCCCTTGGCGGGGGACTGTACGCCGCCGGTGGCGAAGAGGCCGACGAGCAGCGAGCCGGTGATGCCGCCGACCATGTGGACGCCGACGACGTCGAGCGAGTCGTCGAATCCGAAGCGGTACTTGAGGCCGACGGCCATGGCGCACAGGACACCCGCGATGGCGCCCACCGCGATCGCGCCGAGCGGGCTGACGCAGCCGCCGGACGGGGTGATGGCGACGAGGCCCGCGACCGCTCCGGAGGCGGCGCCGAGTGTGGTGAAGGAGCCGTGGCGGAGCTTCTCGTACAGCAGCCAGGCGAGCATGGCGGCGGCCGTGGCGACCTGGGTGTTCACGAACATCACGGCGCCCACGCCGTCGTCGTTGCCGAGCCAGGAGCCCGCGTTGAAGCCGAACCAGCCGAACCACAGCAGGCCCGCGCCGAGCATGACGAGCGGCAGGCTGTGCGGCCGCATCGGGTCCTTCTTGAAGCCGACGCGCTTGCCGATGACCAGGATCACGCCGAGGGCGGCCGCACCCGCGTTGATGTGCACCGCCGTACCGCCGGCGAAGTCGATGACGCCCTTCTTGAAGAGCCAGCCGTCCGAGGCCCACACCCAGTGCGCCACGGGGAAGTAGACGACGGTGACCCACAGAGCGGTGAACAGCGACCAGGCGGTGAACTTGACACGGTCGGCGAGGGCGCCGCTTATGAGCGCGGGCGTGATGACCGCGAACATCAGCTGGAAGACGGCGAAGACGTAGATCGGGATGGAGTATCCGGGCCAGAGCTGGACCAGGCCGATGCCGCTGAGCCCGAAGTAGTCCTTGGACCAGCCGATGAAGCCGTTGCTCTCGCCGAAGGCCAGGCTGAATCCGTAGAGCACCCACAGGATCGTGACGATGCCGAGGCTGATGAAGCTCATCATCAGCATGTTCAGGGTGCTCTTGACGCGGACCATGCCTCCGTAGAAGAAGGCGAGTCCGGGCGTCATGATCATCACCAGCGCTGAGCAGATCAGCATGAATCCGGTGTTGGCGCTGGACAGCTGCGGAGCGTCAGCTGCGAGCGTGATGCCTGGAGGCATCGGCGTCTCCTCGTCGTCGGTACGGCCCGTGCGGGGGCGTTACTCGGGCGGGAACTGGCTGGAGGCCGGTTATGCGCCATGAGGTTGTCCCAGCGCGGTTTCCGGCGGTGCCGCTCGATGTTTCGCCACAGTGACGAAGGGGGCGGGCGTGTTACACGCCAGTGAACTGCCGGATCAGAAGGGAGCCGGCGACTACCATCCGCGTACGTCCGGGCACAGCGGACCGGCCGCGACGTCACCCGCTTGACCTGGCGTGGGGGAGCCGAGTCGGGCTGAACGGGGCGAGTGTCGCGGCCGGGGTCTTGTATGCCGTCGCACGGCCAAGCAGAGGGCCCTTGGGTGGAACGGGCTCAGACGGCTTCGGCCGTCTCGGGCAGTTCCCTGCTGAGCAGGTCCGTCATCTGGACCACCTCGGCGACGTCCGAGAAGTCGCGCGCGGCGGTGTCGACGGTCTTGCGCAGCCGGGTGTTGACCCGCTCGGAGCGGACCCGCTTGGCGACCCGCAGGGCCTGCTCGGCAAGCACGGTCGACTGCTCGGGCTCCCGCTTGAGCAGGTGCACGGTGGCCATGCCGATCAGGTTCAGGGCATAGCTGCGCTGATGCTCTTCGTCCTTGCCGAACAGGGCCACGGCCTGCTCCATCACGGGCTCGGCGAGCGAGGCGTAGGTGGGGCTGCGGCCGGCCACGTAGGCGAGGTCGCGGTAGGAGTGGGCGTTCTCCCCGTTGAGCTCCGCCTCGGAGAAGAAGCGGATCCAGTCGGGCTCCGGCTCGCCGTCGAACCCGGCGTCGCCGAAGGTGTCCTCGGCCATCCTCACGGCCCGCTTGGTCTTGCTGGGCTGGCCCATGTTGGCGTACGCGCGGGCCTCCATCGCATACAGCATGGCCTGGGTGCGGGCGGTGGCGCAGTCGCGGCTGCCGTACTGGGCGAGGTGGATGAGTTCCAGGGCGTCGTCGGGCCGGCCGAGGTGGATCATCTGGCGGCTCATCGAGGACAGGATGTACGAGCCGAGCGGCTTGTCGCCGGCCTCCTTGGAGGCGTGCAGGGCGAGCACGAAGTACTTCTGGGCGGTGGGCTGGAGCCCGACGTCGTAGCTCATCCAGCCGGCCAGCTCCGCGAGTTCGGCCGCGCACCGGAAGAGGCGTTTGGAGGTGGCCGCGGGCTGGGGCTCCTGGAGCAGGTCGGTGACCTCGTGGAGCTGGCCGACCACGGCCTTGCGGCGCAGCCCGCCGCCGCACTGGGCATCCCACTGGCGGAACATCGCGGTGGTGGATTCGAGCAGTTCCAGCTCGGGCTTCGAAAGCCGCGAGGGGCGCCGGGCGCTCGCCGCGGTCTCCTTGGGGCCGGACTCGCCGGAGAGCGAGGGCACCAGCCAGCGCTGCATGGGCTCGATCAGGGAGGGGCCCGCGGCCAGCATCAGCGAGGTGCCGAGGAAGCCGCGCCGGGCGAGCATGAGGTCGCTGCGGGAGAACTCGCTGAGCAGGGACACCGTTTGAGGCCCGGCCCAGGGCAGGTCGACACCGGACACGGACGGCGACTGGTGGGCCTGGCGCAGGCCGAGGTCCTCGATGGCGACGACGCTGCCGAAGCGCTCGGAGAACAGCTCCGAGAGGATCCGGGGAATGGGCTCGCGGGGCATCTCGCCGTCGAGCCAGCGCCGCACCCGGGAGGTGTCGGTGCTGATGTGGTGCGCGCCCATCTGGCGCGCCCGGCGGTTCACCTGGCGGGCCAGTTCGCCCTTCGACCAGCCGCTGCGGACGAACCACGAACTCAGCTGCTCGTTGGGGCGCTTGCCGGCGCTCGTTTCGCTAGCCCCACTGCCGCCCACTGGAACGCCCCCAATCCGCCGAAGCCTCGGTTGTGCATCGATTGCGCGAACCTCTATCAGAATGCCGCTAGTTGGGCCTCCTGTCCTGCGGTTGCACCCGGTCGGACCGGAAACCGGCTTGCCTCCGGCATACCCGCGGGTGCGTATACCCCCAAGGTCCGTGTACCGACGGTAATCCTACGATCACGCGTCCGGCCATGGCGATTCCAGAAACGCCACCATTCGCCACCCCTTCGAATGAACTCCCCTGCCGCCAGGCGCGATTCACTTGACACATGACGATCAGCGTCGGGTGGAGCGAAGCAAGCCGGGGCGCACGGCGCGTTTCGCACCACCCCCTTCGCGACCGTGTCCGACCTGGCGGAGACGGATTGTGACGGGAAAACTCCGGATCGTCACGACTATGTCACTGGCGTCGTAACCACCGACGCGGCAGACCCGTTGGAGGGGGCATGGGCTTCACGATCGGCGGCAGCCGGGGGATCAAGGAGACCCGGCCCGGCTCTTGGCGCCGCGGCCGCTCCGCGCGCACCACCCGAACGAGCGAGGTCACTGCGGTGGCCGAGTACACCGGGCTGTGGGGCTGGGACGTCGCACCGGGCGCCCGCGCCCTGAACGGCGAGTGTTCCTGCGGCAGTTCGTCCTGTACGGCGCCGGGCGCGCACCCGCTCGGCTTCGCATCCGAGGTCCCGGCGGGCGCCACGCTGGACGAGGTGACCAAGGCGTGGTCGCAGTGCCCGGGCGCGGCGGTGCTGCTGCCGGTCGGGCGGACCTTCGACGTCCTGGACGTCGCGGCCCCGGCCGGGCGGCGGGCCCTGGTGCGGCTCGAGCGGATGGGCCTTCCGCTGGGCCCGGTCTCCACGACGCCGACCGGCCGCACCCACTTCTACGTGGCCCCGGGCGCCTCGGCCGAACTCCCGGGGCTGCTCTACCGGATGGGCTGGGACGACGCCGTCCTGGACCTGCGCTGCCCGCCGCGGGGCAGCTACGTACCGGCGCCACCGTCGGGCGAGGTGCGCTGGCTGCGCCCGCCGTCCCTGGACACGGCGACCCGCCCGCCCGAGGCCCGCCTGCTCCTGGGCACGCTCGCCTACATCTGCCACCGCTCGGCGGCGTAAACCACCCGTACGAGGGAACGCCCCGCCGCATCCTTGTCGATGCGGCGGGGCGTTCGTGCGCAACCGGTGCGGCTAGTCCCCGATGAGGGCGTCCACGAACGCCTCCGGCTCGAACGGGGCCAGGTCGTCCGCGCCCTCGCCGAGGCCGACGAGCTTGACGGGCACGCCCAGTTCGCGCTGGACGGCGATGACGATGCCGCCCTTGGCGGTGCCGTCGAGCTTGGTCAGGACGATGCCGGTGATGTCGACGACCTCGGCGAACACCCGGGCCTGGACCAGGCCGTTCTGGCCGGTCGTGGCGTCGAGGACGAGCAGGATCTCGTCCAGCGGGCCGTGCTTCTCGACGACGCGCTTGACCTTGCCGAGCTCGTCCATGAGCCCGGTCTTGGTGTGCAGGCGGCCGGCCGTGTCGATCAGGACGACGTCGGCGCCCTCGGCGATGCCTTCCTTGACGGCGTCGAACGCGATCGAGGCGGGGTCGCCGCCCTCGGGACCGCGCACGGTGCGGGCGCCGACGCGCTCGCCCCACGTCTGCAGCTGGTCGGCGGCGGCGGCACGGAAGGTGTCGGCCGCGCCGAGGACGACGGACTTGCCGTCGGCGACCAGGACGCGGGCGAGCTTGCCGGTGGTGGTGGTCTTGCCGGTGCCGTTGACGCCGACGACCATCACGACGCCGGGGGCGGTCTCGCCGCCCTCGGTCTTGACCTGGCGGTCGAAGTCGGTGCCGAGCAGGGTGAGGAGCTCCTCGCGCAGCAGCGTGCGCAGGTCCTCGGGGGTCCGGGTGCCGAGCACCTTGACGCGCTCGCGGAGCCGGTCGACCAGCTCCTGGGTCGGCGCGACGCCGACGTCGGCGGTCAGCAGGGTGTCCTCGATCTCCTCCCAGGTGTCCTCGTCGAGGTGCTCGCGCGAGAGCAGGGTGAGCAGCCCCTTGCCGAGCGAGTTCTGCGAGCGGGCGAGGCGGGCCCGCAGCCGGACCAGCCGGCCGGCGGTGGGCTCGGGGACCTCGATGGCCGGGGCCTCGGGGGCGACCGGCTCCTCGACGACGACCGGCGCGGCGGGCGCCTCGGGAAGGCCGACCTCCTCGATGGTGCGGCGCGGTTCCTGCGCCGTCTCCGCGGCGTCCTCACCGACCTGAGGTTCGGCGGGCGGGGCTGTGATGGTCGGCGTGCTCGGCGGGGCGGTGGGCGGCAGCTGCTTCTTCTTGCGGCTGCTGACCACGAGCCCGCTGATCGCGCCGACCGCGACCAGGGCGATGACTACAGCAAGGATCACGAATTCCATAACTCTCCCAGTATCGGGTACGGGCCCACGAGCACCTAGTTTGTGGCTTCCTCCGAGAACGGAAGGGAATTATGGGACGGGTGTCAGATTAAAGTACGATAGAGGTGGGCGCATCAACGCGCGTAGAGTCCCCTTCGACTACCCCCACCGGCTCAGCGTCGAGCCGAGCGAGAGGCATGGAACTCCACCCCCATGAACACTGGCACCACCGACGAACCGCAGAGCGCCCTGGAAACACGCGGCCTTGAGCCCGTGCCGGACGCGGAGCGCACCGCGAGAACCCGCGAGCTCTTCCCCACCTGGGTCGCCGCGAACATCAGCGTGCTGCTGCTCACGATGGGCGCCAGCCTCGTCGTCGCGTACAAGCTCAACTTCTGGCAGGCGATCGTGGTCGCCGTGGCCGCGCCCGTCCTCTCGTACGGCCTGGTCGGGCTCATCGGGATCGCGGGCAAGCGCGGCGGCGCTCCCGGCATGGCGCTGTCGCGTGCGGTGTTCGGCCAGCGGGGCAACCTGCTGCCCGGTTCACTGATCTGGGTGGCGCGCTGGGGCTGGGAGACCATCAACGCGGTGACCGGCGCCTATGCGGTGCTCACCGTGCTCGACATCCTCTTCGGGATCAAGAGCAACACGTTCCTGATCATCGTCACGCTCGCCGTCTTCGTGGTCATCACGTTCGCGATATCGGGCCTCGGCATCCACGTCGTGCAGAAGTGCAACAAGTACGCGACGTTCCTGTTCGGCGCGTTCTCGATCCTGGTGCTCGTCTACCTCGTCATGAACACCGACTGGTCGGCCGTCTTCCACCAGCCGGCCGGCAAGACCTCGCTGATGGTCGCGGGTACCGGCATGATCGCCGCCGGCGGTGTCAGCTGGATCCCGTCCGCCCCCGACTTCGCGCGCTACCTGCCGCGCAACGCCTCCGCCAAGGCGATCGTGGGCAACTCCATCGGCGGCGCCGGCATCGTGGTGCTTCCGATGGTCCTGATGGGTGCCGTCATGGCGGTCTCCACGCCGGACCTGGCCTCGGCCGCCGACCCGGTGTCCTTCCTCGGCGAGATCCTGCCGATGTGGATCGCGGTGCCGTACCTGCTGATCGCCCTGGTCGGCATGCTGCTGATCAACTCGATGTCGATGTACTCGGCGGGCTTCACCGCGCAGACCCTCGGCTTCAAGATCCCGCGGCACTGGGCGGTCTCCGTCAACGCGCTGATCTCGCTGATCTTCGGCGGCATCCTGATGCTGGTCGCCACCAGCTTCATGGGCTCGTTCATCGCCTTCCTCTCGCTGCTCGCCGTCGCCTTCTCGGCCTGGGTCGGCGTGTTCGGCGCGGACATGCTGCGCCGCACCGAGTACGACGCGAAGGCGCTGCTCGACACGACGCGCACCAGCGCCTACTGGTACAAGGGCGGCTTCTCCCCCGCCGCCGTCATCGCCTGGGCGATCGGCCTGGTCGGCGGCCTCATGTTCACCAAGTCCGACTGGTTCACCGGCCCGCTGGCCACGAACAACCCGGTCGGCGAGTACGGCCTGGGCTGGGTCGCCACCATCGTGATCTCCGGCCTCCTCTACGTCGCGCTGCCCAAGCCGCCCGTGGCCGCCGCAGAGTCCTCTGAGGCCAATGAGGCGTCTGATCCGGCCAAGTCCCCCGAGACTCTGGCTGTCTGACGCAGCGTCAGCTACCGTCCCCCTTTGCCCGGGGTTCTCCGGAACCCGCACGGTGGAGGGGGACTTTTCCATGCCGTTCACGGTCGTACGCATGAACCTGGTGGACCCGGACGCCACCGCGCAGTCGCTGTCCGCGCGCTACCGGGCGGCCCTGGAGATGGCGGCGTACGCCGACGACCGGGGCATCGACACCGTCCAGACCGAGGAGCACCACGGCACGGACAACAACTGGCTGCCCTCCCCCTTCGCCTTCGCGGGCGCGGTCTTCGGCGCCACCCGCCGCATCGCGGTGACGGTCTCCGCGATCATCGGACCGCTGTACGACCCGCTGCGGCTCGCCGAGGACATAGCCGTGCTCGACCTGGTGAGCGGCGGCCGGCTCGTGACCGTCTCGGGGATCGGGTACCGGCCCGCCGAGTACGAGCAGCAGGGCGTCGAGTGGGGCCGGCGCGGCAAGCTCCAGGACGAGCTGCTCGAAACGCTTCTGAAGGCGTGGACGGGTGAGGAGTTCACCTTCCGCGGGCGTCGGGTACGGGTCACCCCGCGTCCGTTCACCGAGCCGCACCCGATGCTGCTCGTCGGCGGCTCCTCACGCGCGGCCGCCAACCGCGCGGCCCGCCTCGGCCTGCCGTTCTTCCCGAGCGCGCACCTGCCCGAACTCGAGGCGCACTACAACGAGAAGCTCGCCGAGTACGGCACCGAGGGCTTCTGCATGATGCCCGCGGCGCAGACGCCCCTGCTGCACATCAGCGAGGACCCGGACCGGACCTGGGCCGAGTACGGCGAGCACTTCCTGCACGAGGCGCGGATGTACGCGTCCTGGCAGTCCAAGGACATCCGCTCGGCGGTGAAGTCCGGAGCCACATCGGTGGAGGAACTGCGCGCGGAGGGCGTCTACCGCATCGTGACCCCGGAGCAGTGCGCGGCCCTGGAAGCCGACAGCCTGGTCCTGCACCCGCTGTGCGGCGGAATGCCGGTGGACGAGGCGTGGCGCAGCCTGCACCTGTTCTGCGAGAGGGTGCTGCCGGCGCTCTGACAGCAAACCGCCCCGGCTCGATGGCGAGCCGGGGCGGTTGAGTGAGAGGAGAGGGGCAGCGGGGATTAGCCCATCTCCTCCAACGCCTTGCCCTTGGTCTCCTTGACGTACTTGAGCACGAAGGGGATCGAGAGCACGGCGAAGACCGAGTAGATGACGTAGGTGCCCGACAGGTTCCAGTCCGACAGGCTCGGGAAGCTCGCCGTGATGGCCCAGTTGGCGATCCACTGGGCGGCCGCGGCGACACCCAGGGCCGCGGCGCGGATCCGGTTCGGGAACATCTCGCCGAGGAAGACCCACACCACCACGCCCCAGGACAGGGCGAAGAAGAGCACGAAGACGTGGGCGGCGATCAGGGCCACGACGCCCTGGGTGTTGGGGAGCTTGCCGTCGACGAGGTTGGCCGAGAAGGCCCAGGCCTCGACGGCGAGCGCGGCCGCCATGCCGATGGAGCCGACCAGCGCGAGCGGCTTGCGTCCGACCCGGTCGACCAGGACCATCGCGATCACGGTGCCGATGATGTTGATGATCGACGTGGTGAACGAGTAGAAGAACGAGCTCGACGGGTCGATGCCCACCGACTGCCAGAGCGTCGAGGAGTAGTAGAACGCGACGTTGATGCCGACGAGCTGCTGGAAGACCGAGAGGCCGATGCCGACCCAGACGATGGGCAGGAAGCCCCACTTGGAGCCGAGCAGGTCCTTGAAGGTCGACTTGTGCTCGGACTTCATGGCGTGCTCGATCTCGGCGACGCGGGCGTCGAGGTCGACGTTCTTGCCCTCGACGTCGGCGAGCACCTTCTTGGCGTCGGCGTCGCGGCCGACCGAGATGAGGAAGCGCGGCGACTCGGGGATGGCGAAGGAGAGCAGCCCGTACAGGATGGCCGGGATCACCATCACTCCGAGCATGACCTGCCAGGCCTCAAGCCCGATGAGCTTGCCGCGCTGCTCGCCGCCGGCGGCGTTGAGGATGCCCCAGTTGACGAGCTGGGAGATCGCGATGCCGATGACGATCGCGGCCTGCTGGAAGGAGCCGAGCCGGCCGCGGTAGGCGGGCGGGGCGACCTCGGCGATGTAGGCCGGGCCGATGACCGAGGCCATACCGATGGCGAAGCCGCCGATGATCCGCCAGAACGCGAGGTCCCACAGCGCGAACGGCAGCGCCGAGCCGATGGCGCTGATGGTGAACAGCGTCGCCGCGATCTGCATGCAGCGGATGCGTCCGATGCGGTCGGCGATCCGGCCCGCGGTGGCGGCGCCGATCGCGCAGCCGATCAGGGCGATGGCGATCACCTGGGCCAGCGTCCCGGACCCGATGGAGTACCGGTCACGGATCGCCTCTACGGCGCCGTTGATCACGGAACTGTCGTAGCCGAAGAGGAAGCCGCCCATCGCGGCCGCCGCCGTGATGAAGATGACATGGCCGAGGTGGTCCGGCGCGGTCTGGCCGCCTCCGGACGCCTGCGCCTGCGCGGTACTGGTCACGTGTACTCCTGGGGCCGCCCGGCAGCGTCGCCGGGCGTGAGGGGACTCCTCCAAGTGGCGCACAACTTCCCGTCACCCACCACTTGAAGGTAAAAGCAACGTTGCAGAGACTATGCCTTCAAGTTTCGAAGTCAATACCTGTTCGGTTGTGAATTTACAGGCACGACTCGCCGCCGAATGTTCAAGACTTGAAGAAGTGGAGATCAGCCCAGGGATCGGCCACCGCGGTGCGGGGCCGAAGCGGCCGCCGGCCTCAGCGCAGCCGCTGGCTGATCACCTTCGACACGCCGTCGCCCTGCATCGAGACGCCGTACAGCGCGTCGGCGACCTCCATGGTCCGCTTCTGGTGCGTGATCACGATCAGCTGCGAGGACTCCTGGAGCTCCTGCATGATCCGGATCAGCCGCTGGAGGTTGGTGTCGTCCAGAGCCGCCTCGACCTCGTCCATCACATAGAACGGGCTCGGCCTGGCCTTGAAGATGGACACGAGCAGCGCGACGGCCGTCAGCGAGCGCTCACCGCCGGAGAGCAGCGAGAGCCGCTTGACCTTCTTGCCCGGCGGCCGCGCCTCGACGTCGACGCCGGTGGCGAGCATGTTGCCGGGGTCGGTCAGGATCAGCCGGCCCTCGCCGCCCGGGAAGAGCCGCGCGAACACGCCCTCGAACTCCCTGGCCGTGTCGCGGTAGGCCTCGGTGAAGACCTGCTCCACCCGCTCGTCCACCTCCTTCACCACTTGAAGGAGGTCGGTCCGGGTCTTCTTGAGGTCCTCCAGCTGCTCGGAGAGGAACTTGTGGCGCTCCTCAAGGGCGGCGAATTCCTCCAGGGCGAGCGGGTTGACCTTCCCGAGCTGGTGATACGCCCGTTCGGCTGCCCGGAGCCGCTTCTCCTGCTCGGCGCGCACGTAGCGGACCGGCTGGTTGCGGGGGTGCTCGCCCGCGGCGGGGCCGCTGACTGATGCAGTATCCGGCAGCTCCTCTCCCTCGGCGGGCGGCGAGGGGGCCACCGGCTGGTCGGGCCCGTACTCCGCGACGAGCCCGGCCGGCTCGACCCCCAGCTCCTCCAGCGCCTTGGTCTCCAGCTGCTCGATCCGCAGCCGCTTCTCGGCACCGAGTACCTCGCCGCGGTGAACCGAATCGGTGAGTTTGTCGAGTTCCGCCTTGAGGTCCCGGCCGGCGCCGCGGGCCCCGGTCAGCTCCTGCTCGCGCTCGGCCTTGGCCGCCTCGGCCCCGGCCCGCTCCCGCTCGGCCCGCACCAGCGACACCTCGACATGGGCGAGCAGGGTGCGGGCACCTGATGCGACGGCCTCGGCGACGGCCGCCTCGTGCCGCAGCCGGGCGCGGCGCTGCTCGGCGCGAGCCCGCGCCTCGCGCTCGGCCCGGGCTGCGCGGTCGAGCCCGTCGGCCCGCCCGGCGAGCGCCTTGACCCGCTCTTCGTGGGTACGGGCCTGGAGCCGGGCTTCCATCTCGGTCTGGCGGGCGTTGGCGCCATCGGCCGCGAGCCGGTCCCGCACCGACGTGTCGGGCTCCTCCTCGACCGGCATCTCCTCGGCGACCAGCAGCCGTTCGGCCAGCTCCTCGGCCTCCTCGGTGGCCTTCTCCAGGGCCTCCTGGGCGCGGGCGGCGGCTGCCGCGGTCCGCTCGGCCTCGCCGGCCGCGCCGCGCGCCTGCCCGGCGAGCCGGCCGAGCTGCTGGGCGACGGAGGACCGCGCCCTTTCAGCGGCCCGCCGACGCTCCCCCAACTCCTCGACGCGCAGGGCGAGTTCACTGCGCCGTTCGGTGGCCCGCTGTTGCGCGCCGGCCAGCTCCTCGCACCGCACGGCCAGGTCGGCGAGCTCGGCGGCGGCCTCGTCGACGGAGGCCTGCACCTCCAGGAGGCTGGGCGCGCCGGCCGATCCGCCGTGCGCGAAGTGGGCGGCGAGTACGTCGCCTTCGGCGGTGACGGCGGTCAGCGCGGGCCGCGCGTAGACCAGGTCCTCGGCATCCTCCAGGGTGTCGACCACGGCGACGTCGCGCAGCAGGCGCCGTACGGCGGGCATCAGTTCGGCGGGGCCGCGGACCAGGTCGGCGGCGCGAGGCGGGCCTTCACCGCGGGCCGGCAGCTCGTCCTCCGGAGCGCCGTTCAGGAGCAGGGCGGCGCGGCCGGCGTCCTGCTTGCGCAGCATGCGGATGGCCTCGGCGGCCGCCGATGGTCCGCTCACCGCGATCGCGTCGGCCGCGGCGCCCAAGGCGGCCGCGACCGGCACCTCGTACCCGGGTGCCACGGTGAGCAGTCCGGCGGCGGGGCCGAGCAGCCCGGTCAGCGCGTCGCGGGCGCCGAGCAGCGCGCCCGTGCCGTCCTTGCGGCGCAGCCCCAGCGCGAGCGCGTCGTGCCGGGCGGCGGTGGCGGCACGTTTCCGCTCGGCGGCGGTGGCCTCCTCGCGGGCTGCGCCGAGCGCGGCCTCGGCCTCGGCGAGCTCGCGCTTGGCCGCGTCATGGGCCTCGGCGAGCTCGGTGTCGTCGGCTTCGAGGCCGTCCACCTCGGCCTTGAGCTGCTCGTACTCCTCCTGCGCGAGCGCGGCCCGCTCCCCCGCCTCGTCGCGCGCGGCGGCGAGCCGGTCGATCTCGGCCTGCGCGGAACCCGCCCTGCTCCGCGCCGCGTTGACCTGCCCGTGCAGCCGCGCGAGGCCCTCGCGCCGGTCCGCGATGGCCCGGGCCACATCCTTCAAACGCCGTTCCTCGACGGCGAGTTCCCGCTCAAGGTCGGCGCGGTGGGCGGAGGTGTCCTCCAGGGCGTGCTCGGCCGCTTCGAGGGCGGCCTCCAGCTCGGCCTCCTGTTCGCGGATCCGGGCGGCCTCGCGCTCCATGTCCTCCGGGTCGCGGCCGCGCCGCTCCTCCGGCGGCTGCGCGCTCGCGCTCTTGACCCGGGCATCGGCGAGCGAGATCGTGCCGCGCACCCGCTCGGCCAGCTGGGACAGCTCGTACCAGGTCTGCTGGGCGCGCTGGAGCCGGGGCGACAGCTGCCGTACCTGGTCCTCCAGTTGGGCCTCGCGGGCCAGGGCCGCCTTGAGGTCGGCCTCCGCGCTCTCCTTGCGGCGCAGCAGCTCGGCCTCGTCGGCGATCTCGGCGCTGAGCGCCTCCCGCATCCGTACGAGGTCGTCGGCGAGGAGGCGAAGACGGGCGTCGCGCAGGTCGGCCTGGATGACGGCGGCGCGGCGCGCGACGGCGGCCTGGCGGCCGAGCGGCTTGAGCTGGCGGCGCAGCTCGTCGGTGAGGTCCTGGACGCGGGCGAGGTTGGCCTTCATCGCGTCCAGCTTCCGCAGCGCCTTCTCCTTGCGCTTGCGGTGCTTGAGGACGCCCGCCGCCTCCTCGATGAAGGCGCGCCGCCCCATCGGGTCGGCGTGCAGGACCGAGTCGAGCTGGCCCTGCCCGACGATGACGTGCATCTCGCGGCCGATGCCGGAGTCGGAGAGCAGTTCCTGGATGTCGAGCAGCCGGCAGGTGTCGCCGTTGATCTGGTATTCGCTGCCGCCGTTGCGGAACATGATCCGCGTGATGGTGACTTCGGCGTATTCGATGGGCAGCGCGCCGTCGGAATTGTCGATGGTGAGGGAGACTTCGGCGCGGCCGAGCGGCGGGCGGCCGGTCGTCCCGGCGAAGATGACGTCCTCCATCTTTCCGCCGCGCAGCGACTTGGCGCCCTGCTCACCCATGACCCAGCTCAGCGCGTCCACGACGTTGGACTTGCCGGATCCGTTGGGGCCCACCACACAGGTGATGCCCGGCTCGAACTTCAGCGTGGTCGCGGACGCGAAGGATTTGAATCCGCGCAGAGTGAGGGCCTTGAGGTGCACGCCGCCGGACTCTACCTTTCACTCTCGGTTTCGCCCAGGAAGGTGCAGGGCACATCAGACCGTAAGGGAAAGGCAGACCGGCCCGTCGTGCGCCGGAAGAAAGAAAGAAGGGACGCCGGAGCGTCCCTTGCAATACATTGCAGGTCTTGCGGATCTCTCGATCTCGACGAGAGGGACGGAAGCCTCTCTCACCCCGGGGTCAGGTGAGTGCGGGCTCCGCCTGCGGGACGTCGATGTCGATGCCTTCGAGCAGCGAATCTCCGCGGTGCGAAGCGGCGGCAGCGGACAGCACGTCGTTCTCGGACTGAATCCGGTTGAGCTCGGACTCAAGGTCCTGGACGCGCTGCTGGAGCCGTCGCATCTCGGCGAGGAGTCGCGGGTCGGAACCGCCGACGTAACCGAGAAGCGCCTTTGCCATGATGGATGGTCCTCCACACTGAGTGACCGACCGAAGCGGTGTGGGTCGTGAGGGAATCGCACCCGCGGTGCTTGGACTTGACTGCGGTTCTTCATGCCAAACAGCTAAGGTGCGCGGGGCTTCCAGGGTCTCACCAAAAAGTTTGACGGTCAACACGATCACGCCCCGTATCCACCGGCAATCCGGGGGCCCGCAACCGCTGAACGAGCGGTGCTGCCACTTCTCGGAGCCCTGGGGGCGTGGAGATCATCCGTACTGTTGGCAGCTTTGCACGCCGGGCGCGAGATGGCAACAGGCAGATCGTTCGAGGTCAGCGCGTGGTTGCGAGCCGGACGCGGGGTGTCACCGCGACCGGCTGCCGCTCGGTTGCGTGAGGTGCTCAGCGGATGGCGAAGGTGTCGTAGCCGCCCCGCGCTGTGTCCCAGATCTCCGTCACTCCGTCGACCCGGCCCGGCGTGTCGTCGGAGCGAAGCCACTCCAGCAAACGGTGGCAATTCTCACGCGGCCCCTCGGCGACGACCTGGACGCGTCCGTCGTCCAGATTCAGGGCGAACCCGCTGAGGCCGCCGATCTCCAGAGCATTTGCCCTGGTGAACCAGCGGAAGCCGACTTGTTGCACTCGCCCGCGCACCCAGGCCGTGAGTCGAACATCTCCGTGCGCATCTTCGTTCATACCTGCACGCTAACCGGCCAATTGCTCACGCAGCACTTCGCCCCCATGCGTCATGGCGTACAGTCGCGACGAAATGAGCCTCACCCGTATGGGTTAGTTCCCATTTGATCATCTACGGCCGATCGCGGCCACCGCGGCAATGCGACCAGGCGTTGCCCATGGCACTGAGGAAGGCACAGCAGATGGGACGCCATCGTCGCTCCGCCGCCGAACCCGCGCCCGCAGATCCCGCGGTGGGCCAGGACGGCCGGCCCCGGGGTGGAACACGCCGGAAGAAGCGGGTGATCGTGCCCGTGCGCACCGGGCTGCTCGGCGTCTCCGCCGCCGTGGCCGTGGGTGCGGTGGCCGTCGCCTCGGGCCTGCTGCCGGGCGGCGGTACGTACAAGGTGAGCGGCGACACCATGGCC
The DNA here is from genome assembly GCF_051550175.1 of Streptomyces sp. HUAS TT7. Taxonomy (NCBI): domain Bacteria; kingdom Bacillati; phylum Actinomycetota; class Actinomycetes; order Kitasatosporales; family Streptomycetaceae; genus Streptomyces; species Streptomyces sp. HUAS TT7. Next base: position 2,550,890 of record NZ_CP196175.1, read on the forward strand.
GGCGGCCAGGTCCACGCGAACCAGACGCCTGACGTACAGCCGCAGGGCGGCGAGTCGGAGAAGCCGAGCAGCGCGGCACCCACGCCCTCCGAGTCGGCCAAGGCCGCGCACGCGCCGTCGACCGCCCCCTCCCCCAGTGCCTCGGCCACGCCGTCGGCGCCCGCATCCGCGCCCACCCCTCAGAAGAAGTCCGCGCCTCCGGCACCGGCCCCGTCGAAGCCGGCCTCCCCGTCGAGCGCCCCGCCCAAGCTCGTCCCCTCGCAGCGTGCCCAGGTGCCGACCCCCGAGGCCTCGGCCGCCGCCACCGTGATGTCGCTGGTCAACATGGAGCGCGCGCAGGCCGGTTGCAGCCCGGTGTCGGCGAGCCCGGCGCTGGCCTCGCTCGCCACCGCCTTCAGCGACGACATGGCCGCCCGCGGCTTCTTCGACCACACCGACCCGGACGGCAGGACGCCGTGGGACCGGGCCGCGAAGGCGGGCGTCCAGGGTCTCGGCGGCGAGAACATCGCCCGCGGCCAGGCGGATGCCAAGGCCGTGATGGACGCCTGGATGAACAGCCCGGGCCACCGCGCGAACATCCTGAACTGCGAGTACAAGACCCTGGGCGTCGGCGTGCACTTCGGCCCCGGCGGCCCCTGGTGGACCCAGGACTTCGGCTTTTGATCACCAGTTTTTGATCACCGGGTTGTGATCGCCCGGTTTTTGATCATTGCCCCGGACGCACATCCGCTCCGAACCATCGGCCATCCGTAATCGCATGTACATAATTCGCTTCGTACGCGCACGAAAGGGCCCCCTCCGTTGCGAACGGCGGGGGCCCTTTCGTATGCGCGCATTCCGATCCTGATGCGAAGAAATTGGAGCGCGCGCCGTTCTGTATTGATCAAGCGGTCGGGAAGCGATCAGGCGCTCACGGCCGCCTTGCCCGTGATGAAGACGCGGGTGGTCTCGGTGATGCGGCGGCCCAGGTGTTCGGCGGTGGCTATGTCGGCCTTGTGGACGCCTTCGGGGCCCTCGTCGGAGTTGGTCTGGGCACCGGCGCCGGAGGAGAAGCCGAGCCGGTTGAGGTCGTGCTCGGAGCCCGCGGTGGAGTTCCAGCCGGGCTTCAGGCCGAGGTTCACCCAGTGCATGCCGTGCTGGGCGGCCAGCGTCTGGAAGTACTGCAGGGTATGGCTCTTGTCGCCGCTCTTGGAGCCGGAGTTGGTGAAGCCGGCGGCGAGCTTGTCCAGCCAGGCGTCGGCGAACCAGCGCTTGGAGGTGGCCTCGGCGAACTGGTGGAAGGCGCCCGACGCGGTGCCCATGTAGGTGGGCGAGCCGAAGACGATGGCGTCGGAGGCGTCGAGGAGCGCCCAGTCGGCCTCGGTGATGGCGTCGACCTTGATGAAGTGCACGGTGGCCCCGGCCTCGGCGGCACCGGCGCGGACGGCCTCGGCGAGGACGGCGGTGTGGCCGTAGCCGGAGTGGTAGGCGATCGAGACAACAGGAGTGGTCACGGCAGGAATCCCCTCGGGAAGGTCAGAAAAGTGGCGGAGCGGGTGCGACGGCGGTGGGCCGGTTCCGCGGCGGCTGCCCGCTGCGGCGCTGCCCATAGGTAAGCACTAACCTCAAGTTAGCGCAACCCAGACGTGTGCGCTGCATGGGAGTACCCTGGGGTCATGGAAGAGACAGCTACGAGCACCAAGTGCACCGCCGAAGCCGCCGCCGACGCGGATCTGGCGTTCAACGTGTTCTCCAAGGCCTGCCCGTCCCGGCGCACGCTGGAGGACGTCACGGGGCGCTGGGGCAGCCTGACGCTCGGCGGGCTGTACGAGGGGAGCCTGCGCTTCAACGAGCTGCGGCGGCGGGTCGACGGCGTGAGCGAGAAGATGCTCTCCCAGACGCTGCACTCACTGGAGCGCGACGGCCTCGTACACCGCGAGGCACAGCCGACGAACCCGCCGCGGGTCGACTACGAACTGACTCCGCTGGGCCGCGAGGTGACCGAACGGCTGCTCTCGCTCATCCACTTCGTGGAGGGCCGGATGCCTGCGGTCCTTGAGGCGCAGCAGAGCTACGACGCGGAGCGCGGGGCCCTCTGACACTTCGGGCAGAAGTAGCTGGACCGGTTCATCCAGGCGCGTCGGCGCATGGCTGTCCCGCAGCGCCGGCACGGCTCGCCCTCGCGGCCGTATGCGTCGAGGGAGCGCTCGAAGTAGCCGGACTCGCCGTTCACATTGACGTAGAGGCTGTCGAAGCTGGTGCCGCCGACGGCGAGCGCCTCGTTCATCACTTCCCGTGCGTGGCCCAGGAGTTCGGACGCCTTGGGCCGGTTCAGGGTCGCGGTCGGGCGGTCGTAGTGCAGCCGGGCGCGCCAGAGCGCCTCGTCGGCGTAGATGTTGCCGACCCCGCTGATGAGCGATTGATCGAGCAGCGCTCGTTTGACCGTGGTGCGCCGCAGCCGCAGCGCCGCGAAGAAGGCCTCGTCGTCGAATGCGGGGTCCAGCGGGTCCCGGGCGATGTGCGCGATGACGTCGGGCAGCCCGTCGGGCGTGTTGTCGTGCAGCGAGAGCCCGCCGAAGGTCCGCTGGTCGACGAAGCGCAGCTCGGTGCCGGCATCGTCCTGGAACCTGACCCGGATCCGCAGATGCTTCTCGTCCGGGGCGTCCTGCGGCTGCACGAGCAACTGCCCGCTCATGCCGAGGTGCCCGAGCACGGAGGCGTCCGTGTCCGCGAGCGGCAGCCACAGATACTTCCCGCGCCGCTGGGCGACGCCGATCCGGTGCCCCTTGAGCCGTGCCGCGAAGTCGGCGCCCCCGGCGAGGTGGCGGCGTACGGCGCGCGGATGCAGCACCTCGACGTCCGCCACCGTGCGCCCGGCCACCCAGCGCTCAAGTCCGCGCCGGACCACTTCGACTTCAGGCAGCTCAGGCATGCGCGCAGATTACCGCGCGCCCGGGGGGCCTTCGCAGCGGGCCCGGACATAGGGCTCGGCTTCTGCGCGGGCGAGCGAAAACCCCCGCCCCGCACCGGAGTGCGCTGGACGGGGGCTCGAAGGAAGGAGGCTGATCAGGCCGATGCGCCGGCGGCGGGGGTCGGCGACCCGCCATCGGCCGCGGCGACGACGGGAGCTTCCGCCGCGGCCTTGGCCCGCTCGTCGGCGGCGGCGCGAATGGCCCGCCATGCCGACTCCGCGGCCTGCTGTTCCGCTTCCTTCTTGCTGCGGCCGGTGCCGGTGCCGTACGAGACACCACCGACGCGGGCGGCAGCAGTAAAGGTCTTCTCGTGGTCGGGTCCGGTTTCGGAGACCAGGTACTCGGGAACGCCGAGCCCTTCGGCCGCCGTGAGCTCCTGGAGACTGGTCTTCCAGTCCAGGCCGGCCCCAAGGTTCGAGGACTTCTCGATCAGGGGGTCGAACAGCTTGTGGACGAGCGCGGACGCCGCCTCAAGACCCTGGTCGAGATAGACAGCGCCGATCACCGCTTCAAGGGTGTCGGCGAGGATGGATGCCTTGTCCCGGCCGCCCGTGCCCTCTTCGCCCCGGCCGAGCCGGATGAAGGAGCCGAGTTCGAGCCCTCGGCCCACCTCCGCGAGCGCACGAGAATTGACCACCGCGGCCCGGAGCTTGGCCAGTTGGCCTTCCGGGAGATCGGGGTGGGTGCGGTACAGCGTGTCGGTGACGACCAGACCGAGCACCGAGTCCCCGAGGAACTCAAGCCGCTCATTGGTCGGCAGACCGCCGTTCTCGTACGCGTACGAACGGTGGGTGAGCGCACGCACCAGAAGGGCGGACTCGAGCTGATACCCGAGCCGCCCTTCCAGAAGCGTGTGGGACGAGGCCGTGTTGTTGTCCGCCTTTTTGGCGTTGGACTCAGACATCGGGCCTCTCACCAGCCGCTCAGACCTCGAGGACCTGGCGCTTGTTGTAGGTGCCGCAGCTCGGGCACGCGATGTGCTGGAGCTTCGGCTCATGGCAGCGCTCGCACGCAACCAGGGTGGGGACCGCAGCCTTCCACTGCGACCGGCGGTGGCGCGTGTTGCTGCGCGACATCTTCCGCTTCGGAACAGCCACGGCTACTTCTCCTGCTTCTCGGCGGCATCGTGCACGTCAGACGCAGTGCCGCTCATGTTGTCCTTCTCGCCGTCCTGGATGGTCCCGGCGAGTCCCTGCAGTGCCGCCCAACGGATGTCGACGGCGTCGTGGTGGTGGTCCGGGTCGTCCGCCAGGCTCGCTCCGCATTCGGAACAGAGCCCGGGGCAGTCCTCCCGGCACACCGGCTGCATCGGCAGTGCGAGCACCACCGCATCGCGCAGCAAAGGCTCGAGGTCGAACATGCCGTCCTCAAGCGGGATCATGTCCTCGTCGTCCTCGGCATCGTCGTCCGCGGCTGCCTTGCGGCGGCCCCGGTCGTCGGTGTCGGGGTACGAGAACATTTCCTGGAAGTCCACTTCAACGTCCTGCTGAAGCGGCTCCAGACACCTTACGCACTCACCCTCGGCCGATGCACGGGCGGTGCCTGTGACAAGCACCCCTTCCATGACCGACTCCAGGCGGAGCTCGATTTCCACGGGCCTGCCCTCGGGCACGTGGATGACCTCGGGGATCCCGAGATCCTTCGGGGCCTCCACGGTGCGGGAGAGCCGCTGGAGCGCACCGGGACGCCGCCCCAGCTCGTGTGTGTCGAACACGAGGGGATTGCGGTGGTCGAGGCGCGTGCTCAGGGCTCTTCCTGCTTTCGAGGTCGTGGAGTGGCTGCCACCGGCTTCGCAGAGCGAATCGGGCAGCGTGGATCGCGGACGTACGCGCGACCGAAGAGCCAGGATAACGGACCGGCCGCGATAGGCCCAATCCGGCCCGGTCCCCCCACCTTCGGGTGGCGTACGGCCGCGTGGGGTCACGGGCGGTTCTGCCCGTGACCCTGCTCGTAGGCGCGCAGCTGATCCAGGTTGATCATGCTGGTGTCGAAGAGGCTGGTCTCGTCGAGCGCGGCCTGCTGCGGCTGGTGCTGGGGCTGCGGCGGCGCGCCGTACTGCCCGGCGTCGGGGGCCGTGTACTGCTGCTGGTTCGGGTCGTAGGCGTACGGGTCCTGCTGGGCGTACCCGTACTGCGCGTACTGCTCCTGCTGCTGGGGCTGGTGCTGCTGGTAGGCGTACGGGTCCTGCTGCGGCTGCTGGTAGCCGTACGGGTCGTACGCCTGGGGCTGCTGTGCCGGGATGTGCGGCTCGGCGGCGGCGTGGGCGGCGGCCGGGTCCGGCTCGGCGAGCTCGGCGAGGCCCGCCAGGTAGTCGGCGTCGCTGGTGTGCTGGTGCAGGTCGCCCGCCGCGTCCTGGGCGGCCATGTGGGCGCCCAGCTCGTCGGAGGCGGTGCGGCCGTGCAGCTTCTGGCGGCCGCGGCCGACCGCTTCGAGGGTCTTGGCGAGCACCGCCTCGAAGGCGCCCAGCTTGGCGTCGACGTACTCGTCGGCCCGGTGGATCAGCGTGCCCGGGTCCGCGCTGTACTCGGGGGCGTCCTCGTCCGTGCGGCCCTGGTCGTCCAGGCCCGGGCCGCGGCCGAGCAGCTTCTCGCGGCCGCGGTCGACCGAGCCGATGGTCTTGGTGAGGACGACCTCGAAGTTGGCCAGCTTGGAGTCGACGTAGTCGTCGGCCTCGGCGCGGATCTCCTCGGCGTCCCGGCGGGCCTCGCTGAGGATGCGGTCGGCCTCGTCCTGGGACTGGCGGGCGACGGCGGTGTCGGAGATCAGCGTGCCGCGCTGGGCGTGCGCGGACTCGATGATCCGCTCGGCCTCCTGGCGGGCCTGCTCGACCATCTGCTCACGGCCGCCGATCAGCTCCTGGGCCTGGGCGAGCGAGCCGGGCAGGGCCTGGCGCACCTCTTCCAGCATCGCGAGGAGTTCGGCGCGGTTGACCACGCACGAGGCCGACATGGGCATGGACCGGGCGCTGCCGACCACCTCGACGATCTCGTCGAGCTTCTTCTGCACGTCCACCGGTGATCGCCACTCTTCTAACGGATTGGAGACGGACGGGACGACTGTAAGGCCAGTCGGCGCCCGCCCGACACCGGGTGACGGACCGTCAGCGGACGGCCCCGTGGCTCACTTCTCGGCGAGCCGGGCGACCAGGGCCTCGTGGACGGTGGCCGGCAGCAGGTGGGAGACGTCTCCGCCCCAGGTCGCGACCTCCTTGACCAGCGAGGACGACAGGAAGCTGTACGTCGGATTGGTGGGCACGAACAGGGTCTCGACGCCCGAGAGCCCGTTGTTCATCTGGGCCATCTGCAGCTCGTAGTCGAAGTCGCTGACGGCACGGAGGCCCTTGACGATCGCGGGGATGTCCCGCTGCTTGCAGAAGTCGACGAGCAGGCCGTGGAAGGACTCGACCTCCACGTTGCCGAGGTCGGCCGTCACCTCGCGGATCAACTCGATCCGCTCCTCGATGGTGAACAGGCCCTGCTTCGACTGGTTGATCATCACCGCGACATGTACGACGTCGTACAGGCGGGAGGCGCGGGCGATGATGTCGAGGTGTCCGTTGGTGATGGGGTCAAAGGACCCCGGACAGACGGCGCGGCGCAACTGATGTCCCTCGCTCTCCGGTCCGGTCATGGGATGTCTCGCGGTGCGTCTTCGCACGTGGAGGCGGCGCGACCGTACCAAAGCGTGCCCTCGCCGTAGCGACGGGCCCGCAGTGCTTCGAATCCTTCGGGCCAGCCGAATTCCCCGCCTCTGGTGCTGCGCTCCACGGTGACGAGACAGTCCTCCGCGAGCCAGCCCCCACGACGGAGTGTGAGCAGGATCTCCCGAAGATCGTCATCGGTGACGGCGTACGGAGGGTCCAGGAAAATCACGTCGTACGGGTCGGCGGGCGCCGGGCCTGTCACGATCTGCTCCGCTTTGCCGGTACGCACTTCGGCGCCGGGCAGCTTGAGCGCGGCCACGTTGTCGCGGACGGTGCGGGCGGCGCGGCCGTCGGCCTCGACGAGCAGGGCGTGGACCGCGCCCCGCGAGAGCGCCTCCAGTCCCACGGCTCCGGAGCCCGCGTACAGATCGGCGATCCGGATGCCGTCGAGCGTGCCGAGCAGCGCCTCCCAAGTGGAGAAGAGGCCCTCGCGCGCCCGGTCGGAGGTGGGGCGGGTGCCGGTGCCCGGAGGTACGGCGAGGCGGCGTCCACCGGCCCGGCCGGCGATCACGCGGGTCATCTCAGTCCTTGTCCGTGTACATGCGTCGGATGTGCCTCCCCAGTCTCTCAGCCCTTGTCGAGGTACTGCTCGCGGTCCTTGTCCAGGAGGGCGTCCAGGGCCGTGCGCAGCCCCGGGAGGTGTTCGAGATCCGGGTCCTCGGCGACCACCGTGGCGGCCTCCTCGCGGGCGGCGGCGATGACCTCCTCGTCGTCGATGACGGTGAGCATCCGCAGCGAGGAGCGCACCCCGGACTGGGCCTGGCCCAGCACATCGCCCTCGCGGCGCTGTTCGAGGTCGATGCGGGAGAGCTCGAAGCCGTCGAGGGTGGAGGCCACGGCGTTGAGACGGGCCCGGGCCGCGCTCGCCTCCGGCATGTCGGTGACCAGCAGGCACAGGCCCGGCGCGGAGCCACGGCCGACGCGGCCGCGCAGCTGGTGGAGCTGGGACACGCCGAACCGGTCGGCGTCCATGATCACCATCGCGGTGGCGTTCGGCACGTTCACGCCGACCTCGATGACGGTGGTGGCGACCAGGACGTCCACCTCGCCCGCGCCGAACCGGCGCATCACGTCGTCCTTGTCGTCCGGCTGCATCCGGCCGTGCAGGATCTCGGTGCGCAGCCCCTGGAGGGGGCCCTTGGACAGCTGGTCGGCGATCTCGATCACGGCGAGCGGGGGCCGCTTGTCGGCGGTCTCGGCCTCCTCGGCCTTCTTCTTCCCCTTGGCGGACTTGGCCTCGTCCTCGTCGTCCCCGATGCGCGGGCACACCACGTACGCCTGGTGCCCCTTGTCGACCTCCTCGCGGACCCGCTCCCAGGCGCGGGCCAGGAAGTGCGGCTTGTCCTGGGCGGGGACGACATGGCTGGCGATGGGCGAGCGCCCGGCGGGCAGCTGGTCCAGGACCGAGGTCTCCAGGTCGCCGAAGACCGTCATGGCGACCGTGCGCGGGATGGGCGTGGCTGTCATGACGAGCAGGTGCGGGGGCTGCTTGCCCTTGCCGCGCAGGGCGTCGCGCTGCTCGACGCCGAAACGGTGCTGCTCATCGACGACGACCAGGCCGAGGTCGTGGAACTGCACCTTGTCCTCGATCAGGGCGTGCGTGCCGATGACGACACCCGCCTCGCCGGTGACCAGGTCGAGGAGGGCCTGGCGCCGGGCAGGCATCCCCATGGAGCCGGTGAGCAGCACGACCTTGGTCCCGAGGTCGGAGCCTCCCAGCATCCCGCCCTCGGCGAGCTCGCCCATCATCTCGGTGATGGAGCGGTGGTGCTGCTGGGCGAGGACCTCGGTGGGCGCGAGCATCGCGGCCTGCCCGCCGGAGTCGACGACGGCGAGCATGGCGCGCAGCGCGACCATCGTCTTTCCCGAACCCACCTCCCCCTGAAGCAGCCGGTGCATCGGGTGCTCGGTGGCCAGGTCGTCGAAGATCTCCTTCGAGACCTTCTGCTGGCCCTCGGTGAGGGTGAAGGGCAGCTTGGCGTCGAAGGCGTCGAGCAGGCCTCCCGGGGCCGGTCGCCTTGCCACCGCCGGGAGTTGGCCGTCCGCGTGGCGGCGGCGGGCGAGGGCCACCTGGAGGACGAACGCCTCGTCCCACTTCAGGCGCTGGCGGGCGTCCTCGATGTCGGCCTTGCTGTGCGGCCGGTGGACCTTGAGGAGGGCCTCGGGCAGGGAGACGAAGCCGCGGCCGTCGCGCAGGGCCACGGGGAGCGGGTCCACGGCCTCCTGCGCGCTGGGCAGCACCGCGTCGACCGCCTTGGCGATCTTCCAGGACTCCAGGCCCTTGCAGGCCGGGTAGATCGGGATCAGGGCGCCCGCCCACGAGTCGATGTCGACCGCGTCATCGCCCTCGGCCGCGTCCGCGCCCAGCTTCGCGTAGGTGGGGTGGGCCAGCTGCATGCGCCGGTTGAACATCGACACCTTGCCGGCGAACATCGCCCGGCTGCCGGGCAGCAGCTCCTTGTGCGGCTTGTGGATGCCGCGCCCGAAGAACACCAGCTGGAGGCGGCCGCTGCCGTCGGTGATGGTGATCTCCAGGCGCTGGCCGCGCCCTCCGTTGAAGGTGTGCACCCGGGCGTCGGCGACCTGGGCGACGACCGTGACGTCCTCGTCCAGGGGCAGCTCGGCCAGCTTGGTGAGCTGGCCGCGCTCCTCGTACCGCCGCGGGTAGTGGTGCAGGAGGTCGCCGACCGTGTGCAGGTCGAGGTGCTCGGCCATCACCTTCGCGGTGGGTCCGCCGAGCAGCTTCTTCAGTGGTTCTTCGAGCGCAGGCACGCGATCCATTGCACACCACCGGACTGACAGCCCGCCAAAGGCTGTGGATAACCGCTGGTCACACCGGCGCCGCGGCCCCCTGGGCCGGCGCCTCCCCACTCCAGCCGCCGCGTCACGCCGGGAGGAGGCGGAGGCGGTCCTGGAACACCTGCGGGGCCGAGGCGGGCGCGCACCTCGTCCGGCCGAGGAGGAGCATCCCGTACGGCGTCAACAGCCGTGTTCCGTACGGGAGTTGCTGCTCCCGGCCGGACCACCGCACCCTCGGGGTCACTCCACGCCGATGAACAGCGGAACCCCTTGGTGGCCGCCCTCGTACACCACGGTGTCGACCGCCAAGTGGGCCTTGCCGACATGGGATTCGAGCTGGGCGGCCAGCTCCGGCGGGGCGTCGGCGGCCAGGACCAGGGTGACCAGTTCGCCGCCCGCCGCCAGCATCCGGTCGAGGACGGTGCGGGCGGTGTCGGCCAGGTCGTTGCCGATGACCACCACGTCGCCGTCGATGAGGCCGAGGACGTCCCCGGCCTGGCAGACGCCGGCCATCGTCCACGACTGCCGCTCGGCGACGGCGAGTTCGGCGTGCCGGGTGGCGCCGGCCGCGGAGGTCATCGCGACGACGTCCTCGTCGAAGCGCCGCTCGGGGGCGTGCACGGCGAGCGCCGCGATGCCCTGGACGGCGGCCCGGGTCGGGATGAGCGCGACCCGGATGCCCTCGGACCGCGCCTGCTCGACGGCGGCCGCGGCCGTGTGGCGCAGCTCGGCGTCGTTCGGCAGCAGCACGACCTCGCGGGCGTGCGCGCGCCGGATCGCCTCGACGAGCTCCCCGCTGGCCGGGGCCTCACCGGGCCGGGCGAGCACGGTCGTCGCCCCCGCCTCGGCGCAGAGCCCGGCCAGGCCCTCGCCGGGCACGACGGCGACCACGGCCCGCTGGACCTGCTCCCTGGGCGGCTCGACGACGGCCGGCTGCTCGAAGTGCGTGATCCGGATCCGGTAGGGCCGGCCCGCCTCGACCCCGGCCTCGACGGCGGCGCCCGCGTCGTCGACGTGCACATGGACGTTCCAGAGCCCGTCGCCGCCGACGACCACCAGGGAGTCGCCGAGCCCGTCGAGCCTGGTGCGCAGCCGGTCCACGGCGGCGTCGTCGGCCTCCAGGAGGTAGATGACCTCGAAGGCGGGCCCGGCGCCGACCGCCTCGGCCGGGCAGTCCTCCACGGGCACGGGGACCCGCGCCTCGTGGCGTACGACGGGGGCCTCGCCGGAGAGGGCCTGGACGAGGGCGCCGAGCACGGTCACCAGACCCCGGCCGCCCGCGTCCACGACGCCCGCGCGTCCGAGGGCGGCGAGCTGGGAGGGCGTCCGGTCCAGGGCGTCCCGGGCGCCCGCATAGGCCGCCTGGGCCACCGCCGCCGGGGTGCCGCTCGCGTTCTCGGCGGACTTGGCGGCGGCGGTCGCCACCGACAGGACGGTGCCCTCGACGGGGTGGGCGACCGCGAGGTAGGCGGCGGAGGCGGCCCTGCGCAGCGCCGCCGCCAGGTTCCCCTCGCCCTCCGCGACGACCTCCGCCATGCCCCGCAGGAGCTGGGCGAGGATCGTGCCGGAGTTCCCGCGGGCGCCGATCAGCGCGCCGTGCGCCATGGCCCGTACAACATCGGCGGTGGGCGGGATGCCGTCGTACACGGGCGGCTCGGGGTAGGCGGCGAAGACCGCCTCGACGGCCTGGGCCGCGGACTCCATCGTCAGATACAGGTTGGTGCCGGTGTCCCCGTCCGCAACCGGGTACACGTTGATGGCGTCGATCGCCTCGCGGTCCCGGCCCAGCGCGTCCAGCGCCAGCGCGCACCAGCCGCGTACCGCGACGGCATCGAGGGTCTGCGGCACCTGGTGGTCCTCCTTGCGGGAAGCGGATGAGCGGCTGAAGCGCAGGGTAGACCCGGTGCGGGCCGGGGTCCGGGGCGGGGGCGGCCGGGGTCGTGGTAGTTTCGTATCTCGGGAGCAGCCGTTGTATGCTGCTTCGGTTGCCCGGCGAGAGTCGGGCCAATTCCCCCGGCAAGCCACTTCAGATCTCTGATTCCGGTGCGCCGGATTTCACTGTAAGTGCATTTAATGCATCTGAAGTCTTTGGAGTGACCCGTGGCTGCCAACTGCGACGTCTGCGGCAAGGGGCCGGGCTTCGGCAACAACATTTCGCACTCGCACCGCCGTACGTCTCGTCGCTGGAACCCGAACATCCAGCGTGTGCGTGCCGTGGTCGGTCGGACGCCGAAGCGGCTCAACGTCTGCACCTCGTGCATCAAGGCCGGCAAGGTCTCGCGCTAATTGCGACGTCTGTCGTAGCGCAGCCCCTGCGGTTGCCTTGAAAAGCCGGTCCACCTCGGTGGACCGGCTTTTTGCCGTACCCGTATCCGCTAGCGGAAGCGCCAGCCGTGGTCGACGGGCCCAATGCCCGCGCCCAGCGCGAATCCCGCGGCGATGGCGCCCGTGACGTACTCCTTGGCCGCCCGGACCGCCTCGGGGACCGTCATCCCCTTGGCGAGGCCCGAGGCGATGGCGGAGGCGAGCGTGCAGCCCGTGCCGTGGGTGTGCCGGTTGTCCAGGCGCGGGGCCCGCAGCCAGTGCTCCTCGGCCCCGTCGGTGAGCAGGTCCACGGCATCGCCGGGGTAGTGTCCACCCTTGATCAGCGCCCACCGCGGCCCGTACTCCAGGATCGCGGCGGCCGCCCGCCGCATCCCGTCCTCGTCCTCGACCTGGACGCCGGTGAGCTGGGCCACCTCGTCCAGGTTGGGGGTGGCGACGGTCGCGGCGGGCAGCAGCCGGGTGCGTACGGAGTCGAGGGCCTCGGCGGCGAGCAGCGGGTCGCCGTGCTTGGAGACGCCCACCGGGTCCACGACGACGGGGGCGTCAGTGCCGGCGAGCAGCTCGGCCACCGCCTCCACCAGGGGCGCCGAGGACAGCATGCCGGTCTTCACGGCCTGGACGCCGATGTCGTCGACGACGGCCCGGTACTGGGCCCGTACCGCCTCCACCGGCAGTTCCCAGGCGCCCTGCACGCCCAGCGAGTTCTGCGCGGTGACGGCGGTGATCACGCTCATGCCGTGGACGCCGAGCGCCAGCATCGTCTTGAGGTCGGCCTGGATGCCGGCGCCGCCGCCGGAGTCGGATCCGGCGACGGTCAGCACGTTGGGGATCATGCGGGGTCGTCCCCGAAGTGGTCCCAGCCGCCCTTGCTGGTCCAGGGCGCGCCGTCCACGGTGACGGTGGGCAGCGCGGACGGGTTGAGGACCTCGCCGATGACCTTCCAGCGGGCCGGCAGCTTCACGTCCGGCGGGAACGTCGCCACGATCGCGTGGTCCTCGCCGCCGGTGAGCACCCACTGGAGCGGGTCGACGCCGACGGCCTGGCCGATGTCGCTCATCTGCGTCGGGATGTCGATGAGGCCCGAACGCAGGTCGATGCGGACCTTGCTGGCCTCGGCGATGTGGCCGAGGTCGGCGACCAGGCCGTCGCTGACGTCGGTCATGGCGGTGGCGCCGAGCCCGGCCGCCGCGGGGCCGGCGTGGTACGGGGGCTCCGGGCGGCGGTGTGCCTCGACGAAGGCGCGCGGCGAGCGGAAGCCGCGCGAGAGCACCGCGTAGCCCGCCGCCGACCAGCCGAGCCAGCCCGTCACCGCGACGACGTCGCCGGGCTGCGCGCCGGCCCGGGTCACCGGCTCGTGGTTGCGCAGATCGCCGAGCGCGGTGATCGCGACGGTGATGGTGTCCCCGCGTACGACGTCTCCGCCGACCACGGCCGCACCCGCGACCTGGCACTCGTCGCGGATGCCGTCCATCAGCTCGGTGGGCCAGGTGACCGGCAGTTCGGCCGGCACGACGAGGCCGAGAAGCACCGCGGTCGGCACCGCGCCCATGGCGGCGATGTCGGCCAAGTTCTGCGCGGCGGCCTTGCGGCCCACGTCGTACGCCGTCGACCAGTCGCGCCTGAAGTGCCGTCCCTCAAGGAGGATGTCCGTGCTGGCGACCACCCTGCGGTCGGGTGCGGTCACGACCGCCGCGTCGTCGCCCGGGCCCAGCCGGACCGCGGGGGTGGAGGTGAGCCGGGAGGTCAGCTCCCTGATGAGCCCGAACTCCCCCAACTCGCCCACAGTGCCTTTCACCGTGTCCCACCTCTCATCTTCGTACCCCATCTGCCCCCGTGCGCCTGCGGTCGCGAGCGGTCACGGGCGTGGGTACCGTCAACACATACGTCAACTTCATGGCCGCTCTCGCCCCTCGGCGCGAGCGGCCGGTCGCGCGGGTCTCCCCGTCGCGCGTGGCGACGCGGTACCGTGGCGTCTCTTTCTCTCCCCCACATGATCCTCGTGGCCGCCCTGGAGGTTCCGTGGTACAGGCGTACATCCTCATTCAGACCGAGGTGGGCAAGGCGTCGACAGTCGCCGAGGCCATCGGAAAGCTCGCTGGGGTGATCCAGGCCGAAGACGTGACCGGACCCTACGACGTGATCGTCCGCGCCCAGGCCGAGACGGTCGACGAACTCGGTCGCATGGTGGTCGCCAAGGTCCAGCAGGTGGACGGCATCACAAGAACCCTGACCTGCCCGGTCGTCCATCTGTAGCCCCCGCATACCCTGGGCCGGTGACTCTCTCTCGCCGCCGGCCGCTTCTCGTCCTGTCCGCGGTCGCCGTCCTGGCGGCCGCGGGCTGTTCTTCGTCCGACGCCACCGCGAAGGTGGCGGTTCCCTCGCCACCTGGACAGGAGCGGGCCGCGTGCGAGGCCCTGGACAAACTCCTGCCCGACACCGTGGCCGGGCAGAAGCGGCACGACCCCACCCCGGACTCGCCACTGACGGCCCGCTGGGGGGACGGGGACGCGGAGATCGTACTGCGCTGCGGGATTCCGCGGGGTGACGAGATGAACGACCCCAAGTCCAACGGTGTTCAGGTGAACGGCGTCTGGTGGGTCGTGTTCCCACGCTCCGAGGGCCCCCGGTTCGTCAGCGCCTACCGGGACCCCTACATCGAGCTGCTGACGGGGACCCGGTACGCGCACGACGCGTCCGTGCTCCAGGCGTTCGGCGCCCCCGTCCTCAAGGCCACCAAGAACTCCCTCTAGCGCAGGCCCGTGGAGCGTCGCAGGGCCGCCTGGATCAGCTTGTCGACCAGGTCCGCGTATTCGACGCCGCTCTCCTGCCACATCCGCGGATACATCGAGATCGGCGTGAAGCCCGGCATCGTGTTGATCTCGTTGATGACGAACTCGCCGTTGTCCTGGAGGAAGAAGTCCGCGCGGACCAGGCCCTCGCAGGAGGCGGCCTCGAAGGCCTCGACGGCCAGGCGCTGCACCTCGGCGGTGGCCTCCTCACCGATCGGCGCGGGCACGATGCCGGCCGCCGAGTCGATGTACTTGGCCTCGAAGTCGTAGAACTCGTGGGCCGTCACCGGCGGGATCTCGGCAGGCACGCTCGCCCGCGGCCCGTCCTCGAATTCGAGCACCCCGCACTCGATCTCGCGGCCGCGCAGCAGCGACTCGACGAGGAACTTGGGGTCGTGGCGGCGGGCCTCGGCGATGGCCTCGTCCAGGCCCTCGAAGGAGTCGACCTTGGTGATGCCGAACGAGGAGCCGGCCCGGGACGGCTTGATGAACAGCGGCCAGCCGTGCTCACCGGCGAAGTCCGCGATGCGCTGGCGGGCGCCCTTCTCGTCCTGCTCCCACTCGCGCGGGCGCACCACGAGGTAGGGCCCGACGGGCAGCCCGAAGGAGGTGAAGACGCGCTTCATGTACTCCTTGTCCTGGCCGACGGCGGAGGCGAGGACGCCCGCGCCGACGTACGGGATGCCGGAGAGCTCCAGGAGGCCCTGGAGGGTGCCGTCCTCGCCGTACGGGCCGTGCAGCATCGGGAAGACGACGTCGACCTCGCCCAGGGCCTTGGGCACCATTCCGGGCTCGCTGTAGACGACTTCACGGCTGCCCGGGTCCACGGGCAGGACCACGCCGCCGTCGGGCGACTCGGCGAGCTCGTCGACGCTGGGCGTGCGCCGGTCACTGATCGCCATCCGCTCCGGTTCGTCGGCGGTGAGCGCCCAGCGGCCGTCCGTCGTGATGCCGATGGGCAGCACGTCGTACTTCGTACGGTCGATGGCGCGCAGCACCGCGCCGGCGGTCACGACCGAGATGCCGTGTTCCGAACTGCGGCCGCCGAACACTACGGCCACCCGCGGCTTGCGGAGCTGCTTCTCAGGGCTCTGGGGGAGGTTCTCGCTGCTCATATCGCGTTGAGGGTACCCGTTCGAGGCTCCGCGTCCACGGCCGCGGGCGCCCGGCGCGGTCAGCGCCGCTCGGCCTTGGCGCTGCGGGACATGAGCTCCTTGAGGGCGACGACCGGCGGCTTGCCCTCGTGGACGATGCCGACGACGGTCTCCGTGATGGGCATGTCCACGCCGTGCCGACGGGCCAGATCCAGCACGGATTCGCAGGACTTGACGCCCTCGGCGGTCTGCTTGGTGACCGCGATGGTCTCCTGCAGCGTCATGCCCTTGCCGAGGTTGGTGCCGAAGGTGTGGTTGCGCGAGAGCGGCGAGGAGCAGGTGGCGACCAGGTCGCCGAGGCCCGCGAGGCCGGAGAACGTCAGCGGGTCAGCGCCCATCGCGAGGCCGAGCCGGGTCGTTTCGGCGAGGCCGCGGGTGATGAGCGAGCCCTTGGCGTTGTCGCCGAGCCCCATGCCGTCGGCGATGCCGACGGCGAGCCCGATGACGTTCTTGACGGCGCCGCCGAGTTCGCAGCCCACCACGTCGGTGTTGGTGTACGGGCGGAAGTACGGGGTGTGGCAGGCGGCCTGGAGGCGCTGGGCGACGGCTTCGTCGCGGCAGGCCACGACGGCCGCGGCCGGCATCCGCTTGGCGATCTCCTTGGCCAGGTTGGGCCCCGTGACGACCGCGACGCGGTCCTCGGAGACCTTGGCGACCTCGGCGATGACCTCGCTCATCCGCTTGGCGGTGCCGAGTTCGACGCCCTTCATCAGGGAGACGAGCACGGTGTCGGGGGCCAGCAGGGGCGCCCAGGCGGCGAGGTTGTCGCGGAGCGTCTGCGAGGGGACGGCGAGGACGGTGAAGTCGGCGCCCGCCGCGGCCTCGGCGGGGTCGGTGGTGGCCCGTACGGACGCGGGCAGTTCGATGCCAGGCAGGTAGTCCGGGTTCGTCCGCGTGGAGTTGACCGCTTCGGCGAGTTCGGGGCGGCGGGCCCAGAGGGTCACCTCACAGCCCGCGTCGGCGAGGACCATGGCGAACGCCGTGCCCCACGAACCCGTCCCGAACACTGCTGCCTTGGTGGTGCCGTGTGTCACTTGGTGCCCTCCCCGGCGGCCTTGCGGCGCTGCCGCGCGCGGACTTCGCGCAGATCGTACGGCTTCTCGGGGGCCTTCTCGCCCCTCAACTCCTCAAGCAGCGTGGTGATCGCGGCCATGATGACCTCGGTCACCTCCTTGAGGACCTCGGGCGTCGGCTCCTTGTCGTAGAACCGGTCGAGGTCGACCGGCGGACCGGCCTTCACCTGCAGAGTCTTGCGCGGGAAGAAGTTGACCTTCTTCTCCTTGGCGTACGGAGGCATCGCCAAGTTGGCGCCCCACTGGGCGATCGGGACGACGGGCGCCTTCGTCATCAGGGCGGCCCGTGCGACACCGGTCTTCGCGGTCATCGGCCACTGGCCCGGGTCGCGGGTGAGGGTGCCCTCGGGGTAGAAGGCGACGCATTCGCCGCGCTCGACGGCGTCCACGGCGGCCCGGAAGGCGCCGACGGCGTTGGTCGACTCGCGGTAGACGGGAATCTGGCCCGTGCCGCGCAGCAGGATCCCGACGCCGGGGGCCTTGAAAAGCGCGGCCTTCGCCAGGAATCGGGGCACGCGGCCCGTGTTGTATTGGAAATGCCCGTACGAGAACATGTCCAGATACGAGTTGTGATTGATGGCGGTGATGAATCCGCCGTCGGCCGGAATGTTCTCCATTCCCCGCCAGTCCCGCTTGAACAGAACGACCAGCGGCGGTTTTGCGATGACCGCTGCCAGGCGGTACCAGAAGCCGATTCTGCGGCGGGACACTCGGACACCTTCCTCTGTGGACCCCGGCCAGGCCTCTGCGAGACCGGGGGAACTGACTCTGCGTGGCTGCTGGGGGCAAGTGTCGCCCCAGGCCCCTGGTCTGTCGAGAACACCGTACGCCCCGGCCCGCACGGCGGCCCTCCGGGCGGGTGACAATGAAGCCCGCCGCCGCCCGGCCCGATCGGGGCGGCGCCCGGACGGAGGGGACGCCACGAACACCGCCACAGCTGCCCGCTGGTCCCTCGTCATCCCGCTGAAGCCCTTGGCGCGGGCCAAGAGCAGGCTGGCGGCCGCCGTCGGCGACGAGTTCCGCCCGCGGCTCGCCCTCGCGTTCGCCCTGGACACCGTGGCCGCCGCGCTGGAATGTCCCGCGGTACGCAATGTGGCGGTCGTCACGGACGATCCACTGGCGGGCGCGGAGCTGGCCGCGCTGGGTGCGCGCATCGTGTCCGACTCCCCCGGCGCGGGTCTCAACGCCGCGCTGGCTCACGGGGCGTACCGGATGCGCTCGCGGCACCCGGCGCTCCCGGTGGCCGCCCTCAACGCGGATCTGCCCGCGCTGCGCCCCGCGGAACTGGGCCGGGTCCTCGCCGCGGCCGCCGCATTTCCGCGGGCTTTTCTCGCGGATTCGGCGGGAATCGGGACGACTTTCCTTTCGGCGGTTCCGGGCACGGATTTGAACCCGGTATTCGGCGGTCCTTCACGGGCCGCCCATTCGGCGTCGGGGGCCGCCGAAATCCTGCTCGACGGCGTGGATTCGGTGCGCCGGGACGTCGACACGGGCGCGGACCTGCGGGCCGCGCTGTCGCTGGGCGTGGGCCCGGCCACCGCGGCCCTGCGGGGCGCCCTGGACCCCGTGGACCCCGTACGGGGGCACTAGGCTGGCGGGTATGCAGGCGACCGCGTACACGTACGACTCCGAGACCCGCAGCGGCAGTGTGCTGCTCGACGACGGCACCCCGGTGGACTTCGGGGCCCCGGCCTTCGAGGCGGGCGGGCTGCGGCTGCTGAGGGCCGGCCAGCGGGTCCGCATCGAGACCGAGGGGTCGGGGGCCGACCTGCGCATCACGCTGGTGACGCTGCAGACGTTCTGAGCCCGGAGCGCGCGGGGCGACTTGGCCGAAAACGGCCGCGGGCCGGGTCTCCCCGAGGGGAGCCCGGCCCGGCGCTTGAGCCTCGCCGCTGATGACTACTTCTTGCGAGCGGTCGCCTTCTTGGCGGTGGTCTTGCGCGCCGTGGCCTTCTTCGCGGGGGCCTTCTTCGCGACGGCCTTCTTGGCCGGCGCGGTCTTCTTCGCGGTGGCCTTCTTGGCGGTCGCGGCCTTCTTCGCCGGCGCGGCCTTCTTGGCGGTGGCCGTCGTCTTCTTGGCGGTGGCCTTCTTCGTGGTGGCCTTCTTGGCCGCCGTGGTCTTCGCCGCGGTGGTCTTCTTCACCGCGGTGGTCTTCTTGGCGACCGTCTTCTTGGCGGTGGCCTTCTTGGCCGCGGCCTTCTTGACGGTGCTGCGGGTCGAAGTACCGCCGGAGAGGCTGCCCTTGGGGGCCTTCTTGACGGCCACGTCGTTCTTCGGGAGCTTCTTCGAGCCCGCGACGAGATCCTTGAAGCCCTGGCCCGCGCGGAACCGCGGAACCGAGGTCTTCTTGACCCGTACGCGCTCACCCGTCTGCGGGTTGCGGGCGTACCGGGCCGGGCGGTCGACCTTCTCGAACGAGCCGAAACCGGTGACCGAGACGCGGTCGCCGGCGACGACCGCACGGACGATCGCGTCCAACACCGCGTCCACCGCGTCCGCGGCCTGCTGACGGCCGCCGACCTTGTCGGCAATCGCTTCTACGAGCTGCGCCTTGTTCACGTCTTCCCCTTCGGAGACATTGCCTGAGCGAAAGTGTCCAGGCCTTTTCGCACGTTAGGCAGATATATACCGCAAATCAAACACGAAACGGGCTAATCACCCTAGTGCCGCAACGAAGTCGGCTCTCGCCGAGTTCCTTACGGCTCAGTCGCCTTCGGGGAATCGGCCCTCGTCGAGGTCCTTCATCAACCGCTCCAGACGCGTTGCCGCATCGGCGAGATCGTGTTTGGCCGCCGCTGTTATGACCAGCAGCTTCCGGGACAGCGCCATCCGTACGCCCTCCGGGACTTGCAGTTCGCGCACCCTTGTGTGCGCTTCTTTCAGTTGGTCCGCCACCAGCCCGTAGAGCTTGAGTTGGCTGTCGCGTTCCATGCGTCGATTGTGCCATCTGAGGCGAGTTGTCACCTCCGGCGGGGGCAACTGAGCGAATCCAGCGACTCCTGGACGTCCGTACGGTGCCTCGATCGCGCAAGCGACTATCCGGCCATCTGCCCTGCGTGCAAGGCTAGTTGACGTCACCCCCGGAGCCCAAAACGCGACGCGCCCCCCGCCCGGAAATCAATCCGGAAAACGGGGGGCGCGATGCAGCCGAAGGGGGGTCAATACGCGCTTCAGGCCTGGATCGTGCTCGGCTTGAAGGCGGGTCGGCGGGCCTCGTAGGAGGCGATGTCGGGCTCGTTCTGGAGCGTGATCGAGATGTCGTCCAGGCCGTTCAGGAGCCGCCAGCGGGCGTTCTCGTCGAGTTCGAAGTCGGCGGTGACGCCTTCCGCGCGAACCTGGCGATCCTGCAGGTCAACGGTGATTTCGGCGTCAGGGTCGCGCTCGGTCAGCTCCCACAGCGCGTCCACGACTTTCTGGTCGAGAACGACGGTGAGCAGGCCGTTCTTCAGCGAGTTGCCGCGGAAGATGTCGGCGAAGCGGGACGAGATCACCGCTTTGAAGCCGTAGTTCTGCAGCGCCCACACCGCGTGCTCGCGGGAGGAGCCGGTGCCGAAGTCGGGGCCCGCCACCAAAACCGTGGCGCCCTTGCGCTCGGGCTTGTTCAGGACGAACTCGGAGTCCTTGCGCCAGGCCTCGAACAGCCCGTCCTCGAAGCCGTCGCGGGTGACCTTCTTCAGCCAGTGGGCCGGGATGATCTGGTCGGTGTCGACGTTGGAGCGGCGCAGCGGTACGGCCCGGCCGGTGTGCGTGGTGAAAGCTTCCATGGTTCTCAGGCCTCCACGGGGGTACGGACGTCTGACAGGTCGGCGGGCGAGGCCAGGTGGCCGAGAACCGCCGTTGCGGCGGCGACCTGGGGCGAAACCAGGTGGGTGCGGCCGCCCTTGCCCTGCCTGCCCTCGAAGTTGCGGTTGGAGGTGGACGCGGAGCGCTCGCCGGGGGCCAGCTGGTCCGGGTTCATGCCCAGGCACATCGAGCAGCCCGCGTGCCGCCATTCGGCGCCGGCGGCCGTGAACACCTTGTCCAGGCCCTCGTCCATGGCCTGCAGCGCGACCCGGACCGAGCCCGGGACGACCAGCATTCGTACGCCGTCGGCGACTTTGCGGCCCTCGATGACGGCGGCCGCGTTGCGCAGGTCCTCGATGCGGCCGTTGGTGCACGAACCTACGAAGACGGTGTCGACGTTGATGTCGCGCAGCGGCTGCCCGGCGCTCAACCCCATGTATTCCAGGGCCTTTTCGGCGGCCAGGCGCTCCGAAGCGTCCTCGTACGAAGCCGGGTCGGGGACCTCTCCCGACAGGGGCGCGCCCTGTCCGGGGTTGGTGCCCCAGGTGACGAACGGCGAGAGCTCGTCGGCCTTGATGACGACCTCGGCGTCGAAGACCGCGTCCTCGTCCGTCTTCAGCGTCTTCCAGTACGCGACCGCCGCGTCCCAGTCCTCGCCCTGCGGGGCGTGGACGCGCCCTTCCAGGTAGTCGAACGTGGTCCGGTCGGGGGCGATCATGCCCGCGCGGGCGCCGGCCTCGATCGACATGTTGCAGATGGTCATGCGGGCTTCCATCGACAGCTTCTCGATGGCGGAGCCGCGGTACTCCAGGACGTAGCCCTGGCCGCCGCCGGTGCCGATCTTCGCGATGATGGCGAGGATCAGGTCCTTGGCGGTGACACCGTCGGGCAGTTCGCCGTCCACGGTGATGGCCATCGTCTTGAACGGGGCCAGCGGCAGCGTCTGGGTGGCCAGGACGTGCTCGACCTGGCTGGTGCCGATGCCGAACGCCAGCGCGCCGAAGGCGCCGTGGGTGGAGGTGTGCGAGTCGCCGCAGACCACGGTGGTGCCGGGCTGGGTCAGTCCCAGCTGCGGTCCCACCACGTGGACAACACCCTGCTCGACGTCACCCAGCGGGTGCAGGCGCACACCGAACTCGGCGCAGTTCTTGCGCAGCGTCTCCAGCTGGACCCGCGAGACCGGGTCCGCGATCGGCTTGTCGATGTCGATGGTGGGGGTGTTGTGGTCCTCGGTGGCGATGGTGAGGTCGAGGCGCCGCACCTGGCGACCGTTCTTGCGCAGTCCGTCGAAGGCCTGCGGGCTGGTCACCTCGTGCAGCAGGTGCAGATCGATGAAGAGCAGGTCCGGCTCGCCCTCGGCTCGCCTGACGACATGGTCGTCCCAGACCTTCTCCGCGAGTGTCCTACCCATCGCCTTCCCTCCGGCCGGCGTCGTCGCCGGCACTACTAGAGATCGATTGCCCATGCCCGTACGCACGCCCCGGGCGGGCTGCGCTCCGTTGTACGGATCGCCAGTACAGCTTGACGACTTCCGGAGAAAATTGAACTTGCGTTTCACAGAGTGAGACGCGAATATCGTTGCATGGACAACTCTAGCGGCGTAGGCGTTCTGGACAAGGCTGCCCTTGTCTTGAACGCTCTGGAGTCCGGTCCGGCCACCCTCGCAGGTCTGGTCGCGGCCACTGGGCTCGCACGACCCACGGCACACCGCCTCGCCGTGGCACTGGAACACCACCGGATGGTGGCTCGGGACATGCAGGGCCGCTTCATTCTCGGCCCGCGCCTGGCCGAGCTCGCGGCGGCAGCCGGCGAGGACCGCCTGCTGGCCACGGCCGGCCCGGTCCTGACGCATCTGCGCGACGTCACGGGCGAGAGCGCTCAGCTCTACCGCCGCCAGGGCGACATGCGGATCTGCGTGGCGGCCGCCGAGCGCCTCTCCGGCCTTCGCGACACCGTCCCGGTCGGCTCCACGCTGACCATGAAGGCCGGCTCGTCCGCCCAGATCCTGATGGCCTGGGAGGAGCCGGAGCGCCTGCACCGCGGCCTCCAGGGCGCCCGCTTCACGGCGACGGCCCTTTCCGGGGTACGGCGCAGGGGCTGGGCCCAGTCGATCGGCGAGCGCGAGCCGGGCGTGGCCTCGGTGTCGGCGCCGGTGCGCGGCCCGTCGAACCGGGTGGTGGCGGCCGTCTCGGTCTCCGGTCCGATCGAGCGCCTGACCCGGCACCCGGGCCGGATGCACGCCCAGGCGGTCATCGACGCCGCCGCCCGTCTGTCCGAGGCCCTGCGCCGCAACGGCTGACGTCTTTCCTTCTGCCACATTCCGGCCCACCGCTTCAACGCCGCAGCGGTGGGCCGGAGGTGTGTCCGGGGCCGTTCAACCGGCGGTGCGGGAAGGGTGGTTCGGGTCGGGTGTACCGAACACCCCTGTGCAGTACGGGAGTTGAGCCCGCCGGGATGGGTGCGAGGTGCGTCCGGATCCGTGTCGGGATGCCTGTGCGGGCAAACGAAAAGGCCCTCCGCAAGATGCGAAGGGCCCATTCTCTGTGCGTACCCCCGACCGGATTCGAACCGGCGCTACCGCCTTGAGAGGGCGGCGTGCTAGGCCGCTACACAACGGGGGCCTGCCTGCGTTTTCGGACCTTCGAAGAAGATCCAGGATCTTGAGATGACCCGCTGGGCTACCAGGACTCGAACCTAGAATGACGGTACCAGAAACCGTAGTGTTGCCAATTACACCATAGCCCATGGTGGTTTAGACCAGTACCCCCGACCGGATTCGAACCGGCGCTACCGCCTTGAGAGGGCGGCGTGCTAGGCCGCTACACAACGGGGGCCCTAGCGATCCTGCATCGAGTTCACCGGGTGCGACCCTGGTGATCCCGCGGGAAGGATCTGTACCCCCGACCGGATTCGAACCGGCGCTACCGCCTTGAGAGGGCGGCGTGCTAGGCCGCTACACAACGGGGGCCTTGCAGATAAAGCTCTGCGAGCTGGGCTACCAGGACTCGAACCTAGACTAACGGAACCAGAAACCGTCGTGCTGCCAATTACACCATAGCCCACCAAAACGCAACTCCCATGGGGAGTTTTGCTTGGCTTGCGCTTTCGGTTCGGGGCTTTTCTTCCCGCTCCCCTCGGCGCAGGAAGAACATTACCCGAAGGTGTCCGGCGCTCCAAAACGGGTATCGAGGC
Source organism: Streptomyces sp. HUAS TT7 (assembly GCF_051550175.1). Classification (NCBI taxonomy): domain Bacteria; kingdom Bacillati; phylum Actinomycetota; class Actinomycetes; order Kitasatosporales; family Streptomycetaceae; genus Streptomyces; species Streptomyces sp. HUAS TT7. Next base: position 2,574,659 of record NZ_CP196175.1, read on the forward strand.
GCAGGAGGTCAGGGAGCTGATCGAGTCCTGTGATGCGGATGAGCTCGGGTCGTCCGCCGGTCCCCGAGCGATCCAGCCAGACTCCCCTGAGCCCCGCCTCGTCCGCCCCGCGTGCGTCGATGTCCGGCTGGTCGCCGACATAGACGACTTCCTCCGGCGGCAGTCCGAGCGCCTCGCAGCCGGCGTGGAAGGCGGCCGCCTCCGGCTTGGCGATGCCCAGTTCGGCGGCGCAGAGGAGCGCCTCGAACCGGTCCCGTACGCCGAGGATCCGGAGCTTCCGCTCCTGATTGGGGAGGGAGGAGTTGGACAGGATGGCGTGCCGGTAGCCCTCGGCGAGTACGTCGAGGACGGGCAGGGCGTCGGGGAAGAGGCTCCAGGCGGCTTCGTAGTGCGTGACGTGCCGGTCGTACCAGGCATCGGCTTCCTCGTCGCTCATGGCATCGCCGACGAAGGCCCGCACCCGGTCGCGGCACTGCCCGTGCCAGTCGGTCTCCCCCGCCGCGAACCGCGCCCAGTGGTAGGCCGTCACCTCGGCCCAGTAGTCAAGAGCCCGCTCGACGGATTCGTACGCGTCGGGCAGTCCCTCCAGGCCGAGGTGCGTACGCATGCCGGAACGGGAGGCCGCGGAGTAGTCGAAGATCGTGTCGTCGATGTCCCACAGGACCGCGCGGATGGCCATGCTTCGAGCGTAGGCCCTGCGTCCGGACCACGGACGGCGTTCTGGCATATGCGGCGGGGACGGGCCTCAGGGCACGAGCGCTTCGACCGGAACGACGAAGAAGTCCGTGACGAAGCAGGTGATCGCGCCCGCTTCGTCACGGCCTATCCAGGTCGGGTAGGCGCCGTCGCCCCAGCCCGACGTGAAGGCGATCAGGTTGTGGCCGGTCGCGGGGTCGGTGACGGTGTGCGGGCCCGGCGAGGGCGGGACGGTGTCGAAGGCGTCCCACAGCGGGCCCTCGTCGCCCTCGCAGTCGGGGAAGGAGCCGTCGGACCCGGCGTCGTAGAAGCAGCCTGTGCCCGCGTCGACCCCGTACCCGAAGAACTCCTCCTCATCGAGCTCGGCGAGGTCCTGTCCGGGCTGGAGCGCGAGCTCCCACGAGACGGTCGGGGCCTCTTTTATGACGAGGCGCGCGGCGGCCACCCGCAGGTGCGGGGTGTCCGCCTCCGGCTCTCCCTTGCGCACCAGCGTCGCCACGGCCGCGTCCACCCGGTACCGCCCCGGCTCCACCTGCGCCGTGAACGGCTCGGCCTCGCCGGCCCCGAGCGAGACGAACGGGTCACAGGCGATGACCCGCCCGGTGTGCAGCCACAGCTCCCCACCGGCCACGACACTCAGCGTGCCGCTGGTGCCCGACTCCTCGGTAAAGGTGTTGCCGGGAGTGAAGTGCCAGGAGAAGTCGGGGGCGGGCATGGGCATGGGGGTCTCCCGGTGAGGCGTGGCGGCAGCGGTTCGCAGCGGTTGTTGCACTGCCAGAAACATAACTCGGGGCACTGACAACGGGGTCTGGGGCGGCGACCTCCGCGCCGCCACTCATGTCCCGGAAGCAACTTCCGTGTCTCTAGGGCACGTTGTTAGGCTCTTCGGAGAAGGCCGAACGCACAGGGGTACGAGCTATCGGGGGCGGGATGCGAGGCAATCCGGACCTCAAAGAGCCGGACGACGACGGCCTGACGAAGCTGGCCGGTGACCTCGAAGAGATGCGGCGGCACCTGGACAACCAGGTCCGCCGGATGGACGGGATCGTCGACCGGATCCAGGCCGGCTGGCAGGGCTCGACGGGCTCCGCCTACCGCGCGTTGCACAGAGGTGCCGCCAAGGACGCCGTACGCATCCGCGAAACGCTCCGGGTCGTGCAGGAAGCGGTCCTCATGAGCCGGGATGGCTTCACAGAGCGGGAGCTGGATGTCCTCGCGGCCATGCGCAACGTCCAGTCGCACGTCGACGTGGAGCACGAGGCCGACGCCCTCCAGGCGCCGCCGGCCACGCGCAGCAGCCTCGACGACTTGTAGAGCCTTACCCCGGGGGGGGGACCGAAGACCATGCCCGACGACCACATAGCCGTCGACTTCGCGGCTCTGCGCCGTCTGGCCGGCGAACTTGAGGACATTCTCAAGCAGCTCAACGTGAATCTGGGCACGCTGTACGACCGCACCGAGAAGGTCGTCCTCACCTGGCACGGCGAGGCCCGCGAGGCGTTCATCGACGAACTCGACCGCTGGGACCGGGACATGAGGGACCTCCAGGCCCGCCAGGCCTGGCTGCACGAGGTGGTGACCACGGGCCACGCGAACTACGCGGCAGCCCACCGAGCCGTACTGCGGGGCTGGGGCGCGCTCTGATGTCCACTCCTTCCCCCTCCCCATCGGGTTCCGCTTCCCCCTCGCCCTCTCCCTCCCCTTCAACCACTCCCTTGCCCGCCCCCACCAGCGGAGGAACGGCTCACCCCAACGGCTCGGGGCCGACCCCCTCGCCCTCCCCGGGTTCGCTCAAGGACCCGCAGGGCAACGACATCTCCCGCGACGACACGGCGTCGGCACGCCGACGACGGAACGAGGAGGTGGCGGCCCTCAAGCCGCCCGCTCCACCGGATCCGGGCAGCGGTTTCGACGTCAGTCCGCCGCACCTCTACTACACGTCCTACATCCTGCGGAACCAGCAGTACGACTTCTCCGACGGCGCCGTACGGCTCTTGGCCGCGCTGGACACCCACGCCCACGCGGGCGGTCGCGGCAGCGGCCCCGAGGCCTTCGCGGCGGCCTATGCGAAGGTCGCGAAACGCTTCATGGAGGTGTGGGCCAAAGCGGTCGTCGGAGTCGGCGGCGCGGCGGTCGGGCTGACGGTCACCGCCAACAACTACGTACGAGCCGAGTACCTGTCCGACCCCAAACAGGCACCGGCACTCCGACTCAAGCCGGAACCCGACGTGATCCAGACCGCGGCCTCCTACTGGCCCGCCGCCGAACTCGGGTGGGGCCACGGCTCCGGGGACGCGTTCGGCGACCGCATCATCAGCGATGTGCTGGAAGTCGCGGGCTCGTTCGGGGAATCCGTCCTGCTGCCCGCCCTGAGGGACGTACTGCGGCACGGCAAAGTCGCGGACATCACGCCCGGTGGCGACGATCTCGTACTCCCGGAGATCGCGGCGGCATGGACGGCCGCCGCCAAGGACGCCAAGGCGGCCGGCGACGGTTTCGACGGCGCCATCGCCTACATCACCAACCCCGCGTCCGGCCACAGCGAGTGGCAGAACGCCATGAAACAGTTCTGCATCAGCATCTGGGGGACGACGGCCTGGGGCCAGGACCGGGTGGGCCAGAAATGGAACCACTCCGGGGGCCAGAAGCCCGCGCTGGGGGTCCTGGAAGACACCGCGCGCTCACTGGCCGACGCGTGTACTCATTTCGGGACGGCGGTGGCGAAGGTGCGCTCGGAGATCACCGACGTCTATCGCGAGTCCGCCTACAAGACTCTGAAGGTCAAGGACTTCGGGGACGTGCTCGAAACACTGCTGGGCGGCGCGTTCGAGCTCGCTGTCGAATTCATCAACAACCTGGACACGGGGCGGCTGGACTCGGCGGTCGACACGTACAACGGGACGGTCAAGACGCTGGCGGACGCGCTGCCGAAGCTCATGGATCCGCTGGACGAGGCCTATGTCAGCATTCCCGCCTACGCTGCTGAGGAGGCACGAGCCGAAGCCGTCGGTGCCAGATCGCTGAACGATTTCAGTGAAAATTCTGACTACACCGTGCCCGGCGAGCACAAGGACAACCACTTCTATCCGATCGACCTCGCGAACCAAGAGGGAATTCACAACAGCCATGTGATCGACAAGCACATAGGGCAAACAGATGACCAGCTCCTGCAGCGGCTGCGGGATCAGCCGTCCATTAGAGCGGCTTCTACTTTCACGGATCTTGCCACAGCCCAAAGGACGACTCAGGACGCCCTGGACTGCATAGGCCCGGACGCGAACAATCCAGCGAACGCCGGAAAGTCGAATGTGGGCGTCAACAATCCCCAGAAGATAGAGAACTGGCTGTCCCGGCCTCGCAACGACGGGTCGATTCTCAGCCTGGATCCGGTGGAATTCGACCGTGCGGCCGGCAGGTCAATACCATCGGGATCCACAACAGCCGTCGACGTCCATGCCGTGAAAGTGGTTCTGAAATACAAGAACGGCATCGATCCGCCATTCGTCGTCTACACTTCCATGCCGACGCAGCCGTAGAAACCGGAAGGGTATGCAGATGACAGCCGATCTCCCCCCCTACATCTCGACCCGTGCGGCTTCCGGCGAGTACTTCATTCAGGTGTCTCGCCGCAACGCTCCGGACTGGCGGCGTGACGTCACTGATGCCATCCGGAATCCGCAAGGAGTCGGCATCGACCCGACTGGAATGTTTGAAGGCATGTCCGTCGAACGCCTTCAGGAAAGTCTCGCTCCTGTAACGCGCCGCGGCGCCGAAGACCTCCTGAAGCTGATCGTGGCAGGGTCATTGTTCGACGGGCCGGATACACGGCTCATCGAATCGGACCACATGCTGAGCCGATCAATTCAAGAGGTTTTGGACCCCTTCGGACCAGGGGCCGAATATTTCACCAACCACGGCCACGCCGAAGACGGTGCCGATGCGCAGTTCCTTGTTTCCGCGTTCCACTACAATTCCATGGCCGTGACTCTGTACGACATCTGCCTCATCGCCGTTAGTTCGGATCTGATCCTTGTCGCCTGGAGATTCGAGGATGCCTGATCAGAGGCTCGTGCGGCGGAGGCGCCGATGACCATGAACAGCACGGAGAACAGCATGCCGACGCGGAACCGCGCCGCCACCTACCCCGACCGCGAGACCGCTCAATGGGCGACCCAGCAGGTCGTGACGCGCAATGAGCAGGTCATTCATCGGTGGCTCGCGCAGTCGACGCGGGCTCGGCTCACTATTGAGGCGGCTTGGCCCTCGCGGGACGAGCCCGTCGGGCGGGTGTTGATCCAGGGGATGATGCTGGCCGGGCGGGGCGCGGTCGAGGTGCGGGCGGCGCGGGTGGTGCTGCGGCGCAGCGAGTCGAGTCCGCACGGATTCACCGTGCACGCCACCTTCCCGATCTACCTCTGAGGCCGCCCGATGTCCCTGAAGCCCCTGCAACACGACGCGCGTTACGGCGAGTTGGACCAAGTCATGCGGGCCTACCTCGGGCAGGCCGCAGATGACACCCCCGAACAGCGCAGCACCGCCCTCGACGCGTACGTCCGGCACACCTGGCACACCCGGCCCTGGGCGCTGGCCGTCGCCGAGAGTCAGTTGCGGGAGTACGCCCGGCACCCTCCAGGGCGGCTGCGGCAGCGGCTCGGCGAGTTCTATCCGGTTCCGGACGTGGGACTCGGCGATGCCGAGATCCAGGGCTGGCTCACCGTCCTCGCCGACCACCTCAGGCGCAGCATCGAGGAAGGGGAAGCGCCACGTCCTTCCACTCCCGTGACCCACTGGGAGTGGCATGCCCGCTTCCCCGAGCTCAGGCAACTGCTCGGTGGCTGGTTCTCCCAGGACATGCCGGACGAGTTCGACGATCACGATGCCGCGATCGAGGACTATCGCCGGACGACGGACCTCTCGCTCATTGCCAAGGTTGTCGGGGAACTGCACGAGCTGGTCACCCTTGACCTCGACGAGTCCGAATACGCCCTCGCCGTCGCCGAGTTGGGCATGGAGGTCGACCCGCCCTCCCCGTACTCCCCCGGCGCCTGGCTCGCTCTGCTCGCCCAGCGGTTGGGATAGGAACGCCCGAGGGGCGGCAGCCTGTCGGCTGCCGCCCCTCATTCACGTATCGCCTACGACTACGCCGCCAGCTTCGCCAGTGCCGCGTCGATCCGGTTCAGCGTCTTCTCCTTGCCCAGGATCTCCAGGGACTCGAAGAGGGGGAGACCCACCGTGCGGCCCGTTACGGCTACGCGGACCGGGGCCTGGGCCTTGCCCAGCTTCAGGCCGTGCTCCTCGCCGGCTGCCAGGACCGCGTTCTTGAGGGACTCGGGGGACGTCCAGTCCGCCGAATCCAGCTTCTCGCGGGCCGTGCGCAGCAGCGCGTCCGAGCCCTCCTTCATCGCCTTCGCCCAGGACGCCTCGTCCTCGACGGGCTCGGCGCGGAAGAGGAAGTCCACGTTCGCCGTGATGTCCGAGAGGACAGTTACGCGGGTCTGCGCGTGGGGGGCGATGGCCTCCCACGCCGCACGGTCGAAGTCCTCGGGGGCCCAGTTGGCGTGCGGGGCCGTCAGCCACGGCTCGCAGGCCGCGGCGAACGCCTGCTCGTCCAGCATGCGGATGTGGTCCGCGTTGATGGACTCGGCCTTCTTCAGGTCGAAGCGGGCCGGGTTCGCGTTCACGTCCGCGATGTCGAACTTCGCCACCATGTCTTCGATCGAGAAGACGTCCTGGTCTGCCGAGAAGGACCAGCCGAGCAACGACAAGTAGTTGAGGAGGCCTTCCGGGAGGAAGCCTCGTTCCCGGTAGATGTTCAGGGACGCCTGCGGGTCTCGCTTCGAGAGCTTCTTGTTGCCCTCGCCCATCACGTACGGCAGGTGGCCGAAGGACGGGATCTCCTTGGCCACGCCCAGCTCGATCAGCGCCTTGTACAGGGCGATCTGGCGCGGGGTCGAGGACAGCAGGTCCTCGCCGCGCAGGACGTGGGTGATCTCCATCAGGGCGTCGTCGACCGGGTTCACCAGCGTGTACAGCGGCGCCCCGTTCGCGCGGACGATGCCGTAGTCCGGCACGTTGTCCGGGGTGAAGGTCAGCTCGCCGCGGACCAGGTCCGTGAAGGTGATCGGCTCGTCGGGCATGCGGAAGCGGACGATCGCGGAGCGGCCCTCCGTCTTGTACGCCTCGACCTGCTCGGCGCTCAGCTCGCGGCAGTGGCCGTCGTAGCCGGACGGCTTGCCTGCCGCGCGGGCGGCGTCGCGGCGGGCGTCCAGCTCCTCCGTGGTGCAGTAGCAGTGGTACGCCTTGCCGACGGCGAGCAGCCTCTCGGCGACGTCCTTGTAGAGGTCCATCCGCTGCGACTGGCGGTACGGCTCGTGCGGGCCGCCCACCTGCGGGCCCTCGTCCCAGTCGAAGCCCAGCCAGCGCAGGGAGTCCAGGAGCTGGTTGTAGGAGTCCTCGCTGTCGCGGGCCGCGTCGGTGTCCTCGATGCGGAAGACGAACGTGCCGCCGTGGTGCCGGGCGAACGCCCAGTTGAACAGGGCGGTGCGGACCAGGCCCACGTGGGGGTTGCCGGTCGGGGAGGGACAGAAACGGACGCGCACAGAAGCGTCCGGGGTCGCGTTAGCCACGCTTGATCACCCTGTTGGTGAGAGTGCCGATGCCTTCGATGGTGACGGCGACTTCGTCGCCGACGTTGAGGGGGCCGACCCCGGCCGGAGTGCCGGTGAGGATGACGTCGCCCGGGAGCAGCGTCATGGCCTCGGTGATGTGGACGACCAGGTCCTCAATGGAGCGGATCATGTCCGCCGTGCGGCCGAGCTGGCGCTGTTCACCGTTGACCGTGGCCTGGATGGTGAGATCCGTGGGGTCGAGGTCGGTCTCCACCCAGGGGCCCAGCGGGCACGAGGTGTCGAAGCCCTTGGCGCGGGCCCACTGCTTCTCGCGCTGCTGGGCGTCGCGGGCGGTCACGTCGTTGGCACAGGTGTAGCCGAAGATGACGTCCTTGACGCGCTCGCGCGGGACCTCGCGGCACATGCGGCCGATGACGACGGCGAGCTCGGCCTCGTGGTGCAGCTCGTTGGAGAAGGAGGGGTACTCGATGTTGTCGCCGGGCCCGATCACCGAGGTGGTCGGCTTGAAGAAGGCGACCGGCACCTCCGGGACCTCGTTGCCGAGCTCCTTCGCGTGCTCCGCGTAGTTGCGGCCGATGGCCACGACCTTGTTGGGGAGCACGGGCGGCAGGAGGCGGACCTTGCTCAGCGGCACCTTGGTGCCGCTGAGTTCGAAGTCGCCGTACGGGATGCCCTTGATGATGTCGAGTACGAGACCGTCGGGGCCTTCGCCCTCGACGGCTCCGAAGGCGACATTGCCGTCGATGGAGAACCTGGCGATGCGCACGAGTGCTGTCGCCCCTCACTTCGCTTAACTGGTACTGGCTGGAGTCTGACGCTCCAGGCTAACCGGGCAGGGGCACCGGCCGTACGCATTACTCCGTGGCGCCACCGGCGGCGGAGCGTCTCGCCGGGGGCCGGGCCGAGTCGGCGGGGAGGGGCGCCGAGGGCGCCGGGATCAGACGGCGGCGGCCTCGGCGGCGGCCTGGGCGGGGGCCTTCATCAGAATGGTGCGGCGCGGGTTGGCCGTCTGGGTGGGCAGCTCGACGGTGTGCTCCGGCTGGGCCGGCCGCTGGAGCTCCTCGGCGTCCGCGAGGTGCGCGAGGGTGGTGCGGCGCGGGTTGGCTATGTTCCGGATGATCATCGTCGTCTTCATCTCTGCTACGAACCCTGTCGGTACGGGCGCCGCGGGGGCGCCGGTTGTCGGATTGGCCATCCCTGTAAAGCGTCAGGCTAAACATTCGAATTCCCGGCAAAGGGTCGTAGAGACGACGATCAACATGTGAGTTTGCTCACGAATCAAGCCGCAAAAGGGATATAAGGGTCCATCAATTGACCATCCAGGAACGGACATTCCGGCATTGAACCCTTCATTCCGCTCCTGATCATCGCGACTGGGACACCCCCCACCCCTAAGCGACTCGTACGCATTAGTCCGGTTTCTCCGTGATCACTTTCTACATTTCGTGACGCGATACTCACAATGTGTCACTCAGGTCACGGCCCGGTACGCGGGCCTTGTTGGAGATCCGGCACTGTGCTGGAATTCCACGCACCGCCGCGGGTCACTAGACCGGCGCGCAGGGGCGCAACGCAGCGCCGGGTGTGCGGCGGGAGGGGGAGCAGGACAAGCGCCGGTCACTCAGACCACACAGGGGGCGCGCAGTGCCCCCCATGACGCCGACACCGTCCCATCCGTTTTTACGGAGGGACGCCTGGTCCAGAGGTTGCGACGCTAGTGCAGGGACGTTTCAAGAGGGATGGCAGCGCTGCGGCGGAGCAGGAGCCGCAGGGCGGGACTGGCCCCAAGACGGCCAGTTCCTCGCCCCAGCACGCCCAGAACCCCCGGGGCCCCGAAAACCCCTCCGCCTCGCCGGCCGGCGAGGCGGGCGGACAGACGGCGCGCACCAGCGGGCCCTCGGGTCCCTCCGGCGGCGACCAGAACGGCGCCGAACGGAAGCCGACGGGGCCCGTGGACACGGGCTCTCGAATAGCCCTGCGCAACTGGCGCATCTCGACCCGACTGGTCGCCCTGCTCGCCCTCCCCGTGGTCGCCGCGACCACCCTGGGCGGGCTGCGCATCAACCAGTCGATGAACGACATGCAGCAGCTCGACCACATGCAGCTGCTCACCGACATGACCAAGCAGGCGACCGAGCTCGCCGCCGCGCTCCAGACCGAGCGCGACGACTCGGCGGGCCCGCTCTCCACCGGAACCTCCGACGCCCGCGTCCAGACCGACCGCGGGGCCACCGACCTGGTCAGGAAGTCGTTCATCCAGGCGACGCAGGACGTCAGCGGCACGGAGAACGACGAGGCGCTGGAGTCGATCCGCCGTAACGTCACCAACATCGCGATCCAGCTCCAGGACCTGGAGAGCATCCGCAAGACCGCGTACAAGGGCGACCGCGCGAGCACCGCCCACTCCCAGACGGTCGAGTCCTACAGCCGTCTCATCCGCGGTCTGCTCAGCCTCTCCCAGGACATGGCGCAGGCCACCTCCAACCCGGAGATGATCAAGCGGACCCGTGCGCTCGCGGCCTTCTCCTCCGCCAAGGAGTACGCCTCGGTCCAGCGCGCGATCATCGCCGCGGCGCTGCCGGCCACCAAGAGCGACTCCGGCAACCTCCTGGAGCCCGACCGCCTCTACGCCAAGGCCGCCCAGGACGGCGAGCGCCAGGCTCTCGCCTCGTTCCAGAACGTGTACGAGGCCAACGGCGGCAACTCCACCGAGCTGATGGCCCCGCTCGACAAGGGCAACTCGGAGATCACCGCCGCCAACGCGTACTCGCAGCGCGTGCTGAAGAACCCGGGCGGTATCAACCAGGAGCAGAAGCGCTCGTACCTCGACTGGTACGACCAGGACTCCAACAAGATCAACCAGATGAAGACCATCGAGCAGACCCTGCTCGGTGAGATGGAGCAGAAGGCCCGCGAGCTGCGCGACACCTCGCAGCGCGACGCGATCCTCAACGGTGTGCTGATCCTCGTCGTCCTCGGCGTCTCACTGGTCGGCGCGTTCGTCGTGGCCCGCTCCATGATCCGCTCGCTGCGGCGGCTGCAGGACACCGCGACCCGAGTCGCCCAGGACCGTCTGCCCGAGCTCGTCAAGCAGCTCTCGGAGTCGGACCCGCAGGACGTCGACACCTCCGTGGAGTCGGTCGGCGTGCACTCCCGGGACGAGATCGGCCAGGTGGCCGCGGCCTTCGACGACGTGCACCGCGAGGCCGTACGACTCGCCGCCGAGCAGGCCCTTCTGCGGGGCAACGTCAACGCGATGTTCACCAACCTCTCGCGCCGCTCCCAGGGTCTGATCCAGCGTCAGCTCTCACTCATCTCCGAGCTGGAGTCCCGCGAGGCCGACCCGGACCAGCTGTCCTCGCTGTTCAAGCTGGACCACCTCGCGACCCGTATGCGCCGTAACGGCGAAAACCTCCTCGTCCTCGCCGGTGAGGAGCCCGGCCGCCGCTGGACCCGCCCGGTCCCGCTGGTCGACGTGCTCCGCGCCGCCGCCTCCGAGGTGGAGCAGTACGAGCGCATCGAACTGGCCGCCGTGCCCGCGACCGAGGTCGCCGGACGCGTGGTCAACGACCTCGTGCACCTGCTCGCCGAGCTCCTGGAGAACGCGACCTCGTTCTCCTCGCCGCAGACCAAGGTCCGCGTCACCGGTCACGCGCTGCCCGACGGCCGCGTCCTGGTCGAGATCCACGACACCGGCATCGGCCTCTCCCCCGAGGACCTCGCCGCGATCAACGAGCGGCTGGCGTCGCCGCCCACCGTGGACGTCTCGGTCTCGCGCCGCATGGGTCTGTTCGTGGTCGGCCGCCTGTCCCTGCGACACGGCATCCGCATCCAGCTGCGCCCGTCCGACTCCGGCGGTACGACCGCGCTCGTCATGCTGCCCGTCGATGTCGCCCAGGGCGGCAAGAAGGTGCCCGGCAAGCCGGGTGCCGGTCAGCCGCAGGCTCCGGCCGGCCAGGGTGGCCGTCCCGGTCTCGCGGGCGGTCCGCCCTCGCGTGCCGGGCTCGCGGCAGGACCGCTCAGCGGCGGCCCGGGTGCTCCCGGCGGCCGGCTCGCCGCGGGCGCCCCGCGCGGCCAGGTCACCGGCGGTCCGGGGCCGCGCGCCGCGCTGCCGCCTCGCAACGGCGGCCCGCAGCAGGGCCAGCCCCAGCAGCAGGGCCAGCAGTCCGCGTTCGGCAGCGGCCCGGCTTCCCCGGCCGCCCCGCGCCGCGGCGACCGTCCGATCACCCCGCCGCCCGGCGCGCCGCGCGCCGAGCTGCCCGGCGGCAACCCGCAGGGGCAGCAGCCGGCCCGGCCGCAGGCCGCGAGCTGGGGCACCGACCAGTCCTCCGCCCTGGACGCGCCGCGCGGCCACGAGGAGCCGGAGCAGCACACCGGCCAGTACCCGCGTCCCGCCGCCGACGACCGCCAGGGCCCCGGCGCGACCGCCGAGTTCGCCCGCCCCGACTTCGACGGCCCCCCGCCGGGCACCCAGCAGGACCAGAACTCGGGCACCGGCCAGTTCGTACGCCCCGACGTGTTCGGCGCGCCGACCGCGCAGGACCCGTCGGCGACCGGGCAGTTCGAGCGACCGGGCTCCTACAACGGGTACGGCGACCAGTCGTCCAGCACCGGCTCGTTCGCGCGTCCGGACCAGGATCCGTCCAACACCGGCCAGGACACCGGCTCGTACCAGCGCCCCGTGGCCGACGACCGGCAGAACCCGGCGGCGACCTCCGAGTTCGCCCGCCCGGACTTCAACGCGCCGCGTCCCCCCGCGCCGCAGCCGGTCCAGCCGCAGCAGTACCAGCAGGCGCCCCAGCAGGGCCAGGACTTCGGTCAGGGCGCTCCGCGTCAGCGCCGGGACGGCAACGAGTTCGGCGGCCCGCGCCAGCCGGCCGGCAGCCTGCCCGCGCAGCCGCAGCACGAGGCCCTGCCGCCGGCCGGTGCCGGTGACGGGCGGACCCCGCTGTTCGACACGCTGGAGACCAACTGGTTCCAGCAGCAGGGCCAGCAGAGCGGCCAGCCGCAGCAGCCCGCGCCGCAGGCGCCCCAGGCTCCGCAGCCGCAGGCCCCGCAGGGCCGGAGCGCCGCTCCGCAGCGGCCGGCCCCCGAGCGCCGCCCGGTCCGCGAGAGCGGCAGCGGGAACGGCAGCGGGAACAGCGGCGCCAACGGCTCGGAGGCCTCCAACGGCTCCGGCGCCTGGCGCAGTTCGCCCAACGACGACCTGGTCCGCCAGGCCGAGCGGGCCCGCAAGCCCGCCGCCGGCGGTGTGACCACGTCCGGTCTTCCCAAGCGGGTCCCGCGCGCCAACCTGGTGCCGGGCACCGCACAGCAGCAGAACCACCAGGCAGGACCCCAGGTCTCCCGGGCGCCCGACGACGTGCGCGGCCGGCTGACCAATCTCCGCCGGGGCATCCAGCAGGGCCGGCAGGCCGGCAACGGCTCCACCGGCAGCTTCCACGTGGACCCCACTCACCAGCAGGAGCGTTAGTTGAGTCCGATGAGCCAGGCGGCACAGAACCTGAACTGGTTGATCACCAACTTTGTGGACAACACCCCCGGGGTGTCCCACACAGTGGTGGTCTCCGCCGACGGCCTGCTCCTCGCCATGTCCGAAGGCTTCCCGCGCGACCGCGCCGACCAGCTGGCCGCCGTGGCGTCCGGGCTGACCTCGCTGACCGCCGGGGCCTCCCGGATCTTCGAGGGGGGCAGCGTCGCCCAGACCGTGGTGGAGATGGAGCGCGGCTTCCTCTTCCTGATGTCCGTGTCCGACGGTTCCTCGCTGGCCGTTCTCGCGCACCCGGAGTGCGACATCGGCCTGGTGGGCTACGAGATGGCCCTCCTGGTCGACCGCGCGGGCACCGTCCTCACGCCGGACCTGCGCGCCGAGCTCCAGGGCAGCCTGCTCCACTGACCGCAAACCCCCCGGCCGAGCCGCTCGCGAGGCCGGGGGTCGGGAGCCACCGGCGCCGCCCCCTCCGGCCCGGACCTCTCCCGCACGATGCAGATATCCGTCCCGGCCGCACCTCGCCCCCCACCGGCCCTGTCAGACGGCTCGCAGATGCCTTGCTGTCGCTCCGCCCGGAGGAACCAATGACCCCGCCACCCGCCTCACACGACTCGTACGGCGCGCTGCACGACGCGGCGTACGACGGTGAAGGCGACCAGCCGCTGGTCCGTCCGTACGCCATGACCGGCGGCCGGACCAGGCCGCGCTACCAGCTCGCCATCGAGGCGCTGGTCAGCACCACAGCAGACCCGGCGCACCTTGCCACGCTTCTTCCCGAGCACCAGCGGATCTGCCACCTCTGCCGTGAGGTCAAGTCGGTGGCCGAGGTCTCCGCGCTGCTCCAGATGCCCCTCGGTGTCGCCCGGATCCTCGTAGCCGACCTGGCCGAGGCCGGCATGGTGGCGATCCACCAGCCGGGCAATGGAGAGACCGGCGGCACGCCGGACGTGACACTGCTCGAAAGGGTGCTCAGTGGACTTCGCAAGCTCTAGCGGCGGTGCCGCCCGTTCCACCACGTCGGCGAAGATCGTGGTGGCGGGCGGTTTCGGCGTGGGCAAGACCACGTTCGTCGGCGCGGTCTCGGAGATCAACCCACTGCGCACCGAAGCCGTGATGACGTCCGCCAGCGCGGGCATCGACGACCTGACCCACACCGGCGACAAAACCACCACCACCGTCGCCATGGACTTCGGCCGCATCACCCTGGACCAGGACCTGATCCTGTACCTCTTCGGCACCCCCGGACAGGACCGCTTCTGGTTCATGTGGGACGACCTCGTCCGCGGCGCCATCGGCGCCGTCGTCCTCGTCGACACCCGCCGCCTCGCCGACTGCTTCCCCGCAGTCGACTACTTCGAAAACTCGGGCCTCCCCTTCGTCATCGCCCTCAACGGCTTCGACGGACACCAGCCCTACACCCCCGACGAAGTACGCGAAGCCCTCCAGATCGGCCCCGACACCCCCATCATCGTCACCGACGCCCGCCACCGAGCAGACGCCAAAAGCGCCCTCATCACCCTCGTCGAACACGCCCTCATGGCACGACTCAAGTAGGCAGTCGCATACGGCAGTTGTCGTAGGCGAAACGGGGGCGGGCTGTGTCCTTTGACACGATCCGCCCCTGTGTTCATAACGTTTCGACAGAGAATTCCCGTGTCACCGCAACCCGCCGCGTTCATCTGGTGTCGCTGCGCTCACAACAGCCCCGCCATTTGGCGGGGCTCGCTCTTTATGCCCGTTTTATCTGAGGCTTTGGCCACTCGGAACCGGAGATTCCAGACGTTTGGATGGCGGCCGTCCCACGTGCTGGAATTCGACGAACTCCCGAGTAGTACGGCCCCGAGAAGTACGGCTCTGAAACACACTGCGGCACGCCCCACGGGTGCCGGCTCCGAGAGGTTGTTGGTCGAGTGAAGCGAAGCAGGACGAGCTCCGCGACGCAGCAGGCGCGGGGCAACTTCACCCCGCCGCAGCGCACGGCGGTGCCACAGCCCGCGCCCGAGACCTCTGCCCCGGACCCCGGCAAGGACGCCGCGGGCAGCAGCAGCCGCTTCTCGCCGCGCAACTGGCGCGTGGCGACCAGGCTGAACGCGATCCTCCTCATCCCCGTCCTGGTCGGCCTCGTCATGGGCGGCTTCGAGGTGAAGGGGTCCATAGCCACCTGGCGCGACGCCCGCAACGCCGAGAAGGTCGCGAACATCGTGCGCGCCGCCTCCGACTACGGCCAGGCGCTGCTCAACGAGCGTGACCTCACCGCTCAGCCGCTGCTTGAGAACAAGCGCGACAGCGACAGCGTCAGCAAGGCGTACGCGACCTCTGACGCTGCCCGCGCCAAGTTCGACGAGGCCGTCAAGGGCATGCCGGACACGCCGAGCCTCAAGCGCCGCCTGGCCAAGGTCCGCGACGCCGAGAAGACTCTCGACGACCTCCGCAAGACCGCGTACGCCAAGGGCGTCGAGACCAAGAACCCGGTGCTGACCGAAGAGGGCTACACCGCGATCCCCCACTACCTGAGCACGTTCTCCAACGAGCTCGGTCTGGGCACCGGCAACATCACCAGCTACGGCCGCATGGTGTACGCGGTCGACCTCGCCAAGTCGGCGGAGTCGCTCCAGCGCTCCATCGGCCTGCACCTGCTGCTGCGGCCGAGCGACGACCCCAAGACCTTCCAGATGCAGGTCAAGGCGTTCAACTCGTACAACTACCTGGAGTTCATCGCCCTCGGCGAGTTCGACGCCGGTGGTACGGACGCCGACAGCCAGCACCTCAAGGAGGTCCTGGCGACCAAGTCGGCCAAGGTCGCCCAGGAGTTCCCCGGGGCGAAGCAGCAGGCCGACAACGGCCCGCACATCGGCGCGGCCCCGGCGGCCGACGGCTCGATCTACAACGGGATGGCCGCCGCGATCGGCACGGGCGAGACCGTCAAGCAGCTCAAGGCGCAGGGCATCACGCCCGAGTCCTGGATGGCCGCTTCCACCGCCAAGTTCGACGGCTACAGCGAGGTCGAGGACGACCTGGTCGGCCGGGCCGTGACCGAGGCCGGTCAGATCGCCGACGACGCCAAGACCACCGCCTACGTCAACGGCGCGATCGTCGTGGTCGCCCTGCTCGCCGCGTTCATCCTGGCCGGCATGGTGGCCCGCCAGATGAGCCGCTCGATGCGCCGGCTGCGCAACGCCGCCTTCGACGTGGCCGAGCAGCGCCTGCCGATGCTCGTCGACCAGCTCTCGCGCACCGAACCCGGCCGGGTCGACACCCGGGTCGAGGCGATCCCGATCGACTCCACGGACGAGATCGGCGAGGTCGCCCGCGCCTTCGACCAGGTGCACCGCGAGGCCGTCCGGCTCGCCGCCGAGCAGGCCCTGCTGCGGGGCAACGTCAACGCGATCTTCACCAACCTCTCACGCCGCAACCAGTCCCTGATCGAGGGCCAGCTGACCCTCATCACCGACCTGGAGAACAACGAGGCCGACCCGGACCAGCTGGAGAGCCTGTTCAAGCTGGACCACCTGGCGACCCGTATGCGCCGCAACGGCGAGAACCTCCTGGTCCTCGCCGGCGAGGAGCCGGGCCGCCGCTGGGACCAGCCGGTCCCGCTGGTCGACGTGCTGCGCGCCGCCTCCTCCGAGGTGGAGTCGTACGAGCGCATCGAGCTGTCCGGCGTGCCGGAGGCCGAGATCCACGGCCGGGCCGTGACCGACCTCGTGCACCTGCTCGCCGAGCTCCTGGAGAACGCGACCACGTTCTCCTCGCCGCAGACCAAGGTCCGCGTCACCGCGACCCGCCTTCCCGACGGCCGCGTGATGGTCGAGATCCACGACAAGGGCATCGGCCTGACCGCCGAGGACTTCGCGGACATCA
The DNA here is from genome assembly GCF_051550175.1 of Streptomyces sp. HUAS TT7. Lineage (NCBI taxonomy): Bacteria > Bacillati > Actinomycetota > Actinomycetes > Kitasatosporales > Streptomycetaceae > Streptomyces > Streptomyces sp. HUAS TT7. The sequence goes on from NZ_CP196175.1 coordinate 2,591,336, forward strand.
ACCACCGCCTGGCCAACCCGCCGACCGTGGACGCGGCCGTCTCGCAGCGCATGGGCCTGTTCGTGGTCGGCCGGCTTTCCGACCGGCACGGCATCCGCGTCCAGCTGCGCCCCTCGGGCGAGCAGGCCGGCACCACGTCCCTGGTCATGCTCCCGGACCCGATCACCCATGGTGGCGGCGGCGAGAGCAACCCTCTGGGCGACGACTTCACGGTCTCCTCGATCATTCCCGAGCGGCAGCAGGAGCAGTCGTTCGAGTCGGCCCCCGCGCCGATGCGTACGGCGGCCGAGCTCGGCTTCGACGACTCGCGGTACGAGAGCGCCGAGCAGTCCGACCCCCGCGAACTCGACCCGGTCAACCGGTCGCTGATGCGCGAGGAGCGCCGTGCGGCCCTGGAGGCCCAGGCGCAGGGCGGCGAACGCCCGCTGTTCCGGGACGAGTTGGAGACGCCGGGGACCCCGGCGTACGACGGCTCGTACGAGAGCCGGCAGCAGTACGCCACGCAGGACCAGTCCTACGAAAGCCCCTACGAGCCTCAGCAGGCCGGTGGCTACGACGGCTCGTACCAGGGCCAGCAGTACGCCCCCGAGCACACCGGTGCCTACGCACAGGACTCCTACGCGCCCCGGAACGGCTACCCGGAGTCCGGCTATGCGGAAGTCTCCTACGGGGACTCCACGGCCGACCAGGGCCCTTACGAGGCTCCGTACGCCGCCCAGGCGCCGCAAGGCGATTGGCAGCAGGAGAATGCCTACCAGGAACCGTACGCGGCCCCCTTCCAGCCGGAAGCGGAATCCGCCGAGGAGTCCCGGGGCGTTTCCGAGGGCCCCGCGGACCGCGTAGGCTTCGACCGTCCGGGCCCCACCCCGACCACAGCCCACGCGATGACCGACGCCGGTCTGCCGCGGCGCGGCAGCCAGCAGAGCTGGCCGGCCGAGCCCGAGCAGGAGCAGACCGCGACGCCGGAACCGGCAGGCGACTGGCGCTCGACCAACGACGAGCGCTGGACGCGGGCCGAGAAGCTCCGTGAGCCCAAGGCCGGCGGGGTCACCCCCTCCGGTCTCCCCCGGCGGGTGCCCAAGGCCAATCTGGTCGAGGGCGCGGCCGAGCAGACCCCGCAGGGCGGCCCTCAGGTCTCCCGCGCTCCGGAGGACGTGCGCGGCAGGTTGAGCAACCTGCGCCGCGGCGTCCAGCAGGGCCGTAACGCGGGGTCGGACACAAGTAACACCTACAACCAGGAGCGTTAGTGTGAGCCCGATGAGCCAGGCGGCGCAGAATCTGAACTGGTTGATCACCAACTTCGTGGACAACACCCCCGGGGTGTCCCACACGGTGGTGGTCTCCGCCGACGGACTCCTGCTGGCGATGTCCGAAGGCTTCCCCCGGGACCGGGCCGATCAGCTGGCGGCCGTGGCCTCCGGTCTGACGTCCCTCACCGCGGGCGCCTCCCGGATCTTCGAAGGCGGTGCCGTCAACCAGACGGTGGTGGAGATGGAGCGCGGCTTCCTCTTCATCATGTCGGTCTCCGACGGTTCCTCCCTCGCCGTCCTCGCACACCCGGAGGCCGACATCGGTCTGGTGGGTTACGAGATGGCCCTGCTCGTGGACCGTGCCGGGAGCGTGCTGACTCCCGACCTGCGCGCGGAACTTCAGGGAAGCCTTCTTAACTAGTTACCGATCAGTTCTCAATCAGCAGACAGGCCGTGCGTTTCTCGCCACCGCCCCATAAGGTGCGGTGGCGCGGCCCCAATGGGACGGGCACCGGTAGTCGGAGGAGGAAACGTGACAACACCCCCAGGCGGGCACCCCTACAGCGGTGGACAGCAGTCTCCGGGTGAGCACGGCCAGAACCGCTTCAACTTCCCCTCCACGCCCAGCAGACAAGGTCAGGGACAGGGCGGCCAGTACCAGGGGCCCTACCAGCAGCCGAACCGTCAGCCGAGCCCGTACGACCAGCCGCCGCAGCCCCGGATCGAACCGGTGCAGCCGAGGCAGACCCCCCAGCCAGCACCTGCGGGCGGCGCGCACAATCCCCTTGTGCGCCCGTACGCCATGACCGGCGGCCGCACCCGGCCGCGCTACCAGCTCGCCATCGAGGCGCTGGTGCACACCACGGCGGAACCGGCAAGGCTGCAAGGGCAGTTGCCCGAGCACCAGCGGATCTGCCACCTGTGCCGCGAGATCAAGTCGGTCGCCGAGATCTCGGCACTCCTCACCATCCCCCTCGGCGTTGCCCGGATCCTCGTAGCCGACCTGGCCGAGGCCGGACTTGTCGCCATCCACCAGCCCGGCGGCGACGAGTCCGCCGGCGGACAGCCAGACGTGACACTGCTCGAAAGGGTGCTCAGTGGACTTCGCAAGCTCTAGCGGCGGTGCCGCCCGTTCCACCACGTCGGCGAAGATCGTGGTGGCGGGCGGTTTCGGCGTGGGCAAGACCACGTTCGTCGGCGCGGTCTCGGAGATCAACCCACTGCGCACCGAAGCCGTGATGACGTCCGCCAGCGCGGGCATCGACGACCTGACCCACACCGGCGACAAAACCACCACCACCGTCGCCATGGACTTCGGCCGCATCACCCTGGACCAGGACCTGATCCTGTACCTCTTCGGCACCCCCGGACAGGACCGCTTCTGGTTCATGTGGGACGACCTCGTCCGCGGCGCCATCGGCGCCGTCGTCCTCGTCGACACCCGCCGCCTCGCCGACTGCTTCCCCGCAGTCGACTACTTCGAAAACTCGGGCCTCCCCTTCGTCATCGCCCTCAACGGCTTCGACGGACACCAGCCCTACACCCCCGACGAAGTACGCGAAGCCCTCCAGATCGGCCCCGACACCCCCATCATCGTCACCGACGCCCGCCACCGAGCAGACGCCAAAAGCGCCCTCATCACCCTCGTCGAACACGCCCTCATGGCACGACTGCGGTAGTGAGACATACGCACTGCGAAGGCCCCGCATTCCGAGTCACGGAGTGCGGGGCCTTCGCGTTGCGACTCGGTGAACCAGCGGCCCTGCCAGGGGCGCGGGGCTGTGACATGTGCGGCTCCGCCGCGTGGGCGCGACCAGCCACCGACGACCCGCACATGACCGCACACCTGCGGAAGCGCTCCCGGCTCAGCTCATCAACTCGCCCAGTTTCAGGGCAAATTGACCAGGGTGAGTAACAACCCCCACATGCCCGCCAGGGAACTCCGCAAGCTCAACCCCATACCGCCCCGCGAGCCACGCGGCGGGCCGATACAGCCGCAGCCCGCATGAAGCCCAGCCCGCAGCGGGCACCAACTGATCGGCACGCAGGTCGAGTTGGGTCAGATCGGGCACATGCCCGCTGAACGGCCCCAGGATCCGCCCCAGAAAGAACCCCGAGTTCCCCTGAGCCCGCTGAAGCGCGGAGCGCACCCCCGGCGAGAGCCCGGAGAGGTCCGGCGCCTCCCCCCTCTCCTCACCGCACCCCGCACTCATTTCGGCCATGGCCGCAGCCACCCCCGAGCGGTGGAAGGCCGTGACGACCGAGTCGAAGAACGCGTGCTGCTCAGCGGCGTCGGGCAGGAGCGAGACCAGCACGGGCTCGTGCGCGACCACCCGCACAACCCGCTCAGGGTGCCGGATGAGCAGCTCCACCGCGACGATCGCCCCCGAGCTCGTGCCGAAGACGTACGCGGGCGCCCCGTCCGGCGCCACCCGGGCAAGCAGCCGGTACGCGTCGTCGGCCTGCACCTCGACGCGCTGGTCCGCGTCCGGCCCGTTGAGCGGGCTGCGGGAGTGGCCGCGCGGATCGTAGGTCACCACGGTGAAGCGGTCGGCGAGCGCGTCGGCGACCGGTTCGAAGATCCCGGCGTCCCCGCCACCGCCCGCGATGAGCAGCAGTACGGGCCCAGCGCCGCGCACCTCGTAGCGCAGGGTTGCGCCCGGTACCTTCAACGTGCCGATGGCCGGTTCAGTCATCGCGTTTCTCCCCGTTCGCGGGCCAGTGCTCCAGCAGGACGTGCAGCGCCTCGACCCCCCGCTCCCAAGACTTCTGCACATCGCGGGGGTGGCCGAATCCGCCCTCCGCTTCGAGCGTGATGTAGCCGTGGAAGGTGCTGCGCAGGAGGCGTACGGCATCGGTGAGGTCGGGCTCGGTGAGGCCGTAGGCGCGGAGCATCCCGTACGTCGTGTCCGCCGTGCGCGCCATGACGGTCGACCCGGCGAGCAGCTCCGGGTCGACGCGGTGCTGGGTGGCGGCATACCGGCCGGGGTGGGCCAGCGCGTAGGCGCGGTAGGCGTCGGCGAAGGCGACCAGGGCGTCCTTGCCGGCCCGGCCCGCGACGGCCGCCGCGATGGAGTCGATGAACTCGCCCGCCGCGTACAGTGCGACCCGCTGGCGCAGCTCGCGGAGGTTCTTGACGTGCGAGTACAGGCTCGCGTCCTTGACGCCGAAGCGCCGCGCGAGCGCGGACACCGTGATGCCGTCGAACCCGGCCTCGTCGGCCAGCTCGGCGGCCGCCACGGTGAGCCGCTCGGCCGTCAGCCCCGCTCGGGCCATCCGTACACCTCCAGATCCCAGAACCTAGTACCTCTAGGTTCTGGCCTAATATACATAGCCCATACGTGTCCGAACAGCGAAAAAGCCCCCGTCGGCGAAGGCGGGGGCTTTTTACGAGGGGGTCCTGGGCGGGGTCAGCCCTGCCAGGAGTGCGGGGCGCGGAAGCCGGGGGTGCGCTCCAGGCGGCGCCAGCCCGCGGTGGAGCGGCCGCGCTTGGGGGCGACGGCGGGCTGGGCGGCAGCCCGGGCCAGGAGCACCGCGGTGATGGCGGCGAGCTCCTCGGGAGCGGCGTCGCCCTTCTCCACGCGGAGCAGGGACTCGGACTCGGACGAGTTGGACTTCGAGGTGTTCAAGTTCATCTCCTCTTACTGAGGGGGGTTGCCGTGTTTGCGGGACGGCAGGTCGGCGTGCTTGGTCTTGAGCATCGCCAGCGAGGCGATCAGAACGGCCCGGGTCTCGGTCGGGTCGATGACGTCATCGACCAGCCCCCGCTCGGCCGCGTAATACGGATGCATCAGCTCGGCCTTGTACTCCTTGACCATCCGCGCCCGCATCGCCTCCGAATCATCGGCATCCGCGATCTGACGACGGAAGATCACATTCGCCGCACCCTCCGCACCCATCACCGCGATCTCATTCGTCGGCCACGCATACGTCAGATCCGCACCGATCGACTGCGAATCCATCACGATGTACGCCCCGCCGTACGCCTTGCGCAGGATCAACGAGATCCGCGGCACCGTCGCGTTGCAGTACGCGTACAGGAGCTTCGCGCCGTGCCGGATGATCCCGCCGTGCTCCTGCGAGACACCGGGAAGGAACCCGGGGACGTCAAGCAGCGTCACGATCGGGATGTTGAACGCGTCGCACATCTGGACGAAACGGGCGGCCTTCTCGGACGCCTCGATGTCCAGCACCCCGGCCAGCGACTGCGGCTGGTTCGCCACGATGCCCACGACCTGGCCGTCCAGACGGGCCAGCGCACAGATGATGTTCCGGGCCCACCGCTCGTGGATCTCCAGGAAGTCCCCGTCGTCGACAAGCTCCTCGATCACCTTGTGCATGTCATACGGCCGGTTCCCGTCCGCCGGAACCAGATCCAGGAGGGCCTCGGAGCGGCGGTCGGCCGGATCGTCGCTCGGGTGGACCGGCGGGTTCTCCCGGTTGTTCGACGGCAGCATCGAGATCAGATACCGCACCTCGGCCAGGCACGTCTCCTCGTCGTCGTACGCGAAATGCGCGACGCCGGAGGTTTCGGCGTGGACGTCGGCGCCGCCGAGGCCGTTCTGGGTGATCTCCTCACCCGTCACCGCCCGCACCACGTCCGGGCCCGTGATGAACATCTGCGACGTCTCCCGCACCATGAACACAAAGTCCGTGAGCGCGGGGCTGTAGGCGGCACCGCCGGCGCACGGGCCCAGCATCACACTGATCTGCGGGATCACCCCCGACGCCCGCGTGTTCCGCTGGAAGATCCCGCCATACCCCGCCAGCGCCGAGACACCCTCCTGGATCCGGGCGCCCGCACCGTCGTTCAGCGACACCAGCGGAGCACCCGCCGCGATCGCCATGTCCATGATCTTGTGGATCTTCGTCGCGTGGGCTTCGCCAAGGGCGCCGCCGAAGATGCGGAAGTCATGGGCATAGACGAAGACCGTCCGGCCCTCCACCGTGCCCCAACCCGTGATCACACCATCGGTGTACGGCTTCTTCGCCTCCAGACCGAAACCCACCGCACGATGCCGACGCAACTGCTCCACCTCGTGAAACGAGTCCGGGTCAAGCAGCAGATCGATACGCTCACGCGCGGTCAGCTTGCCCTTCGCGTGCTGCGCTTCGGTCGCACGCTCACTCGGCCCACGACGGGCTTCCTCACGCAGGGCATGAAGTTCCGCCACGCGTCCACGCGTGTCGCTCGGCTCGCCCGGGGTCTCGTCCACAACGGTCATGTATCGACCCTACGAAAGCGACCAAGGATTTCCTCCGTCGACTCCGCACAGTCTCCGGACCGCTTTCCTAGTGGAGGCTGACAGTAGACCTGCACCAAACGCCCGACTCAACAGCTCAGGGGCCCTGTCCTCTGGAGGGTCCCGACAACGACCCCTGATACGGGCATTGCGTCGTGTCAGCGCGCCGTCAGTCCCGTGTCAGCGGTGTCAGCGCCGTGTCAGCCAAGAACGACGTCCGTACGGACCGTGCCGCAGGCGGTGTCCGGGGTGATGCGGAGCCGCAGCGACCGGCCGGTGGCGAGCACCTCCACCCTCGGGTCCCGCGAGGTCACCGAGCGTACCGGCCGGTCCCAGATCAGCTCGACCGGGGCTCCGGTGCGCTCGGGCGCGGCGAGCGACAGCGTCGCCGTGCGGCTGGCGGTGCGGATCAGGACGCTCGCCGGGCCGTCCACGGTCAGGCCGCCGGCCGCGCCCGCCGTCCAGAAGTTCGCGGCGAGCAGGCCGAGCCGACGGGACGAAATGGCTTGTGTGGATGGGGAGTTGGCGAGGACGCGCACCTTGTCACGGTCGGCGGCTCGGACCGCCGTCTCCAGTTGACGGGCCCCGGGCAGCAGAACGTAGGCGTATGTGGCGTCGGCGGGGTCGGTGCCGTGGTCGAACCAGAGGGTGAGGTAGCGGCGGGTGACCGGGTCGGCGGTGCCGCCGGTGTTGATGGCCTTCCAGGTGCCGGTGCGCTCCTCGCGCAGGGTCTGTACGGCGGCTCCCCCGGGGAAGACGTAGCCGCCGTGGCCGGCGAGGTGCGCCCAGCGGGCCCGGGGGAAGGTGTCGCGCCGGCCGAGGGCGCTGGGCAGGCGGCGGCCGTCGACGGTGAGGGCGTTGGTGCCGGTGGCCCCGAGGTTGCGGTGATCGACGACCGACTCGACGGGCACGCCGTCGGCAGCGGTGATTCCGGCGCCGAGGCACACGATCTCGTCGCCCACGAAAAACCACGACTTGCGGGCGGTGAGGGTGGAGGAGAGCCCCTTGAGATGCTGGCCGACGGCCGCGTACGTACCGTCGCTCGCGCCGCCGACCCAGGTCACGGCGGGTCTTGCCGCGCCCCACGCGCCGCCCTCGCCGTCGGCGAGCGGCTTGCGCGAGACGGTGGTGCCGGGCATGCGGTACGGGTCGGCGGTGGGCCAGAAGCCGTCGCTGTACTGGTCGCCCGCGAAGCCGTCGCCCCACCAGGCGAGCATGCCGGAGCCGGTGTGCCAGCCGCGCAGGTTCTCGCCGTTGCCGTTCTCGTAGTACGCGATCCGGTTGGAGGACATGCTCAGCGAGGCGGCGAAGCGGGGGCCGCGGTGGACGGCCCGGTCCATGGCGGGGAACAGGTGCGGGCCGGCCGGGGCGGGCGCCGCGGTGGGTGCGGCGTCGACGGCGGCCCCCAGCAGGGCGAGGTTGGCGACCGAGAGCCGCTGGTCTGCGAGGACGGGGGTGGTCTGGGCACGGTCGGTCCAGCCCTTGATCAGCGCGCGCCAGCGGTCGCGTTCGGCGGGTGACGCGCCGAGGGCCAGCATGGCGATGTGGGCCATGATCGTGCGCCCCATGAGCTGGTCGTCGGTGGTCTGGCGGGAGATGGCGCGGCCGTTGACGCAGTCCATCATCAGGCCGTCGTGGATGAGGGGTGCGTAGCTGCGCTCTACGGAGTCGAGGATGATCTGCCGGTTCGGGTCGGTGACCGCCCAGGTGGAGCCGGCGAGCAGCGCGAAGAGCCGGGACAGGCCGTCGATCTGGACCTCGCCGTACGAGCCGGTGTAGGCGATCCAGGTGTGCTGGATGAACGATCCGTCGGCGTACAGACCGTCTCCCGTGGTGACGTACGGGAAGACGGGCGAGAGGGCGTCGCGGGCGAGCGCGATTTTCGCGGCGTTCCTGCCGAGCACCCCGCGGGTGGCGAGCACCCGGCACAGGTCGGTGCGGTTGGCGCCGGTGGAGGTGCCGCTGTAGACAGCGACCGCGCTGTCCGGCACGAAGTGGTCGATGGCGGCGGTGTAGTGGCCGAGCCGGTCTGCCGTGAGGGTGTCGTACGCGATGACGGCGGTGTCCATGAGCAGCCGGGAGCTGCCGATCTGCCAGTCCCACCAGTTGCCGAACGGCTTGGTGTTCTCGTTGTAGATCTGGGTGTAGAGGTGGTCGAGGCCCTTGCCGACGGCGGCGATCAGCGTGGCGTCGCCGGTGGATCCGGTGCCGGGCTGGGCCCAGGCCTGCGCCATGGTGTTGAGGCGGCCGTAGCTGGTGCTCATGTTGGCGGAGCCGGTGGCGGGGTCGGTCAGCGGCTGGTCGGGCCAGAGCGAGCCGGGCGCGGGGGCCATGGTGGCGAGTGCGGTACGGGCCGAGGTGCCCAGCACGGCGAGTTTGGTGGCGTACGGCTCGGCGCTCGCGTCGAATCCGGAGCCGAGCGCGAGCTCGCGCCACCTCAGGCGCAGGGTGTCGAACTCGTCGGCGGACGAGGCGAGTTGGGCTGCCGCGGCCTGCTGGGCGGGCAGCGTCAGGCCGAGCGCGACGGCGGCGGCGCCGGTGCCGGAAGCGGCGAGGAAGGTGCGGCGTGAACTGCCCTGGGCGGATGGCATGGTGGCGGGACCTCCGGAGCGTGGGCGAACGAGGAGGAGCACGGGGTGGGCGCGGGACCCGGGACGAGCGAGGCGCGATTGAGCGGTTTCTCTCATGACATCGAAAGAACGCGCAATACTTCGCACATTCATCAAGGAAATTGATCGTTCGCACAGAATCGTGCACGAACGATCTAACGGGGGTTACGCTCCTGGTCAGCGGTTGACGACGGCCGGTGGGAGCCGGCGGGGAGGGGCGGAACCACGTGCACGCCGAGGACAGGCACCGGGCGATACTGCGGCGGCTGCGCGAGCGCGGCTCGCTCCGAGTGACGGACTTCGCCGAGGAGTTGAAGGTCTCCGCGGTCACCGTGCGGCGGGACGTGGAGGCGCTCGCCGAGCGCGGTCTGGTGGCCCGGGTGCACGGCGGGGCGCTGCTTCCCGAGGCGGCGTCGGCCCCCTCGTCTCCGCCACCCGCCGCGCCCGGCCCCGCTCCGGTCTTCGGCCTCGTCGTGCCCGCGGCCGACTACTACTACCCCGAGGTCATCAAGGGGGCCAGGGAGGCGGCCGCGGCGCGGGGCATCCGCCTCGTGCTGGGCATCTCGCAGTACCGGCCCGACGAAGAGCGGGCGCAGGTACGGCAGTTGATCGGGCACGGGATCGACGGGCTGCTCATCGCCCCGTGCGGCCCGGTCGGCGACCAGGACTGGCTGGCCGCGCTCGGCGTGCCGTTCGCCCTGGTCGAGCGGCGCTCCGGGGACGACGTGCCGGGCGCGGAACGGGTGGTGACCGACCACGCGTACGGGGCCCGGCTCGCCGTACGCCATCTCGCCCGGTCCGGCCGCGAGCGGATCGGGCTGCTCCTGCGCGCGGACAGCCCGCACAGCACGCTGGTGGAGGAGGGCTACGAGGCCGGGCTCGCGTCGCAGGGCCTCCCGGCGCCGGATTCGCTGCGTTTCACGATCACGGCCCCCGAGACCGACCCATTGCGCCGCGACTCCCAACTCGACGGTTTCGTAAGGGCAGTTGAGGACGGACTCCTCGACGCGGTCCTGGTCCACAACGACCACGACGCGATCGTGCTGCTCCCCCGGCTGCGGGCCCGCGGCCTGTCCGTGCCGGGCGACCTCGCGATCGTGGCGTACGACGACGAGGTCGCCGCGCTGGCCGACATCCCGCTGACGGCGGTGGCTCCGCCCAAGCGGGCGGTGGGAGTGGCGGCGGTGGATCTTCTGGCCCTCCGCGTCGGTGACCCTGCGCGGGCCAGGCACCACCTGTCGATCCTGCCGGAGCTGAAGGTACGGTCATCGAGCGGCTGACCGGCCCCTCGGGGGCCCCGCCCCCGAACCCCGGCTGCTCAAACGCCGCAGGGGCTGGAGGGGTTGTCGATCGACTGCGGGCCGTGTGTGGCTGGTCGCGCAGTTCCCCGCGCCCCTGTAGGGCAACCGGTACCCCCGTGCTCACGCCCACGCAGCGGAGCCGCACAATGTCACAGCCCCGCGCCCCTGGCAGGGTCGCCCTTGGTGCGCCGCCCCAGCAGGCATCCCAGCCCGTCATGGGGGTCCCCCCTGGCCCTTAAGGCCTTGGGGGAGATTGAGGACGAGCGCCCTTAAGGCGCGAACGGGGTCTGGGGCGGAGCCCCAGGAGTACCGACCCGCAGCCGAACGAACTCCCCCGGAGGGTCTCGGGAAGGGGTGGGGTGGGGCCTCCCGAGGTCTGGGGCGGAGCCCCAGCGGCGCCGGGATGCCCCACCCCGCGTCACGGGCAAGCCCGCCCCGGGGGCTCAGCCGCGGACCCCCCACGTCGCCGCGCCCCGCAGCCCCGCCGCGATCCCGGGGTCACGGACCGAGGGGGTCCGGTCAAGCACCCGTACCGTCAGGTCGTGCGCGCCCCGCCCGAGGTCGAGCCCCCGCACCGGCACAGCCGTACGGCCCTCGTACCGCCGCAGCTCCCGCCCGTCCAGGTACCAGCGGACCGTCAGCTGCCGGGCGCCCGCGAGGCGCGGCACGACCACCCGGGCCGTGTCGGACGGCCGCAACGTGCGCGCCGTCGACGTCACCGGCGTCGCGATCGACGCATGGCGGTAGAAGCCCGCGATCATCGCCTCCACCCCCGGCAGGTTGAACGGCTTGCCCAGGATGCGCATGATCGAGCCGTCGGTGGGTCGGTTCAGGCCGGTGACGTAGTAGCCGCCGCCCTCGTACGCGCCGACCGTGCCCCCGTCCGGCGATGTCTCGCCGAGCCAGCGGTACCACTTGGTGCGGTCAGCGGCCATCTGATCGGCCGTCAGGATCGAGATGTTGGACTGGTCGGCCTCGGGGCCCGAGTAGTGCTCGTAGCCCGGAGTGTCCGGGTAGAAGTACTCGTCGGCCAGCTTGCCGAGCGAGTGCCCGGTCTCGTGGATGGCGACCTGGCCGGATTTGGCGTTCCCGGCGGACGCGGTGGATATGCCCTCGTAACCGAGCGTCTTGGACGGCTCGTTGTAGCCGGCCCCGCCGTACTTGGCGCTGTTGGCGAGGACGATGACGAGGTCGGCCTGGGGCGCCTTCGCCACGTACGAGTCGACCTTGTTCTGGTCGATGCAGAGCAGCCGCTCGATGCCGTCGCACCAGAAGTAGGAGCCGAGCGCCGTGTCCTTCACGTCCCCCTGCGCCGGGTCGCCGGAGACGCCGCTCTGGGCGGAGACCGCGTCCACCGTCCAGACGTTGAAGAGGTTCTGGTACGTCGTGTACGGCTCGACGCCGGTGATCTCGCCCCACTTCTCCTTGGCGTCGGCGTGGAACTGGTCCAGTTGGTCGGCCGTGTAGCCGTCGCCCACCATGACGATGTCGAGCCGGTCCGCGGTCGAGCCGTTGTCGATCACCTTGCGGACCTCGCCGTCGGCGGCGGCCGCGGGCGACGAGAGGTGCGGCGCGGGTCTGCCCTGCCCGTTGACCGGTACGAGGGTGTGGCCGGAGCCCGCGAGGGTCTGCCCCGTTGCGGCCTCCGGGCCGGGTATCTCGACCTGGACCTTCGGGTGCGGCGGCGGTGGGTCGGCGGCGGCCGCGGTGCCGGGTCCGGCGGCGAGCGCGGCCATGACGGCGGTGGCGGCGAGCGCGGCCGTCACGATGCCTCTGCGCAGGGGTGGGCGCATGAAGTCCTCCCTCTGTAACGGAAGTTAAGCAGTCGGGTAAATGCGTTGAACGGCCTGCTTAAATTAGGGGGCGCACGGGGCGTGCGCAATGCCCTGGGGCCAAGGGGACGCCATGGATGAACCTGCCGTGATCGGCCGCCGAGTTCAGCGACTGCGCACTCAACTGGGCCTGACTCAGCGGCAGTTGGCGGAACCCGCCTATACGCCCGCTTATGTCTCGACCCTGGAGTCCGGAAAGGTCCGTCCCTCCGAGGCGGCCCTGCGCCATCTCGCCGGCCGGCTCGGCACGACGTACGAGGAACTCGCCACGGGTCGCCCGGCCCGGCTCGTCACCGAGCTGCGGCTCGGCCTCACCGACGCCCAGCGGGCACTGGCGACCGGCGAGGCCGACGAGGCTGCCGTCCGCTACCGCCGGCTGCTCACCGAGGCCGAGCTGCACGGCCTCGACGAGGAGCGCGCCGAGGCGCTGCTCGGGCTCGGCGACTGCGCCCTCGAAACCGGTGAACTAGAGGACGCCGTACGCCACTTCGAGGCGTGCGAGCAGATCCTGGCCGCCGAGCCGCTGCCGCGCCGGGCGCGGGCGGTGCGGGGCCGGGCGGTCGCCCACATCCTGGCGGGCGAGCTGCGCTACGCCTGCTACCTCCTGGAGTCGACCATCGACGAGCTCGGCACCAGCGGGCTCGCCGACCCCGAGGCGCTGGTCCTCCTGTACGCGGCGGTCATCGGCCCGTATCTGGACATGGGCGCCCAGGCCCGCGCGGCGCGCGCCGCCGAGCTGGCGCTCGCGCTCGCGCCGCAGGTCTCGGACCCGGCTCTGGTCGCCGGCATGCACCGACAGGTCGCGCGGACGTTCCTCGCGGAGGGACGCCTGGCCGACGCGGACGCCTCGCTCGCCAAGGCCCAGTCGATCTACCGCCAGCTGCGGCTGCGTACGGATCTGGCGCACTGCCACTGGATGCGCGGCTACGTGTACGCCCAGGAGGGCGAACTCGCTTCCGCGGAGCGGGAGTTGCGTACCGCGCGGGACATGCTCGCGGCCAAGCGGGCCGCGCTGTTCACCGCGCAGGTCGAGGTGGAGCTGGCGGACGTGCTGCGGCGCCTCGGGCAGCACGCGGAGGCGATGGAGCTCCTCACCCCGCTCACCGAGCTCGGCGACCAGCACGGCGCGGTGCACGCGGGCGGCGCGCACCGGCTGCTCGGCCTGATCTGCGAGGAGCGGGGCGAGACGGAGTCGGCACAGGAGCACTACGTCACCGCGCTCGGGCTCCTTGAGCGCAGTGGCGCGAGCGGCGACATGGCCGACCTGTGCCGGCTCCTCGGCGACCTGCTGCGCCGCACCGGCCGCGTCGAAGCGGCCCTGGACGCCTACCGCACCGGCCTCGGCCACCGCGCCACCCCGGGCACGACCACCCTGGGCCCGGCCCCACTGCCGCCCCGCGTCTAGAGCCGCCCCGGCTCGCCACTGCCACCCCTCGTCCGAGGCCTCCGGCCCTCCACGGCCGGCCCCGCCGAGGCGCCGCTCCCCCGAACGAGTGAAGTAGTTGAAAACCGAACGGAATAGTCCTACAGTGAATCTCGTTGAAAGTTAAACCGCTTCGGCGCAAGGCCGCGGCGCGTCCCCAAGGAGCAGGTCATGGGTCTCTTCGGCCGTAAGAACAGCAGCACCGCCACCCTCGACACCGCGGCCCCCGTCAAGGTCGACCCGGCGCTGGCCGCGCTGAGCGGTACGTACACGATCGACCCGGCGCACAGCAGCATCGGCTTCACCGTGCGGCACGCCATGGTCACCAACGTCCGCGGCTCCTTCACCGAGCACGAGGGCACCCTGACCCTCGACGGCGAGAACCCGGGCGCCTCCTCCGCCTCCATCGACGTCAAGATCGCCAGCATCGACACCGGCATCGCCGACCGCGACGGCCATCTGCGCAGCGGCGACTTCTTCGACGCCGAGCAGTTCCCGGTGATGAGCTTCCGCTCGACCGAGGCCAAGGAGCTCGGCGGCGACAAGTACCGGATCGTCGGCGACCTGACGATCAAGGACGTCACCCGGCCGCTCTCCATCGACCTGGAGTTCAACGGCTCGGCCACCGACCCCTACGGCAACCAGCGCATCGGCTTCGAGGGCAGCGCCGAGATCCTGCGCTCCGACTGGGGCCTGACCTGGAACGCGGCCCTGGAGACCGGCGGCGTCATGGTCAGCGACAAGGTGAAGCTGACCTTCGACATCTCCGCGATCAAGTCCGCCTGACACCCGCCGGAGCCCTCGCCGCAAAATGCGTTGCCCGCGAAGGCCCTGGTGGGCGAGGCTGCCCCGCATGTCCGAGAACGCGGCCACCGGCCCCCGAGCAGTCACCGCCCTCTTCCCGGGGGGCCGCCTGACCGCGATCCCCCGCAAGACCGCCCGCCGCGAGCAGGTGCTCGTCCACCTCTCCGAGACGCTGTTCGAGCGCGACCGGGACTACAGCGAGCGCGAGGTGAACGACGCGCTGCTCACCGTGCACGACGACTTCTCGGCACTGCGCCGCTACCTGGTGATCGGCGGCCACCTCGGCCGCACCCGGGACGGCAGCAGCTACCGGCGCGGCAAGTAGGCCACGAACGACACGAGCGCGAGGGCGACCAGGCCGAGGACCACGGCCGCGGTCGCCTTTTCGCGGGTCGTGTACGGCGGGACCTGCGGCAGCGTGGGAAACGCGTCGTAGGGGGACGGCACCGCGCGCGCGGCCCGAGTGCGGCCGAGCGCCCGGCGGCGGGCCGCGCGCAGCACCCCGTACAGGAGTGGGAACAGCACAGGGCCGGCCAACGCGGCCGCCGCCGCCCCCACGGGCAGGTGCAGGGCCGCCACGGCGAGCAGACAGCCCGCGAACCACACCCAGCACGCGGACCCGGCCGTCAGCGGCGCCCGTACCAGGAGCCGCAGCGGGGCCCGGCCGGGCCGGGCGAGCGCGGTGAGGGTCTCGGCGAGGACGGCGACCCGGTCGTCGGCGGGGTGCGCCTGGGTCTGGGCCCACGCCTGCTGAGCGGCGCCGGCCGGGTGCCCCACGACGGCGAGCACGAGGCGCGCGTCGTGCCGCTGCACCCTCGCCGACGGCGCCGACTCGCCTGGATTCGCGGCGAGTTGAGGGCCGCACGAGGCAGCGTACGCCGCGAGCAGAACCGGGTCACCGGGGAACGTGTCGAGGCCCTCGCGGAAGACGGCTTCGGCGCGGTCGGCGTGCTCGGGACCCCCCTCGGCGGCGTGCGCGCGGCCGAGCACCGCGTACAGGCAGGGGTCGGGCCCGTCCGTGTACAGCGCGGCCCGCGCGGCCTTGCGGGCCTCGCTGGTGCGGCCCGCCCGCAGCAGCGCCTCCGCGTCGGCGCAGGCCGCCATGACGTCTTTGTGCCCGGCTTGCAATGTGTCCCCAACCCTGGATGTGCGGCTCGCAACTATCACCCGCTGGAACGGGGCGGGTCAACAGCTGAGCGGCAGGTCAGGCCGGGTTACCAGTCCCCGCCGCCGAAACCTCCGCCGTCGCCGCCGCCTCCATCGCCCCAGCCGCCGCTGAAGTCGGAGGAGTTGAAGTCGGCGCCCGACACATCGCCGCCGTCGAAGCCGGAGCCCGCGTCGTAGGACCCGGCGCCGTAGTCGGCCGCGTACGCCGGGCTCGACAGCATCGAGCCGAGCATGGTGCCCATCAGGAGGCCGGGCAGCATGCCGCCGCCGAAGTAGCCGCCCGCCCAGGGTCCATAAGCCGGGCCCGCGTCGTAGTACGGTCGGCGGCCCTGGTCGGTGTCGACCTCGCGGACCATCGGGTCCTGGCCGTCGCGCAGCCGGGTCGCGTCCGCCTGGCACACCGGGACCTGGCGCGGGGCGCCGCCGGCCGGGGTCCATTCGGCGTCCTCGACGGAGGGGCCGTGGCGCGGGTCGAAGAAGCAGGGGGCGCGGCGCTCGGGCAGCGGCTTGTGCTCGCGGCGGGCGGCGAGGGTGGCGAGCGAGAACCGGCCGTCCTCCAGGGCCTGCGTCACGCCCGTCACATCGGCGGGCCGCTCGGCCTTGGCCATCAGCGTCTTGGAGGTCTCGTAGGAGTCGAGGGCGCGCTCGTAGTCGGCGCGCATCGCGTCGTCGGCGCCGGGCTCGGCGGGATGGAAGTCGAGCCGGTCGAGTTCCTCGCCGAACGCGGTGATGTCCTCGTCGACGACGACCTGGAGGCGCTGGAGGGCGGCCCGCTCCTCCTCGGCCTTCTTCCTGCGGCTGCGGCGGACCAGCGCGTACGCGCCCGCGCCGCCCGCGACGATCACCGCACCCACGCCGACGAGCGCGCCGGTGTCGACCCCGCCGCCGGAGCCCGAGCCGCCGCCCCACGAGGCGGGGGCGTGGCCCTTCATCTGCGGGAGCGCCTTGTCGACGAAGGCGTTGAGCTGGGTGGCGGCGTCGGTGTTGGTGCCGGGGGCGCGCACGGCGCTGTTCAGGTTCTGCACGGCCTGCTTCGACATGACCTTCCGGTCAGCGCCGGAGGTGAAGGCGTCGCCGAGCCGGATCGCGTACAGGCCGGTGACACCGGTGTCCGTGCGCAGGTTCTGCAGGATCGAGTCCTTGGGGAACGCGGAGCTGTTCGGCAGCACGGCCACGAACAGCGGCTTGTCCGCGTCCTTGATCTTCTTGGCCAGTGCGTCCGCCTGGGCCGCACTGAGCTGGCCCGCGGCTCCGGGATCCACGTAGACCGGGCTCTTCTTGAGCTGGTCGGCCACGTCGGACGCGCCGGTGGCGGCCATGGCGGGGCCCGCCGTGGCCAGTGCGGCGAGCGCTACGGCGGAGAGTGCGGTCAAAACCCTGAGCCTCATGGCCCCGACGCTACCCGAGGCCGCACGGAAACGGACATACGGGGTGGAGCGGTCGCGGGTCGGCTTGCTCCACCGTGGACACATCCCGGGGGCACGGGCCCCGTCCCCCGGATCGCGTGCCTACTGCGGCGGCTGGGTCCCGGCCCGGAGCAGGCCGTAGGTGTAGGCGTCCTGGAGAGCCTCCCAGGACGCGGCGATGACGTTGGGGGCGGCGCCGACCGTCGTCCACTCGCCCGTGCCGTCCGTGGTGGTGATCAGGACGCGGGTGGTGGAGGCGGTGCCATGCTTGCCCTCCAGGGTGCGGACCTTGTAGTCGACCAGCTCGAACTTGGCGACCTGCGGGTAGAACCGCTCCAGGCCCTGGAGCAGCGCCGAGTCCATCGCGTTGACCGGGCCGTTGCCCTCGGCGGTGACGATGATGCGCTCGTCGCCGACCCAGAACTTCACGGTGGCGCCGTTGGCGTGCGTGCCGTCCTTGAGGGTCTCGATGATCGCCCGGTACGACTCGATGCGGAAGTAGTCGCGCGGGCCTCCCTCGACCTCGTCGCGCAGGAGCAGCTCGAAGGAGGCGTCGGCGGCCTCGTAGGTGTAGCCCTGGAGCTCGCGCGCCTTGACCCGCTCCACGACGCGGGCGACGACCGCGCGGTCGTCGCCGAGGTCGACGCCGAGCTCCTTGCCCTTGAGCTCGATGGAGGCGCGGCCCGCCATGTCGGAGACCAGCATCCGGATGTGGTTGCCGACCAGCGAGGGGTCGATGTGCTGGTAAAGGCCGGGGTCGACCTTGATCGCGGAGGCGTGCAGGCCCGCCTTGTGGGCGAAGGCGGAGACACCGACGTAGGGCTGGTGCGTGGAGGGCGCGAGGTTGACCACCTCGGCGATGGCGTGCGAGATCCGGGTCATCTCGGCGAGCGCGCCCTTGGGCAGCACGGTCTTGCCGTACTTGAGCTCCAGGGCGGCCACGACCGGGAACAGGTTGGCGTTGCCGACGCGCTCGCCGTAGCCGTTGGCGGTGCACTGGACGTGGGTGGCGCCCGCGTCGACGGCGGCCAGGGTGTTCGCGACCGCGCATCCCGTGTCGTCCTGTGCGTGGATGCCGAGCCGGGCGCCGGTGTCGGCGAGCACGGTGGCGACGACGGCGTGGATCTGGGCGGGGAGCATGCCGCCGTTGGTGTCGCACAGGATCACCACGTCGGCGCCGGACTCACTGGCGGCCCGTACGACGGCCTTGGCGTACTCCGGGTTCGCCTTGTAGCCGTCGAAGAAGTGCTCGCAGTCCACGAAGACCCGGCGGCCCTGCTCGCGCAGGTAGGCCACCGTGTCGCGGACCATCTCCAGGTTCTCGTCCAGGGTCGTGCGCAGCGCCAGCTCGACGTGCCGGTCGTGCGACTTGGCGACCAGCGTGATCACCGGGGCGCCGGACTCAAGCAGGGCCCGCACCTGGGGGTCCTCGGCGGCCTTGCCGCCCGCGCGGCGGGTCGCGCCGAAGGCCACGAGCTGCGCGTTCTGGAAGCTGATCTCCTGCTGCGCGCGGGCGAAGAACTCCGTGTCGCGGGGGTTGGCGCCGGGCCAGCCGCCCTCGATGAAGCCCACACCGAACTCGTCCAGATGCCGGGCGATCGTCAGCTTGTCCGCGACGGTGAGGTTGATGCCCTCGCGCTGGGCGCCGTCGCGCAGCGTCGTGTCGAAGACATGGAAGCTGTCGTCGACCCGAAGGCCGGCGAGCAGACTCTCCTCGGCGGCTTCGTTCGCCTCGTTGGTCGTCATGCTGATCTGACTCCTGTCGGGTGAGTGGCTCCGAACTCATGGCTCCACTTGCCCCCGTCGCCGCGCTCCTCGCCCCCGGCCGTGGTGGGGCCGGTAAACGAAAAGACCCCTCGCGGGTGCGAGAGGTCTGCGCGCGGGTCTGGGGCACGATGGCCGCTGCCGCGGGTTGTGCCACGGTTCAGCGATCACTGCGGACCGGCGCGCTGCTGTCCATAATCATGCGGGAAGCGAGCACGCTCGCAGTCTGCCATACGGGCCCGGGGCCCGGAGGCGGGGTCTCACCATCCGGGCGCCCCCGACCTGCACTAATTCGAAGGAACCGGTTCCGCTTGCGTTCGCCGGGGTTCGTCCTTGACCCGGTTGAGATCAATATCGCGGGTCTCCCGCATGGTCAGGTAGACGACCAGGGACACCGCCGCACATCCCGCCACGTACCAGTAGAAGCCGGACTCGATGCCCGCCTGCTTGAACCAGAGCGCCACGTATTCGGCCGTCCCGCCGAACAGCGCGTTCGCGATCGCGTACGGCAGGGCGACGCCGAGCGCGCGGATGCCGGTCGGGAAGAGCTCGGCCTTCACACAGGCGTTGATCGAGGTGTAGCCGGTGACGACGACCAGGGCGAGCAGGGCGAGGCCGAAGGCCGGCCAGAAGGTGCCCGCGTGCCTGAGCATCTTCATGATCGGCACGGTCAGGAAGGTGGAGCCGACGGCGAAGGTGATCAGGAGCGGGCGGCGCCCGACCCGGTCGGAGAGCGCACCCGCCAGCGGCTGGATGCACATGAACACGAACAGCGCGCAGAAGCTGACGAGCGAGGCAGTCGACTTGTCCATGCCCGCGCTCTTGGACAGGAACTTCGTCAGATACGTCGTGTACGTGTAGTAGGCGACCGTGCCGCCCATGGTGAGCGCCATGACGAGCAGGGCCTCGCGCTTGTGCGCCCACAGCGCCTTCAGGGTGCCCCGGTCCGCGTCGTGGGCGGCGCCCGAGTCCTCGTACACCTCGGTCTCCAGCATGGAGCGGCGCAGGTAGAAGACGACGGCCGCGCCAAGGGCGCCGACGATGAAGGGGACGCGCCAGCCCCAGCTGTGCAGGGCCGCGTCCGAGAGGTTGCGCTGCATGACGATCTGGAGGCCGAGGCCGAGGAGCTGGCCCGCGGTCATCGACACGTACTGGAAGCTGGAGGCGAAGCCGCGCTTCTTCGGGTCGGAGGCCTCGGTGAGATAGGTCGCGCTGGCCGCGTACTCGCCGCCGACCGAGAGGCCCTGGAGAAGCCGGGCCACCAGGAGGACGGCCACTCCGCCGTACCCGGCGACGGCGTACGTCGGTGCGATCGCGATCAGGATCGCGGAGGCCGACATGAGGGTGACGGTCAGGGTGAGCGCCGCCTTGCGGCCCTTGCGGTCGCCGATCCGGCCGAGCAGCCAGCCGCCGACCGGCCGCATGAAGAAGCCGACCGCGAAGATCCCCATGGTGTTCATGAGGTTGGCGGTCTCGTTGCCCTTCGGGAAGAACGCGTCCGCGAAGTACACGGCGAACGTGGCGTACACGAACCAGTCGAACCACTCGACCATGTTGCCGGCCGAACCGACCCAGATCTTCTTCCAGTGCTCTCGTCCCATGGACGCTCACGTTGGCGCAGGCCCGCGCGGCCGACAAGGCGTGCGGGCGCAACGATCGGGCCTACTTACGTGCGTTGCGTTCCCGCCGTCAGCGACGCATCAGCGACTCGTCCACGAACTCCCTTACGTGGTCGAGGACTTGGGCCCGCCCGGTGCCGGGCAGGCCGACCGCGACATGCACGCTGAACCCGTCGAGCAGGGCGCGCAGGCGGGCCGCGAAGCGGTCGGCGTCCACCCGGCGGAACTCGCCGCGCGAGACCCCCTCGGCGACTATCGCGACCAGGTCGCGGTGCCAGGCCCCCTCGATGGCGGCCTGGCGGGCGCGGGCGGCGTGGTCGGCGTTCTGCGAGCGGTTCCAGACCTCCAGCCACAGGATCCAGTGCGGATCGCGCGGCCCGTCGGGGACGTACAGGTCGATGTAGGCATCGAGGCGTTCGCGGGCCGTGCCGGGCCGCGCGAGCAGGCCGCGGCGCTCCTCGCCGAGCCGGCCCTCGCTCCACTCCAGGGTCTGGAGCAGCAGCTCGTCCTTGGAGCGGAAGTAGTAGAGGAGGTGCCCGCTGGACATGCCCACCTCGCGGCCGAGCCCGGCCATGGTGAGCCCGTCGAGGCCGCGTTCGGCGATCGTGGCCATGGCGGCGACGAGCACCTCCTCGCGGGGCGGAGCGGTGTTGCGGCGGCGGGCGGCGGGACTCATCACCCGACCAGTTCTACCCGATGCGCGCGCCACCGCCCCGCGCGGTCACACCTTGGGCTGCTGCTGGGTGATGCAGTGGATGCCGCCGCCGCCCGCGAAGATCGTCCGGGCGTCGACGAGGGTCACCGTGCGCTCGGGGAAGAGCCGGCGGAAGATGCCCGCCGCGTTCTCGTCGCGCGGGTCGTCGAAGGCGCACAGGACCACGCCGCCGTTGCAGAGGTAGTGGTTGATGTACGAGTAGTCGACCCAGCCGTGGTCGTCCTTGAGGACGGTCGGCGCGGGGATCTCGACGACTTCGAGGGAGCGGCCCCGGGCGTCGGTCCGGGAGCGGAGCAGCGCCACGTTCTCCTTGCAGAGCTCGTGGTCGGGGTGGGCCGGGTCGGGCTGGGTGTGGACGACCACGACGCCGGGCCGGGCGAACGCGGCGACGATGTCGACATGGCCGAGGGTGCCGTAGCCGTGCGGCGGGTAGTCGGCGGTCAGGCCGCGCCGCAGCCAGATGGCCTTGCGGGTGCCGAGCATGGCGTGGATCTCGGTCTCGACCTCCTCGCGGGTCCAGCCGGGGTTGCGCTCGGGGCCGAGCTGCACGGTTTCGGTGAGCAGCACCGTGCCCTCGCCGTCGACGTGGATCGCGCCGCCCTCGTTGACCAGGCGTGAGGTGTACGTACGCGCCCCGGCCAGGTCGGAGACCTGGGCGCCGATCTTCGCGTCGTGCTCCCAGGTCGCCCAGTCCTGGGCGCCCCAGCCGTTGAACGTCCAGTCCACGGCGGCCAGTCGGCCCTTGCCGTCGGTGAGGAAGGTGGGGCCGATGTCCCGCATCCACGCGTCGTCGAGTTCGCGCTCGACGAGCTCGATGCCGGGGCCGAGCAGGGCGCGGGCGCTGTCGGCCTGCCCCGGTCCGACGACCATGGTGACCGGCTCGAAGCGGCGTACCGCGCGGGCGACCGAGGCCCAGGCGGCTCGGGACTCGGCGAGCTCGGCCTCGTTCGGGAACGTCACGTTGGGACCCGGCCATGCCATCCAGGTCCGCTCGTGCGGGGTCCACTCGGCGGGCATGCGGAAGCCGTCGGCGGCAGCAGACATCAGGGCGGTCCTTACAGGAAGTAGAGGCGGTTGAGGGAGACGGAGTCGGCCGGTTCGGAGCGCAGCGGGTCGCCGTCGAGGGTGACGAGCCCGGTGCGGCCGTCCACGCCGACGGCCCCGGTACGGGAGTTGAGCAGCAGGTCGGCGGGGCCGATGCCGCGGGTGCCGCGCACCGCGACCCGGCGGCGGCGCGTCGGCAGCCGGTCGCCGCCCTGGTGGAGGGCGGCCTTCGCCACGAAGGCGACGGACAGCTCGGCGGCGGTCCCGCCGTGGGCGCCGAACAGCGGGCCGAGCACGAGCGGTTCGCAGGTGTCGGTGGCCGCGTTGGGGTCGCCGGTGACGCCCCAGGCGGGGAAGCCGGACTTGAGGACCATCTGCGGCTTGGCGCCGAAGTAGGCCGGGCGCCACAGCACGAGGTCGGCCATCTTGCCGACCTCGATGGAGCCGATCTCGTGCGAGAGGCCGTGCGCGATGGCCGGGTTGATGGTCAGCTTCGCCATGTAGCGCAGGACGCGCGCGTTGTCGTCACCGGGCCCGTCGCCCTCCAGGGGGCCGAGCTCGGCCTTCATCTTCCCGGCCATGGCGAAGGTGCGGCGTACGGTCTCGCCCGCGCGGCCCATGCCCTGTGCGTCGGAGGAGGTGATGCCGATCGCGCCCAGGTCGTGGAGCACGTCCTCGGCGCCCATGGTCCCGGCGCGGATGCGGTCGCGGGCCATCGCGGCGTCGCCCGGCAGGTCGGTCTTGAGGTCGTGGACCGAGACGATCATGCCGTAGTGCTCGGCGACCGCGTCCCGCCCGAAGGGAAGAGTGGGGTTGGTGGACGACCCGATGACGTTGGGCACCCCGGCCATCTTCAGCACATTGGGTACGTGCCCGCCGCCGCAGCCCTCGATGTGGAAGGCGTGGATGGTGCGGCCTTCGAGCACCTTCAGGGTGTCCTCGACGGTGAGGCACTCGTTCAACCCGTCGCTGTGCAGGGCGACTTGGACGTCGTGCTCCTCGGCGACCCGCAGCGCGGTGTCGAGCGCGCGGGTGTGCGCGCCCATGTCCTCGTGGACCTTGAACCCGCAGGCCCCGCCCTCGGCGAGCGCCTCCACCAGCGGGGCGCCGTTCGAGGACGAACCCCGGCCGAGGAAGCCGATGTTGACCGGCCAGGCGTCGAAGGCCGCGAACGCGTGGCGCAGCGCCCAGGGCGAGTTGACGCCGACGCCCCAGACCGGGCCGAACTCCTGGCCGATGATCGTGGTGACACCGGAGGCGAGCGAGGCCTCCATGATGCGGGGCGAGAGCAGGTGTACGTGGGGGTCGACGGCTCCGGCGGTGGCGATGAGCCCCTCGCCGGAGACGATCGAGGTGCCGGTGCCGACGACCACGTCGACGCCGTCGAGGGTGTCGGGGTTCCCGGCCCGCCCGATGGAGCAGATCCGTCCCTCGCGGATGCCGATGGACACCTTGCGGATGCCCTGCACCGCGTCGATCACGACGACGTTGCTGATCACGACGTCGCAGGTCTCGCGCACTGCGGCCGCCTTCAGGTGCAGCCCGTCGCGGGCCGTCTTGCCGAAGCCGGCCAGGAACTCGTCGCCGGGGGCCTGCGAGTCGGACTCGACGCGGACGGTCAGACCCGAGTCCCCGAGCCGGATCCGGTCCCCGGTGCGGGGGCCGTGCACGGAGGCGTACTCGTACGGGTCCATCACTTGTCTCCCTCACGGGGGCCGGTTCCCAGGTAGCCGCAGGCGGCGGCCCTGCGCAGGGCCTCTTCCTTCGCGCCGGGTGCGTCGAGCGGCCCGTCGACCAGGCCCGCGAAGCCGATCGCGACGCGGTCGCCGCCGATCGGGACCAGGCCGACCTCCTCGCTCTCGCCGGGCCCGAACCGCACCGAGGACCCGGCGGGCACGCAGAGCCGCATGCCGTAGGCGGCCGCGCGGTGGAAGTCGAGCCGCGGGTTGGCCTCGAAGAAGTGGAAGTGCGAGGTGACGCTGACCGGCACCGAAGCGGTGTTGGTCACGGTGAGCCGGACCTCGGGGGCGGCCTCCGGGTAGCCGTCGCCGGGCAGCAGGGCGCCGGGGGCGGCCTCGCCGGCCGTGCCGCCGATGGGGTCGGACACCACCGCGAGCCGGGAGCCGTCGTCGAAGACGGCCTCGACATGGACCTCGGTGACCACGTCGGACACGCCGGGCAGCACGTCGTCGGGGCCGAGCACGGCGCGGGCCGCCTCGATGGCCTCGGCGAGCCGCCGGCCGTCGCGGGCCGCCTCGCAGACGGTGTCCGCGATCAGGGCGGTCGCCTCGGGCACGTTCAAGCGGAGCCCGCGGGCCCTGCGGGCCCGGGCCAGTTCCGCGGCGCCGAACAGCAGCAGCCGGTCACGCTCCGTCGGGGTCAGTCGCACGCCACCACACCTCCTGTTTGAACGCCACTCTAACCAGAGATTCCACAGAGTGGAAGCATTGACGGCACCGCTTGGCATGAGCCACATTGAGCGCCACTCAAACCCCCCGAGAGTGAGAGGCGCCGGCATGCCCATAGAACAGCGCGGAGTCGACACGGTCCCGGAAGCGGAACGAACCAGCGGGCCGCGCGATCTCGTGTCGATCCTGCTCGGCTCGAACCTCTGCCTCGGGGTGATCGTCTTCGGCTGGCTGCCGGTCTCCTTCGGCCTCGACTGGTGGGCCTCGGTCAGCGCGGTGATCGCGGGCACGGCGGTCGGCACCCTCCTGACGGCCCCGCTCGCGCTCGTCTCACTGCGTACGGCCACGAACCTGTCGACGTCGTCGGGCGCCCAATTCGGCGTACGCGGACGGCTGGTGGGCTCCGTGGTGGGCCTGCTGCTCTCGCTCGGGTACACCGCGCTGACCGTGTGGATCGGCGGGGACGCGATGACGGGCGTCCTGCACCGCCTGTTCGGCCTGCCGACGGGCGGGATCTCGTACGGCATCGTGTACGCGCTGCTCGCCGCGGCCACCGTCATCGGCGCGGTGTACGGCTACCGGGTGCTGCTTCGCCTGTCGCGCATCCTGGCGGTGGGCATGACGGCGCTGCTGATCCTCGGAGTCGTCGCCTACGCACCGCACTTCACCACCTCGGCGCTGCCGGACGCGGGCGGCTGTCTGCTGGGCTCGTTCTGGCCGACCTGGCTGCTCGCGCTCGTCGCGGCGGGGCTGAGCGGCCCGATCGCGTTCATCACGCTGCTCGGCGACTACACGCGCTACATCTCGCCGGCCCGGCACCGCCCGCGCCGCGTCCTGCACGCGACCTGGCTCGGCCTGACGGCGGGCCTCCTGGTGCCCCAGCTCTTCGGTACGTTCACGGCGTACGCGGCCCGCGCGGCCACCGACTACGCGGGCCCGCTGGTCGCGGCCGCCCCCGGCTGGTACCTGGTGCCGCTGCTGCTGGCCGCTTCGGCGGGCTCGGTGGGCAACGCGGGTCTGATGCTCTACTCGATGGGCCTCGACCTGGACGCGATCCTGCCGCGCGCCTCGCGGACCCAGGCGACGTTCGCGGTGGCGGGCGTCGCCACGGTGTGCGTGTTCGCGGGCCACTTCGCCTGGGACGCGCAAGCAGCGATGACCTCGTTCGTCCTGCTGCTCACGGCGATCGGCACGCCCTGGGCGGTGATCACCCTGATCGGCTTCGTGCGCTGCCGGGGCGTGTACGACGCGGACGCCCTCCAGGTCTTCAACCGCCGCTCGCGGGGCGGTATTTACTGGTACCGGGCCGGCTGGAACCTCCGCGCGGCGACCGCCTGGGCCCTGGGCGCGGCCACGGGGATCCTCGCGGTCTCCCTGCCCAACTACCAGGGCCCACTGCTGAGTTGGACAGGCGGAGTGGACTGCAGCTTCCTGCTGTCGGGGGTGGTGGGCGGTTTGGCGTACATGGCGCTGACCGCCCGCTCCTGGGCAACCGAAAGGGCCGCCGCGGACACGGAGTCGACGGCGGCCCTCGCGGAGAGCTGAGTTCTAGCCCAGCGGGTGCATCCACCCGTGGGGGTCCGGGGACACCCCGGTCTGAAGGTCGAGCAGCGCCTTGCGGAGCTTCATCGTGACCTCGCCGGGCTCACCGTCACCCTGCGTCCAGTTCGCGCGGGCGGACTTGACCGACCCGACCGGGGTGATGACCGCGGCCGTGCCGCAGGCGAAGACCTCGGTGAGCGAGCCGTTCTCGTTGTCCCGCTTCCAGTCCTCCGTGGAGATCCGCCCCTCGACGGCCTCGTACCCGAGATCGCGGGCGATCTTCAGGAGGGAGTCGCGGGTGATGCCGGGCAGCAGCGAGCCCGTCAGCTCCGGGGTGACGATTTTGTCGCCGTACACGAAGTACAGGTTCATGCCGCCCATTTCCTCGATCCAGCGGTGCTCGACCGCGTCGAGCCAGACGACCTGGTCGCAGCCGTGCTGGGCGGCCTCGGCCTGGGCGACCAGGGAAGCCGCGTAGTTTCCGCCGGTCTTGGCCGCGCCGGTGCCGCCCTTGACGGCACGGACGTACTCCTCGGACAGCCACACCGAGACGGGCTTCACGCCGCCGGGGAAGTAGGCACCGGCCGGGGAGGCGATCACGATGAACAGGTACTCGTTGGCCGGCTTCACGCCGAGGCCGACCTCGGTCGCGATCATGAAGGGGCGCAGGTAGAGGGAGGCCTCGCCGGTGGCCGGGACCCACGCCTTGTCCTGCTGGATCAGCGCGTCGCAGGCCGCGATGAAGAGGTCGACGGGCACCTCGGGCATCGCGATGCGGCGGGCCGAGGACTGGAAGCGCTCGGCGTTGGCCTCGGGCCGGAACGTGGCGACCGTGCCGTCGGGCTGGCGGTACGCCTTGAGGCCCTCGAAGATCGTCTGCGCGTAGTGCAGCGTCATGTTCGCCGGGTCCATGGACAGCGGGGCGTACGGCACGAGCTGGGCGTCGTGCCAGCCGCGGCCCTCGGTCCAGCGGACCGTCACCATGTTGTCGGTGAAGTGGCGGCCGAAACCGGGGCTGGCCAGAATCGCCTCGCGCTCCGCGTCGGACAGCGGATGCGAGGTGGGCTTGAGCTCGATCGTGGGCGTCGTCATGAGTGCTGTGTCCTTCACCGGTGGATAGTGACGGACCGCGCTCACGCCGCTGCTACTGCCTGGACGTCCGAGCTGCTCCGCATGTCGCGGCCCACGTCCGATTATCGCTCTTGGCGGGGCCTTGGACATAACGGCGTGATGTGCGGTCCGGGGTTGATGGTGTCACCCGGTGGGCGCATGCGAAAAGCCGCCGGGTGCGAAATGCGACCCGGCGGCTGTTGCGTAGGTGTGCCGCGGGTCAGCCGGCTACGCGTACGGCGAGCGCGTCGCCGATCTCGTCCGTGGTGCGGGCCGAGTCGCCGCGGGCCGCGAGGTCCTCGGAGACGGCGGCCTCGATGCGGGCCGCCTCGGCCTCGTGGCCGAGGTGGCGGAGCAGCAGGGCGACCGAGAGGACCGTGGCCGACGGGTCGGCCTTGCCCTGGCCCGCGATGTCCGGGGCGGAGCCGTGCACCGGCTCGAACATCGACGGGAACTCGCCGCTCGGGTTGATGTTGCCCGAGGCCGCGACGCCGATGCCGCCCGAGACGGCCGCGGCGAGGTCGGTGATGATGTCGCCGAAGAGGTTGTCGGTGACGATCACGTCGAACCGCGCCGGGTCGGTGACGAGGAAGATCGTCGCCGCGTCCACGTGCAGGTAGTCGGTGGTGACGTCGGGGAACTCCTTGGCCACCTTGTTGAAGATGTTGGTCCACAGGTGCCCGGCGTGGGCCAGGACGTTGTTCTTGTGGACCAGCGTCAGCTTCTTGCGCGGGCGGGCCTGGGCGCGGGCGAAGGCGTCCCGGACCACGCGCTCGACACCGTAGGCGGTGTTGACCGAGACCTCGGTGGCGACCTCGTGCGGCGTTCCGGTGCGGATCGAGCCGCCGTTGCCGGTGTACGGGCCCTCGGTGCCCTCGCGCACGACGATGAAGTCGATCTCGGGCTGGCCGGCGAGCGGGGTGGCGACGCCGGGGAGCAGCCTGCTGGGGCGGAGGTTGACGTAGTGGTCGAAGAGGAAGCGGAGCTTCAGCAGGAAGCCGCGCTCCAGGACGCCGGACGGGACCGAGGGATCGCCGATCGCGCCGAGCAGGATCGCGTCGTGCTGCTTGAGGGCCTCGACGTCGGCGTCGGTGAGGGTCTCACCGGTGGCGTGGTAACGCCGGGCGCCGAAGTCGAACTCCCTGGTCTCCAGCTTCACATCCTGCGGAAGGACGGCACGGAGAACCTTCAGGCCCTGGGCCACGACCTCCTGGCCGATGCCGTCACCGGGGATCACTGCGAGATTGATGCTGCGAGAACTTGCCGACATGGGGAAACCCTACTCGCCGTCCCAGCCATTGACACCCGATGTCCACAGTGTGGACCATCGGACATCGCCCGCGAAACGCTGTGGCCAGGTGTATGCCCGGCGTTCACCTCTCAGTGAGAATCGCGTCGACTCCAAGGAGGACGTTTCCGCCATGGACATCCCGAGATTCGGCATCCCCGACCAGCTCGCCGCGCGCATGAGCATGGCCGAGCAGCACGAGTACCTGCGCAGCAAGCTGACCCGTCGTGGGGTGCTGCGCACCACCGTGGCGACCGCCGCGGTCGCCGGTGCCGGCGTCGCGACGGCCGGGGCGGCCTCGCCCGCGTACGCGACCCCGACCGCGCTCATCTCGAACTCCCGTACCGGCGTTGACGGTTCACTGGCCGCGCCGTTCGGCCGGCACCTCGCGTACGGCGCCGACCCCAAGACGCAGATGCGGGTCTCCTGGCAGGTCCCGTTCGCGGTGAAGAAGCCGTACATCCGCATCGGCACGAGCCCGTGGTCGCTGAGCCGGAAGATCGACGCCGAGGTGCGCCACCTGACGACGCCCGCCCTGAACGGCGGGAAGATCGCGGCGGCCGAGCAGTTCTACGTGCACGCGGGCCTGGACCGGCTGCGGCCCGGCCAGACGTACTACTACGGGGTCGGCCACGACGGCTTCGACCCGGCGGACCGCCGCAACCTCGGCACGCTCGGCACCTTCACCACCGCTCCGGCGCACGCCGAGAACTTCACGTTCACGGCCTTCGGCGACCAGGGCGTCAGCTATCACGCGCTGGGCAACGACCAGGTGATCCTGGGCCAGAACCCGGCCTTCCACCTGCACGCGGGCGACATCTGCTACGCCGACCCGTCGGGCTCGGGCCAGTCGTCGGACCAGTACGACGCGCGCACCTGGGACCAGTTCCTGGCGCAGACCGAGTCGGTCGCGAAGACCGTGCCGTGGATGGTGACGACCGGCAACCACGACATGGAGGCCTGGTACTCGCCGCAGGGCTACGGCGGCCAGAACGCCCGCTGGTCGCTGCCGGCCAACGGCCCGGACCCGGTGAACCAGCCCGGCGTCTACTCGTTCGTGCACGGCAACGTCGGCGTGGTGGCGCTGGACGCGAACGACGTCTCGTACGAGATCCCCGCCAACTACGGCATCAGCGGCGGCAGGCAGACGCAGTGGCTGGACAAGCGGCTCGGTGAGCTGCGCGCCCATCACGCGGTCGACTTCATCGTGGTCTTCTTCCACCACTGCGCGTTCTCGACGACCAGCTCGCACGCCTCGGAGGGGGGCGTGCGGGACGTGTGGGTGCCGCTGTTCGAGAAGCACCAGGTGGACCTGGTGATCAACGGGCACAACCACGTGTACGAGCGCACCGATGCCATCAAGGGCAACAAGGTGGGCCGCAAGGTCGCGATCGGCGGGCGCACCGACCCGACCCGCGACGGCATCGTGTACGTCACGGCCGGTGCGGCGGGCCGTTCGCTGTACAGCTTCCCGGTGCCCGACTCGTACGAGGGCCATGTCGCGGACCGCGACAGCGTGGACACCTACCACTGGGCCAAGGGCGGCGCGAAGGTCACCGAGACCGTGGAGTGGTCGCGGGTCCGCTACACCAACTACTCGTTCCTCGCGGTGGAGGTCGAGACCGGCCGCCACCCGAGGATGAAGGTCAGCGCGCTCGCCGAGACGGGCGAGCGCATCGACCACTTCGAGATCCAGCGCGGGCGTTAGCCGGCAAGGGGCTCAGTGCCCCGTGGCGCCGCCGTTGTCCCTGCGGTCCAGCGCACGCTGGAGGGCGGCGGCGGCGTTCTTGCGGTCGGACTCGCTGCTGCGCGAAGAGTGACGGACTCGGCGGGCGGGCTGCTTGACCATGGGAATTCGACTCCTCTGCTGAGAGGTCCGGGGGCAGGCCCCGGCGGATGCAGTGAGGTGCCGGAAGGGGCGGGGAGCGCTGCCGCAGGGGTTGCCTGCCAAGGGGCACTGCGCTCACGACCGCCATTCGCTGGATCTGCGAGACGTTCGGCTTCTACAAAGCTAAGCCTTGCGCTGGAGTCTGTCTCCACAATTACTCGGACTTCCTACTATCTGAGACGGACCCCTCGCTACGCGGTCCGGCCAGACGGCTGCGCGAGCTTCGTACGCACCGCGTCCCCCGCGCCCCGGTGCAGCCGCAGCGCGCCCACCAGGGGGGCCAGGCCCACCGCGCCGAGCAGGCAGAACGCCACCGCGTAGGCGGCGGAGGGGGTATCGGTGAAGGCACCGCCCAGGCGCAGCGCGACGGTCGCGACGGCGACCCCGAGCCCGGCCGCGAGCTGATTGGCGGTCGCGGACAGCGCGTTGGCGTCACGCAGCCGCTCGGGGGCCATCTCGCTGAACGCGATGGTGGAGTAGCAGGTCAGGCCGAGCGAGCGGGTGGCCCCGCTGAGCATGACGAGGACGGCGGTCACGGCGACGGGGGTCGCACCGGTGAGCAGGGCGCAGCCCGCGACGGTCGCGGCGAGCCCGGCGGTGGAGACGATCAGCAGCGGGCGGAAGCCGAAGCGGTTGAGGAGATACGTGGTCGCGGGCTTGATCCCGATGTTGCCGACGAACACGAAGAGCACCACGGCACCGGACTTCACCGCGCTCCAGCCGAACACCTCCTGGAAGAGCAGGGGTAGCAGGAACGGCATGGCGCCGACCACGATCCAGAAGAGCGAGCCGCCGGTCACGGTGGCCCGGAACGACGCCACGTCCAGGGTGCGCAGATTCACCAACGGGTGGGCGGTGCGCAGCAGATGACGTCCGGCCGCGCCGAGCGCGAGGACCGCGAGCGCGGCGACGGCGGCGGCCACCGGCCAGCCGCTGTCGGTGTCGGCGACCAGGTGGGCGGCCCAGGTGAGGGCGGCGAGCCCGGTGCAGCTGAGCAGCACGCCGGGCACGTCGAGCGGCGGCGGGGTCGCGGTGGGCCCGGCCGCCACCAGGCGCCGGGCGACGGCGAACGCGGCCGCGCCGAGCGGCAGGTTGACCAGGAACATCCAGTGCCAGCTGGCGTACGTCGTGAGCAGTCCGCCGAGCAGCGGGGCGACGACGGGCGCCATCAGGCCCGGCCACACGATGTACGCCATGATCTTCGGGATGTCGGTCTTCTGGGCCCCGTTGAGCACCAGGAGCCGGCCGACCGGCACCATCATCGCGCCGCCCGCTCCTTGCAGCACGCGCATGGCTATGAGGAGGCCGAGGCTCCCGCTCGCCGCGCAGCCCGCCGAGGCGAGGGTGAACACCACGATCGCGGTGAGGAAGATCCGCCGGGCGCCGTAGCGGGCGGTGAGCCAGCCACTGAGCGGTATGAGCACGGCGAGGGTCAGCAGATACGCGGTGATCACCAGGCCGACGGAGGCGGGCGTGGTGTGCAGGGAGGCCGCCATCTGCGGGGCGGCGGTGGCCACGATGGTGCCGTCGAGCATCTCCATGAAGAAACAGCCGGCGACGAGGAGGGCGGTGGCGCGCTGTCTGGGTTCGAGCATGGGGTCAAGACTGGCCGCGGCCATTGCTGCACACAAGGTCTGGTTGGTTAGGTGAGGCGTGCGTGCTGTGCATCATTCGGCCATACTCGGCGCATGCAACAGCTGCCGGACATGAATCTGCTGCCCTCGCTCGATGCCCTGCTGCGGGCCGGGAGCGTGGCGGGGGCCGCCGCCGAGATGCGGATCTCACCGTCCGCGATGAGCCGCACCCTGGGTCGGCTGCGCCGGGTGGTGGGCGACGAACTGCTCGTACCGTCGGGGCGCGGCCTCACGCTGACGCCGCGCGCGAGGGAGCTCCAGCCGCGCGTGGAGGCGGCCCTGGCGGCCGCACTGGCCGCGCTCCGTCCGCCGCAGGAACTCGAACTCGCCACCCTGCAAAGGGAGTTCACCATCAGGTCCAACGACAGCGTGGCCGTCATCTTCGGCTCGGCGCTGACCGAGCGGGTGATGCGCGAGGCGCCCGGGGTGCGGCTCCGGATGCTCCCCGAGGGCGATGAGGACCCGGCCGATCTTCGGGACCGGATCGACCTGGAGGTGGGGCAGATGCACGATCTGCCGCACGACATCCGCAGCAGCCCGCTGGGTGAGTACGCCTACGCGGCCGTGGTGCGCGCCGACGGGCCCTACGCCGCCGAGCGGTTGACCCCCGAGCGGTTCGCCGCGCTCCCTCACATCACGGTCACCCGGCGCGGCCGGGTGCGCAGTGTGGTCGACGAGCGGCTCGCCGAACTCGGCCTGACCCGCGACGTCCTCGCCACCGCGCCGACGTACTCGGCGGCCTGCTTCTTCGCGCTCCGCTCGGACGCGCTGGCGCTGGTGCCGCGGCAGTTCGCGGTCGAGGCGGTCCGGGCGATGCCGCTCACGATCCTCGACATTCCGCTCGGCCTGCCGGCCAGCCCGTTCGTGCAGGCCTGGCACATCAGGGTGGACGCGGATCCGGCGCACCGGTGGCTGCGGGGGGCGCTCGCGGACATAGTGGCGGGGGTCAGCGGGGCGGGCGGGCCTGGGCCGGGCCCGTACGGGCGGACCGAGTCAGGGGCGGCTGGGGCCGCATCGCCCTCAGTTCCCTGATCAGGCCGCGCACGGCGACGGACCCGGCGAGTTCGGGGGTGGTCACATAGCCGACGGAGCGTGTCGGGCGCTCCGGGCCGAGATCAGTGATCTCGATGGTGGGCGGTGCTCCGACCAGGGACAGCTCCGGCATGATCGCCATTCCGAAACCGCTGCTCACCATCGAGAGCACCGCTCCGTCGTCCTCGGCGCGGACCGTGGCGGCCGGGATCCACTCCTGCTCGGCCCACCAACGCCGGGTGTACGACGTGCAGTTCTCGGTCCAGTCGACCAGCGGGAGCGAGCGCGGCGCGGCATGCCCGGCCGGGTGCACCAGCGCGTACCCCTCCTCCAGGAGTACGTCGCCGACGAGCCCGGGCGGGATCGGCGAGGTGGTCCCGATCGTGGCGATGCCGAGGTCCGCGCGCCCCGCCGCCACCTCCCCGGCCGTCCCCGCGCCGACCTCCCGCACCAGGCTGACCTCCGGCACTATCCCGGGGTGCCGGGCGGTGAGCCGTTCCAGCGCGGCGGGCAGCAACTGGAGTGCGGCGCTGCGGAACGCGGCGATCCGCAGCGGCCCCGCGACGGTGTCGTCGGCCGGGTCGGGCGCGGCCCCGCGCGCCTCGGCCGCCAGGGTGTCGAGAAGCCGCAGCACCCGGCGGGCGTGGGCGACAGCCCGGCTCCCGGCGGGCGTCGGGGTCGCGCCACGCCTGCCCCGTTCGAAGAGAACCGCACCTATCTTGGCCTCGCTGGAGCGCACCGAGTGCGAGACGGCGGACTGGGTCATGCCGAGCTTCTCGGCGGCGGCGGAGAAGCCGCGCTCGCGCTCCACGGCCACCAGGACGCGTAGTTCGTGCGGGGCGAGGTCGCTGGGCATGAGGGGCTCCCACCTGTACGTATGAGCAGAGTTGATGGATCGCTCGGTTCCATCGACGCAACCCCCTGCCGGGTCCGCGCATTCCTTTCTAACGTCCTGGGCCATGACGACTTCGATCACCGTTCAGCAGACCGCCCGCCCCGACGGGCTCCCCACCCCGGCCGACTTCGAGCTGGTCCGGGCCCAGATCCCCGACCCCGCCCCCGGCACCGCCCTCGTCGAGAACCTCTACCTCTCGGTGGACCCGTATCACCGCGAGGTGATGGACGAGGGCCCGCTGGGCACCCCGCTGGAGGGCCGCGCGCTCGGCCGGGTGCTCGCCTCGCGCGATCCCGGCCTCGCGGAGGGCGACCTCGTCTTCCACCGTGAGGGCTGGCGCACCCACGCCCCGGTGACCCTGGGCGTCGACGGGGTCCGCAAGATCAAGGCGTACGACGGTGTCCCGCTCTCCGCCCACCTCGGCATCCTCGGCGGCACCGGGCTGACCGCCTATGTGGCGCTCACCCGGACCCTGAGCCTCAAGCCCGGCGAGGACCTGTTCGTCACGGCGGCTGCCGGGGGCGTCGGCACAGCCGCCGGACGCATCGCCCGGCTGCTCGGCGCGGGCCGCGTCATCGGCAGCGCCGGGTCGGCGGAAAAGGTCGACTACCTTACGGGGACGGTCGGTTACGACGCCGCCTTCGACTACCACGAGGGCCCGGTCGGCGAGCTGCTCGCCAAGGCCGCCCCGGACGGGGTGGACGCGGTCGTCGAGAACGTGGGCGGCACCCACCTGGAGGGCGCGATCGCGGGCCTGCGCGACCACGGCCGGATCGCCTGGGTGGGCGCGGTGGCCCAGTACAACACCCTCGCCGAGCCGCCCGCGGCTCCCCGCAACCTCTACGACGTGGTCGGCAAGAACCTGCGCCTGGAGGGCGTCCTGGTCCGCAACCACCGTGACGCACAAGGCGAGTTGGAGGACTTCCTCGTCCCGCACCTGCGGTCCGGGCGGGTTGCGTCGGACGAGACGGTGGTGGACGGGTTCGACGGAATCCTGGACGGGTTCATCGGGATGCTGGGCGGGTCCAACACGGGAAAGCTCCTCATCCACGTAACCGACTGAACGCGCACCCTGCGTGGACGCCCCCCTGTGCACGGCACCCCCTGAGCCTGGCACCCCTGCACACGACATCCCGACCTAGATTGCATTCCTACCTAGGTGGTGGTGGAATACAGGCATGGCCGCAGACCGCAGATCCAGCTGGCTCAAGGGTGTCCTTGACCTCCTCGTCCTGTCCTGTCTCACCGGGGGTGAGAGCTACGGGTACGAGATCTCCAAGGCACTCACCGCCGCCGGGCTCGGCGAGATCAAGGGCGGGACGCTCTATCCCGTACTCAACCGCCTGGAGGAAGCCGGCCTCGCCGTCGGCGAGTTCCGGGCCGCCGAGCGCGGGCCGGGGCGCCGCTACTACCGGCTGACCGAGGACGGCCGCCGGGCGCTCGCCGAACAGGGCGCTTCCTGGCGGGAGTTCCACTCGGCCGTCACCACCATGCTCACCAGCACCGTTCCAGGGGGACCAGCGTGAACACCGAATACTTCGCCGAGCTCGGCCGGCTGCTCGCGGCACGCGGGATGCCGGAGCAGGAGGTGTCGGCGACCGTCGCCGACCTGACCGGCTACCTCGCGGAGTCCGGATCGGCCGACGCCCGCGAGGAGTTCGGGGCGCCGGACGTCTTCGCCGACCGGCTCACCCAGGGACGTACCGCCGAGCGGCCCGAGGCCGAGGCCGGGGCCGAGACCTGGAAGTGGACCGCCGACATCTACACCGACCGGCTGCTCCTCAACCAGTACGGGGCCGAGGGCTGGGAGGTCGAGGAGATCGACTTCGTCGGCCGCTTCGTGTGCCGCCGGCCGGACGCGGCGATGCGCTGGGAGTACCGCCGCGAGACCGCGCACGGCGCGAAGGGGCGCGAGGCACTGCTCGCCGATCTTGAGCCGGACGGCTGGGAGCCGTGCGGCCGCTGGCTGCACATGACGTACTTCAAGCGCCCGGCCGCCGCCAGCGCGGGCCCGGCCGCCGAACTCGCCGCGACCCCGGCGCAGCCCACGCGGCATGTGTTCTTCAGCGCCAAGTCCCGGGCTCTGGTCGCCATGTCCGTCATCTCGATGGTGTTGCTGGTGCTCGGCTACAGCTTCGGCCTGATCGACCTGAGCCGGCCCGGCGTCTACCTCGGCATGCTGGGCGCGGTCCCCGTGGGCGTGCTGCTCGCCTGGTTTGGGGTGAAGCGGGACGTGGCCAAGGGCATCGAGAGCCGCTGACGACCCGGGGCCGGCGAAGGGAGGCACCCCCTTGTCGGCCATGTGACCCTTCATCGGACCTTAAGAAATCCCACCGTTGACCGAGTGTTCATAAATCTCTCCCTGTAGAGGTCTGGCTTCAGACCATTGGCTGGCGCCACTCTTGCGCTCGATGTGCCGCTGGGGCACATGCGACCGAAGAGGCGGGCGGATGACACCGATCAGTCGTAGAGGATTCGTGGCACTCGGTGCGGGCGTGGCGGCCGGTGCCGTGCTGCCCTCGGGGGCGGCCGAGGCCGTCGGTACGGCGGTCACGAGCACGGCGGCCGCCTCGGCGACCGGCACCATCAAGGACGTCAGGCACGTGGTGATCCTGATGCAGGAGAACCGCAGCTTCGACCACTACTTCGGCCGTCTCAAGGGCGTCCGGGGCTTCGGCGACAAGAGCGGCATCCTGCTCGCGGGCGGACAGCCCGTCTTCAACCAGCCGAACGGGACCGGGCGCCAGTACCCGTGGAAGCTCAGCTCGACCCCGGCCTCGGGCGGCGCCGACGGCGAGACCCTCGCCCAGTGCAACGGCGACCTCCCGCACAGCTGGACCTCGCAGCACGCCGCGTGGAACAAGGGCCGGATGGACAGCTGGGTCTCGGGCGTCGGCAACGTGCGCTCGCTCGGCTACCTCGACCGGGGCGACATCCCGTTCCACTACGCGCTGGCCGACAACTACACGATCTGCGACGCGTACTTCAGCGCGACGCTCAGCGCCACCGGGCCGAACCGCACCTTCCTGTGGAGCGGCAAGGTCGACGGCTCCAGCTACGACGGCGGCGACGAGTCGGGCCTGACCTGGGAGACGTACGCCGAGGCCCTCCAGCGCGCCGGGGTCAGCTGGAAGGTGTACCAGAACGCCAACGACAACTACGGCGACAACGGGCTCGCATA
The DNA here is from genome assembly GCF_051550175.1 of Streptomyces sp. HUAS TT7. NCBI lineage: Bacteria > Bacillati > Actinomycetota > Actinomycetes > Kitasatosporales > Streptomycetaceae > Streptomyces > Streptomyces sp. HUAS TT7. The sequence continues at coordinate 2,628,491 of NZ_CP196175.1, forward strand.
CTTCTCCAAGTTCACCTCCGCGCCCGCCGGCGACCCGCTGCACGATCGCGGCATGGGCTCCGTGCCGGCGGCCACCGGCTCCACCCCCGACGACATCGCCGCCGCGATCAAGGCGGACGCGCTCGCCGGGACGCTCCCCCAGGTGTCCTGGGTGGTCGCCAACCAGGCCTTCTCCGAGCACCCGTACGCCCCGCCCGGCGACGGCGCGCACTTCGTCGACCTGGTCTACCGGGCGCTCGCCGCGGCCCCCGACGTCTTCGACTCGACCGTCCTGTTCCTCAACTACGACGAGAACGACGGCTTCTTCGACCACGTGCCCCCGCCGTCGCCGCCCGCCGGCACCGCGGGCGAGTTCCTGAACGGCATCCCGTACGGTCTCGGCTTCCGGGTGCCGATGCTCGTCATGTCGCCCTGGACGCGCGGGGGTTGGGTCTCCTCCGAGGTCTTCGACCACACCTCGGTGCTGCGCTTCATGGAGAAGTGGACGGCCGCCCTCGGCACCCCGGCCACCTGCCCGAACATCAGCGCCTGGCGCCGCAAGGTCACCGGTGACCTGACGGGCGTATTCGACTTCTCCTCGCCGGTGTACGGCATGCCGTCCGGGCTCCCGGCCACCAAGGTGATCGGCATCAGTACGTGCGGCCCGCTGCCCAATCCCGCGCCGCAGAACAACGCGCTGCCCACCCAGGAGTCCGGCACCCGCCCGGCACGCGCGCTGCCGTACCAGCCGAACGGCAACCTCGACCGGTTCGAGTTCCAGACCGGCGGGCAGATCCTCGCCTGGTTCTCCATGGCCAACCAGGGCTCCCCCGCCACCAGCGCCGCGCACTTCTCCCTGCACCCGAACGCCTACCGCGACACCACGCCGTGGCAGTACACGGTCGACCCGGGCGGCACGGCCACCGACTTCTTCCAGATCGGTACGGGTGCGGGCGCGGGCAAGTACGACTTCACCATGGTCGGCCCGAACCGCTTCCAGCGCCGCTTCGTCGGCGATGCGACGAAGGCGGGCAAGTCCATCGAGGCGGCGTCGCGCTACGCGGTGGAGACCGGCACGGGCAAGATGGCGGTGTGGTTCAAGATGACCAACTCCTCCGCCGCTGCGGTGAAGTTCACGATCACCTCGAACCAGTACCGGACCGGCACGTGGACGTACAACGTCCCGGCGGGCGGCTCCACCGAGGACTTCTTCAACGCGGTGGCCTACCAGAACGGCTGGTACGACTTCACGATCACGGCCGACTCGGACTCGACGTGGTCACGCCGCTACATGGGGCACATCGAGACGGGGGCGGCTTCGGTCAGCGGGTGACGTTCGCGGTGCGGGCTCGCGGGTGGCGGTCGGCGAGCCGCGCGACCGGCCACAGCCGGCCCGCACCCAAAATTCCGCACCCCGGCAGAGCGCTAGAGCACGTCCCCATCCCTCCAGTCGAAGGTCAACGGGTGCCTGGCAGACGGGACTTGACCCCACATATACGTGCTGCCCTCCTCGCCCGGAAGCCGCACCACCCCCTCCGGCGCGAGCACCTCGATGGGCCCCTCCCACGCCTGCCAGCCCCGCGCCCGGTACAGCGGGGCGCCCGCCTCGCTCGCCGACAGCGCCCCGAAGGCGTAGGCACCCTCGATCACTCGCTCCAGGTCCGCCATGACCAGCCCGCCGAGCCCGCGCCGCCGCAGATCCGCGCGGACGGCGACGGCTTCGACGTACCCGATGCGGTACGAGCGTCCGGCGTGCAGCACCCGCCGCATGACGACGCTGCCGTGAGCCGCGAGTTCGCCGTCGTGGTGGACGAGGGAGTGCAGGCCGCCGAGCCCGTGGTCCCAGTCCTCGTCGCTGAAGTCCCCGTCGAAGGCGGCGTCGAGAAGGGCGCGGATCCCGGCGAGTCGGGCGGGGCCCAACTCACAAGTGTGCACAGTGCGTCGCATCACATCCATGCACCCCATCCTCCCAGGCCCCATCCACTGCCCTTTTCAGGTCACCTACGGGAAAAGGCCCTTGGACCAGACCACACCCCACCGCCAGACTCCCCCCATGCCCACACCTACCGAGCACCACTGGACCCCGATCCACGGCGAGCCGTACCGGCCCGTCCCCTACCGGCCGGCCCGGATGGCCAGCACCGAGACCCTGGCGCGAGCCGCCGGGTTGCGCGAGCGCATGGACGAGCGCCGCACCGTGCGCCGCTTCTCGCCCGACCCGATTCCCGAGCAGGCCGTCCGCGACGCGGTCGCCTGCGCCGCGACCGCACCCTCCGGCGCGCACCAGCAGCCGTGGACGTTCGTCCTGGTCAAGGACGCGGACGTACGGCGCCGCATCCGTGAGGCGGCCGAGGAGGAGGAGCGGATCTCCTACGACGGGCGGCTCGGCGAGGAGTGGCTCGCGGCGCTGCGGCCGATCGGCACGGACGCGGTGAAGACCCACCTCACCGATGCCCCGGTCCTGCTCGTCGTCTTCCAGCAGCGCTACTGGCTGGCCGAGGACGGCACCAAGCACAAGCACTACTACGTCGACGAGTCGGTCGGCATCGCGGTGGGCATGCTGCTCTCCGCCCTCCACCAGTCCGGCCTCGCGGCCCTCGTACACACGCCGAGCCCGATGCGCTTCCTGTCCGAGGTCCTGGAACGGCCGGCGAACGAGAAGGCGTTCGCCGTCATCCCGGTCGGCTATCCCGCCGACGACTGCGAAGTACCCGACCTGGTCCGCAAGTCCCTCGACCAGGTCCTGATCGAGGTCTGAGCGCCCGGCCGGCCGCCATGGAAACCGCCCCCGTCCTCGGTTGGGGGACCAAGGACGGGGGCGGGGTTCGGTGCGACTACGGGGTCAGCCCATGTGGGGGTACGTGTAGTCGGTCGGCGGGACCAGCGTCTCCTTGATGGCGCGGGTCAGCGTCCAGCGCATCAGGTTCTGCGGGGCGCCCGCCTTGTCGTTGGTGCCGGAGGCACGGCCGCCGCCGAAGGGCTGCTGGCCGACGACGGCGCCGGTCGACTTGTCGTTGATGTAGAAGTTGCCCGCCGCGTAGCGGAGCTTCTCCATCGTGTGGGCGGCCGCGGCACGGTCGTTGGAGATGACGGCGCCGGTCAGGGCGTAGTCGGAGGCCGACTCCATCTGCTCCAGCATCTCGTCGTACTTGGCGTCGTCGTAGACGTGGATCGCCAGGATCGGGCCGAAGTACTCGGTCGTGAAGACCTCGTTCGCCGGGTCGGTGCACTCGATGACGGTCGGGCGGACGAAGTAGCCCACCGAGTCGTCGTAGGTGCCGCCCGCGACGATCGTGCAGGAGGCATCCGCCTTCGCGCGGTCGATCGCGGCCTTGTTCTTGGCGAACGAGCGCTCGTCGATGACGGCGCCGATGAAGTTCGACAGGTCGGTGACGTCACCCATGGAGATGCCGTCGACCTCGGCCGCGAACTCCTCCTTGAAGCCGTCGTTCCAGATCGAGGCCGGGATGTACGCACGCGAGGACGCGGAGCACTTCTGGCCCTGGAACTCGAAGGAGCCGCGGGTCAGCGCGGTCTTCAGGACGGCGCGGTCGGCGCTGGGGTGCGCGACGACGAAGTCCTTGCCGCCGGTCTCGCCGACCAGGCGCGGGTAGGTGCGGTACTTCTCGATGTTCGTGCCGACGGTCTTCCACAGGTGCTGGAAGGTCTTGGTCGAACCCGTGAAGTGGATGCCCGCCAGGTCGCGGTGGTTGAGGGCGACCTCGGAGACGGCCAGGCCGTCACCGGTGACGAGGTTGATGACGCCCTTGGGCAGGCCCGCCTCCTCCAGGAGCTCCATGAGCAGCACGGCGGCGTGGGTCTGCGTCGGGGACGGCTTCCACACGACGACGTTGCCCATCAGGGCCGGGGCGGTCGGCAGGTTGCCCGCGATGGCCGTGAAGTTGAACGGCGTGATCGCGTAGACGAAGCCTTCGAGCGGGCGGTGGTCCATGCGGTTCCACACGCCCGGGGAGTTCGCCGGGGGCTGCTCGGCGAGCAGGTTGCGGGCGTAGTGGACGTTGAAGCGCCAGAAGTCGACGAGCTCGCACGGGGTGTCGATCTCGGCCTGCTGGGCGGTCTTCGACTGGCCGAGCATCGTGGAGGCGGCCAGCGTCTCGCGCCAGGGGCCGGCCAGCAGCTCGGCGGCGCGCAGGATGATCGCGGCGCGGTCGTCGAAGGACATCGCGCGCCAGGCCGGGGCGGCGGCGAGCGCGGCGTCGACCGCGTCCTGGGCGTCCTGCTCGGTGGCGTTGGCGTAGGTGCCGAGGAGGGCGCGGTGGTTGTGCGGCTGCACGACGTCGAAGCGCTGGCCACCGCCCATCCGCTTCTCACCGTTGATGGTCATCGGCAGGTCGACGGGGTTCTCCGCCAGTTCCTTGAGCTTGGCTTCCAGACGGGCGCGCTCCGGGGAACCAGGGGCGTAGCCGTGCACCGGCTCGTTGACCGGGGCGGGGACCTGGGTCACAGCGTCCATGGGTCCTTGACTCCTTTATGAGGGGTGTTCGGGCGATGGGAGGCACGGGGCCTGTCCGAAATCTAGTTCTTGGTGATCATCGAGCGGACGAAGAACAGCAGGTTGGCCGGCTTCTCCGCGAGGCGCCGCATGAAGTATCCGTACCAGTCGGTGCCGTACGCCGTGTAGACGCGCATCCGGTGGCCCTCGGCGGCGAGCCGCAGGTGCTCCTCGCTGCGGATCCCGTACAGCATCTGGAACTCGTACTCGTCCAGCTTGCGCCCTGCGCGCCGGGCGAGCTCCTGGCCGATGGCTATCAGGCGCGGGTCGTGGGACCCGATCATCGGGTAGCCCTCGCCCTCCATGAGGATCTTCAGGATGCGGACGTACGCCTTGTCGATCTCGCTCTTGTCCTGGTAGGCGACCTCGGCGGGCTCCTTGTAGGCGCCCTTCACGATGCGTACGCGGCTGCCGTTCGCGGCGAGGCGGCGGGCGTCGGCCTCGGTGCGGAAGAGATAGGCCTGGATGACGCAGCCGGTCTGCGGGAAGTCCTTCCGCAGCTCCTCGTGGATGGCGAACATCGAGTCGAGGGTGGTGTGGTCCTCGGCGTCCAGGGTGACCGTGGTGCCGATCGCGGCGGCGGCCTCGACGACCGGGCGCACATTGGCGAGCGCCAGCTCGTGGCCGCCGTCCAGGGCCTGGCCGAACATGGAGAGCTTCACCGACATCTCGGCCTTGGTGCCGTGGCCGAGGGCCCCCAGGCGCTCGATGAGTTCGAGGTAGGCGTCGCGGGCGTGGGTGGCCTGCTCGGGGGTGGTGATGTCCTCGCCGACCACGTCGAGGGTGAGCTCCAGGCCCTTGCCGACGGTCTCCTCGACGATCGGGACGACCTGGTCGACGGTCTCGCCGGGGATGAACCGGTTCACCACGGGCTTGGTCACCGGGGCGGCCGAAACAAGCTTGCGCATCTTGTCGCTGCGCGACGCGGCGAGGATCACGGGACCCAGCACGGGGCACCTCCACGGAAAGAACTAGACGAGGGCCGCGACCGGGACCGGAGGGACGATGGACGCCTTCCGGACGTACCGGTATCGGCACGGAGAACCACCGTGAAACCTAAGGATCTCCCCGATCCTCTGCCATCGACAGCTGTCACGCATCCGTGGCCCAGATCTCATACACATGTCTGAAGCGCCTTCCGGGATGAGCGAGAATGGCTCTTGTGAAGGGCGACTACCAGGATCTGGTCGATGAAATCTCGGCGCTGCTCGGCGCCCCCGCGACGCTGGAGAACCGGGATTTCGGGCTGATCGCCTTCGGTGCGCACGACTCGGACGACGATCTCGCGATGGACCCGGTCCGCACCCGTTCGATCCTGACCAGGAAGTCGACGCCCGCCGTCCGCGCCTGGTTCGAGGGCTTCGGCATCACCCGCGCCACCAGCCCCGTCCGCATCCCGGCGGCCCCCGACGCGGGGGTCTTCCGCAGCCGCATCTGTCTTCCGGTACGCCACCGGGGCGTCGCCCTCGGGTACGTCTGGCTGCTCGACGCCGAGCCGGGGCCGGCCGAGGACAAGCTGGCAGCGGCGATGGAGGTGGCCATCAGGATCGGGGTGCTGCTCGCGGACGAGGCGCAGGCCGGCGCCGACCTCTCGCGCGAGTTCCGGGCGGCGCTCACCGCGGAGCGCGGCTGGCAGCGCGACACGGCGACGGCCGCGTTGCAGGCGGCGCTCGGCCCGGACGCGGAGGGCCTGCACGCGCTGGTGTGCGTGGCCCCGTGGCCGAGCGAGGACGCCCCTTCGGCCCGGACGGTGCCGGGGGCCGCGGCGGTGTGCACGGTGCCGTGGCCGTCCTTGGGCGCGAGCGGGGCGCTGGGTCTTGCCGCCCTGGTGCGGCTGCGGTCGGCGGACGCGCTCGCGCCGGCCAGGACCGCGGCTGAGCGGCTGCGCGGGGATGCCGGGAACGGTGCGGCGGCGGGGGTGGCGGTGGCCCGCCGCGGTCTCGCCGAGCTCGCTCTCGCCCACAACGAGGCAACCTCCGCCGTGCGTGCGGCACTTGCGGAACCCCGGCTCGGCCCGGTCGCCCAGTGGTCGGACATCGGCCCGTACCGCACGCTGACCGCCCTGCCCGCCGTACGGGACCAGGATCCCGCGGTACGGGCCCTGTTGACCCCGGCCCACCGCGAACTAGCCCGCACCGCCGAGGTGTTCCTCGACCACGCGGGCCAGGCGGGGCGCGCGGCGGCGGCCCTGGGCATCCACCGCCAGACGCTGTACTACCGCCTGTCCCGCGTCGAGCACCTCACCGGCCTGGACCTGGACCAGGGCGAGGACCGGCTACTGCTCCACATGGCACTGAAGGCGGCACGACTGTGACACTCAACTGCCTTACGGGCAAAAGGATTTGACGTTCAGCTCCCGCCTTCGTCCCCGTCCAGCCCCATCATGATCTTCAGGCCCTCGGTCAGGTCCTTCGCCGAGGGGGCCGTCTCCGGGTCGACCATCCACTGGACCATCACCCCGGCGAGGAGCGCCTGGTAGAAGGTGCCGGCGAGCCGCGCCCGCTCCGGGTCGGCGTTCTCGTCGATACCGAGGAAGCCCTCCGCGAGGCCCTTGCGCCCCTCCAACTGCGGCTCGGCGAGGGCTTTTTGGAGCTCCGGATCACTGTCGATCCGGGAGACGATCTCCATCTGGAGCTTCCAGACCGGGCGGCTCTGCTCGTACGAGTCGATGACGCCCGCCCAGCCCCGCTCGAAGCGTTCCAGCGGGGGCAGGTCCCCGATCGCGGCGCCCTTCTCCCGGCTCGCGGCGACCGCGTCGCCCCACTCCTCGGTGAGCTTCAGGAAGGCCAGGTTGAGCAGGGCCTCCTTGGAGCCGTAGTGGTAGCCGATGGAGGCCAGGTTGGTGCCGGACTCGGCGACGATGTCGCGGGCGGTGGTGCGGGCGTAGCCCTTTTCCAGCAGGCAGCGCTTGGCGCCTTCGAGCAGATCCTCACGGTGTCCCATGACAGCAGCGTACCCGGTTCACAGACATCCGTCTAAGACAAGCGTCTAAGTCGGACTCTGCGGACCGGGTACGGGGCCGCCGGACCGGAGCGATCAGTCGGTCAGGTTCACCGAGCGGGCCGAGTTGGCGCCGATCTCCTCGGCGACCTCGGTCAGCACGTTCTGCGGGATGGTGTCGTCCACGGTCAGCACGGCGAGCGCGTCGCCGCCCTCCTCCGCGCGGGAGACCTGCATGCCGGCGATGTTGAGCCCGGCCTCGCCGAGCACCCGGCCGACGGCGCCGACGACGCCCGGACGGTCCTCGTAACGCAGCACGATCATGTGGTCCGCGAGCGCCAGGTCCACGTCGAACTCGCCGATCGCGACGACCTTCTGGAGGTGCTTGGGGCCGGCCAGGGTGCCGGAGACCGAGACCTCCTCGCCGTCCGACAGGGTGCCGCGCACCGTCACCACATTGCGGTGGTTGGGCGACTCGCTGGACGTCGTGAGGCGCACCTCGACGCCGCGCTCCTGCGCGAACAGGGGCGCGTTGACGTAGGAGACCGTCTCGTCCACCACGTCCTCGAACACACCCTTGAGCGCGCTGAGTTCGAGCACCTTGACGTCGTGCTGGGTGAGCTCGCCGTACACCTCGACGTCGAGGCGGACCGCGACCTCGCCCGCGAGCGCGGTGAAGATGCGGCCGAGGCGCTCGGCGAGCGGCAGGCCCGGCTTGACGTCCTCGGCGATCACGCCGCCCTGGACGTTGACCGCGTCCGGCACGAGCTCGCCGGCCAGCGCGAGGCGTACGGACTTGGCGACGGCGATGCCGGCCTTCTCCTGGGCCTCGTCGGTGGAGGCGCCCAGGTGCGGGGTGCAGACGACCTGGTCGAGCTCGAACAGCGGGGAGTCCGTGCAGGGCTCCTTCGCGTACACGTCCAGACCGGCGCCCGCGACACGGCCCTCCTTGAGGGCGGAGTACAGCGCGGCCTCGTCCACGATGCCGCCGCGCGCCGCGTTCACGATCCGCACGTGCGGCTGCACCTTGTGCAGCGCCTCGTCGCCGATCAGGCCGAGCGTCTCGGGGGTCTTGGGCAGGTGCACGGTGATGAAGTCGGAGGCTTCGAGCAGCTCGTCGAGGCTGAGGAGCTTGACGCCCATCTGGGCGGCGCGGGCGGGCTGCACATAGGGGTCGTACGCGACGATCTTCATGCCGAAGGCCGACATCCGCTGGGCGACCAGGACGCCGATGCGGCCGAGGCCGACGACGCCGAGGGTCTTCTCGCTCAGCTCGACGCCGGTGTACTTGTTCCGCTTCCACTCGCCGTTCTTGAGCGCGGTGTTGGCCTGCGGGATGTTGCGCGCGGTGGCGACGAGGAGGCCGCAGGCGAGCTCGGCGGCGGTGACGATGTTGGAGGTCGGCGCGTTCACGACCATCACGCCGGCTTTGGTGGCGGCCGAGACGTCGACGTTGTCGAGGCCGACTCCGGCGCGGGCGACGACCTTCAGCTTCTTGGCGGCGGCGATCGCCTCGGCGTCGACCTTGGTGGCCGAGCGGATCAGGATCGCGTCGACACCGGCGATGGCGGGCAGCAGTTCCGCGCGGTCGGCTCCGTTGCAGTGCCGGATCTCGAAGTCCGGCCCGAGGGCGTCGACGGTGGCGGGCGACAGCTCTTCAGCGATGAGTACGACAGGTTTGTGGGTAGTCGCAGTGCTCACGTGGGTCCTCACTGAATCCTTTGCGGACGGCCGTCCCGACGGCCGCAGGCGGTGGAGGGGCTAGCCGCGTGGAAGACGCACGACGCTGTGGGCCTGACGCGTTTGTGTTGCTGAGCAGTGTAGTGCTGCTCCCCCGGGGGTTTTCCGCCGCGAAGGCAGGATCACCCGATGGGGGTTGGACTGGTTGTCCATGGTCGTGCGGCAGCCAGCGGGGCCGGGCACCGATACTGTGCCCGACCCCGCTGACATCAGGCTTACGCCTCGTCGTTCTGCACCCAGCTCATGAGCTTGCGCAGCTCCTTGCCGGTGGTCTCCAGGAGGTGCTCGGAGTCCTGGGTCTTGTACTCGTTGTACTTCTTCAGACCGCCGTGGTACTCGTCCATCCAGTTCTTGGCGAACGTGCCGTCCTGGATCTCGGCGAGGACCTTCTTCATCTCGGCCTTGGTGTCGGCGGTGATGATGCGGGGGCCGGTGACGTAGTCGCCCCACTCGGCGGTCTCCGAGATCGACCAGCGCATCTTCTCCAGGCCGCCCTCGTACATGAGGTCCACGATCAGCTTCAGCTCGTGGAGGCACTCGAAGTACGCGATCTCCGGCTGGTAGCCGGCCTCGGTCAGCGTCTCGAAACCGGCCTTGACCAGCGCGGCCGTGCCACCGCAGAGGACGGCCTGCTCGCCGAACAGGTCGGTCTCGGTCTCCTCGGTGAACGTCGTCTTGATGACGCCGGCACGGGTGCCGCCGATGCCCTTCGCGTACGACAGGGCAAGCGCCAGGCCGTTGCCCTGGGGGTCCTGCTCGACGGCCACGATGCACGGAACGCCGCGGCCCTCTTCATACTGACGGCGCACCAGGTGGCCGGGGCCCTTCGGGGCGACCATCGCGACGGTCACGTCGGCCGGGGGCTTGATGAAGCCGAAGCGGATGTTCAGGCCATGGCCGAAGAACAGCGCGTCGCCGTCCTTCAGGTTGTCCTTGACGGACTCCTCGTAGACCTGGGCCTGGATCGGGTCCGGGACCAGGATCATGATGACGTCGGCCTCGGCCGCCGCCTCGGACGGCGTCACCACGCGCAGGCCCTGCTCCTCGGCCTTCGCCTTGGACTTGGAGCCCTCGTGCAGACCGACGCGGACGTCGACACCCGAGTCACGGAGCGACAGCGCGTGGGCGTGGCCCTGGCTGCCGTAACCGATCACCGCGACCTTGCGGCCCTGGATGATGGACAGGTCGGCATCGTCGTCGTAGAACAGCTCGGCCACTGGGATATCTCCTTGGTGTGCTGGTGTTGCGTCCACCGTATCGGTGGGGGTGAGTAAGGAAGGGGTGAGTCCGCGATACGGGCGGGTCAGGCCCGTATCGTCAGGCCTCAGGCGCTGCGGTCCAGGGCGCGCAGCGAGCGGTCCGTGATGGACCGGGCACCACGCCCTATGGCGATCGTGCCGGACTGGACGAGTTCCTTGATGCCGAACTGCTCCAGCATCTTCAGCATCGCCTCCAGCTTGTCCGCGCCGCCGGTCGCCTCGATGGTCACGGCCTCCGGGGAGACGTCGACGGTCTTGGCGCGGAACAGCTGGACGATCTCGACGATCTGGGAGCGCGTTTCGTTGTCGGCACGCACCTTCACCAGGACGAGCTCGCGCTGGATCGCAGCGCCGGGCTCAAGTTCGACGATCTTCAGGACGTTGACGAGCTTGTTGAGCTGCTTGGTCACCTGCTCCAGGGGCAGGTCCTCGACATTGACCACGATCGTGATGCGGGAGATGTCGGGGTGTTCGGTGACACCGACCGCGAGCGAGTCGATGTTGAAGCCGCGGCGGGAGAACAGGGCGGCGATCCGGGCGAGGATGCCGGGGGTGTTCTCGACCAGGACCGAGAGCGTGTGCTTGGTGGACATGAGCCTCTTACCTCTTCCTACAGCTCTCAGTCGTCTTCGTTGTCGCCGAAGTCGGGGCGGACTCCGCGGGCGGCCATGACCTCGTCGTTGGAGGTCCCGGCGGCGACCATCGGCCACACCTGGGCGTCCTCGTGGACGATGAAGTCGATCACGACCGGGCGGTCGTTGATCGAGTTGGCTTCCTGGATCGCCTTGTCCAGGTCCTCGGGGCGCTCGCAGCGGATCGCGTAACAGCCCATCGCCTCCGACAGCTTGACGAAGTCGGGGACGCGGGTGCCGCCGCTGGGCCGGCCCTCCTCGGCGATGCCGTCCTCCGGTCCGGAGTGCAGGACCGTGTTGGAGTAGCGCTGGTTGTAGAACAGCGTCTGCCACTGGCGGACCATGCCGAGGGCGCCGTTGTTGATGATGGCGACCTTGATCGGGATGTTGTTCAGGGCACAGGTCGTCAGTTCCTGATTGGTCATCTGGAAGCAGCCGTCGCCGTCGATCGCCCAGACCATGCGGTCGGGCTGCCCGGCCTTGGCGCCCATCGCGGCCGGGACCGCGTAGCCCATGGTTCCGGCGCCGCCCGAGTTCAGCCAGGTGGCGGGCAGTTCGTAGTTCACGAAGTGCGCGGCCCACATCTGGTGCTGGCCGACACCGGCAGCGTAGATGGTGTCCGCGTCCGCGAGCTCGCCGATGCGCTGGATGACGCGCTGCGGGGACAGCGTGCCGTCGTTCGGCTCGTCGTAGCCCAGCGGGTACGTCTCGCGCCAGCGGTTGAGGTCCTTCCACCAGGCGGTGTAGTCGCCCTTGTGGCCCTCGGAGTACTCGGCCTGGACGGCCTGGACCAGGTCGGCGATGACCTCGCGGGCGTCCCCGACGATCGGGACGTCGACCTCGCGGTTCTTGCCGATCTCGGCCGGGTCGATGTCCGCGTGGATGACCTTGGCGAACGGCGCGAAGCTGTCCAGCTTGCCGGTGACGCGGTCGTCGAAGCGGGTGCCGAGCGCGATGAGCAGGTCCGACTTCTGCAGAGCGGTGACGGCGGTGACCGCACCGTGCATGCCGGGCATTCCCACGTGCAGCGGGTGGCTGTCGGGGAAGGCGCCGAGCGCCATCAGGGTGGTGGTGACGGGCGCTCCGGTGAGCTCCGCGAGGACCTTCAGCTCGGCGGTCGCGCCGGCCTTCAGGACGCCGCCGCCGACGTACAGGACCGGGCGCTTGGCCGCCACGATCAGCTTGGCGGCCTCGCGGATCTGCTTCGCGTGCGGCTTGGTGACCGGCCGGTAGCCCGGCAGATCGGTCGTGGGCGGCCACGCGAACGTGGTCTGCGCCTGCAGCGCGTCCTTGGCGATGTCGACCAGGACCGGGCCCGGGCGGCCGGTCGAGGCGATGTGGAACGCCTCGGCGATCGTGCGCGGGATGTCCTCGGCCTTGGTGACCAGGAAGTTGTGCTTGGTGATCGGCATCGTGATACCGACGATGTCCGCCTCCTGGAAGGCGTCCGTGCCGATCGCCTTGGAAGAGACCTGGCCGGTGATCGCGACCAGCGGCACCGAGTCCATGTGCGCGTCCGCGATCGGGGTGACCAGGTTGGTGGCGCCGGGACCCGACGTCGCCATGCACACACCGACCTTGCCGGTGGCCTGGGCATACCCGGTGGCCGCGTGGCCCGCGCCCTGCTCGTGGCGGACCAGGACGTGACGGACCCGGGTGGAGTCCATCATCGGGTCGTACGCCGGGAGGATGGCACCGCCCGGAATCCCGAACACCACCTCCGCCCCGACTTCCTCAAGAGAACGGATGAGGGACTTCGCGCCCGTGACGTGCTCAACGGTCGCGGACTGGTGTCCGCCGTTACGGGGCCGCGGCTGCGGATGGTGGGCCCCGGTGGCCTGCTCGGTCATCGGCATTCTCTTCTCGAAGCTGAGGGTTTTTGCGGTGGTTTAGTCGAGATCGCGGTAGTGCTTGAGGGGTGCCAGTGCAACAAAAAACCCCTCGTGCCGTGAGGCAAGCGAGGGGAGCGCGTCGGGTGCGGTCTGCGGAGCCTGCTGGGGGCTCCGCTTCAGCCGACGCGCTTTCCAAGTACGAGAATTCGGGTGCGCATGGCACTGACCCTCCCCCCGGCGCGCAGGTGGTGTCAAGTAGGTGGGACGGGCGTCTCATTATTTGAGCTCAGCAGGGGCCGGCTCCGGCCACTGAGCACGGGGAGCGCGGCCCCGCCGGGCACCGGGTATTCACCGCGCACCAGGGCGCGCCGCAGCCGGTACTCGTCGAGGGGCCCGGAGAACGCCATGCCCTGCCCATGCGTACACCCCATGGCGCGCAGCGCCAAGACCTGTTCGGGTACGTCCACGCCGTCGGCCACCGACTGCATGCCGAGATCGCAGGCGATCCGGAGCAGCCCCGCGGTGATCTTGTGGAGCCGGGCCGATTCGACGACGCCCTCGACGAGTCCCCTGTCCAGTTTCAGCAGGTCGATGGGGAGCCGGCGCAGCGCGTTGATCGCCGCGTAGCCGCTGCCGAACCCGTCGAGCGCGATCCGTACGCCGAGTCTGCGCAGGCCCACCAGGCGTCGCTCCAGCTCGTCGAAGGAGATCCTGGGGTCGCTGTCGGCAAGCTCGATGATCAGGGCGCCCGAGGGCAGCCCGTGCCTGGTCAGGAGGGCTTCGAGGGAGCCGAGCGGCATCGACTTGTCGAGCAGGCGGCGGGCCGAGAGGCGTACCGAGACGGGTGCGTCGTGGCCTGCCCGCATCCGGTCGGCGGCGAGCTCCACGGCCTCTTCGAGCAGCCAGCGGCCGAGCTCGGCGGCGCGCTCGCTCTCGTCGGCGACCCGTAGGAATTCGGCCGGGGTGAACAGGATGCCCTGGGCTGATCTCCAGCGGGCCTGGGCGGCGACCGCGGAGACCTCGCCGGTGGTGAGATCGACGACGGGCTGGTGCAGAACCGCGAATTCGCCCTCGTTCAGCGCGGTACGCAGCCGGGCCGCGAGCTCCGACTTGCGGACGACCTCGGCCTGCATCTGCGGGGCGTACAGCTCGACCCGGTTCTTGCCGCCCTTCTTGGCCCGGTACATCGCGAGGTCGGCGTTGCGCAGCAGCTCCCCCGCGCCGACGCCGGGCTCGGCGAAGGCGACGCCGATGGAGGCGGCGACCCGGACATCGTTGCCGTCGATCTGGTAGGGCTGCGAGAGGGTGAGGCGCAGTCTGTCGGCGATCTCCCTGACGTGGTACTCGCGGGCCGAGCGGTCGCGGGTGCCGTCGCCCAGGATGAGGGCTGCGAACTCGTCGCCGCCGAGCCGGGCCGCGGTGTCGCCGGCCCGAACCGAGTCCTGGAGTCTGCGGGCGGCCTGGATGAGGAGTTCGTCGCCGGCCTGGTGGCCGATGGTGTCGTTGACCTGCTTGAAGCCGTCGAGGTCGATGAAGAGCACGGCGGTGCCGGGGTCGGAGTTGCGCCGCCCGCCGAGCGCCTTGCGCACCCGCTTGGTGAACAGGGCGCGGTTGGGCAGGTCGGTGAGCGGGTCGTGCTCGGCGTTGTGCTCCAACTGCGCCTGCAGGCGCACCCGTTCGGTCACGTCGCGGCTGTTGAGAATGAGCCCGCCCTGGTGGCGGTTGACGGTCGACTCCACGTTGAGCCACTCGCCGGTCCCCGACCTGAAGCGGCATTCGATCCGCGTCGTGGGCTCCTCGGCGGGCGGCGCCGCCAGAAACCGGCGCACCTCGTGCACCACCCGGCCCAGATCCTCGGGGTGGATGAGCGAGGCCAGCTCGGAGCCCACGAGCTCCTCCGCGTCCCGCCCGTAGACGCCCGCCGCGGCGGGGCTGACGTACCGCAGCATTCCGGTGGGGGCGGCGATCATGATGACGTCGCTGGAGCCCTGCACCAGGGAGCGGAAGTGGTTCTCCTTCTGGGCCAGTTCATGGGTGAGCGCGATGTTGTCGAGCAGCATGATCCCCTGGCGGACCACCAGGGCGAGCACGACGGTGCAGCCGGTGAAGACGACCGTCCGGTCGACCCGGTGCCCTTCGATGACGTTGTAGAGGATGCCGAGGGTGCACACGGCGGCCGCCAGGTACGGCGTGAGCGCGGCCAGCGAGCTGGCGAGCGGCCGCGTCACCGGCAGGGCGTTCGAGCGCACGCGGCCGGCCGCGGGGCGGGCGCCCTGCGGGGCGGCCATCGGCAGCCGGGGCTGCGGGGCGGACGTCCTGCGGGCGCCCCACGGGGCGTACGCGAGCAGCAGGGAGCCGGCGAACCAGCCGGCGTCCAGGAGCTGCCCGGAGCGGTAGTGCTCGCGCAGCAGCGGCGAGGTGAACAGGGCGTCGCACAGCACGGTCAGGGCGAGCGCCGCGATCGCGGTGTTCACCGCGGACCGGTTGGCGGACGAGCGCCGGAAGTGCAGCGCGAGCACCATGCTGACCAGGACGATGTCGAGCAGCGGATAGGCGAGCGTGAGGGTGGCGTGGGCGACGCCCTCGCCTTCGCCCTCGTGGGCCGTGCGCGCGAGCGCGAGGCTCCAGGACAGGGTGAGCAGGGAGCCGCCGATGAGCCAGGAGTCCAGCGCTAGGCAGACCCAGCCCGCCTTGGTGACGGGGCGTTTGGCGAGCACGAGCAGGCCCACGATGGCGGGCGGCGCGAAGCAGAGGAAGAAGAAGTCGGCGGGCGAGGGAGTGGGCACGCCGCGCTGGAGCACCACCTCGTACCAGCCCCAGACGCCGTTGCCGCAGGCGGCCATGGCGGAGGAGAAGGAGAAGAGGAGCCAGGCCGGCCGAAAGCTGTTCTCGCCCTCCGTCGCGCCGCTCCGCGCGTAGCGGAAGCAGGAGACCGCAGCGATCAGGGCCGCGCTGGAGAGGCCGAAGTCGCCCATGATCAGGGCGAGTTCCTCGGAACCCCAGCCCAGGAATGCGCCGGTGGCATATCCGGCGCAGACCACTGCGAGCACCAGCTGGGAGACCATGCCGGCCCCGCCGCCTCCGGCCATGGGCGGCCGGGTCAGAACCGCTCCGGGGGCGCTCATCGGACGGCTCCTCGCCACCGGGCCCGCCTCGGCGTACCGGCCGGCCGGGGCCAAGAGCCGGTATCGCCGCGCCATGAGCCGTGCTCCTGGGCGCCGTTCCTCGTTGTGCCGTTTGCCGCCGCGCCGTTCGTCGCCTCGGCGCTCGCCGCTCCACCGCGGTGCGTTGTTGCGCGATGCGCGCGGCGGGGTTGCCGCAGGCGGCTCCACCACGTCGGATCGTTCGTCCATTGGCCGTGCATCGCCCGTCGCCCCCCTCGCAGTGATCGCTCCCCCGCGCCGTAGACGCACGGCGCCGGCCCCCGGTCGGGACGATACACCAGTCTCGTCACTCAGGGACATAGCCCTTATACGCTCAGTGACAGTCTGGAGTCATGTGGGCACCCGGTGCACCTGAACGGCTGCGGAGAGTTACTGATCCGTCGTCAGAACGACGTTGGCGAGCGGTTCTTGGGCTACGAAGCGGGCGACCTGAGCGGCGAGCAGGCGCTTGGCCCGGGGCAGGAATGCGGAGCTCGAACCGCCCACATGCGGGCTGATGAGGACATTCGGTGCATGCCACAGCGGGTGTCCCTTGGGCAACGGTTCGGGATCGGTGACATCCAGTGCCGCGTGGATGTGCCCCGACTCCAATTCGGCAAGGAGCGCCTTGGTGTCCACCACGGGTCCGCGCGAGACGTTCACCAGGAGCGCACCGTCCTTGAGGCGGGCCAGGAACTCGGCGTCCACCAGGCCCGACGTCTCCTCGGTCAGCGGCGTGGAGACGATGACGACGTCCGCTTCCGGGAGCAGCGCGGGCAGATCTGTCAATGCGTGCACTTCACCGCGCCCCGTTGTGCGCCATGAGCGCGCGACGCGCGCCACCCGCGCGCACTCAAAGGGCGCGAGCCGGTCCTCGATGGCGGCCCCGATCGACCCGTACCCCACGATCAGAACGGACTTGTCGGCCAGCGCGGGATAGAACCCGGCCCGCCATTCCTGCCTCTCCTGCCCCCGGACGAAACCGGGAATCCCGCGCAGCGAGGCGAGCACGAGGGCGAGGGTCAGCTCGGCCGTGGACGCCTCGTGGACACCGCGTGCGTTGCACAGGCGCACACCGGGCGGCAGCAGGCCGACGCCGGGCTGTACGTGGTCGATGCCGGCGGTCAGCGTCTGCACGACCCGGACGCCGGTCATGGCGGCGAGCGGGCGGATCGCGATCTCGGACGGCTTCATGTACGGGACCACGTAGAAGGCGCAGTCGGCGGGGTCGGCCGGAAAGTCGGCGCCGCCGTCCCAGAACCGGTAGTCGAGGGAGGCGGGCAGGCCCGGGACGTCGGCCGGGTCGAAGGGGATCCATACGTCTGCGGTCATGGTCAGGAGGCTATGCGAAGGGCTCCGGGGGCCAGAGGTTAGTTTGGGGAGCGACGAGGGAGGGATCCGGCCAGGTGGAGCGCAGGACAATCGGGGCGGGGGCCCTGCGGGCGGGTGCGATCGGACTCGGCTGCATGCCGATGAGCTGGGGCTACACCCGCTCGCAGCAGGACCTGGAGCGCTCGCTGCGGGCGGTTCACGCAGCCCTCGACACCGGCTCGAACCTCCTTGACACCGCCGACATGTACGGCCCGTTCACCAACGAGCTGCTCATCGGGCGGGTCCTGAAGGAGCGGCGGGACGAGGCGTTCGTCGCCACCAAGTGCGGGCTGCTCGTGGGCGTCGACCAGCACGTGGTCGCCAACGGCCGCCCCGGGTACGTGCGCCGGGCCTGCGACGCCTCGCTGCGTCGCCTCCAGACCGACGTCATCGACCTCTATCTGCTGCACCGCGCCGACCCGGAGGTCCCCGTCGAGGAGACCTGGGGGGCGATGGCGGAGCTGGTGACGGCGGGGAAGGTACGGGCCCTCGGGCTCAGCGCCATGGGTGCGCGGGCGGTGCGCCGGACCGCGCCGGTGGCCGGGGTGCACGGGCTCCACGTGGGCCGGTACGAGGAGACGGTGCGGCTGCTCGACCGGGTCCAGCAGGTGTTCCCGGTCGCGGCCGTGCAGGCGGAGCTGTCCTTCTGGTCGCGGGAGGCGCTGGACACGCTGCTGCCGTGGTGCACGACGCGGGGCGTCGGCCTCCTCGCCGCGATGCCGCTCGGCAACGGGTTCCTGACGGGCACGCTCACCCCGGGCCAGGGGTTCGAGCCCGACGACATCCGGGCCCGCCACCCCCGCTTCACGGCGGAGATGATGGCGGCGAACCAGCCCGTGGTGGCGGGCCTGCGCCGGGTCGCCGCGCGGCACGGGGCGACTCCGGGGCAGGTGGCGCTGGCCTGGCTGCTGCGGCTCGGGCACCAGGTGATACCCGTGCCGGGCGCCAAGCGGGAGGAGTGGGTGCGCGAGAACGCCCGGGCGGCGGGCCTCGCCCTGACCCCGCGGGACCTGGCGGAACTGGCCGCGCTGCCGCTGGCGCGGGACTGAGCGACCGGCTCGCGGACCCCGCCCCTGGGCCACCCGGGCGCCTGCGGTGGGGAGTTGGAGCGCCCGGCCGGGGCCGCCGCCCGCAGAATGAACCCAGCGCATCGACCCCGGCGAAGGGAACCCCAACCGTGCGACGAACCACCGTGGCCACCGCCCTGGCCGCAGCCGCGCTCGTGCTCGCGGCGGGCTGCTCCTCCCCGGACGCGGGGCCGCAGGGCCGGGGCGCCCCGTCCGGCCCCAAGGCGTCCCCGTCGGCGACGCCGCACGCCCAACTCCCGCCCGCCAACGGCTCGGTGAAGGTCGCCAGGACCGTCACGGAGGATCTGAAGTCGCCCTGGGGCATCGCGCCGCTGCCCGAGGGCGGGCTCCTCGTGGGCTCCCGTGACGACGGCTCGGTCGTACTCGTCGACGCCCAGACCGGCAGGAAGACCGCCGTGGGCAGCGTGCCCGGCGTCGATCACCAGGGCGAGGGCGGACTGCTAGGGCTCGCCCTGTCGCCCTCGTACGCCTCGGACCATCTCCTCTACGCGTACTTCACCACCGAGTCCGACAACCGCATCGCCCGGATGATCTACGACCCGCAGCGGCCTGCGGGCCAGCAGCTGGGGGCGCCGGACACCATCTTGCGCGGCATCCCCAAGGGCAACAACCACAACGGCGGGCGGATCGCGTTCGGCCCTGACCGGATGCTGTACGCGGGGACCGGTGAGACGGGCGAGCGGGGGCTCGCGCAGGACAAGAAGTCGCTCGGCGGGAAGATCCTGCGGATGACGCCCGACGGGCAGCCCGCGTACGGCAATCCGGAGGCGGACTCGCTCGTCTACTCCTACGGGCACCGCAATGTGCAGGGCCTGGCCTGGGACGGCGAGAACCGGCTGTGGGCCTCGGAGTTCGGGCAGGACACCTGGGACGAGCTCAACCTCGTCGAGCCCGGCAAGAACTACGGCTGGCCCGTGGTCGAGGGCAAGGGGAACAAGCCGGGGTACGTCGATCCCGTCGTCCAGTGGAAGACGTCGGAGGCCTCACCGAGCGGGATCGCGTTCGCGGCCGGCTCCGTGTGGATCGCCTCGCTCAAGGGCGAGCGGCTGTGGCGCGTCCCGCTGGACGGCACCAAGCCGCTCGCCGACCCCGAGGCCTTCCTGACCGGCCAGTACGGGCGGCTGCGCACCGTCCTGCCGGCCGGGAGCGGCGGCAAGCTCTGGCTGCTCACGAACAACACCGATTCGCGCGGCAAGCCGAAGCCGGGCGACGACCGCATTCTGGAGCTGGACGTCACCTAGCCGTCGCCATCACCTGGGCATCGACGTCACATGGGGGCTCGACATCACGTAGGCGTCAAGGCGTCGGGCTGATCGACTCCGGGAACAGGTTGAGGCGGTGGGCCAGGGCCGCCGCCTCGCCCCGGCCCGAAACCCCCAGCTTGGCAAGGATGTTGGAGACGTGCACGCTCGCCGTCTTCGGGGATATGTAGAGCTCCTCGGCGATCTGGCGGTTGCTGTGGCCGGCCGCGACCAGGCGCAGGACGTCCTGTTCGCGGCTGGTCAGGCCGAGTGCCTCCGCCGGCTCCGCCCGCTCATCGGGCTCCCCGGGGTCCGGGGCGGTCAGCGACATGCGGGCCCGGCGGGCGAGGAGTTCCAGCTGTTCGCGCAGGGGACGGGTGCCCAGGCGTACGGACTCGGCGTGGGCCTGGCGGAGCAGCGAGGCTATGGTCTCGCGGTCGCCGCCCTCGGCGAGGAGGGCCGCGGCCCAGCGGTGGCAGACCAGGGCCAGGCAGTGGGGCCGTTCGAGGGGCCTAAGGGCTTGGGCGGCCGCTTCCCAGGCGGCGGCCCGGTCGCGGTCCTCGGCGCGGTCCAGTTCGGCGGCGACGACCAGGGCCAGCGCCTCGCACACGGGGACGCCGGTCGGGAGCCGTTTGGCCGCGGTACGGATCAGGTCGAGGGCGGCGGCCCGGCCGGGCTCGGCTGAGGGGAGGCCGCGCATGTCGGCCTCCATGGCGGCGGCCGCGGCGAGCAGGGGCCAGGCGTAGCGCTGGGTGCCGGGCGGGAAGCCCGGTTCGACGACGCGGGCCAGCTCGTCGCGGGCTTCGTCGATGCGGCCCTGGGCGGCCGCGATGCCCAGCGCGATCCTGGCGAGCGGGATGGCGTGCTGGGCCATCGGGTCGTACTTGCCGAAGGCCGCGTGGGCCTCTGCGAGGGAGGCCGCCGCGCGATCCGGCTCGCCCCGGAGCAGGGCGAGATCGGCGCGGCGCATGAGGGCGTTGCCGAGCGGCTTGGTGCTCACCGCGATCCGCTGGACCCGCTCGACGCAGTCGGCGGTCTCCTCCCAGCGGCCGAGGTTGAACAGGGACTCGGCGCGGTTGGCCTGCACCCAGGCCTCGTTGTCGAGGAGGCCGTACTTCTCGGCGAGGCGGACCCCGTCGTCGGCCAGGCGCACGGCGTCCGCCGAGCGGCCGACGGCTTCCAGGCCGGAGCAGAGGTTCACATGGCCGCGGGTCGCCTCGCCGACGAGGCCCAGCTCCAGCGAGCGGTCGATCACCGTACGCATCGTGGCGAGGCCTTCCTCGACCGAGCCGGAGTCGAGCAGGAGGCTGCCGAGGGTGAGCTTGACGTTGAGCTCGATCTCCTCCGTCTTCACCAACCGGGCGTATTCCACGGCCTGTTCGGCCGCGGCGAGCGACTCGGCGCCGGGCTTGTGGAGCATGCTCCAGCCGGCCGCGGTGGCGAGGACCTCGGCGTGCACGGCGGACGGCGCGAGCCCGCGCACCAGCTCCTGGGCGGTGGTGATCTCGGCCCAGCCGTCGCCGCGGCCCAGGTTCTGCATCAGGCGGGAGAGCTGGATCCAGAACCAGGCGGCGCGCAGCGGGTCGCCCGCGGCGGGCTGGTCGCTTTCGGCCTCGATGAGCCGGAGCGCCTTCTTGGCGAGCTTCAGGGCGCGTTCGCGCTCGCCGCACAGCCGGGCCGCCTCGACGGATTCGGCGAGCAGGTCGAGGTAGCGCAGCGACGCCGGGGTCTCGGGGGCGCAGCCGCAGGCCGGGTAGGAGCCCGCGTGGTCCAGGGGCCGGAGCCCGGCGCGGATCTCCTGCGGGACGGCGTCCCACAGCTCCATCGCCCTCGACAGGAGCTTGAGTTGCTCGGAGTAGGCGTGCCGGCGGCGGGCCTCGACGGCGGCGTCGAGCACCACGGGCAGCGCCTTGGCGGCGTCGTGCGCGTGGTACCAGTAGGTGGCGAGCCGGGTGGTCCGCTCGTCGGGCCGCACCAGCGAGGGGTCGGCCTCCAGGGCTTCGGCGTAGCGGCGGTTGAGGCGCGAGCACTCGCCGGGCAGCAGGTCGTCGCTGACGGCCTCGCGGACCAGGGAGTGGCGGAAGCGGTAGCCGTCGCCGTCCCACGCGGGCAGCAGGATGTTCGCGCCGACGGCGGCGCGCAGGGCCTCGATGAGCTTGTCCTCGGGGAGCCGGGCGACCGCCGCGAGCAGCGGGTACTCGACGGTGGAGCCGCCCTCGGCGGCGATCCGCACCACCCGCTGGGCGTCCTCCGGCAGGCCTTCGACGCGGACCAGCAGGAGGTCGCGCAGCGAGTCGCTGAGGTCGGGGCAGGTGCCGTCGGGGTCGCGGCCGACGACGAGTTCCTCGACGAAGAAGGCGTTGCCGTCGGAGCGCTCGAACACCTCGTCCGCCAGGCGCTGTTCGGGCTCGGCGGCGAGGATGCCGGTCAGCTGGTGGTGGACCTCGGACCGGGTGAAGCGGGGCAGTTCGATGCGCCGCACGCTGCGCAGCCGGTCGAGCTCGGCGAGCAGCGGGCGCAGGGGGTGGCGGCGGTGGATGTCGTCGGCGCGGTAGGTGGCGACGACGACGAGCCGGCCGCGCCGCAGGGTGCGGAAGAGGTAGGCGAGCAGATGGCGGGTGGAGGCGTCCGCCCAGTGCAGGTCTTCGAGGACGAGGACGACGGTGCGCTCGGTGGCGATCCGCTCCAGCATCCGTACGGTGAGCTCGAAGAGGCGGGCGGTGCCGTCCTCGCGCGAGGTGGGGCGGCCCGTCCTGGCGAGCTCGGGCAGGAGCAGGGCCAGCTCTTCCTCCTGGCCGTCGGCCGCGGCGGCGAGCTCGTCGGGCAGCCGGCGGCGCAGGGCGCGCAGCGCGGCCGAGAAGGGGGCGAAGGGCAGCCCGTCGGCGCCGACCTCGACGCAGCCGCCGATGGCGATCACCGCGCCGGCCGCGCGGGCGGCGTCGGTGAACTCCTCGACGAGCCGGCTCTTGCCGACGCCCGCCTCGCCGCCGACGAGCAGCGCCTGCGGCTCTCCCTCGGCCGTGGCGCGGGCAAGTGCTTCGTTCAATACCGCCAGTTCGCCGGCGCGGCCGACGAACACGGGGCTGACTGACCTGGTCTCCACGCTGCCGAGCATCGCACAGGCGTCTGACAACGCGGCGCCGGACGGTCCGTCCCCGGCTGGGGAGGCGGCCCCGGAGGAGGTCGGGGCCGCGGCCGGGGACGGCGTCCGGGCGGTGGTGGCGGGGCGGGCCGGGGTGGTAGTCATCGCGGGCGGCCGGGCTCAGGCGGCCCGTACGAACCGGTTCCGCGGTGAACTCACCCGCCCCTCCGGCCCGTTGTCGCCATTGCGGCGGCCGAAGCGGCGCCCGGCCCGTCGGGCCAGGCCCACCAGGCGCTCCCGGTCGGCGCGGCGCAGCAGCTCGGCCTCGTGGACCTTGTGCATCTCGTACTCGAACATCTCGGTACTCCTGGGTTGACTCGGTTGAGGTTGCGTCGCCCGGTCCGGGTGTTGTTCCGGTTCCTTGCGATGCCTCAACTCTCGTCTCCCAGGGGCCCCTCCCACATCGGGCGAGTGCCGCATCTGTAAGGAGGTGCTGCCTTAGACGGGCCGGATGTGTCCCGGATACCTGACCGGTCCGTCTAAGGCGGGGCGGCGGGCGCCTTAGGCGCGCCCCGGGGAACCTCAGCCCTTGGTGCTGGGCAGCGCCGCGAACAGGTCGAGGTACATGCCCGCGGAGATCAGCAGGCCGATCACGCCGAGGACGACTCCGGCGAGGGCGACGGCCTTGACCCACACCGGCTGCTCGGCGTGGCCCGGCGTCCCGAAGGCGGGGCGGGCGAGCACGAAGGCGCCGACGACCAGGGCGAGCAGCGCGAAGACGCCGTTGACCAGGGCGGTGGTGTGCCAGGAGTTGCCGTAGATCTCCTGGATCTGCTGGGCCGCGGTGCCGTTCTGGGAGGTCTTGATCTGGCCGACCAGGGTGGCCCGCTCGGAGAGCGTCTTGCCCATCCAGGTGCCGCTGAGCGACACGGCACCGAGCGCACTGGCGACAACGGCAGCGGCGCCCGTACCGAAGGCCGGCCGGGGGGCCGGCTCGTCGTCGGGCTCGTCGGCGTCGTCCTCGTCGGCGAGGCCGTCTTCGGGCGCGGCCTTCGCGGAGTCCTGCGGGTCGGTGGCCCCGGCGGCCTGTGCGTCAGGGGTCTGGGCGGCCTCGGGGGCCGCCTCGACGGTCTCTCCCGCGGTGGCGGACGTGGCCCCGGTCTCGGCGTCCGTCTTGGCCCCGGTCTCGGCGTCCGTCTTGGGCTCGGTCTCGGCGTCGGTCTTCGTCGTGGCGGGGGTGGCGTTCATGCCGGGCACGCTAGGTGCCGTTTCTGAGAGCCCGCTGAGAGCTTCCTTAACGCGCGGCCCGTACGTTCACCGGCGTCCGCCCCGCACCGTCCTCAACTCCCGTGCCTTCAGCGGCCCGCCTGCCTCAGCGCCCCACCCGCGCCGCCCGCCACTCGTCCGCGAGGACCGCCCAGATCTCGCTGTCGTGCCGCACCCCTCGGTAGAGGTAGCTCTCGCGGAGCACCCCGTCCCTGGTCATGCCGAGCCGCCTGGCGACGTTGGTGCTCGCGGTGTTCTCGGCGGACGCCACCCACTCGACGCGGTGCATCCCGCGTACGTCCACGGCCCAGTCGATCAGCATCGTGATGGCCCGGGTGATCAGGCCGCGCCCGACCGCCGCCTCCTCCAGCCAGCAGCCGACCTCGCAGTTGCCCTGCGCCGGCTCGAAGGTCCGGAAGATGACGGCGCCGACCAGCGTGTTGTCGAGCCAGATGCCGTAGATGCGCCCGGCGTCGGCGGCCGCCTTGTCCGCGTACCCCTGGAGGAAGGCGCGCGCGGAGGTCAGGTCGGTCGCGAAGTCGGGCAGGGCGATGTGGGTCCCGATGTACTCGCGGCCCCGGTCCATGTGGGCGAGGAACTCCTCGGCCTGCCAGGGCTCCAGCGGGCGGAGCTCCGCCCCGTCGTCCCCCAGCGATACTGCGAACATCCCCGCTCCTCCATCTGAACCAAGTGATTGCTAGGGCACGAGCTGGTCGGTCCGGCCGGCCGCCGGCTGCTCCGGGATCTTCGCACGGCGGCATTCGGGAGCCTCGATGCTGATCCGGGGAAGCCTGCGGTCGAGCCAGCCGGGCAGCCACCAGTTGGCGCCGCCGAGCAGGTGCATGAGGGCGGGGACCAGGAGGGTGCGCAGGACGAACGCGTCCAGGGCGACGGCCGCCGCGAGCGCGATGCCGAACATGGCGATCACGCGGTCGCCGCTGAGCACGAACGCGAGGAAGACCGAAATCATGATCACGGCCGCCGAGTTGATCACGCGACTGGTCTCGGCGAGGCCGACCCGGACCGCCCGCCGGTTGTCGCGGGTCTCCAGCCACTCCTCGTACATCCGGCTGACCAGGAACACCTGGTAGTCCATGGACAGGCCGAAGAGGACGGAGACCATGATCACCGGCAGGAACGGTTCGATCGGGCCCGACCGGCCGAGCCCCATGAGTTCGCTGCCCCAGCCCCACTGGAAGACCGCGACGACGATGCCGAACGCGGAGGCCACCGCCGCCACGTTCATCGCGGCCGCCTTGAGCGGGATCCCGATCGAGCGGAAGGCGAGCAGCAGCAGGACGCAGCCGAGCGCGATCACCACGCCCACGAACAGCGGGAGTTTGCCGACGATGATCGCCGCGAAGTCGTCGTAGCTCGCGGTCACGCCGCCCACGTACGCCTTGAGCGAGCTGCCGCGCTCGGCGGCCGGGAGCACCTCGTGCCGCAGCCGGTCGACGAGGTCGCTGGTGCGCTGCGACTGCGGTGCCGAGTCCGGTACGACGGTCAGGACGGCGGTGCTGCCACTGCCGTTGTACGTCACCGGGCTCACCGAGGCGACGCCGCCGGTGGCGCGCAGCACGCCGGGCAGCCGCTCCATGGCGAGCCGGTCGGCGGGGCCTTCGAGTTCGGCGACGACGGTGAGCGGCCCGTTCACGCCGGGCCCGAAGCCGTCGGCGAGGAGGTCGTACGCCTGGCGCGTGGTCGTCTTGGCGGGGTTGTTGCCCTGGTCGGAGGTGCCGAGGTGGAGGGAGAGCGCGGGCAGCGCGAGCACCAGCATGACCACGGTGGCGATCGCGCCGAGCAGCTTGGGGTGGCGCTCGACGAAGCCGGCCCAGCGGGCGGCGAACCCGGTGGGCAGCTCGGGCCGCGGCCCGTGTTCGGCGAGCCTGCGGCGCTCACGGCGGCTGAGCGCCCGCATCCCGATGAACGAGAGCAGCGCGGGCAGCAGCGTGACCGAGGCGGCCACGGTCAGGACGACGGTGAGGGAGGCGGCGACGGCGACGCCGCCCAGGAAGCTCAGGCGCAGGATGAGCATGCCGAGCAGGGCGATGCACACGGTCGCGCCCGCGAAGACGACGGCCCGCCCGGTGGTCGCGACGGCCGTGCGGGCCGCTTCCCCGACGCTCATGCCCTGGCGCAGTCCACGCCGGTGTCTGGTGACGATGAACAGGGCGTAGTCGATGCCGACGCCGAGCCCGATGAGCATGCCGAGCATGGGCGCGAAGTCGGCGACGGTCATGACGTGGCCGAGCAGTGCGATGCCCGCGTACGCGGTGCCGACGCCGACCAGCGCCGTGGCGATCGGGAGCAGGCTGGCGGCGAACGAGCCGAACGCGAGGAACAGCACGACGGCCGCGACGACCACGCCCACGACCTCGCTGAGGTGCGCGGACGGCGCTTCGGTGAGGGATACCGCGCTGCCGCCGAGCTCGACGTCGAGGGAGTCGGAGGCGGCGGCCCTCGCCGTGTCGACGACGGCCTTGGCCTGCGCCTTGGGGACGTCGTCGGCCTGTTCGTCGAAGGTGACCGTCGCGTACGCGGTACGTCCGTCGGCGCTGATCCGGGCCGCGCCCTCGGCCCCGTACGGGCCGGTCACGGAGGCGACGCCGGGGAGCTTCGCGACCTGCGCGAGCGTGTGCTGCATCCTCTGCCGTACGCCGCTGTCGCGGACCGAGCCGGAGTCGGTGTGCCAGACGATCGAGTCGGTGTCGCCGCCCCGGCCGTGGAAGGCGGCGTCCAGCAGCGCGCTCGCCCGGCCGGACTCGGTGCCGGGGGCCTCGTAGTCGTTGGAGTAGGCGGAACCGGCGACGGCCGCCGCGGTCGTGGTGGCGCCGAGCGCGAGGAGCCAGAGCAGTACGGCGACGAGGCGGTGCCTGACACACCAGCGCGCGAGGGCGGCCAACAGAGTGCTCCCGGATGATTTTGTGGCTCTTTGACCGGGAACAGCCCGCAAAGAACGGCGGTGCGCAGGATGCGCGTCAGCCACTCTGGCAGTCAATAGAGATCGTTTGCCCCTTTCGTGGCCTTCCTCACAGGGCTCTTCTCCCGAATGGGGGCAAAGGGCCCGGAGTTCAGCGCCGAAGGGCCTCCGCGGGTTCGATGCGGGCGGCACGCAGCGCGGGGTAGGCGCCGGCGAGCAGGCCGGTGAGAGTGCCGATCAGCGGGGCGGGCAGCGTGGTCCAGGGGTCGAGGATGGCCGTCCAGTCGTGGGCGAGGGCGACCGAGAGCGTGACCACGATGCTGGCGGCGGTGCCGAGCAGCCCGCCGAGGGTGCCGAGCACCGCGGACTCGGTGAGGAACTGGGCGGCGATGTGCCGGGGCCGCGCACCCAGCGAGCGGCGCAGTCCGATCTCGCCGGTACGTTCCAGGACGGAGACCAGGGTGGTGTTGGCGATGCCGACGGTGCCGATGACCAGGGTGATGCCCGCGAGCAGCAGGAACAGTGAGTCGAGGCTGCCGGTGACGCTGTCCTGGAGCGCGTGCGGTGCGGGCGGCGGCACGGCCTGGAGGTGGTCGGGGCGGTCGGGCCGCAGCGCGAGCGGGGCCTGCTTGGCGATGAGCCGGGCGGCGCCGACGCGGGTCTGGATGAGCATGGTGGCCGCGTAGTCGGGCGCCGGGTCGCCGTAGTCGGCGCGGGCCGTGCGGTCGGGAATCATCACCGAGAGCAGCAGGTTGGGCAGCCGCTCGACGTTCTGCAGGATGCCGACGACGGTGTACGGGGTGCCGTTGACGAAGACGGCGGGCTGGGCCGCGAGGTTGCTGATGCCGAGGTGGCGGGCGACGGCCGAGCCGATCACGGCGACATGCATGCGCCTGCTGTCGTGGAAGGTGTTGTAGAGCGTGCCGCCGCCGAGCGTGGGCCCGACGGCCTGGAGCAGCCCCGGGCTCGCCGCGTACACCGTGAGGCCCTCGGCGCCCTGCGGGCCCGCGGCCGCTCCGGTGGCCGGTCCCGAGCGGGTGGAGACGGCGGGCGGAGTCTTGAACACCTGCCAGTACGTGCCCGCGTGGACGGCGCCGGACAGCCCCTCGGCGCGCTGGTCGGCGTCGTCGGGGAAGTCGTAGCGGGTGGCCGCGCCGGTCTGCTGTGCCGGGTCGGGCGCGCCGACGTCCTTCACGGTGACCTGGGTGGCGGCGAGCACCGTGAAGTCCGAGCTGATCTGGCCGCGCGCGGTGGCCGTCAGCCCGAGGATGGCAACGAACGCGCCGACGCCGAGCAGCGTGCCGAGGATGGTCAGGGCGGTGCGGGCCGGGCGTTGCAGGATGCCGGCCACGGATTCGGCCGCGAGGTCCCTGAAGACCATGCGGGTACGGGGGATGCCCGGGTGGCGCGGGCGCCGGGCCGTCCTCCTCACGCCGGGCTCCAGACGCTCGACTGCCCGCTGTCCTCGGCGAGTTGACCGTCACGGATGGTGATCGTGCGCCGCGCGCGGGCGGCGACGGCCGGGTCGTGGGTGATGACGACGAGGGTGATGCCACTGTCGTTGAGGGCGTCGAGCGTGTCCATGACCCGCCCCGCCGACGCGGAGTCCAGGTTGCCGGTGGGCTCGTCGCAGAGCAGCAGGCTGGGCCGGTTGACGAGTGCGCGGGCGATGGCCACGCGCTGGCGCTCGCCGCCGGACATGGCGGAGGGCAGCGCGTCGAGCCGGTGCCCGAGGCCGACGGCGAGCAGCGCGTCGACTGCCTCGGTACGCCGTCGGGCGCGCGGGGTGCCGAGGTAGACCTGGGCGAGCATGACGTTCTCGGTGGCGGTGCGGTACGGCAGCAGGTGGAAGGCCTGGAAGACAAGGCCGATGCGGTGTCCGCGCAGGGCGGTGCGGTCGGCCTCGGGCAGCCCGCCGGTGTCGATGCCGTCGAGCCGGTAGCGCCCGCCGGTGGGCCGGTCGACGAGCCCGATCACATTGAGCAGCGTCGACTTCCCGGACCCGGATGGCCCGACCACGGCGATGTACTCGGCCCGGCGGACCGTGAGGTCGGTGGGCCGCAGGGCGTGGACGGGGGGCGGCCCGGGGTAGGTGCGGGCGGCCGCGACGAGGTGAATGACGGCGGGGATGCCGGCGGGCACCGCCTCGGCCGCCTCCACCCCCGGCCCCTCCCCCGCCGCCCCACCTCGCCTGCGCCACCCCCTCACTGGCCCACCACCACCGCGTCCCCCGCGGCGAGCCGGAAGCCCGGGGCGGCCGTCACGGCCACGTACCCGTCGGCGTCCATGCCCGCGGTGACCGGGATGCGGTTCTGGGCACCGGAGGCGGCGCGTACGGACACTGAGGTGCGGCCGTCGGCGCCCGCGCTCACGGCGGTGGCGGGCACGACCAGGACCGGGCCGTTGCTGGACGCGGCGGTCACGGTCAGGCGCACGTCGAGGCCGAGCCACGGCGCGGGGAGTTCGGTGTCCGGGGTGACGGTCAGCGGGTAGCCGGCCCGGGCCTGCGGGGTGTCGCCGCCGCCCTGGCCGCCGCCGGACGAGCCGTTCTGCCCCCCAGTTCCCGAACTGCCGTTGCGCTGGCCGGAGTTGGATGCGCCCGTGGTGTACGCGCCGAGCGCGGTGATGGCGCCCTTGGCCTCCTGGCCGAGCACTTCGGCGGAGAGCTGGACCTTCATGCCCTCGCGCAGCGACGACTTCTGGTCCTGGGTGAGGACGGTCGTCACCACGGGCCGCCCCGAGTCGATGGTGAGCAGCGGCGGGGCGACGGCCGAGCCCACGGCTCCGTTGACGGCCGAGAGCCGGGCGGGGAAGGCGGGCACGAAGGTGAACTCGGCGAGCGGGAGCATCACCCCGGTGTGCGCGACGAGGTCGTCGAGGGCCTTCTGCGCGGTCGCCAGGTCCTGTTCCGCGTAACCGAGTTGGGTGGTGGCGGCCGAGATCGCGGCGGCCCCCTTCGCGCCGTCGCGGGTCGCGCGGGCCGCGGTGACGGCGCGCTGCGCGGTGGTGACGGCCTGGCGGGCCGCGGTGAGCTGCTGCTGGTCGGACGCGCCGTGCGGGCCGCCGGTGTTGGGCGGGTCGTAGCCGCGGTCGGCGTAGAGCGCGGCTACGGCGGTCTTGGTGCGCGGCCCGAAGGTGCCCGCCGGGTCGCTGTCGGCGTATCCGAGGCGGCGCAGCGCGTCCTGGAGTTCGCCGACGTCCTTGCCGGTGTCGCCGGGCTTGAGGTCCCGGTAGGCGGGCACCGGCCCGGACAGCGCGATGACGGGCCGCCCGGAGACCTCGACCAGGACGTCGCCCGGCGCCACCGCACTGCCGGCCTTCTTACGGATCCCGGTCAGGAGCAGCGCACCGGCCGCCGCCCCTTGGGACTGGCCCTGTACGGGCGTGAAGTTGACGCTGCCCCCCGCGGTGACGGTGCCGCGCAGGATCACCGACTTGGTGAGGACGCGCTGCTGCACCGGGGCGGTGAGCACGGTCGGGTCGGGCGCCCGCCGCCCGGCGGCGTCCTGCGCGGGGGAACGGACGAAGACCGAGGCGACGAGTCCGCCGACGGACAGCAGCGCGGCGCCCGCGGTGACGACCAGGAGAATGCGCTGACGCTTGATCAGAGCCGATGCCGTCGGCGGAAGTTGAGGTTCCGCGGACCGCGGTGCGGGCACGCCCGACGGACCGGCTTCCTTGTCCGGCCTATCGGCGTCCAGGGCAGTCGGAATACCCGATTCGGGCGTGGAACTGTCTGCCATTCGGGTCCGCCTGCCAGGTAGCCGCCCGGTCCGCTTGCGGGATCGGGCGCCAGCTTGATGTGCGGGACCGGCCGCGTCAAGAGGGAATTTCCGGGGTGCCCGGAGACAAGTGTGGCCGAATAACGGCTGTCGTGAACGCACGGAACCGGGGAGACCTGTCAGCACACGATCTTTTCCTGGCCTTTTCAACTGGGCTTCCCCGTCAGGGAATTCGATATTCCGGGCCACTGCCTTCACCCGGCCCTTCGCGGGATCCAGTCATGATTTCCCCGCACCCTCCGCCCCTGTCGTTCCATCGAGCCCATGGAGGCCCAGAGTCCGCAAAATCTCCATTGACCGGACGAACCGCACCACTTACGGTTCTCCTGCCCTGGGAGACATCCCGGGACACAGCGGTCTCCGGCCGGAACCGTGCAACAAATGAGCACGAAAGCTCGGCCTCACGTCATTTCTCGGGAAACTGAAGGGGATTCGTTGTGAGATCCAGATACGCGTTAGCCGTGGCCGGTGTCGCAGTCGCCGCCCTGACCGGCCTCGCCACCCCCGCATCGGCCGCGAGCACCCCGGCCGCCACCACGCTCGGCCCGGCCGCCACCGTCATCGGCATCGAGTTCGTCGACGCCAACTACCAGGGCGCGACGTACACCGTGACGGGCGGCACCTGCACCGCGACCACCTCGGACGTGGACTACTACATCAACTCCATGCCGGGCGGCTGGAACGATGTCATCTCCTCGTTCCGCAGCTATGCCAACTGCTGGACCAAGCTGTATGAGAACAGCAACCGCTGGGGCTCGACCTACGGGTTCGTCGGCGACTCCAGCTACGTCGGGGACGCGATGAACGACCGTGCCAGCTCCATCGAGTGGAGCTGACCGGATCCCACTCGGCTGCCGCCGCGGACCAGGGCACGGTCCGCGGCGGCGGCCGACCGGCGAACCGGCTGCTCCGTACCCCAAGCCCTGCGGGCACGAAGTCTGAAAGGTGGCCATGGACGCGCGAGTTCCACAGGGAGGGCGCCCGGGTGCGGCGACGCCGGCCAGGGTCCCCAGGGTATCGGGCCCGCCCCTCGCGGTGGCGGCGGCCGTGGCGCTGCTGCTCGCCGCGGGCTGTTCGAGCCCGTCACCGAAGGCGGAGCAGCCGAAGACCGGCGCCATTGTGAAGATCACCGATGCCGCACAGATCAAACCGCTGCCGCTGGACGCGTACACCCTCAATCAGCAGCAGTACCTGGACACGCTCAATGCCCAGCGCGTACTGGCTCGGCGGTGTATGACGCAATACGGAATCGACTGGCACGGCAGCGATGTGATCGACCCGGCACCCGTCGGCCAGAAACTCGACACGCTGTTTCTGATCATCGACGAGAACCGTGCCTCGCAGTACGGATACCACTCACCCGACGATCATTCCAAGGGCGGCTCCCAGGGCGGAAAGAAGTCCGGCACGGGCCCTGATCCGACCCCGGTCGAGAAGTCGGTCTTCACCGGCACCTACAAAGGCCCGGACATCAATGGCCATTCCGTCCCCAAAGGCGGCTGCAATGGCGTGGTGGAAGCCGAGTTGACCAAGGGCGGCGCACCTGGAGTGGGGATCTTGGACGCCGCGAACGTCATGATGGGCCCGTATCAGCAATCGAAGTCGGACAGCCGGGTCCAGGACGCGTTCGGCGCCTGGAGTACGTGCATGAAAGGCAAGGGGTACACGTACAAGAGCCCCGACGACGCCGTGAACGACCCGGCGTGGCGCTCGCCCCAGCCGAGTCCGACGGAGATCGCGACGGCCCGCGCGGATGTCGCCTGCAAACAGCAGACCAATGTCGTCGGCATCTGGTACGCGGTCCTCACCGCCTACGAGAACCGGTACATCGAGGACCACGCCGAGGACCTGACCAAGGTGAAGCAGCAGATCGACGCCACGCTGCGCAATTCGGCGACGATCCTCGCGACGGGGAGCTGACGTGAAGTCGGCCAAACGCCGGCGCATGGCGGTTGTGGCGGCACTCGCGGTGCTTCTCTCGATGGCCGGGCTCTCGGGCTGCGACGACGACTCGTCGCCGCAGCCCGCCACGACCACCCAGGGTGCCTCCCCCGGATGACTCCGAGTCGCGGTCAGCCGGAGATGCTCGGGCGGCCGTTCTCGATGTGGCCCATCAGGCGCCTGCGGAACGAGCCGCCGCCGTCCGCGGTCACTTCGAGGTCGTACCAGCCGTGCGCGTCGGCGGCGGAGTGCACCACGGTGCGGCTGCGGCCGGGCTTGACCGTCACGGTCCGCTTCCAGTCCCGCAGATCGGCCTCGTCGGCGTAACCGAGCGGCCGTACGACGAAGGTGACGGGCCTGTCGCCGCGATTGCGGAGCGTCAGATGGACGTCGCGGTCGTTGTGGTCGAGGTACGTCGTCACCTCGGCGGCGTCCGCGGCCCCTGCGCCCTCGAATTCCCGCCGGAACCCGTTCGGCCCGGTGACCGTGAACCTATAGGCGCCGTTCGCCCCACCGGTAAGGGGCACGCTCCATTGCGCCTTGCCCCTTACGTCCTTGTGCTGCGGCGCGGCGAACTCCTTGGCGTACGGGTAGAGCGCGAAGTGGGCGCTGGCCCGGCCGTTGTTGCTGAGCTGCACCTGGAGGGCGCCGTCGGCGACGCGTGCGTAGGCGTCCGGCTGGTACGGCAGCGGCCGGGCGGGCCGGGTGCCCTCTTCCTGTACGGGCATGTGCTGCTGGGCGGGCGGCTCGGGGCGCCAGCGTCCGCTCAGCGGCGGGATGGGGCCGGGGTGGGTCACGGCGGGCTGCGGCCTGCCCCGCTTGAAGTCGAAGGCGGAGGTGAGGTCGCCGGTGACGGTGCGCCGCCACGTGCTGATGTTGGGCTCGCGCACCCCGGTCCACTGTTCCAGGAAGCGGATCACGGAGGTGTGGTCGAAGACCTCGGAGCAGACGTAGCCGCCCACGCTCCACGGCGAGACGACGAGCAGCGGCACCCGCGCGCCGAGCCCGGTGGGCTTGCCGTCCCACTGCTCGTCGGCCACCTCGGGCGGAGCGACGGGCGGCGGGACGTGGTCGAAGAAGCCGTCGTTCTCGTCGTAGTTGATGAGGACGACGGTGTGCCGCCAGACGTCGGGGTGCTTGCCGAGCTCGTCGAGCACCTTGTAGACGATGGTGGCGCTGTGCACGGGCGAGGAGACGCTCGGGTGCTCGGAGTCGAGCGCCGAGGGCACCAGGTAGGAGACCTCGGGCAGGGTGCCGGCGGCGACGTCCTTGCCGAAGGCGTCGGCGAGCGTGCCGGTGGGAACCCGCCTCAACCCCCGTTCGAACAGGCCGCGTTCGGCCTTGGTGAGCGTGGCGACACCTTGGTCGAGCAGCCCAAGCAGCCTCTGACGCTCGGCGTTGTCAGTGGCGTCGCGTACAACGGAGTAGAAGGACTCCATGAAGGTGTGCCCGCCGGTCTTGGCGAGCGCCTTGCGCGCAATGGCTTTGAAGGTGGTGAAGAACTCGACCTGGTTGTCGGTGAAGTTCTCCCACTCGGTGTACGTCTTCCAGCTGCGCCCGGCCTTTTCGAGCCGCTCGGCGTAGGTGCCCCAGCCGTACCCGGGATGGGTCCCCTCGTCATAGGCGTCATTGCCGACAGCCCGCTGGCCGTTCGCCTCGAACCCGGTCTTCCCACTCCACAGATGATTGCGATTGGGGCTGGTGGAGCTGTGGATGGAGGAGTGGTAGGCGTCGCAGACGGTGAAGGTGTCGGCGAGCTCGTAGTGCAGCGGGATGTCCTGGCGGTCGTAGTAGGCCATGGTCGCCGAGGTCTTGGCGGACACCCAGTTGTCCATCCAGCCGCCGTTCCAGGCCTTGGCGCCGCCGCTCCAGGAGTGGTCGAGGGCGCCTATGTACTGGAGGTCCTTGTGCTGGGTGGCGGCGGCGCCACGCACGGGGAAGGGGAGGACGGTGCTGCCGAGCGGCCCGGGCTGCTCGAACACGGGTCGGCCACTGGGCAGTTGGAGGGCATTGCGGTCACCGAAACCGCGCACGCCCCTCAGGGTGCCGAAGTAGTGGTCGAACGACCGGTTCTCCTGCATGAGGATCACGACATGCTTGACCGCGCTCAGCCCACCGGCGGGCGGCCCGGCGGCCATCGCCGACTGCAGCGAGGGCGGCAGCAGCGACCCGGCCGCGGATGCGCCGAGTGCGCCGCCGCCGAGTGCGAGCAGGCGGCGCCGTGAGATGTCCGTGGCCAAGTGATCCTCCCGGGTTGTACGTGGTGAGGTGCGTCGGGGGGAACGGTAGTGACCCAGGGTGTCCCCCAGAAGGCCCTCCCCCGGCCCCCCGATGAACGTCCAAGCGCCCCCACCAAAAGTCCAACCCCCTGCCCTTCCCTGGGGGCTCGGCCCCCAGACCCCCCGCCCCTGTGGCCGATCGCGCAAGTTCCCCGCGCCTCTAACCCCCTTTTCAGCCGCGGACCGTGCGTGGCTGGTCGCTCCCCCAAGTTCTCGGCTTCGCTCGAACAGGGGGGACCCCCATCGCGGCGGAGCCGCACGTGTCACAGCCCCGCGCCCCTGGCAGCGTCGATCCTGGCCAGAACCCGGCATCTCCAGCCCGTCATGGGGGGGTCCCCCCTGGCCCTTAAGGCCTTGGGGGAGATTGAGGACGAGCGCCCTTAAGGCGCGAACGGGGTCCGGGGCGGAGCCCCAGGAAAACCTGCTCACCCCATTCCAACCCCCGGAGGCCACGCGGCGGAGCCGCAGAGTGTCACAGCGGGAAGGGGCGGGGTGGGGGAAAGCAAAGGGCGGCCCGCCCCGGGCAAGTCGCCGGAACGGGCCGCCCCTTGGGGGACGCGGACGTGAGGGCTAGCCCTCGACGCCCAGCTTCTCCAGGATCAGCTGCTTCACGCGCGCCGCGTCGGCCTGACCACGCGTGGTCTTCATGACCGCCCCGACCAGCGCCCCGACCGCCGCAACCTTGCCACCCCGGATCTTGTCCGCGATCGCCGCGTTGGAAGCGATCGCCTCGTCCACGGCGGAGCCCAGCGCACCCTCGTCCGAGACAACCTTCAGACCGCGCTTCTCGACGACCGCGTCCGGGTCGCCCTCACCCGCGAGGACACCCTCGATGACCTGGCGGGCCAGCTTGTCGTTGAGGGAACCCTCGGAGACCAGCGCCACGACCCGCGCGACCTGGGCCGACGTGACGGGCAGCTCGTCCAGGGCGACACCCTGCTCGTTGGCGTTGCGGGCGAGCTCACCCATCCACCACTTACGGGCACCCGCCGCGTCCGCGCCCGCCTCGATCGTCGCGACGATCGGGTCGACCGCGCCCGCGTTCAGCATCGACTGCATGTCGTGCTCGCTGACGCCCCACTCCTCGCGGAGCCGGTTGCGCCGCACCCGGGGCATCTCGGGGAGCGCGGAACGCAGTTCCTCGACCCACGCGCGCGCGGGAGCCACCGGCACCAGGTCCGGCTCGGGGAAGTAGCGGTAGTCCTCGGCGTTGTCCTTGATGCGCCCCGAGGTGGTGGAGCCGTCGTCCTCGTGGAAGTGACGGGTCTCCTGCACGATGGTCCCGCCCGAGGACAGCACGGCCGCGTGCCGCTGGATCTCGAAGCGGGCCGCCCGCTCCACGGAACGCAGCGAGTTGACGTTCTTGGTCTCCGAACGCGTGCCGAACTTCTCGACGCCGTGCGGGCGCAGCGACAGGTTCACGTCGCAGCGCATCTGGCCCTTGTCCATCCGGGCCTCGGAGACGCCGAGCGCCTTGATGACCTCGCGCAGCTCGGCCACGTACGCCTTGGCGACCTCGGGGGCCCGCTCGCCCGCGCCCTCGATCGGCTTGGTGACGATCTCGATGAGCGGGATGCCGGCCCGGTTGTAGTCCAGGAGCGAGTGCGAGGCGCCGTGGATGCGGCCCGTCGCGCCACCGACGTGCGTGGACTTGCCGGTGTCCTCCTCCATGTGGGCGCGCTCGATCTCCACGCGGAAGATCTCGCCGTCCTCCAGCTGGACGTCCAGGTAGCCGTTGAAGGCGATCGGCTCGTCGTACTGCGAGGTCTGGAAGTTCTTCGGCATGTCCGGATAGAAGTAGTTCTTCCGGGCGAAACGGCACCACTCGGCGATCTCGCAGTTCAGCGCGAGACCGATCTTGACGGCCGACTCGACGCCGATCGCGTTGACGACCGGGAGCGAGCCGGGCAGGCCGAGGCAGGTGGGGCAGGTCTGCGAGTTGGGCTCGGCGCCCAGCTCGGTGGAACAGCCGCAGAACATCTTGGTCCTGGTGCCGAGTTCGACATGGACCTCAAGGCCCATGACGGGGTCGTACGACGCCAACGCGTCCTCGTACGACAGGAGTTCGCTAGTCACGGTGAAACTTTCCCTCTCAGCCCAGCAGGACGTCGTCGTCGCCGAGGCGCTTCAGCTCGCGGTACAGCAGGGCGATGCCGGTGGCGATGGCGGCGGCGGAGACGATCGCGTCGACGAGCTTCAGCGTGTCGTGCTCCAGGCGGGCCTTCTTGACCTGCTTCGCCACGCTGATCGCGCCGAAGGCGGTGGTGCCCATGGACAGGTACGTACCGGCCTTGGACTTCTTGAAACCCTTGGCCTTGGTCAGTGCACTCACAGCGACGGAGCCTCCTCAAGCAGC
The DNA here is from genome assembly GCF_051550175.1 of Streptomyces sp. HUAS TT7. Classification (NCBI taxonomy): domain Bacteria; kingdom Bacillati; phylum Actinomycetota; class Actinomycetes; order Kitasatosporales; family Streptomycetaceae; genus Streptomyces; species Streptomyces sp. HUAS TT7. Next base: position 2,665,855 of record NZ_CP196175.1, read on the forward strand.
GGGTGACCCCACTTTTCCACGAAGGCGGCCTCGACAGCGGCGCCCACCTTGTACAGGCGGTCGTCCTTCATGGCGGGGGCGATGATCTGCAGCCCGACCGGCAGCCCGTCCTCCGGCGCGAGGCCGCAGGGCAGCGACATGGCGGCGTTGCCCGCCATGTTGGTCGGGATGGTGCACAGGTCGGCGAGGTACATCGCCATCGGGTCGTCGGCGCGCTCGCCGATCGGGAAGGCGGTGGTGGGCGTGGTCGGCGAGACGATCACGTCGACCTGCTCGAAGGCCTTCTCGAAGTCGCGGGTGATGAGGGTGCGGACCTTCTGGGCCGAGCCGTAGTACGCGTCGTAGTAGCCGGAGCTCAGCGCGTACGTGCCGAGGATGACGCGGCGCTTGACCTCGTCGCCGAAGCCGGCCTCACGGGTGAGCGCGGTGACGTCCTCGGCGGACTTCGTGCCGTCGTCGCCGACCCGCAGGCCGTAGCGCATGGCGTCGAAGCGGGCCAGGTTCGAGGAGCACTCGGACGGCGCGATCAGGTAGTACGCGGAGAGCGCCAGGTCGAAGGACGGGCAGTCCAGCTCGACGATCTCGGCGCCGAGCGACCCCAGCAGCTCGACCGACTCGTTGAAGCGCTGGACGACACCTGCCTGGTAGCCCTCGCCCGCGAACTGCTTGACGACGCCGACGCGCATCCCGGCGACGGAACCGTTCTTCGCGGCCTCGACGACCGGCGGGACCGGCGCGTCGATGGACGTCGAGTCGAGCGGGTCGTGCCCGGCGATGACCTCGTGCAGCAGCGCCGCGTCCAGGACCGTACGGGCGCAGGGCCCGCCCTGGTCGAGGGAGGACGAGAAGGCGACCATGCCGTAGCGGGAGACCGCGCCGTAGGTCGGCTTGACGCCGACGGTGCCGGTGACGGCGGCGGGCTGGCGGATGGAGCCGCCGGTGTCCGTGCCGATGGCGAGCGGGGCCTCGTAGGAGGCGAGCGCGGCCGAGGAGCCACCGCCCGATCCACCCGGGATGCGCGTCAGGTCCCACGGGTTGCCGGTGGGCCCGTACGCGCTGTTCTCCGTCGACGACCCCATGGCGAACTCGTCCATGTTGGTCTTGCCGAGGATGACGACGTCGGCGTCCTTGAGGCGCTTGGTGAGCGTCGCGTCGTACGGCGGGATCCAGCCTTCGAGGATCTTCGAGCCGACGGTGGTCGGGATGCCCTCGGTGGTGAAGATGTCCTTCAGCGCGAGGGGCACACCGGCCAGCGGGCCGAGCTTCTCGCCGGCCGCGCGCTTGGCGTCGACGGCGCGGGCCTGCGCGAGCGCGCCCTCGCGGTCGACGTGCAGGAAGGCGTGGACCTTCTCGTCCACGGCCTCGATGCGGGCCAGGTGGGCCTCGGTGACCTCGACTGCGGTGAGCTCGCCGGACGCGATCTTCGAGGCGATCTCGGCGGCGGTGAGCTTGATGATGTCCGTCATGTGATTAGTCCTCCCCCAGGATCTGCGGCACCTTGAAACGCTGCTGCTCCTGGGCCGGGGCGCCGGAGAGCGCCTGCGCGGGGGTGAGCGACGGACGGACCTCGTCCGCGCGCATGACGTTGGTCAGCGGCAGCGGGTGGGAGGTCGGGGGTACGTCTTGGTCGGCGACCTCGGAGACGCGGGCGACCGCGCCGATGATGTCGTCGAGCTGTCCGGCGAAGTGGTCGAGCTCTTCGCCCTTCAGCTCCAGACGCGCCAGCCGGGCGAGGTGGGCGACCTCCTCGCGCGTAATGCCAGGCATGCAGCGATCCTCAGGGGTGAGTGATTGTGGTTTGGGCCCAATCCTATGGGGCGCGGCACCCTCACCACGAAACGGATTACCCGCTCACCCTCGGTCACCGCCTCCGGCCCCCGCCGCCGGGCTCTTCCCGGCCCGTCCGGGGATCTCCCACATCTGGTCATGCTCCGTTCACATCGCGTGTGCGGACGACTGGCTGACTTGGCGAAGTTGTCCAGCCAACTCGCCTCACCACGTCGTCCACAGAGAGGACCAGACCCGCCGTGTCCCCCCTCAGTACGGTCCGGCTCGTCGCGCCGGCAAGCCCCCGCGAGGGCGACAAGCTCGCCTTCCACTGGACCACGGACGCCCCCGATCCCAAGAACTGGATCGGCGTCTACGACGGCGACCGCAAGCCCGGCACCGGCTCCTCTCTGGTCTGGTCGTACGTCGCGGCCGCCTCCGGAGACCTCACGCTCGACACCTCGGGCCTCGGCGAAGGCGTGTACACCGCCTACCTCCTGGCCAAGGACGGCTACGGGATCCTCGCGCAGACCCCGCCGATCACGATCACCGCGAAGCCGCCGGTGGTGCCGCCGCACGCCGTCGTCGACTCCTTCACGACCGGGGAGTACGCGGCCGGGTCACCCGTGTCGATTCCGCTCGGCCCGCTGTGGGTGCGCCCCGCGGGCAACCCCTCCGGGACCCCGTCCTTCCGGCGGCTGTCCGGCGACTCCTGGCTGGGCGTCGGCGCCGACGGCACCGTGACCGGGACGGCGCCCGAGCGGCCGGGCGCGCACCCGGGCCGGATCACGGTCGCGGTCAAGGACAGTGCGGGCGCGAGCGACGTCGTCACCGTCCAGGTGCCGGTGCGCGCCGCCGGGGCGCGGCCGCGTCCGACGATCGCCTCGCTGAACCTCTGGGACGCGGGCACGCACGTCGACGGCGCACCGGAGAAGCTGCTGCGGCTCGTCCTCGGTCAGGGCCTGGACGTGCTCGCCCTCCAGGAGACGGGCGGCACCTCGGCCGAGCCTCTGGCCGACGCGCTGGGGTGGCATGCCTATGACACTCCGGCCGGGGTCGGCATCGTCAGCCGCTTCCCGCTCACGGAGACGGCCTCGCCGCTGGCCGGCACGGCGGCCGCGACCCTCCAACTCCCGGGCGGGCGGCGGCTGCGGCTGTGGACGGCCCAGCTGGACGAGGCCGCGTACGGACCCTATGCGGTACGGGACGGGCACACCCCCGCCGAGGTCGAGGCGGCCGAGCTCGCGAGCGTCCGGTACCGGCAGGCGACCGCGCTGCTCGCCGCGATGAAGGGCGACCTGGCCGCGCGCAACACCCCGGTCGTCCTTGCGGCCGGGCTCGCCTCGCCCTCGCACCTTGACCGGGCCACCAAGGTGCGCTGGCCGGTGACGGTGGCGCTCGGCGCGTCCGGCCTGCACGACGCCTTCCGCGAGGCGCACCCGAACCCGTCCCGTGAGCCCGGCACGACGTGGTCGCCGGTGCGGCCCGGGGAGCCGCAGGACCGCATCGACCAGATCCAGTACGCCGGGCCGCTCCACGTGGAGGCCGCGTACGCGCTGGTCACGGGCTGGCCGAAGCCGGTGCCGGACACCGCGGGGAACGGCTGGCCGTCGGACCACGCGGCGCCCGCCGTCACGTTCACCGTCCGCTGAGCGGCGTTCCTCCGAGCCGCCCTTCCTCCGAGTGCCCGGCACGTGCCGTTCACCGTCCGCCGAGCCACCTCCTGCCGAGACCTTCCGCTGAGCCGCGGCCCGTGCCGTTCCACCGTGCGCCGGCCGCCTCCCGCCGGGCCCACGCCACGGCACCCTTCGCCTCCCGCCGGGCCCTCGCCCCGTCCCGCAGCCGATCGATCCTGACCCGAAGGATTCCTCCGTCATGACTCCGCTCAGCCGTCGCGCCTTCGTGGGCGCCTCCGCCGCGACCGCCGCCGCTGCCGCCGTCGGCCTGCCCGAACCCGCCACCGCGGCCCCGCGCCCGAAGGGCAGCATCGAGGACGTCAGGCACGTCGTCGTCCTGATGCAGGAGAACCGCAGCTTCGACCACTACTTCGGCGCCCTCAGCGGCGTCCGGGGCTTCGACGACCGCCAGGCCCTGACGTTCCCGAACGGCGACTCCGTCTTCCGCCAGCCCGACGCGGGCCGCTCGGACGGCTTCATGCTGCCGTTCCGGATGGACACGACGAAGTACAACGCCCAGAACGCGGGCGGCCTCCCGCACGACTGGGGCACCGGCCACACCGCGATCAACGGCGGCGCGATGAACAAGTGGGTGGCCGCCAAGGGCGAGCGCACCATGGGCTACTTCACCCGCGAGGACATCCCCTACCAGTACGCCCTCGCCGACGCGTTCACGCTCTGCGACGGCTACTTCTGCTCGCAGGCGGGCCCCACCGACCCCAACCGCCTCTACCTGTGGACGGGCACCTGCGGCCCCGGCAAGGACGGCACGACCGGGCCCTGGACGGACAACACCCCGGTCACCGACAACCCGGTCGCGGACTGGACGACGTACGCCGAGCGCCTGGAGGCGGCCAAGGTCAGCTGGCGCGTCTACCACAACCCGTCGAAGGACGACCGGTACGGCGACTACGACGACAACGCTCTGTCGTACTTCAAACAGTTCCACAACTTCCCCACCAGCGACCCGCGTTACATCAACGCGATGACCAAGTTCGACCCGGCCGCCTTCGACAAGGACTGCAAGGACGGCACGCTGCCGACGGTGTCCTGGCTGGTGGCGCCGTATCTGTTCAGCGAGCACCCCTCGGCGGGGCCCGACTACGGCGCGCACTGGGTCGACCAGGCGCTCCAGTCGCTGTTCTCGAACCCCGAGGTGTGGAAGCACACCGTCTTCCTGGTCATGTACGACGAGAACGACGGCTACTTCGACCACGTACTGCCGCCGTCGCCCGAGCCGGGCACCCCGGACGAGTTCGCGGCGGGCCGCCCGATAGGCCTCGGCAACCGGGTCCCCCTGTGGGCGATCTCGCCCTGGTCACGCGGCGGATACGTCAACTCCCAGGTCTTCGACCACACTTCGGTACTCCGCTTCCTGGAGCTGGTGACCGGGGTGCGCGAGCCGAACATCTCGGACTGGCGCCGGGCGGTGTGCGGCGACCTGACGACCTGCTTCGACTTCACGAAGCCGGACTATTCGATCCCGAAGCTCCCCGACACGGTGGCCCTGATGGCGAAGGCGGACGCGGGCAACGCCCTGCCCGCCGTCAAACTGCCCCCGAACGGGGCCCAGTCGATGCCGACCCAGGAGCCGGGTACCCGCCCTCACCGCCCCCTGCCGTACCGCCCCTGGGCGGACGTCACGGTGAACCGCGCGACGGGCCGGGTCACCTGCACCCTGGCCAACCACGGGAAGGCCGCCTTCCACTTCACGGTGCTGCCGAACGCGGTGAAGCCCTTCACGGGGACGCCGTTCACGGTCGCCCCGGGCGCGTCGAAGACATACATCTGGGAGACCTCGGAGACCGACGGGCGCTACGACTTCACGGTCCACGGCGCCGACGGCTTCGTCCGCCGCTTCTCGGGCACGCTCACCCACCACGACGCCCCGGCCCCGCTCCCCTCGGCGACCGCGACCCTGCGCGGCCGGACCCTGGACCTCCACCTCCGCAACGAGGGCGCGGGCGAGGTGTCGTTCACCGTGTCCGACGACCGCACCAGCCGTACGGTGTGGGTCCCCGCGAGGGGCAGCTCATCGGTCAACTGGCCGTTGCAGGACGGAAGTTACGACGTCACGGTGACGGCGGCGAGCGGGACGCGGTTCGCGCAACGGTACGCGGGAACGGTTCACGGGGCGTAGGCGCGGCCCTGGGGGCGCGGGGCGGCAACCGATTGCGCAGTTCCCCGCGCCCCTAGCAGGATCGAGCCTGGCCAGCACCGGCATCTTCAGCCCGTCATGGGGGTCCCCCCTGGCCCTTAAGGCCTTGGCGGAGATTGAGGACGAGCGCCCTTAAGGCGCGAACGGGGGTCCGGGGGCGGAGCCCCCAGGGTCCTTTCACCCCCGGCGGCCACGCGGCGGAGCCGCAGAGTGTTACAGCGGGAAGGGGTGGGGCGGGGGCACAACCGGGGTCTGGGACGGAGCCCCAGGACTGGGGCTCCGGGTCACTGGACGGGCTGCCCAGAACCCTGTGTCTCCGCCTCAGCCCGCGCAGCAGCCGCAGCCGCCGCGATCTCCGCAGGCCGATGCCACCCGGAGTCCCCCCGCGCAAGCAACCAGGCCGTAGCCTCCGCAGGCGGCATCGCGGCAGCCACCAGCCACCCCTGCACCGCATCGCACCCCAGATCCCGCAACCGCTCCCACGTCTCGTCGTCCTCGACACCCTCCGCGACCACCAACAGCCCCAGCGAGTGCGCGAGATCGACGGTGCAGCGCACAATCTCCGCGTCCTCGTTGTCGATGGCGAGCCGAGCCACGAACGACCGGTCGATCTTCAACTCGCTGACCGGCAGCCGCCGCAGATGCACCAGCGAGGAGTACCCCGTACCGAAGTCGTCGAGGGACATCTTCACGCCATGGCCGGTCAGCCCGGCCATGGTGTCGGCGGCCCGCTGCGGGTCCTCCAGGAGCACGTGTTCCGTTATTTCCAGCTGGAGCGCGCCGGCCGGGACGCCGTGCCGGGCGAGGCGGGCGGCGACGGCCCCCGCGAAGCCGGGCGTGTGGACGTCGCGCGGGGACACATTGACGGCGACCGGGACCTTCAGCCCCTGGGCCCGCCACCGCGCCACCTGGGCGAGCGCGGTCTCCAGGACGTACTCGGTGAGGTGCGGCATCAGCCCGCTGGACTCGGCGATCGCGATGAACTCGTCCGGAGGGACCCGCCCGCGCTCGGGGTGCACCCAGCGCACCAGTGCCTCGAGTCCCGCCACCTGGCCGTCGAACTGGACCTTCGGCTGGTAGTGCAGCTCCACGTCCCCGGCATCCAGCGCGCGCCGCAGATCGCCCAACAGGCCGAGCCGGTCAGGGGTGTTGGAGTCCCGCTTGGACTCGTAGACCTCGACGCCCGTACGGTCCCGCTTGGCCTGGTACATCGCGACGTCGGCCCGGCGGAGCAGCCCCTCGGCGTCCAGCGCGTGGTCGGGGAAGAGCGCGACGCCCGCGCTGGCCTCCAGGACGAGGGTCAGCCCGTCCAGGTCGAGCGGCGAGGACAGCTCGGCGACCAGGCCTCGGGCTATCCGCATGGCGCTGGTCGCGGAGTCGCAGACGGGCAGTAGCACGGCGAACTCGTCGCCGCCCAGTCTGGCCGCCTCGGCGCCGCGCGGCAGAGCGGTCCTGAGCCGTTCGGCTATCTGGAGGAGGAGGCGGTCTCCGGCGAGGTGCCCGAGGGTGTCGTTCACCGACCGGAAACGGTCGAGGTCGATCAGTACGAGCGCGGAGCGGGTGCCGCTGTTCTCCGCCTCCTCCAGGGCCGACCAGGTGCGCTCCAGGAGCCACTGGCGGTTGGGGAGGCCGGTGAGCGGGTCGCGCAGCTGCTCCTCTGCGCGGGCCCGGGCGATCCAGAGCGTCGAGTCGAGGGCGACGAGCGGCACCGCGAACAGCGGGAGCAGCACGGGCACCGACATGGCGACGACGCAGATCAGCGGGGCGATCCCGAGCAGCGCGACGGCCACCAGACCCTGCCTGAGCAGGGCCGTGCGGGCGACGGTGGGCAGCCCGCCGCCGCGGGGCGCGAGCGCGTACCAGAGCAGCATCCTGGTGAGCAGCAGATACGTCCCGGCCGCGAGCACGATCTCGGGGGCGGTGGCGATGCTCCACTGGGTGGGCCACCACGGGTGGGCCACGCCCGGGGCCACGTCGAACGCGGCCAGGACCAGGCCCGCGGCTCCTACGCCGAGGATGTCCACGGCGCCGTGCAGCACGCCCTGGCGCCAGCGGTTGCGTCGCGCGGCGCCGACCAGGACCACCACGGCCAGGCTGACCAGGGCGGCCGGCAGCCAGCCGTACAGGAGCAGCACGGCGATGGTGAGGGCGGCTCCCGAACCGGTGCCGCCCCACCAGCGCTCACGGCCGAGCGCGACGAGATGGCCGACGATGATGCCGGTGAGGACGGCGAGCGACCAGCCCGTCGTCCCGCCCGGGAACAGGGCGTCGCCGTGCTGGACGGCCCGGTAGAGGCCGGTGGCGAGGACCACGCCCGCGAGGCCTGTGACGACGGCCGTCAGTCTGGACGAAAATCCCGTGAACCCGCGCAGCCTCACGGCCGGGGCGGTGCTCTCGGTCGGTTTCATTCCCGTCCCTCTCACAGCCGGCAGTGCCCGTGCACGCGATGGCCCCGATGTCATGCCACCACGACTGGTGCTGAACCCCAACCGCTCCACGAGCAGGGGCCATCAGCCGTGCACGACAGGCGCACATCTCAACAGTAGGCCGCAGAAGGCTCTGTCGGGCAGCGGTCTACAGCTCTTGCCCGAATGCCACCCAGCCACCCGCATCGGTCTGCTATGCGCCGAACGGGTGACTCCGCGCAGCCTCCAGGCCCCCTGTTACTACCCTCCTTTGTGTCTCATTCCCCCTCTGGGGCGTTGGGCATCGCGGCTTCTCTTGCCGCGTCGGGCCCTTGTTCCAGCAGAACGGCGAAGCCGTCCTCGTCCAGAACCGGAACCTTCAGCTGCATCGCCTTGTCGTATTTGGAACCCGGGCTGTCGCCGACGACGACGAACGAGGTCTTCTTGGAAACGGAACCGGTGACCTTGGCTCCGCGGCTCTGCAGCGCCTCTTTCGCGCCATCTCTGGTGTGCCGCTCAAGAGTTCCGGTCACGACGACGGTGAGGCCCTCCAGCGGGCGCGGCCCCTCGTCCTCGCCGGTGCTCTCGTCCTCCATGCGGACGCCGGCGGCCTTCCACTTGCGCAGGATTTCCTGGTGCCATTCCTCGGCGAACCACTGCTTGAGGGAGGCCGCGATGATGCCGCCGACGCCCTCGACCGCGGCGAGTTCCTCCTCGGTGGCCTGCTCGATGCGGTCGATGGAGCGGAATGCGCGGGCCAGCGCCTCGGCGGCGACCGGGCCGACGTGGCGGATGGAGAGCCCGGTGAGGATGCGGGCGAGCGGGCGCTCCTTGGCGGCCGCGATGTTCTCCAGCATCGAGACGGCGTTCTTGCGCGGCTCGCCGTTCATGTTGGCGAAGACGAGCGCGATCTTCTCCTCGCCGGTCTTGGGGTCGCGCTTGGGCAGTCCGCTGTCCTGATCGAGGACGTACGCCTTGATGGGCAGGAGCTGATCCATCGTGAGGTCGAAGAGATCGCCCTCGTCCAGGAGTGGCGGTGCGGCGGGCTCCAGGGGCTTGGTGAGGGCGGCTGCCGCGACGTACCCGAAGTTCTCGATGTCGAGGCTCTTGCGTCCGCCCAGGTAGAACAGCCGCTCCCTCAATTGGGCGGGACAGGACTGGGCGTTGGGGCAGCGAAGGTCGATGTCGCCCTCCTTCATCGGACGCAGCGGAGTCCCGCATTCCGGGCACTCGGCGGGCATCTCGAAGGGGTACTCGCTGCCGTCCCTCAGGTCGGCGACGGGGCCGAGGATCTCCGGGATGACGTCCCCGGCCTTGCGCAGCACCACGGTGTCGCCGATGAGGACGCCCTTGGCCTTGACGACGTCCTGGTTGTGGAGGGTGGCGAACTCGACTTCGGAGCCGGCCACGGTGACCGGCTCGACCTGGGCGTAGGGAGTGACGCGGCCGGTGCGGCCCACGCCCACGCGGATGTTGACGAGCTTGGTGTTGACCTCTTCGGGCGCGTACTTCCAGGCGATGGCCCAGCGCGGGGCGCGCGCGGTGGAGCCGAGGCGGCCCTGGAGGGGGATCTCGTCGAGCTTGACGACGACGCCGTCGATCTCGTGCTCCACCACCGAGTGCCGGTTCTCGCCCATGTAGGCGATGAACTGCCGCACTTCTTCGAGGGACTTGACGACCTTGTTGCGCTGGGCGGTCGGCAGACCCCATTCGCGCAGCAGGTCGTACGCCTGCGAGAGGCGGTCGATGTCGAAGCCCGCGCGGGCGCCGATGCCGTGCACCACCATGTGCAGGGGTCTGGTGGCGGTGACCTTGGGGTCCTTCTGGCGCAGCGAGCCGGCGGCCGCGTTGCGCGGGTTGGCGAACGGCTTGTCGCCCGCCTCGACCAGGCGCGCGTTGAGGCCCTCGAATGCCTCCATCGGGAAGTAGACCTCGCCCCGGATCTCGACGAGCTCCGGGATGCGGTCGCCCTTGAGGCGGTCCGGGATGTCGGCGATGGTGCGCACGTTGGGCGTGATGTCCTCGCCGGTGCGGCCGTCGCCGCGGGTGGCGGCGCGGGTCAGCCGGCCGTGCTCGTACGTCAGGTTCACGGCGAGGCCGTCGACCTTCAGCTCGCACAGGTAGTGGTAGTCGGCGGTGCCCACGTCCTTGGCGATGCGCTCCGCCCAGGCCGCCAGCTCCTCGTCGTCGAAGGCGTTGTCCAGGGACAGCATCCGCTCGCGGTGCTCGACCGAGGCGAAGTCCGTCTCGTAGGCGCCCGCCACCTTCTGGGTCGGCGAGTCGGGTGTGCGCAGCTCGGGGTGCTCGTCCTCCAGGGCTTCGAGCGAGCGGAGCAGCTTGTCGAAGTCCCCGTCGCTGATGACCGGTTGGTCCTTCACGTAGTACCGGAAGCGGTGCTCCTCGATCTGCTCGGCGAGGAGCGCGTGCTTCTCCCGTGCCTCCGCGGGCACCGCTGCGTTCTGTTCGCCAGCCACCGTCATGTCCTCCCGTTTCCCGTCTTCCCCGTCACTCAGGGTTGTCCGCGAGCGATCTCGCCGCCCGGACGCAGTGGGCGAGCGCGGCCCGGGCATAGGCCGGGGACGCACCCGCCATACCGCACGCCGGGGTGATCACAACGGACTCGCTCAGAGTCCCCGGATTCAGCCCCAGCCTGCGCCACAGCGTCCTGACACCCATGACGCTACCGGCAGGGTCTGACAATGGGCCGTCGGTGCCCGGCACCACTCCGGCGAAGAGCTTGATGCCACTCTCGGCGGCCTCGCCGATCTGTTTGTCATCACGCTCGGTGAGCAGCGAGAAATCGAACGACACCCCGGCGGCGCCGGCCCGCCGCAGCAGGGCGAACGGGACGTCGGGGGCGCAGGAGTGGACGACGACGGGGCCGTCGTGCACGGCGACGACGTCCCTCAGCGCGGCCTCCACGACCTGCCGGTCGACGGCCCGGTGGGTGCGGTATCCGCTGGCGGTACGGATCTGCCCGCGCAGCACGGAGGTGAGGGAGGGCTCGTCCAGTTGGAGCACGAGCTGGGCGCCGGGGACGCGACGGCGTACGTCGGCGAGGTGGTCGCGCAGGCCTTCGGCGAGCGATCCGGCGAGGTCGCGGCAGGCGCCGGGGTCGCCGAGGGAGAGCTCGCCGTTGCGCAGCTCCAGGGCTGCGGCCAGCGTCCACGGCCCGACGGCCTGCACCTTCAGCGGCCCGGTGTACTCCTGGGTGAACTCCTCCAGGGCGTCGAGGTCCTCGCCGAGCCAGGACCTGGCCCGCCGGGTGTCCCGGCCGGGCCGGTCGCTGACGCGCCAGCCGCTGGGCTCCACATGTCCGTACATCTCGACGAGGAGCCCGATGGTCCGCCCGATCATGTCGGCGCCGGGACCCCGCGCGGGCAGCTCCGCGAGGTGGGGGAAGTCGCCGCTCGCCCCGTCGGCCCCGATCAGCGATCCGGTGACGGTCTTGGCGGTCTCCCGCGCGTCGCCACCCGGCATCGAACCGACGCCGGTGGCGGGCCCCCAGGGGAAATTGCTCTGTTCGCTCACCCCGGAAGCGTACGCAACCGGGCGCCGCGCCCGGTCCCGGCTACTTGCCGGGGCGCACGGTGAGGTCGTTGACCTCGGCGTCGGCCGGCAGGTCGATGGCCATCACGATGGTGGTGGCGACCGACTCGGGGTCGATGAAGCGCGACGGGTCGTACTCCTTGCCCTCCTGCGAGTGCACCTTGGCCTGCATGGGGCTCGCGGTGCGGCCCGGGTAGACCGAGGTCACACGGACGCCGTTGGCGTGCTCCTCGTGGCGCAGGGAGTCGGCGAGCGCCTTGAGGCCGTGCTTGGAGGCGGCGTACGCGCCCCACTCGGCATGCGCGTTGAGGCCGGCGCCGGAGTTCACGAACACCACGTGGCCGCGCGAGGCGCGGAGTTGGGGCAGCAGGTGGCGGGTGATCTCGGCGGGCGCGATCAGGTTGACGTTGAGCTGCTGGTGCCAGGTCTTGGGGCGCAGCTCGCCGACCGGGCCGAGGTCGACGATGCCCGCGATGTGCAGCAGCGAGTCGAGCTGCTCGGGCATCGGCTGCTTGTCGAAGGCCCAGGAGAGGCGGTCGGGGTCGGCGAGGTCGCCGACGAGGGTGCGGGCGCCCGGGTGGCGGGCGGCGAGCTCCTTGGCGCGTCCGGCGTCGCGCGCGAGCAGGATGAGCTCGTCGCCGCGCTCGTGCAGCCGACGCGCGACGGCCGCGCCGATGCCGGAACCGGCTCCGGTGATCAGATGAGTAGCCATACCCGACATGCTCGCACTAGGTGTCGTCCTACTGGATGCCGAGGCCCGCCGCGGGAGCGGCTGATGTCACAGCTTCCAGGTAGGCGAGCGCGGCGACCCCGTCCTCGGCGAAGAAGACCAGCTCCGTGAGGGGTACGGGCAGGAAGCCCTCGTTCTCCATGCGGCGGAACTGCTCCTTGAGGCCGTCGTAGAAGCCCGCGGTGTTCAGCAGGACGACCGGCTTGGTGGTCCTGCCGTGCTTCTTCAGCTCCAGGATCTCGGTGGCCTCGTCCAGGGTGCCGGTGCCGCCCACCATGATCACGACAGCGTCCGACTTGGCGAGCAGCAGGGCCTTGCGCTCGGCGAGGTCCTTGGCGACGACCATCTCGTCGGCGTTCTTACGGGCCTTTTCCGCGAGGAAGTCGACCGAGACGCCGACGAGTTTCCCGCCCGCCTGCTGCACCCCGTCGGCGACGACCTTCATGAGCCCGCTCTCGGAGCCGCCCCATACCAGCGTGTGCCCGCCTTTGCCTAGGAGCTCGGCGAACTCTTTCGCGGGACGGGTGTAGCGCTCGTCGAGATCGGCCGCGGAGAGGAAGACGCAAATGTTCATACGGCAACGATACGAAAGAGCGTCGGGGAAGAAGAGCCGCCCGGCGAACGCTGCACTTCTCATGACGACTGGACATCGCATCACCATCGAGCGGGGCACCGAGCACGTACGGGTCGTTCGCGACGGGCAGGTGCTCGCCGAGAGCAGCCGTCCGCTGCTGCTGCGCGAGACCGGCCTCCCCGTCCGCTACTACCTCCCGCCCGAGGACGTCCGCACCGACCTGCTGACGCCGTCGGACACCCACACGTACTGCCCGTTCAAGGGCACGGCCTCCTATTGGTCGCTGCCCGGGGCGGCCGACCTCGTCTGGTACTACCCCGACCCGAAGCCGGACGTCGCCGAGATCAAGGACCACCTCTGCTTCTACGAAGTGGAAACGGTCACCGAGTAGCTCGCGGCGCGGCTCAGCTCCGTGCGCCGACCTGGAAGGTGCGCCGGTAGGCGACCGGCGAGACGCCCAGGACGGAACGCATGTGCTGGCGCAGCGAGTTGGCCGTGCCGAAGCCGGCCCGGTGGGCGACCAGGTCCACCGGGAGGTCACTGGACTCCAGGAGCTGGCGGGCCAGTTCGAGGCGCTGGGCGGTGAGCCAGTTGCCCGGCGTCATGCCGGCCTCCTCACGGAAGCGGCGCGTGAACGTGCGCAGGCTCATCCGCGCGTGGGCGGCCATCTCGCCCAGCGAGAGCGGTTCCTGGAGCCGTCCGAGGGCCCACGCGCGGGTGGCCGCGGTGCTGGCGAGCGTCGGCTCCGGGACCGGGCGCTCGATGTACTGGGCCTGGCCGCCGTCGCGATACGGCGGGACGACGCAGTGCCGGGCGGCCCGGTTGGCGACCGCGCTGCCGTGGTCGCGGCGTACGAGGTGCAGGCACAGGTCGATACCGGCGGCGGCGCCCGCCGAGGTCAGCACGTCGCCGTCGTCGACGAACAGGACGCCCGGGTCCACCTCGATTCGCGGGAAGGTGCGCGCGAAGGCGGTGGCGTCGCACCAGTGCGTGGTGGCGGGCCGCCCGTCGAGCAGCCCGGCGGCGGCCAGGACGTAGGACGCCGTGCAGATGGACACCATGCGGGTGCCGGGCCGGATCCGCTCGAAGGCGCGGGCCAGCGGCTCGGGCAGCGGGCCGCCCTCGGCCATCGCGCCGAGGTCGTGGGTGGGCGGGATCACCACGGTGTCGGCCGTGGCGAGCGCCTCGGGGCCGTGGTCGACCGCGACCGAGAACCCGGCCTCGGTGCGCACCGGCCGCCCGTCGGCGGTGCAGACGGTCACCTCGTACAGCCGCTCGCCGTCCGGCCCCTGGGCGCTGTCGAAGATCCGGGACGGGATGCCCAGCTCGAAGGAGACCACTCCGTCGAGGGCGAGCACCGCCACCCGGTGAACTTTCCGTCGTGCAGCCATGGCCAGATTCTGTCACATCATGGCCAAACGGCCAGCACCACGATGCCCGCCCCAGGTGCAGGCTGGTGCTTCCACCAGCGGAAACACCCTGAAAAGGATCAGACATGTCCCAGACGATGCGCGCCATCAGCCCCCTTCGATGGGGCGGCCCCGAAGTGCTCGCCGAGATCGAGACCGAGCAGCCCGAACCGGGTCCCGCCGAGATCCTGGTGCGGGTGCACGCGGCAGGCGTCAACCCCGCCGACTGGAAGGTCCGCGCGAGCGGCGGTCTTGCGGTGATGGGCACGCCGCCGATCCTCGGCTGGGACGTCTCCGGCACGGTCGAGGCGGTGGGCTTCGGCGTCACCCTGTACCGGCCCGGCGACGAGGTGTTCGGCATGCCGCGCTTCCCTCACCAGGCGGGCGCGTACGCGGAGTACGTCACCGCCCCGGCCCGGCACTTCGTGCGCAAGCCCGCCGGGATCGACCACATCCAGGCCGCGGCGCTACCGCTGGCCTCCCTCACCGCGTACCAGTCGCTCATCGAGACGGCTCGACTGGCCGCCGGACAGCGGGTGTTGATCCACGCCGCGGCCGGCGGCGTCGGCCACCTCGCGGTGCAGATCGCCAAGGCGCACGGCGCGTACGTCATCGGCACGGCGAGCGCCGCCAAGCACGAATTCGTCCGCGGTCTCGGCGCGGACGAAGTGATCGACTACACCGCGGCCGACTTCACCGAGGCGGTGCGGGACGTGGACGTCGTCCTCGACCCCATCGGCGGCGAGTACGGCAACCGCTCCCTGAAGGTGCTGCGCCGTGGCGGCGTCCTGGTCTCGATCGCGTCCGCGGACGAGGACGGGCTGCTCACGGAGGCGGCCGGCCTGGGCGTCCGGGCGGGCTTCACCCTGGTGGAGGCGGACTACGCGGGGATGCGGGCGATCGCGGCGCTGGTCGAGGAGGGCCGGCTGCGGGCCGAGATCGACACGGTGTTTGACCTCGCGGACGCGGCCAAGGCGCACGAATACGGCGAGCGCGGCCGCACCCGGGGCAAGCTCGTGCTGCGGGTCGTCTAGGGGTGGCCCTCTTTCAAGGCGGGCGCCCCCTATGTGCGCCCGCCTTGAAGCAGGCGCTTCCAGACGCTCCGAAGCGAGCGTTTCAGACGCGCGCCCCAGCCCGCTCGGTCGTCGCGATCGTCGCCGACCCCACCACGCGCGTGCCGTCGTACAGGACGATCGCCTGGCCGGGGGCGACGCCGCGGACCGGCTCGGCGAACGTCACGTTCAGGACGCCGTCGACGAGCTCGGCGGTCACCTCGGTCTCGCCGCCGTGGGCGCGCAGCTGCGCGGTGTACGTGCCGGGGCCCACGGGGGCGGTGCCGCACCAGCGGGGCTTGATCGCGCCGAGGGCGGTGACGTCGAGGGCCTCGACGGGGCCGACGGTGACCGTGTTGTTCACCGGGGAGATGTCGAGGACGTAGCGGGGCTTGCCGTCGGCGGCCGGGTGGCCGATGCGCAGGCCCTTGCGCTGGCCGATGGTGAAGCCGAAGGCGCCCTCGTGGCTGCCGATCTTGGCGCCGGACTCGTCGACGATGTCGCCCTCGGCCTTGCCGAGGCGGTTCGCGAGGAAGCCCTGGGTGTCGCCGTCGGCGATGAAGCAGATGTCGTGGCTGTCCGGCTTCTTGGCGACCGCCAGGCCCCGGCGCTCGGCCTCGGCGCGGATCTCGTCCTTGGTGGTGAGGGTGTCGCCGAGCGGGAACATCGCGTGGGCGAGCTGGCGCTCGTCGAGCACGCCGAGGACGTACGACTGGTCCTTGGCCATGTCGGAGGCGCGGTGCAGCTCGCGGGTGCCGTCCTCGTTGAGGACGACGGTCGCGTAGTGGCCGGTGCACACGGCGTCGAATCCGAGCGCGAGCGCCTTGTCGAGCAGCGCCGCGAACTTGATCTTCTCGTTGCAGCGCAGGCACGGGTTGGGGGTGCGGCCGGCCTCGTACTCGGCGATGAAGTCCTCGACGACGTCCTCGCGGAAGCGTTCCGCCAGGTCCCAGACGTAGAACGGGATGCCGATGACGTCCGCGGCGCGGCGGGCGTCCCGGGAGTCCTCGATGGTGCAGCAGCCGCGGGCCCCGGTGCGGAAGGACTGCGGGTTCGCGGAGAGCGCCAGGTGCACACCGGTGACGTCGTGGCCGGCTTCGGCGGCCCGGGCGGCCGCGACGGCGGAGTCCACGCCGCCGGACATGGCGGCGAGTACGCGCAGGGGGCGCGGGGAGGTCATCGGCGAGGGCTGCGTCGAAGTCTGAGTCATAGCACTCGTAAGGGTACGTGGGATCGGGAACCCGGGGCGCGGGAGTATCCGTTGTGGATCTCAGAGGGGACGGATCCGGGATTCCTCGGGGGCCCGAGGGGTGCGGTGGGACCTCGCGGGGAGCGGCGGGCAGTACGGGAGGGACGGGGGCGGGGGCTTATGGCGACCAGCCGCAGGGGGCTGCTGATCGGGGGCGCGGTGGTGGCGCTCGGGACGATCGGATATCTGAACGCGCCGCAGGCGCGGCCGCACAAGCCGCGCAGGGCCGGGGCGGTCGACTACGCGGGCGCCCAGTGGGTGGCGGCGGCGCCGGCGAACTGGCGGATGGCCGACCGGCCGGACGACTACGAGGTGGACCGGGTGGTGATCCATGTCGTGCAGGGCAGTTTCGACAGCGCCCTGAAGACCTTCGAGGACCCGGAGAACAAGGCAGCCGCCCATTACGTGGTGCGCAAGGACGGGCACATCGCGCAGACCGTGCGGGAGATGGACGTGGCCTTCCACTCGGGCAACCGGAAGTACAACGAGCGCAGTGTCGGCATAGAGCACGAGGGCTTCGTCGAGGAGGCGTCGTCCTTCACGGACGCCATGTACGCGTCGTCGGCACGCCTTACGGCCGCGATCTGCGCCCGCTATCGCATAGCCGTCGACCGGACGCACATCATCGGGCACGTGGAGGTGCCGGGCACCGATCACACCGACCCCGGTCCGCACTGGGACTGGCCGCGCTACATGTCGCTGGTCGGGGCGGCCGGCCGGGCCTGAGCAGCGGGGGCGGCCGCGTTCCGGGGGCGGTGGCTCAGACGAGCCCTGCCGTGCGTGCCCGTTCGACCGCAGGGCCGATCGCGCCGGCGACCGCTTCGACGTCGGCCTCGGTGGAGGTGTGGCCCAGCGAGAAGCGCAGGGTGCCGCGGGCCAGGTCGGGGTCGGTGCCGGTGGCGAGCAGCACATGGCTGGGCTGGGCGACGCCGGCGGTGCAGGCGGAGCCGGTGGAGCATTCGATGCCCTGCGCGTCAAGCAGCAGGAGGAGGGAGTCGCCTTCGCAGCCGGGGAAGGTGAAGTGGGCGTTGGCGGGCAGGCGCCCCGCCGGGTTCGGGTCGCCGCCGAGGATCGCGTCGGGCACGGCCTTGCGGACGGCCTCCACGAGCCGGTCGCGCAGTCCGCCGATGTCCCGGGCGAACGCGCCGCGCCGTTCGGCGGCGAGCCGCCCGGCGACCGCGAAGGAGGCGATGGCGGGGACGTCGAGGGTGCCGGAGCGCACATGCCGCTCCTGGCCGCCCCCGTGCAGCACGGGGACGGGGGTGTACTCGCGGCCGAGCAGCAGGGCGCCGATGCCGTACGGGCCGCCGATCTTGTGTCCGGAGACGGTCATGGCGGCGAGTCCGGACGCGGCGAAGTCCACGTCGAGCTGGCCGAAGGCCTGGACGGCGTCCGCATGCATCGGGATGCCGAACTCCCGCGCCACCGCGGCCAGTTCACCGACCGGCAGGACGGTGCCGATCTCGTTGTTGGCCCACATGACAGTCACCAGAGCGACGTCGTCCGGATTGCGCTCGATGGCCTCGCGCAGTGCGTCGGGGTGCACCCGGCCGTACGGGTCGACGGGCAGGTACTCGACGGTGGCGCCCTCGTGCTCGGCGAGCCAGTGCACCGCGTCGAGCACGGCGTGGTGCTCGACGGGGCTGGCGAGCACGCGCACGCGGCGCGGGTCGGCGTCCCGGCGGGCCCAGTACAGGCCCTTGACGGCGAGGTTGTCCGCCTCGGTGCCGCCGGCCGTGAAGACGACCTCGCTGGGACGGGCGCCGAGCGATTCGGCGAGTTCCTCGCGAGCCTCCTCGGCGGTGCGGCGGGCTCGCCGTCCGGCGGCGTGCAGCGAGGACGCGTTGCCGGTGACGGTCAGCTGGGCGGTCATCGCCTGGACCGCCTCCGGGAGCATCGGAGTGGTCGCGGCGTGGTCGAGGTAAGCCATGGTGGGCCCGATTCTACGAGCCGCGCCCGGCGGGCCGTGCCGCAGTTCCGGCCAGGGCCGGGGCGGGGTTCAGCCGCCGAGGCCCCAGGAGACGGTGTGGTCGGCGAGGACCAGGCCGAGCAGGACCGCGAGGTCGGCCACGCCCAGGGCGAGCCCGAGCAGGGCCCGGCCGCGGCGCTCGGTCCCGTACAGGAGGGAGAGCGAGGCCAGGACGATGGCGATGGGGCCGAGGACGAGGTTCATGACGAGCAGGCCGAGCAGGCCGAGGACGAAGGCCGCGATGGCCATCCCGTCGGCGTCACGGGATGGGGATCCCCCCTGCTCCTTGAGAGCTTGGGGGCGGGTGCGGCGTCGGATCGCTGCGAGTTCCATGGTCAGCCCTTCCGGTGCGAGAGGCGTTCGCGGGCGGCGAAGACGATGAGCCAGACGCCGATGACGCCTGCGACGGCGAGGGTGACCGGGAGCGGGAGGTGCGCCGCTGAGCCCAGCACGACCCCCAGCAGGAGGAGGGCTGCGACGAGGAAAAGCATGAGATCCCTTTCTGTGTATGACTTCCGTGTACGACTTCTGCGTACGGCGGGGCGCCTGGACCGGACGGGCCCAACCACCCTTGAGAGTACGACTGTTCACTGACTGGCGAGTCTAGTCTTCCCAAGTTCAGCAAACAGCTGTTTACTGAGTGGTATGAGCCACACTCTCGGAATCCGGCAGGCCCAGAAGCAGAAGACCCGGCAGGCCCTCATGGACTCGGCGCTCCAGCTCCTGGAGCACCAGAGCCTGAGCAGCCTCGGGCTCCGCGAGGTCACCCGGGCCGTGGGCGTCGCGCCGGCCGCGTTCTACCGGCACTTCACGGACACGGCCGACCTCGGGGTGGCCCTGGTCGAGCAGGCGCTGGGCAGCCTCCACGACACGATCCGGGCGGCGATCGTCACGACCGGGGCGAGCGAGGAACGCATCCACCGGGCGGTGGCTCTGATCGCCGCGCAGGTACGCACGCACCCGGCGCACGTCCGCTTCATCGCCCGGGAACGGCACGGCGGGGTGGCCCCGGTCCGCGAGGCCATCGGCGTACAGCTGCGCCGTTTCGCCGACGAGGTGTCCGAGGCGCTCGGCGCGGATCCGCAGTCGGCGGGCTGGACTTCGGCGGATCTGCGCATGCTGGCGGGGGTGTACGTCGACCACATGGTGATGACGGCGTCGGCCCTGCTCGAGGGCGACGAGTCCGACGAGGAGTCGATCCTCACGACCGCCCGCGCGCAGCTCCGCCTGGTGACACTGGGACGCCGGCACTGGCTGGACTAGGGGGTTCCGCCGCAGCCTCCCTGGATCCCCCACCCCACCCCTTCCCGAAACCCTCCGGGGGTTGATGACGGCCTCGGCCACGCCTGGATGGACACCACTGGGGGCGCCGCCCCCAGACCCCCGCTCCTCAAACGCCGGAGGGGCTGAAATTGACGCCGAGCAGGGCGAGGCCCGTCGGGAAGCCTGGACCAGCCCCTGAGCCCAAGCCATCCACGCGGGACGCGGGGGAGCTAGGGAGCGGGGAGCCTCCGAGAGGGTGCAGAGGGCGGAGCCCGCGGAGGGGGGCAGAGGGCGGAGCCCCAGGGGCCGGGGCAGTCAACCCCGCGTCACTGGCGGGCGGGTGGGAAACCCCCGGGGCCTGGGGCGCAGCCCCAGGTGGGCCGGGGCAGTCAACTCCGCGTCACGGGTGGGTGGGTGGGAAACGCCCCCCTCAATCCCGCGGCGCCCGCGCCAGTTGGCGGGACTGGGCGACCAGGCGGTCCGCCGAGTCCCAGACCTCCGCGTCCTCCTCCAGGAATCCCCCCGCCAGGTTGCGGGTGGTGATGGACACCCGCAACGGCCCCGGCGCGGGACGGCAGCGGATGTGCGTGGTGAGCTCGACCGTCGGGGTCCAGCCCTTCAGGCCCAGCTCGAAGGAGGTCGGCGGGAGCGCGTCGACGGTGAGCAGCAGCGAGACGGGGTCGGCGTCGCGCCCGTCGGCGAGCCCGAACCACGCCCGCATCTCGCCCTTGCCGGAGGGCGCACCCACCGCCCAGCCGAGCGTGGTCGGGTCGAGCTTGAGCATCAGCCGGTCGGTGATCGCGGAGCTGCCGGGGATGGGCGGCCGGCTGCCGTCGGGGGCGTCCGTCGCGCCGATGCAGTGCGAGAGCGGCGGAATCGCGGGCGGCTTGGCCGTGGTGCGTACGTCGTCGCTCAGCGCGGAGAGGTCCCCGTACGAGGCGAGGACCCGGATGCGCTCGACCTCCGCGCCGCTCTCTTCGTACTGGAAGAGCGAGGCCTGGCCGGTGGAGAGGGTGCGGCCGGTGCGCACCACCTGGGTGCGGATGACCGCGGGCCCGGGCACGGACGGCGTGAGGTAGTGCGCGGAGACCGTGAACGGATCCGGGTGCGGCAGCGCGTCACCGAGCGCACGGCCGAGCAGGGCGAGCAGATAGCCGCCGTTGACGGCGTGGATGATGGTCCAGCCCGCCGAGAGCTCCGCGTCATAGACCCCCGCTTCGCGCAGGGTGACGGCCGTGTCGCGGTCGAACTCGCTGTCCCCGATCGCGGCGGGGAGTACCTGTGACGATGCCTGTGCCATGCGCAGCACCGTACACCGATACATTACTGAGCGGTAGCTTTTCGCGTTCCCCCGATCCCGGCCCCGACTCTGCCCCCGGCCCCGGCCCCGACCCCGGCCCTCGGGACACTCACGCCTCCTCCAGCGCGGAACTCCGCCGGTTCCAAGCCCGCGGCGCCCGCCAGTGGTACTTGAGCGCCGCGATGCGGAGCAGGAACGCCGTGACCACCGCCAGGCCGCTCGTCGTCGCGTTCAGGAGGCCGAAGCGGATGAAGAGCACGATCATCGTGGAGCCGACGATCGCGGGGACCGCGTACAGGTCGCGGTCCCAGCGGAGCAGCGAGGGGACCTCGTTGGCCAGGACGTCGCGCAGGACGCCGCCGCCCACCGCCGTCGCGAGGCCCAGGGCCGCCGAGGAGGTGAGGCCGAGCCCGTAGTCGTACGCCTTGGTCGTGCCCGTGACGCAGAACAGGCCGAGGCCCGCCGCGTCGAAGACGTTGACCGCGGTCTGGGTTCGCTCCACCTCGGGGTGGAGGAAGAAGACAAGGACCGCGGCCAGCAACGGGGTCACGAAGTACCCGAGGTCCGAGAAGGCGGCCGGCGGGACCGCTCCGATGATGAGGTCGCGGAACAGCCCTCCGCCCAGTGCGGTGACCTCGGCGAGCACCGCGATGCCGAACACGTCGAAGTTCTTGCGCACGGCGAGCAGGGCGCCGGAAATCGCGAAGACGAAGATTCCGACGAGGTCCAGCGCATGCTGGACGGAGGGGCTGAACAGTTCATGAAGCACCCCGCATTTTTACGCATCCCAGGGTGCTCCCAGGCACACGCCGGGCCTAGAGCGCGGGCTTGCCCGTGTCGTAGATCCACTTCTGGAACAGGCCGTCGAGCGACTTGCCCGAGATGTGCTCGGCCAGGTCGATGAAGTCCTCGGTGTCGGCGTTCTGGTAGCGATGCAGCTTCGTCCAGGCCGGGAGGAGCTTGAAGAAGGCCTGGTCACCGATGTGTTCGCGGAGTTCCTGAAGCATCATCGCGCCGCGCCGGTAGACCGCGGAGGCGAACATCGTGTCGCGCTGCGGGTCGGCCACCTCGATCTTCCAGAAGTCGGCGGACGCCGGGACCGAGTTGTAGGCGTTGAGGAAGGACTGGTGGGCCGTCGCCGTCCCGCGGTGTTCGGCCCACAGCCACTGCGCGTACGTCGCGAAGCCCTCGTTGAGCCAGATGTCGTCCCAGTGCGCGACCGACACCGAGTCGCCGAACCACTGGTGGGCGAGCTCGTGGACGATGGTCGACTCGGAACGTACCGCCGAATAGCTCGGCTTGGACTGGGTCTCCAGGGAGAACCCGGCCTCAGGCATGTCGTCGACGACCGCGCCCGTCTCCTCGAACGGGTACGGGCCGAACAGCTTGGACCAGTAGTCGGTGGCCTCGGCGGTCACCCCGTACACGTCGACCGTGTTCTGGTTGGCCAGGGCCGGGTCGATGGCCACGTAAATGGGCGTGCCCGCAGGCGTCTTGCCCGTCTTCACGTCGAACTTGCCTATGGACGCGGTCGCGAGATACGTCGCCATCGGCTTGGTCTCGCGCCAGTGGAAGTACGAACGGCCGCCCTTGTCATAGGAGTCCACCAGGCGCCCGTTGGACACGCCCGTCAGGCCCTTGGGCGCGTCGATGCGGATGTCGTACGTCGCCTTGTCGGAGGGGTGGTCGCTGGACGGGAACCAGGTGGAGGCGGCGTTCGGCTCGCACGCCACGAACACGCCGTCCTTGGTCTTCATCCACCCGTAGTCGGAGCCGAAGACGATGGGCCCGTTCAGCGCCTGCGGCACCCCGCCGTAGGCGACGGTGACCTCGAACTCCTCGCCCTTGCGCAGCCGGTGGCGCGGCGTGATGACGATCTCGTCGCCGGTTCTGCTGAAGTCGGCGGGCTTGCCGTTCACCTGGATCGAGTCGACGGTGAGCTTCTGGAGGTCGAGGTCGAAGCTGGAGAGGTTCTGGGTGGCCCGGGCGGTCAGGGTGGTGCGCCCGTCCAGGCGCCCGGAATCAGGGTTGTAGCTCACCCCGAGGTCGTAATGGAGGGCGTCGAAGCCGCCGTTGCCCATATTGGGGAAGTACGGATCCCCGATGCTCGGGGCGCCCGGTGAGGCGGCGGGCGCGGCGGCGATGGTCAGCCCGGCGGCCACCGCGGTGGCGAGGGCCAGCAGCCGGGAGGAGGTACGACGTGCCGAACGGGAGAGTGCCATGAGTCTGCCCTTCGTACGCATGCCGTTGGTACGGACACGCAGACTCTGCACTCTCCCGCTTCGGCATGGACATGACTTTGCCGAACTGTCATGCCCTACTTGTCGGTTGACTCCTGAACGGTGTCGTCCGGTCCGGATTCACCCTCGGCACCCGTCGCCCCGGAGGACGCATCGGAGGCCTCGGGCGCCTCTGCCTCGGCAGACCCCTCGGCCGCGGCAGACTCCTCGGCCGCCTCGGAGGCAGCAGGCACCTCGGCCACAGAGGCCGCCTCGTCGGCCTCCGCCGCCTCAGGCGCCTCCGCCGTCACTGCCTCGCCGATCGTCACGACCTCGATCGACTCCCTGGCCTCCGGAAGCACCGCCTCGCCCGGCGCCTGGTCCGGCGCGTTCTCCGGGTGGTGGCAGGCCACCTGCTGGCCGGGCTTGAGCTCCACGAGTACCGGCTCCTGCGTCTTGCAGACCTCCGTCGCCTTCCAGCACCGGGTGTGGAACCGGCAGCCGCTCGGCGGCGAGATCGGCGAGGGGACGTCGCCCTTCAGCAGGATCCGCTCGCTCTTCATGCCGCGCCGCCTGGGGTCCGGCACCGGCACCGCGGACATCAGCGCCTTGGTGTACGGGTGCATCGGCGCCGCGTACAGCGACTTGCGGTCGGCCAACTCCACGATCTTGCCGAGGTACATGACCGCGATCCGGTCCGACACGTGCCGGATGACCGACAGATCGTGCGCGATGATCACGTACGTGAGGCCGAGCTCCTGCTGGAGGTCGTCGAGGAGGTTGACCACCTGCGCCTGGATGGACACGTCGAGCGCCGAGACCGGCTCGTCCGCGACGACCAGCTTCGGGTTGAGCGCGAGCGCACGGGCGATGCCGATGCGCTGGCGCTGACCCCCGGAGAACTCGTGCGGATAGCGGTTGTAGTGCTCGGGGTTGAGGCCCACGACCGAGAGCAGCCGCTGGACCTCCTTCTTGATCCCGCCCTCCGGGGTGACCCCCTGCAGCTTGAACGGGGCGGAGATGATGCCGCCGACCGTGTGCCGCGGGTTCAGCGAGGAGTACGGGTCCTGGAAGATCATCTGGACGTCGCGGCGCATCGGCCGCATGCCGCGCACCCCGAGATGGGTGATGTCCCGGCCCTCGAACTCGACCGTGCCGCCGGTCGGTTCGAGCAGCCTGGTGATGAGGCGGCCCATCGTCGACTTGCCGCAGCCGGACTCGCCGACCACGCCCAGCGTCTCGCCCGAGCGCACGTCGAAGTCGATGCCGTCGACGGCCTTGACCGAGCCGGTCTGCCGCTTCAGCACACCGCTGCGGATCGGGAAGTGCTTCTGCAGGCCGCTGACCTTGAGCAGGACCTCGCCGGGGGCGACATCCTTATTGAGCGCAGTCTTCGTCAGGACCGTACCGTCGCTCTGCGCGGGAATCGTCACGTCGTTGTCCGTCACGCCTTTGTCCTCGCTCACAGCTTGGGCGCAATCTCTTCGGTCCAGATGCGCTCCCGCTCGTCCGGCGTCATGTGGCAGGCGGTCCAGTGACCGCTTCCGCCGTCGGCCAGCTCGGGGCGTACGGTCCGGGTGATGTTGTCCTTGGGCACATCGGCGTACGGGCAGCGCGGGTTGAAGGCGCAGCCCGACGGGATGTTGATCAGGGACGGCGGGGAGCCCTTCACCGGGATGAGACGCTCGGTCTCCTCCCGGTCGATGCGCGGCATCGAGCCGAGCAGGCCCCAGGTGTAGGGGTGACGGGGCTCGTAGAAGACCTTCTCTGCGGGCCCGCGCTCCACGCACCGGCCGCCGTACATCACGAGGATGTCGTCGGCGAGCTCGGCGACCACGCCCAGGTCGTGGGTGATGATGATGACCGCGGAGCCGAACTCCTTCTGCAGATCCCGGATCAGGTCGAGGATCTGCGCCTGGACGGTGACGTCCAGGGCGGTCGTCGGCTCGTCCGCGATCAGCAGGTCGGGGTTGTTCACAAGCGACATCGCGATCATCGCGCGCTGGCGCATGCCGCCCGAGAACTCGTGCGGGTAGGAGTCGACGCGCTTGTCGGGCTGCGGGATGCCGACCCGGTCGAGCATCTCGATCGCCCGGGTGCGCGCCGTCTTCTTGTCGACGTCGTGGTGGACCCGGTACGCCTCGACGATCTGCTTGCCGATGGTGAAGTACGGGTGCAGCGCGGACAGCGGGTCCTGGAAGATCATCGCCATGTCGCGGCCGCGCAGCTTGCGTACGTCATCGGGGTCGGCGGAGAGCAACTCCTTGCCGTTGAGCCAGATTTCGCCGGAGATCTGCGCCTTGCGCTTGCCGTACTGGCCGGCCGTGTGCAGACCCATGATGCCCATCGAGGTGACGGACTTCCCGGAGCCGGACTCGCCGACGATGCCGAGGGTCTTGCCCTTCTCAAGGGAGAAGCTGAGCCCGTCGACGGACTTGACCAGGCCGTCGTCGGTCGGGAAGTGGACCTTCAGATCGCGTACGTCGAGGAAGGCGTCCGAGGGCCGCTCCGCCGCGACCGGCTCGCCGACCGCAGCGCCGGTCTTGTTCAGGTCGGTCATGCGAGCCTCACTCGGGGGTCGATCACGGCGTACAGGAGGTCCACGACAAGGTTCGCGAAGATCACCGCCGCCGAGGTGATCAGCGTGACGCCGAGGATCACCGGAAGGTCGCGCTCGCCGATCGCGCGGAGCACCGCCTGGCCCAGGCCCGGGATGCTGTACGTGGTCTCGGTGAGGATCGCGCCGCCGATGAGGGCGCCGATGTCCATGCCGAGCACGGTCAGGATCGGCGCCATGGTGGACCGCATGGCGTGCTTGCCGATGACGGCGGATTCGCTCAGGCCCTTGGCCCGGGCGGTTCTGACGTAGTCCTCGCCCATCACTTCGAGCATGGTCGCTCTGGTGAGGCGGGCGTACATCGCCGCCTGGAGGAAGGCCAGCGTGATCCAGGGCAGGATCAGACCGCTGAACCACCCGCCCGGTGATTCGCTGAAGGGTACGTACTGACCGTCGATCCAGTGCAGGCCGTAGGTGAAGATTGCCAGCGAGAGCAGACCGGTGAAGTAGATCGGCAGCGAGACGCCGGCCAGGGCCACGGTCATGGAGAACCGGTCCCACAGCGAGCCGCGCTTGAGGGCGGACACCACGCCGGTGAGCACGCCGAAGACGACCCACAGGATGGCCGCGCCGATGACCAGCGACAGCGTGACCGGGAAGCGCTCCTTGAGCACCGGCCAGATGGCCTGCTCGTTGCGGAACGAGTAGCCGAAGCACGGGGCGTCGCAGTGGATCGTCGAGCCGCCGCCGGTGTAGTCGCGGCCGGCCAGGATGCCCTTCACGAAGTCGAAGAGCTGCACGAAGATCGGGTCGCCGAGACCCAGCTTCTCGCGGACCGCTTCGAGCGCGGCGGCGTCGGACTGCTTGCCGACGTACATCGTGGCCGGGTCGACGCCCGTCCACTTGGGGATCAGGAAGAAGATGCCGAACGTCACCAGCATGACGATCAGCAGCATCACGATGGCGGCGAAAAGCCGCCTGATGAGATATGCGAGCACTGCTCTCGGCCCGGCGGCGGGCCGGGGGCACCGGATTGCGGTACCCCCGACCCGTCACACGACGGCCTTCACCTGCCCTTCGTGCCTAGCGGCGGGTGCGCCGGCGGAGCGATTGGACGACGGTCACTTCTCGACGCCGAGCGAGGCGTAGTCGTAGAAACCGTTGTTGTTGGTCGTCGTGTAGACGTTCGTGAGCCGGGAGCTGCGCCACTTGACGTTCTTCTCGAAGACGAACGGCAGGTAGACAGCGTGCTCGGAGACCTTCTGGTTGATCTGCTTGTAGAGCCCGGCAGCCTCTTCGGGGGTGTTGGCCGCGATGGCCTGGTCGAAGAGCGTGTCGATCGACGGGTCCTTCAGCATCGAGTAGTTGTTGTTGCCGTTCGGCAGGATGAGCTTGGAGTTGACCAGCGGGAGCAGGTAGCCCTGGCCGGACGCGAAGTCCGGGCCCCAGCCCATGATGATGATTCCGTAGTTCTTCTTCTTGACGACCTCGGGGTTGCCGATGATGCCGGTCGTCTGCGAGCCGTCGTACTGGTCGATGTCGGCCTTGATGTTGACCTTCGCCAGCGCGGCCTGCATCGACTGGGCGGTGGCGACCTCGGCCGGCTTGTTGTTGCGGACCGCGATGGTGGTCGAGAAGCCGCCCGGCTTGCCGCAGGCCGCGAGCTCTTCCTTGGCCTTGGCGACGTTCGGGGCGCCGTCGTTCTGCGTCACGCCGTACGGGTCGTACTTCGGGTCCGAGCCGCTGATGATGGGCGGCAGCATGTTGGTGGCGATGTCACCGCCGGCCTGCGGGCCGCCGCGGGCGGTCTGCAGCGACTTGTGGTCGGAGCCGTAGATGACGGCCTTGCGGCAGTGCTCGTTGTCGAACGGGGCCACCGTCTGCGGGAAGACCGCGTAACGGATGTAGCCGGTGTTCGGGTTGTCGACGTTGCCCTTGTACTGCTGGAGCGCCTTGGTGCGGCCGGCCGGGCTGAGGCCGGTGCCGTTGAGGTCGACGTCGTAGTCACCGTTGATGAGGCGGCTGTCCATGTCGTCGGCGCTGGTCAGCAGGGTGAGGCTGATCTTGTCCGGCAGGGCCTTGCGGACGTCGTCCGTCTTCTGGTCCCAGTTCTCGTTGCGGACCAGGACCATCGACTTGTTGGGCTCGTAGGACTGCCACTTGTACGGGCCGAGCGAGAAGGGCTTCAGGCCGTACTTCGACTGGGTGTCCTTGTCCTGGCGGACCGGGGAGCCCGTGGGCATGGCCAGCATCTGCTGGAAGTCGACGTTGGGCGCCGGCAGCTTGAAGACGATGGTCTTGTCGTCGGGCGTCTCGATCGCGGACAGGCCCAGCTTGTCCGCCGAGGTGTCCTTGTAGGGACCCTTGTAGTCGCCCTTGGGGTCGAGGACGTCCTTCAGGTAGACGGGGCCACCGGAGATGACGTCCTGCGCCCAGATGCGCTCGATGCCGTACTTGACGTCCTTGGAGGTGACGGGCTTGCCGTCCTCCCACTTGACGCCGTCCTTCAGGTGGTACGTGTACGTCTTCTTGTCCGCCGAGACGTCCGCGAGACCGGTCGCGATGTCCGGGACGAGCGTCTCGCTCTCCTTGCCCGGGGCGGGCTTGTAGGTGATCAGCGTGCGCGTGTAGTAGCGCGCGTAGTCCCACATGAAGCCGTAGTAACCGCGCTGCGGGTCCCACGAGTCGGCGTCCTGGGTGCCGACGAACTTGAGCTCCCCGCCCTTCTTCGTCGACGCGTTCGCGAGCTTGCTGTTGGCGGCGTTGAAGCCGGGGCCCTTGCCCTTGCCGGTGCTGTCGCCGCCCCCGCCGCAGGCCGCGGTGGACAGCAGAGCCGCAACGACGATGGCCGCGCCGGCGACCGTCTTTCGTCTTGATGAACCTGGGGTTGTCACGATCTCGCTTCCTCCGTAGTGGGCGTCTTGGGTGTCGCGGCCCGTGCGGTGCGCCGGGCCGGAGTCTTCGAATTCCCGCATCAGCGGGTGCCCTTCGGGTCGAAGGCGTCGCGGACGCCGTCGCCGAAGAGGTTGAACGCCATCACGGTGATGAAGATCGCCAGACCCGGGATGATCATGAACATCGGATCGGACTGGTACGTCGCGATCGCCGTCGACAGCATCTGCCCCCAGGAGGCCGTGGGCGGCTTGACGCCCGCTCCCAGGAAGCTGAGCGCCGCTTCGGTGAGGATGTTCGTCGGGATCATCAGCGTCATGTAGACGGTGATCGGCGCGATCAGGTTGGGCAGCAGCTCCTTGAACAGGATGTAGCCGCGGCCCGCGCCCAGGCTGCGCGCCGCCTCGACGTACTCGCGCTCGCGCAGCGACAGCGTCTGGCCGCGCACGATGCGCCCGACGTACGGCCATCCGAAGAAACCGATGACCAGGATCATCACGAGCAGCCGGACCCCGGTGCCGCTGAGCCCGAAGAGCCGGGTGGGGACCACGGAGATCAGCGCGATGATGAAGAGCAGCTGCGGGAAGGAGAGCAGCATGTCCATCACGCGGCTGATGATCGCGTCGAGCCAGCCGCCGAAGTAGCCGGCGATCACGCCGAGTACGGTGCCGACGAGCACCGCGAAGACGGCTGCGAGGAAGCCCACGAGCAG
This sequence comes from Streptomyces sp. HUAS TT7, assembly GCF_051550175.1. Lineage (NCBI taxonomy): Bacteria > Bacillati > Actinomycetota > Actinomycetes > Kitasatosporales > Streptomycetaceae > Streptomyces > Streptomyces sp. HUAS TT7. Next base: position 2,695,336 of record NZ_CP196175.1, read on the forward strand.
CGAGATCCGCGCGCCGTAGACGATCCGGCTGAACACGTCGCGGCCGTTGACCGGCTCAACTCCCAGCAGGAAGTGCGAGTTGATGCCGCCCCAGCTGCCGATCGGCGTGGAGAGCAGCGGGTCGATCTGGTCCTCGTGGAAGTCGTCCGGCGGATGTCCGAACGCGTCGACGATCAGCGGCGCGAAGATCGCGACGAGGACCAGGAACACGACAACGATGCCACCGGTGAGGGCGAGCTTGTCCTTCTTCAGCCGGTTCCAGGCGATACGGCCCAGCGACCGCCCCTCGACCGCCCTGGTCTCGCCGCTGGGCGTGACACTGATGTCCGCGGTCGGGTCCGCGTCGGCGGGTGTGTCGTGCAATGGTGCCGTCATCGTGGCAAGGACCCCTCTCAACCGGCGGTGACCGGCCCGCACTTGCCGCTGTAGCGGCGCGTTCCCATCAGCAGTGCGAGCGGAGGGCGACACCAAGCAGCGGGTCGAGCTGCTCGCACAAGGGCCCGAACGGCCCTGCATGCCGGGAGTCTTCAATGGCCTCGCGATCACCCGCCAGACCTGGCGACGAAAGTATGCGCAACCGTGATGCGGAGAGGGGGTTTCCGTTATCCGGACGCGTGTGAACCAGGGGCGGACATGGGGAAGTTGGGGCGCATGCGGCGCCCGGGACTATTGCGGTCCTCGCCCCATCAGAACGGACATTCCCCTTTCGCGAGGGGGAAGTTGCCGGGGTCTGTCCCGGTTGGTGTGCCGGGCGAAGCCGGATTCAGTACGCGATTCAGTACGCGCGCGGGGCGGCCGGCGGGTAGCCGTACCCAGAGGTCCCGGGGGCCGGGGCGGCGTGCGCCTCGCGGTCGTAGAACGGCCGGGCATTGGCTTTCAGCCACATGCCGACCGGGTCGTACTCGTCGGACATCGCGACCGTGGACACCGCGAGCCCGTCCGGCACGGCGGCGACGGACTGCTGCATCATCGCCCGCACCGCGTCGACCGACTGCGGGCTCGTGTTGTAGAGGTCGAGCCCGATCGCGAGGTACGGGGTGCCGAGCGCGGGCTGCACCCAGGCGCGACGCAGCGAGCGGACCGCCGGGGTGCGATGCGCGTTCTGCGCGAGCAGGGCGTAGAACTGCGGGATCTCGACGGCCGGCTCCGAGAGCGTCAGCGGCCCGGCGGGCATCCGGTCCAGGCCCGTGGCGATCCGCCGCAGATCCGTCCAGGGGATGCCGACGCCGCCGCCGGGGGCGTGCGGATTGAGCCAGATCCCGTACCGGTCGGGGTAGAGGGCGCGGGCGACTTCGAGGGCACCGTTCACTTCGTGCGCCCGGTTCCAGCCACTGGCGGCGAGCTCCTGCGCGGAGGTGACACAGGGCGCGTACGCGACGCCGTCGACCTCCATGTTTCCGTACTGGGCGTCCGGAGAGCCCGGCCGGCCGTTCCACAGCAGCATCCAGACCTGGCCGGATGCGGGGTCGGCGAGGGCGTGGAGCAGCGCCTCGTACACGTCGTAGCGCCCGGGCGTCACCTGGCGCAGCATGTGCTCGACCTGCCCGGCCGCCGCGGTGCCTGACGCGCTCACCCTGGGTCCCGCCCCTCTTCGATCCACCGTGCCGACGCCTGCGCCGCCCCGCAGCCCCGGGCACACGCGTGCGGCTGCGGGGATGCAAGGGTCATGAAACCAGGTTAAGCCGCCGTACAGACACCGCCGCGACCCGGCGGTCGCTACTGGGCCCGCGAGTAGAACGGTCGCACCCGCTCGCGCATCCAGGTGGCGACCGGATCCTGGGTCACATCGAGCAGGACCAGGTTGACCGGCCAGCCGACCGGGACCCGGCCGAGCGCGCGGCCGAGCGCCTCCATGGGGGCGTTGCGGCCCGCCCCGTCCCAGGTGGAGAACTCCACGCCGATGAAGAGCGTGGGCGAATCCCCCTCGATGGAGGCGAGCGCACGGCGGGCGCTGAGCACCACGCCGGTCGCCTCGAACTCCTCGGAGGCCGCGCTCAGGAAGTCCACCGGGTCGTCCTGCCAGTCCGGCTCGAAGAGACGTACCCGGGCGCCGGACGCCGGTCCGTCGAGCGCGGTACGCCCGGTACGGCACAGCTCGGCCACGGCCGGCGGCGGCAGCGGCATCCCGACCGCGCCCTCGGGGTTGACCACGACGCCGAGCTGCGGCGGGAGCCCGCGGGCGAACTCGACGGCGGGCGCCACCGCGAACGACATGTGGGAGCCGACACACTGCAGGAACTGCTGCTCGGAGCTGTAGACGGGGACGTAGGGGGCGCCGTCGAGCTGCATGGTGGGCAGGTCGAGGTCGGCGCTTTCCTGGCTGCCGCCGTTGGGCAGCGGCACCCATACGACGCTGCGGCCGAGCACCTCTATGAGGCGGGGGCCCGCGTCGGGGTGGCCCAGCGCCGCCGCCAGTGTCTCTTCGAGCTCGTTGCCCGGCCAGCCTCCGCCGCCGTGCGGGTGCGCGAACGCCTGCTCCGGAAAGTTCATGTGCCGTCCTTCTCCCCCGACTGCTGTCGTGCCCCACGACCCTAGCGCCGCGGGTGCGGCCGGGGGAAAGGGTGCCGGGAAAGGGCCCGGCGCGCGCCGGGGCGCGCTGTCAGGGGGCGCTACTCGGAGAAGCCGATCCGGCGCAGCACGGTCGCCGACTCCCGGTCGAGCAGGACCGCGCCGGCGCAGCCGGTCGGCAGGCGTCCGGCCTCCACCTGGGCTATCAGGCGGCGGGCCGCGCCGCGGTGCCGGGCGAAGGCGTACTTCGACACCCAGCGGCCGCGGATCGCCTGGCCCTCCAGGGCGATGCCGGGCGGCACGTCGAGCACGACGAGGCGCAGCGCGCGCCCCCTGCGCCGGGCGCCCCGGCCCAGCCAGTGCCGCACCCACGCCTGCGTACCGCAGTCGTGCACGACGAGGCTGTCGCCGGAGCGCAGCGCCCACCAGGTCCTGGCGAAGTGCGCGGTCCGGGTCAGCGGGCGGTACAGGGCGTACGGGATGCCGGGAAGGCGGCGCTGCCAGGCGAGGCGGGTGTCCTGGGAATCGATGCGGCGGTCCGTGACAGTGCGGCGCATCAGCGTCGTCTTGCCGCTGCCGGGCAGGCCCGACACCACGACGACGTCGCCCGCGTCGAAGAGCAGCTCCGTCGGGGTGTGCTCGGGCCGCCCGCGCAGATCCCGCACCGCATCGCCCGCCGCGGGCCGCGCGTGGCGCACCGGCGCGGCCGCCTCCCGCACCTGGCCCGTGTTCCGTCCAACCGTCATGGCACTCCCCCCTGTTCGGGTCCCGCGACCCCTGCCCACGAAGTGTAAAGAGACGGTAATAGGTCACCGGCGATATGCCGCTTCCGGGATGCGTGCAATGATGTGCGCGCCAACTGCATACCGGCCGTTCGAATCCGCGCGGGAGAGTCCTCAGCAGCTGTGAGCTGGGGCGCCGAAGGAGCAAGTTCCTCCCTTGAATCTCTCAGGCCCCGTACCGCGCGGACGAGGCAGATCTGAAAAGCGGGCCGTCCCCTGCCGGGCGTCCCCACCCAAGGTGCAAGCCGTGACGCACAGCGCGTGCCGGTGAACCTCTCAGGTTCCGATGACAGATGGGGAGGATGTCCTCGACCGTCATGCCCCGGGACCTTGGAGCCACATCCATGAGCAACGCCCCCCGCCTCACTGCCCTCGACGCATTGCATCGTTCGCTGGGCGCCACGATGACCGACTTCGCGGGCTGGGACATGCCGCTGCGGTACGGGAGCGAGCGCGACGAGCACAACGCCGTACGGACCCGCGCCGGGCTCTTCGACCTGTCCCACATGGGCGAGATCACCGTCACCGGCCCCGAGGCCATGAAGGCGCTGAACTACGCGCTGGTCGGCAACATCGCCACCATCGGCCCCGGCCGCGCCCGGTACACGATGATCTGCCAGGAGGACGGCGGCATCGTCGACGACCTGATCGTCTACCGCCTGGGCGAGACCGAGGCCCCCGAATACATGGTCGTCGCCAACGCGGGCAACGCGCAGATCGTCCTCGACGCGATCACCGAGCGCGCGGCCGGCTTCGACGCCGAGGTCCGCGACGACCGCGACGCGTACGCGCTGATCGCCGTGCAGGGCCCCGAGTCCCCCGGCATCCTCAAGTCCGTCACGGACGCCGACCTGGACGGCCTGAAGTACTACGCGGGCCTGCCCGGCACCGTCGCCGGTGTCCCCGCTCTGATCGCCCGCACCGGCTACACCGGCGAGGACGGCTTCGAGCTGTTCGTCGCCCCGGAACACGCCGAGCAGCTGTGGCGCGCGCTGACCGAGGCCGGCCAGGACGCGGGTCTCGTGCCGTGCGGCCTGTCCTGCCGCGACACCCTGCGCCTGGAGGCGGGCATGCCGCTGTACGGGCACGAGCTGACCACCGCGCTCACCCCGTTCGACGCCGGGCTCGGCCGGGTCGTGAAGTTCGAGAAGGACGGCGACTTCGTGGGCCGTACGGCTCTGGAGGCCGCCGCCGAGAAGGCCGCCGCGAACCCGCCGCGCAAGCTGGTCGGCCTGATCGCCGAGGGCCGCCGGGTGCCGCGCGCCGGGTTCTCGGTCGTGGCGGACGGCGAGGTCGTCGGCGAGGTCACCTCCGGCGCCCCGTCGCCGACGCTCGGCAAGCCGATCGCCATCGCGTACGTGGACGCCGCGCACGCCGCGCCCGGCACCGCCGGCGTCGGCATCGACATCCGCGGGACGCACGAGGCGTACGAGGTCGTCGCGCTGCCCTTCTACAAGCGCGAGAAGTGACACCCGCCTCCCTGCGGCACCACCCCTCTCGTCTCGCTGTCCGAGACACTCTCCGAGACCCCGTCACCAGCACTCCCCCGCATACAGGAGAATTCAGGTCATGAGCAACCCGCAGCAGCTGCGCTACAGCAAGGAGCACGAGTGGCTGTCGAACGCCGAGGACGGCGTCTCGACGGTCGGCATCACGGAGCACGCGGCCAACGCGCTCGGTGACGTCGTGTACGTACAGCTTCCGAACGTGGGTGACACGGTGACCGCCGGCGAGACCTGCGGCGAACTGGAGTCCACCAAGTCGGTCAGCGACCTGTACTCCCCCGTCACCGGCGAGGTCGTCGCCGCGAACCAGGACGTCGTGGACGACCCGGCCCTGGTGAACTCCGCTCCGTTCGAGGGCGGCTGGCTGTTCAAGGTGAAGGTCACGGACGAGCCGGGCGACCTGCTCTCCGCCGACGAGTACACCGACTTCGCCAGCTGACCCAGAGACCACAGGGATAAGGGATACAGGGATCGTCTGATGTCGCTTCTGAACCAGCCCCTCCATGAGCTGGACCCGGACGTCGCCGCCGCCGTCGACGCCGAGCTCCACCGTCAGCAGTCCACCCTCGAAATGATCGCGTCGGAGAACTTCGCTCCGGTCGCGGTCATGGAGGCCCAGGGCTCGGTCCTCACCAACAAGTACGCCGAGGGCTACCCGGGCCGCCGCTACTACGGCGGCTGTGAGCACGTCGACGTGGTCGAGCAGATCGCGATCGACCGCATCAAGGCGCTCTTCGGCGCCGAGGCCGCCAACGTGCAGCCGCACTCGGGCGCCCAGGCGAACGCGGCCGCGATGTTCGCGCTGCTCAAGCCGGGCGACACGATCATGGGTCTGAACCTGGCCCACGGCGGCCACCTGACCCACGGCATGAAGATCAACTTCTCCGGCAAGCTCTACAACGTGGTCCCGTACCACGTCGACGAGACCGGCGAGGTCGACATGGCCGAGGTCGAGCGCCTGGCCAAGGAGTCGAAGCCGCAGCTGATCGTGGCCGGCTGGTCCGCCTACCCGCGCCAGCTGGACTTCGCCGCCTTCCGCCGCATCGCGGACGAGGTCGGCGCGTATCTGATGGTCGACATGGCCCACTTCGCGGGCCTGGTCGCCGCGGGTCTGCACCCCAACCCGGTGCCGCACGCCCACGTCGTGACCACCACCACGCACAAGACCCTCGGCGGTCCGCGCGGCGGTGTCATCCTGTCGACGCAGGAGCTCGCCAAGAAGATCAACTCGGCGGTCTTCCCCGGTCAGCAGGGCGGCCCCCTGGAGCACGTGATCGCGGCCAAGGCGGTCTCGTTCAAGGTCGCGGCGTCCCCGGAGTTCAAGGAGCGCCAGCAGCGCACCCTGGACGGTGCCCGGATCCTGGCCGAGCGCCTGGTCCAGGACGACGTCAAGGCCGTGGGCGTGGACGTGCTCACCGGCGGCACCGATGTGCACCTGGTCCTGGTGGACCTGCGCAACTCGGAGCTGGACGGCCAGCAGGCCGAGGACCGTCTCCACGAGGTCGGCATCACGGTCAACCGGAACGCCATCCCGAACGACCCGCGGCCGCCGATGGTCACCTCGGGTCTGCGGATCGGCACCCCGGCGCTCGCCACCCGCGGCTTCGGTGACGACGACTTCCGCGAGGTCGCCGACATCATCGCCGAGGCCCTGAAGCCGGACTTCGACAAGGACGCCCTGGCCGCCCGGGTGTCCGCTCTGGCCGCGAAGCACCCGCTGTACCCCGGCCTGAAGTAGTTTCGTACGCTTCAGTTCCCGGTTCATTTCGGGACGAAGCTCCGGGGCACCGCGCACACTGGTAGTGAGCGCGGTGCCCCATCCCATGCTGTCCCAGCTTTGCTCTGCACCACCCGGCAGACAACGGCGTCTACCAACCCCCAAGGAGTCCCCCGTGGCCATCTCGGTCTTCGACCTGTTCTCGATCGGCATCGGCCCGTCCAGCTCCCACACCGTCGGCCCGATGCGGGCGGCCCGGATGTTCGCCGCGCGCCTGAAGAACGAGGGCCTGATCGCCCACACCGTGCGGATACGGGCCGAGCTGTACGGCTCGCTCGGCGCCACCGGACACGGCCACGGCACGCCGAAGGCGGTGCTGCTCGGCCTGGAGGGCGCCTCCCCGCGCACGGTCGACGTCGAGACCGCCGACGACCGGGTGGAGCGGATCAAGGACTCGGGGCGGCTCAACGTGCTCGGCATGCACGAGATCGACTTCGCCTACGACGACGACCTGATCCTGCACCGCCGCAAGGCGCTGCCGTACCACGCCAACGGCATGACGGTCTTCGCGTACGACATCGACGGCGCGCTGATCCTGGAGAAGACGTACTACTCGGTCGGCGGCGGCTTCGTGGTGGACGAGGATGCCGTGGCCGGTGAGAACCCGATCGTGCCGGACGACACCGTTCTCAAGCACCCCTTCCGCACCGGCGACGAGCTGCTCCGGCTCGCCCAGGACACGGGTCTTTCGATCTCCGCGCTGATGCTGGAGAACGAGAAGGCCTGGCGCACCGAGGACGAGATCCGCTCCGGGCTGCTCGACATCTGGCGGGTCATGCAGGCCTGCGTCTCGCGCGGCATGTCCCGCGAGGGCATCCTGCCCGGCGGCCTCAAGGTCCGCCGCCGCGCCGCCACCACCGCCCGCCAGCTGCGCGCCGAGGGCAACCCCGAGGCGCACGCCATGGAGTGGGCGACGCTGTACGCGATGGCGGTCAACGAGGAGAACGCGGCGGGCGGCCGGGTCGTGACCGCGCCCACCAACGGCGCCGCGGGCATCATCCCGGCGGTGCTGCACTACTACATGAACTTCGTGCCCGGCGCCGACGAGGACGGCATCGTCCGCTTCCTGCTGGCCGCCGGTGCGATCGGCATGCTGTTCAAGGAGAACGCGTCGATCTCCGGCGCCGAGGTCGGCTGCCAGGGCGAGGTCGGCTCCGCCTGCTCGATGGCGGCGGGCGCGCTCGCCGAGGTCCTGGGCGGCACCCCCGAGCAGGTCGAGAACGCGGCCGAGATCGGCATGGAGCACAACCTGGGTCTGACCTGCGACCCGGTCGGCGGCCTCGTCCAGATCCCGTGCATCGAGCGCAACGGCATGGCCGCCGTGAAGGCCGTCACCGCGGCCAAGATGGCGATGCGCGGCGACGGCAGCCACAAGGTGTCCCTGGACAAGGTCATCAAGACGATGAAGGAGACGGGGGCCGACATGAGCGTCAAGTACAAGGAGACGGCCCGCGGCGGCCTCGCCGTCAACATCATCGAATGCTGAGCGCCTAGAAGCTGTGCGCGGCCGGGCGCTCCTTGGGCGCCGCCGCCAGGGCCTCGGTGACCTCCGCGACGTTGCCCCGCAGTCCGTAGACCGGGGTCGCGGGCTGCTGGCGCCAGGAGTCGTCGATGCCGCCCGCGTCCACGGTGTCGAAGCCCAGCTCGTCGACGAGTTCGCGGACCAGCTGCTTGGCGGCCGCGTCGTCTCCGGCCACCGGAAGGGCGATCCGCTCGGGGTCGCCCTGCGGGCGCGGCCGCTCAAGGAGGTCCTGTGCGTACGTGCCGTTGAAGGCCTTGATCACCGGGTGGCCGATGTGCTGCTCGGTCCAGCGGCTCTCGGTCAGGCCGTCCTCGATCGCGTCGATCCGGCCGTCGCGCTCCTTCGGGTAGTAGTTCCCGGTGTCGATGACGACGAGGCCGTCGGCCGCGCCATCGAGGAAGCCCTTGGGCAGGTCGGGGACGCGCTTGAGCGGGATGGTGACCACGACGACCTGTGCGCCCTTGGCGGCCTCGGCGACGGTGACCGGGGTCGCGCCGGTCTCCTCGGCGAGGGCGGAAAGGGTCCCCGGGCCGCGGGAGTTGGCGACGGAAACCTCGTGGCCGAGCGCGGTGAGGCGGCGGGTCAGGTTGCCGCCGATGTTGCCCGCGCCGATGATGCCGATCTTCATGAGCTGGCCTTCCGGAGATGGTGCCGTGTTGGCACGCTCCGGGGAACTTGCGCGCCCGGGGAGTTATTCCGGGCCGGCCCCGACGGCGTACCGCGCGAGCGGGAGTACGCCACCGGGGCCGATCGGCGTCACTTGTTCAGCGAGGCCCAGAACTCCTCGAAGGAGAGCTTGCCGTCGCCGTTGGCGTCCTTGGCCTTGATGATGGCCTGGGCCACCGTCTCGGTGACGTGGAAGTCGCCCAGCTGCGCCATGACCGCCTTGTACTCGCTCGCGGTGACGCGTCCGTCGCCGTCGATGTCGAGCTTCGCGAACGCCTTGCGCGCCTCTTCGATGTCCGCCACTGGGTCCACCCCTTTGTTGGTGCCTACTGCTTGATGCGTTTCTGACGCGGGTCAGATTAGCTGCCGACGTGGGCGCGCAGTGCGGCGGCCAGCCATTGGAAGGCGGCGGCCGCGCTCGGCGGCTGCTCGTACCCGTTGATGACGGCGAGCAGCTGGAAATAGCGCTCGACGCGCAGGTCCGGGCTGACGCCGATCCGCTCCAGGAGGGCGGCCCGGCCCGCGCCCGCTCCGAGGAGCTCGGTGAGAAGGGCGTCGGCCTCGGGGCTTTCGGGCGCGACTCCGCGCTCCTGGGCCCCGCCCGCGAGCAGGGCGACCCTCTTCGCGAAGGCGAGGTAGGCCTGCGGTTCGCGCGAGCGCTCCCGGAAGCTCTCGGAGTTGGTCTCGGCGATCCGCCGCATCAGCGCCCGGAAGGCCTCGTCCTCGACGAGTTCGGCCAGCTCGATCCAGGCGTCGACCTGGAGCGGGGTGGGGTCGTCGGGCAGCTCGGCGGCCACCCCGCGGACCCGGGCGTGGAAGTGCGGGTTGGTGTCGTCGAGGCCGGCGAACACCTCGTCGGTGAAGTCGTCGATGATCTGCTTGCGCTCGCGCGCGGAGAGCCTGGCCAGCTTGTTCATGAGGGTCGTCTCCTCCGTGTCGGACTGCCGTCGGGCGATGGTCGACAGGACGGCCCGGCTGACCCGGAGCGCCCGGATCTGGGCGTCGAGCGCCGCGACATGGGCCGCGGCGACCTCGGCGACCGTGATCTCCCGGGCGAGCACACGGCGTACGTCGTCCAGGGAGAGCCCCAGTTCGCGCAGGGTGCGCACCAGCTCCAGGCGGGCCACGCTCTCGGCGTCGTACAGCCGGTAGCCGCCGTGGGAGCGGCCGACTGGAGGCAGGGCGCCGATGTCGGACCAGTACCGGATGGTGCGCACGGGCAGTCCGGTACGGCGGGCGAGCTGCCCGATGGTGAAGGTTTCCGGGCCGTCGTCGATCATGTTGTCGAGTGTCCGGTTTCCAGTGGGTGGAGACTCAAGGCCTCTGGACGGAAAGGAACGGGGAATCTCATGGATGGCACGCTCGGCGACATTCTGGCGGCCGCGGCGATGGGGCGGTTCCCGCCGGCCGACGGCGGTACGACGGTGGTGGCGCAGCCGGGGCCGCGCGACGCGGGCGTGCTGGCGTTCACGGCGCACTCGGTGATCTTCCTGGACGAGGACGAGGACTGGCTCCGGGCCACGCTGGCCGCGACGAGGGCCGACCCGCTCGGCGCGTCGATGAACCCCGGGTTCCTGGCCGCCCTGATGGCGCGCACCGGCCGCTCGATGAACTGCGTCGACCTGCTGACCTGCGCCCCCGCCCTGCCGGGCGAGCCGCCGCTGGCGCTGACCGAGATCGAGGACCCGGAGCACCCGAGGGTGGAGCGGGCCCTGAAGTACCGGGACGACGTACGGGTCTGGGCGGCGGACGGCGGCGTCCTGATACTCGGCCGGGGCGTCGCGGGCCGCTGGGAGGCCGCCGTCGAGGTCGACGAGTCCGCGCGCGGCCTGGGCCTCGGCGTCCAACTCGCCCTGGCCGCACGGCACCTGGTGCCCGAACCGGTGCTCTGGGCGCAGCAGTCGCCGGGCAACGCGCGCAGCGTACGCACCTTCCAGGCGGCGGGTTTCCGGCCGGTCGGCTCGGAGGCGCTGCTCATCGCGCACTGAGTGAGCGGCTCATGACCCTGACTGTTCGCACCATCGAAAGGACGGTTTTCCGCCCCACAAAGAGAAGTTCGCGCCAACTTCACATCGCCGCTTGATCACGCTCCGCACTTGCCGGATAACTTCTTGCCGTCGCCGCCACACCGGGAGCACAGGGCACCCAGGGACTAGCGGCGCTGGGGCGTTACAGCTGTGACCACCACAACTGCAGCATTCACCGTGCAGCCCTTCACACGAAATTGCCACCACGCCCTCTCCACGAAGGGCGGCGGCCTGCACGCCTCCCGCGATCAGGCCTGCGCCGTGGTGCGCCCGGAAGGAATCGCCGCATGACCCCCGAGCCCGTACTCGACTTCCCGCTCTCGCGCCGCGGCGACGTGCTGCCCGAGGAGTGCGCCTGGCTGCGCGAGAAGCGGCCGGTGGCCCGGGTGCGCACGCTCACCGGCGACCACGCCTGGCTGGTGAGCAGTCACGCGCTGGCCAACCAGGTGCTGGAGGACGCGCGGTTCAGCCTCAAGGACACGGCGAAGGCCGGGGTGCCGCGGCAGTACGCGCCGACGGTCCCGCCCGAGGTCGTCAACAACATGGGCCGCATCAACAGCGGCGGCCTGTGCACCGCCGTGATGAAGTCCCTCAGCCCGCACGCCGACGGGCTCGCCGATCAACTCCGGCTTCGGGCAGTCGAGTTCATCGACGCACTGCTCATCGAGGGCCCGCCGGCCGACCTCCGGGCGGGGTTCGCCGACCCTTTCTCGGCGGCGCTGCACTGCCAGGTGATCGGAGTGCCGTTCGCGGACTGGCGCCGGCTCATGTCCGGCCTGGACACCGCCTTCATGACCAGCGCGCACGGCTTCGAGGGCGCCGGGCTCAACTGGTACAAGGACCTCGGGTACATGGTGGAGCGCCTCGACGCGCCCGGCCTGGATCCCGAGAGCCTGCTCGGCCGGCTCGCGGCGCTGCGCGAGGACCGGGAGTCCGCGCACCTCACCGACGAGATGCTGGCCGCGGTCGCGGTGTCCCTGTTCGGCACGGGCGCGGTCTCCACCTCCGCGTTCCTGACCCTCGCGATCCTGGCCCTGCTCCAGCACCCCGAGCTGATCGGTTACCTGCGCGAGCATCCCGAGCGCATGGGCCGGGCCGTGGAGGAGCTGCTCCGCTGGAACCTGTCGGTCGGCGACGGGCTGCCCCGGCTCGCCCTGGAGGACGTACAGGTGGGTGAAGTCCTCGTCAAAAAGGGTGAGTTGGTGCTCGTCCTGGTCGAGGGCGCCAACTTCGACCCGGAGGTCTTCACCGACCCCCAGCGCCTCGACCTCGGCCGGGAGCACAACCCGCATCTCTCCTTCGGCGCCGGGCGGCACTCCTGCCCGGCCACGGGGATCGGCCGGCTGCACGCCGAGACGGCGCTCTCGGTCCTGGTGGACCGGATGCCGGGGCTGCGCCTCGCGGTGCCGGCCGAACAGCTGGTGTGGCGTACGGGCTTCATCAAGCGCCTGCCGGAGCGGCTGCCCGTGCTGTGGTGACACGGCGGTGCCCCGGGGCCGGCGGACCCCGGGGCACCCACCCCCGCTCGCGCTGCCGCTCAGCGGAAGATGCCGGTGTGGCCGAGCGAGTACCGGCCGGGCTGCGGGTAGACGGCGAGGCCGTGCGGGCCCGAGCCGACCGGAATGCGAGCCAGCTCCTTGCCGGTGGCGGTGTCGATGGCGTACACCTCGGAGTTGTAGCGGCCGGACAGCCAGAGCACCTTGCCGTCGGCGGAGACGCCGCCCATGTCGGGGCTGCCGCCGTCCGGCAGCTCCCATTTCTTGGTGAGCTTGTTCTTGGTGAAGTCGAAGATGGAGATGGTGCCCTCGCCCCGGTTGGAGATGTACATCTCCTTGGAGTCGCGGCTGATGTAGAGGCCGTGGCAGCCCTTGCCGGTGGGCAGCAGGTTCGGCGTGGTGAACCTGTCGCCGTCCAGGACCCACATGCCGTGCGCCATCATGTCGGCGATGTAGAAGGTCTTGCCGTCCGGGGACATCTTCACGTCCTGCGGCATCGCCCCGTCGAAGGGCAGCTTCTGGTGGGCGATGACCTCCATCTTCTCGGTGTCGACCTTGAGCAGCTCGCCGGAGAACTCGCAGGAGACGATGAAGTACCGCCCGTCCATGGAGAAGTCGGCGTGGTTGACGCCCGCGCAGGTCACCGGGACGGTCTTGACCCGGTTCATGGTGACCGGGTCGCGGAAGACGAGCTCGCGGTCCTTCGAGGCCATCACGACGGCGTACTTGCCGTTCGGCGTGAAGTAGAGGTTGTACGGGTCCGAGACCTGGACGGTGCGCCCGGTCCTGCCGGTCGCCGGATCGATGGCGGTGAGCGAGTCGCCGAGGTCGTTGTTGACCCAGAGCGTCTTCATGTCCCAGGACGGCACGACGTGCTGCGGCTGGTGGCCGACCGGGATCGTCTCGATGACCTTGTACGTGGCCGGGTCGATCACGGACACCGTGTTGGAGTTGGTGTTGGGCACGTACACGCGCGGCAGGAAGTTCTTGACGGTCGGCTGGAGGGCGTTCGGCCGGTCCGCGGCATAGGCGTCCTTCGGGTCCAGGACGGGCGGCATCCCGGGCAGGCCCTGAGGCACGGCCTTCTTGGCGACCGCGGGCGGGACCGCCTCCTTGGTGCCGATCGCCTCGTCCTTGTGGTCGGCACCCGATCCGCAGCCGGCCAGCGCCGCTAGCAGGGCTGCCGAGAGCAGCACGGTGATCCTCTTCGTTACGGCCTTCGTTGCGGTCGGCATCAGGTCAGCAGCTCCGTGGTCGTGACCGCGCGCAGTCGGCGGCGTTCCAGTTCGGCGAGTAGGGCGGGCAGCGCGGCGACCGTGTCCGCATAGCCGAAGTGCAGGCTCACCACCGATCCGTTGCGGATCTGCCCGGTGACGTTGTGGGTCACGGCCGAGGCGCCGGGCGAGGTGAAGTCGAGCGAGTCGACGTCGTACGACAGGACGTGCGGGTACCCCGCCTTGCGGGCCAGTCTCTGAACGAGCGGTGTCGCGTACTGGGCGCGGGAGGGCCGGAACCACGTACCGATGGAGCCGGTGAGCCGGCGCAGCCGGTCCGCGCAGCCGGTGATCTCGGCGTACGCCTCCGCCTCGCCCAGGGCGCCGATGTCGATGTGGTGCTGGGTGTGGTTGCCCAGCTCGTGGCCGCCGTCGAGGATGCGGCGGGCCATCGCGGGCTGCTCGTCGAGCCAGCTGCCGACGGCGAGGACGGTGACTTTGGCACCGGCCTTCTCGGCCTCACCGAGCAGAGTCGTGGCGATCTTGGGATCACCCTGGCCATGGAAGGTGAGCGCGACCTGCGGGCGGGTCCGGGGGCCGCTGCTGATCTGGACCGGCTGCCCGGGAAAGGCGCGGGGAGCCGGTGCGGGGCGGGGGGCCTTGGGGCGGGCGGGGGCGGCGACCGCCGCGGAGGCGGACGGCTGGGGCTTCGGAGAGTCGGCCGGCTGCTCGCCCGCCTTGTCGTCCGAACAGCCTGCCGTGAACGCCCCCACGATGGCCGCGCCCGCCCCGGCCCGCAGGGCGCTGCGGCGGTCGACCGCACGGGGTGATGGATTCGGCACATGGACATTTAAGTAGGGCGAGGGGCGGTTGGTAACGATTGACCCATTTCAGGACCTCTGCGGGTCGCGCCCGACCGAAGCCGATCAAAGGCGCCCGAGTCGCCGATTCACTCATCAGCTTCGATATTTATTCATGCTTTGGAAGGCGCGTGCTCTAGCTCACCTACGATTCACAGCTAAACTGTGATAGTTCGTTCCGTTATGTCCGACTAGGGACTTTTGATGATGGGCCGCCCATCTGTCATAGTCGGAGCCACGACCCCCATTGACCCGGGCCAGGTCGTCTTCAGTCGTCGTGGATCACACCCCCCCAGATCCACGGCGCTCCACAGAAGCCCCCGCGGCGCCGTATCCGGCAGCCAGGGGGCTTCTGTGATTCGGCAGGATTCCTTCCGCGGCTCAGCGGTCCGCGACCCGCATCTCGAACCAGGTGGTCTTGCCACGCGGCAGCAGGTCCACGCCCCAGCGGTCGGAGAGCTTGTCGACGAGGAAGAGCCCCCGGCCGCTGATGTCGAGCTCGTGCACCGGCATTAGGCAGGGCAGTCCGCGCGAGGGGTCGCGGACCTCGATCCGGATCCAGCCCCGGCGGCGCAGCATGCGCAGCCCGAAGACGCGGGCCCCGGTGTGCCGTACCGCGTTGCCGACGAGCTCGGAGACGAGGAGCACCGCGTGCTCGGCGAGCGTCGGCGAGAGCGCCCACTGACGCAGGACGACGGACTGCGTGATGCGGCGGGCCGTGGCGGCGGACTCCGGGCGCGAGGGCAGCCGGACTTCTTCCTCCGTCGGATTCCCGAACAACTCCAGAGCCTTCAGCGCCAGTTCGTCGTCGGCGGACGGCATCCACCGTGCCGCGGTCGCACTCACACGCTGCGCCGGTTGTTCCACACCCTCCAGCCCCGCCATGGCACCATCATGGCGGCCCGGAACGGCCCCCGGGGCCGTTCCGAAGGAATCGAGCCTCCAGAACCTGACGTTCCGGAGGCTCGATTTGGCATATGACGGGGGCAGCCGATGCCCCAATGCACCCACTCTGACCTGCGATGACGTGATGCGTTTGCTTGATCACCAAGCGTTCCGAAGGGGTTTTCCTTAAGGTGCCCTTAAGGCTGTGCTAATCCCCCCACAGGGTGTACACACCGCCCCCACATGTACAGCCGCCGTTGACCCCGCCCCCATCAACTCCCGTGCGCTCAGAGGAACTTGGCCTTGCCCGGGCCCTCCTCGACGAAGCTGCGCATGCCCCGCTCGCGGTCCTCGGTCGCGAACAGGCCCGCGAACCAGTTGCGTTCAACGGCGAGGCCGGTGTCGATGTCCGTCTCCAGACCCGCGTCGATGGACTCCTTGGCGGCGCGCAGCGCGATGGCCGGGCCCTGCGCGAGCCGCGCGGCCCAGGCGACGGCCCGCTCGTACACCTCGGCGGCCGGCACCACCTGGTCGACCAGGCCCATGGCGAGCGCCTCGTCCGCCTTCACCTGGCGGCCGGTGAAGATGAGGTCCTTGGCCTTGGACGGGCCCACCAGGCGCGCGAGGCGCTGGGTGCCGCCGGCGCCCGGGATGAGGCCGAGCAGGATCTCGGGCTGGCCGAGCTTCGCGTTCTCACCGGCGATGCGGAAGTCGGCACACAGCGCCAACTCGCAGCCGCCGCCCAGCGCGTAGCCGGTGACGGCCGCGACGACCGGCTTGGGGATCTTGGCGACGGCGGTGAAGGAGTCCTGCAGCGCCCGGCCGCGTACGACCATCGCCGCGTGGTCCATGGCCTGCATCTCCTTGATGTCCGCGCCCGCCGCGAACAGCTTCTCGCCGCCGTACAGGACGACCGCCCGCACGTCCTCGCGCCGGGCCGCCTCCTCGGCGAGCTCGCGCAGTCTGTCCTGGCTCGCGATGTCGAGGGCGTTCATCGGGGGGCGGTCCAGGCGGATGGTGCCGACGCCTTCGGAAACTTCGAGGTTCACAGTCATGGAGGCAGGTTAACGGTCACTAACGACAACGGACCCGGTGCTGTTGCTCACAGCCCGGGCCCGTTGGGGAGCGTCACTCGGGGACTTACTTGGTCCACTCCGCCCAGGAGAGGTTCCAGCCGTTGAGGCCGTTGTCGGGCTGGATGACCTTGTCCTTGGAGTTCTTCACGACGACCACGTCGCCGATCAGGGTGTTGTTGTAGAACCAGGCGGCCGGCGTGGACGGGTCGCCCGCACCGCGCGCGTCCTCCAGACCGACGCAGCCGTGGCTGGTGTTGGCCGAGCCGAACACCGACGGGTCGCCCCAGTAGTTGCCGTGGATGAAGGTGCCGGAGCTCGACAGACGCATCGCGTGCGGCACGTCCTTGATGTCGTACTCGCCGCCGAAGCCGACGGTGGCGCCGTTCATCCGGGTCACCTCGTACTTCTCGCTGATGACCATCTGCCCGTTGTACGTGGTGTTCGCCGGGGAGCCCGCGCTGATCGGGATGGTCTTCAGGGGCTTGCCGTCGCGCTCCACCTTCATGGTGTGGGCGCTCGCGTCCACGGTCGAGACCTGCGAGCGGCCGATGGTGAAGTGGATGGTGCGGGTCTGCTTGCCGTAGACACCGGGGCGGCCCTCGACACCGTCGAGGTTGAACTTGACGGTGACCTTGGTGCCGGGCGCCCAGTACTTCTCGGGGCGGAAGTCGAGGCGGTCGTTGCCGAACCAGTGGCCCTCGACCGGGACGGACGGCTCGGCCGTCACGGTGATCGCCTTCTCGACCGCGTCCGGGTTGGTGATGCCGCGGCTGAAGTTGACGGAGACCGGCATGCCGACGCCGACGGTGGAGCCGTCCTCGGGCACGTACTGGCCGATGAAGGTGTTGGTCGGCACGAGGGTGGTGAAGGTGGTGTCCTTGGCAGACTCGCGGCCCTTGTCGTCCTTGGCGACCGCGTGGACCTTGTACTGCGTCGCGGAGGCGAGGTGCTGGTCCGGGGCCCAGCCGAGGCCGTCCGCGGATATCTTCCCGGCGACCGCGTTGCCCTTGCTGTCGGCCACGGTGACGGCGGACAGCTTGCCCTTGTCGGCGGATATCTTCAGCGCGCCGTTGGTGGCCACGTCCTTGGCGTTGTCCGCCGGCGCGATGGTGACGACGGCCTCGGAGGCCTTGGTGTCCTCGGCGGCGCCGCCGCCCGCCTTGGCCTTGGAGCTGGAACCGTCGCCCCCGCCGCAGGCGGTGACGAGGAGCAGCATCGCCCCGAAGAGGAGGGCCAGCAGTGCGCTGCCCCGGCGACCGCGCCGTCCGGCCGCGGCCGAAGCCCCCGAAATAGGCTGCCCGTTCAAGACTTTT
The DNA here is from genome assembly GCF_051550175.1 of Streptomyces sp. HUAS TT7. Classification (NCBI taxonomy): domain Bacteria; kingdom Bacillati; phylum Actinomycetota; class Actinomycetes; order Kitasatosporales; family Streptomycetaceae; genus Streptomyces; species Streptomyces sp. HUAS TT7. Next base: position 2,712,967 of record NZ_CP196175.1, read on the forward strand.
TCTCCCCTCGCACGGCGTGGCCCCGCCACCGCCCGTACTCACTCACCCCCGCGCACGTCCTCGCGCACGCACGGCGCTAGATAATCACACCGAACAGGCCCCGACCTCCCCTCCTATGTCACCGTTCAGTCCCAACTTGTCCTGGAACTCTCAGGTGAAACACAGAAACCGTTCCCGGTGGGTTAACCGGGAACGGTCAGGGGCCGTTCGTTCGAGGGATTTCGAGGGATGGGGAGAATTCAGGAGATCGCGGACCCCGCCTTCCACTTCGCCCAGTCCAGGTTCCAGCCACTGAGCCCGTTGTCGGGAGCGACCTGGCGGTCATGGGAGTTGACGACCTCGACGATGTCGCCGATGAGGGTGCGGTCGAAGAACCAGCCCGCCGGGGTGTCCGAGCTGCCGCCCTTCACATCGCGCAGACCGACGCATCCGTGGCTGGTGTTGGAGTTGCCGAAGGTCCTGGAGGGTGCCCAGTAATTGCCGTGCAGGAAGGTGCCGGTGTTGGTCAGCCGGATGGCGTGCGGGACGTCCGGAATGTCGTACTCGCCGCCGAAGCCGACGGTCTGGCTGTTCATCCGGGTCACGTCGTACATCTCGGTGACGACCATCTTCCCGTTGTACGTGGTGTTCTTCGGCGACCCCGCGGAGATCGGCAGCGTGGAGACGAGCTCGCCGCCGCGCCGCACCTCCATGGTGTGTGCCTCGGCGTCCACGAGGGACTCCTGGTCGCGCCCGACGGTGAAGGCGACCGTCTTGTCCTGGATGCCGTAGACGCCGGGCGCCGCGACCACGTCGCGCAGGTGCATGTCGATGGTGACCTTGGTGCCGGGCACCCAGTACTTCTCGGGCCGGAAGTCGATCCGGTCCTTGCCGAACCAGTGGCCCCGCACCTCCACCGGAGGCTGGGAGGTGATCGTGATGGCGCGCTCGACGGCCGCCCGGTCCTTGATCGCCTGGTTGAAGTTGAACGACACGATCATGCCGACGCCCACCGTGGAGCGGTTCTCGGGCTTGAAGTAGCCGATGAACCGGTGCTCCGGGACGAGCGTGGTGAAGCTGGTGTGGCGAGCCTGGCGGTGGCCGTGGCCGTCGAGCGCCACCGTGTCCACCGTGTACAGCGCGGCCAGCTGAAGCGCACCGCCGCTCGGCGTCCACGTCAGCCCGTCCGCGGCGATCTTCCCCGGCACCTCCTCGGGTTGCGCGTCCTCGGTCTTCATCATCTTGACCCGCTCCAGGCGCCCGGCCGGCACCCGCACCTCCACCTTCTGGTCCGCCGTGACCGCCTTGGCCCCGTCGTCCGGAGTCACCAGAATGGCCTCCTTCGGCGTCAACGGCTTGCCCCCGATGTCGCCGATGTCCAGGGTGCCGCCCGAGCACCCGGTCAGCGTGGTCACCAGGACCGCCGTCAGTCCTGCCCATGCCAGGGCGGCGGCCGTGCCCGCCCCTGCCCGCTTCAGTACGTCTCTCACGCCCCGCCCAACGACCGCCCCCCGCCGGGGGAAACGTGAGTACGAGGGCTGTTGCGGGAAGAACAGGTGCAGGGACACGCAAGGGGAGCCGCGGCCGGGACGCCGCGTGCTGCCCCTGCGCCGAGCCGCGGGAGGCCGTCAGGTGTCGAGCGCAGCCGAGCAGAGGGCAGTGCGGGGTGCCGCGCAGGGCGCGCCCGGCGCGGAGGGGCACCGGAAGGTGAACGGCCACCGGGGTGAACCGGGGGCTCTGCGCCCCCCTGTCTGGCCGGGTTCGCCGACCCCGCTCGGCGCCCGCTTCCGGGTCGGCCCGGACGGCGTCGCGGGCACCAATTTCGCGCTGTGGGCGGGCGGCGCCGAGTCGGTCGAGCTGTGCCTCTTCGACGCGGCGGGCACCGAGACCCGGCTCGCGCTGACCGAACTGACCCATGAGATCTGGCACGGCTTCGTGCCGGGCGTACGCCCCGGGCAGCGGTACGGGTTCCGGGTGCACGGGCGCTGGGACCCGTGGACGGGGGCCCGCTGGAACCCGGCGAAGCTGCTGCTCGACCCGTACGCGCGCGCCGTGGACGGCGACTTCGTGCTGCCGCCCGAGGTGTACGGGCACGTCCGGGACTGGCCGCAGCAGCAGGTCGCCGACACCGTGCGCGACGACCGCGACTCGGCGCCGCACGTCCCCAAGGGCGTGGTGGTGCAGGACGACGACGACTGGGCGGACGACCGCCGCCCCAAGACGCCCTGGTCCGACTCGGTCATCTACGAGCTGCACGTGCGCGGCTTCACCCGGCTGCACCCGGAGATCCCCGAGCCGCTGCGCGGCACGTACGCGGGGCTCGCGCATCCGGCGGCGATCGGCCATCTGGTGCGGCTCGGCGTGACGGCGGTCGAGCTGCTTCCGGTGCACCAGTTCGCGCACGAGGACCATTTGCTGCGGCGCGGCCTTCGAAACTACTGGGGTTACAACTCGATCGGGTACTTCGCCCCGCACGCCGGCTACTCGGCGACCGGGACCGCGGGGCAGCAGGTCGGCGAGTTCAAGCGGATGGTGCGGGCGCTGCACGCGGCCGGCATCGAGGTCATCCTCGACGTGGTCTACAACCACACGGCAGAGGCCGGGGAGCTGGGGCCGACGCTGTCCCTGCGCGGCATCGACAACCGCGGCTACTACCGCCTCCAGTCCGACGCCCGCCGATACGCCGACTACACGGGCTGCGGCAACACCCTCCATGTGGTCCAGCCACATGTCCTGCGCCTGATCACGGATTCGCTGCGCTACTGGGTGACCGAGATGGGGGTGGACGGCTTCCGGTTCGACCTGGCGGCGGCCCTCGCCCGCTCGATGCACGACGTCGACATGCTGTCGCCCTTTCTCGCGGTGATCGCCCAGGACCCGGTGCTGCGCCGCGTGAAACTGATCGCCGAACCGTGGGACGTGGGCAACGGCGGCTACCAGGTGGGCTCCTTCCCGCCGCTGTGGACCGAGTGGAACGACCGCTACCGGGACGCCGTACGGGACTTCTGGCGGGGCGCGCTGCCGGACGTGCGCGACCTCGGCTACCGCCTCTCGGGCTCCAGCGACCTGTACGCCTGGGGCGGCCGGCGTCCGTACGCGTCGATCAACTTCGTGACCGCGCACGACGGTTTCACACTGCGCGACCTGGTGTCGTACGAGCGCAAGCACAACGAGGCGAACGGGGAGGGCAACCGGGACGGCACCAACGACAACCGGGCCTGGAACTGCGGGGTGGAGGGTGAGACCGACGACCCCCGGATCAACGCGCTGCGGCGGCGCCAGCTGCGGAACCTGCTCACCACCCTGCTGGTGTCGACGGGCGTGCCGATGCTGGTCGCGGGCGACGAAATGGGCCGCACCCAGGGCGGCAACAACAACGCGTACTGCCAGGACGGCGAGGTGAGCTGGGTCGACTGGTCGCTCTTGGAGAAGCCGGGGCCGCGCGGGCTGCTCGAACTGGCCGCCCGGCTCGTCGAGTTGAGGCACCGCCACCCCGTGCTGCGCCGCCGCGCCTTCTTCTCCGGCCGGGCACAGGGCGCGGACGGGCTGCGGGACCTGGCGTGGTTCACCGCGCGGGGCGAGGAGATGACGGAGCAGGACTGGTACGCGCCCACCGCGACGCTGGGCCTGTACCTGTCCGGCCGCGACATCCCGGGGCGCGACGCGCGGGGCGCGCCGGTGACCGACGACAGCTTTCTGATCCTGCTGCACTCGGCGGACCGTCCGGAGAGCTGCGTGCTGCCGGGGCCGCCGTGGGCCGCCTCGTACGAGCTGGTCGTGGACACCTCGGAGGAGGACCAGGCCGAGGCGCCGGGGCGGGTGCACCGGGGCGGCGAGACGGTGACGCTGCCGGCCCGGTCGGTCCTGGTGCTGAAGGTGGCGGGGTAGGGCGGGGCCCCGGGCGGAGGAGCCGGGCCGGGTGGAGACAGGGTGGAGGCGGCCAGGGGCGCGCGGTGGAAATCTCCACCCGACGGTCCACCCGCGGGCCGATCCGCTCCACCCACCCCGGCTGCGATCGTCGAACGTGCCGGAGCCGTCGGCGGGCGACGAGGGAGTGGTGCGGCATGTACGACGACATCGAGCTGGTCCTGCGGATCACCCTGTACGCGTGGCTGGCCTGCGAACTGGCCCTCCAGGCACGCCAGTTGCTGAGCAGCGCGCCCACCGAGCGCACCGAGTGGCGCAGCCTGCTGCTCTTCGTCGTGGCGCTGGGCGCGGCCGGCTGGGCGGCCCACCCGATCGCCCGCGCCACGCCCGCGCTGGACTATTCGACCACCTCGACGGCGGCCCGCCTGGCGGTGCTGATCGTCGCCTGGGCCGGAATAGGCCTGCGGCTGTGGGCCATCGTCGCCCTGGGCCGCTTCTTCCGGGGCACGGTCCACGTCCAGCGGGACCACCAGGTGGTGCGGTCGGGTCCGTACCGCTGGGTGCGCCATCCCGCGTACAGCGGCATCGCGCTGGCCGGGCTCGCCCTCGGGGTGACGTACGACAACGCGGCGGCGCTCCTGGTGTTCGCGGCGGGCGGCGCGCTGGCGCTCGGCTACCGCATCCACGTGGAGGAGAAGCTCCTCTCCGAGGCGCTGGGCACCGCGTACACGGAGTACGCGGCCACCACGCCACGGCTGATACCCGGGGTCTGGTGAGGGCGGCGCGCCGGACTTCGGTCAGCCCAGGATCTTCCGGTCGTACGCCACCGCCACCGCGGCCGCCCGGTCCTTGACGCCCAACTTGCCGTAGATGTGCGTCAGATGGGTCTTCACCGTGGCCTCGCTGATGAACAGGGCCCGCGCGATCTCCCGGTTGGAGGTGCCCTTGGAGACGAGGGCGAGGACCTCGCGCTCACGGCCCGAGAGGGGCTCGCCGGCGGGGACGGCGGGCGTGCGGACCGCCGTGACCAGGCGGGACGCGACCGCCGGGGAGAGCACCGTGCGGCCTGCGGCGGCGGCCCGCACGGCGGTGAACAGCTCCTCGCGCGGGGCGTCCTTGAGGAGGTAGCCGGTGGCGCCCGCCTCGATCGCGGGGAGGGTGTCCGAGTCGGTGTCGTAGGTGGTGAGGACGAGGACCTTGGAGCGCAGCCCGCGCCGGGTGAGCTCGGCGATCGCGGCCACTCCCCCGCCACCGGGCATCCGCAGGTCCATCAGGACGACGTCCGGGTCGAGTTGCTCGGCGAGGTCGACACCCTCGACGCCGTTGGTGGCCTCGCCGAGGACCTCGAAGCCGTCGGCCGAGGCGAACATGCCGCGCAGACCGTCCCGCACTACGGGGTGGTCGTCGCAGATCAGGAGGGTGATGGTGGCGTCAGTGGTCATGGGGGACCAACGGTACGCGGGCACAGACCGCGGTGCCATGGCCGGGCTCCGTTTCCACGGTGACGGTGCCGGCGATGCGTTCGGCCCGGGCGCGCATGCCGTCGAGGCCGAAGCCGCCGGTGCCGGAGCGGGCCGGCAGGCTCAGCGGGTCGAAGCCCCGGCCGTCGTCGCGGACGTCGAGGGAGACCTCGTCGCCCATGAAGGAGAGGGTGACGCCGACACGGGAGGCGTGGGCGTGGCGGCTCGCGTTGGCGAGGGCCTCCTGGGCGATGCGGAGCAGGGTGGCCTCGATCTCGTCGTGGAGCTGTACGGCGGTACCGGTCACGGTGAAGTCGGCGCGGACCTGGTGCCGGGTGCCCCATTCGGCGACGGTTCTCTTCAACGCCTTGTGCAGGGCGTCGTGTTCGAGGTCGAGGGGGCTGAGGTTCTGCACCGCGCGGCGGGCCTCGCCGAGGCTGTGCCGGGCGAGCGACTGGGCGCTGGCGAGGTGTTCGCGTACCAGGTCGGGGTCGGTGCTGCTGGTGACCACCTGGAGCTGGGCGATGATGCCGGCCAGGCCCTGGGCGATGGTGTCGTGGATCTCGGCGGCGAGCCGGCGGCGTTCGTCGGCGACACCCGCTTCCCGGGCCTGGAGCAGGAGTTGGGCGTGCAGGGCGGCGTTCTCGTCGAGGGCCTGCTGGAGCCGGGCGTTGGTGGTCTCCAGCTCGTCGATGGTCGCGATCTGCACACGGGCCCGCTCGTCCTCCTGGGCGGCGAGATGGCTGAACACGGTGAGGAGTACGCAGTTGATGGCGAGTACGGCGCCGAACACCACCCACCCCATGGAGCCCTTGGGCGGAAGGCCGCCGGACTGGGAGCCTGCCATGATCACCGCGGTCGCGAACAGGCCGATCTTCACCAGGCGCCGGGGCAGCACCGCCTGGGCGCCGAAGTAGCCGACGACGGCGTAGAACGCGAAGAACGGGTTGAGCCAGGTGAGCGCGAAGGCGATGGCCCAGCGCAGGAAGTAGTAGACGGCTCCGGCCGCGCTCGGTCCCGGCCGGGTGCGGCGCAGACGGCCCCAGCAGAGCTGGAGCAGCAGGGCGCCGCCGGCCAGGGCTGCGGCGGCCCAGCGGTCGGCGGTGCTCATCACCAGGTCGGCGGTGGCCGCGGCGGCGAGGCAGCCGATGAAGAGGAGTCCATAGGGGCCCCAGCGGTGGAATGCCTCCCAGCGTTCCTCCACCGGATCCGGCTTCTCCGTGCTCACCCCGTTGCTCATGGCCCCAGTCTCGTCCACGCCGAAGCCGTCACCGGAGCCGCCCCAGAAGGACACGGCTGTCATTCCCACCGGAACCAGCGGGTCGCGGCCGCCGAGAGGAGCACGGTCCACAGGGCGAGGATCCCGAGGTGGTCCCAGCCGGGCCAGCTGCCGGCCGCGGCCTCGTTGAGGGCCTGGGCGGCGGCACCGAAGGGCAGCAGCTCGACGATGCGGCCCAGCGTGTCGGGCATGGCCTGGACGGGCAGCCAGACACCCGCGCTGAACATCATCGGGAAGAACACCGCGGAGCCGATGGCGTTGGCGACCTTCGAGGTGCGGGAGAGGGCGGAGATCAGGGCGCCGAGGGCGAGCGCGCTCAGGACGGCGAGCAGCAGGGCGAGGGCGTACCCGAAGAGCTGGTGCGGCAGCGCCACGTGGAAGGCGAGCCGGCCCACCGTGATGGAGAGGGCGGCGGAGATCAGGGCGGCCACGCCGTGCAGCCCCATCTGGGCGCCGAGCAGGGCGGACGGGCGGACGGGGGTGACCGACATGCGGCGCAGGATGCCGCGCTCGCGGCAGCCGGTGATGACCGGCGGCATGGCCTGGAGGCCCGCCATGATCATGGAGAGGAGTACGGCGACGGGGACGTAGGCGTCGACGAAGCGGATGCCGCCGAGCGCCTTGTCCGGGTCGCGGAAGCCGGGGATCGAGCCGAGCACTACCAGGAGGACGGTCGGGAACACCATGATCCAGAAGAGTCCGGCGGGCTCGCGCCGGAACAGCCTGGTCTCGGTCTTCAGTACCGCGACAGCGGCCGTACGGGAGGTGCGGGCTGCCCGGGCCGGGCGCGGCGGGGTGAGGGTGGTGGTCATGCCGAGGCCTCCGTCAGGTCCAGGAACGCGTCGTCGAGGGTCGCCTCGGAGACGCGGAGTTGGTGGGCGGTGATGTGGTGCCGGGCGAGCAGGGTGATCACGGCGTTGACGGTCTCGTCGGTGCCGTGGATGGTCACCCGGCCGTGCTTCTCCTCCACGGCCGCGGCCTGCGGCAGCTCGGTGAGGGCGAAGTCGTCGAGCGGAGCGGAGGGGGTGAAGGAGATGACGGTGGAGCCGGCCGCCCGCCGGATCAGCCCGGAGGGGGTGTCCAGGGCGGCGATCCGCCCCTTGTCGATCACGGCGACCCGGTCGCAGAGGCGCTGGGCCTCCTCCATGAAGTGGGTGACCAGCAGGACGGTGACTCCGCTGCGGCGTACGTCCTCGATCAGCGCCCAGGTGTCGCGGCGGGCGCGCGGGTCGAGGCCGGTGGTGAGCTCGTCGAGCACCACGACGCGCGGGTTGCCGATGAGGGCGAGCGCGATGAACAGGCGCTGCTTCTGTCCGCCGGACAGCTTGGCGAAGCGGGTGTTCAGCTTCTCGCCGAGTCCGAGGCGTTCGGCGAGCGGGCGCCAGTCGGCCGGGTTCGGATAGAAGGCGGCGTACAGTTCGAGCGACTCGCGCACGGTCAGCTTGGGCTGGAGCTCGCTCTCCTGGAGCTGGGCACCCAGGATGCGGGTCACCTCGTCGTGGTCGGCGACCGGGTCGTGGCCGGCCACCCGGATCACCCCGGCGTCCGGGACGCGGAGCCCCTCGACGCACTCGACGGTGGTGGTCTTGCCGGCGCCGTTGGGGCCGAGGATGCCGAAGATCTCGCCCTCTTCGACGGCAAAGCTGACGCCGTCGACAGCGGACCTGCGGCCGTATGCCTTGCGCACTCCGGTGACTTCGATGATTGCCATGGCTTGAGAATCCCGTTCGGCGGGGGTCCGCCACATCGCCCATCGCGCTCGACCGCGCATCAACCGATCGGTTGATGGCCGGTACGACCCCCTGCGCGCCCGCTCCCGGAACGGCGCCCCCGAGCCGCCCTGCCGGTCCTAGGACCAGCGGACCAGTGGGGCCCGTCCGAAACTCGGTGGGCACTGTCAGTGGCCGTCCGTAGGCTCGGCAACGATGCCCGATACACATGCAGCTACCAAGGACCCGTCGGCCACGCGCTCGCTCCTCAGGCTCTGGCCGTATGTACGCCCCGTGCGAACTCGCCTGTTCAGTGCGGCATTTGTGGCGATCGTCGCCTCCTGTCTCGGTCTGGTGATCCCGCTCGTACTGAAGTGGATCGTGGACGGGCCGGTGGCCGACCACGACCCCGGCGGGGTGTGGCTCGGCGCGCTGTACCTGCTGCTGCTCGGGGTGGCGGAGGCGGCGCTCTTCGGGTTCCGGCGGTGGCTGGTGGCGCGGCCGCTCGCGAGCGTCGAGGCGGACATGCGGGCCGATCTGTACCGGCATGTGCAGCGGCTTCCGGTCTCCTTCCACGACCGGTGGGCGTCGGGCCAGCTCCTGTCGCGCGGCACCACGGATCTCATGCTGCTGCGGATGTTCCTGGCGTTCCCGCTGACGTTCCTCGTCGTCAACGGGGTGACGATCCTGGCCGGGTTCGCCATCCTGCTGTCGCAGCAGTGGAGCCTCGGGCTCGTGCTGCTCGTCCCGGTGATCCCGCTGGTGGTCCTCTGCTCGGTCTTCGAGACCCGGTACTCGCTGGTCGCCCGGCGGGCGCAGGACCAGGTGGGCGACCTGACGACGGTCGTCGAGGAGAGCGTGCTCGGCATCCGGATCATCAAGGGTTTCGGGCAGCACCGCAGCCAGGCGCTGGCCTTCCGCGAACTCTCCCGGCGGCTGCGCGGCACCGAGCTCGCCAAGGCTCGGCTGCTCGCCGGGCTCTGGGGCCTGATCACCACGATCCCCGAACTCGCCATCGGCGCGGCGCTGGTGCTCGGCACGGTGCAGGTGGCCGACGGGGAGCTCTCGGCCGGAACGCTGGTGGCGTTCCTGTCCACGGCGCTGGCCCTGCGGTGGCCGGTGGAGTCGATCGGCTTCCTGCTGGCGATGAGCCAGGAGTCCGCGACGGCGACGGTGCGGTTCTTCGAAGCGATGGACGTCCCCGAGGAGACCGAGGGTGCCGCCTCCCCGAACCTCCTGGGCTCCGCCCCGGACCCCGCTCCCGCCTCTTCGTCCGCGGACCGTGCGCCGGGGGCTCCGCCCTCGGACCCCCGCTCCTCGAACTCCCCCAAGGACTCCGTCCTGGGGGTACCCCCAGGGGCTGATTCTGCGCTGATCAGTGCGTCTCCGGAACGGGCTGAAGTGGCGCTCCGCGGCACCGATGGGGCGCCGCACGGCAGTACCGCGCAACCGCCGCCGGACCACCTCGGCATCCGTTTCGAGGAGGTCATGTTCCGCTATCCCGACGCTGCCCCCGGCACCTCACCGGTCCTCTCCCGGATCGATCTGCACATACGGGCGGGCGAGACGATGGCGCTCGTGGGCGGGACCGGGTCCGGGAAGACCACGCTCACCGCGCTCGTGCCGCGTCTGCACGAGGTCGGTGGGGGGCGGATCGCTCTCGACGGGGAGGACATCGCGCTCATGTCGCGGGAGCGGCTGCGCGGTCTGGTCTCCGTCGCGTTCGAGGAGCCCACGCTCTTCTCGGCCTCCGTGGGGGACAACGTCCTGATGGGCGGCGGGAGTTCGGACGATCTGGAGCGGGCGCTGGACATCGCGCAGGCCCAGTTCGTACGGCGGCTGCCGCAGGGCGTGGACACGCAGGTCGGGGAGCAGGGGCTCAGCCTGTCCGGCGGGCAGCGGCAGCGGCTCGCGCTGGCCCGGGCGGTCGTGGGGCGGCCGAGGTTCCTGATCCTCGACGACCCGCTGTCGGCCCTGGACGTCCACACCGAGGCGCTGGTCGAGGCGGCGCTGCGGCGGGTGCTTCAGGACACCACCGCGCTGGTGGTCGCCCACCGCCCGTCCACCGTGATGCTCGCCGACCGGGTCGCCCTGCTGTCGGGCGGACGGATCACCGCCGTCGGTACGCACCAGGAACTGCTGCGCGGCAACGCCGAATACGCCTGGCTGATGTCGGGCGCCGAAGAACGTCATGACGGCAAGGGGGAGGACGGGCGATGACCACGACTGTCGGGGAGGAGACCGCCACCGGGGAACAGGGGGCGCCCGCTGTCGACGATCCCTTCGATCGCGACGAGCTGCCCGCGCCTCCGGGGGCGACCGGCGCGCTGCTCAGGGCCCTGCTGCGGCCGCTGCGCGGACGGGTGGTGATCGCGACGCTGATGCTCGTCGTGCAGCAGGCCGCGGCCCAGGCGGGCCCGCTGCTCGTCGCGTACGCCATCGACCGGGGCGTGCCGGCGTTCCGCGCGCACGACTACGGGCCGCTGATCGCGGTGGGCGCCGGGTATCTGGTGTCCGCGCTGGCCTCCGGGTTCTTCCAGTACGCGTTCATTCAGACCTCCGCCCGGGTCAACCAGGACGTGCTGCTCGATCTGCGCGGGCGGATCTTCCGGCACGCGCAGGCGCTGAGCGTGGACTTCCACGAGCGGTACACCTCGGGACGGCTGATCTCGCGGTCCACCACCGACGTCGAATCGCTGCGGGAGCTGCTCAGCGAGGGCTTGCAGGAGCTGATCGGGGTGATCCTCTCCGCGGTCTACATCTGCGCGATGCTGCTCTGGCTGGACTGGGGCATCGGCGCGGTCGCGGTCGCCTCCTACGTTCCGCTGCACTTCCTGATCCGCCTCTACCAGCGCCGCGCGGGCGCGGTGTTCGCGGCCAGGTCCACCGCGATCGCCGCCGTGATCGTCAAGTTCGCGGAGACCCTGAACGGCATACGGCCGGTGCAGGCGTTCCGGCGCGAGCGGGCCAACGACGCCGAGTTCCGGGAGCTGAACCGCCGTCACGAGCGGACGAACGGCGACGCGATGCTGGAGATGGCGCGCTACGTGGTGGGCTCCCGGCTCGTCGCCAACACGGCGGTCGCGGCGATGGTGCTGTGGGGCGCGACCCGGGTCGCGGACGGCGACCTGGAGCTGGGTGTGCTCGCGGCCGCGGTGCTGTACCTGCGCCGCCTGTACGACCCGATCGACCGGCTCGGCATGTTCCTCAACTCCTACCAGTCGGCCGCGGCCTCGCTGGAGAAGGTCGCCGGGCTGCTGGCCCAGACCCCGTCCGTCCCGGAGCCCGCGCAGCCGACCGCGCTGCCGGAGCGGAAGGCCGGACTCCCGGGCCGCCGCGTCGAGTTCGAGCAGGTCGGCTTCGGCTACCGGACCGGCGGCGAGGTGCTGCCCCGCTTCGACCTGACCATCCCGGCGGGCCAGACCGTCGCCGTGGTCGGCTCGACGGGCGCGGGCAAGTCCACCCTCGCCAAGCTCCTGGCCCGCTTCTACGATCCGACGGCTGGTCACGTGCTGCTCGACGGCACGGATCTGCGCGAGCTGTCCGTACGGGATCTGCGGCGCGGGGTCGTCATGGTCACCCAGGAGGCGTTCCTGTTCTCCGGCACGGTCGCCGAGAACATCGCGATCGGCCGCCCGGACGCCACCCGGGACGAGATCGAGCAGGCCGCGAAGGCGATCGGCGCGCACGACTTCATCGCGGGCCTGCCCGACGGCTACGACACCGACGTACGCAAGCGGGGCGGCCGCATCTCGGCCGGGCAGCGCCAACTCGTCGCCTTCGCACGGGCGTTGCTCGCCGACCCCGCCGTCCTGATCCTCGACGAGGCGACCAGTTCCCTCGACATCCCGGGCGAGCGGGCGGTACAGCGCGCCATGCACACCGTCCTCAAGGGGCGTACGGCGGTGGTGATCGCGCACCGCCTGTCCACGGTCGAGATCGCGGACCGGGTCCTGGTGATGGAGCACGGCCGCGTCGTCGAGGACGGCTCCCCCGCCGACCTGATCGCGGGCACCGGCCGCTTCGCCGACCTGCACCGCGCCTGGCGGGACAGCCTGGCCTGACCTGTGGGTTTCCCGGTACCTGCCGCGTGGCGACCGGAAGGGAGTTCGTAGGATCGGGGCGTGGCAACGGGGACGGGTACCAACTGGGCGGCGCCTACGGAGACGGAGTGGCTGCTGCACTCGGCGGGGCTGCGCGGCGATGTGACGGCGCAGTTGCGGGTGCTCGCCCGCGAGGAGCTCTACATCGCCGCGCCGAAGGCCGAGGTCGACGCGCGGCCAGACCTGATCCGCTGGCCCGCCTACCGGGACGCGTCGGGCTGGCTGTGCAAGCCGGTGCTGACCCGGGGGATGCTGCCGCCGTGGCATCCGGACTGGGTGTTCCACGGGGTCTCGCTCAAGTGGATCGCCGACTCGGGCCTCCTGGACGCAGGGACGCTGCTCGCGGTCAACGCCGGCACGCCGGCCCAGCTGTTCCTGCCCACCGCCGCCGACCACCTGGCCCTGTGGCGCCGGCTCCACGAGGAGGTCGAGCGTCCCGACCGGCTGATCGGCCTGCGGCACGGCGCGCTGCGCGGACCGCTCGCGTACGGCCTCGCCTGCGGCGCGCATCTGGCGGTCGGCAACGATGTGCCGTGGAACGAGGTGGGCTCGGTCTATCAGGAGTACACCAGCGAGCTCCGGATGCTCCGCGAGTCCTGGGACATCACCGACCGGGCGGGCTGGCAGCAGCAGTTGGACTTCCTGCTGGACGCGCGCAACAGCCCGGCCGAGCCCGACTTCGTACTCCGCGTGCGCGAGGAGCTGCGGGCCGGTCTCGACGAGGCGCCGCCCGTCGATCTGTGGCGCGAGACGGCCGCCGGGCACGCCCAGGACATCGGCGTCGGCCATGGTGCCGTCAAGGACATCGAGGAGCTGGTGCGGCGCATCATCCGGTACGAGGCCCGGTTCCGGGCGGACGGGCTGCTCGCGCCGGACGGCCGGGTCACCACCACCGTCGCCTACGACTACGGGCGAGCCGTGAACCTGGCACGCTGGGGGCTCTCTGCCCGGTTCTGCACCCCGCACGAGGCGGAGCAGGCGATCGTGCACGCGGGCGCGCTCAGCAGGTCGGCGTACCGCTCGTGGGAGGACTTCTCGGCGGGGTACGCGCTCGGCCGGGTGCTGCGCTTCGACGAGGAGTCCTACGGCCGCTACTACCGGCAGAACGTCGACGCGCACCGGATCCTGACCGAGCACGAGGCCAGCCCCTGGCGGAACATCCCCTGGCGCTGAGCGCGGCCGTCAGGCCCCCACGGTTCCGTCGATGCCCTCGCGCAGGAGGTCGGCGTGGCCGTTGTGGCGGGCGTACTCGTGGATCATGTGCAGCATCACCATGCGCAGCGACACGTCCTCGCCCCAGCGCGGCTGGTGGCCCGCGAGGTCGAGGGATTCGGCCTCGCGCTCGATCCGCCGGGAGTGCTCGACCTCGGCCTCCCAGGCCCCGAACGCCTCGGCCCTGGTGGAGTTGCTCGCGTCGTACGCCGCCTGGAAGTCGATCTTGTCCGACCACACCATCGGGATGTCCTGGTCCTCGAAGACCCGCCGGAACCAGGTCCGTTCGACCTCGGCCATGTGCCGTACGAGGCCGAGCAGCGAGAGCGTGGACGGCGGCATCGACCGGCTGCGCAGTTCCTCGTCGCCGAGTCCCTCGCACTTCATGGCCAGCGTCGCGCGGTGGTAGTCGAGAAAGGCGCGCAGCATCTCGCGCTCGCTGCCGAAGTGGGGCGGGCCTATGCGGTGGTCGGTCACGGGTGGCGCTCCTCGCGGTGTGCTGGCTTGGCGGCTCGAACATACCCGCTCACTGGGCCGGTGTGATGAGGTGGCGGTCATGACAGCCATGGAGACGATCACGGTTCCGGCCCACCTCCAGGGGTACCCGGGGGTGGCTTTCGGCGGCTATGTGGCGGGCGTGCTCGCCGGGCGGGCGTTCCCCAAGCTCTCAACTGCGTTCGAGCAGGGGAGACCTCAACCGAAGACGGTACGGGTGGACTTCCGGCAGCCGGTGCCGACAGGTGTGCCGGTGCGGCTCGCCGAGACCGCGGACGGCGGCGCCGAGCTGACCTCCGGCGAGAAGGTGCTTGCCTTCGCCCTCCCGGCCGAGCAGAGCGTCGAGGCGCCCGAGGCGCCGTCGTGGGCCGAGGCGTCGGCCGCGGCCGAGGCCTACCGGGCCGCGCCGCCGTCCGGCAGCGTCGACTGCTTCGGCTGCGGCCTGGACCGCACGCCCGACACGGGCCTGCGCCAGCACTGCGGCCCGGTCCCCGGCCGCGCCCTGGTGGCCACGGCCTGGACCCCTGGTCCCCAACTCGCCGACGCGGAGGGCATGTTGCCACCCGAGCTGGTGTGGGGCGCGCTCGACTGCCCGGGCAACGCGGCGGGCCGCCTCCTCGGCACCCAGCGCCCCGGCGCGGTGACGGCCTCCCTCACGGCGACCCTGTTCCGCCCGGTGGGGGTGGGCGAGCGGCTCATCTCGTACGCCTGGCTCCGCTCCGAGGAAGGCCGCAAACACCACATGGGCGTGGCCCTTGCCTCGGCTTCGGGCGACCTGTGCGCGGTGGCGACGTCGCTGTGGGTCGACCCCAGGGTGTAGGGGGCCGCACCGCTGCGTTCGACTGCGGACCGCGCGTGGCCGGTCGCGCAGTTCGCCGCGCCCCCAAAGGGGATGCCACTCAGCCGAACACCCACCCCGCCCCCCCCGGGGCGGGGACTGCGCGCCCAGCCCTCGACCACCCGCAGCCGAAACACCCCACACCCGGCCGAACGCCGAACCCCGCCAGCCCACACCCCCAGGGGCGCGGGGAACTGCGCGCCCAGCCGCGGACGACCCGCAGTCGAAGCAACCGCAAGCCCCCGAGCGAGCGGAACCCTCCGCACCTCACCTCCCCGAGGGAGCAGAACCCCCCTCACCCCGCCTAGCCCTCAGCAGCGTCAGGGCCAGCACCGCCGCCCCCGCCATCAGCGCGGCAGCGCAAAGCGCCGCGTAGTCCAGGCCCCGGGTGAACGCCGAGAACGCCGCCTCCAGCGCACCCCCGTGGACGCTCGCCACCGCCCCGCCCAGCGTCTCGCGCGCCGCGGCCGGCGCGTCCGCCATGCCGTGGCGGTAGACCGCCGCCCCCACCGAGCCGAGAACCGCCATCCCCAGCGCGCCGCCCAGCTCCTGCCCGGATTCCAGGACGGCCGCCGCGGACCCGGCTCGCTCGGGCGGGGCCGCGCCCAGGGCGAGTTCGTTGGCCAGGGACATGGCCGCCACCAGGCCCGAGGTGTAGACGGCGCAGGCGGCGAGGGTGAACCAGAGCGGCGAGTCCGTACGCACCCATGCCAGTGCCCCGAAGCCGCACGCGGAGACCGCGAAGCCGCCCGCCATGACCGCCCCCCGGTCGAAGCTCCGGGCCAGCACCGCCCCGGTCGGCGCCCCCACGAACGCGCCCGTCGCCGGGACCAGGCTCCACAGCGCCGCCTCGAACGGGCTCTTGCCCAGCACCGACTGGAGGTACTGGGTGAGGAACACCGCCATGCCGATGGTCGCCGCGATGGCGAAGAGGTTGGCGAGCACCGCGCCGCCGTAGCTGCGCCTCCTCAGCAGTTCCAGGTCGACCAGAGGGTGGGCGAGCCTCGACTGGCGCCGGACGAACACGTACAGAAGAACAGATCCGGCCATGATCATCAGTACGGGCGGCAACTCCACCCCGTCCCGGGCCAGTTCCTTGACTCCCTGGATCACCGGGAGCAGCCCGGCCAGGGACAGCACCGCGCTCGGCCAGTCGAAGCGGCCGGAGGACGGCTGCTTCACCTCGGGCAGCAGCAGCGGCGCCAGGATCAGCAGCAGGAGCATCGCGGGCAGGTTGATGAGGAACACCGAGCCCCACCAGAAGCGTTCGAGCAGGGCCCCGCTGACGACCGGGCCGAAGGAGATGCCGGCCGTCATGACGCCGGTCCAGGCGGTGACCGCGGTGGCACGCTGCTTCTCGTCGTGGAAGAGGTTGCGGATCAGGGCGAGCGTGGAGGGCATGAGCGCCGCCCCGCCGACACCGAGCAACGCCCGTACCGCGATGAGGAGTTGGGGAGAGTCGGCGTAGGCCGCCGCCACCGAGGCGAGGCCGAACACGCCCGCCCCGGCGAGCACCAGCTTGCGGCGGCCCATGCGGTCACCCAGCGCACCCATCGTGATGAGCAGCCCCGCGAGCACGAAGCCGTACATGTCGAGGATCCACAGCTGCTGGGTGGAGCTGGGCGCCAGGTCCTCGCTGATGAAGGGGATGGCGAAGTAGAGGACGGAGACGTCCATCGAGACGAGGAGCAGCGGCAGCATGAGGACGGCGAGCGCGGTCCATTCCCTGCGTCCGGCGCGCTGCGCGGCCGGGTCCGTGCGGCCCGCGAGGGGGCCGGTCGTAGTGTCCATGCCGGGTAGCGAAACAGCCTTGCGCGTACGGCGCCATCAGTGGGCTAGTACACCCCTGGAACTCCCTTGTCCTCACTGGGCATTACGCCGTCCCGCGCACTAGTACACTGCCCGCCGTGACCGAGCAGCCGCCCTACCTCGCCATCGCCGCCGGCATCCGGCGCCGCATCGCTTCCGGGGAGCTCGTGCCCGGCGACCGGGTGCCGTCCACGCGGGCCATCGTGCGCGAGTCGGGGGTGGCGATGGCGACCGCGACCAAGGCGCTCGCGGCCCTCGCGCGCGAGGGCCTGGTGCGGGCGGTACCGGGTGTCGGCACGGTGGTCGCCGAGGCGCGTCCGGCGCGCGCCCAGGACGAAACGGCGCCGTTGAGCCGCGAGGCCGTGGTGGCCACCGCCGTCCGGATCGCGGACGCCGAGGGCCTGGCCGGGCTCTCGATGCGGCGGGTGGCCGGCGACCTCGGCACGTCCACTATGGCGCTGTACCGGCATGTGCCGAGCAAGGGCGAGCTCGTACGGCTGATGACGGACGTGGGGTTCAGGGAGGCGCACCCGGGCCGGCCGACCGGGGACTGGCGGGACCAACTCGCGCACGCCGCACGAAAGTTGTGGGCGACCTATCGCAAGCACCCGTGGATGGCGCGGGCGATGGCGTCGTTCATCCGGCCCGATCCCATGCCCGAGGCGATGAAGTACACCGAGTGGACCCTGCGGGCCCTGCGCGGCACCGGCCTGGGCGTGCACCAGGTCATGCACGCGCATCTGACCCTGATCGCCTTCGTCCAAGGCCTGGGCGTGGCCATGGAGTTGGAGGGACACGCACTCCAGGACACCGGCGTCTCCAACGACGAATGGATGGACCGGAACGGGGGTCGCTTTGCGGCCATCGTGTCGGGCGGCGGCTACCCCGTCCTGACCACCATCTTCGAACACGAGCCGTTCGAGCTGGACTTGGACTCGCTCTTCGGTTTCGGGCTCGACCGACTCCTCGATGGCATCGCCGTCATCATTGCCGAAACGTCCGCTTAACGAACGGCAACCTTCGGACAACGGACGTTTTTCGGCCAACTTATTGACGCGCTCCTGACAGTAGTTCTCCTCTGCTGGCACTCTCTCCCCGTTCCACGCACAAAGTTTTCACGCACAACACGTTGTTGCCGCACTCGCTCCGCACAGCTCTGCCCGGCCGACCCCACCCAGTCGACCGGAACCCCCTCGCAGAAGGAGTTCGCGTGAGATCCACGCACCGTCGTCGTGCCACCGCCACCGGCGCCCTGATCGCCGCAGCCGCCATGCTCAGTGTCGGCGTCCAGGCAGGTAGCGCCAGCGCACGCCCCGACGACTCCGCGGCCACCGCGGCCCTCAAGGCCCAGGCGGTACGCAACCCGGGCGCCCTGCCCGCCGGCCTCAGCCCCTCCCAGCGCGCCGAGCTCATACGCCAGGCCACGGCCACCACGGCGGCCACGGCCAAGGAGCTCGGGCTCAGCGCACAGGAGAAGCTCGTCGTCCACGATGTGTCCAAGGACCAGGACGGCACCACGCACACCCGCTACGAGCGCACCTACGACGGTCTGCCCGTCCTCGGCGGCGACCTGATGGTCGACACCGCGGCCGGCAAGACCAAGGGCGTCAGCAAGGCCAACAGCGCGCAGCTGAAGGGCATATCGACCGCCGCCCCCGCCAACGCCCCGGCCGCCGCCGAGGGCCAGGCTCTCAAGGCGGCCAAGGCCGCCGGCTCGAAGGCGGACAAGGCCGACAGCGCCCGCAAGGTCATCTGGATGGTGAAGGGCGCGCCGACCCTCGCGTACGAGACGGTCGTGGGCGGGCTGCAGGACGACGGCACCCCGAACCAGCTGCACGTCATCACGGACGCCAGGACGGGCGCCAAGCTGCACCAGTGGCAGGGCATCGAGACCGGTGTCGGCAACACCCACTACAGCGGTCAGGTCACGCTCGGCACCTCGCAGTCGGGGTCGAACTACACCCTGACCGACGCCGGGCGCGGCGGGCACAAGACGTACAACCTGAACCACGGTTCGTCCGGTACGGGCTCGCTGTTCACCCAGACCAACGACACCTGGGGCGACGGCACCAACTCCAACGCCGCGACGGCGGGTGCGGACGCCGCCTACGGCGCCGGCGAGACCTGGGACTTCTACAAGAACGTCTTCGGCCGCAGCGGCATCCGCGGCGACGGCGTCGGCGCGTACTCCCGCGTCCACTACGGCAACGCGTACGTCAACGCGTTCTGGGACGACAGCTGCTTCTGCATGACGTACGGCGACGGCTCGGGCAACAACGACCCGCTGACCTCGCTGGACGTGGCGGGTCACGAGATGACGCACGGCGTCACCGCCGCCACCGCGGGCCTGAACTACGCCGACGAGTCGGGCGGCCTGAACGAGGCGACCTCCGACATCATGGGCACCTCGGTGGAGTTCTACGCGAACAACGCGTCGGACCCGGGTGACTACCTCATCGGCGAGAAGATCAACATCAACGGTGACGGCACCCCGCTGCGCTACATGGACAAGCCGAGCAAGGACGGCGGCTCCGCGGACAGCTGGTACTCCGGCGTCGGCAACCTCGACGTCCACTACTCCTCGGGCCCGGCGAACCACTGGTTCTACCTGGCCTCCGAGGGCAGCGGCGCCAAGGTCATCAACGGCGTGAGCTACGACTCGCCGACCTCCGACGGCCTGCCGGTCACCGGCATCGGCCGCGACAAGGCCCAGCTCATCTGGTACAAGGCGCTGACCACCAAGTTCAACTCCAGCACGGACTACGCGGGCGCCCGCGACGGCACCATCGCCGCGGCGACCGAGCTGTACGGCGCGAACAGCGCCGAGGTCACCAACATCACCAACGCCTGGGCGGCCATCAACGTCGGCGCCCGCGCCGGCGGCGGCGACCCCGGCGGCAAGGTCTTCGAGAGCACGGCGCAGGTGGCCATCCCGGACTACCCGGGCGCGGCGGTCACCGACCCGGTCACCGTCTCGGGCATCACCGGCAACGCGCCGTCCGCCCTCAAGGTCGGTGTGAAGATCACCCACACCTACATCGGTGACCTCCAGATCGACCTGGTGGCCCCGAACGGCACCTCGTTCCGTCTGCAGAACTCGTCCTCGGACTCGACCGCGAACCTGAACAAGACGTACACCGTGAACGCCTCCAGTGTCGCGGCGAACGGCGTGTGGAAGCTGAAGGTCCAGGACAAGGCGCGGCAGGACGTCGGCACCATCACCGACTTCAAGCTCTCCTTCTGAACCGCTTCGGTTCAGAACCGCTCCGACTCCGAACTCCCGGCAATCTCCCGGAAGTTCACCCTCTGGAAGCTCACCTTCTGACCAGGCGGCTGGCCGGAAAGTGAAGGTGCCCGGAGCCCACGAGGCTCCGGGCACCGCCCATGTCCGCGGGTGTACGCGGCTCAGCGCATGAGCACGCCCGCGCCCTCCCCGGTCGCCTCCGTCGGGCCCGCCATCAGGCCCAGCTCCGCGTGGGTGGCCAGGTGGCGGTGGGCGGGCAGCACGCGGACCGTGTAGCCGAACGGGCCCGTGCGGTCGAGCGCGAGGGGGCCCTCGTACATCCAGCGGCCCTCCAGGTCCGGGCCGCCCGCCGGTTTCAGCGGGAAGGTCGCCGCGTCCGCGATGGTGTCGGCCGCGTCCACCCGGCCCGCCACCGCCTGCACCTCGACGTCGTCGGGCCCGAGCTCGCCGAGTGCGACGCGGACCCGCAGCGCGAGGGTGGAGCCGAGCTCCGCGGTGCCGTTGGGGGCCGCTGCCGCCGGGGCCAGGGCCTCGACGTGGTCGACCGCGACCCGCGGCCAGGCACCCCGCACCCGCCCCTTCCAGTGCGCCAGCTCCCTCGCCGTGGAGGGGTCCAGGGCCCGGTGGGCCGCGGCGGCGGGCGCGTACAGGCGGGTCACATACTCCCGCACCATCCGCCCCGCGAGCACCTTGGGGCCCAGGGTGGTGAGGGTCTGGCGGACCATTTCGATCCAGCGGTCGGGGAGCCCCGCCGGGCCCCGGTCGTAGAAGCGCGGGGCGACCCGGTCCTCGATGAGGTCGTACAGCGCGTTGGCCTCCAGCTCGTCGCGCCGGTCCTCGTCGGTCGACGCGCCGTCGGCGGTCGGGATGGCCCAGCCGAAGTCGGGCTCGAACCACTCGTCCCACCAGCCGTCCAGGACGGACAGGTTGAGGCAGCCGTTGAGGGCCGCCTTCATGCCGCTCGTCCCGCAGGCCTCCAGGGGCCGCAACGGGTTGTTGAGCCACACGTCGCAGCCGGGGTAGAGCTTCTGGGCCATGCCCATGCCGTAGTCGGGCAGGAACACGATCCGGTGGCGGACCCTCGGGTCGTCGGAGAACTTCACCAGCTCCTGCACGAGCCGCTTGCCGCCGTCGTCGGCGGGATGCGCCTTGCCGGCGACGACGATCTGCACCGGCCGCGTCGGATGAAGCAGCAGCTCCATCAGCCGGTCCCGGTCGCGCAGCATCAGCGTGAGCCGCTTGTACGAGGGAACGCGCCGGGCGAAGCCGATGGTGAGCACGTCGGGGTTCAGCACCCCGTCGATCCAGCCGAGCTCGGCCGACCCCGCGCCGCGCTGGCGCCAGGAGGCCCGCAGCCGCTCGCGGGCCTCGATGACGAGCTGTTCGCGCAGCTCCCTGCGCAGCTCCCAGATCTCGGAGTCCGGGATGTCGGCGACCGCGTCCCAGCGCTCGGAGCCGCCGACGGTCAGCGCGTCCTCGGTGCGGCCCGCGCCGATCTGACGTGCGCCGAGCCGGAAGACCTCGGGCGCGACCCAGGTCGGGGCGTGCACGCCGTTGGTGACGGAGGTGATCGGCACCTCCTGCGCGTCGAACCCCGGCCAAAGGCCCGCGAACATCTCGCGGCTGACCGCGCCGTGCAGGGTCGAGACCCCGTTGGCGCGCTGGGCGAGCCTCAGGCCCATGACGGCCATGTTGAAGAGGTTGGGCTCGCCGCCGGGGTAGGTCTCCATGCCGAGCTGGAGGATCTGCTCGACGGGCACCCCGGGCAGCTCGCCGTCGTCGCCGAGGTGGCGGGCGACCAGCTCGCGGTCGAACCGGTCGATTCCGGCCGGCACCGGGGTGTGGGTGGTGAAGACGGTCCCGGACCGCACCGATTCGAGGGCGGCGTCGAATTCCAGCCCTTCGCCCGCGAGCTCACGGATGCGTTCGAGCCCGAGGAAACCGGCATGGCCCTCGTTGGTGTGGAACACCTCGGGCGCCGGGTGCCCGGTGAGCCGGCAGTACGTCCGCACCGCCCGCACCCCGCCGATGCCGAGCAGCATTTCCTGGAGCAGCCGGTGCTCGCTGCCGCCCCCGTAGAGCCGGTCGGTGACGTCGCGTTCGCCGGGCGCGTTCTCCTCGACGTCGGAGTCGAGCATGAGCAGCGGCACCCGGCCGACCCGGGCCTGCCAGATGACGGCGTGCAGGGCGCGGCCGCCGGGCAGCACGAGGGACACCCTGGCCGGGGTGCCGTCCTCCTCGCGCAGCAGCGAGACGGGCAGCTCATTGGGGTCGAGCAGGGGGTAGTGCTCCTGCTGCCAGCCCTCGCGCGAGAGCGACTGGCGGAAGTAGCCGTGCCGGTAGAGGAGGCCGACCCCGATGAGCGGTACGCCGAGGTCGCTGGCGGATTTGAGATGGTCGCCGGCGAGGATGCCGAGCCCGCCGGAGTACTGCGGCAGGGCCGCGGTGATGCCGAATTCGGGAGAGAAGTAGCCGATGGCACAAGGGAGTTCGCCGCTCTGCTCCTGGTACCAGCGGCGGCCGTGCAGATAGTCGTCGAGGTCGTCGGCGGCGGCGGTGAGCCTGCGCAGGAACCGGCGGTCCTGGGCGAGCGAGTCGAGGCGGGCGGCGCCGACGGCACCCAGCAGGCGCACCGGGTCCTCACCCGCCGCCCGCCAGCCGTCGGGGTCCACGGACTGGAAGAGTTCTCTGGTCTCGGTGTGCCAGGACCAGCGCAGATTGCGCGCGAGGTCGCTGAGCGGCCGGAGGGCGTCGGGCAGGACAGGGCGCACGGTGAATCGACGGATTGCCTTCACGCTTCCACCTTTGCAGGGGACCTACGTACCGGGGTGGGCACACCGCGATGTGCGCCCCTCCTTCACCCCCGAAGGTAGTGCCGGTGCGCCCTCGTCAACCACAGCGCCTCGCGGCCCGGCCCCGCCGATTTCGACCATCACCTGACGGAGCATCACATGACCTACGGGTAGGCAAAGTTTGGGCCGTTGTCGTCGAAAGGCACGGCGCTTTCCTTGTCTGAACCGTTACGCGCAGGTAGTTAACAAACTGCCGGAATGCCCACCCGCACACCGTGGAAGGCTCCCCCGGTGACGCATTCCCGCAGTCTCTCCCGCACGCCATTCGAGTGAACGCGGACAGGAGCGGCCATGCCCGCAGCCGGTCAGCCGTCAACGGAGCAGCTAAAAAGGACAGATTCCCGCAAACGCGGCAAACCCTACCAATCACCCGCAGGTGAGCCCGTGAACCCGAACCCGTCAATCGGCCGCATCCCCGTGCTCGACGTACACCCCGCCGTCGAGTGCGGCACAAGGCCCGCGAAGGCGGTGGCAGGCGAGAGCTTCCAGGTCACCGCCACCGTCTTCCGCGAAGGCCACGACTGTGTCGCCGCCAATGTCGTACTGAGAGACCCGGGAGGCAGGCCGGGCCCCTGGACCCCGATGCGCGAGCTCGCCCCCGGCACCGACCGCTGGGGCGCCGAGATCACCCCGGCGGCCGAGGGCCGGTGGACGTACACCGTCGAGGCCTGGAGCGATCCGGTGGCGACCTGGCGCCACCAGGCCGCCATCAAGATCCCGGCCCGCCAGGACACCGAGCTCGTCCTCGCGGAGGGCGCCGCGCTGTACGAGCGGGCCGCGGCCGGGGTGCCCAAGGCCGAGGGCCGCGAGGCGGTGCTCGCCGCGGTGGACGCCCTGCGCGACACGAGCCGCACACCGAGGAAGCGGCTCGCGGCCGCCCTCGCCCCGGCCGCGGTGGCCGCCCTCGCGGCGCATCCGCTGCGCGAGCTCGTCACCTGCTCGGCGCCCATGCCCCTGCTCGTCGAGCGCGAGCGCGCGCTGTTCGGGTCCTGGTACGAGCTGTTCCCGCGCTCGGAGGGGGCAGTGGTCACCAAGGGTGCCCCGCCGGTCTCCGGCACCTTCCGCACCGCGGCCGAGCGGCTTCCCGCGGTCGCCGCGATGGGCTTCGACGTGGTCTATCTGCCGCCCATCCACCCCATTGGCTCCACCTATCGCAAGGGCCCCAACAACAGTCTGAAGGCGGGGCGTTGGGATGTCGGCGTGCCCTGGGCGATCGGCTCGGCCGACGGCGGGCACGACGCCGTCCACCCCGACCTCGGCACCCTCGACGACTTCGACGACTTCGTGGCCGCCGCCCGCGACCTGCGCCTGGAGGTGGCCCTCGACTTCGCCCTCCAGTGCTCCCCCGACCACCCCTGGGTCGACAAGCACCCCGAGTGGTTCCACCACCGGGTGGACGGCACGATCGCGTACGCCGAGAACCCGCCGAAGAAGTACCAGGACATCTACCCGATCGCCTTCGAGCAGGACATGCCGGGCCTCATCGAGGAGACGGTGCGGCTGCTGCGGTTCTGGATGGGGCACGGCGTTCGGATCTTCCGGGTCGACAATCCGCACACCAAGCCGGTGGTCTTCTGGGAGAAGGTCATCGCCGAGATCAACGGCACCGACCCGGACGTGATCTTCCTGGCCGAGGCGTTCACCCGGCCCGCGATGATGCGCACCCTCGCCAAGATCGGCTTCCAGCAGTCGTACACCTACTTCACCTGGCGCAACACCCGGCATGAGCTCACCGAATACGTCACCGAGCTGGCGGGCGAGTCCGCGCCCTACATGCGGCCCAATTTCTTCGTGAACACCCCGGACATCCTGCACGGCTACCTCCAGGAGGGCGGCCGGCCCGCCTTCGAGGTGCGGGCCGCGCTCGCCGCGACGCTCTCCCCCGCCTGGGGTGTCTATGCCGGATACGAACTGTGCGAGAACACCCCGGCCAAGCCCGGGAGCGAGGAGTACCTGAACTCCGAGAAGTACCAACTGAGGCCCCGCGACTGGGAGTCGGCCGAGCGCGAGGGCCGCTCCATCGCCCCGCTGATCACCTCGCTGAACCGCATCAGGCGCCGCAACCCGGCGCTGCGTCAGCTGCGCTCGGTCCACTTCCACGACACCGGCAACGACGCGCTGATCGCGTACAGCAAGCGCGCGGGGTCGAACACCGTACTAGTGGTCGCCAACCTCGACCCCCACCACACCCAGGAGGCCACGGTCTCGTTGGACATGCCGGAACTCGGCCTCGCATGGGACGAGTCCTTCCCGGTGCGCGACGAGCTCACCGGTGAGACCTATCACTGGGGCAGGGCCAATTACGTGCGTCTGGAGCCGGGCCGAGCACCCGCGCACATCCTGGTCCTGCGACCGTCCCCGCCGATCGGAGGGTCACCCACACCATGATCGTCAACGAGCCCGTCCACGACACCTTCGAGGACACCCCCGCCAAGGACCGCGACCCCGAGTGGTTCAAGCGAGCGGTGTTCTACGAGGTGCTCGTGCGGTCCTTCCAGGACAGCAACGGCGACGGCGTCGGGGATCTCAAGGGCATCACCGCCAAGCTGGACTATCTCCAATGGCTGGGCGTCGACTGCCTCTGGCTGCCGCCGTTCTTCAAATCGCCGCTGCGCGACGGCGGTTACGACGTCTCGGACTACACCGCGGTCCTGCCCGAGTTCGGCGATCTCGCCGACTTCGTGGAATTCGTGGACGCCGCCCACCAGCGCGGCATGCGCGTGATCATCGACTTTGTCATGAACCACACCAGCGACCAGCACCCGTGGTTCCAGGAGTCGCGCAAGGACCCGCAGGGCCCGTACGGCGACTACTACGTCTGGGCCGACGACGACAAGCAGTTCCAGGACGCCCGGATCATCTTCGTCGACACCGAGACGTCGAACTGGACCTTCGACCCGGTCCGCAAGCAGTACTACTGGCACCGCTTCTTCTCCCACCAGCCGGACCTCAACTACGAGAACCCGGCCGTGCAGGAGGAGATCGTCTCCGCCCTGCGCTTCTGGCTCGACCTCGGCATCGACGGCTTCCGCCTCGACGCGGTGCCCTACCTGTACCAGAAGGAGGGAACCAACTGCGAAAACCTTCCGGCGACGCATGAGTTCCTCAAGCGGGTACGGGCCGAGATCGACGCGAGCTACCCGGACACGGTGCTGCTCGCCGAGGCCAACCAGTGGCCCGAGGACGTCGTCGACTACTTCGGCGACTTCGCCAAGGGCGGCGACGAGTGCCACATGGCCTTCCACTTCCCGGTGATGCCGCGCATCTTCATGGCGGTGCGCCGCGAGTCCCGCTACCCGGTCTCGGAAATCCTCGCCAAGACCCCGGCCATTCCGCGCAACGCCCAGTGGGGCATCTTCCTGCGCAACCACGACGAGCTCACCCTCGAAATGGTCACGGACGAAGAGCGCGACTACATGTACGCCGAGTACGCCAAGGATCCCCGGATGCGCGCCAACATCGGCATCCGGCGCCGACTCGCCCCGCTGCTCGACAACGACCGCAACCAGATCGAGCTGTTCACCGCGCTGCTGCTCTCGCTGCCCGGCTCGCCGATCCTGTACTACGGCGACGAGATCGGCATGGGCGACAACATCTGGCTCGGCGACCGCGACGCGGTGCGCACCCCGATGCAGTGGACCCCGGACCGCAACGCGGGCTTCTCCTCCTGCGACCCGGGGCGGCTCTATCTGCCCACGATCATGGATCCGGTCTACGGCTATCAGGTGACGAACGTCGAGGCGGCCATGGCCTCGCCGTCCTCGCTCCTGCACTGGACCCGGCGGATGATCGAGATCCGCAAGCAGAACCACGCCTTCGGGCTCGGCTCGTACACCGAGCTGATGTCGTCGAACCCGGCCGTCCTCGCCTTCCTGCGCGAGTCCGGCGACGACCTGGTGCTGTGCGTGCACAATTTCTCGCGCTTCCCGCAGCCCACCGAGCTGGACCTGAGGGCGTTCAACGGAATGCATCCGGTGGAGCTGATCGGCGGGGTGCGCTTCCCGGCGATCGGCGAGTGGCCGTACCTCCTCACCCTGGCCGGCCACGGCTTCTACTGGTTCCGGCTGCGGAAGGACCCCGCCGTCACTTGACCCGTAGCGCCGGGCGGAGCGGTTTTGGCCGCTCCGCCCGGGGCACTCTGAACCCCGAACCCCGCGCGCCGCCGGACAGCTTCTGTTGCAATCCGGGACACTCTGCGCAACTCGATGTGTGCCCGGGGAAAGGATGCGCCGCCATGCCGAAGGCCGCACCGCCCCGTTCCACCGGCCTCCCACTCGCCCGGCTGCTGACCTCGCTCGCCCCGCTCCTGCACGAGTGGCTGCCCCGGCAGCGCTGGTTCGCCGGCAAGGGGCGGCCCGTCACGGACTTCGTCCTGCTCACCGCGACCGAGCTGCTGCCCGGCTTCCTGCACCTGCTTGTGCGCACCGAGCACGCCCCGGTGCCGCTCCCCGCCGACGCCGCGCCGGTGCCCGCCGACTGCTACCAGCTCCTGATCGGGGTGCGCGACCAGCTGCCGCCGCGGCTCGCCCCCGCCCTGATCGGCCGGGCGGACAAGGGCCCGCTGGCCGGGCGCACGGTGTACGACGCCCTCCAGGACCCGCAGTCCGCGGCCCTGCTCCTGGAGCGCCTGCGCACCCCGGGCACGGTGGGCCCGCTGTCCTTCGAACTCGCCCCGGAGGTGAAGGTTCCGCCGGGTCTGGCACCGCGCCTGCTCGGCGTCGAACAGTCCAACTCCTCGCTGGTGTACGGGGATACGTTCATCCTGAAGGTGTTCCGCCGGGTGCAGCCGGGCGTCAATCCCGACCTGGAGCTGCCGTGGGCGCTGGCCCGCCAGGGCTGTGCGCGGGTACCCGCGCCGGCGGCCTGGTTCCGCACCTCCCAGCCCCAGGACGCGACACTCGGCGTGCTCCAGCCGTTCCTGCGCGGCGCCGACGACGGCTGGACCCTGGCGCTCGCCTCGCTCGCGGCGGGCCGCACCTTCACAAGGGAGGCGTACGAGCTCGGGCGGGCCACCGCCGAGGTGCACCTGGCCCTCGCCGACGCGTTCACGCCGGTCACCCTCGGCCGCCCGCAGACGGCGCTGATCGCGGCCGCGATGGCCGAGCGCCTGGACGCCACCGCCCAGGCGGTGCCCGCGCTCGCGCCGTACGTTCCGGGCCTGCGGGCCGCGTTCGAGGCGGTCGCGGCCCTCGACTCGGCGGGCACGGCCCAGCGCGTCCACGGCGATCTGCACCTGGGCCAGGCCCTGCGGCCCGCCGAAGGCCCCTGGTCGGTGATCGACTTCGAGGGCGAGCCCGCCCGCCCGCTCGCGGAGCGGCGCCGCCCGCAGCCCCCGGTCCGCGACGTCGCGGGCATGCTGCGCTCCTTCGACTACGCGTCCTGCTCGGCGCGCCCGCCGAACCCGCGCTGGGCCTCGGACTGCCGGGCCGCCTACTGCGCGGGCTATGCGGCGCGCTCCGGCTCGGACCCGCGCGAGTCACTCGAGCTGCTGCGCGCGTACGAGACCGACAAGGCGGTGTACGAGGTGCTCTACGAGGCCCGGCACCGCCCCGACTGGCTGCCCGTGCCGATGGCGGCGATCCGCCGCCTGGCCGGGGCTGAAGTTGTGAACTCCGGTGAAAATGACGCCACTTGAGGAGGCAGACCCCGTGACCCCCCGCCCCGCCCGCAGCTCCTCCGAACCCGCCCCGCGCACCGCCGAGCCGGCGACGCCCGCGGCGAAGCCGGCCAAAGCGCCGCCCGCGCCGCGCCGGGCCGCGAGCCGCGGCGTACGGCCCGCGCCCGCCCTCGCCGCCGCGGACCGGGGGCGCCTGCTCGCGGGCGGGCACCACGATCCCCACTCCCTGCTCGGCGCGCACCCGGTGCGCGGCGGGGTGGCGTTCCGGGCTCTGCGCCCGTACGCGCAGGCGGTGACGGTGCTCGGCAAGGGGCTGCGGGCCGAGCTGCACAGCGACGGCGACGGGCTGTTCTCCGGGGTCCTTCCGCTGCGCGAGATCCCTGACTACACCCTCCTCGTCACCTACGAGGACACCGAGATCGAGGTGCACGACCCGTACCGCTTCCTGCCCTCGCTCGGCGACCTCGACCTGCACCTGATCGGCGAGGGCCGGCACGAGGAGCTGTGGACGGCGCTCGGCGCCCGCCCCATGGTTCACCAGGGCGTGACCGGCACCCGGTTCACGGTGTGGGCACCGAACGCGCAAGGCGTCAGAGTCACGGGCGACTTCACTTACTGGGACGGCACCGCGCACCCGATGCGCTCGCTCGGCTCGACCGGGGTGTGGGAGCTGTTCCTGCCCGGGGTGGGCGACGGGGCCCTCTACAAGTTCGACATCATGCGCCCCGACGGCAGCCACACCCTGCGCGCCGACCCGATGGCCCAGCGCACCGAGGTGCCCCCGGCCAACGCCTCGATCGTCACCGAGTCGCACCACGTCTGGCGGGACGCGGACTGGATGGCGAGGCGCGCCGAGCGCCCGGTGCACGAGGCCCCGTTCTCGGTGTACGAGGTCCACCTGGCGTCCTGGCGCCCTCGCCTGACATATCGTCAGCTGGCTGACCAACTCCCGGCCTACGTAAAGGACTTGGGCTTCACCCACGTGGAGTTCCTCCCGGTCGCCGAGCACCCCTTCGGCGGCTCATGGGGCTATCAGGTGACGGGCTTCTACGCCCCGACATCGCGCATGGGCACCCCGGACGACTTCCGCTTCCTCATCGATGCGCTGCACGAGGCGGGCATCGGGGTGCTCGTGGACTGGGTGCCGGCGCACTTCCCGAAGGACGACTGGGCGCTCGCGGAGTTCGACGGCCGGACGCTCTACGAGCACGAGGACCCGGCCCGCGCCGAGCACCCCGACTGGGGCACCCTCGAATTCGACTACGGCCGCAAGGAGGTCCGCAACTTCCTGGTCGCCAACGCGACGTACTGGTGCGAGGAGTTCCACGTGGACGGCCTCCGCGTGGACGCGGTGGCCTCGATGCTGTACCTGGACTACTCCCGCGAGCACGGCGAGTGGACCCCCAACGAGCACGGGGGCCGCGAGAACCTGGACGCGGTGGCCTTCCTCCAGGAGATGAACGCGACGGTGTACCGCCGCTGCCCCGGCGTCGTGACCGTCGCGGAGGAATCCACGGCGTGGGACGGCGTGACGCGGCCCACCGATCACGGGGGCCTGGGCTTCGGCCTGAAGTGGAACATGGGCTGGATGCACGATTCGCTGGGCTACGTCCAGCACGAGCCGGTGCACCGCAAGTACCACCACAGCGAGATGACGTTCTCGATGGTGTACGCGTACAGCGAGAACTATGTACTGCCGATCTCGCACGACGAGGTGGTCCACGGCAAGCGCGCGCTGGTCTCGAAGATGCCCGGCGACTGGTGGCAGCAGCGCGCCACCCACCGCGCCTACCTGGGCTTCATGTGGGCCCACCCCGGCAAGCAACTCCTCTTCATGGGCCAGGAGTTCGCACAGGGAGCGGAGTGGTCGGAGGGCCACGGCCCGGACTGGTGGCTCCTGGACCCGTCGTACAGCGCGGAGTCGGACCACCGCGGCGTACGCGACCTGGTCCGTGACCTGAACGCGGTGTACGCGGCGGAGCCGGCCCTGTGGGAGCGCGACACGGACCCGTCGGGGTTCGCGTGGGTGGCAGGCGACGCGGCGGAGGACAACGTCTTCGCCTTCCTCCGCTACGACGCGGGAGGCACCCCGCTCCTGTCGATCTCCAACTTCTCCCCGGTGGTCCGGGCGGAGTACCGCCTGGGCGTCCCGGAGTCGGCGGCGGCATGGGGGGAGCTCCTGAACACGGACGAGGTCCGGTACGGGGGCGGCGGGGTGGGCAACCCGGACCCCCTGAAGCCGGAGCCGGTCCCGTCGCACGGGCGGCCGGTGTCCCTGTCCTTGACGCTGCCCCCGTTGGGGACGGTCTGGCTGCGGGGGGTTTGAGGGCGGGGCTCGGGCTCCATCGACGAACCCCGCCCGGCCGATCACGGCACGGGCGGGGCGGGGTCATGGGGTGGTGGCCGTCAGACGCCGACCGTGTCCGCGTACGCCGCCGGCGCCTCGGTCTGCCGCAGTGCCCCACCGCCGGCGAACCCGGTCCGGAAGGCGCCCGGCTCCACGGTTGCCACATCCAGCCGGGCCCCCGGCGGTGGGCCCGAACCCACCGCCGGGACGGCCCGCTCCCGCTACGACCGCTTGAACCGCAGCGTCCGCAGTTCGAACGGCCTGAGGGTCACCTCCACCAGTCCCTCCGTCGACTCCGGCTCTGCCAGCGGGCGTTCGAGGAGATCCGTTGCCACGACCTCCTCCGTCGAGAAGCCCAGCGTCAGCCTCCCCCGCGCCCGCCCCCCGGCCGCCTCGTGGAAGCGGACCACCACATCCCCGCTCCCGTCGTCCGCCAGCTTCACGGCGGTGACCACGATCGCGTCGTTGTCGACGGCCACCAGGGGCTCGACCGGACCCGCCCCGGGCAGAGTGCGCTCCGGGAGGTTCACCCCGTACCCCTCCCTCACCGCGTCCCCGATCGTCGCGCCCGGCACCAGCGCATGGCGGAAGCAGTGCAGGCCCTGGTCGGTTTCCGGGTCCGGGAAGCGGGGGGCCCTCAGGAGGGAGACCCGCAGGGTTGTCGTCGTGCCCGTGTCCTCCGTGCGGACCGTGCGCGTCACATCGTGGCCGTACGTCGAATCCGTCACCAGGGCCACGCCCCAGCCCGGCTCCTCCACGTGGACAAAGCGGTGGTTGCACGCCTCGAACTTCGCCGCCTCCCAGCTCGTGTTCGTGTGCGTCGCCCGGTAGAAGTGGCCGAACTGGGTCTCCGACGCGTACCGCTCCGCGTGCACGTCCAGCGGGAACGCCAGCTTCAGGAATTTTTCCGTCTCGTGCCAGTTCACCTCTGTGAGGATGTCCAGGCGGGCGGAGCCTGGTGCCAAAGTCAGCGTCTGGGTCACCTTCGACGAACCGAACGACCTCACCACCCGCACCGACGCGTCGGTCTCCCCCGGCGCCACCTCATCCGCCTCCACCAGATCCGTCACCGTGTTGCGGTAGAACGCGTCCACGTCCCACGCGTCCCACATGTTCGGGAAGTCGGGGTGGATCTGCAGCAGGTTCGCCGGGCTGTCCGGCGCGATCGACTCCCGGCCGGCGAGCAGGTCGTACGCCGACACCACCAGACCGCGCTCGTCGATCTCCACCCGCAGTCGGCCGTTGGACAGCACGAAGCCGCCGCCCGGGCGGGCAGAGAGTTCGGAGTGGGCATCCCCGACCGGGGAAGACGCCCCGCCCGCCGCCACCCCGTGCCGTGCATGCGGAGCCGCGTTGAAGACCAGAGCCTCCGCGCCCTCCCCCGCCAGTGCGCGCTGGGCCTTCTCGATGATGGCGGTCAGTTCCGCGGCCAGCGCCGCGTACGTCTTCTCCGCCTCCCTGTGCACCCACGCGATCGACGACCCCGGCAGAATGTCGTGGAACTGGTGCAGCAGTACCGTCTTCCAGATGCGGTCCAAGTCCGAGTAGGGATAGGCGAATTCCTCGGACCTCACCGCCGCCGTCGCCGACCACAGCTCCGCCTCCCGCAGCAGATGCTCGCTCCGGCGATTGCCCTGCTTCGTCTTCGCCTGGCTCGTCAGCGTCGCCCGGTGCAGTTCCAGGTACAGCTCGCCCACCCACACCGGCGGGTTCGCGTACTCGGCCTCCGCCTTCGTGAAGAACTCCGCCGGGGTCTCCCAGACCACCTGGGCGCTGCCCTCCAGGTTCCGCAGCCTCGCCGCCTTCGCGATCATCTCGCGGGTGGTGCCGCCGCCCCCGTCGCCCCAGCCCGTCGGCGCGAGCGAGTGCCTGGCCACCCCCTTGTCCTTGAAGTTCTTGGCGGCGTGGGCGATCTCGCTGCCCTTCATGGCGCAGTTGTACGTGTCGACCGGCGGGAAGTGGGTGAAGATCCGGGTGCCGTCGATGCCCTCCCACTGGAAGGTGTGGTGCGGGAACTTGTTGGTCTGCGACCAGGAGATCTTCTGGGTGAGGAGCCACTTCGAGCCCGCCGCCTTGATGATCTGCGGCAGGCCCGCCGCGAACCCGAAGGTGTCGGGCAGCCACGCCTCGTCGTTCTCGACCCCGAACTCGTCGATGAAGAACCGCTTTCCGTGCACGAACTGCCGGGCCATCGCCTCCGAACCCGGCATGTTCGTGTCCGCCTCCACCCACATGCCGCCCGCCGGGACGAACCGGCCGTCCGCCACCGCCTTGACCACCTTCGCCCACACCTCCGGCCGGTGCTCCTTGATCCACGCCCACTGCTGGGCCTGCGACATCGAGAAGATGAACTCGGGCTCGTCGTCGAGGAGGGCCGTCATGTTCGACGTCGTACGCGCCACCTTGCGTACCGTCTCGCGCAGCGGCCACAGCCACGCCGAGTCGATGTGCGCGTGGCCCACCGCGCTGATCCGGTGCGCCGACGGCTCGGCCGGCGAGGACAGGACCCCCACCAACTCCGAACGGGCCGCGCCCGCCGTGCCGTTCACGTCCTGGAGGTCGAGCGCGTCCAGCGCCCGGTCCACCGCGCGCAGGATGTCCCAGCGCCGCCCCGACTCGACGGGCAGCTCCCCCATCAGCTCGCCCAGCACCTCCAGGTCGATGACCAGGCGCCACACCGTCTCGTCGAAGACCGCCAGGTCCATCCGGGTCAGCTTGTACAGCGGGTCCCGGTGCGACGTCTCGATGTCGCCCAGCCGCGTCGACAGGAAGGGGTGGTAGTCGAGCAGCACCGGGTTCGAGGCGGCCTCGATGTGCAGGCGCACCTCTTCGCCGCCGTCCACCGGGGCTCCGATGCGTACCCACTGGTTGCGCGGGTTGAGCCCCTTCACCGGGGTGCCGTCGGGGCGGTAGACCAGGCCCTCGCACTGGAAGCCCGGCATGTTCTCGTCGAAGCCGAGGTCCAGGATCGCCTCCACCGACTTGCCCGCCCACTCCCGCGGTACGGTCCCGGTCACCCGGAACCAGCTGGTCCCCCAGGGCGGGCCCCACATGTCGCCGACCGCGACCGGCGTCACCGCGGCGGCCAGGCCCTCCTCCACCGGCACCGGCTCCCCCGGCGCGTTCCACACCGCGACCTCCAGCGGCACCGATTCCGGGTACACGGCGGGGCGGATGCGCTCGTCCAGAACGCGCTTGAGGCGGGCTTCGACCAGGCCGCGGTCGTCATGCATGAGGGGACTCCGTTTCGGGGTGGGATGGGTCTACCGGGTGGAGGAGGCGTGCGGGTTCACGGGGTGCCTCCTGGCGGGAGCGTTACCGGACCTGGTCGGGAGTGGCGACTTCGGTGATGCCGCGCGCGGCGAGGTGCGCCTTGTCGTCGGCCCGGGTCGCGAGGACGGTGGTGGGGCGGGCGCCGTCGGCGGTGAGCCGGAAGAACGCCTCGAAGACGGCGCCGCCGGGGGCGCACACGGAGCGGGCGGCCGGGTCGTCGGGGACCACGAGCGCGGTCGTGCGAGGTGCCGGGGCGTAGGTGCGTACGCCGTCACGCAATGCGGCGGCGGTCCGGGCGAGGACCCGGGCGGTGTCCTTGGGGTACCGGTCGTTGGTCAACAGGCCGAGCCCGTATTCGAGTTCGGGGAAGTCGGCCAGGTCGCGCGAGACGTCGT
The DNA here is from genome assembly GCF_051550175.1 of Streptomyces sp. HUAS TT7. Taxonomy (NCBI): domain Bacteria; kingdom Bacillati; phylum Actinomycetota; class Actinomycetes; order Kitasatosporales; family Streptomycetaceae; genus Streptomyces; species Streptomyces sp. HUAS TT7. Next base: position 2,747,446 of record NZ_CP196175.1, read on the forward strand.
GGGAGCACCACCAGGTGATCCCCCACAGGTCGGGGCAGTCCAGGGCGTTCTCGACCGTCGCCTCGGTGAAGGCGGCGGCGTGCACGGGCGGCACCAGCGGGGCGGGGGCGCCGACCTCCTGGAGCCAGACCGGGCGGCGCGGGTCGTCCGCCCACGCCTTGGACAGCTCGATGAGGTAGGCGGCGTGGTGCTCGGTCGGTACGGAGATCCGGCCGTGCCGCTGCGCGGTGCCGTTGAAGACCCAGGAGTGCACGGCGGTCAGCGTGCCGTGCCGGGCCGCCTGGGCCGGGGTGAACGGCATGTCGTCCTGGTACCAGCACGCGTCGTACTCGGCATGCAGATGGAGCTTCCCCGGCGCGCCCTCCTCGCAGGCCGCCAGCATCCGCCGGAGCCAGCCGTCGACCTCGGCCTCCGTGGCCCGGTCGGGGTCGGGGTGCGGGCCGGCGGAGAACTGGTTGACCTCGTTGCCCAGCGTCATGCCGATGAAGTTGGGCCGGTCGGCGAGGGCCGCGGCCAGCGTGCGCAGATAGGCGGCCTGCCCGTCGGCGACCTCGGGGTCGGTGAACAGGTTGCGGCGGTGCCAGGTGCGGGTCCATGCGGGCAGGAAGTCGAAGCTCGACAGGTGCCCTTGCAGGCCGTCGACGTTGACGTCCAGGCCGCGTTCGGCGGCGGCGTCCGCCAGGTCGACGAGGTGCTCGACGGCTCGGGGCCGGATCAGGGTGCGGTTGGGCTGGAAGTAGGGCCAGAGCGGGAAGACCCGTACATGGTCGAGGCCGAGCGCGGCGATGGAGTCGAGGTCGGCCCGCACCGCGTCCGGGTCGTAGTCGAGCCAGTGGTGGAACCAGCCTTGGCTGGGCGTGTAGTTGACGCCGAAGCGGGGGGCTGCCATGGGGTGAGCTCCAAGGTAGTTCTACGGAAAGGGAGTTGACGTATCGAAGGGTTCATCCCTTGACCGCGCCCTCGCCGACCCCGCGGAAGAAGTACCGCTGGAGGCAGGCGAACATCACGATCAGCGGGGCGACGGCGATGATGGTGCCCGCCGCGACGACGCGCTGGTTGTTGGAGAACGTGCCGTGCAGGAAGTTGAGGCCCACGGTCAGCGTGAAGTGGTCGGAGTCGGAGAGCACGATCAGCGGCCACAGGAAGTCGTCCCAGGCACCCATGAAGGAGAAGATCGCGACGACCGCGAGCGTCCCCTTCACGGCGGGCAGCGCGATGCGCGTGAAGCGCTGCCACACGTTGGCGCCGTCGACGATGGCCGCCTCTTCGATCTCGTACGGGATGTTGTCGAAGGCGTTCCGCATGAGCAGCACGTTCATCGCGCCGATGCAGCCGGGCAGCACCACGGCGACCAGGGTGTTGTTGAGTTCGAGCGAGCGCATCGTCGCGAACTGGGCCAGCATGATCGCTTCCATCGGCACCAGAAGGGCGAGTACGAAGACGATCCCCGCGGCGCCTCGGCCCTTGAAGCGGAGCCGGGAGAGCGCGTACCCGGCCATCGCGGCGCCGACCACGTTGGTCAGGACGTTGCTGAGCGCCACCTTCACGGAGTTCAGGATGAAGTCCCAGACCGGGATGATGTCCGCGACGCCCCGGTAGTTGGCGAAGGTGGGGTGCTCGGGCAGCAGCCGGGGCGGCGAGGTGTAGATGTCCTCGGTGGCGCCCTTGAGCGAGGTGGACAGCTGCCACAGGAACGGCCCGATCATGATCAGCAGCACGACGACGAGGGCCGCGTACCGCAGGGCCCTGCGCCAGCGGGGGGCGCGGGTGCGGCGGGGTCCGGCAGGGGTGCGGGCATCGGCGGGCGCAGGGGCGTGGGCGACGGCGGCCATCAGTGACTGTCCTTCCGGTCGGCCATCAGTCCTTGTCCTTCCGGTCGGCCCGCAGTACGAGGAGCATCAGGACCAGGGTCAGCAGGAAGAGCACGATCGACATGGCGGAGGCGTAGCCGGTGCGGCCCTGGAGGCCGGTGCCGGCCCGCTGGATGAGCATGACGAGGGTGGTGTCGGCGCCGCCGGGTCCGCCGGTCGGCCCCGCGATCATGAAGACCTCGGTGAAGACCTTGAAGGCGGAGACCGAGGAGAGCGCGCCGACCAGGACCATCGTGGAGCGCACGGACGGCATGGTGATCGCGAAGAAGCGGCGGATCGGCCCGGCCCCATCGACCTCGGCGGCCTCGTGCAGCTCCTTGGGTACGTTCGCGAGCGCGGCCAAGTAAATGATCATGTAGTAGCCGAGGCCCTTCCACACGGTCAGGGCCATGGAACTGAGCAGCAGCAGCCACTCGTTGGACAGGAACGGCACCGGGTCCACACCCACCATGTGCAGGACACCGTTGATGAAGCCGCGGTCGTCCAGCATCCACACCCACATCAGGGCGACGACCACGACGGACGCCACGACCGGCGTGTAGTAGGCGGACCGGAAGAAGGCGATGCCGGGGATGTGCCGCTGTACGAGGAGCGCGAGCAGCAGCGGCAGGAAGACCAGGCAGGGCACGACCAGGACCACGTACAGCGCGCTGTTGCGCAGGGCGACCCAGAACTGGTCGTCGTGGACGAGCGCGGTGAAGTTGTCGAAGCCGACGAAGCTGCCGGTGGTCAGGGTGCGGGCGTCGGTGAACGACTTCCACACCGTGGCGAGGAACGGGTAGAGGTTGAAGGCGAGCGTGATCAGGAGGCCGGGTGCCAGGAACAGCCAGGGGCTGAAGGCCTTGTGCGTACGGGCCGTGGTGTGGCCGGCGCGCCGGCCGGGGGCGGCGGTGCGCGGGCGTCCCGCGGCCCCCTTCGCGGCGACGGTCGGGGGGGAGGTGGTCATCGCCGGTACCGCCGGGTCGGTGTCGAGGTGCTCATCGCCAGGACCGAGGAGTGGCTCATTTCTCGTTCCACCGGGTCACTTCTGCTGGATCAGCTTGGTCATCTGGTTCGCCGCGCTGTCCAGGGCCTCCTTCGGGGACTCTTTGCCCTGGAGGCACTTGGCGATCTCGTTGCGCAGGATCGTCTTCATCTCGTCGCTGAACAGCACCGGCGTGTAGTTGACGGCGGTCGGCAGCATCTTGGCCGAGGCGACCCGGATCTTGCCCTCCTCCGTACTGTCGGCCTTGGTCCAGTACTCCTTGCCGAGGGAGCCCTTGGTGCTGGGGAAGACGGCGACCTTGTGGCCGAAGTCCTCCTGGTTCTTCTGGTCGGTGACGAAGTGCGCGAAGGCGAGGGCGGTCGCGGCGTTCTTGCTCTGCGAGTTGACCGAGAGACCCTGGAGGTACATGTTCTGCTTGCCGGTGTTGGTCGGTACGTCGGTGATGCCGAGGCTGTCGTAGAGCGTCGGGGCGTTCTTCTTGAAGGTCTCCAGGTCGTGGGCGCTGCCCGGGTTCATGGCGACCTCCTGCTGGAGGAACTTCTGCCCGGCCGTCTCGGCGGTGAGCGTGAGCGCCTGCTTGTGCAGCCCGCCCTCCTTGAACATCTCCTGATACTTGGTGAGGAATTCGACGCCCTTGGCGTCGTTGAAGGTGAACTTCGTCCCGTCCTTGCTCATGATGTCGACGCCGTACCGTCCGAAGTCCTCGACCGTCGGCGGCTGCGCGAGGGTGGCCTTGCCCTTCTTCGCCAACTGGGCGGCGTCCGAGAAGAGTTCGTCGAACGTCTTCGGCGCCTTGTCCGGGTCGAGGCCGGCGTCCTTGAACATGGACTTGTTGTAGAAGAGCGGGCCGGTGTTGAGGTACCAGGGGAAGGCGTACGAGCCGTCGAGCCCGGGCATGTCGAAGCCCTGCCAGGCGCCGTCCAGGTACTCGGGCTTGAACTTTGCGGCGACCTTGTCCTTGTCCAGGTTGAGCAGGGTGCCCGCCTTGGCGAGCGGGTAGGCGAGGTCCGGGGAGAGGTTCACGACATCGGGGAGGGTGCCGGCGGTGGCGTCGGCGCTCAGCTTGTCGGCGTAGTTGTCGGCGGGCTGGTCGACCCATTTGACCTTGGTGCCGGGGTTCGCCTTCTCGAAGTCCTTGATGACACCTTCGAAGTAGTCCTTGAAGTTGGCGCGGAGGTTCCAGGTCTGGAACTTGATCTCGCCCTCGACCTTCCCGTCGGTGGACGAACCCGCACCGCCCCCGCCGCCCCCGCACGCGGTGAGCACGGTGAGCGAGAGGGCCGCGCCGAGCCCGACGGCCGTCCGGATCGCGACTCTGCGATGAATGGACATGAGTGGCTGACTCCTTCGCCTCGTCCCGATGACGTTGCCGCACACCATGCAGCGCGAATTAATTGGACGTCAATGGTGAATAAGTGAGCTGATTCACTAAACATGCAGGCCAGCGAAGCTAAAAAGGACTAAAGTCCCGAATATTTGGCGACTACTAACGCGGTTTAGGACAGATCAACTAAACCGCGTTACTTGCGCGTTGCTACGGCTACCATCGGCCCATGAGCGAGATCGAAAGCGATGCGCCGCCGCCCCGCCGTCCGACCATGAAGGACGTGGCCAGAGAGGCCGGCGTCTCCACCAGCGCGGTCTCCTTCGCGCTCAACAACCGGCCCGGAGTGTCCGATTCGACCCGCCGCCGGGTCATACGGGTCGCGGACCGGCTCGGCTGGCGGCCGAGCTCCGCCGCGCGTGCGCTCTCCGGCGAGAACGCGGGCGCGATCGGGCTGGTCCTGGCCCGCCCGGCGGACAGCCTGGGCGGGGAGTCGTTCTTCCTCCAGCTCGTCTCGGGCATCCAGGCGAGCCTCGCACCGTGCGACCAGGCGCTGGTGTTCCAGATGGTGGACGACGTCCAGGCGGAGTGCGAGCTGTACCGGCGCTGGTGGGCGCAGCGGCGGGTCGACGGGGTGATCGTGGTCGACCCCCGGGTCTCGGACCCCCGCCCCGAGACCCTCGCGGTACTCGGCCTGCCGGCCGTGATCATCGGCGGCATGGAGGCACCGGGGAACCCGGGCGCACCCCAACTCCCGCGCCAGGCACGGCTTTCCAACATCTGGGCCGACGACTCGGGCGCGATGGACCTGATCGTCCGGCACCTGTACGCACTGGGCCACCGCCGCATCGGTCACATCGCGGGTACGCCGGGCTTCGCCCATACGGCGCGCAGGATCGCGTCGCTGCGGGCGGCCGGGCGTCGGCTCGGTCTGGAGCAGGCGGTGTCGGTGACGACGGACTTCACGGACCGCCAAGGAGCCAAGGCAGCACGGCGGTTGTTCTCCGCACCGGTTCCGCCCACCGCGCTCATCTGCGACAACGAGGTGATGGCGGTGGCGGCGGTCAGCGTCGCGGCCGAGCGGGGGCTGCACATCCCGCGGGACGTGTCGGTGGTGTCCTGGGAGGACTCGGTCATCTGCCACACGCTGCACCCCCAACTCACGGCGCTGGTCCGCAAGGCGGACGAATTCGGTCACCGTGCGGCGGGGGAGCTGCTGGCTCTGCTGGACGGCGGCGCGGCCCGGCAGGTCCAGGACCCGTTGCCGCGGCTCCAGCCGAGGGAGAGCACGGGGGCGCCGCCGGCGTGAGGGGGGTGGGGCAGCCCCGGCGCCCCCCGGCATCACCCGCCGAGCCGCAGCCGCCCCGATCCCCCCGCCCCCGGAGCCACGCGGCACAACCGCAGAGTGTCACAGCCGGGGAGGGGCGGGGTGGGGGAAGTTCAGGCCGCCAAACCCCCCAGCGCCCCCGGCAACACCCCCGAATACAGCACCCCCAGCCTCTGCGTCGCCCGGGTCAGCGCGACATACAGGTCGCTCACCCCGTACTCCCCCGGCTCCACGACCAGCACCGCGTCGAACTCAAGACCCTTCGCCTGACGCGGGTCGAGCAGGACGACCTCCCGAGTGAGGTCGGGGGCGGCCCCCGACGCCGCGTCGGGCAGCGCTGCCAGGAGCGGGCCGTGCAGCGAACCCGGCGCGATCACCGCGAGCCGGCCCGAACCCCGCCACGCCGCCACCGATTCCGCCACCGCCGAGGGGAGGGCAGCGGGGGCCACGGCACGGGCCCAGGGCCGTACGCCCGTGGACCGCACCGAGCTCGGCGGCACGAAGGACGGGTCCGCCGCCCGGCACACCTCTGCCGCCACCGCCATGATCTCCGCCGGCGTGCGGTAGTTGACGCCGAGGCGGACGTGCTCCCAGTTCCCCTCCGCGACGTACGGCGACAGGATCCGTTCCCACGAGCCCACCCCCGCCGCGTCCGCGGTCTGCGCGGGGTCGCCGACCAGCGTCATCGAACGGGTCGGGCAGCGTCGCATCAGCAGCCGCCAGGCCATCGCCGACAGCTCCTGCGCCTCGTCGACGATGATGTGCCCGAACGCCCACGTGCGGTCCGCCGCGGCCCGCTCGGCCGCGCTGCGGTGGTCGGCCTCCTCGTGCCGCTCCGCCATCCGCTCGGCGTCGATGATGTTGTGCGCCGCGAGCACCTCGGACTCCTCGTCCTCGAACTCGTACGACTCCGAGCCGGCGGAGAGGTCGAGCACGCCTTGCGCGTAGGCGATCCGCTCCTGCCGTTCCGCCTCCGCGGCGGCCCGCGCCGCGCTGTCGTCCTCGCCCAGGATTTCGGCCGCCTCGTCGAGCAGCGGCACATCACCCGGTGTCCACTCGCCGCCCTCGCGCCGGATCAACTTGGCGTCGGAATCCGGGAGATGGGACGGTTCGGCCAAGAAGTCCGCTACGAATTCCTCCGGCGTCAGCTTCGGCCACAGCTCCTCGATCGCCGCGTGCACCTCGCCGCTCGTCGCGATCTCCTTGCCCATCTGGGCCGCGTCGTCCGAGCCGAGCAGGTTCGGGCCGCCGAACGGGTCCGCGCCGATCCGCTCGACCAGTTGCGCCGTGAGCGCGTCGATGATGTGGAACGCGAAGTGCGGCCGCGCCAGGTTGTGCGGAAGCCCGCTCTCGCGCGCCCGCCACCTCGCGTCCTCGGCCATCGCCCGGTCGAGCTGGATCGTGCCGTACCCGTCGTGCGGGATCTCGATGGCCCACTCGGGCACGGTCTGGCGGTCGCGTACGGCCGCCGCGAGCACCTCGGCCATGGCGGCACGGCCCTTGACCTCGGCTGCCTCCGGGGTGTCGGTGCCGGTCGCGTGCACGCCGGGGAACAGCTCGGACATCGTCGACAGGAGCACCCCGGTCTCGCCGAGCGAGGGCAGCACGTCGCCGATGTAACCGAGGAACGCGGGGTTGGGCCCGACGACGAGCACCGCCCGGCGGGCGAGCAACTCCCGGTATTCGTACAGGAGATACGCCGCCCGGTGCAGCGCGACGACGGTCTTGCCGGTGCCGGGACCGCCCTCGACGACGAGCACTCCGCGGTGCGGGGCCCGGATGATGCGGTCCTGCTCGGCCTGGATGGTCTGCACGATGTCGTGCATCCGGCCGGTGCGGGCGGCGTCCAGGGCGGCGAGCAGCACCTCGTCGGCGTTGGCGCCCTCGTGCCCGGTGCGCTCCGCGTCCGTCAGGTCCAGGAGTTCATCGTGGAGCGCGGTGACGGTGCGGCCCTCGGTGGTGATGTGCCGCCTGCGCCGCAATCCCATCGGTGAATGTCCGGTGGCGAGATAGAACGGGCGAGCCACTTCGGCACGCCAGTCGATCACCAGCGGAGTGCGTTCCCGGTCGTTCCTGCGGATTCCGATACGTCCGACGTGGTGCGCCGTACCGTCCTGGAAATCCAGCCTCCCGAAGCACAGCCCGTTCTCGCCCGCGTTGAGCGCGCCGAGCAGGCCGGACTGCTCGGCGACCATCACATCCCGTTCGAGCCGGGCCTGAAGACCCGTGCCGACCTGCGACAACGCCGACTGCACCGCGGCCTCGGCCTGATCCCGCAGATCATCGAGGCGGGCGTAGAGGTCGGTGATGAATTGCTGTTCCTTCCGAAATTCCTCGGTTGACAATTCCACTCCTGACGCGATACAGTGCTTCCATAAGGCTTCTTCATGACTTCTTTTATGCGAAATCGCGAAACACCTAATATACGCAAGGGAATGCCCCGGATGTCAATTCATCCGGGGCATTTTCTTTGGCCGCGGCAAGCCGCCCGAAGGGGCTCAGTCCCGTACCGGCGGCAGCAGCGGCTTGCCTTCGCGGCCGCCCACCGGTGACGACAGGACGATCGACGTGGTCGTGCGGCCAAGGGCCGAGGTCTGCTCCAGGATCTCCTCCAGGTGGATCGTGTCGGCGACGGCCACCTTGATGATCCAGCAGTCCTCGCCCACCACGTGGTGCACCTCGACGACCTCCGGCCGCTCCATCAGCTCCAGGGTCCTGGGGTGCTTGAGGTTGTAGCCGCCGTGCGGACTGACCCGGATGAAGGCCTGGATGCCGTAGCCGAGCCGGACCGGGTCGACCCGCGCCCCGTACCCGGTGATCGCCCCGCTCGCCTCCAGCCTGCGCAGCCGCTCGGTGACCGCGGCCGGGCTCAGCCGGACCCGCCGGCCCAGCTCACTGAGCTTGATCCGCCCCTCCCGCTGGACGACTTCGAGGAGCTGCCGGTCGACCTGATCGAAGCCCCCTGACGAATCGTTGGCGATGGCGCGCGAATGCCGTGGTTCTTTCGGTACGGCCGCGAGATCTCCCATGTTTCCCCCTTTAGTCCCGGAGCCGTCAACGTAACACTGGTACCCGGGAAAACCGCTGGTGGGAAGGGGATTGAGGACATGCACGAGGTACTGGTCATCGGGGGCAACCGCTACTTCGGGAAGCGGCTCATCGCGCGGCTGCTCGCGGCCGGTGACCGGGTGACGGTTCTGAACCGGGGCTCGGCGCCGCCCCCACCGGGCGCCCTCCAGCTGATCGCCGACCGCGACGACGAGGCGTCCCTTACGGCCGCGCTCGGCGGGCGCACCTTCGACGTGGTGGTCGACCAGGTCTGCTACACCCCGCGCCAGGCGGCGATCGCCCGCCGCGTCTTCGCCGGACGCACCGCGCGCTACGTCATGACGTCGACGGTCGAGGTGTACGAGTACGAGGACTCCGCCGGGCTGGTCGGCGAGGATGTCCTGGACCCCGCCACGGTCGTCGTCACACCCCAACTCCCTTGGCAGGAGCCGGAGTTCGTTGCCGAGCACTACGGCGAGGGCAAGCGGCAGGCCGAGGCGGTGTTCGCCGCGGCACCCGTCTTCCCGTATGTCGCGGTGCGGGTGGCGCACGTCCTGGGCGGGGCCGACGACTTCACCGGGCGGCTCGCCCACTACGCGGACCGGATCCGCGGCGGCGAGCCGGTCGCGGTGCCGGCGACGAACCACCCGGCGACGTACATCGACGTCGAGGAGATCGCGGAGTTCCTGTTCTGGGTGACCCGGCAGGACTTCACCGGGCCCGTGAACGCGGCCTCGCACGGGCCGCTGAGCACCGAGGACATCGTGGCGGCGGTCGCGGCCGCGCTGGGCGGCGAGCACCGGCCCGTGCGGTACCAGCCGGTGGAGGTCGGCGCGGTCTCGCCGTTCTCCTTCGCCCGCTCGTACGGGATGGACACCACCCGCGCCGAGTCGCTCGGCTTCACTTTTTCGCACACCGAGAGCTGGCTGCCGCGTGCGGTGGCCGAGACGATGGGGGTCAACTGACATGCGGACGCGCACACTTGGACCGTACGAGGTCGGCACCATCGGCTATGGGGCGATGCCTCTGTCGATCGAGGGCCGGCCCGACGAGGCGCGGGCCGTCGCCACCGTGCACGCCGCGCTCGACGCGGGCGTCACACTCATCGACACCGCCGACTCCTACTACGCGCCCGGTGGCGAGCCGGGCCACAACGAGCTCCTCGTCGCCCGCGCCCTCGCCTCGTACGGCGGCGCCACCGACCACGTTCTGGTCGCGACCAAGGGCGGCCGGGGGCGCACCGACGACGGCGGCTGGACGGTGAACGGCGACCCGGGCCATCTGCGGCGGGCCGCCGAGGGCTCGCTGAAGCGGCTCGGCGTCGAGGCGATCGGCCTCTATCAGCTGCACAAGCCGGACCCGGACGTCCCGTTCGCCGAATCCCTGGGCGCGCTTGGGGAGTTGGCGGAGGAAGGCAAGATCCGTACGGTCGGGATCTCCAACGCCGACACGGGCCGGATCCGGGAGGCGAGGGCGGTCCTGGGCGACCTGCTCGTCTCCGTACAGAACCGCTACTCGCCCGCCGTACGCGACGGCGAGCCCGAGCTGCGGCTCTGCGCCGAGCGCGGGCTCGCCTACCTGCCGTGGAGCCCACTGGGCGGGATCTCGCGCAGCGCCCTCGACGGTCCGGGCGGACCGGAGGCCCGATCCGCATTCCATACGGTGGCCGAGGCACGGGGCGTCAGCCCTCAACAGGTGGCGCTGGCCTGGCTGTTGACGCTGTCGCCGACGCTGATCCCGATCCCGGGAGCCAGCCGCCCCGGGTCGATACGGGATTCGGCGGGAGCGGCCGATCTCGTACTGACCGGGGCGGAACTGGCCCTGCTGCCCTGAGTCACACCGACACGGGCTCGCGCTCCGAGCCGTCCGAAGCCTGCTCCTGCTGCGCTGCGTCCTTGTCGCGGCGCGGCAGCAGGACGGCGACCAGGACGGTTCCCACGCCCAGGATCACCGCGCCGACGAGGCTGGTGTGGGCGACCGCGTCGGAGAAGGCGGAGCCGACCGCGTGGCTCATCTGCTGCGCGCCCGCGCCGAGTTGTTCGGCCTGGGCCTTGAGCTGGGCGGCCTGCTGCGGTGTTCCGGCGTGCAGGGCCTGCGCGCCGAGCTGCTTGGCCTGTTCGCCGATGCCCTGGGCGACGGCGTATCCGGCGCCGACCGAGTCCTGCGCCGTGGCGAGCGCGGAGGCGGGCAGCTTGGAGCCCGCGGTCGCGTCCGCGAGGTGCGAGGAGTAGGAGCCCGCGAGCACCGAGCCGAGGATGGCGATGCCGAGCGAGCCGCCGAGTTCGAGCGAGGTGTCGTTGACGGCGCCGCCGACGCCGAGCTCGGACTCCGGGAAGGCGCCCATGATCGCGTCGGTGCAGGGCGACAGGGCGAGCCCGATGGCGACACCGAGGATGATCAGCGGGGCGAGGAAGTCGCCGTACCCGGAACCGGCGTCGACCCGGGTGAGCAGCGCGAGCGCGACGGTTCCGGCGACCATCCCCGCGGTGACCGTGACCTTCATGCCGAGCCGCGGGGTGAGGAACCCGGTGAGCGCGGAGCCCACGAAGACCGCGCCGGCCAGCGGCAGCATGCGGATGCCGGTCTCAAGGGGGGTGTAGCCGAGCACGAACTGGAGGTGCTGGGTGAGGTAGTAGAAGGCGCCGAACACCGCGAGGAAGAAGAGCGCGACGGCGAGCAGCGAGCCGGAGAACATGCGGTGCGCGAAGCGGCGTACGTCCAGGACGGGCCGCGGGTGGCGCAGCTCCCACAGCACGAAGACCACGAAGCCGAGCCCGGCGACGACGGCGGCGGATATCGCCTTGGCGTCCCAGCCGAAGTGCGGGCCCTGGATGATCATGTAGACGAGCGCGCCGACGGAGACGACCGAGAGCAGCCCGCCGACGTAGTCGATGCGGTCGTGGTGGGCGGCCTTCGACGGCGGTACGAGGACGAACGCGCCCACGACCGCGAGCAGCGCGATCGGCACGTTGATCAGGAACGTCGAGGCCCAGCCGTGGTTCTCCAGAAGCGCCCCGGCGACCAGCGGACCGGCGGCGATCGCGATCCCGGCGGTCGCGGTCCACAGCAGAATCGCCTTGGCGCGCTCCGCGCGCGGGAACGTCGAGGCGAGCAGCGACAGGGTCGCGGGCATGATCAGCGCGGCGCCGACACCCATGACGGCGCGGGACGCGATGACGCCGGTGGAGCTGTCGACGAGCGAGCCGGCCACGGACGCACCCGCGAAGACGAGCAGACCCAGCACGAGCGCGCCGCGCCGGCTGTACTTGTCGCCGATCGCGCCGAGCAGCAGCATCAGCGCGGCGTACGGGACGGTGTAGCCGTCGATGACCCACTGGAGGTCGGAGCTGCTGAGCCCGAGGTCCTTGGTCATGTCGGGCGCGGCCACGGTGAGGGCGGTGTTCGCCATCACGATGATCAGCAGGCTGAGGCAGAGCACGAGCAGCGCCCACCAGCGCCGCCGGTAGGGCGCCCCCATCTTCTCGACGGGCTGGTTGATGACGAGACCCACGACGTCTCACCCTTCCTCGGTCTTGCTTCCCCCGGAGGCCTGGCGTCCCCCGGGCCCCACAGGGGCAGATCCACTTGCACACCACTGTGCAACTACACACTGGTGTGCAATTTACGCCGCTGCACGCCGCTGTGCAAAATAGGGGCGTGACTGCTACCCCTGCCGCCCCCTCGGGGGGCCGCGCCGACGCGAACCGCCGCCGCATCATGGAGGTGGCCTTCGCCGAGCTGGTCCGCGACCCGGACGCGTCGATGGACCAGATCGCCCGGGCGGCCGGTGTCGTACGGCGCACGGTGTACGGGCACTTCCCCAGCCGGGACGCGCTGATCGCGGCGCTGGTGGACGAGGCGGCGGAGACCGTCGCGGACGCGCACCGCGAGGGGCGCGAAGGCGTCACCGACCCGGCCGAGGCGCTGGCCCGGGCCACCCTCGCGGTGTGGGCGATCGCCGACCGCTACCGGCTCCTGGTGGCACTGGCCCAGCGCAGCGTCACGATGGCGGGCATCAAGCAGCGCCTGGCCCCGGTCCGCAAGGAGTGCGTGGACCTGCTCCAACTGGGCCTGCGCGAAGGCGTGTTCACCTCCCCTCTCCCTCCGGCGGCCCTTGCCTATGTGCACGAGCAGTCCCTGTTCGGCCTGATGGAAGCGGTCAACGAGGGCGCCCTGCCCGCCTCGGAAGCGGGCCGCTCGGCCGCGACGACGCTGCTGCTCTCCGCGGGGGTCCCGGCGGGGCGGACGGCGGAGGTAGTGGCGGCAGCACTCACGCGGTGACCACGCGGGCCCCAGGCCGGGCTCGCGGCAACCGAGTGCCCCACCACCAGGGGTTCTTCCGGCTGCGGCGGCGATGGCGGCGAGGACCAGCGGCCGCACCGGTCCACCGTCTTTCAGGCTCCACTGAATCTGTAGCGCCCGCGTAGCCCGTGAGGCCAGAGTGACGGCACGTCAACCGCCCCTCTCCCCCACGGAGTTCAGGATGCGCCGTCGTACCACCCTGAGCGTGACCGCGACCGCGGCCCTCGCCCTCGCCGCCCTCGCCACCGCCCCGGCCCAGGCCGCCCCGGCAGACAAGGCGCAGGTGCTCGCCTCCTTCACGCAGACCAGCGCGACCAGCTCGGACGCCTTCCAGGCCGCCCGCAACGACCAGTCCCGCTGGTCCGCGTACGGCTTCGACTGGTCGACGGACTACTGCTCGGATTCCCCCGACAACCCCTTCGGCTTCCCTTTCAAGCTGTCATGCGCACGCCATGACTTCGGTTACCGCAACTACAAGGCCGCAGGCCAGTTCCCCGCCAACAAGGCCCGCATAGACAGCGCCCTGTACGAGGACCTGAAGCGTGTCTGCAACGCGTACAGCGGCGCGAAGAAGACGTCGTGCAACGCGACGGCGTGGACGTACTACGAGGCGGTGAAGAACCTGGGCAGCTGACCCTGCCTCGCCCCTGCCCTCCCCGGCTCGACCCTCCGGTCGCCGGGGCGGCAGCATGGCCCCGTGACACACGCACCCCATGACGAGCCCGAGCACCACCCCGAGCACCGGCCGCTGCCCGCCTGGCTGCGGGTCACCCAGGGCGAGACCCGGTGGGCCTCGACCCTTGCCGTGCTCACCGCCGTCGGCCTGCAATGGGCACTGCCCGAGCGGCTGACCATCCATCCCGGGTGGCTGCTGCCCGCCCTGGAGATCGCGCTCATGGTCGCGCTGATCGCGGGCAACCCCGTACGCATCGAGCGCGCCTCGCGGCTCTACCGGCTGGCCGGGCTCGTACTGATCGCGTGCATCAGTGCCGCCAACGGCTGGTCGGCGGTGCGGCTCGTCGTCGGGCTCGTGCGGGGGCAGGAAGGCGCCGATGCCGCCGCCCTGCTGGTGACGGGCGGCGGCATCTGGCTGACCAACGTGATCGTGTTCGCGCTCTGGTACTGGGAGTGGGACCGGGGAGGCCCGGTCGCCCGGATGCAGGCGACCCGCGCCTTCCCCGACTTCCTCTTCCCGCAGATGCAGAGCCCCGAACTGGCCCCGCCCCACTGGGAGCCGGCCTTCCCCGACTACCTGTACCTGTCGTTCACCAACGCCACCGCGTTCAGCCCGACCGACGTCATGCCGCTGAACCGGTGGGCGAAGATGCTGATGATGGTGCAGTCGGCTGTTTCGCTGCTGACTGTCGTGCTCGTGGTCGCTCGCGCCGTCAACATTCTCAAGTAGACGCCCCTCTCAGGCAGGCACCTCTCTCAACCAGCCACCGGAGACGGCGACTTGCCCTCCTCGCGCTGCTCCGGCACGGTCTCCTCCCCCGTCGTCAGCATCCGCTCGTCGAACGGCAGCCGGCCCGCCAGGACCTCCGCGACCCGGGCCCTGTCGATCTCCTTCGTCCACGTGCCGACCAGCACGCACGCCACCGCGTTGCCCGCGAAGTTGGTCAGGGCCCGCGCCTCGCTCATGAAGCGGTCGATGCCGACGATCAGGCCGACTCCGTCGACCAGTTCGGGGCGGTGCGACTGGAGGCCGCCGGCCAGCGTGGCGAGGCCCGCGCCCGTGACGCCCGCCGCGCCCTTAGAGGCGATGATCATGAAGAGGAGCAGCGAGATCTGCTCGCTCGCGCCCAGCGGCTTGCCCATCGCGTTGGCGATGAACAGCGAGGACATCGTCAGGTAGATCGCGGTGCCGTCCAGGTTGAACGAGTAGCCCGTCGGCACCGTGATGCCGGCCACCGAGCGGCTGACTCCCAGGTGCTCCATCTTCGCGATGAGCCGCGGCAGCGCGGACTCCGACGAGGACGTGGACAGGATCAGCAGGAACTCCCTGGCCAGGTACTTCAGGAGGCTGAAGATGTTCACGCCGGTCATCAGCTTCAGGATCGCGCCCAACACCAGGAACACGAACAGGGCGCACGTGATGTAGAAGCCGATCATGATGACCGCCAGGGCCTTCAGGGCGTCCACGCCGGTCTCGCCGACCACCCCCGCGATCGCGCCGAACGCGCCGATGGGCGCGACCCACATCACCATCGCCAGGATGCGGAAGACGAGCCGCTGGATGTGCTCGACGCCGCGCAGCACCGGCTGCCCGGCCGAGCCGAGCGCCTGGAGGGCGAAGCCCGCGAGCAGGGCGATCAGAAGGGTCTGGAGGACCTGGCCCTCGGTGAAGGCGGACACCATGGTCTTCGGGATGATCCCGAGCAGGAAGTCCGTCGTCGACTCGCTGGCGCCCGCGGCCTGCTTCGCCCCCGCGTGCCGCGCGGCCTCCGTCAGGTGCAGACCGGAGCCGGGCTCCAGGACGTTGCCGACCAGGAGCCCGACGGCGAGCGCCACCGTGGACATGACCAGGAAGTAGCCGAGGGCGAGGCCGCCCACCGCGCCCACCTTGGCCGCCTTCCGTACCGAGCCGACGCCGAGCACGATCGTGCAGAAGATGATGGGCGAGATCATCATCTTGATCAGGTTCACGAACCCGGTGCCGATCGGCTTCAGCTCGACGGCGACCCCCGGCGCCGCGAAGCCCACGACGATGCCGAGCACTACCGCGCCGATCACGGCCAGGTAGAGATAGTGGGTGCGTTCCCGGTGGGCGGCTGGCTCTGCCACGGGGGTTCCTCCTAGATAGCGGCTGCGGCTGGCGGCCATGTCCCGATGGCCGATTCAGCGATCCCCGCGACTATCCAGCACACTGTGACGCCGGTCACCCTTACGTGCATTTCGTTCATGCAGATCCAGCCAGCACACTTACCGGATGCGTCTCCCCGGACCCCGCTCCCTCGCCGGCCAGCTCTTCGCCATGCAGGTGGTCCTGGTCGCCGCGATCGTGGCGGGGTGCGCGCTCTTCTCGTACGTCACCGACCGGCACCAGGCCGAGGAGACCGCACGGCGCCAGGCGATCGCGACCGCGACCTCGGTCGCCGCGTCCCCCGCGGTCGTCGAGGCGGCTCGCACCAAGGACCCCACGCCCGCCCTCCAGCCGTACGCGGAGACGCTGCGCACCACGACCGGCGTGGACTTCGTCGTGGTCATGGCCCCGGACGGGACCCGCTGGACGCATCCCGTACCGGGCGAGATCGGCAGGAAATACCTCGGCGACACCGCTCCGGCACTGCGCGGGAAGACGTTCACCGAGACGCACATGGGGGTGCTCGGGCTTTCCGTACGGGTCGTGGCGCCGGTCCGCGACCAGAATGATCATGGCCGGATCACCGCGCTCGTCAGCGCGGGCATCACCGTCGACAGGATCAGCGAGCAGGTGCAGAAGCAGCTGGTGGCGCTGGTCGTCATGGCGGGCGGCGCGCTCGCGCTCGGCGGCCTCGGAACGTACGTGATCAACGCGCGCCTGCGCCGCCACACGCACGGCATGAACGCCGCCGAGCTGAGCCGCATGCACGACTACCACCAGGCCACCCTGCACGCCGTGCGCGAGGGGCTGCTCATGCTCGACGGGGAGCGGCGGATCGCGCTGATCAACGACGGCGGGCGGGAGCTGCTCGGGCTCGGCGAGGACGCGGTGGGCCGCCCGGTGGCCGGGCTCGGCCTGCCCGCCCCGCTCGCCGGAGCGCTGCTCGCCCCGGAGCCCAGGGTGGACGAGGTCCACATGACGGCCGACCGGATCGTGGTCCTCAACACCCAGCCGGTGTCCTCCGGAGGGCGGCGAGGCACCGTGGTGACCCTGCGCGACCACACCGAACTCCAGGAGCTTTCAGGGGAGTTGGACTCCGAGCGCGGTTTCACACAGGCCCTGCGGGCACAGGCCCACGAGGCGGCGAACCGGCTGCACACCGTGGTCTCGCTCATCGAGCTGGGCCGCGTCGAGGAGGCCGTCGAGTTCGCGACCGCCGAGCTGGAGCTGGCCCAGGCGCTCACCGACCAAGTGGTCACGGCGGTCGGCGAGCCGGTCCTGGCGGCGCTGCTGCTCGGCAAGGCCGCGCAGGCCAACGAGCACGGCGTGGAGCTGGTCCTCACCGAGGGCAGCGCCATCGGCGACGGCCTCCTTCCTGCCACGCTGCCCGCCCGGGACCTGGTCACCGTCCTCGGCAACCTGCTCGACAACGCGGTGGACGCGGCGCAGGGCAGCGCCGCCGCCGAGGTCGCCGTCACGCTCACCACCGAGGACGGGCAGCTCC
Source organism: Streptomyces sp. HUAS TT7 (assembly GCF_051550175.1). NCBI lineage: Bacteria > Bacillati > Actinomycetota > Actinomycetes > Kitasatosporales > Streptomycetaceae > Streptomyces > Streptomyces sp. HUAS TT7. The sequence goes on from NZ_CP196175.1 coordinate 2,764,610, forward strand.
TGGTGCGGGTCGCGGACAGCGGGCCGGGCATCGACCCGGCCGCCGCCGAGGCCGTGTTCGAGCGGGGGTGGTCGACGAAGAGTCCGGGGCGCGGCCTCGGCCTCGCCCTGGTGCGGCTGGCGGCGGCCCGGCACGGCGGCACCATCGCGCTGGATCAAGGTCCGTACGGGGGAGCCGAGTTCACCGTACGGCTGCCTCTGGAGCAGGGAGTGCGCGCATGATCAGGGTGCTGGTCGTCGAGGACGATCCCGTCGCCGCCGAGGCGCACCGGCTCTATGTCGGCCGGGTGCCCGGCTTCACCGCGGTCGCGGTGGCGCACTCGCGGGCCGAGGCGCTGCGCGCCCTGGAGCGGACCGAGGTGGACCTGCTGCTGCTCGACCTGTACCTGCCGGACGGCCACGGCCTCCAGCTCGTACGCTCGCTGCGGGCGGCCGGGCACAGCGCCGATGTGGTCGCGGTGACCTCGGCCCGGGATCTGACGATGGTGCGCGAGGGCGTCTCGCTCGGGGTCGTCCAGTACGTACTGAAGCCGTTCACGTTCCCCACGCTGCGCGACCGGCTCGTGCGGTACGCCGAGTTCCGGGCGACGGCCGGGGAGGCGAGCGGCCAGGAGGAGGTCGACCGGGCGCTCGCCGCGCTGCGCGCCCCGCAGCCCTCCGCGCTGCCCAAGGGCCTGAGCGCGCCCACCCTCCAGGCCGTCACGCGGACGCTGCGCGAGGCGCCGGAAGGGGTGACCGCTGCCGAGACCGGCCTCGTGGTCGGCATCTCGCGGATCACCGCACGCCGCTACCTGGAGCACCTGGTCACCACCGGCCGCGCCGAGCGCACTCCGCAGTACGGCCAGATCGGCCGCCCCGAGTTGCAGTACCGCTGGCTCAACTCCCCGCATGGTCACGGCAGTTGACAAGGTTGTCGGGCGGGGGTGGGCGCGGGGTTGACCTTGCCTGCGGGCGCCCTTACGTTCACCGGGCAGCCAAGTGCGGCCGTGGCCATGGCCGCACGCCTGGCCAGAGGAGGTCGTGCCCGTGCGCCCCACCGCCCCCGCCACAGACTCCGTGTCCAGAACCCGACACCGGCTCTCCCTGATCCTCGCCGCCGCCCTCGCCGCCGGAGCGCTCGCCGGGTGCAGCAGCGGCTCGGGCAGCGACGCGAACACCGTGCAGATCGCGTACAACCGCTCCACCGACAACAAGATCCGCTTCAAGGACGCGTTCCTGGAGGACGTCAAGAAGCAGTTCGAGCGGGAGCACCCCGGCAAGAAGGTCAAGCTGGTGCCGATCCAGGCCGCCGACAACGACTACGCGGCCAAGGTCCAGCAGATGATGCGCTCCCCGAAGACCGCCCCTGACCTGCTGTACGAGGACACGTTCCGCATCAACTCCGACATCGGGGCGGGCTATCTGCGCCCGCTGGACGACCATCTGGCCAAGTGGGACATGTGGGGCCAGTTCGTCGACACCGCGAAGGCTGCGGCCCGGGCCGAGGACGGCAAGACGTACGGGGTGCCGGACGGCACCGACACCCGGGGCCTGTGGTTCAACAAGCAGATCTTCGCGAAGGCGGGTCTGCCCGCGAACTGGCAGCCCAGGAACTGGGCGGAGGTCCTGGACGCCGCGCGCACGGTGAAGCAGAAGGTCCCCGGCGTCATCCCGCTCAACGTCTACACGGGCAAGGCGGCCGGCGAGGCGGCGGCCATGCAGGGCTTCGAGATGCTCCTGTACGGGACCGGCGAGAACCCGCTGTACGACCCGGCCGGCAAGAAGTGGGTGTCGGGCACGCAGGGCTTCAAGGACGCCCTCGACTTCGTACGGACGGTGTACGCGGAGAAGCTCGGCCCCGATCCGTCGGACGCCCTCGACCCCAATGTGGGCACGCACCTGGCGACGGACTGGATGCCGAACGGCAAGCTGGCGATCGCCCTCGACGGCTCCTGGCTGGGGCAGAACTGGATCAACAAGGGCCCCAAGGAGTGGCAGGCCTGGTCGACCGCGCTCGGCCAGGCGCCGATGCCGACGCAGCACGGCCAGGCGCCGGGCAAGGTCTCCATGTCGGGCGGCTGGACCTGGGCGATCCCCGCGAAGGCGGGCAACCCCGACCTCGCCTTCGACTTCGTCAAGACGATGCAGACGAAGGAGAACGCGGTGAAGTGGGACGTGGCCGATGCCCAGATCGCGGTCCGGGGGGACGTCGCGGCCGACCCGACCTATCTGAACTCCATGCCGGGCATCACCTTCTTCACGGGCCTGGTCCCCTTCACGCACTACCGGCCCGCGCTGCCCGTCTATCCGCAGGTGTCGACGGCGATCGGCGAGGCGATGGAGTCGGTGACGACCGGCGGCTCGGCGGCCTCGGCCGCGAAGGCGTACGACGATCAGCTCAAGTCGATCGCGCGGTGAGCCGGTTGAGCGCATCGGTTGCGACGGGCAGGCGGCGGACCCGTGCGGTGCGCTGGCTGCCGATCGCGCCCGCGACCCTGCTCCTGCTGCTGTTCCTGGCGGGGCCGATCGGCTACTGCGTGTACATCGCGTTCACGGACATGCAGCTGACCGGCTCATCGGCGGTCGACTTCGTCGGCTTCGCGAACTTCCGGCGGGCGTTCGCCGACCCCGCGTTCCGCAACGCGGTCTGGCTCACCCTCGTCTTCACCGTCCTGTCCTCCCTCGTCGGCCAGAACACGCTGGGCCTGGCGCTCGCCGCGCTGATGCGGCGGGCCTCGCGCCCGGTGCGGACGGTGACCGGGGCGCTGGTCATCACGGCCTGGGTGCTCCCGGAGATCGTGGCCGCTTTCCTCCTGTACGCCTTCTTCCGGCGCGAGGGCACGCTGAACGCGATCCTCGACTGGCTCCATCTGCCCACCCAGAACTGGCTGTTCACGCTGCCGGTCCTCGCGGTGTCGTTCGCGAACGTGTGGCGCGGCACCGCGTTCTCGATGCTGATCTACTCGGCCGCGCTCGCCGAGATCCCCCAGGACATCGAGGAGGCCGCCGAGGTCGACGGGGCGAGCGGGGCGCGCCGGTTCTGGCACATCACGCTGCCGATGATCCGCCGCTCGATCGGCACCAACCTCATGCTCAACACCCTGCAGACCCTTTCCGTGTTCGGCCTGATCTGGGCGATGACGCGGGGCGGCCCGGGCGACCGCAGCCAGACGCTGCCCGTGTTCATGTACGACCAGGCGTTCCTGAAGAGCCTGATCGGCTACGGCACGGCGGTCGCCCTGCTCCTGCTCCTGGTCGGCTCGCTGTTCTCGGTGGTCTATCTGCGGCTGATGAAGGTGGACGCGTGAGAGCCGGCCGATCGCGCCGCCGCACCCGGCAGCGGCTCGCCGCGGACACGGCCCTGCTCGCGCTGGCGGCGGCCTTCGCGGTGCCGCTGCTCTGGCTGGTGCTCGCCTCCGTCGACACCCAGGCCGATCTGCGCGTACAGGTCCCGGGCTCGGCCACCCTGGACAACTTCTCGGCCGTCCTGACCCCGGACATCACGTTCACGCCGATGCTCAACAGCCTTCTTCTGTGCGGGAGTTCGACCCTGCTCACGGTGGCATGCGCCGCGCTCGCGGCGTACCCGCTCTCGCGCTACCGCTCGCGCCTCGCCCGCCCATACCTCCTGACCATCCTGTTCACGACGTGCCTGCCGATCACGGCGATCATGGTTCCGGTGTACGGGCTCTTCGTGCAGGTGAACCTCATCGACACGATGTACGGCACGGCGCTCTTCCTCGCCGCCTCCCAACTCCCGTTCGCCATCTGGCTGATGAAGAACTTCATGGACGGCGTGCCGGTCACCCTGGAGGAGGCCGCCTGGACGGACGGCGCCTCGATGCCGCAGACGCTGGTGCGGGTGGTGCTGCCGCTGATGGGCCCGGGTGTGACCGTCGTGACGATCTACACCTTCATCATGCTGTGGGGGAACTTCTTCGTCCCCTTCATGCTGCTGCTCTCCCCCGACCGGCTCCCGGCCTCGGTCTCGATCTTCACCTTCTTCGGGAACTACGGCTCGGTGGTCTACGGCCAGCTCGCCGCCTTCTCGATCCTGTACTCGACGCCGGTGCTCCTGCTGTACGTCCTGATCGCGCGGCGGCTCGGCGGGGGTTTCGCGCTGGCCGGTGCGGTGAAGGGTTAGCGCTGGAGAGCACACGCTTACCCAACCCTTAGGTAACCCGGACGCCACCAAAACCGTACTTTCCTACAATTCACCTTCTTTGGTGGAACACACCGTAGGCAGATGTCACTTACCGTCCTACGGTGTGCGCGTGCACCCCACCCCACCCTTCAATGCCCTCGCGGCCCGCCGACTGCGGGAAGCCCTGGGCATGGCCCCCGGCCATGTCGCCTATGGCATGCGCGCCCAGTACGGCCTCCTGGTGTCGCCCGACACCGTGCTGGCGTGGGAGCGGGGGCTCGCGGCGCCCGAGGCGCGGGAGCTGACCGCGCTCGCGGGCGTCCTGTGGTGCTCCCCCGGCGACCTCATGGCGGCCGCCTCGACCCTGCGCGAGCACCGCCTCGCGCGCGGCCTGTCCATCGACGACATGGCCCGCCGGGTCGGGCTCGACGCGGGGGCGTACCGGCGCATGGAGGACGCGGGGCGCTGGCGCGGCAACGAACGCCAGTCCGCGGCGCTCGCCGATCTGCTCCAGCTGCCCCTGCGCGACTACGTGACGGCGACCGGCCAGAACGCGGACCTCTCGGAGCTCCTGCGCAGCGCGGTGACCACCCGCTGGCAGGCGTACGTCAAGCCGACGGCGAAGCTGCTCCCGCTCTCCAAGCAGCAGCTTGAGCAGGTGCTCGGCGCGTTGCACGCGGAGTACCAGGAAAAGATGGTGGGCACGCTCAACTGGGGCTCGGCCAACGACACGGGCGACGCGGGGCGAGCCTTCCTCGACGGCATCGTGGACCGCTTCTGGGAACTGGCCCACGGCTGACCCCTAAAGGGGCGCGGGACTGTGACATTGTGCGGCTCCGCCGCGTGGGCGCGACCAGCCACACAGGACGCGAGGCCGAAATCGGGTTTAGGGGCGCGGGGAACTGCGCGACCAGCCCCCACCGGCCCGCGGTGAAATGACGGCACTTCCCGCGAAGCGGGCGTCGACAGGGCCTCGCCCAAGAGGGGGCCGGGGGACCTTCGCCCCCCAGCATTGAGGGCCAAAGTCCCGCCGGGTCCGGCTAGAAGACGGACTCGGCCTCGTACATCCGGTTGTCCGGCACCGTCTTGAGCGTGGTCACCGCATGGGCGAGCGGCGCCATGACGATGTCCGTACCCCGCAGAGCGGTCATGTTGCCGAAGTCACCGCGGTGCACGGCCTCCACGGCGTGCCAGCCGAACCGCGTCGCGAGTACGCGGTCGTATGCGGTCGGCACGCCGCCGCGCTGGACGTGGCCGAGGATGACCGGGCGGGCCTCCTTGCCCAGGCGCCGCTCCAGTTCGACGGCGAGCCGGTTGCCGATGCCGGCGAAGCGCTCGTGGCCGTACTGGTCGATCGCACCCTTCTCGTACGGCATCGAGCCCTCGGCGGGATGCGCGCCCTCGGCGACGCAGATGACGGCGAACTTCTTGCCGCGCGAGAAGCGCTCCTCGACCATCTTGACCAGGTCGTCGACCTCGAAGGGCCGCTCGGGCAGGCAGATGCCGTGGGCGCCGCCGGCCATGCCCGACTCAAGGGCGATCCAGCCCGCGTGCCGCCCCATGACCTCGACGACCATGACGCGCTGGTGGGATTCGGCGGTGGTCTTGAGCCGGTCGATGGCCTCGGTCGCCACGCCCACGGCGGTGTCGAAGCCGAAGGTGCGGTCGGTGGCGGAGATGTCGTTGTCGATGGTCTTCGGCACGCCGACGACGGGCATCCCGGCGTCGGACAGCAGGCGGGCCGCGGTCAGCGTGCCCTCGCCGCCGATCGGGATGAGCGCGTCGATGCCGTAACGCTTCGCCAGCTCGGCGCAGTTCTCGGATGCTTCGCGCAGCCGGTCGCGCTCCAGGCGGGCCGAGCCGAGGATGGTGCCGCCGCGGGCCAGGATGCCGCTCACCGCGTTGAGGTCGAGCGGGCGGAAGTGACCGTCGAGCAGGCCCTTGAACCCGTCCTCGAAACCGATGACTTCGTCGCCGTGGCCGACCACGGCGCGGTGCACGACCGACCGGATCACTGCGTTCAGGCCGGGGCAGTCGCCGCCTGCGGTGAGAACTCCGATGCGCATCGTGGTGAATCTCCTGCTTCGCTGGTCCAGGGACGTCACGCCCGAATCCCCCGTAACGTGAGCAATTCAGATTGTCCCACGCACCATGGGCCACCCGCCCATCCAGCTACTCCGACCATGATGGACCGGGGGCCTTCGGACCCTCCCGCCAGGCCTTTCGTCCGGCGGGCGCCTTATCCATCCGCAGAGGTATTGTCAAGGGGGCAAGACCGCCCTATATGGACAATTTCCTGCAACGCAGAACAGGAGAGCACGCGTGACGCGCAGCGTGTACGTGACCGGGATCGACCGGGGAGACGGCCGCCAGGTCATCGAGCTGGGAGTCATGGAGCTCCTGACCCGTCAGGTGGACCGGGTGGGCGTCTTCCGCCCCCTGGTCCACGACGGACCAGACCGCCTGTTCGACCTGCTCCGCGCCCGCTACCGGCTGGCGCAGGACGCGGCCACGGTGTACGGCATGGACTACCACGAGGCGTCCGCGCTCCAGGCGGAGCAGGGTACCGACGAACTCGTCTCGCAGCTCGTCGAGCGCTTCCACCGGGTGGCCCGCGACTACGAGGTCGTCCTGGTCCTCGGCACCGACTTCGCCGACACCCAGCTCCCCGACGAGCTGGCGCTCAACGCCCGGCTCGCGAACGAGTTCGGCGCCTCGGTGATACCGGTGGTCGGCGGCAAGGGCCAGACCGCCGAGTCCGTACGGGCCGAGGCGCGCAACGCGCACCGGGCCTACGACGGGCTCGGCTGCGACGTGCTCGCGATGGTGGTCAACCGGGTCGCCCCGGCCGACCGCCACGAGATCGAGGAGCGCCTGGCGGCCCGGCTCCCCGTGCCCTGCTACGTGCTGCCGGACGAGCCCGCGCTCTCGGCGCCCACCGTCGCCCAGATCACCGCGGCCCTGGACGGCACGGTGCTGCTCGGCGACGACGCCGGGCTCGCGCGCGACGCCCTCGACTTCGTCTTCGGCGGCGCCATGCTGCCGAACTTCCTGAACGCGCTGACCCCGGGCTGCCTGGTCGTGACCCCGGGCGACCGCGCGGACCTGGTCGTCGGCTCGCTGGCCGCGCACAGCGCCGGTACGCCGCCCATCGCCGGCGTGCTGCTCACCCTCGACGAGCGGCCGGGCGAGGCGATCCTGACGCTCGCCGACCGGCTCGCGCCGGGCACGCCGGTGGTCGCGGTCAGCCACGGCTCCTTCCCCACCGCGCAGGAACTCTTCGCCCTGGAAGGGAAGTTGAACGCGGCGACCCCCCGCAAGGCGGAGACCGCGCTCGGCCTCTTCGAGCGGCACGTGGACACCGCCGACCTGCTGCGCCGGGTCTCGGTGGCCCGCAGCGGCCGGGTCACCCCGATGATGTTCGAGCACGAGCTCCTGGAGCAGGCCCGCTCGAACCGCCGCCGGGTCGTGCTGCCCGAGGGCACCGAGGACCGGGTGCTGCGCGCGGCCGACGTACTCCTGCGCCGGGACGTGTGCGAGCTGACGCTGCTCGGCGACGTCGAGGCGATCCGCAAGAAGGCCGCCGACCTCGGCATCGACGTCGTCAAGTGCCAGATCATCGACCCACAGGCCTCCGAGCTGCGCCAGCGCTTCGCCGAGCGCTACGCCCAGCTGCGCGCCCACAAGGGCGTCACCGTGGAGCTGGCGTACGACGTGGTCGCGGACGTGAACTACTTCGGCACGCTGATGGTCCAGGAGGGCCTGGCCGACGGCATGGTGTCGGGGTCGGTGCACTCCACCGCCGCGACCATCCGCCCCGCCTTCGAGATCATCAAGACCAAGCCGGACGCCTCGATCGTCTCGTCCGTCTTCTTCATGTGCCTGGCGGACAAGGTGCTCGTGTACGGCGACTGCGCGGTCAACCCGGACCCGAACGCCGAGCAGCTCGCGGACATCGCGGTGCAGGCCGCCGCCACCGCCGCCCAGTTCGGCGTGGACCCGCGGATCGCGATGCTGTCGTACTCGACCGGCACCTCGGGCTCGGGCGCGGACGTCGACAAGGTGCGCGAGGCCACCAAGCTGGTGCGCGAGGCGCGTCCCGACCTGCGCATCGAGGGCCCGATCCAGTACGACGCGGCCGTCGAGCCGTCGGTCGCCGCGACCAAGCTGCCGGAGTCGGAGGTGGCCGGGCAGGCCACCGTGCTGATCTTCCCGGACCTCAACACCGGCAACAACACCTACAAGGCCGTGCAGCGCTCGGCCGGCGCCGTGGCCGTGGGCCCGGTGCTCCAGGGCCTGCGCAAGCCGGTCAACGACCTGTCGCGCGGCGCCCTCGTCCAGGACATCGTCAACACCGTCGCCATCACGGCCATCCAGGCCCAGGCGCAGGGGCAGGAGGCCTCCGCATGACCACCGCCAACCAGGGCACCCGCGTCCTCGTCCTCAACTCCGGGTCCTCGTCGGTGAAGTACCAGCTCCTCGACATGACCGACTCCTCGCGCCTGGCCGTCGGCCTGGTCGAGCGGATCGGCGAGCAGACCTCGCGGCTGAAGCACACCCCGCTGGCCACGGGAACCGATGCAGCGGCCCGCAGGGCCTCGGTTGAGGGTGGTGGTGGGCGACGGGCGGGCGAGGCCCGCGAGCAGAACGGCCCGATCGCCGACCACGCGGCCGCGCTCAAGGCGGTGGCCGCGGAGCTGGCGGCGGACGGACTGGGCCTGGATTCCCCGGAGTTGGCGGCCATCGGCCACCGGGTGGTGCACGGCGGGCTCAAGTTCAGCGCGCCGACGGTGATCACGGACGAGGTGCTCGCGGAGATCGAGCGCCTGGTGCCGGTCGCCCCGCTGCACAACCCGGCGAACATCACCGGCATCCGTACCGCCCGGGCCCTTCGCCCGGACCTGCCGCAGGTCGCCGTCTTCGACACCGCCTTCCACACGACGATGCCGGAGTCCGCGGCCCGGTACGCGATCGACGTGGCGACGGCGGACGAGCACCGCATCCGCCGCTACGGCTTCCACGGCACCTCGCACGCGTATGTGTCGCGCGAGACGGCGAAGCTGCTCGGCAAGGCACCCGAGGACGTGAACGTGATCGTGCTGCACCTGGGCAACGGCGCCTCCGCGTCCGCGGTCCGCGGCGGCCGGTGCGTGGACACCTCGATGGGGCTGACCCCCCTGGAAGGCCTGGTCATGGGCACCCGGTCCGGTGACATCGACCCGGCGGTCACCTTCCATCTCGTGCGCAACGCCGGAATGTCCGTCGACGACGTCGACGTACTGCTCAACAAGAAGAGCGGCCTGGTGGGGCTGTGCGGTGACAATGACATGCGGGAGATTCGCCGCCGCTGCGACGAGGGCGACGAGAAGGCGCAACTCGCCTTCGACATCTACATTCACCGGCTGAAGAAGTACATAGGCGCCTATTACGCCGTACTCGGCAAGGTCGACGCGATCGCGTTCACGGCGGGTGTCGGCGAGAACGCCGCCCCGGTCCGCGAGGCCGCGGTCACCGGTCTGGAGGAGCTGGGCCTGGCGGTGGACGGCGAGCTCAACGCCGTGCGCTCCGAAAGCCCGAGGCTGATCTCCCCCGAGTACGCCCGGGTCGCGGTGGCCGTGGTGCCGACGGACGAGGAGCTGGAAATCGCCCAGCAGACGTATGCCCTGGTGACTCCGGCGCTGAATTCCTGACCGGATTTCCGGTTCGCCCGGACGACACCTGAGCGTCATCCCGCCCATTTGTACATTCCACCAGACGGAATATTCCGCAGCGAAACAAACCGATAGGATCCGCCTTATGCGCCGTTCCAAAATCGTCTGCACACTGGGCCCCGCCGTCGACTCTCATGAGCAGCTCGTCGCTCTGATCGAGGCCGGCATGAGCGTGGCCCGCTTCAACTTCAGCCACGGCTCCCAGGCCGAGCACCAGGCCCGTTACGACCGGGTCCGCAAGGCCGCCGAGGAGACGGGCCGCGCGGTGGGCGTGCTCGCCGACCTCCAGGGCCCCAAGATCCGCCTCGCGAAGTTCGCCGAGGGCCCGGTCGAATTGGTCCGGGGTGACGAGTTCACCATCACCGCCGAGGACGTCCCGGGCGACAAGTCGATCTGCGGCACCACCTACAAGGGCCTGCCGGGCGACGTCGTCAAGGGCGACCCGATCCTGATCAACGACGGCAACGTCGAGCTCAAGGTCGTCTCGGTCGACGGCCCCCGGGTGAAGACCATCGTCATCGAGGGCGGTGTCATCTCCGACCACAAGGGCATCAACCTGCCCGGTGCGGCGGTCAACGTCCCGGCGCTGTCCGAGAAGGACATCGAGGACCTGCGGTTCGCCCTGCGGATGGGCTGTGACCTGGTCGCGCTCTCCTTCGTTCGCGACGCCGACGACGTCAAGGACGTCCACAAGGTCATGGACGAGGTCGGCCGCCGCGTGCCGGTCATCGCCAAGGTCGAGAAGCCGCAGGCCGTCGCCAACATGGAGGGCGTCGTCGCCGCCTTCGACGGTGTGATGGTGGCCCGTGGCGACCTCGCGGTCGAGTACCCGCTGGAGAAGGTCCCGATGGTGCAGAAGCGCCTCGTGGAGCTCTGCCGCCGCAACGCCAAGCCGGTGATCGTCGCGACCCAGATGATGGAGTCGATGATCACCAACTCGCGGCCGACCCGCGCCGAGGCGTCCGACGTCGCCAACGCGATCCTGGACGGCGCGGACGCGGTCATGCTGTCCGCCGAGTCCTCGGTGGGCGCGTACCCGATCGAGACGGTCAAGACGATGTCGAAGATCGTCGAGGCAGCCGAGGAGGAGCTCCTGTCCAAGGGTCTCCAGCCGCTGGTGCCGGGCAAGAAGCCGCGCACGCAGGGCGGTTCGGTGGCCCGCGCGGCCTGCGAGATCGCGGACTTCCTGGACGGCAAGGCGCTGGTCGCGTTCACCAAGTCCGGTGACACGGCCCGCCGTCTGTCCCGCTACCGCACCTGCCAGCCGATCCTCGCGTTCACCACGGACCCGAGCACCCGCAACCAGCTCGCGCTGAGCTGGGGCGTCGAGACCCACGTCGTCCCGCACGTGGACTCCACCGACGCGATGGTCGACCTGGTCGACGCCGAGCTGCTCAAGCTCAAGCGCTACAACAAGGGCGACACCATGGTCATCACGGCCGGTTCGCCCCCCGGCATCCCCGGCACCACCAACATGGTCCGGGTGCACCACCTCGGCGGCGGCGAGAAGGAATAGCCGTCGGCCGTACGTCCTTGGAGGGCGGCATCCCGTGGCGTACGGGTGCCGCCCTCCGGCGTACCCGCTCCCGGACGGGATGGCACGCTTGTCCGTTCCATGAACAAGGCGTGGCAAATTCCACGGGCGGACGAATCAATTCCATGACACCTCCTGGGGTACGTTCACATTCATGCGTCTTCCCATATCGCCGCAGGTCCGACGCGCACTCGTGGCGCTCACCGCCACCGCGGTCACCGCGGGCACCGCCGTCGGCCCGGCCGTGGCGAGCGGTCACCCCGCGAAGCCGCCCAAGTCGGCGACGCCGGGGGCGCCCGGCGGCGAGGCGAAGAAGGAGCCGCCGGCGGCCATGTCGCAGGCGGGCGGCGCGCAGTTGGGCAAGCCGGGCGATCAAGTGGGCGCGGGCGCACCGGCCTTGCCCCCGGGACTCTCCGCGCTGTCCTGGGTCGTGGCGGACGCCGACACCGGCCAGGTGCTCGCGGCGCGTAACGCGCACTGGCCGCTCCCCCCGGCCAGCACCCTGAAGATGCTCTTCGCGGACACCGTGCTGCCCGGGGTGCCGCACGACGCGAGCCGCAAGGTCGGCGACGAGGACCTCAAGGGCATGGGCGACGGCAGCAGCGCGGTCGGCATCGTGCCCGGCCAGACGTACAAGGTGCCCGACCTGTGGCGCGGGGTGTTCCTGCGCTCGGGCAACGACGCGGTGCATGTGCTCTCGGCGATGAACGGCGGCGTCGACAAGACCGTCGCCGACATGCAGAAGAAGGCCGAGAGCCTCGGCGCCAAGGACACCCACGTGCTGAGCCCGGACGGCTACGACGCGCCCGGCCAGGTGTCCTCGGCGTACGACCTGGCCCTGTTCCTGCGCTCGGGCCTGAAGAACAAGGACTTCAAGGAGTACTGCGGTACGGCCTCGGCCGAGTTCCCCGGCGGCCCCAACACCAAGGGCAAGCCGTTCGGGATCTCCAACACCAACCGCATGCTGTCCGGCATCGAGGGCGTCGCCAAGTACCCCGGCCTGATCGGCGGCAAGAACGGCTACACCACGAACGCGGGCAACACCCTGGCCGAGGCGGCCCAGCGGGACGGCCACACGCTGGTGGTGACGGTGATGAACCCGCAGGAGGCCAAGCGCGACAAGGTCTACACCGAGATGCGCCAGCTCCTGGACTGGGGCTTCACGGCGGTCGGCAGGGCCACCCCGGTCGGCACCCTCGACACGGCCGCACCCGCCTCCGGTGACGGCAAGGCAGGCACGGCGACGGGCGCCGCGGCCGGCTCGTCCGACTCGGGCCTGGGCGCGCTCGGCTGGGCCGGCATCGGCGCGGCGGTGGTCGTGGCGGGGGGCGCGGGCGTCCTGGTCCTGACCCGCCGCAAGAAGGCGAAGTCTCAGACCGACGCGGTGATCTGAGCCGGGGTCCCGGCGCCCAGCATCCAGTCGATGACCTCGGCGGCCGTATAGGGGCGGCCGTCCGGGCCGATGTCGTCGAGGAACCCGAGGTCCTGCCCGATGGTGACGACGGGCGGCTCGTCCGCCCCGCCGGGCCTGCGCTGCCCGAGCCCCACGGTCGCGAGCAGCCCGTTGCACAGACACACCCGCCCGGCGGTGTCCACGGCGTCGCCGCCCTTGCGCACGTACGCGGCGATCGGCTCGGCGGCACAGCGGTAGACCAGCGCCCCGCTCGCCGCGCGGGCCGGCGTGCGCAGATACCCGAGGTCGCACACGGGCCTCCTCGCCGCCCGCACCGCCTCCTCGGACAGGGTTCCGGGGAGCTCGGCCACCTTGAACGGGAAGGCGGTCGGCGAGGCCCGCGGATCGTTGCGCACCCTCAGCGTCCCGGCCCGGGCCCGCGCCCTCAACTCCCTGCGCAGATCGTCCCGCAGCCCCGACTCCTCGCAGAGCGCGAACACGCTGCCGAGCTGCACGCCGACCGCCCCCAGGGCCCGCGCCCCGGCCAGCCGCTCGGGATGCGCGGCACCGCCCGCGAGCCAGAACGGGATCCCGAGGGCGGCGACCTTGGCGAGGTCGGGATGGTCGCGCGGCCCGTACACCGGCTCGCCTCCCGCATCCAGCGAGAGCTTCCCGCGCGGCGGGGCGCTGTGCCCGCCGGCCCGGTGCGTCTCGATGACGAACCCGTCGGGCCGGGTGGCCGGATCCCGGACGAGATAGGAGGCGAGGACGGGCAGCGAGACGATGGCAAGCACGTCCGGGCGCTTCAACTGGCGTGTTGCGGGCGGTAGTTGAGCCATGACCCCACCCACCGGATCGAAGGTGTAAGGGAGCGGCTCCTCATCCCCTTCCACACCGACCAGGGTGGTGACGGATTCCGCGCGGGCGAGTCGCGAGGCGAGGGCGGGGATCTGCCCGGGGATCCCCGCGCCGACCAGGACGTGGTCGACCCCGGCGAGGATCGCGCCGAACAGGGCGGGCGCGGTGGCGAGCTGGATCTTCGCGAGGTAGTTGACCCCGACGGGCCCGTCGTGCCCCTCCTTGGCAAGCCAGACCTCGACGAAGTTGCCGAGCACGGTGAGGAGTTCGGCGGCCTCGCCCCGGTCGACCCGCAGCCGGGCCATGGCCCGCATCCGCTCGCCGGGATCGACCCCACCCTCGACGAAGTACCGCTCAAGGACGTACGCGGCGGCCTCCGGCACGGGGAAGGCGGCGAGCGCCCGCCGCATGTGCCCGCCGGGGTCGCCGAGCTGGAGCCTGCGCGCGAGCACGGCATCGAGCGCGGTCCCGGACACCACCCCGAGCTGCCCACCCCGCGCCACGGCCCGCGCAAGCCGCCACCCCGACACGGCTACCCCCATGCCGCCCTGGATGATCTGGGGGCGGGGGCGGTTGGGAGTCGGCATGGGGGTCCGTTCTTCGGGGTGGCGCATCAGGGGTGCGCTGGACACGAGGCGTACGCAACCTACGGATCCGTAGGTTCTTCTCCGAGTGTCGACCACCTCCGCGCACTGTCACTCCGCCAAAGGTCCCTGCTTGAGGTGCCGTGAGGCCTTGAAGCGGCTCGCTACAGGGCGCCGAGCGTCTCGCTCCATTCCCTCCCGGGTGCCCCGCGCACCACACCGCTTCCGCAAGACCTCCTACGCCCCGTCCGCACGGCGAAGCGCCTCCATCACTACCGCTCTCAATTGCTCGACCGTGAGGTCGCTCTCGTCCCGCAGAGACGGGTCGATCGGAAAGTCCTCCAGCGCATAGAAAACCTCTTCCAACGCGCTGGAAAGGTCTTGGCCAATGCGCTCCTTGGCGTTGAGGCTCCGACGACGCGCCTCCAGCCACTCTCGGGCGAAGGCTTCTGCGGAAATGCCATCCGCAGAGAACGAGTTCATCAGAACCAGCTGATGGTCGACCCCGGAACCGGCCACTACGTGGGCCGCCCTGTTCCACGTCCGCTGGAACCCGGTGAAATCGGCTGCCACCTCGGCCACCGCAGGGTGCCTGACAGCTACGCGCCGCCCGTATCTGGAGAAAGCCGCCCGCGCCTGGTCGGCCCCCTCCGGCACCGCGCCTTCGATGAAGGCCCTCCGTCCGGCGGCCAGCGCATAACCGTCCCCAGTGAGGAGTATGGCGCCGGTGAGGTCGGGCAGGGAAAGGAGGACCGGCTCACCTGGCCAGCGGATGCCCCCCACCATGGCTTCAGCATCCGCCGGAAGGTGTTGTGGCTCAGCGCTCTCAGCCTCCGGCCCGGTCGGCGCGCTCAGCACGTATGCAAAGCCGGCCGTCCGCGCTCCCGCAGCCGTCCGCTGCGCGAGCGCCAGGTCCAGGTACCCCTCCCCCGGCAGCGGCACCTCACTCTTGCCGCCCTCGGCGAGCCAGGCACCACTGAACCGATGCGGCGTGGACAGCAGGGCGCCTGTCAGCTCGCCGCACGTGATTGGATTATTGGAAGTCACGCTATTTCAGCTTCCCGTTTTCGACGATGTTCGTGAACTGGTTGTCGTAAAGCTTCCATGCCGACCAGAACTCTCCGTTGGGCCGGAGCATCACCATCTTCTGAGTGGCCGGATCGATGAACCCGACAGCCGGTCCTTGATTGCGATACTGAAAGCGGTAGATCTTCGTTCCGGGTGCCTTCATATGTTCCCGCATGGCATCCTCGAAGGCACTCATGTTCGCCTTGTTCCGGGGACCGGGAGACTGCAGGAAGTCTCCGGCGTGCGCGTCGTACTTCTTACTCATGGACTTCTGGCTGGTGAAGTCTGCCTGCTCCTCCCACTTCGCCTTGGCCGCCGTACAGGGGGCGAGGCCGAGCAAATCGACCCAGGTACTCGGGTTCGCGACATAGGCCATGGGATTGGGAGCCGGCGACAGGCCGAGGGGGTCCGCTGAGATGTACCGGCCCGACTCAGGATCGTAGTACCGGAAAAAGTTGTAGTTCAGACCCGTTTCGTCGTCGGCATACTGGCCTGGGAATCGGATCGGGCAGTCCACGGATTCCACATCCGTGGGGGCGGGGAATGACGTGCCCCACAAAGTCGTGCGCCGGTGCCATCCGAGCCGACCGTCCAAGGAGACCAGTTCGGTCGGGCTACCCGCCACGTCAGCCACGACAGCGTGAAAACGCGTCGAGTAGTCCTCGTCAAGCGTGGAGAGGAAGGACGCTCCTGCCCCGCGGACTACCGGCTTGTGGTCGGTCTGGGTGAGAGGGCGGTGGGTGCCCGGCTCATAGTCCCAGGTGGTGTACCTGCCGTCCGGCGCCTTCTGCTCGGCGAGCCGGGTGTTGTCCCAGGTGAACTCTGTTCGCTCCGCGGTCGAGCCGTCCTCGGCGACCCGGTGTTTCGAAATGCGGCGGCCGAGCGGATCGTACGCGTACCGCCAGCGCGCTCCGTCGGGCGTGATGGCCTCCGTCAGCCGGTCCTCGGCGCTCCAGACATACGCCCAGGTCCGCTGCTGCCCGTTGAGGAGCCTGCGGGTCCTTCGGATGAGGCGGGCCTGGGAGTCGTGCTCGTACGTCGTGCGGCCGGCTCGGCGTATGAGGGCTCCGTCGAACTCACGGTCACCGGCGGATTCGTGGGCGGGCGCGGTTGCATGTGACAGGTTGCCCATCGCGTCGTAGGCATACGTCTCGATCCAGCCGTGGGCCCGGACGCCGGTGACCCGACCCATCGCGTCCAGGTCGAACTTCCTGGTGCCCGAGGCGAGTTCACGGATTTCGGCCAGATGACCATCCGCACGATATGCGTACGTACAGTACTGGAGGAGGCGACTGGCATCGGCGCCTCCCGACTTCAGGGTCTGAGCCGTGAGCCGGTCGGTTGCGTCCCAGGTCTGGCTGAGCACCACGTCGCTGCCGATACGGCGTTCGGTCTCGCGGCCCGATGCGTCGTACGTGAATGTCAACTCTCCATGTTCCGTGCACAGTTGCACATGGCGCCCGGCCGCATCGTAGGCCCACTCGGACACCAGGCCCGAGGGGGTGACCCGGCGGACGCGCCGCCCCAGCGGGTCGTATGCGAAGGTCGTCGTTCGGCCGTTGACCGTTTCGTCGAGTTCACGGCCCAGCGCATCGCGCCGAGTGACTACCTCGGTGTCTGCGTTGACCGCGCGGACGAGCTCGCCCGTCGCGTCGTACTCATACGTGGTCACCTCGCCTGTGTCCGACTGCTGCTCCGTGACGCGACCCATCGCGTCCCGGGTGAACCGCAGCGTCTCTCCCGCCCCGTTCGTGCGCGCAGCCAGACCGCCTGCCGCGTCGTGGGCGTAAGTCAGGGTCCGGCCGTTGAAGTCTGTTTCCGCGACCAGCCTGCCCGCGTCGTCGTAGGTGTACGACCATGTGAGACCTTGCGGATTGGTGACTTCGGTCAGCCGGAGCTCGGTGTCGTAGGCGAAGGCGTAGGCCGCGCCGTCGGGGTCGGTGCGGGTGGCCGGTACGTCGAAGGGGCCCACGGTGTGACGGGTCAGGTTGCCTGCCGTGTCAGCGTGGGTGAGGAGGTTGCCTTCGCCGTCCCACGTCCACGACTCCCGGCTGCCGTCGGCGTGCTCGTGCCACTCCGGTTTGCCCTCGACTGTCCAGCCCATGCGGACCACGTGGCCCATCGGGTCGGTCACCTGCACGACCCGGCCCCAGGCGTCACGGCGCACGGCCGTGGTGTGGCCCAGCCCGTCGGTTACCGCCAGTGGGAGTCCGGCCGCGTTCACTACGACCGTCCGGGTGTGGCCGAGGGCATCCGTCACAGCGACCAGATGCCCGGACTCGTCGTAGGTGCAACGCGTTTCGGCGCCGAGCGGGTCCGTCGTCGTGAGCAGGTTTCCCGCGGCGTCGTACGTGTGGCGCCAGGTAGCGCCGCTGGGGTCGGTGACCTCGACCGGCTGTCCGAGGGCGTTGTACGCCGCCCGTGCGACGGACCGGTCTGGCAGGGTGAGTTCCACGAGGGCGCCGGCTTCGTCATACGTGTACCGCGTGGTCCGTCCCAGTGGGTCCGTGATCGTCAGCGGCTTGTCGCCGCGATCGTCCCATTCGGTGCGGGTGGTGTGACCGAGCGGGTCGGTCTCCTCGACGACCATTCCCTCGGCGTTGTAGCGGTGGGTCGAGCGGCGGCCCAGGGAATCCGTGTAAGTCGTGGTGCGGGCGGTCTCGTCGTATGTCAGCGAACCCGAGAGGATGCCGTCGATGCCGTCGGTGCGCACGACTCGGCCGCGCTGGTCGTAGACGTACGAGAACCAAGTCCCGTTGCGGTCGGCCCACTTGGTGATCCTGCCCTGACCGTCGTACGCGTACTTCAGCGGCTCGCCCGAAGAGTTGATCACCTCGGTGAGGTTGCCCTCCTCGTCGTAGCCGTAGCTCATCACCACCGCTCCGGCATCTGACGGTGCGACGTGTGGCTCATAGCGGGACGGGGCTTCGTCCAGGAGTCGCAGGGCCGTGATGCGCCGGCCGCGGGTGTCCACGGCGAGGTAGTAGCCGCCGCTGTGCCTCAGACCGACGGGTATCCCCTGGTCGGAGCGCTCGACGTCGATGCGCGCGCCATTACGGTCTTGCCAGCTGTCCACCGGTAGCCGGAAGACCCCGAAGGTGTCGGAGGGCAGCGGCGTGCCGAAGCTGCGGACCACCCCGGTGTCGGGGTCGGTCACGGTCATGACGCCGTCGGGCTTGCCGTCCCACTCCAGGGGCCAGCGGGCGCCCTTGGCGGGCAGCACCGGCTCGCCCGCCTTCGGCACCGGGTACACGAGCCGCATGCCGTCGGCTGCGGCGAACACCACTCCCTCGGCGTCGATCTGAAGGCATTCGTCGAGGCTGGATATCCACGTCGGGCCGAAACATGTACCCGCTCGGTACGACGACAGGTGGGTGCGGGCGAAGACGAGGGGGAGTGCGCCGGGCAGGCTCAGGTCGGTCTGGGTCATCAGCATCGCGCCGGTGGCGACGTCGATGGGCTCGCCGACGCACGGGGTGCGGTCGGCCTGCCGGGCGGCGGGCCCCAGTTCGACCAGGTCCGGGCGGAGCGAAGGAGGCCGGAGCATGAAGGGGCTCGGGTTGGTGAAGGCGCCCTCGGCACCGGCCTTCAGGACGCCGCTGCCCGCGCCGAACGCACCACCGTAGATCATGCCGTCCTTGGCCGCCTGGTTGATCTCGTCCAGGCTCAGCCCCTTCTGCTGGCCCGTCGCGATCTTCAGGGGCTGAGCGACCGCGAGGTCGACCGTGACCGATTCGATTCCACCGAAGGCGGCTGCGACCAGGGTCCCCGCAGCGATCTCGGCGACGGTAGCAGAGACCGCGACACCGAGAGTGCCACCGAGCTCGATGATGGCATCGGCGGCCGCGACCGCAGCACCGGAGGCGAGCCCCGCGGTGAGAAACGCCAGCCCGATGCCGCCCGCGATGACGGCCGCATCGATCCCGATCTGAATCCAGAGCTTGTGGATGGCGTGATCGACGGCGTCGGCGAACTTGTCGAGGGCCTCCGCCATCTTCCGGGCCGACTTGGAGAGGTCGCTCAGCCAGCCCGCGTTGCCGTCCTTCGCATACCGGCCCCAGAAGATCTCGAACGCGTCTATCGCCTCACCCTTGTTGTTGTGGATGAGGGCGGACGCCGCGTTGTTCACCGGCGTCCGTACGTCGTCGACCGCGTCGGCGAAGGTACGCCAGGCATCGGCGGCGTGCCGCAAGGTGCCGGAATTGGCGTCCGGCCACCACATACCCAACTTGAGCAGGACCTTCTTTGCCTCGTCCTCGATGCTCATTCGGAATCGTCGCCGTCCGTGGCATCCACCGGCTTCTTGATCTTCGTGAACATCCCGGCGATCAACTGCTCGTTGTCCACATGCCCGTCGGACATGTCGACCATCGCCTCATGAATGCTGACCAGGCCCAGTACCAGTGTGCCCGCCGCCCGCTCGATGACCTTCTGCTGGGGCGCGTACGCGTCGTGGAACGCCTTGCCCTGGTCGTCGTCGCCCCACGGCGCGCCGAATCCGTCGAGGGCGTGAACGAGGTTGGTCAGCGCCGTGCTCAGGTTCGTGGCCTGCTCATGGAAGACCGGCGCGGTGAGTTTCACATCCGCGACCTTGATGTCCAGAACCTTGCCGTCGTCGCCCACCCAGCACTCCCCGCGTTTCCCGTTGCCCGCCCGAACTTTCCCGACCCTAGGAGCGACAGGTAAAGGAAACTCCAAACAGCATCCAAGCGGAAGTAATGGATCCGTCGCGTGCGCGGTGAAGCGCAGCCGTGGCCCGCACCCCCGAGGGGAATGCGAGCCACGGCTCAACTGCGGCTCCCGGATGGGTACTTGGGGTTACGTCGTGGGGTTGCCGTTCGTGACGTAGTTGTGGAGGCCGGGGACGGTCAGGGTGCCGCCGAACTGGCCTGCCTGGCGGACCGTCACGTTGGTGAAGAAGGCGTACGGGACGTTCAGCGGCGGCGGGGTGGCCGGGCTGAAGGTGACCGGGATGAGGCCGAAGAGGTTGCCCTTCAGCTCCTCCGTGTACATCGTCACCGTGCCGTTGCGGATCGTCGACTGCGAGCCGGAGCGGGCCACGACATGGGCGGTGGTGGGCTGGCCACCCACCTCCGGCCCGTACACCTGCTGGTCCAGGTTGTCGATGTCCACGGCCGAGGCCGTGAACTTGAGGACCTTCTTGGTCGTGTCGCCCGCCTTGACCTCGACGATTCCCTCGTAGTTCAACCCCTTCAGGGTGAGCTTCGAGCTCTTGAGGATCCAGGGCTGCGTGGGCAGCGTCGGGACGCCGCTGTCCTGCTTGGCCGCGGCGAGCGCCTTCGGGTCGGCGGTCGGGCACGGGAAGGGGGGCTTGGCACCGTCGGGGATGGCGGTGTCCTTCTTGGGGTCCAACCCCTTTGCCGCGTCCGGGAGTTCGGCCACCTTCTGGCCCGCCTCGTCGGCCGCCTTCTTGATCGCGTCCGCCGTCTTGTCGACCGGCTTGTCCTCGGTGGTGGCGGGCTTGGACGCCTTCGTCGACGGCTTGGGCGCGGCCGTGCTCGCCGAGGGCTTCGGCGCGGGGGCCGCCGTCGACGTGCTCGGGGTGGGCGCCGGGCTCGGCGTGTCGTGGATGCCGAACAGACCCTTGAGCGCGTCACCCAGCCCCAGCGGGTCCAGCGGGTTGGTCGTCTTGGCGGGCGGCGGGGTCTCGGCAGGCTTCGCCGGAGCGTCGGCCGTGGACGACTTGGCCGCGGGCTGGGCCGGCTTCAGGAGCTTGTCGACGGCGTCCCCGGCCGAACCGGAGGCCGTGGGCGCGGGCGTCTTGGACTTCGACGCCGGGTCGTCCGACTTCGCCGCCGACGGGCTCGGCGACGCCTTGTCCGACGCGCTGCCGGCCGGGCTCGGCGAGCCCGAGGGGCTGTCCGAGCGGGTCACACAGGGGCCGGGGGCGAACGGGATGTCCGTCTTGTCGTCGGCCATCGCGAGCTTGGGCGTGAGGCTCATGCCGACCAGGACGGCCGTGGGCATGGCGGCGAGCGCCATCGCCTTGCCCGCGGGCATCTGCCACTTGGTCAGGAGCGACTTCCTCGGGGCCGCGTGGCGCGGCCCTCTTCTTTCCCGCGGGTCGCCGCCTCCGGTCGAGTCCAGCTGCGTCTCGTCACCCCGCACTGTTCCTCCCGCCGTTGGCGTCAACTGTCGTATCGTGGGCGGCCGTTCCGGTCTGCTCCTCGCGCGATGCGGGAAGGACCCGGCCCTCGGGCCCGGACCCACCTGGTACGTCCCCGACGGCCCCGTCGGCCTTGTCGCGCCGCCTCGGCTTGGCCGGCACCCAGGCACAGGCCAGCGCGCCGCCGAACAGGGAGAGCAGGAACCCGATGACGAAGCCGCCGATGTTGGCGATGGGCAGGGAGATCAGCGCCAGCAGGATGGCCGCGATGCCCGCGAAGGTTCTCACCACACTGTGGAACCACATGGTCAGGCCCAGCGTGACCAGCAGCACACCGATGATCAGCGAACCGGCGCCCGCCGTGGTCGACATGGCGATGGTGACGTTCCCGAGCTCCATGTTGGCGTACGGGAAGTACATGATGGGCACGCCGCCCGCGATGGTGAGCAGGCCCGCCCAGAACGGCCGCCTGCCGCGCCAGGCCCGGAACCGAAGCCGCCAGTATCGGAAGTCGCGGGCATCGCTCGAATCGCGGGAACCTGTGGTCTCGGCGCTCATGGAAAACAGCTCCCTGGTACCGCTGTTGCTGTGAAAAGAAGAGAAGGTTCCCGGTGGCCGGGAGGGCGCCGTGGGCGCTCAGCGGCCACCGGGGGGCTCGGCTGGGGAACTCCCTAGTTGTTGGGGAATTCCTTCTGCCACGCCTCGCACTCGTGCTGTCCGCCGGACAGACGCAGACTCAGTCCGCTGAGCTTGAACGTGCCCGCGGTGGTCGCCCAGGCGCGCTGGGTCACGTCCTTGAGGACCGCCCTGTCGGCGCGCTGCGCGAATCCGTACGGGTTGCCGTTGGGCTTCCCGTCCTTCCCGTTCTGGATCTTCGTCGGGCCCTTGCCCTCGCCCGCCGCGACACCGATGTCGATGTTCGTGAACTCGGCGTTGGTGTCGAGCTCGTGCACATCCAGGTAGAGGTTTGTGGCCTCGACCTTGTCGCCACCGCCCGCCTTCAGCTTCATCGTCACGTCACCGAGGCCGAACGGCAGCGGTTGCACGACCGACTGGCACATCTTGCTGATCTCGGCACTGCTGAAGCCGGACACGACGACCGGGTGGTTCGCGTCCTTGCCGTCGAGCGACTTGCCGCTGGCGACCGACCCGTACTGCAGCAGGTTCTTGCCGTCCAGCGACTCCGTCGTCACCTTGAAGTCGACACCGGACACGCTGAACGACGCGGCGAGCGCACCCTGTGCCAGGCCGACGCCTATCGCGGCCGTCGCGGCCACGCTCGGCACCATGACCAGCGCGAACCGCTTCCATCTGGTCCCGCCACGTACTTGGGACTCCATGACTTTCCTCCTTCTCGGACGTACATCTCCGGGACGGACCCTCAAGGGCTGTCACGGGATGGGAGAAGTGCTACGTCCTCGGGAAGGGGAGCGCACGGGAGGTCGACCGCGTACGACTCGCGCACTTCGTCCGACACCGGCGATCACCCCCGAGCGACAACCACTGGCCACGCGTTCGCGCAACCTGCTGGACAGGCCCTGCCGGAGAGCAGAGACCCCCCTGTCCACGACCGGTGTCACTGCCACCGGCCGGCCCGGTGGGGACCCAAATGGGCGGCAGCGCCGAGTGGCTGTCGGGCTGGTGCGTTATTGGACCGAGCGTGGCCGATCGTGGTGCATTCGGAGCCGCGACACAAGAGGGATCGTTACTAGCCAGTAACGGCCCGATAACCGAAGCGCGACCGGTCGGCATCGGCCGGGCACGCAGGGTGCCGCCGAGTGACCGGACAGAAGGGGAAATCGCCGCTGAAATGCGGACGTAAGAAGCGGCTCAACTTACTGCAAGTAACAGCGGCCGCGTTTACCAAGTTTTGGTAAAGCGCGGCCGCCTCTTGTCTCTCTGTCGCCAAATCGTCCGTCGCGTACCGCGTTCGGCACTCATTCGGTGACAGGTCGGTGAACGCCCGGAGGCGTCCACCGGTGGATCAGAAGAGGACCCTCGCCAGCGCGGTTCGCGCCGCCGTGACGCGCGGGTCGTCCCCGCCGATCACCTCGAAGAGTTCGAGGAGCCGGACCCGGGCCGCGTCGCGGTCGTCACCGAACGTGCGCCGCACGGTCTCGACGAGCCGCCCGAAGGCGTCCTCGACATGACCGCCGACCAGATCGAGGTCGGCCGCCACGATCTGCGCCGCCACATCGGCGGGCTTCTCGGCGGCGTCCTTGCGGACCTGCTGGGGGTCGAGCGACTGGACCCGCTGGAGCAGTTCGGCCTGCGCGAGACCGAGCTTGGCCTCCGGGTGGCCCGGGTCGTCGCTCAGCACGTTCCGGTACGCCTGGACCGCGCCGGCCAGATCGCCCGAGTCGAGGGCCCGCACAGCGGCTTCGAGCAGTGCGTCGTACGGGCCCGCCGGGGCCTGCGCATCGGCCGCGGGGGCCGCCGCCGCGTTCGGGTCGACCTCGATGCCGGTCAGGCCGAAGCGCTCCTCGGCGACCTGCACCAGCTGGTCGAGGGTCTCGCGGATCTGCGCCTCGGGGGCCGCGCCCTGGAAGAGGGGCAGCGCCTGGCCGGCGACGACCGCGAAGACGGCCGGGATCCCCTGGATCCCGAACTGCTGCATCAGCATCTGGTTGGCGTCGACGTCGATCTTGGCAAGGAGGAAGCGGCCGTTGTACTCGACGGCGAGACGCTCCAACAGCGGGCCGAGCTGCTTGCAGGGCTCGCACCACTCGGCCCAGAAGTCGATGACGACCGGCACCTCGGAGGAGCGGGTCAGGACATCGCGTTCGAAGGAGGCCTCGTCGACATCGATGACGAGGGCGGACGGCGCGACCGCCGGGACCCCGCCCTGGCGGGCTGCCTCGGCTCGCGCCTGCTCCGCCTTGCTCTTGGCCTCACCGGCCGCCTTCACCGCGGCGAGGTCGACGACGCCGCTCATGGACATGTTCCTAGGCTGCATGCGTACATCCTCCCCCTTCCGCGACGGTGCGTGGTCATCCGGTGGCAGGATCCGGGGCCCATCCGTTGCCTCCCGCCGGATTGCGAGGCTCACGGACGGACCGCGGATCTTTCCTGATGGCACCTGGGTCCCCACCCCGGCGCCGTGTGACATGTGGTTGTCGCGGAAGGCCGCTCACGGCTTTCGCTACGAGCCGTAGCGTAACTGGTGCGGCCCCGGCGCGCGGGGTGATCTCGCGCACACCGCACGCCCCCTGGCGTGATTGCTACCGGCCGGTATGGTCGCCGTCATGCCTTCTTCATCCCGAGCCGCGAGACCGTCCTGTACGGGTCGTACAGGTCGGCCTCGCAGCGCCGAGGCCGATGCCGCGATCCTGCTGGCGACCCGGGAGGCACTGGTCGACCTCGGCTGGTCGAAGTTCACGATGGGGGACGTGGCGACGCGGGCCGGGGTGGCCAAGACGACGCTCTACCGCCGCTGGGCGGGCAAGAACGAGCTCGTCGTGGACGCGGTCGCGGTCCTCTTCGACGAGCTCGAACTCCCGGACCTGGGCAGCCTGGTGGCCGATGTGGAGGGCGTCGTCCTCCAGTTCGCGGCCCTCCTGGAGCGCCCCGAGACGAAGACCGCGCTGATGGCCGTGGTGGCCGAATCCACCCGGGACGACGCCCTCCGCGGGCGGATCCGCTCGGCCATCGTGGACCGCCAGAAGCGGCTGGTTCTGATCGGCCGCGAACGGGCCCAGGCCCGTGGCGAACTCCCCTACGAGGCCGACCCGGCCGTCTCCGCCCGCCACACCGACCTCATCTTCGACGTGGTGGCGGGCGCGGTCGTGCACCGGGCGCTGGTCAGCGCGGAACCGGTGGACGAGGAGTGGGCCCGCGACTTCACCCTGCTGATCTGCGCGGGACTGGCCGCGACGGCCTGAGCCGCGGGCAGGCGGGGCGGCCCGGCGTGGCCGGACCGTGATACCGCCGGATCCGCCAGGTGTGGCCGGACCGTGATCCCACCGGGCCCGCCCCGTGCCCCTCGCCTGCGAGGCTCGCGGGATGGGACGGACACCGGGATGGCCCGACGAGCGTGACGGCGTCTACCAGAAGCGCAAACCGGGGCATGAGGTGGCCTGTTGCCTGTTCTGCGTCCTGCTGTTCTTCTTCGGCCTGATGGCCTGGGTGCTGTGGGACCTCAGCCACACGCGGTGGATGGTCTGAGGGCTCAGACCTGGTAGCGCGTCGGCGCGAACAGCGAGAGGTTTTCCTCCACCCAGCCCGACGTCCGCTTCAGGCCTTCCTCCAGGCTCACTTCCGGCTCCCAGCCCGCCCACTCGCGGGCCCGCGTGTTGTCGGAGAGCAGTCGTTCCACCTCGCTGCCCGACGGACGAAGCCGTGCCGGGTCGACGACGACCGAGGCCTCGCGGCCCGATGCGGCGATGAGCGCCTCGGCGAGGTCGCCGATCGCTATCTCGCGGCCCGTGCCCAGGTTCACGACCTCGCCGAGCGCCCGGTCGCACTCGGCGACCGCGAGGAAGCCCCGCGCGGTGTCGGTGACGTACGTGAAGTCGCGGGTCGGGGTGAGCGAGCCGAGCTTGATCTCCCGTACGCCCGCGTGCAGTTGGGCCAGGATGGTGGGGATCACGGCGCGGGCGGACTGGCGCGGGCCGTAGGTGTTGAAGGGGCGCACCACGGTCACCGGGAGCTCGAAGGCGTGCCAGTGCGAGAGCGCCATCATGTCGGCGCCGATCTTGGACGCGGAGTACGGCGACTGCGGCTGGAGCGGGTGCTGCTCGCTGATCGGGGCGGTCAGGGCAGTGCCGTACACCTCGCTGGTGGAGGTGTGGACGAGGCGGCGCACGGAGTGGCGGCGGCAGGCCTCGGCGACGTTCTCGGTGCCGACGACGTTCGTCTGGACGTAGGCGCCCGGGGAGTCGTAGCTGTACGGGATGCCGATGAGGGCGGCGAGGTGGAAGACGGTGTCGCAGCCGGCGACGGCGTCCGAGACCCGGCCCGCGTCGCGGACGTCCCCGGAGACCATCTCCACCTGGGGGTGGCCGATGAGGTGGGCGAGGAAGCCCTTCTCGGCGTACGGCTTGTAGTGGACGAACGCCCTGACGTTCGCGCCGAGTCCGACGAGCAGGTCGACCAGCGTCGAGCCGATGAAGCCCTCGGCGCCGGTGACGAGGACGGTGCGGTTCTGCCACGTGTTGACGGTGCTCGTGTTCACAGTGCTCATGCTGCGTACTCCCTGGTGTACGAGGTGGGGTAGGAGGCGAGTTCGAGGACCCTGGCGGCCAGGAGGTCGGCGGCCCGGGCGTGGTTGCCGGGGTCGGCGGCGCCGCTCATCGCGGCGAGCCGGGCCGGGTCGGCCAGGAGCGGTTCGATGAGGCCGGCCAGGCGGAACGCGGTGGTCTCGGCATCCGGGACGAGCAGGCCGGCGCCCGCGTCGGAGAGGACCCGGGCGTTGTGGGTCTGGTGGTCGCCGGGCGCGTGCGGGTAGGGCACGAGGACGGCGGGCACCCCGGTCGCGGCGAGTTCGGCGACGGTCGCCGAGCCGGCTCGGCACACGACGAGGTCGGCGGCCGCGTACGCGAGGTCCATCCGGTCGAGGTAGGGCACCGCCCGCGCGCCCGGCAGGGAGGCCAACTGCCGCTCAGTGTCCTCCAGTTGAGCCGGTCCGGTCTTGATGAGGAGGTGGACGTCGGCCCGCTCCCGCCAGCGTTCGGCCAGGCCGATCGCCGCCGCGGTGAGCCGGGCCGCGCCGAGGCTGCCGCCGTTGACGAGGACGAGGCGCGCCCCGGGCGGCACGCCGAGGGCGCGCCGGGCCTCGGTGCGCATCGTCGTGCGGTCGAGGGAGGCGAGCGAGGCGGCGATGGGCATGCCGGTGGTGATGGCGTCCTGGCCGCCCGCGAGGTGGGCGCGGCTGCGGTCGAAGGCGACCGCGATGTGGGAGGTGAGCCGGGCCGCGAACTGGTTGGCGCGTCCCGGCACCGCGTTGGACTCGTGGATGAGGCTGGGCAGCCCGGCCATCTTCGCGCCGACGATGACCGGGGCGCTGGGGTAGCCGCCCATGCCGATCGCGACCTGGGCGCGCTGGGCCTTGAGGATGGCCCGGCACTGCGCGCCCGACTTCAGCAGCGCGGCGGGCAGCAGATACCGCTTGGCGCCGAGCGAGGGGTCGAAGGGGATCATGTCGACGGTGTGCAGGTGGTAGCCGGCGCCCGGTATGAGCTTGCCCTCCAGGCCCCGGGTCGTGCCGACGAAGGAGATCACCGCGTCGGGGACGGCCCGCCGCAGCGCCTCGGCGAGTGCGAGTCCGGGGTAGATGTGCCCGCCGGTCCCGCCCGCCCCGATCACTACTGACAATGGTGTGCGCATGGCACCGAGGTTCACGGGGCGGCCTAAGAGGGTTCTAAGAGCCGCGTTTGGCAGGCTTTGCCCATGAGCACCACGCGCGCGGTCAGAATTCTCGTCGTCGACGACGAGCCGGAGGTACGGGCAGCCGTCGAGGACGGCCTCGCGGTGGAGGGGTACGAGGTGAAGGGCGCCCAGGACGGGCTCGCGGCCCTCTCCGAGGTGGCCGCCTGGCGGCCGGACGCGATCGTCCTGGACGTGATGATGCCGGTCCTCGACGGCCTGGGGGTGTGCCGCCAGCTGCGCGCGATGGGCGACCGCACGCCGGTCCTGGTCCTGACCGCCCTCGACTCGGTGAGCGAGCGGGTGGACGGCCTGGAGGCGGGCGCGGACGACTACCTGGTCAAGCCCTTCGCCCTGGACGAACTCATCGCACGCGTACGGGCGTTGCTGCGACGCGCGGCGCCCGACCCCGCCGAACAGCAGGAGCTGCGGTACGCGGACCTGGTGGTGGACCCGGTCGCGCACACCGCCCGCCGGGGCGAGCGCCCGATCGACTTCACGCGTACCGAGTTCGCCCTGATGGAACTCCTGATGCGCAACCCGGGGCAGGTGCTGCCGAGGGAGCTCATCCACGAGCTGGTCTGGGGCCGCGACTTCGGCCCGGACTCCAACTCCCTTGCCGTGTACGTCGGTTATCTGCGCCGCAAGCTGGAGGCGGCGGGCGAGCCGCGCCTGGTCCACACGGTGCACGGCGTCGGCTACCGCCTGGACGCCTCGTGAGCTCCCGTCGGCGCCTGGGCGCCCGCTGGCGCCGCCACCGCCCGCTGCGCACCCGGCTCGCGGTGGCGGCCTCGGCCGCGGTGGCGCTGGTCGCGGTCGGGGTGTGCACGGCCGCGTTCTTCGTGATCCGGTACGAGCTCTACCACCAGCTCGACCTGAACCTGACGCAGTCGGCGACCCTCGTCATCCAGCAGCACCGGGGCGAGGCCCCCGGGGTGCTGGCCGGGGAGTGCCGCTTCCAGTCCGCTCCCGCGTGCGCGCAGGTCGTCCCCGCCGACCCGGCAAAGGACCCCGGCAAGGGCTATCTGCTGCCTGTGAGCCCGCCGGTGCGCCAGGTCGCGGTCGGGGCCCGCAACGGCTACTTCACCAACATCACGCTGCCCAGCGGCGAGCCCGCGCGGATGTTCACCCAGCGCATCGGCCTCCAGGACAAGTCCCTTCAGGTGGCCCTGCGTTCGGACGCGGTACGCAAGGGCGTGGGCCAGGCGGCGGGGCTGCTGAGCGGGGTGGGAGCCGCCGGGGTGCTGCTCGCCGCCGCGCTCGGCTACTGGGTGTCCCGCACGGGCCTGGCCCCCGTGGCCCGGCTCACCGCGACGGCCGAGCACATCGCGGCCACCCGCGACCCGAGCCACCGCATCGAGCTGCCGCCCGGCCCGCCGGACAAGGAGGACGAGGTGACCCGGCTCGCGGCGTCCTTCAACACGATGCTGGGCGAGCTGGAGCAGTCGGTGACGGCCCAGCGCCGCCTGGTCGCGGACGCGTCCCACGAGTTGCGTACGCCCCTGACCGCCCTC
The DNA here is from genome assembly GCF_051550175.1 of Streptomyces sp. HUAS TT7. Classification (NCBI taxonomy): domain Bacteria; kingdom Bacillati; phylum Actinomycetota; class Actinomycetes; order Kitasatosporales; family Streptomycetaceae; genus Streptomyces; species Streptomyces sp. HUAS TT7. The sequence continues at coordinate 2,793,884 of NZ_CP196175.1, forward strand.
CGTACGAACGCCGAGCTCCTCGCCCGGGCCGACCGCCTGACCCCGGCCCAGCGCGACCGGGCCTCGGCCGCCCTCGGCCGCCAGATCCGCGAGGTGTCCGTCCTGGTCAACGACCTGATCGACCTGGCGAGGGACGAGGAGCCGACGCCGCTCCTGGAGGAGGTCCGGTTGGCCCCGCTGCTCGCGCACACGGTGGATACGGCCCGGACGCACTGGCCGGCGACGCCCTTCGAACTGGACCTGTCCGACGCGTCGGCGACGCTGCCGGGCGTGCCGGCCCGGCTTGCCCGCCTGATCTCCAACCTCCTGGACAACGCGGCGAAGTTCAGCCCGGCCGGGGCGCCGGTGGAAGTGGTGCTGCTGGCGGGCGAGTTGACGGTACGGGACCACGGGCCGGGTATCGCGCCGGCCGACCTCCCTCATGTCTTCGACCGGTTCTACCGGGCGGAGCAGGCGCGGGCGTTGCCGGGGTCGGGGCTCGGCCTGGCGATGGCCCGCCAGATCGCGCGGGCACATGGCGCCGACCTGACAGCCCATCAGGCCCCGGGCGGCGGAGCCCTGTTCCGCCTGACGCTCCCGAGCGAGGGTGGGCCAGGCTGAGCCCTGGGGCTCCGCCCCAGACCCCGGGGAGCCCCCACCCCACCCCTTCCCGAAACCCTCCGGGGGTTGAAAAGGGGGGGAAGCCGGTTTCCTGGGGCTCCGCCCCAGACCCCGTTCGCGCCTAAAGGGCGCTCGTCCTCAAACTCCCCCAAGGCCTCAAGGGCCAGGGGGACCCCCATGACAGGCTGGGGTGGCCTGACGTCCGCGCTCGTCGATCGACCGGGCATGCCCGCATGGAACCCCCGCCAGCGGCAACCCTGCTAGGGGCGCGGGGAACTGCGCGACCAGCCACGCACGGTCCGCAGCCGAAGCACCGCACATCACCCGCTCCAGCCGACCCCACCCCACCCCCGGCGGGTTTCGGGAAGGGGTGGGGTGGGGTGGGGTGGGGGCAACGGGGTCTGGGGCGGAGCCCCAGCGCACCGGGCCCGGGCGGGCTCAGAAGCCCGGGGGCTCCGTGTACGTGCCCCACTCCTCGCGGAGCACCCCGCAGATCTCCCCCAGCGTCGCCTCCGCCCGCACCGCGTCCAGCATCGGCACGATCATGTTGGAGCCGTCCCGGGCCGCGGCCAGCATCGCGTCCAGGGCGGCGCGCACCGCCCCGTCGTCGCGGCGCGACTTGCGGTCGGCCAGGACCCGTACCTGCTCGCGCTCCACCTCATGGCTGACCCTCAGGATCTCCAGGTCACCGGTGACCGAACCGTGGTGGCAGTTGACGCCCACCACCCGCTTGTCGCCCTTCTCCAGGGACTGCTGGTAGCGGAACGCGGACTCCGCGATCTCCCCGGTGAACCAGCCGTCCTCGATGCCGCGCAGGATGCCGGAGGTGATCGGGCCGATCGGGTGCTGGCCGTCGGGGTGCGCCCGCAGCCCCCGCTCCCTTATCTGCTCGAAGATCTTCTCCGCGTCCGCCTCGATGCGGTCGGTAAGCTGCTCCACGTACCAGGAGCCGCCCAGTGGGTCGGCGACGTTCGCGACGCCGGTCTCCTCCATCAGCACCTGCTGCGTGCGCAGCGCGATCTCGGCGGCCTGCTCGCTGGGCAGCGCGAGGGTCTCGTCCAGCGCGTTGGTGTGCAGCGAGTTGGTGCCGCCGAGCACCGCCGCGAGGGCCTCCACGGCGGTGCGTACGACGTTGTTGTATGGCTGCTGCGCGGTCAGCGAGACCCCGGCGGTCTGGGTGTGGAAGCGCAGCCACTGCGCCTTGTCCGACCGGGCGCCGTACACCTCCTTCATCCAGCGGGCCCAGATGCGCCGCGCCGCACGGAACTTGGCGATCTCCTCGAAGAAGTCCACGTGTGCGTCGAAGAAGAAGGACAGGCCCGGGGCGAAGACGTCCACGTCCAGGCCTCGGCTCAGCCCGAGTTCTACGTAGCCGAAGCCGTCGGCCAGGGTGTACGCCAGCTCCTGCGCGGCCGTCGCCCCCGCCTCGCGGATGTGGTAGCCGGAGACCGAGAGCGGCTTGTACGCGGGGATGCCCTGCGCGCAGTGCTCCATCAGGTCGCCGATGAGACGCAGATGGGGCTCGGGCTGGAAGAGCCACTCCTTCTGCGCGATGTACTCCTTGAAGATGTCGGTCTGGAGCGTGCCGTTGAGGACGCCCGGGTCGACGCCCTGCCGCTCGGCGGCCACGAGGTACATGCAGAAGACGGGGACTGCTGGCCCGCTGATCGTCATGGATGTCGTGACGTCGCCCAGCGGGATGTCCTTGAACAGGACCTCCATGTCGGCGGCCGAGTCGATGGCGACGCCGCAGTGGCCGACCTCGCCGAGCGAACGGGGGTCGTCGGAGTCGCGGCCCATGAGGGTGGGCATGTCGAAGGCGACGCTCAGCCCGCCGCCGCCGGCGGCCAGGATCATCTTGTAGCGCTCATTGGTCTGCTCGGCGTTGCCGAACCCGGCGAACTGCCGGATCGTCCACGTACGCCCCCGGTATCCGGTCGGGTACAGGCCGCGGGTGAAGGGGTACTCCCCGGGCCAGCCGATCCGCTCGAACCCGTCGTAGGTATCGCCGGGCCGGGGCCCGTACGCCGGGTCCACGGGGTCCCCGGAGAGCGTGGTGAAGTCCGCGTCGCGCTTGCGGGCCTTGTCGTAACGAGCCTGCCAGCGACGGCGGCCTTCTTCGATGGCGTCAGCGTCCATGACACAAATTTACTTGGACGTCCTAGTAAATGTCGATGGCCGACCGCCGCGCAGTTGCTCACGCGGCGGTGGGCCGGGCTCTGCCGTCAGGCGCGGGCGCCCGCGGGGACGCCGTCCGCGACCTTGGCCTCCAGCTCCTTGGAGACCTTGCGCTCGACGAAGAAGGCGGCGGTGGGGATCGTGCCGGCGATCAGCACCCACAGCTGCTTGCCCACCGGCCACTTCGCCTTGGAACCCAGGTCGAAGGCGAAGACGAGGTAGATCACGTACAGCCAGCCGTGGGCGATGCCGACGACCTTCGTGAAGTCCGCGGCGCCGTTCATGTCGAGGATGTACTTGGCGATCACGCCGAGGGTCAGCAGGACCAGTAGCACGCCGGTGACGTACGCCATCACTCGGTAGCGGGTCAGCACGCTCTTTTTCATGCGGTCGAGCGTAACCGGACATGCGGGGCGATCTTCCCCCGGGTCACGCCTGCGGCGAGCTCTCGCCCACCCCGCCCCTTCCCGAAACCCGCCGGGGGGGAGCATGGTCGGCTGCGGGCCGTCGGTGGCCGATCGCGCAGTTCCCCGCGCCCCTGACAGGGTGCGGTGCAGGTACCCCCAGAGGCTGGGCTACTCCTCGAAGTCGTTCGCTGCCACCCGGAGGGGCCGCAGCATCGCGAAGATCTCGGCGCACTCCTCCGCGTCGTAGACGCCGAGCCCGAACTCCATCGCCATCAGGTCGCGCGTGGCCTGCTCCACCACCTCGCGGCCCTTGCCCGTGATCGAGGCGAGCGTTCCCCGGCCGTCGTTCGGGTTGGGGCGCTTGTCCACGAGGCCCGACTTCACGAGGCGGTCCACCGTGTTGGTGACCGAGGTGGGATGGACCATCAGGCGCTCACCGATTTTCGACATCGGCAGCTCCCCCTCCTTGGAGAAGGTCAGCAGCACCAGCGCCTCGTACCGCGCGAAGGTCAGCCCGTAGGGCTTCACCACCGCGTCGACCTCCGCGAGCAGGATCTGGTGCGCCCGCATGATCGAGGTGATCGCCCCCATCGAGGGCACGGGTCCCCAGCGCTGCTGCCAGAGTTCGTCGGCTCGGGCGATGGGATCGAAGGGAAGGCTGAGCGGCTTGGGCACCCGTCGACCTTACCCACTGGTCACATGCCGGTCAGCCCCGTCTCGAAGTTCGGTACCGGACCGCCCGGCATGGCGCCCACCCACGCAGAGTGACCGTTATGTCACCATTGCCCGGTTCCGTGTAGACCGAGCCCGTGCAGACCGTCCCGCCCAGACCCTTGCCACCCCCAGGGGGCCTGATGTCCCGGTACCGAACCCTCCCGTACAGAACCCTTCTCGCCGCCGCCCTGCTCACCGTCGTCGCCGGCTGCTCTTCCCGCGCCGCCGACGAGGCCCCCGCGGCCCAGGCCCGCGCCCAGGCCGAGGCCGCCCCCGCGCCGGCGCCGGGCTCTCCCTTCTGGGTGGACCCGGAGAGCGACGCGGCCCGGCAGGTGAGGATCTGGCAGGGGCAGGGGCGTACCTCCGACGCCCAGGCGCTCCGGCGGATCGCGGAGCGGCCGGTGGCCACCTGGCCGTCGGGGGACAACCCGCAGCCCGGCATCCGCAAGGCCGTCGAGGGCGCCGCCAAGGAGAAGCGGACCGCGCTGTTCGTGGCGTACAACATTCCGCACCGCGACTGCGGCAAGTACTCGGCGGGCGGGGCGAACGGGGTCGACGGCTATCGCGCCTGGTACGGGATGTTCGCCGAGGCCATCGGCGACGCCCCGGCGGTCGTCGTCCTGGAGCCGGACGCGGTCGCCCACATGGTCGACGGGTGTACGACGCCCGACCATCACGCCGAGCGGTATCAGCTTCTCAACGAGGCCATTGGGCATCTGAAGAGGCTGCCCAACACCAAGGTCTATCTCGATGCCGGGAATCCCGCGTGGATCCCGGATCCGTACACCCTCGTCGACCCGCTGCGGCGAGCCGGCATCGAGAAGGCCGACGGGTTCGCGCTGAACGTCTCCAACTTCCAGAAGGACGCGACGGTACGGGCGTACGGGGTGAAGGTGTCCCAGGCCCTCGGCGGCAAGCACTTCGTCATGGACACCAGCCGCAACGGCGAGGGGCCCCTGCTCGGCGACCGCGACCAAGCCTGGTGCAATCCCCCGGGCCGGTCGCTGGGAACCCCGCCGTCGGTCAGTACCGGGGATCCGCTCGTCGACGCGTTCCTGTGGATCAAGCGGCCGGGCGACTCGGACGGGCCCTGCCGCGGCGGCCCGTCCGCCGGGACCTGGTGGCCGGAGTACGCCCTCGGGCTCGCCAAGCGCGCCCGGTTCTGACGGACAATCAGGTAAAGGGTTCTCAGTCCACCCGGAGCCACTTCGCCTCGGACGGGGTGCCCTCCTGGTCGGTCACGAAGACCATGTACCAGCCCGGCGGGACCAGCGCCCGGTCCTTCGGGACGGTGATCGTGACCGAGTTCCTGTCCTTGGTCAGGCCCAGTTCGATCGAGCGCTGCTCCACGTCCGTGGTGTGCGTGACCGCGCTCGGCCGCATCAGCCGGGCCTTGACGACGCGTTCGGGGTGGTCCGTCTTGAAGGTCGCCCGGCCGTCGCCCGCCGCGGCCTCGGGGCCGTCGCCGAGGGCCGGGCGCTTGTCCTTGTCGCGGTAGAGGTAGGGCGGGGTGTAGACCTCCATGCGCTGCTCGAACTTGCCGAGCTTGGTGTTGTCCTTGTCGCCGAAGAGCGAGTCGGAGCCGAAGGTGGCGACCCGGCCGTCGGGCAGCAGCAGCGCCTCGGAGTGGTAGTTGCGGCCGACGGTGGGGTCGGCCGCCTCGCGGAAGGCGTTCGCCCCGGGGTCGTAGAACTGGGCCTTCAGGATGTTGGAGCCGCCCCGGCCCCGGTAGTCGGAGGAGCCGCCGCTGGTGAAGACGGAGTCGTCCGGCATGATCACGCTGTTCAGGTACCGGGTGCCCTGCGGGAGTTCGGGTCCCGTCCTGAAGACAGGACTGTTCTGCTTGAGGTCCACCACGGCGGTGCGCGGCGTCGCCTTCTTGGACTCGCCGACCCCGCCGCCGCCGAGCAGCATGAAGCGCTGGTCCTGCGCGGGGGGCAGCAGAAGTGAACTGGCCGTCTCCAGCTGGTCGGTGGCCTTCAGACCGCCGATCCTGGTGAAGGTGTTCTTCTCGACGTCCCACAGGCCCGGCTCGCGGCCCTTGTCGGCGGGCCCGTACCCGGCGTTGGCGCCCGAGTAGAAGAGCTTGCCGCTCTTGGTCAGGAACAGCGAGGGGTACGTGGGGAAGTAGCGGAAGGGCCCCTTGGACCACTGCTTGGTCTTCGGGTCGTAGATCTCGTTGTCGCCCGCGAGGATGGCGCCCACGTCGTCGAGCCCGGAGACGGCGAGCACGCGGCCGTCCTGGAGCGTGGTGAGCGTCGGGTACCAGCGGGCCTCCTTCATCGGGGTGACCGGGATGTACTTCTCGGCCCTGGGGTCGAATTCGTACGCCGCTCTGATCCCCTGGAAGTCCTGCTTGTCCAGGGTGATCTTCTCGGCGAGTCCGTACACGTTGTCGGCGTCCTTGCCGCTCAGGCCCTCGATCTCGTACTGCGCCCGGTCGGTGGCGACCGACTGGGGGCCCTCGGCCACGGCCTCGACGAAGACCCGCGCCTCGCCGGCGGTGGTCTTGGTCTTCCAGGGCTTCATCTGCCCGGTGTCGTAGTACGCGACCTCGTACTCGCGTTTGGCACGCGGCACCGTGACGTCGAACTTGGATATGTACTCGACTCCCGACGGGGAGCGGAACTTGCTGCCCTTCTTGACGGTGACGGTCTTGTCCGGGCTCTCGTTCTTGACCCGCATGCCGCCGCCGGCCCGCTTGACCTCGCCGTCCAGGAGCTCGTAGCGGGCGGTTCCGCCGGCCACCAGGAGCTTGCCGTCCGGGAGTTGGGCGTGGCCGCCGCAGAAGAAGTCCACGGGGGTGGGGATCTTCTTGAAGGAGTTGTCCTTCGGGTTCCACAGCACGGTGTCGAAGGTGCCCGCGTCGAAGTGGTCCTGCTTGTTGCCCGAGCCCGCGATGATCAGCACCTTGCCGGTGTGCAGCAACGCCGCGTGGATGGCGTTGGTGCGGTACTCCTTGGGGATGTCGACGCCGTGCCAGGCGCCGTACCGCGCCATGTAATCGGGCTGGGCGATCTCCCATGCGTGGTACTGCTCGGTGGCGAAGGAGACCGCGGCGGGGGCGTTGAGACCGGCGAGGAGCACCACGGCGCCGCCGCCGAGCAGGGTCTTCTTCGTCCGCTTCGAGGGCCGGTAGGCCATGGCTCAGTTCCCTCCGCTCGTCGTGGCGACGGCGGGTTCCGCCTCGCCCGTGGCCTTCTTCTGCCGGGTGGCGACCTCGGCCGCGCTGCGGGCCGCCGAGCGCTCGCGCCGCGTCGTCCAGGCCCAGATCGCCGCCGGGGCCAGCGCGATGCACAGGGCGAGCAGGGCCCAGGTGCGCATGGCGGCGTGAGTGTGGCGGTAATGCACGGAGGCGATCAGCGAGCAGGTGAGGACGGCCGCCCAGAACAGGTGGATGCGGAAGGTCCACAGCCGGTCGGGGCTGGCCTGGCCGCCCTTGGGGGTGACGACGAACTGGCCGCGGGTGCGCAGGACGGCCGAGCCGAGCGACTTGAGGTAGATGGGCGCCGAGAGCGCGGACATGCCCATCCCGGCGAGCCCGCCCGAGCCCTCGGGTTCGTGCGGCGAGACGTTGTGCCGCCGGTTCCAGAGGTAGAGCCCGATCTGGAGGGCCGCCGCGTCGCTGTAGAGCATCAGCCAGACCGAGGCGGAGACCTGGGTGCCGGACGCCCCGAACCAGAGGAACAGCACGCAACTGACAATCCCCAGAAGCCAGTTGACGGCCGTCATCGGGTAGTAGACGAGCATCAGGGTGTACGAGAGCAGCCGGCCGGGCGGCATACTGAGGGGCGCCTTCCAGTACTGCTTGAACAGCGTCTCGTAGGTGCCGCGCGACCAGCGCATCTGCTGGGTGAAGAAGTCGGTCCAGGAGGCCGGGCCCTCGCCGACGGCCAGTACGTCCGGGGTGTACACGGAGCGCCAGTGGCGGCCGGTCCTCGGGTTCTTGTGCCGGTGCAGTTCGAAGCCGGTGGCCATGTCCTCGGTGATCGAGTCGTACAGGCCGCCGATCTGCCGCAGGGCCGCGATGCGTACGACGTTGTTGGTGCCGACGAACATGGGCGCCCGGTAGCGGTTGCCGGCCCGCTGGATCAGCGCGTGGAAGAGGAACTGCTGGGATTCGGCTGCCTTGGTGACCGGTGAGGTGTAGTTCCCGTACACCTGCGGTCCGACGACGAAGGCGACGTCGGGGTCGCGGAAGTAACCCATCATCCGCTCCAGGAAGTTGGGGAGCGGGGCGTGGTCGGTGTCGACGGAGGCGAAGAAGTCGTAGCCGCCGCCGTGCATCGCGATCCAGGCGTTGTAGTTGCCGTGCTTGGTGCGGGCCTTGTGGGCGCCCTTCTTGCGGTTCCACTCGGGGACGCCCTTGCGGGAGAAGTGGCGCACCCCCAGTTCGGCGCACAGAGCCCTGGCCTGTTCGTCGTCGCCCTCGTCCAGGAGCCAGATGTCGAGCGGGCCGGTGTGCGTGAGCCGGACGGCCGCCTCCAGGGTGCCCCGCACCATGGATATGGGTTCCTTGCCGGGCACGTACGTGGTGAGGAAGGCGACCCGGGTGCCGTATTCGGCGGTGACCGGGACGGGGTCGCGGGCGACCATCGTGGCGTGGGCGACGGAGGCGACGTTGGTGACCATGAACAGCTCGATCAGGCCGATCGAGACCAGCATCGCGATGTCGAGGTTCACGAGCCAGCGGTCGCCGCCCTCGCGTTCGACCCAGTGGGTGGGCCAGACGAGGTAGACGAGCAGCAGGCCGGTGAGTATCGGCGCCAGGGTCATCAGCAGGACGGCGCGTATGCGGTGCGGCTCCCGGGAGAGCAGGCTGCGGTACTGCACCCGGTAGGGCTTGGCGCCCGGCTCCGTGAGCGGTCCGGCCAGTCGGCTGTGGGTGTCGTAGTCGTAGCCCTCCGGACGCACGGTGCCCTCCAGCTGATCGTCGAGCAGGGTCTCGAACTGGGTTGATATCCCCACAAAAGTGGAGAATGCCCGGCGTGTCGACTGGAGTACTCCGAGTGAGCGTTTCTGGATTGAACGCCTTTCGCGCGCGGTAGGTGCGACCCGGGACGCGAAAGAGCCCCCGGCCGTGGCGGCCGGGGGCTCTTCGCTGAAGTTCGGTCACGCGGACAGGTGGCGCTCCACCGTCTCGACCTTGGACGTCAGGCCGTCCGTGACGCCGGGGCGGATGTCCGCCTTGAGCACGAGCGAGACCCGGTTCGAGCGGGCCTCGACGGCGGCGACGGCACGCTTGACGACGTCCATCACCTCGTCCCACTCGCCTTCGATGGACGTGAACATCGCGTCCGTACGGTTGGGCAGGCCGGACTCGCGGACCACGCGCACCGCGTCGGCCACGTACTCCCCCACGTCCTCGCCGACGCCGAGCGGGCTGACCGAGAAGGCGACGATCATGCGTTGACCACGCCTTCCTTGCGGGCCCGGGTCGCGATCACCGCGTCGTCCAGCTCGCGGCGGATCTTGCGCTCGGCGAAGAAGCCGCCGAAGGGCAGCACGGCGAGCACGAAGTAGAGCGCGCCGGTCTTCGCGGACCACTTGGTGCGGTTCCAGGCGTCCAGCCAGAAGAGCACGTACAGCGTGAACAGGATGCCGTGGACCATGCCCATGACCATGACCCCGTCGAACGAGGTGGTGCGCTTGAGCACGGAGCACACCAGCAGGATCGGGAACGAGATGGCCTCGGGGAGCGAGATCAGTCGGAGGCGGTGCAGGGCGGAGGCTGTCTTGATGTCCACGTGTGGGGCACCTTCGCTGGGAGGGAGCGGGCGGCAGTGATCGTTTGGCGGTGATCTTTGTGAACGCATGCACAAACGATCCCCATTCTGACATCGCACCCATGCCCCTGTCGGGGCGGGTCCCCGGCCCGCTAACGTCGGCCCGTGGCAACGTTCCGACTCCAGGGCAGCAAAGTGCTCGCCGTCGACATGACCGGCGACGCCGTCAAAGCGAAGAACGGCTCGATGGTCGCCTACGACGGCCAGATGGCGTTCAAGAAGATGTCCGGCGGCGGTGAGGGTCTGCGCGGCATGGTGACCCGCCGCCTCACCGGCGAACAGATGACCGTGATGGAGGTGAAGGGGCACGGCACGTGCTACTTCGCCGACCGCGCGAGCGAGATCAACCTCGTGAGCCTGACCGGCGACAAGCTCTTCGTCGAGGCGAGCAACCTGCTCGCCACCGACGCCGGACTGCGTACCGGCACCACGTTCACCGGCCTGCGCGGCGCGAGCCAGGGCAACGGCCTGTTCACCACGACGATCGAGGGCCACGGCCAGGCCGCGATCATGTCGGACGGACCGGCCGTGGTGCTCAGGGTCAGCGCCCAGTACCCCCTGTCCGTCGACCCGGGGGCGTACATCGCGCACCAGGGCAACCTCCAGCAGCGCTTCCAGTCCGGGGTGACCTTCCGCACCTTCCTCGGCGAGGGCTCGGGCGAGGCCTTCCAGATCCGGTTCGAGGGCGAAGGCCTGGTGTACGTGCAGCCCAGCGAGCGCAACACGATCGGCGGGGATATCTGATGCCCTTCCGCGAGATCAACTCGAAGATGGTCGAGGCGACGGTGAGCCCCGGCCAGAAGATGTTCAGCCAGCGCGGCGCGATGCTCGCCTACAAGGGCGAGGTGTCCTTCACGCCCAACATCCAGGGCGGCCAGGGCGGCATCATGTCGATGATCGGCCGCCGGGTGGCCAACGAGGCGACGCCCTTGATGACGGTCGAGGGCAGCGGCACGGTGATGTTCGGCCACGGCGGCCACCACATCCAGGTCATCAACCTCCAGGGCGACACCCTGTACGTGGAGGCCGACCGCCTGCTCGCCTTCGACGGGTCGCTCCAGCAGGGCACGATGTTCATGGGCTCGCAGGGCGGGGTCATGGGCATGGTGCGCGGCCAGGTGACCGGGCAGGGCCTGTTCACCACCACGCTCAAGGGACACGGGGCGGTCGCGGTGATGGCGCACGGCGGCGTGATCGAGCTTCCGATCACCCCGCAGCGCCCGGTGCACGTCGACCCGCAGGCCTATGTGGCCCACCACGGCGACGTACGCAACAAGCTCTCGACCGCGCTGGGCTGGCGCGACATGGTGGGCCGGGGCTCCGGCGAGGCCTTCCAGCTCGAACTGTCCGGCAACGGCTCGGTGTACGTGCAGGCCTCGGAGGAGAAGCTGTGACCGCCCCGGTGATCTTCGATCCCTACTCGCTGCCGACCGACGACAACGTCAACAAGTACACCTTCTGCGTGGAGCTCAAGTCGAGCCAGTGGTTCCTGCAGAAGGGCAAGATGATCGCCTACTACGGGCAGATCGAGTTCAACGGCATCGGCCACGGCCGGCTCGACCGGCTGCTGCGCACGAGCTTCCACTCGCCGCTGCACGCCAGCGACTGGGTGGTGGCGAACGGCAGCGGCAAGATGCTGCTCGCGGACCGCGCCTTCGACGTGAACAGCTACGACCTGGACGACGGCAACCTGACGATCCGGTCCGGCAACCTCCTCGCGTACCAGCCCTCGCTCGCGCTCAAGCAGTCGATCGTGCCGGGGTTCCTGACGCTGATCGGCACGGGCAAGTTCGTGGCCGCGTCCAACGGCCCGGTCGTCTTCATGGAGCCGCCGATCCGGGTGGACCCGCAGGCGCTGGTCGGCTGGGCGGACTGCCCTTCGCCCTGCCACCACTACGACCACGGCTACATGACGGGCGTCCTGGGCGGAATCCGGTCACTCACGGGGCTCGGCGGAACGTCCGGCGAAGAGCACCAGTTCGAGTTCGTGGGAGCCGGTACGGTGCTGCTCCAGTCCACCGAGGTGCTGATGGCGGAGCAGGCGACCGGGCAGGTGGACGCCGAGCCGGGCGTGCCGGGCGGCGGTCAGGGCGGCCACGGCCAGGGTGCCGGGACACCGCGTCTTCCCGGCCAGCTGGGGGACCTCCAGCGTCGCTTCGGCCTGTGAGCGGTAGTCTGCGGAGTGTGACGTCGAACGCCTGAGCCCCTCGGGGCTCGGCGGGGCCGCGCGAGTGGCGCGATCGCATCACGTGCCGGGCGTCACACTCCCAGACTTGGTTCAGAATTCAACTTCTTAGGTAGAATCCACATATGGAGACCGAGACGGCCACGAACTGGCTGAGCGACGACGAGCAGTGCGCCTGGCGCACCTATCTGGACGTCAACAGGATGCTGACGTACCAGATGGAGAAGGATCTGCAGCCGTTCGGCCTGACCAACAACGACTACGAGATCCTGGTGAACCTCTCGGAGTCGGCCGACAGGCGGATGCGGATGAGCGACCTCGCGGCCGCCACCCTCCAGTCCAAGAGCCGTCTCTCGCACCAGATCACCCGCATGGAGAACGCGGGCCTGGTCCGGCGCGAGAACTGCGAGTCGGACCGGCGCGGGCTCTTCGCCGTCCTCACCGAGCACGGCACGGAGACCATGGAGAAGGTCGCCCCCCACCATGTGGCCTCCGTGCGGCGCCACTTCATCGATCTGCTGTCGAGCGAGGCGCTCGCCGATCTACGCGAGTCACTCGCCCCGGTCGCGGGGCACCTGCGGGGTCACCGCGGCAAGGTCTGACGCACAGTCAGACCTTGGTTCCGGCCGGACCTAGGCGCCGGTCAGCCCGGCCACCAGCTCGTCGGCGGCCGCGTACGGGTCGAGTTCGCCGTCCACGATGCGCTGCGCCAGCGTGTCCAGGCGGCGGTCGCCGTGCAGGGAGCCGATGCGCTCGCGCAGGGCGGTGACCGCGATGGTCTCGACCTCGCGGGCCGCACGGGCCCGGCGCCGCTCGGCGAGGACGCCGTGCTCGGCCATCCACGCGTGGTGCTTCTCCAGCGCCTCCACGACCTCGTCGATGCCCTCGCCGCGCGCCGCCACCGTCTTGACGATGGGCGGGCGCCAGTCCCCCGGGCCGCGTGATTCGCCGAGGCCCAGCATGTGGTTGAGCTCGCGGGCCGTCGCGTCCGCGCCGTCCCGGTCCGCCTTGTTGACGACGTACAGGTCGCCGATCTCCAGGATGCCGGCCTTGGCCGCCTGGATGCCGTCGCCCATGCCGGGCGCGAGCAGCACCACCGAGGTGTCGGCCTGCGAGGCGATCTCGACCTCGGACTGACCGACGCCCACCGTCTCGACCAGGATCACCTCGCAGCCCGCCGCGTCCAGGACCCGGATCGCCTGGGGCGCGGCCCAGGCCAGACCGCCCAGGTGGCCCCGGGTCGCCATCGAGCGGATGTAGACGCCCGGGTCGGAGGCGTGCTCGGACATCCGCACCCGGTCGCCGAGCAGGGCCCCGCCCGAGAAGGGCGAGGACGGGTCGACGGCGAGCACTCCGACCCGTTTGCCGGCCCTGCGGTACGCGGTGACGAGCGCCGAGGTGGAAGTCGACTTGCCGACACCGGGCGAGCCCGTGAGCCCCACGACGTACGCGTTGCCCGCGAGCGGGGCCAGCGCCGCCATGACCTCGCGCAGCTGCGGGGACGCCCCCTCGACCAGCGAGATCAGCCGGGCGACGGCCCTGGGCCGGCCTTCCCGGGCCTGGGCCACCAGTTCGGGGACGTCCACCATTGCCGCTCCGTTCAGTCGCGTACGCACCGCAGGGATCAGGGAGTTGCTCGCGGGTGTTACTTGCCCGGGCTGTGTCTACTTAGGAACGTGGACGATCAGCGCGTCGCCCTGACCGCCGCCGCCGCACAGGGCCGCCGCGCCCACGCCGCCGCCGCGGCGCTTCAGTTCGAGGGCGAGGTGCAGCACGACGCGGGCGCCGGACATGCCGATCGGGTGGCCAAGCGCGATGGCGCCACCGTTGACATTCACCTTTTCCGGGGAAACTCCGAGGTCCTTCATTGACTGCACGGCGACCGCCGCGAAGGCCTCGTTGATCTCGATCAGGTCGAGGTCCTCGACCGTGATCCCCTCCTTGCCGACCGCGTGCCTGATCGCGTTCGAGGGCTGCGACTGGAGCGAGTTGTCGGGGCCCGCCACGTTGCCGTGGGCGCCGATCTCGGCGATCCACTCCAGGCCCAGCTCCTCGGCCTTGGCCTTGGACATGACGACGACCGCGGCCGCGCCGTCCGAGATCTGCGAGGAGGTGCCGGCCGTGATCGTGCCGTCCTTGGCGAAGGCGGGGCGCAGCTTGCCGAGGGACTCGACGGTGGTGTCGGCGCGCACGCCCTCGTCCTTGGCGAACAGGACCGGGTCGCCCTTGCGCTGCGGGATCTCGACCGGGGTGATCTCGGCCTCGAAGATGCCGTTCTTCTGGGCGGCCGCGGCGCGCTGGTGCGAGGCCGCCGCGATCGCGTCCTGCTCGGGGCGGGCGATGCCCAGGCGGGTGTTGTGCTTCTCCGTGGACTCGCCCATGGGGATGTTCTCGAAGGAGTCGGTCAGACCGTCGTACGCCATCGCGTCGAGCATCTCGATCGCGCCGTACTTGTAGCCCTCGCGGGACTTGGGCAGCAGGTGCGGGGCGTTGGTCATCGACTCCTGGCCGCCGGCGACCACGATGTCGAACTCACCGGCGCGGATCAGCTGGTCGGCCAGCGCGATCGCGTCCAGGCCCGACAGGCACACCTTGTTGATAGTGAGCGCGGGGACGTTCATCGGGATGCCGGCCTTGACGGCCGCCTGGCGCGCGGGGATCTGGCCGGCCCCGGCCTGGAGCACCTGGCCCATGATCACGTACTGCACCTGGTCGCCGCCGATGCCGGCCCGGTCCAGGGCCGCCTTGATGGCGAACCCGCCGAGGTCGGCGCCGGAGAAGGACTTGAGGGAGCCGAGCAGTCGGCCCATGGGCGTACGGGCGCCCGCGACGATCACTGAGGTGGTACCGGTCGTTCCAGACATGAGGCACGGCCCCTAGGGAGGTGAGGTGTGAACGAGGGTTTACCTTGAATGTACTGAGCGGTACTGCCTGCGTCACCGGGCAGCCGGTGTGATCGCGCGCACGTTGCGTAACCACCCCTGCGAGCGCTGCACTGGACCCATGCTGACGCGAATCGACCACATCGGGATCGCCTGTTTCGACCTCGACAAGACCGTCGAGTTCTACCGTGCGACGTACGGATTCGAGGTGTTCCACACCGAGGTCAACGAGGAACAGGGCGTGCGCGAGGCCATGCTCAAGATCAACGAGACCTCCGACGGCGGGGCCTCCTACCTCCAGCTCCTGGAGCCGACCCGCGAGGACTCCGCGGTCGGCAAGTGGCTGGCCAAGAATGGCGAGGGCGTCCACCACATCGCCTTCGGCACCGGGGACGTCACCGCCGACTCCGAGGCCATCCGCGACAAGGGTGTACGCGTCCTCTACGACCAGCCGCGCATCGGTTCGATGGGCTCGTCGATCACCTTCCTGCACCCCAAGGACTGCCACGGCGTGCTCACCGAACTCGTCACTTCCGCACCGGAAGGCACCACCGCCCACTGAGCCCGCACGGTGGAGGCCGGACCTCCGGATACTCGGCCCGGTACAGTGGGCGGTTCCGGGCCGGGGTCGGGTCGGGGCCTGGGACCCACGCCCCTGTTTTGATCTGACACCATTCACCGGGGGCCCGTCCGCTGTTACTCACGGTCGGACGGCGCTCGTACGGGCAGTGTTCGCGACCAGGGGACGGATGGGACCGCGCAGTGCGGGGCTACGAACGCCAGGAGAGCCAGAGCCACCGGCCTGACGACCACCTCTCGCGGTTCGAGGCCGAGATGGAGCGGCTGAAGACCGAGCGGGAGAAGGCCGTTCAGCACGCCGAGGATCTCGGCTACCAGGTCGAAGTGCTGCGCGCCAAGCTCCACGAGGCGCGCCGCAATCTCGCGACCCGTCCCGCCTACGACGCCGCGAACGTCGGCTACCAGGCCGAACAGCTGCTCCGCAACGCCCAGATGCAGGCCGAGCAGCTGCGCACCGACGCCGAGCGCGAGCTGCGCGACGCCCGTGCCCAGACCCAGCGGATCCTCCAGGAGCACGCCGAGCACCAGGCGCGGCTCCAGGCCGAGCTGCACGCCGAGGCCGTCAACCGCCGCCAGCGCCTGGACCAGGAGCTGGCCGAGCGCCGTGCCACCGTCGAGTCGCACGTCAACGAGAACGTGGCGTGGGCCGAACAGCTGCGCGCCCGCACCGAGTCGCAGGCCCGCCGCCTGCTCGACGAGTCCCGCGCGGAGGCCGAGCAGTCGCTCGCCGCGGCCCGCGCCGAGGCCACCCGCATCGCCGAGGAGGCCCGCCAACGGCTCGGCTCCGAGGCCGAGTCGGCCCGCGCCGAGGCCGAGGCGACGCTGCTGCGCGCCCGCAAGGACGCCGAGCGGCTCCTGAACGCGGCCTCCACGCAGGCCCAGGAGGCCACCTCCCACGCCGAGCAGCTGCGCACGACCACCACCGCCGAGTCCGACCAGGCGCGCCAGCAGGCCGCCGAGCTGAGCCGGGCCGCCGAGCAGCGGATGCAGGAGGCCGAGGCCGCGCTGCGCGAGGCTCGCGCCGAGGCCGAACGGGCCGTCACCGAGGCCAAGGAGGCCGCGGCCAAGCAGCTCGCGAGCGCCGAGTCCGCCAACGAGCAGCGCACCAGGACCGCGAAGACCGAGATCGCCCGGCTCGTCGCGGAGGCCACCAAGGAGTCCGAGACCCTCAAGGCCGAGGCCGAGCAGGCACTTGAGGACGCGAAGGCGGAGGCCGAGCGGCTGCGCACGGAGGCCGCCGAGTCGGCGCGCACCAGCGCCGCCGAGGACACCGCGGCCCAGCTCGCCAAGGCCGCGCGTACGGCCGAGGAGGTGCTCACCAAGGCGTCCGAGGACGCCCGGGAGACCACCCGCAAGGCGTCCGAGGAGGCCGAGCGGATCCGCCACGAGGCGGAGGCCGAGGCGGAGCGGCTGCGCGGCGAGGCGGCCGAGCAGGCCGACGAGCTCAAGGGCGCGGCCAAGGACGACACCAAGGAGTACCGGGCCAAGACGGTCGAGCTCCAGGAGGAGGCCCGCCGGCTGCGCGGCGAGGCCGAGCAGCTGCGCGCCGAGGCGGTCGCCGAGGGCGAGCGGATCCGGGGCGAGGCGCGCCGCGAGGCCGTCCAGCAGATCGAGGAGGCGGCCAAGACCGCCGAGGAGCTCCTCGCCAAGGCGAAGGCCGACGCCGACGAGCTGCGCACGACCGCGGGCAACGAGTCCGAGCGCGTACGCAATGAGGCCGTCGAGCGGGCCAACACGCTGCGCAAGCAGGCCGAGGAGACCCTTGAGCGCACCCGCGCCGAGGCCGAGCGGATGCGCGCTGAGGCCGAGGAGCAGGCCGAGCAGACCACAACGGGCGCCGAGCAGGCGGCAGTTGAGCTCCGCGCGGAGACCGAGCGGGCCATAGCGGCCCGTCAGGCCGAGGCCGCCGAGGAACTGACGCGCCTGCACACCGAGGCCGAGCAGCGCCACGCCTCCGCCGAGCAGGCCCTCACCGACGCCCGCGCCGAGGGCGAGCGGATCCGGCGCGAGGCCGCCGAGGAGACCGAGCGGATCCGCACCGAGGCCGCCGAGCGCATCCGTACGCTCCAGGCGCAGGCCGAGCAGGAGGCCGAGCGGCTGCGCACCGAGGCCGCTTCCGATGCGTCGACCGCCCGTTCCGAGGCGGAGAACGCGGCGTCCCGGCTGCGCGCCGAGGCGTCCGCGGAGGCCGAGCGGCTCAAGTCCGAGGCGCAGGAGACCGCCGACCGGATGCGCGCGGAGGCCGCGGCCGCCGCCGAGCGCGTCGGCGCCGAGGCCGCCGAGGCGCTGGCCGCCGCCCAGGAGGAGTCCGCCCGGCGCCGCCGCGAGGCGGAAGAAACCCTCAACTCGGCGCGCGCGGAAGCCGATTCGGAGCGTGCCCAGGCCCGCGAGCAGAGCGAGGACCTGCTCGCCTCCGCCCGCAAGCGGGTCGAGGAGGCACAGGCCGAGGCGCAGCGGCTCGGCGAGGAGGCCGACCGGCGCGCCACCGAGCTGGTGTCGGCGGCCGAGCAGACCGCCAAGGACGTACGGGATTCGGTGTCCGGGCTCCGCGAGGAGGCCGAGCAGGAGATCGCCGGTCTGCGCAGCGCGGCCGAGCACGCGGCGGAGCGCACCACGACCGAGGCGCAGGAGGAGGCGGACCGGGTCCGCGCCGACGCGCACGCCGAGCGGGAGCGCGCGAGCGAGGACGCGGGCCGGGTCCGGGCCCGTGCCCAGGAGGAGTCCGAGGCAGCCAAGGCGCTGGCCGAGCGGACCGTCACGGACGCCATGACCGAGGCGGAGAAGGCCCGTTCGGACGCCTCCGAGTACGCGCAGCGCATGCGCACCGAGGCCTCCGACGCGCTCGCCTCCTCCGAGCAGGACGCGGCCCGCACCCGGGCCGAGGCCCGCGAGGACGCCAACCGCATCCGCTCCGACGCCGCGAGCCAGGCCGACCGCCTGGTCACCGAGGCGACGGCGGAGGCCGAGCGGCTCGCCGCCGAGTCGACCGCCGAGGCCGAGCGCCTCACCACCGAGGCCCAGCAGGTACGGGTCGAGGGCCAGGCCGAGGCCGACGCGCTGCGCGCCGAGGCCCGCGAGGAAGCCGACCGGGTCACCTCCGCGGCCCTCGCCGAGGCCGAGCAGGTCACGACGGCCGCGCGCGAGGAGGCCGAGCGGGTCACCAGCAAGGCCGAGGCGGACGCCGAGCGCACCACCAACGAGGCCAACGCGTATGCCGAGTTGGTCACCACCGAGGCGCGCGCGGACGCGGGCTCCACGCTGGGCGCGGCCAGTGCCGAGGCCGAGCAGACCATAAACGAAGCCCGCGCCGAGGCCGACCGGGTCCTCGACGAGGCGCGCCGGGCCGCCGACAAGCGGCGTACGGACGCGGCCGCCCAGGCCGACCAGCTCATCGCGGAGGCGACCGGCGAGGCCGAGCGGCTGCGCGCCGAGGCCGCCGACACGGTGGGCTCCGCCCAGCAGGCGGCCGAGCGGATCCGGGCCGAGGCCGAGAAGAACAAGGCCCGTACCGAGGAGGCCGCGGAGAAGACGCGTACCGAGGCCCGCGAGGAGGCGGACCGGCTGCTCGACGAGGCCCGCACGGCCGCGGCCAAGCGGCGCGCGGACGCGGCCGAGCAGGCCGACCAGCTCATCAACAAGGCTCAGGAGGAGGCGCTGCGCGCCGCCACCGAGGCCGAGGAGCAGGCCGACACGATGGTCGGCGCGGCCCGCAAGGAGGCCGAGCGGATCGTCGCGGAGTCGACGGTGGAGGGCAACTCCCTGGTGGAGAAGGCCCGTACGGACGCCGACGAGCTGCTCGCCGGTGCGCGCGCGGACGCCACCGCCATAAGGGAGCGCACCGAAGAGGTGCGCTCGCGCACCGAGGCGGAGATCGAGGAGCTGCACGAGCGGGCCCGCCGCGAGAGCGCCGAGCAGATGAAGTCCGCCGGCGAGCGCGTCGACAAGCTGGTGAAGGCCGCCACCGAGCAGGCAGCCGAGGCCGAGGCCAAGTCCAGGGAGCTGGTCTCCGACGCCAACTCCGAGGCGGGCAAGGTGCGTATCGCCGCCGTGAAGAAGGCGGAGGCGCTGCTCAAGGAGGCCGAGACCAAGAAGGCCGAGCTGGTCCGCGAGGCCACCGCGCTGCGCGACGAGGCGGCAGCCGAGGCGCGCCGCACGGTCGAGGAGGGCAAGCGCGAACTCGACGTCCTGGTACGGCGGCGCGCCGACATCAATGCCGAGATCTCCCGCGTCCAGGATGTACTTGAGGCTCTGGAGTCGTTCGAGGCGCCGGGCGGGGGCGGCAAGTCCGCCTCGGGCGGCGGTTCCTCCGCAGGTGTGAAGGCGGGTGCCGCGGCCGGAGCAACTCGTTCGAGTGGCAAGTCCTCCGAGGGGTAGCCACTCAAAAGGCTGGACATTCTCCAGATCAAACGGGCATCCGCTCGATGACACGCCGCTTGGGCCCCTAGGATTCCCCCTATCACCTCACCGGTCTCATTCGACAGGAACCCCATGAGCGACACTTCCTCCCCCTTCGGCTTCGAGCTCGTGCGGCGTGGTTACGACCGCGGTCAGGTGGATGACCGCATTACCAAGCTCGTCGCCGACCGTGACAGTGCTCTGGCACGGATCACTTCTCTGGAAAAGCGCATCGAGGAGCTCCACCTCGAAACGCAGAACGCCCAGGCCCAGGTGAACGACGCGGAGCCGTCGTACGCGGGTCTGGGTGCGCGTGTCGAAAAGATCCTGCGGCTCGCCGAGGAAGAGGCGAAGGACCTGCGCGAGGAGGCCCGCCGGGCCGCCGAACAGCACCGTGAGCTCGCCGAGTCGGCCGCCCAGCAGGTGCGCAACGACGCGGAGTCGTTCGCCTCCGAGCGCAAGGCGAAGGCCGAGGACGAGGGCGTACGGATCGTCGAGAAGGCGAAGGGTGACGCCTCTCAGCTCCGTTCCGAGGCGCAGAAGGACGCGCAGTCCAAGCGCGAGGAGGCGGACGCGCTCTTCGAGGAGACCCGCGCCAAGGCCGCTCAGGCCGCCGCGGACTTCGAGACGAACCTGGCCAAGCGCCGCGAGCAGTCCGAGCGCGACCTGGCGTCGCGTCAGGCCAAGGCCGAGAAGCGCCTCGCGGAGATCGAGCACCGCGCGGAGCAGCTCCGCCTGGAGGCCGAGAAGCTGCGTACGGACGCGGAGCGCAGGGCGCGCCAGACGGTGGAGACCGCCCAGCGCCAGGCCGAGGACATCGTGGCGGACGCCAACGCCAAGGCGGACCGGATCCGTTCGGAATCCGAGCGCGAGCTGGCGGCGCTCACCAACCGCCGCGACTCGATCAACGCGCAGCTGACCAACGTCCGCGAGATGCTGGCGACGCTCACCGGTGCGGCTGTGGCCGCCGCCGGCTCCCCGGTCGACGACGAGCCCGTCTCGCGCGGCGTCCCGGCGCAGCAGTCCCGCTAGTCCCCGCAGCCCTTCCCCCGTGGGCTGCGGTCGAAGTCCGTGAAGCCCCCTGTCACTCCGGTGGCAGGGGGCTTTGCGCACCCTTAGCGTGGTCGCATGATCGAGCTAGAGGGCCTCACCAAGCGCTATGGCAGCAAGGTCGCCGTCGATCACCTGTCCTTCCAGGTCAGACCCGGTGTGGTGACCGGATTCCTGGGACCCAACGGGGCCGGCAAGTCGACGACCATGCGCATGCTGCTCGATCTGGACAACCCGACCAGTGGGACCGTACGCATCGACGGCAAGCACTACCGGGAGCTGCCCGAGCCGCTGAAGTACATCGGGGCGCTGCTGGATGCCAAGGCGATGCACGGCGGCCGCACCGCGTACAACAACCTGCTGTGTCTCGCCGAGTCCAACCGGATTCCGGCCGCGCGGGTCTCCGAGGTGCTCGACACGGTCGGGCTCTCCGCGGTGGCGAAGAAGAAGGCGAAGGGCTTCTCGCTGGGTATGGGGCAGCGCCTGGGAATCGCCTCGGCGCTGCTCGGGGATCCCGAGATCCTGATGTTCGACGAACCCGTCAATGGTCTGGACCCCGAGGGAATTCACTGGATCCGCAATCTCATGAAACAGCTCGCGGGCGAAGGGCGAACGATCTTCGTTTCGTCTCACCTGATGAGCGAAATGGCACTCACCGCGGATCACTTGATCGTTATCGGGCAGGGCCGACTGCTCGCCGATACATCGATGGCCGATTTCATCCGGCAGAACTCCCGGAGTTTCGTCAGACTGCGTTCACCGCAGTGGGAACGCCTCCTCGACGTGCTGAACCAGAACGGCGTCCCCTTCCTCCAGACCGGCGACGGCGCCATCGAAATCGACAACGGCAGGATCGAGGCACTCGGCGAACTGGCCGCCCGGCACCAGCTCGTCCTGCATGAACTGTCGGGCCAGCAGGCCTCCCTCGAAGAGGCGTTCATGCAGATGACGGCGGGTTCGGTGGAGTACCACGCACACGGCGCCACCACCCCCGGCGGGCCGCCCCGGCCGCCGAACTGGGGCCCGCAGAATCAGGGCCGGGGGGTCTGAGCCATGGCATCGGTGCCCGCGGTCCTCAAGTCCGAGTGGACCAAGATCCGTACGGTCTCGTCGACGACCTGGACGCTGGCCTGCGCCCTGATCGTCACGGTCGCCATCGGCGCCGCGCTGTGCGCGCTGATGAAGTCGCAGTTCGACGACCTGGGGCCGGCCGAGAAGCTGACCTTCGACCCGACGTTCATCAGCTTCTCCGGGATGATCCTCGGCCAGCTGGCGATGGTCGTCTTCGGCGTCCTGGTGGTCGGCACCGAGTACAGCTCGGGCATGATCCGCTCCTCGCTGGCGGCCGTGCCGCGGCGGGGTACGTTCCTGTTCGCCAAGCTGACCGTGGCGACGCTGCTCGCACTGGTCGTGGGCATGGCGACCAGCTTCCTGTCGTTCTTCCTCGGCCAGGCGCTGCTCGGACCGCACCGGACGACGATCGGCGAGCCCCATGTGCTGCGGGCGGTCGTCGGCGCGGGGCTCTACATGGCGCTGATCGCGCTGTTCTCGATGGGCGTCGCCACGATGCTGCGCAGCTCGATGCTGTCGCTGGGCATCCTGATGCCGTTCTTCTTCCTGATCTCGCAGATCCTCTCGGCCGTGCCGGGTGCCAAGAACGTGGCCCGCTACTTCCCCGACCGGGCCGGCTCGAAGATCATGCAGGTGGTCCCGGACGCGATGAACAGCGATCCGGCGCCGTACGGGCCCTGGGGCGGCCTGGGCATCATGGTGCTGTGGGTGATCGCGGCGGTGGCGGGCGGCTGTCTCGTCCTGCAGAAACGGGACGCCTGACCGGCCTGCGCGGACGGAACGACTTCGCCGGAACCGTCAAGGCCTGGATAAGCTCCTCACTCATACGGGGGCATGCCGGCCGCAGGCCGGACACCGCCCCGACGACCCAAACCGTCGATGGGGCTGGAGAATGATCGAGGCAGTCGGCCTGACGAAGCGCTACGGCGCCAAGACGGCCGTGCACAACCTTTCCTTTCAGGTACGACCCGGCGCGGTCACCGGATTCCTGGGGCCCAACGGCTCCGGCAAGTCCACGACCATGCGCATGATCCTCGGCCTGGACCAGCCGACCGCCGGCCACGTGACCATCGGCGGCCACCCCTTCCGCAACCTCCCGAACGCCCCGCGCCAGGTCGGCGCGCTGCTCGACGCGAAGGCCGTGCACGGGGGCCGCAGCGCCCGCAACCACCTGCTCTCGCTCGCCCAGCTCTCCGGCATCCCGGCCCGCCGGGTCGACGAGGTGCTCGGCGTGGTCGGCCTCCAGGAGGTCGCGGGGCGCCGCTCCAAGGGGTTCTCGCTCGGCATGGGCCAGCGGCTCGGCATAGCGGCGGCCCTGCTCGGCGACCCACAGGTGCTGCTCTTCGACGAGCCGGTCAACGGCCTCGACCCCGAGGGCATCCTGTGGGTGCGCAACCTGATGAAGCAGCTCGCCGCCGAGGGCCGCACCGTGTTCGTGTCCTCGCACCTGATGAGCGAGATGGCGCTGACCGCCGACCACCTCATCGTGATCGGCCGCGGCCAGCTGCTCGCGGACATGCGGATCACCGACTTCATCTCGCACAACTCCGCCGACTTCGCCCGGGTGCGCATCCCCGGCACCGACCCCGCCCAGCGCGAGAAGCTGACCTCCGCGCTGACCGAGGCGGGCGGCCAGGTGCTGCCCGAGCCGGACGGCGCGCTCCGCGTGACCGGCCTCGCGCTGCCCCGCATCAGCGACGTCGCCCATGAGGCGGACGTACGCCTGTGGGAGCTGTCCCCGCACCAGGCCTCGCTGGAAGAGGCGTACATGCGGATGACGCAGGGCGCGGTCGACTACCGCTCCACGGCCGACCAGAAGGCGGGCCTGCAGCCCGTCATGCCGCCCGGATACGCGCCGCCGCCGGTCATCCCCGAGGTGCCGCAGCAGGGCTGGTACGCCCCGCCGCCGCCCGGCCAGAACCCGTACGCGGCAGCGCCCCAGCAGGCCCCGGTGCAGCAGCCGCCGGTCCAGCAGGCGCCCGCACAGCAGGCCCCCCAGCCGCCCGCCGCTCCCCCGGTTCCGCAGGCCCCGGCCGCGCCTGCCGCCCCGACCAAGCCCGAGGACGCCCGATGACCACCCCCTACCAGCAGCAGCCGCACCCTCAGCAGGCGCCGGGCGGGCCGCTCGGCACGTACACCTCGCCGATCGCCGTCCGGCGGGCCACCTTCGGTGACGCGCTCGCCTCCGAGTGGACCAAGATCCGGTCGGTGCGTTCCACCATGTGGACACTGGGCGTGCTGATCGTGCTCCTCCTCGGCCTCGGGCTACTCATCGGCTTCCTCGTTCGGGCCAGCGGCCATGACATGAGCACGAGCAACACCCCTGTCCTGGTGCTCGGCGCCTACGGCGTGCTGCTCGGCTCGCTCTGCGTGATCACACTCGGCGTGCTGACCATCACCTCCGAGTACGGCACCGGCATGATCCGTACGACCTTCACGGCCTGCCCGAGCCGCGGCCGCATCCTGGCCGCGAAGGCGGTCGTCTTCTTCCTGCTCGCCTTCGTCATCGTGACGGCCTGCGCCACGCTCGTCGCTGTCGTCCAGACCGCGATGGTGCCGTACGCACCGACGCCGACCGGCGGGGAGTGGCTGCGCGCCACTGTCGGCATCGGCCTCTACGTCGCGATGCTCGGTTTGCTGTCGCTCGCGGTGGGCGCGCTGATCCGGCACTCCGCCGGCTCGATCACGATCATGATCGGCGTGGTACTGCTTCCCCTGGTCATGGCACTGTTCATGTACACCGAGTCGCTGAGCGACGTGCGGGCCTTCCTCATGGACTACTCGATCCCGAGCCAGCTGATCGCCTTCTACGGAGCCTCGATCTCGAACTCCGCGCCGACCGGCTGGGACTCGCTGTGGATCATCACGGGGATCACCGCCCTCGCGCTCGGCGGCGCGTTCCTGTCGCTCAACTCCCGCGACGTATAAGGGCACACAAAGGGCGTACAAGGGCGTTCGCCCCTCGGCCGAGGGCCGTTCAGTACCTCGGCGCGTTCCTGGACCGCTGCACCCGCGTGGTGCGGCGGTCCTTCGCGTTCCAGCAGGCCTTGTGCCAGTGCCTGCGCTCGTCGACGCCCGCGTACTCGGGCCAGGCGACCAGGTGCGGCGCGCCCGACGGGATCTCCTGGTCGCAGCCGGGGCAGCGGTACCGCTTGCCCGCGGCACTGGCCCCCGCCACATGCCGGACCGACCACTCCTCCCCCTGCCAGGACTCGGTGCCCTGCAGCCCGAAACGGTCGCCCCCCTCCGTCCGGTTCTCGGACTCGGTCGGCTTCTCGCCGCCCTTGGGGCGGTTGCGGCGCGGGGACACGTAGACACCTCACGGGGCGGGTCGGACGTTTCTCTCCAGCCTAGGCCCCCGCACGACGGGTACCCGCACGGGTAGGGCGTGCCAGAGTCACCCGTCAGAGGGACTCTTAGCCGACAATCGCAAGAAGTTGGCGTCAGACCGTGCCTTTGGCACTTGTCAGACGTTCTTGCCAGTAAGAGGGGGAGAGCTGCGTCGGCCGCAAGGAGGCAGAAGGCCATGCGTGTGGGAACTTTTGTACTGGCAGCCCAGTTCCCGGGCCAGGGGCAGGGAGAAACGCTCCATCGTGCGGTCAGGTCCGCCGAGGTGGCCGAGGAATCCGGCCTTGACTCGGTGTGGCTGGCCGAACATCACTTCGTACCGTACGGCGTGTGCCCGTCGGCTGTGACGCTGGCGGCGTTATTGCTCGGGCGTACGAAACGGATCAGGGTCGGCACCGCGGTCACCGTGCTGCCGACCGCACACCCGGTGGCGCTCGGCGAACAGGCCGCGCTGCTGCACCTCACCTCCGGCGGGCGGTTCACGCTCGGCGTGGGGCGCGGCGGGCCATGGGTCGACCTGGAGGTGTTCGGCTCGGGCCTCAGGGCGTACGAGGAGGGCTTTCCGGAGTCGCTCGATCTGCTCCTGCGCTGGCTGCGCGAGCCCCGCGTGGCCGGCCTGGGGGAACGATTCACCTTCCGGGAGGTCCCGGTCGTGCCGAGGCCCGACGAGATCCTGGACGGCGGTCCCGACGACGCCTGTCCCGAGGTGGTCGTGGCCTGCACGTCACCGAGGAGCGTGAAGCTGGCCGCGGACCGCGGGCTGCCGATGCTGCTCGGGATGCACTGCGGCGACGAGGAGAAGGCCGAGATGGTCGCGCTGTGGCGCCGGGAGGCGCGTGCGGCGGGCCACACGGCGGAGAAGGTGGCGACGGCGGGCCATGTGTCGGCCGGCGTCGCCCAGATCGCCGACCGCCGGGCCGAGGCCGCGGAGACGCTCCTCAAGTCGATGCCGGGCTGGCTGAAGCAGGGGCTTGACGCCCATGTGACGGTCGACGGCCGTCATCGCGCGATGCGCGACCCGGTGGCGTACACCGAACTCCTCTGCGGGCTGCACCCGGTCGGCACCGCGCGCCTGGCCGCGGACCGCCTGGCGGCCACCTCCGAACGCACGGGCATCACCCGCTTCGCCCTCCTGGTGGAGGGCTCGGGCGATCTGGCGGCGACGGAGGAGAACGTACGGCGCCTCGGCGCGGAGGTGCTGCCGATGCTGAGCTAGCGAATGCCGGGCGGTGGCTCAAACAGCCACCGCCCCGCGTCAGTTGCACCTCCCGCGACGCGGAGCGGCAGCCAAGACGTCAGCAGTCCCGAAGCTCCGGAGACTGGTTGAGCAGCTGACCCCTGATCGAGGTGAAGCGGGCGAGCCGCTCATCGGATGAGGGGTCCAGAGGGAACACCGCGACACGGTGGCAGTTCTGGAACGCCAGACGGACACCGAAGTGCCGCTGGAGCGCACCGCGAATGGCGTCACTCGCAAGGGCACGCAGCAGCTGGCCGCGCGCCTGCTCGTCCGGCGGTGGCGTCTGGTTGTCGGCGAACTCTCCGCCGTCGACCTTCAGCTGTGCCACCAGAGAGCTGATCATCTCCCACGCGTAGGGCAGGGAGGTCCGGACGCAGTCGACGAAGGCGGCTTCGTCGACCTCGCCTCGCTCGGCCTGTTCGAGTAGGGCCGGTGAGACGTCGAGCGACATGGTTTCTCCTCTCGCGACCCCGGGGAGCGGGGCCTTACGGGCAGGGAAAGGGAGCATGACGGCCGTATCTCCCGACACGCAGCGTGCGCGGCCGACAACCTCCCGCTTCCACGGTAGGCGCGATGTCCGGCCCGTGGCAGGTACTTGGCACATAACCGGCCAACAACGAACAGTGCACTCCTGGGCGAATCGCGTTCGGCGGGGGGAGTCGAGTAGCGTTGCCCACCATGCGTCTCGTCATCGCCCGCTGCTCCGTCGACTATGCGGGCCGCCTCACCGCCCACCTGCCCTCCGCCCCCCGTCTCATCCTCGTGAAGGCGGACGGCAGCGTCTCCATCCACGCTGACGACCGGGCCTACAAGCCCCTCAACTGGATGTCTCCGCCGTGCACCCTCAAGGAGGGCTCGGGGGACGACGAGGGCGTCTGGACCGTCATCAACAAGGCGGGCGAGAAGCTCATCATCACGATGGAGGAGGTCATCCACGACTCCTCCCACGAACTCGGCGTGGACCCTGGCCTGATCAAGGACGGCGTGGAAGCGCACCTCCAGGAGCTGCTCGCCGATCGGATCGAGACGCTCGGCGAGGGATACACCCTGATCCGCCGCGAATACCCCACGGCCATCGGCCCGGTGGACATCCTGTGTCGGGACGGTGACGGCAAGACCGTCGCGATCGAGATCAAGCGGCGCGGCGAGATCGACGGCGTGGAGCAGCTGACCCGCTATCTGGAGCTGCTCAACCGCGACCCGCACCTCGCTCCGGTCCAGGGCGTCTTCGCGGCCCAGGAGATCAAGCCCCAGGCCCGCGTCCTCGCCACCGACCGCGGCATCGGCTGCGTCGTGCTGGACTACGACGCCCTGCGCGGCATCGAGGACGACAAGCTCCGGCTGTTCTGAGCGTACGTACGAGAAGGGGCCCGCAGAGTGCTGCGGGCCCCTTCTCGTGCTGTACGGGGTCTTACGCGGGCCCCGGTGGCGACCGAGGGTGTCGAGGTCGCCGGGGCGCTCTAGGCGGGGCCGGTTGACGTCGTCGGCGGCTTGGACGCGGCCGGCGCGCTCGACGTCGGGGGTTTGGGGGCCGGGCTCGAAGGCGGCGGCGGCTTGGTCGAGGGTGGCGGCGGGCTGCTGCCCCCGCTGCTCGCCGGCGACGACGGAGGGGTCGGCGTCGAGGAGCTGGGCGACGGGGTGGTGGACTTGCTCGGCGACGGGCTGGGCGCCGTCGAGTGCGACGGCTTGCCCGAGCCCGAGGGCTTGCTCGGCGTGGGCGGCTTGGACGGCGTCGAAGGCCCGGTCGACGGCTTGCCCGGGGTGCTCGGACTGCCGCTGGTGCCCGGGACCGGCTGCCCGGAGGCGCCCGGCTTGCTGCTGGCGCCGGGCTTGCTCGGGCTCGCGGGACCACCGCCCTTGTTGTCACCCGGCTTGGCGCTGTCGGCCGGGTTGTTGGGGTCGGCGTTCAGGCCGCCGCTGCCGTCGTCCTCATTGGCCGACTGCTGCTGCTTGACGTGGTCGCCCTGGCCGTCGCCGTCGCTGTTGGAGGTCGCGCCCAGGGTGACGACCGTGCCGAGCACCGCGGCGAGCAGCGCGCCGGCGCCGGCCGCGATGAGGTTGCGCCGGGCACCGCCGAACAGCGTGCGCCGCGCCTTGGGCATGGCGGCGCCGACCGGGGTGTCCCGCCGGGTGATCAACGTGACGCCGGGGACCGGGAGTTGGGCGGTCACCGCGGCCGGGGGAACGCCCACGGGCGGCGCCTTGGGCTCCTCGTGGCGGGCCGGTGGCGCCACTTCCCCGGCGGGGGTGCGCCCGCCCGGGAGCAGGCCGCCGGAGCGGTCCTCGACCAGCGCGAGCGCCCGGCGGCCGGCGACGGTGCCGCGCTTGTCGGCGAGCGCGCCGCGCAGGCCGATGGAGGCCTCCAGCTCGGCGCGGGCCCGGTCCAGGCCGCCGTTGCAGAGCGCGAGGACGCCCAACTCGTGGTGGAAGTAGGCCTCCTCGGCCACCTCGCCGGTGAGCCGGGCGGCCTCGGACCCGACGCGCAGGGTGCGCTCCCAGGCGCCCCAGTGCAGCCCGGCGGCGAAGGCGGGCGCGGCGGTGCGGGCCAGCTTGACCGCGGTGGCGGGGTGTTCGCCCTGGTCGCCGGGTACGAGCGCGCTCAACGAGGCGAGCACCGCGTCCGCCTCGACGGCGGCCCGTTCGGGGGTGACCGAGGGGTGCCCGGTCCACCAGGTGTAGTGCTGGGCGGCGGCGTGGGCCCGCTCGGCGGAGTCGGTGGCGTACCCGGTGTTCTCCAGCTGGGTGAGCACTCCGGCGGCGAGCCGGTAGCGGGGGCCGACCGGGGACAGGAGTCCGCTGTCGAGGAGTTCGCCGAGGGCGGCGTCCGCGTGGGTGTCGCCGACCAGGGCGGGCAGGTGCGCCTGGTGCGGCACCTCGCCACCGAGTGCGACCGCGAATCGCAGGGTGGCCCGGGCGGCCTCGCTCAGCCGGGAGGCGAGCAGGGCCGCGGGGGCCGCGCCCTCGCCGAGCGTGGGCAGCGGAATCTCGCGGCCCTCGCCCGAGAACACCGAGACCTCGCCGGGCTCTTCCATCGGAAAGCCGTACGGATCGAGGGAGTTGGGGTCGCCGCGCAGATGGTCGCGCTGGCGCAGCAGGGCGCCGGCCTGGACGAAGCGCAGCGGCAGGCCCTCGGACTCGAACCAGAGGTCGCCCGCCCAGTTGGCCTCCTCGTCGGTCAGCGCCCGGTCGACGGCCTGCTCCAGGAGTTCGAGCGAGGCGCTGCGGCCGAGGCCGGACAGGAAGACCTCTTCGACGTGCGAGTCGGACTGCGGCGCGGGCACGTCGGGGGTCGCGGCGAGGACATAGGCGCACTCGGGCGTGGCCATGAGCAGTTCTTCGAGGGTGGCCCCGCCGAATTCGAGGTCGTCGAGCACGACGACGGCACCGATCTCGTGCACCCGCTCCAGGAGCGCGGCCCGGTCGGGCCGGTGCAGGGGGGCGTGGAACACCGTGGTGTACAGCTCGTAAAGGAGCTCGGTGGGGGTGCGGCGGTGGCCCGAGAGGCGTACGACGCCGTCGGGGGCGAGCTCGGCGCAGTCGGCGGCGACGGCGTCGAGCAGGGCGCTGCGCCCGGAGCCCGCGGGCCCGGTGAGCCGCACGGAGCGGCCGCGGCCGAGGAGGCGTACGAGCCTGGCGCGTTCCTCCTGCCGTTCGAGGAGGGCGGGGGTGGGTGTCATCAGGCCCGGCGGCAGCGGCGGCCGGGCGGCTCTCTCGCCCTCGGCCCGCTCGGCGGCGCTGCGCCGTACCGCACGGCCGGGTATCGCGCCCGGCGGGCAGTTCTCGATCTCGCTGCCGTCGACCGGATTGACCGTGAGCAGGAAGTCGCCGGAGACGAGCTGGACGGTGCGGGCGAGTCCTGCCGCGCGCGGTCCGAACTCGGGTGTGACGGGCTCCCTGTCGCGCGGCGGGCGCTGCGGTCCGGCGCCCGGTTCCGCGTGTGCGCCCGCAACGCCGGCCGTGTCGTCGGCATGGTTGAACTCTTCCGGTCCCCGGTTCATCGGGTCCATGGTGAAAGCCCCCCAGATGCGTGGTGCGTAAGGATTGCCCCTCCCGGCCCTTACGCACTTCGCTCTTCGCTGTCGCTTCTGGTCCGGTGCCCGCCGTGTGGGTTCGTCGATCGGCGGGAAGCCGAACCCTAGACCTGCGGACAGTATCTATGAACAGGCGGGGTGCCGCCCCGCCCAAGACGTCACAGTCTCGTGAGGATTGCGCGCGGAGTCCGTTTCCCGCGCTCCTGTTACGACAACTCCCCAGTTTCTACACGCGGGGCAGGGCCTCGGCGGCGATGCCGCCCTCGATCGCGAGGATGCGGTGCAGCCGGGTGGCGACCAGGAGCCGCTGCATCTGGGGCGGTACACCGCGCAGCACCAGGCGCCGGCCGCACCGCCCGGCCCGGCGGTGCGCTCCCATGATCACGCCGAGTCCGGTGGCGTCCCACGAGTCCAGTTCGGTGAGGTCGAGCACGAGGTCTCCGGCCCCGTCGTCGACCGCCGAGTGCAGGGCCGTACGGGCGTCCGCCGCGCTGCGGACGTCGAGGCGGCCCCCGACGACCAGCTCGACGTGGTCGCCCCTGATGTGCATATGCGCTCCCGAGAGTGCTCTGGCTTTCCAACCGACTCAACAACTGACTGCCCCACGGCCGCAGAAGTTGCCGCCCGTGAGCGAACCGATACCTAATTCACCCCTTGGAGTGAGGGCTTCGGGCTGTCGGCGGTTCAGTGCTTGTAGAAGCCCTGCCCGCTCTTGCGACCGATGTCACCCGCGTCCACCATCCGGCGCATCAGCTCCGGCGGGGCGAACTTCTCGTCCTGGGACTCCGTGTAGATGTTGCTGGTGGCGTGCAGCAGGATGTCGACGCCCGTGAGATCGGCGGTGGCGAGCGGGCCCATCGCGTGGCCGAAGCCCAGCTTGCAGGCGAGGTCGATGTCCTCTGCGGTGGCCACGCCCGATTCGTACAGCTTGGCCGCCTCGACGACGAGCGCCGAGATGAGGCGGGTGGTCACGAAGCCGGCCACGTCGCGGTTGACCACGATGCAGGTCTTGCCGACCGACTCGGCGAACTCCCGCGCGGTGGCGAGGGTTTCGTCGCTGGTCTTGTAGCCGCGCACCAGCTCGCACAGCTGCATCATCGGGACCGGCGAGAAGAAGTGGACGCCGACGACCCGCTCGGGGTGCTCGGTGGCCGCCGCGATCTTGGTGATCGGGATGGCGGAGGTGTTGGAGGCGAGCACGGACTCCGGGCGCACGATCTTGTCGAGCGTGCGGAAGATCTCGTGCTTGACCTCCAGCTTCTCGAAGACGGCCTCGACGACGACGTCGGCGTCGGCGGCCGCGTCCAGGTCGGTGGTCGTGGTGATGCGGGCGAGGGCCGCCTCGGCGTCCTCGGCGGCCAGCCTGCCCTTGCTCACGAACTTGTCGTACGAGGCCTTGATGCCGTCGGTGCCCCGGGTGAGGGCTTCGTCGGTGACGTCGCGCAGGACGACGTCCCAGCCCGCCTGGGCCGAGACCTGCGCGATACCGGACCCCATGAGTCCGGCTCCGATGACGGCGAGCTTCCTGGCCACGACACTTCCCTCCAACAGGTTTCCACCCAAGCCTTCTTGGCGGAGGCTATCGGCCGGGCGGCCTTCTGGGAGTGCTAAGAGATGCGCGTCACGTCTCAGATGACGGACATCACACCGGACGGCGTGAGGTGGGTCTCAGCGGGCGCCCCGTACGGCGTAGTTGAGCACCTTGTCCCCCAGGAGTCCCTCCATCTCGTCGATCAGGACGAGCACCTCGCGGGAGACCGCCTTGGGGTCGCGGCCGGCCATCATCTCGCGGCTGATGGCGGCCATCGCCGTCGTGTGGACCCAGTTGATCTGCCCCGCGACCAGTGAGGGCAGCGCCTCCTCGGGCGGCGCGCCGACCTCCTCGCGCAGGGTCGCGTCCAGGTTGTCCAGGACCTCCTGGCCCACCGCCCACAGCCGGGCCTTGAGCGCGGGCGAGTCGTGGATGACGGCCATGAACCGGCTGTAGCCCTCCATCAGACCGACCCGGGGCGAGACCGACTCGACCTCGGCGCGCAGCTCGCGCAGCACCGCCTCGGCGGCCGACTCCCCCTCGTCGCGGCCGCGCACCCAGCGCGAGAGCCGGTCGACGATGCCCCTGCTGCGGTCGAGGAACAGGTCCTCCTTGGCGGGGAAGTAGTTGTAGACGGTGTTCACGGACACGTCGGCCACCTCGGCGATCTCGGCGATCGTGACCGCCTCGAAGCCGCGCTCCATGAAGAGCCCGGTGGCCAGGTCCGAGATCCGCTGCCTGGTCTCGCGCTTCTTCCGCTCCCTGAGCCCTTCTGCCATGCCCCCAGCCTAGGCGATCCTCTGCACTCTCTTAAATTTTGGAGCCATTGCAAAATTTAAGTGCCTCTGTTTTTCTTGACTCATGGCAATCATCAGCACGGCCGGGCTCGCCCGGACCTTCCAGAGCAAGGCAGGACCGGTCGAGGCGGTGCGCGGCATCGACCTGACGGTGCGGGCCGGCGAGATCCTCGGCTTCCTCGGCCCCAACGGCGCGGGCAAGACCACCACGCTGCGGATGCTCACCACGCTGCTCCCGCCGACCGGGGGAGCCGCGACCGTGGCCGGCCACGACCTGTTGCGCGACCCCGGCGCGGTGCGGCGCGCCTGCGGATACGTGGCCCAGTCCGGCGGCGTCGACCCGAACATCTCCGTACGCGAGGAACTGGTCACCCAGGGCCGCCTCTACCGGCTGAGCAAGGCCAAAGCCGCCCTGCGGGCAAGGGAGTTGGCGGCCGCCCTCGGCCTCGACGGGCTCCTGGAGCGCAAGACCGCGGCGCTCTCCGGCGGCCAGCGGCGCCGCCTCGACATCGCGATGGGGCTGATGCACCGGCCCGCCGTGCTCTTCCTCGACGAGCCGACCACCGGCCTCGACCCGGGCAGCCGGGCCGACCTGTGGGACCTGGTCCGCAGGATCCGCGCCGACCACGGCACCACCGTCTTCCTCACCACCCACTACCTCGACGAAGCCGACGCGCTCGCCGACCGCCTGGTGATCGTCGACAAGGGCGTGATCGTGGCCGAGGGCACGCCGACCGACCTCAAGACCCGGTACGCGGGCGGCCCCGACGCCTCGCTCCAGGACGCCTTCCTCGCCATCACCGGGCGCAGCGCCGCGCCGCAGGAATCCACCCCCGTAGCCGTCTAGGACTCCCCCATGACCGCCTCACCGCTGCTCTCCGACACCGCGCTGATCTTCGGCAGGTACGCCCGCCAGACCCTGCGCTCGAAGTTCCAGATCCTCTTCGGCGTGCTGATGCCGCTGCTCTACCTGCTCTTCTTCGGCCCGCTCCTGACCCATATGCCGCTCGGCTCGAACGGCAGCTCCTGGCAGGTGCTGGTACCCGGCCTGCTGCTCCAACTCGGCCTTTTCGGCGCCTCGTTCGCGGGGTTCGCGCTCATCATCGAGAACAGCTGGGGCGTCGTGGAGCGCATGCGCGTCACCCCCGTCTCGCGCCTGGCCCTGCTGCTCGGCCGGGTTCTGCGGGACTCCGTACTGTTCGTCTTCCAGGCCGTACTGCTGGTCCTCGCCGCCCTGGTGATGGGCCTGCGCGCGCCACTCGCCGGGATCCTCATCGGCTTCGCCTTCGTGGCCCTGCTCACACTGTCGCTGGCCTCCCTCTCGTACGCGCTGGCCATGAAGGTGCGCACCCCGCAGGGGTTCGGCCCGGCGATCAACTCCATCGCCATGCCGTCGATGCTGCTCTCCGGCCTGATGCTGCCCATGACGCTCGCGCCCGCCTGGCTGAACGTGCTGTCCCACTTCATGCCGTTCCGCTACCTGGTGGACGCGGTGCGCTCCGCGTATCTCGGCTCGTACGCCACCACGACCATGCTGTACGGGGCCCTGGTGGCAGTCGGTTTCGCGGTGCTGGCCGTGACGGTGGGCACACGCGTCTTCCGGACGGCCGGAGCGTAACTACTCTGGCCGCATGGTCAATCTGACGCGCATCTACACCCGCACCGGCGACCAGGGCACGACCGCCCTCGGCGACATGAGCCGGACCGCCAAGACCGATCTGCGGATCTCGGCGTACGCCGACACCAATGAGGCCAATGCCGTCATCGGCACGGCCATCGCGCTCGGGCAGCTTCCCGAGGAGGTCGTGAAGGTGCTGGTCCGGGTGCAGAACGACCTGTTCGACGTGGGCGCGGACCTCGCCACGCCGGTCGTCGAGAACCCGGAGTACCCGCCGCTGCGGGTGGAGCAGTCCTACGTGGACAAGCTGGAGGCGGACTGCGACCGCTTCCTGGAGGAGCTGGAGAAGCTGCGCAGCTTCATCCTGCCCGGCGGCACGCCCGGCGCGGCGCTGCTGCACCAGGCGTGCACGGTGGTGCGACGAGCCGAGCGCTCGACGTGGGCGGCGCTGGAGGTCCACGGCGCCGTCATGAACACCCTCACGGCGACCTACCTGAACCGCCTCTCCGACCTCCTGTTCATCCTGGCCCGTACGGCGAACAAGGAGGTGGGGGATGTGCTGTGGGTCCCCGGGGGTGAGAGGTAGTTCGGCGGGGTTGTGCGGTGCGGGGGTGGCTCCCCGGGGCCTTTTGCGCAGTTCCCCGCGCCCCTTAACCCGTTTTCGGCTGCGGGCCGTCGTGGTTGCTCGCGCAGTTCCCCGCGCCCCTAGCAGGGTTGGTGCCGGCCGGCTCTGGGGCTATCGGTCCGCCTGCGTGTCCGCGTCCGCCGCCGCGGCGGCCGATTCCGCGTCGCTGACCTTCTTTTCCATCTGCTGCTCGGTGCCCGAGGAAGACCCGGACTGAGGGTGGGTGTGGGCGCAGCCCGTGGCGAGCGCGGCCGTCAGGGCCGCGGCCGCCACGGCGAGAGGCACGCCGCGAGCCCGCATCACTTGGTCCCGTTGTTGTTGGCCGCACACCAGGAGGCCACGTCCTTGAGGTCCTTCTGGCGCTGCTGAAGGGTCGTCACCAGTCCCTTGCGGTAGGTGAGTTTGTGGTCGAGGTAGGTGGCGATCGCGGTGTGGCCCTCCTTCTTCGCGTTGTCCTCCCGCTGCTGCATCCGGGCCACCGAACCCAGCGTGTCCGCTCCCCCGCCGAGCCGGTTCAGGGCGCGTTCGATGCGCTTCTCGGCCTTGGGCCCGCGCTTGCAGATGGTCTTGGCGCCGTCGCCGGTGGGTGCCTTCGCGGTGGCGGTCGGCGAGGGCGTCGAGTCCGCGAAGGCGCTGGGCGCGGTGACGGTCAGTACGGCCGTCGCGGCGAGGGCTGCCGCCGCGACCCGGTGGCGGTTGAAGATGGCGTTGCGCATGGCTTGCCTCCGTGACGTACGGATTCGTGATGTACGGATTTCCGGTACGCCCCGGAGGCTAGGAACGCTCTTTGTGAGAACTCTGTGATCGCTCGGCCGTGACGCTCAACCAGTCCCGCCGGGCCGGAAGTTCGCCCTCCCTGGCCGGGCCCCCGGCGGGCAGCCGCACCGTGCACCGGGTGCCCGTCCCGCCCGGCCCCTCGCCGAGTTCCACGGTGCCGCCGTGCAGCGCCGCCTGCTGGGCGACCAGGGTCAGACCGAGCCCCGAGCCGGTGCTCGCGGGCCCCCGGTGGAAGCGGCGGAACACCTCCCGGCGGTCGGCGGGGGCGATGCCCGGACCCCGGTCGTCGACGGTGACCAGCACCTGGCCGCCCCCCAGGCCGACGGCGACCGCGATCTCGGCCCGGCCCTCCGCGTCCCTTCCATGGGCCAGCGCGTTGCCGAGAAGGTTGTCGATCAGGATCCGGATGCCCGGCTCCCAGCCGTGCACCGGCGCGGCCCCCGCGCTCAGCGTGATGATCGCGTCCGGGGCGCGCCGACGGGCCTCGGCGACGGCGGCGTCGGCGACCTCCGCCATGTCGAGCACCCGGAACGCGTCGGCCTCGACCAGGTCGCCGCGCCCCAGCTCGCGCAGCGCCACCAGCGTGCCGAGCAGCCGCGCGTGCTCGCGGCGCAGGTCCTCGACGACCTCGGCGCGCTCGGCGTCGGGGAGCCCGGGGTGGGCCAGGACGTCGAGGTTGGTGCCCATGCTCATCAGCGGGTTGCGCATCTCGTGCGAGGCGGCGGCGGAGAAGGAGCGGGCTGTGTCGAGGGCCTGCGCGGTGCGGGTCGCCTGCTCGTCGTAGCGGGCGAGGACCGTCTGGAGGGTGGCGGCCAGGTCGTCGACCTCGGCGACGTGGGTCGGCCGGTGTTCCAGACGTACCGAGGTCGTCCGGGGGTCGAGCCCGGCCGCCGCCTTGCGCAGCCTGCCCAGCGGGCGGGTCGCGCCGCTCGCGATGGCCCAGGCCAACAGCGCGGACAGCGGGGCCGCGAGCAGCGCGGTGGTGACGACGCGGTTGCGGACCAGGGCGAGCTGGGCGCGGCTCGCGGTGTCCGGCGCGAACACCCACAGGGTGCCGGAGACCTGCGCCCCCTTGACCGGCAGCGCGTACGCCCGCCAGCTGCGGCCCCCGCCGCGGATGGTGACCGGCCCGTTTCCGGGAGCGGGCAGCGCCACCGAGGCGTCGGGCTGGGGGCCGCCGCTGAACGTGCCGTCGGGTCCGATGAGCCGTACGCCGACGTCGAGCGCCGCGTTGAACAGGCGGCGCTGACGGTTCTCCTCGGCGGTCGGCCGGCCGTTGGCGGCGGCCCTCAGCAGGGTACGGGCGTCCTGGGCGACCGCGGTGGCCCGGGCCCGCAGGTGGCTGTCCTCCTCGCGGTGCAGATCGCGGGCGACCAGGGTGAACAGCAGCCAGCCGCAGGCCAGGACCAGGAGTGGCACGGTGACGCCGACGGCGAGGGCGATCCGGGTGGAGAGCTTCACGGCTGCTCCCGCAGGACGAAGCCGACGCCGCGCACGGTGTGGACGAGCCGGGGCGCGCCGTCCGCCTCCAGCTTGCGGCGCAGATAGCTGACGAAGGTGTCGACGGCGTCGGTGCGCACGTCGAAGTCGTACCCCCAGACGCGTTCGAGCAGTTGGTCCCGGCTGAGGACGAGGCCGGCGTTGCGGGCCAGGACTTCGAGGAGTGTGTACTCGCGCCGGGTGAGGTCGAGCGGGCGTCCGTCGCGCTCGGCGGTGCGGGCCGCCGGGTCGATGACGAGGCCGCAGGCCCGGACCACGTCGTGCGGGTCGGGCGGTCGGCGGCGCAGCAGGGCGTGCAGGCGCAGCACCAGCTCCTGAAGGGCGAACGGTTTGACCAGGTAGTCGTCGCCGCCCGCCTGGAGCCCGGCGATCCGGTCGGCGGTCTCGTCCAGCGCCGACAGCATCAGGACGGGCAGGTCGTGCCCGGAATCCCGCAGCGTCCGGCACACCTCGATGCCGCTCATGCCAGGCATGGACACGTCCAGGACGAGCACATCGGGCGGGCTCTGCCCGATCGCGGCGAGCGCGGCGCGGCCCCCGTCGGCGGTGCGGACCCGGAAGCCGTTCAGCCTGAGCCCCCGGTCGAGCGAGCGGCGCACCGCATCGTCGTCGTCGACGACCAGGACGTCCCCGGGACGGCTCGGCCCGCTCATCCGCGCTCCCTCACTTCAACCGGCTACCGCCGGGTCAGCGTACGGTCCTCGCCTGTGTGCGCCCCGGGCCTCTCGGACGGGGGCCTCATGAGCCGGTCGAACACCGAGGGCTTCGCCTTCGCCTCCTCCACCTTCTTCGGGAACAGCGTGTAGCTCAGCGCGATGATCACGTTGATGCCGATCACCCACAGCATCTTCTGCTGCCACATCCGCAGCGAGTCGGTGCTGCCGTCCCCTCCGACGTACCAGATCGCGGCCTGGAGCAGGGCGATCGCGATCAGGGACGCGACGGTGAAGCGGCCCGCCATCTTCCACTCGTACGCGGTCCTGGCGCTGCCCCCCTTGGGTGCCTTGGCGGGCTTCGGGCCGCCCGCGAAGCGGTAGGCGACCCAGGCGTCGGCGCGGGTCACCATGTAGTGGCCCATCCCGGCCGAGAAGCCGATGTAGACGGCGGCGAGGCCGTGCTTCCAGTCCGGCTGCCCGCCGTTCTTCAGGTCGACGGCGGTCACCACGAGCAGCACCACCTCCAGGAGCGGCTCGCACAGCAGCACCGCCACGCTCGTCCTCCGCATCCTGGCGAGGTAGCGCAGGGCGAGACCCGCGGCCAGCAGGACCCAGAAGCCGACTTCGCAGGCGATGATCAGCGTGACGATCACGGTGGTCTCCTCTCGTACTCCTCAAGGCTCGCCCGCTCCCGGCGCCCCTTCGTCGTCGCCAGTGACGAAACGGGACTGCATCCTTCGATGTAGCGGCGGATCGCCTGGGGTGAGGAGGCCCGGCGCCCGGCGGCCGTGTTGGATGGGACCGTGAAGCCGCTCTCCCGACCAGACCGCGACGACGCCCTGATCGCCGGGGCCGGACTGCTCGGCGGGCTCGTCCTGTGGGCCGTCGGCCTGCACACCCAGGGGGGCCGTCCGCTGGGCGGCGCCTGGGTGCTGGTGCCGCTGGTCCTGATGGCCGGCCTGGAGCTGCTCCGCCGGACCGCCCCGCAGACAGCGCTGGTCATCGGCACCTGCGCGCTGGTGGCCGACCAGTTCACGTCGGGCAGCCTGGCGACGGTCGTGATGTTCACCGACCTCATGTACGCGGCCGTCCTGTACGGCACCCCGGCCGCCGCGCGCCGCATCCCGGTCACCACCGGGCTGATCACCGTGGGCGTGACGATCGGGTTCTACGCCTGGTTCCACAAGCCGGAGGCGCTGCTCATCGGCGTGGTCACCGGCCTGATCTCGTTCACGCCCGCGACCACCGGGGCCCTCGTGCGCAACCACCGCGAGGCCGCCGAGAGCGCCCGGCTGCGGGCCGAACAGACCGCGCTGCTCGCGGAGCTGGACCGCAGCCAGGCCGTGGTCGCCGAGCGCGCGCGGATGGCCCGCGAGCTGCACGACATGGTGGCCAACCACCTCTCGGCGATCGCCATCCACTCCACGGCCGCGCTCTCCCTCGACGACCCGGCCACCACCCGGCAGGCACTTTCGGTGATCCGCGAGAACAGCGTCGACGGGCTCGCCGAGATGCGTCGGCTCATCGGGCTCCTTCGCGACACCACCGGCCGCGACGAGCCCACCGCGGCGCCCACCCTGGCCGGGCTCGACGCGCTGCTCGCCCAGGCGCGCACCAACGGCGCCGACAGCGGGCTCGGCTTCACGCTCGACGACCGGCGTGCCGACGACGGCCCGCTGCCCGCGCCGGTGGAGCTCGCGGCGTACCGGATCGTCCAGGAGTCCCTCACCAACGCGCTCAAGCACGCGGCGCCGGGCACCGTCGAGGTCGTCCTCACGCGCCTGGACGGCCTGCTCACGGTACGCGTCACCAGCCCGTACGGCGACCGTCCCGGCCCGCGCGCTCCGGGTTCCGGGGCCGGGCTCATCGGGATGCACGAGCGGACCGAACTGCTCGACGGGACCTTCGCCGCAGGTCCCGAAACGGCGACCGACGGCTCCAAGATCTGGCAGGTGCGGGCCCAACTGCCCGCAGAGGAAGGGAAGTTGAGCACATGACGATCCGGGTCCTGGTCGCGGAGGACCAGTCGGCGGTACGGGCCGGGCTCGTGCTGATCCTCTCCAGCGCCCCGGACATCGAGGTGGTCGGCGAGGCGGCGGACGGCGAGCGGGCGGTGGCGCTCGCCCGTGAACTCCGCCCCGACCTGGTCCTGATGGACGTCCAGATGCCGAAGCTGGACGGAGTCTCGGCGACCGGCATCGTGACCGGCGAACAGCTCGCCGACGTCCTGGTCCTGACCACCTTCGACCTCGACGAGTACGTCTTCGGCGCGCTGCGCGCGGGCGCTTCGGGCTTCCTGCTCAAGAACACGGACGCGAAGGACCTGATCGAGGCGGTGCGTACGGTGGCGCGCGGCGAGGGCCTGATCGCACCGGCCGTGACCCGCCGCCTCATCGCGGAGTTCGCAGCGGCCCCGCGCCAGGTCGCCCCACAGCGCCCCGCCGCGCTCGACACCCTGACCCGCCGCGAGGGCGAGGTCCTCTCGTGCCTGGGCCGGGGCCTGTCCAACGCGGAGATCGCGGTACGCCTGGACATGGCGGAGGCCACGGTGAAGACGCACGTCAGCAGGCTCCTCGGCAAGCTGGAACTGCGCAGCAGGGTCCAAGCGGCGGTACTGGCCCAGGAGTTGGGTCTCTAGAGCCGGATGGGCTGTCGGAGGTCTGGACCTCTT
Organism: Streptomyces sp. HUAS TT7; assembly: GCF_051550175.1. Taxonomy (NCBI): domain Bacteria; kingdom Bacillati; phylum Actinomycetota; class Actinomycetes; order Kitasatosporales; family Streptomycetaceae; genus Streptomyces; species Streptomyces sp. HUAS TT7. Next base: position 2,834,522 of record NZ_CP196175.1, read on the forward strand.
GACGGTTGGTACAGACCTTTCTACGCTCACCGCACACTGCTGGTGGGCGTGCCGTCGCTGAGGCGCACCCACCGGACGGAGCAGGGTCCCACCCCCACCACCGTCGCACCATTCGGGAGCAGCCTTGAGAACCGCACGTCGTCTCCGTACGCGCTTCAGATCAAGAGCCGCAGCGGCCCTGACCGCACTCGCCCTCCCCCTGGCCGCACTCGTGGGCCTCGCCTCCCCGGCCGAAGCCGCCACCTCGGCGACCGCCACGTACGCCAAGTCCTCGGACTGGGGTACGGGATTCGGGGCCGGCTGGACCATCAAGAACACCGGCACCACCGCACTCAGCTCCTGGACCGTGGAGTGGGACTACCCCTCGGGTACGTCCGTGACCTCGGCCTGGGACGCGGACGTCACCAGCTCCGGCACCCACTGGACCGCCAAGAACAAGTCGTACAACGGCACCCTCGCCCCCGGCGCCAGCGTGAGCTTCGGTTTCAACGGCGCGGGCCCGGGCTCGCCCTCGGGCTGCAAGCTCAACGGCGGCTCCTGCGACGGAGGTTCGACCCCCGGCGACAACCCGCCGTCCGCCCCCGGCACCCCGACCGCGAGCAACGTCACCGACACCGGCGCGACACTGTCCTGGTCGGCCGCGACCGACGACAAGGGCGTCAAGAACTACGACGTCTACCGGGGCTCGGCCAAGATCGCGACCGTCACCGGCACGACGTACACGGACACGGGCCTGACGGCCGGGACCACCTACACCTACAGCGTGACCGCACGCGACACCGCCGACCAGACCGGCCCCTCCTCGGGCTCGGTCACCGTCACCACCACCGGGGGCGGCGGCAACCCGGACCCGGGCTCCACGGTCAAGCTCGGCTACTTCACCGACTGGGGCATCTACCAGCGCAACTACCAGGTGAAGAACATCGTCACCTCGGGCTCGGCGAGCAAGCTGACCCACATCAACTACGCGTTCGGCAACGTGACCAACGGCGCCTGTGCCATCGGTGACGCCTACGCCGACTACCAGAAGACGTACGACGCGTCCTCCAGCGTCGACGGCACCGCCGACACCTGGGACCAGCCGGTCGCGGGCAACATCAACCAGCTCCGCGAGCTGAAGAAGAAGTACCCGAACCTCAAGGTCCTCTGGTCCTTCGGCGGCTGGACCTGGTCCGGCGGCTTCGGCGCGGCCGCGGCCAACCCGGCAGCCTTCGCCGACTCCTGCTACTCCCTGGTCAAGGACCCGCGCTGGGCCGATGTCTTCGACGGCATCGACATCGACTGGGAGTACCCGAACGCCTGCGGCCTGTCCTGCGACACGAGCGGTCCTGCGGCCCTGAAGAACCTGCTCGCCGCGCTGCGTGCGAAGTTCGGCAGCTCGGCGCTGGTCACGGCCGCCGTCACCGCCGACGGCTCGACGGGCGGCAAGATGGACGCGGCCGACTACGGGGGCGCGGCGAGCTACGTCGACTGGTACAACGTGATGACGTACGACTTCTTCGGCGCGTGGGCCGCCCAGGGCCCCACGGCCCCGCACTCCCCGCTCACCTCGTACAACGGCATCCCGATCGCGGGCTTCAACACGGATGCGGCGATCCAGAAGTACCTGGGCAAGGGCGTCCCCGCGAGCAAGCTCAACCTGGGCATCGGCTTCTACGGCCGGGGCTGGACGGGCGTGACGCAGGACGCCCCGGGAGGCACGGCGACGGGCCCGGCCCCCGGCACGTACGAGCAGGGCATCGAGGACTACAAGGTCCTCAAGACGGCCTGCCCGGTGACCGGCACGATCGCGGGCACGGCCTACGCCCACTGCGGCTCCAACTGGTGGAGCTACGACACGCCGTCGACGATCACCGGAAAGATGACGTACGTGAAGAACCAGGGGTTGAGGGGGGCGTTCTTCTGGGAGTTCAGCGGAGATACGTCGAATGGTGAGTTGATCTCGGCGATCGACAACGGCCTCAGGTAACCGGGCCACCCAGCACCCCGGAGGGCGGGCCCGTCCCCCGCCTTCTGGGGGCTCTGCCCCCAGCCCCCCCGCTCCTCAAACGCCGGAGAGGCTGAATCTGCCGACTGCGGACCGTGCGTGGCTGGTCGCGCAGTTCCCCGCGCCCCTAGCAGTATTGGTGCTGGCCAGCACCGGGGCATTTCAGCCCGTCCGGCGTTTGAGGACGAGCGCCCTTAAGGCGCGAACGGGGTCTGGGGCGGAGCCCCAGGAGCACCTTCACCCCCGGAGGGTCTCGGGAAGGGGCGGGGTGGGGAAAGACCGGCTACGCCACGTTCACCCGTTGGCCCGGCGGCGCCGCCTCCAGCCACGCCAGGAACCCCGTCAGCGCATCCTCGGACATCGCCAGCTCAAGCCGCGTACCCCGATGCGTACAGCCCAGGATGATCGCGTCGGAGAGGAGGGCAAGCTCCTCCTCGCCCTCCGGCAGGCGCCGGGCCACGACATCGATCGCCGACCGCTCAAGAACCCGCCGCGGCCGAGGCGCGTAGGAAAAGACCCGGAACCACTCAATCCGGTCACCGTTGTAGCGGGCCACCCCGTACACCCAGCCCTTGCCACTGGTGTCCGGCGTCTCCGGAAGACCCCAGCGCAGACTGCAGTCGAACGTGCCGCCCGAGCGCTGGATCAGCCGCCGGCGCAGACCGAAGACGAAGAGTCCCACCAGTACCAGCGCGACGACCAGGCCACACACAAGCAGAGCGAGAGTCATCTACACCGACCTCCTCGCTCAACCAGTAATCCAGCAACGGAAAAATCTGCCTGCATCGCCTCAGCCGCGACCGGCTCCGGAAAATTCCGGACCGAGCCGCGGCTGAGGGAAATCTCCGGCGGGGGTGCTAGCGCACCGCCACCGCACGCAGTCGTACATCGGCGCGCCGCTCGGCGGCGGCGTCCGACGCGGACTTCGCACTCTCCAGCGCACGCTCGGCACGCTGGACGTCGATCTCGTCCGCCAGCTCGGCGATCTCCGCCAGCAGCGAAAGCTTGTTGTCGGCGAAGGAGATGAATCCACCGTGCACCGCCGCGACGACGGTGCCGCCCTCGCTCGTACGGATCATCACCGGGCCCGACTCCAGCACACCAAGGAGCGGCTGGTGACCGGGCATGACGCCGATGTCGCCGGACGTGGTGCGCGCGACGACCAGGGTGGCCTCGCCGGACCAGACACTGCGGTCCGCGGCGACGAGCTCGACGTGCAGCTCAGTAGCCATGGTTGGCTCCTCGGGTCACCACCCGGCGGTACGGCCGGGTGTTGGGACAATTCTAGTCAGTTCTTAAGTGGCGATACGCAGAGGGGCGGGACACACCCGCCCCTCCACGCGGTCGGGCGCGTCAGGAGACGCCCAGCTCCTTGGCGTTGGCCTTGAGGTCTTCCAGGCCACCGCACATGAAGAACGCCTGCTCGGGGAAGTGGTCGTACTCGCCGTCGCAGATCTGGTTGAACGCCGTGATCGACTCGTCCAGCGGGACGTCCGAACCGTCGACGCCGGTGAACTGCTTGGCGACGTGCGTGTTCTGCGACAGGAAGCGCTCCACGCGGCGGGCGCGGTGCACGACCAGCTTGTCCTCCTCGCCGAGCTCGTCGATGCCGAGGATGGCGATGATGTCCTGGAGGTCCTTGTACTTCTGCAGGATCGTCTTGACGCGCATGGCGGCGTCGTAGTGCTCCTGCGCGATGTAGCGCGGGTCCAGGATCCGGGACGTGGAGTCCAGCGGGTCCACGGCCGGGTAGATGCCCTTCTCGGAGATCGGACGGGAGAGAACCGTCGTCGCGTCGAGGTGGGCGAAGGTGGTGGCCGGGGCCGGGTCGGTCAGGTCGTCCGCGGGGACGTAGATCGCCTGCATCGAGGTGATCGAGTGACCACGGGTCGAGGTGATGCGCTCCTGGAGGAGACCCATCTCGTCGGCCAGGTTCGGCTGGTAACCCACCGCGGAGGGCATACGGCCGAGCAGGGTCGACACCTCGGAACCCGCCTGGGTGTACCGGAAGATGTTGTCGATGAAGAAGAGGACGTCCTGCTTCTGGACGTCACGGAAGTACTCCGCCATCGTCAGACCGGCCAGGGCGACCCGGAGACGCGTGCCCGGCGGCTCGTCCATCTGACCGAAGACCAGGGCGGTCTTGTCGATGACGCCCGAGTCCTGCATTTCCTCGATGAGGTCATTGCCCTCACGGGTGCGCTCGCCGACACCGGCGAACACCGACACACCGTCGTGGTTGTTGGCCACGCGGTAGATCATTTCCTGGATGAGGACGGTCTTGCCGACACCGGCACCACCGAACAGGCCGATCTTTCCACCCTTGACGTACGGGGTGAGAAGGTCGATGACCTTGACGCCGGTCTCGAACATCTCGGTCTTGGACTCGAGCTGGTCGAAGTTGGGCGCCTTGCGGTGGATCGCCCAGCGCTCGCCGATGTTGGCGTTCTCCTCGGGCTTGTTCAGCACCTCGCCGAGGGTGTTGAACACCTTGCCCTTGGTGAAGTCGCCGACCGGCACCGTGATGCCGTCGCCCGTGTCGACCACCGGGGCCTGGCGGACCAGACCGTCGGTGGGCTGCATCGAGATCGCGCGGACGATGCCGTCACCCAGGTGCTGGGCGACTTCGAGCGTCAGCGTCTTGAGCTTGCCGTCCTCGGCCGGGTCGGCCACCTGGACGTGCAGCGCGTTGTAGATCTCCGGCATCGCGTCGACGGGGAACTCCACGTCGACGACCGGGCCGATGACCCGGGCGACGCGGCCCGTGGCAACGGCCGTCTCAACAGTGGTCGTCATTACTTGTCACTCCCCGCGGTCGCGTCGGCCAGCGCACTGGAGCCACCGACGATCTCGCTGATTTCCTGGGTGATTTCGGCCTGGCGGGCCGCGTTGGCAAGCCGGGAGAGGCTCTTGATGAGCTCCCCGGCGTTGTCGGTCGCCGACTTCATCGCGCGGCGGCGGGCGGCGTGCTCGGAAGCAGCCGACTGCAGCAGCGCGTTGTAGATGCGGCTTTCGACGTAGCGCGGCAGCAGGGCGTCGAGGACGTCCTCCGCCGACGGCTCGAAGTCGAAGAGCGGAAGGATCTCGTCCTTCGTGCCCGTCTCGTCCTGAGCCTTCTCCAGCGACAGCGGCAGCATCCGGTCGTCGACCGGCGTCTGCGTCATCATCGACACGAACTCCGTGAAGACGATGTGCAGTTCGTCCGCACCGCCCTCGGCCGTCTCCGTCTGGATGGCCTCGATCAGCGGCGCGGCCACCTGCTTGGCGTCCGCGTAGGTGGGGCTGTCGGTGAAGCCCGTCCACGAATCCGAGACCTTGCGCTCACGGAATCCGTAGTAGGCGACACCCTTGCGGCCGACGATGTACGTGTCGACCTCCTTGCCCTCGCCGCGCAGCCGCTCCGAGAGCTTCTCCCCCGCCTTGATGGCGTTGGAGGAGTAGCCGCCGGCCAGACCGCGGTCGCTCGTGATGAGCAGGACCGCGGCGCGGGACGGAGCCTCGGCCTCGGTGGTGAGCGGGTGCTTGGTGGTGGAGCCGGTCGCCACCGCGGTCACCGCACGGGTGAGCTCGGTCGCGTACGGCGTGGAGGCCGCCACCTGGCGCTGCGCCTTGACGATGCGCGAGGCGGCGATCATCTCCATCGCCTTGGTGATCTTCTTGGTCGCGGTGACGGATCGGATGCGACGCTTGTAGACCCGGAGCTGCGCTCCCATGAGTCAGGTCCCTTCCGTCGTCGTCACTTGCTGGTGCTGACCGGCGTGTCGTCGCCGAGGAGCTTGCCGTCCGAGGTCTCGAACTGACGCTTGAAGCCGGCGATGGCGTCGGCCACCGACTGCAGGGTGTCGTCCGACATCTTCGCGCCCTCGGCGATCGAGGTGAGGAGCTCCTTGCGCTCGCGGCGCAGGTACTCGAGCAGCTCGGCCTCGAAGCGGCGGATGTCCTCGACCGGGACGTCGTCCATCTTGCCGGTGGTGCCGGCCCAGATGGAGACGACCTGCTCCTCGACCGGGAACGGCGAGTACTGCGGCTGCTTCAGCAGCTCGACCATGCGCTTGCCGCGCTCAAGGGAGGCCTTGGAAGCGGCGTCCAGGTCGGAACCGAAGGCGGCGAACGCCTCCAGCTCGCGGTACTGGGCGAGGTCGACACGCAGTCGGCCGGACACCTGGCGCATGGCCTTGTGCTGCGCGGAACCACCGACTCGGGAGACGGAGATACCGACGTTCAGCGCGGGGCGCTGACCGGCGTTGAACAGGTCCGACTCCAGGAAGCACTGGCCGTCGGTGATGGAGATGACGTTGGTCGGGATGAACGCCGACACGTCGTTCGCCTTGGTCTCGACGATCGGCAGACCCGTCATCGAACCGGCGCCCATGTCGTCCGACAGCTTCGCGCAGCGCTCAAGCAGACGCGAGTGCAGGTAGAAGACGTCACCCGGGTACGCCTCGCGGCCCGGCGGGCGGCGCAGGAGCAGCGACACGGCGCGGTAGGCGTCGGCCTGCTTCGACAGGTCGTCGAAGATGATGAGGACGTGCTTGCCGTCGTACATCCAGTGCTGGCCGATGGCCGAACCGGTGTACGGGGCGAGGTACTTGAAGCCGGCCGGGTCGGACGCGGGCGCGGCGACGATCGTCGTGTACTCCAGCGCGCCGGCCTCTTCCAGGGCGCCACGCACGGAGGCGATGGTCGAGCCCTTCTGGCCGATGGCGACGTAGATGCAGCGGACCTGCTTCTTCGGGTCGCCCGAGCGCCAGTTGTCGCGCTGGTTGATGATCGTGTCGACGGCCAGAGCGGTCTTGCCGGTCTGACGGTCACCAATGATCAGCTGACGCTGGCCACGGCCGATCGGCACCATCGCGTCGACGGCCTTGTAACCGGTCGCCATCGGCTCGTGCACCGACTTACGGACCATGACGCCCGGAGCCTGCAGCTCCAGGGCGCGGCGGCCGTCGGTCTCGATCTCGCCGAGGCCGTCGATCGGGTTGCCGAGCGGGTCGACGACGCGGCCGAGGTAGCCCTCGCCTACGCCGACCGAGAGCACCTCACCGGTGCGCTGCACCGGCTGGCCCTCTTCGATTCCGCTGAACTCGCCGAGGACGATCGCACCGATCTCGCGCTCCTCGAGGTTGAGGGCGAGACCAAGGGTTCCGTCCTCGAACCGCAGCAGCTCGTTCGCCATGGCCGAGGGAAGACCCTCGACCTTCGCGATGCCGTCGCCGGCAACGCTGACCGTACCGACCTCCTCGCGCGAGGCCGCGTCCGGCTGGTACGACTGGACAAAGGTCTCCAGCGCGTCCCGGATCTCCTCCGGCCGGATCGTGAGCTCCGCCATCTGGGTTCCCTGCTCTCCTTGTTGGGCCCGAAGTTTCTAAGGGGGTCTGGGGGCCGACCCCCAGGAATCTTCTGCAATTTCTGCACGGCCCAACCGGGCCGCTGGTGTTGCTAATTCAGTTGCTGTGCCGACCGTGAGGTCAGCGCGCCAGCCGCCGGTTCGCCTCTTCGAGGCGCTCCGCGATGGTGCCTTCGATGACCTCGTCGCCGACGCGCACCGAGATCCCGCCGAGGACCTCGGGGTCCACATCGAGGTTCAGATGCATCCGGCGGCCGTAGATCTTCGCCAGAGCCGCACCGAGGCGCTGCTTCTGGACGTCGGTCAGCGGAACCGCCGAGGTGACGACGGCGACCATCCGGTCCCGGCGGTGCGCGGCGAGCTTGGAGAGGGACTCGAGTCCCGCTTCCAGGCTACGTCCACGCGGCCGGGTCACAAGACGGCCGACCAGACGCTCGGTGACCGGGTTCGCCCTGCCGCCGAGCAGGCTGCGCAGCAGCTCGCTCTTGGCCGCGACCGTGGCGGTGCGGCTGGTGAGCGCGGAGCGCAGCTCGGTGCTGGAGGTGACGATGCGGCCGAACCGGAACAGCTCGTCCTCGACGTCGTCCAGCGCGCCCGACTGCTGCGCGGCGGTGAGGTCGGCGGTGGCCGCCAGTTCTTCCAGCGAGTCCACCAGGTCACGGGACTGCGACCAGCGGGAGCGGACCATGCCGCCCACCAGGTCGGCGGTCTCGCCGCCCACCTGGCCGCCGAACAGACGCCCGGCCAGCTCGGCCCGGGCCTCGCCGGCCTGCGCCGGGTCGGTCAGGACCCGACGCAGCGAGACCTCGCGGTCGAGCAGCGTGGTGACGGCGGCCAGCTCGTCGCCGAGCTTCGCCGCGTCGACGGACGTGTTGTCCATCAAGGCGTCGAGACGCTCGCGTGCGGCGGCCAGTGCCTCGCGGCTCGCGCCGTTCATCGGACGGCCTCGGCCTTCTCCTCGAGCTCGCCGAGGAAACGGTCGATGGTGCGGCTCTGGCGGGCGTGGTCCTCAAGGGACTCACCGACCAGCTTGCCGGCCAGGTCGGTCGCCAGCTTGCCCACGTCCTGACGGAGCGAGTGCGCGGCGGCCTTGCGGTCGGCCTCGATCTGGGCGTGGCCGGCAGCGATGATCTCCTCACGCTGCCGCTGGCCTTCCGCCCTCATCTCCTGGATGAGCGCGGTGCCCTGCTCGGTCGCCTCCTGGCGCAGGCGCGCAGCCTCGTGGCGGGCCTCGGCGAGCTGCGCCTTGTACTGCTCAAGGACGCTCTGGGCCTCGGTCTGAGCGGCCTCGGCCTTCTCCATCCCGCCTTCGATGGCCTCGCGACGCTCGTCCAGAACCTTGTTGATGTTCGGGAGGAGCTTCTTGGCGAGGAAGCCGAAGACGATGACGAAGGCGATGAGGCCGATGACGAGCTCAGGCCACGGCGGAACGAGGGGGTTTTCCTTGCCCTCGGCCGCCAGCTGAACCATGGTGAGGTTCACATCAGTGCCTTTCGTCGGTCGGTCTGGTCGTGGTTCGTCTTAGTAGACGAACGGCATGACGAGGCCGATCAGGGCCAGCGCCTCACAGAACGCGAAACCGAGGATCTGGTTGGCGCGGATCAGGCCGGCCGCTTCGGGCTGACGGGCAAGAGCCTGCGTGCCGTTACCGAAGATGATGCCGACGCCGACGCCGGGGCCGATCGCGGCGAGGCCGTACCCGATGGAGCTGAGCGAGCCGGTGACGCCATCGGAGGCAGCGAGGATCTGGGACATGCCAGTTCTTCCTTCTCTTTCACGGACCGGTGGGGGTTGGCCACCGGACGACTTGGGGTATGGAGGGGGCGGGCGGTCAGTGGTGCTCGGCGAGCGCGCCCTGGATGAAGACGCAGGCCAGCAGCACGAACACGTACGCCTGGACGGCCTGGATGAAGAGCTCGAACGCGGTCATCACGACGACCATCACGAAGGAGACGCCGGAGTACGCGATGCCGATGCCGTTGAGCATGTACCAGCTGGCGATGGTGAACAGCAGCAGCAGGGTGTGACCGGCGAACATGTTCGCGAAGAGTCGGACCGCGTGCGTGAAGGGGCGGACCAGCACGTTCGAGAAGAACTCGATGACCATGACCAGAGGCAGCACGCCACCCAGCGACTTGTCGTAGCCGGTCAGGTTCTTGAAGCCGCCGACGAAGCCGTGGCGCTTGAACGTGAGCGTCATCCAGATCACGTAGACGATCAGCGCGAGGACCGCCGGGTACGCGATGATCGACGTCACCGGGAACTGGGCGACCGGGATGATCGACCAGAGGTTCATCATCCAGACGAAGAAGAAGATCGAGACCATGAGGGGGACCCACTTCTCGCCCTCCTTCTTGCCGATCGTCTCGTAGACGATGCCGCGGCGCACGAAGTCGTAGCCGGCCTCGGCGACCATCTGCAGCTTGCCGGGGACGACCTTCGGCTTGCGGAAGGCGGCCCAGAAGAAGCCGACGATGACGAGCGAGCCCAGCAGGGCCAGCAGCATCGGCTTGTTGAAGTACAGGCCGTTGGTGTCGCCCCAGAGCGGCTCGAAGAGGAACGAGTGCAGGCCGGGACCCTCGAAGCCACAGCCGTTCGACTGGAAGATGTGGCAGCTCGGATCGAAGGCGAGCACCTGCGTCGGGTCAGCACTCACCGCGGGCTCCTTCAGCGTGGCGCATAGGTACGGCAACCTCGTTGTGTCGGCGCGGCGCGCAGCCGCGGTTCGGCACTGGACTGGTGTTACGGATGATGGGGCGGCGGTCGGGCATCAAGCCTCGCGAATGAGCAGGCGTCAGCTCAGATGCCCGCGCCCGCAGTGCCGCAGTTGGCACCGGACGATAGCAGGGTCCTGAACTCGCATTTATTCCGGCCCTACCGTTCACGACGACGGCCCCGTCTTTTCGGGCTTGTTGCCCTCAGCGGTATCCGGTTCGACGTAAAGGATCTTCGCCTTCATGTGCGCACGCGCCTGCGCGCCGATCCAGACGAGGGTCAGCGCGACGAGGGTTGCGGCGAAGCATTTCGGGTTGAACAGCGTCGTGTTCTTGAAGACCGCGACGAAGATGAAGAGCAGGAGCAACTGCGCGGTGTACAGCATCAGCCCCATGGCCTGGAACAGATGCGGAAGCGATTTGGCGGTGCGTTCCAGGACGACGAGTCCGATGCCCATGAAGAGGATCACGACCAGCGTCGCGACGATGGCACCCACCGCTCCCTTGCCGCCCGCGACCACACCGCTGATCACGGCGGCAACAGCGCCCGCGGCAGCGGTGGGTAGGGCGGTCTGGAGAAGAGTGCGTGCGTCGTTGGACGGCATGGCGGCAGCTCCGCTTGCTGGTGGGGGCAAAGTGGTGTCGTCATGGACGAGCGTAAGCCCGGGCCGAGTTGGTCCCTCGGGCCAACGGACCGTCGCACTACGGTCCTTCGGCTCTGTCGCCGGGTCTCGTGAACCGTATCACAAACTATTTGATGAGGTCTTTACCATGGAAGTGTGCCGCCCGTCACACTTGAGAGTGGTGCTGCGCGTTTGTGCGCAACGGGCGGCGAGATGTCTGGTATTGGGTGTCGACGCGGCAATTCGTCAGCGCGACGCACCGGTCTTCCGTCGGTCGGGGAAACGCGAACGGGGGCCGATCGCTGTCGCCCCGTTGACGCCGGAAACCCCGGCGGCCACAGGAGTGCGCTCGCCGCGCACCTCCTCGTCCCCCTCGGAGGCCAGCGAGTGCACCGTCTCCGGCTCGCTCCGCGCGTGCCGGTAGCGCGGCGGCACGAACCGCTCGGCCCACTGCGGGGCGCGCGGCGCGAACCGCGGCAGCAGCAACAGTACGAGCCCGACCGCGCTCAGCGCGACGATCACGAGCACGATCCACATCGACGCCGAGTGCACCGAGTAGGCGACCGCGCCGAACGCGATGAGCGCCGACCAGAAGTACATGATCAGCACCGCCCGGCTGTGCGAGTGCCCGATCTCCAGGAGCCGGTGGTGCAGGTGCCCGCGGTCCGCGGCGAACGGCGACTGCCCGTTCCAGGTCCTGCGGACGATCGCGAGTACGAGGTCGGCCATCGGGATCGCGATGATCGACAGCGGCATGAGCAGCGGGATGAAGACCGGCAGCATCGCGTGCGTGGCATCGCGGGTGCCGCCGAAGTTGAGCTTCATCGCGTCCGGGTCGACCTGGCCCGTGATGGAGATCGCGCCCGCCGCGAGCACCAGGCCGATCAGCATCGAGCCCGAGTCGCCCATGAAGATCCTGGCCGGGTGCATGTTGTGCGGCAGGAAGCCCAGGCACATCCCCATGAGGACGGCGGCGAACAGGGTGGCGGGGGCCGCCGCCTCGATTCCGTACCCGTACCAGAGCCGGTAGGCGTACATGAAGAACGCCGCGGACGCGATGCACACCATGCCGGCGGCCAGGCCGTCGAGGCCGTCCACGAAGTTCACCGCGTTGATGGTGATCACGACGAGCGCGACCGTGAGCAGGGTGCCCTGCCAGGAGGTCAGCGAGACCGAGCCGATGCCGGGGATGGGCAGCCACAGGATGGTCAGACCCTGCATGACCATGACGCCCGCGGCGATCATCTGGCCGCCGAGCTTGATCAGCGCATCGATCTCGAACTTGTCGTCCAGGACGCCGATCAGCCAGATCAGCGCGGCCCCGGACAGCAGGGCCCGCGGTTCGTTGGACTGGAAGACGGGGTTGAGGCCGTCGAGGTGGTCGGCCACGAGCAGGCCCGCGCACAGGCCGCCGAACATGGCGATGCCGCCGAGCCTCGGCGTCGGTTCCCGGTGCACGTCACGCGCGCGGATCTCCGGCATCGCACCCACGGCGATGGCGAACTTCCGCACCGGCCCGGTGAGCAGGTAGGTCACCGCGGCCGTGACGCAGAGCGTCAGCAGGTATTCACGCACGGGCTGCCCCAGAGGTTTCGCTGGCCATCTCAGCCCCACACCCTAGCTTCGCGCGCATGTGGTTGAGGACATTAGGATCCGGCGAATGGTTGCAGGTACCCCGCCGAAGCGGAGATAAGCCCGCATTTCTGCCTTTGTGCGAACCCTGTGAAAAGGTCCCGAGACGATGGAAACAGGACCCTCTTAAGGAGGGGGGAATCTCTCCGCCAGTTCCCTTGCCTCCGCCCGTGCCCCGGGATCCTCTCGCATCGCCATCGCGAAGAGCACCGCGATTCTGGCCATCTCCGCCTCGCCCATGCCCTGGGTGGTGACGGCGGCGGTGCCGAGCCGGATTCCGCGGGCGTCCAGGTGCGGCAGGGCGCAGCTGTCCAGGACGAGCCCGGCGCCCGCGAGCCGGCCGCGCGCGGTGCGCCCGTCGATGCCGAACGGCGCCGGGTCGGCGAGCAGGAGGTGGGTGTCGGTGCCGCCGGTGACCACTCCGAACCCCTCCGCGAGCAGCCCCTCGGCGAGGGTGCGCGCATTGGCGACCACCTGATGGGCGTACGCCGTGAAGGCGGGGGTGGACGCCTCTCCGAAGGCGATGGCCTTGGCGGCGATCGTGTGCATCTGGGCGCCGCCCTGCGTGAAGGGGAACACGGCCCGGTCGATGCGGGCGGCCAGGTCACTGCCGCAAAGGATCAGCCCGCCGCGCGGCCCGCGCAGCACCTTGTGGGTGGTGGCGCACACCACGTCGGCGTACGGGACCGGGCTCGGCGCCGCTCCCCCGGCGACCAGGCCCATGGGGTGCGCGGCGTCCGCGATGAGGTAGGCGCCCACGTCGTCGGCGATCTCGCGGAAGGCCTGGTAGTCCGGGTGGCGGGGGTACGCGATCGAGCCGCACACGATCGCCTTGGGCCGGTGCTCGACCGCCAGGTCCCACACCTCGCCGTAGTCGATGAGCCCGGTGTCCGGCTCGACCCCGTATCCGACGAAGTCGAACCAGCGCCCGGAGAAGTTCGCGGGCGAGCCGTGCGTGAGGTGTCCGCCGAAGGGGAGCCCCATCGCCAGAACGGTGTCTCCCGGCTTCAGGAGCGCCGCGTAGGCCGCCAGTACCGCCGAAGTCCCCGAATGCGTCTGTACGTTGGCGTGGGCGGCTCCGAACAGGGCCTTGACGCGGTCGACGGCGATGCGCTCGGCGACGTCGACGACTTCGCAGCCGCCGTGGTGGCGGGCGCCGGGGTATCCCTCGGCGTACTTGTTGCCCAGCTGCGAGCCCAGGGCCGCGCGCACGGCCGGCGAGGTGAAGTTCTCGGCGGCGATCAACTGCAGCGAGGCGGCCTGCCGCTCGGCCTCGCCGAGCAGCACGTCGGCCATTTCGGGGTCCTGCCGCCTGAGGGCGTCGAACCCCGCGAGTTCAGTGCCAACTGCGGAGATGACGGACATGCACCCAGCGTAGGTCTCGGCCGCCCCGCGCGCCCGGTGTGATGGCGCGTCTCAGTGGTGGGTCGGCACGCCCGTCAGGGCGGTGACCACCGGGTCCAGGGCCTGGTTGATCTCGTCGCCGATGGAGCGGAAGAACGTGATCGGGGCGCCGTAGGGGTCGTTGACCTCGTCGGCCTCGGCGCTCGGGGCGAGCAGCCAGCCGCGCAGCGCGGCCGCGGCCCGCACCAGGGCCCTCGCCCGCTCCACCATGCCTTCCTGGAGCGGATCGGGCAGCGTGGCGGGGTCTATGGCCCGTACGAGGCGGGTGAACTCCTTCAGGGTGAAGGTGCGCAGGCCCGCCGAGTGGCCCATCGAGATGACCTGGGCGCGGTGGTCGCGGGTGGCGGTGAGCACCAGGTCGGCGGTGATCACGTGCTCGTCGAGGAGTTCGCGCCCGGTGAAGCCGGTGGCGTCCGCGCCGAAGTCGGCGAGGACGGCGGCGGCGTTGGCCTCCATCGGAGCGCCCTCGTGCCCCCAGGTACCGGCGCTCTCCACGATGAGGCCGCCCGTGAACGGGTCCCCGAGCCGGTCGCTCAGGGCATGGCGGGTCAGCCGCTCGGTGATCGGCGAGCGGCAGACGTTGCCGGTGCTGACGTGGAGGATGCGGAACGAGTTCACCGCAGGGTGAACCGTGCCTATGCCACGCCCCTCAGGGGCGGTCAATTGGCCACCTCAAGGTCGGGTACCACCTTGCGCAGTTCGTCCGCGTCGAGGGCGCCCGCGCGCAGCAGGACCGGGACCTTGCCGGTCACGTCCACGATCGAGGACGGGACGATGCCCGGGGTCGGGCCGCCGTCCAGGTACACCGAGACGGAGTCGCCGAGCATGCCCTGGGCCGCGTCGCAGTCCTCGGGCGCCGGGTGGCCGGTCAGGTTGGCGGAGGAGACGGCCATGGGGCCGACCTCGGTGAGCAGCTCGATGGCGACCGGGTGCAGCGGCATCCGGATCGCGACGGTGCCGCGGGTGTCGCCGAGGTCCCACTGCAGCGACGGCTGGTGGCGCGCGACCAGGGTCAGGGCGCCCGGCCAGAACGCGTCGACGAGCTCCCAGGCCTGCTCGGTGAAGTCGGTGACCAGGCCGTGCAGGGTGTTCGGCGAGCCGATGAGCACAGGGGTGGGCATATTGCGGCCGCGGCCCTTGGCGTCGAGCAGGTCCGTGACGGCCTGCGAGCTGAACGCGTCGGCGCCGATCCCGTACACGGTGTCCGTCGGCAGCACCACGAGCTCGCCGCGACGGACGGCGGACGCGGCTTCGCGCAGACCGGTCGTGCGGTCGGTCGCGTCGTTGCAGTCGTATCGCCGAGCCATTAGCGGGCCTCCTCGTACACGTTCACGGTCTGGGTGTCGCGGCTGATCACGGTGTGGCCTTGCGGGCCGTGGCGAAGCGCGGGCGGTTGTTGAGGTCGGGGTGGTCGGCCGCGTCCGCCCAGCCGGCCTCCTCGTTGAAGATCCACGGCACTTGGCCGCCCTGGGTGTCGGCGTGCTCGATGACGACGAGCCCGCCGGGCCGCAGGAGGCGGTGCGCGGTGCGTTCGATGCCCCGGATGGTGTCGAGACCGTCCTCGCCGGAGAACAGCGCGAGCTCCGGGTCGTGGTCGCGCGCCTCGGGGGCGACGTACTCCCACTCGGTGAGCGGGATGTACGGCGGGTTGGAGATGACCAGGTCGACCTGGCCGTCCAGCTCGGGCAGCGCGGTGAGTGCGTCGCCCTGGTGGAGAACGACGCGGGACCCCGCGACGTTCTTCCGCGTCCACTCCAGGGCGTCCTCGGACAGCTCGACGGCGTGCACGCGCGAGCGCGGCACCTCCTGCGCCATGGCGAGCGCGATCGCGCCCGATCCGGTGCACAGGTCGACGATGAGCGGCTCGACGACGTCCATCGCGCGCACGGCGTCTATGGCCCACCCGACCACGGACTCGGTCTCCGGCCGGGGCACGAACACCCCTGGTCCGACTTGGAGTTCGAGGTAGCGGAAGAAGGCGCGGCCGGTGATGTGCTGGAGCGGCTCGCGGGCCTCGCGGCGGGCGATCGCCTCCCAGTAGCGCGCGTCGAAGTCCGCGTCCTTGACGTTGTGCAGCTCTCCCCGCTTGCAGCCGTGGATGTGCGCGGCGAGCTCCTCGGCGTCGAAGCGCGGGGAGGGCACGCCGGCGTCGGCCAGCCGCTGGGTGGCCTGGGCCACCTCGGCAAGCAGCACGCTTCGGGGGCCTGGGGGTCGCCCCCCAGAGTTTTGCTGCACGCTGGTCCTCCGGCAGTCGTACGGGGGTGGGATTACTGGGCGGCCGCGAGCTTGGCGGCGGAGTCCGCGTCGACGCAGGCCTGGATCATCGCGTCCAGGTCGCCGTCGAGGACCTGGTCCAAGTTGTACGCCTTGAAGCCGACCCGGTGGTCCGAGATGCGGTTTTCCGGGAAGTTGTACGTCCGGATCTTCTCGGAGCGGTCGACGGTGCGCACCTGGCTGCGGCGGGCGTCGGCGGCCTCCTGCTCGGCGGCCTCCTGAGCGGCGGCGAGCAGCCGGGAGCGCAGGATGCGCATGGCCTGCTCCTTGTTCTGGAGCTGGCTCTTCTCGTTCTGGCAGGAGGCGACGACGCCCGTCGGGACGTGCGTGATGCGGACGGCGGAGTCGGTCGTGTTGACGGACTGGCCGCCGGGGCCCGAGGAGCGGTACACGTCGATGCGGAGGTCGTTCATGTTGATCTCGACGTCGACCTCCTCGGCCTCGGGCGTGACGAGCACGCCGGCGGCGGAGGTGTGGATGCGGCCCTGCGACTCGGTGGCCGGCACACGCTGCACGCGGTGCACACCGCCCTCGTACTTCAGCCGCGCCCAGACGCCCTGGCCGGGCTCGGTCGCGCCGTTGCCGCCCTTGGTCTTCACCGCGACCTGGACGTCCTTGTAGCCGCCGAGCTCGGACTCGGTGGAGTCGATGATCTCGGTCTTCCAGCCCACCCGCTCGGCGTAGCGCAGGTACATGCGCAGGAGGTCGCCGGCGAACAGGGCCGACTCGTCGCCGCCCGCACCCGCCTTGATCTCCAGGAGTACGTCCTTGTCGTCGCTCGGGTCGCGCGGGACCAGGAGCAGGCGGAGCTTCTCGGTGAGCTCTTCGCGCTGCGCGGTCAGGTCCTTGACCTCGGCGGCGAAGTCGGGGTCGTCGGCCGCGAGCTCGCGGGCCGTGTCGATGTCCTCACCCGTCTGCTTCCAGGCGCGATAGGTCCCGACGATCGGCGTCAGCTCGGCGTAGCGCTTGTTCAGCTTGCGCGCGTTGGCCTGATCGGCGTGGACCGAAGGGTCGGCGAGCTTCGTCTCGAGATCGGCGTGCTCGCCGATCAGGTCCTCGACCGCTTCGAACATCGGTGGCTCCTGGGTTTCAAACGAAGAAGTAGGGCTGGACGGCAAAGCGCCGGTCGCAGCGCCCCCGGAACGGAGGCGCCGCGGACCGGCGCAGTTGGCTCGCTACTTCGCGGCGGAGCCGGCAGCCTTGCCGAAGCGGGCCTCGAAGCGGGCCACACGGCCGCCGGTGTCCATGATCTTCTGCTTGCCCGTGTAGAACGGGTGGCACTCGGAGCAGATTTCGGCGCGGATGGAGCCGCCGCCGATCGTGCTACGGGTGGTGAAAGCCGCGCCACAGGTGCAGCTGACCTGGGTCTCGACGTACTCGGGGTGGATGTCGCGCTTCAAGGTGTCTCCTAGGTTCGGGAGGGCACCGGGTCGCAGGCGCGGATTGCGCGTACGTGAACCGGGGCCGACGTACCAGTCTGCCAGGACTGGCCGCATCTCCCAAAACCGGGGTGGATGCGCATCTATTCCCGGAGCGCCCGAATGCCGCCGATGGTGCTACTGGCCGGCGACGTAGCCGCCCGCGGTGCCCTTGTCGCCCGCCGAGTCGGCGGTCGCGGAGGCCGGGATCGGCTGGTCCTTGGCGAGGGCGTCCCAGACCTCCTGGGACTCCTTGGCCAGCGGGCTGACGCGGTTGGGGTCGGCCTTGTCGTACTGCACCGGCAGCGTGATCATCTTGACGTTGGACGCGTCCAGGCCCTTGAGGCCGTTGGTGAAGCCGATCAGCGAGTTGATCGAGCTCAGGTCCGAGTCGGTGGTGATCGCCTTGGTCGCGGCGTCGGCGAGCCCGTACAGCTTGGTCGGGTTGCTGAACACGCCCACGCTCTTGACCTGGCCGATCAGCGCCTTGATGAAGGCTTGCTGGAGCTGGATGCGACCGAGGTCGCTGCCGTCGCCGACCACGCCGTGCCGGGTCCGTACGAGGCCGAGGGCCTGCTCGCCGTTGAGAACGTGCCTGCCGGCCGGCAGGTCGAGGTGGCTCTTGTCGTCCTTGATCGGCTTGTTGGTGGTGACGGGCACCCCGCCGAGCTGGTCGATGAGCTTCTTGAAGCCGGTGAAGTCGACCTCGATGTAGTGGTCCATGCGGATGCCGGACATCTGCTCGACGGTCTTGACCGCGCAGGCCGGGCCGCCGACCTCGTACGCCGTGTTGAACATCTGGCGCTTGCCGCCCGGGTCGGTCTTGCCGCCGGGAGTGGCGCAGGAGGGCCGGGTGATCAGGGTGTCGCGCGGGATGGAGACGACGCTCGCGGTCTTGTGGCCCTGGTAGACGTGGATGATCATCGCGGTGTCGGACCGGGCGCCGCCCTCGTCCACGCCGTACTCCTTGTTGGCGCCGGCCCGCGAGTCCGAGCCGAGGACCAGGATGTCCATCGAGCCGTTGTCGACGTTCTGCGGGCGGTCGGTGCCGAGCTGGGCGTTGATGTCGATGCCCTTGAGGTTGCCGTTGAGCTTGAAGTACACGTAGCCGAGTCCCCCGCCGCCGACGAGGACGACGCCTGCCGCGCTCCACGCGGCTATCTTCGCGGCGCGACGGCGCGTGCTGGGCTGCTTGCGGCGCTTGCCCGCCCCGCGTATTCGGCTGCTGCGTGTGCCCTGCTCGCCCATGGTCTCCTCAGTTCTCGGTGGTCCTCCGGTTACCCCCTGCCCAGGCATTCAGGCACGGTTTGTCGACACTCGTCAGACGCCGAAGCACCAAGCAGGGTTGCACAGGGTTCTAAGAAGGCCATAAGAGCGCATCGGGCCCGGCACGCAAACCGGCGTCGGGCTCACCGCGTCCCACCTGCACGTTCGCGGCGGCTACGGGCTGTACCCGGAGCCGCCGCGAACGTAATGCGTGTGTCGTATGCCTCAGCCGATGAGGCTGTAGCCGCCCCAGCCGCCGCCGATCTGGTAGCGGTTTCCGAAGGCGCCGCGCCCGTTGCCCGGGTAGAGCCAGAGCACCCCCGCGCTGTCGCGCGCGAAGAGGTCCGCCCTGCCGTCCCCGTCCACGTCGCCGGTGGCGGCGTACGCCGGGAAGGTCCAGCCCGCCGAGCCCGCGAGGGAGCGGTTGCCGAAGGCACCCCGACCGGTGCCCGGGTAGAGCCAGAGCTTGCCGGAGGTGTCCTGGGCCAGCAGGTCGGCCCTGCCGTCACCGCTGTAGTCGCCCTTGCCGACCAGGACCAGCGGGGCCCAGCCGCCGCCGAGGGCGGAACGGTTGCCGAAGGTGCCGTCGCCCTTGCCGGGGTAGAGCCACAGCTGACCGCTCGTGTCGACCGCGAGCAGGTCGGTCAGGGTGTCGCCGTCGAGGTCGCCCGGCAGCACGATCGACTTCATCGCGCCCCAGCCGCCGCCCAGGTCCTGGTGGACGTAGGAGTTGGTGGCCGCGCTGTAGTGGTACCGGTCGAGGTGCCCGCCGGTGGTGCGAAGCACGAAGTCCTGGCGCTGGTCCCGGTCGAGGTCAGCCTGGCGGACCAGGTCGTAACCGCGCCAGTCGCCGAGGGAGTACCGGTTGCCGATGGTGATGCCCTGCGAGTAGTACGCGAAGCCCTCGCCGGTGGCGTCGTTCCGCGCGAACAGGTCGGCGCGCCCGTCGAAGTTCAGGTCGGTGTCGTCGATCCGGGGACCGACGAGCCCGGCGAAGGTGCTGAGCTTCGAGTAGACGCTGTACGAGCCGGCCGCCACGCAGTCCGCGCGGCCCCAGGACACCACGCCCACAATGCGGTTGCCGACGATCAGCGGGCCCCCGGAGTCGCCGTTGCAGGGCGAGACGGTGCCCGCGTCGGCGCCGCTCGCCGGGTTTCCCGCGCACGCCATCTGGCCCGCGACGAAGGAGTTCTCGGGCGCCTGGTTGTAGTACGCGGCGCAGGTGGCGTCGGCCTGGACCGGGATCGTCGCCTTGAGCAGCGACATCGAGACGTCCTGGTTGGTGGAGCTGATGCGGCCCCAGCCGTACACCGTGGCCGGGGTGCCCGGCTGATAGGCGACGCTCTCGTCGGGCGCGGCCGGCTGAAGCGTCTGGTACGGCAGCGGCGCGGCCAGCGTGAGGACGGCGACGTCACCGGTGAGGGCGCCCGCGTCGAAGGCGGGGTTCGACCACTGGCGCGCCACGTTCACGAGCTGACCGCCGTGCAGGTCGCCGTTCAGCGGGTATTGGGTGGTGCCGCCGAGGATGACGCCGTTCTTCGTCCAGTCCCGGCCCGCCACGCAGTGGGCGGCGGTGAGCACCTTGCCGGGGGCGACCAGGGTGCCGCCGCAGAATGTGCCCTGGTTGGTGACCGGGTCGTTGTAGAAGAGCTGGACCATCCAGGGCGCCTCGCCGACCGCGGCGGGCGTACCGCCGATGATCTTCGGGTCCTGGCCGGTCGGCGCCTTGGAGGCACCGGGCGCGGGGGTCTGCGAGGCCGGGATGAATTGGCTGGTTGCGCTCTTGAGCCGGGCCTTCAGGTCTGCTGGGGAGGCCGGGGCCGGTGGCGCCTGGACGCTCTGCCTGCCCGGCACCGGTGGAGCCTGGGATGCCTGGGCCGGTGCGGCCGCGAGGGCCAGCGATCCCAGTGCGAATACGGCGGTCGCCGCAGGGAGGGCATTGCGCACCCTCCGCCTGCCAGATGTCATTCGATCTCCCCATGGGTTGACCCGTAAATGCGCAGGGGAGTCCGGGCACCAAAAAGCGAAGAGCCCTGCCCGGCGGTTGCCCAGGGCAGAGCTCAGCGGCTCAGTGGCGTATCAGTAATACGTTCCCCCCACTTACGGCCCGCTGATAGTACTGCGCAAAAAACGCCCCCGTCACCGAAATGACGGGGGCGCTCTCAACTGGCCCTGGTGGAGCGGGAATTGCTAGTCGTTGCCGTTGCCCGGACCCGGAGTCGTCTTCTGGATCTGGAGCAGGAACTCGGCGTTCGACTTCGTCTGCTTCATCTTGTCGAGGAGCAGCTCGATGGCCTGCTGCTGGTCGAGCGCGTGCAGCACCCGGCGCAGCTTCCAGACAACCGCGAGCTCGTCGCTGCCGAGCAGGATCTCTTCCTTGCGGGTGCCGGACGCGTCCACGTCCACCGCCGGGAAGATGCGCTTGTCGGCGAGCTTGCGGTCGAGCTTGAGCTCCATGTTGCCGGTGCCCTTGAACTCCTCGAAGATCACCTCGTCCATGCGCGAGCCGGTCTCCACGAGCGCGGTGGCGAGGATGGTCAGCGAGCCGCCGTCCTCGATGTTGCGCGCGGCACCGAAGAAGCGCTTCGGCGGGTAGAGCGCGGTCGAGTCGACACCACCGGACAGGATGCGGCCGGAGGCCGGGGCCGCCAGGTTGTACGCACGGCCCAGACGGGTGATCGAGTCGAGCAGCACGACCACGTCGTGACCGAGCTCGACGAGACGCTTGGCGCGCTCGATGGCCAGCTCGGCGACGGTGGTGTGGTCCTCGGCGGGGCGGTCGAAGGTCGAGGAGATGACCTCGCCCTTCACCGACCGCTGCATGTCGGTGACCTCTTCCGGACGCTCGTCGACCAGGACGACCATCAGGTGGCACTCGGGGTTGTTGTGGGTGATCGCGTTGGCGATCGCCTGCATGATCATGGTCTTGCCGGTCTTCGGCGGGGCCACGATCAGGCCTCGCTGGCCCTTGCCGATCGGCGACACGAGGTCGATGATCCGCGTGGTCAGCACGCCCGGGTCGGTCTCCAGACGGAGCCGGTCCTGGGGGTACAGCGGGGTCAGCTTGTTGAACTCGGGGCGCCCGCGGCCCGAGTCGGCGGCCATGCCGTTGGAGGAGTCGAGACGCACCAGGGCGTTGAACTTCTCGCGGCGCTCGCCGTCCTTGGGCTGACGGACGGCGCCGGTGACGTGGTCACCCTTGCGCAGACCGTTCTTGCGGACCTGGGCGAGCGAGACGTACACGTCGTTCGGGCCCGGCAGGTAGCCGGACGTCCGGATGAACGCGTAATTGTCGAGGATGTCCAGGATGCCCGCGACGGGAATCAGGACGTCGTCGTCGGCGACCTGCGGCTCGGCGCCGAACTCCTCGCGGCCACCACGGCGGCCACGGCGGTCGCGGTAACGTCCGCGCCGGCCACGGCGGCTGCCGTCGTCGTCGAAGTCGTCCTGCGGGCCGTTGTTCTGCTGCTGGCCCTGCTGCTGGCCGCCCTGGCGCTGCTGGCGCTGGCCACCCTGCTGGTCATCGCCCTTGCCGCCGCGCTCACCGCGCTGACGGTCTCCGCGGTCGCCCCGCTCACCGCGGTCGCCGCGCTGGCGGTCCCGGCGGTCTCCGCGGTCGCCCCGCTCACCGCGGTCACGGCGCTCTCGGCGGCCCTCGGCGGTGTCGACCGCCTCGGCGGCCTTCTCCTCGGCCTTGGCGGCGGCCTCGGGGGCCTTCACCTCGGCCTTGGCCTCCGTCTTGGTGACGGTCTCCACAGCGGCCGAGGCGGACTCGGGGCTGCCGGAGGGCGCGGTCGCACGGCGGCGACGACGCTCGCCCGCGGGCTGGTCGTCGCTGGCAGGCTGGCCGGGGATGTCGATCTGCTGCTGCGCGGGCTGCTTCTCGGCGGGCGCGGCGGCCTCCTCACCCGTACGGGCCTTGGAGGTGGCACGGCGCTTCGGCTTGGCCTCGGCGTCGGCGGACGCAGCGCTCTTGGCCGGAGCCGCGGAACCGCCTCCGGCCTGCGCCTCCTTGATGACCTCGATCAGCTGGCTCTTGCGCATGCGCGCGGTGCCCCTGATGCCGAGGCCGGACGCGACCTGCTGCAGCTCGGCCAGGACCATGCCGTCGAGGCCGGTGCCGGAGCGGCGGCGCCGTGAGGTGGTGCCAGAGGCAGCACCTGCGGCGGGCGCGGCGGTGTCGACAGAGCTGTCGGCAGTCACGCCCATCAGATCGGTGGTGTCGCTCACGAAGGGTCCTTCCCTGGAGCGGACGTCGGCCTGTCTGGCTCGGCGACCGGTTGTGCTGTCCGGCTGCGGCCTGTGATCTTGTTGACCACGGATCGTGCCGGGGCGGTGGTCCGCCGCGTACGGCGGAGAGATAGACGTGCGTGGGTTCCGGCCCGAGGTCCCCCTACTCGGCCCCTGCTGGGAAAAAGCGTGGGGTGTCGTGCCGGTTCCGGAGCGTGCTCGAAACTGCTCAGGCAGGCTGCACAGGCAGTTGGGGAGGCTCTCGGAAGAATGGCGGTCCCTGAAGGGGACACGAAGCACCGCGCCACGAAGACGACCGATGCAGACTTGAGGTTAACACTACCGGATCCAACAAACATTCCCCCTCTCGTTCACCGGCAAGCCGTGCTCCCTGCGCCCGTACCTACGATCCGAGCGGCAGGACGCTCGCACCCGCGGCGTCGAGACTGAGCCGGTTGGCGGCCCACCCCTCCCCCGCCAGGCGTGCGACCTTGTCGGCCGCACCGTCCTCGACCAGCGCGAGCACCGTGGGCCCGGCGCCGGAGATGACTGCGGGGACGCCGTCCGCACGCAGCCGGTTGACCAGTGCCACGCTCTCCGGCATCGCCGGTGCGCGGTACTCCTGGTGGAGCCGGTCCTCGGTGGCCGCGAGCAGCAGCTCGGGACGCCTGGTCAGGGCCTCCACGAGCAGGGCCGCCCGGCCGGCGTTGGCCGCGGCGTCAACGTGCGGAACGGTGCGCGGAAGCAGGCCGCGGGCCGTCTCCGTCAGGACCGCCTTGCCCGGCACGAAGACCACCGGAACGACGGAATCCGCGGGATCCATCCTGATCGCGCGGGCCGCTCCGCCGTCCATCCAGGACAGCGTGAATCCGCCGAGCAGACAGGCGGCCACGTTGTCGGGGTGGCCCTCGATCTCGGTCGCGAGCTCCAGCAGGGCCGCGTCGTCGAGCCGGGCGTCACCGCCTATGGTCACGGCGCGCGCGGCGACGATGCCCGCGCAGATGGCGGCGGAGGAGGAGCCGAGGCCGCGGCCGTGCGGGATGCGGTTGGCGCAGACGACCTCAAGGCCGCGCGGCTGCCCGCCGAGCAGGTCGAACGCGGTGCGCAGGGACCGTACGAGCAGGTGACTCTCGTCGCGGGGCAGCGTGTCCGCGCCCTCGCCCGCGATGTCGATGTGCAGGCCGGAGTCGGCGACGCGGACGACCACGTCGTCGTACAGCCCCAGTGACAGGCCCAGGGAGTCGAAGCCCGGGCCGAGGTTGGCACTGGTGGCGGGGACGCGCACCCGTACGGCGGCGGCGCGGAATGCGGGACCGGCCATCGCTCTGATGACTCCTTGTGAGGCTGCTGCTGGTGTCTGCTGCGAGATTTTCGAAGACGTACGGAACACCCGAGGGCCACGTGGGCAACTGCACCACGGCATATGCGGCGGGGCGGGTTGAGTACAGCCTATCGAAGGAAGGTTCTGTGGCGACATAGGGCGCACAGGAGGCGCACGATGCGTGTCGCGAGCCCCCTGTGCCCCTACGTGCGGGCTTGTCCGGCTTTACGTACGCGTCCCGGCAATGCAGGACGCGTACGTCATGGCGATGCGTAAGGGAACTACGCCAGACCGAGGCGTGCGGCCGCGGCCGCCGCGTCGACGGGGACGGTGACGGGCTGCGGGGCGCCCGCGACGGCCCAGTCGGGGTCCTTGAGGCCGTTTCCGGTCACCGTGCACACGATCTTCTGGCCCGGGTCGACGAGCCCGCGCTCGGCGGCCTTGAGCAGCCCGGCCACCGAAGCAGCCGAGGCGGGCTCGACGAAGACGCCCTCCTGCGAGGCGAGCAGCCGGTACGCGCGCAGAATCTCACGGTCCGTCACTTCGTCGATGAAACCGCCGGATTCGTCCCGCGCGGCCAGCGCGAACTGCCACGACGCCGGGTTGCCGATGCGGATCGCGGTGGCGATCGTCGACGGGTCCTTGACGACCTCCCCGCGCACGATCGGAGCCGAACCCGACGCCTGGAAGCCCCACATGCGCGGGGTGTGCGTCGAGATCTTGTCGGCGGCGTACTCCTTGTAGCCCTTCCAGTACGCCGTGATGTTGCCGGCGTTGCCCACGGGCAGGACGTGGATGTCGGGGGCGTCGCCGAGCATGTCCACGATCTCGAACGCGGCCGTCTTCTGGCCCTCGATGCGCACCGGGTTGACCGAATTGACCAGCGCCACCGGGTAGTTGTCGGACAGTGAGCGGGCCAGCGTGAGGCAGTCGTCGAAGTTTCCGTCGACCTGGAGGATCTTGGCACCGTGGATGAGCGCCTGGCCCATCTTGCCGAGCGCGATCTTGCCCTGCGGCACGAGCACCGCGCACACCATGCCGGCGCGCACCGCGTAGGCGGCGGCGGAGGCGGAGGTGTTGCCGGTGGAGGCGCAGATGACGGCCTTCGCGCCCTCCTCCTTCGCCCGGGTGATCGCCATCGTCATCCCGCGGTCCTTGAAGGACCCGGTCGGGTTCGCACCCTCGACCTTGAGGTGCACCTCGCAGCCCGTGCGCTCGGAGAGCACCTGCGCGGGCACGAGGGGCGTGCCGCCCTCGCGGAGGGTGACGACCGGCGTCGTAGCGGAGACGGGGAGCCGGTCCCGGTACTCCTCGATGATTCCGCGCCACTGGTGGGTCATTGCTGGTTACTCCCCTTCAACACGCATGATGCTGGCGACACCACGCACGGTGTCGAGCTTGCGCAGGGCGTCCACGGTCCCGGTGAGGGCCGCGTCGGCCGCGCGGTGGGTGACGACGACGAGGGAAGCCTCCCCGTCCTTGCCCTGCTGGCGGACGGTGTCGATGGACACCCCGTGCTCGGCGAAGACCGTCGCGACCTGGGCGAGCACGCCCGGCTTGTCGGCCACGTCGAGGCTGATGTGGTAGCGGGTCACGACATCGCCCATGGGGCTCACGGGCAGCTGCGTGTACGCCGACTCGCCGGGCCCGGTGGAGCCGCTGAGCCTGTTGCGGCAGACCGCGACCAGGTCGCCCAGGACCGCCGAGGCGGTCGGAGAGCCGCCCGCGCCGGGCCCGTAGAACATGAGCTGCCCGGCGGCCTCGGCCTCTACGAACACCGCGTTGTACGCGCCGCGCACGGAGGCCAGCGGGTGGTCGAGCGGGATCATCGCCGGGTGGACACGGGCGGTCACCGAGCCCCCGTCGGCGGCCCGCTCGCAGATCGCGAGCAGCTTGATGGTGCAGCCCATCTCCTTCGCCGAGGCGAAGTCGGCGGCGGTGACCTCGGTCATGCCCTCGCGGTACACGTCGTCGAGGCGGACCCGGGTGTGGAAGGCGATCCCGGCGAGGATGGCGGCCTTGGCGGCGGCGTCGAAGCCCTCGACGTCGGCGGTCGGGTCGGCCTCGGCGTAGCCGAGCGCGGTGGCCTCGTCGAGGGCCTCCTGGTAGCCGGCGCCCGTCGAGTCCATCTTGTCGAGGATGAAGTTGGTCGTGCCGTTGACGATGCCGAGCACGCGGTTGACCTTGTCGCCCGCGAGGGACTCGCGCAGCGGGCGGATCAGCGGGATCGCCCCGGCGACGGCGGCCTCGTAGTACAGGTCCCGGCCGTGCTCGACGGCGGCCGCGTGCAGCGCCGCGCCGTCCTGGGCGAGCAGCGCCTTGTTCGCGGAGACGACGGAGGCGCCGTGCTCGAAGGCGGTGGTGATGAGCGCCCGGGCGGGCTCGATGCCGCCGATGACCTCGACGACGACGTCGATGTCGCCGCGTTTGACCAGGGCGGTGGCGTCGGTGGTGACCAGGGCGGGGTCGATGCCCTCGCGCACCTTCGAGGGCCGGCGGACGGCGACTCCGGCGAGCTCCACGGGAGCGCCGATGCGCGCCGTGAGGTCGTCGGCGTGCGTCGTCATGATGCGCGCCACCTCTGAGCCGACCACTCCACAGCCCAGCAGCGCCACCTTCAGCGGACGCGTACGCATCATCCGACCTCGTTTCCTCTTCAAACCTGGAATGCGAACCAGTCTCACTCACCGGACCGGGGTTTCTGCCCCCAGTCCGGATCCTGAGACAACTATTTCATCTACCCGACGTCGAGACGCAGGAGATCTTCCTCCGTCTCGCGCCGGACGATCACCCGCGCCGATCCGTCGCGCACGGCGACGACGGGCGGGCGCAGCGCGTGGTTGTAATTGCTGGCCATGGAGCGGCAGTACGCACCGGTGGCCGGCACGGCAATCAGATCACCCGGCGCGAGATCCGCGGGCAGGAATGCGTCACGGACCACGATGTCACCGCTTTCGCAGTGCTTTCCGACCACCCTGACCAGCATCGGCTCGGCGTCCGATGTGCGCGAGACGAGGGATACCGAGTACTCGGCGTCGTACAGCGCGGTCCGGATGTTGTCGGACATGCCGCCGTCCACGCTCACGTACGTCCGCAGCCCTTCGAGCGGCTTGATCGTGCCGACCTCGTACAGCGTGAAGGCGGTCGGCCCGACGATCGCGCGGCCCGGCTCGACGGAGATGCGGGGTGCGCTAAGGCCGGCGGCGGAGCACTCGCGCGTGACGATCTCGCCGAGCGCCTTGGCGATCTCGTGCGGTTCGCGGGGGTCGTCCTCGGAGGTGTACGCGATACCGAGGCCGCCGCCGAGGTCGATCTCGGGCAGCTCGACGCCGTGCTCGTCGCGCACTTCGGCGAGGAGCTGGACGACGCGGCGCGCGGACACCTCGAAGCCGGCCATGTCGAAGATCTGCGAGCCGATGTGCGAATGAATTCCGACCAGTTCGATCCCGTCGAGCTTGAGGGCGCGCCGCACGGCCTCGGCGGCCTGGCCGCCGGCAAGGGCGATGCCGAACTTCTGGTCCTCGTGCGCGGTGGCGATGAACTCGTGGGTGTGCGCCTCGACGCCGACGGTCACCCGGATGAAGGCCTTCTGCACCTTCCCGAGCTCCTGGGCGATGTGCGCCACGCGCACGATCTCCTGGAACGAGTCGAGCACGATCCGCCCGACCCCGGCCTCGACGGCCCGCCGGATCTCGGCCTCGCTCTTGTTGTTGCCGTGGAAGGCGATGCGCTCGGCGGGCATCCCCGCGTCCAGCGCGGTGGCGAGCTCGGTGCCGGAGCACACGTCGAGGTTGAGCCCCTCCTCGTGCAGCCAGCGCACCACGGCTCGCGAAAGGAACGCCTTGCCGGCGTAGAACACGTCGGCGTCCCGCCCGAAGGCATCGGCCCAGGCCCGGCACCGGGCGCGGAAGTCGGTCTCGTCTAGGAAGTAGGCGGGTGTCCCGAACTCCTCGGCGAGCCGTGACACTTCGAGCCCGCCGACGGTCAGCTCGCCATCCTTGTCACGGGTGACGGTGCTCGACCAGACCTTCGGGTCAAGGGAGTTGAGGTCGGCGGGCGGCGCGGAGTAGTGCCCTTCGGTCAGCACATCGGCGTGACGGGGACCGGCGGGGTGCGCGGATCGGCTCATGTTCTCTAAGTCTCTTCTCTTACCTACACGTCTGCGGTCATGTGCGCGCCTGGCGGGCGATGTCTGCGCATGTCACAGAAACTCGGGGGCGTCGATGCCGAGCAGGGACAGGCCGCCGGCCAGCACCGTCCCGGCGGCCTCGGCGAGGGCGAGCCGGTTGCGGTGGGCGGCCGAGGGTTTCTCGTCACCGAGTGGCAGTACGCCGTGCTGGAAGCGGAGCAGTTCGTCGGCCACGGCTTCGAGCTGCCGCGCAAGCCGGTCCGGAGCCCGGTGCCGGGCAGCGCTTTCGAGCACCCCGGGGTAATCGGAGAGCAGCCCGAGCAGGACCTCGCCATCGGGAACAGGACCGACCTCGCCCTGAAACCCCAGCTCAAGAGCATGGCGAGTGAGAGCGCGGCTCCGTGAGTACGCGTACCGCACCCGAAAGAGCGCATTGCTCTCCCGCTGAGCGAGCAGCTCATCGACGTCCGTACGGGGCCGATCGTGCCGGGCGGCCCGGAGGAATGCCCAGCGAGCGGCATCGACACCGACGAGTTCGGAAAGCCGGGGCTCGGGGCAGGCGACGAGGGGAAGCGACTCCCCCGCCTCACCGATGCGGGCGACGGCCCCCTGGGCCCGGAGCAACCGCACGACGGCCTCGGTGACGACCTGGGCCCGCGCCTCGAAAACTTCCGCGAATCGAAAACTCTGCCCGCGAAGAGCGTCCCCGTATCCGTATCCGTGCGGAGCGGTCGCTTCCAGAACGTGCCGTACGACCTCGTGCCTGCCGCCCCGGTCAAGGGTGATGTTGAGGAATCCGGGCCCACTGATCTCGACGAGGGCGATTCCGGGCTGGCCGGCGATCCGCTGCCGCAGTACTTCGGCGACCCGGCGGGGCGGCAGTCCGGCCGCGGCGGCGAGCTTGAGGGCGACCCCGCTGGCGTAGTCGCCTCCGCCTCCCGGCCGGGGCCGCTCGACCTTGACGACATCGGGCACCGCGTCGCCCGCCACGCTCAGGGCACCCTCGTCGACCGCGCTGCGCACGACGCGCACGACGGTACGGGAGAGCTCTGCGGGGGTCACGGGACCAGCGTATGGGAGAAGGGGGGTCCCTCCGCGAACCGGTTTCGCCATACGGGCAGGGCGGGCGCGCCGAGCCGGCGGAGCGGGGGTCAACCCCGGGTGCTGCCGGCCCGCCCGGGCTCCCTGCTGCCGTCGGCAGACGGCGGAGCCTCCCGGTGCAGCAACTGCCGTACGACACGCACCAGTTCGGCGGGCTCGAAGGGCTTCGCGAGAAAGGCGTCGACCCCGGCGGCGAGCCCGGTCTCCACCTCGTACTGGGTGCAGGCACTGATGATCGCCACAGGCAGCCGGCTCGTACGGGGGTCCGAGCGCAGCCGTGCGGCCGTACGGAGCCCGTCGAGCCGGGGCATCACGACGTCGAGGGTGACCACGTCGGGGCTGACCCGGTGCACGACTTCCAGGCACTCGGCACCATCGGCCGCGGTCACGACCTCGAAGCCCTCCAGCTCAAGGTTGACCCTGATCAGCTGCCGGATGACCTTGTTGTCGTCGACAACAAGAACCCGGCCGGACACGCCTGACACACCTTGAGGTTAGGTCCGAGGACGCCGCCGCGTCCGGGTTTTCCCCACTTCCACCCCGCCCGGGGGACACCGCCCGCCGGAGGGGCCGAAATACCTGTTCACAGCCACCCCGGGAGAGCTGGTAGGGTTCTACCCGTCGCCGCCGAACGCGGCGGACGCCCCCGTAGCTCAGGGGATAGAGCAACGGCCTCCGGAGCCGTGTGCGCAGGTTCGAATCCTGCCGGGGGCACTCCAGATCGTTCAGCGTGATCAACCCGCTGCCCTTCTGAAGTGCCAGACTTCAAGAGCCGGACCCAGTCCTACTGGGTCCGGCTCTTTGTCGTTGCTGCGCACTGATCGGCCGTTGCTGCGCACTGATCGCGACGGACCTGCGACAGGCATTGAGGGGCCGCCGAGCGCCGGGAAGACGTAAGCGTCACTCGGCCCTCGATACGGCCGATACGGCGTCGAGTGCTGCGCCTGAGCTCCTGCTCGCGACCGAACAGGCGCAAGCCCACCAGGTCTGCCTACGAGAGGGCAGAAGCCAGCTCTGACCGCTGCTGGACGACTGACTCGTCGTCGGACGTCGTCCCGGCTGCCACGAGACTCCACGAGGCGCTGGCAGGCCTACACTCCGTCCGCCCTTCCGGGCTGGCCGAGTGGGACGAGCCCACCGAAGACCTCATGGCTGCGCAAGGCGCCTGTCGCATCGCCCGGCGGGTTCCGCAGAACGCGAGAAAGCCCCGCACCGTGATCCGTGTATACGGACCTGGTGCGGGGCTTTCCCCACAATTTGTTCGGCGGCGTCCTACTCTCCCACAGGGTCCCCCCTGCAGTACCATCGGCGCTGAAAGGCTTAGCTTCCGGGTTCGGAATGTAACCGGGCGTTTCCCTAACGCTATGACCACCGAAACACTATGAAGTTGAACACCGGAACCCACCGAAACCAGGGGTTCTCACGGCTGTTCATTGCTTCAGAACAAACACAGTGGACGCGAGCAACTGAGGACAAGCCCTCGGCCTATTAGTACCAGTCAGCTCCACCCGTTACCGGGCTTCCACATCTGGCCTATCAACCCAGTCGTCTACTGGGAGCCTTACCCCATCAAGTGGGTGGGAACACTCATCTCGAAGCAGGCTTCCCGCTTAGATGCTTTCAGCGGTTATCCTTTCCGAACGTAGCCAACCAGCCATGCCCTTGGCAGGACAACTGGCACACCAGAGGTTCGTCCGTCCCGGTCCTCTCGTACTAGGGACAGCCCTTCTCAATATTCCTGCGCGCGCAGCGGATAGGGACCGAACTGTCTCACGACGTTCTAAACCCAGCTCGCGTACCGCTTTAATGGGCGAACAGCCCAACCCTTGGGACCGACTCCAGCCCCAGGATGCGACGAGCCGACATCGAGGTGCCAAACCATCCCGTCGATATGGACTCTTGGGGAAGATCAGCCTGTTATCCCCGGGGTACCTTTTATCCGTTGAGCGACGGCGCTTCCACAAGCCACCGCCGGATCACTAGTCCCGACTTTCGTCCCTGCTCGACCCGTCGGTCTCACAGTCAAGCTCCCTTGTGCACTTACACTCAACACCTGATTGCCAACCAGGCTGAGGGAACCTTTGGGCGCCTCCGTTACTCTTTAGGAGGCAACCGCCCCAGTTAAACTACCCATCAGACACTGTCCCTGATCCGGATCACGGACCGAGGTTAGACATCCAGCACGACCAGAGTGGTATTTCAACGACGACTCCACCATGACTGGCGTCACGGCTTCACAGTCTCCCACCTATCCTACACAAGCCGAACCGAACACCAATATCAAACTGTAGTAAAGGTCCCGGGGTCTTTCCGTCCTGCTGCGCGAAACGAGCATCTTTACTCGTAGTGCAATTTCACCGGGCCTATGGTTGAGACAGTCGAGAAGTCGTTACGCCATTCGTGCAGGTCGGAACTTACCCGACAAGGAATTTCGCTACCTTAGGATGGTTATAGTTACCACCGCCGTTTACTGGCGCTTAAGTTCTCAGCTTCGCCACACCGAAATGTGACTAACCGGTCCCCTTAACGTTCCAGCACCGGGCAGGCGTCAGTCCGTATACATCGCCTTACGGCTTCGCACGGACCTGTGTTTTTAGTAAACAGTCGCTTCTCGCTGGTCTCTGCGGCCACCCCCAGCTCAGAGTGCAAGACTCATCACCAGTTGTGGCCCCCCTTCTCCCGAAGTTACGGGGGCATTTTGCCGAGTTCCTTAACCATAGTTCACCCGAACGCCTCGGTATTCTCTACCTGACCACCTGAGTCGGTTTAGGGTACGGGCCGCCATGAAACTCGCTAGAGGCTTTTCTCGACAGCATAGGATCATCCACTTCACCACAATCGGCTCGGCATCAGGTCTCAGCCTCAACGTGCGACGGATTTGCCTACCGCACGGCCTACACCCTTACCCCGGGACAACCACCGCCCGGGCTGGACTACCTTCCTGCGTCACCCCATCGCTTACCTACTACAAGTCTGGGTCACCGGCTCCACCACTTTCCTTTCCCCGAAGGGTCCGGAACGGCTTCACGGGCTTAGCATCGCCTGATTCGATACTGGGCGTTTCAAAGCGGGTACCGGAATATCAACCGGTTGTCCATCGACTACGCCTGTCGGCCTCGCCTTAGGTCCCGACTTACCCTGGGCAGATCAGCTTGACCCAGGAACCCTTAGTCAATCGGCGCACACGTTTCTCACGTGTGTATCGCTACTCATGCCTGCATTCTCACTCGTGAACCGTCCACCACTAGCTTCCGCTGCAGCTTCACCCGGCACACGACGCTCCCCTACCCAACCCAACAGGCGTTGGCCCTATTGCTGGATTGACACGACTTCGGCGGTACGCTTGAGCCCCGCTACATTGTCGGCGCGGAATCACTTGACCAGTGAGCTATTACGCACTCTTTCAAGGGTGGCTGCTTCTAAGCCAACCTCCTGGTTGTCTCTGCGACTCCACATCCTTTCCCACTTAGCGTACGCTTAGGGGCCTTAGTCGATGCTCTGGGCTGTTTCCCTCTCGACCATGGAGCTTATCCCCCACAGTCTCACTGCCGCGCTCTCACTTACCGGCATTCGGAGTTTGGCTAAGGTCAGTAACCCGGTAGGGCCCATCGCCTATCCAGTGCTCTACCTCCGGCAAGAAACACACGACGCTGCACCTAAATGCATTTCGGGGAGAACCAGCTATCACGGAGTTTGATTGGCCTTTCACCCCTAACCACAGGTCATCCCCCAGGTTTTCAACCCTGGTGGGTTCGGTCCTCCACGACCTCTTACAGCCGCTTCAACCTGCCCATGGCTAGATCACTCCGCTTCGGGTCTAGAGCGTGCAACTCAAACGCCCTGTTCGGACTCGCTTTCGCTACGGCTTCCCCACACGGGTTAACCTCGCTACACACCGCTAACTCGCAGGCTCATTCTTCAAAAGGCACGCAGTCACGACGTTGAGTACAAGTACTCAACGCGACGCTCCCACGGCTTGTAGGCACACGGTTTCAGGTACTATTTCACTCCGCTCCCGCGGTACTTTTCACCATTCCCTCACGGTACTATCCGCTATCGGTCACCAGGGAATATTTAGGCTTAGCGGGTGGTCCCGCCAGATTCACACGGGATTTCTCGGGCCCCGTGCTACTTGGGTGTCTCTCAAACGAGCCGTTGATGTTTCAGCTACGGGGGTCTTACCCTCTACGCCGGACCTTTCGCATGTCCTTCGCCTACACCAACGGTTTCTGACTCGCCTCACAGCCGGCAGACTGTGAAAGAGAGATCCCACAACCCCGCATGCGCAACCCCTGCCGGGTATCACACGCATACGGTTTGGCCTCATCCGGTTTCGCTCGCCACTACTCCCGGAATCACGGTTGTTTTCTCTTCCTGAGGGTACTGAGATGTTTCACTTCCCCTCGTTCCCTCCACATACCCTATGTGTTCAGGTACGGGTGACAGCCCATGACGACTGCCGGGTTTCCCCATTCGGAAACCCCCGGATCAAAGCCTGGTTGACGGCTCCCCGGGGACTATCGTGGCCTCCCACGTCCTTCATCGGTTCCTGGTGCCAAGGCATCCACCGTGCGCCCTTAAAAACTTGGCCACAGATGCTCGCGTCCACTGTGCAGTTCTCAAACAACGACCAGCCACCCATCACCCCGAACCAACCGGTTCGAGTGCACTGGGGCCGGCAACCGAAGACACAACCTTCACGGCCGCACCTTCAGACACCCAACAGCGTGCCCGGCCCTCCCGTCCGTACCCGACCCGCGTTCCACGCTCCGAAGAGCAGTACTTGCGGCCCGAACCGGCCGAGAGCGCCGAATAGTCAACGTTCCACCCATGAGCTGACCGTGCAGGACACTTGCCTGCAGACGGTGCTGTGCTCCTTAGAAAGGAGGTGATCCAGCCGCACCTTCCGGTACGGCTACCTTGTTACGACTTCGTCCCAATCGCCAGTCCCACCTTCGACAGCTCCCTCCCACAAGGGGTTGGGCCACCGGCTTCGGGTGTTACCGACTTTCGTGACGTGACGGGCGGTGTGTACAAGGCCCGGGAACGTATTCACCGCAGCAATGCTGATCTGCGATTACTAGCAACTCCGACTTCATGGGGTCGAGTTGCAGACCCCAATCCGAACTGAGACCGGCTTTTTGAGATTCGCTCCGCCTCACGGCATCGCAGCTCTTTGTACCGGCCATTGTAGCACGTGTGCAGCCCAAGACATAAGGGGCATGATGACTTGACGTCGTCCCCACCTTCCTCCGAGTTGACCCCGGCAGTCTCCTGTGAGTCCCCATCACCCCGAAGGGCATGCTGGCAACACAGAACAAGGGTTGCGCTCGTTGCGGGACTTAACCCAACATCTCACGACACGAGCTGACGACAGCCATGCACCACCTGTATACCGACCACAAGGGGGACACCATCTCTGATGTTTTCCGGTATATGTCAAGCCTTGGTAAGGTTCTTCGCGTTGCGTCGAATTAAGCCACATGCTCCGCTGCTTGTGCGGGCCCCCGTCAATTCCTTTGAGTTTTAGCCTTGCGGCCGTACTCCCCAGGCGGGGAACTTAATGCGTTAGCTGCGGCACCGACGACGTGGAATGTCGCCAACACCTAGTTCCCAACGTTTACGGCGTGGACTACCAGGGTATCTAATCCTGTTCGCTCCCCACGCTTTCGCTCCTCAGCGTCAGTAATGGCCCAGAGATCCGCCTTCGCCACCGGTGTTCCTCCTGATATCTGCGCATTTCACCGCTACACCAGGAATTCCGATCTCCCCTACCACACTCTAGCCAGCCCGTATCGAATGCAGACCCGGGGTTAAGCCCCGGGCTTTCACATCCGACGCGACTGGCCGCCTACGAGCTCTTTACGCCCAATAATTCCGGACAACGCTTGCGCCCTACGTATTACCGCGGCTGCTGGCACGTAGTTAGCCGGCGCTTCTTCTGCAGGTACCGTCACTTGCGCTTCTTCCCTGCTGAAAGAGGTTTACAACCCGAAGGCCGTCATCCCTCACGCGGCGTCGCTGCATCAGGCTTTCGCCCATTGTGCAATATTCCCCACTGCTGCCTCCCGTAGGAGTCTGGGCCGTGTCTCAGTCCCAGTGTGGCCGGTCGCCCTCTCAGGCCGGCTACCCGTCGTCGCCTTGGTAGGCCATCACCCCACCAACAAGCTGATAGGCCGCGGGCTCATCCTTCACCGCCGGAGCTTTCAACCCCCCACCATGCGGTGGAAGGTGTTATCCGGTATTAGACCCCGTTTCCAGGGCTTGTCCCAGAGTGAAGGGCAGATTGCCCACGTGTTACTCACCCGTTCGCCACTAATCCACCCCGAAGGGCTTCATCGTTCGACTTGCATGTGTTAAGCACGCCGCCAGCGTTCGTCCTGAGCCAGGATCAAACTCTCCATGAATGTTTACCCGTCATCGGGTGCACACATCACGTAAGAGCGGGACGGAACCACCGGAATAAGGCGGCCCGTCCACAGCGTCCTCGCTGTGTTTGTCGCCACCCACACCCCAAAAGGGGGCGGGTGGACTTTTCAAAGGAACCTCGATCCGCCGGAGCGGATACGGGGTTGTCAATCTGGCGTTGACTTTTGGCACGCTGTTGAGTTCTCAAGGAACGGACGCTTCCTTCGTACTCACCCTCGCGGGCTTTCCTCCGGGCGCTTCCCTTCGGCATTTCGTGTTCCCGACTCTATCAGACTCTTTCGTGTCCGATTTCCTCGGTGCCTTTCCGGTTCTCCCTCTCGGGTTTCCCTTTCCGGCGGTTCCGACTCTATCAGATCCTTTCGGTCCTGATTTCCGGTCTCCCGGAGCCAAGTCGGCTTGTCTTCCCGGCTGTTGGGCCGTTCCGACTCCCGAACCCTAGCGGATCTTTCCGGCGATTCGTAATCGAGTCCACCGGTGCAACCGGAATTGAATTCGGCATGCCGAAAACACTCCCGGTCGGGAGATCGTGCTGAGTTGGGGTTGCCGCAGAATCTGCGGCGGATGGTTGCCTCGGGGCCATCCCGGCTGCGTGACAACTCGGAGAACACTACACGAGGTTCTGCGAGCTCCAGCCCGCTCCCTCCCTCCCTCCCTCAATGGGCGCCCGGCGGCTCGCCCCCGTTTCGGGTTGCGGTTGTCGTTGCGTCAACTCCTAACGTCGTCTCTGTGGCCGGAGACGGACTCCGGCCCGGCGATGGGAGCAACTGTCATGGCCTGGTCGATCGCGGATGTGGCTCGGATGTCCGGGGTGACGTCCCGGACGCTGCGGCACTACGACGAGATCGGGCTGCTGCCCCCGGCGTGGATCGGGAGCAACGGGCACCGCTATTACGAGGAGGCCGATCTGTTGCGGCTGCAGCAGATCCTCCTCATGCGGGAGCTCGACCTGGGGCTCCGCGAGATCCAGGCCGTACTCGACAGCCAGGTCGACCGCGTGGCCGTACTCCGCGAGCACCGCCAACGGCTGCTGGCGGAGCGGGACCGGCTCAGCACCCTGGCCCGCACCGTCGACCGCACCATCGCCGAACTGGAGGAAGCAGAGGAGAACAACGACATGGCGAAGATCAATCGGCCGGAGAACCTGTTCGAGGGGTTCGAGCCCTCCGCCGAGGAGAACGAGAAGGTGCGCGAGCGGTGGCCGAAGGCTTGGGAGCAGTCCCAGCGGGCCGTCGAGACGATGACCGACGAGGACACCGAGCAGTGGCAGCGTGAGGTGACGGCACAGATGATCCGCTTCGCGGAGTTCATGGTGGCCGGCACCCCGGTCGACGACCCCGCGGTCCAGGCCGAGATGGACGACCACTACAAGTACATCTGCCGGTTCTGGACGCCGAACGCTGCCGCGTACAAGGGGCTCGCCCAGACCTACGTCGACGACCCCCAGATGCGCGCCAACTACGACAAGATCGCCGTCGGGCTGGCCGTCTACCAGCGGGACGCGATGCTCGTCTACGCCGACGCCCGGCTGAGCTGAGCAGTCACTCAATCCGTCGGCGATTCCATCGGTCGTTCCGCCGGCCGACCGGACTTAGCGTCACCTGACGTCGGGGGGCTGCAGACCCCCGGCTTCACCCTCACACCCCATTTGGGAGCTTTGGCAGCACACCGAAGCTATGCCTCGAATGCCCTCCGGCCCGCCGTTCCAACTTCGTAACCGTTCCCGACGCGGCATCGCCCCGCGTCCACCTGACACCTGGGAAATCGGGGATCAGGGCAGGTCCTGGCGGCTCAGCCGCGCGTTGCGCGTGCAATCTGCATTGGGTACACATAGACGGCGCGCCGCGTTGCGCGCGTGGTGTTCGTTATGTCTGTTACGGGGGTGTGTGCGTGAAGTTCGACATGGGGTCCACGACGCTGTCCGATCTGGGGAAGAGCACCGAGGGTTCGAGTGGTGATCTGGGTGCGTTGATCCGGCAGTTGGTGGCGGCGGCGGAGCCGTTGGAGGGGAAGTTCAACGGGGCGGGGAAGGCCGCGTTCGACTCGTTCAAGAATCATGCGGACGAGATCACAGGTGATCTGAACGGGTCGCTGCAGGACATTCTGGGTGGTCAGTCCGGGATGGACACGGCGTTCGGTACGGGTGATCACGAGCAGGAGTCCAACGCGCACCAGAACATGTCGGCGGCCAATTTCGACGCGGCCCGCTTCGGCGGACGTCACTAAGCACAGGGGGAGATACAGACATGGGTCAGAATCTGGACCGGCTCAGCTATGACACCGGCGCATCGACTGAGGTGCAGGGCGGTCTCGCCGGGATCGTCGGGCACCTGGAGCGTGTGCTGAACGACCGCGACCGGGCCGTGAAGGCTGCGATGGCCGAGTTCACCGCCGACGGCGTCTCGGACGAGTACCACGGCAAGGAGCTGCGCTGGAACAAGGCTGCCGCCGAGGTCCGCGAGATCATCCGCCTGGTGCGCGGCACGCTGGAGCTGAACGACGGCACCGCCCAGTCCACGCTCTCCAAGGCGAAGGCTGCCGTCGACGCCATCGGCTGAGGCACGTAAGCACGTACGGCAGGCAGGGCAGGTAACGCGAGCGGGGCGACTCGCCGCATATGCATGGCAGTTGGGCAGCGGGCAGGGAACGGGGGAGATTTCGTGTCGGCTTGGGACATCAAACCGTCCGGGGTTTCGGGCGTATTGAAGAAGACGGCCACCGCGGCCGAGGCCATGTCGAAGGCCGGAACAGCGATGCAGGAAAGCCTGAAATCGGCGGCGTCGTCGGCGGGCACGATCTCGGGCCCGTACTGCGGCACGGAAGCCCCGATGGGCCCCGTCGGCGGCGCCCTCGGCGAGTTCATGCAGCACAAGGCGCAGGAGCTGGGCTACATCGCCGTGCGCACCGAGCACTCGCTCAACGGTGCCTACGATGCGACGACCGAGTATGCCAAGGGTGACCTGGACATGGCGGCGAACAAGCAGAAGCAGGCCGTCAGGGAACCCGTGATCAACGACAAGGGCCAGGAGCTCGGCCCGGACGGCAAGCCGGTCGAGAAGCCGGACGGCAAGGCGGGGGCGGGTAAGTGAGCAAGGACGTCATCGAGCCCGGCGGCATCCCGATGTTCACCGGCAACCTGGAGCAGCTGGCCAAGGACGCGGCGGCGCTGACGAAGCAGGCCGGTGAGTTCCGTGACGGCGGGTCCAACGTCCACCAGGAGTTCCAGGGGCTGTCCGCCTGTTACCAGGCGCCCGAGGCCGACCAGTTGTTCGCCACCACCCTGCCGGTGAAGACGAAGGCGGATGATTTCGCGGACGGGCTGGAGAAGGCTGCCGCGGCGCTGACCGAGTACGAGGGTGTGGTGCGGCCGCTGGTCGCGAAGCTGCAGAGCTTGCGCACCGAGGCGTTCGCGTTCACCGACAGCATCGCGGGTGATGATCACTGGCGGCGCGACCAGAGCAAGATCGACCACAACGAGCGGCTGATGAAGGACGTCGGTGCCACCGTCGCCGCCTTCACCGATGCCGAGCGGGCCTGCCACGACAAGATCACCGCGCTGGTCGGCGGGAGCAAGCTCACCGTCGACGACGGCAGCCACAAGCCCGGCATGTACGGGTACTCGGCGGATGCCCTCCAGCATGCCGAGGAGACCCCGTGGGGCGGGCACGCCGAGCGCGAGTACACGGGTCTGGCCTGGGCGTGGCACCAGGTCAAGAGTTTCGTGTGGGACGGGTTCATCGTCGACGGGATCTGGGGCACCATCAAGGGCCTGGGCACCCTGGTCGGCACCGACGGCTGGGACAAGGCCGGCCAGGCCTGGACCGGCCTCGCCAAACTCGCCACCGGCCTCGCCATCTCCTCCACCCCCTTCGCCGCCGCGTTCTGGACCGTCCCCGACAAGGACATGCCGTCCTGGCTGCGCGACTCGCGGACCGCGATGAAGGAGACCGGCAAGGCACTCGTCGCCTGGGACGAGTGGGGCAAGAACCCCGCCCGCGCCGCCGGCGGAGTCACCTTCAACGTCCTGACCACCGTCTTCACCGGCGGCTCCGGCGCCGCGGCCAAGGGCGGCGCCGTCGCCAAGGTCCTCTCCGTCACCGGCAAGGTCGCCAAGGTCGTCGACCCCATGACCTACGTCGCCAAAGCCGGCAAATTCGGACTCATCAAAGTCGGCGACCTCTTCACCGGCCTCAAAAACATCCACACCGGCGCCTACACCGACGTCCTCGCCGGCGGCGGCCGCTTCAACATCGACGGCACCTACGTCAAAAACCCCGACGTCCCCGTCGTCAAGGGCAACTACATCGAATGGCCCGGCGGCAGCCGCCTCAACCTCGACGACGGCAAGGTCTACAAACCCGACGGCACGATATCGCCGGCCAAGGTCGAACTCAGCGCCGACGACATCACCCGCCTCAAGAACTCCCTGCCACATGTGGACGAGCCGGTCAAGGCCGGCGCCGACCTCAAGGAACCGGCCATGGCCGGAGCGCACAACCCGGCACACACACCGGGCGGTATGGCTCATGACCCGGCCCACACACCTGGCGGCACCGCCCACGACCTCGGGCCCTCCGCCAGCCACGAGACCCCGGGCGGGCCGTCGCACAATTCCGTACCGACGACTCACAACTCCGTACCGGCCTCGCACGACCTCCCCGGTACGGGATCGCACGGCGACCTCCCCACCAGCGGGCACGGCGGCGGTACGGGCGGCGGCGACGCCGGAGGGCCGCCCGGCAGTGGTGGGTCGCATCTTCCCGACGGGCCCGGGGAGCCGCGGGGCAATCTGCCCGACGGGTCCTGGGAGGGGCCGCAGGGGCTGCACCTCGATCCGCACGCCAACGCGGCGGCCGACCAGTTCATGCACCGGGCCGAGTCGGCCGAGCCGGGCATCACCGACGCGGTGAAGTCCGCCGCCGACCGGGTGGACCACGGCAAGCTCAACGGCCTGGAGTACCGCCTCAAGGGCGAGGACTCTCTCAAGCGCAAGATCGCGACGGCGCTGCACGACGACCCGATGCTGCGGCCCGAGGACGCGCTCGGGAACGTCAAGGACTCGCTGCGCTACACCGTCGAGCTGCCCTCCAAGGACTACGCGCACGGCGTGCAGCAGGCCGTCGACGACTTCCGCAGCCGCGGGTTCGAGAACGTCACGTTCAAGAACACCTGGGACAGCGCCGGCTACAAGGGCATCAACTCGACCTGGCGCGACCCGGTTTCGGGTCAGGTCTTCGAGGTGCAGTTCCACACGCCGGAGAGCTTCACGGCCAAGATGGACGGCCATGTCCTCTACGAGAAGGAACGCCTGCCCGGCATTTCCCACGAGGACCTCGCGGCCATCCGGGCCGAACAGAGCGACTTGTTCGGAAAGGTTCCGGTGCCGCACGGGGCCGGGGATCTGCATATCGATCTCGGTCATGAGCCGCACGGTTCGGCATTGCCCGAGGCTCCGCACGTCGACCACGGCCAGCACGGGCCTGCCTCCGTGCACGGCAACGGTCCGCCGGCCGAGCTCACTCCGGCCGAGCGCGTTACGCACGATTCGCATCTCCAGGCGATCGAGAAGAAGTACGCCGACGATTTCGACGTCTTGAAGCAGGACCCCGATCACAAGGGGAAGGTCAAGCCGTCGGAGATGGACGAGGCGCGGATCGCCCTCGACATGCGCGAGAGCGGAAAGGTGCCCTCCGACATTCAGCGTCCGCCGGGTGCGAATCAGGGTGACCTCTACTCGCCGAGCATCGGGGAGTTCTACGACATCAAGGGCGTACACTCCGACTGGCCTCCGCTCAATAACGTTCGCGACAAGTCGCTGCCGTTCAAGGGCGCGTACGACCCCGCGAACAACGGGAGCTGGGTGCGCAAGCTGGAGGACCAGATCGTGAACAGGAAGCGCGTGGTCATTCTGGACATGCGCAATACCGATCAGGCCGCTATTGACGATGTCAGGGCAATTGTCGAAGACCATGGGTGGAGTGATCGGGTTGTCTGGTATCCGTGACGAAGGCGAGCGGCGGATCGTCCGGGCCATGCCGAAGGACGCCGAGGCCGCGGCCGCGCTCCGCGAGTGGGCCGAGCAGCCGGGTTCGCTGCTCGGTGTCGACGGGCTCGACCTGACCGCCGCCGATCTGTCCGGCGCCGATCTCGGTGGCGGCATGCTGACCGGGACCGTGCTCCGGGACGCCGTGCTTGTGGGCACCGACTTCTACCGGTGCCACATGGAAGGCGCGGTGCTCGACGGCGCGGACCTGACCGGCGCCGGCCTGATCAAGGCCGTGCTGGACGGGGCCTCCCTGCGGAGCGCCAAGCTGGACGGCGCGGATCTGGGCAGCGCCGAGCTGTCCGAGACCGATGTGCGGGGCGGCTCGCTGCGCGGCGCCCGCCTCGACGGCGCCGCGCTGCTCGGCGCCCTGCTCCAGGGCGCCGACCTCACCGACGCCTCGGTGAACGAGACCTCGTTCAGCGTCGTGGTCGACGAACACACCGTCGTCCAGGGCCTGTCGGGCTCGGTGTTCGGGCCGATGGTCGTGGAGGGCGGCGAGCAGCGCCGTGAAATCCGCGGCCGCGAGCTGGAATTGTGGCTGAACGGCCGGGGCGCCGATGTGCGGGTGATCGACCCCGCTTCTCG
Organism: Streptomyces sp. HUAS TT7; assembly: GCF_051550175.1. NCBI lineage: Bacteria > Bacillati > Actinomycetota > Actinomycetes > Kitasatosporales > Streptomycetaceae > Streptomyces > Streptomyces sp. HUAS TT7. Next base: position 2,877,025 of record NZ_CP196175.1, read on the forward strand.
GGAGATCACGTACTACGCGAAGATCGGCGACGGATATCCGCGGAGCAGCCCGCGCGGAATTGTCCGGCGTCGTTTCCTCGACGGTGTCGCCTACGACGAGGCTTTCACCCGGAATCTGCGCTGGGAGCCGACCGAATACCTCCGGCTCTACGAGCTCGGTCACAACGAGGTCGACCATGTGGAGATCACCGAGGCCGAGGCCGACGCTTTCGTCGCGGCGGTCACCGCGAAGCTCCGCGAACGGCCTTGATTCCCGCCCGTACCGGCATTTCCGCCGTACGGCATGAGCAGGATCCGAAGGAGATTGCCCGGGCATGACTGCCGCGCAGGACTATGACAGCCAATTGCTGGAGTCGGTTTCGGTACGGCGCCGACGACTTCGCGATGCCCTTCTGTTCGGGGGGCAGCGCGGGCGGCGGTCCGTCGATGAACGGCTCGGCAAGCTGTTTGCCGGAATTGTGATTGCGGCGGTGCTGTGCGCGGGTTGTGTGGGCTGGTCGTTCATTTCGCACAAGCTCATCGGCAAGTCCCCGTACGGAACGTCGGTTCAGCCGACTTCAACCCCCTCTTCCTCTGCTTCTTCGCCCGCCGTGAAGTCTTCGGCCCGATGATAGGTTCGCACGCGTGATAGCTACGGGATCGGTGAGCCGTACGGCATTGAGCCGGGTCACTCTGGTCGGTGAACAGCGTCGGGTCGATCTCGTTCTGCCGTCCGAAGAACCAATTGGGGTGCTGCTGCCCGAAATCATGCGGCTGCTCGGCGACGGTCCGGGCGGCCGCCCGATGCTGCGCCATCTGACAACGGCCGACGGATCGGCGCTCGCCCAGGACTCGACGCTGGCGTCGGCGGGCGTGCCCGACGGCGCGGTGCTGCGCCTGGTGCGGGTCGAGGACGCGCCTTCGGCGCCCGTCGTGCACGACGTCACCGACGAGGCCGCGGACGATCTCGATGTACGGGCCTGGCGCTGGCGTCCCGCGTCGCGGCGCGCGGTCGCGGGGCTCGCCACCGTCGGCTGGGCTCTGGCGGCCGGGGTGCTCGCGCGCGACGAGTTCGCCCTTTCCGCGGTCGGCGCGGTGCTGCTCGCGGTGGCCGGTGTCGGCGCGATCGCCGGGCCGGTGCTCGGCCGGGCCGGGCAGCGCGGGCCCGCGACCACGCTGATCGTCACGGCCGGGGTGCTTGGCGTGCTCGGCACGTGGACGCTGGCCGACGCGTACGGCTGGCCGGGCGGCGCCCGGCTCGGCGCGGTCGCCGCCGCCCTCGTGGTGGCTCTCTTGCTCCTCGGACTGTTCTCGCCGCTCGGGCGGGGCGGGCTCATCGGGGCCGGGGCGGTCGCCGGGGCCGGGGTCTGCTGGGAGGCCGTGATCGCGGCGCAGTCCGGGGCAGGTACGGCGGTCGGGCAGGCGCGGGCCGGGGCGATCGTGGTGGTCGTCTCCGCGCTGCTGCTCGGGGTGCTGCCGCGCCTCGCGCTGATGGCGTCCGGGCTCTCGGGCCTCGACGACCGGCGCTCCGGCGGCGCGTCCGTCAGCCGCTACCAGGTGTCGACCGCGCTCGCGGCCACCCACCGCGGGCTCGCCCTCGCCACCGTCGTCATGGCCGGCTGCGCGGCGGTCGCCGGGATCCTGGCGCTGCGTACGCCGACGGTGTGGACGGTGCCGCTCGCCTCGGTACTCGCCGTGGTGCTCGCCCTGCGCGCGCGGGCGTATCCGCTGGTCGCCGAGGTCGTGGGGCTGTTCGCGGCCGCCGCCGCGGTGACCGGGCGGCTGGCCTGGGTCTGGTGGGAGCGCACCGGCGCGGTCGGCCCGCTGGCCCTGCTCGTGGTCCTCGCACTGGCCCCGGTCGCGGTGCTCGTCATCCAGCCCGCGGACCATGTACGGGTCCGGCTGCGGCGGTTCGGCGACGCGCTGGAATCGATCGGCGTGATCGCGCTGTTCCCGTTGGTGCTCGGGGTGTTCGGGGTGTACGGGCGTCTGCTCGGCACATTCGCGTAGGTATGCGTAGAGGTCGGGATATGGCTGTGGGCGAGGACTGGCAGCGCGATGTGCTGCGCGAGCTGAACGGGGGGAACTCGGCGTCGGTGGCACCCCAGGGTGCGGATGCCCTCGGCTCGGCGTCGGTGGCACCCCAGGGTTCCGGTTCGGCGGAAGGTGCCTTCCCTTCGGCAGCATCGGCCGCGGAGCGGGGTGCGGTTGGCTCGACGGGGCCGGGCTCGCAGCCGGGTTCTGGTTCGGCGGAGGGGGCTTTCGGCCCGGCCGGGTCGGCCCCGCAGCCGCATTCCGGCTCGGCGGAAGGTTCCTTCGGCTCGGCCGCATCGGCCGAACAGCAGGGTCCCGGCAGTCCGACAGCACAGCCGGTTTCGGGCAACCCCGCGACTCCCTCCGGCCGGCCCTACACCGGCCCCGCCGAGGGTACGTTCCGGATACGCCCACTTGAGCCCCGCCCGGTCGACACCTCCCTGGATGCCCCAACTCCCGCTTCGGCCATGGGAGTTGGCGCCACCGCCCCCGACCCCCGCCAAGCCACCGCCGGAACCCTCGACGCCATCGCCGCCGCGCGTGCCGCCGCCCAGTACGGATCCGGCGCCCCGGACGATCGGCCCGCCGGGCTGCCCGTGCCCACCCCGCAAGACCCGCCCCCTGCCGACCGCCCCGCCACCCTGCCCGAGCTCCGTGTCCCCGGCGGGCGGGACGCCGCCGTGCCCATGGCCACGCCCGAGTCCGTGCCCACCGTCGATCCCCGGCTCGCCGTGGCGCTCGGGCGGCCGGTGCACGGGGACTCCGTGGCCAAGCGGGCCGGGCGGTCCGTGCGCAAGCTCGGGTCGTCCGCCGCGCAGGACGTCGCCGAGGAGAGCCGGATCGGGCGGGAGTTGCAGCAGCCCGTGACGACCGGGCGGGTCATCGCGGTCACCTCCATCCGGGGCGGGGTGGGGAAGACCACCGTCGCCGCGCTGCTCGCCCGGAGCTTCAACCACTACCGGCACGATCCCGTGCTCGCCCTGGAGGCGGACGGTGCGCTCGGCACACTGCCGGTCCGGCTCGGTGTCGAATCGGTGCGCTGGTCCTGCGCCGATCTCGCCGACATCCTCACGCCTGCCATGCAGCTGACCGACGTCACCGGCTATCTCGTGCCGGTCACCGACGGCGGCTGGCTGCTGCCCGCGAGCCAGGGCCGCCTCGGCGCGCCGCTGAGCATGCGGACGTACCGCACCGTGACGCTCGCGCTGCGGCGGTACTTCGCGGTGACCGTGGTCGACTGCGAGACGCTGCCGGGCGAGGTGGCGCGTACGGCCATGGACACCGCGCACGCCCGGATCGTGGTCGCCCCGATGACCGCGGAGGGCGTCGGCGGCACCCGGCTGGTCCTGGACTGGCTCGCCCATCTCCCGCACTCGGCGCTGGCCACCACCGTGGTGGCGCTCACCGCCAACTCACCCGATATGACACTGGACTTGAAGACCGCCACCGCACATCTGCGAGAGGCGGGCGTCACCGTGCTCCCGGTCCCCTACGACCGGCATCTGGCCCAGGGAGGCCCCATCCAGACCGCACTGCTCGGCCGGGCCACCCGGCAGGCCGCCGTCGCGCTGGCCGCCGAGGCGATGGAGCGGGCGGTGAGGGTGCGATGACGCTGCACCAGGTCCACCGCCCGGCCCGCTCGACCCGGCCGGCCGCCCCCGCGGCGCCGCGCGCCATCGAGCCGCCGCCGAACCTGCCCGAGGGCAAGACCGGCACGGCCGCGACCGCGCTGCTCCCGATGGCAGGCGTGATGAGCTCCGTGATCATGATGACGGTGATCCGCAACAGCCAGTTCGCGGGCCTCGGCGCCATCGTGCTTGTCGTGGCACTGCTCGGCGCGGTCGCGCTGTTCCTGTCCCAGCGGGGCAAGGCGCAGCGCACCCGGCGCACCCAGCGCGAGCGCTACCTCGAATATCTGGAGGAGCAGCGCGAGGAACTCGGCGCCGTGGAGCGGGAGTCGAGGCTTCAGGCCCGTCTCCTGAACCCGCCGCCGCAGGCGCTGTACGACCTGCTGCGCGATCCCGCGCGGCTGTGGGAGCGGCGGCGCGGCGATGCCGACTTCCTGCGCGTGCGGGTGGGCACCGGCACCGTACCGACGCAGGATCTGTCGATCGGGCAGAACAGTGCGCAGGGCGTGCTGACGCCGCCTGACCCGTTCATGCTGAACGAGGCGCGGGCGCTGGTGGCCCGGTATGCGACGGCCACCGAGTCGCCGCTGACGGTGCCGCTCGACCGGGCCGCGAACGTGAGCGTGGTCGGCGACCGCGAGGGCGTGCTGCGGGTCGCGCGGGCGCTGCTCGTGCAGGCGGCCGTCACACACGCCCCGGACGACCTGGCGATCGCGCTCGGCGTGCCGGGGGACCGCCTCGACGACTGGGAGTGGGCCAAGTGGCTGCCCCATGTCCTGGACGCGCTGGAGAGCGACGGCCCGGTGGCCGCGCGCCGGATCGCGCCGAGCATGCCGCAGCTGGCCCGCCTGATGCGGACGGAGCTGCGCCAGCGGGCCTCGTACGCGGCGGAGGTGCGCCGGGGTCTGTCCGACCGGAACGCGCTGCGGATGATCGACCGGCTGCTCGTGGTGAGCGACGAGTACGGCGCCCCCGCCGATGAACTGCCCCGTCCCGACACGGCAGTCGGCCTCACCGAGATGGGCGTGACCGTGCTGCATCTCCTTGAGCAGCAGGTGCACGAGCCGGACCATGTCACGGTCCGGATCAGCGTCGACGGCGACCGCGTCACGGTCGAGGACCTGCGCGACCCGGCGAACCCGGCGCCCCCGGTGTCGTACGGCCTGTCCGACGAGGTGAGCGCGGCCGGGGCCGAGGGGCTCGCGCGCATGCTGGCGCCGCTGCGGCTCTCGGCCGAGTCGGTGGCCGAGGGCACGCCGGTGACCGGCCCCGTGGACTTCCCGCAGTTGCTCGGCATCGACGACCCGGCGGACCTGGACATCGGCCGGCTGTGGGCGCCGCGCGGCGAGCGGGCGTTCCTGCGGGTGCCGATCGGGCTCGACGACCGGCACCAGCCGGTGCTTCTCGACCTGAAGGAGTCCTCCGAGCTGGGCATGGGCCCGCACGGGCTGTGTGTGGGCGCGACCGGCTCCGGCAAGTCCGAGCTGCTTCGCACCCTGGTGCTCGCCCTTGTCGCCGGGCATCCCCCGGAGGACCTGGCGCTGGTCCTGGTCGACTACAAGGGCGGCGCCACGTTCGCGCCGTTCGCCGAGCTGCCGCACGTGGCCGGCGTGATCACCAACCTGGAGAACCAGGCGGGCCTCGTCGAGCGCGTGCACACCAGCCTCGCGGGCGAGGTCAAGCGGCGTCAGCAGGTCCTCAAGGACGCGGGCAACGTCGCCGACATCGGGCACTACGCGGCCCTGCGCGCCGAGCGGCCCGAGCTCGAACCGCTCCCCCATCTGTTCGTGGTGATCGACGAGTTCGGTGAACTCCTCACCGCCAAGCCGGACTTCATCGACCTGTTCCTGTCGATCGGCCGCATCGGCCGCTCCATCGGCGTCCACCTGCTCCTGTCCAGCCAGCGCATCGAGGGCGGCAAGCTCAAGGGGCTTGACACCTACCTCTCGTACCGGCTCGGCCTGCGGACGTTCTCCGCCGACGAGTCGCGCACGGTCCTGGACACCACGGACGCCTTCCACCTGCCGCCGCTGCCGGGCTTCGGCTATCTGAAGGTCGACACATCGACGTACGAACGCTTCAAGGCGGGCTACGTCTCCGGGGCCTACCGGGGTCCCGCCGTTCTGGAGCAGCAGGACGACGCCCCGCTCGCCTGGCCGTATCCGACCTTCAACTCCCCTGCGCAGGAAGAGAGTTCGGACGCCGCACCCGAGCCGCAGATGCGTGAGCGGGAGACCGGGCCGACCGTCATGTCGGCGATGGTCGACCAGCTGCGTACGGCCGCCGAGCCGGTGCGCCGGATCTGGCTGCCCCCGCTGCCGGGGGCCATCAGCCTCGACGCCGCGGCGGGCCCCCTCCAGGTCTCCGAGCACGGGCTCCAGCTCGCTCACCGGCCGGGCCCGATGCGGGTGCCGCTCGGCCTGCTCGACGATCCGGGCCGGCAGTGGCAGGGCCCCTGGACCCTCGACCTAACCGTGGCGGGCGGACATGTGGCCGTCATCGGCGGCCCCCAGTCCGGCAAGACGACCCTGCTGCGCACCCTCGCGCTCTCGCTCGCCCTGACCCACACCCCGGCCCAGGTCGCCCTGTACGGGCTCGACCTGGTGGGCGGCGGCCTCGCCGCGCTGGCCGGGCTTCCGCACGTGGGCGGGATCGCCGGGCGGGCCGACCACGAGCGGGCCGCGCGCACGGTCGCCGAGGTGCGGGCCATGCTCGCCGCCCGCGAGGAGCTGTTCCGCGAGCACGGCATCGACTCGGTGGACGAGCTGCGCAGCCTGCGCGCGCAGGGCCGGCTTCCCGAGCTCGGCTCGACGGACGTGGTGCTGCTCGTGGACGGGTACGGGGCGCTGCGCGACGAGTTCGCCGCGCTGGACGACGACGTGGCCGACCTGCTCAAGCGCGGCAGCGGCTACGGCATCCACATCGTGGCGGGCATGCTGCGCTGGAACGACGTACGGATCGCGACGCAGTCGATGTTCGGCACCCAGCTGGAGCTGCGCCTCAACGACCCGTCCGACTCGTCGATCGACCGCAAGCTGTCCGAGACGCTCGCCCAGGACACCCCCGGGCGCGTGCTGACCAACGGCAAGCTGTTCGCGCAGGCCGCCCTTCCGCGCACCGACTCGGTCGCGTCGTCCGCCGACCTCGGCCCCGCCCTGGAGGACGCGGCCCGGACGGTGCGGGCCACCTGGCACGGCGAACTCGCCTCTCCCGTACGGGTGCTGCCGACCCGGCTGCCCGCGCAGCGGCTTCCCTCGCCGGCCGCCGAGCCGAAGCGGATCCCGATCGCGGTCGACCAGGACGCGCTCGACCCCGTGCTCCTCGACCTGTTCGAGCACGACCAGCACCTGCTGATCCTGGGCGACAACGAGTGCGGCAAGACCAATCTGCTCAAGCTCATCGCCCAGCAGTTCACCGCCCGCTACAGCGACGAGGAGCTGGTCTTCGCGGTGTTCGACCCGCGCCGCGGGCTGCGCGGCGTGGTGCCCGAGCCGTACCGCGGGGGCTACGCGCACAACGCGAAGATCAGCGTGGGGCTCGCCTCCGGGATCGCCGCCGAGCTGGAGAAGCGGCTGCCGGACGAGACCGTCGACCACGACGCGCTGCCGGACGGGCCCTCCTTCAGCGGGCCGCGCATCGTCATCCTGGTCGACGACTACGACATCCTGACCACCGCCGGCCAGCAGCCCCTCGCACCGTTCCTGCCGTACATCTCCTCCGCACAGGACATCGGGCTCCACTTCGTGGTGGCCCGCCGTGTCGCGGGATCCTCGCGGGCGCTGTACGAACCGTTCCTGACCACCCTGCGCGAGACGGGCACCGCCGCGCTCGTGATGACCGGCGACCGCACGGAGGGCCAGCTGTTCCCCGGCCTGTACGCGTCCGCGCAGCCGCCGGGCCGCGGCTTCCTGGTGCGCCGCGGCCGCCGCCACCAGCTCGTCCAGACCGCCCTCGCCCACCAGCCGGAAGAAGCAGAGCACTCGTGACCAAGGACGTCATCGCCCTCACCCCGAAGATGCCGGACACCTGGGCCCTGCTCGCCGGTCTGTACGCGGGCGGGCCCGGGCTCTCCGTCGACACCGGCCACGACGGCGCGGTGGTGCAGCTCTGCGCGGCGGACGGCCGCCCGCTGGTCTCCCTGGAGGCGCCGCTGCTCGTGCAGGTGCCGGGCGAGGCCGAGCGCCTCCTGGGAGGTGACGTCACGCCCCCCGAGGGCTCGTTCTGGTGGACGGAGGCGCGGGCCTCCACGGCGGCGCCCGAGGCCGAGCGGCTCGCCGGGTCGGTGGCCGGGCGGCTCACCACCCTGCTCGGCGGCACCGCCTGGCCGCCCGGCGCCGCGAGCACCGAGGTCGTCCCGGTCGCCGAGGGTGCCTCGGACGCCGGGGTGAGTGCGCGGCCCGCGGCCGGTGGGGCACACCCCACGGTGGACGTGCTGACCGAGTCGACCGCCGTCGTCATGTGCGACCGGCCGGTCATCGCGCTGACCGCCTGGCTCTCGCACATCCTGCGCGCCGCGGTCGAGAGCCGCCGCGCGCTCCAGATCGTGACCCCGCCCGGCGTGCGGCTCAGCCTTCCGCTGCGTACGGCGCTGACCGGCGCGCCCAACCGCTGGGTGGTCAAGGACCCCGACTGCGGGTACTACGACGGGCTTTCCGGCGCGGTGCTGCGCTGGCAGGACGGTACGTTCGCGCCGGCCCGGGACGCCGCGGGCCAGGCGGTGGTGGCCGAGGCGTTCACCGCGCCCGCGCTCACCTCCGAGCGGCAGCTGATCGTCGCGTTCCGTACGGTGCACAACGCGGACGAGAACCTGGTCCTGGGGCGCGCCCTGTCGGCCGCCTGGGAGGCGCTGACCGGCGCGGCCCCGGCCGGCTGGGGCACCGCGGAGCCCATCAACCTCCCTTGGTCCGCCCGCCAGTTGACCGACCTCGCCCGCGACCGGGCGCCCGAGCCGACCCAGCTGCTCGCCGTCGGCGACCCGGCGCGGCCGGCGCTGGCGGGGCTGCGGGTTTCGCGGGTCGAGCGGGGAGTGGCGGTGGACGCGACGCTCACCCTCGGCTACGGGCCCAGCGAGGCGCCCCCGCTGGACGCGATCGAGCCCCTGGCGTCGACCCTGGCCGGCTCGCACGGCCTGACCCACATGCTGGTCACCCTGCGCCGAGGCCGCCGCGACCTGGCCGTCCCGGCCCACTTCGAGGCGCCTCCGATTCCGGTGTCGTACACGCTGGGAGCGGACGGAGTGCGCTCGGCCGGGCTGGCTCATGCGGGCCGGCCACCCCTGGCGGTGCGCCCCGTCCGGCTCGGCCCGGACGCGGGGCCCGCGCTGTACTACCCGCTGGGGGACGGTACGGATGCGGCCACGTGGCCGATGCTGGAGCAGCTGACGGCCCACCTGGAACGTCCAGGGGCCTGAGCCGAAGCCCCCTCAGGGGCGCGGGGAACTGCGCGCTCAGCCCCCACGGCCCGCAGCCGAACGGACAGCGAGGGCCTCTCGCGTCTGGGCCGCTCCCGCGGGTAGTTGGTCGGCCGCGGGTTGTCCGTGGCTGGTCGCGCAGTTCCCCGCGCCCCTGAGGTGAACCGGTGCTTCACGGCTACCCCCCTCGGCTGAAGCGGAGCCAGGCCGAGGCCGGCCCGGGTCAGTCGCGATGGCGGAGCAGCAGCATCGCCGCGTCGTCGTGCAGCGGCCCCTCCGTGTGGAGGATGAGGTCACGCCGCAGGGCCTCCAGGGCCGCCTCGGGGTCGGGGTCCTTCAGGAGTGGGGTGCGGGCGCCCAGGGGGTAGAACTCGCCCGATGTGTCGCGGGCCTCGGTGACCCCGTCCGTGTAGAGCAGGAGCTGGTCGCCGGGGGCGAAGGCCACCCGGAAGGGCTGCGGGCTCTCCCCCGAGCCGAGCCCCAGGCCGAGCGGCAGCGCGTACGACGGGGGTTCCGGGAAGGACACCGAGCCGTCGGCCCGTACCAACAGCGGCGGCGGATGCCCGTAGTTGAGGAACACCGCCCCGTTCGCGGGGTCGAGCTCGGCGATGATCGCGGTGACGAACTTCTCGCCCTCCAGGGCCCGCCCCGCCGCCCGCTCGACCCGCGCGCCCACCCCCTTCAGGTCCGGCTCGTCGTGGGCGGCCTCCCGGAACGCCCCGAGCACCACGGCCGCCGTCTCCACCGATTCGAGCCCCTTGCCCTGGACGTCCCCGATGATCACGCGCACCCCCTCGGGCGCCGCCACCACCTCGTACAGGTCCCCGCCGATCCTGGCCTCCGCGACCGCCGAGGTGTACGAGACCGCCGCGCGCAGATGCCCCGCGCTGCGCGGCACCGGCCGCAGCAGCACCCGCTGGGCGACCTCGGCGATGGAGCGCATGCCGGCGAGCTCGGCCTCACGGCGCTGACGCATCACGGCCCCGGCCACACCGACCGCGGTCACCCCCGCGACGGCGGCCAGCGAGGCGAAGCCCCGGCGCTCCTCGAAGAGCTCGCTGTAGATCCCGAGACCGACCCCGGCTCCCAGGGCGATCAGGCCGACGACGACGGTGCGCCGCCAGCCGCCGACCAGACCGGCGAAGGCGGGGCCGAGCGAGACCAGCGGCAGCAGCCCCACCGTGGGGCCCGCGATCAGGTTCGCCACGACGACCAGCGCCATCACCGCGTACGGCAGAACCGCGAGCACGACGGGGTCCGGGCTGCCCTGCCGCCCGGTACGGGTGCGGCCGTCGCCGGTTCTTCGCACCATGACCGCACCCCTTTCACACCCTTGGGCATCCCCTTCGCCATCGCGGACGCGCCACAACCCTTCCGTTACCGAATCGAGGCCGCGCGCCGGGAGACGGAGGTCAGGCGCTGGCCCGCTTCTTCGGGGTCGTCTTCTTCGCCGCGGTCTTCTTGGCGGTGGTGGCGGTGGACTTCTTCGCACCGGTGGACTTGGGGCTCGCCGCCGCCGACTTCTTCGCCGCCGTGGTCGTGGTCCTGGTGGCGGTGCTCTTCTTGGCCTGGGAGGTCCTGGTCTGCGTGGTCTTCTTCGCCGCAGGAGCCTTCCTCGCCGCCGTCCTCTTCTCCGGCGCGGACTTGCGGGCCTTGCGCGAACTCAGTTCGGTGACCTCGGCGACCTCCCCCTCCTCGCCCTCGCCGCGCGCGGCCTTCGCGGCCTTGACGCTGCTCTCCAGGGCGGCCATCAGGTCGATGACCTTGCCTCCCTTGGCGGCGGGCGCCTCCTCCGCCCGGGGCAGCGCGCCGTCGGCCTTCGCGGCGATGAGCTCCTCGACGGCGGCCCGGTAGTCATCGTGCAGGGTCGCCATGTCGACCTCGCCGAGGGTGTCCATCAGGGCGTCGGCCAGGTCGAGTTCGGCCTCGCGGACGCTGACGTCGGCCTCGGGGGCGGCATCCTCCGACGCCCGGATCTCGTCCGGCCAGAGCAGCCCGTGCATCGCGATGACGTCGTCGACCACCCGCAGCATGCCGAGCCGCTCCCGCCCGCGCAGCGCGAACTTGGCGATGGCGACCTTCTGGCTCCGCTTGAGGGCCTCGCGCAGCAGGGTGTACGGCTTCGCGGCGGGCACCCCGTTCGCGGAGAGGTAGTACGCGGCGTCCATCTGGAGCGGGTCGATCGTGTCGGCCGGCACGAAGGCGACGATCTCGATCGTCTTGGCGGTGGGCAGCGGCAGGGAGGCCAGATCGGCGTCGGTGATCGGGATCATCGAGCCGTCGGCGTCCTCGTACGCCTTGCCGATCTCCTCGGTGCTGAGCTCCTCGCCGTCGAGTTCGCACACCTTGCGGTAGCGGACCCGGCCGCCGTCCGCCGTGTGGATCTGGCGGAACGAGATCGAATGGTTCTCGGTGGCATTCACGAGCTTGATCGGGATGCTGACCAGGCCGAACGAGATCGCACCGTTCCAGATAGATCGCACGGTCTCTCCTCTTCGTCCCCGAGGAGTGTGGTTCGTGTGGTTCGTGGGACTCTCATCGTATGACGCCGATCACGGAGGTGGAGGGGCGGCGGATCGCCCTGTCGAATCTGGAGAAGGTCCTCTACCCGGCCACCGGCACCACCAAGGGCGAGCTCCTGCACTACTGCGCCTCGGTCTCGGGCCCGCTCCTGGCCCAGCTGGACAACCGCCCGGTGTCGTTCCTGCGGTTCCCGGACGGCCCCGGGGGCCAGCGCTTCTTCACCAAGAATCCGCCGCCGGGCACGCCCTCCTGGGTGAGGACGGCCGCGGTGCCGCGCTCGGAGGACAAGGCGGCCCGGCAGGTCGTGGTGGCCGATCTGGCCACCCTGATGTGGGCGGCGAACCTGGTGGTGGAGTTCCACACCCCGCAGTGGCGGGCGGACGCCCCCGCGGAGGCCGACCGCCTGGTCCTCGACCTCGACCCGGGCGAGCCCGCGAGCGTCGTGGAGTGCTGCGCGGTGGCGGTGTGGCTGCGGGACCGGCTCGCGGCGGACGGCCTCGACGCGTACGCCAAAACCTCCGGCGCCAAGGGGCTGCACCTGCTCTCCCCGCTGGAGCCGACCCCCTCCGATCAGGTCTCGGCCTACGCGAAGACGCTGGCCAGGGAGGCGGAGGCGGCCCTGCCGAAACTGGTCACGCACAAGATGGCGAAGGCGCTCCGGCCCGGCAGGGTGTTCGTCGACTTCAGCCAGAACGCCGCCGCGAAGACCACCGCGACGCCCTACACCGTGCGCGCCAAGGAGCGCCCGACGGTGTCGGCGCCGGTGTCGTGGGCGGAGGTCGAGTCGTGCGGAGCCCCGGCCGACCTGACGTTCCTGATCGGCGACATCGGGCCCCGCCTGGCCCGGGACGGCGACCTGCTGGCCCCTCTGGCCGACCCCGACCGGGCGGGCCGCCTCCCATGAGCGCCCCGGCCCTGCGGCCCCCGCTCACCGTCGCCCTCGCGGAGGCGGTGGCCTCGCTGCCGCGCGGGGCGGGGTGGGCGTACGAGCCGAAGTTCGACGGGCACCGGATGGTGGTGTTCCGGGAGGCGGAGCGGGTCGTGCTCCAGGCGCGCTCGGGGCGCGTCATCACCGGCGCGTTTCCCGATCTGGCCAACGCGGCAAGGGAGTTGAGGCCCGGGACGGTCCTGGACGGGGAGGTCGTGGTGTGGTCCGGCGGGCGCACCGACTTCGCGGCGGTCCAGCGCCGCGCCGCCGCCACCCCCGCCCGGGCCCCGCTCCTGGCCCGCCGCCTGCCCGCCTCGTACGCCGCCTTCGATCTGCTCGCGGACGCGGGCCGGGACCTGCGGGCCGAGCCGTACGAGCGCCGGCGGGCCCGGCTCCTGGAGGTCCTGGCCCCGCTCGGCCCGCCGCTCCAGGCCGTACCGATGACGACCTCCGTGGACACCGCGCTGACCTGGTACGAGACGCTGCCCGCGAGCGGCATCGAGGGCCTGGTCGCCAAGCGTATGGACGCCCCGTACCGGGCCGGGCACCGCTCCTGGCGCAAGCTGCGGCACACCGACACCCGCGAGGCGGTCGTCGTCGGGCACACCGGCAGTGCGGCCCGGCCGGCCGCGCTCGTCCTGGTGCTGCCCGGCGACGACGTGCCGGTGGTGTCGGGCCCGCTGTCCGCCGCCCTGCGCGCGGAGGCCGGCCGCGCGCTCGCCCCGCTCGCGGCCGAGGGAGGCGGCACGGCGGTCGCGGCCGGCCTCGGCGAGGTGGCGTACCGGGCGGTCGCGGAGGGGCTGCTCGCGGAGGTCGAGTGGGCCACCACCCGGCACGCGGGGGCGGTGGTGCTGCGTCTGCGGGACGCCGAGGGCTGAGCGGAGTACTCGGACTCGGGCACTCAGACCCGCAGCCAGGTCCTGCGATCCCGGGCCGTCCAGTACAGGGACTCCACATCCGCCGGTTTCAGGACACCGCCCATGCGGGCCAGGTCCGGGATCTCGCTGTCCTTCAGGACGCTCACGCCCCGGACGCCGGGCGGGCCGAGCTCCACCCGTTCCGCGCCGACCAGGACGAGCACGGGCCGCACCGCCGCCGCGAGGGCGAGGGAGGCGCGCTCGGCCTCGTGGCGGGCGTGGCGCAGATACGGCACGGAGGCGGTCCGGCCCACGGTGACCAGCGGGTCGGCGATCCGCACCCGGTGGCGCTGGGCGGCAAGGGAGCGCACGGTGAGGACGCCTGCGGGCCCCACCAGCAGGTGGTCGATCCTGGCCTCCCCCGGCAGCGGGACCGAGTGCAGGACCCGCCAGCCCGCGCCTTCCAGCCGCTCCAGGGCGGCCCCGGCGAGCTGTTGCGCGGCGAGCTCCCGGCGGCGCGGGTCGGTCCTGAACCGGCGCTGGGGCTCGTACCGCTCCAACTCGGTCAGGATCGCCTCGCCGGGCCGGTTGGGCGCAAGGTCGTCGTCCGGGTGCAGGGAGAGCCGGACCAGGTCGGCGGGGGTCGGCACCGGCGGCGGGCCGACCGTCAACTCACCGACGGCGTACGGGCGCAGCGCGGCGAGCACCTCGTCCCTGCAGTCGTCGAGCAGCAGGGACACGCGCCCGGTGTCCCGGTCGTACCAGGCGACGCTGCGCCCGTCCGGGAGGCTGACGTACAGTCGCGCCTGTCCGTGCCGGTGTACCGGTGTGACCCGCAGTGCTGCCATGCCCCATCACCCCACCACGACCATGGGAACAGCCCGATGCCCGTGAGGGCAATAAGTCGTGTGGGCGTCGTCACAACGCGATGGACGCAGGACGGTCATGCCCACGACACTTACGCGCGACACGACCCAGGAATCCGGGAGGGGAACCACTCAATGATCATCTTCGGCACCCGCGGCTATCTCTACCAGCTCGCGATGCTCACGCTGGTGTGCGGCAACTGCGGCAACCCTTCGGCGCACGGGCTGCGCAAGTACGTCACGAAGTTCACGCTGTTCTTCGTCCCGCTGTTCCCGATCTCCACGCGGTTCCGTACGCAGTGCACGTTCTGCGGGCTTGAGCAGCAGATCACCAAGGAGCAGGCCGAGGGCCTGCTGGCCCAGCCGGTGGCCCCGCAGCAGCAGTACGGCCAGCCGCAGCCGGGCCAGATGCAGGGCCAGAACCCCTACCAGCAGTAGGCCCGGCCGGGGGCCACGCGTAACGACACCGCCCGCTGAAGTACGGCCGGCTGTTACATATGCGGGGCAAAGCCGCAATATCGGGCATTTAGCGTCGTACGCATGACCACGCCCACCCTGACCCGGATACCCAGGATCGCCGCCGCCTCCGTGCTCGCCCTCACCGTCGGCGGCGGGCTCATGGCCTGCACCCCCGACACCGTGGCCAAGGCCCCCGACGTCAGGGTGCAGAACGCCGCCGCCCCGCAGGCCGAGGCGGCGGCCGGCCCGATGAAGGCCTCCGAGCCGACCCGGCTCGTGATCCCCTCCGCGGGGGTCGACGCGAGCCCCGTGCTGCGGCTCGGGGTGGACGACGCGCAGGAGCTGGAGGTGCCGCCGGTGGACCGGGCCGAGCAGGCGGGCTGGTACACCGGCAGCGTCACACCGGGCGAGAAGGGGGCCTCGGTCCTGGTCGCGCACTACGACACCGCGAAGGGGCCGGCGCTGATGCGGAACGTGAAGAACATGAAGGTCGGCGACGTGATCGAGGTCGGCCGGGCGGACGGCTCGACCGCGGTGTTCAAGATCCGGGAAACCCAGCAGGTCGAGAAAAAGGACTTCCCGACGCATAAGGTTTACGGGACGACACATCGCGCCGAGCTTCGCCTCATCACCTGCGGCGGTCCGATCAAGGACGGTCACCGCTCGGCCAACATCATCTTCTATGCCGACCTGGTCAAGGCCGAATAACGCACCGGGGCTCGGGCGAAGCCCCGGCGGAAGGTGAAATAGCCTGGGGTTCCCGCACGACAGGAGCACCTTGATCCGCCACCTCCGCACAGCCCTCCTGGCACCCCTGCTGACCGCAGTGGGTGCCCTGCTGCTGTCCGGTTGCGGCGGGGCGGGCCACCTGGAGAGCTCGGGTGCGACGCCGACGGCGATCGGCCCGATACACCTGTGGCCGGATCTGCCGCCCGCGACCGCGACCCCGAACGACTACGGCGAGACCGACACGGAGCAGGTGCCCGGCATCAAGGTGACCGGGGGCGACGTCCGCAAGCTGAACCCGGTCGCCGTGGTGCAGGCCGAGGTGAAGGCGCACCCGAACACCTACAGCGGCGAGGACGGTCTCTACGACGAAACGGTCCGGCAGCTCGCCTCCTGCAAGCAGAAGCCGGGCAGCTGCCCGGTGCTCAAGCCGTACTACCGGGATCTGACCGGGGACGGCAAGGACGAGCTGATCCTGGGCATCCGGATGCCGGACCAGCAGCTCGCGGTGCGCTGCTACATGCCGGCCAAGGACGGCGGCCTGATCCGCATCATGTCCACCGTCGACCAGATCATCAGCGTCGACCTGGCCGGCCGCGACGTGATCCTGCGGTCGGTGTCCGCGGGCATGCCCGGGTACGAGTACCGCACCGCGTGGTCCTGGGACGACCACCAGCAGGCGATGCTCCCCACCCGGGACGAGATCGTGCGCCACAAGACCGGCGGCGAGACTCCCGGCGGGAAGCACCCCGCACCGTCCGGCGCCGGGCAGCTCTCGCCGTCGCCGAAGAAGAAGCCGCCGACGGCGAAGCCGTCGGCCACCCCCACGGCGGACGCACCATGAGACTCCCCCGGATACCGAGGCCGCCCCGCCTGCCGCTGCCCCGCTGGACGGCGACGCTGACCTGGAAGTCGGCGGTCTTCATCACCGTGATGTGCTGCGCGCTCGCGTCGCTGCTCGGCATCCTGGTGCACGTGTCGGTGACCCGGCAGACCGTGGGCGAGGCCCGCCACAAGGCGCTCGACCGGCTCACCGACGTCACCCGGATGTACGAGGCGGGCGAGCAGCTGCCGCCCGGCGCCGGCCTCGACCCGCCCGAGCTGCCGCCCTCGCTGCGCGCGCTCGCCGTCTCCGGCAAGCGCGGCACCCTCGTCGACGACGACCACGGCCGCCCCACCATGTGGGCGGCGGGCCCGGCCGACGGCAGGGCGCTGGCCGCCGAGATCGACTACACCCAGAGCGCCCGCACCATCAACGGCCTGGACAAGGCCATCCTCGGCTCGTCCATCCTCGCGATCGGCGCGACCCTGCTGGTCGGCGTCTTCGCGGTCACCCGGATCACCCGGCGGCTGCACCAGACGGCGACGGTGGCCCGCCGGATCGACGCGGGCGACCTCGACGCCCGCGTCAACGACCCCCGCACCAAGGACCCCTCGCGCCCCCAGGACGAGGTGGCCACCGTGGCCGGCGCCCTGGACACGATGGCCTCCACGCTCCAGGGCAAACTGCTCAGCGAGCAGCGCTTCACCGCCGATGTGGCGCACGAGCTGCGCACCCCGCTGACCGGTCTGCACGCGGCGGCCGAGCTGCTGCCCCAGGGCCGCCCGGCCGAGCTCGTACGCGACCGGGTGCAGGCGATGCGCTCGCTCACCGAGGACCTCCTGGAGATCTCCCGCCTGGACGCGGGCAGCGAGACCGTCGACCTCGACATGCAGCAGCTGGCCCCGGTGGTGGAGCGGGTGGTGCGCGCCTCGGTCGCCTCGGGGACGGCGGAGGCGGACACCACCCTCACGGTGGTGCGGGACGCCTGCGTGGAGACCGACAAGCGCCGCCTTGAGCGGGTGATCGGCAACCTGCTCGCCAACGCCCACAAGCACGGCAAGGCCCCGGTCGAGCTGACCGTGCACGGCCCGGTCGTCACCGTCCGGGACCACGGCACGGGCTATCCGGACTACCTCCTCGACCACGGCCCGCAGCGCTTCCGTACCGACGCCGGAAGCAAGGGGCACGGGCTCGGCCTCACCATCGCGGTGGGTCAGGCGGCCGTGATCGGCGCCGAGCTGCGCTTCGCCAACGCCGCGGACGGCGGCGCGGTGGCCCGGCTCGAACTCCCCGAGTACGTCGACTTCGAGGCGCCCGAGTCCGGGGAGCGCCCGCACGCCGAGTGACGCCTCATTACGCTTTGCGATATCCCATGAGCGAATTTACCGTGAGGCAGGCGAATTGAGGGTCGTCCACCCGCGGCCCCGCCCCCATCCAGGAGGCACCATGTCCCTGCGCTCACCCCTTGCCGCACTCGGCCTTTGCGTGGCCACCGGCGCCGTGGCCGCCCTCGCCACGGCGCGGACGGCCGTCGCCGAGGAGTTCGCGGACAACGGGTACAAGGGCCGCGTCACCGCCAGGTCCGGCCTGCTCCTGCGCGACCGGCCCACCCGCGGCAGCAGGATCGTCGGCACGGCGCCGTACGGCTCGATCGTGCACATCTTCTGCAGGACCAGCGGCGACCGGGTGAACGGGAACGACCACTGGTACCTGCTCACCGACGGCAGCTGGGCGTGGGCGTCGGCCTATTACATCGACAACATCGGGGCCGTACCGCGCTGGTGCTGAGCCGGCCGCTCAGCCGCCGAGGAGTCTGGACTTGGCGGATGCGAACTCTTCGAGCGTGAGCAGTCCTTCGCTGACCATGTCACCCAGGCGGGCCAGCCGGTCGGCGACATCGGCGCCGCTCGCGTACACGGGCGCGTGCGGCGCCGCGGCGTGCGCCGCACGGTCGGCGGCGTAGCCCGGGCTGCCGGAGAGCAGACCGCGCAGCAGGGGCGCACCGGCCGGGCGCTCGACGGGGTGGCCTTCGGGGCGGGCGGGTCGGACGTACATCGGTCAGGCCTCCGTTCCGGTGGACGGTGACGAGGATGAGGAGGGGGACGGGGATGGGGGCGAGGACGGTGCGGACGCGGCCAGCGCGGCGAGTCCCGCCTTCACCTCGGCGAGCCGCTCCGGCGGGATCCGTACCGAGCCGGCGATGCGGCCGCCGGCCGCCCGCACCTCCTCGGCCGCCTCCGCCGCCCAGAGGTGTTCGACCAGGACGAGCAGCGCGCAGTTCCCGCGGTCCAGGAGCCCGGCCGACTCGGCGACGTCCTCGGGGCCGATGAGCCGGGCCGCGTCCCGGCCGCCGAGCATCCCCCGGAGCTCCTCGAACTCGTCGAGTTCGGCGGCGAGCACCTCGCCGCCGGCGGTCTTCGTGACGACCAGCGCGTCGATCAGGGCGACGGCGCCGGACCGGCGCAGCGCGCCGAGCGAGGCGACCGCCCGGACCCTCAACTGCTCCTCGGGAAAGGCGAGGACGATGAACTCCACGGGCCCCATGGCGCCGGCTCCTTTTTGACGGACCGTCATGCATTCCGTTCGGCACTTTATGACATACAGGGACATAAGGCCTGTGTCTTGCTACGTTGCCAGGCATGACCGCACCGTCGGCGGCCGACGCCTCCCCGCCCGAGCTCCGCCTCCCCGACCCACGGGGCATCGAGCTCTCCCTGCTCGTCGGCGCCGTTCTCGTCGTGGTGCTCGGCTATGTCGACGTCGGCCTCGCCAGGAACGGCACGCTGCCGCCCGACGCCGCGCGCTACGGGGCCGGGCTCGGGCTGCTCGCGCTCCTCACCCACCTGGTGGTCCGCTTCCGCGCGCCGTACGCAGACCCCCTGCTGCTGCCGATCGCGGTGCTGCTCAACGGGCTCGGCCTGGTGCTGATCTACCGGCTCGACCTCGCGACCCCGGGCAGCCGGGCGGCCCCCACCCAGCTGGTCTGGTCGACACTCGGGGTCTGCCTGTTCCTCGCCGTCGTCCTGGTCCTGCGTGAGCACCGCGTCCTGCAGCGGTACGCCTATGTCTCGATGGCCGCGGGCCTGTTCCTGATGCTCGTCCCGATCCTGTTCCCCGCGGTCAACGGCGCCAAGATCTGGATCAGGGTGGGCGGCTTCTCCTTCCAGCCCGCCGAGTTCGCCAAGATCCTTCTCGCCCTGTTCTTCGCGGCCTACCTAGCCGCCAACCGCAACGCGCTCGCGTACACCGGCCGCATGATCTGGCGGCTCCAGCTGCCCACCGGCCGGGTGCTCGGCCCCATCGTGGCGATCTGGCTGCTGAGCGTCGGCGTCCTCGTACTCGAACGCGACCTCGGCACCTCGCTGCTCTTCTTCGGCCTGTTCGTGGTCATGCTGTACGTGGCGACCGGGCGCACCGGGTGGATCGCGGTGGGGATGCTGCTCGCCTCGGCCGGCGCGGCCGTGGTCGCCCTGCTCGAACCCCATGTGCACAGCCGCGTCGCCGACTGGCTGAACCCGTACGCCACCATCGAGGCGGGCCGCGGCCCCAGCCAGCTCGCCCAGTCCCTGTTCGCGTTCGGCGCCGGCGGCACGCTCGGCTCGGGGCTCGGCCTCGGCCACTCCACCCTGATCGGCTTCGCCGCGAAGTCCGACTTCATCCTGGCCACGGCGGGCGAGGAGCTCGGCCTGGCCGGACTGACCGCGATCTTCCTCCTGTACGCCCTGCTCGTGGCCCGGGGCTACCGGGCCGGGCTCCGCCTGACCAGCCCGTTCGGACGCCTTCTCGCCCTCGGGCTCGCCTCGATCGTGGCGCTCCAGGTGTTCGTGATCGCGGGCGGCGTGATGGGGCTCATCCCGCTCACCGGCCTGGCGATGCCCTTCCTCGCGCAGGGCGGCTCGTCCGTCGTCGCCAACTGGATCATCGTGGCTCTGCTCATCCGGATCAGTGATTCCGCCCACCGGCCGCTCCCCGCGGTCGAACCCGGCGTCATCGCACGGCCCGAACCATCGGTGAAGGGGACACCCGCATGACCCGGTACATCCGGCGGGCCGCCGCCTTCTGCCTCGTCCTCCTGGTGGCGCTGCTCGCGAACGCGGCCCGCGTCCAGGTCTTCGGAGCCGACGCGCTCGACTCCAATCCCGCCAACCGCCGCCTGATGATCGCCCGTTACCACCAGCCGCGCGGCGCCATCGTGGTCGACGGGGAGAGCGTCACCGGATCGCGGGACAGCGGCCAGCAGCTGCGGTACGAGCGGACGTACACCTACGGGCCGCTGTACGCGAGCGTCACCGGGTACGCCTCGCAGACATACGGCACGACGCTCGTCGAGAACGCGGAGGACCCCGTCCTGTCGGGCACCTCCTCGCTCCTGCCGGCGTTCCCGCTGTGGAACGACCTCACCCGCAGCCGGCAGGCCGGCGGGCAGGCCGTCACCACCATCAAGGCGTCGATGCAGCGGGCCGCGTACGAGGGTCTGGCCGGCAAGAAGGGGGCCGTCGCGGCGATCGAACCGTCGACGGGCAAGATCCTGGCGCTGGTCAGCAGCCCGTCGTACGACCCGGGCGTTCTCTCGGGTACCGGCAGGTCGGTGGCGAACGCCTGGCGGCGGCTGACCTCGGACCCGAGCCAGCCCATGCTGAACCGGGCGATCCGGCAGACATATCCGCCCGGCTCCGCCTTCAAGATCCTGACCGCGGCGGCCGCGCTCGACGCGGGGCTGATCACAGACGTCGAAGCGCCGACCGACACACCGGATCCGTACGTCCTGCCCAACTCGGTCACCACGCTCCCCAACGAGCCGAGCGGCTGTGGCGGAGCCTCACTGGCGTACGCGGTCACCGTCTCCTGCAACACGGTGATGGCGCGGGTCGGGCTGAAGGTGGGGCTGGCCGGAATGGTGGACGCGGTGCGGAAGTTCGGCTTCAACGACACGACGCTGCGCATCCCGTCACGAGTCGCGAAATCCAACTTCGACACGAGGATGAGCCCCGACCAACTGGCTCTTTCCTCGATCGGCCAGTTCGACACGACGGCCACACCGCTCCAGATGGCGATGGTCTCGGCGGCCGTCGCCAACGGCGGGGAGCTCAAATACCCCTATCTGGTGGACCATACGACGACCTCGGGCGGCACGACCGTCTCCACCACCAGGCCGCGCACCTACCAGCGGGCGATGTACCCGGCGACCGCGATGCAGCTCCAGCAGATGATGATCGACGTGGTCAGAAACGGCACCGGCACCATCGCGGCGATCCCGGGGGCCACGGTCGGCGGCAAGACCGGCACCGCGCAGAACGGCGTCGGCAACGTCGGCAGCCCGTACGCCTGGTTCATCTCCTGGGCCCGGGCGG
This sequence comes from Streptomyces sp. HUAS TT7, assembly GCF_051550175.1. Taxonomy (NCBI): domain Bacteria; kingdom Bacillati; phylum Actinomycetota; class Actinomycetes; order Kitasatosporales; family Streptomycetaceae; genus Streptomyces; species Streptomyces sp. HUAS TT7. The sequence continues at coordinate 2,898,609 of NZ_CP196175.1, forward strand.
ACGGCGCGGCCCGCCCGGCCGTCGCGGTCGCGGTCGTCGTCGAGGACGCGTCGGCGCAGCGAGGCGACATCAGCGGGGGTGGCGACGCGGCGCCGATCGCGAGGGCGGTGATGGAGGCGGCGCTGGCGGGCACCCCCTAGCGTCTCGCCCCTCGGAAAACGGGGCGCCCCGGGCAGCCCCTCCTGATTACTGTGCGCCCCATGACCAACGACACACGGCAGTACGAACTCGCCCAGGTGAACATAGGCCGTCTCAAACACCCGCTGGACTCGGCCGAGTTGAAGGACTTCATGGACGGGCTCGACCCGGTGAACGCGGTGGCGGACGCCTCCGACGGCTTCGTGTGGCGCCTGCAGACGGAGTCCGGCAACGCGACCGACCTCCGGTTCTTCGGCGACGACACGATGCTGGTGAACATGTCGGTGTGGCGCGACACCGACGCGCTGACGGCCTTCATGTACCAGGGCCTGCACCGCGAACTGCTCGCCCGCCGCTTCGAGTTCTTCCAGCGCCTGACCGAGCCGATGACCGCCCTGTGGTGGGTCCCGGCGGGCCACCGCCCGACGATCCCGGAGGCCGAGAAGCGCGTCCTGAGCCTGCGCGCGCAGGGGCCGACCCCTTACGCCTTCACTCTGCGGAACGCGTTTCCGGCGGGGCCGGGTGAGTGACGCTCCCGGGGACCGTTCACCCACGGCGGGGCCGCCGTGGGCTGGTCGCGCAGTCCCCTGCGCCCCTCAAGGGAGGTTCAGTTATCCGCCTTCCTTCGACAAGCCGTCTCAGTCGGTGCGGTAGGGAGGGCGGTCGTTTACCGCCGCGAGGTCGATACTGATCGGGACGGGGACACTGACCCTGAGCTTCCCGTGGTAGATGCCGGCCGGGCCATATGCCTTGGTCGCGGGGTCGAGTTCGTAGACGTATACGACCGGAAGCCCCTTGTCCTCCTCAACGCGCCAGAAGTGCTGGATTCCAGCAGCCGCATACCTGAGGGGCTTGGTCTCACGGTCCCGCTCCTGGGACTCCTCCGAGACAACTTCGATGGCGAGGACAACGTCTTCGGACAGAAGCCTCGTCCGCCGGGGCCCGGTGTCCGCGCCCTTGCGGCACACCAATACATCGGGTTCCGGCCGGTTGCGGTCGTTGAGCAACATGCTGAACTCCCGGTAGACGTCGAGCCCCTCGGGTACCTGGCTCAGCAGGCTGTACTCCAGCAGGCGCACCGCCAGCATGTGAAAGGACGTCTGCGGACTCATGAAAACAAGACTCCCGTCGATCAGCTCCGTGTGCGGAGGGAGATTCGGAAGCCGGTCCAGGTCGTCCGCCGTCCAGCCACCGGCCGGCGGGCGGGCCCACTCGTACTGGTCGTCCAGCCCGTACTCGCGTGCGGCGCTCATGATTGCTCCCATGCGACGGAGTCTGTCTCGCAGACCGTCAGCCTACCCAGCGGCGATCCGGAAGCGCCGCACGAAAGAGTGTCGGTCGGTCGCGCCGTTGACGCGTGGGGCGGCGCGACCGGCACCGACCGCCGTCAGGACGAGGCCCCCTCCCCGATCGCCCCCTCCACCTCTGCCACCCTCGCCTTCTCCTCCGCCTCGAAGCGCTCCTTGTCCAGTTGTTCCGCGATTTCCTCGTCCTGGGTCATCAGGAGGTCCAGGTTGGAGTCGCCCATGTCGAAGACGCCCATGTCTACGTAGGCCTTCTGGAGGCGTTCGCCCCAGAGGCCGATGTCCTTCACGCAGGGGACGATGCGGCTGAAGAGGAGTTTGCGAAAGAGGTGCAGGAATTCGCTTTCCTCGCTCAGCTGCTCGGCCTCCTTCTTTGGGATGCCGAAGTTCTCCAGGACCTCGACCCCGCGCAGCCGGTCGCGCATCAAGTAGCAGCCCTCGATGACGAATTCCTCGCGTTCGCGCAGTTCGGCGTCCGAGAGCTGGGTGTAGTAGTCGCGCAGGGCCATGCGGCCGAAGGCCACGTGGCGGGCCTCGTCCTGCATGACGTACGCCAGGATCTGCTTCGGCAGGGGCTTGGTCGTGGTGTCCCGGATCATGCCGAACGCGGCGAGCGCCAGGCCCTCGATCAGGACCTGCATGCCGAGGTAGGGCATGTCCCAGCGGGAGTCGCGCAGGGTGTCGCCGAGCAGCGACTGGAGGTTGTCGTTGATCGGGTACAGCATGCCGAGCTTCGTGTGGAGGAAGCGGGCGTAGATCTCGGCGTGCCGGGCCTCGTCCATGGTCTGGGTCGCGGAGTAGAACTTGGCGTCCAGGTCCGGGACGGACTCCACGATGCGGGCGGCACACACCATCGCACCCTGCTCGCCGTGCAGGAACTGGCTGAACTGCCAGGACGTGTAGTGCCGGCGCAGATCACCCTTGTTGCGGTCGGTCATCTTGTCCCAGTACGGCGTGCCGTACAGCGTCATCGCCTCGTCGGGGGTGCCCAGCGGGTCGTACGGGTCGACCTCCAGGTCCCAGTCGATGCGCTTGGCGCCGTCCCACTGCTTGTCCTTGCCCTTCTGGTAGAGGGCGAGCAGACGGTCGCGCCCGTCGTCGTAGTCCCAGTTGAAGCGGGCGGCGCCGGAGGCCGGCACCTGCCAGAGGGGTTCTCGCGGGCCCGTCACATAGAGGTCGTGCGTCGACACGTGCGGCTCCTTCGCCTCGCGGACGTCGTCGTCCATCGGCCGAACTTCTGCACACTGCTGTGCAGTTGGCAGGTTCACACGGTGGTAGACGCGCAGTCAACAAGTGGCGCGCGAGGGATTGACGAGCTTGCTGACAAGCAGTCTCATAAGAGGCGACCGCAGGTAACCCAGCCACGAGGTGCCCCCAGCCATGACGACCATGACCGAACGCGATGCGCTCCGCGACGCACTCGGCCTGCTCAGGGACCGCGAGCAGGTCGCCGAGCGGCTGCTCGAATCGTCCGCGAAGCACTCCTTCGACCCCGACAAGGAGCTCGACTGGGACGCCCCCGTCGAGGACGGCAAGTGGTTCTGGCCGCCGGAGCTGCTCTCGCTGTACGACACACCGCTGTGGCGGAAGATGTCCGAGGAACAGCGCATGGACCTGGCCCGCCACGAGGCCGCCTCGCTCGCCTCGCTCGGCATCTGGTTCGAGATCATCCTGATGCAGCTGCTCGTGCGGCACATCTACGACAAGTCGCTGACCAGCAACCACGTCCGGTACGCGCTCACCGAGATCGCCGACGAGTGCCGCCACTCCATGATGTTCGCCCGCATGATCAAGAAGGGCGGCGCGCCGACGTACCGGGTGCCGCGCGTCTACCACAACCTGGCCCGCGTCCTGAAGACCGTCTCCACCACGCCGGGCTCCTTCGCGGCCACCCTGCTCGGCGAGGAGATCCTGGACTGGATGCAGCGCCTGACCTTCCCGGACGAGCGCGTCCAGACCATCGTGCGCGGCGTGACCCGCATTCACGTGGTCGAGGAGGCCCGCCATGTCCGGTACGCCCGCGAGGAGTTGCGCCGCCAGATGGTGTCCGCGCCGCGCTGGGAACGGGAGTTGACCCGGATCAGCTGCGGCGAGGCGGCCCGCGTCTTCGCCACCTGCTTCGTCAACCCGCAGGTGTACGAGAACGTCGGCCTGGACCGCCGCGAGGCCGTCGCCCAGGTGAAGGCGAGCGGCCACCGCCGCGAGGTCATGCAGAGCGGCGCGGGCCGCCTGACGGAATTCCTGGACGACATCGGGGTCATGAACGGGCTCAGCCGACGGCTGTGGAGGAGCTCGGGCCTGCTGGCCTGATGACATTGCCACGCGGCGGAGCCGCATATCGGATGCAGCATGAACGGGCTGAGCCGAAGGCTCTGGAAGTCCTCCGGACTCCTGGCCTGAACCTCGATCGCGGGGATTACGCTGCTGGTATGAGCTCACCCGCCGCCACCCCCGCGTACCGCAGGCTCAGCGTCGAGGAGCGCCGCACCCAGCTTCTCGGCGCGGCCCTCTCGCTGTTCGCGCACCGGGCGCCGGAGGACGTGTCCCTCGACGACGTGGCCGAGGCCGCCGGCGTCTCGCGGCCGCTGGTCTACCGCTACTTCCCGGGCGGCAAGCAGCAGTTGTACGAGGCCGCCCTCAGGTCGGCCGCCGACGAGCTGGAGTTGTGCTTCGCCGAGGCGCAGACCGGGCCGCTCACCCAGCGCCTCACCCGCGCCCTGGACCGCTACCTCGCCTTCGTCGACGAGCACGACGCCGGGTTCTCGGCGCTGCTCCAGGGCGGCAGCATGGCCGAGACGTCGCGTACGACGGCGATCGTCGACGAGGTGCGGCGGGCCGCGGCCGAGCAGATCCTGGTGCACCTCAGGGTGGGGAAGCCGGGCCCGCGCCTTCGGATGATGGTGCGCACCTGGATCGCGGCGGTCGAGGCGGCATCGCTCATCTGGCTGGACGAGGACAAGCAGCCCCCGCTGCCCGAGCTGCGCGACTGGCTGGTGGACCACCTGGTGGCGCTGCTCACCGCCACGGCCGCCACCGACGGGCAGACCGCCGCCGTGGTGCGGGGGGCGCTGGCCCACGAGCCGGCCGAGGGCCCGGCCGGCGTCCTGGCCCGCCGGGTGATACCCGTGGTGAGCGAGGCGGCCCACCTGCTGTGAGACTTGGGGGGTGCGAAGCGAGAACACCCTCTTTGTGGGCGGCCCCCTCGACGGGCGCGTCCTGCCGGTACTGACCGGCCATACCGGCAAGCCGCCGCAGTGGTACGAGGTGCCCGTGCCGGATCCCGACGGCGGACCGGCGACGGTGTACGCCTACCGCCTGGAGCCGGCCGCCCACTCCAAGCGGCTCGGCCTGCCACGCGGCTGGAAGTACGTCTACGTGCCCGAGGGCCGCGAGCCGCGCCGCTGGCCGTGGACGAAGAAGGACGGCGGCGCAAGCCCCCGCACCGGGCTGCCGCCGCACGAGTGAGGCGAAACCCCCGTTCACTTCTCCCACCAGGATTGTCGCGCCGGTGCGTGCCACGATCCGATCCGGTAGGGCCGGACGGACCGGTTCCGGACCGGAGGTGAGCACATGTCAGCTCGCGTGCGCTCGGTGTGCGCGGTGGCCGTCGCCGTGACTCTGGCGACGGCGGTGGTGGGTCCGCTCGCGGTGGCCGCGCCCCAGCCGCCCGGCGAGTCCTCGGCCGTCCAGCCCGCGCAGCCCCCCGAGACCTCGGCCCCGGCCCTGCTGGCCCAGCTCCAGACGCTGTACCGGCAGACGGAGGAGGCGACCGAGGCGTACAAGACCACCGACGTCGAGCTGAAGCGCCGTGAAGCCGAGGAGCAGAGGCTCGCCGCCTCGCTGTCCAAGGCCCGCACCGCGCTCGACCGGAGCCGCCGCGACGCGGGAAGGCTGGCCCGCGAGCAGTACCAGGGCCGCAGCGAACTCTCCACGTACGTAAGGCTGTTGCTGGCCCGGGACCCGCAGAGCGCCCTCGATCAGCGGCACGTCCTGGACCGCGCGGCGCGCGAGCGGCAGGCAGCGCTGGCCCGGCTCGCCCGCGGCGAACAGCAGGCAGCCGACCTCGCGCGGGCCTCGCGCCGGGCCCTCGACGAGCAGCAGGCCCTCGCCCGGCGGCAACAGCAGGCGAAGGACGACGTGGAGCTCCGCCTCAAAGAGGTGGAGAAGCTGCTCGCCGGCCTCTCCCCCGAGCAGCTCGCCGAGCTCACCCGCCTCGAACGGCTCGGCACCGACAAGGCTCAGCAGAACCTGCTCGCCTCGGGCGCGCTGAGCGGCACGCGCGCACCATCGTCCGAGGGCGAGCGGGCGCTCGCGTACGCCGTCGACCAGATCGGCAAACCGTACGTGTGGGGCGCGGAGGGCCCGGAGTCCTACGACTGCTCGGGGCTCACCTCGCAGGCGTGGGCGCACGCGGGCCGCGAGATTCCCCGCACCAGCCAGGAGCAGTGGGCGGAGCTGCCGCACGTCCCGCTGACCTCGCTGCGCCCGGGTGACCTGGTCGTCTACTTCCCCACGGCCACCCATGTGGCGATGTACCTGGGCGACGGCCTGGTGGTGCAGGCGCCCCGGCCCGGCGCCCGCGTCAAGGTCTCCCCCATCGCCGCGAACCCGCTGCTCGGCGCGGTCCGCCCGGACCCGGCGGCGGGCCCCATGTCCTCGTACCACCCCCCGAAGCTCCCCGAGGGAGCGACGGAGGGGGTGGACACGGGGTACTCGGAGGAGTCCGGTTAGGCCTGGGCGCCTGCCACTTCGGCCAGGTAGGCGGCCGTCTTCTCCGGTTCGTAGAAGAAGTTCTCGAAGTCGGCGGGGTCGTTGAAGCCGTTCGCGAAACGGTCGGCGGCCGCCTGGAGCTGACCGGCCGCGCCGATCAGGTTCAGGACGTGCTCCGGGGGCACCCCGAGCATGGCGTTGGTCCACTTCGTCACGTGCTGGGCGGTGTCCCAGTAGCGGTCGAAGGTGCCCTGCATCCACGCCTCGTCGAACTCCGCCTCACCGTGCTCGACGATCGAGGCGAGGTAGGAAGCCGCGCACTTGGAGGCCGAGTTGGAGCCCTGGCCGGTGATCGGGTCGTTGGCCACGACCACGTCGGCGACGCCGAGCACCAGGCCGCCGCCGGGCAGCCGGCCGATCGGGTTGCGTACGGTCGGCGCGTAGCGGCCCGCCAGCGTGGCTCCCGCGTCGGTCAGTTCGACGTTGGTGGCCCGCGCGTACTCCCAGGGCAGGAACTTCTCCATCAGCTCCAGGGTGAGCGCGAGGTGCTCGGCCGGGTCCTTCACGCCGTTGAACACGTCCAGCGGGCCGCCGGGGACGCCCTCCCAGAACAGGATGTCGGCGCGCCCCGAGGTGGTCAGGGTCGGCATCACGAACAGCTCGCCCACCCCCGGCACCAGGTTGCAGCGCACCGCGTCGGAGTCGGGGTGCTCCGGGCGCGGGCCGAGCCCGTGCACGTAGGAGACCGCGAGCGCGCGCTGCGGCTCGGCGTACGGGGAGCGCGACGCGTCACGGCCGAACATCGAGACGAGCTCGCCCTTGCCCGCGGAGACCAGGACCAGGTCGTAGGTGCGCGCGAAGAAGTCCAGGTCGGAGACGGCGGCGCCGTGGATGACCAGCTGGCCGCCGCGCTGCGCGAAGGTCTCCATCCAGCCGGCCATCTTGACCCGCTGGTCCACGGACTGCGCATAGCCGTCCAGCCTGCCCAGCCAGTCGATGGCGCGGGTGGAATCCGGGGCCGCGACCGAGACGCCGATGCCCTCGATGCGCGGGGCCTGGGACTCCCAGAAGTTCAGCGCGAGGTCGCGCTCGTGCTGGAGCGCGGTGCGGAACATGCACTGCGTGGACATGACCCGGCCGGACCGGATCTCGTCCGCCGTACGGTTCGACATCAGGGTGACCTCGTACCCCTGCGCCTGCAGTCCGAGGGCCAGCTGAAGACCGGACTGGCCGGCTCCGACTATGAGTATTCTCCGCATGCGGGACCGTTCTCCGTTGAGTGCGTAGCGAGCCGTGGGGGGCGGGGTCTATTCGGGGCAGGCTTCCAGCGCGTGGGACACCAGGCCGAGCAGGGTCTCGATCACCGAGACCCTGCTGCGCGCGTCCATGATCACGACCGGGATGTGCGGCGGCACGGTGAGCGCCTCGCGCACGTCCTCGGCCTCGAAGGACTCGGTGCCCTCGAAGTGGTTCACGGCCACGATGTACGGGAGCCCGCAGCTCTCGAAGTAGTCGAGCGCGGTGAAGCAGTCCGACAGGCGCCGGGTGTCGGCGAGCACGACCGCGCCGATCGCGCCGCGCACGATGTCGTCCCACATGAACCAGAACCGCTGCTGCCCGGGCGTGCCGAACACGTACAGGACGAGGTCGTCGTCCAGGGTGACGCGGCCGAAGTCCATGGCGACGGTGGTGGTCACCTTGTCCGGGGTCGCCGACAGGTCGTCCGTGGCCTCGCTGGCCTGCGTCATCACCGCCTCGGTCTGGAGCGGTGTGATCTCGGAGACCGCCGATACGAAGGTGGTCTTGCCCACGCCGAAGCCGCCGGCGACCACGACCTTCGTCGCGATGGGGGCCCGGCTGCGGTCCTGCTGCCAGGGCATCAACTCCTCGTCCGGGGCGAGGAGTTCAGAGGCGGCGGAGTCCACTGAGCACCCTTTCGAGCAGTGCGCGGTTCGGCTGACCCGGGCCGTGCCCGGTCCCGTACACACGGATCCTTCCCTGGTCGGCCAGGTCGCTGAGCAGCACCCGGACCACGCCGAGCGGCATCTTCAGGAGCGCGGAGATCTCGGCGACCGTACGCATCGCGCGGCAGATCTCGACGATGGCCAGCATCTCCGGCATGACCCGGTGCGTGCCGCCGCCGAGCTCCTTGCGCTCCGGGGGCGCCTCGATCGCCGCGACGAACGTCTCGACGAGCAGGACGTGGCCGAACCGGGTGCGGCCGCCGGTGAGCGAGTACGGGCGCACCCGGGCGGGTTTCCTGTCGGCGCCGCGTATCGGCAGCTTCGGGGCTGGCGGGATCACTGGGCGGCCTCCATCGACTGGCGCAGCTCGCTGCGGACTTCGGGGGTCAGGACGTGTCCGGCACGGCCCACGAAGAGCGCCATGTGGTACGCCACCACGCTCATGTCGCAGTCCGGGGTAGCGTGCACGCCGAGCAGCGAGCCGTCGCTGATGGCCATGACGAAGACGCTGCCCTCCTCCATGGCGACCATCGTCTGCTTGACGTTGCCGCCGTCCATGAGGCGGGCGGCGCCGACGGTGAGGCTGCCGATGCCGGAGACGATGGTGGCGAGGTCGGCGCTGGAGCCGCGCGGGCCCTGCCGGACGACGGTGACCTGGCGCTGCTCCGGGTCGGAGGAGAGCAGCAGCAGCCCGTCCGAGGAGACGACCGCGACGGAGATGAGCCCTGGCACCTCCTCGACCAGATTGCCGAGCAGCCACTGCAGATTGCGGGCCTCGGTGCTCGTGCCGATCGTGCCGGTTCCGGACCCGCCGCTGCCGGGCCTGCCGGCCCCGGTGCCGGTCGCACTCATCTGCGTACCTCCTCGACTGTCTCCCCCGTGTCCGTGTCTGCCTGCTGTTCGGTCTCTTCGAGCTCCGCCGCCACGTCGCGGCGGCCTTCGTTCGCGCCCTGCTGGAAGCCGCCGAGCCTGCGCCGCAGCGCCTCGGCGGCGTCGGTGCCGCCCTTGCGTTCCCGGGTCTTGGCGGATCCGGCCTGCACGACCTTGGGGGTGCGCTTGGGGAGGCCCTTGTCGGTGACCTTCTGCGCGGGCTCCGGCTCGGGCCCCGGCTCCGGATCGTCCTCGGCCTCGGGCTCGGCCTCGGCGGGCCGGGGCTCGGGGAGCCGCATCTCGAAGGTCGGCTGGTCGAGCGGGACGTCGTCGGGCTCGGCGGGCTCTGTGGGCTCTGTGGGCTCGGCGGTCTCTGTGGGCTCGACCGGCTCCGGCGTGGCGGGCCTGGCCACCTCGCCCGAGCGCTCCGTACGCTCCGGCAGCACATTGGAGTTGGCCTCGGCCAGCGCGCCGGGCAGCGTGAAGCGCGGGGCGCCGCCCTGCACCGTGTGCGGCGCGGCCGCCGGCGGGGTGGTCGGCAGGATCGCCTCGGGCAGCACCACGACCGCCGCGACGCCGCCCCGCTTCTGCTCCCGCAGCTCGATGCGCACGCCGTGCCGGTGCGCGAGCAGCGCCGAGACGTGCAGGCCGAGCCCGCCCGCCTCGGTGCCGGGCTCGCCGGGTTCGTACGACGCGGGGTCGTCGAGCCGCCGGTTGAGCTCGGCGCGCCGCTCCGCGGGGACGCCGATGCCCTCGTCCTGGACCGAGAGCATGATCTCGCCGCCCTCCAGCTGCCAGCCGGAGAGCTGCACTTGGACGTCCGGCGGGGAGAAGGAGGTGGCGTTCTCCAGGAGCTCGGCGACCAGGTGGCTCAGGTCGTCGGCAGCGAATCCGGCGACCTGGGCGTGCGGCGGCAGGGCCTGGATGACGACGCGCTCGTACCGCTCGATCTCGCTGACCGCGGCCCGCATGACGTCGACGAGCGGGACCGGGCCCGGGTGGTTGTGGTGGTGCTCGGTACCGGCCAGGACCAGGAGGTTCTCGCCGTGGCGGCGGATGACGGTGGCCAGGTGGTCGAGCTTGAAGAGGACGGCGAGCTGGTCCGGGTCCTGCTCGCGCTCCTCCAGGCTCTCGATCACGGCGAGCTGCCGCTCGATCAGACCGAGGCTGCGCAGCCCCAGATTGACGAAGGCGTGCTTGACGGTGCCCTCGGCCCGCTCAAGGCGCTCGGTCAACTCCCGTACCTGGGCGCGGAGTTCGTCCTTCTCGGCGGCGAGCCGGGCGAGCCGACCGCGCTGCTTGGCGAGGTCCTCGTCGAGCCCGCCGGCCCGCGTGGACTGCTCGGCGAACTTGTCGTGCAGCTCGTTGAGGTTCCGTACGACCTGGGCGAACTCGTCGTTGCGGCCGGTGAAGCGCACCGGCTCCGCGGCCTCGGGCGCCTCGGCCAGGCGGGCGGAGCCGCGGCTCAGCACGGACAGCGGGCGGGTCAGGCTGCGGGCGGTGGCGGAGGTGACGCCGATGGCGAGCAGCAGCAGCGCGCCGATCAGGCCGACGCGGATCTCCAGGGCGGTGACGTCGTCGTCCCGCAGCTGCTCGAACCGTTTGACCTGCGAGGTGGCGAGGGCGGCCTCGGCGCCGCGCATCCGGTCGATCCGGGCGGACAGCGCGGCGTTCACCGCGTCCGGGTCGGTCTTGCGCTCGGCGGTGCTCAGCTGGGGCTGGTCGGTGAGGCGGGTGAGGAAGCCGTCGGCAGCCTCCACCTCGGGTCCGGTGACGGTGGTGGCGACCTTGTCGCGGGCGTCGGCGCCCGCCGCCTGGTCGAAGTCGGCGAGCGCGGACTGCTCGCGCACGTGCGCCTGCTGGGCGGCCGCGCTGAGCGCGTCCCGCGCCCGGCCCGCGTCGCCGTCGTCCTTCTGTACGTACCTGCCGGTGACCGGGTCGAGCACCTTGGAGGCCTGGCCGGGCGGCACCGAGAGCGCGCCGAGCAGCAGCCCCCGGGTGGCCGAGGCCTGCTCGACGGCCCGCCCGAGCGCGCCCGGCGCCCGCACGGCCTCGGCGGCGCGCGGCGGCGTGCGGTCGGCGAGCTCGTCGGCGACGGCGAGCAGCGTGGCGATCACGTCCGAGTACGCCTTCTGCGCCTCCAGGGCCGTGCCCTTGCCGGTGAGCGCGGTGCGGCGCAGGGCGGGCACGGTGGCGAGGTCGCGCGCGAGGCCCGCGGGGGCGGTGGCGCGGAGCTCGTCGATCTGGCGGTCGACGCGGGCGGCGGGCTCCTTGAGCGCCGCGTCCTTGCCACTGGGCCGGCCGGCCGCGACGTACTGCGTGACGCCGTCCCGCTCGTCGCCCAGCGCGTGGGCGAGGCTGACCGTCTGCTGGTCGAGCTGCGCGAGGGTGACCAGGTGCTGGGAGTCGTTAAGGTCCGCGGAGGCCGCGAACAGGGTGGGCGCACCGGCTCCGAGCACGACGAGGGAGACGACGGCGACGGAGACGACCAGGCGGCTCCGCACCCGTACGGTGCGTGCTGCGCGTGTGCCGTCGTTGCCCCGAGGCCGCTTGTTCTGCACCGGTGCTCTCAATCTTCACTCGTGTTGCCAGTCAGTCCACCAAGGAAGCCAAGGTGACGACTGGTCATGACGAGTAGTCACTGCTCGGCCACCTGAACGAGTGAACATCACTTCGGAGTTGACCATCAACTCCCGCGGAATGCCCGGCCCCGCTCGTGGCGGGCCCCGGTTGGAACTTCCGCGCGGCCTTTGGCAGGATGCCCGCCCACAGCTCGGCGGAGCGGAGCATTCCTCCCGGGTTCGTGCGATTCGCCCACTGGTACAGGCCAATTGACAGGCCGTCCGGTGGCCCTGTGGAGGGCATGAAGGTGGCGTGAAGGCGTCGTGCAGACTGGCGGGTATGCGCATCCACCTGGCCACCGTTCCCGGAGATCCCGCCCGCCCCAACGAGGACTGGGCGGCGACCGCCATGCCCGCTTCGGGCCTGGGCGGCCTGCTCGTCGTCCTCGACGGCGTCACGCCGCTGCCCGGCAACGGCGACTGCGTGCACGACGTGCCCTGGTTCACCGCGCGGCTCGGCGGCGCCCTGACCGAACTGTCGGCTTCACGACGGGATATGACGCTGGACGAGATCCTGGCCGAATCCATTCGGCGCACCGCCGACGCCCACCGCGACACGTGTGACCTTTCTCACCCGCGTACGCCTCAGGCGACGGTGGTCCTGGCGCGTTGGGACTCGGCGGAGCTGGAGTACCTCGTCCTGTCGGACTCGGCACTGCTTCTCGAATCGTCCGACGGCACGGTGCGGGCGGTCCTGGACGACCGGCTCGACCGGGTGCCGCGCTCCTCCCTGGTCAGCGACGCGGTGGCCGACTCCCTCGTCCGCAACAAGGAGGGCGGCTTCTTCACTGCGGCGGCGGATCCGACGGTTGCCGCCCGCGCCGTGACCGGCCGCGAGCCGCTCGCCCCCCTGCGCTCCGTCCTCGCCCTGACGGACGGGGCGACCCGGTGGGTCGAGAAGTTCGGCGAGGGCTCGTGGGGGGACTGCGTCGCACTGGTCCGGAAGGCGGGGCCGGAGGGGTTGGTCGAGCGGGTGCGGGAGCTGGAAACGGGGGACGTGGAGCGGGTGTTCCTGCGAGGGAGCAAGCGCCATGACGATGCGACGGTGGTGGCGGTGGAGCTGTAGCCGCCTGTTCGCGACGCCGGGTGCCGAAGGGCCCCCTACCCCTCCGCCGCCGCGTTCAGCTGGTGCAGCAACCTCGCCAGTTCCGAGATTTCCGCTCGGTCCCAGCCCGCCAGCTTGCGGACGTAGCTCTCGCGGCGGGCGTCGCGCACCCGGCCGAACCGGGTCGTGCCCTCTGCCGTGATGCGGACCAGGGAGGCACGGCCGTCCGCCGGGTCGGGCTCCCGGGCCACCAGGCCCAGGTCCTCCAGGGCGTGCAGCTGGCGGCTCATCGTCGCCTTGCCCACGCCGAAGAACCCGGCGAGTTCGGTGGCCCGCTGCGGGCCCGCCTCGTCCAGGCGCACCAGCAGTCCGTATGCCGCCGGTTCGAGATCGGGGTGGACCTCGCGGGCCATCTCACCGGACGAGGCCCTGGCCCGTCGCAGAAAGACGGCCAGCTCGCGTTCGAGCGCGAGGAACTCCTGGTCCGGACCGTGCACATCGGCTCCCATGCCGTAGGTGTGTCGTGAGGGCACAGTATTTCCCAGCATGCTGTGCGCCCGGCACGCCGAGGGGCCCGTCCCGGCCGGGAGCGGCCGTGACGCCGGGGCCAACGCCGGATGAAAGTTTCTTCCAGGCCACACCGTTCCCGCAGCGTGTCGCCACCATCAAAGGTCTGAACCATCGGCATAACCTGAAGCCTCTTTCGCGCCAGCGGTCTACGTGCGTAGCGTCGACTCTGACATGTCCACAGCGATACGTCGGCATGTCGACCCAGGCCGTCAAGTCCCAAGCCCCACCGAGCCTTTCGGAGGCACGCAATGCCCGTGCACAGATCCGGAACGGCCCGCCGCGGACCCATTGCCGCGGCCGGGATCCTCCTCTCCTCCCTCGCCCTCGTCCTCGGCTCCACCGGAACGTCGGGCGCCGCCGACACCCCGGCCCGCGGCTCCGCGACCCTGGGCATGGGCGTCGCGAAGCACGACGGGGTGGGCGGTCTGCCCGGTGACACCCGTGACGTGCAGACGGTGCAGACCGAGGGTGTGGACACCAGCAGCCACAACGGCAACGTCGCCTGGTCCACCCTGTGGAGCAGCGGCGTGAAGTGGGCCTACGTCAAGGCCACCGAGGGCACCTACTACACCAACCCCTACTTCGCCCAGCAGTACAACGGCTCCTACAACGTCGGCATGGTCCGCGGCGCCTACCACTTCGCGACCCCGGACACGACGGGCGGCGCGGCCCAGGCCAACTACTTCGTGGACCACGGCGGCGGCTGGTCCCGGGACGGCAGGACGCTGCCGGGCGCGCTCGACATCGAATGGAACCCGTACGGCGACGCCTGCTACGGCAAGTCGGAGGCCGGGATGGTCGGCTGGATCCACGACTTCGTCAACCAGTACAAGGCCCGTACCGGGCGCGACGCGGTGATCTACACCGCTGCCAGCTGGTGGAGCGAGTGCACCGGCAACTCCGCCGCCTTCGGCTCCACCAACCCGCTCTGGATCGCCCGCTACAACTCCGACCCGGGCACCCTGCCGGCCGGCTGGGGCTACTACACGATGTGGCAGTACACGTCGTCCGGACCGACGGTCGGCGACCACTCCAAGTTCAACGGGGCGTACGACCGGCTGCAGGCGCTCGCCAACGGCTGACCCGCTCCGCGTCGCATGAGCGGGGCCCCCGGCGCTGCGTAGCCGGGGGCCCTTCCGTGTGCCCGTACGGAGCACGACTCGCACACCTGACCCCATCTCGCGCGCGGCATGAGTAAAGATGGGGGGCATGCGCAGGTTGGGAGTGGTGTTCCGGACAGTGGCCCTGGCGGCGGTCGTCGCGGCCGGCGGTGCGGGGTGCGGCGGGCCCGCGGCCTCGGAACCACAGGCGGAGAGTTCCCCGAGCGCCGCCCCGCAGGCCGCGCAGCCCGCCACCCAGACCAGCGCCGTCCCGGCCGCGAAGGTGGCGTCGGTCGGCGTGCTGGTCAACGGCGACGGCCATTACTGCACGGCCAGCGTGGTGGACAGCCCGCGCGGCAACGTCATCGCCACCGCCGCGCACTGCACGGCCGGCGAGCCGCTCGACTCCCTGGAGTTCGCGCCCGGCTTCTCGGGGGCGGCCAAGGGGACGTATCCGTACGGGAAGTGGAAGGTGCGGGCGGTCCAGGTCGACGACGAGTGGACCGCGGAGCAGAGCGACGCGGTGGACTACGCCTTCCTCACGGTCGCACCGGACGCGCAGGGCCGCAGCGTGCAGAGCGTGGTCGGCGCCTCGACGCCCGAGTGGGGCGCGGGCCCCGACCAGCGGGTCACCGTCGTCGGGTACCCGGAGGAGAACCACAACCCCGACAACCGGCCGGTCATGTGCACCACCGACGTCCACCGGGACCGCGACGAGCCCGCGATGATCCGCATGGAGTGCGGCGGCTTCTGGGTCGGCACGAGCGGCAGCCCCTGGCTGACCGGCTACCGGGGCCCGGACCGACTGGGCAGGATCATCGGCGTGCTGAGCGGCGGCGACACGGACAACGAGTCGACGGCGGCCCTGTTCGACGCGAAGGCCCGCTCGGTGTACGAGCGGGCCACCACGGCGTAGCCGTCACTCAGGCGGCTGCGGCGACGGCCACCTCCGCCGGGGCGAGGGCGATCTCCAGGACCTGGCGGACGTCCGTCACCGGGTGGACCTCCAGCTTCTCCAGGACCTCGGCCGGGACGTCGTCCAGGTCCGCCTCGTTCCGCTTGGGGATCACCACGGTCGTGATCCCGGCCCGGTGCGCGGCGAGCAGCTTCTGCTTGAGGCCGCCGATCGGCAGCACCCGCCCGGTCAGCGACACCTCACCGGTCATCGCCACGTCGGTGCGGACCTGCCGCCCCGAAAGCAGCGAGGACAGCGCGGTGACCAGGGTGATGCCGGCGCTCGGGCCGTCCTTGGGGACCGCGCCGGCCGGGAAGTGGACGTGCACGCCCCGGTCCTTCAAGTCCCCCACCGGAAGCTCCAGTTCGGCCCCGTGCGAGCGCAGGAAGCTCAGCGCGATCTGCGCGGACTCCTTCATCACGTCGCCGAGCTGACCGGTGAGGGTCAGGCCCGCCGCGCCCGTCTCCGGGTCGGCGAGGGAGGCCTCGACGAACAGGACGTCGCCGCCGGCCCCGGTGACGGCGAGGCCGGTGGCCACGCCGGGCACCGCGGTGCGCCGCTCGGCCGGGTCCTGTGCGGACTCGGGCACGTGGTGCGGGCGCCCGATCAGGCTCCGCAGCCCGTCCGGGGTTACGGTGAACGGGAGCTCCTGCTGGTCCAGTTCGTGCTGGGCGGCCACCTTGCGGAGCAGCCGGGCGATCGAGCGCTCCAGGTTCCGTACGCCCGCCTCCCGGGTGTACTCCCCCGCGAGCTTGCGCAGCGAGGCGTCTTCGAGGACGACCTCGCCCGGCTCCAGACCGGCCCGCTCCAGCTGACGCGGCAGCAGGTGGTCCCGGGCGATGACGACCTTCTCGTCCTCGGTGTAGCCGTCCAGCCTGACCAGTTCCATGCGGTCGAGCAGCGCCTCCGGGATGGCTTCGAGGACGTTGGCGGTGGCGAGGAACACCACGTCGCTCAGGTCGAGCTCGACCTCCAGGTAGTGGTCGCGGAACGTGTGGTTCTGCGCCGGGTCGAGGACTTCGAGCAGGGCCGCCGCCGGGTCGCCCCGGAAGTCGGAGCCCACCTTGTCGATCTCGTCGAGCAGCACGACCGGGTTCATGGACCCGGCCTCCTTGATGGCCCGTACGATCCGGCCGGGCAGGGCGCCGACGTACGTACGCCGGTGGCCGCGGATCTCGGCCTCGTCGCGTACGCCGCCGAGTGCGACGCGGACGAACTTGCGGCCCATCGCGTGAGCCACGGACTCGCCGAGCGAGGTCTTGCCGACACCGGGAGGGCCGACGAGCGCCAGAACCGCGCCCCCGCGCCGCCCGCCGACCACTCCCAGGCCCCGGTCGGCGCGCCGCTTGCGCACGGCCAGGTATTCGGTGATGCGCTCCTTCACGTCCTTGAGGCCGGCGTGCTCGGCGTCGAGGATCGCGCGGGCGCCGCGGATGTCGTAGACGTCCTCGGTGGTCTCGTTCCAGGGCAGTTCGAGGACGGTGTCGAGCCAGGTGCGGATCCAGGAGCCCTCGGGCGACTGGTCGCTGGAACGCTCCAGCTTGTCGACCTCCTTGAGGGCGGCCTCGCGGACCTTCTCGGGCAGGTCGGCGGCCTCGACACGGGCGCGGTAGTCGTCGCTCTCGTCCTCCTCGCCGCCGTCGCCGTTGAGCTCGCGCAGCTCCTTGCGTACGGCGTCGAGCTGGCGGCGCAGCAGGAACTCGCGCTGCTGCTTGTCCACGCCTTCCTGTACGTCCTTGGCGATGGACTCGGCGACGTCCTGCTCGGCGAGGTGCTCGCGGAGCTGCTCGGTGGCGAGCTTGAGGCGGGCGACCGGGTCGCTGGTCTCCAGGAGCTCGACCTTCTGGGCGGTCGTGAGGAACGGCGAGTACCCGGAGTTGTCGGCGAGCGCGGAGACGCCCTCGATCTGCTGGACGCGGTCGACGACCTGCCAGGCCCCGCGCTTCTTCAGCCAGTCGGTGGCGAGCGCCTTGTACTCCTTGACCAGCTCGGTCACCTGGCCGGGCAGCGGCTCGGGCAGGGTCTCCCCGACCCGGGTGCCCTCCACCCACAGGGCGGCCCCGGGCCCGGTGGTGCCGGCCCCGATCCGCACGCGGTGGCGGCCCCGGATGAGGGCGCCCGGGTCACCGTCGGAGAGCCGGCCGACCTGTTCGACGGTCCCGAGCACACCGGTCCCGGCATACGTTCCGTCGATCCGCGGCACGAGCAGCACCTGCGGCTTTCCCTGGCCGGACCGCGCGGCGGCCTGCGCGGCCTCGACGGCGGCCCGCACCTCGGCATCGGACAGGTCCAGCGGAACCACCATGCCGGGCAGCACGACCTCGTCGTCGAGCGGCAGCACGGGCAGGTCGGTCGGTGTGTACGCCGTGGACTCGGTAGCCATGATCTCCCCTTCGGCAGTCAAGTTGAGCTATGCCGACTCAATGCAGCTGAGTCGAGGAATGTTCCCCGGGGCGTGTTCGCTCTGAGCGATCACGTGGAGCGGGCCCTGTGACCAGGCCCGGAAACCCTCGGCGACGCCAGCACCAAGCAACGGCGCCCACGCGGACGGGACAAGGACGAACCGAGCCAGTAAGGTTCCTATAGGCAGTGCACCTATTACATACCCAGGGGGCAGCAATGACGTTGACGGCGACAACGGCACCGGATCGAGCCACGATCGGCACGCTGGTGCGGGCCTGGATCGACGGCTGGATCGTGTCGCGAGGGACCTCCGATCCCATCGACCGGCCATGGGGCTGGACGATCGACGCCGGACAGGCCGACCACGTGTCGCGCCATGTGCTCCCGACACCCGCCGAGGCGGATGTCCGCGAGCTGGCGGCCACCACGAGCGCGCCCGGAACGTGGCTGAAGCTGTTCGCCGACGACGACACCGTGCGGCCGTGGCTCGCCGAGGGCTGGCAGTTCGATCAGCCCGGCTACCTGATGACGATCCCGCTGACCGCGGAGCGCCCCGAAGTCCCGGCCGGCTACACCCTCACGACCTGGACCCGGGGCGGCGTGACCCGCGTCCTGGTCCGCACCGCAGAGGGCCACTTCGCGGCCCGCGGCCAGATCGCCCCGACGGGCCCGACAGCGGTGGCCGACCAGATCGAAACCGCCCCCACCCACCAGCGCCGAGGCCTGGGCAGCCTGGTGATGCGCACCCTGCAGAACACGGCGTACGAGTCGGGCGCGACCGAGGGAATCCTGGTCGGCACCCCGGAGGGCCAGGCCTTGTACTCGGCTCTGGGCTGGGAGACGCGCTCGCCGATGGCGAGTCTGTATTTCAGGCCGACGGACAGGCCGACGGGACGGTGATGAGGGCGCGGTGATGAGGGCGCGGCACCCAAAAAAACTCCGGACCGACCGGCGAGGCTGAGGCCCCTCAGCCCGCCGTCCCCGCGTTCCGTACCCGCCGTACCGCCGGCCAGCAGGCCACCCCCACCAGGAGGGCCACCGGGTGGCCCCAGGCCGCCAGCGGTTCCACCATGTCCACCAGGTCGTCCACCAGCAGCACGCCCACCACCGCCAGGGTCGTCCAGCGGAACAGGGGGGCGAGCAGGCCCGTCAGGGCGCCCACCGTGGCCATCAGGCCGAAGCTGATGCCGTAGTCCAGGCGGTGCAGGGAGCTCTCGGGGAGGTGGCCGGCCAGGACCGAGAGGGCCACCGGGACCTCCGTGGCCAGAGTCGCCACGACATGGCCGAGCAGGAAGACGCCCGCCGTGCGCCAGCCGCCGATCCGGCGTTCCAGCGCGGCCAGCACGAAGATGAAGACCACCGCGTACGGGGAGGCGATGCCTCCCGCTATCCACAGGGCGCTCCCGAAGATCGCCAGGACCGGTGTCGTCGACAGGTGGGCCACGTCCGTGCTCGACGCCTGGAGCAGGGTGTCCACCGTGTCCGGATCGCCGTACTCCGTGTACATCGAAGTCACCAGGAGCAGCAACGCGTAGCCGAAGGCGAACGGTGTGGAGGTCGGGGAGGGAAGCAGTCGGCCGGCCCGGGCCGGCAGGCCTCGTACGCCCGGGACAACGGGGGCCGGTGCGGTCACCGCGGTCGCGGGCTCCGGCTTCGGGCGCGGGGCCGGTATCGCCTCCAGTTGCGCGGGTATCGCCTCAAGGGCCGTCGGCAGGGGGCCTTCCGCCGTCGCGGGGCGGCGGGTTTCGAGCGGGTGCACCGGGTGAGGCCCCTTCCCCGGAGCGCGGCAGGTGCGCGCCCCGAATCAAGCCACGCCCGCGTTCTTCGGCCGTGTTCCGTGGTTCGTACTCGCTGATACCTCTCTACAACGGCTCACCTTCCGTGAACGACTCCTGCCCCGTCTATGGCGTGCGCCACACGGGACAACCTTTGACGGTTCCTGAGCGTCGGGGGCGAACGGTCCGCAACTCGCGTGCGCCGCGCCACCGGACCCGGCATCCTCTGCGGCATGGACGACATCGCCACCCTCGACCGGCGCCAGGGACCCCACGGGGAAGTCGTGCTGCGGCAGCGCGGGGCGCATTTCGAGATCATCGCCAACGGGTGCTTCCTCATGGACACTTCGGACGGCCGCTCGGAACGCCTCCTCATCGATGCGGCGTACGACACACTTTTGCCAGCCGCCACCCGGCCCTCCGTTCTCATCGGCGGACTCGGCGTCGGCTTCTCGCTCGCACATGCGGCGCAGGACCCCCGCTGGGGCCAAATCGCCGTGGTGGAGAGGGAACAGGCCATCATCGACTGGCACCGATCAGGTCCACTTGGCGCCATTTCCGGCCCGGCTCTGTCCGATTCCCGTACCCGGATCATCCCTGCCGATCTGGTCGATTACGTACGTACGGCGCAGGAGACCTTCGACGCGCTCTGCCTCGACATCGACAACGGGCCCGACTGGACCGTCACCGAGGGCAACGGCGGACTGTACTCACCGGCCGGACTCGCCCACTGCGCACGGCGGTTGAACCCCGGCGGGGTGCTCGCCGTGTGGTCCGCGCAGCCGTCCGCCGCCTTCGAACAGGCTCTCCGTAATGCCGGATTCACTGGGGTACATACCGAAGAGATCCGAGTTGCCCGGGGCGTCCCTGACGTGGTCCATCTCGGCGTTCGCCCTGCGTAGCCGAGACACGGAAAGTGCCTCTAGTCTCTGACCGACACAGGGGATCACCCCACGGATCCCCGGGCGAGCACAGTCAGGGCGGGGCAACCGATGGAGCAGACACACACCGGCCACAACGGCGTCGCGGCGACCCCCGGCGCCCAGCGCAGGGTGCTGGTCGTCGAGGACGACACGACGATCGTCGACGCCATCGCGGCCCGTCTGCGGGCCGAGGGCTTCCAGGTGCAAACGGCTGTCGACGGCCCCGCCGCCGTCGACACGGCCGAGGCCTGGCAGCCGGACCTGATGGTCCTCGACATCATGCTGCCGGGCTTCGACGGCCTGGAGGTCTGCCGCCGGGTCCAGGCCCGGCGGCCCGTGCCGGTCCTCATGCTGACGGCCCGGGACGACGAGACGGACATGCTCGTCGGACTCGGCGTCGGCGCGGACGACTACATGACCAAGCCGTTCTCGATGCGCGAGCTGGCGGCCCGGGTGCACGTCCTGCTGCGCCGGGTGGAGCGGGCCGCGCTGGCCGCCACCACGCCGCGCACGGGCATACTGCGCCTCGGCGAGCTGGAGATCGACCACGCGCAGCGCCGGGTACGGGTCCGCGGCGAGGACGTCCACCTGACGCCGACCGAGTTCGACCTGCTGAGCTGCCTGGCGAACACGCCGCGCGCCGTGCTGTCCCGCGAGCAGCTGCTCGCCGAGGTGTGGGACTGGGCCGACGCCTCCGGCACCCGCACCGTGGACAGCCACATCAAGGCGCTGCGCCGGAAGATCGGGGCCGAGCGCATCCGTACGGTCCACGGCGTCGGCTACGCGCTGGAGACCCCGGCGCCATGAGCCGGGCCGGAGACCGGGCCCGGCAGCTGCGCGGCAGCGGCGAGCGGCCCGGCTGGGACGAACCCGCCAGGCGCGGCGGGTGGGCCAGGGCCAGGCGCGTCCTGCGCGGCCAGGTCGTGGCGGGGCTCCGGTCGGTCTCCATATCGATCAAGACCAAGCTCGGCACGCTGGTCGTGGTCTCCGTCTTCATCACGACCGGGCTGCTCATGGTGGCCCTGCAGACCCGCACCGAGCTCCGCTTCATCACCGTCTTCTCGGTGATAGCGACCCTGCTGATCACCCAGTTCGTCGCCCACGGGCTCACCGCCCCGCTGGACGAGATGAACACCGTCGCCCGCGCCATCTCGCACGGGGACTACACGCGCCGGGTGCGCGGCGCCGACCGCCGCGACGAGCTCGGCGACCTCGCGGGCACGATCAACCGCATGGCGGACGATCTGGAGGCCGTGGACCGGCACCGCAAGGAACTCGTGGCCAATGTCTCGCACGAGCTGCGCACACCCATCGCGGCACTGCGCGCGGTCCTGGAGAACGTCGTGGACGGCGTCTCCGCGGCCGACCCGGAGACGATGCGCACGGCGCTCAAACAGACCGAGCGCCTGGGCCGCCTGGTCGAGACGCTGCTCGACCTGTCCCGCCTGGACAACGGGGTGGTGACGCTGCGGGCCCACCGCTTCGAGGTGTGGCCGTACCTGTCGGGCGTCCTCAAGGAAGCCAATCTGGCGGCCGCCCAGCGCAAGCTGTCCTCCGGCTCGGGCAACCACCAGCGCGCCGACGTCCACCTCCACCTGGACGTCTCGCCGCCCGAGCTGACCGCGCACGCGGATGCCGAGCGGCTGCACCAGGTAGTGGCGAATCTCATCGACAACGCCGTCAAGCACTCCCCGCCGCACGGCCGCGTGACCGTACGGGCCCGGCGCGGCCCCCAGCCCGAGTCGCTCGATCTGGAGGTCCTGGACGAGGGTCCGGGCATCCCGCAGTCCGAGTGGCACCGGGTCTTCGAGCGCTTCAACCGCGGCGCCGCGCCCTCCCCGCACGGGCCCGGCAGCGACGGCGGTACGGGGCTCGGCCTCGCGATCGCGCGCTGGGCAGTGGATCTTCACGGTGGCCGGATCGGCGTGGCCGAATCCGCACGCGGATGCCGGATCCAGGTCACCCTCCCGGGCACCCCGCGCCAGCAAAGTTGACGTAAAGTTCGAACCGGAAGCAGCCGTTCTGCGTGGTCATCAGCAGAAGTGGTCGTTCAGGGGTGCGGGCCAGGGGGCCGTAGCCGCACTGTCGCATACCCGAAGTGGCTCGCGCAGCAGCGGAACCACGCTTGTTTCCCGCCATTTCACACACCGAAACCCGGGTTTCGGTGTGACTTACACGACTGTGGCATGCCCGGTCTGCACGTCCAGGCCAGGGAGGCGTAGCCTTTATTTCCGCTGTCCATCACCTTGTGAAGCGGAAGAGGGCGGTTACCGCCGTGTCGTCTCAGTCCCCCAGTAATTCGAGCGTCTCGACCGACCAAGACGGGCAGGGCAAGAACCCTGCGGCCGGCTTTGGTGCCAATGAGTGGCTTGTCGACGAGATCTATCAGCAGTACCTCCAGGATCCCAATTCGGTCGACCGTGCCTGGTGGGACTTCTTCGCCGACTACAAGCCGGGTGCCACCGGCACGGCGGACAAGCCCGTTCAGGGTGTTCCCACCGCGGCAGCCGCGGTGGCTGCTCCGGCCGCTCCCGCGAGCCCGGCCCCGGCCGCACCCGCCGCACCGGCACCGGTCACCCCGGCCGCCGCCCCGGCACCGGCCAAGGCGGCCGCTCCGGCCGCTGCCCCGGCTCCGGCGAAGCCCGCGGCCGCCGCCGCGCCCGCCAAGGCCGCAGCCCCCAAGTCCGGTGCAAGCACCGGCTCCACCGGAGCGGCCTTCGCCGCACAGCCTGCTGGGGCCACCGAAGCCCCGGCCGGTCCTGAATTCGTGACGCTGCGCGGCCCCGCCGCCGCGGTCGCCAAGAACATGAACGCCTCGCTGGAGATGCCGACGGCCACGTCCGTCCGCGCCGTCCCGGTGAAGCTGCTGTTCGACAACCGCATCGTCATCAACAACCACCTCAAGCGCGCCCGGGGCGGGAAGGTCTCCTTCACCCACCTCATCGGGTACGCGATGGTGCAGGCGATCAAGGCCATGCCGTCGATGAACTACGCGTTCGTCGAGAAGGACGGCAAGCCGACCCTGGTCAAGCCGGAGCACGTGAACTTCGGCCTCGCCATCGACCTGGTGAAGCCCAACGGCGACCGCCAGCTCGTCGTCGCCGGCATCAAGAAGGCCGAGACGCTCAACTTCTTCGAGTTCTGGCAGGCGTACGAGGACATCGTCCGCCGGGCCCGGAACAACAAGCTGACGATGGACGACTTCACGGGCGTCACCGTCTCGCTGACCAACCCCGGCGGCCTCGGCACCGTGCACTCCGTGCCGCGTCTGATGCCCGGTCAGTCGGTCATCATGGGCGTCGGCTCGATGGACTACCCGGCCGAGTTCCAGGGCACCTCCCAGGACACCCTGAACAAGCTGGGCATCTCGAAGGTGATGACCCTCACCTCGACGTACGACCACCGCGTCATCCAGGGTGCCGCCTCCGGCGAGTTCCTGCGCATCGTCGCCAACCTGCTGCTCGGCGACAGCGACTTCTACGACGACATCTTCGAGGCGCTGCGCATCCCCTACGAGCCGGTCCGCTGGCTCAAGGACATCGACGCCTCGCACGACGACGACGTCACGAAGGCCGCCCGCGTCTTCGAGCTGATCCACTCCTACCGGGTCCGCGGCCACGTCATGGCCGACACCGACCCGCTGGAGTACCGCCAGCGCAAGCACCCCGACCTGGACATCACCGAGCACGGCCTCACCCTGTGGGACCTGGAGCGGGAGTTCGCGGTCGGCGGGTTCGCCGGCAAGTCCCTGATGAAGCTGCGCGACGTCCTCGGCGTCCTGCGCGACTCGTACTGCCGCACCACCGGCATCGAGTTCATGCACATCCAGGACCCCAAGCAGCGCAAGTGGATCCAGGACCGCGTCGAGCGCTCGCACTCCAAGCCGGAGCGCGAGGAGCAGCTGCGCATCCTGCGCCGCCTGAACGCGGCCGAGGCGTTCGAGACGTTCCTGCAGACCAAGTACGTCGGCCAGAAGCGCTTCTCCCTCGAAGGCGGCGAGTCGGTCATCCCGCTGCTCGACGCCGTCATCGACAGCGCCGCCGAGTCGCGCCTGGACGAGGTCGTCATCGGCATGGCCCACCGCGGCCGCCTGAACGTGCTGGCCAACATCGTCGGCAAGTCGTACGCGCAGATCTTCCGCGAGTTCGAGGGCAACCTCGACCCGAAGTCGATGCACGGCTCCGGCGACGTGAAGTACCACCTGGGCGCCTCGGGCACCTTCACCGGTCTGGACGGCGAGCAGATCAAGGTCTCGCTCGTCGCGAACCCCTCGCACCTGGAGGCGGTCGACCCGGTCCTGGAGGGTGTCGCCCGCGCCAAGCAGGACGTCATCAACAAGGGCGGCACGGACTTCACGGTCCTGCCCGTCGCCCTGCACGGTGACGCGGCCTTCGCCGGCCAGGGTGTCGTCGCCGAGACCCTGAACATGTCGCAGCTGCGCGGCTACCGCACCGGCGGCACCGTGCACATCGTCATCAACAACCAGGTCGGCTTCACCGCCGCCCCGGAGTCGTCGCGCTCGTCCATGTACGCCACCGACGTGGCCCGCATGATTGAGGCGCCGATCATCCATGTGAACGGCGACGACCCGGAGGCCGTGGTCCGCGTCGCGCGGCTCGCCTTCGAGTTCCGCCAGACGTTCAACAAGGACGTCGTGATCGACCTCATCTGCTACCGCCGCCGCGGTCACAACGAGGGCGACAACCCGCAGTTCACCAACCCGCAGATGTACAACCTGATCGACAAGAAGCGCTCGGTGCGCAAGCTCTACACCGAGTCGCTCATCGGTCGCGGCGACATCACCCTGGAAGAGGCCGAGCAGGCCCTGCAGGACTTCCAGGGCCAGCTGGAGAAGGTGTTCGCGGAGGTCCGCGAGGCCACCACCTCGGCGCCGGGCGAGATCCACTCGACCGACCCGCAGGCGCAGTTCCCGGTCGCGGTCACCACGGCGGTCTCCCAGGAGATCGTCAAGCGCATCGCCGAGTCGCAGGTGAACATCCCGGAGCGGATCACCGTCCACCCGCGTCTGATGCCGCAGATGCAGCGCCGCGCCGCCTCGGTCGAGGACGGCACGATCGACTGGGGCATGGGCGAGACCCTGGCCATCGGCTCGCTGCTCATGGAGGGCGTCCCGGTCCGGCTGTCCGGCCAGGACACCCGCCGCGGCACCTTCGGCCAGCGCCACGCGGTCCTGGTCGACCAGGTCACGGGCGAGGACTACACGCCGCTGATGTACCTCTCCGAGGACCAGGCGCGCTACAACGTCTACGACTCGCTGCTCTCCGAGTACGCGGCGATGGGCTTCGAGTACGGCTACTCGCTGGCCCGTCCCGAGTCCCTGGTGATGTGGGAGGCGCAGTTCGGCGACTTCGTCAACGGCGCCCAGACGGTCGTGGACGAGTTCATCTCCTCGGCCGAGCAGAAGTGGGGCCAGACCTCCGGCGTCACCCTGCTGCTCCCGCACGGCTACGAGGGCCAGGGCCCGGACCACTCGTCCGCCCGCCCGGAGCGCTTCCTCCAGATGTGCGCGCAGAACAACATGACGGTCGCGATGCCGACGCTGCCGTCGAACTACTTCCACCTGCTGCGCTGGCAGGTCCACAACCCGCACCACAAGCCGCTCATCGTCTTCACCCCGAAGTCGATGCTGCGTCTGAAGGCGGCGGCGTCGAAGGCCGAGGAGTTCACCAACGGCGGCTTCCGCCCGGTGATCGGCGACGAGCACGTGGACCCGGCCGCCGTCCGCAAGGTCGTCTTCTGCGCGGGCAAGGTCTACTACGACCTGGCCGCCGAGCGCGAGAAGCGCGGCGCGACGGACACGGCGATCATCCGCATCGAGCGCCTGTACCCGCTGCCGGGTGCCGAGCTCCAGGCGGAGATCGCCAAGTTCCCGAACGCCGAGAAGTACCTGTGGGCCCAGGAGGAGCCGGCGAACCAGGGTGCCTGGCCGTTCATCGCGCTCAACCTGATCGACCACCTGGACCTGGCCGTCGGCGCGGACGTGCCGCACGGCGAGCGCCTGCGCCGCATCTCGCGCCCGCACGGCTCGTCCCCGGCGGTGGGCTCGAAGAAGCGCCACGAGCAGGAGCAGGAGCAGCTGGTGAACGAGGTCTTCGAGGCCTAGCCCTCAGAGAGCTGATCAGCCCCTGCAGTACGCAGCCGAAGGGCCCGGCATCCCCACCAACTTGGGATGCCGGGCCCTTCGGCGCAACCGCGCTCAGTTCTCTTCTTCGTCCTCGTGACCGGCGTCCTCGTGACCGGCGCCCCTGGCCGGGGGCACGCGTATGACCACGCTGCCGCTGGCCAGGTCTATCGGGCCGCGCCCGGGGTCGGAGTCACCGACCTCGTCGAGCGTGATCTCCTGCCGTCGGCGCTCCTCTTCCGTGTGCCGTCGCGCGGGCGCAAAGAGCTCGTCGAGCCCACCGAACATCCGAAGCCTCCTCCGTCAGCCGTCCCGTACTCACACAACGCTGTGCGACGCCTGTCAGATCCCGATCATGGCTGTCGGATCCGCCGGGGAGTCTTGGGGCCAGTCCCCGGACGGGAGCAGGAGGTGGTCCCCGGCGGCCGCCGGATACGCTGAAGGGCGAACATCCGGTACGTCCCAGGAGCAAGTTGTGTACTTCACCGACCGCGGCATCGAGGAGCTGGAGAAGCGGCGCGGCGAGGAGGAGGTCACCTTCGAGTGGCTCGCCGAGCAGTTGCGTACCTTCGTCGACCTGAACCCGGACTTCGAGGTTCCGGTCGAGCGGCTCGCCACGTGGCTGGCACGGCTGGACGACGAGGACGAGGACGAGTGAGCTGAGCCGCATCGGGGTTCGACGAGCGGGCCGCAACGCGTAATACGCGTCAGTCGCCGGGCCGGGCGCGCATCCGGTCGTACGCGAGGCTCAGCACCCCGTGGGCGATCAGGACCGCGCCCGCCGTCGTCCAGCCGCCACTGCGGCGCTTCAGGCCCCAGGCCGTGAGCGGGAGGCCCGCGGCGAGTTGGGCGGCACCCAGGAGGCGGGCCCTGGGGCCGCGGACCCAGGGCCCGAGCGGGCTTTCCTCGACCGCGTCGAGTTCGGCGCGTACCGCATCGCGCCAGCCGGACCACTCGATCGTCTCGGCGCCCTGTGCGGCGGCCACCGAACGCAGCCGGTCGGTCGGTTCGCCCGGGGTGAGTCCGGCCGGCAGGGCGACGCCCGTGCGGGCCAGGATCGCGATCAGGCCGAGGAGCCGGGCCCGGGCGTCCGCGGCCGAATCGGGCCGGGTCAGACCGTCGAGCGCCTCCATGTCGTGCACGGGGTCGAGCCCGAGCCGGGCCGCGAACGTCCGCATCGCCTCGGCCTCGCCGACCGGGGTGCCGTCGGCGAGCCAGACATAGCCGACCGTACGGCGGAAGCCCGAGGCCAGGGTGTAGCCCGCCCGGGCGTCGTCCCACCACAGCGCGATCGCGGGCCAGCCCGCGCCGACCGTGAGCGCGCCCGCCCAGCCCGCGAGCACCTGGTCGACGGGGTCGGTGCCGGTCAGCCAGGGTTTGGCCGCGGGGACCAGCACGCTCCAGCCGTCGCCCGCCGGGGCGAGGAGCATCCGCTCGCGCAGCAGATGGGCGATCGGGCGGACCGCCGGGGGTTCGGCGCGGCAGAGGAGCAGGGCTCCGGGGGCGGCGGGAGGGGCGACGCGCATGATCCATACGCTAGGGCATTTTTGCCCCGATTTCGCCATATCCATACAGAAGTAGGCCCGTATCGAATCACTCCGGACCGCCCCTTGACTTTCCTCAAGCGCGATATATCGTGTCTAACGAGAGACGCGATATGTTGCGTCTTGCAGTACACACTCTTCGCGGTACGCACTTCTCGCAGTACCCACTTGCAGTACCCACTCGCAGCGCCCAGGAGGTCAGCACATGTCCGAGTCCACGTGGGCCGTCCCAGACTCGCGGAAGCTCACCTTCGACGAGGTCGACGAGCCGTTGACGATGCTCCGTGTGCGCATCGTCAACGGAACGGTGAACGTCGTGGGCACCGAGGAAAGTTCCGCCCGCCTGGAGATCTCGTCCGTCGAAGGGCCGCCGCTGATCGTGACGCGGAACGGGTCCACGCTCACCGTCGCCTACGAGGACTTGCCCTGGCGCGGCTTGTTCAAGTGGCTCGACCGCAAGGGCTGGAACCGCAGCGCGGTGGTCTCGCTGGCGGTACCGGCCGACGCGGACGTCGAGGTCGGCATGATCGGCGCGGGCGCCGTGGTCTCCGGGATCCGGGGACGTACGGAGGTGCGCGGCGTCAGTGGTGACACCACCCTCGTCAAGCTCGCGGGCCCGGTCCGCGCCGAGAGCGTCACCGGCAACCTGGAGGCCCAGGCGGTCACCGGTGAGCTCCGCTTCAAGTCGGTCTCCGGCGATCTGACGGTCGTCGAGGGGGCCGGGGGCTGTGTGGCGGCGGAGTCGGTGAGCGGCGACATGCTGCTCGACCTCGACCCGGGCGCGAAGGCCACCGACATCCGGCTGACCACGGTGTCCGGCGAGGTCGCCATCCGGCTGCCGCACCCGGCCGACGCACACGTCGAGGCGAACACCGCGAGCGGGGCCGTCTCCAGCGCCTTCGAGGACCTGCGGGTCAGCGGGCAGTGGGGCGCGAAGAAGATCACCGGCACGCTGGGGGCGGGCAACGGCACGCTCAGGGCGACGACGGTCTCGGGGTCGATAGCGCTCCTGCGCAGGCCTGCGGACGAGGAGCCGCCGTTCGAGGACGCGGGACCGGGCCCGCGGGCCACGGGGCCCGCCGCCTCGGGGCCTGTTGCCCCTGCGCCCGACGGCCCGGGGGCCGAGGACGCGCCCTCCCCCGCCGACGACCAGCCCGGCTCGGCCGGCTCGACCAAGAAGGTGCTCTGACATGCCCCCCGTCTTCGCCCACGGCCGCCTCCGTCTCTACCTCCTCAAGCTGCTCGACGAGGCCCCGCGTCACGGGTACGAGGTGATCCGGCTCCTTGAAGAGCGCTTCCAGGGGCTGTACGCGCCCAGCGCCGGCACCGTCTACCCGCGGCTCGCCAAGCTGGAGGCCGAGGGGCTCGTCACGCACGCCACCGAGGGCGGCCGCAAGGTCTACTCGATCACCGACGCGGGCCGCGCGGAGTTGGCGGGCCGGGGCGGTGAACTGGCCGATCTGGAGCTGGAGATCCGCGAGTCCGTCTCCGAACTCGCCGCCGAGATCCGCGACGACGTACGTGGTGCGGCCGGCAGCCTCCGTGACGACATGCGCCGGGCGGCCCGCGAGGCGCGTACGGGTCAGGCGTCCGGGGGCGCCGGCCGGGGTGCCCGGAAGGGGTTCCCCGAGGCCTCCGACTTCTTCGACAGCGCGTGGGGCGACGGCGAGGCCTGGCAGCAGGCGAAGGAGGAGTTCAAGCGCGCCAAGCAGGAGTGGAAGGAGCAGGCGCGCCGGGCGAAGGACGAGTCCCGGCGGGCCCGCGACGAGGCCCAGCAGGCCCGCCGCCAGGCGAAGGAGGCCAAGGACGAGGCGCGCGAGGAGATGCAGCGCGTCGCCCGGGACGTCCAGCGCCAGGTGCAGGAGCACTTCGCACGGGGCGACTGGCCGACGGGTGTACGCGAGGGGCTCGCGGAGATCACCAAGGAGCTGAGCCGCTTCGGGTTCGGCCAGCCGCCGGCGTCGTCGCCGGAGGCGGACGTCACGGTCGAGCGGGTGGACCTGGCGAAGCCGGATGCCGAGGCCGGGCCCGAGCCGGAACCCGAGCCGGAGTGGGCCCGGGAGGAGCCGTCCGGTGACCCGGCACGGGACCTGGACCGCCTGCTCGACCGCTTCCGGGACGACATCAGGGATGCGGCCCGGGACAACGGGGTGACGGGCCCCCAACTGGCCGAGGCCCGCGCCCACTTGGCCCGGGCGGCGGCCCACATCGGAGCGACGCTGCGCCCCCGGCAGCACTAGCAGGGCGGGGCGCCCCCATGCCGTCTGGGGCTCCGCCCCAGGAGGGCCCGGGCCATGCAACCCCGCTCAACGGGCGGGTGGGTGGGAAACCCCCGCCCCCCTAACCCCCCACCCCGAACAACACCCTCTCCACACCCCCATACGTCCCCCCGAACTCCGCGAGGACCTCCCCCACCAACCCCGGCATCGCGGTGAGCGCCAGCAACACGTGCTCGTCGCCGATGTGCTTCTGCTTGCGGGCCAGAGCCATCCTGAGGGACTTCTCCAGTACCTTCTTGGAGCCCTTCGTGAAGGACGGCCGCCCCGAGGGCCACGCCTTGCCCTGCTCCGCGCCGGACAGCGCGCCCGGCCCGTGGGTCTCTTCCACCCGGGCCACGATCTCCTCGACGGAGATGCCGAGTCCGGCCAGCGCGTCCTCGTCCGCCTTGGACATGCCGCCCCGGCGCCGCGCGGCGGCCAGCGCCTCGACGACCTCGGCGCGCCGGTCGGTGACGCCGAGGGAGGTGAGCGCGAAGGCCGCCTTGCTGCCCTCGCGGTCGAGGAGGGCGAGGAGCAGGTGCTCCTCGGTCACCACCGGGGACCCCGCACGCGAGGCGTGCTCGACCGCGCCCGTCACCACCCCACGGGCGTTCGCCGTGAATCGCTCGAACATCAAGTCCTCCCGTGCTTCTTGTGGACCGCCTGCCGGCTGACCCCCAGCTCGGCGGCGATCTCCTGCCATGACCAGCCCTGGTTGCGGGCGCTTCGTACCTGTACGGATTCGAGCTGTTCCAGGAGCCGGCGCAGTGCGGCGACGGCTCGCAGTCCGACCCTCGGGTCGCGGTCGCCGGCTCGTGCGGCGAGATCGGTGGCCTCGGTCATGGCGTCAACTTACATTGACACTCACTCAACCGTCAACCCTGGTTGACATCATGCCCACACAAAAAGCCGCGGCCCCGCGCATACGCACGCGTACACGCGGAACCGCGGCCATCAGCCCCGTCCACACCCTCAGCCGCACCTCACCCGACGGCGAGGACCACCTTCCCGAACAGGTCCCCCGACGCCACCTTCTCGAAGCCCTCGCGCGCCCGGTCCAGCGGGAGCACCTCGTCGATGACGGGACGTACGCCCGTCGCCGAGCAGAACGCGAGCAGGTCCTCCAGCTCGTCCTTCGTACCCATCGTCGAGCCGACGACCTTGAGCTCCAGGAAGAAGATGCGGGTCAGCTCGGCGTGCGCGGGGCGGTCGCCGCTGGTGGCGCCCGAGATGACCAGAGTGCCCCCGGGACGCAGGGACTTGACCGAGTGGGACCAGGTCGCGGCCCCCACCGTCTCGATCACCGCGTCGACGCGCTGCGGCAGCCGCGCACCGGGCTCGTACGCCTCGACCGCGCCCAGTTCCACGGCCCGCCTGCGCTTGGCCTCGTCGCGGCTGGTGGCGAAGACCCGCAGGCCCGCCGCCTTGCCGAGCACGATCGCGGCGGTGGCGACGCCGCCTCCCGCACCCTGCACGAGGACCGAATCCCCGGGCCGCACCCCGGCGTTGGTGAACAGCATCCGGTAC
This sequence comes from Streptomyces sp. HUAS TT7, assembly GCF_051550175.1. NCBI lineage: Bacteria > Bacillati > Actinomycetota > Actinomycetes > Kitasatosporales > Streptomycetaceae > Streptomyces > Streptomyces sp. HUAS TT7. The sequence continues at coordinate 2,930,458 of NZ_CP196175.1, forward strand.
GCCGTCAGCCAGGCGGTCGGCATGCAGGCCGCCTCCGCGAAGCTCAGTTCCTTCGGCTTCGGCAGGACGTTCCAGGTGGGGACGGCGACCTGCTCGGCGAAGGTGCCTTGGTACTTCTCGGTGAGGATCGAGCGGCCCTCGGCGGGGCCGACGCCGTGGCCGGTCTGGCCGATCACCGAGTGCAGGACGACCTCGTTGCCGTCCTGGTCGACCCCGGCCGCGTCGCAGCCGAGGATCATCGGCAGCTTGTCCTCGGTGAGTCCGACCCCGCGCAGCGACCAGACGTCGTGGTGGTTGAGGGAGGCGGCCCGTACGTCGACGAGCGTCCAGCCGGGGCGTACCTCGGGGGCCGGCCGCTCCCCCAACTCAAGGCCGCTGAGCGGCTGGTCACGGTCGATGCGGGCGGCGTAGGCGGCGAACATGGCCCTGACCCTAGAGCGCGCGGCCCGGCCGCCGGAACCTCCCACGGCTGTGACACCCCGCACGCCGGGAGGAGCCACGAAAAAGCCGTGCCGGGCTCCCCGGAGGGAAGCCCGGCACGGCTCGGTAAGCGGAACTCCGGAACGTACTACCGGCGCGCCACGCCCTCGGCGCGGGCGGCGGCCGCGACCGCCGCCGTGACGGCCGGGGCGACCCGCTCGTCGAACGGGGACGGGATGACGTAGTCGGCGGCGAGCTGGTCGCCCACGACGTCGGCCAGCGCGTTCGCCGCGGCGATCTTCATGCCCTCGGTGATCCGGGAGGCCCGGACCTGGAGGGCGCCCGCGAAGATGCCCGGGAAGGCGAGCACGTTGTTGATCTGGTTCGGGTAGTCCGAGCGGCCGGTGGCCACGACGGACGCGTACTTGTGCGCGATGTCGGGGTGCACCTCGGGGTTCGGGTTGGCCATCGCGAAGACGAAGGCACCCGGCGCCATGGAGGCGACCGCGGGCTCGGGCACCGTACCGCCGGAGACGCCGATGAACACGTCGGCGCCCGCGAGCGCGGTCTCCAGGGAGCCGGTCAGGCCCGCCTTGTTGGTGAGCTCGGCGAGCTCGCGCTTGACGTCCGTCAGGTCCGTCCGGTCCGTGCTGACGATGCCCTTGCGGTCCGCGACCGCCACATCGCCGAGGCCCGCTTCCAGCAGGAACTTGGCGATGGCGACACCGGCCGCGCCGGCCCCGGAGATCACCGCGCGCAGGTCGCCGAGGGTGCGTCCGGTGAGCTTCGCGGCGTTGCGCAGGGCAGCCAGGGTGACGACGGCCGTGCCGTGCTGGTCGTCGTGGAAGACCGGAATGTCCAGGGCCTCCTGCAGCCGGCGCTCGATCTCGAAGCAGCGCGGGGCGGAGATGTCCTCCAGGTTCACCCCACCGAAGGACGGGGCGAGCCGGACCACGGTCTCGATGATCTCGTCCGTGTCGGTGGTCGCGAGCGCGATCGGAACCGCGTCGACGCCGCCGAACTGCTTGAAGAGGATCGCCTTGCCCTCCATCACGGGAAGGGAGGCCTCCGGGCCGATGTCACCGAGCCCGAGCACCGCCGTACCGTCCGTCACGACGGCGACCACCTGAGACTTCCAGGTGTAGTCGTGGACCAGCTCCGGGTTCTCCGCGATCGCGCTGCACACCTTGGCGACGCCCGGCGTGTACGCGAGGGACAGGTCGTCCTTGTCACGGATCGGCACGGTGGCCTGGACGGCCATCTTGCCGCCCCGGTGGAGCGCGAAGGCCGGGTCGAAGGGCTCGTCGGAACCCTCCGTGCTGTCGCTGCGAGGATTGACGATCTCCGCTGCCATTGTGTTTGACCCCTTAAGTCTTCATCAGTTGAGGGTGGCCACTCCTTGTTGAGGAGGGGTGGGCGGACCCGCGTACGTTCCCCGCTGAGGGCGGTTGGCCCGCCCCGCGGGGTGGAGGTACGTACGCGCGGGCGCGCCGCACACGCGCCCTGAGCCCCGGATGAGGGGTGTAAGGATCCTTCTTACCGGACATCGACGTCCGCCGACGAGTCCATATTGGCCCAGCGCCGACGCTGCGTCGCAAGCGGCCTCCGTACCGTGACACGACTCTTGGTGTGATGTCACGACAAGTCGCGTACGCGGCGTGAAACATGTCCACAACGCGAGATGAACCGGAGAATCTGCGGTCCTCGCGGACGCTTCCCGCACATGGTCCGGCCCGGTGGGCCTTGGGGTACCGGCTTGTTGGGGTTCGGGGGTGACCCGTTATCCGATTTTGACATCTCTGCGACCCTGATTTCCGGGGTCCGAATGGCAAGATGCGACTTCACACGCGGTTCACACCGCGGTCGCGACACCCGAGGATGCGTGCACGACCACCGCCCAGGACCTGTGCGTCGTCGTTTTGTACGCACTCCATGGCCACTCCACTCAACATCTGCCGGAGGAACCCGACCATGACCGCAAGCACCACCCGCCGTACGACCGCCGCCAAGTCCCGGATTGCCGCGGTCGGCGCCATCGCGGTCGCGGGCGCCCTGCTGGTCACCGGCTGCGGTGACCAGACGAAGAAGGGCTCGGCCCCCGAGTCCTCGGGCGGGGCCTCGAAGTCCGCCCCGCTCTTCTCCAAGCTGCCCGCGAACATCCAGAAGGCCGGCGTCATCAAGGTCGGGACCGACGCCACCTACGCCCCCATGGAGTTCAAGCAGGGCGAGAAGATCGTCGGTATCGACCCCGACATCGCCGACGCCCTCGGCAAGCAGCTCGGCGTGAAGTTCGAGTTCACCAGCGGCACCTTCGACACCCTCCTCGGCGCGCTGCCGACCGGCCGCTACGACGCGGTCATGTCCTCGGTGAGCGACACCAAGGCCCGCCAGCAGGGTCTTGACAAGGACGGCAAGAAGACCGGTACGGGCGTCGACTTCGTCGACTACTACACGGCGAGCACCGGCATTCTGGTCAAGAAGGGCAACCCGGAGGGCATCAAGTCCACCGACGACCTCTGCGGCAAGAAGATCGCCGTGCAGCGCGGCACCACGTACGAGCAGGCCGCCAAGGACCTCGCCGCCAAGTGCAAGGCGGACGGCAAGGGCGACCTGACCTTCGAGCCCTACGCCACCGACGCCGAGGCGCAGACCCGCGTCAAGGCCGGCGGCGCGGTCGCCGACCTCAACGACTCCCCCGTCGCCGCGTACATCGCGAAGACCGCGGGCGGCGGCGCCGACTTCGAGGCGGTCGCCAACAAGTCGGACGCGGGCCCCTTCGGCATCGCGGTGGACAAGAAGAACACCCAGCTGCGTGACGCCCTCTCGGCCGCGCTGGACGCGGTCATCGCGGACGGCACGTACAAGACGGCGATCGACAAGTGGGGCGGCGCGCAGGGCGCCGTCACCAAGGCAGCCATCAACGGCGGCTCCTGACCCGCGCACCACTGAAGGGCAGTCGCTGTGACTGACAAGCTCGACAAGACCCCCTCCGGTCCGGCGGACGCCGCCCCGGAGCAGGTCCCGCCGGACATCATCCGTGCCATCCCGGTACGCCACTACGGCCGCTGGGTCAGCGCCGTGGTCGTCGTCGCCGTACTCGGCGCGCTCGGCTACGCGTTCGCCCAGGGCAATGTGCGCTGGGCGACCGTCACGGACAAGCTGTTCGACTCCAGCATCCTGACCGGTCTGTGGCACACCGTGCTCATCAGCGTGGTCTCCATGGCCGTGGGCCTGGCGCTCGGTGTGCTGTTCGCCGTGATGCGGCTTTCGAAGAACCCGGTGACCAGCTCGGTCGCCTGGCTGTACATCTGGTTCTTCCGCGGCACCCCGGTCTACGTACAGCTCCTCATCTGGTTCAACCTGGCGCTGATCTTCCCGATCCTGAACCTCGGGTTCTACAAGGACTACATGACCGCGGTCATGACTCCGTTCCTCGCCGCCCTGCTCGGCCTCGGCCTGAACGAGGGCGCGTACATGGCGGAGATCGTCCGGGCCGGCATCCAGTCGGTGGACGAGGGCCAGACCGAGGCCTCGCACGCGCTCGGCATGACCCAGATGCAGACCATGCGCCGCGTCGTGCTGCCCCAGTCGATGCGGGTGATCATCCCGCCGACGGGCAACGAGTTCATCAACATGCTCAAGACCTCGTCGCTGGTCGTCGCCGTCCAGTACCAGGATCTGCTGCGCAGTGCCCAGGACGTCGCCGCGACCTCGTTCGCGGTGATGGAGATGCTCTTCGTCGCCTCGATCTGGTACCTGGCCCTGACCAGCGTGTTCAGCGTCGGCCAGTACTACCTGGAGCGCCGTTTCGCACGCGGTTCGCTGCGCGCCCTGCCGCCCACGCCGCTGGAGCGCATCAAGTCGAACCTGCTCTCCCTCTCCAACTGGCGGCGGTGATCCCATGACTGCACAACCGATGGTCAAGGCGGAGGGCGTCCACAAGTCGTTCGGCCCCGCCCACATCCTCAAGGGCATCGACCTGGAGGTGGCCGAGGGCGAGGTGTTCTGCCTGATCGGCCCGTCCGGCTCCGGCAAGTCGACGTTCCTGCGGTGCATCAACCACCTGGAGCAGATCAACGCCGGGCGCCTGTACGTCGACGGCGACCTGGTCGGGTACCGGCAGAAGGGGGACAAGCTGTACGAGCTGAAGGACAGCGAAGTCGCCCTCAAGCGCCGGGACATCGGCATGGTCTTCCAGCGCTTCAACCTGTTCCCGCACATGACGGCCGTCGAGAACGTCATGGAGGCGCCGGTCCAGGTCAAGCGCGAGTCCAAGGCGGTGGCCCGCGAGCGGGCGCTGAAGCTGCTCGACCGCGTCGGCCTCGCCGACAAGGCGGGCAACTACCCCTCGCAGCTCTCCGGCGGCCAGCAGCAGCGTGTGGCGATCGCCCGGGCGCTGGCGATGCAGCCGAAGCTGATGCTCTTCGACGAGCCGACCTCGGCGCTCGACCCCGAGCTGGTGGGCGACGTCCTGGACGTCATGCGCGGCCTCGCCGAGGACGGCATGACCATGATCGTGGTCACCCACGAGATGGGCTTCGCCCGTGAGGTCGGCGACTCGCTGGTCTTCATGGACGACGGCGTGGTGGTCGAAGCGGGCAACCCGCGCGACGTTCTGACGAACCCTCAGCACGACCGGACGAAGTCGTTCCTGTCGAAGGTGCTGTGAGCCCGCGGCGCGGTAAGTAGTCCTACAGGGAGGGGGTTACGGGCAATGGGCCCGTAACCCCCCTTCCGCATGCGCTTCTTGAGGACTCTGCTACTTCAGGGCGAGGAGCAGGGTGTCCGAGGGCGAGGCCCATACGGGGCGGGCCTCGGCGAAGCCGGCGGCGCGCAGGGTTTCGGCGTGCCAGCCGGCCGAGGGCATGTCGCCGTCGGCGTGCTCACCGTAGATCTCGTACCGCTTGGCGGTCGGGCCGGCGAGGACCGGGTCCTCGGCGGCCAGCGCCCACCAGTCGGCCCAGTCGACGGCCCCGGCGGCCTTGGCGCGCTCCATCCGGGCGTGCCGGAGGGCGCGTTCGGCGGCGTTGATGCGCGGGGTGGCGGGGTCGATCATGTGGTCGGCGTTCATGAACACGCCGCCGTCCCGGACGAGCCCGGCGACCTGCCCGTAGAGCGCGGCGAGCGGCTCACTGTGCAGCCAGTGCAGGGCGGTGGCCGTGAGAACGGCATCGTAGGAATCGTACGGAAGCAGCCCGACCCATCCCGAATCCTTGAGGTCGGCGGTCACGAAGGTGACGCGCGGGTCCCCGGCGAAGGTGCCCTCGGCGATGGCGAGGAGCGCGGGGTCGAGGTCCACCCCCGTACTGACCGCGTCCGGGAACCTCTTGAGGAGCCGGTCCGTAATACTCCCCGTACCGCACGCGAGGTCGAGCACGCGCGGCGCGGGACCGGCGCAGGCCTCGACCATGTCGAGCATGACCCGGAAGCGCTCCTCGCGGTCCGGCATGTACCACTCCTGCTGCCGGTCCCAGCTGTTCTGCCAGCCCCGCCAGTCGGTGCCCGTACCGGCCCCAGTGACAGTCTCCGACACCGCGATCCCTCCTACAAAGCCACTCTGTAATACCCTCGAAGGGCATCCAGCCGTTACCTGTGAACACTCCAGACCATAGACCGCCGCCGTAAGGACTACAAGTGGAACTGGCCTATTACTCGGACTACGCCGTGCGCCTGGTCAACACCGAGGAGCCGGCCCGCAACAAGGACTCGCTGACCTCGGTCGACGCGGTGCGCGAACTGTTCGGCGGGAACAAGTCGGCGGCCCGCCGGGCGACGGACGCGGACGTGACACGCTTCCGTTCGGTACGGGCCCGGCTGCGGGCGGTCTTCGAGGCGGCGGACGGGGGCGAGGAGGTCCAGGCGGTGGACCTGCTCAACTCGCTGCTCCTGGAGTTCCCCGTCAGCCCGCAGGTGTCGGGCCACGAGCACCGGGACGAGGACGACCGCCCGCTGTGGCACATGCACCTCGCCGACCACCCGTCGAACGCGACGGCGGGCTATGCGGCGATCGCCTCCATGGGCCTGGCCTTCCACCTCACGGAGTACGGGGTCGACCGGCTCGGCCTCTGCCAGGCGGCGCCGTGCCGCAACGCCTACCTGGACACCTCGACCAACCGCTCGCGCCGCTACTGCTCGGACCGCTGCGCGACCCGGGCGAACGTGGCCGCCTACCGGGCCCGCAAGCGCCTGGAGACCGAGCGGTCGGAGAGCACCGGCCTGACCGACGAGACGAACCAGGACGCCAGGTAGCCGACGGTGCGGCGGCGTCCGGCCGTCATCGGCCGGTACCGCCCGCGCACCCGGCCGAGCACGAGCTCGATGGGCACGGCGCCGAACGCCCGGCTGTCCACGACCTCGTCGTCCGCGTTGTCCCCGAGCACCCACCAGCCGCTCTCGCGCAGCTCCATGAGCCGCTTGACGATGAGCAGATCCTGCTGCAAGGGGTGCCGCAGCACCGCCACGTCACCCGCCCTCAGCTCGGCCCCGTAGTGCACGAGCAGCTGATCCCCGTGCAACAGCGTGGGAACCATCGAGGTCCCCAGGACCTCGGCGATCCCCAACGGCACCCTCGGCTCCCGCCCCTCATCCGTCATACGTCACCCACTTCCCGGCCACCGGCACCCCGCCGCCACTCCCACGGTACGTTCCGCCACGAGTCCCATGGTGACCCTGGACTTTTGACCTAAGCCCACGGGGGCACCCGCGAAATCCCGTCTCTCACCGAGTAATGTCCCACCTGAGAAGACGATCACGAGGAAGGACAGCTCAATGCTTTCCCGCCTGTTTGCCCCCAAGGTGAAGGTCAGCGCGCACTGCGACCTGCCCTGCGGTGTGTACGACCCGGCCCAGGCCCGCATCGAGGCGGAGTCGGTCAAGGCCGTACAGGAGAAGTTCCAGGCCAACGAGGACGCGCACTTCCGTGCCCGTGCCGTGGTCATCAAGGAACAGCGCGCGGAGCTCGCCAAGCACCACGTTTCGGTGCTGTGGAGCGACTACTTCAAGCCGCCGCACTTCGAGAAGTACCCGGAGCTGCACCAGCTGGTCAACGACACCCTGAAGGCCCTCTCGGCCGCCAAGGCGTCGACCGACCCGGCGACCGGCCAGAAGGCGCTCGACCTCATCGCCGAGATCGACCGCATCTTCTGGGAGACGAAGAAGGCCTGACTCAGGCCGAGTTCGAGAGGCCGCGCGCGTTCCACGAACACGCAGGTCCGAGCGGACAAAGAAGGGCCCGACCGGGTTCACCGGCCGGGCCCTTTCGCTGCCGTCGCACGACCCGACGGAGCGTACGAAGAGGGGCGGGGCGGCCGGATTCGAACCGGCGTCCTCCTCCATGCTGTGTAGGCGCACTACCTCTGTGCTACGACCCCGCCTTGATCAACATCGTACGGGGTGCGCCTGCCCGGGCGCACGCGGATTTCGCGCACCCGCCCCGCGCAGCCCGCGGACGCCGACGCGTCACGTGCCGGCCAGCGTGCGCAGCCAACCGGCGGCTGCGCGCGGGTCGGTGAATCGCAGGGTGCGCAGCGGGGCGAGTTTTCCGTCCAGTTCGGTCCCGAGAAATACAGCACGTCCATTTCGTGGTACGGGATCTCCAGGCGCGTACCCACCGCGCGCCAGCGTGGACTTGCCGGCTCCCGTCACCCCGGCCACCAGGATTCGCTGCATCCGCGCAGGCTGGGCGGAATTCGGTTGGCCGGGAGGGGGCGGCCGCCTACGTTGACACCCGTGATGGATCAAACAGGCGTGCCCCGCTGTCAGGTGATCGTGCTCAACGGCGGGTCCAGTTCCGGGAAGTCTGGGATCGCCCGGTGTCTGCAGGCCGTGCTGCCCGGGGCCTGGCTGACGTTCGGGGTCGACTCGGTCGACGCGGCGATGCCCGCCTCGCTCCGCGACGGCGAGGGCGGGCTCGGCATCGGGGCCGACGGCACGGTGACCGTGGGGCCCGAGTACCGGCGGCTCTCGGACGCCTGGCGGCACGGGGTCGCCGCCATGGTGCGGGCCGGGGCCCGGGTCATTCTCGACGAGGTGTTCCTCGACGGCGCCGACGGGCAGAAGCGCTGGCTCCACGCCCTCGACGGGCTCGACGTGCTCTGGGTCGCGGTGCGCTGCGACCCCGACACCGCGGCCGGGCGCGAGACCGCCCGCGGCGACCGCGTCCCCGGCATGGCCCGCGGCCAGGCCGACTCCGTACACCTCGGGGTGCGGTACGACATCGAGGTCGACTCGGCGGGGGCCGAGTCCATGGCCTGCGCCCTGCTGATCGCCGAGCAGCACGCCCTCCGGGGCTGAGCCGCCAAGGGATACTCGACGGCATGGGCAGCCTCGATCTCGCAGCCGCCGCGCGGCGATTCGTGACCACCTGGGAAGCCGGCTGGGCCCGGCACGACGTCGACGCCATCCTGGAGCTGTACGCCGACGACATCGTCCACACCTCCATGCCGTTCCGCCCTCCGCACCGGGGACGCCAGGAGCTCGCCGACTACCTGCGCTGGTCGTTCGAGGGGGAACGCGTCCAGGAGGTCCGGTTCACTGAACCCGTGACCGGCCAGGACGGGCTCGCGGTCGCCGAGTTCCGGGTCCTTGCCTACGAGGGCGAGGCGCCCGTCACCCTCGCGGGCTGCGTGTTCGTCCGCTTCGGGGCGGACGGGCTCGCGGTCGAGACGCGTGACTACTGGCACACCGCGGAAGGTCATCTTCCGGGTTAGGTTCGAGGTCATGGACCCCCTGGAACCTCCGTACCCACGGCTCCTTGTCGACCGTTACGAACCCTCGTTCCGCTTCTACGATGCTGTGCTGCCCGGCCTCACCGGCTGCACGCTCGCCCGGGGCAACGCGTCCTCCGGCTATGCGAGTTGGGATGCCGTCGACGGACGGACCGCGCTCGCCCTGTTCACCCGGTCCGCGATGGTCTCCGCGCTCGGCGAGGACGCCGTGCCTCGCGGGGGTGGGTCGCTGGTCGTCCACGTGGCATCGCGCGAAGCCCTCGACTCCGCGGTTTCGCTCTGCGCGGAGGCGGGGGGCGTGGTCGCGGCCCCGGCCCGCGACATGCCCGAGTGGGGGCCCGGGTTGCGTGCTGCGCACATCCTCGACCCGGACGGGAATCTGGTCGAGCTCCAGACGTATTGAGGAGCCCCTCACGCCAGCCCCTTCCGCCCCGGCCCCGGCGGAGTTCGATCAGGCCGTCCTCCCTCAGGCGCCGGTAACCCCTCGGCACCGTATGGAGGTTGACGCCCAGGGAGTCCGCAGGGAGCGGGAGACGGGAGGAACAAGGCGGCCGCCCCGCACCACGGAGTCCCGAGGACTCCCCGATGCGCAGCGGCCGCGGGAGGAACAGCAGAGGAAGGGGATCAGATCGCGTCCAGCGGGGACGGCTGGAGGCTTGAGCCGGACGGGAGTTGGCGCCGGATGTCGTCGAGGACGGAGCCGAAGTCGAGCTCGGCGCGCCCGCTGGCGTACACCGCTCCCCCGAAGTGCAGGGCGACCCCGAGGTCGGGCTCCGGCGGTTTCAGGGAGAGCAGGCAGCTGAGGGTGGCCTGCTGGACGGCGCCGTCGTCCGAGGCGACGGGCACGGGCATGTCCCATTCCAGTACGAAGTCACGAAGGTTCCCGCCGTCGAGCGCGAAAGTGCCGCTCTCTGTCGGTATCCCCGGTACCGGGCCGAGCGAGTCGAAGCTCGCTCCGGCGAAATCGACCCCCCTGATCCGGGTCCGCAGTTGCGTCCCGTCAGTGGTGATCGTCAGCGCTTCGGATCCTAGGCGGTCCCGGTACCAACCCGCCCATGACTGTGGTGTCATGGGCGGAGATTAGCGGCGCACCCTGCTGTTCGTCACAGGGGGTGACCGAAATGAGCGTTACCGCTTCCTTGCGTATTTCGAGACGACCGCACCATTGTCGAAGGTTCGGGAGCCGGTCAACTCGAAGGGGCGGGGGCCGAATTCACCCGACACGACCCGGATTCCGTCGCCCGCGAGCACCGGGTAGGCCTTGATCACCAGCTCGTCGATCTCGTCCGCCAGCTGACCGGCGAGGTTGCCGCCGCCGCACAGCCAGATGCCGAGGCCGTCCTGCCGCTTGAGCTCGCGCACCTTGGCGACCGGGTCGCCCGCCACCAACTCGACCGCGGGGTGCGGGGATTCGGCGAGGCTGCGCGAGAAGACGTACGTCTTGAGGTGGGCGTACGGGTCGGGCATGCCCTCCTTGAGGCCCGGCTCGTAGGTGGCCCGGCCCATCAGGACCGTGTCGTAGTGGGTGTTCTCGGCGTCGTCACAGCCGAAGTGCCGTCGGCCGGCGGTCGCCAGCGTCTCTGGCCACTCCGTCTTCAGGTAGTCGAGGTACGCCGGGGACAGCTGGTCCATCAAGAACTGGATCTCGTCATCGGGCCCCGCGATGAAGCCGTCGAGGGACATGCCGATGAAGTACGAGAGCTTGCGCAAACCGACCTCTTGAGTCTCGGGTGCGTGGCCCTTCCCTGCCGACCACGACAGCTATAGTGCTTCAGGTGTAGTGGTTGTGCAACCCCGTTTTTCGTTACGGGCCATGAAGCAGATCCATCAGGAGGAGTTCCCGCGTGGCCAGAAACCCCGAACGCAGAACCGCGCTGGTCGACGCGGCGATCGAAGTGCTCGCGCGGGAAGGAGCGCGCGGGCTGACCTTTCGCGCCGTGGACGCGGAGGCGGGCGTGCCTGCCGGCACCTCGTCCAACTACTTCGCCAGCAGGGACGACCTGTTCACCCAGGCCGGCCGGCACATCCACGTACGCATGGCGCCGGACCCGGACGAGGTCGCCGAGGTGATGCGGACCGGGCCGTCGCGCGCACTGATCGCCTCCCTGATGCACTGGGTGGTGCGGCGGATGACCGCAGAGCGCACCGGGTACCTCGCCATGCTGGAGCTGCGCCTCGAAGCCACCCGGCGGCCCGCGCTGCGGACGGAGCTGACCCGGGCGATCCGCGCGGACCTGGAGGCGAACATCCGGTTCCACGTGGACTCGGGGCTGCCCGGCGACCCCGACACCGTCCGGCTGCTCCACTTCGCGATCAATGGGCTGCTCGTCGAGGTCTTCACGCTGCCGGGAGTGTTCGGCGACGATCCCGAACAGGGCGTCCACGAGCGGGAGTCGGCCGACAAGGAGACCTCCCGGCTCGTCGACCTCATCGTCTCCCGCATCGTCCCGGACTGAGCCCGCCGGACCTCAGGCCTTGGGCTCGCGCCACATCGGGTGGACGAGCGGCCCGTCCGGCAGCCGCACCGGCTCGCCGAGCGGGGCGAAGCCGAGGCGCCGGTACAGGCGGGGACTGCGCTCGCTGCTCGCCTCCAGATAGGCGGGCAGGCCCTCCCGGTCGCACCGCTCCAGTACGGAACCGATCAGCGCGGCACCCAGGCCCTCGCCCTGCCGGTCCGGGACCACCCCGACCATCCAGAGGTAGGCGTGGGCGCGGCCGTGCGGATGGATGCCCGCCATGAGGTGCGCGATCTGCTCGACCCGCTCGTTGCCGGGGTCGACGAAGGCCCGCAGCTGCGCGGGCCCGTCGTCGCGCCTCCATCAGGCGGTGGTGCACCTGTCCACCTGGCCCTCGGCGAAGGAGAGCTGGCAGAAGGCCTCCATCAGGCGGTGGTGCACCTCACGCCGCCGCGCCTCGTCGGGCAGCACCCAGCTGCTCACCGGGTCGTCCATGAACGCCGCGTCGAGGATGCGTACCGCCGCCGCTCGGTCGCTCTGCTCCGCCCGCCTGATCCGTACGCCCATGTGCACCGCTCCCACCCCGTCCGGCCGCCTCAACCAACCACCGCCATCCTAGAGTTGGCCCGCTCGGCCCACCGGACCGCGGGCCCGAGCGCGAGGCCGGCACCGAGGAAGAGGGCGCCGAGCAGCAGCCAGCCGGGCACGCCCCAGTCGACGACGAGCGCGGTGAGCAGCAGCGGGCCGAGCATCCTGGCCAGCGGCACGCCCATCCCGAAGAAGCCCTGGTACTCGCCCTGCTGGTCGGCCGGTGCGAGATCGAAGCCGATCTGCCAGGCGCCCGCCGACTGCATCATCTCGCCCGCCACCTGGAGCCCGCCCGCGACCAGCAGCACGGCCGCGGCGGCCCAGGCGGACGCCCCGGCGGCGCTGAGCGCGAACACCGCGCAGGAGGCGAGCATCAGCACCCCGCCGCGCGCCACGGTCCGCCGGGCGCTGGGCAGATCGCGGACGGCTGAGGCGGTACGGACCTGGAAGAGCATCACCGCGCCGGTGTTGAGCACGAGCAGCGCGGACACCAGCCACCCCGGGGCGTCGGTGCGCGTGACGGTCCACAGCGGGACGGCGAGGCTGATCAGCGGCATCCGTAGCAGGAGCAGGGTGTTGAGGAGGGTGATCACGGCGTAGGGGCGGTCGCGCAGCACGGCGAACCGCGGGCCCGCTCCGGGCGCGACGGCCTTGGCCGGTACCTGGGGCAGCCGGAGCAGGACGAGTGCGCAGAGCAGGAAGGCGGCCGCGTCCAGGGCGAACACGGCGAGGTAGGCGGTGCGGGTGCCGTAGTGCAGGGCGACCCCGCCGATCGCGGCTCCGACGGCGAGCCCGGCGTTCAGCGTGGACTGGAGGTGCGCGAGGACATGGGTGCGGTCCCGGCGGTCGACGAGCGCGGCGAGGAGCGCCTGGCGTGCGGCGGAGAGCCCGGTCTGGGCGGTCGCGTAGCAGCAGGCGGCCAGGACGAAGGGGAGGAAGCCGCGGACGAACAGGAAGGCCGCGACCGAGGCCCCCGTGGCGGCGGCGAGCAGGACGGCGACGCCGCGCGGGCCGCGCCGGTCGGCGAGCCGGCCGAGCGGCACCCCGGCGAGCGCGCCGACCGCCCAGGCGAGGGTGAGGCCGAGGCCTATGCGGGTGGGCGGGAGGCCGACTATGCGGCTGAAGTACAGCGCCGAGGTGACCAGGAAGGCGCCGTCGCCCAGGGAGTTGACGAGCTGGGCGGCGGCGAGACCGCGGGCGGGGCCGGCGGGCGGCAGGAAGCGGAAGGGCATGACCACATCAAATCAAGAGAAATGGCCCAGCACAGGGGCCACTTGCCCCCTGATTGACTGGGCCATTCCGTACTGCCGGGATGCCCGGCGGACCAGCCCTGCGGACTACCGGGATGCCCGGACGCCTGCCCGGTCAGTGGGTGCGGCGGGTCACGAACTCGGCCAGGGCGAGGAGTTCGCCGGCCGCGGTGGGGTCGGGGACGGCGCGCGAGAGGTGGTCGACCGCGCGGGCCATGCGGTCGGCGGCATGGATCTGGGCCCAGTCGCGGCCGCCGGCCAGGTCGACCGCCTCGGCGGCCCGGCGGACCGCGGCGGCTCCCATCGGGGCCCGGTACAGGTCGGCGAGGTCGGCCGCCGCCGGAGTGCCCGAGCCGAGCGCCGCGACGACGGGCAGCGACTTCTTGTGCGCGGCGAGGTCGGCGCCGACGGGCTTCCCGGTGCGCCCGGGGTCGCCCCAGATGCCGATCAGGTCGTCGATGAGCTGGAAGGCGAGCCCGGCCTCGCGGCCGAACGCGTCCATGGCGGCGACCTCCTCCTCGCCCGCGCCCGCGTACAGCGCGCCGAGTGCGCAGGCGCAACCGAGCAGCGCCCCGGTCTTGGCCATCGCCATGGCGAGGCACTCGTCGAGCGAGACGTCCTGCGGGCCCCGGCGCTCGAAGGCGCAGTCGGCCTGCTGGCCCGCGCACAGTTCGATGACGCAGGCGGCGAGCCGGGCGGAGGCGGCGGCGGACGCGGGGTGGCCGTCGTCGGCGATCAGGCGCAGGGCGAGGGCGAGCAGCGCGTCGCCGACGACGATGGCGTCCGGGGTGCCGAAGACGGTCCAGGCGGTGGGGCGGTGGCGCCGGGTCGCGTCCTCGTCGATGACGTCGTCGTGGAGCAGCGTGAAGTTGTGGACGAGTTCGACGGCGGCGGCCGCCTGTACCGCCGCTTCGGGGTGGCCGCCGAGCGCCGTGGCGGCGGCGAGGACGAGGGCGGGGCGGATCGCCTTGCCCGCCTGTCCGCCGGCCGGGGTGCCGTCCGCGTGCTCCCAGCCGAAGTGGTACATGGCGACCCGCCGCATGGAGCCGGGCAACGACTCGACGGTGGAGCGCAGTCGGGGGTCCACGACGGTACGGGTCCGCTCCAGCAGCTCGACCGCCTCGCGGCCCTCCACGGCTTCCGGCATTGCCAACTAGGGTGACCTTTCTGGGAGTTGACGGCGGCACCGGGCGCATCCAGCAGGGCGCGCCCGGACCGGAAGCTCACCGCCAGCGGCTGACCTCGACGTTCTCCAGGACGCCGAGCGCGTCGGGCACCAGGATCGCGGCCGAGTAGTACGCGGTGACGAGGTACGAGATGATCGCCTGCTCGTCGATGCCCATGAAGCGGACCGACAGGCTCGGCTCGATCTCGTCCGGGATGCCGGCCTGCTGGAGCCCGATGACGCCCTGCTCGGCCTCGCCGGTACGCATGCAGATGATCGAGGTCGTACGGGCCTCGCTCACCGGGATCTTGTTGCACGGGAAGATCGGCACGCCGCGCCAGGCGGGCACGTGGTGGCCGCCCACCTCCACGGACTCGGGCACCAGGCCGCGCTTGTTGCACTCGCGCCCGAAGGCGGCGATCGCGCGCGGGTGGGCGAGGAACAGCTTGGAGCCGCGGCGCCGGGAGAGCAGCTCGTCCATGTCGTCGGGGCTGGGCACCCCGTCGTGCGGCTGGAGGCGCTGGCCGTAGTCGCAGTTGGTCAGGAGGCCGAACTCGCGGTTGTTGACGAGCTCGTGCTCCTGGCGCTCGCGCAGCGCCTCGACCGTGAGCCGCAACTGCTGCTCGGTCTGGTTCATCGGCTGGTTGTAGAGGTCGGCGACGCGGCTGTGGACCTTCAGCACGGTCTGGGCGACGGAGAGTTCGTACTCGCGGGGCGAGCCCTCGTAGTCGACATAGGTGTGCGGAATGACCGCTTCGCCGACGTGGCCCGCGGAGAGGTCGATCGCCGCTTCGCCGTAGTTGTTGGTGCGCTGGTCGGGCACCGCCGAGGCCGTCGCGAGGTGTGCGTGCAGCGACTCGGAGCGCTCCGCGAGGTTGAGCACGTCGGCCCGGGTCAGGATCAGGACGGTGCACCCGGTGGTGGCACGGAAGGTGCACTCCCAGACGGCGTCGCCGGAGACCAGCGCCTGCTCGCCGAAGTGCGCCCCGTCCGCGAGGAAGCCGAGCTCCGTCTCGTCGCCGTAGTGGCCGGTGCCGATCTTCTCGACCCGGCCGTGCGCGAGCAGGAACACCCGGTCGGTGACGTCGCCCGCGGTGGCGATGACCTCGCCCGCCGCGAATTCGCGCTGCTCGCAGCGGTTGGCCAGCTCGGTGAGGGCGGCCTCGTCCTCGTAGTCCCGCAGCGCGGGCAGCTCGCCCAGTTCGGCGGGGATGACGGCGACCCGCTCGCCGGTCTGGACGAAGGTGATCCGCCCGTCCCCCACCGAGTAGCTGAGCCGTCGGTTGACCCGGTATGTACCACCTTGCACCTGGACCCATGGCAGCATCCGCAACAGCCAACGGGAGGTGATCTCCTGCATCTGCGGCGCGGACTTGGTGGTGGTCGCCAAGTTCCGCGCGGCGGCTGTGCCGAGACTCTGCTGGGCGCGGTTCTCGGGACCTGCCTCGACCGACATGTGACTCCTTCTGAGCTCTTACGATCTTGAAGCTGGACTGCGCTGAGAACACTTCCAGCACGGAGAGTCCCCGCGCCATTACTCAAATGAGTGGGATTAGAACAACAGCGGCCCGGGCAGCCGCCACGAAGCGCTCGAACACACCCCGCACGCTCCCCACTTCACGCACCCCGAATACACCGGCCGATAACCGACACATTGGCCAAGCTTTAATTTGCACATGAGATGCAAGTTATCTACGGTGCTCCCATGCGGCTGACGAGATTCACCGACCTGGCGCTGCGGGTGCTGATGCGGCTCGCAGTCATCGGGAGCGCGGACGACCAGGACCCGCCCACCACGCGGGAGGTGGCGGACGCGATGCACATCCCGTACACGCACACCGCGAAGGTCGTCGCCCGCCTCCAGCACCTCGGCCTCGTCGAGGCGCGGCGCGGCCGGGGCGGCGGGCTCGCGCTCACCCCGGCGGGCCGTCTCGCCTCCGTGGGCGGCCTGGTGCGCGAACTCGAAGGGCCGGGCGACGTCGTGGAGTGCGAGGGGGCGACACCGTGCCCGCTCGCCGCGGCCTGCCGTCTACGCCGGGCGCTGCACCGCGCACAGGAGGCGTTCTACGACTCCCTCGACGAGGTCACGGTGGACGACCTGGTGGCCTCACCGACCGGCCCACTACTGATTGGCCTGACCGGCCGCTGACACTCCGTCAGCCACTCTCCGGAGCCGCTCCCCGGTTTTTCCGCACAGCCTTAAATACGAATCCAGAATACCAATTCAAGGAGCCAGTCGATGCTGTCCGAGAAGTCGACCGCGACCGTACGCGCCACCCTGCCCGCCGTCGGGGCGGCCATCGGCACCATCACCGAGCGCTTCTACGAGCGGCTCTTCGCCGCCCACCCCGAGCTGCTGCGGGACCTGTTCAACCGGGGCAACCAGGCCGCCGGCCTCCAGAAGCAGGCGCTCGCCGGCTCCATCGCCGCGTTCGCGACGCACCTCGTGGACCACCCCGAGGACCGCCCGGACGTAATGCTGAACCGGGTCGCGAACAAGCACGCCTCCCTCGGCGTGACCGCGGACCAGTACAAGGTCGTCCACCGGCACCTCTTCGCCGCGATGGCCGAGGTGCTCGGCGAGGCCGTCACTCCGGAGGTCGCCGAGGCCTGGGACGAGGTGTACTGGCTGATGGCGAACGCGCTGATCGCCATCGAGGGCCGCCTCTACGAGGAGCAGGGCGTGCGCGCCGGGGACGTGTGGCGGGAGTGGACGGTGGCCGGCCGCATCGAGGAGACCGCCGACTGCGCCACCTTCCGGCTGCGCCCCGCCGACGGCGCGCCCGCCCCCGCCTTCAGAGCCGGCCAGTACGTCTCCGTCCAGGCCGAACTCGCCGACGGCGCCCGCCAGATACGCCAGTACAGCCTGAGCTCGGCGCCCGGCAGCGAGCTCCGCTCGATCACCGTCAAGCGCGTCAAGGGCGACCCGGACGGCGAGGTTTCCGGCCACCTGCACGCCCACGTCCGCGAGGGAGACCGGCTGCGCGTCTCGGCCCCGTACGGCGATCTCGTCCTGGACGCGGGTCCCGATACCGCCGATGCCCCCCTGCTGCTCGCCTCCGCGGGCATCGGCTGTACGCCGATGCTGTCCATGCTGGAGCAGCTCGCGGCGACCGGGCACCGCGCACCGGTGACCGTGGTGCACGCCGACCGCTCCCCCGCCGAGCACCCGCTGCGCGACGACCATGCGGCGCTCACCGCCAAACTCCCGGACGCGGCGACCCACTTCTGGTACGAGACCCCGGAGCCGGGCCACCCGGCCGACCGCACGGGCCTGGTCGACCTGGCGGCGCTGCCGATCCCGTCGGGCACCCGCGCCTACCTGTGCGGCCCGCTCCCGTTCATGCGCGCGGTCCGCACCCAGCTGCTGGCCAAGGGGGTGGCCGCGGCCGACATCCACTACGAGGTGTTCGGCCCGGACCTGTGGCTGGCCCAGGACTGACGGCTTTCGTCGGCGGGGGTGTCCGGATCGGCTCGCTCACCAACCCGAACAGTTCACCCCACAGCAGTCAAATACATCTCCTATGGGGCGAGTTGCAGTACAAGCGATACGAGACATGTCCGTACCGCTCTGGAAGGAGGCGGCCATGGCTCCTCCCATGTCCGCAGACCAGTTCCTCGCCGCGCTGCGTGCCGAGGGCCTCACCGTCGTCGAGGTCGACGGGTGGCGCACCCACAACCGGGCCGGCCACGGCGGCTGGGGCCCGGTCAACGGCGTCGTCGTCCACCACACCGCGACCAGCGGCGCCGACGCGACAGTCCGCATCTGTTACGACGGCTACGACGCCCTGCCGGGTCCGCTCTGCCATGGCGTGATCACCAAGGACGGCACGGTGCACCTCGTCGGCAACGGCCGCGCCAACCACGCGGGCGCGGGCGACGGCGACGTGCTGCGCGCCGTCATCGCCGAGAAACGGCTGCCGCCGCCGGTGAAGAACGACACCGACGGGAACACGCACTTCTACGGCTTCGAATGCGAAAACCTGGGAGACGGCGAGGACCCGTGGCCCGAGGCCCAGCTCGACGCCATCGAGAAGGCGGCCGCGGCCGTGTGCCGCCACTACGGCTGGACCGAGCGGTCGGTCATCGGCCACAAGGAGTGGCAGGTCGGCAAGGTGGACCCGCGCGGCTTCACGATGGACTGGCTGCGGGAGCGGGTGGGGGAGCGGCTGAAGTGACACGGTGGGCGGCGCGTGGAGTGCCGCCCGACGTGACCACGTGACAATGGGGGCATGACCCCCGAAGCGCTCGCCCCCCGCCTTCCCTCGCCCCTGGAGGAAGCGGCGGACGAGCGCTTCGCGCGTCACGGCGTACGCCTGTTCCTCAAGCGGGACGATCTGATCCACCCGGATCTGGTCGGCAACAAATGGCGCAAGCTGGTGCTGAATCTGCGGGCCGCCGCCGGCCGCCCCGTCCTCACCTTCGGCGGCGCCTACTCCAACCACCTCCGCGCGACGGCCGCCGCCGGCCGCCTGCTCGGCTTCCCGACGATCGGCGTCGTACGGGGCGACGAACTGGCGGACCGCCCGCTCAACCCGTCCCTCGCGCAGTGCGCGGCGGACGGCATGCGGCTGCACTTCGTGGATCGCTCGACGTACCGCCGCAAGTCCTCGCCGGACGTACTCGCGGGCCTGCTTGAGTCGCTCTGCTCCGATGCGTACGTCGTGCCGGAGGGAGGCAGCAACTCCCTTGCGGTGCGGGGCTGTACGGCGCTCGGCCAGGAGCTGCGCGGGGTGGCGGACGTGGTGGGCGTGGCCTGCGGCACGGGCGGCACGCTGGCGGGCCTGGCGGCGGGCCTCGCCCCCGGCCAGCGGGCACTCGGCGTGCCGGTCCTGAAGGGCGGCTTCCTGGAGTCGGAGATACGCGCCCTCCAACGGACGGCGTTCGGCGAGGTGCGGGGGGACTGGACCCTGGACGACCGCTTCCACTTCGGGGGTTACGCCCGCGTCCCTTCCGAACTGGACGCCTTCGCGCGGGACTTCGAGGGACGGCATGGGGTGGGGGTGGAGCGGGTGTATGTGGCGAAGCTGCTGTACGCGCTGCTGAGGCTGGCGGAGGAGGGGGCGTTCGAGCGGGGGGCGAGGGTGGCGGCGGTGATCACCGGCCACCCTTGAATCCCCTACCCCGCCCCTTCCCTAGACCCTCCGGGGGTGGTCGGCATTCGGCTGCGGACCGTGCATGGCTGGGCGCGCAGTTCCCCGCGCCCCTAGCAGGGTTGATGCTGGCCGGCACCGGCATCTTCAGCCCGTCCGGCGTTTGAGGACGAGCGCCCTTAAGGCGCGAACGGGGTCTGGGGCGGAGCCCCAGGAGTCGAGCTCAGGCCATCCACACCCCCGGCGGGTCTCGGGAAGGGGCGGGGTGGGGGCTCAACGGGGTCTGGGACGGAGCCCCAGCACCACCCAGCCCTACCCCTCCCCCTCGCGGTACGCCGCCGCCTCCTCCAGGTCCAGCCTCCGCAGCAACGTCCGCATCATCTCGTCGTCGATACGGCGATCATCCCGCAGGGACACAAAGACCTGCCGCTCCGCGTCGATCATCGCCCGGGACAGCCGCCGGTACGTGTCGTCCGCCGACTCCCCCGTCACCTCGTTCACCGCCCCGAGCCGCTCCCACACCGCATTCCGCCGCCGTTCGAGCACCGTCCGCAACCGGTCGGCCAGCGGCGGCGGCAACGCGTTGCGCGAATCGGTGAGGAGCTCGTCGAGGCGGGCCTCGGCCGCCCGGGACGCCTCGCTCTGGGCCTGCGCCTCGGCCAGCGTCTCGGCCTGCGCGTCCCGCCCGGGGAGCTTGAGCAGCCGGATCAGCGGCGGCAGCGTGAGCCCCTGAACCACCAGCGTGCCGATCACCGTCGTGAAGGTAAGGAAGAGCACCAAGTTGCGGGCCGGGAAGGCTCGCCCGTCCGCCATCGTCAGCGGGATCGAGAACGCGATGGCCAGCGAGACCACACCCCGCATCCCCGCCCACCCCACGATCACCGGCGCCGTCCAGTCGACCTCCGGCTCGCGCCGCCGGATCTTCTCGGACAGCCTGCGCGGCAGGAACGTGGCCGGGAAGACCCAGACGAAGCGGGCCGCCACCACCAGGACGAACACCCCCACCGCGTACCAGACCGCCTCGCCGACCCCGTACTCCCCAAGCCCCTTGAGAACCACCGGCATTTGCAGTCCGATCAGCGCGAACACCGCCGATTCGAGGACGAAGGCGACCATCTTCCAGACCGCCTCCTCCTGGAGCCGCGTCGCGAAGTCCACCTGCCAGGAGTGGTGGCCGAGATAGAGGGCCACCACCACTACTGCCAGTACGCCCGACGCGCCCACCTGCTCCGCTGCCGCGTACGCCACGAACGGGATGAGCAGCGACAACGTGTTCTGGAGCAGCGCCTCGTGGAGATGGCGGCGCAGCCAGTGGATCGGCAGCATCAGGACGAGCCCCACCCCGATCCCGCCGATCGAGGCGAGCGCGAACTCCTTGAGCCCGCCGCCCCAGGTCGCCCCGGCCCCTACGGCCGCCGCGAGCGCCACCTTGTACGCGGTGATCGCGGTCGCATCGTTCACCAGGGACTCGCCCTGGAGGATCGTGGTGATCCGGTTCGGCAGCCGCAGTCTGCGCGCGATCGCGGTGGCCGCGACCGCGTCCGGCGGCGCGATCACCGCGCCGAGCACCAGCGCCGCGGTCAGCGGGAGGTCGGGCACGAGCAGATACGCGAGATAGCCGACCACCACCGTCGCGAACAGCGTGTAGCCGACCGAAAGCAGCGCCACCGGCCGGAGGTTGGCGTGCAGATCGAGGTACGAGCTCTCCAGGGCTGCCGTGTGCAGCAGCGGCGGCAGCACCAGAGGCAGCACGACGTGCGGGTCGAGCGTGTAGTCCGGAACACCCGGCACGTACGCCCCGATCAGCCCCACCGCCACCAGGAGCAGCGGCGCGGGCACCGGCGTCCTGCGGGCGGCCCCCGCGACCGCCGCGCTCGCCGCGATCAGCGCCACCAGCGGCAATGCATCCATCAGAACCGTCCGTCCCCACTCACCCGCGCCGCGCTCTCCGTCGTAACCTGGCCATCATGAGCGAGTGCCCGCACGTTGCAGAACTGCCGCGCCCCGAGCCGGCCCCGCTGAGCGACACCTGCCCGGAGTGTCTGAAGGACGGCACCCACCCCGTACAACTGCGCCTGTGTCTGGTCTGCGGGCATGTGGGGTGCTGCGACTCGTCGCCGCACCAGCACGCGACGGGCCACTTCAAGGAGACCGGGCACGCGGTGATGCGGACCTTCGAGCCCGGCGAGAGCTGGCGCTGGTGTTTCGTGGACGGCCTGCTGGTGTGAGAGTGGCACCCCGCACGCTTCGTCCAGGGCGTGAGGAAAGGTTCGAAGCCCTTGGCGCCTGGGTACGTCAACCCGGTCTCGGTTCACAGCAATTGGGCACTGCAAACCTCTAGCCACTGTCCGTACTCATAGGCTTACCATGAGTGACAGCCGCCGGGAGAGCTTCCGGCGACAGGGCACCATGGATCGCGATAGCGTCGCCAGTCCAGGTACGGACCCCGTACCCACGGCCCCGGGACCTCCCCTCTCCCCGGGCCTCGATAGAGCTTGTGCCACCTTGGAGGTGAGGGTGTCCCAGATCGCAGGCGAGCCCGGGAATCAGGACTTCGTGGAAGTCCGGCTGCCGGCTGCGGGTGCCTACCTGTCGGTGCTGCGTACGGCCACGGCCGGACTCGCGGCACGTTTGGACTTCACCCTCGACGAGATCGAGGACCTGCGCATCGCCGTCGACGAGGCTTGCGCGATCCTGCTCCAGCAGGCCGTTCCAGGTTCCGTACTGAGCTGCGTGTTCCGCCTCGTCGACGACTCGCTGGAGGTCACCGTCTCGGCGCCGACCACCGACGGCCGGGCCCCGGAGCGCGACACCTTCGCGTGGACGGTGCTCTCCGCCCTGGCCGGCAAGGTCGACTCCTCGGTGGCCGAGGACCGTACGGTCTCCATCAGCCTGTACAAACAGCGCGGCGCGGGACCCGGACCGGCGTGAGCGGGGAGGGTCCGGTGCGGGACGACAAGCGCATCCCCGGAGCGGTGCGCTCCGCGGGCATCCCGGAGCAGCAGGCCCGGCCGCACCCGGTGGACAGCCCTGTGGATGGCCCAGATGGCGTTTTGTACGCGGCGGAGCAGGCAGAGCGGGCGGCCCTTATGAGCGAGCACATCGAGCACAGGCAGCACGATCCACACGATCGCAGCGGGGCGCGGGCGATGTTCATCGAGCTGCGCAAGCTGCCCGACGGATCCCCGGAGAAGTCCGAGCTGCGCAATCAGCTGGTACGGATGCACCTGCCGCTGGTCGAGCACCTGGCGCGGCGCTTCCGCAATCGTGGCGAGCCCCTCGACGACCTGACCCAGGTCGCCACGATCGGTCTGATCAAATCGGTGGACCGCTTCGACCCCGAGCGGGGCGTGGAGTTCTCGACGTACGCGACGCCCACCGTCGTCGGCGAGATCAAGCGGCACTTCCGCGACAAGGGCTGGGCGGTGCGGGTGCCGCGCCGGCTCCAGGAGCTGCGCCTCGCGCTCACCACGGCCACGGCGGAGCTGTCGCAGCAGCACGGCCGCTCGCCGACGGTGCACGAACTGGCCGAGCGGCTCGGCATTTCGGAGGAGGAGGTCCTGGAGGGCCTGGAGTCGGCGAACGCCTATTCCACGCTGTCCCTGGATGTTCCGGACACGGACGACGAGTCGCCCGCGGTGGCGGACACCCTGGGTGCGGAGGACGAGGCGCTCGAAGGCGTCGAGTACCGCGAGTCGCTCAAGCCGCTCCTGGAGGACCTCCCGCCGCGGGAGAAGCGGATTCTGCTGCTGCGTTTCTTCGGCAACATGACCCAGTCGCAGATCGCGCAGGAGGTCGGCATCTCGCAGATGCACGTCTCGCGCCTGCTGGCCCGCACGCTGGCCCAGCTCCGCGAGAAACTGCTCGTCGAGGAGTAGCCGGGGTCCGGGGGCGCAGCCTCCGGGCCCCTTTCGGTCACGCGTCCCGCATCGGCCCGCGAATCCCGAGCGCCTTGGTCGTGGCGGGGTTCACCAGGAGTACGAGGCCGGTGACGGCCACCGCGGCGAGGGCGATGCCCGCCGGGATCCACGGGGCACCGTCGGAATTCAGGAACATCCAGGCGACCGGCAGCGCCATGATCTGGGTGATCATCGCGGGGCCCCGGCTCCAGCTGCGGCGGCGCAGCAGGCCGCGGGCGGCGATCAGCGGGATCAGGCCGAGGACGACCAGGGTCAGGCCGCCCGTCTCGGCCTGGGTGGGCCGGTCGGGCTTGCCGGTCAGGCCCATCACGAGCATGTAGAGGCCACCGGCGACCAGGGCGAGGCCTTCCAGCGCGGACAGCGCCGCCGCGGCGGTCAGCCGACCCGGGCGCGGTTCGGCGGGGGCTTCGGGGGTCTGCTCAGTACTCACCCGGCCAGGGTAGCCCGCGGCCGGGGCCCGGCCCGGGCCCGGGCGGTCCGGGCCGAGTACGCTCCGATACCACCCGGTAGGTAGTCTGGCGCCCATGCGTGCACTTCTCGTGGTCAATCCGGCGGCTACCACCACCAGTGCGCGCACGCGTGACGTCCTCATTCATGCCCTCGCCAGCGAGATGAAGCTGGAAGCCGTGACCACCGAGTACCGCGGCCATGCCAGGGACCTCGGGCGGCGGGCGGCCGAGAGCAACGACATCGACCTCGTGGTGGCGCTCGGCGGCGACGGCACGGTCAACGAGGTCGTGAACGGTCTGCTGCACAACGGGCCGAACCCCGAGCTCCCCGAATTCGCGGTGGTTCCCGGCGGCTCGACGAATGTGTTCGCGCGAGCCCTTGGCCTGCCCAATGACGCTGTGGAGTCGACCGGTGTCATTCTCGACGCGCTGCGCGAGAACCGGCACCGCACCGTGAGCCTGGGTCTCGCCTCCGGAGTGCCGGGCAGCGTGGACGAAGGCGTTCCCGGGCGCTGGTTCACTTTCTGTGCCGGGTTCGGATTCGACGCGGGTGTGGTCGGCCGGGTCGAACAGCAGCGGGAGCGCGGAAAGCGCTCGACGCATGCGCTCTATTTGCGCCAGGTGGCGCGCCAGTTCTTCGGCGAACCCCATCGCAGACATGGCCAGATCACGCTGGAGCAGCCCGGCGCCGAGCCCGTCGAGGACCTCGTCCTGTCCATAGTCTGCAACACCTCCCCCTACACCTACCTGGGCAATCGTCCGCTGTACTCGTCCCCCGAGGCCTCCTTCGAGGCGGGCCTGGACGTACTCGCGCTCACCAAGATGACCGCGCCCTCGGCGACCCGCTACGCGACCCAGCTGCTCACTTCGACCCCCGACCGGGGTCCGCACGGCAAGCACGCCGTATCACTGCACGACCTGACGGACTTCACCTTGCATTCCAAGGCCCCGCTCCCCTTCCAGATGGACGGTGACCACCTGGGCCTGCGTACCAGCGTCGCGTTCACAGGCGTACGCCATGCACTGCGTGTGATTGTGTGAGTGGAAGGGCCCAAAGTCCTTTCACTCGAACGTTTAGGCTGGCATCCACCCCATGGAAGTACGACTGTGACCCAGTCGACACCGAGGAATCCAAAAAAACTTTTCTGAAGGGGTTGTATCCGCCGCCGAGGTTTGCGAATCTCTACATGGCGATCGGGACGGCCCGCAACACCGGCCTCCACTGAAAGCCAGAACCCCTCCTCAAACCAGGACCACCACCAGTCCAACTGGAAGATGGCCCTTCCCTTGTTGAGGGATTCGTGAAAGCGTTCACATTCACAAGCACCCCCCTGCACGTAACACCAAGAGAGGTAGCAGCCATGGACTGGCGTCACAACGCCGTTTGTCGTGAGGAAGACCCCGAGCTGTTCTTCCCCATCGGCAACACCGGTCCTGCGCTGCTGCAGATCGAGGAAGCCAAGGCCGTCTGCCGCCGCTGCCCCGTCATGGAGCAGTGCCTGCAGTGGGCGCTCGAGTCCGGCCAGGACTCCGGCGTCTGGGGTGGCCTCAGCGAGGACGAGCGCCGCGCGATGAAGCGCCGTGCCGCTCGCAACCGGGCGCGCAACGCGACCGCCTGAGCCCCCACTTCCTGCCTTAGCCCCGCGCGGCGCGTACAGAGCGTACGCACTCACCGCCCCCCGAGCCGCAGCGCGCAGCAGTAACCCACAGCATTCGAGCCCCGAACCGTGTCTCATGGTTCGGGGCTCGCTGCTCTTGCGGGACAGGCGCCTACTTCTCGGGG
Organism: Streptomyces sp. HUAS TT7; assembly: GCF_051550175.1. Lineage (NCBI taxonomy): Bacteria > Bacillati > Actinomycetota > Actinomycetes > Kitasatosporales > Streptomycetaceae > Streptomyces > Streptomyces sp. HUAS TT7. Next base: position 2,956,308 of record NZ_CP196175.1, read on the forward strand.
CCCACCGGAATGTCGAGCACGACCTTCGTGCCGCGCTCGGGCGCCGGCACCATGTCGAAGCTGCCGCCCAACTCGCCCTCCACCAGGGTCCGTACGATCTGCAGGCCCAGGTTTCCGGTGCGCTGCGGGTCGAAGCCCTCGGGCAGGCCCCGGCCGTCGTCCCGCACCGTGATCAGCAGCCGGGCCTCCTCGCGGGTGCCGCCGCGCAGCGCCGCGACCTCCACCGAACCCTGCTCCCCCGGCGCGAACGCGTGCTCCAAGGCGTTCTGCAGCACCTCGGTCAGGACCATGGACAGCGGGGTGGCGACCTCGGCGTCGAGGATCCCGAAGCGGCCGGTGCGGCGGCAGTTGACCTTGCCGGGCGAGATCTCGGCGACCATGGCGAGCACCCGGTCGGCGATCTCGTCGAACTCGACGCGCTCGTCCAGGTTCTGGGACAGCGTCTCGTGCACGATCGCGATCGAACCGACGCGCCGGACCGCCTCGTTGAGCGCCTCGCGGCCCTGGTCGGAGTCCATCCGGCGGGCCTGGAGCCTGAGCAGCGCCGCGACCGTCTGGAGGTTGTTCTTCACCCGGTGGTGGATCTCCCGGATGGTGGCGTCCTTGGTGATCAACTCCCGCTCGCGGCGGCGCAGTTCGGTCACATCGCGCAGCAGAACGAGCGAGCCGATGCGCGTGCCCTTCGGCTTGAGCGGGATGGCACGCAGCTGGATCACCCCGTCGTTGCCCTCGACCTCGGCCTCCCTCGGCGCGTACCCGCTGGCGAGCTTGGCCAGGGACTCGTCCACCGGGCCGCGCGGCGGCGCGAGGTCGGCGGTCAGCTGGCCCAGGTGCTGGCCGACGAGGTCGGAGGCGAGCCCGAGCCGGTGGTAGGCGGAGAGCGCGTTGGGCGAGGCGTACTGGACGATGCCGTCCGCGTCGAGCCTGATCAGGCCGTCGCCCGCACGCGGCGACGCGTCCATGTCGACCTGCTGGCCGGGGAAGGGGAAGGACCCGGCGGCGATCATCTGGGCGAGGTCGGACGCGGACTGGAGGTAGGTGAGTTCGAGCCGCGAGGGTGTACGCACAGTGAGCAGGTTCGTATTCCGGGCGATCACGCCCAGGACGCGGCCTTCGCGGCGTACGGGAATGGACTCGACGCGGACCGGGACCTCCTCGCGCCACTCCGGGTCGCCCTCGCGCACGATGCGGCCCTCGTCGAGCGCGGCGTCGAGCAGCGGGCGCCGGCCGCGCGGGACCAGGTGGCCGACCATGTCGTCCTGGTAGGAGGTGGGGCCGGTGTTGGGCCGCATCTGCGCGACCGACACATAGCGCGTGCCGTCCAGGGTGGGGACCCAGAGCACCAGGTCGGCGAAGGACAGGTCGGAGAGCAGCTGCCACTCCGAGACCAGCAGGTGGAGCCACTCGAGGTCGGACTCACTCAGAGCGGTGTGCTGGCGTACGAGGTCGTTCATGGAGGGCACGTTGTCGAGCGTACCCGCGGGCAGTGACAAGAAATGACTGCGGGCCGCGGCGCCTGGACGGGACCCTCAGCCCGTCCGGGCACCGCAGCCCGGTTGCCGGCCGACGGGAGTGCGGTCCCCATCGGCCTTCAAGGGAGGTCACGGCGCGGTCAGGGCAGAGAGCGCCGGGGCCTCGGTTCCGCCCGCCTGTGCGGGGTGGGCGGAAGTCTCGGTGTGTTCATTGTGGACTAGACCATTCTGCCATGTCCATCCATGTGCACGGCACAATCTTCCGCGTCGGCACGGCGACCGCAACCCTTAGCCGCCGTCCGGGGGCCAGGCCAGCATGGCCGCCTCGGCGACAGCTTCGAGCTCGGCGCGGGTGGCGCCGTCGCGGGCCTGCTGGGACATGCCCTGGAAGACGGCGCCACTGAGGCGGGCGAGCGTGCCGGCGTCGGTGCTCTTGGGGAGGTGGCCGGCCGCGACGTCCGCGGCGATCCGGCTCTCGATGGCGGCGAGGCCGGCGTTGCGCCGATCGCGCAGCGTGGTGCTGACGCACTCGCTGGTGCAGTTGGCCGCGGCGCTGATCACCAGGCAGCCGTAGGGGTGCGCCGGGTCGCTGAACTCGGACGCGGCCTCGTGCAGCAACCGGGTGACGGCCGCGCGCGCGGTCGGCTCCTCGGCGAGCGCCCGCGTCGCGAAGGCGCCGTACGTCGTGCCATAGGTGCGCAGGACCTCCTCGAAGAGGGCCCGCTTGTCACCGAAGGCGGCATAGAGGCTGGGCGCGCCGATGCCCATGACCCGGGTCAGATCGGCGACGGATGTGACCTCGTAGCCGCGGCGCCAGAACTCCATCACGGCCTGCTCAAGAGCCTTGTCCCGGTCGAAGGAGCGGGGACGGCCGCGCTGTTTCGTCGCCATGACACCGAGTCTACAGGCAGTTCTGTAGCGGTCACTAGAGAATGTGTTACGTTCTTTCCGTAGCGACCGCTACATAAATATCCGGGGTGGAAGGGGGCGCAGCCATGGGCGCGCTCGACGGAAAGACGGCGCTGGTCACGGGCGGCAGCAGGGGCATCGGGCGGGGCATCGCCGAGCGGCTCGGCCGGGACGGGGCGCGGGTCGCCGTGCACTACGCCGCGAACGAGACGGCGGCCAAGGAGACAGTCGCGGCCATCGAGGCGGCGGGCGGCTCGGCATTCACCGTCGGCCAGGAACTGGGGGTTCCAGGGGACGCGGCCGCCCTGTGGGAGGCCTTCGACCTTCAGGCCGACGGGCTCGACATCCTGGTGAACAACGCGGGCATCGGCTACCCCATACCGTTCGGCGACGTCTCGGAGGAGGCGTACGACCGGTTCTTCGCCGTCAACGCCAAGGCGCCGTTCTTCGTGACCCAGCTCGGTCTGACCCGGCTGCGGGACGGCGGGCGCGTCGTCAACATCTCCAGCGGGCTCTCGCGCGCGGCCGTGATGCCGGAGACACTCACGTACGCCATGACCAAGGGCGCGCTCGACGTGTTCACGCGGAACCTGTCCAAGGTGCTCGGGCCGCGCGGGATCACGGTCAACTCGGTCGCGCCCGGGATCATCGACACCGACATCAACGCGAGCTGGCTGCGCGCCAGCGACGAGGCCTGGGCGGCGACGGCGGCGCGCTCGCCGCTCGGCCGGGTCGGCGAGCCGTCCGACATCGCGGACGTGGTGGCGTTCCTGGCCTCCGACGACGCGCGCTGGATCACGGGCCAGTGGCTGGACGCGACGGGCGGCTCGCTCGCGTAAGGCTCAGCCCAGCCCGCCTCTGTCACCTCCGGCCAGGGCCCTCGGCACATCCGGGTCCTGGCCTCGGGCAACGGTCACCTCCCGGATGCGCCGCAGGACGGACGGCTGCTCGACCGTCTCGCCGGACACCGTCCGGCCCGGCTCTGCCCGCTCGGAGAGAAATGCGGCCGCGACATGTTCCATGCCTCCCAATGGCCGTCTCCGTATGCGTTCCGGCAACCCGTCCGGTCGACCATGGGGGCAGATGCGACCGCCAGCCGACGGGCCACAGCTCTGCTAGATTGGTCTATACCACGCCCGTTGCAGTTTCACGTCTCCAGATCGGCAGGCCCACGTGGAAGTTGTCATCGTCCCGGACGCCAAGGCAGGCGGCGAGCTCATCGCGGAGTCAATCGCCGCCCTGTGGCGCCGCAAGCCCGACGCACTGCTCGGCGTGGCCACCGGCTCCACCCCGATCCCGATCTACGACGCGCTGACCGCGAAGGTCGCCGCCGGTGACGTCGACGTCTCGCGGGCCCGCGTCTGCCAGCTCGACGAGTACGTCGGGCTGCCCGCCGGGCACCCCGAGTCCTACCGCGCCACCGTCATCCGCCAGGTCGTCGAGCCGCTCGGGCTCGGCGCGGACTCCTTCATCGGCCCCGACGGTTCCGCCGAGGACGTCCAGGCCGCGTGCGAGGCCTACGACCTGGCGCTGGCCTCGGCCGGCGGCGTGGACCTCCAGATCCTGGGCATCGGCACCGACGGGCACATCGGCTTCAACGAGCCCTGCTCCTCGCTCGCCTCGCGCACCCGGATCAAGACGCTCACCGAGCAGACCCGGGTCGACAACGCGCGCTTCTTCGACAACGACATCGACCAGGTGCCGCACCACGTGATCACCCAGGGCATCGGCACGATCCTGGAGGCCCGGCACCTGGTGCTGCTCGCCACCGGTGAGGGCAAGGCGGAGGCCGTCGCACAGACGGTGGAGGGGCCGGTCGCCGCGGTCGTTCCGGCGTCGGCGCTCCAGCTCCACCAGCATGCGACGGTCGTCGTGGACGAGGCCGCGGCGTCCAAGCTGAAGCTTGCGCCGTATTTCCGGCACACCTTCACCAACAAGCCTGTGTGGCAGGGGCTTTAGCTCCGCGAGGGGGGCTCCTCTTGAGTGCGGGCCAGCGGGGCCTGTTTGCGCAGTTCCCCGCGCCCCTGGGAGGTTGGGGTCACCCAGTGCTGGGTTGCTCAGCGACCTGAAGGGGCGCGGGGAACTGCGCGGCCAGCCGACCACGGGCCGCAGCCGGGCAGGACAGCCGCGGGAGCGCATTCGATAGGCCGCGGGGAACTGCCCGCAGCCGAGGCCTACGCGTCGGCCAGGGCCGGAAAGCGGATCCGGGTGCTGCACACCGACACGACCAGGGCCGAGAGGGCCACCGCCCCCATCCCCCACACCAGACTCGTGCCGTTGGCGATGAAGCCGATCACCGCCGGGCCGGCGAGGAGGCCCGTCGTGCCCATCGCGGCCACCAGGGCCAGCGCGTCCGAACCCTGGCGGGCGGCCGCGACGTACACGCACGGGGTCACCGCCGCGATACCGAGTCCGACGCAGGCGAACCCGAGCAGCGCCGGGACCACCCCTCCGGCCAGCAGGGCGACCGCGAGACCCGCGCCGGCCAGCGCGCTGCCGACCCGCACGATGCGCTCGTCGCCCCACTTCGTACGCCACCCGTCGGCGAAGAGGCGGGCCAGGACCATCATCACCGAGACGACGGCGATGCCCAGCGGCGCCAGTTCCGCCGCCGCGCCCGCGCTGTCCTTCAGGTAGAGCGCCGACCAGTCGTTCATGGCGCCCTCCGTCACGGTGCCGAACGCCATCGCCAGGCCCATCCAGATCGTCACCCGGGTCGGGAGAGTCAGCCCCCGACGACCCTGCTTTCCGGAGGGCGCGGAGGGTTCCGCCGTATTCTGATTCTCCGTCAGGAGGCCCGGGCGCGCGGCCAGTACGACGACCACCACCAGCACCGTCGCCGTGCCGAAGTGGGCCGGGAGGGCCGAGGACAGCGATGTGACGCCGGACGCGAGCAGTGCCGCGAACAGCGAGCCCGCGCTGAACGTCGCGTGCATCCTGGCCATCGTGGTCCGCCGGTACTTGACCTCAAGTGCGGCCGCCTGCGCGTTCATCGCGACGTTCAGACAGCCGACCGCCACCCCGTCGAAGAAGACGATCAGCAGCGTGACCGGATAGTCCGGCGTGACCGACAGGGCCAGGAGCACCAGCCCCAGGCACAGCGCCGAGAGGACGGACAGGCGCCGCGAGCCGAGCCGCTTCGTCAGGATCGCCACCAGCGGGAACGAGACCGCCGCGCCCGCCCCGCAGACCATCAGGAGCAGGCCGAGCTCCGCCTCGGACAGGTCGAGCCTCGTCTTCAGCGCGGGGATCCGCGAGACCCACGTGGCGTACTGGAATCCGAGGCAGCAGAACAGTGCCGCGATCGCCACTTGTGATCGACGGTATTCATCGGGGGCCCGAAACATGCGAATTCAGCCTACTTCCATGGACATGTACACCGCGTTCGTGCCGTAGCTCGCCGGCAGGACGACCTCGGGGTGGGCGCGGTAGCCCAGCCGGGCCCAGAGGACATGGGCTCCTCGGACCGCCGCCATGGAGATCCGCTCATACCCCAACTCCCTTGCCGCAGACAGGAGATGGGTCAGGAGCCGAGGGCCCAGGGACCTGCCTCGCAGATGCTCGGCGATCACGAGGTCGTGCGCGTGCAGGTTGCGGGAAGGGTGGTCCGCGTCCTCGGCTCGGCTGAGGTCCGGGCTCGTGAAGGGTGGGTACGGCAGGGCCAGGAGGTAGCCGCCGACCCGGCCCTCGTGTTCGAGGACGAAGCAAGTCCCGGACGAATAGCGGGATTTCAGGGCTTCCCGACCCTCCGACAGGCCGTCCTGGGCGTACGCTCGCGCCTCCAGGGCCACGATCGCGTCCCAGTCGCCCTCGGCCAGCGGGCGGATGAGCACGTCCGCCTCAAGCAGCGGCTCTGTGTCCAACCGAGGCATCTACCTCGAACCTCCGATGCAGGTGTAGGGCAGCGGGTCGAAGCCGTTGAAGCCCTGGGTCGTGTAGCCGACGGCGTACGCGCCGCAGGAGTGGATCCAGACCGGGTCCCCGGAAGCGGCCTCGGCGGGGACCTGGACGAGTCCGGCCTCGTAGTCGTACGCGTCGTCGCTGTCGCAGGTGGGGCCCGCGATCACGGCCGGGACGTACCGGCCGCCCGCGTGGCCGGGGAACTCCAGGCGGTACTGCAGCTCGTCCATCTCGTACAGGCCGTTGAACTTTCCGCAGCTCAGGTACAGCCAGTGCTGCCGCTCGCCGTCGCGCTGCCGCCGCGCCGAGAGCCGGGACACGCGGGCCCGGATCGCACCGTGGTCGGCGACCAGGTGGCGGCCGGGCTCCATGAGGAACTCCAGGGGTGACGCCGACTCCTCGCTCAGGCGCTGCATGCCTTCGCGCAGGACGGCGAAGATCTTGTCGAGCGGGGGGTCGAGCGGGCGGCCGTGCTTGTCGAGGCAGCCGAGGGCGGGCAGGCCGCCGCCGAGGTTGACCGTGTCGAGCAGGATGCCGCGTCCGTTCAGGACCGCCACCAGGTCGGCGAGCTCGTCGAGCGCGCTCTGCCAGGCCTCGGACGTCATCTGCTGCGAGCCGACGTGCACGGACAGGCCCGACGGGGTCAGGTCCGCATCGCGCGCCGCTTCCAGGACGCGTCCGGCGTCGTCGGCCGAGCAGCCGAACTTCTGACTGAGGCCCCACAGCGCACCGTCCCCGCTGGTGGCGAGACGGCAGAACACCCTGGATCCCGGGGCCAGTCGGGCGATCGCCGCGACGTCCTCGACACTGTCGGTCGCGAAGTCGCGTATGCCCATGCGGTAGGCGTCGGCGATGTTCTCGTCCGACTTGATCGTGTTGCCGTAGTGGATCCGGTCGAGGGGCACGCCGGTCTTGACGGCCTGCTCGATCTCGTTCGGGCTGGCCGCGTCGAAGCCCGCTCCCTGGTGTGCGAGGCAGTCGAGCACCTCGTCCACCGGGCACGCCTTCATGGCGAACCTGACCTGGATTCCGGGCAGTTCGTGGACCAGCGTCGCGTACTGGGCCTCGATTCCGTCCAGGTCGAAGAAGATCCGGTCGTCGGCGGCGTCGGCCAGGGCGGCCCGGACGGCCGTGCTCTCACGCATCGTCGACACCCCGGACCGGAGCCTCGGCCCTGCTCGCGGCCACCAGCGGGCCCCATGCCTCGATGAGCAGCGCGAAGTCCTCGATGTCGGCCTGCGCCTCGTCGAGCAGGCGCTCACACAGCGGCATCAGATGGTCGGCGAACTCGGCGTACTTTCCCCCCAGTTGGCGGTAGCAGCGGTCGAGGACCTCCAGCCTGCGGACGTTCTCGGCGCGGTCCGTGCCCGCGCTGCCCACGGCGAGCTCGGCGATCAGGGCGGGGCGTACGTGGTGCTGCTCGTCGAGCAGGGTGCCGCGCGCCTCCTCCATCGCCGTATAGACCGGGTAGAGGTAGAGCATCGACAGGAGGAACTTGGTGAACCGCAGCTGGTAGGCCGTGAATCCGGGGCCGGTCCGGCGCTCGGGGGTGTAGTAGTTCACGATGTTCCGGTTGTGGACCACGCCGGGCAGCGTCGCGTCGCGCACCAGGTGCAGCAGGAAGTAGTCGCTGCCTATGGTGCTGGTCGCGGGCGGCAGCGGCACGCGCTCGTACACCTCGCGGTCGAGGCCGATGTTGCACATGTCGACCCGCCAGATGTCGGGGGCGCCCAGCGTCGACTCGTCATGGGTGAAGGGGTCGTTGCCGGCTCCGACGAACGAGTCCTCGACCAGCTCCCGACGCTCATCCGGCGGGGTTCCGGCATCGGCCCACAGGCCGACCACCTCGTAGTAGATCTCGGGGTCGAGGTCGCGGATCTCGCCGATGTCCACCGACAGCTCGCCCACGAACGAACTGCCCACCATCGCCACCGGCTTGTGGATGTCCGCCGGGTCGAGCCGGGTCCGCGTGACCTCGGGTACGGCGTCCACGGCCCGCTTGCCGAGCGAGAGCAGCTCGTGGTGGATGGGGAAGACGGGCTCGCCGTCCAGGATCTGGTAGCTGCTGTCGGAGTCCCGGCGGTGTACGGAGTGGCAGCCGAGCGCGCTCGCGATGAGGAACGCCCGGTTGGTGCAGGCGCCGTACGACACCTCCGAGGGCAGCATGAGGTCGAGCATCAGATCGGGCTTGGCGAGTCCGGCCCGCTCGATGACGCGCTGGAGGAAGTCCCGCTGCCGGGCCTCGTCGAGGTGGTGCACGAGGACGTGGGCGTCCGGGGGCAACTCCCTTATGACATCGGCATGTTCGGCACGGGTCGGCCCGTCGGCGGAGTCCAGGACCAGCAGGTGGACCTCGACGTCGAAGTGCTCGGCGGCGTACGCGGCCTCCTCGTGCACCGCCGCGATCGTGGCCGCGCAGGCCCGGTTGGTGGGCAGCGTCAGGCAGATGCGTCGCACGCGGGCTCCTCGGTCGGCGTTGCGGTCCCGGTGGCGCCCCAGGATTCGAGGCCGAGCAGCTTGGCGCCCAGGTCGGTGAGTTCGGCGGTGGGGTACCGGAGGGACTCGTGCCTGCGCGCGTCGCCGACCAGCGTCTTGTTCCAGTCCGGGGTGCCGAGGCTGCGCCAGGATTCGACGCGGGACTTCCGCACCTCGTGGTCCGACTCCAGGGCGGGCATCATCGAGAGGTACTGGACCGCGCGGACACCGTTGTCGGAGGTGTTGCGGGCCACGCCGTGCGCGAGAAGACCGTTCCAGATCAGCAGGTCACCGGCCTTGAGCTGGGGCCGGACGACGGGGAATTCGGCCCGGTCGGTGTTCGGCCTGATGGGGTCACGGCCGGCGGGCTGGGCGACCTTCCACTCCTCGAAGCGGCGGAACAGCTCGGGCGAGCACTGGAAGCCGCCGTGGTCGTCCTGGGTGTCGTTGAGCGCGATGATCCCCTGGACGCGCTGCGGCAGCACGCCGAGCGTGGTGTCCACGTCCCAGTGCAGCTCGATGTCGAAGCCCTTGTCGGTGGGCTCGATGTGCGCCCGGTCGCGGTCCTTGATGTTGGGCGGGTTCAGGTTGAGCCGGTCGAGCGTGACCCAGAGCTCCTCGCAGTCCCACACGTCGGCGAACGCGTCGTAGACCCGCTGCGTCTGGCGGCTGTCCCACAGGAGCTGGTGGTGGTACGCCTCGACGAACCCGTAGACGTGCAGGTGCTGTTCGAGCTCGGAGGCGAACTCGCGGTCCTCGGAGTACCAGGTCTCGGGCCTCTCGGGATCCAGGCCCTGGAAGTCCCAGGTGAAGTCGAGGAGGCGCTTGGCCGCGGCGGCCGGGATCGCCTCCTTCACTATGACGTAGCCGTACGTCTGCCAGAACGCGAAGTCGTCCTCGGAAAGGACGCGCAGCGGGCGGGACTTCTCGATGTCCCGCAACGGGGTGCGGGCCAGGTAGGTCTCGCCGCCGTCGGAGCTGAAATAGGGGACGTCGGAGGCGGCTCGGTAGAGATATCGGTCGGATGCCGACATGCGATCACTCCAGGGTGCGGATGGTGGGCGGCTGAGGGGATCCCGCGGGCACAGCGACATGGCCCGGGCGCGGGCGTCCTGTTGGGCGGGGATCGGCAGGGTGCGGCGGCCGGAGCGGTGCGCGCGGCCGGCCCGGTGAGGTCACGGTCGGCGGCGCGGTGCTGCGGCGGATGGGTTCGGCATACGGTCGTGCTCGCGTCCGGCATGCACCTTGCGGCCGTCCGGGGCCGGGGATGTGCGGTGTGCCGGGCGATGCGGGGCCCTCGGCGTGGTCCTTGCACCGACCGGTTCACAGTCGGGCATTGCGAGGGCAAATAGGCGCGTGGCAACCGGACTTGGCAAGCTCGGCGCGTCCTCGCGCCGGCCGGTCACCCGGTGGAGAGTGTGCGTCTCCACGAAGACAGGGCCGGGGTTGCCACCTCCTTGCGCTCGGTGCCGCTCATGGGACGGGGGCACCTACACCGATCTTGCGTACCTCCAAGGTGGACTAGACCAACTTCCGGTGTCAACCCCCAAGTTGGGGCGGTGGCGGCACCCAAAACGGACGGGTTCACGCACCGGACACACGGAGGATACGTACTGTCAAGTAGACGCCCCCGCAGCCGAGTTGACGACCTCTCGGCCGAGGGACCGGAACGTTCCGCTCCGGCGGCCCGCACAAGTCGGCCCTCGCGGACACCGAAAGTCGGCCCCATCGTACATGCGGCGCCAGATGCGCCCGCACATGCAAACGTGGCGGGTGACGGTCCGCCGACCGTCACCCGCCACGCAGTCCGTTGGCTGGGTCAGAACCCCGCGATGGGCTCCGCCGCCGCTCGCCCGCACACCCGCGCCGCGCCGTGGGTCGCGATGTGCAGGGCGCCGCGCGGGGTCGCCCGCGGGACGCCCATCTCGACCACGACCGTGTCCGGGCGGGCCGCGAGCAGGGCGTCCAGGGCGGCCGCCATCCAGGGGTGGCGGTGTTCGTCGCGTACGACCGCGACGACGCGGCGCTCCCCCGCGGCCGCGAGCACATCGGCGGCGGAGCTGTCCGTGCCGTGGGTGCCGCTCTCGGTGCCGGGCAGCAGGGCGGCGAGCTCGCCGCCGATGCTCCAGGGGGTCTCGCTGCTCACCGCGATGTTCATGACGGGCGTGAACGTGGCCACGTACGGGGCCTGCTCCAGCGGGCGCCACGACGGCGAGGCGGTGATGCGGGCGGCCCGGCGCGCGGCCACCAGGCCGATGTCACTGCCGGTGCCGGGCGCGGTCCCCTCCTGCACCGCCGCGCCCGGCGCCGCCACATCCCCCCTGGCCTGCTGGGTCCACGCCGCCAGCGCACGTACCCGTGCGGCGGCGTCGGCCAGGCGTTCCTCGGCCAGGTCGCCGTCCCGTACCGCCTTGACCAGCGCGTCGCGCAGCCGCAGTACGGTGCCCTCGTCGGCCAGGCCGCCGCCGACGCACAGGGCGTCGGCGCCCGCCGCGATCGCGAGGACGGAGCCTCGCTCGATGCCGACCGTCCCGGCGATGGCCTGCATCTCCACCGCGTCCGAGACGATCAGCCCGTCGTAGCCGAGCTCCTCGCGCAGCAGTCCGGTGAGGATGCGCGGGCTGAGCGTGGCGGGACGTGCGGGGTCGAGCGCGGGAAGAAGGATATGCGCACTCATGACCGACTTGGAACCCGCCGCGATCGCGGCGCGGAAAGGCACCAGCTCACGGGCGTGCAACGTGTCGAGATCCACATCGATGCGGGGCATCGCGTGGTGCGAGTCGACATTGGTGTCGCCGTGCCCGGGGAAGTGCTTGGTGCAGGCGGCGACCCCGGCGGCCTGGAGGCCCTCGATGTAGGCGGCGGTGTGCCGGGCCACCAGGTCGGTCTCGGCACCGAAGGCCCGTACGCCGATGATCGGGTTGTCCGGGTTGGAGTTCACGTCGGCGGACGGCGCCCAGTTCAGGTTGACCCCGCACTCGGCGAGCCGGCGGCCCAGCTCGCGGGCGACCTCACGGGTCAGGTCCACGTCGTCGACCGCGCCGAGCGCGAGGTTGCCGGGGAAGGACGAGCCGGTGCGGACCTCGATGCGGGTGACGTCGCCGCCCTCCTCGTCGATGGCCACCAGAAGGTCGTCCCGCTCGGCCCTCAACTGGGCCGTCAGCGCGGCCACTTGGGGCGCGGAGACGATGTTGCGGCCGAACAGGCCGACGGAGGCGAGGCCTTCGCCGATCCGGCGGAGGAGCCAGTCCGGCGCGCTGGTGCCGGTGAACCCGGGCTGGAGGACGGCGAGGGCGTCGCGGGTCAGCGTGTCGGAACCCGTGGTCATAGTGGTCATGGGGCGGAGTTATCCCTTCACTGCGCCGGCCGTCAGACCCGCGGCCATCTTGCGCTGGACGAGGAGGAAGAGAATCACGATGGGGACGGCCATCATGGTGGATCCGGCCATCATCGGGGCGTACTCGGTGCCGTGCTGGGTGGTGAAGTTGGACAGCCACACCGTGGCCGTCTGGTGGTTCTGGCTCATCAGCATGAGGGCGTAGAGGTACTCGTTCCACGCCTGGATGAAACCGTAGACCGAGGTCGCCACCATGCCGGGCGCGAGCAGCGGGAAGACCACGCGGATGAAGGCGCCGGTGCGGCTGCAGCCGTCGACCATGGCCGCCTCCTCCAGCTCCTTGGGGACGTTGACGATGAATCCGCGCAGCGTCCAGACCGTGAAGGGGAGGATGAAGGTCAGGTACGTGATGATCAGGCCCGAGAGCTTGTCGTACTGACCGAGGTCGTTGAGCAGCAGGAAGACCGGAATGATCATGGCGACGAGCGGCACCATCTGGACCGCGAGGATGCCGACGATGACGATCTTGCGGCCGCGGAAGGCGAACCGGGAGATGGCGAGCGCGGCGAGCAGGCCGACCGCGATGCCGATCAGGACCACGACGACCGAGACGGTCAGCGAGCGGCCGATCGAACCCCAGAAGTCGCCGATCTGGAGCGCCCGCTTGAAGTTGTCGAGCGTGAAGTTCGTCGGGAACAGGTGCGGATCGGGGTCGATCGCGTCCTTGGCCGGCTTGAACGCGGTGTTCAGCATCCAGTAGACCGGGAAGCCCGCGGTGACGAAGACCAGCAGGCCGAGCAGGTTCCAGCCCAGCTTGGTCTTCTTGCGTGCGGTCTTGACCCGGGTGGCGGCGGGCGCCGCGGCGGTCGAGGCAGCCATCGTCACTCCACCTCTCCAATCTTCAGCATCTGCCGCATGTACACGGCGATCACGCCGAGCAGCAGGATCACGGTGAGCAGGGCGATCGCGGAGCCCTGGGAGTAGTCGTTGACCACGAAGGCCTTCTCGTACGAGTACGTGGTGAGCAGCTGGAACTCGGCCTCGGGGTGGCCGCCGCGCATCACGAAGACCTGCGGGAAGACGCCCATGTCCCAGATGACCGACAGCGTCGCGAGCATCACGATGACGGGCTTGAGGATTGGCATGGTGACGTGCCGGAACACGCCCCAGGAGCCGGCGCCGTCGAGCCGGGCGGCCTCTTCGAGCTCCTTGGGGACCTGGGTGAGGCCGGCGCTGAGGGTGATGACGACGAACGGCACCGCGCCCCAGACCACGAGCAGCATGATGACGGCGAGGCCCTGGGTGCCGTCGGCGAACCAGTTGTGGCCGTGCATCTCGACGCCGGGAATCTGGCTGAGCAGCCAGTTGAGGACACCGAAGTCGGAGTCGAACATCCACTTGAAGACGGTGATCGCGACGACGATGGGCATGCCCCAACTCGCCACCAGGGCAATGTTGATGAGCGTCTTGACCCAGCCCGAGACCCGCTGGAGCAGCAGGGCGATCAGCATGCCGATGACCATGGTCAGGACGACCGCGGTGGCGGCGAACAGGACGGTGCGGACGACGACGCGCCAGAACTCGGCGTCACCGAGGACGTTGGTGAAGTTGTCGAAGCCGACCGACTCGGCGGCCTTGAAGCCCCACAGCTGCGGCTGCCCGAACTTCTGGAAGGACAGGGTGACGAGCCGTACCAGCGGATAGCCGAGGACGAGCGCGAGGACGAGCAGACAGGGCGCGAGCAGTGCCCAGGGCACCGCCGCTCCCCCGCCCGTGCCGCGCTTCTTCCCCGGCTCGCCTGGTCGACCGGATCCAGCACCCGGTAGTGGGTCGCGCCGCGCCGGCGGCACCTTGGCGGTGGTTGTCTCTGCGGCACTCATCGCGCGCTCCTGGTAATCCCTCTCTGGAACTGGCCGGGCAGGGCCCCGTCGTGGTGACGGGGCCCTGCCCAAAGGTCACTTGGTGTTGATGACCTTGTCGATCGCGGCGTCCGCGTCCTTCGCGGCGGCCTCGACCGTCTGCTTGCCGGTGCCGATGTTCTGCAGCATGGTCTGCAGGACCTGGGCCTTCTCGACCTGGCCCCAGCCCGGCGCCATCGGGACGAACCAGCTGGACTCGGCCGCGGTGGCCGGGACGGCCGTCTTCGGGTCCGACTTCAGCGGTGCGAGGTCCGTCTTGTTGTTGGGCAGGTTCCCCTTGGCGATCAGGCCCTTCTGGCCCTGGGTGCCGGTGAGGGCGTTGATCCACTCGGCCGCCAGGCCCTGGGCCTTGGACTTGACCGGGATCGCGAGGTCCGAGCCGCCGAGGAAGACCGGCATGGCCTTGCCGGACGGGGCCGGCATGACGAAGCTCTCGATCTTGTCGGCGAGCTTGCCGACCTTGTCGTTCTCCGGCAGGGCGGCGTTGGCGCCCTCCCAGGCCGGGCTGAAGACGAGGCCGGACTTGCCCTGTCCGTAGACGATGGGACGGTCGGACTCGTCCTTCGTCTTGTCGCCCTTCATGTACTTGTCGACGACGTTCTTGAACTCGGTGAGGCCCTTGACGGACTCCGGCGAGGACAGGTTGGCCTTGAACTTGCCGCCGTCCTCCTTGGCGATGGAGCCGCCGGCGTCGTACACGAAGGACATCGCCGCGTACCAGTCGCGGGTGGGCTGGTACCAGGCGCTGAACTTGTCGCCCTGCTTCGCCTGGATCTTGTCCAGGTCGGCGGTCAGCTCGGTGTACGTCTTCGGGGTCGCGGTGATGCCCGAGTCGGCGGCTATGTCCTTGCGCCAGGTCGCCGTGCGGCCACCGGCGTAGTAGGGGACGCCGTAGGTCTTGCCGTCGTACGAGACGGAGGCCTTGAGGCCGTCCAGCCAGGCGGCGGAGTTGTCGAACTTCGACGGGTCGACCTCGGCGAACGCGCCCTTGATCGAGTAGGCCAGCATCTCGGTGTTGCCCATCTCGACCACGTCCGGCGCCTTGTCGGTGGCGAGGACGGCGTCGAGCTTGGCGTTCTTGTCCGGCCAGCCGTAGTACTCGTGGTTGATCTTCAGGCCGGGGTGCTTGGCGACGATCGCGTCGTCGGCCGCCTTGACCAGCTCGGGCCAGTTCTTCTGCGCGTCGACCGTCAGCCAGACGGTGAGCTCCTTGGCGTCGCCCCCCGCTGCGCCATCCTTCTTGTCACTGCCGCCGCACGCCGCGGCGCCGATCATGATGCCCGCGACGCCGATCGCCGCGATGAGCTTGCGCTTCACGCCACTCTCCTCAGGGATGACTGACCCCGTTACCTTCTTCGTGGCCCCGCCCACCGCGATGCCACATACGACGAGTACTGCCCGTGGGGCTGGGTTCTGGTCTTTAATGGTTTAGACCAGTACCGGGAGCTTGGCCTAGACCTTTAGGGGTGTCAAGGGTCGATAAGAACGCTGAGACCGTCCGTTATCGGACCGACACCTCGCCGCCCGGAACACCCCGCAACTCGGCCCGCATGGGCCCGATCCGGCCCGCGCCGGGCTGCCCGCGGCGGCCCTCCTGGGCTTTAATGGTTTAGACCAACTTGCACACTTCCCCGCACGTCCGCCGCGTGGCGGTGTATAAGAAGGGCTGTCGATCGCGTTACCGGACCGACACCCTGACGGAGGGCGACGACCCGTGACCGGTCCGTGCCACCATGTGAGCCGCGACAGACGGAGGAGCCGGTGACGGCAGCAGCGCAGCACTCGGGAAGGCAGGCCATGGCCGACGGGAGCGGGAGCGAGACAGAGGCGGGCGCCGGCGCCCGCACCGCTCGCGTGCCCAAGTACTACCGCCTCAAGCGTCACTTGCTGGAGATGACGGAGACCCTGCCGCCCGGCACGCCGGTGCCGCCCGAGCGCACCCTCGCCGCCGAGTTCGACACCTCCCGCACCACCGTGCGCCAGGCCCTCCAGGAACTGGTCGTCGAGGGCCGCCTGGAGCGCATCCAGGGCAAGGGCACGTTCGTCGCCAAGCCGAAGGTCTCCCAGCCGCTCCAACTCTCCTCGTACACCGAGGACATGCGCGCCCAGGGCCTGGAGCCGACCTCCCAGCTCCTCGACATCGGCTACGTCACCGCCGACGACACCCTCGCCGGGCTGCTCGACATCACCGCGGGCGGCCGCGTCCTGCGCATCGAGCGGCTGCGCCTGGCGAGCGGCGAGCCGATGGCCATCGAGACCACCCACCTGTCCGCCAAGCGCTTCCCGGCGCTGCGCCGCTCGCTGGTCAAGTACACCTCTCTCTACACCGCGCTCGCCGAGGTGTACGGGGTGCACCTCGCGGAGGCCGAGGAGACCATCGAGACATCGCTCGCCACCCCGCGCGAGGCCGGGCTGCTCGGCACCGATGTCGGCCTGCCGATGCTGATGCTGTCGCGGCACTCCCTGGACGGCCAGGGCGAACCGGTGGAGTGGGTGCGATCGGTGTACCGGGGCGACCGGTACAAGTTCGTGGCCCGCCTCAAGCGGCCGGCCGACTGAGCGCGCCCTCCCGGCCGTTGAGCCGTCCGGAATCCGGACGGGGGTTCCCTTGACCGAATCTCTCCCCTAGATTTCCTGCGCATTACAAGTGATCCAACGCACAGGTGATCGTGAGGGGACGGAGCCACCAATGCCGGATTCGACAGAAGTGAAGAGACCGGTGATCACGCCCTTGCGCGTGGTCATCGCGCTCTGCCTGATCGCGCCCTTCGTGGCGATGCTGTGGGTGAGCTCGTACGCCAAGACCGACCCGGTGCTCGGCGGCATCCCGTTCTTCTACTGGTACCAGATGCTCTGGGTGCTGATCTCGACCGCGCTCACGATGGTCGCGTACAAGCTGTGGCAGCACGACCAGCGCTCGCGCACCGCCTCCACGTCCGACAAGCAGGGGGGTGCGTCCAAGTGAAGGACGGCGTGAACGGCGTCGCGCTCGGCGTCTTCATCTTCTTCTTCCTGGCCGTCACGGTCATAGGCTTCATGGCCGCGCGCTGGCGCAAGGCCGAGAACGAGGCCAGCCTGGACGAATGGGGCCTGGGCGGGCGGTCGTTCGGCACCTGGGTCACCTGGTTCCTGCTCGGCGGCGACCTCTACACGGCCTATACGTTCGTGGCGGTCCCGGCGGCGATCTACGCGGCGGGCGCGGCGGGCTTCTTCGCCGTGCCGTACACGATCCTCGTGTACCCGCTGATCTTCACCTTCCTGCCGCGCCTGTGGTCGGTCTCGCACAAGCACGGCTACGTCACCACCTCGGACTTCGTGCGGGGCCGGTTCGGCTCCAAGGGCCTGTCCCTCGCGGTCGCGGTCACCGGCATCCTCGCGACGATGCCGTACATCGCGCTCCAACTGGTCGGCATCCAGGCCGTGTTGGACGTCATGGGCGTGGGCGGCGAGTCCGACAACTGGTTCGTCAAGGACCTGCCGCTGCTCATCGCGTTCGCGGTGCTCGCGGCGTACACGTACTCGTCCGGCCTGCGCGCGCCCGCGCTGATCGCATTCGTGAAGGACGGCCTGATCTACCTCGTCATCGCGGTGGCAATCATCTACATCCCGATCAAGCTGGGCGGCTTCGACGCGATCTTCAGCGCGGCGCAGCACAAGTTCGCGGGCCCGCCCGGCGGCAAGCCGACCGGCGCGATCGCGCCCGGCGAGTCGAGCCAGTGGACGTACGCGACGCTCGCGCTCGGCTCGGCGCTCGCGCTGTTCATGTACCCGCACTCGATCACCGCGACGCTGTCCTCGCGCAGCCGCAACGTGATCCGCCGCAACACCACGATCCTGCCGCTGTACTCGCTGATGCTGGGCCTGCTCGCGCTGCTCGGCTTCATGGCGATCGCGGCCGGGGTCAAGGTCAAGAACGGCCAGCTGGCGATCCCCCAGCTCTTCGAGGACATGTTCCCGGACTGGTTCGCGGGCGTCGCCTTCGCGGCGATCGGCATCGGCGCGCTGGTCCCGGCGGCGATCATGTCGATCGCGGCCGCGAACCTTTTCACCCGCAACATCTACAAGGACTTCCTCAAGCCGGACGCGACGCCCGCGCAGGAGGCCAAGGTCTCCAAGCTGGTCTCGCTGGTGGTGAAGGTCGGCGCGCTGGTCTTCGTCCTGACCATGGACAAGACGGTCGCCATCAACTTCCAGCTCCTGGGCGGCATCTGGATCCTGCAGACCTTCCCGGCCCTGGTCGGCGGCCTGTTCACCCGCTGGTTCCACCGCTGGGCGCTGCTCGCGGGCTGGGCGGTCGGCATGGTCTACGGCACCCTAGCCGCGTACGGAGTGGCCTCGCCCACCCAGAAGCACTTCGGCGGCTCCTCGAAGGAGATCCCGGGCATCGGCGAGATCGGCTACATCGGCCTCACCGCGTTCGTCCTGAACGTGGTGGTGACGGTGGTCCTCACCGTCGTCCTGCGCGCCCTGAAGGCCCCCGACGGCATCGACGAGACCTCCCCCGCCGACTACACGGCGGACGCCGGCGACCCGGGCGTGGCCACGGAACTCCCCCCGGCGACGGCGGGCTCGGCGCACTGAGTCTGCCCGTTGCTACGCGGAAGGGCCGCCACATCCAAGAGGGATGCGGCGGCCCTTTTGCGTGCGGTGCTCAGCGCACCCAGTCCTTGAGCTGCTCGGTCTGGAGGGTGATGCCCACGGGCTCGGGCAGCTCGATGTCCTTACCGAAGGGCACGGTGCGGATGCTCTCGTAACGCATGCCGTCAGGCTCGCTGCGGACGGTGACCTCGCAGCGCTCCCGGTCGATGAGGAGGTACACAGGGATTCCGGTCTCTGCGTAGGCGCGCGGCTTCTCGTTTCGATCACGCGCGTCCGTGTCGGCGTCGTACGAGGTGACCTCGACAACCATGAGGACGGGTGCCGGATCAGCCCACTCCCCCTGCCCCACAAACGCGTCGTCCGGAGCCATGGACGCGTCCGGGCGCGCGCGACCCGAACGGTATTCCTGAACTGCCAACCCCCGCTCGACGTGAAGCCACAGCTCAGGCCGATGCTGCATACAGATGCGAGCCAGCCACAGAACGATTCGGTCGTGGTCCCCGTCCGGCACGGCCTTGACCCCCAGCTTCCCGTCAATGAATTCAAGCCGCAGCCCCTCGATCTCGCGGGCACCTATGCGCGCGAGGGTCTCGAAGTCTTCGGTCTGCATCTGGGCCCGGTAAGTCATGACGACCATGCCTCACTCCCCTTCCTCGACGGTCTGTCATCGACGATAGCGGAGGCCGCTGACACTTGCCCGGCTTCCATCCGTTGCCCCCCCCTCACGAACACAACGACACAACATGTGGGGGGTGCCGCTGACAGCGCCCCCCACATGTATGCTCGTCCTCGCTGTCGCCGCAGGGGAATCCGGTTCGAATCCGGAACTGTCCCGCAACGGTATGACCTGTACGTCTTTGTGCCGGTCGAGTCCGAGGACCTGCCGATGGCGCGTCCGGGTCGACCGAACCGGATGCCAGACGTCCGGGCCTCGCGGTTGGGCCGGTGGACGACGCGCTCAGGGCTGCCCCGACGCGCGCCGACGCCTCCTCCGAAGGGCCCCGTGCCGAGCGAGGGAGTGCCCCCACGTGACCATCGCCCCTGCGGATCCCGCTTCAGCGATCACCGAAGAGTTGGCGGATGCCCCGGGGACCGCGCTGCTGCGGACCCTGACCGATCTCACCGCCGACCTCGCGGACACCGACCCCGGCCGGGTCGCCGCCGCCGCGCTGCGGGGCCGCAACGCCCGTTCCGACGAGGCCGAGCTGCGCGAGCTGGCCACCGAGGCGGCCGCGGGGCTCATCTCCGAGGACCCGGCGTACTCCCGCCTCGCCGCCCGGCTCCTGACCATCACCATCGCCGAAGAGGCCGCGACCCAGGGCGCGGTGTCGTTCTCCGCCTCGGTCGCGGTCGGCCACCGCGAGGGCCTGATCGCCGACCGCACCGCCGAGTTCGTCGACGCCCACACCGCCCGCCTCGACGCGCTGGTGGACGCGGCCCTCGCCGACGGCGCCGACGACCGCTTCGGCTACTTCGGCCTGCGCACCCTCTACTCCCGCTACCTGCTGCGCCACCCGATCACCCGCAAGGTCGTCGAGACCCCCCAGCACTTCATGCTGCGCGTGGCGTCCGGCCTCGCCGAGGACGAGTCGGTCCGCGCCCTGGACGAAGTGGCGTCCCTGTACGGCCTGATGAGCCGCCTGGACTACCTGCCGTCCTCCCCCACGCTCTTCAACTCCGGCACCCGGCACCCCCAGATGTCGTCCTGCTACCTGCTCGACTCGCCGCTGGACGAGCTCGACTCGATCTACGACCGCTACCACCAGGTCGCCCGGCTCTCGAAGCACGCCGGCGGCATCGGTCTCTCGTACTCCCGCATCCGCGGCCGCGGTTCGCTGATCCGGGGCACCAACGGCCACTCCAACGGCATCGTCCCGTTCCTCAAGACCCTCGACGCGTCGGTGGCCGCGGTCAACCAGGGCGGCCGGCGCAAGGGCGCGGCCGCGGTGTACCTGGAGACCTGGCACTCCGACATCGAGGAGTTCCTGGAGCTGCGCGACAACACCGGTGAGGACCAGCGCCGTACGCACAACCTGAACCTCGCGCACTGGATCCCCGACGAGTTCATGCGCCGGGTCGACGCCGACGCCCAGTGGTCGCTGTTCTCGCCCGCCGACGTGCCCGAGCTCGTCGACCTGTGGGGCGAGGAGTTCGACGCCGCCTACCGCAAGGCAGAGGCCGCCGGGCTCGCCCAGAAGACCATGCCGGCCCGGGACCTGTACGGCCGCATGATGCGCACCCTCGCGCAGACCGGCAACGGCTGGATGACGTTCAAGGACGCCTCCAACCGCACCGCCAACCAGACGGCCGAGCCGGGCCACACGGTCCACTCCTCCAACCTGTGCACCGAGATCCTGGAGGTGACGGACGACGGCGAGACGGCCGTCTGCAACCTCGGCTCGGTCAACCTCGGCGCGTTCGTCGTGGGCGACGGCATCGACTGGGAGCGTCTGGACGCGACCGTCCGCACCGCCGTGACCTTCCTCGACCGGGTCGTCGACATCAACTTCTACCCGACCGAGCAGGCCGGCCGCTCCAACGCCAAGTGGCGCCCGGTGGGCCTGGGCGCGATGGGTCTGCAGGACGTCTTCTTCAAGCTGCGCCTGCCCTTCGACTCCCCCGAGGCGAAGGCCCTCTCCACCCAGCTCTCCGAGCGGATCATGCTGACCGCGTACGAGGCCTCCACCGACCTCGCCGAGCGCAACGGCCCGCTGCCGGCCTGGGACAAGACCCGCACCGCGCGCGGCGTGCTGCACCCCGACCACTACGACGTCGAGCTGACCTGGCCGGAGCGCTGGGCGGCCCTGCGGGAACGTATCGCCAAGGTCGGCATGCGCAACTCGCTGCTCCTCGCGATCGCCCCGACCGCGACCATCGCGTCCATCGCCGGCGTGTACGAGTGCATCGAGCCGCAGGTCTCCAACCTCTTCAAGCGCGAGACGCTGAGCGGTGAATTCCTCCAGGTCAACGGCTACTTGGTGGAGGAGCTCAAGAAGCTCGGCGTATGGGACGCCCAGTCCCGCGAGGCGCTGCGCGAGGCGAGCGGCTCGGTGCAGGACTTCGGCTGGATCCCGGCCGAAGTGCGCGCGCTGTACCGCACGGCGTGGGAGATCCCGCAGCGCGGCCTCATCGACATGGCCGCCGCCCGCACCCCGTTCCTCGACCAGTCGCAGTCCCTGAACCTGTTCCTGGAGACGCCCACCATCGGCAAGCTGTCGTCGATGTACGCGTACGCCTGGAAGCAGGGCCTGAAGACGACGTACTACCTGCGCTCGCGCCCGGCGACGAAGATCGCCCGCGCCGCCCAGGCCACCCCCACCATCCCAGTCCAGCAGGCGGCCCCCGACGCCGACGCGATCGCCTGCTCGCTCGAAAACCCCGAGTCCTGCGAGGCCTGCCAGTAATGAGCAACACCGAACACAAGAACCTTCTCGACCCGGGCTTCGAGCTGACTCTTCGCCCCATGCGCTACCCGGACTTCTACGAGCGCTACCGGGACGCGATCAAGAACACCTGGACCGTCGAGGAGGTCGACCTCCACTCCGACGTCGCCGACCTCGCGAAGCTGACGCCGGGCGAGCAGCACATGATCGGCCGCCTCGTCGCGTTCTTCGCGACGGGTGACTCGATCGTCTCCAACAACCTGGTGCTCACCCTCTACAAGCACATCAACTCCCCTGAAGCGCGGCTCTACTTGAGCCGTCAGCTCTTCGAGGAGGCCGTGCACGTCCAGTTCTATCTGACGCTGCTCGACACCTACCTGCCCGACCCGGAGGACCGCGCGGCCGCGTTCGACGCGGTCGAGGAGATCCCCTCGATCCGCGAGAAGGCGCAGTTCTGCTTCAAGTGGATGGACTCGGTCGAGAAGATCGAGCGCCTGGAGACCAAGGCCGACCGCCGCCGTTTCCTGCTGAACCTGATCTGCTTCGCGGCGTGCATCGAGGGCCTGTTCTTCTACGGCGCCTTCGCGTACGTCTACTGGTTCCGCAGCCGAGGTCTGCTGCACGGCCTCGCGACCGGCACCAACTGGGTGTTCCGCGACGAGACCATGCACATGAACTTCGCCTTCGAGGTCGTGGACACCGTCCGCAAGGAAGAGCCGGACCTCTTCGACGACGAGCTGGAACAGCAGGTCACCGACATGCTGAAGGAGGCGGTCGCCGCCGAGCTCCAGTTCGGCCGCGACCTGTGCGGTGACGGCCTGCCGGGCATGAACACCGAGTCGATGCGCGAGTACCTGGAGTGCGTCGCCGACCAGCGCCTGACCCGGCTCGGCTTCCCGGCGGTGTACGGCTCGTCGAACCCGTTCTCCTTCATGGAGCTCCAGGGCGTCCAGGAGCTGACGAACTTCTTCGAGCGCCGCCCGTCCGCCTACCAGGTGGCGGTCGAGGGCTCGGTGGGCTTCGACGAGGACTTCTAGGTCCGCGTGCCCAAGGGGCGCCAGGAACTGCGCGACCAGCCACCACAGACGGTCCGCAGCCAAACTGTGAAAGGGGCCCCGCACCATGCAGGTGCGAGGCCCCTTTCACGTCCTGGCGGGATCAGTCGTTCGGGACGACCTCGTAGCGCGGGCTGTTCTCCGCCATCTGACGCAGCGCGTCCTTGCGGTCGCGCTTGGAGAGGCGGTCGATGTACAGGTACCCGTACAGGTGGTCCGTCTCGTGCTGGAGGCAGCGCGCGAAGTAGCCGGTGCCGCGCACCTTGACCGGGTTGCCCTCGGCGTCCTGGCCGGTGACCACCGCGTAGTCCGGGCGGGCGAGTTCGGCG
Source organism: Streptomyces sp. HUAS TT7 (assembly GCF_051550175.1). NCBI lineage: Bacteria > Bacillati > Actinomycetota > Actinomycetes > Kitasatosporales > Streptomycetaceae > Streptomyces > Streptomyces sp. HUAS TT7. The sequence continues at coordinate 2,979,686 of NZ_CP196175.1, forward strand.
TACGCGGTCGGCACGGACAGGCAGCCCTCGTTGGACTCGTCCAGGACGCGCAGCTCGGACGGCAGCTCTTCGAGGACCGGGTTGCAGACGACGCCGACGTGCCGGACGCCCTCGTCGTCCATGCAGTCGTAGACGAAGACCTTGAGGTCCACACCGATCTGGTTGGCGGCCAGGCCCACGCCCTCGGCCGCCTTCTGGCTGGCGAACATGTCGTCGATGAGCCCCGCCAGCTCGCCGTCGAACTCGGTGACGTCCTTGCACTCCTTGTGGAGCACGGGGTTGCCGACGACCGTGATCGGGCGGGCGGTGCCGCGCTCGCGGTAGGCCAGCTCGCGCGCCTCGCAGTCCTCCGTGTCCACGACGAACCCGTCGTTCTCGACCTGCTGGTCCGTCTCCTGCTGCGCCATGTCCGCCGTAAGCCTTCCTGAAAACCCGATTCCGATCCCATACAGCCTAAGGCCAGGGTCAGCAGACTTCTTCGAGATCCCGCCACTCCCGGCTGTCCGGGTTGTCGGCCACCCAGCCGTCCAGGAGGCCGCGGACCAGGCCGGCGGGGGCGGCGATGCCGCATTCGCGTTCCGGGACCCACAGGTCGCCGGAGGTGCGGTGGCCGAGCGGTCCCGGGTGGCCGGGCTCGCTGTGGTCGTGCGGGTCGAGGTGCTCGCCGTCGCCCTCGTCGCTGGGCATCTGGGACTCGGAGCAGGCCCGGCACAGCAGGCGTACGGAGGAGGACCAGTCCTCGGCGGCGAAGCCGGCGTCGGCCGCGAGCCGCTCCAGGGCGTCCCGGTCGGCCTCGGTGGCCGCCTCCAGGAGGACCACCCAGGTCGGCACGGGCGAGGGCGCCCACAGCTCGATCTCGTCGAAGACCGGGAAGGACGGGCCGGCGGCGGTGGTGCGCTCGCCGTGCGGGACGCCGTCGTGGAGCACGACCTCGCCCCAGCGCCGCCCCGAGGACGGCAGCGGGATGGACAGGACCTCCATGCGGGCCGGGTCGAGCCGGCGGCCCCAGACCACCTCGGCCTCGCCCTCGGGCGAGAGGCGCACGGCGGCGCTGCCCAGCTCCATGCCGACGGGCTCGCCGCTGCCGGTGGCCTCGCCCGGCACCTTCAGGCCGTACGCCTGCCAGGCCCGGCGGGCCAGCGGCCAGTCCTGCAGGGCCGTGGCCGCGATGCCTACGTTCCACCAGTCGGGGGCGCCGGTCTCCTTGTCGAGGAGGGCGACCGCGCGCAGCCCGGCGGCCCGCGCCTGCTCCCAGTCGTGCCGGAACTTGTGCAGGAGCGCCAGGTTGAACCAGGACTCGGACAGCCACGGTTCCAGGTCCGCGGCGCGCGTGAGCAGCGCCCCGGCGTCCTCGTACCGGCCGTCGCCGATCAGCGTGAACGCACGGTCCGTGGCCTGCCGCCACGAGGCGGAGGGCCGGTGCCGTCCCTTGCCGAAGATCCTCACGATTCCCGCCTGCCCAGACCGGCCCCGACTACCGGGTCGGTCTTACGGTCTCCCAGTTTTCTGGGTTCTTTTCGCATCCAACCATGCCCAGCCGGAAGGCCGCTCATTACTCCTGGGTTACCCAGGTGGCACCCGGGTCAGACAGCCCCGGGCCAGCACGCGTGCCAGGGATTCGACAACCTGGGGGTGGTAGTCACGGCCGGTGCCGAGACGCAGCTGTTCGAGTGCGCTCAGCGACCCTCCGGGGCCCGGGGAGCCCTCCGCGAGATCGTCGTAGGCGTTGACCGCGCGGACGATCCTGGCGGACAGCGGCTGCTCCCGGTACGGGTCGGCCTGCCGCTCCACGACGACCGCCACATCGGCGGGCACCCCGGTCTGGCGCACGACCGCGCCGCCGAGCAGCGCGATGCGGCGCTGCTCGGCGGCGGGCAGCGTGGCGGTGGCCCCGGCGGGGACCGGGTCGAGCAGGGACAGCAGCCCGATGTCGTGCATGAGCGCCGCGTACTCCAGGACGGTCAGCTCGCTCTCCGAGAGCCCCAGCTCGCGCCCGACGGCCCGGCTGAGCTCGGCGACCCGGCGGGCGTGGCCCGGCTGGGTGTAGCCGGCGATCTCGGTGGCGCGGGCCAGTGAGGTGATGGTCTGGCGGTACGTGGTGCGCACGGCCGCGTACCGCCGGAAGGCCAGCTGGGTGAGGAGCAGCGGCACACAGAACACGGGCAGCGCCCACAGCCCGGCGGCGGCGACCGCGAGGGCCATCACGGTGCCGGTGGCGCACACGGCGGACCCGATGCCGATGAGCCCGCGCAGCTCGTCACGCAGGAGCGGCCCGAAGGGGTACCGGGTACGCGCGTACAGCAGCAGGGCGGCGACCACCGCGTCGCACAGCGCGGTCAGCACGAGCAGCAACAGGAGAACGAGCGCGAAGTACGGTCCGTGCCCGAACCAGGCGTCGAGGTGCCCCGAGTTGTAGAGCGGCTGAAAACAGACGGCGGCGAAGGCCACGGTGAGCACCCGCCGGGCCGCCTGGTCCAGGCTCGGCCCGCGCCCGGCGGCCACATGCGGTACGGATCCGAGCAGGGCCGCGGCCACCACCACGGCGATCACCTGGAGCACTCCGTGCCGGGTGGCGTGCCCGGCGTTCTGCCCGAGCAGCGCGTAGGCCAGCGCCCCGGCCGAGGCGAGCGGCGCGGGGTCCCGCTCCCCGTCCCTGGCCCCCCACCGGGCCAGCTCCCCCACCGTGATGAGCGCGCCGAACGCGGCGGCGGTGCCGGGTTCGACGAGCCCGTCGTGCAGGGTCGCCCCGAGCGCCCAGGCGGTGAGCAGCCCGGCGAGGGCGTAGGCGGCGAGGACGGGGGCGGTGGGCCGGGCGGCCATGTCAGGCGCCTTGGGCGTTCGAGGGGCGGGGGTCGGGGAGGCCGGGTTCGGGGCGGGGGTGCGGCCCGGGTTCACCGACGTCCGTCAAGGGCGAGTTCCGGCCGGTCGCGGGCGGGGTGGGGAGCAGATCCGCGGCGGGCCCGCGGGCCGGGCCTGCGGGCGTCCCCACCCGTCTGGACGGCGGTACGTTTCCGCGCGCCCCGAAGGCCCCCGGCTCGTCCGCGGTGACCTCGACGTGCCATCCGTACCGGGACAGCGCCCGCACCAGGCCGCCGACCATCCGCGGGTCGAACTGCGCGCCCGCGCACCGCTCCAGCTCGGTGACGGCGGCGGCGACCGGTCTCGCCCGCCGGTAGGAGCGCGTGGACGTCATCGCGTCGAAGGCGTCGGCCACCGCGACCACCCGGGCCGCCTCGGGGATCTGGCCGCCCGCGAGCCCGTAGGGATAGCCGCTCCCGTCGAGCCGCTCGTGGTGGTGCAGGATCGCGGCGCGGGCCTCGCCGAGGAAGCCGATGCCGCGCACCATCTCGTGGCCGTACTCGGGGTGCAGCTCGATCACCGCCCGCTCCTCGGGGGTGAGCGGGCCGTCCTTGCGGAGCACCCGGGTCGGCACCCCGAGCTTGCCGACGTCGTGCAGGATTCCGGCGAACCGGATGACCTCCAACCGCCCTTCCTCCATGCCGAGTTCACGCGCGATCATCTCCGAGGCCCGGCCGACCCTCTCGCTGTGGCCGCGCGTGTACTTGTCCTTGATGTCGACGGCCTGGACGAGGGCGCGGATGGTGGCCTGGTGGGCGGCGCGCTCGCGGTGGTACTGGGCGAAGACCCAGCACGAGATGTACATGGGCAGCAGCACGAACAGCGCCGCGGGCGGCCCGAACCGGCTCCGCCACAGCACGGCCATCATCAGCCCCGCGAGACCGTGCACACAGTGCGGGGCGAGCGAGCGCAGCAGGAGCCCGCGCCAGGCGGTGCGGGGCGGGCGCCGTTCGGCGGTGGCCAGGATGAGCCCGTCGAGCGCGGTCAGGACCAGGCAGAAGACCAGGGCGGCGACTCCGGCCGGCAGCAGCGCGTACGGGAAGTCGGGGGCGGTGGCGGCGCCGCGCCCGCCCAGCGCCTCGCGCCCGCGGAGCAGCACATGGGCGCCGGCCGCAGCCGACGCCGCGATCGCGAGCTGAGCGGCCCGCCAGATCCGCCGCACCCGGCGCGGCTCCTCCTCGACGTACGCGATGAGCGCGCCCGGCACCGCGACGAGGCCGGCGGCGGCCGGCGGAAGCAGGAAGGCGGCGGCGAGCAGCACCGGGAAGAAGGAGCCGGAGGCGATGGGCACGCTCACCCGGCCCGCGAGCACCGGGCAGCGCGGCGGCCATTCGCACAGCGCGTACAGGCCCGCGAGGAGCGCCACGGCCGCCCAGGGCACGCCCTGGCGCAGTACGGGCAGCGCGCATGCGCCCGCGCCCACGACGGCGCCCACGACGGCGATGCGCGCCCCGGCCGGAATGTCCCGCAGCCCCCTCGGCTCCGCCATGGCCCCCACCTCCCCATCCGCCCGGGCAGCCCGTTGCGTACAGCTTGGCGAGAATAGGCCTGCGTGCGGTGACGGTGGGGCGCATGGTCGGAATAGGGCGTTTCGAGCCACCCGGATTAGCACCTTCGGGTGACGCCGGGCGCCCCCATGGGCGGGGAGACACAGCAGAGCGGCCACGACGTGTGGTCGTAGCCGCTCTCAACTGCCCTGCCGCGGGCGGCAGTTCACATCTCTAGATCATCCGGGGTCACTCGGACCGCAGCGTCGGCATCTCCCCGGTGACGACGTCCTGTTCGGGCACCGCCTGGCCGGAGCGGATCAGGTCGATACGGCCCATCACCTTGGAGCGCAGGTCGCTCGGCACGTCGTCCGAGCCGCAGCAGCGCTTCACCAGCTTCTTCACGGCCTGCTCAAGGCCGTACTTCTCCAGGCACGGCGAGCACTCCTCGAAGTGCACCTCGAACTTGTTGCAGTCCGTGGGGGGCATCTCGTGGTCGAGGAACTCATAGAGATGGTCCAGGACCTCAGAGCAGTCCGTCTCGTGCGGCTCTCCGCAGCTCATGAGCCCGAGCCTTTCGCTTCGTCCGACTCGCCGGCGCCGGCCGGGACGAGTCCGCGGTCACGGGCGTAGTCCTCCAGCATTCCGCGCAGTTGGCGGCGGCCCCGGTGCAGCCGGGACATCACTGTACCGATGGGTGTACCCATGATGTCCGCGATCTCCTTGTACGCAAAGCCCTCTACGTCCGCGAGATACACGGCGATGCGGAACTCTTCCGGAATGGCCTGCAGGGCTGCCTTCACATCCGAATCGGGCAGGTGGTCCAGCGCCTGCGACTCGGCGGAGCGCAGACCCGTGGACATGTGCGACTCGGCACGAGCGAGCTGCCAGTCCTCGATCTCCTCGGCGGCGCTGCGCTGGGGTTCGCGCTGCTTCTTCCGGTAGGAATTGATGAAGGTGTTGGTGAGAATCCGGTAGAGCCAAGCCTTCAGGTTGGTGCCCTCGCGGAACTGGTGGAAGGACCCGTACGCCTTGGCGTACGTCTCCTGGACCAGGTCTTCCGCATCGGCGGGATTGCGCGTCATGCGCAATGCGGCCGAGTACATCTGGTCGAGGTAGCCGAGGGCATCCCGCTCGAAGCGCGCATTGCGCTCGGCGGTGGTCTCTTCCACGTGGCCGTCGTCGGTCCCTGTGACCGGACCCACCTCCTCGAACGGTGTGCTGAGCCCGAATGCGGACCCACTCGAATCGGAGGATAGACGACGATCCGCTCCGCCCGCCGCTCGAATAGGAGCGGTCCTGGCCGCGGAAAGCACCGTCCACTCCAGGTCAGAGGCGGCCTTGCGGCTCGGGCAGATGGTCGAACCCATGCGACGGACTCCCTCTCCACAGCTGGTCTGCGTATCCCTTACGTGGCCATAACAGTGGGCCCGCATTCCGCATTCCCGGCGTCAGGCCATCAGGGCGCCGAGCCAGGTGCCGACCGCCGCGGTGATCACGTCCAGTGCCTCCTGCTGGGTGAGGGAGGCCCGCTTGGGCACCGCGAACCCATGGTCGCCGAACGGCACTTCCACGAGCTCGTACGCCCCTTCGGGGAACTCGGCGGGCTTCCCGAAGGGGTCGTTCCCGCCCTGCACCACCAGGGTGGGCACGCCCGCCCCGAGCAGCTCCGCCGCCCTCGACTTCTCCGGCTTGCCCGGCGGGTGCAGCGGGAAGCTCAGGGCGAGGGCTCCGGCCGCGCCGAGTTCCGCCGCCGTGCGGCAGGCGACCCGGGCCCCTGCGCTGCGGCCGCCCGCGACGACGGGCAGCCCCTTCTTCGCCACGGCCGGCCACAGGTCACGCCATCCCGTGTCCAGTGTCTTCGGCGCCGGGGCCACCTTCTTGCCGGCCACCCGCCAGGGCTGCTCCACCAGGGCCACGCTCACCCCGAGCGGCGGCAGAGCCCCGGCCAGCGCCTGGAGGTCCCGGGCCTCGATCCCGCCACCCGCCCCATGACTCACGGCCAGCACGAGCCGGGCCTTCTTGGCGGCGTGCCAGGCGATACGCGCCTCACCGGCACCGGTCTGGATGATCTCGCTGGTACTCACGGGGCCATCCTGCCGCCGGGCCGGACGGGGACGGCGTACGACATGGGCGAGCTCACACAGAGCTCACACAGGGCGGGTCAGAACAGCGTGCCCTCCTCGGGCCCCTCCAGCTCCGTCAGAAGCTCCGGCCCGTTGTTGCGTACGTTGCTCACGGCCGTCGAGACGGGATACGCCCGCATCAGCCCGCCTGGGGGCGGCGCAAGCAAATCCCTCAGCGACCCGATGTCCGTGTGGGCCGGGTCGAGCCAGGCGCCCCACCGGTCCGGCATGAGCATCAGCGGCATCCGGGGATGGATGTCCGCGAGCGAGCCAGGGCCCTCCGCCGGAGCCACGCCCAGCGGGCCCGTCTCGGCCTCGGTGGTGACCACCGAGCAGGTCACCCACCAGGCCGAGGGGTGGTCGTCGGGCAGCGTGCGGTCGCGCCAGAACTCGTACAGACCGGCCATCGCGAAGACCGAGCCGTCCGCCGGGGTCACGAAGTACGGCTGCTTGCGCGGACGCTTCTTCTTGCCCTCGACCTCCAGCTCGCGCTCCCCGGCGCCGGTGACCCATTCGTAGTAGCCGTCGGCCGGAATGATGCAGCGGCGGGAGGCGAAGGCCTTCTTGAAGGAGGGCTTCTCGTGGATGGTCTCGGCGCGCGCGTTGATCATCCGGGCCGCGCCCTCGGGCGATTTCGCCCAGGAGGGGACGAGTCCCCACTTCAGCTTGCGCAGCTGACGAACCGGACGTGGGGAGTCGGCGTCTTTAAGAGGGCGCTCCAGGACGACGTAGACCTCTTTGGTCGGCGCCACGTTCCAGTCGGGCTCCAGAGCCTCGGCCGGATCCCACCCCCAAGCTCTCGACTCCGCTCGACCAGGGGGGACCCCCATCTCTATTTCAAAGATTCCTGCGAGATCCTCGGGCCTGCGACTCGCTGCATACCTACCGCACATGTTCAGCCTCCCCTCTGAGCTGCACAAACGCTAGATCATGCAGCCGTATCCAGCACCAAACCAGCACGGTGCTGGGTAATCGCAACATCCATCACCTTCACGGCCCGGCCCGTACTGTCCGGCGTGAGGTGTCCGTACGTGTCTGCGGTCTCGTTGATGCTCTTGTGACCGAGCCACCTGGACACGTCCAAGAGTGGCAGACCATTGCTGAGCGCCGTCGAGGCGAACCAGTGCCGGAGGTCGTGAGGCGACCACTCGAACCCAAGCAGCTTGGTCACCTTCTTGAAGTGGGTGGCGTAGTCCGAGGCGGCCACCAGAGTGCCTGTCAGGGTCTTGAAGAGAGCCCCGTCGGGTCCAGTGCCATACGCGGCCACGTGAGCCCGCACAGCGTCTCGAAGGTTGGTCGGCAGAGGGATCTTCCGCCAGTCGCCCACTCGTCGGTGCTTCAGCGGACCTATCACCGGGCCCTGACCAGCCTTACCCCTGGTGATCTGACGACTGACCCGTACGTGGTCCTCCTGAAAGTCCCCGATCCGAAGCCCCAACATCTCCCCCGTGCGGAGGCCCAGGCCTGCCATGAGCCAGATGGACAGCGCCCACTCGGGGCGGAACTCGTCGGCCATGTCCTGTATCTGCTGGCCGGTCGGGAGCTGGGTCTCATCCACTGCCTTGTTCGGCAGCTTCGGTAGCTTGGCCCCGATGAACGGATTACGACCAATGTCACCGTTCACCACAGCCGCCTTGCAGACCGACCGTAAAGGCGTCAGGTAGGCATCCGCAGAGTTGGCGGAGAGCCCAGCCGTAGTCATGTCGCGGCCCAACTGCTCGATGTCGTCCGTACGGATCGCGGACAGCAGACGACTGCCAAGAGCGGGGTAGATGTGAAGCCGGAAAGCCCGCTCGTACGTGCCCTCTGTGTTGGTCGCCATGTGCTGGCGACCTATCCACTTCTCTGCGTACACCTTCAAAGGAACGGCACCACGCTTGGGGTCGATATAGGTTCCTTCTCGCTTGTCGTTCTCCATCTTTACGCCATGGTCGACAGCTTCCGTCTTGGTGGGGAAGCTCTTCTCGCGCTGCCTTCCGGACCGGCCGCCAGGCTCGCGGTACCGAACCGTCCACGGGTGCTTGCAGCGTGTAGAAGCACACGGGTACGCCTTGTTCTTCTCATCGGTCTTGCACTTCTGAAACGTTGTTGCCACGGAGCGTTACTTACCTTCCCTGTCGTCCTCTTCCATGAGTTGACGAATGATGGCCTGAGCCGCCGCACTGGCCTTGTCACCTTCCAGCAATCCCAACTTGCGAGCGCGTCTGACGCGCTCTGAGATCGTGGTCCGCCCCACACCAAGGCGCTCGGAAATAACCATGATTGGGTTGCGATTTCCAACGGATGCAAGCCGCGCAAACTCGGCCGCCACGAGAGCGTAATCCAGCTCTGTACGGCATGACGCGGGTACGGGGTAGGGCTGTTCACCCATTCCGAAGTACTCGCGCGCATTCGGCATCAGGCTTCGAGCCACGCGCTTCAGTTCCCGCAAAGGGAACGCCCGTAGAACTTCTACGGGTAGGCCGCCATCGGCGCTGGCGCCCACATCATCGGGACCGCCAACGAACTCCACGTGCGCCGCACTCGGCCCGTCCCACGAGGCCTTCAGTTCACACACAAGCCGCTGACGCCACCCGTCAACTACCCGCTCCCACACCAGGGCCAGCCGAGGGCAGTTGGCGTCATGGACGTGAGCAGGCAACTCGGATTTGCACGACAAGCGCCAGCCGCCGGGAAGCTCAAGTTCCTTCGTCATGACCAGACACTAACACACACTGTCGCTGGTTGCAGTCAGAGACAGCGGATGCTTGACTGGTGTCCGCTGTACAGGCCAACCGACGCGGCAGCAGCGCTTACCACCGACGACAGGAGCTCCGAGCTTGACCAACAGGAAGATGATGACCATTGACGATGTGGCGGATTATTTGACGAAGCCTAAGCATTGGGTATACGACAACCACTCGCGGTTGAATATGCCGTTTAAGAAGATTGGGCAGGCACTAAGGATTCGTCCTGCCGACCTTGATAAGTGGGTGGACGCTCAGCAGTAGAACCACCAACGAACTTGCCGCAATTCGATGAGGAGGAATCTTGGCAAACAAGGGAACTGTAAGCGAGTCACCCAAACCGGAGGAGACTTACCGCCTTATCCACGACACCAATCTGTATCGCAAGATACTGGGATTGCACGGAGAGAATCTGACTTCAGGCGAGGCACTGGCGTGCCACGCTTACGCCGATCGCGCCACATGGCGCACCGATGGCAGTAAAGGTGAGATAGGCGGTTACGGCTACGGAATGACCAATAGGATTCTGGCCGTCGAGTTGAAGTCGGCAAAGGCAGACACAGCAAAGAAGTACCGCCGTGGGGCGGCTCACAAGGGCTGGCTTGTCGCAGCAGACGAAGAACACGGGACAGTCCGACCCTATTATCTCGCAGTTCCCGAATCAGCGTGGCAATCATTCGTCAAATGTGACGGCAGTGACGGGCACGGAAGATGCACCGACGCCAAGAAGGACGACAAGGAAGGTCCGTACACCGAAATGGTGGGGCTACCCACCTTCCCTAGAACGGGTGCCGGGGTACCCGCCATGGGGAGATGGGGTACCCGTCGATCGGGTAGAGGGGTACCCACAGATCAGGTACCGTACTCTGTAGTCCTACTCTTTAGGCGTACCCTTCAGGGGTACGCTACTAAATATATCTATAACAGCAATAGAGACTGGAGCCCCAGCAATGGGGCTCTACTCATACCCTGAACTCATTGATGCAGTAGCTACGCCGTTCCGGCATTACTGCCTCACGGATACAGCCATTGATGCGATACGGCCCCGAAGCATCGGGGCCTAGTGAAAGGAAGTCACAACACTGCCAATACAGCTATGCGCCGAATGTAAGCGGCGCACTACTAACTATCGCTGTGATCAATGCGCCGAGCAACGGCGCAAGGTTAAGAACGGGGTACGGCGTCTCTACGCCGATACCAGTAAACAAACTAAGGGCAGTAGTGCCAGCCGTGGCTACGGTCACGACTGGCGTATGAACAGGGCTAAAGCTATTGCCGCTAATCCCCAGTGCTCCCGGTGTGGGAGTACCCGGGATCTCACTGGAGATCACATCATTCCGTTGAGCAAGGGGGGAACATCCGCCCTCTCAAACATCGCCGTGCTTTGCCGTCGCTGCAACAGCTCAAAGGGCAATAGGGCATAGCTGCCCCTGAGGGCAGCCCTATCGGGCTGGCAGGCACACGCCTGCCCTTTGCTGCCCCGTACTGCTGATGGCCGCTCACGCTGGCGCTCACAGCCTCACGCATGCTGTCTGCCGCTTGCCTTCCGGTCATCAGCGGTACTGGCCTGCCTGCCCTCGCGTGCTCGCGTCCCTCACTCGCGCTGTGCGCGCTTACGAGCTCTTTGCTCACCCATCAGGCAGGGCCGTATTTCTATTCCGTCAGGAGGCCGATTACGGCCGCCCTTGGCTGCCTTCCTGCCCTGACGGGCGGCAGCCCATCCAGTCCGTAGGGAGGTTCAAAGTCTGGCCTTATTCCCTTGACCCTCCGCCCTTATCGCGGGCTGAATTTCAACAGTGTTTTACCGATAAATGTCAGTAGCCCCCACCGGCTTCCGATGGGGGCGTTTCTTAGGAGGATTGCTACGTCTCGACGCGACCTGTATTCGGTGCGGAGTTTGGAGGGTTCCTATCAGGGTCACCCTATGGCGCCTTGTGTGGCCCCGGAGATTCCGGAGGGCCTTAGTCCTTTGGCTGCGGAGTTTTGGGGCCGCTATGCGGAGCCTGTGGCTTCCGCAGGCCGCCTGTCGGCGGTCGATGTTCCGTCCTTTGTGATCCTAGCGGAGATGTGGGCTGTGATCCAGTCTTCTCTAGCAGATATCCGGAAGCGGGGAACGGTGGTGTCCGGGGCCCGGAACGGTGAGCCGGTATCCAACCATTATTGGCGAGCTCTACGGGACGCAGAGGCGGCCTACAGCCGTCTCGCGCGGCAGTTTGGCATGACTCCGGAGTCCCGAGCTCGAAATAACTGGGGCGAGAGGGAAGAGGGAACACCGACGCTGGCAGACATCATGAACGGTTAACAGTGTGATGCATTTCATACGCGCCCGAAGATAGGGCGAATGGCCAATCGGACACCTATCTATAAGTGAGGAAGTGTCTTGCTTGGTCTGAATGCTGGAACCCCAGGGGCTGAACGCCCTTGGGGTTCCTTTATTTACCTCAAACCATTTTCTAAAAGAGAGGTGGTGAATCGTGACCACAGCCATGGTCGAACTCCAATGTCAGCGCCCGCAGTGCGGACAGTTCTTCCTTAAGCCCCGAAGTCGGGGTCAGTACCCGCGTTACTGCGGGGATGGATGCCGCCTGGAGGCTCGCCGTCAAAGGCAGCGTGAGCGGTACTGGCGAACTGGAACCAACCCGAAGGTCATGTTTATTGACATGGAACCGGACGCTCCCTTACCGAGAGCACTCTATGACTATTGACGCTAACTGAATACTGCTATTGAGCCGCCGGCCGGACGGCTCATTTTTTATCCCTAGGAAGGACATAAAGCATGGCCGAGACTAACAATATTGAGAAGACTGAGAATGACACTGCGGAGGCTGACCAGGTGGCATCCGTTAAGGCTGCCTCGGGTGCGATGCCGTCGAATGCACCGGGCGACGGCGGGCTTAGCCGCGCCCTGAATGAGGGGGCTACTGGTAAGGGCGCTGAGCTTGTTGGTGCCGAGATTTACGGCACTGTCCTGGAGAAGCTGAAGGCTAAGAGTGTCTTTATGAATGCGCTTCCGGCCGAGAATAATAAGCCGATGAAGTCGGGTGTACTGAATGTGCCGGTGTGGGGCGACGGCGAGTTTGGCGACTGGTACAACGAGGGTGAGCTTATCGCCTCGGAAGAGTCCGGCCTTTCTACCCTGGAACTTAAGGCTAAGAAGCTGGGTAGCCGCGTGGGCTATACACAGGAAGTCTCCGAGGATTCCTCGGTAGATGTCCAGGCAGAGGTTACCAACAAGGTGATTAAGGATCTGTCCCGCAAGCTGGATAAGGCGTTCCTTAACGGTGACGGTGATATTAAGACCCCCAAGGGAATCTTTAAGCTTGCCACCCCGGCACCTATCACATCCGCTGTCACCATTGAGGATATCCGCACTGGCATCTTCGACATGATTGCAGACGACGGTAACCCGTCTGCCCTGTTCATTGCCCCGGACGTGTTCAAGGCTATTTCCGGGGAGAAGGATGAGCAGAAGCGGTACATCATCGACCCGACCGCTCAGGGCCCGATGGCTGGCTCCCTGTTTGGTGTGCCTCTCTACGTTTCCTCTCATGTACCTGCTAAGCAGGTCGGCATTATTGACATGTCAGCTGTAAATGTGGGGCTGCGGCGTGACCTGTCGATTGTTATCGACCCGTGGACCGACCGAGCCAAGGAGATTACGACCGTCCACGTGTCCGGCCGTTTCGCAGGTGTCGCCATCACGGACACTAAGGCCGTCAAGGTCATTGCCGGTAAGTAAGCCCAAGGGCCGCCCCCCTGAGCGGGGCGGCCCTTTCCTTCTGAGAGGAGGTGTTTCTATGTGGTTCCGAAGAAAGAAAGAGGTTCAGGAGAATATTGAGGCTGGGTTGGATGCGTTTGCGGCGCATCAGTCTCATAGCGGTGTCGTGGTAACGCCTGAAAAAGCGTTGCAGCTTCCTGCCGTACAACGATGCGTAAACATCATCGCTGACAACATCTCGTCACTGCCGATAGATATCACTCGCCAGATTGGCGATATTGCAGAGCCGGTTAAGACTCCTCTTTGGGCAGAGTCTCCTAACCCAGTGAAGAGTAAGACGGCTTTTTGGCGAGAGTTCGTCCACTGTCTGCTCATTCACGGCAACGCGTTTGCCCGCATCATCCGTAACCAAGCTGGAAGCGTCACGGCCCTCTACGTTCTTGAGCCTGCTATGTGTCAGGTGGAGTGGTCGGAAGATAAGACACGTCCAGTGTTTCGGTATGACGGGCACGAATACGGGCCCGCTGACATCCTGCATGTCGCTGATAGCCCTAAGCCTGGAAATCTGGAAGGGGTACCGCGCCTCATGCGGGCCCGTGAAGCTATCGGGCTCGCTTTGGCTGCTGAAGAGTTCGGCGCAAGGTTCTTTAAGGATGGCGCCATGTATTCGGGCGTCATCTCTCACCCTGGTACGCCGACGCCGGAAGAGTCGCGGATACTTAAGGACGGTTTCACTAAGAAGCATCAGGGGCTTCATAAGGCGCACGCTATCGGCGTGCTTACCGGCGGAGCCGAGTTTAAGCCGACCACGGGAGACCAACAGTCTTCCCAGTATCTCGAAACCAGGGAGCATCAGAACCGCGAGATAGCCAACCTGTTTGGTGTCCCTGCTTACATGCTTGACCCGAAGGTCAATAGCTCTTGGGGTAGCGGTGTCGCTGAGCAACGCCGGTCGTTCATTGAGGACACGCTAAGGCCGTGGATGGACCTTGTAGAGGCTGCCGTTACTAAATCCTTGCTGCCCCGTGGGCAGCGGTTCAGGTTCAATGCTGACGCCAAGTTGCGTACGTCCACTCAGGAGCGTTACGAGGCTTACCGGACGGCGCTTAGCGCCGGGATCATGACTCCGAACGAGGCACGCATTCTTGAGGACTTGCCGCCTATGGGCGGCGGCGACGAACTGTATGTGCCGCTCAACATGGCACCGGCCAGTCAGGCCGTAGATCGGCCTCAGACGGCCGAACGCGTGCCCGAGGGGGAACAGGGTTCCCCGGAACGCCGAGCGTCTCTGTCCGGGCTCAGCGCATGAGGAATGCCCCGTTCGCCTGCCACGGATGGGAGACAGGCGAACGGGGTTGCTGTGAAGCGGAGTTAAGCCTAGACCGACGGGGACACGGCCAGGCCGCCTGAGTGGTGCAACGGCCATGATGCGAGTCGGCGTGAGCATGGTGGTTGGCCCCGCCAGGCATCGGGGGACACCTAGCGGGGTTTTCCCTCACCGCTCCGAGCGGTGGAGCGGCACCCCAGTTAAGGGGCGGGCCGGGCCGGGAGTCTGAGCACGTCAACTCAATCGGGACACGGCCTGTCCCTACTCGCGGTTGTCCGGACGGGGGTTTAGAGCCCGCTCCGGCCACGTCGCGCCGCCGCGACCATGGAAAGAGCGGGAGTGTCAGGCGCCGATCATGTCAGCGACGGCGTGGGACACCCACATGACGAGACCCCAGAAAGCGACCACCACGAGGGCCGCTACAACGAGCACCAGGAGCGCGGCCGGAGCGAATGCGCGTTCCCCGGCTTCCTTCTCGGCCTTCTCCTGCCAGCCGGGGTGACAGTGCCCAGGCATACCGCATGGTGGTATCTGGGGTATGTCATCGTCGACAGTTGGCCTCTGCACGGAGCACTTCGGCGAGTCTCTCCGCCAGGTGTGCAGGGACCATACCGACATCGACCCACGGTGTCCCTCTGCCGCTCACGAGCGGCCGGAGACGGTTTGCCTGCCCCTCTGTGGCACCCACAGTCTGTAACGCTTCCTTGAGCGCTTCTGTGGCGTCGTTGGCTCTGTCCCAACTCCCGCGCCACTCCTGCATCTTCATGACCGGGTGCCTGCCTTCACGCAGTCGGCATCAGTGGGCTTTGTGTCGTGCCTCGGGTGGTTACGGACCTCTGCGGCAGCGTCATACGCCCTGCTCCAGTCCTTTGCCGCCCGTGCCTCGTCCAGCTCCCTCGCAAGAGCCGTACACACTCCGCAGTTGCTGTCAGGCTCGCAGTCGTACAGATATGCCTCGACCGCCCCGGCCAGCTCTACCGGCGGTTGCGGGTACTTGGTCGGATTGGTCATGACTTCCCCTCGGCGACGTCTTTAGATACCCGACCAGTGTCGGTCTGAAGACGACGTGACCCGACACTTATTAGTGTTGTCGGGTAAAGATCATGGACCACTCAGACAGGCACTCTCTTGACTGCTCCCCGAACAGCGCGAACCCCTTGTACGTCTCAAACTCATCGAGATACGCGGATACGTCGCGATGGTCCCGAAACACCAAAACGCCCGTCGAGGTTTCCACGGTGGCTATTCGCCGGTCGTAGATCGTAAACGTATTGAGCGGGATTTCCGGCATGGGGCTGGACAGTGGAATCACACCGATTCGCACGTTCGGCAAGCGAGTCAATGACACGAGTCGGTCGAGCTGCATTGCCATTGCCACCGGCGCAAGGAAGCGTGACCGGCAAGCCTGCTCGGTCAGAATGAATGTGAACATCTTGGAGTCGTCGTAGAGCACGCTCTGACGTTCTAGCTTCTTCGCAACAGTCCTACTCTGATCTCCTGGACTTCCAGCCAGGCTGGCACGCACGTATTCCGGCGTGGCCAGCAGGCCGGTAACCATTGATAGCAGGAAGAACCGGAACTCAGTCGAGGACGATTCGAGACCCGCTAGCTCGGCCTGCTTCTTCTCCAGACCCCTTCGACGGGAAGCCCAATTGTCTTGCCACTCCGTGTTGGCGGTCCTGGCCAGTGCCAGAACTTCCCTGACAGTCTGCTGTGGCGCACCCAGCGTCCGCAGGATCAGCTCAACATCAACAATGGTCGGTGTGAGCTTCCCGCTTTCGATGTTACTGATTCTGGTCTGAGACATGTTGCAGCGCTTAGCGAGCCAGGTTTGAGTTTGCCCGGCTCGCTTTCGCAGTGCTTTGAGCGTCTCTGCTAGGTCCGCACCTGACTGACCCAGCTCTTCAGGATCAAACGTCAATGCCCTTCACATACTCCTCAAAGGGCACCGCTTCCGTAAGAGCGATTCTCTGGTACTCGATGAATGGCGCCGGATCACCCTCGTACACTTCTCGGCTGATCTGACTGCCATCCGACCCATAGTTCATGAGCACGACTTCCGACCTGTCGAACATCCAGAAATCTTGAACGCTTTCGAGAGGGTTGAGCCGACCCGTGACGTCTAGAATTCGAATGTCCTCCCCCGCCCATACGTGAGGCAGGTAGTACATGAACTCATAGCGAAGGTAGTCAGAGAGGGGCCGGGTCACGACATGAACCCTGCCTTTAACCTTTCCCTCTCGCCGCACCCTCTTGAGGTCCTCGGTGTATTCGGAGGCGTAGGCGTGCGGGTCGATTCGCTCGCCTGCCAGGAATTCCCGAATCTCTTCTTCTTCCTGCGGGACGCGATACGTCGGCAGGGTCTCAAGACGCCAGGCTTCTCGCTGGAAGCCTCGCGTCCTGGCCCTCCACGCCTCACCATCCAAGAGCACGGACAGCCTCCCTGAGCACCGCTTCCGGGATCTCTACGAGCCCTTCCCCAGCCGGGGGCTGGAAGGCATCGGACACGTCGCCCTGGACGACGATCGAGCCAGACGCAGTGCGATAGACGTTGGGGCAGTCGTCCGACTTGCAGGGCGGGTCTCCAGCGACGCCGGTAAGTCGGGTCAGGTCCTCACGTGCCATGGTGAACCCCCTCTACGGCAACCCCTTGCGGATTGCTGCCCACGACCGTACGAGGGTGCGCCTCGGGCGTCTATGCGGCATCGCCAATATTTGCGTAGTCGCATAAACCGGCTCTGGAACCCGCCTGTCGGGACTGAGCGTCCTACTCAGCACCACGCCAGCGCAGTGCCCACAAACGGTCCGAAACGGACTCCAGTGGACCCAGCACGGAACCAGCACGGGTACGAGAAAGGCCCCGGAATGATCCGGGGCCCTAGCTCTCTGACCTGCATGTTTGGCTTCACAGGGAAGTCATGTTAGGTCGGCCTTTTAGATACCTACCGCACATAGGTGCCACACTGCCACGGCGCCCGTACCCCATGAGGAGCCGTCCCAGAAATGTCCGCGCTTGAAGACTTCCAGCTCTTCGGCACCCAGAGCGCGCCAGCCCAGTGGCTGGTCGTCGCGACGGGCATAGCCGCACTCGCCGTCGTCGTCCCGCACAGCCTCTGGCGCGTGTCCCGCAACGCCATCACCATCGCCCACGAGGGCGGCCACGGCCTGGTCGCGCTGCTCACCGGCCGCCGCCTCGACGGCATCCGGCTGCACTCCGACACCAGCGGCCTGACGGTGAGCCGGGGCAAGCCGCACGGCCCCGGCATGATCCTCACGGCCGCCGCCGGATACACCGCTCCCCCGCTGCTCGGGCTCGGCGGGGCCGCGCTGCTCGCCGCCCACCACGTCACGCTGTTCCTGTGGCTGGCCACGGCCCTTCTTGTCGCCATGCTGGTGATGATCCGCAACGCGTACGGCGTCCTCACAGTCGTGGTGACCGGGGCCGCCTTCCTGCTCATCTCCTGGCTGACCAGCCCGGACGTCCAGTCGGCGTTCGCGTACACGGCCGTGTGGTTCCTGCTGCTCGGCGGCGTACGCCCGGCGTTCGAGCTGCAGAGCAAGCGCCGCCGCCACAACGACGGTGACTCGGACGCCGACCAGCTCGCGCGGCTCACCCACGTACCACCGGCGCTCTGGCTCTTCCTCTTCCACGCCGTTTCTGTCTGCTCCCTGATCGGCGGTGGCCGCTGGCTGCTCGGTCTCTAGCTGGCGGCCCCACTAAAGTGAGGACCATGACCGAAACGCCCGTGCACCCCGCCCTCTGGCCCGCCCCCCTCGCGAGCGGAGCCGTCGATGCGACCGTCACCGTGCCCGGATCGAAATCGGTCACCAATCGCGGGCTCGTCCTGGCGGCCCTTGCCGCCGAGCCCGGCTGGCTGCGCCGCCCCCTGCGCTCGCGCGACACCCTGCTGATGGCGGAGGCCCTGCGCACCCTGGGCGTCGGCATCGAGGAGGGCGTGGGGCCCGACGGATCGGGCGAGGCCTGGCGCGTGATCCCGGCCGGTCTGCACGGCCCGGCCACGGTCGACGTCGGCAATGCCGGTACGGTCATGCGCTTCCTGCCCCCGGTCGCGGCCCTTGCCGACGGCCCGGTCCGCTTCGACGGCGACCCGCGCTCCTACGAGCGCCCGCTCGGCGGCGTGATCGAGGGCCTGCGCGCGCTCGGCGCCCGCATCGACGACGACAACCGCGGCGCGCTCCCGATGACCGTGCACGGCGTGGGCGCCCTCGAAGGCGGCCGGGTGGAGATCGACGCCTCCTCCAGCTCCCAGTTCGTCTCGGCCCTGCTGCTCTCCGCACCCCGCTTCAACCAGGGCGTCGAGGTCCGGCACGTGGGCTCCACGCTGCCCTCCATGCCGCACATCCGGATGACGGTCGACATGCTGCGCTGCGTGGGCGCCCAGGTCGACGAGCCGGAGACGGGCGGCGAGCCGAACGTGTGGCGGGTCTCGCACTCGGCGCTGCTCGGCCGCGACCTGACCGTCGAGCCGGACCTGTCCAACGCCCAGCCGTTCCTGGCGGCGGCCCTCATCACGGGCGGCACGGTCGTCATCCCCGACTGGCCGGTGCGCACCACCCAGCCCGGCGACCAGCTGCGCCAGATCTTCACGGAGATGGGCGGCACCTGCCAACTGGCCGACCGCGGGCTCGTGTTCAACGGTTCCGGCCGCATCCACGGCATCGACGTGGACCTGAGCGAGGTCGGCGAGCTGACCCCCGGCATCGCGGCCGTCGCGGCGCTCGCCGACTCCCCGTCCACGCTGCGCGGCGTCGCGCACCTGCGGCTGCACGAGACGGACCGCCTGGCCGCGCTCACCAAGGAGATCAACGAGCTCGGCGGCGACGTGACGGAGACCGAGGACGGCCTGCACATCCGCCCGCGCCCGCTGCACGGCGGCGTCTTCCACACCTACGACGACCACCGGATGGCCACCGCCGGCGCGATCATCGGCCTCGCCGTGGACGGCGTGCAGATCGAGAACGTGGCGACGACGGCCAAGACGCTGCCCGACTTCCCGGACATGTGGAGTTCGATGCTGGCAGGGTCCGGAAGCTGAGCGGGGCTTAGGATCATGCGCCGCTACGGCAAGAACCCCGACGAGGACGACATCCGCGTCCGCCCCAACCCCAAGGGCAACCGCCCCCGCACCAGCATCCGCCCCAAGCACGAGGACGCCGCCGAGGGCATGGTCCTGACCGTGGACCGCGGCCGGTTGACCTGCCTGGTGGACGACCGCCGGATCACCGCGATGAAGGCCCGCGAACTGGGCCGCAAGGCGGCCGTGGTGGGCGACCGGGTCGACATCGTCGGCGACCTGTCCGGCAAGAAGGACACGCTCGCGCGGATCGTACGGATCGGCAAGCGCAGCTCGGTCCTGCGGCGCACCGCCGACGACGACGACCCGTACGAGCGCGTCGTCGTCGCCAACGCCGACCAGCTCGCCATCGTCACCGCGCTCGCCGACCCCGAGCCGCGGCCCCGCCTCATCGACCGCTGCCTGGTGGCGGCGTACGACGGTGGCCTGGAACCGCTCCTGGTCCTGACGAAGTCGGACCTGGCCCCGGCGGACGAACTCCTGGAGATGTACGGCGCGTTGGGCGTCCCCCACGTGGTGACCTCGCGCGAGGAGCTGTACGAGGGCGACGCGGCGGACCGGGTGCGCGAGCAACTGCACGGCCGGGTCACCGCGTTCGTCGGCCACTCCGGCGTCGGCAAGACGACCCTGGTCAACGCGCTGGTCCCGGAGGCCCAGCGGCGTATCACCGGCCATGTGAACGCGGTCACCGGGCGCGGCCGCCACACCACCACCTCGGCGCTCGCGCTGCCCCTGGACAGCGCGGACGGCGGCTGGGTCATCGACACCCCGGGC
The DNA here is from genome assembly GCF_051550175.1 of Streptomyces sp. HUAS TT7. Lineage (NCBI taxonomy): Bacteria > Bacillati > Actinomycetota > Actinomycetes > Kitasatosporales > Streptomycetaceae > Streptomyces > Streptomyces sp. HUAS TT7. Next base: position 2,999,799 of record NZ_CP196175.1, read on the forward strand.
GTACGGTCCTTCGGCCTGCACCACGTCGACCCGTCAAGGGTGATTCTGGCCTTCCCCGATCTCGTACCGGGCACCGAGAACTGCCCGCGCGCGTGCAGCCACGACGAGGCGGAGTGCGCGCTGGACCAGTGGGTGGCGGACGGTCACGCCGATCCGGCCCGGCTCTACTCGTTGCGCCGACTGCTCGCGACGAGGGAGCGACGCGAGGGCGACTGACCTGTTTCCAGGGGCGTCCGCATGCCCTCCGTTGCATAATCGCACCAAGTGTTGACCATGCAGTCAGCGACGACGATGCGTTGTGGGAGGCCGTGGACATGGCGTGGCTGCTGGTCGTGGTGGCGGGAATCCTCGAAACGGGCTTCGCCGTCTGCCTGAAGCTGTCGCACGGTTTCACCCGGCTGTGGCCGACGATCGCGTTCGCCGCGTTCGCGCTCGGCTCGTTCGGTCTCCTCACGCTGTCGCTGAAGAAGCTGGACGTGGGTCCGGCGTACGCGGTGTGGACGGGCATCGGGGCGGCCGGGACCGCGATCTACGGCATGGTCTTCCTCGGCGACGTGGTCTCCACCCTCAAGCTGGTGTCGATCTCACTGGTCATCGTGGGCGTGATCGGCCTGCAGATCTCGGGCTCGGCCCACTGACCCACACCCCGAGCAATTTTGACGAGTCGTCAGGTATCGGTTCCGGCTATCCCACCGCGCGCACCGGCAGCCGGGCGAGCACCGAGCGGATGTACCCGGCGTGCCCCTCGCCCCGCCCCGGCGGCGCCACCACGCAGGAAAGCCCGAGCCGTACCGCCGTCTCGCAGTACCGCCCCAGCTCCACCGGATCCGCGCCCGGCACCTCCTTCTCCAGCGCGGCGAGCGCCCGGTCCCGTACGGCCGCGACGAGTTCGGCGGGCCCGGGCACCCCGGCGTCGGCGCGGCGCTGGGCGGGCACGGCCGAGACGGAGGCAGTCGTACGGACCGAGGGCACCGGAAGGCGTTCGCTCCAGCAGCCCGTGAGCAGGGCCCGCACCAGAGCGCTGGAGCGGGCCGAGCCGACCGTCCACTCCGCGACGTGGACCAGGCGGTCGGCGGGGCTGATGGGGGTCCCCCCTGCATCGGAGCCTGTCGGAGATGCTTGGGGGCGTTCGGCGAGCACTCTGTCGACGCCCCGCAGATAAACATCGGCTTCCCGGCGCACGAGCGCGCGGGCGAGGCCGTCCTTGCTTCCGAACTCGTTGTAGAGGGTCTGCCGCGAGACCCCGGCGGCGGACGCCACGTCCACCATCCGGACTCCCGACCAGGGCAGCCCCGCGAGCGCCGAGAGAGCGGCGTCCAGTAAGGATTCCCGCGCTGTGGGCATGGTCGCCTCCCGAGCCCCCGAGACCTTGCGAGCGGCTCCGAGTTCAGAGTTGACGCGCCCGGAGGGACTGTCAATAGCCGCCGTGGGCGGCGCGCGGGGCGTCCGGAGTGCGGGCACTGTGGTCCGCACCGCGGGCGATCGCTACGGTGGTGACCATGCCCGACTATCACGATGACCTGCGCCTGGCCCACGTCCTCGCGGACGCCGCCGACGCCGCCACCATGGACCGGTTCAAGGCCCTCGACCTGAAGGTCGAGACCAAGCCGGACATGACGCCGGTGAGCGAGGCCGACAAGGCGGCCGAGGAGGTCATCCGGGGTCATCTGCAGCGGGCCCGGCCGCGCGACGCGGTCCTCGGCGAGGAGTACGGCCTGGAGGGCACGGGCCCGCGCCGCTGGGTGGTCGACCCGATCGACGGCACCAAGAACTACGTCCGGGGCGTGCCGGTGTGGGCGACCCTGATCTCGCTGATGGAGGCGGGCGAGCACGGCTTCCAGCCGGTGGTCGGCGTCGTCTCGGCGCCCGCCCTGAACCGGCGCTGGTGGGCGGCGAAGGGCCACGGCGCGTTCACCGGCCGCAGCCTGACCTCGGCGACCCGCCTGAAGGTCTCCAGCGTCTCCAAGCTGGCCGACGCCTCGTTCTCGTACTCCTCGCTGAGCGGCTGGGAGGAGCGGGGCAAGCTGGACGACTTCCTGGACCTGACCCGGGAGTGCTGGCGCACCCGCGCGTACGGCGACTTCTGGCCGTACATGATGGTCGCCGAGGGTTCGGTGGACTTCTGCGCGGAGCCCGAGCTGTCCCTGTGGGACATGGCGGCGAACGTGATCGTGGTGCAGGAGGCGGGGGGCGTCTTCACCGGCCTCGACGGCCGGCCGGGCCCGCACAGCGGCAATGCGGCGGCCTCCAACGGCCTGCTCCACGAGGAGCTGCTCGGCTACCTCGGCGACGGCGCGCAGTCGTAACCCGCGCCGGGGCAGCCATGCGTGGGGCTCACGAGAGGCGTGAGCCGTACTTTTACGCGCCCCTCGACTGACCTCTACCAGCCCCTTGTTGACGGCCGGTCCGGATGCGACTCTAGGAGTCCCCCCACTTGTGAACTTGTGAATTCTTTCCGGAGCGGGCTTGCGCAGCCGCGCCGGGAGCTGAATCCACCAAGGAGGTGGCTCCATCCATGCTCGTCCGTGACGCCATGAGCACGATGGTCCTCACCATCGGACCTGCCCACACCCTCCGCCAGGCGGCCCGGCTGATGTCCGCACGCCGGGTCGGCGCGGCCATAGTCCTCGACCCCGACACCAGCGGCATCGGCATCCTCACCGAGCGCGACATCCTCAACTCCGTCGGCCTGGGCCAGAACCCCGACCACGAGACGGCGAGCAAGCACACGACCACCGACGTCGTCTTCGCGGCGCCGTCCTGGACCCTTCTGGAGGCCGCCGAGGCCATGACGCACGGCGGCTTCCGGCATCTGATCGTGCTCGACGGCCACGGCCCGGTCGGCGTCGTCTCGGTCCGCGACATCATCCGCTGCTGGGCCCCGGCCCGGCGCGAGGCCGCGATGGCCGGCTGACCCACGGGCTCCGGCCCCCGGAAGAACGCCAGAAGGCCGGACCCCCGAAGGGAGTCCGGCCTTCTGTCCATCTTCGGCCTGCGACCCTGATCAGCCGCGAAGGGCCTGGACCGCGGCTTCGAGCCGCTTGCCGAAGTCACCGTCCGCCTGGCGGAAGTTGTTGATCGCGCGCTCCGCGATGTCATCGCGCGAGACCTTGGCGATGAAGCCCGCCAGGTTGTCGATCAGACGGGCCTTCTCGTCCTCCGAGTACAGCCGGTAGAGGTTTCCGGCCTGCACGAAGTCGTTGTCCTCGGCGTGCGAGGGCGCCTGAGTGCTGCCGGTGACGCCGGAGACCGGGCTGCCCTGCCACAGCGGGCGGTCGGTCTGGAACGGCCCGCCGAAGCTGTTGGGCTCGTAGTTCTTCGCGCCCTTGTGGCGGCCGTCGTACAGGTAGCCGTCACGGGAGTTGGTACGCGCCTCGGTGGCGTGCGGGCGGTTCACCGGCAGGTGGTCGGCGTTGATGCCGACGCGGTAGCGGTGCGCGTCGCCGTAGGCGAAGAGGCGGCCCTGGAGCATCTTGTCCGGCGAGGGACCGATGCCGGGGACGAAGTGCGCCGGGCTGAAGATCGACTGCTCGACCTCGGCGAAGATGTTCTCCGGGTTGCGGTTGAGCTCCAGCTTGCCGATCTCGATCGGCGGGTAGTCCTCGTGCGGCCACACCTTGGTGAGGTCGAACGGGTTGAAGCGGTAGGTCGCCGCGTCCGCGTCCGGCATGATCTGCACCTGCACGGTCCAGGACGGGAAGTCACCGCGCTCGATGGCCTCGCGCAGGTCGCGCTGGTGGCTGTCGGGGTCCTCGCCGGCGAGCTTGTTGGCCTCGTCCTGGGTGAGGTTCTTGATCCCCTGGTCGGTCTTGAAGTGGTACTTGACCCAGAAGACCTCGCCGGCCTCGTTGTTCCACTGGAACGTGTGCGAGCCGTAGCCGTTCATGTGGCGCAGGGTGGCCGGGATGCCGCGGTCACCGAAGAGCCACGTCACCTGGTGGGTGCTCTCGGGGCTCAGGCCCCAGAAGTCCCAGACGTTGTCGGCTTCCTGGCTGCCCGTGTACGGGTCGCGCTTCTGGGTGTGGATGAAGTCGGGGAACTTGATGGCGTCCTTGATGAAGAAGACGGGCGTGTTGTTCCCGACCAGGTCGTAGTTCCCCTCCTCCGTGTAGAACTTCAGCGCGAAGCCGCGGGGGTCGCGCACGGCGTCGGCGGAGCCGAGGTTTCCGGCCACCGTGGAGAAGCGCAGAAACGTCTCGGTCTGCTTGCCGACCTCGGAGAGGAACTTGGCACGCGTCCACTGCGACACGTCCCGGGTGAGCGTGAAGGTGCCGTACGCACCCGCGCCGCGGGCGTGCACGATGCGCTCCGGGATGCGCTCGCGGTTGAAGTGGGCGAGCTTCTCCAGGAGCGACTGGTCCTGGACCAGGACCGGACCGCCGGCGCCCGCGGTCGCGCTGTTCTGGTTGTCGGCCACCGGTGCGCCGGCCTCCGTGGTGAGCGGTCCCTGTGTCACGTGCGCCTCCTGCGTCATGTCCTGCAAGTCCTGTCCCTCGGCGTCTGCCTGACCTGATCCTACAATGGACATTGTCTAAGTCAAGCAAGCATCCAAAGCCACACCTGTTCGGAACTGGACCCCTTCCCCTGTTAGGCTGGTCTTTATGAGTGACCTGTTGGAGCGACTGCGCGGCCGCGGCTGGCGCATGACCGCACAGCGGCGCGTCGTGGCCGAGGTCCTCGACGGCGACCACGTCCACCTGACGGCGGACGAAGTGCACGCACGCGCGGTGGAACGGCTGCCCGAGATCTCCCGGGCGACGGTGTACAACACCCTGGGCGAGCTGGTGACCCTCGGCGAGATCCTGGAGGTCTCCACGGACCGCCGCGCCAAGCGCTACGACCCGAACGCGCACCAGCCGCACCAGCACCTGGTCTGCGCCCAGTGCGGCGCGATCCGCGACGTCCACCCGCAGGGCAACCCGCTGGCCGACCTCCCCGACACCGAGCGCTTCGGCTTCACGATCGCGGCCGTCGAGGTCACCTACCGCGGCACCTGCCCGAACTGCGCGGCGGCCTGACCCGCCCCGGAAGCGGCCCGGCCCTCCCCCGGAAACACGAAGAAGCCCTCCGGCCACCGGCCGGAGGGCTTCACTTCTGTCCATGAACGGTTCAGATCTGTTCCGTCTACGAACCGGTTCAGAAAATGACTGAGGCCCGAATTCCCCAAAGAATTCGGGCCTCAGCCTGCAAGTAGCGGGGACAGGATTTGAACCTGCGACCTCTGGGTTATGAGCCCAGCGAGCTACCGAGCTGCTCCACCCCGCGTCGGTGAACACAACCTTACGGGACGCCGCCGACCAGCGCAAATCTGTTCCCCACCTGCGGAAACCCCCGCCTCCGCTAAGCCGTGAGCTCCTGGTGGAGTGCCTCGCGCAGCCGCGCGGCCCGCTCGGCGACCTCCGCCGGGCCCAGCTCGACCGCCTTCGCGCACCAGCGCTGCCCCTCGGCCAGCTCGCCGTGGCGGGCGGCGAGCAGGGCCAGGCGCAGCGCGGCCCGGCCGTGTCCGGCATGGGCGGCGCGGGTCCACCACAGGGCGGCCTCGCGCTCGCGGCCCTCTCGGGCGAGCAGCAGCCCGAGGTTGAAGGCGCCGTTGCGGCTGCCCGACTCGGCCGCCTCCCCGTACCAGCGCGCGGCCGCCTCCAGGTCGCCCCGGGCCGCGGCCAGCATGCCGACCCGGACCTGGGCCCGGCGGTGGCCCTGCTGCGCGGCCCGCTCGTACCACTCCTCGCACTCGGTCTTCTCCGCCATCGGCTCGCCCAGCGCGGGCGGCCCCGGCGGGGGCTGGCGTGCGTCGAGGACGGTGGCGAGCCGGAAAGCCGCCTCGGCGCTCCCGCCGCCCGCCGCACACCGCAGATGGCGCTCGGCGGCCTGCTCCTCACCGTCCCGCAGCAGCGCGATGCCGACCTGGAGGGCCGCGTCGGTGTGCCCGGCGGCGGCGGCCCGCTCGTACCACTTCAGGGCCGTACGGTCCTCGTCGCGGCCGGCGAAGAGGATGCCGAGGTTGAAGGCGGCGTCCACGCTGCCGGCCTCGGCGGCCTTGGAGAACCAGGGCTCGGCGCCCGTCGCGTCGCCGGCCTGGAGCAGCAGGATGGCGAGCGCGTTGGCCGCCTCGCGGTGCCCGGAGTAGGCGGCCCTGCGGTACCACTGCTCGGCCTGGGCGGTGCGGTTCTGGGCGGCGCAGAGCAGCCCGAGGTTGTACGCCCCGTTCACGTCCCCGGCGCCCATCGCCTCCCGGTACCAGCGCTCGGCGGTCTGCTGCTCGCCCCGCGCCGCGTGCAGCGCGCCCAGGGCGTTGGCCGCGTTGCCGTCGCCGTCCTGGGCGGCGCGCAGCCACCACACGGCGGCGCTCTCCTCGTCGCCCGCGTCGCGCAGCAGGAAGCCGAGCGCGCAGGCGGCCTTGGCCTCGCCGTCCTTGGCGGACGTCAGGTACCAGCGGCCGGCCTCCTTGAGCTCGCCGCGCTTCTCCAGGATCGCGCCGAGGTGCAGGGCAGCCCGGCGGTGGCCGCGGGCGGCGGCCTGGCGGTACCAGGGCTCGGCCTCGTCGGCCGACCCCTCGCCCTCCGGCACCGGGTCGACAGCGATGTCACCGGGGCCTTCGCCGGTCGCCTCGCCGTCACCACGCCCGTCGAGGAGGCGGGCAAGACGGTAGGCGGCCTCGCGGTGGCCCTGTTCGGCGGCGGCGCGCAGCCAGCGCTCGGCGCCGACGTCGCTGCGGTGCTCCAGGAGGTCGGCGAGGGCGTACGCGCCGAGCGCGTGACCCTGTTCGGCGGACTGGCGCAGCCAGTACTCGGCGGCCGGCTCGTCCCCGCGCTCGCGGTAGTGCCGGCCGAGCGCGTGCGCGGCGGCGGCGGATCCGGCGACGGCGGCGATGCGCCACCAGCCGGCCGCCTCGTCCGCGTAGCCGCGCTGATGGAGCAGGACACCCAGGTTGTTGGCGGCGGCCCGGTCGCCCTCGGCGGTGGCGCCGCGCAGATAGGGCTCGGCGCTGTCGAGATCGCCGCGGCGCAGCAACAGGGAGCCGAGCACGCTCATCGACTCGGCGTCGCCGCCGTCGGCGGCAAGCCGGTGCCGCGCCTCGGTCTCGGCGTCAGCGGTGTCAGCATCCTCATCGGAGCGTGTCTGCACAAACCGCCCTGTCTCCAACAGAGTTGCCCTGTCCCCCATAAATACCATCGTCGCACCACCCGCAACCCGCGTACACCTGGTATACCGCAGCCAGTGAGGTCACTTCAGCGTTTTGTCGACATGCCCACAGAGAGACAAGCCAAACCCGTTGTACCCAACTCCCCCTGGGAAGACCAGTTTTCACACCGGAAGGTTCCGGCCACCGGTAATCGGACAAGCTCGGCGGACCTCGGCGCGAACGCAACGAGGGCCCGGATCCTTGAAAGGATCCGGGCCCTCGTCAGTGAGTAGCGGGGACAGGATTTGAACCTGCGACCTCTGGGTTATGAGCCCAGCGAGCTACCGAGCTGCTCCACCCCGCGTCGGTGAACACAACGCTACCACGATGTGAAGCGGCCCCCTGACCAGCGCGGACCGGAGCCGACCCGGGGCGCCCAGGTCAGCTCCGGTCCGGCCGGGTCGGCTCCCGCCGGGTCAGCTCTTCGGCCGGGTCGCCTTCGCCTCCGCGTCGGCCGCCCGCTGCAGGGCGTCCTGCAGCGCCTTCTGGGCGTCGCCGTAGGTCTTCCAGTCGCCCTTGGCGAGCGCCTTCTGGCCGTCGTCGTACGCCTTCTGCGCGTCCTTGATGGCCTGGTCCACCGCCGCATTGCCGGTGGCCGGCGGTGTGGTGGTGGGTGGCGTGGTCGGCGGTGTCGTCGTGGGCGGCGGGGTGGCCCCGTCGGCGCCGAAGACCGCGCTGAGCGCGTCCCCCAGGTTGTCCTTGAAGACGGTCTTGTCGCCGTAGGAGACGCCGACCTTCTTCAGGAGCGGGTAGTTGGCGCTGCCACCGCGTGCGTACACCGGCTCGATGTAGAGGAAGCCCCCGCCGAGCGGCACGGTCAGCAGATTGCCGTAGTCGATCTCGGAGTCGGTACCTCTCAGGTTCCGTACGAACTCGGCGACTTCGGGCAGACCGTTCAGCTTGCTCTGCACCTGTTGCGGGCCCTGCACGTTGTCGGTGACCCGGAGCAGTCTGATCTTGCCGTAGTCCTTGCTCGCGGCATCGGCGTCGATCGCCATGAACCCGCCCAGGTTGGGCCGTCCGTTGGGCGTGAACGTCGTGGTGAGCGAGAACTTCTTCCCCTCGGCCTCGGCGCCCGGCATCTTCATGGACAGGTAGTACGGCGGGACCGCGCTGTTGTCCTTGTTGGTCGGGTCGTCCGGCACCTGCCAGGCGTCACTGCCGCTGTAGAACTGCGCGGGGTTGGTGACGTGGTAGCGGGTGAGCAGCTCGCGCTGGACCTTGAACATGTCCTGCGGGTAGCGCAGGTGCGAGAGCAGCTCCGGCGGGATCGCCGACTTGGCCTTCACCGTGCCGGGGAACGCCTTCATCCAGGTCTTGAGGACCGGGTCCTTGTCGTCCCACTGGTACAGCGTGACCGTGCCGTCGTAGGCGTCCACGGTCGCCTTCACCGAGTTGCGGATGTAGTTGACCTGGTTCTGCTGGGCCATCACCGCGCGCTGGTTGTCGGTCAGCGAGTCGGTGGTGGTCTCGCCGAGCGTGGTGCGCGAGGCGTAGGGGTAGCCGTTGGTCGTCGTGTACGCGTCGACGACCCACTGGATGCGCTTGCCGACGACCGCCGGGTAGGCGTCGCCGTCGATGGTCAGCCAGGGGGCGACCGCCTCGACGCGCTCCTTGGGGGTGCGGTTGTAGAGGATCTTCGAGCCCTCGCCGATGGCTCCCGAGTACAGGATCTGCGGCTCGCTGAAGGTCACGGCGTACGCTGCCCGGTTGAACGGGTTGGACAGGCTCACCCCGCCCTTGCCCTTGAAGCTCGTCGTGACCTGGCCCTTGCCCTCGCTCTCGTAGTCGAGCTCCTTCTGGGGCCCGCCGACGATCGAGTACTGGTCGGTCTTCTCGCCGTAGTAGACGCGCTGCTCGTAGCCGGAGTCGAGCTGGCCGGTGGTGGGGATCCCGGACTCGGTGAAGTCCGGCGCGCCGTTGTCGTCCACGCCGGTGCCCTTGGCCGCGATCGCGCCGAAGCCGTGGGTGTAGGTGAAGTGGTCGTTGATCCAGTTGCGCTTGTCGATGCCCTTGAGGTTGAGCTCGCGCAGACCGATGACGGTGTCCTGCTCCTTGCCGTCCTTGTCCTTGTAGCGGTCCACGTCCAGGGTCGAGGGGAACTGGTAGTACTTCCGCTCCTGCTGGAGCTGCTGGAAGGCGGGCGAGACGACATTGGGGTCGATGAGCCGGTAGCTGGCCGCCGTGTCGGCCGCCGAGCGCAGCTTCGGGTTGTCCTTGGCGTCGGTGGTGCCCTTGTAGTCCGTCACATCCGCGTTGTCGATGCCGTACGCCTTGCGGGTGGCATCGATGTTCTTCTGGATGTACGGGGCTTCCTTGGCCTGCTCGTTGGGCTGGACCTGGAACTTCTGCACGATCGCCGGGTAGAGCCCGCCGATCAGGATCGCCGAGAGCACCATCAGGCCGAAGCCGATGACGGGCAGCTGCCAGGTGCGGCGCCACAGGGTCGCGAAGAACAGCACGGCGCAGATGACCGCGATGCAGAACAGGATGGTCTTCGCCGGGAGGTAGGCGTTGGCGTCGACGTACCGAAGGCCCGTCCAGTTGTTGGTCGCCTTGAAGTCACTGGACTTGACCGCGAGGCCGTACCGGTCCAGCCAGTACGCCACGGCCTTGAGGACCACGAAGACGCCGAGCAGCACCGAGAGGTGCCCGGTGGCCGCTCCCGTGGCGCGCGCGCCGGGGCTGGTGATGCGCAGACCGCCGTACAGGTAGTGCGTCAGAGCGGCGGCGATGAGCGACAGGACGGCGGCAGCGAAGCCGAAGCCGAGCATGAAGCGGTACCAGGGCAGGTCGAAGGCGTAGAACGACACGTCCAGGTGGAACTGGGGGTCCTTCTGGCCGAACGGCACCCCGTTGACCCACATCAGCCAGGTGCGCCACTGACCGGAGGCGGAGGCGCCGGCGATGAGCCCGACGAGCGCGGTGATCCCGAGCAGCATCCACTTCTTGTACGGGGCGATGCCCATCCGGTAGCGGTCGAGGCTCTGCTGCTCCAGGGACATCGCGCTGAGCGGCGGCCGCAGCCGGTGCGCCAGCCAGATGTTCAGGCCGACGGCCACCGCCATCAGCAGCCCGAAGACGCAGAACAGTCCGATCTTGGTCCACAGCTGGGTGGTGAAGACCGACGAGTAGTGGACCGAGCGGTACCAGAGCCAGTCGGTCCAGAACCCGGCGAACATGACGAAGGCCATGGCAAGCACGGCCAGAATGCCCAGTGTCATGAGCAGGGTCCGGACCCGGCGGGACGGCCGGCCGACTCTGATCCGTGGCCCGGACGGGCCTGAGCCGCGGTCCGGCATCTGGAAAGCCAAGGTGCGCACCTCGAAGTTCGCTGTCGTATGGGCGGGCCCAGCGATCGTAGAGCCCACTCATGCAACTTACTGAGGCTTTACTCAGTTCCCGATCGGGGGGTGAAAGAGGGCAGGATGTTGTCCATGTCCAACGTTTCCCCCTCCGGCCCTCCGATGGCCGCGAGCCCGCTCACCCGCGCCGTGCTCGAAATCGACGAGTACGCATCCGGTCTGGGCTGGGACAAGCCGGCCCGCCTTTTCGCGCTCGTCGACACCGCGAAGCTCCGTGCCCAGGCGCCGGGCCTGGTCTCCACCGCCGACGACGCCCAGGTCTCCGGGCTGACCCCGATCGAGCAGGAGGAGATCCCGCGGAACAAGCCGCTGGACAAGTTCCTCGGCACCATCGCGTGGCCCGACTCAGTGGCCGGCTGCGCGCTCACGGTGGAGCGCCTGATGCTGCCGCCGTCCGCCGAGACCTCCGTGCCCGAGGGCCTCGGCGACAAGGAGCTCGCCAAGTGGGTGGCCGCGCACCCCGACCGCCAGGAGGTCCGGATGACGGTGGCGGTGCTGCGCGGCGGCGCCCGCGAGTCCGCCATCCGGCTGCGCGAGAAGGACTCTCCGACGGAGGTGCTCACCGGCCCCGACCTGGTGCCGGGCCTCGCCGAGGCGCTGGCCGCGACCTTCGCCTAGCGCGCCTGCGGGGGCGCGTCCGGCGTCATTTGGCCGAGCAGCTCGGCAGTCCGGCCGTGTCCCCCGTGCGGATCTTGTCCAGGGACTGCCGGGCGTCGTGGATGGTGTCGACCTTCACCAGGGTGAGGCCCGAGGGGATGTCGGAGGCGGCGGCCGCGCAGTTGTCCTTGGGGGTCAGGAAGTAGCGGGCGCCCGCCTGGCGCGCGCCGATCAGCTTCATCTCGATGCCGCCAATCGGGCCGACCTTGCCAGTGTCGTCGATCGTGCCGGTGCCGGCGACGAACTTTCCGCCGGTCAGATCCTCGGGCGTCAGCTTGTCGACGATGCCGAGCGAGAACATGAGCCCCGCGCTGGGCCCGCCGACGTCGGCGAGCTTGATGTCGACGGTGAACGGGAAGGCGTGGTCGGTCCCGGCCTGGATGCCGACGATGGCCCGGTCGCCGTCCTGCGCCTTCTCGGTGGTGATGGTGAGCTTCTCGCCGCCCTCGGGCTCCTTGCCCGCCTTCTTGGCGGCCTCCGCCTCCTTGGCGGGGATGATCGTGAAGACCACGTTCTGGCCGGGCTTGTGCTTGGTGACGAGGGTCGCGACGTCGGCCGGCTTGGTGACCGGGGCGCCGTCGACGGCCTTGATGGCGTCGCCCGCGTGCAGCTTGCCCTCGGCCGGGCTGCCCTTGACCACCGAGGAGACGATGACCCAGCTCTTGACCGGGATGGACAGCTCGTTCAGGGCCGCCACCTTGGCGCTCTCCTGGGACTGGCTGAACTCCTCGGCGTTCTCCTGGTTGGACTGCTCGTCCGTCTTGCCGTCCGGGTAGAGCGTGTCGTGCGGGACGACCACGCTGTCGTGCGCGAGCCAGCCGTAGACGGCCTCGACGAGGTTCATCCGGTAGTCCGCACCGGTGACCCTGACCGTCGTCATGTTGAGGTGACCGGTCGTCGGGTAGGTCTTGTGGCCGGAGATCTGCAGCACCGGCTCGCCGCCGGAGTCGCCGAGCGTGTTCACGGTGGGCCCGGGAGACATCTCGGAGTACGGCACTTTGATGAGCACCCCGGCGCAGAGCAGCGCGATCAGCACGAGGGTGGAGGCGAGCATCGTCGCGGTGCGGCGTGGCATGGAACGACAGTACGGGACCGATCTGTGCGCCCACCCCTGGGGCCGGTCCGTACGGGGGCCGTTGGCGATCGCGTACGAAACCAAGGCGCCTTGCGCCGGTCGGGAACACTCAGACGGCGTCGGTTCCGGAGTGCGATTTCGCCATCGCCTCTCGGAACCGGCTGTACCCGGCGAGTTCGGCAACATCGCCGGACGTACGATCACGGGCGGCCCAGCTCGCCCATATCGCAGCGCCGACAGCAGCGAAAAGCGGAATCAGCAGCCACAGGAGTGCAGCCATTCCGACCTCCCGTCCCCAATGAGCGACCGTAACTGACAGATCAGCAGATTAGTCATCTGCCATTCCAACGCTCAGGCCAGGGGTGCGGTTACGCAAATCGGGGCGCAAGGCACCCGACAGGGTTTCAGACACGCAGGCCGCGTCAGCGGCACGGGAAGCCCGTCAGCCGGCCCCCACCCACTCCTCCGTACCGTCGGAGAACTTCTGGTGCTTCCAGATCGGGACCTCGTGCTTGAGGTCGTCGATCAGCTTGCGGCAGGCCTCGAAGGCCTCGCCGCGGTGCGGGCAGGAGACGGCGACGACGACCGCGATATCGCCGACCGCCAGATCGCCCACTCGGTGGACGGCGGCCAGCGCGCGGACCGGATACTCGGCGACGACCTTTTCGGCCACCCGGCGCATCTCCGCCTCGGCGCTGGGGTGACAGGAGTACCCGAGCGTGTCGACGTCCGTGCCGCCGTCGTGGTTGCGCACGGTGCCGACGAAGAGCGTGGTGCCGCCTGCCGCGAAGTCGCCCGAAGCCGCGAAGACCTCGTCGACGGAGATCGGGGTGTCGCGGATAGCCAGGAGGCGGATCGGGTCCTGCGCCGCCTGCTCACCGGGATGGTCGGGGTACGTGCGTGCCATGTTCCCATCGTGCCGCACGGCACCGACATCCCGGAATAGCTCTTTCGACCGGGGGCCGCGCGCCCGTGTAGGAGGGTCCTACAGCCCCCGGCGCCTGCGGGCCCTGCGCACCACCGCGGCGGCGCCGAGCAGCGCGACCGTGGCGCCCGCGGCACCCGCGGCGGTGGCGTCCTTGCGGCCGAGCCTGCGGCCCGCGACGGTGTGCCGGCCGGCGACCTCTTCGAGGAGCTCGGCGAGGACTTCCTCGTTGGTCCAGCGCGGCCGCCAGCCCGCGTCGTGCAGCCGCCCGACGCTCACGACCCACGGGTGCATCGTGTACGCGAGGTCACCGGCGGGCGAGGGCGTGAGGCCGATCCGGTGCAGCCGGGCCGCCGCGCCCAGGGCGACCGCCGAGGGCAGCTCCATGCGGCGGATGCCGCTGAGCTCCTCGACCTCCTCCTGCTCAAGCCAACCGTCGCAGCCGACGGCGAACTCTCCGTCGACCTTCTCCAGGGCGGCGTACTCCAGGGCGCTGCACAGGTCGTCGACATGGCAGAACTGCCAGGTCGGACGGGATCCGGCGACCACCAGGAGGCGCGGCGACTCGAAGTACCGGGTGAGCGCGGTGTCAGTACCGCCCACCAGGACGGCGGGCCTTACCACCGTGACGTTCAGGCCGGGGTGGGCGCGGGGTGCGCGCCGCCCCAGGCGCTCGATCTCCAGGAGGTCGCCGACGCCGGTCGCCTCGGCGGTGGCTCGCAGCTCGGCGTCCTCGGAGAGCGGGATGTCGTTGTCGGGCAGCGCCCCGTAGACCATCGCCGAGGTGCAGAGCACGACCCGGTGGACGCCGGCGGCGGCCGCGGCGGTCAGCACGGTCTGGGTGCCGCGCACGTTGTAGGCGGTGCGGGCCGCCGAGTCGGTCTCCAGGTCGAGGTCGAGCGCCAGGTGCACGACGACGTCGGCGCCCCGCAGCTTCTCGGCGATCGCAGGGTCCCGTACGTCCAGGATGTGCCAGGTCGCCTCGGAGACCTCGCCCCGTCGCTCGTCGATGGCGACGACCTGCTTGACCTCGTCGGACGCGGCGAGCCGCGAGGTCAGCAGGGCGCCGATCCCGGACGCGGCACCGGTCACGGCGACGACGGGACCGCGCGATGTCGAGGTTGAGAGGTTTCGCGCTGCGCGAACCTGCGGATCTGGGGAACTCACCGGGCGTCTCCAGCGGTTGTCTTCAGTACGTACGTTAATGACGCGTACGTACCAGGTGGCGTCCATCCTGCCGCAGGCCGCGAGGCTGCGGAGCACCGAGCCCTTATCCGGTTCGGATGTCTACGCTGGTCTTGTTGTGGGGAAGCCGCCGTCGGCAGTAGCCGGCGGCCTGACGAGCCGAGGAAACCCGTGAGTGACACCCCATTCGGATTCGGCCTTCCGCCGGAGGAGCCGGACAACGGCGACGGCAAGAAGAAGGACCCTGCCGGAGGTGGTCAGGGTGCCGGTGGCCAGGGCAACCCCTTCGGCTTCCCGGGTGCGGGCGGCGGGGACAACCCGTTCGCCGCGATGTTCGGTTCCATGAACCCGAACGACCTGGGCGCGGCCTTCCAGCAGCTCGGCCAGATGCTCAGCTACGAGGGCGGTCCCGTGAACTGGGACATGGCCAAGCAGATCGCCCGCCAGACGGTCGCCCAGGGCACCGCCGACGGCACCAAGGACGAGAGCGTGGGCCCGGCCGAGCGCGCCGCCGTCGAGGAGGCCGTGCGCCTGGCCGACCTGTGGCTGGACGACGCCACGTCGCTGCCTTCGGGCTCCACCACCGCCGTGGCGTGGAGCCGCGCGGAGTGGGTCGAGGCCACCCAGCCCGCCTGGAAGGAACTGGTCGACCCGGTCGCCGAGCGTGTCGGCGCGGCCATGGGCGGCGTCCTGCCCGAGGAGATGCAGGCCATGGCGGGCCCGCTGATCGGCATGATGCGCTCCATGGGCGGCGCCATGTTCGGCCAGCAGATCGGGCAGGCCGTGGGCACGCTCGCGGGCGAGGTCGTCGGCTCGACCGACATCGGGCTGCCGCTCGGCCCGGCCGGAAAGGCCGCGCTGCTGCCGCTGAACATCGAGGCGTTCGGCAAGGACCTGGGCGTCCCGAAGGACGAGATCCGGCTCTACCTGGCCCTGCGCGAGGCCGCCCACCAGCGGCTCTTCGCCCATGTGCCGTGGCTGCGCTCGCACCTGTTCGGCGCCGTCGAGGGCTATGCGCGCGGCATCAAGGTCGACACCGCGAAGCTGGAGGACGCCGTCGGCCAGCTCGACGTGTCGAACCCGGAGCAGCTTCAGGAGGCCCTCCAGCAGGGCATGTTCCAGCCGGAGGACACCCCCGAGCAGAAGGCCGCCCTGGCCCGCCTGGAGACGGCCCTCGCGCTGGTCGAGGGCTGGGTCGACGCGGTGGTCCACGCGGCCGCCAAGCCCCGGCTGACCTCGGCGGACGCGCTGCGAGAGATGCTGCGCCGGCGCCGGGCGACCGGTGGCCCGGCCGAGCAGACCTTCGCCACGCTGATCGGCCTGGAGCTGCGGCCGCGCCGGCTGCGGGATGCCTCGCGCCTGTGGGCCTCGCTCACCGACGCGCGCGGTGTGGACGGCCGGGACGACCTGTGGGAGCACCCGGACATGCTGCCGACCGCCTCCGACCTGGACGACCCGGACGGCTTCGTGCACCGCGAGCACCTCGACTTCTCGGAGCTCGACAAGATGCTGGGCGAGGCCGCCGAGCAGAACGGCCCTTCCCTGAAGAAGGACAAGGGCGCCGAGGCCGACGAGAAGAACGACGGCTCCGACGACGGCAAGGGCGATTCCGACAAGTGACCCTGCACGACGACGCGGTCCTCGTACTGAAGGCGTACGAGGACCAGCCCGAGCTGCGCCAGGCCTACCTGGACCATCTCTCCGCGCACCCCGACGGCATGTGGAAGGCCTGCGAGGCCGGGCACCTCACGGCGAGTGCCCTGGTCATCGACCCGGAGCAGGGCCGGGTGCTGCTCACGCTGCACAAGAAGCTCAACATGTGGCTCCAGATGGGCGGCCACTGCGAGCCGGGCGACGCCACCGTGGCGGCTGCCGCGCTGCGCGAGGCCGAGGAGGAGTCCGGCGTCGCGGGGCTCACGCTGCTCGCGGGCGGCCCGGTCCGCCTCGACCGGCATCCGATCCCGGCACCCTGCCACTGGCACCTGGACGTCCAGTACGCGGCGCTCGCCCCGGCCGGCGCGGTCGAGGCGATCAGCGACGAGTCCCTGGACCTGCGCTGGTTCGGCTACGACGAGGTGGCTGCGGTCGCCGACACGTCGGTGGTCAACCTCCTTGAAGCGACCCGCGCGCGGCTGTAGCCGGAGACGGGCCCGGCTCCAACTGGCATAAAAGTAAGGGGCGTTCGCCATGGCGAGCGCCCCTTACCCATGCCCTGAAGGGACGCCTAGCTCCAGGCGTTGCCCTGGTTCTGCGCGTGGACGCCCTGCTGGCCCATGCCGTACTGGGCGCGCAGGCCCTGGCCGAGCACCGCGTTCTGCGGCGGCAGCACCTCGCTCGGCTGGACGAGGGCGAAACCCTGGCCCAGGAAGCTCAGTTCCCAGCCCTCGCCCGTGTTGCCCCGGCGCCGCCAGACGCCCGTGGAGTGTGTCTGCGCCTGCATCTGGACCCGCAGCGAGGTCGACCAGGCCACGATCGCGTCCGCGTCGGCGTTGACGTACTTGTCGGGCGTGACCTGGAGCATCAGCGGCTGGCCCGAGGTCATCAGGACGACCTTGCCGGTGCCGGTGATGTTGAGCTGGTACTTGCCGGTGCCGGAGACCCCGTACTGGCTGTCCACGGCGATGACTTCGTAGTGCAGCGAGGAGTCCATCGCGAGGACGTAACCGCTGTCGACGGTGAGGCCGTCCCGGTCGACGTCCACCACGTGGACGTGCTGGGCGAGGTTGGCCAGGTAGACCGTGCCCTGGCCCGAGACGCGCATCAGGTCCAGACCCTCGCCGGTGTGGGCGCGGGCGCGCTGCTGGCCGTTCGACTGGTACTCGCCGTCGAATTCCATCAGCCCCTGGTAGGCGACCATCGAGCCCTTGCGGGCGAGGAGGTCGTCTTGGCCGGTGAGCACGGCCCGCAGCAGCTGCGGGTTCTGCGCCGTGTACCGCTCCTGGGACTGCTGCTCGGTGTAGCTGAAAAGCGGGCTCTGCATGGTGTCTCTCCCCCTAGCCCCGGGCCCGCAGGCGGTCCGTGCTGTCCTCACTCGGCTGTACGACGACGATGCCCTGGCCCGAGAAGGCCATCTGGAACGCCTCTCCGCTGCCCCGGCCGATCAGCGAGGACGCCTTGAAGCTGCGCTTGCCCTTCACCTTCAGGTTCGGGGACCAGGCGACAAGGGCGTCCGGGTCGACGTACGTCTCGTCCTCGCCGCTGCCGCAGTCGACGACGACCGGGGTGCCGCGCGAGGTCAGGGCGACCCAGCCGGTGCCGGAGATCTTCACGTTGAACAGGCCCTGGCCCGCGAACTTGGCGAGCCCCTTGACCCGTTCGACGCCCCACTGGAGGCTCGCGTCGAAGGCGAGCACATTGGTGCCGTTGACGGAGATCGCGTCGTTGTTGAGGTTGACGATCACGACGTTGGCACCGTAGTCGGCGAGGTAGAGCAGGCCGTCGCCGGTGCACTTCATGAGAGGCGCGCCCTCGCCGGTGATCCAGTCGCGCGCCATCTGGCGCACGGCCGGCGGGTTGGGCTCGTACTGGATGAAGCCCTCGTAGGCGACCATCGAGCCGACCCGGGCGAGCAGGTCCTGGCCGGTGGCCATGGCCACCTTGAGCATGGCGCTTCCGTGGTTCTCCATCCGGGCCGCGACGGGGGTGGGGGCATAGCCCGCGAGTTGCTGGTTCATGGTCCGGGCTCCCTCAGACCTCGTACGGCTGGACGACGATGAAGTTGCCGGGGGCGCCCCGGAACTGGAGATTGACGGACTCGCCGCTGTCCCCCGGATAGGCGTTGCGGCGCAGCCGTACCTGGCTGGAGACGATCACCTGGGACGCGGCGGACCAGGCGACGATCGCGTCGCTGTCGGCGAAGGTGGTCGGCGTGACCGGCAGCACCACCGGGGTGCCGTGGGTCATCACGACGACGGTGCCGGTGCCCTGGAACAGCATGGTGAACAGGGCGCCACCGGGGATGCCGTGCCCCTCGATGCGGCGGACCTCGTACTGGAGCGACTCGTCGAAGGCGAGGACGTTCTCGGCGGAGACGCAGATGCCGTCGCCCTGGAGCTCGATGGGGTGCAGATAGGCGCTGTTCTCGGCGAGGAAGACCTGGCCGCGGCCGGAGCAGCGCATCAACTGCATTTCCTGGCCGGTCGCGTTGCCGACGATCCGGCCCGCGAAGCCGGCTCCCTTGTAGCCGAAGTCGACCTTGCCCTGGTACATGACCATGCTGCCCTGGCGGGCCAGGACCGGCTGGCCGCCGGCGCCGAGGTCGACCCGGACCAGCTGCTTGTTCTGCGACGTCCAGCGCTGGCCGGTGGGCAGTTCCTTGTACATCTGGATGGCCGCGTGGAGGCCGCCTCCTTGGGGCATGCCCTGCGGCTGACCGTAGGGCGCGGGCTGCCCATAGGGCGCCGGCTGACCGTACGGGGCGGGGGCGCCCGGCGGCGGTACCTGGCCCGGGACGGGGCTGGGCTGCCGGCCGAACTGGGGCTGCTGCGGCGGCTGTCCGTAAGGGGGCTGCTGCGGCTGTCCGTACGGAGCGGGCGGGGGCGGCGGCACTGTGCCGGGCACCAGGTGCATCGGCGCGGCGATGGTCGGTGCGGCGTGGATCTGCGGGCTGGGCGCGGGAGGCGGCGGGGTGGACCCCTGCGGCGGCGCGTAGTGCTGCGGGGCGGCCGGGGCAGGCGCGGGCGCCGGCACCGGTGTCCCGAAGGAGGGCGCGGGCTGCGGGGCCTGCGCCGGGGCGCCGAACTGCGGGGCGGGCGCGGCGGCTTGGGGCGGCGGCGCGAAACCGGGCGTCGCGCCCTGCGGCTGCGGCTGCTGCGGGGCCGCGGGCTCCTCCTCCAGAACCTCGCCGCCGAAGTTCTTCAGGAGGGCTTCGAGACCACCGTCGAAACCCTGGCCGACGGCGGCGAAGCGCCACACGTCCTTCAGGTAGAAGTCGCCGAGCATGACGGCCCGCTCGGTGCTGAACTCCGCGCCGGTGAAGGAGTACCGGACCACCTCCTCGCCACCGGCGACGACCCGGATGTAGCCCGGGCCCACCTGCGACATCTGGCCGGCGCCGTCGAGCGTCGCGGTGAAGGAGAGCTTCTGGATGTTCGCCGGGACGCGGTCCAGGGTGACGCGGAACGACTCGGTGTCGCCGGACTGGGCGCCGAGGAGCTGGATCGACTCCTCAGGGGATTTGGGCTGGTTGAAGAAGACGAAGTAACGGTCGTCGGACAGCTGCTCGTTGGCGTCGAGCCCGAAGCAGCTGATGTCGAAGGTCAGCCCGGGACCGCCGATCTGCACGCCTACGTACAGATCCGTCCCTGCCGTGAGATCACTGACCTTGGCCTTGTGGCCGCGCTGGAATTCCCTGGCCATGCGTACCGACCGTCCCCCATCCCGAGGTGATTGCGTCGCGCCAGGCTAACGGCTGCCTCGGACAATCAGCGAAGCCGCTACACATTCGGTACAGAACCGCCGACTCTCACTCTCCGCGAGCGGCGGGCAGGTGCGGAAGGCGGTCGGCGGCCACCACGCCTTCGAGGTAGCCGCGGGCCCGTTCGGTGCGCGGATAGGCGTCCAGGAGCTGCCAGAACCGTGGTCCATGGCCGGGCACCAGGAGGTGGGCCAGCTCGTGGACGAGCACATAGTCGACGACGTACTCGGGCATGCCCTGGAGCCGGTGCGAGAGGCGGATGCTGCCCTCGGCCGGGGTGCACGAGCCCCAGCGCGTGTTCTGGTTGGTCACCCAGCGCACCGACGCGGGGCGGGCCCGGCCCTCGAAGTACTGCTCGGAAAGACGCTCGGCGCGCTCGGTCAGTTCCGCGTCGCCCAGCATGCGCTTGCTCTCCTGCGCCGCCAGTTTGTCCAGCATCACCGTGACCCAGCGCTGCTCCTCCGCCTCGGACATGCGGGCCGGGATCAGCACGATGGTGCGATCGCCTTCGCGGTAGGCGGAGACCGTTCTGCTGCGCCGGGTGCTGCGGCGGACCTCGACCGCGCTCGTCGCCGGACCGCGTGGCGGCAGGCTGGTGGGGCTGCGCGGCGGGCTTCCGGCACTCTGCAGTGGGTCGGCGGGCACGCCCCGACGTTACCCGCTGCCAGTGGGGGAAGTCCCGCCTCCGGGACGGTTGAGCCATGATCCATCCGACGGGGTGCAGCATTTGAATGACTAATACCCCTCGCCTGTGGACAACTTTCCACGCCCTTCTCCGCAGCCGTGCATTCTGGCCCCATGCCGCACGACGGCCTGCGATCGGGCAGGTTCCGAGGACGTGCGCAGACGCGGGACAACGGGGGTACGACCATGCATCCGATGCTGAAGCCGGCACTGCGCCGCGCCTGGCGGGACCGGCAGACCGTGCAGTTCGGGATCACACCCGCGCAGGCTGTGGTGGTGTCGCCGGTGGACCCGGCGACGGGCCATTTCCTGGAGATGCTCGACGGCACCCAGGGCCTGCCCTTTCTGTACGAGCGGGCGCGCGCCCTGAACCTGCCACCCGGTCAAGTGGACGAGCTGGTGGCCCGGTTGACGGCGGCGGGCGTGGTCGACGATCCGACGGCGGGCGGCCCGGCGGCCGATGCGTTACGGAATCGTTCGGATGCGCTGGAGCGACTACGGCCGGATCTGGCTTCCCTCTCCCTGATTCACCCGGAGCCGGGCGACGCCGCGCGCAGGCTGGCGGCCCGCAGGACCATACGGGTCCAGGTGCGCGGCGCCGGGCGGGTCGGCGCGACCATCGCCGCGGTGCTCTCGGGCTCCGGGGTGGGCCGGGTCGACGTCCTCGACGGGGGCGTCGCGCAGCCGGGCGACGTGGCGCCGGGCGGGCTGCCCGAGCGGGCCGTCGGCGAGCGCCGGGCGACGGCGGCCGGCCAGCTGGTGCGGCGGACTGCGCCGGGCGGGCCGCCGCGCCAGGGACGGGACGCGGAGCAGGCCCCGCTCTCCCTGATCGTGGTCGCCCCGCGCGAGGCACTCGATGTGTACGCGCCGAACGCGGCGGACGCCGAGGACTGGATCGGGTCCGGAACTCCCCATCTTTACGCGGGAGTTGTGGAGACGACGGGGATGGTGGGTCCGCTGGTGCTGCCCGGCGGCACCGGGTGCGCGGGATGCCTCTCGCTCGGCCGCACGGAGCGCGACCCGGGCTGGCCGCGACTGCTCGCGCAGTGGCGCTCGGGACGGCAGCGCACCGCCGTACCGGCCTGCGACCTGGCACTCGCGACGGCGGTGGCGGGTCTCGCGGCCGGGCACGCGCTGGCGTTCCTCGACGGTGATCTTCCGGCGAGTACGGGCAGCCGCTGGGAGGCCTCGCTGCCCCAGCTCGACTGGCGGTCCACTCCGATCGAGCCACACCGCGACTGCTTCTGCGGCGCGGTTGGGAACACTCAGGGGGAGCAGGTCTCGGGGACGGTGGGGCCACACGACACAATGGCCCGGTAACGCCTGCGAGGCGCTGCTGTCTGGGATTTGGAGGGGCGCATGTCTGATCTTCCCCGGAAGGCGGTCACCCGGACCGCCAAGCTGGCCGCGCTGCCACTTGGCTTCGCCGGCCGGGCCACCTGGGGCCTGGGCAAGCGGATCGGCGGGAAGTCCGCGGAGCTGGTGGCGCGCGAGCTCCAGCAGCGCACCGCCGAGCAGCTCTTCAAGGTCCTGGGCGAGCTGAAGGGCGGCGCCATGAAGTTCGGGCAGGCGCTGTCCGTCTTCGAGTCGGCCCTCCCGGAGGAGGTCGCCGGCCCCTACCGGGCCGCCCTGACCAAGCTCCAGGAAGCGGCGCCACCGATGCCGACCCGCACGGTCCACGCCGTACTGGAGGAGCGGATCGGCGCCGACTGGCGGGAGCTGTTCCTGGAGTTCGAGGAGAAGCCGGCTGCGGCCGCCTCGATCGGGCAGGTGCACCGGGCGGTGTGGCACGACGGGCGCGAGGTGGCCGTCAAGGTGCAGTACCCGGGGGCCGGCGAGGCGCTGCTCTCGGATCTGACACAGCTCAGCCGGTTCGCCCGGCTGCTCGGCCCGCTGATTCCGGGGATGGACATCAAGCCGCTCATCACCGAGCTGCGTGACCGGGTCTCGGAGGAGCTGGACTACGAGCTGGAGGCGCGGGCCCAGCGGGAGCACGCCGCGGAGTTCGCGGGCGACGGGGATGTACTGGTGCCCGATGTGGTGCACCAGTGCGACCAGGTCCTGGTGACCGAGTGGATCGAGGGGATACCGCTCTCGGACGTGATCAAGGACGGCACGCAGGAACAGCGGGACCGGGCCGGGCAGTTGCTGACTCGGTTCCTGTTCTCCGGCCCGGCCAGGACCGGGCTGCTGCACGCCGATCCGCACCCGGGCAACTTCCGGCTGCTGCCGCCCGAGAAGGCGGGGGGTCAATGGCGGCTCGGGGTCATGGACTTCGGCACGGTGGACCGGCTCCCCGGCGGGCTGCCCGCGACGATCGGCGAGTCCCTGCGGATGACGCTGGAGGGCGAGGCCGAGGCGGTGTACGAGCTGCTGCGCGGGGAGGGCTTCGTCAAGGAGTCCATCGACCTGGATCCGGACGCGGTCCTCGACTACCTGCTGCCGATCATCGAGCCGGCCCAGGCCGACGAGTTCACCTTCAGCCGGGGCTGGATGCGCGGGCAGGCGGCCCGGATCGCCGACCCCCGCTCCCCCGCACACCAGTTGGGCAAGCAGCTCAACCTGCCGCCGTCGTATCTGCTGATACACCGCGTGACGCTGTCCACCATCGGCGTGCTGTGCCAGCTGGACGCGACGGTGCGCATGCGGGACGAGCTGGAGGAGTGGATGCCCGGGTTCCTGGCGGAGGCCCCGGACGAGTCGGAGCCGGAGGCGGCCGAGGAGGCGTGAGAGCGGGGCCGGAGGCCTGAGGGCGGGCCCGGGCGCTACCACCAGGAGGCGTCGAGCCTGCCTTCGATGGCCCTGATGTTGGCGCGGGCGCAGTCGTCGCAGTAGTAGCGGCCGGTGCCGTTCTCGACCGAGTAGGTCCAGGTCGGCGGTGGGCCCTCGGCAGGGGCCGGGGTCCCGCAGTGGGAGCACACGATGGTTTCGGCCACCGGCCGATTCTGGTCGTCCACCTCGCGACGATACCGCCGCACCCGGCCCTTTGGGGCCACAACGCACCGCGGGGGCCGGTCCGTTCGGACCGGCCCCCGCGTCTTACTGCTTGCTTCCTGGTCGTGCTCAGGCGCCGACCGTCAGTGCATGACGGCCATGGCGAGGGCACGGCGGGCGCGCATCGACGCGCGCTCGGCGCGCCGCTGCATCCGCCGGGCGGCGACCATGCGTACGGCCTGGCGCTCCACCTCGGCTTCCCGCAGCCGCTGATGCATATGTGCACGGGCCAGGGCTTCTGGCATGAGTTGCATTTCGAGGGTCCTGTTCTGACGCGACTTGTTCGCGCCGGTGGTGGTGAAGTCTGGGGTCGCGGAGCCGGTGGGCTCGCTGGCGGACGTCGTCATCGGGGCCTGCTTCTGGGGGTCGTTCGTTCGGGGGTGGTCGATGGTTCCCGGGCGGTTCATGCCGCGACCGGGTTCTTGCGCGGGCGACCACGCGGCCGCTTGCGGGCAACGACCACACCCTGGACGAAGAGCTCGCCGCCCCAGACGCCCCACGGCTCGCGCCGCTCCTTGGCACCCGCGAGGCAGGCAGCCATCAGGGGGCAGGTCTGGCAGAGCGACTTGGCGTACTCGACATCGGCCGGCGACTCGGCGAAGAAGACCTCCGGGTCGAAGGAACGGCAGGGGACGGGTACGCCGAGGTTCTCGATGGCGTCGTCGAGCGCGGTGAGCGCAGTGAGGGGAGTCAAGGCGGGGTCCTCCGTGAGACCGGGCGGGGGGAGAGTCGGGGCGGGCGGTACGGACGGGGCGTGCGCTTCGAGTTGCACGGTGATTTCTTCCTCGTCTTGTTCGGCTGTGTCGGTCCGGCCGGTCGGCCGGGTTTCGGCTGGCACCGAGGCCCCCTTCACTCCGTCCGTCCCGTTCGGGACAAACAGAAGGGCCGCGGATCCCTGATGGGGTTCCGCGGCCCTGAAGGCGCCTGCCTGATCTGGATCAGGCTGGATCACTCCAGGGTTCGAGCCCACGGAAGGCCCACATCGTGTGGTGCTGGTAGTGCTTCGTCTGCTTCTCGGCTCCGGCACCGGTCGCCGCAAAGGCCTGGGCCTGAGCCCGTCCCTTCGCTACTGCTGCTCCCGGCGCCTGGATCGGTCGCTCATTGCGCTCATCACGCACGGGGAGGCTCGCCAGGGAGGCCGGAACGACGGCGGAGATGCCGACGAGACCGGAGGCGCCGACGGACAGACCGGTGCCCTGGAACGAAGAGCCGAGCGTGCAGGTGGCGGCGACCGAGCGGTCCGTCACTTTGGTGCTGATGAAGCTGGTGGTGATCTCGATGTAGCTGGCCACTGGTCTCGCCTCCTCTCGGCGTCTCGGGGACTTCGGCCTCGCGGCCTGATCCCATGCGTATTCGGATAAGTACAGCTAAGTACAGCACGGAGACCGGGCTTCGGAGAAGCTCTCGTTTCCGTGGTTAAGAACCTATGGGGATTCCTGGGGCGGGCGCAAACTATTTTTTCGACGAGTTTTCATGAACCTGCCTCGTCGGCTCCTCCAGGCTCCTCACCTGCGCAGATGGCCAGGACATCGGTGCCGAACCGATCCAGCTTGCGGGCGCCGACGCCGGAGATCACCGCGAGCTCGTGCCCGTTGGACGGCACGGCCTCCGCGATCGCCATGAGCGTCTTGTCCGTGAAGACGACGTACGGGGGCATGCCCAGCTCCTGCGCCTGGTGGGAGCGCCAGTCGCGGAGCCGCTCGTACAGCGCCTCGTCCATGTCCGAGGGGCAGTCCTCGCAGCGCATCAGCTTCATCTCGCCGGCTTCGGTGAGTGTTTTCCCGCACACCCGGCACAGCACCGGTCCCCGGCGGACGCGCTTGCGGACGGCGGAGCCGCGCTCGATGCCGCCCGCGCCGCCCGCCGCCGCCCGGGCGGCGCGGGAGCCGGTGCCCGGGCGCAGGCCGTCCAGGAACTGGCTGGGGCGACGGTGGGCCCGGCCGCCGGGAGAGCGCGAGAGCGACCAGGAGAGCCCGAGGTGGAGCCGGGCGCGGGTGACGCCGACATACAGCAGCCGGCGCTCCTCCTCGATCTGCTCGTCCGTCTTCGCGTAGGTGATCGGCAGCATGCCCTCGGTGAGGCCGACCAGGAACACGGCGTCCCACTCCAGGCCCTTGGCCGCGTGGAGCGAGGCGAGGGTGACGCCCTGGACGGTCGGGGCGTGCTGGGCCTCTTCCCGGGCGCGGAGCTCGGCCCCGAGGTCGGACAGTGTGGCGTCGGGCTTCGCCCTCGCATAGTCCTCGGCGAGGCGGACGAGGGCGGCCAGTGACTCCCACTTGTCGCGCATGACGCCGGAGCCCTTCGGGGGCACCGCCGTCCAGCCCTTGGTGCCGAGCACGGCCCGGACCTGGGAGGGCAGATCCACGGCATCGTCGAGCAGCGAGTCGTTGCGGCCGGCCACGGAGGCGCCTCGGAGGGCGGTCGTAGCCTCCCGGACCTCGGGGCGCTCGAAGAACCGCTCGGCGCCGCGCAGCTGGTAGGGCACGTCGAGATCCGCCAGGGCCTGCTCGTAGATCTCGGACTGGGCGTTGATCCGGTACAGCACCGCGATCTCTCCGGCCGGGACCCCGGAGCGGATCAGGTCGCGGATGCGCCGGGCGACGCCCTCGGCCTCGGTGGGCTCGTCCCCGTACTCCGTGTAGACGGGCTCGGGACCCTTCTCGCGCTGCGAGACCAGTTCGAGGCGGTGCTCGGCGGCGCGGCCGGTGGCCTGGTTGAGCAGCCCGTTGGCGAGGTGCACGACCTGAGGGGTGGAGCGGTAGTCCCGGACCAGCTTGACCACCGTCGCGCTCGGGTGGCGGGTGCGGAAGTCGAGGAGGTAGTCCGGGGTGGCACCGGTGAAGGAGTAGATGGTCTGGCTGGCGTCGCCCACCACGCACAGATTGCCGCGATCGCCCACCCACAGGTCGAGCAGGCGCTGCTGGAGGGGACTGACGTCCTGGTACTCGTCCACCACGATGTGCTGGTACTGGTTGCGGACCCACTGGGCGAGGTCCTCCCTGGACTGGAGCACGCCGACCGTGAGCAGCAGCACGTCCTCGAAGTCGATCACCGCCCGGTCCTGCTTGAGCTGCTCGTACGTCCGGTAGATCTGGGCGATCTCGGCCGGGTCACGGGGCGGTTCGCGGTGCGACTTGGCGACGGCTGCCGGGTAGTCCTCGGGTACCCGCTGGGTGACCTTCGCCCACTCGATCTCACCGGTCACGTCGCGCAGCTCGTTGCGGTCGAGGCGGAGCCCGCTGCGGGCGGCCGCCTCGGCGACCAGCTGGACCTTGCGCTCGACGAGCCGGGGCATGTAACCGCCGACCGCCTTCGGCCAGAAGGCCTGGAGCTGGTGCAGGGCCGCCGCGTGGAAGGTGCGGGCGTTGACGCTGCCCACGCCCAGCTCGCGCAGCCGGCCGCGCATCTCGGCGGCCGCCCGGTTGGTGAACGTAACCGCCATCACTCCAGCCGGGGGGTAGATCCCCGAACGCACCCCGTACGCGATCCGGTGGGTGATCGCGCGGGTCTTGCCCGTGCCCGCGCCGGCCAGCACGCACACCGGGCCGTGCAGGGCCGTCGCGACCTCGCGCTGCTCGGGGTCGAGCCCGTCGAGCACCGCGTCGGCCGTGTCCGGGACCGGCGGGAAGAGAGTGGAGTGCGTTGCTGATGTCACCCCGCAATGCTGCCAGGTCGCCCGGGACCGATGCGCCGCGTTGTCCACAGGAGGCGCCCGCAGTCGTACTAATGCGGGTCGCACCGCCTCCCGCAGACGCCGGGTACCTGGCCGAACAGCCACCGGGGCGGGTGCGTGGCGATTCGGTCACATGGGGGCGCGGTGCGGGAATGGTGGTCGGCCCCCGTACGTTCCAGTGCGTGCGGAACCGCATTTCGGCGGGGCGCGCACGCCAGTCAGCGATACAGAGGAGCGCGAAGACATGCCGGGCACTGTGACGATGTACAGCACCACCTGGTGCGGCTACTGCCAGCGGCTGAAGAAGCAGATGGACCGCGAGGGCATCGCGTACACCGAGGTCAACATCGAGCACGACCCGGCGTCGGCGGCGTTCGTGGAGAAGGCCAACGGCGGCAACCAGACGGTCCCGACCGTGCTCTTCGACGACGGCTCGACGCTGACCAACCCGTCGCTCGCGCAGGTCAAGCAGAAGATCGGCGTCTGAACACGCCCGTACTGCGACGCAAAACCGGAAGGCCCTCGTCCCATCTCGGGCGGGGGCCTTCCGGATGTGTGGATCCGGGTCGTGGATCCGGGTCAGTGCGTCGGCTTCGGCAGGGGCTTGCCGTACCAGAGCTCGATCAGGCGGGCCGCGATCGAGATGCCGTACGGGGGCAGGACCTCACCGGAGTCGAAGGCCGCGGCCAGGTCCTCGCGGGAGAACCAGCGGGCCTCGTGGATCTCCTCGCCGTCCACGTTGATCTCGGACGAGGTGGCCTTGGCCATGAAGCCGAGCATCAGGCTGGACGGGAACGGCCAGGGCTGGCTGGCGACGTACTCGACCGGGCCGACCGTGACGCCGGCCTCCTCGAAGACCTCGCGGCGCACCGACTGCTCGATGGACTCGCCGGGTTCGACGAAGCCCGCGAGGGTGGAGAAGCGGCCCTCGGGCCAGTGCACCTGGCGGCCGAGCAGCGCCCGGTCGTGCTCGTCGGTGACCAGCATGATCACTGCCGGGTCGGTGCGCGGGTAGTGCTCGGCCCCGCACGCCGGGCAGCGGCGGATGTGGCCGGCCGCCGCGATCACGGTGCGCTCGCCGCAGCGGGAGCAGAAGCGGTGCAGGCGCTGCCAGTTCTCCAGGGCGACGGCGTGCGTCATCAGGCTCGCGTCGCGCGGGGACAGCAGGAGGCCGGCCTCGCGCAGTCCGGCGGGCCGGGCCGACTGGTCCATGCGGCCGGGCAGGGCGTCCTTCTGGAGGGCGAAGTAGCTGACGCCGTCCTCGTCGGTGCCCAGGAAGTAGCGGTGGGTCTCGGTGACCGGAGCCTCGAAGGCCGGGGTCATGACGAGCTCCGTACGCCCGTCGGGGGCGTCGTCGATCAGGGCCTGGCCGCCGGAGACCACGAATACCCGGGTCGTCGGATGGCTCCAGGCGGCCGCCAGCCACGCCTCGTCGAGGCGGTGGTGGGCCGCCCGGTCGATGCCGCTGGGCGCGGTGAGGCCGATCGGCGTGGCGAGCCCGATCGGCTGGTCCGTGATGGCTTCACTGCTGGTGGTGCTCACAGGTGCTTCCAACTCCCCCGGGTGGATGGTGTGTTCAGCGATTTCTGTCAGCCGCTGGTCAGGCTGGCGGATCAGGCTGTCGTGGCGGCGAGGTCGCTCCACAGGTGGGCCGTGGTCTCGACGCCCTTGAACAGCAGATCCAGTTCGACCTTCTCGTTGGGCGCGTGCCAGCCGTCCGAGGGGACCGAGATCCCCAGGAACAGGACGGGCGCCGCCAGTACGTCCTGGAGGTCGGCGGCAGGTCCCGAGCCTCCCTCGCGGGTGAAGCGGACCTTCGTGCCGAAAGCCTCGCCCATCGCCCGCACCACGGACTGAAGCGCCGGGTGGCCGAGCGGGGTGAGGCACGGCCGGGTGCCCGCGCTCCAGGTGATCTCGTGCCGGATTCCGGCGGGGATCCGCTCGGCGGCCCAGTCGGTGACGAGCTTCTCGATGTGCTGGGGGTCCTGGCCCGCGACCAGGCGGAAGGACAGCTTCACCATCGCCGACGACGGGATGATCGTCTTGCCGCCGGGGCCCTGGTAGCCGCCGCCGATGCCGTTGACCTCGGCGGTCGGGCGGGCCCAGATCCGCTCCAGGGTGGAGAACCCGGCCTCGCCCAGGGTCGCCCGCGACTTGGCGGTGCGCAGCCACTCGGCCTCGTCGAAGGGCAGCTCGGCGAAGAGCTCGCGCTCGGCGTCGGTGAGCTCCGCGATGCCGTCGTAGAAGCCGGGGATGGTGACGTGCTCGTCGGCGTCGTGCAGGGCCGCCACCAGGCGGGCCGCGGCCGTCGCCGGGTTGGGGACGGCGCCGCCGAAGGAGCCGGAGTGGATGTCCTGGCCGGGCCCGTACAGCTGGATCTCGCACTCGGCGAGGCCGCGCATGCCCGTGCACACGGTGGGGGTGTCCTCGGACCACATGCCGGTGTCGGAGACGATCACGGCGTCGGCCGCGAGGCGCTCGGCGTGCTGCTCGACGAGGGCCCGGAAGTGCGGCGAGCCGGACTCCTCCTCACCCTCGATCAGGAGCTTCAGGTTGACGGCGGGGGCGGTGCGGCCGGTGGCGGCGAGGTGCGCGCGGACGCCGAGGGTGTGGAAGAACACCTGGCCCTTGTCGTCGGCGGCGCCGCGCCCGTACATCCGCCCGTCGGTGATCACGGGCTCGAACGGGTCGGTGTGCCAGCCGTCCTCGCGGGCCGCGGGCTGTACGTCGTGGTGGCCGTAGACCAGGACGGTCGGCGCGCCCGCCTCGCCCGAGGGCCACTCGGCGTAGACGGCGGGGGCGCCCGGGGTGTCCAGGATCTCGGCGACCGGGAAGCCGGTCTCGCGGAGCTTGGCGGCGAGCCAGTCGGCACTGCGCCGTACGTCGGCGTCGTGGTCGGGCTGGGCCGACACGGACGGGATGCGCAGCCACTCCGCGAGGTCGTCGAGGAAGGCGGCGCGGTGCTGCTCGATGTACGTGCGCACCGTCTCGGTGGCGGTCTGGACGGCGCTGTCCGGGGTCTCGCTCATGTCCTTGAGCCTATCCGGCCGGGGGCGGTGGCCGGTCCGCCGGTCCGCCCTGCGGACTGCGCCCGAGCAGCATCGCCTCCAGCTCGGCGCGGCCCGGCAGCCGGGCCGGACGCACCGTCTCACCTGTGCGTACGTACACGAAGGCGGCCCCGACCGACTCCAGCGGGACGCCGAGCTGCTCGGCCCAGGCGACCCGGTAGACCGCCAGCTGGAGCGGGTCGGCGGTGGCCTGCCGGCCGGTCTTCCAGTCGACGATCTCGTACGTGGCGAGGGCGCCGTCGCCCTCCTTGTAGACGGCGTCGATCCGGCCCCGGATCACCCGGCCCGCCAGCGTCAGCTGGATGGGGGCCTCAGTGCGGTACGGGGTGCGGGACGCGTACGGGGTGCGCTCGAAGGCCTCCTTGAGGGCGGCCAGATCCCGTTCGTCGGCGATGTCGGCCTCGGTGTCGTCCGCCCCGGGCAGCTCGTCCGGGCCCAGCATCGGCAGCGGGAGCTCCTCGAAGCGGGACTCCACCCAGGCGTGGAACCGAGTGCCCCGGCGGGCGGCCGGCTGTGGGCGGCGCGGCATGGGGCGGGCCAGGTCCCGGGCGAAGCCGTCCGGGTCGGCGGCCAGCCTGAGCAGCTCGGACGCGGTGAGCGAGGCGGGCACCTCGACCTCGCGGGTGGTGGCGCGGGCCCGGCGGAGCTCGGTGGTGAGCGCCTCCAGGTCGCGGTCCCAGGAGTGCAGGGTGCGGCGGTCCTCGGGAGTGAGGCGGGGGGCGGGGATGTCGGCGGGAGCCTGCGCCAGGGTGTGGTCGCGGGCCCGGGTGTGCTCGATCGGCCCGGCCGGGGCGTGCTCGATCTCCGCGTCGGCGGACGGCGGGGCGGTGGCGGGGCGCTCGGTGGGCAGCAGGTCCCAGTCGCCGGTCAGGTCGACGGGGTCGGTCAACTCGCCGTCTCCGTAGGGCGATTCGTCGAGATCTCCGTAAGGGGAGAACGGCTCGTCCGGAGGGAAGGGCTCGTCCTCGTACGGCTCGCCCTCATAAGGGGCGTCGTCGTAAAGCCCGTCCTCATGAGAGTCCTCATAAGAGGGGGGCGCTTCGTCATACGGAGCCTCTGCGACCGGCGTCGCCAGGTGGGCCAGGACTCGTTCCGCGGCGGCGCGGCGGCGGGCCAGGGAGTCCGGGTCGAGCGGGAGGGGCCAGGCGTGGGTGGTGGCGGATTCGTGGAGGGCGGGGTTCTCGGCGCCCTCGGCCGGTTCGTCCGCCCACGCCTCGATCTCGCCGTGGCCCGCCGCGCAGTGCTCGTACAGCGCGTGCAGGAAGGCGGAGGGGCCCCGGGGCTTCTTCTGGCTCGGGCCCCACCAGTGCCCGGAGCCGAGCAGCAGGGTGCGGGGGCGGGTGAACGTGACGTATCCCAGGCGCAGTTCCTCGGTGTGCTGGTGGTCCTTCATCGCCTCCTTGAAGGACTTGAGGCCCTTCGCGTCCCACTCCTCGACGGCCGGCAGCGTCGGGGCGTCGCCGCGCAGGGCGTGCGGGAGGACCTTCGCCTGGGACGTCCAGGCCTCCCTCGACTGGGTGGAGGGGAACGTTCCGGTGACCAGGCCGGGGACGGCGACGACGTCCCACTCCAGGCCCTTGGACTTGTGGGCGGTGAGCACCTTCACCGTGTTCTCGCCGCCGGGCAGCGCGTTGTCCAGGCCCTTCTCGTACTGGGCGGCGGTGCGCAGGAAGCCGAGGAAGGCGAGGAGGGAGGCCTCGCCGTCGAGCGCGGCGAAGCTCGCCGCCGTGTCGAGGAAGCCGGAGAGCGTCTCGCGGCGGCGGGCGGCCAGCGCGTGCGGGGAGGCGGAGAGCTCGACTTCGAGGCCGGTGACACTCAGGACGCGGTGCAGTACGTCCATGAGCGGGTCGGCCAGCGAGCGGCGCAGGTCGCGCAGTTCGGCGGCGAGGCGGGCGAAGCGGACGCGGGCCTCGGCGGAGAAGGGCAGCTCGTCGTCCTCGGCGCCTTCGAGGAAGCTGTCCAGGGCGTCGGCGAGCGAGATCACCTCCGCCGGGTCGACCCCTTCGACGGCGTCGGCGAGGCGCTGGTCGGGGTCGTCGGACGGGCCGGTGACGCGGCGTACGAGATGGCGGGCGCGGCGGCCGAGCAGCGCCAGGTCGCGCGGGCCGATGCGCCAGCGCGGGCCGGTCAGGATCCGGACGAGCGAGGCGTTGGCGCCCGGGTCCTGGAGGACTTCGCAGACCGCCACGAGGTCGGCCACCTCGGGCAGGTGCAGCAGTCCGGAGAGGCCGACGACCTCGACGGGGATGTCGCGGGCCACCAGGGCGCCCTGGATCTGCGGGAAGTCGCCGGCCGTACGGCACAGGACGGCAATCTCGCCCGGGGCCTTGCCGGTGCGCACGAGGTGGGCGATCGAGTCGGCGAGCCACTCGATCTCCTGCTCGTGGGTGTCGAGCAGGGCTGTGCGAACGCTTCCGTCCCGCTCGGCGCCGGGGGCCGGGCGCAGCGCCTCCACCCCTTCGTGCATCGAACGCAGCGGCGCGGCAAGGGAGTTGGCGAGGTCGAGGAGGCGGCCGCCGCTGCGGCGGTTCTCGGACAGCGCGTAGCGGGTGGCGGGGCGGCCGTCGGCGTACGGGAAGTGGCGGGGGAAGTCGTCCAGGTTGGCGACCGAGGCGCCGCGCCAGCCGTAGATGGCCTGGCAGGGGTCGCCGACGGCGGTCACGGCGTGGCCGGTACCGCCGCCGAAGAGCGCGGCGAGCAGCCGGCGCTGGGCCACGGAGGTGTCCTGGTACTCGTCCAGGAGCACCACCTTGAACTCCTCGCGCAGGATCCGGCCGACCTCGGGGTGGGTGAGGGCGAGCTCGGCGGACAGCGCGATCTGGTCGCCGAAGTCGAGCAGGTCGCGGCTCTTCTTGGCGGCCCGGTAGCGGGTGGTGAGGTCGAGCAGTTCGAGCCGGGCGGCGGCGGCCTCGGGCACCTTGCGCAGCTCGGCGTTGCTGAGCTTGGCGCTCTCCAGGGTGCGCAGCAGGTCCCGGTCGTACGCGGCCAGACGCTCGGGGCCTACGAGATGCTCCGCGAGCTCGGCGTCGAGCGCGAGCAGGTCGCTGACCAGGGAGGCGAACGACTTGGTCAGCGCCGGGTACGGCCCCGGGGCCTCGCGCAGCACGCGGGCGGCGAGCTGGAAGCGGGTGGCGTCGGCGAGCAGCCGCGATGTGGGCTCCAGGCCTATGCGCAGCCCGTGGTCGGTCAGCAGGCGCCCCGCGAAGGCGTGGTACGTGGAGATCCCGGGCTCGCCCTGCTCCGGCTCCGGGGCGTCCGGGTCGGTGATGCCGGCCCTGATCAGGGCGGTGCGTACGCGCTCGGCGAGCTCGCCCGCGGCCTTGTTGGTGAAGGTCAGCCCCAGGACCTGCTCGGGTGCGACCTGGCCGGTGCCCACCAGCCACACGACCCTGGCCGCCATGACGGTCGTCTTCCCGGACCCGGCTCCGGCCACGATGACCTGCGGGGCGGGCGGCGCGGTGATGCAGGCCGTCTGCTCCGGGGTGAACGGGATGCCGAGGAGCTCTTTGAGCTGTTCGGGGTCGGTGAGGGGGGTGGGCACGTCAGGAAGGGTAGTGGGGGGTGCTGACAATGGGGGATTTGTGCGGGTGGGGGCGCCCGGGGCGGGCTTCGTCCTCCGCGCCAGGGACTACTCCACCACCTGCCGTCCCTCCGGCTGAGCCGTGCACGACGCCCGGAACGTGCAGTGCGTGCAATGCGCCCCCGCGGTCGGGGTGAACCGTTCGTCCAGGACTCGGCCTGCCGCCGTGGCCAATAGGTCGCCCACCCACTCGCCCGTCAAGGGCTGCTGGGACTGGACCTTCGGGTAGGCGTCGCCGCCCTCGCGCTTGGGGGCGGGCTGGCGCAGGTGGACCAGTTCGGCGCCGCCGGGGTCGGGGCGGCGGCCGTCGAAGGCCTCGTCCAGGGCGCCCTCTCGCACCGCGAGCTGGTAGACGGCCAGCTGCGGGTGGGCGGCCACCTCCGCGGCCGTGGGCGACTGCTTGCCGGTCTTGAAGTCGACCACGTACGCGCGGCCCTCCACGTCCTGCTCGACGCGGTCCATGGAGCCCCGGATGCGTACCTCGTACTCGCCCGCCTCCAGGGTCACGTCGAAGCCGTGTTCCGTGGCGACCGGGGTGCGGCCCGCGCGGTCCAGGGTGTGCCACTGGAGGAAGCGTTCCAGGGCGGCGCGCGCGTTCTGCTTCTCCTGGAGCGACTTCCAGGGCGCGTCGAAGGCGAGCGCGTCCCAGACCGAGTCGAGGCGTTCCATCAGGACGGCCAGGTCGGCCGGCGTACGGCCGGAGGCGACCTCGTCGGCCAGGACGTGGACCACGTTGCCGAAGCCCTGGGCGGCCGTCGCGGGCGCGTCCGCCTTGACCTCGCGGCCCAGGAACCACTGCAGGGCGCAGGTGTTGGCGAGCTGGTCCAGGGCGCTGCCGGACAGGGCCACCGGTACGGCGCGGTCGCGCAGCGGGACCTCCGAGCGGGTCGGCTCGTACAGGCCCCACCAGCGGTGCGGATGTGCCGCCGGGACCAGCGGCTGGCCCTCGTCGTCGACCAGCGCGGCCAGTCTGCCGAGGCGTTCGGCGGCGGCCTCGCGCAGTGCGTCGGAGGCGTCCGGGTCGACGGTCGTGGCGCGCAGCTCGGCGACCAGCGCGGCCACCGCCAGGGGGCGGCGGGGGCGGCCCGTGGTGTCCCGGGGTTCGACGCCCAGCTCGGTGAGGAAGCGGGACGGCTGGTCGCCGTCGTCGGCCGGGGCCTTGACGGCGGTCACGACGAGGCGGTCCCGGGCGCGGGTGGCCGCGACATAGAAGAGGCGTCGTTCTTCGGCGAGCAGCGCGCCCGGGGTGAGCGGTTCGGCCAGGCCGTCGCGGCCGATCCGGTCGGCCTCCAGGAGCGAGCCGCGGCGGCGCAGGTCGGGCCAGAGCCCTTCCTGCACCCCGGCGACCACGACCAGGCTCCACTCCAGGCCCTTGGAGCGGTGGGCGGTCATGACGCGTACCGCCTCCGGGCGGGCGGCCCGGCGGGTCAGGGTGTCGGCCGCTATGTCCTGCGCGTCGACCTCTTCGAGGAAGTTGAGCGCGCCCCGGCCGCCGGTGCGCTCCTCGGCGCGGGCCGCGGTGTCGAACAGGGCGCAGACGGCGTCCAGATCGCGGTCGGCGGCCCGCCCGCCGGCCCCGCCGCGCAGCGCCGCGCGTTCCAGGCGCTGCGGCCAGGGCGTGCCGTTCCACAGCTCCCACAGCGCCTCGGCGGCGGTGCCGCCGCCCTCCAGGAGTTCGCGGGCCTTGCGCAGCAGCGCGCCGAGGCGCTGGGCGCCGCGGGCGTACGAGGGGTCGTGCGCGACGAGCCGCTCGGGCTCGGCCAGGGCCCGCGCGAGCAGCACGTCCGAGGGAGCCGGGAGGCGATGGCCCGCGGCCCGCTCCTCGTCGCGCAGGGCCCGCCCGAGGCGCCGCAGGTCGGCGGTGTCCATGCCGCCGAGCGGCGAGGTGAGCAGGGTGTGCGCGGTCTCGGGGTCGAGCGGGGTGGGAGGTGCGGTCGGGGTGTCCGCCGCGCCCCTGCGGGGGTGCACGAGGCTGACCGGCGCGGACCCCCCGCCCTCCGAAGCCCCCTTCGACGTCGCCTCCGCCACCACCCGCAGCGCCGTCAGCAGCGGCGACACCGCCGGCTCGTCGCGCAGCGGCGTGTCCGCGCCCGACGTGTCCACGGGGATGCCCGCCGTCGTCAGGGCGCGGCGCAGGGCCGGGATCGTGCGGGTGCCCGCGCGGACCAGCACCGCCATCTCCTGCCAGGGGACGCCCTCTTCGAGGTGGGCGCGGCGCAGCAGGTCCGCGATGTTGTCCAGCTCGGTGGAGGCCGTGGGGTACGTGTACGTCTCCACGCGGCCGCCCGTACGGGTCGGCGACAGGTCGCGGTGCGCGCGGACCCGCTCGGCGGGCAGGCGCGGCAGCGGCATGCGGCGGGTCAGCAGCCGGGTCGCGTCAAGCAGGGCCGTGCCCGAGCGGCGCGACGTGGTGAGGACCTCGACGGGCGCCGGACTCCCGTCCGTACGCGCGAACGTGTCGGGGAAGCCGAGGATGCCGTTGATGTCGGCCCCCCGGAACGTGTAGATCGACTGGTCCGGGTCGCCGAACGCCACCAGCGTGCGCCCGCCGCCCGCCAGCGCCTTCAGGAGCCGTACCTGCGCCGGGTCGGTGTCCTGGTACTCGTCGACGAACACCGCCTCGTAAGAGGGCAGCTCGATGCGTTCGGCGAGCAGCACCGCGCGGTGCACGAGTTCCGCGTAGTCCAGGACGCCCTGGAGGTCGAGGACGTCGAGGTATTCGGCGAGGAACGCCGAGGCCGCCTTCCAGTCCGGGCGGCCCGCGCGCTCGGCGAAGCGGGCCAGGGCGTCGGGGCCGAGGCCCAGTTCGCGGCTGCGGGCGAGCACCGCGCGCACCTCGTCGGCGAAGCCGCGCGTGGTCAGGCAGGCTCGCAGCTCGTCGGGCCAGCTCACATGCGCGAGCCCGGTGCGCTGGAGGTCGATCTGCCCGGCCAGGAGGTCGCGTACGGCCACGTCCTGCTCGGGGCCGGACAGCAGGCGCAGGGGCTCGCGGAACAGCTCGGCATCCTGGTGCGCGCGGACCAGCGCGTAACAGTACGAGTGGAACGTGGTGGCCTGCGGGCTCTTCGCGCCGGCGCCGAGGCGCAGCGCCATCCGGTCGCGGAGCTCGACCGCGGCCTTGCGGCTGAAGGTGAGGACCAGGATGCGTTCGGGGTCCGTGCCGGCCGCCACCTTGGCCGCGACCGCCTCCACCAGGGTGGTCGTCTTGCCGGTGCCGGGCCCCGCGAGCACGAGAAGCGGACCCGACCTGTGGTCAACCACCCTGCGCTGGGGTGCGTCAAGGAGAGGGGGATCCACCGGGTCCGGCGGGGTACGCACCAGTCGGTACGCGCCGGGGGACCGCCGACGTACCTGCTGGTACGTCTGACGCCCGGTGGAAGAGGAGGAGCTCACGTGGATCGCCGGTCCTGGTGGGTGTGCTGGTCGTGATGGTGGTTACGAGGCCTGCGCGGCCGGCGCAGACCCTCGACGGTACGCCGAACCGTGCCCGGCACGCAGCGAGTCATCCGTACGGTCCTCAGGCCACCCCCGGCATCGCCGGATGGCGGAAGCTGTCAGGTATGAGCCGCCCCGCCGCCGAGCCCGCCGACCGCGCCGTCCGTGGTGCCGTCCCAGCGCGCCCGCCGCATGTCGAGCCTCGGCAGATGGCCCTCGGCGGACCGGCCCGCCTCGCGCAGCGGGGTGCCCTCGTCGCGGTAGTGCGCCAGGGCCCGCAGCTCGTGTCCGGGCAGGAGCTGCCCGTCCGACCGCACCACGCGCCACCAGGGCACCGCGCCGCCGTAGAGCGACATGACCCGGCCGACCTGGCGCGGCCCGCCCTCGCCGAGCCATTCGGCGACGTCCCCGTACGTCATCACCCGGCCCGGCGGGATGTGCTCGGCGACCTCAAGGACCCGTTCCGCGTATGCGGGGATCTCGGGCAGCGCCTCGCCCGCCCGGTCCCTCTGCTCCTCGCTCATCCGCTCCATCCTGCCGTACGCCACCGACAGTCGCCCCGAGTCGGGTCATGTCCGGGCGCAGTCCGGGCGCGGAGCGGCAAAGGGGCGCAACTCACACAGCGCACGCCCCGGCAATGCACCCTGATGCCCCCCTGGGAACTCTGGACATGCCACCATCATGCGGGCGGTGAGCGGTGATACGAGACAGAGACAAGACGGACGAGGCAGCGAAGGAGCGGGGCGTGCAGCCACCCGAGGCGGCGGCGAGCAGCACCCCTGAAACGGGGCGGCAGCCCGCCGCACCCGGTGCCCCCGGGCCGGCGGGGGGCGACGCGGCACCGGGTGCGGAGTCCCACCCAGGAACCGGACCTGAAGGCTCCGCAAGCCGGGCGGACGGCGAGCGCTCCGACGCCCCCGAAGGCTCCGCGAACCCCGAAAACCACGAAGGCCCCGCAAACCGCGAGGCCCAAGAGGGCCACGAGGGCCCTGACGCCCACGAGCGCTCCGAAGGGCCCATCGCCCGCGAGGACCGCGCAAACCCTGAAGGCGACCAGCACTCCGACGGCGCCGCGAGCCCCGAAGGCGACCAGCGCCCAGGCGGCGCCGACGGCACGGACTCCGCCCGGTGCGGCAAGGGCGGCGACGCCCTGTGCGACGACACCTCCGGCTCCATCGAGCGCGTCTCCGTGGACGAACCGCTGCTGCCCGCCCGCGTGCACCGCCCCTCGGACCTGCTCCGGCTGCTCACCGGTGTGCTAGCGATCGCCGTCGTCCTGGCCATCGCCGCGTTCGCGCACGGCACCACGTCCGGCCTGGAAAACGACATCACCAACGGCACCACCGGAGCCCCCGACGTCCTGATCCGCCTCGCCGGGCTCGCCTCCAGCATCGCCGTCCTCGTACTGCCCGTCGCCTTCGCCATCGAGCGGCTGATCAAACGTGACGGACTGCGGATCGCGGACGGCGTGCTCGCCGCGGTGCTCGCGCACGGCGTCGCCCTCGCCACCGATCTGTGGGTCGCCAAGTCCGCCCCCGGCTCGATCACCGAGGCGCTGACCCGGTTGTCGCCCTCGGGCTCCCTCACCGACCCCGTGCACGGCTATCTCGCCCCCGTCATCGCCTATATGACGGCCGTCGGAATGGCCCGCAGACCCAGGTGGCGGGTCGCGCTGTGGGCGGTGCTGCTGCTCAACTCCTTCGCCGTACTGGTCGGCGAGCAGACCACCCCGTTCTCGATCATCGTGACGATCCTGATCGGCTGGACGGTCGCGTACGGCACGCTCTACGCGGTCGGCTCCCCCAATGTGCGGCCCACCGGGCAGACCCTGCTCGCTGGGCTCCGCCACGTCGGCTTCAACCCGGTGACCGCGCTGCGCGCCGAGGACGTCCCCGACTCGATGGACCAGGGCGAGCGCGGCCGGCGCTATCTGGTCACGCTGCAGGACGCCCCGCCCCTCGACGTCACGGTCGTCGACCGCGAACAGCAGGCACAGGGCTTCTTCTACCGGGTGTGGCGCCGCCTCACCCTGCGCTCCATCACCACCCGCCGCTCGATCCAGTCGCTCAGACAGGCCCTGGAGCAGGAGGCGCTCCTCGCGTACGCGGCGATCGCGGCCGGGGCGAACGCGCCCAAGCTGATCGCCACCTCCGAACTCGGCCCGGACGCCGTGATGCTGGTGTACGAGCACACCGGCGGCCGCTCCCTGGACTCCCTGGAGGACGAGGAGATCACCGACGACCTGCTGCGCGAGACGTGGCGGCAGGTCGAGGCGCTCCAGTCGCGGCGGATCGCGCACCGCAGGCTGGCCGGCGACGCGATCCTGGTGGATCGTTCCGGCAAGGTGATCGTGACCGATCTGCGCGGCGGCGAGATCGCGGCCGGCGACATCGTGCTCCGGATGGACGTCGCCCAGCTCCTGACCACCCTCGGCCTGCGCGTCGGCGCCGAGCGCTCGGTCGCCTCCGCGCTCGACGTGCTGGGCCCGGACGTGGTCGCGGACAGCCTCCCGCTGCTCCAGCCCATCGCGCTGAGCCGCTCCACCCGCGCGACCCTGCGCAAGCTCGGCCGCGAGCAGGCGCAGCGCGAGCGCGAGGCGGTCCTGGAGGCCTCGGACGCGGCGAAGGAGGCGAAGGCCGCGGAGGCGGCCGCCGCCAAGGAGGCCGCGGCGCACCCCGAAGTGGTCCCGGTGCTGGACGACCGCAAGGCCGTCAAGGCCGAGAAGAAGGCCGAGAAGCTGGCCATCGACGAGGCCCTGGAGCAGGCGAAGGAGGACGATCTGCTCACCCAGATCCGCCACCAGGTGCTGCTGATCCGCCCGCAGGCCCCCGTCGAGCCGGTACGCCTCGAACGCATCAAGGTCAAGACGCTGATCAGCTTCGTGGCGGGAGCCTTCGCCGCGTACTTCCTCCTGGTGCAGCTCACCAACATCAAGTTCGGCGATCTGATCGCGAACGCCCAGTGGGGCTGGGTCGCGGCGGCCGTGCTCTTCTCCGCGCTGTCCTACCCGGCCGCGGCGGCCAGCCTGCTCGGCTTCGTGCCCGAGCGGGTGCCGTTCTGGCGGGCCGTGACCGCGCAGGTCGCGGGCTCGTTCGTGAAGCTCGTGGCGCCGGCCGCGGTCGGCGGTGTCGCCCTCAACACGCGGTTCCTCCAGCGTGCGGGCGTACGTCCGGGGCTCGCGGTGGCGAGCGTCGGCGCGTCGCAGCTCTTCGGGCTCGCCTCGCACATCTCGCTGCTGCTGATCTTCGGGTACGTGACGGGCACCGAGCAGACCTCGGAGCTCTCGCCGTCCCGGACGGTGATCGCGGGTCTGCTCACGGCGGCCGTACTGATCCTGGTCGTGACCGCGGTCCCGTTCCTGCGGAAGTTCGTGGTCAGCCGGGTCCGCTCGCTGTTCGCCGGGGTTGTGCCGCGCATGCTGGACGTGCTCCAGCGGCCGCAGAAGCTGATCACCGGGATCGGCGGGATGCTGCTTCTGACGGGCGTGTTCGTGATGTGCCTGGACGCGTCGATCCGTGCCTTCGGTACGGGGAGCGAGCACACGCTGAGCTACGCGAGCGTGGCGGTGGTCTTCCTGACGGCCAACGCGCTGGGGTCTGCGGCTCCGACGCCGGGTGGTGTCGGGGCGGTCGAGCTGGCCCTGTCAACGGCGTTGACGATCGCCGGCATGACTGCGGAGACGGCCACCTCCGCGGTGCTCCTGTACCGCCTGCTGACCTTCTGGCTCCCCGTCCTGCCGGGGTGGCTGTGCTTCAACTACCTGACGAGGAAGGGACAGTTGTAGGGGTCTGCGTTCGGCCTGCGGGCCGGTGGGGGCCGGCCGCGGATGAAGCTCTTGAAAGGCAGCCCACCAGGGGGGCGGGGAACTGCGCGATCGGCCCCCGCCCGCCCGCGCTCAGAAGGCAGCCAGTACCGTCCCCAGCAGGGCCAGCGAGGCCGCCACTTCCACCGCTCCCACCACCCCCACCCTCAGCCCCCGGCCGGGCAGGATCGCCGCTCGCAGCAGGTACAGCGTGAACGGGGCCGCCAGCCACGGGTTCAGCAGGGTCGCCGGCGCCAGGGCCAGCCCGTGGTAGGCCACCGAACCCCCGTAATACGCCCGCGAGTTCCGCTCCCTGATCATCGTCTTCACGTACGGGACCGTCCCCGAGAAATACAGCAGGCAGGCCAGCGCCGGGGCGAGGCCGGCGCCCCACGACCCGCCCCCCAGCCGCAGCGTCACGAGCAGCATGCCGCAGGCCGGGACCACCGCGGCAAGGCCGTTCCACAACGCCCGCTCCCGATTGGCGTATGCGTAAAGGGAGTTGATGACGATGAACGGGGCCGCGCATGCCGCTGCGGGCAACAGCCATGGATGCAGCACGGCCAGTGGGACGCCGAACAGCGCCGCCCCCGCGCCGAAGCACGCCGCCGGGCGGACATGGCGGCGCGGCGCCTTCGGGTTGCGGGAGATCCGGCTCAGGCGCAGCCACTGCTGGGCGTGGTACGCCGCGAGGTAACCGAGCAGCCAGGCCGCGAGCAGCGGCAGATGCGCCCAGCGCGGGTGGCCCAGGAACGTACCGGCGAGGAACGGGACGGCGAGCATCGCCCACGCCCCGTGCTGGTTCGGCAGCCAGCGGTTCCGGCTCACGACGGCCCACCTTTCCCCTTCCAAAAGGGTTCCCGAAATGCCCGAAAGGGCTAGATGTCCCACGCACTCGGCACGTTTCCCATCCTCCCAGCCCGCCCCCGGGACATTCGCGGAATTAGGTCACCGCCCCCGGGGACCAAAGTCCCCGGGTTCCAAGAAATGGCGGGCGTAGGCTCGTTGACGGCCGTCCGGAGGCGTCCGCATTTCCCGACACCTCGTCCGGAAAGGCCCGCTCACATTCTTTTTCCGGGCCGGAGGAGTTTCCGTTGCAAGAGAAGGCGCAACAGAAGGCGCAACAGCATCGCGGCGCCGCCGACGCACTGGTGCGGGCGGGCAGCTTCTTCACCCGTGCCGAGGTCTCCGACGATCTGCGCACCGTGCACCGCACCGGCGGCCGGGAGGCCGAGTCCTTCTACCGGGACCGCTGGAGCCACGACAAGGTCGTGTACTCGACGCACGGCGTGAACTGCACCGGCTCGTGCCGCTGGAAGGTGTACGTCAAGGACGGGATCATCACCTGGGAGACTCAGGCGACCGACTACCCCTCCGTCGGCCCCGACCGCCCCGAGTACGAGCCCCGCGGCTGCCCCCGCGGCGCCTCCTTCTCCTGGTACAGCTACTCGCCGACCCGGGTCCGCCACCCGCACGTACGCGGCGAGCTCCTCAAGATGTACCGCGAGGCCAAGGCGCGCCTGGGCGATCCGGTGCTCGCCTGGGCCGACATCCAGAGCGACGCCACCAGAAGAAGGGCGTACCAGAAGGCGCGCGGCAAGGGCGGTCTGGTGCGGGCCAGTTGGGAGGAGGCCGTCGAGATCGTCGCGGCCGCCCATGTGCATACGATCAAGGAGTACGGGCCGGACCGCGTCGCCGGGTTCTCGCCGATCCCCGCGATGTCGATGGCCTCGCACGCGGCCGGTGCCCGCTTCCACTCCCTCATCGGCGCGCCGATGCTGTCCTTCTACGACTGGTACGCGGACCTGCCGGTCGCCTCCCCGCAGGTCTTCGGCGACCAGACGGACGTGCCGGAGTCCGGCGACTGGTGGGACGCGGCCTATTTGATGATGTGGGGCTCCAACGTCCCCGTCACCCGCACCCCCGACGCGCACTGGATGACCGAGGCCCGCTATCGCGGCCAGAAGGTCGTCACCGTTTCCCCGGATTTCGCGGACAACACCAAGTTCGCCGACGAATGGATGCATCCGCACCCGGGAACGGACGGCGCTCTCGCCCTCGCCATGGGCCACGTCGTCCTCAAGGAATTCTTTGTCGAACGACCGACTCCCTTCTTTGTCGATTACGTGCGCACGTACACCGATCTGCCCTTCCTGGTCTCCCTCAAGGAGACCGAAGAAGGGCTCGTACCGCACAAGTTCGTCACCGCGGCCGACCTCGGCGAGGACACCGAGAACGCCCGGTGGAAGACCGTCCTCGTCGACGACGCCACCGGTGAACCCACCGTCCCGGGCGGCACGTTGGGCCACCGCTGGGGCACGACGCCCGAGTGGAACCTGGACCTGGGCGACACCGTGCCCCGGCTCAGCATGCTGGGCGAGGGCGACGGCGAGACCGCCGAGGTCGTGCTGCCCCGCTTCGAAGAGGACAGCGAAGGCGTCGTGCGCCGCGGTGTCCCGGTCCGCCGCATCGGCGGGCGCCCCGTCACCACCGTGTACGACCTGATGCTGGCCCAGTACGGGGTCGGCCGCGAGGGGCTGCCCGGCGAATGGCCCACGTCGTACGAGGACGCGGAAACTCCCGGCACGCCCGGCTGGCAGGAGACCCTCACCTCCGTCCCTGCGGCCCAAGTGGCCCGTGTGGCAAGGGAGTTCGCGGAGACGGCCGAGAAGTCCGAGGGCCGCTGCATGATCCTGATGGGCGCCGGCACCAACCACTGGTTCCACTCCGAGACTATCTACCGGGCCTTCCTCGCGCTGCTCACCCTGACCGGCTGCCAGGGCCGCAACGGCGGCGGCTGGGGGCACTACGTCGGGCAGGAGAAGTGCCGCCCGGTCACCGGCTGGGCCACGCTCGCGAGCGCCTCCGACTGGACCCGGCCGCCCCGGCACATGATCGGCGCGGGCTGGTTCTACCTCCACACCGACCAGTGGCGCTACGACACGCTGCCCACCGAGACGCTGGCCTCGCCGCTCGGCGACGGCCGCTTCGAGGGCATGACCGGCGCCGACTGCCTGGCCGCCTCGGCCCGCATGGGCTGGATGCCCTCGTACCCGACCTTCGACCGCAACCCGCTGGAGCTCGGCGAGGCCGAGGACCCCGTCCAGCACGTGGTGGACGAGCTGAAGGCGGGGCGGCTCGGCTTCGCGGGCGAGGACCCGGACGCGCCGCGCAACTGGCCGCGCGTCCTGAACGTATGGCGCGCGAACCTGCTCGGATCGTCCTCCAAGGGCAACGAGTACTTCCTCAAGCATCTGCTGGGCACGCACTCCAACCTCCCCGAGGACGGCCCGCGTTGCGCGCCGCGCGATGTCGCCTGGCACCAGGAGGACGTCGAGGGCAAGCTCGATCTGCTGCTCGCGATGGACTTCCGCATGACGTCGACGACGCTGCTCAGCGATGTCGTGCTGCCCGCCGCCACCTGGTACGAGAAGCACGACCTGTCCTCGACGGACATGCACCCGTTCCTGCACGCCTTCACCCCGGCCGTCGATCCGCCGTGGCAGGCCCGCTCCGACTACGACGCCTTCCACGCGATAGCCGAGCGCTTCGGCGACCTGGCCGGCGGACACCTGGGCGTGCGCAGGGACGTGGTGGCGACCGCGCTCCAGCACGACACCCCGGGCGGCGAGATGGCCCAGCCCGGCGGGGTCGCGCTCGACTGGTCGAAGGGCGAGTGCGAGCCCGTGCCGGGGCGGACCATGTACAACCTGACGGTCGTCGAGCGGGACTACGGCGCCGTCGGCGAGAAGTTCGCCGCGCTCGGCCCCCTCGTGGACGAGCTCGGCGTCACCACGAA
Source organism: Streptomyces sp. HUAS TT7 (assembly GCF_051550175.1). NCBI lineage: Bacteria > Bacillati > Actinomycetota > Actinomycetes > Kitasatosporales > Streptomycetaceae > Streptomyces > Streptomyces sp. HUAS TT7. The sequence continues at coordinate 3,044,640 of NZ_CP196175.1, forward strand.
GGCGATCACCTTCGACGTCGCCGAGGAAATCACGTATCTGGGTGAGAAGAACGGTCTCGTGCGCGAGGGAGTCGCCAAGGGGCGGCCTCGTCTCGACACCGCCCAGCACGCCTGCGAGGCGATCCTCTCGCTGTCCGGCACCTCCAACGGGCGCCTCGCGACCCAGGGCTTCGAGACGCTGGAGGCCCGCACCGGCCAGAAGATGGCCCACCTCGCCGCCGAGGCCGAGGGCAAGCGCATCACGTTCGCGGACACCCAGGCCAGGCCCGTACCGGTGATCACCTCGCCGGAGTGGTCGGGCAGCGAGTCCGGCGGGCGGCGCTACACCGCCTTCACCGTCAACACCGAGCACCTCAAGCCCTGGCACACCCTCACCGGCCGCCAGCACTTCTTCCTGGACCACGACTGGATCCACGAGGTCGGCGAGGCGCTGCCCGTCTACAAGCCGCCGCTGAACATGCACCGCCTGTACGGGGAGCCGGAGCTCGGCTCCAGTGACGGCAAGCAGGTCGCGGTCCGCTATCTCACCCCGCACAGCAAGTGGGCGATCCACAGCCAGTACCAGGACAACCTGTACATGATGACGCTGGGCCGGGGCGGCCAGACCATCTGGATGTCCCCGCAGGACGCCGAGTCGATCGGCGTGCGGGACAACGACTGGATCGAGGCGGTCAACCGCAACGGCGTGGTCACCGCCCGCGCGATCGTCTCGCACAAGATGCCCGCCGGCACGGTCTACATGAACCACGCGCAGGAGCGCACGGTCGGCGTTCCCAGGACCGAGAAGACCGGCAAGCGCGGCGGCATCCACAACTCGCTGACCCGGATCATGCTCAAGCCCACCCATCTGGTGGGCGGCTACGCCCAGTTGACGTGGGCGTTCAACTACCTCGGCCCGACCGGCAACCAGCGCGACGAGGTGACGGTCGTCCGCCGCCGCTCGCAGAACGTGGAGTACTGAGTCATGCCCCGTCGCGAAGCGACCATCGGACGCGTCATGGCACAGGTCGCGATGGTCATGAACCTCGACAAGTGCATCGGCTGCCACACCTGCTCGGTCACCTGCAAGCAGGCGTGGACCAACCGGCAGGGCACCGAGTACGTCTGGTTCAACAACGTCGAGACCCTCCCCGGCCAGGGCTACCCGCGCCGCTGGGAGGACCAGGACAGGTGGAAGGGCGGCTGGGAACGCACCCGCTCCGGCAAGCTGCGGCTTCGCGCGGGCGGCCGCCTCAAGCGCCTCGGCCAGGTCTTCGCCAACCCCGAACTCCCCCAGATCGACGACTACTACCAGCCCTGGACGTACGAGTACAAGAACCTGATCGACGCCCCCGCGGGCGACGACCTGCCCGTCGCGCGACCCGTGTCCAGCCTGACCGGCGAGCCCGTCGACAAGATCGAGTGGGGCCCGAACTGGGACGACAACCTGGGCGGCGCGCCCCAGAACGCCCCGCTCGACCCCATCGTCGAGAAGGTCCGCGACGAGGTCGGCGAGAAGATCCGCTTCGAGTTCGAGCAGAGCTTCATGTTCTACCTGCCCCGCGTCTGCGAGCACTGCCTCAACCCCGCGTGTGTCTCGTCGTGCCCGTCCGGCGCGATGTACAAGCGCGAGGAGGACGGCATCGTCCTGGTCGACCAGGACGACTGCCGCGGCTGGCGGATGTGCGTGACGGGCTGCCCGTACAAGAAGGTCTACTTCAACCACTCCACCGGCAAGGCCGAGAAGTGCACCTTCTGCTTCCCGCGCATCGAGGTGGGCCTGCCGACCGTGTGCTCGGAAACCTGCGTCGGCCGCATGCGCTACCTCGGCGTGATGCTGTACGACGCCGACAAGGTGGCCGATGCGGCGGCCGTCGAGGACGAACACGACCTGTATCCAGGCCAGTTGGAGTGCTTCCTCGACCCGGACGACCCGGCCGTCGTCGCCGCCGCGAAGGCCTCGGGCATCACCCACGAGTGGATCGAGGCGGCCCGCCGCTCCCCCGTGTACGACCTGATCGCCACCTACCAGGTCGCCCTTCCGCTGCATCCGGAGTACCGCACGATGCCGATGGTCTGGTACGTGCCGCCACTGTCGCCGGTCGTCGAGGCGGTCGCCGCGAGCGGCCACGACGGCGAGGACGCCGGGAACCTGTTCGGCGCGATCGACGCGATGCGGATCCCGGTGGAGTACCTGGCCGAGCTGCTCACGGCGGGCGACACCTACCCCGTGGAGGCGGTCCTGCGCCGGATTGCCGCGATGCGCTCGTACATGCGGCGCGTCAACCTCGGCGAACCTCGGGACGAGTCCATCGCCGCGGCCGTGGGGCTTACCGGCACCGAGATGGAGGACCTGTTCCGGCTGCTCGCGATCGCCAAGTACGAGGACCGGTACGTGGTGCCGAGCGCGGCCCGCGCCGACGCCGACGCCCTCGCCGAGGCCCACCCGCTCGACGACACCTGCCCGGTCGGCGAAGTCGCCCCGGGCCGTGTCCTGCTGAACCTCTCCCCGACCCGGAGGAGCGCATGAACCCCGAGGGCTCAGCCGTCCTGCGCCTGGTCGCGGCCCGCTGCCTGCACTACCCCGACGAGGCCTTCTACAGCCAACTTCCGCTACTGCGCGAGGTGTTGAGGGAATTCCCGGGCTCCGCCGCCGAGCGACTCCAGTCCTTCGTGGACATCGCGGAGGCCACCGATCCGCTGGACCTGGCCGCGCACTACACGTCGACGTTCGACACCCGCAACCGCCGCTGCCTCTATCTGACCTGGTGGACCGACGGCGACACCCGGCGCCGCGGCCTCTCGCTCGTCCGGATCAAGCGGATCTACCGCGACCACGGCCTGGAGTTCAGCCACGAGGAGCTCCCCGACTTCCTTCCGGCCGCACTCGAATTCGCCGGACGCCACGAGGAGTCCGGCACCGAGCTGCTCCAGGAGCACCGCGCGGGCCTCGAACTGCTGCGGCTCGCCCTGACCGAGACCGGCACCCCGTACGCCGACGTCCTCGAAGCGGTCTGCGCGACCCTGCCCGGTGCCTCGCCCACGACCAAGGCCGAGGCGAAGGCGCTGGCCGCGGCGGGCCCGCCGCGCGAGGCCGTGGGCCTTGAGCCGTTCGGGCCGGGCGTCGAACTCCCCTGGCCCGGCTTCCCCGAGAGGAAGGCATCCTGATGGACCTGCTCCTGTGGGGCGTGCTGCCCTACGTCTCGATCGCGCTGCTGGTCGCGGGCACCTTCTGGCGGGCCCGCTACGACCGGTTCGGCTGGACCACCCACTCCACCCAGGTCCACGAGTCGCGACTGCTCCGCATCGGCTCGCCGCTCTTCCACTTCGGGATGCTCTTCGTCGTACTCGGTCACGTGGTGGGCCTGGTGATCCCGCGGAGCTGGACGGACGCCGTCGGCGTCAGCGACCACACCTACCACCTGCTCGCCGTGTCGACGGGCGCGGTCGCGGGCGTCGCGGCGGCGGCCGGCATCGCTCTCCTGGTCTTCCGCCGCTTCAAGGTCCCGGCGGTGCGCAGGGCGACGCTGCGCAGTGACCACCTGATGTACACGTTCCTGCTCGGCGCGATGCTGCTCGGCCTGACGGCGACGATCCTCAACTCCACGGGCGCCACCGGCGATTACAACTACCGCGAGGGCATCTCGATCTGGTTCCGCTCGCTGTTCGCCTTCCAGCCGGACTATCACCTGATGGGGGCGGCCCCGCTCGCCTTCCAGCTGCACATCCTGTTCGGCTTCACGCTGTTCGCCCTGATCCCGTACTCGCGCCTGGTCCACATGTTCAGCGCGCCGGTGCAGTACCTGTTCCGCCCGTACGTCGTCTACCGGCGCCGCGACCCGAAGCTGACCGCCAACCGGCCGGCGCGGCGCGGCTGGGAGCGGGTGCGATGAGCGGGCGCACCCTCGTACGCAGGCCCCGGCACGCCGTGGCGGAGCGCCCCTTCATCGTCATCTGGGAGGCCACCCGGGCCTGCCCGCTCGCCTGTCTGCACTGCCGCGCCGAGGCGCGGCCGGACCGCGACCCGGGCGAACTCGACGGGGGGGACGCCCGGCGCCTGATGGACCAGATCGCCGCGTTCGGGAAGCCCGGCCCACTGTTCGTGATCACCGGCGGCGACCCGTTCCAGCGCGCCGACCTCAACGAGCTTGTGGCGTACGGGACTTCACTCGGACTGCGGGTCGCGGTGTCGCCCTCCGGCACACCGACCCTGACCCGCACGAACCTCACGGCGGTGCGGAACGCGGGCGCCGTGGCGATCTCCCTGTCGCTCGACGGCTCGACCGCGGCCCGGCACGACGCGTTCCGGGGTGTCGACGGGGTCTTCGACTGGACCCTGGACGGCTGGCGCACGGCCCACGAGCTCGGCCTCAAGGTGCAGATCAACACCACCGTGACCCGCGCCGGCCTGCCCGACCTCGCCGACATCGCGGCCCTGGTCAAGCGCGAGGGCGCGATGCTCTGGTCGGGTTTCGTCCTGGTGCCGACCGGCCGCGGCGCGGGCCTGGAGGCGCCGGCCCCGGACGAGATCGAGGACGTGCTGCACTTCCTGCACGACTGCGGCTCGGTCATCGCCACGAAGACGACGGAGGGCCACCACTTCCGCCGCGTCGCCCTGCAGCGCGCGATCCTGGCCCGGCGCGGCGAAGCGCCGGAGCCCGGCCCGCTGCACCGCCAGCTCACCGCACGGGCAAGTCAGTTGGGCTTCTTCGAAGGGGAGGGCCGACCGGTGCGCAGACCGCCGATGGACGTGTCCTCGGGCCGGGGCTTCGTCTTCGTCTCCCACACCGGCGAGGTGCACCCCAGCGGCTTCCTGCCCGTCTCGGCAGGCAATGTGAAGCACCATCCGCTGGCCGACATCTACCGCGGCTCGGCCCTGTTCGCGACGCTCCGCGACCCCGGGCTGCTGCGCGGCAAGTGCGGGCGCTGCGAGTTCAACTCCGTCTGCGGGGGCTCGCGTTCACGGGCGTACGGGCTGACCGGCGATGTGCTCGCCGCCGACCCGTGGTGTGCGTACGAGCCCGGCAGCTTCCCCTATCAGGACGACCTCCGAGAGCTGGCCCCATGACATCGAAGCGTTCGGTCATCGTCATCGGCGGAGGCATCAGTGGCCTCGCCGCCGCCTGGCAACTGCGCGGCCGGGCCGAGGTCACGGTCCTGGAGAGCGAGGCCCGGGTCGGCGGCAAGCTGCGTACCGGCACGCTCGCCGGGGTGGCCGTCGACGAGGGCGCCGAGTCCCTGATGGCGCTGCGGCCCGAGGCGGTCGACCTCGCCGAGGCGGTCGGGCTCGGCCGGGCGCTGGCGGACCCCGCACCAGCGCCGGTGACCGTGTGGACGCGGGGCGCGCTGCGCCCGATGCCCGCCGGCCATGTGCTCGGCATCCCGTCCGACCCGGAGGCCCTCGCCGGGACCGGTCTCCTGTCGGAACAGGGCCTGGCCCGCCTGCGCGAGGAGCCGTCCCTCCCGGCCTCCCCCGTCACCGAGGACGTCGCGATCTCCACCTATCTCGCCGAACGGATCGGCCGGGAGGCGGTGGACCGCCTGGTGGAACCGCTGCTCGGCGGCGTGTACGCGGGCAGCACCGACCATCTGTCCCTGCGCTCGGCGATGCCGGGCGTCGCGGGCATTGCCGGGCGCGGCCAGCCACTCCTGGCCGCCCTGCACGGCCGCCCCCGCCCCAAGGGTTCCTTCGTACGCGGCGTCGAGGGCGGCACCGGCCGACTGCCGCTCGCCGTCGCGCGGGCCTGCGGCGCGCGCATCCTGACCGGCACGACCGTACGAGCCCTGGAGCGCACGGCATCCGGGGGCTGGCGGGTCCAGGCGGCCACCGCCGACGGCCCGCTGCTGCTCAGCGCCGATGCCGTGATCCTCGCGGTGCCCGCCTTCGCGGCGGCAGCGCTCCTCGGCCCGCACGCGCCGGCCGCCCACTCCGAGCTGTCGGCGATCCCTTACGCGAGCACGGCCGTGGTGACGATGGCGTTCGCCCGCGACCGGGCCGGGCTCGGCGGGCTGCCGTCCGGCAACGGATTCCTCGTGCCGCCCGTGGACGGGCACACCGTGAAGGCGGCGACGTTCCTCTCCAACAAGTGGGGCTGGCAGGCGAACGCGGCCCCCGAACTCTTCCTGCTGCGCGCCTCCATCGGCCGGAACGGCGAGGAGCACCTCCTGGACCGCCCGGACCGCCACCTCGTCCGCACCGCCCTGAACGACCTGCACCGCGCGGTGGGCGCGATCGGCGAGCCCGTCGCGGCCCGCGTCACCCGCTGGGACCGCGGCCTCCCCCAGTACACGGTGGGCCACGCCACCCGCCTGGCTCGCATCCGCCACGACGTCGCCGGTCTGCCCGGCCTTGAGGTGTGCGGCGCGGCGTACGAGGGCGTGGGGATAGCGGCGTGCGTGGCGACGGGGCTGGCGGCGGCCGAGCGGGTGCTCGATCGGGCGGGCGTTCCGGGCTGAGCAAGCCGGCGACCGGGCGGAGCCGGGCGGGGTGCCACCCTGATGGGCCGCCCCACTCGCGCGCTCCCCCGGTTCCCGACGCAGGATGGGGAGATGGAACACCACCGCGCCCCGCGCAAGCGGACCCTGACCGCCGCGCTCAGCGCCGCCGCCGTACTGCTCGCCACCGTCGGCTGTTCCAGCGGGGCCAAGGACGAGGGCGGGCTCACCTCGGGCACCGCCGACCCTGCCGAGCTCGCCACCCAGAAGCTGGACTGGAAGGCGTGCTCCGCGCCCACCGCGGCCGAGGGCACCGGCACCGCGCCCTCCCCGCTGCCCGGCGGCGCGCAGTGGGAGTGCGCCACCATGAAGGTGCCGCTGGACTACGCGAACCCCAAGGCCGGCACCCTCGACCTCGCCCTCATCCGTACCGAGGCCACCGACAAGGCGAACCGCATCGGCTCGCTCGTCTTCAACTTCGGCGGCCCGGGCGGCTCCGGCGTGTCCACCCTGCCCGCCGCGGCCAAGGACTACGAGGGGCTGCGCGGCCGCTACGACCTGGTCAGCTTCGACCCGCGCGGGGTCGGCGCGAGCGCGCCCGTGCAGTGCGAGAACGACTCCCAGCTCGACAAGTACTTCGCCCAGGACGCCACTCCCGACGACGTCTCCAAGGAGGAGGCGTACGTCGAGGGCCTCAAGTCGTTCGCCACCGCCTGCCAGGACAACTCCGGCAAGGTCCTCCCCCACGTCGGCACCACGGAGGCCGCCCGCGACATGGACCTGCTGCGCCAGGTCCTCGGCGACCAGAAGCTGTACTACATGGGGATCTCGTACGGGACCGAGCTCGGCGGCGTCTACGCCCATCTGTTCCCGAAGAACGTCGGGCGGGCCGTCCTCGACGCCGTCGTCGACCCCACCAACGACGTCGAGCAGAGCGCGATCGGCCAGGCCAAGGGCTTCCAGCTCGCCCTCGACAACTTCGCGCAGGACTGCGTGAACCGCGGCGACAAGTGCCTCCTGCGCGGCGCGAACGTGCGGGAGGTCGAGGACGTCATCGTCAAGCTGCTCGCCCAGCTCAAGACGAAGCCCATCCCGGCCGGCAACAGCGGCCGACAGCTCACCCAGACCCAGGCCACCAACGGCATCGCCCAGGCCCTGTACTCCAAGGAGTACTGGCAGCTCCTCGAACAGGGCGTCGACGAGGCGGAGGGCGGCCAGGGCGCGCTGCTCCTCGCCCTGTCCGACGCCATGAACGGGCGCGCCAAGGACGGCACGTACAGCAACATCCAGGCCGCCAACGCGGCCATCAACTGTGCTGATTTCAAAGAGCGTTACTCAGTGGACCAAACGAAGGCCAAACTCCCCGAGTTCCGCAAGGCATCGCCCGTCTTCGGCGACTTCATGGCCTGGGGCCTCATGGGCTGCACCGAGTGGCCGGTCGCCGGCCAGTGGACCACTCCCGACGTGAGCGCACCGGGCGCCGCCCCCATCGTGGTCATCGGCAACACGGGGGATCCCGCGACGCCGTACGCGGGAGCCCGGAACATGGTGGACAAGCTGGGGCCCGGGGTCGGCGTCGAGCTCACCTACAAGGGGCAGGGGCACGGGGCGTACAACAGCGGCAACAAGTGTGTGCAGGAGGCTGTGAACGCTTACCTCTTGGAAGGAAAGGTGCCCTCTGCGGGGGCTGTTTGCCAGTAGCCCGGCGCCGCCGCCGCTTTGGAGTGCGTTTGACTGCGGGCCGTCTGTGGCTGGTCGCCCAGTTCCCCGCGCCCCTAGCAGAATGCGGTACCGCAGCATGGCAATGGGGCCGACCGCACGAGAAGTGCGGGCCGGCCCCATTGGCCTTCAGGGGCGCGGGGCTGTGACATGTGCGGCTCCGCCGCGTGGGCGCGACCAGCCCACGACGGCCCGCAGTCGAAGTACCCGGCGCTTAGTAGATCGGCTTCTCCGGCTCGATCTGGTTGACCCAGCCGATCACGCCGCCGCCCACGTGCACCGCGTCGGCGAACCCCGCCGCCTTGAGGACCGCGAGGACCTCCGCCGAGCGGACGCCCGTCTTGCAGTGCAGGACGATGCGCTTGTCCTGGGGCAGCGACTCAAGGGCCGTGCCCATCAGGAACTCGTTCTTCGGGATCAGCTTGGCGCCCGGGATCGAGACGATCTCGTACTCGTTCGGCTCGCGGACGTCGATGATCTCGATCTTCTCGTCCGCGTCGATCCACTCCTTGAGCTGCTTGGGAGTGATCGTCGAGCCCATGGCCGCTTCCTGGGCCTCCTCGGACACGACGCCGCAGAAGGCCTCGTAGTCGATGAGCTCGGTGACCGTCGCGTTGGGGCCGCAGACCGCGCAGTCGGGGTCCTTGCGGACCTTGACCTGGCGGTACTGCATCTCCAGGGCGTCGTAGATCATCAGGCGGCCGACCAGCGGCTCGCCGACACCCGTGAGGACCTTGATCGCCTCGGTCACCTGGATCGAGCCGATCGACGCGCAAAGGACGCCCAGCACGCCGCCCTCGGCGCAGCTCGGGACCATGCCCGGCGGCGGGGGCTCCGGGTAGAGGCAGCGGTAGCAGGGGCCGTGCTCGGACCAGAAGACCGAGGCCTGGCCGTCGAAGCGGTAGATCGAGCCCCAGACGTACGGCTTGTTCAGGAGCACGCACGCGTCGTTCACCAGGTAACGCGTCGCGAAGTTGTCCGTGCCGTCGACGATCAGGTCGTACTGGCTGAAGATGTCCATCACGTTCTCGGCTTCGAGCCGCTCTTCGTGCAGGACGACGTTCACGTACGGGTTGATGCCGAGGACGGAGTCGCGCGCGGACTCCGCCTTGGAGCGGCCGATGTCGGCCTGGCTGTGGATGATCTGACGCTGGAGGTTCGACTCGTCGACCTCGTCGAACTCCACGATGCCGAGCGTGCCGACACCGGCTGCGGCCAGGTACATCAGGGCCGGGGAGCCGAGACCGCCGGCGCCCACGGCGAGCACCTTCGCGTTCTTCAGCCGCTTCTGCCCGTCCATCCCGACGTCGGGGATGATCAGGTGGCGCGAATACCTGCGGACCTCGTCTACGGTGAGCTCAGCTGCTGGCTCGACCAGGGGTGGCAGCGACACGGAAACTCCGTCGGTCGGTAACTCAGTACGGTTGTTCTCTCCGTAACACTGCCACGCGCCCCCTCATTCCGAGATACCCGGTCCGATCCGCGAGACGATTTCGTCCCAGTAGCCGGGCAGGGTCTCGAATGGGTCGATATGACCGTTTTCCCGGCCGGAGCGGTCGACGCGGTCCGTGAAGTAGATCGTGCCCGCGCCCTGCCAGCGGGCGATCCGCAGCGCCTCCTCCAGATGCGTTCTGGGCACCCCGTGCACCAGGTGGCAGAAGCGCTCCGACGGGTAGTCGGCGGTCCATTCGGCTACCTGCGACCAGCGGTAGTCGGTCCACGGGCCGGTGTACGTGATCAGCTGGTCGGCGGCTTCCGCGTAGCCGGGGTACGGGTGCGTCCCGTGCCCGAAGACCAGGTGGGCGCCGTCGCGCAGAGCCCGCAGCGTGTCGGCGGTACGCCGCATTTCGGGAAGCGCGTCTCGCTCTGTGGGACAGCGGTCGAGCAGGAAGCCTTCGACCCGGTACCAGTCGAGGTAGCGGTGCGCCTCGGAGATCTGCTCGCCGAAGGGGCGGCTGCCGTACGCCGTGTCGACGTGGCCGAGCACCCGGATGCCCGCGTTGCGCAGTTTGCCGACCGCTTCGAGGCAGTGCGGGTCGGGCCGGCTGCCGGGGCCGCCGGGGGTGCCGCCGGACACATTGAGCACGGCCCAGTGCAACGGCGTTCCGGGGCGGGTGAGTTCGGCCCATTCGACGGGGGCGACGAGCGGGTGGGCGTAGCCGGGGACGCCGAGGCCGAGCCGGTCGGCGCCGGTCGCCGCGCGCTGCCCGAGGAGCCGGGTCAGATTCGGCATGCCGCCTCCATCCAGATGTCGGCGAGGGATTCCTCCAGGTTGATCCGGGGCCGCCAGCCGAGCCGGTCGCGGGCGGTGCGCACGTCGGCCTGCTGCCAGCTGCCGCAGCCGTCGGGGTACGGGGCGGGCGTGGCGAGGTGTTCGAGCGCGGCCTCGCCGGAGCGCGGGGAGCCGATGAGGCCGGGGCGCATGACGGGCGGCCCGTCGAGTTCGTGCAGGGTGCCCGCGTAGCCGGCGACCCTGGCCAGGACGGCGGCCGCGTCGCGGAGCTTCACCGAGCGTCCGGTGCCGATGTTGACCACGCCTTGGGCGGCGGAGAGCGAGGCGGCGTGTACGGCCCGCGCCACATCGCGTACGTCCACGAAGTCCCGCTGCACGCCGAGCCCGCCGAGCTTCAGCTCGCCGTCGCCGGACTGCATGGCCCGCCGCATCGCCTCGGCGAGGCGCCCGAGCGGCGAGCCGGCGGGGGTGCCGGGGCCGACGGGCGAGAAGACGCGCAGCACGATCGCGTCGAGGCCCGAGCCGAGGACGAGTTCGGTCGCGGCGAGCTTGGAGACGCCGTACGGCCCGCCGGGGCGCGGCACCGCGTCTTCGGCGGTGGAGGACCCGGGCTGCGAGGGCCCGTACTCCGAGGCGCAGCCGATCTGGACGAGGCGGGCGCCGCAGCCGCTGCGCCGCAGCGCCTCGCAGACGGTGGCGACGGCGACGGTGTTGTGCCGGGTCAGCTCGCGGGCGCCGCCTCGGGTGGCCCCGGCGCAGTTGACGACGACCCCGGGGTGCACGGCGTCGAGGAAGCGGGTGAGGGCTCCCGGGCTGCCTGTGGCGAGGTCGAACCGTACGTCCGCGTCGTCGCCGCGCCCGAGGGCGGTGAGCTGCACGGCGGGGTCGGCGAGCAGGCGGTCGGCGACGAACCGGCCGAGGTATCCGTTGGCTCCGAGCAGCAGCACCCTCATCGCACGGTCCTTCCGTGCGGGCGGCGGGAGGCCGGTGGCAGGGCGGTCATGTTGTCGTTCTCCTTCAATGCCGCCTCGCCCGCTCCGTGAGGGGTCGGGCGATCGCGGCGCTTCGGTGGGGTGGGCGCGTCGGTCGTCGGGCGCCTCACTGGTCACAGTGGGCCGAGGCGCGGGCCAGCACGGCGGCGGCTCGGGCGAGCAGGGCGAGGGCGGCGGCGCCGCACACGGCGGCGGGCAGCGCCCCGGCGCCCCAGGTCTGCACTACGGCTTCGACGGGGCGGCCGAGGGCGGCGCAGCCGGGCAGCCGCCCGGCGAACACGCAGGCGAGCGCGAGCAGTTCGGCGACCGCAGCGGCAGCGAGCACCTTGGTCGCCCCGTCGAAGCCGTGCGCGGCGAGCAGCCGGGCGAGCCAGAGCAGCACTCCGAGCGCGGCAGCGGCCGCGAACGCATCGGTTCCGTAAGCGAGTTGAGCGACCGTCAGGCATGTGGCGAGGCCGACGAGGAACAGGGCCACGGTCGCGAGCAGCAGCGGGCGGGAGCGCCCGGCGAACTCGACGAGGCCCCGGCTGGATTCGAGCTTCCGGCGGGCCTGTACGGAGAAGAGGTGCGCGCACCACATCGCGGGGGCCACGGCAAAGGCGAGGCCGGTGGCGGCCGCCGGGTCGAGCGGCCAGCCTCCGTCGGGGCCGCCGCGCACGGCCTCGGCGAGCAGCCCGTCGCCGCCGATCGCGTACGCCATGAGCCAGGCGGCGCAGAGGCGGGCGACAGGTCGGGGGCGGGGGCCGGCGCGCAGGGGGCCGCGCCGCAGGGTCAGGGTGAGCGCGACGACGAGGGCGGCCGCGCCGACCGCCCCTGCCACGAGCCGGATCCCGCCGGCGGTGAGCTGGACGCCCTCGACGGCGAGCGCGCAGACGACGCCGGGCAGCAGCCCCCACAGCGCCCAGCCGACGGACTGCGGGGCCGACTCCCTTGCTGCGGACGTTGTTTCGGTGTCGCGGGGCACGCGGGCGTAGAGCTCTTCGGCGAGCGAGAAGACGTCGCGGTGGCGGAAGCGGGCGGCGGTTCGGTCGGTGACGCCGTGCGCCTCTAGGCCTGCCGCGATCTCCAGCGGGTCGACGGCCCGCTCGCAGAGTTCGCGGTGGCGGTGCATGAGGGCTCTGACGGGGTCGGCGGGGCCGCGCCGGGGGGTGGCGGTGCGGCCCGTGCCGCTCTGGGCGGGCGTCGGGGCGAGGGCGTCCTTGGACCGGGCGCCCCAGGCGGCGCCGGCGGCCGGGGCGGAAGGGATGTCGGTCACGCGCCCGCCCCTTCCGCTTCGGCGTCGAGGCGTTGCTGAAGCATGACCGCGATGGGGCTGCCAGCCCAACTCGGTGATTTGGAGCCGGAGTTGGACGGCATACGAGCCGCGGTCGGGGCCGCCCAGCGGCCCGGCACATGGGCTTCCGCGGGGTGCGCGAAGGGCTGCGGGGCGACCAAGTCGTCGGCGCTCTCGCGGCGGACCGGGTTGTGCGACATGAGCTCCAGGTAAATGCCGCGAAATGCCGCGAGGTTCTGCTCGACGGTGAACAGTTCGAGCGCGCGGGCACGGGCGGCGGCGCCCAGGCGCGAGCGCCGTTCGGGGTCGCCGAGGAGCGCCACGCAGGCATCGGCGAGCGCGCGCGGGTTGCGCGGCGGCACCACCAGGCCCGTACCGCCGATGACTTCGACGACCGCGCCGGTGTCGGTGGAGACGGTGGCCCGGCCGCAGAACATGGCCTCGACGAGGCTGATGGGGAAGCCCTCGACGACGCTGGACAGCACGACGACGCTTCCGGCGGCGTACGCGTCGGCGAGTTCGGGCGCCTCGGGGCCGCCGATCTCCTCGAACGAGACGGGGTTGTCGCCGACCGCGTGGGCGTCGGCGGCCTCGTCGGGGAAGAGCTGGGCGGCGAGCGCCCGGCAGTGCGCGAGATAGGTGACGGCCTCCGCGCCCTCGGCGGGCGCCGCGATCAGGCGCAGCCGCGCCTCGGGTTCGGCCTTGCGGACCTCGGCGAACGCGTGGAGGAGCGCGATGAGGTCCTTGGCGGGCTCGATCCGCCCGACCCACACCAGGGTGTGGGGCTCGCCCTCGTACGCACCCTCCCCCACCGCGTGGAACCGGTCGGCGGACATGCCGGGGTAGACGGTGCGCAGCTTGGCGCGGTCGGCTCCGCAGCGCTCCTGCCAGCGGCGGGTGTGGGTGTTGCCGGGGGTGATGAGCTCGGCCTGCGCGTACACCTCTGCGGCGAGCCGGCGCTGGAAGCCCGCCTGCAACGCCCTTACGGGGACGGAGAGTTGGGCGTTGGCGAGGTACTGGGCGCGGAGCTGGACGCCGTACTCGGTGACCAGGAGCGGGACCCCGCAGAAGCGTTTGGCCAGCAGCCCGGGCAGAGCGGCTCGGCCGCCGGATGCGGCATGGCAGAGGTCGACCGCGCCGAGCGTGTCGTCGCCGTACCAGTCGAGGGAGAGCGGGCGCAGGGCGCGCTCCAGGAGGCTCGCGAAGGCGAGGTGGTCGGGCACCCGGGCGGCCTGTACGGCCCGGTTCGCACCGGGGGTACGGCAGGCCGCTTCCAGAATGCGGACGGCCGTCTCGGAACGGAACTCGCCACCGAGCCCGCCGTGCTCGCGGGCGAGGGAGGCGAGCCCGTACAACCCCTCGGCGAAGCCGTCACCGTCGGCCCGTTCGGTGCAGATCGAGGCGGCCAAGCGCCCGAAGTGAAGGGCGAACTCCCGGCGTTCGCGCCGCCCGTACCCGCGCTCGGCACGCCTGCGCCCGGTGTGACAGGTGTCGGGCGCGGCCCAGAGAGAAGCGGTACGCACCTGACGCACATGCGGAGGCAGCGCGAGGAATCCTTGTTGCTCCTGCCCAGCACTCCGGCTCAACGCGAATATGTCGAACTCGTGCCGCGCGAGCCCGCGCACGAGCCGGTCGCACCACAGCCTGGACTCGCCTGTCGTGTACGGATAACCGCCATCCGTGAGCAGTCCGATCCGCATGTGCGCACCCCCGATCTCCCTTGTGGGCGGCCACCGTTGGCAACGGCGACTCGCAGCGGGACGAACGTAAGCGGTCATGCCGGTGGCGCGACGGACGGTTGTCCGTCGCGCCACCAGAAGGGGTGAATGCACGTAACTTTCCCGACCCGGTGGCGTTCGGTCGCGCTACGGGTCGAGTCGGTCACACACGGCTACGCCACGGCCACTTCCTCCGGGGCCGCCTCCCGGGATGCCTCGCGCAGTTCGCGGCGGGCCGCGCGGCGGATGGCGGCGAGCGCGGGATCCAGTGAGGGTACGGCGGCGAGCAGCTGCCGGGTGTACGGGTCCTTCGGCGCCCCGTACACGACGCCGACCTCGCCCTCCTCCACGATCCGCCCGTGCCGCATGACGGCGACCCGGTCGCTGACCTGCCGCACCACCGCGAGGTCGTGTGCGACGAAGACGAGCGCGAGGCCCAGCTCGCGCTGCAACTGGCCGAGCAGGGCCGTTACTTGGGCCTGTGTCGTCACATCGAGCGCGGATACGGGCTCATCGCACACGATGAGTGTCGGCTCGGCGGCCAGCGCGCGGGCGATCCCTACGCGCTGGCGCTGGCCGCCACTGAACTCGTGCGGGTAGCTGTCGTAGCGATCGGGGTCGAGCCCCACCTTCTGGAGCAGCTCGCCGACCCTTGCCCGGATGCGGCCGTCGTCGCGCTCCCCCCTCGCCCTCAGAGGGTCGGCGACGGATTCGCCGATGGACCGGCGGGGGTTGAGGGAGGAGACGGGGTCCTGGAAGACCATCTGGACGTCGCCGACGCGGGTGACGTGCCCGGCGCTGGGCTGGAGCAACCCGACCAGCATGCGACCCAGGGTGGTCTTCCCGCTCCCGCTCTCGCCGACGATGCCGAGGGTTTCCCCGCGGTGGACGGTGAGGCTGACGCCGTCGACGGCGGTGAAGGCGGTTCGGCCGCGGCCGAAGGTGCGGCGGAGGTTGGTGGCCTGCAGCACGACGTCGCCCTCGGCGGGAATCTCCCCCACCCCACCCCTTCCCGCTGTAACACTCAGCGGCTCCGCCGCGGGCCTCCGGGGGTGTGGGTGGGCTTGAGGTCGGTTGCTGGGGGCGCTGCCCCCGGGCCCCCGCTCCTCAAACGCCGGAGAGGCTGAGAGTGACTGGGCTGCGGACCGTGCGTGGTTACTCGCGCAGTTCCCCACGCCCCTGGCAGGGTTGGGCATCCCGGCATCGCCGCCCTGCGAGCCACTGACGCCCTCACCGGCATCCCCAGCCCGTCCGGCACCTACGCCTTGCGAGCCACCCTCACCCGCACCCCCAGCCCGTCCGGCGCTTGAGGACGAGCGCCTTTCGGGCGCGAACGGGGTCTGGGGCGGAGCCCCAGCAGCACTCACCGGGCCGCGGCCTGGTACGACACCCCCGGCGGGTTTCGGGAAGGGGTGGGGTGGGGCCGACGGGGTCTGGGGCGGAGCCCCAGGTGCCACCGCCGGGTCGCAGCCGGGCGCACTCCTCCAGGGAGTCGGGAGGGGCGGGGTGGGGGAAAGCCTCGGTACCGCCGACAGCAGCACCCGCGTGTACCGCTCCCGCGGAGCCCCAAGGACCGCCCCCACCGGCCCCCGCTCCACCTCCCTCCCCGCCCGCATCACCAGCACCTCGTCCACGCTCTCCGCCGCAACCCCCACGTCATGGGTGACCAGCACCAGACCCAGCCCCGTCTCGCGGCGCAGGTCGTGCAGCAGGTCCAGGATCTGCGCCTGGACGGTCACGTCGAGCGCCGTCGTCGGCTCGTCCGCGATCACCAGGCGCGGCTCGCACGCCAGCGCCATCGCGATGAGTGCCCGCTGCCGCATCCCCCCGCTGAACTCGTGCGGGCGGGAGCGGGATCTGCGGGCCGCGTCGGGAATGCCCACCCGGTCCAGGACCGAGACCGCGCGGGCCCGGGCGGCCCGCCGGGAGCCGCCCTTGTGCACCCGGTACACCTCCGCGATCTGGTCGCCGATCGTGTAGTACGGGTCGAGCGAGGACAGCGGGTCCTGGAAGACCATCGCGGCCAACCCTCCGCGCAGGGAACGGAGTTCGGCATCAGAGGCGGCCGTCACATCCACCCCCGCCACCCGGATCGCGCCCGTGACCCGCGCCCCCGTGCCCCGATGCAGACCGAGGAGCGCGTACGCCGACGCGCTCTTGCCCGAGCCGGATTCGCCGACCACTCCCAGCGCCCCGCCGGGCTGAAGCGTAAAGGAGAGGCCGTCGACGGCCCGTACATCGCCGAAGGAGATGCCGAGGTCGGCCACCTCTACCAACAGCTCGGTCATGACAGCACCACCCGTCGATCCGCCATCGCGTACAGGACGTCCGCGACCGCATTGGCAAGCACCACGAAGAATCCGGTGGTCAGGACCACGCCGACCACCACCGGCAGGTCGACCGTGCGCACCGACTGCACGAGTTGCTGCCCGATGCCCGGGATGCCGAACAGCGTCTCGGTGAGCACCGCGCTGCCGAACATGGTCCCCGCGTCGAGCGCGCTGAGCGCGATGACCGGGGCGACCGCGCCGCGCAGCGCATGGCGTCCCACGATGGCCCGCTCGGTCAGCCCGTACGCCCGGAACGTCCGCACATGGTCCTCGGCGAGCGTCTCCAGCATCGAACTCCGGGTCAGACGCGCATACTTGGCCGATTCGATCAGAGCGAGCGAGAACCAGGGAAGCAGCAGGCCCCAGAACCACTGTTCCGGGTTGTCCGTGAACGGGACGTACTGCGGGAACGGCAGCCACTGCAGGGTCGAGCACAGGATGATGATCAGCAGCAGGCCGATGACGAACACCGGCGTGGACGTGCCCGCCAGGGTCAGCCAGGTCAGCAGCCGCTCGGTCATTCCGCCGCGCTTCCACGCGGAAAGGACCCCGGTGCCCACGCCGATGAGCAGCCACAGCGCGAACGCGCCCATCACCAGCGAGCCCGTGACCGGGAGCTTGCCGAGGATGAGGTCGGTGACCTGCTCGTCGGTGCGGTAGGACTGGCCGAGGCAGGGTGCCGAGCAGTGCACCACTCCCGTACCGGAGGAGAAGTCGCGGCCGGCGAAGATGCCCTGGACGAAGTGGCCGTACTGGAGGTACAGCGGCTCACCGAGCCCCAACTTGTCGTGGACCAGGGCGACTTGCTGAGGCGAGCAGCGTTCGCCGCAGACGATCTGGGCGACGTTGCCCGGGGCCACGTAGAACACGGCGTACACGATGACGGAGAGGGCGAGGAGCACGAAGGCGGCTCCGGCGATCCGCCTCAGCAGAAAGCCCGTGAGGCCGGTCAACTTGCCTTCTCCTTACGCGACTTACGGGACTTGAGCTCCTTGCCGGTGCCTACCCGGAGCCTTGATGCCGCTCTCGGGTCAAGGGCCGTCCGCACTCCTTCGCCGATCACCGTCAGCGAGAGGACCGTGATGAACAGCAGGCCGGCCGGAAGCAGGAGATACGTCGGGGCCGCCTGGTACCAGGTGTTGGCGTCGGTGAGCATCTGGCCCCAGGACGGGGTCGGCGGCTTGATGCCGACGCCGAGGAAGGACAGCGCCGCCTCGGCCACCACGTTGGTGGGGACGAGCAGGACCGCGTACGTGATGACGGGTGCGGCGAGTGCGGGAAGCAGCTCGCGGCGGGCGATCGTCCAGGTGCCCCAGCCGCTGAGCCGCGCCGCCGAGACGTGGTCGAGCGTCTTGAGCGAGAGGGCACCCGCCCGCACGATCTTCGACGTGCCGAACCAGCCGAGCCCGGCGATGATCAGCGTGATCAGGACCGGCCGCGGGATCGAGGCGGGGGCCACCGCGAGCAGGCCGAGCGTGATGACGAGCATCGGCAGGGCGGCCGCGACGTCGGTGACGCGGCTGACGATCTGGTCGGCCCAGCGGCCGCCGAGCGCGGCGAACAGGCCGAGGGCGACGCCGAGCGCGACCTGGATGAGGGTGGCGACGAAGGCGACGCCGAGCGAGACGCGGGCGCCGTAGACGATCCGGGCGAACAGGTCGCGGCCGGTCTGCGGTTCGACGCCGAGCCAGTGCTCGCCGCCGATCCCGCCGAACGAGCCGATGGGGACGCCGCCGCTGGCCGAGTCGACGAGCGTGGGATGGAAGGCGTTGGGGTCCTGGCCCTCCAGGGCGGTGAGCAGCGGGGCCGCGAGTGCGACCAGGACGAGCAGGGCGAAGACGGCCGCCGCGGCGGTGACCGCGCGCTGGGCGCGCAGCCGCCGCCAGAACAGACGACCGCCGGGGGCTGGCGCGACGACGCCCGCCCCGGTGGTCAACAGGGCTTCGGACATGGTTACTTGACCGCTACCTGCGAGATGTCGAGCACGCCGGTCCAGTCGCTGATGACGACGTTCTTGACGTCCTTGCCGACGAGCCGCTTGTAGACGGGGTGGAACAGCGGCACGACCACGGCCTGCTCGCCGATCTTCTTGTCGAGCGCGCCCCAGCGCGGGGCGGCCGCGGTCAGGTCGGTCAGCTTGTTGATCTCGTCGATCTCGCTGTTGACGGAGGCGTCGTTCAGGAAGCCGGTGTTGAAGTTGGCGCCGTCCTGGACGATCTGGCGCCCGTCGAAGATCGGCGCGAGGAACGGGCCGCCGGAGGGCCAGTCGGCGCCCCAGCCGCGCAGGAAGAAGCCGGGCTCCTTCTTCGCGCTGGCCACGGTGTCGTTGTAGTCGTTGCCTTCCAGACCCTGGAGCTTGACGGTGATGCCCGCCTTCTTCAGCGCGTCCTGGAGGGCGGTGGCGACCTCGGGCCCCTTGGGGCCGCCCTTGGCGTTGGAGTGGGTGAGCGTGACGGTGAGCCCGTCGGCGTAGCCCGCCTCCTTCAGGAGCTCCTTGGCCTTGGCCGCGCTGCCGGAGGCGCCCGCCGGGAAGGGGTCGTACGGGGTGTACCCGAAGGCCTTCTGGTTGGGCAGGAAGGTGGTCGCGGGCTCGGCGAGCGAGGAGCCGCCCACGGCGTTGACGGCCGAGGTGCGGTCGACGGCGTACGCGATGGCCTGGCGGACCTTGCGGTTGTCGAAGGGCTTCACGTTCGGGTTGAACGCGATGTAGTTGGTGTAGCCGAAGTGCCCGGTGCCGACCCGCGCGGCGAGCTGCTTGTCGCTGCCGACCTTGGCGAGTTCGGCCGGCCCCAGGTTGGTGTCGGTGGTGACGGCGGCCGCGTCCGGGCCCTGCGATGCCGAGAGCCGCTGGTTGATGACGGCCTGGTCGAGCCCGGAGCGTACGTCGATGGTGTCGGGGTAGGCCTTGCGCTCGGTGTCGGTCGCCTCGGACCAGTTGGGGTTGCGCTCCAGGACCAGGTGCTCGCCGTCGTTCTCGTTCTTGACGACCTTGTACGGGCCCGAGGAGACGGGGTGCTCCTCGTACTTGGTGCCGTTGTCCTTGGCCTTGGGGACCGGCGCGAACTGCGTCTGGGTCGCCAGGAACGGGAACTCGCCCTCGGGCTTGTTCAGGTGGAACACGATGGTCTTGGCGTCGGGCGTCTCGATCGAGGCGAGCCCCTTGCCGCCGTCCTTGTAGGGGCCCTGGTACTGGGCGCCGCCCACCAGCCAGTCCCTCAAGTACGGTGCACCGCCCGAGAGTTCGGCCGCGAAGGACCGCTCGATGCCGTACTTGATGTCGGCGGTGGTGATCGGGCTGCCGTCCTCGTACCTGAGGCCGTCCTTGAGCGTGTACGTCCATACGGTGGCGTCCGCGTTGGGCCTGCCCGTGTCGGTCGCGAGGTCGGGCACCACCTTCGTGCCCTCGGCGCCGTTCTCGCGGTTGCGGGTGGTCAGGGTGCGGAAGACGAGCGAGGGGACGTTGCCGCCGCCGGAGGTGTAGAGCCGCGCGGGGTCGAAGGTGGTCTGCGCCTCGTTGTTGAGGACGCTGAGCGCGCCGCCCTTGTGGGGCGTGCCGGACGCTCCGGATCCGGCGTTCTTGGCGCCGCTGTCCTCGGGGCCGCAGGCGACGGCGCCCACGGCGAGAACCACGGCTATCGCTGCCGCTCTGGCGACATTCCCCGACGAAATGGACGTGTGACGCATCGGAAGTAGACCTCTCGGTAACTGCTGGGCGGGCGGGAAATACGGGCGCCCACAGCACCAAAAGGAAAAAGGGGTGGCTGCGCCCGCATGCGGAAACCGTGCGAAAGCACGGAAATACCCGGGCGCAAAAAGGGAAAAGGGAAAGCCGAACGCGCTCGGGACGGCGTCAGCTACAAAGAATGTCGGCCACGCTGTGCCCGGTCACGCCGATGAGCGCCAGCTCGATGGCGGCGCGTTCGGGGGTGGCGTGACGGTGCGACATGCCGAGAAATATGAAGGACCCGCCGTTCACTGTCAATCGAGAACGAGACAGGCGTCCCACATCGTGGACATGTCGCACCGCGGCGGCATCAACCCTGGGGAAACACCCAGGGGTTGGGCAGGCACTTGATCCCGTCGATGTCCAGGGACTTGGTCTGCTGCTGCATCACCGGGGCGAGCGCGCCGGGCGTGCGGCAGCTCACATGGTTGTGCCCGAGCCGGTGGCCGACCTCGTGGTTGATGAGCATCTGCCGGTAGGTGAGCATCGCCTTGCCCCAGCCGAACGTCTCCGAGCCCTGCGCCCAGCGGAACGCGTTGATCATCACGCGGTCGGTGGCGGCCGAGTCGCAGGAGACGTTGTCCTCGTTGGTGTCGAGCCCGGACTTGGCGCACCAGGCGCCGGTGGTCCCCGGGCTGGCCAGCGTGATGATGAAGTCCGGCTGGCCCGACGAGATCCGCTCGAAGGTCATCGTGCCGCCGTGGCCCCAGCTGCGGTCGTCGTTGAGGGTCTTCTGCACGGCCTCGGCGAACAGGCCGCCGTCCAGGCCGAGCCCCTGCTCGACGTCGACCCGGTAGCGGTACTTGCGCCCCTTGCCGGGCGCCGCGTCGAACCCGGGCACGGCGTCGAACTTGCCGGAGGCGGTGAGCTTGGCGTCCAGCGGGAACTGCTGGGCCATCTTCTGCTCGTACGTCTGGACGGCGGGGGCCGCCTGCGGGGTGGCCCGCCCGCTGCCCCGGGAGGCCGAACTCCCGTCCGTGTCACGGTCGCTGTCGCCCGCGGACGGGCCTGCGACGTCGTGCTTGTTGCCGTCGGAGGTGACCTGCCCGGCGACGACGACCGCGAGCACGGTGGTCACCGCGGCGGCCGCGATCCCGGTGAACGTCCGCCCCTTGGAGCCCTTCGACTCCTTGGGCTCCTTGGGCTCCTTGGGCTCCTTGGACCCCTTGGTCTTCGCCTCGGGTCCGGGCGCCGGCGGCGCGAGGCCGACGGTGCGGTTCGCCCCGGTGTCGGCCGGCGCGGGCCCGTCGAAGGCCTCGGTGTAGGAGCGGCGCGGGCCCGGGATGCGGGCCGCGGCGCCATAAGGATTCTGCTGGACGGTGCGCGGCTTGCCGTGCCAGTCGCCGTAGCGGACCGGGGCATCGGGCCCGTCCTCGGGGTGCTGCGGATGTCCGCCGCGCACCTGCGGGGTGCCGAAGGCCGGGGTGCCGCCGCCGTGGTGCGGGGCGAGGCCGTCGCCCGGGGCCTGCCGTCTGCGCCGGCCACTGCCGGAGGCGACGGCCTGCTCGGCCTGCGGGGCCGGGGGCGCTTCGGGTATGGGCGCCGAGTCGCTGGGGCCCTTGGGTCGGCTGTGTCGTCCCACGCCCCGGATCAGCTCCTGTTTTCGCGGTCGGCGGTTTCTCGGTCGGCGCCGCGGTGTCTGCCGGCACTCTCGTCGAGCAGTTCCCGTACGGCCTGGGCGACCGTCGCGGGGTATTCCATCATCGCCACGTGCCCGGCGTCGGGCAGCGTGAGGAGCCGCGAGTCGCGGAAGGCGGCCGCGGCCCGGCGGGCCATCCGGTACGAGACCAGCTGGTCGCGCTGTCCGTAGACGAGCAGCGTCGGCGCGAGCACCCGTTCCGCCTGCCGCCACAGTCCGTGCTGGCCGCCCAGCGTGTACGCGTCCACGATGCCACGCGCCGAGCGGGTCATCGCGTCCCAGAAATAAGGGAGTTGGAGGCGCCGCTCCATCTCCTGGACCGCGGCCTCGAACCCCTCGGGGCTCACCCGCGCGGGGTCGCCGTAACAGAGAGCCATCACGCCCCGGGTGCGGTCCTCGGCGGTCCAGTCCTTGCTCAGCTTCGCGAACAGGGAGGCCACGCCCGGCAGCGCGACGAGCGCGGTCGGCCAGGCGCTGCGCTGCACGCGGAGCTCGGGGAGCGCGGGTGAGATGAGGGTGAGGGTGCGCACCAGGTCGGGGCGTACGGCCGCGACGCGGGTCGAGACGGCGCCGCCCAGCGAGTTGCCGATGAGGTGGACGGGGCCGCGGCCCGCCGAGTCGAGCAGGCGGATCACGGCGCGGGCGTGACCGGTGACCGAGTAGTTGCCGTCGTCCGGCGGCGGGGAGTCCCCGAAGCCGGGCAGATCGAGCGCCTCGCCCTCCAGGCGGTCGGCGAGCAGCGGCATCAGCGTCGACCAGTTCTGCGAGGACCCGCCGAGCCCGTGGACGTACAGCGCGGGTTCGAGGCCGGGGCCGGTGCCGGGGCGCGACCGGATGGTCAGGGTGAGGCCGGGCAGGCTCACGGAGCGCAGCTCCTCGCCCTCCGCGACCCTGACCGCGCCCACCCGTGGTGCCAGGGAGGCGGCGGCGAGGGTTTCCGGCAGCTCGGTCGAAGACATGCGGCAATGTTACGAGACGATCACACCGTGGTTCATGTGTTCGCCGTCACAGGCCGTATAGCGGCTTCTCCTGGGAACTCCTAGGCTCATAAGGGAGCCCCCGAATCACTCGAAGTGCAGGAAGAGGGAGCAGCCATGTCCGTCGATCCCAGCGATCCGGAAACCTTCCAGGACGAAGACGACGACACCGCGGAGCTGTCGGAGGAGACCAACGAGGCGGACGCGGCCGAACAGCACACGGACGTACGACAGGACCACGACGACCCGGTGACCCGCGTCGATCCCGATGCCGCCAACGAGGCCGACGCCGTCGAACAGGCGCGCGTGGTCGCCCTCGACGAGGACGACTACCGATGATTTGTTCGGTTTCCCATGGGTATCTCCGGCTACCCAGCGCGTCCGGTCCGTGAAATTCTGCGTTCGCACCGCGCACAGCCGGGTTACCCAAAAGTACGATGGCGGCGCGCGTACATCGCGCACCGGAACAACTTTGGGAGGCGGCGTGACAGCCATCGAGCAGACCGAGGCGGCGCGCCCGCGAGGCACGCGCCTGCCGCGCCGGGCCCGCCGCAATCAGCTCCTGGGCGCGGCCCAGGAGGTTTTCGTCGCACAGGGTTACCACGCGGCCGCGATGGACGACATCGCCGAGCGCGCGGGCGTCTCCAAGCCGGTGCTCTACCAGCACTTCCCCGGCAAGCTGGAGCTCTACCTGGCCCTGTTGGACCAGCACTGCGAGTCACTCCTCCACGCGGTCCGCACCGCCCTGGCGTCGACCTCGGACAACAAGCTCCGCGTCGCCGCGACCATGGACGCCTACTTCGCGTACGTCGAGGACGAGGGCGGCGCGTTCCGGCTCGTCTTCGAGTCGGACCTGACCAACGAGCCCGCCGTGCGCGAGCGCGTGGACCGGGTCAGCCTCCAGTGCGCCGAGGCCATCTCGGACGTCATCGCCGAGGACACCGGCCTCTCCAAGGACGAGTCGATGCTGCTCGCCGTGGGCCTCGGCGGGGTCTCCCAGGTGGTCGCCCGCTACTGGCTCTCCAGCGAGTCGGCCATCCCCCGCGACCAGGCGGTCCAGCTCCTCACCTCGCTCGCCTGGCGCGGTATCGCGGGCTTCCCGCTGCACGGCACCGAGGGCCACTGAGCGGCCGGCGCGCGGTCATTCCTGAATTCTGTTCGCTCCTGGCGTTCAGGGACCGGCCATTTCCGGTCGCCTCCCCGGGCTAATGTGTGCAGCGTACGGCGCGGCTGACCGCGCACCGCACGAGGTCGGAGGGACATAGCCGTGGAGGTCAAGATCGGCGTGCAGCACGCACCCCGGGAGATCGTTCTGGAGAGCGGGCAGTCCGCCGAAGAAGTCGAGAGCGCGGTATCCGACGCCCTCGGCGGCAAGGCGCAGCTGCTCAGCCTCACGGACGACAAGGGCCGCAAGGTCCTGGTACCGGCCGACAAGATCGCATACGTGGAAATCGGCGAGCCGGCGGTCCGCCGCGTGGGCTTCGGCGCGCTGTAGTACACAAGGACACCGAAGAAGGGGTGCCACCAGTGATCACTGGTGGCACCCCTTCTTCGGTGTCCTGGGTCCCGCTCAGTGGGCTCCCGCACCGCGCAGGGACCGCCGCTCCTCGGGAGCGGGCGGAAGCGGGGGCCGCGGCCGAGCCCGCCGACGGGCGGGAGAGTTGAGGCGTACGTCTTCGATGCCGCGCTTCATGGCGCCGCGGACCCACTTGCCCGCGGGGCGTTCCACGAGGCGGTGGATGAGCCAGGCGGCAGCCATCATCAGCGCGATCACCGAGACCACGAGCACGGGTGCGGGGAGCCGGTGGCGGAAGTGGTGGATCAGCGTCATGCCGATGAACATGTGGATCAGGTACAGCGGATAGGTGATCGCGCCGGCCGTGGAGAGCCATCTCCACTGGACCTTGTCGAAGGCGCCCAGGGCGATCGCCCCGACGACGGCGAACCCGGCGACGACGATCAGCCGGACCGGCCAGCTCGGCAGCTGATCGGCGGCGACGTGACCGAGGTTGATGGCGACGCGGTAGTGGATGTACCGCTGCGCGAGCAGGAGTTGGAACAGGACGATGCCCCACAGCAGGGCGTTGGATCCGAAGCGGCGCATCAGGTAGAAGGCGATGCCCGCGATGAAGAACGGCGCGTACTGCGGCATCGCGAACGCCGCGAGCGCCGGGATGCCGAGGCTGGGCGCCAGGGCCGCGGCGACGGTCCAGGCGCCGCAGAAGACGAGCACGTTGCGGTAGGTCACCCCGCAGAGCACGACGATGGCCATCAGGACGTAGAACTTGAGTTCCACGAAGAGCGTCCAGTACACGTCGTCGACGTTCCTCGTGTTGTTGCCCGCCTGGACCATCGTCAGGTTGACGACGACGTCGTCCCAGCCGCGTATCGACGTGATCTCCGGCCATTTGTTGACGACGAGCGCGGTGAGCGGCACGGCGACCCAATAGGCGGGGAACAGCCGGGAGACCCGCGAGACGGCGAAGTCGCCGAGGCTGCGGCCCCACACGCTCATGCAGATCACGAACCCGCTGACCAGGAAGAACACCTCAACCCCGAGCCAGCCGAACTCGGCGAACCTGTGCAGCGTCGGGAAGACCGTCACCGGGTCGTGGCCCCACGGTCTGCTCAGCGCGAGGTAGTGGTAGCAGACCACCATCAGAGCGGCGACGAGCCGGAGCCCGTCCAACGCCGCGAGTCTGGGCACCGGCCGACGCTGGCTCATGGTGTGACCTCCGTGCCGCCGAACGGCACCCGAGAGAACGAAGGAGCCCCGGCGCCAGCGCGGAGTCACCTGTGCGGAATCTACGTGCGGCTTCTGCTCGCACGGCATCGGTTGACACCAGGTGTGACCGTAAGCACATAAAAATCGTGTCCGTCCGAGGACACGCCCGCGTTGCTTCCTCCCAGTGAGGGGAGGGTTGCGTTCCGCAGGGCTCGGGTAGGACGGCTGTGACCGATCCGCCCTGGCCGCACCCCCGGGAGGCGACGCGCATGCTCCTTGAAGCCCTTGGCTCCGTACTGCTGGGATTCGCCCTCGCGTGGGCCGCCGCGGCCCGGCTTCCCCACCGGCTGCCCGGCCGCCGCACCGTGCTGTCCGTCGGCCCGCTCGCCGGTCTCTTCGGCGCGTTCCTGACGCACTCGGCGATCGGCCCGGGTCACGGCGTGACGACGGTGCTCGGCGCCACCTTCGTCACGTCCGTCCTACTCTCGCTGCTGCTGCGGCCGGCCCGCCGCCTGCGCCGTTCGGCGGCGTAGGCGGCGGTTCCGCAATCGACGGCTAGGCCGCGAGGCCCAGCGCCGCCATGCGCTTGGTGTGCGCCTTGGTGATCCGGGTGAACATCTCGCCGACCGCCGCGAGGTCGAAGCCCGCGGCCACCCCGTCGACCCCGCCGACCAGCATCGTCGAGAGCGCGTCGCGCTCGGCGACCACGCGCTGGGCCTGCGAAAGGGCCTCGCCCATCAGACGCCGCGCCCACAGCGCGAGCCGGCCGCCGACCCGCGGGTCGGCCTCGATCGCGGCCCGCACCTTCTCCACGGCGAAGTTGCCGTGCCCGGTGTCGTCGAGGACCGACAGGACCAGGGAGCGGGTGTCGGAGTCCAGGTGATTGGCGACCTCGCGGTAGAAATCGCTGGCGATCGAGTCGCCCACGTACGCCTTGACCAGGCCCTCCAGCCAGTCCGACGGGGCGGTCTGGTGGTGGAAGTCGTCGAGGGCCTTGGCGAACGGCTCCATCGCGGCCGTCGGCTCCGCGTCGATCTGCGCGAGCCGGTCCCGCAGCCGCTCGAAGTGGTGGAACTCGGCGGACGCCATCTTCGCCAGCTCCGCCTTGTCCTCCAGGGACGGCGCCAGCTTCGCGTCGTCCGCGAGCCGTTCGAAGGCCGCGAGCTCTCCGTAGGCGAGGGCGCCGAGGAGGTCCACGACCGCGGCGCGGTACTGGGGAACCGCGGAGGCCGTCGCCCAGTCCTGGGCGGCGATCCCGGTGCGCTCGGGCTCCGGGGTGGTTTCTTCGGCTGCAGTGGCGTTGTCAGACGTCTCCATAAACCGCACAATAGCCCGCCGGGGACGGGCTGTAAGGGCCTCCTTGCTCACACCCGTCGCACCGGTCTCGCGAATTCTCCCAACACACATGCGCGAATCCGGGGTACAGTGGTAATGCGCCCGCCGAGTATTTCGACGGGCTGCACGAATGAGGATGCCCGGTCGGTTGCTCCGGTCGGCTCCGACCCGACAGCCCTCCGCAGGGCACGTTTCAGTACGTGCCACCGAAGAGGGATCCCTCAGCGGCACGAGCGCTTGAGCGACGGCAGTGGTCCCGCGCCACCCGGCAACACGATCGAATCTGATCCCCGCCGGACGAAATGGGCACGGTACGACCCGCCGCGTTCGCCTCCGTACCGCGTCTCACAGAAGAGGCAGCACCCTGACTACGTTCCGAGAGCTCGGGATCCTTCCCGAGACCGCCGAAGCCCTTGAAGCCGTCGGCATCGTGTCCCCCTTCCCCATCCAGGAGATGACGCTCCCCGTAGCGCTCTCCGGCACCGACATCATCGGGCAGGCCAAGACCGGCACCGGCAAGACGCTCGGCTTCGGTCTGCCGATCCTGGAGCGGGTCACCGTCCCCGCCGACGTCGAGGCCGGCCGGGCCGCGCCCGAGCGGCTCACCAACACCCCGCAGGCCCTCGTCGTCGTACCGACGCGCGAGCTGTGCCAGCAGGTCACCAACGACCTCCTCACCGCGGGCAAGGTCCGCAACGTCCGCGTGCTCGCCATCTACGGCGGCCGGGCGTACGAGCCCCAGGTCGAGGCGCTCAAGAAGGGCGTCGACGTGATCGTCGGCACCCCGGGCCGCCTGCTCGACCTCGCCGGGCAGAAGAAGCTCGACCTCTCCCACGTCAAGGCGCTCGTCCTCGACGAGGCCGACGAGATGCTCGACCTCGGCTTCCTGCCCGACGTCGAGAAGATCATCCAGCTGCTTCCGCCGAAGCGGCAGACGATGCTGTTCTCCGCGACGATGCCGGGCGCCGTCATCGGCCTCGCCCGCCGCTACATGTCGCAGCCGACGCACATCCGCGCCACCTCGCCGGACGACGAGGGCGCGACCGTCGCCAACATCTCGCAGCACGTCTACCGCGCCCACTCCATGGACAAGCCGGAGATGGTCGCGCGCATACTGCAGGCCGAGGGCCGCGGGCTCGCGATGATCTTCTGCCGTACGAAGCGGACCGCCGCGGACATCGCCGAGCAGCTCGCCAAGCGCGGCTTCGCCTCCGGCGCGGTCCATGGCGACCTCGGCCAGGGCGCCCGTGAGCAGGCGCTGCGCGCCTTCCGCAACGGCAAGGTCGACGTGCTCGTCTGCACCGACGTCGCCGCGCGCGGCATCGACGTCGAGGGCGTCACGCACGTCATCAACTACCAGTCGCCGGAGGAGGAGAAGACCTACCTCCACCGCATCGGCCGCACCGGCCGCGCCGGCAACAAGGGCATCGCGATCACGCTGGTCGACTGGGACGACATCCCGCGCTGGCAGCTGATCAACAAGGCGCTCGGCCTGAACTTCCCCGACCCGGTCGAGACGTACTCCACGTCGCCGCACCTGTTCGAGGAGCTGAAGATCCCGGCGGGCACGAAGGGCGTGCTGCCCCGGGGCGAGCGCACCCGCGCGGGCCTCGCGGCCGAAGAGGTCGAGGACCTCGGCGAGACCGGTGGGCGCGGGCGCAGGTCCGCCGCCGCGGCTCCGGTCGTCACCGAGGAGCGCCCGGCCCGTACGCGCACGCCACGTCAGCGTCGCCGCACCCGCGGTGGCGCTGCGGCCGAGGGTGCCGAGACCACGGCCGCTCCGGTCGCGGCACCGGCCGCCGAGGCCACCGAGGCCGTGACTGAGCCGCGCACGCCGCGTCGTCGTCGCCGTACCCGCGTGGGTGCGCCGTCGGCCGCGCCGCAGGCCGCTGCCGCGCCGGCGATCGAGGCGGCTCCGGCCGCGGTGGTCGCCGAGCCCGTCGCCGCCGTCAAGGCCGAGCCGCGCCGCCGTTCCGCGCCGGTCGCCGCCGCGCCCGTCGTCGCGCCGGTCGAGCCGAAGCCGCGCCGTCGCCGGGTGCGCAAGGCCGACCCGGCCTCCGAGGTCGGCTTCGTGACGCCGGAGTCGGCCGCGCTGGAGCTGGCCCGGGCCGCGAAGGCCAAGGCCACCGCCGCGATGACCGAGGTCGCCGAGGCTCCGGCCGCCGTGGTCGCGGTGGCCCAGGCGCCGGTCAGGCCGCGTCGCACGCGGGCGAAGAAGGCCGCGGAGGCCGTCGTCGAAACGGTCGAGGCCGCTCCGGTCGTCGAGACCGAGGCCCCGGCCAAGCCCCGCCGCACCCGCGCCAAGAAGGTCGCCGAGACCGCCCCCGAGGCGGTCGTCGAAGCGGCCGTCGAGACCGAGGCGCCGGTGAAGCCCCGCCGCACACGCAAGAAGGCCGCCGAGGCCGTCGTCGAGGCAGTGGAGGCCGTCGAGACCGAGGCGCCCGCCAAGCCCCGCCGCACGCGCAAGAAGGCGGCGGAGGCCGTCGTCGAAACGGTCGAGGCCGCTCCGGTCGTCGAGACCGAGGCCCCGGCCAAGCCCCGCCGCACCCGCGCCAAGAAGCTCGCCGAGACCGCCCCCGAGGCGGCCGAGGCTCCGGCCGCGCCGCGTCGGACCCGGGCGAAGAAGGTCGCCGAAGCCGCCCCCGAGGCGGTCGCCGAGGCCGAGGCCCCGGTCAAGCCGCGCCGCACGCGCAAGAAGGCCGCCGAGCCCGTGGTCGAGGCCGCCGAAGCCGAGGCCCCGGCGAAGCCGCGGCGCACCCGTGCGAAGAAGGCGGCGGTCGCGCCCGAGGCGTAACCACCACCCGAAACGGCCCGGTCCCCCCAGTGGGGTGCCGGGCCGTTCGCGTTCCTGGACCGGGCTCTCAACAGCAGGCCGGATACGCTCTGCCCATGAGTAAGCCGCGTTCCCTCGACCTTCCGGCGCGTACGCGTGCGTACCGACTGGCCACCTCACGCCAGGACTTCGCCGTGCTCGATTCGCGGCCCGAGGGTGCCGTGCGCGGGACCGTGCTGCTCGTGCCCGGGTACACCGGGAGCAAGGAGGACTTCCTCGGGCTCCTCGACCCGCTCGCGGACGCCGGGTACCGGGCCGTGGCGGTCGACGGGCGCGGGCAGTTCGAGAGCCCGGGGCCGCGGCGTACGTCCGGCTACACCGCGCGCGCCCTCGGCGGCGACGTACTCGCGCAGGTCGCGGCGCTCAGCGACGGGCCCGTGCACCTGGTCGGGCACTCCTTCGGCGGCTTCGTGGCCCGGTCCGCGGCCCGGCTTGCCCCGTCCGCGTTCCTCTCCCTGACGCTGCTTTCGTCCGGCCCCGGCCGGGTCGGCCCCGAGCAACGCACCAAGATCCGGATGCTTCAGGCGGCGCTGCCGGTGCTTCCGCCGTCGTGGGTGTGGGCGGTGACGCAGTGGCTGGACAGCCGGGACCCGGCGTACGTTCCGGACCCGCCGGAGATCGTGGCGTTCCTGGAACGCCGCTGGTTCAGCACGCAGCCCGCCCAACTCATCGCCACGGGGCGGCAGTTGAGGGTGGAGCCGGACCGCACGGAGGGCCTCGCGGCGCTTCCCCTGCCCCTCCATGTGGCGTACGGCTCCGGTGAGACGGTGTGGGCGGTGAGCGAGCTGGCCCACCTGGCCCGCAGCGTGAATGCGCGGCATACGGTGATCCCGGGCGCGGACCACTCCCCCAACGTCTCCCATCCGGGGGAGCTGGCGGGGGCCCTGACGGAGTTCTGGACGAGCTCGGCTGTCGGCCGCCCCAGCCCGTCGACGGCGTGAGCGCTCCCGCGGCTTTGATGTCCGCCCGCGGACCGCACGTGGTTGCCCGCGCAGTTCCCCGCGCTTCTTCAGGGCGCTGACCGGCCCAAATCCCTTGGGGGCGCGGGGAACTGCGCAACAAGCCACCCACGGCCCGCAGGCGAGCGGCGCGCACCCCGCGGAACGCCTAGTACTGCGACTGCAGGTGCTGCCAGAACCCGTCCCGCAGGGAGCGGCGCAGATCGGCATGCCCCCTCAGCGAGTACTGGAGGAGCCGCTCCGCCTCGATCAAGAGGTCCTGGTCCACCGGACCGGGCAGGTACGGGTGGCCGGGCAGGAGCTCGGCCAGAGCGGCCCGGCCCCGCTCGGAGAGCCACGTCGCGGCGATGCGCGCCCCGACGAACCGCACGTCCTCGCGCGACGGCGCCGGCCCCTCCTGCTCGTACATCGTGACCGGGCGCCGAGTGACGTACGGCTTGCAGAAGTCGAGGTCGAAGGTGCGCTGGCTGTCGACCTCCCAGAGCAGCGGCTCGGCCTGGTTGCGCCCTTCGGCCGCCTCGATGCCCCAGAGGTGGACGCGCGCGCCGTACCCCTGCGCGGCCTCGACCGCCGAGACGAGGTCCTCGTCGCCGCCGATGAGCGCCGCGTCGCTGATCGCGCGGTGCCGGGCCAGCGATTCCAGGTCGGAGCGGATCAGGGAGTCGACGCCCTTCTGCTGGTTGTTGGCGTTGAGGTTGCCGAGCCGGACCTTGACGTCGGGGAGCTCGGCGATCGACTGCTGTTCCGGAGTGTGGATGCGGCGCCGGGCGCCGTCGTACCAGTAGACGCGCAGCAGCCGGCTGTCCGCGAAGATCGTGCGCGCCTTGTCGATGAAGGCTTCGATGAGCCCCTCGGCGTCGAGGTCGAAGGAGCGGCGGTCCTCGGTGCCGGTGACGAGGAGACCGGCCGCCGCGTAGACATACCCCGCGTCGACGAAGATCGCGTGCGTGGAGGGAGTCTTCGCGACTTCGGCGAGCATGCGCTGGAGCAGCTCGTTGGTGGCGTCCAGCTTGCGGTCCAGCTGGGCGGCGCGGTCGTCGGGCGCCTGGGCCGGCTGTGATTCCTGGGAGTCGTCCATACGTTTTCCATTGTCGAGGTCGTGACGCACGGGGCACAACCGGGCACATCCGGTCGCCGTCAGGGCCAGATCCTTAGCAACTCAAAAAATTTCCTTAGCGTAGGGAATGTTTGCTGGAGGCAACCCGTTGAACAGGACGGAACGCGTTGCACCGTAGCCACGCAATCCACTCTTAACGGGCGGGCAACCGCCTTGACGCCTCGTGGGAGCAGGCTGTTCGCAGCCCCCCGCACCAGTAGTTCTCCTAGCAGGAGGATCAGACGAAGGGAGAAGCCATGCGCTTCGAAATCATGCGCCTGGACGACGTCGACGGTACCGCCGTTGACAGCACCGTCGTGGACGCCGCCTCCGTCAACCGGATTGTGCAGCAGGCCGCCGCAATGGGTCAGCGCATCTACATCCGCCCGGCCGAGTCCGTGGCCTCGTAACGCGTTAGAGGTAGTGCCCCCGCGAGCCGATCGAACGGCCGCGGGTGCCGTACGTAAAGCGCCCCCGTACAGATGTGTACGGGGGCGCTTCGGCGTGTCAGGGGGCTCAACTGCCGTGGATCACCTGGGTGATGCCGTTGATGATCTGCTGCACCGCGAGGGCCGACAGCATCATGCCCGCGAGCCGGGTCACCAGGACGACGCCGCCGTCCTTGATGACGCGGATGATCAGCAGCGAGTACCGCATGGTCACGTACAGGACGACGTGGATCGCGATGATCGCCGCCCAGACCGAGACCTGCCCGGACACCGAGTCGTGGTTCTGGACGGCCAGGATGACCTGGACGATCGCGCCGGGACCGGCGAGCAGCGGCATGCCCAGCGGTACGAGCGCGACGTTGACGTCCTTGGTCTGCTTGGGCTCGTCGGTCTTGCCGGTGAGCAGATCGAGCGCGATGAGGAGCAGCAGCAGACCGCCCGCGATCATCAGCGCCGGGACGTCAATGTGCAGGTAGGTCAGGATCTGGTGGCCCACGAGACCGAAGAGCGTGATCACTCCGAGTGCGACGGCGGCGGCCTGCCAGGCCATCCTGCGCTGGACCTTGGCGGCGCGGCCGGCGGTCAGCGCGAGGAAGATCGGCGTGATCCCGGGGGGATCCATGATGACGAACAGAGTGAGGAAGAGGGAGCCGAAGACGGCAGCGTCGAACACGGTGAGCCTTGCGAGGTGAGGTGCGTACATGAGCGGGCCGGTGCGCTGCTGCGCAGGTCAGCCGGGCCCGGCCCCCGGGGCCGCGCGGAGGTGCCGGGCGGGGTTCGAGGAGCGGGGATGCGGGGGCGGCGCCCCCGGGGGTCGGGAGAGGCGCGCTCTCCCTACGGGCGGGCGCTTCCGCCCGCACCCGGCACGGGGAAGGCCCCCGTGGCGCGGCGGGTGATCTCGCCGTAGATCTCGGGGTCGGTGGTGAACTCCCCGAGCCGTACGGTCTTGCGGCTGCCGTGGTAGTCGCTGGAGCCGGTGGCGAGCAGCCCCAGCTCGCGGGCGAGGCCGCGCAGCCGCTCCCGGGTGGGGGCGTCGTGGTCGGTGTGGTCGACCTCGATGCCGTCGAGCCCGGCGGCGGCCAGCTCGGCTATCGCCGACTCGGGCACCACCTGGCCGCGCTTGAGGGCCAGCGGGTGGGCGAAGACGGTGACGCCGCCCGCGGCCTTGACCAGGCGGATCGCGTCGAACGGGTCGAGCTCGTGCTTGCCGACGTAGGCGCGGCCGCCGTCGGCGAGCCAGTCCGGCACGAAGGCGTCCGAGACGGAGTCGACGACGCCGAGTTCGACGAGCGCCTCGGCGACGTGCGGGCGGCCGACCGAGCCGTCGCCCGCGATCCGCGCGACCTGTTCCCAGGTGACGGGCACGCCGAGTTCCTGGAGCTTGGCGACCATGCCCTGCGCGCGCGGCACCCGGTCGTCCCGCACCAGTTCGCGCTCGCGGGAGAGCTCGGGCTCCTCGGGATCGAAGAGGTAGGCCAGCATGTGCAGGCCGACGCCGTCGATACGGCAGGAGAGTTCGGCGCCGGTGACGAGCGTGAGCCCGGCGGGGAGCGCGGCGATGGCCTCTGCATACCCGCGGGTGGTGTCGTGGTCGGTCAGCGCGACGACGTCGAGCCCGGCGGCGGCCGCGTTGCGGACCAGCTCGGCGGGGGTGTCCGTACCGTCCGAGGCCGTGGAGTGGGTGTGCAGATCGATGCGCACGACGCGTACTCCAGGGCATAAGGGGCGGATCAGGGGACAGTCAAGGATAACCGCCCGCCCGCTCCTCCCCGTCCGCCCCTGAGCGGACCCGCCGTCAGGACCGTCAGGACAGGATGCGCGGGGTGAGGGCCCCGCACGGGACCAGTTCCGTTTCGGCGCCCGCGTCGCGCAGATCGGTCAGGACGAGCTCGTCGTACATGAGGAGCCCGGACTGTTCCGGCCACACGATCGCCCACAGCCACAGGCCGCGCGCCTCGCCCGCGAAGACCGCGCGGTCGTCCGGGGTGCGCGTGACGTGCCACAGCGGGGTGGGCCGGCCGGCCGCGAGGACCTTGGTGTGCGCGGGCTTGTCGACGCTCATGAACGGGCCGGGGTCGGGTGCGTCGATGCCCGCATAGCGCGCGCCGAGCCCCACGCCCAGCTCCTCCGCGACCAGGATCAGCTCGCCGATGCCGCCGAGCGGGCCCGGACCCGAGCAGGCGACGGCGGTCGCGCGGCCGCCGCTGCGGTCGTCACCGGCGTACGCGACGCCCGTGAACAGCCAGCCGACGGGCAGCGGCCAGGGCATCCACACCGGCACCTGCGCCCGGCGCACGACGACCTCCAGGGCCTCGACGCTGGGCGGGACCACCGGCTGGAGCGGAAAGACGGGGCCGTGCACATCGCACTGCCAGGTGTCGGCAAAGAGACCGGGCGCCCTGACCCGGCCTCCGCACTTCGGGCAACTGGGTTCGCCCCTCATAGAGCCCCACGGTCCTCCCCCGTCGTGGCCCCGTCAAGGACGATCACCCGTCCGGAGTGCGGTCCGCCTGTCGGCGCGAGCCGATTCCTAATGCCGTCTGTCAAGCCGCAGAGGCGGTCGGCGGTGTGAGCTCGTAGCACCGTCCGTCGCGGAGAAGGGCCCAGAGGACGTTGACGCGGCGACGAGCGAGGGCAAGGACGGCCTGGGTGTGACGCTTACCCTCGGCGCGTTTGCGGTCGTAGAACCGGCGGGATTCCTCGGACCGTCGGATGCTGAACAGCGCGGAGGTGTAGAGCACGCGCTGGAGCCGTCGGTTGTATCGCTGCGGGCGCCGCAGGTTCCCGCTGATCTTTCCGGAGTCGCGCGGGACCGGGGCGACGCCGCCGAAGGCGGCGAGGCGGTCAGGGGTCCCGAAGGCGGCCATGTCGCCGCCGGTAGCGGCCAGGAACTCGGCACCGAGGATGATGCCCAGACCGGGCATGCTGGTGATCACCTCGAAGTGCTGGTGGTCGCGAAACCGGGCCTCGATGAGCTTGTCGAACTCGGCGACCTGCTCGTTGAGGAGCATCACCTCCTTCGCGAGCGTGTGCACCATCTGGGCGGTCAGCTTCTCCCCGGGCAGGCTGGTGTGCTGGCGCTCGGCCGCTTCGACCGCGGTCTCGGCGAGCTGATCGGCTCGGAGAACCTTGCGGTTGCGCAGCCACGTTTCCAGGCGCTTGGCACCGAGCCGGCGGATGGCCGCGGGGGTCTGGTAGCCGGTCAGCAAGGTCAGCGGACCCTTGTTGGTGAGGTCCAGGACCCGTTCCAGGCCGGGGAAGATCCCAGTCAGCTGGGCCCGGAGCCGGTTGACGGTGCGGGTGCGGTCGGCGACGAGGTCTATGCGCCGGCCGGTGAGGATCTTGAGGTCGGTGACCGTCTCGTCGCCGGTGTGTAAGGGGTGCAGGTCGCGGCGGATGCGGACCTGGTCGGCGATGACGGCGGCGTCCTTGGCGTCGGTCTTTCCTTCGCCGCGGTAGCCCTCGGAGGCGCGGTGGATGGCGCGTCCGGAGATGTAGTGGACCGGCTGGTCGTGGTTGAGGAGGATCACGATGGCCAGGGCGGCTCCACCGTCGGCCAGGTCGATTCCCCAGGTCGCCTCGTCGCCCAGGGCCAGGACGTCGGTGAGGAGTTCGAGCAGTTCGGGCTCGTCGTTGGCGACTCGCCGGGACAGCAGCCGGTGGCCGCTCTCGTCGATCGCGACGCAGTGGTGGTGGGTCTTGCCTGCGTCGATGCCGGCCCAGATCGCGGCCATGTGGTGCCTCCGTGCGGTGTGGTGCTGGTGCCTCCCGACGGACGACCTCGCTGTCGATTCCCTACGGAGCGATCATTCGCAATTCCTAATTGGCAGCCGAGTCGTCGTGGGGCGTCGGGTGGCCAATCGGTGGTTGCCACTAGCGGCAGAAGGTTGAAAGCCACGCCCGACGCCCCTGGGTGGGAGAACCATACGAAGGGCTCGCCCGGTCCTGCAGACAACATAGGGAAGGTTGAGGTTCGACTGCGGACCGTGCGCGGCTGGTCGCTCCCCCAAGTTCTCGGCTTCTCCCCCAAGGCCTAAAGGGCCAGGGGGGACCCCCATGAACAGGGGGGACCCCCATCGCGGCGGAGCCGCACGTGTCACAGCCCCGCGCCCCTGGCAGCGTCGATCCTGGCCAGAACCCGGCATCTCCAGCCCGTCATGGGGGTCCCCCCTGGCCCTTAAGGCCTTGGGGGAGATTGAGGACGAGCGCCCTTTAGGCGCGAACGGGGTCTGGGGCGGAGCCCCAGGATCGAGCTGGAGCGCAGGGTGCGTTTCCAGGGGCCCCTCAGTCCAGGCCCACCGACTTCCGCAGCGGGTCGCGCACATCCGTGCCCTGGGTCAGCCAGCGTTCCTCCAGCTCCTTCGCACCCCGCACCCGCTTCCACGCCGCCTCGTTCGTGGTCATCGGGAGCAGAGGCAGGAAGCGGACCGGGTCCATCGGGGCGTCGAGCTCCAGGTCCTCCACCAGGCCGCCCGGCTCGGCGACCAGGACGGAGCTGAACGGGGCGCCCGGCCACAGCGGTTCGCCGACGTCGAGCGAGGCACCCGGGGCCACCACCAGGCCCTCGACCTGCGGCGATGCGGCGAGCACGGCGAGCGGGCGGAGCACCTTGTCGGTGTCGGCGAGCCCGGCGCGTACGGACAGGACCAGTTCGGCCCGGGGGCCCTTCACCGGGTCGGCGAGCGCCGAGGTGGGATCGGCCATCGGCTGGGCGGACATGCCGAGCGTGGCGTACCGGACGATGTCGCCCTCGGTGAACCGCAGCACCTCGATGCGGTCCGTACCGAGAAAGGTGACCGCCGCGCGCGCGTCCGGCTCGCCCAGCGAGGTGTGCAGGCGGGCCTCGACCAGAGCAAGAACATCAACCATGGGGCGAGCATAGAAGGCGTATGCAAGCGGCAAAGACGGGGCTTGACGCAACAGTGGGCTGATAGTCTTGGCCGCTGTTCAGGACAGCAGGAAGTCCCCCACGGGGGACCGGCTGGAGGAGGTGGGGCTGCGATGGATCGAAGTCGGCCTGGCAGTACCAACCGCTCTTCCACGCGCCTGCGTTGTTCCCTGTGAGCTGAGACCCTCCTTACCCGGCATCCGGGTCCGGAAACACCTGAGCCTCCTGGCGTTTCGCCCAACGGAAGAGCACATCGCCCCGCCTTGTCCGTTTCAGTAGCGAACGCCGTCTCCGCGTGCCCCTGTGGTGCCGCCCGCTTTGCGAACGTGTGCGATTGATGCCTTTCGGGGTCGATTCGATACCTCGGTTCTTCTCGTCGCCGTACGTCCCCATTCCGGGCAGTTCCAAGCGTCATGCCCTGCGACGGCCCTCCGTGAAGGAGTCCTGCCATGTCGATGATCCGTGACCTGCGTGCCGTGGTCCGCCCCGCGCTGCGCAAGACCAGCACCCCGTACAGCGGCTACGACAACACCCGCGACCCCTCGGCGAGCAGTGCCGTCGTGGACTGCGCGGTCTACCGCGACGGGCAGCGCGTCCAAGCCGCCGAGGACACGTCCTGCCTGACGCCCCGTGAGGCGATGCGCCGGGTGCGCGAGGGCGGGGGGTTCGCGTGGATCGGCCTGCACGAGCCGACCGAGGCCGAATTCGCCGGTATCGCCGCCGAGTTCGGGCTGCACCCGCTGGCCGTGGAGGACGCGGTCCACGCCCACCAGCGCCCGAAGCTGGAGCGCTACGACGACACCCTGTTCACCGTCTTCAAGACGATCCACTACGTCGAGCACGCCGAGCTCACCGCGACCAGCGAGGTCGTGGAGACCGGCGAGGTGATGTGCTTCACCGGGCGGGACTTCGTCATCACCGTCCGGCACGGCGGCCAGGGCTCGCTGCGCGCGCTGCGCAAGCGCCTCCAGGACGACCCGGAACTCCTCGCCAAGGGCCCCTCCGCCGTCCTTCACGCGATCGCCGACCAGGTGGTCGACGGCTACCTCGCGGTCGTGGACGCGGTGCAGGACGACATCGACGAGGTCGAGATCGAGGTCTTCTCCGCTCCGGCCAAGGGCAGCCCGCGCGGTGTGGACGCCGGCCGGATCTACCAACTCAAGCGCGAGGTACTGGAGTTCAAGCGGGCGGTCTCCCCGCTGCTGCGCCCGATGCAGCTCCTGAGCGAGCGGCCGATGCGCCTGGTCGACCCGGACATCCAGAAGTACTTCCGCGACGTCGCGGACCACCTCGCCCGCGTCCAGGAGCAGGTCGTCGGCTTCGACGAACTGCTCAACTCGATCCTCCAGGCCAACCTCGCACAGGCCTCCGTCGCCCAGAACGAGGACATGCGCAAGATCACGTCCTGGGCGGCGATCATCGCCGTACCGACGATGGTGTGCGGCGTGTACGGCATGAACTTCGAGCACATGCCGGAGCTGCACTGGAAGTACGGCTACCCCGTGGCGATGGGCCTGGTGGCCGTGGCCTGCTTCGCGATCCACCGCACCCTGAAGCGCAACGGCTGGCTGTAAGTGGTCAATTGCGGCTCGCCCGTACGACGAGGGCGAGTCCGGCCAGGATCACGAGCAGCGCCGGGTAGGCGAGGGCCGGGGGCTGCTGGCCGAGCCAGAGGGCCGCGATGAGGGCGGCGCCGGGGGTTTCGAGCAGGATCGCCGTAGAAGTGACGGACGGGCCGAGGCTCGCCACCACCCGGTTCAGCAGGGAGTGTCCGAGCAGCTGGGCCGCGAGCGTGAGCACGGCGAGCTTGAGCCAGGTCCCGGCGTCGTACGAGGTGAGGTCG
Source organism: Streptomyces sp. HUAS TT7 (assembly GCF_051550175.1). NCBI lineage: Bacteria > Bacillati > Actinomycetota > Actinomycetes > Kitasatosporales > Streptomycetaceae > Streptomyces > Streptomyces sp. HUAS TT7. The sequence goes on from NZ_CP196175.1 coordinate 3,083,787, forward strand.
GCCCCGCTGACGAGGGCGGCCGTCAGGAGCCCGGCGGCGGCCGTGCCGTAGCAGAGGTAGGTGTACGGGACGGTGTCCACGCTCTTGCGGACCTCGGCGCCGAGCAGCACATAGCCGGCCGCCGCGATGCCGCCGCCGAGCGCGAGGGCGTCACCCGCGAGCGCGCGGGGCGACAGGCTGAGGTCGACGCCGGTGAGCATGACGACTCCGGCGCAGGCGGCCAGGGTGCCGGCCCACACCAGGGCGGGCGGGCGGTGGCCGCGCAGGCGCAGCGCGATGGTCGTCCATATCGGGGTGGTGGTGCACAGCGCGGTCGACGAGGCTACGGATGTCATGCTCAGACTGGGCAGCCACAGCCCGAAGTGCAGCGCGAGGAGGCCGCCCGCGCCGATCGTGAGCCCCACCTCGCGCCGGGTCAGCGCGCGCAGCCGGGCGCGGTACTTGAACCAGGCCACCGGGGTCAGCGCCCCGACGGCGAGGGCGTTGCGCCAGAAGGCGATGGCGAGCGCGGGCGCGGCGGTGGCGGCGATCAGCGGCGCGGACAGCGAGACGCTGGAGATGGCGACGGCGAGCAGCGCGACGTCGAGCCGGGGGACGCCCGCGGCGACCGGCGGCGCGGAGGCGGTGGCGGTGGTGGTCACGCCGGAAGCGTAAGGGGCATGGGCAGATTACGGAACTGACTATTCCCGGGGCCCTCTGCTGTTATGGCTACTGTTGTGTCATGACACAGACGTTGCTCGATCAGGCCCTCGTCGAGGAGGCCACGAAGAAGTCCGGCCTCATCTGGGTGCGCGGCACCGGGGTGGCCGAGCGGGCCCTGTGGCACGTGTGGCTCGACGGGGCGGCGTACGTGGTCGGGGGCGGCCCGGGCGAGCAGCCGCTGGAAGGCCTGACGGACGGCGGCACCGCGGCGGTGACGGTCCGCTCGAAGGACAAGGGCGGGCGGCTCGTGGCGTGGACGGCGACGGTGGCCGAGATCCCCCCGGCCACGGACGCCTGGGAGGCTGCGGTGGCCGAACTGAAGGGCAAGCGCCTGAACGCCCCGGACGGCGAGGCGATGCCGGCCCGCTGGGCAGCGGAGTGCCGCCTCCTCAGCCTGACCCCGACGGGCGCCCTCGGAACACCCCCGGAAGGCTCCCTGGCCACGGCCCCGGTCTCATCCCCCGCGACAACGCGGCACGCGGTACCCGCGGCCCTGCCGAGCCTGCTGTTCCGGCGGAAGCGGCGCTGAACGCGGGTGGCGTTCCGGTCAGGTCTTCGGGAGTTGCTTGCCGTAGTCCACCGTGTCGCCCTTCGCCGGCGCGGCCAGCGTGAAGTCCTTGTTCCAGTCGGCCAGTTCGAGGACGCCCGCGCCGCCCGCCCGCTCGAAGCGGAGGGGATAGGGCGTGCCCTGGAGGGAGACGTCGAGGGTGCCGCCCTCGCCGTCCTTGCCCGCCGCGATCCGTACCGTACGGACGTTGCCGACCTCGGACCGGTCGCCCTTGGACAGCGCACCCTGCAGCCCGAGCATCCCCTTGAGCAGCACCGACTTCTCGGTGAACCCGCGCAGTTGCTGGTAGGCGGGATCCTCAGAAGGCACCTTGACGTACTTGTCGTCGAGCTTGCCCGCAGCCGTGGCCGCGCCCCCCGACTCGCTGTGCGACCAGAACCCCGCGTCCGCCTTGAGGAACAGGTCCTCCCCCACCCGCAGCAGCCCGAACGTGCTCTTCTGCGAAGTGACCGTGCCCGTCCCGCCGGTGCCCTTCAGCTTCATGTCGATCTTGTACGAGCCGCCCTTGCTGACCAGCGTCCCCGACAGACGTACCGCGTCCGCGCCGTCCGCCGCCGTCCGCGCCCTGTTCTCGATCTCGGTCGCGGACAGCTTGCCGACGCCGTTGGTCCCCTCGTCCGGATCCGTACCGCACGCGGTGAGCGCCGCGGCGAGGCCCGCGCACAGGGCGAGGGGCAGGGCGGCCCGGCGGGCCCGGACCCGTACCCGTACGGACAAGGGGGATGAGGTCACCTGCGCACTGCCTCTCGCATGGATGTGGGGGGTCGGCAGACCGCACCCTACCCGCAGTGTCTACGCTGCCCGGCAGAGCGCCGTACGGGCGCCCCGCAAGGGCGTACCGTGCCGCCACCGGCTAGCCTGAAACCCTTGTCCCGCAGCGATCGCGGTGGTGCGGAGCAACCCTGAACAGTTAAGGAGGCGCTCGTATGGCGGCAGGCGCCCCCCGGGTCTTCGTATCGCACCTCTCCGGCGTCGCCGTCTTCGACCCCAACGGCGACCAGGTCGGCCGGGTGCGCGACCTCGTGGCGATGCTGCGGGTCGGCCGCCGGCCTCCCCGGCTGCTCGGCATCGTCGTCGAAGTGGCGGGCCGCAGGCTGATCTTCCTGCCCATGACCCGGGTCAGCGGTGTGGAATCGGGCCAGGTCATCACCACCGGCGTGGTCAATCTGCGCCGCTTCGAGCAGCGTCCGACCGAGCGCCTGGTCCTCGGCGAACTCCTGGACCGCCGGGTCACGCTGGTCGAGACCGGCGAGCAGGTGAGCGTCCTGGACGTCGCGATCCAGCAGCTGCCGGCCCGCCGCGACTGGGAGATCGACAAGGTCTTCGTGCGCCGGGGCAAGTCGGGCGCGCTGCGCCGCAAGGGCGAGACGCTGACCGTCGAGTGGTCGGCCGTCACCGGCTTCTCCCTGGAGGAGCACGGCCAGGGTGCCGAGAGCCTCGTCGCCACCTTCGAGCAGTTGCGCCCCGCCGACCTCGCCAACGTCATGCACCACCTCTCGCCCAAGCGCCGCGCCGAGGTGGCCGCCGCCCTCGACGACGACCGGCTCGCGGACGTCCTGGAGGAGCTGCCCGACGACGACCAGGTGGAGATCCTCGGCAAGCTGAAGGACGAGCGGGCCGCCGACGTCCTGGAGGCGATGGACCCGGACGACGCCGCCGACCTGCTCTCCGAGCTGCCCGAGGAGGACAAGGAGCGCCTCCTCACGCTGATGCAGCCCGATGACGCGGCCGATGTGCGCCGGCTGCTCTCGTACGAGGAGCGCACCGCGGGCGGTCTGATGACGACCGAGCCGATCGTGCTGCGCCCCGATGCCACGGTCGCCGACGCCCTGGCCCGCGTCCGCCAGCAGGACCTCTCGCCGGCGCTCGCCGCGCAGGTGTATGTGTGCCGGCCGCCGGACGAGACGCCGACCGGCAAGTACCTGGGCACCGTGCACTTCCAGCGGCTCCTGCGCGAGCCGCCGTTCGCGCTGGTCAGCTCGGTGGTGGACAGCGATCTGAAGCCGCTGCCGCCGGACGCCTCGCTGCCCTCGGTAACCAGCTTCCTCGCCGCGTACAACATGGTGGCCGCGCCCGTGGTGGACGACAGCGGTTCGCTGCTCGGCGCCGTGACCGTCGACGACGTACTCGACCACCTGCTGCCGGACGACTGGCGCGAGACCGAGTTCCACGGGCCGGAGGGGGTACCGGATGGGCGGCACTGACCGGGCGGAGGAGCGCACCCGCGCGAGCGGCGCCAGCGCGCTGCCGCGCGGCCGCACCCGCCTCGACCAGCCGCGCGCACCGCGCGTGCGGCTGCTCCCGGAGTGGGACCCGGAGGCGTTCGGCCGCTTCAGCGAGCGGATCGCGCGGTTCCTGGGCACCGGGCGGTTCATCGTCTGGATGACCCTGATCATCATCCTCTGGGTCGCCTGGAACATCTTCGCGCCGAGCAACCTGCGCTTCGACAACTACCCGTTCATCTTCCTGACCCTCGCCCTGTCGCTCCAGGCCTCGTACGCGGCCCCGCTGATCCTGCTCGCGCAGAACCGGCAGGACGACCGCGACCGGGTCACCCACGAACAGGACCGCAAGCAGAACGAGCGCTCCATCGCGGACACCGAGTACCTCACCCGCGAAATCGCCGCGCTCCGGATGGGCCTCGGCGAGGTGGCCACCCGCGACTGGATCCGCTCCGAACTCCAGGACCTGGTCAAGGAGATGGAGGAGCGCAGAAACGTATTCCCGCCGGAGCGGGCGTACGGACGTGACGAAGGCGACCGCTGAGAGGGCTTTCCGTACTGTGCGGTAAGCGCCGTACCATCGGCGGTATGGCTACGGAAGACGCGGTGCTTGAGGCACTGGCGACGGTGAACGACCCCGAGATCCACCGACCGATCACTGAGCTCGGCATGGTCAAATCGGTTGAGATCGGTGCGGACGGGGCGGTTGCCGTCACGGTGTACCTGACTGTCTCCGGCTGCCCGATGCGCGAGACCATCACCAAGAACGTGACGGAGGCGGTCGAGCGGGTCGAGGGCGTCAGCCGCGTCGATGTGACGCTCGACGTGATGAGCGACGAGCAGCGCAAGGACCTCGCGGCGTCGCTGCGCGGCGGCACCGCCGAGCGCGAGGTGCCCTTCGCCAAGCCCGGCTCGCTGACCCGCGTCTACGCGGTCGCCTCCGGCAAGGGCGGCGTCGGCAAGTCCTCGGTGACGGTGAACCTGGCGGCCGCGATGGCGGCGGACGGTCTGAAGGTCGGTGTCGTCGACGCCGACATCTACGGCCACTCCGTGCCCCGCATGCTGGGCGCCGACGGCAAGCCGACCCAGGTCGAGAACATGATCATGCCGCCGTCCGCGAACGGCGTGAAGGTCATCTCTATCGGCATGTTCACGCCGGGCAACGCGCCGGTCGTGTGGCGCGGCCCGATGCTGCACCGCGCCCTTCAGCAGTTCCTCGCGGACGTGTACTGGGGCGACCTGGACGTCCTGCTGCTCGACCTGCCGCCGGGCACCGGTGACATCGCGATCTCGGTGGCCCAGCTGGTCCCCAACGCCGAGATTCTCGTCGTGACGACCCCGCAGCAGGCCGCGGCCGAGGTCGCCGAGCGGGCCGGCTCCATCGCCGTGCAGACCCACCAGAAGATCGTCGGCGTGGTCGAGAACATGGCCGGGCTGCCCTGCCCGCACTGCGACGAGATGGTCGACGTGTTCGGCACCGGCGGCGGCCAGAAGGTGGCCGAGGGCCTGACGAAGACGACCGGCGCCAACGTGCCGGTGCTCGGCTCCATCCCGATCGACGTCCGCCTGCGCGAGGGCGGCGACGACGGCCGCCCGGTCGTCCTCTCCAACCCGGACTCCCCCGCGGGCGCCGCGCTGCGCGCCATCGCGGGCAAGCTGGGCGGCCGCGCCCGCGGCCTGTCGGGCATGTCCCTGGGGATCACCCCGCGCAACAAGTTCTAGTAGGCGTACGCAGCAGCCGTAAAGGGGCGCCTCGCTGTTGCGGGCGCTCCTTACGCATGCGGCCATCGGCTCTGGGCGCCCTCAGGCGTGCCCGCGCCAGGTCATTCGTACGCCCTGATGTCCTTGACCACCGAGAAGGCGAGCCCGTACGCGCTCAGACCGCGCCCGTAGGCCCCCAGGTGCACGCCGTTCTGGGCCGAGCCGGCGAGGATCCAGCCGAACTCGGACTCGCGGTAGTGGAAATCCGTCGGCTCCCCGTCGACGGGGAGCGAGAGCGTCGACCAGTCGGGGCCTTCCAGGTCGTCGGCGAGCTCCCAGGCCGTCTCGGTCTGCTGGTCCAGCCATTCGCCGCGCCGGACGTGGTCCATCTGCGCGGGCCAGGTGAAGGCCAGCAGGCCCGAACCGGCCAGCCAGGCCGCCGAGGAGCCCGACGTGGCCTCCAGGACGCCGCCGTCGCCGCTGTGGCGCACCGGGTTGGCGGCGATGGTCACGACCACCGCGAACCGGTCCCGGTCGGCCGCGGCCGCCGCCTCGGGCCGTATCGACGGCTCGTCGCCGTGCCCGATCGAGCCGTGCTGGACGGTGCCGTCGGCGGCCTGCGCGACCTGCATGAGCCAGCGCGCCCCGGTGAACGCGTCGTCGAGGCCGTACCAGGGGAAGGGCGCGCGCAGATAGCCGTCGAGCGTACGCCGGGCCGGCGGCGCTCCCTCCGGTGTGGACCGGGTGCCCTCGGGCACCCCGTGAGCGGAATCCCCCGCTACCCGGCTTGTCGTCTCCATCGCCCGGCCGCCTCCTGGATCTAGCGTCCGGAGCGGCCCGCCCCCGCGGGCGTCCTGGCTGCCGGACAGATGGAGGATAGCCACCCCGCCGTGGCTCACCCGAAAAACGCGAGGCGGATTGGCGTGTATCAGGTGGCGTCGGCGTCGAACGGGGGGCGCTCGCCCGGGCCCAGCTTCTCGCGCTTCTTCAGCAGGTCGGGGGTGCCGCCCGAGCCGTTCACCGAGCCGTTGGCGGCCGTGGTGGCGGTGGCCGATTCGCGCCCGTGCACCGCGTCGGCGACCTCTTCCATGTCCTTGCGGAGGTCGAAGCTGTTGCGGATCTCCTTGAGCCCCAGGTCGTCGTTGTCCATGAGCTGCTTGCGGACGAACGTCTTGGGGTTGAGGTCCTCGAACTCGAAGTCCTTGAACTCCGGGCCGAGCTCGGCCCGGATGTCCTGCTTGGCGCTCTCGGAGAAGCTGCGCACCTTGCGGATGACGTTCGAGACGTCCTGGATCAGCTTGGGCAGCTTGTCCGGACCGAAGATGAGCACGGCGAGCACCACGAGTGTGACCAGCTCCATGGGCCCGATGTCGTTGAACACCCGCTGCTCCTCGTGTTCTCAGTGCTCGCGATCTCGGCGCTTGATACTCAGCTCCGCGTCCGGTCATGGACCGCTCCACGGTACCCGGCCGAACTGTCGGCGCGGTACCCGCGGGGTGACCTTTGGGCATCGGTACGGGGCCGGTGGGGCACCCGGTCCGCGGGCGCCCCGAGGGCCGGGGTCAGGAGGAGGAGCCGAGCGTCAAAGTGAGCTCCTGCGCCTTGCCGTCCCGCTGGACGGTGAGCTTGAGCTGGTCTCCGGGCCGGTGCGCGCGGATCTTCACTATCAACTCCTCGCCGCTGTGCACCCGCTGGCCGTCCACCTTGGTGATCACGTCCTGCGACCTGATGCCCGCCTTGGCGCCGGGGCCGTCGGTGGCGACGGCCGGCTTGCCGTCGCTCGCCTTGTCTCCGACGCGGGCGCCGTCTCCGGTGAACTTCATGTCGAGCGTGACGCCGATCACGGGGTGCGTGGCCTTGCCGGTGTTGATCAGTTCCTCGGCGACCCGCTTGGCCTGGTTGACCGGTATGGCGAAGCCGAGCCCGATCGATCCTGCCTGGCCGCCGCTGCCCTCCGTGCTGCCGCTCCCGGCCGACCTGATCGCGCTGTTGATGCCGATGACGCGGGCCTTGGAGTCGACGAGCGGGCCGCCGGAATTGCCCGGGTTTATGGGGGCGTCGGTCTGGAGCGCGTCGACATAGCTGACGTCGCTGCCGTCGCCGCTCTCGCCCCCGGCCGTGATCGGGCGCTCCTTGGCGCTGATGATCCCCGACGTCACCGTGTTGGAGAGGTCGAAGGGCGCCCCGATGGCCACCACCGGGTCGCCGACCAGGACGTTGTCGGAGTTGCCGAGCGGCAGCGGCTTCATGCCCGATACGCCGTCGACCTTGACGACCGCGAGGTCGTACCCGGAGTCGCGGCCGACCACCTGGGCGGGCGCGCTCTCGCCGCCGCTGAAGGTCACCGAGATCTTCCCGGAGTCGCCCGCGGGCTGGACGACGTGGTTGTTGGTCAGGATGTGCCCGGCGTTGTCGAGCACGAAGCCGGTGCCGGTGCCCGACTCGGTGGCGCCGATGACATGAATGGTGACCACGCTGGGCAGCGCGCTCGCCGCGATCCCGGCGACGCTGTCCGGCGCCCGACCCTGCGGCTCCTTGCCGGACTGTGGCAGCTTGACACTGGTGATGCCGCCGTTGCGCTCGACGTACGCGCCCACACCGCCGCCGATGCCGCCGGCGACCAGCGCGAGCAGCACGGCCCCGACGAGCAGCGCCCCGCGCCGCCGCCTCTTCGGCTCGGGCCGCCCGATCTGACTGAGCGGCTCCCCGGGCACGGCCCAGGGGTCGTACTGCAGCCACTGCGAGGCGGGAGGCGCGGGAGGCGCGGCGTACGAGGCCTGCGGCGCGGGCGCCTGCTGTACGGGAGCCTGTGGCGCGGGCACCTGGGCGGCCGGTGCCTGAGGTGCGGCATAGGCGGACTGCTGAGGCAGCGAGGTGCCCCCCGGCGGCGTCGGCACCGGCCGCTGCACGGGCGGCGCGGGCGCCCACGGCCCGGGGCCGCCGTAGGGCGGCGTGCCATAGGGATCCGGCGCGTGCAGGGGCTGCCGGGGCGCGAGGGGCTCGGGCTCGGGCTCGGTGAGCCTGACCGGCTCAGCAATCGCGTCCGGCTCGGCGCCCGGATCGGTGCTGAACTCGGTGGCGGGCTCCAGAGGTGCGTCATGTGCCGTGTGCGGGTCGCCCGCGTCGTCGCTCGGCGGAGCCGGGGCGGCCGGGGTCACGTCCTGGGGCGACGGGGCCGATATCGGGTTCGCCGGGTGCGCCTCGGCCGCCGAGGTCGCGGCCACCCCGCCCGCCGGAACCGGCGGAGCCAAGTCATAGGTGTCGGCCGGGACTTCGGCCGAGGGCGCCGATGCCGGGGCTTCGGTTGCCGGGGCTTCGGTTCCGCGGGGGCGGCCTGCCTGCGGTCGGCTCCACCACTTCGGCTTCGGCCCGGTGGGCTTCTGCTCGTTCATGCTCTCCCCGCAACTGGCTTCCCTGCGTGCTCCGACGAGCACCCCTCCCCCGGATTCAACCAGGTTGCCGGGGGCGAGGGCAGGGCGCGGTCAGCGCCGGGCGATGAGCGGAAGCCCGGAGGCGATCGGAGCCGCCAGATGCGTCGGCGCCGCCGGAGCCGCGGACGGCGTGACGGCGAGCACTCCGGTCGTGAGGTCGGTCGTGGTGAGCGGGAGCGTCGATACGGCCGGCCGTATCAACGGAGGCAGCGACGAGCCGTTCAGCCGGGCCGCGGGGAATGCGCCGCCCAGCGGCTGGACCGGCCCGTTCTGCGCGGGCATGCCGCTCAGGCCGCGCGAGGCCGGGGCCGTGGGCTGTGCGGACATGGCCGAAAGAAGGCTGGCCGCGGCGCCGCCACGACGCCGGTCCTCGGCCGAACTGCCGCTCGGCGCCGGGGAGTTGGAGCGCATCGGGACGACATTGCTGCCGCTGCCCGCCGCGCGGGCGCCGGACGTCGAGCTGAGCGGCAGCGTGCCACCGAGCGCGATCGCCGCCAGGGACACGGCACTGGCGGCGGCGAACGCGAATCTGCGGCCCCGCCACACCGAGCCCGGCCGGTCCTGCTCGGACCTGCCCACCTCGTGGATGCGGAAGCCGCCGCTCAGCCCGTCGGGCAGCACCGCCGCATGGGAGCCGACCGGAACGTAGCCGAAGCCGCCCGAGCGGGGAACGCGCGGGTCCTGGGGGCCGCCCGCGGTGGGGGTCAGCACCCCGAATCCTCCGAAGAACCCGTCGGCCTGGCGCCCCCCGCCGAACGGTGAGTCGCCGTCGTCACCTCCGGGCCCGGCCGGTCCGCCGGGCAGGCCCTGGAGCCGGGCGAGGAAGCCTTCGGAGGGCGGCGGCGGGGCCGCCCGGGCGAAGACGTTCTTCAGGTTGCGCTGGGCGTCGGCCTCCGCCTTGCACTTGGCGCAGGTCGCGAGGTGGGACAGGACGCGCTCGCGGGCATCGTGGTTCAGCTCGCCGTCGACCAGGGCCGCGAGCCGGTCCCCGAGGTGCTGTTCCGCCGGGGTGGGACTCGTACCACTCACGCCGTCCCCTCTCCGGCCACCCCGAGAGCTCCCGGCGCCACCCCCGCCAGCGCGCGCTGCTGCTCGGCGCGGGCTTCGGGCGAACGGTGCTGGAGGGCCTTGCGCAGGTGGGAGCGGCCGCGGTGGATCCGGCTGCGGACGGTGCCGAGCTTCACCCCGAGGGTGGCCGCGATCTCCTCGTACGAGAGGCCCTCGATGTCGCACAGGACGACGGCCGCGCGGAACTCGGGCGCGAGGGTGTCGAGCGCCTGCTGGACGTCGGCGTCGAAGTGGGCGTCGTTGAAGACCTGTTGGGGGCTGGGCTCGCGGCTGGGCAGCCGCTCCGCCGCGTCGTCCCCGAGCGCGTCGAAGCGGATGCGCTGGCGGCGGCGGACCATGTCCAGGAAGAGGTTGGTGGTGATGCGGTGCAGCCAGCCCTCGAACGTGCCCGGCGTGTACGTCGACAGGGAGCGGAAGACGCGGACGAAGACCTCTTGCGTGAGGTCCTCGGCGTCGTGCTGGTTTCCCGTCAGGCGGTAGGCGAGGCGGTAGACCCGGCCGCTGTGCGTGCTGACGATCTCCTCCCACGAAGGGGGAGTCCACGCCTGGGAATCCGCGTCGGCGAACGTCGCGGTGGTTGCGGAGCTGGTAGCGCGGGAACGGTCAGCAATGTTGGTCACGGATTTCGGCTCACCCGCCGACCTGAGAAAGCGCCGCAGCACTCCTCCCCGATCCACAGGCGCAGCCGCACCTCCCCTGTCGGCTCTGGTGGTGTCCAGTGGAGCCCCTACCATAGCCACCTCGCCCGTTAGCTCCGGATAAGAATCTTTACGTGCATTTGGGACCGGCTTACGGCCCTCTTCCCCGAACTTGTCCATGTGCTCCCCCGCGGTTCCCCCTGCCCTCCATAACGCGCGGTCCCATCTGCGGGTTCCCGACTCCAGCGGATACAGTCACCGTTGCGCCAACCAAGGGGACAGGAGAGGGCCATTACCGCCAACCGGCAGACGAGCTGGGCGTTCGCGGACGCCTTTGTCGCCGAGGACGACGCGCTGCGCTGGGCCCGTGACCGGGCCCGGGAGGCAGGCCTGCGTTCGGTGTCCCCGGGGACAGGCGCCGCGCTGCGGCTGCTCGCTGCCACGGCTGAGGCGAAGGCGGTCGCGGAGATCGGCACCGGAACCGGCGTCTCCGGCATCTACCTTCTGCAGGGCCTGCGTCCGGACGGTGTGCTGACCACCGTCGATCCGGAACCGGACCGCCAGCAGTTCGCCAAGCAGGCGTTCCGCGCGGCCGGGTTCGCGGGCAACCGGGCCCGGTTCATCCCCGGGCGCGCCCTGGACGTACTGCCGCGGCTCGCGGACGGCGGGTACGACCTGGTGTTCTGCGACGGCGACCGCATGGAGTCGCTCGACGTCCTCGCTGAATCGTTGCGCCTGCTGCGACCGGGCGGAATCGTCTGCTTCGAGGGCGTCTTCGCCGATGGCCGTACGGTCGATTCGGGGATCCAGCCGGCCGAGGTGCTGCGGCTGCGCGAACTGCTGCGCACGGTGCGCGAGAGCACGGAGCTCGTGGAGTCGCTGCTTCCGGTCGGCGACGGGCTGCTCTGCGCGGTTCGCCGCGGCTGACCGGCCTCCCGCTCCCGCACGGCCCCGCACACACAACACCGCCCCGGTTCGGCATGCACTGGCATGCATGCCGAACCGGGGCGGTGAAGAGTCTGGGTCGAACCCGCTGGCTCAGCCGACGACCTTCTTCAGGGCATCGCCGAGTGCATCGGCCTCGTCCGGAGTCAGCTCGACGACAAGCCGACCGCCGCCTTCGAGCGGAACGCGCATGACAATGCCCCGCCCCTCCTTGGTCACCTCGAGCGGGCCGTCGCCCGTCCGCGGCTTCATGGCCGCCATGCTCGTTCCCCTTCCTGAAACCAGCTCATCGTCAGCCGACGGCCCCCGGGATTGGGCACGCGTCACGGCATCGAACACATTGCTTCCAGGTCATTATCCCGCATCGCAGGACCCGATGACCAACATCGGTCGGCATCGCTTGGGCAACGCGCTCTATCAAAACCACTCAATTCGGCGATCCGCCTGCGATACTTCGCCGCCGCGGGTTCCTCCCGGCGCCCCGATTGTTTGACGCAGGTCACATGCCCACCGCTCGTGATCTCCGCCATGCTGAGCGGATACGACACCTGAGAAGCATCCGCGACGGAGGGGATCCCACCATGGCCGACACCGTGCTGTACGAGGTGAGCGACGGGCTCGCGACGATCACGATCAACCGGCCCGAGGCCATGAACGCCATGAACACGGAGGCGAAGGTCGCGCTCCGCGAGGCGGTGCGGGCCGCGGCCTCGGACCCGGCGGTACGGGCCGTGCTGCTGACCGCGACCGGCCGGGCGTTCTGCGTCGGCCAGGACCTGAAGGAGCACGTCGCGTCGCTGACGGCGGACCGCGAGGCGGGCACCGGCCAGACGATGAGCACCGTGCAGGAGCACTACAACCCGATCCTGAAGGCGCTCACCGAGATGCCGAAGCCCGTGGTGGCCGGCGTCAACGGGGTGGCGGCGGGCGCCGGGCTCGGCTTCGCGCTGGCCGCGGACTACCGGGTGGTCGCGGACACGTCCGCGTTCAACACCTCGTTCGCCGGGGTGGCCCTGACCGCCGACTCGGGCGTCTCATGGACGCTGCCGCGCCTGATCGGCCAGTCCCGCGCGGCCGACCTGCTGCTGTTCCCGCGCTCGATCTCCGCGGCGGAGGCGTACGAGATCGGCCTGGTCAACAAGGTCGTACCGGCCGCCGAGCTGGCGGAGCAGGCCCTCGCTGTGGCCCGGGCGCTGGCCGAGGGGCCGACCGTGGCGTACGGCGCGCTCAAGGAGTCGCTGGCCTACGGCGCGGGCCACACGCTGGCCGAGGCGCTGGAGAAGGAGGACGAGCTCCAGACGAAGGCGGGCGCCTCCGAGGACCACGCCATCGCGGTGGCCGCGTTCCTCGCCAAGGAGAAGCCGAAGTACGTCGGCCGCTGAGCCGGGCGGTCCGGGGCGGTGCTCAGGCGCCGTCCCGTGCCACGCAGTCCACGAGGTGGTCGTCGACCAGGCCGCACGCCTGCATCAGGGCGTACGCCGTGGTCGGGCCGATGAAGCGCAGGCCGCGCTTCTTCAGGGCCATGGACAGGGCCGTCGACTCGTCGGTGACGGCCGGGACTTCGGACAGTGTGCGCGGGGCCGGGCGGGTCGCCGGGTCCGGGGCGTACGACCAGATGAGGGCGTCGAGCTCGCCGGGCGACCAGCCGGCGAGGGCCTGCGCGTTGGCGACCGTCGCCTCGATCTTGAGGCGGTTGCGGATGATGCCCGCGTCGCCGAGCAGCCGCTCCTTGTCGGCGTCGGTGAACTCGGCCACCTTCGCGATCCTGAAGTCGGCGAAGGCCTTCCGGAAACCCTCGCGGCGGCGCAGGATCGTGATCCAGGAGAGCCCCGACTGGAAGGCCTCCAGGCAGAGCCGTTCGTACAGCGCGTCGTCGCCGTGCACCGGGCGGCCCCACTCGGTGTCGTGGTACGCCACATATTCCTCGGCGGAGAGCCCCCAGGGGCAGCGCAGCCGGCCGTCGGGTCCGGGGATCGCGCCGCTCATCGCCGGGGCTCCTCGTCGGACGGCCCGGTCGCGGGGTCCTGTGTCGCGAGGTCCGGAGTCGCGAGGTCTTGTGCCGCGGGGCCCTGGCCGCCGGCCACGAGGCGCTTCCGGCTGCCTTCGAGCGTGGTCTGGAGCTCGGCGATCCGGGCGTCCCGCTCGGCGAGCTCCGCGCCCAGCCTGCTCAGCACGTCGTCGACGTCCGCCATCCGGTAGCCCCGCAGCACCACCGGGATGCGCAGCGCCTCCACGTCGGCCCGGGCCACGGGGCGGTGCTCGGGCAGCGGATCCACCAGATGCTCCGGCTCGGTGTCGGGCAGCACCGCGCCGTCGTCGCCACCTCCGCCCACCACGGCGAGGGTCACTGCGGCGACCACGACGACCATCGCGATCAGCAAGAACCAGAACACGAGCGAGCCTCTTCCCGACGCCGGAAACTGTTCGGGTCCGATCGTGCCATGCGGCACTGACAGTTAGGGTCGCAGGCGGACAACGGCCCGGACCACAGCAAAGGACACAGGGGATGCACAGCGGAACGGACCGCGGCACGCTGCGGCTGGGACGACGCGAGTTCGCCGCGTACGAACCGGTGATCATGGCCATCGTGAACCGGACCCCCGACTCCTTCTACGACCAGGGCGCGACCTTCCGCGACGAGCCCGCGCTCGCCCGCGTGGAGCAGGCGGTGGCCGAGGGCGCGGCCATCATCGACATCGGCGGGGTGAAGGCGGGCCCCGGCGACGAGGTCACGCCCGAGGAGGAGGCGCGGCGCACGGTCGGCTTCGTGGCCGAGGTGCGCAGGCGGTTCCCCGACGTCGTCATCAGCGTGGACACCTGGCGGCACGACGTGGGCGCGGCGGTCTGCGAGGCCGGCGCGGACGTCCTGAACGACGCGTGGGGCGGCGTCGACCCCAAGCTCGCCGAGGTCGCGGCGCGCTACGGGGCGGGGCTCGTGTGCACCCACGCGGGCGGTGTGGAGCCGCGCACCCGGCCGCACCGGATCGCCTACGACGACGTGGTGGCGGACATCCTGCGGGTCACCGTGGGCCTGGCCGAGCGGGCCGTGGAGCTGGGCGTGCGGCCCGACGGGATCATGATCGACCCCGGTCACGACTTCGGGAAGAACACCCGGCACAGCCTGGAGGCGACGCGGCGCCTCCAGGAGATGACCGACACCGGGTGGCCGGTCCTGGTCTCGCTGTCCAACAAGGACTTCGTGGGCGAGACGCTGGACCGGCCGGTGAAGGAGCGGTTGATCGGGACGCTGGCGACGACGGCGGTGTCCGCGTGGCTGGGTGCCCGGGTCTACCGCGTCCACGAGGTGGCGGAGACCCGCCAGGTCCTGGACATGGTGGCCTCCATCGCGGGCCACCGCGCCCCGGCGGTGGCCCGGCGGGGGCTGGCCTAGGGCGCGCCTAGCGTCCCGTCTCCTTGGTGACCAGGGCGACCGCCTCGTCCACGTCGTCGGTGACGTGGAACAGCAGGAGGTCGCCCGCGGAGGCCTTGCCCTGGCCGACCACGGTGTTCCGCAGCCAGTCCACGAGCCCGCCCCAGTACTCCGTGCCGAACAGCACGATCGGGAAGCGGGTGACCTTGCGGGTCTGGACCAGGGTGAGGGCCTCGAACAGCTCGTCCAGGGTGCCGAGTCCGCCCGGCAGCACGACGAAGCCCTGCGCGTACTTGACGAACATCGTCTTGCGCACGAAGAAGTAGCGGAAGTTGATCCCGATGTCGACGTGCGGGTTGAGCCCCTGCTCGAAGGGGAGCTCGATGCCGAGGCCGACGGAGATGCCGTTGGCCTCCCGCGCGCCCCGGTTCGCGGCCTCCATCGCACCGGGCCCGCCGCCGGTGATCACGGCGAAGCCCGCGTCGACCAGGGCCCGCCCGATCCGCACGCCCGCCTCGTACTCGGGCGATCCGGCCGGTGTGCGGGCCGAGCCGAACACGCTGATGGCGCTGGGCAGTTCGGCGAGTGCGCCGAAGCCTTCGACGAACTCGGACTGGATGCGCATGACCCGCCAGGGGTCGGTGTGCACCCACTGGGAGTCGCCCTCGGTGTCGAGGAGGCGCTGGTCCGTGGTGCCGGGCTGAACCTGATCGCGGCGGCGCAGCACTGGTCCGAGCCGCTGTTCCAGCCGCTGCTCCGCCGGAAACGGGCTTCCCTCGGGGTTGGCCATGCCGTGCTCCCTCCGCTGACGATGTTGCGCGTGCTCAGCCAGGGTAGGTCGGCGAACGTTACGAATGGCGAAATTCAGGCAGGCCACACTCCTACCGAAGCCTTGAAAGTCTTGAAAGCCCTGAAAGAAAGGCTCGCCCGCCCGGAGCGAGCCCCTCAGGACTTCATCCGAGCCCTCATGAAGAAGGCTCAGCCGGTCAGCCAGGCGTACAGCCGCTGCTCGCACCGCGTGATCCGGTCCACGACGACGTGTTCGTTGCGCTTGTGGGCCAGGAGCGCGTCGCCGGGCCCGTAGTTGACGGCGGGCACGCCGAGGCCGCCGAAGCGCGAGACGTCGGTCCAGCCGAACTTGGGGCGTGCGGTGCCGCCGACCGCCGCCATGAAGGCGGCCGCCGCCGGGTGCGAGAGCCCGGGCAGCGCGGCCCCCGAGTGGTCGTCGACGACGAACTCGGCGATGTCGCAGTCCGCGAAGACCTCGCGGACGTGGGCGACGGCCTGCTCACCCGTGATGTCGGGCGCGTACCGGTAGTTGACGACGACCGTGCACTCGTCCGGGATCACATTGCCGGCGACGCCGCCCTCGATGCGTACCGCGTTGAGGCCCTCGTGGTATTCCAGGCCGTCGATCACCGGGCGGCGCGGCTCGTAGGCGGCCAGCTTCGCGAGGATGGGCGCGACCTTGTGGATGGCGTTGGAGCCCATCCAGCTGCGCGCGGAGTGGGCACGCTCGCCGCGGGTCTTCAGGAGGACCCGCAGCGTGCCCTGGCAGCCGCCCTCGACCTCGGTGTCGGAGGGTTCGAGCAGCACCGCGAAGTCGCCCTGGAGCCACTCGGGGTGGGCCTCGGCGACCTTGCCGAGGCCGTTGAGGTGGGCCGCGACCTCTTCGTTGTCGTAGAACACGAAGGTCAGGTCCCGGTTGGGTGCGGTCACCGTCTGCGCGATGCGCAGCTGCACCGCCACGCCCGACTTCATGTCGCTCGTCCCGCAGCCCCACAGCACGCCGTCCTCGTCGAGGCGGGAGGGCACGTTGTCGGCGATCGGCACGGTGTCGATGTGCCCGGCCAGGATGATCCGCTCGGCCCGGCCCAGGTTCGTGCGCGCCACGATGTTGTTGCCGTGCCGGTCGACGGTGAGGTGCGCCAGCTTGCGCAGCTCGCGCTCGATGGCGTCCGCGAGGGGCTTCTCCTCGCCGCTCACGGAGGCGAAGTCGACGAGCTGGGCGGTCAGCGTGGGCGCGTCCGCGGTGAGATCCAGGGTGGTATCGGCCATGGATCCGACCCTAGCTCCCCCGCTGAGGCTCTCTTCGCGCTCCAGTACGGTGGGCACCGTGTCCGAGCCCAACAACCTCCCGCGCCCCTCCCGACGCGGCCGCCTCCTCCGTGTCGGAGCGGCCCTCGTGGTCCTGCTCGCGATCGCCGGATATCTGGTGGTGCAGTACGTGAGCGGAGGTCCGGGCGCGCCCAGATGCGTGGCGGGGACGGGTGACGGGCAGGGGGCCACGTTCGAGATGAGCCCCGAGCAGGCGGAGAACGCGGCCACGATCTCGGCCGTCGGCATCTCGCACGGGATGCCGGAGCGGGCGGTGACGATCGCCCTTGCCACCGCGATGCAGGAGTCGGGCCTGCGCAATCTGAACCACGGCGACCGGGACTCGCTCGGCCTGTTCCAGCAGCGGCCCTCGCAGGGCTGGGGCAACGCCGAGCAGATCATGGACCCGGTCTACTCGGCCGGGAAGTTCTACAAGCACCTCGCCGAGGTCCCCGGCTACTCGCGGCTGCCGCTGACCGTGGCCGCGCAGAAGGTGCAGCGCAGCGCCTACCCGCAGGCGTACGCGAAGCACGAGCCGGACGCGGCGGTCCTCACGGCCGCGCTGACCGGCCGCGAGTCCGCGTCGCTGACCTGCACGGTCGCCAAGAACGCGCGGCCGGGCGACCCCGCGCAGGTGCGTGCCGGGCTGACGAAGGCGTTCGGCGAGGGAACCGTTCCGGACGGGCAGCCGGCCGGCGCGGGCCACGACGTCACGGTGCCGGTGCGCGTCACCGAGGGCACGGCCGCGGCGGGCACCGACCGGGTGCAGCGCGGCTGGGCGCTGGCGCACTGGGCGGTCGCCCAGGCCTCCTCGCTGCACATCGCGCAGGTCTCCTACGCGGGCCGCACCTGGAGCGCGGACGACTCGGCCGACGGCTGGTCCAAGGCCCCCGCCTCCGCGACGGTCCCCGCCTCGGCCGGGCAGGGTTCCGCCGCCGGTTCCCCGGGCGACGGTACGCAAGAGGTACGGATCACCCTCGCACCGTAACCGGCAGTCCGTTCGGCAAGGCACTCGTCCGAAGTACCCCGCCATCCCCGGCGTGGCCTTTCGCACCCGCGTCCGTACGGCGATCCGAAGAATCGTCAATTCCCTTGGGGTCAAAGGGATCTGATGGTTCGTCAGGGATCTGGGCGGTGATTCATTTGCCCGTTTTTATCCGGAGTAGATAATGCGACGCATTACGAACTCTTTACCCTGGGTCACCGCAACCTCTCCTCCCCTCACGACGGTTGTCACTGCGTCCGAACGCCGGACAGTCACACATTTCCAACCGTCTGAAGGAGCATCATGTCCCTCCCCCTGACCCGTCGGATCGCCCGCGCCGCGCTGCTCATCGCGGCAGGTGCAGCGCCCGTGGTCGGTGCGGCCGGCTCCGCAAGCGCCGTGGAACTCCCCCAGGCCGCGCCCAACCTCGGCGGCCTGACCCAGATGGACCCCAGCTCGGTCAGCAACACCGTCGACGGGGTGGCCCAGAAGGCCACCGGCCTGGCCGGCGACACCGGCGCCGCCACCGTCAAGAAGGCCGTGCCGATGGCGGGCAAGACGGTCGGGTCGGCGGGCAAGGTGGCCACCCCGGCCGCGCAGAAGGCGGCCGGTGACGCGGCGGGCAGCGCGGGCGAGATCCTCGGCTCGGCCACCCAGACCGCCACCCAGGGCGGCCTGCCCACCCCCCAGGGCGTGCCCACCCCGGGCCTGCCGGGCGCCGAGCAGCTCCCGCTGAAGGGCCTGCCGATCGGCGGCTGAGCCGCAAGCGTCAGGTGATGCGAAGGGGCCCGGGGAGTGCGAACTCCCCGGGCCCCTTCGTGTGCGTACGTACGGGCTACTGCCCGAGCCGCTTCACGGCCGCCTCGACGCGCTCGTCGGTCGCCGTGAACGCGACCCGTACGAACCGCTCGCCCGCCTCGCCGTAGAAGTCCCCGGGCGCCACCAGGATGCCGAGCTCGGCGAGGTGGGCCACCGTCTCCCAGCAGCCCTCGTCGCGGGTCGCCCACAGGTACAGGCTGGCCTCGCTGTGCTCGATGCGGAAGCCGTGCTTGACCAGGGCCTCGCGCAGCGCCGCCCGCCGCGCCGCGTACCGCGCCCGCTGCTCCTGTACGTGCGCGTCGTCGCCCAGGGCCGCGACGGTGGCCGCCTGCACGGGCGCGGCGGTCATCATGCCGCCGTGCTTGCGGATCTGGAGCAGCTCGCCCAGGACGGCCGCGTCACCGGCGATGAACGCGGCCCGGTAGCCGGCCAGGTTGGAGCGCTTGGACAGCGAGTGGACGGCCACGATGCCGTCATGGCTGCCCCCGCACACGTCCGGGTGCAGCACCGAGACGGGCTCCGCCTCCCAGCCCAGCTCCAGGTAGCACTCGTCCGAGAAGATCAGCACGCCGTGCTCGCGGGCCCACGCCACGATGCGTACGAGCTCGTCCTTGGCGAGGACCCGGCCGGTCGGGTTGGACGGCGAGTTGAGCCAGAGCAGCTTCAGGTTGGCGGGGTCGAGCCGGGTGGGGTCGTCGTAGACGACGGGCTCCGCGCCGCACAGGCGCGCACCAACCTCGTACGTCGGGTACGCGAGCCGGGGGTAGGCCACCTGGTCGCCGGCGCCGAGGCCGAGCTGGGTGGGCAGCCAGGCCACCAGTTCCTTGGAGCCGACCACCGGCAGGATGTTGGCGTGCTCGACGGAGCGCGCGCCGAGGCGCTTCTCCAGCCACCCCTTGATCGCGTCCCGCAGCGCGGGCGTGCCCCACACCGTCGGATAGCCCGGCGAGTTCGCGGCCCCGGTCAGGGCCTGCTGCACGAGCTCGGGGACCGGGTCCACGGGCGTGCCGACGGAGAGGTCCACGATGCCGTCCGGGTGGGCCGCGGCCGTCGCCTTGTACGGCTCCAGCTTGTCCCAGGGGAAGACGGGAAGGCGCGAGGAGACTGCGCTCACGAAAGGGGCTCACTTTCTCGTACGTACGGTGCGGCGGGCGGCCGGGCCGGGAAACACCGCGGCCCCGCACGGCAGCTGAGCCGTACGGGGACCGGGGAAGCGTGCTCAGCCGTTCTGCGGCGGCAGCGCTGCGATGAAGGGGTGGTCCCGCTCGATCAGGCCGAGCTTGGAGGCGCCACCGGGCGAGCCGAGCTCGTCGAAGAACTCGACGTTCGCCTTGTAGTAGTCCTTCCACTCGTCCGGGGTGTCGTCCTCGTAGAAGATCGCCTCGACCGGGCACACCGGCTCGCAGGCGCCACAGTCGACGCATTCATCCGGGTGGATGTACAAGGACCGGGAGCCCTCGTAGATGCAGTCGACCGGGCACTCTTCGATACACGCCTTGTCCTTGACGTCGACACAAGGCTGCGCGATGACGTAGGTCACGCTGTCGTTCCTCCTCGGTAGGGCGCGGCGGGCCGATCTGCGGCTCCGTCCACGTGGCGCGCGGGAGCGCGGCGTCGTCGATGCCCACACCTAGTATCTCCGGTTCGGAGCACGATCCGAACAGGAGGGGCGGAGAGACCTGTGGAATTCACCACCGGCGGACGGCTTGAGGTCCGAATTACGGCTGCCGATACGGGCAAACGCGTATCAGTCCGGCGTCTGGACCCCAGCGGAACTCCAGGCTCCCTGTTCACGGACACGGTCGGCGTACTCACATCATGGGACAACGGTGTGTTGTCGATCACACGAAAGAGCGGTGAGACGGTGCGCATCGAGGAGTCCACGCTGGTGGCGGGCAAGGTCGTTCCCGCAGCCCCGGCCCGCCGCCGCGGTCCCGCCGCCTCGTTCGAGGAGCTCGCGCCGGTCCTGGCGCGCGCCTGGCAGCCCGTGGAGAGCGAGCGGCTCGGCGCGTGGACGCTGCGGGCCGCGGCCGGCTTCACCCGCCGGGCGAACTCGGTGCTGCCGCTGGGCGACCCTGGCCTCCCCCTGCCCGACGCTCTCGACCGCGTACGCGACTGGTACGCGGCCCGCGGTCTTCCCGCCTACATCCAGACCGCCACGGGCGCCGCGGGCACCCAGGAGCGGCTCTGCACGGATCTTGAACAGGCGGGCTGGGAGCGGGAGGTGAGCGCCGAGGTGCGGATCGCGGCCCTCGCGCCGATCGCCGACCTGGACGCGGACGTGTCCCGGGTGCGCCTTGAGCGCACGGTCGACGAGGCGTGGCTGAGCCGCTACCAGCGGTCGGTGACTCCCGGCGAACACGTCCTGAAGGTCCTGAACAGCGGCCCCTCGGTGTGGTTCGCCTCGGTACCCGGCGACGGGGCGGCGCCCGCGGCGATCGGGCGGTGCGTGGTGGACGGGCGCTGGGCGGGCTTCATGGCGGTCGAGGTGGACCCGGCACTGCGCCGCCAGGGCCTCGCGACGGCCGTCATGACCGCGCTGGCCCGCCGCGCCCTGGACGAGGGCGCATCGGCCGCCTGGCTCCAGGTGGAGGCCGACAACGACGCCGCCCGCGCGCTCTACGAGGGCCAGGGTTTCGCGACGCACCACAGCTACCACCACTTCCGATCTCGCTGACCGGGTACGAGGCTGACATGAATCCGGAAGTCACCGACTGGCGGCGGGAGTTCGCCGAGGAGGCCCGCTCGGAACGTCCCGACGTGGTGACGCTCTGCCTCCTGCTCGGCGCGGTCGCCGACCCCGCGCTCGGCCAACGGGGCATCGACGCCGCCCAGATCGAGCTGGACCGGCTCGCCGGGCTGCTCCCCTACGGCATCACCGGCTCCCGCCCCTGGGCCCTGGCGACGGCCGAACTCCTCGGCGCCACCTGCGGCTTCCACGGCAGCCCGCCCGACTACCAGCGCCTGGAGTCGTCCCTGCTGCACGAGGTGCTGCGGCGCCGGCGGGGCTTGCCCATCCTGCTCTCGGTGGTCTGGATGGAGGTGGCCCGGCGGGCCGGGGCGCCGGTGTACGGGGTCGCGCTGCCCGGCCACTTCGTGGTCGGGTTCGGCCCGCCCCGGGACCGGGTCCTCGCCGACCCGTTCGACGGGGGCCGGCTCCTGACCGGCGCGGATACGGAGCTCCTGGTGGCCGGTGCGACGGGCGCGCCCTTGGACGAGTCCATGCTCAGCCCGGCCGCCCCGCTGGACGTCATCCTGCGCATCCTGAACAACATCCGCGCGTGGGCCTCGGCGCGTCCGGAGCGCAGCGACGTCGCCCTGTGGGCAGTGGAGCTCTCCCTGCTGCTCCCCTCCCACCCGGCCCGCCTGCGCTTCGAGCGGGCCCAGCTTCTCGTGCAGCGCGGAGACTTCCTCGCCGGGGCGGCCGAGCTCGACCGGTACGCGGACGTGGTGGAGCCGGTGGAGCCGGCCACGGCGGAATCGGTCCGGCGCCGGGCTCGGGCGGCCCGGGCCATGCTCAATTAGCTCGCGCTGCGGGGTGGGTTTACTTGGGTGCGGGCCCACCCCACTGCGGCCGATTGCGCAGTTCCCCGCGCCCCTAGCAGCACTGGCCCTGGTCAGCACCGGCATCTTCAGCCCGTCATGGGGTCCCCCCTGGCCCTTAAGGCCTTGGGGGAAATTGAGGACGAGCGCCTTTCGGGCGCGAACGGGGCCTGGGGCGGAGCCCCAGGAACGACGACCGGGCCGCACCCGGACATCTCACCCCCGGCGGGTTTCGGGGAGGGGCGGGGTGGGGCCATCGGGGTCTGGGGCGGAGCCCCAGCGCACCCGCCGAGCCGCCCCCCTAAAGTCCCCCCATGAGCGACCACCACCCCCGCACCGTCCACCCCGTCCCCTACCACTCCCAATGGGCCTCCCCCGAGCTCGTGGAGGGGATCGTCGCGGGAGCCCTCGACGCGGCCCAGGATCCGTTGTGGCGGAAGTACGGGGCCCGGACTCCCGAGGAGTACGCGTGGTGGTCCTGGCGGCTCTGCGGGATGGCCTGCCTGCGGATGGCGCTGGAGTACTGGCAGGGCTCGGCGCCGACGCCGATGGACCTCGCCGAGGAATGCCTCGCGGCGGGGGCGTACGTCCGCCGGGGCGACGGGCTTGACGGACTGATCTACGCCCCGTTCGCCGCGTACGCCCGCGAGCGATGGGGGCTGAAGGCGGCCGCCCGGCCGCATCTGCCGATGGCCGAGCTGCCGCAGCTCCTCGCATCCGGGCACCTGTCGATGCTGTCCGTCCACCCCTCGATCCGCGAGCTCGCACCGGCCCCGGAGCGCCGGGGCGGCCATCTGGTCCTGGCGGTGGGGGTGACCGAGGACGCCCTCGTCTTTCACAATCCGTCCGGATTCCAGGGCCGCCGCTCTCAGGAGTTCGTCCATGTCGGGTGGGCCGACCTCGACCGGTTCTACGCGGGACGGGGTGTCGTCATGGGGCCCGGCACCGGGCGGCCCGGGGGCTGAACCCGCCACATCCGGCCAATCCCCGCGCCCCGCCGGAAAACCCTGCCGGAACGGCGACCAGCGGTCACAATCTGTTGACGCACCCTCAACCAGGCGTCCCCGATGGCCTGTTGAGGACGGCACAGCACTGTCACCCCGACCTCGCCAGGAGTCCCCGTGTCCCGTCTCAGACCCATGGCCGCCCGCCTCGACCCCGCCCTGCTCCTCCCCCTCCTCGCCACCCTCGGACTCGCCGCCCCGGCCGGCGCCGACCCCGCGCAGGCCGACCTCTCCGTGACCCTGGACGTCTCCCCCAAGGGGCTCGGCATCAACGCGGCCACGTTCACCGCGAACGTCACCAACACCGGGCCCTCGGCCGTCAGCGCCGCCCGGGTGTGGTTCAGCTATCCGGCCGGGTTCACGGCGCCCTCCGCGTCCGGCTGCACGCTCGACAAGACCAACCGGACCGCCGTCTGCGCGCTCGGCCCGATCCCGTCCGGCGCCACCGTCTCGAAGAAGCTGACGCTGCACGCCGGCCTCCTGGCGAGCGGCAGCCTCCCGGTCACGGCCGCCCTGGTCGATCTGGCCCCCGCCGACCCGGACCCGGGCAACAACTCGGCGGTCCACATCTGCTCGGCCCTGACCCTGCTGCTGGTCAGCTGCTGAGAGCCTGGGCCCCCGGGTCGTGGATCCCGGGGGGCCGCACGGTGCACGATGGGGGCGGCGGATCTTCACCCCCGACGCGGGACGGGCTGGCGCATGCAGACCAACACGGCCATGGCCGGGCTCCTGGCCCGCACCGATGTCTCCGGGCTCGGCGACGACGACGTCCCGGCGCCCTTCCGCGACGTCGTACGCCAGGGGTGGACGACGAGCCCCAGCGGCGCCCGGCTGCTCACGGCGCTGGTCGACACGGCCCACGGGACGTACGTCGACGCCGTACAGGAGGAGTACGCCGTCAACGGGCGCGGGATGAGCGACGAGGGCCTGCCCGCATCAGGTCCCGAGCGGGAGTGCGCCCTGCTGCGCAGGTGCCTCGCCTATGCCCGGATCGCCCTGACCGGCGCCCGCGAACACTTCGGGGACGCGGGCGTCAAGGGGTACGTCTCGCTGTCCACCGGCGGGTTCTACGAGGACACCGTCACCGCGTACGTCACCTTCTGCGCCGAGCACCCCGGCCTGGCGCGCTACCTCGGCCCCATCGAGGGCTACGAGGAGGAGGCCGTCGCCGAGCTCGTCCTCGACGACTTCGAGGCCTGAGCCGCCCGGTTACAGCCAGCCCTTCTCGCGCGCCATGCGGACGGCCTCCGCGCGGTTGCGGGCCGCCAGTTTCTGGATGGCCATGGAGAGGTAGTTGCGGACCGTGCCCTGCGAGAGGCAGAGGGCGGCGGCGAGTTCGGCGTTGGTCGCGCCGTCCTGCGCGGCCCGCAGCACGTCGCGCTCGCGGTCGGTCAGGGGGTTCGCCCCCTCGGCGAGGGCGGCGGCCGCGAGCGTCGGGTCGATGACCCGCTCGCCGTCGAGCACCTTCCGTACCGCCGTTGCCAGTTGAGCCGCCGGGGCGTCCTTCACGAGGAAGGCGTCCGCGCCCGATTCCATGGCGCTGCGCAGGTAGCCGGGCCGTCCGAAGGTGGTCAGGATGACGATCTTCACGTCCGGCAGCGCGCGGTGCAGCTGCGCCGCCGCCTCGATGCCCGTCATGCCCGGCATCTCGATGTCGAGCAGGGCCACGTCCACCGTGTGCTCGCGGGCCGCCGCGAGCACCTCGTCGCCCCGGGCGGCCTGCGCCACCACCTCCATGTCCGGCTCCAGGCCTAGCAGCGCGGCGAGGGCCTCGCGGACCATGGACTGGTCTTCGGCCAGGAGGAGTCGGATCATGATCCGGATACTAGAGGGGTCGTGGACGAGTCCGGAATCAGGGGGATCCGGGCGGTCAGCGTGAAGCCCTTGCGGCCGGGTTCCGTCTCCAGGACTCCGGACACCTTCTCCAGCCGTTCTGCGAGGCCGGTCAGGCCGTTGCCCGGGACCGGGGACGGCGCGCCGGGGCCGGGCTTGCCGTCGTCCTGGACGCGCAGTTCGAGGAACCGGCCGTCCAGCGTCTGGCGTTCGCCGATGGTGACCGTGCAGTGCCGGGCGCCGCTGTGGCGTACGACGTTGGTGGCGGCCTCGCGCAGCACCCAGGCGAGCACCTCCTCCTCGGCGGCGGGCAGGCCCTCGGGCACCTTCGTCGGCACGTCCGCCTCGATGCCCGCCGCGCTCAACGCGGTGCGGGCGCCCGCCAGTTCGGCGGGCAGGGTCGCCCTGCGGTAGCCGCTCACGGCGGCCCGTACGTCGACGAGGGCCTGCCGGCTCACCTGCTCGATGTCGGCCACCTGCTGGGCCGCCTGGCCGGGGTGGCCGGGCAGCATCCGCCCGGCCAGCTCGCTCTTGAGCGTGATGAGGGACAGGGAGTGGCCGAGCAGGTCGTGCAGATCGCGCGCCATCCTCAACCGCTCCTCGTTGGCGGCCAGTTGGGCCACGGTGGCCCGCGCCTCGCGCAGTTCCACCGACGTACGGATCAGATGGCGTACGCCCGTCATGGCGAAGCCGCCCAGGATCGCGGGGATGACCAGACCCGGCACCACGTCGCCGACGTGGGTGGCACGTGTCCCGATCACGGCCATCGTGGCGGTCGTGACCAGGATCGACCAGGTGGCGAGCGTGATCGGCAGGGTCGCCCCGCAGGAGACGGACACGTACACGAAGAGCACGAGCCAGGACGAGCCGAGGGCCAGGGAGAGGACGACGGCCAGCGCGGCCAGGAAGGCCAGGAGGCTGTAGACCGTCGTGTGGGCCAGGGGGCGGGCGGTGTGGCGCAGGACCAGGGCCAGGTAGACCGTCACGAAGGTGGCCAGGCCCAGCCAGCCGAGCACGGTCGGCAAAGTGGTGTGGTTGCCGTCGAGCAGGTCGCCGATCGGGGCGCCCATGAAGGCCAGCCAGATGCCGACCCACATCAGCTTCTGCCACATCTGGCGGCGCGTCTCGGGGCTCAGCCCGATCCGCACCGCCGGCTCCTTGTGGCCCTGGTTCAGGGGACTCACGCCTTCAGGGTGTCCTTCCGGTACAGCCATGCCGCGCCGCCCGCGAAGAGCAGGAAGTAGAAGACGAGGATGGCGAGGTCCTTGCCGTGCGGGGCGTCGCCCAGCTCGATGGCCTGTCCAAGGGCAGCGTACGCGTGGGTGGGCAGCCACTCCGCGATGTTCTGCAGCCACTGCGGGAAGACGGTGCTGGGCATCCACAGGCCGCCCAGGATCGACATGCCGAAGTAGATGATCATCGTGATCGGGCGGACCGCGTCACCGCTGGCGATGTAGCCGATCGCCACGCCGAGGGCCGCGAAGCAGAGCGAACCGGCCCAGATGGCGACGGTCAGCGCGCCCCACTGCCAGGCCTCGAAGCGCACGCCCTTGACGGCGGCCGCGACGAGGAAGACGACCACGATGCAGGGCAGGGTCACGACGGCCGCGCTGGCGATCTTCGCGAGGACGTAGCCGCGGCCCGGCAGGGTGGTCAGGCGCAGCTGGCGCACCCAGCCCTTCTCGCGCTCCTTGGCGATCTTCTCGCTGTTGCCCATGAGGACGGCGGTGATCGCGCCGAAGGAGGCCATCGAGACCATGTACAGGGCAGGGAAGGTGAGGTCGGTGCCCTTGACCTTGTCGGTGCTGTTCTGCGAGGCCGCGAAGAGCAGGTAGAGCGCCGAGGGGTAGATCACCGAGAAGAACATGAACTTCTTGTTCCGCAAGGTGCGGGTGATTTCGAGCTTGATGAGCGTGTTCATGCTGCGTTGGCCTCCTCGGCCGAGGTGATGGCGACGAAGGCCTGCTCCAGGCCGAGACCCGCGACTTCGAGGTTGCGCGGGTAGAGGCCGAGCCCGTACACCGCGTGCATCGTCGCGTCGGCGTCGTGCGACTGGATGCGGACGGTGCGGCCCGAGATGTCGATGGTGGACAGGAAGGGGAGCCCGCGCAGGGCGGCCTCGTCGATGGTGCCTTCGAGGTCGAAGCTGACCCGGCGGGCGCCCGCCTTGGCCTTGATCTCGGCCGCGGTGCCGTCCGCGAGGAGCCTGCCCTTGTGCAGCACGAGCACCCGGTCGGCGATCGCGTCGGCCTCTTCCAGGTAGTGCGTGGCGAACAGGACCGTACGGCCCTGGGCCGCCTGCTCGCGCATGGTCGCCCAGAACGCCTGGCGGGCGGTGACGTCCATGCCGGTGGTCGGCTCGTCGAGGACGATCAGATCGTTGGCCCCGGCGGTCGCGAGCGCGAAGCGGACGCGCTGCTCCTGGCCGCCGGAGAGCTTGTTGACCTTGCGGTCGGCTATCTGCGTGATCCCGGCGCGGTCCATGACCTCGGCGACCGGGTACGGCTTGGGGTGCAGGTCGCAGCCGAGCTTGACCAGCTCGCGCACGGTCACGTCCTCCATCAGGCCGCCGCTCTGCAGCATCGCGCCGACCTTGCCGGCGTTGATGGCCTGCGAGGGCGTCATCCCGAAGAGGCTGACCCTGCCGGAGTCGGCGTTGCGCAGGCCGAGCAGCAGGTCGAGGGTGGAGGACTTGCCGGCGCCGTTGGGGCCGAGCAGGGCGACCGTCTCGCCGGGGTGCAGCTGCAGCGACAGGCCGGCTACGGCACGGACGTCGCCGTAGCTCTTGTTCACGTTCTCGAAGCTCACCACGGACTGTGCGGTCCGCTCGGCGGGAGGTGCTGTCTGCGTCATGGGTCAAGATTCGCCCGGACGCAGGTCACGGCGGCAGTGCCGGGCGTCGTGACTCCCGCATGACGGATGTCATGGGTGCAGGCATGACACCGCCCCCGCACCGCGGGGGTACGGGGGCGTTCTGTGCCTCACAAGGGGCGCGGGCAACAACTGCACGACCTGCCACGGACGGCCCGCACTCGGATCCTCGCACCATGCGGGGCCGGCCGCATCCGCTAGCTCGGGTTGAGATCGATCGTGGCGGTCCGCTCGGCCGGGGTCTTGCCGAGAAGTGCGGTCTTCATCGCGTTGGCCACGTCGTCCGCGGACACCTCGTGCTTCTGACCACCCTGGTTGACCATGATCCCCTTGAACGTGGAGCCGATGAGCTCGGTGATCGCGGCCTTGTCGTAGACCTCCACCAGCTTCCCCCCGTTCGCCTTCATCGAAAGGATCTTGGGGAGCGACTTCGAGGGACCGAAGGGGAGGGACTTCCCGCCAGCCTTGATCGTGACGATCCCGGACATCGCGGGCTGCGCGAAGTCCTTCATCGCCCGGTCGATCTCGGTCTGGCTGACGGTGGGCTGGCGGACCGCGACCGGCAGCGACACCGGGTCCGCCTTGCCGGTCTGCACCATCGTCCGGTACGCGTCCTTCACCGAGATCATCGAGCGGTTCACGTCGAGCGCCTTGCCCGCCTTGCCCGGCACGGCGACGGCCTTGCCCGGCACGAACTTGATCGTGCCCTCGGTCGACGAGCCCGAGGCCCCGGCGAGGTCGGTCAGGGCGACGCCGAGCTTCTCCTCGTCGACCGGGATCACCGGTTCGGCCACCCGTTTGCCGCCGAAGAGCGAGCCGATGACGGACACCGGGTTGTAGTCGGCGCCCGCCGCGGCCCGCACGGTTGCCTGGCTGTCCAGCGAGAGCCCCGCGATCTCGGGCTTGAGCTGCGCCTGCTTGCCGTCGACCGTGAGGTTCAGCGGCTGGTTGGCGCGCTTGCCGAGGGTCTGGTCGAGCTTGGAGACGGCCGCCTCCTTGGTGCCGCCGCCGATGTCGACGCCGAGCACCGTGGTGCCCTTGGGGACCTCGGAGTGGTTCAGGACGAGACCGGCGCCGTACGCCACGCCGACCAGGGCGACCAGGCCGCCGCCGAGCAGGGCCAGCTTGGAGCGGCCCTTCTTGGCGGGCGCGGGCGCCGCGGGCTTGCTGGTGCGCTGCGGCGGGGCCGGGGGCTCGGCCTCGTCGAAGTCGGGAGCCGGGGGCGGCGTGAGCTTCGGGCCGCCGGGGCCGGGCGGGAAGGAGCCGCCCCGGTGCTCCGGCGGGACGACCGGGATGCCGCTGGTCAGGGTGTCGCCGGAGACGTGGCCGCCGGGCACGGGCGCCGCCGGGTTGACGGCCGGGCTCGCGAGCGGGTTGCCCACGGTGTGCGTGAGCGGGCTCGGCGCCGGGGCCTGCGGGGTGAGCACCGCCGTGTCGTCGGACAGCACGGGAGCGGGGCTCTGGCCACCGGGCGCGAAGGGGTGGCTGCCACCCGCGCCGCCCACGCCGGGACCCTGGGCCGGGTTCCGGCCGAAGTCCTGGCCGGGCCGTACGCCGTCGCCGAACCCCGGGTCGGGCCCCGGGCCTTCACCGAGGCCCCGGCCCAACTCCGGCCGCGGGCCCGGGAGTTGACCGGATTCCACGCCGAAGGCCGAGCTCTCGGGAGTCCGGGGGTTCGGCGCGGCACCCTGGCCCATGCCGGTGCGGTTGGCGACGGGCCGGACGGGCAGTGCGGCGTTCCCGGTGACGGGCCCCGTGGTCGGGCCGGACGGCGGGCCGGGGCGCACCCCGTCCGGGCCGTCGACGCGGCCGGATCCGTCGGTGTCCGGCGCCCCGGTGCCCGAACCGTCCGAGAAGTACGGAAGTTCGGCCCTCGGCGTGCCGGCCGGCGGGGTCGCCGAAGAGGAGGACGCCGCCGGGGACTTGCGCGGGGCGAACCAGTTGCTGGTGGGCCGCTCTTCGGCGACCGGCTCCTCGGCCTCCGGCTCGGGCACCTCGGGCCTCGGCACCGAACCGGTGCGCTCGCTCACGCCTTCCGCGTCCGCGGGCTTGGCGGTGTCGCTCATCGGCGTACGCACCACGACCGGCGGGATGGGCCGCGAGCCCGGGATGTTGATCCGGATCCGCGTCGTCAGCGTGGTCTCGGTCTTCGGCTCGTCCGGCTCGGCAGCGGCTTCAGGAGCGCCCTGGCCCGCGGACGACGGGGTTCCGTACGGCGGGGTGCCCGAGGGGTACCCGGCTGTGCCGCGCCCCTGGGGGCCGGAGGACGAACTGTCAGTTTCACGACTCAAGGCTGGTTCTCTCCCGATTGGCTCCGCCACCCGGTCTCGTTCTTGTGGTGCCTCTGTACGGGCGGCTCGGCGGCGCGCACCACCATACTGGCCGCCGTCGTTCCGAACGGGGCGGGCCGGAGAGGGCGCGCCCCGTCACCTTCTACTGCGTCGTCGCGACTGCGCACGTCACTTGCCAAGTCGGGCGGCCTGGCCGCCGGGTTGCGCGAATCCACCGATCGTGGCGCAGATCACAGCTGCAACCATCCCGCCGAGCAGGAAGACGTACGACCCCGCTCCGGCGCCGAACACGAAGTCACCCTCGGGGCGCGAGGCGGTCAGCAGGATGACGGCGACCAGCCAGCCGGCCGCGGGCGCCCCCACTCCGCCCCGGCCGCCCATGAGTTGCGTACCCGAGTAGAAGAGCCCGACGGCCCCGGCGAGGGACAGCGCGAGGCCGCCCGGGAACCAGGCCGTCTGCACGAGCGCCCCGGCGACGCCGACGAGCGCGCCGAGCACGACGAGCAGCAGGTACAGCGCGATGCGCGCGGCGCCGCCGCCCGTCCTCGTTTCATCCATGGCGGTACGTTTACTCACTTGCCCACACCTTCAAACAGGTCGCGTTCGCGCTGACCGGCCGGAACTCCCGGGACGCCCGCCGCCAATTGGTAGTACTCGGTGGTGAAGATCGGCTGGCCCAGGTCGTTGGAGAGCGCGAAATAGGGCCCCTGAACGGCGATCTGGGTCTCGTGGGCGCGCATCGCGGCGGCCTTGGCCGCGGCGAACGCAGTGCCGTCGATCTCGGCCGTGATGTCCGGCTCGTCCACGACACCCGGTACGTCGCCGATGGCGGCGATGCCGGGGAAGTCCGTGTTCGCGGCGCGCAGCTCGGCGAAGGCGGCCTCGGCGACCGGGCGGGGCACCCGGTTCCAGTAGATCTTCGCGACGGTGTGCGGCTCGCCCAGGTCGCGGCGGTAGCCGGACTCGGCGGCGAGTTCGGCGGCGCGCATCGCGACCCGGTGCGCCTGGATGTGGTCGGGGTGCCCGTAGCCGCCGTCGGGGTCGTAGGTGACGAGGACCTGCGGGCGCACGGAGCGGATCACCTCTACGAGGTACGCGGCCGCCTCGTCCACGTCGGTGTTCCAGAACGCGTCCGCACGGTGGTTCTGCTCGACACCCATCATTCCGGAGTCGTGGAAGCGGCCCGGGCCGCCGAGGAAACGGTGGTCGGTGACGCCCAGTTCCTTCATCGCGGCGGCGAGTTCGCCGATCCGGTGGGCGCCGAGGCCGCCCTCCTGGTCGGGCGCGAGATGGGCGAGCTCCGGCGGGATGACCTCGCCCTCCTCGCCGAGCGTGCAGGTCACCAGCGTGACGTGCACGCCATCGGCGGCGTACTTGGCCATGGTGGCGCCGTTGTTGATCGACTCGTCGTCCGGGTGCGCGTGCACCAGGAGAAGACGGCGGGCGGGGAGTTCCGACATGGGCCCAGCCTACGAGGCCGGGCCGTGCCGTGCCCCCGCCGCCGGGGTTCAGGACAGGCCCTAGAACTTGATCCCGCCGATCATTCCCGCCACGTTGCTGGTCACTTGGCTGATGGTGGGGGCGATGGACGAACTCGCCAGATAGAAGCCGAGCAGCATGCAGACCGCCGCGTGTCCGGCCTTGAGCCCGGATTTCCGGACCAGCAGGAAGACGACGATCGCCAGCAGCACCACCGCCGAAATCGAGAGTGCCACGGCGGTTCACCTCCATCTGTTCCGGTGGTCGGACGGACCCAGCAGCGCGCATACAGCCAGCAGGTTCATACCCACTGAGCGCTACGGATCATAACTTTCCGTGGGAACGCATTGATCGGGGCACGGGCGCACATGGGGCGCACGCGGCTCGCACCTGGGCGGGCCGCACCGAGGGCGGCTAGGTTCCCCTCATGACGACCACCGCATCCAGGCACCCAGAGGACCCCGGGCAGCTCTCGTTCCCCCGGCACTCAGCACGGACCCAGCGCTTCACGCTCGGTGCGCCCCGCGCCTTCACCGTGTCGCCGGACGGCGAGCGGATCGTCTTCCTTCGCTCGCCGTCCGGCACCGATCGCAGCAACCGGCTCTGGGTGCTCGACCTGGTGCGCGGCGGTACGGAGCGGATCGCGGCGGACCCCGGCGCGCTGCTCGGCGGTCAGGGCGAGCGGCTCTCGCCGCAGGAGCGGGCGCGGCGCGAGCGCAGCAGGGAGGGTTCGGCCGGAATCGTCGGCTATGCCACCGACGCGGCTGTCGAGCTCGCCGCCTTCGCGCTGTCCGGGCGGCTTTTCACCGCCGAGCTGCGCGCCGGCACCGCCCGCGAACTGCCCGTGCCGGGCCCGGTGCTCGACCCCCGCCCCTCCCCCGACGGGCGCCATGTGGCCTATGTGGCGCGGGGCGCGCTGCGGGTCGTGGGAGCCGAGGGCGAGGGCGACCGGGCGCTCGCCGAGCCCGAGTCGCCCGAAGTGACGTACGGGCTCGCGGAGTTCATCGCCGCGGAGGAGATGTCCCGCTCGCGCGGCCACTGGTGGAGCCCCGAATCGGACCGCCTCCTGGTCGCCCGCGCGGACGACTCGCCGGTGCGGCGCTGGTGGATCGCCGACCCGGCCAACCCCGGCCAGGAGCCCGTACGGGTCGCCTATCCGGCGGCCGGCACGCCCAACGCCGAGGTGCGGCTCTTCCTGTACGCCCTTGACGGCACCCGTACCGAGGTCGTCTGGGACCGGGTCCGCCACCCCTATCTCGCCCGGGTCCACTGGTCCTCGGACGGGGCGCCGCTGCTGCTCGTCCAGTCCCGGGACCAGCGCACCCAGCTCCACCTCGCCGTCGACCCCTCGTCGGGCGCCACGCGCACCGTGCATGTCGACGAGGACGCGGACTGGCTCGAACTCCTGCCGGGCGTCCCCGCGTGGGCTCCCGACGGCCGCCTGGTCCGCATCGCGGACGAGGGCGGGGCGCGGGTCCTGGCCGTGGGCGACCGGGCCCTGACCGGCGGGCAGTTGCACGTCAGGGCGGTGCTCGACATCGGCGAGAGCGATGTTTTGATCTCCGCGTCCGCGGGCGTGAAGGCCCCTTCGGCGACGGCCGGTGCTCCCGAGATCGGCGAGATCCATGTGTACCGGGTCAATGAGCTGGGTACGGAACGCGTCTCGGACGGCGCGGGAGTCCACTCGGCCGTGCGTTCCGGGGCGATCACGGTGCTCAGCTCCGCCCGGCCCGACCGGCCCGGGACGGACGTCAGGGTGCTGCGGGACGGCAAGGAACTGGCCAAGATCGTCTCGTATGCCGCGACTCCCGGCCTCTCGGTGCGGCTCCGGCTGACCGAAGGGGGCGCACAGCGGATCCCGTGCGCCGTTCTGCTCCCGTCCCACTACCGCGAATCCGACGGACCGCTGCCCGTACTCATGGATCCGTACGGCGGGCCGCACGGACAGCGGGTGGTGGCCGCGCACAATGCGCACCTCGCCTCGCAGTGGTTCGCCGACCAGGGCTTCGCGGTGGTCGTCGCCGACGGCCGCGGCACCCCCGGCCGCTCCCCCGCCTGGGAGAAGGCGGTCAAGAACGACTTCACCCTCGTCCTCGACGACCAGATCGAGGCGCTGCACGGCCTGGCGGGCGCCCATCCCCTGGACCTCGGCCGGGTGGCGATGCGGGGCTGGTCCTTCGGCGGCTATCTGTCCGCGCTCGCCGTGCTGCGGCGGCCCGATGTGTTCCACGCGGGCATCGCCGGGGCGCCGGTGACGGACTGGGAGCTGTACGACACGCACTACACGGAGCGGTACCTGGGCGACCCCGCACAGAACGCGGCCGTCTACACCGCCAACTCCCTTGTCTACGAAGGTGAGTTGACGCAGCATCCGAGCCCGGCCCGCCCGCTGATGGTCATCCACGGCATGGCGGACGACAACGTGGTGGTGGCCCACTCCCTGCGGCTGTCCTCCGCGCTCCTGGCGGCGGGCCACCCCCATGAGGTGCTCCCGCTCACGGGCGTGACGCACATGACCCCGCAGGAGCAGGTCGCGGAGAACCTGCTGCTGCTCCAAGTCGACTTCCTGCGCCGCTCGTTGGGGCTCCAGTAGACCCGAGCAGCCCGAGTGACGGTCGGCCGGACCGCAGGAAGCGGCCCGGCCGGCCCACGGCACCCGCACGGCCGTACGGTGCTCACCGTGCCATGTCCGTATATCGGCGCCGCGACCGGCATGTTGCCCCCGCGTTACGGAAATTGATGGGCATTTAGCATGAGATTCCGGATAAGCCGGGAGCCTGTCAAGCACGCGGCCGCACCGAAGAATGAAATCTTGCGCCAAGTAAAGCGATGAGTTCACCTCGGCCTGTACCAACCTCTTGACTCGCACCGCCGCACGCATGAATGTTCCGGTCAACAAATGACGCAACAGCGCCGCTGAATCCTTCCTGCGCGGAGGGCAATGCGAAATGTCGAGTTCCACAAGAGCTGCCATGGAGCCATCCGATCCACTTCCCGGAGAGGGTGGGGCCCCCGGCCCGGTCGACGGTATCGAAGCAAAGACAGGCGAACTTGTCGGGCGCTCACCCGGGCGTCTCGCATGGATCCGGTTCAAACGCGACAAGGTCGGAATCCTGTGTGCCTTTACGGTGCTCGGATTCATCCTGGTCGCCGTGGCCGCTCCCCTCATCTCCAAGCTGTACGGAAAAGATCCCTACCAGCTGTACGGGCAGGACCGCGGGCTGCTGAACAGCTACGGCATTCCGCTCAAGCCCAACGGCGGGATCGACGGCGACTTCTGGTTCGGCCTCGAACCGAAGCTCGGCCGCGACGTGTTCACGCTTTTGATCTACGGCATCCGCACCTCGCTGCTCATCGCCCTCGCGGTCACCACGGTCGCGGTGATCATCGGCGTCCTCATCGGCCTGGTGCAGGGGTATCTGGGCGGCCGGACCGACTACTTCCTCGGCCGGTTCTCGGACCTCATGCTGTCCTTCCCGCAGCAGCTGTTCTTCATCGCGTTCACCCCGGTGATCGTGGCCCTGTTCGTCTCGCCCACCGAGGAGGAGCCCGCCTACGTGCGGGTGGTGGCGCTGATCCTGGTGCAGCTGGTCCTCGGCTGGATGACGATCGGCCGACTCATCCGGGCCCAGGTGCTCTCGCTGCGCGAGCGCGAGTTCATCGAGGCGGCCCGGCTCAGCGGTGCCTCGGGGTGGCGGATCATCCGCAAGGAGCTGCTGCCCAACATCTGGTCGACCGTGCTCGTGCAGGCGACCCTGCTGCTCCCGGTCAACGTCACCGCCGAGGCGGGGCTCTCCTATCTCGGCGTCGGGGTCCACAGCCCGACTCCCGACTGGGGCCTGCTCTTCCAGTCCGGAGCCACGTACTACGACTCCGATCTCACCTTCATGTTCTTCCCCGGCATCGCGATGGTCGTCTTCGTCGTCGCGTTCAACCTGCTCGGGGATTCGGTCCGGGACGCTCTCGACCCCAAGACCGTGCGCTGAAGCCGATCATCCTGACAGGCAGGAACTCATGAGAATAGACAAGGCGCGCCAGGTTTCCGCGGTGTTCGCGGTGGGGGCACTGGCGCTGACAGCCGCGTGCAGCAGCGGCGGGGCGAGCGACGGCGGCAAGAGCCCGGGCACGGGCAAGCAGGCCTCGGTGCAGAACTTCGGCGTGGGCACCAAGGCCGACTCCACCGGTCCGGCCGTCGCGGTCGACGGCGCGAAGTCCGGCGGCACCGCCTACAGCCTCGACCAGGCCGGCTTCGACTACCTGGACCCGGGCCAGCAGTACGTGAGCGACCAGCTGTCGGTGCAGCTGCTCTACAACCGCTCGCTGACCGGCTACAAGATCGACCCGAAGACCGGCAAGACGATCGTCGTCGGCGACCTCGCCACCGACACCGGCACCCCCTCCGACGGGTCGAAGACCTGGACGTACACCCTCAAGGACGGGCTGAAGTTCGAGGACGGCACGCCGGTCACCACCAAGGACATCAAGTACGGCATCGAGCGGCTCTTCGCCGACTACGAGACACAGGGACCGCAGTACGTCCAGAAGTGGATCTACGGCCCCGACTACCGCAAGCAGTACGCCGGCCCCTACGACGGCAAGGAGATCCCGGACTCGCTGATCTCGACGCCCGACGACAAGACGATCGTCTTCCACTTCCTCCAGCCGCACGCGGACACCCCGTATGCGATGGCGATGCCCAATATCTCGCCGGTCCCCAAGGCCAAGGACGACAAGCAGAAGTACAACAACCACCCGGTCTCCACCGGCCCGTACAAGATCGCGAGCTATCAGCCGGGCAAGTCGCTGTCCTTCGTGCGCAACACCAACTGGGACCCGAAGACCGACCCGATCCGCAACGCCTACCCCGACAAGTGGGAGTTCCAGCTCGGCATCCAGGAGCCGG
Source organism: Streptomyces sp. HUAS TT7 (assembly GCF_051550175.1). Taxonomy (NCBI): domain Bacteria; kingdom Bacillati; phylum Actinomycetota; class Actinomycetes; order Kitasatosporales; family Streptomycetaceae; genus Streptomyces; species Streptomyces sp. HUAS TT7. Next base: position 3,120,257 of record NZ_CP196175.1, read on the forward strand.
GGCTCACCAACCGGCTCGCCGCGGACACCGGCACCGACAAGTACGCCATCAACATGGCGCAGTCGGCGGACCCCTCGAAGATGCAGACGCTGACGTCGGACCCGCAGTACAAGAGCCGGACGGTGAACGAGTACCAGCCCTACGTCGAGGTGTTCAACCTCAACACCAAGCGGATCACCAACCCGAAGGTGCGCCAGGCGCTCCAGTACGCCTTCCCGCTGCAGCAGGTCCAGCAGGCCATGGGCGGCGGCGCACAGGGCGACCTCGGCACCTCGCTGCTCAGCCCGACGGTGTCCGGCTACAAGAAGTCCGACCCGTTCGGCAAGCTCGCCAAGCCCATGGGCGACCCCGAGAAGTCACTCCAGCTCCTGAAGGAGGCCGGCGTCACCACCCCGTACAAGATCTCGCTGGCCTACGCGAACACCCCGAAGTGGGACACCGTCACGCTGACCATCCAGAAGGCCCTTGAGAAGGCCGGCTTCCAGGTCGACCGCAAGGCGATCGACACGACCTCGTACTACACGGTGGTCGGCAAGGTGAACACGCCGTACGACATGTACCGCGCGAGCTGGGGCGCGGACTGGCCCAACGGGTCGACGGTCGTGCCGCCCACCCTGGACGGGCGCAACCTCATGGACGGCACCAACAACTACTCGTTCCTGAACGACCCGAAGATCAACTCCGAGATCGACCGCATCAACCAGATCACGGACCTGCCCAAGCAGGCGGCCGCCTGGGAGCAGCTCTCCGAGTACGCGCTCCAGACCGACGCGTCGCAGATTCCGTTCATGTTCGACAAGTACTTCAACCTGTACGGTTCCGGCCTCGGCGGCATCACCTACAACCAGGTCTACGGAACGATCAACCCGAACTCGATCTTCGTGAAGCAGTAGCACGTGCGGCCCGGTTTCCCCGGCCCCGAGGCGGGCCGGGGAAACCGCATAGCGACGGAAGAGTCAGCCGATGTTCCGTTTCCTGGTGCGCCGTGTGCTCGGTGCCATGGTCATTCTGGTTCTGATCAGCATGATCACGTATTTCCTCTTCTTCTCCCTGCCGTCCGACCCGGCGCTGCTCTCCTGCGGAAAGCAGTGCGATCCGCAGAATGTCGCCCTGATCCGCAAGAACCTCGGGCTCAACCTGCCGATCTGGACGCAGTACTGGCACTACATGGTCGGCATTTTCGCCGGCCGTCATATGCCGATCGGCAATTGCCCGGCGCCCTGTTTCGGCTATTCCTTCGCCAATCAGCAGCCGGTCTGGGGCACGATCGCCGACAGCTATCCGACGACGCTGACCCTCGCGGTCGGCGGCGCGGCGGTCTTCCTCACCATCGGCGTCTCGCTCGGCCTGATCTCGGCCTGGCGCCAGGGCACGGTCTTCGACCGGTTCGCCAGCGCCACCTCGCTGCTCGGGCAATCAGTGCAGATCTACTTCATCGGACCGCTGGCGATCCTCTTCTTCTCCACCAAGCTGGGCTGGCTCGACCGGGGCCACGACGTGGACTGGGCGCACGACATCTGGGGTTCGGTCACCGGGATGATCCTGCCCTGCCTGGTCCTCTCGGTGATCTTCTGGTCCAACTACAGCCGCCAGACCCGCTCGTTGATGGTCGAGCAGCTCTCCGAGGACCACATCAGGGCGGCCCGCGCCAAGGGCATGTCGTCCCGCTACGTCTTCCTGCGGTACGCGCTGCGCGGCGCGATGGCCACCATCATCACCATCTTCGGCGTGGACCTGAGCGCGGTGCTCGGCGGCGCGATCATCACCGAGGTCACCTTCGGCCTGCACGGCCTCGGGCTGCTCTCGGTGGAGGCGGTGCTCCGCAGCGACCTGCCCCTGGAGATGGCCGTGATGCTCATCGGCGCCTCCCTCATCGTCGTCTGCAACATCGTCGTGGACCTGGCGTACGCCTTCATCGACCCCCGGATCAGGCTCGCCTGACGCCCGCAGACCTTCAGGAGAACCACCTGTGTCCACCCTGAGCCAGCCCGCCGCCGAGCCGGTCTCCGCGCCGGCGCGCTCGTTCCTCTCGGTCCGCGACCTGTATGTGCACTTCGCCACCGAGGACGGCACCGTCAAGGCCGTCGACGGCCTCTCCTTCGATCTGGAACGCGGCTCCACGCTGGGCATCGTCGGCGAGTCGGGCTCCGGCAAGTCGGTGACCAACCTCGCGATCCTGGGCCTTCACAACCCGCGCAACACCACGATCCAGGGCGAGATCCTGCTCGACGGCCAGGAGCTGACCGGCGCCACCGAGCGGCAGCTGAACCGGCTGCGCGGCAAGAAGATGGCGATGATCTTCCAGGACTCGCTGGCCGCGCTCTCGCCGTTCTACACGGTGGGCCGGCAGATCGCCGAGCCCCTCATGAAGCACACCGGCGCCTCCCGCCGCGAGGCGCGGGCGCGGGCCGTGGACATGCTGCGCAAGGTCGGCATCCCCCAGCCCGAGCTGCGCGTCGACGACTATCCGCACCAGTTCTCCGGGGGCATGCGGCAGCGCGCCATGATCGCGATGGCGCTGGTCTGCGACCCGGAGCTGGTGATCGCGGACGAGCCCACGACCGCGCTCGACGTGACCGTCCAGGCCCAGATCCTCGACCTGCTCAAGGACCTCCAGCAGGAGACCGGCGCGGCGATCATCATCATCACCCACGACCTCGGGGTGATCGCCAAGACCGCCGACCAGGTGATGGTGATGTACGCCGGCCGGTGCGTGGAGCGCGGCACCGTCAAGGAGGTCATGCACCGGCCCCAGCACCCCTACAGCTGGGGGCTGCTCGGCTCCGTACCCCGCCTCGACTCCTCGGTCGAGACCCCGCTGATGCCGATCCCCGGCGCCCCGCCGAGCCTGCTCTCACCGCCGCCGGGCTGCCCGTTCCACCCCCGGTGCGGCTTCACCGGGGAGGTCCCGGGCGGGACCTGCCACACCGTCCGGCCCGATCTGCCCGAAGACCAACGACGCGGCTCCGCCTGCCACCTGACGAGTAATCAGAAAGAGGCCATCTTCACCGACCAGATCCGTCCGAGGCTGCGCTGACAAGGATGCGGGACATCGTCATGAGTGAGAAAGCCACCAGCCTCGCCGAGCAGCGGGGCAGCGCGCCCGGGTCCGGCGGCACGGGCCCGTTGCTCGAAGTGACCGGCCTCGTCAAGTACTTCCCGATCAACATGGGGTTCCTCTTCAAGCGGCACGTCGGCGATGTGCGCGCCGTGGACGGGATCGACTTCAGCATCGGGAGGGGCGAGACCCTCGGCCTGGTCGGCGAGTCCGGCTGCGGCAAGTCGACCACCGGCCGCCTGGTCACCCGGCTCCTGGAGCCCACCGCCGGAAAGGTCGTCTACGCCGGGCGGGACATCACCCACGCCTCCCGCCGGGACATCGCGCCGATCAGGTCCGAGATCCAGATGATTTTCCAGGACCCGTACGCCTCGCTCAACCCGCGCCAGACGGTCGGCGACATCATCGCCAACCCGATGCTGGTCAACGCCATCAAGCCGCCCGGCGGCGTGGAGCGGCGGGTGCGCGAGCTCCTGGAGACCGTCGGTCTGAACCCGGAGCACTACAACCGCTTCCCGCACGAGTTCTCCGGCGGCCAGCGCCAACGCATCGGCGTGGCACGGGCGTTGGGCATGGAGCCCAAGCTGATCGTGGCGGACGAGCCGGTCTCGGCGCTCGATGTGTCGATCCAGGCGCAGGTGGTCAACCTGCTCCAGAACCTCCAGCAGGAGCTGGACATCGCCTTCCTGTTCATCGCGCACGACCTGGCGATCGTGCGGCACTTCTCGCAGCGGGTCGCGGTGATGTACCTGGGCCGGATCGTCGAGGTCGGCGATCGCGAGTCGATCTACCGGCGTCCGCGCCACCCGTACACCCACGCCCTGCTCTCGGCGGTTCCGGAGGCCGTGGTGGACGAGGAGGGCGAGGGCCGCGAGCGCATCCGCCTCGCCGGGGACGTGCCCTCGCCGGTGGACCCGCCGTCCGGTTGCCGGTTCCGCACCCGGTGCTGGAAGGCTCAGGAGCGCTGCGCTTCACAGATGCCGCCGCTGGTGCGGATCGAGGGCAACCGGGAGGGGCATCTGACGGCGTGCCACTTCCCGGAGGAGCCGACGATCACGGCCCGGGACGAGGACGTGGTCCTCGACCCCGCGCTCGCCGCGATCGAGGAGGCGACGGACACCACCCGTTGACCCGAGTTCGTAGTGCCTCCGCTCGGAGCGAGGCCCGCGCCCGCACACCCCAGCCACCACCGCGGGCGCGGGCCTCGGCGGCACGCCCCTTGAGGCAACGGCGAAGCCGAGCACTCCAGGGGCGCGGGGAACTGCGCGACCAGCCCCCACCGGCCCGCGGTCGAAGGCGGGTTCAGGGGCGCGGGGAACTGCGCGACCAGCCCCCACCGGCCCGCGGTCAAAAGCGGGTTTCAGGGGCGCGAGGAACTGCGCAAAAAGCCCCCTACCCGCGGCCCGCGTCCGGCGGCACCACCCGCTTCTCCTCCGCGAAGTGGCAGGCCGAGGGGTGGTGGGCCGGGCCCGGAGCCAGCCGGAACTCGGCCGGCACCTCAAGCAACGGCACCTCAAGGGCGCACCGCTCCCGCGCCTTCCAGCAGCGCGTACGGAAGGGACAGCCCGACGGCGGATTCGCGGGCGAGGGCACGTCCCCGGTCAGGATGATGCGCTCGCGGTGCTCGCGCGCGGACGGGTCGGGCACCGGCACCGCGGAGAGCAGCGCCTGGGTGTAGGGGTGGGTGGGGTGGTCGTAGATCTCCTCGTCCCGGCCGATCTCGACGATCCGGCCGAGGTACATCACCCCGACCCGGTCGGAGATGTGCCGCACGATGGACAGGTCGTGGGCGATGAAGACGTATGAGAGGGAGAACTCGTTCTGGAGGCGGTCCAGGAGGTTGACGACCTGCGCCTGCACCGAGACGTCGAGCGCGGAGACCGGCTCGTCCGCGACGATGATCTCGGGCTGGAGCGCCAGCCCCCGCGCGATGCCGATGCGTTGGCGCTGGCCGCCGCTGAACTGGTGGGGGTAGCGGTTGATGTACTCGGGGTTGAGCCCGACCACGTCCAGCAGGTCCTGGACCTTCTGGCGGCGGTTGCCCTTCGGGGCCACCTCGGGGTGGATCTCGTACGGCTCCCCGATGATGTCGCCGACCGTCATGCGCGGGTTCAGCGAGGTGTACGGGTCCTGGAACACCATCTGGATGTTGCGCCGGACCGCCTTCAGGGCCCGCCCGGACATCTGCGTGATGTCCTCGCCCTTGTACTTGATCTGCCCGGCCGTCGGGCGTTCCAGGTTGACCAGCATCTTGGCGACCGTCGACTTGCCGCAGCCGGATTCGCCGACGATGCCGAGCGTCTCGCCGGCCGCGAGGTCGAAGGAGACGCCGTCGACCGCCTTGACCGCGCCGACCTGCTTCTTGAAGAGGATGCCCTGGGTCAGCGGATAGTGCTTGACCAGGTCCCTGACCTCCAGAATGGCCTCAGCCATCGAGGGTCTCCTTCCAGAAGAAGCACGCGCTCTGCCGGTCGGCGGCCACGTCGAACAGCGGCGGCACGTCGGTCCGGCAGACGTCCTGGGCCATCGGGCAGCGCGGGTTGAAGGCGCAGCCCGGCGGGATGTGCATCAGGTTGGGCGGCAGGCCCTTGATCGCGTACAGCTCCTGGCCCTTCTGGTCCAGGCGCGGGATCGATTCGAGCAGCCCCTTGGTGTACGGGTGCGCGGGCTTCTTGTAGATCTCGTGCACCGGGGCCTGCTCGACGATGCGGCCCGCGTACATCACCGCGATCTTGTCCGCGACGTCGGCGACCACGCCCAGGTCGTGGGTGATCAGGATGAGCCCCATGTTCAGCTCGCGCTGCAACTCGGCCAGCAGGTCCATCACTTGGGCCTGGACGGTGACGTCGAGGGCGGTGGTGGGCTCGTCCGCGATGATCAGGGACGGTTCGAGGGCCATCGCCATCGCGATCATGATGCGTTGGCGCATGCCGCCGGAGAACTGGTGGGGATACTGGCCGACCCGCTCCTTCGCGGCGGGGATGCGCACCCGGTCCATCAGCTCGACGGCCTTGGCCCTGCCGTCCTTCCTGGACATGCCGCGATGGACGGTGAACATCTCCGAGAGCTGGTCGCCGACGCTGAGCACCGGGTTCAGGGAGGACAGCGCATCCTGGAAGATCATGGCCATCCCGGAGCCGCGGATCCTGCGCCGCTCGTCCTCCTTGAGCTTGAGGAGGTCCTTGCCCTGGAAGAGGATCTCGCCGCCCGCGATCCGTCCGGGCGGCATGTCGAGGATGCCCATGACGGCCTGCGCGGTCACGGACTTGCCGGAGCCGGACTCGCCGAGCACGGCGAGCGTCTCGCCCGCGTCCACCGAGTAGTTGACCCCGTTGACGGCCTTGGCGACCCCGTCCCGCGTCTTGAACTCCACCTGGAGATCGCGTACTTCGAGCAGCATGGTCCCTCTCCTCAACGCAGCTTGGGGTCGAGGGCGTCGCGCACCGCGTCGCCGAGCATGATGAACGCGAGCACCGTGATCGCCAGCGCCCCGGCCGGCCAGAGCAGCATGTGCGGGGCGTTGCGGATGTACTGGGAGGCGGCCGAGATGTCGATGCCCCAGGAGACGGTGGGCGGCTTGAGGCCGACGCCGAGGTAGGACAGCGTCGCTTCGAGCGCGATGTACGTACCGAGTGCGATGGTCGCCACGACGATGACCGGCGCCACGGCGTTGGGCGCGATGTGGCGGAGCAGCATGCGGGAGTTGGAGGCGCCGAGGGCGCGGGCCGCCTGGACGTAGTCGTTCTGTTTGGCGGTGATGACGGAGCCGCGGGCGATGCGGGCGATCTGCGGCCAGCCGAGCAGGATCATGAAGCCGATGACCGGCCAGACGGTGGCGGAGGTGACCACCGACAGGAAGACCAGGCCGCCGAGGACGACGGGGATGCCGAAGAAGATGTCGGTGACGCGGGAGAGCAGCGCGTCCCAGCCGCCGCCGAAGAACCCGGCGAGCCCGCCGACGAACGAGCCGAACAGGGCGACGCCGACGGTGGTGCACACGCCGACGGTGACCGAGGTGCGGGCGCCGTAGACGGTCCGCGTGTAGACGTCGCAGCCCTGCCCGTTGTAGCCGAAGGGGTGTCCTGGCTGGGAGCCCTCCTGCGCCTTGGCGAGGTCGCACTGGAGCGGGTTGCCGTCGGCGATCAGCGAGGGCCACAGCGAGATGACGACCAGGAAGAGGATGACCAGGCCCGAGAGGATGAAGACGGGGTTGCGGCGCAGGTCGCGCCAGGCGTCCGACCACAGCGAGCGGGGTTTTTCGGAGGGGCCGGTGCCGAGCGGCCCGCCGGGGGTCTTCTCCAGGGTGGCAGCCTCGCTCGCCGCGAGGTCCATCGCCCCGCCGGCCCCCGTCCCGGCGATCGCTCCGTCGTCGTAGGGCTCAGGCATAGCGGATCCTCGGGTCGAGTACGGCGTACAGAAGGTCGACGATGAGGTTGGCGACCAGGAAGACCAGCACGAGCACGGTCACGAAGCCGACCACGGTCTGGGTGCTCTGGCGCAGGATGCCCTGGTAGAGCTGGTAGCCGACGCCGTGGATGTTGAAGATCCGCTCGGTGACGATCGCGCCGCCCATCAGCGCGCCGACGTCCGTGCCGATGAAGGTGACGACGGGGATCAGCGAGTTGCGCAGCAGGTGCTTGGTGATCACCCGGCGCCTGGGCAGGCCCTTGGCGACGGCGGTGCGGACGTAGTCGGCGCGCGAGTTCTCGGCGATCGAGGTCCGGGTGAGCCGGGTGACGTACGCCAGCGACACGGACGCCAGCACGAGGCCCGGGACGAGGAGTTCGTTGAACGGGGCCTCCGGCGAGACCGTGGGTCTGATGACGCCCCATTCGACGCCGAGCAGCAGTTGGAGCAGCAGGCCCGTGACGAAGACGGGGATGGCGATGACGATGAGGGTCAACATCAGGACGACGGTGTCGACGGGCCGGCCGCGCCGCAGCCCCGTGACCACGCCGAGGCTGATGCCGATGACGATCTCGAAGAGGATCGCCACGATGGTCAGCCGGATGGTGACGGGGAAGGCGGCGGACATCAGCTCGGTGACCTTCTGCCCGTTGAACGCGGTCCCGAAGTCGCCGGTGAACACGTTCCCCATGTACGTCAGGTATTGCTGCCAGACCGGCTTGTCGAGGCCGAACTCCTTCTTGAGCTGGGCGGCGGTGGCGGGGTCGCAGGCCTTGTCGCCGCACAGGCCGGCGATCGGGTCCCCCATCACGTTCACCATCAGGAAGATCAGCAGCGTGGCCCCGAAGAAGACCGGGATCATCTGGAGCAGACGCCGGATCACATACCGTCCCATGAGGCCCTCCGGGGGTCGTCGGAACTCTCAACGGGCTTGGCCCGGCGCCGGGTTGAGCGCGCCGGGCCGTGCGCCCTACGGCGTCAGCCCACCTTGATCTGGTCGTAGACCGGGACGCTGAAGGGGTTCAGCGAGACGTTGGAGATCCGGGTCGAGTAGCCCGCGCTGCCGTTCTGGTACCAGAGCGGGATGGCCGCCATCTGGTCCCGTACGACGCCTTCGGCGTGCTGGAAGTCGGCGACCGCCTTCGCCTTGTCGGTGTCGGCGTTGGCCTGGTCGACCAGCTTGTCGAACTCGGCGTTGGACCACTTGCCGTCGTTGGAGGAGGCGCCGGTGTAGTACAGCGGCTGGAGGAAGTTCTGGATCAGCGGGTAGTCCATCTGCCAGCCCGCCCGGAAGGGGCCGGACATCTTCGACTGGGTGATCTGGCTGCGGAAGTCCGCGAAGGTGCCGACCGGCCCGCCGACGCACGCCTTGTCGTTGCCGAGCGCGTTGTTGATGCTGTTGCAGACCGCGTCGACCCATTCCTTGTGCGAGCCGGTGTCCGCGTTGTACGAGATCTTCAGCTGCCCGCCGGGGATGCCGCCGCCCTCGGTGATGAGCTTCTTGGCCTCGGCGGGGTTGTAGGTGCAGGAGTCCCCGCACAGCCCGGCCTTGTAGCCGCCGGCCTCGCCGAGCACCGGCGAGGTCCAGTCGGTGGCGGGGGTGCGGGTCTTCTGGAAGATGGTGTCGGTGATCTGCTGCCGGTTGATCGCCATGGAGATGCCCTTGCGGACCTTGACCGCGTCCGGGGTGTTCCAGGCGGCGTCGTAGTAGGGGAAGGCGAGGGTCTGGATGATGCCGGCCGGGGTGTTGATGTACCGGTCGCCCAGGTCGGCCTTCACGTTCTTGAGCTGGGAGGCGGGCACGTCGTCGACGAGGTCGAGGTTGCCGGCCGTCAGATCGGTGTAGGCGGTGTTGTTGTCGGTGTAGACCTTGAGGTCGATGCCGCCGTTCTGCGCCTTGTCCTCGCCCATGTACCCGGCCCACTTGCGCATCGCCAGCTTGGAGCCCTTGGTGTACGAGTCCACCGTGTACGGGCCGTTGCCGACGGGCTTGGACAGCCAGGCCGCGTGGTTGTCGAAGAAGGCCCTGGGCAGCGGGGCGAACGCGGGGTAGCCGAGGGTGTCGGGCCAGGTCGAGAACTTCTGGTTGAGCCTGACCGTGAAGGTCTTGTCGTCGACGACCTTGAGGCCGGACATGGTGTCGGCGGCCGGGGACCCGGTCTTGGGGTGGATCTGGGCGTAGCCGTCGATGTAGGAGAACATCGAGGCGTTCTTCTGGTTGTTCTTCAGGTTGGCGCCGTAGTTCCAGGCGTCCACGAAGGACTTGGCGGTGACCTTCTCGCCGTTGGAGAACGTCCAGCCGTCCTTGAGGGTGACCTTGAAGTTCTCGGAGTCGGTCGTCTCGATCTTGTCGGCGAGCATGTCCTTGGCCTCGCCGGTCTTCGGGTCGTACCGCTTGAGGCCGCGCGTGAGCATGTCGAGGACCTTGCCGCCCTGCACCTCGTTGGTGTTGGCCGGCTCCAGCGGGTTCTGCGGGTCGCCCCAGGAGGAGCTGACGATCCCTTCGGCGCCGCCACCGCCGCCGCTCCCTCCCCCACCGCAGGCCGTGGCCACGAGGGCGACGACCACCGCACCGGCGGCCCACTTGGCGTGCGCGGCTCCGCGCATGGAGTCCTCCTAGAGTCCCATTCGAGTCCCAAGTCTCACTTAGGCCCAAATATCACCCCGGAAGCGCAGATACCGCACCTTTACCAGCGCCGTACGGGCGCACAAACGGGTGGGCCCGCGATCCCGGTCGGGAACCGCGGGCCCACCCGTGTGGTGCCGGTGTCAGGCCGCGCCGACGACGTCCTTCTCCTCGGCGAAGTGGCACGCCGACTCGTGCGCCACCGGGCTGTCCAGACCCTGGAACCGCTCCGGGATCGCGAGCAGCGGGACCTCGGTCGAGCAGCGGTCCTCCGCCTTCCAGCAGCGGGTGCGGAAGCGGCAGCCCGACGGCGGGTTGGCGGGCGAGGGGACGTCACCGGTGAGGATGATCCGCTCGCGGTGCTCGCGCGCGTCCGGGTCGGGGACCGGGACGGCGGAGAGCAGCGCCTGGGTGTAGGGGTGCGTCGGGTGCTCGTAGATCTGCTGGTCGGTGCCGATCTCGGCCATCTTGCCGAGGTACATCACACCGACCCGGTCGGAGATGTGCCGAACGATCGACAGGTCGTGCGCGATGAACACGTACGACAGGTTGAACTCGTTCTGCAGCTTCTCCATCAGGTTGATGACCTGCGCCTGGACGGACACGTCGAGGGCGGAGACCGGCTCGTCACAGATGATGATCTCGGGGTTCAGCGCGAGGCCGCGGGCGATGCCGATGCGCTGGCGCTGACCGCCGGAGAACTGGTGCGGGTACCGGTTGATGTACTCGGGGTTGAGGCCCACGACGTCCAGGAGTTCCTGGACCTTGCGGCGCCGGTCGCCCTTCGGAGCCACCTCGGGGTGGATGTCGAAGGGCTCCCCGATGATGTCGCCGACCGTCATGCGCGGGTTCAGCGAGGTGTACGGGTCCTGGAACACCATCTGGATGTTGCGGCGGACCGCCTTCAGGGCCCGCCCGGACAGCTTGGTGATGTCCTGGCCCTTGTAGAAGACCTCGCCGGCGGTCGCCCGCTCCAGCGTCATCAGGAGCTTGGCGACGGTGGACTTGCCACAGCCGGACTCGCCCACGATGCCGAGCGTCTCGCCCTGGTACAGGTCGAAGGAGATCCCGTCGACGGCCTTGACCGCGCCGACCTGCTTCTTGAACAGGATGCCGCTGGTCAGCGGGAAGTGCTTGACCAGATTGCGGACCTGGAGGATCGGCTCGCCCCGGTCGACCGGGGCGTCGAGGATCGCCTCGACCTCGGTGGTCGTGGAGGCGTCCACCTTGACGACGTCGGTGACGTTGGGAGTGGCGTCCACGGCCTCGTCCTTCTTGTCGAGCTCAGCCATGGATCGTCTCCTTCCAGAAGTGGCAGGCGCTGCCGCGGCCGACCAGGTCGGTGCCGTCCTTCTCGGTGACCGGCAGCAGAGCCGGGACCTCGGTACGGCAGATGTCCTGCGCCTGAGGGCAGCGCGGGTTGAAGGCGCAACCGGTCGGGATCTTCAGGAGGTTGGGCGGCAGGCCCTTGATCGCGTACAGGTCCTGGCCCTTCTGGTCCAGGCGCGGGATCGAGGCGAGCAGTCCCTTGGTGTACGGGTGCGCGGGGCGCTTGTAGATCTCGTGCACCGGGGCTTGCTCGACGATGCGGCCCGCGTACATCACCGCGATCTTGTCCGCGACGTCGGCGACCACGCCGAGGTCGTGGGTGATCAGGATCAGGCCCATGTTGTACTCGCGCTGGAGCTCCGCGAGCAGGTCCATGACCTGGGCCTGGACGGTCACGTCGAGCGCGGTGGTCGGCTCGTCCGCGATGATCAGGTCCGGCTCCAGGGCGAGCGCCATGGCGATCATGATGCGCTGGCGCATACCGCCGGAGAACTGGTGGGGGTAGTCGGTGACCCGGGACTTGGCGGCCGGGATCTTGACCTTGTCCATCAGCTCGATGGCCTTGAGCTTGGCGTCCTTGCGGGACAGGCCCTGGTGCACCTGGAACATCTCGCCGAGCTGGTAGCCGACGTTGAGGACCGGGTTGAGCGCGGAGAGCGCGTCCTGGAAGATCATCGCGATCTTCTGGCCACGGATCTTGCGGCGCTCCTCGTTGGACATCTTGAGCATGTCCTGGCCGTGGAAGAGGATCTCGCCCTGCGGGATCTTCCCCGGCGGCATGTCGAGGATGCCCATGATCGCCTGGGCTGTCACGGACTTGCCGGAGCCGGACTCGCCGAGCACGGCGAGCGTCTCGCCCGCGTTCACCGAGTAGTTGACACCGTTGACCGCCTTGGCGACACCGTCTCGGGTGTGGAACTCCACGTGCAGGTCGCGGACTTCGAGCAGCGCACCGGACTCGTCCCCGGAGGGACGCTGTGCCGGGACGTTGAGGGTCTTGTCGATAGTGGTCACGTACGCCCTCCTCAGCGCAGCTTGGGGTCGAGGGCGTCGCGCACCGCGTCGCCGAGCATGATGAACGCGAGAACGGTGAGGCTCAGCATGCCCGCGGGGAAGAACAGTGCGTGCGGGGCCGTGCGGATCACGCGCTGGGCCGACGAGATGTCGATGCCCCAGCTGATCGTCGGGTCCTGCAGACCGATACCGAGGTAGCTCAGCGTCGCCTCGGCGCCGATGTAGCCGCCGAGCGCGATGGTGGCGACCACGATGACCGGGGCGACCGCGTTCGGCAGGATGTGCCGGAGCATGATCCGGAACGTGCCGGCGCCGAGCGCCCGGGCCGCGGTGACGTAGTCGGCGGCCTTGGCGGTGATGACGGCGCCGCGCATGACACGGGTCATCTGCGTCCAGCCGAGCACCGCGAGTGCGAACACCACGGTCCACACGGTGCGGTTGGTGAACGCGCTGAGGATCACCAGCGAACCGAGCAGCAGCGGGATGCCGAAGAAGATGTCGGTGATCCGGGAGAGCAGGGTGTCGACCCAGCCGCCGAAGTAACCGGCGATCATGCCCGTGATGCCGCCGACGATGGTGACCGCGGCGGTCACGCAGATGCCGACGGTGATCGAGGCCCGGGCGCCGTAGAGCGTACGGGCGTAGATGCTGCGGCCCTGACCGTCGTAGCCGAACCAGTCGGGCTGGAAGACGTGACCCCAGTTGGGGGTGGTCAGGTAGTGGTTGCGCAGATCGCCGGCGCGCGGGTCCACCGAGGTGAACAGGCTCGGCGCGATGGAGATGGCGATCAGCAGCACGATGAGCAGCGCCGAGAGGATGAAGACCGGGCGGCGGCGCAGGTCGCCCCACGCGTCCGACCAGAGGCTGCGCGGCTTGTCGACCTGGTCTGCCGGGGCGTTTACGGCCGCCGATCCGGGGACCGAGGTCTTCTCGATGGTGTCAGGCATACCGGATCCTCGGGTCCAGGACCGCGTAGAGCAGGTCGACGATCAAGCTGGAGAGGAGGTAGACGACGACCAGGACGGTCACGAAACCGACCACCGTCGCACCTTCCTTGCCGTTGATGGCTCGGTAGAGCGCGTTTCCGACACCCTGCACGTTGAAGATTCCCTCGGTGACGATCGCGCCGCCCATCAGGGCTCCGAGGTCGGTTCCGAGGAAGGTCACCACCGGGATCAGCGAGTTGCGCAGCAGGTGGCGGGTGATGATGCGGCGCTTGGGCAGGCCCTTGGCGACGGCGGTGCGGATGTAGTCCGCACGCAGGTTCTCGACGATCGAGGTGCGCGAGAGCCGTGCCACGTACGCGAGCGACAGCGAGCCCAGCACGATGGCCGGCAGCATCAACTGGCTCAGGTCCATGGAGTCCTGGACGGTCGGGGTGACCCATCCGAGGCCGTCCGAGAAGACCGCCTGGAAGACGTAGGCGAGGACGAAGATCGGCACGGAGATCACCAGGAGGGTGACGACCAGGACGAGCTTGTCCATGAGCTTGTTGCGGCGCAGACCCGAGAGGACACCGAGCAGCACACCGAGCACGAGCTCAATGGTGAAGGCCATGAGCGCGAGCCGGACGGTGACCGGCAGGGCCTCGCTCATCACGTCGGTGACCTTGCGGCCCGACATGGTCATGCCGAAGTCGAAGTGGGCCAGGTTGGAGATGTAGTCCCAGTACTGCTTCCACAGCGGCTGGTCCAGGCCCAGTTGGTGCCTGATGGCGGCGAGCTGGGCGGGGTCTGCCGCCTTGTCGCCCCACATGGCTCTGACGGGGTCGCCCGGCAGGGCGTACACCATCAGGAAGATGAGCAGGGTCGTCCCGAGGAATACCGGGATCATCTGGAGCAGTCGCCTCGCGACATAACGCCCCATGGTGCCTCCATAGATGGGTCGGCGCGACGGCGGCCGGATCGCTCCCCCAAAGAGTAGGGGGAGCGTCCGGCCGCGTCTTCACTGTGCCTGCTCCGCGATTGCGGAGCTTGGGGGTGGGCCGGATGCCGACCTGGTTACTTCTTCTTGACCTCGACCTGCGTGAAGACAGGGTCGCCGAAGGAGTCGTACTTGACGTTCTGGACCTTGTTCGACCAGCCCGCGTTGGTCTTGTAGAACCAGAGCGGGATGGACGGCATGTCCTTGAAGAGGACGCCCTCGGCCTGCTGGTACAGGGCCGTCGTCTGGTCGACGCTGGTGGCCTTGTCGGCGGCCTTGGAGAAGTTGTCGAACGCGGGGTCCGAGAAGCCCGAGTCGTTGGCCGAGGCGCCGGTGCCGTAGATGTCGCGCAGGAAGTTGGCGTTCAGCGGGTAGTCCTGCTGCCAGGCGGACCGCATGATGCTCTTGACCTGCTTGTTCGTGATGAGGTCACGAGCGGTCTTGAAGTCCGGCTTCGGGTCACCGGTGCAGTCGATGCCGGTGGCCTGGCGGATGGAGTTGCAGACCGCGTCCACCCACTCCTTGTGACCGCCGTCGGCGTTGTAGAGGATGGTGACCTTGTTGTTCGGGACGCCACCACCCGCGGCGATGAGCTCCTTGGCCTTGGCCGGGTTGTACGTGCAGGCGTCGCCGCAGGCGCCCTGCTTGTAGCCCGCCACGCCCGGGGCGACAAAGCTGTCGGCCGGCTGGCGCGAACCCTGGAGCACCGTCTTGGTGATGGTGTCGCGGTCGATCGCCATGGACAGACCCTGGCGGACCTTGGCCTTCTCCGGCGCCTTCCAGGCGTCGTCGTACATCGCGAAGGCGATGGAGGTGATGCCACCCTGCGGCTGGTCGACGGCGCGGTTGCCGAGGTCCGCCTTGTACTTCGGGAGGTCGGTCGGGTCGACCTGGTCGAGCACATCCAGGGTGTCCGAGGTGAGCTCCTTGTAGGCAGCCTCGGCCTGGGTGTAGTTCTTGAAGACGATGCCGCCGTTCTTCGGCTTGTCCTCACCCTTGTAGCCGTCGTACGCGGTCAGCGTGACAGCCTTGTTGTGCTCCCAGCTGACAAACTTGTACGGCCCGTTGCCGACCGGGTTCTCGCCGAACTTCTTCGGGTCGGCGTAGAAGGCCTTCGGCAGCGGCGAGAAGGCGGTGTAGCCGAGCTTGTACGGGAAGTACGACACCGGCTGGTTCAGGTCGACCTGGATCGTCTTGTCGTCGACCGCCTTCAGACCGGACATCTTGTCGGCCGTCGGGTCACCCTTCTCCGGGTGGACGTCCTTGTAACCCGCGATGTCCTCGAACCACGTCGAGTTGATCTGGTTGTTCTTGGTGTTGGCGGACCAGTTCCAGGCGTCGACGAAGGACGCGGCGGTCACCGGGGTGCCGTCGTGGAAGGTCCAGCCGGTCTTGATGGTGATCTTGTAGTGCTGGGAGTCAGTGGTCTCGATCTTGTCGGCCATCTGGTTCCGCAGCTTGCCCGTCGCCGGGTCGTAGTCCGTCAGGCCGCGGAACAGGTTCTTGATGATGCGGCCGCCGCCGACCTCGTTGGCGTTGGCCGGCTGCAGCGGACGCTGCGGCTCGCTGCTCTGGTAGCTGTAGACGCCCTTGGCGTCCACTTCGGCCTTCGCGTCGGAGCCCTTGCCGCCACCGCAAGCGGTAGCGCCCAGGGCGATGATTGCCGCTCCCGCGACCCACTTGGCGCTCGTAGCACCACGCATGGGTTTCCTCCTCATGAGTCCACTTGTCACTACAAGAGGGGTACTTCTACGCGCGCTGACACCCCTGACAGCGCTGTGACGTCAAGTACCCCGAGTGTGCTCGTGAGTCGGCACTCCCCACAGTGCGTGACCCATTGACCCGAGCTCAATGGAGCCAACTATTAAGTACGGCCGGGCTGTAAACCACACTTAAAGGGTCTCGTTTTGACAACATCGGTACCGGTCAACGGCCCGAAATCCGGACAAAATGAGCACAGACAGACACACCCGAAACGGACCGTTAACACATCTTCCGGAGAGCGACGCTCGATATCCGAACACCGTGCCTGTTAAAACAACTTGACCGTAGAGGGCCCCGGTCACTGTCCACGAGGCTCTTTGACAGTCCTTTGAACTTGATCGCCCTCGCGTGTGTACACGGCCGTTCAAACCCGGCCGGCAACGCCGAAGGCCCGGCCCCGCGAAGTACGCGGAACCGGGCCTTCTGGACGTACTGGGTACGTCAGTTGTGCTTGGCGCGCGAGGCGGTGCGGCCGCGCTCCTTCTGGTCCAGGACGACCTTGCGGATGCGCACGGCCTCCGGGGTCACCTCGACGCACTCGTCGTCGCGGCAGAACTCCAGCGACTGCTCCAGGGAGAGCTTGCGCGGCGGGACGATCGCCTCGAACGAGTCGGCCGAGGAGGACCGCATGTTCGTGAGCTTCTTCTCCTTGGTGATGTTCACGTCCATGTCGTCGGCGCGCGAGTTCTCGCCGACGATCATGCCCTCGTACACCTCGGTGCCGGGGTCGGTGAACAGGACGCCGCGCTCCTGGAGGTTCGTCATCGCGAAGGCGGTGACGGCGCCGGCCCGGTCGGCCACCAGCGAACCGTTGTTGCGGGTCGTCAGGGTGCCGAACCACGGCTCGTGGCCCTCGTGGATCGAGTGGGCGATACCGGTGCCGCGGGTGTTGGTCAGGAACTCCGTACGGAAGCCGATGAGGCCGCGGGACGGGACGACGAACTCCATGCGGACCCAGCCCGAACCGTGGTTGGACATGTTGTCCATGCGGCCCTTGCGGACACCCATGAGCTGGGTGACGGCGCCCATGTGCTCCTCGGGCACGTCGACCGTGAGGCGCTCGACCGGCTCCTGCACCTTGCCGTCGACGGTCCGGGTGACGACCTGCGGCTTGCCGATCGTCAGCTCGAAGCCCTCGCGGCGCATCTGCTCGACCAGGATGGCGAGCGCGAGCTCACCGCGGCCCTGGACCTCCCAGGCGTCGGGGCGCTCGGTGTCGAGGACGCGCAGCGAGACGTTGCCGATGAGCTCGCGGTCGAGGCGGTCCTTGACCTGACGGGCCGTCACCTTGCGGTCCTTGACCGCCGACTTCGCCTGGGCGCCCTTGCCGGTGCCGCCGCGGCCGACCAGCGGGGAGGTGTTGGTGCCGATCACCATGGAGATGGCGGGCTCGTCCACCGTGATCAGCGGCAGCGCGATCGGGTTCTCCGGGTCGGCCAGGGTCTCGCCGATCATGATGTCGGGGATGCCCGCGACCGCGCAGATGTCACCGGGGCCGGCCACCTCGGCCGGCTTGCGGGTGAGCGCCTCGGTCATCATCAGCTCGGTGATGCGGACGTTGGAGATCGTGCCGTCCCGCTTGATCCACGCGACCGTCTGGCCCTTGCGCAGCTCGCCCTGCTCGACGCGGAGCAGCGCGATACGGCCCAGGAAGTTGTCGGCGTCGAGGTTGGTGACGTGCGCCTGCAGCGGGGCGGCCTCGTCGTACTCGGGGGCCGGGACGTGGGAGAGGATCGTCGAGAAGAACGGCTCCAGGTTGTCGCTGTCGGCCGGGACCGTGCCGTTCTCCGGCTTGGTCAGCGACGCGACGCCGTCACGGGCGCAGGCGTAGACGATCGGGAACTCGATCTGGTCCTCGTCCGCGTCCAGGTCCAGGAACAGGTCGTACGTCTCGTTGACGACCTCGTCGATCCGGGAGTCCGGGCGGTCCGTCTTGTTGATGCAGAGGATGACGGGCATCCGGGCCTGCAGCGCCTTGCGGAGCACGAAGCGGGTCTGCGGCAGCGGACCCTCGGAGGCGTCCACGAGCAGGACGACCGCGTCGACCATCGACAGACCGCGCTCGACCTCGCCACCGAAGTCGGCGTGGCCCGGGGTGTCGATGATGTTGATGGTGATGACGTCGCCGCCATCCTTGGGGTGGTACTTGACGGCGGTGTTCTTCGCCAGGATCGTGATGCCCTTCTCACGCTCCAGGTCGTTGCTGTCCATCATGCGGTCGTCGAGCGACTCGGCGGCGTGCGCGGCGAAGGCACCGGCCTGCTTGAGCATGGCGTCGACCAGGGTGGTCTTGCCGTGGTCGACGTGGGCGACGATGGCGACGTTACGGATGTCGTGGCGCGTGGGCATGCTGGCTAGCGCTTCTCTCGATCGTGGGATCAGGCGTCTGACGCGGTCGAGTCCTCGTCCGCCCGCCGGGCAGACAGGCCACGGCTGCCTCCCATGGTACGGGGCCGCCGCGCCGACGGCCTCCCGGGCCGATTCTGCCGATCTTGAGCAGGGGGCTACGTCGTGATTGAGCCTGGGTCAGGGGCGTACACGACCTTGCCCGCCGGCGGGGCCGGCGGGCAAGTGACTTGAGCAGGTTCTGAGCTTGGGGCCGGTACCGGCGTCCGCTTCTGACCTGCTTTTTTTCTGTTCTACTTCTTACTGTTCTCCTTCTACTTCTTACTGTTCTTCGTCGCGTCGGGCGCCGTTTCCGGCTTCTTGAACCCGATGTCCTGGAAGTGCGGGACGCCGAACCCGAAGGCACCGGCATTGGCCACATTCGGCTTCACGGCGACCAGCTGCGGACGCTGGTAGAGCGGAATCGAGCCGGCCGCCGCCCAGATCCTGGCGTCGGCCTTCTGGACGAGGTCGCGGGCCTCGTCCTCGTCGAGCTCGGCGGCCGCCTGCTCGAAGAGCTGGTCGATGTGGTCGGTGCCGACCCGGCTGTAGTTCTGTTCGACGAGCAGCGAGCCGTCGGCGGCGGGCTCCGGCTTGGCGAAGATCGGCCGGTCGTCGGTGGCCGGGTAGGCGGTGCCGGGCCACGAGTACAGGGCCAGGTCGAAGTCGCCGGACGCGATGTGGTCCTTGAAGTAGCTGTCGTCGGCGACCTTGACGATGTCGGTGTTGATGCCGACGGCCTTCAGCTCGGCCGCGATCCTGTCGCCGACGGTGCGCAGCGCCTGCGAGCCGGGGCCCGAGGGCAGCACGAAGCGCAGGGTGAGCGGCTTGCCGTCCTTGCCGAGCGGGCCGCCCTGCGGCGCCGGGGCCGCGGTGCCCTTCGGGGCGTACGCGCCGGGGGCGCCGCCCTTGGGCCGGGCTTCGGTCTTGGTGTTCTTGTCGGCGGCCTTCTTGCCCTGCTCGGCGGGCTCGGTGTCGAAGATGCGGGCCTGCTTGAGCAGCGCGGCCCGCTGGATGGCGGCGGCGCGGTCCGGGGCGAGCACGGAGGAACCGGATCCGGCGCTGCCGGGCTTGTCGTCGCCGACGATGTAGGTGCCCTCGTCGTTGGGGTGGTTCCCGGTGGCGGGGTGGGTCGCGGCCGCCAGGCGCTTGCCGTCGTCGGAGTCCTCGCCGTCGGCCTCGCCGCCCGCCTTGGCGGGGACCTGCTTCGGCTTCATCCGGGCGCCGTCGGTCGTCCACCCGGCATCCGCGAGCAGCGCCCGCGCCTCCTTCTCGTCGTGGCTGCCCAGCGCGTCACTGCTGTCGGTGTACGCGTCCTGGCCGGCCAGGGCGAGGTGGCTGCCGGGGGGCCGGGCGGGCAGGCCGAGCGGCTTGAGGACCTCCTCGGCGATCTCCTGGCGGTTGAGTGCGCGGGCCACCGCGCGCCGGACCCGCTCGTCGGCCAGCGGCCCGGAGGCACCGTTGAGGGCGAGCTGGGTGTAGGCGGGCTCCAGGGTCTTGCGGATGGCGAAGCCGCGCAGCCCGGCCTGTTCCTTGGCGTACTTCTCGACGGCGGCCCGGCTCTCCTTGCGGGCCTCCTGCTCCGCCTCGGCCTTGTCGTCCTCGCCGCTGTGGGCGATCGCCCAGGAGCGCAGCGCGGAGGCGGGCGTGATCGCGGCGGCCGGGCCGTGCGTGACGGCCTGGCCCTTGTCGCGTTCGGCGAGGGTGATGCGGTCGGCGTCCGTGCGGTCGATCTCGGCCATGTCGACGGTGCCGGCGGCCAGGGCCGCGGCCCGCTTGTCGCGCGGCACGGCCTGTAGGACCAGGGTGTCGAGCTTGGCCGGGTGACCCCACCAGCGCGGGTTGCGCTCCAGGGTGACGACGCCCTTGGCGCGGTCGGCCTCCTTGAGCCGGAAGGCCCCCGCGGTCGCCTTCAGCTTCGTACGGGCGCCGTCGTTGAAGGAGTCGGGGGTGCCCGTGATGTCCTTCGGGTAGAGCGGGCTGAACAGGGAGCGCCAGTCGGCGTACGGCTTGGCGAAGGTGACCTTGACCTCCAGGTCGTTGGCACCCTTCTCGATCTTCTCGATGCGCTCGTAGCCGGCGTTGCGCGCGGTCCAGTACGCCGAGTCCTTGCCGCTGAGCGCGCGCCACTGGGCGACGAAGTCGGGGGCGCCGATCTCGCGGCCGTCGCTCCACACCGCCCTCTGGTTGAGCTTGTAGAGCACGACCTGCTTGGGCTCGCGCTGGACGACCTCGGCGGACTCCAGGTAGTCGGCGTTGCGCTCCGGCCGGCCCCGCTCGTCCAGCGTGAACAGCGCGGGCAGCACGGCCTGGGCGACCCGCTGGGTCGCGGTGTCGGCATCGGCCTGGAAGGTGTTGAGCGTCTCGGGCATCGCGTCGACGGCCCACCTCAGGGTGCCCCCGTCGGCGACTTGCGGCCGCTCGGCGACCGCGATGTCCTGGGGCGCGGCTCCCGCCTCGGTCCCGCTGTCGGCCGAGCCGCAGCCGGTCAGCAGCACGGGGAGCACGAGCGCCCCGGTGGTCAGGAGCGCGACGGAGCGCGACCGGACGCAGGCCGCGGTCCGGATCGCCGTGACGATCCGGGGCGCCCTCCCGTTCGGGTCACCGACGTGGGACATGGCTTGTACCTCTTCGTCAGATTTGCTGGGCTTGATGCCATTTCGCGATGATCACACCTATCCCAGCCACTGAAGGGGACGGGCCCGCCCCCCGGGTGGCGACACGGCGCAGCGGGCCCCGAACCCCACCCGTGCGGCCGAACGCACCCGCGAACACGACAGCCCCCGGCCGGCCTCGTTTCGAACACCGGCCCCATAGGGGGCGCGCCCCGATTCCGCAACCCCACAACGTCGTGCACGCACCTTCACAACCGCGCATGTGAGGCGCGACACTCTCAGGCGCATGAACATTGCCACCCGCTCCGGCGAAAGGCAGGCAAGTCATGTCCCTGCAAGACGAGTTGACGGCGGCTCAGCGCTGCCTGGACGACCTCGTGAAGAGCGTCGGGCGACTGGAGAAACAGGTCGGGCACAGCCTGGAGATCAGGCGGGTGAAGACCGACGCCGACCATCTGCGCGAGAGCCTCGCGCTGCTCCGCGAGACGGCACCCGGCGCCCCGGCGGCCCGGCCCGACCTGGTCACCATCCCCGACACCCCGTACGACACCTCGCTCTGGACCGATGCGGACGACGAAGGGCTCGGGAGCACCCGGTCCCGCGGCCGACGCGCCCCCTGACTTCACTTCCACTGGAGCCACTCTTGGCCACAGGCACGGAACCCTCTCCCCCGGCGGGGACCGGCACCGGCGTCCACGACGCCTCGCGCGCCGCCATCTCGCCCCGCCATCTGCGCACCGACCGCTGGTGGCTGGCGCCGGCCGTGACCGCCGCGGGGCTGCTCGCCTTCATCGTGTACTCGACCTGGCGTGCGTTCGCGAACGCGGACTACTACCACGCGCCCTATGTCTCGCCGTTCTACTCCCCGTGCCTCGCCGACAACTGCGCACCCATGCGGCACGGGCCGAACGCGGAGATCTTCGGCAGCTGGTGGGGCCTGTCCCCCGCGCTCCTCATCCTGATCTTCCCGCTCGGCTTCCGGCTGACCTGCTACTACTACCGCAAGGCGTACTACCGGGGCTTCTGGGCCTCGCCGCCCGCCTGCGCGGTGGCCGAGCCGCACAAGAAGTACTCGGGCGAGACCCGCTTCCCGCTC
The DNA here is from genome assembly GCF_051550175.1 of Streptomyces sp. HUAS TT7. Lineage (NCBI taxonomy): Bacteria > Bacillati > Actinomycetota > Actinomycetes > Kitasatosporales > Streptomycetaceae > Streptomyces > Streptomyces sp. HUAS TT7. Next base: position 3,142,474 of record NZ_CP196175.1, read on the forward strand.
ATCCTGCAGAACGTCCACCGGTACTTCTTCTACTTCGCGGTCCTGGTCGCGGGGGTCCTGACGTACGACACCGTGCTCTCGTTCCGCGACGAGCACTACGGGTGGGGCCACATGGGGCTCGGCAGTCTGGTGTTCCTGGTCAACATCGCGCTGATCTGGACGTACACCCTGTCCTGCCACTCCTGCCGGCACATCATCGGCGGCCGGCTGCGGCACTTCTCCAAGCATCCGGTGCGCTACCGGCTCTGGGGCTGGGTAGGAAAGCTGAATGAGCGTCACATGCTGCTGGCCTGGGCCTCGTTGATCAGCGTCGCGCTCGCCGACTTCTATGTGTATCTGCTCGCCACCGGGGCGTTCGACGATCCGAGGTTCTTCTAGACATGACACAACTCGAACGGCAGCAGTGGGACGTCGTCGTGGTGGGCGCGGGCGGGGCGGGCCTGCGGGCCGCCATCGAGGCGCGCGAGCGGGGCGCCCGTACGGCGGTGATCTGCAAGTCCCTCTTCGGCAAGGCGCACACCGTCATGGCCGAGGGCGGCATCGCGGCTTCCATGGGCAACGTGAACTCCGGCGACAACTGGCAGGTCCACTTCCGCGACACCATGCGCGGCGGCAAGTTCCTGAACCAGTGGCGCATGGCGGAGCTGCACGCGCGTGAAGCCCCCGAGCGCGTATGGGAGTTGGAGACCTGGGGCGCCCTGTTCGACCGCACGGCGGACGGCCGCATCTCCCAGCGCAACTTCGGCGGCCACGAGTACCCGCGCCTCGCCCACGTCGGCGACCGTACGGGCCTGGAGCTCATCCGCACCCTCCAGCAGAAGATCGTCAGTCTTCAGCAGGAGGACAAGAAGGAGTTCGGCGACTACGAGGCCCGCCTGAAGGTCTTTCAGGAGTGCACCGTCACCAGGGTGTTGAAGGAGGAGGAGCGGGTATCCGGAGCGTTCTGCTACGAGCGCGAGAGCGGCCGCTTCTTCGTCCTTGAGGCCCCCGCGGTCGTGCTCGCGACCGGCGGCATCGGCAAGTCGTTCAAGGTGACGTCCAACTCGTGGGAGTACACCGGCGACGGGCACGCGCTCGCGCTGCTCGCCGGGGCGCCGCTCCTGAACATGGAGTTCGTGCAGTTCCACCCCACGGGCATGGTCTGGCCGCCGTCGGTCAAGGGGATCCTGGTCACCGAGTCGGTGCGCGGTGACGGCGGGGTGCTCAGGAACTCCGACGGCAAGCGCTTCATGTTCGACTACGTGCCGGACGTCTTCAAGGAGAAGTACGCGGAGTCCGAGGAGGAGGGCGACCGCTGGTACGAGGACCCGGACCACAACCGCCGGCCGCCCGAGCTGCTCCCCCGCGACGAGGTCGCCCGGGCCATCAACGCCGAGGTCAAGGCGGGCCGCGGCACCCCGCACGGCGGCGTCTTCCTGGACGTCTCCACGCGCATGCCCGCCGAGGTCGTCCGGCGCCGGCTGCCGTCCATGTACCACCAGTTCAAGGAGCTGGCGGACGTGGACATCACGGCCGAGGCGATGGAGGTCGGGCCCACCTGTCACTACGTGATGGGCGGCATCGCGGTCGACTCCGACACCGCGGCGGCCCGCGGCGTGCCCGGCCTCTTCGCGGCCGGCGAGGTCGCGGGCGGCATGCACGGATCCAACCGGCTCGGCGGCAACTCGCTCTCCGACCTGCTGGTCTTCGGCCGCCGGGCCGGGCTGCACGCCGCCGAGTACGCGGCCTCGCTCGCGGCTCGCCCCGCCGTGGACGAGATCCAGATCGACACGGCGGCCGCGGAGGCCCTGCGCCCGTTCAGCGCCGAGGCCCCCGAGGACGGCTCGCCCGTCGAGAACCCGTACACCCTGCATCAGGAGCTCCAGCAGGCCATGAACGACCTGGTCGGCATCATCCGCCGGGAGGGCGAGATGCACCAGGCGCTGCGCAAGCTCGCCGAGCTGCGCATGCGGGCTCGGCGGGCCGGGGTCGAGGGGCACCGCCAGTTCAACCCGGGCTGGCACCTCGCGCTCGACCTGCGCAACATGCTGCTCGTGAGCGAGTGCGTGGCGCGGGCCGCGCTTGAGCGCACCGAGAGCCGCGGCGGCCACACCCGCGAGGACTGGCCATCGATGGACCGCGCCTGGCGGCGGGTGAACCTGCTGTGCCACCTCGCCGACCCCACCGAGGGCCTGGCCCCGCCCGACTCCGAGCGCGGCCAGATCAGGCTGGTGCGCGAGGAGACCGACCCCATCCGTGCCGATCTGCTCTCCCTCTTCGAGAAGGAGGAGCTGGTCAAGTACCTCGCCGAAGAGGAGCTGTACGAGTGAGTACGTACGATGCGAGCTTCCGGGTCTGGCGGGGCGACACCGGCGGCGGTGAACTCACCGACTTCACGGTGGAGGTGAACGACGGCGAGGTGGTCCTCGACATCATCCACCGCCTCCAGGCGACCCAGGCCCCCGACCTCGCGGTCCGCTGGAACTGCAAGGCGGGCAAGTGCGGTTCGTGCAGCGCGGAGATCAACGGGCGGCCGCGGCTGATGTGCATGACGAGGATGTCGGTGTTCGCCCCGGGGGACGTCATCACGGTAACTCCCTTGCGGGCGTTCCCGGTTGTACGGGACCTGGTCACGGACGTGACGTTCAACTACACGAAAGCACGGGAGGTGCCGGCGTTCGTGCCGCCCAAGGGGGTGGCGCCGGGCGAGTACCGGATGCAGCAGATCGACGTGGAGCGCTCGCAGGAGTTCCGCAAGTGCATCGAGTGCTTCCTGTGCCAGGACACCTGCCACGTGGTGCGCGACCACGAGGAGAACAAGGGCGCCTTCGCGGGCCCGCGCTTCCTGATGCGCGTCGCGGAGCTCGACATGCACCCGCTGGACGCGGCGTCCGAGGCGGGCCTGGACCGCAAGGCGACCGCCCAGGACGAGCACGGGCTCGGCTACTGCAACATCACCAAGTGCTGTACGGAGGTCTGCCCCGAGCACATCAAAATCACCGACAATGCGCTGATCCCGCTGAAGGAGCGGGCGGCGGACCGCAAGTACGACCCGCTGGTGTGGCTGGGAAGCCGGATCCGGCGCCGGGAATCCTGACGGGGTTGGGGGGCTGGTCAGCTCCAGCCCTTGCGGTAGGCGGCCCAGTCCTCGTCGCGCTCGGCGAAGTCGACGTACAGGGCGACGCCGAAGTGCTGGCGGTGGCGGTCGGTGCGGGCCAGGCCCAGGCGGGCCCCGCGCACGGCCGCCTCGACCGTCTCGGCGGAGCCGTGGTGGGACATGCTCTCGTGGTCGTAGAAGGGAAGCCCCATCAGCAAGTCGGTCTGCTTCGGGGTGACTTGGAGGGCGAGCGCGGTCTGACGGGCGACGTAGCCGCCGTACAGGCTCTGCACGGGCATCGCCGTGTCGTACGACATCACGGCGATCTGGTCGACGCGGCGGGCCACCTGTCCGAAGTAGGCCTGCGCCCACCACTTGCCGTGGCCGGTGAGGCTTTCGGCCGCGGAGTGCAGTGCGGGCAGCGGGTCTATCTGGTGCGCGGCCACGGAGAGCACGGCGCCGCGGGGCTTGGTGAGCGCGTGCAGCGAGTCGAGCAGGGCGAGGTAGTTCTTGTCGCCCGAGGGGAGCGGCTCCAGGTCAAAGTGGACGCCGTCGAAGTGGGCGCCGTCCAGGACTTGGCGGGCGGTGGTGACGACGGCGGTGCGGGTGGTGGGGGTGTTGAGCCGCAGCCCGACGGGGCGCTCGCCGGCCAGCCGGTCCCCCAGCCAGGCCTGCACCCGGACATCCGGGAGCCTGCGGTGGACACCCTCCACCAGCCAGCTGGCCCTGGGGTAGCGGGTGACGGGGAGGGTGCCGTCGTGGTCGAGGGGGCCGGTGTGCACGAAGAGGTCTTTGATGCCGCTGCCGCGCAGTTTGGCCGCGAAGGCGTCGAGGTCCTTGTCGTTCTTGCGGCCGTCGACCCAGGCGTGCCCGAGCCAGTAGGCGTCCCGGCCGCGGGTGCGGGTGTCCTTGCCGGGGGCGCCGGCGTACTGGGCGCGGAGCGCCACTCCGGCGGCGGCGAGGGTGACGACTACGACCAGGGTGGCGGCGAGCAGGGTGCGTCGCGTCCACCGGCCTCCGCGGCCGCCCCACCACGTGCGTATCCTGCCCACGCCTGCGTCTCCCCCTCGAATGCCCTGAGCCCCAGATTAGCCGCCTCCCTGTTCAGGGGCTCCGCCCCCGAACCCCGGCTCCTCAAACGCCGGAGGGGCTTGGGGGGGTGGTTGTTTGGCTGCGGACCGTGGGTGGTTGCTCGCTCCCCCAAGTTCTCGGCTTTGCTCGAACAGGGGGGACCCCCATCGCGGCGGAGCCGCACAATGTCACAGCCCCGCACCCCTAGCGGGGTGGGGGTGTCCTGGGTGGAGCTTGCCCCTGGCCGGGCGTGGTGCGGGTATGGGTTCGCCGCTTTCTCTTGAGGTACGCGTACGCGGCTGACGCGCCCGCCACGACGATCACAACCACGGGGAGCACCAGGTCACTCGCCGAACTCCCGGAGTCGTGGGTGCTGTTGGCGAGGGCGGGGGCGGGGGCGATCAGGATCCAGCACAGAGCGGCGAGCGTGCCCAGGGCGGCACGGCGCCAAGCTCTTCCGACGGGCGGCATCACGCTCCGAGCGTATGGCTGAAACAGAACCCTGGCGACCGGAAAGCGCCCCTGCGCCCCACCCTGCTAGGGGCGCGGGGAACTGCGCGACCAGCCACCCCCGGTCCGCAGCCGAAAGCCCCCCCCCAGCCTCTCCGGCGTTTTGAGGAGAGGGCGTCAGAACATGCTCAGGATCTGTTCCTCCGTCAGCTCCACCGGCCCGGACTCCCCGTCCGGCAGGGCCAGTTCGAACCACACCGTCTTGCCGCGCGGGGTGCGGCGGGCGCCCCAGGCCGCGCTCAGGAGGCCGACCAGCTGGAGGCCTCGCCCGCCCTCGTCCGTGTCGCGGGCCCGGCGGCGCCGGGGCTGGACCAGGCCCGCGTCCCACACCTCGCACACCAGCGTGCGGTCCCGGAGGAGGCGGAGCCTGATCTCGCCGTCCCCGTACCGCAACGCGTTGGTCACCAGCTCGCTGACCAGGAGTTCCGTGGTGTCGACGAGGTCGTCCAGGTCCCAGGCGAGCAGCTGCGTGCGGGCGAGCTCGCGGGCCCGCCCCACCGAGCGGGGCTCGCGCGGCAGGCGCCAGTCGCCGACCGCGTCCGCGGGCAGGCCCTGGATGCGGGCGAGGAGCAGCGCGATGTCGTCCTCGCCGTGGCGGGTGTCGAGGGAGCCGAGGACCTGGTCGCAGACGTCCTCAAGGGGACGGTCCGGGTCGGTGAGGGTCTTGCGGAAGGCGTTGAGGCCCTCGTCGAGCGGATGGTCGCGGGACTCGACGAGGCCGTCGGTGTAGAGGGCGAGCAGCGCGCCCTCGGGCAGGTCGACCTCGACCTCCTCGAAGGGCTCGCCGCCGACGCCGAGCGGCAGCCCGGGCGGCACGTCCAGGAGCATGGCGGGCTCGCCCGGGTCGTCGCCGGGTTCGACCAGGACGGGCGGCAGGTGCCCGGCGTTGGCGAACGTACAGCGCCGGGTGACCGGGTCGTAGACCGCGTACACACAGGTCGCGAGGTACACCTCGGAGAGGTCGGCGTCGCGGGACTTGTGGGCGACCCGGGACGCCTGCTGGCTGCCGCCGGGCGCGCCGAGCCCGCGGGCGATCTCGTCGAGGTGGGAGAGGACCTCGGCCGGTTCGAGGTCGAGCAGCGCCAACGTCCGTACCGCGGTGCGCAGTTCGCCCATGGCGACGGCGGCGCGCAGCCCGCGGCCCATCACGTCGCCGATGACGAGCGCGGTGCGGTGGCCGGGGAGTTCGATGACGTCGAACCAGTCGCCGCCGACCTCGGACTCCGCGCTGCCCGGCAGATACCGGCAGGCGATGTCGAGCCCGGCGGCCTCGGGGTCGCCGGGCGGGAGCAGGGAGCGCTGGAGGATCAGCGCGCGCTCGTGCTCCCTTCGGTAGAGGCGGGCGTTGTCTATGCAGACGGCGGCGCGCGAGGCGAGCTCGGTGGCGAGCGCCCGGTCGCGCTCGCCGAACGGCTCACTGCCCTTGGCCCGGGCGAACTGCACCAGGCCGACGACGGTGTCGTGGGCGACCATCGGCACGGCGAGGATGGTCTGCACTAGACCGCCGTCGGCGCCCCGCACCGTGTGCACCCGGGCGGTGCGCAGCGCGCTCGCGTACGGCGAGTGGAACCGGTAGCGGTGTACGTCGCCGACGCCCACCTCCCCTTCGCCGCCGGTCAGCGGCCCGTCCGAGACGGCGCTCGCGAAGGCGACCCGGCGCAGTTCACCGCGCCCGTCACAGGGGCCGGCGCCGGGGTCGTCGCCGGCGAGCAGGGTCTGGTAGAGGTCGACGGAGGCGAGGTCGCAGAAGCCGGGGACGGTGATGTCGAGGAGTTCGCGGGCGGTGGTCTCCAGGTCGAGGGAGTTGCCCATGCGGGCGCCCGCCTCGTTCAGGAGGGCGAGGTTGCGGCGGGCGTCGGCGGCCTCGCGGGCCGCGTTGTGACGGCGGGTCACATCGATGCCGAGGCCCGCGACGCCGATCGGGCGCCCGGTGCCGCTGTGCACCCGGTACAGGTTGATCGACCAGTGCCTGTGGTCGGAGCCGCCGGGCGCCGAGCCCACTATCTGCAGGTCGGTGACGGACTCCCCGGTGTCCAGGACCCGCTGCAGCGCGGCGGACATCCGGTCGGCCTCGGGGCGGGAGAGGTAGTCGTGGACGGTGTGGCCGCGGTGTTCCTCGGGGGCCCCGCCGAAGACGGTGGCGAACCGCCGGTTGGCGCGGAGCACGGTGAGATCCGTACCGAACAGCAGGAAGCCATAGGGAGATTGACCAAAAATGGCCTGCGACGCGGCCAGGTCGGTCTCGATGCCGCGCAGGGCGCGTACGTCGACGACGATACAAAGGGCCGCCCGTTCGTCGGCGGCCGTACGGCTCGGCATGACGTAGAGCTCGGCGAGACCCCGGGCACGCTCGGCCCCGTCGGACGGCATGCGGAAGGGGACGACGCCGGTCCATTCCTTGCCGTCCAGGATCTCGGCGACCCGGCGGTGGCCGCGCGGGCGCAGTTCGGGGGGCATGAACGCCTCGACGGGGTCGCGGCCGATCACGGTGGCCGCGGCCAGGCCGAACTGTTCCTCGGCCCGCAGGCTCCACTGCTCGATCAGCCCGTCGGGCCCGATCGAGAACGAGGCGACGCGGATGTAGTCATAGATCGAGCCAGGCGGGCTGCTCTGCCACACGACATCGCCAGCCGTCTCAGGTATCTCGCTCACGCGACCGTCCCCTCCAGCTCACCGCACCGGACCGGCCTTGACCGCAGTATTCAGCACTACGGCCCCAGCCGACACGGCGTTCACGATCACGACCCGGTCTCGTTCTTTTCCAGCCGTTGCCGGCCGGTTCTCAACCGGGGCTTGTGATCGTCCGTCCCTCCCTCCTTCTAACCATGCAGAGCCAGCTCGAACCACACGGTCTTGCCTGTTCTGCCGTGGCGGGTCCCCCAGCGCCGGGCGGAACAGGCCACGAGCTGTATGCCCCGGCCCCCTTCGTCCTCCATTCCGGCCGTACGTTCGACCGGCGGATCCGGAAGCGGATCGGAAACCTCCACGAGCAGGGTGATGTTGTCGAGCCGGTCGAGCCGGACCCCGATGGGCCCCGACGCGTAGCGCAGGGAGTTGGTCACCAGCTCGCTGACCAGGAGCACCGCCACGTCCACGGCCGCGCCGTCGAGGGCCCAGCCGCGCAGGGCGTCCCGGACGGCGTGCCTGGCGGTCCGTACGGCTCCCGGTTCAGCCGGGAAGGTCCACTCGGCGCACTCGCCCGAGGTGTCGATCACGCCGATCACCCGCATCCGATGGTTCGGGGGGTTTAGAAACGATTAATAGGCACATACCCGATATTTGGTACGGCCTATCCCCAAGTGGGGCGTATGGCGGCATGAAAGTGCCCTGCGGGAAGGGTGGGCTCCGCTCAGCGGCGCAAAGCCCCCAGGATGCGCATCGCCTCCGCCACCGCTGGGCGGTCCTGGGGGAGCCAGTCGACCTCGTCGGCCTCCTCGGGGGCCAGCCACCGGAGTTCGTCGTGGTCCTGGAGCGGTCGGGGCTCGCCGTCGAGCAGCCGCGCGGTCCATGCGTGCAGGACGAGGCCGGGCCTGAGGGGCCACTCCCCCGCGATGCGTTCCAGCGGCTCGGTCTCGATGCCGAGTTCCTCGCGGAGTTCGCGCACGAGGGCCTGCTGCGGGCTCTCACCCGGTTCCACTTTGCCGCCGGGCAGTTCCCAGCGGCCGGCCAGCTCGGGCGGGGCGCTGCGGCGGGCGGCGAGCAGGCGCCCCCGGTCGTACACGGCTCCGGCCACCACCACGGTCTCGTTCATGCGCCGGAGCGTAACGCGCGCCCTTCGGCCGTCCCGCATCCTGCCCGCGGGAAGGGCTACTGCTGGGCGGGGGCGCCGATCCGCTCGACCCAGTAGAGCTGCTTGTGCCCGCGGACGTCGAGGCGGTCGGCCATCTGCTCGGCCTCGGCGCGCGTGGCGTACTTGCCGACGCGGTACTGGTTGCCGTTGTCGTCCTGGCGTATCACCTGCCAGGCGAGCACAGCCCCACTGTCGTTCATCGCACCTCTCCCGGCGTCGGCGTGCAGGTCAGTAAGCATCCCCAGGAAACCGCAATCCGCATATGCCCGAGCCTACGCCTGACCTTTACTCAGCGGATACGGGTTTACACAAAGAGATACGAATTCGGTCATCGGCGGCACACGGAGAAGGGGGCGCACCTGTTGGGTGCGCCCCCTTCTCCCCCGTACCGGGGCCGCTATTTCACGGGCAGGTGGTACGCGATCCGGTAGCGGTCGGCCGGGACGACGACGTCGGCCGTCTCCACCGCGAGCCCCGAGGCGTAGTACGTCCGCTCGATGACCAGGACGACATGGCCGGGGACCCCGCCGAGCGCGAGGAGTTCCTCCGCGAGACCCGGGCGCGCACCGACCTCTTCGACGACGTTGTCCACCACGACGTCGATCGCGCCCATCCGCTCGACCACCCCGCATCCTCCGAGCGGCCCCTCCTCGGGCAGCATCACCGGAGTGCGCCCGGTGACGGAGAGGGGCTCCCACGACGTGGACAGCATCATCTGCTCGCCCGCATCGCGGAACACGTACCGCGTGCGCATGACACGGTCGCCCGGGCGGATGCCGAGCCGCTTGGCGATCTCGGCGGTGGCCTCCTCCTGCTCGCTGCGGGACTCCCAGGTCCCGCGCGCCGCCTCCTCGGCCTGCTCCTGGCGGAACGGGCTCGCGCCCTTCGTGGGCCGGTAGCCGGAGCGGGCGACCCGGCGCGGCACCGGGCGCTCGCGCACATATGTGCCCGATCCGGAGCGGCCCTCGACCAGGCCCTCGGCCATCAGGACCTTGCGGGCTTCGAGCGCCACGGTGTCCGAAACCCCGTACTCCTCGCGGATCCTGGCCTGCGAAGGGAGCCGGGTGTGCGGCGGCAGCGAACCGTCCACGATCTTCTGCCTCAGATCGCCGGCTACGCGCAGATAGGCGGGCTGCTCACCGAATGTCACGGGCCACTCCCATCAGGTTGACAGACAGCAACAGCGTGGCAACCGTGGGTTGGCGACCGCAAGCAAAGGCCAGACATTCACTCGAAGTGATTAAGAGCCCCTGCCCAGGGCGTACCCGCGGTACAGCGGATACGTTCTGCCCTACCCGAGACCTCCTCAGACGCTTTTGGAACCACCGGTTCCGGAACCGGTCCCGCCCTTGCCGCTGCCGCTGCCACCGCCGCCGGGGTGTTCGTCGGTGGACGGCGGGGTCGTCGCGAGGCCGAGGGCGGCGCGCGCGGCGATCTCGTCGGCCTGCTTCATCGCCTTGTCCGCCGCCCCGGAGTGCAGGTAGAACGCGTCGGCGTCGGAGGCGCCCGACGCCTTCACCCACTCCATCTGCGCGGTCTTCATGCCGTCGATGTACGCCTGCACGGACGCGAGCTTGCCGGCCGACCAGGTGTGCGCGGTCAGGTCCTGGGCATCCAGGCCCAGGGTGCCGGTCATCTCGCCCGCCCACTTCTTGAAGCCGGGCAGGTCGTCCTCGACCCGGTCCTCGTCGGGGGCCTTGGCCAGGGTGCGCTCCACGTCGTTGGCGGCCTTCAGGAACGCGAGCTGGTCGGCGTCGAGCGTGCCGGCGTCATTGCGCACCGACCCTTCGAGCTTGCCGCCCTCCGAGGCGAACGCGCAGGTGACGGTGTGGTCGCCGAGCGCCCAGCTCTTCCGGCTCGGCGTGTAGTAGTACGGCCCCGCGCCCGCCGGGATCTTCCAGCTGTCCATGGCGTACGCCTGCTCCACGTCCCAGCACCGCGCGTCGGCCTCGGTGGAGATGGCCTCCGCGCCCGGGTAGCCGCCGTTCCCGTTCAGCCGGAACGAACCGGAGACCTCGGCGTCGTGCCTGCCCTTGCAGGACACGATCCGCACGGAGGCGACCTCGCGCTCCAGCTTGCCGCCGGGCACGTCGAAGCAGTCGCCCTTGCGCAGGTCGAGCGTGTTGCGCGTGCTGGAGACCGAGCCGTTCCAGCCGTCCTTGAAGTTCCGCCAGCCGTCCGCGAGCCCGCCCGTCGCGATCGAGACGATCAGCAGCAGCGTGCTGATCGCCGAGAGCACGACGCCGGCGACTGCCATGCCCTTGCCGCGCAGCCCCTTCTTCTTGATCTGCCCGAGCGCGACGACACCCAGGACCAGACCGAGCGGGGGTATGCAGCACAGGATGCCGGCGATCAGCGAGCCGACGGCGAGCCCGCTCACCGGCGGCTGCTGCGGCGCCTGCGGATACGGATACCAGGGCCCGCCGTTCATCGGCTGCCCCGGGTACGGACCCGGACCCGGGTGTCCCCCCGGTGCCTGAGGCGGCACCGGCCAGCCGTACCCCTGCCCCGGTTGCGGCTGCTGAGGCTGCTGCCCGGGTGCGGGCGGCGGCGGTATCTCCACGGGTACGGTGCTCCTCATAGGGCTGTGGCGAACTGTTGCGCGAATGCGCATCGTACGCGGGCGAGTACGGGGGAATGAGGGGCGGGATGGCATCCAGGGCTGCCGCGATCGAAGCGGCCAACGCGCTGACGGCACGGTGGGGAAGCACCCACGCCGGCAGGACGGACACCGTCTTCTCGGCGGCCGGCGTCTGGCCGCTGCTCGCCCTCCTCGCGGCCGGTGCGCACGGCCCGGCGAGGGCCGAGCTGGCGGACGCCGTGGGCCTGCGCCCCGAGGACGCGGCCAGCGCCGCCCGGGAGTTCCTGGCCCACGTCGGCGCGATCCCCGGGGTGCACGCGGCGACCGGGCTGTGGACCAGGCGGACGCTGCCGCTGCGCCCCGAGTGGTCGGCCGGACTCCCGCCGGGCACCCACGGGGTGCTCACCTCGGACCCCGCCGCGGACCGCAAGGCCCTGGACGCCTGGGTGTCCGAGCACACGGGCGGGCTGATCGAGGCCATGCCGGTGGCGGCGGACGGGGACACCGAGCTGATCCTCGCGGCGGCCCAGGCGGTACGGACGGAGTGGGTGAAGCCCTTCTGGGCTTCGAGCAGGCACCCCGAGTCCGGACCGTGGGCCGATCGGCGGCTGCCCACCCTGCGCCGCTCCACCGCACTGCTCGACGAGGTCGCCGTCGCCGAGACCGCGCACGGCCCGCTGACCGTGCTCAAGGTCCTCGGTGACACCGGCGTGGACGTCCATCTCCTGCTCGGCGAAGCCGAGTTGACGGCGGGTCAGGTCCTGGCGGGCGGCGTCGACGCCCTCGCGGGGCGCTGCCCGGTCGTGCCCGGGGACCGCCTCATCCAGGGCGCGGTGGGTCCGGGCCTGACGGTGCGGGAGGTGCGCAGCACCACCCAGGAGCCCCGACTCGACGTCACCACGGTGCCGTTCGACCTCTCCTCCGAGCACGACCTGCTGGCCTCGGCGCGCCTGTTCGGCCTGGCGACGGCGAGCGAGCGGACGAGTGGCCACTTCGACGGCATCAGCCCCGCACCGCTGGCCGTCGCCTCGGCACGGCAGGCGGCGAGGGCGACCTTCGGTGAACTCGGCTTCCGCGCGGGCACGGTGACCGCGGTGGCGATGAACGCGGGCAGCGTCCCGCCTCCCCCGCCGTACCTGGTGAGGCGGATAGAGGCGGTCTTCGACCGCCCCTTCGGCTTCCTGGCCGTACACCGCACCTCACGCCTGGTCCTCACCGCGGGCTGGGTTGCGGAGCCGCCCCAGCCTGCGGGGTAGGGCGCTCAGTCCGTCCAGTACGTGTCGTGCTTCAGGAAGAACTCCGTGCGCTCCTGCGGGCTCATCTGCGCGACCTCCCCCACCTTCTCGAAGTACTGCTCACGCGGGGCGCCCGGTGCGAAGAGCAGCAGCATCGAGGCGGCCTCGTCGGAGTCGTTGCGGAAGCCGTGCAGGCCGCCCGTCGGGACGTACAAGAAGTCGCCCTTCTCGGCCTCGATCCACTGCTCGCCGTTGTAGAGGCGGACCGTGCCGTCGAGGATGAAGAAGGTCTCCGAGATCGTGCGGTGGAAGTGGGTGCTGGGGCCGCCGGCCCGGGGCGCCATGTCGAGCCGGTAGAGCCCGAACTCGCCCTGTGTGGACTCGGTGGTGGCGAGGTAGTGCGTACGGCTCCCGTTCGGCGAGGCCAGCTCGGCGGGCGTGTCCGCCGGCCGGAACACCGCGTTGACCTCGCCCTTCTCGCCGAAGTACCGGGGCTCGGGGTACGACATGACACAGCTCCTCATGATCGGGTTCGCCACCACTCTGGCGCACGGGGGGCGCGTTCACCACCCGCTTACCGGGCTGGAACCGACCCCAGGACCGTGCGCGGCTCGGCCCCCGTGTCGTGCAGGTCGCGCAGCATCGGCTCCGCCTCGCGGGCCGCGTGCAGATGTTCCGGGAGGAGGTCGGCGAAGACGAGTTCCTCGTCCGTGGGGCCGGCCTCGGCGACGACGCGTCCGTCGGGACCCCACACCGCGCTGCCCCCGCAGGCGCGCCAGCCGCCGGTCACGCCGACGTGGTTGGAGAGCACCGCGTACACCGTGTTGTCGAAGGCCCGGGCCGGGAACCAGATCCGGGACTCGTGGTGGCCGCCGCCCTCGCCGAACAGGGCGCCCACGACATACGCGTGGCAGCCGTCGAGTGCGGCGGCGCGGGCGTGCTCGGGGAACCCGGAGTCGTAGCAGATCCCCAACCCCAGCCGCCAGCCGCCCACTTGGAGGGTGGCCCCGGCGCCTCCCCGGCAGTAGACCGCCTGCTCGTGCCGGAACAGGGTCTGCTTGTCGTAGCGGCCGACGACGCCGGTTTCGTCGATGGCGAGGGCGGACACGTACAGCTCCCCGCCGTCCTGTACGGCGGCCCCGACCACGGCGGTGACCCCGCTCGCCCGGCAGGCCTCGGCGATCGGGGCGAGCCGGGGGTCGTCCGGCCGTACGGCACAGCGCTCGGGGTCGGCACGGATCAGCTCTATCTCGTAGCCGCTGAGGAACTTCTCGGGAAAGACGGCGACGCGCGCCCCGCCCTCCCCGGCGGCCCGGACCATCCGCGCCACGGCGGCCGCGTTGGCCTCGACCTCCCCGGGAACGGCCTGCGCCTGTGCGGCGGCGATACGGAGAGGAGCGTCGGGAAGCTTGAATTCGATCACGGACCTCGACCCTACCGCCCGCGCGTCCACACCCAAGTACTGTCCGTAACTGCTGGACATGCGTGGAATGTCCCTGCGTGCCACGCTGGTCGAGGCCCGGGGGAGCCGCGGGAACAGCCCCGGCCCCCCGCCCCCTCACACCCCTGTAGGAGTGACGCCAGATGGGCATCAAGGACCAGTTCGACGACAAGTCGCAGGAGCTCAAGGACAAGGCCAAGCAGGCGCTGGGCGACAAGAAGGACGAAGCGCAGCAGCGCGCCCGGCAGGCCCAGGACAAGGCCCAGAGCGAGACCCAGCGCGCCCAGCAGGAGGCGCAGGACCGCTTCGACCAGGACTACGACGTCTGACGCGAGCGTCTCCCGCACGGCAGAGAGCGGCGCACCCGCGGCACCGGGTGCGCCTCTTTCGCGCGGCCGGGGTGTCAGCCCCCTGTCAGCCCCCCGCCGGATCATGGACCGCGCGTATGCGGAGCCACGCCGCACGGGTCTTGGGGGCAACAAATGGTCTGGATACAACGTGTCGCGCCTCAGCCGTTCGCGGCGCGGCGGGTGATCTGTTTTCCGCACGCCGGAGGCTCGCCCTATTTCTTCCGGGGCTGGGGCAAGGCGCTCGGCGATTTCGATGTTCACGCGGTGTGCTATCCGGGGCGGGCGGAGCGGATAGCCGAGAAGCCCGCCGACGAGTTGATTCCCATGGCGCGGGAAATCGCCCGGGAAACAGTCAAGTTGATGGGTGAGGACGGGCGGCCCACTGTGTTTTTCGGACACAGCATGGGAGCCATCGTCGCGTACGAGGCCGCTGTGGAGCTTGCGAGCCGGGGAATTGAGCTCGATCACTTCATTGCCTCGGGAGCGCGGGCCCCTCATCTGATGCGGCCCGATCCCAGTGCCCACTGGGACGACGAATCCATCGCGGCCACGCTCGTGGAACTCGGCGGCACCGATGCCGAGCTCCTGCGCAATCCCGCTTTCGTGGAACTCGTCCTGCCCTATATCGGGGCCGATTTCCGCATGCTCGCCTCGTACGACGCACCGCCGCGTACCCCGTTGGGCTGCGCCGTGACCGCCCTGGTCGGGGCCGACGACCCCCGGGTGAACCTCCAGCAGGCGTCCGCCTGGCGGGAGTCGACCCGGGGGGCGTTCGACGTGCGGACGCTGCCCGGGGACCACTTCTATCTGGCCCGGAACCCGCCGTTCGACATCATCGAAGGCTCCGCGGCCGGGCGTTGACCCGGCCGCGCTCGCGGTACATCCGGGCCAGCCGGAAGGCCAGGTCCAGGGACTGGGTGTGGTTGAGCCGGGGGTCGCACGCCGTCTCGTAGCGGTGGTGCAGCTCCTCGGCGAGGACCGCGTTGCCGCCGCCCACGCACTCGGTGACGTCGTCGCCGGTGAGCTCCACATGGATGCCGCCCGGGTGGCTGCCCAGCGCGTCGTGCACCTCGACGAAACCGCGCACCTCGTCCAGGATCGCGTCGAACCGGCGGGTCTTGTGCCCGCTCGCGGCGGTGATCGTGTTGCCGTGCATCGGGTCGCTGACCCAGCAGACCTGCGCCCCCTCCGCATTCACCTTCTCCACCAGGGTGGGCAGCAGATCACGGATGCGCTCGGCGCCGGCCCGGACCACGAAGGTCAGCCGGCCCGGATCGCGGTCGGGGTCGAGCCGGTCGAGCAGCCCGAGGACGGTGTCGGGGCTGGTGGTCGGCCCGAGCTTGACCGCGATGGGGTTGTCGATGCGCGAGAAGTACTCGACGTGCGCCCCCTCCAGGTCCCGGGTCCGCTCGCCGATCCACAGCAGGTGGGCGCTGGTGGCGTACGTGCGGCCGGACTCGGCTTCGGTGCGGGTCAGAGCCGCCTCGTAGTCGAGGAGCAGGCCCTCGTGGCCGACGAAGAACTCGGCCGTACCCAGCTCCCGGGTGTCCACCCCGCACGCCTTCATGAAGGCGAGGCTGCGGTCGATCTCGTCGGCGAGCTCCTCGTACTGCTCGCCCACGTGCGAGTCGGCCACGAACCCCCGGTTCCAGGCGTGCACTTGGCTGAGGTCCGCGAAGCCGCCGGTGGTCAGGGCCCGCACCAGGTTGAGCGTGGTGGTAGAGGCCTCGTACATCTTCCGCAGCCGCTGCGGGTCGGGGCGGCGCGAGGCCGCGGTGAACTCCAGGCCGTTGACCGCGTCACCGCGGTAGGACGGCAGGGTCACGCCGTCGCGGTGCTCCTGGTTCTGGGAGCGCGGCTTGGCGTACTGGCCGGCCATCCGGCCGATCTTGACGACCGGCAGGGCCGCGGCGTGGGTGAGCACGGCGGCCATCTGAAGCAGCGTCTTGAGCTTGCCGTGGATGCCGTCGGTCGTGGTGCCCGCGAACGTCTCGGCGCAGTCGCCGCCCTGCAGCAGCACGGCCTCGCCGCGGGCCACCGCCGCCATGCGCCGGCGCAGCAGATCGCACTCGGCGGCGAAGACCAGGGGCGGCGACTTCTCCAGCCCGGCGGTGACGGAATGCAGTTCGTCCATGTCGGGCCACTCGGGCTGCTGGGCGGCGGGACGGGCGCGCCAGGATTCGGCGGCGCTTTCGGCCGAAGTCTTCGCTGCGGGGTCCCAGATGCTGTTTCTCATTACTGCCTCCGGTACGGCTGGCGGGGAGGAAGAGCGGACTGGCGAAAGTGGGGCGGTAAAAGCGTTTCGGGGCGGGTCCACAACAGGCGGTAAGAGGGCTGCGTCGGACCGGGCCGGTAACAGATCAGCCCAATCGGGCCGCCGGGGTCAAGCGAATCGCGAGTGGTCCGTATCGAGGGTCGGCGATTGGTCTGGCACCGGTGGTACGCCCGCTGATTTGCTTCGCATGGCCGAGTGGTCCGCATCGGCACACATTCCCAACCGTCCTTCATGTACGAGGAGTTCACCATGCCGGGAATCAGCACGATCGGTGTGCGGGTCACCGATACGGCGCTGCCGCACCACGATCCTCTCGATTTGTACGTCCGGCTGCGCGAAAGCCTCGCCGCCGACGACGTATTCCTCTTCGAAAGCGTGGACGGCGCCGACCAGGACCGCCGCTGGGCCGTCGTCGGGTTCGGCCGGCTCGCCGAGATCCGGGTCCACGAGGGGTATCTGGAGATCGACGGGGCCGCGCGGATCGCCGAGGCGCTGGCCGAGCGGGCCGGTGCGGCCGGTCTCGCCGGCCACACGGTCGAGTCCGGGGTGCACCGGCTGACGTTCGGCGATGCCGGGCAGATGTGGGACGTACTGGCCGGCGCGCAGGCCCTGTTCGACGTGGCCACCGACATCCCGTCGACGGCGTACGCCTTCGGGTTCCTGACGACGTTCGCGTACGAGTCCGCCTGGCACATGGAGCGCTTGCCCGAGCGCGGCAAGGCGCCGAACGGCCCGGACATCACGCTCACGCTCTTCCGCGACACCGTCTGGTACGACCTGGTCGACGGCGGGGTGCGTCAACTCAGCGCGGAGAGCCCGGCGTTCGCGGACCGGCCGAGGGTCGCGGACGCGGTCCTCGCCGCCGGGGCCGCCTGGGGCGCGGTCGGGGACGATCCGGTGCCCGAGGCTCCGGAGCCGCTCTCGGTGCGCGACAGTGTGAGCCGGGAGACGTTCCTCGGCTGGGCCGACCGGTGCCTGGAGCACATCCGGGTCGGCGACATCTACCAGATCCAGATCGGCCACCGCATCGATGTGCGGACCGACCTTGAGCCGGTCGACGTCTACCGGAGGCTGCGCGGCCGCAACCCGTCGCCGTACATGTACCTGATGCCGCGCGCCGGGCGGACCCTGATCGGGGCCAGCCCCGAGCTGTTCTACCGGATCGAGGGCGACGAGATCACGATGCGGCCGATCGCGGGCACCGCACGGCGCTGCGCGGACGCGGAGGAGAACGAGCGCCGCATCAAGGAGATGCGCGAGAGCACCAAGGAGCAGGCCGAGCACATCATGCTGGTCGACCTGTGCCGCAACGACATCGGGCGGGTGACCCGGCCGAGCACCCAGCCGGTGGACCGGCTGATGGCGGTGGAGACGTACTCGCACGTCTTCCATCTCGTCTCGACCGTCTCGGGCCGCCTGGAGCCGGACGTCGACACCTGGCAGGCGATGCGCGCGACCTTCCCGGCGGGCACGATGACGGGTGCGCCCAAGGTCCGCGCCATGGAGATCATCGACAGCCTGGAGCAGGAGCGGCGCGGCAGTTACGCGGGCGCGGTGGGCCTGGTCGACGTACGCGGCTGGAGCGAGCTGGCGCTGACCATCCGCACCATCGAGTACGACGGCGAGACGTACTCCACGCAGAGCTCGGCGGGCATGGTGGCGCAGTCGGAGCCCGAGTCCGAGTGGCGCGAGACGCTGGCGAAGATGGGGGCCGCCTACTGGGCGCTCACCGGTCAGGAGCTGTCGTCGTGACCCGGACCGCACAGACCGAAGGAGACGTCACGGGCATGAAGGTGCTGCTGATCGACGCGTACGACAGTTTCGTGCACATCATCGACCAGTATCTGCGCACCCTGGGGGCGCGGACCGAGGTCGTACGGTCCCGCACGCTCTCCCCCGACGAGCTGGCCGCGCGCGAGCCCGACGCGGTGGTGCTCGGTCCCGGGCCCGGGCACCCCGCGCAGTCCGGCCACGTGGAGCTGGTGCACGAGTTCGCCGGGCGGGTTCCGCTGCTCGGCGTGTGCCTGGGGCACCAGGCGATCGCCCTCGCGCACGGCGGGCGGGTCGAGGTGGCGGACCAGGTGATGCACGGGCGGACCAGCACGGTGCGGCACGACGGGGCCGGGCTCTTCGAGGGGCTCGGGCACACCCTGGAGGTGACCCGGTACCACTCGCTGATCGTCGCCGAGCCGCTGCCCGAGGAGCTGGTGTCCACGGCGGTCGCCGTCGACCACGGCTATCTGATGGGGCTGCGCCACCGCACTCTGCCGATCGAGGGCGTGCAGTTCCACCCGGAGAGCATCACCACCACGGGCGGGCTCACGATGCTCGACAACTTCCTTGGTTCGTCGGCCGGTTGGCGCTCTCCCGCGAAGCTCTCCGGGGTCTGATTCACCCATGGGCGGCCGCCGCCAGCTGCCGGACGGCCTCGCCGACGCCGGAGCGCGGCAGGTGGGCGTGGCCGACCACCAGGGCCGGGGCGCTGCGTCCCGGCCCGGCGTGGAAGGCGGCCGCGCCGCGCAGCAGGACGCAGCGGCCGAGCGCCCGGGCGACCAGGGCCGCCTCGTCGGTGCCCCGGGGCAGCTGCAGGTAGGCGTGCAGACCGGCGCCCCGGCCGAGCACCGCGGCCCCGGGAAGGTGGCGGCGTACGGCCTCCTCCAGGGACTCCCGGCGGCTGCGGGCCAGGGAGTTGAGCCGGCGCAGGTGGCGGTCGAAGAGCCCGGTGCGCAGGAGTTCGGCGAAGGTCAGCTGGGTGAGGGTCTCGGTGCCGAGGTCCTGGCGGGCGCGGGCCCGCATCAGGAGGTCGAGCAGGGGCGCGGGCGCGGCCAGCCAGCCGAGCCGCAGGCCGGGGGCGAGGGACTTGCTCGCGGTGCCGGCGTAGACGACCCGCTCGGGGTCGGTGCGCTGCAACGCGAGGGGGCGGGCGCCGCGTTCGTACCAGAGGCCGCCGTCGTAGTCGTCCTCGATGATCCAGCCGTCGACGTCGCGCGCCCACCGGGCCAGCGCCTCGCGGCGGCGCGGCGAGAGCGTGCCCCCGGTCGGGAACTGGTGTCCGGGGGTGACCAGAACGGCACGGGCGCCCGAGGCGGCCAGCGCCTCGACGTCGATGCCCTCGGCGTCGACCGGGACCGGCACGGCCCGCAGCCCGCTCTCGCGCACGAACTGCCGCTGGCCGGGGTGGCCCGGATCCTCGATGGCGAGCGCGTCGATGCCGATCCGGGGCAGGACCGCGCACATCAGGCCGAGCGTCTGGGCGAACCCGGCCACCACCATCAGCCCGGCGGGCGTGGTCCGCACTCCTCTCAACCGGCCGAGATATCCGGCGAGTTCGAGGCGCAGGTCCGGCTCGCCCGCGAGCGACGGGTAGTCGTGGGCGCCCGGGTCCGCCCGGTACAGGACCCGCTGGTAGCAGCCGAGCCACTCGCGGCGCGGGAACGCCGGGAGGTTGCCGCCGCTGGGCCTCAGGTCCCAGCGGACCGGCGCGGGCGGCGCGTCGAGCGGGTCGGCCGCCTCCCCGTCGTCGAGGAGCGCGGGCACCACGGCCCGGTCGTCCCCGAGATGCCGTACGACCCGGGTGCCCGCGCCCTGGACCGCCTCCAGGTAGCCCTCGGCGACGAGTTGGCCGTACGCCTCGACGACCACGCTGCGTGACACGTCGAGGTCGTCGGCGAGCCGCCTGCTGGACGGCAGCCGGGTGCCGGGATGGAGAATTCCCTCGGCTATCTCCCGCTTGATGAAATTCTGGATCTGCGAGGTCAGGGAATTCGAGGAGTCCCTGACCACCTCCACCGCCATGTGCAGGGCCACCGGTCCTGCCCCCCTTAACGAATTGGACCGTACATCTCGCCGGACAGTGGTCTGGAGGGCGCTTTGCGCGCCTCACAGAATGGGTTGCGCATACTTCCGATGGCGCCGTTCAAGGAGATTCCCCGTGACTGCCGAGCCGCAGGGTCGTACCTGGCCGGAATTGCTGAACTCGCTTCTGGACCGAAGGGACCTCACCACCGAGGACTCCGCCTTGGCGATGGACCAGGTGATGTCGGGCGGGGTCACCCCGGCCCGCCTGGCCGCCTTCGTGGTGGCGCTGCGCGCCAAGGGCGAGACCGTCGACGAGATCGAGGGCCTGGTGGGCTCCATGCGCCGGCACGCCGTGCCGCTGCGGGTGTCCGGGCCCACCCTCGACATCGTCGGGACCGGCGGCGACGGCTCCAACAGCGTCAACGTGTCCACCATGTCGGCGGTCGTGGCGGCCGCCGCGGGCGCCCGGGTGGTCAAGCACGGCAACCGCTCGGCGTCCTCCGCCTGCGGCTCGGCCGACGTCCTCGAAGAGCTGGGCGTGGCCCTCGACCTGGAGCCGGAAGTGGTCGCGACGGTCGCCGAGGAGACCGGCATCACCTTCGCCTTCGCCTCGGTGTTCCACCCCTCGATGCGGCACGCGGCCGCGCCGCGCCGGGAGCTCGGCGTCCGTACCGTCTTCAACGCGCTGGGACCGATCGCCAATCCGGCCGACCCCACCGCCCAGGCGGTCGGGGTCGCGGACCGGCGGCTCGCGCCGCTGCTCGCCGAGGTGCTGGCCCGCCGCGAGGTGTCGGCGCTGGTGTTCCGGGGCGACGACGGGATGGACGAACTGACGGTCACCACTACCTCCACGGTCTGGTCGGTCATCGGGTCCGAGGTACGGACCGAGTCGTTCGACCCGCGCGACATCGGCATCGAGTACGCCTCCCCCGACGCCCTGCGCGGCGGGGACCGGGCGCACAACGCGCGGGTGGCCCGCGAGACGTTCGCGGGGGCGCGCGGGCCGGTCAGGGACGCCGTGCTGCTGTCGGCCGCGGCGGGCCTGGCGGCCCTGAACCCGAGCGGGCGGCCCGTCGCGGAGCGCCTTGCCGAGGGCGTGGCCCGGGCCGGCGAGGCGATCGACTCGGGGGCCGCGGCCGCGGTCCTGGAACGCTGGACGACGGTCACCGCCAAGTACGCGGCCCAGGGCGGCTGACCACGCTCAGGTCGAGGCGGGCGCGCTGCGGCCCGCCTCGACCAGGGCCGCGACGGCGGCCGCCGGGCTGCCGCCGGTCACCACCGCCTCGCCGACCAGTACGGCGTCGGCCCCATGGGCGGCGCACGCGATGACGTCCCCGGGACCTCGCACACCGGACTCGGCGATGCGCACCACGTCCTCGGGGATTCCCGGGGCGAGGCGCGCGAAGGTGGCGCGGTCGACTTCGAGGGTGCGCAGGTCGCGGGCGTTGACCCCGACGACCCGGGCCCCGGCCCGCAGCGCCCGCTCCACCTCTTCCTCGCTGTGCGTCTCGACGAGCGGGGTGAGCCCGATCCCGACGGCCAGCGCGTGGAGGTCGGCAAGCAGGGACTGATCGAGCGCGGCGACGATGAGCAGCACGAGCTCGGCGCCGTGCGCCCGCGCCTCCCACACCTGGTACGGGTCGACCACGAAGTCCTTGCGCAGCAGCGGCACGTCGACCCGGGCCGCCACCGCGTCCAGGTCGGCGAGCGAGCCGCCGAAGCGGCGCCGCTCGGTGAGCACGCTGATCGCGGCGGCGCCCCCGGCCTGGTAGTCGGCAGCCAGCGCGGCCGGGTCGGCGATCTCGGCGAACGCGCCCTTGGACGGGCTGGCCCGCTTCACCTCCGCGATGACCTTCACGCCACCGGTGCCGCGCAGCAGCGCCGCACAGTCCCGCGCGGGCCGGGCGGCCTGCGCGCGCTCCCTCAACTCGGCCAGCCGCACCTGCTGTTGGCGTACGGCCAGATCCGCGCGGGCTCCCTCGACGAGCTGGTCGAGCGTGTTCATATGGGCGTCCTCCCCGGTTCGGACGCCGGATGCCTCGAATGCGGTCCGGCGCGGGTGACCGGTGGGTGGCGCCACTGCCCCGGAACGCTAGGAAGAAGCGAATACCGGGGCCATGTCCTTAAGACTCGGCTGAAAGTCACAGGTGGGACTTCGGCTCGGACTTGAGGTGGGACTTCAGGGGGACTTCTGCCCGTCAACCACTCGCCCGGGCGGTGAACAGAAACCGGTTGGTGGGTTTTTTAGAGGCCATACCATTCGCGTCCGCGGCCGAGGGGGAAGTGATATTTCCCGGGCCGTACGGGCGTGGTCAAGAGTGGCTCCGACAGTTGCTGATAACGGGGGTTACTACTGTGGAAATCAAGGTCCTGGGTGAGCTCTCTCTGTCCTGCGGGGACCAGCAGTCCCCCGTCGCCTCGAAGCGCGCGAGCACCGTACTGACCCTGCTCGCCATGACTCCCCGGGTCCCGGTCCCCTTCGACCAGCTCGTCGACGAGCTGTGGGCGGACCAGACGATGACCAACCCCCGCAACGCCCTGCAGGCCATCGTCAGCCGGCTGCGCAAGCTCCTGGAGTCGGTGACCGGCCGCAAGGGGGACGAGATCGTCCGCACCGGCAGCAACGGATACCTCCTCGACGTCCCCGCCGAGACCGTGGACGCCCACCGCTTCCTCGCCCTCGCCGAGGCCGGCGCCGATCTGGTGCAGCGCAATCCGGCCGAGGCCATAGCCAAGCTGGAGCGGGCCCTCGACCTGTGGCGCGGGCCCGCCCTGATGGACGCCCGGGACGGGATGCGCTGCCAGATCCACTCGGTCGGCCTGGAGGAGCGCCGGATCACCGCGTTCGAGGACCTGACGGTGGCGAAGCTCGCCGTCGACGCCGAGCGCGTCTCGATGTCCGAGCTGCGCCAGCTGGCCGCCGAGCACTCCGAGCGGGAGCGGCTGAGCGAACTTCTGATGCTGGCCCTCTACCGCGACGGCCGCCAGACCGAGGCCCTGGAGGTCTTCCACGGCGCGCGCCGCCGCCTCGCCAGCGACCTGGCCCTGGAGCCGGGCCCCGCCCTGCACCACGCGTACGAGGCGATCCTCAACCAGGACGTGGTCCTCGGCCGCCCGAGGCGCACCCTGCTCACCTCGGGCCAGCCGCACTGAGGACATCCCGGCTCCGGCCGCGCACGAACCCTTGCGTACGGCCCAACTCCCGCCCTTCCATGGGCATTTCATTTCATTCAGGCGTACATCCGGCGCTGCCGGACACTCACTCATGTCCGGCCCCCGCCGGACACCCACCAGGAAGGGCAAGGCCCGTGACGGCTAGGCAGAGCGGATCCGGAGACCGACCAGAGGCGCGGCCGTCCAAAGCGGAGGCCCTGGCGTTCTGGCGGGACGTCCTCGCCGGCAGCCGCTTCACTCCCCTGCCTGCCTGGTGCGCCGAGGCACCCGCGCGGGACCGCATCGCCGAACGCCGCACCCTGCTGTCGTTGGGCACATCGGCCGCGCTGCTCGATCGGGCCGGGCGGAGCGACGTCCCGACCGACGCGCTCCTGATCACGGCCGCCGCACGCGTCCTGGCCGCCGTGACCGGGGACGCGACGGTCGTCACCGGGTACCTGCCGGCCGGCGAACCCGGCACGGACGCCGAGCCGTTGCCCTGCCCGGTGCACGTCGTCGAGGGCACCTGGCAGGAGCTCCTGGGCGAAGCCGCCGCGGCGCGGGCCGCCGCCGAGCGGCACGGGGGCGTCTCGCCGGCCCGGATACACAGCGAACTCGGCCGTACGGATTCCCTGTTCGACACCCTCGTGGTCGGCGGGCGTGCGCCCGGGGCGGCCGACCTCGCCGACGACACCGTGCTCGCGGTGGGCCTCGTAGCGCGGGGGGACCGGCTTGAGCTGGTGCTGCGCCACCGCTTCAGCGTGCTGGACGCCGACGCGGCCGGGCGGATCGCCGGGTATCTGCTGGCCGCCCTGGAAGAGCTCGGCGCCCGTCCGGAGACGGAGCAGCACCAGTGGCATCCCGTGCCGGAGGCCGAAGCGGCCTTCCAGCGGGAGCACCTGGCCGGGCCCCGGCGCCCGCTGCCCGACCGGCGGGTGCACGAACTCTTCGAGGAGCAGGCCCGGTTGCGGCCGGACGCGGTGGCCGCCGTGCACGAGGGCCGGTCGCTGACCTACCGGGAGCTCAACGCGCACGCCAACCGGGTCGCCCACGCCCTTCGCGCGGGCGGCCTGCGCGACGAGGACGTGGTCGCGGTCGTCACCGAGCGGGACCTGGAATGGCTGACGGCGGTGCTCGCCGTGTTCAAGGCGGGCGGGGCATACCTCCCCGTCGAGCCGCAGTTCCCGGCCGACCGGATCACCGCGATGCTGTCCCGCAGCGGCTGCCGCCGGGTACTCACCCAGGACGGCGTGAGCCCCGGCCTGGATGCGGCGCTGGCCGAACTCGACGGCGTGCGGGCCGACTTCATCGCGGACGTACGCGACGACGAGGCCAACTCCGACGCGGACCCCGGCCTGCGGGTGGGCGCGGACCAGCTCGCGTACATCTACTTCACCTCCGGCTCGACGGGCCTGCCCAAGGGCGCGATGTGCGAGCACGAGGGGTTCCTCAACCACCTCTTGGCCAAGATCGAGGACCTCGGTGTCGGGGCCGGCACGGTGGTGGCGCAGACCGCGCCGCAGTGCTTCGACATCTCGCTGTGGCAGCTCGTCGCGGCGCCGGCCGTGGGAGGCCGCACGCTGATCGTCGGACAGCGGGACATCCTCGAAGTCCCGCGCTTCGTGGCGCTGATCGCCGAGAGCGAGGTGGAGGTGGCCCAACTCGTCCCCTCCTACCTGGAGGTGGTCCTCGACCACCTGCGCCGCAGACCGCGTCCCCTGCCCCACCTGCGCTGCGTATCGGCGACAGGCGAGGCGCTGAAGAAGGAACTGACGGAGCGGTGGTTCGCCACGCTTCCGGACATCACGCTGGTCAACGCCTACGGTCTGACCGAGACCTCGGACGACACCAACCACGAGGTGCTGCGCCGTCCCCCGGCCGGGGCCTCGGTGCCGCTCGGCCGGCCGGTGCGCAATGTGCGCGTGTCCGTACTCGACGAAAGGCTCAGGCCGGTGCCGCTGGGCTCGCCCGGCGAGCTGGTCTTCTCGGGGGTCTGCGTCGGCCGCGGATACGTCAACGACGAGGAACGCACCCGCGCCGCCTACCTCCCCGACCCGGACCGGCCCGGCGGACGCCTGTACCGCTCGGGCGACTTCGGCCGCTGGCAGCCGGACGGGCGCCTCGAATTCCTCGGCCGCCGCGACGCCCAGGTCAAGATCCGGGGCTTCCGGATCGAGATCGGCGAGGTGGAGAACCAGCTCCTGAAGGTGGACGGGGTGCGCGACGCGGCCGTCGTGGTCGTGGGCACGGGCGACGCCCGGCGGCTTGCCGCGTTCTACGGTGCGGCGGAACCGGTCCCTGCCCAGGAACTGCGTACGGCGCTCGCCCGCTCGCTGCCCGAGTACATGCTGCCGGGCCGCTTCCACCAGCTGAAGGAGCTGCCGCTCACCCCGAACGGCAAGATCGACCGCAAGCTGCTCGCCCAGCGGGCCGAGGAGGCTCCCGAAGCGGCGTCCGAGGGGCCCGAGCCCCTGCGGACACCGACCGAGCGCCGGCTCGCCGAACTGTGGGCGAAGGCGCTGAAGGTCCCCGTCGAGACCATCGGCCGCACGACCAACTTCTTCGAGGCGGGCGGGAGTTCCATCGCCCTGCTGCGGGTGGTGATCGCCCTGGACCAGGTGGTGACGGCCCCGGAGCTGGCCAAGGCACCGGTCCTTGGCGATGCGGCGACGCTGATCGACGCGAAGTCGGACCGGGCGGCCTGAGTCGTCCGATCCGCGTTTGATACGGACCAGGGGCCGGATCGCCCTGGTGACGCAGCCCGGCCCCGCCTCCCCGCGCGGCCGGGCTGATCTACAGAGGGAGACGAATCCAATGACAACGGTCAATGACCCGGGGAGCATGGCGGCCCTCCCCGAGGGACGGCACCTCACGCTCGAAGAGGGCCGTACGCCGATCCTGCACCTGCCCGGCCCCGGGCCCCTGCCCGGCCCGGAGGTACGCGCGCTGGTCGACCGGCACGGCGCGGTCCTGGTCCGCGGCCTGGGCCTGGCCTCGGCGGGCGATCTGGCCGCCGCGGCCAAGGAGTTGGGGGTGACCGGCATGGTCGAGCGCGAGGGCTTCACCGGCCGGCAGGCCTACCCCGACGGCGTCTACTCCACCTCGGAGTGGGCCTCGGAAGACCAGCTCTGCATGCACCACGAGCTGAGTTACGCCGCCGTCGTGCCCTCGATCGCGCTGTTCGGCTGCCTCGTGGCGCCGGAGCGCGGCGGCACGACCACGGTGGCCGACGGGGAGCGCGTCCTGGACCTGCTGCCGGACGCCCTGGTCGCCCGTTTCGATCGGGACGGGTGGGAACTGACCCGGAATTACTACCAGTTCGGGCTGACCTGGGCGGAGGCCTTCGGCACGGACGACCGGTCCCGGGTCGAGGAGTACTGCTCCTCCCACTCCCTCGACTGCACCTGGACCGAGGACGGCGGCCTGCGCACGCGCCAGCGCCGCCCGGCGCTTCTGCGCCACCCGGTGACCGGCCGCCGCGTCTGGTTCAACCAGGCGGCGTTCCTGCACGAGTCGGCGCTGGATCCGCTGATCCGGGAGTACCTGGAGTCCCTGTACGGCCCGGAGGGTCTGCCCTTCCGCACGACGTACGGCAACGGCGATCCCATCTCCACGGATGTGGTCGACGCGATCAACGCCGCGTACCAGAACGCCTGTTGGAGCGAGCCCTGGCAGGCGGGGGACCTTCTGGTCCTGGACAATCTGCGCATGGCGCACGGCCGGGACCCGTACGAGGGCGCCCGCGAGGTGCTGACCCTCTTCGGCGCCGCCGTCCGCCTGACCCCGCCTGCGGCAACCCGCTGACCCCGGAGCCCGCCGGCCCCCGGGACACCCCGGGGGCCGGCGGGCTCGACCACATACCCACCTGCGGCCCGGTGGGAGCCGATCGCGCAGTTCCCCCGCGCCCCCGTTGGGGCACCCGCAACGCCCCCCCATTCCCCAATCCCTCCATTACGGACAATGTCGGGGCATTCGCGAATTCACTTGCCCCGAGTCCGACGCGATGGCTAAATATTGAGCAGTTGGCGCGATACTCTGCCACTCGGGGACGGGTGAGGAATGGAAAGGGAGCCGCACCGATGGGGGGATGAGCGAACGTCACAGGTAGGTCTTGCCGTTACGGCCGCTCCCGCACACGGGTTGGACCAGTAGTAATTCTGGACCGGTGATTCAGGGGGAAAGGCGTCCGGGCAGCGGGCACCACCGCGCATCGAGCCACGCCAGGGCCGCGCCAATGGAATCACAAGATAGCAGGAATATGGATCTGGAACTGAGACACGCAAGGGCTGTTTCAATCATCGCAGAGGCCGGGAGCATTTCCAAGGCGGCAGTCCGGCTAAATCTTCCGCAACCGAGCCTGACCGCGCAATTACGCCGTATAGAGAAAATGCTCGGCGGGGATCTTTTCGTCCGGTCGAGTTCTGGCATCGTGCCGACCCCCCGGGGAAAGCGACTCATTCCGATGCTGACCGATCTCGTGCAGCAGGCGGACGAGGTGATCAGCGAGGCCGCCGCGAGCTCCACCATCACGCTGCGTTTCGGCAACACCGAGTGGACGCCACCGACGCTGCTCGGCGCGATCCAGGCGGCGGTGCCCACCGTGGACGTGGAGACCGAGACGCTCGCCCCGGCGGCCGCCGTCGACGCGGTGCACCGCGGTGCGCTCACCGTCGCGATGATCCCCGCTTCGGCGACGGACATGCCGGACTCCCTGCTCCAGCCCGGCCTGGAGACCAAGGTCATCTTCCGGGAGCCGATCTGGCTGGCGGTGCCGCGGGGGCATCCGCTGGTCGGCCGCACCTTCGTGGACGGCACCCACCTCTCCACCCTCCACTGGGTCCACTACTCGCGGGACCACTGGTTCCACGAGATCGAGAAGAAGCTGCTCGCCCGGCTGAACTACACCGACCTCGGCGCGGTGCACTACGCGGACGGCCACCACGAGGCGATGAGCTGGGTCAGGGACGCGGACGCCGCCGCCCTCACCACGGCGACCGGCGCCACCGGCGACGTACGACTGGTGCCGATACGGGAGACGCACTCCATCGCGCAGCTGCTCGTGTGGCGGCGGGACACGGTCGCCAGGGACACCCTGCGCCGGCTCGTGGACACCGTACGGCGGTACTACTGCGAGTACGCGAGGTCCATCCCCCGCTATCTGTCCTGGATCATCGAACACCCGGCGGACTTCCCGGAGTTGGAGCACTTCCTGCCCGTGCGGGCGCAGGCGGGTTGAGGGTCTGTCAGTTCGCTGTCAGGGCTCTTCGGCACCATCGCCCGCATGACTACAACGAAGCACGTGGACGCCGAGGGCCGTGCCACGATCAAGGGCATCATCTGCGACATCCTCGAAATCGACGAGGCCGAGATGACCGACACGAGCCGCTTCAAGGAGGACCACGAGGCGGACTCGATGGGCGCCATCGAGATCCTCTCCCAGCTTGAGCGCGCCTTCGGGATCGACATCGACCAGGCCGAACTGGCCCGGATGGTCAATCTCGAAGGCGTCGTCACGGTGGTCGACGAGGCCGTCGCGGCCAAGGCGGCCGCGTCCCTCTAGACGCCGGGACCGAGTGAGGGGAGCGCAGGTTGTACGACAACGACGAGCGGCCGCGCCGGGTCGTGATCACCGGACTCGGCACGGTCACCAGCATCGGCCTCGGCGTCGAGGCCTTCCTGGAGGGGCTGCGGGCCGGGCGCAGCGGCGCCAAGCCGATCACCGCTTTCGACACGGCGGGCTTCGCGCACGCCAACGGATGCGAGGTCGACGACTTCGATCCCGCCGAGTGGATCCACCAGGTGGACCCCGAGGAGCTGGGGCGGGCCACCCAGTTCTCGGTCGCCGCCGCCAACCTGGCGGTGGCGGACTCGGGCCTCACTCTCGAAGAGCTCAGGCGGCGCAGGGCGCTGGTCTCGGTGGGCACCACCGACGCCGAGTCCCGCGACCTCGACACCCTGATGGGCGTCCAACTGGAGTACGGGCCCGACCAGTTGGCGCCCACCGTGGCTCGCAGGGCACAGGCCGGCCGGCTTTCCAGCGGCATCATCCGCGAGCTGGGCCTGGTCGACGTCGAGGCGCTCACCATCCCCACCGCCTGCGCGGCCGGCAACTACGCCATCGGCAGCGGCTTCGACGCCATCCGTGACGGCGAGGTCGACGTCGCGCTGTGCGGCGGCGCGGACGCGGTGTGCCGCAAGACGTTCGCCGGGTTCTACCGGCTCGGCACCATCGCCCCCGAGGTGTGCCAGCCCTTCGACAAGGACCGCAAGGGCATCCTCACCGGCGAGGGCGCCGGAATCCTGCTGATGGAGAGCCTGGACTCGGCGCTGGCCCGCGGCGCCCGCATCCACGCCGAGGTGCTCGGCTACGGGCTCAACTGCGACGCGCACCACCCGGTCGCCCCCGACCGGGACAGCCTGGCCAGGTGCATGGAGATCGCGCACCGCAACGCCGGGGTGAAGCCGGAGGACATCGACTTCATCTCCGCGCACGGCACCGGCACCCGCGCCAACGACGTCACCGAGGCCGGAGCCATCCGGCAGGTGTTCGCCACGCCGCCGCCCACCATCTCCATCAAGTCGATGATCGGGCACTCGATGGGCGCCGCGAGCGCGCTGGCCTCGGCGGCCTGCGCCCTTGCCCTGACCGAGGGCTTCATCCCGCCCACCATCAACCACCGCGAGACCGACCCCGAGTGCGGCCTGGACTGCGTGCCCAACGAGGCGCGGCCCGCCGAGCTCAACGTGGTCCAGAACAACGCGCTCGCGTTCGCGGGCAACAACGCCGTGCTCATCCTGGGCCGGTACCGGGAGGCCGAGTGATGTCCGAACTGGTCCTCTCCGCCTGGTCGGTGGTCTCCCCCTACGGCGTGGGCAGCGCTCCCTTCAGCGCCGGGGTCGGCTCCGGCACGAGCGCGGTCGGCGAGCTCGACCGGGCCGCCTGGCCCGGCCCCTTCGACCGATGCGGCCTGGTGCCCGACTTCACCGCCGCCGAGTACGTGGGCAAGAAGGGCACCCGCACCATGGACCGGGTGACGGCGATCGCGGTCACCGCGGTCGGCCGGCTCCTCGCCTCGTGCGGCGACGAGCTGACCGCGCACCCCGAGCAGATCGGCCTGGTGCTCGGCACCGGCTCGGGCAGCGTCCAGAGCATCATGGACTTCACCCGGGACTCCCTCGTCGGTGAGCGTCCGTACCACGTCGACCCGGCCCGCTTCCCGAACACCGTGATGAACCGGGCGGCCGGCCAGAGCGCCATCTGGCACGGCATCAAGGGCCCCAACACCACGGTCGCGGGCGGCTGGCTGACCGGCCTGCTCGCCCTGAGCTACGCGGTGCGCCTGCACCGCGGCGGCCACTGCGCGCGGGTCCTGTGCGGGGCGGCCGAGGAGTACTCCACCCAGCGCGCCTGGCTGGAGTGGCACGGCCGCGGCTTCGAGGAGCGGGAGTCGCCGCTCGGCGAGGGCGGCGCCGTCTTCCTGATGGAGACCGCCGCCGACGCCCGCGAGGCCGGCCGCACGCCGCTCGCCCGCGTCCTGGCCACCCGCTTCCGGGCGTACGCCGAACGCGCCGACGCCCAGAAGACGCTGGCCGAGTGCGTGGGCAGCGCCCTGGACAAGGCCGGGGTAGCGCCCGAGGACATCCGCCTGGTGGCGCCGCTCGGCGCGGGCGCCGGACTCTCCGCGCCGGAAGAGGCCGGCATCGAGGACGCGCTCGGCACGGCCCGGCCCCAGTGGATCCGCTGCCGGCCGCTGCTCGGCGACACCTCCGCCGCCTCCACCAGCCTCCAGCTGGCCGCGGTGCTCGCCACCGCGGGCGAGTCGGGGCTCGGCCCCGGCGAGGCGGCGCTCGTCACCGGCATCGACCGGGACGGAACGGTCGGCTGCGCGGTGCTCGGCGGCCCGGCCCGCGCCTGAGGAACCGGACGACCGGGAGGTGCGGCACGGCAACCCGGTGCCGCACCTCCCGCGAGCCAGCCCAACTCCCTTACTTCGTACGGCACTTGAGCCGTACCTCTGGAGAGGAAAACGCGCATGTCCGCAAGCGAACGACGCGTCGCGCTGGTGACCGGGGGCTCCCGGGGGATCGGCCGCCACGTCGTGACCAGGCTCGCCGGCGACGGCTACGACGTGGCCTTCTGCTACCAGTCCAACAAGGAGGCCGCCGACGCGGTGGCCGCCGAGGCCACCGCCGCCGGGGCCCGCGTGTACGCGGCGCAGGTCGACGTCGCCGGGCACGGCGCCGTGCGCGACTTCGTGCGCGACAGCGAGAAGGCGCTCGGCCCGCTGCACACCGTCGTCTCCTGCGCGGGCATCGTGCGCGACAACCCGCTGGTCATGCTGGCCGAGGCCGACTGGGACGCGGTGCTCCGGGTCAACCTCGACGGCACGTACAACGTGTGCAAGGCGGCGGTCTTCTCGATGATGAAGCGCCGCGCCGGATCGGTCGTCACGCTGTCCTCGGTCGCGGGCGTGTACGGCAACGCCACGCAGACCAACTACTCGGCGACCAAGGCCGGGATCATCGGCTTCACCAAGGCCCTCGCCAAGGAGTCCGGCCGCTACGGCATCCGCGCCAACGCGGTCGCCCCGGGCTTCATCGAGACGGACATGCTCTCCGCACTGACCGAGGAACACACCCGCAGGATGACGGAGCGCATTCCGCTCGGGCGCTTCGGCCGCCCCGACGAGGTCGCCGACCTGGTGTCGTTCCTCGCCTCCGACCGCGCCTCGTACATCACGGGCCAGGTCTTCGGCGTCGACGGCGGCCTCGTCGTCTGAGCCACTCCCACACCCCCAGCCCCGAGAGACAGGAGCGCATCACCCATGCCCGCAGCCGACAGGAAGAACAAGACGCCGCGGTTCTACTTCAGTCTGCGCAGCCCCTATTCCTGGCTCGCCTACCGCGAGCTGATGAGCCGGCACCGCGACCTGGTCGGGCGGCTGGAGTGGCTCCCGTTCTTCGAGCCGGACCCGGAGAGCACCCGCGAACTCACCGAGCGGGGCGGCCAGTTCCCGTACTCGGAGATGTCGCGCGAGAAGAACCGGTACGTCTTGCAGGACGTCGGCCGGCTCACCAAGGCCCGGGGCATCACGGTGACCTGGCCGGTCGACCGCGCCCCGGTGTGGGAGGTCCCGCACCTGGGCTATCTGGTCGCCCAGGAGCACGGCCTCGGCCACGAGTACATCACCGCGGTGTACGAGGCCCGGTTCGGCGCGGGACTCGACATCTGCGACCGCGAGGTGATCGGCGACATCGGCGAGAAGCTCGGCATCGACCGGGGCCTGATCGCGGACGCCGGCGACGACGCGGACCTGCGCGCCGAGGGCGTCCGGATCCTGCTGGAGGTCTGCAAGGACGGCGTGTTCGGCGTGCCGTTCTTCGTGCACGGATACACCCGCTTCTGGGGTCTGGACCGGCTCGACGCGTTCGTCGAGCACCTGCGCTCCAGGACCGCTCCGGCCGCCGCTCTCGCGGAGCCGTCGGGCGCGGTGGCGCTCGGCCGCTCGGTCGAGGACGCGCACGCGGGCGGCTGCGGCTGAGCCCGGCAACTCGCTTCACAGGCAGGGAAGTTGAGAGTCAGCCCGCTGTCAGCGGCTTTCTCGATGATCGACGCTGTGCACTCGGTGACCTTCGCTAGGGGATTGCTATGACTGACGTTCAGACGGGCGGCCTGCCCCTCACGGCTGGCCAGAAGGACATCTGGTTCGACGAGAAGCTCTCCGGCGGAGGCGCGACGTACAACACCGCCATCTACTGGGACATCCGCGGACCGCTGGACCAGCGGCTGTTCCGGGCCGCGCTGGCGCGCCTGGTGGAGGAGTCCGAGTGCCTGCGGACCCGGTTCACGGAAGTGGACGGCGAGCCCTGGCAGTTCGTCGAGCCGGTGGCCGAGCTGCCGCTGACCGTCACCGACGTCAGCGGCGCCGAGGACCCGGCCGCGGCGGCGCTCGCGGCGATCCACGACGATCTGCGGGTCCCCCTCCCCGTGACCGCCGTCCCGCACGTGCCGCTGTTCCGGCTGAGCGTGTTCACGCTCGGCGCCGACCGCACCTTCTTCTGCCTGCTCAACCACCACCTCGTCTCGGACGGGTTCAGTTACGTCATCTACTGGCAGCGGCTGTCCGCGATCTACGAGGCGATGCTCGCGGGCACCTCCCTCGACGAGAACCGCTTCCCGCCCCTGAGCACCCTGATCGAGGCCGAGGCGGCCTACGCGGACTCGCCGCGCATGGAACGCGACCGCGCCTACTGGGAGAAGGAGCTCGCCGACCGGCCCGAGCCGCTCAGCCTCGCCACCCGCGACGCGGAGCCGGCCCAGACCTTCCTGCGCGAGGCGACCGTCCTGCCGGAATCGATCGCGGAGCGGCTGCGCTCGGTGGGCTGGGACGCCCGGGTCACCTGGCAGACCGTCCTGGTCGCGGCTCTCGGCTCGTACTCCGGGCGCCTGGCCGGCACCGACGACGTGCTGCTCTCGCTGCCCGTGACCGCGCGGGTCGGCGGCACCATGCAGGGCATCCCCGGCATGGTGGTCAACTACCTGCCGCTGCGGCTCTCCCTGCGGCCCGGCATGACCCGCGGCGAGCTGCTCGCCTCGACGTACAAGGCGTTCTCGCAGGGGCTCAAGCACCAGCGCTACCGGGTGAGCAGGATCCGGCGCGCGATGGGGCTGCCCAGCGACGACCGCAGGCCGTTCGGGCCGTTCATCAACATGATGCCGCAGGTGGAGGAGCTGAGCATCGGGCCCTGCGCGGCGACGATCTGCAGCCCCTCCACCGGGCTCGTCGACGACCTGGAGTTCACCGTCGCCGACAAGGGTGCCGACGGGATCGGCGTCGACCTCAGCGGCAACGAGGCCCGCTACACCCCGGACGACGTACGCGGTCACCTGGCCCGGTTCGTCGCCTTCCTCGACCGCTTCCTGGACGCGGGCGCGGACGACCCGCTGAGCGCGCTCGACCTGTTCTCGCCCGGCGAGGCCGCCGAGCTGGCCGCCGCCCTGACCGGCCCGCGGAGCCAGGAGCCGTACCTGGGTGTCGTGGAGCGGGTACGGGCCCGCGCCGCCGAGCGCCCCGACGCGGTGGCGGTCACCGACGACGGCGGAAGCCTGACCTACGCCGAGCTGATCGGGCGGGCCGGCGCCGCGTCCCGGCAGGTGGCGACCGACGGCCCGGTGGCCGTACTGACCGAGCCCGGGCGGGACTTCGTGACCGCCGAGCTCGCGGTGCTCGGGGCCGGCGGGGCGTTCCTGCCGCTCGACCCGCGCGCGCCGCTCAGCCGTCTGACCTCCCTGTTGAAGGACAGCGGGGCGGTCCAGATCCTGGCCGACACCACGCACCGCGCCCTCGCCGGACGGGCGGCGGGCTCGCTTCCCGTGCATGTCCTGGACGGTGCGCGGGACGACGCCGGTGACCTCGCGCCCGTCGTCGGCGGCCCCCTCGACCTGGCGTACGTGATCTACACCTCGGGCTCCACCGGCAAGCCCAAGGGTGCGATGGTGCAGCGCGGCGGCATGGTCAACCACCTGCTCGCCAAGGTGGCGGAGCTGTCCCTCACCGACACCGACGCGCTCGTGCACAACGCGCCCGTCACCTTCGACGTCTCCGTCTGGCAGTCGCTCACCACGCTGCTCGTCGGCGGCCGGATCCGGGCGGTCGCCCGTGCGGAGGCCGCCGATCCGGAGGCCCTGTTCGGCGTCATCGCGGCCGAGCACCTCACCGTCCTCGAAGTCGTGCCCTCGCTGCTGCGCGCGACGCTGGACGTGTGGGACGCGGCGGGCGGCGGGCCCGAGCTGTCCGCGCTGCGGTGGATGATCTCCAACGGCGAGGCGCTGCCCGCCGAGCTGTGCGCCCGCTGGTTCGCCCGCCATCCCGGCATCCCGCTGGCCAATGTGTACGGCCCCACCGAGTGCTCGGACGACGTCACCCACGGGTACGCCCGCTCCGCGGCCGAGGTGACCGGCGCCTCCATGCCGATCGGCCGGCCGCTGCGCGAAACCCGCCTCTACGTCCTCGGCGACGACCTGCGGCCGGTGCCGCGCGGGGTTCCCGGCGAGCTGCACATCGCGGGCGCGGGCGTCGGCCGCGGCTACCTCGGCGACCCGGGCCGCACTGCGGCCACCTACGTGCCCGACCCGTTCGCGGGCGACGGCTCCCGGATGTACCGCACCGGCGACCAGGTGGTGCTGCTCGCCGACGGGCAGCTCGTCTTCACCGGCCGCCGCGACCACCAGGTCAAGATCCGCGGCCAGCGCATCGAGCTCGGCGAGGTCGAATCCGCGCTGCGGAACCTGCCCGGCGTCGCGGACGCGGTGGCCGCCGCCATCGCCGACCCGGCGGGCAACCAGCGGCTGATCGGCTACGTGGTGCCCGAGTCCGGCACCTGCGACACCCTCGCCCTGCGCGACCGGCTCGCGGCCGTACTGCCCGAACAGATGGTGCCCGCCGTCCTGCTGCCCCTGGAGCGGATGCCGCTCACCGCGCACGGCAAGGTGGACCGCAAGGCGCTTCCCACCCCGGAGTTCGCGGTCACCGCCAGCGGACGCGCGGCCCGCACCCCGCAGGAGGAGACCCTCTGCACGGTGCTCGCCGAGGTGCTCGGGGTGCCCCGCATAGGCGTCGACGACAACTTCTTCGCGCTCGGCGGCGACAGCATCAGCGCCATCCAGGTGGTCGGCCGCGCCCGCGCCGCAGGCCTCGTCGTCACCTCCCGCGACGTCTTCCAGCACCGCACCCCGGCCGCGATCGCCGCGGTGGCGAGGCGGGTGGACGGAGCTGCGGACGCCGCCGCGGACCTGGCGGCGGACGGCATCGGCGAGCTCGAACTCACGCCTGTCATCGACCAGTTGAGGGAGGGCCTGGCCGCTCACCCCACCGCGGGCGCGGCCTTCGCCCAGTACGTCACGGTCGCGCTGCCCGCGGCCGCGCACGCCGACCCGGCCCGCCTGGAACGTGCGCTCCAGGCCGTCCTCGACCGGCACGACGCGCTGCGCACCAAGCTCACCGAGCCGGCGTGGGGCCTGTGGTCCCTGGAGACTCTCCCCCAGGGGGCGATCTCCGTCTCCGACGTACTCAGCAGGGCCGAGTCCACGCCGGGCGCGGACCGGGACGCGGTGCTCGCCGAGCAGGTCGCGGCGGCCGGGGCGCGGCTGTGCCCGATGGACGGCCTCCTCGTCCAGGCCGTGGTCCTCGACGAGGACCGCCTGCTCCTCGTGATCCACCACCTCGCCGTGGACGGCGTCTCGTGGCGCATCCTGCTGCCCGACCTGGAGGCCGCCTGGAACGGCACGGACCCGGCCCCGGTCGGCACCTCGTTCCGGCGCTGGTCGAAGACCCTGTCCGAGCAGGCCCGCACCACCCACCGTACGGCCGAACTCCCGTTGTGGGCCGAGCAGTTGGGCGGATCGACGATCGAGCTCGGCGACCGGCCGCTCGACCCCGCCCGCGATGTGTACGCCACTGCCGGACGGCTGCGGCTAGAACTGCCCGCCGAGCAGACGGCCGCCGTGCTCGGCCGCGTGCCCGCCGCGTTCCACGCCGAGGTCAACGAGGTGCTGCTCACCGGCTTCGCGCTGGCGCTCGCCAACCGGGGCGCGGGATCGCGCGCCCTGGTCGAGCTGGAGGGTCACGGCCGCGAGCAGCAGCTCGCCGAGGGACTGGACCTGTCCCGGACGGTCGGCTGGTTCACCAGCGTCTTCCCCGTCGGCCTCGATGTCGGCGAGCCGGACTGGGAGCAGGTGTGGAACGGCGGGGCGTCCTGCGGGGCCGCGCTCAAGCGCGTCAAGGAGAGCCTGCGGGCGCTGCCCGACCACGGCATCGGATACGGGCTGCTCCGCCACCTCAACCCGCAGACCGCCGCCGTTCTGGCCCGCTCGGCCACCCCCCGGATCGGCTTCAACTACCTGGGCCGGTTCGCCACCGACGACGCGGCCGGCGACTGGTCGATGCAAGCCGGGGCCTTCGGCCTCACCGCCGCCCCCGAGACCCCGCTGCGGCACGCCCTGGAACTGATCGCGACGACCGAGGACCGCGCCGAGGGCCCGGTGCTCGTCGCCGAGTGGGTCTGGGCGGGCGAACTGCTCGCACAGGCCGACGTCCAGGCGCTCGCCGCCGACTGGTTCCGCGCCCTCGACGCGCTCGCCGCGCACGCCGAGCGGCCCGAGGCGGGCGGGCGCACCCCGTCCGACTTCCCGCTGGTCACGATCACCCAGGCGGAGATCGAGGCGTACGAGCGCGACATCCCGGGGCTCGTCGACATCCTGCCGCTCTCCCCGCTCCAGCGCGGCCTGCTCTTCCAGGCCGAGTTCGACCAGCAGGGCATGGACGCGTACACCCTCCAGGTGACGATGGACGTGGACGGCCCCCTTGACCGCGGCCGGCTGCGCGCGGCGGCGACGGCGCTGCTCGACCGCAACCCGAGCCTGCGGGCCTGCTTCCGCGAGCGCGACGCGGGTGACCCGGTCCAACTGGTGTCGTCCGACGTGGAGTTGACCTGGGTCGAGGTGGACCTCCGGGAGTTCGCCGAGGGCCGTACGGAGGCCGAGGTCGACGCGGAGGTGCGGCGGCGGACCGAGGCGGAGTGGCTGGACCGCTTCGACGTCACCCGCGCGCCGCTGACCCGCTTCACCGTCTACCGCGTCCGCGACGACCGGCACCGGGTGGTGTGGACGGCGCACCACATGCTGGTGGACGGCTGGTCGCTTTCGGCGGTCCTCGCCGAAGAGCTGGTCACCCTGTGGTCCAACGGCGGTGACACCTCGGCGCTCGCGCCGGTCGTCCCGCTGCGCGGCTATCTGGAGTGGTCGGCCGCACAGGACAAGGCGGCCGCGCGTGAGGCCTGGCAGAAGGAGCTGGCCGGCATCGACGAGCCCACCCGGCTCGGCCCCGCCGACCGGCCGCGCGTCTCGGTGCTGCCCGGCTCCCTCGATCTGGAGCTGCCCGAGGCACTGACCGGGGCGGTCACGTCCTGGGCGACCTCGCGCGGTCTGACGATGAGCACCGTCATGCAGGGCTGCTGGGCGCTCGCGCTCGGCCGGCTGACCGGCCGCCGGGACGTGACGTTCGGCGCGGTCGTCTCCGGCCGGGCCGAGGAGGTCCCCGGCATCGAGCAGACCGTCGGCTCCTTCCTCAGCACCCTGCCGGTACGCGTCGCCCTCACGCCCGCGCTTTCCTTCGAGGAGATGCTGGCCGCGCTCCAGGAGCGTCAGCTCGACCTGGAGCCGCACCACCACCTGGGCCTCGCCGAGGTCCAGCAGGGTGCCGGGATCGGCGAGCTCTTCGACACCGTGGTCTCCTTCCACAACTACCCGACCGGAGTCCTGGACCGCATCGGCGAGCACGTCCCCGGGCTGAGCATGCGCGCCTGGGAGGCCCGGGTCATCGCCGAATACCCCTTCGCGCTCAACGTGTTCCCCGGCGACCGGATGCGTCTTGAGGCGCAGTACCGGCCCGACATCTTCACGCCGGGCGAGGTCGACGAGATCCTGCGCCGCTTCGTGCGCGTGCTGGAGCAGCTGGCCGCGGCCCCCGGCACCTCGCTCGGCCGCCTCGACGCGCTCGGCGACGACGAGCGCGCCCAGCTGCTCGGCGACTGGTCCGGCGCGGGCAGCGCGAAGGCGTCGTCCGGCGGGCTGACCACCGAGGTCTTCGAGGCCCGCGCCGCCCGCACCCCGGGCAAGACTGCGGTCGTCTTCGGCACCGAGGAAGTGACGTACGCCGAACTCGACGCACGCGCCAACCGGTTGGCCCGGCTGCTCGTCGAGCGCGGGATCGGCCCCGAGCAGACCGTCGCGGTGATGCTGCCCCGCTCCCCCGAGGTGGTCGTGGCGGCGCTCGCGGTCCTGAAGGCCGGTGCGGCATACCTGCCGGTGGACTCGGCGTACCCCGTCGACCGCATCTCCTACATGCTGGCCGACGCGCACCCGACGGCGGTCATCACCGATGCCGCGACCGGTCAACGCCTCGACGGCATACCGGAGTCGGTGACCGAACCGCTGGTCCTGGACGCGCCCGGAACCGTGGAGCGCCTGGCCGCACTGCCCGGCTCGGACCTCACCGACGCCGACCGGGTCGCGCCGCTCGCTCCGGAGCATCCGGCGTACGTCATCTACACCTCCGGCTCGACGGGCCGGCCCAAGGGTGTCGTGGTGGCCCACACCGGGCTGCTTTCGATGGTGGACAGCCTCGTCGAGCGCTTCGGTCTCGACGACGGGACCCGGGTGCTCCAGTTCGCGTCGTTCAGCTTCGACGCGTCCGTCTGGGAGATCATGCTCGCGCTGCTCACCGGCGGCACGCTGGTGATCGCCGACGAGGAGTGCCGGGCGCCGGGGCAGCCGTTGGTCGACCTGATCAACAGCGCCCGCGTCAACCTGGCCGGACTGCCGCCCGTCGTGGTCGGCGGCCTGCCCGAGGGCAGTACGCTCCCCGCCGACCTGCGCCTGGCGGTGGCCGGCGAGGCCGTCCCGGCGAGCGTCGTCGAGCGCTGGTCCTCGGCCGTGCGGCTCTACAACGGCTACGGCCCGACCGAGGCCGTGGTGAGCTCGACCGTCGGCGGCCCGCTGAGGGACGCGGGCCGCCCGCCGATCGGCCGCCCCACCAGCGCGCACCGCGTGTACGTCCTCGACCACCACCTCCGGCCCACACCGCGCGGGGTCGTCGGCGAGCTGTACGTCGGCGGCGGCCTGGCCCGCGGCTACCTCGGCCGCCCGGACCTGACCGCCCAGCGCTTCGTGGCCGATCCGTACGGTCCCGCCGGAACCCGCATGTACCGCACCGGCGACCTCGTACGGTGGCTGCCGGACGGCCAGCTGGACTACATCGGCCGCGCCGACGACCAGGTGCAGCTGCGCGGGTTCCGTATCGAACTCGGCGAGATCTCGGCCGCGTTGCTCGCCCAGCCGGGCGTGGAGCAGGCCGCGGTGATCGTCTCCGAGAGCGAGGACGGCGACCGCCGTCTGGTGGCGTACGTCGTGGCGTCCGAGCCCGGGGTCGCCGACGGGCTGCGCGAGCAGCTCGGCCGGTCGATGCCCGAGTACATGGTGCCGTCCGCGGTGGTCGCGCTGGACGCGCTGCCGCTGACCGCGCAGGGCAAGCTCGACCGCAAGGCGCTGCCCGCGCCGGATCTCGGCCACTCGCTGAAGGGCCGCGCGCCGCGCACCCCGGTCGAGGAGATCCTCTGCGGCCTGTTCGCGGACATCCTCGGGGTGGCCCAGGTCTCCATCGACGACGACTTCTTCGAGATCGGCGGCCACTCGCTGCTCGCGACCCGCCTGGTCAGCCGGGCCCGCACCGCGCTCGGGGTGGAGCTTCCGATCCGCGCGCTCTTCGAGGCGCGGACGGTGGTCGCGCTCGCCGGTCATGTCGCGGCGGCCGACCGGGCCAGGCCCGCGCTGACCCCGGCGCCGAAGGACGCGCCGCTGCAGCTGTCGTTCGCCCAGCAGCAGCAGTGGTTCATCAACCGGAGCCAGGAGAGGGCCGACGGCACGTACAACACCCCGATGGCCTTCCGGCTCACCGGAAGCCTCAACGAGGCCGCGCTGCAAAGGGCGTTGACCGATCTGGCCGAGCGCCACGAAGTGCTGCGCACCGTCCTGCCGGAGACCGACGGGGTGCCGTCGGTGCGGGTGCTCGACGCGGCGACGGGCGGGCCGGTGCTGCGGACCCGCACGGTGTCGGCGGCGAAGCTGGAGGCCGCGCTGATCGCCGAGGGCGACCAGGGCTTCGACCTGAGGTCCGAGCCGCCGCTGCGGGCACGGCTGTTCGCGATCGGGGTGGACGAGTGGGTGCTGGTCCTGGTCTTCCACCACATCGCCTTCGACGGCTGGTCGATCACGCCGATGCTGACCGACCTGGCCGCCTCCTACCGGGCCCGCTGCGACGGGCGCGCGGCGGACCGGGCCCCGCTGCCGGTGCAGTACTCCGACTTCGCCGGCTGGCAGCGCGAGCTGCTCGGTTCGGCGGACGACCCGGACAGCCTGGCCGCCGAGCAGGTCGCCTTCTGGCGTGACGCGCTCGCGGGCGCGCCGGAGGAACTGCCGCTGCCCACCGACTTCCCGCGCCCCGACGCGAGCACGTCCTCGGGCGACATGGTGATGTTCGAGCTGGAGTCCGGCCTGCACACCAGCCTGATCGAGCTGGCCCGCCAGACCGGCACCACCGAGTTCATCGTCTTCCAGGCCGCGCTGTGCGCCCTGCTGACCCGGCTCGGCGCGGGCACCGACATCCCCGTCGGCTCCCCCATCGCCGGACGCACCGACGAGGCACTGAACGATCTGGTCGGCATGTTCATCAACTCCCTGGTGCTGCGCGGCGACACCAGCGGCGACCCGACGTTCCGCGAGCTCCTGGAGCGGATCCGCGAGACCGACCTGGCGGCCTACTCCCACCAGGACATCCCCTTCGACCAGGTGGTGGAGGCCCTCAGGCCGACCCGCTCACGGGGCCTGCACCCGCTGTTCCAGGTGATGCTGAGCGTGCAGAACCAGGGCAACCTGCCGCTGGAGATGCCGGGTCTCACCGTCCAGCCCGAGTACGTCGGCTCCGACCGGGCCAAGCTCGACCTGATGCTGGAGCTGCTTCCGTGGCCCGGCGGGGGCGGCATCCGGGGCCTGCTCAGCTTCAGCACCGACCTGTTCACGCGGACCACCGCGGAGCGCATGGCCGAGCAGTTCCAGCGGGTGCTGCACGCGGTGGCCGCCGATCCCGAGCTGCGCCTGAGCGGCCTCGATCTGCTCACCGGCGACGAGCGCGAGCGGGTGCTGCACGGCTGGAACGACACCGCGCACGAGCTTGAGGCGGCGACGCTGGTCGACCTGTTCGCGGCTCAGGCCGCGCAGACCCCGGACGCGCCCGCCGTCGGCACCGGGGCCAAGGGCCTCACGTACGCTCAACTCCATGCCCGGGCAAGCCAGTTGGCGCGTCGGCTGATCGCAGAGGGCGCCGGTCCCGACCGGATCGTGGCCCTCGCAGTGCCGCGCGCCGCGGACCGGACCGTCGCCGTGCTCGCGGTGCTCAAGTCCGGTGCGGCGTACGTCCCGGTCGCCGCCGACGAGCCGGTCGCCCGCGTCAAGGCGCTGTTCGCCGACACCGACCCGCTGTGCGTGCTGACGACGGCGGGCCTGGCGAGCCGGCTGCGCAGCACCGGCGTCACCGCCGTGGTCCTCGACGGCCCGGAGGTCCGTGCCGCTTCCACCGACCCGGTCACCGACGCGGACCGCACGGCCCCGCTGCGCCCGGGCCACGCCGCCTATGTGATCCGCGCGGACGACGCGGCGGGCCGCCCCCGCGGCACCGTCGTCGAACACCGGGCGGCCGCGGGCCACCTCGCCTGGGCGCTCGCGTCCGGGGAACTCGCGGAGACCGGCCTGTTCGGGCCGCTCCTCTCCGGGTCCGGGGTGTCGGCCACCGAGCCGCCGCCGCAGGACTGGGCGACCCCGCGCACGTACGCACCGGGGAAGCCGGTGTGGAACACGCAGGTCTATGTCCTCGACGAGTGGCTGGCGCCCGTTCCGCCAGGTGTGGTGGGCGAGCTGTACGTCGGCGGAGCCACGCTTCCCCGTGGCTTCGCGGGCCTCGCCCGGCCGACCGCCGAGCGGTTCGTGGCCAACCCGTACGGCCCGCCCGGCTCCCGGCTCCTTCGCACCGGCGAGCGCGCCAAGTGGGACGCGGCGGGAAACCTGCTCGCCCCCGACGCGGTCCCGGTGGCCGAAGAGCCCGAGGAGACGTCCGTAACCGCGGAGTCCGCTCCCCCGACCCCCGTGGAGGCGACGCTCTGCGCGATCGTCGCCCAGATTCTGGGCCGTGACGAGTTCGGCGTCGCGGAGAACTTCTTCGACACGTCGATGACCAGCATGAAGTCGCTGCGCCTGGTGGCCCTGGCCCGCAAGGCCGGGATCGAGTTCAGCATCGCGGACGTCTTCGAGCACCAGACGGTCCGGGCCCTCGCGGCCGCCGCCGTCCGGCCCGCCGGATCCGCCGCCCCCGTCCGCCGGCAGAGCACGCAGATCATGGCGGACGCCATCGACGAGGCCGGCGGCCTGGACTTCGCCGACCCGTTCAGCCCGCTGCTCTGCATGAAGCCGACGGGCAGCCGCCCCCCGGTGTTCTG
This sequence comes from Streptomyces sp. HUAS TT7, assembly GCF_051550175.1. Lineage (NCBI taxonomy): Bacteria > Bacillati > Actinomycetota > Actinomycetes > Kitasatosporales > Streptomycetaceae > Streptomyces > Streptomyces sp. HUAS TT7. Next base: position 3,185,857 of record NZ_CP196175.1, read on the forward strand.
CCTGCACAGCGGGGTCGGGTTCGCCCTGTCGTACATGCCGCTCATCCGCCACCTCGGCGACGGGCGCCCCGTGTACGGCATTCAGGCGCCGTACGTCGTCGAGGGCGGGCCGCTGCCCACGAGCGTCGAGGAGACCGCGGCCGAGTACATCCGGCTGATCAAGACGGTGCGGCCCGAGGGGCCCTACCACCTGCTCGGCTGGTCGCTCGGCGGACTGCTCGCCTACGAGATCGCCGTCCAGCTGCGCGCGGCCGGTGACGAGGTCGGGCTGCTCGCCAACCTCGACTCCTACCCGCGCACCGAAGAGACCGGGCCCGAGGAGATGCCGGACCAACAGGCCATGCTCGCCTGGCTGTTGGAGGGCATCGGGCACGACCGCTCCGAGTTCGGCGACCGGCCGCTGGACGTCGGCGACATCATCGACACGCTGCGGCGCGACAACAGCCCGCTGGCCCAGATGGGTGAGGAACGCATGGCCCGCATGGTCGATCTGATGACCAACCACCAAGTACTGCACGCCCGTTGGACGCCACGGGACTACGACGGCACGATGCGGCTCTACGTCGCCGGGCAGTCGGACGAGGCCGCGAACGGGACCGACATGGCCCAGCGCTGGAAGCCGTACTTCAGCGGCATGCTTGACGTGCACGTCATCGACTCCAACCACGACGACCTCCTCAACCCCGGCCCGCTGGACGAGATCGGCCCGGACCTCGCCGCCGAGCTCGACCGGCTGCACCGCGATCAGGACGGGCGGGCGCGGCGATGACCACCGTGACGAACGCCGCGGCCCTGGACACGGGCCTGCCGAGCGCCCCGGGCGGTCTCCGCTCGGCCCTCACCGAACTGTTCGCGATCACCGGCCGGCGCCTGCTCCACCTGCGCCGGGCGCCGGGCCGGGTGCTCGGCGTGGCGATGAGCCCGCTGGTGTCGATGGTCATGGTCGGCTACCTGTTCCGCGACGCCATCACGCTTCCGGCGGGCGGCGACTACGGCGAGTACGTCTTCGCGGGCGGCGCGGTCCAGGTGGCGCTCGCCTGCGTCGGGCCGACCGCCGTGTCGGTGGCGATGGACCTCCAGGGCGGGCTCGTCGACCGGTTCCGGTCACTGCCCATCAGCCGGTCCGCTGTGCTCTTCGCGCACACCTTCGCGGATCTGCTCGTGGGCCTGCTCGGCCTGGTCGTCGTCACCGGGGCAGGGCTGGTGCTCGGCTGGCGGCCGCACACCGACGCCCTGTCGGTCCTGGCCGGGTTCGGCCTGATCGTGCTCCTGACGTACGTGATGCTGTGGCTCGGCGTGCTGTTCGCGATGACGCTCGGCAGCGTGGAGACGATCAACGTCTGGACGCCGTTCATCGTGATCGTGCTGCCCTTCGTGTCCAGCGCGTTCCTCTCCCCCGCCTCCATGCCGTCCCTGGTCCGCCCGCTCGCCGAGTGGAACCCGATCAGCGCCGTCATCGCGTCCTGCCGCGACCTGTGGGGCAACCCCGCCGCGACCAGTGACAGCTTCCCCGGCCAGCACCCCGGGGTGGTGATCGCCGTGACGCTGAGCGTGCTGTTCGCCCTCTGCTTCACCGTGAGCCTGCGCCGCTACCGCACCGCCGGTTCCTGACCCCGAGCCCGAAAGGAGACACCCCATGACCACTGCGCAGGAGCAGCGCGCCGTACCGGATCCGAGCACCGTGGACCTCACCGACCCGCAGACCTTCCTCGATGTCGACCCGCACGCCATGTGGCGCCGGTTCCGCGAGGAGAGCCCGGTCCACTGGCAGCCGGTGAGCGGCAGCCGGATGCCCGGGTTCTGGGCGGTCACCAAGTACGCCGACGTGGTGGACATCTACCGCAACAACAGGGAGTTCACCTCCGAGCGCGGCAACGTCCTGGTGACGCTGCTGCAGGGCGAGGACTCGGCGTCGCGCAAGATGCTGGCCGTCACCGACGGCCCCCGGCACCGCGAGATCCGCAACCTGATGCTCAAGTCGTTCTCGCCGCGGGTCCTGGAACCGGTCGTGGCCGGCATTCACCGGCGCACCCGGGAACTGGTCGAACTCGCCCTGGAACACGGCGAGTTGGACTTCGTGACCGATGTCGCCGACCACATCCCGATCAACACGATCGGCGACCTGATGGACATCCCGGCCGCCGACCGCGAGCGCCTGGTGGAGTGGAACACCCAGACGCTGTCGCGGCACAGCTCCGAGGACAGCGCCCTGGACGAGGTGATGGCGCGCAACGAGATCCTGCTGTACTTCTCCGAGCTCGCCGCCAAGCGGCGCCGCAACCCGGGCGAGGACGTGATCTCCGCCCTCGCCACGGCCACCGTCGACGGCAAGCCGCTGTCCGAGGACGAGATCGTCTTCAACTGCTACAGCCTCATCCTCGGCGGCGACGAGTCCAGCCGCATGTCGTCCATCGGCGGGCTCATCGCGTTCAGCGACCACCCCGAGCAGTGGCGGCGGTTGAAGAGCGGCGAGGTGGGAGCGGACAGCGCCACCGAGGAGGTCATGCGCTGGACCACCCCCGCCATGCACTTCGGGCGCCGCGCCCTGGCGGACGTCCCGGTCCGCGACCAGGTGGTCAAGGCCGGTGACGTGGTGACGCTGTGGAACAGCTCGGCCAACTTCGACGAGGACGTCTTCGCCGATCCGTACACCTTCGACATCGCGCGAACCCCCAACAAGCACGTCGCGTTCGGGCACGGCCCGCACTTCTGCCTCGGCGCCTTCCTGGGCCGCGTGCACGTGAACGCGATGGTCGAGGCTCTGCGCACGAGGGTCGCCCGCATCGAGCTGGCGGGTCCGCCGCAGCGCCTGTACTCCAACTTCGTCTACGGATACAGCGGTCTGCCCGTGAAGCTCACCGCGGAGCCGGCCGCCTGACCCTCGCGATCCGGCCATCCCGACAGCCCGCCCCCGCGCCTCTTCGACGAGGCCGAGGGCGGGTTGTCGGCGTTCGGGCCGGTGCCGCGGCTGACAACCGGCTGACACGGGGCCGACTGTCCTACGAACCTGGATACGATCCTTGAGGCCACGGGTAAAGAGGACTCAACGAACCTAAGGGGAAGCCCACATGACCGGCGCTGTCATCGCCATTGCCATCGTTCTGATCGTCATCGGCGGCATTACGGCGAGTGTGGTCGCGTACTTCAGACTGCAGCGCCACCGCGCCGACGCCGTCGCCATGGCCGAGTACCGCCGCCTCGCCGAGGAAGCGGTCGCCAACCAGGAAGTGCTCCAAGGGCAGTTGGGCGAGCTGAACGACCGCATCAAGTCGGTCGAAAGCCTGCTGCGCAGCGTCGACTGAGCGCGCGCGGGGCTGTCAGGGCCGCGTCAGCGGGCGCCGGGAACATGAAGGCACGGGTCGATCGCCCGTGTCTTCATACGACTCGGATACCGGAGTTCGCGACGTGTCGAATCCTTTTGATGACCAGGACGGAACGTTCCTTGTACTGGTGAACGACGAGGGCCAGCACTCTCTTTGGCCCGCGTTCGCCCAGCAGCCCGACGGCTGGAAGGTCGCCCTCGGTGAGGGCCCGCGTGACGCCGCCCTCGCCTTCATCGAGGAGCACTGGACCGACATGCGCCCGCGCAGCCTGCGCGAGGCCGTCGCCGCCCAGAGTTCTTGACCATCCCTCGCATCGCCCGCAGGCCGGAGGAACAACAGTGAGCATGGCGATTCAGGCGGATGGACTGCGCAAGCGGTACAAGCAGCACGAAGCGCTCAGCGGCGTCGACCTCGCGGTTCCCAGCGGCACGGTGTTCGGCCTGCTCGGCCCCAACGGAGCGGGCAAGACGACCACCGTACGCATGCTGGCGACCCTGGCCGAACCGGACGGCGGACGTGCGGAGGTGGCCGGGTTCGACGTGGTGCGCCGCCCGCACGAGGTGCGCCGCAGGATCGGTCTGGCCGGCCAGTACGCGGCGGTGGACGAGCTCCTCACCGGCCGGGAGAACCTGGTTCTCATCGGCCGGCTGCTGCACCTGGGCGGGCGCGCCGCACGTCAGCGGGCGGCGGAGCTGCTTTCCCGGTTCGATCTGACCGACGCGGCGGACCGCCCCGCCCACACCTACTCGGGCGGCATGCGCCGGCGTCTCGACCTGGCCGTGTGCCTGGTCACCAGGCCGTCGGTGCTCTTCCTCGACGAGCCCACCACCGGACTCGACCCGGTGAGCCGGATGGCCCTGTGGAACGCGGTCCGCGAACTCGTGGCCGACGGCGTGACCGTGCTCCTCACGACGCAGTACCTCGACGAGGCCGACGCGCTGGCCGACCGGATCGCCGTCGTCGACACGGGCAGGGTCATCGCCGAGGGCACCCCGGACGAGCTCAAGCGCAAGGTCGGCGACGAGCGCCTGGAGGTCGAGGTGGCCCGCCCGGACGAGGTGTCCGCCGCGGTCACCGCGCTGCGCCGGATCTCGGCGGACGAACCGTCCGTCGACCCGGAGCGGCGCCTGGTCTCCATCTCGCTCGGCGACGGCATGACCGGCATCGCGAACGCCGCCACCGCGCTGCGGCAGGAGGGCGTGGAAGTCGTCGACTTCGCGCTGCGCAGGCCGACCCTGGACGACGTCTTCGTGACGCTCACCGGCCAGTCGGCCTGACCGGTCCCTTCCCGGTTTCCTTGCCAACGAGCTCAACAACGGGGGCAGTTATGCAGAGAATTCACTTCACCGCTGCCGATATCGCCAAAACCCGGCTGAGGACGACGGCCGGCCCTCTCGTCGAAACGGCCTTCGCGTACGGGCTGCTCGGCCGGGGCGTCGTGCCGGCGTACGCGCGCTGGCGCAAGCAGGTCGCCAAGCGGCTGCCGTCCTGGCCTCAGCTGCGGTCGGGCGGCGTCGGCCTCGTCGCCGACCCCGAGGTGCTGCTGCGGCTGATCGAGCACAACGGCGGCGAGGGCTACGCCGACGGCGACCCGGCCGGACCGGACGCGCTGGTGGCGCAGTTGTCCGCCTACCGGGAGGCCGCCGGTCTCTCGGAGGTGTGGCAGGCGGCGATCGCGCCGTACTGGGACCACATCGAGGCATACCTGGAGGTCGAGTGCGAGGCGCGCGGCCGGGTCGTGATGGCCGGCGGCGTGGGGCTGCTCCTCGCCACCCTGCATCCGCGCATCAAGTGGCGTTCGCAGGTCCTGGAGATTCCGGGCGGGCCCGACGAGGACGTCTACCTCGACCGGCGCGGCCTGGTCCTCACTCCGTCGGTCTTCCTCAACCACCGCCCGGCCCAGCTCACCGGCAAGCGCACGGAGAACGGGGAACTGGTCCTCGCGTTCGCCGCGCCGCCGGACGTCCAGCGGGCGGCGAGCCTGTGGGACGAGCCCGACGACAGTGCCCAGTCGCTCGGCGCGCTGGTCGGCCAGACCCGGGCCGCGGCCCTGCGCGTGCTGCGGGCCACCTGCACGACCAGCCAGCTGGCCGACCGGCTCGGCATCTCGGCGGCCGGCGCCAGCCAGCACACCACGGTCCTTCGCCAGACCGGCCTGATCACCACCCGCCGCATCCGCAACACGGTCCTGCACACGGTGACCCCGCTGGGCCTGGCCCTGCTCGACGGCCTGCCCACGCGCTCCGGTCCGGACCGGGAGGGCACGGCGTCCCAGATGTGGCGGCACGCCCTGGACGGCATCCCCCACCAGCTCGCCCAGCACGCTTCCTGATACTTCATCAATTCTCTTTGTGCACAAGCAATGTGCGCGCAACCGATGTGTGTGAGCGATCCCCCGGCCGCGGTCTCCCGCGGCCGGGGGATTTTCGTGCGTACGCACTCTCACTCGCGGATGCCCACGACCCCGCGGGGCCGGTTCCGCAGGACGATCATCGCGGAGAGCAGGGTGGTGACCAGGGTCAGGGCGAAGGCGGCGACCACCACCGTGGCGAAGATCCACGGTGAGCCCTCCGGCACCGGCGAGCCCAGCACGCTCAGGCTCAGCGGCACCAGGGTCAGCACCGCGACCAGGGCCCCGAGCACGAGTCCGGCCACGGAGACCAGGACCGCCTCGACCGTCATCATGCGCAGCACCTGCCGTCGGGTCGCCCCGATGAGGCGTTGCAGCATGAACTCGCGGCGCCGTTCGGTGGTGGCCAGAACTTGCGTGTTGACCAGGGCGATCGTCGCGTAGGCGACGACCACGCCGAGGACGAGGTAGGCCATCCAGGCCTGGGTGTCGTCCTCGCTCTGGTGCACCGCGCCGACCGTGGCCCGGGACAGCACGCCGAGTCCGGGATGCGTCTCGGCCAGCGCCGACAGGTTCTTCTGCAGCTGGGCCGGGTCCGTCCCCGGCTTGGCGGTCACCGTGATCTGCGGAACCAGACCCGCGTCGGTGTGCTGGACCAGGAGCGAGGCCGGGAGCAGCGCGGTCTCGTAACCCCGGCGGGCGTCCACGGTGGCGACCAGTTTGAGGCCGACCTCCGTGCCGTCGCCGAGCCGCATCGGGACGGTGTCGCCGAGCTTGAACCCGCCGGCCTCGGACGCGGGCAGTGCGACGGTGTCGCCGTGCAGGTCGTCCAGGCTGCCGGTCGTGGCGCGGAAGGCGGTGGTGCCGGTGACGCCCTCGGAAGTGACACCCTGCATGGGCATCTCGGTGGGCTCGAAGTCGCCCTCGTCGATCTCGGACTGCGAGGGCGGGGTCTTGGGCTCCAGGTAGCCGAGGCTGGAGATCTGGGCGGAGGCCGCAGCGACGCCGGGCTGCTTCTGGATGGTGTCCACCAGGGACAGCGGAAGACCGCCGGATACGGAGGTGACCGCGAGGTCGGCCCGCATGTTCTCGCTGAACGCCCGCTGGGAGCCGCTGGACTGGGTGGTCTGGAGGTAGATCAGCGCGGTGGCGAGCCCGGTGGCGAGCATGACCGGCATGACCGCTCCGGCCATCCGGCCGATCCGGGCCTTCGCGTTGAGGGTGGCCAGGCGTCCGGCCAGACCGGTGAACGCCCTGAGCGGCCAGCGGAGTACGGCCGTGATCACCTTGGCGAGACCGGGGCCGAGCAGCCCGAACCCGGCCGTCCACAGCATTGCCGCGGGGGTCGCCGTGCTGCCCGCCATGGGGCCCGACATGTGCGCGGTGACGATGGCGAGCGCGGTGCCGCCGCCGAGGAAGAGCAGCGCGAAGATCAGCCTCGGGGCGCTGACCCACTTGCGCTGGAGGGAGGCTTCGGCGAGTGCTTCGGTGGGCCGGGTGCGGGCGGCGCCGCGGGCCGAGATGAAGGCCGCGCCGAGCGCGGTGAGCAGGGCCGCGCCCACGCCGGTCACCATGGGGATCCAGCCGGCCCGGTACGCCAGGGCGTCGGGCACCACGTCGCCGCGGGCGAACGCTTCGAGCAGCCGGCGTCCGACGCGCGGCCCGGGAACGCAGGCGAGGCCGGTGGCGATGACGGCGATGAACAGGGTCTCGCCGAGGATGAGCCGGCGCAGCTGGCCGGGGGTGATGCCGATCGCCCGGAGGAGGGCCATCTCGCGCTGGCGCTGCTGGATGGACAGGCTCGTGGTGCTGGACACGACGAACACGGTGACCATCGCGGAAAGACCGCCGAACACCGAGGCCAGGGTGACCAGTTTGGTGCCGTCGGTGATGATCGACGGGTTCTCGGCCCAGCCGCGCTTGTCACCGGTCAGGACCGAGACGGGCCGGCCTTCGGCCGCCTTCTTGATGGCGCTGACGACCTGGCCGCGGTCGGCTCCGGGCGCGGTGAGCACGCCGATGTTGTCGAGCTTGTCGGGGCGGCCGGTGGCCTGGGCGGCGGTCTGGTCGGAGAGGAAGACGGCGTTGGCGTCGCCGGAGCCGGTGGCGATCCCGGAGACCTTGACCTTCTTGGCGCCGCCGTGGACGAGGAGTTGGGTCTCCTGGCCGGTGCTGAGCCCGGCCTTCGCGGCGAGCCGCGCGTCGAGCACGACCTGGCCGGCTCCGGTGGGCGCGCTGCCGTCGGTGATCCGGTACGGGGCGAGCGCGGCGGAGGACCAGCCGTGGCCGGTGACCTTGACCGGGCCGCCGCCCTGCACGACCGTGGCGTCGAAGGAGACGTCCGGTACGGCCTCGGCGACGCCGGGCACCGCCTTGATGGCGGCGGCGAGGGAGGCGTCGAGGTGGACGCGTTCGGTGAAGACGGTCTCCCCGTGGGTGCCGGGGTGGGACTGGTCGCCCGTGACGACGATCGGGGCGGCGCCGAGCCGCCCGGGGGGCGCGGCGCTGCGCAGCCCCGTCTCGAAGAGGCCGCCGCAGCCGATCACGATCGCGGCGCCGAAGAACAGCGCGATGAACGAGGCGATGAAGCCGCCCTTGTGGAAGCGCAGGGTGCGCAGCGCGATGTGGATCACCGGGGCACCCCGTGTCCGGCCCGGACGGCGGCGGAGTCCTGGCCCCATGCGCCCAGGCCCGTCATGCGCTCGGCGACCTGGTCGGCGGTCGGCCGGTCCAGGTAGCTGACGAACTGGCCGTCGGCGAGGAACAGCACGCGGTCGGCGTGGGACGCGGCCACCGGGTCGTGGGTGACCATGACCATGGTCTGCCCGGCTTCCCGGACGGCCTCGCGCAGCAGCATCAGGATCTCGCGGGCGGCGTAGGTGTCGAGGGCGCCGGTCGGCTCGTCGCCGAAGATCACCGCGGGTTTGGTGATCAGAGCCCGCGCGATGGCGACGCGCTGCTGCTGACCGCCGGAGAGCTCGGCGGGCCGGTTGTTGCGGCGCTCCGCGAGGCCGACGCGCTCCAGTACCGCCTCCACCGCGGCCTTCTTGGGCCGGTGGCCGGCGAGCCGGAGCGGCAGCGACACGTTGTCGAGCACGCTGAGCGCGGGGAGCAGGTTGAACGCCTGGAAGATGAAGCCGATCCGTTCCCGGCGTAACTTCGTCAGCTCCCGCTCCTTGAGCGGCGAGAGGTCGACTCCGTCCAGCAGCACCGTGCCCGAGGTCGGCCGGTCGAGGCCGGCCGCGCAGTGCAGGAAGGTGGACTTGCCGGACCCGGAGGGGCCCATCACCGCGGTGAAGGTGCCGCGCGGCAGGCCGATGGTGACCCCGTCGAGGGCCGCGACCCGGTTCTTGGACCCGCCGTACACCTTGCGTACGGATTCGAGGCGTACGACGTCCCTGTGGAACTGCGGGCTCGGTGTCCCCGTCATGAGCTGTGTCCTTCGCTGAGGGAGAGCCCGGGCAGCGGGCCGGTGGATACGAGCGCCAGGGGGCCGGGCTCGGTGAGGATGCGCTTGGCCCGCGCGAGCGGGTCGGGCGGCGGGCGGAGCAGGGTGTGGGCGACGGTCAGGTGCAGCCGGGCCGCCGCGACCACGAGGCGGGCGACGTACAGGGCGAGGCCGAGGCACACGGCCGCGGTGATCAGGGCGGCGGGCCAGCTGTCGATCCGGAACCCCAGGTCGCCGTCGTCGGGCCCGCCGATCCAGACGCCGTCGACCCGACTGCCGTTCACCTGGCGCGAGTTGATGGTCCACCACCACAGCGGAAGCGAGACTCCGGCGAGCGGCACCAGCCACGCCACGAGCGCGAGCAGGTCGAGCAGCAGGAGGAAGGGGAACATCAGGACCAGGCAGGCGATGTCCCGGAAGGTAACCGGATCCCCGCAGCGCGCCTTGAGCTGCCCGACCAGGCCGGGCTTCGCGGCCTCCTGGTAGGCGTACGGGACCGGCTCGTCGACCAGGACGGCGCGGCCCCGCTCGACCTGGGCCAGGCAGCGGATCACCCAGGCCGAGCCGACGGTGAGCGCCACCGTGACGGTGAGCTGCATGAAGACGAGGCCGAGCACCACGGCGAGGGCCGCGACGGCGAACAGGGCCGGGCCCGCGAGGAGATAGCTCGCGAGGTAGCCCGTCGCGCGCCAGGGTGCGGCCGAGAGCAGCATGCGTACCGGGTTGCGCTGCGCAGGCAGCTTGCGGCCGGGCCTGAGCGCGATCATCCGACGCTCCGCAGCAGGTTCTCGATCGACTTCATCCGCTCGTCGAGCACGCCCAACTGGGTCTGGAGGGCCTGCTGCACGACGGGCAACTCTTCGGCCAGCTTGCGGAATTCGGCCATGGCGACGGCGTCGGCGCGGTGCCGCAGCAGCCGGAAGTAGGCGACGACGCTGCCCGTGATCCCGCCCACGACGAGCAGGGTGATGGTGATGGTGATGACGGCGCCGGTCATGCCGCGGTCCCCTTCTTCATGTTGACGGGCCCTTCCGTGTCCTGGGCCATGGCCCCGACGATCGTGGCGATGTTCACGTGCAGGTCGAACGGCGCGAGCTCGAAGTACTTCAGCGCCTTGCCGTCCGGGGAGAGTTCCAGGTTGCTGACCACCAGATCGGCCTTCTCCAGGCGTTCCAGGTGCATGTAGAGCAGCGGCCGGGACATCCCCAGGCGGCGCGCGAGTTCGCTGACGTACAGCCGTCCGCCGGCGAGTTCGGCCATGGCGCGGAGCCGTTGCCGGTGGCCCACCGCGGCGAGAACTGCCAGCAGGTCGTCGCTCGTCATGGCTCACCCTCTCCGAACCCCCGAAGCCTGTAAGTTGAGACTTACACATGGCGGCGCATGCGGTCAAGGGTAAGTCCTGGCAGTCTGGTACCCCCTGGGCAGTGGGCGTGCGGGCATGCGCGAAGGTCCGGCCCTCGGATCAGGGACGGACCTGTGGCGCTGTTCGGATCGGTGGCGGGACGGTCAGAGTTCGGACCAGGCGCGGAACTTCCGCAGCCCGTACAACAGCGGTGGCAGGCCGTGCCGCTGGGTGATCAGACGGGCCTCGCCGAAGACGGTGACGTGGTCGCCGATGCGGTGGACCGCGGACACGTCGCAGTCGGCGACGGTGTGCGCGTCGCGGACCAGATGCGGGCCGCCGGAGTCCGCCTCCTGCTCCCACGGGACCATGCGGAAGCGCTCCGGGTTGCCGGAGGCGAACAGCTCGGCCGTCTCCCGGGCCCCTTCGTGCAGCAGGTTCACCGCGAAGGTGCCCCGCTCCAGGATCGCTTCGAGGGTCGGGCTGCCGTCGCGCAGGCAGACCAGGAGGGTGGGCGGGCTGAGCGTGACGCTGCACACCGAGGAGCACGTCATGCCGCGCGGCGCCCCGTCGTCACCGGTGGTGGTGACCACGCCGACGCCGGTGGGGAAACCGCTCATCATCGCGCGGAAGCGGTCGGGCGTCGCCGGGTCGGCCACCTCTTCTACGTTCACGGCGCGTTCGGTCATCGGACACTGCTTTCTGTCGCTACGGCAAACGCCCCGGTACTGAGGCGGCGCTCCCCCCGGTCGAGGAGATTCAGGAGCGGTCCCGTCATGGCCGTCGTCGTCAGCGCCATGACGATCAGCGCCAGGACGAGGGGCCCGGTCAGGATTCCGGAGCTCAACCCGGCCTGGATGACGATGAGTTCGGTCAGCCCGCGGGTGTTCATGAGGACGGCGATCCTGCGTGCCGTCCCCGGGGGCCGCCCGCCCCGGCGCGCCCCCAGATAGCCGCCGAGCCCCTTGCCCAGGCAACCGAGCACGACGGCCGAGGAGATCAGCAGCCACGAGGTGTCGGAGAACGAGCGGGTGAGCACGCTGATCCCGGTGACCACGAAGAACGCCGGGGCAAGGAGGCTCCCCGCCCGCGAGACCGAGGTCACCGCACGCTCCCAGGGCGCGTTCTCGTCCCCCGGGATCGACAGACCGACCAGGGCCGCGCCGAGGATCGCCGTCATCCCGAGGTGTTCCATGGCCAGCGCCACCGTGAGGGCCGCCGCGCCGAGAGCCACCGCCACGGTGCGCGGCATCCGTACACAGGCGTTCCGGGCGACCTGGGTGCGCAGCCCGTACCGGACGGCGAGGGCGCACACCGCGCCGAACGCGAGCGCCCGGACCGAGTGCAGCGAGCCTTCCAGACTTCCCTTGCCGAGAGAGATGGCGAGGGTGAGCAGCAGCCAGCCGACCGCGTCGATGACGATGGCCGCCGCCAACGCGGTCTGCCCCGCCGCCGATCGGCTCATTCCGCGGTCCGCCAGGATCCGGGCCATGACGGGTACGGCCGTGATGGACATCGACACCGCGACCATCAGGACGAAGGCCGGGAGCGGGGCGCTGCCGCGCGCCGCGCTGTCGTCGGTGACCAGGACCAGGCCGGCCAGGAGCAGGCCGGTCACCAGCGGCGGAACCAGCGCCCCGGCCGCCACCCACAGCGTGCCGCGGCGCGGCGGCCCGCCGGAGTCGGCCCCCAGCTTGTGGGCGAGGCCGACCAGGAACAGGACCAGACCGGCCTGGGAGACCAGCTTGACCACGTCGAACACGGGGCCCGGCAGCATCGCGTCCAGGGTGTCCCGCCCGAACAGGGCGATCACGGCGGGCCCGGAGAGCAGCCCCACCACGATCTCCCCGATGACCTCGGGCTGGCGCAGTGTCCTGGCGAGGGCCCGGCCCGCCAGGGCTATCAGCAGGATGACGGCGAGCGCCACCGATACGTGCGCCAGGCGCGGCGCATCGCCGAGAAGCCTCAGCGTTTCCATTTCGCGGTCCCCCGTCGTCCGCTCAGTGGTGCTGAGCGAAGTATTCGTAGGCCTTGGGCAGCGTCTCGGTCAACCGGCGGGTCTTGTCGCGGATCGCCGCGAACTCCCGCTCGGCGGCGGCCGGATCGGACAGCGCGAGCGCGGGCGACGGCTTCATCTCGATTCCGCCCATACCGAGCAGAACGCACATGTACGAGTAGGCGGGCAGCCCGTGGTAGTACGGGAAAATGCTCTCGGAGTCGGGAATCTGGGTCTTCCACATCTCCAGGCGCTCGGCGAGCGAGTCGGGAATGGCCCGGGTCTTGGTGTCGCGCCAGTACTGGGTGTCCTGCCGCTTGGCCGCGACGTAGTGCAGGACCAGGAATTCGCGGATTCCGTCCATGACATGGGCGATGGACCGGTTGTAGAGGACACGCTGGTTGGGGTTCCAGTCCTCGTTCGGGAAGTTCTTCGCGATCTGCTCGATGGCGTGGTGGATGAAGAAGATTCCGGTGGATTCGAGCGGCTCGACGAATCCGCTGGAAAGTCCCACTGCCACACAGTTGTTGACCCATGAATTACGGCTGCGGCCGATTCGCATCTTGATGTGATTGGCGCTGACATCGGCCGCCGCGGGGCCGACGAATTCGCGCAGGGTGCGCTCGGCGTCCTCGGGCGAGAGGTAGTCCTTGGCGTAGACGTAGCCGGTGCCGACCCGGCCCATCAGCGGAATCGTCCAGATCCAGCCGGCGTCCTGGGCGGTCGCGGTGGTGCAGGGCATGATGCCGCGCTTCTCCATGTCCATCGGGACCTGGAGGGCGACCGCGCTGTCGTTGGGCAGCGTGTCCGCGTAGGAGATGAACGGCTCGTCGAGCGCCTTGTTGATGAGCAGCGCGCGGAATCCTGTGCAGTCGATGTACAGGTCGCCGCTGATGTCGCCGTGCTCGGCGGTGGTGACGCCGCTGATCCAGCCGCGGTCGTCCAGGTTGACCTGCAAGACGTCATCGATGATGTGCTTGACGCCACGTTCCACCGAGTACTTCGTCAAGTACTTGGCGAGCAGCGCGGCCTCGAATTGGTAGGCGTAGGGGAACTGGGTCTTCCCCTGGTGCTCGGACATCGTCAGGCCCTGCATCTCGTCCGCGCCCTCGTCGAAGGGCTGGTCGATGAGGGTGCCGTCGAGCCGGCGCGGGCTGAGCCCGGCGTCGATGACCGAGGCCATGACGAAGCAGTCCTTGTCGAACCGGTCCGTCGGGCCCTGGTGGAGCCACCAGTCGGTCAGCGGGAAGCCGTTGACCGAGCGCATCTGCTCGAAGGGGTGGTAGAAGTAGTGGCCCTTCTCGCGCCAGTTCTCGAAACGCACCGCCAGCTTGTACGTGGCGTTGCAGGCCGGCATCCAGTCCTTCTCCTTGAGTCCGAGGAACTCGAAGAAGTGCCGGATGTCGCTGAAGGTGGCCTCGCCCACGCCGACCGCACCGACGTGCCCGGACTCCACGAGGGTCACGTCTATTCGGTCCCCGAACGCGGCCTTGAGGTACGAGGCCGTCATCCAACCGGCTGTTCCGCCACCCACGATCACGACTTTGTTGAGCACTGGTGACTCCTGTTCGGTAGCTCCACGAGTTTCGCCAGTGGCTCCGGCCCATTGTCTGAAACTTGTTGGGTGGCGCCACCGAGAAAGGACACTAGGCGGCGGTCAAATCGGCGCACAGATCATTAAGCGATGGCCGAAAATCCCAGGTGGGGCTGACCGGACGGACAGTAGGTGCCCGTTTCGGCCGGTTCTGCGGGCATCCAACGGGGCGTCAGCCCACTGTCAGCGCCGCCCCGCAGCATGAAACGCGGGGTTACCGGGTGGGAATCGCTCCGCCCGCCCGCTGCAATGGAGATTTGGATGACAAAGGAAGAACTTGTTCCGCCGTTCGCCGTGATCCCTGGCTCGCAGGTCCACCGCATTCTCACCGGCCATGAGCAGCACACCATTGATCTGGTGGAGGCCGCATACCGGGTGCACGGCGAGGGCGACACGGTCAACCCACCGTCGTATTTCCTGCGCTTTCCGGACCGCCCCACCGCCCGGATCATCGCGCTGCCCGCCTCCATCGGCGGTGAGACCCGGGTCGACGGGCTGAAGTGGATCTCCAGTTTCCCGGAGAACGTGGCCGCGGGGATTCCCCGCGCCTCCGCGGTGCTGATCCTCAACGACCACGACACGGGCTATCCGCTGGCGTGCCTGGAGAGCTCGATCATCAGCGCCGCGCGCACGGCGGCCTCCGCGGCCCTCGGCGCCGACTGGCTCTCGCGCGGACGCACCCGCCCGCGCAGGGTCGGCTTCATCGGTACGGGCTTCATCGCCCGCCACATCCACACCTACCTCGCGGGGGCCGGCTGGACCTTCGACGAGGTGGGCGTGCACGACCTGAACGCCGAGTACGCGGACGGGTTCAGCGCGTACCTGGAGGGCGCGGGCGAGGGCGGCCGGATCACCGTGCACGACAGCGCCGAGGAGCTGATCCGCTCCTCGGACCTGGTGGTCTTCGCGACCGTCGCGGCGGCCCCGCACGTCCACGAGCCGGCCTGGTTCGCGCACAACCCGGTGGTCCTGAACATCTCGCTGCGCGACCTGGCCCCCGAGATCCTGCTGGCCTCGGCGAACGTGGTCGACGACATCGAGCACTGCCTGAAGGCCGACACCTCCCCCCATCTGACCGAACAGCTCACCGGCTCACGGGAGTTCATCGACGGCACGCTCGCCGAGGTGATGGCCGGGAAGGTGGAGGTCCCAACCGACCGCCCGGTGGTGTTCTCACCGTTCGGCCTCGGCGTCCTGGACCTCGCGGTCGGCAAGTTCGTGTACGACGAGGTGCTCGGCCGCGGCGAACTCGGCGTCATCGACGGCTTCTTCCACGAGGTGGACCGGTATGGGCGCGCGGCCGCGACCAGCAGCCGTGCCTGAGGCGAGGGGGCCCAAGTGCCGGTGATCTCCGTCCCGGAGGACTTCCACACGGAGGACCTCTACGTGGACCTGCGGTCCGTCCTGGACGCCCCGCTGTACCTGAAGTGCGAAGGCTTCAACTTCGCCGGGTCGATCAAGCTGAAGGCGGCGCGCGCGATGATCGCCGACGCCGAGCGCAAGGGGCGTCTGACCCGGGACTCGGTCATCGTCGAGTCCTCGTCGGGCAACCTCGGCGTCGCCCTGAGCATGATCGCGGCGAGCAGGGGCTACCGGTTCCTGTGCGTCACGGACACCCGTTGCAACCTGAACACCAGACGGCTGATGGAAGCGATGGGCGCCCAGGTGCACACCATCACCGAGCCCGACCCCGAGGGCGGCTTCCTCGGCGCCAGGCTCGACCACGTACGCAAGCTGTGCGCGTCCGACAGCCGGCATCTGTGGCTCAACCAGTACGCCAACCCGTGCAACTGGCAGGCGCACTACCGCAGTACGGCGCCTGCCATCGCCGAGCGGTTCCCGGATCTCGACGTCCTGTTCGTCGGCGCCGGCACCACCGGAACTCTGATGGGATGTGCCCGGTACTTCAAGGACTCGGGCCGTCCGGTCACCGTGGTCGCCGTCGACTCGGTCGGCTCGGTCACCTTCGGCGGGCCGCCGGCACCCCGGATGATCCCGGGCCTGGGCTCCGGCGTACGGCCGCAGCTGCTCGACACGTCGTTCGTGGACGACGTGGTGCACGTGCCGGAGATCGACACGATCCGCGTCGCCCATCAACTGGCGGCGGGCGGCTTCCTGTTCGGGGGTTCCACCGGCACGGTCATCTCGGGCGCGGTGGCCTGGCTGGCCGACAACCGGGACGGCAGGCCGTGTACGGCGGTGGCGATCTCCCCGGACCTCGGCGAGCGCTACCTCGATTCGATCTACCAGAGCAACTGGGTGAGCGATCTGTACGGGGCTCACGCGCTGGAGTACGACCCGATCAGGGCGAGCTGACGCACGGCCGGGTTCTTTCATGAGCCACCGTCAAATCCCGTACGCCCAGAGGTTTTTGGCGGCCCCCGCCACCTGTCCCGCAGGTGGCGGGGGCCGTTTCGCGTCCACCGGGCGCACGAACCCGACCGCCCCCCGGATCGGGGTTGACGGTCCACAGCACCACATGTAATTCTCGACTTACACCCGTTGGGTAGAGGTGACTACCGTAAGGAGCTGGGTTCAGTGAAGAAACAGCCACTCACCGTGAAGGTGGCGAGCTGGAGTGCCCTGCACCCAGGACGGGCCATCCTCGGTTGGTTCGTCTTCGTCGCCCTCTGCCTGGTCCTCGGCGGCGCGGTCGGCACCGTCGACGCCGGCGACAAGGACTACTGGGTGGGCGAGGCCGGCCGCGCCGAGTCGATCGCCACCGAGGGCAACCTCCAGCACAAGTCCGCCGAGCGGATCATGATCACCGACCCGTCCGGTGCGGCACCCGGCGCGAACGCCCAGAGCGCCGCCGCGGACGTCGCGGCCCGGATGAAGCAGCTGCCCGAGGTCGAGAAGGTCGCGGCCCCGGTGCGGTCGGCCAACGGCAAGATGCTGATGGTCGAAGTGACCATGAAGGGGCTCCGGTTGGAGGCCCAGAAGCACATCCAGCCGCTGCTCGACACGACCGCCGAGGTCCAGAAGAAGAATCCGGACCTGAAGGTCGAGGAGTCCGGCGACGCCTCGGTCGAGATGGGCCTGGACAAGTCGCGCGACGACGACCTCTCCACCTCGGAGACCATCACCTTCCCGATCACCCTGATCACCCTGCTCGTCGTGTTCGGATCGCTGATCATGGTCGGCGTGCCGCTGCTGCTCGCGGTCTCCTCGATCGGCGCCGCCATGGGCCTGTCGCAGCTGATCTCGCACCTGGTGCCGGACGCGGGCGTCGGCAAGAGCGTCATCCTGCTGATCGGCATGGCGGTCGGCGTCGACTACACGCTCTTCTACCTCAAGCGGGAGCGGGAGGAACGGGCCCACGCGAACGGCCGGCTCAGCCCCGAAGCGCTGGTGGGGATCGCCGCCGCGACCTCGGGCCGGGCGATCGTCGTCTCCGGTCTGGCGGTCGCCCTCTCCACCGCCACCCTCTTCCTCGCCACCGACATCGTCTTCACCTCGCTCGCCGTCGCCACCATCGTGGTCGTCCTGGTCGCCGTGCTCAGCTCGATGACCGCACTGCCCGCCCTCCTGGTCCTGATCGGCCGGCGCCTGGACCGCAAGGCCACCAAGGCGGTGGCGCGCGGCAAGCGGGTCAAGCGGCACAAGTCCGAGGAGACGGGCCGCGTCTGGACGGCTCTCCTGAAGCCCGCCAAGAACCGCCCGGTGGCCACCCTGCTGATCTCGGTGCTCGTGATGTTCGGCCTTGCGCTCCCCGCGTTCGGCATGAACCTGCGCGTCCTGAACCTGGCCACCCAGTCCCGGGCCATCCCCGAGCTGAAGACGTACGACCGCCTCAACGACGCCTTCCCCGACCTCCTCGCCGAGCACTGGGTGATGGTGCGCGACAACAACCCCGGCGAGAAGCCCGAGGTGCAGTCGGCCCTGAAGGACCTGGCCGCCAAGGCGCAGGCCGACCCCATGTTCTCCAAGAAGCCGCCCAAGCTGGAGACGACAGCGGACGGCCGGATCAGCGTGATGACCCTGTCCGTCCCCTTCAACCTGAGCTCTCCGCAAGCCCATGACTCACTGACGGAACTGCGCAAGAACTTCCTGCCGGAGACGCTCGGGAAGGTGAGGGGGGCCGAGTTCGCGGTCAGCGGCCCCGTCGCCCAGGACGCCGACTATCTCGCCCACCAGAACGACAAGCTGCCCATCGTCGTCGGATTCCTGCTCCTGCTGACCTTCATCCTGACCCTGTTCGTCTTCGGCTCGGCGACCATCGCCGCGCTCGGTGTCCTGCTCAACCTGCTCTCCGTCGGCGCCTCGTTCGGCCTGGTCGTCGTCTTCTTCCAATGGGGCCTGGCCTCGACGGTGTTCGGCTTCGAGCCCAGCGCCACCCATGCGATCGGCTCCCGCGTACCGCTCTTCCTCTTCGTGATCCTGTTCGGCCTCTCGATGGACTACCAGGTCTTCGTCGTCAGCCGGATCAAGGAAGCGGCGCTGAAGGGAGTGCCGACCCGGCAGGCGGTGATCGACGGGATCGGCCACTCGGCCAAGGTGGTCACCAGCGCGGCGGTCGTGATGGTGACGGTGTTCGCGAGCTTCATGTTCCTGCACCTGGCCGAGATGAAGCAGATCGGCTTCAGCCTCGGGGTGGCGGTCCTCCTGGACGCCTTCATCATCCGGGTCATGATCCTGCCCGCGGCCCTGATGCTGCTCGGCAACGCGAGCTGGTGGCCGTCCCGCAAGATGCGCCGCGCCCAGCAGCACGCGGTACCCACCCCGGCGGCCGACGCTCCGCCGCCCTACCACCCGGCGGCACACACCTACCGATAGCCGCGGCACACAGCCGCAGCTGGCCACCGGGTCCCACAGACGGACGCCGGACCGGACATCCCCCGCCGGTCCGGCGTCTGGCATTTCCCCTCCCCAGACCCTCCCGAGGCGGCCGACCGGCCGTCAGCTCCCTGTCAGGGGCAGGCGCAACCATCGTCACAGGGTCGCCGCGACAGGGACGATCCGCCGCCACGATCAGTGAGCCGATGCGGAGGCCGGGGATGAGCGTGATCAGCGCCGAGGGATCGGCGGCGACCGTCGAGCGGTCGCTCCGAGGGATCGAGGACCTCGTCCTGGACGAGGTCCTCGTCTCGTTTCCGTACAACAGCGGGTCCCAGCTGCACGAGTACTTCGGCGCCGGCCCCGTGCCGCGCGCGTTCGGCGGGTCCTGCGTCTGGCAGTCCTTCGAGGCCGGGCGCCTGGTGTCGGACATGGCCGGCCGGAACGTGACGTACCGGATCGACGGCCGCCATGTGGCGGTGGTCCACCGCGACGCCGACGGCATCACTGTGCTCGACCCCTACCTGCTGCACGCCCACCCCCTCCGCCTCGACCGGGCCGACGCACGGGCCGGCGTGGTCGAGCTGGCGTGGTCGAGCTGGCGGCCGACGCCTATCCCTACCGGGTACGCGCCGACGGCTCCCCCGCGCCGAGCCGCGTGTGCGTGCGGTGGCGGCTCGACGACGACTCGATCCGCCTCAACTACCTCCGCCATAGCCCCCGCCGGGGCCACAACGTCATCTCGCGCTCGTTCCTGCTGCGCGCGGACCAGCTCCTCACCTCCGTACCGCCGGACCCCGACTGGGTACGCCCGCAGCTGCTGCACCCGGAGCAGCACAGCCTGTCGGTACGGGTGCTGCATCCGGCATCGCGGCAGCTGGCAGAACTCGTACTCCCGCTGACCGTAAGAGATTTGACGACATCTCAGCTCATCAGCAAGAACAACCAGGGCGAGGTGTCCCGCCACGGCTCGCGGAACTTCGACCGCGACAGCGAGCTGGTGGCGGACGCCATCTCCGTACACCCCACCGATGTGTACGCGTTCCTCCTGGAGGCGGCGGCGCTGCACCGGGCGGCCGCGCCCGCCGGGCTCGAACTGGCCGACTACTGCCTGGAGGACGAGTGAGGACCGCGACCGCCGCCCCCTCCTTCTTCCTCGCGGGCACCATGCAGGGCGCCAGGACCGGATCCAACCTCATCGACCAGTCCTATCGCGCGGCGCTGACCTCGACGATCCTCGACCGGCGACCGGACGCCGTCATCCACGACCCCGGGGCGCTGATGGCCCGGTGGGAGGCGGAGTGCAAGGCGGACGTGCGCGCCGCCCACGCAGCGCTCAGCGAACTCCCGGCCGTCCACCGCAGCGAGCTGGCCCCCGAACTGCTCGCCCTCACCGACATGTTCCACCACCTCACCCACCTCGCCGCGAGCAGCGACATCTGCGTTGCCTGGCTGCCCGGCCACGAGCCGAGCATGGGGACGGCCGCCGAGATGCTGTCCGCGTACCGGGCGGGCCGCACCGTCGTGTCCATCACGGCCATGTGCCAGAACCTCGCGGTCCTTGCCTGCTCGACGGTGATCCTGCCGGACCTGCCCGCGTTCCAGGAGTGGCTCGGCAGGGACGTGCCCCCGAGCCGCGTGAACTGAAGAGGAGCGAGACCGTGGCCCTGATGACCAGTCCGTCCCGTCCCACCCTGTCGCCCCAACTGCCCCACCCGGCAACCGTCGTGGAGGCCCTGCTGCTCCGCGCCTCGGGCCCGGACGCGGCCCGGCCCGTGTTCACCGCGCTCGGCGACGGGGGCGAGCGGCTGGGGCAGCTGACCGCGGCCGAGCTCCTGGGCCGGGTCCGCGCCACGGCCGCCGCGCTGCGGAAGGCAGGCGGCCCGGGCGACCGGGTAGTCGTCCCGGCACTGCCCGGCCTCGACTTCCCCGTCGGCTTCCTCGCCTGCCTGTACGCCGGGCGGATCGCGGTGCCGGTACCGCCGTTGCGCGCAGGCACCCGCACGACCGACCGCGCGGACCGCCTCGCGGTGATCGGGAAGGACTGCGACCCGGTGGCGGTCCTGGTCTCGACGGCCGAGGAGTCACTCCAAGGCCGCCCCGGACCGGCCAGGATCGCGGTGTCGCAGTCACCGACGGCGGACGACGTGCCGCCCGCTCCCTCCGCACTCGACCCGGAGGCGATCGCGCTCCTCCAGTACACCTCCGGCTCGACGAGCGACCCCCTGGGAGTGATCGTCGGGCACGGGAATCTGGTGGCCAACCAGGTGGCCCTTCGCGACCGCTGCGAGGTCGACTCCGGTACCACGGTGGTGAGTTGGCTGCCATTCTTCCACGACATGGGGCTGTGCACGGGCGTGGTCCTGCCGCTCGTGTCGGGGGCGGCGGCCGTCACGATGGAGCCCGCCACGTTCGTACGGGATCCGATGGTGTGGCTGCGTGCGATCGAGGCCGAGGAGGATGTGTTCGCCGCAGCGCCGGACTTCGCGTACGACCTGTGCGTGCGGCGGATTCCGCCGGAGGAGCGGCGCCGGGTCGACCTGTCCACGTGGCGGGTGGCCGCGAACGGGGCGGAGCCGGTGCGTGCGGAGACCCTGCGCAGGTTCGCGGACGCCTTCCGCCCCTCCTTCTTCCGTACGGAGGTGTTCTCGCCGGGGTACGGCCTCGCGGAATGCACCCTGAGCGTGACGATCGGCCGCCCGCTGTACGACTCCCCCGTCCGCCGCTACGACCGGGACGCGCTGGCCCGCGGCACGGCAGTACCGGCCGCATCGCCCGACAGCGCGGTCGAACTGGCCGGCTGCGGCACCCCGCTGCCCGGAGTCCGCGTCCGCATCGTCGACCCGGCGACGCACCGGGTGCTGCCCGCCGGCGCGGTGGGCGAGATCTGGGTTTCAGGCCCTGGGAACTGCCGGGGGTACTGGGGCCGGAAGGCGGAGTCGGCAGAGGTGTTCGGGGCGCGCCTTGAAGACGGTACGTACGTACGCACCGGAGATCTGGGCTGCCTGGACGGCGACGACGAACTGTTCATCACCGGCCGCCTGAAGGACGTGCTGACGGTCGGCGGGGAGAACTACTTCCCGCAGGACATCGAGGCGGTGGCCGGTGCCGCGCACGAGGCCTTCGCGCACCAGCGGGCCGCGGCGTGGCCGCTGGACGAGTCGGCGCCAGGGGTCGCGGTGGTGGTCGAGACGACCGAGCGGGACCCGGAGGTGCTCGCCCGCGCGGTACGGGCCGCGGGCATCGCGGTCGCCAGGGCGCTGCCCGCCCCCGTGAGCGTCTTCGCGGTGGCCCGCAACCAGGTACCCCGCACGACCAGCGGCAAGACCCGCCGCAGGGACTGCGCGAAGGACGTACGGGCGGGCCGGCTGCCGCTGCTTGCCCAGTGGTCGAGCACACCCGTCCACGAGAAGGGGAGACACTCCGCATGAGCGAGCAAGGGGCCGCATCGGTGACGTCCGTGACCAAGCAGCAGGTGGCAGACGAGCTGACCCAACTCCTGTCAGAACTGCTGGACTTGGAGCCGGACCTGATTGACCACGACGTACCGCTCAGCGCCTACGGAATCGACTCGATGACCAGCACCTGGCTCACGGGAGAGCTGGGGGAACGCTGCGGGGTGGTGATCGACAGGGTGGTACTGCTCGACAGGCCGAGCGTGGCGGAGGTGGCGGAGGACGTGGTGGCGGCGCTGCGTGGAGCGGCCTCTTGATCGAGGCGCTGGTCCCCTGGGAGACCGCCGCAGCGGAACACTTCGGAGACACTCCTGACTGTGAGAAGAGCCTCTTCCCGGAGGAGAGGGCGCTGGTGGCGGGGGTGGGGGCGGGCCGGCGCAGGGAGTTCACGACGGTACGGGCCTGTGCCCGCCTGGCCCTGAAGGACCTGGGCGTGCCCCCGGCCCCTCTCGTGCCCGACGAGTGGGGCGCCCCGGGCTGGCCGACGGGAATCGTGGGCAGCATGACCCATTGCCGCGGCTACAGGGCAGCGGTGGTGGCCCGGCGCACCTCCGTACAGGCCCTGGGCATAGACGCGGAACCGCACCGCCCGCTGAGGGAGGGCGTGCTGGGCGCGGTGGCCCGCCCGGAGGAGCGGGCAGCCCTCGCGGACCTGGACGGCACGGTCTCCTGGGACCGCCTGCTCTTCTGCGCGAAGGAGGCGGCGTACAAGGCGTGGTCCCCGGGCGCCCGAGCGGGCGGCGTCCGCCCGAGGAGCCTGCACGACATCGGGGTGACCCTGCGTCCGGCGGACGGCACATTCCGGGCAGAGGTCCTGCCCGGCCACCCGGAATCCAGGAGCCTGGAAGGCCACTGGCTGGCGACCACCGCCCTCCTGCTGACGGCAGTGTCAGTACCCGCCTCCCGGTAGACGGCTGTCGGCCGGGACGAACGTTTGACAGCCGTTCATGCCATGGGAAAGTCTCGGCCTACAGGTTTCCGGGATTTTGCTAGAGGTGGGCCATGACCAGCGAGGAGCTTCTGGCGGTACTTGCCGCGGTCGGCCACGCCCAGCGGCTGAGGGTGGTGGCCGAACTCTCCGAGGGCCGCATGTACGTCAGCGAACTGGCCCGCCGCCTGGGCATGTCCCGCCCCCTCCTCTACATGCACCTGGAACGCCTGGAAAAGGCCGGCCTGGTGATCGGCAGCCTGGAACTGAGCGAGGACGGCAAGGCCCTGAAGTACTTCGAACTGGCCCCGTTCGACCTCCACGTGAACGTGGACACGATCCTGGCGGCGGTGGCGGAGGATGCGGCGGCGGGCGGGGCCGAGGCGGCGGAGGAAGCGGCTGAGACCAGGCCCAAGAAGAAGCGGGCTTAGCGGCCGGGCACGAGATTCGGCCCACCGGAACCTCTGAAAGCCGGCTCAGCCCATCAGCCCCCGGGCCCGCTCCGCGACCCACTCCGGCGAGACGACTTCCACATTCCCGTCCAGCGCGGCCGCCGCGCGGCCCAGCGCTTCGGCGGCCGCCCCCGGCCCACCGGGCAGCGCCCGGGCTGCCTCCGCCAAGGTCCTGGCCGCATCCGCCTGGGCGGCGCCCGCGATGTCCAGGGCGGCCGAGGCACGGTCCGCCGTGGTGGCGGACCGGTCGTAGCGGGCGTCGCACCAGTACGCCCAAGCCAGGTTCAGCAGGCAGACGCCTTCCGTACGAGGGCTCTCCGTCAGGGAAGCTTCGTGGCAGGCCTCTTGGAGTACTGAAATCGCCTGCGCCGTTTCATCGAGAGCCAGGAGGGCGAGGCCTTGCGCGTTCATTGCACCGGAGATCGCCTCCTGGATGCCGGAGGCGCGGTAGGCACGGATGGTCTCGGTGCCTGCTGCGATGGTTTCGCGCCAGCGGCCCAGCGCGAGCAGGGCGATGGTGCGCGCGTTGCCCGAGCGTGCGGTTGTGAGCAGGTCGCCGCTCGCCTCGCCCAGCGCGGCCAGCCGGTCGGCGCCGGCCAGCGCACTCTCGCCGTCACCGAGATAGCTGTGAGTAAGGCTGAGCGAGAGCAGTGCGTGCACTTCACGCTCGGCGTCCCCGAGTTCACGCGCCAGTTCGGCGGCGCGGGCCAGTGGCTCGATACTGGCATGCAGGTGACCCAGTTGCCGGTTGGCGTCGCCGAGGCCGAACAGTGCGTGCTGGAACTCGCGTCGATCACCGAGGCGTTCGGCGAGGTCCGCCGCTTCGGTGAATGACGCGACCGACTGCTCCATCGGCCCGGCTATGAGCCGCGCGTGCCCATAAGCGACCGCATGCGCGAGACGTACCCGCTCGTCGCGGATGCGC
Organism: Streptomyces sp. HUAS TT7; assembly: GCF_051550175.1. Taxonomy (NCBI): domain Bacteria; kingdom Bacillati; phylum Actinomycetota; class Actinomycetes; order Kitasatosporales; family Streptomycetaceae; genus Streptomyces; species Streptomyces sp. HUAS TT7. Next base: position 3,210,446 of record NZ_CP196175.1, read on the forward strand.
CCCTCGACGGCGAGATGCATCGAGACGGCGGCAAGAACCGACCCGTGCCACACCAGCCACTCGCTGATCTCGCACAGCACCCGCGCGGCATCGTCGTAGTCCTCGGAGCGTACGAGGTGCCCGAACCGGCGCCGCTGTGGCTCGATGTCCTCCAGCGTCCGCCAGGTCCCACGCGACTGGGCGCGGCGCCCGTACCAGGATGCGATCTCTCGTTCCACTGCCTGTCTCCTGTGGGGTCCGTCCTGGGGCATGCGTCCGTAGGCGATCTCCGCGTCCAGCGGGTGCAGGGCGAAGGTGCGGTGTGCCCGGTCCACGGAGACCAGGTGCATGCGGACGAGGGAGGCGAGAACGCGGGCCGTGGGCAGCTCCGGGTCGAGGCCGGCCACTATCTCCTCGACCGCGCTCTGCGCCACGGGCGTACGCAGCGCGGCGAGCACACCGAGGACGGCGTGCGCCCGCTCGTCGAGCCGTTTGTAGCGGTCCTGGGCGAGGTCGGCGACGACGTCGTGGCGCCTGGTGAAGTCGTTCAGTACGTCCCGCAGGCTGGGCAGGAGCACCGTGTCGTCGGCGAGCGCGCCGATGAGCAGTTCCAGCGCGCGGGGTACGCCGTGCACATGGACGGCGGCGTGCAGCAGTTCGTCGTCGGACAGGCCCGCGATGCCGAGCGAGCCGTCCCGGTCGAGTTCGCGCAGCAGGACCGCCGACTCGGCGGGGCTGAGGCCTTCGGAGAGTTCCACATGGGCGGCGAAGCGCCGCAGTTCGGGCGCGAGGCGCACCGGCACCTGGCTGGTGACCAGGAGGCGCGGCGTGGAACGGGCCCGGAAGAGCCAGTCGAGGATGACCGCGAGTTCCTCGTCGGCGACGCTGCCGTCGTCGTCGAGCAGGTCCTCCAGGTTGTCCATGAGGATGACGATCAGCCGGTCGCCGATGGCCGCGAGCAGCTCGGCGAGCCGCTCCTGCGTCGTACCGCCCGTGTTCCAGACGTCGCGCAGCTCGGCCAGGCGCTCGGGCCCGAGCAGCCGGGCACAGTCGAAGTAGAAGCGCTCCAGCGAAATCCCGGACGTACGGGTGGAGAGGTTGACCAGGCCGGAAGGAAGCGGGCCTTGGACGGTGCCGCCCGGCCAGGCGCCACGGTCGAGCAGGTCCATGACCTTCGCGGCGAGCGCGCTCTTGCCGATGCCGCGCGGCCCTGTGATGGTCACCATGCGGACGGCGGGATCGCTCAAGTGCCGGGCGATCGCGTCGCGTTCACTGGTGCGGTTCTTGAACAGCTCGATGCCGTACGCGACGGGCACGCCGACCACCCGCACGCCCTCGTGTGACTCCCCGGGCAGAGCGAGAGGCAGGGGCTCGGTCAGCCCGAGCAGCCGCACGAACTCCGCACGGTCCGCCGGCCCGAGCCTGCCCAGCGCATGGTCCAGGCGGACGGCGGTGAGCCGGCCCGGCCCCTCCGAACGGTGGTGCTCGGCGACCACACCGATGATGCGGCTGCCGGCCCACACCGCGGCCCCGGACATGCCCGCCCACGGCGACGTACCCGGGTCGGGATCGGCACCGGCCGGCGCGACGGTCATCTCCAGCGTGCCGGTACGGAGGTTGGAGAGCGCGGCCACGGTCCCGTCCGCCTGGTGCAGTTCGCGGAAGGACGTACGGTCGGAACGGCTGCGGCGCTTCCACAGCGGGAACCCGAGGGCGTGCACGTCGATCACGCCGTGCCGGTCGTCGGGGATGCGCCCGAACCGGCCCGGCTCGACGGCCACGGGGACCGGCTCCGGCGGTACGACGCTCAGCACGGCAAGGTCGGTGCCCACATCCGCCCAGGTCACAGCGGCCGGGCCCGACCATTCACCCTCCCGGTCGGCATCGAACCGTACGACTACGCAGGTCGCATCAACGACCACATGAGCAGCGGTGAGGACGGCGTCCGCGCATATCCGGTAGCCGGAACCGCGTCGCCTGCCTCCGCCGGTCTCGACGATGATCTCGGCGATCCGGTGCGGGTCGAGCCCAGGCCCGTCGGCCGAGGGCTCAGCTCTCATCGAACAGCTCGGCGCCCGAGATCAGCGCGGGGCGCTCGGGCGCGTCGGCGCGCACCGGCTTGAGGCTGAGCTTGATCCGCTGGGTGGCCGTGTTCGCGGAGCGCGCGGAATGCTGGACGTCGAACACCCAGAACCGCACCTTGGCCCCCGGCTCCCGGCTCCGCTCGACCCCGACGGTGAGTTCGAGTTCGAGGGACTCGGCCTGAAAGCGGATGCCTTCGCCGTCCCCGTCCGCCATGGCCCGGCTCAGCTCGCTCCGCAACTGAGCGACCATGTCCGCCAGCTCCACCGCGCCGTCCACTCTCAGCCCCCGCCCCACCCGTACGCCGCTTGGCCGTGTGCGCACCGAGCATACCTAGCGAACCCCAACTGCACGCAGAACAACGAGACTTCAGCCAGCCCTGGAACCGGACCCTCGGCGCATGGCGCAACAGCACGACATCGCCGATGGCCCGCGGTTGGAGCGGTTTCATCCGGGCGGTGAAGGCATCGACATCGCCTTTGACGAATCCCTCTCAGCTGGACGAGCACAGACCGGCGGGTACTGGCCAGAGAGCCGACGACTCTGGACCCACACGCTCTGGCGTCCGGGGTACAGCAGGGGAATTCACGGGGCGGGAGGTCAGGGCTTGGTCAGGGTGTTCACGTAGTGGGTGCCGCCTGCGTAGAAGCCGTCCACCGCCTTCTGGACCTCCGGCAGCGAGGCGGCCTTGTCGGCCTGGTAGTAAAGCCAGTTGACCTTCATGTCCCAGGTGCGCGGCCCCTTGAAAGGGAGGTCGACGAGCCAGGCGCTGAAGTGGATGCCCATGCGCTCACGCGGGAAGTACTTGCTGTCGCTGCGGAACAGCTCGCGCCCGTCCATGGAATAGGTGACCACCCCGTTTGCCGCGGTGATCATCAGGGTGTGCCAGCCCTCGAGTCGCTGCTTGGTGTCGCGGGTGACCCGGTTCTCCGGCCTGCCGTCGCCATTGCGCCAGCTCGTGGTGTCGAGCCGGGGGCCGGGCGCGCCCCAGCCGCCGTTCGGCATGTACTCGTAGTCGAGTTCGCTGTACTTCGGCGAGGTGTGCACGGGGGAGATCGCGAAGAAGGACTGGTTGATGTGGTCGCCGTTGCGGCCGCTCGTCGGTTTGTCGCTCAGATAGACGCGTGCGGCGATGGTCCCCGAGGTGAAGTTCGGCTTGCTCTGCAGTTCCGCCTGGCGGGTGCCCTGCTTGGTTCCGTCGGTGGTGACGCGGAGCTGAAGCCCCTGTCCGCCCTGGGCGGTGGGCTGGGCCGGGAAGCTGATGCCCGCGGCCGACCAGGTGTCGTGGATTCCCGGGCCGCCCGCCCCGGCCCGGATCTGCCAGCCGTTGGCGGACAGCGCGGGGTCGCCGGGGCCGCTGTAGTGGAAGTTGTCGAACATGACCCCCGCGGGCGGTGGGGCAACGGCCTGGGCCGGCGCGTCCGACTCGCGTGCGGGGGTGACGCCGCTCGGCTCGTCGCCCCAGGTGAGCACCCCCCGCAGGTACGCGGTCACCAGTTTCGACTCCGCGTAGTGGGTGACCTCGGCGTTGAACGAGCGGTCGTTCGCCTGGTTCAGCGCCTTGCCGTCGAGGCGGTAGAGCTGGAGTCCGATGCCCTGACTGGTTTCACCGGGCGCCAGGCTGCCTGCTCCCGAGGTGAAGCCGATCTGGAGATGGTGGCTCGTGGTGGTGGTCGCCGTCGTCGCGGCACTGATCCGCTGGGTGATGTTGGAACAACCCAGGGACGTCTGGACGCAATTGGAGCCGTATTCAGCTGCCTCGTCCGCCGTGAAGTAGTAGCGCAGGGTCACGTCGCTCAGCGGCACGGTCTTCTTGGACTTGTTGATGACTTCCAGCCACGGCTTGGCCACGGTGGCCCCGGCAGGAGAGCCGGTCCGGTAGCGGACCGTAAGCCCTTCGGTCTCGGCCTGGGAGCCACGCCATTTCGGGTAAAGGATGGCGCCCGCGCCGACCAGCACGATCACGGGGAGAAGCATTTTGAGGGCGGTCCACCCGCGACGGCGAGGGGTGCGGCGGGGACGACTCACGAAAGCTCCTTGGCGGGATGCGGCCAGCGGCGCTTTGCACTCGCTTTGCCCACATCCTTCACATGACCGGTACGACTTTTCACGCATTTCCATCGTAACCATGAGCGATCCCGACCTGTGCATCGCCGACGGTTGCACCAGACAGAGTGACCTTGGCCATAGTCCGAGGCTGCATCCAGTGGCGAATGTGTCCGATTTGAACTCTTTTACTCCTCCATTACTGACGGAAACATAGAGAGCTTCCGTCTATGCACCCCTATGTGGCCACTGCCTGAATCATGCCGGTGAGGTACCTTCTCGTTGTTCTTCACAGGGTCAGCACACCGTGCAAACCCTGTGCGTTTGAATTGAGTGGGGGAGAACGTCCTTGTCGGGCACCGCTGCGCGCCGGGGGCGTGCCAAAGCGCCGCGCGCCTCGCGCAGTCGGCACGGCAGTCGGCATCGTCGCGGCCGCATTTCCCCCCAGGAAGTGGGCGGCGACGCCGTCTACGAGACAGTCGTCCTGGTTCCCGCGCGGAACGAAGAGGTCGGCGTCTTCACATCGTTGGGGTCCCTGGCGGCGCAGAGCCGGCGCCCCGACCTCATCGTCGTGGTGGTCAACAACTCGACCGACCGCACCGAGGACTTCGCGCGCGAGTTCGCGGACAACGTGAACACGCCGCCGACGGTGGTGCTGAACCTGGAGAACAATCCGCACAAGAAGGCCGGTGCCCTGAACTACGGCCTGCGCTGGCTCAGGGATGCCGTCGGGGGGCGGCTGACCAACAAGGTGCGGCACGTCCTCGTGATGGACGCCGACACCGAGCTGCACCCGAAGTTCATAGAGCGGGCCTGCAACGTCATCGCGTCGGATCCCCAGCTCGGCGGCGTCAGCGCCGCCTGTCTGGGCCGTACCGACCTCTGGCGCAACCCCTGGCAGCGCTACCTCCTGGGCATGCAGATCATCGAATACGGACGGGCCGCCAACGCCCGCTACCGGCGTGACGTCCACACCATGTCAGGGGCCGGTTCCTTCTACCGGGCCGAGGCTCTGCAGAGCCTCCTCGACTGGCGGGGCGAGGTCTTCTGGGAAGACCACAGCAACCTGGTCGAGGACTACGAGACGACGCTCGCACTCAAGGAGTCCGGCTGGAAGGTCACCGCCAACCAGCTCTGCATCGCCTACACCGACCTCATGCCCACGCTGCGCGAACTGATCCAGCAGCGTGAGCGGTGGAGCCGGGGCACCGTGGACACCCTGCGCGCCCGTGGCTGGACGAAATTCACCTGGCACTCCATCACCACCATGATCCTCGGGCTATTGGGCGCCGCCTACATCCTGGGCTGGGGCTCATCCCAGTTGGTGCTCGCCGCGAAGCACGGCTTTTCCCAACAGCCCATCTTCTGGGCGCTCTTCAGCTTCTGGATCCTCTATCCGGCACTTCGGGTCCGTAACCTCGGCTGGAAGGCAATGCTTGTCGAGGCCCTGCTGATCCCGGAACTGGTCTACACCGTGGTGCGCACCTATTGGCTGGTGTCATCCATCGTCAAGTCGTATGTGACGCGCGTGTCCGCGTGGAAATGAACCAAGGAGAACGATGAACTCCCTCAAGGGCTTGGGAGTCTGCGCGGTGATCGCGTGTATTGCCTACGCACTGACTCGAGTTGAGGATATCGACCAGCTGATCCTTGGTGCCAGCATCGGGATCATCACCGTGTCACTGACCACGTACATCGCGTCTATCAGACGTCGCCGCCGGGACCACCGCATCGCCGGCGAGTAACCGAATGCCGTGCCTGACGCTCGGCCCCCAGGGGCGGGTGTACTCGAACGGTGACCGCCACACCGTCGGTCACATCGCAGGAGGATCAGCCACGATGCGCCGCCGCACCTTCCTTACCGCTTCCAGCGCGGGTGCTGCCGGAGCGCTGCTGCCCAGCGCGAGGAGCGCCGGCGCTGCCGAACGGGCCCCTCACATCAGCGCCACGCTCACCGCACGGGACGTCCAGGCCTCGAAGAACGCCCAGGCGGTTTACGCACACCTGGTGGCCCTGGAGAACGCGGCACGAGCGCAGGCCTCGCCCAAGACCATCATCGGGCAGCACATCGAGGCCCAGAACGAGCTCTACAACGCGCACTACGGCGACACCGGGGATGTCACGTATGCCGGTTACTACTACGACAAAGTCCGGGCGATCACGAACCGGCTGCCGGGTTTCGTCGAGATCGACCTGGGACCGGGGTACGGCAGCACCACCGGCTGGGGAACCTACAGCGGCCGCTCCTACACCCAGCATCTGAACCTGCCCTCGCGCCAGAAGCAATGGCAGTACGTCGAGGACGCCGTGGACCTGGCCTTCGGTGTGTGGAAGGGGCTGCCGCGCGAGGCAGACGGCAGTTACAACTGCCAGGGCTCCATGGTCAGCGCCGACGGACAGCGGGTCTCGACTCTGGCGAACGGCGGTGACGCGGCAGGCATGGTCGGCCTCAGTTTCCACCAGCCCTACCCGGGGTCGGCCGTGAAGGACTTCAGCACGGTGCTCACCCAGGTGGCGGGGAAGAGCCCGGGCAACCCGGAGTGGAACTACCCGCCGGCCACCCTCACCACCGACCAGACCTGGTTCACCAAGGTGGTCGACTGGGAAGCCGACACCCCCGAGTACCGGGCCCTGCTGGCCGACCTCGAGGTCCTCGCCGCCCACCTGTCCTACTTCGCCGCGTACGACGTTCCCGTCCTGCTGCGCCCGTACCACGAGATGAACGGTGACTGGTTCTGGTGGGGAGGCAAGGCCCCGGCCAGCTACAAGAAGCTGTGGTGGATCACGTACGACTTCCTCGTGAAGACCAAGGGCCTCCACAATCTGATCTTCGTGTGGTGCCCCAACGCGTGGAATCCCCAGAGCACCAACGTGCCGTGGGACTACTACCCAGGCGCCGACCGCGTGGACATCGTCGCTGTCGACGACTACAGCCCGCACAACTCCGGCCTCACGAACCTCTACTACACAGGGCTGGCCGACTACGCCAAGCCACGCATGCTCGCCGAGACCTTCAACCTCCCGATCACCGCGAACGGCACCAACGCCCTGACCGCCAGCCCCTGGGTGATCTGGAGCATCTGGGGTGACGGACTGACTCGTGCCGACGTCAATTCCAACGCCGACGTGAAGGCCACCTACTACGCCCGCAGCCAGATCCACACCGGCGGTTCAGGCACCGCCTACGGCCAGAACTTCGACTGGGGCTCCGTCCACGCCGACTGATGTGTGGGAGGGGAGCAGCCGATCCTTCAGCGAAGTCAGCGGTGTCACGGATGTGCCCGGACACGTCGGGGTGCCTCACTCCGCGGACGGTGTGGTGACACGGAGGGTGAGCCGGAGGGTAGTGCCGTTGAGTGGCATGCAGGCCCGGGGCCAGGCCTTGAAAAGCTGTCCGAAGATACCGTTGGCCGCACGGGGCCCTCGTCGCCCGGCCATTTCCCCAGGCCGCAGGCTGCCGCGCTCACCTCGGGCGCATGGCCTGCTGCATGACAGCGGCAGCGGTGCTCACGCACCCGGCTACCAGAACACCCACACCCCAGGACCTCACCGCACCGCGCAATGCCACAGTCCCGAGCAGCTGACGGCAGCCCAGGCGCGGGGCGGAGCCAGCCACGGAGATCACCGGGATCCAGCACAAATCCAGCGTCCGTATCCCGAACACCTTGAGGCAACGTTGCTACCAACGCCGCGACCTGCGCGAACTCGCCTGACGCAACGTCAGATCATCCCGCGAAACCCAGCACAACGTTCCGCGGAACGACCCAAAGGGGGCCGCAGCGGACACCACGACCGGCCCTGACCTGCGGCTTCACCCTGTTGTTTGATCGGGAACGGCGACTAAACGTTGAAGCGGAACTCCACCACAACTACTCTGACCTGCGGTTATGCAGGCACATCCCAGCACCATCCCAGCACGGGAGCCGCGACAAAGTACAAGAAGATCCAATGGCGCCGAGACTACGCCGCCGGATACGGGCCGCGCAGCATCTCACCCGATGTAATAGTTCCTGTACTAGACTGGCCCCTATGAAGTCACCCCGCCCCGGCGGCACGGAGAACATCTCCGTCTCGATGCCCTCGGAACTCCTCGGTGCCCTGCGGACCCGCACCGGCAAGCGCGGCGTGTCCGCGTACGTGACCGCGGCGGTCCGGCATCAACTCGCGATGGACGGCCTCGCCGAGATCGTGGCCGCCTACGAAGCTGAGCACGAACCGCTGAGCGAAGCCGAGATCCAGGCCGCGCAGCACGAACTGTTCGGTGACGCACCGGCGCCGTACGCGTCGAACGACAGCGCCGCATGAAGGAGCCCGCGGCCAGGTCCCTGGTTCTGGACTCCCAGGCACTGTCGCTGCTGCTGCGTAACGACCGCCAGATGGTCACCCGGATCGAGGCCGCACGGCGCGTAGGCGTGCCCGTCCTCGTGTCAGCCCTGACGGTGGTGGAGGCCGTCTACGGGGAGACGGACACCGCCCGGCTGCGCTGGCTTCTCTCCCGTCTTCAGGCCCAGGACGTCACCCAGGCGGACAGCCTCACCGCAGTGCAGTTGCTGGCCGACGCCGGTGGCCTGCACGGCCACAAGTACGCCATCGACGCCCTCGTCGCCGCGATGGCACTCCGCTCTCCGGCGCCCGTCCTGGTACTGACCTCGGACCGCGACGACTGGTCGAAATTGTGCGGCGACCACGTACAGATCAAGAACGTGTGAGGGCGTCGCGCGTGTGCGCGATCACCTGCGGGTCATCCATGACCCGCTCTCAATCCTGCGGCGCAGGTCACGACGGAGGACGGCCATCCGGTCGCGCAGAACCGGCACGGGAAGCACCGCAACGAACATGAGCACGTACAGCGCGCGCATCTGGTGCGGTGCGGCGCCAGCTGGTGCGCAGTTCATCGAAGGAGCGGTGCAGTCCTTCGGCTCCTGTCCGGTCGCCACCCGCCGACGTCGGGGCTCGCTCGCACGGCCCCGCGACCGCCACGAAGGCTCGGCAGGCGCACCGCTGGAACGCCATGCTGTTGTCATGACGCACTCCGGCCAGGACAACCCAGCAAGGATCACAGCGGTGACACGGCGCGATGTCTTCGACTTGCTACGCGCTGCGGAGGGCGGCTGGTGGGGACGCCTGGACGAAGTCGCCTTCCTGGGCAGCCTGTACGACCTGGACGCCCTGCCATCAACCGACTCGCGCCACCCGACCGCCCGCACCGACATCATCCAGCACCGGTTCAACAACTACGACTGGGAGGACGATTGGGTTTTCGAGGACCCGCGGTTTGGGCTCCTCGATGGCCCGGACGATGTGCTGCTGGCATTCCTCTCACGGCTGGTACATCCCGAGGTACGCCCCGACGCCGACGAGGCGGCCAGGCGCGTCGATGAGCTCAACCGGCTTCTGGCAGCGGATGGCTGGGCGCTACGCCCCCGAGACTTCATGTCCGGGCGACCCGTCTATGCGCCATTCCCAGAGAGCGCCGTCACTCCGACGATCCCATTGCCGCTCAGGGGCGACGACGCCAGCAAGCTCGATCTCGTCCTCGGACAGACCCACCATCTGCTCGACGACGACGGCGAAGGGTTCGCTCGGGACCTTGTCCGCTCGGCGAAACTCACCCTGCGCCGCGACGGTGGGTACTTCCATCCGATGCCCAACGACAACTGGACGGATGCCACTTACGAGGCCGTCCTCACCGTGGACCGCGCGCTCGTACCGGAGTTCACGACGGCCATGACCGAGGCAATTTGGCAAAGGCTAAGAGCCGTGCTCAAGCAGCTGGAGCGCTTGGACGTGCAGTCCCTCGTGGTCGAAGCAGCGCTGCGCCCGCTCCCGGAGATCACGCAGGACTGGCGGTATCAAGGAAGCAGTCCGACCAACCAGGCTCGCCGTGAAAACTGCCGCCGGGGCAGGAGAGGACCGATATCGAGGCGTGGCTCGCGTTCGCGGACGCGCACCTCCAACACCTCACCGAGTCCGCCTCAACGCCAAGGCTGCCCACGCCGCCGAAGCCCAGCGGCGACGACCTCAAGCCCTTCCTCGGATACTGGAGCCCCTACGGACCCCGCTCCTACTGACCCTTGACTCGGTCCGCGACCCACGGACTTGTCGCCCGGCAGGACCCCGATCTCCCTGCCGCAACATAGCGGCGGATCCCCGGTTACCGAAACCGGGGATCCGCCGAATACTTGTAGATCCACCGCCACGCCCTGACCGCCCGTCGAAAGGCAGTAAAGCGACGATCAGCACCTCACCTGTGAAATTCGCCTGACCCTATCGAGCACTGCCCTGTCGCACCGCGGACAGGGGAAGTCAGACCGCCACGAGCCGGACCCGATCGCCGCAGAGCTTGACCATGTCGTCGATATCGGAGGTCAACATGACCACGGGGCGGTGCTGGCGCAGCGCGGCCTCAGCGACCGCCGCATCGATCGCGTACTTGTGCCCGTGCAAACCTGCATCCATCAGCAGCTTCGAGGCCGCTCTCGCCTCCTCATCGCCCACCGGGACGACCCGCAGCCCGGAGAGCACCCAGTTCAGGCGGGACTTGTTCGTACGCGAGTGGACGGCCTCGATGATGGTGAGCGCACTGATCACGACCTCCATGCCGCGCGAGCGCGCCTCGGCAATCAGAGCCACCACCTGCTCGTCGTCGGCGAGTAGCTTCGAGAGCCCCTCACTGTCGAGGATCAGCGTCCCCTCGTGACTCAGCCTGCGGCGGGCCACTCGGCCTCCTCGGCGAACACCTCGTCGAAGACCTGGCGCGCCCGCTGCCGGGCCTGCTCAGAGACCGGCCCCTTGCGGCTCTCGTAGTCCGCCAAGTACTCGTCAAGGACCTGGCCACGCAGCTCACGCTCGACCGCCTCAGCGATGAACGCCGAGAACTCCCGCTTACCCACCCGCGCCCGGATCGCCTCCGCGGTCCCCTCCGGCAGCGACAGGCTCACCCGCGTCGCCGGCCCTTCCCCGATGCTGTACGTCGTCTCGGCCATACCCCGAGTGTGTCAAACGAGTAGGAAAAGCGCCACGGCCCGGCCCTGCACGGAGGCCCAGAGCCGTGAAGAGAGCGTGTGGACGGATCCGCCCCCGCCAGCCCCTCGCATCGGACAGCACAGCGTCCGAAATCCAGCACGGGCGTCGCCATCCCATCCCAGCACAATCCCAGCACGGTACAGATGACCAGGGATGACGACAGGTGACGAGGGGTCAGTTATCCCAGCACCATCCCAGCACGGGAAAAAGCGAAGGGCCCGACTCCGAAGAGTCGGACCCCTTCTGACCTGCGCGTTTGCCATACCAGCGACGCGGCGATAAGTCAGCGGCTACACATTGAACCGGAACTCCACAACATCCCCGTCCTGCATCACGTACTCCTTGCCCTCCATCCGCGCCTTCCCCCGCGACCGTGCCTCCGCCACCGAGCCCGCGTCGATCAGGTCGTCGAAGGAGATGACCTCCGCCTTGATGAAGCCCTTCTGGAAGTCCGTGTGGATCACGCCGGCTGCCTCGGGGGCCGTGGCGCCCTTCGGGATGGTCCAGGCTCGGGTTTCCTTCGGGCCTGCTGTCAGGTAGGTCTGGAGGCCGAGGGTGTCGAAGCCGACTCGGCCCAGGGTGGCGAGGCCGGGCTCTTCCTGGCCCATGGACTGGAGGAGTTCGAGGGCCTCGTCGTCGTCCAGCTCGATCAGCTCGGACTCGATCTTCGCGTTGAGGAAGATCGCCTCCGCGGGGGCGACCAGCGCGCGCTGCTCGTTCTTGAAGTCCTCGTCGACCAGTTCGTCCTCGTCCACGTTGAAGACGTAGAGGAAGGGCTTGGTGGTGAGGAGGTGCAGCTCGTGCAGGAGGTCGCCCTGCTCCGTGCCCTTGGTGATGCCGTGCGAGAACAGGGTGTCGCCGGCCTCCAGGATCTTCTGCGCCTTCTCCACTGCCGCCAGGACCGCGATCTTGTCCTTCTGGAGGCGGGACTCCTTGGTCAGGCGCGGCACCGCCTTCTCGACGGACTGGAGGTCGGCGAGGATCAGCTCGGTGTTGATCGTCTCGATGTCGTCCTTCGGGGACACCTTGCCGTCGACGTGGACGACGTTCTCGTCCTTGAAGGCGCGGATGACCTGGCAGATCGCGTCCGACTCGCGGATGTTCGCGAGGAACTTGTTGCCCAGGCCCTCGCCCTCGCTCGCACCGCGCACGATGCCGGCGATGTCCACGAAGTCGACCGTGGCGGGGAGGATGCGCTGGGAGCCGAAGACCTCGGCCAGCTTCGCCAGGCGGGCGTCGGGGACGCCCACGACGCCGACGTTCGGCTCGATGGTGGCGAACGGGTAGTTGGCCGCCAGTACGTCGTTCTTGGTCAGGGCGTTGAACAGGGTCGACTTGCCGACATTCGGCAGACCGACGATTCCGATCGTGAGCGACACGTGGCGACTTCCCGGTACGAGGGCGGTGGACGGTCCTGAGAGTGGACCGTCCACCAGTTTACGGGCGCGCGATACCGGCCGTGACGGCCCCGGACCGTCGAACGCACACCCAAGCTCGCCCAAAGGGCGTGTCCAATGGGTGGTTACTCCCCTGTGGCGACCTACGTTGGTGCGGTGGAGCAATACAGGACGCGCACCCCGCAGCACGGACAGCGAGCACAGACCTCGGCGCCGGGATCCTCCCGGGCGCCCATCGGCGTGCCCGCGGGAGCGGCGGTGAACGGTGAGAACGCCGCCGTCCACCGGACGGCCGACCGCACCCGGCCGGTCCCGCCCATCGCTCTCGCGCTGCGCAGACTGCCCGCCCCCCGGCTCACCGGGCTCGGCGGCGGGCTCTTCGCGGCGGCCCTGATGTTCGTGCTCGGCACCCTGGACTCGCTGCTCCTCGACGACTCACCGACGGTGTACGGAGTGCTGTTCCTGCCGGTCAGCGCGGTCACCGCGCTCTGGGTACGGCCCGTCGACCTGGTGACCGCCCCGATCTGCGTGCCCATCGCCTTCGCCGTGGGGATCGTCCCGATCGCGGGCGGCGTGGGCGGCTTCGGCGGGCAGGCCATGGCCGTGGTCACCGCGCTCGCCCTGCACGCCGGCTGGCTGTACGCCGGAACGCTCGTGGCCGCGGTGATCGCCACCGTACGGAAGGTGCGGATGATGAGCCGCCGCAGGCGCGGTTCGAGGAAGCCCGGTGGGCCGGCGGGCAGGCTCTGACCCCGTCGCTCAGCAGCCCTGGGAAGCCGGGCGGGGGCGAGCCACTAACCGGCCCGCCCCCGCCCCGCGGCTACCGCCCCGCCGCCACCATCGCCGCCCCCACGATCCCCGCGTTGTTCTGCAGCTGCGCCGGGACGATCTCCGCCTCGATGCCCTCGATCAGCGGGAGGAACTTGTCGGCCTTGCGGCTCACCCCGCCGCCGATGACGAACAGCTCGGGCGAGAACAGCATCTCCACGTGGGCCAGGTACTTCTGGACCCGGCGCGCCCAGTGCGACCAGCTCAGGTCCTCGTCCTCCTTGGCCTTGGTGGAGGCGTGCTTCTCGGCGTCGTGGCCGTGCAGCTCCAGGTGGCCGAGCTCGGTGTTGGGGACGAGGTGGCCGTCGATGAAGACCGCGCTGCCGATGCCCGTACCGAAGGTCAGCAGGATCACCGTGCCCTTGCGGCCCCTGCCCGCGCCGACGCGCATCTCGGCGACGCCCGCCGCGTCCGCGTCGTTCACGACGGTGACGGGCAGGCCGCCCAGGCGGTCACCGAGGAGCCGGGCGGCGTCCACGCCCACCCACTTCTTGGCGACGTTCGCCGCGGTACGGACGGTGTTCGCGGTGATCACCCCGGGAAACGTGATGCCCACCGGGCCCGACCAGCCGAAATGGCTGACGACCTCCGCGACGCAGCCCGCCACCGCGTCGGGGGTGGCGGGCTGCGGGGTCAGTACCTTGTGACGTTCCTGCGCCAGGTCGCCGCGCTCCAGGTCGACCGGGGCACCTTTGATGCCGGATCCGCCGACGTCCACTCCGAACACGTTCCTCATGGCGTTCATGAGATCCACGGTACGGGCGGACGCCCGGCCTGACGTGCTGGACGGAGCGACTCGTCCGGGTGTCCGGACGGGGTTGCTCGCCGAGAGGCCGGGCGGGTTATTCGCCCGAGAGCTCGGCCGCCTCGGCGCGCAGGTCGCGGCGCAGTTCCTTGGGCAGCGAGAAGGTGATCGACTCGTCCGCCGTCTTCACCGTCTCGACGTCGCCGTAACCGCGCTGGGCCAGCCACTCCAGTACGCCGTCGACGAGGACGTCCGGGACGGAGGCGCCGGAGGTCAGGCCGACCGTGGTGACGCCCTCCAGCCAGGCCTCGTCGATCTCGTCCGCGAAGTCCACCAGGTGGGCGGCGGGGGCTCCCGCGTCCAGGGCGACCTCGACCATGCGGATCGAGTTCGAGGAGTTCTTGGAGCCGACCACGATGACCAGTTCGGCGTCCTCGGCGAGCTTCTTCACCGCGACCTGGCGGTTCTGCGTGGCGTAGCAGATGTCGTCGCTGGGCGGCGAGAGCAGGTTGGGGAACTTGTTCTTGAGCGCGCCGACCGTCTCCATCGTCTCGTCGACGGAGAGCGTGGTCTGGGAGAGCCAGACGACCTTCGACTCGTCGCGGACCTCGACGTTCGCCACGTCGTCCGGGCCGTCGACCAGCGTGATGTGGTCCGGGGCCTCGCCCGAGGTGCCGATGACCTCCTCGTGGCCCTCGTGGCCGATCAGGAGGATGTCGTAGTCCTCCTTGGCGTACCGCACGGCCTCCTTGTGGACCTTGGTGACCAGCGGGCACGTCGCGTCGATGGTGGCCAGCTTGCGCTCGGCGGCCTCCGCGTGGACGGTCGGAGCCACGCCGTGGGCCGAGAACATGACGATGGAGCCCTCGGGCACCTCCGCCGTCTGCTCGACGAAGATCGCGCCCTTCTTCTCCAGGGTCTGTACGACGTACTTGTTGTGGACGATCTCGTGCCGGACGTAGATGGGCGCCCCGTACTGCTCCAGGGCCTTCTCCACGGCGATCACGGCACGGTCCACGCCCGCGCAGTAGCCGCGGGGAGCGGCGAGCAGGACCCGGCGGGAAGCAGTAGCAGTCATGCCGTCCATGGTAGGGGCTGGTACGGAAAGACCGACCGGCGTGCCCGGCGGGCCAAAGATCGCGGAGCCGGTGAGACTGGCTGCATGAGCGGCGTACGCGAGGAGCACGGGGAGCCCCAGGAGCCCGGGCGGACGGAAGGGACCGATCCGGGCGAGGTGGCCGAGGGGGCCGGGCAGCTGCGGCGGAGTCTCGGGTTCCGGGACCTGGTCGTCTACGGGCTGCTCTTCATCGCCCCCATGGCCCCGGTCGGCATCTTCGGCACCCTGGACGCCAAGTCGCACGGCGCGGTCGCGCTGGTCTATCTGGTGGCGACGGTCGCCATGGGCTTCACCGCGTTCAGCTATGCCCAGATGGTGCGGGTCGTGCCGCTGGCCGGGTCGGTGTTCGCGTACGCGCGCAAGGCGCTCGGCGAGGGGCCCGGGTTCATCGCCGGGTGGATGGCGATGCTCGACTACCTGCTCATCCCGGCGGTCGCCTACCTCTTCTCCGGCATCGCGATGAACTCCCTGGTCCCGTCGGTGTCGCGCTGGGTGTGGACGGCGATCGCGGTGGTGATCACCACCCTCCTGAACCTGTGGGGCGTACGGGCCGCGGCCCGGGTCGGCTTCGCGGTGCTCGCCATGGAGATCGTGGTGCTGCTCGTCTTCGTGGTGTCGGCGGCGGTCGTGCTCGTACGGGACGGGGCGCAGCGGGGCTGGCTTTCGCCGCTCAGCGGGGATGCCGGCTTCTCGCTGGGGGCGGTGCTCGGCGCGGTGTCCGTGGCCGTGCTGTCCTACCTGGGCTTCGACGCGATCGCCACGTTCGCCGAGGAGGTCACGGGGGGCTCGGCGAAGGTGGCGCGGGCGGTGCTGTTCTGCCTGGTCCTGGCCGGGATCCTGTTCGTCGTGCAGTCATATCTGGCGGCGCTGCTCGAACCGATGTCGTCGGCGCAGCTCGCGGCCGACCCGGCCAAGCAGGGCTCGGCGTTCTACGACACCGTCGAGGCCTCGGTCGGGGGCTGGCTGCACACCCTGGTCGCGGTCAGCAAGGCGATCGGGGCGGCCTTCGCGGCGCTGGCCGGGCAGGCCGCGGCGGGCAGGCTGGTCTTCGCGATGGCCCGCAACCGGCGCCTGCCGCGCTTCCTGTCGCGGACCGACTCGGGGGTGCCGCGCGCGGCGCTGCTGCTCGCCGCGGTGGTCACGCTGGTGGCCGCGGTGTGGGCGGCCCGGCGCGACGACGGCATGGACCACCTCGTCTCGGTGGTCGACATGGGCGCACTCACCGCGTTCTTCCTGCTGCACGCCTCCGTGGTCGGCTGGTACGCGGTACGCCGCATGGAGGGCGCCCCCAACTGGCTGAGCCACGTGGTGATTCCGGTGCTCGGCGCTGCCGTCATCGTCGCGGTGATCTGGGAGGCGACGGCCACGGCCCAACTGGTGGGCCTCGGCTGGCTGGCGGTGGGCCTGGTGGTGCTCGCCCTGCAGTGGGGCCGCCGGGGTGGCGCCGACGCGGAGCCCCCGGCGCCGGGCGGGACTGTCAGTGGGGCGGGCTAGCCTGCGTACATGGCTCTGAATACGAGTGCGGACGCGCCGCTCCCCGTCGGCGAGGTGTCACGCCTCATCGGGGGGTGGATCAACCGGCTCGGCGCGGTCTGGGTGGAGGGGCAGATCACCCAGCTCTCGCGGCGGCCCGGCGCGGGCGTGGTGTTCCTGACCCTGCGCGACCCCTCGCACGACATCTCGGTGGGCGTCACCTGCTACCGCCAGGTGTTCGACGCGGTGGCCGACGTCGTCTCGGAAGGCGCGCGCGTCGTCGTGCACGCGAAGCCCGAGTGGTACGCGCCGCGCGGCCAGCTCTCGCTGCGGGCGGTGGAGATAAAGCCCGTCGGCATCGGTGAACTGCTCGCCAGGCTGGAGCAGTTGAAGCGGACGCTGGCCGCGGAGGGGCTCTTCGCCCTGGACCGCAAGCGCCAACTCCCGTTCCTGCCGCAGCTCGTCGGGCTCGTGGTGGGGCGGGCCTCGGCGGCCGAGCGGGACGTCCTGGAGAACGCGCGGCGGCGCTGGCCCGCGGTGCGCTTCGAGGTGCGCAATGTGGCGGTGCAGGGGGTGCACGCGGTGTCGCAGGTCGTCCAGGCGGTGAAGGAGCTCGACGAGCTGCCGGACGTCGACGTGATCATCGTGGCACGGGGCGGCGGCAGCGTGGAGGACCTGCTTCCGTTCTCGGACGAGCAGCTGGTGCGGGCGGTCGGCCAGTGCCGTACGCCGGTGGTCTCGGCGATCGGGCACGAGCCGGACGCGCCGCTGCTCGACCTGGTCGCGGACCTGCGCGCGTCCACCCCGACCGACGCGGCGAAGAAGGTCGTGCCGGACGTCGGCGAGGAGCTCGACCGGGTCCGGATGCTGCGGGACCGGGCCCGCCGCCATGTCGTCGGCCTCGTCGACCGGGAGGAGCGGGGGCTCGCCGGGGTGCTCGGCCGGCCCTGGATGGAGCGGCCGCACCGGATGGTCGACGACCGGGCCGACGAGGTGGACGCGCTGCTCCACCGCTCGCGCCGGGTGCTCGGCCACCACCTCGACCGGGCTGACTCCGAGCTCTCGCACACCCACGCCCGGGTGGTGGCCCTGTCGCCGAAGGCCACCCTGGAGCGGGGGTACGCGGTGCTCCAGCGGGCCGGGGGCGAGGTGGTGCGCTCCCCCGACGAGGTCGCGGCCGGGGAGGATCTGCGCGCCCGGGTCGCCGAGGGCGAGCTGCACGTCACTGTCGTACCGCGGACTTAGGGTGGATCACATGGCCAAGACGGACGAGGCGGCATCGGGTGATGCGGCACTGGGGTACGAGCAGGCGCGGGACGAGTTGATCGACGTGGTGCGGCGGCTCGAAGCGGGGGGTACGTCCCTGGAGGAGTCGCTGGCGCTCTGGGAGCGGGGGGAGGAGCTGGCGAAGGTGTGCCGCCGGTGGCTGGAGGGGGCCCGGGCCCGCCTCGACGCGGCGCTGGCGGAGCCGGCCGAGGAGGGCTGACCCGAGCCGCCCGGGGCTCCGCCCCGGACCCCGTTCGCGCCTTAAGGGCGCTCGTCCTCAAACTCCCCCAAGGCCTTAAGGGCCAGGGGGGACCCCCCTGACAGGCTGGATATGCCCGCATCCACCCTGCCAGGGGCGCGGGGAACTGCGCGACCACCCGGCCACGGTCCGCAGACCGAAGAAAGCCCTCTGTGAGCCTGATCACGCAAAGCCAGGTTTAGTTGAAAGTTAACCAAACCCTGCCGTACGGTCGAGGACATCGCTTGATCAGCAGCCCGGAAGGTGTTTCCAGATGTCCCTCGCCCTTGACCCCGCCGCCCAGGACCTCCTCTTCCGTGAGGCTCGCACCGCCAACACGTTCACCGACGAGCCGGTGACCGACGAGCAGGTCCAGGCGATCTACGACCTGGTCAAGTACGGCCCGACCGCCTTCAACCAGTCGCCGCTGCGCATCACCCTGGTCCGCTCCCCGGAGGCCCGCGAGCGCCTCGTGAAGCACATGTCCGAGGGCAACCAGCCGAAGACCGCCGCCGCCCCGCTGGTCGCGATCCTCTCCTCGGACAACGAGTTCCACGAGGAGCTCCCGGCCCTCTTCCCGCACTTCCCGGCCGCCAAGGACGCCTTCTTCTCGGAGCGCCCGGTCCGCGAGGGCGCCGCGCTGCTCAACTCCGCGCTGCAGGCCGCGTACTTCATCATCGGCGTCCGCGCCGCCGGCCTGGCCGCCGGCCCGATGACCGGCCTGGACTTCGCCGGTGTGCAGAAGGAGTTCCTGGACGACGACCACACCCCGCTGATGGTCGTCAACATCGGCAAGCCCGGCGAGAACGCCTGGTACCCGCGCAGCCCGCGCCTGGCCTACGAGGACGTTGTCACCACCGTCTGACGACAACCCCCTCCGGCCGGGGGTCCGGGGGGTGCCCCCGGGAAGACACAGTCCGCGCAGCCCGCGCCTGGCCTACGAGGACGTTGTCACCACCGTCTGAGCCGGCGCGCAGCGCACAGCGCGTACGACGAGGGCCGCCGCACCTTTCCGGTGCGGCGGCCCTCGTCGTACGCGGCACAGGCCTCGTACGCGGCACACGTCAGGAAGTCTCAGCCCGTCGGCGTCGGCGTCGGCGTCTTCTTCGACTCCAGTGCCCCCGCCATCGCCACCAGCTGCTCGTACGGAGCCGTGCCCGTGACCACCGTCGTGGAGCCCTGGTCCTGGCGGACGAGGGCGTCGTACTTGGGGCCGTCCCAGAACGTCCAGGTCGCGCCCGCGATCTTCTGCGACTTGTCGGTCTTCGTCGCGCTCTTGCTGACCTCGGCGACGAACTTGTCCGAGGGCGCGGTCGACTGCTCGATCGCGACGTACTGGTTCCCGGGGTCGAGGAAGCCCAGGTGCCAGGCGTTGCTCTTGGCGCCGTCGTACCACTTCGAGGTCGCCCGCCACTTGTCCTGGTCGGGCAGGCCGACCGGGGCCGCCACCGGGTACGGCGCGAGCCGCCGCGCGATGGTGAGCTCGACCTGGTAGTCGACGGTCTGGACCGGGTCGGCCGATTCGTCGTGCGGGATGAACACATAGATCACAGCCGCCGCGATGCCGATCACCGCCAGCGACTGCAGCATGTTCCGGACTGTCTGCTTGCTGCTGCGCGTTCCTGCCACGGCCCCATGGTCTCAGGTCATGTCGCCGCTCATACGTGGACCCCTCTGCTCAATTTGTCGATGTGCCGATAGAGTCCTAGCACCCTCTTTTATCCTGCGGCCGTCGCCGTACAGAAAGGTGCGCTCCGATGACCGAGCATCATCTGCCGTCCGAACTCGAAGTCTCCCCGGAGGCTCCCGACCGCAACCTGGCCCTGGAGCTGGTGCGGGTCACCGAGGCCGCCGCCATGGCCGCCGGCCGCTGGGTCGGCCGCGGGGACAAGATCGGCGCGGACGGCGCCGCGGTCAACGCCATGCGGACCCTCGTCTCCACCGTCTCGATGAACGGCGTCGTCGTCATCGGCGAGGGCGAGAAGGACGAAGCCCCCATGCTCTACAACGGGGAGCGCATCGGCGACGGCACCGGCGCCGAGGTCGACATCGCCGTCGACCCGATCGACGGCACCACCCTGAACGCCAAGGGCATGCCGAACGCCATCGCCGTGCTCGCCGCCGCCGACCGCGGCACCATGTTCGACCCGTCCGCCGTGTTCTACATGGACAAGCTGGTCACCGGCCCCGAGGCCGCCGACTTCGTCGACATCAACGCCCCGGTCTCGGTGAACATCCGCCGGGTCGCCAAGGCCAAGAAGTCCTCGCCCGAGGACGTCACCGTGGTCATCCTCGACCGCCCCCGCCACGAGGGCATCGTCAAGGAGATCCGGGAGACCGGCGCACGTATCAAGTTCATCTCGGACGGCGACGTCGCCGGTTCGATCATGGCCGTGCGCGAAGGCACCGGCGTCGATCTGCTCATGGGCATCGGCGGCACCCCGGAAGGCATCATCTCGGCCTGCGCGATCAAGTGCCTGGGCGGTGTCATCCAGGGCAAGCTGTGGCCCAAGGACGAGGCCGAGCGCCAGCGCGCGATCGACGCCGGGCACGACCTGGACCGTACGCTCTCCACGAACGACCTGGTCAGCGGCGACAACGTGTTCTTCGTCGCGACCGGCATCACCGACGGCGAGCTCCTGCGCGGCGTCCGCTACCGCGCCGAGACCGCCACCACCCAGTCCCTCGTGATGCGCTCGAAGTCCGGCACCATCCGCCAGATCGACTCGACCCACCGCCTGTCCAAGCTGCGCGCGTACAGCGCGGTCGACTTCGACCGGGCCAAGTAGCCACCAGGCCAACTGGCCACTGCGCCAACTACCCACTGGGTCAAGGCAGTTCGTACGTATGTGAAGGGGCGTCCCCGTAGTGCGGCGGGGGCGCCCCTTCACGTACGCAGAGCCGTGAGCGGAGCTATGCGGCGGATGCGGCCTTCTTGAGTTCGACCTCGCGCCGTCGGCGGCGGGCGATGACCACCCGGCGTTCGGCCGCGGTCAGGCCGCCCCACACCCCGTAAGGCTCGGGCATGAGCAGGGCGTGCTCGCGGCACTCCACCATGACGGGACAGCGGGCGCAGACCCGCTTTGCGGCCTCCTCACGGGAGAGCCGGGCGGCCGTGGGTTCCTTGGACGGGGCGAAGAACAGGCCCGCCTCGTCCCGGCGGCAGACCGCCTCCGCGTGCCACGGGCCCGCCTGATCCTCCCGAGCTGGACCACGCTGCGGCGGAACGGCGGTGACCTGCACGGAATGATGCGGCGGATGCAGCACGGTCTACTCCTGACGACGGCTTCGCTAGCGAGCGACGATGCGACAGTCCCTACCCGCTGTACGCGCGCCTATGCACTGAGTTCCGTAGTGCGGAACTTCGCTCGGGTCGCCGATGGCCTGAACCCGGCGCCGCCGCGCGCCGATCCGGCCGTCAGGGGCCGAGCCGTTTGCGCAGCCGGTCGTGGAGGTCGGCGATGCGCTTGCCCCGCTTCGGCTTGGCCTCGATGTTGCCGAAGACCGAATATCCATTGACGACGACCACCGGCGCCTCAGGATCGTCGGCCTCCAGGGTGTGCACCTCGAAGTTGCCGAAGATGCCGGTGCCGCTGCCGCGCAGGCTCAGATTCTCCGGGACCCGGACCTCCACATTGCCGAAAATCGCAGTCGCGTTGATGACGGTCAGCCGCTGTTCGAAGAGCGCCTCGGTGAGGTCGATCTCCACGCTGCCGAACAGCGAGAAGGCGTTGGTGCGCTTGCCGACCCGCCAGCGGCCCTTTCGGGTGGAGGCGGAGAAGACCGCGACCAGGTTCTCGGCGTCGACCGGCACGCCCGGCTCCTCCGGCACGCGCGGATCGGGGGCAGCCACCGGGCGCGGGCGGGCTCCGGCCGCGGGCAGGTCCAGGACCAGGGGCTCCAGTTCGCCGACCGTCTTGGCGCGGTAGACCGCGTCGATGCGCTCGGAGTGCTCGGCGGCATCGAGCCGGCCCTCGGCCAGGGCGTCGCGCAGGATGTCGGCGATCCGGTCCCGGTCCGCGTCGGAGGCCCGCAGCGCCGGGGGCTCGGCATGCTTGGTGAGATCGGCCTTCGCGGGCTCCGCGGGATCCGGCTGAGCGTGCTTTTCGAGGTCCACGGAGCCAGCGTACCCAAACGCGATAGATCGCGACTAGTCGCGGGATGGGGCGAGCTCGGCAACTGAGCCTTACCTCACAGGATCGCGCCGGTGGCGGCGGCATACGCTGGTGGGTGCTGTGTCAATGGAGGTGCAGCAGCTGTCTGCCGAGTGAGGAATGGCCGCAATGCCAGAGTTTCAGTACTCCGACCTTCTCCCCCTGGGAGAGGACACCACGCCGTATCGCCTGGTGACCGCCGAGGGTGTCTCCACCTTCGAGGCCGACGGCCGTACGTTCCTCAAGGTCGAGCCGGAGGCGCTGCGCAAGCTGGCCGCCGAGGCGATCCACGACATCCAGCACTACCTCCGCCCGGCGCACCTGGCCCAGCTGCGGAAGATCATCGACGACCCGGAGGCCTCGGGCAATGACAAGTTCGTCGCGCTCGACCTCCTGAAGAACGCGAACATCGCCGCGGCGGGCGTGCTCCCGATGTGCCAGGACACCGGCACCGCGATCGTGATGGGCAAGCGCGGCCAGAACGTGCTCACCGAGGGCGGCGACGAGGCGGCCCTCTCGCGCGGCATCTACGACGCGTACCTGAACCTCAACCTGCGCTACTCGCAGATGGCGCCCCTCACCATGTGGGACGAGAAGAACACCGGCTCGAACCTGCCCGCGCAGATCGAGCTGTACGCGACCGACGGCGGCGCCTACAAGTTCCTCTTCATGGCCAAGGGCGGCGGCTCGGCCAACAAGTCGTTCCTCTACCAGGAGACGAAGGCCGTCCTGAACGAGTCCTCCATGATGAAGTTCCTGGAGGAGAAGATCCGCTCGCTCGGCACCGCCGCGTGCCCGCCGTACCACCTGGCGATCGTGGTGGGCGGCACCAGCGCCGAGTTCGCACTGAAGACCGCGAAGTACGCCTCCGCGCACTACCTGGACGAACTCCCCTCCGAGGGCTCGGAGTTGGGCCACGGCTTCCGGGACGAGGAGCTGGAGAAGAAGGTCTTCGAGCTGACCCAGAAGATCGGCATCGGCGCGCAGTTCGGCGGCAAGTACTTCTGCCACGACGTGCGCGTGGTGCGCCTGCCGCGGCACGGCGCCTCGCTGCCCGTCGCGATCGCCGTCTCCTGCTCGGCCGACCGCCAGGCCGTCGCGAAGATCACCGCCGAGGGCGTCTTCCTGGAGCAGTTGGAGACGGACCCGGCGCGCTTCCTGCCGGAGACGACCGACGAGCACCTGACCGCGTCCGATAGCGGCTCCGCCGCGGGCAACGAGGACGACGTCGTCCGCATCGACCTCAACCAGCCGATGGACGCGATCCTGGCCGAGCTCACCAAGTACCCGGTCAAGACCCGCCTCTCGCTGACCGGCCCGCTGGTCGTGGCCCGCGACATCGCGCACGCCAAGATCAAGGAGCGGCTCGACGCGGGCGAGGAGATGCCGCAGTACCTCAAGGACCACCCGGTGTACTACGCGGGCCCGGCCAAGACCCCCGAGGGGTACGCGTCCGGCTCGTTCGGCCCGACGACGGCTGGCCGGATGGACTCCTACGTGGAGCAGTTCCAGGCGGCGGGCGGCTCCAAGGTGATGCTGGCCAAGGGCAACCGCAGCAAGCAGGTCACCGACGCGTGCGGCACGCACGGCGGCTTCTACCTCGGCTCGATCGGCGGCCCGGCCGCGCGTCTGGCCCAGGACTGCATCAAGAAGGTCGAGGTCGTCGAGTACGAGGAGCTCGGCATGGAAGCGGTGTGGAAGATCGAGGTCGAGGACTTCCCGGCGTTCGTCGTCGTGGACGACAAGGGCAACGACTTCTTCCAGGCCCCCGCCGAGCCGCCGACGTTCCTGAACATCCCCGTCCGGGGCGCCTAGTTGAGACCGGGCTCGAATAGGGTCCAAAGGCCCTAAGGGCCCGGTGAATTAGCCACCTATCCTGGCATGTGTCCGCAATCGCCCCGGCCGCCGCATCGGCCGGGGAGGTTCAACCACCGGGAGGGGTGGCGCAGTTGGGGTTTCTTCTCGGGCCCGGCGGCTTACTGACGGGGCTCGACCGGGCGCTCCGCCGGCGCCGCGCGAAGGCGTCGCCGACGGCCCATGCGCTGGTCGGCGAGGCGGGCCGGGTGGTCACGCCGATCCCGCGCGGCGGCTACGGCGAGGTGCTGTTCTGTGTGCGCGGCCGGTCGCTGAAGTACGCGGCCAGGGCGCGCACCCCGCTCGCCTTCGGCGCCCCCGTCCGGGTGTCGGCGGCCCTGTCCCCCTCCGCCATCGAGGTGGCGCACCTCGGCCCCGCCGCGGACGGCTGTCCGTGACGGGGCCGGGCGCTCGATCGGTCAGGCGAAGCGCTGGCTCGCGGTGGCGTCGCAGGGCCGCAGCGTGAGCGGGTCCTTGGCGGCGCCGAGCGTGGCGCACAGGCTGGTCGCCGCGGCCGGGCGCAGGGTGCCGGACTGGCGCACCCACTCCTGGTTGGCGGCGCCCGAGCAGTTCCAGATGATCAGCTCGGCACCGGCGGTGTAGTTCGCGCCCGGCACGTCCAGGCAGCGGTCCTGGGTGAGCTGGGTGTGGACGGACCCCCGGTCACTGTCGTACCACCAGCCCTGGTTGCGACCGCCGTGGCAGTCCCAGCCGCCCACCGTCGTACCGTTGGCGCTGTTCGCCGCCGTGACGTCGACGCATGTCCCGGTCGCCTCGTTCTTCAGCGGCTTGTACGCGTCGTCCCAGGCGAGCGGGTAGAGCGTCGGGGTTCCGGTGGAAGCGGGGTCGGAGCAACTGCCTTCCTGTACACCGGAGTTGTAGAGCTGGGTGAGGCAGGAGGCGAAGGCGCCGTGGCCCCGGTAGTTGGGGTGGAAGGACTGGCGGACCGAGTTCGAGTCCGGCAGCCCGGGCTTGGAGAGGTCGATGTAGAGGCCCCGGGCCCAGGTGTCCTCCATGCACACCTCGTGGCCGTTGAAGAGCCGCGAGTTGTCGAGGTAGGTCGCGCCGGTGTCCTCGGCCGCCTTGCGCATGCCGACCTCGAAGGCGGGCACCGCGGTGTTGCGGCCCCAGACGGTGTCGGAGTCGTAGCCGAGACCACCGCAGGCGAGCTTGCCCGGGAAGCTCGGGTTGTCGTGGAAGTCGGGACCGATCGGGCTCGGGTAGCCCATCACGACGAGCTTGTACGAGCCGTCGGCGTAACCGGCGTCGCGCATCACGGTCTTGAGGTCGCTCACGGCCCGCTCGACCTTGGGCACCAGGGCGTCCACCCTGGCCTGCCAGCCGGCCTCGTACTTGGGCCGGCACGGACCCTGGAGCAGCAGATAGCGCTCGACGCAGTCGGTCATGACCGGGCCGAACTGGAGGTCGTCGTTGGCCCCGGCGACCAGGAGCACCATCTTGATGCGGGTGTTGCGGGCCTTGATGGCGAGGTTGTCGCTCTGCACGAGCTCGTCGGCGTACTGCTTGGTCCCGCCGATCACGATGTTCCCGGTGTACGCGCCCGAGCAGGCGACGTTGTACGTCTCGTCGGCCGGGATGCCGGTGCGGTGGATCGCGGAGTCGGGCGAGCGGTGGCACCAGTTGTCGGGACCGTTGGTGCCGGCCTCGTAGGTGCCGACGCCCTCGCCGGATATCTCGCTGTCGCCCAGCGAGATCAAGCCGGTCTTGCGGTCGGCCATCGGCCGCTCGGCCGGGCTGCCGTAGAGCTGCGTCGCCTCGGCCGCCCGGATCTTCTCCAGCTCGGGCGAGAGCGGAGTGGACCGGACGGACGGCGTGGCCGCGGCCTGCGCGGTCGTCGCGCCGGCCGCCATGCCCCCGAACGCCGCCGCTGCGGCCACGGCGGCCGCGAACGTACAGCGAAGTCTGTGCCTGGTGCGCCTCATTGCGCCTCCCCGGTTATTGGTTAACACCGGTATTTACTGGCCAGTAAGGCGTGTTGGGAATAGGTAGAACAAGACAAGTGCTCACGTTTTTCGGGGTCTGGGGTCGCCCCCAGAAAATTGCAGCTTCGGGACCCGGAAAACCACAGCCTCAGGAGGTTCAGCGACATGAACGACAGCGAGTTCCGCATCGAGCACGACTCGATGGGCGAGGTGCGGGTCCCCGCGCATGCCAAGTGGCGGGCGCAGACGCAGCGGGCGGTGCAGAACTTCCCCGTCTCCGGGCAGCGCCTGGAACGCGCCCACATCGAGGCGCTGGCCCGCGTCAAGGCGGCCGCGGCCAAGGTCAACGCCGAGCTCGGGGTCCTCGACAAGGACATCGCGGGAGCTGTCGAGGAGGCGGCCGGGGAGGTCGCCGACGGGCGCTGGGACGAGCACTTTCCGGTCGATGTCTTCCAGACCGGATCCGGTACCTCCTCGAACATGAACATGAACGAGGTCGTGGCGACGCTCGCCACCGAACGGCTCGGCCGCGACGTCCACCCCAACGACCACGTCAACGCGTCGCAGTCCTCCAACGACGTGTTCCCCTCCTCCATCCACATCGCCGCGACGGCCGCCGTCACCGCCGACCTGATCCCCGCCCTTGACCACCTGGCGGCCGCCCTGGAGCGCAAGGCGGCCGAGTTCGCCGACGTGGTCAAGTCGGGCCGTACGCACCTGATGGACGCCACCCCGGTGACGCTGGGCCAGGAGTTCGGCGGCTATGCCGCACAGGTCCGGTACGGCATCGAGCGGCTGCGCTCCTCGCTGCCGCGCCTTGCCGAACTCCCCTTGGGCGGCACGGCGGTCGGCACCGGCATCAACACCCCGCACGGCTTCTCGGCGGCCGTCATCGCCGAGGTCGCGCGGGCCACCGGCCTCCCGCTCACCGAGGCCCGGGACCACTTCGAGGCGCAGGGTGCGCGCGACGCCCTGGTGGAGACCAGCGGGCAGCTGCGCACCATCGCGGTCTCGCTCACCAAGATCTCCAACGACCTGCGCTGGATGGCCTCGGGGCCGCGTACGGGATTGGCCGAGATCAGTCTTCCCGACCTCCAGCCGGGCTCGTCGATCATGCCCGGAAAGGTCAATCCGGTCATTCCGGAGGCCGTTCTCATGGTCGCGGCCCAGGTCGTCGGCAACGACGCGACCGTCGCGACGGCGGGCGCGGCCGGCAACTTCGAGCTCAATGTGATGCTGCCGGTGATCGCCAAGAACCTCCTGGAGTCGATCCGGCTCCTCACCAACGTCTCCCGGCTCCTTGCGGACCGCACCGTCGACGGCATCACCGCGAACGTCGAGCGGGCCCGCGAGTACGCCGAGTCCTCGCCGTCCGTCGTCACCCCGCTCAACAAGTACATCGGGTACGAGGAGGCCGCCAAGGTCGCCAAGAAGTCCCTGGCCGAGCGGAAGACCATTCGTGAAGTGGTCCTCGAATCCGGCTACGTGGAGCGCGGCGACCTCACCGTCGAGCAGCTCGACGAGGCGCTGGACGTGCTGCGGATGACCCGTCCCTGAGACCGGGTGATCTGTATCGCAGCGTGGTCTTGACCGCACTCCGTAATATCTGCGCATGGCAGGTACAGGAGGCGGCACCCCACACTGGGCGCCAGGGGACCAGATCCTCTGGCGCTATCGCGATCACGCCCCCGGCCCGGAAACGGGCGGGTTCCACATCTGCCGCCCGGTCACGGTCGTCCAGGACACCGACGACGTGCTCGCCGTGTGGATGGCGCCCGGCACCGAGTGCGTCCGCCCGATGCTCGCCGACGGCCGGCCCCTGCACAAGGAACCGCTGGCCACCCGCTACACCGCCCCGCGCACCACGGAGCACTCGCAGTGGTTCGGCACAGGCGTGCTCAAGCTGGCGCGCCCCGGCGAACCCTGGTCGGTGTGGCTCTTCTGGGAGCGGGGCTGGCGCTTCAAGAACTGGTACGTGAACCTGGAGGAGCCGCGCGCCCGGTGGTCGGGCGGCATCGACTCCACGGACCACTTCCTCGACATCTCGGTTCATCCGGACCGGAGTTGGCGCTGGCTGGACGAGGACGAGTTCGCCCAGGCCCAGCGGGTCGGCCTGATGGACGGCGAGCGGGCCGGGCGGGTCCGGGAAGCCGGGCACGCCGCGGTCGAGGTGATCGAGGCGTGGGGCCGGCCGTTCTCGGACGGCTGGGAGACGTGGCGGCCCGATCCGCGATGGCCCGTACCCGCGCTCCCGGCGGACTGGGATCGCACCCCGGCGCATATGACGTCGTGAGACCCTTGATGCGCCCCCGGGGTTCAAACGTAGGATCGTCCTCCGCAGGGCCACGCAGGGGCCACCAGCAGTAATCGGCAGTCCCGGTGCAAGAATTGACCGTATGTCACCACAGGGGGGTGGAGCATGCCCGGTGTCGCCGCCGCCCGGTCGGGTCCGCCCCCGTGCCTCAAGAACGTGGGGGAGGGTATACGGCGTGAAGCGACCGCATCGCGCATCCTTACCCTGTCGCTGCCACTGCCGCCGCTCGCGGCAGGGCGGATGTCTCATCCCGGACGGACGGAACCCGACGCGTGACGGAGCCCCAGCCCACCTCGCACGAGAGCCGGCGCAAGGAACTCGCCCGGCCCACCGAGCAGCCCCTTCCCCACGCTCTTGAGGAGCAGGGGAGGCCCCATGCCGACACCCCGGATTCGGGCGGTCCGGCCCGGCGCAGCCCGCTGGGCGCCCGTGCCGCCGACCGGAGCGGCGGCGTGACCGCCTCCGTGCCCGGCCAGCCCGAGCGCGGCAGCCGGGACGCCGCGGCCGCCTCCGCCGTGCCCTCCGTCGGCGTGCCCGGGGTGCCCGGCGAGGGCGGATCGGGGGCTTCGGGTCCCGGCGACGGGGCGGCCGCGGTGGCCCGCCGCGAGGGCGACCGGCTGCGCTTCGTGGGCGCCGCGACCCGGCGGATCGCCCGCGGCATAGATCTCGACGAGATCGTGCTCGGCCTGTGCCGGGCCACCGTGCCCACGTTCTCCGACGCCATCCTGGTCCACCTGCGCGACCCGCTGCCGGTCGGCGACGAACGCCCGGCGACGCCGTTCGTGCTGCGCCTGCGCCGCACCGACCGGCTGCGTTTAGTGGACGAGGCGCTCAGCGAGAGCGCGGAGGCCGACGGCCTCACCCTGCTCGGCCCCGGACCCGACCTGACCCCCGCCTCCGAGCTGTGCGAGGTGCGCACCGGCGGCGAGCTCAACGAGGTCCTGCGCGGGGTGCGGCCGGTCTTCGCGGAGTCCCCCGCCGCCCGCGCGGCGCTGGCCGAACTGCTCGGCCCCGACCGTACGGTGCCCGGCGGCCGGCGGGCGATACTCGCGCCGCTCCGTGGCCGGCGGCGGGTGATCGGCGCCGCCGTCTTCGTGCGCGGACCCGAACGGCCCGCCTTCGAGGCCAACGACCTCTTGGTCGCCGCCCAGTTGGCGACGCACACCGCCCTCGGCATCGACAAGGCCGTCCTGTACGGCCGCGAGGCGTACATCGCCGACGAGCTCCAGCGCACCATGCTGCCCGACAGCCTCCCCCAGCCCACCGGCGTGCGGCTCGCCTCGCGCTACCTGCCGGCCGCCGAGACCGCCCGGGTCGGCGGCGACTGGTACGACGCGATCCCGCTGCCCGGCAGCCGGGTCGCCCTGGTCGTCGGCGACGTCATGGGCCACTCCATGACCTCCGCCGCGATCATGGGCCAGCTGCGCACCACCGCGCAGACCCTGGCGGGCCTCGACCTGCCGCCCGCCGAAGTCCTGCACCACCTCGACGAACAGGCCCAGCGGCTCGGCACCGACCGCATGGCGACCTGCCTGTACGCGGTGTACGACCCGGTCGCGCACCGCATCACCATCGCCAACGCCGGCCACCCGCCACCGGTGCTGCTCCACCTCGGCGGCCGCGCCGAGGTCCTCAGGGTGCCGCCGGGCGCCCCGATCGGCGTGGGCGGGGTCGACTTCGAGGCCGTCGAGCTGGACGCCCCGGCGGGCGCGACGCTGCTCCTGTACACCGACGGGCTCGTCGAGTCGCGGCTCCGCGATGTGTGGACCGGCATCGAGCAGCTGCGTGAACGCCTCGCCGCCACCGCCCAGTTGACCGGCCCCGACCACTCGCCGCCGCTCGAAGCGCTCTGCGACGACGTGCTCGACATGCTCGGCCCCGGCGACCGCGACGACGACATCGCGCTGCTCGCCGCCCGCTTCGACGGCATCGCGCCGAGCGATGTCGCGTACTGGTTCCTGGACCCGGAGGAGACCGCCCCCGGCCGGGCCCGCCGGCTCGCCCGCCGGGCCCTGGAACGCTGGGGCCTGGAGGAGCTGACCGACTCGGTGGAGCTCCTGGTGAGCGAGGTCGTCACCAACGCCGTGCGCTACGCGGAGCGGCCGGTCACGCTGCGGCTGCTCAAGACCGACGTACTGCGCTGCGAGGTCGGCGACGACTCCCCGCAGCTGCCCCGCCAGCGCCGGGCGCGCGAGACCGACGAGGGCGGGCGCGGGCTCTTCCTGGTGAACCGGCTCGCCAGACGCTGGGGCGCCACCCGGCTCTCCGGCGGCAAGGTGGTCTGGTTCGAGCTGCCCACCCGTACCTGACGAGTTCCGGAACGAGACGGCCCCCACTCCCGGTGTCCCGGGGTGGGGGCCGTCGGCCGTCGTCAGCCGTTGGGGTTGAGCGGGTTGTCCACCGGCGGGCTCGCCCCGCCCGTACCCGAAGGCGTCGGCGGTGTCGGCGGCTTCGGCTTGTGCGAGGCCGTGTTGGACGGGGTGTTGCTCGGGGTCACGGGGGTGTTGGACGGCGTGTTCGACGGGCTCCTGGCCGGGGGCTTGGACGGCGTGTTCGACGCGGGCTTGGAGGGCGTGTTCGACGCGGGCTTGGACGGCGTGTAGGCGGGCTCAACGGCCGCGCCCTGGTCGGTGTCCAGGTCGAACTTGGCGGCGCCGCCCTTGACCGCGTCGAAGGTGTACGCGGCCCAGATGCGGGCCGGGATGGAGCCACCGTTGATGCGGCCGTCCTCGCCGGCGCCGTTGGTCATCGTGACCTGGCCGCCCTTGGGGATGTTCACGCTCTTGCCGTCGACCTTGACGACGCGCGGCTCGGCGGCCTCGCCCCACAGTCCGACCGAGGTGACCAGGTCCGGGGTGTAGCCGGTGAACCAGGCCGACTTGTTGTCGTCGGAGGTACCGGTCTTGCCGGCGACCTGCTTGCCGTCGCGGTTGTCGGCTTCGGCCACCGACTTCTGCGCCGTACCGTCGTCGACCACGCCGGTGAGCACCGAGGTGACCGAGTCCGCGGCCTGCTTGCTGATGACCTGGCTGCCGATCGGGTCCGGCTTCTCGTACTTGTGGTCCTTGTGCTCGGCCGACTTCACGATCGACGGCGTGACTTCCTTGCCGTGGTTGTCGAGCGTGGCGTACACGGCGGCCATCTGGAGGGGGCTGGCGCCGTAGGAGCCGAGCGTCATGGCGGGCACGGGGTTCAGGCCCTTGATGGACGTCATGCCCATGGCCACGGCGGTGTCGCGCACCTTGTCGAGGTGGGCGTCGACACCCATCTGCGCGAAGACGGAGTTGACCGACTTGTTCATCGCGTCCTGGACGCTGATGGGGCCGTAGCTCCTGTCGTCCTCGTTCGGCGGGTCGAAGGCGATGTTGCTGCCCTTGACCGGCCGCCTGCTGTCACCGTTGTAGACGGTGTTCGCCGTGATCTGCTTGCCGTCCTGCGTCTCGGCGCCCTGGTTGAAGGCGGCCGCGAGGATCACCGGCTTGAAGGTCGAGGCGGGCTGGTAGGTGGGGTTGGTGGCGTTGCTGAGCTGGTGCTTCAGGAAGTCCTGGCCGCCGTAGAGGGCGACCACCGAGCCGGTCTTCGGGTCCACCGAGGCCGCGCCGGCCTGGAGGTCCGCGTCGACCTTGCGCTTGCTCGGGTCGAGCTTGCTGGTCAGCTGCGCCTTGACCGCGTCTTCCAGGAGCTTCTGCTTGGCGGGGTCGATGTTGAGCGTGATGGTCCAGCCACCGCGGTCCAGGACGGCGGAGTCCACCCCGTTGCGGATCACCTCGGCCTTGGCGGCGGCGACCAGGTAGCCGGTCTGGCCCGCCATGCCGGCGTCGGCCTTGGCGTCGTTGGGGGGCGTGAACTTCAGCTTCGCCCGTTCCTCGGGCGTGAGCCACTTCTGCTCGACCATGTTGTCGAGGGCCTTGTTCCAGCGCCCCTGCACCAGCTGCTTGCCCATCGGGCCGGCCGTCTGCCAGTCGTACTGACTGGGTGCCTGGAGCAGCGCCGCGAGGTAAGTGCCCTCCTCCAGCGTCAGCTTGGAGACGTCCTTGCCGTAGTACGCCTGCGCCGCGGCCTGGATGCCGTAGGCACCCCGGCCGTAGTAGCTGGTGTTCATGTACCCGGCGAGGATCTCCTCCTTGGTGTAGCGCTGGTCCACCTTGAGGGAGATCACGATCTCCTTCAGCTTGCGGGTGACCGTCTGCTCCTGCGTCAGGTAGTTGTTCTTGACGTACTGCTGGGTGATCGTCGAGCCGCCCTGGGCGCCCTTGCCCATCAGGGTCTTGAGGATGCCTCGGGTGGTGCCCTTGAAGTCGACGCCCTTGTCGTCGTAGAAGGTCTTGTTCTCCAGGGCGACGAAGCTGTGCTGGATCGGTACGGGGACCTTGTCGAGGGAGACCGCCTCGCGGTTCACCTTGCCGGAGCGGGCGAGTACCTGGCCGTTGGAGAGCTTGTAGACGTTGCTCTCCAACTGGGCCTGGTCGTTGTCCTTCGGGATGGGCACCATCAGGTAGATGACATAGAACGCGCCCATCGCGAGGAGGCAGAGGCCGAAGAAGGTGCCGAGCATCTTCTTCCAGGTGAAGAACCGGCGTATGCCCTTCTTCTTCACCTTCTGCTTGCTCCGGCGCGCCCCGTCCTGCCGGGCGCGCCGCTCTTCCGCTCGGCCCATAACCTCAGTCGCTCGCCTTCATATGACTCACCAGACTCGCCAGATCAGCTCAGAAAACTAACACCGCACCTATGGACAAAGCGGATTCGATCACGTCTTTTCCGTACGTGAGAATGAGCACCTGCCCCATGGGAACCGACGATTGAATCGTGCCAAGGGTTGCGAGAGTTCCTGATACTGCCCTGATTTGCCCGGTAATGGCAGGGTCACCGAGCGCTATGCACCCCGGGTATACACAGTAGGTATACCGGGTGCGTATAGTGCTCTCCCATGAAGCGACGGCTCCACGATCTCGGCCTCGGCATCCGGTTCGCCCTCAGCGGCGGCCGCGAGGGCTGGGCGCGCACCCTGCTCACCGCGGTCGGTGTCGGGCTCGGCGTCGCCCTGCTCCTGGGCGCCGCATCGGTGCCGCACCTCGTGGACGAGCGGGCGAACCGCATCCACGACCGGCAGCCGTTCTCGGCGGGCTCGGCCAAGAACACCGGCGACCTGAAGGCCTCGCTCCTCTATGCCACCGCCGACACCGAGTACCGCGACGACACCATCGGCGGGAAGGTGCTGCGCCCGGCGAACGCCGACCCCGTCCTTCCGCCCGGCCTGACCTCCATACCGGCCCCCGGCACCATGGCCGTCTCCCCCGCGCTGCGCGACCTGCTCGACTCCCCCGAGGGCGAACTGCTCCGTCAGCGGCTCCCGTACGAGATCACCCGGACCATCGGCGACGCGGGCCTGGTCGAGCCCTCGGAGCTCTACTACTACGCGGGCAGCGCCACCCTCTCCGCCGACACCGGCGCCTCCTCGGCGGCCGGGTTCGGCAACATCGGCGAGAGGGAGCCGCTCGATCCGATGCTGGTCGTCCTCGTCATCCTGATCTGCGTCGTCCTGCTGATGCCGGTCGCCATCTTCATCGCGACCGCCGTACGGTTCGGCAGCGAGCGGCGCGACCGTCGGCTCGCGGCGCTGCGCCTGGTCGGCGCCGACGCCCGCACCACGCGCTGGATCGCCGGTGGCGAGGCCCTGGCCGGAGCCGTGCTCGGGCTCGCCATCGGCACCCTGCTCTTCCTCGGCGGCGCCGAAGTCCTGGGCCCCCTCAAGCTGTGGAGCTTCGGCTTCTTCCCCGGCGACCTCAGGCCCGTGCCCTGGCTGGCGCTGCTCGTCGCCGTCGCGGTGCCCGCCCTGGCGGTGGCGGTGACCCTGGCCGCGCTGCGCTCGGTGGTCATCGAGCCGCTCGGTGTCGTACGGGGCGGACGCACCCGGCGCCGCCGGCTGTGGTGGCGCCTCGCGATGCCCGGCGTCGGTGTGGTGCTGCTCTTCCTGTCGCAGAGCCCGGACGTGCAGACGGCGCCGCTGGTACCGGACGGCATCGCCATCCCTCTACTGGACAGCCTCACCCCCGTCTTCATCGCCACGGGTGCCACCCTCGTCCTCGCCGGGCTCATCACGCTGCTGCCGTGGCTGGTCGAGGCGGTGGTGGGCAGGCTGCGCGGCGGCTCGCCGGCCTGGCAACTGGCCGTACGAAGGCTCCAGTTGAGCAGCGGCACGGCATCGCGAGCCGTCAGCGGCATCACGGTGGCGGTCGCCGGGTCGGTCGCGCTCCAGATGTACACCGTCGGCATCCACGACGACTTCAACAGGGTGACGGGCGCGGACGCGAACCGCGCCCAGTACACCGTCATGGCCGAGTACCCGGACGCGAAGCTCGCCGAGAAGATGATCGGGGCCTTCCGGGACACCCCCGGCGTGCGGAAGGTGATCGGCTCCGTCAGCAGTTACGTGACCAGCCCCGAGCCCGTCGCGTCCGACGACATCCGGCCCACCACCCAGCTCACCCTCGGCGACTGCGCGACCCTCAAGGAGCTGGCCCGTATCGACTCCTGCAAGGACGGCGACACCTTCGTGGTGCACCCCACGGACGATCCGAGGCAGGCCGCATGGGTGGACCGCACGGCCCGGCCGGGCAAGCCGGTCAACACCGCGTCCGACGAGCCCGGCGTCCCGCAGCGGCTGTGGACGCTGCCCGCATCGGCCCGTACCGTCACCGCCCGCCCGGACCCCACGGGTGAGGAGCAGCACGGCATCTTCGTCACCCCGGGCGCGATCGACGTCTCACTGCTCGGCAGCACGGCCGGCACGTCCGCCATGCTCACCGTCGACCAGCGGGTGCCGGACGCCGCCGAGCACATCCGCAACACCGCGGCCGGGCTCTCCCCGCAGCTGCGGGTCAACACCGTGCGCACCATCGAGCGCGACCAGCAGTACGCCGGCATCCAGACCGGCCTCCAGGCCGCCTCCCTCGCCACGCTCGGCCTGATCGCGGCCAGCATGCTGGTCTCGCAGCTGGAGCAACTGCGCGAGCGCAGGCGCCTGTTGGCGGCCCTGGTCGCCTTCGGTACCCGGCGGGCGACACTGGCCGGCTCCGTCCTGTGGCAGACCGCGGTGCCGGTCGTCCTCGGGATCGGTCTCGCGGTGGCGGGCGGCCTCGCGCTCGGCGCCCTGATGCTGCGGATCATCGGCAAGACCATCACCGACTGGTGGCTCTTCCTGCCGCTGGCCGGGGCGGGCGCCGCCGTGATCCTCGCGGTGACCCTGCTGAGCCTGCCGGCCCTGTGGCGCCTGATGCGCCCCGACGGCCTGCACACCGAATGACTACGACTTTCCGTAACTCCCTTACAGCCAGCGGCAGTTGAGAAGAAAGGAACACCCCATGTCCATCGGCCACACCCTCCTCGGGCTCCTTGAGTCGGGCCCACGCCATGGGTACGACCTGAAGCGCGCCTTCGACGAGAAGTTCGGGCACGACCGTCCGCTGCACTACGGGCAGGTCTACTCGACGATGTCCCGGCTCCTGAAGAACGGCCTCGTCGAGGTCGACGGCGTGGAGGCGGGCGGCGGCCCCGAGCGGAAGCGGTACGCCATCACCGAGGCGGGCGTCACCGATGTCGAGGCGTGGATCCGCCAGCCGGAGAAGCCCGAGCCCTACCTCCAGTCGACCCTCTACACCAAGGTCGTGCTCGCCCTGCTCACCGGCCGCGACGCGGCCGACGTCCTGGACACCCAGCGGGCCGAGCACCTGCGTCTGATGCGGGTGCTCACCGACCGCAAGCGGCACGGCGACCTCTCCGACCAGCTGATCTGCGACCACGCCCTGTTCCACCTGGAGGCCGACCTGCGGTGGCTCGAACTGACCGCCGCCCGCCTCGTCCAGCTCGCCACGGAGGTACGCACATGACGCCCGCCGGCTCCCTTCTCGTCGCCCAGGACCTGCACAAGGCCTACGGCCCGACGCCGGCCCTGGACGGCGCCGAGTTCTCCATCCACCCCGGCGAGGTCGTCGCGGTGATGGGCCCCTCCGGCTCCGGCAAGTCGACGCTCCTGCACTGCCTCGCCGGGATCGTCACCCCGGACTCCGGCAAGATCCTCTACGACGGCCGTGAGCTGTCCGCGATGTCGGACGCCGAGCGCAGCGCGCTGCGCCGCACCGAGTTCGGCTTCGTCTTCCAATTCGGCCAGCTGGTACCGGAGTTGACTTGTGTCGAGAACGTCGCCCTGCCGCTGCGCCTGACCGGCGTCAAGCGCAAGGAGGCCGAGCGCAGGTCCCTTGAGTGGATGGAGCGCCTGGAGGTCGCCGACCTCGGGAACAAGCGCCCCGGCGAGGTCTCCGGCGGTCAGGGCCAGCGGGTGGCCGTGGCCCGCTCGCTCGTGACCCAGCCCCGGGTCGTCTTCGCCGACGAGCCGACCGGCGCGCTCGACTCGCTCAACGGCGAGCGCGTCATGCAGCTCCTGACCGAGGCGGCCCGCTCCACCAACGCGGCCGTCGTCCTGGTCACCCACGAGGCCCGGGTCGCCGCCTACTCCGACCGCGAGATCGTCGTACGCGACGGAAAGTCCCGCGACATGATGCTGGAGCACTCCGTATGAGCCTGCTCCGCGACCTCGCCCTCGGCGCCCGGTTCGCCCTGTCGGGAGGCCGCGAGGGCTGGACGCGCACGCTGCTCACCGCGGTCGGCGTGGGCCTCGGGGTCGCCCTGCTGCTCGGCACCACCGCGCTGCCGGGCGCGCTGAACGCCCGCACCGCCCGCGACAACGCCCGCAACGACTACGGCGCTTCCGTCGACGGCGGCCCCGCCGCGGACACCCTGCTGATCGGGCGCGCGGACTCGCAGTACCGGGGTTCCGACGTGCGCGGCCGACTGGTCCAGGCGGAGGGCGCCAAGCCGCCGCTGCCGCCGGGCGTCTCGGCGCTCCCGGCCCCCGGCACCATGGCCGCCTCGCCCGCCCTGCGCGACCTGCTCGCATCGCCCGACGGCAAGCTGCTGCGCGAGCGCATCCCGTACGAGATCAGCTCGACCATCGCCGACCAGGGCCTGATGGGCCCGCACGAACTCGCCTACTACGCGGGCAGCGACACCCTCAAGCAGCGCAAGGCCGCGGCGGACAACGCCGGCGAGGTGATGCGCGTCAACGCGTTCGTCGACAAGCAGCAGGAGAAGCTCGACCCGATCCTGGCCCTGCTCATCGTGATCATCTTCGTGGTGCTGCTCATGCCGGTCGGCGTGTTCATCGCGGCCGCCGTACGGTTCGGCGGCGACCGGCGCGACCGGCGGCTCGCGGCGCTGCGCCTGGCGGGCGCCGACCGCCGGATGACCCGCTGGATCGCGGCGGGCGAGGCGCTGGCCGGAGCCGTGGTCGGGGTCGTGGTCGGCGCGCTGTTCTTCGTGATCGGCCGCCAGTACGTCGGCGACATCTCGGTCGCGGGGCTCAACGTCTTCCCGTCCGACATCGACCCGAACCCGCTGCTCGCGGTGGGCGTGGCGATCGCGGTGCCCGCGTCGGCGGTCGCGGTGACCCTGTTCGCGATGCGTTCGGTGGTCGTCGAACCGCTGGGCGTCGTACGTGCCTCGGTGCCGCGCAGGCGGCGCATGTGGTGGCGGGTCCTTCCGCCGCTCGCCGGACTCGGCCTGCTCGTCCCGATGATGGGCCGCGGCCGCGACCGGGGGATGTTCAACCAGGGCCAGGTGATCGGCGGCACCGTCCTGCTGCTCATCGGCGTCACCGCGCTGCTGCCCTGGCTGGTGGAGGCCGTCGTGCGCAGGCTGGGCGGCGGCCCGGTGGGCTGGCAACTGGCCGTCCGCAGGCTCCAGTTGACGTCGGGCTCGGCGGCCCGGATGGTCAACGGCATCGCGGTCGCGGTGGCCGGGGCGATCGCCCTGCAGATGCTCTTCGGCGCCGTCGAGGGCGACTACGTCAAGTCGAGCGGCGAGGACACGAGCCGCGCCCAGCTGGTCGTCCCGCTCGCCGCCTCCGACCCCGCCCGGCAGTCCGGCGAGCTCCGGGCCCTGAAGAGCACCGAGGGCGTGACCCACGCGGTGGTCCTCGGTTCCCTGAACGGCGGAGAGAAGGCCAGGGAGCCGGAGCACTACACCCCCGTCACGGTCGCCGGCTGCGCGGATCTGCGCGAGGTCGCCACCCTGCCCGCCTGCAAGGACGGCGACACCTTCACCGCGACCGGCGGCGACTACCCGTACGACAACATCGCGAAGCCGGGCAGCACGATGTACCTCGACCCGACGAACGGCGGCTCCGAGTCCAAGGGCGCGGAAGTCCGCTGGACCGTTCCGGCGGGCACGAAGGACGTCCCGTCCCGGCCCGACCCGATGGGCCAGCGCCGCACCGGTCTCCTGGTCACCCCGGGCGCGCTCCCGCAGCACGCAAAGCTGCCGACGCGCTCCACGGTGTACGTCTCGACTGCCCCGGGCGACGCCCTTGCCAAGGAGCGGGTCCTGAACGTGGCCACCCGGGCCGACCCGCTCACCTCGGCGCGCTCGCTGAACGACACCCGGACGTCGGGCCGGTTCGCCGGGGTCCGCAAGGGCCTGTACATCGGGGCGGCGGCGGTGCTGATGCTGATCGGCGCGAGCCTGCTCGTCTCGATGCTGGAGCAGCTGCGCGAGCGCAAGAAGCTCCTTTCGGCCCTTGTCGCGTTCGGCACCCGGCGCACCACGCTGAGCTGGTCGGTCCTGTGGCAGACCGCGGTGCCGGTCGCGCTCGGCCTCACGCTGGCGGCGGCGGTGGGCCTGGGCCTCGGCTCGGTCCTGCTGAGGATGGTGGGCCGCTCGGTGACCGTCGACTGGGTCCCGGCGGTGTCGATGGTGGGCATCGGCGCGGGCGTGGTCCTCCTGGTCACGGCCCTTTCCCTGCCACCGCTGTGGCGGCTGATGCGCCCGGACGGCCTGCGCACGGAGTAACCCAGCACCTGAACTCCCCCTGCTTCAGGGGGAGTTCAGGCACACCACCTCACTTCGACACCCGTACCGGCAGATCGCGCAACGCCCCGCGCAGAGCCGCCGCGAACTCCTCGAACTCGCCCTGGCGAGCGGCGCCCGTCCGCATCGCCAGGGCGATCGTGCGCGAGGGGGCGGGCTCCGCGAAGTACCCGGTGACGAGCCGGTCGTTGCGCCCCGTCTCGATCTCCACGGCGGTACGCGGCAGAAGGGTCACCCCGAGCCCGCCCGCGACCAGCTGCACCAGGGTGGAAAGCCCCGCGGCGGTCGTCGTGACCGGCGCCCCCTCGGTGCGCCCGGCCTCCCGGCAGATGTCGAGCGCCTGGTCGCGAAGGCAGTGCCCCTCGTCGAGGAGCAGCAGGTGCAGTTCGCGCAGGGCCTCGCGGGGGATGCCGGTGCGGCCGCCGAGCCAGTGGTCCTGCGGGGTGACGAGCACGAAGTCCTCGTCGAACAGCGGGAGTTCACTGACTCCGGGCACCCCGAGCGGCACGGCGAGCAGCAGCAGGTCGAGCCGCCCGGCCGCGAGCCCTTCGAGCAGCGAGGAGGTCTGCTCCTCGTGGACCTGGAGGTCGAGCTCGGGGTAGCGCTCGTGGACGAGCCGCAGCACGGCGGGCAGCAGATAGGGCGCGACGGTCGGGATGACGCCGAGCCGGAGCACCCCGGTGAACGGCGCCCGCACCGCCTCGGCCTCCTCCATCAGCTCGCCGACCGCGTCGAGCACCGCCTTGGCCCGCACCGCGAGCCGCTCCCCCGCCGGCGAGAGCAGCACCTTGCGGGTCGTACGCTCCAGGAGCTGCACGCCGAGCGCCTCCTCAAGGGCCGAGACCGCCCCGGAAAGGGCGGGCTGGCTCATGCCGATCGCGGCGGCGGCGTCCCGGAAGTGCAGATGTTCCGCGACGGCCGCGAACGCGCGCAGCTGCGCCAGGCTGGGCTGCTTGGCCCGGTTGCTCATGCCCCTATTACTGGTGGCCACTGATAGGTACCTCCGATCACGCTGACCCAGTCTAGCTATTTCACTGATCAATGCTCTCTGTGCCAGGATCGGTAATCCGTCCACCCCCGTAGGAAGCTTCCCGAATCCGCTCGATCCGGACTTCCTCGTTTGCAAGGAGAGCGCGTGCTCACTGTTGGTGACCAGTTCCCCACGTACGACCTGACTGCCTGCGTGTCGCTGGAGAGCGGCAAGGAGTTCCAGCAGATCGACCACAAGACCTACGAGGGCAAGTGGCGTGTGGTCTTCGCGTGGCCCAAGGACTTCACCTTCGTCTGCCCGACCGAGATCGCCGCGTTCGGCAAGCTGAACGACGAGTTCGCCGACCGTGACGCCCAGGTCCTCGGCTTCTCCGGTGACTCCGAGTTCGTGCACCACGCCTGGCGCAAGGACCACCCGGACCTGACCGACCTGCCGTTCCCGATGCTGGCCGACTCGAAGCACGAGCTCATGCGTGACCTCGGCATCGAGGGCGAGGACGGCTTCGCGCAGCGCGCCGTCTTCATCGTCGACCCGAACAACGAGATCCAGTTCACGATGGTGACCGCCGGTTCCGTGGGCCGTAACCCCAAGGAGGTCCTGCGGGTCCTCGACGCCCTGCAGACCGACGAGCTGTGCCCGTGCAACTGGACCAAGGGCGAGAACACCCTGGACCCGGTCGCGCTGCTGGCCGGTGAGTAACCCATGTCCCTCGACGCGCTGAAGTCCGCCGTACCGGACTACGCCAAGGACCTGAAGCTGAACCTCGGTTCGGTCATCGGGAACTCGGACCTTCCGGCCCAGCAGCTGTGGGGCACGGTGCTCGCCACCGCCATAGCCTCGCGCAGCCCGATCGTGCTGCGCGAGCTGGAGCCGGAGGCGAAGGCGAACCTGTCGCCGGAGGCGTACACGGCCGCCAAGTCGGCCGCCGCCGTCATGGCGATGAACAACGTCTTCTACCGCACCCGCCACCTGCTCTCCGACCCGGAGTACGGCACGCTGCGGGCCGGTCTGCGGATGAACGTCATCGGCAACCCGGGCGTGGAGAAGGTCGACTTCGAGCTGTGGTCGCTCGCCGTCTCCGCGGTGAACGGCTGCGGCCAGTGCCTCGACTCGCACGAGCAGGTCCTGCGCAAGGCCGGTGTCGACCGCGAGACGATCCAGGAGGCCTTCAAGATCGCCGCGGTGATCACGGCCGTGGGTGTCACGCTGGACTCCGAGGCCGCGCTGGCCGCTTCGGCCGAGTAGTTCTCGCGCACGTGCATCAGAAGGGCCCCGCCGATGTCGCACCGGCGGGGCCCTTCCGCGTCCTGTGGCTTACTCCCGGTCGGCGGCGACGGGCACGGGCTCGGCGGCCGGGGCCTCCTCGACCGCCACGGCACCGCGCAGCGCGTTCTCACGGGCGTACGCCCGCAGGTATCCGACCACCGTGTTGGTGACCGCGACCAGCGGGACGGCGACGACGGCGCCGCCGATGCCGGCGACCAAGCCGCCGGCGGCCACCGAGAGCACCACCGCGAGCGGGTGCACACGGACCGCGCGCCCCAGGATGAAGGGCTGCAGCACATGCCCCTCGATCTGCTGCACCGCGAGGACCACGACCAGGACCATCAGGGCGTTGAACACCCCGTCGGTGACGAGCGCGACCACGACCGCGAGCGCGCCCGAGATGACCGCGCCGACCAGCGGGATGAAGGCGAACAGGAAGATGAACACGGCGAGCGGCACCGCCATGGGCACGCCGAGGAAGTAGATGCCGACGCCGATGCAGATCGCGTCGATCAGAGCCACTATCACCGTGCCGCGCACATACGCGGTGAGCGTGCGCCAGGCCTGCGGGCCCGCCCCCGCGACGCCCGGACGGGCCGCGGCCGGCACCAGCTTGAGCACCCACTGCCAGATCTTCGGGCCGTCGTACAGCAGGAACAGCGTCGAGAACATCGCGAGCAGGATGCCGGTGAGCACCTCGACGAGGACGGTCACGCCCTGGAGCCCGGCCGAGGTGATCTCGTTGGTGTTGGACCCGATGGTGTCGCTGAGGTTCTTGGCGATCTGGTTGATCTGGTCCTCGGTGACATGGAACGGGCTGTTCAGCGCCCAGCGCTTGAGCTCCTCGATGCCGTCCCGCACCTTGTTGGACAGGTCGTCGAGGTTGTCCATGACCTGCCAGACCACGAACCAGCCGACGAGCCCCATGATGACGAACCCGGAGATCGCCGTGACCGCGGTCGCCACCCCGCGCGGCAGCCCCATCCTCTTCAGGCGGGCGACGGTGGGCTGGAGCAGCGCGGTGATCAGGAGGGCCGCGACGAACGCGAGCACCACGAGCCGGATCGCGCTGATGACCTGCGTCAGTACATAGAGGGTTCCGGCCAGGACGAGCAGCCGCCAGCCGACCTCGGCCGCGACCCGCATGCTCCACGGCACGGCGAGCACCGGATCGGGCCGGGCGGCGACGGCGGGCGCGTACGAGGGCGGCGGCGGTACGTGTTCGGGGGCGTGGTCGTCCGAAGGCGCCACCGGTGGCGGGGACTTCGCCTCGGTCGCCTGCGGCCCGGGCCGTGCGGGGGGCTCGGCCGCGGGAGGGGCCATCGCGGGCTCGACGACCACCGGACCGGTTTCGGTCCCGGCCTCCGCCTCGGCCCGGCGCTCGTCCAGGCGCTCTCCCATCCGGGTCAGTCCGGCGCCTAGCCGTCCGAGCAAACTGGGCACTCTCGACATGATCCCGCCGTTTCCCTTTCCCCCACCGCTGAGTCTCCTCACCGCTTCCCCCCGAGCCGTCCGGACCTGACCGTACACGGGCGAAGCCCCGCACCGAAGGACGGTGCGGGGCTCCGAAAGGTTGAGCGGCTCCGGCCGGATTCTTTCCCCGGCCTGCCGTCTAGTACCAGCTGTGAGCCTGCCAGAACGACCAGGCGCCGCACGGGCTGCCGTAGCGCTCGTTCATGTAGCCCAGGCCCCACTTTATTTGGGTGGCCGGGTTGGTCTGCCAGTCGTCGCCGGCGCTGGCCATCTTGTTGCCGGGCAGCGCCTGGACGAGGCCGTAGGCACCGGAACCGGCGTTGGTGGCCTGGAAGTTCCAGCTCGACTCGTTGTTCACGATGTTGCTGAAGCACTGGAACTGGCCCGACGGCACGATCTGACGGGCGATCGCCTGCACGTCGGCTATCGAGTAGGAGCTCTTGACCGCGAAGTCCGTCCGGGCGGCCGAGCGGCTGGCGGCCTGGGTCTCCAGGTCGCGGGCCTTGGCTTCCTTGTCGGCCTTGTCCTTGTC
The DNA here is from genome assembly GCF_051550175.1 of Streptomyces sp. HUAS TT7. Taxonomy (NCBI): domain Bacteria; kingdom Bacillati; phylum Actinomycetota; class Actinomycetes; order Kitasatosporales; family Streptomycetaceae; genus Streptomyces; species Streptomyces sp. HUAS TT7. The sequence goes on from NZ_CP196175.1 coordinate 3,254,090, forward strand.
GGCCGCGTCCTTCTTGGCCTTGGCGGCCTCGGCGGCCTGAACGCGCGCGGCTTCCTCGGCGGACTTCTTCGCCGCGGCACTGGCCTGCGCGGACTGGGCGTCCGCCTGCTGCGTCAGGGACGCGGTCTGCACCTGGGCCTGCTGGCCGGCGGGGATGTCCGCGAGAAGCGTCGTGTCGGCTGCGGTGGCCTCGAAGTTGTCGTTCGAAGCGGCAGCGGGGCTTCCTGCGGCAACGCCGACGACGGCGCCAACGGTGGTGACCGCAGTGGCAGACGCCACCGCGAATCCCCGGACCGAGATCCGGCTCACACGGTTTCCTTCCAGCAGCGCCCGCACGGGTGACCTCGCGGACGCAATCGTGCCCCTGGCTCTCTCCTCCCAACTACTGGGTCACGGGAGGAACTGACCCGATGGGCAACTCCCTTGCGGGAAGTGCCGCGTGATGCGCGGGCGGCATACGGCTCAGCTATTGAGTTGCGAGGGTACGGAGATACCCGGGGTACAGGGGTGCCGTATGCGGGGCCTGACGGATGCAAGACTCTGCCGGAAGCCGATGCCGCGAGGCAATTCCCCGTTGCGTGTGAAACCTCACACCCCGTTCGCCCCAGTAGTTTTTATCAATTCCGCCCACAAGAAGGCGCCGCCCGGCTACGCTGCTGCGCTCGCCGGACGGCGCCAACTGGTGCGTACTGCCTCAGATAGAGACGTCCTCCAGCATTTCGGTCACCAGAGCGGCGATCTGCGAACGCTCGGACCGGGTGAGAGTGACATGCGCGAACAGCGGGTGGCCCTTCAGCTTCTCGACGACCGCCACGACACCGTCGTACCGGCCGACCCTCAAGTTGTCGCGCTGGGCCACATCATGGGTGAGCACCACCCTCGAATTGGCCCCGATACGGGACAGAACGGTCAGCAGGACGTTCCGTTCCAGCGACTGCGCCTCGTCCACGATCACAAAGGCGTCGTGCAGCGAGCGCCCCCGGATGTGGGTGAGCGGCAGGACTTCGAGCATGCCGCGCGAGGTGACCTCCTCGATGACCTCACGGCTCGTCACCGCGGACAGCGTGTCGAAGACGGCCTGGGCCCAGGGGCCCATCTTCTCGGCCTCGGACCCCGGCAGATACCCGAGCTCCTGCCCGCCCACCGCGTACAGCGGCCGGAAGACCATGACCTTCTTGTGCTGCCTGCGCTCCAGGACGGCTTCGAGGCCCGCGCAGAGCGCGAGCGCCGACTTGCCCGTACCGGCCCGGCCTCCCATCGAGATGATCCCGACCTCGGGGTCGAGCAGCAGGTCGAGCGCGATCCGCTGCTCGGCGCTGCGGCCATGGATGCCGAACGCCTCTCTGTCGCCCCGGACCAGCTTGACGTTCCCGTCCGGCGAGACCCGCCCGAGCGCCTTGCCGCGCTCGGAGAGCAGCACGAGCCCGGTGTGGACGGGAAGCTCGGCGGCCTCCGGAACGTAGAGCGTCTCCTCCTCGAAGAGCAGATCCACCTGCTCGCCGCTCAGCGGCAGTTCGGCCATTCCGGTCCAGCCGGAGTCGGTGATGGCGAGCTCGGCGCGGTACTCCTCGGCGAGCAGGCCGACCGACGACGCCTTGATCCGCAGCGGCAGGTCCTTCGACACGACGGTGACGTCGTATCCCTCCGCCTGGAGATTGCGGGCGACGGCGAGGATCCGGGAGTCGTTGTCCCCCAACCTGTAGCCGGCGGGCAGTACGCCGGGATCGGAATGGTTCAGCTCGACACGGAGGGTGCCGCCGAGTTCCCCCAACGGGATGGGGGCGTCGAGACGTCCGTACCGGACCCGGAAGTCGTCCAGCAGGCGCAGCGCCTGCCGGGCGAAGTAACCGAGCTCGGGATGGTGCCTCTTGGCCTCCAGCTCTGTGACCACGACGATGGGGAGCACCACTTCGTGCTCCTCGAACCGGGTCATCGCGTTGGGGTCGGCCAGCAGGACGCTGGTGTCGAGGACGTAGGTGCGCCGGTCGGGCATGCGGCGCTTTGTGCTGGTCACCACGGAAGGACGTACCCCCTCTTAAGAGGCGCATGAGATCGGGGTGCGACGGCGTCGCGGAAACTGGGACCGGGCTTCGACCGCGCTGCGCGGGCCGAGCTCCGGCCCTCCACGTCGCCCGCGCGCGGTGCGCGGTCGTCCTGGTGCAAAGGGCCTCCCGGGCGAGCGGCGCTGATGCCGCTCACTGAGATACGACGTCCGTGGACCGGACGTCGACCTGGGTGGGTTATGCCCTCGAACACGCGAGGCCATGCCCCGTCATATGCCCGGAGTTCTCCCCCACCCCGCCCCTCCCCAAGACCCTCCGGGGGTGAGGAAGCGGCTGAGCTGCTCTCCTGGGGCTCCGCCCCAGACCCCGTTCGCGCCTAAAGGGCGCTCGTCCTCAAACGCCGGACAGGCTAGAGATGGGCTGACGTCCGTGATCACCACCAGGCCAGGTATGCCCACATGGGCACCCCGCCATGGCCGGTACTGCTAGGGGCGCGGGGAACTGCGCGACCAGCCACAGACGTCCCGCGGCCGGCCAACGGCACACTCAGCCCGTCCGGCGATTGAGGACGCTCGCCGCAGGCGTGGGGGACGGGCAGCAGAACGCCGGACGGGACCACGAGCCCGTCCGGCGATTGAGGACAAAAGAGGGGGGTTAAACGGGACCCACCCCTCAGGTGCCGTACCTTCGGTGGCGCGCCGCGTAGTCGCGCAGGGCCCGGAGGAAGTCGACCTTGCGGAAGGCCGGCCAGAACACTTCGCAGAAGTAGTACTCGGAGTGCGCGGACTGCCAGAGCATGAAGCCGGACAGGCGCTGCTCACCGCTGGTGCGGATGACCAGGTCGGGGTCGGGCTGCCCCCGCGTGTACAGGTGCTCCGAGATGTGCTCGACGTCGACGATCTCGGCGAGCTCCTCGAAGGACGTGCCCTTCGAGGCGTGCTCAAGGAGCAGGGACCGCACCGCGTCCGCGATCTCCTGGCGGCCGCCGTAGCCGACGGCGACATTGACGAGTATCCCGTCGATGTCGTGCGTGGCCTGCTCGGCCTCCTTGAGGACGGCCTGCGTGTGCCCGGGCAGCAGATCCGCGTTGCCGACGTGGTGCACGCGCCAGCGCCCGTCCGCCGCCAAGTCCCGTACCGCGTCCTCGATGATGCCGAGCAGCGGGATCAACTGGTCCTCGGGGCGGTCCAGGTTGTCGGTGGAGAGCAGCCAGAGGGTGACGACCTCCACGTCCGTCTCGGCACACCAGCCGAGCAGTTCCTGAATCTTGCTGGCACCGGCCTGGTGGCCCTGCTCGGGGCTGCGGGCCGAGGCCTTGGCCCAGCGCCGGTTGCCGTCCAGGATGACGCCGATGTGCTTGGGCACCTGGTCGTGGTCGAGGCGGCCTTCCACCCGGCGCGCATAGAGCCTGTACACCAGGTCGCGCAAACTCACCGATTCCACCCTCTCGTTGCCTTCCGGGGGCCCGCCGCCGCCCCGCACACCGGCCGCCCCAGGGAAAGCACAGTACTGCGGACGGGCGACGGCGGCCCAACTCGGTCTGTCACAAGTCCGTGATAAGCAGGGAAACGTGACTGAATCGCTCCGCTTCCTCGCAGCCCCGGACCGCTACGACTCCATGGAGTACCGCCGGACCGGCCGCAGCGGCCTCAGGCTCCCCGCCGTCTCGCTCGGCCTGTGGCACAACTTCGGCGACGACCGCGCCCTGGATTCCCAGCGCGCGATCCTGCGCCGCGCCTTCGACCTGGGTGTCACCCACTTCGACCTGGCGAACAACTACGGCCCGCCGGCCGGCTCGGCCGAGCTGAACTTCGGCAAGATTTTCGGCCAGGACTTCGCCCCGTACCGGGACGAGCTCGTCATCTCGACAAAGGCCGGCTATCTGATGCACCCCGGGCCGTACGGCGAGTGGGGTTCGCGCAAGTACCTGCTGTCCTCGCTCGACGCCTCGCTCGGCCGCATGGGCCTGGACTACGTCGACATCTTCTACTCGCACCGCTTCGACCCGGAGACCCCCCTGGAGGAGACGATGGGCGCGCTGGCGTCCGCCGTCCAGCAGGGCAAGGCGCTGTACGTGGGCGTCTCCTCCTACAACAGCGAGCAGACCGCCGAGGCCGCCCGCCTCCTGAAGGAGATGGGCGTTCCGGCCCTGATCCACCAGCCGTCGTACTCGATGATCAACCGCTGGACGGAGGACGACGGGCTGCTCGACACGCTGGAGGCGGCCGGCATGGGCTGCATCTCCTTCGTGCCGCTCGCCCAGGGCCTGCTCACCAACAAGTACCTGAAGGGCATCCCGGAGGGCTCGCGGGCCACCCAGGGCAAGTCCCTGGACCCGAACCTGCTCAGCGACGAGGTCGTACGCCGGCTCAACGGCCTGAACGACATCGCCTCCCGGCGCGGTCAGTCGCTGGCACAGCTCGCGCTGGCCTGGGTGCTGCGCGACCCGCGGATGACGTCGGCGCTGATCGGCGCGTCCAGCGTGAAGCAGCTGGAGGAGAACGTGGCGGCGCTCGCCGGACCGACGCTCACCGACGCGGAGTTGAAGGAGATCGACGTCTTCGCCGTGGACACCGAGGGCACCAACATCTGGGCCCGCCGCGGCTGAGCCGGATGGGAGCCGGAGGCGGTCGGTCCCGCGTGGTACGGACCTGACCGGGCCCCGCGAAAGAAAAAACGGGCCGGTCCGTGGGGGGGATACGGACCGGCCCGAGGGGGGGTTTCCACCATAACCCTTCGTAAGTGATGCTGGGCGCCACGGCGCTCCGGAACTACGCTCCGAAACCGGTCCAGTACGGACCGCCGGTCCCCCGCAGGGGTGACCGCCACTGCGCACCCGGCCTTGACCGTGCAGGTCAGACGGGTCGCGGCCGGGATCGGAGCACCGCTCGACGACGGATTTCGCGGCCCGGAATTCGCTCCCCGTGTGCTTCACCCCACTGGGTCAAGGCAGGCGCTCCGGGTGACCGTCCGGTGTCAGCGCGTACGCGAAGACCCCTCGGCTCGGCGCAGCAGCGAGATCCCGTCCGCCTCGGCCACCCGTACATATCCGTACTTCGCGAGCGCGAGGGCGTACTCCTGCTCCTGGCGGGGCGCCGGGTGGGGCCAGGTGCCCCGCGGGTAGGGCCAGGACTCCGGCGGGACGCGGTCGTAGGCGATCCATTGCGCGGTGGGGCGCGGGATGGGGCCGTCCGTCTCGTACAGCTTCCCGTGCACCGGGAAGGTCGGGAAGAGGACGACCGTGGTGCGTGAAGTCAGCTGCGGGACAAGGCGGTTGGAGGCCGCGACGGTCACGCCGTCGGGGATGCGGCGCAGCAGGTCGGCTACCGCTGTGACGTGTGGAGTGGTGCGCCATGTGGAGCGGTGGGCGATCTGGGCGAGGGGGAAGGAGGGGATGAGGACGAGCGTCACCGCCGTCGTCGTCACGAGCGAGGCCCGTACATGACGCCGGGTCAGCTGGCCGCCGTCGGCGGCGTACGGGCGCAGCGCGTCGGTCAGGGCGGCGAACACCACGGGCATCAGGACGGCCGTGTAGTGGAAGGCGGTCCCCCAGTGGAAGACGTTGGCGGACAGCATCCGCCAGCCCAGCGTGGGCAGCGCGATCAGGGCGAGCGGCGAGCGCAGGGCGATGAGCGCGGCCGGCGCGAAGACGAGGACGAGGGTGGTCGTCTTCACTTCCGGGCGTACGGCGTCGAGCGGCGCGAGGGCGAGCGTGGTGAGCAGCGAGTGGTGGGCGGGCGCGAGGTTCGCGGCATGCGCGTAGGCGCCCGCCGGGTTGAAGAACGGCATCAGGACTTTGAATTCGAGCGCGCTGCCCACCAGGCCGGTCACGGCGGCCGCGATGCCGAGCCGGCGCGGGCCCCGCCAGGCGACGTACGCCCCGATCGCGGCCAGGGTGAGCCCCAGGTCCTCCTTGACGAGGAGCAGCGGCACGGCCCAGGCGATCGCGCGCCGCCACCGTCGGCGGGCCAGCGCTTCGAGGGCGTAGGAGACGAGCGGGACCGCGAAGCACACCTCGTGGAAGTCGAAGCCGACCGCCGATGCGATGCCCCAGCTCAGCCCGTACCCGAAGGCGAGGACATGGGCGGGCCGGCGGCCGAGGACCCGCGCGGCGTGCCGGGCGAGCGGCACCACGGCGAGCGCGAGCAGCGCGGCCTGCGCGAGGAGCAGCGTGTACGGGGAGGGGAGGAGGCGGTAGAGGGGGGCGAGGACGGCGAGCACGGGGTGGAAGTGGTCGCCGAGGAGGTTGAAGCCGTCGCCGCGCAGGGGGGAGACGGGCGCCTGGAGGTGGGCGTACGCGCGGACGGCCTGCTCGAAGATGCCGAGGTCGTAGCCGGTGGTGCGGACCAGCGCCTGGCGGCGGCCCGAGACGGTCGCGTACAGGAGGAAGAGCGCGACGGCCCACCCCCACCACAGGAGGGCGGGCCGGCCGATGCGTACGCGAAGGATGCGGGAGGTGTTGGGTACGGGCGTGATCGGCGGCCGGCTGCGCCGCCCTACCCTTTGGTCAGCAATTGTCCCCATACATCCGGATGCTAGGGCCTCAGCGGGTCGGCCTCAGGGGCTTCCGCGCCTCGATCAGGAAGCGTGTCGTGTGCGCGACGAAGGGGCCCTCGGTGCGGATCTGCTCGTCGAGCGCCTTCAGCCGGTCGCGGTACTCCTCGACGGTGAAGCCCGGCACCATCCAGATCACCTTGCGCAGGAAGTAGACGACGGCGCCGACGTCGTTGAATTCGGTACGCAGCTTCTCCAGGCGCAGATCGACGACCTCAAGGCCCGCGCTCTCCGCCTCCTTGCGCGCCCTGCCGGGGTCGCGACCGCCGCGCACCTCCGGCGGCTGCGGCCCGAGGAAGTACTCGACGAGCTCGAACACGCTGGCCGGGCCCACCTGTTGGGAGAAGTACGTGCCGCCGGGCGACAGGACGCGGGAGATCTCGGACCACCAGGTGGTGACGGGATGCCGGCTGACCACCAGGTCGAAGGCGCCGTCGGCGAACGGCAGCGGGGGCTTGTCCTCGTCGGCGACGACCGCCACTCCGCGCGGGTGGAGCAGGCCGGTGGCGCGGGCGACGTTCGGTGGCCAGCCCTCCGTCGCGACGGCGAGCGGCGGCAGCTGGGGCACGGCGGCGAGGACCTCGCCGCCGCCGGTCTGGATGTCGAGGGCGGCGGTGGCCTTGGCCATCCGCCCGGCCATCGACCGGGCGTACCCCCACGACGGCCGCTCCTCGGTGGCCCGGCCGTCGAGCCAGGAGAAGTCCCAGCCGTCGACGGAGACGGACGCGGCCTCGTCGATCAGTTCCTCGAAGGGGCGGTTGTTGTGGTTCCTGATGTTTCGGCCCATGTTGCGGACCCTACGCGGCGGCCCCGTGAGCCACTACCGTTTATCCATGGGCCGATGGAGGGACGGAACGGGCACGCTGAGCGTGCTCGACGGCGCCGGGACGGCGGTTCCGCTGGAGATCGCGGCGTCCTACCGGGCCCGCACGCGGGGCCTGCTCGGCCGGGACGGCATCGAGGGCGCGCTCCTGCTGACCCGGGCGAGCAGCGTGCACACCTTCAGGATGCGCTTCGCGATCGACGTGGCCCATCTGGACCGCCATCTGCGCGTGATCGCGGTACGCACGATGAGGCCGGGCCGCCTCGGCGCGATCCGGCCGCGCGCGCGGCACGTGCTCGAGGCGGAGGCGGGCGCGATGGAGGCGTGGGGCCTGCGGCCGGGCTCTCGGCTGACCGTCGCAGCCGGCTCGGCCGGGCAGGATCTCAGGACTTGAGCTTGGCCGCCTGTGCAACGGCGAGCCGGTCGGGAATCCGCGGCGTGTCGCCCCCGCTGACATCAACCGCGTAGTAGGTGACAACAGTGGTCCCACTCCGCACCACCTGAAAAACCATGGGCACGGGGTCGCCCTGGGCGGTCCCCATCAACTCGTACGCGACGGCCTCGTCCCCCGCCTCGGGCGCGGGCAGCTCCTTGACCTCGGTGAAGACGGAGGGCTCCAGGTCGCCGCCCTTGGTCTGAAAGCCGTCGGAACAGGCATCGATGGCGGTACGCAGCCGAGCGAGCACGTCGGAGGCCCCGGCCGGATGCGAACCGAGCACCTCGGTGACGACGGTCTGGTCGGCCTGCCCGTCCTCGGTGGTGTCGACGAGGCGCCGGTAGACGGTCGCGGAGGGGGCGGGCTCGGGGGTGCCGTTGATGACGGACACGAAGGGCATGCACTCGGCCTTGGCCGTACGGGAGCTGCCGGTCGGGGTGCCGCCCTCCAGGGGCTCGGCCGCGAAGCCCTCGACGTCGCCGGTCGCGAGCGCGGCCGCGGTGAGCTGCTCACTGCTGAGCGCGCCGTCGGCCTTGACCTGCGGGGTGGTATCGCTCGCGCGGGGTGCGGACGGGGCGGCCCCGCTCACTCCGGGAGCGGCCGCGGTGTCCCGGACGGAACCCTCCGCCCCCTTGCTCCCACCGCTGGGCTCGCAAGCAGCCGCCCCCGCGAGGGCGATCAGACACACCCCAGCCGTCGCCGCACGGCTCCGTACCAGCCTTGGCTTCATACCCAGCACGGTAACAACCACGCCTGTGGATTGCGTGGGTCCCGGACCCGGGGATTCCGCCGGTCGCCTGAGCGTTGCTTTGCGGCCACCCGGGGTCGGGGGTGGGTCAACTTCCCATAAAGGGTGGCTAGTTGATGGCATTCGGCAGAACGACGCAGGGACGGGCGCCGCCACCTGATCCGGCGCCAGCAGCCGCCCGCGCGCGTGCGGTGCGCCGGCCCACCGACTACGGCTGCACCGACAAGGCGCACATCCCGCCCTCACCGACACCGGCGACGCCCGTGACGTCAGGGCCGGCAAGGCGGGTCACCCGCCGCGGGCCACGAAGGGGTGTCACTCTGCGTAACCACAGGTAAGTGAATTCGATCTACTGGGGAGCCTATGCCCCCGCCCGGCGCTACGGTTGATGCAGGACCACTCCCCGTAGTCGCATGGAGGACCGCGGTGACCATCATGACTGACCGCCCGACAGCCATAGACGCAGAGGCAGACGCCGACACAGTCCAAAACGTGACCTTCGAAGAACTGCTGCGGACTGTCGAGGAACTGAACACGCCAGACGGCTATAAGGCCGAGCTCATCCGAGGGAAGATCGTCGTGTCGCCGTGGTCCAAGCTTCGCTACCTTCGCCCCATGAGGCTGCTCCGATCGCAACTCGAGGCCCACGCTCCGAAGGCCCATATCGCAGACACCTCACCGTTCCTCTTCCGCTTCCCTGCCGCCGAGCGCGGCTACGGCCCGGACCTCTTCGTCGCAGACGAGGCCGCCTTCGAAGCCGAGGGACGGCATGCCGACGGAGGCGCGCTCTCACTGGTCGCCGAGTTCACGTCACTGTCCACCCGGGACGCGGACTGGGAGGAGAAGGTGGCCGTTTACGGTCAGCTGGTTCCGGTCTACCTGGTGCTCGACATGCAGGCCGCCGAAATCACCTGCTTCTGGGACCCCTCGCCGCACGGATACCGCTCACGGACAACCGCTCCGTTCGGCCGCCCCCTTCACATCCCGGCCCCCTTCGACTTCGATCTCGACACGGCCGAGTTGGCGGCCACCCCGGACAAGACCGGGCCTTCCTGAGACTTGACCAGCGCTGCACCACGGGGTGGGTTGTGGATGCCGTCGCGACAGCATCCGCGCTTTCAAGTTTGCTTCCAGGGCGCTGCCTTGGGGTCGCCCACATCGGCGAAGCGGACCAAGGCGAGAGGTGCCCCGCTCCTGGACAAGCCAAGGATCGGCCTGAATCGCATTGCATGTGCAACGACCCCCTTGATAGTCATGGACACCGGTGTGTGTCAGTGGTGCGTGTGAGGATGCATACCGACTACGGGGCTACAGGGTTGCGGGGGCTGGTTGATGACGGGGTGGGACATAACGCCTAGCGGGGTGGCGTCCATACTGTCGCTCGTTGGGCTTGCGGCGGATGACCTGAGCAAGGACATCAAGGGCTACGGCGACAGCATGGTGGACGCCGGGCGCTTCGTGGGCACGATCAGTGGTCCGTACTGCGGTGAGGCGCCGCCGGGGCCGGTGGGAGTCGCGATGGCAGATTTTGCCTCCGACACGCAGAGCAGCATCCGGTTCATGGCGGCCCGTACGAAGAAGACGATGGACGGCACGGTCAAGGCCACGACCGAGTACATCGGCGGCGATGTGGAGATGGCGGCCCAGGCGCAGCGCGAGGCGGCCAAGGCACCCACTCCGGAAGAACTGGCCGCGGTGGGCAAGGAGCCCGGCGGCAAGGGCGGGAAGCGGTCGGGATGATCGAGCCGAGCGAGATCCCGCAGTACACCGGTGACTTCGACAAGCTGGCGACGGCTGTCACACAACTGCGCACATACGCGACCGGGATCCGTAACAACGGGCAGGACGTGCACTCGCGTTTCCAGGCGACGGCCGGCTACTACAAGGCCCCGGAAGCCGAGCAGCTGTTCTCCTCGACCAGGCCGGTGATGGACACCGCCGATACGTTCGCCACGCACATCGAGTCCCTCGCCGACGCGCTGGACATCTTTACTGCCGAGGCCAAGCCGCATGCGGACCGGCTCAAGCAACTGAAGCTGGACGCGATCGCTTTCGTCGCCGAGGTCCAGGGGGATGACGGCTGGACGAAGGACCAGAAGAAGGTCGACCGCGACAAGGCGCTGTGGGACGGCGTGAACGAGGCGCGCGCGGCGTTCCAGGACGCCGAGCGCCGCGCCGCCAACAAGATCGAGGCGATCGCCCCCGCGATATGCCGGCCCACGTGGATCGTGGACGACGGCACCCACGCGAAGGGCATGTACGGCGAGAGCGCCGCCATGCTGAAGGACATCGGCAACCTGCCCTGGGGCAGCCCTGACGAGCGCACGTACGAGCGCTGGAGCCTGGACTGGTGGGCGCATGGCGCCAAGAGCTGGGCCTGGGACGGTCTGGCCAAGGACAGCATCTGGGGCGGGATCGACGGCATCGGCATGCTGCTCGGGTATCACGGCCAATCCGCTCGCGACCAGGCCTGGGACGGGCTGCGCCGTACGTTCGTCGGCGGTTACGCGTACGGCATGGATCTGATCGGTGAGGGCGAGCACGTCTCCAAATGGCAGCGTGACAGCGAGGCGTATGCGAAGGAGTTCGGCAAGCAGTTCGTCGCCTACGACATGTGGAAGAAGGACCCTGCCCGCGCGCACGCGGTGGTGTTCTTCAACCTGATCACCCTGGGGTCCGGTCCGCTCGCGGGCGTATCGAAGCTGGGCAAGGGCGGTTCCATCGCGAAGGCGGCAGGCACTCTGTCGAAGATCGGCGACGTGCTCGACCCGATCTCCGGCAGCCTCAAGGCGGTCAAGGCCCTGTCCGACCTGCCCAAGGTCTCCCAGGTGCTGGCCAGCGTGACCGACCACTTCCAGATACCGAAGTCGAAGTTCCCCGACGGCATCTTGGACCTGGACCACCGATACCGGGTCGGCAAGGACGGCAAGCTCATCCCGATCAACGCGGACGGCACGCCCAACCTGGCACCGGCACCGCGCGGGCGCGAGGGAGACCTCGCGACGGGGGCGGGGCGTGGTGAGCGGGAACTCGCGGGGGTGGGTGCGGGAGGCCATGCGCATGGGGTAGCTGGCCGTGCGGGCGAGGGGCTGCCGCCACGGGGTAGCCACGAAACGCATGGGGGGAGTGGCAAGGACACCGGTCCCGCGGCGAACGGCCACGGCGGGCGAGAGAGCGACCACCCGACTGGGCATACCGAGCATGGGGAAGGTTCCGCGAGTCATCACGGTCCGGACCATGGTGGCAGCGGGGGCGCGGCCGACGATGGCCCGCACACACCGCACGGTCCCGGCGATGGCGGGACCGGGGGCGGCGACACCTCTGGTGGACATGGTGCGGCTTCGCCCGGGGGCGAAGGGCAGCCGATGGTCCGTGGAGGAAAGACGGAGCAACGGCTGCGGGATGCCGTCAAGGGCATCCCCGGAAAAGTGCGGCCGAATCCCAAGCTTCTTGAGAAGGTGATCGACCGGCTCACCACGGAAGCTGATGGACAGAGGGTCGCCGACATCATCGCTTCGGGCCAGTTCAATCAGAGCGACGAATTCGCCACGGTAGTGAAATCGCTCGGGGCAGGCAGGAAGCAGATGTTCCAGCCGGGCGCTGATCAACTCATCTTCGCCGACGACTTGGTGAAGAGCGGTGTGCCCGCGCATTCCATAGACTTCGAGCTCAAGCACCCGCCCGGTGCCGATGTGGACGTCCGTATCGCGGACGAGTCCGGCAAGGTTTACGCCTATCAGATGAAGCACCTCAACGACCCTGCTGACCAGGTTGGTGAGATCACCCGGCCGAAGTACCTGAACCAGTTGGCGATCGCCGAAGCGGACTACCGTGTGCTGCTTGTGGACGGCGGCCGGGGAACGCGCGCCGAATGGATGGCCAACGGTTCCTATGATGAACTCATGGCTGTCCGTCGTGACGTAGACCACCCGGAGAACCTAAAAATCACGTTCGTCATACGCCTCAAGGACGGAAACCTCGTCGTCCCGCCCGGAAGCAAACTCGACCCCAAGGACATACTGTGATCAACTCGTCAATGCCTGTGGGCGATTGGACTTGGGAGGTCGCGCCAGCCTCCGGCGGGGTCCGGCCTGCCGCCCGGGCTGCGGAAGTCGCCCTCGAAATCTGGAACATTCTGGCCGAGCGGGATTTGGCGACCCCGGTCGGCAAGGTGGGTGTCTCCGTTCGATCCGCGGGCGACGTGCGGGACGTACTGATCGACGCCGCCGGTATGAACCTGGAGCCGGAGCCACTGGCCCCCGGAACCGCATTCGCGAGGGCCATGGACCAGGCGGAGTCGGTCGAGGAGGACTGCGTCGTCACCATCAGGGTCGAGTGCCCCGGATACTGGCTGGAGCGGGACGGCAAGTACCGAGCAGAGAAGCTGTTCACCATCCAGGTGACCCTCTGGGCACGACGCTCTCTGATGGTGACACTCGAGACCTATTCCGACGCGTGGTTGACCATCGACACCCGGGACCGGGAACAGCCCGAGGTACACGCTCTGAACGCGCCCCGTCTTGCTGGGGCCCTTGAGAGCATCTCGGCTCTGCTGGGCAGCGCGCCCGACCCCGGCGACGAGAACTACTTCGCGAAGCCGACCCAGGACGGATTCGAGGACGTCAGGATCGAAGGGCCTGCCTACGACGATGCCTGGGGGACGTTTGAAGTCCCGGACCAGTACCGGCGGTTGCGCTCTATGCTCCCGAAGTCCGAGGACGAGTACGAGTACGAGTGCATCACGGATCACCCGGTGCGCTACCTCACCGTCGAGCGCGCCGGAGACGTGGTGGGATACCTCTGGGCTTCCGTCGCGGATGATGCGGCCGGTTTCGCGCCGCGAGTCGCCGTCGGTGACATCGCCTTCCAAGCGGGGGCCGGATGGCTGTTGGCCCTGAGGGAAGCCCACAGCCAAGGCCTGGCCCCGCTCGCCGCAATGGACTGGCTGGCCCGGCGACCGCCGCGGCCGGAGTTCGGCCTCATCACCGGGGCTGCCCGGGAGCTCGCATCTCTGGACGCGCTGGAAGAGCTGTCGGGCCGGTACTGAGGCTCGCGTGTCTGGCCCTTCCAAATCAGGAAACGCTATGTCTACATTGCCCCGCGCGCCGAAGGAGTGCGGTTCTTGGTACTGGGACCTCGGAGAGACTGTTCCGTCCGGCCTGGAATCCGCCCTCGCTGTTGCGGCGGGCGTCACCAATGTTCTCAAGCGGTTCGACCTAATGGATCCAGTGAAGCTGGAGTACGCCTGGTACGTGCTCGATGCGGGGCCTTCAGGCGTACGGAGCATGCTCTTCACACACCGACCTCTAGATGATCCAGACCTTCCTGGGAAGGTGCTTGGAAGCAGACCCGTCGCATTTCCCGATGCAGAAGTCGGTGATCTCCATATCGGTGGGGCAGGAACGTGGTTCGACGCTCCGGGGAAGGGCCGTAGGGAGTGGCTCATCGAGCTATCGGTTTCGCCGAATCTCTTCGGTGTGGCGGTGAACCTCGCAGTGCATCACGACATCTGGAGCCCGCTCGATTTCTCAGGGCGCCCGCAGCCAGAGGTGTTTTCGCGGAACGCACCGCGCCTCGCGGATGCGCTGCGCGAAATCACCGTTCTCCTCGGCGTTTCACCTGAGGTAGGGGAGCCCACTTACTTCGGCCACGCCGTCGAGTTCGGCATCTTCACCTCCGAGGCGCAGGAGGACGGCCTCGGTATCGATCTGACAGATCGCCTCTGATCGAGGCATCTGGCTCTCTGCCCCGTACTTCAGAAAGCAGTACATGACCCACGACGTCATCGCCCTCACCCCGGCCATGCCGGACACCAAGACGCTGCTCGCCGCGCTGCACGCGGGCGGTCCGGACCTGAGGGTGAACGGGGCGGCCAACGGCGCGGTCGCGCAACTGTGCCGTGCCAGCGGACAGCCCCTCGTCTCCATCGAAGCGCCCCGCTTCCTCCAAGTTCCGGGCGAAGCCGCACGGTTGCTCGGCATGGATGCCACTGCTCCGGTGTGGTGGACCGAGGTGCGTGGTACGAGCGCGGTCACGGAGGCTCGGCGGCTGGCAGGCTCGGTGGCAGGGCGGCTGGTCGCGGTGCTCGACGGCACCACCTGGCCTCGCGAGGCCGCCCACACCGACGTCGTCGCCGTTCCCGACACCGGTCGAGCAGCCGAAGCAGTACTTGGGCCGACGGGCATCGACGTACTTACCGACAAGGCTGCCATCGTCATCCACGACCGCCCCATCGCCGCCGCCACCCCCTGGCTGGCCGACGTCATCCGCTTCACCACCGGCACCGGCCGCGAACTCCACCTCATTACCCCGCCCCGCGCCCGGCTCACCCTCCCCCTGCGCACGCTCCTGGACCACATACCCGGCCGCTGGGTCGTACAGGATCCCGAACAAGGCTACTACGACGGCCTCACCGGATCCGAACTCACCTGGAACGACGGACACTTCACCCCGGCCGCCGACCCCGACGGGCGACCGCGCGTCGCATCGCCGTTCAAGCGCCCCCGAGCAGACGGCGAGAGCGAACGGCAGCTGGTGCTGTCGCTGCGCACCATCCACCCCGCCACCGACCACCTCGTCCTCGGCGGGGCCCTGGAGTGTGCCTGGCAGATGCTCACCGGCGCCGCGCCCGCCGGATGGTCCACGGCCGAGCCCGTCAACTTGCCCTGGTCACGTGGCCAGTTGACGGATCTAGCCCGCGACAGGGCACGAAGTTCCACCCCCACCTGGCTCGTCGCGGTCGGCGCTCCCGAGAGACCAGCCATCGCCACCACCCGCATCGCCCACACCCGCGCCGGCATCGAGGAACACATCACCCTGGCAGTCGGCCACGCCGCTGGCCAACGCCCGCCCCTGGAGGCGCTGCCGAAGCTGGCGGAGACCCTAGCGGACCGGCACGACCTCGCCACGATGGTCACCGAACTGCGTCCGGCCCGAGCCGACCTCACAGCTCCGGCGCACCATGAGCCGCCGTCCATCCCACTCTCGTTCACCCTCGGCCCCGACGCGGTGGCGGAGCTCGGCCTCGCCCGTACCCGCCGCGCTCTCGCCGAACTGGCCCCCGCGCAACTCGGCCCAACCGCCCGCCCAGCCCTGCACTTCACCTTCGGCGACGGCACCAATACCTCAGCCTGGCAGCGATTGCACCAGGTCACGGCTTACTTGGGCACTGGCCGCAGGTCGGCCTGAGCGGGAGCGCCGCGGCGGCGCATCCTGCATGCCGGGAAGGCGCGAGCAGCGTGGGCTTCACAGGCGCCCATATCCGAGCCGGCCACAGCACTACGCCGCGCCCGGCATCAGCCGAGTGCAGCCCCCGGACCGGCCGCCTCAGCGCCGGACCGGTTGCGCCCTGCTCCGATCAGCCTCAGTTCATGAGGCACGGCAGCACCGCCCAGCTCCGGGTGCCGCCGCCGGGTTCGCGGGATTCGCCGAATCCCCAGTCGCCGCCGCAATCCCGTACAACCGCGGCGAGCAGCCGTAGCCCGCCCCGGCGTCGGGCGTCACAGGCAGTGGCGAGCCGGGGATGGGCGTGCCGGGCATGGGCGTCGTACACGATCAGGCGCAGTGCGCTGTCGCGATGCCGGAGGGAGAGGTAGAGGTCCTGGGAGGGGTTCAAGTACGCGGCCACGGCGACCAGTTCGGACGCGGCGAGCACCACTTCGGGCGCGAACGGATCGAGCGCGTGAGCGTGCAGGGCCGAGCGGACCGCGCTGCGCGCGATGCCCGCGCAGTGCGGTTCACCGGGCAGGGTGAGGCTGAGTGACAGCCCCTCCGGGGGTGGTGGGCAGACGATCGGTGCCGGGTGGGCGGCCGGGCAGGCCGCAGTGGTGCGGGTGGTGAGCATCTCTGGCTCCCGTGTGCTGGTGGGGGGGGGCAGCGAGCAGTGGCTTGTCTCCCTGGCACGGGCCCACCCCTCCCAGGGGAGGAGCACGCGGGCAGGCTCGCGCGATGCACTTCCAACTCGCTTGCGTAGTTGGTTCGTTACCCACTGTAGGGCCAACTTCGGCACACGTGCCACCACTTCAGTGGCAATTGCCCCCACCAGTGGACCGACACACGCGGACGACGGCAGACTGACCCGCATGCCGACGCGCCCCGCCCCTACCGAACGCCAGAAGCGACTCGGCGCCGAGTTGCGCAAGATGCGGACCGCGGCCGGCGCCACCACCGAGTACGCGGCCGGGCTGCTCGGTCTCGACCGGACCAAGGTTTCCAACATGGAGTCGGGAATCCGGCCCATCACCCCCGAACGTGTACGCATGCTCGCGAGCAACTACGAGTGCGCAGACGTCGGCTACGCAGAGGCGCTGGCCAAAATCGCGGCACAACGGGAGCGCGGCTGGTGGGAGCGGTATCGCGGCACGCTGCCCTCGGGTCTCCTCGACATCGCCGAGCTGGAGTGGCACGCCGTACGCCTCCGTACGGCACAGACCGTCCACCTCCCGGGCCTCCTGCACACCGAGGAGTACGCACGGGCCGTGTTCGGCGCGGTGATCCCGCCCCTGCCCCGCCTCGAAGTGGAGCTGCGAGTCACCCATCGCATCGAGCGTCAGCGGGTCTTCGAGAAGGATCCTCCGCTCGACTACGTCGGATACATCCACGAGGCTGCGCTGCGCATGCAGTTCGGGGGCCGCAAGGTGACCCGCGAACAACTCCACCACCTCTGCGGCGCGTCCGAGCACGACCACATCGAACTGCGGGTCATCCCAGTGGAACGCGGCGCCTTCCCCGGCGCCGGGCACGCCCTGCTGTACGCCGAGGGCGTGGTCCCTCAGCTCGACACCGTCCAACTGGATTCGGCACACGGTCCGGAATTCATGCACGCCGAGGCGCAGTTGACCAAGTACCGGGCCCACTTGGACTGGATGGAGGCGGCAGCGCTGCCCGCGACGGAATCCGTCGACTTCATCCAGCGCGTGGCGAGCCAGCTTTAGGAGGGGACGACATGAACCGCATCGAGTGGGAAGAGCCGTACTGCGGCGAGGGCAACAACTGCTTCCGCCTCGGCGTCGACGATGACGGCAACGCGTACATCGCCATCGCCGGACAGGAGGACCGCTACCTCACCGACACCCGCGACGCCCTACGCAACCTCATCCGCGACATCAAGGCCGGCAAGGCGGACCATCTGCTCTGAGCGGGACACGGGAAAGGTCGCGGTCGCCAACCACCTGCGAGGGGGGCCTCGTCACCCCTCGGTCTTCTTCGGTTTGTACAGTTTGAGATCTTTATTCACGAACAAGTGCACATAGCCGCAATTCCAGCAGATCAGCCCGTTCGCCGACTCGTTCGCCCAGCCGAAGTTCATGAACTCCATGCCTGAGCTGTTGAGTTTCACCTCACGTTCCCGAAACTCATCGCCCTGACAGAATAGGCACTTGACCCACACATTTCCGATAGCCGCGCGTACCGGCTTGGCCACACCATCACCTCTCCCAGAACAATTCGGAGTGGCGTCACCGTCCCGCACACACCGCGCAGCGGCCAGGATAACCAGCCACCGGCCCGGCCCCTCTTCCTACCCGCTGCTCCGAGTGAAACTGACCTCCACCCGCCGGTTCTTCTTGCGGCCGTCCTCCGTCGAGTTGTCCGAGATCGGGTAGTCCTCGGCGTAGCCCCGGATCTCGAAGGTCACGTCGGGGCCGAGCGACAGGGAGAGGGCCTTCTGGACGGCGTCCGCGCGCTGCTTGGAGAGGACCACTCCGTGCTCGTGCGTGCCGAGGTTGTCCGTGAAGCCGAAGACCCTCACGTTCGTCGCCTTCTGCTTCTTGATCTCCGCCGAGATGCCCTGGATACGGTCGTTCGCGTCGGACGACAGGGCCGCGCTGTCCATCGCGAACAGCACCTCCGCCTGCAGCGCGAACGTCACGCTGGTGTTGGTGTCCGAGCGCCGCTCCTCGCCGCCCTGGTCCTCGACGATCGACTTGATGTCGAGCACCTTCGGCGCCGCTAGCGTGCCCCCCTCGGGAAGCTTCAGGTTCGGTGAGGTGCTGTCCACCTTCATGGAGGGGTCGGACGTCGCTTCCGTGCCGGGCAGTGGGGGGCTGCTCGGCGTCTCGTCCGCGTATGCGGTGGTGCCGCCGCCGGTCAGGACTAGCGCGGCGGCGATCGCTACGGCTGCGTGCCGGGTTCTGGTCATGGCGTGATCACCCGGAGACGGGAACGGTCATGGTGGGGAAGGTCGGCAACTGGAAGTCGACGTCCTTCGTGCCGTTCGGGGGGGCGGGGAATTGGGCGAAGAAGGGGACGCTCTGGCCCGCCTTCACCCCTACGATGCCCATCGTGCAGAGGCACTTCCCGCCCGTGTCGCGGAGTACGTAATAGCGCTTCTTGCCCACCTTGTCGACGAGCGTCGCCCCGGCCACCGAGTCACCGCTGGCCAGCACGTCCTTCTCGGTGCCGACCCAGCCGGAGGTGTCGACGAAGTTCTCCGAGCCGGGGTTCTTCACTTGGCCCGACACCGTGACGAATCCGCCCGAATCGCGCGCCACGCTGTTGATGGTGAGGACGATCCCGCCCTGACCGGTGGACTCGGCGAGCTTGACCGTGGGGTCCGACTTCGGCGGCGAGGAACCCGGCTGCTGGCCGCCCCCCGAGGAGGCCGCCTTCGACTGCGAACTGCTGTTGGCCGCGTCCGACTTGCCGCCCTTGCTGTCGCCGCCGCATCCGCCGACAGCCAACGCCAGGGCGACTGCCATCGCTGCCGCCACCGCCCCCCTACGGGCCCTCAACGTATGCCGAACGCTCATCGGTGCCATTCCTCTGCTCGTCGATTGCTGTCAGTCGACCAGTTTCACGGTGAAGATCTTGTCCAGGGCAGGCACGGGATCCACGGGCAGGTCCTTGCCGTCACACGTGATCGTGACCGGAGGAGGCGTAGGAGTCGGTGTAGGCGCAGAAGTCGGCGTCGGCGCCGGGCTGTTGCCACCGTCACCACCGGACGGAAGGGTGCACCGCAGCTCGATCATCGCCGTGGCGCTCGCGGTTCCGTGCTCGTCTTCGGTGCCCGGGATCACCGATGTCCCCACCGTGTACTGCGTTTTGACCGCCGCGGTGAACTTGAACTGGCCGACACCACCGGCGCGCGATTCGAACCCCGTCAGGTCGGCATGGTTCTTCGACGCGAAGTTCGCTGCCTCGTTGTGCGCATCAGCGATGACGATGCCGTTGAAGATGTTGTCGAGACCGCCGGGTGTCGCGAGCGCTGTCAGCACCTTCGGGCCCAACTCCTCGCGCACTCGCTGTGCCGCTGCGAGAGCAGCCGAATCCGCCGCCCCCTGGGCTCCGTTGCGCGTCGCGGACGCCTGGCCGACCGCGAAGAACGCGAACGCGAGAAAGAGCAGGCCCGCCACCATCACAACGTAGATGGGGAAGGCCTGCCCTCGGTCCTGGCGCAGGTCTGGGATCAGCCGCCGGCCTTGATCTTGTCGATCTGCTCTTTGATCTTGTTGGTGATGGACGTCCCGATCCCGGTCGCCATGATCCCGCCGATAATCGCCACCACCACCAAAATGATCCCCAGATACTCGAACGAAGTCTGCCCCCGGTCCCGGCCAGGGCCGGAGCCCGCCGACGCGTACCGGCGCCGGACACGGGTGATCGCTGTGTCCCTCCAGCCGGTCACCCGTACCTGCGCAGCGACGGCGGTCTTCAGCAGCGTGTCCTGCGGCATTTCGCGGCTCTCCTCCGGTTGCGGCGTCACGTCGTACGTCATCGGGAACGTAAGGCGGGGTTCCGGAGGCCGCCGAGGGTCCTGGGGCCCAAATCCGGGCCCAAGCGCGGGGCTTACCCACCGGACACCCCCAGCCAGCGGGCGATCGCCTCGCTGCGGGTCGTGGCGTGCAGCTTGGCGAAGATGCGGTTGATGTGGTTCTTGACCGTCTTCTCGCTGATGAAGCACGTGGCCGCGATGTGCTGATTGCTCATGCCCGCCGCGATCAACTCCATCACCTCGGCCTCCCGCGAACTCAGCCTGAAATCTTCCCTGTTGCGCATGGACGCTGCTCGCTGTGCAGTTGAAGACTGTGCCACAACCGGTTGCAGTTGCGAAAGGGATTGCGCGGAAATGGGAGACGGCGGGTCCGGTTGTTCGCGTACGTGGGCAAGAAGGGCGTTCGCCGCCGTGGCGGTGAAGGCGGCCCTGCCCTCCCTCATCCCCCGTACCGACGCCGTCAGTTCGTCCACCGTGAACTCCCCGTGGACCAGATAGCCCCCGGCCCCGAGCCGCAGCGCCTCCCGCACGATCTCGCTCTCCCGGCTGTACGTCAGCATCATCACCGGGGCAAAGCCCACCAGGTGTGGCAGCGCCGCCATGCCGTCGACTCCCGGCATGCGGACGTCCAGCAGAATCACGTCCGGGCGGTGGCGCACGGCCGCCTCGTACGCCTCGCGGCCGTCCGCCGCTTCCGCCGCCACCTCGATGTCGTGGCGGCCGTGCAGCAGCGCCGCCAGGCCCGCCCGTACGACCGGGTTGTCGTCCGCCACGACGATCCTCAGCGGACGCACCGGGTCGCACACTCCCCTCGCGTACGGCATTCCGTCCGGCATGACACCCCCTCTCAAGGAGTTCCCAAAGTCGTCGGATTCGGATTACGAGACAACTGCCCGCCGCTCAGCGGGAGTTCTACGCGCACCTCCGTGCCCGTCACCGCCGTCCCCCGGCCCACCCTGATCCGCGCCCCGATCGCCGCCGCCCGCTCCACCATGCCCACCAGGCCGAAGTGGCCCGAGCGTTTCAGGTCGTCCAGGGTCGTGCCGGGCGGCAGGCCCCGGCCGTCGTCGTGGATGCTGAGGCGGAACATCGCACCCTCGACGCCCGCCTCCACCGCGATGCGGGCCGGGCCGGCGTGCCGGTGGGCGTTGTCCATCGCCTCGCTCGCGATGGCGACCAGCTGACGGGCCACTGCCGCCGGCACGACCGTCGGACCCCGGCCGTCACCGAGCGCCTTCCACCCCGCCCCCGCCCCCGTGCGTCGCGTGAAATCCCTTATGGATAGGCGCAGTTCAACCAGCACGTCCACCTCCCCCGGCGTCCGCCTCAGGTCCGCGAGGACCTCTCGGGATTCCGCTGCCGCCCTGCGCGCGGCTCTTGCGACCAGTTCGGCCTGGGCGCGGACCGTCCGCGGGTCCACCCGGTCGGCCGAGGCCGCCAGTCCGTCGGCCGCAAGGGCCAGGCCGTGCAGCGTCTTCGCCACCGAGTCGTGCATGTCCCGGGCCAGGCGTGCGCGCTCCTCCTCGACAGCCAGGCGCGCCCTCGTCTCCGTCAGGGCCTGGCTCGCCGCGCCGAAGCGGAAAAGGAGATTACGGATCGTTACGCCTACCGCCCCTGCTATCACGCAGAACCCTGGCAGCAAGAGGGCTGAGGCATCGACCAGTTGATGCCTCGGGCCCGTCGCGTACACGACCGTCAGGATCGTCACCTGGAGGCCCGCGAAGATGCCCGCGCCCCGCCAGCCGTACACCAGGCCCGCGAGCAGCGGGGTGCAGATCGTGACGTAGCCGAGGGGGGACTCCGGGGTCGCCGTGATCAGCAGGAGTGCGCCGAACACGGCGTCCAGCGCGAGCAGCCAGGGGTGGCGCAGGAGCAGCGGGCCGAAGCGTTCCCAGTCGCGGAACAGGACGTACGAGCCCATGAACGTGACCAGGACCGCCGCGCCCACCAGCAGGCCGGGCGCGCCCTTGGCCGCGCCCGCGAGCGCGAAGGGGGCGCCTATCGCGATCATCGCAAGACGGAAGCCGAACGCCTGGCGGCACATCGCCTGGAGTGCGTTGATCTGGAGGGTGGGGGGCGGCAGGGCTTCCGTCGCTCTGCGGCGGTTCAGCTTCGGCATCCTCAACCCCCTTGCCTCTGCTGTCAGTTGGAGGGTCACTTCGGGCCTCCCAGGAAGCCGCCGAAGTCCAGGTTCGCTCCGTAGACGAAGCCCACGCTGAGCAGGATCAGCGTGCCCGGCAGCAGGAAGGTCGTCACCGCGAAGGTCGCCTTGGGGACCGCGCGGGCCGCCTTGCGGCGGGCGTTCTGCGCGTCGGTGCGGCGCATGTCGGCGGCGATCGCTATCAGGGTGTCGACGATCGGCGCGCCCAGCTCCTCGCCCTGCTGGAGCGCGGTCACGAACATCGCGACCTGCTCGGAGTCGTTGCGCTTGCGCAGTTCCTCGAAGGCCTGGCGGCGGCTGACGCCCATGTCCATCTGGCGGAGAGTGATACGCAATTCGTCCGCCCAGGGCCCTTCGTACTTGTCGGCGACCCGGTCGAGGGCCTGGCGGAAGCCGAGGCCCGCGCTGACCACCACGGCGAGTACGTCGAGGAAGTCGGGCAGGGTGCGTTCGATGTGGTCGCGGCGGACCCGGACCGCCGACCAGATGCCGACCTCGACCCAGAACAGCGCGAAGGCCACCATGACCAGGGCGATGATCCAGTGCCCTTCGAGCAGCATGATCAGCGCGGCCGCCGCGCCGAGCACCCCGTACACCGCGCGGCGGGCCGCGTAACGGTCGACGGTGAGGCCGCCCGGGTTGCCCGCGAGGTCGATCTGGCGGCGCTTCCTGCCGACCCGCTCGGGGCCCATCATCCGCAGCACGGCCGGCGCCCAGCGGATGCCGAGCCGGTCGACGGCCGAGCCGACGGCGGTGGTGCGCGTCGCGCCGACCTCCAGGGCCACGGAGAGGTCGCTCGGAAGCTTCACCTCGGCCCGGTACATGCGGATGCCGAGGAACATCCCGTACACACTCAGGCCCACCAGGGCCGCGAAGAGCAGTCCCATCTCGCGCTCACTCCCCTCTCTCCGGCCGGCTGCCCGGGCTCATACGTCGATGCGGGACAGGCGGCGGACCACGAAGAATCCGAGGGCGTACAGGGCGATCGAGACCAGCACCGCCGCCTGGCCGAGCAGCGCGCCCGTCATGCGGTCGAGCGCGCCCGGCATCACCGCGTTCAGCATGAGCAGCGCGGCGATCCCGAAGCCGGGCACGGCGTACGCGGTGACCGTCACCTGGGCCAGCGTCGTGCGCACCTCCCGCCGGGTCTCCTTGCGCTCCTCCAGGGTGGTGGTGAGGTTGCGCAGCGAGCTGACGACCGTGCCGCCCGCGCGGTTGGCGAGCACCAACGTCGTTACCAGGACGACGAGTTCGCGAGAGGGGAGCCGGTCGGCGAGTTCGCCGAGCGCGTCGTCGAGGGACTCGCCCATGGCGAGCCGGTCGGTGACCCGGCCCAGTTCCTCGCCCGCCGGGGCCTCCATCTCCTCGGCCGCCATGGCGATCGCGGTACGCAGCGCGAGGCCGGCCTGGGTGGCGTTGGCGAGGATGCGGGACAGCTCGGGCAGCTGGTTGATGAAGCGCTCGATGCGTTTCTGGCGCTGCCAGTCGAGGAACGAGTTGGCGCTCCACAGGCCCGCGAGCCCGGCGAGCGGCCCGAAGAACGCGGCGAGCACCGATGCCGCGATCAGCCACAGCGCGGCCACCCCGGCCAGCATGTACACGAAGAACTCGCCGGGGGTGAGGTCGAGGCCGGTGGCGGCCAGCTTCAGTTCGATGCGGCGGCCCAGTGTCGTACCGCGCAGCCTGCGGTCCACGCCCTGGAACGGGCGGTTCCGGCCGGTCGTGTGCTGGGCGCCCGGGTTGGTGAGCCGGTCGATGAGGGCTTCGCGCTGGGCGCGGCCCGCCCCGTAGGAGCGCAGCCCCAGGACCGCGAGCACCCCGGCGAGCAGGGTGACGCCGAGCGTGAGGAAGGAGAGGTTCATCTGCGCGTTCCCTGTCAGTTGGCGTGGCGGACTCAGTTGGCGTGGCGGACGGCGAGCTGTTCGGCGCTTGAGGCCACCCCGTACGCCTGCGGAACGGGCTGGTTGGCGAGGTAGAGGCGGTCGGCGACGCGGCGGGGCAGCGGAAAGTACTGGAAGCGGCCGTGGATGCGGCCGTCGGCGGCCATCGGCTGGGCGTCGAAGCGGCAGACGGTGGTGATGCGGTACGGGTCGCGGCCGTGGGATTCGAGGACGGCGATCTCGGTGATCTTGCGGGCGCCGTCCGCGTGCCGGGTGAGCTGGACGATGACGTCGACGGCCGAGTTGATCTGGTCGTGCAGCGCCTCGAAGGGGACCTCCACTTCCGACATCGAGGCGAGCGTCTGGAGCCGCATGAGCGCGTCCTCGGCGCTGTTGGCGTGGACGGTGGCGAGCGAGCCGTCGTGACCGGTGGACATCGCCTGGAGCATGTCGAGCGACTCGCCGCCACGGACCTCGCCGACGACGATCCGGTCGGGGCGCATGCGCAGCGAGTTGCGTACGAGGTCGCGGATGGAGACATGGCCCTTGCCCTCGACGTTCGGCGGCCGCGACTCCAGGCGGATGACATGGGCCTGCTGGAGCTGGAGCTCGGCGGAGTCCTCGATGGTGATGATGCGCTCGTGCGGCGGGATCAGACCGGACAGGGCGTTGAGGAGCGTGGTCTTCCCGGTGCCGGTGGCGCCCGACACGATGATGTTGAACCTGGCCTGGACGAGCCCGGCGAGCAGCAGCAGCATGTGTTCGTCGAGCGAGCCGAACGTGATCATCTCCTGGAGCGTGAACGACCTCGGGAAGCGGCGGATGGTGAGGGTGGCTCCGGTCAGCGACAGCGGCGGGATGATCACGTTGACGCGCTCGCCGGACGGCAGCCGGGCGTCCACCATCGGGTTCGACTCGTCCACACGCCGGTTGACCGTCGACACGATCCGCTCGATCGTCTGCATCAGCTGCTCGGGCGAGGCGAACCGGAGCGGGAGCTGCTCCACCCGCCCGCCGCGCTCGACGAAGATCTGGTCGGGGCCGTTGACCATGATCTCGGTGATGGAGGCGTCTTCGAGGAGCGGTTCGAGGATGCCGAGGCCGAGCGCCTCGTCCACGACCCGGCGGATCAGCTGGGCGCGCTCGGCCGTGGAGAGGACCGGGCCCTCGCGGCTGATGATGTGCCCGAGCACCCGCTCCAGGCGGGCCCGGCGCTCGGCGGCGGCAAGGGACGACATCTCCGCGAGGTCGATCTCCTCCAGGAGCTTGGCCCGGTAGGAGGCGACCAGGTGGCCGTCCTCCCGCCCGCCGCCGGTCTCCTCGGGGACCGCGATGCGTGCCCGCAGACTCATGTGTCTCGTCTCCAGTCGTCTCGGGTCAGTTGTGGGGCTGAAGCTTCGGCATGGTGGAGGTGCGGGTGGCGGTGCCGAAGAAGCCATCGGGCAGGCCGGGGATGACGCTGGGGATGGTCACGGTGACGGTGTACGTGGCCTCGCCGCCGCCGGACCCCGCGGGCGAGACGTCGGGCTTGAGCCAGCCACTGACCGCAGCCGTGCCGGCGGCCACGGGGTCCAGCTTCGGCTCGCCCGCCCTCGGCTCGTCCAGGCTCGCCGCCCGCGCCGCCGCCCGCGCCCCCGTCCCCGCCTGGTTCACGGCGTACGCGGCGACCCCGAGCTGGATCGCGGCGAGGCCGACGAGCAGCAGGATGGCGACGAACCCGATGTATTCCAGGGCGACTTGACCCCGGTCGCGCTCTCGGTGCGTACGCATGCGCACGGCTCAGCGCTCCTTCACGTGGGCGGCGGAGCCGTCGACGGGGAAGCTGTTGAGGACGCCCGGGATCAGGACGGGGATCTTGAGGGTGACCTTGGCCCGGTACATGCCGCCGTCCGGGGCGCAGTCCGCCTTGCCCTGGAAGGAGGAGGGCAGCTCACGCCGGGCCGCCGCCTGGCACGCCCCCGCCCCGTCTCCCTCCGCCGCCGCTCCCGCCCGCGCCCCCTCGTCCGCCGCGTTGCCCGCGAGGACGAAGGTGTAGCCGACCAGGGCGCACTGCCACAGCGCGACCAGAAGCAGCAGGATCAGCGGGACCACGCCGACGAACTCGATGACCGTCTGCCCCCGGTCCCGCTCGCTCCTGGGAATCCGCATCATCAGCCCCTGCGCCTGAGCACCAGGCCGGAGCCCCGCGCGGCCCGCGCCTTCGCTCTGCCCTCCGGGGCTTTGAGGAGGCCGAGTTCGCCGGCCAGCGCCCACAGGGCCTGCTTCACCGTGCTCTTGTTGTCGAGGTCGTGCAGGCGCCCCGCGTCGACGACGGCCTGGAGCTCCTTGAAGTGGGCCGGGATCGCGGTCTGGGCGACCCGGGTGCCGGTGATCTTCTGGACGAGCGGGGGCTGGATCTCGGTGTGCCGGGTGTGCCGGTTGACCAGCGTGGTGGTCTCCTCGGCCTTGCGGATCTGGAGCCGGTCCCACATCCGTACGGTCCGCTTGGCACCCCGTACGGACACCACGTCCGGGGTGGTGACGAGCAGCGCCACGTCGGCCATTTCGACGGCGGCGGCGTTGGCCGCGTTCATCTGGGTGCCGCAGTCCACGACGACGGCCTCGTAGCGGGTGCGCAGCGCGCCGATGATCTGGCGGGCGGCCCGGTCGGTGACCTCTTCACCCCGTTCGCCCTCGCCGGGAGCGAGCAGCAGGGCGAGCCCGCTCTCGTGGTTGAAGACTGCGTCGGCGAGGACACGGGGCGAGATGTCGGTGATCGCCGCGAGGTCGGCGATGGAGCGCCGGAACTGGACGTCGAGGTAGGAGGCGACGTCGCCGGCCTGGAGGTCCATGTCGAGCAGGACGGCCGTGCGGCCCGACGCCCTTGCCGAGAGGGCGAGTTGGATCGCTACGAGCGTGGTGCCGACACCTCCCTTGGCGCCGGTCACGGTGGTGACGGTGCCGCCGGGCCCGGTGAAGACGTCGAGGCTGGCGCCGAGGTGACGGCGTACGCCCGCGGACCACTGGGCCGCCGCCTGGACGCGTACCGCCAGCTCCTCGTACGACAGGGGAAGCGCGACCAGGCCGCGGGCCCCGGAGTCCATGGCGGCGGAGAAGACGGCGGGCCCGGCGTCGGAGGAGATCAGGACGACGCCGACCGCCGGGAAGCGCAGGGCGACCTCGCGGATCAGCTCCAGGGCCGGGACCGGGCCGATGCGCTCGTGGACCAGGACGACCTCGGGGAGCTCGTCCAGGGACTCGGCCGCGAGCCTGGCCAGGGTGTCGAGGAGCTGGGTGGAGTCGCCGACGGGCATGGCGGGTTCGGCGTCGGGGAGCTGGCTGAGCAGGGTGGTGACGGAGCGCGCGGCGTCCGCGTCGGCGACGGCCGGCAGGATTCTGGTGGTCATCCGCACCTCACTGGTCCTTTTCGAGCCGGTACGTACGGTCACCGGGCGGGATCGTGCTGTCGCCGTTGCCACGGCCGACGAGCGCGAGGCGGACATGGGTGGCGAACGACTCGGCGTAGGCGACCCGTTGGGCGTCGAGGGTGCTGAGGGCGAAGGTGATCGGGACGGCCTGGGTGGTCTGGTTCTTGTCGGACGCGCTCGGGGTGAGGGCCTGGACGGCCCCCACTTGGATCACCCGGGCATTGGCCACGATGAGCTTGGACTCCGGGGTGTCGCCCTGCTTGGTGGCGGCGAAGGTGGCGAAGATGTTGACCGTGTCGCTCGTGTTGATCTTTCCGGCGACTCCGGTCGCCGCGTCGATCATGATGGCGATCTCCTGTTCACCCGGCTTGAGCTGGGGCCGGTCGGTGAACATGCCGTCCTGGAGCAGCGAGCCACGGGTGAGACGGGTGGCGGCCATCTTGCCGTTGACGTCGGAGATGTCGGTGACCGCGCCCTGCGAGAGCCACCGTTTGGGCATGCTCGTCTGCACGAACAGGTCTGCCTTGAGAGGGGTGTAGGCGGGGATGTCGTCCTTGAGTTTGTACGCCGTCACCTCCGGTCCGACCTTGGAGTTCACGTCGCTGATCACCGTGAGCACCCCGGCGAACGCGCCGAGGGCGCACAGGACCGAGAGGAGGAGAAGGATGATGCCGCGGCGCTGGCGGGAGTTCATTGACCGTACGACCTCGTTCGCTGACGTGGGGCAGAGCGGGCAAGTGGCGGGCTGAGGAGGCAGGTCGGGTCAGGGGCCCGGGGCGATGGCGCGGCGGCGTTCGGCCCGGGTGAGGGGCCGGGCGTGGTAGGCGGAGGCGGGGACGGGGCCGAGGGCGGCGGCGCCGTACGGGTCGGCAGGCTCCTCCTCCGGCGGCTGCCGCGAGGCGCAGAATCCGCAGCGGTCGCCGATGAGCTCCATGGCGCACCAGCGGCACTGTTCGCGCCGTACGGAGGCGACGAGTTGGTAGAGCACCGAGATGTCGGGCAGGTAGGCGGCGAACTCGGTGAGCTTGCCGGTGCCCCACCAGCCGGCCGAGTCGGCGGGCAGGGCGGTCTCCTGCACGGCCTTGACCTGCCAGGACGGGGCGAGGGTGCCCGTGATCCAGTCGGCGTTGGCGGTGCCTCGGGCCAGCAGGAGGTGGCAGGCGAAGTCGGGCCCGGTGAGGGCGCCGGCCGGGCCGACCTTGACGAGTTGCGGGTCCGGGTTGGCGAGGACGGCGAACTGGCTGCCCGGCATCCAGGACTTGGCGTGCGCGGTCAGGCCGACCGGGATGCGCTCCAGGCGGGTCACGGAGTTGAGGACGGCGCCCGCGTGGATGTAGTGGGAGAGCAGCCGGGACGCCGAGGCGATGACACCGGGACTGAAGTCGCAGACCGATAGTTGCCGCAACTGCCGTACCAGGATGGCGAGTCCGAGCGGCGGCAGATCGGATTTGATCAGCGTGATCCGATCGGTTTCCAGGAGAGACCGAACGGTATGCAGCCGGTGTTCATGGGCGGCGTCAATTGATGCCGGATAGAACGCGATGACGTAGCCGTGCTGTTCCAGAAGGCGGTGCATGTCGACGAGTGCGGCGTCGAGGGGCTGGGCGTGCGGCGACTGGAGCAGCGCCGCGAGCGGCGTCTGCGGATCGGTCGGCGGCAGCACCAGGTCGGGGCTGGTGACGGCTATCGCGGTCGGCACGTCGCGGGCCCCCGTTCACTGATCGCGGTCGCCACCTTGCGGCCCCCGTTCCCTTCGGACGCGCGAGCCTGTGCGAGCCCCCACGACCGCAACTGATCACTGCAATTCCCACCTGCCTCAGCACTTTATCCACGACCTACCGGCCGGAGAACCGTCTTCTCCTTTCCTGTGTGCTTCCACGGCCGGTTTTGGTGCGCATGGGACGGGAGTTGCGTTGATAGTCGGCCAGCCGTGCGGCCGGAATTGATCCTTCACCCTTGGGGGCGCGGGACGACGTCCGCATGCGGGACGCGGCACCGAGGCGTCGTACGGGGCATCGCCAGAGGCCTTGACAACCCAATTGGTCTGGACCATGTTGTGCGGACCAGGACGCCCCACCCCCACTCCCCCACGTCCTTCTCTCCTCCCAACTCCCCTCCCGGAGGCAGCAAGTGAACCGTGCAAGATTCGGGCTGGCCGTGGCCGCGGCCGGCGCGCTCTCCATAGCCGGGCTCACCGGCGTCGCGTCGGCGGCCGATGTCAACAACGCCAAGAACGCCGGGTTCGAGTCGGGCCTCGGCGGCTGGAGCTGCTCGGCCGGCAGCGGCTCGGTCGTCTCCTCCCCGGTGCACGGCGGAACCGCCGCCCTCAAGGCAACGCCCTCGGGGTCCGACACCGGCCAGTGTTCGCAGACCGTGGCGGTCAAGCCCAACTCGACGTACACGCTGAGCGCCTGGGTGCAGGGCAGTTACGTCTACCTCGGCGCGAGCGGCACCGGCACCACCGACGTGTCGACCTGGACGCCGGGCACCGGCAGCGGCTACAGCCAGCTGTCCACGACGTTCACCACCGGCTCCTCGACGATCTCGGTGCAGATCTACACCCACGGCTGGTACGGCCAGCCCGCGTACTACGCCGACGACATCTCGGTGTACGGGCCCGACGGCGGCGGGGGCGGCGACCCCGCGCCGACGATTCCGGCGGCTCCGGGCGGCCTGGCGGTCGGCTCGGTCAGCTCGTCCTCGGTGAACCTGTCGTGGGGCGCGGTGTCCAACGCGACCGGGTACAACGTCTACCAGGGCGGCACCAAGGTGCAGTCGGTGACGGGCAGTTCGGCGACCGTGACCGGGCTGAGCGCGTCGACCTCGTACCAGTTCCAGGTGACCGCGACGAACGCGGCGGGTGAGTCCCCGAAGTCGGCGGCGGTGACCGGCACGACGTCGGCGACCGGCGGCAATCCGGGCGGCGGGACCGTACCGAAGCACGCGGTGACCGGCTACTGGCAGAACTTCAACAACGGCGCGACCGTGCAGAAGATCAGCGACGTGCCGGCGAACTACGACATCATCGCGGTCGCCTTCGCGGACGCCACAACGACGCCCGGCGCGGTGAGCTTCACGCTCGACACCAACGGTCTGGGCGGCTACACCGTCGACCAGTTCAAGGCGGACATCGCGGCCAAGCACGCGGCGGGCAAGTCGGTGATCATCTCGATCGGCGGCCAGAACGGCACGATCTCGGTCAGCGACTCCGCCTCGGCGAACAACTTCGCCGATTCCGTCTACTCACTGATGCAGACGTACGGCTTCGACGGCGTCGACATCGACCTGGAGAACGGCCTCAACTCCACTTACATGACACAGGCGTTGAAGTCCCTCTCCGCCAAGGCGGGCAGCAAGCTCGTGATCACGATGGCCCCGCAGACCATCGACATGCAGTCCCCGTCGAACGAGTACTTCAAGACGGCGCTCAACATCAAGGACATCCTGACCGCCGTCAACATGCAGTACTACAACAGCGGTTCCATGAACGGCTGCGACGGCAAGGTGTACTCGCAGGGCTCGGTCGACTTCCTGACCGCGCTTGCCTGCATCCAGCTCCAGGGCGGCCTCGACCCGTCGCAGGTGGGCCTCGGCCTGCCGGCGTCGACGTCCGGCGCGGGCAGCGGCTATGTCTCGCCCTCGGTGGTGAACGCGGCGCTCGACTGCCTGACCCAGGGCACGAACTGCGGCTCGTTCAAGCCGTCGAAGACGTACCCGGGCCTGCGCGGCGCGATGACGTGGTCCACCAACTGGGACGCGTCCTCGGGCAACGCCTGGTCGAACGCGGTGGGCCCGCACGTCCACGCCCTGCCGTAACAGCACCCTGGTGGAAACAGACAGCAGCGCCGCCCACTCCCCCGGACGGCGCTGCTGGCAGGTGCTAGAACGTCACGGCTTCGGCAGAGTGCAGCCCGCGCGACTGAGGTCGATCTTGTTACCGGCCCCGATGCAGGGAACGATGATGTACGTCTGCTCGGCGTAGTTGATGCCCTGGCGGACGGTGACGTTGCCGTTCTCGTCGACCTCGCACGGGTTGTTCTCCGTGCACTGCTCGCCGTCCTCGTTCCCGGTGTTGTTGACGGCGACGACCTTGCCGGTGGTCGTGTCGATCACCGGGGAGCCGGATGTGCCGCCGATGGTGTTGCAGGACGAGGTGTAGCGGACCGAGTCCTTCCAGGTCCAGTCGCCCTCCTTCAGCCGGTAGACGAAGCCGTCCACGTTGCAGCTGTAGGTCCGCTTCCAGTACCCGGAGACGACCTTGATCGCCGAACCCTGCGTCGGGTGCGCGTCGTTGAGGGTGAGCGCGCTGATCCCGTAGCTGCTCTGGATCTGGGCGTACGTCGTGTTGAGCTGGTAGATCGATATGTCGGTGTCGGTCATCGTGGCGTACGAGACCTTGGTGGCGCGCAGGGTGGCGACCTTGGACCCCGAGGCATTGAGCAGCGAGAACGAGCGGGACGACGGCTGGTCGGTGATGACCTCGCCGGCGGCGGGGAATCCGCTTTCGAGGCAGTGCCCGTTGGAGAGCACGAGCGCGGGGTCGTTCGGCTGCGAGTCGGGCGTACGGATCACGGAGCCCGAACAGTTGCTCAGTGCCACGGTCCCGGCGAAGTTGACCGCCTTGGCGGCGGGCTGGGCGGGGGCGGCCTTGACCGGGGCCTTGCTGTCGGAGGGCTGGGCGGCGACGGCGGGCACCGCGCCCGCGGTCGCGAGCAGCAGGGCACAGACGGCGCCGAGTGCGCCGGCGTAGGACTTCTTCATGTGGGGGTTCCCTTTTTGAGGGTGCTCGGATGATGAAGGAGTGCGGTTTTGTCATGCGCATTGTTGAGGGTCCACTGGTCAACGGGCAAGTGGACAAAAGGAGTTGTACGAGTGCCGGACGGGGATGGCCGAAGCGGCCGGCAGAAGGCAACCCCCACCGGCCACCCCCTCGGTCTCCTAGATCACCAGGCTGAGCAGTGCGGCCACCGCGAAGCCCGCCACCGACAGGACCGACTCCAGGACCGTCCAGGACTTCAGGGTGTCCCGTTCCGTGATGCCGAAGTACTTGGCCACCATCCAGAAGCCGCCGTCGTTTACGTGGGAGGCAAAGATCGAGCCCGCCGAGATCGCCATGATGATCAGGGCCAGGTGGGCCTGGGAGTAGCCGGAGCCCTCCACCAGGGGGACCGCGATGCCGGCCGTCGTCACGATCGCCACCGTGGCCGAGCCCTGGGCGACGCGCAGGACGACCGAGATCAGCCAGGCCAGGAGGATGACCGGGAGACCTACGTTGCTGAAGGTGGTGGCCAGGGCGTCCGCGATGCCCGAGGCCTTCAGGACCGCGCCGAAGATGCCGCCCGCGCCGACCACGAGCAGGATGTTGCCGACCGGCTTCAGGGACGAGGTCGACACCGTTTCAAGGGACTTGCGGGACCAGCCGCGCCGGATGCCGAGCAGGTAGTAGGCGAGGACGAGGGCGATGGTCAGGGCGACGAAGGGGTTGCCGAAGAACTCCAGGACCGAGCGCAGGGTGGACCGGTCCAGGGCGATCGAGGAGAAGGTGGCGGCCAGGATCAGGATCAGCGGCGTGCCGATGATGGCGAGGACCGCGCCCAGCGGCGCCGGCTCCTCGCGCGGGGCGACCCCGGCGGCCCGCTGTTCGGCGGCGACCGCCGCCTTCGCCTCCTCGGCGGCCTCCAGCATGTCCTGCGGGACCTCGACGAAGATGCGCTTGCCGATCCAGGCGGCATAGCCCCAGGCGGCGAGGACGGACGGGATGCCGACCAGGGCGCCCATCAGGATGACCCAGCCGAGCGAGACGTGGAACAGGCCGGCCGCGGCCACCGGGCCCGGGTGCGGCGGCAGGAAGGCGTGGGTCATGGACAGGCCCGCGAGCAGCGGCATGCAGTACAGCAGGATCGACTTGCCGGACCGCTTGGCGGCCGCGTACACGATCGGCGCGAGGACGAAGATGCCGACGTCGAAGAAGACCGGGATGCCGAAGATCAAGCCGGTCAGGCCCATCGCGAGGGGCGCCCGCCGCTCGCCGAAGAGGCGGAGCAGTCGGATGCTCAACACCTCGGCGCCGCCGCTGACTTCGAGGATCGAGCCGAGCATCGTGCCGAGCCCGATGATGATCGCCACGTGTCCGAGGATGCCGCCCATGCCGGACTCGACGACCGAGACGGCGGCGGACTTCTGGACCGTACCGAAGAGCTCGGTGACCGACAGGCCCGCGCCGAGGCCGACGGCTATGGAGACCGCGAGCAGGGCGACGAACGGCTGGAGCCTGACCTTGATGATCAGGAAGAGCAGGAGGGCGATGCCCAGGACGGCGACGGTCAGCAGACCGGCGGTGCCGCCGACGAGGGGCAGGATGCCGCCCGTGTGGACGGGCTTGGGTGGCGGGGTGGCGGCCGCGACAGCTTGGAACAACATGTGCCAACTCCGTTGTGCAGCAGGGGGGTTCCAGGGCAGGGGGGACCGCGGCACGGCGCCCCGGCGGTCCGGGGCGCCGCACCGTGCGGCGGGTCGAGCGGTGGGACTAAGGGCAGCAAGGAATTACGCGTCCAGTACGGCGAGGGCGTCGATCTCGATGAGCAGGCCCGCGGGCAGACCGACATACACGGTCGTGCGGGCGGCGGCGGGAGCCTTCAGGCCCTGCTCCTCGAAGTAGGCGTTGTAGATCTGGTTCATCTCCGCGAAGTGGTCCACGTCCGTCAGATAGACGCGCATCATCATCACGTCGTCCCAGCTCGCGCCGCCCTCCTCCAGGATCGCCTTGACGTTGGCGAAGGTCTGGAGGGTCTGCTCGCGCAGGGTGGGGCCGGCCGGGGTGGGCGCCCGGCCCTCGACGGCCGGGAGGAAGCCGACTTGTCCTGCGACCTGGAGGATGTTCCCCTTGCGCACGCCGTGCGAGAACTTGGCGGGCGGGGTGGTGTGCGTGGCCGGGGTGATGGCGGTCTTCTCGGTCATGGAACTTCCTTATGCATGCGGGGTGTTGGGGGCTGCGCCGGAGTACTCGCGGCTGATG
Organism: Streptomyces sp. HUAS TT7; assembly: GCF_051550175.1. Lineage (NCBI taxonomy): Bacteria > Bacillati > Actinomycetota > Actinomycetes > Kitasatosporales > Streptomycetaceae > Streptomyces > Streptomyces sp. HUAS TT7. Next base: position 3,288,827 of record NZ_CP196175.1, read on the forward strand.
TCTTCCGCGGTGCGGCGCACCTGGGGAAGCAGGGTGAGGAGTTCCTCGGCGGTGACGACGACGTTCGGTGCGGACACCGACATGGCGGCGACGACCCGGCCGTCCGCACCGCGGATGGGGGCCCCGATGCAGTTGATGGACTCCTCGTGGCCACCGAGGTCGGTGGCCCAGCCCTGTTCGCGCACGGTCGCCAGCTCCTTGAGGAAGGCTGCGGCGTTGGGCGTCGAACGGGACGTGTAGGCGGGGTAGTCGAGCTTCTCCGCGACGGCGCGGCGCTCGGCCTCCGGCAGGTCGGCGAGCAGCAGCTTGGCGACGGCGGCGACGGTGATCGCGACCGGCTTCCCGATCCGCGAGTACATCCGCACGGGGTAGCGGCTCTCGACCTTGTCGATGTAGAGGACCTCGCCCTCCTCGTGCACGGCGAGGTGGACGGTGTGCCCGATCCGCTCGTTGAGCGCGACGAGGTGGGGGTGGGCGATCTCGCGTACGTCCAGGTTCTCGACGGCTTCCTGGGCGAGCGCGAAGAGGCGGGCGCCGAGCCGGTAGCGCTGGTCCTCCTGGCGGTAGACGAGCCCGTGCTCGTGCAGCGTGCGCAGGAGGCGCAGCGCGGTGGACTTGTGCACCCCGAGCCGGTCGGCGACCTGCCCGAGGTCGGCGGGGCCCTGCGCGAGCAGCGGCAGAATGCTCAGCGCCCGGTCGACGGTCTGACTCATGGCGTACGTACCTCCTGGTCGTCCCCCGTCCACCCGGGGCCGAGACGAAGTCTCCCCCAGCCGGTGTCGTCCAGAGCTACGAGCCGGTCGGCGTGTGTCATCCAGGAGGTGCGCCGCGGAGCGGCTCCTTGAGGGGCGGTGGTCGGGCGACGGGCGGGCGGCTGCGTGAGGTCCCCGGGCACGGTGAGCACGGCAGCCGCCATGAGGTGCCCGTGCCGGATGCGATCTCGGACGGGGAGACCGCGGAGGGTGGCACTGAGAAACCCCGCGGCGAAGGCGTCGCCCGCGCCTACGGGGGCGACTACGTCGACACGGGGAGGACGTACGAGGGTGGCCACCCCGTCGCCGTCCTCAAGCCCTTCGGTCGCCTCGGGCCCTCTCTCGAAGACGATGGCCCCGCCTTTGCCCAGCTTCACGACCAGGACGGCCGGTTCCGGCAGCACATCGCTGATGGCATTGGTTCCCCGCACCCCCCAGGCCGCCTCCGCCTCGTCCTCGCCCACGAAGACGACGTCCGCCCCCCGAGCCAGTTCGAGCAGCACGGAAGGCCCGGCCGCGTCCCGCCACAACCCCGGCCGATAGTTGACGTCGAACGAGACGAGGGGGCGGCCGGGCCGACGGAGGACGAGGTCGCGCATCAGGGCGAGGCAGTCGTCGGAGAGCGCGGCCGTGATGCCGGAGAGGTGCAGGATCCGCCCGCCCCACAGGTCCCGGTACGGCACGGTCGCCGGCGACATCGCGGAGGCCGCGGACCCGGCGCGGTAGTAGAGCACCTCGTGGCCGTCGGCCGCCCGGTCGTCGGCGGTGCGGAAGTAGATCCCGGTGGGCCGCACCGGGTCGCGGCGTACGGCGCTCACATCGACCCCGTACGAGCCGATCGCCTCGACCAGATGGTCACCGAAGCCGTCCGAGCCGACCCGGCTGACCCACTTCGCACGGTGCCCGGCCGCCGCGAGCGCGCAGGCCACGTTGGACTCGGCGCCGCCTATCGTCCGCTCGAACGCGGGAACATCGGCGAGGCGGCCCGGCCGGGCCGGAAGGAAGGTGACCATGGACTCGCCGAGGCAGACGACGTCGACCGGTGTGTCGGCGTCGTCCGCGGCGGCTGGGGATCCGGTGGTCACTGCTGGCTCCTCGCTGATGGACGGCCCAGGCTGGTCATTGACCCGGCATTGGCCCGGATGTTAGACAGCATTGAGCGATATACGCAATTGGTGTTGCAGATGATGCAACGCCACCCCGAGAAGGGCGAGGTTTCCGTGACAGCCACCGATCGCGAAGACAGGCTTGCGGCGCTGGGCGCCGAACGCGTCGACCACCGCTTCAAGGGGCTGCCGCCGGACGCGGACGGGCTCACCGTCGCCGAGCTCGCCGCCCAGCGCCGCGACCTCTTCACCGGCGGTTTCGCCACGCCCGTCCTGACGCTGTCCGCGGAGGCCGTCGAGCACAACCTCACCCTCCTGGAGACGTACGCGGAACGCCACGGCCTGGCCTTCGCGCCGCACGGCAAGACGTCCATGGCGCCGCAGCTCTTCGCCCGCCAGGTCGAGCGCGGCGCCTGGGGGATCACCCTCGCGATGCCCCACCAGGTGCGCGTGGCGAGGGCGTTCGGGACCGAGCGGATCTTCCTCGCGAACGAGCTCGTGGACGCGGCCGCGCTGCGCTGGATCGCCGGGGAACTGGTCCGGGACCCGTCCTTCCGCTTCATCTGTTACGTCGACTCCGTACGCGGGGTCGAGCTGATGGACGAGGCGCTGCGGGGCTCCGCCCGGCCGGTGGACGTGGTGGTCGAGCTCGCCGCGGGCGACGGCGCGCGGACGGGGGTGCGTACGGAAGCGGAGTGCGCGGAGGTCGCCGACGCGGTGGCCCGCGCCCGGACGCTGCGGCTCGTCGGCGTCGCGGGGTACGAGGGCGAGGTGCCGCGGGCCGACCCCGCGCGGGTACGGGCCTACCTGGAGCGCCTCGTCTCGCTGGCGGTCGACTTCGACAAGGCGGGGCGGTTCTCGGGCCTCGACGAGATCGTGGTCAGCGCGGGGGGCTCGGCATGGTTCGACACGGTCGCCGAGGCCTTCGCCGCCATCCCCGAACTCTCGCTCCCCGTACTGAAGTTGCTCCGTTCCGGGGCGTACGTCTCGCACGACTCGGGGCACTACCGGAAGCTGACCCCCTTCAACCGGGTGCCCTCGGAAGGCGCCCTCCAGCCGGCCTTCCGGCTCTGGGCCCAGGTCGTCTCGCGGCCCTCGCCGGAGCAGGCGTTCGTGAACGCGGGGAAGCGGGATGCGGCGTACGACCTCGATCTGCCGGTGGCGGAGGTGGTGCGGGATGCGGTGACCGGGGTTGTCCGACCCGCGTCGGGCATCTCGGTGACGGGGCTGTCCGATCAGCACGGGTGGCTGCGTACGGAGGAGGGGGTTTCGCTGTCCGTCGGGGACTGGGTGGGGATGGGGCTTTCGCATCCGTGCACGGTGTTCGACAAGTGGGGGTTGATTCCGGTGGTGGAGGGGGATGGGGTGGTGTCGGACTACATCCGCACGTACTTCTGACCCCGGTCCCGCGCGTCCTCCTGGGGCTCCGCCCCAGACCCCGGCGGGGGCTCCGCCCCCCCCTGCACCCCCGTTCGCGCCTTAAGGGCGCTCGTCCTCAAACTCCCCCAAGGCCTCAAGGGCCAGGGGGGACCCCCATGACGGGCTGAAGATGCCGGTGCCAGCCAGGACCGACGCTGCTGGGGGCGCGGGGAACTGCGCGACCAGCCCCCACCGGCCAGGCGGCCGCCCCACCCACCCCCGGAGGGTCTGGGGAAGGGGCGGGGTGGGGAAAAACCACCCGACCCACACGAGAGGCACGCATGGACCTCCTGATCCAGGACGCCCGCGTCATCGACGGCACCGGCGCCCCCTCCCACCCCGCAGACGTCGGCATCACGGACGGCCGGATCGCCGCGATCAGGAAGCCCGGCGAGCCCCCGCTCACCGCCCGCCGCGCCCTCCGCGCCCACGGCCTCGCCCTCGCCCCCGGGTTCATCGACATGCACGCCCACTCCGACCTCGCCCTGCTCCGCGACCCGGACCACAGCGCGAAGGCCGCCCAGGGCGTCACCCTGGAGGTGCTCGGGCAGGACGGGCTCTCGTACGCGCCCGTCGACGACCGCACGCTCGGCGAGGTCCGCCGGGCCATCACCGGGTGGAACGGCGACGGCAGCGACATCGACTTCGACTGGCGCACCGTCGGCGAGTACCTCGACCGCCTCGACCGCGGCATCGCCGTCAACGCCGCCTACCTCATCCCGCAGGGCACGGTCCGGATGCACGCCGTCGGGTGGGACGACCGGCCCGCCACTCCCCAACAGCTCGACCACATGCGGCAGTTGGTGGCCGAGGGACTCCAGCAGGGCGCTGTCGGAATGTCCTCCGGGCTCACCTACACACCCGGCATGTACGCCACCGACTCCGAGCTCACCGAGCTCTGCCGCGTCGTCGCCCGCTACGACGGCTACTACTGCCCCCACCACCGCTCCTACGGCGCCGGCGCCCTCGAAGCGTACGGGGAGATGGTGCGGCTCACCCGGGACGCCGGGTGCGCCCTCCACCTCGCCCACGCCACCATGAACTTCGGCGTGAACAAGGGCCGGGCTCCCGAACTGCTCTCACTCCTCGACGACGCCCTCGCCGCCGGGGCGGACATCAGCCTCGACACCTACCCCTACACCCCCGGATGCACAACTCTCGTGGCCATGCTGCCCAGTTGGGCGAGCGAGGGCGGGCCCGAGGCCATTCTCGGGCGGCTCCGCGACGATGCCACCGCCGAGCGCATCCGGCACCACATGGAAGCCGTCGGCGCCGACGGCTGCCACGGCGTGCCCATCGACTGGGGAACGATCGAGATCTCGGGCGTGAGCCACCCCGGCCTCTCCGACTGCGTCGGGAAGACGGTCGCCGAAGCCGCCGCCCAGCGCGGCGAGGCGCCCTGGGCCACCGCCCGGCGGCTGCTCGTCGAGGACGGGCTCGGGTCCACGATCCTCCAGCACGTCGGCCACGAGGAGAACGTGCGGGCCATCATGCGGCACCCCGTGCACACCGGCGGCAGTGACGGCATCCTCCAGGGGGACAAGCCGCACCCCCGCGCGTACGGCACGTTCCCGCACTATCTCGGGCACTACGCACGGGAGTTGGGCGTCATGTCGCTTGAGGAGACCGTCGCCCATCTCACCTCCCGGCCCGCCGCCCGGCTGCGGCTGCCCGACCGGGGGCTCGTCCGCGAGGGGTACCGCGCGGACCTCGTCCTGTTCGACCCGGACACGGTCGCGGCGGGCTCCACCTTCGAGTCCCCGCGCACGCTGCCCGTCGGCATCCCGTACGTCCTGATCGACGGGAAGTTCGTCATCGAGGACGGCAGGCGGACCGATGTGCTGGCGGGCCGCTCGGTGCGGCGGACGCCCGGGGTGCGGTGAGCGCGCCGGTGGACAGTTCGCGCGCCGCCGTCAGATAGACGGTACGCAGGGGGCCGTAGTCGGCGGAGTAGGCGAGCTGGGTGAGCGCGAGGGCCTGCAGGGCCTGCGCGCTGCGCCGGGCGGCCGGGGGAACGGCGGCCCCGACCACCTCGTCGAGGAGCTCGATCACCTTGTCGTAGTGGGGAGCCGGCGCATCGTACTCCCGCTGCGCGGCGGCAAGCAGCCCCCGCCACCGCAGCCGCCCACGGGACCGGTCGGTCATGGCCACTGCCTCCTGATGCGCGCCGGGCGAAGGACGTACGGGACGCTAGGAACACCCCGGCCCACGGCACAACACCGTCCTGCCGGACGTGGCTCAATCCGCCCCGCGTTCCCTCATGCCCTCGGGGTGATCCGCACCGAGACCACTTCTCCACTCCCCGAAGTGACGTGCAGGGTACGGGAGTTGACGTCCCATGCCCCCGCCGTCCCGCTACCCGTGACCACACCGCCCCCGGGGAAGAACCGGGCGGGCAGATACACCTCCGTGTCGCCGCGCACCCCCTCCGCCGGCCGCCAGCTCACGGACAGCGTGCGGCTCGCCTCGTCCCAGGCGTACGCGACCGGGTCGCCCGCGATCGTCCTCGGTTCCGGGCGGTCCAGGGCCGGGAGCAGCGCGGTGGGCTTCAAGCTCTGGTCCCAAGGGGCCCAGGATCCGGGGTCGTTGGACCAGTACGCCGTGCCCGCACCCATGTCGTCGGCCATGGCCCGCACCTTGGCCACGTAGCGCAGGGCGCCGGGCAGGGTGGTGTCGAGGCCGTACTCGCCGATCAGGACGGGGGCGCCCAGCCTCCGCGCGGTCTTCTCGGTCTGCTCGCGCCAGGAGGCGAGCGTACGGTCCACCCACTTCTCGGCGTCCCCGGTGTAGCCGCCGCCGAGGTCCATGGGGAGGGGGTAGAGGTGCGGCGCGTACGCGATGCGGGCGTCCTGCCCGTCGCCGCGCGGGTCCTTCAGATACGGGAGCCCGCTCGGCAGGCCCCAGTTGGTGCTGACGGCCTCGGGTTCGACGAAGATCCAGGAGTCGTGGTCGACCTTGCGGATGGCGGCGATGGTCTGACGGTAGAGCGCGGCGAGCGGGCCGGCTTCGAAGGCGGGGCCCTGGACGCTGCCGCCGAACGGCTCGTTCATCAGGTCGTAGCCGAGGACGGCCGGGTAGTCGGCGAACCGTGCGGCGACATGGGCCCAGGCGGCGGCGTAGTGCGCCCGAAGATCCCGGCTCGCACCGCGCGTCCCCCAGAAGTTGTCGAAGGCCCGCACTGTGCCCGGCTCGATGTACTTGAGCTCCCACTGGCCCTGCTCGGCGACCGGAAGCCCCTCGTTCTCGGTGGCCCACTCCGGCGCGCCGTTGCCCTTCACCTTCGGCCCGTACACGTCCTGGTGCAGGTCGAGCATCACGCGGTAGCCGCGCGCCCCGTACCACCGCACCCGCTCGGCGACCTGTGCGAGGTAGCCGTCGTCGTACTCCCCGGGCCTCGGCTCGACGTTCCGCCACTGGATGAGGAACCGTACGAAGTCGGAGCCGAGCGCGTCGGATTCGCGCTGCACGTCGGCCTCCCTGATCCAGGGGAGTCCGTCCGGCCGGGACTTGGCGCTGCTCGCGGTGTTGAGGCCGGTCAGGACGAGGGCGCGGCCCTGGTCGTCGGTGATCCAGCGGTGCCCGGCGGCGGTGTGCGCGGGCCCCGCCTCGGCGGGACCGACCACCACGAGAAGGGCGGCGGCCACCGCCAGTGCCGCGCCCGCCGCCGTCCACCTGATCGCCCGTAGCCGCATGGCCGGACTCTAAAGGCTCGGCCTCGCACTCAACACCCCTGTTCACAGCGATAGTTGAGTCTTGTTCAGCATCTTCTCATCGTCCGCTCCGTGCCCTAGGGTCCGCCCATGCGTCAGCTCATGCGCCCGCCCATGCGTCTGCCCGGAACCGAGCCGGCGGTGGCCGCAGTCGCCGGGGTCTGCCTGCTGCTCGCCCTGCTCCTGGGCCTGACCCCGGTCCTGACCGCGCTCACCGCGCACGAGGGAATGACCCTGGTCCCGAGCGCCCTCGGCGCCCCGCTCGCCCTGCCCTCGCTGCGCGCGGTCCCCCTGGGGAGCACGGGCTGGCCCCACCTCCTCTGCGAAGACTTCGCGGCGGCGATCCTGGTGACGGTGGCGGCCCTGCGCATGCACCGCCATCTGCGCCGCCGCCCCGAGGCTGCCCGCCTCCGCCGCCTCCTGGCAGGCTGGACCGCCCTGATCGCCGCCGGGGGCGCGTCGGGGGCGTGGCGAGGCCTGGTGACGGCCCGCATGGTGGACGCGGGGCCGGTGGGATGGCTGCTGTACGCGGCGACGGGGGCGGCGTTCGGGGCGCTGTGGGGACTGACGGCCGGGTGGCTGACGGGGGTGGCAGCGCTTTGCACCCCGCCCGCGCAGGCATCCCCAGCCTGTCCGGCGCTTGAGGACGAGCGCCCTTGAGGCGCGAACCGGGGGCGCAGGGGGCGGAGCCCCCGCCGGGGTCTGGGGCGCCGCCCCAGGAAACCAGCCTTCCCCCCACCCGTGCCCCCGGAGGGTCTCGGGAAGGGGCGGGGTGGGGAAGATCTCACCCCGCACGGCCCGCACCCGCATTCCAAGCCCCGCCACCCCGAACAACCCCGCTTCCCCCGGCCCGAAGCCGACCCGCACATTGCGATGAAAGCCCGCCCCGGCGGGATCGCGCCCGGGCGGCCCCAAATCACGAGGCACCGCACGAAACACGCCCGTAAGGTGGCCGTCATGCAGGTGATCCAGTCGACGAAGCTCGCCAATGTCTGTTACGAGATCCGGGGCCCGGTGCTCGAAGAGGCCATGCGCCTCGAAGCGGCAGGCCACCGCATCCTCAAGCTGAACACCGGCAACCCGGCGGCGTTCGGCTTCGAGTGCCCGCCCGAGATCCTGGAGGACATCCTCCGCAATCTCGCGGGCGCGCACGGCTACGGCGACGCGAAGGGCCTGCTGTCCGCGCGCCGCGCGGTGATGCAGCACTACCAGACCAAGGGCATCGAGCTGGACGTCGAGGACGTCTATCTCGGCAACGGCGTATCCGAGCTCATCCAGATGTCGATGCAGGCGCTGCTCGACGACGGCGACGAGGTGCTCGTCCCCTCGCCGGACTACCCGCTGTGGACCGCCTCGGTCTCGCTCGCGGGCGGCACCGCCGTGCACTACCGCTGCGACGAGCAGGCCGACTGGATGCCGGACCTCGCCGACATCGAGCGCAAGGTCACCGACCGGACCAAGGCCATCGTCATCATCAACCCGAACAATCCGACGGGCGCGGTGTACGACGAGGAGATGCTGCGCGGGCTCACCGAGATCGCCCGCCGCCACAACCTGGTCGTCTGCTCGGACGAGATCTATGACCGCATCCTGTTCGACGGGGCCACCCACACCCCGACCGCGGTGATCGCCCCGGACCTGATGGTCCTCACGTTCAACGGGCTCTCGAAGAACTACCGGGTGGCCGGCTACCGCTCCGGCTGGCTGGCGGTGTGCGGGCCGAAGGCCCACGCGTCCTCGTACATCGAGGGCCTGACCATCCTCGCGAACATGCGTCTGTGCGCGAACATGCCGTCCCAGCACGCGGTGGCCACCGCGCTCGGCGGCCGGCAGTCGATCGAGCAGCTGGTGCTGCCGGGCGGGCGGCTCCTGGAGCAGCGGGACACGGCGTACGAGCTGCTCACGCAGATCCCCGGCGTCACCTGTGTGAAGCCGAAGGGCGCGCTCTACCTCTTCCCGCGTCTCGACCCGAACGTCTACAAGATCAAGGACGACCGGCAGATGGTGCTCGACCTGCTGCGGGCCGAGCAGATCATGGTCGTGCACGGGACCGGGTTCAACTGGCACGAGCCCGACCACTTCCGGATCGTGACGCTGCCGTCCGCGAAGGACCTGGCGGACGCGGTGACGCGGATCGGCAAGTTCCTGGAGGGCTACAGCCAGGTGTAGCCCCCGGACCCCGACCTTCGACTGGTCCCGACTCAACTTTAGACAGAATCTAAGCTAGGATGGCTTCCTGAGACATTCAGGAGGCCATTCCCATGTACGAACCGATCCGCACCAAGTCGGTCCACAGCACGATGGCCACCGACGATGCCCCCATCCCGCACCGCTCCCGCGAGGACGAGCTGGACATCCAGCTCGCCGGACACCTCTCCGCCCTGCTCGCCGTCACCGACGAACTCGGGCTCACCGAGGCCGGGGACGCCATCGCGCGGCAGGTCGCCCGGCTGCGCGGCGGCCTGCCGCCGGTCCGCCACGCGGGGCTCAGCCGGGCCGACGCGGACACCCTGCACACACGCGCCCACGCGCTCGCGGGCCGCGCCCTTCTCGTCGCCGCCTCGCGCGCCGACACCGCCGCCGCGATCCTGGCGGCCGAGCGCATGGACGCCCACGCGGCGGCCCGCGCCCTCACCGCCGCCTCCTGAGCGGCCTCCGTTCGGCCCCGGTCCGCGAGCCGCGGAGGTCTGCGGACCGGGTGCCACACATCCCCAACTGCCGTTCCGTACGCACTAATTGACGTGACGTACGCATCAGTGGAGACATACGCGAAAAGGCCGACCCCCGGAGCCGTGAGGGAACTCCGGGGGTCGGCCTTCATACGCGGCGGGTCACGAGTGACCCCACAGGTCAGGGCGGATGTCGAACCGACCCGCCGCGAACACCTCCGGCCGGGCCAGGACAGGCGGCCGTGACCGGAGGGGGTTTCGGGGTGGTCAGCCGAGGCGGGACACCAGGGCGCGGTACTCGTCCCACAGTTCCTTGGGCGTGTGGTCGCCGAAGGTGTTGAGGTGCTCGGGCACCAGCGCCGCCTCCTCGCGCCAGACCTCCTTGTCGACCTTGAGCAGGAAGTCGAGGTCGGCGTCGGGCAGGTCCAGGCCGTCGGTGTCCAGGGACTCCTTCGTCGGCAGGATGCCGATGGGGGTCTCGACGCCCTCGGCCTTGCCTTCGAGGCGCTCCACGATCCACTTCAGGACGCGGCTGTTCTCACCGAAGCCGGGCCACACGAACTTGCCCGCGTCGTTCTTGCGGAACCAGTTCACGTAGTAGATCTTCGGCAGCTTGGCGGCATCGGCGGTGGCGCCGACCTTGACCCAGTGGGCCATGTAGTCGCCCATGTTGTAGCCGCAGAACGGCAGCATCGCGAACGGGTCGCGGCGCAGCTCGCCGACCTTGCCCTCGGCGGCGGCGGTCTTCTCGGAGGCGACGTTCGCGCCGAGGAAGACGCCGTGGTTCCAGTCGAAGGACTCGGTGACCAGCGGCACCGCGGAGGCGCGGCGGCCACCGAACAGGATCGCCGAGATCGGCACGCCCTTGGGGTCCTCCCACTCGGGCGCGATGATCGGGCACTGGCCGGCCGGCACGGTGAAGCGGGCGTTGGGGTGCGCGGCCGGGGTGTCGGACGCGGGCGTCCAGTCGTTGCCCTTCCAGTCCGTGAGGTGCGCGGGCGCCGTCTCGGTCATGCCCTCCCACCACACGTCGCCGTCGTCGGTGAGCGCGACGTTGGTGAAGACGGAGTTGCCCCACATCGTCTTCATGGCGTTGGCGTTGGTGTGCTCGCCGGTGCCGGGCGCGACGCCGAAGAAGCCCGCCTCGGGGTTGATCGCGTACAGGCGGCCGTCCTCGCCGAAGCGCATCCAGGCGATGTCGTCGCCGATCGTCTCGACCTTCCAGCCGGGGATCGTCGGCTCCAGCATGGCGAGGTTGGTCTTGCCGCAGGCGCTCGGGAAGGCCGCGGTGACGTACTTGGGCTCGCCGCTCGGCGGGGTCAGCTTGAGGACGAGCATGTGCTCGGCGAGCCAGCCCTCGTCACGCGCCATGACGGAGGCGATGCGCAGCGCGTAGCACTTCTTGCCGAGCAGGGCGTTGCCGCCGTAGCCCGAACCGTACGACCAGATCTCGCGCGACTCGGGGAAGTGCGAGATGTACTTGGTGGAGTTGCACGGCCACGGCACGTCCGCCTCGCCCTCGGCCAGCGGGGCGCCGAGGGTGTGGACGGCCTTGACGAAGAAGCCGTCGGTGCCGAGCTCGTCCAGGACGCGCTGCCCCATGCGGGTCATGGTGCGCATCGACACGGCGACGTAGGCGGAGTCGGTGATCTCGACGCCGATCGCGGAGAGCGGAGAGCCGACCGGACCCATGCAGAAGGGGACGACGTACATGGTGCGCCCGCGCATCGACCCGCGGAAGATGCCCTTCTCGCCGGCGAAGATGTCCTTCATCTCGGCGGGGGCCTTCCAGTGATTGGTCGGCCCGGCGTCCTTCTCGTCCTCGGAGCAGATGAAGGTACGGTCCTCGACCCGGGCGACGTCGCGGGGGTCGGAGGCGGCGTAGTACGAGTTGGGGCGCTTGGTCTCGTCGAGCTTCTTGAACGTGCCCTTGGCGACGAGCTCCCCGCACAGGCGCTCGTACTCTGCCTCGGATCCGTCGCACCAGACCACGCTGTCCGGCTGGGTCAGTTCCGCGATCTCGTTGACCCACGAGATCAGTTCCTGGTGCTTGGTGGGGACAGAGAGGGGAGCCGCGATATCGCGCGCCACGATCGCTCCTTGATGAGGGTCTTTGGAGGGGTTGACGTACTACTTCATTGCCGCCCCGTGGGGGCTGCGACCCGGATGCTTGACCCCGTGGATCCCTTTGGCGCTCATCCGGTGCCGACCGCACTCATCTGATCTTCCGCGTCGTTCGCCCATATGTCCAGGGGGCCTCTCACGTGAGCATCACCACTTACCGCCTTCTTAACTGCCATTTGCCGTTCACTTACCCGACGACTGAGGGACGCTCGGTTACGGGCCGTACCTATCCGTAACCTACGGAGCCGTAGGTAGCATGCGGACCATGACTGATCAGGTGATGGCCCCCGCGATCGACCCGGTGACACAACAGGTGAAGCCGAAGATGCGCGGCTGGCTGCACGCCGGGATGTTCCCGGCCGTACTGATCTCGGGCCTGGTGCTGACCGCGCTCGCGGACTCCGCCAAGGCCCGGATCGCCTGCGGGATCTACGTCCTGACCGCCTGCCTGCTTTTCGGGGTCAGCGGCCTCTACCACCGGGGCAACTGGGGCCCGCGGGGGGAGGCGATCCTGCGCCGCCTCGACCACGCCAACATCTTCCTCATCATCGCGGGCACTTACACCCCGCTCACCCTGCTCCTGCTGCCGGACTCCACCGGCCGCGTCCTGCTGTGGGCGGTGTGGGCGGCCGCGGCGGCCGGTATCGCCTTCCGGGTGTTCTGGATCGGCGCCCCACGCTGGCTCTACACCCCCTGCTACCTGGCGATGGGCTGGGCGGCCGTCTTCTTCCTGCCCGACTTCATGCGGGCCGGCGGCATCGCGGTGCTCGTCCTGGTCGTCGTCGGCGGGCTCCTCTACAGCGCGGGCGGCGTGATCTACGGCATCAAGCGCCCGAACCCGTCACCCCGCTTCTTCGGCTTCCACGAGGTGTTCCACTCGCTGACCCTGGCCGCGTTCGTCGTGCACTACGTGGGCATCTCGCTCGTCGCCTACCAGCACGGATAACCCGACTCCGGCCCCGAAGGCCCCCGGCGCGAAGGCGCCGGGGGCCTTCACCGTTCCCGAGCCATTGGCACTGAGATTCTTTTGAGAGTTACTGTCACAAGACAGAAACTCTCACCCTGCGCATGACCGGGCGTACGGAACTCACCCACGGGGGCCGACCATGACGACCACACCGCCCACACCCCTCACCGGCGCCGCGGCGCTCACGGTCGCGCCGGCCCCGGACGCCCGCCGCTGGTGGGCGCTCGGGGCGATGGTCGCGAGCATGCTGGTGCTCGGCTTCGACATGACGATCCTGCCTGAACGTCTCGCTGCCGACCATGGCCGCCCAGCTCGGCGCCACCACCGGCCAGCAGCAGTGGATGGCCGACGCGTACGTCATCGTGTTCGCGGCGCTGATGCTCCCGGCCGGGCTCGGCGCACTGATCTACGCCATCATCGAGGCCCCGAACCGGGGTTGGGGCAGCCCGCTGGTGCTCGCCATGCTGGGCGGCGGGGAGGTCCTGATCGCGGCTCCGGTCGTACGGGAGCGGCGGGCCGCGCGCCCGATGCCGGACCTCAAGCTGCTCGGCCACCGGCCGTTCCTGCTGAACACGCTCGCCGCGACGCTGGTGATGTTCATCCTGTCCGGCCTCATGTTCGTGCTGCCGCCCCACCTCCAGGCGGTGCTCGGCAACGACGCGTTCGGCACCGGGCTCCTCATGACGGTACGTCAGGTGGGCAGCGCCATCGGCATCGCCCTGCTCGGCTCGCTGCTCGCGGGTGTGTACGCGGACGGGCTGCCGGCGGGGTCGCCACATGCGGCGGCGGACTCGGTGGTGGCCGCGCACATAGTGTCCGCGAAGACGGGCGACCTCCCTCTCCTGGCGGCCGCCGACTCCTCGTACGTGCACGGCATGGGAGTCGTCCTGCCGGTCTGCTTCGCCGCCGCCGTGGTGACCGCACTGCTCGCCGCGGCCCTGCTCCCGAAGACCGAACCCGCAGGTCCGGCGCCCGGCGACGTCGCCCCGGCCACGCCCGATGCAGGACAATGAGGACCATGGCCGCCACCTCCCGCACCTCAGCCGCCGCCGCTTCCCTCGACCCGGCCGACCCGGTCGACCCGGTCCACGCGGTCGCGGAGAGCCTCCAGCCGCAGCTGAGCCTGCGCGAACGCAAGAAGATCAAGACCCGCACCGCGATCCGCCGGGCCACGTACCGGCTGATCGCGGAGCAGGGGTACGAGGCGACCACGGTCGAGCAGATCGCGGAGGCGGCGGAGGTCTCTCCCTCGACGGTGTTCCGCTACTTCCCCACCAAGGAAGACATCGTCCTGACCGACGAGTTCGACCCGATCATGCTGCGGGAGATGCGGTCCCGTCCGGCGTCGGAGCCCCCGCTGGAATCCTTGCGGCACGTCATCACCGAGGCAGCCCGGCTCTCGCTCGTTCACGACCGCGAGGAGACCCTGCAGCGCACCCGCCTCATCGCGGAGGTCCCGGCGCTGCGGGCCCGCATGATGGAATCGGTGGCCGATACGAGCCGGTTGCTGTGCGACGTGCTGGCGGAGCGGACGGGGCGGGAACGGGTGGACCTGGAGGTCCGGGTCTTCGCCATGGCGGTGCTCGGTGCGCTCCACGAGACGACGGTGTACTGGGCGGAGCACAACCACGAGGACGACCTCCTGGATCTGATCGCCCGGACGATGAACACGCTGAGCGAGGGCTTGACCCTGAGCACGCGGTAGCGGAGACCCCCGGCCGGGTGCACTGGGGCTCCGCCCCAGACCCCGTCGGCCCCTCCCCGCCCCTTCCCTAAACCCGCCGGGGGTGAGTGTCGTCGGGTGCGGGCCGTGGATGGCTGCTCGCGCAGTTCCCCGCGCCCCTGGCGCCCTTCAGGCGCGAACGGGGTCTGGGGCGGAGCCCCAGGAGTCCAGCTCAGCACACCCACAACCCCCGGAGGCCACGCGGCGGAGCCGCAGAGTGTCACAGCGGGAAGGGGCGGGGTAGGGGACTAGCTCAGGGCCTCCGCCAGCGCGTCCGCCGACGTAACCGGCGCCTCGCAGGTGAACCGCCGGCACACATACGCCGCCGGAGCCCCGTCCACCAGCGGCCGGTCCGCGAGGAGCGGGAACTCCGAACCCCCCGGCACCCCCACCGCCACCACCGCCCCCGGCGCGGAGGCCAGCAGCGCCGTGCGGTGCAGCGCCCCCGTCCGCGGGTCGGTGGGCGCACCCACCACCGCGACCTCCCGCGGCCCGTCCAGCGCGGCGGAGGCCGCCGCGAGCCCCCACCCGATGAACCGCGGCGCCCGCGGACCGAGCGCCCGGACCACCCCCAACGCCCCCTCCGCCGCCTCCCGGTGCGCCGAGGACCCCGTGTGCGCCGCATACGACAGCAGGGCCGAAGCCGCGGCCGTCCACCCCGAGGGCGTCGCGTTGTCCGTCGGGTCCTGGGGGCGCCGGATCAGCTTCTCCGCGTCGTGCGCGGTGTCGTAGAGCACGCCCTCCTCGCCGACGAACTGGTCCAGGACGATGTCGAGCAGGAACCCCGCGAACTCCAGCCAGACCCCCTCCCCCGTCACCCCGGCCAGCGCGAGGAAGCCCTCGGCGACATCCGCGTAGTCCTCCAACACCCCACTGTTCGCGCCCACTTGACCGTCCTTGGAGGTACGGGCGAGCCGGGCGTGGCCGTCCATGTGGACCCGTACGAGAACGTCCGCGGCCTCCGTCGCGCGCTCCACGAGGTCCGGGCGGTCGAAGAGCGCGCCCACCTCGGCGAGCGCCGCGATCGCCAGGCCGTTCCACGCGGCCACCAGCTTGTCGTCCCGCCCCGGGCGCTCCCTCAGCTCACGCGCAGCCAGCAGCCGCTCGTACACCGAAGCATCCAACTCGCCACCTTCCGAAGGCAGTTGGAGGACAGAGGCGCCCTCCTCGAACGTGCCCTCCTCCGTCACCCCGAAGTGCCGGGCCGCCGCCTCACCGTCCTGCTCGCCCAGGACCTCCGCGAGCTGCGCGGGCGTCCACACATAGAACGCACCCTCCACATGGTGTCCGGCACCATCGTCGCTGTCGGCGTCCAGAGCGGAGGCGTACCCGCCCTCGTTGGTGCGCAGCTCGCGCACCATGAAGTCGGCGGTCTCCAGGGCGACCCGGCGTGCCAGGTCGGAGCCGGTGACCCGCCACAGGTGGGCGTACACCCGGCACAGCAGGGCGTTGTCGTACAGCATCTTCTCGAAGTGCGGCACCAGGGCGGCCCCCGGGCGCGGGCGCAGTACGTAGCGGTGGAAGCCGCCGCCGAGCTGGTCGTACAGGCTGGAGCGGGCCATCGCCTCGCACATGCCCTCGGCCATCTCCAGGGCGCCCTCGGACCCGGTCCGGACGTGGTGGCGCAGCAGGAACTCGATCACCATGCCCGGCGGGAACTTGGTGTCGCCACTGCCGAGCCAGCCGCTCGCCGGGTCGTACTCGCGGACGATCCCGAGCAGCGCCTGGTTGAGCTCCTCCTCGCCGGGCAGCCCGCCCGTACCGTGGTCCAGTTCGCGGGCCGCCAGATCGCGGGTGATCTTCCCGGCGACCTCGGCGACCTCGTCGCGCCGGTTGACCCACGCACCCTGGACGCCTTCGAGGACCTGCCGGAAGGACGGCATGCCGTGCCGGGGCTCGGGCGGGAAGTACGTACCGAAGTAGAACGGCTCGCCGTCCGGGGTCATGAACACGGACATGGGCCAGCCGCCCTGCCCGGTCGCCGCCTGCACCGCCTCCATGTAGACGGCGTCGACGTCGGGCCGTTCCTCGCGGTCCACCTTCACGTTCACGAAGTGCTCGTTCATGAAGGCCGCCGTGACCTCGTCCTCGAACGATTCGTGCGCGAGGACATGACACCAGTGACAGCTGCTGTACCCGACGCTGAGCAGCACCGGAACCCCGCGTTCGCGGGCCTCCTCGAAGGCCTCGGGCGACCAGGGCCACCAGTCGACCGGGTTGTCGGCGTGCTGCAGGAGGTACGGGGACGTCTCATGGGAGAGGCGGTTCGGCATGACCCCATACTCCCCCACACGGGAGATGATCCGCCGACTCCCTCGCGCCGACGCGCGTCACGCTGGACACTTGGAGAGGTAGGCGGGCGACGGACTCTCGGAGGGGGACGCACATGCGGGACAGCCATCGGGCCGAGGCCGAGCGGCTGTTGGTACGCGCCGTGGAGGAAGAGGTACGGCGCTCCGGCGGGCGGTCCGACGGGAGCGCCCTGCTCTCCCGGGGCCGGGGCGCGCTCGACGCGCTGGCCCAGAGCGCCGCGGAGGAGTATGCGGCCTACACCCACGCCCTGGACGAGGCGGCGGCCGGGCAGCTGTCGTTCGGGAAACGATTCAAGCGTGACGGCGGCCCAACTGGCTTGCTGGCCACGGGAGTTGGAGCCGTCGCAGCCGTCGTTGTCGACATCGCGCTCGGGGTCGGCGCGGGCGGCGCGGTGGGTACCGGGGCGGCCGTGGCGGTGGCCGGGGCCGCGGGGACGGTCGCCAAGGTGACGGCCTCGCACGTGCCGGCCGCACACCGGCGGGCCGGGGCGCTCGGCCAGCCGGGCGGCCTGGAGCAGTTGCGGCTCCAGTGGCTGACGGCCCTTGAGGTGCGGGGCATCCGGCCGTTCCTGGACCAGCAGCGCGCGGTGAGCCCCAAGCCGCCGCAGAAGAAGGTGCCGACCCAGCTGCGCGGCACGGACAAGAGCGCGGCGGCCCGCCGCAGGTCGGTCCTTGAGCAGTCGTTCGGCCATCTGCCCGATCCGCAGGGCCCGTTCGCGGGGCGGCGCTCCGAGCTGGCCCGGATCGGCCAGTGGGTGCAGGCGGCCCGCGCCTCGACGGAGACCCGCCCGGTCGTCGTCGTTCTGCACGGCGCGCCCGGCTCCGGCCGCAGCACCCTCGCGGTGCGGGCCGCGCACGGGCTGCGCGACCAGTTCCGCGGCGCGTGCCTGGTCGACATGCGCGGCGGCGGCCTGTCGGGCGAGAGCCCGCTGCCGACCCGGGACGCGCTCCTCCACCTGCTCAACCGGCTCGGCGCGCCCCGCGAACAGCTCTTGTTCCGAAATGGGGTCTCCCCTGATCGAGCGGAGTCGAGCTCTCGGGGAAGATCGTCCCCCGAACAGCAGGTGCGCCGCCTCGCCGAGCTCTACCACCAGCATCTGACGGGCCTCGCGGTCACCGTCGTACTGGACGACACCGACGACGCCGAGCAGGTGTGCACCCTGGTGCCGCAGCGCTCCGAGGGCCTGGTGCTCGTCACCTCGTCCAGGCCGCTCGACCTGCCCGCCGACTTCCCGGCGTGGGTGCACCAGCTGGCCGTCGAGCCGCTGGACGCGGCGGGCGCCGAGGAGCTCCTTCGCGAGTCCGCCGAGGAGAAGGAACCCGGCCCCTACGACGCCGAATCGGCCGAGCTGGTACGGCAGTTGTGCGGCGGGCTCCCGCTGGCGCTGCGCATCGCCGGATCCTCGCTCGGGCCGCGTTCGGTGCGGGCACTCGCCGCGGATCTCGCGGCGTACGGCCCGGTGGCGCCCGCCGAGCGGGCCCTGTGGCTGCGCTACACCGACCAGTCCGAGCCGGCCCGCCGCCTCCTGCGCCGCCTGGCGCTCGCGGGCCGGGCCTCGCTCGGGGCGGCGGCCGCTGCGTCGCTGCTCGCCGCCGACGAGCAGGAGGCCCAGCGCCAGCTCACGGCGCTTGCCGCGGCCGGGCTCATCGACCACGTACGCGGCAGCCGCTACCGGCTGCACGACGTCGTACGGTCCTTCGCCGAGGCCCGCCTCGCCGACGAGGAGGAACAGGCCGAGCGGGTGGCCGCGCAGGAACGCCTCATCCGCAACTACGCGGAGCTCGCCGACGCCGTGGGCCGCATGGTCGACGGCAAGATGTCGACCCGGGCCGGCCAGTTCGGCGGACACGGCTTCCCCTCCCTGGACGCGGCGCTGCGCTGGCTGGACGACGAGTCGAGCTTCATCACGGCCGCCCTGCGCCAGGCCGAGGGCGTCGACCAGGAGGCCGTGCTCAGCCTGCTCGGCGCGCTGTGCGACTACTGCCTGCTGCGCGGCGACCTCTACCGCCTGGGCGAGATCAGCGAGCTGACCCAGGCCGTAGACCAGGGCCTGCTCGTCCGCTCCGTGCAGTGGCGCACCGGCATCGCGGCCCGCCAGCTCGGCGAGCTCGACACCGCGCGTACGACGCTGTCGTCCGTGGTCAACCTCTACCGCGAGGCCCAGCACGAGGCGGGCCAGGCGCTCGCCCTGTGCTCACTCGGCATCACCCTGCACCACCAGGGCAACCTGGCCGAGGCGGCGGCCCGCCTTCGCGAGGCCATCGACCTCCAGGCCGGCGAGGATCTCTCCGGCGACCGCGCCTGGTCGCTGCACGCGCTCGCGGCCGTCGAGCGCGACCGCTCCAACCTGTCCGGCGCGCTGACCCTGCTCGCCACCGCGCTGGCCCTGCACCGCGAGAACGAGTCGCTGCACGGCGAGGCCTGGACGCACTTCCAGCTCGGCCAGCTGTATCTGCGGATGGGTGAAGTCCCGCGCGCGGAAGAGGAGTTGCGTACCGCGCTCGACCTGTACGGGCGCACCCGCGACGGCCGCGGCGAGGCCTGGGCGATGACCCAGCTGGCCCGCGCCCGGCTCGTCGACGGCGACGCGTCCGCCGCGGTCGACCAGCTCCGCCAGGCCCTGTCACGCCATCGCGAGCAGGAGGACGCGCGCGGCGAGGCGTGGACGCTGTACTACCTGGGCCAGGCCCTGGAGGAGCGCGGCGACCGCGACCAGGCGGTGCGAGAGCTG
This sequence comes from Streptomyces sp. HUAS TT7, assembly GCF_051550175.1. Classification (NCBI taxonomy): domain Bacteria; kingdom Bacillati; phylum Actinomycetota; class Actinomycetes; order Kitasatosporales; family Streptomycetaceae; genus Streptomyces; species Streptomyces sp. HUAS TT7. The sequence goes on from NZ_CP196175.1 coordinate 3,308,341, forward strand.
GAGCGGGCCCGCACGATGTTCTCGCGGATGCGGGACGTGTACGGGCTCGCCTGCGCCCGCCATCACTCGGGCCGGGTCACCCGCGACCAGCGCGCCGCCCAGACCGGCAACCTGCGCAACTCCGGCTTCGCCCGCCAGCTCCTGGTCGACGCGCGCGCCGACTTCCACCGCATCGGGGTGGCGCACGGCGAGGCCTGGACGTGTCTGGAGCTCGCGCTGATCGACGCGGGCAACAACCGCCCCGGCCCGGCGCTCGCGCTGTGCGACGAGGCGACCGCACTGTTCGCCTCGTACGACGACCGGCGGGGCGGCGACTGGTCCCGCTTCCTGCGCTGCACGCTGCTGCCGTACGCGGGCGCGGGCGGCGTGGACGTCGGCACGGCGGTCGCCCAGGAGGAGGTGGCCCAGCTCCTGCGCGCCACGCACGACTCCCGCGACAGCAAGCTGGAGGACTGCGCGGAGGCCTTCGCGCTCATGCTGGAGCGCGGCATCTCCCTGGAGGCGGGCTGGCAGGCCTGGCACCTGGGCATGGTCCCGGACCGGCACGCCCGGGAGGTCATGGGGGTGCCGGTGACGGCCGGGCGCTGACGCCGTCGGCCACGGCTGAACGGCGCCCACGGCCGCGTCCCTGGACGGGCGCGGCGCGGGCGCTCAGCGGACCCGGAAGGTCAGGCGTTCTTCGGTGCGCCCTTGCCCGGGGCGGCCGCCGGGGTCGCCACGGACGGGTCCGGGGCCTCCTCGAAGTCCACCTTGCCCATGTGGCGGTTCATCGACTTCATCAGCATCCACACGCCAAGCGCGAGAGCGGCGAAGACGATGAAGCCGAGGACACCCGGCGTCACCTTGTCGTTGTTGATCTCCGCGGCCAGCGGGACCATGTGCGTCACTGCGAGGCTTGCGCTCATATCAGGCATTGTCGCGTACGCCCGCGAAGAGGTCGTCCTCGGGGAGGGAAGTGTCCACGAGCGACTTCGCGAGCTCGTACTCCTCGGTCGGCCAGACCTCCTTCTGGAGGTCGAGCGGCACGCGGAACCAGCCGCCGTCCGGGTCGATCTGGGTGGCGTGCGCGATCAGCGCCTTGTCCCGGATCTCGAAGAACTCCGCGCACGGAACGTGCGTGGTCAGCGTGCGTTCGGCGCGCTCGAACTCCTTCCAGCGCTCCAGCCACTCGCCGTACGGGGACTCCATGCCGCGGGCGAGCAGCGCCTCGTGCAGGGCGACCGTGCGCGGCTTGTTGAAGCCCTGGTTGTAGTAGAGCTTCTGCGGCTGGAAGGCCGGGCCGAACTCGGCCTCCGGGTACTTCTCGGTGTCGGCCGCGCCCTCGAAGGCCACCATCGTGATCTTGTGGGTCATGATGTGGTCGGGGTGCGGGTAGCCGCCGTTCTCGTCGTACGTCGTGATGACCTGCGGACGGAAGGTGCGGATGGACCGCACGAGGCGGCCGGCCGCGAGGTCGACGTCCTCCAGGGCGAAGCAGCCCTCGGGCAGCGGCGGCAGCGGGTCGCCCTCGGGCAGCCCCGAGTCGACGAAGCCGAGCCACTCCTGGCTCACGCCGAGGATCTCGCGCGCCTCGTCCATCTCCCTCTTGCGGACCTCGTGGATGTGCTCCTCGATGTACTTGTCGCCCTGGAGCTTGGGGTTGAGGATGGAGCCGCGCTCGCCTCCTGTGCAGGTCACGACCAGCACGTCCACCCCCTCGGACACATACTTCGCCATGGTGGCCGCGCCCTTGCTCGACTCGTCGTCGGGGTGGGCGTGGACGGCCATCAGTCGCAGCTGCTCAGTCAAGACTCGATCCTCGGTGACTCAGTAAGTGAATTCGGCGCCCTCTGTGATCGGCGCAATGGGCGGCTTCTATAGTGACCGAATCGGGGGGCGGAAAATTCCGGCGACCCCCACCAGCAGGAGGACGATCATGGCCGCTGTTCGCGAGCAGCTTCCCCAGGGGCGCTACGGGCGCTCGGCGGACGAGCGCGCGGACCGCAAGCTGAAGATCATCGGCGCCGCGCTCGGGGTCGTAGTGCTCGGCGTGATCGGCTGGATCGGTTACGACTACGTGGGCGGGCAGTCGCTCTCCGCGCAGGTGATCAAGTTCAAGGTCGTCTCGGACACCTCGGTCGAGGTGCACCTGGAGGTCCGCAAGGACAAGGACGCCAAGGGCACCTGCACCCTGCGCGCCCAGCAGACCAGCGGCGACGACGTGGGCCGGGCGGACTTCCGGTTCGACGAACCGGTCGGGCAGGTCGACAAGGTGGTCACGATCACCACGACCTCGCGGGCGACGGCCGCCGACCTGGTCGGCTGCCAGTCCGACTGAGCCCGACCGGCCCGGCCTGGCCCCGTACTGCTCAGGTTATTGATCAAGGTTGACGACGCACCGGCCCTGACCTGCGTTGATGAAGTTCTAGCGGTTTATGTCCTCCCCCTACGGCGCCTGAATTGTTAGGCTCGTGGTTTCGCCCACCCATCAAGGCACATGCTTGTGGGTAGGGCGATGCTTTGTATTCCCAGTACCGACGAGGAGCACCTGTGACCCAGACCAGCGACAACGTCACCTGGCTGACCCAGGAGGCGTACAACCAGCTCAAGGCCGAGCTGGAGTACCTGTCTGGTCCCGCGCGCACGGAGATCGCCGTAAAGATCGCGGCGGCCCGTGAGGAGGGTGACCTCCGGGAGAACGGCGGGTACCACGCGGCCAAGGAGGAGCAGGGCAAGATGGAGCTCCGGGTGCGCCAGCTGACCCAGCTCCTGGAGCACGCCAAGGTCGGCGAGGCCCCCGCCGCGGACGGCGTGGTGGCTCCCGGCATGCTCGTCACGATCGCCTTCGACGGCGACGAGGACGACACCCTGCAGTTCCTGATGGCGTCCCGCGAATACGCGTCGGACGACTTCGAGACGTACTCGCCGCAGTCGCCGCTCGGCTCGGGCGTGAACGGCAAGAAGGTCGGTGAGGACGCCGAGTACGAGCTGCCCAACGGCAAGAAGGCCTCGGTGAAGATCCTCGACGCCAAGCCGTTCAGCGGCTGACGCCCGTACGCCCTGCCTGAACTCAGCACGAAGCCCCCGGCCGCCTTTGAGCGGCCGGGGGCTTCGTCGTGCTACGCCGTGGCCGAGCGGTACTTGCGGACCGCCAGCGTGCGGAAGACCGCGATGATCAGGATCGACCAGAGCAGCGAGGCCCAGACCGGGTGCTGCATCGGCCAGGCGCCGGAGTCGACCACGCCCGGGTTGCCGAACAGCTTGCGGCAGGCCTGGACGGTCGCGCTGAAGGGGTTCCACTCGGCGATGTGGCGCAGCCAGGCCGTCATGCCCGAGGTGTTCACGAACGCGTTGGACACGAAGGTGACCGGGAACAGCCAGATCAGCCCGCCCGAGGTGGCCGCCTCGGGGGTACGTACGGAGAGGCCGATCAGGGCGCCGATCCAGGAGAAGGCGTACCCGAGCAGGAGCAGCAGGGCGAAGGCGCCGAGCATCTTCGGCAGGCCGTTGTGGATGCGCCAGCCCACCAGGAGGGCCACGATCGCGAGGACGACGACGGTCAGGGTGGTCTGCACGAGGTCGGCGAGCGTGCGACCGGTCAGGACCGCGCCGCGCGCCATGGGCAGCGAGCGGAAGCGGTCGATGAGGCCCTTGTGCATGTCGTCGGCGATGCCCGCGCCCGCTCCGGCGGTCGCGAAGGTGACGGTCTGCGCGAAGATGCCGGCCATCAGGAACTCGCGGTAGGCGCCGGGGTCGGTGGTACCGCCGATGTTGACCGAGCCGCCGAAGACGTAGCTGAACAGCACCACGAACATGATCGGCTGGATGAGGCCGAAGATGACCATCTCCGGGATCCGGGACATCCGAATCAAGTTCCGCTTGGCCACGACCAGCGAGTCCCGTACGGACCCGCCGATGCCGCCGCGCGCCCGGGGTGCGGGCATGGTGTCGGTGATGGCACTCACTTCGCGGCCTCCTTGCGGCCCTTGGACCTGCCGTGGGCGTCGGGGCTCTCTTCGTCGTCTTCCTTCACCGTCTCGGCCGCGTGGCCGGTCAGGGAGATGAAGACGTCGTCGAGGGTGGGGCGGCGCAGGCCGATGTCGTCGATCTCCACGCCCCTGGCGTCGAGTTCGCGGATGACCTCGGCGAGCAGCTTCGCGCCGCCGGTGACCGGGACGGTGAGCTGGCGGGTGTGTTCCTCGACCTTGACCTCGCCCTTGCCGAAGCCCGCGAGCACGTCGCGGGCCGGGGCTATCTGGTCGCTCTGCTGGACGACGACCTCGACGCGCTCGCCGCCGGTGCGGGCCTTCAGCTGGTCGGAGCTGCCGCGGGCGATGACCTTGCCGTGGTCGACGACGCAGATGTCGTGGGCGAGGCGGTCGGCCTCTTCGAGGTACTGGGTGGTGAGCAGCAGGGTGGTGCCGCCGGCGACCAACTCCTGGATGACCTCCCAGAGTTGCTGCCGGTTGCGGGGGTCGAGGCCGGTGGTCGGCTCGTCCATGAACATGACGGGCGGCGAGACCACCAGGGCGGCCGCGAGGTCGAGGCGGCGGCGCATGCCGCCGGAGTACGTCTTGGCGGGGCGGTCGGCGGCGTCGGCGAGGTTGAAGCGGTCGAGCAGTTCGCCCGCGCGCACCTTCGCGGCCTTGCCGTTCATCTGGTAGAGCCAGCCGACCATCTGGAGGTTCTCGCGGCCGGTGAGGTATTCGTCGACGGCCGCGAACTGGCCGGACAGGCCGATGGACCGGCGGACTTCGTTGGGATGCTTGAGGACGTCGATGCCCGCGACGACCGCCTTGCCGCGGTCGGGCTGGAGCAGGGTGGTCAGGACGCGCACGGTGGTGGTCTTGCCGGCGCCGTTGGGGCCGAGCAGGCCGAGGACCGTCCCTTCCGGGACATCGAGGTCCACGCCGTCCAGAGCCGTGACATCGCCGAAAGTCTTCACCAGGCCTTCGGCATAGATGGCGCCTGGCATGTGGGTACCCCCAGTGTTGACTGTGACTTTCTGGATAAATCCTAGATTTTCCGGGCATGGGTCGCCCGGTAAGCCTTGGTCGAGCCACACACACCATAACGCGATACATCGCGTACTGTCAGCCGTCCTGCGCAACCTTCCCGTCCCCCTCTCCGTCGCGCGGATCCCGGCTCAGCCCATGACGGTGTAGCCCGCCTCCCGCAGCGCCGACGCCACCTCCTTGCAGTGCTCCGGGCCCTTCGTCTCCAGGTGCAGCTCGACCTCCACCTCCGTGAGTCCGAGCCGGGGGTCGGTCCGTACGTGGCTCACGTCCAACACATTGGCATCCAGCACTGACAATTCCCCGAGAAGCGAGGCCAGCGCCCCGGGCCGGTCGGTGAGGCGAAGGCGCAGCGACAGATAGCGGCCCGCCGCCGACATGCCGTGCCGCAGGATCCGCTGCATCAGGAGCGGGTCCACATTGCCGCCGGACAGCACCGCGACGACCGGCCCGTGGAATGCCCCCGGATCGCTGAGCAGTGCGGCCACCGGGCTCGCCCCGGCCGGCTCGACGACCAGCTTCGCCCGCTCCAGGCAGAGCAGCAGCGCGCTGGAGAGCTCGTCCTCGGAAACCGTACGCACCTCGTCCACCAGCTCGCTGACCAGCGCGAACGGTATGTCTCCCGGTCGTCCCACCTTGATCCCGTCGGCCATCGTCGGCGCCGCGTCGATGGCGACCGGGTGCCCGACGGCCAGCGAGGGCGGGTAGGCCGCGGCGGCCGCCGCCTGCACGCCGACGATCTTCACGTCGGGCCGCAGCGCCTTCACCGCGACCGCGATGCCCGCCGCGAGCCCCCCGCCGCCGATGCCGACGACGATCGTGCGCACCTCGGGGCACTGCTCCAGGATCTCCAGGCCCACGGTGCCCTGCCCGGCGATGATGTCCTGGTGGTCGAAGGGGTGGATGAACACCGCGCCGGTCTCGGCCGCGTACGCCTCGGCGGCGGCCAGCGTCTCGTCGACGACCGTGCCGTGCAGGATCACCTCGGCGCCGTAGTGCCGGGTCGCGGCGACCTTAGGCAGCGGGGCGCCCATCGGCATGAACACCGTGGAGTGCACGCCGAGCAGCGACGAGGCAAGGGCCACGCCCTGTGCGTGGTTGCCCGCGCTCGCGGCGACCACCCCGGCGGCCCGCTCCTCGGGACGCAGCCCGGCGATCCGCACGTACGCGCCGCGCAGCTTGAAGGAACCGGTGCGCTGGAGGTTCTCGCACTTGAGGTGGACCGGCGCTCCGACCAGCGACGACAGGTAGCGGGAACCCTCCATCGCGGTGGTGCGGGCCACTCCCGAGAGCATCTTCTGCGCGCCGCGGATGTCATCGAGGATGAGGTGGTGCAAGGGGCCAGACGTACTGAAGCTCATGACCGCAAGTCTTGCAGCTCACAGCGCTTTCCGGCCGCCCGGATTCCGATCCGCAGGGGAGTTGTCCACAGGTTTGCGCACCGCCGGTACGTATACCGGTCAGGCCGCGTACTCTGTCCCCCACCACACCGACACCCGCACGAGAGAGCCCCGGCCATGCCCCCAGTTCAGGACATGACTCCCCCGCTTGACCCCGGCCTCCTCGATGCCCTCCAGCACCAGGTGGCCGTGTTCGCCCGCCGCGCCGAGCAGACCAGGCTCGGCGGCGTCGGGCAGGTCCGCAACTCGATGGACCGGGCCGCGTACCTGCTGCTCAACCGGCTTGACCTGGAAGGCCCGATGGGCGTCAAGGCGCTCGCCGCGGGCATGGGGATCGACTCGTCGACCGTGACCCGCCAGGTCGCGCCGCTCGTCGACACCGGCCTGGTCAAGCGCACGTCGCACCCGGAGGACGGCCGGGCGGTCGTGCTCCAGCTGTCCCCGCGCGGCCAGTCCCGCCTCGAAGAGGTGCGCTCCTCGCGGCGCGAGCTGATGGCGCAGGTCACCGACGGGTGGACGGAGCACGAGCGGGAGTCGTTCTGCACGCTGCTCACGCGCTTCAACTCCGCGCTCTCGGCCCGCCAGTCGGCCGCTCAGGAGCCGTCCGCGCCGACCTCTTGACCGGGGGCTCGCGCCTGCCCTCATATGAGGCTCATGCGCGAGCGGCACTTCAGCCAACACCGCCGCCGCACCCGGGAGTTCGAGTCGTACGTGGCGGGCGCGGGCGGCCGGTTGCTGCATGCCGCCACCCTGCTCACCGCCGAGCCTCCCGACGACAACCCGCGCGCCCGGCGCCTGCTGACCGCCGCGCTGGCCGAAACGTACGCCCGCTGGGACCGGCTGCGCGGTGAGGACCCGTACGACCGCACCCGTCAGGAGCTCGCCGCCCGGTTCGCTCGCGGCGCCTGGCGCTACCACCGGCCGGCGATACCCGGTCTGGCCCGGCCGCACGCCGACGAGGGGCTGCTCGCGCGGCTGACCCCGCAGGAGCGGCTCATCCTCGTGCTGCGCCTGTACGAAGGGGTCGCCGAGGAGCAGACGGCGGCGCTGGTCGGGCTGCCGGCGGACCGGGTCCGGGCGATCTGCACCCGGGCGATCGCCACGATGCGCAGCACCCCGCCGACGCCGCCCGCGCCCGCCGCCCCGGCCCCCGGGGTGGCCACATGAGGGGCTGCGAGGAGGCCGTGCGATGAGAACGCCCGACCGCAAGACCGCCGAGGTCCGCCGTCTCCTGGAGGGCGGCCCGCACCCGGCCGTACCGGCCGAACTGGCCGTCCGGGCAACCGAGTTGGGCCTGCGGATGCTGCACCGGCGGCGCCTCGTCCGCCGCACGCTGTGGCTGCTGCTCGCGGTGGCGGTGATCGTCTTCCTGGTCTGGGCCTCGATCGCCCAGCCGTGGGTGGCGCCCCCTTCGACGGTGACGCCACCCGTCGAGGGGCTCTAGCCCAGCGCCTGCTGAAGGTCGGCGAGGAGGTCGTCCGCGTTCTCGATGCCCACGGAGACCCGGACGAGGTCCGCCGGGACCTCCAGGGCGGAGCCCGCGACGCTGGCGTGCGTCATGCGGCCCGGGTGCTCGATCAGCGACTCGACACCGCCGAGGGACTCGCCGAGCGTGAACAGCTTCGTACGGTTGCAGACCTCGACCGCCGCCTCCTCGCCGCCCTCGACGCGGAAGGAGACCATGCCGCCGAAGGCCCGCATCTGCTTGGCCGCGACGTCGTGGCCCGGGTGCTCGGGCAGCCCCGGGTACAGGACCTGGGTGACCTTGGCGTGCCGGGTCAGCATCTCGGCGACCTTGCCCGCGTTCTCGCTGTGCCGGTCCATGCGGACGGGAAGCGTCTTGATGCCGCGCAGCACCAGCCACGAGTCGAAGGGCCCGGCGACCGCGCCCATCGCGTTCTGGTGGTACGCCAACTCCTCGCCGATCTCGGCCGAGTTGGTGATCAGCGCGCCGCCCACGACGTCGGAGTGGCCGCCCATGTACTTGGTCAGCGAGTGCACGACGATGTCCGCGCCGAGCGACAGGGGCTGCTGGAGGTAGGGGCTCGCGAAGGTGTTGTCGACGACAAGCCTGGCGCCCGCGTCCGCCGCCACCTGCGCCACGGCCGCGATGTCCGTGATGCCGAGCAGCGGGTTGGAGGGCGTCTCCACCCAGATGACCTTCGTACGGTCGGTGACGGCGGCCCGCACCGAGGCGGGGTCCGAGGTGTCGGCGACCGACCACTCCACGCCCCAGCGCGACACGACCTTCGCGAACAGGCGGAACGTGCCGCCGTAGGCGTCGTTCGGGATCACGACGTGGTCGCCGGGGGCGAGCAGCGTGCGCAGCAGGCAGTCCTCGGCGGCGAGCCCCGAGGCGAAGGCGAGGCCGCGGCGGCCGCCTTCGAGCGCCGCCAGGTTCTCTTCGAGGGCGGTCCGCGTCGGGTTCGCGCTGCGGCTGTACTCGTAACCGCCGCGCAGGCCGCCGACGCCGTCCTGCTTGTAGGTGGAGACCTGGTAGATCGGGGGTACGACCGCACCGGTCAGCGGATCCGCGGTGTTCCCGGCATGGATCGCGATGGTCTCGAAGCTCTTGTCGAGGTGCTCGTGGCTCATGGCCCAGAGCCTAGTTCGTCGGCCCACCGGGTTCGTCATATCCGGCCGCGGTCTGGTTCGCTGGGAGACATGGAGATTCTGTGGACCCTGCTCGCGCTGTGCATGCTCGTCGCGATCATCGGCCGGTTCGTGTTCCGCCGCGGCGGAACCGGCATCCAGCTGTCCCTTCCCGGTGCGCCCGATGCCGCCGACCCGGCGGCGTACGGCTTCGCGCTCCAGGAGGAGCTCGATGTGCGCATGCCCGGGCCCGACCAGGATCTCCTCGACGTGCTCGCCGTGGTGCAGCAGACCCAGGACTGGAAGCCGGCCGCCCGCCTCCTCGCCGAGACCCCGAAGGAGGGCGAGCGGCGCTGGCAGCGCGTCCAGGCGTTCGCGGGCGCGGCTTCCCTGGAGCTCGCCCAGCGCCCGGGCATCGGCGGGGCCTGGCTGCGCAAGTGGCGCTCTCAGGCACCGAAGGACGCGGGGGCCGCGCAGGTGCACGCGGAGTTTTTGGTCCAGCAGGCCTGGCGGTCCTCCTCCGTCGGCCAGGACGACTTCCGCATCATCCTGGAGGAGGCGCGCACGGTGTGCGGCGAGGCCGCGCTGCTCGCGCCGGGCGACTCCGTCCCGTACATCACCGAACTCGCGGTGGCGCGTGGACTGGCCTACCCCCGACCGGAGTTCGACCGGCTGTGGGCCAAGGTCATGGACCGCGCCCCGCACCACATGGGCGCGCACCTCGCGGCCCTGCACTACCACTGCGAGAAGTGGCACGGCTCGCGCGCGCAGGCCGACGAGTTCGCGACGTCGGCCGCGGCCCGCGCCCCGCACGGCTCCCTCCTCTCCGCGCTGCCCCTTTTCTCTGTGTACGAGCACGTGCCGGACGTCGTCCTGGTCAGCGACTTCTACCGCACGGCGGTGGTGAGCCGCGCCATGGAGGGCGCCCTGCACGCCGTCCACCAGGCCCGCCCCGACGACCCGGTCCTGCCCCAGGTCCGCCACCTCCTGGTCTTCTTCCTGGTACGCGCCGAACGCTGGGCGGAGTCGATGGACCAGTTCGTGGCCCTGGACGGCTACGTGGGTGCCCTCCCCTGGACGGTCTCCGAGGACCCGGCGGCGGACTACACCCTGTGCCGGGCCCTTGCGGTGGCGGGGTACGAGGCGAACGGCGGGAGCCCGGCGACGCTGCGGCGGCCGTAGGGGAGGCCCATGGGGGTGGCCGGAATCTCTCGGCCCGGCCGTACGTTCCCCCTAGGCATCCACACTCTTCCGAGGAGCCCCCGATGATCTTCGGCCGCCGTACGCCCGAGCTGCCCACCCCCGAGCAGGCCCTCAAGGGACGCCCGGAGCCCGAATTCACCCTGCCGTCCCGGCACACGGTCCTGGGCAACCCGCTGGCGGGGCCGTACCCCGAGGGGCTTGAGATCGCGGACTTCGGGATGGGCTGTTTCTGGGGCGCCGAGCGCAAGTTCTGGCAGACCCCGGGCGTCTGGACGACGCTGACGGGCTACCAGGGCGGGAGCACGGTGAACCCGGCGTACGAGGAGGTCTGCTCGGGCCTGACGGGCCACACTGAGGCGGTCCGGGTGGTGTACGACCCCGCCGTCGTCTCGTACGAGCAGCTCCTGAAGGTGTTCTGGGAGAACCACGACCCGACGCAGGGCTTCCGCCAGGGTAACGACGTGGGCACCCAGTACCGCTCGGCGATCTACACCCACACCCCCGCCCAGGAGGCCACGGCCCGGGCGTCCCGCGAGGCCTACCAGAAGGTCCTGACGGCCTCGGGCCACGGCACGATCACGACGGAGCTGCTGCCGGCCGAGGGGCGTCCGTTCTACGCCGCGGAGCCGTACCACCAGCAGTACCTGGACAAGAACCCGGCGGGCTACTGCGGCATCGGCGGCACGGGGGTCTCGTGCCCGATAGGCGTGGCGAAGGCGGGGAGCTGACCCAGCCCGGACGGCTTCCCGGCCGGGGGGCGTTCACGGCTCGGCGGGCTCGCGATGGGCTGGGCGGGGGAAGCGGGGTGACCGGGGCCGCGGAGAGCCGTTGGACCCGGGGCAAGATCACGACGGAGAGTGCGCCCAGGGGTCCCGGGGTCCGGCCGGTCGCCCCGGGGCGCGGGGCACCCACGACCCCGCCGGTCGGGCCGGGGCAGGCAGAGACGGCGCGGAGCGCGCGAGCCCGGTGACTGCCGCGCCGACGGGTTGGCATTGGTCCGAATGAGCACAATTTGTGACGTGATGCCCAGGTCCCTCGTTCCAGGAGGGACGGGCTTCCCCCGGGCAGGCCTGTCACCCCCTCTCCGACCCACCATTGGGAGTACAACCGTGATCAAGCAGGTTCTCGCCGGAGCGGCCTTCGCCACCGCCGCAACGATGGCCATCGCCGCGCCCGCCTCGGCGCAGACCCCGAAGCCGAAGGCCGTCACCCCGCCGGCCACCACCCCGCTCCAGATCCCCACCAGCACGCTCCAGAGCCTCCTCGCCGCCGCCGCGGGCCCGACGGTGAGCAGCACCGGCGCCATGGGCAGCGTCGGCGCCACGGACTTCGCGACCCGCAACGGCAACACCACCATCGCGGGTGAGGCGGGCGGCATCGGCAACACCTACGGCGCCCCGTTCGCCAACGTCGACCTCCGCTGCGCGGTGCCGCTGCCCGAGGGCGAGGGCATCGGCGGACACGCCCTCGGCGGACCGAAGGCCGCCTGCAACATCGCCCCCGTCGACCAGTACCAGGCCCCGCAGAAGCTGCTCTGACGCACCACCTGCCGTACGGGTCTCCCACCGGAAAACCCGGCACGACAGGCTGAACGAACAACAACCCGCACAGCTCGCGCAACCCTGAATGGGCTGTGCGGGGGAACCGGGGTGACCGGGGCGACGGCGAGCCGTTGAACCCGGCGCATTGGAGAGTGCACAAGGGTCCCGGGGCCGACCAGTCGCCCCGGGACCCTTCTCACTCACCACCCCGCCGACCTGACCGGGGCACACCAGCCCCTCCATGTGTCCGTTTTTAGTCTTAACGGGCGCATTTTATGACGTGTTGTGCATGTTCCTCCGTCGAGGGGGCGTCCGGTGGATCAGGGTCGGACAGGGCACGGCGTCCGGTGCGGTGCGCGCCGGATGCCCGCCCCTTGTCCGGCCCCTCCAGGGGTCGCAGGTTTCCCTACGGGGCGGGCCTGTCAGCCTCTCTGACCCACCGAATGGGAGCACAACCGTGATCAAGAAGATTCTCGCCGGGTCGGCCCTCGCCATTTCCGCGACGATGGCCGTCGCCGCACCCGCCTCCGCAGACACCAGGGACTTCGGGACCCGCAACGGTGACACCGTCATCGCGGGCGGGGCGGGCGGCATCCTCAACACCTACGGCGCCCCGCTCATCAGCGCCGACCTCCGCTGCGCGATCCCGATGCCCGAGGGCGAGGGCATCGGCGGACACGCCTTCGGCGGACCCAAGGCCGCCTGCAACGTCGCACCCGTCAACCAGTACCAGGGCCCGCAGAAGCTCCTCTGACCCTTCGGCGGCCGACCGGGGCACCGGACACGCGCGTCGAGTACCGGTGCCGCCGGCGGCCGAGAGCGTTCGCTTCCGGGTGCGGCCGCGTCCCCGGCCCCGGAGACTTCCTGCGGACGGCGGACGCACTGGCCCCCACTCCGCGTTGGTCCGAATGAGCACACTTCGTGACGTGTTGTGCATGTGCCTCGTTCCAAGGGGCGGCAGGTTTCACAGGGCGAGCCTGTCACCCCCGACCAACCACCGAATGGGAGCACAACCGTGATCAAGCAGGTTCTCGCCGGAGCGGCCTTCGCCACCGCCGCAACGATGGCCGTCGCAGCGCCCGCCTCGGCGAACAACCCGGTGCCCCAGGGCCACAAGACCGCCGCCGACGCGATCCAGAGCGTCCTCGGCGCCGCGCAGAACCCGACCACGAGCGGCACCGGCACCGGCTGCAACTGCGGCACCGTCAGCGGCGCCGCCGGCACCGTTACCAACCTCACCGGCACCAGCAACCTCACCGCCCCCGTCAGCAGCGTCGCCGGCAACCCCACCGGCACCGTCAGCAACGTCGTCGGCAACCCCACGGGCGCCGTCAGCAACCCCACCGGCACCGTCAGCAACCTCACCGGCAGCCTCACCGGTGCCGCCACCGGCGCCAGCATGCCCGGCACCGGTGGGAGCAGCGACGGCGCCTCGGCCTTCGCGACCCGCAACGGCGACACCGTCATCACGGGCACGGACGGCGAAGGAGCGGGTGGCATCCTCAACACCTACGGCGCCTCGCTCGTCAACGTCGACGGCCGCTGCCTGGTGCCGCTGCCCGAGGGCGAGGGCATCGGCGGACACGGCCTCACCGGCCCCAAGGCCGCCTGCAACCTCGCACCGGTCGACCAGTACGAAGCCCCCCAGAAGCTCCTCTGACCCCGGGTCAGCCCAGCCGCTGGACCAGGATCGGGTCCGCGCCCGCCGCTGGGTAGAGCAGCGTCATCGTCGAGCTAAGCCCCGGGGCTCCCGGCACCGGGGACAGTTCGACCGTACGGCTCCCGAAGTCGCCGACCTCGCGGCAGGACCACCACTCCGCCAGGTCGGGGCGGGCCTCGCGCAGGCGGGCGGTGAGGCGGCGGACCCGGTCGTCGTGGGGGTTGCGGTCCGCGCGGGTGCGGAAGTGGCGGTGCAGGTCCATCGCCACCGGCTCCCAGTCGGGCAGCAGCCTCTGGTGGGGCGGGTCCGTGAGCAGCAGGAGCAGCAGGTTCCGGTCCGGGGCCGCGATGCGCGCCGGGTCCGGCCAGAGGGCTGCGTATGCCTCGTTCCACGCTGTCATGAAGAGTGCCGGGTCGAGAGCCACGGCCGGAGTCTCGCCCCAACTGTCCATCAGGGCCCGGGTGTTGGCGTCCAGGGGCACCGTCGGCTCGGGTGCCGCGAAGCCCGCCAGGGTCAGGACGTGGGCGTGGGCCGTCGCGTCCAGGCGCAGGGTGCGGCTCACCGCGTCCAGCACCTGACGGGATGTCTCGACCCGGCCCTGCTCCAACCAGGAGTACCAGGCCACGCCCACCCCGGAGAGCGCGGCCACCTCCTCGCGGCGCAGGCCCGGGGTGCGGCGCCTCGCCCCGGCGGGCAGGCCCAGTTCTGCGGGGCTGAGGCGTTCGCGGTGGGCGCGCAGGAATCCGCCGAGCTCCTGCCGCCGAGCAACACCGCTGCCATCGCCCCCGATGCCCGCCGTCACACCCACCACCTCCCCGGGCGTACGCCCGCCGTCACACGTGCGGATCTCCCCGAACGCACGCCCCGCGTCCTCGGTCCCCCTCTTCGCCTCAGCCTATGACCCCGACTCACCGCATCAACCGGCGCCTGGTTGCCACCCCTTGGGAGTCCGAGGCTGAACCCATGACTCGACACGACGCCACCCCCCTCGTGCAGCGACGCAGCAACGACTCCTCCGCCCTCACCGCGCCCCGCGCCTTCATCCGCGTCTTCACCGGGCCGGGCACGCTCGAAGAGCTCACCCGCTTCTACGAGGAAGTCCAGGGTGTAGAGCGCGACATGTGGTTCACCTATCCGGCGAAGGGGCTCGCCCTTGCCGCGGTCGGCGGCTTCCTGCTCGTCGAGGGGTCCGACGACGCCGTCGCGCCGTTCCTCGATGTCGACGGCACCTTGCTCGTCGACGATGCCGCCGCGCATCTCGCCCGGCTGACCGCGCTCGGCGCGGAGATCCTCGACCCGCTGCACAAGGTGCCCACGGGGTCCGGGTTCCATGTCCGGCACCCGGACGGCACCGTGATCGAGTACGTCGAGCACCGGCCCACCCCCGAAGGGCTCTAACCCGCCCCGAAGATCCGGTCCAGGTGCAGCCCCAGCACCCCCGTCGCCGACTCCGTGTCCCGCTGGCCGACCAGGATGCTCGTCCCCAGACCGGCCGACATCGCGAGCAGGCCGATCGCCTCGGCCCTCTCGTCCAGCCCCGGAGCGGTGAGGCCGGCCTCGCGCGCCTGGCGGAGGAGGCCCGCGACAGCCTCCTCCGCCGCATCCGGGTCGGCGATGAACGGCTGGACGAGCCTCGCGCTCATCGTCGGTGGTCTCTGCCTGCACGCCCTGCACCGGCCCCCGCCGGAACCCCCGGCTACGGCTACCGCTTGGGCCAGTGCCACGCCGGCTCGTCCAGAAGCCCCTGCCCCTCGACCACCGTCTGCCCGAACTCCTTGACCAGCTCGATGACTTCGGCTCCGCGCGAGAGCTCGGCGGCCAGCGGGCGGGCGTGGGTGACGACCACGATCTGGGAGTGCTTGGTGGCCGTACGGATCAGGTCGGCGAGCGGGGCGAGCAGGTCGGGGTGCAGGCTCGTCTCGGGCTCGTTGAGGACGAGCAGCTCGGGTGGGCGGGGGGTGAGCAGCGCCGCGACCCACAGCAGGTAGCGCAGGGTGCCGTCGGAGAGTTCGGCGGCGGTCAGGGGGCGGAGCAGTCCGTGCTGGCGCAGCTGGAGTTCGAAGCGGGTGCCGAGCAGGCCGATCTCGACGCGGCTGCCGGGGAACGCCGCGTCCACCGCCTCGTCCAGCGCGTCGCGGTCGCCGATCTCGCGGATGGTCTGGAGCGCGGCCGCCAGGTCGGCGCCGTCGGCGCTCAACACCGGGGTGCGAGTGCCGACCTGGGCGCTGCGGGCGGGGGCGTGCGCGTCGGTGCGTACATGGTCGTAGAAGCGCCAGGCGCGGATCTGCTCGCGCACGGCGAGCACGTCGGGGGCGCGCTGCGGGTCGGCGAGCTCGCCGAGCATCGAGTCGTACGGGCGGAGCGCGCCGTGCGAGCGGTGCCAGGTGCCGTCGGCGGCCCGCACCTTGACGGCGGCGCCCCTGCGCTCGGACAGCAGCGCGGCCGGGCGCAGCACCGGGCCGCTCCAGATCGCCTCGGACTTGATCTCGGGGTCGAGGTCGAACAGGGAGCGGTTGTCGTTCGGGGCGGGGTGGCCGAAGTCGACGGCGTACCCGAACGCGTCGCCCGCGAAGCCGAGTCGCAGACTGACGGGCTCGCTGCGCACGGTGCCCTGGAGCGGGTGCAGCCCCTCGCGCACCGCACGGCCCGTCTTCTCGGGACCGGCCCACAGCGTGGAGGGCAGCCCGCCCTCGTGGGCAAGAGCGGCCACGGCACCGCCGCGCGCGGAGTCGCCGAGCAGCCGCAGAGCCCGGTAGAGGGAGGACTTGCCGGTGCCGTTGGACCCGGTCACCACGTTGAGGCGCCCGAGCGGCACGACGAGCCTCCGCAGGGACCGGTAGTTCTCGACGGCGAGGGTGCTGATCATGCCGTCGAGCCTACGGGCCGGGTTCACCTCCCCGCCCCGGGCCGCCGTCCTCGCGACCGGCCGGGGCGGGGCCGTGACACCACAGCCGAGCCGGGATCAGATCGTCGCGGTGTCGATCACGAACCGGTAGCGCACGTCGCTGGCCAGCACGCGCTCGTACGCCTCGTTGATCTGGTCGGCGCGGATCAGCTCGATCTCCGCGCCCAGGCTGTGCTCGGCGCAGAAGTCGAGCATCTCCTGGGTCTCGGCGATGGAGCCGATCATCGAACCGGCGAGGATCTTGTTGCCGCCGATGAGGCCGAACATGTTGAGCGCGTTCGGCTCCTCGGGGGCGCCCACGTTGACGAACGCGCCGCCCGTCTTCAGGAGCGAGAGGTACGCGCCCAGGTCCAGCGGCGCGGACACGGTGGAGACGATCAGGTCGAGGGAGCCCGCGAGCTGCTTGAAGGTGTCCTCGTCGCTGGTCGCGTAGTAGTGGTCGGCGCCCAGCTTGAGCCCGTCGTCCTTCTTGCGCAGCGTCTGGCTGAGCACGGTCACCTCGGCGCCGAGGGCGTGCGCGATCTTCACGCCCATGTGGCCCAGGCCGCCGAGCCCGAGGATGGCGACCTTCTTGCCGGGGCCGGCCTGCCAGCGCTTGAGCGGGGAGTACAGGGTGATGCCGGCGCAGAGCAGCGGGGCCGCTACGTCCAGCGGGATGCTGTCGGGGATGCGCAGGGTGTGGTCGGCGTCCACGACGATGTGCGTGGAGTAGCCGCCGTAGGCGGGCTTGCCGTCCCGGCCGATCGCGTTGTACGTCGAGACACCGTCCTGGCAGAACTGGTTCTGCCCCGAGAGACAGGCCTCGCACGTGCCGCAGGAGTCGACGAAGCAGCCGACGCCCGCGCGGTCGCCGACCTGGAACTTGGTGACGGCGGAGCCGACCTCGGTGATCACGCCGGCGATCTCGTGGCCGGGCACCATCGGGAAGATGGCCTCGCCCCAGCCCTCGTTCGCCTGGTGGATGTCGGAGTGGCAGATGCCGGCGTACTTGATCTCGATGAGCACGTCGTTCGGGCCCACGGGACGGCGCTCGATGGTGGTGCGCTCCAGGGGAGCCTTGGCGGCGGGGGCGGCGTAGGCGGCGACGGTGGTCATTGCCGTTCTCCTCAGATCTTTGGGGTACGCGGTCCAGCCTGCCCTTGTTCCCGCCTGCCACCCAGGCCCCTGTTCTGCCTACGTCCAGCGTGCGTACCACTGACAGGGTCAGGCTCCGGGTCGTACGACCACGGCCGCGACCTCGGATACTGGGTGTCATGGACCAGCGTGCCGAACTCAGCGAATTCCTCCGCTCCCGCCGGGCCCGGCTCAAGCCCGAGGACGTGGGGATGCCGGACCACGGGCGGCACC
The DNA here is from genome assembly GCF_051550175.1 of Streptomyces sp. HUAS TT7. Classification (NCBI taxonomy): domain Bacteria; kingdom Bacillati; phylum Actinomycetota; class Actinomycetes; order Kitasatosporales; family Streptomycetaceae; genus Streptomyces; species Streptomyces sp. HUAS TT7. The sequence goes on from NZ_CP196175.1 coordinate 3,325,983, forward strand.
GCAGGGTGCCCGGCCTGCGCCGGGAGGAGCTGGCGCAGCTGGCCGGGGTGTCGGTGGCCTACTACACGCGCCTGGAGCAGGGCAACGCGCAGAACGTGTCGGTGGAGGTCCTGGAGGCGATCGGCCGCGCGCTGCGCCTGAACGACACCGAGCAGAACCACCTGACCCACCTCGCCAAGGGCAAGGCGAAGAAGAAGCGCGTCTCGGCCGCGCGGGCGCACGAGTTCCGTCCGGCGCTGCAGGAGCTGATGGACGCGATGGAGGGCGTGCCCGCGTACCTCGTCGGGCCGCGCCTGGACATCCTCGGCTGGAACCGGATGGCGGCCGCCCTGCTCGGCGACCTGTCCCAACTGCCGCCGCAGGAACGGAACTTGGCGCGCCACGTGTTCCTCGACCCGGCTTCGCGTTCGCTGTACGTCGACTGGCACGCCAAGGCCGTCGACGTGGTGAGCGTGCTGCGGCTGTGCGCGGGCTGCTATCCCGACGACCCTCAACTGACCGCACTGATCGGCGAGTTGTCGGTCAAGAGCGAGGAGTTCCGCTCGATGTGGGCGGCGCACACCGTCGCCGAGAAGGGGCACGGTGTGAAGCGGCTGCGCCATCCGGTGGTGGGTGAGCTGACGCTGGCGTACGAGACGCTGAAGCTGCCGGACGCGCACGACCTGTCGCTGGTCACCTATCACGCGGAGCCGGGCTCGAAGTCGGCGGAGTCGCTGCGGCTGCTCGGCAGCTGGAGCGCCGAGCAGCCGGTACGTACCTGAAGGGTCAGACGGCGGAGCCGGCCTTCCACTGGGCCCAGCTCATGTTCCAGCCGTTGAGGCCGTTGTCGGGCTGGATCGTCTTGTCGTGGGAGTTCTTCATGATCACGACGTCGCCGGTGATCGAGTTGTTGTAGAACCAGGCACCCATGGTGCCGTCGTCGCCCGCGCCCTTGGTGTCGGACAGGCCGACGCATCCGTGGCTGGTGTTGGCGCTGCCGAAGATGGACTTGGCGCCCCAGTAGTTGCCGTGGATGAAGGTGCCGGACGCGGACAGGCGCATGGCGTGCGGCACGTCCTTGATGTCGTACTCGCCCTTGCCGTCGTCGTCGGTGAAGCCGACGGTCGCACCGTTCATGCGGGTCTGCTTGTACTTCTCGGAGATCACCATCTGGCCGTTGTACGTCGGGTGCTCGGGCGAGCCCGCGGAGATCGGGATGGTCTTCACGACCTTGCCGTCCTGGGTGACGGTCATGGTGTGGGTGTTGGCGTCGACGGTGGAGACCTGGTTGCGGCCGATCTTGAAGGTGACCGTCTTCTCCTGGACGCCGGTGATGCCGCTGGAGCCCTCGACGCCGTCCAGGTCCATCTTCATGGTGACGGTCGAGTTCCCCTTCCAGTACTCCTGCGGGCGGAAGTCGAGGCGCTGCGAGCCGAACCAGTGCCCGACGACCTCCTGGCCGCTGCTGGACGAGACCGTGATCTTGGCCTGGACGCCCTTCTTGTTGGTGATCGCCTTGTCGAAGTTGATCGACACCGGCATGCCGACGCCGACGGTGGAGCCGTCCTCGGGCGTGAAGTTGCCTATGAAGCTGTTCTTCGGGGAGACGGTGGTGAAGGAGGCGTTCTCGTGCGCCTGGCGCCCCTTGGCGTCCGCCGCGGTCGCCGTGATCTTGTACGTCTCCGAACGCTTCAGGGCCTTCTCGGGCGCCCAGCTCAGGCCGTCGGCGGATATCTTGCCGGCGACCTTGGCGCCGTCGGCGGAGGTCAGCGTCACATCGGTCAGCTTGCCGTCGGCGACGGTGACCTTGGTGTCGCTGTTGATGCCGACGTTGTTCGCGCCGTTCTTGGGGGCGATGGTGATCTTGGCGTCCGAGGTGTCCTTCTCGGCCGCCTTGTCCGCCGCCGCCTGAGCCGACGACGAGCTGTCGGCCTTGGCGCCCTTGTCGCCGCCGCCGTCGTTGCACGCAGAAAGGACCAGTACGCCGCCGAGCACCGCGCACGCCGCCGCGAGACCCTGCTTGCGGCGCTTACTCTCCGTCTTCACACGCTTCTCCATCGTCGCCTCGTCCCCCCAAGTCATCACGACTAGAACATCAGACTGCCTGGCGCAGTTCCGCAGCGGGGGTGAATGTGGGGCACACCACGCACCGGCGGACGGGTCGGGGCGGGACGGTACAAGATCGCCAAAAGGTCGTTCCGGTACCCCTCGCGCCCGCCCCGCCTCCTCAGCGGCCGTCAGTCCTCGTCATTGCCGTCCTCCTCGCCCAGGTCCCATTCCTCGTCGTCGGGGTCGTAGCCGACCCGCTCGCTGCTCCAGGAGGCCTGGACCAGCTCCGCACCCGGCAGCGCCTCCACGAGGTCCACGGGGTCCACGAGGTAGGCGAGGGCCTCCGCTCCGTCTTCCCGTACGGCCGCCTCGGCATGCGCGCGTTCCTCGGGCCGCATCGCCGGGTCCTCGGCGATGCGCTCCAGGGCGGCCGCCGCCAACTGCCCGGCGTCGTCGATCTCCAGGACCAAATCGACGCGGAGGCGCACATACCGTGATGTCTCTTCTTCGCTCATGCGGGGAGCGTAGGGCGCGAGCGGAGCACGACTTTCCCACGACCCGCTGCTTTCACTAGCATCAGCGCATCCCGCCAATTCGAGGTACTCGCAAGGGGATCGCTCACTTGTCCGTCGCTCGTCGCCCCCTGCTCACCGCCACCGCGGCGGGCACCCTGCTCTGCGCCCTCTGGTTCGTTCCGTCCGCCAACGCGACGGACGAGCAGCACCCTTCGACACCCCCCGCGCACTCCGCGTACCGGGCCGCCCCCGCCCCCGCCGAAGGCCCCCTCGCCCTCGCCGACACCGGCGGCGCGAACACCTCCCCCTACCTGGTCGGCGGCACGCTGTTCCTGGGGCTCGGGGCGGGGTTCGTGACGTACTCGGTCCGTAGATCACGCACCTGCTGACCACGCCGTACGCATCCCAACTGCCCCTGTGTGTACGGAAGTCGGGAGCGTCCTCTCATGCGGAAGGGGCCGCCCGGGATACGAGATCCGGGCGGCCCCTTCCGTATGAGCGGTGGGGGTCCCCCCTGCTCCTTGAGAGCTTGGGGGAGGTCAGGCAAGCGGACCGGTGACCGGCTCCACGGCGGCGACCAGCTTTCCTTCGCGTACGAAGGCGTCCGCGGCGGCCAGGTCGGGGGCGAGGAAGCGGTCCGGGCCGGGGCCCTGGACGCCGGCCGCGCGGGCCGCGGCGATGGCGGCCTGCGAGGCGGGCGCGGGGGTGAGGCCCTTGCGCAGCTCGATGCCGCGGGTCGCCGCGTACATCTCGACGGCGATGATGCGGGTCAGGTTGTCGACGGCACTGCGCAGCTTGCGGGCCGCCGACCAGCCCATGGAGACGTGGTCCTCCTGCATGGCGGAGGACGGGATGGAATCGGCGGAGGCGGGCACCGCGAGCCGCTTCATCTCGCTGACCAGTGCGGCCTGCGTGTACTGGGCGATCATGAGCCCGGAGTCGACACCGGCGTCGTCCGCGAGGAACGGCGGCAGGCCGTGGCTGCGGTTCTTGTCGAGGAGGCGGTCGGTGCGGCGCTCGGCGATGGAGCCGAGGTCTGCGGCGGCGATCGCGAGGAAGTCCAGGACGTAGGCGACCGGGGCGCCGTGGAAGTTGCCGTTGGACTCGACGCGGCCGTCGGGCAGCACCACCGGGTTGTCGACGGCGGAGGCCAGCTCGCGCTCGGCGACGGTCAGGGCGTACGCGATGGTGTCGCGGCCGGCGCCGTTGACCTGCGGGGCGCAGCGCACCGAGTACGCGTCCTGGACGCGCGGCGCCTCTTCCTCCTGGAAGTGGCCGGTCAGGCCCGAACCCTTGAGCACGGCCAGCATGTTGGCGGCCGAGGCGCCCTGGCCCGGGTGCGGGCGGATGGCGTGCAGTTCGGGGGCGAGCACCTTGTCGGTGCCGAGCAGCGCTTCGAGGGTGAGGGCCGCGGTGATGTCGGCGGAGGTGTAGAGCTTCTTCAGGTCGGCGATGGCCATGCACAGCATGCCGAGCATGCCGTCGGTGCCGTTGAGGAGGGCGAGCCCCTCCTTCTCGCGCAGCTCGACGGGCTGGATTCCATGCTCGGCGAGCAGCTCACCGGCGGGCTTCACGACGCCGTCGGGGCCCTCGGCGTCGCCCTCGCCCATCAGCGTCAGGGCGCAGTGCGAGAGCGGCGCGAGGTCGCCGGAGCAGCCGAGCGAGCCGTACTCGTGGACGACCGGGGTGATGCCCGCGTTGAGCACGTCGGCCATGGTCTGCGCGACGGAGGGGCGCACGCCCGTGTGCCCGGAGGCGACGGTCTTCAGGCGCAGGAACATGAGCGCACGGACGACCTCGCGCTCCACCCGCGGGCCCATGCCGGCGGCGTGCGAGCGCACGATGTTGCGCTGCAGCTGGGCGCGGAGATCGGGGCTGATGTGCCGGGAGGCGAGGGCACCGAAGCCGGTGGAGACGCCGTACACCGGCTCCGGCTTGGCGGCCAGCGCGTCGACGATCTCGCGCGCCTTGGCCAGCGCGTCGAGCGCCCCGGCGGAAAGCTCGACCTTCGCGTTGCCGCGGGCCACGGCGATGACGTCCTCGGGGGTGGTCCCGGAGGTCCCCACCACGACAGTGTGCATATCCATATTCAGCACCCTACGGATTGAATCCCGTCATGTCACTAGCAGAATGCGCCCGAGGTCCTTACCCGCTCGCCGCGCCCCCGGCGGGTCTCAACTCCGCCCCCTGAACCGTCGCCGGTCATGCGGAGCAGGAGGCGGTGCGTCGGCAAGGCGTAGAACCGCTCCGTCCCGCCCCGCCACCACCGGCTTCGCCGAGCGCGCGGCCTTCGCCCGGTACTGGGCCGCGTCCGCGAGGCGGAACAGGCGGCGGGCCGAGCGCACCGGGCCGATGGGGTCACCCGTCGAGGCCACCCCGCACGCGACTCCCTCCCCGAGCTCCAACTCCCCTGCCCTCAGGCAGAGTTCCTCGCCCACCGCCACGACCTCGTCCGCGGAGGGCCCCACCGAAAGCAGGCAGAACTCGTCGCCTCCCAGCCGCGCAGCCAGCGCGCCGGGCAGCATCGCCCCGCACAGCGAGAGCACCGACCCGAAGCGTTCCAGGAGCCGGTCGCCCACCGCGTGGCCCAGCGTGTCGTTGACCCGCTTGAGCCCGTTCAGGTCGCAGACCACGAGGCTGACGACCGAGCCGTCGGCCCGGTGCCGCTCGACCGCCTCGTCGAGCCGCACGTCGACCGCCCGGCGGTTGGCGAGCCCGGTGAGCGGGTCGGTGAAGGCCAGGCGGCGCACCTCTTCGAGGCGCTCGGTCTGGACGAGTCCGGCGGCCACGACCGAGGCGAGAACCGTGGCGAAGTCCGCGTCGGCCGCGTCGAAGACGGGCGCCCCGACGGGCCGCGCCACGTACAGCTCGCCCCATGCCCGCCCGTGCAGCACGATCGGGGCGACCACACAGCAGCCCCGGCCGCGCCGGCGCAGCGCCGCGCCCCTCCCCCAGCTACCGCCGGGAGGTGCCCCCACGCGGCAGTACCCCGCCCCGCTCCGGGGAGGCGCGGCGGCCGTCTCGACCCAGGCGTTGGGCTCGCCGCCGCCGGCCCAGCGCTCGTGCAGGAACTCGGTGATTTCGGGGAACTGGTGCACCGGATACGTCTCGTCCTCGGGGAACTCCTCCTCCCCGAGGGCCCGTTCACCCTCGTTCACCAGGACGCGAAGACACCCCAGCTCGCGCTCCCACACCGAGAGCGCGGCGAAGTTCCCGCCGAGCGCGTCCCGCGCGCCGAGCGCCGCGGCGCGCCAGGACTCCCGCGGCGTGTGCGCCGCGGCCATGGCCTGCGCCAGCGAAACCACGGCCCGCAGCCGGGCATCCTCTCCACCCATTCCTCCAGCTTAGGGAGGTTTAGGAGGTTTTGACCTTTGGGACGTCGTCGCTCATCCGCCGTCACACACACGCCGCCACCAGGGGGTCACTCCCCGGGCCACACCGGCTTCCGCTTCTCGTTGAACGCGGCCACGCCCTCCGCCCGGTCCCCCGAGAACGCCACCGACCGCCACGCCGCGTCCTCGACCTCCAGGCCGGCCCGCAGGTCGAGGCCCTGGCCGAGCCGCATCGCCCGCTTCGCCGCGCGCAGCCCGACGGGCGAGTTGGCCGCCATCCGCCCCGCGAGCGCGAGCGCCTCCGTACGGGCGTCGTCGGCCAGCACGTCGACGAGCCCCAACTCCCTTGCCTCCACGGCTTCGACGCGGCGCGCGGTGAAGACCAGCTCGGCGGCGCGGGCCGCGCCGACCCGGCGCGGCAGGAGCTGCGTACCGCCGCCGCCGGGGATGACGCCGACCGACACCTCGGGCAGTCCGACCACGGCGGTCGCGTCGGCCACGATCACGTCGCAGGCGAGCGCCAGCTCGAAGCCACCGCCGAGCGCGAAGCCGTGCACGGCGGCGACGGTGGGCATGGGCAGTTCGAGCACGCCGGTGTACGCGGCGCGGGCGGTGGGGCGCTGGCGCACGAGCTCGGCGTCCGTGAAGGAGTTGCGCTCCTTCAGGTCCGCGCCGACGCAGAACGCCCGCTCGTTCGTGGAGGTCACCACGGTGACCCGGGCGTCCGGGTCGGCGCCGAGCGCCTCGCAGGCGGCGGCGATGGAACGGGCCATCTCCGTCGACACCGCGTTCATGGCCTTGGGCCGGTCGAGCACCAGCTCGGCGACGTACCCCTCGCGCCGTACGACGACGAACTCCCCGAACCGCTGCTCAGCCATGGAAACCCCTCCGTTAACGAACGTTACGTCGGGGCCGATCCTAGGCTTCCCGCCGGTGCAGCAGCCAGGGCTCCACCACGCCGAGGCCGCGCACCGGGCGCTGCCACATGGGCTGGAGTGCGAAGCGGTACTTCGCGGCGGGCGCCGGTTCCTCGCCTTCCTTCTCGGCGGCCAGCGCGTCCTGGGCGGCCTGCGCCTCGGAGACGGGCGCGTCTCCGGTACGGGCGAGCTCCTCGGCGAACGCCCCGTCGACCAGGACGGCGTCCTTGGGGGCTATCGAGGTGAGCCGGCTCGCGAGGTTCACCGTCGTACCGAACACGTCGCCCATGCGGGTCGTGACGGTGCCGAACGCGATGCCCACGCGCAGGGCGGGCATCGTCTCGTCGCCCGCCATGGTCTCGATGAGCCGCAGCGATATCTCGGCGGCCGTGCCCGCGTCGTCGGCGGCGAACAGGACCTCGTCGCCCAGCGTCTTGATGAGCCGCCCGCCGTGGGCCGCTACCAGGTCGGCGGCGGTCGTCTCGAAGGCCTCGACGAGCTCACCGAGCTCCTCCTCCTCCAGGCGCCGGGTGAGCCGGGTGAACCCGACGAGGTCGGCGAAGCCCACCGCCAGGCGGCGGTCCACCATCTCCTCGTCGTCGGCGGCCTGCACGACACGCCCGGTCGCGGCGGCGAGCTGGCGCCGCCACACGTACACGAGGAACTCTTCGAGCTCGGGCAGCAGCAGCTCGACCAGGGGGTACGTGACTTCCGTACGGGTCATGCCGGGCTCGGGGGGTTCGGTGAGACCCTCCAGAAAAGAATCGATCTGCCATTCGGCCAGCCGGGCGGTGGTCTGCCCCGTGGAGCGCGCGACCTGCACCGCCATGGGCTCGCTGAGCAGCCCCGCCTCGACGAGTCCGGCGAGCCGGCGCAGGGCCAGCACATCGGCCTCGGTGAGCGCCTTGGCCTGCCCGATGTCGGCGAACCCCATGGCCCGCCAGAACCGGGATGCCAGCTCCATGGAGACGCCCGCGGTACGAGCCGCCTGGAAGGGCGTGTAGCGCCGGTCGGCACCGAGGATGAGCTGTTCGAGCCGGATGGCGAGCGGGTCGTCGGTGGGCTCGGCGGTGTGGTCGACGGCGTGGTGCGGCGTCGGATACGCGGAGGCCGGGGGGTCCGAAGGGGTGCCGGAGGCGCCGCCGGTGCGGGCGCCGGTACCGGTACCGGCGCCCGCACCGGACCGTGTCTCGTCGACGGTCACCGGCCGCCTCCTGCCCGTTGCCTGCGCACTGCCCTGCCGATCTGTCGCTGGATCGGGCTCAACGATACGGCAGGTGTGCCGTAGCTCACGTCCCGGGAGCGACCACTCCACCCGCCTAGGGTGCGGCGGGCCGCAGGTGGACGATGTCTCCCGCCGCCACCGGGCGCTGCACGCCCTCCGACGTGGCCAGCACCAGGCGCCCGTCGCCGTCCACCGCAACCGCCTCGCCCTCGACCGACTGGCCTCCGGGCAGCTCCGCCCGCACCGTGCGGCCCAGCGTCGCGCAGGCCGCCGCGTACGCCTCCTGGAGGCCGGATGCCTCGGGGTCACCGGATGCCGCGCGCCACGTCCCGTACCACTGCTCAAGGGAGCGAAGGACCGCGCGCAGCAGGGTGTCGCGGTCCGTGGAGACGGCTCCGGCGAGCGCGAGGGAGCCCGCGCCGGGGACGGGGAGTTCGTCGGCGCGCAGCGTCACGTTGAGGCCGATGCCGACGACGACGCCGTCCGCTCCGGCCCGTTCCGCGAGGATCCCGCCCGCCTTGCGCTCCTCACTGTCCACCGTGACAAGGAGGTCGTTGGGCCACTTCAGCGCCGTGTCGACCCCCGCCGCCCGCGCGAGCCCCGTCGACACGGCGACCCCGGTGAGCAGCGGCAGCCACCCCCACCGCTCGACCGGCACCGACGCGCCCGGCTTCAGGAGTACGGAGAAGAAGAGCCCGGAGCGGGCCGGCGCCGACCAGCGCCGGTCCAGGCGGCCTCGCCCCGCCGTCTGCTCCTCGGCGACCAGGACCGCGCCCTCGCCGAGCTCGTCCGCCTTCGCCGCGAGGTCGGAGTTGGTGGAGCCGGTCGCGGTGACCACGTCCAGGGAGGTCCACAGCGCGTCCGGCCGCAGCAGGGCGCGGCGCAGCGCGGTGGCGTTCAGGGGCGGCCGGTCGAGGTCGGACCAGCGGCTGTCGGAAGCGTCCGGGGGTGTCATGCAGCCAGGTTAGGCCGCAATTGCAAGGCGCCCCGGGTGTGGCAAACGCCGCACTGCCGAACGGTATCGGCGCCACTACCCTACGAGTCAGTAGCCAGCCTACGAGTCAGCAGCCAGCCACCCCCGTGACCAGGCAGGGAGCCGCATCCCGATGTCCGAGCCGGAAAACGCCCAGAGCGACGCCACCGTCGACATCCACACCACCGCCGGAAAGCTGGCGGATCTGCAGCGCCGCATCGACGAGGCGACCCACGCCGGCTCCGCGCGCGCGATCGAAAAGCAGCACGCCAAGGGCAAGTTGACGGCCCGTGAGCGGGTCGACCTGCTCATGGACGAGGGCTCGTTCGTCGAGCTGGACGAGTTCGCCCGGCACCGCTCGACCAACTTCGGCATCGAGAAGAACCGCCCGTACGGGGACGGCGTGGTCACCGGGTACGGGACCGTCGACGGCCGCCCGGTGTGCGTCTACTCGCAGGACTTCACCATCTTCGGCGGCTCGCTGGGCGAGGTCTACGGCGAGAAGATCGTCAAGGTCATGGACTTCGCGCTGAAGACCGGCTGCCCGGTCATCGGCATCAACGACGGCGGCGGCGCCCGCATCCAGGAAGGCGTGGTCGCGCTCGGCCTGTTCGCCGAGATCTTCCGCCGCAATGTGCACGCCTCGGGCGTCGTTCCGCAGATCTCCCTGATCGTCGGCCCGTGCGCGGGCGGCGCGGTGTACTCCCCCGCGATCACCGACTTCACGGTGATGGTCGACCAGACCTCGCACATGTTCATCACCGGGCCCGACGTCATCAAGACCGTCACCGGCGAGGACGTCGGCTTCGAGGAGCTCGGCGGCGCGCGCACGCACAACACCACGTCGGGCGTGGCGCACCACATGGCGGGCGACGAGAAGGACGCGATCGAGTACGTCAAGTCCCTCCTCTCCTACCTGCCGTCGAACAACCTGAGCGAGCCCCCGGCCTTCCCCGAGGAGGCCGACCTGGAGACCACGGACGAGGACCGCGAGCTCGACACCCTCATCCCGGACTCCGCGAACCAGCCGTACGACATGCACACGGCCATCGAGCACGTCCTGGACGACGGCGAGTTCCTGGAGACCCAGGCCCTGTTCGCGCCGAACATCGTCACCGGCTTCGGCCGCGTGGAGGGCTTCCCGGTCGGCATCGTCGCCAACCAGCCGATGCAGTTCGCGGGTTGCCTCGACATCAACGCCTCCGAGAAGGCCGCGCGCTTCGTGCGCACCTGCGACGCGTTCAACGTCCCGGTCCTGACCTTCGTCGACGTCCCCGGCTTCCTCCCCGGGGTCGACCAGGAGTACGGCGGCATCATCCGGCGCGGCGCCAAGCTGATCTACGCGTACGCCGAGGCGACGGTCCCGCTGATCACCGTCATCACCCGCAAGGCGTTCGGCGGCGCGTACGACGTCATGGGCTCCAAGCACCTGGGCGCCGACCTCAACCTGGCCTGGCCGACCGCGCAGATCGCGGTCATGGGCGCGCAGGGCGCGGTCAATATCCTGCACCGCCGCACGATCGCGGCGGTCACGGACCCGGATGAGGCCGAGGCCACCCGCACCGAGCTGATCGCGGACTACGAGGACACGCTCCTCAACCCGTACATCGCGGCCGAGCGGGGCTACGTCGACGCGGTGATCATGCCGTCGGAGACCCGCGCCCACATCGTGAAGGGCCTGCGTCAGCTGCGTACGAAGCGGGAATCCCTCCCTCCGAAGAAGCACGGCAACATCCCCCTCTAAGCCCTCGCAAGGAGCCGCTGTGATCAAGGTCGTACGGGGCAACCCGACCCCGGAGGAGCTGGCCGCCGCACTCGCGGTGGTCCAGGCGCGCGCCGCGGCGACGGCTTCGTCCGCGTCCGCCGCGGCGCGGCTGCCGGAGGGGTGGTCCGACCCCGCGCGGATCGCCCGCCGCGCCCTGCCCCGCCCCGGGGCCCGTACGTGGGCCCGTACGTACTGGCCTGCGTAACCCGCTCCGCAGGGGGTGCGGGGTTTGTGCCAGCGGGCCGTCCTGGACCCGTTCGCGCAGTTCCCCGCGCCCCTGGCAGGGTTGATGCTGGCAGGGCCGAGCATCTTCAGCCCGTCCGGCAATTGAGGACGAGCGCCCTTAAGGCGCGAACGGGGTCTGGGGCGGAGCCCCAGGGAGTGGTCAGAGGAGCTGGGCCAGCAGCTCCGCCATCAGCCGATACCCCGCGTCATTCGGGTGCAGGGCGTCCCCCGAGTCGTACTGCGCGGCCAGGCGGTCGGGGTCGGCCTTCGAGGCGAGCGCCTTGTCGAAGTCGGCCACCGCGTCGAACGCGCCCGACGTGCGGATCCAGTCGTTGACCTCGTCACTGACCCGCGCCGAGTGCTCACCCCAGTGGTCGGACCCCTTGAGCGGCAGCAGCGTCGCGCCGACCGCCTTCAGCCCCCTGCCGTGCGCCTGACGTATCAACTCCCGGTATCCGTCGATGAGTTGGGCACTGGTGACGACCGGCGCCGGCTTGTACGTGGGCTGCGGCTTCGGCCCCTTCTGAGCTTCGCTGAACCCGATGTCGTTGACGCCTTCGAGGACGACGACCGTCGAGACGCCGGGCTGGTCGAGCACGTCCCGCCCGAAGCGCGCGGCGGACCGCTCGCCGTACCAGGCCGAGTCGTTGAGCACGAGGTTGCCGCCGATGCCCGCGTTGACGACGGGCCGGCCGGTGCGCTCGGCCAACGCGTCCGAGTAGCGGCGGTCGGCGCCCGCGGTCGAGCCGAACCCGTCCGTGATGGAGTCCCCGAACAGGGCGGCGCCGTCACGCCTCGCCCCGCCGCCGACCTCGACGCCCGAGAGGTAGTACCAGGACTGGCTGGTCGCGGTGAAGGCGCGGCCCGACGGGTCCGCCCGGTGGTCGCCCTCGGCCCGGTAGGTGTCGGCGAAGCCCTGCGCGTGGAAGGTGGCGGGCCCGGTCGTCCCGGCGAAGTAGAGCGTGACGGTCACCGAATCGAGCCGCTCCAGGCCGAGTCGGGCCGCGTCGCTGCGCAGCTCGCCGTGCGCCGGGATGCTCACGGACTTCCCGCCGCCGAAGGTCAACTCCCTTACGGATCCCGGCTGTACGTCCGCACCCCGACCCGTCTTGGCGACGGTGGCCCCGGTGAGGGTGAGCGGCGAGGTGCCGTACGCGTTGGAGAGCCGGATCCGGACCCGGTCGCCGCCCTCGGTGACGCGCACGACCTGGCGGACGCTCTGGTGCGAGAAGCCCTCCTGCGACCAGTTGGGGGTGAACCCGGTCGCGGGCAGCTGCGGCGACGCGGCCCAGGCGGCACCCCAGGCGACGGGCCGGGCGGCGGGCCGGGCGGAGGACGGCTGCGCCCCGGCGAGCAGCGCGAGCGCGGCAGCACCGGCGGCCAGCGGGCCACCACCCCGCCGGACGGCCCTGCCGACCCCAGCCTTGTTGATCCCGTTCTCGTTCATGGCGATCTCCCCTGTTCACGACGGACCGACTGGTGAGCCATTAATGGTTCACCAGTCCCGTTAACTCGGACAGTAACAGCCCTCGATCATTAATGGAACTCGTAGACCGTTTACGAAGTGGGTGACAGTCGGCCGGCCGGCGCGTGCCGCACATGTCGGCGCGTGCCGCACATGAACGGGAGATGAAGTACTGGTCCGCAATTAGTCAATCGGCACCGGGCATCCTGAGTACCCGTACTCAGGCGCGCCAACAGCCCTGGTCCCACTATCGATTACATGCTGTGGTCAGACCCGGAGAACGAGCCGCCCAAGGAATTACGCGACGCCCAGGCGATGATGCGCCGGGCGGGCCTGTTCCTCGCCCTGGCCATGGTGATCGCGATGCTCGTGGCCGGCCTGCACTGAGGGGCCGGGGCCGGGGCCACCTACGATGGCGCCCATGACTGCTCAGCGCCGCCTCGTCCTCGCCTCCCAATCGCCCGCCCGGCTCGGACTGCTCCGCCAGGCCGGGCTCGCGCCCGAGGTGATCGTCAGCGGCGTCGACGAGGACGCCCTGACCGCGCCCAGCCCCGCCGAGCTCGCCCTCGTACTCGCCGAGGCGAAGGCGGACGCGGTGGCCGGCCGCCCCGAGGCCGCCGACGCCCTGGTCGTCGGCTGCGACTCGGTGCTCGAACTCGACGGCCAGGCGCTCGGCAAGCCCGCCGACGCCGAGGACGCGACGGCCCGCTGGAAGTCGATGCGTGGCCGCTCCGGCGTGCTGCAGACCGGGCACTGCGTGATCGACACGGCGACCGGCGAGCGCGCCTCGGCGACCGCGTCGACGGTCGTACGGTTCGGCGAGCCCACCGACGCGGAGATCGCGGCGTACGTGGCGAGCGGCGAACCCCTTTACGTGGCAGGGGCGTTCACGCTCGACGGCCGCTCGGCGCCCTTCGTCGACTCGATCGAGGGCGACCACGGAAACGTCATCGGGCTCTCGCTGCCGCTGCTGCGCAAGCTGCTCGCCGAGCTCGGCGTCTCGATCACCGACCTCTGGGTGTAGCGCCGGGGGTCAGGCGGCGGCCGGGGCTCCGCCGGTGGCCCCGCCATCCTTGGGCTCTGGCTCGGGGCGCTCCTTCACGTACGCCAGGAGTACGTGGACGAGCAGCGCGAGCACGACCATCAGGTAGGCGAAGGCGGGCCAGCCGACCAGGCCGACGGTGAGCGCGCCGAGCACGCCGTGCACCACCGCGCAGGCGATCAACGTGATGCGGGCGAAGCGGCCTGGGGCGCGGTCGCGTATGCCGACGATCAGCAGGACGACGCCGCAGGCCGCGAGGAAGATCCCGAACAGGGCGCCGGCGACCCACGCTCCGGTGGATATCGCGTCCGGATCGAGCCCGGCCATGGACATGTGCTGGTTGTCGGCGACCATGCCCAGCACCCAGTTCACGAGCACGACGGCGCAGGCCTCGGCGAAGAGAATGAGCGCGGCCACGATGGCGATCGGTCGGCGCAGCACGCGCGACACCCCCTGTTACCCGTAGTACGGCGATGTTGCGCACGCTACTAACCGGTAATGGTTCGTACAAGGGTCTGGACAACAACGATGGCCGGTCCGGGGTGAAGTGCCTCGCCGCGCGGGGGCCGGGTCGCAAAGAATCATTCGGCCATTCGTAGGGACTCCACAAAGAAACCCGGCGACCTGAGGGCCTCGGAGACAGAGACCTTGACCACACCACACCGCTACTGTGCGGTACGGGAGCCCGGCGTACCGTGGTGCGACAAGGGATTTCGCGACTTGAGCGTGCCTCGAATCACACTCCGTGTGGGCAAGCTCACCATTGGGGATGGGTCGTAAGCCAGTGTGCGGCTTCCCTAAACTCAGCTTGTTTCAAGGAGGGAGCCATCGTGCGCAAGGTGCTCATCGCCAACCGTGGCGAAATCGCTGTCCGTGTTGCCCGGGCCTGCCGGGATGCCGGGATCGCGAGCGTAGCCGTCTACGCCGATCCGGACCGGGATGCACTGCATGTCCGGGCAGCGGACGAGGCGTTCGCCCTGGGCGGTGACACTCCGGCGGCCAGCTATCTGGACATCGCCAAGGTGCTCGCGGCCGCGGCCGACTCGGGAGCGGATGCGGTCCACCCGGGCTACGGATTCCTCTCCGAGAACGCCGAGTTCGCCCAGGCCGTCATCGACGCGGGCCTGACCTGGATCGGCCCGCCCCCGCAGGCCATCCGCGACCTCGGCGACAAGGTGGCGGCCCGTCACATCGCCCAGCGCGCCGGTGCCCCGCTCGTCGCGGGCACCCCGGACCCGGTCGCGGGCGCCGACGAGGTCGTCGCGTTCGCCGAGCAGCACGGCCTGCCCATCGCGATCAAGGCCGCCTTCGGCGGCGGCGGCCGCGGCCTGAAGGTCGCCCGCACCCTCGAAGAGGTCCCGGAGCTGTACGACTCCGCGGTGCGCGAGGCCGTCGCCGCCTTCGGCCGGGGCGAGTGCTTCGTCGAGCGCTACCTCGACAAGCCGCGGCACGTCGAGACCCAGTGCCTGGCCGACACCCACGGCAACGTGGTCGTCGTCTCCACCCGTGACTGCTCGCTCCAGCGCCGCCACCAGAAGCTGGTCGAGGAGGCCCCCGCCCCGTTCCTGACCCCGGCCCAGAACGCCGAGCTGTACGCCGCGTCCAAGGCCATCCTCAAGGAGGCCGGCTACGTCGGCGCGGGCACCGTCGAGTTCCTCGTCGGCACCGACGGCACGATCTCCTTCCTGGAGGTCAACACCCGCCTCCAGGTCGAGCACCCGGTCACCGAAGAGGTCACCGGCATCGACCTGGTCCGCGAGATGTTCCGCATCGCCGACGGCGAAGAACTCGGCTACGACGACCCGGCCGTACGCGGGCACTCCTTCGAGTTCCGCATCAACGGCGAGGACCCGGGCCGCGGCTTCCTGCCCGCGCCGGGCACGGTGACGGTGTTCGCACCGCCCACCGGCCCCGGTGTCCGCCTGGACGCCGGCGTCGAGTCCGGCTCGGTCATCGGCCCCGCCTGGGACTCGCTCCTGGCCAAGCTCATCGTCACCGGCGCCACCCGCGAGCAGGCGCTCCAGCGTGCCGCGCGTGCCCTGGCGGAGTTCAACGTCGAGGGCATGGCCACCGCGATCCCCTTCCACCGCGCGGTGGTCGCAGACCCCGCCTTCACGGCCGACCCGTTCCGTATCCACACCCGGTGGATCGAGACCGAATTCGTCAACGAGATCCCGGCGTTCACGGCTCCGGCCGACACCGAGACGGACGAAGAGCCCGGCCGCGAGACGGTCGTCGTCGAAGTCGGCGGCAAGCGCCTGGAAGTCTCCCTGCCCTCCTCCCTCGGCATGACACTGGCCCGCACCGCGGCAGCCGGCGGCGCCAAGCCCAAGCGGCGTGCCGCCAAGAAGGCCGGCTCCGCCACCTCCGGCGACACCCTCGCCTCCCCCATGCAAGGCACCATCGTCAAGGTCGCCGTCGAGGAAGGCCAGCAGGTCAACGAGGGCGACCTCGTCGTCGTCCTGGAAGCCATGAAGATGGAACAGCCGCTCAACGCACACCGCTCCGGCACCATCAAGGGACTCTCCGCCGAGGTCGGCGCGTCCGTCTCCTCCGGCGCGATGATCTGCGAAATCAAGGACTGATGCGCTGACGCGCAGGAGCCCCGGCCGCATTCGCGGCCGGGGCTCCTGCCTTTCCCCACCCCGCCGCCCCGGACGGGCCCGGGTGGCATGCTGGGGGCATGGATGGGAAAACGGGGGTTGGGGTTCGGCCCCTCAGGGCCGACGCGCGGCGCAACCACGACCGCCTGCTCGCCGTCGCCCGCACCGCCTTCGCAGAACGCGGCACGGACACCTCCCTGGAGGACGTGGCCCGCAGGGCCGGCGTGGGCATCGGCACCCTGTACCGCCACTTCCCCACCCGCCACGCCCTGCTGAGCGCGGTGTTCCAGAGCGAGGTGGACGTACTCCTCGACCGGTCAAGGGAGTTGCTGGACGCCGAGCAGCCCTGCACCGCGCTCATCGAGTGGCTGCGCGCCATCATCACGCACGCGGGGGTGTACCGGGGCCTGGCCCGCGCCCTCATGTCGGCTTCGGGCGACGCGAGTTCGGCCCTGGCCAGGTGCAGCGAGCCGATGCGCGAGGCGGGCGACGCCCTGCTCGTACGGGCCAGGGAAGCCGGTTCCGTACGAGCCGACGTCACCATCGCCGACCTCATGCAGCTGACCAACGCGATCGCTCTGGCGGCCGAACAGTCCCCGGACGACCCGGAGTTGGCGGACCGCCTGCTCGCCCTGACCTACCGGGGACTCAAAGACTAGGGGCCGCCACGCCCCGTTTCAGCGCCGCCGCAGATCCGCGACCCGCGCCCGCTCACCCGGCCCCTGCGGCTCGCCCATCGATGCCGCGCTGCGCAACTGCGGGCCCGCACCGGGGCCGTGGCTGCGACGTTGGCCGGGGAGCGGCATGTCGCGGCGCGGAGGGCGGCCGGGGGTGGACTCCCCACCCGCGCCCGCGGGGCCGGCCACGGCGATCTGCACGCCCTGGTCGGCAAGCGCCTGCAACTCGGTGGCGGCGCGGTCGTCGTGGCCCGGCGGCTCGTCGGTGACCAGGCGTGTGATCACGTCGGTCGGCACCGTCTGGAACATGGTGTCGGTGCCGAGCTTGGTGTGGTCGGCCAGGACCACGACCTCCGCGGCGGCCTGGACTAGGGCCCGGTCGACGGACGCCGAGAGCATGTTGGAGGTGGACAGGCCGCGTTCGGCCGTGAGTCCGCTCCCCGACAGGAAGGCGCGGGAGACGCGAAGGCCCTGGAGGGACTGCTCGGCGCCACTGCCCACCAGGGCGTAGTTGGAGCCGCGCAGGGTGCCTCCGGTCATGACCACTTCGACCCGGTTGGCGTGCGCCAACGCCTGTGCCACCAAAAGGGAGTTGGTGACGACGGTCAGGCCGGGGACCCGTGCGAGCCGGCGGGCCAGCTCCTGCGTGGTCGTCCCCGCGCCGACCACAATGGCCTCGCCCTCTTCGACGAGGCTGGCGGCGAGGTCGGCGATGGCCGTCTTCTCGGCGGTCGCTAGATGGGATTTCTGCGGGAAGCCGGATTCGCGGGTGAACCCGCCCGGCAGCACCGCACCGCCGTGCCGGCGGTCGAGGAGTCCTTCTGCCTCCAGCGCCCGCACGTCCCGCCGTACGGTCACTTCGGAGGTCTGGACGACGCGGGCGAGCTCACGGAGCGATACCGCCCCGTTGGCGCGCACCATTTCGAGGATCAATTGGCGACGTTCTGCAGCGAACACGAAACTGACAGTAACCTGGGCGGCCGAATATTCTCAGCAGTTTGCGCCGAATAACAGAAGGTGCACTCAAAGGGGGTCGTCGAGTGGTATACGCCCGGCCCGGGTCTCCCAGGCACCGTGCACCACTCGACAACCCCCCGTCCCACCAGGGAAGTTACGCCTCTCCGGCCTTCTTCCGGGTGTGCAGCTGACGGGCCACCTCGGCGATCGAGCCCGACAGCGACGGGTACACGGTGAACGCATTCGCGATCTGCTCGACCGTCAGATTGTTGTCGACCGCGATCGAGATCGGATGGATCAGTTCACTCGCGCGCGGCGCGACGACACAGCCGCCCACGATGATGCCGGTGCCCGGCCGGCAGAAGATCTTGACGAAGCCGTCCCGGATGCCCTGCATCTTGGCGCGCGGGTTGCGCAGCAGCGGCAGCTTGACGACGCGGGCCTCGATCTTGCCCGCGTCGACGTCGGCCTGCGTGTAGCCGACGGTGGCGATCTCCGGGTCGGTGAAGACGTTGGAGGAGACCGTCTTCAGGTTGAGCGGGGCCACCGCGTCGCCCAGGAAGTGGTACATCGCGATGCGGCCCTGCATCGCGGCGACCGAGGCCAGCGCGAAGATGCCGGTCACGTCGCCGGCCGCGTACACGCCGGGGGCGGAGGTGCGCGAGACCTTGTCGGTCCAGATGTGGCCGGACTCCTTGAGGCGTACGCCCGACTCCTCCAGGCCCATGTTCGCGGTGTTGGGGATGGCGCCGACGGCCATCAGGCAGTGGGTGCCGCTGATGACGCGGCCGTCGGAGAGGGTGACCTCGACGCGGTCGCCGACGCGCTTGGCGGACTCGGCGCGCGAGCGGGCCATGACGTTCATGCCGCGGCGGCGGAACACGTCCTCCAGGACGGCGGCCGCGTCCGGGTCCTCGCCCGGCAGCACCCGGTCGCGGGACGAGACGAGGGTGACCTTGGAGCCGAGCGCCTGGTACGCGCCGGCGAACTCCGCGCCGGTGACGCCGGATCCGACCACGATGAGCTCCTCGGGGAGCTCGTCCAGGTCGTACACCTGCGTCCAGTTGAGGATCCGCTCGCCGTCGGGCTGGGCATCGGGCAGCTCGCGCGGGCTGCCGCCGGTGGCGATCAGGACGGCCTCGGCGGTGAGCATCTCCTCGGTGCCGTCGGCCGCCGTGACGATGACGTCGCGCGTGCCGTCGATGCCCTGGGGGCCCGCGAGCCGGCCGCGGCCGCGCATGACGCGGGCGCCGGCCCGGGTCACCGAGGCGGTGATGTCGTGGGACTGGGCGAGCGCGAGGCGCTTGACACGCCGGTTGACCTTGCCGAGGTCCACGCCGACGACCCGGGCGGACTGCTCCTCGGGGGGCGTGTCGTCGGCGACGAGGATGCCCAACTCCTCGTACGAAGAGTCGAAGGTGGTCATCACCTCGGCCGTCGCGATCAGGGTCTTCGACGGCACGCAGTCGGTGAGCACCGACGCCCCGCCCAGACCGTCGCAGTCCACGACGGTCACCTCCGCACCGAGCTGGGCGCCCACCAGGGCCGCCTCGTATCCGCCCGGTCCGCCACCGATGATCACGATCCGCGTCACGAAAAAGTCCGCCTCGTAGTGTCGATCCCGGCCTGCCTGCCCGCCCGGCCGGGGGTCCGGGGCGGGGCCCCGGGGGAACGCAGTACGTACCTCATTGTCCCGCACGCTTCAAGTGTCCTCGCCCCGGGGGCGCCATTCGGCCGCCGTGGCGGGATCCGCGGGGCCCGGATGCGCGCGGGCCGCACGAAGTACCCCCACGGGCCACTGTCGTACCCTCGACACCATGTCGCTCTACGCCGCGTACGCCGGCAACCTGGATCCGCGGCTGATGACCCGCCGCGCCCCGCACTCCCCGCTGCGCGGCACCGGCTGGCTCAACGGCTGGCGCCTGACGTTCGGCGGGGAGCAGATGGGCTGGGAGGGTGCCCTCGCAACGATCGTCGAGGCACCCCGCTCGCAGGTCTTCGTCGCCCTGTACGACATCGCGCCGCTCGACGAGGAGTCGATGGACCGGTGGGAGGGGGTCGGGCTCGACATCTACCGCCGGATGCGGGTGCGGGTGCACACGCTGGACGGCGAGGACGCGGCCTGGCTGTACGTCCTGAACGGGTACGAGGGCGGTCTGCCCTCGGCGCGGTACCTGGGCGAGCTGGCCGACGCGGCCGAGTCCGCGGGCGCGCCGCACGACTATGTGATGGAACTTCGCAAGCGGCCCTGCTGAGGCCGGCCCGAAGCCCGGCCCCCTTGAACACCAAGGTCAGGGCCGGGCTTCGCGCCTTTGCGGCCCGATGGTCCGCCGCCGCTTTCGTGCGAAGCCACAAAGGGATCGGACAGGTCCGTTATCCTGCACATCTACGCGCGTAGGACTTCAGCGGTTACGCTCGTGCGCGTAATTCTTCTTTACCGGGGGAAAACCCCCCGGACCCGGCCGGACAGTCACCGGGCGGGACGACGTTCCTTCGCGAGGCGAGAGACTCAGTGAACGCATCTGCCACCCCGGACCTGCTCCAGGACCCCCACGCCGCCGCCGACGCCGCCGCCGCGCGTCTGCGCGAGCTCACCGGCGCCGAGACCCACGACGTCGCCCTGGTGATGGGCTCCGGCTGGGCGCCGGCCGTCGACGCCCTCGGTGCCCCCGAGGCCGAGTTCCCCGTGACCGAGCTGCCGGGCTTCCCGCCGCCGGCCGTCGAGGGACACGGCGGCAAGATCCGCTCGTACAAGATCGGTGACAAGCGCGCGCTGGTCTTCCTCGGCCGTACGCACTTCTACGAGGGCCGCGGCGTCGCCGCCGTCTCGCACGGTGTGCGCACCGCCGTCGCCGCCGGCTGCAAGACCGTCGTGCTGACCAACGGCTGCGGCGGTCTGCGCGAGGGCATGCGCCCGGGCCAGCCGGTCCTGATCAGCGACCACCTCAACCTGACGGCCACCTCGCCGATCATCGGCGCCAACTTCGTGGACCTCACCGACCTGTACTCGCCGCGCCTGCGCGCGCTGTGCAAGGAGGTCGACGAGACGCTGGAAGAGGGCGTGTACGTCCAGTTCCCCGGCCCGCACTACGAGACCCCGGCCGAGATCAACATGGTCCGCGTGATGGGCGGCGACCTGGTCGGCATGTCGACCGTGCTCGAAGCCATCGCCGCCCGCGAGGCCGGCGCGGAGGTCCTCGGGATCTCGCTCGTCACCAACCTCGCCGCCGGTCTGACCGGTGAGCCGCTCAACCACGAAGAGGTGCTCCAGGCGGGCCGCGACTCGGCGGCGCGCATGGGCGAGCTGCTCACCCGGGTACTCGACCGCATCTGATCCCCTTTTCGCGAAAGGCTGACAACGTGACGCAGGACCTGATCGCGCGGGCCCAGGCCTGGCTGGCCGAGGACCCCGACAGCGAGACGCGCGACGAGCTGGCCAAGCTCATCGAGAGTTCGGACGTCGAGGAATTGGCCGCGCGGTTCAGCGGCACGCTGCAGTTCGGCACCGCCGGGCTGCGCGGCGAGCTGGGCGCCGGGCCGATGCGGATGAACCGTTCGGTCGTCATCCGCGCCGCCGCCGGGCTCGCCGCGTACCTGAAGGCGAAGGGCCAGGGCGAAGGGCTCGTCGTCATCGGCTACGACGCCCGCTACAAGTCCGCGGACTTCGCGCGGGACACGGCGGCCGTCATGGTCGGCGCCGGGCTCAGGGCGACCGTCCTGCCCCGGCCGCTGCCGACGCCCGTACTCGCCTACGCCATAAGGCACTTGGGCGCCGTGGCCGGCGTCGAGGTGACGGCCAGTCACAACCCACCGCGTGACAACGGCTACAAGGTCTACCTCGGCGACGGCTCGCAGATCGTGCCGCCCGCCGACGCGGAGATCGCCGCCGAGATCGACGCGGTCGTCTCGCTGAACGACGTACCGCGGCCCGAGAGCGGCTGGGAGGTGCTCGGGGACGAGGTCCTGGACGCCTATCTGGCGCGTACGGACGCGGTGTTGACCCCCGGGTCGCCGCGCACCGCGAACGTCGTCTACACGGCGATGCACGGCGTCGGCAAGGACGTGCTGCTCGCCGCGTTCGCGCGGGCCGGGTTCCCCGAGCCGGTGCTCGTGGCCGAACAGGCCGAGCCCGACCCGGCGTTCCCGACCGTGGCCTTCCCCAACCCGGAGGAGCCGGGCGCGATGGACCTGGCGTTCGCCACGGCCCGCCGCGCGAACCCCGACATCGTGATCGCCAACGACCCGGACGCCGACCGCTGCGCGGCCGCGGTCAGGGACCGGGACGGCGAGTGGCGGATGCTGCGCGGCGACGAGGTCGGCGCGCTGCTCGCCGCCCACCTGGTCACCAAGGGCGTCTCCGGTGTGTTCGCCGAGTCGATCGTGTCGTCCTCGCTGCTCGGCCGCATCGCCGAGGCCGCGGGGCTCGGCTACGAGGAGACGCTCACCGGGTTCAAGTGGATCGCCCGCGTGGACGGTCTGCGCTACGGCTACGAGGAGGCGCTGGGCTACTGCGTCGACCCCGAGGGCGTGCGCGACAAGGACGGCATCACGGCCGCGCTCCTGGTCGCCGAGCTCGCCTCCGTCCTGAAGGAGCAGGGCCGCACGGTCCTGGACCTCCTGGACGAACTGGCGCTCGCGCACGGCCTGCACGCCACCGACCAGCTGTCGGTCCGCGTCGAGGACCTCACCGTGATCTCCGACGCGATGGCGCGGCTGCGCGAGCAGCCGCCGACCTCGCTCGCGGGCCTCGCCGTCACCAAGGCCGAGGACCTCAACCAGGGGACCGAGGCCCTGCCGCCCACCGACGGCCTGCGCTACTACCTGGAGGGCGCCCGGGTGATCGTCCGCCCGAGCGGCACCGAGCCGAAGCTCAAGTGCTACCTGGAGGTCGTGGTCCCGGTCGGCTCGTCCGACGAGCTGGACGCGGCCCGCGCCAAGGGTGCCGAGCTGCTCGCCGGCATCAAGAAGGACCTCGCGGCGGCCGCCGGCATCTGACGGACGGCACGCGACGGAGTGGGGCGGTGGTCAATCGACCACCGCCCCACTCCCGCTTTCGGGTGATTTCGTACGGCAGTTGACGCAGCGGTGCGGCATCCGGCGGGGACTTGCGAGAAAGGGTGACCCGTACCTCCCGCCGTGCCCGAGCCAAGGAGCCGTCGCAGTGTCCCCGACCGCACCGTCACCGGCGTCGACCACGGTCCGTCGCCGTCCCGTCCCCGCCGCCCGCCGGCACCCGGTCCGGCGCGGCACGGCCGGCCGTCCGTCGGCCGGGGAGCGGGCGCGCACCGCCCTCAGGTACGCCGGGCCCGCGCTGCTCGGCTATCTCGCGGTCCGCCTCTTCGGAGTGCTCGTCCTCGCGAAGTGGGCGCACGTGCGCCACCACGGGATCTGGCCGACGCTCGCCACGTCCTGGGACTCCAACTGGTACCTCGGCATCGCCGCCCACGGCTACGTCCACGCGCTGCACGCCGAGCAGCTGAACAACCTGGCCTTCTTCCCGCTGTACCCGTGCCTGGTGAAGGCGGTCGCGGCCGTCACGCCGGGCTCGCGGGCCAGCGTCGGGCTGCTGCTCGCGATCGGGTTCTCGCTGGCCGCCGCGTGCGGGGTGTTCGCGGTCGGCGACCGCCTGCACGGCCGCCGTACGGGCGCCCTGCTCACGGTCCTCTGGGCGGCGCTGCCGGTCGGGGTCGTCCAGTGGATGGGCTACACGGAGTCCCTGTTCACCGCGCTGACGGCGTGGGCGCTGTACTGCGTGCTGGCCCGGCGCTGGGTCTGGGCGGGCTCGCTGGCGGCGCTCGCGGGCCTGACCCGCCCCACCGGCATCGCGCTCGCGGCCGCGGTCTCACTGACCGCCCTCGTGGCCCTCGTACGCACCCGGACGTTCGACCGGCGCCTGGTGCTCGGCGGGCTGCTCGCGCCGGCCGGCTGGTGCGGCTATGTGGCCTGGGTGGGGCTGCGGCTCGGCCGCTGGGACGGCTACTTCGCGGTGCAGAAGGTCTGGGACAACGAGTGGGACGGCGGCATCGGCACCCTGCGCGACATCCGCTCCATCCTCGTGTACGCGAACCGGCCGCCGCTGTTCCTGGTCCTGGTCACGCTGGTCCTGATCCTGTCCGGCGCGCTGTATCTGCTCTCGCTCGCCGACCGCCAGCCGCTGGTCCTGCTGGTCTTCACGGGCGCGCTGCTCCTGGTCGTCCTCGGCAGCGGCGGCGTCTACTTCCCGCGGGCCCGCTTCCTGGTCCCCGGCTTCCCGCTGCTGCTGCCGGTCGCGCTGGCACTGGCGCGGGCCCGCCGCACGGTCACCGTCCTGGTGCTGGGCGCGGCCACCCTGTCGTCGGCGTGGCTCGGCGCCTACATGCTCCTGGTGTGGCCCGGCCCGCCGTGACCGGGGTCAGCCGATGGCGAGCAGGACGACGAACAGGACCGCCCCGGCGACCGCCGGCGCGATGACCTCGTACGCCCAGCGGACACCGACCTCGCCCTGCGCGCTCTCGCGCAGGGCGCCCTGTTCGGCGAGGTCGCGCAGGTCCCGGATGGACTGGTCGGCGGGCGCCATGCGCGCCTTGGCATCGCTGACGTCGGCCGTGACCGGGACGCCGATCTGCCCGTCGACCGTCGCGTCCCGCACCTGCCGGCGGGCGGCCCGCTTGCGCTGGCGCAGCGAGACGGGAATCGCCCACAGCTGGTACTTGCCGCCCGCCTGGTCGAAGACCTCGCTGGAGTACCCGGCCCGTACGTCCGCCACGGACGCCCAGGGCAGCGTGATCGTACGGAACGGATTGCGCACCAGGAGCCGGTCGGCGCCCGCGAACACCGCGGGGCGGAAGCTGAAGGCGACGATCAGCGGCACCGCGCAGAGCAGCACGGCGAGCGCCAGCCAGGGGGCGTTGCCATGGCCCTGGACCACGGCGTCGACGCCGAGCCAGATACCGATCGCAAGCAGCAGCGCGCCGCCGGCGATACCGGCGGGTGAGCGGTAGGTCCGGTCGGCGTAGGCCGGCTCGGCGGGCGGCGTGGGGCTCGTCATGGCCCGATTCTGCCTCACGCCCCCGGGACCCGATCAGCTCAGGCCACCAGATCCGCGTACAGGATGATGTTGTCGGGGCGGTGCCCGCCGGTCAGCTCGCCGCCGCAGGTGATGATGCGCAGCTCAGGGCGGTCGGTGTTGCCGTACACCTTCTGGGTCGGGAAGGTCGACTTGTCGACCTGTTCCAGCGCGCGGACCTTGAACTCGGCGGTCTTCCCGTCGGCGCGGGCGACCGAGACGAGGTCGCCGACCTTGACCTTGGAGACGTTCTTCAGGACCGCCGGGCCCTTGACGGTGTCGAAGTGCCCGATGAGCACGGCGGGCCCGGTCTGGCCCGGGGTGACTCCCTTGTCGTACCAGCCGATCTTGTCGGCGTCGGCGACGGAGGGCACCTCGACGGTGCCGTCGGCGGCGAGCCCGAGGTCGAGGACCGGGCCCGTGTCGACCCCGGCCGCCGGGATCCTCACCCGTACCGGCTCGGAGGCGGGCAGCGCGGTGGCGGCCCTGGGGGCGGCGGGGGCACTGGAGGCGGCGGAGACGTTCGGGGGCGGGGTGGGCTCGGCGGGGTCGGAACCGCAGCCCGCGGCCGAGACGCCGGCGGCGAGGACGAACAGGGCTGCGGCGGCCGAACGGGCCGCACGGGTGCGGGACATGGGGCGCTCCGAGGGCCATGAGGAGGGGCGGGCCGCCGGTGGGGCGGCCCGCCCGGGGTGGTCAGATACGGGCGGCGTTGCGGCGACGCAGCGCCACGTACCCGCCCGCTGCGACCACGGCGAGGCTCGCGCCGCCCGCGATCAGCGCGGTGTTGTCACCACTGCTCTGCTCGATCTCGGCCCCGGCCGCGACGGCCCCCTTGGGCACGACGGTGGTCTGGCCGCCGTTGGTGACCGGGGTGGAAGTGCCGTCGAGGGTGCAGCCCTTGGGCAGCTTCGGGAAGGTGGCGTATCCGTAGGGGGCGTCACCGCCCTGGGTCCGCGTCTTCAACTGCGGTGCGGAGCCGTAGGGGTTGAGGATCTCGGCGTAGATGCCGGCCGAGACGGGCAGCTCGGGGTGCTGACGGTCGAGCTTGCCCAAGCCCTTGACCGGGGTGCGGTCGCCGTCCTCGAAGGTGACCGACGGGCCCTTCGTTCCCATCGTCAGCACGGCGAGCGTGCCGGCCCCGATGTTCTTGCGCTGGGTCACCGTGCAGCCCTGGGCGGCGACGGGCTCGGACGGCTTCGGCTTCGCCGACGGCTTGCCGCTCGGCTTCGGCGACGGCTCGGCCGCGGCGCCCTTGGGCAGGGCGTACGTCTTCACGGAGCCGTCGGGGGAGGTGATCCGCAGCACCGGCGTGGCGGTCTCGGCCTTGAGCAGCTGTGCCTTGAGGCCGGGGACGTACTCCGTCACCGTGAAGCTCGGCGTCTGCCGGGTCACCGCGCCCACCACCTTGACCGCCCAGACGTCCCCCGGCTTCCAGTCGGGACCGACTGCGCGCAGCCAGGCCTCGGGCCCCTCGGCCCCGTTGCGGAGCACCGCGAGCACGCCGTGCCCGGCGTCCTTGTGGACGAGGACCTTCTCGCCGTCGTAGCGGCCGGCGGACGGGGCGGAGGCGGCGGCCGGGGTGTGGGCCGGAGTGGCCGCGAAGGCCGCGGCCGGGGTGAGGAAGGCTCCGGCGAGGGCGACGGTGGCGATCGCGGCGCGGAGCGGGATGCGGGCGTAGGTCGACATGAACGACTCCATGGAACAGGGCGGCCGAGCGGCCGGAGAAGGAAGAAAAAGGAGAGGTTGCATGCCGCCTCCTCTGCCGGGTGGGGCCGTTGAGGCTGGGCGGGGCTGCAAGAAGAAATCTATGCAGCACCTGTGCGAGAAATGTCCGTTCGGTGTCACGAACGCGTGACAGAGCTCACCCCCGCTCACCTGAGCCTCGGGGGCTGTACAGGCAGCTACGCGCGTAGATATGCTCATCTGGTGACCATGCCCACCAATGCACCTGCAGCTGCCTTCGCCGACGCGACCGCGTCCGACGGCGCGCTGCGCCGCTTCCTCCACGGGCTCCCCGGCATCGACCCGGTGGGCCTGGAAGCGCGCGCCGCGTCCCTCGGCACCCGCTCGATCAAGACCTCGGCCAAGGCGTACGCCATCGACCTGGCCATTTCGATGATCGACCTGACGACGCTTGAAGGCGCGGACACCCCGGGCAAGGTCCGGGCGCTCGCCGCCAAGGCCGTCCACCCCGATCCGACCGACCGCACCACCCCGCACACCGCCGCCGTCTGCGTCTATCCGGACATGGTGGCGACCGCCAAGGAGGTGCTGAAGGGCTCGGACGTCAAGGTCGCGTCCGTCGCCACCGCCTTCCCCGCGGGCCGCGCGGCACTGCCGGTCAAGCTCGCGGACGTACGGGACGCGGTCGCGGCCGGCGCCGACGAGATCGACATGGTGATCGACCGGGGCGCGTTCCTGGCCGGTCACTACCGCAAGGTGTACGAGGAGATCGCGGCCGTCCGCGCCGAGTGCGGCGACAAGGCCCGCCTCAAGGTCATCTTCGAGACCGGTGAGCTGTCGACGTACGACAACATCCGCCGCGCCAGCTGGCTCGGCATGATGGGCGGCGCCGACTTCATCAAGACGTCGACGGGCAAGGTGGCCGTGAACGCCACGCCGCCCAACACCCTGGTGCTGCTCGAAGCCGTACGCGACTTCCGCGCCCAGACCGGGATCCAGGTCGGCGTGAAGCCGGCCGGCGGCATCCGCTCCACCAAGGACGCGGTGAAGTTCCTGGTCCTGGTCAACGAGACCGTGGGCGAGGACTGGCTGGACAACCGCTGGTTCCGCTTCGGCGCCTCCTCGCTGCTCAACGACCTGCTGATGCAGCGTCAGAAGCTGGCGACCGGCCGCTACTCCGGCCCCGACTACGTGACGGTGGACTGATCACCATGGCAATGGAAAAGAAGACGGCCGCGTTCGAGTACGCGCCCGCGCCCGAGTCCCGCTCGGTCGTCGACATCGCCCCCTCCTACGGCCTGTTCATCGACGGCGAGTTCACCGAGGCCGCCGACGGCAAGGTCTTCAAGACCGTCTCGCCGTCCACCGAGGAGGTCCTGTCCGAGGTCGCCCAGGCGGGCGCCGAGGACGTGGACCGGGCCGTGAAGGCCGCCCGCAAGGCGTTCGAGAAGTGGTCGGCGCTGCCCGGCTCCGAGCGCGCCAAGTACCTGTTCCGGATCGCCCGGATCATCCAGGAGCGCAGCCGCGAGCTGGCCGTCCTGGAGACCCTGGACAACGGAAAGCCGATCAAGGAGACCCGCGACGCGGACCTCCCGCTGGTCGCCGCGCACTTCTTCTACTACGCGGGCTGGGCCGACAAGCTCGACCACGCCGGGTTCGGCGCGAACCCGCGCCCGTTGGGTGTCGCGGGCCAGGTCATCCCGTGGAACTTCCCGCTCCTGATGCTGGCGTGGAAGATCGCCCCGGCGCTGGCGACCGGCAACACGGTCGTCCTGAAGCCGGCCGAGACCACGCCGCTGTCCGCCCTGTTCTTCGCGGACATCTGCCGCCAGGCGGGCCTGCCCAAGGGCGTCGTCAACATCCTCACCGGGTACGGCGACGCGGGCGCGGCCCTGGTCGAGCACCCGGACGTCAACAAGGTCGCCTTCACCGGCTCGACCGCCGTCGGCAAGGCGATCGCCCGCTCGGTGGCCGGCACGTCCAAGAAGGTCACCCTGGAGCTGGGCGGCAAGGGCGCCAACATCGTCTTCGACGACGCCCCCATCGACCAGGCCGTCGAGGGCATCGTCTCCGGCATCTTCTTCAACCAGGGCCAGGTCTGCTGCGCGGGCTCGCGCCTCCTGGTCCAGGAGTCGATCCAGGACGAGCTGCTCGACTCGCTCAAGCGCCGCCTGTCCACGCTGCGCCTCGGCGACCCGCTGGACAAGAACACCGACATCGGCGCCATCAACTCGGCCGAGCAGCTGGCCCGGATCACCGCGCTCACCGAGACCGGCGAGGCGGAGGGCGCCGAGCGCTGGACCGCGCCGTGCGACCTGCCCTCGGCCGGCTACTGGTTCGCCCCGACGCTGTTCACCAACGTCACCCAGGCGCACACCATCGCCCGCGACGAGATCTTCGGCCCGGTCCTGTCCGTGCTGAGCTTCCGCACCCCGGACGAGGCCGTCGCCAAGGCCAACAACAGCCAGTACGGCCTCTCCGCCGGCATCTGGACGGAGAAGGGCTCGCGCATCCTCGCGGTCGCGAACAAGCTCCGCGCCGGTGTCGTCTGGGCCAACACGTTCAACAAGTTCGACCCGACCTCGCCGTTCGGCGGCTACAAGGAGTCGGGCTTCGGCCGCGAGGGCGGCCGGCACGGCCTGGAGGGCTACCTCGATGTCTGAGACTTCGACGCGGCTGAGCGTCTTCAAGACCTACAAGCTGTACGTGGGCGGGAAGTTCCCGCGTTCCGAGAGCGGCCGGGTGTACGAAGTGGTCGACAGCAAGGGCAAGTGGCTGGCCAACGCGCCCCTCTCCTCCCGCAAGGACGCGCGGGACGCGGTCGTCGCGGCCCGCAAGGCGTTCGGCGGCTGGGCGGGCGCGACCGCGTACAACCGGGGGCAGATCCTCTACCGCATCGCCGAGATGCTGGAGGGCCGCAAGGACCAGTTCGTGCGCGAGGTCGCCGAGGCGGAGGGGCTCTCCAAGTCCAAGGCCGCCGCGGTCGTGGACGCTGCCATCGACCGCTGGGTCTGGTACGCGGGCTGGACCGACAAGATCGGCCAGGTCGTGGGCGGGGCGAACCCGGTCGCGGGCCCGTTCTTCAACCTCTCCACCCCCGAGCCGACCGGCGTCGTCACGGTCGTCGCGCCCCAGGAGTCGTCGTTCCTGGGTCTCATCTCGGTCATCGCCCCCGTGATCGCGACCGGCAACACCGTCGTCGTGATCGCCTCCGAGAAGGCGCCGCTCCCGGCGCTCTCGCTCGGCGAGGTGCTCGCCACCTCCGACCTGCCGGGCGGCGTGGTCAACGTCCTGTCCGGCAAGACGGCCGAGATCGCGGCGCCGCTGGCCGCGCACCAGGACGTCAACGCGATCGACCTGACGGGCGCGGGTGCCGAGCTGGCGCGCGACCTGGAGATCGCGGCGGCGGACAACCTCAAGCGCGTCGTGCGCCCCAAGGCCGTGGACTTCGCCGCGGACCCGGGCACCGACCGCCTCACCGCGTTCCTGGAGACCAAGACGGTCTGGCACCCGACGGGTTCGCTGGGCGCGTCCGGCTCCGCGTACTGAGTCAACTCCCTTGAGGCCCCCGCCGGTTGGACCGGCGGGGGCCTCGGGCACTTCTCGTGCCGGATACCGGCGCGCGGGCTCAGCCCGGCAGCAGCCCCGCCGCCTGACCCGCGACGGGGAGGTCATTGAGGGCGCCGCCGCTCGTCACCGGGCTCATCGCGTCGGCCGTCGAGACGGGCTTGAAGTCGGCGATCTGAGTGCCCACGCCGTTGTTCAGCGGGTCGACCCCGGTCTTGGCCAGCGGGTCGAGCCGCAGCGTCTTCGCGGGAGCGATCGCGTAGCCGACCGCCCCGGCCGCGCCCTGCGCGCCCGCCGCGAGGTCGGTGGCCATCGCGCTCTGCCCCGCCGCGGGGGCCTCGGCCGCGGGAGCCGCCTGCGCCGCCGAACCCGCGCCGGCCAGGGCCGCGCCGGCCGCGGTGACGGTGAGCCCGGCCCTCAGCAGGGCCCGGTGGCGCAGGGCCCTGGCGGCCTTGGGGGCCTCGTGATGTCCCATGGGATCCCACTCACTCTCGTACGGAAGGTGCGTAATCACACGGACACGAAGCGTAGTTGAGATGTGATGCTCGATACCAACGGCCTCCCCGAGGGGTACTACTCCCGGGTGCATGGCCCACACTGGTGTCCCGTGAGTTCATCTGCCATTCCGACGCGCGTCGTCCTGCTGTCGGGACCCTCCGGCTCCGGCAAGTCGTCCCTCGCCGCCCGCACGGACCTGCCCGTGCTGCGCCTCGACGACTTCTACAAAGAAGGTGACGATCCGACCCTGCCGCTGGTGGCGGGCAGCGCGGACATCGACTGGGACTCCCCGCTGTCCTGGGACGCGGACGCCGCGGTCCGCGCCATCACCGAGCTGTGCCGTACGGGGCGTACCGCCGTGCCGGTCTATTCGATCGCGACGAGTTCCATCACCGGAACCACCGCGCTCGGCATCGACCGCACCCCGCTGTTCATCGCGGAGGGCATCTTCGCCGCCGACATCGTGACCCGCTGCCATGAGCTCGGGGTGCTCGCGGACGCGATCTGCCTGCGCGGGCGGCCCTCCACTACCTTCCGCCGCAGACTGCTTCGCGATCTGAAGGAGGGCCGCAAGTCGGTGGCGTTCCTGCTGCGCCGCGGCTGGCGTCTGATGCGCGCCGAGCGCGCGATCGTCGCCCGCCAGACGGCGCTCGGCGCCCACCCCTGCGGCAAGGAGGAGGCGCTCGGCCGCATCGCGGGCGCGGCGGCCGGCCGCTGCCGCACGGCGGCGGCCGCCTAGGCGGCGCGTACGAAAATGAAGCGGCGGGGCCGATTGGCCCCGCCGCTTCCCCCGTTACCCCCGTGAGTGGCCCCCGTGTCCCCCGCGGACCACCCGCGCCCCTCCCCCAGACCTTCAGGCCACCAGCTCGCCGAAGGACTCCTCCTCGTCACGGCCGAAGCTGAGGACATCGTCCTCGCGCAGCCGGCGCAGCGAGCGCCAGATGCTGGACTTCACCGTGCCGACACTGATGTCGAGGATGTCCGCGATCTCCGGATCCGTACGACCCTCGTAGTAGCGCAGGACCAGCATCGTGCGCTGCAGCTCGGGAAGGCGGGCCAGCGCCTGCCAGAGCACCGCGCGCAGTTCGGTGCCGCGCATCGCGTCCGTGTCGCCGGCCGTCTCCGGCAGCTCCTCGGTCGGGTACTCGTTGAGCTTGCGCCGCCGCCAGGCGCTGATGTGCAGATTGGTCATCGTGCGGCGCAGATAGCCGCCGACCGCCGCCTTGTCGCTGATGCGGTCCCAGGCGCGGTAGGTGGAGAACAGCGCGCTCTGCAGCAGGTCCTCCGCCTCGTAGCGGTCGCCCGTCAGGTGGTAGGCGGTTGCGTACAGGGAGGCGCGGCGCTCCTGCACGTAGGCGGTGAACTCCGCCTCCGACAGGCTCTTCCGCTCCCCCGTGACCTCCCGGTACGCCGCCTCCCCGCTTCCCCCCGGCTTGTTCCCCGCGGCCGCAACCGCGGGGCCGTCAATCACCGTCATGTAGGGCGGAAGCCCTTGCTGCGCAGATGACGGGTGCTGACGCCCGGTGCCGCGAGCACACCCCCGCACACTCGCGGCACCGGACTTCTCGCTCCGTACGACGTCGTGGAGACGCGTCACAACTGCGCTGGAGTTGGTGCTGTGCAGTGCGTTCATCTCGCGCCCCCCGTCGGTGGAGTCTGCTTCTTCGGCGTGCTTGGTTACGAGGAAGAGCTTGCCCGGGCAGTTTCATGGGGGTGTCCTTCGACTGTCACAGGGGCGTCACAGCGCGCGCCGCCGCAGGCGTCGCGCCCTGCCGGGGGTCCGGGAGGCGCCCCCGGAAGGACACGGCATCGGGTTGTCCGCCGAGTGTCACGGGCCTGTCGCGGCGGCCTGTGAGCGCGGTGTCGCGGGCCGGGGGGCCGGACGGGGGTCGTGCTCCTCTCCCCCATGGGCCAGAATGACCTCTGTGCCTTTCCTGTTGCTGATCGAGGACGACGACGCCATCCGCACGGCCCTCGAACTCTCCCTGTCACGCCAGGGCCACCGTGTGGCCACCGCGGCGACGGGAGAGGACGGCCTGAAACTGCTGCGCGAGCAGCGGCCGGACCTGATCGTGCTGGATGTGATGCTGCCCGGGATCGACGGCTTCGAGGTGTGCCGCCGGATCCGGCGCACCGACCAGCTGCCGATCATTCTGCTGACCGCGCGCAACGACGACATCGACGTGGTGGTGGGCCTGGAGTCCGGCGCCGACGACTATGTGGTCAAGCCGGTCCAGGGGCGGGTCCTCGACGCCCGGATCCGGGCCGTCCTGCGGCGCGGCGAGCGGGAGGCGACCGACTCGGCGGCGTTCGGCAACGTGGTGATCGACCGGGCCGCGATGACCGTCACCAAGAACGGCGAGGACCTTCAACTCACGCCCACCGAGCTGCGGTTGCTCCTCGAACTGAGCCGCCGCCCCGGCCAGGCGCTCTCCCGCCAGCAGCTGCTCCGGCTCGTGTGGGAGCACGACTACCTCGGCGACTCGCGGCTCGTCGACGCCTGTGTGCAGCGGCTGCGCGCCAAGGTCGAGGACGTGCCGTCCTCGCCGACGCTGATCCGTACCGTCCGTGGCGTGGGCTACCGCCTGGACACCCCCTCGTGAACCCGTCGCACCACCCCCGTACCCCCGATAAGCAGGGCAAGTGAAGCGAGCGATACTCGCCGGTCTGCGCTGGACCAGTCTGCGGCTGCGCCTCGTCGTGGTGTTCGCGCTCGTCGCGCTGACCGCGGCCGTCTCCGCGTCCGGCATCGCGTACTGGCTCAACCGCGAGGCCGTGCTGGTCCGCACCCAGGACTCGGCGCTCAACGACTTCCGTCAGGGCATGCAGAACCGGGCGGCCTCGCTGCCGCTGCAGCCGGTCGAGCACGATCTGCAGGTGGCCGCCAAGCAGATGGCGGACAGCAGCAACTCCCGTTACAACGTGCTGCTCGTGGCCGAGCGGGCCCCTGGCAAGCCGATCGTCGGGGCGTCGAACATGGACGGCTTCACGCTGGACGACGTACCCAAGTCGCTGCAGGACGCGGTCACCAAGAAGCAGAAGGTGACGGGGACCAACGCCTACCCGTACCACCTGTTCTGGCAGCGGATCACGCTGCACGGGCATCCGTATCTGGTCGGCGGCACGAAGATCATCGGGGCCGGGCCGACCGGCTACATGCTGGCACCGCTCGACCAGGAGCGGCGCGACCTCAACTCCCTTGCCTGGTCGCTCGGCATCGCCACCTTCCTCGCGCTGCTCGCCTCGGCGCTGCTCGCGCAGGCCGCCGCCACCACCGTGCTGCGGCCGGTGCAGCGGCTCGGGGACGCGGCGCGCAGGCTCGGCGAGGGCAAGCTCGATACCCGCCTCAGGGTCTCCGGCACGGACGAACTCGCCGATCTGTCCAGGACGTTCAACCGGACGGCCGAGGCCCTGGAGAAGAAGGTCACGGACATGAGCGCGCGCGAGGAGGCGAGCCGCCGCTTCGTCGCCGACATGTCGCACGAGCTGCGTACGCCGCTGACCGCGCTCACCGCCGTCGCCGAGGTCCTCGACGAGGAGGAGGACAGCCTCGACCCGATGATCGCGCCCGCCGTGCGCCTCGTGGTCTCCGAGACGCGGCGCCTGAACGTCCTGGTCGAGAACCTGATGGAGGTCACCCGCTTCGACGCGGGCACCGCCCGCCTGGTCCTGGACGACGTGGACATCGCCGACCAGATCACCGCGTGCATCGACACCCGGGCCTGGCTCGACGCCGTCGAGCTCGACGCCGAGCGCGGCATCATGGCCCGCCTCGACCCGCGCCGCCTCGACGTCGTGCTGGCCAACCTGATCGGCAACGCCCTCAAGCACGGCGGCTCGCCGGTGCGGGTCTCGGTGCGCGTCGAGGGCGACGAGCTGGTGATCGCGGTACGCGACCACGGGCCCGGCATCCCCGAGGAGGTGCTGCCGCACGTCTTCGACCGGTTCTACAAGGCCAGCGCCTCGCGGCCGCGCTCGGAGGGCAGCGGGCTCGGCCTGTCGATCGCGATGGAGAACGCGCACATCCACGGCGGCGACATCAGTGCCGCCAACTCCCCCGAAGGCGGCGCCGTGTTCGTGCTGCGGCTTCCGCTGGACGCCACCGAGCCCGCCACCGCCGAGACGCCGGAAGGGGGCGCTGAGCAGTGAGAGGACGACTTCGCCGGGCAGCCGCCGCGCTGGCCGGGCTGCTCGCGCTGGGCACCGCTGCCACCGGCTGCGGCATCCGGCCCACCTCGGTCCCCGTCGACGCGGGCCCGGCGCCGTCCCGGGTGCCGTGCGAGGTGCCGGACGGCGCGGTCGCCCCGCAGTTCGAGGGCATCACCGTGCAGGTCTATCTGGTGTGCGGGGCGCAGCTGGTCACCGCCCAGCGCTCGGTGCGGATCCCGGAGAACAAGGGTGCCGACGACCGGCTCCGGTTCGCGCAGGCGCTGCTCGACGAGCTCACCGCTCAGCCGTCGGGCGACGAGAAGGACGCCGGGTTCACCACGGAGGTCAAGGGCCCGCTCACCGTCACGGCGGCCCACAAGAACGACCCGCCGGGCGCGCTGCGCCTCAGCCGCAACCCGGAGGACCTCTCCGCGCTCGCGCTGTCGCAGGTGGTCTGCACGTACGCCGAGAACACCCCGACGACGCCCGGCTCCCAGCAGGTGGTGCTCGGCGGCCCCGGCGAGGACCCGGCGCGCGGCTACACCTGCACCTCGGAGATGAAGTCCCGGCCGGACAGCGCGGCCACCCTCGGCGACATCCCCCGCCCCACCCGCAGCTAGCGGGCGCCCGGCCGGCGGGCAACCGGAATCACCCGGCCGCGGCGGAACCGTTCCCGCCGCGGCCCGCGTCTTGGGGGGCGTGCAGCAGCGTCATGGTCAAGGCGGCAGCGCCGTCATCCGGTTCCGCGTGGTGGGGTTCGTCCTCCTCCTCGCGCATCTGCTGCTCGTGGCGTGGACCTCGCTGCGGCCACGGGACGTGATGTGGGTGACGGCCACCAATCTGACGCCGTTCGCCGGCATCAAGGCCGACCTCGCGCTCGGCCCCCTTGAGGCCGCCCACCGGATCGGCGAGGGCCTGCTGCTGCTCGCCCCGCTGGGGGTGCTGCTCCCGATGGTCGGCGGCCGCCTCCAGGTCTCGCCGCTCGCCTCCCTGGTACGCACCGTGCTCACCGGGGCGCTGATCTCGCTCGGCATCGCCCTGCTCCAGACGGCCGTGCCCGGCCAGGTCCCCGATGTGGACTCGCTGCTCCTGAACACCACCGGCGTGGCCCTCGCCCACCTCGCGGTGGTGCCGGCGTGGAGGCGGGGCCTCCGCCGCAGGGACCAGCGCGAGCGGCCCGCAGCCGTCCTTCGGGAGGAGTCCCCTCAGGGGCGTACCCCGACGATTCCCAGGGTCGGGATCGCCCCTTAGCCCGATGGTTTGCCCGCATTCCGGGCGGGAGCATGGAGACATCGCAAGGGAGCCCACCAAGAAGCGGCTCCCCACTCCAGCTCCGAAGGAGCCTGCCATGAGCGCCCCTCTTGTCCGCCCGACCGAAGGCCGCCGGATCGGCGGAGTGTGCGCAGCGCTGGCACGGCGCTTCGGCACCTCCGCGACCACGATGCGCGTGATCTTCCTCGTCTCGTGCCTGCTCCCGGGACCCCAGTTCCTGATCTACCTGGCGATGTGGGCCCTGATCCCGGCCGAGAAGTCCCCGCGCGCCGCCTGGTAGTCAGAGTCCGTCTCCGGACTCTCAGCCCTTGACGGTCCGGGCCAGCTTGTCGAGCTGCCGGTCGGCGACCTCGTGCGGCACGGTCACCGTCGCGGGCGCCCGCCCGGACAGGTTGATCGCCATGAACCGCACGATGGTGGCGCCCTGGCGCACCACCACGATGTGCACCGGGGCAGGCTCCCCCTGGACGAGCGCGGACGCCGTCCAGCCGACCGACTCGTCACCCTTCACCGTGTACGGCACCGCACGCACATCCCGGTACGCGGCTCTGCGGCCGTCGAGGACGGTGGCGAATTCCGTGCCGCAGCGGGCCAGGGCCGTCCTCAGCTCCGTGATCAGGTGCTTCGCGTCCGGTGCGGAGTACGCGGACAGCGAGGCCGATACCGCCAAGCCCGGCGTCTTCCGCGAGCCGAGGCCGCGGCTCACCGTCGCGCGGGCCCGGTCGTCGGGCGCCTCGCCCATCACCTCGGCGAGCGGCGCGCACGCGGCACGGTCGGCGATCGGGGCGTCCCGGGCGGCGGCGGGCGAGCGATCGCCGGAGATCGCGTATCCGGGCACGTCGCCCGCCTCTAGTGCGGCTTGTTGCAAAGGAGTTGACGTCCGGTTCTGGCCGCTCACGGATTCGACCGGGCCGGCCGGAGGCCCGGTGCAGGCGGCGCCGAGCAGCGCGGTCAGGGTGAGCACCGCCGCACGGGCGTATGCCTTCGGACGCATGATCAAGACCCTACTCACACACCACCGGGGCGCACACCCGGCTCACGGGTGTGCGCCCCGGCAGGGCGCGAGGCTGGTTCAGCCGGTGAGGCCGCCGGGCAGGGTGGCGGCGCCGGAGAGGTTGTTCGCCACGGGGCCGGTCGGCATGCCGCCGAGCAGGGTGCCCACCGGGTCGCTGCTCTCCTGCTGCTGAACGACCGGGGCCTTCTTGGCGGTGGCCGCGGGCAGCGCCTTGCCGACGGTGCCGACCGGGGTCCCCGTAGTGACGGTCGACAGTGGTCCCAGGTTCGGAAGCGAGGGGACGGCGGACGCCGTCCCGGCGGCAGCGGCGGCAAAGGCGGCACCGAGGGCAACGACACCGAGCGTCTTGGCAGACTGCTTCATCAGAAATATGTCCTTGGGGTGGGAAAGGTGAGCGACTCGTCAAGCTAGTCAGCCGAACACCTGGGCCGCAAACACAGGAAAACGGCCGTGAGTTCACACTCACGGCCGTTTTCCTATACCTAAGATCAGCCGCCCGCGACCGCAGAACCACTGGTCGTAGCGGTCTGCTGGAACAGCCATTCGGACTTCAGCTCGGCGTATCCAGGCTTGATCACGTCATTGATCATGGCCAGTCGTTCATCGAAAGGAATGAATGCTGATTTCATCGCATTGACCGTGAACCACTGCATGTCATCCAGCGTGTAGCCGAAGGAATTCGTCAGGTGCTCGAATTCCTGGCTCATGCTGGTGCCCGACATCAGCCGGTTGTCCGTGTTTACGGTGGCCCGGAAGTGCAGCTTGCGCAGCAGCCCGATGGGGTGGTCGGCGTAGGAGGTCGCGGCGCCGGTCTGGAGGTTCGAGGTCGGGCACATCTCCAGCGGGATCCGCTTGTCTCGCACGTACGAGGCGAGGCGGCCCAGCTTCACGCTGCCGTCCTCGGCGACCTCGATGTCGTCGATGATGCGCACCCCGTGGCCGAGCCGGTCGGCGCCGCACCACTGGAGCGCCTGCCAGATCGACGGCAGGCCGAAGGCCTCGCCCGCGTGGATGGTGAAGTGGTTGTTCTCGCGCTTGAGGTACTCGAAGGCGTCGAGGTGGCGGGTGGGCGGGAAGCCGGCCTCGGCGCCCGCGATGTCGAAGCCGACGACGCCCGAGTCCCGGTAGGAGTTGGCGAGTTCGGCGATCTCCAGGGCGCGGGCCGCGTGCCGCATCGCGGTGAGCAGCGCGCCCACCCGGATGCGGTGGCCGTTCGCGCGGGCCCGCCGCTCGCCCTCGCGGAAGCCCGCATTGACGGCCTCGACGACCTCTTCGAGGGTGAGGCCCTGCTCCAGGTGCTGCTCGGGCGCGTAGCGCACCTCGGCGTAGACGACACCGTCCTCGGCGAGGTCCTCGGCGCATTCGGCGGCGACGCGGAACAGCGCGTCGCGGGTCTGCATGACGGCGCAGGTGTGCGCGAAGGTCTCCAAGTACCGTTCCAGGGAGCCCGAGTCGGCGGCCTCGCGGAACCAGATGCCGAGCTTGTCGGCCTCGGTCTCGGGCAGTCCCGTATATCCGGTCGCTTCGGCGATGTCGATGATTGTCCCGGGTCGAAGACCCCCGTCGAGGTGGTCGTGGAGCAGCACCTTCGGGGCACGGCTGATCTGATCCGGGGTGGGTACGGATGCGGTCTGGCTCGTCATTTGCGCACTCTAGCCCCTACGCGCGTAGATCACCGGGCGTCCGAACACCGTCGATACGTAACAGTGACCGTGCAGACGGGTGGAGTACACCGCGGCTTCTGAGACTGTTCTGCCATGGCACAGCAAGCGATTCCCCTGCCTGCTGCCCGGCTGGGACGGGCCGTCGGTGCGACCGGCCCCGGCGCGACGGTCAGCGGTGTGGTTCTCGTGCTCCCGGACGGCGACCCCGTCTCGGCACGCCGCCCCTCCCCCTTCGCGTACGCGGCAGCCCTGCCGCTGGCCCGCAGGCTGGCCCGGGACGGGCGCGAGGAGGGCCTGGTGGCGCACGCCGTGCACTACCGCGGCCAGGGCTGGAACGGCGGCGACGCCCGGCTCGCCACGGACGCCGACTGGGCCGCGGACGAGGTCGTACGGCGCTACGGAGACGTGCCGGTGTGCCTGGCCGGGCACGGCATGGGCGGCCGGGCCGCACTGCGGGCGGCGGGCCATCCGGCGGTCAACTCGGTTCTGGCGCTGGCCCCTTGGATCCCCGAGGACGATGTGGCGGCCGAGCTGGAGCCGGTGAAGCAGCTGGTGGGCCGGCGCGTGATGATCGTGCACGGCACGAATGACGCGCGCAGCGACCCGGAGCTGTCCTACCGGCTGGCCGAGCGCATCAAGAAGGCCAACCGCGACACCTGCCGCTTCGAGGTCCACTCCGACGGCCACGCGCTGCGCCAGCACCGCCCCGAAGTCCACGCGCTGGCCGTCGACTTCGCCTTCGGCGCCCTGTTCTCGCGCCCGTACGCCCGCCCGGTCACGGACGCGTTCGCCGCGCCGCCGCCGCTGGGCCTGCGCATGCCGCTGGCCGCCGGGTTCGGCAAGTCGCTCAACAAGTCCCGCAATAAATAAGGGAGTTGCGCGAATCGACGCACATACGGGCTAGTCGGGGATGAGCTTTCCCCGGCGGGACAGCAGGAAGGACTTGAAGGCGGCCACCGGCGGGGTGTCCGGGTGGCCGTCCAGCCAGGCGACCCCGATCTCGCGCACCGCGCGCGGGGCGGTGACGGTCAGCTCGACTACGCCCGGCCGGGCGACCGCGGGCGGCGGGAGCAGCGCCACACCGAGCCCGGCCGCGACCAGGCCGCGCAGCGTCTCGGCCTCCTCGCCCTCGAAGGCGATGCGCGGCGCGAACCCCGCCTCCGCGCACAGGTTGTCGGTGATGCGGCGCAGGCCGTAGCCCGGTTCCAGGGTCACGAAGGTCTCGTCGGCGGCCTCCGCGAGCCGCACCCGTTTGCGCCCCGCGAGCCGGTGGTCGTCCGGCACCACCAGACGCAGCCTCTGTTCGTCCAGGCGCCGGGCCGCGAGGTCCGGCGCGTCCGGCACCGGCGAGGTCAGACACAGGTCGAGCTCTCCCGCCCGCAGCCGCTCGATCATCGCCTCGCCGTAGTTCTGTACGAGGGTGAAGCGGATGCGGGGGTGGTCGACCCGGAAGGCGCGGATGAGGCCCGGCACGGTTTCGGAGCCCATGGTGTGCAGGAAGCCGAAGGCGACCTTGCCGGCCGCCGGGTCGGCGTCGGCGCGCACCGACTCGGCGGCCCGGCCGACCTCGGCGAGGGCCCGCTCGGCGGAGCCGAGGAAGGTGCGGCCCGCGGCGGTCAGCGAGACGGTGCGACCCTTGCGCGCGAACAGGGCGACGCCCAGGTCCTCTTCGAGCCGGACCATGGCGCGCGAGAGGGTCGACTGGGGCACGCCGAGTTCGTGCGCGGCGCGCGTGACGTGCTCGTGCCGGGCCACCCCGGCGAAGTAGGCGAGCCGCGGCGCAAGTGCCATCGCCATGTCTTCTTCGTAACTGTTCAATGACACGCGCGCCCCTGACCTCATCTAATGCATACGTGGATCGATTGTCGCCCATCTGTGCATTGGACGCATAAATGCAGGCAGGCCTACGGTCTCCGTATGCCTCCTGCCAGTACCGGGGCGTCCACCACCGTGGGCGCCTCCACCTCGCCGTCCCCGCTCCAGCTCACCCCGGGCGCCGCCGGTTACCGCCGGATGAGCTTCGCGCTCTTCGCCGCCGGTGTCGCCACCTTCGCCCTCCTCTACTCCACCCAGGCCCTGCTGCCGCTGATCTCCGCGGACCTCGGGGCCACGGCGAGCGCGGCCAGCTGGACGGTGTCGGCGGCGACCGGCGCGCTCGCCCTGTTCGTGCTGCCGCTGAGCGCGCTGTCCGAGCGGTTCGGGCGGACCCGGATGATGACGGTGTCCCTGGCGGTCGCGGTCGCGGTGGGCCTGCTCGTTCCGTTCGCGCCGAACGTGGGCTGGCTGGTGGCGCTGCGCGCGGTGCAGGGCGCGGCGATCGCGGGGCTTCCCGCCTCGGCGATGGCGTACCTGGCGGAGGAAGTGAAGCCGAAGGCGCTGGTCGCGGCGATCGGCCTGTTCGTCGCGGGCAACTCGATCGGCGGCATGAGCGGGCGCATCCTGACCGGCTGGGTGGCGCAGGCCTGGGGCTGGCGTGCGGCGCTGTTCTCGGTGGGCGCGCTGGCCGCGGTGTGCGCGGTGGTGTTCCGCCTGCTCCTCCCCAAGGCCCGTAATTTCACGCCGGGTTCGCTGAACCCGCGAGCCCTCGCCCGCACGGTGCGCGGCCACCTCGCCGACCCGCTCCTGGTCCGTCTGTACGCGATCGGCGCGCTGTTCATGACGGTGTTCGGCGCGGTCTACACGGTGATCGGCTACCGCCTCACCGCGGCGCCCTTCCACCTGCCGCAGGGCCTGATCGGCTCGATCTTCCTGGTCTACCTGGTCGGTACGGTCTCCTCGGCCGCGGCCGGCAAGCTGGTGGCCCGGGTGGGCCGCCGGGGCGCCCTGTACCTGGCGGTCTCCACGACGGCGGCGGGCCTGCTGCTCTCGCTCGCCTCGTCGCTGCCCGCAATCCTGGCGGGCCTGGTCCTGATCACGGCGGGCTTCTTCGCGGGCCACGCGGTCGCCTCGTCCTCGGTGAGCCACACCGCCAAGCGGGGCCGCGCCCAGGCGTCCGCGCTCTACCAGTCCGCCTACTACCTGGGCTCCAGCGCGGGCGGCACGCTCGGCGCGGTCGCCTTCCACGCGGCGGGCTGGCCGGCCACGGTGCTGCTCGGCATCCTGGCGGTCCTCGGCGTCGTCTCGGTCACCCTGTACGGCTCGCACGCGGCCCGCGCCGAGCGCCGCAGCCACCGTCTGCACCTGGTCCACGCACGTCACTGACCTGTGGCTTCGTCGGTTCACGCGCGATTGTCAGTGGGGTCGGGTAGCTTCCGAAGTGCTGGCATTTACACGGCACGACACGGGGTGGACCGATGAGTGATCTGGCAGCGGCGGCGGACCTGGACGTACGCCTCGAAGGACACCGCAGGGAGCTGACGGGGTACTGCTACCGGATGCTCGGCTCGGCCTTCGAGGCGGAGGACGCGGTGCAGGACACGCTGGTGCGGGCGTGGCGCAGCATCGACAAGTTCGAGGGCCGCTCCTCGCTGCGCTCGTGGCTGTACCGCATCGCGACGAACGTGTGCCTGGACATGCTGACCGCGGGCAGCAAACGGGCCCGCCCCATGGACCTGACGGCGGCGACGCCGGTCGCCAACGCCCAGCTCAACTCCCGCCCGGAAGTGACCTGGTTGGAGCCGGTGCCGGACGGGCGGGTGCTGCCGACGACCGAGGACCCGGCGGAGGCGGCGCTGGCCCGCGAGTCGGTGCGGCTCGCGTTCGTCGCCGCGCTCCAGCATCTGCCGCCCAAGCAGCGGGCGGTGCTGATCCTGCGCGAGGTGCTGGCGTGGAAGGCGAGCGAGGTCGCCGAGCTGCTCGACACGAGCGTGGCCTCGGTCAACTCGGCTTTGCAGAGGGCCCGTTCGACTCTCGCGGAGTCGGAGCCGAGCCAGTCGGACCCGGCCGACCCCCTGGACGAGGAACAGCAAAAGCTCCTGGACCGGTACGTGGCGGCCTTCGAGGGCTACGACATGACGGCCCTGACCGCCCTGCTCCACGAGGACGCCACGCTGTCCATGCCGCCGTACGACCTGTGGCTGCGCGGCCACGACGACATCGTGGGCTGGATGCTGGGCGTCGGCGAGGTCTGCCGGGGCTCCCGCCTCCTCCCGACGGTGGCCAACGGGACGCCCGCCTTCGCCCACTACCACCCTGACCCCGAGGGCGGGTTCACTCCCTGGGCGCTGATGGTGATCGAAACGAGCGGGGGCAAGGTCTCGGGCATCTGCTCATTCCTGGACACGGAACGCTGGTTCCCGCTGTTCGCCCTGCCGGCCCGCCTGGACGAGGAGGGCCACCCGGTCGCGGCACCGTGAGCACCCTGGGGCTGCGCCCCAGACCCCGGGAGGCCCCACCCCGCCCCTTCCCGAGACCCGCCGGGGGAGTTCGATCGGCTGCGGCTCGTCGGCTGGTCCTGGGGCTCCGCCCCAGACCCCGTATCGCGCCTTAAGGGCGCTCGTCCTCAAACGCCGGACGGGCTGAAGATGCCGGTGCTGGCCAGGGCCGACGCCGCTAAGGGGCGCGGGGAACTGCGCGAGCAACCACTTACGGCCTGCACCCGACCGACGAGCCAGCGCACTCCCGCGCTGAGCCACTCAGTCGATCCCCAGCCCCGTCAGCTCAAGCAGAGCCACAAGCCCCGCCCCCGCATTCCGCATCAGGACGCGCCCCCCGGCCCTCCGGGCGGTGAGCCGCAGCCGGGCCACCACCTCGACCGCCACCAGATCCGCCCGGGTCAGCGCGGCGAGGTCACACACGACCTCCCGCGCCCCGCCCCCGTACAGCCCGCGCAGCCGCTCGCACAGGAGCGGCACGTCAGCAAAGGTGACAGGGTCGGGGACGACGAGGACAGGGTGCTGCTCCGCGGGACCGGTGGCTTCCACACCGATGAGACCGCGAGGCACCCCGGAACTCATCGGTGCGGACGCGGACCGGGCTAGCGAACCGGGAAGTTTCCGGTGTCGATCTCCAGGTCGAAGGGGGCGGGCAGCGTCAGCTTCCCGCCGTATTCGACCATGTCGAGGACTCGGTAGGTGCCGTGCTCGGGTTCTCCGTAGAGCGTCGCGGTCGGTCGGCCCGAGTGCCAGGGGTCGAGGAGCAAGTACAGCGGCACGC
The DNA here is from genome assembly GCF_051550175.1 of Streptomyces sp. HUAS TT7. Lineage (NCBI taxonomy): Bacteria > Bacillati > Actinomycetota > Actinomycetes > Kitasatosporales > Streptomycetaceae > Streptomyces > Streptomyces sp. HUAS TT7. The sequence continues at coordinate 3,369,697 of NZ_CP196175.1, forward strand.
CTGACTTGGCATAGCCGTGAGCCTTGGTCACGCGATCGTGGTTGGCGTTGCTCTTGGAGGTGATCTCCACTACGAGCTCGGCGTCTTCCGCGGCCGTACGGCCGTCCGGACCCTGACTCAGCCGTGATCGTGGCATCACCACGAGGTCCGGCATATAGAGCCCTGCGCTCTGCTGAAGGACGACACCGAGTGTCTGGTAAATGGCCCAATCCTCTGGAATCACGCTATAGAGGCGGCGCTGCAGCAGCTCAGCGGTGTCGTTGTGTGCGTCGGACGGCGGTGGTGACACGGTGACGATCCCCTCGATGATCTCCACCTTGCAGCCCTCGGGTGCGTCCGTCTCCTCCCAGATCCGGACGACGTCGTCCCACTCGTGGCCGGTGCCTGAGCGGTCGACGGTGAGTGCGCTCATGGCGGTCTCCCTACGTCGGTGCGTCACAAGCCCAGCATGCCGAACGGGACCGGCGGAGGTCCACCGGTCCCATTCACCCATATGAGGAAGTAGCAGGTCAGGCGATACGTTCCCGCACGATCGGGGTCGCCGTGAACGCCGTACCGGCGGGCGCCACGTCGTACGAGCCCGCCACCGATTCCAGCGCGTACTCGAACTTCTCCGGCGTGTCCGTGTGCAGGGTCAGCAGGGGCTGGCCCGCGGTCACCGTGTCGCCGGGCTTCGCGTGGAGCTCCACTCCCGCGCCCGCCTGGACCGGGTCCTCCTTGCGGGCACGGCCCGCGCCCAGGCGCCAGGCGGCGACGCCGATGTCGTACGCGTCGAGGCGGGTCAGGACGCCCGAGGACGGGGCGGTGATCACGTGCTGCTCGCGGGCGACCGGCAGAGCCGCGTCCGGGTCGCCGCCCTGGGCCGCGATCATCCGGCGCCACACGTCCATCGCGGAGCCGTCCGCGAGGGCCTTCGCCGGGTCGGCGTCCTTGATGCCCGCCGCGTCCAGCATTTCGCGCGCAAGCGCGATGGTGAGCTCGACGACGTCGGCGGGGCCGCCGCCCGCCAGCACCTCGACGGATTCCCGGACTTCGAGGGCGTTGCCCGCGGTCAGGCCGAGCGGGGTGGACATGTCGGTGAGGAGCGCGACCGTCTTCACGCCGCTGTCGGTGCCCAACGCGACCATCGTGGAAGCCAGTTCACGGGCGTCCTCGATGTTCTTCATGAACGCGCCGGTGCCGACCTTCACGTCCAGGACCAGCGAGCCGGTGCCTTCCGCGATCTTCTTCGACATGATGGACGAAGCGATCAGGGGGATCGCTTCCACCGTGCCGGTCACGTCGCGCAGCGCGTACAGCTTCTTGTCCGCGGGGGCCAGGCCGTCGCCCGCCGCGCAGATGACCGCGCCCGTGGTGTCCAGGACGTTCAGCATCTCCTCGTTGGAGAGCAGCGCGCGCCAGCCGGGGATCGACTCCAGCTTGTCCAGGGTGCCGCCGGTGTGGCCGAGGCCCCGGCCCGAAAGCTGCGGCACGGCCGCGCCGCACGCGGCGACCAGCGGGGCGAGCGGCAGGGTGATCTTGTCACCGACGCCGCCGGTGGAGTGCTTGTCGGCGGTGGGGCGCGAGAGCGAGTCGAAGTTCATGCGCTCGCCGGAGGCGATCATGGCCGCGGTCCAGCGGGCGATCTCGGTGCGGTTCATGCCGTTGAGGAGGATCGCCATGGCAAGGGCGGACATCTGCTCGTCGGCGACCACGCCGCGCGTGTACGCGTCGATGACCCAGTCGATCTGCTCGGGAGACAGCTCGCCCCGGTCTCGCTTGGTGCGGATGACGGAGATGACGTCCATGTCTTTCCTTCCGGCTTGGTGCACGTTGGTACCTACGCGACTCTACGCGCATAGAGGGGAGTTGAAAGTGCGGCCCCGCACCAGGGTGCGGGGCCGCGGGGTTACTTCAGATGGTCCGGGCCGAAGGCCTGGGGCAGCATGTCCGCCATGGTGAGGACCCCCTGCGGGGTCTCCAACAGGAGCTCCGGGCCGCCGAATTCGAAGAGCAGCTGGCGGCACCGGCCGCACGGCACCAGCACGTCGCCGTGGCCGTCGACGCAGGTGAAGTGCGTCAGGCGGCCGCCGCCGGACAGCTGGAGCGCCGAGACGAGCCCGCACTCGGCGCACAGGCCGATGCCGTACGAGGCGTTCTCGACGTTGCAGCCGGTCACGGTGCGCCCGTCGTCGACCAGCGCCGCCGCGCCGACCGGGTAGCCCGAGTACGGCGCGTACGCGCGGGACATGGCCTCGCGCGCGGCCGTGCGCAGCGCCTCCCAGTCGGCCGTCGGCGTCACTTGCCCTGGCCCTTCCGGTAGCGCATGCCGTCCGCCTTGGGCATCCGCAGACGCTGGGCGGAGAGCGACAGGACGAGCAGTGTCACGACGTACGGGGTCGCGCCGACGAAGTCGCCGGGCACGTCGTCGGTCAGCAGGTACCAGACCAGGATGGCCACGGCCACCACCGCGCTGACCGCGGCCTGGAGCAGCGCCTTCTTGTACGCCTTCCAGCCGGCCAGCACCGCGAGGAGCACCACGAGCAGGAGCAGCAGGGCGTGCACGGTGGTGCCGCCGTTGCGCAGCTGGAGCGCGTCGGAGAAGCCGAACAGGCCCGCTCCCATGGCGAGTCCGCCCGGACGCCAGTTGCCGAAGATCATCGCGGCGAGACCGATGTAGCCGCGCCCGCCGGTCTGGCCCTCCAGGTAGATGTGCGAGGTGACCAGGGCGAGGAACGCGCCGCCGAGACCGGCGAGGCCGCCGGAGACGGCGACCGCCGCGTACTTGTAGGAGTACACGTTCACGCCGAGCGACTCGGCCGCGATCGGGTTCTCTCCGCAGGAGCGCAGGCGCAGGCCGAAGGCCGTCTTCCACAGCAGCCACCAGGTGCCGACGAACAGCGCCACGGCGATCACGGTGACCCAGGAGACCTCGGTGACCAGGCCGCCGAGGATGCCGGCGACGTCGGAGATGAGGAACCAGTGGTGGTTCTGGATCGACTCCAGGCCCGACGAGAGGCTCGGGACGGTGAAGCTGGGCAGCGCGTCGGCGGGCGGCGACTGCTTGGGGTTGCCGCCCTTGACCTGGGCCTCGCCGTTGTTGAAGAACAGCTTGGCCAGGTACTGCGTCACGCCGAGGGCGAGCAGGTTGATGGCGACACCGGAGACGATGTGGTCGACGCCGAAGGTGATGGTGGCGATCGCGTGGAGGAGGCCGCCGAGGACGCCGAAGCCGACGCCCGCGATCAGTCCGAGCCAGGGGCTGGACTGCCAGCCGACCCAGCCGGCCCCGAAGGTGCCGAGGATCATCATGCCTTCGAGGCCGATGTTGACCACGCCGGCCCGCTCGGACCACAGACCGGCCAGGCCCGCGAGCCCGATCGGCACGGCGAGGCCGAGCGCGGCGCTGATCTGGCCCTCGCTGGTGAGCTGGTCGGCGCCGGTGATGATGCGTACGGCGGAGACGAGGATCAGCGCACCCGCGATGATCATCAGGACCTGCGCGAGGGAGAACTTGCGCTTGGCGTTGCCCCGCTTGACCCCGGCCGGAGGCGGTGGGGTGGTGGTCGTGTCGGTCGTGACGCTCATGCCGTCACCTCCGTCTCGGTCTTGGCGGCCTGGGCCGCGAGCTCGGCGCCGACGCGCTGCTGCTGGCGCTTGAGGCCGTAACGGCGGACGAGTTCGTAGGCGATCACGACGCACAGGACGATGACGCCCTGGATGACGCCGAGGATCTCCTTGTCGTAACCGATGAATTCCAGATGGTTGGTGGTGCGCTCCAGGAAGCCCCACAGCAGGGCGGCGAGGCCGATGCCGATCGGGTTGTTGCGGCCGAGGAGCGCGATCGCGATGCCCGTGAAGCCGAGCCCGGTCGGGAAGCTGTTGTCGAACTGGTGGGTGTCGTTGAGCAGGGTGGGCATGCCCACCAGACCGGCCACCAGACCGGAGATGATCATGCTGGTAATGATCATCTTCTTGACGTTGGCGCCGCTCGCGGCGGCGGCCGACTCGGACTGGCCGACGGCGCGCAGGTCGAAGCCGAAGCGGGTGCGGCCGAGCGTGAACCAGTACGCGATGCCGGCGAGCACGGCGACGACGATGAAGCCCCACAGCTGTCCGGCCGGGCCCATGTCGATGGTGAAGAACCACGCGGAGTCGGGCAGCGGCTTGGTCGAGACGAGGGTGCCCGCCGAGTCGAGCTGGCCGAGCCGGCCGGGCTGGATGAGGTAGGCGATGATCGCGGTCGCGATGGCGTTCAGCATGATGGTCGAGATGACCTCGCTGACACCCCGGGTGACCTTCAGGATGCCCGCGACCGCCGACCACATCGCGCCGACGAGCATGGCGACGACGATGATGACCGGGATCTGCACGATGCCCGGCAGGCTCATCGCGCCGCCGACCACCGCGGCGAGGAAGGCCGCCAGGCGGTACTGGCCGTCGACACCGATGTTGAACAGGTTCATCCGGAAGCCGACGGCCACGGCGATGCCCGCCAGGTAGTACGTCGTCGCCTTGTTGAGGATGTAGACCTGGCTGTCGCTCGCCGAGCCGTACGACAGCATGTCGTTGAAGGCCGGGAACGGGTTCTTGCCGGTGGCGACGATGACCAGGGCAGTGACGACAAGGGCCGCGACGAGCGCGAGCACGGGGGCCGCGGCCGCGAGGAGCAGCTTCTCCTTGTCGATGCGGGAGGTGAGCTTCTTCATCGGTCCTCTCCCCCAGTGTTCTCGTGGTGCTCCAGGTGGCCGGTGGCGGCACCGGTCATGGCGGAACCCAGTTCTTCGGGGGTGATCGTGGCGGGGTCGGCGTCGGCGACCAGACGGCCCCGGTACATCACCCGCAGGGTGTCGGACAGGCCGATCAGCTCGTCCAGGTCGGCGGAGATCAGGAGTACCGCGAGGCCCTCACGGCGGGCCTCCCGGATCTGGTCCCAGATCTGCGCCTGGGCGCCGACGTCCACGCCCCGGGTGGGGTGCGCGGCGATCAGCAGCTTGGGGTGGTGGCTCATCTCGCGGCCGACGATCAGCTTCTGCTGGTTCCCGCCGGACAGGGACGCCGCGGTGACCTCGATGCCGGGGGTGCGCACGTCGTACTCGCGCACGATCCGCTCGGTGTCCATGCGGGCGGCCTTGTTGTCGAGGAGCGGGCCCTTGGAGTTGGGCTTCTCGGTGACGTGGCCGAGGATGCGGTTCTCCCAGAGGGGAGCCTCCAGGAGCAGGCCGTGGCGGTGGCGGTCCTCGGGGATGTACCCGATGCCGTCCTCGCGGCGCTTGCGCGTCGGGGCCGTCGAGATGTCGGTGGTGTCGAGGGTGATGACACCGCCGTCGGGGATGCGCATGCCCATGATGGCCTCGACGAGCTCGGCCTGGCCGTTGCCCTCGACGCCCGCGATGCCGAGGACCTCGCCCTTGTGGATCGTGAAGGAGACCGAGGAGAGCACCTCGCGGACCACGCCGTCGGGGTCGGTGGCCGCCAGGCGCAGGTCGGCGACCTGGAGCATGGGGACCGTGGTGACCGTCGACTCGCGGGTCTCGGGCGAGGGCAGCTCGCTGCCCACCATCAGCTCGGCGAGCTGCTTGGTGGTGGTCGTACGGGGGTCTGCGGTGCCCACCGTGGTGCCGCGCCGGATCACCGTGATCTCGTCGGCGACCGAGAGCACCTCGCCGAGCTTGTGCGAGATGAAGATGACGGTCAGGCCCTCGGCCTTGAGCTCGCGCAGGTTGTCGAAGAGCGCCTCGACCTCCTGCGGGACCAGGACCGCGGTCGGCTCGTCGAGGATGAGGGTGCGCGCGCCGCGGTAGAGGACCTTGAGGATCTCCACGCGCTGGCGGTCGGCGACACCGAGGTCCTCGACCAGGACGTCCGGGCGGACCCCGAGGCCGTACGCGTCCGAGATCTCCTTGATCTTGTTGCGGGCCTTGGCGCCGATGCCGTACAGCTTCTCGCCGCCGAGGACGACGTTCTCCAGGACGGTCAGGTTGTCGGCCAGCATGAAGTGCTGGTGGACCATGCCGATGCCGAGCGCGATGGCGTCGGCCGGGCTGGAGAAGGAGGCCTCGGTGCCGTCGATGGTGATGGTGCCCTCGTCCGGCTTCTGCATGCCGTAGAGGATCTTCATCAGGGTCGACTTGCCGGCGCCGTTCTCACCGCACAGGGCGTGCACGGTGCCCTTGCGGACGGTGATGTCGATGTCCTTGTTGGCGACGACACCCGGGAATCGTTTGGTGATGCCGCGCAGTTCGACGGCGGGAGGGCTGGACGCGTTGATGGCGCACTCTCCTCGTGGGCAGGAGCAGGGGGGCGGGGAGCTTCCGGAGAAGCCTGGAAGCGCACTGACGTACGGCCGGGCTCCCGGCGTAGTAGTTCAGCACACTCCTGGCGCGCCAACTCCGGCCTACGCGCGTAGAGTTGACACTTCGTTACGGCCCGGTGAGCAGGGCGGTCCCTGCTCACCGGGCCGGTTGTGACGAGGGCGGCCGGAGGCCGCCGCGGGTCACGGGGTCGTCTTGACCTTGATGGAGCCGTCGACGATCTTCTTCTTGGCCGCGTCGAGCTGCGGCTGGATGTCGGTGATGAAGCCGCCGCTGGTGGCGAGCGAGACACCGTTCTTGGCCAGCGGGTAGCTGTTGGTGCCGACCAGCGGCTTGCCGTCCTTGACCGACTTGATCAGGTCGTAGACGCCGATGTCGACGTTCTTGACGACCGAGGTCAGGATCGAGTTCTTGTACTTGTCGAGCGAGGCCTGCTGGTACTGGTCGGAGTCGACACCGATCGCCCAGGCGCCCTTCTTGCCCGCGACGGCCTCGATCGCACCGGTGCCGGAGGAGCCGGCCGCGGTGTAGATCACGTCGGCGCCGTTGTCGAGCATGCCCTGCGCGGCTTCCTTGCCCTTGTCGGGGCTGGCGAAGCCGGAGGTGTCCGAGCCGTGCGACAGGTACTGGTTGTCGATCTTGACGTCCGGCTTGGTGTCCTTGACGCCCTGGTTGAAGCCCGCCTCGAACTTCTTGATCAGGGGGACGTCGACGCCGCCGATGAAGCCGACGTGGTTCGTCTTGGTCTTCAGCGCCGCGGCGACACCCGCGAGGTAGGAGCCCTGCTCCTCGGTGAAGACGATGTTGTCGACGTTCTTCGGGCCCTCGACGACGGAGTCGACGATGCCGAAGGTCGTGTTCGGGAACTTCGCCGCGACCTGCTTCATCGAGTTCGCGTACGCGAAGCCGATGCCGATCACGGGGTTGTAGCCGCCCGACGCCAGGTCGCTCAGCTTCTGGACGCGGTCGGCCTCGGTGTCGGTCGTCTTGGCGGTCAGCTCCTTGACGGAGCCGCCGAACTCGGACTTGGCCTTGTCGATGCCGCGCGCGGCGGAGTCGTTGAACGAGTGGTCACCACGGCCGCCGACGTCGTACGCGACACCGATCTTGACGCCCTTGCCGCCGGCAGACGACGAGGAGGTGCCCGAGTCCTTCTGGGAGGACGTGGAGCCACAGGCGGTGGCGGAAAGCGCGAGCGCGGCGGTGGCGATACCGGCCGCAGCGATCTTGGATACCCGGCGCAAGAGGAGGTCCCTTCAAACCTGAACCGAGGCGCCCCTACCGGCGCTGGTTTCGCGTCGGATCGTAACGCGCGTAGATGTCGCGTAAAGACCTGTTCGGAAGCCGTTATCGGATCGTCGCGAACAGGGGATGAAGTGTCCGGTTACGAGCGGTTGCCGTCCAGCAGCGCTGCGGCGGTGAAGAGTTCGACACCGACCTTGATGGCTGCTTCGTCCGCGTCGAAATCACCCCGATGGAGGTCAAGCCGGGCATTCGAGCCCGGTGTACGGACCCCGAGCCGGGCCATCGCCCCTGGTACATGCTCCAGGTACCACGAAAAGTCCTCGCCACCCAGTGACTGCTCCGTGTCCTCGATCGCATACGGTCCCCGGCGCGCCGCCATCGCGTCCCGGAGCAGCTCCGTAATGACCGGATCATTGACGACCGGGGGCACTCCGCGGACGTAATTGATCTCCGATTTGGCGCCGTGCAGGGTGGCCACTTCGTCGATCGCTGCGTGTACGAGGTCGGGCGCGTCGCGCCACGCCGCGAGGTCCAGGCAGCGCACCGTTCCGGCCAGCTCGGCCTGCATCGGGATGACGTTGCAGGCGTGGCCGGCCTCGATGCGGCCCCAGGTGAGGGCGAGACCGGCGCGGGCGTCGATGCGGCGGGCGAGCAGCGCCGGCACGTCGGCGGCGACCCGCGCGACGGCGGTCACCAGGTCGGTCGTCAGATGCGGTCGCGCGGTGTGGCCGCCCGGCCCGTTCAGGGACACCTCCAGGCGGTCGCAGGCGGAGGTGATGGCGCCGTGCCGAAGCCCGATCCGGCCGGCGTCCACGCGCGGGTCGCAGTGGACGGCGATGATGCGGCCCACGCCGTCCAGGACGCCCGCCACGATCGCGTCAGCGGCGCCGCCGGGCAGCACCTCCTCGGCGGGCTGGAAGAGCAGCCGTACGGGGGCGGGGAGGCGGCCCTGGCGGTGCAGCTCGGCGAGGACGAGGCCCGCTCCGAGGACGGTCGTGGTGTGCACGTCGTGGCCGCAGGCGTGGGCGCGGTCGGGCACGGTCGAGCGGTAGGGCACGCCCGCCTTGGCGTCGGGGATGGGCAGGGCGTCGATGTCCGCGCGGATGGCGAGCATCGGATGCACGCCGCCCACCCGTCGCCCGCCGCCACCCTTGTTCGAGCTTCGCGCCCCTACTGATGTGCCGATGTCACAGATGAGCCCGGTGCCGGACGGCAGTACGCGTGGTTCGAGGCCGGCCGCTTCGAGGCGGGCCCGGATCGCGGCGGTGGTCCGGAACTCCTGGTTGCCGAGCTCGGGGTGCATGTGCAAGTCCCGGCGGAAGGCGATGAGTTCGGCACAGAGGGCCTCGCTCAGCTCGCCGGGCAGCAGTGTTTCGCCGGGCAGATCGGCTTCGGACGACTCACGGGACATCAACTGGTTCACCCGTTGAGGGTAGGCCTCGTCAAGGGTCAACTCGGGCGCGATCAACAAAAGTTCAGCCGCATAGGGGAAAGAAAGCTGGTCACAAGGCGCATGTCGATCGTGACAACTGGGTAAAACAATTCGTCCTTCTGCCCGATGCCCTGGAACGGGCGTTCCCCTGAAGGAGGAGAGCCCCCTCTCCCCGGGTAGGAGAACCAGGGCAGGAGACGGCGAGCCCCGGCTGGACAACAGTTGGGCCCCGGCTAGGCCGCCACCGTCGCGAGACCATGGGCTTTGCGCGCCGTCCCCGTCACCCCGTCCAGGAAGCCCTGGGCGCGCGGCGAGGCGTTGTCCGTGAGCCACTTCGGGTCTATGTCGCAGACGACCACGGACACCCCCGTGCCCGCGAGCGCGAGCGGCAGGGTGTGGACGACGGTGGAGGGGAAGCTCAGGATCGTCCGGCCCACCGGCCCCCGCCGCGCTATGAGTTCGAGCGGCAGGTCGGGGCGTACGACCTCCAGGCCGGTGCGGGCGTGCAGGGTGTGCAGTTTTTCGGCGGACTCCCGGCGGTGCGCGAAATAGCGCGTCACACCATGCGTACGGGCCAGGAGACCGACCGCCGCGAGGTAGCTCTCGGGGTCGACGACACCGGTCTCCACGAGTGAAGTCCCCACCAGGTCGGCGCCCTTGGTCAGGCGCGGCGGCCCGAAGCCCGCGCGGGTCCAGCCGAAGGTGTTGGGGGTGACGGTGACGCCCTCGGGCGCCTCTATGGGCATCGCGCTGAACACCTCGACGCCGCGGCGCCGCGCGGGGGTGAGCCGGCGGCGGGCCGCCGCGGACACCGGCGCGAACAGCAGGTCGCGCGCCCCGGACCGGCTGCCCCGCCGGTGCCAGCGCACCAGCCGTTCACCGCGGGCGAGTTGGGAGACGAACTCCATGGTGGCCGTTCCGTCGTCGACGACCACCAGGTCACGCGCGCGGGCGACGGTGAGAAGGAGCTGTACGTAGCGCGAGAACGGGTCGCCCATGACGATCCGGTCGGCCCGCCGCAGCATCGGGGTGAGCCCGCCTATCGTGTGCAGCGGGGCCGTGAGCCCGCCCCGGGCCTCCTCCCAGCGCACCTGCGTCCCCGCGTCGCGGGCGAGTTCGGCCATCCGGCGCAGCTGGCCGCGCGACATGGGGTCGGTCGGCGAGAGCACCACGACGGTCAGACCCGACAGGTCCGGCGCCCCGGGACGCTGCTGCGCGGGCACGCCGTCGAGCAGCGGGCCCGGCGAATGGGCCCACTCCAGGACGTTGAGCAGCTGGACCGGGCTCTCCACGAAGGCGACGGTGGCGGAGGTGTCCCGAGGCACGGCGGGCCGGCCCCCTCAGACCGCGGCCGGAGCGCGGTCCGCAGGGGTGTTCTCGCTCTCGGCGGCCTCCGCCTGGGCGACGACACCGGCGACGCGGCGCAGCTTCTTCATGGGGGCGAGCTCGGACTCGTACACCTTCTTGACGCCGTCGCCGAGCGCGGCCTCGATGGTGCGGATGTCGCGGACCAGGCGGGTGAGGCCGCCGGGCTCGACGGAGGCGGCCTGGTCGGAGCCCCACATGGCGCGGTCGAGGGTGATGTGGCGCTCGACGAAGGCGGCGCCGAGCGCGACCGCGGCGAGCGTGGTCTGGAGGCCGGTCTCGTGGCCGCTGTAGCCGATGGGCACGTTGGGGTACTCGGCCATCAGGCTGTTGATCACGCGCAGGTTGAGCTCCTCGGCCTTGGCCGGGTAGGTCGAAGTGGCGTGGCACAGAAGGATGTTGTCGCTGCCGAGCACCTCGACCGCGTGCCGGATCTGCTTCGGCGTGGACATGCCGGTGGAGAGGATCACGGTGCGTCCGGTGGCGCGCAGGGCGCGCAGCAGCTCGTCGTCGGTGAGCGAGGCGGAAGCCACCTTGTGGGCCGGCACGTCGAACTTCTCCAGGAAGGCGACGGCCTCGGTGTCCCACGGCGAGGCGAACCAGTCGATGCCGCGCTTCTTGCAGTGCGCGTCGATGCTGCGGTACTCGTCCTCGCCGAACTCCACCCGGTGGCGGTAGTCGATGTACGTCATCCGGCCCCAGGGGGTGTCCCGCTCGATGTCCCACTGGTCGCGCGGGGTGCAGATCTCCGGGGTGCGCTTCTGGAACTTGACCGCGTCGCAGCCGGCGTCGGCGGCGGCGTCGATCAGGGCGATCGCCTTGTCCAGGTCGCCGTTGTGGTTGATGCCGATCTCGCCGGTGACGTACACGGGGTGGCCCGGACCTGCGGTGCGGCTGCCGAGGGTGCGCAGACGGTTGCTCATGAGGGTGTTTCCTTAATTATGCGGGGGTGTGGTGGGGCTGTGGGGTGTGGTTGAGCTCGGGTCCGAGGAGCCAGGCGGCGATCTCGCGGATCGCTCCTTCGCCGCCGGGGGTGCGGGTGACGGCACGCGCCGCGGCGCGCACCGAGTCGTGGGCGCTGCCGACGGCCACGGGCCAGCCGGCGAGCGCGAAGCAGGGCAGGTCGTTGACGTCGTTGCCGGCGTAGAGCACGCGGGCCGGATCGATCCCGTTCTCCTCGCACCACTGCTTGAGGGCGAGGTCCTTGCGGTCGATGCCGTGCAGCACGGGAATCTGGAGCTTGCGGGCGCGGGCGGCGACGACGGGGTTCTGCTCGGTGGACAGGACGAGCAGCTTCAGACCGGCCCGGCGCAGCGCGGCGATGCCGAGGCCGTCGCCCCGGTGGACGGCGACGAGTTCGCGGCCCTCGGAGTCGATGAGGACCTTGTCGTCGGTCTGGGTGCCGTCGAAGTCGAGGACGACCGCGTCGACGTCGTCACAGGTGGGGGTGGGCAGCCGGTCGAGGACCGGGGCGAGCGCGCGGGCCCGCTCCAGGTCGTGCGGCTCGTCGATCTCCAGGACCCGGGCCGGGTCGGTGCGCACGAGCGCGGTGCGGCCGAAGAAGCGGTGCCTGTGCGTACGGAAGCCTTCGGCGTCCATGGCGTACGCGGCGCCGGTCTCCAGGAAGTCCTGCGGGCGGTCCTGGCGGCGCGGCCGGAACGACTTGTCGTGGCCCATACCCTGGCCGCCGCCCACCTCGTCCTCGCGCCACAGGAAGCCGTGGAAGGGGGCGACGGTGACGGCGGTCTCGGCGCCGTCCTCGACGACCGCGGCGGCCACGCCCTCGACGTCCTCGCGGGTGAGGAACGGGCTGGTGCACTGCACGAGCAGCACCACGTCGGTGTCGGGGTGCGCGTCCAGGGCGTGCAGGACGGCGGCCTCGCTGGAGGCGGTGTCGCCCGAGATCCCGGCCGGGCGGACGACCACGTCGGCGCCGGCCGAGCGGGCGGCGGCCGCGATCGCCGGGTCGTCGGTGGAGACGACGACGTCGGTGACGAGGCGGGCCGAGCGGCAGGCGAGCACAGCCCGCACGACGAGCGGGACCCCGGCGACAGAGGCGAGGTTCTTGCCCGGCACGCCCTTGGAGCCGCCCCGGGCGGGGATGACGGCGAGGACCTTCGGCGGCGTACTCGCGGTCGGGGGCGTCGTCGCGAGCCCCTGTGAGGTGGGCATCAGAGTTCTCCCATCCGGCGGATCACGGGCGCGACCCGCTGTACGCCGTGGCGGTAGGCGCCGCGGGCCGCGTCGCGCACGGCGTCCCGGATCAGCCGGCGCAGGCCGGTCGGCTCGTGCGCGGGGGCCGCGCCCGGCAGCGGGGTGCCGTCGGGGGCGAGGTGGTGGCGGGCGAGGATGCCCGGGAGGTAGCCGGGCGCGGTGGCGGCGGTGTAGTACGGGGTGATCGGCGCCAAGGTGTCCTTCGCGAGCAACTCACCCATGCGCGCCCGCACTTGATCGAAGGCACGGTGGTACGCCTCGCCCGGGGCCACGCCCTGGGCGGCGAGCCAGTCGGCATCGGGCGCGGGGCGGTGTCCGGCGTCGAGCCGGTCCCAGGAGGCGAGGCAGCCGGAGCCGAGGAAGTGGTGGTTGCCGAGGGCCTCGCGTACGCCGAGGTCGGTGAGGACGGCCGTCGGGACCGAGCGGTGCAGGGCCTCCAGGGCGGCGGTCGAGGACACGGTCACCAGGAGGTCGGTGCGGTCCAGGATCTCGCCCATGTTCCCGTATGCCAGCGAGAAGTTGGGCGGCAGGTCCATGCCCTTGGCGAGCTTCTGGAAGGGGTGTTCCTCGATGTGCGTGGTGTGCTCGCCGGGCTTGGAGCGGAGCTTGAGGACGACCTCGCGCCCGGGGTGGCGCCGGGCGTGGTCGACGAGGCGGCGCAGCAGGTAGTGCCGGTCGGCGCGGCTCTCGGGGACGGAGGGCTGGGCGGCGAAGACGACCGTGTCGCGGCCGGGCTCCTCCTGGTACGCGGCGCCGCCGAGGAAGGGCAGCGCGGCCTCGGTGACGGCGGAGGCGTCGGCGCCCACGCCCTCGTACACCGCGCGGAAGCGCTCGGCGTCGTGGCGGGAGTTGGCGAGCACGACGTCCGCGCCGTGCCGCAGGAGCAGGCCGTCGGCGAGCTTCTCGTAGACGACGCCGACGTAGCCGGTGACGATCACGGGCCGCCGGGTGTGCCCGGGCCAGCAGGCGGCGAGCCCGTGCAGCGCGGCCTGGGCGGCGCCGCCGACGAGCGCGAGCACGATGACGTCGTACGCACCATCGCTGGTGCTTCCGTTCTCCAACTCACTTGCTATGTCGAAGAATTGGGCCATCGTCACTTCACGCAGGGCGTCCGGGGACACCCCCACCTCGGCGAGCTGGCGAGGGGTGGGGGTGGCGCGGCCGCGCAGCAGGAAGCCGTCGAGCTCGGGCGCGGCGGGACGGGATGCGGTGGAGTCGGCCTCGGGCACCTGTTCGGCGAGGCGGCGCGCGGTGAGCGCGCCCCATTTCCACCGGGTGTCCGAATCCGCCAGAACCGCGATCCGCAGCCTTGAATCGGTACGTGATGGCACGCCGTAGAAACTAGAAAGCCCCGCGGATTCGCGGCCCAACTCAACTGCAACAACTGGTTAACAGCGCAACTACGAAAGGAGTGCGGGACGGGTGGACGGGCCGGTTAACAGTCCCGCCATTCTTCGTTCACCCGGCATCTCTGTGCCGGACAGGACGAATGACGGGCGGCACCATAGCGTCACCGCCGTGGTCAAGCTCTCCGTCATCGTGCCGTTCTACAACGTGCGCGCCTACGCACCCGACACCCTGAGAAGTCTGCGCGCCAACGCCCGCGACGACTTCGAGTTCCTGCTGGTCGACGACTGCTCGTCGGACGGCACGACCGAGCTGCTCGAACGCGCCGAGCGCGAGCTGCCGGGGGCGGTGCTGCTGAGACACGAACGCAACGGCGGCCTGGCCACGGCACGCAATACGGGCCTGGACGCGGCCAGCGGCGAGTACCTGACGTACCTGGACGGCGACGACTGGCTGGCTCCGGGCTACTTCGCCCAACTCCTGTCCTGCATAGAGGAGTTGGGGTGCGATTTCATCCGCACCGACCATGTCCAGGTGACCGGCCAGGAGCGTACGGTGCACCGCGTGCCGCACGGCCGGCGCGGCGAGGTGATGTCACCGCGGGACGCGATCCTGCCCGCCACCCGCTCGACGTCGGTGGACTACGCGTACGCGTGGGCCGGGATGTACCACCGCAGGCTCGCCGAGCGCGGTCTGCTGCACTTCACCGACGGGCTGCGCACCGCCGAGGACCGGCCGTGGATCTGGCGGCTGCACCGCGAGGCGGAGTCGTTCGCGGTAACGGGACGGCTGGGCGTTTTCTACCGACGGGGAGTCGCTTCCTCCCTGACCCAGATCGGAGATGTGCGACAACTCGATTTCATTCGCGCATTCGATCAAGTAATCGAAGAAACGGCGAAGGACCCGAATGCGGCCGAACTGCTGCCGAAAGCCGTACGGACGTACTGCGCGATCATTTCCCACCATATGAGCAGCATCGAAAGGTTCGAACCGGCCGTGGCGAGAAAACTGCGGGCCATGAGCGCGGCCGCCCTGAGGCGCATGCCGCAGGACCACCTCAAGGACGCGCTGAACTCGATGGACTCCCGCCGCGCCGCCCGCCTGCGCCGCCTGCGCCACCGCCCGGCCACGTCTTCGGCGGGAGCTGCCGCCTGATGCGTACGACTCAAATCTTCGCGGCGTCCACGTTGTACGGGGTGGCCACGCTGGCCGCCGCGATCGACAGCGGGTGCTTCCCCGCGGCGGACCGGCGGCTGCTGCTCATCAGCAACAACGCGCCCGCGCCGGAGATCTCTTCCGCGCTCGACACCATGCCGGGCTTCACGCAGCTGCGCGGCCGCTTCGACGGGGTGCTCTCCTGGAACGACACCATCGCCCCCTTCCACCCGGGCGGCTGGTCCCCGCGACCGGACGATGTCCCGCTGTGGGAACGGCAGTTGAGGGTGTTGTGGGAGCTGTCCGACGACCGGATCGAGCTCGCCCTGGAATCCATCCAGGTGAACCCGGCCCAGGCGGTGGCCCAGATCTTCCCCGACGCGCCACTGACGGTGTACGCGGACGGCCTGATGACGTACGGCCCGACCCGCAACAAGCTCGACCCGCTGATCGGCACGCGGGTACGACGCGTACTCCACCTGGACCTGGTCCCGGACCTCGCCCCGCTGCTGCTCGGGGAGTTCGGGGTGCCGAGCGAGACGGTGCCGACGGCGGCGTTCACGAAGACGGTGGGTGAACTGGCGGCGGCTGAGGCTGAGTTGGGGGTGGATGCCGACGGTTCCGAGCCGGTGGCGCTGCTCCTCGGCCAGTACCTGTCCGCCCTTTCCATACTCACTCCCGCACAGGAGGAGGAGCTGCACCTGCGGATGCTGCGGGGGGCGGCCGCGCGGGGGCACGGCCGGATCGTCTTCAAGCCGCACCCTTCGGCGCCGCCGGCGTGGTCGCGCGAGCTGACCCGCGAGGCGGCCTCGCTCGGCGTCCAACTCACCGTTCTTGAACGGCCGTTGCTCGCGGAAGTGCTGTACGAGCGACTCTCCCCCGCACTGGTGGTGGGCTGCTTTTCCACAGCCCTGCTCACGGCGTCGACGTTCTACGGCATCCCGGTCGCGCGGGTCGGCACGGAGTTGCTGCTCGACCGGCTCGCCCCCTACCAGAACAGCAACCGGGTGCCGGTGACCATCGCGGACGCACTGCTCCCGCCGCTGGAGCCGGGCCCGGCGCCCGAGGTGGACCTGGCGGGGCTGCTCCCTGCCGTGGGGTACGCGATGCAACCGGAACTCCGGCCGGATCTGCGGGATGCGGCCGAGCGGTACCTCGCGGGATCCCTGGACGCGCACACCTGGCGGTACTTCAAGCGCCGCCGCTTGACGGCGCTCGGCCTGCCGGGAGCGATCCCGTCCCAGCTGGGCTTCATCCCACGCAACGCGACGGTTCGCCGGGTGGCTCGGCGGGTTCGGGGGGTTGTGCGGAGGGGGGCGTAGGGGGGTGCCCACCCTCCCCCAAGCTCTTGAGGAGCAGGGGGGACCCCCATCCCGTGCAGGGGGTTGGATGGTTCGGCTTCTGGGGGCTGCGCGACCAGCCCCCCGGCCCGCAGCCGTACGGAGGTGCCATGGCCACCGACTTCTACTGGACCTTCCGGACGGATTTCCCAGGCACCCTCAAGGAGAATCGTCACACCACCCCGATTGACGACTCCTCGAAATCACACGAAGCGCCCCGCGCAACGCATCCCCAGACCCCAACCACAAACATTTGAATACCCCCACGTCCAAACGCACAGCAAATTCACAGAATTGAGATGCAGAAAGGGGTGCGGGGCCTACCCGAAGTTTCGGAGGGAGGCCCCGCACCCCTTTTGATGACCTCTTTAAGGAGGCCTCGTAAATTCTTTGCTCGGGTCGGCGAGTTCAGTGGCGGACGCAGACCTTACGCGCCTTGTGCCAGGTCTTCGTCCAGTACCCGGGGTGGACCTTGCCGTGCCGGTCACGCGTGGCCTTGTGCCAGGTCTTGGTCCAGTACCCCTTGACCACGCGGCACCTCTCCTTGCCGCCGTGCGCCGCCGTCACGACCGTGTGCGACGGCGCGGCTTCCGCGACACCGACCGAGGAGAAAGCCACTCCTGCGGTGAGCGCGGCAGTAGCGGCGCCGAGAGCGATCACTCGCTTGAAACCTGCAATCATGACTCCACCTTTCTGCTTAGTAGAACCATCCGACGAGCTGGACAACGACAGTTTTATCACCGATGTCTCGACGGAATGCGAGTAGCACTCGGGCGCGCGGGAGCGTGAAGCGGTGGCGAGTTAAACCACGCACGCCCCCAGAAATGCGCCCCCTTTATTCCACCCTCGCATTGATGACATGTCCAATTCCAGAGCCGGTACGCGAGCGATTTCAGCGACACGTCTAGCGACACGTCTGCAGAAAATGAGGAAGCCGGGGACTCTCCCTGATCCGTGCCCCGCCGGGGCACAGGGGCCGGGCCCCCTGGAAGGGCCCCGGGACGCAGTCCCCGCAGGGGGTCCGGGGCAGAGCCCCGGGGAGGGCCCGGGCCCATCAACCCCGGGATCAACCCCGGGGCATGGGCGGGCGGGTGGGCAAACCACCCCCCTCACCTCCCAGCCAAATACACCGCCTCGATCCCCGCCACCACAACCCCCAGCCCCTCCTCGAACCGCTCGCCGAACCCCTCGAACATCTCCACCCCCGCCGCCGCGGCCAGCGGATACCCCGCGAGCTGATCCGCCCGCTCCGCCACATCGATGCCCGGACCCCGCTCGCCCGGCCTGGGACCCAAGCCCTGCTCCTCCTCGACGAAGCCCATCGTGTAGTGATACGTCGTCATCGCGGCCCGCACCGCGTCGCGGAATGCGAAGCCCCCCTCCAGCATCACGCCGAGGTACACCTCCATGGCCTCCGCGTGGCCGGTGTCGGTGAAGCGCGCACCCCCGTACACCTTCGCCCCGTCGCGGTACGAGAGCAGCATCGCGCGCAGGGCGCGGTTGAAGGCGCGGACCCCTTCCTGCCAGGTGCCGGAGTCCGCGCCGGGCACGCCGTCGGCGGTCATGCGCCGGTACATGACCGTCGCCATCTCGTCGACCAGGTCCTGCTTGTTCTTGAAGTGCCAGTACAGGGCCGGGGCCTTGACGCCGAGCTCCTTCGCGATGGCGCGCAGCGTGAGCCCCTCCAGGCCCAGCTCGTTCAGGAGCCTCAGCGCGGTGTCGGCGACCTGCGCCCGGTCGATCTTCGTCGTAGCCACCTTGACAACTTAACACCGTTAAGCCCATGCTTCCGAACATGGAACTTAACGACGTTAAGGAACCCGTCCCGGCCACCGTCCGCAAGGCCCCGGTCACTCCCCTCTCAACTGCCGGAGCGGCCGCCACCACCGACGTCCTCATCGTCGGCGCGGGCCCCACCGGCCTCACCCTCGCCATCGACCTCGCCCGCCGCGGCGTCCCCGCCCTGCTCGTCGAGAAGGCGGACCGGCTCTTCCCGGGCTCGCGCGGCAAGGGCATCCAGCCCCGCACCCTGGAGCTGCTCGACGACCTCGGCCTGGCCGAGACCGTGCTGCGAGCCGGCCGCGACTACCCGCGCATGCGCGACTGGGTCGGCCCGGACGGCACCGAGCGCGGCCGCGAGTGGGACGTGATAGAGCGCGCCGAGCCCACCGAGCAGGAGCCCTACGCCAACATCCTGCTGGTGGGCCAGGCTCGCTTCCAGGAGCTGCTGTACGCGCACCTCAAGAGCCTCGGCGGCGATGTCGCCTTCCATACCGAGGTGACCGCGGCCGACCAGGACGCCGACGGCGTCACCGCGTCCCTCGCCGACGGCCGCACCGTCCGCGCCCGCTACCTCGTCGCCGGCGACGGCGGCCGTTCCGGCATCCGGCGCGCGCTCGGCATCGCCATGGAGGGCGAGAGCGTCGACCCCAGGCCGATGCTCGTCGCGGACCTGACCGTCACCGACGACGCCGTCGTCGACGACCTCAACTGGCATGTGTGGACGCACAGTTCGGACGGCGGCGCCGTGCTCTGCCCGCTGCCCGGCGAGCCCAACCTCTTCCAGCTGATCGCCCAGTACTCCGACGAGAACGCCGTCCCCGACACCGGCGACGCGGGCGTCCGGAAGCTTGTTGCCGCCCGCACCGCGATCACCGAGGAACAGATCGCCGAGGTCCACTGGGCCTCCGACTTCCGCCCCCGCGCGGCGCTGGCCGACCGCTATCGCGAGGGCCGGATCTTCCTCGCGGGCGACGCCGCCCACATCCACTCCCCGGCCGGCGGCCAGGGTCTCAACACCAGCGTCCAGGACGCGTACAACCTGGGCTGGAAGCTCGCCCAGGTGCTCCGTCACGGCGCCCCGGACACCCTGCTCGACACGTACGAGCAGGAGCGCCGCCCCATCGCCGCCGACATGCTCGGCCTGAGCACGCGGCTGCACCGCACGGCCATCCTCGGCGAGAACAGCCAGCGCGGCTCCGAGGTCCGCCAGCTCGGCCTCGGCTACCGCGGCGGCCCGCTGTCCACCGGCCGCGCGGGCGCCCTGGAGGCCGGCGACCGCGCCCCCGACGGCAGGCTGCCCGGCGGCCGGATCTTCGACCTGCTGCGCGGCCCGCACTTCACCCTGCTCGCCTTCGACGCCCCCGCCCCCGCCCCCGCCCTCACCGGGGACCGGGTGCGGGTGCACGAACTGGGCGCGTACGAGGCGTACGGACGCGGCCTCTTCCTGGTCCGCCCCGACGGCTACGTCGGCTGGGCGGGCGAGGACGCCACCGGTCTCGACGACTACCTCGCCTCGATCGGTGCGACCGAACGCCCTTGACCTCAAGTCCGGTTGAGCTTCTACGGTCCTGAGTCATGGACAACGACACGCTCACCACCCCGCAGGCCGACGCATTCACCCCCACCCACGACGACGCCGGACTCGCCGCCCAGCCCATCGGCTACTGGAGCTGGGCCGCACACATCGCGGTGGTCACCCGCATCCGCGGCATGCTCTCGGAGCTGGGCCTCACCCAGCCGCAGTGGTGGATCCTGAACCAGACGCTGACGAGGCGCCCGCGCGCCGAGGTGGTGACCATGCTCCAGGGCTACCTGGCCACGGGCGCACCCGCCATCGAGGACGCCATCGACGAACTCGCGGTCCGCGACCTGCTCACCCAGGACGAGGCCGACCACCTCGAACTCACCGACGCCGGGCGGGAGTTGCGCGAGCAGGCGGCCGCCCGGCAGGGCGAGACCCGTGAGCTGATCCACGCCGGGATCACGGACGAGGAGTACGTACGCACCCTCAAGGTCCTCCAGCGCATGATCCACAACGTGGGCGGCAAGGCCTGGCACCACTGAGCCGCCCCCCCCTGTTGCGCACTCCCCTCCGGCCGCCAAATCGACGCCCAGGCAAACCCGTCCCGGCACCAGATGAACGTGCCGCGTCGGGCAGCGGAACTCCGCCGCCGCGGCCCCGTTTCCGGGCCGCGGCGGCCCTACTCTGTCGACGCCAAGGCCCGCCGGGCCGCAGCGGAACGCCGGGAAGAGGAAAGCCGTGACCAACACCCTGCCGCGGGTACGAACCACCGGCGGCGGTCAGCCGCAGCGGACGGCCGAGCACGCCCCGGTGGCGGCCCCGGTCTCCCGGCTCCGCGCGCTCGACGGGCTGCGCCTGGTCGCCGCCCTCATGGTCGCGCTCTACCACTACGGCGGCCGCTCCGGCGACATCAGCAAGGGCTGGGGCGCCTCCCCCAAGAAGCTGTTCCCCGCCACCCACGAGTGGTTCTCGTACGGCTGCCTCGGCGTGCAGATCTTCTTCGTCATCAGCGGCTTCGTGATCTGCATGAGCGGCTGGGGCCGCCCGCTCCGCTCGTTCTTCGCCTCGCGCGTGGCCCGGCTCTACCCGGCGTACTGGGCGGCCCTGATCATCATCACCGCGGTGTTCGCGCTGCCCTGGGTCGTCTACAAGACGGTCACACCCAGCGAGCTCGTGGTGAACCTGACCATGCTGCAGATGCCGGTCGGCGTGCACCGCGTGCTCGGGGTGTGCTGGACGCTCTGGGCCGAGCTGCGCTTCTACGCCCTGTTCGCCCTGTGTGTCGTCCTGCCCGGCGCGACCCGCCGCCGCGTCGTGCTGTTCTGCGCGGGCTGGACGCTGGCGGCCGCGCTCACCGCGACGGCCGAACAGCCTTTCCTGGACGCCGTGTTCATGCCCGAGTACGCACCCTTCTTCATCGGCGGCATGGGCCTGTACCTGCTGCACCGCAACCGGCGGGACGTCACCGCCTGGGGCATCGTCGCCGTCAGCTGGGCCATCGGCCAGCACTACGCCGTCGCGGGCCTGTGGCACAAGCCGAACCCGGCGGCCTTCTCCAACCGGCACGCCTCGGTGATCATCGCCATCATCACGCTGGGCTTCCTGCTGGTCGGCGCGATCGCACTCGGCTACTTCCGCTGGGCGAACTGGAGCTGGCTCACCGTGGCGGGAGCCCTGACGTACCCCTTCTACCTGGTCCACGAACACCTGGGCTGGGTGGTGGTAGGCGTACTGCACCGCAAGCTGCACATCCCGGCCCCGGCCACCTTCGCCCTGACCATCGCGGCGATGCTGGCCCTTGCCTGGCTGCTGAACCGCTACGTGGAACGCTGGGCGACCCCGATGCTGCGAAAGGCCCTCACGACCCGCCCGGCGACGCCCTGACCGGGCCGCTCAGTCGCCGTCCCCGTCGAGCAGGACATCCACGGGAAGCTTCGGAGTCACGCCCACCGATTCCGGAACCACCAGGTGCGTGCCACGCTTGTACGAGGTTCGGGTCCTGTACGTGTCTTCACCCGGGTCGGTGAAGAGCAGGACCTCGTCGTGCCTGCGGTCCACGACGACGTAGACCGGGACCCCGGCCCGGGCGTAGCACTCCACCTTGGGGCCGAGGTCGTCGGACCAGTTCGACGAGGTCACTTCCAGAACCATGCGGAAGACGTTCGGGGCGTAGCAGTTCTTCTGGACGAGCGCGTCACGGAAGTCCGCGTCGACGACGGAGAAGTCGGGGATCGCGAAGTCGTCCGGCAGCGCGGGCAGCCACAACCCGATGCCCTGGACGTACCTGAGCCCGGCTTGCCGTGCTCCCGCCTTGTCGAAAGCCACGACCAGCCAGGTCAACGACAGCGCGTGCGCGCCGTCCGGCGGCGGTGTCGCAGTGAGCCTCCCCTGGAGAATCTCCACGCGGTGCCCGGGCGGCAGTGCGCTGGAGAGCAGGTCGGCGGCTTCGCCCAACGTCCGCTCGTGATGCAGTACAGCCACGGCATCCTCCTTCTGAGGGCTCACTCTTCACGAGCGTAACCGAGGGCGTACGGGTTCCGCCCCCGGTCACCCATTCGAGGGATTCGCCCCGCGAGGAGCGGCTCAGAACGCGTCCGTCGGAACGTACGTCCCCCACACCTCGCGCAGCGCGTTGCACACCTCGCCCACCGTGGCGCGGGCCTTCAGCGCGTCCTTCATCGGGTACAGGACGTTGTCCTCGCCCGCGGCCGCCTTCTTCAGCTCGGCCAGCGCCGCGTCCACCGCGGCCTGGTCGCGCTCGGCGCGCAGGGTGGCGAGGCGGGCCGCCTGCTGGGCCTCGATCGCCGGGTCGACGCGCAGCGGCTCGTACGGGTCCTCGGTCTCGATCTGGAAGCGGTTGACGCCGACCACGACGCGCTCGCCCGAGTCGGTCTCCTGGGCGATGCGGTAGGCGGAGCGCTCGATCTCGCCCTTCTGGAATCCGTGCTCGATCGCGTTGACCGCGCCGCCCAACTCCTCGACCCGTCCCATGAGTTCGACGGCCGCCGCCTCCACCTCGTCCGTCATCCTCTCGACGACGTACGACCCGGCGAAGGGGTCGACGGTGGCGGTCACGTCCGTCTCGTACGCGAGGACCTGCTGGGTGCGCAGGGCCAGGCGCGCGCTCTTGTCCGTCGGCAGGGCGATCGCCTCGTCGAAGGAGTTGGTGTGCAGCGACTGGGTGCCGCCGAGCACGGCCGCGAGGCCCTGGACGGCGACGCGCACCAGGTTGACCTCGGGCTGCTGCGCGGTGAGCTGCACGCCGGCGGTCTGCGTGTGGAAGCGCAGCATGAGCGACTTGGGGTTCTTCGCGCCGAACTCGTCCCGCATCACCCGGGCCCAAATACGCCTGGCCGCACGGAACTTGGCGACCTCTTCGAGGATCGTCGTGCGGGACACGAAGAAGAAGGAGAGGCGCGGCGCGAAGTCGTCGACGTCCATCCCGGCGGCGACCGCGGTGCGTACGTACTCGATGCCGTCGGCCAGCGTGAACGCGATCTCCTGCGCGGGCGAGGCGCCGGCCTCGGCCATGTGGTAGCCGGAGATCGAAATGGTGTTCCACTTGGGGATCTCGGCCTTGCAGTACTTGAAGATGTCCGCGATCAGGCGCAGCGAGGGCTTCGGCGGGAAGATGTAGGTGCCGCGCGCGATGTACTCCTTGAGCACGTCGTTCTGGATCGTGCCGGTGAGCTTGTCGGCGGCAACTCCCTGTTCCTCGCCGACCAGTTGGTACATCAGGAGCAGCAGCGCGGCCG
Source organism: Streptomyces sp. HUAS TT7 (assembly GCF_051550175.1). NCBI lineage: Bacteria > Bacillati > Actinomycetota > Actinomycetes > Kitasatosporales > Streptomycetaceae > Streptomyces > Streptomyces sp. HUAS TT7. Next base: position 3,393,147 of record NZ_CP196175.1, read on the forward strand.
GGGCGTTGATCGTCATCGACGTCGAGACCCTGTCGAGCGGGATGCCGCCGAACAGGACGCGCATGTCGTCGACGGAGTCGATGGCGACGCCCACCTTGCCGACCTCACCGGAGGCGATCGCGGCGTCGGAGTCGTGACCCATCTGGGTCGGCAGGTCGAAGGCGACCGAGAGGCCCATGGTGCCGTTGGCGATCAGCTGCTTGTAGCGGGCGTTGGACTCGACGGCGGTGCCGAAGCCGGCGTACTGCCGCATCGTCCAGGGCCGGCCGGTGTACATCGACGGGTACACACCGCGGGTGAACGGGTACGCGCCGGGCTCGCCCAGCTTCTCGGCGGGATCCCATCCGGCGAGGGTGTCCGGTCCGTAGACCGGCTCGATGGGCAGCCCGGATTCCGACTCGCGCGCCATGTGCTGTGCCTCCCGCTAGGGCTCTACAACTCATCTACTCACTGGTACCCCGACCCTCGCGACGGACTGTAGCGGCGGGCGTGCGGCGGGTGGAGAGGCGCACGCTGGGAGCTTGCTCACAGGTTCCGTGATGCGGCCGGCTGCTTTTGCAACCGTTCGGCGCGGGAATCTGTCTCTGGGGACACCAGAGAATCAGGGGGGCGTCCAATGCGCCGGAACCACCAGAGCACTCTCATAGTCAGAACCCTCGCCGCGGCCGCCGTCGTCGCGGTGGCCGTCGGGTGCAGTCCGCAGAGTTCCAAGGCAGCCGAGCCCGGCGCTCCCGCGGCGCCCGGCTCACCGTCGCCCGCGTCATCGTCATCGGCCCCGACCTCGTCATCCCCCTCCGCCTCCACCGATGACAAGCCGGCCGGCTCGCCCTCCCCCACCGCGTCGGCCACCACCGCGGCCAAGCCCGCGCCCGAGGTCTTGATGTCGAACGGCGCCAAGGGCGACCAGGTCAAGGAGCTCCAGGCCAGGCTCGCCCAGATCGGCTGGTTCGACGACACCCCGACGGGCACGTACGGGGCCGCGACCACGGCGGCCGTCAAGGGCTTCCAGGGCAGGCGCGGGCTCGCCGAGACGGGCACGACGGACAGCGTGACCTGGGACCGGCTCCTCGCGATGACGACGAAGCCGACGGCCGAGGAACTGGCCGGCCAGGCCGTCAACAAGCCCGCCGCCAAGCTGGATCCGCGCTGTATGACGGGCCGCGTGATGTGCATCAGCAAGACCAGCCGCACGCTGTCCTGGGTGGTCAACGGCAAGGTGCAGTCGACAATGGACGTGCGCTTCGGCTCGCAGTACACGCCGACCCGCGAGGGCGTCTTCAAGGTCTTCGAGAAGAGCCGCAACCACGTCTCGACGATCTACCACACGGCCATGCCGTACGCGATGTTCTTCAGCGGCGGCCAGGCGGTGCACTACTCGTCCGACTTCGCGGCGCGCGGCTACAACGGCGCCTCGCACGGCTGCGTCAACGTCCGGGACAAGGGCAAGATCGCGGCGCTCTTCGACGCGGTGCACATCGGCGACAAGGTCGTCGTCTACTGGTGACCGGTTGCCGGTTCGGTCAAGAGGGAGGGCGCGGGCGGGACCGGGGGAACGTGTCCCGCCCGCGCCATTCGCGCGGAGCCGTGGGTACGGGGGGAACCCCGGCTCATCTGCGCCGCCGATGACCAGTCGGCTCACTCAGTACTGCGCCGCCGTCTCAAAAAACGTTACTGCCGGTTCCGACCTGCGCTTCGGTACGCGGTTTCCAACCCCGGGCGAGCGCGTTTCAGTGCGGTACGGCCGGGGTGAGCGTGCCCGGCTTGAGCCAGTCCAGGAGGTGGCCGGGCCGGGTGGTCACGGAGCTCTGCTTGCCGCCGCCTCCGCCGCCGCTCTTGCCGGAGCCGTCGCCCTTGCCCTTGCCTTTGCCCCCGTTGTCGTCGCCGTTGCCCGAACCGTCGCCCGTACCGCCGGGCTTGCCGCCCTTGCCGTCGAGCAGCAGATCGCAGAACGCCTTCACCGCGGCCGGGCCGTGCGCCGCGGACTCCAGGCTGCGGCGCTTGTCCGGGTCGAGCTTGCCCGAGCGGTAGTCGCGGCAGTCGTCGGCCGTCTTGGCGAGCCACAGGCCGCTGTCCCCGCCATCGTTGTCGCCGCCCGAACCGCCGGGCTGCGCACCGCCCTTCTTGTCTCCGTCACCGCTGCCGCCCGCGGCCGAACCGTCGGGGCTCGCCGAGTGCGAGGAGTCGCCGGGCGTGCCCGCGCCGGTGGACGGCCCGTGCCGGTCGGGCGTCGGGGAGCCCGGGGGCAGCGAGTGCGAGGGCGAGGTGGCGACCGGACCCGGGGTCACCTCGGCGGAGACGGTCGAGGCGGGCGTGGGGTCCTGCTCGTCGAAGGCGAAGGGCCCGGGCAGCACGCCGGTGCCCGCGGCGACAGCGACCCCGCCGAGCGCACAGCAGGCCAGCGCGGCGGCGAGGCCGAGGCGCACCGGTGCGAAGCGTCTGCGCCGGGGCGCCGGATGCACCTCGGCGACGCGTCCGACCCGTACGACGCCGAGGGCCTCCGCGTCGGGAGCGCCCTCGGGGCGGGCCTTGCGGAAGGCGGCCAGGGCGGCCGCCTCGCCGGGGAGTTCGGTGGTGGCCGGCTCGTCGTGGGCGAGGGAACGCAGCAGGGCCGAGAGCCGGTCGGCCTCGGCGCGGGCCCGCTCGTCACCGGGCTCGACCCCTTCGCCGCGCAGCAGTCGCTCGGCGGCATCCCCGTCAAGCCACTCGTGCCGCTCGTCAGCCATCACATGTCCTTCTGCGTCCGGGCGCGCGATTGCGTCACACCGCGTTCCGGCGCACGCTGCGACGGCACGGCACCCAGCTCCTCCACATCCTCGGTTACGTCCCCCGGGGGGCCGTCCGCGCCGAGCAGTTCAGCCAGCCGCTTCAGGCCCCGGTGCGCGGCGGTCCGCACCGCGCCGGGCCGTTTGCCCAGGGTCTGCGCCGCGCTCTTCGCGTCCAGACCGACCACGACGCGCAGCACCACGGCCTCGGCCTGGTCCTGCGGGAGCTGGGCGATGAGCGCCATCGTACGTCCGGTGCCGAGCGCCTCCATCGCCTCGTCCGCGGTGTCCGACGCGGCGGCGTGCGAGGTCAGCTCGCTCTCGTCGCCGCCGACGGCGGGCCGGCGGCCACGCATCCTGATGTGGTCGAGCGCCCGGTTGCGGGCGATGCGGGCGGCCCAGCCGCGGAACCGGTCGGCGTCGCCCTTGAAGCGTCCGAGGTCACGGGCGATCTGGAGCCAGGCCTCGGAGGCCACGTCCTCGGTGTCGGGTTCGCCGACCAGCGTGCGGACATAGCCGAGCAGGCGCGGGTGCACAGCGCGATAGACAGCACGGAAGGCTTCCTCGTCCCCGTCCTGCGCCCTGAGCACCGCGGCGGTCAGCTCCGCGTCGTCCCCCAGCAATCCCTGCACCCTGTCTTGACTGGCTTGTCCTGATGTCACCGCTGGTCACCACTGTCGCGTACCCCGAACGCGAATCAGCACGCTACGGCCTCGGCGCCCCCTAAGTCCATGACTTGTACAACCTGCAACAACCTGCTGACACAGCGGGGTGTGACAGAAAACGCACGCTCGGCGCTGAAGCAAGTACGGGGTCGCCACAACGACCCCGCCGGAAGACGGCCGGGGCCTCTCCTGTGGGGGGTGGCGGCCCCGGTCGTCCTCCGCACCTCAGCCGAGCCGGTCGGCCAGGGCCTTGAACTCCTCCCAGTCCATCGCCGGCGTCCGCGCGTCCCACAGCTTCTGGGCCGTCGCCCGCAGCGGCAGCCGGATGCCGCGCGCCACCTGCTCCTCGGTCTGCGCGCCCGGGTTGTCCGACCAGACGGCGAACCGGCCGCCCAGGATCTGCCCGGCGTACTTGGCGTCCACGGGCTTGGTGCCGCGCACCACCGACGGCGTCCACTCCTCGTAGATCCGCTTGCCCGTCGGGTACTTGTAGCTCCCCGGCTCGCCCAGGACGTAGTACAGGTACTCGTCGTTGAGGTTGACCAGCGGGCGGCCCTCGGCGAGGTACTCCTCCGGCGCGCGCTCCCCGGGCTCCTTGCCGGTCCAGTACTCGACCTCGCGGCCCTGGTCGGCGGCCACCTTGCCACCGGGGAAGAACCCGTCGTTCCACGCCTTGAAGGTGCGGCCCGCGCCGGCCGAACGAAGCGCCGCCGCACGGTCGTTGAGCCAGCCCGTCGCCAGGTCCTCGATGTCCGCCTTCGGCCCGTACTTGGCGCGGGCGGCCGCCGCGAGAGACGGATAGGCGGTCCCGGGCGTGGCCGGCGCCTTCACCGCGAGCGCCTGGTACTCGTCGCCGCCCAGGTGCCAGTACGCCCCGGGGAACAGGTCGGCGTACTCGCGCAGCAGATCGTCCACGATGCGCCCGGACTCGGGGTTGGCGAGGTCGATGGCGCCCCTGACCGGCTTGCCGTCCCTGTCGCGCAGCTGGAGGCCGGGGTGGGCGGCGAGCACCGCACCGAGGTGGCCCGGCGAGTCGATCTCGGGGACCACCGTGATGTGCAGCTTGGTGGCCAGCGCCACGATCCGCTGGACCTCGCGCTTGCTGAGGTGGTCGCGCGAGACGACCTCGGGGTGGCTGGACGACTCGATGCGGAAGCCCTGGTCGTCCGAGAAGTGCAGACCGAGCTGATTGAGCTTCAGGTCGGCCATCTGCCGCAGCTGCTCCTCGATCCAGGCCGCGCTGTACTGCTTGCGCGCGATGTCGAGGTTGAGCCCGCGCTGCGGCTTGTCCGGCCGGTCCTCGACGACGCCCTCGGGCATCACCCCGCCGCCCTTGAGCGCCTGCTTGAGAGTGCGGGTGCCGTAGAACACCCCGGCGTCGTCCGGCCCGGTGATCCGCACGCGGCGGTCCCGGGTGGTCAGCGTGTACGACTCGGGCGCGGCCTTCTGCCCCTTGGCCGGCGGGGTCAGCGCCAGCTCGATGTCGCCCTCGCGCGGCTGCCCGCCCGTCGCGTAGTCGACGCCGAGCTCCTGCGCGAGCAGCTTGCCCTCGTCGGTGAGGCTCTCGCTGCCGACGGCCACGATCACCCGCGACGAGTCGACGGGCCGGAAGCCGGGGCCGCGCGCGGGCCGGTGCTCGCGTACGGACGGGATGGTGCGGGGCAGCGAGGAGATCGGGTAGATCGGCGACGGCGAGGGCAGCACCGAGGAGGCCCGCTTGTTGTCGACCGGGCCGCCGTGCCCGCCGTGGGTGTCGTCGTCCGGCCAGACCGCGATGATCAGCGCGAGCACCGCGATGCCCGCGAGGGCCACCTTCAGCACCAACGCCCGTCGGCCGCGCGGCCGGTGCAGCCAGGCCGGACGGGACCGCGGCGCACGCGGCTGAGAGGCGCGCGCCTCGGACGACGGCGAGGACGACCGCTTCGGGTCGCCGGGTCCCGGCATCCGGGCCCGTGACATCCTGAAACGCGACATCACTCAGAAACCTCCCGTCCAACAACAGTAAGGGCGAATCCGGATACCCCGGATACCGCGCCGAGAGCTGGGGTGAAGGTACGCCGAAGTGCCCGGGTGATCGTCCACCGCGCACGCACCGGCTTGCCCGTCCGGGTGAAATTCGCGCAACCGTCGCACGGCCTCTGCTCCACGTGGATAGCGTGGCGGCACTCCCACCTCCCTTGCCACTCCAGTCTCCGTGCTCCGCAGCCCGTCCTGTTCCGTACTACCCGTCCCGCGCAGTGTTTCGAGGAGCCCACGCTGTCCAGCGATTCCCACGCCGGCCCCCGGAAGCGACCGCCGACACTCCATCACACTCCTCGTGCCCAGGGGCGGGCAGCCATACCGAATCAGGTGCGGGGCACATCCGTTCCGGCGGCCCCACCTCGGCCCGGCGGCCTCGACGGGTTCAACCGCGCTTGTGAGGGCTCCGCCGAAGCGGCCCTGCTCGCCTGCTGCGCGAGCAGCCGCTGGGCCGCCCGGATCGCCGCCCACCGCCCCTACCCGGACCTCGACGCCCTGCTCGCCGCGGCCGACGAGGCCAGCTACGACCTGAGCGCCAGTGACCTCGACGAAGCGTTTGCCGACGAGTCCTCGCCCGGCCTGCACGACAGCGCACCGCAGGCCGCCCGCACCGCGCTCGCGGCGGCGCACGCCAGATACGAGAGCAGTTTCGGGCACGCCTTCGTGATCTGCCTCGACGGGTTCAGCCCCACCGAGCACCTCAACCAGGTCCTGAGCGGGATCCGGCTGCGGATGAACAACGACCCGGACGAGGAGCGGTCGATCGCCGCCGACGAACTGCGCCGGCTCGCCCGCGCCCGACTCGCCCATCTTGTGGCCAACCATCCCGAATCCGACACCGCGAGCCCCGCACACCGCGTTCTCTAGGCCGTACGAGCCTGTTTGATTGCCTGTTTGATCACACCTATGGACCCGGCGCAGGGGAACCGACATCACGTCGCTACGATGACCGGGGCCGGTGGACCGTACCCGGCCGGGTCAGACCGACACTGAAGCCGGCCGGCCCTACACACCGCTCCCGGAGGGTTCTTCCGTGCCGGCTGGAACGCTGTACCGCGGCCGGGAAGGAATGTGGTCCTGGGTGGCTCATCGAGTCACCGGCGTCCTCATCTTCTTCTTCCTGTTCGTACACGTCCTCGACACCGCTCTCGTGCGTGTCTCCCCCGAGGCGTACGACAAAGTCGTGGCGACTTACAAGACGCCCATCGTCGCGTGCCTGGAGTACGGCCTCGTAGCCGCCATCCTGTTCCACGCGCTCAACGGCCTGCGCATCATCGCCGTGGACTTCTGGTCCAAGGGCCCGCGTCTCCAGAAGCAGATGCTCTGGTCCGTCGTGGCCATCTGGCTCGTGCTGATGGTGGGCGCGCTATACCCGGTGCTCGGCCATGCCGCTCGTGAACTGTTCGGGAGCTGAGGACTGAGATGTCTGCCGAAACCTCTTCCGCCGCGGCGATCGGCGAGGTCGAGGGCGTGAGCCTGTACGACACCGATCACCCGGCCCCGCTCATCGAGGCCCCGCGCAAGCGCACCAAGAAGACCCCGAAGTCGACCCGTACGAACTTCGAGCTGTACGGCTGGCTGTTCATGCGGCTGTCCGGCATCGTGCTGGTCGTCCTGGTCCTCGGCCACCTGCTGATCCAGCTCGTCCTGGACGGCGGCGTCTCCAAGATCGGCTTCGCCTTCGTGGCGGGCCGCTGGGCGTCCCCGTTCTGGCAGATCTGGGACCTGACCATGCTGTGGCTGGCCATGCTGCACGGCGCCAACGGCCTGCGCACCGTCATCAACGACTACGCGCAGCGGGACAACACCCGCTTCTGGCTGAAGATGCTGCTCTACACCGCCACGGTGTTCACCGTCCTGCTGGGCACGCTGGTGATCTTCACCTTCGACCCGAACATCCGCTAGGCCACGGGCTGAGGGACTGAGGAATTCTCTGATGAAGATCCACAAGTACGACACCGTCATCGTCGGCGCCGGCGGCGCCGGCATGCGCGCGGCCATCGAGTCGACGAAGCGCAGCCGCACCGCCGTGCTGACGAAGCTCTACCCCACCCGCTCCCACACCGGTGCGGCGCAGGGCGGCATGGCCGCCGCGCTCGCCAACGTGGAGGAGGACAACTGGGAGTGGCACACCTTCGACACGATCAAGGGCGGTGACTACCTGGTCGACCAGGACGCCGCCGAGATCCTGGCGAAGGAGGCCATCGACGCGGTCCTCGACCTGGAGAAGATGGGCCTGCCGTTCGGCCGTACGCCCAAGGGCGAGATCGACCAGCGCCGTTTCGGCGGTCACTCCCGCAACCACGGCGAGGCCCCCGTCCGCCGTGCCTGCTACTCGGGCGACCGCACCGGCCACATGATCCTCCAGACCCTCTACCAGAACTGCATCAAGGAGGGTGTGGAGTTCTTCAACGAGTTCTACGTCCTCGATCAGCTCATCGTGGAGGAGGACGGCGTCAAGAAGTCCGCGGGCGTCGTCGCGTACGAGCTGGCCACCGGTGAGATCCACGTCTTCCAGGCCAAGTCGGTCATCTACGCCTCGGGCGGCACCGGCAAGTTCTTCAAGGTGACGTCCAACGCGCACACCCTGACCGGTGACGGCCAGGCCGCGTGCTACCGCCGCGGGCTGCCCCTGGAGGACATGGAGTTCTTCCAGTTCCACCCGACGGGCATCTGGCGCATGGGCATCCTGCTGACGGAGGGCGCCCGCGGTGAGGGCGGCATCCTCCGCAACAAGGACGGCGAGCGCTTCATGGAGAAGTACGCGCCGGTCATGAAGGACCTCGCGTCCCGTGACGTCGTGTCCCGCTCCATCTACACGGAGATCCGCGAAGGCCGTGGCTGCGGCCCCGAGGGCGACCACGTCTACCTGGACCTCACGCACCTCCCGCCGGAGCAGCTCGACGCCAAGCTCCCGGACATCACGGAGTTCGCGCGTACGTACCTGGGCATCGAGCCGTACACGGACCCGATCCCGATCCAGCCCACCGCGCACTACGCCATGGGCGGCATCCCGACGAACGTCGAGGGTGAGGTCCTGAGCGACAACACCACCGTCGTCCCGGGCCTTTACGCGGCCGGCGAGGTCGCGTGCGTCTCGGTGCACGGCGCCAACCGCCTGGGCACCAACTCGCTGCTCGACATCAACGTGTTCGGCAAGCGCGCCGGCATCGCGGCGGCCGAGTACTCGCACACCGCGGACTTCGTCGAGCTCCCCGAGAACCCGGCGGCGCAGGTCCAGGCGCAGGTCGAGAACCTGCTGTCGGCGACCGGCACCGAGCGCGTGGCGGTCATCCGCAAGGAGCTGCAGGAGACCATGGACGCCAACGTCATGGTCTTCCGCACCGAGCAGACGATCAAGACGGCGGTCGAGAAGATCGCCGAGCTGCGCGAGCGCTACAAGAACGTGTCCGTCCAGGACAAGGGCAAGCGGTTCAACACCGACCTCCTGGAGGCCATCGAGCTGGGCAACCTGCTCGACCTGGCCGAGGTCATGGCCGTCTCCGCCCTGGCGCGCAAGGAGTCCCGCGGCGGTCACTACCGCGAGGACTACCCGAACCGCGACGACGTCAACTTCATGCGCCACACCATGGCGTACCGCGAGGTCGCGGACGGCGGCAAGGACTCGATCCGCCTCGACTACAAGCCCGTCGTCCAGACCCGCTACCAGCCGATGGAGCGTAAGTACTGATGGCAACCCCGACGATGGACAAGCTTCAGGAGCTTGAGGCGGACAACGGTTCGCACCTGATCACGGTCACCTTCCGCATCCGCCGCTTCAACCCGGAGATCTCCGAGGAAGCGACGTGGGAGGACTTCCAGCTGGAGATCGACCCGAAGGAGCGCGTGCTCGACGGTCTCCACAAGATCAAGTGGGACATGGACGGTTCCCTGACCTTCCGCCGCTCCTGCGCCCACGGCATCTGCGGTTCCGACGCCATGCGCATCAACGGCAAGAACCGCCTCGCCTGCAAGACCCTGATCAAGGACATCAACCCGTCCAAGCCCATCACCATCGAGGCCATCAAGGGCCTCACGGTCCAGAAGGACCTGGTCGTGGACATGGAGCCGTTCTTCCAGGCATACCGCGACGTGATGCCCTTCCTCATCACGAAGGGCAACGAGCCGACGCGTGAGCGGCTGCAGTCCCCCGAGGACCGCGAGCGCTTCGATGACACCACGAAGTGCATCCTGTGCGCGGCGTGCACCTCGTCGTGCCCGGTCTTCTGGAACGACGGCCAGTACTTCGGCCCGGCCGCGATCGTGAACGCGCACCGCTTCATCTTCGACAGCCGTGACGAGGCGGGCGAGCAGCGCCTGGAGATCCTCAACGACAAGGACGGCGTGTGGCGTTGCCGCACCACGTTCAACTGCACGGACGCGTGCCCCCGAGGCATCGAGGTCACGAAGGCCATCCAGGAAGTGAAGCGCGCGCTGATCACGCGCCGGTTCTAGCTTTCTGTACGGCCGCACGTACGTGCGTGCTGGGCCCCGCCCCTGGAGGTTCACTTCTGGGGGCGGGGCCTTTGCGTTGCTACTTGCCGGTGGGCAGCCGGATCGTACGGACGAGGGGGGTGCCCTCGTACAGATCCGGTTCCACGGTCAGCACCGGGCAGCCGTCCGGCCACTCCACCGACGGCCTGGCCAGATGGACGGCGTGTGCGAGGCGCCAGTCGAGCCCGCTGCGGACCAACGCCCCCACGGTGGACGCACCCGCGAAGTCCAGCGCCACGATGTCCACGGCTTCCAGGGCGCCCACATGCTCGGCGACCCCTTCACGTTGCGCGTCCGCCGCCGCGAGGCAGAGTGCGGGGATGTAGACGTGCCGGGTCGCTGCGTGCTCCGTGTTCGATACGAACTGCGAGGCCAGATGGTTGCCCGCGCCCAGGGCGAGGAGGGCCGACTCGTCGTAGACGACGGCCTTGCTGGCGCTCACAGGCTGTCCACCTCGCGCCCGGCCTCCAGGTCCTGCCAGACCTTCTCGACCCGGTCGTGGTCCACCTGCGTGAGCTTCACACCGAAGTGCTTCTCGCAGTACGCCTTGGTGGCCTCGTAGCGGGCTTCCAGCTCCTCCTTGGTGGGAGTCGCCCCGGCCAGCTCGCCGAGCAGGTCGCGCATGGTCATCCCACGTTCGCGGGCGAGCACCATGAGGCGGTCGCGGACGGCAGGGTCAACCTTGATCGTGGTGTCGGCCATGACGACAGTATACCTCCGGTATACCTCGGTGGGCCTCTCAAGCTGAAGAGTCACTGCATTCCTTTCCTTGCGGAAACCGCCCCGGAGAGGTCCGGGCCGGAAGTTGCACCCCGCTACGGCCATCACCCTCAGGGGTGAATTCCAGTACGGGGAAGTGAAGTTGGCTGTACCCGGCGCCTAAGTCCTCGCGCTCCATGGAAAAGAGCCCCGCGCCAGGGAGAAGAGGAGGCCGAGGAGCTGCACCGGCACAGCTGCGGCACACCAGGAGGTGGCGCGGTCACGCATGAGCGCGTTACTGGAGGCGGAGAGAGCACAGACGGGCGTTGTACGGTGAAAGCACATGAGGAGTTGGTGTCCTTGTGTCGGCCCCCGGGTGTTCGCGCACCGCGGGGGCTTTCCATGTCCGACTGGCCGCTTTCGCGGTGTCGGCGACTGTACAGCCACGCTAAGTGAGCGACGCAAGCCCCAACTCCCGCCCCGAACAGGACGGTTCACCCCCTCGAACACCCGGCCTGACCTGCGGCTCGCCCAGCCGGACAGGCGGCCGGGCCGACGCTCCGCAGTTCACCCGGCCGGGTGAAGAAGCCCCCCTTGCGTAACCTTCGGAACGGAGCGCTACGGCGTCGGCAGCACCGGCGACTACAAGGGCATCCGCCCCGACCCCTGCACCGGCGAGGTCCGGCTCGTCGCGGACGGGTTCGAGGCGCCCAACGGGCTCCTCGCCCCCGAGCCCGTCTCCAACATCGCCTTCGGCGGGCCCAAGACCAATCGGCTCTTCATCACCGCCAATACGTCTCTCTATTCGGCGGTGATGGGGGTGACCGGGCTGCCGCGGGTGCGGGGTTGAGGGTTCCCCCCGGCGTCCGCTGCGGGGCCGGAACCCTCCGGGCCCGGCCGCGGGCTGTCCGATTAGGCTCTTGCCGTGCCAGCACAGAACGCGCCTGAAGAGACGGACCCCGATGCGGCCGGGTCCCGCCCCGCCAAGGGCGAGCAGACCCGCACCCTCATCCTGGAGACCGCGATGCGGCTGTTCCAGGAGCGGGGGTACGACAAGACCACGATGCGGGCCATCGCGCAGGAGGCCGGGGTCTCGGTCGGCAACGCGTACTACTACTTCGCCGGCAAGGAACACCTGATCCAGGGCTTCTACGACCGGATCGCGGCCGAGCACCAGGCGGCGGTGCGGGACGTCCTGGACACCGAGACCGACCTGGAGGCCCGGCTCGCCGGGGTGCTGCGGGCCTGGCTGGACATCGCCTCGCCGTACCACGAGTTCGCGGCGCAGTTCTTCAAGAACGCGGCGGATCCGGACAGTCCGCTCAGCCCGTTCTCCTCGGAGTCGGAGCATGCGCGGGAGGCGGCGATCTCCGTGCACCGGGAGGTGCTGGCCGGCACGAAGACGAAGGTGCCGGCCGAACTCGTCGATGTGCTGCCCGAGTTGATGTGGCTGTCGCAGATGGGACTCGTCCTGTACTGGGTCTTCGACCGGTCTCCCGGGCGGGAGCGGAGCTATCGCCTCGCGGGGCGGGGTGCGAAGCTGACCACCCGGGGGGTGGCGCTGGCCCGGTTCCGGGTGTTGCGGCCGCTCGTGCACGAGGTGCATGAGCTGTTCACGGACTTCCTGCCGGGCATGTCCCAGGCGGCGGCCTCCCGCACAAGGGGGTAGCCGCTCGCCCTGGCCTGGGCGGGTGGGCACCCCCGGGGTCCGGGCGGAGCCCCAGCCGCTACAGGCCCAGGGCCGCTCTCACCTCCCCCGCCACCCCCACCACATCCCCCGTCGGAGACACCCCGTACGCCGGATGCGTCCGTACCCACTTGTCCTCCAGCGCGTACCAGTCGACCGGGGTCGGGGGCCGCCCCGTTGCGAGGGAGGTCGACAGGGTGTCGAAGTACGTGCGCCAGCGCAGCGTGTACAGGCCGCCCACCAGGCCGGACCACTCCCGGTTCGCGTAGTCGCGCAGGCCTCCGCCGTCCGCCGCCCCGCGCGGTCCCCACACCGTGAGCAGCGACACCGCGTCGTACGCGAGCCGGTCCTTCTCCTCCGCCGTCGCACCCCACGACCTCGCGTCCGCGACCCAGCGGCCCAGCAGATGCCCCCCATCCGTCGCCACCACCCGCTCAAGCAGGGCCAGGCAGCAAAACCACTCCCCCGTCAGCTCGGCGAACCGCTCCTTGCTCTTCGACTCGTACGCCTCCCGGATCTGCGGGAGCAGGACTCTGGAGCGGTTGGACAGGGTCTGCCGGGTCACGTCCATCAGGTCGTAGCGGTACGCGGACGTGTTGCGCAGGGCAGGTGCCGCAGCCAGCAAAGCCGGCAGTGCCGCCTCGAACTCGCCACTGTCGTAGCGGAGTTGAGGAGGAGACCAGGACGCCGCCGACTTCGCCGTCAGGCTCGGGCGGGCGCCGAACAGGCCGTCCGCCCCCTCGCTCCACGAGTCCTCCCGCGTCGTGCCGTACGCCGTGCGGCGAAGGACGTCCCACGCCTCTGCCGCGTGCGCGTCGGCCGCGCCGTAGCGGTAGGCCGGCCACTGCTCGAACCACGCCTCCAGGTCGAGCGGGCCGTCCGTCCAGGGCAGGTCGGAGAAGAGGGCGAAGGCGGCCGGGTTGTTGTCCGCGCCCTCCGGCATCAGCGCGATGCCGTCCAGCGCACTGTCCGGCTTGGTGCGCCAACTCTCGTACAGGGAAGCCCAGTCGGGGGTGTTGGCGCCCATCGCCGTATGGCCGCCGAAGTTCCAGATCGAGCCGAACGCGTACGGCGCGCCCTCCCAGGACTGTTCGCGGTCGGTGACGGACGGGAAGCGGTCGGAGAGGCCGTCGACGATGAACAGCTTCGTCCTGTCGACCGCTTCGATGATTTCGCGGTGCGGGTTCTCCTGCCAGCCGAGCAGGTTCCAGATCGCCCCGGGGCGCGCGGTGCGCAGCGCCTTCTCGACGGCCTGGGCGGCCGGGCCGATCGGGACGTCACCGGGGGTGCCGCCCTCGTGCAGCAGGTCCATCTTGTACATGGAGGTCGCACCGAGCAGTTCGGCCTGTACGCCGTAAAAGGTGGCCGCGATGCGGGCGAAGTGGTCGAAGCGCGGGTCTAGCCAGTCGGGACGGCTGAAGCCCACCCAGGTGCCCTGCGGCACGACGTGCGCGCCCGGGTTGCGGGTGGCGAAGCCGGGCGGGACCGTGCCGAAGTAGCCGGGCAGCACCGGGGTCATGCCGAGTTCGCGCAGCCGGTCGACGATACGGGACGCCAACTGGACGCGCTGGTCGAGGAGTTGCCGGGAGACCGGACCGCCGAAGCCGGACATGTTCTGGAGCAGCCACCACGGCTGGTGCGAGGCGCCCGGGATCCAGGACCTCAACTCGGCGTCCGCGTAACCGTGTTGAAGGAAGGTTCGGTGGTAGACGGAGTCCGCGCCGAGGTAGACGAGTACCTCGTTGTAGCCGTGCAGGGCCAGGACGTCGAGCTCGCGCTCCCAGTAGGACCAGTCGTGGTAGGTGCCGGTATAGCCGTCGTTGGTGTCGTTGAAGACGAAGCGGTGGGTGACGTTGGCCGTTCTCTCGATGGGCTCAGGCACGGCCGGGAGGCGGCCCGGCAGCCGGGTCTGCTCGCCCGCCCAGGAGATGTGGGCGTGCGCGACCTGTCTCAAGTACGTGTGGAATCCGGTGAGTTGGACCGCCGGGGTACTGCCCTCGACGAGGATCCGGCCGGCCCCGCCCGAGACGCGGAAGCGGTCGCGGCCGGCCGCGCGCGGCACCGTACGGAAGGTGACCTGGTCACGGTGGGCGGGCAGCAGCCGGGCCAGCGCCCGCGCGGCGGGTCCCTTGGCGGCCACGGACCCGGTCTCGGTGGCGTACCCGGCCTCGGTGCCCGCCCCGAGGGCGAGGGCCGATCCGGCGAGTGAGCTCAGGAGCGTACGACGGGAAAGGCGCATCCCCCGACGGAAGCAGCGTGTCCCAGCGCGGTCAATGGAGCAGAACCGGTGACTCCTTGGACAAAAGCCCTTTGGGTGAACTGCTTCGCTTCAAACCCCGCCGACTCCATGGGCTCCTTCCCGCCGCTTCCGGCCCCGTGCTCAGCAGACCTCAGATCCAGCCCAGTTCCCACAGCCGCCACACGCCCGTGCCGTCCGACAGGTACTGCGAGCCGCTGACGTCCTTGCTGCCCAGGACGTAGTTCTTGCCCTGCCACAGCGGGATCAGCGGGACGTCCTCGGCGACCTTCTCCTGGAGCGCCTTGAAGTCGTCGGCGGCCCGGCCGCGGTCGGTGAACTCCTGGGTGCGCTGGATGATCTTGTCGGTCTCCTTGTCGGAGTACCCGTTGTGGAGGCTGTTGCCCGTGCCGACCAGCGGCTGGCCGAAGTTGTCCGGGTCGGGGAAGTCGGCGAGCCAGCCGGCCGTGTACGAGTCGTACTTCCCCTCGGCGTAGTTCTGCTGCATCTTCGTCCAGTCCGGCTCGGCGATCAGGTCGACCTCGAACAGGCCGTCCCGCTCCAGCTGCTTCTTGAGCTGCTCGGCCTCCGCTCCGTTCGCGCCGAGCTTGCGGTACGCCATGGTGAAGCGGACCGGGAGCTGCTCGCCCTTCAGGAGCGCCTTCGCCTTCACCGGGTCGGGCTTCGGGTAGGCGTCGAAGAACGCGGTGCTGTGTCCGGTGAAACCCTGCGGGATCAGCGAGAAGAGCGGGTCGACGGTGCCGCTGTAGACGGCGTTGGCGAGCGCCTCACGGTCGACGAGGGCGGCTGCGGCCTCGCGGACCCTGGTCTTGGAGACCGGGCTCGGCGACTTCAGGTTGAAGTTCAGCTCGCGGATGTCGTAGCCCGGCGAGGTCGTGATGCGCAGGCCGGACCCGGGCGAGAGCTTGGCGAGCACCTCGGGCGGCATCTCGCGGTGGGTGACGTCGACCTGCTTGGCCTGCCAGGCGGCGTTCAGCTGGTCGGCCTCGGCGAAGTAGCGGACCGTGACGGGCAGCCCCTGCCTGGTGGCCGCCCCCTTGTACCCGGGGTTGGGCTCCAGGCGCGCGCTGACCGGCTTCCCCTCGGAGTCCTTCTTGTACTCCTTGAGCAGGTACGGCCCCGAGCCGATCACCGAGTTCTCCTTGCGCAGCCCGTCCGCCGGGTACTGGCTGCTGTCGACGATCGAGCCCGCGCCGGTGGCCAGCTTGGACGGGAAGGTGGCGTCCTTGCTCTTCAGGTTGAAGGTGACCGTGTCCCCCTCGGCCTGCACCGAGCCGAGCATCGAGAACAGCGGGGCGGGGCCCAGCTTGTCGGCGATCTTCAGCATCCGGTCGAAGGAGAACTTCACGTCCTCGGCCGTCATCCTGCGCCCGCTGGAGAAGCTGATGTCGTCGCGCATCACACAGCGGTACGTCTGGAGCTTCTGCCCGACGAACGTGCAGCTCTTCGCGGCGTCCGGGACCGGCGTCGTGCTGCCCTGCTTGAAGGTGAGCAGCGACTGGTAGACGTTGTTGTAGACCGCCCAGGAGCCGGCGTCGTAGGCGCCCGCCGGGTCGAGCGAGGTGATCACGTCGGTGGTGCCGACGACGATGGGGGCCTTCCTCGCCGTGTCGGACGGCAACAGCTGCCATCCGCCCACTCCGGCGACCACCACAGCCGCACCAATCGCCACAAACCGCATACGGATCGACCGCATCGCCGTGCTCTCCTCGGAACGCCCCACCCCTGGTCGGCGCACGGAGTCAGCACGCTGCGCCTGTGATGACGCTCACCCAATCACACGACCTTCACATTGTGGAAGGGTCAACCTTCCACTCACAGCCACTTATTGACCGGGCGCGACGGAGCTCTCGGCGGCGGCCGACTGTTCACGCCTCAGGTGGCGCAGCGAACGGAACCCGATGGCTCCCACGC
Source organism: Streptomyces sp. HUAS TT7 (assembly GCF_051550175.1). NCBI lineage: Bacteria > Bacillati > Actinomycetota > Actinomycetes > Kitasatosporales > Streptomycetaceae > Streptomyces > Streptomyces sp. HUAS TT7. Next base: position 3,409,644 of record NZ_CP196175.1, read on the forward strand.
CCGTCCCCAGAAGAAACGAGGTGATGGCGAGCGTCAGGTGGACCCAGAAGTAGGCGGTCGGATCCCCGGCGGCGTCGAAGGCGAGCCCGCTGCCGTCCTTCCACAGGTTCTTCACGAAAGTGGTCCAGATGACCCAGCTCCACGCGCCGAAGGCGAGCAGGAACCAGGAGAGAGGGCGGCTGAGTTTCATGCGTCCAGTATCGGCGTCGGCCGCCGGGCACCTCCGGGCGGGTGGGAGCTCCCGGCGGGTCATCCGTACGATGATCGGGTCGATGGCCGCAGCCTGTACGTTCTCGAACGTGTCTGCCGTGAACGTTTCCCAGAAGACCGCGTCCCAGAGGCCCGCGTCCGAGAAGACCGCGTCCGGGACGAGCGCGTCCAGCCCCCTCGGATCGCGTCTTCGCGCGTCCGGGCGGCCCGCCTCGCTCGCCCTGTCCGTCGCCGTGGCCTCGGCCGCCGTGCTGCCCGCCCTCGCCGCGGGCCCCGCCGCCGCCCTGCCCCGGGACGACAAACCGGCCCCGTCCGCCTCGCCCGGCGCCCCGGGCAAGCCCAGCAACGACCCGCCGCCCGCGGACATGTCGAAGGTCGGCGGCGACCAGCTGGGCCAGGCCGGCACCCAGGTGCGGCTCGGTCCGGGCGCGCCCGTGCTGCCCAAGGACGTGACCGGACGCTCCTGGATCGTCGCGGACGCCGAGAGCGGCCAGGTGCTCGCCTCGCACAACGCGCACTGGCGCCTGCCGCCCGCCTCCACCCTGAAGATGCTGTTCGCGGACACCGTGCTGCCCAAGTTCCCCCGCGACCAGCAGCACACGGTCACCCCGGCCGACCTCGCGGGGATGGGCCCGGGCAGCAGCCTGGTCGGGGTGAAGCCGAACCTGTCGTACTCGGTGCACGACCTGTGGCTCGGGGTGTTCCTGCGCTCGGGCAACGACGCCGTGCACGTGCTCGCCTCGATGAACGGCGGCGTGCCCAAGACCGTCCAGGACATGCAGGCCCAGGCCGACGAGCTCCAGGCCCTGGACACCCGGGTCGTCTCGCCGGACGGCTACGACATGCCGGGGCAGGTCTCCAGCGCGTACGACCTGACGCTGTTCGCCCGCTCGGGGCTGCAGAACAAGGACTTCCGCGAGTACTGCTCGACGGCGACCGCGAAGTTCCCCGGCGCCGAGGGCAAGGACAAGAAGCGCGAGACGCTGGAGATCCAGAACACCAACCGGCTGCTCACCGGCGACCTCGGGCTCACCCCGTACAAGGGCATCGCGGGCGTCAAGAACGGCAACACCACCAACGCGGGCTCGACCTTCACCGGGGTCGCGGAGCGGGACGGCAAGGTGCTGCTCGTCACCGTCATGAACCCCGCGCCGGGTGAGAGCCAGGCCGTCTACAAGGAGGCGGCCCGGCTGCTCGACTGGGGGTTCGCGGCGGAGGGGAAGGTCACCCCGGTCGGCGAGCTGGTCCCGCCGAAGTCGGCGACGGCCGGCACCGGGACCGGCTCGGGCAGCGCTCAGGGCAGCGCGAAGAACCGGACCGGGCAGGCCGCCGCCGCCAAGGGCGAGAGCGGCGGGATCGGCATCGCGCTCGGCGTCGCGGGCGGCGCGCTGGTCCTCGTCGCGGGCGCGATCTTCCTGCTCAACCGGCGCTGGCCGATTCGGAAGCGGTGACCTCCGGGTCGTCCTCCTTGGCCGGGGTGGCCGTCCATGCCGCGCAGAACAGGAGCAGCTTCGCCGTGAAGTTGATCCAGAGCAGCAGCGCGATGGGCACCCCGAAGGCCCCGTACATGCTCTTGGCGGCGACGCCCTTCATATAGCCGCCGAGCAGCATCTTCAGGAGCTCGAAGCCGACCGCGCCGAGCAGGGCGGCCACCATCAGGCGGCGGCGCGGCGGGTTCACCCCGGGCAGCAGCGTCAGGACGTACAGCAGGAGCAGGAAGTCGGCGAGGACGGCGACCACGATCGCCGCGATGCGCAGCAGCACCCCGCCCGCGGCGCTCTGGTCGATGCCGAGGCGGTCGGCGGTCCAGCCGATCGCGGTGGAGCCGATGGAGGACGCGGCCCAGGAGGCGAGGCCCGCGCCGCCGAGGCCGATGAGCACGCCGCCGTCCTTGAGCTTGCGCAGAATGGGGTTCTCGCCCTCGCCGTCGTCCTCCGTCTCCCACACGGCGCGCAGGCAGCCGCGCATCTGCGAGACCCAGCCGATGCCGGTGAGCAGCAGCAGGGCGCCCGCGACGACGCCGACGGTGCCCGCGTTGTCGATGAGCCCCTGGAGGTCGAGCTGGTCGGAGATGCCGGGGACCTGTTCGGCGATGGTGTTCTGGAGCTTGTGCACCTGCGTGGTGGAGAGCAGCGCGGCCGCGATGGCGGCGCCGACGGTCAGCAGCGGGAAGAGCGCCAGGAAGCTGATGAAGGTGATGGCGGCGGCCAGCCTGGACCAGTAGACCCGGTCGAGCCGCTCGTACGAACGCCAGGCGTGCGTCCGCATGAGCCGGGCGATCCAGGGCCCGACGACGGGAAGTTTCTTCAGCCAGTCCATGACGTACGACTACCCTCTTCAACTCGGCTGTGTCTTTCCGGGGGCGAGCCCCCGGACCCCCCGAAGACCAGTGTTCTCGTTCCCCAGAATCGCAGGCAGGTGGCGAGGGCCATGCCGAAGACCGCACCCGAAAGGGTGTCGGCGCGGGACGAGGTGAAGCCGAGGCCGTAGTGCGAGACGGCGATGCAGAGCAGCTGCACGAGGGCGCCCGCGATGTTCACCGCGAAGAACACGGCGTACTCGCGCCAGCCGACCCGGCGCCCGCGGTACGTCCAGAACGCGTTGCCGAGGTAGGCGACGGTACAACCGGCCACGAAGGAAAGGGACTTGGCGGCGATCGGGTCCCAGCCTAGCCCCGAGCGCAGCCACACGAACAGGCCGAGGTCGGCCGCGTACGCGCAGATCCCGGCCAGCGTGAAGCCGATCACCTCGGACCTGGCGACGCTCACAGATCGGCCACCGCGAGCGCGTACATCGTGATCCAGGCCAGGCCGATGACCGCGAGCGCGCGGTCACGCAGGACGACGTCCTCGGGCGCCCCCGCGCTCCCCCGGTCGGCGAAGACGGCGTAGCGCAGGATCGCGCCGATGAAGGGGACCATCGACAACTGCCGCCAGGGCAGCAGCGATCCATTGGACACACCGCCGCTCTCCAGCGCCCACATGCAGTACGCGAGGACCGCGACACCGGCGGCGAGCTGCCACACGAAGCGCAGATAGCCGGTCGTGTACGCGTTCAGGAGCGAGCGGGTGGCGGCCCCGCGCCCCTCCATCTGGAGGGCCTCGGAGTACCGCTTGGCGGAGACCATGAACAGCGCGCCGAACCCGGCGGTGATCAGGAACCAGCGGGACAGCGGGATGCCGAGCGCGACCCCGCCGGTCATCGCCCGCATCAGGAACCCGGTGGTGACGACCACGAGGTCGACGACCAGGACGTGCTTCAGCTTGACGCAGTAGGCGAGTTGCATGACGACGTACGCGGTGAGCAGCGTGGCCGTCATCGCGTTGCAGGTCAGCGCGGCGGCCAGCGGGGCGAGTACGGCGAGGACCCCGCCGGTCGCGTAGGCGACCCCGACGGGCACCCGGCCGGCGGCGACCGGGCGGTGGCACTTGTCGGGGTGGGCGCGGTCGGCCTCGGCGTCGCGGGCGTCGTTGATGAGGTAGACGGCGGAGGCGGCGGCCGTGAACAGCAGGAAGACCATGGAGAGTTGGGCGATGACGTGCGGGCTCGTCAGCCGGCCGGCGGCGGCGGGCGCGGCCACCACGAGCAGGTTCTTGACCCACTGGCGGGGCCGCGCGGTGCGCACCAGACCGCCGGGCAGCGCGAGCAGGCGCCGGGCGGCCGAGACCGGCCCCGACCCGTCGAGGAGTGCCGTGCCGGGCTCGGTCATCGGCGCCCCCTTTCGAGCGGTTCGCGCATCCAGGCCGCGCCGGCCCGCGCGGTGACACCGCCGAGCAGGGCACCCGCCGCGATGTCGCTCGGGTAGTGCACCCCGGCGACCACGCGGGACACGCACATCGCGGCGGCCAGCGGCGGCACGAGGCGCGCCCCGGCGGGCCGCAGCGCCCCGTACGCGACAGCGGCCGCGGCCGCGGAACTCGCGTGCGAGCTGGGGAAGGAGTGCCGCCCGGCGGTACGCACCAGCGGCTCGGCCGCCGGGAGTTGCGGGCGGGGCCTGCGCACGACGCGCTTCACACCCATGCTGGCCAGATGGGCGGCGGCGACCAGGGCGGTGCCGCGCAGCCAGGCGCCGCGTCGGCCCCGGTCGGCGGCGGCCGCGGTGAGCCCGGTCGCGAGCCACAGCGCGCCGTGCTCACCGGCCCGGGACAGCGCCCGGGCGGCGGCGGCCACCCGCGGATCCGTGCCGCAGTCGCGCAGTGCGGCCAGGAGCCGCCGGTCGGCGTCGGTGCACGACGACTTCTGCATCTGCCACCCCTCTTCCGTGACATCGGCCCGCCAACTGGCCGTAGGCCACGGGCGACTCTCCTGCGCGGGGGAATGCGAATCCGGGATGAATAGGTATGACACTCAGATAATCACCCATTTCGGTTAGCGGTTTACCGGCGACAAAGGGGCGAGGGAGGTTCTGACAAAAGGGGCTTCACAGGCGATACCGTCGCATTCATGTCTGCCGACACGTCACCCGACACCGTGCCCGCGCCTCCCGGCCCGCCGACGTCCGTGAGCGGCTGGGGCCGCACCGCCCCCACCACGGCGCGGCTGCTGCACCCCCGGAGCTACGAGGAGGCGGCCGCCGCCGTCCGGGCGTGCGGGGCACGCGGCACGATCGCCCGCGGGCTCGGCCGGGCATACGGGGACGCCGCACAGAACGCGGGCGGCGCGGTCCTCGACATGACCGGCCTCGACCGCATCCGCACCGTCGACGCCGAGGCGGGCGTCGTCGTCTGCGACGCGGGAGTGAGCCTGCACCGCCTGATGGAGGTGCTGCTGCCACTCGGCTGGTTCGTGCCGGTGACGCCGGGCACGCGGTACGTCACGGTCGGCGGGGCGATCGGCGCCGACATCCACGGCAAGAACCACCACGTCTCGGGCTCCTTCGCCCGCCATGTGCGCGAGCTGGAACTGCTCACCGCGGACGGCACGGTACGTACCGTCGCGCCGGGCAGCGAGCTGTTCGACGCGACGGCGGGCGGGATGGGCCTGACAGGCGTGATCCTGCGAGCGACCGTCCAACTCCTGCCCGTACGCACCTCGTTGATGGCCGTGGACACCGAACGGGCCGTCGATCTGGACGACTTGATGACCCGTCTTGAGTCTGGGGACCACCGCTACCGGTACTCGGTGGCGTGGATCGACCTCCTCGCGCGGGGCGCGAGGACCGGGCGGTCGGTACTGACGCGCGGTGAGCACGCGCCGCTCGACATGCTGCCGCCCCGCGCCCGCCGCACCCCGCTCGCCTTCCGGCCGCGCCGGCTTCCGCCCGCCCCCGCCTTCCTGCCGGAGGGGCTGCTCGGCCGCGCCTCCGTCCGAGCGTTCAACGAACTCTGGTACCGCAGGGCGCCCAGACACCGTACGGGCGAGCTCCAGCGCATCTCGACGTTCTTCCACCCCCTTGACGGGGTGCCGCACTGGAACCGGGTGTATGGCCGGGGCGGCTTCGTGCAGTACCAGTTCGTCGTCGGGTACGGGCACGAGGAAACCCTGCGTGCCATCGTGCGCCGCATCTCGCGGCACGGCTGCCCCTCCTTCCTCGCCGTCCTCAAACGCTTCGGCGAGGCCGACCCCGGCTGGCTCTCCTTCCCCCTCCCCGGCTGGACCCTGGCCCTCGACATCCCCGCGAACCTCCCGGGGCTCGGCGCGCTCCTCGACGAACTGGACGAGGAGGTGGCGGGCGCGGGCGGCCGGGTCTACCTGGCGAAGGACGCTCGGATGCGGCCGGAGGTGGTGGAGCGCATGTACCCGAGGCTGCCCCAATTCCGTTCCCTGAGAGGGGAGTTGGACCCCGAGGGGATCTTCCGCTCGGACATGAGCCGACGGCTGGGGCTGTGAGCCTCTACGAGCCGCTCGGCCCCCTCGGTCACATCCGGCCCTGCCGGGCCGCCCAACAACTTACGGAGCCCTGATGAAGGACGCATTCGGTACCCCGCAGTCCCTGCTCGTGCTCGGCGGTACGTCCGAGATCGGCCTGGCCACCGCCCGGCGCCTGGTGGCCCGTCGCACCCGTACGGTCTGGCTCGCGGGCCGGCCCTCCCCCGCGCTGGAGGCGGCGGCGGCCGAACTGCGGAAGCTGGGCCCGGACGTCCACACCCTCGCCTTCGACGCGCTCGACTCCGACGCGCACGAGGTCGCCCTCGGCAAGGTGTTCGCCGAGGGGGACATCGACATGGTGCTGCTCGCGTTCGGGATGCTCGGCGACCAGTCCCGCGACGAGAGCGAGCCGCTCGCGGCGGTGCGGGTCGCGCAGACCAACTACACCGGCGCGGTCTCGGCGGGCCTCATCTGCGCGAAGGCCCTCCAGACGCAGGGCCACGGCTCGCTGGTCGTGCTGTCCTCCGTGGCCGGCGAACGCGCCCGCCGCAGCAACTTCATCTACGGGTCGAGCAAGGCGGGGCTCGACGCGTTCGCCCAGGGTCTGGGGGACGCGCTGCACGGCACGGGGGTGCACGTCATGGTCGTACGCCCCGGCTTCGTCCGTACGAAGATGACGGCGGGGCTGTCCGAGGCTCCCCTGGCCACGACCCCCGAGGCGGTCGCCCTGGCGATCGAGGCGGGGTTGCGGCGGCGGGCGGAGGTGGTGTGGGTGCCGGGGGCGCTGAGGGTGGTGATGTCAGCGCTGAGGCATGCGCCGCGGGGGGTGTTCCGGAGGCTGCCGGTGTGACGCGCCCTCCGGGGGTGGGGAGGGAGGGGAAGGTCCGTTTCCTGGGGCTCCGCCCCAGACCCCGTATCGCGCCTGAAGGGCGCTCGTCCTCAAACTCCCCCAAGGCCTTAAGGGCCAGGGGGGACCCCCATGACGGGCTAAAGATGCCGGGTGCTGGCCAGGGTCGATGCTGCTAGGGGCGCGGGGAACTGCGCGAGCAACCACGCACGGCCCGCGGACCGAAGGGATGGGGGGCCGGGGGCGCAGCCCTCAGGGCTGGCTAGCGCAGGGAAGGCTGGTCCAGGGTCGTGGCCTGGGCCGGGACGGCCAGGGCGCCGAGGCCGAAGGGGTAGTCGTGGAGCTTGCGCCAGACCCCGTCCACCCCCTGCTCGTAGAGGGCGAACCCCCCACACGTCCAAGCCGCCGAGAACCCCGCCAGGGACTCGTACGCCAGATCCATCGCCGCCTCGGAGATGCCGTGCGCCACCGTCACATGGGGGTGGTAGGGGAACTGGAGCTCGCGCACCAGCGGCCCCGCCTCGTCCCGTACCCGCTGCTGGAGCCACGCGCAGTCGCCCGCGCCCTCCACCACCTGGACGAAGACGACCGGGGACAGGGGGCGGAACGTCCCCGTCCCTTCGAGCCGCATCGGAAACGCCCGGCCCGCCGCAGCGACCGAGGCCAGGTGCGCCTCGATCTCCGGCAGACACTCCGCCTCGACCTCGTGCGGCGGAAGCAGGGTGACGTGCGTGGGGATGCCGTGCGCGGCAGGGTCCCCGAAGCCCGCGCGCCGCTCCTGGAGCAGGCTGCCGTACGGCTCCGGGACCGCGATCGAAACGCCGAGCGTTACGGTCCCCACGTCGTTCTCCTCATGGTGTCGGTCGGTGCTGTGCAGTGTGAGTGTGACGGGATCGGCGTCGGCTGACCAGAGCCCTTGGTCGGGCTCCGGCCAGGCCGTCCGGTTCAGTGCTTGGCGGGCAGCAGGCCGACTCTGTCGTACGCCGTCGCCAGCGTCTCGGCGGCGACCGCGCGGGCCTTCTCGGCGCCCTTGGCGAGCAGCGAGTCCAGCGTCTCGGGGTCGTCCAGGTACTGCTGCGTACGCGTGCGGAACGGCGTGACGAACTCCACCATCACCTCGGCGAGGTCCGTCTTGAGCGCCCCGTACATCTTGCCCTCGTACTCGGCCTCCAGCTCGGCGATCGTCTTGCCGGTGAGCGTGGAGTAGATGGACAGCAGGTTGGAGACGCCGGGCTTGTTCTCGGTGTCGTACTTGATCACCGTGTCCGTGTCGGTGACCGCGCTCTTGACCTTCTTCGCCGTCGTCTTCGGGTCGTCGAGCAGGTTGATGAGGCCCTTCGGCGTCGACGCCGACTTGCTCATCTTGATCGACGGGTCCTGGAGGTCGTAGATCTTCGCCGTCTCCTTGAGGATGTACGGCGCCGGGACGGTGAACGTCTCGCCGAACCGGCCGTTGAAACGGTCGGCCAGGTCGCGGGTGAGCTCGATGTGCTGGCGCTGGTCCTCGCCGACCGGGACCTCGTTGGCCTGGTAGAGCAGGATGTCGGCGACCTGGAGGATCGGGTACGTGAAGAGGCCTACGGTCGCGTTGCCCGCGCCCTGCTTGGCCGACTTGTCCTTGAACTGGGTCATCCGGCTGGCCTCGCCGAAGCCGGCCAGGCAGTTCATGATCCAGGCGAGCTGGGCGTGCTCGGGGACGTGGCTCTGGACGAACAGCGTGCAGCGCTCGGGGTCGAGACCGGCGGCAAGGAGCTGGGCCGCGGCGAGCCGCGTGTTGGCGCGCAGCTCGGCCGGGTCCTGCGGAACGGTGATCGCGTGGAGGTCCACGACCATGTAGAACGCGTCGTGGGACTCCTGCAGCGCCACCCACTGGCGGACCGCGCCGAGGTAGTTGCCGAGGTGGAACGAGCCTGCGGTGGGCTGGATTCCGGAGAGCACACGCGGACGACGCTGCATGGCGGAGCCATTCCCCTGAGGGTGGTGGTGGGTGACGGGCGGGCGGGTGGAGGCCATGCTCAGCATTCTCTCAGGTGCGCGTACCGTCCCGGAAACCCGCGCCGTTGTGACCGGCCCCACAAGGTGACCCACCCCCGCGGGGGCTCCGCGCCCCCGACCCCCGGGGCGCTGGCCCACCCACTCGCCCGTGACGGGTGTTGAACCGGCTGACCCCCGGGGCTCCGCCCCGGACCCCGCTCCTCAAACGCCGGAGAGGCTGGGTGGGCGGCTTTCGACTGCGGACCGTGCGTGGTTGCTCGCGCAGTTCCCCGCGCCCCTGTAGGTCGCCCAGCACCGCTGGTCGCGCCCATCGCGGCGGAGCCGCGCAATGTCACAGCCCCGCGCCCCTGGCAGCATGCGGTACGGGCGTCTTTAGCCCGTCCGGCGTATGAGGACGAGCGCCCTTAAGGCGCGAACAGGGTCTGAGGCGGAGCCCCAGGAAGCCAGTTCAGCCCACTCACACCCCTCGGAGGGTCTGGGGAAGGGGCGGGGAGGGGCTCAATCCAGGGGTAGCCCCGGGGCAGGGTACGAGGCCATCAGGTCGGCCACCTCGGCCCGGATCGCCGCAAGGGCACCCTCGTCACCAGAGCCCGCCGCCACGATCCCCCGGTCGATCCACTCCGCCACCAGCGGCATGTGCGAGGCATCCAGACCCCGGGACGTCAGCGAAGGCGTGCCGATGCGGATCCCGGAGGGGTCGAAGGGCTTCCTGGGGTCGTACGGGACCGTGTTGTAGTTGACGACAAGACCCGCCCGGTCGAGCGCCTTCGCCGCCACCTTCCCCGGCACGTCCTTCGGCGTCAGATCCATCAGGATCAGGTGGTTGTCCGTGCCGCCCGACACCAGGTCGAAGCCCCGGGCCAGCAGAGCTTCGGCCAGCGCCTTCGCGTTGGCCACCACCTGGTGCGCGTACGCGCAGAACGCCGGCTGCGCCGCCTCGTGCAGCGCGACGGCGATCGCCGCGGTGGTCTGGTTGTGCGGGCCGCCCTGGAGCCCGGGGAAGACCGCCTTGTCGATGGCCTTCGCGTGCGATTCCCGGGACATCAGCATCGCGCCCCGCGGACCCCGGAGAGTCTTGTGGGTGGTCGTGGAGATGACATCGGCGTACGGCGCCGGGGAGGGATGGGCGCCGCCCGCGATGAGCCCCGCGATGTGCGCGACGTCCGCGACGAGCACCGCGCCCGCCTCCCGCGCGATCTCCGCGAACGCGGCGAAGTCGATCGTGCGGGGCAGCGCCGTACCGCCGCAGAAGATCAGCTTCGGGCGCTCCTTGAGGGCGATGTCGCGCACCTCGTCGAAGTCGATCAGGCCCGTGTCGGCGCGCACCCCGTACTGCACGCCACGGAACCACTTGCCGGTCGCCGAGACGCCCCAGCCGTGCGTGAGGTGGCCGCCCATCGGCAGGGCCATGCCCATCACGGTGTCGCCCGGCTCGGCGAACGCGAGGTACACGGCGAGGTTGGCAGGCGAGCCCGAGTACGGCTGGACGTTGGCGTGCTCGACGCCGAACAGGGCCTTCGCGCGGTCGACGGCCAGCCTCTCGACCTTGTCGATGTTCTGCTGGCCCTCGTAGTAGCGGCGGCCCGCGTAGCCCTCGCTGTACTTGTTCTGGAGGACCGTCCCCGAGGCCTCCAGGACGGCCGTCGAGACGTAGTTCTCGCTGGGGATCAGACGCAGGGTGTCCGACTGGAGCCGTTCCTCGGCGGCGACGAGCGCGGCCAGCTCCGGGTCGGTGGCGAGCAGGGCGGGGTGGGAAAGGGGAAGGCTCATGGCGTCCTCCGGGTCCGTTGACAGGTTCCCGGGGTGCCCAGGCGGGCGGCACCTCGTGCGGCAGGCCGCGCACGGCTCCCCCGGGGTCGCTTCCCCGCTCGCCAGTCGCCGTGCGTACCGAACACCCTACCGGCCACGTCCGACGGCAAGGTTTCTTCGTCCGGTATCCGAGCGACGATAGAAAAGGGCACCACCAACGCCCCATGCCGCATGACGATCGGAGAACCCGTGTCGACACACGCCGTGACCGAAGACGCCATCCGTTCCGCCGAGGCACACAGTGCGCACAACTACCATCCCCTGCCCGTCGTGGTCGCCTCCGCCGAGGGCGCCTGGATGACGGACGTCGAGGGCCGGCGCTATCTCGACATGCTGGCCGGCTATTCGGCACTCAACTTCGGCCACGGCAACCGCCGGCTCATCGACGCGGCGAAGGCCCAGCTGGACCGCGTGACCCTCACGTCGAGGGCGTTCCACCACGACCGCTTCGCCCAATTCTGTACGGAGCTCGCCGAGCTGTGCGGCAAGGACATGGTACTGCCCATGAACACCGGGGCGGAGGCGGTGGAGACCGCCGTGAAGACCGCCCGCAAGTGGGGCTACAAGATCAAGGGCGTTCCGGACGGGCAGGCGAAGATCGTGGTCGCCCGGGACAACTTCCACGGCCGTACGACCACGATCGTCAGCTTCTCCACCGACCCGGAGGCCCGCGCGGACTACGGCCCGTACACACCGGGCTTCGAGATCGTCCCGTACGGCGACCTCGACGCGATGCGGGCGGCGGTCACCGACAACACCGTGGCCGTACTCCTGGAGCCCATCCAGGGCGAGGCCGGCGTGCTCGTCCCGCCGGCCGGATACCTGGCGGGCGTACGGGAGTTGACGCGCGAGCGGAACGTGCTGTTCATGGCGGACGAGATCCAGTCCGGGTTCGGCCGCACCGGCAGGACGTTCGCGTGCGAGCACGAGGGTGTGGTGCCGGACGTGTACATCCTGGGCAAGGCGCTGGGCGGCGGTGTCGTCCCGGTGTCGGCGGTCGCCGCGTCGTCGGAAGTCCTTGGCGTGTTCCGGCCGGGCGAGCACGGCTCGACGTTCGGCGGGAACCCGCTGGCCTGCGCGGTCGCCCTGGAGGTCATCGCGATGCTGCGCACCGGCGAGTACCAGCAGCGCGCCACCGAGCTGGGCGAGCATCTGCACCACGAGCTCGGCCTGCTGACCGGCGCGGGTGCGGTCGAGGCGGTGCGCGGGCGCGGGCTGTGGGCGGGCGTCGACATCAACCCGTCGTACGGGACGGGCCGGGAGATCTCGGAGAAGCTGATGGACCGCGGGGTCCTGGTCAAGGACACCCACGGCTCGACGATCCGGATCGCCCCGCCCCTGGTCATCAGCAAGGAGGATCTGGACTGGGGCCTCGACCAACTGCGCGCGGTGCTCGCCGAGCACTGACCCGGCCCGGTACCGTCAACCTCCTTGCAGAGACGGGCAGTTGGAACCCGAGCAGAAGGCGCTGAGCGCGGTCTTCAGGGTCTGCTCCTGCTCGGGCCACACCTCGGCGGGAGCCGCGGAGAGTACGGCGTAGTGCTCGCCGCCGGGCGTCAGGAACGCGTAGTCCACCACTTGGCGCCGGTGGCCGAGCTGCTGGTTGTCGTACGCGTAGACGAGCCGCGCGGCCTGCGGGGCGACCCCGGGCACGGTCGCGTCGTTGCCGAGGCTGATCTCCTGGTACCCGGGGTTCTTCGCCAGCTCCCCCGAGGTCTGCTTCAGCGCGTCGTACGGGCTCAGGCCCGCCTCGGAGACGAGGTACACCTGGATGAGACGGGTGCGGTCGGCGGAGTTGTAGAACACACCCTTGGGCCCCTGGTCCTCACGGGTCCAGCCCTGCGGCACGTACAGCCTGAACCCCCTTGGATCCCGGGCGAGTTGGAACCCGGCGGGCACGGTGGCGCCGGGCGAGGCGGATGCCGGGACAGAGGGGCTGCTCTTGTCGTCGCCGGTCCGGTCCGGGGTGCCGGAGGGGGCGCCGGACGCGGGTGGGCTCGCCGCGGCCTTCGGGTGGTGCGTCCCGCCGCGGGCGAGGAGCCAGCCGCCGCCCGCACCGGCCACCACGACGAAGACCATCGCCGCCACGACGACGGCGACGGGCACACGTCGGCCCGGGCGCGGCTCGGGGAGCGCGGGGGGTCCCGGCTGCGGGCCGGCCGTCTTGTACGGGTCCGCGTGCGCATGCCCGGGGACGAGAGGCGGCGCCTGCGGGACCGGCGGGGGCGCGGGGGGTGGCGGCGGAGCCGCCGGGGAAGCGGCGTCCCGTACCGTCTCCCACTTCTGGGTGGCCGCGTTCCAGCGGACCTCGTCCTTGCCGCCGCTCACCGGGGCCTCACATCCCGATCAGGTCGCGGACCCGCTGGACCAGCGTCTCGCCCGAGGCTAGGAGGCCCGTGAGGGCGGTGGCGCCGGTGAGCAGCTCACCGAGCCGGGCGAGGCGGCCCGGGGTCGCCTGCCCTGCGGTGCGGATCTCCTCCTCGGTGTCGGCGAGTTCGGCGTCCAGGGCGCGGGTCTGGTCGTTGCGCACGAGCTGGGCGAGCCCCGCCCTGAACTCGACGATGGCGTCGAGGAGTTGGAGGTGGGCCTCGTCGTCGGGGGCGCCCGCGCGGTAGACGCTGGTCACCTTGTTGTGGTCGCCGACCGAGACGGACCCGGTCACCCCGCTGATGTGTACGGATCGCTGGTCCCGCTGCGTGCTGTCGTCACCCGGTGTGGTCATCTCAGCCCTCGTTCCTGACGGTGTTGTGGTCGCCGACGCTGATCGCTCCCCGGGAGTTCTCGATCATGACGCCGCCCTGGGCGACATTGACGATCTTCTGCTCGAACTGCCCGGTGTCGTACCCGGCTTCGTACAGGGCGCTGCGCACGCCGCTGGTCACCCGGTCCTCGATGGACTTCACGTAACGCCGGTAGTCCATCGCCTGGAAGAGGGAGGTGTCGGGCCCCGCGGCCAGTTCGCGCACCGAGCGGGCGGGGCCGTCGGGCAGTGCCCGGCCGTATCCGCCGGTGAGGCGGTGCCAGGTGGAGCCGATCGCGCGGCCCACCACGAGCAGCGAGCGGAACGCGGAGCCCGGGGTGCGCGTCAGGGCCCAGGCCGCCTTGCCCAGCGGGGTGCGGCAGTTGAAGTCGTGGGCGGCGCGGTCCGCGCGGAAGAAGTCCTCGCGCAGCGGGGGCAGCACGTGCGGCGCGATCTCCAGGACCAGCATGCCGCCCTGCGTGTGGACGCGCACGAACACGGTCGTGACGAGGTGTTCCTCCCAGCCGCCGACCCGGATCCGCAGGAAGTGCCTGCGCGCCTCGCCGCCCTCCTCCAGGGCGGCGGCGCGGTGCTGCTCGAAGTCGCCCTCGCGGTAGGGGGCGTGGGCGCGCGAGGGGAGCCCGTCGACGGGCAGGAAGACGTACTCGGTGACTTCGAGCTGGCGCAGCCGGTCGCGTACGGCGAGGGCTTCGGCGGCCGCCGTCGGCGCGGGGATGCGGAGCTGGGTGATGAGGGGTTCGACGATGCGCAGGATCTCGGCGTTGCACACCCGGGTCGGACGCCGGTCGCCGAGCGACTTGCGGGGGCGCAGCTGGATGGTGACCGACCAGGGCTCGAAGGGATCGCCCGCGCCGCGGAAGGGGGCGTCGGCGCGGTAGACCGCGAGGCGGGCGTGCTGCTCGACGCGGATCATCGCGGCAAGGCGCTTGAGCCGCCCGTTGTCGTTGTTCTGCGCGGGGTCGGCGGCGAAGTCCTGGAAGCCTTCGGGCGACAGCTCGCCCGCCATCATCCGGGCGAACTGGAGGCGCTGCAGGCCGACGCAGAGCGCGATCACGGCGAAGCAGCCGGCGACCCCCCAGGCCAGACCGGGGCTGAAGCCCTGGCTCGCGAGATCGAGGGCACCGCCCCCGACGAGGCGGGCGGGCCCGGCGACGAAGTTCGGAACGGAGCCCGAGCCGCCGGTGCCGTATGCGGCGTCCTCTCCGTAACTCCCGTATGCCGACGGGTAGTTGTGCGACGAGGAGTCGTACCCGCCGAAGATGGAGACAAGGACGGCGACGGCGAACACGGCCAGCAGGCCGCGGGCCCACCAGCGCAGGACGAACGCGGGGACGGTGCGGTACCAGGGTGCGGGCCGGGCGGTGCCGCGGATGAGGCGGGCGATGCCGAGCTGGAGGCAGGGGCCGAGGACCAGGAGGAGGGCGCTTCGGGTGACGACCACGCCGAGCACCCAGAGCACGAGGATGCCGAGCGCCCAGGCGATCTCCAGGTTCCGGGCGCGCAGCGCGTGCGCGAGGACGCGGGCCGCGTCGAAGCCGAGGGAGGGGGCGGTCACCCGCTCCTCGTGGACGTACAGCTCGTCGATGACGGCGTCGCGGTACTCCTCGTCGAGGTAGCTGCCCGCGGCCATGAGGCGGGTCGCCTCGCTGAGCGAGGGATGCACCGGCGGCAGCCCGCCGGGTCCCGCGGCCTGAGCCTGCGGCGGCACCTGAGCCTGCGTCATGTCCTGCTCCCCCGAACGGTTGACGTACGCCGCACTCACCAACTTCCTTCCTTGAAGGCGAGTTCGAGGCGCGACCAAGGTGGACATGGTAACGACGATGCGGGGCGCACGCCGCCCTGTTCACACCGCCCCCACGGGTTCCGCGGAGGCGCACGGAAGGGGCAGGGGGAGCACGGATGGGGCGCATCGGGGCGCCGCCGACTCCCCGGCCGTCGGCCGCGAAGCCTCACCCGCGGCGCGGCCCGGCTGGGGCAACGGGCCCCATTGACAAGGGAGTTGGCCTGGACCAATGATGCCGGTCATGCCGAGACCTCGCATCGCCCGTCGCCGCGCCCGCCACGCCGCCCTCGCCGTCCTCGCACCCGTGCTGCTGCTCGCAGGCCTCGCCGGGCCCGCGCGGGCGGATGCCACCTGGCCGGAGCCGGTGCCCGTCGTCTCTCACGTCGACACGACGGACCCGGTCGTCTTCATCACCATCGACGATGGCTGGAACCACGACCCGGCCGCGCGGCAACTCCTCTTGGACCGCCAGGTCCCGGCGTCCCTGTTCCTGCTGCCGGGGGCGTACTCGTACGACGCCGGATACTTCCGCACGCTGCTCGACCACGGACCGGCCGCCGTCGAGAACCACACGGTGAACCACCCCGATCTGACGACGCTGCCGGAAGCGGGCCAGAAGTCCGAACTGTGCGGGGCACGCGAGCAGGCCCTCGCCCGGTTCGGCCTCGAACCACGGCTGGCCCGGCCGCCGTACGGCGCCTACGACGCGACGACTCGGCGGGTGGCCCGGGAGTGCGGGGCGAAGGCGCTGGTCACGTGGACGTACGACTTCACGACGTGGTCCGGGGTGACCCCGCCGACGCCCTCGCTGCGGGCGGGGGACATCGTGCTGCTGCACTTCAACGACACGGTGTCGGCGGACCTGGCGCGAGCGCTGGCCGCAGCGGACGCGGCGGGGTTGCGGGTGGCCCCGCTGCGGTCGTACGTGCCCGAGTGACACCCTGGAGTCCGCCCCCGGCCCCGCGCAGTTCCCCGCGCACCTGGCAGGGCCGTCCTTGGCAGGGGGCCCACGCTCAGCGGATCACGTGCGGCACGAACCTCGCGTACTCGTCCGTGACGAGCCCCGCCGACTCCCGGATGCCCAGGCCCGCCGGCTCGTTCTCCACCACCCACGCCCCCAGCACCACCCGGTTCCCCGAGAAGTCCGGCAGGGGGGCCAGCTCCTGGTAGCAGCAGAGCTCGTCGGGGCGGGCCGGGGCGGAGCCCGGGGGATGCAGGGTGACCCCCGCGCCTTCTCGGCCGAGCAGGGGCTTCGCCACGTAACCCCGCCCGGCAGCAAGGTCCCGCGGCCCGTCCAGGTATGCCGGAAGCAGGTTCGGGTGCCCCGGGTACAGCTCCCACAGCACCGCGAGCAGCGCCTTGTTGGAGAGCAGCATCTTCCACGCCGGCTCGATCCAGCACGTCGTCCCCGTACCGCCCCCGTTGTCGAGGGTGTCGAGGACCTGTGGCCCGAACTCGTCGGAGGCCAGCCACTCCCACGGGTAGAGCTTGAAGCAGGCCCGGATGAACCGGAGGCGGTCGTCCACGAAGCGGCCGGTGATGCTGTCCCAGCCGATCGACTCGACCGACAGCGCCTCCGTGTCCAGGCCCGCCTGCTCCGCCGTCTCGCGCAGATAGGCGACCGTCATGAGGTCCTCGCCGAGCTCGTCGGTGTCGGAGTGGGCGAAGTGCACGGGCCCGGGCGGCAGCAGTGGCGCCTGCCGCTTCCACGCCTCGACGAGGCGCTCGTGCAGCGAGTTCCACTGGTCCGCGCCGGGGAAGCGGTCCTCCATCCAGAACCACTGCGCGCTCGCCGCCTCGACCAGCGAGGTCGGGGTGTCCGCGTTGTACTCCAGCATCCTGGCCGGGCCGGTCCCGTCGTACCGCAGGTCGAACCGGCCGTACAGCGACGGGAGTTCGCCCCTGCGCCGCCACGACTCCGCCACCAGGTCGGCCAGCCGGCCGTCCATGATCCCCAGGTCCGCGAAGCGGCCCTTCTCGACGATGTGCGCCGCCGCGGTCAGGCACATGCCGTGCAGTTCCTCGACGGTCTCCTCCAGCGCCTCGACCTCGGGCAGCGTGAAGGAGTAGTAGGCGCTCTCGTCCCAGTACGGGCGCAGCGAGTCGTCGGGGTAGCGGGTCAGCGGGTAGATCACGCCCTGCTCCTCGACGGTCCGCTGCCAGTCGGGGCGCGGTTCCATGTCATGCCGTTCCATGCTCCAGCCCCTCAGCCGCCGCTGGAGTCGCCGTGGCCGCCGAACCCGCCGCGCGAGACGCCGGACTTGTCGAAGGAGCCGCCGGAGACCTTGCCGCTGCGGCTGGACCCGCCGTAGTAGTACTGACCGGTGCCGCCGCTCTTGCACTCGTACTTCGGCAGTTCCTTGTACGTGACCGGGTTGACGCAGCGCCGGTCCGGTTCGTCGCTGCACGCGGTGAGCGTGGCGGCGAGCACTCCCATCCCGCCGAGCACCACCGTCGCGGACCTGAACCTTCGCATCGCGGATCTCCCCCGTTCTCGTACCGACTCCGCTGTGGGACGCGTTTCGGCCACACACTAGTTCCCGGCCATCGGCGACCCGCCCCCGGGCTTTCACCGCCCGCCGGGCCTGCGGCTACAGTCCCCCCTGTGTTCTTCGGGATGATCTGCGCGCTTGCGTCCGCTGTCTGCTTCGGTACGGCCACCGTCCTCCAGGCCGCCGCGACGCGCGCCGCCGAACCGGGTACGGGGGCGGGCGCCGGTTCCGGTGTCGACGCGGCGCTGCTCCTGCGCGCCGTACGCCAGTGGCGCTATGTCGCGGGGCTGGCGCTCGACGGCCTCGGCTTCGTCTTCCAGATCCTCGCGCTGCGCTCGGTGCCGATCTACGCGGTCGGCGCGGCGCTCGCCGCCTCGCTCGCGGTGACGGCGGTGGTCGCGGCCCGCATCCTCAAGGTCCGGCTCTCCGGTACGGAGTGGGCGGCGGTCGGGGTGGTCTGCGCGGGCCTCGCCATGCTCGGCCTGTCGTCCGGCGCGGAGGGCGAGGAGGCGGGCCCCGCCTCCCTGCACTGGTGGCTCCTCGGGGTGGCCGCCGCGGTGCTGGTGGCTGGCGCGGTCGGGGGCCGGCTGCCGGACCGCGCCCGGGCGCTGGTCCTCGGGCTCGGCGCGGGCTGCGGCTTCGGCGTGGTCGAGGTCGCGGTCCGGCTCATCGACGACCCCTTCGACCTGACCAATCCCGCCCTTTACGCCCTGCTGCTCGGCGGCGGCGCAGCGTTCCTGCTGCTCACCTCGGCGCTTTCGCGCGGCTCGGTCACCACGGCGACGGCGGGCATGGTCATCGGCGAGACCATCGGCCCGGCCCTGGTGGGCGTGGCCTGGCTGGGCGACCGCACCCGGGACGGACTCGGCTGGCTGACCGTCACCGGCTTCGCGGTGGCGGTGGCGGGCGCGCTCGCCCTGGCCCGCTTCGGCGAGGCCCCGGAGCCGGACCCGGAGCCCTCGCTCCAGGACGTACGGGAGCACTGAGCCACACCGTTCACGGCAGAACGTTGCACAGCGCGTCCAGCGCCCCCGTCCACCCCGAGTCCGACGGCGTCCCGTACCCCACCACCAACGCGTCCCGTTCCGGGGCGAGTTCGGGGTGGCGGTAGCGGGAGAGGCCTTCCAGGGCCAGGCCCTGCCAGGTGGCGGCCCGGATGATGGAGCGCTCGGTGCCGGGCGGGAGTTCGACCAGGGCGTGCAGCCCGGCCGCGATGCCGCTGACCCGCACCTCGGGGGCCCGCTCGGCGAGCGCGGTCACCAACTGGTCGCGGCGGCGCCGGTAGTGCAGCCGCATGCCGCGCACATGACGGTCGTACGCGCCGGACCGGATGAACTCGGCCAGCGTCAGCTGGTCCAGCGAGCCGTTCGCCCACTCCCCGCCCTTGGCCTGCACGACCTCGTCCGCGAGATGTCCGGGCAGCACCATCCAGCCCAGGCGCAGTCCCGGCGCGAGGGACTTGCTCGCGGTGCCGAGGTAGACGACGTGCTCGGGGTCGAGGCCCTGGAGCGCGCCGACCGGCTGGCGGTCGTATCGGAACTCCCCGTCGTAGTCGTCCTCCAGGATCAGCCCGCCCGTGGTGCGCGCCCAGTCGACGGCCGCCGCCCGCCGGTCGGGCAGCAGCGGCACCCCGATCGGGAACTGGTGCGCGGCCGTCATCAGCACCGCCCCCACCCCCCTCATCGCCCCCAACTCCTCGGTACGGGTGCCCAGTTGATCGAGCGGCAGCGCCGGGGTGCGAAGGCCCGCGTCGGTCAGCACGTTCCAGTGGAAGTCGAGGCCGTACGACTCGACCGCCACCTCCCGCACCCGGCGGGCCCTCAGCACCTTGGCCATCAGCATCAGGCCGTGCAGGAACCCGGAGCAGACGACGATGCGGTCCGGCGAGGCGTACACGCCGCGCGCGCGGGCCAGATAGTCCGCCAGGACCGTACGCAGCTCGATGCGGCCGCGCGGATCGCCGAAGCCGAAGGCCTCGTGCGGGGCGTCGGTGAGCGCCCGGCGGGCCGCCTTGAGCCACTCGGCGCGCGGGAAGGAGGCGACGTCGGGCGAGCCCGCCATCAGGTTGTACGTGGGCTTGCGGCGGGTCGGCAGGCGCCGGGTGTGGCTCCGGTCGGGGCGGGCCACGGCTCGCTGGGCCACCGTCGTCCCGGAGCCCTGGCGCGCGGTGAGCCAGCCCTCGGCGACCAGTTCGGCATAGGCGTCGGCGACGGTGTTGCGGGCGATCCCGAGGTCGGCGGCGAGCGAGCGCGAGGACGGCAGCCGGGTGCCGGGAGTGAGCCGTCCGCTGCGTACGGCTTCGCGCAGCGCGTCCGTGAGGCCCGAGCGCAGGCCCGCGCCGCCCACGTCGATGTGCAGATCGACACCGAGAGTTTCCGGAGAAGTGGCCCAGGATTTCACCATGGGAATGGACCATACTCGGGTGCCACACTCCACGTACGTTCGTCCCATGACCACGAACGAGACCAAGACGTACGCACCCGAGCAGTTCCCCCGCCTCCAGTGGGCCAAGGCCGCACCCGAGGTCTACAAGGCCATGATCAAGCTGACCGCCGCCGCCGAGCGCGGGCTCGACCCGGTGATCGCCGAGCTGGTCAAGATCCGCGCCTCGCAGCTCAACCACTGCGCCCTGTGTCTGGACATGCACAGCAAGGATGCGCTCGCGGCCGGCGAGTCGGTGGAGCGGATCGTGCAGCTCAGCGCGTGGGAGGAGTCGGCGCACTTCTACACCGAGAAGGAGCTCGCGGCGATCGAGCTGGCCGAGGCGGTCACCGTGCTCACCGACGGCTTCGTACCGGACGAGGTGTACGAGAAGGCCGCCAAGCACTTCGAGGAGACCGAGCTCGCGCAGCTCATCGCGACCATCGCCATGATCAACGCCTGGAACCGCTTCGGCGTGACCACGCGCGGCGCGGCCGGCCACTACACCCCCGGAATGTACAAGTGAGCACAGGGGCAAGGGAGTTCCAGGTCCCCGAGGACGTCTATCTGAGCCTCGCCGGGCTCGGCGCGGCCGCCAAGCGGGGCCTGGGCGACCCGGCCCTCGCCGAGCTGGTGATGATCCGCGCGTCCCAGCTCAACCACTGTGCCTTCTGCCTGGACATGCACCTCGCGGCCGCCCGCAAGGCCGGCGAGGCCGAGGAGCGGCTCGGCCTTCTCGCGGCGTGGGAGGAGGCCGGCGACCTGTTCACCCGGCAGGAGCGCGCGGCCCTCGCCCTCACCGAGGCGGTCACCGTCCTGACCGAAGGCTTCGTACCCGACGCGGTGTACGGGCAGGCCGCCGAGCACTTCACCGAGACCCAACTCGCCCACCTCATCGCGACGATCACCGTCATCAACAGCTGGAACCGCCTGATGGTGACCCGCCGCACGGCACCCGGAGAAACCGAATGGCACAGCTGAACCCTGCCGCCGCCTTCCGCGCCCTGCACCAGGGGCGCACCCCGGGCGATCCGCTGATCCTGCCGGGCCCCTGGGACGCGGCCAGCGCCCGGGTCTTCGAAGAGGCCGGCTTCCCGGCCCTGGCCACGCCGAGCGCGGGGGTCTCGGCGTCGCTGGGGTGCGAGGACGGTGCGACGCCGGCGGACGAGATGTTCGCCGCGGTGACCCGGATCGTACGGTCCGTCTCGATCCCCGTCTCGGCGGACATCGAGGGCGGCTACGGCCTCGACGCCAAGGAGCTGGTGGACCGGCTCCTGGAGACGGGCGCGGTGGGCTGCAACCTGGAGGACTCCGCCGGGGGCGCCCTCAAGGACCCGGCCCGGCACGCCGACTGGCTGGCCGAGGTGCGCGCGGAGGCGGGCGACCGGCTGTTCATCAACGCCCGCGTCGACACGTACATCCGCGGGCTGCCCGAGCTGGACGCGACGATCGCGCGGGCCCGGGCGTACGTGGCGGCGGGCGCGGACGGCGTCTACCCCTTCGCAGCCCCGGCCGAGCACCTGCCGGAGATCGCGAAGGCCGTGCCGGTACCGGTGAACATGGCGGTCCTGCCGGACGCCCCGGGCCCGCGCCGCCTCGGCGAACTGGGCGCGGGCCGCATCACGTTCGGCCCGGGCCTCCAGATCCGCGCGACGAACGCGCTGCGGGACATCGCCCGCCAGGTGCGAGAGCTGTAGCCGCCGTACGTGGATGAGGGTGCGCCCGGCCTTGTGCGGCCGGGGGCACCCTCTTGTGCGTACCGGCCGTTCGTCGGCCGGGGCACCCTCGCATCCTCGTACTCGCTACTCGTCGTCCGGCTCGTCCTGGGCGCGCAGGCCCGCCACCCACATCGGCATCAGCCAGTGCGCGATCACCCCGGCGACCAGGGCCATCAGGGCGGGCCGGCCGGTGGAGCCGCCCGCGAGCCCGTACCCGATGACGGCGCCCGCGGCCGCGAACAGCAGCCCGGTGGTGATCCGGTGGGCGCGGGCCAGAACCTCGCTGCGCTCCGCGCGCTGGCGCTCGTCCAGGGCCCGGCGGCGCAGTTCGAGGAGGCCGCGCGTCGAGGCGTTGATGGCGCCGGTGGCGATGCACCAAGGCAGCACCAGCGCGAGCATCACCCACATCGCGACCATCGATCCGCCGACGTCCGCGACCAGCCCGGCCGTCACCGTCGCCGCGGTCATCAGCACGTGCACGGCGACCAGGACCCGCCTGCGGCCCGCGGTCGCGTACAGCGGCGCCGCCTCGCGCCGGTTCATGATCTCCTGCATCCGCCGGTCGTAGCGCGTCAGCTGGGCGTTCGTCACTGGTTCCTCCCGTAGGCCTCGTCGGTGAGCGGGCGGAACGGTTCGAGGGAGAACAGCGCCTCCACCGGAAGCCCGAAGTACTGCGCGATCTTCAACGCCAGGTCGAGGCTCGGGTTGTACTGCCCCCGCTCGATGTAGCCGATGGTCTGGTAGTGGGCGCCCACTGCCTCGGCCAGGCTCTGGCGCGACACCTTGCGCTCGGCACGCACCATCGCCAACCTGTTGTGCACCTGCTCGCTCATGTATAAGAAGTACTACATTGATGAGCAGGAACACAACGAGCGGGGAGTTTTCATGTTCGGACGCAGGGAGCTTTCGGTGCTGGTGCTGCGCGACGCGGACGACATCGCGCAGGCGCTGCGGGAGGCGCTGGAGGGTGCCGGGGAGGCGGAGCGCCCGGGTCTTGAGGCGGCCGTCGAGATGGCCGAGCGGGCGGCGGCCGTGCCGGACCGCGAGCTGCGTGCCCGCTGGGTGCGCGAGCAGCGGGCCTCGGTCGGCTACACGGGCCCGGACGACGAGTCGGTGCACGCCGTCAAGGCGCTGCGCCAGGCCCAGCCGGGGCTCAGCCTGCTCTCCGCCGTGCAGCTGACGAGGGACGCGGCGGCGAAGTAGCGGGAAACGGGCGGAGCCCCGGCAGTGGCTGCCGGGGCTCCGTCGAAGTGCTTGCTGCTTGGCTCAGATGAGGCCGAGCTCGCGGACCGCCTCGCGCTCCTCGGCGAGCTCCTTGACGGAGGCGTCGATGCGCGCGCGGGAGAACTCGTTGATGTCCAGGCCCTGGACGATCGAGTACTTGCCGTCCTTCACGGTGACCGGGAAGGAGGAGATAAGGCCCTCGGGGACGCCGTAGGAGCCGTCCGACGGGATGCCCATGGAGGTCCAGTCGCCCTCGGCGGTGCCGTTGACCCAGGTGTGCACGTGGTCGATGGCGGCGTTGGCGGCCGAGGCGGCCGAGGACGCGCCACGGGCCTCGATGATCGCCGCGCCGCGCTTGGCGACGGTCGGGATGAACTCGTCGGCCAGCCACTGCTCGTCGCCCACGACCTCGGCGGCGTTCTTGCCCGCGATCTCCGCGTGGAAGATGTCGGGGTACTGGGTCGCCGAGTGGTTGCCCCAGATGGTCAGGCGCTTGATGTCGGAGACCGTGGTGCCGGTCTTCTTCGCCAGCTGGGAAATCGCCCGGTTGTGGTCCAGACGGGTCATCGCGGTGAAGCGCTCGGCCGGTACGTCCGGGGCCGAGGCCTGCGCGATGAGCGCGTTGGTGTTGGCCGGGTTGCCGACGACGAGGACCTTGATGTCGTCCGCGGCGTTGTCGTTGATGGCCTTGCCCTGCGGCTTGAAGATGCCGCCGTTGGCGGACAGCAGGTCGCCGCGCTCCATGCCCTTGGTGCGCGGGCGGGCGCCGACGAGCAGGGCCACGTTGGCACCGTCGAAGGCCACGTCGGCGTCGTCCGTGATGGTGATGTTCCGCAGCAGCGGGAAGGCGCAGTCGTCGAGCTCCATGGCGGTGCCCTCGGCGGCCTTCAGGGCCGGGGTGATCTCCAGGAGGCGCAGGTTGACCGGCACGTCCGGGCCGAGCAGGTGACCGGAGGCGATGCGGAAGAGCAGCGCGTAGCCGATCTGGCCGGCCGCGCCGGTGACGGTGACATTCACGGGAGTGCGGGTCATGGCGATCTCCGTTAGAAACAGCGGGTGGTGGGGGGTTGCCCCTCGTTTCCGGGCACCCCGTACGCCGGAAACCTGACGTGCGACCGTCTGAATCTTGACGTGAAGAGATGTCCAGCGGTCAGGCTATCCGACCCTGGGCGTCCCACACCCCCGTACACCTGTGGGACGCCTCACGCTGATCGATCATTGACCGGCAGTGGCCGTTCCCGCCTTGCCCGTGACGCCCGCGGCGGCCTTTCCGGCGGCGCAGCCGCTCTTGCCGTTCTTCAGCGTGGCGCACGCCTTCGCGGCCGCCGGGCCCTCGACGGCGAGCATCTTGGTGTACGTGTCGCGGTACGCGTCCGCCACCACCGCGTCGCCCGCCGTGCCGCCCGAGCTGATCTGCACCCGGTCCCCCGGGGCGACCTGCTTGAGGCGGGCCCAGGCCGCCCCGCACGTCTTGCTGTAGCGCACCTCGACGACCGAGACGCCGACCTTGGCGCTGCCCACCGTCTGGACCAACTTGTCGGTGCAGCCCATCGCTTCGGGGTCCTGGCCGGTGCAGGAGGCGGCCACGCACTTGACCCCGGCGGGCGGCACGGGCGCCGGGGCGGAGTGGCTCGGGGTGGGCTTGACCTGCTGCTTGTCGTCGCTCTTGCCGAGGTCGGTGAGGAGCACGGCGGACGTGATGACGAGCAGCGCGCCGGCCACCCCGGCCAGGAACATGGCGATCCTGCGCCGGTTGTGGCCCGGGGCGGCGGGCGGCTTGGGGGCCCACTGCTTCGCCTGTTTCGGCCGCCGGTCGGTGAGCCCCGCGCTGGGCGAGTGGGCGCGCACCCCGCCCGGCGGCTCGGCCGGCCCGAACTCGCCGAGCGCGGCCCGCGCCTGGGCGACCTGCGTGGCCCCCATGGTGCGGTCGTGCCGCTGCTCGGAGCGGCTCCAGGCCCGCTCGGCCAGCTCCCACATGGTGGTCAGATGGACGGGGTTGGTGCCGGTCACCTCGGCGAGCGCGAGGACGGCCGCCTTGGGGGCGAGGAGGCGGCCGCCGAGATACCGCTCCCAGGACGTCTTGCTGTACCCGGTGCGGTCGGCTATGGCGGCGACGCTGAGCCCGCTGCGATCCACCAGCCTGCGCAGCTGGCTCGCGAACTCCCGTACCTGTGGGTCGAGTTCCTCCGGCAGCGCCTTCCAGCGAGGCATCGCTTCCCCCAAATTTCCGTCACTACCCCCAGGGATGCACGGGCTCAGGATGTCAGTTCCCGCACTGGTGCGCACCGGGACGAAGGAGGCTACTTGGGGCGGGTGGGGAGGTTCAGGGGCGGGCGCCGCCGGGGGTGACCAGCCCGGTCTCGTACGCCACCACCACCGCCTGGGCCCTGCTGCCCAGGTCGAGCTTGCTCATGGTGCGGTTGAGGTGGGTCTTGACGGTGGCCTCGCTGATGAACAGCTGGTCGGCGATCTCCAGGTTCGACATGCCGCACGCGGTCAGGCGCAGCACTTCGGTCTCGCGGGCGGTCAGCGCGCCGATCTCGGGCGGCGGTTCGTCGCCGGGCCGGCCGGTGCGGGAGGCGAAGGCCTCGACCAGGCGGCGGGTGACGCTGGGCGCGAAGAGGCCGTCGCCGCCGCCGACCGCGGCGACCGCCGCGAGCAGCCGCTCGGGCCCGGAGTCCTTGAGCAGAAAGCCCGCGGCTCCGGCGCGCAGCGCCTGGTAGACGTACTCGTCGAGGTCGAAGGTGGTCAGGATGAGGATGCGCGGCGCGGGGTCGGGTGCCTCGGCGAGGATGCGCCGGGTGGCCTCGATGCCGGTCGTGCCGGGCATCCGGATGTCCATGAGGATCACGTCGGGGCGCGTCGCGGCGGCCTGACGTACGGCCTCGGCGCCATCGCCCGCCTCCCCCACCACCTCGATCCCGGGCGCGGCCCTCAGCAGTCCGACCAGTCCGGCCCGGATGAGGAACTGGTCGTCGACGACGAGCACCCTGATCATCCCGATGCTTCTTCTTCCCCCTGAACCGCCCCTGCGGAGGTCGGCAGGGTCAGGGTCACGGCGAACCCGCCTCCGCTCCGCGGGCCGATGCTGATCGACCCGCCGTAGAGCTTGGCCCGCTCCCGCATGCCAATCAAGCCGTGTCCACCACCCGTACGCACTCTGTCCGAAATCACCCCCTCCCGCTCGGCACTCTTGCCCTCATTGATGACCGAAACAGTCAACTCATGCTGTTTGTAATGGAGTTGGACCTCTGCCCGGGTTTTCCCGGCGTGCTTGAGTACGTTGGTGAGCGCCTCCTGCACCACGCGATAGGCGCACAGTTCGACGCCGGGCGCCAGCGGGCGCGGGGTGCCCAGGGTGCGTACGGTGACGGGGGTGCCGCCGGCCCGGATGCGGTCGGCCAGCTCGCCGATCCGGTCCAGGCCCGGCATGGGGGCTGCGGGCGCCCCGTCCTCGGCCTCCCGCAGCACCTGGAGCATCCGGCGCAGCTCTTCCAGGGCCTCGGCGCTGGTGCCGGAGATGGTGGCGAGCGCGGCCCGCGCGGTGGCCGGGTCGGAGTCGAAGACGAATCCGGCCAGGCCGGACTGCACGGAGATCACCGACATGTGGTGGGCGACCACATCGTGCAGCTCCCGTGCGATCCGGCCGCGTTCGGCGGCCACCTCGCGGCGAGCCCGCTCGGCCTGTTCGCGCCGGAGCTGGCGGGCGAGCTCGGTGGAGCGGCGCGCGATCGCCCCGAAGCGGATCAGGACGAGCGCGAACACGAGGGCCTGGGTGACGACGGACGCCATGGACCCGCGCGGGCTCGCCGCCACCCCGGCGTAGATCCAGGCCCCCACCATGACGAACCCGCAGGCCACCGCCGTACGCAGGGCACACAGGGAGGCCACCGTGTACAGCGAGAGCAGGGGCCCGAAGGTGACCACGACGGGCCAGTACCCGCCGGCCACGTACACGGCGAAGACGAGATGCGTCCACAGCAGCACGGCCAGCGGTGCCCGCACCCGGAACGCGAGCGGCAGCCCGGCGAGCGCGACCAGCAGATATCCCCAGGCGTCCAGCGGATCCCAGCCCTGGCTCCCGGACTCCTTGCCGAGCACCGCGGAGGCGCCGGTGAGGGCCACGGCGATGAGCGCATCGGCGAATTGGGGGCGGATCCGCATCGTCGCAGGGTAGCCCCGGTGCGGCCAGGAGGACGTCAACCCGTCGCAGTACCGCGGGAGTTGCAGAGACCGGGTACCTACTACCGCTGTTCCAGAGGGAGTTCAACCTGGAGCGGGACGACCGGGGGTCGTACCGGCCGTAGGTTTCCACCAGCAGGACGGCGGCGCCCCGCACTCACCCGGGGGAGAGCGCGGGGCGGCTCGGCACTTCGCCCTACCTGACCGTGAAGTGAACCGCGTCCTCAAGGAACGGCACGTTCAGCCAGGGCCGGGGCTGGGCCATGAGGGACAGCAGCACGATGGCAAGCCCGAGCACCCCGTACGTGGTGATGTCCGTGAAGCGGGACCGGACGGCCAGCATGCCGACGGACGGCAGCGTCCACCGCAGGGCCGCGCCCGCGAGCAGAGCGGCGCCGATGATGACGAGCCCGACCCGGAAGGCCTGGCCGAACGGTTCGGTCGCCACCATCAGGAGCCCGAGGCCGACCGCGACCAGAACGGAGAGCAGCGGCCACTGGCGGGCGGGTGCGGACGCGTCCCCGGGTGCGGCACGGCCGCCGCCCTCCGGCCGCGCGGTGTCCCGTGTGACGGACGGGAACCGTCGCGAGCCGCCCTTGCGGGGCCGCGCCGCGGGCGCGTCCGCAGCGGACTCACCCGCGGCCGGGGGCCCCGCGTCCTTGGACGGCTCGCGACTCGTACCAGCACCCATGGGCCTCAGGCCTTTCCGGTCAGCCCGCGTCGGCGGCGAGCTCGGCCGCCTCGACGACGTTGACGAGCAGCTGGGCGCGGGTCATCGGGCCGACGCCGCCCGGGTTGGGCGACAACCAGCCGGCGACCTCGGCGACACCCGGGTGCACATCGCCGACGATCTTGCCGCTCTCGTCGCGGCTGACGCCGACGTCGAGCACGGCCGCGCCCGGCTTCACGTCCTCCGGCTTGATGAGGTGCGGGACGCCGGCCGCGGCGATGACGATGTCGGCCTGCTTGAGGTGCGTCGACAGGTCACGGGTGCCGGTGTGGCACTGGGTGACCGTCGCGTTCTCGGAGCGGCGGGTGAGCAGCAGCGGCATGGAACGCCCGATGGTGACGCCGCGGCCGACCACGACGACCTCGGCCCCGTTGATCTCCACACCGTGCTTGCGGAGCAACTGGATGATGCCGTACGGGGTGCAGGGCAGCGGGCCGGGCTCGTTGAGGACGAGGCGCCCGAGGTTCATCGGGTGCAGACCGTCGGCGTCCTTGGCCGGGTCCATCAGCTCCAGGATGCGGTTCTCGTCGATGCCCTTGGGCAGCGGCAGCTGGACGATGTAGCCGGTGCACGCGGGGTCCTCGTTCAACTCCCGCACCACCGCCTCGATCTCGTCCTGCGTCGCGGTCGCGGGCAGCTCGCGCTGGATGGAGGCGATGCCGACCTGTGCGCAGTCGCGGTGCTTGCCCGCGACGTACTTCTGGCTGCCGGGGTCCTCCCCGACGAGCACGGTCCCCAGGCCGGGCGTGACGCCCCGCTCCTTCAGGGCCGCCACACGGACGGCCAGTTCGGATTTGATCGCTGCGGCGGTGGCCTTGCCATCGAGAATCTGGGCGGTCATGTTTCCCATTCTTTCAGGGCGACGCTTGATCGCCCAAGTTGCACTTGCACAACACATCCAGCAACCGGCTGGACAAACTTATGTCTCATTTAGAACGATGACCCGCGCAGTGCCGCGGGCAGTGCCGGGGGGCAAACCGCTCAGAACAGCTATTCCTCCGCTCGGGCCGCGTCGTCCCCGCAACACCAACGGAGGAAAATCCGTCATGAGCTTCGGCGACCCGAACAACCCCTACGGGCAGCAGCCCCAGCAGCCCCCGCAGGGCGGCAACCCGTACGGCCAGCAGCAGGGCCAGCCCGGCTACGGCTACCCCCAGCAGGCCCCGCAGGGCGTGCCGCCGCAGGGCTACGGCTACCCGCAGCAGCCCGGCCAGGTTCCCGGCCAGCCGCCGTACGGCGCGTACCCGCAGGCGCCGGGCACGCTCCAGGCCAACAACGGCTTCATCAACGTGCCGGCGCTCGGCACCGTCGAGATCGCCTCGATGGGCCGCCGCCTGTGCGCGCGTCTGATCGACGGCGCCGCGATCGGTGTCATCCTCAGCATCATCATGACTGTCGGCCTGGCCAGCGCCGTCGGCATCGCCAAGGACTGCGACGTCAACTCGGCCGACTACCAGTCCTGCATGAACGACGCAGGCGCGAGCATCATCACCGTGATGTTCACCTGGATCGCGGTCATCGGCGCCTTCACGCTGCTGTACGAGTGGCTGATGGTCTCCATCCTCGGCGCGACCCTGGGCAAGCTGGCCCTCGGCCTGCGCGTGGTGAAGGAGAACACGGGCCAGAACCCGGGTCTGGGCGCGGGCTTCATCCGCTACATCATCCCGATCGTCGGCGCGTTCCTCTGCTACATCGGCGCCATCCTGGTGTACCTGTCGCCGTTCTTCGACAACTCCGGCAAGCTGCAGGGCTGGCACGACCGGGCCGCCGGCACGCTGGTGATCAAGAAGGCGTAACCGCCACCGTACGGTCGCTTCGGGCCGCGCTCCTTCCCAGGAGCGCGGCCCTTCGCGTGTGCGGGGTCGGTGCGGGGTCAGTGGAAGAAGTGGCGCGTTCCGGTGAAGTACATCGTCACGCCCGCCTTCTTGGCCGCCTCGACCACCAGCTCGTCGCGGACCGAACCGCCGGGCTGGACCACGGCCTTGACCCCGGCGTTCGCCAGGATCTCGAAGCCGTCGGGGAACGGGAAGAACGCGTCGGAGGCGGCGTACGAGCCCCGCGCGCGATCCTCGCCGGCCCGCTCGACGGCGAGCTTCGCGGAGTCGACCCGGTTGACCTGGCCCATGCCGACGCCGACCGAGGCGCCGTCCTTGGCGAGCAGGATCGCGTTGGACTTGACGGCCCGGCAGGCGATCCAGGCGAAGGCGAGTTCCTTCAACTCGGCCTCGGACAGGGCCTGTCCGCTGGCCAGCGTCCAGTTCGCGGGGTCGTCGCCCTCGGCCTGGAAGACGTCGGTCTGCTGGAGCACCGCGCCGCCGGAGACCGCCTTGAGGTCGCCGGGCTGGTGCGGGGTGCCGGCCACCTTGAGCACCCGGATGTTCTTCTTGCGGGCCAGCACCTCGACGGCGCCGTCCTCGTAGTCCGGGGCCGCGATGACCTCGGTGAAGATCTCGGCGACCTGCTCGGCCATCGCCACCGTCACCGGCCGGTTGACGGCGATGACGCCGCCGAACGCGGAGAGCGGGTCGCACTCGTGGGCCTTGCGGTGCGCGGTGGCGAGGTCGGCGTCGACCGCGATGCCGCACGGGTTGGCGTGCTTGATGATCGCGACGCAGGGCTCGTCGTGGTCGTAGGCGGCGCGGCGCGCGGCCTCGGTGTCCACGTAGTTGTTGAAGGACATCTCCTTGCCGTGCAGCTGCTCGGCGTTGGCGAGCCCGCCCGGCTGGCCGTCGGTGTAGAGGGCCGCGGCCTGGTGCGGGTTCTCGCCGTAGCGCAGGGTCGACTTGCGCTCCCAGGTGCCGCCGAGGAACTCGGGCAGCGCGGCGCCGCCCTCCTCGGGCGCGTACACATTGGTCATCCAGGACGCCACGGCCACGTCGTACGCGGCGGTGTGCTGGAACGCCTCCGCCGCCAGGCGCTTGCGCGCGCCGAGGTCGAAGCCGCCGCTCTTGACGGCGTCGAGCACGGCCGCGTACCGCTGCGGGCTGGTGACGACGGCGACCGAGGGGTGGTTCTTGGCGGCGGCCCGGACCATCGAGGGCCCGCCGATGTCGATCTGCTCGACGCACTCGTCGGGGCTCGCGCCGGAGGCGACGGTCTCCTTGAACGGGTACAGGTTCACGACGACCAGCTCGAAGGGGCGCACGCCGAGCTCGTCGAGCTGCGCGCGGTGCGCGTCCAGGCGCAGGTCGGCGAGGATGCCCGCGTGCACCTTGGGGTGCAGCGTCTTGACCCGGCCGTCGAGGCACTCGGGGAACCCGGTGAGCTCCTCGACCTTGGTGACCGGCACCCCGGCGGCGGCGATCTTCGCGGCGGTCGACCCGGTGGACACCAGCTCGACCCCGGCCGCGTGCAGCCCTTGCGCCAGCTCCTCAAGACCCGTCTTGTCGTAGACGCTGACCAGCGCCCGCCGGATGGGCTTGACGGTGTCCGTACTAACCGAGTTCACCGATCTGAACCTTTCGTCCCTCAATGCGGTAGCCGTTACGGGCCAGGCGCCCCACGACATCGACGAGCAGCCGTCGCTCGACTTCCTTGATCCGCTCGTGCAGAGCGGCTTCATCGTCCTCGTCCCGGATCTCGACCACGCCCTGGGCGATGATCGGGCCGGTGTCGACGCCGTCGTCGACGAAGTGGACGGTGCACCCGGTCACCCTGGCGCCGTACGCGAGCGCGTCGCGGACGCCGTGGGCCCCGGGAAAACTGGGCAGCAGCGCGGGGTGGGTGTTGACCACACGCCCCCCGAACCGGGCGAGGAATTCCTTCCCCACGATCTTCATGAACCCGGCCGAGACGACCAGGTCCGGCGCGTACGCCCCGGTAGCCTCGGCCAGCGCGGCGTCCCACTCCTCACGTGAGCCGTGGTCCTTGACCCGGCACACGAAGGTCGGGATCCCGGCCCGCTCGGCGCGCTCCAGGCCGGCGATGGAATCCCGGTCGGCGCCGACGGCCACGATCTCGGCGCCGTATCCGTGCGGATCGGCGGCGATGGCGTCGAGCAGGGCCTGCAGATTCGTGCCGGAACCGGACACCAGGACCACAAGTCGGGCAGGGCGCCCGGTTTCGGGCGGGGAAGGGGACGCGGAGGGGGGCGGGGAGGCCACGGCGGGGCTCTTTCTCGCGGTCGTACGTCTTTGTGTGGTCGTACGAACGAATCGCACCCCTCGATACGGGGAACTCTACGAAAGCGCCGACCGTCAGCAACGATACCGGCACACCGGACGGCCCCCACGGGACGGGGGCCGGACCGCCAGGTAGCGTCTGGGAGGACGCCGCGAGACGAGACCTGTCTCACTTACTTGTTTCACTTACATGCGAGATGTGACCCCCTGGCCCGACCGGCCGGTCGCGGGTCCGAGGGGAAGACGTTCACCAGATGCCGGACCGACGCCACCAGTTGTTCGCAGCCCGCCAGTCCTCCACCCCCGGCTCCCCTCACTCGACGGACCCGGGGAACTCGGGACCGGAGGGCGCGGGAAGCGGCACCGGAGCGGGCCCCGCCGACGACAACCCCTTCGCCCCGCCGCCCGAGGGCCGCCCCGACCAGCCCTGGCAGCCGCGCCGCCCCGAATCGGGCGAGGGTCACGACCATCAGCAGGGTTCGCCCTGGGGCAGTCAGTGGAGCAACCAGCAGCCCGGCCGCGCGCCCGGCGGCTTCGGCCAGCGCCCCGAACGTCCCGAGGGCGGCCCGGGTCAGAACCCGCCGCCCCCGCCGGGCCTGCGCTGGGACCCCACGGACCCGGCCCAGCGCCGCGCCCGCTATGCGCTGCTTTCCGGGATGTGGGCGTTCTTCTTCGCCCTGTTCGACATGCCGGAGGTCGCCCTGCTCCTGGGGGCGCTCGGCCTGTACTGGGCGATCAGCTCCCTGCGAGCCAAGCCGAAGCCCCCTCAGGCGCCGTCCGCCACGTCCCCGGCTCCCACCGCCCCCGCCGCCCCGGCGCCGCCGCAGGGCAGGCCGCAGATGACGGCGGCGGTGACGGGCCTGGTCACGGCGGTCCTGGCGCTGACGGTGGTGGCGTCGACCTACGCGATGCAGATCGTGTACCGCGACTACTACACGTGCGTGGACGACGCCCTGACCAAGTCGGGCCAGCTGGCCTGCAACGACCTCCTCCCGGAGAAGCTGGTGCCGCTGTTCGGAGTGAAGGAGTAGCCCCTCCCGGGCGGGCTCACTCGGGCTCGGTGCGGTCCGAGCCAGGGGATTCGGGGTCGGGTACGGGGCCGGGCTTCCGGGTGGGATCGGCGAGTGGGCCGGGGCCACCTCCCGGTGCCGGCCCCTCCGGCGGTTGAGGTGCGGAGCCCGCGGGCTCCGGTGCCGGGTCCGCCGGCAGCCCGAGATACCGGCGCAGCTCGGCGTCGACTCCCGCTACCGACCCGGCATCGGCCCCGGGCCTGCCCGGCATTCGAGGAGCGGTGGCCGCGGGCTCCGGTGCCGGGTCGGCCGACCGCCCGAGTCCCGGCGAAAGTCCGGGCTCGCTTCCCGACCCTGCCCCGGCGTCAGTTTCCAGCCCCTCCGGCATTCGAGGAGCGGTGGCCGGGGCGGGCCCCCAGGCACCGAGCCCCCGCGCCGGGTCGGCCGGCAGCGCGCGATCCGGTCGCAGTCCGGGATCGCCCCCGAGTGCTGACCCGGCATCAGCCCCCGGCGTTTCCGGCGATTGAGGAGCGGGAGCCGGGGTGGGCCCCCAGGCGCCGAGCCCCACTGCCGGGTCGGTCGGCAGCCCGAGATACCGACGCAGTTCGGCATCGGTTCCCGACAGTGACCCAGCCCCGCTCCCCGGCCCCTCCGGCGTTCGAGGAGCGGGGTCCGGGGTGGAGCCCCGGTTCGGGAAGGGGCGGGGTGGGGAAGAAGCCGCGCCGCTCCCCGCCAAGGACGTGTCCGCCATCAGCCCGCCCGACGCCTCCTTCAGCGCGGCCCACCGCGCCTCCCGCGCCCCGTCCTCGTGCCACAGCCCAGCCCCGCCCACCGGCGTGAAGTCGTAGTCGTACTCGGCCCCGCCCCCCTGGGCGACGGGCGCCGCAACCGCCTTGCGCCGACGCGGCAGCCGCGCGAGCACCCCCGCCATCCGGGCCCGTACGGAGCGCCGCTCAGCAGAAACCCACCTCCGGCACCCCCTCAGGATCACCGCCAACGGCACCCCCACACCCGCCACCCACAGCAGCGCCGCACCCCCGGTACGCCACCAGACCGGCCCCAGTACGGCCAGCGCCCCCGTGCCCAGCGGCCCGCCCGCCACGGCCGCGAGCAGCGCGAGCCCGCACCCGCACAACACCGCCCCGAGCAGGGCGGCCCACGCGGTCGCCCGACGCCCCCACCCCTCGGCGTAGGCCGTCCGCGCGGTGAACCGGGCCAGCACAATTCCCGCCGCCAACGGCACCCCCGCCGCAGCCCAGTTCCACCAGGATCCGTGCCCGCCGGTCGGCACCGCCGCGAGCAGCGGGAAGCGCGGCAGCGCGGGCGCACCGGCCACGCCCAGGGGGCTCGCCACCGCCCCCGCGCCGACGGCGAAGCCGGGACCGAGCCCGTACGCCGCGCCCCACACCGCCGCGTTCGGCACCAGCGCGACGCCGAGCAGCAGCAGCCCGAACCGCCCCGAGGAGTCCTCCGCGAGCTTCAGGAACGCGTCCTCGGCGACGCCGAGGTGCCAGACGACCCCGGCCCCCGTGAGCAGGGCGCCGCCGCCGAGCAGCACCGCGGTGGCGGCCCCGGCGGCCCGCGCGGCAACACTCGTACGCACGGCCAGGAGCGTACGCCGCACCCACGCCGGAACACGGTCCGGCAGCGGCCCGAGCGGGCGGCCGTGCGCGGTCCAGACGCCGGCTCCGGCCGCGAGCGCCACCGTGAGCGGCAGGTGCAGCAGCGCTCCGAGCGGGGCCGCGGGCAGCGGCCCGGCGGCCGCGTACAGCACGGCGGCGACCGCGATCGCAAGGTATCCGCAGGTCACGCCGCAGAACACGGCCCGCGCGGAGGGCAGCGGCCCGAGGCTGCCGTCCTCGTATGCCTCGCCCTCGTCGGACACCCGCACATCGCGGGCCGCGCGGTGGGCGAGCCAGACAGGCAGGACCGTCAGAAGCAGCGGAACCAGGCCCACCGGGGCCGGTGTGCCGCTCAGGGTTTCGGGCCTGACCAGCGGTGCGCCATGGGCGAGCAGCCACAGGGAGGTGGCCGTGCGCAGGGCGCCGCCGAGCCCGTTGTCGGGGTAGGGGGAGCAGATCCACAGCATCATCACGAGCACGGCCAGGGCGCCGAGCCCGAGCCCCGCCGCGATCGCGCCGCGCAGCAAACAGGTGGCGAGTACGGAGGGGCGAGCCTGGGCGGGAGACAACGGCAGGCTGCGGTCGGTCACTTGGGTCACCCGGGCCATGCTGCCAACGACACGCGCTTTCTTCGCGTAACCGGCGAATGGCCGATGTGTCGCCCAATATACGGTTATGTACTTTTTCACCCGGGGCGATTCGAGCTGCGTCGCCAAGGGTGCAACAGCCGCTACGGCCTTCGCGGGGAGCCCTGGGAGACCTTCATGACACAGAGCACGGCCGATACCAATGACACCGGTGCCAGGCCTCCCCTGCCCACCCCCAAGGAACGGCGCCGCCTGCGGGAGGCCAAGGACCTGAGCGAGGCGCAGATCGCGACGGCCATCGGCGTCACGCGGGCGACCGTGCGCTCCTGGGAGACCGGCCGCACCACGCCGCGCGGCCGCAAGGGCGACACCTACGCCCGGCTGCTCGCCACCATCGAGGCGGAGATGGCGGCGGTGGCCGACCAGGACGACCTCGACGACGACGACGGCAACGGCTCCGGCTCCGGCTCCGGCTCCGGCTCCGGCGAGCAGGACGCGGCCCGTCCGGCCACCGCCGCCCGGACCAAGCCTGTGAAGGGGAAGGGGACCGAGCAGCCCGCGAAGCCGCACGCGGCGAACACCCGGCCCAAGCCGGCCGCCAAGAAGGCCGCGAAACCCCCGGCCACCCCGCACGCCCGTCACGAGCACACGGCCCCGGCTCCCGCTCCGGCCGCCTCCGTGTCCGTCCCCGCCAAGGAGGCGCTCACGTCCGGCGCGCCGACCGGGGGCGCCGCCCATGTTGTGCCGGAGCAGCCCCCGGAGCCCGAGGAAACGGAAGCGGCCGAGCCCGACGGCGCACTCGAAGCACCCGCCCCGCCCGCCGATCCGGACCCGGGTCAGACCACCACATCGGTCCCGCACACGGCGGCCGAGGCGTTCGACGCGCTGTACTGCTCCACCGCCTCCGGCCTCGCCCGGCAGGCCTATCTGCTCACCGGGCGGACCCGGCTTTCGCGCGAATCGGTGGAGCGCGCCTTCCATCTGGCCTGGGAGAACTGGCCCGAGGTCGCCACCGACCGGGATCCGGCGGGGTGGGTGCGGGCGGCGGCGTACGAGTACGCGATGGCCCCCTGGCACCGCTTCCGGCGCGCCCACAAGCACCCCGACCAGCCGCCCAACGAGCCCGAACGCCGGGCGCTGCTCGACGCGCTGCTCGATCTGCCGCCCGCCTACCGGCGCACGGTGCTCCTCTACGACGGCCTCGGGCTCGACCTGCCGGAGACCGCCGCCGAGACGGAGGCCAGCACCCCGGCCGCCGCGAGCCGCCTGCTGCAGGCGCGGGACGCCATCGCCCGCCGGGTGCCCGCGGCGGCCGGGGCCAAGACTCCGGAGGCCCTCTCGTCCGTACTGCGCGAACGCATCGCCGATCTCGCAGCCGCCGGACCCGCCTCCGTCACCGCGCTGCCGTCCGCTCCGGTCGTACGCACCGGGAGTGAGCGGCGCCGCCGGTTCTGGACCCGGGCCGCGATCGCCTTCACCACGCTGATCGTCGGGGCGACGATGTTCACCGTGGTGACGGTGCCGCACTTCCACGTGCGCCCGGTGCCGCCCGGCGAACGCGTCGCCGGCGTCCCTGCCATCAGCGGCCCGCAGCGGCTGACCGGCGAGAACGTCGAACTGCGCGACAAGCTGCGCACGGCACAGGGCCGCGGCCCGCACCGGCTGGTCCCGAACATCCGCTGACCGCCCGTTCCCGGGTACGCACGGGGGCCCGCACCCCCCGAGGAGTGCGGGCCCTTCATGCGTACCCGAGGAGCTGAGCTCCGCGAGACGGTACTCAGCCGGCGAGGATGGCGCGCGCGAGCTTGGCGGTCTCGGTCGGCGTCTTGCCGACCTTGACGCCGGCGGCCTCCAGGGCCTCCTTCTTCGCCTGGGCGGTGCCGGAGGAGCCGGAGACGATGGCGCCGGCGTGGCCCATGGTCTTGCCCTCGGGCGCGGTGAAGCCCGCGACGTAGCCGACGACCGGCTTGGTGACGTTGGCCTTGATGTAGTCGGCCGCACGCTCCTCGGCGTCGCCGCCGATCTCGCCGATCATCACGATCAGGTCGGTCTCGGGGTCGGCCTCGAACGCGGCGAGCGCGTCGATGTGCGTGGTGCCGATGACCGGGTCGCCACCGATGCCGACGGCGGACGAGAAGCCGATGTCGCGCAGCTCGTACATCATCTGGTAGGTCAGCGTGCCGGACTTCGATACCAAGCCGATACGGCCCGGCTTGGTGATGTCGCCCGGGATGATGCCGGCGTTGGACTGGCCGGGGGTGATCAGACCCGGGCAGTTCGGGCCGATGATCCGGGTCTTGTTGCCCTTGGCGTTCGCGTACGCCCAGAAGGCGGCGGAGTCGTGGACGGCGATGCCCTCGGTGATGACCACGGCGAGGGGGATCTCGGCGTCGATGGCCTCGACGACGGCGGCCTTGGCGAACGCCGGCGGCACGAAGAGGACGGAGACGTCGGCGCCCGTCTTCTCCATCGCCTCGGCGACGGTGCCGAAGACCGGGACCTCGGTGCCGTCGAAGTCGACGGACGTGCCGGCCTTGCGGGGGTTCACGCCACCGACGATGTTGGTGCCGTCGGCCAGCATGAGCTTGGTGTGCTTCATGCCCGTGGCGCCGGTCATGCCCTGGACGATGACCTTGCTGTCCTTGGTGAGGAAGATAGCCATGGTGGTGTCTTAACCTCTTCCCTTACTTCGCAGCCGCGAGCTCGGCGGCCTTGTCGGCCGCGCCGTCCATGGTGTCCACACGCTGCACCAGCGGGTGGTTGGCGTCGCTGAGGATCTTGCGACCCAGCTCCGCGTTGTTGCCGTCGAGACGGACGACCAGCGGCTTGGTGACCTCTTCGCCCTTCTCGGCGAGCAGGGCCAGCGCCTGGACGATGCCGTTGGCGACCTCGTCGCACGCGGTGATGCCGCCGAAGACGTTGACGAACACGGACTTGACGTCCGCGTCGCCGAGGATGATCTCCAGGCCGTTCGCCATCACCTGGGCGGACGCGCCGCCGCCGATGTCGAGGAAGTTGGCCGGCTTCACGCCGCCGTGGTTCTCACCGGCGTACGCGACGACGTCCAGGGTGCTCATGACGAGACCCGCGCCGTTGCCGATGATGCCGACTTCGCCGTCCAGCTTCACGTAGTTGAGGTTCTTGGCCTTGGCGGCCGCCTCAAGGGGGTTGGCCGCGGCCTTGTCCTCAAGGGCCTCGTGCTCCGGCTGGCGGAACTCGGCGTTCTCGTCCAGGGACACCTTGCCGTCGAGGGCCAGGATGCGGCCGTCCTTGGTCTTGACCAGCGGGTTGACCTCGACCAGGAGCGCGTCCTCGGCGACGAAGGTCTTCCACAGGGTCACCATGGCCTCGGCGACACCCTCGGCCACGTCGGCCGGGAACTTCGCCAGGGCCACGATCTCGCGGGCCTTCTCGATGTCCACGCCGTCGACGGCGTTGACCGGAACCTTCGCGAGGGCCTCGGGGGTCTTCTCCGCGACCTCCTCGATGTCCATGCCGCCCTGCACCGACGCCATGGCGAGGAAGGTGCGGTTGGTGCGGTCGAGGAGGTACGAGACGTAGTACTCCGCCTCGATCTCCGGGGACAGCTCGGCGATCATCACCTTGTGGACCGTGTGGCCCTTGATGTCCATGCCGAGGATGTCCGTCGCGCGGGCGACGGCCTCGTCCGCGTCGGCGGCCAGCTTCACGCCGCCGGCCTTGCCGCGGCCACCGACCTTCACCTGCGCCTTGACGACCGACTTGCCGCCGAGACGCTCAGTGGCCTCGCGCGCCGCCTCAGGCGTGTCGATCACTTCACCGGCCAGCACCGGTACACCGTGCTTGGCGAAGAGGTCCCTCGCCTGGTACTCGAACAGGTCCACGCGCGTCCGTCCCTTTTCAGTGGTATCGCGGTTCCGTTGTCTGCTGGGCGTGCCGCGAAGGGCAACGTGACGGCGCTGTCACTGAGGGAGGCGTACACGGTGTCCGAGCACGCGGCATGTCCGTCTCGCAGGTTATCTCCGCAGGACGTAGGTCCCTAAATCACAGATCACACCTGGGCGGTGATACCTGTCACAGATCGCCCGCCCGCCGCGCGCCCCGGTATGACCTCCCTCACGCCTCGGGTATCGGCAGCGGCCGGCGCTCGATCGCGGCGGCCATCACCTCCGGGAACAGGTCCGGGGTGCAGGCGAAGGCCGGGGCGCCCAGCGCGGCCAGGGCCGCCGCGTGCTCGCGGTCGTACGCCGGGGCGCCTTCGTCGGAGAGCGCGAGCAGGGCCACGAACTGCACTCCCGACGCCTTCATCGCGGCGACCCGCTTCAGCATCTCGTCCCGTATCCCGCCCTCGTAAAGATCACTGATGAGAACGACCACGGTGTCGGCAGGACGGGTGATCTGCGCCTGGCAGTAGGCGAGCGCCCGGTTGATGTCGGTGCCGCCGCCGAGCTGGGTGCCGAACAGGACGTCGACGGGGTCGTCGAGCTGATCGGTCAGGTCGACGATGGCGGTGTCGAAGACCACCAGCCGGGTCGCGATCGAGCGCATCGAGGCAAGCACGGCGCCGAAAACCGAGGCGTAGACGACGGACGCCGCCATCGAGCCGGACTGGTCGATGCACAGCACGACGTCCTTCTTGACGCCCTGCGCGGCCCGCCCGTACCCGATGAGCCGCTCGGGCACGACGGTGTTGTACTCCGGCAGGTAGTTCCTGAGGTTGGCCCTG
Source organism: Streptomyces sp. HUAS TT7 (assembly GCF_051550175.1). Classification (NCBI taxonomy): domain Bacteria; kingdom Bacillati; phylum Actinomycetota; class Actinomycetes; order Kitasatosporales; family Streptomycetaceae; genus Streptomyces; species Streptomyces sp. HUAS TT7. The sequence goes on from NZ_CP196175.1 coordinate 3,449,669, forward strand.
ATCGTGCGGTCCCAGTCGATGTCGCGGTGGCGGGGCCGGCTGATGCGGGCGCTGCGGTCGAGGGCGCCGGTGAGGGTGGCCCGGGTGCGGGTGGCGAGCCGCTTCTCCAGGTCCTCGACGACCTTGCGCACCACCGCGCGGGCGGTTTCCCGGGTGGTCTCGGGCATCGCCTTGTTGAGCGAGAGCAGGGTGCCGACGAGATGGACGTCGGCCTCGACGGCCTGCAGCATCTCCGGCTCCAGGAGGAGCGTGGCGAGCCCGAGCCGCTCGATGGCGTCGCGCTGCATGACCTGCACCACCGAGCTCGGGAAGTACGTACGGATGTCGCCGAGCCAGCGCGCGACGGACGGCGCGGACGCCCCGAGCCCGGCGCCGCGGTCCTTGCCCCCGCTCCTGCCGCCGCCGTAGAGCGCGCCGAGCGCCCCGTCCATGGCCGCGTCCTGCCCGGTCAGGGCGCACCCGGTCCCCTCTGCACCGGGCTCCCCGCCGAGCACGAGCCGCCAGCGCCGCAGCCGCTCGTCAGCACTTGGTTGCATGCTGGTCGTCAATTCTCCACCCCCACGAGGCAGTTGAAATAACCAAGGCCATCAGGTCAGGCAAAGCTGTCCGATCGATAGAGGTCACTGGAGCCCTCGCGCCCCAGCAACAGAGCCACCAACGGGAGTACGGCATCGGCGCGCGCGGCATCGAGCCCGGCCCCGAATCCGGGTACGGCGGCGTCACCGGGTCCGGTCCGCCCGCCGGGGCCGCGCCGCACCAGCTCCCCGAGCGTGCGCCGCACCCCCGCTTCGTAGGCGGCGAACGTCCTGCGCAGCAGGGGCAGTACGTCGGTGAACGCGTCCGGCGGCACGCTCGTCAGCCAGCCGTCGACGAGGCCGAGCAGCCGCTCGTCGTGCACCAGGAGCATGCCGCCCCCGCCGACGAAGCCCTCGATCCAGGCGGCGGCTTCGGCGGGCGGCGTACCCGGCGAGAGCGCGAGCCCCATGTGGCGGGCCGCATCCTCACCCTCGATCCGCCCGTCGTCGAGCAGCAGCCGCACCGCGCGGCCGCGGAGGAGCCCGGGAACGGTGTCGCGCGAGGCGAGCCGGCCGAGCACGGTGGACCAGCGCTCACGGAGGCGGTCCGGGTTCGGCAGGAGGCCCATGGCCGCATGGACGGCATCCAGGTGCGTACGCATCTCGGCAGCACCGTCCCCGTCCAGACCGGCGCAGGCGGGCGGCAGGCCGACGCAGATGCGCTCGGCGAGGCCCGCCGCGACCTCGGCGAGACCGGCGGTCGTGGTGCCGCGCACGTCCCCGTAGCGCAGGGTGCGGGCGAGGGCCGGCAGGGCCTGGGCGAGGTGGGCGACGTCGGTGTCGAGCGCGGCCCGGTCGGCAAGGGCGCGCATCACCACAGGCAGCGCGTCCGGCAGCCCGGCAAGCAGACAGAGCTCGGCGAGCGAGGTGATCTCGCCCAACGCGGTCGCCGCGACGGCATCCGACTCGATCCTCGCCGTGGCGGCGCCCGGCACGGTGGTGCCCCACACCCCGGCCTCGGCGACCCGCACCGACAGCTCGGGCTCCCAGCGCAGCCGCCAGCTCTCCCGGAAGGTGCCGGTGGAGCGGGACTGCGCCGGCTCGCCCCAGCCGATGCCGAGCAGCCTCAACCGGTGAAGGAGCCGGCTGCGCCCGGCGTCGGTCTCCTTGCGCAGGTCGAGCTCCAACTCCCGCTCCAGCGCCTCCGGTTTGAGCCGCAGGCTGCGCTGGGTGCGTACGAGATCGCGCTGGAGCGGGACGGCGGGCGCGGCGTCGGGCACCTCGCCGAGCACCTCCCCCACGACGAGCCGCTCCCGGATCAGGCCGAGCGGCACGTCGGAGCCCTCGCACATCACGGCCCGTACGGCGTCGGTGGTCTCGGCGAGGCCGGGCAGCGGGCGGCCACGCATCGCGGCGAGCGTTCCGGCGAGCCGGACGGCCTCGATGACATGGGCGGACGAGACCTGGCGGTCCTCGGCGCGGAGCAGCCCGGCGACCTTGGTCATCCAGCGCTCGACGGGCCGGTCGGGGGCGCTGAACAGGTGCCCGTACCAGCCGGGCGAGTGGATCCCCGCGCCGTAGCCGCTGCGCCGGGCGAGCCTGCGGTGCGTCCAGGGCACCCAGGTCAGCTCGGTCTTGACCTTGGGCAGCCCCTTGAGGAGTGCGCGGTCGGCGGCCACGGTGAACTTCCCGGCCAGCGCGGGCACATGCCAGGCCCCGCAGACAACGGCGACGCCGTCCCCGAACTCCCTTGCGGCGGTGCGCACTTGAGACCGCATATAGGCCTCGCGGACCAGATCCACGGAATGACCACCGTCGCCGTAGGTCTCGCGCAGTACGGCCATGGCCTCACCGAGCGCGGCGAACGGCGCCCGGGGGTCCGCCGCGGCGTCGCGGTGCTCAACGACGTCCTCCCACCAGCGCTCGGGATCGTCGTACCCGGCGACTTCGGCAAGCGAGCCAATGGGATCGATCCGAGGCCCAGGCCCACCCCCCTCCTCAACCGGCTCCTCCCCCAAGGCAAGCGAATGAGAAGCGGGCAAATCAATAAATCGAATCTGCGCCCCATGCTCCAGCCCCCACCGAATGGCGACCCACTCCGGCGAGAACTCGGCCATGGGCCAGAAGGCGGCTCGCGCCGGGTCGTCGACGACATGGGCGAGCAGCGCGACGGGCGGCCGCATGGCTTCGTCGGCGGCGAGAGGCAACAAGGCATCGCCTTCGGGCGGCCCCTCGATGAGCACGGCCCGCGGCTGGGCGGCCTCCAGCGCGGCCCGCACCGCACGCGCCGACCCGGGCCCGTGGTGCCGCACCCCGAGCAGCAGAGGCCCTGTCATACGGACACCTCGCGGCAGGCGCGGTAGAAGTCCTTCCAGCCGTCCCGTTCGCGGACCACCGTTTCCAAGTACTCCTGCCAGATGACGCGGTCGGCCGCCGGGTCACGCACGACCGCGCCGAGGATGCCGGCAGCGACGTCGCCCGCCCTGAGCACGCCGTCGCCGAAGTGGGCGGCGAGGGCGAGGCCGCCGGTCACCACGGAGATCGCCTCGGCCGTGGAGAGCGTCCCCGAAGGGGATTTGAGCTTGGTGCGGCCGTCGGCGGTCACCCCGTCACGCAGTTCGCGAAAGACGGTGACGACCCGGTGGATCTCCGCCATGCCGTCGGGCACGGAGGGCAGATCGAGCGAGCGGCCGAGCTGGTCGACGCGGCGCGAGACGATGTCGACCTCGTCCTCCGCAGTGGCGGGCAGCGGCAGCACCACCGTGTTGAAGCGCCGCCGCAAGGCGCTGGACAGCTCATTCACACCGCGATCGCGGTCATTGGCGGTGGCGATCAGATTGAAACCCCGTACGGCCTGCGTCTCGGCACCCAACTCCGGGATGGGCAGCGTCTTTTCGGACAGGATCGTGATCAGCGTGTCCTGCACATCCGCGGGAATGCGGGTCAGTTCCTCGACCCGGGCGGTCATGCCCTGCGCCATGGCCCGCATGACCGGACTGGGCACGAGCGCGTCGCGGCTCGGCCCATGGGCGAGCAGCTGCGCGTAGTTCCACCCGTACCGAATGGCCTCCTCCGGCGTACCCGCAGTGCCCTGCACGAGCAGCGTGGAGTCGCCGCTGACGGCGGCCGCGAGGTGCTCGGAGACCCAGGTCTTGGCGGTGCCGGGGACGCCCAGCAGGAGCAGCGCGCGGTCGGTGGCGAGGGTGGTGACGGCGACTTCGACGATGCGGCGCGGGCCCACGTACTTCGGTGTGATCACGGTGCCGTCCGAGAGGGCGCCGCCGAGCAGATAGGTGGCGACCGCCCAGGGCGAGAGCCGCCATCGGACCGGGCGGGGCCGGTCGTCGACGGCGGCCAGCGCCGCGAGTTCGCCCGCGAAGGCGTGCTCGGCGTGCGGCCGCAGGGCCTCTTCCGCAGCGGCCCCCGCGCGGTTCGCAGACTCGATTTCGGACACGGTCATGGCTCCCCCTCCAGATCGTTCGAGACGTTCGATCGGCTTGTGGTCACAACCGTGCACCACGCCACTGACAATGCCCCCTCGGCACGGGATCGTCGCAGGTCAGAGCCGATTGTCAGTGGTCGCCCGTACCTTCGGGGTCATGACTCAGCAGGGGGTGCGCTGGACGTCGGAGCAGGTGCTCGCACTGGCACCTGACGACGCGTCACGCAAGGCGGGAAGCAGGCTCGGCACGGCCGGTCCGTGGTCGGAGAGCGGGTGCGACGACGCGGGGGCGGTGTGGGGCCTGTGCAAGGGCAGCGGAAGCAAGCCGTACCAGACGGTGATCGACACAAGTGGCCCGGGATACAAGTGCAGTTGCCCGAGCCGGAAGTTCCCGTGCAAACACGCGATAGGCCTGCTGCTCCTCTGGTCGACAAACGAACAGCCGATGCCGGCCGGAACAGCACCGGACTGGGCGGAGCAGTGGCTGAAAGGAAGGCGGAGCCGAGCGAACGAAGCGAACCCATCCTCAACCAACCGCGACATAAGCACAGTTGACGCAGAATCCGCCAAACGCAGGGCGGACAGAAGAAGCGCCCGCATCACCACCGGAGCCACGGAACTGGAGCAGCGTCTCGCGGATCTGCTGAGCGGCGGGCTTGCGGCGGCGGAGCGCCCCGGGTACGGCCTGTGGGAGGAGACGGCCGCCCGCATGGTCGACGCCCAAGCGCCCGGACTGGCTTCCCGAGTCAGGGAGTTGGGCGCGATACCAGGTTCGGGTCCGGACTGGCCGATACGCCTGCTGGAGGAGTGCGCACTGCTGCACCTCCTGGACCGAGCCTGGCTCGGCCGGGAAGGACTGCCCGACCCTCTGGCCGCGACAGTCCGCACCCGCATAGGCGCCCCCACCAGCCCACAAGGCCCGGCGATCCGCGACAACTGGCAGGTCCTCGCCCAGTACGACACGGCCGACGCGAAGCTCACGACGCGCCGGATCTGGCTGTACGGAAGGGAGTCGGGCCGCTCGGCGCTGATCCTGGACTTCGGTGCGGCGGGCCGAGCCCCCGGGACCGCGCTGCCGGTCGGCCTGACGATGAACGCCGACCTGACGCCGTACCCCGGCGCGGGCCAGCTGAGGGCCGCCCTGGGAGAGCGGTACACCACACCGTCCGAGCCCGACGGCCCGCCTCCGGGCGTCACAGCGACAGAAGCGGTGGGGCGCTACGGCCGCGCGCTCCTGAACGACCCCTGGCTGGACACGTACCCGGTGACCCTGACAGGGGCGATACCGACCCCACCGACCAACAGCGACACACACTGGCAACTAACCGACACCGAGGAGGAGTTGGCCCTACCGATAACTCCGGGCGCGGCAGCGCGCCCGGCCCTGTGGAAGCTGATGGCGCTGTCCGGAGGCGCCCCGATAACGATCTTCGGCGAATGCGGCCACAGAGGCTTCACCCCACTGGCGGCGTGGCCGGAGGGAGCGAAGAAGCTGGTCGCACTGATCTGACGGAATGGGGTGTCTGAACGCTGATCGAGGCACTACGGACGGACGCGTGTCCGGCCGGGTGGGGACGTGGTGGGGTGCCCCCGCAAGGAGGAGCGCTGGTTCTGGGGGGATTTCCGGTGGGCGGAACTGCGCGACGTATGAGGAGGTACCCCGCCGCGTTCACGCCCCCACCCCATGACAGTGCGATGCGCACCGGTGATGCCACAGCCCCGGCCCGCGGCATCTGCCCGCACTGCTGACCGAAGGGCGGCGCCGCCCGGCGAGGCGAAACCAAGCGAAACGAAGCCATGGAAAGGGGACTGGATGTCCGGCTCTACTAGCTGCTGGGAGGAGCTGGTGACCTCGGCACTCCTTGGCACCGACCGGCGACCGGCAGTCGGCAGGCCCGAGGAACTTCTCGATGCCGCCGCGACGCAGACCTTGCGACGCAGGGCGGGGCTGGTTCCGGCGCCCGCGGGAGTACGTCCGCAAGCCGCGCCACCGGACGAGCGGCCCGCTTTGCCGGAGGCGGCCCGGCGGCGGCTTGCGATGCTGCTCGCCGACCGTTCGGCGCCCGCACATGCCGGGGGCCGGCGCGGGAGCGCGCCCGATCTGGGCGAGCTGCTCCCGCAGTGGCTGGCCATCGCCAACGAGCGGGGCCTGCGCGCACCGTCGGAGCTGCTGCCCACGCTCCTCGACGCGGCCCGGGCCCGCACCGACCTGCGCCCCCAGGCCCTGACCTTCGCGGGCCCGCGCGGGCTGTGGCTGGCCCGGCTCAACCCGGAGTGGCGCTTCGCGCTGCGCGGCGCATCGGGCAGCGCGGCACTGCCCGACCCCGGGGACACCGAATCCGTACAACTCCTATGGAACGAGGGCCTGTTCGCGGAGCGGGTGGCGCTGCTCGGGGCGGTACGGACGTACGACCCGGAGGCGGGGCGGGCGCTGCTCGCCGCGACCTGGGCGACGGAGCGGGCCGAGGACCGGCTGATGTTCCTGGACTCGCTGCGCGACGGGCTCGCGGCCGCGGACGAGCCGTTCCTGGAGCGGGCACTGGCCGACCGGAGCCGCAATGTGCGGGCGACGGCGGCGGAGTTGCTCTCCGCGTTGCCGGGTTCGGCCCTCGCGCGACGGATGGCGCAGCGGGCGACGTCCTGCGTGTCCCTGGACCGGACGGGCGATGAGCCGCTGGTCTCGGTGGAGGCGCCGCACGAGTGTGATGCGGCGACGCAGCGGGACGGGGTCGCGCCGAGGCCGCCGGCGGGGCGGGGTGAACGGTCCTGGTGGCTGGGCCAGTTGGTGGAGTCGGCCCCGCTGGACACCTGGCCGGTGAGGCTGGGCGGGCGCGCGGCCCCCGACATCGTGGCGCTGCCCGTGGCCGACGACTGGGGCGACGAACTGCATGCCGCGTGGTGCAGGGCGGCGGTGCGGCAGCGGGATGCGGAGTGGTCCCGGGCCCTGCTCGGCGCGCCGTCGGCCCCGCCCGGCGAGGGCGTGGGTACGGCGTCCTTGGCAGAGCGGGCCAAGCTCCTGTCGATCCTCGCGGAGGATGAACGGGCGGACTGGGTGGCCCGGTTCATATCCGCGCATGGCCTGTCGGAGGCGTTCCAGCTGCTCGGGGTCTGTGTGGTGCCGTGGGCGGGGGCGTTGGGTCGGGCGGTGGTGGACGCGCTGGAGATCGCCCGGGACGCGGGGAGCTATCCGTGGAGCTTCAGCGGGGTGATGGGCCTGGCGGAGCGCTGCCTCGATCCTTCGGAGTCGCCTCGTCTGGAGGCCCTGACGGCCACGCCGCCGGAGGAGGAGGGGTCGTCGCCGGGGGCCGGGGGGTACTGGGCGGAGGCGTTTCAGCGGCTGGTGGCGACATTGCGCTTGCGCGCGGCGATGCGGGAGGAACTCTCGGGCTAGCCCGGCCCGGGGGCTCCGCCCCCCCATTCCCCTTCCTCGCGCTTGCGCAGTTCCCCGCGCCCCTGGCGGGATGCTGGCGCGGGCGTCCCCGGGCTGCGCCCAGACCCCCGCCCCACGCCCCCTAGCGGGATACGGTGCGGGCTCCTTCGGGGCTGTGCCCAGAATCCCCCAAAACCCCATTTCGCCTGCGGACCGTGCATGGCTGGTCGCTCCCCCAAGTTCTCGGCTTCTCCCCCAAGGCCTAAAGGGCCAGGGGGGGACCCCCATGAACAGGGGGGACCCCCATCGCGGCGGAGCCGCACAATGTCGCGGCCCCGCGCCCCTAGCTGGGTTGACCCTGGCCAGCATCGGCATACCCAGCCCGTCATGGGGGTCCCCCTGGCTCTTAAGGCCTTGGGGGAGTTTGAGGACGAGCGCCCTTAAGGCGCGAACGGGGTCTGGGGCGGAGCCCCAGGGGACGACCACCGGGCCACAGCCGGGCATCAATCCCCCGGAGGGTCTCGGGAAGGGGCGGGGTGGGGAAAGGCCCCCAGGGTCGGTCGTTACGCTCCCGCCGGCTGGCGGACGTTCGCGTTGACCCAGGTGACGATCGACGCCGTGGTCGCGCCCGGAGTGAAGATCTCCGCCACCCCGAGTTCCTTCAGCGGCGGGATGTCGGCCTCGGGGATGATGCCGCCGCCGAAGACCTTGATGTCCTCCGCGTCGCGCTCCTTCAGGAGCTCCAGCACCTTCGCGAACAGGGTGTTGTGCGCACCGGAGAGGATCGAGAGGCCGATCGCGTCGGCGTCCTCCTGGATCGCTGTGTCGACGATCTGCTCGGGCGTCTGGTGCAGCCCGGTGTAGATGACCTCCATGCCGGCGTCACGCAGCGCCCGCGCGATGACCTTGGCCCCACGATCGTGACCGTCGAGACCCGGCTTGGCCACCACCACGCGGATCGGACCAGTTACACCCATCACTGCCTCCACATGTCCCACCTGCGCACCCCCGCGCCGAAGGGCCGGGGAAGTGAACGAACGTTATCTACAGCATCCCGCAACCCGCCGTTTCACGGTGGAGAGGGAGGGGGAAATCACACGTGGGACACGTTCGTTTTGCACCGTACCCGCATCAGTCGGCCCACCGGCACCGGCCGGAGGGCGGTCGTAACGGGGTGGGCGCGGTCGCAAGGGGAGCCGCTACGAAGGCGCCGCACCACCGTGCTGTCAGCCGCGCAGCACGGTGGTCCGGCCCCTCGTATTTCGGGGCCGGCTCAGGCGGGGGCCTTCAAAGGCGGAGCCCCATGAGGGCATACGGGGGACGGAGCGGCCTCCTGTGTGCCATTCGGGAGGTCGCCGCCGTGCAGTTCTTTTCGTTACTGCCGCTGTGTGTGCGCCGGGCGTGGCTGTCGGCGGCACTGATCAGGGCCACCGCGCTGGATCTGGCCGTGCTGGCCGGGCACCTGCTCCTGTATCCCTCAGGGCTGACCCCCGAGCGGCATCCCGCGTCCGATCCGGCCGCCGCGCCGCAGCTGCCGACGGCCGGCCGCTCGCACCCGCCCGTGGTCCTGCTGCACGGCTTCATCGACAACCGGTCCGTGTTCGTGCTGCTGCGCCGTTCGCTGGCCCGGCACGGCTGGCGGCACCTCGAATCGCTCAACTACTCGCCGCTGACCGGCGACATCAGGGTCGCCGCGGAGTTGCTCGGCCGCCACGTAGAGGAGATCTGCGCCCGCACCGGCCACCGCGAGGTGGACATGGTGGGACACAGCCTGGGTGGCCTGATAGCCCGCTATTACGTGCAGCGCCTGGGCGGCGACCTCCGGGTCCGTACGCTCGTCACGCTGGGCACCCCGCATTCCGGCACGCGCTCGGCACAGCTCGCGCATGCTCACCCGATCGTGCGGCAGATGTGCCCCGGCTCGGAACTCGTGGAGGAACTGCGCAGGCCGGCGCCCGGGATCCGGACCCGCTTCGTGAGTTTCTGGAGCGATCTGGACACGCTGATGATTCCGGTCGAGACGGCCCGCATCGAGCACCCGGATCTGATCGCGCAGAACGTCAGGGTGACGGGGATCGGTCATCTGGCGATGCCGGTTCATCCGGCCGTCGCGGCGGGGGTGCGGCAGGCGCTGACCGCCGGGGAACCAGAGGCCGCGGCCGAGGACGCGTTCTCGGTGGCCTGAGCGGAACGCCCCCCCCGCCCCGGAGCGGCACCGCCCGAGAAGACCACCGACCCTCGGCCGCCCGCACCGCCCGAGAAGGCCACCCGCCACCGGCCGCACGCACCAGCCCAAGGGCCCCTCCCCCGTGGCCTGATTCAGCCCCCCGCACCTCCCCGAACATCCCCGCTCGCCCCCCGCTCCACCCCCGCAGCAACGTATCCGCACCCCGACGCGCGTCGAACGAACTCCGAACACAGGGCCAAACCTCTGCCCACAGTCCACCGAAAGGCGGCTGATTGCCCGTTTCCCGTAACCAAGAAACCTGCCGAAGATTGTCGGTCTCGCATACCGCCGGGTACAGTCACGCCACTGCTGTCCCCGGGACCCCCGCCCCTTCGGGACCCGGCCGCAGGTTCTGTTGCCGAGGCGAGAGAGAAGTTGGTGACTGACCAGCACGCCCACGCCGGGTACGTCGGGCACGACGGTTACCTCAGCGGCAGCAGTGGCCATGACGGCAGCGACGCTCACACCGCGAGCACCGGAAGCTACGGCATCGATCCGTTCTTCGGCGCGATGCAGGACGGCTACGCCGGTCAGAGCGGCTACGCGGCGGGCCAGACAGGCCAGTTCGACACCGGCGCCTTCGCCTCCCCGTACGACACCACCGGCCAGTGGACGGTTCCGGCCCAGGCCACGGCGTACGAACCGGACGGCACGACCAGCACGTTCGACACCGGCACTTTCAGCACCGGCACGTTCGACACCGGCACGTTCGACACCGGCGCCTTCCAGACCAGCGCCTTCGGCACCGGCCAGTTCGACACCGGCACGTTCACCACCCCGGTCTTCCCCACCCAGAGCTCCGGCACCGAGACGTTCCACACCGGCGCCTTCGACACGACGGGCCAGTGGGACGCCAACGCGTGGAACCAGGCGCAGGGCACCGGCCAGTACGACAACACCGCGTTCACCTCCGCGTACGACACGACGGGCCAGTGGGCGGTGCCCGGCACGCAGTCCGAGACCGGGACGTACGACGCGACCGCGTGGAACACGATGGCGACGGCGGCCACGACGACGATGCCGGCCCAGCCCGAGCCCCAACTGGCTTACGAGACGGCTGAGTTCGCCCAGGCAGAGCTCGCGGACGAGTACGCGGACGCATTCGCCGAGTCGTTCACCGACGAGCCCGCTCCCGAGCCGGAGCCCACCGACCTGCCCGGCCCGGCCGTCCCCGGTTCGCGCGCCGAGGCCCGCCGCAACGCCGGCCGTCGGCGGCGCAGCCCCGCCAAGCGTTCGGCTCTGCTGACCGTCGCGGTTCCGTCCGTGTGCGTGATGGGGGTCGCGGGTGTCGCGGTCGCCTCCGTCGGCGGGCTCGGCGGCGGCAAGGACGACGGCGCCACCGTGACGGCCGCGGCCGACCCCGCGTCGGTCAAGCCGGTCGCCGCCAACACCAAGCTGGACACCCAGCTCGCCAATCTCAGCGCCGACGCGAACAGCTTCGCCGACCGGGCCAGCCGGACGCAGGAACGTATCGACCTCAAGGCCCGCCAGGACGCGGAGAAGAAGAAAAAGGAGGACGCGGCCGCCGCGAAGGAGGCCGCGCGCCCCAAGTTCGTCCTGCCGGTGACGCAGAAGGGCCTCAGCGCGTACTACGGGCAGGCCGGCGTCAACTGGATGTCGGTGCACACCGGCATCGACTTCCCGGTCTCGTACGGCACGCCGGTGATGTCCGCGATCGACGGCACGGTCCGCACGCAGTGGAACAGCGCGTACGGAAACATGGCCATAGTGACCGGCGCCGACGGCACCGAGACCTGGTACTGCCACCTGTCCAGCACCAAGATCCGCTCGGGTCCGGTGAAGGCCGGCGACCTCATCGCGTACTCGGGAAACTCCGGCAACTCCACCGGGCCGCACCTCCACTTCGAGGTGCGACCGGGCGGCGGCTCGTCGATAGACCCCCTGCCGTGGCTGCGCAGCCACGGCCTGGACCCGACGTAACCAAAGCTCGGTCAGAGCTTCTCCACCGGTGCGTACCGCAGCAGCAGCTTCTTCGGGCGTTCGTCGCCGAAGTCGATCGTGGCCTGGGCGTCCGAGCCCGAACCCGTCACCGACATCACGGTGCCCAGGCCGAACTGGTCGTGCGTGACGCGGTCGCCGACCGACAGGGCGATCACCGGCTTGTCGTTGCCGCGCCGCGTCGCGAAGCCCGAGGGCCCCGCCTTGGAGCGCGACGAGGACAGCGAGTTGCCGATCCCGCCGCCGAGCGACTTGCCCGACACGGGGCCCGCCGGGGCCGCCATCGGACCGGTGCGCTTCCACTCCAGGTGCTGGACCGGGATCTCCTCCAGGAAGCGCGAGGCCGGGTTGTACGAGGGCTGGCCCCAGGCACTGCGCATCGAGGAGCGCGTCAGATACAGCCGCTCGCGGGCGCGTGTGATGCCGACGTAGGCGAGGCGGCGCTCCTCCTCCAGCTCCTTGACCTGGCCAAGCGCCCGCATGTGCGGGAAGACGCCGTCCTCCATGCCGGTGAGGAACACGACGGGGAATTCGAGGCCCTTGGCGGTGTGGAGCGTCATGAGGGTGATGACGCCGGAGCCGTCCTCGTCCTCGTCGGGGATCTGGTCGGAGTCGGCGACCAGGGCGACCTTCTCCAGGAACTCGGCGAGCGTGCCCGCGCCCTCTTCCTCTCCGCGCTCCTGCTCGAACTCCAGGGCCACGGCGGCCAGTTCCTGAAGGTTCTCGATGCGAGTCTCGTCCTGCGGGTCGGTGGAGGCCTGCAACTCGGCGAGATAGCCGGTCCGTTCGAGGACGGCTTCGAGGACGACGGCGGGTCCGGCGCCGGAGTCCACGATCGTGCGGAGCTCCTCCATCAGCGCGTTGAAGCGCTTGACGGCGTTGGCCGAGCGGGCGGCCATGCCGTACGCCTCGTCGACGCGGCGCAGCGCCTGCGGGAAGGTGATCTTCTCGCGCAGCGACAGGGCGTCGATCATCGCTTCGGCGCGCTCGCCGATGCCGCGCTTGGGCACATTGAGGATGCGCCGCAGCGGGACGGTGTCCTCGGCGTTCGACAGGACGCGCAGGTAGGCCAGGACGTCCCTGACCTCCTTGCGCTCGTAGAAGCGGACGCCGCCGACGACCTTGTAGGGCAGGCCGACCCGGATGAAGATCTCTTCGAAGACACGGGACTGCGCGTTGGTGCGGTAGAAGACCGCGACGTCGCCCGCCTTGGCCTCGCCCTTGTCGGTGAGCCGGTCGATCTCGTCGGCGACGAACTGCGCCTCGTCGTGCTCGGTGTCGGCGACGTAGCCGGTGATCTGCGCGCCCGGCCCCGCGTCCGTCCACAGGTTCTTCGGGCGGCGGCTCTCGTTGCGCTCGATCACCGCGTTGGCGGCGGACAGGATCGTCTGCGTGGAGCGGTAGTTCTGCTCCAGGAGGATCGTCGTCGCGCTCGGGTAGTCCTCCTCGAACTGGAGGATGTTGCGGATCGTCGCGCCGCGGAAGGCGTAGATCGACTGGTCCGCGTCACCCACCACGCACAGCTCGGCGGGGGCCTGCGCCTCGCCGGAGGGGCCCACCAGTTCCCGCACCAGCGTGTACTGGGCGTGGTTGGTGTCCTGGTACTCGTCGACGAGGACGTGCCGGAAGCGCAGCCGGTAGTGCTCGGCCACGTCCGGGAAGGCCTGGAGGAGGTGGACCGTCGTCATGATGATGTCGTCGAAGTCCAGCGCGTTGGCCTCGCGCAGCCTCGCCTGGTACATCGTGTACGCCTGCGCCAGCGTCTTCTCGAAGCCGTCCGCGGCCTGGCCCGCGAAGGTCTCCTCGTCGATCAGCTCGTTCTTCAGGTTGGACACCTTGGCGCTGAACGACTTCGGCGGGAAGCGCTTGGGATCCAGGTCGAGGTCGCGGCAGACCAGCGCCATCAGGCGCTTGGAGTCGGCCGCGTCGTAGATCGAGAACGATGAGGTGAAGCCGAGCTTCTTCGATTCGCGGCGCAGGATCCGCACACAGGCGCTGTGGAACGTCATGACCCACATCGCGTTGGCGCGCGGGCCGACCAGCTGCTCGACGCGCTCCTTCATCTCGCCCGCGGCCTTGTTGGTGAAGGTGATCGCGAGGATCTGGCCGGGGTGCACCCCCCGGGTCGCCAGGAGGTGGGCGATGCGGTGCGTGAGCACCCGGGTCTTGCCGGAGCCGGCGCCGGCCACGATGAGCAGCGGCGAGCCCGCGTGCACCACGGCGGCGCGCTGCTGCTCGTTCAGCCCCTCCAGGAGGGCCGCCGCGTCGATCGCCGGGCGCGGGGCGCCGCCGCGGTAGTACGCGTCACGGTCCGCGGGCGCGTCGAAGGCGCCCCCGAACAGGTCGTCCGGCACCGCTTCGGGTGCGGGCGACTCCTCGGGCGGCGGCGGGTGCTCCTCCTCGGAGGGTTGGAGGTCCGCCAGGAAGCTGTCGTCAAAGAGGCTGCTCATCGTCTCCCGAGTCTAGGCCGACCCTCTGACACTCCGCCGCCGCCTTCGGAGAGACGGTTCGCGACTACGCACCGTAAAGGTCACGGGAATGTATCGGGCCTGTCGGACATCAACCTTCCCAGGGGCCACGGGAGTTGGCTAGCGTGCCGCAGCAAGCCGGGGAACGCCCCCGTCCGGAACGATCCGGAAGGAGGTGTCGGCCTTGCCCTCACACCGCAAGCCGCGCACTCGAATAGGCACTACCGCGCCCGCCCTGGGCGTGACGACGGCCGCGCTCGCCTCGGTGAGCCTGCTCGCACAGAGCGCGGACGCCGCGCCCGCCGAGCCGAAGCCGAGCATCGAAGAGGTACAGAAGAAGGTCGACGACCTCTACAGACAGGCGGATCTCGCCACCCAGAAGTACGACGCGGCCAAGGAGGCGACGGCCACCCAGCGCGCCAAGGCCGACGCGCTGCTCGACCAGGTGGCGGCCGGCACGGCGAAGCTGAACGAGACCCGCCGGGTGATCGGCAGCTATGCCGCGGCGCAGTACCGCGACGGCGGGGTCACCCCCACCATGACGCTGCTGTTCTCGGACGACCCGCAGGCCTTCTTCGACCAGAACCAGCTGATGGGCCGGCTCTCCGACGAGCAGCAGAAGACGCTGAGCACCTTCGAGACGGAACGCGCGGCGAACGCGAAGAAGCGGGCCGAGGCGAGCCGGAGCCTGGCCGCGCTGACCACCTCGCAGCAGACCCTGCGGGCCGGCAAGCAGGACGTGCAGACCAAGCTGGCGGCTGCCCGCACGCTGCTGTCGACGCTGACCACGCAGGAGAAGGCGCGGCTCGCCGCGATCGAGAAGAAGAAGCAGGACGAAGCCAGGCGCAAGGCCGCCGAGCTGGCCGCGCAGCAGGCGGCGGCCGCCGCGAAGAAGAAGTCCGCACCGCCCGCCGGCCACACGCCTTCATCGCCTTCGTCACCCTCGTCGCCTTCGGCGCCCGCCACGACCAAGGCGGCCAAGGCGCTCGCCTTCGCCCGCGCCCAGATGGGCAAGCCGTATGTGTGGGGCGCGACCGGCCCGGCCTCGTACGACTGCTCGGGGCTGACGCAGGCCGCGTGGAAGGCGGCCGGGGTGGATCTGCCGCGCACCACCTGGGACCAGGTGAAGGTGGGCACCCGGATCGCGACGGCCGATCTGCAACCCGGTGACCTGGTCTTCTTCTACGACGACATCAGCCATGTCGGCATGTACATCGGCAACGGCATGATGATCCACGCGCCGCACTCCGGGGCGTACGTACGCGAGGAATCGATCTACTACATGCCGATCTACGGCAGCGTGCGGCCCGCGTGACCCCGGCGGTCGGGCCTCAGGTCCAGAGCAGCGCGATGAAGATGTTCGCCACGGTGAGGCCGCCGACCACGCCGAACGCGGCCTTCTCGACCTTCTCCTCGTCCCGCTTCACATAGACGAGGCCCAGGATCACGATCAGAAGCGCGAGCTTCACACCGAGCTTGACGGTGTTCAGGGTGTGGTCGTCGGCCTGGTTGAGGCCGACCAGGGCGACGCCGGTGACCAGCATGGTCAGCGCGCCGTGCAGCATCGCCGGGACGAAGCGGGCGGTGCCCGCGCTCATCGCCTTCATCTGCGTCAGGAATCCGCCGAGCAGCGAAGCGATGCCGATGATGTGCAGGCCGACGACGACCTTGATGAGTACGTCCATGGGCCGGAGCCTAATTCCCTCGTAGCAGGCGTCGTGCAGCGGGTGGGGCCCAACCGGCACTTCGGTCACAGCAGGCGCGCACCCCGCGGGCCATCGTCCGGGCTTCGGTCGATGCCGGTCACGCGAACGCCGGAAAGAGGCACTTGCCGTCATTACGTCGCTCGACCGTGTCGCCCAGGTTTAGCGTCCTCCCCCAGGTGGCCGACTCCCCACCGCCGCCGCTCCACCGGGCGGCTGTCGGTCACCACCGCCGAAAGATCCGGCGGCGGGCCGTTCCCCCTGTGCGGTCCGTCGTCGGAACGGCTCCCCTCCCCGGAGCCGCAGCGCGGAAGCACTGCCGTACGGAAGGACGTGAAGGCCCTCGTGGCTGCGCACCGAAAGCCCAAGCAGCATCCGCTCACCGGCCCCGCCGCCCGCACCGCCGCGACGCTCGCCCTGGCGTCGGCGGCCACCGCCACCCTCTTCGAGGGCTCCGGGCACGCCGATCCGAAGCTCACTCCGGCGCAGGTCAAGGCCAAGGTCGACCAGCTGTACCAGGACGCGGAGGTCGCGACGGAGGCGTACGACGGCACGAAGGAGAAGGCGGACGCGACGGAGCGTTCACTGAACGAGCTGCGCGACGAGGCCGCTCGCAAGACCCAGCAGCTCAACACCGCGCGCAACGCGCTGGGTTCGCTGGCGGCCGCCCAGTACCGCAGCGGCACGGTCGCCCCCGAGCTCCAGCTGATCCTCTCCTCCGACCCGAAGCAGTACCTGGACGACGCCGCGATGGCCGAGCGCGCCGGGGACCGGACGGCCGTCGCGGTGTCCGGGGTGCAGAAGCAGCTCGGCGAGCTCGACCGGCTGCACACGACCGCCGACGGAAAGCTCACGGAGCTGCGTGCCCAGCAGTCCACGCTGCAGAAGCAGAAGAGCGACATCCAGTCGAAGATCACCTCGGCCGAGGCGCTGCTCGCCCAGCTCACCGCCCCGGAGCGGGCCGCATACGAGGAGCCGGCCGCGGCCCCCGCCGACACCCGGGCCAGCCGCTCGGCCGACGCCCCGCGCGCGCCGATGGCGGCCCCCATCGGGCGCGCCGCGGCCGCCGTCTCCTTCGCCTACAGCGCGCTCGGCAAACCGTACGTGTGGGGCGCGACGGGCCCCTCGTCCTTCGACTGCTCGGGCCTGACCCAGGCGGCCTGGCGCTCGGCCGGGGTGCAGCTGCCCCGGACCACGTACACCCAGATCAACGCGGGCAGCCGGGTGCCGCGTTCCCAGCTGGCGCCGGGCGACCTGGTGTTCTTCTACTCGGGGATCAGCCACGTCGGGCTCTACATCGGCGGCGGCCAGATGATCCACGCGCCGCACCCGGGGGCTCCGGTGCGGATCGCGCCGATCGACCAGATGCCGTTCGCGGGCGCCGTCCGGCCCGCGTGACCCGACGCCTGACGGTACGTCAGACCCCTTGCCCGGGCTCGACCTTGGCGCCCGCGCCCATCTCCTTGGTGAGCCAGCGGAAGACGTCCGGGACCTGGGTCTTCCACACCGCGCTCGCGTGGCCGCCGCCGTTGAGCTTGACCACGGTCACCGCGGTGGGCGCCTTGGCGGCCTTCTTCAGGGCGAGCCCGTCGTTGTAGCCGTCGGTCTGCTCACCGGAGACGAACAGCGAGATCCGCGGCAGCGTCTTGGCGTTCTTGAGGATCCACAGCGGGTTGGTCTCCTCGCGCAGCTTGGGGTCCTTCGCCGTGATGGAGTCCTTCTCGGCGGCCGGGTCGTTGTAGCCGGACAGGTCGACTCCGGCCCGGTAGCGGTCGGGGTGCTCGATGGCGAGCTTGGCCGCGCAGTGGGCGCCCGCCGAGTACCCGGCGACGGCCCAGCCCTCCGCGCGGGTGTCGGCCCGGAAGTTGTCGGTGACCATCTTGCGGACGTCCACGCTCAGCCAGGTATCCGCGTTCACGACCCCCGGCACGTTCGCGCAGCCGGTGTCCTTGCCGTCCAGGAGGGTGGTGCGCGGCGAGACCAGGATGAAGGGCGCGACCTCGCCCTTCTCCATCATCGGCGTGAGCTGCTCCTGCGTCTTGAGCGTGCCGAACCAGGCGCCTATCGACCCCGGGTAGCCGGGCAGCAGCTCGACCACGGGGAAGGTCTTGTCCTTGTACGCCGGGTCGTTGTACTGCGGCGGCAGCCACACCGCCACATCGCCCTCGACCCCGGAGACCTGCCCCTTGAGCGTGGTCTTCATGACGCCCTTGCCGACCTTGTTCGTGTACGGCTCGAACTTCTGCTTCACCTTGGGCTCGTTGGCCGCGTTCCTGCCGCCGGTGCCGTCGGGGCCGAGGTCGGGGGCGGCGTTCACATGGTTGCCGCCGCCGAGCAGGTCGTCCCAGGTGTCGTACAGGCCGTTGGCGTTGTTGACGAAGAGGAAGACCACGAGGATCGCGGTGACCTGGGCGAAGCCCAGCATGAGGAGCCGCGAGACCCAGCGCACGAAGGCCGGCCCACCGATTCTGGTCCACAGGACGAGCGGCAGCAGCAGCGCTGCCACCGCCGCGAGGATCGCGATCACGAGGAAGGGGGTTCCGGTCAGGCTCATCACGCCCCCCTAGAGGGGTGGCCGCGAACACCAGTTGCCCGATTTACCAGCGTTTTACCAAAGGGTGACGCCCCGTGCCCCTTACTTCTCACCCCGTACGCCACCGGCGCCCGTGGCCTGCACGACCGCCGCGTCGCCACTCCCGCCGACAGGCCGCGGGCCACCCTTGGCGTCCTGCACGTCCTTCGCGTTCTGCACGCCGCTGACCTGGCCGGACAGCCAGCGGAACACCTCCGGCAGGAGCGGCTTCCACACCACGTTCAGATGACCGCCGCCGGTCTTCTGCACCCACACCTTGGTGGGCGCCTTCGCGGCCGCGCGCAGCGCGAGCCCGTCCTCGTAGCCGTCGTGGGGCTGGCCGGTGAGGAAGAGCGAGGTCTTCGGCGGGTGTTTGGCGTGGGTCAGTATCCACAGCGGGTCGGTCTCGCGCCGCAGCGCCGGGTTGCCCGCCGTGATCGAGTCGGACTCGGCGGCCGGGTCGTTGTAGCCGGACAGCGAGACGCCCGCGCGGTAGCGGTCGGGGTGCTCGATCGCGAGCTTCGCCGAGCAGTGGGCGCCGGCCGATATCCCGGCGACGGCCCAGCCGTCCGCACCCGTCTCGGCCCGGAAGTTGTCGGTGACCATCTTGCGGACGTCCACGCTGAGCCAGGTGTCCGCGTTCACGACGCCCGGCACGTTGGCGCAGCCGGTGTCCTGCCCGGCGAGCAGCGAGGTGCGCGGCGCGACCAGGATGAACGGCTTGACCTCGCCATCGTCCATCAGCGGCCGCAGCTGCCCGGTGACGTCGAGGTTGGTGAACCAGTCCTTGGCCGAGCCGGGGTAGCCGGGCAGCATCTCGACCACTGGGAAGTCCTTGGCCTTGTACGCCGGGTCGTCGTACTGCGGCGGCAGCCACACGTACACCTCGCCGTCCGCCCCCGAGACCCGGCCGGTCAGATGCGTGACCTGGACACCGGTGCCCAGACTGGAGTCGTCGACCGGGGCGAAGGCCTGCTTGACGCGCGGCTCCTTGGCGATGCTGCGCCCGCCGGTGCCGTCGACGCCGAGGTCGGGGGCCGCGCCGACGTGGCTGTCGGTGCCGAGCAGGTCCCCCCAAGTGTCGTAGAGGCCGTTCGCGTTGTTGACGGCGACGAACACCACGACGACCGCCGAGGCCTGGGCGATGAGCACCATGAACAGCCGCACGGCCCCGCGCACCACGACCGGCCCGCCGACCTTGTGCCAGACAAGCAGCGGCACCAGAACGGCGAGCGCGGTCACCACGATCGCGGTGACGAAGAAGGGGGTTCCGGTCAGGCTCATCACGTCCGGCAAGAGTGACATGAGCGCGCCCGGGTTGCCGGTTTTGCCATGGTTTTACGAAGATGAAATCGTCGGTCACCCCCGTACGGCGACCGTTACGGGGGCTCAGACCAGCCGGCGTGCCGTGGCCCAGCGGGTCAGCTCGTGGCGGTTGGACAGCTGGAGCTTGCGCAGCACCGCCGAGACGTGCGACTCGACCGTCTTGACGGAGATGAACAGCTGCTTGGCGATCTCCTTGTAGGCATAGCCCCGGGCGATCAGGCGCAGCACCTCGCGCTCGCGCTGGGTGAGCCGGTCCATGTCCTCGTCGACCGGCGGCGCGTCCGTGGAGGCGAACGCGTCCAGGACGAAGCCCGCCAGGCGCGGCGAGAACACCGCGTCGCCGTCCTGCACCCGGAAGATCGAGTCGACCAGGTCGGTGCCGGTGATGGTCTTGGTGACGTAGCCGCGGGCACCCCCGCGGATCACGCCGATCACGTCCTCCGCCGCGTCCGAGACGGACAGCGCGAGGAAGCGGACCGGGTTCTCGGCGGCCGCCATCATGGCCGCCGAGCGGCGCAGCACCTCGACGCCGCCGCCCCCGGGCAGGTGCACGTCGAGCAGCACGACCTCGGGGCGGGTCGCGGTGATCACCGTGATCGCCTGGTCGACGTCGGCGGCCTCGCCGACCACCTCGACGCCCGTGCTCTCGGTCTGGCCGATCTCCGCCTGGACTCCGGTGCGGAACATCCGGTGGTCGTCGACGAGGACCACCCTGACGTGGCGGCCTGTCGTTTCCTCGGTCATCCCTCTGCCCTCTCCATTTCCAGCTCGACCTCCGTGCCCCCGCCGGGCACCGAACGCAGCCTGGCCGTACCGCCGTTGCGCTGCATCCGGCCGATGATTGATTCTCGTACGCCCATCCGGTCGGCGGGCACCGCGTCGGGATCGAATCCGGGGCCCCGGTCCCGTACGGAGACGAAGACTCTGCGGCCCTCGACCTCCGCGTACACCTGGACGGCGCCGCCCTCGCCACCGTACTTGGCCGCGTTCACCATCGCCTCGCGTGCGGCCTGCATCTGTGCGGTCAGGCCGTCGTCCAGCGGGCAGTCGCCCACGACGACCACTTCAAGGGGGACGCCGTGCTTGTCCTCGACCTCGGCCGCCGCCTTCTTGACGGCCTCGGCGAGCGTCGCGGGTTCCTCTTCCTTCTCCTTGCCGGTGCCCTCCGGCTTGTACAGCCAGGCGCGCAGCTCGCGCTCCTGCGCGCGGGCCAGGCGCCGCACCTCGCCGACGTTCTCCGCGTTGCGCTGGATCAGGGTCAGGGTGTGCAGCACCGAGTCGTGCACGTGGGCGGCGACCTCGGCGCGCTCCTGGGCCCGGATGCGCATCAGGCGCTCCTCGGACAGGTCCTGCGTCATGCGCACCAGGTAGGGCCCGGCGAGCAGGGCGATGCCGGCGAGCACCGCTATCGCCGCGGTCAGTACGTTGCCGAGCTGCGCGGCCGAGCCGTTGACGACGACGAAGCCGGTGAGCCCGGTGCCGACCAGGGCGACCCCGGCAAGCCCCCGGGCCACCGGGAGCCACCGGCTGCGGCGGGCGCCCTCGGTCCAGCGGGCCCGGCGCGTGTTGTCGGCCTGCCGCCACACCAGGATGACGCCGACGCCGATGAGGATGCTGGGGAAGATGTACGGGTTGGCCCAGCCGCCCACGTCCACCTTGGACGCGAAGATCGCGGCGCCGAAGACCAGCGCGATCAGCGCGACGACCTGGCCCTTGTCGGGCTTGCGCAGCCTTCGCCGGCCGTCCGGGCTGACCTCGAACGCGGAGCGCGGCTCGGCCGTCGTACCGCCGAGGCCCAGCGGCACCACGAACCAGAACACCGCGTAGAGCAGCGCGCCCAGGCCGTTGATCGAAAGCAGCCCCAGGAACGCCACCCGCACCCACACCACCGGGAGCCCGAGGTGCCCGGCGAGCCCGCGCGCGACGCCGCCGAGCATCCGCCCCTCGGCGGAGCGGTACAGCTTGCGGACCGGCGCTTCGTCGGCCTCGGGCGGCGACAGGCGGGGGGTGGCGACTGGCATGCCACGATCGTCACACGGCCACGGGCCCCCGGGCATCAGGGTTGGCCCCCAGGCTTCCCTGAGGACAGCCCCCTCGCACGGGGGAGGCCACCTCCCCCGTCAGGGGCGCTGCTCCTTTCCCTTCGGGGACGAAATCAGGGTGAGGCCAGGGTCGGGGCGGGTGCCGTGGGCCGCACGGGCCCGTCACCATGTACGTATGAGCACGCCGACCGAGACGCCCCTCGCGCCGCCCGATCCGGCCCCCGAGGCCCCGCAGCTGCGCCGCAGCAGCCGCAACAAGGTCATCGGCGGAGTCTGCGGCGGCCTCGGCCGGTACTGCGACCTCGACCCGGTGATCTTCCGGATCGCGCTCGGTGTGCTGTCCGTGACCGGCGGTCTCGGGCTTGTCTTCTACGGGTTCGCCTGGCTGATCGTGCCCATGGAGGGCGAGGACGAGAACGAGGCCCGCCGCCTGCTCACCGGCCGCGTCGAGGGCGCGGCGCTGGTGGCCGTGCTCATGGCCCTGGCGGGCTGCGGGATCTTCCTCACGATGCTGAAGAACGGCTCGGTGATGACGTTCGCCGTGCTGCTCGCGCTGCTCCTCGCGGGCGCGGCCGTCTGGTCGCAGCGCCGCTCCACCACTCCTGCGGACAGCCCGCTCGACCCGGTCGCGGCCCAGGCCGTCGCGGACGCGCCGCCCGAGACGAAGGCGCCGCCCGCGCCGTCCCCGCCGTCCTGGTGGCGGGACCCGATCGTCAAGGACGGCACCACCGGGCCGGTCCCGGGCGGCTATCTGTGGGGCCCGGCGGACGCGGACGCGCCGCCCGTCTCCAAGGCCACCCGCAAGGCCGCGAAGGCGGCGGTACGCGAGAGCCGGGGGCCGCGTTCCATCGGCGGGCTGATCTTCCTCACCGCGCTGCTGGCCTTCGGCGCCGGGTTCGGCGGTGCCTGGGACCACCAGCCGCTCGGCACCGGCCTGCAGATCGGTTTCGCGGCGGCGCTCGCGGTGTTCGCGCTCGGCCTGATGCTGAGCTCGTTCCTGGGCCGTACGGGGTTCGGCACGGTGTTCCTCGCGGTGCTCACGGCGGCTCTGCTCGCCGGGTCCGCGGCGCTGCCCAAGTCGATCGACTCGCACTGGGCCCGGACGGACTGGACGCCCGCCGCGATCAGCGACGTACGGCCGGGCTATCACCTCGGCACCGGCGTCGGCACCCTCGACCTGAGCCGGATCGCCGTGCCGCCCGGGCAGACCGTGACGACCGGCGCGGAGGTCGGCGCGGGCAAGGCGAAGGTCGTCGTACCGAAGGACGTGACAGTGAAGGTGACCTTCGACATGGGCCTCGGCGACATCCGGCTGCCCGGCGAGAAGCCGGACGACATCCACGTCACACCGGGTGAGAAGCGGACCGCGACCCTGGCTCCGCCCGCCGGGGCCAAGCCGGCCGGGACGCTCGAACTCCATCTCAAGGTCGGCGTCGGCCAGGTGGAGGTGGACCGTGCTGCGTCATGAGTTCCGCCCCGGCCGGCTCGTCGCCGGGCTCGCGCTCGCCGCGACCGCCGTCCTGTTCGCGGGGGACGCGGCCGGGCAGTGGAACACCCCCTCGCCGGTGGCGATCCCGCTGGTCTGCGGGGGCCTCGGGATCGCCTCGCTCGTGAGCTGGATCGACTACGGGGTGCGCAAGCGGCGCCGGTTGGCGAGGAGCGCGTCGGCGGAAAGGAACGGCGTCCCGGCCAGTACGAGCGGCAGCCAGGCCATCAAGTAGGCCAGGTCGTTGCCGTAGTAGTACGGGTTGGTCTGCCAGCTCACCGTGAGCCACAGGGAGAGCGAGATCAGCGCGCCGCCCAGTGCGGCGAGCCGCCCGAACAGGCCGAGCAGCGTGCCGATGCCGACGGCCAGCTCGCCGAACGCGATGGCGTACCCGAACCCCGCGGGGCTCTTCAGGGCGAGGTCCACGAGGGCGGGGATCGCGGAGCTGTCCCGCACGCCGTGCATCAGCTCGCCGATGGAGCCGGTGCCGGTCGCGTGGAAGAACGCGCTGTCCGTGAGCTTGTCGAGGCCGGCGTAGACGAAGGTCACGCCGAGGAAGATCCTCAGCGGCAGCAGTGCGTACCTGCGGGCCTGGTCGGCCCGGGTCCCTACCCCGGTCGCATGTCCATGTGCCATGGCTGATCCCGCCTCCATCCCATTCGCCTGTCACCAGACGATACGGACGAGGGGAACGGGTGTCTCATTCCCACCCCGGGTGGGGTCAGCCCCCTGGGGCTCCGCCCCGGACTCCCGGGGCGGGCCTCTACTCGGCCACCTCCACGTGTACGCCGTTCGTCTCCACCCCCGCCGCCGTCACCACCCGGACCTCCACCCGCCCCGCCTCCACGTCCACCGGCACCGGCACGGTCAGCACCCCGTCCGTCGGGTTCGCGAAGCCGCCCGGGACCGGGATCAGGGGGACGTGCACGTGGACCGCCCCGATGCGGACCACCATCCGGGCGAGCCGGTCCGGCGTGCCCGCGCCCGGCGGGACGAACCCCGCCCCGCGGATCTCGATGTCGTCCCCGGTACGGATCGGCGCGTCCAGGTCGCCCGCCTCCCGGGCCCGTACGACGGAAAGGACCACCGGACGGCCCCCCTCCGCGTACTTCCCCGCGACGTACGTCATCGCGGAGATCAGCACCAGGACCGCCAACCCCCAGGGAACATCCGGGAGTTGGTCCGGACGGCGGGCCAGACGCACGGCCGCGAACAGCACCCCGACCAGCGTCACCACCACGTACTGCGCGTCCGCGAAACTGCCCCGTCCCGCGTCGTCGGCGAGGAGGTCGGCCCCGCGCGGCCGGTCGGCGCGCACCTTCTGCAGCCGCTGCCCGTGGATGCGTACCGTCACGACCCGGCGGACCACCACCGCGATCAACGACACACAGAACACGATCGTCAACAGGCCGCCGCAGCGGGCCAGTTCGAGACCGTGTAAGACCTTCTCGCGCCCGGCCGAGCCGGAGGTCGCGGCCAGGCGCAGCGCGAGGAACAAGGCGGCGAAGGCCGCGAACAGGATCCAGGCCGCCGCGACCGCCCGCGAGGTGGAGAGGCGGTTGTCCTCGCCGAGCACGGGCGCGAGGAGGCCGCCGCGCGACCGGTGGAGGTACGCCGCCGCCGTCAGCAGGACCGCCGCCGCCAGGGCGGAGAGGAGTCCGACGGTGCGGGCCGCCGTCCAGCCCGCACCGACGGCCGTGGCGGTCTCGGCGAGGGAGAGGGCGAACACGCCGCCCCACACCGTCGCCAGCGTGCCGCGCCACACCCGTTCCGGCCAGGTCCGGCCCGCCTCCCGGCCGCGTTCGGCGACCAGCCGCGCGGACTGGGTGAGCTCGTCCGAGACCCACTGGCGGGACGCCCCGGCGGAGTGGGCCAGGGCGGCCGGCAGCCCCTCGCCCGCGGCGAGCCCGTCCCGCTTGGCGAGGAACGCCGCCACCGCGCGCCGGTGTCCGTCCCGCGCGCCGTGCGCGCAGTCACCCCCGCATTGCCGAGCCTCCTGCACTGCCACCGGGAACTCCGTCCGTGCGCCAAACCCCTTGAACCGTAAGCGAATTGTCGCGCACCAGAACCGCCCGGCGGTCGGCACCGCCCGGCCGGGCGGGTGATTGACGCACGATCAAATTGACGTACTACGACAGGAGTTCGGGCTCCGCCCGGCTTATCTGCCGCCACAGCGGCTGGTAGTTGATCCACGCCACGAGATCACTGCCGAGCTGGTCCCGGGTCGCCACCGCGTCCCGCCGGCCGATGAGTACGGGCTTGCCGGCCGCCCGCGCCGCGAGCTGCACCCGCGCGCACCGCTCCATCGAGATGAACCACCAGGCCGCCGCGTCCACCGAGTCCCCGACCGTGAGCAGCCCGTGGTTGCGCAGGACGACCGCCTTGTACGAAGCGAGCGCCGCCGCGATCCGCCGGCCCTCCTCGGTGTCCACGACCACCCCGGTATAGGCGTCGTACACGGCGTGATCCTCGAAGAACGCGCAGGCCTCCTGCGTGTACGGCTCGACGAACTCGCCCAGGGCCGCGAGCGCCCGCCCGTAGGTCGAATGCGTGTGGACGACGGCGACCGCGTCGGGGCGGGCCCGGTGCACCTCGGCGTGCACGGTGAACGCGGCCTGATTGACGTGGTGACTCCCCTGCACGACCTGCCCGTCCCCGTTGGCCAGGACCAGCTCGCCCGCGGTGACATGCGCGAACGGCACCCCGAACGGGTTCACCCAGTAGCAGTCCGCCAACTCCGGGTCCCGCGCGGTGACATGGCCCGACACGCCCTCCTCGTACCCGAACCGGGCGAAGAGTCTCAGCGCGCCCGCGAGCCGCTCCTTGCGGTGCTGCCGCTCCTCGGCGGGGCTTTCGTGCACGGGCGGCAGATCGAACCGCAGCTGGTCCACCGGTATCGGCTGGGGCATCTCAGTCATGGCCGGAAGCTACCTCGCGTTACCGCAGGTGAACAGAGTCGTGCGGTCCCCGGCGACAAAGGCGACGGCGCCGCCCCGGGTGCGGGACGGCGCCGTCGGTACGGCTGTGGGGACTACTCCCACTCGATCGTGCCCGGGGGCTTGCTCGTCACGTCGAGGACGACGCGGTTCACGTCGGCGACCTCGTTGGTGATGCGGGTGGAGATCTTCGCGAGCACGTCGTACGGCATCCGCGTCCAGTCCGCTGTCATGGCGTCCTCGGAGGAGACCGGGCGCAGCACGATCGGGTGGCCGTAGGTGCGGCCGTCGCCCTGGACGCCCACCGAGCGCACGTCGGCGAGCAGCACGACCGGGCACTGCCAGATCTCGCGGTCGAGGCCGGCCGCGGTCAGCTCCTCGCGGGCGATCGCGTCGGCCTCGCGCAGCAGGTCGAGGCGGTCCTTGGTGACCTCGCCGACGATGCGGATGCCGAGGCCGGGGCCGGGGAACGGCTGGCGCTGGACGATCTCGTCCGGCAGGCCGAGCTCCTGGCCGACCATGCGGACCTCGTCCTTGAACAGCTTGCGCAGCGGCTCGACGAGCTCGAACTCGATGTCGTCGGGCAGGCCGCCCACGTTGTGGTGCGACTTGATGTTCGCGGTGCCGGTGCCGCCGCCGGACTCCACGACGTCCGGGTACAGCGTGCCCTGGACGAGGAAGGCGACCTCGGGGCCGTCCTCCTGGAGGATCTCCAGCTGCGCCTGCTCGAAGACGCGGATGAACTCGCGGCCGATGATCTTCCGCTTGGTCTCCGGGTCGGAGACCCCGGCGAGCGCGGTGAGGAACCGCTCCTGCGCGTCGACGACCTTCAGCTGGACGCCGGTGGCGGCCACGAAGTCCTTCTCGACCTGCTCGGTCTCGCCCTTGCGCATCAGGCCGTGGTCGACGTACACGCAGGTCAGCTGGGAGCCGATGGCCTTCTGCACGAGGGCCGCGGCGACCGCGGAGTCCACGCCGCCGGACAGGCCGCAGATCGCGCGCTTGGTGCCGACCTGCTCGCGGATGAGGGCGACCTGCTCCTCGACGACGTTGTGCGTCGTCCAGGTCGGCTCGATGCCCGCGCCGCGGTAGAGGAAGTGCTCCAGGATCTGCTGGCCGTGCGTGGAGTGCAGCACCTCGGGGTGGTACTGGACGCCGTACAGCTTCTTCTCGTCGTTCTCGAAGGCGGCGACCGGGACGACGTCGGTGGAGGCCGTCACCGTGAAGCCCTCGGGGGCGGCCGAGCAGGCGTCGCCGTGCGACATCCACACCGACTGCTCGGCCGGGGTGCCCTCGAAGAGGGTGGAGCCGAGCTTGGAGACGGTCAGCGGGGTGCGGCCGTACTCGCGGGCGCCGTTGTCGTCGACCGTGCCGCCGAGCGTCGTCGCCATCAGCTGGAAGCCGTAGCACATGCCGAAGACCGGCACCCCGGCCTCGAAGATCTCGCGGTCCAGGCGCGGGGCCCCCTCGGCGTACACGGAGGACGGGCCACCGGAGAGGATGATCGCCTTCGGGTTCTTGGCCAGCATCTCGGCCACGGGCATGCTGCTCGGGACGATCTCGCTGTAGACCCGGGCCTCGCGGACGCGGCGGGCGATGAGCTGGGCGTACTGCGCGCCGAAGTCGACAACCAGGACGACGTCCGGGTTGCTGTCGGGCGCGGCTGCGGAGGGTGCTGCTGGCACGGGTGGCGGCCTTCCGGCGGTGGGAGGGGGTCGGTATTTGTCGATTCTACCGGGGCGGGCGGTGGCCGGTTCGTCTCACCATCCGAACCTGGATTGGCCCGCTTCCCGGGCGTCGGTCCATACTGTGCCCATGCGCAAGCACCAGACCTTCGTCTTTACCTATGGCATCCGGCCCGCCGGACGCCATGGTCGTGCTGCTTGAGCAACTGACGAGCGAACTTCCACAGAGCGCCCCGGGCCGACAAGGCCCGGGGCGCTCTGTCGGTTTCCGGTCCTTGCCGGTCCTGGGGCGCCGCACCGAATTCCGAGGAGCCCCCGTGAACATGTCCGTCACCGAGAAGACCGGCGCCCGCACCGACGAGGCCGCGGCCGTGATCACCGGCGCGCGCGAGCGCATCGACGCGCTGGACGACCACATCATCGGCCTCGTCCAGGAACGCATGGCCGTCTCGGCCGTCATCCAGGAGTCCCGCATCGCCTCCGGCGGCCGCCGGGTCAGTCTGAACCGCGAGATGGAGGTCCTGGCCCGCTTCCGCGACGCCCTGGGCAAGCCCGGTACCGCGCTCGCGATGACGATGCTGGAGCTGTGCCGGGGCCGTATCTGAGTTCGGTCGCTCCTCACCCGTACGGCACCGTGACCGTCCCCGGCCCGGCTTCGTTGGTGGGGTGTCCGTGCCAGCCAGGGGCGGGCCCGAAAAAACCACGCGTGGCTCCGCTGGGGCGTGTGACGCACCTGCAAGTGCGTCGTGGGACCTCGCCCCGGTGTGCGTGACCGGACGGCAGGGGACAGCAGCCCGGTCACCCCATAGGGGCGGTCGGTTCCGGGGACGCCCGGGGCCGACCGCATCCGGTCGAAACGGTTGCGCCGGGCGCAGCCCATCCAGCACGATGCAAAGACAAGTCCCGCACTCCGCACCCCTGTTGCCATTGGTCGACACCACTCGCGCGCCCCGCACGCGCCGGGTCGGCCACCCTGGCGCACCCGGACCAGCGGCGCACCCCCCGGCGCCGCCCCGCGGCACCGACGCTGCCCTGACGTCGGTGCTGACGGCCCAGGGCCCCGTCGGCCACCCGTACGAGTCAGCGGTACGGGGTGGCTGCGGGGCCCTTCGTCTGGTCAGCGGATTCAGCGGGTGAGGATGTAGCAGGTCGCGGCGTGCTGCGAGTCCCGCTTCCAGTCACCCTCGCTGGGCCAGGTGTACCAGAACGCCCCCTCGTCGACGCCTTCGCCGGTCCAGGCGGAAGGCGCGTCGTGGAAGGCCGTCTTGCACTCCGTGTCCGCCTGTTTCTTCGCTGCCGCGCTGCCGGGGTAGCCGCTGCCCTGGAGCTCGGGACGGGCGAGGATTCGGCCGTCGTGCGGGTGCCCGCACTCGGCCTTGACCACGAGGCTCGTGTCGGTCAGCCCCGTACCGAAGTCGACGCAGGCCCCGGCCTTGCTCCCCCGGAGCTGGACGACGGCGTCAGCCGCGGGGAGGACCTTGTCCGCGGCCGGTACGGCGCCGGGCGCCGAAGACCCGTAGCCGTCGAGCGTCAGCTTGATACGCGCGCTCTGCACCTGGGCGAGCTCGCTCTGATCCCCCTTGGCGACGGCCGCCGACGCGTCGGTCTCGACGGAGGTGATCCGGCCGTCCCGGTCCACGGTCATGGTGAGGGGGTAACGCGCCGTATTGCCGGCCTCGGCCAGCCCACCGTCGTGAACGATGCCCCTCAGGAGCTGAGTGACGGACCGTCCGACCAGGGCGGTCCGGTAGCGGCGGCCACCGTCCGGCAGCGCCTCCTCCTTGACCTCGGCGGTCGCCGCGAGGATTTCGAGCAGCGTGCCGTTGAGCGGCACCTGGGTGCCACGCCAGTCGTTGGCAGCCAGGGCCGCGTATCCGTACGGGTCCCCGGTCAGCGGGGTGGTTCCGGTGTAGCGCAGCCAGTAATCCGCCGTAGCCGAGCGGTAGTTGACGTTCTGGCGGTCGACGACCAGGCGGGCCACCCTGTCGTTCCGCTTGCGGTGGGCGTCCACCGTCCCCAGCGCCTTCGCCGCCCCCTCCGGGAACCCCTCCCCCACGTTCCAGCCCAGCGAGCCGTCCGCGCGGCCGCCCTCGAAGTCCAGCTTGCCGGTCGTCTTCAGGACCGCGTCGGCGCCCTTCGCCGAGAAGGTGACGGTCTGGGTGAACGTCGCGTTCTTCGCCGCCTTGGTCTGGCCCAGCGCCGCGTACGGGCGGGCGTCCAGGGGCTTGGAGAAGACCGGGTGGGCGGGCGAGGCGCTGGGTGCCGCCGGTTTCGCGGCCGGGGCGGACGGGCCGCAGGCGGTCAGGAGCAGCGCCCCCAGCGCCACCGCGGCACCGGCCGGCGCGGTACGGGTTCTCATGTCAACTCTCCATGTCTGCAAGGGAGTTCGGGAGAAGCAGCAGGACCTACGTGCGGCTGACCAGGCCGCAGCCCTCCGGGCGGTCCGGCGCCAGCTCCCTGCTGCGGTCGTACGGGTCGACGGGAGAGCCGCTCGGAGAGGGACCCGAAGGGGTCTCGTCGGCGAAGTCGGGGTGGAGATAGCCGTCGTTGCTGTCGCAGGCCGAGTTGGCGATGTCCACGTCGTACTTGACGATCCAGAGCTTTCCGGCGGTGGACCGCATGACGGACGGGTCGGAGACCTGGACGTCGAGGATCCGGCGCACGATCGTGCGGGCCACCTCCGTCGAGCCCGGCGCCGTCTTCACCAGCGGGTAGACGAAGGTGTAGTCGGCGTGCACGACGACCCCGCTCGTGGCGTCCTTGCCGACCGTCGTCCGGCCACGGGTCTTGACCACGTCCCCGACGAGCTTGACCTTCTTGGGGTCGAACCGGCTGAAGAAGTTCAGCGGGTCATGGTCCTTGTCCGGCTTGGCCAGGTCGGTGGTGAAGCGTGCGAGGACGTCCTTCTGCAGCGGGTCGATGAGCGCGAGGGCGGCCTCGGGGCGGCCGCCGCGCAGGGTCGCCGGGTTCAGGTTCGCGTCGATCAGGAGGTCGCGGGTGCGGGTCAGGGCCGCGGCCACCTGCTCCTTGGAGAGCCCGCCCAGGGCGGTGGCCTCGGGCAGCTCGATGCCAGCGGCGCCGTCCGCGTACTGCACCGCGGGCGAGCCGCGGAACGGCTCCTTCAGGGTGGGGCGGTCCGGGTCGGAGAAGGAGGGGGCGGCGGTGGGCGCGGCGGTCTCCGGCGGAAGCTGGGCCGTCGCCGAGTCGCCGGAGCTGTCGTCGCCGGTGATCAGGGACAGCGCGCGGGACGGGTTCAGTGCGACAAGGAGGACGCCGACGGCGGCGAAGATGCCGAGCACGCCCCACATGCGGCGCCTGCGCCCGGCGCGCCCGTTCATCTCCTGCCAGGCGGGGCCGGTGCGCCAGCCCTCCGGCTCGGCGGGGCGCTTCTTGCCCTTGCGGCCGCGGGCCCGGCTCTCGGCGGCCTCCTGCTCCCTGCGCAGCCGCTCGGTCACCATCCGGGCCCGCGCCGAGGGCTCCTTGGGCGCGGACTTCCTGATGTCCTGCTCGGTGTCGCGGACGAACTGCTCCCAGATCTCGTCCGGCATCCCGTCCGGCAGCGAGTCGTCGCCGGACGACCCCTTCGAGCTCGGCGGCTTCTCGCTCACTTCTGGTGGCCCCTCTTGGCATGTCCTGCGCAGCACGCACCGCGGCACGCGCCGCAGCAGCGGTTCGACATGCGGAGCCGCGCGAAGGTTGCCGCCAGAGAGCGGTGGCGTGGATCACATAAGGATTTCGTGAAGGCAGGACAACCATTCACAGGAGTCACAGGTCATGCATGCGGAACCAACAGCCTCGCCCGCGTTCTGTGCACGCCGGCGGGGCTCCACCAGGTCTCCGCATACGTAAGAGGCGCTGCACTCGGAGGGGGGTGCAGCGCCTCTTGCCGTGTGGGACCGGCGGCGTTACCCGTCCGCCTTCGGCGGCACGGCCGGCATTCCCAGGAACGGCAGCTTCAGGGCCCCGAACGCCTCCGCCGGGACCGCCGGGGACTTCGGCTCGACCGGGGCAAGGCGGACATAGGCGGCGCCCTGCGCGGGGCGCGGGTCCTCCTCGCCCTTGTTCGGCCAGAGCGACATCGCGCGCTCGGCCTGTGCGGTGATCGTCAGGGACGGGTTCACGCCGAGGTTCGCCGAGACGGCCGCCCCGTCGACGACCGAGATGCCGGGGTGCCCGTACAGCCGGTGGTACGGGTCGATCACTCCGGTCTCGGCCGAGTCGCCGATCGGGCAGCCGCCCAGGAAGTGCGCGGTGAGCGGGGTGCCCATGAGCTCGCCGACGTTCGAACCGGCGAAGCCGTTGATCTCCGCGGCGATCGCCGTCGCCCCCTCGGTGGCCGCCCTGATCTGCTTGGGGTTGGGCGCGCCGTGGCCCTGCTCGGCGGTCAGCAGGCCCTTGCCGACGCCGTCCGGCTTGAGATGGGTGGTGAGCGAATTGTCGAGTGACTGCATGACCAGGCCGATGATCGTTCGCTCGGACCAGCGGTGGTTGCTGATCGAACGCGCGAGGAGCAGGGGGTGCTTGGCCGCGTTGCCGAGCCAGTTGCGCACCCGGTTGACCCCGTACGGCACCTGGAGGATCGACATGCTGCCCATCGCGTTCGAGCCCCTGCCGTAGCGGACCGGCTCGATGTGGGTGTTCTCGTCCGGGTGGATCGAGGAGGTGATGGCGACGCCCCGGGTGAAGTCGACCCTGGGCGCGCCGTGCCGCCTGCGGTAGCGGCGGCTGGTGGTCTGCGCGCCGACGAGCGCCTCGGAGTTGGTCCGGGTCAGCTCGCCCAACTTCTTTGAGATGTACGGGAGTTGACCGCCAGCCTTCATCCGGTGCAGCAGGGTCTGGGTGCCGTAGGTACCGGCCGCGATGACGACACGACGGGCGGTGAAGAGCCGGCCCGCGGAGTTCTTGCGGTCGGTGGGCAGGGTGGCGACGGCGTGGCCGCCGCGCGAGTCGCCGGTCACCGAGACGACGGTCGTCATGGGGTGGACGACCGCGCCCGCCTTCTCCGCGAGGTAGAGGTAGTTCTCGTTGAGGGTGTTCTTCGCGCCGTGCCGGCAGCCCGTCATGCACTCGCCGCACTCGGTGCACGCCTTGCGCGACGGACCGGCCCCGCCGAAGTACGGGTCGTCAACCACCATGCCGGGCTTGGCCTTTGACGCACCGTCGGCGTCCCGGCCGTCGCCGAAGAAGACGCCGACGGGCGCCATATGGAAGGTGTCGCCGACCCCCATGCGCTGGGCGGCGGCCTTGAGGTGGACGTCGGAGGGCGTCATCGTCGGGTTGAGCCGCACCCCGAGCATGCGCCGCGCCTGGTCGTAGTACGGCGCCAGCTCGTCCTGCCAGTCGGTGATGTCCTTCCACTGCGGGTCGTCGAAGAACTGCTTCGGCGGCACATAGAGGGTGTTGGCGTAGTTGAGGGAGCCCCCGCCGACGCCGGCGCCGCCGAGCACCATCACGTTGCCGAGCAGGTGGATGCGCTGGATGCCGTACAGGCCGAGCTTCGGCGCCCACAGGTAGTTCTTGATGTCCCAGGAGTTCTTGGGGAGCGTGGCCGGGGTGAAGCGGCGGCCCGCCTCCAGAACGCCGACCCTGTACCCCTTCTCGGTGAGCCGCAGCGCCGTCACCGAGCCGCCGAAGCCCGAGCCGATCACGACGACGTCATAGTCGTAGCCGTGGCCGTCCCCGCTGTCCTCGTCCGGTTTCCGGGCTGGGGGTACCTGGGACATGGCTCTCCTCGTGCACAGGGGCGGACTGGTTTCCGGTGGGAGCTAGCGCAGGCGCAGGGCCTTCATCGCCTTCAGGCTGCGGCTCATGAAGGCCGCGTACTTCTCGTCGTCCATGCCGAAGGACGGGGCAAGGGGGAGGATGCGCTGCTGGGCGATGGTCTGGGCCTCGGTGTACTTGAGGATGCCCTCGGAGCCGTGCCGGCGGCCGAGGCCGGAGTCCTTCATGCCGCCCATCGGCGACTGGACGCTGCCGTACGCGGGCGCGTACCCCTCGTTGATGTTGACCGTGCCGGTGCTCAGCCTGGCCGCCACCTCGTGGCCGCGGCGCGAATCCTTCGTCCACACCGAGGAGTTGAGGCCGTACGGCGTGCCGTTGGCCTGCTCGACGACCTCGTCCTCGTCCTTGAAGCGGTAGATCGAGACGACCGGGCCGAAGGTCTCCTCGGTGCACACCGCCATGGGGGCCTCGACGCCGTCGAGGATGGTGGGCTCGTAGAAGAGCGGGCCGATGTCGGGGCGGGCGACGCCGCCCGCGACGAGCTTGGCGCCCTTGGCGACGGCCTCCTCCACGTGCCGGGTGACGGTCTCCAGCTGGCGCTCGCCGACCAGCGAGCCCATGTCCGCTCCGTACGCGAGTGATCGACCGAGCCGCATCGCCTTCGTACGTGCGGCGAATCGCTCGACGAAGGCGTCGGCGATCGATTCGTGAACGTACAGTCGCTCGATCGAAATGCAGAGTTGTCCTGCGGAGGAGAAGCAGGCGCGGACCGCGCCCGCGGCGGCCTTCTCCACGTCGGCGTCGTGGAGTACGAGCATGGCGTTCTTGCCGCCCAACTCCAGCGATACGCCGACCAGTCGGGCCGCGGCGCCCTGGGCGACCTCGCGGCCGGTACGGGTCGAGCCGGTGAAGGAGACGTAGTCGGCGTGCTTGACGACCTCGGGGCCGACGACCGGCCCGTCCCCGAGGACGACCTGGAAGACCTCGGCCGGAAGGCCCGCCTCGATCAGCAGGTCGCGCGCCCACAGGGCGGTCAGCGCGGTCTCGGTGTCGGGCTTCATGACGACGGCGTTGCCGGCGACGAACGCGGGCAGCGCGTCGCCCACCGACAGTTCGAGCGGGTAGTTCCAGGGCGCGATCTGCCCGACGACCCCGCGCGGCTGGCGCAGCTCGGTGACCTTGGTCAGGGTGGGCACAACTCCCGTGTGCCGCTTGGGCTTCAGATAGGCCGGGGCCTTTCGCCCGTAGTGCCGGGCGGCGACGGCGACGGCCTGCACCTCTTCGTGCGCGTGCAGGCGCGCCTTGCCGGTCTCCAGCTGGATCAGGTCGAGCACCTCGGCCTGGCGGGCGAGCACCAGGTCGTGGAAGCGGAGCAGCACGGCGGCGCGGGCACGGACCGGCGTCGCGGCCCAGGCGCGCTGCGCCGCGCGGGCGCGCACGAAGGCCTCGGCGACGTCCTCGGGCGTGGACTCGGGCAGGTCGGCCAGCTTCTCGCCGGTGAACGGGGTGTGGTTGGCGGTCCGTCCGGAGCCGGCCACACCCCGGGTGAGCTGGGCGACCAGCTGGCCCGTGACCACATCGGCGGCGGTGCGCGCGCCTGCCGGGGCCGGGGCGACCGGGTTGGTCCCGGCGGGCTTGAGGGTGGTCGTGGGCGAGGCCTGCGAGTCCGTCATGGGGCGAGCGTATGCCCGCCGGAGCACTTTCGGTACCCGTCGGTAACGGGTTTTCGGACCCCCGGTAACCCCGCCAGCGATCACTGGCTGCATAAGTGCTGATCAGCGACTTACGGCTACCAGGGGCCGAAGAAGTTACAGGTCGTGGATCTTCAGACCGTCCGCGACCCGAGTGAACAGCTCCTCGCCGTCCTTGGCCGCCTTGCCCGCGGCCGGCATGGACACCCGCAGCCGCCAGTAGGCGGTGCCCTTCCCGGGCACGAGCAGCTCGTGGTAGCGGTAGCGGGTCGGGTTGGGGTCGGAGGAGGCCGAGTTCGGGGTGTAGTCGGTGACGATGTCGTACGCCTGCTTGCCCTGGTGCTTGACGGTGGTGGTGGTCACCTTGCCGTCCCTGAACTCGATGCCGTTCCTGCCACCCTTCTCGTAGTACGTCTTCCACGCCCCGGGGTCGCCGGGCAGCGTGTTGTGGGTCTTGTCGGTGGCCGGGTCGAGCCGGTCGGCGTAGATCTGGAAGACGGCGCTCGGGTCCTTGTAGGAGACGTTGTCGCCGTCGGTGCCCTGGGTGCGCGCGTAGTCGTCGGGGACGGTGACGTCCGCGTGCAGCACCTCGTTCTCGGGCCGGACCTGCCAGCCCGCGGGCAGGCCGCCGCCGCCGAACGGGTCCGCCAGGAGCAGCACGAGCGCCGCGGCAACCGCCAACACACCGCCGCCGAGACCGAGTTGGGCCTTGCGGCTGCCGACGAGCACCGGCGGCACCCAGCGGCTCCCGCCGGTGGATCCCCCGTCGCCCGCGTACAGCCGGGTCGCCGCGAGCGGAGCCGGGGCCGGGTTTGCGGCCGGTTCCAGCGTCGCGCGGACCTCGGCGGCGCTGGGCCGGGCCGCCGGGTCCTTGCGCAGGAGCTGCATGACGAGGGTGCCGAACGCGCCGGAGCCGCGGGCGGGCATCTGCGGTTCGGCGGAGAGCACGGCCTGGAGGGTGGCGGGGGTGTTGCTGCGCCGGTACGGCGACATGCCCTCGACCGCCGCGTACAGCACGACGCCGAGCGACCAGAGGTCGGACTCGGGGCCGGGGCGCTGGCCGAGGACCCGTTCCGGGGCGATGAATTCGGGCGAGCCGACGAACGCGCCGGTCTCGGTCAGGCCCTGCTCGCCCTCGACCTGGGCTATGCCGAAGTCGGTGAGCACGACCCGGTCGCCGCGCCCGAGCAGCACGTTGTCCGGCTTCACGTCCCGGTGCAGGACGCCCGCCTCGTGGGCCGCCGACAGGGCGCCGAGCACGGCCAGGCCGATCCTGGCGGCCTCGCGGATGTCGAGGGTGCCTTCCTGGAGCCGGTCGGCGAGCGACTGGCCGCGCACCAGCTCCATGACGATCCAGGGCTTGCCGTCCTCCATGACGACGTCGTGCACGGTGACCACCGAGGGGTGGTCGATGCGGGCGGCGGCGCGGGCCTCGCGCTGCATGCGCAGGTATACGTTGGCTCGTTCCCGCTCCCCCAAGTGGTCGGGCACGCGGGGTTCCTTGACCGCGACGTCCCGGTCGACAACCTCGTCGCGGGCCCGCCAGACCGTGCCCATGCCGCCGTGCCCGAGCCGCCCCACCAGCCGGTAGCGGCCGCCGAGCAGCCGGCCCGTGCCGTCGCCGGTGCCGTCGGCCCGTTGCTGCTGCGTCGGCGCGTACGGCTTCGGTTCGTACGGCGTCTGCTGCGGCACCGGAGCGGGCTCCGGGGGCCGCAGGCCGTAGCTGGTGGGCTCGTTCGCCCGTCCCCCATCGTTCGTCATGTTCACATCCTGACGAACGGCCGTGCGGGGTGCCACATCGGGCCAAGTGCGGATGCACACCCGTGACAGAAGCGGGCGGCTCAGGGTCCCGGCACGAAGGAGTCGAGCGCGGTGTCGAAGGCCCGCTTCGCCTCGTCGAGCCGTCCGACCGGCGCCGACACCCACACGTCGTACATCCGCCCGAAGTCGTCCCAGCACTCGTCATAGGTGTGCCGGGCGCCCTCGGCCCGGGTGAATCCGTTCCAGGTGAACTCCCACAGCGCCGCGTCCCGCCCGTGGTGGGTGGTCGCGGTGACCTTGCCGTCGCGGTAACCGGGGTTGCTGGCGGGCCCGTTCGCGGCCGCGAGTTTCATGACGCCGAGCGGCCCGCCGGACACCGCGTTCTGAGTGCGGATGCCGATCCGGAGGGCGCCGTCCGGGGACTTGTAGAACACGCGCTGCTCGTCGGTGGTACGGACGTAACCCTCGGGCAGGACGAGTGTGAAGCCGTCCGGGTCGCGGACGGCGCGGAATCCGTCGGGCACCGGGGGCGGCGGGGCCTGCCCCGGGGGCGGCGGAGGAGGCGGCCGCCAGGAGGCGCCCGGCGGGGCGGCGCCGGTGCTCGGCGCGGACTGCTCCACCGAGGTACGGCCCCCTCCCGCGTCGCCGAGCGCGAGGACCGCGACGGCCGCGCCCGCCCCGGCGAGCACGATCACCAGCGCGGCTCCGACCAGCACACCCCGGGCCTGCCAGGGTCGCGCGACGGGCGAGGGCGATGTGACGGGTGTGGCGGGGAGTTCGGGGGCCGGCGGCACCGGCTGGTCGACGCGCTCGGTCGGCACGTAGCGCGGTCTGGGGGTGCTGCCCGTCGCGGCGAACGTACGCAGCAGCGACTCCGCCTCCACCGCCCCGAGCCGGTGCGCGGGGTCGCGCTCCAGGAGGCCGTGGACGACGGGGAGCAGCGGGCCGGCGGCCCGGGGCGGGCGGATCTCGTCGAGGACGACGGCGTGCAGGACGCCGCCCAACGAGTCGCGATGGAAGGGGGATTCGCCGCTCAGGGCCGCGCACAGCAGCGCGCCGAGGGACCACAGGTCCGACTCGGGCCCGGCGTTCGCGCCCTGCATCCGCTCGGGCGCGGTGTATTCGGGCGAGCCGACGAACGCGCCCTCCTCGCTGATGGTCGAGGTTCCCGGCACCTGCGCGATGCCGAAGTCGGTGAGCACGACACGTCCGCTGCCCTCCTCGATGAGGACGTTGGCGGGCTTGAGGTCGCGGTGAAGGACGCCCCGGGCGTGGGCGGTGGCGAGCGCGCCGAGGAGGGCGACCCCGATGCGGGCGGCCTCCTGGACCCCGACGGGCCCGGCGGAGGCGAGCCGGTCGGCGAGCGAGCCGCCGTCGACGAGTTCCATCACGATGTACGAACGCCCGCCCGCGCCTTCGGGGCCGGCCTCCTCGACGACGTCGTGGACGACGATGACGTGCGGGTGCTTGATCTGGGCGACCGCGCGGGCCTCACGCAGCGCCGCGGTGGCCGGCGCGCCGCCCTCGGGGTGCAGTTCCTTGACGGCGACCTGGCGGCCGAGCAGTTCGTCCTGCGCGCGCCAGACCGTGCCCATCCCGCCCCGGCCGAGCCTCCCCCCGAGGCGGTAACGCCCCGCCACCAGACGGGAATCGGGACGGCTTTGGGGATCTCTTGGATCCTGCTCTGCTGTGGTCACCGGGTCCCCCTCGATCCACCCGCACAACGTCCAGGGCCCATCATGCCGCACCCCGGGCGGGCTCCGACGGCGTTCGCCGCAGGTGGGAACGGCCCGGTCAGGCGCCGTTGGAGGAGGTGGGCTGCCAGCCCTGGAGCACCGTGTCGAACTGCTGGCGGATGGTCGCCCAGTCCTCGTCGGGGCCCGACATGTAGATGGCGTACTCGGGTTTGCCCCCCTCGCCGTAATACATCTGGTCGATGGCGTGCCGCTTGCCGGGGAAGTCCTGCTTCTCGTAGTAGGTGAACTCCCAGAGGGACGACTTCACCTGGTCCCGGAAGGTGTTGCTGTGCAGGGTGAGCCGCTTGTACTGCAGCCGCTCCTTCAGCGTCTTCTCCAGGTTGAGCATGTGCATGTACGGGTTCTCGAAGTCGGGCACCTTGTCGATGCTGATCCGGATGCGGTGCTTGCCGTTGTCCGGGGTGTAGTCGATCTCGGTGCCGTCCATCTGCCGCTTCCAGCCCTTGGGCACGAGCAGGGTGAAGCCGGCCGGGTCCTTGACCCGCTGAAAACCGGCGGGCACGGACGGGTCGCCGCCGGGCTTGTTGCCGGACTCGGGGGTGGTGGACGGGCTGGAGGCCCCCGTGCCGCCGCCCTCCGAGCCGTCCCTGCCCTCCTGGTACTTCATGTACGCGAATCCGGCGCCCACGCCGACGACCGCGGCCAGTACGACGACCAGGGCCACGGTGCGCCAGCGGCGCCTGCGCGGCGCGGGCCGGGTGGCGGTCTGCGGGGCGGGCCGCTCCGGGACCGGGCGCGGGGCTGCGTCGAGCTCGGTGGGCCCGGTCTGTGAGGCAGCGGCCGAGCGCATGTCCCGCTCGGACATCTGACGGGTCGGCACATAGGCCTGGGCGGCCTTGGAGGCACGCCCCTCCATCGCGTCGAGGAACATCCGCTCGGCCTCCGCGGCCGAGGGGCGCTCCTCCGGATCCTTGCGGAGCAGCGCGACGATCACGGGGGCCAGCGGTCCGGCCCGGTCGGGCGCCGGGGGTTCGTCCTCCACCACGGCCTGCATGGTGGAGATCGGCGAGTCCCGGCGGAACGGCGACTCGCCCTGCACGGCGGCGTACAGGGTGGCGCCGAGCGACCACAGGTCGGAGGCGGGGCCCGGGTGGGCGCCCTGGACCCGCTCGGGCGCCAGGTAGTCGATGGAGCCGACGAGTTCGCCGGTCTTGGTGATGGTGACGTCGCCCTCGATGGCGGCGATCCCGAAGTCGGTGAGCAGCACCCGCCCGTCACTGGCGAGCAGCACGTTGCCCGGCTTCACGTCCCGGTGCAGGACGCCGGCCGCGTGGGCCGCGCGGAGCGCGCCGAGGACGTGCAGGCCGATGCGGGCGGCCTCGCGCGCGTCGATGCGGTGGTCGTCGGCGGCCTTGACGGCGTCGGCGAGCGAGGGCCCGTCGACGTACTGCATGACGATCCAGGGCCGGTTGTCGTGGTCGAGGACGTCGTGCACGGTGACCACGCCGGGGTGGGTGATGCGGGCGGCGGCGCGGGCTTCCTTCTGGGTGCGTGCGTGCAGGATCGCCCGGTCGGCCTCGGCCACGTAGAGGGCGGCGGTGAGTTCCTTGACGGCGACGGTGCGGTGCAGGACCTCGTCGTGGGCACGCCAGACCTTGCCCATACCGCCGCGGCCTATCGCGTCGCCGAGCCGATAGCGCCCGGCGAGCAGCAGCCCCGCGCCGGAGCCGTTCGTGCTGTGAGTGTTTTCCACGTCCCCCGCCCGCCCAGACCTTCCCTACGAGGTCAGATTACGGAGCGGAATCCGGCCAGGGAACCTCGGGGCACCCAACCGTGACCATACGGACCGTTGGTCCCGCGGTGATCGGGTCTTTCGGCCGTGTTTCGAGCCGAACAAAACCGTCGAATCCCGTGCGGGCGGGGTGATTTCGGGGACTGCGCAGCGTGACCGGATGTCAGCGGGTGGCCTGATAGGCGCCGGTGGCCTGCCCGAAGACCTCCGTCACCTTGTCACGCTGCGCCTCCGGTCCGATGACCTGGACCACGTGATATCGGCCATTAATGATCATGGCGAGATTGCGCACATAGACCTGGCGGCCGTTGCTGTCGCGCCAGGTGAACTGCCCCTCGGCCATGGACCGCTGCCCCACGTCGATGCGCCGCAGCCCGGTGGAGGTGGACCAGCTGGAGTCCCGGTAGGGCTGGAGTTCGCGCTCCTTGTCGGCCTGGTAGGCCAGCGGATCCGACCCGTTGTCCTTCACCGGGTCCCGCCC
Organism: Streptomyces sp. HUAS TT7; assembly: GCF_051550175.1. Classification (NCBI taxonomy): domain Bacteria; kingdom Bacillati; phylum Actinomycetota; class Actinomycetes; order Kitasatosporales; family Streptomycetaceae; genus Streptomyces; species Streptomyces sp. HUAS TT7. Next base: position 3,490,543 of record NZ_CP196175.1, read on the forward strand.
GGGAACGACGATCAGAGTGAAGTCACCTCCGACATAACGGACTTGCCCGGCATCGTTCATGGGCTGCCGCTGCCAGCTCTTGTCGACACCGACCTGGAACCCCTCGGCGTCCTTGCGCACGGCGTAACCGGCGGCCGGGGTGGCACCGGTCCCGCCGGACCCGGTGGTCTGCGTCTGCTGCGAGGGCGGCGTGCCGCCGGGCGTGGGCACTTGGGAGGCTCCGCCGGGGCTCTGCTGCCCGTCGGTGTGCGGCGGGGTGACGCTGCCGGTGTTCTGCGCGGAGTCCGACCGCGGCATGAAGAGCACGGCGTACGCGATCGCCGCGGCGAGCAGCACCAGGATGAGCAGGAGGAGGAGCCGGCCGAGCGACCTCGGTCTCCGGCTCCGTGGCGCGGCCTGGCGGTGGCGGCCGTGCTCGGCGGGCGGGGCGACGGGCACGGGGGCGGCGCCGCGCCGTCTGCGCCGTACGAGTTCGCCGCGGCGGCGCAGGATGGGGAGCCGCTTGGCGTCGGGCACGATGAGCGGGGCGATGCGGGTACCCGCGTCCGGCTCGGGCGCGGACCGCACCAGCGAGCGCAGCCAGCCGCGCAGTTCCTCGAACTCCGGCCGCTCGGTGGGGTCCTGGCGCAGCAGCGACTCGACGACCGGCCGCAGCGGCCCGCACTCCTCGGCGAACGCCGGCGGCTCCCCGCACACCATCTGGACGAGCTCGGCCGCGCTCTCCTCCGGGTAGGGGGCGTGGCCCTGCACCGCGCGGAACAGCAGGGCGCCGAGCGCCCAGAGGTCGGTGGCGGGGCCGATCGGCGGGGCGAGCCGCCAGTTCTCGTGCACGGGCCCGGCCTGCTCGGGCGCCCAGCGCTCGGTGACCGCCCCCACGACGGCCATCCGGGCGTGCCGGGCCCGCTCGGCGGCGAGCCGGCTGGCGGGGCCGCGGTAGGGAGCGTCGGCCGGGTCGGTCCGCTGTTCCGGCGCTCGCTGCTTGACCACCGGGACGGGCAGCGGAGCACTGAGATGCGGCTGACGCTGCGAGTCGGCGCGGAAGGCGTCGGCCCGGAAACCCGGGGGCAGGGCGGGGGTTCTGGGGGCGGGAGCGGGGGCGGCAGACGCCGGGTTGTCCGAACTCCGTTGAGAATTCCGGGAGTTGGTCTCATCGATGGACGGGTTCGGGGTCTCGGCCGCCTGGCGCGGGGCGGGGCGCGGGACCCAGCGTCCGGTCACCGGGTCGTACTGGCGGCGGGTGCGCCCGGAGTCGGGGCCCTGGTCCTCGGCGTACGGGCTGGCGGGGGCGCCGCTCGGGACCCGGACACCGCGTACGGGGTCGTACATGCCCTGGTCGCCGCGGGCATCAGGGGTGGCCCAGCTCCCTTCGAGCCCGGCGCGGCGGGCCTGCTCGGAGGGAGGCGTGCCCTCGGGCGCGCTGTCCGGGGCGGGGCGCTGCACCGGGAGGTCCGTGCCGGTGCGGGCCGCGGCCCTGGCGCCCGCGCGGTACGCGGCGATCACCCCGGCCCGCGCGGCGGCCCCGGGCGACGCGGGGCGCGGGTCGGGCCCACCCCCGGAAGTGCTGGTCGGTACGGCCTCGTTCGAAGTGCCGCTCGGTGCGGCTTCGGCGGGGCCGGTCGATCGCTCGGGCGGTGACGCCTCGCCGAACCCGTCGCCGTCCGGCGGGAGCGGCACCGGGGCGTATCCGCACAGAGCCTCCTCGGCGGCGCCCGCCGCGAGGCCGGTGAGCACGACCCGGCCGTCGTCGCAGATCAGCACCGTACGGGCGGTGATGTTGCGGTGCGTCCAGCCGTGCGCGTGCAGCACAGCGAGCGCGGTCAGCACGTCGGAGGCGACCTCGGCCGCGCGGAAAGGGTTCAGCGGATGCTCTGCGAGCAGCGCCGACAGCGGGCGCGCGGCGACCAGTTCGCTGACGATCCACAGCGAACCGTCCTGCGCGAACACGTCGAAGACCTGGTCGAGGCGGGGATGGTCGGGGATCTGCGCGGCCGCCTGGGCCGCCTCGACGGCCCGGCGCACGGCCGGATCGGCGGGCCGCCGGGTGGTCCGCCCGTAGCCGGGCGCGGCGCCGTACCCGCTGCCGATCCCGCGCATATAGGCGTCGGGTGTCCCGTACGCGTCGTCGCCGTCGAGCACCTCGGCGTCGACGACCTCGGGCAACGGGACCTGCCGGACCAGGACTTCCTGTCCGCTGTAGGTGTCGAAGGCACGCGTCTCGACGAGGTCGTAGGTGTCGTCGGGGGGCAGCGGCAGCCGATAGCGGTCGGCGAGCACCCGACCCGCATAGTCGTCCACGACGCCTCCCCACAGCGCGCTGTTCCCCCGGACCACGGACCTCAGTCCCGCCGCAACCCGTCAATTCCGGTCGTTTACCGGCTCATTGTGGCTGCGTACGGTCCGCGAACTCTCACGATACGTGGCCCCGCCGCATCACGTCCGGGGGATGGACGTTTCCCCGGGCGGGGTCAGGCGGGCTGGAAGGTGGCGAAGAACGCCGCCAGCGTCTGCTGGGTCTCGGGCTTCGACCAGTCCGCGTCCTTGGCCGAGAACATGATTCCGTAGCCCTGGCTGAGGCTGACGACGAAGCCCCGGTCCACCGAGTGGTACTTGGCTCCGCTGTCGTCGTCGAAGGTGAACTCCCAGTCGGCGGCCGGCCAGCCCCGGTAGTTCGCCGCGGCTATCTTCACCCGCTTGTAGCCCGGCCTCGTCATGGACGACTCCTGGTCCGTCCAGTCCGCCACCGGGTTCGACTTGGGGCTGTCGGTCCAGCCGATCAGGAGGCGCTGACCGTTGGGACCGTTGAATCGGACGCCCGCGTCGTCGGTCTTGCTGTACGACCAACCCGCGGGCAGGCCTATGGAGAAGCCCTGGCTCGACTTGTAGGGAGTGGTGGCCGCAGTGCCCGTGCCGCCCGTGCCACCACCCTTGTTGTTGTCGCCGGTGCCCGTGCCCGTGCCCGTGCCGTCACCCTTGCCATCGCCCTGTCCGGCCGTGGCCGCGGAGCCCTGGCCGGACGGGGTGCCTCCGCCTGAGGGCTTCTGGCTGCCGGTGCCCTTCTTGCTGCTCGCCGGGGAGCCGGCGGTCGCGGGCCCGCTCGCGGTCGGCTTGTCGCTCTTCGACTTGCCTGCGGAATCGTCTCCTCCGCTGAGCGAGACGGCGAGCACGGTGCCGAGTATGACGAGCGCCGCGACCACCGCGATGATCACCAGGGTGCGGCGCGGCACGACATCGGTGAGCGGCGCGCGCGGCGGCGGCACCGGGCCGGACGGCGCCCCGGACTTGGGCCGCGGCGCGGGCACCGCCTTGTTCCGGACGTCCCGCGCCTCCCGGGCGCCCTGCGCCTTCTCCTTGGCCGACGCCTTGGCCTCGGCGGCCGCATTCCGTACGGACTTGAGCGCGCCGCGCACCCGCTCGGCGGCCGCGTCGGTCTTCGGCTCGCCCGGCAGCGGCGGCAGCGGCGGCAGCGGGACCACCCGGGTCGCCTCGGGCGAGACCGGCTCGGGAGCGGGCTCCGGGCGCTCCGGGGCGTTGAGCACCTCGGTGAGCAGCTTGCGCGCGGCAGCGTTGTCGAGCCGCTGCGCCGGGTCCTTCGCGAGCAGCCCGTAGATGACCTGCTCAAGGAGCGGCCCCGCGTTCTTCGGCGGATCGACCGGCTCGGTCATCACCGCGGTCAGCGTCGCGATCGCCGAGCCCTTGTCGTACGGGGGCACGCCTTCCACGCTCGCGTACAGCAGCCCGCCGAGCGACCAGAGGTCGGCGGCCGGACCGGGCTTGTGGCCACGGGCCCGCTCGGGCGAGATGTACGAGGGCGCGCCGACGAGCATGCCGGTGGAGGTGATGGAGGGGTCGCCCTCCACCTGCGCGATGCCGAAGTCGGTCAGCACGACCCGGCCGTCCTCGGCGATCAGCACGTTCGACGGCTTGACGTCGCGGTGCAGGATGCCTTCCCGGTGCGCGGAACGCAGCACGTCGAGGATCGCGAGCCCCACCTCTGCGGCCCGGCGGGGCGTCAGCGTCCCGTCCTCGCGCACCGCTTCGGCGAGCGACTTGCCCTCGACGAGCTCCATCACGATCCAGGGCCGGTCGTCCTCGTCCACGACGTCGTAGACGGTCACGGCGGCGGTGTTGCGGATCCGCGCGATCGCCTTGGCCTCGCGCAGGGTGCGCGTGATGAGCCGGCGCTTTTCGTCCTCGTCGATGCTGGAGGGGAAGCGGAGCTCCTTGACGGCAACGGTCCGCCCCAGCGTCTCGTCGACGGCCCGCCAGACGGTCCCCATCCCGCCGCGCCCGAGCACCCCACCGAGCCGGTAGCGGCCCGCGAGCAACCGGCCTTCACCGCCGCCCTTCTTGGGGGCTTCTGCTGCGGCAACGGGCTTGGCGTCGGCGGAGCGGCGAGCCGGCTTCGCGTCGGTGGTGGGCGTGGTGGACTTGGCGTCGGCCGAGGGGGAGGCCGACTTCCCGAGCGGCTTGGCACCCTCGGGCTTCGCTGCCGACTCGGCCCGGGAAACCTCAGGGCTCGGCTGAGCCACCGGCTTCGCAGCCGACTCGGCAACGGCAGACCGGGAACCCGACTCGGCGTCCGCAGCCTTGGCAACCGGCTTGGCCTCGGAGGCCCCGGAGCCCGGCTTGGGCTCGGTCGAGCCACCCTCCGCGCTCGGCTCGGCAGCCGCAGCGCCAGGCTTCGCAGCCGGCTTGGCGACCGACGTCCGGGGGTCCGGCTTGGTCTCCCGGGCAGCGGCATCCCGCTCGGCGCCCGCAGCGCCGGGCTTCGCATCCTCCGGCCGGGAACCCGAGTTGCCCTTCGGGGCAGCCGCATCCCGCCCGGCGTCCGACGACTTGCCCGCCGCCTTCGCCGGGCGTCGCCCGGACTTCGTGCCCGCCTCGCCCGAGGCGGACTCTGCGGGCGTCGGCGACGCCCCCGGTTCCTGCCGCTCGTCCCGCTGGGGTTCCCGCGACTGCTCCGCCTCCGACATGCGTCCCCTCTGCGATTCCTGATCTTCGCCCGCGCCGGCCTCGGCCCGCGGCCTGCCGCGACCTGCCTCGTGGAGGCGGCCCGGCTCACCGCTCCGACCTGCTTGTCCTGCCGGGTGCCCGGCCGCACCGGAGCCGCTCTCGAACTCGGCGTCCGCGCGAGGCCCGTAACCCGCCCTGGCAGAGCCCCCATTGTCCCTCACGCCAGGACCGGTGATGGTCCCGGGTCCGACGTCCGCCAAGATGGCTCCGGAGGAAGGGGAGCCCGCCATGCCGACGTTCCGGGCGCTGCTCGCCGCACCGCTGGCCACGACGCTGACCACGGCGCTGTGCGTGCTCGGCACGACGCCGCTGCCCGGCGAGGAAGCCCCTTCCACCACGCGCACCGCGCTGGTCCGCCTGGTCACCGACGGCGGCGCCCCGGCCGCCGCCCTGCTCACCGAGGACGCCTCCGGCACCCGGTACCGCACCGCGGGCAGCGCCCTCGGCCGCGCCGACCACTTCCGCGCGGGCAGCGTCACCAAGACGTTCGTGGCCACCGTCGTGCTCCAGCTGGCCGCCGAGGGCAGGCTGGGACTCGACGACACCGTGGACCGGTATCTGCCCGGGCTTGTGCGCGGGCACGGCAACGACGGCCGCCACCTCACCCTGCGCTCCCTGCTCTCCCACACCAGCGGTCTCTTCAACTACACGGCGGACACCACCGTTCCGGTTCCACTGGGCCCCGACGAAGCCATCCGCACCGCGCTCGCCCACTCCCCCGGGCCCCTCGGCACGTATGCCTACTCGAACACCAACTACGTGCTGCTCGGCCGGATCGTCCAGGCCGTCACCGGCCGCACCTACGCCGCCGAAGCCGAACGCCGCATCATCACCCCCCTCCATCTCACCGACACCTCCTTCCCGGGCGCCCGCACCACGCTCCCCGAACCGCACAGCCGCGCCTACACCCCCGGCGGCCGCGACGTCACCGAACTCGACCCGCGCCAGGCGGGCGCCGCCGGCGAGCTGATCTCGACTCTCGCCGATCTCAGCCGTTTCTACGCGGCCCTCCTCGACGGCACCCTGCTGCCCGCGCCCCAGCGACACGAACTGCTCGGCACCTCCGCCACCCGGGGCGTCTACGCGCTCGGCATCTACCCCCAGCGGCTCACCTGCGGCTTGACGGTATGGGGGCACAACGGCCACATATCCGGCAGCTACGTGCGCGCCGCCGCCACCCCCGACGGCCGCCACACCGCCGTCTTCCGTATCAACACCGACTCCCTGACCGACCCCTCCCTCGAACTCGCTCTCCTCGATGCCGAGTTCTGCCCGGCACCGGACCCCTAAACCGGTGCGATGTCCGGCGCACCGAGCCGGGCCGCGTCCGCCGTCAGGTCGTCCGGCTGACGCTGCGACTCCCGCTCCGCCTCCACCCGCTTCTCGTAGTGCTCCACCTCCTTCTCGATCTGCTTCTTGTCCCAGCCGAGCACCGGCGCCATCAGCTCCGCGCACTCCCGGGCCGAGCGCGTACCCCGGTCGAAGGTCTCGATCGAGATCCGGGTCCGCCGGGTGAGAACGTCGTCGAGGTGGCGGGCACCCTCGTGCGAGGCGGCGTAGACGATCTCGGCGCGGAGATAGTCGTCGGCCGCGGCGAGCGGCTCGCCGAGCGACGGATCGGCGGTGATCAGCTCCAGGAGGTCCTCGGCCATCGAGCCGTACCGGTTCAACAGGTGCTCCACGCGCACCACATGGAGCCCGGTCCTCGCCGCGATCCTGGCCCGGGCGTTCCACAGCGCCCTGTATCCCTCGGCGCCGAGCAGCGGGACGTCCTCGGTGACGCAGGCCGCCACCCGCTGGTCGAGCGCGTGCACCGCCTCGTCGACGGCGTCCTTCGCCATCACCCGGTACGTCGTGTACTTGCCGCCCGCCACCACCACGAGCCCCGGCACCGGATGCGCGACGGTGTGTTCGCGCGAGAGCTTGCTGGTGGCGTCGGACTCCCCGGCGAGCAGCGGGCGCAGCCCGGCGTACACGCCCTGGACGTCGTCCCGGGTCAGCGGCACCGCGAGCACCGAATTGACGTGTTCCAGGAGGTAGTCGATGTCGGCGCTCGATGCCGCGGGGTGCGCCTTGTCGAGGTCCCAGTCGGTGTCGGTGGTGCCGATGATCCAGTGCCTGCCCCAGGGGATGACGAAGAGCACGGACTTCTCGGTCCGCAGGATCAGCCCGGTATTCGAGTGGATCCGGTCCTTGGGCACCACCAGGTGGATGCCCTTCGAGGCCCGTACATGGAACTGCCCCCTCTCCCCGATCAGCGCCTGGGTGTCATCGGTCCACACCCCCGTCGCGTTCACGACCTGCTTGGCGCGGATCTCGTACTCCCCGCCCGCCTCTCCATCCTGCACCCTGGCACCGACAACGCGTTCGCCCTCGCGCAGGAAGCCCACCACCCGGGCCCGGTTGGCGACGTGTGCCCCGTACGAGGCCGCGGTGCGCACCAGGGTGGTCACATAGCGCGCGTCGTCCATCTGGGCGTCGTAGTACTGCAGCGCTCCGACCAGCGCCTCCTTCTTCAACGCGGGGGCGACGCGCAGCGCGTGGCGGCGGCTCAGATGACGGTGCGTCGGCAGCCCTCTGCCGTGCCCGGACGACACCGACATCGCGTCGTAGAGGGCCACGCCCGAGCCCGCGTACAGGCGCTCCCAGCCCTTGTGCTGCAGGGGGTAGAGGAAGGGGACCGGTTTCACCAGGTGTGGCGCGAGCCGTTCGAGCAGCAGCCCTCGTTCCTTGAGGGCTTCGCGTACGAGGGCGAAGTCGAGCATCTCCAGATAGCGCAGGCCGCCATGGATCAGCTTGCTGGAGCGGCTTGAGGTGCCCGATGCCCAGTCCCGCGCTTCGACCAGGCCGGTGGCCAGGCCCCGGGTCGCCGCATCGAGTGCCGTGCCCGCTCCGACCACCCCCGCGCCCACGACCAGCACGTCCAGTTCGCGTTCGGCCATGGCGGCGAGCGCCTGTGCGCGCTGCTCGGGTCCCAGTGTCGCTGTCCTCACGGCTTGCCTCCCGTGGATCGGGGTGGTCGCGCGGACCGGGTGGTCCGGCTCACATCCTCGATTCTGGACGGGACCACCGACATCGGCCACCGCCTGTGGACAACACTCGGATTGCCGCGCCCTCCCAATGCCGTAAATCGGTCATATTTCCTCTTAGTCTGACATTCCGCACGCTCGTTCTGTCCACAGGGCTTGCGCTCCATGTCCCCTCCGGCTAAGGGAAAGGACGGCCACATGCCCGCAGATCTCGCCGTCATCGGACTCGGCCACCTGGGCCTGCCCCTCGCCCAAGCCGCCGTCGCCGCCGGCATCCAGACCGTCGGGTACGACACGGACCCATGCGCCGTCGCCGAACTCAACGCCGGACGCACCCACGTAGACAGCTCGCTCACCCCCGCCGGTCTGCGCCGGATGCTCGCGGGCGGCTTCCGCACCGCGATGGACCCCGCCGAACTGGGCCGGGTCCGTACCGCCGTCATCTGCGCGCCCACCACCTTCGGCGCCGAACGCACCCTCGACCTCCGCGCGGTCGCCGAGGCCGCCCGCGCGCTGGCCGGGCGGCTGCGGCCGCACACCACCGTCATCCTGGAGTCGGCCGCACACCCCGGAACCACCGGGGAGTTCCTGCGCCCGCTCCTCGAAGAGGGCTCCGGCCTGCGGGCCGGGCGCGACTTCCACCTCGCCTACTCGCCGAGCCGCATCGACCCCGGCAACCGCACCCACAGCTTCGCGGCGACCCCGAAGGTCATCGGAGGGCTCACCCCCGCCTGCACGGAGTCGGCCGCAGCGTTCTACGGCCGCCTCACCGACAAGGTGGTCCGCGCCCGAGGCCTGCGCGAGGCCGAGATGTCCAAGCTCCTCGAAACCAACTTCCGGCACGTCAACATCGCCCTGGTCAATGAAATGGCCGTGCTCTGCCACGACATGGGCATCGACTTCTGGGACGTCATCCGCTGCTCGGAGACCAAGCCGTTCGGCTTCCAGGCCTTCCGGCCGGGACCGGGCGTGGGCGGCCCCGGCATCCCGCTCGACCCGGCCCCGCTGCCCTACGCGGGCCTGCGCATGGTCGGCCTCGCCCGCGAGATCAACGCGCACATGCCCGGCTACGTGATCCAGCGCTCCACCACGCTCCTGAACGAGCACGGCAAGTCGGCCCGCGGCGCCCGCGTCCTCCTGCTCGGCGTCACCTACAAGCCGGACTCCGCCTGCCAGGAGGGCTCCCCCGCCGATGAGATCGCCGGGCGGCTGATGGATCTGGGCGCGCAGATCACGTACCACGATCCCCATGTGCCGACCTGGCGCGTCCACGACCAGCCGGTGCCGCGCGCGGACGCACTCTACGAGGCCGCCGCCCACGCCGATCTGACAGTGCTGCTCCAGCACCACCGCACGTACGACCTCCAGGGCCTGGCGGTCAAGGCGCAGTTGCTTCTGGACACCCGCGGCGCGACCCCGGCGGGGGCGGCGCACCGACTGTGATCGGGCCTTTATTTATCTCTTACGCCCAGGCCGACAGGGCTGTTACTCTTCGGGGCCGCTCAATCGCACAGTCGTGCGCTTGTCCATGTTTGTTTCCAGGGGGGAACGCGAAGATGAGCCAGTCCTTTCCGCCACCGCACCAGCCGCAGCAGCCGGGCCAGTTCGACCAGGCCCAGCCTCCGCAGGGCGGTTTCGGCTACCCGGCGGCGCCGCCGGCCGCTCCGGTGCGGAACAACTTCGCGCTCGGCCTGATCGCCGCGGTCGTCGCCGCCGTCGTCACGGCGGGCATCTACGGCGCGATCATCGGCGCCACCAAGCACGAGATCGGCTACGCGGCCGTGGGTGTCGGCTTCCTCGTCGGCTTCGCCGCCGGCAAGGCGGGCGGCCGCAACCCCGCCCTCCCGGTCCTCGGCGCCGTGCTCTCGCTGGTCGCCGTGTACTTCGGCCAGCTGCTCGGCGCGGCGATCATCGTGAGCAAGGAGCTGCCGGTGACGGTCTCCGAGCTGTTCTTCGACCACTTCAGCGTTCTGAACGAGGCCTGGAAGGCCGACGCGGACCCGCTCACCTTCCTCTTCTTCGCGATCGCCGCCGTGGCGGCCTTCTCGGGCGCCAAGAAGGCCGCCTCTTAAGAGGGCTTCGACAGAGAGCCTCCTTAGGAGGTCTTCGTCACGAGCGCGGGACGTACGCCGAAGGGGCCCGGATCACCAGGTGATCCGGGCCCCTTCGCGTTGCGTGCGTCAGCGCTTGTGCTGCGCGTCCGCCACCGTGACCTCGACCCGCTGGAACTCCTTGAGCTCGCTGTAGCCGGTCGTCGCCATCGAGCGGCGCAGGGCGCCGAACAGGTTCATCGAACCGTCCGGGGTGTGCGAGGGACCGGTGAGGATCTCCTCGGTGGTGCCGACGATGCCCAGGTCGACGAGCTTGCCGCGCGGCACGTCCTCGTGGACGGCCTCCATGCCCCAGTGGTGGCCGCGGCCCGGCGCGTCGGTGGCGCGGGCCAGCGGGGAGCCCATCATCACCGAGTCGGCGCCGCAGGCGACGGCCTTCGGGATGTCGCCGGACCAGCCCACGCCGCCGTCCGCGATGACGTGGACGTACCGGCCGCCGGACTCGTCCATGTAGTCGCGGCGGGCCGCGGCGACATCGGCGACGGCGGTGGCCATCGGGACCTGGATGCCCAGGACGTTGCGGGTGGTGTGCGCGGCGCCGCCGCCGAAGCCCACCAGGACGCCGGCCGCTCCGGTGCGCATCAGGTGCAGGGCCGCGGTGTACGTGGCGCAGCCGCCGACGATGACCGGGACGTCCAGCTCGTAGATGAACTGCTTCAGGTTGAGCGGCTCGGCGGCGCCCGAGACGTGCTCGGCCGAGACGGTGGTGCCGCGGATGACGAAGATGTCGACACCCGCGTCCACGACGGCCTTGGAGAACTGGGCGGTGCGCTGCGGGGAGAGCGCGGCGGCGGTGACGACACCGGAGTCGCGCACCTCCTTGATGCGCTGCCCGATCAGCTCTTCCTTGATGGGCGCCGCGTAGATCTCCTGGAGGCGGCGGCTGGCGGTCGCCTCGTCCAGCTCGGCGATCTCGTCGAGCAGCGGCTGCGGGTCCTCGTACCGGGTCCACAGACCCTCTAGGTTCAGCACGCCGAGGCCGCCGAGCTCACCGATGCGGATCGCCGTCTGCGGCGAGACCACGGAGTCCATGGGGGCGGCCAGGAAGGGCAGCTCAAAACGGTAGGCGTCGATCTGCCAGGCGATCGAGACCTCCTTCGGGTCCCGGGTACGCCGGCTCGGGACGATGGCGATGTCGTCGAACGCGTACGCCCTGCGGCCGCGCTTGCCGCGCCCGATCTCGATCTCAGTCACGTTGTGTGGGCCTTTCCCTCTACGTCTGCATGCCCCAGTATCCCCGACATACGGGCGAGGGGCGGCCCCGGGAACTCCCGGGGCCGCCCCTCGCCGGGTACCGCGTGCTACTTCCTGCTGTAGTTCGGCGCCTCGACGGTCATCTGGATGTCGTGCGGGTGGCTCTCCTTGAGACCCGCCGAGGTGATCCGGACGAACTTGCCGTTCTGCTGGAGCTGGGGGACGGTGCGGCCGCCGACGTAGAACATCGACTGGCGCAGACCGCCGACGAGCTGGTGCACGACCGCGGAGACCGGGCCGCGGTAGGGCACCTGGCCCTCGATGCCCTCGGGGATCAGCTTGTCGTCGGTGGACACGGCCTCCTGGAAGTACCGGTCCTTGGAGAACGAACGCTGGTCGCCGCGGGACTGCATCGCGCCGAGCGAGCCCATGCCGCGGTACGACTTGAACTGCTTGCCGTTGATGAAGAGCAGCTCGCCCGGGGACTCCTCGCAGCCCGCGAGCAGCGAGCCCAGCATCACCGTGTCGGCGCCCGCGACCAGGGCCTTGGCGATGTCGCCCGAGTACTGCAGGCCGCCGTCGCCGATGACGGGGACGCCCGCGGCCTTGGCGGCGAGCGAGGCCTCGTAGATCGCGGTGACCTGCGGGACGCCGATGCCGGCGACGACGCGGGTGGTGCAGATGGAGCCGGGGCCGACGCCGACCTTGATGCCGTCGACGCCCGAGTCGATGAGCGCCTGGGCGCCGTCACGGGTGGCGATGTTGCCGCCGATGAGGTCGACGCCCGAGGAGTTCGACTTGATCTTGGCGACCATGTCGCCGACCAGGCGGGAGTGGCCGTGCGCGGTGTCCACGACGATGAAGTCGACACCGGCGGCGATCAGCGCCTGGGCGCGCTCGTAGGCGTCGCCCGCGACACCGACGGCCGCGCCGACGAGCAGCCGGCCGTCCTTGTCCTTGGCGGCGTTGGGGTACTTCTCGGCCTTGACGAAGTCCTTGACCGTGATGAGGCCCTTGAGGATGCCCTGCTCGTCCACGAGCGGCAGCTTCTCGATCTTGTGGCGGCGCAGCAGCTCCATGGCGTCCACGCCGGAGATGCCGACCTTGCCGGTGACCAGCGGCATCGGGGTCATGACCTCGCGCACCTGGCGGCTGCGGTCCGACTCGAAGGCCATGTCGCGGTTGGTGACGATGCCGAGCAGCTTGCCCGCCGAGTCGGTCACCGGGACACCGCTGATACGGAATTTGGCGCACAGCTCGTCGGCGTCGCGCAGCGTCGCGTCCGGGTGCACCGTGATCGGGTCGGTGACCATGCCGGACTCGGAGCGCTTCACCAGGTCGACCTGGTTGGCCTGGTCCTCGATGGAGAGGTTGCGGTGCAGCACGCCGGCGCCGCCCTGACGGGCCATGGCGATGGCCATGCGCGCCTCGGTGACCTTGTCCATCGCCGCGGAGAGCAGCGGGACGTTCACCTTGATGTTCTTCGAGAGGTACGAGGAGGTGTCGATCTGGTCGGGCGCCATGTCGGACGCGCCCGGCAGCAGCAGCACGTCGTCGTATGTCAGCCCGAGCGTCGCGAACTTCTCGGGCACTCCGTCGACGTTTGCAGTCATGACACCTTCCCCAATGGCCTTGATCGGTGCGGATGTCCATGCTAACGGGCTGTGCGGGTGTCTCATTCCACGAGCAAGATCATCTGGATTCTTTGTATGTTCGCACGTGGTTGGCAGGGGGCTGGCGCGCCTTTTACGCGCCCAGGTACCGCCTACTGCTCGGCGAGCGCTCGCAGCCGACTCAGCGCGCGGTGCTGGGCGACCCGGACCGCGCCGGGCGACATGCCCAGCATCTGCCCGGTCTCCTCGGCGGTGAGGCCGACGGCGACCCGCAGCACCAGGAGCTCGCGCTGGTTCTCCGGAAGGTTGGCGAGGAGCTTCTTGGCCCATTCCGCGTCGCTGCTGAGCAGCGCGCGCTCCTCCGGGCCGAGCGAGTCGTCGGGCCGCTCCGGCATCTCGTCGGACGGCACGGCCGTCGAACCGGGGTGGCGCATAGCCGCCCGCTGAAGGTCGGCGACCTTGTGCGAGGCGATGGCGAAGACGAAGGCCTCGAAGGGGCGCCCGGTGTCGCGGTAACGCGGCAGCGCCATCAGGACGGCGACGCAGACTTCCTGGGCGAGGTCCTCCACGAAGTGGCGAGCATCACCCGGCAGCCGGTTGAGCCGGGTGCGGCAATAGCGCAGCGCGAGGGGGTGGACATGCGCGAGCAGATCGTGCGTCGCCTGCTCGTCGCCGTCGACCGCGCGGCGAACGAGTGCACCGATGACCCCTTGGGCCGCAGCCTCGTCGTCGCGCATCGATCCATGGTGCCCCGGCGTCGTCCCCTCCGTGGCACCGCGTCCGTAGTTGTGCACCGAAGCGTTATGAGCGGGTGCGCCGGAACTCATCCCCTGCACCCCCCTCCCGCTCGACCGACCTGTCCCCGAGGAACTCCACACCTACAAGGATGCGGCATCGCGGCGGAAGCATCACCTACTGCTGCCTTTCGCGGGGCGACCGGGCCCGCCCGCCCGACGGCGGACGGGGCTCCGACCGGCTGTTGCACCTGCCGTCAGCGCACCAGGCCCCAGCGGAAACCGAGCGCCACGGCGTGCGCCCTGTCCGAGGCGCCGAGCTTCTTGAACAGCCGTCGGGCATGCGTCTTGACCGTGTCCTCGGAGAGGAACAGCTCGCGGCCGATCTCGGCGTTGGAGCGGCCGTGGCTCATGCCTTCGAGCACCTGGATCTCCCGCGCGGTGAGCGTAGGCGCCGCACCCATTTCGGCCGACCGCAGCCTGCGCGGGGCGAGCCGCCAGGTCGGGTCGGCGAGCGCCTGGGTGACGGTCGCCCGCAGCTCGGCGCGCGAGGCGTCCTTGTGCAGATAGCCGCGGGCCCCGGCGGCGACCGCGAGCGCCACCCCGTCGAGATCCTCGGCGACCGTGAGCATGATGATCCGGGCGCCCGGGTCTGCGGACAGCAGCCGGCGGACGGTCTCCACGCCGCCCAGACCGGGCATGCGTACGTCCATCAGAATCAGGTCCGAGCGATCGGCACCCCAGCGGCGGAGGACTTCCTCGCCGTTGGCCGCCGTCGTCACACGCTCGACGCCGGGCACGGTCGCAACCGCGCGGCGGAGCGCCTCGCGGGCAAGCGGGGAGTCGTCGCAGACGAGGACTGATGTCATGGCCGCCCTCCGCAGCTGATGCGCGTCACCTTGAGCCTCCAGGCTGGGTACATGTGTCACCTGTGCGATTGACGCCCTCGGACACCTGCCCGAGCGCTTGTTCTTTCAATCGCCTCCGCACTCTCAACGACGGTCACTCGAAAGAGTTACGGGTCGGGCGGGCACGTTCGGCACTCTACGTGAGGAAGCGCGCACACAGGAGAGTGTCGCGAACTGTCCGCCCAACTTTTGGAGCTATGCCCCATTTAGCGGCTTTTCTTCCCTTTTTCTGGTGTCTGCGGCTAGATTCCCAATGAGTCATATTTACATCTACTTACACAGGAGATGTACCTTCGTCGGTACCTACGTTTCGGATGAGCCCCTGTGCGCACCCGTACCGGCCCGCCCATCCGCCTCAGCACGGTTTCAAGGGGACAAGAGCAATGGCAGATTTCTCCCGCCTTCCCGGACCGAACGCCGATCTGTGGGACTGGCAGCTCCTCGCGGCCTGCCGTGGGGTCGACAGCTCGCTCTTCTTCCACCCGGAAGGCGAGCGCGGCGCGGCGCGGAGCGCGCGCGAGAGCTCGGCGAAAGAGGTGTGCATGCGCTGCCCGGTGCGTGCGCAGTGCGCGGCCCACGCCCTGGCGGTACGAGAGCCCTACGGCGTGTGGGGCGGGCTCACCGAGGACGAGCGCGAAGAGCTTATGGGCAGGGCGCGCAACCGCCTGGTGACGGCCGCCGCACCGGCCGGCGGCGACGTGGGCCCCTCCTAGAGACCTGGGCTCGGACCGGATCAGAAGAAACGTTTCTGCACCGTTTGGCACAGCGCCGGCGGCAAAGCGGTGGCTTGTGGCCGCGCCCTCTTGTCGCGCCTAGCCCCGCGCGGCGGCCCGGGCCAACTGGTCCAGGGTGGCCGCGACGGCCGGGACCTGCGCCAGGTCGGGCAGCGTGAGGGCGACGATCTCCCGCTCGACGGCGGGCTCGACGGTGACCGTGCGCGCACCCTTGGGCCGTACGGATTCGATGGCGAGCTCCGGCATCACCGCGACGCCCAGACCCGCGCCCACCAGGCCGATCACCGCCGGGTAGTCGTCGGTGGCGAAGTCGATGCGCGGAGTGAACCCGGACTCCTCGCAGACCTCCACCAGTTGGCGCCGACAGCGCGGGCAGCCCGCGATCCAGGGCTCGTCCGCCAGGTCCTTGATGGCGACGGTGCCCGCCTCGGCCAGCGCATGCCCCTCGGGCACCAGGCCGACCAGGCGGTCGACGAGCAGCGGGCGCACCACCAGGTCGTCCCACTCCGTGGCGTTCGAGCCGTACCGGAAGGCGAGCGCGATGTCGCAGTCGCCCTCGCGGAGCATCTCCACCGAGCGCGGCGGCTCGGCCTCGACGAGCGAGACCCGGGTGCCCGGGTGGGCCGCGCGCAGGGCGGCGAGCGCGGTCGGCACGAGCGTGGAGGAGCCGCTCGGGAAGGAGACCAGGCGCACCCGGCCGGCCCGCAGCCCGGCGATGGCGGCGACCTCCTCCTCCGCCGCGGTCAGCCCGGCGAGGATGCCGGCGGCGTGCCGGACCAGGACCTCGCCGGCCTGGGTCAGGCGCGTCTCGCGCCCGGTGCGGATCAGGAGCGGGGTGCCCGCGGACGATTCGAGGGCCTTCATCTGCTGGCTGACGGCGGGCTGGGTGCAGCCCAGCTCGCGGGCCGCCGCCGAGAAGGAGCCGGTGGCGGCGACGGCGCGCAGGACGCGGAGATGACGGGCCTCGATCATCCCTCAAGCATAAGCGAATCTTGGAGGGCGCGGCGAGAAATCGTTCGCCGCTTTGGGTTTGGCTCGGCTAGCGTGCCTCTATGGAGCTTCTGTCTGTGAACCTGGGCCGCGCCAAGGCCGCCGGCTACACCGACGCCAAGGGCGGCGTCACCGGCATCGACAAGCGGCCGGTGAGCGGCTTGGTCCGCGTGTTCGCTCCGGGCCCCAAGGGCGTGGGGGCCAGCGGTGTCGAGGGCGACGACGTCTGCGACCTGCGCCATCACGGCGGTGACCACCAGGCCGTCTACGCCTACGCCCGCGAGGACCTGGACGTCTGGGCCGAGGAGCTCGGCCGCGACCTGCCCAACGGCTCGTTCGGCGAGAACCTCACTACGTACGGCGTCGATGTGAACGATGCCCGGGTCGGCGAGCGCTGGCGGATAGGCCGCGACGTGGTCCTCGAAGTCACGTCCGGACGGATTCCCTGCCGGACGTTTGGGGACTGGCTCGATCAGAAGGGCTGGGTCCGGCGCTTCACACAGGCGGCGGTTCCGGGCGCGTACTTCCGGGTGATCGAACCGGGCGCGATCCGTGCGGGCGATGCGATCGAGGTGATCGAGCGACCGGATCACGAAGTTTCGGTGACCTTCTGGTTCCGGGCGTTCACGACCGAGCGGGCACTGCTGCCGCGCACCCTGGCGGCGGGCGACGCCCTGGAGCCCGAGGCGATCGAGACCGTACGGAAGTACCTGGCCAAGCAGGGCTCATAGGGACCGGACCCGAGCCGCTCCCCTCAAGATCACCACAAACCCCTCAAAGTCTGTCGCTATTGGGGCAGTTCATGGGAGTCACGACCGGTTGGACGGCCGGGCGGGGGCGGTCATCGCACGCCCACCGGGGGCATTAACGTGCGCCTATGACGACTGCACTGATTACGGGAGCAACGGCGGGCATCGGCGCCGCGTTCGCGCGGCGCCTCGCGGCCGATGGACACGATCTGGTGCTGGTGGCCCGGGACACCGAGAGGCTGAGCGAGCAGGCCACCGAGCTGCACGACCGCCACGGCATCGAGGCCGAGGTGCTGACCGCCGACCTGTCCACGGAGGACGGGATCGCCGCGGTCGAGGCGCGGCTCTCGCAGCCCAGGCAGCCGGTCGATCTCCTGGTCAACAACGCCGGGTTCGGCAACAAGGGCCGCTATCTCGAAGTGTCCATGGCGGACGAACTCACCATGATCAAGGTGCACATTGAGGCGGTTCTCAGGCTGACCTCGGCGGCGACCGCCTCGATGCGCGAGCGCGGGCGCGGCGGGATCGTGAACGTGGCCTCGGTCGCCGCCTTCGTACCGCGCGGGACCTATGGCGCGTCCAAGGCGTGGGTCGTGCAGTTCACCCAGGGCGCGGCCCGGGACCTCGCCGGGTCCGGGGTGCGGCTGATGGCGCTGTGCCCCGGCTTCGTGCGGACCGAGTTCCACCAGCGGGCCGGCATGGGCACCGACAACATCCCGGGCTGGCTGTGGCTGGACGCCGACAAGCTGGTGGCGGCCGCGCTGACCGACCTCGCGCGCGGCAAGTCGCTCTCGATCCCCGACCCGCGCTACAAGGCGCTGATGGGCGCGGTGAAGCTGGCGCCGCGCGGTCTGCTCGGCGGCATCACCTCCAAGACGGGCCGGAAGTACGGCCCGAAGTGAGCCGGCTGAGCCCCCGGCCTGCGCAGGCACCGATGTCGGGGGCGGCGGTCGGCGTCGGCGATGGGGGACGGGGTCTCACATGTCCTCCGTACGGACGGTTGGGGAGGCGGAGTCGAGCACGAGCCGGCAGGTGGTTCCGTTCTGCCAGGTCACCCGGACGGTGTGGCCGGTGACCTGGATGTCGGCGAGGGTGTGGACCGGGCTCGGGTCCGGTTCGGCGGTGAGGGAGGCGAGCGCGATGAACAGGGTTGGTGCGGTGCCGGTCACTCCTTCGAGCGCCCGGATATCGGAGCCGGTCCCGAACAGAGTTGATCCTGCGGCCAGTTGGTGTGCTTCTGCCGCGTAGCCGTGCACGGGGTGCAGCTGGGCGGTGCGGCCGGGGGTGGTGGCCCAGCCGGTCTGGCGGACGGGGGTGCCCGGTTCGGCCCCGGTGACCAGGTGGGCGCGGAGTTCGGCGCGGCCGTGCGCGAGGGTGACCGAGACGATCCGCACGCCGGGCGGGCCCGGTCGCGGCTCGGACAGGGATGCCGCCCAGCCGGGACCGCTGCCGAGCGGGGCGGCCGGGCCCCGGGTGGTGGACTCCCCCTCTGTCAGCAGCCCGAAGTGGTTGTCGGGCACGCCGTCAAAGGTGGGTCCGGTGGCGGTCGAGTAGGCGAAGCGGGAGTAGCAGGGGTCCTCGTCCGCGCCGCCGTCCACGTGGTGGTTGCTGCCGTGGTTGTGGAGGCGGACCAGGCCGTCCCCGGCCGTCGACTGGATCAGCAGGCCTGGCGGGCCGAGGGACACGGTGGTGTCCTCGGTCTCGGCGGGCAGCGGCTCCTCGACGGCCGTCCATACGGGGTGCTCGGGCGGCAGCAGCAGTCCGAGGTAGCCCTTGGACGCCCAGTACGGGGACGCGGGGCCCGAGTAGCGCTGGATCACCGGTGGGCAGGGGCCGTGCCAGCCCAGGGTGAGCAGCCCGGCGGCGTCGGTCGCGCCCTGGCCTTCGGGCCGGTCGAGGAAGTACTTCAGGGTGCCCGAGGCCAGCCTGCGGGTGGCGCCGGGGGTGAGCGGGGTGTGGCCGGTGAGTGCGCCGAGCCAGGGTGCGGCCGCGGCGGCGAACCGGTAGGTCAGCGAGCGCCCGTACGGCATCGGCGCGCCGTCGGCGCCGAACAGGCGGGTGTGGGCGTCGAGTTGGGCGTGCAGCCGGGGGCCGTAGCGGTCAAGGAGTTCCTGGTCGGCACTCAGATGGGCGTGCAGGACGGGATAGAAGTGGAGGGCCCAGGCGTTGTAGTGGTCGAAGGAGCGGTTCGGTCCGTCGCTGTACCAGCCGTCGCCGAGGTACCACTGGTCGATGCGTTCCAGGGCGCGCTCGATGGTGGCCTTGGCGCGGTCGGTCTCGATGCCGGCGTCCTGGAGGAATCCGGCGACGGTGAGGCCGAACAGCCACCAGTTGTTGTCGACCGGGGACGCGCCGAGGGCGGGCAGCAGCCAGTCGACAGTGCGTCGGCGGGTGCGGTCGTCGAGCTGGTCCCACAGCCAGGGGCGGGTGAGGCGGAGACCGAGGGCGACGGAGGCCGACTCGACGATCGCCTGCCGTACGTGGGTGGCGAGCGGCCAGGCCTCGGGAGACGCGGGGCTCAACTCCCCGGTGGGTACGGGTAGTTGGGTGCCCGAGGCGAGCCCCTCGGCGTAACGGTCGAGGTGGCCGTGCGGGTCGTCGCCCCGGGCCCCGGCCACGCGGAGCGCTGCGAGCAGCCAGGTACGGGCATAGCCTTCGAGCCCGTCGGAGCGCGGCCCCGACCAGCTGGGCCGGGCCCCGGGCAGATTGATCAGCCCCCGCCGGGGCGAGGCGTAGGGCCGCACGGCCAGGAGCAGTTGATCCGCCGACCGCTCCCAGTGCGCACGGGTCCAGCCGGTGTAAGGGCTGAGCTCCCGGTTCTCGGACGGGGTGGGCATGGTGTCCCCCTGGAGACGGTGGTGGAGGGTGGGGTGGGGACGGCGGGGTGGGTGGGCAGGTCCATCGGAACCTCGGCACAGGCACAGGCACAGGCACAGGCACGGGCCACGGTCCGGGCGTTCGGCCGGAGCCGCGCCGGGCTCACGACCCGGCGCGCCCAGGTCAGGGCCCGCCCCTTTCGGACCCCCACCGAGCCAGAGCACCCCGGCCCCGGCCCGGTAAATCTCTGGGAACTTAGAACTCGGTCTGATCGAACGTCAATGGATCGGACCGAATGATCGAAACTCCCATCGTTCGATCACGTTGCATTAGGGTCTGGGCCCAACCGGGCCACCACACCGCGAAGGGGATGCCGCTGTGCGTGAAAGTGCTGCTGAACGTCATGACCGACTGCTGGAACTGGTGCGTGGGCGCGGCTCGGCGCGGGTGTCCGAGCTCGCCGCGCAGCTGGGGGTCTCGCCGGTGACCGTGCGGCGGGACGTGGAGTTCCTCGCCAACGAGGGGCGGCTCGACCGGGTGCACGGGTCGGTGTCCTGGCCCGGCGCCGGGGAGGGCACCCCCACCCAGGCCCCGACCCACGCCCCGCACCAGGGCCCCGGCTCGCGCGAGCCCGTCATCGGCATGCTGGCGCCCAACGCCACGTACTACTTCGCCGAGGTCATCCGGGGTGCGCACGAGGCGGCCGCCGCCGCGGGGGCGCGGCTCATCCTTCGGATCTCGGACTACCGGCCGCAGGAGGACGCGGGCCGGGCGGCCGGGCTGCTCGCGGCCGGGGCCGAGGGGCTGCTGATCGCGCCGGGCTGGAAGGAGCCGGACGACCCGGTCGAGCACGGCGCCTGGATCGCCGGCCTCCCGGTGCCGACGGTGCTCCTGGAGCGGCGCGGAGTGCCCGGCCGGGAGCTGGACGACCTGGACCGGGTCTGCTCGGACCACAGCCACGGCGTGCTCATCGCGGTGCGCCACCTGCTCGGGCTCGGACACAGCACGCCCCTGCTCGTGGCGCGCGCGGACAGCCCGACGGCGATCGCCGTGCGCGCCGGATACCGGTACGCACTCGACTCGCTCGGCCTCAAGCCGCCGCTCCCGGTGATCGGTTCGGTGTCGGCCGAGGCGGACCCGGCCGGGTTCGAGCGGGCCGTGCAGGCGCTGCGTACCGCGGTGCTGGCCGGGCAGGCCACGGCGGCGCTGGTGCACAACGACGTGGACGCGATCCGGATCGTGCAGCGCCTGGCCGAACTGGGCGTGCGGGTGCCGGAGAACCTGGCGCTCGTGGCGTACGACGACGAGGTGGCCGCCCTCGCGGACATCCCGCTCACCGCGGTCGCGCCGCCCAAGCACGAGGTCGGGCGGTACGCCGCCGAGCTGCTGATCGAGCGTCTGCGCGGCACGCCCACGGCGGGTTCGGGCGGGGCCGAGGAAGCCCCGCGGCGCCATGTCGACCTGCTGCCGAGGCTGCGTGTGCGGGCCTCCTGCGGGGCTCCCTCCGACACCTTGGGGAGCCCGATGAGCCTTCAGTCCTGAGCCGCGACCGTCACCCGCGACGCCACATACGACCCCACCCTCGACGCCACACACGACCGTTCGAAACCGTTCAGGACCGTTCAACCCTTCTCTGATCTTTTTTCGATCAATCGAACTTTCGCTCTTGACTTCGGTCAGAACTGGGCCAAGGATCGCGGCCATCGCCTCGTCCCCTCACGTTCAGGAGCCGTTCCGTGAGCCGCAGTTGGACCAGATCGACCTCCGCCCTCGTCGGCACCGCCACCGCTCTCGCCGTGCTCACGTCCTGCGGTGGCGGGGACAGCAAGTCGGGCGACGCGGGCAAGGGCACCGCCGACAAGCCCGTCACCATCACGTTCTGGGCCTGGCAGAAGGGCTCGAAGGACGTAGTGGACGCCTTCAACGCGTCCCACAAGAACATCCAGGTGAAGTTCGAGGAGATCCCCTCCGGGAACGCCGGCGGCTACGCCAAGATCTCCAACGCCGTGAAGGCCGGCAACGCCCCGGACCTCGTCACCGTCGAGTACCCGATGCTCCCGGAGTTCGTCAGCCAGGGCTCGTTCCAGGACATCAGCAAGTACGTCACCGACGACGTGAAGAAGCAGTTCCTGCCGCAGTCGATCCAGCAGACCACGCTCGGCGGCAAGAGCTGGGCGATCCCCTTCGACGCCGCGCCCCAGGCGTACTTCTACCGCAAGGACTTCTTCGAGAAGAACAAGATAGAAGTCCCCAAGACCTGGGACGAGTTCAAGGCCGCAGCCCAGAAGGCCAAGGCCGCCGACCCCAAAGCGCGCATCGGCACGTTCTTCCCGGACGACCCGACCACCTTCGAGGCGATGGCCTGGCAGGCCGGCGCCCAGTGGTTCAAGGCCGACGGCGACACCTGGAAGCTCAGCACCGCCGACGCCGCCACCAACAAGGTCGCCGACTACTGGCAGGGCTTGATCGACGACAAGCTCGTACAGAACGCGGTCTCCTTCAGCCCCGAGTGGACGGCCTCGCTCAAGGACGGCTCCACCGTCGGCTACCTCGGCGCCTCGTGGGGCGCGGGCGTCCTCAAGGGCACCGTGCCCGACCAGAGCGGCAAGTGGGCGGTGGCCCCCGTGCCCGCCTGGGACGGCAAGCCGGCCAGCGGCATGCTCGGCGGCTCCACCTGGGCGGTGACCAAGGGCAGCACGAAGACCGAGGCGGCGCTCGCATTCGCCCAGTGGATGTCGACCACCCCGGAAGGCGTCGACGCCCGCATCAAGTCCGGTACGTCGAGCGCCTTCCCGGCAGACATCGCGCTGCGCCCGACCGCCAAGAAGGCTTTCGACACGAGCTTCTACACCGGCCAGGACATCTACCGGCTCTTCGACGCCGCGGGCAGTTCGATCAACGCCAACTGGGGCTGGGGCCCGAGCATGGGCACCACCAACACCACGCTCAAGGACCAGCTCGGCAAGGTCGCGGGCGGTTCTGTGAAGATCACCGACGCCATCAAGGCCGCCCACGACGCCACCGTCACCGAGCTGAAGAAGCGCGGGCTGAAGGTCGAGGGCTGACGACCGTGAGGACGAAGGGGCGTCCTGCGGGACGGGCCGGAGCGGGGGGCGGGGCCCCACGCGTGCCACTGCCGGGCGGCGGAAGCGATCATGGCGCGGCCATGGCGGAGGACGACGACACAGCGGCCGTACGCGCCGGGGCACCCCAGCCAGGACCGGCCCGCAGAACACCCCGCAGAACACCCCACGGAGCCCGCGGCCGTACCGGCGCTGCGGCGAGCGTGCTGCTCACCCCCTTCTTCGTCCTGTTCACCGCCGTGACGGTGGTGCCGATCGGGTACGCGGTCTGGCTGAGCCTGTTCACCGAGAAGCAGTCCGGGCTCGGCTTCGGCGGCGCCACGTCCGTGTTCAGCGGGCTCGACAACTACACGGCGGCGCTGGGCGACCGAGCCTTCCGCGAGGGCTTCTGGGTGCTGGCCGGCTACTGCGTCGTGTACATCCCGCTGATGGTCGGCGGTGCCCTCGCGCTCGCGCTGCTGCTCGACTCGACGCTGGCCCGCGCCCGCCGCTTCTTCCAACTGGCGCTGTTCCTGCCGCACGCCGTGCCCGGCATCATCGCCGCGCTGGTCTGGGTCTACCTCTACACCCCGGGCCTCAGCCCCGTCGTGAAGGCCATGAACTCCGGCGGCATCGGCTTCGACTTCTTCTCCTCCAGCGGCACGCTCCCCTCCGTCGTCAACATCGCGCTGTGGGAATGGCTCGGCTACAACATGGTGATCTTCTACGCGGCGCTCCAGGCCATCGACCGCTCCGTCCTGGAGGCGGCCACCATGGACGGCGCGGGCGAGTGGCGCACCGCGTTCGGGATCAAACTCCCGCTGATTCGCGCCTCGTTGATGATGGTGTCGCTCTTCACCGTCATCGGCTCGCTCCAGCTCTTCACCGAGCCGCTGATCCTCAACCAGGGCGGCAGTTCCACGGTCACCTCCACCTGGACGCCCAACATGTACGCCTACACCGCCGCGTTCAGCCGCAACGACTACGGCCTCGCCGCCGCCTCGGCCGTGCTCCTCGCGCTCGCCGCGGCCCTGCTCTCCTTCGTCGTCACCCGCCTCACCAACCGGAAGGGGGCCAGGGCATGACCGCCCCCGCCGCCGTGCCCCGGCGACCGAGCCGCTGGCTGTCCAGAACCGCGGTCAACGGCACACTGCTGCTCTCCGTGCTCTACACGCTGCTCCCCCTGGTGTGGCTGGTCACGGCCGCGACCAAGGACACCGGCGGCCTGCTGTCCGGCGAGGCCTTCTCGTTCAAGGGCTTCGACCTCGGCCACAACCTGTCACAGCTCGCCTCGTACAACGACGGTGTCTACTTCCGCTGGTACCTCAACTCCCTTCTGTACGCGGGCGGTGGCGCCGCCGTGTGCGCGCTGGTCAGCGTCGCCGCGGGGTACGCCTTCGACAAGTACGCCTTCCGCGGCAAGGAGAAGCTGTTCGGCGTCGTGCTGCTCGGCGTGCTCGTGCCCACCACGGCGCTCGCCCTGCCCATGTACCTGCTGGCGAGCAAGGTCGGCCTGGTCAACACGTACTGGTCGGTGCTGATCCCCGTTCTGGTCAACCCGTTCGGGGTGTATCTGTCCCGGGTGTTCAGCGCGAGCTACATCCCCGACGAGGCCCTGGAGGCCGCCCGTATCGACGGGGCGAGCGAGCTGCGCACGTTCTGGTCGGTCGGTCTGCGCATGGTGATGCCGGGCTTCGTGACCGTGTTCCTCTTCCAGTTCACCGCGATCTGGAACAACTTCTTCCTCCCCCTGGTCATGCTCAGCGACCAGAAGCTCTTCCCGCTGAGCCTCGGTCTGTACGCCTGGAACAGCAACACCCATGCCGAGCCGAGCTACTACCCTCTCGTCGTCACCGGCTCCCTCCTCGCCGTCATCCCCCTGATCGTCGCCTTCATCTCCCTCCAGCGGCACTGGAAGGCCGGGCTCGCCGCCGGCAGCGTCAAATGACCGGCCCGGACACCCAGTTACCCCTGGCCAGCGCCTCGTGAGGAGCCCGAGTCCCACCATGCACCACACCACTGACAATCGGCCCGCTCTGCTGCTCGCGATGGGTCCCGGCATCGCGGGCCGCCTCCTCGCGGAGCGGCACCGCACCCGGCTCACCGCCCTCGCCCGCACCGACCCGTACCTGGTCGCCCACGACCTCGCCGCGCCCACCGGACCGGTCGCCGCCGCCCTCGCCGAGGCCCGGATCCTGCTCACCTGCTGGGGCGCGCCCCCGCTCACCGCGGACGTCCTGGACTCGGCCCCCCACCTGCGCGCGGTGGTCCACGCGGCGGGCTCCGTCAAGCACCACATCACGGACGCCTGCTGGGAACGGGGCATCGCGGTGACGTCGGCCGCCGCGGCCAACGCCCTGCCGGTCGCCGAGTACACGCTGGCCGCGATCCTCTTCGCGGGGAAGGACGTGCTGCGCTCGGCCCAGCGCTACGCCGAACTGCGCACCGCCCCCGAGTGGTTGAGCGAGACCGAACGCACGGGGAACTACCGCCGCACCGTCGGCCTGATCGGCGCGTCCCGCATCGGCCGCCGCGTCATCGAGCTGCTGCGCCCCTTCGATTTCGAAGTCCTTCTGTACGACCCGTACCTGAGCGGAACCGAAGCGGCATCGCTGGGCGTTGAGCAGGTGTCCCTGGACGCGCTGTGCGCCCGCAGCAGCGTCGTCTCCGTCCACGCGCCCCAGCTCCCCGAGACCCACCGCATGATCGACGCCCGCCGGCTTGCCCTGATGCCGACGGGTGCCACGCTGGTCAACACCGCGCGCGGCTCCCTGATCGACGAGCCCGCCCTGCTCGCCGAACTCCTCTCGGGCCGCCTGCACGCGGTCCTGGACGTGACGGAGCCCGAACTGCCGCCCCGGGAATCCCCGTTGTACGACCTCCCGAACGTCCTGCTGACCCCGCACATCGCGGGCTCGCTGGGCAACGAGCTGCACCGCATGGCGGATCGGGCGCTGGACGAGGTGGAGCGGTTCGCGGCCGGTGTGCCGTTCGCGGATCCCGTACTCCCGGCGGCGCTGCACCACTCGGCGTGAGCCACCACCCACGGAGCAAATGGGCTAAATATCACTAAACTGGATGTAATGCACCCCGAGCCAGCCGGGAGGAGTCATGACATTCGCACAGGTGATCGACTTCAAGACCGAGCGGTTCAGTGACCTGGACCGGCTCATGGACCGCTGGGTCGAACAGACCAAGGGCAGGCGGACCGCTTCCCACGCCCTCATCGGCAAGGACCGCACCGACGGGAACCACTTCGTCGAGATCGTCGAGTTTCCCTCGTACGAGGAGGCGATGGCGAACTCGAAGCTCCCGGAGACGGACCGGATCTTCGCCGAGATGGTGGCGCTCTGCGACGGAGCGCCCACCTTCACGGACCTGGATGTGGTGCGCAACGACCAGTTGAACGCGACAACCGCCCGCCGCTTCTTCCACGAGATCGCCACGGGCGGCAACCTCGACGCGATCGACGAGGTGTTCGCGGCCGACTACGCCGACCACGACATCATCAAGGAGCAGGACACGGTCGTCGGCCGCGACGAGATACGCAACGACGTCACCGGATGGCGGTCGGCCTTCGACTTCTCCTTCGACCTCGACCGGCAGATCTGCGAGGGCGACGACGTGGTGACGCTGTGGACGTGGAAGGCCACCCACACGGGCGACTTCCAGGGCCTCCCGGCCACCGGCAAGCAGGTCACCATGACCGGCACCACGATCTTCCGGTTCAAGAACGACAGGATCCAGGAAGGCTGGTGGCACTACAACGTCATGGGGCTGATGAAGCAGTTGGGCATCGCGGGCTGAGCAGCCGAGCCCTCCCGCAACGGGGAAGGCCCCCGCCCCGCCTCGACGGCGGGAGCGGGGGCCTTCACACGTACTGCGGGCCCGACGTCGCAGACGTCAGTGGGAGTGGCCGTGACCGTGGCCGTGACCGGCGTCGGCCTCTTCCTCGGCCGGCTTCTCGACGACCAGGGTCTCGGTCGTGAGCAGCAGGGACGCGATGGAGGCGGCGTTCTCCAGGGCGGAGCGGGTGACCTTGACCGGGTCGATGACGCCGGCCTTGACCAGGTCGCCGTACTCGCCGGTGGCGGCGTTGAAGCCGAAGCCCTTGTCGAGCTCGCTCACCTTGGAGGTGATGACGTAGCCCTCAAGGCCGGCGTTCTCGGCGATCCAGCGCAGCGGCTCGACGACGGCGCGGCGGACGACCGCGACACCGGTGGCCTCGTCGCCGGCCTTGTCCAGGTTGCCGTCCAGGACCTTGGCGGCGTGCACCAGGGCGGAGCCACCACCGGAGACGATGCCCTCCTCGACCGCGGCGCGGGTCGCGGAGATGGCGTCCTCCAGACGGTGCTTGCGCTCCTTGAGCTCCACCTCGGTGGCGGCGCCGACCTTGATCACGCACACGCCGCCGGCCAGCTTCGCGAGGCGCTCCTGGAGCTTCTCGCGGTCCCAGTCGGAGTCCGTGGCCTCGATCTCGGCCTTGATCTGGTTGACGCGGCCCTCGACGTCGGCGCTGTTGCCGCCGCCGTCGACGATCGTGGTGTCGTCCTTGGTGATGGTGACGCGGCGCGCGGTGCCGAGCACCTCAAGGCCGGCCTGGTCGAGCTTGAGGCCGACCTCTTCGGCGATGACGGTCGCGCCGGTGAGGGTGGCGATGTCCTGCAGCATGGCCTTGCGGCGGTCGCCGAAGCCCGGGGCCTTGACGGCCACGGCGTTGAACGTGCCGCGGATCTTGTTGACGACCAGGGTGGAGAGCGCCTCGCCCTCGACGTCCTCGGCGATGATCAGGAGCGGCTTGGAGGCGCCGGCCTGGATGACCTTCTCCAGGAGCGGCAGCAGGTCCTGGATCGAGGAGATCTTGCCCTGGTTGATCAGGATGTACGGGTCGTCGAGGACGGCCTCCATGCGCTCCTGGTCGGTGACCATGTAGTGCGAGAGGTAGCCCTTGTCGAAGGCCATGCCCTCGGTGAACTCCAGCTCCACACCGAAGGTGTTGGACTCCTCGACGGTGATGACACCGTCCTTGCCGACCTTGTCCATGGCCTCGGCGATGAGCTCGCCGATCTGCTTGTCCTGGGCGGACAGCGCGGCGACGGCGGCGATGTCGGTCTTGTCCTCGATCGGACGGGCGGTCGCGAGGAGCTCGTCGGAGACGGCCTTGACCGCGGCGTCGATGCCCTTCTTGAGGGCGGCCGGGGAGGCGCCGGCGGCGACGTTGCGCAGACCCTCGCGGACCAGCGCCTGGGCCAGGACGGTCGCGGTGGTGGTGCCGTCACCCGCGATGTCGTTGGTCTTGGTCGCCACCTCCTTGACCAGCTGGGCGCCCAGGTTCTCGTACGGGTCGTCGAGCTCGACCTCGCGCGCGATGGTGACACCGTCGTTGGTGATGGTGGGGGCGCCGAACTTCTTGTCGATGACGACGTTGCGGCCCTTGGGGCCGATCGTCACCTTGACGGTGTCGGCAAGCTTGTTGACGCCGCGCTCAAGGGCGCGACGGGCGTCCTCGTCGAACTTCAGGATCTTCGCCATGGGAGCGGTTCAGCCCTCTCGAAAACTCGGGTTAATGACACTGCGCCCCTCGCCGCCCGGCAATCAGCGGGGTGACCAGGGGCGCAGCTCTCAAAGCATTCGCTTCGAACTCGAAGTACTCGCGTACTTCGGTGAATTACTTCTCGATGATCGCGAGCACGTCGCGGGCCGAGAGGACGAGGTACTCCTCGCCGTTGTACTTCACCTCGGTGCCGCCGTACTTGCTGTACAGCACGATGTCGCCGGTGCTGACGTCGAGCGGCAGACGCTCGCCGTTCTCGAAGCGGCCCGGACCCACGGCCAGGACGACGCCCTCCTGGGGCTTCTCCTTGGCGGTGTCCGGAATGACCAGGCCGGAGGCCGTGGTCTGCTCGGCGTCGAGCGGCTGGACCACAATGCGGTCCTCGAGCGGCTTGATGGCAACCTTGGAGCTGGCGGTCGTCACGATCCGGTCTCCCCCTTCGGAGATCTCACGGGGTTAACTGTCTGGGGTGGCGACCAGGTGGATCCGTCGTCGCGGGTGCCGGACCTGCCCGTCGCTACTTGGCACTCTCCGGTGGGGAGTGCCAGAAGCGAGACTAGGACGGTGATTAGCACTCGGTCAAGCGGAGTGCCAATCTGCCACCGCCACGGCGGACGCTTCCCGGGCTTGTGGCCACCTGTGTGACCCTGGACGGCATGCGCATTCTGGTCGTCGAGGACGAAACCGGGCTCGCCGACTCGCTGCGTCGGGGCATCTCCGCCGAGGGCCACTGGGTCGACCTCGCGCACGACGGCCACCGCGGGCTCGACCTGGCGCTCACCGGCGGGTACGACGCGATCGTGCTCGACCTGATGCTGCCGGGGCTCAGCGGCTACGAGATCTGCCGGCGGATGCGGCGGCTCGGCGATCTCACCCCCGTCCTGATGCTGACCGCCAAGGACGGCGAGTACGACGAGGCCGACGGGCTCGACTCGGGGGCCGACGACTATCTGACCAAGCCCTTCTCCTTCGTGGTGCTGCTCGCCCGGCTCCGCGCGCTCGGCCGCCGGGCCGGGGCCGCGCGCCAGGACACCCTCCAGGCCGGCGACCTCACCCTCGACACCGCCGCCCGGCGCTGCCGGCGCGGCGAGCGCGAGATCGAGCTGACCGCCCGCGAGCTGGCGGTCCTGGCCTGCCTGATGGCCGAGCCGGGCCAGGCCGTCGCCAAGCAGCACATCCTGGACGAGGTCTGGGACAGCGCCACGGGGGCGGACGGCGGGATCGATCCGAACATCGTCGAGGTCTATGTCTCTTCGCTCAGGAAAAAGATCGATTCTCCGTTCGGCCGTCGATCGATCCTGACCGTGCACGGGGTCGGCTACCGGATGGCGCCCGATGGGGGCTGAGCCACACAAGCCCATGAAGTGGCCGCGGCCCCGGACCGTGCGCGGGAAGGTCGCCGCGGCCGCCGCCCTCGCGATGGCGCTGCTGCTCGCCGCGGGCGGGATCTGGCTCTACATCGTCCTGCGCTCCAACCTCCTCGACAACACCACCGGCCGCACCGAGCTGGCCGCCCGCAAGGTCGCCGCCCAGGTCGACACCGGGACCGTACGAACACAGCTGCCGCCGCCGGACGACGGCGTCGACCTCGTCGTCGTGCTCGACGAGCGCGGCCGGGTCACCGCCGCCAGCCAGGAGACCGGCGCCGCCGAGGGGCTGGCCGATCTGCGCCCGCCGGACGGACAGGACTCGGCGTCCCGGCTCCTGAAGGAGGCGGGCCGCCACGAGGTCGCCGTCGTCGTACGCGCCCAGATTCCCGGCGGCCCGGCGAGCTATGTGTACGGGATGACCGTGCTCAGCGACGTCGACGACGCGACCGGCGCCATCGGGTGGGCCCTGCTCGCCAGCGCCCCGCCGCTGATCGCGCTCGCCGCCGCCATCGCCTGGGCCGGCACCGGGCTCGCGCTGCGCCCGGTGACCTCGATCCGCACCGAGCTCGCCGAGGTCAGCTCCAGCGAACTGGACCGGCGGGTCCCCGACCCCGGCGGCGCCGACGAGATCGCGCTGCTCGCCCGGACCGTGAACGCCACGCTCGACCGGCTCGAACAGGCCCATGTCCGCCAGCGCGAGTTCGTCGCGGACGCCTCTCACGAGCTGCGCAACCCGATCGCCGCCGTCCGCTCCCGGCTCGAAGTCGCCCTCACCGCACCGGACTCGGCGTCGGTGCGGGCCGCGCTCGACGACACCGAGCGGCTCCAGCGGATCGCCGCCGACCTGCTGCTCCTGGCCCGCCTCGACGGCCACCCGCAGCCCCTGGCCGAGCCGGTCGACCTGACGCTGCTCGCGGCCGAGGACACCGCGCGCAGGCGGGCCGCCCGGGTCCCGGTCGAGCTGCTCGCCGATGCTCCCGTGCCGGTGCGCGGCGACCCGGCGCAGCTGGAGCGGATGCTGGCCAACCTCGTCGACAACGCGGTACGCCATGCCCGTACGAAGGTGCGGGTGCGGGCCGCCCGGGAGGGCACGGACGCGGTACTCGAAGTCGCCGACGACGGGCCCGGCATCCCGGCCGCCGACCGGTCCCGGATCTTCGAGCGCTTCGTACGCCTGGACACCGCCCGCGCCCGCGAGAGCGGCGGCACCGGGCTCGGGCTCGCGATCGCCCGCGAGATCGCGCGGGCCCACGGCGGGGAGCTGTCGGTGGGGGCGGGCCCGGGCGCGACGTTCACGGCGCGGCTGCCGGGGCGGTTCTGAAGCCGTAGGGAGCCAGGTGGTTCTGAAGGCGTCTTCAGGACCCTCAGGATTCCTTCAGCGCCCGGGGCACAGCATCGGTCGGCGTGAGCCACCGTCGAATGAGCCGCAGCCGAATCAGCCGCCGTCGCACAAAGCGTTCCGGCCCGATGCGCCTGGTGCGCACGTTCGCCCTTGCCGCCGCCGTCCTGGTGCTGTGCGCGCTGGCCGG
The DNA here is from genome assembly GCF_051550175.1 of Streptomyces sp. HUAS TT7. Classification (NCBI taxonomy): domain Bacteria; kingdom Bacillati; phylum Actinomycetota; class Actinomycetes; order Kitasatosporales; family Streptomycetaceae; genus Streptomyces; species Streptomyces sp. HUAS TT7. The sequence continues at coordinate 3,521,950 of NZ_CP196175.1, forward strand.
CGGCTGGTACCTCTACCGCGACCTGGCCGGGAGCATCGGCACCTCGCACGCGCTCGGCGACAACGCGCCCAAGTCGGTCGGCGGGGACACCAACATCCTGCTGATGGGCCTGGACAGCCGCAAGGACCAGAACGGCGACGACCTGCCGCCCGAGGTCCTCGACAAGCTGCACGCGGGCAGTTCCGACATCGGCGGCTACAACACCAACACCCTGATCCTCCTTCACGTGCCCGGCGACGGCAGCAGGGCGAAGGCGTTCTCGGTGCCCCGCGACGACCTGGTCGACATCCCCGGCCACGGCCAGGACAAGATCAAGAAGGCGTACGGCCTGGAGAAGGCCCGCACCGAGGAGAAGCTGGCCGCGCAGGGCGTGACCGACAAGGGGAAGCTGGAGACGGCGGGCCGCGAGGCGGGCCGCCGGGCCGAGATCGAGACCGTACGCAACTTTCTGGGCGTGCCCATCGACCACTTCGCCGAGGTGAATCTCGCCGGGTTCTACCACCTGGCCGACGCCCTGGACGGAGTGACGGTCTGCCTGAAGAAGCCCGTGAAGGACAAGTACTCGGGCGCCGACTTCCCGGCCGGCAGGCAGACCCTGAACGGGCAGCAGTCCCTCGCGTTCGTGCGGCAGCGGCACGGGCTCGACGGCGGCGACCTGGACCGTACGCGCCGTCAGCAGGCGTTCCTCGCTTCGGCGACGCAGAAGCTCGACTCGGCGGGCACCTTCACCGACCCGGTCCGCCTCCTGAATCTGCTGAACGTGGCCAAGCAGGATCTCGTCACCGACAAGGGCTGGGACCTGATGTCGTTCGTCAAGCAGGCCAGGAATGTATCGGGCGGGAATGTGGCATTCACGACACTTCCGATCGAGCGATTCGCCAAACACCGGGGCGAAGACGTCAATATCGTCGATCCGGTGAAGATCAAGCAGATAGTCGCGGAACAGACCAATCCGGTTCATTCGACACCGCCCACCGCGCCCGAGGGCTCCCCGGCGCCGGGCAGGAGCAAGGCGCCACCCGCTCCCGCACCCCCGGTCATCGACGGCGGCGGCATCCCGTGCGTCGACTGAGCCGGGCCGGCGGTCCGGGCCCAATCGCGGCCCGGCGCCGCCGTTCCGAGGCGCTGCTCCTGCTGCTCGTCGTCGCCGTGACCGCGTTCGGCCACGCGGCGGCCGCGATGGCCATGACGGGTCAACTCACGCGTGCCACCTACGAGTTCGCTGTCAGCATGGCGCTGATCGCGCTCGCCGGACATCTCACGGTGCGCCGGTACGCCGCGTACGCCGACCCTCTGATCCTGCCGCTCGCCCTGCTCCTTTCGGGGCTCGGCCTGGTGCTGCTCTACCGGCTCGACGCCACGTACGCGCACAAGTTCAAGTCGGAGGCCACCGCCTCGGGCCAGCTCATCTGGACGGTCATCGGCTTCGCGGTCGCGCTCGCCACCCTGGCCGTGCTGCGCGACCACCGACGGCTCCAGCGCTACATCTACCTCTGCATGGCCGCGGCGCTCGTGCTGCTCATGGCCCCGGCGTTCTTCCCCGGCGACACCTACGGCGCCAAGCGCTGGATCTTCATCGGCTCGTTCTCACTGCAGCCCGGCGAGTTCGTCAAGATCATGATCGCGGTGTTCTTCGCGGGCTATCTCGTCGTCCACAAGGACTCGCTCGCGCTCACCGGCCGCAAGGTGCTCGGGGTCCGGCTGCCGCCCGGCCGCCAGCTCGCGCCGATCCTGACCATCTGGATGGTGAGCCTGCTCGTCCTGGTCTTCGAGCGCGACCTCGGCACCTCGCTGATCTTCTTCGGCCTGTTCGTGGTGATGCTGTACGTCGCCACCCAGCGCACCAGCTGGGTCCTGACCGGCATCGTGATGGCGGCGGCCGGGGCGTTCGTGGTCGGCTCGACGGAGCCGCACGTCAAGGGCCGTATCGTCGCCTGGCTGCACCCCTTCGACATCTATCTGCCGCCCGCCGAACGCCCGCCGGGCCTCATCTCCGACCAAGCGGCCCAGGCCCTGTTCAGCTTCGGCAGCGGCGGCATGACCGGCACCGGCCTCGGCCGCGGCCACCCGGAACTCGTCGGCTTCGCGGGCCGCAGCGACTTCATCCTGACCACGGTCGGCGAGGAACTCGGCCTCGCCGGAATGATGGCGGTCCTCGCCCTGTACGCGCTGCTCGTGCAGCGGGGTCTGCGTGCCGCGCTCTCCGCGCACGACGGCTTCGGCAAGCTGCTCGCGACGGGCCTCGCGGCGGCCCTCGCGCTCCAGGTGTTCGTGGTCGCGGGCGGGGTGACGGGCCTGATCCCGCTGACCGGCAAGGCGCTGCCGTTCCTCGCCAAGGGCGGCTCGTCCCTGGTCGCCAACTGGCTGATGATCGCGCTGCTCATCCGGATCAGCGACAGCGGTGAACGGCAGCGGGAGGCCGAACTCGGCGTGCCGGAGCGGGAGTTGGAGCTCGAACCGATGAGGGCAGGCGCTCGGGCATAGTCGCCCGGCGCGCGGCACGGCCTTCCGCGCGGCCCTGCGCCCGAGCCGCTCGAACGGGGCGGCGGGCGCGGTCGGCTCCGTACATCCGGCCGGCGGGCCGAGCAGCGCACCGGCGGCGAGCAGACCGGCCAGGGAGGCCCGGAGCCGGTGCGCGCGCTTCACCGCGGCTCCTCGGGAAAGGTCACACGTAGTCCTCCAGACGAGCCACCGCGTATCCCTTGTCGGTGATCACCTTCATCACCTGCCGGATCATGTCGGGCATGGTTCCGTTCCAGTCCTGACGGCCGCGGAAGTGGGTCAGGATGATGTCGCCGGGGTGCAGGTCGCGGTCCCACTCGCGCCATTCCATGTGATCGGTGAAGGCCTCGGCGGCCCACAGCGGCGCGGCCTTGATGCCGCAGGACTGGGCGGCCCTGAGGGTGTCCTCGTTGTAGTTGCCGTACGGCGGTCGGAACAGCCGGGGCCGCACGCCCGCCCACTGGCCGATCTTGTCCTGCTGGTCGCAGATCTCGTGCCGCTGCTCGTCGTAGGACAGCGCGGGCATGTAACGGTGGTTGAGGGTGTGGTTGTTGAGCGTGACCCCGAGGCCCTGCATCTTCCTGAAGTAATCGTGGTCGTCCTTGACCAGGTAGTCGCTGAGGAACGCGCTGTAGGGGATGCGGAGTTCCTGCATCATCTTCAGGAAGGTGGGGTCCTTCTCGGCGCCGTCGTCGATCGTGAGGAAGACGATCCGGTCCTTGGTGGGGACGGTGGTGAAGACCGGCGGCAGCGAGTCTCCGCCGTCCGTCTCGAACCCGGGGCGGTTGGTGATCCTCGGCTTGACGGCGGGCGGCGGGGGCGCAAGCAGCGGCGGCTTGGCGAGGCCCCATTTCTTGACGGCCGCGAGCCGGGCGGCCTCGGCGCTCTTGAGCTGGTCGGAGTGGTCGGCGGGGCCCTTCTTGGCGGCCTCGGCGCCGGGGCGGCCGACCTCGCCTTCCTCGGAGGAGCAGCCCGAGGTGAGCAGGGCGGCGCCGAGGGCGAGGGCAAGACAGGCGACCTTCGTCCGGGATTTTCCTTTTTGTCGTACTAGCTGCATGGCGCCGCATCCTGTCAGGCGCGGGCCCCGCGACCCGTACGACACCGCCGCCGGCGGCCGCGCCATCGCCCGCCTGGCCCACAGCGGGGCGGCGGCTGGACGACAATGACGGGGTGAACGACCTCGACACCTTCTCCCTGCTGCTCACCGACGAGGGCCGCACCCTGCTCGCATCGCTGCGGGACTACGACCCGTCCCAGGAACTGGCGGTCGCCACCCGGCTGCGCCGCGAGCACGACGCGGGCCTGGTGTCGGCGGCGCTCGGGCAGGCACGGCTGCGGCAGCGGGCGGTGGCGAAGTTCGGCGCGGCGGACGCGCACCGGATGTTCTTCACGCCGAACGGCGTCGAGCAGTCGACCCGCACCTCGGTCGCCACCCACCGCGCGGAGGCCTTCGCCTCTCACGGCGTACGCAGCGTGGCGGACTTGTGCTGCGGCATCGGCGGCGACGCGCTGGCCCTCGCGCGGGCCGGGATCTCGGTCCTCGCGGTGGACCGCGACCCCCTGACGGCGGCGGTGGCCCGCGCCAACGCGGAGGCGCTGGGCCTCGCGGACCTGATCGAGGTGCGCTGCGCGGACGTCACGGACGTCGATACGTCGGGATACGACGCGGTCTTCGTGGACCCGGCGAGGCGAGGCGGCAGACAAGGAGGGGTCGCGCGAAGCGCGTCGGTGAGGGGCGGTGGCCGGGCGACGGGCGGGCGAATCTTCGACCCGGAGGCGTACTCTCCCCCGCTCTCGTGGGCGATTTCGGCGGCCCTCGCATCCCCCTTCGCCGCGCTGAAGATCGCCCCCGGCATCCCGCACGAGGCGATCCCGCCGCAGGCCGAGGCGGAGTGGATCTCGGACGGGGGCGACGTGAAGGAAGCGGTGCTGTGGTTCGGCACCGGCGTGACCCCGGGCGCCTTCCGCGCCACCGTGCTGCCCGCGGCCGCCGCGCTGTGGGCCCCGTCCCCGCTCGCCGCGCCGCCGGTGGGCCCGGTCGGCCGCTACCTCTACGAGCCGGACGGCGCGGTCATCCGCGCGCACCTGGTCGCCGAGATCGTCGAGCAGTGCGGGGGCCGTCTGATCGACGAGACGATCGCGTACGTCACGAGCGACGAGCCGTACGCGTCCCCGTACACCTCGGCGTACGAGATCACCGACCAACTCCCGTTCAACATGAAGAAGTTGAAGGCGTTGTTGCGGGAGCGGGGGGTGGGGGTACTGACGGTGAAGAAGCGGGGGTCGGCGGTGGAGCCGGAGGAGGTGCGGCGCAAGGTGAAGCCGCAGGGGCCCCATGCGGCGACGGTGTTCCTGACGCGGGTGTCGGGTGCGCCGACGATGCTGATCGGCAACCCTGTGCCGCGCCCTTAGGGGGACCCCCATGACGGGCTGAAGATCCCGGTACCGGCCAGGGCTGGTCCCGCTAGGGGCGCGGGGAACTGCGCACCCCGCCCTCGCCGGCCCGCACTCACATTCCCGCCCCCCCAGCGGAGCGCCTAGCCGAGGTCGGTCAGTTCGTCCGCGTAGACCTGGGACAGGGGCTGAGGCCCCACATACTGCTGGCAGTTGCACTGGGCCGACTCGAAGCGGAGCGGCTTCTTGTTCTCGTCCCAGGCGACCGGAACCTCAACCCGCTCATGACACTTCCCCGCCTTGTCATGCTTGGCCAAGTGGTGCGTGCACCCGCACACCGGCTCCGGCGGCTTGTTCGCGGCCTCCACGGCAAGACGTTCCTGCTTGGCCGCCTCAAGACGCTCCATCTTCCGCTCGTGCCGGGTACGCAGCGCGGTCCGGGCGTTGTCGATCGCCCAGCCGAACCCGCCCATCCAGAAAACGATCAGAATCCACCAGTACCAGGCCACTGCGACCGTCCTTCCCCCGGGATGCATCACCGCATGCCTCTGCGGCATCCCAAGGATAGGCCTGGGGTCAGCGCGATGCCCTGGGGGCCAGGGAGCGCAGCACCCAGCGCCGGTGCGCGGCCGCCTTCACGACGCCGACCAGTCCGGTCAGCCAGCAGATGAGGCCGAGCCCCATGCCGTAGACGACGAGCGCGTACGTGTCGTGGCCCGGGTCTGCGGTCGCGGGCAGCACCAGACACACCGCGAGGCCGCCCGCGCACAGCAGCACCGAGGGAACCAGCCAGGCCAGGCTCAGACCGGGCCTGCGCAGGTTCCGGTCGAGCACGGGATCGCGGTCCAACTCGCCCCACTGGCGCAGGAGTTCACGGATCCGGCGGTCCTTGCGCAGCCCGAACCCGACGGCGAACCCGGTCGGGATCATCACGCCGAGGCCGAGCAGCAGGAACACCCCACCGACGATCGCGGTGAGGACGTCGGTGAGCGAGGTGAGCGCCGTGCCGACCAGCGACCAGCCGAGCGCGAAGAGCGCCGCCCACAGCCAGTGCAGCCCGAGCCGCCCCACCCCCAAGTACCCCTTGACCAGCGCCTCCAGGACCCGCGCCCGGTCGGCGAGCAGCGCGTTGCGGTCGGGCCAGGCGCGTATCTCGGCCGGGGGCGGCGAGGGCGGAAGCGGCGAACGGGGCGACATGCGCCAGAGATTATCGGGGCCGGCCCCCCGCCCCACCCCGGGGCTCCGCCCCAGACCCCGTGCCTGCCGGGCTCAACCCCGCCAGGGGCGCGGGGAACTGCGCAACCAGCCACCCGCCCCAGCCGCGCCCGCGTCGCGTCACGCGTCCCGCATCGCCTGAAGGTCCAGCTTCTTCATGCCCATGACCGCCGCCATGACCCGGTCGGACTTCTCCGCGCCCTGGCCGAGCAGCTCGGGCAGCTCGGCGGGGACGATCTGCCAGGACAGGCCGTACTTGTCCTTCAGCCAGCCGCAGGGTCCCTCTTCGCCGCCCTCGCCCAGCCGCGTCCAGAACCGGTCGATCTCCTCCTGGCTGCCGCAGGCCACCGAGAGCGAGATCGCCTCGGTGAAGGAGAATTGCGGGCCGCCGTTGAGGGCGGTGAACTTCTGGCCCGCGAGCTGGAAGTCGACCGTCATGACCGTGCCGGGCTCGCCCGGCGTCGACGCCGAGTAGTGGGTGATCCCCACGATCTTCGAGTCGCCGCCGAAGATCGAGACGTAGTGGTTGGCGGCTTCCTCGGCCCGGTTGTCGAACCAGAGGAAGGTGGTGATCTTCTGGGTGATCTTCGCGGACATCCTCGGCCTCCTTGGCGTTGCCCGGCCCCCTCTGGGCGGCATCAACAGGTAGACCGGCCCCGCCCGCGAAACTCATCGCCGTACGGCCCGGAGAATCGCCGCCTCCTCGCGGCCCGGCCGTACCAGCAGATCACCGCGGCCACCGGGCGGCAACATTTCCCGGAACGCTTCCCGAGGGGCCGGGGCCGAAGCCCCGGCCGCAGCAGGCCGAGGGCCTAGCCCTCGGCGATCTCCCGCACCTCCGAGGTGACGTCCCACTCCTTCTCGTGGATCTGGAGGAACCGCTTGGTCCACTCGATCGCCTCCGCCTTGTCCTTGGCCTGGATGATCGCGTAACCGCCCACGACCTCCTTGGACTCGGTGAACGGGCCGTCGGTGACGGTCAGTTGACCGCCGCTCCAGCGGACCCGGGTGCCCTCGGCCGAGGGTGTGAGCCCGGCGGTGTCGAGCAGGACCCCGGCCTTGGTCATCTCGCCGATCAGGTTGCCCATCCGCTCCATGAGCTCGGGGCTGGGGCCGCCCGCGGGGGTGTTGTTCTCATCGAGGCGGACCATCGACAGGTAGCGCGGCATGATCGTCTCCGTTTCCAGTTCCGTGGATCCCGTTTCTGCGGATCCCGTTTCCACGGGTTCCGTTTCTGCGGGTTCCGTTTCTGCGGTTCCGTGCAGGGCGGGGACCGTTTCCCCGCCTCTCGCTCATACGTCGAACGGGAGACGGCCCGATCGACACCGCCCCGGAAATCCAGCGGGATTTTTTTCCGGCGCCGATCGGTGCTGGTCAGGCGCTCGTCAGGACGACCAGCTGCTGTGTCGCCCGGGTCATCGCCACATAGCGGTCGACCGCCCCTTCGATGCCCTCGCCGAACTCCGCCGGGTCGACGAGCACGACCAGGTCGAATTCGAGGCCCTTCGACAGCTCCGGCGTCAGGGACCGGACCCGGGACGTGGCCCGGAAGCCGGGGGCCCCGATGACGCAGGCGATCCCGTCGGCGTGCTCGGCGAGCCAGCTCTCCAGGACCGAGTCGAGGTCCGCGACGGATCCGTGGACCACCGGGATGCCGCTGCTGCGGATGGACGTCGGCACGTTGGCGTCCGGGAGCGCGGCCCGGATGACCGGCTCGGCCTCGGTCATGACCTCTTGAGGCGTGCGGTAGTTGATGCTGAGCGACGCCACGTCGTTCCGGTCGAGCCCGATCCGCTCCAGGCGCTCCTGCCACGACTCGGTGAACCCGTGCCGGGCCTGCGCGCGGTCGCCGACGATGGTGAAGCTGCGGGACGGGCAGCGAAGGAGCAGCATCTGCCACTCCGCGTCCGTCAGTTCCTGGGCCTCGTCCACGACGACGTGCGCGAACGGCCCGGCGAGCAGGTCCGGTTCGGCGGTGGGCAGGGCGCTCTCGTCGATCAGGGTGTCCTGGAGGTCCTTGCCGCGCAGCATGCGCAGCGCGCCTTCGCTCTCGTCGCCGGCCGAGTTGAAGTTGGAAGCCGAGATGATCTCGTCGATGACGCCGGCCATGCGCTCGCGTTCGGCGGCGACCACGGCGTCGTGCTGCCGCTTGCGCCGTTCCGCCTCCCGGTCGCCGAGACGGAGCCTGGCCGCGTCCAGGAGCGGCAGGTCGGACACCGTCCAGGCCTTGGCGTCCGCGCGCCGCAGCCTGCGTACGTCGTCGGGGGCGAGCCAGGGCGCGCACATCCGCAGGTAGGCGGGCACCGACCACAGGTCGCCGACGACATCGGCCGCGTCGAGCAGCGGCCACGCGCCGTTGAGGGTCTCGACGAGCTCCCGGTCCTGGCGCAGCGCCTTGCGGAACTCCTCGGGCGTGACGTCGTCGCCGTCGTGCTTGTCGAGGAGGATCGAGACCAGCGCCTCCCACACCAGCTCGCGGCCCTCGTTGTGCGGGGTGCCCGGTCCGGGCGCGTCGAATGCCTCGGCCCAGTCGTCGGCGGTCAGCCGGACGTCGGACCAGGGCGTCGTGACGGTCATGCCCCGGGTGGGCGGGTCCTCGTAGAACCGGACGGCCGTCTCGACCGCCTTCACCATGTCGGCGGACGACTTCAGGCGTGCCACGTCCGGGTCGCTCTCGTCCTGTGCCTCGGCCCCCTCGGTGACGAGGTCCCGCAGGATGCAGGTCTGCACGCCCTCCTCGCCGAGGCTCGGCAGGACGTCGGCGACGTAGTCCAGGTAGGGCCGGTGCGGGCCGACGAACAGGACGCCGCCGCGGCGGTGGCCGAGGCGCGGGTCGGAGTACAGCAGGTAGGCGGAGCGGTGCAGGGCGACGACAGTCTTGCCCGTACCGGGGCCGCCGTCGACGACGAGGGCACCGCGCGATCCGGCCCGGATGATGGCGTCCTGGTCGGACTGGATGGTGGAGAGCACGTCGCGCATCCGGGACGAGCGGTTGGTGCCCAGGCTCGCGATGAACGCGGACTGGTCGTCGAGGGCGGCGTGCCCTTCGAGCCCGTCGGCGCTGAACACCTCGTCCCAGTAGTCGCTGATCCGGCCGCGGGTCCAGCGGTAGCGGCGGCGGCTCGCCAGGCCCATCGGCTCGGCGTGGGTGGCCGCGAAGAACGGCTCGGCGGCGGGGGAACGCCAGTCGAGCAGCAGCCGGCGGCCCTCGCTGTCGGTGAGGCCGAGCCGTCCGATGTAGAGGGGCTCGGAGTCGTCCGCGCCGACGATGCGGCCGAGGCACAGGTCGAGGCCGAAGCGGCGCAGCGCGCGAAGGCGGCCCGTCACGTGGTGGACCTCGACGTCCCGGTCCATCACGGCCCGGCCGACGCCGCCGGGCGCCTTGCGCAGGGTGTCGAGGCGGTCGGACAGCTCGGCGATCGTCTGGTCGAGGCTTTCCGCGATGGCCGCGAAGTGGCGCTCGTCGTCACCGATCAGCGTCGGGTCGGCCTTGGCGGCAAGGCGGTCGGGAAGGTCGAAGGCGCTCGTGGTCAGGTGGTCCATGCCATCAGCTCCGAACAGCACACGCACTGAGTGAATCTCCCGTTTACGCAGGTAGGGGCCTTAGGCGAGAGATTGTGCGGCACGATGGGGGCCTTGCCGCAAGCCCCCCGGTGCGCTATATCTTGAGAGTGGCAGGGAGAGTATTCACTCCTTGCCTTCTTCTTTTGTGTGGTCTGCTGATGAACGCGGCGTGCCGTCCGCTGATGGACGCGACGTCGGCCGCCTGCCCCCCGTGGTTCTCCTAGACGTAGTCCTCCAGGCGGGCCACTGTGAAGCCCTGCTCCTGGATGTGGCGGAGCATGTTCGCGGTCATCTCCGTCATGGACGCGCCCTTGAGCTCCTTGGGGCCGCGGAAGTGCGCCAGGATGATGTCGCCGGGGTGCAGCTTCTTGTCACCGCGCTGGTACTGCATGTTCGTGATCTGCATCGACTCGCGCCACAGCACGATGGCCTGGAGGTCGCAGGACTTGGCGGCGGCCCGGGTGTTCTCGTTCCAGTTGCCGTACGGGGGCCGGAAGAGCCGGGGCGTCTTGCCGTACTCCTTGCCCAGCTTCTTCTGCTGGGTGCATATCTCGTTCTTCTGCGCGGCCTCGCCCAGCGTGCGCAGGTTGGGGTGCGAGAGCGTGTGGTTCTCGATGGAGTTGCCGAGCTCCTGCAGCGGTTTGAAGTAGCCGTAGTCGCTGCGGATGATGTCGTCGGTCAGGAACATGGTGAAGGGGATCTTCAGGTCCTTCATCATCTCGACGAACTTGGGGTCCTTCTCGGCCCCGTCGTCGAACGTCACGAAGACGATCTTGTCCTTGGTGGGGATGTCACTCACCACCGGCACCTCGCCGGGCTTCGCCTTCACCGGCTTCTCGGCCGGGGGCGCGGGCGGCGCGGCGAACGGCTTGAGCCCCCACTTGCGGTACGCGGCCTCTGCGCCCGCCGTGTCGGCGCCCGGGGACGCCGTGTCGCTGCCCTTCGCGGACGGCGCGGAGGCGGACGGCGTGCTGCCCGATCCACCGCCCGACGAGCAGCCCGCGACCATCAGAAGTCCGAGGACGGCCGCACCGACCGCCTTCTTGCGCACGAGCCAGCCCATGTTCAATTACCCGTCCGTTTCAGCCATCACCTGCTCCTAGCTTGATGCCGAAATCGGTTGCGAGGTTGCCTTGAACGATCAGGAGGCGGCTCAGCCGACCGACTCGAAGCGCCAGCGGTGCACCGGCCTGGCCGCCAACTCCCCGTCGGGCTCGGGGAGTTCGGGCAGCTCGGCGTCGTAGGACGCGTCCCACCAGGTGATGACGAGGACCCGGTCGCCGGGCGCGCGCAGGACCTCGCGGCGCAGCGGCGACCCGGCCACGGTCTGCTCCCGCACCCAGGCGAGGAGCTCGGCGCCGCGGCCCTCGGCGGCCCGGGCCTCCCACATCAGCGCGACGGTCATGAGTACAGGTTCTTCTTGCTGACCTCGTGCACATGGTCGTGGCCGTGGGAGTGCGCGTGCGCCTCGCCCGGTACGTGTGGCTCGGTCACCGGGAGCGAGGAGTCCGCCGAGAGCTCCAGGTCGGAGGCGGGCCGGTTCCTGGCCACCATCTCCGCGCCGAGGGCCGCGACCATCGCGCCGTTGTCCGTGCACAGGCCGGGCCGCGGCACCCGCAGCCGGATCCCGGCCCGCTCGCAGCGCTCCTGGGCGAGCGCGCGGAGCCGGGAGTTGGCGGCGACGCCGCCGCCGATCATCAGGTGGTCGACGCCCTCGTCCTTGCAGGCCCGTACGGCCTTGCGGGTCAGCACGTCCACCACGGCCTCCTGGAAGGACGCGGCGACATCGCGCACCGGGACCTCCTCGCCCGCGTTGCGCTTGGCCTCGATCCAGCGGGCCACGGCGGTCTTCAGGCCGGAGAAGGAGAAGTCGTACGCCGGGTCGCGCGAGCCGGTCAGGCCGCGCGGGAACGCGATCGCCTTCGGGTCGCCCTCCTTGGCGAGCCGGTCGATGACCGGGCCGCCGGGGAAGCCGAGGTCGAGGACCCGGGCGATCTTGTCGAAGGCCTCGCCCGCGGCGTCGTCGATGGTGGCGCCCATGGGACGGACGTCGGCGGTGATGTCGGGGGCGAGCAGCAGCGAGGAGTGGCCGCCGGAGACGAGCAGCGCCATCGTCGGCTCGGGCAGCGGCCCGTGCTCCAGCTGGTCGACGCAGATGTGCGAGGCGAGGTGGTTGACCCCGTACAGCGGCTTGTTCAGGGCGTACGCGTACGCCTTGGCGGCCGAGACGCCGACGAGCAGCGCGCCCGCCAGCCCGGGGCCCGCGGTGACCGCGATGCCGTCGAGGTCGCGCGCCGAGACCCCTGCGGTCTTCAGGGCGCGCTCGATGGTCGGCACCATCGCTTCGAGGTGGGCCCGCGACGCGAACTCGGGGACCACGCCGCCGAACCGGGCGTGCGTGTCCACGCTGGAGGCGATGGCGTCGGCGAGCAGCGTCGTACCGCGCACGATGCCGACGCCGGTCTCGTCGCAGGAGGTCTCGATGCCCAGTACGAGCGGTTCGTCAGCCATCAGTCAGTCTCTTCTGTTCCTTGGACGTGTTCCTGGACGTTCAGCCGCATCACGAGTGCGTCGACGTTGCCCGGCTGGTAGTAGCCGCGTCTGAAGCCGATGGGCTCGAAGCCGAAGCGCTCGTAGAGCCTCTGGGCCCGGGTGTTGTCCACGCGCACTTCGAGCAGGACCTCGTCGCACTCGAAGGCGGTGGCGTGCTTGAGCAGATCGGTCAGGAGGCGGGCGCCGAGCCCGGTGCCCCACTGGTCGCGGGCGGCGGCGATGGTCTGCACGTCGGCGAGGTCGCCGGCCGCGGCGAGCCCGGCGTACCCGACGAGCCGCCCGTCGGCGTCCTCGGCGACCACGTAGCGGCGGGTGGCGCCCGGCCCGCGCGCGTGCGCGAGCTCGGACCAGAACATCCCCGCCGACCAGGCGTCCTCGGGGAACAGCTCGTGTTCGAGTTCGAGCACGGGCGCGATGTCCCACCAGCGCATCTCGCGCAGTACGGCCCCGCTCACTTGGGGGTGACCACCTTGTAGTTCTTGGGCACCTGCGCGTCCGGGCGGCGCAGGTACAGCGGCGTCGGCGGCAGGAAGGCCGAGCCCTCGGCGAGCTTCTCGGCGGCGAGGGCGGCGAGCGCGCCCGCCGACTGGTACTCGGGACCGCGTGCCTCGGGGAAGGACTCCGGGTAGAGCAGGGCGCCCGCGCCGACGACGGGCAGGCCGCTCAGCTCGTCCGCGATGTCGGCGGGCCGGTCGACGCCGGGCTCGCCCGCGCGCGTACGGAAGTCGTCGTACCTGGCCCAGTAGACCTCCTTGCGGCGGGCGTCGGTGGCGACCGCGAAGGGGCCCTCGATGCCCGAGGCGTAGGCGAGGCCGTCCAGGGTGCACAGGCCGTGGACGGGGACGCCGAGCACCGAGCCGAAGGTCGCGGCGGTGACCAGGCCGACCCGCAGGCCGGTGTAGGGGCCGGGGCCGACGCCGACGACCAGGTCCGTCACGGCGTCGAGTTTCAGGCCGGCCACGGCGAGCACCCGGTCGACGGCGGGCAGCAGCAGCTCCCCGTGCCTGCGGGCGTCGACCTGACTCGACTCGGCGACGACGGCGGTGCCGTCGTGCAGGGCGACGGTGACGGCGGGGGTGGCGGTATCAACGGCGAGCAAGAGCACGCGAACAGCCTACGACCAAGGCGGCGGGGGCACGGCGTCCTGCCCAAGCCGTCACCTGCTGCTACCGTCAGCCGCAGGTATGACCGTAGGCATGCACGTACGTACGAAAGGGGAAGCCCAGGTGGCAAGGAGCAGCACGGGGTTCGTGGCCGGGCTGACCGCGGCCGCTCTCGCGGTGGTCGGCTTCCTCGCCTACCAGGCCTCGGCGAGCGCGCCTCCGCGGTCCCAGCTCGCGGCCCCCGGTACCAGCGCGTCCCCGTCGGTGGAGCCGTCGAACGCGCCGCCCGCCGGGTCCCCCGCCAACAAGCCCGACCTCGCGGTGCCGGCGAATTCCGGCACCGGTGTCCGTGTCGTGTACGCGCTCGGCGCGAAGCGGGTGTGGCTGGTGGGCGTGACGAAGACGCCGAAGACGTTCGCGGTCGTGCCGTCCAGCATCAGCCCGAAGCCCGGCACCTACGCCGTGCTCTCGCGGACCGGCGGCAAGATCCAGGGCTCGGACGGGGTGATGGTCGAGCACGTCGTGCGGTTCGCCGTCAACGAGAACGTGACGATCGGCTTCAGCGCGGCGGTGGACGGCTCGATGACGAGCCCCAAGACCGACAAGAAGGCCGGCGGCATCCGTATGACGCGGGCGGACGGCGACGCGATGTGGACGTTCGCGACCCGCAACTCGAAGGTCGTCGTCGTCCCGTAGGCGCCTGGAACCCGGCCCGACGAACACCCGATAGGACTACGCGGCGTCCTTGCGCGCGTCACCCTCGTCGGCCGCCGGGGCGCTCTCGCGCGGCGGCGTCGACACGGCGGTGGCCGCGGCGCACGAGGCGAGCAGATCGTGTATCGACACCCCGAGCGGCACCGGGACGCCCCGCGGGGCCTGCGGCTTCGCTTCGCGTTCCGGCACGGTCATGGCGGCCTCCTGGGGCTGCGGAAGAAGGCGCGGTTAGGTAGACCTAACCAGGTCTCTGTCTCCATGTGACCATGCCCGGTGCGACCGGCGCAACACTTTGCCGACGTCTTGTCGGAACGTACGGCCCGCTCCAGCCGCACCCGGCCGGGGCCTCAGAGACTCTCGACCCCGGCGCCGGTCCAGCGGGGCCCGATTCCCGCGACCGTGACGATCCGGCGGTCGTCGTCGGTCTCGCCCACGACGCGGTCGATCAGGACCTGGAGCCGGTCCTCGGACAGCTCCTCGACCTTGCCCTCGCCCCACTCGACGACCACCACGGACTCGGGCAGCGACACGTCGAGATCGAGGTCCTCCATCTCGTCGAGGCCCCCGCCGAGCCGGTACGCGTCCACGTGCACCAGCGCGGGCCCGCCGGTCAGCGAGGGGTGGACGCGGGCGATGACGAAGGTGGGGGACGTTACGGCGCCGCGCACGCCGAGGCCCTCGCCGAGGCCGCGGGTGAGGGTCGTCTTGCCGGCGCCGAGTTCCCCGGTGAGCATGACGAGGTCGCCGGGGCGGAGCAGTTTGGCGATGCGGCGGCCCAACTCCTGCATTTCGGAAGGGGAGTTGAGCGTCAGGCGGGTGCCGGCGTCAGCCGCCGGGCTGCTGTGCGGTGCTTCCATACGTCCCAACGTTAGCGGCCTGCGGCACCGCGCCGACCCGGGCCAGGAGGTCCGCGAGGCGGTCGGTGACCGTCTCGGGGTGCTCCAGCATCACCAGGTGCCCGCCGTCCGGCACGATGACCAGCTCCGCGTCGGGCAGCAGATCGGCGATGGCCTCGCTGTGCGAGCTGGGCGTGACCAGGTCGCGGTCGCCGGCCAGGACCAGGACGGGGACCTCCGCGAAGATCGCCAGGGCGGCCGTCTTGTCGTGCTCCGAGAAGGCCGGATAGAACTCCGCGACCACGTCGATGGGGGTGTTCTCGATCATCCGCTCGGCGAACCGGGCCACCGCCGGGTCGACGTCCTTGGAGGAGAACGAGTAGCGCTTGATCATGCCCGCGAACAGGTCGGCCGTCGCCCGCCGCCCCCGCTCCACGAGCTCGGCCTGCGAGCCCAGCGCCTTGAGCACGCCCGGCAGCACCCGGCGCACCGCGTTGACCCCGGCCACCGGGAGCCCGTAGTTGACCTCGCCGAGCTTGCCCGAGGACGTACCGACGAAGCCGACGCCGACCACGCGGTCCCTGATCAGCTCGGGGTACTGGTCGGCCAGGGCCATGATCGTCATGCCGCCCATGGAGTGGCCGACCAGGACGAGCGGGCCGTCCGGAGCCGCCGCGTCGATGACGGCCTTCAGATCGCGGCCGAGCTGGTCGATGTCGACCGGGATGCCGTCGCGCTGGGCCTTGCCGCGGTCCGAGCGGCCGTGGCTGCGCTGGTCCCAGTGCACCGTGCGCAGCACTCCGCGCAGCGCGGCCCGCTGGAAGTGCCAGGAGTCCTGGCTGAGGCAGTAGCCGTGCGAGAACACCACGGTGACCGGGGCCGGGACCTTGCGCCCGAACAGCCGGCGCTTGCGCGAGCCGTTGGCACCCGCCTCCGGCTCGACCTCGTCGGTCTCGTAGTAGAGGACCGTGCCGTCATCGGCGACCGCCCTGCCGGGCATGCCCCGCAGCGACCCGTAGGGCCCGGACGCGTCGAGCGCGAGCCGTGCCTTTCTGCGCATGCCGCGCCCGACGGTGAGGCGCTCTATGGCGACACCCGCCGCCGCGCCCGCCGCGACCACGCCTATCGCGGCCCCCGCGATCCCGGCAAGGCGCCAGTTCCCCACCGCCGACTGGGCATCCTGGACCGCGGATACGACGGCGTCCCCCGTGCTGCTCTCGCTCACCGTGCCGCTCCGCTCTTACTCGTCGTCGTCGGAACACTCATTCACGTAGACGCGGGGCACCCGCGAACCGATGCGCGTCACGATCTCGTAGCCGATGGTGTCGGCCGCCCGCGCCCAGTCCTCGGCCGTGGGCTCCCCGTGGTCGCCCGGTCCGAACAGCACCGCCCGGTCGCCCGGCTCGACCCTGTCCCCCTCAAGGTCGACCACGAACTGATCCATGGCAATGCGGCCCGCCGCGGTACGTACTTTCCCGCCCACCAGAACCGGACCGCGCCCGGAGGCGTGCCGCGGGATGCCGTCGGCGTAACCGAGCGGGACGAGGCCGAGGGTGGTCTCGCCCTTCGTGACGTAGTGATGCCCGTAACTGACGCCGTGACCCGCCGGAACCTGCTTGGCGAGCGCCACCGAGGCCGAAAGGGTCATGACCGGCCGCAGGCCGAGCTCGCGCGCCGTACCGAGCTCCGGCGCGGGCGAGATGCCGTACATGGCGATGCCGGTGCGTACGAGGTCGAAGTGGGACTCGGGGAGGGTGAGCGTGGCCGGGGAGTTGGCGATGTGCCGCACCTCGGGGCTGATGCCCGCCTTCTCCGCGAACGCGGTCATCTCCTGGAACACCGAGAGCTGGGCCGCGATCGAGGGGTGACCCGGCTCGTCGGCGCAGGCCAGGTGCGACCACAGGCCGGTGACCGTGACCCCGGGGGCGGCGAGCGCCGCGTGGACGAGTTCCGGCCAGTCGGCGGGCTGGCAGCCGTTGCGACCGAGCCCGGTGTCGGCCTTGAGCTGGACTCTGGCGGTACGCCCGGCGGCGCGAGCGGCCTCGACGACCTCCCGCAGCGCCCACATGCCACTGACCGAGACGTCGATGTCCGCCTCGACGGCCTCGCGCCAGGGGCCGCCCGGCGTCCACAGCCAGCACATCATCGGGCCCTCGATGCCGGCCGCGCGCAGCTCCAGCGCCTCGTGCGGGGTCGCGGTGCCGATCCACGCGGCGCCCGCCTCCTGCGCCGCCCTGGCGCACGGCACCGCGCCATGCCCGTACGCGTCCGCCTTCACCACGGCCATGAGCTGCGCGCCGGGCGAACAGGCGCGCAGCGTGCGCACGTTGGCGCGCAGCGCGCCGAGATCGATCTCGGCGCGGGCGCGCCCGGCGGGGTACTGAGTCATCGTGGTCATCGCGCCAAGTCTCTCAGAGCGCACGGGGACTCGGATTGTGCCGCAGGACACATCGGCGGGGGCGGCTCAGGTGCCCTCGCGGTGCCCCCACACATAGACGCCGTCGCCCTGGCGCAGGACGTCCCACAGTTTGCGCGCATCACCGACGCTGAGGTTCACACACCCGTGGCTTCCCTCCGATGTGTACACGCTGTGGTAGATGGCGTGGAAGGCCTGCCCGCCGTCGAAGAACTGGGCGTACGGCATGGACTGGTGGTAGATCGTCGACCAGTGGTTCTTGTGCCGCCAGTAGACCTTGTGCCACCCAACCCGGGTGGGCAGCGAGGCCCGCCCACTACGAATGGGCACAGGGCCGAAGGTGACTTTCTTCCCCGTCTGCACCCACATCAACTGCCGCGCCAGATCCACGCAGGCCACCCGCTGGGCCTTCACGGGGCACTCGTGCGCGGCGTTGGGATTCTTGCCCGCGGACAGGAACTGCATCCGGGACCAGGTGACCGGCCCCGCGAACCCGATGGCCGGCGAAATCCCCTGCGCCTGCTGGAACTTGCGGACCGCGGCACAGTCGGCGGCGGACTGCCGCCCGTCCACCGTGAGCCCGAGCCACCGCTCGATCTGCTTCTGGTACGGCCCGGCCTTGGCGGTACAGCTACCGGGCTTGGCGGCGACCTCACTCTGCGGCACGTACTCGACGAGCCGGTACGCCCCCTCGGGCGCGGCAACCGGTTCGAGCCGGTCCTCGGCGGCACTGGGCTGGTAGACGAGCGGAGGCAGCGCCTGATCGGGGGTGTCGAGCGGCCCCGCCTGCGAGTCGAGCACCTCACCGGGGACGAGGACCTCGGGGATGCTGGGGGTGGCGTTGCCCGGCGCGGGGTCACCGGGGGCGGGCGGAGCGGGATCGCCGGGGGCGGGCGGGGCGGAGCTGCCCAGCGCCGGGTCGCTGGGGGCGGGGTTGCCCGGTGCGGGCGGGACGGGAGGCGCGGGCACTGCGAATCGGCGGGGTGGCGGGGGCAGGGGGACGCCGGTGCTGGGCGCGGCGGCCCCGAGCGCGAGAGTGGCGGCCAGCAGCAGCCCGCAAGCGCCGAATCCCTGCCGCTTCTTCGATCTCTGTCGTTTTTGGGGTTTTTGTGTTTTCTGATGAGTTTGTCCTTGGCTCATAGGCCTAGAGAACCCCCGGCTCCGGGCGTGTCGCGGAAGCCGCGCGGCGGATGTCACCCGGTGGCAGGGGTTGCCCTGGTGGGCGCGGCGGCGGGCGGCGGAAGGTCCCGCCAGGCGCAGCACCGGGCCGCGAACTCCTCCACCCTCGCGAAGACCCGGTCGGGGGTCGCGGGCTCCGGCCCACCGGGGGCCGCGGCGAACGCCGCCGCGAGAGCCGCCGCCTGCACCCCGCCTCCGCGCCCGCCGACGTACCCGAACTCGGCGAGCGCGCTCCAGAGATCACCGCGGTGCCGCCGCAGGGCCCCGGCGAGGTGCCGCGGGGTGCAGGCCTCGCCCGGCACGGCGTACGAGGACGGCTCACCAAGCCTCAACAACCCTGCGGAGGAAGCGAGTTGACCGTCCTCGACGGCGACGACCTCCCTCTCGGCCACCGCGATCCGCTCGACGGGCCCGAGGCCGGCGGGCCCGGGCCGGACGACCGCGGTGAGCTCGGCGGCCATGGCCGGGGGCGCGGGGACGAGCACGGCGACGGGGCCGAGCAGCAGGGCGGCGATGCGGCCGGGTTCGAGGGTGACGTGGGGGTGCGGCTGGTTCATGCGGGCCATGAAACCGGTGGGGGCGGGTGAGGGGGGTGCGCACACGCGGGGCGCGGCCGAGCCGCTTCAGCGGGCTGAGGATCTGGTGCGCTTCGGCCTGCGGGCCGGGGGTGGCCGGTCGCTCCCCCAAGTTCTCGGCTTCTCCCCCAAGGCCTAAAGGGCCAGGGGGGACCCCCATGAACAGGGGGGACCCCCATCGCGGCGGAGCCGCACAATGTCACAGCCCCGCGCCCCTAGCAACGTCGGTGCTGGCCCGCATCAGGGCATTTCAGCCTGTCATGGGGGTCCCCCCTGGCCCTTAAGGCCTTGGGGGAGATTGAGGACGAGCGCCCTTAAGGCGCGAACGGGGTCTGGGGCGGAGCCCCAGGAGTCGAGCTCGGCACGCCCACAACCCCCGGAGGCCACGCGGCGGAGCCGCAGAGTGTCACAGCGGGAAGGGGCGGGGTGGGGCCCCCTCCCCTCACCCGGCCGACGCGGCCACATCCCGCCAGACCCCCGGCACCGCCTCAGCCACCCCGTACGCGGTCGCAGGCGCCCCCTGCGAGGCATGGCGCCCGGCCAGGCCATGGAGGTAGGCCGCCACCGACCCCGCATCCCGACCCCGCAGCCCCGCCGCGAGCAACGAGCCCGCAAGCCCCGACAGCACGTCGCCGCTGCCCGCCGTGGCCAGCCAGGGCGTACCGGTCGGGTTGACCCGTACCGGACCGGCCGCGTCCGCGACCAGCGTGGTCGATCCCTTGAGCAGCACCGTCGCCCCGTACCGCGAGGCCAGTTCGCGCACCGAGGCCAGCCGCTCGGCCTCGACCTTCTCGCGCGGCACCCCGAGCAGCGCGGCCGCCTCGCCCGCGTGCGGGGTGAGCAGGGTGGCCGCCGAGCGGGCCCGTACGGCGTCGGGGTCGAGACCGCGCAGCCCGTCCGCGTCCACCAGAACGGGCACGTCCGAGCCGAGCACCTCGTCAACGTCCGGCATTTCCCCAAACTCTCGACTCCGCTCGATCAAGGGAGACCCCAATCCCAGCCCCGGCCCGACCACCCACGCCTGTACCCGCCCGGCCTTCGCGGGCGAGCCGTCCGACACGAGGGTCTCGGGGAAGCGCGCGATGACCGCGTCGCCGCAGGGCCCGACGTACCGCACCGCCCCGGCCCCGCCCCTCAGCGCGCCCGCGACCGCGAGAACCGCCGCGCCGGGATAGCGCGCCGAACCGGCGACGACGCCGACGACGCCGCGTCGGTACTTGTCGCTCTCGGCGGCGGGGGTGGGCAACAGGTCGGCCACGTCGGCGTGTTGGAGGGCCTCGGCGTCGGGGACGGAGGGCAGGTCGAGCCCGATGGGGATGAGCCGGACGGCCCCCGCGTACTCGCGTGCCGGGTCGATGAGCAGCCCCGGCTTGTACGCCCCGAACGTGACGGTCGCGTCCGCCCGCAGCGCCTCGCCGGGCACCTCGCCGGTGCCCGCGTCCACTCCGCTGGGGAGGTCGACGGCGACGACGACGGCGTTGGATCCGCGGGCCGCCCGGGCGAGCGGGATCGCGTCGGGGCGGAGCCCCCCGCGGCCGCCGATGCCGGTAATGCCGTCCAGTACGAGGTCGGCGACGGCAAGCACCTCGAAGGGGTCGTCGGCGACGCGGCCGCCGGCCCTCAGCAGCGCCGCCAGCCCTTCGAGGTGGGCGCGGTCCGGGTTGAGCAGCACCGCGCTGACGCCTGCGCCCCGGCGGGCCAGGCGGGCCCCCGCGAACAGGGCGTCGCCGCCGTTGTCCCCGCTGCCGACGAGCAGCACGACTCTGGCGCCGTAGACCCGGCCCAGCATGTCCGCGCAGGCCGCGGCGAGGCCGGCGGCGGCGCGCTGCATGAGCGTGCCGGGTGGGAGGAGGGCCATGAGCTCGCCCTCGGCGGCCCGAACGGTGTCGACGTCGTAGGCAGTACGCATGCCACCCACTCTCCCCCACCCCGCCCCTCCCCGCCCTGCCATTCGCGGCTCCGCCGCGCGCCCGTCGGGGGGGTGCACGGGGACTCCGCCCCAGCCCCGGCGGATTCCCCCACCCCCCGTCAGCTTCGGGGGCTGCGCCCCGGGCCCCGTTCGCACCAGCAGGGCTGAATGGGATGAACGACTTCCCTCTGCGGACCGTGGATGGCTGGTCGCGCAGTTCCCCGCGCCCCTAGCGGCACGATCCTGGGCCACGCTGGCATCTTCAGCCCGTCCGGCGTTTGAGGACGAGCGCCCTTTAGGCGCGAACGGGGTCTGGGGCGGAGCCCCAGGAGTCCAGCTCAGCACACCCACAACCCCCGGAGGCCACGCGGCGGAGCCGCAGAGTGTCACAGCGGGAAGGGGCGGGGTGGGGGGAGACTCACCCCTCCGCGATCACCACCGCAGACGCGACCCCCGCATCATGGCTGAGCGAAACATGCCAATGCCGAACCCCCAGCTCCGCCGCCCGCGCAGCGACAGACCCTCGCACCCGGAGCCTCGGCTGCCCACTCCCCTCCACGTACACCTCCGCATCCGTCCACAGCAGCCCCGGCGGCGCCCCCAGGGCCTTCGCAAGGGCTTCCTTCGCCGCGAACCGCACCGCCAGCGAGGCGACTCCGCGCCGCTCGCCGCTGGGCAGTATCAACTCGTCCTCCACGAACAGCCGTTGGAGCATCGCGGGGGTGCGCTCGATGGACTCCCCGAACCGCTCGATCTCGGCAACGTCGATCCCCACGCCAATGATCACGCGCTCACTCCACCGTCACGGACTTGGCCAGGTTGCGAGGCTGGTCGACCTCGTTGCCCCGCGCCGTGGCCAGCTCGCACGCGAAGACCTGGAGCGGCACGGTCGACACCAGGGGCTGGAGCAGCGTGGGCGTGACGGGGATGCGGATCAGATGGTCCGCGTACGGCGCCACCGCCTCGTCCCCCTCCTCCGCGATCACGATCGTCCGCGCCCCGCGCGCCCGGATCTCCTGGATGTTCGAAACGATCTTGTCGTGCAACACCGACCGCCCCCTCGGCGACGGAACGACCACCACCACCGGCAGGTCCTCCTCGATCAGCGCGATCGGCCCGTGCTTCAGCTCCCCCGCCGCGAAGCCCTCGGCGTGCATGTACGCCAGCTCCTTGAGCTTGAGCGCGCCTTCGAGGGCGACCGGGTAGCCGACGTGCCGGCCGAGGAAGAGCACCGTGTTCTTGTCGGCGAGCGAGCGCGCCAACTCCCGTACGGGCTCCATGGTTTCGAGGACGCGGTCGACCTCGGTGGCGATCGCGGCGAGGTCGTGGACGACGGCCTGGATCTCGTCGCCCCACTTGGTGCCGCGCACCTGCCCGAGGTACAGCGCGACGAGGTAGCAGGCCACCAGCTGGGTGAGGAAGGCCTTCGTCGAGGCGACGGCCACCTCGGGGCCCGCGTGCGTGTACAGGACCGCGTCCGACTCGCGCGGGATCGTCGACCCGTTGGTGTTGCAGATCGCGAGGACCTTCGCGCCCTGCTCGCGGGCGTGCCGCAGCGCCATCAGCGTGTCCATCGTCTCGCCGGACTGCGAGATGGCGATGACCAGCGTGCGCTGGTCGAGGATCGGGTCCCGGTAGCGGAACTCGCTGGCCAGCTCCGTCTCGCACGGGATCCGCGTCCAGTGCTCGATCGCCAGCTTCGCGATCATGCCCGCGTGGTAGGCGGTCCCGCACGCCACGATGACGACCTTGTCGACCTCGCGCAGCACGGAGTCGGGGATGCGCAGCTCGTCCAGGGTCAGCGAGCCCGCCGCGTCGATCCGGCCGAGCAGCGTGTCGGCGACCGCCTTCGGCTGCTCGGCGATCTCCTTGAGCATGAAGTAGTCGTAGCCGCCCTTCTCGGCGGCGGAGGCGTCCCAGTCGACGTGGTACGCCCGGGTCTCGGCCGGCGCCCCGTCGAAGTCGGTGACCACCACGCCGTCCCGGCGCAGCTCGACGACCTGGTCCTGGCCGAGTTCGATCGCGGAGCGGGTGTGCGCGATGAACGCGGCGACGTCCGAGGCGAGGAAGGCCTCCCCTTCGCCGATGCCCACCACGAGCGGCGAGTTGCGCCGCGCGCCCACCACCACGTCCGGCTCGTCCGCGTGCACCGCGACCAGCGTGAACGCGCCTTCGAGCCGCCGGCACACCTGCCGCATGGCCTCCGCCAGGTCCTCGGCCGAGGAGTGGCACTCGGCGAGGAGGTGCGCGACGACCTCGGTGTCCGTCTCGGAGGCGAGCTGGTGGCCGCGCTCGGCGAGCTCGGCCCGCAGCGCGGCGAAGTTCTCGATGATCCCGTTGTGTACGACGGCCACCCGCCCGGCGTTGTCCAGGTGCGGGTGCGCGTTGCTGTCGGTCGGCCCGCCGTGCGTGGCCCACCGGGTGTGCCCGATGCCGGTCGCCCCGGCGGGCAGCGGCGCCTCCAGGAGCGCCTTCTCCAGATTGACCAGCTTCCCTGCCCTCTTCGCCGCGGCGAGCCCGCCGTCCGCGAGGACCGCGACGCCCGCCGAGTCGTATCCGCGGTACTCCAGCCGCTTGAGCCCCGCCACGACGACGTCCAGCGCCGACTGCCCGCCTACGTAACCCACGATTCCGCACATAGAAACCCCTCCATGGCCGCCCGGCCAGGTCCTCATGACCGAGCCACCTTGCCACGAGAACCGGCGACTCCCCGCTTCCAACGCCCAGGGACACGGGTTGTACCTGGAGCAGAGCGAGGAAGCCGGGCCGGCGTCCGTGCCACGGCCGGCGCCGTCACCATGAGGGACGATCCGCAGGCCCCCAGCGGCCGTACGTCTTCGTGATCACCGACGACTCCGGCCTCCAGGTCAACTGGTGATCCCTGGCCTAGACGGCGACCACGGGCGGGCTCCCCCGGCGGAGCCCGCCACCCGTCATGCCTCCATCGCAGGTCAGGAGGGGTTTCAGCGCATCGTCGCCCCAGGAGCGGCGAGGGCTCGGGAGCAGGGGCCGCCGTTTCATGCCGCGCGGCCCACGTGACCCACCCCACCCCCCACGCACGTCATACAGCCGCAACAATGGACCCGTGATCACTTCGCCGCCACGGAGCGCCCACCGCAAGCCGGAGACGACTCCCTACGTGGACCTGACCCGCGCAGAGTGGAGTGCCCTGCGCGACAAGACGCCGCTGCCGCTCACCGCCGACGAGGTCGAGCGGCTGCGCGGGCTCGGTGACGTCATCGACCTCGACGAAGTGCGCGACATCTATCTGCCGCTGTCCCGGCTGCTCAACCTGTACGTGGAGGCCACCGCCAATCTGCGCGGCACCCTCAACACGTTCCTGGGCGACGCGGGCAACGGCCACGGCACCCAGCGCGGCACCCCGTTCGTCATAGGGGTCGCCGGTTCCGTGGCGGTCGGCAAGTCGACCGTGGCCCGACTGCTCCAGGCGCTGCTCGCCCGCTGGCCCGAGCACCCCCGCGTCGAGCTGGTCACCACCGACGGCTTCCTGTATCCGATGGCCGAGCTCCAGCGCCGCGGCCTGATGTCCCGCAAGGGCTTCCCCGAGTCGTACGACCGCCGGGCCCTGACCCGGTTCGTCGCGGACATCAAGGCGGGCAAGGACGAGGTCACCGCACCCGTCTACTCGCACCTGATCTACGACATCGTGCCGGACGAGCGCCTCGTGGTGCGCCGCCCCGACATCCTGATCGTGGAGGGCCTCAACGTCCTTCAGCCCGCCCTGCCCGGCCAGGACGGCCGCACCCGGGTCGGCCTCGCGGACTACTTCGACTTCAGCGTGTACGTGGACGCGCGCACCGAGGACATCGAGTCCTGGTACCTCAACCGCTTCCGCAAGCTGCGCGAGACCGCCTTCCAGAACCCGTTCTCGTACTTCCGCAAGTACACCCAGGTCTCCGAGGAAGAGGCCCTCGACTACGCCCGGACGACCTGGCGCACCATCAACCGGCCCAACCTGGTGGAGAACGTGGCCCCCACGCGCGGCCGCGCCACCCTCGTCGTACGCAAGGGGCCCGACCACAAGATCCAGAAGATCTCCCTGCGCAAGCTCTGAGGCCGCTGATTCCGGACATGCGAGAGCGCCGGCCCACCCCTCAAGGGCGGACCGGCGCTCTCGTCAACTCCCTTAGCCCAGAGCCGACTTGACCACATCGGCGAGGCGGCTCGCGACCGAGCGGGCCTGCTCGATGTCGGCGGCCTCGACCATCACGCGGACCAGCGGCTCGGTGCCCGACGGGCGGAGCAGCACCCGGCCGGTGGCACCCAGCTCGCGCTCGGCCTCGGCGACGGCCGCGCCCAGCTCGGCGGAGGTGGACACGCGGGACTTGTCGACGTCGGGGACGTTCACCAGGACCTGCGGCAGGCGCTCCATGACCCCGGCGAGGTCGGCGAGCGTGCGGCGGGTGGCCGCGACACGGGCGGCCAGCATCAGGCCGGTCAGCGTGCCGTCACCGGTGGTCGCGTGGTCCAGGATGATCACGTGGCCGGACTGCTCGCCGCCGAGCGCGTACCCGTGCTCCTTCATCGACTCCAGGACGTAGCGGTCGCCGACCGCGGTCTGGACGAGCTGGATGCCCTCGCGCTCCATGGCGATCTTGAAGCCCAGGTTGGACATGACGGTGCCGACGACGGTGTTGCCGCGCAGCGTGCCCGCCTCGCGCATGGCGAGGGCGAGGACCGCGAGGATCTGGTCGCCGTCGACCTCGTTGCCCGCACCGTCCACGGCCAGGCAGCGGTCGGCGTCGCCGTCGTGCGCGATGCCGAGGTCGGCGCCGTGCTCGACGACGGCCGCCTTCAGAAGGTCGAGGTGGGTGGAGCCGCAGCCGTCGTTGATGTTGAGCCCGTCCGGCTCGGCACCGATCGTGACGACCTCGGCGCCGGCCCGCGTGAACGCCTCCGGCGAGACCCGGGCGGCCGCGCCGTGCGCCTCGTCCAGGACGACCTTGAGACCGTCGAGGCGGTTGGGCAGCACGCCGATGAGGTGCGCGACGTACCGGTCGAAGCCCTCGTCGTACGAGCGGACGCGGCCCACACCGGCACCGGTCGGGCGCTCCCACGGCTCGCCCGTGCGGTGCTGCTCGTAGATCGACTCGATGCGGTCCTCCAGCTCGTCGGCGAGCTTGTGGCCGCCGCGCGCGAAGAACTTGACACCGTTGTCCGGCATGGCGTTGTGGCTGGCCGAGAGCATCACGCCGAGGTCGGCACCCAGCACGCCGGTGAGGTACGCCACCGCGGGGGTGGGCAGCACACCGACCCGCAGGACGTCCACGCCCGCGCTCGCGAGGCCCGCGACGACCGCGGCCTCCAGGAACTCTCCCGACGCCCTGGGGTCGCGCCCGACCACGGCGGTCGGCCGATGCCCCTCAAAGGTCCCCGCCTCGGCGAGCACGTGCGCCGCCGCGACCGACAGGCCGAGCGCGAGCTCCGCCGTCAGATCCGAGTTGGCGACACCGCGCACGCCGTCCGTGCCGAAGAGTCGTCCCACGTCTGTCCTCCGAAAACCTCAAAGTGCGGGGTAGATAGACGAACGCCCCGGCAGCACGGAGTGTGCTGCCGGGGCGAACGAAAGCCGTAGTGGCAGGCGCGGATTTAGCGCTTGCTGTACTGCGGAGCCTTGCGGGCCTTCTTGAGACCGGCCTTCTTGCGCTCGACCGCACGGTCGTCGCGGGAGAGGAAGCCGGCCTTCTTGAGGGCGCCGCGGTTGTTGTCCACGTCAGCCTCGTTCAGCGCACGGGCCACGCCGAGGCGCAGGGCGCCGGCCTGACCGGACACGCCGCCACCCGAGATGCGGGCGATGACGTCGTAGCGGTTGTCGAGCTCGAGCACCTTGAAGGGCTCGTTGACTTCCTGCTGGTGGACCTTGTTCGGGAAGTAGTCCTCGAGCGTACGCCCGTTGATCTTCCACTTGCCGGTGCCCGGAACGATCCGGACGCGGGCGATGGCGTTCTTGCGACGACCCAGGCCGGCGGCCGGCTGCGGGTCACCGAAGCGGGAAGCCATCGACTCGGAGGTGTACTCGCCCTCGACGGGCACCTCGGACTCGAAGGTGGTCACTTCGGCGTAGGTCTCGTCGCCCTCAAGCGGGGTCTCGACGGTGGTCTCGGCCACGATTCTCCTCAGATTTCTTTACGTCTTAGGGGGTGGCCGGAACTACTGCGCGACCTGGGTGATCTCGAACGGCACCGGCTGCTGGGCAGCGTGGGGGTGCTGGTCGCCCGAGTAGACCTTCAGCTTCGAGAGCATCTGACGGCCCAGGGTGTTCTTGGGGATCATGCCCTTGATGGCCTTCTCGACGGCCTTCTCCGGGTTGTTCGCCAGGAGGTCGTCGTAGCGCACCGAGCGGAGACCGCCCGGGTAGCCGGAGTGGCGGTAGGCCATCTTCTGGGTCTTCTTGTTGCCCGACAGGTGAACCTTGTCAGCGTTGATGATGATGACGAAGTCACCCATGTCCATGTGGGGCGCATAGACGGGCTTGTGCTTGCCCCGGAGGAGGTTCGCGGCGGTGGTCGCCAGACGACCCAGGACGACGTCCCGGGCATCAATGACGTGCCACTGGCGAGTGATGTCGCCGGGCTTGGGGCTGTACGTACGCACTTCGTAGCCTTCGCTTCTTCAGTGGATGGGGTCCAAACACATTGCACCCTGAAGCGATCATGCAGCTGGGACTCACAATGCCGGGGACGCTGCCCGTATGCGAGTCACTGGTAACTGCTCCAGAGAACTTGCGTAAGGGCTCTTCGCGTGAGAACGACCAAGCCAATACGCATAACGAACCAGAAGAATACCCGGGCGCCCCCGGGCGGGTCAAAACCGCCCGGGGCACACCTCGACGAATCCGGCTTCCCCAGCCCCTGACCTGGGCAAACGGCTAGCGGGCCCGCTCCACCCGGCGCTCGTCCCACACCGGCTCGGCGGTCTCCCGCACCACGCCGTCCGAGCCGAAGACCAGATAGCGGTCGAACGTCTTCGAGAACCAGCGGTCGTGGGTGACGGCGAGCACCGTGCCGTCGTACGACTCCAGACCGTCCTGGAGGGCCTCCGCCGACTCCAGGTCGAGGTTGTCCGTCGGCTCGTCGAGGAGCAGCGCGGTCGTGCCGGCCAGCTCCAGGAGCAGGATCTGGAAGCGGGCCTGCTGGCCGCCGGACAGCTTGTCGAAGGGCTGGTCCCCCTGCCGCTCCAGCTCGTACCGGCGAAGCACCGACATCGCGGCCCCGCGGTCCTTGGCGTGCTCGCTCCACAGGATGTCGACGAGCGTGCGCCCCAGCAGCTCGGGGTGCGCGTGGGTCTGCGCGAAGTGCCCGGGCACGACCCGCGCGCCCAGCTTCCAGTTCCCGGTGTACGCCACCGACTCGTCCCCCGCGAGCAGCCGCAGGAAGTGCGACTTGCCGGAGCCGTTGGAGCCGAGGACCGCGACCCGCTCGCCGTAGAAGACCTCAAGGGAGAACGGCTTCATCAGGCCGGTCAGCTCAAGGTTCTCGCAGGTCAGGGCGCGCACGCCGGTACGGCCGCCGCGCA
Organism: Streptomyces sp. HUAS TT7; assembly: GCF_051550175.1. Taxonomy (NCBI): domain Bacteria; kingdom Bacillati; phylum Actinomycetota; class Actinomycetes; order Kitasatosporales; family Streptomycetaceae; genus Streptomyces; species Streptomyces sp. HUAS TT7. The sequence goes on from NZ_CP196175.1 coordinate 3,550,446, forward strand.
GCCGCATGGTGATCGCCTGCTCGCGCGGCGGCTCGGGCGGCGGGCCCGCCTCCTCGAACTTCTTGAAGCGCGTCTGCATCGCGTGGTAGCGCGACGCCATGTCCGGGCTGATCGCGGCCTGGTTGCGCAGCCGCAGCACCAGCGCCTTCAGCCGGGCGTGCTCCTCGTCCCAGCGCCGCTTGAGCTCCTCGAAGCGCGCGAACCGCTCCCGCCGCGCCTCGTGGTACGTGCCGAATCCGGCGCCGTGCACCCACACGTCCGTCCCGGCGGGGCTCGGCTCCAGGCTCACGATCCGCTCGGCGGCCCGCGACAGCAGCTCCCGGTCGTGCGAGACGAACAGCACGGTCTTACGGGTCTCCCGCAGCCGCTCCTCCAGCCAGCGCTTGCCCGGCACGTCCAGATAGTTGTCCGGCTCGTCCAGGAGCAGCACCTCGTCCGGCCCGCGCAGCAGCGCTTCGAGCACGAGCCGCTTCTGCTCGCCGCCGCTGAGCGTGCGCACCTCGCGGAACTGCGCCTTGTCGTACGGCACCCCCAGCGCGGCCATGGTGCACATGTCCCAGACCGTCTCGGCCTCGTACCCGTGCGCCTCGGCCCAGTCGCTGAGGGCCTGCGCGTACTTCATCTGCGCGGCCTCGTCGTCGACCGTCATGATCAGGTGCTCGGCCGCGTCCACCTCGGCCGCGGCCTTCCGGATCCGCGGCTGGGCGACGGAGACCAGCAGGTCACGCACCGTACGCTCGTCCCGCACCGAGCCCACGAACTGCGGCATCACGCCGAGCCCGCCGCTCACCGACACCGAGCCGCCGTGCGGCTGGAGCTCGCCGGAGATCATGCGGAGGAGCGTCGTCTTGCCGGCCCCGTTGGCGCCGACCAGGGCCACCACCGAGCCCTCCGCCACCCGGAACGAGGCGTCGCCGAGCAGCACCCGCCCGTCCGGCAGGTAGTACTCCAGATGTGCAGCCTCAAGATGTCCCATGGGCGGATTGTCGCGCAGGCCCTGGCCCCCTGGACAATCGAATTAAGATGCGCGGCATGAGCTTTGGGCAAGGGGGACCCGGGTGGGGCCCGGGGGATCAGCAGACACCGGACTGGGCGGCGCTCGCGGATGCGTCGGCCGCGCGCAGCCGGCGCAAGAAGTGGCTGTTCATAGGCGGCGGCGCGGTCGCGACGGCGGCGGTCGTCGCGGTCGTGGCCACCGTGATCGTCAACGCGGGCAGCAAGGACGACGGCAAGGCGGCCAGTGAGCTGCCCTCTCCCCCGGCGCTGCCCAGCAGCAGCGCGCAGCCGCAGCCCTCGTTCTCCCAGGTGGCCCCGCCGCCCCCGCCCAACCCGTACGACTACGTCTCCAACGCGAAGAAGGACACGGCGCCGCTGAGCGCCGACACCCTCTTCCCGGGCCAGAGCCTCACCTTGGGCAGCGGCGCCTACGCCAAGGGCCCGACCGACAGGGTCACCGACTGCGCCTCGGTCACCCAGGGTTCGCTCGGCTCGGCCCTCAACAACAACGGCTGCCGCCAGGTCATCCGGGCCACGTTCACCAAGGACGGCATCGCGGTCACCGTCGGGGTCGCCGTGTTCGACACGGACACCGCGGCGACGAAGGCCAAGGAGCAGGCGAACGGCGGCATCGCCTCGCTCTCCGGCTCGGGCGTGAACACGTTCTGCCGGGGCGGTTCGGTCTGCCGCAACACCACCAACTCCTATGGCCGCTACGCCTACTTCACGACCGGCGGCTTCGCCGACGGCAAGAGCGTGACGAAGAGCGACACAGGCGTGTTCACGGCGGGCGACGAGCTCGCGAAGTTCACCTTCGACCAGATCGTCGCCCGCGGCCGCAACCAGGCCTCAGCAGCAGCCACCCGCCCCGCCGCCTGAACTGCCGGACAGCGTGCGCATGTTGCGCGCCTCCTTGCTGCGCGCTGCGAGCAACTCGTCGGCGGGGTAGCCGACTTCCTCCAGGGTGAGGCCGTGCGGTTTCACCACATGCACGGAGGAGTCGCGCACCGCCGCCGCGAGGACCTTGCCGGGCCACTCGGGACCCCGGTGGCCGTCGCCGACGTACAACAGCGCGCCCACGAGCGAGCGCACCATGTTGTGACAGAAGGCGTCCGCGCGCACGGTCGCGGTGACGATCCCGTCCTCCCCACGCGCCCAGGAAAGCTCCTGGAGCGTCCGGATGGTGGTGGCACCTTCCCTCTTCTTGCAGTACGCCGCGAAGTCGTGCTCGCCGAGCAGCGCGGCGGACGCCGCGTTCATGGCGTCGACGTCCAACTCCCAGTCGTGCCACAGGACATGACCGCGCAACAGCGGGTCGACACCGCCGACGTTGTCGGTCACCCGGTACGCGTACCGCCGCCAGATCGCCGAGAACCGCGCGTTGAAACCGCTCGGCGCCTCCTCGATCCGCCAGATCCGCACGTCGTGCGGCAGCCGCCCGGCCATGCGCCGCAGCAGCTTCTCGCAGTGCTCGGCCCACACCGCCTCGGGCAGGTCGACGTGCGCGACCTGGCCGCGCGCGTGCACCCCGGCGTCGGTGCGCCCGGCGACGGTCAGGTCGTACGTCACGTCGGAGCGCGTCACCGTGCGCAGCGCGTCCTCGATCTCACCCTGCACGGTCCTGCGGCCGAGCGGCTGCCGGGCCCAGCCGGAGAAGTCCTTGCCGTCGTACGACAGATCGAGCCGCACCCGGACGAGGCCGGGCTCCACCTCATCACTCACGTAACCGTTCCTCTCAAAGCATCCACACAGCAGAACGGGCCCGCCCCCCGAAGGGAACGGGCCCGTTCACCAGCCTTCAGAACGCTTACGCGTCCTTCGCCTCGTCGGCCGGCTTGGCGTCCTCGACGACCTCGGCCTCAGCAGCCTTGGCGTCAGACTCCTTGACGGCGCGCACGGTGGCGGCCTCGGCCTCGGCAACGGTCGCCTTCTTGGCGATCTCGCCCTCGACCAGCTCGATCACGGCCATCGGCGCGTTGTCACCACGACGGTTGCCGATCTTGGTGATACGGGTGTAACCACCCGGACGCTCCTCGTAGCGGGGCGCGATCTCGGTGAAGAGGGTGTGGACGATGCCCTTGTCGGTGATCGTCTGCAGCACCAGGCGACGGTTGTGGATGTCGCCCTTCTTCGCCTTGGTGATCAGGCGCTCGGCGACCGGACGCAGGCGGCGGGCCTTGGCCTCGGTCGTCGTGATGCGGCCGTGCTCGAAGAGCGACTTCGCCAGGTTGGCGAGGAGCAGACGCTCGTGCGCGGCGGAACCGCCGAGACGGGCACCCTTTGCGGGACGCGGCATGGTGTTTCTCCTAGTGATCTGCACCGGCCGTACGAGGTACCGATGTCAGTGTCCGAGCAGGCGGTTACCTGTCGGAGATCCGGACAAGCCCCGAAGGGGCGAGTCCGGAAGGGGCGCGGGGCGGAGCCGATTTGCGACTCCGTCGCGTGAGCGCGGTCAAGCACAGCGGACCCGCACCCGAGTACGGACCGGACGGCCCGAGCTCTTAGTACTGCTCGGTCTCGACGAAGCCGGCATCGGCGTCGTCGTCCGCGCCGAAGGCGTCGGCTGCGGCGGTCGGGTCGAAGCCGGGAGGCGAGTCCTTCAGCGCGAGGCCCATACCGGCCAGCTTCGCCTTGACCTCGTCGATCGACTTCGCACCGAAGTTGCGGATGTCGAGCAGGTCCGCCTCGGAGCGCGCCACGAGCTCACCCACGGAGTGGATGCCCTCACGCTTGAGGCAGTTGTACGAGCGAACGGTGAGCTCAAGCTCCTCGATCGGCAGCGCCAGGTCGGCGGCGAGGGCGGCGTCCGTGGGGGACGGGCCCATGTCGATGCCCTCGGCGTCGATGTTGAGCTCGCGCGCCAGACCGAACAGCTCGACCAGGGTCTTACCGGCCGACGCCATGGCGTCACGGGGACGCATGGCCTGCTTGGTCTCGACGTCGACGATCAGCTTGTCGAAGTCGGTGCGCTGCTCGACACGGGTCGCCTCGACCTTGTACGTGACCTTGAGCACCGGGGAGTAGATGGAGTCGACCGGGATGCGGCCGATCTCCTGGCCCAGCTGCTTGTTCTGCACGGCGGAGACGTAGCCGCGACCGCGCTCGACGGTCAGCTCCATCTCCAGCTTGCCCTTGCCGTTGAGCGTGGCGAGCACCAGGTCGGGGTTGTGCACCTCGACACCGGCCGGCGGGGCGATGTCAGCAGCGGTGACCAGGCCGGGCCCCTGCTTGCGCAGGTACATCACGACCGGCTCGTCGTGCTCCGAGGAGACGACCAGCTGCTTGATGTTCAGGATGAGGTCGGTGACGTCCTCCTTGACGCCCGGCACGGTGGTGAACTCGTGCAGGACACCGTCGATCCGGATGCTGGTGACAGCGGCACCGGGGATCGAGGAGAGGAGCGTACGACGCAGGGAGTTGCCGAGCGTGTAGCCGAAGCCCGGCTCCAGGGGCTCGATGACGAACCGCGAGCGGTACTCGTCAACAACCTCTTCGGTCAGCGAAGGGCGCTGAGCGATAAGCATGTGGAGATCCTTCAGTCATGGGCACCCACTATTTGATGCCCTGCTGGGTTACTGCGTACTGCAAGGGTACGGGCGGCACGGCCGGAATGAGCCGTACCGCCCGAACCTCAAGGCAATCCTTGAAGCAGCCGTGCGTCAGACGCGGCGGCGCTTCGGGGGACGGCAGCCGTTGTGCGGCGTCGGGGTGACGTCCTGGATCGAGCCGACCTCAAGGCCGGTGGCCTGGAGGGAGCGGATCGCGGTCTCGCGACCGGAGCCCGGGCCCTTGACGAAGACGTCAACCTTGCGCATGCCGTGCTCCTGCGCGCGGCGGGCGGCCGACTCGGCGGCCATCTGCGCGGCGAACGGAGTCGACTTGCGGGAGCCCTTGAAGCCGACGTGGCCGGCGGACGCCCAGGAGATCACGTTGCCCGAGGGGTCCGTGATCGAGACGATGGTGTTGTTGAACGTGCTCTTGATGTGCGCGTGGCCGTGAGCGACGTTCTTCTTTTCCTTGCGGCGCACCTTCTTGGCAGCGCCCTGACGACCCTTGGGGGGCATGTCTTACTCCAGATGGAGGGGAGGTGATCGGTCCTACAGCGAAGACCGCTGAAAAGCGTCCGCTGTGGACTACTTCTTGCCCGGCTTCTTCTTACCGGCGATGGCGCGACGCGGGCCCTTGCGGGTACGAGCGTTCGTGCTGGTGCGCTGACCGTGGACCGGCAGACCACGACGGTGGCGCAGACCCTGGTAGCAGCCGATCTCGACCTTGCGGCGGATGTCGGCGGCAACCTCACGGCGAAGGTCACCCTCGGTGCGGAGGTTGGCGTCCACGTACTCGCGGATCTTGACCAGGTCCTCTTCGGCCAGGTCACGAACGCGGGTGTTCGGGTTCACGCCGGTCGAGGCGAGGATCTCCTTGGACCGGGTGCGCCCGATACCGAAGACGTAGGTGAGTGCGATCTCCACACGCTTTTCGCGCGGGATGTCAACACCGGAAACGCGTGCCATTTACTGGCTCCAGTTGTTTTCGGGGGTCTTCCGCAGCACCGCTCCCGACCGCCGTACTAGGTACGTTTCGGGTCCCCGGCCCCCGCCGGAGGTGTCACCAGCCGGGGAAACCGGCCAGGTGGATGCTGCGTATGTACGTTTTGCTCGCGTCGCGGGAAGAACTGCGAAATGCAGGTCGGTCGGCGTGCGTCAGCCCTGGCGCTGCTTGTGGCGCAGGTTGTCGCAGATGACCATGACCCGGCCGTGACGGCGGATCACCTTGCACTTGTCGCAGATCTTCTTGACGCTCGGCTTGACCTTCATGGGATGTCAGGTTCTCCGGGTCAGTGCCACCGCCGCTGGAACAGCGACGTGGGCAAGATCTACTTGTACCGGTAGACGATCCGGCCACGCGTCAGGTCGTAGGGAGAAAGCTCCACCACAACCCGGTCATCCGGGAGGATACGGATGTAGTGCATCCGCATCTTGCCGCTGATGTGCGCGAGGACCTTGTGACCGTTCTGGAGTTCCACCTTGAACATGGCGTTCGGGAGGGACTCGATCACGGTGCCCTCGATTTCGATGGCACCTTGCTTCTTGGCCACGCTTCGCCTTTCGAATCGGCTACCTTGATCGACTCCCGCAGCCGTGTGTGGACACACGGGTACACGAGAGCCGACGCATCAGTCTACGTCAGGGCACTCGAAAAGACGAATCAGATGAGTTTGCCCCAACGCGGAGATCGTTACGCCGCAGGGTCGGGGGCAGTGGTGATGCCATACTCCGCCAGCTTCGCCTTGCCGCCGTCCGGCATCGTCAGGACCAGGGGGCCGTTCTCCGTCAGGGCGATGGAGTGCTCCCAGTGCGAGGACCAGGAGCCGTCGGTCGTGACGACCGTCCAGTCGTCCTCCAGGACCTCGGTGCGGGGCGTGCCGAGCGAGACCATCGGCTCGATCGCCAGGCAGAAGCCCGGGATCAGCTTCGGGTTGTGGCGGCCCAGCATGCGGCGCTTGTCGACGTAGTTCAGGAGGTGCGGGTCCATGTGCATCTCGGAGCCGATGCCGTGGCCCCCGTACTCCTCGACGATCCCGTACTTACCCGTCGAGGGGCGCGGCTGGCGCCGGATGTACGACTCGATCGCGCGCGAGACGTCGAGGAGCTTGTTGCCCTTCTTCACCGCGGCGAGGCCGGCCCACATGGACTCCTCGGTCACCCGGGACAGCTCGATCAGCTCGGGCGCGTGCCCGGTGCCGACGAACGCGGTGTACGCGGCGTCGCCGTGCCAGCCGTCGATGATCGCGCCGGCATCGATGGAGATGATGTCGCCGTCCTTCAGGACGGTCTTGTCGTCGGGGATCCCGTGCACGACGACCTCGTTGACCGAGGTGCAGATCGTGGCGGGGAATCCGCCGTACCCCAGGAAGTTCGACTTGGCGCCGTGCTCGGCGATCACCTTGCGGGCCACCTCGTCCAGGTCCTTCGTCGTGGACCCGGGCACCGCGGCCTCGCGGGTGGCGGCGTGGATCGCGGCGACGACCAGCCCCGCCTCGCGCATCTTCGCGATCTGCTCGGGGGTCTTGATCTCCACCATGTGCGGCTCACGCCTTTCTGGACAGGTACGGGTCACCAACAACGATAAGGCTTCCTCGCCGGGTGCCGGATTCCTATCCCCCTCCGGCATACCCAGCCCGTCATGGGGGTCCCCCTGGCCCTTAAGGCCTTGGGGGAGTTTGAGGACGAGCGCCCTCAAGGCGCGATACGGGGTCTGGGGCGGAGCCCCCAGGACGACAGGCTGGCCGGCATGCAAACGGCCGCGGCACCCCCGCCAGGGGGCACCGCGGCCGTAGGGCAGCGTTGGGTGCGAGGACTACGCCGCTTCGCGGCGAAGCGCGGCCATCGCCTTGCTCGTGACCTCGTCGACCTTGCCGAGCGCGGAGATCGTGATGACCAGCCCCTGCGCACGGTAGTAGTCGATGATCGGCTCGGTCTCGCTGTGGTAGACCTCGAGCCGCTTGCGCACGGTGTCCTCGGTGTCGTCACCGCGCTGGTACAGCTCGCCGCCGCACTTGTCGCAGACGCCGTCCTGCTTCGGGGCGTTGTACGCCACGTGGAAGACGTGCGCGCTGTCGTTGCGGCAGATGCGCCGGCCGGCGATGCGCTTGACGACCTCGTCCTCGGGGACTTCCAGGTCGAGCACGGCGTCCAGCTTCACGCCGTCCGCCTTCAGCACCTCGTCCAGCGCTTCGGCCTGCACCACGTTGCGGGGGAAGCCGTCGAGCAGGAAGCCGTTCACGGCGTCCGGCGCTTCCATGCGGTCCTTGGCCATCCCGATGGTGACCTCGTCCGGTACCAGGTTGCCGGCGTCCATGTACGCCTTGGCCTGCTTGCCGAGGTCCGTGCCCTGGCTGATGTTGGCACGGAAGAGGTCGCCCGTGGAGATGTGCGGGATCGCCAGATTCGCGGCAAGGAACGCGGCCTGCGTTCCCTTGCCTGCACCGGGCGGTCCGACGAGGACGATTCGCATCAGCGGAGGAACCCTTCGTAATTGCGCTGCTGAAGCTGGCTCTCGATCTGCTTAACGGTTTCCAGACCCACACCCACGATGATGAGGATGCTCGTCCCGCCGAGCGGGAAGCTCTGGACACCGCCGAAGATGATCAACGCCATTGTCGGTACGAGCGCGATCAGCCCCAGATACAGCGACCCCGGCCAGGTGATCCGGTTGAGTACGTAGCTCAGGTACTCAGCGGTCGGTCGGCCAGCCCGGATGCCCGGGATGAAGCCACCATACTTCTTCATGTTGTCGGCGACTTCCTCGGGGTTGAACGAGATCGCCACATAGAAGAAGGCGAAGAACACGATCAACAGGAAGTAGCTGACGATGTAGTAAGGATGGTCGCCCTTGGTCAAGTTGTCCTTGATCCAGGTCGCCCAGCCCGCCGTCGAGTTCGAGAACTGGACGATCAGCGCCGGAATGTAGAGCAGCGACGAGGCGAAGATGACCGGGATCACACCGGCCTGATTGACCTTCAGCGGGATGTACGTGGAGGTTCCGCCGTACGACCTGCGGCCGATCATGCGCTTCGCGTACTGCACGGGGATGCGCCGCTGTGCCTGTTCGACGAAGACCACGAGCCCGACCATGACCAGGCCGACGAGCACCACGGTGCCGAACTCGATCCAGCCACCGGCGAGGTGGCCCTGCTTCTTGATGGCCCACAGGGAGCTCGGGAAGCTGGAGGCGATCGAGATGAACATCAGGATGGACATGCCGTTGCCGATGCCGCGGTCAGTGATGATCTCACCGAGCCACATGACGCAGGCGGTACCGGCGGTCATCGTGATGACCATCGTGATGGTGGTGAAGATCGACCGGTTCGGGATGATCTCCGTGGCGGCCGAGCAGCCGTTGAAGAGCGCGCCGTTGCGGGCGGTGGCCACGAGGCCGGTGCCCTGAAGGATCGCCAGCGCGACGGTCAGGTAACGCGTGTACTGCGTGATCTTCGCCGTACCCGCCTGACCCTCCTTCTTGAGGGCTTCCAGGCGTGGGATCACCACGGTCAGCAACTGCAGGATGATGCTCGCCGTGATGTACGGCATGATGCCAAGCGCGAAGATCGTGATCTGCAGCAGCGCACCGCCGCTGAACATGTTGACCAGGCTGAACAGACCGCTGTTCTGCTGGGCCTGGTCCACACAGATCTGGACGTTCTTGTAGCTCACCCCGGGCATGGGCACATGCGTACCGAGCCGGTAGATCACGATGATGCCGAGTGTGAAGAGCAGCTTCTTGCGCAGGTCAGGCGTCTTGAACGCCTGGGCGAACGCGGTGAGCACGGTGCCTCCTGCGACCCCCGCGCAAGTGCGTCAGGGTGACGGTCTTGAGGATCGACGAATAAGGACTGAAGTCTTGAATCTGCTAAAAATCCGTACTGTAGCCGTCCAGGCACACAGCACGGAACTTAGACAGTGCACGCCACCTTACCGGCGACTATGCCCCCCTAGGAACGACCAACCGGGGATGCCCCATTTGAGAGGCATCCCCGGTCGGATGTTCAAGCCATCAAGCTGTCTCAGACGAGCTCGGTGACGGTGCCGCCGGCAGCGGCAATCTTCTCCTTGGCGGAGCCGGAGACGGCGTCAACCGTCACCTGCAGCGCCACGGAGATCTCGCCCTGGCCCAGGACCTTGACGAGGCTGTTCTTGCGCACCGCGCCCTTGGCGACCAGGTCGGCCACCGTGACCTCTCCACCCTCGGGGTAGAGAGCGCCGAGCTTGTCCAGGTTCACGACCTGGTACTCGGTGCGGAACGGGTTCTTGAAGCCCTTGAGCTTCGGGAGACGCATGTGGAGGGGCATCTGGCCACCCTCGAAGCGCTCCGGAACCTGGTAGCGGGCCTTCGTACCCTTGGTACCACGACCTGCGGTCTTACCCTTGGACGCCTCACCACGACCCACGCGGGTCTTGGCGGTCTTCGCGCCCGGGGCAGGACGGAGGTTATGGGCCTTCAGCGGGCTGTTCTCACCCATGTCAGTCAACCTCCTCAACCGTCACGAGGTGGCGGACGGTCTGCACCATGCCGCGGAACTCGGGGCGGTCCTCCTTGACAACCACGTCGTTCAGGCGCTTGAGCCCGAGCGAACGCAGGGTGTCGCGGTGGTTCTGCTTGCTGCCGATGTACGACTTCGTCTGCGTGATCTTGAGACGGGCCATTACGCACCCGCTCCCGCACGCGCACGAAGCAGAGCCGCGGGGGCAACGGCCTCAAGGGGCAGACCACGGCGAGCCGCGATCTCCTCGGGACGCTGCAGGCCCTTGAGGGCCTCCACGGTCGCGTGCACGATGTTGATCGCGTTGTCGGAGCCGAGCGACTTCGACAGGATGTCGTGAACGCCGGCGCACTCGAGCACCGCGCGCACCGGGCCACCGGCGATAACACCGGTACCGGGGGAAGCAGGCTTCAGCAGGACAACGCCGGCCGCCTTCTCGCCCTGGATCGGGTGCGGGATGGTGCCCTGGATGCGGGGAACCTTGAAGAAGTTCTTCTTGGCTTCCTCGACGCCCTTGGCGATGGCCGCGGGAACTTCCTTGGCCTTGCCGTAACCGACACCTACGGTGCCGTCACCGTCGCCCACCACGACCAGCGCGGTGAAGCTGAAGCGGCGACCACCCTTGACAACCTTGGCAACGCGGTTGATCGCGACAACGCGCTCAACGTAAGCGGTCTTCTCGGCAGCAGCGCCACCGTCGCGACCCTTCCGGTCCCGCCGCTCGCCGCCACCGGCACCGCTTCCGCGGCGCTGGGGTCCAGCCATTGGATTTACCTCTCTCTGTTACGTCCGTTAGTCCCGGAACCGGGGCTTAGAACTTCAGCCCGGCTTCGCGGGCGGCGTCAGCCAGAGCGGCAATGCGCCCGGCGTACCTGTTGCCACCACGGTCGAACACGACGGTCTCGACGCCGGCGGCCTTGGCGCGCTCAGCGACCAGGGCACCGACCTGCTTGGCCTGCGCGGACTTGTCGCCCTCGCCACCGCGGATCGAAGCGTCCAGAGTCGACGCCGACGCCAGGGTGTGACCCTTGAGGTCGTCGATGACCTGAGCGGTGATACCGCGGTTGGAACGCGTCACGACGAGGCGCGGACGCTCCGCCGTACCCGACACGTGCTTGCGGATGCGGACGTGGCGACGTGCCTTGGCGGCACGCTTGTAAGCGTCGCCCTTGGCGATCTTCACACCGTATGCCATGGCTTACTTACCAGCCTTTCCGACCTTGCGGCGGATGACCTCGCCGGCGTACTTGACACCCTTGGCCTTGTACGGGTCGGGCTTCCGCAGCTTGCGGATGTTGGCGGCGACCTCGCCGACCTTCTGCTTGTCGATGCCCTCGACCGAGAACTTCGTGGGCGACTCGACCTTGAAGGTGATGCCTTCGGGGGCCTCGACGGTGATCGAGTGGCTGTATCCCAGCGCGAACTCCAGGTTGGAGCCCTTCGCCTGGACGCGGTAACCGACACCGCTGATCTCGAGCGCCTTGGTGTATCCCTGGGTCACACCGGTGATCATGTTGGCCACCAGCGTGCGGGACAGGCCGTGCAGGGCCTTGTTCTGACGCTCGTCGTTGGGGCGGGTGACGTTCAGAACGCCGTCCTCACCCTTCACGATCTCGATGGGAGCCGCAACGGCGTGCGTGAGGGAACCCTTGGGGCCCTTCACGTGAACCGTACGGCCATCGATGGTGACGTCCACACCGGCGGGAACCTGGATGGGGAGCTTGCCGATTCGCGACATTAGCTTTTCCTCCGTTCCCGACTACCAGACGTAGGCGAGGACTTCCCCACCTACGCCCTTCTTGCCTGCCTGCTGACCGGTGAGCAGACCGTGCGACGTGGAGATGATCGCCACGCCCAGGCCGCCGAGCACCTTCGGCAGGTTGGTGGACTTCGCGTACACACGCAGACCGGGCTTCGAGATCCGCTTGATGCCCGCGATGGAGCGCTCACGGTTCGGCCCGAACTTCAGCTCGAGGACGAGGTTCTTGCCGACCTCGGCGTCCTCGACCTTCCAGCCGGTGATGAAGCCCTCCTGCTGGAGGATCTCCGCGATGTGCGACTTGATCTTGCTGTGCGGCATCACGACGGAGTCGTGGTACGCCGAGTTTGCGTTACGCAGACGAGTGAGCATGTCTGCGATCGGGTCAGTCATGGTCATGAATCGGCCTTCGGCCTCTCTCGCCGCGGTTTCCTGTATGCGCCATCCCTCTCCCCACTCAGTGGCGGGACGGGTGCGGTGCGGGGACCTACGGCGTAGTAAGTCGTTATGGGCGGCGGACGCCCAACCCCACAAGCCTACGGCATATGGAGGAGGGCATCCGCCGACCAGATACTTACCGAGAGCGTCCGGAAATTCCCAAGTCCCTAAGGACAGAGGGGAATTACCAGGAGCTCTTGGTCACGCCCGGCAGCTCGCCACGGTGAGCCATCTCACGAAGGCACACGCGGCACAGGCCGAACTTGCGGTACACGGAGTGGGGACGACCGCAGCGCTGGCAGCGGGTGTACGCACGCACACCGAACTTGGGCTTGCGGGCAGCCTTCGCGATGAGAGCCTTCTTCGCCATCTCGCTTACGCCTCCTTGAAGGGGAAGCCGAGGTGACGAAGGAGCGCGCGGCCCTCGTCGTCGTTGGTCGCCGTGGTGACCACGGTGATGTCCATACCCCGGGTACGGTCGATCTTGTCCTGGTCGATCTCGTGGAACATGACCTGCTCGGTGAGACCGAAGGTGTAGTTGCCACGGCCGTCGAACTGCTTCGGCGACAGACCACGGAAGTCACGGATACGCGGCAGCGCGAGCGACAGCGTACGGTCCAGGAACTCCCACATGCGGTCACCACGGAGGGTGACGTGGCAGCCGATCGGCTGACCCTCACGCAGCTTGAACTGCGCGATGGACTTGCGGGCCTTGGTGACGGCCGGCTTCTGGCCGGTGATCGTGGTGAGGTCGCGAACCGCGCCATCCATCAGCTTGGAGTCGCGGGCGGCGTCGCCCACACCCATGTTGACCACGATCTTCACGAGGCCGGGGATCTGCATGACGTTCTCGTACGAGAACTCCTCACGCAGCTTGCCCGCGATCTCCTCGCGGTACTTCGTCTTGAGACGCGGAGTGGTGGTGGTAGCCATCAGATGTCCTCACCCGTCCGCTTGGCAACGCGGATCTTGTTGCCCTCGTCGTCGAAGCGGAAACCGACGCGGGTGACGACCTTGTTGCCGTCCTTCTCCACGACGAGCTGAACGTTGCTCACGTGGATCGGGGCCTCGGTCGTCACAATGCCACCGGTCTGCGAACCGCGAGCGGTCTGGCCGGCCTTGGTGTGCTTCTTGACCCGGTTGACACCCTCGACCAGGACGCGGTCCTCGCGGGGGAAGGCCGCGATGACCTTGCCCTGCTTGCCCTTGTCCTTACCGGTGATGACCTGAACCAGGTCGCCCTTCTTGATCTTCATGCTTACAGCACCTCCGGCGCGAGCGAGATGATCTTCATGAACTTCTTCTCGCGCAGCTCCCGGCCCACCGGGCCGAAGATGCGGGTGCCGCGGGGGTCGCCATCGTTCTTGAGGATGACGGCCGCGTTCTCGTCGAAGCGGATGTACGAGCCGTCCTGACGACGACGCTCCTTGACGGTGCGCACGACGACAGCCTTGACGACGTCGCCCTTCTTCACGTTGCCACCGGGGATCGCGTCCTTGACGGTGGCGACGATGACGTCACCGATACCCGCGTAGCGGCGACCGGAGCCACCGAGCACACGGATGCAAAGGATTTCCTTCGCACCAGTGTTGTCGGCGACACGCAGTCGCGACTCCTGCTGGATCACGTCTATCTCCTGATCGTCTGCCGGTTCCCGGCCGGGGCTTGAGGTATCAAGCCCCGGCCGAGCCTGGCGGAACTAACCCGAGGGAAAACCCCTCGGACTGTTTCTGTATGGAATTCGCTTGCGCGAATTGCCTTACTTGGCCTTCTCGAGGATCTCGACGATGCGCCAGCGCTTGCTCGCCGACAGCGGACGCGTCTCCATGATGAGGACGCGGTCGCCGACACCGGCAGCGTTCTGCTCGTCGTGCGCCTTGAGCTTGTTCGTACGGCGGATGACCTTGCCGTACAGCGCGTGCTTCACACGGTCCTCGACAGCGACGACGACGGTCTTGTCCATCTTGTCGCTGACGACCAGACCCTCACGGGTCTTGCGGAAACCGCGCTGCTCAGTCGTCTCAGTCACATTCTTCTCGCTCATCAGGCGCTCTCCACCGTCTCGATGCCCAGCTCGCGCTCGCGCATCAGGGTGTAGATCCGGGCGATGTCCTTACGGACGGACTTGAGCCGACCGTGGTTCTCGAGCTGGCCCGTCGCCGCCTGGAAGCGGAGGTTGAACAGCTCTTCCTTGGCTTCGCGGAGCTTGCCGAGAAGCTCCTCGTCGCCCAGCTCGCGCAGTTCGGACGCCTTGGTTCCGGCCGACATCACGCCTCACCTGCCTCGCGCCGGACGATGCGGCACTTCATCGGGAGCTTGTGAGCAGCTCGGGTGAGCGCCTCACGAGCAATCTTCTCGTTCGGGTAGGACAGCTCGAACATCACCCGGCCCGGGTGAACGTTCGCGACCCACCACTCCGGAGAACCCTTACCGGAACCCATGCGGGTCTCGGCAGGCTTCTTCGTCAGCGGGCGGTCCGGGTAGATGTTGATCCAGACCTTGCCGCCACGCTTGATGTGGCGGGTCATCGCGATACGAGCCGCCTCGATCTGGCGGTTGGTCACGTACGCCGGCGTGAGGGCCTGAATGCCGTACTCGCCGAACGCAACCGTCGTACCACCCTTGGCCATACCGCGGCGCTTGGGGTGGTGCTGCTTGCGGTGCTTGACCCTACGGGGGATCAGCATTTCGGTCAGGCCTCCGTTCCGGTGCTCTCAGCCGGAGCGGCGGCGGCGGGAGCCTCGGCCTTGGGGGCCTCGGCAGCCGGCGCAGCCTGCTGCGGCTTGCGGCCGCGACCGCCACGCTCGCCGCCACGGCCACCGCGGCCACCGGCCGGACGGTCGTTGGCGCCACCACGGGCCGGGCGGTTACCCGCACGGGCCGCTGCGTTCTCGGCGCGAACCTCGGCGATGTTCTTGACGTCGCCCTTGTAGATCCAGACCTTCACGCCGATGCGGCCGAAGGTCGTCTTGGCCTCGAAGAAGCCGTAGTCGATGTTCGCGCGCAGGGTGTGCAGCGGCACACGGCCTTCGCGGTAGAACTCCGAGCGGGACATCTCGGCGCCGCCGAGACGGCCGCCGCACTGGATCTTGATGCCCTTGGCGCCGGCCTTCATCGTGCCCTGCATGCTCTTGCGCATGGCACGACGGAAGGAGACGCGGGAGGAGAGCTGCTCGGCAACGGCCTGAGCAACCAGCTGAGCGTCCATCTCGGGGTTCTTGACCTCGAGGATGTTCAGCTGGACCTGCTTGCCCGTGAGCTTCTCGAGGTCGCCGCGGATGCGGTCGGCCTCGGCGCCACGGCGGCCGATGACGATGCCGGGACGCGCGGTGTGGATGTCCACCCGCACGCGGTCACGGGTGCGCTCGATCTCAACCTTCGAGATGCCGGCGCGCTCCATGCCGGACGTCATCATCCGACGGATGGCGACGTCTTCCTTGACGTAGTCCTTGTACAGCTTGTCGGCGTACCAGCGGGACTTGAAGTCCGTGGTGATACCGAGCCGGAACCCATGCGGGTTAACCTTCTGGCCCATTACCGGGTTCCTTCCTTGCTGCTGACGACCACGGTGATGTGGCTGGTCCGCTTACGGATCCGGTAGGCACGGCCCTGAGCACGCGGACGGAACCGCTTCAGGGTCGGGCCCTCGTCCACAAACGCCTCGCTGATGTACAGCGAAGAGGCGTCCGTGTGGTCGTAGTTGTGCGCGGCGTTGGCAATGGCGCTGTCCAGCACCTTGCCGACCGGCACGCTCGCGGCCTGCGGGGCGAAACGCAGGACCGCCTGAGCCTCCGTGGCATCCATGCCACGGATAAGGTCCACCACGCGGCGGGCCTTCATGGGCGTAACGCGGATGTACCGCGCCTGGGCCCTGGCTTCCATGGTTGTCCTTCCAGTGTCTGTCATGGTCATTCCACCCCGCGTTAGCGGCGCTTCGACTTCCGGTCGTCCTTGACGTGGCCGCGGAAGGTGCGAGTCGGCGAGAACTCACCGAGCTTGTGGCCGACCATCGACTCGGAGACAAACACCGGGACGTGGGTCTTGCCGTTGTGCACCGCGATCGTGTGGCCGAGCATGGCCGGGATGATCATCGAGCGACGGGACCAGGTCTTGATGACGTTCTTGGTACCAGCTTCGTTCTGAGCGTCCACCTTCTTGATGAGGTGTCCGTCGACGAAGGGTCCCTTCTTGAGACTGCGCGGCATCTAAACCCGCTCCTAGCGCTTCTTGTTCGTCTTGCGGCGGCGGACGATGTACTTGCTCGATGCCTTCTTCGGCGAGCGAGTACGACCCTCCTTCTGACCCCACGGGGAGACCGGGTGGCGACCACCACTGGTCTTGCCCTCACCACCACCGTGCGGGTGGTCAACCGGGTTCATCGCGACACCGCGGACGGTCGGGCGGACGCCCTTCCAGCGCATGCGGCCGGCCTTGCCCCAGTTGATGTTCGACTGCTCGGCGTTGCCGACCTCGCCGATGGTGGCGCGGCAGCGGGCGTCGACCAGGCGAATTTCGCCGGACGGCATACGAAGGTGGGCCATCGTGCCCTCCTTCGCCAGCAGCTGCACCGAAGCACCCGCGGAGCGGGCGAACTTCGCACCGCCGCCGGGACGCAGCTCGATGGCGTGGATGGTCGTACCGACCGGGATGTTGCGCAGCGCCAGGTTGTTGCCCGGCTTGATGTCGGCCCCGGGGCCGTTCTCAACGCGGTCACCCTGGCCGAGGCCACGGGGCGCGATGATGTAGCGCTTCTCGCCGTCTGCGTAGTGCAGGAGCGCGATGCGCGCGGTGCGGTTCGGGTCGTACTCGATGTGAGCGACCTTGGCCGGCACGCCGTCCTTGTCGTGACGACGGAAGTCGATCACGCGGTAGGCACGCTTGTGGCCACCGCCCTGGTGACGGACGGTCACACGACCGGTGTTGTTACGGCCGCCCTTGCTGTGCAGGGGGCGGACCAGCGACTTCTCCGGCGTGGACCGCGTGATCTCGACGAAGTCGGCGACGCTGGAGCCACGACGGCCCGGAGTCGTCGGCTTGTACTTGCGGATACCCATTTCTCAGTCCTCGTCCGATATTCGGACCAGGGCGCTCCGTTAGGAGGCCTGGCCGAAGATGTCGATACGGTCGCCCTCAGCAAGGGTCACGATGGCGCGCTTGGTGTCGGCACGCTTGCCGAAACCGGTCTTCGTGCGCTTGCGCTTGCCCTGGCGGTTGATCGTGTTGACCCCGGTGACCTTGACCGAGAAGACCGCTTCCACGGCCTGCTTGATCTGGGTCTTGTTGGAGCCCGGCGCGACGATGAACGTGTACTTGTTCTCGTCGAGCAGCGCGTAGCTCTTCTCGGAAACAACCGGCTTGACAAGAATGTCGCGCGGGTCCGTGAAGGTCTTGCTGGTGATCTCGGCCATCAGGCCTCGCTCCCCTCGTTGTCATCGGCCTTGGGGCCAGACACGAAGGACTCGAAAGCGGCCTGGGTGAAGACCACGTCGTCGGAGACGATCACGTCGTACGTGTTCAGCTGGCCCGGCTCCAGGATGTGGACCTGGGGCAGGTTGCGGGCGGACAGCCACGCGGCCTCTTCGGCGCGGTCGACGACCAGGAGCAGGTTGTTGCGCTCCGAGATCTTGCCGAACAGCGTCTTGGCGGCCTTGGTGGAAGCCGTGCCCTCGACCACGCCGGTGACGACGTGGATGCGGGAGTGGCGCGCCCGGTCGGAGAGGGCACCACGCAGGGCGGCGGCCTTCATCTTCTTCGGGGTGCGCTGCGAGTAGTCACGCGGCACGGGGCCGTGGACGACGCCACCGCCGGCGAACTGCGGCGCACGGGTCGAACCCTGGCGCGCGCGGCCGGTGCCCTTCTGGCGGTAAGGCTTCTTGCCACCACCGCGGACTTCGCCACGGGTCTTGGTCTTGTGCGTGCCCTGACGGGCAGCTGCCAGCTGAGCGACGACGACCTGGTGGATCAGCGGAACGCTGGTCTTCGCGTCGAAGATCTCCGCGGGGAGCTCGACGGTACCGGCCTTGTCGCCTGCCGGCGAAAGGATGTCAATGGTGCTCATTACCTCAAGCCCCCTTGGCCGCGGTACGGACCAGGACGAGGCCGCCGTTCGGACCGGGGACCGCGCCCTTGATGAGCAGCAGACCCTTCTCCGCGTCAACCGCGTGGATGGTCAGGTTCTGGGTGGTGACACGCTCGTTGCCCATGCGGCCCGCCATGCGGGTGCCCTTGAACACACGGCCAGGGGTGGCGCAGCCACCGATGGAACCGGGCGAGCGGTGCTTGCGCTGCACACCGTGACCGGCGCCCAGGCCCTTGAAGTTGTGACGCTTCATGCCACCGGCGAAGCCCTTGCCCTTGCTCTTGCCCGTGACGTCGACCTTGACGCCGGACTCGAACACCTCGGCAGTGATCTCCTGGCCCAGCGTGTACTCGCTGGCGTCAGGGGTGCGGAGCTCCACCAGGTGGCGGCGCGGGGTCACGTCGGCCTTGGCGAAGTGGCCCTTGAGGGGCTTGTTCACCTTGCGCGGGTCGATCTCGCCGAAGGCGATCTGGACCGACTCGTAGCCGTCGACGTCGTTGGTGCGAACCTGCGTCACGACGCACGGCCCGGCCTTGATGACGGTGACCGGGACGACCCGGTTGTTCTCGTCCCAGACCTGGGTCATGCCGAGCTTCTCGCCCAGGACGCCCTTGATGTTCTTGCTCATCTCGGCCCGTCCCTTCAGAGCTTGATCTCGATGTCGACGCCGGCCGGGAGGTCGAGACGCATCAGCGAGTCAACCGTCTTCGGCGTGGGGTCGAGGATGTCGATGAGGCGCTTGTGCGTGCGCATCTCGAAGTGCTCGCGAGAGTCCTTGTACTTGTGCGGCGACTTGATGACGCAGTACACGTTCTTCTCAGTGGGCAGCGGCACCGGGCCCGCGACCGACGCACCAGTGCGGGTCACCGTCTCGACGATCTTCTTCGCCGAGGAGTCGATGACCTCGTGGTCGTAGGCCTTGAGCCGGATGCGGATCTTCTGTCCCGCCATGGCTACCTAGTAGTCCTTTGTCTCGTAACGCTCTGGAACCCGGGGGATCCACTGACTCCCACCTCCGACCCACGCGGTCGGGCGTGTCGCACTCCCTCTACGCAGAAACCCCATACGGAATTTCCCAACCAAGGGGATGCGGGCCACAGGACCTCGCAGATGGGGGTAGAACACCCACCGGACGCCTGGCCGGAGCCCCGCTGACACTTCCCGGAAGATTCCCGTACGTCCGCCCCTGAGCAGGGACGACGAGTACTGTGGGACTCGCTTCCGGTCCTCCCGGCGGGAGGCGCGCAGCATCGGCACTCAACCGAGCAACCCCGACAGTCTGCCATACGGGGCCAGGGCCTGGCCAATCGCAGCCGGGAAGCGTACCCCACGTCACATGCACTCACGCATTCGGCACGCGCCCGAGCGCCACTCAGTGCCATTCCTGCACGTCGACGAGGGTGCCCCGGGCCACATCCGGCCTGGCCGCCCACGGAGGGCCGTCATCGCATCAGCGCCCTGACATCCGCCGAAGGGATGCGCACGGACACCCGGCTGCCCGGGTTCAGCTTGAGGGCGACATCGGGCGGCAGGGACGCCAGGAGCTGGGCGCAGGTGACGGCTTGCAGATGCGGTGCCGTGCTCGGGGCGTGGCCCGGGGCGGTCAGGACGGGCACGAAGCGGCCCTGGGCATCGCTGTACAGGGCCAGCCCGGGTTCAGCCGTCGGCACCAGAAATACCGTCGCTCCGGCCAGGCGGCCCACCACATCCGCGTCCGGCCCGTGCCCTGTCGCGGCCAGCTGCATTGCCGCGTCGACCGCATCCGTGGGGACGGGAAGCCCGAGCGCCGTCGGGGACGGCCGATAATTGGGATTGCGCTTGAACATCCCCGGGTCGCCCTTCGCATCGACCGGCCAGGCACCGATGACCGCGTACGGCGGAACCGATCCCCTCGGGTCGTACGCCGGGTCGATGGAGTAGAGCCAGCTACCGGGCGCCCTTTTCGCCTGGGCCCGCAATTCGTCGGTCAGAACGGGTTCCGACGGCGCCATGTTGTTTCCGTTCATACTGAATCCATCCAATTTTCTCTGCGCAGCGTGATTCGGCTGCTCGGGCCGTCATTGCCCAGTCATAACGTCCACCCTGGTGGCAGGTCGGGACCGGGGACCGGGGGTGGAGCCGAGGCAACGGGCGGTTGATAATTGAGATTCAGGGTGAATTTTCCCCACTGCCCGTCAGGTGTTCGCTCCCACACCCCCTTGATGTTCTCCGCACGAAGACCCCCAGGAAAAGTGACCTCCTGCTCTGCGGTTCTGAAATTCTTGGGATGCGAAGCATTCACATCGATGCCGTCCGGCCGCGCCCTTGGCCGCCCCGGCCCGGGCGGCATCCTGGACGTCCTCCCTGAGACCGGACTGGACGGTGGATCGCAGCCCGCCGGCAGCGAGCATTTCCGGTTCGGCGAAGTTGGGAGCCAGCCGCCCGCCGAATTCGAGCGGGTCGTGCTTGAACTCGTTCCACATGTTCTTGGCCGCCCGCTCCGGGTGGGCGTCCATGGAGACGAGGCCGGTCAGGGTGGTGGTGACGCCCTTCGCGTACTCGGCGGGGTGGAGGAGGTTGTAGGGGTCCTCGGGGTTGAGGCTGCGGGCGAAGTTCAGGATGTCGGCGGTGCCCTTGACGACGCCCACGGCGACGTGGTCGAGCTCGAGCTTGCTCTGGGCCCACTCGACGGTCCCGGCGTAGTGGGCGAGAGCACCGGACGCGTCGTGGCAGGCGGACGACGCCTCGTCCCACTTCGCCGGGTGCATCGCGAACCGGTCGCGGAAGGCGTCGGCGGCCTGCCCCTTCCAGCTCCCGGAGTCCAGCCGGCGCATGCCCTGACCGACCTTGCCGAACGCGGTGGAGAAATCGGCGAGGTGCTTGGCGTTGGCCCGGATCGTCTTCGGATTGCCGTGCACGAGGTCGTTGAACAGGTCGGTCTGACCGAGCTGCTTCTCGTCGACGTACGCGCCGAGTTCGGCGGCGACCGCATCGCCGAGGTCGTCCACCTGCTCGGCCAGACCGTGTGCGCCGACCCGGTCCAGGAGGCCGCTGACGGCGTGCGCACCTTCATCGACGGCGCCACCCACCGCCTTCTTACCGGCGTCGATCCCCTCCTCGACCTTGCCCAGGCCCTTGTTCAGCAGGTTCTTCCCTCCGTCGACCAAGCCCCCGAAATCCACCATCAGCCCTGGCCTCCGCCCTTCGTGCGCTGCTGCTCCGCGCGTTCGGCGGGCGACGGGCCGAACGTCTTCTCACGCCACTGGTCCACGGCCTCGTCCTGGCCGGAGGCCGACAGGGCAAGACCGAACAGGTTCAGCTTGCTGTCGCTGAAGTCCCGGCCGGGGTACCGAGCGCCGGCACCGCGACATCCAACAACCTTGCGCCGAGCACCCGTTGATACGCCCACTCCCGGAATCCCTCACCGCGTGCGATCGCGAACCGGGCCAGCGCCGCCTCGTCGGAGAACGCGCAGATCCACCGGACCCCGCCCCACTCGGAGATCCAGGGCCCGCCGTCGATTTCGGGCACCAGCACGGCGGTACGCCGGAACTCCCCCAGCACCGCGGCGAACTCACGCAGCCTCTCCTGCCCCACAAGCCCCCCGGATATCTCCACGCCCCGCAGAATCACATGAGCCCGCTTCATTCCGCAAAGCGAATCGGGCTGATTTCAGGGCGAGTTGACCGATAGCAGTGCGGCTCGGCGTGGCCGCCTTGCCGTCTATTTCCGTACGTCCCCGAGGCCCGCCCCGGAAAGACCTGAGCCGACTCACTGACGCAGGCCAAGACCCGGGCCCACCGCATCTCCCCTCCCCCGCACCGCACCGGCACGGGCGCCGTCCCCACCGACATCCACCGGCCCCCGACGGCTCCCGCTACGCGACCCGCAAGGACTTCGTCCACGGCGAGGACGTCACCATCGCCGAGTGGACGATCTCCACCGAATCCCTGCCCCGCTATGAATAACCCGCTCCGCCCCTGCCATCACCCCCCTCGGTAGCATCGCCGGTATCCCCCTCGGCACCCAGCGGACGGAACGTACGTGTACGACGTAAGCGGTCGCGCCCAGCGCAGCGGCACCGGCGGGCCCACCCGTCGCGCACTCCTCGGAACCGCGGCCGCCGTCGGCCTCACCGCCACCGTCGCGGGATGTTCCGTACCCACGACCGGGCGCGCGGCCGCCCACGCCGCCAAGGACGCCCCCCTCGCCGCCCCCCGCACCCCCCTCCTCCTCCAGATCCTCGCCCACCCGGACGACGACCTGTACTTCATGAACCCCGACACCCAGCACACCCTCGACTCCGGGGTTCCGCTGGTCAGCGTGTATGTCACCGGCGGGGAGGCCAATGGGGACAACCGGGTGGTCAGCGACACCGGGCCGCACGTCTACGACAAGGCCGCCTACTCCTCCGCCCGGCACCAGGGGCTGCGGCAGGCCTACGCCACCCTCCTCGGGCTCGACAAGTACACCCCCTGGGAGAAGTCCGTCGCCGAGCTGCGCGGCGGGCACCGCGCCGAGGTCAACCGGCTCCAACACCGGGGCCGCAGCGTGGAGTTGGTGTTCCTCAACACCGCGATGCACACCCCGCTCGGGGGGCGGATGGGACTGCCCAGCCTCTGGGAGGACCACCGCCTCCAGCTGCCCGTCGTCATCGCCGAAGGGTCACCGCTCACCCAGGCCAAGGCCTACACCTACGACGACATGGTCGACGTCCTCGCCGGGATCCTCGACGACTACGCGCCCACCCTCGTGCAGACCCTCGATCCCGACCCCGACATCCAGCACAGCTCCCCCGCGAACCGCTCGCACGACTCCGAGCAGCCCGGGTACTCCGATCACGCCGACCACACCGCCGCCGCCTCCTTCGCCTGGGCCGCGATGATCCGGCACGCCGAGCGGGGCAACGCCTTCCTCGCCACCGCCTACCGCGCCTACTACAACCGGCACTGGCCCAAGAACCTCCCCCCGAAGGTGCTCGCCGAGAAGGCCGCGCACCTCGTTCCGTACGGCGGCGCCAAGGACTGGCAGTGCGGGAATCCCGGCGGCTGCGGGGACTACAACGTCGGCGGCAACCGGCCCCTCACCAACTGGAAGGGGTGGGTCCGCTCCACCCACCACCGCCACCCCGGCACCCGGCTCACCCTGTCCGGCGACGGCTCGTACGCCTACGGAGTGCTCGGGCTGCGGGCCGTGAGATGGAGCCGGAACGACGATGGCGGCTGGGGCGGCCCCGAGGACCTCGGCGGCTCGCCCCTCGCTCCCGTACTCGGCGGCGCCACCCTCCCCGACGGGCGTCAGATGCTGTTCGGGCTGCGGTTCTCGTCCCTCCAAGGGCGGGCCGGCGCCAATACCCGGGAGATCGTCACGCTCGAACAGGCCTCCCCCGGCGGGAAGTTCGGAGCCTGGCGAGGGCTCGGGAATCCCGAGCGCGGGGACGACCGCGGGCGGCGGATCGGGACTCCGCTCGCCCTCGCCGCGCCGGACGGGCGCGTCCACCTCTTCGTGCGCAACGCCGACCGCGGCATCAGCTCACGCACCCGGGCGGCGGACGGCACCTGGTCCCCCTGGCGCGATCTCGGTGGCGCATCCGTACAGGAAGGGCTGAGCGGCGTCGTCGACGGGCGCGGGCGCGTGCACGTCTTCGCGGCCGGCGCCGACACCGTGCACCACTGGACCCAGGCCGCCCCGGGCAAACCCCTCGCCCCCGCCCCCTCCCGGCTCCCGCTCGCCGTCGACGCGGTGGCCCCGGTCCCGCTCGGCGACGGCGTACAGCTCCTGTACCGCACGTCCGCCGACCCCGCAAAGGCCCTCCAGGACCCCGGCTCCCCCGCCTCCCCGCACCTCACCTCCGTGGACGCGAGCGGCCGCCCCGCGAAACCCGTCGCACTCGACGGGTACGGGCCCGTCGGCGCCGCAAGCGGGTTCATGCTGGGTGCGGACGAGCAGGGGATCCTTCAACTGGCCCATGAACAAAGGGTGTTGAAGCGTACCCAGGGCGTCGTGCCCGTCGGCCTTCCCACCCTGTACGTCCGGGACGGGCGCGCGCTCGCCGTCGGGCTCGGGGTCGACGCCCGGCCCTGGTCCTGGCGGCCATAGAAACCCCGGCAACCCGGCCGTAAAACCCCGGACAACGCGAAGAGCCCCGCACCTCGAAAGGTGCGGGGCTCTTCTGACAGCTCAGCGAGCTACCAGGTCAGACGGTCAAGTAATTACTTGACGATCTTGACGACCTGGCCGGCGCCCACGGTCCGGCCACCCTCACGGATGGCGAACTTCAGGCCCTCCTCCATGGCGACCGGCTGGATCAGCGCGACCGTCATGGCGGTGTTGTCGCCCGGCATGACCATCTCGGTGCCCTCGGGGAGGGTAACGACACCGGTCACGTCAGTCGTACGGAAGTAGAACTGCGGGCGGTAGTTGTTGAAGAACGGCGTGTGACGGCCACCCTCGTCCTTGGACAGGATGTACGCCTGGGCCTCGAACTCGGTGTGCGGGGTGACCGAACCGGGCTTGATGATGACCTGGCCGCGCTCGACGTCCTCGCGCTTGATGCCACGGAGGAGCAGACCGACGTTCTCACCGGCCTGGCCCTCGTCGAGCAGCTTGCGGAACATCTCGATGCCGGTGACCGTGGTGGTGGTCTTCTCGGTCTTGATACCGACGATGTCGACGGTCTCGTTGACCTTCAGGACACCACGCTCGATACGACCGGTGACGACGGTGCCACGACCGGTGATCGTGAAGACGTCCTCGATCGGCATCAGGAACGGCTTGTCGACGTCACGCTCGGGCTGCGGGATCGCCTCGTCGACGGCGGCCATCAGGTTCAGGACCGACTGGCCCCACTCCTTGTCGCCCTCGAGCGCCTTGAGCGCCGAGACCTTGACGACCGGCAGGTCGTCGCCCGGGAACTCGTACTCGGAGAGGAGCTCACGGACCTCGAGCTCGACGAGCTCCAGGATCTCCTCGTCGTCCACCATGTCGGCCTTGTTCAGGGCGACGACGATGTACGGAACGCCGACCTGGCGGGCCAGGAGCACGTGCTCCTTGGTCTGCGGCATCGGGCCGTCGGTGGCGGCAACCACGAGGATCGCGCCGTCCATCTGCGCGGCACCCGTGATCATGTTCTTGATGTAGTCCGCGTGACCGGGGCAGTCGACGTGGGCGTAGTGACGCGACTCGGTCTGGTACTCGACGTGCGCGATCGAGATCGTGATACCGCGCTGGCGCTCCTCAGGAGCCTTGTCGATCTGGTCGAAGGCCGAGGCCTCGTTCAGGTCCGGGTACGCGTCGTGCAGCACCTTGGTAATGGCGGCCGTGAGGGTCGTCTTACCGTGGTCAATGTGACCGATGGTGCCGATGTTGACGTGCGGCTTAGTCCGCTCGAACTTCGCCTTCGCCACTGAGTCCTCCTGTGGAGTGGTTCTGTACGCCTTGCTTCATCGGCGCCAGGTGATCTTTGCTGGGATGCCGGGGCCCGGGGCATTCACCGCAAACCTGATGGTTTACGCCGAATGCCCCAGTGGCTCCGGTGACAAGCCTAAAGCGTGAACTCGGAAGAGTTACTCGCCCTTGGCCTTCGCGATGATCTCCTCGGCGACGTTCCGCGGAACCTCGGCGTAGGAGTCGAACTGCATCGAGTAGCTTGCGCGACCCGAGGTCTTGCTGCGGAGGTCGCCGACGTAGCCGAACATCTCCGAGAGGGGCACGAGGCCCTTCACGACGCGGGCGCCGCTGCGCTCCTCCATGGCCTGGATCTGGCCACGGCGGGAGTTGATGTCACCGATGACTTCACCCATGTAGTCCTCGGGCGTGACGACCTCGACGGCCATCATCGGCTCAAGGAGCACGGGAGAAGCCTTGCGCGCGGCCTCCTTGAAGGCCTGCGAACCGGCGATCTTGAACGCGAGCTCGGAGGAGTCGACCTCGTGGTAGCCACCGTCGAGAAGGATGACGCGGACGCCAGTCATCTCGTAGCCGGCCAGGATGCCGAACTGCATGGCCTCCTGCGCACCCGCGTCCACCGACGGGATGTACTCCCGGGGGATGCGGCCACCGGTGACCTTGTTGACGAACTCGTACGACGCCTCGCCGCCCTCGATGGGCTCGATCGCGATCTGCACCTTGGCGAACTGACCGGTACCACCGGTCTGCTTCTTGTGGGTGTAGTCCACGCGCTCGACGGTCTTGCGGATCGTCTCGCGGTACGCGACCTGCGGCTTGCCGACGTTCGCCTCGACCTTGAACTCGCGACGCATACGGTCGACGAGGACGTCGAGGTGAAGCTCGCCCATACCACCGATGATGGTCTGGCCGGTCTCCTCGTCCGAGTGAACCTGGAAGGAGGGGTCCTCCTCCGCGAGACGCTGGATGGCGACACCCAGCTTCTCCTGGTCACCCTTGGACTTGGGCTCGATGGCGACCTGGATCACCGGAGCCGGGAAGTCCATGGACTCCAGGATCACCGGGGACTTGTCGTCGCACAGCGTCTCACCGGTGGTGGTCTGCTTCAGGCCCATGACGGCGACGATGTCACCGGCGCCCACCGACTCGATCTCCTCACGCTTGTTCGCGTGCATGCGGTAGATCTTGCCGATGCGCTCCTTCTTGCCCTTGACGGAGTTCAGCACCGAGGTGCCGGCCTCCAGGCGACCGGAGTAGATCCGGATGAAGGTGAGCTTGCCCAGGTGCGGGTCGCTCGCGATCTTGAACGCCAGCGCCGAGAGGGGCTCCTCGTCGGACGGCTTGCGCTTGACCACGACCTCCGGGTCCTTGACGTCGTGGCCCTCGATGGCCTCGACGTCCAGGGGGGAAGGCAGGTAACGGACGACGGCGTCGAGCAGGGGCTGGACGCCCTTGTTCTTGAACGCGGTGCCGCAGAACACGGGGGTGACGGTGGTGTCGCCGCCCTTGCCGGACGCGATGGTGATACGACGCACCGCGGCGTACAGCTGCTCCTCGGTGGGCTCGACGCCCTCAAGGAAGAGCTCCATGATCTCTTCGTCGTTCTCCGCGACGGTCTCGACCAGCTTGCCGCGCCACTCTTCAGCAGCCTCGGTGTGCGTGGCCGGGATGTCGACGACGTCGTACATCTCGCCCTTGGTCGCTTCCGCGGACCACACGAGGGCCTTCATGCGGACCAGGTCCACAACGCCCTCGAAGTTGGCCTCGGAACCGATCGGCAGCTGCATCACGATCGGGGTGGCGCCGAGGCGGTCCACGATCATGTCCACGCAGCGGTGGAACTCAGCGCCGGTGCGGTCGAGCTTGTTGACGAAGCAGATACGCGGAACGCCGTAACGGTCGGCCTGACGCCAGACCGTCTCGGACTGCGGCTCCACACCGGCGACACCGTCGAACACGGTGACCGCACCGTCGAGGACGCGGAGCGAACGCTCCACCTCGACCGTGAAGTCCACGTGGCCCGGGGTGTCGATGATGTTGATGGTGTGGTCGACGTCCTCGAGCGGCCAGTGGCAGGTCGTCGCGGCGGACGTGATGGTGATGCCGCGCTCCTGCTCCTGCTCCATCCAGTCCATCGTGGCAGCGCCGTCGTGGACCTCACCGATCTTGTACGAGACACCGGTGTAGAACAGGATCCGCTCGGTGGTGGTCGTCTTGCCCGCGTCGATGTGGGCCATGATCCCGATGTTGCGGACCTTGGCCAGGTCAAGTGAAGTGGTAGCCATATCGGCTCAGTCTTCTCTCGGTCTCGATGTGGGTAGCGACTACCAGCGGTAGTGCGCGAAGGCCTTGTTGGACTCGGCCATCTTGTGGGTGTCCTCACGCTTCTTGACCGCAGCGCCGAGGCCGTTGGAGGCGTCGAGCAGCTCGTTCATGAGGCGTTCGGTCATGGTCTTCTCACGGCGGGCGCGGGAGTAGCCCACGAGCCAGCGCAGCGCGAGGGTGGACTGACGGCCGGGCTTGACCTCGACCGGAACCTGGTAGGTCGCGCCACCGACACGGCGGGACTTGACCTCAAGGGACGGCTTGACGTTCTCCAGCGCGCGCTTCAGCGTGATGACCGGGTCGTTGCCGGTCTTCTCGCGGAGGCCTTCCATGGCGCCGTAGACGATGCGCTCGGCGGTGGAGCGCTTGCCGTCCAGCAGGATCTTGTTGATCAGCGAGGTGACAAGAGGAGAGCTGTAGACCGGGTCGATGATGACCGGGCGCTTCGGGGCGGGGCCCTTACGAGGCATTCTTACTTCTCCTTCTTGGCGCCGTAGCGGCTGCGAGCCTGCTTACGGTTCTTGACGCCCTGCGTGTCGAGGGAACCGCGGATGATCTTGTAACGAACACCCGGCAGGTCCTTCACACGGCCACCGCGCACGAGCACGATCGAGTGCTCCTGCAGGTTGTGACCCTCACCCGGGATGTAAGCCGTGACCTCGATGCCGGAGGTCAGACGCACACGCGCGACCTTACGGAGCGCCGAGTTCGGCTTCTTCGGGGTGGTCGTGAACACACGCGTGCAGACGCCACGACGCTGGGGCGAACCCTCGAGCGCGGGCGTCTTGTTCTTCTCGACCTTGTCCTGCCGGCCCTTCCGGACCAGCTGCTGGATCGTAGGCACTACTTCTCCGGTTTCTGTGTGCCGTAGTAAAACTAACCTGGAACACGTCTCCGACCCACGCGGTCGGGTGTGTCGAATACTGCAGACCCCCGCCCAAAGGCAGGAGAGGCGCAGATTGCGGTGGCCGGTCCAGAAGCTCGCGCTGCGGACGTAGGCACGCAGCGGAGCCCAGGCACACCCCAGGCACAAGGTCTGAGCGTACCTACCTCATCGACTTGGGTCAAAACAAATGCCGTCCACCCCGACACGCCGGTGAGCAGCCCCTCGGTCGTCCCGCCCGGATCCCGGGTCCGCCGAGGGGCGCCGCTCAGCTGCTGGCCGAGCGCCGGGGGTGTACGCCCCGAGAGCGGGCCCCGCTCACCGCGATGATCATCTCCGCCATCTCGACGAACTGCCGGCGGTGACTGTCCGGGATGCCCAGGAGTTCGGCCGCCTCCGCGGGCGTGACCCTGCCGCGCCCGGCGTCCACACGGTCCTTGCGGGGCCCGTCCGGCAGCGGCAGGTCCTCGGCCGTCACCCGGCCCGACTCGATCAGCATGTCCCGCAGCCCCACCCCCAGAACCCGCGCGAGGGCGCGCATGGTCTCCAGGTCGGGCAGGCTCTGCCGCTGCAGCAGCCGGGTCACCGCGGCCCGATGGACGCCCGCGTCCTCCGCGAGCCGGGATCTGCCGCCGCCCCGCGGGCTGTCGATGTCGTATCCGCGCTCGCGCATCAGGTCCTCGACCCAGCCCGCAAACCGCTCCATATCCGAGCTTTTCTCGCCCATAGCACGCTCCCTCCGCAACAAAGCCGACCCTACCGTCCGTTCGCGCGCGCAATGACCAGCATGAAGTGCGAGTCCGCAACTAGCCACCCCGCCAGGCAAAAACCCGGTATACGCAGGGACAACCGGCTGGAAACGGGCCACGGAACGTCGAACGCCCGCAACCAAGAGCAAGGTTTGTTGCGCACTCGCACGCAATATCGGTAACGTTGATTGCGCCACCGCAACAAGAGGGTCCGCAACCCCTCCCGCTTCCAGAGAGGGATTCCGTCCCATGCCCGCACCCGCACCCGCCCGCGCACCCCTGTCCCGGGGCGGCCATCCCGCCGCCCGGCGTTCCGAGGACTGGCGTACGCACGCCGCCTGCATCGGCCTGCCCGACGATGCCGTCTTCGCCCGCGAGCCCGAGGCCGCCCGGCCCGCCCTGCGCGCCTGCGACATCTGCCCCGTACGCCGTTCCTGCCTGGAGGCCGTCGCGCCGCGCCGCAGCTGGTTCGACGGCGTCAGCGGCGGGCGCCTGTGGCGCAACGGCCAACAGGTCAAGATCCCGGCCGGTTTCGACCGCCCCCGCACGGCCGACCGCCTTCGCACGCCCCCCGCCGGTTCCGGACCCGACCGCCGTCGGGAGCCGCAGTCATGAGCACGAGCACAGGAGCAGCAGTCATGAGCCACCGCCCCGACCCCGCCGCCGTCTGGCTGGGCATCCTGCTCCGGCAGTTCCCCGAGCTGCACCAGGAGCTCGCCCCCGGCCGGGGCACCCGCCCGCTCGACGCGGTGCGCTCGGGTCGGCCCACCGCACCGGCCGCACCGATACGCCTGTTCATCTCCGACACCATCCGCGACATCACCGACGGCGTGGTGGAGCTGGAGGAGGCGGTCACCGAGAAGCTGCGCATACCGCGCCCGCCGCGCGGCACGGTCGAGCAGCGCCTGGCCCGGCTGATCGGCCTGCTCGACGAGGTCGCGGCACGCCCGATCCTGGCCGAGCACGTACGCGGTGAGGCCCGCCGGATGGCCCGCCGCTGCTCGCTGGCGCTGGGCGATGCCGAGAGCCCGGTCCGCGTCGGCGGCCGCTGCCCGCACTGCGACTCCGTGTCCCTGCGCGTCTTCCCGCACCGCGAGACCGTCCTGTGCGTCAACCCGGGCTGCCGCTGCGCCGAGGCGGAGTGCGGCTGTCGTACGGACGCCGCGCACCGGCACTCCTGGGTCCGGGCCGACTGGCAGCGCCTCGCGGAAGCGACCGACGGCGACCTGGCGGAACTGACGGCGGCTCAGGACGCGGAGGGGCCAGCGGAGGTGCTGTCGGCGGCGTGCGACACGGAAGGGGTCTCCCGATGAGCCGGACGCGTACGACTGCCCCCTACACCCCGGCCGGGGCCCTCATCACCACGGCGATGGCGGCCGAGGAGGCCGCGGTCACCCCCGACACCATCCGTAAGTGGGTCCAGCTCGGACACATCGCACCGGCGGGCCGCAGCGGCCGCTCCCATCTCTTCCACCTGGCCGACGTCTTCGCCGCGGAGCGGGCAACGCGCAGGCCCCACGAACTCCGCGCCTGAATTCCATCTCCGTACATACGAGTGCCCCGCAGCCGGTGTGGCTGCGGGGCACTCGTATGTACGAAGGGGGTTCGGCGCGACTTCCAGGGGCGGGCCCCACCCGCCCCCGTCGGACGGCTAGCGCACCCGGGGCCGCGGCGAACCGCTGCGCCCGGCCGGGCCGCGTACGTCCCACGCGGGCACCTGGTAGACCTGCGCGTCGGCCGGGGTGTCGTCCCCGAAGGTGGCCATGGCCTCCTGCCACCCGGTGACGAACCCGTTGAGCTCCGCGTCCCCGATGGCCCGCTCCGCCACCTTGCCGACGACGGCGGTGAGCGCCCGGGCGACCTCGGGGGTGAAGGACCCTGCGGTGGCGGAGTCGGCGGCCACCTCCACAGTGGCGGTCACGACGTCCGAGACGCGCTCGCTGTACACACTCACCGCGTGACTCCTCCGCACCCCACGACCTGCTCGCTCATGCCACCCCCAGGTGCTCTTTGACGGCCCATATGCCCTTCCGTGCCACTCCCTGGCATCTGTCATGAGATGCCCCAGAGTGCGCGACAACCACAAACCTAACCCGAGGAACTGACACTGTGTTCCCTGAGGGCCGCGCCCGGATCGCTCAGCAGATGAGCGGCTCGTCGAGCACCACGAGCGACAGGCGTAATTGCGCCCTCGAAA
Organism: Streptomyces sp. HUAS TT7; assembly: GCF_051550175.1. Taxonomy (NCBI): domain Bacteria; kingdom Bacillati; phylum Actinomycetota; class Actinomycetes; order Kitasatosporales; family Streptomycetaceae; genus Streptomyces; species Streptomyces sp. HUAS TT7. Next base: position 3,582,301 of record NZ_CP196175.1, read on the forward strand.
CCTCAAGTTGCGTGCCCGCACGATCTCGTTCACAATAAGTGCAGCGGCGGAGCTGTGCCCCCTACCGGGTGCGGCCCGCCGCTTCTCGTTGAGCGCTCCGGTGCGTACGGGCCGAACGGCAGCCCGCTCTCCCGCCCTCCGCACCGCCCGCGCGGCCCGCACCCACCGCCGCTCGACGCACTCCGCCCTTCAACTCACCGAAAGGAGGCCCGGTTGAACGAGGCCCTGCTCGCGTTCCCCGACGTGGAACGTCTGATCGTCGACCACCTCAAGTACCGGCCGGAGCTGGCCGGGGTGGCGGTCGACAACCGCCCGCCCGCCGACTTCGACGGTACGCACCAGGCGGTGCTGGTCTCCCGGACCGGCGGCGCCTGGGTCGACGACCTCCATCTCGACCAGCCACTCGTCGAGTTGGAGGTGTACGGCAAGACCAAGACGGAGGCACACACGGTGTCGCTCTCGGTCCGCGCCGCGCTCCTCCAGCTCCGCGGCACCACGTACGGCACCGCGGTCGTCACCGACGTCGTGGAGACCGAGGCGGTGCGCTGGCTGCCGGACTACAACCGGCCGGCCGGCAACCGCTATCTGACCACGGTGCGCCTGTCCCTGCGCCCGTCCTGACCGCCCTCCCCATGAAGGCCCCGCCGAATCCGGCGGGGCCTTTCGCGCATCCTGAACGAACTAGGAGAACCACCATGTCCGGAATGAATCCGAGCGAGATCCGCGTGGCCGGCACCGGCCGCATCTTCCTCGCCAAGGTCGGCACCGACGCCCCCGCGGACACCACCACCGACTGGGGCACCGCCTGGCACGACCTGGGTTACACCAGCACCGACGGCGTGAAGTTCGGCCGCAAGGGCAAGACCGCCAACATCGACACCTGGCAGTCGCTGACCCCGGCCCGCACGATCTACACCGAGCGCGAACTGACCCTGAAGTTCGGCATGCTCCAGCTCAACGAGGACACCCTGCCGTTCTTCTTCGGCGGCGGCGAGGTCGTCGAGACCGCCCCGAACTCGGGCCTCTACAAGTACGAGATCCACAGCGACCAGGGCGAGGACGAGCGCGCCCTTGGCGTGGAGTTCACCGACGGCGCCGAGGTGCGCTACCGCTTCGTCGTCCCGCGCGGCCTGGTGACCGTCTCCGACGACGTCGACCTCAACCGCAAGGGCGCCGTGAAGCTCGGCGTCACCTTCACGGCAATGGCCACGAAGCCGGACGCGCCGCTGGCGACGTGGCTGATGAAGGACAAGGCGTTCGCTACGAAGTAGTGCGCCAGAGGCGGGAGTTGGAACCCCGCCCCGCCTGAATGGGGCGCCGCCCAACGCCCCCGCCGCCGGGGCGGCGCCCCTCCCCTTCCCCCCTTCTCTCTTACTTAGGAGCAGCACCATGTCCGGATTCGACGTCAACGCGGCCCGCGCCCAGCGCCTGGAGGCCCACGGGACCGCCTGGTCCTTCCAGTTGGACGGCGACACCTTCGAACTCCCCACCGAGATCGGCCACCGTACGGCCCGCGCGCTGCGGGAACTCGACGACAGCGACGTCGACGGGCTGCTCGGACTGCTCCTGGGCGAGGCCCAGTTCAAGCGGTTCCTGGAGCACGACGTGACGATGCAGGACATCGCCGCGGTCCTGGAGGCGTACGGCAAGGAGACCGGGCTCGGCCTGGGGGAAGACTGAGCCTCGACGCGTTCGTCGAAGAACACGCCGAGGCTCTCGAAGCCGACCTGCTACGCCATTACGGCGTGGACCTGCTGGACTGGCACCGCGGGGCGGTGTCGTCCCGCCGCCTCACGGTCCTCGTGAAGCACCTGCCACGCGACAGCGCGGTCAACCGCGACCTGCACGGGGAGGCGGTGGAGTGGGACGCGTCCACGCACCTGCTGGCCGCGACGGTGGACCACCTGGCGGTGGCGAACTGGATGACGGCGACGATCAATGGCGGCGAGGACTCCGATCCGCTGGAGTATCCGGAGGGGGTGCCGCGGCCGGCCTCCTTGGGGGCCTCTGAGGACGAGGCACTGACGCCCGGGGCGAACGATTCACTGCCCGGCCCGGAGGAGTTGGCCCGCTTCTTCTTCTGAGCCAACGGGATCCGCGATTTCACGTCGCCCACAGATCTCTCCACCGAAATCGACACGCCCCTGTTCGACGGAGAGACGAGCTTCTCGCCACCGCGCACAGGGCAGGACTATGGGCCTGTCAAAGAAAGTGCAGAACTATAAAAGGGAGGAGCACCAGGTGGACCGTTCCCAGCAGAATGATCCCGTTTCTCAGATCTCCGCGCCCCTGAGACTTCCCTCCGTACAACTCCATTTCCGTACGCGCCCGGCGGTCCGGTGACCTGGGATCGTAAATCACCTGGACCCTCTCGCCGTCACGTGAAATTCGACCGTCGGCCAGAGGGCTCCGGTATGAGGTGGCACGCCCGTCCAGAGTGGTAAACCGGAAGAACTCCAGCACCCGGCCCTCATCCCAGGATGCACCAGTGCATTCCGCAGTGACAGCCACTCCCGTCTTGCGGAGCCTGCGATCTACCAGCAATGGGTAGATGCCGAATGGGAATACGTAGAGAGCTGTCGGCACGAGCACGATAAATCCGTACACAAGCCACAAAGAATTTTGCCACATCCAACTCAGCACAGACCCCCCCAGGGCCAATAATTCGCAAATTTACGGCAAACTATCACAAGTCGGCAGGAGAGATCAAGAACTGCCTGACCTCCGAACGAATGGAGTAACGAGATGGCCATCGATCCAGGCCCCTTGGTGAGCGATTACTTCGTCGAGAAATTCGAAGACACAAAGGAGGAGCATGCCGAATTCAACAGGAAGATCAATGATGTCAACTTTGCCGTAAACGGCCTGGGGCTGACGGTCAATGGCTGGACCAACACCATCAGCACTTTGAGCGGAAGCATCGAGGGGCTCAAGGTCGGGCTCGGCGCCATAGCGCTCGGATTCACTCCCGTAAAAGTCGATGGCGCCCTTTTCAAGATGGACGAAAAGGGAATTGTATACGCCGGCAAGCAGAAGTGGACCTGGCCACACGCCCGGGATGAGAAGCAGAAACAAGAGGCCGCGGATAAGCGGGCATCCAAGCTTCAGGGAAAACTGGAAGAAGCTGGGCAAACTGCAAGGGATAGCGTTGAGCAGGCCAGACTGGACCCTCGCGACGCCGAGAAGGCAAGGAAAGCAAAAGAGGACGTCGCCGCGTTCCGCGTCGCCTACTACAACGCCCGGGTGGACATCCAGCGGGCGCAGCAGCTGCGAGACAACGCGAAAGCCGCAGAAACCGCGGCCAGGGAAGCCAGGGAGAAAGTGCAGCGGGATGCACAAGCTACCGGACATACCGTTCAATCCCTGGCGCAGCAGGTTCGGGAACTCGAAAGAGAATTGGTCGCGCACTGAGAATGGTTCCCCGCCCCAGGGCACTGCCGCGAAAACAGGATCGGAATAGAACATGTCCCTAGTCCAGTCCCTGACCAGAGCCTCCGGCTCGCTAAAAGGATTCAAAACAGGAATAGACGGCGCCGGCCGCTCCGCCGGTGCCCTCGGGCGGCAGGCCGGGGCCGCCAACAGCAATGTGGGGCGGATCAAGGGGGCCGCTCAGCAGTCCGCTCGTGAGCTCAAGGGGATGAAGACCGCCGCCGACCAGGCCGCCAAGTCCGTCGGGAAGGTCGGCAAGGAGGCCGGGGCCGGCGGGGTTTCCATGGGGAAGCTCCAGGGCGGGCTCAAGAACGCCGACGGGGGGTTCAAGGGGCTCAACAAGGCCATGAAGGGCAACGTCATCGGGATGCTGCTCGAACTCTTCGCCCCGCTCATCGAGAAGGTCGTCGCCATGGCGACCAAGTCGAAGGCGATGCAGAAGATCATGAAGGTCGCCTTCGACGTCATCGGCAAGGCCGTCGACACCGTGATGAAGGCGATCGGGCCGCTGATGAAGGCCACCGGGAAGGTCATTTCGTCGGTCTGGAACGGGATCAAGGGGGCCATTCTGCCCATCGCCCTGTGGATCGCCAGTTTCATCCCCGGCGCGTTCGACACCGTCAAGAACGCCCTGTCCAGCGCCTGGGGCGGGCTCTCCCGCTTCGCGGGCGGGGTCTTCGACGGGATCCTGTCGGCGGTGAAGTCCCCGCTCAACATGGTCATCGGGCTCATCAACTCCGCCATCGGCGCCCTCAACGGCATCAAGGTGTCGATCCCGGGCTGGGTCCCGCTGGTCGGCGGGAAGACCTTCGGCGTCAGCATCCCGAGGATTCCGATGCTCGCGGAGGGCGGCATCGTCGCCCCGCGCAGCGGCGGTGTGCCCGCGATCGTCGCCGAGGCGGGCGAGTCGGAGGCGGTCATGCCGCTGTCGAAGCTGGACCGGCTGCTGAGCCGTACCGCGGCCCGTGCCGCATCGGTCCCGGCCGGGCCCGACGGGTACGGCAACGGGTTCCACATCGAGAACTACTACGCCACCCAGAGCACCGACCCCCAGCACACCGCCCGCGCCCTCCTCTTCCTCGCCAAGGCCCGGGGATGAGCCACAACACCCGGAACACCCCTCGGAGGGAGGACTCCCATGGCCGCAGCCCTGGCCCATCCGCTCGCCGGCTCCAGCGGTGCCTTTCGTAACTTCGGCGGCTCGGTCGGTCAGGCCGCCCGGGCCGCCGGGAGCGCCCGGAACGGCATCACCGGCGCCGCCCGTGCCGTCGACCGGATCAGGGCGTCCACCACCCAGGCCGGCAAGAACATCAAGCAGTTCGCGACCGGCGCCGACGCGGCCGGCCGGGCCGCGGGGGCACTCGGGCGGCAGGCGCGCGGGGCCGGCTCCGGGATCCTGAAGGTCAAGTCCGGCGCCCAGCGCGGCACCCGCGAGCTCAAGAACCTGAAGCGGAGCTCCGACAGTGCCGCCAAGTCCATCGGGCTGGCGGGCAAGGGCTCCGGCGTGCTCGGAAAGGTCGCCACCCTTTTCGGCGGCAATCTCAAGATCGCCGGCGCGGTCATGACCGCGGTCAACCTGGTCATGAAGGCCAACCCATGGGTCCTGGTCGCCACCCTGCTCGCCCCGTTCGCCGAACAGCTCATCGAGTTCGCGCTGAACTCCGAGCTCGGACAGCAGCTCATGGAGACGGTGTTCTCCACCGTCGGCAGCCTGATCGAGACCGCCCTGACGTACATCGCCCCCGTCGTCACCGGCTATCTGACCGTCGTCCTCGGGTTCTGGAAGGGGCTCGGAGACGTCATCAAGCCGGCCCTGAAGTGGGTCACCAGATCGGTTCCGGGTGCCTTCCGTACGGTCAACTCCGCCATGGAGAAGGCACTTCACGGCATGGGCGGCTTCCTGGAGAGCGGCTTCCAGATGGCCGTCGGCGTCATCAAGGGCCCGATCAACGGGCTCATCGCCTTCGCCAACTGGGTCATCGACGGACTCAACAGCCTCAGTTTCAGCATCCTCGGCAAGCACTTCGGCGTCGACCTGGCCAAGATCCCGATGCTCGCCGAGGGCGGGGTCGTCTCCCCCCGCACCGGCGGAGTCCCGGTGATCCTCGCCGAGGCGGGCGAGGCCGAGGTCGTCCTGCCGCTGTCCCGGCTCGACGCGCTGCTCGCCCGCACCGCCGAGGCGGCCCGCGCCGCGCGGCCCACCGCCCGCACCCCCCGTATCGAGCACTACCACGAGCCCGAGGGCCGCGGCTCGTACGGCATCGCCGAGGAACTGCTCTTCCTGGCGCACACCACGTAACCCAGAAGGTGAGGGCCGACCACCCATGCCCCCAGTACAGTTGACCACCACTACCGAACCCCCCGGCTCACTGATCACCCGCGACGGGCAGATCCAGTGGGCCGGACTTCTTTTCGGGCCCGGCACGGACTACGAGATCGCCGACAGCGGTCTCACCGGCTGGGCCGACCTCCCCGGCCTCGACAGCGGCGACGTGCTGCGCCCCGACCAGCACGGCGCCTGGCCCGGCGCCCAGTGGTCGCAAGCCCGTACCGTCACCGCGTCCGTCTGGCTGCTGCCCGACCAGCGCGAGCAGGCGGCCGCCGTGGCGCAGCGGTTCCGCGCCGCGACCTCGGTGCACTCCGGCGAGCAGTGGCTTGCCGTACGACTGCACGGCGAGACGCTGGCCGTGCAGGCCCGGGTCAGCCAGCGTTCGATTCCGCACGACCGCATGTACGTCACGCAGGGCGCCGCCAAGGCGACCGTGCAGTGGGTCTGCGCCGATCCGCGCCGCTTCTCGCTCGACGTGCAGTCCGTACGCACCGGGCTTCCGCTGCCCGAGACGGGTCTGACCTGGGAGCGGCCGCCCGCCCAGACGCCCGACCCGGACCAGCCCCCGCCCAAGCCCGACGAGGAGACCCGGCCGACCGGCGCCCCGGCCCCGCTCGTCGCGCCCGCCGAAGCGCCGCCGGCTCCCGTTCCCACGTCCGGCCTCGCCTGGCCGCTGGGCTGGGGCACGGCCAGGTCCACCGGGCTCGCCACCGCGTTCAACAGCGGCGACGCGCCCGCCAACCCGGTGATCGAGTTCCGGGGCCCGGTCCGCAGGCCGTCGCTGACCCGGCTCGGCGACGGGCTGCGCCTGGAGTACGACATCACGCTGGCCACGTCCGACGTACTGACCGTCGACACCGGCGCGGGCACGGTGCTGCTCAACAACACCGCCTCGCGCATCCACACGGCCACGGCCTGGTCCACACCCGAGCAGCTCTTCCAACTGGAGCCGGGCCAGAGCACGTTCGGCTTCCGCTGCGCGGCGGGTTCGAACCCGAGCCCTGCCGGTCCTCAGCCGTCGGCGACGGTCACCTGGCGCAACGCGCACTGGTGACCCGCCCCCGCACCTCAACTTCCGTACACCACTTAGGAGTTCGCATGAACATCGGCAGTGCCTGGCTGCTCAACAGCACCGACGGCAACGGCGGACAGTCCCGGCTCGACACTCGGCTCGCCCCGATCGGCACCATGGCCCCCGACGGCCCGCTCGCCACCCGTAGCGGCGTGATCCCCGGCTCCCCCGAGGGTCGGTTCCTCATGTCCGGCCTGTACGTCTTCGGCGACACCGCGGGCATGAGCGGGCTCGTCGCGCCGGGCCGGGCCGTCGTCCAGGGCCGCGCGGGCTCCGGCGCCTACCCCGTCTACATCCCCGAGTACACGAGCCTCACCTTCCTCGACGGCGACCCGGGCCTGCCCCGCATCGACCTCGTCGTGCTGCGGGTGTACGACGACGCGGGCAGGACCGCCGCCGTCCTCGAAATCGTCCAGGGTGACTACGCCGCCTCCCCCGTCGCACCCCGCGTCCCGGAGGCGGCCCTCGCGCTCGCCGAGGTCAAGGTGCCGATCGGGGCCTCCGCGGGCAACGGCGGCATCGACTGGACCACGGCCGTGAAGGACGTGCGCCGGCCCACCGCGTCGGTCGGCGGCATCATCCCGGGCGGCGGCGCCTACAACGGCTCCTACCCCGGCCAGTACCGCGACAACGGCGGCAGCCTGGAGCGCTGGAACGGTACGGAGTGGCGGCCCTACCCCGAGCCGCGCTCGGGCTGGGAGGACTACACGCCGGCCTGGGGCCAGGCCACCGCGGGCGCGCCGGTCCCGAAGATCGGCAACGGCACGCTGTGGGGCCGGTACATCAAGGACGGCCCGATCGCGCACTTCCAGGCCGCGCTCACCATCGGCTCCACCAGCAGCTGGGGCGGCCCGGGCCGCAACGGCAACTGGTACCTGACCCTGCCGATCCGCCCGGCGGGCCCGCGCGGTCTGACCGTCAACTTCCGCGCCCGCACCGGCGGCGACCCCGGCGGCTACTTCTACGGCGGCGCCGAGACCAGCACCGCGTACCACCCCAACGGCGTGGCCCGGAACTGGTCCACCATCCAGTCCAACGGCAGGCCGACCGGCGTGTGGGTCGACGCCGACGACCCGATGACGCCGGTGCCCGGCAGCTGGTACGAGGTGTGGGGCACCTACGAGGTCGCCCCGTGAACCGCGTGACACCCACGGGCGAGGTCACCTACCGCGCCCTGTTCTGCGACCTGCGCACCGACCGGGTCATCGACGCGCTGCCGCTCACCGAGGTCGAGTTCGACGACTTCATCGGCAAGCCCGGCCAGCTGCGCGCCACCGTGCCGCTGCCCGACGCGGCGCTCGCGGGGCGGGCCCGCGAGGCGCTCCGGCCCGGCCGCACCGCGGTCTGGCTGGAGCGCGGCTCCGACATCTGGTGGGGCGGCATCCTGTGGACCTGCACCCCGGCCGGCGACGAGCGCGGCCGGCTCGACGTGCAGATCCAGGCGGGCACCTTCGACTCGTACCTGGACCACCGCATCCTGTCGGGCGATCTGGCCTTCCCGGCCCCCGGCACCGACCAGTTCGAGATCGTCCGCGCGCTCGTACGGCACGTCCAGGAGCAGCCCGGCGGCGACATCGGCATCGTCCTCGACGAGGGCCTGTCCGGCGTGCTCGGCAGCCACGCCTACGCCCGGACCGACCTCGCCCGGGTCCGCGAGCTGATCGACGCGCTCGCCGCCCTCCAGTACGGATTCGAGTGGCGCATCCAGTGCTACCGCGACTCCGAGACGGGCGCCCGGGTCAAGAAGCTCCAGCTGGGCCACCACAAGATCCGTACCGGCTCGGTGCCGATCGTCCTGGACCGTCCTGGACCGGTGCTCACCTACAGCCTGCCCGCCGACTCGACCGTGCAGGCCAATGTGTGGCTGGCCCGCGGCGAGACCGCGAACAACAACAACGCCGCGGCCTCGCTCCCCCAGATGTCCGACCCGGCCGTCGCCGCCGACGACCTCGACGCGGGCTGGCCACGCCTCGAAAGCTCCTCGGACCACAGCGGGGTCTTGGACAAGGCCGTCCTGGACAGCCTGGCCCGGGCCGAACTCGCCCGCTCCAGGCGCCCGCAGGTCATCCCCGAGATCACCGTCCGCGTGGACGGCCGCATCACCCCCGCCCTCATCGGCGCCTCGGTGCTGCTGCGCATCCGGGACGGCTGGCACCAGGACGGCACCGATCCGCGCTACCGGGTCGTCGGCCTGACGGTGACGCCGCCCGGCCGCGGCCGCAGCGAGACCGCGAAGCTCTACCTGGAACTGGAGGACGCCTAGATGGCCGCGATCCCCACGGATCTCCTGGACCGCATCCGTGCCCTGGAACGCCAGGTCCGCGCCCTGATGGGCAGCGCCAACACCCGGCCCGCGATGGACCGGATCAGCGGCGGCAACGTCGTCATCAGCGACGGCGGGCAGCTCGCGGTGCGCAACCGCGACGAGCAGAAGGGCGCCGAGCTCCTCTACATCGGCCAGGTCTCCCCGGCCCGGCCCGGCGGCGAGGAGCAGCAGGGCTTCTTCGTGCGGCGCGACGACGGCTCCAAGGCCCTCACCGTGCACGCGGACGCCCCCGACCTCCAGCCCAACCAGTCGGTGAAGGTCTTCGACCGCAAGGGCAACGCGCTGTTCGCCGACGACACCGGCGGCGCGGGCCTTGCCCGCCCCTACATCCCGTATCCGCTGCCCACCCCCGAGGACACCGGCCACTGGGAGTCCACCTCGGCCACCGAGTGGACCACCCTCTACAACGGCAACGCGATCGCCCAGCACCCGAATCTGTACTGCCTGATCGCGGCGACGCAGGGCGGCGAGGTCCGGCTGCTCGTCAACGGCGCCCAGGTCGGGCCGAGCGCCGCGGGGACGCTGGAGTTCACCGCGCCCCTCGGGGCCCCGTACGACAGCCCCGTGACCTTCCTGGTGCAGGCCAGGGCCACCGCGCCCGGCGCCACCGTCCGCTGCTCGCCCCGCGCGCTGTACGGCGTCAAGTCCTGACCCCCGCCCGATAGTTCTAGGAGCCCCTCCGTGTTGCCCACCACCATTCCCACGGTGACCGTCACCGCCCGCTACCTCACCCCGGCGGGCCTCGCCCTGAGCGGCACGGTCACCTTCAGCGCCCCCACCCTGCTCACGCACACCGCGAGCGATGTCATCCTGGGCGGCCCGATCGTGGCCCCGCTGGACGCGGACGGCCGGATCAGCGCGGTCCTTCCGGCCACCGACACCCCGGGCATGAACCCGGTCAAGTGGCAGTACACGGTGACCGAGCAGCTCTCCGGCCTGCCCGCGAACCGCACGTACAACATCGTGCTCCCGGCCGCCCAGGCCACCGTCGACCTGGCCGACCTCGCGCCCGCCGACCCGCAGGCGCCCCAGTACGTCGCCGTGCCGGGCCCGCCCGGCCCAGCCGGTGCGCAGGGCCCGGCGGGGCCGGCGGGCGCCCCCGGCGTCGTACGGTCGGTGAACGGCCGGAACACCGCGGACATCGTCCTCGCGCCCGCCGACGTCAAGGCGGTGGCCGCGGCCTCCGTCGGCGTCGCGAACGGCGTGGCCTCGCTCGACGCAGCCGGACGGGTGCCGGCCGCGCAGCTGCCGCCGGGCACGGTCGACCCGGTGTCGTCCGTCAACGGCAAGAAGGGCGCGGTCGTGCTGAGCGCGGCCGACGTCAACGCGCTCGACCAGGCGGCAGGCGACCTGCGCTACGTACGCCCGGAGGGCATCCCCGTCCAGTCGGTCAACGACCGCACCGGAAAGGTCGTCCTCGACGCTGCCTCGGTGGGCGCCGCCCCGCTCGGCTCGGCGGTACTGCTGACCGGCACGCAGAACATCGACGGCGCCAAGACCTTCACCTCCGTACCGTCCTCGGCCGCCGCCCCCGCGGCCGCGGCCCATCTGACGCGCCGGGACTACGTCGACGCCGTCGCCACCCCCGGCAGCTGGGCCCCCGGCGACCTCGGCTTCAAGGCCTGGGGGTTCGATCCGGCGGCCACCTCCGGCAACCGCTCGCAGTACTGCGGCGCGGGCTCCGTCTACCTGATGGGCATCCGCCTCAGCACCCCCGCCACCATCAGCAGCGTCGCCTTCTACTGCACCGGCTACGTCGGCGGCACCCTCAGCGAGGCGACGTACGCGGGTCTGTACGACGCGAACGGCACCAGGGTCGGCATCACCGGCTCCCTCAAGGACGTCATCAAGGACGGCGCCACCGCCGTGTGCCCGCTGACCAAGGCGTACGACGCTCCGGCCGGCAGCTACTGGGTGGCGCTGGTCGTCAACGGCCCCTCCGAGCCGGGCAAGGGCCCCGCGTTCGCGATGGGAGCGGGCGCGGGCGACCGTCCGGCCGGCTCCGCCCGGATGCCGAACGCCTTCGCCCGCTACGGGCGGCTGCCCGCGACGGGCCAGGCCTCGCTGCCGACCAGCTTCGCCCCGAAATCCATCGTCACCGACACCAACTCCCTCTGGGCCGCCGTCGCCTGACCGGCCCCCGACCCGCCCCCGAAAGCCCCCCCGTGCCGCGGCGCCGGGGGCATTCGTCCGTCCCCGCTCCGAAAAGGAATCGCATGTCAACTCCCTTGTCCGCAGAGGCATTTGTGGCCGCACTGCGCGCCGAAGGCGTCGCCGTCGTCGAGGTCGACGGCTGGCGCGACCACAACCGCAACCACAAGGGCGCCTGGGGCCCGGTCAACGGCGTGATCGTCCACCACACCGTGAGCAGCGGCACCGACTCCTCGGTCCGCCTGTGCTACGACGGCTACGACGAGCTGCCCGGCCCGCTGTGCCACGGCGTCATCGCCAAGGACGGCACCGTCCACCTGGTCGGCAACGGCCGCGCCAACCACGCGGGCGGCGGCGACCCGGCCGTCCTGAACGCGGTGATCGGCGAGAGCTACGCCGCCCGGCCCCCGGCCACCCACCAGCACGAGGGCAGTTCCGGCGCGGTCGACGGCAACGCCCGCTTCTACGGCTTCGAGTGCATCAACCTCGGCGACGGCTCCGACCCCTGGCCGGCCGCCCAGCTCGACGCAATCGAGCGGGTCTCGGCGGCGCTCTGCCGGGCCCACGGCTGGTCCGCGAAGAGCGTGATCGGCCACCTGGAGTGGTCGGACTGGAAGAGCGACCCGCGCGGCTTCGGCATGCCCGACATGCGCTCGCGCATCGCCGCCCGCCTGTCCGGGAAGCCGTCCGAGACCTCCGAGGGCGCCGCCGCGATCGCCGCGGCGGCCAGCCCCAACGGCCCGCGGCGCCACCAGCCGTTCCCCGGCGCCGAGTTCTTCGCCGAGGGCCGGAACTCGCCGGTGATCACCGCGATGGGCCGCCGCCTGGTCGCCGAGGGCTGCTCGGCGTACGCGGAGGGCCCGGGCCCGCGCTGGAGCTCCGCCGACCGCGCCTCGTACGCCCTGTGGCAGAAGGAGCTCGGCTTCGACGGTGCGGACGCCGACGGCGTGCCGGGCCGCAGCTCCTGGGACGCCCTGAAGGTCCCGTACACCGCCTGATCCCCCGGCCGCACAGCTCCCCCGAGCCCCCAGAAATGAGAACCCCCATGTCCGAAGCCGCCAAGCACGCCCTGCGCACCGTCCTGCAAACGGCCGTCGGTCTCGCCCTCGCGCTGCCCGCCATCGTGGACGCCTCCGGCGTTTCCGCCAGCCTCCCGTGGGTCGCGGGAGCACTCGCCGTGGCCGGCGGTCTCGCCCGTGTCATGGCCCTGCCCGCCGTGCAGGCCCTGCTGCCCGGCTGGCTGCGCACCCGGTCCCAGCCCACGGGTGCCGCCGATGACCGAGCCTGACCCGGGTGACCCGGTCGCGGTCGCCCTGGAGCTGGAGCGCCTTCGCGGCACCCTGGAGGCCGGGTTCGCCCGGGTCGACGGGGCACTGGCCCTCCTTGTGCAACGCAGCGACCAGACCGACCGACAGCTGGCCGACCACGAAAGCCGCCTGGACGCCCTGGAGCGGGCCCGCTGGCCGGTCACCAGCATCGCCGCGCTCACCGCGGTGACCGGCACGGCGCTCGGCCTGTGGCAGCTGGCCGCCCGCTGAAAACCCCGAAGGGCGCCCACCCCGCGCAAGCGGAGTGGGCGCCCTTCGGCAGACGTACGCCTTACTGGTTGTACGGACCGTAGTCGTAGTCCTCCAGCGGAACGGCCTGGCCGGAGCCCGTGCCGAACGGCGAGTAGTCGATGTCGTCGTAGCCGACGGCCGAGTACATCGCGGCCTTGGCCTCTTCGGTGGGCTCGACCCGGATGTTGCGGTAGCGGGACAGACCCGTACCGGCCGGGATGAGCTTACCGATGATGACGTTCTCCTTGAGGCCGATGAGGCTGTCGGACTTGGCGTTGATCGCCGCATCCGTCAGGACTCGGGTCGTCTCCTGGAAGGAGGCGGCCGACAGCCAGGATTCCGTCGCCAGCGAGGCCTTGGTGATACCCATCAGCTGCGGACGGCCGGAGGCGGGGTGACCGCCCTCGGTGACCACACGACGGTTCTCGGTCTCGAACTTCGAGCGCTCGACGAGCTCGCCCGGCAGCAGCTCCGCGTCGCCGGACTCGATGATCGTCACGCGGCGCAGCATCTGCCGGATGATGATCTCGATGTGCTTGTCGTGGATCGACACGCCCTGGCTGTTGTAGACCTTCTGGACTTCGCCGACCAGGTGGACCTGGACCGCACGCTGACCGAGGATCCGCAGCACGTCGTGCGGGTTGGTGGCACCGACGGTGAGCTTCTGGCCCACCTCGACCGCGTCGCCCTCGCCGACCAGCAGACGGGCACGCTTGGAGATCGGGAACGCCGTCTCCTCGCTGCCGTCGTCCGGGGTGACGACGATCTTCTTGGTCTTCTCGGTCTCCTCGATCCGGACGCGGCCCTTGGCCTCCGAGATCGGCGCGACACCCTTGGGCGTACGGGCCTCGAAGAGCTCGACGACACGCGGCAGACCCTGCGTGATGTCGTCACCGGCCACACCACCGGTGTGGAAGGTACGCATCGTCAGCTGGGTACCGGGCTCACCGATGGACTGGGCGGCGATGATGCCGACCGCCTCACCGATGTCGACCAGCTTGCCGGTGGCGAGCGAGCGTCCGTAGCAGAAGGCACAGGTGCCGACCGCGGACTCACAGGTCAGGACCGAGCGGGTCTTGACCTCCTCGACACCCGCACCCACGAGGGCGTCGATGAGCACGTCACCGAGGTCCACGTTGGCCGGCGCGATGACCTTGCCGTCGACGACGACGTCCTCGGCGAGCATGCGGGCGTATACGGAGGTCTCGACGTCCTCGGTCTTGCGCAGCACGCCGTCGGCGCCCCGCTCCGCGATCTTGAGCTTGAGGCCGCGGTCGGTGCCGCAGTCCTCCTCGCGGATGATGACGTCCTGCGAGACGTCCACCAGACGACGGGTCAGGTAACCCGAGTCGGCGGTACGAAGCGCGGTGTCCGCCAGACCCTTACGGGCACCGTGCGTGGAGATGAAGTACTCCAGAACGGTGAGGCCCTCACGGAAGGACGCCTTGATCGGACGCGGGATGGTCTCGTTCTTCGCGTTCGACACCAGACCACGCATACCGGCGATCTGACGCATCTGCATCATGTTTCCTCGGGCACCCGAGTCAACCATCATGAAGATGGGGTTCGTCTTGGGGAAGTTCGCGTTCATCGCCTCGGCAACCTCGTTGGTCGCCTTGGTCCAGATCGCGATGAGCTCCTGCGTGCGCTCGTCCTTGGTGATCAGACCGCGCTCGTACTGCTTCTGGACCTTCTCGTCCTGCGCCTCGTAGCCCGCGACGATCGCCTTCTTGGCCTCGGGGACCACGACGTCGGAGATGGCCACGGTGACACCGGAACGGGTCGCCCAGTAGAAGCCGGCCGCCTTCAGGTTGTCGAGCGTCGCCGCCACGATGACCTTGGGGTAGCGCTCGGCGAGGTCGTTGACGATCTCGGAGAGCTGCTTCTTGCCCACCGAGTAGTCGACGAACGGGTAGTCCTCGGGCAGCAGCTCGTTGAAGAGCGCGCGGCCCAGGGACGTACGCAGCCGGAACGAGTCGCCCTGCTGCCAGGTCGTCTCGCCGTCCTCGTCGAGCGGCGGGGTCCAGCCGCGCGGCGGGACGGTGCCGATCGGGAAGCGGATGTCGACCTTCGCCTGGAGCGAGAGCTCCCGGGCGTCGAACGCCATGATCGCCTCGGCGGTCGAGTTGAAGGAACGGCCCGCGCCCTTCACCTCGCGCTCCTCTTCGTCCGTGGTGAGGAAGAAGAGGCCGAGCACCATGTCCTGGGTCGGCATGGTGACGGGACGACCGTCGGCCGGCTTCAGGATGTTGTTCGAGGACAGCATCAGGATGCGGGCCTCGGCCTGCGCCTCCGCGGAGAGCGGCAGGTGGACGGCCATCTGGTCACCGTCGAAGTCCGCGTTGAACGCGGTGCAGACGAGCGGGTGGATCTGGATGGCCTTGCCCTCGACCAGCTGGGGCTCGAAGGCCTGGATGCCGAGGCGGTGCAGCGTGGGCGCACGGTTCAGCAGAACCGGGTGCTCGGCGATGACCTCTTCGAGGACGTCGTACACGACCGTGCGGCCGCGCTCGACCATCCGCTTGGCGCTCTTGATGTTCTGCGCGTGGTTCAGGTCGACCAGGCGCTTCATCACGAACGGCTTGAAGAGCTCCAGCGCCATGGCCTTCGGCAGACCGCACTGGTGCAGCTTCAGCTGCGGACCAACGACGATGACGGAACGCGCGGAGTAGTCCACACGCTTGCCGAGCAGGTTCTGACGGAATCGACCCTGCTTGCCCTTGAGCATGTCGGACAGCGACTTCAGCGGACGGTTGCCGGGGCCCGTGACCGGGCGACCACGACGGCCGTTGTCGAAGAGCGCGTCGACGGCCTCCTGAAGCATGCGCTTCTCGTTGTTCACGATGATCTCGGGGGCGCCGAGGTCGAGGAGTCGCTTCAGGCGGTTGTTGCGGTTGATCACACGGCGGTACAGGTCGTTCAGGTCGGAGGTCGCGAAACGGCCACCGTCCAGCTGCACCATCGGACGCAGGTCCGGCGGGATGACCGGGACGCAGTCGAGGACCATGCCCTTGGGGCTGTTGGAGGTCTGCAGGAACGCGGACACAACCTTCAGCCGCTTCAGCGCACGGGTCTTCTTCTGGCCCTTGCCGGTGCGGATGATCTCGCGGAGGCGCTCGGCCTCCTCGTCGAGGTCGAAGGTCTCCAGGCGCTTCTGCAGGGCAGCGGCACCCATCGAGCCGTCGAAGTACGTGCCGAAGCGGTCACGCAGCTCGCGGTAGAGCAGCTCGTCGCCCTCCAGGTCCTGGACCTTGAGGTTCTTGAAGCGGCTCCACACCTCGTCGAGACGGTCGATCTCGCGCTGCGAACGGTCGCGCAGCTGCTTCATCTCGCGCTCGGCACCCTCGCGCACCTTGCGGCGCACGTCGGCCTTGGCACCCTCGGCCTCAAGCTCGGCGAGGTCCGTCTCGAGCTTCTTGGCGCGGGCTTCGAGGTCCGAGTCGCGACGGTTCTCGATCTGCTGACGCTCGACGGAGACGTGCGCCTCCAGCGACGGCAGGTCGCGCGTACGGCGCTCCTCGTCCACGAACGTGATCATGTACGCGGCGAAGTAGATGACCTTTTCGAGGTCCTTCGGCGCGAGGTCGAGCAGGTAGCCAAGACGCGACGGAACGCCCTTGAAGTACCAGATGTGGGTCACGGGAGCGGCAAGCTCGATGTGGCCCATCCGCTCGCGGCGCACCTTGGCACGCGTGACCTCTACGCCACAGCGCTCACAGATGATGCCCTTGAAGCGGACGCGCTTGTACTTGCCGCAGTAGCACTCCCAGTCCCGGGTCGGACCGAAGATCTTCTCGCAGAAGAGTCCGTCCTTTTCGGGCTTGAGGGTGCGGTAGTTGATGGTCTCCGGCTTCTTGACCTCACCGTGGGACCACTGACGAATGTCGTCAGCGGTGGCGAGGCCGATCCGCAGCTCGTCGAAGAAGTTGACGTCGAGCACTTGTCGTCAATCCCTCTTTCGGGGTCGATTCTTCAAGATGGTCTGAGGGGGGTCCGGATGGGGGTCCCTCCCAGGCCCATAAGGCCTAGGGGGAGGAGGGGGCTCTTGGTGAGCCCCCTCCAGACCCGTCAGACCTCTTCGACGCTGCTCGGCTCGCGCCGGGACAGGTCGATACCGAGCTCCTCCGCAGCGCGGAAGACGTCCTCGTCCGTGTCGCGCATCTCGATGGACATGCCGTCCGAGGACAGCACCTCCACGTTGAGGCAGAGCGACTGCATTTCCTTGATGAGCACCTTGAAGGACTCGGGAATGCCGGGCTCGGGGATGTTCTCGCCCTTGACGATGGCCTCGTAGACCTTCACACGGCCGGTCACGTCGTCGGACTTGATGGTCAGCAGCTCCTGGAGGGCGTACGCGGCGCCGTATGCCTCCAGCGCCCACACCTCCATCTCACCGAAGCGCTGGCCACCGAACTGGGCCTTACCACCCAGCGGCTGCTGGGTGATCATCGAGTACGGACCGGTCGAGCGGGCGTGCAGCTTGTCGTCGACCAGGTGGTGCAGCTTCAGGATGTACATGTACCCGACCGAGATCGGGTCCGGGAACGGCTCGCCGGAGCGGCCGTCGAAGAGCTGCGCCTTGCCGGACGGCTGCACCAGGCGGTCACCGTCGCGGTTGGGGATCGTGGCCTCGAAGAGACCGGAGATCTCGTCCTCGCGGGCACCGTCGAAGACCGGGGTCGCGACGTTGGTACCGGCGGCGACCTGGTCGGCGCCGATGGCCTGCAGACGCTGGGCCCAGTCGTCGGCCAGACCGGAGACGTCCCAGCCGCGGCTGGCGAGCCAGCCGAGGTGGATCTCCAGGACCTGTCCCGGGTTCATTCGGGACGGGACACCGAGCGGGTTGAGGATGATGTCGACCGGAGTTCCGTCCTCGAGGAACGGCATGTCCTCGATCGGAAGGATCTTCGAGATGACACCCTTGTTGCCGTGACGGCCGGCGAGCTTGTCACCGTCCGTGATCTTGCGCTTCTGCGCCACGTAGACGCGAACCAGCTGGTTCACACCCGGCGGCAGCTCGTCGCCCTCTTCACGGTCGAAGACGCGGACGCCGATGACCTTGCCGGTCTCGCCGTGCGGCACCTTCAGCGAGGTGTCACGCACCTCGCGGGCCTTCTCACCGAAGATCGCGCGCAGCAGGCGCTCCTCCGGCGTCAGCTCGGTCTCACCCTTGGGCGTGACCTTGCCTACGAGGATGTCGCCGGCGACGACCTCGGCACCGATACGGATGATGCCGCGCTCGTCGAGGTCGGCGAGGACCTCCTCGGAGACGTTCGGGATGTCCCGGGTGATCTCCTCCGGGCCGAGCTTGGTGTCACGGGCGTCGACCTCGTGCTCCTCGATGTGGATCGAGGAGAGGACGTCGTCCTGCACGAGGCGCTGCGACAGGATGATCGCGTCCTCGTAGTTGTGACCCTCCCACGGCATGAACGCCACGAGCAGGTTCTTGCCCAGCGCCATCTCACCCTGCTGGGTGGCGGGACCGTCGGCCAGGACCTGGCCCTCGATCACGCGGGCGCCCTCGTCCACGACAACCTTCTGGTTGACCGAGGTGCCCTGGTTGGAGCGGGAGAACTTGGCGATCCGGTACGTGGTGTACGTGCCGTCGTCGTTGGCGACGGTGATGTAGTCCGCGGAGACCTCCTGGACGACACCCGCCTTCTCCGCCTTGATGACGTCACCGGCGTCGACCGCGCAGCGGTACTCCATGCCGGTGCCGACGAGCGGCGCCTCGGACGTGATCAGCGGCACGGCCTGACGCATCATGTTCGCGCCCATGAGGGCACGGTTGGCGTCGTCGTGCTCGAGGAACGGGATCATGGCGGTCGCGACCGACACCATCTGGCGCGGCGAGACGTCCATGTAGTCGACCTCGGTGCCGGGCACGTAGTCGACCTCGCCGCCACGGCGGCGAACCAGGACGCGCGGCTCGGTGAACCGCATCTCGTCACTGAGCGCGGCGTTGGCCTGCGCGATGACGAAGCGGTCCTCCTCGTCGGCGGTGACGTAGTCGACCTCGTCGGTGACCTGGCCGTCGACGACCTTGCGGTACGGCGTCTCGATGAAGCCGAACGCGTTGACGCGGCCGTACGAGGCGAGCGAACCGATCAGACCGATGTTCGGGCCTTCCGGGGTCTCGATCGGGCACATGCGGCCGTAGTGAGACGGGTGCACGTCACGGACCTCGAAGCCGGCCCGCTCACGGGAGAGACCACCCGGGCCAAGCGCCGACAGACGGCGCTTGTGGGTGAGACCCGACAGCGGGTTGTTCTGGTCCATGAACTGCGACAGCTGGCTGGTGCCGAAGAACTCCTTGATGGAGGCGACGACCGGCCGGATGTTGATCAGGGTCTGCGGCGTGATCGCCTCGACGTCCTGGGTCGTCATGCGCTCACGCACGACGCGCTCCATACGAGCCAGACCCGTACGGACCTGGTTCTGGATGAGCTCGCCGACGTTGCGCAGACGACGGTTGCCGAAGTGGTCGATGTCGTCGGTCTCGACGACGATGTTCCGACCCGACTCGCCGACCGTCTCGGTCTCACCGGCGTGCAGCTTGACCAGGTACTTGATGGTCGCGATGACGTCGTCGGTGGTGAGCACGCCCGCGTCGAGGGGCTCATCCGCGCCGAGCTTCTTGTTCACCTTGTAGCGGCCGACCTTCGCGAGGTCGTAGCGCTTCGGGTTGAAGTAGAGGTTCTCGAGCAGCGTCTGAGCGGCCTCGCGCGTCGGCGGCTCGCCCGGGCGCAGCTTGCGGTAGATGTCGAGCAGCGCGTCGTCCTGGCCCTGGGTGTGGTCCTTCTCCAGGGTGGCGCGCATGGACTCGTACTCGCCGAACTCCTCCAGGATCTGCTCGGTGGTCCAACCGAGAGCCTTCAGGAGAACGGTGACGGACTGCTTGCGCTTGCGGTCGATGCGGACACCGACCATGTCGCGCTTGTCGATCTCCATCTCGAGCCAGGCACCCCGGGACGGGATGATCTTGGCCGTGAAGATGTCCTTGTCGGACGTCTTGTCGATGTTGGAGTCGAAGTAGACACCCGGCGAGCGGACCAGCTGCGACACGACGACACGCTCGGTGCCGTTGATGACGAAGGTGCCCTTGTTGGTCATGAGCGGGAAGTCGCCCATGAAGACCGTCTGGGACTTGATCTCGCCGGTCTCGTTGTTGGTGAACTCGGCGGTGACGAAGAGCGGGGCCGCGAACGTGAAGTCGCGCTCCTTGCACTCGTCGATCGAGTTCTTCGGCGGCTCGAAGCGGTGGTCGCGGAAGGTCAGCGACATCGACCCGGAGAAGTCCTCGATCGGAGAGATCTCTTCGAAGATCTCCTCCAGACCGGACTTGGTGGGGACGTCCTGTCCACTCTCGAGAGCGGCCTCGACCCGAGACTTCCAAGCGGCATTGCCGAGCAGCCAGTCAAAGCTCTCGGTCTGCAGCGCAAGAAGGTTCGGAACCTCGAGGGGCTCCTTGATCTTTGCAAAGGAGATGCGCAGCGGGGCGGTGCTGGCGCCGTTGTTCGTATTGGCGGTCGAGGCGTTGCGCGAGGCGGCCAAGAGGGGGTCCTTCCGAGGGCTCGGACTCACTACGCGCGTACCGGTCCCACGTGGGCACAGAGAGAGACGTTTCTGATTCGGCCGGAAAGGCCAGTTCAGGGCGGTTCAATCCGAGGTGCTCAAGCGAGGGCATGCCCCTGGTGACGGGCAGGGGACAGCTAACAGGCAGCGCAAAGGGACAGTGTAGCCACTCGGCACACTGATGTCCAGGGCGGATTTTTCGAGACCCGCATTGCTCTTCTCAAGTACCTCGGTACCTCGGTCAGCCGTGCGCCGCGCAGACGCAGATTAGTACTGCCCTCTTCGCCGTCGATCCATGCCTCGGATCCGGATCGTTGTGACGACGCGTCCTGAGAATTGCGCGCTGCGTGCGGTTCGTCAAGACCCCTCCGCTCCCCGGAGATCGCCGCGGGAGCCGTGCGGAGCGTACGCCTGCGTCCCTGCCGAGCAGACGGCGAAGATCACCATACTCCCAGACAGGCCCCGTGCAAGGCAGGGTCGCGGGTACGCCGAAGGGCGACCACCCGGATGGGTGATCGCCCTTGGCGGTGTCCAGCGGCGCGCGAGCGCGCCTGCGAGACGGGTGCGGGTCGGCAGACCCGCGAGGTGTTACTTGACCGTGACGGAGGCGCCGGCGGCCTTGAGGGACTCGGCAGCCTTCTCCGCGGCCTCCTTGGCGACCTTCTCGAGGACCGGCTTCGGGGTGCCGTCGACGAGGTCCTTGGCCTCCTTCAGACCCAGGGAGGTCAGCTCGCGCACGACCTTGATGACCTGGATCTTCTTGTCGCCGGCGCCCTCGAGGATGACGTCGAACTCGTCCTGCTCCTCGACGGCCTCAGCGGCGGCACCCGGGGCACCCGGGGCAACGGCGGCGACGGCCGCGGCGGCGGTGACGTCGAACTTCTCCTCGAAGGCCTTCACGAACTCGGAGAGCTCGATGAGGGTCATCTCCTCGAACTGAGCGAGCAGGTCTTCCTGGCTGAGCTTCGCCATGATGGGCGATCCTTCCACTAATTCGGCAGGTGCCGGATGTACATGTAGGCGGGCGTACGTTCGGCCCGCTGCGACCGCGTCCCTAGTGGGCCGCGATCAATGCGCGAGCCGAATTACTCGGCACCGCCCTGCTCGGCGAGCTTGACGCGAAGCGCTTCCGCGGTGCGGACGAACTTCGACGGCAGCGCCTGGAGGAGCGAGGCAGTCTGGGACTGCTTGCCCTTGAACGCGCCGGCCAGCTTGCTGAGCAGAACCTCGCGGGACTCGAGGTCCGCAAGCTTCTTGATCTCATCGGCGGACAGCGCCTTGCCATCAAGGACACCGCCCTTGATGATCAGGTTCGGGTTCTCCTTGGCGAAGTCACGAAGACCCTTCGCCGACTCCACCGGGTCACCGGTGATGAAGGCAGCGCCCGTCGGACCGGTGAACTGGTCGTCGAGCGAGGTGATCCCGGCATTGTTGGCCGCAATCTTGGTCAGCGTGTTCTTCACCACGGCGTACTGGGCGTTCTCACCGAGCGAACGACGCAGCGTCTTGAGCTGCGCCACGGTGAGACCCCGGTACTCGGTCAGCACGACGGCGTTCGAGCTGCGGAACTTGTCCTCAAGCTCGGCTACGTCGGCAGCCTTGTTGGGCGTCGGCATAGTGCGTCGGCCTCCTTCCGGGTGATGAGGACCGCTCAGAAGGGGCTGAACAATACGAAACGCCCCGGCGCAGGCGCACGGGGCGTAGCTCAACCAGCTGCACTCAGAAGAGGAACATCCGGGAACTTTCCACGGTCACCTGCGCGGGTCGTCCGCATTCAGCGGATCCTTCGGCCACCGCCCCTTCGAATGAAGGCACGGCAACGACCAGCGGTCTTTGGCTTCTGGGGAAGCGTACGTTACGGGGTCCGCGTCAAGCAAATCCGCCCAGACGGACCCCCGCGCGGGCTCAGGCGGCAGTAGCGCCCGCGCCGGCGCGCTTCATCAGCTCGGCCAGGTCGGCGACCTGGTCGGCCGGCGGGGTCTGCACGGTGACCGGCTTGTTGTAGTCCAGGAACTTGACGGTCATGTCCAGCGGGCCCTTGGCGGCCGTGGCCTGCGTCCGGAACTGCTTGGTGTGGTCCTGCCCGTCGATCCACATGTCCATCTGAAGCGAGCCGACGCCCCACTCCTCGTACTGCTTCAGGGACTTCTCCGCTCGCCCCTTGGCAGCGGCGTCCTTGCCCTTGAGGCTGTCGCGCAGCTGGTCGAGGGTGACGGTGCCCGCGTAGTGCGTGGTCTTCACACCGTCGACGGTCTCCTCGCCGAGCTTCTTGAGGTCCTTGGCGGCGGTCAGGTTGTTGGACTCTTCGGCCGGGTTCTTGTCCGCCTGGTTGCCGAGGCCGGCCAGCGGGTTCCTACCGCTCTGCTGCCCCAGGGCGGACAGGTCGAACTTGAACCAGGACTTGCCGTCCACCGGCTCGCCGGCGTTCATGTACATGGCGTTGTCCACGAAGCGGATCTCGAACTCGCCGGACTCTCCCCCGGAGCCGCCCTTGGCCTTCATCTGCATCGCGAGCGGCTTCATGCTCATCGACGCGCTCGCCTCGACGGTGCCGGCGTCAGGCGTCTTCCCGGTCATCGTGTACGAGAGGGACGTCAGCTCGCTGTTCTTGGCGGCCGCGCGCTTCACCGCAGCCGCGAACGTCGCCTCTGCGGGCTTCCCGGCCGCCTGGCCCGCGGAGCCCTCAGCGGATTTGCCCGCAGCCGGCTTGCCGTCGCCGGAGCAGGCTGCGAGGCCGGCGACCAGCACACCGGCCAGCACGGCGGCAGCGGCGTTGCGGTGGATGTGACGCATGTGGATCCCCCCAGGATCTGCTGATGCCGCGCATCGGTAATGATTCGGCAAACTCCAAAGATCGTAACCGCTGCCACTGACAAGTCGCACACGAAAAAACCGGCCCCCGCGCCTCTGACGAGGTGCGGGGGCCGGTCTCAGTACGCGGCGTACGTCTCCGTACGCGAACCCGCGACTGCCGGTGATCCGAGGGATCAGACGGCGGCCGGGTCCTCCTCGACGAGGAGGTTGCGGGTGCGGTTCTGGTCCAGGGTGATACCGGGGCCCATCGTGGTGGTGATGGTCGCCTTCTTGATGTACCGGCCCTTGGCGGCGGACGGCTTCAGACGGAGGATCTCCTCCAGAGCCGCACCGTAGTTCTCCACCAGCTTGGCGTCGTCGAACGACACCTTGCCGATGATGAAGTGCAGGTTCGAGTGCTTGTCGACGCGGAACTCGATCTTGCCGCCCTTGATCTCCTCGACCGCCTTGGCGACGTCGGGGGTGACCGTGCCGGTCTTCGGGTTCGGCATCAGGCCACGGGGACCGAGCACGCGGCCGAGGCGGCCGACCTTGCCCATGAGGTCCGGGGTGGCGACGACGGCGTCGAAGTCCAGACGGCCCTTCGAAACCTCGTCGATGAGCTCGTCGGAGCCGACGATGTCGGCGCCCGCGGCAAGCGCGGCCTCGGCACGGTCGCCGGTCGCGAAGACCAGGACCCGGGCGGTCTTACCGGTGCCGTGCGGGAGGTTCACGGTGCCACGGACCATCTGGTCGGCCTTGCGCGGGTCGACACCCAGGCGGAAGGCGACCTCGACGGTGCCGTCGAACTTGGTCGTGGAGGTCTCCTTGGCGAGACGGACCGCCTCGAGCGGCGCGTACAGCTTGTCCGCGTCGATCTTGGCGTCCGCAGCGCGGAGAGTCTTGCTGCGCTTCACTTCTGCTCCTGTGTTGGTTCAGGCATGGAGTCGTGGTGCGGGCCAGCGCATGGCCCTACCACTGAGGTCAAACGGGGGTGAGCTGAGATCAGCCCTCGACCGTGATGCCCATGGAACGGGCGGTGCCGGCGATGATCTTCGACGCGGCGTCCAGGTCGTTGGCGTTCAGGTCGGCGAGCTTCGTCGTGGCGATCTCGCGGACCTGGGCCTCGGTGATCTTGGCGACCTTGGTCTTGTGCGGCTCGCCGGAGCCCTTCTCGACACCAGCGGCCTTGAGGATCATCTTCGCGGCCGGCGGAGTCTTGGTGATGAAGGTGAAGGAGCGGTCTTCGTAGACCGTGATCTCCACCGGGATCACCCAGCCACGCTGCGACTCGGTCGCGGCGTTGTAGGCCTTGCAGAACTCCATGATGTTGACGCCGTGCTGGCCGAGCGCGGGGCCGACCGGCGGGGCCGGGTTCGCCGCACCGGCGTTGATCTGGAGCTTGATAAGCCCCGTGACCTTCTTCTTCTTGGGAGGCATTGCTCTCTCCGGGTCCTAGTGAGAGTGAACCGCCTGCATCCGATCAACCGGATGGAGGCATACCGCACAACGATAACGGGTATAGCTGTGCGGCTAAAAACCGAGCAGGTCAGAGGGGCTGCGAGAGCCTCTCTGACCTGCTCGGAAGTGCTGGTTCCAGAAAGCGCCGGTGGCCGGGGCCGCTAGTTCTTCTGGATCTGGTCGAAGCTGAGCTCGACCGGGGTCTCTCGGCCGAAGATCTCGACCAGGCCCTTGACCTTCTTCGAGTCGGCGTTGATCTCGTTGATGGTCGCCTGCAGCGTCGCGAACGGGCCGTCGGTGACGGTGACCGAGTCACCCACCTCGAAGTCCAGGACCTGGACCTCGACCTTGCGCTGCGGAGCCGGCTTGCCCTCGGCCTCGGCGGCCTCGCGGGCGGCCTTCTCCTCGGCCTCCGGGGCGAGCATCTTCACGATCTCGTCGAGCGTCAGCGGGTACGGGTCGTAGGCGTTGCCCACGAAGCCGGTGACACCGGGGGTGTTGCGGACGACGCCCCAGGACTCGTTCGTCAGATCCATGCGGACGAGAACGTAACCGGGCAGCTTGTTCTGCCGGACGTTCTTGCGCTCGCCGTTCTTGATCTGGACGATCTCCTCTTCGGGGACCTCGGCCTGGTAGATGAACTCCTCGACGTTCAGCGAGACGGCACGCTGTTCGAGGTTGGCCTTCACACGCTTCTCGTAACCGGCGTACGTGTGGATGACGTACCACTCGCCGGGCAGGAAGCGGAGCTCCTGGCGCAGGGCCTCGACCGGGTCGACGGGGGCGGCGGGCTCCGCCGGCTCCTCGTCCTCGCCGGATTCGGCGGAGACCTCGGCGGGCTCCTCGTCCGACTCGGAGGCCTCGGCCTCGTCGGAAGCGTCCTCTTCGGTCACGTCTTCGGTCAGGTCGGAAGCCTCGGCGGCTTCGGCCTCGGGCTCGGCGTCGTCGGACTCGACGTGCAGGGCAGCCTCTTCGGCCGCTTCGCCCGCAGCGGCGTCGGCAGCCTCGGCCTCGTCCTCGTCGGCCGCCTCGATGATCTCGAGCTCGTCCTCGACGGACTCGACCGACTCGATGGCGTCGTTCAGGTTCGGGTCAGACACGGTGGCTGCTTCTTCCTGGCTACAGATGGGGTGGAACATGCGAAAGGGGCGCCGATTGAGGGGCGCCCTTCGCTGATCAGCCGAAGACGTACTTGACTACCTGCGAGAAGCCGGAGTCAATCAACGTCACGATGCCAATCATGATGACAACGAACACGATCACGACGGAGGTGTACGTCGTCAGCTGGCTGCGTGTCGGCCAGACAACTTTACGGAGTTCGGCGACGACCTGCCGGTAGAAGAGCGCGAGACGGCCCAGAGGGCCCTTCTTGCCGCGCTTACCGCCCTTGCGGGCCTTCTTCTTCGAATCCTTGGACTCCGCTGCCTCGTCCTGGGCATCAGGCATGTCGATGGAGCCCACGGCGTCCGTCACGCTTCTCACCTGATTCCGGGTCATGGCCGTGCCGCGCCCGGTGGAGCCGCACGGCGGTGCATTGAAGTACGTACATGCGCACACATCCTGGCGAAGGTGTGTGTAGCAGGGCCGGAGGGACTTGAACCCCCAACCGCTGGTTTTGGAGACCAGTGCTCTACCAATTGAGCTACGACCCTTTGTGGTTCCCCCAACCTACCGCATGTGGTGGTGTGGTCGGTGAGGGCCAACAGGCAGTGAGTGTACGTGGTCAGGGGCCCGGCGTCGAACAGCTTGCTCCCGAACACCTTCCGAATCGCTTCGCGATCCGTTCCGGATCACTTCGGAATCCGTTCCGGATCGCTTTCCGGATCATTTCCGACCGCCTCGTCATCACCTCCGCCTCCCCTTCGCGCGGCCTCTCTCACGACCCCTGTCACAGCCTCTTCAAGGGTGCCGCTCGGACGCCTGTCCACATGCTGACCGGTCCGTGAAACGCGGGTGCTCCCTTCGTCGGGGGTCTGGGACCATGGCCGGCATGAGCGCTGCAACTCCCCCGCCTTCCTCCCCCACCGAGCGCCGGGTCTCCGCGCGCATCGGCGCCATCTCCGAGTCCGCGACCCTCGCCGTCGACGCCAAGGCCAAGGCCCTCAAGGCCGCCGGGCGTCCGGTCATCGGTTTCGGCGCGGGCGAGCCCGACTTCCCGACGCCCGACTACATCGTCGAGGCCGCCGTCGAGGCCTGCCGCAACCCGAAGTACCACCGCTACACGCCGGCGGGGGGCCTGCCCGAGCTCAAGGCCGCCATCGCCGCCAAGACGCTGCGCGACTCCGGCTACGAGGTCGACGCCTCCCAGGTCCTGGTGACCAACGGCGGCAAGCAGGCGATCTACGAGGCCTTCGCGGCGATCCTCGACCCGGGCGACGAAGTCATCGTCCCGGCGCCCTACTGGACCACCTACCCCGAGTCGATCCGGCTCGCGGGCGGGGTCCCGGTGGACGTCGTGGCCGACGAGACGACCGGGTACCGGGTGTCGGTGGAGCAGCTGGAGGCGGCCCGTACGGAGCGCACGAAGGTCGTTCTGTTCGTCTCCCCGTCCAACCCCACCGGCGCCGTCTACAGCGAGGCCGACGCCGAGGCGATCGGGCGCTGGGCCGTCGAGCACGGGCTGTGGGTCATGACCGACGAGATCTACGAGCACCTGGTGTACGGCAGCGCCACGTTCACCTCGCTGCCCGCGATCGTGCCCGAGCTGCGCGACAAGTGCATCGTCGTCAACGGCGTCGCCAAGACCTTCGCGATGACCGGCTGGCGGGTCGGGTGGATCATCGGCCCGAAGGACGTCGTGAAGGCCGCGACCAACCTCCAGTCGCACGCGACGTCGAACGTCAGCAACGTGGCCCAGGTGGCCGCGCTTGCCGCCGTCTCCGGGAACCTGGACGCGGTCGCCAAGATGCGCGAGTCCTTCGACCGGCGCCGCACCACCATGGTGCGCATGCTGAGCGAGATCCCCGGCGTGGTCTGCCCCACCCCCGAGGGCGCGTTCTACGCCTACCCCTCGGTCAAGGCCCTGCTCGGCAAGGAGATCCGCGGCAAGCGCCCGCAGACCTCCACCGAGCTCGCCGCGCTGATCCTGGACGAGACCGAGGTCGCGGTCGTCCCCGGCGAGGCCTTCGGCACGCCGGGCTACCTGCGGCTCTCCTACGCGCTGGGCGACGACGACCTCGTCGAGGGCGTCTCCCGCATCCAGAAGCTGCTGCGCGAGGCCACGGACTGAGGTATTGCGCATAAGCGGGCTCCCGGCGAGGCCAGGGGCCCGCTTATGCGTTCAGGCACGCGCTCATTCGGTGAACTCGGCTGCCTGGACCAGGATCTCTACGGCAAGATCCCTGGGTGACTCCTCCCCAGAGGGGCTTCTCACTTGGCCGCCACA
Organism: Streptomyces sp. HUAS TT7; assembly: GCF_051550175.1. NCBI lineage: Bacteria > Bacillati > Actinomycetota > Actinomycetes > Kitasatosporales > Streptomycetaceae > Streptomyces > Streptomyces sp. HUAS TT7. The sequence goes on from NZ_CP196175.1 coordinate 3,610,381, forward strand.
GCGGCCTCATGACGGACAAGCCCTGCCCGGCACCTCGCGGCACAGGGCAGAGCCTAGCGATTACGGAGCGTTGATGGGTGTGGTTCGCGATATCCGACAGCTGCCCAAGGCCCATCTGCATCTGCACTTCACCGGGTCCATGCGGCCCTCTACCCTGCTCGAACTCGCCGACAAGTACGGCGTACGGCTGCCCGAGGCGCTGACCGGCGCCGAGCCGCCGAAGCTGCGGGCCACCGACGAGCGCGGCTGGTTCCGCTTCCAGCGCCTCTACGACGCGGCGCGGTCCTGTCTGCGCGCCCCCGAGGACATCCAGCGCCTGGTGCGCGAGGCCGCCGAGGAGGACGTCCGGGACGGCTCCGGGTGGCTGGAGATCCAGGTCGACCCGACCTCGTACGCGCCGCTGCTCGGCGGGCTCATCCCGGCTCTGGAGATCATCCTCGACGCGGTCGACTCGGCCTCCCGCGAGACCGGGCTCGGCATGCGCGTCGTGGTCGCGGCGAACCGGATGAAGCACCCCCTCGACGCGCGCACCCTGGCCCGGCTCGCGGTCCGCTACGCCGATCGCGGCGTGGTCGGTTTCGGCCTCTCCAACGACGAACGCCGGGGCATGGCAAGGGACTTCGACCGCGCCTTCGCGATCGCCCGCGAGGGCGGCCTGCTCGCGGCCCCGCACGGCGGCGAGCTCTCCGGCCCGGCCTCCGTACGCGACTGCCTCGACGATCTGCACGCGCGGCGGGTCGGCCACGGGGTGCGGGCGGCCGAGGACCCCCGGCTCCTGCGCCGCCTTGCCGACAAGGGCGTCACCTGCGAGGTCTGCCCGGCGTCCAACGTCGCCCTCGGCGTCTACGAGAAGCCCGAGGACGTGCCGCTGCGGGTCCTGTACGACGCGGGCGTCCCGCTCGCCCTGGGCGCGGACGACCCCCTCCTCTTCGGCTCCCGCCTGGCCGCCCAGTACGAAATCGCCCGCCACCACCATGCGTTCACCGACGAGGAACTGGCCGATTTGGCCCGCCAGTCGATCCGGGGCTCGGCAGCGCCGCAGGACGTCCAGGGGAAGCTGCTGGCGGGGGTGGAGGGGTGGTTGGCGGGGTGATGCGAATCGCCGCTGCGCGTTCGTGCCGGCGCGCCACAACCCCCTGAGGGGCGCGGGGAACTGCGCGACCAGCCACGGAGGGGCGCAGCCGACAACCCGGGGTGCAGCCGGGCCGCCGCGCCCACCACGCGGGAGCATCACGAGGTGCCGGTCCGTGGACGATCCGGCGCGGGCATCGCCCTGCCAAGGGGCTACCCGATACCCCGCAGCAGCGCACGAGCCACCCCCCGCGCAAACTCCTCCCGCGTCTGAGGAGGCTCCCCGGACGGCGTCATGTCGTACGCGAACGCCCGCTGCGCACACGCGCCGAGCAGCAGCGACGCAGCCGCATACGTGTCGGCGTCCTCACGGATCCGGCCGGCCGAACGCTCCGCCCGGAGATACCCGTCCACCCACTCGATCGGCATGTGGGGCCCTGAGCCGAGCTCCCGCAGCGCCTCGTCATGGCGCCGCTTGAGCTGCGGATCCGCGTACAGCGACGCCGCGATCGGAAAGCTCTCCGCGTAGAAAAGCGACGCCTGACGGGCGATCTCCGTCAGGTTCGACTCCACCGACCGCTCCCCCGGCTCCGCCGCGAGCCCCTCCACCAGCGGGCCGAGCTTCGGCAGCCGCTCCTTCAGGACCGCCACGAACAGGTCCTCCTTGCTCGCGAAGTGCTTGTAGAGCGCCGCCTCCGAGCATCCCGCCGCCTTCGCGATCTCCTTCGTCGTGGCGCGGGCGAGGCCGATCGTGAGCATGAGCTCGTGCGCGGCGTCGAGGATGCGGACGCGGGCCGGCGGCGACTGCATGGGTGCTCCAACGGGGCTTGACTAGTGGGTGAGTACTTACTCACTCTAGTGGTGAACGAAGTGAGTGAATACTTACCCACCCAGGAGGGTGACGCCATGAGGCTCACTGTTTTCGGTGCCACAGGGGGCATCGGCCAGGAAATCGTCAAGCAGGCGCTGGCTTCGGGGCACGAGGTCACGGCGGTGGTGCGCGATCCGGCCAGGTTCGCCGTGACCGGCGCGGGCCTTCAGGTCGTCAAGGCCGACCTCACCGACCCCGAGTCGCTGCGCGGAGCCGTGGCCGGGCGGCACGCCGTCCTGTCCGGGCTCGGCGCCCGCAAACGCTCCGACGCCGGGATCACGGCCCGGCTCACGCGGTCGGTCCTGGCCGCGATGGAGGCCGAGGGCACTCGGCGGCTGGTCGTCGTGAGCGCGGCGCCGGTCGGGCCGGAGGCCCCCGGCGACGGGCTCCTCGACCGCGGCATGCGGTCCATGATCAGCGCGATCCTGAAGGAGGTGTACGCCGATCTCCGCGCCATGGAGGCCGAGTTGGCGGCCAGCGCCACGGACTGGACGTCCGTACGCCCGCCCAAACTCACCGACAAGCCGCTCACCGGGTCCTACCGCCGGGTCGTCGGCGGCAACCCCAAAGCGGGCCGCACCATCGCCCGCGCCGACGTGGCGCACGCGATGCTGGCCTGCGTGGACGACCCGGCGACGGTGAAGCAGGGGGTGGGGGTGGCGTACTGAGGGAGTACCGGGGGGCGAGGGGTGCGGCCGGACCTGTCGGGGCGGGCTCTAAACCTCTACGCCGACCGCCACCGGTTCGTTCACCAGGGTCACGCCGAAGGCCAGCTCCACCCCTGCGACCACCTCGCGGGCCAGCGCCAGCAGGTCCTCGGTGGTGGCGCCGCCGCGGTTCGTCAGCGCGAGGGTGTGCTTCGTGGAGATGCGGGCGGGGCCGGTCCCATACCCCTTGGTGAAGCCGGCCTTGTCGATCAACCAAGCGGCGGAGGTCTTGGTGCGGTCGGTGCCGACGGGCCAGGCGGGGGGCGTCACATCCGCGCCGAGGCGCTCCTGGGCGCGGGCGACGAACGCCCCGTACGCCTCGTTGGGGAGGATCGGGTTGGTGAAGAACGAGCCCGCCGACCAGGTGTCGTGGTCCTCCGGGTCGAGCACCATGCCCTTGCCGGCGCGCAGCTTGAGCACGGTCTCGCGGGCGGTGGCGGCGGGGACGCGGTCGCCGGGCTCGACGCCGAGGGTCCGGGCGGTCTCGGCGTACTTGACCGGCGCGGAGAGCCCCCCGGCGTCCTCCAGCTCGAAGACGACGCGGAGTACGACGTAGCGGTCGGGGTGCTGCTTGAAGCGGCTGTTGCGGTACGAGAAGTCGCACTCGGCGTTGGGGATGGTGACGGTGGTGCGGTCGAGGCGGTCGTAGGCGACGACGTGTGTGATGGTGCTGGACACTTCCTGGCCGTACGCCCCGACGTTCTGGATCGGGGTCGCGCCGGCCGAGCCGGGGATGCCGGCGAGGCACTCGATACCGGCGAGCCCGGCCTCGACGCTCCTGGCGACGGCGTCGCTCCACAGCTCACCGGCGGCGAGTTCGAGGCGGGTGCCGTCGAGCTCGAAGCCGCGGGTGGCGATGCGCAGGGCGGTCCCGGCGAAGCCCTTGTCCCCGATGAGCAGGTTGCTGCCGCCGCCGATGACGAGCAGGGGGGTGCCGCTGTCGTCGGCCTCACGTACGGCGTCGATGACCTCGGCGTCGGTGACGGCGGTGACCAGCCGGTCCGCCGGGCCGCCGAGGCGGAGGGTGGTCAGGGGGGCGAGGGGGGCGTCGTGAAGTTCCTGCACGGGGTCCAGCGTACGGGTGCGGGTCGGTGGGGCGGCGCCGCCCTTCGGTCGGCAGTGCGGGCAGATGCCGCGGGCCGGGGCTGCGGCATCACCGGTACGCATCGCACCGTCATGGGGTGGGGGCGTGAACGCGGCGGGGTACCTCCTCATACGTCGCGCAGTTCCGCCCACCGGAAATCCCCCCAGAACCAGCGCTCCTCCTTGCGGGGGCACCCCGCCACGTCCCCACCCGGCCGGACACGCGTCCGTCCGTAGTGCCTCGATCACCGTTCAGACAAACCCCTACGCGTACGACGCGTACGAGGCATCCCGCCCACGCCCCAGACCAGATCCCCATGGACGAGCACCTGCGGCAGGCCCCCGGCCCGCCGCCAGCGCCCGAACTCTCGACCCACCAGCACAAGCGGAGCGGCGGGTAACCCCCAGCCCGCCACAGGCGGGCGCCCCGCACACGGCCAGACGGCCGCCGACTGACCTGCCCCACCCGCAGGTCCTTCAACCGTCTACAGCGTGCAGAACGGGCGGAGCGGGGGAAAACTCCGGCCCGCCCGCAGGCGGGCGCGTCCACCGCCCGCCTTCGGATGCCGAACAACCCCGACCACCTCCGGTGCCGCACCCCCCAGGGTGCGCAAATGGGCGGGCGGGTGGGAAAGCCCCCCAACCCGCCCAGCGCCGCACGGCAAACGTCAGCCCACCAGCTCCCGCACCCCCTCCGCAGCCCCCGGCGCCGCCCCGACCCGGGGCAGGGCCGCACGCCCGGGAAGCAGCAGCGCCGACACCGCCGCAACCGCAACCACCCCCGCCCCCACCCAGAGCGCCGGGCCAAGGCCGTCGACGAAGGCCCGCGCCGACCCGTACCCGCCCTGCGCGGAGAACACCGACGCCAGCACCGCGATGCCGAGCGCACCTCCGACCTCCCGCAGCGCGTTGTTCGCGCCGGAGGCGATGCCCTGCTCGGAGGGCCGCACGCTGGACATCACCAGATTCGCGGCCGGCGCGAAGTACAGCCCCATCCCGATGCCGCTGATGATCAGCGCCGGCAGCTGCGCCCCGTACGACACGTCCGGCGAAATGATCGCGGCGAACCAGGCGAGTCCGATGGCCTGGAGCGCGAGACCGGTGGCCACGACGGGCCGCCCCCCGATCCGGTCGGAGAGGAAACCGGCTATCGGCGCGGCGATCATCGGCATGCCGGTCCAGGGCAGCATCCGCAGCCCCGCCTCGGTCGGCGAATAGCCGATGACGTTCTGCAGGAACTGGCTGAGCAGGAAGATCGAGCCGAACATCCCGACGAACATCAGCAGGCTCGCCGCGTTGATCGCGGAGAACGCCCGGCTGCGGAACAGCCGCATCGGCAGCATCGGATTCGCGCTGCGCATGCCGTGGACCACGAACCCCGCGAGGAGCGCCGAACCCGCGATCAGGCCGGTCAGTACGGTCGCGCTGGTCCACCCGTCGGGGTTGCCGCGGATCAGCGCGTACACGATCCCGAAGAGCCCGCCGCTGGCAAGCAGCGTGCCCACGATGTCGAGGGGGGCACCCGTGCCGTACGACTCGTTCAGGCGCAGCCGGGCCAGGGGAAGCGTGAGCAGGCCGAGCGGAACGTTCAGCCAGAAGATCCACTGCCAGGACACGTGCTCGGTCAGGCTGCCGCCGATCAGCGGCCCCGAGGCCACCGCGAGCCCGTTCACCGCGCCCCAAATCCCGTACATCAGCCCGCGCTTGGCGGCGGGCACGGCCGCGGTCAGGAGTGTGAGGGTCAGCGGCATCATGATCGCGGCGCCGACTCCCTGTATCGCGCGGGCCGCGATCAGCCCGTTGATCCCGGGAGCCAGCGCCGCCCCCGCCGAGGCGCCGGTGAAGATCGTCAGCCCGGTGATGAAGAGCTTCCGACGGCCGAACCGGTCACCCAGCGCCGCCCCGAACATCAGCAGCACCGCGAAGGTGAGGGTGTACGCGCTCACCGTCCATTCGAGGTCGTCCAGCGCTCCCCCGAGGTCCTCACGGATCGACGGGAGCGCGGTGGTGACGACGAGGTTGTCCAGCGCCGCCATGAACCCGGCCACGCTGGTGATCACCAGCGCCCACCCCGCACCCCCACGCCGCCCCGCCCCGTCCTGCGGCTTTTTCGGCTTCTTCTCCGACATCGCTCCCCCTTGGTGGGTTAGTTATCAATGACTAACTTCAGCTGCCATGAAGAAATCCGGAGAGGCTCGGGCGAGCCCCACCCCGATGGTTCAGTTCGATCCGGTCAGGCCGGTTCGCCGCCCATCCGCTTCGGCTGGGCCGATTCGTAGAAGCCCTGCCAGACCCGGTCCTCGGGCGGAAACCCCAGCGCCACCAGGGTGTTGATGAGCATCCCGTACGCCAGGAACGTCGTCGTCTCGCCCTGATCCGCGCCCAGCGCCAGGTGCACCGTGTCGTACAGCTCCGTCCACCCGGCCCGCACCGCCTTGCCGAACTCGTGGTCGCCGGCCGCCTCAGCCGCTGCCGCGGCCACATAGGTCTGCATCTGCAGGAGCAGCTTGTCGCGGTCCTCGGCGATGAGCGTCTGGTACGCCGCGCCCATCGCGTGCAGCGCCGCCTCGCCTTCGAGCCCTTCGGCCGCCTCCCGGAAGACCTCGACGGTTTCCTTGATGCAGCGATCGGACGCCGCCAGGAAGATGGCCTGCTTGTTCGGGAACAGGCGGAAGAGGTACGGCTGCGAGACGCCCACCCGCTTGGCGATCACCTCGGTGGACGTGCCGTGATATCCACCACGGGCGAACTCCACCATCGCCGCACGGACGACGCTCTCGCGCCTCTCTTCTGCGCTCATCCTGACCATGCGAGTAAGTTAGTGGCTGATTACTAACTCCGTCAAGGGTGACGAGCCGACGGGATCCGGGGAGCCCCCGGATCCCGCCCGCCGCCTCACGCCAGTCGTACGACCGCTCGCGACATCCCGAGCACCTTCTGCCCCGCGCTCATCGCGGTGAGATCCACCCGTACCGTGCGCGCCTCGTCGTCCAGCTTCGCCGCCACCTTGGCGCTGACCTCGATCAGCGCTCCGGTCTCGTCGTTCGGGACGACCACCGGCTTGGTGAAGCGGACGCCGTATTCGGCCACCGCGCCCGGGTCGCCGACCCAGTCCGTGACCACGCGCACCGCCTGGGCCATCGTGAACATGCCGTGCGCGATGACGTCGGGCAGCCCGACCTCCTTCGCGAACTTCTCGTTCCAGTGGATCGGGTTGAAGTCCCCGGAGGCGCCCGCGTACTGAACCAGCGTGGCGCGACTCACAGGGAAGGAGGCGGACGGCAGCTCGGTGCCCGGCTCCACGTCCTCGTAACGGATCTTCGCGGTCATGTCAGGCCCCCTCGGCCGCTCGGGACACCAGCTTGGTCCACGCGGTCACGACGTGTTCGCCGGCCTCGTCGTGGACCTCGCCCCGGATGTCCAGGATGTCGTTGCCCGCGAGGGACTTGATCGCCTCGATGGTGGACGTCACGGTCAGGCGGTCGCCCGCGCGGACCGGGCGGCTGTACGCGAACTTCTGGTCGCCGTGCACCACCCGGCTGTAGTCCAGGCCCAGCTGCGGGTCCTCGATGACCTGGCCCGCCGCCTTGAACGTGATGGCGAACACAAAGGTCGGCGGCGCGATCACATCGGTGTGGCCAAGCGACTTGGCCGCCTCCGGGTCGGTGTAGGCGGGGTTCTCGTCCCCGACCGCCACAGCGAACTCGCGGATCTTCTCGCGGCCGACCTCGTACGGGGCGGTGGGCGGATAGGTCCGCCCCACGAAAGACTGGTCGAGCGCCATCTGCTGGCTACCTCCTGCGAATGAGGGTTCGGATCCCTGTGGGTACGGAAAATCTAGTCGTACGCCAACGCCGAGAGGCCGCTCCCCCTGCGGGGAACGGCCTCTCGAACGAGCCTGAATGCCAGACGCCGTGATTAACGGGTCTCGCGGTGCGCAGTGTGCGAGTTGCAGCGCGGGCAGTGCTTCTTCATCTCAAGACGGTCCGGGTCGTTACGCCGGTTCTTCTTGGTGATGTAGTTCCGCTCCTTGCACTCCACGCAGGCCAGCGTGATCTTCGGGCGGACGTCGGTGGCAGCCACGTGAGTGCTCCTTGACGGACGGATTGACGGATGAACGCATAAAAGAGTAGCCGATCGAAGGACCGACCCCACAATCGGCTACTGTGTGTAGCGGTGACCGGACTTGAACCGGTGACACAGCGATTATGAGCCGCTTGCTCTACCGACTGAGCTACACCGCTTTGACACGGAGTCCCTCACCCGAAGGTGAGGGCTTCCGCACCAGAGCCCCAATACGGAATCGAACCGTAGACCTTCTCCTTACCATGGAGACGCTCTACCGACTGAGCTATTGGGGCGAGCGATGAAGACATTACACGCTCCCTCGCCGATCGCCCAAATCCGTTTCGTGCCGCCCAGCGGGCGGCCTCCCGGGCCCCCGCCCCACCGGTCTCGTAGGCCACTCAGGGCCACACCGGTACGACTATTGCGCTCCTCCTCGATGCGCGGGTTGGCCGCCCCTAGGCTCGCCTCACGCTGCGTGATCATGCCTGCCCGAGCCTGATCACCCGAGCCCGATCAGGAGCGCGATGTCCGACAGCCACCAGCAGCCGGCCCACTCCCCCGGCACCGGCGAAGGCCCCGACCCGACCTCCGCCTCTTCCCTGCTGCTGTGCGGCGCCCGGCTCGCCGACGGACGCACCGTGGACGTGCGGCTCGGCGGCGGCCGCATCGAGGCGGTGGGCACCGCGGGCAGCCTCACCGCGCACGGCGCCCGCGTCGACCTGACCGGCTTCCTGCTGCTGCCCGCCCCCGCCGAGCCGCACGCCCACAGCGACACCGCGCTGACCGCCTTCAGCGCGGAGGGGCCGGTCTCGTACGCCGTCGAGGAGGTCCAGCGCCGGGCCACCGAGGCCGCCCTGCTCCAGCTCGGGCACGGTGCCACGGCGCTGCGTTCGCACGTACGCATCGACGAGGTCAGCGGGCTCGACCCGCTGGAGGCGGTGCTCCAGACCCGGCGCTCCCTGCGCGGCCTCACCGAGCTCGCGGTGGTCGCCGTGCCCCGCCTGCTCACCGGGGTGGCCGGCGCGGACGGGCTCGCCATGCTGCGCGACGCGGTGAAGATGGGCGCCTCGGTGGTGGGCGGCTGCCCCGACCTGGACGCCGACCCCGCCGGCTACGCGGAGGCCGTCCTGGAGCTCGCCGCCGAGCACGGCTGCGCAGTCGACCTGCACACCGACGGCACCGACCCGACGCGCCTGGCCCGCCTCGCGGCCATGTCCGGCGGCCTGCGCCCCGGCGTCGCGATCGGCCCCTGCGGCGGCCTCTCCCGCCTCCCCCGCGACACCGCGGCCCGCGCCGCCGACCAACTCGCCTCCGCCGGAGTCGCGGTGACCTGCCTTCCGCAGGGCGGGTGTGGCATGACGGATCGTCAAGCTGCCGCTCCTGTGCGACTGTTGAGGGCGGCAGGGGTTCGACTGGCGGCCGGTAGCGGCGCGTTGCGCGACGTCTCCAACCCGGTCGGCCGGGGCGACCCCCTGGAGGCCGCCTACCTCCTCGCCTCCCAGGCCGGCATGCGCCCCGAGGACGCGTACGCGGCGGTCAGCACGGTCGCCCGCGAGACGATGGGCCTTGCGGAGGTACGCGTCGAGGCGGGCTTCCCGGCCGAACTGCTCGCCGTACGCGGCGAACGCATCGCGGGCGTCCTCTCGCTCGCCTACAGCCGCATCGTCATCCACCGGGGCCGGGTCGTGGCCCGTACCAGCGCGGTGCGCGAGTACTGCGACTCGGCCGCCGCGGTCGCCCTCGGCCTCCCCCGCCAGGGCCGCCCGGACCCCGGCCGTGGCGAGACCGGGTGACGAGGTCGCCGCTCCGCCAGCGGGCCGCCGTATCTCCGGCTACCGTCGTCAACATGCGCATTGTCATTGCTGGAGGTCATGGTCAGATCGCGCTGCGGCTCGAACGCCTGCTGGCGGCGCGCGGCGACGAGGTCGCGGGAATCATCCGCAAGCCGGAACAGGCGGACGACCTGCGACAAGCCGGCGCGGAGCCGGTCGTCCTGGACCTGGAGTCGGCTTCGGTGGACGCCGTCGCCGAGGTGCTCCGGGGCGCGGATGCGGTGGTCTTCGCGGCGGGCGCGGGCCCGGGCAGCGACGCCGCCCGCAAGGAGACGGTGGACCGGGCGGCGGCCGTCCTGTTCGCCGACGCGGCCGAACGCGCGGGCGTGCGCCGCTACGTCATCGTGTCGTCGATGGGCGCGGACGCGGCCCACCGCGGCGACGGCGTCTTCGACGCCTACCTGCGCGCGAAGGGCGCCGCCGACGACGCCGTACGCTCCCGCACGACCCTGGACTGGACGGTCCTGCGCCCCGGAAGCCTGACCAACGACGCGGGCAAGGGCCAGGTCTCCCTGGCCGCCTCGACGGGCCACGGCGCGATCCCCCGGGACGACGTGGCCGCAGTCCTGGCCGAACTCCTGGACACCCCGGCAACAGCGGGCCTGACCCTGGAACTGATCTCCGGCCCGGCCCCGGTGACGGTGGCGGTGGCGGTGAAAGGCGTGGCGGGGAACTGACCCCGCCCGGCAACGAAGAGACCCCCGCCCCCTGCGTTTCCGCAGGAAGACGAGGGTCTCACCCAGTGTGGCGGCGCCAGGATTCGAACCTGGGTAGGCAGAGCCGACGGATTTACAGTCCGTTCCCATTGGCCACTCGGGCACACCGCCATGGGATGTCACCGTCGGTTTCCCGCTTTTCGGCGGTGCTCCGTGGCAACGACGTAAACGATACCCGATGCCCAGGGGTGCTTCGCCACCCCATTGATCAGCGCTCTGCCGGGCATGGGATGACTAGGCTTTGGGGCGGTGGTTCGGCAGTGGGGCCGGGTCGCCGCGCGCTCGGCCGCAGGGGCCGCGCGCATCAGACACGCACCCGACCCAAGGAGCCACAGGACATGGCCGACTCCAGTTTCGACATCGTCTCGAAGGTCGAGCGGCAGGAGGTCGACAACGCCCTCAACCAGGCCGCGAAGGAGATCTCGCAGCGCTACGACTTCAAGGGCACGGACGCCTCGATCTCGTGGTCCGGCGAGAAGATCCTGATGCAGGCGAACGGCGAGGAGCGGGTCAAGGCGATCCTCGACATCTTCGAGACCAAGCTGATCAAGCGGGGCATCTCCCTGAAGTCGCTGGACGCGGGCGAGCCGCAGCTGTCCGGCAAGGAGTACAAGATCTTCGCCTCCATCGAGGAGGGCATCTCCCAGGAGAACGCCAAGAAGGTCGCCAAGGTCATCCGCGACGAGGGCCCCAAGGGCGTCAAGGCGCAGGTCCAGGGCGACGAGCTGCGCGTCTCCTCGAAGAGCCGCGACGACCTCCAGGCCGTCCAGGCCCTGCTCAAGGGCAAGGACTTCGACTTCGCCATCCAGTTCGTGAACTATCGCTGAACCGGCTCGCGCCGTTCGCCGGGCGGCCGGACGTGGTGTCCGATTTCCGCCAGCACGCGGTGGGCGGGGGTCGCAGACTCAGTGTCGTACGCAAGGGAAGGAAAAGTGCGATGACTGTCTATGCGACCCTCGACAGCCCCCTCGGTGAGCTGCTGCTCGTGGGGGTGGAGTCGGCTACCGCTCCGGGCGGGACCGCGCTGGATTCGCTTTCCGTGCCGGGGCAGAAGGGCGGCGCCGTCGTCCAGGACGGGTGGCGGCTCGCGCCCGAGGCCTTCGCGGGCATCGCCGCGCAACTGCGCGCGTATTTCGCCGGCGAGCTGACCCGATTCGACATCGAGTACGCGGCCGACGCGCCCGGCACCGACTTCCAGCGCCGGGTCTGGGCCCAGCTGGACGCCATCGAGTACGGGACGACCGCCTCGTACGGGGAGATCGCCCGGCGGATCGGGGCCTCCTCCGTGCAGGTGCGGGCGGTCGGCACCGCCATCGGGAGGAATCCGCTGCTCGTGGTGCGGCCCTGCCATCGTGTGATCGGCTCCGACGGGTCCCTCAAGGGGTACGCCGGTGGGCTTGAGCGGAAGCAGGCGCTGCTTGGGCTTGAGGGAGCCCTCGGCCCGGCTCCGACGTCGTGAGTGAGGGATTGTTCCCGCTGCCTCGGCCCGCGCGGGCCGAGATCGCGCCCGGCGCCGTTCACGTACCGGGCTGGCTCTCGTTCGAACGGCAGCGGGAGCTCGTCGCCGCCTGCCGGGCCTGGGCGCGCGGGCCCGTGCCGATCCGCCACACCGTGCTGCCGGGCGGCGGTGTCATGTCCGTGCAGACGGTGTGCGTCGGCTGGCACTGGCAGCCCTACCGGTACACCCGTACCGCGGCGGATGTGAACGGGCTGCCGGTGGCCCCATTCCCCGACTGGCTCGGCGAGTTGGGACGCTCCGCGATCGCGGCCGCGTACGACGACCCGGGCGCGGCCGAGCGCTACTCCCCCGACACCGCACTCATCAACTTCTACGACGGCTCGGCCAAGATGGGGCTCCACCAGGACAAGGACGAGAAGTCCGGGGCGCCCGTGGTTTCGCTCAGCATCGGAGACAGCTGCGTCTTTCGGGTCGGCAACAGCGAGAACCGCGGACGTCCTTATACGGATGTGGAGCTGCGCTCCGGCGACCTGTTCGTCTTCGGCGGGCCGGCCCGGTTCGCATACCACGGTGTGCCCAGGGTGCTTCCGGGGACGGGTGATCCGGCGACCGGGCTGAACAGGGGCCGGCTCAACATCACCCTGCGCGAGACCGGGTTCCTATAGGCCCCGGACGTCAGCGGCTGCGCGAGTTGCCGAACAGGATGCGATAGATGATCAGCAGGACGAGCGAGCCACCGATCGCCGCCGCCCAAGTGGCGCCGTCGTAGAAGTGGTTGGCGATCGGGCGGTCCAGCCAGCGGGCCGATATCCAGCCGCCGACGAATGCTCCCGCGATGCCTATGAGGGTCGTGCCGATCGGGCCGCCCGGGTCGCGGCCGGGAAGCAGGATCTTGGCGATCGCCCCGGCGAGCAGGCCGAGAATGATCCAGCTGACGATGCCCATGCCGGGAACCTGCCTTTCATGCGTACACGCTGCGCGGGGCATTGCCGTATTGCGTAACCCCGCAACCATTCGGTTCGTCCGGGAAGACGCCCCCGGGGCGCGCACGGTTGCATCCGGAGTCGCGGTGCGGTGCAGGCCACCCGCCTCAGCGGGCCGCGAACGGCTGGTCCGTGGGGACGATCTCCTTGCCCAGGGGCAGCAACGACACGGGGATCAGCTTGAAGTTGGCGATGCCCAGCGGGATGCCGATGATCGTGACACACAGCGCTATGCCGGTGAAGATGTGGCCGAGCGCCAGCCACCAGCCGGCCAGGATCAGCCACAGGACGTTGCCGACGCAGGAGGGCGCGCCCGCGCCGCGCCGCTCGACGACCGTGTAGCCGAACGGCCAGAGGGCGTACAGGCCGATGCGGAATGCCGCCACGCCGAACGGGATCCCGATGATCGTGATGCACAGCAGCAGGCCCGCGAATATGTAGCCGAGGAACATCCAGAAGCCGCACAGGATCAGCCAGATGACGTTCAGGATTGTCTTCATGAGCGGCGACCTGCCATCTGTTCGAGTCGGGCGATGCGTTCCGCCATCGGCGGGTGGGTCGAGAACAGTTTGGACACTCCCTGACCGGGGCGGAAGGGGTTCGCGATCATCATGTGGCTCGCCGTCTCGATGCGGGGCTCGGGCGGCAGCGGGAGCTGCTTGGTGCCCGCGTCGAGCTTGCGCAGGGCGCTGGCGAGGGCCAGCGGGTCGCCGGTGAGCTGGGCGCCGGACGCATCCGCCTCGTACTCCCGGGAACGGCTGATCGCGAGCTGGATCACCGAGGCCGCCAGCGGGCCCAGGATCATGATCAGCAGCATGCCGAAGATGCCGGGGCCCTCGTCGTCGTTGGAGCGGCCGACCGGGATCAGCCACGCGAAGTTGACCAGGAACATGATCACCGAGGCGAGCGCGCCGGCGACCGACGAGATCAGGATGTCGCGGTTGTAGACGTGGCTCAGCTCATGGCCGATCACGCCCCTCAGCTCCCGCTCGTCGAGGATCTGCAGGATCCCCTCCGTGCAGCACACGGCCGCGTTGCGGGGGTTGCGGCCCGTCGCGAAGGCGTTGGGCGCCTGCGTCGGCGAGATGTACAGCCGGGGCATCGGCTGGCGCGCCTGCGTCGAGAGGTCGCGGACCATCCGGTAGAGCGCCGGGGCCTCGAACTCGCTGACCGGGCGCGCCCGCATGGCCCGCAGCGCCAGCTTGTCGCTGTTCCAGTACGCGTAGGCATTGGTGCCGAGCGCCACCAGAAGCGCGATGATCAGCCCTCCGCGGCCGAAGAAACTGCCGATGACGATGATGAGCGCGGACAGTCCTCCGAGGAGGACAGCTGTCCTCAGCCCGTTGTGCCGGCGGTGCACGGTACGCCCTCCAAGTGGTGCGACGGGGAGCCCTTCGCTGGTCGTCCTTCCACGTTCCAGTGGACTCTCCCGTACTGGTCAACGCCAGGCGGGGGACGCTGGTTCCCTTGTGCGCGCTGGAGGGCGCGTTACGCCGTACGGGTCGGATCAGCGCGGGGCGGGAAGCCCGGCCATCTCCAGAGCCATCGCGTCGGGCTCGATTTCGCTGGTGCAGTGGGAGCAGCGGGTCGCGATGCCGGGGATCTGCGAGTAGCAGCGGGGGCAGTCGCGCAGGGCGGCCTTGATGTCCACCGGCTTGTCCCGGTCGAGGCGGGCCTGGACCTTCATCATGGGCACGACGACGAGGAAGTAGAGCACCGCGGCGGTGATCACGAAGGCGATGGCCGCGCCGATGAACTTCCCGTAGGGGAAGGTCACGCCCTCCGCGGTGAAGGTCGCCGTGCTGAAGTCGCCGGTCGAGCTGGTGGCCAGGCCGATCAGCGGGGTGATGAACGCGGTGCTGAAGCCCGTGACCACCGCCGTGAAGGCCGATCCGACGGCCAGACCGACGGCCATCGTCACTATGTTCCCGCGCAGGATGAAGTCCTTGAACCCGCTCAGCACCGCTCTGCTCCCTGTTGTGTCTCGTCTTGGTTCCACGCCGTCGCACGTGTGTCCGTACTGGGGTGTGCGCGTACGACAGTGCCTTCTCAGGGGCGTCCGGACCAAACCGTGCCCTGGCATCGGGCTTGCCAAAACGGAATCGCGGCCGCAATAGGGGCACGCCGAGGACAGATCCGTTTCGATCGGCTGCCGCGCGCCTATGGAGGAGCCGCGCCTCTGTAAGAGGGCGCGGCTGGACAGGCGCCCGCGTTGACGCGGGCGCGTCCTTGAAGCGTGTCCTCAGAAGAGGGTGACCGAGGCGAAGTGCAGGGCCAGTTGGGGGAGGCCGGACAGGACGACGCCGACGAACGCGGTCAGCGCGATGGCGACCGTGAGCGGCGCCGGGATACGGGGACGTACGGCCGCGGAGGACTGCTCGGCGGCCTCGGGCGACCGGAACAGGATCGCGGTCCAGCGCAGGTAGTAGTAGAGGGCGACGACAACGTTGATCGCCATGACGACCGCGAGCCAGCCGAGCCCCGCGTTGACGGCCGCCGAGAAGACGGTGACCTTGGCGAACAGGCCGATGATGCCCGGCGGAAGACCGGCCAGGCACAGCAGGAAGAAGGCCAGCGCCAGCGCGGCCAGGGGGCGCTCGGCGTACAGGCCCCGGTAGTCGGTGAGGCGGTTCAGCGGCTTGCCGCGGGCCACCAGGGCGGCGACCGCGAACGCGCCCAGGTTCACGACGGCGTACATCAGCGCGTACGCCACGGTGGCGCCGACCTGGTTACCGCTGGAGTACGCGGCGGCCGCGATCGGCACCAGGAGGTAGCCGGCCTGTCCGACCGAGGACCAGGCGAGCAGCCGGACCGCGCTGTGGGCGCGCGTGGCGGACTGGCGCAGGGCGGCCGCGTTGCCGATCGTCATGGTCAGCGCGGCGAGGACGGCGAGCGCGGGGCCCCATACGTCGGCGTACGAGGGGAAGGCGACGACGGTCACCAGGATGAGCCCGGAGAAGCCGACCGCCTTGCCGACGACGGAGAGGTAGGCGGCGACGGGCAGCGGCGCGCCCACATAGGTGTCGGGCACCCAGAAGTGGAAGGGTGCCGCGGCCGTCTTGAAGGCGAAGCCCACCAGGGTCAGGACGACGCCGGTCTTGGCGACGGTGTCCAACTGGGCGGGAACGGTGGCCAGTTTGGTGGCGATCTCGGTGAGGTGCAGGGTGCCGGTCGCCGCGTACACGAAGCTCACGCCGAGCAGCATCACGGCGGTCGCGGTGACCGACGACAGGAAGAACTTCAGGGCCGCCTCCGAGGACAGCCGGTCGCCGCGCTTGAGGCCGACCAGGGCGAAGGCCGGCAGCGAGGCGACTTCCAGGGCGACGACGAGGGTGGCCAGGTCACGGGCGGCGGGCAGCAGGGCCGCACCGGCCGCGGAGGAGAGCAGCAGGAACCAGAACTCGCCCGCGGGCAGCTTCTCCTTGGTGTCCCGTACCGAGAGCAGCGCGGTCAGCAGGGCGCCGCCGAGGACCAGGGCCTGGATGACGAAGGCGAACTGGTCGACGGTGTAGCTGCACGCGTCCGGGTTCGCGGTCAGGCAGAACGTCGAGCGGCTGCCGGTGCGCAGCGGGGCGAGCGCGGCGAGGGCCGCGACCAGGCCCGCAATGGTGATCCAGCCGAGCAGCGGCTTGCGCGACGGCGGCAGGAACAGGTCGGCGAGCAGCACGACCAGGGCGACGGCCGCGGCGATCAGGGGCGGCGCGATCGCGACCCAGTCGACGGACTGGACCAGGCTTGCGGTGCCGGCCGCCGCGGTGGTGACGTCGGGGGTCACGACTTGCCTCCTGCGAGGAGCTTCTGGACGGCCGGGTCGGTGAGGCCGAGGAGGACCGCGGGCCAGAGCCCGGCGAGGACGGTGAGCGCGACGAGCGGGCTCCAGGCGGCGAACTCGTAGCCCTGGATGTCGGCGAGCCGGGGCTCCTCGGCCGGCTTGCCGCCCATGCAGACCCGGCGCACGACGACCAGCAGGTACGCGGCGGTGAGCAGGGTGCCGAAGGCGGCGATCGCCACGAAGGTGAGGTAGGCGGGGCGGCTGAGGCCCGCGGCCGGGTCGAAGGCGCCGAACATGGCGAGCATCTCGCCCCAGAATCCGGCGAGTCCGGGCAGTCCGAGGGAGGCGACGGCGGCGAAGGCGAGCAGCCCGCCCAGGCGCGGCGCCCTGCCGTAGAGGGCGGCTCCGGTGGCGCCGGCCAGGGTGTCGAGGTCGGCAGTGCCGTAGCGGTCCTTGAGGGCGCCGACCAGGAAGAACAGCAGGCCGGTGATGAGGCCGTGGGCGATGTTGGCGAAGAGCGCGCCGTTCACGCCGGTCGGGGTCATCGACGAAATGCCGAGCAGCACGAAGCCCATGTGGCCGACGGAGGAGTACGCGATGAGCCGCTTCAGGTCGCCCTTGTTGCCCTGCTTGGCGAGCGCGAGGCAGGCAAGCGATCCGTAGATGATCCCGGCGACGGCGAACGCGGCCAGGTAGGGCGCGAAGGTGTGCATGCCGTGCGGCGCGACCGGCAGGACGATGCGGACGAATCCGTACGTGCCCATCTTCAGGAGCACGCCGGCCAGGAGCACCGAACCGACGGTCGGGGCGGCGGTGTGGGCGTCCGGGAGCCAGCTGTGCAGCGGGAACATCGGGGTCTTGACGGCGAGCCCGATCCCGATCGCCAGAACGGCGATGACCTGCACGGATGTGGTCAGCCCACGGCCGTTGTCAGTGGCGAGTGCCACCATGTCGAATGTGCCCGACTTGAGCCCGACGAGGAGCAGGCCGAGCAGCATGACGACCGAGCCGAGCAGTGTGTAGAGGATGAACTTCCAAGCGGCCGCCTGCCGTTGGTCCCCGCCCCAGCGGGCGATCAGGAAGTACATCGGGATGAGGACCATCTCGAACGCGAGGAAGAACAGCACGAGGTCGAGAACGGCGAACGTGGCGAGGGTGCCGGACTCCAGGACGAGCAGGAGCGCGACGAATGCCTTCGGGGACGGGCCCGCGGGCATCTTGAAGTAGGAGTACAGCGCGCAGAGGAAGGTCAGCAGCGCGGTCAGGACGAGGAGGGGGAGCGAGATGCCGTCGATGCCCAGGTGGATGTGGACGTTCAGGGCCGGGATCCACTGGATGTCCGTCGTGGCCTGCATCTTCGACGGGTGGCCGTGGTCGAAGCCGAGCGCGAGGACGATCGCGGCGATGAGGATCACGCCGGTCACGGTCACACCGTGGCGCAGCACGGCCTGTTCAGGACTCTTGCCCTTCAGCCCGGGCGGTGCGGGGAGCAGGGCCGCGACGGCCCCGATGAGCGGGACGACGACGATGAACGCCAGAAGGAACTGCATCACGGACTCGCTGATATCGATCACGGCTCACGACCCCGCGGTGACGTTGGCAAGGACGACCACGGCGGCCGCCAGGACGAGTGAGCCGGCCAGCAGTGCGCTGAGGTAGCTCTGCACATTGCCGTTCTGCGCACGGCGGACGGCCCAGCCGAGCCAGCGCGGCGCGGCGCTCGCACCGCGTACGTACGTCTCGACGACCTCGCGGTCCAGGAAGCGGACCAGGGCGGCCGCGGCCAGCACGGAGCGGACGAACAGGGCGTGGTAGACGGCGTCCAGGTGGAATCCGGTGGCCGCGTGGCGGTGCAGCGGGCCGAGCAACAGGCGGCCCGGGTCGGCGGGATCCGGGGCGGACGCGATATCGCCGTAGACCTGGGTGTGGCTCGCGATGGCTTCTTCCTCGACCAGGCTGCCGTCGCCCTCGGGGTGGGCGGCGACGGCTCCCATCGGGGTGCGGGCGGCCAGCGCCGAGGTGTGGCGCCAGGCGGCGTAGGTGACCAGACCGCCGACCAGGGCGACGCCCGTGGACAGGACGGAGGTGGTGACGGCCGGGGTGAGGGCGCGCCCGTCGAACCAGTCGCCGAGGTAGCCAGTGGTGAGACCGAAGGCGATCGAGGGGATGGCGAGCACCCAGAGCACGGCGTTCATGACGACCGGCTGACGACCGTGGTCGGGGGCTTCGGCTCCACTGCCGCGGAAGGCCAGCAGCCACAGGCGGGTGGCGTACGCGGCGGTGAGGAGGGCGGTGAGCAGTCCGGCGATCAGCACGGTCCAGCCGGCGCCGGACGGGGCGACCTGGCTCTCGCCGAGCGCGGTGTGCTCGGCGGCCGACAGGACGGACTCCTTGGAGAAGAAGCCGGCGAAGGGAGGGATCGCGGCGAGCGCGAGCAGGGCGACGGTCATCGTCCAGTACGCGTCGGGGATTCGCTTGGCCAGGCCGCCCATGCGGGACATGGCGGTCAGCGAGTTGGTGCCGGCGGCGTGGATGATCACGCCCGCGGCGAGGAAGAGCAGCGCCTTGAAGGCGCCGTGCGACAGGAGGTGGAACACGGCGGCCCCGCGGTCGCCGACGGCCAGGGCACCCGACATGTAGCCGAGCTGTCCGATGGTCGAGTAGGCGAGGACGCGCTTGATGTCGTCCTGGGCGAGCGCGGCCAGCGCCGAACCGACCATGGTGACCGCGGCCATCACGGCGAGCACGGTCATCGCGGCCGCCGACGCGGCGAAGACGGGCAGCAGCCGGGCCACGAAGTAGATACCGGCGGCCACCATCGTCGCGGCGTGGATCAGCGCGGAGACCGGCGTGGGGCCGGCCATCGCGTCGGGCAGCCAGGTGTGCAGCGGGAACTGGGCGGACTTGCCGGCCACACCGGCGAGCAGCAGCAGCGCGATGAGGGTGGGGTGGCCGATGCCCCCGGTCAGGGCGGCCTGGACGACGCCGGTGATCCGGAACGTACCGGCGTCGGTGGCGAGCGCGAACAGACCGATCAGGAAGGGGACGTCGCCGAGCTTGGTGACCAGGAAGGCCTTCAGCGAGGCGGCGCGCGCCTCGGGGGTCTCCCAGTAGTGGCCGACCAGGAAGTACGAGCAGATGCCCATGATCTCCCAGCCGACCAGGAGCACCATCAGGTCGCCGGAGTAGACGACGAGCAGCATCGCGGAGGTGAACAGGGAGACGAGCGCGGCGTACGAGGTGTAGCGCGGGTCGTCGCGCAGATAGCCCGTCGAGTAGAGCTGTACGCAGGTGGCGACCAGGCCGACCAGCACGGCGACGAGGACCGCGAACCCGTCCAAATGGAGGGCGAGTTCGATCGGTACGGAGCCGGTCGGGGTGAGCCGGGTGGCCGCGTCGATGGCCTTGCCGCCGCCCTGGTCGACGGCGACGACGACGGCGAGGACGAACGCGGCGAACGTCGGGAGCACCGCGAGCGGGCGGACGAAGCCGGGGGCGCGGCGGCCGAGCAGCAGGCCGGCCGCGGCGCCCAGGAACGGAAGGAGGGGGACGAGGACGGCGAGGGTCGTGGTAGTCACGCGGCGGCCTCGGCCTTCTGTGCCGGGGCGGCGGGGTCTTCGGGGTCCGCCGGGCCGGGGTCGGTGCCCTCGGCGGTGTCGCGGAGCTTGTCGATGTCGGCGGTGCCGCGGTTGCGGTACACCGCGAGCACGATGGCCAGGCCGATGCCGATCTCGGCGGCGGCGATGGCGATCGTGAACAGGGTGAGCGCCTGGCCCGCGTGGAGGGTGTCGCGCAGCCACACGTCGAAGGCGACGAGGTTGAGGTTGACGGCGTTGAGCATCAGCTCGACGGACATCAGGACCAGGATCGCGTTGCGCCGCGCGAGCACACCGTAGAGACCGGTGCAGAACAGGAGGACGGCGAGCACGGCGGGATAGGCGAGGTGCATCAGCGCGACTCCGTCTCACGGGGGGCGGCAGCGGTGTCGGCGCCGGGAGCGTCACCGGGGGCGCTCTTGCGGGACAGCACGATCGCGCCGACCAGGGCGGCCAGGAGCAGTACGGACAGCGCCTCGAAGGGCAGCACCCAGTGCCGGAAGAGGATCTCTCCGGACACCCTGGTGGAGCCCTGGGCCGGGCCGTCCAGGTCGATCCAGCTCGTGCGGAAGGCGTCCACGACGACCCAGACCAGGGTTCCGGCCGCGGCGACGGCCACCGTCAGGGCCGCCCAGCGGTTGCCCGAATCGGCGTCCGGGGAGCGGCCGATGGGAGCCTTGGTGAGCATCAGCCCGAACAGGAGGAGCACCACGACCGAACCGACGTAGATGAGCACCTGCACCCAGGCGATGAACTCGGCGGTGAGCAGGAGGTATTCGACGGCCAGGCCGCCGAGCGCCACGACCAGCCACAGGGCGGCGTGCACCAGCTGCTGGGTGGTGACGGTCATGACGGCCGCGGCGAGGGTGGCGATGCCGACGAGGACGAAGGCGATCTCCACGCCGGTCGGCGACAGGAAGCCGTGCGGCGCGGTGAGGGCCGCCTGGGCGAGGATCCCGCTCATGCCTGCCCTCCCTCGGGGCCGGGCTGCTCGGCCTGCCCGGTCTGCTCGGCCTGCCCGGCCTCGGCCGCCGCCGCGGCTTCGGCTGCCTGCGCGGCGGCCAGTTTGTCGGCGGCCTTGCGGGCGGCGGCGACTTCCTTCGGCTCCTCGGCGCCGGGGTCGAGCGCGGGCGGGGCCGGGACCGTCCACATCCACTCGCGCAGCTTGTCGCGCTCGTGGGTGAGCTCGTGGATGTCCGTCTCCGCGTACTCGAACTCGGGGGACCAGAACAGCGCGTCGAAAGGACACACCTCGATGCAGATACCGCAGTACATGCAGAGCGAGAAGTCGATGGCGAAGCGGTCGAGGACGTTGCGGCTGCGTTCGCGGCCGCCCTCGACCGCGGCCGGGACCGTCTCCTTGTGGGAGTCGATGTAGATGCACCAGTCGGGGCACTCTCGGGCGCACAGCATGCACACCGTGCAGTTCTCCTCGAACAGGCCGATCACGCCCCGGCTGCGGGGCGGAAGTTCGGGCTGGACGTCGGGGTACTGCGCGGTGACGGTCTTCTTCGTCATCGTGCGGAGCGTTACGGCGAGGCCCTTGGCGAGGCCGGAACCGGGGATAGCCATTAGCTGATCGCCACCTTCACGATGCCGGTGAGCGCGATCTGGGCGAGCGCGAGCGGGATGAGCGTGGTCCAGGCGAGCTTCTGCAGCTGGTCCTCGCGGAGGCGGGGGTAGCTGACCCGGAGCCAGATCACGACGAAGGCCAGGACGGCCGTCTTGAGCAGGGTCCAGACCCAGCCGAGCCCGTCGGCGCCGAACGGGCCGTGCCAGCCGCCCAGGAACAGGACGGTGGTGAGGCCGCACAGGACGACGATGCCGGCGTACTCGGCGAGCAGGAACAGGGCGAAGCGCAGGCCCGTGTACTCGGTGTACGCGCCGAAGATGATCTCGGAGTCGGCGACGGGCATGTCGAAGGGAGGGCGCTGGAGTTCGGCGAGGCCGGCGATGAAGAAGACCAGGGCGCCGACGATCTGCCAGGGCAGCCACCACCAGTGGAAGGCGTTGAGGATGCCGGGCAGCGAGACCGTGCCGGCCGCCATCGCCACGGAGGCGGCGGCGAGCAGCATCGGCAGCTCGTACGCGAGGAGCTGGGCGGCGGTGCGCAATCCGCCGAGCAGGGAGAACTTGTTGGCCGAAGCCCAGCCCGCCATCAGCGAGCCGAGCACGCCCACGCCCATCACGGCGAGCACGAAGAAGATGCCCGCGTCGACGACCTGGCCGACCGCGCCCTCGCTCGGCCCGATCGGGACCGCGACGAGTACGAGGAGGTAGGGCAGCAGGGCGACGGCGGGGGCCAGCTGGAAGATGCGCCGGTCGGCCGCGGCCGGTACGACGTCCTCCTTCTGTGCGAACTTCACGCCGTCCGCGACGAGCTGGGCCCAGCCGTGGAAGCCGCCCGCGTACATCGGGCCGAGCCGGCCCTGCATGTGCGCCATCACCTTGTGCTCGGTCTGCCCGATGACGAGCGGGAGGACCAGGAACACGACGAAGACGACGACCAGGCGGATGGCGACGTCGAGTGCGTCATTCACGCGGGTCGCCTCCGGCGGGGTCGGTGGTATCGGTGTTCTCGGCGGGGTCGGACTCTTCGGGGGCTTCGGTTCCGGGGGCCGGGGCGGGCCGCGACTCCTGCTCCCCCTCGTCGAAAGCGGGTTTCGGGTTGTGCCAGGGGGCGTCCGAGCTGCGGGTCCGGGGCGGCGCGGCAGGCTGCCCCTCCCCGTCCCCGGCCTGCTGCGATGCCGAGCCCTGGCCGGCGCTGCGGGTACGGCGGGGGCGTACGGCCGGGGCTTCCGGGGCGGCGGTGACCTCGGGGGTGGCCGGGGTCTCGGGTGCCTCAGAGGTCCCGGCTGCCTCGGCCGCGTCGGCGTTCCCGGCTGCCTCAGCCGTGCCCGGGGTCCCGGCTGCCTCGGCAGCACCCGGCGTCGTCACACCCGGTGCTGCCGCCTGTGACGCCGAGCCCTCGCTCGCGCTGCGCGTGCGACGCGGACGTACGGCCGGGGCTTCCGGAGCGCCGGTGGCCTCAGGAGTCCCGGCTGCCTCAGCCGTGCCCGGGGTCCCGGCTGCCTCGGCCGCACCCGGCGTCGTCGCACCCGGTGCTGCCGCCTGTGACGCCGAGCCCTCCGACACGCTTCTGGCGCGCCGGACCGGGCGGTCGGCCGCACCGGCGCCGGCTGCCGCGCGCGGCGTTCGGGCCGGGCGGGCCGGGGCCGGCGGGAGCTGGCCCTTCAGGGGGCCCCATTCGTTCGGGTCGGGGACGCCCGGCGGGAGCATCTGGCGGCGCTTGGGGCCGCCGTGCTCCGATTCGCCCGGCTCCTTCGCGCCGGGCCAGGCCTTCGCGACCCGGGCCGCCAGCACGAAGTCCTTGCGCAGGGGGTGGCCCTCGAAGTTCTCGGGGAGGAGCAGCGGGACCAGGTGCGGGTGGTCCGTGAAGTCCACGCCGAACATCTCGTGGGTCTCGCGCTCGTGCCAGGCCGCGCCCGCGTAGATGTCGACGGCGGAGGGCAGCACGGCGGCCGCGTGCGGGACGGTCGTGCGCACGAGCAGGCGCCGTACCCGGCCCTCGCCGAGCGAGACGACGTGCGCGCAGATCCGGAAGCCCGTGCCCGGCTCGTCGACCGCGCTGAGCCAGTCGAAGTAGGTGCAGCCCAGCTTGTCGCGGGCGATTTCGAGGGCGGCGATCCAGGAGCCGGCGGGCACGTCGACGGTGAGCAGGCCGTACGCCTCCTCCGCCGTGGCCTCGGCGCCGAAGATCTCGGTGACGCCGTCGGGCAGGCTGTCGTACGCGCTCACGCCCGGCCCTCCCCGGGGGTCGGCGGGGCGGCGACGAGCCCGCTGGTCAGCTGGGCCGGGGTGGCCGTGTGCGCGTACCGCTCGCCGAGCGACTCGCGGGCGATCTTCTCCTGAAGCTTGAGGATGCCCTGGAGGAGCGCCTCGGGCCGGGGCGGGCAGCCGGGCACGTACACGTCGACCGGGATGATCTGGTCCACGCCCTTGGTCACCGAGTACGAGTCCCAGTACGGGCCGCCGCAGTTGGAGCAGGCGCCGAAGGAGATGACGTACTTGGGCTCGGGCATCTGCTCGTAGAGGCGCTTCACGGCGGGCGCCATCTTGTCCGTCACCGTGCCGGAGACGATCATGAGGTCGGCCTGGCGCGGTCCCGGTGCGAAGGGGATCACGCCGAGCCGGATGAAGTCGTGGCGGGCCATGGAGGCCGCGATGAACTCGATGGCGCAGCAGGCGAGGCCGAAGTTGAAGACCCAGAGGCTGTAGCGGCGGCCCCAGTTGAGGACCACCTTCATCGGCTCGGGGGCCAGGCGCGAGAGCACACCCAGCTTCTTCGGCTCGGGCAGCAGCACGGGCTGCGACTCGGGTCCGGGAGTCGTCACGTCCATTCCAGGACGCCCTTCTTCCATGCGTAGAGCAGTCCCACGGCCAGGAAGCCGAGGAAGATGAACATCTCGACGAGGGTGGTCGCGCCGTAGCCCGGGGCCGCGAAGACGGTCGCCCAGGGGAAGAGGAAGATCGAGTCGACGGCGAAGATCACGTACAGGAAGGCGTAGACGTAGTAGCGGACCTGGGTGTGGGCCCAGCCCTCGCCCACGGGGTCCACTCCGCATTCGTACGTGAGGAGTTTCTCCGGCGTCGGCACGACCGGCCGCAGCAGCCGCCCGGCCCCGAAGGCCACGGCCACGAACAGCACGCCGATCACGGCGAGCAGGCCGACGACCGAATAGCTCTGGAAGTAGTCGGCAGCCAACACCGGCATCTGGCGCACGCTCGGTTCCGGCACGTCGCGCCCCTCGCTCCCTGGCCTCGATGATCTCGTCGCGCCCTGTTCGACGCTGTGTACGGACGGGAGTCTAGGCCCTGCTAGGGGGTGTCCGATGGGTCAGGGTCGGGTAGGTCGCGGCGTCTGGTGCGGTGCATCGCAAGGCGCCGGAGCGTCCCGATAGCGGAGCTCTCGGGGCGTTTCGGCAACGCGGCGAGGTGCCGTGCCAGGCGTCGCGGCCCCGGCCATGGCCCATCGGACACCCCCTAAGGGGGCCCTTGGCAGGCGCGTCTCACGGGGTGGGCCGCCAGGGTGGGGTTTTCCCCCGTACAAGACGGTGCGGCACCCCATGGCGCCGCCGATCGCGGCCCGGCAGTCTTGGCAGCATGACCAGGACCCTCCGCGACCAGCAGCGGTACCCAGCACAGCACGCCGGCCGCGACGAGAGCGCTGCCCCGCCCGCGGTGGGGTTCGCCTACGACCGGCACACCTGGAAGGAGATCGTCCATCTCCTCGCCAATCTGCCGATGGCGCTGATCGGCTGGGTCTACGTCGTCGTGATGGTCGTGCTCGGCCTCGGTCTGTCGATCACCGTGATCGGTCTTCCGCTGCTCGCGGCGGGCCTGCTCGGGGTGCGCCAGATCGGCAAGGTGGAGCGGGCCCGGGCGCGCGCCCTGCTCGGGGTGCGGATCGAGGAGCCGACGCCGATCCCGGCGAGCCCGAGCAAGCACGGCGGCTTCTTCTCCTGGCTGTGGACGAGCCTGAAGGACCCGGTGGCCTGGCGCAATGTGCTGTACGAGTTCGTGCGGCTGCCCTGGGGGATCCTGACCTTCACGGTCACGCTGGTCTCGCTCTTCGTGGCGTGGCCGGTGCTCGGGTTCATCGCGCGGGGGCTGGGCAACGTCGACCGGATGATGGCGCGTGCGCTGCTCTCGCCCTCGGACGAGCTGGAGCGGCGGATCGCCGAGCTGGAGTCCGACCGGGGCGTGGTCGTCGACACGGCCGCGGCCGATCTGCGCCGGATCGAGCGCGATCTGCACGACGGAGCCCAGGCCCGCCTCGTGGCCCTCGCCATGGGCCTCGGCCTCGCCAAGGAGAAGGTCCTCGAAGACCCGGAGGCAGCCGCCGCCATGGTCGACGAGGCGCACGGCGAGGTGAAGCTGGCCCTCCAGGAGCTGCGCGACCTGGCCCGCGGCATCCACCCGGCCGTCCTCACCGACCGCGGCCTCGACGCCGCCCTCTCCTCCGTCGCCTCCCGCTGCACCGTGCCGGTCAAGGTCGCCGTCGACCTGCCCGCGCGGCCCGCCCCCGCCATCGAGGGCATCGCGTACTTCACCGTCTCCGAGCTGCTCCAGAACGTCAGCAAGCACAGCCGGGCGCGCGGCGCATCGGCCGAGGTGTGGCGGGCCGGCGACCGGCTGCTCATCCAGGTCGAGGACGACGGGGTGGGCGGCGCGCGCCTGGACGGCGGCAGCGGCATGGCGGGGCTCGCCGAGCGGCTCGGCGCGGTGGACGGGCTGCTCGTCCTCGAATCGCCCGTCGGCGGGCCGACCGTCGTCACGGCCGAACTGCCCTGGCGCGACCGGGGTCCCCAGGACTGACGGGCGGGCCGGGGGTAGGGAAAACCCCCGGCCGAAGAGGGTGACCGGCTGCATGGTCCGGGCCTGCCCCGACGACGAAGCTGGTGGGTAAGAGGGGCGGCGCGGCCGCGCACCACAGGGAATGGACGGACGGGACCGATGACCATGGACACGGAGTACGGGTACGGCGTGACGCGGTCCCCCGAGCCGCGGCGGCACCTCCTTCCGCCGGCGCTGCGCGCGCCGTTCGAGGCGCGGACCTTCCGCGAGTTCGGCTACCTGCTGCTGAGCATGCCGATCAGCGTCGTGCTGTTCGGCTGGGCCGTCACCACGGTGTCGGTCAGCGCCGGACTCCTGGTCACCTTCATCGGCATCCCGCTCATGGCCGTGGCCCTGCTGGGCTGCCGCGCGTTCGGTGCGATGGAGCGGGCCCGGGCGCGGCTGCTGCTCGGGGTCGAGATCGCCGAGCCGCAGCCGGTCCGCTCGCGCGGCGGCCTCATGTCGTGGATCGGCGGGGTGCTCAAGAGCGGCGTCTCCTGGCGTCACCTGCTGTACTCGGTCCTCCACTTCCCCTGGGCTCTCTTCTCCTTCTGCACCACCCTGCCGATCTGGCTGACCGGCTGGGCGCTCTTCACGTACCCGGTGTGGCAGTGGGTGTTCCCGATGTACGCGGGCCAGGCCGGCCTCCAGCTCTACGGGGACGACCACCACAACGTCTACCTGGACACGCCCGGCAGGATCGCCCTGACCTCGCTGGTCGGGCTGCTCATCACGCTGGCCGTGCCGTGGCTGATCCGCGGGTTCGCCACGGTGGACCGGGTGATGGTCATCGGCCTGCTCGGCCCCTCGCGGCTTGAGGAGCGGGTCACCGAGCTGGAGTCGGACCGCGGGGTCGTCGTCGACACCTCGGCCGCCGACCTGCGGCGCATCGAGCGGGATCTGCACGACGGTGCGCAGGCCCGCCTCGTGGCCCTCGCCATGGACCTGGGCCTCGCCAAGGAGAAGCTGACCGAGGACCCGAAGGCGGCCGCGAAGATGGTCGACGAGGCGCACGGCGAGGTGAAGGTCGCCCTCCAGGAGCTGCGCGACCTGGCCCGCGGCATCCACCCGGCCGTCCTCACCGACCGCGGCCTCGACGCCGCCCTCTCCTCCGTCGCCTCCCGCTGCACCGTGCCCGTGCAGGTCGAGGTGGACCTGCCGGCCCGGCCGGTCCCTGCGATCGAGGGCATCGCGTACTACACGGTCTCCGAGCTGCTCCAGAACGTCAGCAAGCACAGCGGCGCGAGCCGGGCCTCCGTCGACGTGTGGCGGGCCGGCGACCGGCTGATGCTCCAGGTCGGCGACAACGGGCGCGGCGGCGCGGACGCCACCGCCGGCTCGGGCCTCGCGGGCCTCGCCGAGCGGCTCGACGCGGTGGACGGAATCCTGGTCGTCGACTCCCCGCGCGGCGGCCCCACGACGATCACCGCGGAGCTCCCGTGGCGCGCGTAGCCCCCGACACTCGCTAGCGCCCCAGCCCGCACCTCCCGGCCCTCAAACACAGGGTCGGGGGGTTTTTGCCTGGCGGAGGCCGATTCTTGCCCGGATGCTGGGATGCTGGATGGGCACAACGCCATGGCTTGCACAGAGCTGTGGGGCGCGCGCCCCGGCGGCACGCGCCTGGGGAGCCAACAGAGCCCGGGGGGCTGCAGAGTCGTGGAGGACAGGGTGCGGGTGGTCATCGCCGAGGATTCGGTACTGCTTCGGGAGGGCCTGACCCGCCTGCTGACCGACCGGGGGCATGACGTCGTCGCGGGTGTCGGCGACGGGGATGCGCTGGTCAAGACCGTGGGAGAGTTCGCCGACCAGGGCGCGCTGCCCGATGTCGTCGTAGCGGATGTGCGGATGCCGCCCACCCACACCGACGAGGGCGTGCGCGCGGCGGTGCTGCTGCGCAAGCTGTACCCGGGGATCGGGGTGCTCGTGCTCAGCCAGTACGTCGAGGAGCAGTACGCGACCGAGCTGCTCGCCGGGTCGAGCCGGGGCGTCGGCTATCTGCTGAAGGACCGGGTCGCCGAGGTCAGGGAGTTCGTCGAGGCCGTCGTACGGGTCGCCCAGGGCGGCACCGCGCTCGACCCGGAAGTCGTGGCGCAGCTGCTCGGCCGCAGCCGCAAGCAGGACGTGCTGGCGGGCCTCACCCCGCGCGAGCGGGAGGTCCTAGGACTAATGGCCGAGGGACGGACGAATTCCGCGATCGCCAAGCAGCTGGTCGTGAGCGACGGCGCGGTCGAGAAGCACGTCAGCAACATCTTCCTGAAGCTGGGGCTCTCGCCGAGTGACGGGGATCACCGGCGCGTACTGGCGGTGTTGACCTACATCAATTCATGACGAGCTGCCACCCTGTCGAGGATCGAGCGGGACCCAGCCGACAGGGCCGAAAGTCGGTCACCGGGCCGGATTGAGTCACCGCTCGCGGGGCTCCCGACACGGTGAGACCTAGAACCGAAGAAGGATTGCTGGGCGTCTTAGCAGAAGGGGCCGGGGGGCGAGTAAATCGTGGCAATTCAGGGCAGTAAGGCGTCTCAAAAGAGCGTCCAACATATGAGCGGTCCAGGGAAGGCGACCCTTACCGACGTAGGGTGGGCCTTGGCGCTACCGGTCGGCCGGATGCGCCCGAGCAGCCCGCCCGAGGGAGGTCCAGTTCAGTGACCAGCCAGGTCAGTAGCCCAGCCGAGCAGGCCGACGGAGCCGAAGAGGCCGTCGTCGGGGAGCAGCGCAGGCCCACCGGCGAGAAGGAAATCCGGCGCCTCGACCGCGTGATCATCCGTTTCGCGGGCGACTCGGGCGACGGCATGCAGCTCACCGGGGACCGGTTCACGTCGGAGACGGCTTCGTTCGGCAACGACTTGTCGACGCTGCCGAACTTCCCCGCCGAGATCAGGGCGCCTGCCGGAACGCTGCCGGGTGTGTCGAGCTTCCAGCTGCACTTCGCCGACCACGACATCCTCACCCCGGGCGACGCGCCGAACGTGCTGGTGGCGATGAACCCTGCGGCCCTGAAGGCCAACCTGGCGGACGTGCCGCGCGGCGCCGAGATCATCGTGAACACGGACGAGTTCGCCAAGCGCGCGATGGCCAAGGTCGGCTACGACACCTCTCCTCTGGAGGACGGCTCGCTGTCGGCGTACAACGTGCACCCGGTGCCGCTGACGACGCTGACGATCGAGGCCCTCAAGGACTTCGGTCTCTCCCGCAAGGAGGCGGAGCGCAGCAAGAACATGTTCGCGCTCGGCCTGCTGTCGTGGATGTACCACCGGCCCACCGAGGGCACGGAGAAGTTCCTGCGGACCAAGTTCGCGAAGAAGCCGGCCATCGCCGAGGCGAACGTCGCGGCCTTCCGCGCGGGCTGGAACTTCGGCGAGACCACCGAGGACTTCGCGGTCTCCTACGAGGTCGCGCCGGCCACCAAGGCCTTCCCGGCCGGTACGTACCGCAACATCTCGGGGAACCTGGCGCTGTCCTACGGGCTGATCGCCGCGTCCCGCCAGGCGGACCTGCCGCTCTACCTGGGCTCGTACCCGATCACGCCGGCCTCGGACATCCTGCACGAGCTGTCGCGGCACAAGAACTTCGGCGTGCGCACCTTCCAGGCGGAGGACGAGATCGCCGGGATCGGCGCGGCCCTTGGCGCGGCGTTCGGCGGCTCGCTCGCCGTGACGACGACCTCGGGTCCGGGCGTGGCGCTGAAGTCGGAGGCGATCGGTCTGGCGGTGTCGCTGGAGCTGCCGCTCCTGATCGTGGACATCCAGCGCGGCGGCCCCTCCACGGGCCTGCCGACCAAGACCGAGCAGGCCGACCTGCTGCAGGCGATGTACGGCCGCAACGGCGAGGCGCCGGTACCGGTGGTCGCGCCGAGGACCCCGGCGGACTGCTTCGACGCGGCCATGGACGCGGCGCGCATCGCGCTGGCCTACCGCACCCCGGTCTTCCTGCTCTCGGACGGCTATCTGGCCAACGGCTCCGAGCCGTGGCGGGTTCCCGAGATCGACGAACTCCCGGACCTGCGCGTCCAGTTCGCGACGGGGCCCAACCACACGCTGGCCGACGGCACCGAGGTCTTCTGGCCGTACAAGCGCGACCCGCAGACCCTGGCCCGCCCCTGGGCGGTGCCCGGCACGCCGGGTCTTGAGCACCGTATCGGCGGCATCGAGAAGCAGGACGGCACGGGCAACATCTCCTACGACCCGGCCAACCACGACTTCATGGTCCGCATCCGCCAGGCCAAGATCGACGGCATCCAGGTCCCCGACCTGGACGTGGACGACCCGGACGGCGCCCGCACCCTGGTGCTCGGCTGGGGCTCCACCTACGGCCCCATCACCGCCGCCGTACGCAGGCTGCGCGCCCTGGGCGAGCCCATCGCCCAGGCCCACCTGCGCCACATCAACCCGTTCCCGAAGAACCTCGGCGAGGTCCTGAAGAGCTACGACAAGGTCGTCGTGCCGGAGATGAACCTCGGCCAGCTCGCCACCCTGATCCGCGCCAAGTACCTGGTGGACGCCCACTCCTACAACCAGGTCAACGGCATGCCGTTCAAGGCCGAGCAGCTCGCCACCGCTCTCAAGGAGGCCATCCATGCCTAACGCGAACGAGCTCCTGCAGCTGGTCCCCAAGGCCGAGGGCAAGCAGTCCATGAAGGACTTCAAGTCCGACCAGGAAGTGCGCTGGTGCCCGGGCTGCGGCGACTACGCGATCCTGGCCGCCGTGCAGGGCTTCATGCCCGAGCTCGGCCTGGCCAAGGAGAACATCGTCTTCGTCTCCGGCATCGGCTGCTCCTCCCGCTTCCCGTACTACATGAACACCTACGGGATGCACTCCATCCACGGCCGCGCCCCGGCGATCGCCACCGGACTCGCCTCCTCGCGGCGGGACTTGAGCGTGTGGGTGGTCACCGGTGACGGCGACGCCCTGTCCATCGGCGGCAACCACCTCATCCACGCGCTGCGCCGCAACGTCAACCTCAAGATCCTTCTGTTCAACAACCGGATCTACGGTCTGACCAAGGGCCAGTACTCCCCCACCAGCGAGCTCGGCAAGATCACCAAGTCGACGCCGATGGGCTCCCTGGACGCCCCGTTCAACCCGGTCTCCCTCGCGATCGGCGCCGAGGCCTCGTTCGTGGCCCGTACCGTCGACTCCGACCGCAAGCACCTCACCGAGGTCCTGCGCCAGGCGGCCGAGCACCCGGGCACCGCGCTGGTGGAGATCTACCAGAACTGCAACATCTTCAACGACGGCGCGTTCGAGGTCCTCAAAGACAAGGACCAGGCCGAAGAGGCCGTCATCCGCCTCGAACACGGCGCTCCGATCCGCTTCGGCGCCGACCGGTCCAAGGGCGTCGTCCGCGACCCGGCGACCGGCGACCTCAAGGTCGTCCCGGTCACCCCGGACAACGAGGCCGACATCCTGGTCCACGACGCGCACAGCTCCTCGCCGACCACGGCGTTCGCCCTGTCGCGCCTCGCCGACCCGGACACCCTGCACCACACCCCCATCGGTGTGTTCCGCTCCGTCGACCGCCCGGTCTACGACACCCTGATGTCCGACCAGCTCGACACCGCCATCGAACAGAACGGCAAGGGCGACCTGGCCACCCTGCTCGCAGGCAAGGACACCTGGACCGTCGTCGGCTGAACCAGCGGCATGAGAACGGGTGCCCGGCCGGGGAGTCTGCATGGACCCCGGGCCGGGCACCCGTTCTCATAGGGGGATGGACCGTCTCGCGTACCGCGTCAAGCGACGCCTGCTCGGCAAGCCCCTCACCACCGAGCGGGTCAGCGAGGAGAAGCTGAACAACCGCACGGCGCTCGGCGTGCTCGCCTCGGACTGCATCAGCTCGTCCGCGTACGGCTCCGAGGAGATGCTCCGGGTCCTGGTCCCGGTGGCGGGGGCCGCCGCGTTCTCCCTGCTCATGCCGGTGACCGGCGCGATCCTGCTGGTCCTGCTCCTGCTGACGCTCTGCTACAGCGACGTCGTCATGATCTACACCCGGGCCGGCGGCTCCTACGTCGTGGCCCGCGAGAACTTCGGCCCGACGATCGCGCAGATCGCCGCGGTCGCGCTGCTCGTCGACTACATCGTGACCGTCGCCGTCCAGGTCTCGGCCGGCACCAACGCGATCGTCTCCCTCGCACACCTCGCCGGCGGCGGCCCGACGGCCATGGACCACCTCCAACTCCCCATCTCCGCCGGGGTGATCCTCTTCCTCGCGTACGGAAATCTGCGCGGGGTGCGCGAGGCGGGGCGGCTCTTCGCGCTGCCCGCGTATCTGTTCATGGCGGCCGTCGCTCTGGTGCTCGCGGTCTCCGCCGTACGCGGCCTGACCGGCGGGCTGCCCCGGGCCGATCTGCACGCGGCGGGCGTGATCCCGGTCGGCACCCCGGGGAACGGCTGGCTGTACGGGGCCTCGCTGTTCATCGTGCTGCGCGCGTTCGCCAACGGCGGCTCCTCGCTGACCGGCCTGGAGGCGATCTCCAACGGCATCTCGGCGTTCCGCGAACCGCAGGGCCGCAACGCGCGGCGCACCCTCATCACGATGAGCTGCGTCCTGGGCATCCTGGTCCTCGGCGTCTCGACGCTCGCCCACTTCACGCACGCGGTCCCGTACCGCGACGGCACCCCGACCGTGATCGCGCAGGAGGCCCATTTCGCCTTCGGCGGCTCGGTGTTGGGGACGGCGGGCCTGGTGTTCGTCCAGCTGGCGACGGCACTGGTCCTCTACACGGGCGCCAACACCCCCTTCACGGGCTTCCCGTTCCTGGCCAGCTTCGTGGCCGAAGACCGGTTCCTGCCACGGCAGTTGACCCGCCGGGGCCATCGCCTTGCCTTCTCCAACGGGATCATCGCGCTCACCGTCGTGGCGATGGCCCTGCTGCTTGTGACGCGCGCGAGCGTGGACAAGCTGGTGGCGCTGTACGCGATCGGGGTGTTCACGGCCTTCACGATGGCCGGGGCCGGGCTCACCGCGTACCACTGGCGACGCCGCGAGCGGCACCGGCGACTGAAGATCGGCATCAACGCCCTTGCGGCC
The DNA here is from genome assembly GCF_051550175.1 of Streptomyces sp. HUAS TT7. Lineage (NCBI taxonomy): Bacteria > Bacillati > Actinomycetota > Actinomycetes > Kitasatosporales > Streptomycetaceae > Streptomyces > Streptomyces sp. HUAS TT7. Next base: position 3,643,965 of record NZ_CP196175.1, read on the forward strand.
GTGGTCTCGGCGGCGGTCGTCCTGATCTTCGCCGTCACCAAGTTCACCGAGGGCGCCTGGCTGGTGGTCGTGGTGTTCCCGCTCGGGGTGTGGGCGCTGACCCGGATCAACCGCGAGTACCGGCGCGAGGCCGAGGTGCTCACCACCATCCAGGCGCCCGGCGCCGACCGGCCGCACGCCAGGCGGCACTTGGTGTTCGTCCTGGTCGAGACGCTGGACCTGGCGACCATCAAGGCCCTGCGGTACGCGCACGAGGTGCGGCCCGACGAGATCAGGGCCATCCACTTCGCGATCGACGAGGCGCACGCGCGCAGGCTCGCGGCGTCCTGGGAGGCGACGGCCGCGACCTCGGTGCCGCTGGAGCTGGTCGAGTGCCCCGACCGGCGGCTGCGGCACGCCATGGTGGAACTGGCCGGCCGCACCACCCAGGACGGCGCGACCTCGCTGACCGTCCTTGTCCCCCGGCGCCTCTACACCAACGCGCTGGGCAAGCTGCTGCACCGGGGCACGGCCGAGGAGATGGCGAAGGCCCTGGAACATCTGCCGTCGGTGGCGGTGACGATCCTGCCCTTCGACGTGTCGCGCGCCCTGCGCTCCCTGGCGGCGGGCCGCGAGCCTCAACCCGACTGATCTACAAGGAAGTTGACTCGCGCGCCGCGTCATAGGCGGCCCGCGCCCGCTCCACGTCGCCCATCCGTACGTCGGTCCAGCGGGCCAGCGCCCGCACCTGCTCGGCGGCCTCGCGGCCGAGCGGAGTGATCGAGTAGTCGACGCGGGGCGGGATCACCGGCTTGGCGTCCCGGTGCACGAACCCGTCGCGCTCCAGCGTCTGCAGGGTCTGGGCGAGCATCTTCTCGCTGACCTTGTTCACCCTGCCGATCTCGCGCCGCAGCTCACTGAAGCGGTACGAGCGGTCGAGCAGCGCGTCCAGGACGAGGACGCCCCACCGGCTGGTGACGTGTTCCAGGACGAGCCGGTGCGGACACATGGCCTCACGCTCGGCCCGGGCCTCCCTCTCACTTACTCCCATACCAGTACCTTACTTCAAAGTGGGTACTTACGGAAGGTTAGCGCAATCCGTAGGGTGGAGACCGAAGCAAGGACATACCCCCTCACCTCCCTCTTTTAGGAGCTTTCCCATGAGCATCGTCGTCACTGGAGCCACCGGAGCACTGGGCCGCCTCGTCGTCGACGAGCTGCTCGCGCGGGTCCCGGCGAGCGGGATCGCCGCCGTCGTACGCAACAAGGAGAAGGCCGCCGACCTGGTGGCGCGGGGCGTGGAGCTGCGCATGGCCGACTACAGCGAGCCCGCCACCCTGGCCGGAGCCTTCCGGGCCGGCGACCGGGTGCTGCTCATCTCGGGCAGCGAGGTCGGCCGGCGGGTGCCGCAGCACGCCGCGGTGATCGAGGCCGCCAAGGCCGCGGGCGTGGCCCAGCTCGCCTACACCGGCATCCTCGGCGGCCCCGACGCCGACTTCGCGCTCGCCGACGAGCACAAGACCACCGAGCAGCTGATCCTCGACTCGGGGCTGCCGTACACGTTCCTGCGCAACGGCTGGTACACCGAGAACTACACGGCCAACCTCGCCCCGGTCCTGGAGCACGGCGCGGTGGTCTCCAACGCGGGCGAGGGCCGCATCGCCTCGGCGGCCCGCGCGGACTACGCGGCGGCCGCGGCCGCGGTGCTGACCGGCGAGGGCCACCTGGGCAAGGCGTACGAGCTGAGCGGCGACGTGGCGTGGTCGCTGGCCGAGTACGCGGCCGAGGTCGCGGCCGCCTCCGGCAAGCCGGTCGCGTACACCTCCGTCACCCCCGAGGCCCACCTCGCCGTCCTGACCGGCGCGGGCGTGCCGGCCGGCTTCGCGGAGATCCTGGTCGACGTCGACCGCGCCATCGAGCGGGGCCGCCTGGCGGGCACCTCGGGCGACCTGACCCGCCTGATCGGCCGCCCGACGACGCCGCTGGCGGTCACGGTCCGCGAAGCCGTCACCGCGTAACAAGGAACGTCAGGACCGTATCGCGGAACGGACATGACACCACGGCTCCTTCGGCGCTACCTTCTGCCTTCGGTGGGATCTCCTTCTGTGGGATCGAGCGCGCGCAGGGAGGGCCAGTGGCCAAGGAGTCGGCGGGACAACAGCGGACCGGACTGCTCTACGGGATCGGCGCGTACGGAATGTGGGGGCTCGTCCCCCTGTTCTGGCCGCTCCTCAAGCCCGCCGACGCCATCGAGATCCTGGCCCACCGCATGGTGTGGTCCCTGGCGCTCGTCGTCGTGGTGCTGCTCGTGATGCGGCGCTGGGCGTGGATCGGCGAGCTGGTGCGCCAGCCGCGCAGGCTCGGCCTGATAGCCGTGGCCGCCGTCGTGATCACGGTCAACTGGGGCGTCTACATCTGGTCGGTCAACTCCGGCCACGTGGTGGAGGCGTCGCTCGGCTACTTCATCAACCCGCTCGTCACCATCGCGATGGGCGTGCTGATCCTGAAGGAGCGGCTGCGGCGGGCCCAGTGGATCGCGGTCGGGATCGGGGCCGGGGCCGTGGCCGTCCTGACGGTGGGCTACGGGCGGCCGCCGTGGATCTCGCTGACGCTGGCGTTCACGTTCGCGACGTACGGCCTGGTCAAGAAGAAGGTGAACCTCGGCGGCCTGGAATCGCTGGCCGCCGAGACCGCCGTGCAGTTCCTGCCCGCGCTCGCCTACCTGCTGTGGCTGGGCGGCCAGGGCCGGGCCACGTTCGGGACCGAGGGAGTCGGTCATGCGGCGCTGCTCGCCGCGACGGGGGTGGTGACCGCCCTCCCGCTGATCTGCTTCGGCGGCGCGGCGATCCGGGTGCCGCTGTCGACCCTCGGCCTCCTCCAGTACCTGGCCCCGGTCTTCCAGTTCCTGCTCGGCATCGTGTACTTCCACGAGGCGATGCCGCCGGAGCGCTGGGCGGGCTTCGCACTGGTGTGGCTGGCTCTGACGATCCTGACGTGGGACGCCCTGCGCGCGGCCCGCGCCACCCGCAAGGCGCTGGCCTCGGCGATCGCGAGTGTGCCGGGGACGCCGAGGGCGCACGGGCTGATCCCGCCGGCCCAGCGGGAGCCGAGGACGCCGGAGGCGCAGGGGTCTTAGGGGGTTGGGCCCTGGACGCCGAACCGGCGCCGGTACGCGGAGGGGCTGAGCCCCGTCTCGCGGCGGAGCCGGGCGCGGAGGTTGGCGGTCGTGCCGAGCCCGCTGAGCCGGGCCACCCGGTCGAGACCGGGCTCACCGCGTTCGATGAGGCGGCAGGCGAGGGCCACCCGTTCCGAGGTGAGCCAGGCCAGCGGTGTGGTGCCGAGCTGCTCCTGGAACCTGCGGTGCAGGGTGGCCGGGCTGACCGAGGCGCGGTGCGCGAGATCGGCGACGCCGAGCGGCTGATCGAGGCGTTCCTGCGCCCAGGCGAGCACGCCGCCCAGCGAGGTGCCGGGCACGGCGGGGACGGGCCGCTCCACGAACTGGCGCTGCCCGCCGTCCCGGTGGGCCGCGAAGACGAGCCGCCGGCTCACGGCGTTGGCGATCTCGGCGCCGTGATCGGCTCGGATGAGCTGCAGCCCGAGATCGAGCGAGGCCGCGCTGCCGGCGGCGGTGTGAATGTCCCCGTCGTGCACGAACAGCACATCGGGCTGCAGCCGAACGTCGGGGTAGCGCTCGGCGAAGTCCCCTGCCCAGCGCCAGTGGGTGGTGGCCCGGCGCCCGTCGAGCACCCCGGCGGCGGCCAGGGTGAAGGCGCCCGTACAGAAACTGACCAGTCGCGCACCCCGGTCTGCCGCACTCCGCACGGCGTCGAGGACGGCCGGGGTGGGGGTGGTCAGCGGGTCGGGCCGGTTGGGCACGATGAGGGTGTCGGCGGAGTCGGCCGCGCGGAGGTCGGCGATCCCGGACAGCGTGAACAGGCCGTTGTGCATCCGTACGGTGGGCGAGGCCGCGGCGAGTGTGAAGTCGTACCAGCCGTGGGCGGGCAGGCCGAGCTCGGGCCGCCGCAGCCCGAACAGCTCGGTGGCAACGCCGAGTTCGAAGGGGTTGGACCCTTCGTCGACGATCACGACGACACGGTGCGGGGAGCCTTCGGCGGGGTGCTGCGAGGATCGTTGCGGCATGCGCGATTCCTAGCACTCGCGGGGCGAAGGCGCCACGGCGACGATGAGGGCATGACTGATCAAGGCATGACTGTCGAGCCTGTTGTTCTTTCGGCCGCGTTCTCTGCGTTCGAGGCGCTGTGGAGCCCTCGGATCGTCGCCCGGGTGAACGACTACGACGTCCGCGTCGCGAAGGTGGCGGGCGAGCATGTGTGGCATGCGCACGATGACACGGACGAGTTTTTCCTGGTGGTGGAGGGCGAGCTGACGATCGCGCTGCGGGACGGGGGTGAGGAGCGGGAGGTGGTGCTGCCGCAGGGGGCGGTGTTCGTGGTGCCCCGCGGCACGGAGCACAAGCCGTCGTCGGAGGCGGGGGCGTCGATTCTGCTCTTCGAGCCGACGGGGACGCTGACGGTGGGCGACCGTCATGACGAGATCCCGCCCCACGTGGACGCAACGGTGGGCCACCCCCTCCCGTAACCCCTGCCCCCTCGGGGCTCCGCCCCGAGCCCCGCCTCCTCAAACGCCGGAGAGGTTGGGTTGGTTGGCCTGATGGGGCCCCTTCGCGGACGGCATGGTGGGTGGACCGCGGGCGGCCGGTGGCCGGTCGCGCAGTTCCCCGCGCCCCTGGCGGTACGTGTGCGGGCATACCCGCCGGGCGGGAGGTCCCCGACACCTCCATCGACTGCGGACCATGCGTGGCTGATTACGCTCACGCGGCGGAGCCGCACCATGTCACAGCCCCGCGCCCTTGGCAGGGGATGGTGCAGGTATCCCCACTCGTCCCACGCTTGGCGGCCGCCTGCGCAGGCGGCCCCAGCTGCCAGGCGATCGTGGACGTCAGCCCCACTCCAGCCTGTTGTGGGGGTCCCCCTGGCCCTTGAGGCCTTGGGGGAGATTGAGGACGAGCGCCCTTGAGGCGCGAAAGGGGTCCGGGGCGGAGCCCCGAAAAGGGGTGCAGGGGGCGGAGCCCCCGCAAGGGGGGGGCTGGCGCAGCCCCAGAAGCCGGGCCGTCCGACCCCCTCCACGGGCGGGTGGGTGGGCAAACTCCCCGGGGGCTGGGGCGGAGCCCCAGAAGCCCGGGCCATCCAACCCCCGTCACGGGCGGGTGGGTGGGTGGGAGAACGCCCCCTGCGCGCCCCCAGAAAATCAGGGGACCCAGCGGACCACCCCCGCTACGGTGAACCCCATGTACTCGTACTACTTCTTCCGCTGACCCGCACCGCGCCCAAGCGGCCCGCAGGGGTGCAAAGAAAAGCCCCGCCGCGCCGCGACCCCGCGCTGCCCTCCGCCAGGAAGAAGCCCCGAGTACCCCCAGGGAACAACCATGCGCACCCGCGCCCGAAACAACCCCTCCCAGCTCACCCTCACCGCCGTCTCCAAGGCATACGGAGACCGCCCAGTGCTGGAAGACATCTCGCTCACCATCCGCCCCGGCGAGAAAACCGCCGTCATCGGCGAGAACGGCTCCGGCAAGTCGACCCTGCTGCGGCTGCTCGCCGGAGCCGAGCGACCGGACTCCGGCGAGGTCACCGCCGTCTTCCCCGGCGGCACGGCCCACCTCGCCCAGACCCTGGACCTCGCCCCGGACCGCACCGTCCAGGACGCCGTCGACCTCGCGCTGAAAGAACTGCGTACCCTCGAAGCAGCCATCAGGGCGGCCGAGTCCACCCTGACCGACGCGACGGACGCCGAACTCGCCGCCTACGGCGACCTGTTGACCGCGTACGAAGAACGCGACGGCTACCGCGCGGAAGCCCGTACCGACGCCGCCCTGCACGCCCTCGGCCTCGCCCACGTGACCCGCGACCGCGCACTCGGCTCGCTCTCCGGCGGGGAGCAGTCCCGCCTGGCGCTGGCCTGCGTCCTGGCCGCCGCCCCCGAACTGCTGCTGCTCGACGAGCCGACGAACCACCTGGACCGCCAGGCCACCGACTGGCTCGCGGAGCAACTCCGCGCCCACCGGGGCACCTTGGTGGTCGTCACCCACGACCGCGCCTTCCTCGAACGCGTCTCGACGACGATCCTGGAGGTGGACCGGGACCTGCGTACGGTCGTCCGGTACGGCGACGGCTGGGCCGGATACCGTACGGCCCGGGCCGCCGCGCGGCGCCGCCGGGAGCTGGCGCACCAGGAGTGGCGCGAGGAACTGGCCCGTACCCGGGAGCTGGTCGACGCCGCCGGGCAGCGGCTCGCCGCCAGCGGCAAGGACCCCCGCCAAGGCTTCGGCAAGCACCGCCGTTCCTCGGAGGCCAAGCTGTCCGCGCAGGTCAGGTCGGCCAGGACGCGCCTGGACCAGTTGGAGCGCGAGCCGGTCGCGACCCCGCCGCCGCCCCTGCGTTTCAACGCCCGTCTCACCACGGCGGCGGCCACCCCCGACGGCCCGCTCGTCGAGCTGACCGGGGTGAAGGTCGGCCGCCGCCTCGACGTACCCGGCCTGACCGTCAAACCCGGCCGCCGCCTCCTCGTCTCCGGACCCAACGGCGCGGGCAAGACCACCCTGCTCCGCATCCTCGCCGGTGACCTCGTCCCCGAGGAGGGCGAGGTGCGCCGGACGAGCCGTCATATCGGTTATCTGGCACAGGAGTTGAGCAATGCCCCGACCCGCCTGCCCCTCCTCGGTGCTTACGCCTCAGGGCGGCCCGGTCTCCCCGAGGAGTACGCCGACGAGCTCCTCGCGCTCGGCCTGTTCCGGGAGGAGGACCTGGCCGTGCCGGTCGCCGCGCTCTCCGTCGGGCAGCGGCGCCGGCTCGAACTGGCCCGCCTGGTGACCCGCCCCGCCGACCTCCTCGTACTGGACGAGCCGACGAACCACGTGTCGCTCGCGCTGGTCGAGGAGGTGGAGCAGGCCCTCGCCGACTACTCGGGCGCGATCGTCGTGGTCTCGCACGACCGCCGCTTCCGGTCCTCCTTCATGGGAGACGAGTTGGAGCTCCGCGCCGGAGCGGCAGTGAGCTGACCCGGATCCCGCCCGGCCACGGCGCCCGCACATCGGGACGGGACGCCGCGGCCCGGCTATAAACGAACACATGACCCTGCACTGGAAACTCGTCGTCGACGCCGCCGACCCGCACGCCCAGGCCGACTTCTGGGCCGCCGCGCTCGGCTACACGGTCGAGGACAACAGCGTGCTGATCAACCGGCTGCGCTCGGCCGGCGCGATCGGCCCCGAGATCATCCTGGAACACGGCGGCCGGATCGCCTTTCGCGATCTGGTCGCCGTCCGGCACCCGGACGATTCCTACGACCCCGAGAGCGGCACGGGGCTCGGCCGACGCATCCTGTTCCAGCGCGTGCCCGAGCCGAAGACGGTGAAGAACCGGCTGCACATCGACGTCCACTCGGCTCCCGGCACCCGGGAGGCCGAGGTCGGCCGCCTGACCGGGCTCGGTGCGAGCGTGCTGCGCCAAGTGAAGGAAGCCGGAGGGGAGTTCATGGTGATGACGGACCCCGAGGGCAATGAATTCTGCGTCCACTAGGACCTGCCGGAGCCACCAGGACTCAGCTTCCAACCTCCGTCCCCAACTGCCCTCCATTTGACGCTGGTTGGATCCAAGGTGGGCCCAAGTGGGGCCTCTTCGACCCCCTTCGACCCCCTCCGTGTCCGGAATTCGAACACCCCTGGCCGATTTACGTTCTTGACGCCTCCTGTACCCCTCCTTGACCATCGGGCTCACGTTTCCGTCCCATCCCCCCACACACGGAACACGGAGCCCCCCATGCACAGCTCCCACTCCCGGCGCACCCCGGTCGCGGGCGCGGCGCTCGCCACCGCCGCCCTCGCCGTCGGTCTGCTCGCGCCGACCGTCCACGCGGCCCCGGCCGCACCGGCAGCCCCCGCACCCACTGCGGTCTCGGCGCCCGACATACCCGTTGCCAACGTCAAGGCGCACCTCGCCCAGCTCCAGCAGATAGCCAACGCCAACGGCGGCAACCGCGCCCACGGCCACTCCGGCTACAAGGCCTCGCTCGACTACGTGAAGGGCAAGCTGGACGCGGCCGGATTCACCACCTCCGTCCAGCAGTTCAGCTCCTCCGGCGCCACCGGCTACAACCTGATCGCCGACTGGCCGGGCGGCGACACCTCCCGGACCGTCATGGCGGGCGCACACCTCGACTCGGTCACCGAGGGCCCCGGCATCAACGACAACGGATCCGGTTCGGCCGGCATCCTGGAGACCGCGCTGGCTGTCTCCAGGGCCCAGCTCAAGCCCGACAAGCACCTGCGGTTCGCCTGGTGGGGCGCCGAGGAGCTGGGCATGGCCGGGTCCCGGAGCTACGTCAACTCGCTTGCCACCGGTGACCGTTCGAAGATCTCCGGGTATCTGAACTTCGACATGATCGGCTCGCCGAACCCGGGCTACTTCGTCTACGACGACGATCCCGCCCTGGAGAAGGTCTTCAAGGACTACTTCGCCACCCTCTCCATACCGACCGAGATCGAGACGGAGGGCGACGGCCGCTCCGACCACGCCCCGTTCAAGAACGCGGGCATCCCCGTGGGCGGCCTCTTCTCGGGCGCCGACTACACCAAGACGGCGGCCCAGGCCCAGAAGTGGGGCGGCTCGGCGGGCAAGGAGTTCGACGCCTGCTACCACGCCTCCTGCGACACGAGCACCAACATCGACGACACCGCGCTGGACCACAACAGCGACGCGATCGCGTACGCGCTCTGGCAACTGGCCGGGCCCTCGTCGTCGTGACGTACACCGTGGCCGCCTCCGCCGGGGCGGCGAACGACGGCCGGAAGCCCACCTCCTGAGTTCGCCAACTCGTCCCGTACCGGGCCCCACAAGATGCATGCGTGTGCATAGAATGCACACGCATGCTTTCTTGGGTTACGTACGGAGGGGACCATGGCCCGCGACTTCCTTTTCCTGCTCGGCAGCACCCGCAGCGGCGGCAACACCGAGGCGCTCGCCCGGCAGGCCGCCGAGCAGCTCCCGGCGGGCGACACCGCCCGCTGGCTGAGCCTCGCCGAGCTCCAACTCCCCGAGTTCCGCGACCTGCGCCACACCGAGAACCGCGTCCGGGCCGCCCCCACCGGGGACGCGGCGACGCTCCTGGAGGCGACGCTGGCCGCCACCGACCTGGTGATCGCCTCGCCGCTGTACTGGTACAGCGTCTCCACCCCGGTCAAGCACTACCTCGACCACTGGGAGGCCTGGCTGGAGACCCCCGGACTCGGCTTCAAGCAGCACATGACGGGCCGCACCCTGTGGGGCGTGACCGCGCTCGCCGACAGCGATCACTCGGCGGCGGACCCGCTGGTGGGGACCCTGCGGAACTCGGCCGCGTACATGAGGATGAACTGGGGCGGAGTGCTGCTCGGCTCCGGCATACGGCCCGGTGACATCGAGGGCGACGCGGACGCAGTGGCCCGTGCCAAGACCTTCTTCAGCTCGGCGCCGGAGTCCGCAGCGCGCGCATGACATGGGCCACGAGGGTCTCGATCCGCTGCTCGTCGAGCAGCGTCCGCCCCAGCGCGTGGCGGTAGTAGAGCGGCCCGTAGAGCATCTCCACGGCCAGCGGAAGATCGGCGTCCGGGGGCAGTTGGCCCTGCTCCTGGGCGCCCCGCATGCGCTGATAGACCAGCGCGACGCGCGGGATGACGAGCTCGTCGTTGACCGCCCTGGCGAGCCGCTCGTCGTGCAGCAGCTCGGCGAGAATGCCGGTGTACGCGGGCCCCACCACCGGCGAGGTGAACAGCCGCACCAGGCTTGCGATGTGCGTGCGCAGATCGGCTGCGATGTCACCGGTGTCGGGCAGCGGTGAAGCGCTGGCCACCAGCTCGGTCACCGCGTCGAGCAGGATCGCGCCCTTCGTCGACCACCAGCGGTAGATCGTCTTCTTGCTGACCCCCGCCCGGGCCGCGATGGCCTCAATGGTGACCTTTCCGTATCCGTTCTCCGCACACAGTTCGAGCGCGGCCGACAGCGTCGCGCTGCGCGATTTCTCGCTGCGGCGCCTGGGGCTCGGGTCGGAAACGGACGGGGTGATCATGCCCTCACTCTACGAGCACGCCCCGAACCGGATTGACAGTCGGGCGTACGACTCCAACAATGACGCAGGAAACGGAACGTGTCGTGTCGAGCCGTCACGGGGGTCGGCTCGCACGACCGGTCCGTTCCGGACACTTCACGTCCCGTTCTGGACACTTCGCGTCCCGTTCCGGACGTTCAAGGGCCCCGTTCGGGATGTCACGCCGTGATGTCCTTCGTCGTGAAGCGGGCCCAGGCCGCCGAGCCGAAGACCGCGACGTACAGGGCCTGGAGCTCGAAGTTCTTCACCAGCTGGTCCCAGTAGACGGGCTCGCGCAGGACGTCCGCGAAGGACAGCCAGTAGTGCGGGAAGAGGTACGGCGCGATCGCGTGAAGCTGCGGTATCTGGCCCAGGATCTGGACCGTGATCAGCAGCCCGACGGTCGAAGCCATCGCCGCAATCCCGCTGTTGGTCAGCGTCGAGACGAACAGGCCGAGCGCGGCGATCCCGGACAGCGAGGCCGCCACCACCCCGGCGACCGCGACGGCCCGCAGCATCCCGTCCGCGAAGGAGATCTGCGTGCCGGAGATCGTCGTGACGTCGCCGAGCGGGAAGAGCAGCGCGCCGACCGCGAGCGCGGATGCCGCCACCGCGAGCGTGGCTATCAGGCAGAACGCGAGCACCGAGGCGTACTTGGCAAGAAGCAGCCGCGTGCGGCCCGCCGGGGCGACGAGCAGATAGCGCAGGGTGCCGGAGCTGGCCTCCCCCGCCACCGCGTCGCCCGCCACCACCCCGACCGCCATCGGCAGGAACACCGGCAGGGTGGCCGCGAGGGCCGCGAAGACGAGGAAGAGACCGTTGTTGGTGATCTGCGCGATGAAGGCGGGGCCGTCTCCCCCACCGCCGCCCCGGCCTCCCCCGCCGTCGCCCGTCTGGATCTTCACCGCGATGCCGATCAGGACCGGCACGGCGGCCAGCACCCCGAGCAGGGCAAGCGTGCGCCAGCGGCGCAGCACCGTGACCAGCTCGGAGCGGAACAGACCGAGCGCCCACAGGACGCTCGGCTTCCGCTCGGGACCGGGTGCCGGGTTCTTCCGCGCTACGTCCATGACCTCAGCCCGCGACATCGAAGCCCTCCCCGGTCAGCGCGACGAAGGCGTCCTCAAGAGAGGCCCGCTCGGCCACGAAGCCCCGCACCCGCACCCCGGCCCGCACCAGCTCGGCGTTGAGGTCCGCCAACTCCACGCCGTCGGGCGGCAGTTCCGCCGTCACACGGTCCTCGTCGGCCACCGTCACGTCGGCGATCCCCCGCTCCTTCAGGAGCCGGGCCGCCGCCCCGGTGTCCGGGGTGGTCACCGCGAGCCGGCCGCGCGCGTTCGCGGCGAGCTCGGCCACCTCGCCCTGGACGACGAGCCGGCCCTGGTTCATCACGGCCGCGTGCGAGCAGACCTGCTCGATCTCGTCGAGGAGGTGCGAGGAGAGGAAGACGGTCGTCCCGTCCTCGGCCAACTCCCTGATCAAGGCCCGGATTTCGCGCATGCCCTGCGGGTCGAGGCCATTGGTCGGCTCGTCCAGGACGAGCAGTTCCCGGCGCTGGAGCAGCGCCGCCGCGAGGCCCAGGCGCTGCTTCATGCCCAGCGAGTACGCCCGCGCCTTCTTGCCCGCCGCCGCCGTGAGGCCCACCCGGTCCAGGGCGGCCGTCACCCGGGCGGTGCGGGTGCGCGGGTCGGCGGTGGGGTCGGCGGCGTCGTACCGCAGCAGGTTGTCCCGGCCGGACAGGAAGCCGTACAGGGCGGGGCCCTCGATCAGGGCGCCCACCCTGGGGAGCACGGTGCGGGCGGCTCTCGGCATGGGGCTGCCGAGGACGCACGCGGAGCCGTCGGTCGGCTCTATGAGGCCCATCAGCATGCGGATGGTGGTGGTTTTGCCCGAGCCGTTGGGGCCCAGGAATCCGAAGACGCTGCCGCGGGGGACCGTGAGGTCGAGCTTGTTCACGGCCAGCTGGCCGCCGCGGTACCGCTTGGTCAGGCCTCGCGTCTCGATGACCGCCGAACTGTTCCCCACCCCGCCCCTTCCCGCTGTAACACTCTGCGGCTCCGCCGCGTGGCCTCCGGGGGTGAAATTGCCCTGGGGCTCCGCCCCAGACCCCGTTCGCGCCTCAAGGGCGCTCGTCCTCAAACTCCCCCGATGTGCCCCGAGCGGCATGCATGTGTGTACGGGGTCGGGAAGGGGGCAGCCAGGCGCCCCCTTCCCAACTCCCCTACTACTTGGCCGAGTTGGCCGCGCTCACCAGTGCGTCCTTAGTCACCGCGCCCACGTACACCTTGCCGTTGTCCGTGATCAGGGCGTTCACCAGACGGGTCTTGAAGACCGTGCCCGTGCCGAACTTGCCGGATACCTTGTCGCCGAGGGAGTCCAGGAACTTCTGGGCGTCGCCGCCGCCCTTGGCGCTGTCCGCCCTCGGCATGCCCTTGCCGCCGGTGTCGAGCTCGGCGATGGCGGTCCAGCCCTTGCCGATCACCTTGGTGTTCTTGGCGTTCTTGGCGTCGCCGAAGCTGCCGAGGCCGCCGGGCAGGCTCTGCTCGGGCAGAGACGTCTGCTTCTGCTTGCCGTCGTCCTCGGTGACCTTCGCGCCCTTGGGCGGGCTGAACTTGAAGGTGTCCGCCGACGGCTTCGAGAAGTCGACCTTGGTGAAGCCCGCGTCGACCACGGCCTTGCCGCCCGCGCTCGGCGAGAGCGTGAACTTCAGCGGCACACCCGTCTTGGCGTCCACCGCTATGCGGACCGAGCCGATCGTCGAACCGGACTGCTTCGGCTTGATCAAGAGCTGGTACGCGTCGCGCCCGGCCACCTGGGACGTGCCGTCGACCGACACCTCGGTGGTGGGGTCGACGTTCTTCAGGAACTGGTCGGCCAGCGCCTTCGGCGTGGTCGGCACACCAGCATCCGGAGTCTTCTTGCCGTGCTCCTTGGCCGCGTCCGCCGCGGACTTCTGCGAGTGGAAGACCTGGTTCGAGCCGCTGTCGTACGCCCACACGTCGTTGCCGTTGTGGATCAGGCTGTACTCGGCCGCGTCCTCCAGGATCGACACCTTCTGGCGGTCCGGACCGTCGGCCGCGACGCGCAGGGTGTGCGTGCCCGAGGCGAGCTCGGTGAGCTTCGCGTCCGGGGACGCCGACTTGTCCGAGCCGCCGCCCTTGGGGGCGAACGAGCCGAGGCTGCCGAGGCCGGGCAGGCCCAGGTCGGTCGTGATCTTCATCGTGCCGGAGAGCTGCTGGGTGTCCGACGCGGCCATCTTCTCGATGAGCTGCTGCGCGCTGATCTTCGGCAGACTGGGGTCACCGGAAGCGGCGAGCGCCGGGACCAGTCCGATGGTCGCCGCCGCAACCCCCGCCACCCCGACCGGGACGAGATAGCGCGCCGCCTTCCGGCGGCCCGCGCCGAGGTCCCTGGCCTCGTCGGTGGCCTGTGCGCTGTCGTTCGGTGCCATGTGTGCCCTACCTCCGTGGTCGGCGGCGTCCGTCCGTCGTGCTCAGTTCCACCCCGCGCCGCCATTCTCACCCGAATTGGTCAGGAGTGGTGCTTCCAATCTGACCAAATTGACCGCCCCGGCGCGTCAGCCCCCGGGAGCAACCTCACGTACCTCTCTGGGATGACAGAACCCCGAGCCGGCTGCCCCGTCCAGTAGGGGTCGGCGGCGCGTCCGGCACCCCGGCCGAGTGGCCCGGGTCACAAAACTGTGGCTCGAAGTGAGTGCGGGGCGGGCCGGATCCGTACCTCTGGGTGAGAGCAAGCGGCACCCGTCAAGCCCTGCTGAAGCCCTACCAAGGGGGTTCGCCATGCTCAGGAATCAGCGCATCGCGGTCGGCGCGACGGCCGGGGCCTTCGCCCTCGCGCTCGCCGTCGGCGGATGCGGAAGCAGCAACTCCGGCTCCGGTGGATCCACTTCCACCACCAGCCCCTCCACCGGCAACAGCTCAGGCAGCAGCACGGCCCGGCCCGCCGCCGACACCCTCTCCACCGCCAAGGTCGACAAGGTCGGCACGGTGGTCGTCGACGGCAAGGGGTTCGTGCTCTACCGCTTCGACAAGGACACCGCGAAGCCGACGCCCAGGTCGAACTGCTACGGCACCTGCGCCGCCCAGTGGCCGCCCGCCCCCGCGAACGGCCACGTCACGGTGAAGGGCATCGACAAGTCCCTGGTCGGCACGGTCACCCGCAACGACGGCACCCAGCAGCTCACCCTCGCGGGCTGGCCGCTGTACCGGTACGCCAAGGACGACGAGCCGCACGAGGCCTACGGCCAGGGCGTCGGCGGCATCTGGTTCGCGGCGACGCCGACCGGCGCCAAGGCCATGACGAGCGACACCGGCAGCGGCTCAGGAAGCGGCTCCGGCTACTGACGGCTCGGCTCTGACGGCTCCGGCCGGTGGTCAGCCAGCGCGGTGCACGACCGCGTCGCAGAGCTCTTCCAGCGCGGACTTCGCGTACCCGGAGGGCAGCGGCGCGAGCGTGGCCCTCGCCTCCTCCGCGTACCGGACGGTGTCCCTGCGCGCCTGCTCCAGGGCCGGGTGGACGCGCAGCCGGCGCAGCGCCTCCGCGTGCCGGGCGTCGTCGCTGAGGTCGCCGTCGAGCAGCGCCACGAGCTCCAGGTCGTCCGGGCGGCCGTACTGGGCGGCCTGCGCCCGCAGGTGCAGCACGGGCAGCGTCGGGATGCCCTCGCGCAGGTCGGTGCCCGGGGTCTTGCCGGACTCGTGCGAGTCGCTGGCGATGTCCAGGACGTCGTCGGCGAGCTGGAAGGCGGTGCCCAGGCGCTCGCCGTACTGCGTGAGGATGTCGACGACCGTCTCGTCGGCGCCGGACATCATCGCGCCGAACCGGCCGGAGACCGCGACGAGCGAGCCCGTCTTGCCGGACAGCACGTCGAGGTAGTGGTCGACCGGGTCGCGCCCGTCACGGGGGCCCGCGGTCTCCAGGATCTGGCCGGTGACGAGCCGTTCGAACGCCTCGGCCTGAATCCGTACGGCCTCGGGGCCGAGATCCGCCAGTATGTGCGAGGCGCGCGCGAAGAGAAAATCACCCGTGAGAACCGCGACGGAGTTGCCCCAGCGGGCGTTGGCGCTGTCCACGCCGCGCCGCACATCGGCCTCGTCCATCACGTCGTCGTGGTACAGCGTCGCGAGATGCGTGAGCTCGACGACCACGGCGGAGGGCACGACGCCCGGCGCGTACGGATCACCGAACTGGGCGGCCAGCATCACGATCAGCGGGCGGAATCGCTTGCCACCTGCACGGATGAGGTGCTGCGCGGCCTCCGTGATGAACGGAACCTCGCTCTTGGTGGCATCGAGCAGTCCCGCCTCGACAGCCGCCAATCCGGTCTGGACATCGGCTTCAAGTGCCTGGTCCCGCACGCTCAGCCCGAACGGCCCGACGACGGTCACGAGGGGTACTCCTGTCTGCTGACGATCACACGGTTTGTCGATGTGTCGCTGCCTTCACTCAAGTCAGCGTATCGGGTCGCTGTTCGATCACCGTGGGCGCCTTCCCGTCACCCCTCGCGCACAGTCCCTTGGACCCCGGTATGTTCTTGATCAGCTCATACGATCAGGAGTGGACCTTTTGTCCGGAACGATGACCGACACCCCCGACGATCCGGCCGCGGAGCAGCCGCCTCCGCAGGACGACCACGCCTTCTTCGGTCAGCCGCGCGGTCTGCTCACCCTCTCCGGCCTGGAGGTCTGGGAGCGGTTCTCGTTCCTCGGGATGCAGGCGATCCTGGTCCTGTACTTCGCCGACTCCGTCGCGAACGACGGCATGGGCATGGACGCGGGCACCGCCGCCTCCGTCTCGGCCGCGTACGGCACCCTCGTCTATCTGGTCTCGGTGGCCGGCGGCTGGCTCGCCGACCGCATCCTCGGCTCGTACCGGGCGGTCCTGTACGGCGGCGTCCTCATCGCCTGCGGCCACTACGCGATGGCCGTGCCCACCCCCGCGATGACCTGGGCCGGGCTCGGTCTGATCAGCGCGGGGACCGGCCTGCTCAAGCCCAATGTCGCCTCCATGGTCGGCAAGCTCTACCGCACCGACGACGAGCGGCGCGACGCCGGATTCGCGCTGTACTACATGGGCATCAACGTCGGCGCCTTCGCGGGCCCGCTGATCACCGGCTGGCTCGGCGACCACAAGGGCTGGCACTGGGGCTTCTCTGCGGCCGCGGTCGGCATGACGTTCGGCCTGATCCAGTACGTGCTCGGCCGGCGCCACCTCGCCGGACGCAAGCACGCGGCCGAATTCGCGCTGCCGCCCGAGGGCATGCGCCGCGCGGTCCGCCTCATGGTTCTCGGCGCCCTGCTGGTCGCGGCCCTCGCCTTGCTGCTCGCCCTGGGCGGCTGGCTGACGATGGGCCGCTTCGTCGACCTGCTGACGCTGATCTCGGTGATCGCGCCGGTCGTCTACTTCGCGGTGATGTTCGCCAGCCCGCGCGTGACCGCCGGGGAACGCGGCCGCCTCAGGCCGTATGTGGTCCTGTTCCTGGCCTCGGTCGCCTTCAACTTCATCCTGTTCCAGGCGTACTCGACGATGATGCTGCTCGCCTCGACCAACGCCGAGACGACCATCCTCGGCTTCCACTTCCCGGCGAGCTGGTACGCCTCCGCGCTGGGCGCGTTCGAGGTGGCGCTCGCGCCGGTGGTGGCCGCCGTGTGGGCCCGCATGGGCCGGCGCCAGCCGCACGCCTCCAACAAGATCGCCTTCGGCGTGATCCTGGGCGGCCTGTCCTTCCTGCTGATGGTCCTGCCGACGGCCGGGCACGGCGCCGGCCCGTACAAGATGGCCGCCTGGTGGATCGTCGGCTCGTATCTGCTGCTCGGACTCGGCGACATCCTGCTCGAAACCTCCGGCATGTCGGCCACCACCAAGCTCGCCCCGAAGGCCTTCGCCAGCCAGACGATGTCGCTCTGGTTCCTCTCCCTCGCGCTCGCCAACGGCATCCAGGCGCAGACCGTGAAGGTGTACGGAAAGGTCTCCAACCCCGCCTACTTCGGCCTGAACGGCGCCATCGCGGTGGCCGTCGGCATCGCCGTGATCCTCGCCGCCCCCTGGCTCAAGCGCACCATGCACCCCGTCCACTGAGGTTGCCGCCATGCACATCCGCACCGAATTCCCGTACGAGACGCAGCGCGAGGATGTCCGGATCCCGCTGCCCGACGGCACACTGCTGTACGCGCGCGTCTGGCGCCCGGTCACCGAGGAGCCCGTCCCGGCGCTGCTCGAGTACCTCCCGTACCGCCTGACCGACTGGACGGCGCCGCGCGACTGGCAGCGCCATCCCTGGTACGCGGGGCACGGCTACGCATCCGTACGCGTCGACGTGCGCGGACACGGCTGCTCGGAGGGCCTGCCGGGTGACGAGTACGACGCGACGGAGCTGGCCGACGGTGTCGCGGTCGTCAACTGGCTCGCGCAGCAGCCCTGGTGCACCGGCAAGGTCGGCATGTTCGGCATCTCGTGGGGCGGCTTCAACAGCCTCCAGATCGCCGCCCTCGCACCCGAACCACTGAAGGCGATCGTCACCGTCTGCTCGACCGACGACCGCTACGACAACGACGTGCACTACATGGGCGGTTCGGTGCTCGCCGTCGACATGCACGCCTGGGCGGCGACCATGCTCGCCTTCGTCTCGCGCCCGCCGGACCCCGCGTTCGTCGGGGAAAAATGGCGAGAAATGTGGCTGGAACGCCTGGAAGCGGTGCGTCCGTTCATTCACACCTGGCTCGCCCACCAGACCCGGGACGACTACTGGAAGCACGGCAGCGTCTGCGAGGACTACGGCGCGATCAACGCGGCCGTCCTCGCGGTGGGCGGCTGGCACGACCCGTACCGCGACACGGTCCTTCGCCTGGTGGAACACCTCCCACCCGACCGGGTGCGCGGCCTCATCGGCCCGTGGTCCCACCAGTACCCGGACCGCGGTCTCCCCCCTGGCCCGGCGATCGGCTTCCTCCAGGAGACCCTGCGCTGGTGGGACCACCATCTGAAGGGCGAGGAGACGGGCGTGATGAAGGAGCCGCTCCTGCGCTCCTGGATCAGCGAGTCGCACCCGCCGGCCACGGTGTACGCGGAGCTCCCGGGCCGCTGGGTCGGCAATCCGAGCTGGCCGTCGCCCCACGTCACACCCCTCTCCTACGCACTGCGGGGTGCGCCCGTGCGGGTGCGCTCGCCGCAGCAGACGGGCCTGGACGCGGGCCGCTTCTTCCCCTTCGGCAACGACGCCGACCTCCCCCCGGACCAGCGCGCCGAGGACGCCCACTCGGCGGCCTTCGACTTCCCGGTACCGGCGGACTCGGGCCCCCTCGAAATCCTGGGCCGCCCCCGGGTGACCCTCCGCCTGCGCATGGACGTCCCGTACGGCCAGGCCATCGCCCGCCTCTGCGACGTGGCCCCGGACGGCTCGTCGACGCTGGTCACGCGGGGGGTGCTGAACCTGTCGGCGCGGCACGGCAGGGACAGGGCGGAGGCGTGGCCACTGGGCGAGACGGAGGACGTGACCTTCGCTCTGAACGGCATCGGGCATGCCTTCCCCCCGGGGCATCGCATCCGTCTGGCGGTGTCCTCCGCGTACTGGCCGTGGATCTGGCCGCAGGCCGACTCGGTGGGCTTCACTCTCGATCCGGCGGGCTCCGCCCTCCAACTCCCGCTCAGGGAGCGCACGTCGGACGACACGATCGCCTTCGCGGACCCCGAGCAGTCCGAGCCCCTGGGCGTCTCGTACCCGGCCCCGCTGGACGAGCCGCGCCCCGAGCGCCTGGTCGTACGCGACGTGGCGAAGGGCGAGTGGCGCCTGGAGGTCGATCCGCGGTACGGGGGCACGCGGGTGTACCCGGACGGGCTCGAATTCACGGAGGACGCGAAGGAGACGTACACGATCGACGAGTCCGACCCGCTGTCCGCCCGGACCCGCTCGGACTGGCACCTGCGGTTGCACCGGCCGGAGCTGGCCTGGGACGTGACGATCGACACGCGCTCGGAGATCGCGTGCGATGCGGCGGATTTCATCACCTCTGACGAGGTGGTGTGCCGGGAGGGGGGCGAGGTGGTGTTCCACCGGACGTGGGAGCGGCGCATCCCCCGGGACGCAGGGTAATTCCCCCCACCCCGCCCCTTCCCGAGACCCTCCGGGGGTGAAAGTGCTCCTGGGGCTCCGCCCCAGACCCCGTTCGCCCGCTAGGGGCGCGGGGAACTGCGCGACCAGCCACGCACGGTCCGCAGCCGAACCAACTCACCCCCGGAGGGTCTAGGGAAGGGGCGGGGTGGGGCCTCCGGGGTCTGGGGCGGAGCCCCAGCGGGTTCGCAGGGGTCAGCCCGCTGCCACCGACGCCGCCAGCCGCGGCGACGCGTACTCCGTGCCGCACACGAACCGCATCACCGGCCCGAACGACGACGCGGCCGGAAGGCCGGTGAAGTACAGCCCCCGCACCGTCGACTGGTAGCCCGCATCCAGCACCGGCGCCCCCCGCGAAGTGGAGAGCTGGGTGCGCAGCCCGTGCCCGAGGAAGTCGAGCGCCGCCACGTCCATGCGATAGCCCGTCGCCGCCATCACATGGTCCGCCGAAAGCTCCCGCCCGGACCCCCCGCTCAGGGTGAGCACGGGCCGGCCCCCCTCGACGCGGGCCCGTACGATCCGCCGCCCGTCCGTCACCGCCACCCGCCCGGTGAAACGGTCCCGCAGCCACCACGCCCCCAGCGGGCCCAGCACGTTGCGGACCAGATAGTGGCGGGCCGGCGCGGGCAGATGGCGGAAGTGGGTCGCGTGGTACGAGAAGGCGTGCAGCGACCAGGCCCTGCCGAAGGGCGAGTTGGGGGTGAAGCGGGGCTGCTGGTCGGGCGCCGCCCCGAACCGCACGGCCCCTGCCCCTCGTGCGACGATCCGTACGCGGGCTCCCGCCTCGGCCATCAGCACCGCGTTCTCCAGGGCGGACTGACCGGCCCCGACCACCAGCACCTCGCGCCCCGCGAACCCGGACAGGTCGTGGTGCTGGGCGGCGTGCGAGACGGGGCCGGTCGCCGAGGGGCCGTCCGGAACCGCCGCGGCCAGTTCGCGCGGCAGCCGGGCCAGGCCCGAGAGCCCGGTCGCCACCACGACGGCCCGCGCCTCGAAGCTCTCGCCGGAATCCAGCTTCAGCGCGAAGTGCCCGCCGGGCACCCGGTCCACCGAAACGACCCTGACCTGCTCCAGATCGGGGAAGAGCTTCTCGGCGAACCACTGCCCGTACGCCGCGAACGACTCGACCGGGATCAAATCCCAGTCCGATTCGAGCCGCCGCGCCCCGGTGTCCGCGCAGAAGTCGAGCAGCCCGTGCCCCGGCTGCGGCGCGTCGATGCTGGAGGCGACCGGCGTCGACTTGAGGACCATGCCCGCCGGCATGTGCTCCCGCCAGCTCACCATCGGCGAGCCGAAGACGCGGACCGGTATTCCCCGGGCGCGCAGATGGGCGGCGGCGGACAGGCCGAACGGCCCCGCCCCGATGACCGCCACCGGACGTGTCGCAGTGCTCACTCGCAGTCCCCTTCTCAGGAAATGACTCATCCCGCGTTCAGCAACAACAGCCGTGCTGGACAAGGGAGTTGATTGCCGGGCTTATTTCGTCACCGCGCGGCGGGAACTCCGCCAGAGCCGGTACAGATGCTGTGCACCGGGGCCCACGAAGCGGGCCATCATCGTGAAGAAGGGTCTGATGTCGTCCCCGGCGACCCACGCGTACTCGGTGCCGGTCGGGCGTGCGGGCGCGTGGGGTGTGGTGTAGCCGCTGCGCCGGTAGGCGAGCAGTGCGGGCAGGTCGATGTTCTCGACGACGTAGCGGTGGCCGGCCCGCTGTTCACCCTCCGGGACCCGGCGGCCGGTGAGGTGGAGGTGCTGCGCGCGGACGACGTCGACGCCCGCCTCGTTCTCGAAGAGCCGGAACTGGGCGCCCATGCGCGGGTTGAAGTCCAGGAGCTTGTAGCGGCCGTCGCGGCGGTCGAAGCGCAGATCGAGGTCGACGATGCCGGTGAAGCCGATCCGCTTGACGAACTGCTCGGCCAGCGCGGCCAGTTCGGGGTTGTCGACGACGTACGCGTTCGCAGTCATCCCCGCGTGCGGCGGCCAGGACCGCACCTTCACGCCGGTGAACAGCGCGAGCGGGGTGGAGTTCTCGTCGAAGTACGCGTGAACGATCCAGTCCTCGGCCTGCTCGCGCGGCAGGTACTCCTGGAGGATCACGCCGGGCCGGTCGCCCCAGCCGCGGGCCAGCGCGAGCAGGTGCGCGCGGTCCTCGATTCGGGTGGTGCCGGGCACCGCCGGGCTGCGCCGCCGTACGAAGGCCTCGCGATTCTTGGCCACCACCGGGAAGCGCGCGTGGCGTGCGAAGTCCTCGACATCGGCGTACGTCTCGGGAAAGGCGGCCGCCGGGGACGGCACCCCGTGCTCCACGCACAGCTCGTGCAGGCCCTGTTTGCTGGCGAGGCGCCGGGGTAACTCCGGCGCCACGGGCGGGAAGAGGAAGAGCTCGGCGAGCTCCTTCTGGTGCTCGGCGATCAGCACCGCGGCCTCTTCGTCGGTCGGGATGAGGACGGCCGGACGGCCGATCCGCCGGCCGATCCCGAGCAGCCCGTCCACCAGCGCGGCCGGTTCCTCGGCGCCGGTCGTCGGCCAGGGGAACGCGCGCTGGAGGTAACGGGAGTGGGCCGCGGGAGTCCAGCGGTCCTCGGTGATCGCGTACATCGGCACCCCGAGTCTGCCGAGACTGCGGATGGCGCCGACCCCTCCGTGGTGCAACGGATAGTTCCCGAACTTCACGATCAGTCCCGGTACGTCCCGGTCCGCCCTGAACAGCACGTTACTGCCCGCCACCAGTCCCCCCTCGGGACAGAGAGCCCCCACAGCCCCGCAGGGCACGCGGCCCCCTCGCCTGACGTGCCCCGGACAGAGACGGTACGGGGGAATGACCGCTTCCGGAGGCGGAATTTCCGGACATTGCGAACTCTTTAGGCACTGCCGCCCCGCGCACCGCCGACGTAACGTGTGACCCACAAACCGTGGAAAGCGAGGCAGGCACCGATGTCCGAGCAGAGCCCGCTCGAACTGGCCGAGGGCGACCCCTTCGGCCCGCACAATCTCCCGTACGGCGTCTTCTCCACGCCGGACCGTCCGGCCGACCGGAGGGTCGGCGTCCGCATCGGCGACCACGTCCTGGACGCAGGGGCGGCGGCGCACGCGCTGGGCTCCCCGTACGCGGCACTCCTCGCCAAGCCGAGCCTCAACCCGCTGCTCGCGGCGGGGCGCACGGCCTGGCGCGATGTGCGCCGGGCGCTCACCGCCTGGGTGACGGTGCCCGCCCACCGCCCGGTCGTCGAGCCCCTGCTGCACCCGCTCTCCGACGTCGAGCTGCACCTGCCGTACGAGGTCGCCGACTACGTCGACTTCTACGCGAGCGAGCACCACGCCACGAACGTGGGCCAGATCTTCCGCCCCGACGGCGCGGCCCTGACCCCCAACTGGAAGCATCTGCCGATCGGTTACCACGGCCGCTCCGGCACGATCGTGGTCTCCGGCACGGAGGTGGCCCGCCCCCAGGGCCAGCGCAAGGCCCCGTCGGACCCGGCCCCGGTCTTCGGCCCTTCGGTGAAGCTGGACATCGAAGCGGAGGTGGGCTTCGTGGTAGGCACCCCGTCACAGCTGGGCTCGCGCGTCGAACTGAACTGCTTCGACGACCACGTATTCGGCCTGTTCCTCCTGAACGACTGGTCGGCGCGGGACATCCAGGCCTGGGAGTACGTGCCGCTCGGCCCGTTCCTCGGCAAGTCCTTCGCGACGTCGGTGTCGGCGTGGGTGACCCCGCTGGAGGCGCTGACGGCGGCCAGGGTCTCCCCTCCTGCCCGCGACTTCCCCCTCCTCCCCTACCTGGACGACTCCGCGGAGGAGGTCCCGGGCGGGTTCGACCTCCGGATCACGGTGTCGATCAACGGCACGGTCGTGGCCGAGCCTCCGTTCGCCTCGATGTACTGGACGGCGGCACAGCAGCTGGCCCACATGACGGTGAACGGCGCGTCGCTGCGGACCGGGGACGTGTACGGCTCGGGCACGGTCAGCGGCCCCGAGCGCGACCAGCGCGGCTCGCTCCTCGAACTCACCTGGAACGGTACGGAGCCGCTGGAGCTGCCGTCCGGCAAGCGGGCGTTCCTGGAGGACGGCGACGAGGTCACCCTGACGGCGTGGGCGCCGGGGGCGCATGGGGTAAGGGTGGGGCTGGGCGAGGTGAGGGGCCGCATCACTCCACCCCGCTGAGTCCTGCCCCCCACCCCGCCCCTTCCCTAGACCCTCCGGGGGCGAAGGTGCTCCTGAGGCTCTGCCCCAGACCCCGTTCGCGCCCTAAGGGCGCTCGTCCTCAAACTCCCCCAAGGCCTCAAGGACCAGGGGGACCCCCATGACAGGCTGAAGATGCCAGTGCCGGCCAGGATCGATGCTGCCAGGGGCGCGGGACTGTGACATCTGCGGCTCCGCCGCGATGGGGGTCCCCCCTGTTCATGGGGGTCCCCCTGGCCCTTTAGGCCTTGGGGGAGAAGCCGAGAACTTGGGGGAGCGACCAGCCCCCACCGGCCCGCAGCCGAAAGTCCGACCACAGCGGGGTCCGGGGGCAGCGCCCCCGGGAACCGGCCTCAGCCCATCCCCACCCCCCGGCGGGTTTCGGGAAGGGGCGGGGTGGGGCCAAAACGGGGCCCGGGGCGGAGCCCCGGCGCATCCCGCCCGGAAGGAATCCGGCCAGGGCTGTGGATAACTCTCGGGGTGTCGGCGGGGACGCCTATCGTTGCGAGGGTGAACGGTGAGGCAGCAGACGGACCAGCACGGGGGACAGAGCGATGAACGGCACGGGCGGGACGCAGACGGTGGACGCGGAGACCGAGGCCCTGCAGACACTGCACCGAGTCTTCGGATACGAGTCCTTCCGCGGAGCGCAGGGCGAGGTCATCGACCACGTCGTGGCGGGCGGCGACGCCGTCGTCCTCATGCCCACCGGCGGCGGAAAATCGCTCTGCTACCAGATCCCCGCCCTGGTCAGGCCCGGCACGGGCGTCGTGGTCTCCCCTCTCATCGCGCTCATGCAGGACCAGGTGGACGCGCTGCGCGCGCTCGGCGTGCGCGCCGGGTTCATCAACTCGACGCAGGATTTCGACGAGCGCCGCACCGTCGAGGCCGAGCTGCTCGCCGGCGAGCTCGACCTGCTGTACCTGGCGCCCGAGCGGCTCCGCGTGGAGGCCACGCTCGACCTGCTCGCCCGCGCCAAGATCTCCGTATTCGCGATCGACGAGGCACACTGCGTCGCCCAGTGGGGCCACGACTTCCGCCCCGACTACCTCGCCCTGTCCCTGCTAGGCGAGCGCTGGCCGGACGTGCCGCGCATCGCACTCACCGCGACCGCCACCGGCGCCACCCACCGCGAGATCACCCAGCGCCTCGGCATGCCGGACGCCCGCCATTTCGTGGCGAGCTTCGACCGGCCGAACATCCAGTACCGGATCGTGCCGAAGAACGACCCGAAGAAGCAGCTGCTGACCTTCCTCAAGGAGGAGCACGACGGGGACGCGGGCATCGTCTACTGCCTCTCGCGGGCCTCCGTGGAGAAGACCGCGCAGTACCTGAGCGACAACGGGGTGCAGGCCGTCCCGTACCACGCGGGCCTCGACTCCGCGACGCGCGCCGCCAACCAGTCCCGCTTCCTGCGGGAGGACGGCCTGGTCGTGGTGGCGACCATCGCCTTCGGCATGGGCATCGACAAGCCGGACGTGCGCTTCGTCGCCCACCTCGACCTGCCGAAGTCGGTCGAGGGCTACTACCAGGAGACCGGCCGCGCCGGGCGTGACGGTCTCGCCTCGACGGCCTGGATGGCGTACGGGCTCCAAGACGTCGTCCAGCAGCGGAAGTTGATCCAGGGAAGCGAGGGCGACGAGGCGTTCCGGCGCCGGGCGGCCGTCCACCTGGACGCGATGCTGGCGCTCTGCGAGACCGCCTCGTGCCGGCGGGCCCAGCTCCTCGGCTACTTCGGCCAGGAGGCCACGGCCGAGAACTGCGGCAACTGCGACACCTGCCTGACCCCGCCGCAGACGTGGGACGGCACGGTGGCCGCGCAGAAGGTGCTCTCCACCGTCGTACGTCTTCAGCGCGAGCGGGGCCAGAAGTTCGGCGCGGGCCAGATCATCGACATTCTGCTCGGCCGCAGGACCGCGAAGATCATCCAGTTCGACCATGACGCGCTGTCCGTCTTCGGCATCGGCGAAGAGCTGTCCGAGCCTCAATGGCGGGGCGTGGTACGGCAGTTGCTCGCGCTGGGGCTGCTCGCGGTCGAGGGAGAGTACGGGACGCTGGTCCTGACCGAGGCGAGCGGGGAGGTGCTCGGCGGGAAGCGCGAGGTCCGGATGCGGACGGAGCCGGAGAAGGCGGCGCGGGCGGCGGCGCGGAGCGCGTCGAAGAAGCCCGCCGTGGCGGCGGCCGACCTGCCGGCCGAGGCGCTTGCGGTCTTCGAGGCGCTGCGGGCCTGGCGTGGGGCGCAGGCGAAGGAGGCGGGGGTCCCGGCGTACGTGATCTTCCACGATGCGACGCTGCGGGAGATCGCGACGGTTCGGCCCGGGTCGCTGGATGAGCTGGGCACGGTTGGCGGGGTGGGCGAGAAGAAGCTCGCGACATGGGGCGAGGGAGTCCTGTCCGTCCTGGCAACCCTGGACTAGCCCCCACCCCGCCCCTTCCCGCAGTGACACCCTGCGGGAAGGGGCGGGGTGGGGAAAGAAAAAGGCCCCGGCGCCACCCACCCGCGCCGGGACCCCACCCACCCCCAAACCCCTTACCGCACAAACACACCCGCGCTATGCGCAAGATCAAGGAAGTACTGCGGCGCCACACCCAGCACCAGCGTCACAGCCACCCCCACCCCGATCGCCGTCATCGTCAGCGGCGAAGGCACCGCCACCGTCGGCCCGTCCGCCTTCGGCTCGCTGAAGAACATCAGCACGATCACCCGGATATAGAAGAACGCGGCCACGGCCGAGGACACCACACCGACCACGACCAGCGCCCCCGCACCCCCCTCCGCCGCCGCCTTGAACACGGCGAACTTTCCGGAGAAACCGGACGTCAGCGGGATACCCGCGAAGGCGAGCAGGAAGACCGCGAAGACCGCCGCCACCAGCGGCGAACGCCGGCCCAGGCCCGCCCACTTGGACAGGTGCGTCGCCTCTCCGCCCGCGTCCCGCACCAGCGTGACCACCGCGAACGCACCGATCGTCACGAAGGAGTACGCCCCGAGGTAGAAGAGGACCGACGAGATGCCGTCCGCGTTGGTCGCGATGACACCGGCCAGGATGAACCCCGCGTGCGCGATCGAGGAGTACGCGAGCAGCCGCTTGATGTCGGTCTGGGTGATCGCGACGACCGCACCGCCCAGCATCGTGATGATCGCGACGCCCCACATCACCGGCCGCCAGTCCCAGCTCATGCCGGGGAGGACGACGTACAGGAGGCGGAGCAGCGCACCGAAGGCCGCTACCTTCGTGGCCGCCGCCATGAAGCCCGTCACCGGAGTGGGCGCGCCTTGGTACACGTCCGGGGTCCACATGTGGAACGGCACGGCGCCGACCTTGAACAGCAGGCCCATCAGGATCATCGCGCCGCCGATGAGCAGCAACGCGTCGTTGCCCATGGTTCCGGCGAGGGCCGGGTCCACGTTCTGGACCGAGCCGCTGACGACGTCGGCGATCGTGGCGTACGAGACGGAGCCCGCGTAGCCGTAGAGGAGCGCGATGCCGAAGAGCAGGAAGGCCGAGGAGAACGCGCCGAGCAGGAAGTACTTGACCGCCGCTTCCTGCGACATGAGCCGCTTGCGGCGGGCCAGCGCGCACAGCAGGTAGAGGGGGAGGGAGAAGACTTCCAGCGCCACGAACAGGGTCAGGAGGTCGTTCGCCGACGGGAAGACCAGCATGCCGGAGACCGCGAACAGGGCCAGTGGGAAGACCTCGGTCGTGGTGAACCCGGCCTTGACCGCGGCCTTTTCGCTGTCGCCGCCCGGCACCGAGGCCGCCTGCGCGGCGAACGAGTCCACCTTGTTGCCGTGCGCCACCGGGTCCAGGCGGCGTTCGGCGAAGGTGAAAATGGCGACCAGGGACGCCAGCAGGATCGTGCCCTGGAGGAAGAGCGCCGGGCCGTCGACCGCGATCGCGCCCATCGCCGCGATGTGCGCCTTGGTCGTGCCGTAGCCGCCGGCCGCGAGGCCGACCACCGACGCGAAGGCGGCGGCGAGCGCGACCACCGACAGGAACACCTGCACGTAGTAGCGGCTGCGGCGCGGGACGAAGGCTTCCACCAGGATGCCGATGATCGCCGCGCCCACCACGATCAGCGTGGGTGCGAGCTGGGCGTACTCGATGTGCGGCGCGGGGATCTTGTCCAGCTTGCCTTCGGCCGCCGTGGTCCACAGGCTGTGGACAGCTGATGAGCTCACTTGGCCGCCTCCACCACCGGGTTGGGGTCCTTCTTCTGTACGTCCGACATGGTCTGCCGCACCGCCGGGTTGACGATGTCCGTCAGCGGCTTCGGGTAGACCCCGAGGAAGATCAGCAGCGCGATCAGCGGGGCCACCACGAGCAGTTCACGGACCTTGAGGTCCGGCATGCCCTGGACCTCGGCCTTGACCGGGCCGGTCATCGTCCGCTGGTAGAGGACGAGGACGTAGAGCGCGGCCAGGACGATGCCGAGGGTCGCGATCACACCGGCCACCGGGTAGCGGCTGAACGTGCCCACCAGGACCAGGAATTCACTGACGAAGGGAGCCAGGCCCGGCAGGGACAGGGTGGCGAGGCCGCCGATCAGGAACGTGCCGGCGAGCACCGGGGCGACCTTCTGCACGCCGCCGTAGTCCGAGATGAGCCGCGAGCCGCGGCGCGAGATCAGGAAGCCGGCCACCAGCATCAGCGCAGCCGTCGAGATCCCGTGGTTGATCATGTAGAGCGTGGCGCCGGACTGCCCCTGGCTCGTCATCGCGAAGATGCCCATGATGATGAAGCCGAAGTGCGAGATCGACGCGTACGCCACCAGGCGCTTGATGTCGCGCTGGCCGACCGCGAGCAGCGCCCCGTAGATGATGCTGATCACGGCGAGCACCACGATCACCGGCGTCGCCCACTTGCTGGCCTCCGGGAAGAGCTGGAGGCAGAAGCGCAGCATCGCGAACGTACCGACCTTGTCGACGACCGCGGTGATCAGCACGGCGACCGGCGCCGTCGCCTCACCCATCGCGTTGGGCAGCCAGGTGTGCAGCGGCCACAGCGGGGCCTTCACCGCGAAGGCGAAGAAGAAGCCGAGGAACAGCAGCCGTTCGGTGTTGGTCGCCATGTCGAGCGAGCCGTTGGCGCGGGCGGTGGCGATCTCGTTCAGCGAGAACGAGCCCGCCACCACGTACAGGCCGATGACTGCGGCCAGCATGATCAGCCCGCCGACCAGGTTGTAGAGCAGGAACTTGACGGCCGCGTACGAGCGTTGGGTCGCCGCCGCCTCGTCGCCCTGAGCGTGGGCCCGGTCGCCGAAGCCGCCGATGAGGAAGTACATCGGGATGAGCATGGCTTCGAACAGGATGTAGAAGAGGAAGATGTCGGTGGCCTCGAAGGAGAGCACCACCATCGCCTCGACGGCGAGGATCAGGGCGAAGAAGCCCTGGGTCGGCCGCCAGTCGTTCTTGACTGTCTCCTTGGGGCCTCCCCTGCTCGAACGAAGTTGAGAGCTTGGGGAAGGGTCGGCGTCGTGCCAGCCGGCCGCGATGATGAACGGGATCAGCAGCGCGGTGAGCCCGATGAGGGCGACGCCGATGCCGTCCACACCCAGTTCGTAACGGACTCCGAAGTCCTTGATCCAGGCGTGCGACTCGGTCAACTGGTAGCGGTCGCCGCCCGGTTCGAACCGTACGAGCTGGATCGCGGCCAGCGCCAGAGTGCCGACCGAGACCAGCAGGGCCAGCCACTTGGCGGCGGTGCGCCTGGCCGCCGGGACGGCTGCGGTGGCGATCGCGCCGAGCGCCGGGAGGGCCGCCGTCGCGGTAAGGAGGGGGAAGGACATTGCGTTACACCGCCCTCATCAGCAGAGTCGCGGCGATGATCACCACAGCACCTCCGAACATCGAGACCGCGTAGCTGCGGGCGAAGCCGTTCTGCAGCTTGCGCAGCCGGCCGGAGAGCCCGCCGACCGAGGCGGCGGTTCCATTGACGACTCCGTCGACCAGACTGTGGTCGAGGTAGACGAGCGAGCGGGTGAGGTGCTCGCCGCCGCGCACCAGGACCACATGGTTGAAGTCGTCCTGGAGCAGGTCACGGCGGGCGGCCCGGGTGAGCAGCGAGCCGTGCGGGGCGACGGCCGGGACGGGCCTCCGGCCGTACTGGGCGATGGCGAGGCCCACGCCGATCAGCAGGCAGACGACGGTGGCGGCGGTGACGGTCCACTCCCCCACCGGCGAGTCGCCGTGGCTGAAGGACGTGATCGGCTCCAGCCACTTCACGAACCGGTCGCCGATGCCGAAGATGCCGCCCGCGAAGACCGAGCCGAAGGCGAGCACGACCATGGGGATCGTCATGGACTTCGGGGACTCGTGCGGATGCACCTCCTCGGGGTTCCAGCGCTTCTCGCCGAAGAAGGTCATGACCATCACGCGCGTCATGTAGTACGCGGTGATCGCGGCGCCGAGCAGGGTGACCGCGCCCAGGATCCAGCCCTCGGTGCCGCCCTTGGCGAACGCCGCTTCGATGATCTTGTCCTTGGAGAAGAAGCCGGACAGGCCCGGGAAGCCGATGATGGCGAGGTAGCCGAGGCCGAAGGTGACGAAGGTGACCGGCATGTACCGGCGCAGGCCGCCGTACTTCCGCATGTCCACCTCGTCGTTCATGCCGTGCATGACCGAGCCGGCGCCGAGGAAGAGCCCGGCCTTGAAGAAGCCGTGCGTCACCAGGTGCATGATCGCGAAGGCGTAGCCGATCGGGCCGAGACCGGTGGCCAGGATCATGTAGCCGATCTGCGACATCGTCGAGCCGGCCAGCGCCTTCTTGATGTCGTCCTTCGCGCAACCGACGATCGCACCGAACAGGAGCGTGACCGCGCCGACGACCACGACCGTGGTCTGTACGTCGGGAACGGCGTTGAACACCGCGCCGGAGCGGGTGATCAGGTACACGCCCGCGGTCACCATGGTCGCCGCGTGGATCAGGGCCGAGACCGGGGTCGGGCCCTCCATAGCGTCGCCGAGCCAGGACTGCAGCGGCACCTGCGCCGACTTGCCGCAGGCGGCGAGCAGCAGCATCAGGCCGATGGCGGTGTTGCGCCCCGAACTCGCGCCGTCCGCGCCGCCTAGGACGGCGGGGAAGGCGAACGAGCCGAACGTCGTGAACATCACCATGATGGCGATGGACAGGCCCATGTCGCCGACCCGGTTGACCAGGAAGGCCTTCTTGGCGGCGGTCGCCGCGCTGGGCTTGTGCTGCCAGAAGCCGATGAGCAGGTAGGACGCGAGGCCCACGCCTTCCCAGCCGACGTACAGGAGCAGGTAGTTGTCGGCGAGGACCAGGAGCAGCATCGCCGCGAGGAACAGGTTGAGGTAGCCGAAGAAGCGGCGGCGGTTCTCGTCGTGCTCCATGTAGCCGATCGAGTAGATGTGGATCAGCGTGCCCACACCGGTGATCAGCAGGACGAAGGTCATCGACAGCTGGTCGAGCTGGAAGCCGACGTTCGCCTGGAAGCCCTCGACCGGAACCCAGCTGAACAGGTGCTTGGTCACCGTCCGGTGACCGGCCGAGCGGTCCAGCAGGTCGACGAAGAGCACCGCGCCGAGGACGAAGGACACGCCCGCGAGCAGCGTGCCCAGCCAGTGGCCGATCCCGTCCAGTCTCCGTCCGCCGCACAGCAGTACGGCCGCTCCGAGCAGAGGCGCCGCGATGAGCAGCGCAATGAGGTTGTCCACGATTCAGCGACCCCTTACAGCTTCATCAGGCTGGCGTCGTCGACCGAGGCCGAGTGGCGGGAACGGAAGAGCGACACGATGATCGCGAGCCCGACGACGACCTCCGCGGCGGCGACGACCATCGTGAAGAACGCGATGACCTGGCCGTCGAGATTGCCGTGCAGCCGGGAGAAGCAGACGAACGCGAGGTTGCAGGCGTTGAGCATCAGCTCGACGCACATGAAGACCACGATCGCGTTCCGCCTGATGAGCACTCCGGCGGCGCCGATGGTGAACAACAGGGCTGCCAGATAGAGGTAGTTGACCGGATTCACTTGACCGCCTCCTCGTCCCGGCCGAGCCGTTCCTCGGAGCGCTGCTCCAGGGCCTTGAGGTCGGCGAGCGCCTCGCTGGACACGTCACGGATCTGGCCGCGGCCGCGCAGCGTCTGGTTGACGGTGAGCTCGGAGGGCGTGCCGTCGGGGAGCAGGCCCGCGATGTCCACCGCGTTGTGCCGGGCGTAGACGCCGGGGGCGGGCAGCGGGGGCAGGTACTTGCCGCGTACGCGCTCCTCGGACATCTCCCGCTGGGTCTTGGCGCGCTCGGTGCGCTCCCGATGGGTGAGCACCATCGCGCCGACCGCCGAGGTGATCAGCAGGGCGCCGGTGATTTCGAAGGCGAAGACGTACTTGGTGAAGATGAGGGTGGCCAGCCCTTCGACGTTTCCATGGGCGTTGGCCTGGCCGAGCCCGTTGAAGCTCTTCAGGGAGGCGTTGCCGATGCCCGCGACGAGGAGCACCCCGAAGCCGAGCCCGCAGGCCGCGGCCCACCAGCGCTGGCCCTTGATGGTCTCCTTCAGCGAGTCGGCCGCCGTGACGCCGACCAGCATGACGACGAAGAGGAACAGCATCATGATCGCGCCGGTGTAGACGACGATCTGGACGACGCCCAGGAAGTACGCCCCGTTGGCGAGGTAGAAGACCGCGAGGATGATCATGGTTCCGGCCAGGCAGAGCGCGCTGTGCACGGCCTTCTTCATCAGGATGGTGCACAGCGCGCCGATCACGGCGACCGTGCCGAGCACCCAGAACTGGAAGGCCTCGCCCGTGGAGGTGTGCGAGGCGGCCGCGGCGAGCGACATCATGCGCCCACCTCCTCGGGCCGTTCGCCCTTGGATCGGGCGACCTGGCGCTCGGTGCCGGGCGCGGCCTCGGTGACCAGGCCCCGGTAGTAGTCCTGCTCGTCCATGCCCGGGTAGATCGCGTGCGGGGTGTCGACCATGGTGTCGTCGAGCCCGGCGAGCAGCTGCTCCTTGGTGTAGATCAGGCTCTCGCGGGAGGAGTCGGCCAGCTCGAACTCGTTGGTCATCGTCAGCGCCCTGGTCGGGCAGGCCTCGATGCACAGGCCGCACAGGATGCAGCGGGCGTAGTTGATCTGGTAGACCCGGCCGTAGCGCTCGCCCGGCGAATAGCGCTCCTCGTCCGTGTTGTCCGCGCCCTCCACATAGATGGCGTCGGCGGGACAGGCCCAGGCGCACAGCTCGCAGCCGACGCACTTCTCCAGGCCGTCCGGATGCCGGTTGAGCTGATGGCGGCCGTGGAAGCGCGGCGCGGTGGTCTTCTGCTGTTCCGGATACTGCTCGGTCAGCCGCTTCTTGAACATGGCCTTGAAGGTCACGCCGAAGCCGGCCACGGGGTTGAGGAACTTCTCCCCCGACTCCGCGGGCTTCCCCGACTCTCCAGGCTTCCCCGACTTACCGGTCGATGACTCAGACACCGTCGCCCTCCCTTCCTTCTCGGTCACTCTCAGTATCGACGCCACCACTGACAATCAACTCGCGCTCTTGACGCGGCCGTCGGCGGGGTACGGGCGGAAGGGTCTGGCCGGGCAGCGGGGGCACCGGGAACCCGCCGGCCATCGGGTCGAAGGCCGCGGGCGGCACCTTCGCCTCCTCGGCTTCCTTCTTGCCGCGGAAGATGTCCGCGACGAAGGAGAGAAGCAGCACCACGATGACCGCGCCTCCGACGTACAGCACGATCTTCGAGAAGTCGTAGCCGTCGTTGCGCAGCGCCCGGACGGTCGCGACCAGCATCAGCCAGACCACGGAGACCGGGATGAGGACCTTCCACCCCAGCTTCATCAGCTGGTCGTAGCGGACCCGGGGCAGGGTGCCGCGCAGCCAGATGAAGAAGAAGAGCAGCAGCTGGACCTTGATGACGAACCAGAGCATCGGCCACCAGCCGTGGTTCGCGCCCGCCCAGAAGGTGCTGATGGGCCAGGGCGCGCGCCAGCCGCCGAGGAAGAGGGTGACCGAGACGGCCGAGACGGTGACCATGTTGACGTACTCGGCGAGCATGAACATCGCGAACTTGATGGACGAGTACTCGGTGTTGAACCCGCCGACCAGGTCGCCCTCGGACTCCGGCATGTCGAACGGGGCCCGGTTGGTCTCGCCGACCATCGTGACGATGTAGATGATGAAGGAGACCGGCAGCAGCACGATGTACCAGCGGTCGCCCTGCGCCTCGACGATCTTCGAGGTCGACATCGACCCCGAGTACAGGAAGACCGAGGCGAACGCCGCGCCCATGGCGATCTCGTACGAGATCATCTGCGCGCACGAGCGCAGGCCGCCGAGCAGCGGGTACGTCGAGCCGGACGACCAGCCCGCGAGCACGATGCCGTAGATCCCGACCGAGGCCACGGCAAGCACGTACAGCATGGCGATCGGCAGGTCGGTGAGCTGCATCGTGGTGCGGTGGCCGAAGATCGACACCTCGTTGCCCGCGGGCCCGAACGGGATCACGGCGATCGCCATGAACGCCGGGATCGCGGCGATGATCGGGGCGAGGACGTAGACGACCTTGTCGGCCCGCTTGACGATGACGTCTTCCTTCAGCATCAGCTTGATGCCGTCGGCGAGCGACTGGAGCATGCCCCAGGGGCCGTGCCGGTTGGGGCCGATGCGCAGCTGCATCCAGGCGACGACCTTGCGCTCCCACACGATGGAGAACAGCACGGTCACCATCAGGAACGCGAAGCAGAAGACGGCCTTGACGACGACGAGCCACCAGGGGTCGCGGCCGAACAGGGAGAGGTCCTCCGCAGCGAGCGTGATCACGCCTCCACCACCTCCGAGGGGGCTTCCGTAACGGCCGGGCCGATGCGGACGACCTGGCCGGGGATCGCGCCGGTGTCGGCGGTGACGCCGCCGCCGACGGAGTTCAGCGGAAGCCACACCACCCGGTCGGCCATCTCGCTGACTTGGAGCGGGAGTTGGACGCTGCCGGACGGCCCGGTGACCTCCAGGAGATCGCCGTCCTTGACGCCGGACTCGGCCGCGGTGGTCACGGAGAGCCGCGCCACGGCCGCGTGCCGGGTGCCGGCCAGCGCCTCGTCGCCCTCCTGGAGCGATCCC
The DNA here is from genome assembly GCF_051550175.1 of Streptomyces sp. HUAS TT7. Taxonomy (NCBI): domain Bacteria; kingdom Bacillati; phylum Actinomycetota; class Actinomycetes; order Kitasatosporales; family Streptomycetaceae; genus Streptomyces; species Streptomyces sp. HUAS TT7. The sequence goes on from NZ_CP196175.1 coordinate 3,678,462, forward strand.
TGGTCGAGCAGCATCCGGTGTCCGGCGAGGACCGCCTCGCCCGCACCGGGCCTCGGCAGCGCCTGCGCCGACTCCAGGGGCTCGCTGGCGCGCGGCCCGTCCCAGGTGCCGAGCCGCGTCATCTCACGGCGTACGGAGCGGACATCGGGCATCCCGAAGTGGACGTCCATGGCATCGGCCAGCATGTGCAGCACCCGTGCGTCCGTGGGCGCCGGGGTGCGGGTCAGCTGCTCCGGCTTGAGCGCGGCCTCGAACAGGCGGGCCCTGCCTTCCCAGTTGAGGAAGGTGCCGGGCTTCTCGGCGACGGCCGCGACCGGGAAGACCACGTCCGCGTGGGCGGTGACCTCGGTGGGCCGCAGCTCCAGGCTGACCACGAAGGCCTCCGCTAGGGCCTCGCGGGCGCGTGCCGGGTCCGGCAGGTCCGCCGGATCGACGCCCGCGACGAGCAGCGCGCCCAGTTCGCCGGTGGCCGCGGCCTCGACGATCTGGCCGGTGTCGCGCCCGTAGCGGTGCGGGAGTTCGCGTACGCCCCAGGCCGATGCGACCTGTTCGCGGGCGCGCGGGTCGGTGGCCGGGCGGCCGCCGGGCAGCAGCGACGGGATCGCGCCCGCCTCCACCGCGCCGCGCTCGCCGGCCCGGCGTGGGATCCACACCAGGTCGGCGCCGGTCGCCGAGGCCGTGCGTACGGCGGCGGTCAGCGCGCCGGGCACGGCCGCGAGCCGTTCACCGACGACGAGGACGGCGCCCGGGGAGCGCAGTGCCTCGGCCGCTCTCGTGCCGTCCGCGTCCAGGCCGACGCCGCCCGCGAGCGCGTCCAGCCACTCGGTCTCGGTGCCGGGCGCGGCGGGAAGCAGCGTGCCACCCGCCTTCTTCAGGCCACGGGTCATGTGGGTGGCGAGCGAGAAGGTGCGCTGGCCGTGCTTGCGCCAGGCCTTGCGCAGCCGCAGGAAGACGCCGGGCGCCTCCTCCTCGGACTCGAACCCGGCGAGCAGGACGGCCGGTGCCTTCTCCAGGGAGGTGTAGGTGGCGCCCCGCCCGTCGAGGTCCCGGCCGTGTCCGGCGACCCGGGCCGCCAGGAAGTCGGCCTCCTCGGCGGAGTGCACCCGGGCCCGGAAGTCGACGTCGTTGGTGTCGAGGGCGATCCGCGCGAACTTGGCGTAGGCGTACGCGTCCTCGACGGTCAGCCGGCCGCCGGCGAGCACCCCGGCCCGGCCGCGCGCGGCGGCGAGTCCGGCGGCGGCCGCCTCAAGGGCCTCGGGCCAGCCGGCCGGTTCGAGCTCACCGGTCTCCGAGCTGCGCACCATGGGCGTGGTCAGACGGTCCGCCTTCTGCGCGTACCGGAATCCAAACCTGCCCTTGTCGCAGATCCACTCCTCGTTGACCTCGGGGTCGTCGGCCGCCAGGCGCCGCATGACCTTGCCGCGCCGGTGGTCGGTGCGGGTCGCGCAGCCGCCCGCGCAGTGCTCGCACACCGACGGCGACGACACGAGGTCGAAGGGCCGGGAGCGGAATCGGTACGCCGCCGAGGTCAGCGCGCCGACCGGGCAGATCTGGATGGTGTTCCCGGAGAAGTACGACTCGAACGGGTCACCCTCGCCCGTGCCGACCTGCTGGAGCGCGCCCCGCTCGATCAGCTCGATCATCGGGTCGCCGGCGATCTGGTTGGAGAACCGGGTGCAGCGCGCGCACAGGACGCAGCGCTCGCGGTCCAGGAGCACCTGGGTGGAGATCGGGACCGGCTTCTCATAGGTGCGCTTCTTGCCCTCGAAACGCGAATCCGTGTCACCGACCTGCATGGCCTGGTTCTGCAGCGGGCACTCGCCGCCCTTGTCGCAGACCGGGCAGTCCAACGGGTGGTTGATCAGGAGGAGTTCCATCACTCCGCGCTGGGCCTTCTCGGCGACCGGCGAGGTGAGCTGGGACTTGACGACCATGCCGTCGGTGCAGGTGATGGTGCAGGACGCCATCGGCTTGCGCTGGCCCTCGACCTCGACGATGCACTGGCGGCAGGCGCCGGCCGGGTCGAGCAGGGGGTGGTCGCAGAACCGGGGGATCTCGATGCCGAGCTGTTCGGCGGCACGGATCACCAGGGTGCCCTTGGGGACGCTGATGTCGATGCCGTCGATGGTCAGCGAGACGAGGTCCTCCGGCGGCACGGCCGCCTCGCCGCCCCCGGAGGAAGCGCTACTCGTCGTCACAGTCATGCGTTCACCTCCGTGCTGTCGTCCGCCCAGGCGGTGGACCTGGCGGGGTCGAAGGGGCAGCCCTTGCCCGTGATGTGCTGCTCGTACTCGTCGCGGAAGTACTTCAGCGAGGAGAAGATCGGCGAGGCGGCGCCGTCGCCGAGGGCGCAGAACGACTTGCCGTTGATGTTGTCGGCGATGTCGTTCAGCTTGTCGAGGTCGTCCATCGAGCCCTGGCCGGCCTCGATGTCGCGGAGCAACTGGACCAGCCAGTACGTCCCTTCCCGGCACGGCGTGCACTTGCCGCAGGACTCGTGGGCGTAGAACTCGGTCCAGCGGGTGACCGCCCGCACCACGCAGGTGGTCTCGTCGAAGCACTGGAGCGCCTTGGTGCCGAGCATCGACCCGGCCGCGCCCACGCCCTCGTAGTCCAGCGGGACGTCGAGGTGCTCGTCGGTGAACATCGGGGTCGAGGAGCCGCCCGGCGTCCAGAACTTGAGCCGGTGGCCGGCCCGCATCCCGCCGCTCATGTCGAGCAGCTGGCGCAGGGTGATGCCGAGCGGCGCCTCGTACTGGCCGGGGCCCGCGACGTGCCCGCTCAGCGAATACAGCGTGAAGCCCGGTGACTTCTCGCTGCCCATCGATTTGAACCAGTCTTTCCCGCGGTGCAGGATCGCGGGAACCGACGCGATGGATTCCACGTTATTGACGACAGTGGGGCACGCGTACAGACCGGCTACCGCGGGGAAGGGGGGTCGCAGCCGGGGCTGGCCGCGACGGCCTTCGAGGGAGTCCAGGAGTGCGGTCTCCTCGCCACAGATGTACGCGCCCGCGCCCGCGTGCACGGTGAGTTCGAGGTCCAGACCGCGGCCCAGGATGTTCTTGCCGAGGTAGCCCGCCGCGTAGGCCTCCTTCACGGCCTCGTGCAGCCGCCGCAGCACGGGGACGACTTCACCCCGCAGATAGATGAAGGCATGCGACGACCTGATCGCGTAACAGGCGATCACGATCCCCTCGATGAGGGAATGCGGGTTGGCGAACAGGAGCGGGATGTCCTTGCAGGTCCCGGGCTCCGACTCGTCGGCGTTGACAACCAGATAGTGCGGCTTGCCGTCCCCTTGGGGAATGAACTGCCACTTCATCCCGGTGGGGAAGCCCGCACCGCCACGGCCGCGCAGGCCCGAGTCCTTGACGTACGCGATGAGGTCGTCCGGCGTCATGGCGAGCGCCTTGCGCAGACCCTCGTAGCCGTCGTGGCGCCGGTAGGTGTCCAGCGTCCAGGATTCCGGCTGGTCCCAGAACGCGGAGAGAACCGGGGCCAGGAGCTTCTCGGGGCTGCTCCCGTTCCCGTTTCCCTCGATCTCGGTTGCCAAGGTCATCACTCCCCCTCCTCGTTGACCGGGCCCGCGGGATGCTCGGGGTCGGACGCGGAGGTCTGCTGCGAGGTGTTCGGCGTCCCGGAGGGACTCGTTGAGGGGCGGTGGTCGGGAGACGGACGGGCGTGCGAGCTCAAGTGCCCTGATCCCGGCTCGGGTTGGTCATGAGCCCCCCCGCCGCGCGGGTGCACCACGCGCGCACCCGGCGTCTCGCCCCTGGCGAGCCTGAGGCCGGCCAGCGAGGCAGGTCCCGCGCCGCCGGTCGCGGCCACCGCGCCGGGCCGCTCGTCGGGGAAGCCGGCCAGGATGCGCGCGGTCTCCTTGTACGTGCACAGGGGCGCGCCCCGGGTGGGTTCGACCTGGCGGCCGGCGCGCAGGTCGTCGACGAGGCGCTTGGCGCTCTCGGGGGTCTGGTTGTCGAAGAACTCCCAGTTGACCATCACGACGGGCGCGAAGTCGCAGGCGGCGTTGCACTCGATGTGTTCGAGGGTGACCTTGCCGTCGTCGGTCGTCTCGTTGTTGCCGACGCCCAGGTGCCGCTTCAGCTCGTCGAAGATGGCGTCGCCGCCCATCACCGCGCACAGCGTGTTGGTGCAGACGCCGACCTGGTAGTCGCCGGACGGCCCCCGCCGGTACATGGAGTAGAAGGTGGCCACGGCCGTGACCTCGGCCGTCGTCAGCTCCAGGAGATCCGCGCAGAAGGCCATGCCGGTGCGCGAGACGAAGCCCTCCTCGGCCTGGACGAGGTGGAGCAGCGGCAGCAGCGCGGAGCGGCTGTCGGGGTAGCGGGCGACGATCTCCCTGCCGTCCGCTTCGAGCCGGGCGCGTACATCGGCCGGGTAGTCGGGCGCGGGCAGTTGGGGCATGCCCAATTGGACGTCTGTCACCGGTCGACGCCTCCCATCACGGGGTCGATGGACGCGACGGCGACGATGACGTCGGCGACCTGGCCGCCCTCGCACATGGCCGCCATGGCCTGCAGATTGGTGAAGGACGGGTCGCGGAAGTGGACCCGGTAGGGGCGGGTGCCGCCGTCGGAGACGACGTGTACGCCGAGTTCGCCCTTGGGCGACTCGACGGCCACGTAGGCCTGTCCGGCGGGGACCCGGAAGCCCTCGGTCACCAGCTTGAAGTGGTGGATCAGGGACTCCATCGAGGTGCCCATGATCTTCTTGATGTGGTCGAGGGAGTTGCCGAGTCCGTCCGGGCCGAGCGCGAGCTGCGCGGGCCAGGCGATCTTCTTGTCCTCGACCATGACCGGGCCCGGCTCAAGGCGGTCCAGGCACTGCTCGACGATCCTGAGCGACTGGCGCATCTCCTCCAGGCGGACCAGGAAGCGGCCGTAGGAGTCGCAGGTGTCGGCGGTCGGGATGTCGAACTCGTAGTTCTCGTAGCCGCAGTACGGGTCGGTCTTGCGCAGGTCGTGCGGCAGACCGGCCGAGCGCAGGATCGGTCCGGTGGCGCCGAGCGCCATGCAGCCGGTGAGGTCGAGGTAGCCGACGTCCTGCATGCGGGCCTTGAAGATGGGGTTGCCGGTGGCGAGCTTGTCGTACTCCGGCAGGTTCTTCTTCATGGTCTTCACGAACTCGCGGAGCTGGTCCACCGCGCCCGGGGGCAGGTCCTGGGCGAGGCCGCCGGGGCGGATGAATGCGTGGTTCATGCGCAGGCCGGTGATCAGCTCGTAGATGTCGAGAATGAGTTCACGATCGCGGAAGCCGTAGATCATGATCGTGGTCGCGCCGAGTTCCATGCCGCCGGTGGCGATGCAGACCAGGTGCGAGGAGAGCCGGTTGAGCTCCATGAGCAGGACCCGGACGACCGAGGCCCGGTCGGGGATCTGGTCGGTGATGCCGAGGAGCTTCTCGACGCCGAGGCAGTACGCCGTCTCGTTGAAGAACGGCGTCAGGTAGTCCATGCGCGTGACGAAGGTGGTGCCCTGCGTCCAGGTGCGGAATTCGAGGTTCTTCTCGATGCCGGTGTGCAGATAACCGATTCCGCAACGGGCCTCGGTGACGGTCTCGCCCTCGATCTCCAGGATCAGCCGGAGCACACCGTGCGTGGAGGGGTGCTGGGGGCCCATGTTGACGACGATGCGCTCGTCGTCGGTCTTGGCCGCGGACTGGACGACCTCGTCCCAGTCGCCGCCGGTGACTGTATATACAGTCCCCTCGGTCGTTTCCCGAGCAGAAGCATGTGAAGTGGACATCAGCTGTACGACCTCCGCTGGTCCGGAGCCGGGATCTGGGCGCCCTTGTACTCGACCGCGATGCCGCCGAGGGGGTAGTCCTTGCGCTGCGGGAAGCCCTGCCAGTCGTCCGGCATCATGATCCGGGTGAGGGCGGGGTGGCCGTCGAAGACGAGGCCGAAGAAGTCGTACGTCTCGCGCTCGTGCCAGTCGTTGGTCGGGTAGACCTCGACGAGCGAGGGGATGTGCGGGTCGCTGTCGGGGGCGCTCACTTCGAGCCGGATCAGCCGGCCGTGGGTCAGGGAGCGCAGGTGGTAGACGGCGTGCAGCTCACGCCCCTTGTCCCCCAGGAAGTGGACACCGCTCACGCCCGTACAGAGCTCGAAGCGCAGGGCGGGGTCGTCGCGCAGGGTGCGGGCGACGCGCACGAGGTGTTCGCGGGCGATGTGGAAGGTGAGCTCGCCGCGGTCGACGACCGTCCTCTCGATGGCGTTGCCGGGAAGCAGGTCCTGCTCCTCCAGGGCGCCTTCGAGTTCGTCGGCGACCTCGTCGAAGTAACCGCCGTAGGGCCGCGAGGAGGCGCCGGGCAGCGTGATGGTGCGTACGAGACCGCCGTAGCCGCTGGTGTCACCGCCGTTCGCGGCGCCGAACATGCCCTTGCGTACGCCGATGACCTCGCCGGTGTCGTCCCGCTGGGCGGGCACGCCGTTCTGTTCGGGGGTGTCCGGAGTATCGGGAGAGCTCACCGCAGCAGCCCCTTCATCTCAATGGTGGGGAGCGCCTTGAGGGCCGCCTCCTCCGCCTCGCGGGCCGCCTCCTCCTGATTGACCCCGAGCTTCGAGCCCTGGATCTTCTGGTGGAGCTTGAGGATGGCGTCGAGCAGCATCTCGGGCCGGGGTGGGCAACCGGGCAGGTAGATATCTACCGGGACAATATGGTCAACACCCTGAACAATTGCGTAATTGTTAAACATTCCGCCCGACGAGGCGCAAACCCCCATGGAAATCACCCACTTGGGGTTGGGCATCTGGTCGTAGACCTGCCGCAGGACCGGCGCCATCTTCTGGCTGACCCGGCCCGCCACGATCATCAGGTCGGCCTGGCGCGGGGAGCCGCGGAAGACCTCCATGCCGAAGCGGGCCAGGTCGTAGCGGCCCGCGCCGGTCGTCATCATCTCGATGGCACAGCAGGCCAGGCCGAAGGTGGCAGGGAAGACGGACGCCTTGCGCACCCAGCCCGCGGCCTGCTCAACAGTGGTCAGTACGAAGCCGCTAGGCAGTTTCTCTTCGAGTCCCATAGGTGCCCCTCAGCCCCTCAGTCCCATTCCAGGCCGCCGCGCCGCCACACATACGCGTAGGCGACGAAGACGGTGAGCACGAAGAGCAGCATCTCCACGAGCCCGAAAAGCCCCAGGGCGTCGAAGGTGACCGCCCAGGGGTAGAGGAAGACGATCTCGATGTCGAAGACGATGAAGAGCATCGCCGTCAGGTAGTACTTGATGGGGAAGCGCCCGCCGCCGGCCGGCGTGGGAGTGGGTTCGATGCCGCACTCGTACGCCTCAAGTTTCGCCCGGTTGTACCTTTTTGGGCCGATTAGCGTGGCCATGACCACGGAAAAGATCGCAAACCCTGCCCCGAGGGCGCCGAGCACGAGGATGGGCGCGTAGGCATTCACGCTCCTCGCTCCTTCCAGTCGTCCTTGACCGTTGGACCGCACAGCGGGTCTCGCAAACGTCTCGCCGCCTCCCGGTTCGCATGAAGATCGCGTACATGTGAGGCAGTTCACAAGCCCGACTGCCCCGCATCCTATGCCCGGCGGTCTGTGATCTGCGACACGGGGTACACCAACGCCTTTGTGATCTCCACCACCTGACGAAGGATCATGAAGTCGGATGAGCAGTGATCTTCATACGTGAAGCGCCCGAGTGATCACGAGACGTGACATCCGGAGGTGTTACCCCTGGTCGGCGACCGTCTGGCTTTATCAAGAGATGTGCGCTACAGGCAAATTGGCGATGGACGGGCGTCCAGTGATAGGTGGGCGCCCGTCACCCGCGAGAGGGGCTTCGACACCCAGAGGTGGACGCGTACGCCTCTCCACGAAAGCCGCCCCCGCCGCCCGGAAGGCCGCCGCCCGACCGGATCAACCCATGATGTGACCTGCGTCACTCGCCAACAGTCGTGGAATCAACGGGGCTTGGCCATCGACATGAGGGGATGGTAAGCGTCGGGCAATTCGGACGTTTCATGGAAAACACATGATCACAGCCCTGATCGCGCATGCCAGGTTTGTCCGTTACGGCGTCAATAAGTGCTGGCAAGAAGCGGATTCGCCTCTTCCGCCATCAACTGTGGCGCAGCACACGTTTCTTGAAGGGAACCCTGAACCCCTGATAGCGGTTGTACCCATGTCCCACACCGCTCACATACCCAGCCACCGGAAGCCCCGCCGCAGCGCCTCGAAGGTCTCGCTTCGGGCCGGAGTTGCCGGTGGCGTACTCAGCACCATCGCGCTGGCAGGCGCGGCCGCCCCGGCCATCGCCGCCCAGCCGGTGACCGAGACCATCGAGATGCCGACGCTGACGGGCGACCTCGCGACCACCGCGGCCGCCACGGCGCAGGCCACCAAGACGGTCGCCGCCGACCTCCAGCTCCAGGCCGCCCAGGACGCCGCCGCGTCCAGCGCCGCCAAGGACGCCAAGAAGGCCAAGGACGACGCCGAGCAGAAGGCCGCCGAAGCCAAGGCGAAGGCCGAAGCGGAGGCGAAGGCCAAGGCCGACGCCGCCGAGCGCGCCTCCCGCTCCGCCGAGCGCAAGACGCTCAGCGCGAAGTCGTCCTCGGACAGCGGCTCCACCTCCACCGGCACGTCGTTCAAGGCGTCCAACGCCACCGGTTCCGCCGCCGCCATCGTGAACTTCGCGCTGGCCCAGGTCGGCAAGGCGTACGTCTCGGGTGCCACCGGCTCCAGCGCGTACGACTGCTCCGGTCTCGTGCAGGCCGCCTACCGCCAGGTCGGCATCGACCTGCCGCGCGTCTCGCAGGACCAGTCGGCCACCGGCACCCAGGTCTCGCTGTCGAACCTGCAGCCGGGCGACATCCTGTACTGGGGCGGCTCCGGCTCCGCGTACCACGTGGCGATCTACGTGGGCGGCGGCAAGTTCGTCGGCGCGCAGAACCCCTCGACCGGCGTCGTCGAGCGCAGCCTGGACTGGGACCAGCCCACGGGCGCCGTCCGCGTTCTCTGAGGCGTACAGCGGCCTTCTGAGCCGCACCCGCACCGCCTGCAAGGGCCGTTGCTCCCCCGCTCGGGAGGAACGGCCCTTCGGCATGCCCGGAATGTGTTGAACTCTGCCTGTTCCGGGGCACCATGCACGTATCAGGGGGTGCACGCATGGACGAGCAGGTGCAGGATCCGGAACCGCAGTCGTACGAGGTCTACGCCGACGGGCTCGGCATGTTCGCCGCGATCGGGATCGTGTTCATGGTGCTCGGCCTGTGGATGCTGACCGGCATCCAGCCCTGGCACGGGCCCGTCGACTGGGCCAAACTCGCCTTTGGTTGGGGTTTCGCCCTGTTCGTCCTCGGCGCCGGCGCGTTCCTGGTCCTGGCGTGCGTGTACGGGGCGGTGCGTCCGGTCATCCGCGCGGACGCGGCGGGGGTACACCTCGCCACGCGCTTCGACGCACCCTGGGCGGAGGTGCGGGAGATCGAGGTCGGCACCGTGGCGATCTGGGAGCACGGCGACGAGAGCCATGCGGGCGGTTACGAGCACCATCGCGCGGTGTGGGTGACGCTGCACAGCGGCAAGCGGCACGAATACATAGCCCGCCGCCAGGGCGGGGACCTCTCCGCGGACGAACTGCGCACCGGTCTGTCCCGGTTCGCCGGAGAAGTTCCCGTCCGCTGGACGGACGAGGTGGAGCGGCGCTTCTAGGTACGCGCCGAGGGGGCGACTCGGGGCCTGGGGCACACTCGATGGGCGCTGCCTCCTCTCAGGTGAGGGTCTCCTGTGCCCAGCGCGCGACGCCGCCGAGCCTGGCCGCCGCGAGGCTCACGTCGCCGGTCCGGACAGGCTGATCGACCTCGTGGTCGTAGCCCTCGATGCCGAACTCCTCCTCGGCCATCCGCCCGATGCGATACGCCTCCGCCATGATGGGCAGCGCTTCGCGCCCCGGGTATCGGTAGGGGATCTCGATGTCGGCCGAGTCCCCGGCGTAGGCCGGCTGGAGCCAACCGGCGGGCCCGTCACGCCACAGAGTCAGGCTGTAGGGATACTCCTGAGTGGTGACCGGCCCGATCTCCCGCTCTGTCCGCTGGACGAACCTGTCCCAAGCCGCACGCTGTTCGCCGGTCAGGTCCATGGGCTTGAGGTCGGCGTCCGGGTCGTAGGCGGAGTTGGCCTCTGTCAGGGCCTCGTCGAAGGTGCGCCCCGGAGGAACCCGCAGAAACATGATGTCGTAGGCCATCGCCTGACCTTACGTGCCGGGTCTCTCGGCGGGTTCGCAGGTCAGGTCATGCGTTTGCCCGCCCGCGAGGCTGGCGGGCACCATGGCTCGAAGGGCCGGCCCCACTTCGTCCGGCGCCGCGAGGGCGGTCCGGCTCACGCCGCACCCCTTCCGCCGTCGTCTCCGCCGCCGTCGATCCCGGGAACCACGGCGACCGGCATCTGCTCGGCCACATCCGCTCGGACCGCCAACTCGCCCAAGACACAGTCGAGTTCGGCGACGACACACTCGGGTGGGCCGGACACAACGGCGCCCCGTGACCTCCTGCCCCTACCCGATGAGCAGAGCGCTCAGAGGCTGAGGGTATTGCCCTTGAAGCCGTCAACGAAAAATGCCGACGAAAATACCGACAATGATGCCGATCGCTTGGAGGCACTTAAACCAGTCAAAGCCCTTGCTTTCAGAGCTCGGCAAAGTGTGGCCGGTCTCGTGGCTCTCCTGCCGTGGGTTCATGGGGCGGCCAGGATTGGCTACTCGGTATTCAGGAAAATACTGCTCGGGCTGTGCCACATACCCGGAGCCGGCCCGACGCCGCCGGCTGCGGGTCTGTTGGAATTTCTCCACCCCCTCCCACACGAGGGCCCCGGCGCCCCGGGCGCGGTGAGAGTGCCGGTGCAACCACGCTCGTAGTGCGTCACCACAGTGCGCACTGGCCGACCGATGTCTGTCGTCCTGCATCCGGTGTCACAGAAGGCATCTGGGAAAGCAGCGGTTTCGCATGGGCGGTCGGGCGGCCGCTGATCCGGGTCGTAGTGGGCTTGGCGGTAACTGGACCTGTGCGACCGCCGTGCTCACCGCGATGGTTGGGACCACGTCTTCCGGCGCTCCGTCAGAAGACGTGCCAACCGAGCGAGAGGAAGCCCCGCACATGGCTCCGGTACCAGTACGGCCCGGCATCTACAAGATCCACGCCCACATCATCGGCCCGACGTCCCTGCTGACGGCCACCGAATACGCCGTCAAGCACGGTGCCCCCGTCATCACCGACCGCCTGAACCCGCTGCCGATCGAGCAGGAGTGGCTCGTCGAGCCCACCGAGCACACCCTCGGCGCCCCCTACGTGATCCGCCTCGCCCAGCATGACAAGGCGGGCCTGGTGATCGCCGAGGACAAGCTCTGGGTCAACAGTGTCGAACGCACCGAGCTGGCGAAGTTCACCTTCGAGCGGGTCATCGGCGGGCTCAAGATCCTGTCGGAGAACGGCCTGGCCCTGCGTGCGGGCCACCGTGGCGCGCAGATCACACTCGTGAAGCCGGCGCCCGACTTCCAGGAGACATGGACCCTGGAGTTCATCTCCCCGCCCAACGACGAGGAGTAGAGCGCGACCGCGCGGGCGGCGGCCGCGCCCCATCACCGATCAGGCCTTCGGAGCCACCTTCGAGAGCCCGTTGATGATGCGGTCCATCGCGTCGCCGCCCGTCGGGTCGGTCAGGTTGGCCAGCATCTTCAGCGTGAACTTCATCAGCATCGGGTGCGTGAGCCCGCGCTGGGTCGCGATCTTCATGACCTTCGGGTTGCCGATCAGCTTCACGAAGGCGCGGCCCAGCGTGTAGTAGCCGCCGTAGGTGTCCTTGAGGATCTTCGGGTAGGCGTGCAGCGCCAGTTCGCGCTGGGACGGGGTCGCGCGGGCGTGCGCCTGGACGATGACGTCCGCGGCGATCTGCCCCGACTCCATGGCGTACGCGATGCCTTCGCCGTTGAACGGGTTCACCAGACCGCCCGCGTCACCGACGAGCAGCAGGCCCTTGGTGTAGTGCGGCTGGCGGTTGAAGGCCATCGGGAGGGCGGCGCCGCGGATCGGGCCCGTCATGTTCTCGGGGGTGTAGCCCCAGTCCTCGGGCATGGAGGCGCACCACGCCTTGAGGATCTCGCGCCAGTCCAGCTCCCGGAACGCGGAGGAGGAGTTGAGGATGCCGAGGCCGACGTTGGACGTGCCGTCGCCCATGCCGAAGATCCAGCCGTAGCCGGGCAGAAGGCGGTCCTGCGGGCCTCGCCGGTCCCACAGTTCGAGCCAGGACTCCAGGTAGTCGTCGTCGTGCCGGGGCGAGGTGAAGTACGTCCGCACGGCCACGCCCATCGGGCGGTCCTCGCGCCGGTGCAGGCCCATCGCGAGCGAGAGCCGCGTCGAGTTGCCGTCGGCGGCGACCACGAGCGGGGCGTGGAAGGTGACCGGGGTCTTCTCCTCGCCGAGCTTGGCGTTGACGCCGGTGATGCGCCCGTTGCGCTCATCGATGATCGGGGCACCGACGTTGCAGCGCTCGTAGAGCCGGGCGCCGGCCTTCTGCGCCTGCCGGGCGAGCTGCTCGTCGAAGTCGTCGCGCTTGCGCACGAGTCCATAGTCCGGGTACGAGGCGAGGTCCGGCCAGTCGAGCTGGAGGCGGACGCCGCCGCCGATGATCCGCAGGCCCTTGTTCCGCAGCCAGCCGGCCTCTTCGGAGATGTCGATCCCCATGGAGACGAGCTGCTTGGTGGCGCGCGGGGTCAGCCCGTCGCCGCACACCTTCTCGCGCGGGAAGGCGGTCTTCTCCAGGAGCAGCACATCGAGTCCGGCCTTGGCCAGGTAGTACGCGGTCGTCGAACCGGCCGGACCGGCCCCGACGACGATCACGTCCGCGGTGTGTTCGGAGAGCGGCTCGGTCACAGCGGGATCTCCCGAAGACTCGAATTTGCGTGCCGACAAGCACAGGACATGTGCAGTCTATGGGTGGCTGTTGATCGACATCGCGAAGGGTTGCCCACGCCATGAGCTCCGTCTCCCCCGAGTCCTCCATACCGTCGTCGGTACCGTCCGCCGTACCGGACAAGCCTCTGCCCGCAGTACGGCTGCGGGTGCCCACCGAGGAGGACGCGTACGCCTGGCACCGGGTGTTCGACGACCCGGAGGTCATGGAGTTCCACGGCGGCCGCTCCGCGGAGGTCTCCGTCTACGAGGAACTGACCGCCCGCCAGCGCAGACACGACGCCGAACACGGCTTCTGCTTCTGGACGATGCTGGACGAGAACGACGAGGTCATCGGCTTCACCGGCGCCCAGCCCTGGCCGCTGGACGACTGGGGCCCGGCGGGCGAAGTGGAGATCGGCTGGCGCCTGGGCCGCGCGCACTGGGGCCGCGGCTACGCGACGGCGGCGGCCCGGGCCACGCTCGACCGCGTCCGCGCGAAGGGCCTGGACCACGTGGTGGCGATGGTCCACCCGGACAACACCCGCTCGCTGGCGATGACCGAGCGGCTGGGGATGACGCTGTCGAGAACGTACGAGTCGAGGGTGTCGGGCCTGGGAATCCCGTGCTTCCGCCTGGAGCTGGGTGAAGTCTGACCGGCCAGGTCCTGCGATCTCGACGCTGGGGGCAGAATCCAGCCCCTCATGGGGGTCCCTCCCTGGCCCTTCAGGCCTTGGGGGAGTTTGAGGAGCGGGGGTGTGGGGGCGCGGCGCCCCCACCCAACCCTGCTCAGCCCTTGAAACCGCGGTGCAGCGCCACGACCCCACCCGTCAGGTTCCGCCAAGCCACCTTGGACCAGCCGGCCTGCTGAAGCCGCCCGGCAAGGGCGTTCTGGGCGGGCCAGGCCCGAATGGACTCCGCCAGGTACACGTACGCCTCCGGGTTGGAGGACACGGCCGTGGCGACGGGGGGCAGCGCCCGCATCAAGTACTCCGTGTACACCGTCCGGAACGGCTTCCACGTCGGCTGGGAGAACTCGCAGATCACGACCCGCCCGCCCGGCTTGGTGACCCGGTACATCTCCCGCAGCGCGGCGTCCGTGTCCTGGACGTTGCGCAGCCCGAAGGAGATGGTCACCGCGTCGAACGTGTCGTCGCGGAAGGGCAGCTTCGTCGCGTCGCCCGCCGTGAACGGCATGTGGGGCTGGCGCTCCTTGCCGACCTTGAGCATCCCGAGCGAGAAGTCGCAGGGCACGGTGTACGCGCCCGCCGCGGCGAAGGGCTGCGAGGAGGTGGCCGTGCCGGCCGCGAGGTCGAGCACCTTCTGCGCGGGCCGCGCGTCGACCGCCTTCGCGACCTCCTTGCGCCAGAGCCGGGCCTGGCCGAGGGAGAGCACGTCGTTGGTGAGATCGTAGTGCGCCGCGACGTCGTCGAACATCGAGGCGACTTCGTGCGGCTGCTTGTCCAGGGATGCGCGGGTCACGCTTCCCATTCAAGCAGTACGCCGCACAGCCGGGTGCCCGGCCCTCACCGGCACAGCCGGGCCGCGTACATTCTCCTTTCCGTGCCACGGGGGCGCGGAACCACGAGAGCGGGTGCACACGACATGCGGAGTCTCCTGAGGGTGCCGGTCGCGGGGCTCGGCGCCCTGGCCGCGCTGGTGTGCGCGGGGTGCTCCGCGACCCCGGACGCGGCCCCGGACGCCCCGGCCAGGCCCACCGCCGCGGACGGCCCGCTGAACAGCGCGTACTCCCCCTACGTCAGCGCCACGACGGCCTCGCCGACCGACGCCGTCGGCTCCCCGGCCGTCTACAACCTGGCTTTCGCCGTCGCGCACGGCAACACCTGCCGGGCGGTGTGGGACGACGACACGGCCGTCGTGGACAGGGACGTCAAGGACCGGGCGGCCGGGCTGAAGAAGTCGGGCGCCGCGGTGCGGGTGTCCTTCGGCGGGCAGGCCGGCAAGGAGCTGGCGCTGACCTGCAAGACCCCGGCCCAGCTGGCCGCCGCCTACGGCTCGGCCCTTGACGCGGTCGGCGCCGGTGAGGCCGACTTCGACATCGAGGGCGCCGCCCTCGCCGATGCGGCCGCGCTCACCCGGCGCGCGGAGGCGATAGCCCTGCTCCAGAAGCAGCGCAGCCTCAAGGCGACGTTCACGCTCGCGGTGATGCCGACCGGGCTCACTCCCCAGGGCACGGCTCTGCTCAAGTCGGCCAAGGACCACGGCGTGAAGGTCTCGGCCGTCAACGTGATGACGATGAACTACGGCACCTCCTTCGGAGGCGACATGGGCGACTACGCGGTGCGGGCCGCGACCGCCGCGCACGGCCAGCTCCAGCAGGTCCTGGGCCTCTCGGACACTGCGGCCTGGCAGGGGCTCGGGGTCACGTCGATGATCGGCGTCAACGACGTGAAGGGCGAGACGTTCACCCTGGACGACGCCGCGAAGGTACGGAAGTTCGCCCGGGACAAGGGCGTCGGACGGCTGTCCATGTGGGTGACGTACCGCGATCAGAAGTGCGGCGGTGGGGTCAACTCGGCCGTGGCGCAAGCGAGTTGCAGCGGCGTTGATCAGGAGCCGGGCGCCTTCGCGAAGGCGCTTTCCGGAAGCTGACCTAGCGGCGCCGGTGCACCAGCCGCCCGCCGACGACGGTGGCGATGCAGGTCCCGGCACCCTGCGCGGCGAGAGCGGCCTCGTCCGGCACCGCGAAGACCGCGAACCGGGCGGGACCGCCCACCGCGAGCGGGGCCAGGAAGGCCTCGCTCGGCTTGGCACCGGCGAAGGGGTCAAGGGCCGAAGGACCCTCGACGCCACCGCCCGGCAGCACCTCAAGTCCCGCCCGCTGTACGGCGGTTCGCACCGCCGGGGTGGTGATGGGGCCGGTCACCGCGACCACGCCGTGCGCGAGGAGTTTCTGGGTGCAGCGGCGGGCGCTGTTGCCCCGGCGGGACTCGCTCGGGCCGAGGGCGGCGAGCGCGGCGCCGGTCAGCGGTTCGGTGCCGAGCTCGTCGACCTCGAAGGGGTCGTCCGGGAAATAGGTGCGCTCAAGCAGGGCCGCACCGTGCCGGTTGACCAGGCCGGGCGTGAGCACGCCGGGCCAGCGGCGGACGCGGGCCGAGGGGTGCCCGGCGGCCACATCCTCGTACGCGGCGATCATCGCGATCCGGTCGCCGTCGACCAGGACCGCGCCGCCCGGGACCGGCTCGCGGTCCCCGGGCAGCACGAGGTCGGCGGCGTGAAGCGTCAGCACGTCAGGATCGCGGCCTCAGTTGGAGGCGAGGAGCTTCAGCTCCGGGTGGGCGGTGCCGCCCTCGATCGCGGTCGAGGAGATGTGCGACTGGACGCGCGCGTCGACCGGGTCGTTCGCCGGGTCGTCGTGCACGACGAGGTGCTCGTAGGTGGTGGCGCGCTGGGCGGGCACCCGGTCGGCCGTGCGGATCATGTCGATCATCTCGCGGAGGTTCGAGCGGTGCTTGGCACCGGCCGACGAGACGACGTTCTCCTCCAGCATGACCGAGCCGAGGTCGTCGGCGCCGTAGTGCAGGGTGAGCTGCCCGGCCTCCTTGCCCGTGGTCAGCCAGGAGCCCTGGATGTGCGCGACGTTGTCGAGGAAGATCCGGGCGATGGCGATCATGCGGATGTACTCGAAGATCGTCGCCTGGGTGCGGCCCTTGAGGTGGTTGTTCTCGGGCTGGTACGTGTACGGGATGAACGCGCGGAAGCCGCCCGTACGGTCCTGCACGTCGCGGATCATGCGGAGGTGCTCGATGCGCTCGGCGTTGGTCTCGCCCGTGCCCATGAGCATGGTGGAGGTGGACTCGACGCCCAGGCCGTGCGCGGTCTCCATGATCTCCAGCCAGCGCTCGCCGGACTCCTTGAGCGGCGCGATCGCCTTGCGCGGCCGCTCGGGCAGCAGCTCGGCACCGGCGCCGGCGAAGGAGTCGAGCCCGGCGGCGTGGATCCGCGAGATGGCCTCCTCCACGCTCACCTTGGAGATGCGGGCCATGTGCTCGACCTCGGAGGCGCCGAGGGAGTGGATGACCAGCTGGGGGTAGGCCTTCTTGATCGCGGCGAAGTGCTCTTCGTAGTACTCGACGCCGAAGTCGGGGTGGTGCCCGCCCTGGAACATGATCTGGGTGCCGCCGAGTTCGATGGTCTCCGCGCACCGGCGCAGGATGTCGTCGAGGTCGCGGGTCCAGCCCTTGGCGGTGTCCTTGGGCGCGGCGTAGAAGGCGCAGAACTTGCACGCCGTCACGCAGACGTTCGTGTAGTTGATGTTCCGCTCGATGATGTACGTCGCGATGTGCTCGGTACCGGCGTAGCGGCGGCGGCGCACCGCGTCGGCGGCGGCGCCGAGCGCGTGCAGCGGCGCGGACCGGTACAGGTCGAGCGCTTCCTCCGGGGTGATCCGCCCACCCGCGGCGGCACGGTCGAGAACGGACTGAAGATCGGCCTTCTCAGTCACCGGAGGTGTCCCTTTCGGAGGGGATATGGACGGACCGATCCAGCCTACGCCAGCGGCTCTGCCCCACTGAGCGGGGGCCGACGGCCTCCCTATCCGCCGAGCCCGCCGAGGAGCAGGCCGCCGAAGGCCCCGGCGACGAGGAAGGGGCCGAGCGGGAACGCGGCCGTACGGTTCGCCCTTCGCAGCACCAGAAGACCGCCCCCGTAGACCGCGCCGAGTACGAGACCGAGCAGAGCTCCCGTGAAGAGCACCGGCCAGCCGTACCACCCGAGGACGGCCCCGAGCCCGAGCGCGAGCTTGGCGTCGCCGAGGCCCATGCCCGCCGGGTTGATCAGCACAAGCACCAAGTACCCACCGCCCAGGGCGAGTTCACCGAGCAGAGCCGTGGTCCAGGCCCCCGCGTGCCCCGGCAGCAGCGAGGCGAGCCCGAGCAGCAGGGTGGCAGCGAGGGCGAACGGCAAGGTCAGCACATCGGGCAGCCGGTGTACGCCCCGATCGACAACCCCGAGCAGCACGGCCACCGGCGCGAGCAGCAGCCACACCAACAGCTCCGGGCGGGCGCCGGTGGTGAAGGCGAGCCCCGCACAGGCCAGCGAGGTCAGCACCGCGAGACCCGGGGTCGAGGGCCCGTACCCACGAGCGGCCCCGAGCCAGCCCCGGGCCGGACCGGTGAACGGCCGCCCGTCGGGGACCGCGGACCGCCACGGCTGGCCGGGTTCGACGGAGAGCCGGTACGCCGGGCGGGGCAGCAGCACTCCGGCGGCCGCGCCCCACAGCGCGGCCCCGGCGACGAGAGACCCGTTCACCGGGTCGAGCCCGTTCACTGCTTCGTCAGGATGCCGGACGGCTTTCCGGCGGCCGCCTCCTCGGACTGGTAGGTGAGCTTGCCGTCGCTGCCGAGGGTGAAGACCAGTTCGGCGGTGCCGGTGGTGCACAGGCCCGCGGTGCCAGGCTTGCGCGGGTCGGTGCGCTCCTCGATGTGCACCTCGCCCGCCGTGCCGAAGAGCAGCTTGCCCACGCCGTGGCACTCCACCTTCGTACCCAGCACGTCGATCGTCGAGGTCGTCAGGGCGACATCGCTCCCGGTGCTGCCCGCCGTGAAGACGGCGGTGACCGTGCCGTGCGGCTGGCCGGTGCTCTGTTCCGTGGTCGGGCCCTGCCAGGTTCCGATGAACTGGCTCGGCAATTCGGCCAGTTGGGTTCCGGACGGCGAACCCGAGGGGGTCGCGGCGTCGGTCGGGGCCTGCGTCCCCGGCTCGGGCGCGCCCGTGGCACCGCTCGAAGCGGGCGGCTTCGCGCCCGTGTTTTTCGTACTGTCGCCGCCCGGCAGCATGTCGAAGAGGAAGGCCGCGCCGACCGTGACGGCGGCCAGCGCGCCCGCCACCGCGAGGGCCACCGTGCAGCTGACCTTGCGGCCCCGGCCGCGTTCGCCGGGTTCGGCGGCGGTCGCCACGGAGAGGGCTACGCGCGGGCCCTTGTCCACCGGTCCCGGCGGGGCCGTGGGCGGCGGGGGCGTGCGGGGGCCGGGGAACGGGGCCGCGTCCCTGCCGTACGAGGCGTCCGGCGGGCCGAAGGCTCCCGCGGATCCGGACGCGGGACCCGTGCCGCCTCCGACCGCCGGGCTGCTGAACGGGATCGGCCCCGAGCCGCTCACCGACTCCTCGGGCTCCAGGTCGAGCAGCCGGACCGCGGACCGGCTGACCTCCTCCACCAGCGGGCCCGGCAGCCAGCCGTCCCGCACCAGCGCCGCCGCTCCGGACGGGGCGAGGCGGGCCGCGAGGGCGGCGGGGGTCGGGCGGTCGGCCGGGTTCTTGGCGAGGCAGGCTCCGACCGCGTCGCGCAGCTCGCCGGTGAGGCCCGCGCCCAGCTCGGGCGACTCGTGCACCACCTTGTAGAGGAGGGCCGCCGAGGAGTCGCCGGGAAAGGGCGGCTCGCCGGTCGCCGCGTACGCGAGGACCGCGCCGAGCGAGAACACGTCGGCGGCGCCGGTGACGCCCCGGCCGAGGATCTGCTCGGGCGACATGTAGCCGGGCGAGCCGATGGAGACACCGGTCGCGGTCAGCGAGGCGGTGCCGTCGGTGGCGCGGGCGATGCCGAAGTCGATGAGGCGGGGCCCGTCGAGGGTGAGCAGCACGTTCGACGGCTTCACATCGCGGTGGACCAGGCCGAGCGCGTGCACCGCGGCGAGGGCCTCGGCGAGGCCGGCGCCCAGGACCCGTACCGAATGGCCGGGGAGCGGGCCGCGGTCCATGACGGCCTGGGTCAGCGAGGGGCCCGCCACATAGCCCGTCGCCACCCACGGAACCGGCGCCTCCGGGTCCGCGTCGAGGACCGGCGCGGTCCAGTCGCCGCCGACCCGCCGGGCCGCCTCGACCTCGTGCCGAAAGCGGGCCCGGAACTGTTCGTCGAGGGCGAAGTGCGGGTGCACCACCTTGACCGCGACCGTGCGGCCGCCCGCACTGCGGCCCAGGTACACGCGGCCCATGCCGCCCGCACCGAGCCGGCCGAGCAGCCGGTAGGCACCGATCGTCTGCGGTTCGCCCGCTTCCAGCGGCTGCAAAGACTGCATCGCGGTGCTCCCCCAACGCCCACCCTGGTCAAGCCGGTCGCACAGCAGCGTAGAGCCGTACGTGCGCGGGATCACCCTCAACCGAGACTGATCCGATGCTTACATGAGCGAACCGAAGAGCGGGTTCCGCCCTCTTGACTGGCGTAGTTCATGCTTAATCGCCCAAAATGCCGCCGCCCTCAGCCAGATTCACGGAGCCCCGAATGAACCGTCGCCGCCCTGCCGCTCTGATAGCAGCCGCCGCCATCGGCTCGGTCGTGCTGGTCTCCGGCTGCTCCGACGAGGGCAAGCCGGTCAGCTTCGACTCGGGGCCGAGCAGCAGCAGCCCGTCCTCGGGCGCCTCGGCGCAGGGCGGGCAGAAGAAGGACGACGACGCCTCCGCGAAGAACGGCGCGGCCGCGCAGACGCTCCTGCCGACCGGCCCGAAGGCCGAGTTCACCACGCAGAGCAGCCTCGACGACGGCACCAAGATCGGCGTGACCACGCTCAAGGGCGCCAAGTCCGGGTTCACGGGCAAGGTGTGGGTGTGGGCGCCGAAGCAGTACTTCGAGGAGAAGTACCGGAACAGCGGCTTCCCGGTACTCATCGCGCTGCCCGGCGGAAACGGTTATCCCAAGAACTACTGGATGGGCACCGACCTCAAACTGCAGAGCAGCATCAGCGAGTGGTCCAGGACGGGCAAGAGCCTGCCGTTCATCGTGGTCATGCCGGTCCTCAACCCGGACGCCAAGCACTACTACGACGGCAGCGACATACCGGGCCAGCCGAAGATGGGCACCTGGATGACCGAGGACGTGCCGGACCTGGTGCGGGCCAACTTCCGCACGTTCAAGTCCCGTGACGGCTGGGCCTTCATGGGCTCCTCGTCGGGCGGCTTCGTCGGCCTGAAGTCGGTGCTCAAGCGGCCCGACCTGTTCAAGGCCGCGATCGCCTCGGGCCCGGACACCGTGCCGGACTCCCCGCTGTGGGCCGGCCACGAGGCCGAGAAGCAGGCGAACAACCCGGAGAAGCTGGCCCAGGACCTGATCGACAAGAGCGGCCCCGAGGTCGCGCTCGCCTTCCAGGTGGGCACCAAGGAAGGCACCGTCGTGCCGAACGTGAAGAAGTTCATCGACACGTACGGCAAGGGCCCGGTGAAGACCCGCCTCCAGCTGATCCAGGGCGGCACCCACAACGCCCACACCTACGTGAAGGGCATGGGCGAGGGGACCATGGAGTGGATCAGCAAGCAGATGCTCGCCCCGATCCCGTCCTCCTGAACCGGCTGACGCTCCTTATGGAGCGAGCTTTACGGAGCGAGCAGCTCCACGTTCACATCCGCGGGGAACCCGGTGGTCGGACCCGTCCGCCTGGCGAACTCCCGTACGCCTTCGAGCTGTTGGTCCCCGAAGCGGAAGTCCAGCGTCGTGAAGTAGCGCTCCAGGAGCTCGGCGTCGAACACCTCCCAGCGCGCGGCCTGCTCCGCCACCTTGCCCACCTCCTCCAGGGAGAGGTCCCGGGACGCGAGGAACGCCTCGTGCACCTGCTGTACGACGCGGGGCTCGCGGGCCAGGTAGTCCTTGCGGGCCGCCCACACGGCGAAGACGAACGGCAGCCCCGTCCACTCCTTCCACATCGTGCCCAGGTCGTGGACCTGGAGCCCGAGCCGCGGGGCGTCGTGCAGCGAGGCCCGCAGCGCGGCGTCCCCGATCAGCACGGCGGCGTCGGCCTCGCGCATCATCAGGCCGAGGTCGGGCGGGCACGTGTAGTAGTCGGGGGCCACCTGGTACCGCTCGGCGAGCAGCAGCTGCGCCAGGCGTACGGAGGTCCGCGAGGTGGACCCGAGCGCGACCCGGGCCCGGTCCAGGTCCTCCAGGGGACGCTGCGAGACGATCACGCAGGACATGACCGGCCCGTCGCAGCCGACCGCGATGTCGGGGAAGGCGACCAGGTCGTCGGCGTTGCGCAGGAACTCCACGAGGGTGATCGGCGCGATGTCCAGGTCACCGTTCACCAGCTGCTCGCTGAGCTTCTCCGGGCTGTCCTTGGTCAGCTCCAGGTCGAGCAGCGTCCCCGTCCGCGCCAGGCCCCAGTACAGGGGCAGGCAGTTGAGGAACTGGATGTGACCGACGCGCGGCCGGCCGCCGCGGTGCTGGGGGCTGGTTGAATTGTCCACATGGCGAGGCTAGACCCGTCCCAGTCCGTGGACTCCGCCGGGCCCTGCCGGGGGCTCTGCGGGGGCGCTGCGGGGGTGTCCCGGCTGGGCCGTACGGGGTGCCTCGCGGGTGGGCCTGATCACCTGCTCAGCCTCCGGTCAAACGTCCGGGTGGAGTGATCTTTCCCTCTACCGCAGCACCTGAGCTGCGTGCTACGCTCAGCGCAAGTTGCAGTTTGGTTTCCCTTGCAGTACAGAGCCTGCGGAGCATGTAACCCGCAGGCTTTTGTAGTTTTCAGACTTGTTTGCAGGTTCTGGAGCAGGGCAACCCTTTGGCCCAAGGAGGGCTTATGGCTACCGGAACCGTGAAGTGGTTCAACGCTGAAAAGGGCTTCGGCTTCATCGCCCAGGACGGCGGCGGCCCGGATGTCTTCGTCCACTACTCCGCGATCAACGCGTCTGGTTTCCGCTCCCTGGAGGAGAACCAGGTCGTGAACTTCGACGTCACCCAGGGCCCGAAGGGCCCGCAGGCGGAGAACGTCACCCCGGCCTAACTTGCCCGGGTTGGCGATCGCTGACTTAGCAGTACCCAAGGAGCCCCGTCCGTCAGGACAGGGGCTCCTGCCTTTTGCAGCGGGCGTCACCGCATGCCGCCAGGGGCGCGAGGCACTGCGCGAGCAGCCAAGCACGGCCCGCAGCCGACATCGGACCCGATAAGGGGCGCGGGGAACTGCGCGAGCAGCCACAGACGGCCCGCACCCGAAAGCGAACCACCCCCGCGGCCCCGCTCAGCGGTAAAGCCCCTCGATCTCGGCCGCGTACCGCTCCAGAACCGCCTTCCTCCGCACCTTCAACGTGGGCGTCAGCTCACCCCGCTCCACGGAAAAATCCCGCGGCAGAACCGCGAACCCCCGAATCCGCGCGGGCCGGGACACCTGCGCATTGGCCGCCTCGACCGCCGCCCGCACGAGCTCGCGGACCTCGTCCGCACCCCGCCCCGCCGTCTCCTCCGCATCCACCGTGATCAGCGCGACCGGATACGGCCGCCGATCCCCCACCATCACCGCGTGCGAGACGATCCGGGCCCGCTCGATGGCCAGCTCCACGTGCGAGGGCGTGAGGTTCTTCCCGGCGGACGTGATGATCAGGTCCTTCTTGCGGCCGGTGATCGTCAGGTAACCGTCCGCGTCCAGCACCCCCAGATCCCCCGTGTGCAGCCATCCGTCCGCATCTAGCGCCTCCGCCGTGCCCAGGGCGTTCGCGTGGTACCCGGGGAAGATCATCGGCCCCCGGGCCAGCACTTCCTCGTCGTAGGCGATCTTCACCTCGCACCCCGAGACCGGCCGCCCCACCGTCCCGTACCGCACCGCCCCGGGGTGGTTGAGCGAGATCACGCCCGCGGACTCGGTCATCCCGTACCCCTCGAAGACCTGGATTCCGCAGGCCCGCAGGAAGTCCAGGATCGCCGGGTCGATCGGGGCGCCGCCGGTCAGCGCCCAGCGGAGCCGTCCGCCGAAGGCCGCTCTGACCAGGCTGAACAGCGAGGCGTCGGCGGCCTCGTACGCGCTCTGCCGCTCGGGCGGAAGCTGCCCGTCCGCCGCGAGGACGCCGATCGCGACCGCCGCGTCGAACCGCTCGCCGCCTCCCTCCGTCGCCTCGGCGAGCGAGCGCACGACCGAGTAGACCTTCTCGAAGAGGCGCGGTACGGAGGGGAGATGGGTCGGCTGCGCCTCGGCGAGCTCGCCGACCACGTCCTCGATGCGGCCGCCGAAGTAGCAGAGCTCGCCGCCGTAGAGCAGCGTCGAGAACTGGATCAGCTGGGCCAGCAGGTGCGCGAGGGGCAGGTAGAGGTACGTGCGGTCGCCGGGGCCACCCTCGATGAGGTTCAGGGTCGCGTCCTGGACCGCGCCCATGTTGCCGTGGGTGAGCCGGCAGCCCTTGGGCAGGCCGGTGGTCCCGGAGGTGTAGACGAGCTCGGCGTCGTCGCCGGGGCGGACGGCCGCGGAACGGGCCGACAGCTCGTCGGGCGGCACGGACTCGCCCCGGGCCGCGAGATCCACGAGCGGCACCGCGGACCCGCCGGGCAGCCCCTCCCCCGTCATCAGCAGGACGTGAGCGAGCGCGGGAAGGCCCCCGCGCAGCCCCTCCACGCGGGCCGCCTCCGCGGGACCCTCGCAGATGACCGCCTTCGCGGCGGAGTCGGCGAGGACCCAGGTGGCCTCCTCGTCGCCCGCCGTCGGGTACACCGGCACCACCACCGCGCCCGCCGCCAGGCAGGCGAAGTGCGCGTACGTCCACTCGGGGCGGGTCTCGGCGAGGATCGCGACCCGGTCGCCGGCCTCTATGCCGAGCGCGAGCAGGCCGCGCGCGGTGCGGCGTACGGTCTCGCGCAGCCCGGCGTACGTGACCGTCGCCCAGCCCCCGCCCGCCTCGCGGAACCTGAGGGCCGGCCGGTCCGGGTGGCGCGCGGCCGCCCACTCGGTGAACAGGGCGAGCGTCTCGGGGCGCGGGCTCTCGTACGGGCTCTGGGGGGTCATGATCCGACGGTAGGTACGGTTCCGGGCCACGCGGGATGACGGGAAACGTCACCCCGGCTGACCTCAACGCTCAACCCCGCTACCGTCGTTGACCATGGCGAAGCCGACGATCACCGTGCACCATGTGCGGGCCGTGCTGCGCGGCGCGGAGCGGCACGGCATCGACACCGTGCCGCTGCTCCAGGCGTCCGGCATCCCCCCGCTGCTGCTCGGCGACGACCGGGCGCGGGTCACCCCGGCCCAGTTCGCGCAGCTCTTCCGGGCCCTGTACCGGGCGACCGGGGACGAGTTCCTCGGGCTCGGCGGCGCCCCCAGCCGCCCCGGCACCTTCGCGATGATGTGTTACGCGGTGCTCGGCTGCCGCGACCTCGGCGGGGCGATGCGACGCGGCACCACGTTCTACGGCCTGTTCGCGCACGGCCCCGACCTCACCCTCGACATCACCGGCCCCGAGGCGGTGTTCGCGGTGCGGGGCGACCTCGCGAGCCAGGACGAGGACCGGTTCCTGGCCGAGTGCCTGGTGATCATCTGGCACCGGCTGTGCAGCTGGCTGGTGGGCCGCCGCATCCCGCTGACCCGCGCCGCGTTCGGCTATCCGCCGCCCCCGCACAAGGACGAGTACGAGTCGCTCTTCGGCTGCCCGGTCCGGTTCGGGGACACCCGCACGGAGGCGGTGTTCGACGCGCACTGGCTGACCGCCCCGCTCGTCCGCGACGAGGCGGCCCTCGGCCAGATGCTGCGCCGCTCCCCCTTCGAACTGCTCAGCCGGCGCGCGTACGGGACGACCGTGGGCGAGCAGGTGGGCCGAGCCCTGTCGGCCGCCCTGCGCGCCTCGCCCCGGCTGCCCACCCTCGACGAGACGGCGGCCCGCCTCGCCATGTCCCCGGCGACTCTGCGCCGCCGCCTGGCGCAGGAGGGCACATCGTTCCAGCAGCTCAAGGACGCGGTGCGGCGCGATGCCGCGATCGCGGGCCTGGCGGAGGGCCGCGAGCCGATCGCGGAGATCGCGGCCCGCCTCGGCTTCGCGGAGGACACGAGCTTCCACCGCGCGTTCCGCCGCTGGACAGGGGCGACCCCGGGGTCGTACCGGCCGGGCCGCTGAAGGCCACAGGGGTCAGTGAAGCTGAGCGGTACGGTCAGCTCCGTACCTACCGGTCAGTCACTACCTTCTCCTCAACTGCCCGCGCCCCATAGGACCGTTGGGAGAGCCGCATGCACGTCCGTACCCGAGTGGCCGGTGCCATCACCGCCGCACTCCTCCTGTCGGCAGCCACCCCCACCGCGTTCGCCGATGACACGGCGACCGCCTCGCCCGGGGACATCGTCACCCAGTCCCCCACCGAGTTCCATCCGCTGCCAGGCCAGTGGACCAACACCAAGGCCTGGCACATCACCTACCGCTCCACCGACGCCAAGGGCGGCCCGAACGTCGTCTCCGGGACGGTCATCGTGCCCAACGACGGCCGTACGGGCCCGCGCCCGGTCGTGACGTACGCCGTCGGCACGGTCGGGCTCGGCGACTCGTGCGCGCCGAGCGCCAACTTCCCGTACGGGACGGCCGTCGAGGCCACGCTGATCAACCAGGTCGTGCAGAAGGGCTGGGCGGTCGCGGTCACCGACTACGAGGGCCTGGGCACGCCCGGCGACCACACGTACACGGTCGGCCGGGCCGAGGGCACCGCCATGCTGGACGCGGCCCGCGCCGCCGAACGCCTCGGCATCCCCGGTGTCGACGCCGACTCGCCCGTGGGGATCATGGGCTACTCGCAGGGCGGCCAGGCCAGCAGCTGGGCGGCCGAGCTGCACGACTCGTACGCCCCCGACCTGCTGGTGAAGGGCACCGCGACCGGCGGCGTCCCGGCCGACCTCATGAAGGTGGCCGCGTCCAACGACGGCGGCCTCGGCTCCGGCCTCATCTTCATGGCGGCGGCCGGCCAGAACGCGGCCTTCCCCGAGCTGAAACTCGATTCCTACCTGAACCCGGCGGGCAAGGCGCTGGTCGACTACTTCAAGAACAACTGCGTGGCGATCGACACGACGGTGGGCTCGTTCAAGCACGTCACCGACCTGACCGTGAAGAACCCGCTCCAACAGCCGGACTGGCAGGCCAGGCTGGCCGAGTCGAAGCTCGGCACGCACCGCCCGGACGCGCCGGTGTACCTCTACCACGGCACGGTGGACGAGCTGATCCCGTACGCGGTGGGCCGGCAGCTCCGCTCGGACTGGTGCGCCAAGGACGCGAACGTGGAGTGGCACGCACTGCCGCTGCTCGGCCACATCGGCGGGGTGACGGTGGGCGGAGTCCCGGCGGCGAACTGGCTGGCGGACAGGTTCGCGGGCAGGCCGACGAGTTCCAACTGCTAGTGGTTCAGGTGTGGTTGAGCCCTTCCTCGGGGATCCCCGCGGAAGGGCTCGGCGCATATACGGGCGCTACAGCCCGTAGCGCCGTGCCGACTCCTCCTGCTGGGCGAGGCGGTGGAGGGCGCGCAGGATCGGGTCGAAGAGGATGGTCGCGGCGACGGCGACCTCGACCTTCTCGGCCTCGGAGGGGTGGGTCTCGACGAAGTCGAGATCGCGGACGGCGGCCTGGTGCATGAGCTGGGCATACGGGGCCATCAGCTCGGCGTCCCAGGCATAGCCGAGCCGGCGGAGGGTGGCGACGGCGACGATCAACGCCCGGTGATCGGGCGAGAGTTCACCGATCTCCCGGGCGGTGGACCACCCCAGCATGTCGAGCAGCCGGCACACTTCATCACGGGCGGCGGCCACAACCTCATCGCCGTCGTCCGGATCGGGCCCGTGGGGCAGGGCCCACAGGGCGGCGCCGAGGCGGATGGTGCGGTCGAGGGAGTCGTCGTCGACGTACCCGACGACCTCCTTGGCCGTGGCCACCGGGAGCCGGCCGACCTCGACCAGGGCGCGGATGAGACGGAGCCGGCGCAGGTGGCTGTCGTCGTAGTCGGCCGTGGTGGCGCCCACTTTGCGTCCCGGCGCGAGCATGCCCTGGCGCAGGTAGTACTTGATCATCGCGGCGGAGACCCCGCTCCGCTCGCTCAACTCGGCCAGCCGCATCCCTTGCACCCCTCGTCGGACAACGCCATTATCCAAGGTATCGATTCTGGATAACTCCGTTATCCAACAAGGTAGTTGTCCGCCGAGGAAGCCATCTGCCGAGGAGCTGGAGGCACCATGCAGGCCAAGCCGACCGTGAACCGCACGACCGCCGCCGCCGAGGGGGACGTGGTGGTGCTGCTCATCGGGATGCGCGTCAACCACTTCTGGGCGGTGCACCAGTGGGTTCCGGTGGCCCTGGCCATGTTCCGCATGCTCGGCGAACTGGGCAAGGACAGGAGTCGCGGTCTGCTCAGCCACGTCCTGCTCACCGCGTCACCTCGTACGTACTACGTGGTCCAGTACTGGGAGTCCAAGGAGCAGCTGTACGCCTACGCGCACTCGCCGGAGATGTTCCACCACCGGGCGTGGGCGATCCTCAACCGCAAGGAGCGCAAGGGCAAGCTGCGCGGGCACGTGGGCCTGTGGCACGAGACGTACATCGTGCCCGAGGGCGGCTACGAGTCGATCTACGCGGACATGCCCCCGTTCGGCCTCGCGGCGGCGACGGGGGTGCTGCCGCTGGAGGCACGGGGGCGGAGTGCGGCGGAGCGGCTGGGGCGTCGTTCCAAGGCGGCCACCTCCGAGGAGCCTTCGGCGAAGGCACACTGAGCCGCAGCTCCCCGGCGCCGACCAACTCCCGGTCGGCGCCGGGGAGTTGGCGCTCGCCTCAGCCCTCGGTGGAGCGGCGGCGACGCGTGGCGACCAGCAGGCCCGCGCCTCCGGCGAGCGCCAGGGCGGTGCCGCCGGCGGCCCACGGCAGCGCGGAACCGGCCCCGGTGGAGGCGAGGGAGGTGCCGCCGGAGGCGGGTGCCGGGTCGTTCTTGGCAGCGGCGGTCATCGACTTGCCACCCTTGTCGGCAGTGGAAGTACCGGTGCCCTTGTCGCCCTCCTTGGCGGCGTCAGGCTTGAGCCGGCCCTTGCCGTCGCCCTTCTCCCCCTCGCCCTTCTTGCCCTTGTCCTTCGCGGCGGCGTCGGCCTCGTCCTTCTTGCGGGCCTCGTACTGCCCCTTGTCGAGGAAGGCCTGGACGTCTTCGGGGGTGCCGAGGAGGGCCTTCTTGCCCGCCGCCTTCACCGCGGGTCCGCCGGTACTCATGATCTGCATGGCCAGCACCCGGTTGTCGATGATGCGAGCCTTGAACTGGCCGACCTCAAGGAACTCCGTGAGGGCCTCAAGGGTGTTCGCGTCCAGCGCCTTGCTCCCGGCTTCCTTCACCGAAGGCCCGCCGGTGTGCATGATCCTGAGAACGCGCACCCGGTCATCGTCGAGGCGGGCCTTGAACTGACCCACCTCAAGGAACTTCACTCGATCCTGCGGAGTGCCTTCGAGCGCCTTCATGCCCGCCTCGCGGACACCCCGGCCGACCTTGTCGGCCGTGCCGATGATCCGGGCGATCGCGACCCGGTTGTCGTCGTCACGCGCGATGAACTGGCCCACCTCAAGGAACTTGCGCATGGCGGCCGGTCCGCCGGAGATGGCCCTGGCCCCCTCTTCCTTGATGCCCGCCCCCGCGCCCTTGGCCGCCATCAGCCGCAGGATCTCCGCCTTGTCCGCGACCGCCTGCTCGTCGGAAGTCTTCGCCCCCGCGTCCGGCGCCGAGACGGCGGGCGCCTTGGCGTCGGCGGCGTACGCCGGAGAGGCGAGCAGAACGGCCGGCGCGATGGCCGCAGAGGCGACGAGCGCCGATATGCGCGTGAACTTCATGCAATTCCCCAGATACTCAAGAAAGTCCGGATTGACCCCCCGCATCGTATGTCGGCCTTGACTTTCCCTTTACGCGACCCCCCTCCCCCGCTCTGGTCCCCGAGACCACCAGGACCGGGGCGGGGAGCCGGTTGCGGAAGTGGTGGATGAGGGTCATGCCGATGAACATGTGGATCAGGTACAGCGGATACGTGATCGCACCGGCGGTGGAGAGCCACTTCCACTGGATCTTGTCGAAGACGCCCAGGGCGATCGCCCCGACCACGGCGAACCCGGCGATGATGATCAGCCGGACCGGCCAGGTCGCCAGATGCTCGGCGGCCACCCGGCCGAGGTTGCTGGCCATGCGGTGGTGGATGTAGCGCTGGGACAGGAGAAGCTGGAACAGGACGATGCCCCAGAGCAGGGCGTTCTGCATACCGGTCATTGCGGCGTGCGCGCCGATGCGGGATGCCGACTGGCGGCTACCGGGGGCCGGCGAGTGTCGGCCCCGGCCGGGACACAGCAACGCGGCCGCACCCCCTTCGGGAAGAGGTGCGGCCGCGCTGACGGCCCGACTCAGGCCTGCTCGAAGATCCACTTCTGGAAGCGGAGGCCCTCGAAGGGCTGCAGGGTGAGCTGCGTGCCCTTCTGGCCGTCGGGGAGCGTCACGACGCCGTCCATGTACGGGAAGGCGATGCGGTACAGGTGCTCGCCGACGGGTTCGATCGACCAGCGCTCCGGGAACGGCTGCACCGCGATGCGCGGCGGGAAGATGCGCAGGGCGCTCAGCGCGAAGAACGCCTCACCGGTGCTGAGCGAGCTCTTGATCTGGTACTCGTTGATGCCGTTGATGCAGGTCAGCCGCCACTTCTGGTTCGGCTCCTTGCTGAGCGGCCAGCCGATGACGGGCGTGTTGGGGTGCGGGCTCCCGCCGGAGACGTCCGCGTACAGGTCTTCGGCCGCGTTCTTGATCAGGTACTCGCCATCGGGCAGGATCGGCATGAAAGCCTCCAGGTCAGGACGGTGTACTGGTCTGATCGAGCCCCCTCACATTAGGTGTGGAGTGGAGGGAACGTAACGGATGCGTCCAGCCGATCCGGCGTAATTCAACTCGGCCTGGCCATACGCGACTTGGGTGCATTTATGCGTTCGGCAGCCGCATCGGTACGGCGGGAATCCGGTCCGTCCGCGCTTCCGGATACGGGTTCACGCGCGGCCTGAGCGGCGGGCTCGGCTCCGTCAAGTGGGCTCCGCGCCAAGGTGCGTGAGGGCGGCCGGGACCAGCCACCTGGGCGCTCGGCCATCCGCCCGGAAAGGGCCTCGGCCTCGAACGCCAGACGCCCGCACCCCGACAGGCAGGGCACGGGCGTCTCAGAAGCGAGGTCGAGCGAGATGCTCAGGCAGCGGCCGGGACGGTCGCCTTCTGCTCCGCCTCGCGGACGTCGTAGTCGTCGTCGACCGGAGAAACGTGCACCGAGTCGAACGCCCCCCGGTCCAGGATGTTCTCCCGGGCCGAGACGATGACCGGCACCAGCGCCTGGCCCGCCACGTTCGTAGCCGTGCGCATCATGTCCAGGACCGGGTCGATGGCCATCAGGAGGCCGACGCCCTCCAGGGGCAGGCCCAGTGTGGAGAGGGTCAGGGTCAGCATGACCGTGGCGCCCGTCAGGCCCGCCGTCGCCGCCGAGCCGATGACCGAGACGAAGGCGATCAGGACGTAGTCGCCGATACCCAGGTGCACGTCGAAGATCTGGGCTATGAAGATCGCCGCCAGCGCCGGGTAGATCGCGGCGCAGCCGTCCATCTTGGTGGTCGAGCCGAACGGCACCGCGAAGGACGCGTACTCCTTGGGCACGCCGAGCCGCTCGGTGACCTTCTGCGTCAGCGGCATCGTGCCGACCGACGAGCGGGAGACGAAGGCCAGCTGGATCGCCGGCCAGGCGCCCTTGAAGAACTGGAGCGGGTTGACCTTGGCGACGGTGGCGAGCAGCAGCGGGTACACCCCGAACATCACCAGGGCGCAGCCGATGTAGACGTCGGCGGTGAAGGTGGCGTACTTGCCGATGAGGTCCCAGCCGTAGTCGGCGATGGCGAAGCCGATGAGGCCGAGCGTGCCGAGCGGGGCGAGCCGGATGACCCACCACAGCGCCTTCTGGAGGAGTTCG
The DNA here is from genome assembly GCF_051550175.1 of Streptomyces sp. HUAS TT7. Classification (NCBI taxonomy): domain Bacteria; kingdom Bacillati; phylum Actinomycetota; class Actinomycetes; order Kitasatosporales; family Streptomycetaceae; genus Streptomyces; species Streptomyces sp. HUAS TT7. Next base: position 3,710,037 of record NZ_CP196175.1, read on the forward strand.
AGGACGGCCTCGCTGAGCGTGAGGATCGGCTTGGCCTTCTCCCCGAGCTGGAGCAGCGCGATGCCGGCGACGGCGGCCATGAAGACGATCTGCAGGACGTTCAGTTCGGTGAAGGGTGTGATCACGTCCGTCGGGATGATGCCCGTCAGGAAGTCCAGCCACGAGCCCGTGTGCTTCGGGAGCTTGCCGTCCTTCGGGGTCAGGCCCGTGCCCGAACCCGGGTTGGTGAGCAGGCCTATGACGAGGCCTATGGCCACCGCGATCAGCGACGTGATCATGAACCAGAGCAGCGTGCGCGTGGCGAGCCGGGCGGCGTTGTTGACCTTGCGCAGGTTGGTGATCGACACCAGGATCGCGAAGAAGACGAGCGGCGCGACGGCCAGCTTCAGGAGCTGGACGAAGATGCTGCCTATCTGCTCAAGGGTGTCCTTGAGCCAGCCGACGTCCTGGCTGCGGGCCAGCCAGCCGAGCAGGCCACCGAGCACCAGACCCGCGATGATCTGGGCCCAGAAGGGGAACTTGGACGATATGGAGAAGCCTCGCTTGGGCTTCTCCTGGGCGGTCGCGGAGGACACGGAAACACTCCCTGGTGAGCGGGTTCAGGCGTTCCGCACGTGCAGACATGCAGACGTTCGGTTCGGAGGAGCGCGGCGCCCGTTCACAAGGGACTGGTCAGCATGGACCGGTCACGTAACGCTGGGGACACCGCCGCATGATGCCGGGGTCAGACGTCGCGGCAACAGACCGCGGACATGCAGCGGCAGAGGTCGACATGCAGACGCGCCACGAGCGGAACGGCTCCGCCGGTGGGGTGCTGGTGCACAGCTGCTGTCGTCATGTCGAACACGTTAACACTTGAACTTTGAGAACCTCAAAGCAGTTCTTTTACACCGACATGACCCCGGCATGACCGGATGCCACTCCAGCCGAGCCTGAAGACAACGACGGCCCGGCTCCGAAGCGGTGAGCTTCGGAGCCGGGCCTTCCAGGCGTGTGAACTACCTAACGCGAGGCGTCTCGGCTACTGGACGACGCCGTCCTCCTGCGACCGGTTCGCCTCCAGCTTCGCCTTGGCGTTCTCCACCTTGTTCACGAGCTGGACGGACATCGCGTCGCGCTGCTTGCGCAGGAGGACGAAGCTCAGCGGCGCGGAGATGACGAGGGCGAGCAGGATCACCCAGATGAAGTTGGAGTTGCCGAGCCCCTTCGGCAGCACGCCGAACTGGACCAGCAGGCCGACGAAGACCAGGCTGCCGATGAAGATCCCCACGCGCAGCATGGTGTACCAGATGGTGGCGCTCGGCTTTGCGGCGTTCACGACTGACCTTCTCTCTACGGTGGCCCCTGCCCGACTAGTGAAGCACGCCCACAAATGGATCAGTTCAGCGGGCACGGGCCTCAGGTCAGGGGCAGCAGCATGATGATGTCGTCCCGGTCGTCCCCGTCGGCAACCCGGATCGCGCCGGGCACCCGCCCGACCTCCTTGTAACCACACGAGCCGTAGAACCGGTCGACACCGGTACCGCCCCGGCAGGTGAGCCGGATCGCCTCGATGCCGTCGAGGCCCCGTACCGCGTCGGCGGTCGCCGTCATCAGGTCGCGGCCGTACCCCTTGCCCTGGTGCACGGGATGCACCATGACCGTGTACAGCCACACCCAGTGCGTCATGAGGCGGTGCGTGTTGTACGCGATGAACGCGGTGGCGGCGACCCGCCCGGCCTCGTCGAACCCGACGAGCAGCCGCATCCGCCCCTCGGCCATCGCCACGAAGTGCTTGACCAGTTCGGGCCGTACGTCCTCGGCGGAGACCGGCGGGACGAACCCGACGGCCCCGTCCGCGTTGGACACCTCCGTCCACAGGCCGAGCAGCCCGTCGCGCAGGGCGGGCGTGACCGGCGGGTCGAGCTGGAAGGTCAGTGCCACGGAGCCCCGCTCAGAAGCGCATCGGCTGCGGCGCTTCGCGCAGCGAAGCGTCCGGGCCCGGGTACTCACGGATGATCTCGTACCGCGTGTTGCGCTCCACGGGGCGGAAGCCGGCCTCGCGGATGAGTTCGAGCAGGTCGTCCCGGGTCAGCTTGTTCGGCGTGCCGTAGTTGTCGGCGTCGTGCGTGATCTTGTATTCGACGACCGAGCCGTCCATGTCGTCCGCGCCGTGCTGGAGCGCGAGCTGGGTGGTCTGCAGGCCGTGCATGACCCAGAAGCACTTCACGTGCGGCACGTTGTCGAACAGGAGGCGGGAGACCGCGAAGGTCTTGAGCGACTCGGCGCCCGTCGCCATCGTCGTACGCGCCTGGAGCTTGTTGCGGACCTTGCCGTCCTGCATGTCCACGAAGTCGTGCTGGTAGCGCAGCGGGATGAAGACCTGGAAACCGCCGGTCTCGTCCTGGAGCTCGCGCAGGCGCAGCACATGGTCGACGCGGTGGCGCGGCTCCTCGATGTGCCCGTACAGCATGGTCGAGGGGGTCTTGAGCCCCTTCTCGTGGGCGAGGCGGTGGATGCGCGACCAGTCTTCCCAGTGCGTGCGGTGGTCCACGATGTGCTGGCGGACCTCCCAGTCGAAGATCTCCGCGCCGCCGCCGGTCAGTGATTCCAGACCGGCGTCGATGAGCTCGTCGAGGATCTCGGAGGCGCTGAGCCCGGAGATCGTCTCGAAGTGGTGGATCTCGGTCGCCGTGAACGCCTTCAGGCCGACGTTCGGCAGCGCCTCCTTGAGGGCCTTGAGCGAGCGCGGGTAGTAGCGCCAAGGGAGCGTCGGGTGGAGCCCGTTGACGATGTGCAGCTCGGTGAGGTTGTCGTTCTCCATCGCCTTGGCGAGGCGGACGGCCTCCTCGATGCGCATCGTGTACGCGTCCTTCTCGCCCGGCTTGCGCTGGAACGAGCAGTACGCGCACGACGCCGTGCACACGTTGGTCATGTTGAGGTGACGGTTCACGTTGAAGTGGACGACGTCGCCGTTCTTGCGCGTGCGCACCTCGTGGGCGAGCCCGCCGAGCCAGGCCAGATCGTCCGACGCGTAGAGCGCGATGCCGTCCTCGCGGCTGAGCCGCTCACCGGCCCGGACCTTCTGCTCCAGCTCGCGCTTGAGTCCCGCGTCCATCAAGGCCGCCTCCCATACGTGTGTCTTTCAGGCTCCACCAAAGGTACGCCCCGCCCTACTCGGGAAGTTCCCCGACCCGGTTCTCCCACTTCGTGGAGAGCACGATCGTGGTGCGGGTGCGCGAGACGCCCTTGGTGGAGCCGAGGCGGCGGATCGTCTTCTCCAGGCCGTCCACGTCACCGGCCCGGATCTTGAGCATGTACGAGTCGTCGCCCGCGATGAACCAGCAGTCCTCGATCTCGGCGAGGTCGCGCAGGCGCCGGGCCACGTCCTCGTGGTCGGCGGCGTCGGAGAGCGAGATGCCGATCAGCGCGGTGACACCGAGGCCGAGCGAGGCCGCGTCGACCGTGGCGCGGTATCCGGTGATGACACCGGCGGCCTCCAGACGGTTGATGCGGTCGGTGACGCTGGGGCCGGAGAGCCCGACGAGCCGGCCCAGCTCCGCGTACGAGGCCCTGCCGTTCTCGCGCAGTGCCTGGATGAGCTGCCTATCGACGGCGTCCATATGCCTGAAGCCTTCCATTGTTCAGCGATACCGCGAGTTTAAGTGTAGAATCTAAGGCATGCAGGGCCAACACCCTGCGAATCATTCAGCTGCTTGCATAATTTTCCAGCAGATCAAAGACGATCTTTCAGGAGTTGTCACCGTGTACACGATCGAGATGGCCTACGCCCGGATGCGCGAGCTTCAGGACCTGGCCAACCGGTCCCGTGCCCACCAGCCCTCCGCGACGAAGCCCCGCGCCGCCAAGCGCACCGCCAAGAAGCGCTAGTTCTCGCGAGAGCCTCCCCCAAGGTCTCGGCTCCGGTCGACCATGGGGGACCCCGATCCGAGCTCTCCCTCCCAACGGCGGTACAGGCCGTGCGGCACTCCTGCCGCATCCAGTACGCGCCCCGCGACGAAGTCCACCAGATCCTGGATGTGCGTCGCCCCCGCGTAGAACGCCGGAGAGGCGGGCAGCACCACTGCGCCCGCCTCGTCCAGTGTCACCAGGTGCTTGAGGGTCTGTCCGTTCAACGGCGTCTCGCGCACCGCGACCACCAGCTTCCGCCGCTCCTTGAGCGTCACGCTCGCGGCCCGCTGCAACAGGTCCTTCGAAAGCCCGAGCGCGACCCCGGCCACACAGGCCGTCGACGCCGGCACGATCAGCATCCCCTTCACGGAGTACGAGCCCGACGAGGGCCCGGCCGCCAGATCCCCGGCCGCCCAGTGCCGTACGTCCGACACGTCGAGCGCCCCGAAGGTGTCCGGCTTCCCGTCCGCGCCCCGCGCCAGCCACGCCCGCAGGTCGTCCCGCCAGTGCGCGTCGCGGAACGCGATGCCGGTCTCGTCGAGCAGCGTCAGGCGCGAGGCCCGCGAAACCACCAGGTCGACGCTCTCCCCGGCCGCGAGCAGCGCACGCAGCACCGCCGCCGCGTACGGCGTCCCCGAGGCACCCGACACGCCGACGACCCAGGGCGTGCGCTGCTGACTGTGTACGTTCACGTGCTCCACGTGTCCGAGCCTATCCGGCGGCCCGCCCGCAGGTCCGGTCCAGGTGTCAGACCGTCAGGCCCCGCACCAGCAGGTCGAGCAGCGCGCAGATGAACAGGGCGATCCCGATGAAGCCGTTGACCTGGAAGAACGCCCGGTTGAGGCGCGACAGGTCGTGCGGCTTGACCAGCGTGTGCTCGTAGAGGAACGCCGCGAACACGATGAGCAGACCCAGCCAGAAGAAGAACCCGGCGCCGGTGGCGAGGGCGTACCAGACGAGCAGCGCCATCGTCACGGAGTGGCAGCCGCGCGCACCGTGGATGGCGGCCGGGATGCCGAAGCGGGCCGGGACCGACTTCACGCCGTGGCCGCGGTCGGCCTCGACGTCCTGGCAGGCGTAGATCAGGTCGAAACCGCCGATCCAGATGCCGATGGCGAGACCCAGGATCACCGCGTCCCACGACCAGGAGCCGGTGATCGCGATCCAGGCGCCGACCGGGCCCATCGCCTGCGCGATGCCGAGGATGGCCTGCGGGAAGTTGGTGAACCGCTTCCCGTACGGATAGACCACCATCGGGATCACCGCGACGGGGGCGAGCGCCAGGCACAGCGGGTTGAGCGCGGCGGCCGCGCCGAGGAAGACGACGAGCGCGATGAGCGCGCCCGTCCACGCGGAGCGCACCGAGACCGCGCCGGTGACGAGCTCGCGGCCCGCGGTGCGCGGGTTACGGGCGTCGATCTCGCGGTCGATGATCCGGTTGCAGGCCATCGCGAAGGTGCGGAGCCCGACCATGGCTACGGTGACCAGGAGCAGCCGCCCCCAGTGGATGTTCTTGTCGAGCTGGAACATCGCGGTCAGCGCGGCGGTGTAGGCGAAGGGCAGCGCGAAGACCGAGTGCTCGATCATGACCAGGCGGAGGAACGCCTTGGTACGACCCGGTTGCGGAACTGCTGCGGCGGAGGCGCTCACTGGAGTCCGTACTCCGGTTCATCCCCGCGGCGGCGGGGAAACCCGCGCTCCGCGCTGCCGTTCTCCATCATCTGCCAGCACCTCACAGTCCGTATTCCTTCCAACGCCTTGTCACCCGTTCGGCCGTGTCCGGGTCCGACTCGACCATCGCGGGCCAGCCGCCGTCGCGTGTGTAGCCCTCCTCGGGCCACTTCGCGGTCGCGTCGATGCCCGCCTTGCCGCCCCAGAACTGCTGGTAGGAGGCGTGGTCGAGGTGGTCGACCGGGCCTTCGACGACGGTGAGGTCGCGGGCGTAGTCGGTGTTCCCGAAGGCCCGCCAGGACACTTCGTGCAGGTTGTGGACGTCGCAGTCGGCGTCCACGATCACGATCAGTTTGGTGAGCGACATCATGTGCGCGCCCCAGATCGCGTGCATCACCTTCTGGGCGTGCTTGGGGTACTTCTTGTCGATCGAGACGATCGCGCAGTTGTGGAAGCCGCCCGACTCCGGCAGGTGGTAGTCCACGATGTCCGGCACGATGATCTTGAGGAGCGGCAGGAAGAACCGCTCGGTGGCGCGGCCGAGGGGACCGTCCTCCGTCGGCGGGCGGCCGACCACGATGGACTGGAGCAGCGGGCGCCTGCGCATCGTCACGCAGTCGATGGTCAGCGCGGGGAACGGTTCCTGCGGGGTGTAGAACCCGGTGTGGTCGCCGAACGGGCCCTCCGGCAGCATCTCGCCCGGCTCCAGCCAGCCCTCGATGACGACCTCGGCGTTGGCCGGGACCTGCAGCGGCACCGTCTTGCAGTCGACCATCTCGATCCGCTTGCCCTGGATGAACCCGGCGAAGAGGTACTCGTCGATGTCGCCCGGCAACGGCGCGGTCGAGGCGTACGTGACGGCCGGCGGGCAGCCGAAGGCGATGGCGACCGGCAGCCGCTCCCCCTTCTTGGCGGCGACGGCGTAGTGGTTGCGGCTGTCCTTGTGGATCTGCCAGTGCATGCCGATGGTGCGCTTGTCGTGGCGCTGGAGGCGGTAGAGGCCGAGGTTGCGGACCCCGGTCTCGGGGTGCTTGGTGTGCGTGAGGCCCAGGTTGAAGAAGGAGCCGCCGTCCTCGGGCCAGGTGAACAGCGCGGGCAGCTGGTCGAGGTCGACGTCGTCGCCCTTCAGGACGACTTCCTGGACGGGCGCGGCCTCCTGCTTCACCTTCTTCGGCGGCACGTGCACCATCGAGCCGAGCTTGCCGAACGCCTCGCGGATGCCGACGAAGCCCTGCGGCAGCTCCGGCTTGAGCAGCCCGCCGATCTTGTCGCTGATCTCCTCGTACGACGTGAGGCCGAGCGCCTTGAGCAGGCGGCGGTCGGTGCCGTACACGTTCATGGCCAGGGGCATCGAGGCACCCTTGACGTTTTCGAAGAGGAGGGCGGGGCCGCCGGCCTTGTTGACCCGGTCGACGATCTCGCCGACTTCGAGATACGGGTCGACCTCGGCCTTGATGCGCTTGAGGTCGCCCTCGCGCTCCAGCGCCCTGAGCAGCGATCGGAGATCGTCATAAGCCATGGGGTCAAGTATCGGGCACCCGATACCCTGGCCGGGTCACCGGGGCCGAGGCACGGCCCGCAACCGTTCCCGGGGGGACCCTCCAACCATGCTCAGGTATCTGCCGTTCCTGCTGGTCCTGGCGCTGTGGATCTACGCGTTCATCGACTGCCTCAACACCCCGGAGGAGGAGGTCAAGGGCCTCCCCAAAGTGGTGTGGATCATCATCATCCTGCTCTTCGGCGAGGTTCTGATCGGGCCGGTCGCGTGGCTGGCCGCGGGGAAGGTGCGCGGCGGGAGCCCTGGGGGGCGCTGGACCGCCCCCGACGACAACCCGGCCTTTCTCGCGTCCCTCGGGGAGGGGACCAAGAAGGACGAGGCGCTGCTGAAGGACTGGGAGGCGGATCTTCGGCGCCGGGAGGAAGAGCTGAAGCGCCGCGAGCGGGGCGAGGAGGCGTAGGCCTGGGTGCGCTGGGGCTCCGCCCCAGACCCCGCTGGCCCCGCCCCGCCCCTTCCCTCAACCCTCCGGGGGATTCATTCGGCTGCGGACCGTGGCTGGCTGGGCGCGCAGTTCCCCGCGCCCCTAGCTGCATTGGTGCTGGCCCGCACCGGGCATTTCAGCCTGTCATGGGGGTCCCCCCTGGCCCTTGAGGCCTTGGGGGAGTTTGAGGACGAGCGCCCTTCAGGCGCGAACGGGGTCTGGGGCGGAGCCCCAGGAGCCCCGCCCCAGTACTGGGTACCGACTCACACCCCGGCGTACGAGTGCTTTCCGTTCACGAAGATGTTCACGCCGTAGTAGTTGAACAGCCAGCACCCGAACGCGATCAGCGCCAGCGTCGCCGCCTTGCGGCCCTTCCAGCCGGCCGTGGCGCGGGCGTGCAGGTAGCAGGCGTACGCGACCCAAGTGATGAAGGACCAGACCTCCTTGGGGTCCCAGCCCCAGTAGCGGCCCCAGGCGTCGCCCGCCCAGATCGCGCCCGCGATGATCGTGAAGGTCCAGAGCGGGAAGACCGCGGCATTGACCCGGTACGCGAACTTGTCGAGCGAGGACGCGGCCGGCAGGCGCTCCATGACGGACGTCGCGAAGTTGCCCGGCTTGCCGCCTTCCGCGAGCTTCGCCTCGTACCGGTCGCGGAAGAGGTACAGGATCGTGGCGACCGCGCCCACGTAGAAGACCGCGCCACAGAAGATCGCGGTGGAGACGTGGATCCACAGCCAGTACGAGTGCAGCGCCGGGACCAGCTGGTCGCTGGCGGTGTAGAGCACCGTGACCGCGAGGCCGAGGTCCAGCAGGACCGTGGTGACCAGCGGGAGGCCGAGCCAGCCGACGTTCTTCTTCAGCGCGAGCAGCGCCAGGTACACGCCGACCGCGACGGTGGAGAAGGTCAGGTTGAACTCGTACATGTTGCCCCACGGCGCCCGCTGCACGGACAGCGCGCGGGTCAGCACACCGGAGAACTCGATGAGGAAGGCGAGCACCGTCAGGGAGACGGCGATGCGGCCGTAGAGGTCGCCCTTCTCGTCACCGCCGGAGGCACCGGGGCCGTCCGGCACGTCGCGGGTGCCGCTCGTGGAACGCGTAACGATCCTGGGTCGCTCCAGGACGGCGGTGCCGCCGTTCTTGGTGGCGACCTCGACCTTGACGGTCCCCGCGTCCTTGGCGTCCTGCGCGCCGCCGGTCAGCGCGGCCGCCGTACGGGCGACCTTGCTGCGGCTGCCGAAGAGCCACTCGGCCATGCTGGCGAAGAAGGCCAGCATGTACACGGCCATCGACGAATAGATCAGGTAGTTGCTGGTGTGCGCCAGGCTCTCATTGGTGGTGGCGGCGAGATTCACTTCTCAGCCCCTTCGGCAGGAACAACTGAGGATTCGGGTTGGGGATCCGGCGCGGTCGGCGCCTGCGGGATGAGCGTGACCGCGAGATCGGCCAGCTCCTCGGGAAGCTTCGCGGACTCGCTGCGGCCGAGCCCGGCCATCTCGACGACGGTCACTCCGTCGTCGCCCTTGACGGCCCGGACCCAGACCCGGCGCCGCTGGATGAACAGCGAGCCGGCGAGACCGGCGATGGCCCCGATCGCGCCGGTGAGGGCGAGACCGTTGGCCGGCTGGTGGGAGATCTGGAAGCTCGCCCACTGCTTGATGGGGCCCTTGTCGAAGGTGATCGACCCGGCGCCGTCGGGCAGTTCGAGGCTCTCGCCCGGCAGCAGCAGCTTCTTCAGGATGTTGCCCTGGGCGTCCTTGAAGGGCTTGATGGAACGGCTGCCGGTGTCCAGCTGGTACACGTTCTTCGGCAGGCCCGAGTCGAGGCCGAGGTCGCCGTGGTAGGCACCGATGTTGAGCACCGGGAAGTCGGGCGCGGGGAACTTCGAGAACATCTGGGTCGCGCCCGTGCCCTTGCCGCCGAAGGTCGGCACGAAGAACGCGGCGAAACCGAGCTGGTCCTTGTTGCCCTTGGCGTCGCGGTAGCCGTCGAGCACCTTGATGGCGCCGCTGGACGTGAGGTTGTTGTCCATCGGCAGCAGCGGCACCGAGCCCTGGAAGACGACCTTGCCCCGGCCGTCCTTGACGGTGACCGTCGGCGCGTAGCCGTGCGAGAGCAGGTAGACCTTGGAACCGTCGACGACGAGCGGCTTGTTGACCTCGACGACCTTCTGCTGCGACTTGCCGTCGGCGCCCTCGGAGTAGGTGAGGTGCGCCTTGAACTCGCGGGCCGTGCCCAGCTCGGGCCCGTTGCGCTCGTACGACGCGTCGAACCGGTCCAGGGTGAAGCTGAACGGCGCCAGGTCCTGGGTGTCGAACAGCGAGCCCGACTTGAAGTCGTCGTACTGGGTGAGCGTGTTGGAGAACCCGTCGCCCTGGACGATCAGCTTGCCGCCCTCGGACTTGAAGAGCTGGCCGGTGGCGAACGCCACCAGGATCACGATCAGCGAGACGTGGAAGACCAGGTTGCCGGCCTCGCGCAGATAGCCCTTCTCGGCGGCGACGGCGTCCCCGCTGATCCGGGAGCGGAAGCGGCGCCTCTTGAGCATGGCGAGCGCGGCCTCGCGGACCTGCTCGGGCTCGGCCTCGGTGCGCCATGTCGTGTACGCGGGCAGCCGGGTCAGGCGGCCGGGCGCGGCCGGCGGCAGGCCGCGGAGCTGGCCGACGAACTGCCAGGTGCGCGGCACGATGCAGCCGATGAGCGAGACGAAGAGCAGGATGTAGATCGCGGAGAACCACACCGAGCTGTAGACGTGGAAGAGGCCGAGCTTCTCGTAGATCGGCGAGATGGTGTCGTGCCGCTTCTGGAAGTCGGCGACCTTCATCTCGTCGACGCTCGTCTGCGGGATCAGCGAGCCGGGGATGGCGCCGAGCGACAGCAGGAAGAGCAGGATCAGCGCGACCCGCATCGAGGTCAGCTGCCGCCAGAACCAGCGGATCCAGCCGAGGACGCCGATGCCGACCGGCCCGTTGGACCGCTCCTCGGTGGGGGCGGTCGAGAGCTGCGCCCCGGCCGCGCCGAGGTCCGGCTCGGGAGTCGATTCGGTCTTGCTCATGCGTCAGACACCCACCTGAAAGCCTTGGGACCAGCCCTGTACCTGCTGGACGAGCTCCGCCCAGGCTCCGGTCAGCAGCAGCACACCGGTCACGATCATCATGCCGCCGCCGATCCGCATCACCCATACGTAATGCCTCTTGACCCAGCCGAAGGCGCCGAGCGCCTTGCGGAAGGCGACTGCCGCGAGCACGAACGGCAGCCCGAGGCCGAGACAGTACGCGACCGTCAGTATCGCCCCGCGGCCGGCGCTCGCCTGGTCCATCGCCAGCGCGTTCACCGAGGTGAGCGTCGGGCCCAGACACGGCGTCCAGCCGATGCCGAAGAGCGCGCCGAGCAGCGGCGCTCCCGCCAGACCCGTCACCGGCCGCTTGTGGACGCGGAATTCGCGCTGCGTCATCCACGGCATGAGGCCCATGAAGAAGACGCCCATCAGGATCATCAGGACGCCGAGGACCTTGGAGAGCGTGTCGCCGTACTCCTGGAGGTTCCTGCCGAAGTAGCCGAACAGCGCGCCGCCGGAGACGAAGACCGCGGTGAAGCCGAGCACGAACAGGCTCGCGCCCGCGACCATGCGGCCGCGCCGCGCCTCGGCCAGATCGGTGCCGGTGACTCCGGTGACGTACGAGAGATAGCCGGGGACCAGCGGCAGTACGCAGGGCGAGAAGAACGAGACGAGGCCGCCGAGTACGGCGACCGGCAGGGCCACCAGTAGGGCCCCGCTGAAGACCGTCTCATTCATTCCGCCGACGGCGGCCAGTGCCATCACGCGATCACTTCTCCGCGATCAGCGGGTCGATCATCTGGTGCAGCTTGGTGTCGTCGAGCGCCATCAGAGCACGTGCGGCGATTTTTCCGTTCCGGTCGAGAACGATCGTCGACGGAATGGCCTGCGGATTCAGGCTGCCCTTCGGGAAACGCAGAATGAGCTTGCCGATCGGGTCGTACAGGCTCGAATAGTCGACCCCGAATTCCTTCTCGAACTGCTGGGCCGGGCCCTTGTCGGTGTCGCGGGTATTGATCCCGACGAACTCGACGCCCTTGGCCTTCATCTCCTTGGAGACCTTGGCCAGATACGGCGCCTCGGCGCGGCAGGGCGCACACCATGAGCCCCACACATTCAGCACGACGACCTTGCCCTTGAGGGAGGCGACGTCGAGCTGCTTGCCGTCGACGGTCTCGCCGGACAGCTCCGGGGCGTTCTGGCGGTCGCCCTTGGCGACGGTGGCGATGCCGCCGGTACCGGTGACGAACTTGGTGTCACCGGAACCACCGGACGTACCACCGGAACCGCAGGCCGTCAGGGTCAGCGCACCGGCGGCCGCGGCAGCCGCGGCCAGCGTCAGGGTGCGACGGCGTCGGAAGGCAGGACTCACGGACATGTGAAAAGTTTCGCATGGCGGTTTCAGGGATCTTCCGCGCCCCCCTGAGTGCCCGTAAAGCCCCTTGTCAGGAAGGCTTAAACGGTCTTCATGAACGCGTTCCAGCCACCGGCGGGGGCCTCTCCCACGTTGAGCGTACGGAGCTTGGCGAGCACCTTCGGGTCCTGCACGTCGAGCCAGTCGACGTACTGCTTGAAGGAGACGAGCCTCACATCCTTCTTCTCGTCCCGCTTCGCCGCGATGCCCTTGAACGCCTCCTCGACGGCGTCCATGTAGATGCCGCCGTTCCACTGCTCGAAGTGGTTTCCGATATAGAAGGGCGCGCGATTGGTTTCGTAGGCGCGCTTGAATCCGGCGAGATAGGCCTCGGTGGCCTGCTTGCGCCAGCCGGGATAGTTCGCCGGCGGCGCCTTGGTCGAATTCTGCGACTGGTTGGCGAGGATGTTGTAGTCCATCGACAGGACCTGGAAGGAATGCCCGGGGAAGGGTATTTGCTGGAGCGGCAGGTCCCACAGGCCGTGCCGCTTGACGGGCCAGACCTGGGTGCCGCCGGGCGAGGAGGCGTCGTAGCGCCAGCCCAGCTTCTGCGCGGTGGGCAGCAGGTTGTCCTGGCCGAGCAGGCAGGGTGTGCGGCCGCCGGCGAGTTCGCGCTTGTAGTCGAACGGCAGCGGGTCCTCGTCCGTCCAGCCCGTGTTGGTCTTCCACTTGGTGACGAAGTCGATCGCCTGGTCTATCTCGCTCTGCCACTGGGCCGCGGTCCAGTGCTCGACGGTGCCGCGTCCGGAGCAGAAGTGGCCGTTGAAGTGGGTGCCTATCTCATGGCCGTCGGTCCAGGCCTGACGGACGTACTTCAGCGTCTCCTTGATGTGCGGGTCGGAGAGGTAGCCGATGTCGGAGGCGCCGACGGGGTTGTTCGGCGGCTGGTAGAGCCGCTTCTTGGCCTCGGGCAGCAGGTAGAGGCCGGAGAGGAAGAACGTCATGCCCGCGCCGTGGTCCTTGGCGAGCTGGAGGAAGCGCGGGAAGAGGCCGTTGCCGACCTCTCCGGCGCCGTCCCAGGAGAAGACGACGAACTGGGGCGGGGTCTGGCCGGGTTCGAGCGGGACGGGCTTGTCGGGCTGGTGCGGCTGCTTGCCCGTGTCCGAAGTGGAACCGTCGCCTATCAATTTCGCGTCGGCCTTCTTGGCGGCCGCGTCGTCGCCGCCCTTGCCCGATCCGCTACCGCCCGAAGTGCCGCAGCCGGACAGCCCGGCCGCGGCCGCGGCCCCCAGACCCAGTCCCAGCATGCCCCTTCGGCTGAAGTTCCGGCCGCTCTCCCGCATAAGCCCGTCCGTTCCCATCGCGTCGCACCGTCGTCTCGTCGTCCTCGAAGCCCAAGTACGTCACCGCAGTTGGGCAATCTGTGAGATGCCGGGTGAAACAGGGATGGTTCCGCACGGATCGCACAAATCTCCGTAAACCGTACGAGGTGAGGGGCGCGGGGTGGAGAGGCGGGGGGGTGTGCGGCGGGCTGACCTGCCGGTTTCGCTGGGCAGCGCGGGCCTGCTGGCCGGCCGGGGTGATCCGGCCGGCCGGACGCGTCAGGCGCCGAAGGCCTTCGACTTGCCCTTGACCGGCTTGGCACCGGCCAGCAGATGCGCCGGTACGAGATCACGGGCGGGCTCGCTGTAGCCCACGGACACGATCCGGTCGCCCTGATAGGTGAAGCTGGTCAGCGAGGCCAGCGTGCACTGCCGCTTGCGCGGGTCGTGCCACAGGCGCCGCTTCTCGACGAAGCTGCGCACGATCCAGATCGGCAGTTGGTGGCTGACGCACACCGCCTCGTGTCCGCGGGCCGCATCGCGCGCCGCTTCCAGCGCGCCCATCATCCGCACGACCTGCTCGACGTACGGCTCGCCCCAGGACGGGCGGAACGGGTTCGTCAGGTGCTTCCAGTTGGCGGGCTTGCGCAGGGCGCCGTCGCCGACCCCGAAGGTCTTGCCCTCGAAGACGTTGCCCGCCTCGATGAGCCGCGGGTCGGTGGCGAGGTCCAGGCCGTGCGTCTTGGCGATCGGACTCGCCGTCTCCTGGGCGCGCTCCAGGGGGGAGGCGACGACATGGGTGATGTCGCGGCCCGAGAGGTGCTCGGCGACCCGGTCGGCCATCTGCCGGCCGAGCTCGGAGAGGTGGTAGCCGGAACGGCGCCCGTAGAGCACGCCGTCCGGGTTGTGCACCTCGCCGTGGCGCATCAGGTGCACGACGGTGAGGTCGCTCCCGCCGTTGCTGTTCTCGCTCATGCGGTGGCCTCCGCTGCGGCACGGGCGGCGGCGGGCAGCGCGGCCGCGATGCGCTCGATCGCGCGCTCGTCGTGGGCGGTCGACACGAACCAGGACTCGAACGCCGACGGCGGCAGGTAGACGCCCTGCGACAGCATCGAGTGGAAGAACCCGTTGAAGCGGAACGCTTCCTGCTTCTTCGCGTCGTCGTAGTTGCGGACCTCGTCGGCCGTGAAGAAGACGGAGAACATGTTGCTCGCCGTCTGCAGCCGGTGGGCCACACCCTCCTTGCTGAGCGCGCCGGTCACCAGCGCCTGGATCTCTCGGGAGACGGCGTCGACCTTGGCGTACGCGGCGTCGTCGAGCAGCCGCAGCTGGGCGAGGCCGGCAGCGGTCGCGATCGGGTTCCCGGAGAGCGTGCCCGCCTGGTAGACGGGGCCCGCCGGGGCGAGGTGACCCATGACGTCGGCGCGGCCGCCGAACGCCGCGGCCGGGAAGCCGCCGCCCATGACCTTGCCGAACGTCATGAGGTCCGGCACGACGCCGTCGACGCCGAACCAGCCCGCCTTGGACGTACGGAACCCGGTCATCACCTCGTCCGAGATGTACAGCGCGCCGTTCTTGGCGCAGGCCGCCTTCAGACCCGCGTTGAAGCCGTCCGTCGGCGGGACGACGCCCATGTTGCCGGGCGAGGCCTCCGTGATCACACAGGCGATCTCGCCCGGGTTGGCGTGGAACGCCGCGTGCACCGCGTCCAGATCGTTGTACGGCAGCACGATCGTGTCGCCGGCCTGTGCGCCGGTCACCCCGGGGGTGTCGGGGAGGCCGAACGTGGCGACCCCGGAACCGGCGGCGGCAAGCAGCGCGTCCACATGGCCGTGGTAGCAGCCGGCGAACTTGATGACCTTGGCACGGCCGGTGAAGCCGCGCGCCAGCCGGATCGCGGACATGGTCGCCTCGGTGCCGGACGACACCAGGCGGACCTGCTCGACCGGCTCGATCCGGGCCACGATCTCCTCGGCGAGCGCGACCTCGCCCTCGCCGGGCGTGCCGAAGGAGGTGCCGCGGGCGACGGCCTCCTGCACGGCGGCGATGACCTCGGGGTGCGCGTGCCCGAGGATCATCGGGCCCCACGAGCACACCAGGTCGACGTATTCGCGGCCGTCGGCGTCGGTCAGGTACGGACCCGTACCGGACACCATGAACCGGGGCGTACCACCCACGGCCCGGAAGGCACGGACGGGGGAGTTCACACCGCCGGGCGTCACGGCGGACGCACGGTCGAAGAGGTTCTGCGAAACTGGGGCGTCGTATTCGTACGGATAGCTCACACACGCCATGGTGGCAGAGGGCCGGGCGATCTTGCGGACCGGTGTTTCGCCGCACCCGCGCGGGGGAGGTCAATGACACGATGATCCGCAGATGATCGAGTTGCATCGGCGGATGATCGGGTTGCGCGGTGGGGGCCGCGCCATCTACAAAGCAGTCGGGCTACAAGCAGTCGGGTGAAGGATATGCATCGCGGTGGCGGACTGGGCGAAGGGACCGATGACCGGGGTCCCGAGCGCGCCCACCGTCGGGGACGGCACCGGCGACGCGACGCCCAGGACCGGATCGACCGGGTCGGGGACGGCGCAGGGGCGGGGAACGGAAGTGGCCGGGTGGGGGTGACCTACAAGTACTTCGGCGCCCCGGACGGCGCGACCGCTGCCCGGGTGCCCGTGACCATGCGCCCCGAGGAGCTCGGCGGTGACGAGCTGGGCATGGGCGGCATGTTCACCAAGATCAAGCCGGAGACGATGGCCGCGATGGTCCTCACCGGCATCCAGGGCATACCGCTGCACAAGGTCCCGCCGCTGGAACTCGTCGTCCTCCACCCCGACTACGCGGTGGTGAAGCTCCCCATGACGGTGGTCGACCCGCTGCGCGGTGTCGGTGAGGAGACGGTCGGCGCCGCCGCCTTCATCTGGTCCACGGTGCCTGACCGCGGCGGCCCGCGCGACGCCTTCAACGTCTATCAACTCCTGCACGAATGGCAGGATTTCAGCCACCGGTTGCATGAGGCTGGGCATCAGCCGTACTGCCTGGTGTGGCCCTGAGCCCGGCCTGTCTCTGAGCCCTCGCCCGCCCGGCCGGGACGCCCGCCGTGCGGGGCGGGGCACAAGGTCCTGCGGGCCGCGGGCCCACGGCTGAGGCGGCGGGGCGCAGGGCCTGCGCCGGGTGGGGCGATCAGCTTGGACCTTCATCCATTCGGCTCTGCAACTGCGGCGTATGTTCCGCCAGACCCTTTGTATATGCGGCGTGAAGCCGCCTATCTTGTCGCACATGCAGTCCTACACCATCGGCCAGGCAGCGCGTCTGCTCGGCGTCAGCCCCGACACCGTGCGCCGCTGGGCCGACGGCGGCCGCGTCACGACCCATCGCGACGAAGGCGGCCGCCGACTCATCGACGGGCGGGATCTGGCCGCCTTCTCCATCGAAGTCGGCCAGTCCTCCAACAGCGAGGAAGAGGTGCCCTACACCTCTGTCCGCAACGCCTTCCCCGGCATCGTCACCGCCGTCAAGCTCGGTGACGTCGCCGCCCAGGTCGAGATCCAGGCCGGACCGCACCGGCTGGTCTCCCTCCTGACCCGGGAGGCCGTCGAAGAGCTGGGCCTTGAGGTGGGCATGCAGGCCACCGCGCGGGTGAAGTCCACCAGCGTGCACATCGACCGCACCTAGGTCGAAAACCGGCCACTCACGAACGTCCCCCGCGGCGTCGCCCTTCCCCGCCCCCTCGTTCCTCGCAGGACATCCGGCAATCGGACATCCATTGAGGGCACAAGCAGGGGAAGCCCTCACCTCCGGCGCGGCTCGACAAGCATCCGAAGGAGCACCACCCATGTCTGTCATGGCTCTCAGCACCAAGCGCCGCCGCGCCGCCGCGGCCGTCGTCTCCGCCGCCCTGCTCATCCCGCTGGCCGCCGCGTGCAGCAGTAGCAGCAAGGACAGCGGAAGCGACAAGTCCGCCTCCCCGTCCGCGAGTTCCGGCGCGGCGCCGAAGGCGGCCCAGCTGACCGTCCTCGCGGCGGCCTCGCTCACCGACGTCTTCAAGGCTGCGGGCGCGGCCTACGAGAAGGAGCACCCGGGCACCCACGTGAAGTTCTCCTTCGCCGGTTCGCAGGAGCTCGCCGCCCAGGTGAAGCAGGGCGCGCCCGCCGACGCCCTGGTGACCGCGGACACCAAGACCATGGACGGTCTGAAGGCCGATGTGAACGACTCGTCGATCATCGCCAAGAACCGCCTGGTCATCGCCACCGGCAAGGGCAACCCGAAGAAGGTCGAAGGCCTCAAGAACCTGTCCGACACCAACCTGAAGGTCGTCCTCGCGGCCCCCGAGGTGCCGGTCGGCCGCTACAGCAAGCAGGTCCTCGACGCCCAGAAGATCACGGTCAAGCCGGTCTCCCAGGAGCCGAACGTCCGCGCCGTACTGTCGAAGGTCGAGCTGGGTGAGGCCGACGCGGGCATCGTCTACAAGACCGACGCCGCCTCCGCCAAGGGCAAGGTCGACACCGTCGACATCCCGGACGCGCAGAACGCCGTCGCCAAGTACCCGGCCGCCACCCTCAAGACCTCGAAGAACGCCGACGCCGCGGCCGCCTTCGTGAAGTGGCTGTCCGCCCCCGAGGCGCAGAAGATCCTCCAGGACGCCGGCTTCCAGCAGCCGTAACCACTGCGGCTCCCTCGTCCGCAACCGCTCCAGCTCCCTTGCGGGGTCTGCCTGTTCGCTCCGGGCGGGCAGGCCCCGCGCCATCAGGACACCGGGTACCTCCCATGACTCGCAGCCGCTCCCGCACCCGCCAGCGCCCGCCGGCCGCACTGGCCCTGCCCGCGCTGCTCGCCATCGCGTTCCTGCTGATGCCGCTCCTCGGCATCCTGGCCCGCACCTCCTGGGCCCAGATCGGCACGCACCTGACCGGCCCCGATGTCACCGAGGCCCTGCGGCTCTCGCTGGTCGTCTCGTTCTGGGCGCTCGGCTTCTCCCTTCTCCTCGGTGTGCCCCTGGCCTGGCTGCTCGCCCGCGTCGACTTCCCCGGCAAGGCCCTGGTGCGCTCGCTCGTGCTGCTGCCGATGGTGCTGCCGCCCACGGTCGGCGGTGTCGCCCTGCTGCTCGGCTTCGGGCGGCGCGGCCTGCTCGGCCCCTGGCTTGAGGGCACCTTCGGCATCACCCTCCCCTTCCACACCTCCGGCGCCGTGGTCGCGGCCACCTTCGTCGCGATGCCATTCCTGGTGATCAGCCTGGAGGGCGCGCTCGGCGGACTGCGGCCCCGCTACGAGGAGACCGCCGCCTCGCTCGGCGCCTCCCCGTTCCGCGTCTTCCTCACCGTGACCCTGCCCATGGTCGCGCCGGGTCTCGCCGCGGGCGCGGCACTCACCTGGGCCCGCGCGCTCGGCGAGTTCGGCGCCACCATCACCTTCGCCGGCAACCTCCCCGGCACCACCCAGACCCTGCCGCTCCAGGTCTACCTCCTCCTCCAGGACTCCCCCGAGGCCGCGACCTCGGTCTCCCTGCTCCTGCTCGCCATCGCCATGGCGGTGCTCGTGGCCCTGCGCGGCCGCTGGACCGGCTCCGCCTCGGTACGGAGCGGCTCGCCTGCCACTGCCGCACTTGCGGAGCCCTCCACGCTGCACGGCAGCCCGGGGCCGACAGACACGGCCGACTCCGAGCGCCCGGAAGCCACGGGCTCCCTCAAGGGCGAGCCGGAAGGCGCCGGGCAGGCCGCGCGGTCCGTCGAGGAACCCGACTCGGCCGAGCCTGCGCCGAGTTGGTCGCTGCACGCCGAGGTGACCGGCTTCAACGAGCTGACGCTGGAGGCGGACCCCGGCGTCACCATCGCCGTCGTCGGAGAGAACGGCGCCGGCAAGACCACCCTGCTGCGGGCCCTGCTCGGCCTCACCCCGCGCGCCCGCGCCGAACTGCGCCTCGGCGACCTCGACGTCACCGCGCTGCCGCCGCACAAGCGCGGGGTCGCCTGGGTGCCCCAGGACGGCGCACTGTTCCCGCATCTGACCGCGCTCGCCAACACGGCGTACGGGCTGCGCGCCCAGGGGGTGGCCCGCGGCGAGGCCCGCGCCGCCGCCCAGCTCTGGCTCGACCGGCTCGGTGTCGGCCACCTCGCCCACCGCAAGCCCGCCCAGCTCTCGGGCGGACAGGCCCAGCGCGTCGCCCTGGCCAGGGCTCTCGCCGCCCGCCCCCGGCTACTGCTCCTGGACGAGCCGCTCGCGGCCCTCGACCAGACCACCCGGGCCCACGTCCGTCACACCCTGCGCACCCACCTGGCCGGGTTCGCCGGGGTCTGCCTGATCGTCACCCACGACCCGGTCGAGGCGGTCTCCCTGGCCGATCGCGTCCTCGTGCTGGATGCCGGACGCACCCTCCAGGACGCGCCGCCCACCGAGGTCACCCGGAATCCGCGCTCCCCCTGGGTGGCCCGGATGCTGGGCCGCAACGCGTGGGCCGGGGAGGCGAGCGGCGACGGTCTCGTGCTGGCCGGCGGCGGGCGGATCGTCGCGGCCGAGCAACTGCGCGAGGGCAGCCGGGCGTTGGCGATCATCGCGCCGGAGTCGGTGTCCGTGCACCGCAAGCGCCCCGACGGCAGCCCCCGCAACGTCTGGTCCGGCACCGTGCGGGAGATCACAGCGAGCGGGAGCAGGCTGCGGGTGCTCATCGGATCCGCCGAGTCGCCCGACCTGATCGCAGAGGTCACCCCGCAGGCGGCGGCCGAGCTGGGCCTGGTGGAGGGCGCGGCCGTGTGGTCGAGCGTGAAGGCAACCGAGGTGACCCTCGTATCCCTGTGAGCCGGCGCCCCTAGACTGGCTGCCCGGGGGCGACAGGAACGGCCACCACACCTAGGAGACGGGAGACGACGGTGACGACCACGAGCAGCACCGACCCGTCGGCCGAGGTGCTCGGCGAAGCAGCGGGCGTCTTCGGACTCCTTGCCTCGCCCGCGCGGCTGCACATCATGTGGACGCTGAGCCACGGCGAGTCCGATGTGTCGGGGCTGGCCGAGAGGGTCGGCGGTGCGCTGCCGGCCGTCAGTCAGCATCTGGCGAAGCTGAAACTCGCGGGGCTCGTCCGGTCCCGGCGGGAGGGGCGCCGGGTCGTCTATCTCGTGGACGACCCCGATGTGGCCCAGATGGTGCGCTGGCTGGTGGCCCGGCTGGGCGAGGGCGTAAAGCTGCCGGGACCGTCGGGACTCGTCCGTGACCTGGGCGCCTGAGCGGATCTCTACTCTGCAGTTGTCAAGGAGCACTCCTCTGCAGCTGCTGCGTTCCCTCGGCTCCGGCCCCCGGGGGCTGGTGGAGTCGGAAGCCGAGAAACGACTCACGCGGTATGGGGAAAACGTCCTTCCCGCGCGCCGGGTTCCCTCCCTCCCGATCATTTTTCTCCGCAGTCTGCGCGACCCGTTCACGGCCGTCCTCGCCTGCCTGGCGCTGGTCTCCGCGGCGGTGGCCGCCTGGGCCACGGCCGGGGTGATCACGGTTCTCGTGGTGGTGAGCTGTGCGCTGCGGGCGGCCGGTGAGCACCGCGCCGACCGGTCGGCGGCCGGGCTGCGGGAGCTGGTGGCGAGCACCGCGACCGTGCTGCGCAGGGCGGACGACGACGCTGCGCCGGTGGCGCGCGAGGTGCCCGTGGACGAGGTGGTGCCGGGTGACGTGGTGCGCCTCGCGCCCGGCGATCTCGTACCGGCGGATCTGCGGCTGCTGCGGGCCACCGGTCTGACGATGCATCAGGCAGCGTTGACCGGGGAGTCCGCGCCGGTCCCCAAGTACCCGGTGGACGAGCCCTTCGCGCGGGCGCCGGAGCGGCCCCTCGGCGCCCAGGACTTCGACCGGCCCGAAGTCTGCTTCCAGGGCAGCAGTGTCGCCTCCGGCAGCGGCACCGGCGTGGTGGTCGCGACCGGCGCGGACACCCGGTTCGCGAGGGCCGACAGGCTGCCGGGCAACGACCGCCGCACGACCGCCTTCGACCGGTCGGTGTACGGCGTCTCCTGGATCCTGATCCGCTTCATGCTGCTCACCCCGCCGCTGGTCCTGATGGCCAACGCGGCGCTGCGCGGCCGCGGTCTGGAGACGCTGCCGTTCGCGGTGGCGGTCGCGGTCGGACTCACGCCCGAGATGCTGCCGGTCATCGTGACGACCACCCTCGCGCGGGGCGCCTCGGCGCTGGCCCGCACCCACCAGGTGATCGTCAAGCGGCTGCCGGCGCTGCACGACCTGGGAGCCGTCGATGTCGTCTGCCTCGACAAGACGGGCACCCTGACCCAGGACCGGCCGGTCCTGGACTGTGCGCTGGACGCGTCCGGCGCCCCCGACGACTCGGTGCTGCACTGGGCCGCCGTCAACAGCCTGTGGACGTTGCAGCTCGCCGAACTGCCCGGCGCCGACGCCCTCGACGAGGCCCTCCTCAACGCCGCCGAGGAACGCTTCCCCGAGGGCCTTGACGCCCTGGAGTACGACGCCGTCACCGCCCTTCCCTTCGACCCGGTACGCCGCCTGTCCACCGCCGTCGTCAACACGCCGCACCGGCTCGGCCACCACACCCTGGTGGT
This sequence comes from Streptomyces sp. HUAS TT7, assembly GCF_051550175.1. Lineage (NCBI taxonomy): Bacteria > Bacillati > Actinomycetota > Actinomycetes > Kitasatosporales > Streptomycetaceae > Streptomyces > Streptomyces sp. HUAS TT7. The sequence goes on from NZ_CP196175.1 coordinate 3,731,861, forward strand.
CAAGGGCGCTGTCGAGGACGTCCTGGAACGGTGCGCGCTCACCGGCGACGAACGGGACCGGGCGCTCGCGCTCGCCGACCGCCTCGCCTCCGACGGCCTGCGCGTCCTCGCGGTGGCGCTCGCCGAACGGCCCGCCGCTCGGCGCCCGTACACCACCGGAGACGAGCGCGGGCTGACCCTCCAGGGGCTGGTCGGGCTGCGCGACGCGACGGCGGAGACGGCGGCCGACGCGCTCACCGCCCTCCTCCACAGGGCCATCGCCGTGAAGGTCCTGACCGGCGACCACCCCGGCACGGCCGCCCGTGCCTGCCGCGAACTCGGGCTGGAGCCCGGCGAGGTCGTCACCGCCGCCTCCTTCGACGGCCTCAGCGACGCCGAGCTGGGCGAACTCGCCGACCGTAGTACTGTCTTCGCCCGCTGCTCCCCCGAGCAGAAGGCCCGGATCGTGCGGGTCCTGCGCGAACGTGGACACGTCACCGGATTCCTCGGCGACGGCGTCAACGACCTGCCCGCCCTGCGCGCCTGTGACGTCGGCATCTGCCCGCCCGAGGCCGTGGACGTGGCTCGCGAGGCGGCGGACGTCGTGCTCGCGGCGAAGGATCTGACCTCGCTCGACCACGCCATCGTGGCGGGGCGCAGCAGCGGCGCCACCATCGCGGGCTATTTGCGGATCACACTCTCCTCAAACCTCGGCAACGTCATCGCGATGCTGACCGCCGGTCTGCTCCTGCCGTTCCTGCCCATGCTGCCGGCCCAGGTCCTGGTCCAGAACCTGTGCTTCGACGCCGCCCAGCTGGCCTTCGCCTACGACCGTCCGCCGGCCGGGGCGCTGCGCCGCCCGCTGAAGCTGCGCCCGCGCGAGGTCCTCGCCTCCGTCACCGGGTTCGGCGTGCTCAATGCCGTCGCCGACCTCGCGACCTTCGCGGTACTCGTCTGGGCGGTGAGCGACACCCGAGCCGAAACGGCCTTCCACGCGGGCTGGTTCACGGAGAACCTGCTGACCCAGGCCCTGGTCATGGTCCTGCTGCGCACGGGCCGCGGCGGCGGGATCCCGGTCACGGCCGGCATCCTCGCGCTGACCGGCCTGCTGCTTCCGCTCTCGCCCCTGGGCCCGCTCATCGGCATGACCGCGCTCCCCCTGGCCTACTACCCGCTGCTCGCCCTGGTGCTCGCCCTGTACGCCGGCTCCCTGTACTGGTTCGCCCGACGGGCCCGGCGGACGGCCGCTCCCTGAAGAAGGCGGCCGTTCCGGAAACGGCCGCCCACCCCGTAGGGGATGCCGACTCGGATGTAACTCCGCGCAGAGCACGCCCTCCCAAGGAGGCGACCGCTTCATAGGATCGGCCCATGCCAGCGCAGAACTCCGGCCCGCGGCGCGACACCCGCGGCATCGTCGACGCCGCCGATCTCTTCGCGCACGTACGGTTCCGCCGCCATGAACCGGCGCCCGAGCTGAGCCCCCACCTGGAGCACTACTGGCTGATCGACTGGGACCTGCCCCAGCCGTACGCCTCGCACGTGGTGCCGCATCCGTCCGTCAACCTGGTCTTCCAGCGGTACGACGACGGGCGGCCCGACTTCCTGGAGCTCTCGGGGGTCGGACTCGCCCTGGACACCCGGAAGTTGGCGGGCCGGGGGGGTGTGCGGGATCCAGTTCCGGCCGGGCGGGTTCCGGCCCTCACGCTCGGCGCGCCGCCCTCGGCGCTGCGCCCCGGGGCCTCCCGAGCCTGATCAACTGCCGTTGTCAGACCCGGCGTTTACTGTTTCGGGCATGAGCGACACGACCCGTGAAGTTCCCCCGCGCATCCGTCTCGAAGCCTGGTCGGACGGCGACCTCGGCCTGCTCCGGAGGAAGAACGCGCCGGAGATGACCGATCACCTCGGCGGCCCGGAGCCCGAGGAGAAGGTGCTGTCCCGGCACGACAAGTACAAGGCGATGAGCGCCCGCCCGGCCACCGAGGGCCGGATGTTCAAGGTCGTCCTCAACGGGACGGGCGAGACCGTCGGATCGGTCGGGTATTGGCCGCGCATATGGCAGGGCGAGCCGGTGTACGAGACGGGGTACGGCATCCTCCCCGAGTTCCAGGGCCGCGGCCTCGCCGTCGCGGCCCTCCTGGCGATCGTGGAGGAGGCCCGCACCGCGGGCGGCCGGCACCGGCTGCACGCCTACCCGTCCGTGGACCACACCGCGTCCAACGCCACCTGCCGCAAGGCCGGGTTCGAATGGGCCGGAGAGGTCGAGTTCGAGTACCCGCCGGGCACATGGCACCGCTCCAACGACTGGCGGATGGACCTGGGGGCCGGGGGCTGACCCCACGCGGGCCGCCGCCCTCGCCCGCCGCGGTCAGTCCAGCCGCTTGTCGAAGTTGAAGGCCGTCACGGCCATGCGCTCGCGGAAGTAGAAGCGGTGCGCGTCGGTGCGGTGGGTGCCGGAGTCGAGGTTGAGGGAGGTGCAGCCGGCCGCCCTCGCGCGGCCCTCCAGGTGCGCGAGAAGGGCGTGCCCCACGCCGGTGGAGCGGGCGGTGGCGGCGGTGACCAGATCGTCGACGTACAGCTTGCGGACCGCGCTGGTGTTGACGATGATCCGCCATCCGGCGGCGCCGACGCAGGCCCCGTCGTCACCGTACGCGGCGGTGAAGCGCAGCCCCTGGGCGTGCCCCTCCCCGTAGATCTCGGCGAAGAGGTCATCGGTGAGGTGCGGGCGGAGTTGGCTCAGTACCGGCAGCAGGTCGTCCGTCAGACGCGGGTCGCCCGGCTCAAGGTCAATGATCTTCATGCGGGCAGGGTAAGGCCCCGCCCTGCCCGGTACCGCTTCACCCTGCCCTGCCCGGCCAGTCCCGGCCAGTCCGAACAGCCCCGGCCGGGCCCGTCGAAACGCGGTTGACGGCTGCGGCCCCGTCGAGGATATTTAGCTGCGCAACGCAGATTCTGCACAGCGCATCTTAGTAACGAAGCCCACGGCCCGCCGGGATTTCTCCGGCACCCCGCCCGGCACCCCGTCGCCCCCTCGACACCCAGGCGGCCCCCGCCGGGACCGGCCCGCAGCACGCGCCCACCACGCCGGCGCCCGCCCGACCAGGCGGCTGCGACGTAGGCTCGTTCCTTGCGCGTCAGCACTGCCGTCGTCCCTCAACTTCCTTTCACCGAAGGGTATTTCCACCATGACGATTCTGATCACCGGCAGCCGCGGCAAGGTCGCCGCGACTCTCATCCCGCTGCTTCGGGAGCGCGGTCTCGCCGTTCGGGCGGCCTCCGCCAGCCCCGACAAGCTGACCGTTCCGGACGGTGTGGAGCGCGTCGTCCTCGACCTCGACGACCCGGCGACGTTCCCGGCCGCGCTGGCCGGCGTCGAGTCGGTCTTCCTGTACGCCAACCCGAAGCACATCGAGGCGTTCCTCGCCGAGGCGAAGGCCGCCGGGGTCCAGCACATAGCGCTGCTCTCCTCCAGCTCCGTGCTCGACCCCGACGCCGACACGAACGCCATCGCGGCCATGCACCTGGCCGTCGAGCGCGGCCTCGAACGTTCCGGCATCCAGTCGACCTTCCTGCAGCCCGGCGCCTTCGCGGGCAACGCGCTCGGCTGGGCCTGGGCGGCCAAGTCGTCCGGCACCGTGGACCTCCCCTACCCCGAGGCGCAGACCAGCCCCATCCACGAGGCGGACATCGCGGAGGCCGCGCTCGCCGTCCTCACCAGGCCCGAACTGCGCGGCCGCGCCTACCACCTCACCGGGCCCGCGTCCCTCAGCGCCGCCGAGCAGGTCGCGGTCGTCGCCGAGGCCACCGGACGGCCGATCGGTGTCAACGCCGTGAGCGGCGCGGCCTGGAAGGAGTCGATGGCCGACTTCATACCCCCGACCGTCGCGGACGCGCTGCTCAGCTACTTCGCCGCGCATCAGGGCCGCCCCGACGCCGTCACCACCGCCGTCGAAGAGCTCACCGGCCACCCGGCCCGCGCCTTCGCGGCCTGGGCCGGCGAAAACGCGGACGCCTTCCGCCCGTAGGGGACGGCCGGCGGGCCTTGGCCGGGGCCGCGCCACCGACCCCCTGGCGAATGCCCGCACCACGAGCGAGCCCCCGGGTGCTCCGGCGCGAGCACCGGGGCGCGCCCCGAAATCCCTGGCCCCCGCCCCCGCGGCAATGCGATCCTGACCGCGTGAACGGACCGGAGATCCATCTCGACTTCGCCCCTGAGCTGCGGCTCTTCGTTCCGACGAAGCGCCGCGAGGGACGCAGCGCCGTCGTGACCGACGGCGTGTCCACCCTCGGCCACGTCGTCGAATCGCTGGGCGTTCCGCTCACCGAGGTCGGCCGGCTGCTCGCCGACGGCCGCGAGGTCCCGGTCTCGCACATCCCGGCGGCGGGCGAGGCCATCGAGGTGCTCGCCGTCGAGCGCCCGCAGAAGGTGCCGGGAGCCCCGCTCCGCTTCCTGCTCGACGTCCATCTCGGCACGCTGGCACGCCGATTGAGGCTGCTCGGCGTCGACGCGGCGTACGAGAGCGAGGACATCGGGGACCCGGCGCTCGCCGCACTCTCCGCGCGGGAACAGCGCGTCATGCTCTCCCGGGACCGCGGGCTGCTGCACCGCAGGGAGCTGTGGGCCGGGGCGTACGTCTACAGCCATCGCACCGACGAGCAACTCCGGGACGTGCTCGGCCGGTTCGCCCCGGCCCTCGCGCCCTGGACGCGCTGCACCGCCTGCAACGCGCCGCTGCGGGAGGCCGACAAGGAGACGGTGCGCGAGCGCCTGGAACACGGCACCCGCACCTCGTACGACGTCTTCGCCGAGTGCAGCTCCTGCGAGCGCGTCTATTGGCGCGGCGCGCACCACGCCAGCCTTGAGGCGATCGTCGACGAGGCCGTCCGCGAGTTCGGCACAGCGGGGACCTGCCCGGTGGACCGAGCCGGATAGCTACCCCCGGGGGCCGCCGACCGGGAGTGAATTCACTTCAACTCCCCATCACAGACGCCCTGTTGGAGTCACCGCCCATGAAAGGCTTCAGAGCTGCCCGCTCCTGAGGCGTTCGACCTGGGCCGCGCTGAGGTCGACGGTCCGGCGCATATGGGTGGCGATGAGGGAGATCTCGTCGTCCTCGTACGCGTCGAACATCTCCCACCAGGCGCCGTTGAGCCGGCCCCAGACCTTGCCGAGCTCCGCCATCCGCTCGGGCACCACCTCGACGAGCACCTTCCTGCGGTCCTCGGTGTCCCGGCGCCGCGTCACATACCCGGCCTTCTCCAGCCGGTCGACGAGCCGGGTCGCGGAACCGGTGGTGAGCCCGGTCAGCCCGGCGATCCGCCCCGTGGCAACGGGCCCGGGTTCGAGGCCCAGCAGGTTGAGGCACTGGAGATCCGTCGGGTGCAGCCCCAGATGGTCGGCGAGCGCCTGGTTGAAGAGCGCGTACGACGCCATGTAGCGGCGCGAGACGGCGCCGAGGTCACGCATGAGCTCGACCCGGCCGGCAGGGGCCCGCTCTCCGGTGCGCTTCTTCTGTGCCATGCAGAAAGCGTACGGCGCAGAGGACTCGCCGGCCGAAGGGCGACAGAACCGCTGCCCGGCAGCACCGGCGCCGCAGAAGCCCTGCCGCGTGGAGGCCTACGCCCCCTCGGCCGTGAGGTAGCGCTGCAGCGTGGGGGCCAGCCAGGCGACCACCTCGTCGCGGGACATGGCGACCGCGGGCGGGAAGCGCAGTACATAGCGGGCTATCGCCATCCCCAGGATCTGCGAGGAGACCAGCGCGGCGCGGCGCGGGGCGTCGGCGGGGTCGGGGCAGACGCCGGCGGCGACCGGGATCATCTGCTCGGCGAATATCGTCCGCATCCGCTCGGCGCCGGCCGGGTTGGTGACGCCGACCCGCAGCAGGGCGGTGAGCACGTCGTCAGCCTCCCACCGGTCGAGGAAGTGCGTGACGAGCACGGCTCCGATGTGCTTGCCGGGCAGCCTCCCCAGGGCGGACAGACCCAGGTCCATCTCGGAGGCGGCGGCGAACAGGCCCTCCTTGTTCCCGTAGTAACGCATCACCATCGACGGATCGATCCCGGCGTCCCGGGCGATGGCCCGGATGGTCGCGCGCTCGTAACCGTCGGACGCGAAGCGCTCGCGGGCGGCTTCGAGGATCGCGGCCTTCGTGACTTCGGAGGTGCGGCGAGGGCCTCCGGCGGGGGCTTCGGTCATCATGCCAACGACTGTAGGCCAACAAGTGTTGACATGCCAGTCGGGATGGTTCTACATTTGCCAACAAGCGTTGACCAACAACCGTTGGCACCTGAGGAGGAAGCCATGAACGACACCACCAGCTCGTCCGGCTCCACCAGCTCGCCCACCCCCGGGAGCTCCACGACCTCGCCCCGGCCCGAAGGCCCCTTAAGCAGCGACGTCCTCGTGGTCGGCGCGGGGCCGACCGGGCTGCTGCTCGCGGGCGACCTGGCCGCCGCGGGCCTGAGCGTCACCGTCGCCGAGCGCCGGCCGCACGGGATCAGCAACATGACGCGCGCCTTCGGCGTCCACGCGCGCACGCTGGAGATGCTCGACGCCCGCGGCCTGGCCGACGAGCTGGTCAAGCGCGGCAGGGCCATGGAGCAGATGAACATGTTCGGCCGCCTCACCCTCGACCTGACCAGGCTGCGCACACGCTTCCCGTACGTCCTGATCACTCCGCAGTACGAGGTGGAGCAGCTCCTCGAACGGCGCGCCCTGTCCGAAGGGGTGCAGTTCCACTACGGCACCGAGCTGTTGGGCCTCCGCCAGGACGGCGAAGGGGTGGCCGCCGAGCTGCGCGGCGCAGACGGGGAGCCCGTGTCGGTCCGGGCCCGCTATCTCGTCGGCACCGACGGCGTGCGCAGCAGGGTCCGCGAGGAGCTCGGCCTGCCGTTCCCCGGCGTGGCCGTGATCCGCTCGATCGTGCTGGCGGACGTGCGGCTCACCGAGGAGCCGGAGGACATCCTCACCGTCAACGGCTCGGGCGACTCCTTCGCCCTCGTCGCCCCCTTCGGCGACGGCTACTACCGGGTCATGGGGTGGAGCCGGAAATGCCAGGTCCCCGACACCGCCCCGGTCGACCTCGACGAGCTCCGCACGATCGCCCGCGAGGCCTTCGGCACCGACTACGGGATGCACGACGCCCGCTGGATCTCCCGCTTCCACAGCGACGAGCGGCAGGCTCCGGCCTACCGGGTCGGCCGCGTCTTCCTCGCCGGGGACGCCGCACACGTCCACTCCCCCGCCGGCGGCCAGGGCATGAACACCGGCCTCCAGGACGCCGCGAACCTCTCCTGGAAGCTCGCCGCCGCGCTGCGGGGCCGCACCACCGACGCCGAGGCCCTGCTCGACAGCTACCAGGCGGAGCGCCACCCGGTCGGCGCGATGGTGCTGCGCAGCAGCGGCGCGCTCGTACGGCTCGCCATGGCCCACAACCCCCTTCAGCGGGCGGCCCGTTCAGCGATCACCCGATTCCTCGAAGTCGTACGCCCTGTCGCCGACAAGGCGATAGGGATGGTCAGCGGCCTGGGCATCTCATACGGAGCCGAGCGCGGATCGCATCCGCTCACCGGCAAGCGCGTCCCCGATCTGGAGCTCGCGGAAGGCCGCCTCTACGAGGTGCTGCGGCGGGGCGAGTTCGTCCTGGTGGCACCGCGGGACGGCCGGGTGGCGGCGCCGGAGGGGGCGCTGTGCGCGCACTGGAAGAGCGAGCGCGGCAGCACTCTGCTCGTCCGCCCCGACGGGTACGTGGCCTGGGCGAGCGACCGCCCGGACGCGCCCGGCCTGCACGCGGCCCTCACCGGCTGGACGGGGCGCGCGTAACGGCGGGCCAGCCCGGAGGCCCGATCCACACCGCGCGCCCGGCTGTTCAGAAGGTGTACGGATCGCCCGTGGCCAGCGTCAGCACGCGGTGGGTGTTGTTCGCCGGGTTGCGGTCGCTCGCGCCGCCGTTCCAGACGGTGTCGATGTCGAGGCCCATCTCGGCCCGGGTGCCGACGGTCGCCACGTCCAGGGCGAGCTGCACGCCGGTCCCGCCCGCCCGCATCGAGCCGGTGCCGCAGTGCACCTCCGCCGGGCCGGTGCGCAGACAGCTCGGCGGCAGGGTGACGCCGGAGGCGAGTGGCGCCGAGAACCGCAGGCGCACGGTGACTCCGGAGACCGGCGCAGGACCGTGGTTGGCCGTCGCGAGCCAGATGCCGACGTGGCCGTTCCAGAAGGAGACATGCCCGTGATACGACACATCCGCCTCGGCCACAGCACCGCCGACCACGGCTGGAGCGGGCCTGACAACAGGGCCCGGATCATCGCCGCCGCCGTCGAACCCGGCGGCACCGCCGGCCGGTCCGGTACTGCCCATGAGCCCGGCACCCCGCTCGGACCCGGTCGCCCCGCTCGGCGTGCCGGTCGCGATCAGCGTCGCCGCCACCAGTACGGCGACGCCGACCGTCGCCAGAGTTCCGCGGGCCCGGACAGGGCGGGCTCCGGCCGGACGCGCACCGGCTCGGCGGGGCGCTCCGGCTCCGCCCACCCCGCTCAATCTGTTCATCACACGAACCACCATGAGCGAAAGGTACCTTTCGCCCCTTATTTCCGAGGAACGCCACCCCGAACGACGCCGTCCAGAACAACGCTGCCCCGAAGGAGGTCCGGCTCCATGCCACCCTGAGCCCATGCTCGTCGCACGCTCGGTTCTCCTCTTCGTCCTGGCCGCCCTGTTCGAGATCGGCGGGGCCTGGCTCGTCTGGCAGGGCGTCAGGGAGCACAGGGGCTGGGTCTGGATCGGCGCCGGAGTCGTCGCGCTCGGCATCTATGGCTTCGTGGCGACGCTCCAGCCGGACGCCGAGTTCGGCCGGGTCCTCGCCGCGTACGGCGGTGTCTTCGTCGCGGGCTCGATCGCCTGGGGCATGGTCGCGGACGGCTACCGGCCCGACCGCTGGGACGTCACCGGCGCCCTGATCTGCCTGGCCGGGATGGCTGTGATCATGTACACCCCGCGCGGCCGCTGACCATCGCCCCGCCCGCACGCACCCTGCCCCGCCTATCCTGGCCGCGTATCGGTTTCGATCACCCCTTCGACCGCCGCCACACCTCGACCGCAGCGCCGGTCGCCACACGCGCGAGGAGCACGACATGACTGCCGCCGGGACCCCGATCGCCGTCGTCACCGGAGCGAGCAGCGGGATCGGTGCCGCCACCGCCCGGCAGCTGGCCGCCGCCGGCTACCGCGTGGTGGTCACCGCCCGCCGCAAGGACCGCATCGAGGCGCTGGCCGCCGAGATCAACGAGGCGGGCCACCAGGCGACGGCGTACGCGCTGGACGTGACGGACCGGGCCGCGGTGGACGAGTTCGCCACCGCCTTCCGCACCATCGGGGTGCTCGTCAACAACGCGGGCGGCGCGCTGGGCGCGGACCCGGTCGCCACCGGCAGCCCGGACGACTGGCGGCAGATGTACGAGACGAACGTCATCGGCTCGCTCAATGTCACCCAGGCCCTGCTGCCCGCGCTGGAAGCCTCGGGCGACGGCACGGTCGTCATCCTGTCCTCCACGGCGGGCCACGCCACGTACGAGGGAGGCGGCGGCTACGTGGCCGCGAAGAACGGCGCGCGCGTGCTCGCCGAGACGCTGCGCCTGGAGATCGTCGGCCGCCCGGTACGGGTCATCGAGATCGCGCCCGGCATGGTGAAGACGGAGGAGTTCGCGACGACGCGCTTCCGCGGCGACACCGAGAAGGCCGCCAAGGTGTACGCGGGCGTGGCCGAGCCGCTCACCGCCGACGACGTCGCCGAGACCATCACCTGGGCGGTCACCCGGCCCAGCCACGTCAACATCGACCTGCTCGTGGTCCGACCCCGCGCCCAGGCCTCCAACACCAAGGTCCACCGCGAGCTGTAGCCGGAATCGGGCCGGGGCCGACACCCCGGCCCACCACACCCGGGCCGGCCCGAACCGCACCCCGGCCCAAGGCCTTCACCACCCCCGGGCCGGGCCGAGCGCCCCCCTGCCGGGCCCAGACCTACTGCACCCTCGCCCGAAGCATCGGGGCCCGCGTGTGCCGCCGCTTCTCGCCCGCGTGGAACACCAGAATGATCATGCGGGCACCCGGCGCCGCCATCGGCTGGGCGGCGCACATCGTCACCCAGCCTGGCCCCTGGGCCGCGTGGTTGAGGGGGCGTTCGTCGCCGTCGAGGTGGAGGTAGGCGCTGGCCCGGTTGTAGATCCCGGAGGCGAGCGGGTCCTCCAGGACCTCCTTCTCGATCTGGGCCAGCGTCTCGTCGGTGGGGTCGGCGGCCAGCGCGGCCCGCAATTGGGGCAGCACCAGCGGCGCCCAGGAGTGCTCCCAGTCGGTCAGGGTCTCGCGGGCTGCGGGGTCGAGCGCCATCCACCGCATGGTGTTCTGCGGCACCCGCCCACCGGGGAACATCTCGGTCCAGCGCTGGTTGTAGGCAAGCAGGTTCCACGACCGGTCATTGACGTACGCCATGTGTCCGATGCCGTCGACGGCCTCTTGCCACACGCCGGGGATCTCCTCCCCGGACTGCGAATGCAGCGGGAACGGCGGGTCCTGGCCCAGGCAGTACCGCCACAGGGCTATCCACTCCTGCTCGTTCATGCCGAGCAGGCGGGCCACGTCCTGGAGCAGGTCCGCGGGCGGGTTGGGGTAGCGGCCGGACTCCAGGCGGCCGTAGGTGTCGGGGGCGCGGTGCAGGATCTGGTCGATCTGGGCCTGGGACAGGCCAGGTGCCCGCCGGCCCTGCCGGGTGGGTCTGCTCAGCCCATGGCTCTCGGGCGTGATCAGCGCGCGGCGCTCGCGCAGCAGAGAGCGCAGAGCGGGCTTGTCCATCTGTGGTTCTCCCCCGGTAACGGGCGGCCGGCGACTTCGCCATTGGCCGCGCGGTTGGAACAGCCGCTCCCGACGTTCGGTCCCGACTCTGCCATCGGCTCCGGGCCGGATGATCGGCGTGCACCGGCTTCCCGGTGCGCTTCCCATGGTCGGCGTACGCTCCATTGTCGGCGTACGTCCCATTGTCGGAGCGGACCGATTCCTCGGAGCGCACGGGGTGCCCTCGGGGCGCCGGACGGCCGGTGCGGGCCGGTGCGGGCGCGGCCCGCCGACAGCACAGCGGCCCCGGACGGAGACGGACGCGTCAGGGGCTGGGAGCACAGCGGTCACCGCGGGCGGGTCGAGGACGGCGTCGGCCATCACGGCCGGTACGCGGGCCGGGAGGTGATTGGCGAGGTGTGCCCTTTCATGGACGGGTCAGGTACGGTCGGCCCCCTCCGGGCACAGCGTTGGCGCCCGCCCCCTTCGGGATGGCCGCCGAGGCACCCGCCAGGAGAGACCCCACGGGTACGCTGACTGATGAGCCGTGCACGGATCAAGCGGTAGCGGGGTGCGCACGTACGCCGGGCGCACACACGCAGCGTCGCAACGGGGGCAGACATGGGCGAACCGGACAGCCGGGCGGCCAACGCCGGAGCGTTGTCACCCGAGGCCGTCGACGTCTACGGCCGGGTCACCCGCCATGAGCACATCGATCCGGAGCGGGACGCCCGGGCGCTCGCGGAGCTCGCCGAGTGGGGCCTGGTCACCACCGATCCGCGGCTGCCGCACCTGCCCATCGCGCTCGACCCCCAGGAGGCCGGCCGGCGCCGCCTGGACGACGAGCTGCGCCGGATGGCGGCCAAGGCCGCGCTCGCGGCCCGTATCCCCCAGGTCACCGACGAGCTGAGCCTGCACTTCGAGCGCGCCAAGTGGCGCTCGGGCCGCGGCTCGGAGTTCCTCGGCGAGCCCGAGCTCGTCGACGCCCGTATCGAGCAGGCCGTCGGCCGGGCCCGCGCCGAGCTCCTCACCGCACAGCCCTGCGGCCCGCGGACCGAGGCCCAGCTCGCGGCCGTCGAGGAGCGGGACCGCGCGGCGCTCGCCCGCGGCGTCCACATCCGCAGCCTGTATCTCGACACCGGCCGCGACGACGCGGTGACCCGCGCCTATGTGAGCGCGATGACGGGCCGCGGAGCCCAGTTCCGCACCCAGGTCACCCAGTTCCAGCGCTGCGTGGTCATCGACCGGCGCCAGGCGTTCATCTCCGACCACGTCGTCAACTCCGCGCCCGGCCATGCCTCCTGGCACGTACGGGACCGGGCCGTGGTGGCGTTCATCGCCGAGGTCTTCGAGGAGTGCTGGCGGCGCGCCGACCCGTGGAGCGGCGACCCGCACAGCGGCGCGCCCCGCTCGGCCGGGTCCGGCGGTACGCGCACGACGCTGCTCCAGCGCGAGATCCTGCGCGACATGGCCCGCGGCATCGAGCAGCGCCTCACCGCGCAGCGCCTCGGTATCGGACTGCGCAGCCTTTCCAAGGAGGTACAAACCTTGCGGGAGCTGTTCGGAGCGTCCACGCTTCAGGAACTCACCTATCAGTGGGCCCTGTCGGACGAGCGCCTCATCGACGACCGCCCGCCGCACCACGGCCAGGCCACGGCCTGACGCACCGCCACCGGCCAGGGCTCATCCGGCCACCTGGTCACATGTATCCCGCCCGCCGGGCCGGATCTTTTCCCACCCCGCTTTTCAGCGGATAAATCTTCAGCGGAAAACTACCGCCGCTTCCTGCATGCTGGTTGAGGACGATCAATGGCACGCCCCGTAACGGGGGCGGCACCGGACCGTCCTGACGTCCGCTGTCACGAGGACGTTGTCCGCGTACGCCAGAACCGGCAGTGCAGGGCATGGGCAGACGATGCCCTGCCGGGCGTCCCGCGGACACCGGGCGGCTTCTGCCACCGCCGCCCGGACAAAACCGGACCCCTCCCCGGTACGTCCTCGTGATACGGGCAGTGCCCGGCAGGCCTTCGGCTCGCCGAAGGCACAGCCGCGCGCCCCTTCCGGCGCTTTCCCGGCATGCGGGCCGGGAAGAGGCGGCGGCCGGGGGCGAGAGCCCCCGGCCCGGCCGCGCTCCCCCGCCCCTGCGAACCGGCCGGACGCGCCACCCACCGGCACCTCAGCCCTTCACGCACACCACCTGCTTCAGCTTCGCCACGACCTCCACCAGGTCGCGCTGCTGGTCCATGACCTTCTCGATCGGCTTGTAGGCGCCCGGGGCCTCGTCCACCACACCCGCGTCCTTGCGGCACTCCACGCCCCGGGTCTGCTCGGCCAGGTCGCGCGTCGAGAACGTCCGCTTCGCCGCGCTGCGGCTCATCTTGCGGCCCGCGCCGTGCGAGGCCGAGTTGAAGGACGCCGCGTTGCCGAGGCCCTTCACGATGTACGAACCCGTGCCCATCGAGCCCGGGATGATCCCGAAGTCGCCGGAGCCCGCCCGGATCGCGCCCTTGCGGGTGACCAGCAGGTCCATGCCGTCGTACCGCTCCTCCGCCACATAGTTGTGGTGACAGGAAATGACCGGTTCGAAGGTCACCCTGGCCTTCTTGAACTCCTTGCGGACCACGTCCTGGAAGAGCGCCATCATGATCGCCCGGTTGTACTGCGCGTACTCCTGCGCCCAGAACAGGTCGCTCCGGTACGCCGTCATCTGCGGGGTGTCCGCGACGAAGACGGCCAGGTCACGATCGACCAGGCCCTGGTTGTGCGGGAGCTTCTGCGCCTCGCCGATGTGGAAGTCGGCGAGCTCCTTGCCGATGTTCCGGGACCCGGAGTGCAGCATCAGCCAGACCGAACCCGACTCGTCCAGACAGAACTCGACGAAGTGGTTGCCTGATCCGAGCGTTCCCATCTGCTTCGCGGCCCGCTCCTCGCGGAACTTGACCGACTCGGCGATCCCCCCGAACCGCTCCCAGAACCCGTCCCACCCCGACGTCGAGAAGCCGTGCAGCCGCCCCGGGTCCACCGGGTCGCCGTGCATGCCCCGGCCCACCGGGATGGCCTGTTCGATCTTCGAGCGGAGCCGGGAGAGGTCGCCCGGGAGATCGTTGGCGGTCAGCGAGGTCTTGACCGCGGACATGCCGCAGCCGATGTCCACGCCCACCGCCGCCGGGCACACCGCGCCCTGCATGGCGATGACCGAGCCGACCGTGGCGCCCTTGCCGTAGTGGACGTCCGGCATCACGGCGAGGCCCTTGACCCACGGAAGGGTGGCCGTATTGCGCAGCTGCTGCAGCGCGCCCGAGTCCACCGACGCCGGGTCGGTCCACATCCTGATGGGCACCCGTGCCCCGGGCATCTCCACGTACGACATAATTCCTCGATCCCCCGAGAGCAGAAAACGGCACCAAAGCGCCTGAAAGTGCACGTAAGGCAAAACTGGCGCCAAGGTCCACATCCAGGACAGCGGACCGGCGTTCACAGGTGCGCGTGCGATACACATTGTGTCCGGCCACCGCCCTCGGGCGGCAACCGCTTTTTCCTACGTCGTCCTGCTGAAAGGAGCCTGGAAGCCGTGCAGCGAAAGGCGTACGTGCCCGGTCTCGCGCTGCTTGTGGCGCTCGCTTCGGGCTGCTCGGCGGCTTCGGGCGGCGACGGCTCCACCGACGATTCCAAGGCGGGCGTGCCCAAGTCGGCCGCCGCGCAGCCCGGCAAGTACCGCACCCTTCCCGAGCCCTGCCGGGCCGTGAGCAAGAGTGTGCTCAAAGACATGCTGCCGGGCGCGGCCGCCCTCGCGGAGGCCGACGCCACCAAGGAGTACGCGGGCACCGCCGACCTGACCTACGACACCGACCGCCGGGTCGGCTGCCGCTGGAAGGACGAGACGGGCGAAGGTGTGCGAAGGCTCACGGTCGACTTCGAGCGGGTCGTCTCCTACGACCCCGCGGTGAGCGACGACGACCAGACCAAGGAGCTGTACGGGAAGAAGGAGACGGCGGCGAATCTGCCCGCCCCCAAGAGCTCCGCACCCGCTCCGACCTCGTCCGCTGCCCCGGCCCCGTCCGGCCCGCCGGCCTCCGGCGCCCCCGGCACCCCGTCCCGCCCGGTGGCCCCGCCCAGCGGTTCCCCGGTCTCCCCGAGCCCCTCGCGGAGCAGTGACGCGGACGGCCTCCAGCCGCGCCGGCTGAGCGGGCTCGGTGACGCCGCCTTCCTGAACGACGTATTGTCCCCGTCCGGCACCGACAGCGGTTCGGGGGCCGGACAACGTACCGTCACTGTGGTCTTCCGTACGTCCAATGTGATCGTGACCATCGAGTACACCGCCCAGGCCGCGGCATCCGCCGTGGTCCCCGACAGCAAGGAGCTGCAGGAGCAGGCCCAGGCTCTGGCCGGCAAGCTCGTCGAGCAGTTCAGCGAATAGCGCGCCAGCGCGAAGAACGAAGAGCGAAGGAATCATGCACCGATCAGCCCCGGCCACCCCCGAAAAGGCCCACGCCCCGGCCCCGCGCATCCGGCTCGCCCGTGTCCTCGCCTGTGCCGCCGTCCCTGTGATGCTCGTCGCAGTGGGCTGCTCCTCCGACTCGGGCGGCGACAAGAAGTCGGACTCGGCGTCCTCGTCGGCCTCCGGCGGCAAGCAGGCCTCCTCGTCGCCCTCCCTCGCCCCGGCGAAGTTCAAGAAGCTCCCCGAGGCGTGCCAGTCGATCGGCGCCGGGTCGATCGACAAGTACGTCCCCAAGGCGAAGACGAAGGCGGGCGAGGTCGGCAAGACCTCCGACCCGCAGGCCCAGGCGAGCTGCACCTGGAACGGCCTCGACGACAAGGGCGTCCAGGGCTCGCTCTACCGCTGGCTCGACGTCGACTTCAAGCGCTACGACTCCACGCAGGGCCTCGGCACCGGCGACGCGCTGGCCCAGAAGCAGTTCGAGCGGGCCGTCTCGGCCGCCCGGTCGACGGCCGATGCGAAGAACGTGAAGACCTCGCCGGTCTCCGGCCTCGGCGACCAGGCGACCGCGATCACCTTCGACCTGAAGAAGACCGACGCGGACTTCAAGTACGGCGTCGTCGTGGTCCGCACCGCCAACGTCGTGGTCGCCGTCGACTACAACGGCACCGGCTACCAGGGCGCCGACGCCCCCCAGACCAACGAGGTCCAGGAGGGCGCCACCGTCACCGCCAAGGAGGCGGTCACCGCGGTGGCCACAGCGAACAACAAGTAGCGCTCGCAGGGCCGTACGGAGTCCGGCCCTCCCCTGTGGGCCGGACTCCGTACGCATGTGCCAGGCTGTGCCCGCCAGTTGCTTGACAAGGGGAGGGGGCGCGGGTGGCCGCGACTCAGCTGACACGCACGCACCGCATTCTGATCGGGTTGGTGGTCGCGGGTGCCGTGGTGATCGCCGGGATCGGTTTCGCGGGTTCGTACGCGGCGGTCCGCGAGCTCGCGCTCAAGAAGGGCTTCGGGAACTTCGCCTACGTCTTCCCGGTCGGCATCGACGCGGGCATCTGTGTGCTGCTCGCCCTCGACCTGCTCCTCACCTGGATCCGCATCCCGTTCCCGCTGCTCCGCCAGACCGCCTGGCTGCTCACCGCCGCCACCATCGCCTTCAACGGCGCCGCCGCCTGGCCGGACCCGCTGGGCGTGGGCATGCACGCGGTCATCCCGGTCCTGTTCGTCGTCGCCGTGGAAGCGGCCCGGCACGCGGTCGGCCGGATCGCCGACATCACCGCCGACAAGCACATGGAAGGCGTCCGCCTCACCCGCTGGCTGCTCTCCCCCGTCCCCACCTTCCTGCTGTGGCGCCGCATGAAGCTGTGGGAGCTGCGCAGCTACGAGCAGGTCATCAAGCTCGAACAGGACCGCCTCGTCTACCGCGCCCGCCTCCAGTCCGTCTACGGCCGCGCCTGGCGCCGCAAGGCCCCCGTCGAATCCCTCATGCCACTGCGCCTGGCCAAGTTCGGCGTCCCGCTCGCCGAGACCGCCCCGGCCGGCCTCGCCGCCGCCGGCATGGATCCGGTCCTCCTGCCGCCCCCGCCGGTGACCGTGCAGCACGAGCCGCAGCCGGAACTCCCCCCGGCCCACGCCCACTCCGCCCCCGAGGAGCCCCCGCTCCAGACCCAGACCCAGGCCCCGCGGCCCGAGCAGGAGCAGACGTACGCCGAGCCGGAGCAGCCCACCACGCACGAGAGCCCGTGGTTCGCCGCCCAGCACGTCTCGCCCGAGGTGTACGAGGGCACGTACGACCCGGCCTTCGCGCAGGCGCAGGCGGAAGTCGAGTTCCAGCCGGGCCAGGAGCAGGAGCCCGTGATGGTCCCGGCGGGCCCCGGCCGCGAACGCCGCCTCGGTGTGCCCGGCCCCCGCGCGGCGGAACCGCAGCCCGTGCCGGAGCCCGAGGAACCCGCCCTGGAGGACGCGGAGTTCGCCCGGGTGGCGTATGACGTGTTCCGCCAGTACGCGCACCAGCACAACGACTACCCGAGCGTCGAGGTCCTCGAAATACACCTCTCCGACGGCTACGGAGTGACCCACCCCCGCAGCACCGCCCTGCTGCGCGGCCTGATCCCCGGTTTCAAGCAGCGCTACGACGCCGAGCTCGCCGAGGACCACATCGCCTGACGGCACGTCAGCACACATACAACCAGGCCCACTTGGGGCAAACACCGAGGGCCGCCACCCGGGAACGGGTGGCGGCCCTCGGCCATGCGGCAGGTCAGGCGGCGAGCAGCTTGCGCACCCGGTCCGCGCCGACGGCGAGGAGCAGGGTGGGCAGGCGGGGCCCCGTCTCACGGCTCACCAGGAGCTTGTAGAGCAGCGCGAAGAACGACCGCTGGGCGACCTTCAGCTCGGGCGTCGGCTTGGCGTCGGGGGCCAGGCCCGCCATCACCTTCGGCACGCCGTAGACGAGCGTGGTGAGCCCGTCCAGCGACCAGTGCGAGTCCAGGCCCTCGGCCAGGAGCCGCAGCGACTCGCGGCCCTCGTCGTCGAGCGAACCGAGCAGCTCGGCGTCCGGCTCCTCGCGGACCAGGGTGCGCTGGTCGGCCGGGACCTGGGTGGTGATCCAGTTCTCGGCGCGGTCCAGGCGCGGGCGGACCTCGTCGAGCGAGGTGACCGGGTTCGCCGGGTCCAGCTCGCTGAGGATGCGCAGGGTCTGGTCCTCGTGGCCCGCGGTGATGTCCACGACCGAGGCCAGCGTGCGGTACGGCAGCGGGCGCGCGGTGCGCGGCAGCTCACCGGCGGCCGTGCGGGCGGCCCGGGCGTACGCGGCGGCGTCGGCGGGCAGCACCGAGCCGTCGGCGACCTTCGCCTCCAGCTTGTCCCACTCGTCGTAGAGCCGCTGGATCTCCTGGTCGAAGGCGATCTTGAACGACTGGTTCGGCCTGCGGCGCGCGTACAGCCAGCGGAGCAGCTGCGGCTCCATGATCTGCAGCGCGTCGGCCGGGGTCGGGACGCCGCCCTTCGAGGAGGACATCTTGGCCATGCCGCTGATGCCGACGAAGGCGTACATCGGGCCGATCGGCTGGACGCCGTCGAAGATCGACACGATCTGGCCGCCGACCTGGAACGACGAGCCCGGCGAGGAGTGGTCGACGCCCGAGGGCTCGAAGATCACGCCCTCGTACGCCCAGCGCATCGGCCAGTCGACCTTCCAGACCAGCTTGCCGCGGTTGAACTCGCTGAGCCGGACGGTCTCCGAGAACGCGCACGCGGAGCAGGTGTAGGTCAGCTCCGTGGTGTCGTCGTCGTAGGCCGAGACGACCGTGAGGTCCTTGCCGCAGCCGCCGCAGTACGGCTTGTACGGGAAGTAGCCCGTCGAGCCCGTGCCGTCGTCCTCGGCCGCCGCGCCGGAGCCCTCGGCGGCCTCCAGCTCGGCCTCGTCGACCGGCTTCTGCGACTTCTTGCCCGGGGCCTTCTTGGTCCGGTACTGCTCCAGGATCGCGTCGATGTCGCCGCGGTGCTTCATCGCGTGCAGCACCTGGTCGCGGTAGACGCCGGTCGTGTACTGCTCGGTCTGGCTGATGCCGTCGTACTCGACGCCCAGCTCGGCGAGCGCCTCGATCATGGCGGCCTTGAAGTGCTCGGCCCAGTTCGGGTACGAGGAGCCCACCGGCGCCGGGACCGAGGTCAGCGGGCGGCCGATGTGCTCGTTCCACGACTCGTCCACACCGGGGATGCCGAGCGGCACCTTGCGGTAGCGGTCGTAGTCGTCCCAGGAGATCAGGTGGCGGACCTCGTACCCGCGCCGGCGGATCTCGTCCGCGACCAGGTGCG
This sequence comes from Streptomyces sp. HUAS TT7, assembly GCF_051550175.1. Lineage (NCBI taxonomy): Bacteria > Bacillati > Actinomycetota > Actinomycetes > Kitasatosporales > Streptomycetaceae > Streptomyces > Streptomyces sp. HUAS TT7. Next base: position 3,750,920 of record NZ_CP196175.1, read on the forward strand.
GGGTCATGACCTCGCGCAGGTTGCCCAGGTGGATGGGGCCGGACGGGGAGAGGCCGGACGCGACGACGACCGGTTTGCCAGGCGCACGTCGCTCCGACTCGGCGATGACATCGTCCGCGAAACGGGAGACCCAGTCGGTCTCGGTGCTGCTCTGAGCCACGGTCGGCACGTCCTTCTTTCTCGTATGCCTGGGAGAGGCTGGCATGCCCATTCTCCCAGACGGAACGAGCCCCTCGGGGGTTGCCCGTATCTCGGGAGAAAGGGAAGGGGGCCACGTGGGAGAATCTGAGGGCAATCGTCCTCACTCCCGACAGGAACGGCACCTCATGGCCTCGGTCCATTCCCTCGCTTCCACTGTCCAGCAGCGCCTGGCGGACGCCCTCTCGGCTGCCCTGCCGGAGGCCGGCTCCACCGACCCGCTGCTGCGACGAAGCGACCGGGCCGACTTCCAGGCCAACGGCATCCTGGCGCTCGCGAAGAAGCTCAAGGGCAACCCGCGCGAGCTCGCGACCAAGGTCGTCGACCAGGTCCAGGGCGACACGATCAAGGAGATCGAGGTCTCCGGACCCGGCTTCCTCAACATCACGCTCGCCGACAAGGCGATCATCGAGACGCTCGCGGCCCGTGCGGCCGACGACCGGCTCGGCGTGCCGCTGAAGGAGCACCCGGGCGTCACGGTCATCGACTACGCCCAACCCAACGTGGCCAAGGAGATGCACGTCGGCCACCTGCGCTCGGCGGTCATCGGCGACGCGCTGCGCGGCATGCTCGACTTCACCGGCGAGAAGACGATCGGCCGGCACCACATCGGCGACTGGGGCACCCAGTTCGGCATGCTCATCCAGTACCTGATCGAGAACCCCGGCGAGCTGGCCCCGCCGGAGGACGTCGACGGCGAGCAGGCCATGTCGAACCTGAACCGGGTGTACAAGGCCTCGCGCGCGGTCTTCGACTCCGACGAGGAGTTCAAGGAGCGCGCCCGCAAGCGGGTCGTCGCGCTCCAGTCCGGCGACAAGGAGACCCTGGAGCTGTGGCAGCAGTTCGTGGACGAGTCGAAGGTCTACTTCTACTCGGTCTTCGAGAAGCTGGACATGGAGATCCGGGACGACGAGATCGTCGGCGAGTCGGCGTACAACGACCTGATGCCGGAGACGGCCCGGCTCCTGGAGGAGTCCGGTGTCGCGGTGCGCTCCGAGGGCGCGCTCGTGGTGTTCTTCGACGAGATCCGGGGCAAGGACGACCAGCCGGTCCCGCTGATCGTGCAGAAGGCGGACGGCGGCTTCGGCTACGCGGCGTCCGACCTCTCGGCGATCCGCAACCGGGTCACCGAGCTGAACGCGACCTCCCTGATCTACGTCGTGGACGTACGCCAGTCGCTGCACTTCAAGATGGTCTTCGAGGCGGCCCGCCGGGCGGGCTGGCTCGGCGACGAGGTCACCGCGCACAACATGGGCTACGGCACGGTGCTCGGGGCCGACGGCAAGCCGTTCAAGACCCGTGAGGGCGAGACGGTCAAGCTGGAGGACCTCCTGGACGAGGCCGCCGAGCGGGCCACCGCGGTCGTGCGCGAGAAGGCCGAGAAGGTGGGCCTGACCGAGGAGGAGATCGTCGAGAACGGGCGGTACGTCGGCATCGGCGCCGTGAAGTACGCGGACCTGTCGACGTCGGCGAACCGGGACTACAAGTTCGACCTGGACCAGATGGTGTCGCTGAACGGCGACACGTCCGTGTACCTCCAGTACGCGTACGCCCGGATCAAGTCGATCCTGCGCAAGTCCGAGGGCGACACCGCCGCCGCGCACCCGGAGCTCGAACTCGCCCCGGCGGAGCGGGCGTTGGGCCTGCACCTGGACGCGTTCGGCGATCTGGTCTACGAGGCGTCGGCCGAGTACGCGCCGCACAAGCTGGCGGCGTACCTGTACCAGCTGGCGTCGCTGTTCACGACGTTCTACGACCAGTGCCCGGTGATCAAGCCGCGCCCGGCGCAGGACGTGGTCGAGAACCGCCTCTTCCTGTGCGACCTCACCGCCCGGACGCTGCACCAGGGCATGGCCCTGCTCGGCATCCGGACGCCCGAGCGCCTCTAGTCACCGTCAACTCCCGTGTGGGGCCGCCCGGTTCACCCGGTCTCCAGGTGGTCCCACACATTGGTGTCCAGGCGGTACTCGTACGCCGGACGGCCCTTGATCGCGCTGGTGCGGAACGGCTTCCCGTTGTCGTAGACCGGGATCTTGCCCGAGCGGTCGCCGCTGCTCCAGGTGACCTCCAGGTACCAGCTGACGTCGTGCGCCTCGGTGTGCACCTCCAGGTCGAAGACCTCGGGGTCGGTCGTGGACACCTTGAAGGGGAAGTCCTTGGCCGGCACGACCGTGTCGCCCTGCTTGCCGGCGACCGGCTTGCTGACCGGCTGGGCCGCATCCAGATTGACGTCGAAGGTCTGCGGGACGACACCGCCGCCGCAGCCCGAACCCATCGAGTACGCCGACCACTTGAGCGGCGCCTCGCGGCCCACCACCCGCACGTTGATGCCGGTGATCACCACCGAGTCCTGGCTCTTGCCGGTCGCGGTGAGCTCCAGTTTCAGGTCCCCGCCGTCGACCCCGCCCAGCGCCCGCGCCCAGGAGAGCCGGTCCTGCACATTGGCCGGGGGCGGCGGCACCGAGCCGGGCTTCTGGTCGAGCAGGTAGAACTTGCCGCAGGGCGGCTCCCAGTCGTACGAGCTGATGCCGACGCTCAGCGGAACGCCCGCCTCCGGAGCGTGCTTCTGCTGCCCCTTCGGGGCCGGGCTGCCCGACGAGGCGGACGGGGAGGGTGAGACCGACGGACTCGGGCGCGCGCTGGGCGAACCGCTCGGCGGGCGGGCGGACGGGCTCTTGAGCGTGGGGCCGCTCTCCTTGGCGTCGGCGACCGTGGAGCTCTTGTCGTCGTCCCGCCCGGACAGGCTCGCGACGGCGACGGCGGGCACGGCGAGCGCGACGACGGCCGCCCCGACGAGCCCGAGCCGCGCCTTCCTGCCGCTGAACCTGCCCGTGCGTTTCGGGCCGTGCGGGGCGGCGGGGACGACGTCGGGGAGCTCGACGGCGTCGGAGTCCCCATCGGATTCCTGCGCGAGCCCGGGCCGGGTTTCCTGAACCGGAGCGGGCTCGGGGGCCGGCTCCGGCTCCCGGACAGGCACGGGCTCGACGGCCACCGGCGCGGGTTCAGCCGCAACCGGAGCGGGTTCGGCCGCAGCCGGCCCGGCGTTCGCCCCTCGCGCGCGGCGCCGCGCCTCGTCCGCCAGGATCCAGCGCCGGTGCAGTTCGACGGACTCCTCGGGGGTCGCCCCGCACAGCCGGGCGAGCCGCTCCACGGGTGCGTACTCGTTCGGGACCGCATCTCCGTTGCAGTACCGGTGGAGCGTGGACGTACTCATGTGGAGCCTGCCCGCCAGCACTCCGTAACTGCGCCCCGAGCGGTCCTTCAACTCCCTCAGCAGCGCCGCGAACTGCTCGGACTCCGTCGTCGCCATGCCCCGGTTCCCTCCCCATCCATCCCAGGAACGCATTCCAGGGACAGGACATTCCCCCAGGTCACAGCCGTTCCAGCGTTCCAGCTTCCCCCATTGTCCCCCGTCGATTGCGGGCCGATCCGACCGGCCCGCAAGGTAGTTGCAGCAACCAGCCGAACAGCTCGTTCCGGGAGCAGTCCATGCGATTCCGCATCCGGTTCAACGTCGCGGATTCGATGGCCGTGGTCGTCCTGGCCGCGTCCATCGCGACCCTCATCACGCTGATCCACCACTACCGCCCCTGACACCGCCACGGCGTCCGGGGCACCTACTTACCGACACACGGGGAGCACCACCATCATGCGTACCAACTTCCGCATCGCCGCCGCCGCGACCACCACGCTCGTCGCCGCCCTCGCCCTGACCGCCTGCGGCGGCGACAGCGGTTCCGACGCGGCGCCGTCGGGCGACCAGCCCTCGGCCTCCGCCCCGGCGACCGCCGCCCCCGCTCCGACGGCGGGTGACGCGGCGGGCAGCAAGGGTTCGGACTCCGGCAAGGGAGCGGGTACGGGCTCCGGCAAGCACACCGGCGCCCCGGCCAAGTCGACCGGCAAGTCCACGAAGAAGCCCTCCGGGGGCGGCGACGCCAACGACGCGCCCTGCACCGGCGCCAACGTGAAGCTGACCGCGACCGAGGTGAACCGCCCGCTCAACCACATCCTGCTGACCGTCACCAACACCGGCAAGACGATGTGCAACGCCTACGACGCCCCCGCCGTCTCCTTCTCCAACGCCCAGCAGTCCCCGATCGCGGTCGACAAGGACACCATCCCCCAGGCGGTGGTGTCGCTGGCGCCGGGCGCCTCCGCGTACGCGATGGTCCGCACCCAGGGCGAGGACGACGGCAGCAAGTCGTACAACACGGGCCAGGTCGTCGTGTACTTCCGGGGCAAGGCCGGCATGGAGTCCACGGGCCCCTCCGCGTACGCCGCGCTCTCCAAGAGCGTCGCGGTCGTGGACAGCCAGGCCATGGCCACGTACTGGCAGTCGGACCTGTCGTCGATCGAGGCGTGGTAGCCGGCCGGCGGGCCGGAGTTCCCCTGGCCGAGAGGAATAACCGGCTTTCCCCTCCTGGCGGTTCAGCCCTTGAGAGCGCGCCCGAGGCGCCCGAGGCCCTCCCGGATCTCGTCCGGGGCGGAGGTCACGAAGCACAGCCGCAGCGCGGCGGCGTCCGGCACGCCGGCGAAGAAGGGCGCACCGGGAACGTAGGCGACATCGTGCTCAACCACCTTGTGCAGCAGGGCAGTCGCATCGCTTCCCTCCGGAAGGCGGGCCCACAGGAACATGCCGCCCTCGGGCCGGTTCCAGGTGGAGCCTTCGGGCAGCGCGTCGGGGAGGCCCGCGAGCATGGCGTCGCGGCGCTCGCCGTAGGCGGCGCGGACCTTGGCCACGTGGGCGTCCAGGTCGCGGTCGGCGAGGTAGCGGGCGGCGGCGAGCTGGTTGACGGTCGGGGTGTGCAGGTCACAGGCCTGCTTGGCGATCACGCAGGCCCGCAGCAGCGCGCGGGGCGCCCGCACCCAGCCGAGGCGAAGCCCCGGCGCCATGATCTTCGAGTAGCTGCTGAGCAGCACGGTGCGGTCGGCGGCGTCCTCGTAGGAGGAAATCCAGGGCACGTGCTCGCCCTCGTAGCGCAGCTCGCCGTACGGGTCGTCCTCGACGAGCCACAGCCCGCGCCGCACGGCCACGTCGGCGACCGCGCGGCGGCGCTCGGCGGTCATGGTGCGGCCGGTGGGGTTCTGGAAGGTGGGCACGCAGTAGAAGAGCTTGGGCCGCTCGCGGGCGACGAGCGCGTCGAGGGCGGCGGGGTCGGGCCCGTCGTCGTCGCAGGGCACGGCGACGACGCGGGCCCCGGCGAAGCCGAAGACCTGCAACGCGGCCAGGTAGCAGGGGTCTTCGACGAGGACGACGTCGCCGGGTTCGATCAGCGCGGCGGCGAGGAGGGTGAGGCCCTGCTGCGAGCCGGTGGTTATCAGCAGGTCGTCGGCGCCGGTGGCGAGCCCGCGCGCGCTGAGCCGGGCGGCCGTCGCGGCCCGCAGCGCGGGGCTGCCCTCGGTGGTCGAGTACTGCAGAGCGGTCGCCGCCTCCCCCTCCATCACGGCGCGGAAGGCGGCGGCCATGCCCTCGCCGTCGAACAGCTCGGGCGCGGGGAGCCCGCCCGCGAACGAGATCACCTCGGGCCGGGCGGTCAGCGCGAGGATCTCCCGCACGGGCGAGGACCCGACGGACGCGGCACGCGCGGCGAGCGCGGGCACGGCGGCGGCCGATGAGGTGGCGGGCATGGTGCGGCTCCTGTCAGTTGCTCGGACGTCCGACTACCCCGCACCCTACGCAGCCCCCGCCCACCCCTAACGCCCCATTCCATGATCCGAACCCCGGTCCGGCGCCGGACCCTCGCAGCCGAACTCACACCACACAGCCTTCCCGGGGTCCCGCTCCCCCACGCCCCACTTGTCGGCGACGGCGCCCACGAGCAGCAGCCCGCGCCCACCGCAGTCCGGGCTGTCGGCGACCCGGGGCACCCCGCCCCCGCTGTCGTGCACCTCGGCCCGCAACACGGCCCCCTCGCAGAGCCGCAGCCGCAGAAGGAACCCCCCGCCCCGGCGGCACCCCGTGCAACAGGGCGTTGGTGGCGAGCTCGCTGACGCAGAGCAGGACGTCGTCGATGCGGTGGAAAAACCCCCAGTCGGCCACGGCCCCGGCCGCGAAGTTCCGCGCGGCGGGGACGGATTGGCGGCGGCGGGGGTAGAAGCGCTCGCGCATTTCGTTGCCGGTCGCGCTGACGGTGATGTTGTTGTCGGTCATGGGGGGAGGGTTTCGGAGCGGTGGCGGCGGGCCGCAGTGGCTGGACCCGTACACAAATTCTGTACGGGTCCGCGATGCGTAACGTACGGGTACGTATGGGGAGTTCGCAGGCATGCACCCCAGGAAGCGACCCCGGAAGAACACGTCGGCGATGAGGATGGTCGGCGCCCTCGTGGCGACCTTCCGGATTGCCGCAGGCCTGACCCAGCGCCAGCTGGGCGAGCGCGTGCTGCTGCACGAGGAGATGATCGCCTCGATCGAACAGGGCCGCCGCCCCCTGAAACTCGACCTGGCCGCCTTGCTGGACCAACTCCTCGACACAAAGGGCGCGTTGACGACGGCGGTCGAGAACATGCCGGAGATCGACCTGATCCCGGCGTGGGCGGAGGAGTACATGGACCTGGAGCGCGAGGCCATCGCGCTGTCCTGGTTCGAGAACCAGGTACTGCCGGGCCTGCTCCAGACGGAGAGCTACGCGCGGGCGGTGTTCCTCAGCAAGGTGCCGGCGATGAGCGAGGACGAGATCAACGCGCAGGTCGCTGCGCGGCTGGAGCGGCAGGAAATACTGCATCGGAAGGAGCCGCCGACCCTCAGCTTCGTCATCTCCGAGGCCATCCTGCGAGACCGCTTGGGCAGCGACGCGGTGTACGCGGAGATGCTGCGGCACCTGCGCGGCTGCACCGATCTACCAGGGCTGACCCTCCAGGTCATGCCGCTCGGCAGGCATACGCACGCGGGGCTCGCAGGCCCCTTCGTGCTCCTGGAGACTCCGGACCACCAGCACCTCGCCTACACCGAGACCCACCGTGGAAGTCAGCTCATTTCCGACCCCGACGAGGTCAGTGTCTTGGCACAGAAATATGCGATGCTGCGAACGCAGGCCCTCAACTCCGAGCAGACAAGAGGCCTGTTGGACCGGCTACTAGGAGAGCAATGAGCATCGCACTTACGTGGTTCAAGTCCAGCTACAGCAGTGACGAAGGCGGCGCCTGCGTCGAAATCGCGTGCGCTTGGCGCAAGTCGAGCTACAGCGGGAGCGAGGGCGGGGCCTGCGTCGAGGTGGCAACCCACCCCTCCGCCGTCCACATCCGCGACTCCAAGGCCCCCGAGGGCCCCACCCTCACCGTGAACCCCACCACGTGGCAGGGCTTCGTCGCGGGACTCTGAACCCCGCACTCTCACACTCCGCCCCCAGAACCATGAGGGCGGCGTTGTCAGTGGTGGGATCTACATTCGGGGCATGGCGATGCTTGCGAATCCACTTCCGCAACTGATGGACGACCCCACCGGCAAGGTGCTGGGTCTCGACCTGCCGCCGGGCAGGGTGATCGGCCCGGCGGCGGAGCCGCTGCTCTGGCACGCGGACGAACCGGCCGGCCCGCAGGACTGGGCGCGCCTCGCAGCGGCCCGCAGGACAAGCGGCCTGCACCCCGTACTACTGGGCGGAATACGGGAGTTGGCGGACTGGGAGCTCGCCCCGGACGAGGCGTCGTACCCGGGCGACCACGACGCCGAGGACGTGCTGGCCGAGCACTGGGAGACGTACGCCGAGGAGGAGCTGGGCTACGACCCCGAGGAGTGGCCCGGCCTGGCGGAGGCCCCGGCGCTTCACGAGGACCCGGACCGAAGGGCGGCCGAGACCGCCGGGGCGGCGACGGGCGAGGGCCATCTGAAGGGCGCCCGGATCGCCCTGGTCCCGGCCCGCCGCAGCGCCGACATCCCGGCGGCCATCGGCTGGCGCGGCGCACGGAGGCACGAGCCCGACGTGGCGCGCCTGTGCGCGGTGCTGCGCTCGTGGGAGGACAGGTTCGGGGCCAGGGTGGTGGGCCTGACGCCCGATCGCCTCACGGTCTCCGTCGCGGCCCCGCCCGCAACGGGGGAAGAGGCCCTGGTGCTGGCGGCGGAACACTTCGCCTCCTGCCCGGACACGATAGAGACCGACCTCGACGAGTACGCCAACTTCCTTCTGAACAACGGGAGTTGGACCCTCTACTGGAACTGACCGCGGAGCGACAGTGCCCACCCGGAGCCCTTGACGCATCCTTAGCGCAATGATCGATCATCCAAGGAGCATCATGAGCGCATGAACGAAAGACGGGCAGAGGCCGCCCCGGCCGCACTCTCGCTGCCCAAGAACCGCGCGGTGGTCATCAGCGCGACGGCCATCGGTACCGCCCTGCTCCTGGTGATGGTCTGGCTGCTGCTCGTGCCGATGCCGGAACGCCTCGACACGGAGCGGGCGTTCCGGGCGGCCAAGGACTGTGCACCCGGAACGTCCGCCACCGACTGCCTGCACTCCGTACCAGCAGTGATCGAGCGCACGAGGGAGAGGAGCGGCAAGACGCCCTCCCACTGGATGTACGTGAAGACCGCCGAGGGCAACACACCCACCCTCTACTTCAAGGGAGATCAGCGGTACACGTTCGACGGGCTGGCCGGGAAGCGGATCGGCGTCACGTACTGGGAGGGCTCGGTCCGGTACGTCGACTGGGCGGACGCCCGCTGGTACACGGCCGCCGACCCGCGCGGCGCGTACCGGCTGTTCCTGGCCTGGGGTCTGGCCCTGGGCTCGGCCGGCCTGGGCCTGATCCTGATCGGCCTCTGGTGGGCCCGGAGTTACGCCACGACCCGGCTCCGGTACCCGTGGCAGCCGGGGGTCCTGATCATGGGCACGGCCACCCTCGGCCTGGCGGGCGGCCTGCTCCCGTGGTTCGTCCACGGGTGGCGGGCGGCGCTGCTGGCGTACGGGGTGGTGGGGGCGGTCGTCGCGGCTGGGTGCGCGATCGTCGCCGTGGGGCTCCACCGCGCGAACGCATGCAAGACAACGGACACGATCACGATCACGCCGGTCGTCCCGGACGAGGAGGTCGTCCTCTCCGGCATCGTGCGGGGCGACGTCCCGTACGGGGGCGTTCTGGGCGGCGGCTACCTGGTGGCCGAGGCCACCCGCCTGTCGATCATCCCCGACCCGAACTACCGCCTCCACCCCAAGGCCGTACCGGCCACGCTGGAGCCGCTGAGGGTCCGCCCGCCGTACCGGACGGACCCCGACGATCTGAACCTGGGCGACAACTGCCTGGTCCTGGAGTGCCGGGACGGCGGCACACGGGTGTACGTGGCCGCCTCCAGGGAGTCCATGCCGCTGGTGCTGGGCGCGCTGACCACGGCCCGCCAACTGCACCAGCAGTAAAGGGACTTGGGAGCCTCGCGGGGCTACAGGCCCTTGGCCACCTCGGTCGCCCAGTACGTGAGGATCATGTGGGCGCCGGCGCGCTTGATGCCGGTCAGGGTTTCCAGGATCGCGCGGTCGCGGTCGATCCAGCCCTTCTCGGCGGCGGCCTCGATCATCGCGTACTCGCCGCTGATCTGGTACGCGGCGACCGGCACGTCCACCGACTCGGCGACCTTGGCGAGGATGTCGAGGTAGGGCCCGGCCGGCTTGACCATGACCATGTCGGCGCCCTCGTCGAGGTCGAGCGCCAACTCCCGCATGGATTCACGGGTGTTGGCGGGGTCCTGCTGGTAGGTCTTGCGGTCCCCGCGCAGGGAGGAGCCGACGGCCTCGCGGAAGGGCCCGTAGAAGGCGGAGGAGTACTTGGCGGTGTAGGCCAGGATGGAGACGTCTTCGTGGCCGGTCTGGTCCAACGCGTCCCGGATGACGCCGACTTGGCCGTCCATCATCCCGGAGGGCCCGACGACGTGGACTCCGGCGTCGGCCTGGACCTGGGCCATCTCGGCGTAGCGCTCAAGGGTGGCGTCGTTGTCCACGCGCCCGTGCTCGTCGAGCACGCCGCAGTGTCCGTGGTCGGTGTACTCGTCGAGGCAGAGGTCGGACATGATGACGAGGTCGTCACCGACTTCTTCCTTCACGGCGCGGATGGCGACCTGGAGGATCCCGTCCGGGTCGGTCCCGGCCGTTCCGGCGGCGTCCTTCTTCTCGTCCTCCGGCACCCCGAAGAGCATGATCCCGGAGACCCCGGCGGAGACGGCCTCCACAGCGGCCTTGCGCAGCGTGTCGAGGGAGTGCTGCACGACGCCCGGCATGGCCTGGATCGGAACGGGCTCGGCGACGCCCTCCCGCACGAACGCGGGGAGGATGAGGTCGGCGGGGTGCAGGCGGGTCTCGGCGACCATGCGGCGCATGGTGGGGGTGGTGCGCAGCCGACGGGGCCGGGCCCCGGGGAAGGATCCGTACACAGTCATGCGGTACACGCTACGCCGCCGGGGAGGGGGACTTTCCCCACCCCACCCCTTCCCGCTGTGACACTCTGCGGCTCCGCCGCGTGGCCTCCGGGGGGTGTGGGTGGCTGAGCTGCTCTCCTGGGGCTCCGCCCCAGACCCCGTTCGCGCCTTAAGGGCGCTCGTCCTCAAACGCCGGACGGGCTAGAGGTGCCCGTACCCGACCCTGCCAGGGGCGCGGGGAACTGCGCGACCAGCCACCTACAGTCCGCAGCCGAAGTCCGTCCACACAGCGCCCCCACCCCCGGAGGGTTTAGGGAAGGGGCGGGGAGGGGCCAACGGGGTCTGGGGCGGAGCCCCAGCACCCCTGGGGGAGCCGGGGCTCCGCCCCCGCGCACCGTGCTACGTCGTGCGGCGGCGCCGCGCCCCCGGCCGGCGCTCGCTCGGCCGGGTCACGTGCTCGCCCGCGGACACCGCCGCGTCACGACGGGCCGCGCCGAAGTCCGCAAGGGCCTGCGCCAGCTTGTGGACCGACGGCTCCGGAGCCATCACATCCACCCGCAGCCCGTGCTCCTCCGCCGTCTTGGCCGTAGCAGGGCCGATACACGCGATGACGGTCACGTTGTGCGGCTTACCGGCGATGCCGACAAGGTTCCGGACAGTCGAAGACGAAGTGAAAAGGACCGCATCGAACCCGCCCCCCTTGATCGCCTCGCGCGTGTCCGCCGGCGGCGGCGACGCGCGCACGGTCCGGTACGCCGTGACGTCGTCGACCTCCCAGCCGAGCTCGATCAGGCCCGCCACCAGCGTCTCGGTGGCGATGTCGGCACGCGGCAGGAAGACGCGGTCGATCGGGTCGAAGACCGGGTCGTAGGGCGGCCAGTCCTCAAGGAGGCCGGCGGCCGACTGCTCGCCGCTCGGTACCAGGTCCGGCTTCACGCCGAACTCCACGAGCGAGGCCGCGGTCTGCTCGCCCACCGCGGCGACCTTGATCCCCGCGAAGGCCCGAGCGTCGAGACCGTACTCCTCGAACTTCTCGCGCACCGCCTTCACCGCGTTGACCGAGGTGAACGCGATCCACTCGTACCGGCCCGTCACCAGGCCCTTGACCGCGCGTTCCATCTGCTGCGGCGTCCGGGGAGGCTCGACCGCGATCGTCGGCACCTCGTGCGGCACCGCACCGTAGGACCTCAACTGGTCGGAGAGCGAGGCGGCCTGCTCCTTCGTACGCGGGACGAGTACGCGCCAGCCGAACAGCGGCTTGGACTCGAACCACGACAGCTGGTCGCGCTGAGCAGGGGCACTTCGCTCGCCGACCACGGCTATGACGGCCTGGTGCCCGTCCGGCGAGGGCAGCACCTTCGCCTGCTTGAGCACCTGGGCGACCGAGCCGAGCGTCGCGGACCAGGTCCGCTGGCGCGTGGTGGTGCCCGCGATCGTCACGGTCATCGGGGTGTCGGGCTTGCGGCCCGCGGAGACCAGCTCGCCGGCCGCGGCCGCGACGGTCTCCAGGGTCGTCGACACCACCACCGTGCCGTCGCTCGCGCCGACCTCGGCCCAGCACCGCTCGGAGGCGGTACGGGCGTCGACGAAGCGGACGTCGGCGCCGCCGGCGCCGCTCAGCGGGACACCGGCGTACGCGGGCACGCCGACCGCGGCGGCCACGCCCGGCACCACCTCGAAGGGGATGCCCTCGGAGGCGCAGGCCAGCATCTCGCCGGCCGCGTCGCCGTCCAGGCCCGGGTCGCCGGAGACCGCACGGACGACCCGCCTGCCGGAGCGCGCGGCCTCCATGACAAGATTGGCGGCGTCCCGCAACACCGGGATACCGGCGGTAGTTGACGCCTCGTCCACTACCGTCAGCTGAGGTGTGTCCACACCTGCCCGCGCATGCGCGCGAACAACGTCGAGCACAGCGGGCTCGGCGATCAGGACGTCGGCCGACGCCAGCGCCTCCACGGCGCGCAGCGTCAGAAGTCCGGGGTCTCCGGGACCGGCACCGAGGAAGGTGACGTTTCCGGCGGCGGTGGGGTTGGTGGTGGGGCTCAAAGTGCTCGCTCCCCCATAAGACCGGCCGCACCCTTGGCGAGCATCTCGTCCGCGAGTTCGCGTCCGAGGGCCATCGCTTCGTCGTGCGACGTGGGTACGGGACCGGTGGTGGACAGCTGCACCAGCGAAGAACCGTCGGTGGTACCGACCACTCCGCGCAGGCGCATCTCATGAACAATCTGCCCGTCGGCCAGAAGGTCGGCCAACGCACCCACAGGTGCGCTGCAGCCGGCCTCCAGGGCGGCGAGCAGGGACCGCTCGGCGGTCACGGCGGCCCGCGTCAACGGGTCGTCGAGCTCGGCGAGCGCGGCGGCGAGGTCGGCGTTGGCCGCCGTGCACTCGATCGCCAGGGCCCCCTGGCCGGGGGCGGGCAAAACGGTGTCGACCGAGAGGAACTCGGTCACGACGTCGGCGCGTCCGATGCGGTTGAGCCCGGCGGCGGCCAGGACCACCGCGTCGAGCTCGCCCTTGGTGACGTAACCGACGCGGGTGTCGATGTTGCCGCGGATCGGCACGCACTCGATGGTGCGGCCGTGGCTGCGGGCGTACGCGTTGAGCTGCGCCATCCGCCGCGGCGAACCGGTGCCGATGCGGGCGCCGTCCGGAAGCTCGTCGAAGGTCAGACCGTCGCGGGCGACCAGCACGTCGCGCGGGTCCTCGCGCACCGGCACGGCGGCGAGCACCAGGTCGGGGTGCTGGGCGGTGGGCAGGTCCTTGAGGGAGTGCACCGCGAAGTCGACCTCGCCGCGCAGCAGCGCGTCGCGCAGCGCCACGACGAACACACCGGTGCCGCCGATCTGCGCGAGGTGCTCACGCGAGGTGTCGCCGTACGTGGTGATCTCCACCAGCTCGACGGGACGCCCGGTCAACTGCCGTACGGCGTCGGCCACATGGCCGGACTGGGCCATGGCGAGCTTGCTGCGCCTGGTCCCGAGTCTCAGTGCTTTCTCGGTCATGACCGCCCTCGGTTCTTGACATCGGCGTCGTTCAGATCGGCCCGGGAGACGGCGGCCACCGTCTCCGGGTCGAGGTCGAAGAGAGTGCGCAGCGCGTCCGCGTACCCGGCGCCACCGGGCTCGGCGGCAAGCTGCTTGATCCGCACGGTCGGTGCGTGCAGAAGCTTGTCGACAACGCGGCGCACGGTCTGGGTGACCTCGGAGCGCTGCTTGTCGTCGAGGTCCGGGAGCCGGCCCTCCAGGCGCGCGACCTCGCCGGCCACGACCTCGGCGGCCATGGCGCGCAGCGCCACGACGGTCGGCGTGATGTGCGCGGCCCGCTGGGCGGCGCCGAACGCGGCCACCTCGTCGGAGACGATCGAGCGCACCTGGTCCACATCGGCGGCCATCGGCGCGTCGGCCGAGGCTTCGGCGAGCGACTCGATGTCGACGAGCCGCACCCCGGGGATGCGGTGCACGGCGGCGTCGATGTCGCGCGGCATGGCGAGGTCGAGCAGCGCCAGCTTCACGGGCCCGGCCGGTACGGGAACACCGCGCCCGGCGCCGGCCTGCGGCCGCTCCGCCCGCTCGGCCCAACTGCCGTGCAGTTCAAGGGAGTTGACGTCGACGGCCGGGGCCGCGTTCAGGGCGTCCACGCCGGGCCCGGCGAAGGTGATGCCCGCGTCGGCGAGGGCGGCCAGGTCCACCGGGCAGCCCGCGGCGTCGGGCGCGGGGGCCTCGGAACGTACGGCTTCGGCCTGATGCGCGACATCGTCCGGCTCCGTACCGTCCGCGAGGAGGCCCGCGCGCCCGGCGGCGGCGACCTCGGCGAGAGCGGCGCGGTCGGCGGCCGAAAGGCGGGCCACCGTGGCGGGGTCGGCGGCCGGGGCCAGCGGCGGCAGGCCGAGCGCGGTGGCGACGGCCTCGCCGGTCAGCACCAGACCCGTTGCCCCGGTGCAGGACACGGCCACGTCGACTCGTGTCAGTTCCCGTGCGACATCGGCCATCGCGACGGCGCGCGCGGCCGTGCCCGCCTCGCCGAGGATCTCGACGAGCCGCTCGGCGCGGGCGTGCGTCCGGTTGGCGACCACGATCTCGTCGACGCCGGTGCGGGCCAGCGTCGCCGCGGCGAGCGAGGACATCGAACCGGCGCCGATGACCAGCGCCCGCTTGCCCTTGGCCCAGTCCTCGACGGACGCCCCGGCGGCGAGCTGCTCCAGGCCGAAGGTGACGAGCGACTGCCCGGCCCGGTCGATCCCGGTCTCGCTGTGGGCGCGCTTGCCGACCCGCAGCGCCTGCTGGAACAGGTCGTTCAACAGCCGCCCGGCGGTGTGCAGTTCCTGCCCGAGCGCGAGGGTGTCCTTGATCTGCCCGAGGATCTGCCCCTCGCCGACGACCATGGAGTCGAGCCCGCAGGCCACCGAGAAGAGGTGGTGGACGGCCCGGTCCTCGTAGTGCACATACAGATAAGGGGTGAGCTCTTCGAGGCCGACGCCGCTGTGCTGGGCGAGCAGCGTGGAGAGCTCGGCGACACCCGCGTGGAACTTGTCCACGTCCGCGTACAGCTCGATGCGGTTGCAGGTGGCGAGCACCGCGGCCTCGGCGGCGGGCTCGGCGGCGAGGGTGTCGTGGAGCAGCTTGGCCTGCGCGTCCGCGGAGAGGGAGGCCCGCTCCAGGGCGCTGACGGGGGCGCTGCGGTGGCTGAGGCCGACGACCAGGAGGCTCATGCCGGCATCACGGCGGGCATGTCCCCGTCCGGTCCCTTCCGGCCATTGCCCGCGGCGCGCACCGGCGGCACCACGGCGGCCGCGGCCTCGGTGACGGCGGCTTCCTCGCCGGCCTTGCGCTGCTCGTGGAAGGCGAGGATCTGCAGCTCGATGGAGAGGTCGACCTTGCGCACGTCGACGCCCTCGGGCACCGAGAGCACGGTCGGCGCGAAGTTGAGGATGGAGGTCACCCCGGCCGCGACGAGACGGTCGCAGACCTGCTGAGCGGCGCCCGCCGGGGTCGCGATGACCCCGATCGAGACCCCGTTCTCGCTGATGATCTTCTCCAGGTCGTCGGTGTGCTGCACCGGCATCCCGGCCACCGGCTTTCCGGCCATAGCGGGGTCGGCGTCTATCAGCGCCGCGACCCGGAAACCGCGCGAGGCGAAGCCGCCGTAGTTGGCGAGGGCGGCGCCGAGGTTACCGATACCGACGATGACAACCGGCCAGTCCTGGGTCAGGCCCAGTTCCCGGGAGATCTGGTAGACGAGATACTCGACGTCGTACCCGACACCGCGGGTGCCGTACGAGCCCAGGTACGAGAAGTCCTTGCGCAGCTTCGCGGAGTTGACCCCCGCGGCGGCCGCGAGCTCCTCCGAGGAGACCGTCGGCACGGAGCGCTCCGAAAGTCCGGTGAGCGCACGCAGATACAGCGGAAGCCTGGCGACGGTGGCCTCGGGGATTCCTCGGCTTCGGGTCGCCGGTCGGTGAGTTCGGCCAGTTGCCACGGTGCTCCTGCGGGATGAGCGGGGCTGCAGGCGGCCACATGTCCCAGGGCCGCCCCGTCGGATGCAGGCTATGTCTTTGTGAACGCGTGCACAAAGATGGTGTCCGCTTTGTCCGAGCAAAGTGACCGGGCTCACGCGACCCGAGGAGGGAATCGCGGAACCACAGACGGGTTCGGTCCGTTCAGGACCCGAAGGGGGCAAAGCCGCACACACTCCTCACAGCGATACCCCCGAACCACAGCAAAACGACCACGATGGTAACCGCAACTATCGCGAACCCCATCATTTGGCTGTTCAACCGCCCACGGCCCGGAGCGCAGCGTTCAACCGGTCAGTGCGCCTCTGAGGCGTACGGGATCCACGCGCCAGAAGGTGTGCTGCTCGCCGTCGACCAGCACGACCGGAATCTGCTCCCAGTACTCCTTGTACAGCGCCTCGTCCTGGGTGATGTCCTTCTTCTCCCAGGCCGCACCCGTCTCGGCACACACGGCCTCGATCACCTCCTGGGCGTCGTCGCAGAGGTGGCAACCGGGCTTCCCGATCAGCGTGACCACCCGGTCGGCAGGGTTCCCGCCCGGCTTCTTCGTACGTCGCAGCAAGGGACTCATGGCTCCCATTCTCCAACCCCCGACCCGCCCTGTGGACCCATAAGCCCGGATCGTCCGCTTAACACGACGGCCGCGGAGAGTTCACGCCATCGCTCCCTGGCGAGTCGGGAAGTTCCGAACAGACTGGCTATGCTCACGGCATGGCCGCACTGGGATGGCTCACCCCTCGTAGGCGCTCGGCGACAGCACGCAGCGTGCTGGCCGGCGAGGCCGCAGCCGAGGCAGCCCGCAAGTCCTCGCAGGAACTGGCAGAGCTGGCGCAGGCCAAGGCCGACGAGACACCGTCGGAGCCCGAGTTCCCCGTCGTCGGGGACGATCTCGCCGCCGCCTTCTTCGACCTCGACAACACCGTGATGCAGGGCGCCGCCCTCTTCCACTTCGGCCGGGGTCTGTACAAGAGGAAGTTCTTCCAGCGCCGCGAGCTGGCGCGCTTCGCCTGGCAGCAGGCCTGGTTCCGGCTCGTCGGCGTCGAGGACCCCGAGCACATGCAGGACGCCCGCGACAGCGCGCTGTCCATCGTCAAGGGCCACCGCGTCTCCGAGCTGATGTCCATCGGCGAGGAGATCTACGACGAGTACATGGCCGAGCGCATCTGGCCCGGCACCCGCGCGCTCGCCCAGGCCCACCTGGACGCGGGCCAGAAGGTCTGGCTGGTGACGGCCGCCCCGGTCGAGACCGCCACGATCATCGCCCGGCGCCTGGGCCTGACCGGCGCGCTCGGCACGGTCGCCGAGTCGGTGGACGGCGTCTATACGGGACGCCTGGTGGGCGAGCCCCTGCACGGGCCCGCCAAGGCCGAGGCCGTCCGGGCGCTCGCCGCCGCCGAGGGACTCGACCTGACCCGCTGCGCCGCGTACAGCGACTCGCACAACGACATCCCGATGCTCTCGCTCGTCGGCCACCCCTACGCCATCAACCCGGACGCCAAACTCCGCAAACACGCCCGCGAGCGCGAGTGGCGGCTGCGCGACTACCGCACCGGGCGCAAGGCCGCGAAGGTCGGCATCCCGGCCGCGGCCGGGGTCGGCGCACTGGCGGGCGGCACGGCCGCGGCCGTCGCCCTGCACCGCCGCCGCCGCTAGTCGGCCACTGTCCGCAGTCAACGGGCGTCTCCGGCGGCCGCCCGCGGCGTCAGCCGCCGGAATATTCGATTGCGGGGGTTTCGTCCCCATCCCCCTTGGCTCGCCAGCCCCGTTGCCCACACCCGGGCACAACAGATCCCCGGCACGGACAAATCCGAAAGCATTCCGATCAACTTCCGGTCACTATGTGCGACTTGAACAGACGCATAGACGTAACAGAAGCGACGGAATCGACGATTTGAGCAACTGGGTGTAGCGCTCCCTGCACGAAGCGTTATTCTCCTCAGACGCAATCCGGAACCCGCACATCGCCACGATGGGTGAACAGTTCCGCACTGCACGTGATGGAAGCTCTGCCTCTGGGAGTCCCGTGTACCCACACGTCGGGGTTGACGCCTCGGGCCTGGCTACGCTGCGCGGGGCGGTCGTCGACCGCCTGCGCGTATTCGTCCCCACCGCGTACGCCGGCGCCCCTGCCTTCGCCACCGCAACACCCGTCGGGCCCTGCTATGCCCTGGCCGACGGTGGTGCCGCAGTCGG
The DNA here is from genome assembly GCF_051550175.1 of Streptomyces sp. HUAS TT7. Lineage (NCBI taxonomy): Bacteria > Bacillati > Actinomycetota > Actinomycetes > Kitasatosporales > Streptomycetaceae > Streptomyces > Streptomyces sp. HUAS TT7. The sequence goes on from NZ_CP196175.1 coordinate 3,769,156, forward strand.
TAGACGGAGCGGCGGCCGCAGCACGGGCACGTCCGCGACGCCCACCGCGCGCCGGCCCACCGCCGACAGCGACAGCGCCCGCATGATGGACCTCGTCGAGCGCGCCCAAGCGGGCGAGGCCGACGCCTTCGGACGGCTCTACGACCAGTACAGCGACACCGTCTACCGCTACATCTACTACCGCGTCGGCGGCAAGGCGACGGCCGAGGACCTCACCAGCGAGACGTTCCTGCGCGCCCTGCGCCGGATCTCCACCTTCACCTGGCAGGGCCGCGACTTCGGCGCCTGGCTGGTCACGATCGCGCGCAACCTGGTCGCCGACCACTTCAAGTCGAGCCGTTTCCGGCTCGAAGTGACCACCGGCGAAATGCTCGACGCCAACGAGGTCGAGCGCTCCCCCGAGGACTCCGTCCTGGAGTCGCTCTCCAACGCCGCCCTGCTCGAAGCCGTACGCAAGCTCAATCCGCAACAGCAGGAGTGCGTCACCCTGCGCTTCCTCCAGGGCCTCTCGGTCGCCGAGACCGCCCGCGTCATGGGCAAGAACGAGGGCGCGATCAAGACCCTCCAGTACCGGGCCGTGCGCACCCTCGCCCGGCTCCTCCCGGACGACGCCCGTTGACCGCCCGGCCCGTCCGGACACCACCCGCCGACCCGCCTCAGGCGGGTCCGACTCGCCGTCCGTGAGCACCTGATGACGCTGTGGTCCGATCATCCTTCGTCCGTAACCCAAGTGCCGCGTCCGTCGTTGTGCGGGATGAAGGCTCCCTGTGGTCACGCCATGTCCACAGCCGCTCACTCGATCGTGTGGATGTGCTCAAGGCGTGCAACCTTCCAGGCCCCTTGGGGAGTCGACCGTGATGACGAGAGGAGGTGCCGCCAGTGATCGCGAACGTATCGGCGCACCGGCGGGCGAACGCCTTCGCCCAGGCCCTGGAAGAAGCCTCGGCGGCCGACCAGGAGACACCCGAGACCGGTCCGGCCGATCAGGCCGAGACCGGCAGGCTGTTGACCCTGGCGGGTGGGCTCGGCGAACTGCCGAAACCGGAGATGGAGCCGCAGGTCAAGGTCGAGCAGCGGGCGCTGCTCATGGCCGAGATGGAGCGGATGTTCGCCGGCGGCGGTGCCGCCGACCCTCAGGTGCCCGAGCAGCGGACCGGCCGCGGCGCCCACCGGGCGACGTCGCTCCGGAAATTGCGACCCCGCTCCCGCTGGTCCAAGGGCATTGCGGCGGGCGGACTCAGCATCGGTGTGGCCGCGGGAGCGTTCAGCGGCGTGGCCGCTGCCAGCTCCGACGCCCTTCCCGGTGATTCCCTGTACGGGCTGAAACGCGGCATGGAGGACCTCAAGCTCAACATGGCCGACGACGACGCCAGCCGGGGCGAGCTCTACCTCGACCAGGCCTCGACCCGGCTCTCCGAGGCGAGACGCCTGATGGAGCGGGGCCGCGCGGGTGACCTCGACCACGAGCAGCTCGGCGAGGTCCGGCGCGCCCTCAGCGGTATGGAGCACGACGCCTCCGAGGGCCATCGCCTGCTGCACCAGGCCTATGCGAAGGACGGTTCCATCGGCCCCATGGCCGCCCTGAACTCCTTCGCCCAGGCCCACCGCGACAGCTGGACCAAGCTCCGCGGCAAGCTGCCCGCCCAGCTGACCGACGTCGGCAACAAGGTGAGCTCGGTCTTCGCCGCCATAGACCAGGAGGTCGGGCCGCTGCAGTCGCTGCTGCCCAAGACGTCTTCCACCACCCGCGGCCGGCAGAGCTCCTCGCACCCGGGCAGCACCTCGGGCACCGCCCGCCCGGCCACGCCGTCCTCGGCCCCCGGATCCGGTCACAGCGCCCCCGCCACCGGCGGAAAGCCGCAGCCCTCCGGCTCGCCCTCCAGCGAGGGCCTGCTCGGCGGCAACACCGGCGGCCTGTTCGAGCCGGGCACGGGCGGCGGCATCGTCCCCGCCCCGTCCGGCAAGTCCTCCAACAAGCCCCCGGTGCCGGACGTCACCCTGCCCCCGCTCCTGCCGGGCCTGCTGCCGGGCCTGGGCATCGACACGGACAAGGCGGAGTAGAGGTCGCGTACAGACGCGTGGGAGGGGCCGGGAAAACCCCTCCCACGCGTACGAGCCTCAAAAGGGCTCAGAAGAACACGGACCGCCGCTGTACGAGCAGCTTGTACAGCGTGTGCTGGATCTGCTCCCGCACCTGGTCGGTGAGGTTGAACATCAGCATCGGGTCCTCCGCCGCCTCCGGCGGATACCCGTCGGTCGGGATCGGCTCGCCGAACTGGATCGTCCACTTCGTCGGCAGCGGCACCAGGCCCGCAGGCCCCAGCCACGGGAACGTCGGCGTGATCGGGAAGTACGGGAAGCCGAGCAGCCGGGCCAGCGTCTTGGAGTTCCCGATCATCGGGTAGATCTCCTCGGCCCCCACGATCGAGCACGGCACGATGGGCGTGCCCGCCTTCAGCGCGGTCGACACGAAGCCGCCCCGCCCGAAGCGCTGCAGCTTGTACCGCTCGCCGAACGGCTTGCCGATGCCCTTGAACCCCTCCGGCATCACGCCGACGACCTCGCCCCGCTCAAGGAGCGCCTGGGCGTCCTCCGAGCAGGCCAGCGTGTGCCCGGCCTTGCGGGCCAGCTCGTTGACGACCGGCAGCACGAACACCAGGTCGGCCGCGAGCAGCCGCAGATGGCGCCCTGCCGGGTGGTGGTCGTGGACGGCGACCTGCATCATCAGCCCGTCCAGCGGCAGCGTCCCGGAGTGGTTGGCGACGACCAGCGCCCCGCCCTCGGCCGGGATGTTCTCGACGCCCTTCACCTCCACCCGGAAGTACTTGTCGTAGAACGGCCGCAGGATCGACATGAGGACCTGGTCGGTGAGCTCCTTGTCGTAGCCGAACTCGTCGACGTCGTACTCGCCGGTGATCCGCCGCCGCAGGAACGACAGGCCCCCGGCGATGCGCCGGTCCCAGCCGCCGCGCTGCTCCTGCCGGTCCGCCGCGCGGGCCCCGGAGGCCTGCTCGACGGCCTCCTGCGCCCCGGGCAGGGCACTGACCGGGGCGGTGGGGGTGCCGAGCGGCTGCGGCCCGGGCTCGGCCTTGCGGCGGCCCGGGACCGGGCGCCTGCGGCCGGTGCGCTGCGCGCTCTGGCGCGAGCGGTCGTCGTCGAACGGGATGACCTTGGCGTCCGCCATCGTTGGTGCGCTCCTCATTCCGCGTTCGAAGGGGTGGTGGCCCCGGCGAGGGCCCCGCCGGGGAAGGGCGCGAACGGCAGCCCGGCAACCCGGTCCACGGCCCTGGCCAGCGAGTCCGGGGGCAGCAGCCCGGGGCCCCTGCTGCGGGCGAAGTCCGCGAAGGTCTCGGCGGTCGTGTACTTGGGTTCGTAGCCCAGTGTCTCGCGCATCTGGACCGTGCTGACCACCCGGCCATGCGTGAGCAAACGAATCTGCTCCGGCGAGAAATCGGTGATCCCGACCGTCCTGAGCGCGGTGCCGACCCAGCGGACCGCCGGGAGCAGCACCGGCACCGTGGGCCGCCCGAGCCGTCGCGAACACTGCGAGAGCAGCAGCACGCCCTCCCCCGCGATGTTGAAGGTCCCGCTGTTGAGCGTCCCTCGGCGCGGGTCGCCCGCCGCGATCCGCAGCACGTCGATCACGTCGTCCTCGTGGACGAACTGGAGCCGCGGGTCGTAGCCGAGCACCGTCGGCAGGACCGGCAGCGAGAAGTACTCGGCGAGCGGCGAGTCGGCGAGCGGCCCCAGGATGTTCGCGAAGCGGAGCACGCACACCGCCACGTCGGGCCGGCGCCGAGCGAAGCCGCGCACATACCCCTCGACTTCGACGGCGTCCTTCGCGAAGCCCCCGCTGGGCAGCGACTTCGGCGGCGTGGTCTCGGTGAACACCGCGGGATCGCGCGGCGCGGACCCGTACACGCTCGTGCTCGACTTCACGACGAGCCGCTTGACCGTCGGCGACTTCTGACAGGCGCCGAGCAGCTGCATGGTGCCGATGACATTGGTTTCCTTGACCGTGGTGCGCCCGCCGCCCGAGCTCAGCGGCGTCCCGGTCACATCCATGTGCACGACGGTGTCCACCTCGTGCTCGGCGAGCACCTTCGCTATCGCCGGCTGGCGGATGTCCGCCTGTACGAAATCGGCACCACCCAGACGGTGCCCCGGCCGGACCGCATCGACCCCGATCACCCGGTCGACCTCGGGATCCCGCTGGATCCGCCGCACAAGACGGCCGCCCAGCTGCCGGGCCACTCCGGTGACGAGCACGACCTTCCCCAAGATCAGCGCCTTCCTTCGGCCTTCGGTACGTCCCTAACGCCCTGAGCGCCACCGTAGCGGCTGGATGTTGCGCGGCGATGACCACGTGCGCGCGCATGGCCGAGAAATTGCGTCCGTGTACGCCACAGCCCTCCCACCGACAATGCGGCGGGAGGGCTGCGATCTCACGAACAGCGTTCGCTTACTTCTTGTTGCGACGCTGAACGCGCGTGCGCTTGAGCAGCTTGCGGTGCTTCTTCTTGGCCATCCGCTTGCGCCGCTTCTTGATAACAGAGCCCACGACTACCCTCGCTCACTTCTTCTCACTCGGTGCGGGGCGTCTGGGCCCACACGACCTACGTCGGCCTAGCCTACCTGCCGCCGAGTGAGGGACGTAATCCGAGGGGAGCGCGGAGCCCCCTCAGGCCGTCTCCACCCCCACAAAGGACTCGCGGAGGTACTCCTGAACTGCCTGTTCCGGAACCCGGAAGGACCTGCCCACCCGGATCGCGGGCAGATGACCGCTGTGCACCAAGCGGTACACGGTCATCTTTGACACTCGCATCACCGAGGCGACTTCCGCCACGGTAAGGAACACGACCTCGTTGAGAGGCCTCTGGTCTGCAGCCATGACCCACCTGTACCTTCCGCACCCAACGCGCACCGGCTTCCCCTCCGGTGACTCAACGTCGCTGTGCGCTCACTCCCCAGACTAGGGGCGGGTGGTGCGAGTGGGGAAGAGGAGCTGCCATCGGCCGCCTACTGTGACAGACACGCTCGATTGAGTACATAGCGAGTAAGCGGCCGGTAGTAATCAGACCGCACAGCGTCATCAAGCGGAACGGCCACGGCCACCCGCCCCTCGGCCTCGCCGACGAACAGCGCGGGGTCGTCCGTATCGGCGAGCCCGACGGCCTCAATGCCCAGCTGACCTGCCCCGCAGACCCATCCGTGATCTCCGATCACGAGATCGGGAACCTGTCCGGAACCCCCCGCCGAGGCCCCCAGGGCGACCCGAACCGGGAGCGGCGAATGGGTGTGCGCGCCGGTCTCGCTCCCGGCTCCCCGCGCGCCGGGTTCCCGCACCAACGCGACTCCTCGTACGTAGTCAAGGTTGTACGTACGTACCCCGAACCGGGTCGTTATGTCGACAGAGCTACCCTGCGCGGGGGTGAGAACAGGGCACCCCGCCGCCGACAAAGCGTCCGCCAGGGCGGCGTAGAACCCGAGCAGCCGGTGCGGATGCCCGGTCCCGAGCAGCACCGCGCCGCGCCGCGAGGCCACCTCTCCGATCCGCACCGCGAAGGCGTCGAGCCCCGCCAACGTCCGCTCGGGATCAATGACATCGGGCCCGCTCACATGGCCCGGGTCGTCACTCACCCCGCACTTGTCCGCCATCAGCCGCAGCAAGTCCCGCTCGCCCCACCCCCATTCGGGGTCGAGTCCGAGCGTGACCCGGGGATCGCGCGCCGCGAACAGCCGATAGCTGCGCAGACTCTCCTCCCGCGAGGTGGCCACAGGCCCGGCCAGCCTGGCCGCCAGAAGATGCGCCCGCAGCGCGCCGATGCTCAACACCCGTCGATGCTCCCGCAGGGGGGTAGGACGCGGGTCACATTCGAAGCAGAGCCCCACAGTTGGCGTAACGCGGCCGGGCGGGAGCGGGGGTCTCTCCCCCACCCCGCCCCTTCCCGAGACCCTCCGGGGGAGTCGGTTCACCTGCGGCCCGTGCGTGGCTGGTCGCGCAGTTCCTCGCGCCCCTGGCAGTGTTGGTGCTGGCTGGGTTGCCGTTGGCGTGCTGCCCACGCAGGCATACCCAGCCTGTCATGGGGGTCCCCCCTGGCCCTTAAGGCCTTGGGGGAGTTTGAGGACGAGCGTCCTTTAGGCGCGAACGGGGGTCTGGGGCGGAGCCCCAGGAACCCGGCTTCCCCCTTCCAACCCCCGGAGGGTCTAGGGAAGGGGCGGGGTGGGGAGAGAACCCCTACGCCAACAACCCCCGCAACGGGAACACCGCCCGCCGAGTCGCCAGGACCGCCTGATCGAGCCGATCCGCAGGGTCGTACCCCGCATCCCAGGACCGCCACGACACGGTCCGCCCGTCAGTCATCCGCCCCGGCCCCAACTCCCGCGTACGCGCGAACACTTCATCCCGCCAGGACGCCGGAACCACCGACTCGGGATCGACCGGCGCATGCCCCGCGATCCCCACCAGATGCGTCCAGGACCGCGGCACCACATCCACCACCGCATAACCCCCGCCGCCGAGCGCGACCCACTTCGCCCCCTCGACGTACTCATGCGCCAGCGAGTGGCAGGCGGCCTGCACCGCCCGCTGCGCATCGAGCGAAACGGCCAGATGAGCCAGCGGATCCTCGAAGTGCGTATCGGCCCCATGCTGAGTGACAAGGACCTGTGGCCGGAAATCGGCGATCAGCTCGGGCACCACCGCGTGGAACGCCCGCAGCCACCCCTCGTCGCCGGTCCCCGCCGGCAGCGCGACATTGACCGCGGACCCCTCACCGGCCCCGTCCGCCCCGGTCTCCTCCGGCCACCCGGTCCCGGGGAACAGCAGCCGGGGATGCTCGTGCAGCGAGATCGTCAGGACCCGCGGGTCCTCCCAGAACGCCGCCTGCACCCCGTCCCCGTGGTGCACGTCCACATCCACGTAGGCGACCCGCTCGGCGCCGAGCTCCAGCAGCCGCGCGATGGCCAGCGCCGCATCGTTGTAGATGCAGAACCCGGCCGCCCCGCCCGGCATCGCATGGTGCAGCCCGCCCGCGAAGTTGACCGCGTGCGCGGCCTCCCCCGCCCAGACCGCCTCGGCCGCGGCGACGGACTGCCCGGCGATCAGCGCGGAGGCCTCGTGCATCCCGGCGAAGGCGGGATCGTCCATCGTCCCGAGCCCGTACGCGGTGTCGGCCGCACCCGGGTCCGCCGACGCGGCCCGCACGGCGTCCACGTAGTCCTGCCGGTGCACGAGCCGCAGCGTGGAGTCCCCGGCCGACGGCGCGGCAACCACGTCCACCTGCTTGTCGAGCCCGTACGCCCGCACCAGACCCATGGTCAGCGCGAGCCGTACCGGGTCCATCGGATGGCTCGACCCGAAGTCGTAGCGCGTGACAGCTTCATCCCACATCAACAGTGCGCGGCCGCTCATGCCCGCCACCGTATCGGGCGGCCTCGGAGCCGAACGAGCGGGCGTACACCAGCGTCAGCAGCACCAGAACCATCGGCACGAGCATCGCCCCGCGGTAACTCCAGGCGTCCCCCAGCGCCCCCACGAGCGGCGAGCCGACAAGGAAACCCACGTAGTTGAAGATGTTGAGCCGGGCGACCGCCGCGTCGCTGGCGTCCGGAAACAGCCGTCCGGCCGCGGCGAACGTCTGCGGCACGATCACGCACAGCCCGAAGCCGAGCAGCGTAAATCCGGCCATCCCCGCCCAGGCCCCGGGCGCGGCCGCCACCACGCCGAACCCGGCCGCGGCCAGCACCGTCCCGAACCGCACCATGGCCACCGCCCCGAACCGCCGCACCCCGAAGTCCCCGGCAGCCCGCCCGAGCAGCGTGGTGACCATGTAGACGTTGTACGGAACGGTCGACAGCTGCTCGGAGCTGCCCAGCGTGTCCTGGAGGTACTTGGCACTCCAGTTGGAGACCGTCGAGTCCCCGATGTACGCGAAGCTCATCACGAGGCACAGCGGCAGCAGCAGCCGGAAGACGACGGGTTTGGCCCCCTCGGCCCGCTCCACCGCGGCACCGGCCGGCTCCCCGTCCACGTACCACCGGCTCGCGACCAGACACACCGGCAGCAGCACGGCCACGACCGGCAGATACGACACGAGCAGCGACAGGTGCCAGTGCGCCCCCACCCAGGCGAGCGAGGCACCCCCGATCCCCCCGAGGCTGTACGAGGCGTGGAACCCGAGCATGATGCTGCGCCCGTACGTCCGCTGAAGGCTGACCCCCAGCATGTTCATGGACGCGTCGAGCGCCCCCACCGAAAGCCCGAACGCGCCGAGCGACAGCGCGGCCTGCCACATCCGGTCACCCGCGCCGGCCCCGAGCAGCGCCAGAAGCACGGCGGGCTGGGCGAACCGCAGCACCACGCTGGGCCGGATCCGCTTGATCAACTGCTCGGTGCAGACGCTGCCGGCCCCCGCGAGGATCGGCACGGCCGCGAGGAAGACGGGCAGCAGTCCGTCGGATATCCCGTACCGGTCCTGGATCGCGGGTATGCGGGTCACCAGGAGGGCAAAAGCCATGCCCTGCGCGAAGAAACTCACCGCCAGGGACGCCCTGCCGTGCCGCAGGCGTGCGTCTGTCATGGCGGCACAGCCTAGGGCCGTTACTTACTCCTGGGTAGAGAGATCACCCGAGCAATCCGAGCAGCTGCCCCATGTCGTCGAAGTACCCGTTGGCCCCCTCAAGCCGCTCGGCGGGCGTCATCGCCGTGAACCCGTACACATCCATCCCCGCGGCCCGCGCGGCCTGGACCCCGAGCCGGCTGTCCTCGACGACGACACACCGCTCGGGCGCCACGCCCATCCGCTCGGCCGCGTGCAGGAACAGGTCCGGCGCCGGCTTGCCCCGCCCGACGTCCTCCGAGGAAAACACCCACTCGTCCTCGAACCACTCGTCGAGCCCGGTCCTGCGGTGCCCCACCCGAATCCGCTCATGCGTCCCGGACGACGCCACGCAATACGCCACCCCGTCCGCCACAAGCTTCCCGAGTACGTCCGTGACCCCCGCGACGGGCTGCAATTCCCGCTCGAAAGCGGCGAAAATCCGAGCGTGCAGCGTCTCGTCGAAGTCGGCCGGCAACACCTGCCCGGTCCGCTCCTGGATCACATCGTGTACGCGATGGACGGCGGCCCCCATGTAGTCACGGAGGGATTCCTCGTACGAGGTGGGATGGCCGAGCTCGGTGAGATACCCGGACAGGATCGTGTTCGAGATCGGCTCGCTGTCGACGAGCACGCCGTCGTTGTCGAAGATGATGAGGTCGTAGCGCATGACTCGACCTTAAACGCAGAAAAGCCCCGCACCGTGACTCTGAAGAGTCTGGTGCGGGGCTTTCCCCAAAATTTGTTCGGCGGCGTCCTACTCTCCCACAGGGTCCCCCCTGCAGTACCATCGGCGCTGAAAGGCTTAGCTTCCGGGTTCGGAATGTAACCGGGCGTTTCCCTAACGCTATGACCACCGAAACACTATGAAGTTGAACACCGGAACCCACCGAAACCAGGGGTTCTCACGGCTGTTCATTGCTTCAGAACAAACACAGTGGACGCGAGCAACTGAGGACAAGCCCTCGGCCTATTAGTACCAGTCAGCTCCACCCGTTACCGGGCTTCCACATCTGGCCTATCAACCCAGTCGTCTACTGGGAGCCTTACCCCATCAAGTGGGTGGGAACACTCATCTCGAAGCAGGCTTCCCGCTTAGATGCTTTCAGCGGTTATCCTTTCCGAACGTAGCCAACCAGCCATGCCCTTGGCAGGACAACTGGCACACCAGAGGTTCGTCCGTCCCGGTCCTCTCGTACTAGGGACAGCCCTTCTCAATATTCCTGCGCGCGCAGCGGATAGGGACCGAACTGTCTCACGACGTTCTAAACCCAGCTCGCGTACCGCTTTAATGGGCGAACAGCCCAACCCTTGGGACCGACTCCAGCCCCAGGATGCGACGAGCCGACATCGAGGTGCCAAACCATCCCGTCGATATGGACTCTTGGGGAAGATCAGCCTGTTATCCCCGGGGTACCTTTTATCCGTTGAGCGACGGCGCTTCCACAAGCCACCGCCGGATCACTAGTCCCGACTTTCGTCCCTGCTCGACCCGTCGGTCTCACAGTCAAGCTCCCTTGTGCACTTACACTCAACACCTGATTGCCAACCAGGCTGAGGGAACCTTTGGGCGCCTCCGTTACTCTTTAGGAGGCAACCGCCCCAGTTAAACTACCCATCAGACACTGTCCCTGATCCGGATCACGGACCGAGGTTAGACATCCAGCACGACCAGAGTGGTATTTCAACGACGACTCCACCATGACTGGCGTCACGGCTTCACAGTCTCCCACCTATCCTACACAAGCCGAACCGAACACCAATATCAAACTGTAGTAAAGGTCCCGGGGTCTTTCCGTCCTGCTGCGCGAAACGAGCATCTTTACTCGTAGTGCAATTTCACCGGGCCTATGGTTGAGACAGTCGAGAAGTCGTTACGCCATTCGTGCAGGTCGGAACTTACCCGACAAGGAATTTCGCTACCTTAGGATGGTTATAGTTACCACCGCCGTTTACTGGCGCTTAAGTTCTCAGCTTCGCCACACCGAAATGTGACTAACCGGTCCCCTTAACGTTCCAGCACCGGGCAGGCGTCAGTCCGTATACATCGCCTTACGGCTTCGCACGGACCTGTGTTTTTAGTAAACAGTCGCTTCTCGCTGGTCTCTGCGGCCACCCCCAGCTCAGAGTGCAAGACTCATCACCAGTTGTGGCCCCCCTTCTCCCGAAGTTACGGGGGCATTTTGCCGAGTTCCTTAACCATAGTTCACCCGAACGCCTCGGTATTCTCTACCTGACCACCTGAGTCGGTTTAGGGTACGGGCCGCCATGAAACTCGCTAGAGGCTTTTCTCGACAGCATAGGATCATCCACTTCACCACAATCGGCTCGGCATCAGGTCTCAGCCTCAACGTGCGACGGATTTGCCTACCGCACGGCCTACACCCTTACCCCGGGACAACCACCGCCCGGGCTGGACTACCTTCCTGCGTCACCCCATCGCTTACCTACTACAAGTCTGGGTCACCGGCTCCACCACTTTCCATTCCCCGAAGGGTCCGGAACGGCTTCACGGGCTTAGCATCGCCTGATTCGATACTGGGCGTTTCAAAGCGGGTACCGGAATATCAACCGGTTGTCCATCGACTACGCCTGTCGGCCTCGCCTTAGGTCCCGACTTACCCTGGGCAGATCAGCTTGACCCAGGAACCCTTAGTCAATCGGCGCACACGTTTCTCACGTGTGTATCGCTACTCATGCCTGCATTCTCACTCGTGAACCGTCCACCACTAGCTTCCGCTGCAGCTTCACCCGGCACACGACGCTCCCCTACCCAACCCAACAGGCGTTGGCCCTATTGCTGGATTGACACGACTTCGGCGGTACGCTTGAGCCCCGCTACATTGTCGGCGCGGAATCACTTGACCAGTGAGCTATTACGCACTCTTTCAAGGGTGGCTGCTTCTAAGCCAACCTCCTGGTTGTCTCTGCGACTCCACATCCTTTCCCACTTAGCGTACGCTTAGGGGCCTTAGTCGATGCTCTGGGCTGTTTCCCTCTCGACCATGGAGCTTATCCCCCACAGTCTCACTGCCGCGCTCTCACTTACCGGCATTCGGAGTTTGGCTAAGGTCAGTAACCCGGTAGGGCCCATCGCCTATCCAGTGCTCTACCTCCGGCAAGAAACACACGACGCTGCACCTAAATGCATTTCGGGGAGAACCAGCTATCACGGAGTTTGATTGGCCTTTCACCCCTAACCACAGGTCATCCCCCAGGTTTTCAACCCTGGTGGGTTCGGTCCTCCACGACCTCTTACAGCCGCTTCAACCTGCCCATGGCTAGATCACTCCGCTTCGGGTCTAGAGCGTGCAACTCAAACGCCCTGTTCGGACTCGCTTTCGCTACGGCTTCCCCACACGGGTTAACCTCGCTACACACCGCTAACTCGCAGGCTCATTCTTCAAAAGGCACGCAGTCACGACGTTGAGTACAAGTACTCAACGCGACGCTCCCACGGCTTGTAGGCACACGGTTTCAGGTACTATTTCACTCCGCTCCCGCGGTACTTTTCACCATTCCCTCACGGTACTATCCGCTATCGGTCACCAGGGAATATTTAGGCTTAGCGGGTGGTCCCGCCAGATTCACACGGGATTTCTCGGGCCCCGTGCTACTTGGGTGTCTCTCAAACGAGCCGTTGATGTTTCAGCTACGGGGGTCTTACCCTCTACGCCGGACCTTTCGCATGTCCTTCGCCTACACCAACGGTTTCTGACTCGCCTCACAGCCGGCAGACTGTGAAAGAGAGATCCCACAACCCCGCATGCGCAACCCCTGCCGGGTATCACACGCATACGGTTTGGCCTCATCCGGTTTCGCTCGCCACTACTCCCGGAATCACGGTTGTTTTCTCTTCCTGAGGGTACTGAGATGTTTCACTTCCCCTCGTTCCCTCCACATACCCTATGTGTTCAGGTACGGGTGACAGCCCATGACGACTGCCGGGTTTCCCCATTCGGAAACCCCCGGATCAAAGCCTGGTTGACGGCTCCCCGGGGACTATCGTGGCCTCCCACGTCCTTCATCGGTTCCTGGTGCCAAGGCATCCACCGTGCGCCCTTAAAAACTTGGCCACAGATGCTCGCGTCCACTGTGCAGTTCTCAAACAACGACCAGCCACCCATCACCCCCACCTTGCAGTGGAGTGCACTGGGGCCGGCAACCGAAGACACAACCTTCACGGCCGCACCTTCAGACACCCAACAGCGTGCCCGGCCCAGCCAGCCGATGTATTTCGCGTTCCACGCCGAAGCAGTACTTGCAAAACCACCGAACCAACTGTGCCGAATAGTCAACGTTCCACCCATGAGCTGACCGTGCAGGACATCTGCCTGCAGACGGTGCTGTGCTCCTTAGAAAGGAGGTGATCCAGCCGCACCTTCCGGTACGGCTACCTTGTTACGACTTCGTCCCAATCGCCAGTCCCACCTTCGACAGCTCCCTCCCACAAGGGGTTGGGCCACCGGCTTCGGGTGTTACCGACTTTCGTGACGTGACGGGCGGTGTGTACAAGGCCCGGGAACGTATTCACCGCAGCAATGCTGATCTGCGATTACTAGCAACTCCGACTTCATGGGGTCGAGTTGCAGACCCCAATCCGAACTGAGACCGGCTTTTTGAGATTCGCTCCGCCTCACGGCATCGCAGCTCTTTGTACCGGCCATTGTAGCACGTGTGCAGCCCAAGACATAAGGGGCATGATGACTTGACGTCGTCCCCACCTTCCTCCGAGTTGACCCCGGCAGTCTCCTGTGAGTCCCCATCACCCCGAAGGGCATGCTGGCAACACAGAACAAGGGTTGCGCTCGTTGCGGGACTTAACCCAACATCTCACGACACGAGCTGACGACAGCCATGCACCACCTGTATACCGACCACAAGGGGGACACCATCTCTGATGTTTTCCGGTATATGTCAAGCCTTGGTAAGGTTCTTCGCGTTGCGTCGAATTAAGCCACATGCTCCGCTGCTTGTGCGGGCCCCCGTCAATTCCTTTGAGTTTTAGCCTTGCGGCCGTACTCCCCAGGCGGGGAACTTAATGCGTTAGCTGCGGCACCGACGACGTGGAATGTCGCCAACACCTAGTTCCCAACGTTTACGGCGTGGACTACCAGGGTATCTAATCCTGTTCGCTCCCCACGCTTTCGCTCCTCAGCGTCAGTAATGGCCCAGAGATCCGCCTTCGCCACCGGTGTTCCTCCTGATATCTGCGCATTTCACCGCTACACCAGGAATTCCGATCTCCCCTACCACACTCTAGCCAGCCCGTATCGAATGCAGACCCGGGGTTAAGCCCCGGGCTTTCACATCCGACGCGACTGGCCGCCTACGAGCTCTTTACGCCCAATAATTCCGGACAACGCTTGCGCCCTACGTATTACCGCGGCTGCTGGCACGTAGTTAGCCGGCGCTTCTTCTGCAGGTACCGTCACTTGCGCTTCTTCCCTGCTGAAAGAGGTTTACAACCCGAAGGCCGTCATCCCTCACGCGGCGTCGCTGCATCAGGCTTTCGCCCATTGTGCAATATTCCCCACTGCTGCCTCCCGTAGGAGTCTGGGCCGTGTCTCAGTCCCAGTGTGGCCGGTCGCCCTCTCAGGCCGGCTACCCGTCGTCGCCTTGGTAGGCCATCACCCCACCAACAAGCTGATAGGCCGCGGGCTCATCCTTCACCGCCGGAGCTTTCAACCCCCCACCATGCGGTGGAAGGTGTTATCCGGTATTAGACCCCGTTTCCAGGGCTTGTCCCAGAGTGAAGGGCAGATTGCCCACGTGTTACTCACCCGTTCGCCACTAATCCACCCCGAAGGGCTTCATCGTTCGACTTGCATGTGTTAAGCACGCCGCCAGCGTTCGTCCTGAGCCAGGATCAAACTCTCCATGAATGTTTACCCGTCATCGGGTGCACACATCACGTAAGAGCGGGACGGAACCACCGGAATAAGGCGGCCCGTCCACAGCGTCCTCGCTGTGTTTGTCGCCACCCACACCCCAAAAGGGGGCGGGTGGACTTTTCAAAGGAACCTCGATCCGCCGGAGCGGATACGGGGTTGTCAATCTGGCGTTGACTTTTGGCACGCTGTTGAGTTCTCAAGGAACGGACGCTTCCTTCGTACTCACCCTCTCGGGCTTTCCTCCGGGCGCTTCCCTTCGGCATTTCGTGTTCCCGACTCTATCAGACTCTTTCGTGTCCGATTTCCTCGGCGCCTTTCCGGTTCCCCCTCTCGGGTTTCCCTTTCCGGCGGTTCCGACTCTATCAGATCCTTTCGGCCCTGATTTCCGGTCTCCCGGAGCCAAGTCGGCTTGTCTTCCCGGCTGTTGGGCCGTTCCGACGAGTGAGACATTAGCGGAATCCTGACCTCCGACGCCAATCGGAGTGCGTTCTCGAACGCGGATTCCTCATTTCGCAAAAGCGCACGAAAAACGAGACGACGAGGTGTCGTTCATAAGAAGTGGTTGATGCGGAATGGCTGTCCGGGGACCGACCGAGGTCGGCGCTCACGTCGGACAACTCGGAGAACACTACGTACCGGGGATGGCCGTGTCAACCCTCGGCCAGGGGCCCGAGCGAGGTCCCGTCCGTGGCACCGCACGCCTTGGACCTCGTGCTTTCGGCTGAGGCAAGCGTGGCGGGACGGCCGATCTGTGGTCGCCGGATGCGTCCTAGCTTGGCAGGTATGAGGTCTCTTCTCCGGATTGCCGTGGCCGCCGCGACCCTCCTCGTGCTGGGGATGGCCGTGGGGCCCGGCGCTGCCTACGCCGCGGACGGTGATGAGCACGTCGCCCGCATACGGCTGCGGGTCGTCGACGCCGTCAATGAGGAGACCCGGGCCGAGATCGAGCGGGCGCGGGCGGGCCTCGCCTCCTCCGGAGAGGTGGCTCGGCTTGAAGAGAAGTTCCGGGAAGGGAGCCGGCTCGCGGCGGATCTGCGCACCGTACGGGCGGTCCGGCCGCGCGGTGCCGCCTCGGAGACCCGCGTCCATTCGGCCGCTGATGGGGACAAGCCGTCGGGGGACAACGCGTTCCAGGCTGCGCGTGCGGCGCTTCTGCATACCCCCGCCGGGGTGTTGAGCCTGGTCGGCGGGGGTGCGCTGGCGCTCGTCGGCGGGGGCCTGGCCGCCGCTGTGGTGCGGCGGCCAGGCAAGAAGGCGTAACGAGAGGGCGCAGCCCGTCAGCTGTTGCCGGAGGCCAGTTCGCGGCTGCGGTCGCGGGCGGCTTCCAGGGCTGCGATGAGGGCGGCCCGTACGCCGTGGTTCTCCAGCTCGCGGATCGCGCTGATGGTCGTGCCGGCCGGGGACGTCACCGCTTCGCGGAGCTTCACCGGGTGCTCGCCGCTGTCGCGGAGCATCACCGCGGCGCCGATCGCGGACTGCACGATCAGGTCGTACGCCTGGGCGCGGGGCAGGCCGAGCAGGATGCCGGCGTCGGTCATCGCCTCGACCAGGTAGTAGAAGTACGCGGGGCCCGAGCCGGAGAGGGCGGTGGCCGCGTCCTGCTGGGATTCCGGTACGCGCAGGGTCTTGCCCACGCCGCCGAAGATTTCCTCCGTATGGGCGAGGTGGTCCGGCGTCGCGTGGCTGCCGGCGCTGATTACCGACATGCCCTCGTCGACCAGTACCGGGGTGTTCGGCATGACGCGTACGACCGGGGTGCCGGAGGCCAGGCGGGCTTCGATGAAGGAGCTCGGGATGCCTGCCGCGGCGCTGACGACGAGGCGGTCGCTCGTGACGTGCGGGGCCAGTTCGTCCAGGAGCTTGCCCATGTCCTGGGGCTTCACCGCGAGGATCAGGGTGTCCGCGCGCTTGGCGGCCTCGGCGTTGGTGACCGTGTCCACGCCGTAGCGGGCGTGGAGTTCCGCGGCGCGCTCCGGGCGGCGGGCGGTGACGAGGAGGTTGGCCGGGTGCCAGCCGGCCCGGATCATTCCGCTGAGGAGAGCCTCGCCGATCTTGCCGGTGCCGAGGACTGCGACGGTCTGGGTCATGCGGTCACCCTCCAGGTGGTGCGGCGTCTCGTGTCGTCATCCTCGCATCGGGGGCGGGCGGCCGACGGGGGCGTCCGATGGGCGGTACGGCTAGGGAGTTCGGCGGGGCAGGGTGGCCGCGCCGAGGATGAGTACCAGGAGCGCGATCGCCGCCACGATGCCGGTGTCCTTCGCGAAGGCGGCCGTCGCGTCCGGGTGGTGGAGGACCTGGGTCATGGCGTCGACGGCGTACGACATGGGCAGGACGTCCGAGATCCAGCGCAGGACCGGCTGCATCGCATCGCGCGGGGTGAACAGGCCGCACAGCAGAAGCTGGGGGAAGATCACCGCCGGCATGAACTGGACTGCCTGGAACTCGGAGGCGGCGAAGGCCGAGACGAACAGGCCGAGGGCGGTGCCGAGCAGGGCGTCAAGCAGCGCGACCAGGAGCAGCAGCCAGGGGGAGCCGACCACCTTCAGGTCGAGGAGCCAGACGGAGATGCCCGTCGCGATGAGCGACTGGAGTACGGCGAGGACGCCGAAGGCGAGTGCGTAGCCCCCGATCAGATCGCCCTTGCCGAGCGGCATGGCGAGGAGGCGTTCCAGGGTGCCCGAGGTGCGTTCGCGCAGGGTGGCGATGGAGGACACCAGGAACATCGTGATCAGCGGGAAGATTCCGAGCAGCGAGGCGCCGATGCTGTTGAAGACGGCGGGGCTGCCGTCGAACACGTACCGGAGCAGGATGATCATCAGGGACGGGATGATCAGGAGCAGCGCGATCGTGCGCGGGTCGTGGCGCAGCTGACGCAGGACGCGGGCGGCGGTCGCGAGGGTGCGGGATGCGGTCATGAGCGGGCCTCGGGGTGGGGGGGCGGGGGCTTGTGGCGCGGTCACGCGGAGGTGTCCGGGTGGGCGGCCTCGTCCACCAGGTGGAGGAAGGCCTGCTCGACGGTTTCGGTGGCCGTACGGGTGCGGAGGTCGTCCGGGGTGTCTTCGGCGAGGAGTACGCCTTCGCGCAGGAGGAGCAGGCGGTGACAGCGTTCCGCTTCGTCCATGACGTGCGAGGAGACGAGCAGGGTGGTGCCGCGGGTGGCGGCGATGGTGTGGAAGAGGTTCCAGAGGTCGCGGCGGAGTACGGGGTCGAGGCCCACCGTCGGTTCGTCCAGGACGAGCAGTTCCGGGGTGCCGAGCAGGGCGACGGCGAGTGAGACGCGGCTGAGCTGGCCGCCGGAGAGCCGGCCCGCGAGGTCGTCGGCGTGGCTGGTGAGGTCTACGTCGGTGATGGCCCGGGTGACCGCCTCCGCGCGGGCGGCGCGGTGGGCTCGGCCGGGGTTGAGTACGGCCGCGAAGTAGTCCAGGTTCTGACGTACCGTCAAGTCCTGGTAGACGGACGGGTCCTGGGTCACGTAGCCGATGCGTTCGCGCAGGGCCGGGGTGCCCGCGGGGGCGCCGAGGACGGTGAGGGTGCCGGCGACTTTCGCCTGCGTACCCACGATCGCGCGCATCAGGGTCGACTTTCCGCAGCCGGAGGGGCCGAGGAGGCCGGTGATACGGGCGCGCGGGACGGTGAAGTCCAGGCCCTTCAGGACTTGGCGATCGCCGCGTACGACGGTGAGGGATCGGGCGGATACGGCGGGGCCGTCCGGGGTGCTCGGGGCACCCGGGGTGGTGTCGCGCCCCGGGGAGGTGCTGTTGCCCGTGGAGGTCGGGTCATAATTCACCATGTGATGAATAGTGCGCCTGTCGGGGTTCGGGCGTCAAGGATCGGGGGCCGTCGGGGTCATCCCCCACGGCCTCGCGGGGGCCGGGCGCGGACGTTGGGCGTATGACGAATCACGACGTATTGAGGAATCACTCGGAAAGCGCGCGGGGCTCGCAGGGCTCCCGGGGTGCCGTGATCATCAGGGCCGAGTCGCGGCATCTCGCCGTCGCGTCGGCGTCGCTCGGGCCGTGGGGGGCGCGGCCGCGGTCGGTGCGGTGGGCGGGTTCGTACCGCTCGCGTTCGGGGCGGTCGCGGAGGGCTTCGGCACGGTGGCGGCGGCCGGGGCCGGGGCCGTCGCGCTGATGCTGTTCTTCCTGGTGGGGGGGGTGCGGGGGCGGCGCTCGGGGGTGGGCGTACGGAGCGTGCGGACCACCGGAGCCGGCGCTGGGCACGGGCCTACCCGTGGCGGGTCGTGTCCGTGCCGACCGCGCGCTCTTGCTTCTCAGCGATGTCGTCGTACGCCAGGTCGTGACGTCCGAGTCGCTGTTCGCCAGCGTGTGGGACGGGCTGTGGCGGGGTGTTGTCGTTGCGGGGGTGGTGGGCTTTGCGGGGAAGGTGGGGTGGGGGCGGTAGTCGGGGGGCGTGGCCGACTTGGTGGGTCTGACTGGGGGGGTTGGGGCCGCTGGGGTTCGTCAGGCGGTGGTTGGGGGCGGCGGGCTTGGCTGGGTGCTGGAGCCTGACTGTCAGTGCCTGGCTGTCAGTGCCTGGCTGTCAGTGCCTGGCTATCAGTTGAGGGCCAGGCGCAGGTGGACCACGTAGCTCTCCTCCACCGTGCCGTCGGGGAAGAGTTCACTCAGGAGCTCGTGCTCCCTCGTCATGAACTCCCTCGTCCTCTCCTCGCCGAGGACCAGGAACGCCGAATGGCTGCCGAGATTCGCCAGGTGGGTGGCGAGGGGGACCTTGCGGGTGTGCGGGATCTCGCGTTCCGTGAAGTCCAGGCCGGGGACGTCGGTCCAGGGGTGGCCGCCCCGCTGGTTGCTCTCGCCGCTGGACTGCCGGGCGTGGTCGTGCAGGAAGAAGTCGTGCAGGCGGGCGTCCTGGGCGGCCACCCACTCCGCGGAGGGGTCCGTCATGTTCCACCACAGGGCGAGTGCGCCGCCCTCGCGCAGGACCCGGCGGGCTTCCGGGCCCGCCTTCGCCGGGTCGGTCCAGTGCCAGGCCTGGGCGTACGTGATGAAGTCCGCGGATGCGGTGGCGAGGGGGAGGTGGTTTCCGTCGCCCCGCACCAGGGGGATGCCGGGGTTGTTCCTGCGGAACTCGGCGGCCATGCCGTCGCCGGGCTCCACCGCGGTGACCCTCGCCCCGCGGGCGTGCAGGAGGCGGGTGGCTATGCCGGTGCCGGCGCCGATGTCCGCGACCTGGGCGTTCTTCAGGGGGCGCCCTGCCAGCTCTTCCAGGGTGTCGAGGAGGAATGGGGGGTACGAGGGGCGGTTCGCGGCGTATTGCGCGGCGGCGGCGTTGAAGGAGAGCGCGCGGGTTGTCATGGGGCGAGTCTGCCGGGTGGGCGCGGGTTGGGAGGCGTGTTTTCCCACCACCCGCCCGTCCCGCTCCCTTGCAAGGTTGAGCCACGGGCGGGTGGTGCTGGTCCGTCGGCGGGCGCGGGGCGGTGGGCGGACGAGGGCGCTCTCCCACCCGCCCACCCGTTCGGCGGGGTCGAGCGGACGAGGCACCAGCAGGGTGCCGGTCGTTGCCGTGCGGCGGACGGTGGGAAGACAGAGCCTGCGTCGTCGATAGGCTCGCGGCCGATGGGTGAGCGCCAGCTCATCAGTGGCCCCCCGGGCCCGTGAGCGCCCCGGACCGACCGGCCCCCGCACGCACGCCCCGCCACGCGAAGCACCGAGCCGCTCCCCCGGCCCCGCTCGCCGCCCCACCACCAGCACCGCTGGACGGTGAGCCCTGAACCCCTCGGCCCCCGCACACACCCCGCCGCGCGAAACGACCGAGCCACTCCCCAGCCCCACCCACCACCCCACCACCAGCACCGCTGACGGTCCACGAGCGCCCCGGGCTCACCGGCCCCCAAAGGGGTGCGGGGAGCTGCGCGGTTGGCCGCCCGCTGACCGCAGGCTCAGATGCACCCAGCCCCTCCGCAGGAGCAGGGCCCGGCAAGGGTGCCCGGGTCGGCGGGGGATGCGGGGCTGGCCTCGCTGTCGCCCTGGGCGGCGGTTCGGGCTACTTTCGCTTTGGCTTTTTCTTCGGCGGGGTCTTTGACGGGTTGCCTCGGCGGCGGGCGTACTGGGCGCGGGCCGCTTCGTATTCCTTGCGGTGGAGGGCCTCGCCGGGGGCCTCTGTGAACGTGCGGAAGAAGTACGCCAGCAGCGAGCCGATGAAGCCGATCGCCTTCAGGCCCTGGAGCGAGCGGTCCGCTTCCGGGTCGGTCGGGCGGGTCGAGAAGGCGTCCCAGGTCTTGCGGAACGCCAGCGCGCTGCAGATCGCGAACATCACCACCACCAGCACGTTCACGAAGCTGCCGGTGTTCGAAATCTGCAGGCCCTCGTACGCGAAGCGCAGCACGAAGCACGCCGCCACCGCCGCCAGCAGCGAGCCGATCGCCGCGCCCGCCCGGCGCAGCCCGTACCCGTTGTCGTGGTCCACCCACGTCGTGCCGAAGAAGCGGATGGGCTCGGGCTGGGGGCCCGCGGCGCTTCCGCCCTTGTTCTCGGGGTTCTCGGGCTCGCTCATGGGGTCGATTATCCCAGGGGCGGACACGTACCCCGCGGACACGTGCCCCGTCAGCCGCAGCGCGGCGCCACGTATCCGTCGCTGCCCGTCTTCACGTACGCGTCCGCGACGAAGCGGCCGTTCCCGATGTTGTCCCAGATGTTCGAGGTGCCGTACGGGCCCGAGACCCGCGTGCCCGGGGTCTGGCAGTTCACCGGGACCGTGGCGCCCTGCGGCAGGACGTCGATGATCGAGTAGCCGGTGCCGGGGCCGCTGCGGACGTTCAGTTCGCACCCCGGGGCCACCGGATAGCGCTGGGTCCCCAGCGACGTGGACGCCATGGATTCGGCTGATTCTGATGCCATGTGAAGCTCCCCCATCGGTTTCACTCTGCGTGCAACACGCAGGCTAGCAAGCCCCATCGGGCCCGTGCGCCCCATCGACTAGGCTCCGTCGGACGCGTGCGTACAACGGACACCGGGGGTGCACCATGGCGTCGCCGCGCAGTATCGGGTTCGGGGCGGAGGGCGCCGCGGATCCGGAATCCGTCGGGGCATACCGGCTCGAATCCGTCCTCGGCGCCGGCGGGATGGGTGTGGTGCATCTGGCCACCTCTCCCTCCGGCATGCGGCTCGCCGTCAAGGTCGTGCACGCCCAGCACGCCGCCGATCCGGAGTTCCGGGCCCGCTTCCGGCAGGAGGTGTCGGCGGCCCGGCGGGTCAGCGGGGCCTTCACCGCCTCCGTCGTCGACGCCGATCCCGATGCCGACCGGCCCTGGATGGCCACCGTCCACATCCCCGGCCCCACGCTCGCCGAACGCGTCAAGGACAGCGGGCCGCTGACCGCCGCCGAGGTACGCCGCCTCGGGGCCGGGCTCGCCGAGGCGCTGCGCGACATCCACCGCGCCGGGGTCGTGCACCGCGACCTCAAGCCGAGCAATGTGCTGCTCGCCGCCGACGGGCCCAAGGTCATCGACTTCGGGATCTCGCGTCCGTACGACAGCGATCTGCGGACCGAGACCGGCAAGCTCATCGGCACGCCGCCCTTCATGGCGCCCGAGCAGTTCCAGCGGCCCCGCGAGGTCGGGCCCGCCGCGGACGTGTTCGCCATGGGGGCCGTGCTCGTGCACGCCGCCACCGGGAGCGGGCCCTTCGATTCCGATTCGCCGTACGTCGTCGCGTACCAAGTCGTCCACAACGAGCCCGACTTGGGCGGGGTGCCCGAGGATCTCGCGCCCGTGCTGCGGCTCTGCCTCGCCAAGGATCCCGGCGACCGGCCCACCCCGGACGAGCTGATGTCCGCGCTGCGGTCCGCGGCGTACGGGTCCGAGGCCCAGATTCCTACGCAGCGGTTCCGCAATCCTGTTCCGCATCACCCTGATCCGCCTCGGAATCCTGATCCGGCTCGGGCCGGGAGCGCCTCCCCCGAGTCCCCGGCCTCCCCGGCCCCCTCGCCCCGGCGCGCCCGCTGGGTCGTCGCCGCGCTCGCGCTCATCGGGGTCGTCGGCGGGGGCGCGGTCGCCGTCCAGGCGCTGCCCGACGGCACCGGGACCGTCGCCGCACCCGAGCAGCACGCACCTGCGCAATTCCGGCCCTGGAACGGGCAGTTGGCCGCCAAGGGGGACGGGAACCGTACGGCGTTCTGCTCGGCGGACGCGGCCGGCGGCGCCCTGTACTGCGCCGCGCCCGGGGTCGCCGCCGCCCGGCTCGACGCCCTCAGCGGGAAGGTCCTCTGGTCGGTGGCGGGGGGCGGCGGGCAGCTGCTCTCCGACGACCTCGCTCCTGTCGTGGCCGACGGGAGGGTCCTTGTGCGGGCGCCGGGAGGCGGATCCTTGCGGGCGTACGACGCCGGGAACGGGGAGCCGGTGTGGTCCGCCGACGTATCGGCGTACTCCGGGGTGCATCCCGCAGGCCCCACCGTGCTGCTCGCCACGGCGGACGGGCACGTCACCGCCCTCAACTCCGTTACAGGGAAAGAGAGTTGGCGGAAGGCGGTTGGCGGGGCCCGGTCCCAGTGGGTCGTACCCGCCGACGGCAAAGGGGCGGCCTTCGTCGCCACGCCCTCCGCGGACGGGCGCTCGACCTCCGTCGCCGCCCTCGACCCCGCCACCGGATCCGTACGCTGGCAGGCCCGGGCCGACGGACGGCTGAGGCCCGTCGCGGCGGACGACAGGGCCGTGTTCCTGCTGGCCACCGACGCCGGCGGGTTCACCTCGGCGGTCGTACGCCTGGACGCCGCCACCCACGCCATCCACCGCACCACGCTCACCGCACCACTCGACCAGGCGCAGGCCGGGGCCGACGGGGACACGGTCTACCTGTTCGGGGCGGGCGGGGCGCTGGTCGCGGTCGACTCCGTACGGGGCGGCGAGAAGTGGCGGCTCGACACGGGGGTGGCCCGCGCCTCGCGGCCCGTCGCCTCGGGCGGCCAGGTGTATCTGAGCGGCGCGGACGGCAGGCTGCTCGCCTTCGACGCGGGCAAGGGCGTACTCGCCGGGCAGACCAACCCCCGTATGAACAACGGGCGTTACACCTTCACGCCCGCTCTCCCGGCGCCGCTCGCCGTCGGGGGGCGGGTGTATGCCGCCTCCCCCGACGGGTCGGTGTTCGGGGTCGATCCGGGGGATGTCGGCAGCTGGTGACCTGCCGGACCCGATACCTGATGCGGTGTCAGCCGAGCTTCGTCACATCGCGGACCGCGCCCCGGTCGGCGCTGGTCGCCATCGCCGCGTAGGCGCGCAGCGCGGCCGAGACCTTGCGATCGCGGTTCTTCGGGGCGTACACCCCGCCGAGCGCCTCGCGGCGGGTCGCCAACTCGGCCTCGGGGACGAGGAGTTCGATCGTACGGCTGGGGATGTCGATCCGGATGCGGTCGCCGTCCTCGACCAGCGCGATCGTGCCGCCGGACGCCGCCTCGGGCGAGGCGTGGCCGATGGAGAGGCCCGAGGTGCCGCCGGAGAAGCGGCCGTCGGTGATCAGCGCGCAGGTCTTGCCGAGGCCGCGGCCCTTGAGGAACGACGTCGGGTACAGCATCTCCTGCATGCCGGGGCCGCCCTTGGGGCCCTCGTAACGGATCACGACCACGTCGCCGTGCGTGATCTCCTTGCGGAGGATCTTGTCGACGGCCTCGTCCTGCGACTCGCAGACGACCGCCGGGCCCTCGAAGGTCCAGATCGACTCGTCGACGCCGGCCGTCTTCACGACACAGCCGTCCTCGGCGAGGTTGCCGTGCAGGACCGCGAGGCCGCCGTCCTTGCTGTACGCGTGCGCCGCGTCCCGGATGCAGCCCTCGGCGGCGTCGGTGTCCAGCGTGTCCCAGCGCTCGGACTGCGAGAACGCGGTGGCCGAGCGGACGCAGCCGGGGGCCGCGTGCCACAGCTCGACGGCCTCGTCGGACGGGGATCCGCCGCGCACGTCCCAGGTGTCCAGCCACTCCTTGATGGAGCGGGAGTGGACGGTGTGGACGTCCTCGTTGAGCAGGCCCGCGCGGTACAGCTCGCCGAGGATCGCGGGGATGCCGCCGGCGCGGTGCACGTCCTCCATGTAGTACGTACGGTTCTTGGCGACGTTCGGGGCGACCTTGGCCAGGCACGGGACGCGGCGGCTGATGGCGTCCATGTCGCTGAGGCCGTAGTCGAGCTCGGCCTCCTGGGCCGCGGCAAGCAGGTGCAGGATCGTGTTGGTGGAGCCGCCCATGGCGATGTCGAGCGCCATCGCGTTCTCGAACGCGGCGCGGGTCGCGATGGAGCGGGGCAGGACGGAGTGGTCGTCGTCCTCGTAGTGCCGCTTGGTGATCTCCACGACCGTGCGGGCCGCGTTCTCGTACAGGGCGCGGCGGGCGGTGTGGGTCGCGAGGACCGAGCCGTTGCCGGGCAGGCTCAGGCCGATGGCCTCGGTCAGGCAGTTCATCGAGTTGGCCGTGAACATGCCGGAGCAGGAGCCGCAGGTGGGGCAGGCGTTCTCCTCGATGCGGAGGATGTCCTCGTCGGAGATCTTGTCGTTCACGGCGTCCGAGATCGCGTCGACGAGGTCGAGGGTACGGACCGTGCCGTCGACCAGCGTCGCCTTGCCGGACTCCATCGGGCCGCCGGAGACGAAGACGGTGGGAATGTTGAGGCGGAGCGCCGCCATCAGCATGCCGGGGGTGATCTTGTCGCAGTTGGAGATGCAGATCAGGGCGTCGGCGCAGTGCGCTTCGACCATGTACTCCACGCTGTCCGCGATGAGGTCGCGGGAGGGGAGGCTGTAGAGCATGCCGCCGTGGCCCATCGCGATGCCGTCGTCCACGGCGATGGTGTTGAACTCGCGGGGGACGGCGCCGGCCTCCTTGATCGCCTCGGAGACGATCCGGCCCACCGGGGCGAGGTGGGTGTGGCCCGGGACGAACTCGGTGAAGCTGTTCGCCACGGCGATGATCGGCTTGCCGATGTCCTCGCTCGCTACACCGGAGGCCCGCATAAGGGCGCGGGCGCCCGCCATGTTGCGGCCGTGGGTGACTGTGCGGGACCTCAGCTCGGGCATCGTCGCTCGTCTCCTCGGTGGCGGTCCCCCGGCGCCTTGAGCGCCCGGGGAAGGTCTGCCTGGGTGTGGGTGTGCCTGGGTGTGAGCCTACGCCGTGGCTCCGCCATCTGGACAGGGTGTCCGGATGGCGGGACCCGGGGTTCGCGATGCGGCCCCCGCCGGGGGGTGGGGTGGCGGCTCGGCAGGGTGCGCTGGGGCTCCGCCCCAGACCCCGGGAGGCCCCTCCCCGCCCCTCCCCTAAACCCGCCGGGGGTGGGCGGAAAGGGAGGTTCGTTTCCTGGGGCTCCGCCCCAGACCCCGTTCGCGCCTGAAGGGCGCTCGTCCTCAAACTCCCCCAAAGCCTTAAGGGCCAGGGGGGGACCCCCATGACAGGCTGAAGATGCCGGTGCTGGCCGGGGTCGATCCCGCTAGGGGCGCGGGGAACTGCGCGACCAGCCACGCACGGTCCGCAGCCGTACTCGTATCCAGCCCCTCATGGGGGTGCCCCCTGGCCCTTAAGGCCTTGGGTCTGGGGCGCAGCCCCAGGGGCCGAACCATCCAACCCCCTGGACGGGTGGATGGGTGGGAAAACCGCCGGGGTCTGGGGCTCTGCCCCAGGGAGGTCGGCCCTTCCGGGGCTGGGCGGAAGCCCTAGCCCTCCGTCAGGTACCGCTGCAGCGTCGGCCCCACCAGCTCCACGATCCGCTCCGCCGGCGCGGAGGCGAGTGGCTCCACGTTCAGGACGTACCGCATGATCACGATGCCCATCATGTGCGACGCCGCCAGCTCCGCGCGGAAGCGGGGGTCGGGGACCCGGAGCTCCCCCGCCACCCGCTCAAGGAGGCGGCGCAGGACGAAGCCCCGCAGCACCTTCGCCGCCGCGTCGTGCGTGAGGGCCGAGCGGAGTACGGCGATCAGGGGGGTGCGGGTCGCCGGGTTCTCCCAGATGGCGAGGAAGTGGCGGGCCAGGCGGTCGCCCACGTCGTCGAGGGAGTCGCCGAGGATCGCGTCCACGGTCAGCGCCGGTTCGAAGTCGACCTCGATGGCCGCCGCGAACACCTCGTCCTTCGTGCCGAAGTAGTGGTGGACCAGCGCCGCGTCCACCCCCGCCGCCTTGGCGATACCCCGGATGGATGTCCTCTCGTAACCCCGGTCGGAGAATTCCGTACGCGCGGCGGACAGGATGCGTTCACGGGTGCCCGGGCCCGCTTCGGCGGCGGCCCGCGGCGGACGGCCGCGGCGGCGCGGGGCGGAGTCCGTCATGCGCGGCGGGCCGGCGCGGACGCCAGGTGCAGCCGGGTGAAGGCGAGGGCCTCCGCGAGGTCGGCCTCGCGCTCGGCGGCCGACATGGCCCGCCGGGTGTTCACCTCGATGACGACGTGCCCGTCGAACCCGGTCAGGGCGAGGCGCTCCAGGAGTTCCGCGCACGGTTGCGTACCGCGGCCCGGCACCAGGTGCTCGTCCTTCGCCGAGCCCCGCCCGTCCGCGAGGTGGACGTGGGCGAGCCGGTCGCCCATCCGGTCGACCATGGCCATCGCGTCCGTACGGGAGGTCGCGGCATGGGAGAGGTCGACGGTGAAGTGCCGGTAGTCGTCCTTCGTCACGTCCCAGTCGGGCGCGTACGCCAGCATCTCGCGGTCCCGGTAGCGCCACGGGTACATGTTCTCTACGGCGAATCTGACGTCGGTCTCGTCCGCCATCCGCCAGATGCCGTTCACGAAGTCGCGGGAGTACTGGCGCTGCCAGCGGAACGGCGGATGGACCACCACCGCCGACGCGCCGAGCTTCTCCGCCGCCGCCCGCGCCCGCTGCAGCTTCACCCAGGGATCGGTCGACCAGACCCGCTGCGTGATCAGCAGACACGGCGCGTGGACGGCCAGGATCGGCACCTGGTGGTAGTCGGAGAGCCGCCGCAGGGCTTCGATGTCCTGGCTCACGGGGTCGGTCCAGACCATGACCTCGACGCCGTCGTAGCCCAGGCGCGCGGCGATCTCGAAGGCCGTCGCCGTCGACTCCGGATAGACCGAAGCCGTGGACAGCGCGACCTTCGCATCCGGGATGCGCACCACTGGTTCTGCCACGCAGACAGCGTACGGGCCGCCACCGCCGACGGGGGAGGCGGTCCCGCGAGCCCGACGAACGTCACACTCGCCGGTAGCTCCGCGTCCGGCCCTCCCCCGCGCCCGTACCGCCCCCTCGCCCCGTCAGCCCACCGGCAGGTGGTCGAGATGGCGCAGGATCACGCCCTCACGCAGCGCCCAGGGACAGACCTCCAGCTCATCGACCGCGAACAGGTCCATCGCGCCCTCCGCGACGAGCGCCCCCGCGAGCAGCTGCGGCGCCCGGCCCTCCGAGACGCCGGGCAGCGTGGTGCGCTGCTCGGTCGTCATGGCGGCGAGCTTGGGCACCCACTCCTCCAGTGATTTACGACTCAGAGTGCGCTGGACGTAGGCGCCCTCGCTCGACCGTGCGGCCCCCGCGATCCGCGCAAGCTGCTTGAACGTCTTCGACGTGGCGACCACGTGGTCGGGCCGCCCCGAGCGGGTGAACTCCCCCACCGTGCCCGCGATCTGGGCCCGTACGTGACGGCGGAGCGCCCGTACGTCGGCCGCGTCCGGCGGGTCGCCCGGCAGCCAGCCCGCGGTCAGCCGCCCGGCTCCCAGCGGTAGCGAGACCGCCGCGTCCGGCTCCTCGTCGATGCCGTACGCGACTTCCAGGGAGCCGCCGCCGATGTCGAGCAGCAGCAGCTTTCCGGCCGACCAGCCGTACCAGCGGCGCGCCGCGAGAAAGGTGAGGCGGGCCTCCTCCTCGCCGGAGAGCACCACCAGGTCGACCCCGGTCTCGGCGCGGACCCGGGCGATCACCTCGTCCGCGTTGCTGGCCTCGCGCACGGCGGAGGTCGCGAAGGGGAGCAGTTCCTGGACACCCTTGTCCTCGGCCGAGAGCAGCGCGCCACTGATCGTGGCGATCAGCCGGTCGACGCCTTCCGGTCCGATCGCACCGTCCTCGTCGAGGAGTTCGGCGAGCCGCAGCTCGGCCTTGTGCGAGTGCGCGGGCAGCGGCGCGGCACCGGCGTGCGCGTCCACCACCAGCAGATGAACCGTGTTCGACCCCACATCGAGGACTCCGAGTCTCATGGACTGAACGCTACTGCGCGTCCGGACATGCCCTCGGACATACGCTTGAGGTGTGCCAAAGACGAAAAAGGCGAAGCCGGGCAAAGCCAAGGCCCCGAAGAACCCCGCGAACAGGGCTCAGGACGAGCAGGGGATCGACTTCCCGCGCGCCTGGGTCGAGTTCCCCGACCCCGCCGACGACGAGCAGGTCTTCCGCTGCGACCTGACCTGGCTCACCTCGCGGTGGACCTGCATCTTCGGCAGCGGCTGCCAGGGCATCGAGGCGGGCCGGGCCGACGACGGCTGCTGCACGCTGGGCGCCCACTTCTCCGACAAGGACGACGAGAAGCGGGTGGCCGGGCACGTGGCGCGGCTCACGCCGGAGCTGTGGCAGTTCCACGACGTCGGCACCGAGTCGGGCTGGACCCAGACCGACGAGGACGGCGACCGCCAGACCCGCCGGTGGAACGGCTCGTGCATCTTCCAGAACCGGCCGGGCTTCGCGGGCGGCGCCGGCTGCTCGCTGCACATCCTCGCCCTCAAGGAGGGCAAGGAGCCGCTGGAGACCAAGCCGGACGTCTGCTGGCAGCTGCCGGTGCGCCGGACGTACGACTGGATCGAGCGGCCCGACGACACCAAGGTGCTGCAGATCTCGATCGGCGAGTACGACCGCCGCGGCTGGGGTCCCGGCGGCCACGACCTGCACTGGTGGTGCACCTCGGCGACCTCCGCGCACGGCGCGGGCGAGCCCGTGTACGTGACGTACAAGCCGGAGCTGACCGAGCTGATGGGCAAGGAGGCGTACGACGTCCTCGTCGAGCAGTGCGAGGCGCGGCTCGCCTCGCAGCTCCCCCTGGTCGCCCCCCACCCGGCCGACCCGAAGCGGTAGCTCCGCAACTCCCTTGTCCTGTACGGCAGTTGTCAGCCGCTCGGGGCCGGTGACGGCGGGGTCTGTGTCGGTGTGGGCGTCGCCGTCGGAGTGGGGCTCTGGCTCGGCGGCGTCGGGGTCGGCGTGGGTGCCGGGCTGCTCGGGCTGTGCGTCGGCGGGGTCGGGGCGGGTGTGCTGGATCCCCCCGGGCCGGGGTGACCCGGGCCACCGGGGCCGGGCGAGGACGGCGTCGCGACGGGCGTGCCGTCGCCCGCGATGCGTACCGCCGCGCCCGAAGGCGCCACCTCGACACTTACCGACCAGGCGTGGTGCGGCTCCTGGGCGTGGTCGACCCGGATGTACACGGTGACGCTCTGCCCCGGCGCCAGCCTGCCCGCGCTCTGGCTGAAGGTGAGCCAGCGGGCGTGGCTGCGCAGTGACCAGTCGACGGGCGCGCCGCCGGTCGAGGTGAGCGTGAGCACGGTCGTGTCGCCGGCCGAACTCGCCGTGACTCCGAGCCGGGCGGGGCCGGCCGGGGTGGTCGTGGGGCTGATGACCTCGACGGACACGTCTGGGGCGCGGCTGCCCGCGGTGAAACGGGTGTCGGGCTCGCTGCGCGCGTTGCCCGCGTTCTCGTAGCGGTCGTACGGATGCCCGTTCAGCCCGCCGGGACTGTCGGCCTCGCTGGCGGTGACCTTGGCGCCGCCGTCCGGCTCGCCCGTCGCGGGGGCGCCGCGGTAGGCGGCCCAGAGCGCGAAGACGGGGGCCGCGACGACGGTCGCGACGACGGTGGTGGTCACGGCTCTGGCGCGCAGCCGGTCGCGCCGCGCTGCCCGGTCCTTCGGGTCCATCGGGAACCCGGCGCGGTCGAAACGCGGGGCCCCGCCGCGCGATCGCGGCACGTGCAGCATCGCGGCCTGGGCCGCGGCCCGCGGCGCCTCGGCCAGCGGCAGCGCGGCCGGGGTGACGGTCGCCCCGGGCCAGGGGCCGGACGCGCCCGCGCGCTCGGCGGCGCGGCGGCAGCGGGGGCAGTCGTCGACGTGCCGGACCAGTTCGCGGCGCAGCGCCGCGGAGAGCAACACCTGGTGGTCGCCGGTGAGTTGGGCGACCGTGGGGCAGCCGCCCATCTCGACGACGGCGAGCGCCGCGCGGGTCCGCTCGACCTCGCAGGCGCCCGCGGCCAGCAGTTCGCGGGCGGCCGGGTAGTTCATGCCGAGCACCGAGGCGACCTCGCGGGCGCCGAGCTGGTGGCGGACCGCGAGTTCGAGGGCCTCGCGCTGCTCGGGGGTGGTGCCGGCGGCCTCGGGCCAGGCGAGCAGGGCGAGTTCGCGACGACGCCGCTCCTGCTCCTCCTCGGAGACCTCGATCGTGGGGGCCTCTTCGGCGGTGCGTCCGGTGTGGGCGCCCTGCCGGTTCCTCCTGCGCTCGGCCAGCTTGCGCAGACAGGCCCAGCGGGCGAGTGCGTACAGCCACGCCTTGCGTTCGGCCTCGGCCGAGGGGCAGCGCGCGTACTGGCGCTCGGAGACGGCGAGTATGTCGCCGAGGGCGGCGGTCGCCTCGTCGTGGTCGCACAGGACGGACAGGCAGTACGTGAACAGGCCGTCCAGGTAGGCCTCGTAACGCGCGGGCGGGCGCTGGGCCAACGTACGGGGCGCACGGCTCTGCGCCCGGTGTGCGCCGGTGTTGTGCGCTGGTTGATCCGGTCTGCTGCTCGTCACGCGAGCGACCGTAGGCGGAGCATCAAGGCTTCTTCGTACCGGTTGAGCACATTTAATCCTTACGGGTGAACGTATCCCTCAAAAGGGGACAGGAACCGGGAGTTCCGTGGCATTCCATGGCAGATCCGCTACGCACTGTGCAAACGGACACAACCACCCGGGGCGACGCGGCGCCGGCCGCATCCACCCGAACGGCGGGGCGCGGAAAACCGGCCTCGTGCACAGGTGCCGCTTGCCCGGCCGGTCAAGGCCCGCTTCCCCGGGGTCAGGGCCCGCTGTCCCGGCCCGTACGGGATTGTCAGTGGCCCCCTATACGGTGACGCCATGGCTGCTCGTACGAAATCCGCGAAGGACCGGCCGTCCTACCGCTGCACCGAATGCGGCTGGACGACCGCCAAGTGGCTCGGCCGCTGCCCCGAGTGCCAGGCCTGGGGGACGGTCGAGGAGTACGGCGCGCCCGCGGTGCGCACCACGGCGGCGGGCCGGGTCTCCACGGCCGCGCTGCCCATCGGCCAGGTGGACGGCCGCCAGGCGACGGCCCGCACGACCGGCGTCGACGAGCTCGACCGGGTGCTCGGCGGCGGTCTCGTGCCGGGCGCGGTGGTGCTGCTCGCCGGGGAGCCCGGCGTCGGCAAGTCCACGCTGCTCCTGGACGTGGCGGCCAAGGCGGCCAGTGACGACCACCGCACGCTCTACATCACGGGCGAGGAGTCGGCGAGCCAGGTCCGGCTGCGCGCCGACCGCATCAGGGCGCTCAACGACCATCTGTATCTGGCCGCCGAGACCGACCTGTCCGCCGTCCTCGGCCACCTCGACGCGGTGAAGCCGTCCCTGCTCGTCCTCGACTCCGTACAGACCGTCGCATCGCCCGAGATCGACGGCGCTCCCGGCGGCATGGCCCAGGTCCGCGAGGTGGCGGGCGCGCTGATCCGCGCCTCCAAGGAGCGCGGCATGTCCACGCTCCTGGTCGGCCATGTCACCAAGGACGGCGCGATCGCGGGCCCCCGCCTCCTGGAGCACCTGGTCGACGTGGTGCTCTCCTTCGAGGGCGACCGGCACGCCCGCCTCCGTCTCGTACGGGGCGTCAAGAACCGGTACGGGGCGACGGACGAGGTCGGCTGCTTCGAGCTGCACGACGAGGGCATCACCGGCCTCGCCGACCCCAGCGGCCTGTTCCTCACCCGGCGCGACGTGGCGGTGCCCGGCACGTGCCTCACCGTCACCCTGGAGGGCCGGCGGCCCCTGGTCGCCGAGGTCCAGGCGCTCACCGTCGACTCGCAGATCCCCTCCCCGCGCCGCACCACCTCGGGCCTGGAGACCTCCCGCGTCTCGATGATGCTCGCGGTTCTTGAGCAGCGGGGCCGGATCACCGCGCTCGGCAAGCGCGACATCTACAGCGCGACGGTGGGCGGGGTGAAGCTCTCCGAGCCCGCGGCCGACCTCGCGATCGCGCTGGCCCTCGCCTCGGCCGCCAGCGACACTCCGCTGCCCAAGAACCTGGTCGCGATCGGCGAGGTGGGCCTGGCGGGCGAGGTCAGACGGGTCACGGGCGTGCAGCGCCGACTGGCCGAGGCCCACCGCCTGGGCTTCACCCACGCCCTGGTGCCGACCGACCCGGGCAAGGTCCCGGCCGGTATGAAGGTCACGGAAGTCGCCGACATGGGTGACGCGCTCCGGGTGCTGCCACGGGGGCGTCGTGCACAGGCCCCACAGGGGGAGTAGCGGCGCCGGTAGACTTTGCCCTGGTCTCGCCCGTCCGTACGAGCAGTACGCGAGCAGTACGCGCCGTATGAGCAACACCGGAGGAGTGCAGTGGCAGCCAACGACCGGGCATCAGCACCCGGAAAGTCCGGCACAGGCTCCGGTAACGAAGCACTGATGCGCGCCGCGCTGAGCGCCGTCGCGCCCGGCACCGCGCTCCGCGACGGCCTGGAGCGCATCCTGCGCGGCAACACGGGCGGTCTCATCGTGCTCGGCCTCGACAAGACCGTCGACTCGATGTGCACGGGCGGCTTCGTCCTGGACGTCGAGTTCGCCGCGACGCGGCTGCGCGAGCTGTGCAAGCTCGACGGCGCGCTGGTCCTCGACAAGGACATCACCAAGATCCACCGGGCCGGTGTCCAGCTCGTGCCGGACGCGGACATCCCCACCGAGGAGACCGGCACCCGCCACCGCACGGCGGACCGGGTCTCGAAGCAGTGCAACTTCCCGGTGGTGTCCGTCAGCCAGTCCATGCGCCTGATCGCGCTGTACGTGAACGGGGAGCGGCGGGTCCTGGAGGAGTCGGCGGCGATCCTGTCCCGCGCGAACCAGGCGCTGGCGACCCTTGAGCGGTACAAGCTCCGCCTGGACGAGGTGGCCGGCACCCTCTCCGCCCTGGAGATCGAGGACCTGGTGACGGTCCGGGACGTGACGGCGGTGGCCCAGCGCCTGGAGATGGTGCGCCGCATCGCGACGGAAATCGCCGAGTACGTGGTGGAGCTGGGCACGGACGGCCGGTTGCTGTCCCTGCAGCTGGACGAGCTGATCGCGGGCGTCGAGCCGGAGCGGGAGCTGGTCGTACGGGACTACGTTCCCGAGCCCACCGCCAAGCGCTCCCGCACGGTCGACGAGGCCCTGCGCGAGCTCAACGACCTCACGCACGCGGAGCTGCTCGAACTGCCCATAGTGGCAAGGGCGTTGGGCTACAGCGGCTCCCCCGAGACGCTGGACTCGGCGGTGTCCCCGCGGGGCTACCGCCTGCTCGCGAAGGTGCCGCGCCTGCCGGGCGCGATCATCGAGCGCCTCGTCGAACACTTCGGCGGCCTGCAGAAGCTGCTGGCCGCCTCGGTGGACGACCTCCAGACGGTCGACGGGGTCGGGGAGGCGCGGGCGCGGAGCGTGCGCGAGGGGCTGTCGCGGCTGGCGGAGTCTTCGATTCTGGAGCGGTACGTGTAGCTGGGCCGGGGGGGCAGGGTTTTCCCACCCGCCCACCCGTATGCGCAGGGTTGGCAGGTTCCGCCCCCTCCCGGGGGCTCCGCCCCCGGACCCCCGCACCTCAAACGCCGGAGGGGCTACCCGTGCGGACGGCTTTCGGCTGCGGACCGTGGGTGGCTGGTCGCGCAGTTCCCCGCGCCCCTAGCTGCATTGGTGCTGGCCCGCACCGGCATCTTTCAGCCCGCCCGGCCTCTTACGCGCCGCCCGTGCAGGCATACCCAGCCCGTCCGGCGTTTGAGGACGAGCGCCCTTAAGGCGCGAACGGGGTCTGGGGCGGAGCCCCAGGGTCAGTCCTGGGCCAGGGCGAAGGATGCTCTGGCCACGGGGAGGCCCGGGAAGTGGGCCTCCACCAGGTACGTGCCGGGGGCCACCACCCCCGCCCCGGGCGTCACACACCCCGGCGCGGACTGCGTGCGGTTCCACTCCACGGTGTGGGTGATCGCCGAGCTCCCCGGCACCTGGAAGAAGACGTCCCCGTCACCCGCCGGGCAGTCCTCCGTGGACCACACCCGGTCGTTCCCGGTGGACGTCACCGTCACCACCGCCCCCTTCGGCCCCAGGTCCGCCTTGCACGTGGAGTCCGAGTTGTTCTTGACGACGACTTCGAGGCGCGGCTTCTCCCCCGGTGCGTACGTCGTCTTGGTGCTGCGCAGGGTCAGGGTCAGCGAGCCCGGAGCGCAGGTCGGGAGGCTGGAGTCCGCCGGAACCTGGCGGCCCGTGTCACCCCTGCTGCCCGAACTCCCGCCGCTGGAGCCGGAGTTGGAGCCTCCCGAACCGCCGGAGCCGCCGGATGCGGAGGAGCCGCCCGAGCCGCCCGATCCGCCGGAGTCGTCGCGGCCGCCCGGTGCCGTGCTGATCGCGGGGCCGGAGCCCGATGGGCCCGGGGTGATCGACTGCGTAGGTTCCGGGCCCTTGTTGCCGCTGCCGCTCTTGTTCCCCTTGCCGCCACCGGACGTGACGACCCATAGGACGAGGAGCGCGAGCAGCGCGAGCAAGGACAGCGCAACTGCCCTCCGTCGCCAGTAGATGGAGGAGGGAAGCGGCCCGACCGGATTGCGCAGAGATCCCACGCACTGAACCTTACGAGAGATCGGGGGCAACTCCCGCCCCACCCGCCGCTACTCCGGCCAAGTTTTCCAGATCATCATTCCGGAAGCAGTCGGTCCGCAGTGTGGGCGCCGCCTTCCCGTCGGCTCGTGGTCGCCCCCCATTCATGATTCATACTGTCCGTCACCATGGATAGTGAGCTCTACCGCAACATCACCGACTTCGCCCACGACATGCCGTCCTGGGTGCAGAGCCTCGTCGAGGTCTGGACGGAGCTCGGCCTGCTCCTGTTCGGCGTGCTGTTCGTCTGCGCCTGGTGGCGGGCCCGCCGCCGCGACACGACGTCGTTCGCCCTCGCCCTGCTCGCGCCCGTCGCGACGGCGGTCGCCTATGTGTGCAGCGAGGTGATCAAGTCGCTGATCGACGAGGAACGGCCCTGCCGGGCGGTTGCGGGCGCGGCCACCTCGCTGATCGCCTGCCCCGCGGGCGGCGACTGGTCGTTCCCGTCCAACCACGCCACCATCGCGGGCGCCGCCGCCGTCGCGCTGGCCCTCGCCTGGTCCCGGATCTGGCTGCTCACCGTGCCGATGGCGCTTGCGATGGCCTTCTCGCGGGTCTTCGTCGGGGTGCACTATCCGCACGACGTGGCGGTCGGCCTGGTGCTCGGCACGCTGGTCGCGCTGCTCGTCGTGAAGGCGGGCACCCGGCCGGTGCGGTCGCTGGCCGAGTCGATGCGTACCAGCGACATCTCGGCGGTCGCCTGGTTCGCCGGACCCGGCGCACGCCTCCACGCACGGCAGCACGCGCGCCGCTGAGCGCCATTGCGCGCCCACCTCGGGGGCCGAACATGCCAGGATCGGCTCTGCGATGAACATTCTGCCGACGATGCCGACCGTGCCCATGACCGAGAAGAACGCGACGAACCCGACGACCGAGCCCGCCGTCCTGCACGAATCCGTCATCGGATGGTTCGGCGAGCACGCCCGCGACCTGCCCTGGCGACGCCCCGAGGCGGGCGCCTGGGGCGTGATGGTCAGCGAGTTCATGCTCCAGCAGACCCCCGTCAGCCGGGTGCTCCCGGTGTACGAGCAGTGGCTGGCGCGCTGGCCGCGCCCGGCCGACCTGGCCGCCGAGGCCCCCGGCGAGGCGGTACGCGCCTGGGGACGGCTCGGCTATCCGCGCCGGGCGCTGCGGCTGCACGGCGCGGCCCTCGCCATAACGGAACGGCACGGCGGCGACGTACCGGCGGATCACGGGCAGCTGCTCTCGCTGCCCGGCATCGGCGAGTACACGGCGGCCGCCGTCGCCTCGTTCGCGTACGGGCAGCGGCACGCGGTCCTGGACACCAATGTGCGCCGGGTGTTCGCCCGCGCCGTCACCGGGGTCCAGTACCCGCCGACCGCGACCACGGCGGCCGAGCGGCGCCTCGCCCGCGCGCTGCTGCCCGAGGACGAGGCCACCGCGGCCCGCTGGGCGGCCGCCTCCATGGAGCTCGGCGCGCTGGTCTGCACGGCGAAGAACGAGACCTGCCTGCGCTGCCCGATCGCCGCGCAGTGCGCCTGGCGCCTTGCCGGAAAGCCCGCGCACGAGGGCCCCGCCCGGCGTGGCCAGACCTATGCGGGCACCGACCGTCAGGTACGCGGCCGGCTCCTCGCCGTACTGCGCGAGGCCACCGGTTCCGTGCCGCAGTCGGCGCTGGACGCGGTGTGGCACGAGCCGGTGCAGCGGGCCCGGGCGCTCGACGGGCTGGTCGCGGACGGTCTCGTGGAGCCGCTCGAAGACGGCTTCTACCGGCTGCCCCAGTCCTGACCCCACCGACCGGCGCCGTCCTGCCCGACTGTGTCCGTAACGCCCGAAACAGCGGCGTTACCCCTGGAAAACGGCGGTAAACCTCGGCTGTTACACAACCGATGGCTCTCCGTGCGTCTGCCGACGGCTGCTCCGCACAGCCCCGTGACAAGTCCTCCGTAGGTTCATTCCGGTAAGCGACCAGCAGGACGAGCGGGACCAGCTCACGGGGACGACGGAGGCGGTTGGGTATGGCGCAGGGCGAGGTGCTTGAGTTCGAGGAGTACGTACGCACCCGGCAGGACGCGCTTCTTCGGAGTGCCCGGCGGCTCGTCCCGGACCCCGTGGACGCGCAGGACCTGCTGCAGACCGCGCTGGCCCGCACCTACGGCCGCTGGGACGGCATCGCCGACAAGACGCTCGCCGACGCGTACCTGCGCCGGGTCATGATCAACACCCGGACCGAGTGGTGGCGGGCCCGCAAGCTCGAAGAGGTGCCGACCGAGCAGCTGCCCGACGCCCGCGTCGAGGACGGCTCCGAGCAGCGCGCCGACCGCGCCCTGCTCATGGACGTCCTGAAGGTCCTGGCCCCCAAGCAGCGCAGCGTCGTGGTGCTGCGACACTGGGAGCAGATGAGCACCGAGGAGACGGCCGCGGCCCTCGGCATGTCGGCCGGTACGGTCAAGAGCACGCTGCACCGGGCGCTGGCCCGGCTCCGCCAGGAGCTGGAGAGCCGCGAGCTGGACTTCCGTGCGCTGGAGCGCGGTTACACGGGCGAGGTAAAGGGGCGGGAGCGGTGCGCGGCCTGAGCAGGCACAGCGGGGGCGCTTTGACGGCGGGGACCACGGCACTGGCCGGGCTCTCCGCCCTCGGGCTGCTCATGGCCGGCTGCTCCACCGGCGGCACCGGCACCCGGGACGAGGGCGAGGCCCCGAAGTCCGACAAGGTCGCCCACGCCACGCCGTCGCCGAGCGCGACCAGCCCGGCGCCGTTCACGAAGGTCGACCCGGTGCAGCTGCTCAAGGCCGACCCGAAGGTCAGCACCCGGGTCAAGGCCCAGCTCAAGCCCTGCACCAAGGACCAGTACCCGATCGACGTGACGTACGGGCACCTGACCGGCACGACCGGCCAGGACGTCATCGTGAACGTCATGAACTGCGCGGACGCCGTCGGCCTCGGCGCGTACGTGTACCGCGCGTCGGGCAGCTCGTACGACAACGTCTTCACCGCCGAGGAGACGCCCGTGTACGCCGAGATCGACCGGGGCGACCTGGTGGTGACCCGGCAGCAGTACGCGGCCGGCGACAAGCCGGCGTTCGCGTCCAGCGAGGTCGTGACGACCTACCACTGGTCGGGCGGTGCGAGCGGTAGGTTCGCCCAGCAGGACCAGGTGGAGAACGACTACAGCAAGGCGGTCGCCGGCAACGAGACCGCCGTCCCCGTGCCCGCCACCCCCTGACCCGCCCGCCCGGGTCGGCAGGCGGCGGCGCGCGCATGCCGCAGACTGGTACTGCGCCCGGCTCCAGCACGACGGCTGGGCGACGGAAGAGACCGCCGGAGAACTGAGAGAGCAGCGCGATGGCCGAAACCCATGTTCTGTTCGTCGAGGACGACGACGTCATCCGTGAAGCCACCCAGCTCGCCCTTGAGCGGGACGGCTTCACCGTGACCGCCATGCCCGACGGGCTCTCCGGCCTGGAGGCGTTCCGCGCCGACCGGCCGGACATCGCCCTGCTCGACGTGATGCTGCCGGGCCTCGACGGCGTCAGCCTGTGCCGCCGGATCCGCGACGAGTCGACCGTGCCGGTCATCATGCTGTCCGCGCGGGCCGACTCCATCGACGTCGTCCTCGGCCTGGAGGCCGGCGCGGACGACTACGTCACCAAGCCCTTCGACGGCGCCGTCCTGGTCGCCCGGATTCGCGCGGTGCTGCGCCGCTTCGGGCACGCGGGCGGGCCGGGTGCCGCCACCGAGACACCCGAGGAGGCGCCCGAGCGCGGGGTGCTCGCCTTCGGCGACATCGAGATCGACACCGAGGGCATGGAGGTCCGCAAGGGCGGCGAGCCCGTCGCGCTGACCCCGACCGAGATGCGGCTGCTGCTCGAATTCTCCTCGGCGCCCGGCACCGTGCTGTCCCGCGACAAGCTTCTGGAGCGGGTCTGGGACTACGGCTGGGGCGGCGACACCCGGGTCGTGGACGTCCATGTCCAGCGCCTTCGCACCAAGATCGGGCAGGACCGGATCGAGACCGTCCGTGGCTTCGGCTACAAGTTGAAGGCGTGATGGGCAAGTGAGGCGCCCGGCCCTGCGGACCGGTGTCCGCTGGAAGATCAGTATCGCGATCACGGCGGTCGGCGCGCTCACCGTGATGGCGCTGAGCCTCGTCGTGCACAACGCGGCTCGCGTCTCCATGCTCGACAACGCCCGCGAAGTGCAGATGGAGCGGCTCAGCTTCGCGCAGAACTACTACGAGACCAGCAACAAGCGGGTCCGCTTCGGCACCAAGCTGAACGATCCCGCGCTGCCGCCCGCGCTGAAGTCCAAGGCGTTGCAGGGCCGCAAGGTGTCCTCGGTGCAGGAGCACGGCAGCGGCCCGCCGGACATCTGGGCCGCCGTGCCCGTCGGCAACGGCGACGTACTCTCGCTGCACTCCACCTTCACCGACCGCAGCTCCAATGTGATGGCCGACCTCGACCGCGCCCTGGTCATCGGCTCGGTCGCGGTCGTCTTCGGCGGCTGCGCGCTCGGCATCCTCATCGGCGGCCAGATCTCGCGCAGGCTCCGCAAGGCGGCCGACGCGGCGGGCAAGGTCGCCGAGGGCAATACGGAGGTACGGGTACGGGACGCCATCGGCGGTGTCGTACGCGACGAGACCGACGAGCTCGCCCGCGCCGTGGACGCGCTCACCGACGCGCTGCAGGAGCGCATCGAGGCCGAGCGCCGGGTCACCGCGGACATCGCGCACGAGCTGCGCACCCCGGTCACCGGGCTGCTCACCGCCGCCGAACTCCTGCCGCCCGGCCGCCCCACCGAACTCGTGCGCAACCGGGCGCAGGCCATGCGCACGCTGGTCGAGGACGTCCTGGAGGTCGCCCGGCTCGACAGCGCCTCCGAGCGGGCCGAGCTGCAGGACATCGCGCTGGGCGAGTTCGTGAGCCGGCGCGTCGCGGTGTTCGACCCCGAGGTGAAGGTGCGCGTCGTCCACGAGTCGTGGGTCTCCACCGACCCGCGCCGCCTGGAGCGCATCCTGGGCAACCTGCTCGGCAACGCCGCCAAGCACGGCAAGGGGCCGGTGGAGGTCACCGTGGAGGGCCGGGTCGTACGGGTCCGCGACCACGGGTCCGGCTTCCCCGAGGCGCTCCTTCGCGAGGGGCCGAGCCGGTTCCGTACGGGGTCGAGCGACCGGGCGGGCAACGGGCACGGGCTCGGCCTGACGATCGCCGCGGGCCAGGCCAAGGTGCTCGGCGCCCGGCTCACCTTCCGCAACGTGGCCCCCGAGGGCGCGCCCCACGCGCCGGGCACGGGCGGGGCGATCGCGGTGCTCTGGCTCCCCGAACACGCGCCGACGAACACGGGCAGCTTCCCGGTCCAGCCGCCGACGAAGGACGCGCGGCAGGTGTAGCCCGCCGAGGGGCGCATATGGGGAGCGTCAACGGCCAGCAGTGGCAACACTGTTGACCATGCATGAGGGCTCACGTACTCCGCCGTCCGATTCCGTACCGATACCCGCGCCGGACCGGCCCGAGGCGTCCGAGCCGGTCGAGGCCGAGCGGCGGGCCACCTGGTTCGAGCTGTTCTGCGACCTCGTGTTCGTCGCGGCCGTCGGCCAGATCACCCGCCGCATCAGCTCCGAGCCGACGCTCGGCTCGGTCGCGGCGGCGGCCGCCCTGTTCGTTCCGCTGTGGTGGACGTGGGTGCTGTACACGGTGCGGGCCAACCGCGCGGACCGGGACGTGACCTCGCACCGGCTGCTCACGATGGCCGGGCTCGCGGCGGTGTGCGGGCTCGCGGTGTTCGTGGGCAGCGTGGGCACCTCCGACAGCGCGGACACCGGCTTCGCCCTGTCGTACCTCGGCGCGCGGCTCGGCGTGGCGGCGCTGTACGCCCTGGAGGCCCGGCGCGACCGGCGGCTGGCTCCTCTGCTGCGTTCCTTCCTGACCGGGTCGGCGTTCTCGGCGCTGTTCTGGGCGGGCGGCGCGCTGCTTGCGCCGACGGGGGCGGCGCGGTACGGGATCTGGGCCGGCGGGATGGCGGTCGACCTGGCGATTCCGCTGCTCTCGGGCCGCCGGATCGCGCGGGCCCCGCACCACACCGAGCACCTGCGGGAACGCTTCGGTCTTTTCACGATCATCGTGCTCGGCGAGTCGGTCCTGGGCTTCACCAACGGGCTGGTCCAGGCGCGGACGGCGGGCTCGGCGATGGTGACGGGAGCGGCGGCGTTCGCGCTGTGCGCCTGCCTGTGGTGGTCCTACTTCAGCGCGAGCGGGACCCGGCCGGGCGCGCACGCCGAACTCGCGGGCAATCCGCGCCTGTTGCACATCTACGTTCTGGGCCACCTGCCGGTGCAGCTCGGGCTCGCGGTGGCGGGGGGTGCGGTGGGCACGGCGGTCGTCGGCTCGGCCAGCCGCCTGACCACCGCGCTCGCGCTGTGCATCCTGGGCGGGGTGGCGCTGTTCCTGCTGTCCACGGCGGCGGTACGGGCGGCTTTCACGGGCGTACGTGATCCGGTGGTACGCCTCCGCCTGGCGGCGGCGCTGCTGATCGCGGGACTGGTCCCCTGGGCGGGCCGGGCCCCGGTCTCGGCGGTGCTGGCGGGGGCAGCGCTGCTCCTTGGCCTGTCGGTGGCGGCGGAGGCCCCGGGCCATCGGCGCCGCTTGGAGGAGGCGGGGTAGCTCCGGGGCCCGCTGATCACCCGGGGTGGAAAGGCGCCCCGGTGCTCCGCCCCAGACCCGGGGGGCCGCCCACCCACCCGCCCGTACAGGGAGTCGAAAGGTGGTTCCTGGGGCTCCGCCCCAGACCCCCCGGGGCCTGCGGCCCCTGGACCCCGCCGCGGGTTTCACGCGGGGCAGCCGCGAGGGCGGCAGGGCGCGACAACCCTCGTCCTGAGCCTGTTCACGCCCGTGGCTGCGGGACCAGCCCCTGCAGCAGCAGGGTGAGGGTGAAGGTGAAGCGGTCGTGTCCGGTGCCCGCGGTGAGCTCCCTCGCATGGGCGACGGTATGGGGGAACTGGTCGGGGGGCAGCATCCGGAGCCGCTCCTCGATCTCGGCGGGGTCGATCGCACGGCCGTCGGCGTCCTCGCTCTGCCGCCGGGCGGCGGATGCCTCCAGGCAGTAGCCCGTGATGTAGAGGAAGGCCGCGTCGCTGGCCCAGGCCGCCTGTCGGGCGGGCGCGCCACTGGCGAGCAGGATCGCGAGCATCCCCTCGCCGACCCGCAGGGTCGCCAGATCGGCGGGCACCACGGTGAGGGCGGCCTGCGCGATGCCGGGGTAGCGCAGAAACTGATCGCGCAGCTGTGCGCACACGTCCATGAACTGGTCCCGCCAGCACGCGGGGTCCGGTGCGGGCAGGGCGACCCGGGAGCACAGCCTGCCGATGAGCAGGTCGCCGAGCTCCGCCCTGTTGCGCACGTGCGCGTACAGCGAAGCGGGGCCGGTCCCGAGCCCGGCCGCCACCGTGCGCATCGTCAGGTCCTCGAAACCGCCCGCCTCCACGGCCTGCAGCGCGGCGTCGATGATGCGCTCCACCGTGATGGGGGTCTTCTCCCGGCCGGGAGCCCGGCGCGCTCCGGTTTCCGAGGCGGCGTTCCTGGCCGAGATCAGCGCCGCCCACTGGTCCCGGGAGATTGCGTCACGCGCTGCCCGTCGTCCTGCCACGGCGCCACTCTACCCGTTGACGAACAATGCTCGTTGATAGAACAATGTTCGTCACAGACTGGAAGGCGAACCGACTCGATAAGGAATCACCATGACGACCTCGGTCTCGATCATCGGCGCCGGCCTCGGCGGACTCACGCTCGCCCGGATCCTGCACCTCCACAGCATCCCCGCCACCGTCTACGAGGCGGAGAACTCCGCGGGCTCCCGCACCCAGGGAGGACAGCTCGACCTCCACGAAGAAGACGGCCAGCTCGCCCTGGAGATGGCCGGGCTCACCGAGGAGTACCGCTCGATCATCCACCGGGGCGGCGGAGCACGGCGGGTCGTCGACGAGCAGGGGCGCGTGGTCGTCGACCGGCCGGACGACGGCTCCCTGGCCCGGCCGGAAACGCTGCGCGGCGACATCCGCCGGATCCTGCTCGAAGCACTGCCGCCCGGCACGGTGCGCTGGGGCAAGAAGCTCGTCTCGGCGGCCCCCGTCGGAGACGGACGGCACCGGGTGTCGTTCGCGGACGGCTCGTCGGCCGTGTCCGACGTCCTCGTGGGCGCCGACGGGGTCTGGTCCAAGGTGCGGGCGCTGCTGTCGGACGAGCGGCCGGTGTA
The DNA here is from genome assembly GCF_051550175.1 of Streptomyces sp. HUAS TT7. Lineage (NCBI taxonomy): Bacteria > Bacillati > Actinomycetota > Actinomycetes > Kitasatosporales > Streptomycetaceae > Streptomyces > Streptomyces sp. HUAS TT7. The sequence continues at coordinate 3,812,631 of NZ_CP196175.1, forward strand.
CTCCGGCATGAGCTACGTCGACACCTACCTTCACGACGTCGACACGGCGCACCCGCGGGTGGCCGGGCTCGTCGGGAACGGCGCCCTGTACGCCCTGGTCCCGGGCAGGGGATTCCTCGCCCACCGCGAGGCCGGCGGCGTCGTCCACACCTACGTCGTGCTGCACCGTCCCGTGGAGTGGTTCGACGCGATCGACTTCACCGACGCCCCGGCGGCGAGGGCGCGGGTGGCGGCCGAGTTCGACGGCTGGGCACCGGAACTGCTGGCCTTGATCACCGACGGTGAGTCCGCACCGGTCCTGCGTAGCATCTACGAGCTGCCGGACGACCACCGCTGGGACCGGGTCCCCGGCGTCACGCTCCTCGGCGACGCGGCACACGCGACCGTCCCCGGAGGAGACGGAGCCAATCTCGCGATGCTCGACGGCGCCGAGCTCGGTACGGCGATCGCGGCCCACCCCGACGACATCGAGCGGGCCCTCGCCGACTACGAGAGCAGAATGTTCCCCCGGAGCCGGAAGGCGGCTACCGCCGCCCACGACACCATCGACTTCGTCTTCGGCGCCAACGCCCCCGCCGGAATCATCAGCCTGTTCGCAGGAGACGAGGGCACCTCCGCCTGAGCCCGCACGAAAAACGCTTCCCCACCCCGCACGGGCGGAGAGTGGGAAAGCGCGTCGGGGTGCGGGCCCCGCCGATCCTGACGGCGGAGCCCCAGGGCCGGCGGACCCTAAGCGACCGGTTCCGAGAGGGCCGCCGCGTCCGCCGGGGCGGACTTCTCCGGCGACGGGGCCGGGGCGGAGCCCCGCAGCGGGACCTCCTTCACGAAGAGGGCCGCCACGAACATGGCCACCGCGATGACCGAACCGACCAGGAACGTTCCATGCGTACCGGAGGCAACCGCGTACTGGTACGCCTCGCGCACCGGAGCCGGCAGCTTCGCCAGGCTCGCCTGGTCCAGTTGGGCGTTGGCCAGCTTGCCCGCGCCCGAGGAGGCCGCCGAGCCGAGGCGGCGCGTCATCTCGTCGCCCACCCGGTTGGTGAAGATCGCGCCCATGATCGAGACGCCGAAGGACGAGCCGAGCGTACGGAAGAGCGTCGTGGAGGACGAGGCGACGCCCATGTCCTTCATCTCGACGCTGTTCTGCGCGACCAGCATCGTGATCTGCATCAGGAAGCCCATGCCCGCGCCGAGCACCGCCATGTAGACACCGGACATGAGCCGGGTCGTGGTGGTGTCCATCGTGGAGAGCAGGAACAGGCCGACCACGACGAGCGCGCCGCCCAGGATCGGGAAGATCTTGTACTTGCCGCTGTTGGTGGTGACCCGGCCCGCGATCAGCGAGACGACCATCATCGAGAGCAGCATCGGAAGCAGCAGCAGGCCGGAGTTGGTGGCCGAGGCGCCCTGCACGGACTGCTGGAACAGCGGCAGGAACAGCATCGCGCCGAACATCACGAAGCCGGTGAGGAAGCCGATCCCGGACATCAGCGAGAAGTTGCGGTTGCGGAAGATGTGCAGCGGCACGATCGGCTCGGCGGCCTTCGTCTCGACGAAGAGGAAGCCGACGATCGAAGCCGCGCCGAGGGCGATGAGCTCCATGATGATCGCGGAGCCCCAGGCGTACTGCGAGCCGCCCCACGTGGTGACCAGGACGATCGAGGTGATGCCGACGGTCAGCAGAATCGTGCCGAGGTAGTCGATCCGCCCGCGCGCCCGTTTCTTGGGCAGGTGCAGTACGGCGGTGACCATGGCGAGCGCGACCGCGCCGAGCGGGATGTTGATGTAGAACGTCCAGCGCCAGCCGAGGTGGTCGGTGATGGCGCCGCCGACCAGCGGGCCGCCGATCATCGCGAGCGCCATGACACCGGCCATCATGCCCTGGTACTTGCCGCGGTCCCGGGGCGGAATCAGGTCGCCGATGATCGCCATGACGCCGACCATCAGGCCGCCCGCGCCGAGGCCCTGGACCGCGCGGAAGCCGATGAGCTGGGACATGTCCTGCGCCATGCCGCTGAGCGCGGAGCCGAGCAGGAAGACCGCGATGGAGGTGAGGAAGGCGCCCTTGCGCCCGTACATGTCGCCGAGCTTGCCCCAGATCGGCGTGGACGCGGCGGTGGCCAGGGTGTACGCGGTCACCACCCAGGACAGGTGCTCAAGCCCGCCGAGTTCGCCCACGATCGTCGGCATCGCCGTGTTCACGATCATGTTGTCCAGCATCGCGAGCAGCATCGCGATCATGAGCGCGAGCAGGACGACCCGCACGCTGCGGGGCTGTGGCGCGTCGCTCACCCCCGCCTCCGCCGCCGTCCCGTCCGGTATCCCCGTCGCCATCGTCCCCAACTCCCTGAAGCCCGCTGTCCACCGGGCGAGGCACTTACTTGTCGCCCGGCTAGTTACCACTACACTGGGGAAGGTAGACCCCAACTTGCCGGGCGTCAAGTAAGTAAATGACAAACGGCGCGGCCGCCGGGGGACGGCGGCCGTACGCATTCGGGAGAGCGGCATGGCCAGAGGAAACACCCGCCAGCGGATCCAGGACGTTGCCCTGGAGCTCTTCGGTGAGCAGGGGTACGAGAAGACCTCGCTGCGCGAGATCGCCGAGCGGCTCGACGTGACGAAGGCAGCGCTCTACTACCACTTCAAGACCAAGGAAGACATCATCATCAGCCTCTTCCAGGACCTCACCAGGCCCATGGACGAGGTGATCGAGTGGGGCCGCACGCAGCCGAAGACGCTGGACGTGAAGCTGGAGATCCTGCGCCGCTACAGCGAGGCCCTGATCGGGGCGGAGCCGCTGTTCCGGTTCATGCAGGAGAACCAGGCGACCATGCGCGAGCTGAGCATCGGTGAGATGTTCAAGGAGCGGATGCACGCGATGGTCGACCTGCTCAAGGACCCGGACGCCGCGATGTCCGACCGCATCCGCTGCTTCACGGCGCTGTTCTCGATGCACGCCGGGATGTTCGTCCTCAAAGACATGGAAGGCGACCCCGAGGAGAAGCGCACCAGCATCCTCGAAGTCGCGGGCGACCTGGTCGTCCAGGCCCACCACAACAGCCGCACGTAGGCGGTCAGACGGTCACGCCCACCGTCTTCAGGAACGCGACCGGGTTGACGGCCGAGCCGTAGTTCGGCGTCGTACGGATCTCGAAGTGCAGGTGCGGGCCGCTGGAGTTGCCCGTGCTGCCGGACAGCGCGATGCGCTCGCCGGTGGCCACGCTCTGGCCGGTGCGTACGTTGATCTGCGACAGGTGGGCGTACTGCGAGTACGTGCCGTTCGCGTGCTTGATCACTATCGCGTTGCCGTAGGCGGGTCCGTCACCGGCGCCGACCGGGCCGGCCTTGACGACAGTGCCGGCGTGCGCGGCGGAGACGGGCGTACCGCTGGGCACCGCGAAGTCCTGCCCCGAGTGCTTGCTCGCCCACATCGAACCGCCCAGGCCGAAGCTCGCGCTCAGCGTGTAGCGCGCGACCGGGTGCACCCAGGAGGCGGCCTTGGCCTGCTTCGCCGCGGCCGCCTTCGCCTGCGCCTTGGCCTGCCCGGCGATCGCGTTCGTGGTGGCGGAGGCGGTCGCGAGCGGAGCGGCGTTCACCTCGTCGGCGACCGCGACACCCGTACCGAGCAGGGCGGCGCCGCCCATCGCGGCGACGGCGGTCACGGCCGCGGCGCGCAGACGGAACGCGGACGGGCGGGCGGGCTTGAGCGAGGTGCGCTGGGGCATGCGGGAGCTCTTCCGTACGACAACAGGGGCGGCCGCCGAACGAGGCCGGGCGGCAAGCGAGAACCCGGCACGCAGAACGGCACACCGGGTCGCCCCACCTTGGTAACCCGAGCCCCCATCCCCACCCAAAACGCCCATCTACTAACGAAAGCCGTAACGATCAGCCCGGGAATACCCCAAACCCCCGCCGAACACCTCCTAAGCCTCGTAGTACCCCCCAAACCCCCTGTGCGCCTTATCACCGCCACCGGGCCATAAGCCCCTCCCTTCAAGGACCAAGGCCCCGCAACCTCGGCGCCCCTCCAAAGGGGCGCGGGGAACTGCGCGACCAGCCCACGACGGCCCGCAGTCGAATACCCGCCCCCGCCCCGAACGCAGCGCCTAGGATTTCGCCCCGTGGACCCCGCGCAGTTAGCCCTCAGGCTCGCCACGACCGCCGTCACCCCCCTGGTGAAGAAGCTCTTCGTGAGCGAAGGGACGGGCGCCGGTCTCGTGGACCGCCCCGTCCGCATCTCCTCGTACGTCTCGTTCCGCGGCGAGAAACGCACCCTGGCCGAGCCCGACCTGCGCAAACTCGCGGCCGCCCTGGTCAAGGAGGGCTTGCGCACCGGCGAGCAGCCCATCCCGGCCGACGAGGAACAGGCCGTCGTGGACGCGCTCACCTCGACCCTGTACGCGCTCGGCGAGCTGGAACTCAGTGACGTCGAGGCCGTCGATCTCGGCCCCGAGGCGCTGGCCCGCGAACTGCGCCGGGCGGGCGAGCGCCCCGAGCGCCACCTCTCCGCCGACGCCACCCACTTCTACGAGCGCCTGCTGCTCGCCACCTGTCGGCACATTCTGAACTTCTTCACCCAGCGCACCACGTTCGTCCCGGCCACGGTCGTCCACCAGAGCCGTCGACAGGCTCAACTCGACGCCAAAATGGACGAGTTGATCGCCCGCACTCCGCGCGCCGACGCCCACGACGCCGAGTTCGAGCGCCGCTATCTCGCCCATGTCGCCCGCAAGCACGGCAAGTTGACGATCTACGGCATCGATCTCACCAACTCCCCCGGCACCTGGCCCCTGGACGCCGCCTACCTGAGCCTGGAAGCCACCGCCGTCGCGCCGCGCGCCGAGCTCGCCGAGCAGCTGCGCACCTCCGCCACCCGCTACGAGCAGCACCCCGGGCTGCTCGCCTCCCGGGTCCGCTCCGACCGCTTCCCGGGCGTGGTGAAGGAGCCGCTTCCGTCCCTGCCGATGCCCGCCGACCAGGCCCTCGCCGATCGCGAGCGCGTGCTGCTGCGCGGCGAGGCGGGCTCCGGCAAGACCACCCTGGTGCAGTGGCTCGCCGTCAGCGCGGCCCGGCCGGGCGACACGGACCCGGACGGCCGCATGACGTATCTGCGCGACCGGATCCCCTTCGTACTGCCGCTGCGCACCCTGACCCGGCACGGCGAACGGCTGCCCGCGCCCAAGGACTTCCTCGCCGCCGTCGGCTCCCCTCTGGCCGGCGAGCAGCCGCCCGGCTGGGAGTCCCGGGTGCTCGCGGCGGGCCGGGGCCTGGTCCTGGTGGACGGCATCGACGAGATCCCCGACGCCGAACGCGCCCGCACCCGCGCCTGGCTCGGCGACCTCCTCGGCGCCTTCCCCGGCAACCGCTGGCTCGTCACCTCCCGCCCCTCGGCCGTACGGGAGGACTGGCTCGGCGCCGAGGACTTCGCGGAGCTGACCATGTCCACGATGAGCCCGTCGGGCGTGGCCGCGTTCATCGGCCGCTGGCACAGGGCCGCCCGGACCGGCATCGACGACGATGTCCTGGCGGCGTACGAGGCACAGCTCCTGGACTCCGTACGCACCAAGCCCGACCTCGGCCGGCTCGCCACCAACCCGCTGATGTGCGGCCTGATCTGCGCCCTCCACCGGGACCGCCGGGGCTTCCTCCCGTACGGCAGGAAGGACCTGTACGACGCGGCCCTCACCATGCTCCTGACCCGCCGGGACCGCGAACGCAGCATGGGCGACCTGCCCGAGCTGCGCGAGGAACCCCAGCTCCAGCTGCTTCAGCGGATCGCGTACTGGCTGATCCGCAACGGCCGCACCGAGATGGACCGTTCGCGCGCCGAGCAGATCATCGGCGAGCTCCTGCCCGCGGTCCCCGAGATCGCCCGCATCGGCGACGCGGCGGCCGTCTACACCCACTTCCTGCACCGCAGCGGCCTGCTCCGGGAACCGGGCCCCGGCGCGGTCGAGTTCGTGCACCGCACCTTCCAGGACTTCCTCGGCGCGCGAGCGGCGGTCGACGAGGGCGCCTGGGGCGAGCTCGTCCAGCACGCGGCGGACGATCAGTGGGAGGACGTCGTACGGATGGCGGTGGCGCATGCGCGGCCGCGTGAACGGCGGGAGCTGTTCGGGGAGTTGCTCGACTTCGGCGACGAGCACCCGTCCGTGGCCGTCCGCATGCGGGTGCATCTGCTGGCCGCGACCTGTCTGGAGCACGCGGCAGAGCTCGACCCCCGGGTCCGCGCCGAGGTCGAGCGGCGCACCGCCGGGCTCATCCCCCCGGCCACCTCCCGCGCCGCGCGGGCGCTCGCCCAGGCGGGCCCGCTGATCCTGGACCTGCTGCCGGGGCCGGACAGGCTGGACGCCGACACCGCCCAACACGTCGTGACAGCCGCCTCGCACACCGGCTCCGAGCGCGCCGTCCCCTTCATGGCCCGCTTCACACGGCACCCGTCGATCGGGGTCCGCTCCCAACTCACCTGGGCCTGGCACCGGTTCGACACCCAGCAGTACGCCGACGAGGTCATCGCCCGCCTGGACCCGGCCGACCTGTACTTCTGCGCGATGTCGGAGGAACAGCTGGCAGCCCTGCGGGCGATGGGCACCCGCCCCCTCCTGGACGCCCGCAACGACCTGCCGGCGAAGGCGCTCCGCGCGTACACGGCGCAGGCCCGGCTGAGGGGCCTGAAGCTCCGCGACAACGAGACCATCCGGGACCTGTCGTTCCTGGAGGGCCAGGATGCGCTGACCGATCTGACGGTCGACGGATGTCCGCACCTGACCGACCTCACGCACCTGGCGGGGCTTCCACTGCGTACGCTGGCGCTGGACGCGATGCACGGCCTCGCCCCGGGTCCGCTATCGGCTCTGAACCAGCTGGAGCGCCTCACCCTTGAGGGAAGCGACTGGGTGTGGACGCTGGCCGATCTGCCGCCCCGGGCGCCGCTGACGATGCTCGTCCTCACCCGGACGACACGGCCCGCCGACGGCTTCGGCGGCATCAGCCGCTTCGAGGCCCTGAACTCGCTCTACCTGGGCCCCGCGAACAGCCCGAAGAATTCCGCCGACTGGGCCGCCCTCGCCCAGCTGCCCCACCTCGACATGCTGGCGGTCTCCGGTCGGTCGGCAAGCCTGGCCCCACCTTCGGCCCGCCTCGAATCCCCCAGCGTGATCCTGCTCTACGGGCGTACGCCCCAGTCCGCTCTGGAACGGATCCCCGGGCTCTTCCCCGGCGTGGAGGCGCTGATCGTCCGCGAAGACATGGCGGAGGCCGACCTCACCCCGCTGGCCGGGGCCGCCCACCTGACAACACTGGACTTCGAGTCCCGGGTCGGCGAGCTGCACGGCGTCGACGCCCTGGACCCGAACGTATGGATCACGAGGGAAGGCCGACTCTTCCCAAGAACGCCCCCAGATTCGCCGCAGCCCTCCCCACCTGCTCCTCCAACGTGAGCGACTCCTCGAACCGCCCGCCCACCCCCTCCGGCACCTTCTTCCCCCGCAGGTACAGCGGGCACGCAAGGTCCGTACACATGTAGATCCCCACCGAGTTGCCCTCCCGCCCCGCCTTCCCGGCGAGCCGGGCCGTCATCAACGACACCCCGCTCCCCGAGTGCGTCGTCAGGCAGACCGAGCACATGCTGCGCTGGAGCAGGCCCCGCCGGCGGGAGGGGTAGCGCAGGGCCACGCCCACGAGTCTTCCGGCGTGTTCGGTGACGAGGTTGGCGCGGTCCGGGGCCGACGGTTCGCGCCAGCCCAGGAAGTCCAGGTCGTCCCAGGGGCGGACGTCCAGCTCGCGCGGCACGGCCAGGCGCGCGGCCTCGCCCTTGGAGCAGTTGATGAACGATGCGCGGATGTCCCGCTCGGTTACGGCCTTCATGCCACAGGACGCTAATGCTAGGACCATTAGGCGGCAACCTAATATTCCCAGGCAACCCGTCACAGAGCCTTAACAACGCCCGCGACTCTGTCCCAACTCCCTTGCGCAGAGCCAGAATTGAGGCGAGGCGAGGGGGTCGTACCATGACCGACGACAGGCACGAAGACGACACGCACGCATTCGACGGGATCGAGCTGGCCGACGCCATCGAGTCCGTGCGCGATCAGCTCACCGAGGCCGCCGCCCGGGCCACCGGGCAGCCGCTGGTCTTCGAACTCGGTGACATCCAGATGGAGTTCACGCTGGAACTCCGCAGGGAGTTCAAGGGCGGCCTCAAGGTCCGGGCCTGGGTGGTGGACGCGAGGGCCGACGCCGGGCGCAGTACGGGACGTACACACAAGGTGTCGTTCACCCTGAAGCCGCACGCCGCGACCGACGGCTCCGCCTGGAAGGTCGGCAACGACCGGCCCGGGGGCGGCTTCGGGACCGGGCCGCGGTGAGTACGTCGCCGCCCACGACCGCCGACCGGGTCGTGGCCGTGCTGTCCGACGGGCGCCAGGGCAGCGGGGTCATCGTGTCCCCGTGGCTGGTGCTGACCTGTGCGCACAATCTGGTGGGCGCCCCGCCGGTCCGGCTCGCCCACCCCTCCATAGGCGAGGTGACGGCCCAAGTCCTTTGGCAGGACGACGCGTTGGACGCGGCGCTCATCTACAGCGACGAGGAGCTGCTTCCCGGCCTTCTGCGGCTCGGCACCGTCGACACCGCGCAGTCGCTGCCCGGCTGCGAGATCATCGGCTTCCCCGACATCCAGCGCTACGGCGCGGACCACCACCTCGACTACGACCAGTTCGTCGGCACCGTCCTGCCGGTCGCGGGCAGTCTGCGCGACGACCTGGTCTGCGAGTTGCACCGGCCCCCGGCCAGTGAGCGCACGGACGGCAGCTCGCCGCTCGCGGGCCTGTCGGGCGCGCCGCTGTTCGCGGCGGCGACCCTGCTCGGCCTGGTCAAGGAGATCCCGCGCGGGCGCGGCCACCGCCGGGTGGTGTGCGTGCCGCTGCGGGGCATCTTCGCCTCGGAGGGCTTCCGCGCCGCGTTCGCGACGCTGACCGCGGTGACCAGCCTCGAACTGGTCACCGGCGTACCCCCGGAGGACCAGCGCTACGAGCACGAGTACGCGGAGGCCATCGGCGCCTCGTACCGCAAGACGAAGATCTTCGGCCTGGACGAGCTGAACAAGCGGGACTCCGAGTGGGACCTCGACACCGCCTACCTCAGCCTGGAGGCCAGACCCAAGGCGACCGAGCCGCCGCAGGCCGGCCGTCCCCTGATGGACAGCGCGCCGCAGCGCATCGACACCCTGCTCGCCTCCCGGCCCCGGGTCCTGATCCGGGGCGAGGCGGGCGCCGGCAAGACCACCCTGGTGTGGTGGCTGGCGGCGCACGCGGCGGCCGGGCGGCTGGGGCCGGGGCTCGCGGACCTCAACGCGCTCGTCCCGTTCGTGGTGCCGCTGCGCACCCTGCGCGCCCAGGGCGCCACCTTCCCGCTGCCCGCCCAACTCCCCACCGCGGCACGCCTGGTGGTGGACGCGGCGCCCGAGGGCTGGGCCGGGCGCGTCCTGAAGACCGGGCAGGCGCTGCTCCTGGTGGACGGCCTGGACGAGGTGCCGCAGGAGGACCGCGAGGAGGCGCACCGCTGGCTCGCCGCCCTCCTGGACCGCTATCCGCGCACCCGCTGCGTGGTGACGGTACGGCCGATGGCGGTCGAGCCGGACTGGCTCAAGTACGCGGGTTTCGAGGAGCTCAGGCTGCTCCCGATGAACGACGAGGACATCACCGCGTTCATCGCCGCCTGGCACCGCGCGGCCCGGCTCGACAGCGGCCCGCACGAGGACCTGGACGAGCTGGAGCGCGACCTGTCCGAACAGTTCAAGCAGAACAGCGCCCTGCGGGGCCTGGCCCGTACTCCCCTGCTGTGCGCGGTGATCTGCGCCCTGCACCGGCTGCGCCAGGGCTTCCTGCCTGACACCCGCTGGAAGCTGTACGAGGCGGCCTTGCGGATGCTGCTCGGCAACCGGGACCAGCAGCGCAAGGTGGAGGCGCCCGAGGGCATCCAGATCAGCGCCGACGAGTGCACCGAACTGCTCCAGCGGATCGCGGTGTGGCTGGTGCGCGAGGGCCAGTCGGAGTTCTCCCGCGACCAGGCGCTGCGCCAGCTCAAGCGTGCCCTGTCGGGCATGGAGAACGTACGCGGCCAGGGCACCCCCGAGGACGTACTGCGGCATCTGCTCAACCGCAGCGGGCTGCTCCAGGAACGGGCCGACGACGTCTTCCAGTTCACCCACCGCACCTTCCAGGACTTCCTCGCCGCCAAAGAATTCGTGGAGGACGGCCACCTGGGCGAGCTCCTGCGGCACGCCTCCGAGGAGCAGCAGTGGCAGGACGTGATCCTGCTCGCCGCCGGGCACTGCGGCCGCCGCGACCGGCCGGTCCTCATCAACGGCCTCCTGGACGCGGGCTCCCGCCGCCACAGCCACCAGGACAAGGCGAAGATCCACGTCCTCGCGGCCCGCTGCGCGCAGCACGCCGCCTACCTCGACGAGACGACCGCCCGCCGGGTCCGCGAGCACATCAGGGCGCTGCTCCCGCCCCGCGACCTGGAGACCGTCACGCTCCTGGCCCGGCTCGGCCCGACCGTCCTGGGCCACTTGCCGGCCCCGCGCGAGACACCCCCCGAAGCGCTGGCGAACGTCGTGGGGCTCATCAACCGGGTCGGCAACGCGGAGTCCATCGAGCACGCCCGCGCCTGGTCCGCGGCCCACCCGGACGCGGTCGACCTGTTCGCCACCGAGTGGTCGCGCTACCCGGCCGAGCGGTACGCCCGCGAGGTCCTCGCCCACCTCGACCTGCGCGAGGCCCGGCTGCACGTGGAGACCCGCTGGCAGCTCGCCCAGCTCCCGCACGTCCCCGACGCCCGACGCCTGTGGATCACCGTGCCGCCCGACCTCACCGCGGACGAGCTGCACACGGCGCTGCGCGGCCGGAAAGTGGCGGCCCTGCGCCTGAACGGCTGCGAGAGCCTCACCGACCTGGCGTTCCTGCGGGACAGCACGGAACGGCTCGAAGACCTGGAGGTGCTGCGGGGTTCGGGCCTGCGCGACCTCACCCAGCTCGCCCGACTGCCCAGGCTGACCTCGCTCGGACTGCTCGACGTGTCCGCCCAGGAGGTCGACCTGTCCCCGCTCGGCGAGCTCCCCGCGCTGCGCACCCTGCTGTTCGGCAGCAGCACCGACCTGCACCTGGCCCAGCTGCCGGTCCTGAGCGGCGTCACCACCCTGCACCTGGAGGCCGACCAGGTCGCGGGCTTCGACGCCCTGAGCCGCTGGCCCGCCCTCAGCTACCTGGAGCTCGCCCCCTCCTCCTCGGCCACCACCCGGCGACTGCTCACGTACGTACGCGGGCGGCCCGGCATCACCCGGCTCGGCGTCGCGCTCAGCTCGGTGGCGGCCCTCGCCGGGGTGGCGCCGCTGCCCAGCGTGCGCCACCTCGACCTGTGGCTCGCCAACTCCGACGGCGACCTCGGCGCGGTCCTCGCGGTGTTCCCCGCGCTGACGACGGTGGACCTCGCGGTGGGCACCGTCCAGGCCGGCTCCTGGAACCCGGCCGCCCTGCTGCGCCGCCCGGGCCTGACGGTCACGGTCAACGGCGGCCCGCCACCACCCGAACTCCCCTGATCAGTCAGCCGAGTTGAAGAGCTCCACCGGGACGGCAAAAAGGGGCTGCCCCGGTCCGTACGTAACGTACGAGCCGGGGCAGCCCCTTCGGGCAAGGCCTCCTGAGAGGACTACGCCTCCTTGCTCAGGTTCGGACCCGCGCCGCCTGCGGCCGCGTCCTCGATCGGCGGGACGTCGGGCAGTGCCGACTTCTCCTCGCCGCGGAAGGTGAACTTCTTGTCCTCACCCTCGCCCTCGGTGCCGATGACCACGATGTGACCGGGGCGCAGCTCACCGAAGAGGATCTTCTCGGAGAGGATGTCCTCGATCTCCCGCTGGATCGTCCGGCGCAGCGGCCGGGCGCCCATGATCGGGTCGTAGCCCTTCTTGGCGAGCAGCGACTTGGCCTCGGCATTGAGCTCGATGCCCATGTCGCGGTCCTTGAGGCGCTCGTCCACCTTGGCGATCATGAGGTCGACGATCTCGATGATGTCTTCCTCGGTGAGCTGGTGGAAGACCACCGTGTCGTCGACACGGTTGAGGAACTCGGGGCGGAAGTGCTGCTTCAGCTCCTCGTTGACCTTGGCCTTCATGCGCTCGTAGCCGGTCTTGACGTCGCCCTGGGCGGCGAAGCCCAGGTTGAAGCCCTTGGAGATGTCCCGGGTCCCGAGGTTGGTCGTCATGATGATGACCGTGTTCTTGAAGTCCACGACCCGGCCCTGGGAGTCGGTCAGGCGACCGTCTTCCAGAATCTGGAGCAGGGAATTGAAGATATCGGGGTGGGCCTTCTCGACCTCGTCGAAGAGGACGACGGAGAACGGCTTGCGGCGCACCTTCTCGGTGAGCTGGCCGCCCTCTTCGTAACCCACGTAACCGGGGGGCGAACCGAAGAGGCGGGAAACCGTGTGCTTCTCGCTGAACTCCGACATGTCGAGGGAGATCAGCGCGTCCTCGTCGCCGAAGAGGAATTCGGCGAGCGTCTTGGACAGCTCGGTCTTACCGACACCGGACGGGCCCGCGAAGATGAACGAACCGCCGGGGCGCTTCGGGTCCTTCAGGCCGGCACGGGTACGGCGGATGGCCTGCGAGAGCGCCTTGATGGCGTCCTTCTGGCCGATGACGCGCTTGTGCAGCTCGTCCTCCATGCGGAGCAGCCGCGAGGACTCCTCCTCGGTGAGCTTGAAGACCGGGATGCCCGTGGCCGTGGCCAGCACCTCGGCGATCAGCTCGCCGTCGACCTCGGCGACGACGTCCATGTCGCCGGCCTTCCACTCCTTCTCGCGCTTGGCCTTCGCGGCGAGCAGCTGCTTCTCCTTGTCGCGGAGAGAGGCCGCCTTCTCGAAGTCCTGGGAGTCGATCGCCGACTCCTTGTCGCGGCGCACGCCCGCGATCTTCTCGTCGAACTCGCGGAGGTCCGGCGGCGCGGTCATCCGGCGGATGCGCATCCGGGAGCCGGCCTCGTCGATCAGGTCGATCGCCTTGTCCGGCAGGAAGCGGTCCGAGATGTACCGGTCGGCCAGCGTCGCGGCCTGGACCAGGGCCTCGTCCGTGATCGAGACGCGGTGGTGGGCCTCGTAGCGGTCGCGCAGACCCTTGAGGATCTCGATGGTGTGCGGCAGCGACGGCTCGGCGACCTGGATGGGCTGGAAGCGGCGCTCAAGAGCGGCGTCCTTCTCCAGGTGCTTGCGGTACTCGTCGAGCGTGGTGGCGCCGATGGTCTGGAGCTCACCGCGGGCCAGCATCGGCTTCAGGATCGAGGCGGCGTCGATCGCGCCCTCGGCGGCACCCGCACCCACCAGGGTGTGGAGCTCGTCGATGAACAGGATGATGTCGCCGCGGGTGCGGATCTCCTTGAGGACCTTCTTCAGGCGCTCCTCGAAGTCACCGCGGTAGCGGGATCCGGCGACAAGGGCGCCGAGGTCCAGCGTGTACAGGTGCTTGTCCTTGAGCGTCTCGGGCACCTCGCCCTTGACGATCGCCTGGGCCAGGCCCTCGACGACGGCGGTCTTGCCGACGCCGGGCTCGCCGATGAGCACCGGGTTGTTCTTGGTGCGGCGCGACAGGACCTGCATGACGCGCTCGATCTCCTTCTCGCGCCCGATGACCGGGTCGAGCTTGGATTCGCGAGCGGCCTGCGTCAGGTTGCGGCCGAACTGGTCGAGCACCAGGGACGTGGAAGGGGTGCCCTCCGCAGGGCCGCCGGCGGTGGCGGCTTCCTTGCCCTGGTAGCCGGAGAGCAGCTGGATGACCTGCTGCCGCACCCGGTTGAGATCGGCGCCCAGCTTCACGAGGACCTGGGCGGCGACGCCCTCGCCCTCGCGGATCAGGCCGAGCAGGATGTGCTCGGTGCCGATGTAGTTGTGGCCGAGCTGGAGGGCCTCGCGGAGCGACAGCTCCAGGACCTTCTTGGCACGGGGCGTGAAGGGGATGTGCCCGGACGGGGCCTGCTGGCCCTGGCCGATGATCTCCTCCACCTGCTGGCGGACCGCCTCGAGCGAAATCCCGAGGCTCTCCAGGGCCTTAGCGGCGACACCCTCACCCTCATGGATCAGGCCCAGGAGAATGTGCTCGGTGCCGATGTAGTTGTGGTTGAGCATCCGGGCTTCTTCCTGAGCCAGGACGACAACCCGCCGCGCGCGGTCGGTGAACCTCTCGAACATCGTTAATCGCTCCTCAGAGCGGTCGGGCAGTAAGGGGGCGGTCCCCTCCCTGTCCTTCCGCATGCTAGTCCCGCAGGGCGGGACAGCTCATTCCAACTGCCGACACCCGTTCATTGCCTCCCGGCCCGAACAGCCGACAACTGCTCCAACCCGATGGTGCGAGACGATGTTCCCGCAGGCCAGGCAGATACCCCTGTCTCCAGTACGCCGATGGCGAACGTGAGACCGCCTGACGAGCGTGTCGCCCCTCCCCACTAGGAATGTCTTACCCGTCGGGACCGACACTCCATGCGGTGCACCCCGGTTCCGTAAGCTACGGGCGAACAACCTTGCGCCCACCCACAGCCCCACGCGCCCCGCATTCCACAACGGAGCGCAGCCGTCCGGAAACTCAGCGTAACCCCGCTGCGTTTCTCCAGTTGCACCGGGCATGGCCTTCACCGTGCCGGCACCCCGCGCTCCCCTGGATGGCCCGCTCGCGCAGTGGTACGAGCGCGAGCTCGGCTGGGCCGTTTCCGCGGGTCCCCCCGTCCAGCTGCTCACCGGACTGCGCTTCGACGTCCTGGAACTCCCGGCGACCGCCGGATCCGCCCTGCTCAATCGGTACGAGCGGACGGGTCCCGTCGCCCTCGCGGGACACCGGATGCGGCTGCTCGTGGCGGCCGGAAGCGCGGACGAGCTGCCGGGGCTGCTCGACTGGCTGGAGTGGGGCGGCGTCGGCCTCGATCTGACGGCCGTCGGCGCCGGAGGCCGGATCACCGCACCCCTGCCGCCGGGATGGGGCGGCTCGCGGGGGGCCGCCGTATGGCTGCGGCCCCCCGAGCCCGGGTGCGAGGTGGAAGCTCGGCTGCCCTCTTTCACCGGATTCACTCAGTGCGGTGGTGCCGGTGAAAAGGACGCTTCCCAGGGTCCGGGGACCCTGCCGGGCGGTCGCGCCGCGGGCCTCAGCCTCGTGAGGCTGGTGGCCGCGGCGGCGACGGAATGCCACCGGGCCCGGTTGTTTCACGCGAAATCCCCAGGTGGTGCGGGGAACGCGGGAACTCAGCCGTTCTGCTTCTCGTAGGCCTCACGGATTTCGGCCGGGACGCGTCCGCGGTCGTTCACGTTGTAACCCTGCTCCTTGGCCCACTTGCGGATCTCGGCAGTGTTCTGGTTGCCGGTACCGAGCAGCGCGCCACGGGCCTTGCCACGACCGCCGGCCGCGCGGCCACCGGTGCGCCGGCCGCTCTTCACGTACGGCTCAAGGAGACCCCGGAGCTTGTCCGCGTTGGCGGTGGTGAGGTCGATCTCGAAGCTCTTCCCGTCAAGAGCGAACGTCACGGTCTCGTCAGCCTCGCCACCGTCGAGGTCATCGACAAGAAGGACCTGAACCTTCTGTGCCACCGGATTTCCTTTCATCGAAAATGCAGTACGCGGAAAGGAAACCGCTTTTGCCTGGAAAACACAAACCCCCTGGAGAGGTTCAGGATCCTTGCTCCACGGGAAACGTACGCGATTCGGACATAGGGTTCCGACAGCTTCCTGCCGCTTCCCCGATCACAGGTGCAGAAGCATCCGGGTGTTGCCCAAGGTGTTCGGCTTCACTCGTTCGAGACCGAGGAACTCGGCGACGCCCTCGTCATAGGAGCGCAGCAGCTCGCTGTAGACATCTGTGTCGACGGTATCGACCGGAGTCTCCCCGATCTCCGTGAACCCGTGCTTCGTGAAGAAGGCGACCTCGAAGGTAAGACAGAAAACCCGGCGCACTCCGAGCCAGCGGGCGGTCTGGAGCAGCTTGCCGAGTACGAGATGCCCGATGCCGCTGCCGTGGAACTCGGGGTCCACGGCAAGAGTGCGCACTTCGGCGAGGTCTTCCCACATGACGTGCAGCGCCCCACAGCCCACCACCCGGGCGTCCGAGTCGCGTTCCGCCACCCAGAACTCCTGGATGGACTCGTAAAGGGTGACCGTTGCTTTGTCGAGCAGGATCCCGTCGCCGACGTACGCATCGAGAAGGCTTCGCACGGCCGGTACATCGCCGGTCCTGGCCCGGCGGACGGTGACCGCATTTGCGGCGGGATAAGACATGCCTGGACGCTATCGCCCCGCACTGTCCCCGGGCGCATCGCCCTCTTGGGACTCTTCGGATCCGTGTTCGGCTTCGCGGTCGCGTTCGGGTTCCGGCTCCTGCACCATGCGCACGGCATCACGCAGCGCTTCGCGCTCCTCGGGGGACATCATGCCGAAGAAGGCGACGAGTGCGGCCGCGCGGTTGTCGCTCTGGGACCAGGCTTCGTTCATCAGAGCCGCGGCGTACGCGGCCCGTGTGGAGACCGCCGTATATCGATAGGCCCGCCCGTCGACTTCCCGGCGGACCCAGCCCTTCTGATGGAGATTGTCCATTACGGTCATGACCGTGGTGTACGCGATGGACCGTTCCTGCTGAAGGTCTTCGAGGACTTCCCGGACGGTCACCGGACGGTTCCACTGCCAGACGCGGGTCATGACGGCGTCTTCCAGCTCTCCCAATTGACGGGGCACATCTGCACCATAGTGGGAGATGTCGCGAATGGCTGGTTATTTGCAGTTAGCGCGCAGCAAAAAGGGCGCACGTGGAGAAATACCCCGTGCGCCCCCGCTGTGTGTGTGCCGTCCGGACCGTGCGGTCAGGAAGAGGCGGGCTTCTGCCGGGCGGCCTCGGCGCGGGCGAGCGCGCCGTCCACGGCCGCGTCCTCCTTGCCCTTGTTCGGACCACCCTGGCTCTTCACGATCGTCACGACGAGCGCGATGAAGAAGATGGCCATCACCACGGGGGGCAGAAGCGCGGAAACGTAGTCCATACCGACAGAGTAGCTAGCCCGCCCTGCGTTCTTCCGGCGGGGGCACGGGCCGGCGGCGCGGTGGGAAGACCTCGGAGGGCTTCGGTACGGGGCGGTCCGGCGCGGGGTGCGCGGGCGCCGGGCGGGCCGGGGCGGCGGGGCGCGGCTCGACGGACTTGTCCTTGCCCTTGCCCCTGTCCGCGGCGCCTCCGTCGACCAGCGTGAGGAGCCGGGTGCGCTGGGCCGGGGTGGTGACCGTGCGGCCGGCCAGGCGGGCCCGCACCGAGCGTTCCGCGATCCGGCGGCAGCGCTCCAGGAGGGCCGCGCAGACCGGGTCGGAGCGCAGCGCGCGCAGGGCGGCCAGGTCCTCGGGCCCGGGGGCGTAGCCGGCCGCCAGGGCGTCCTGGAGCAGCTCGGTGTAGCCGGGCAGCGAGCCGGGCAGCGCGTCACGGTAACGGGCGAGGTCGGCCAGGAGGAAGTCACGCAGCCGGTCCGTCTCGCGGACGGCCTCGTCCACGGAGTCGGCCAGGCGCAGGCAGTCCTTGATGTCCTGGTCCTTGACGGCGGTGGGGTGCAGGGCGATGGCCAGGGCGCGTCGGAGCACACGCAGCTCGTCCGCGCCGAACGCCATGCCGCCTCGGGATCCGTAGGGCGTGGGCATGCGGCGACGATACGTCCTACAGGGACAAAATCGGCTTAACAGGCCGATGCCGGGCGCGTGTCGGGGTGGGTCCCGGTGCGCCCGGCCGCCGCTTCAGGAGCGCGAGATGTTGCGCTCGTACACGAGGCGCAGGCCGATCAGGGTCAGCCACGGCTCGTGCTCGTCGATCTCCTCGGCCTCGCCGAGCACCATCGGGGCGAGGCCTCCGGTGGCGATGACGGTGACGTCGTCCGGGTCGCCGTCGGGGCCGACCAGTTCGCGCTTCATGCGCTTGACGACGCCGTCGACCTGGCCCGCGAAGCCGTACACGATGCCGGCCTGCATGGCTTCGACGGTGTTCTTGCCGATCACCGAGCGGGGGCGGGCCACCTCGATCTTGCGGAGCTGGGCGCCCTTGATGCCGAGCGCGTCGACGGAGATCTCGATGCCGGGGGCGATGACGCCGCCGATGTACTCGCCGCGCGCGCTGACCGCGTCGAACGTCGTGCCCGTACCGAAGTCGACGACGATCGCCGGGCCGCCGTAGAGCTCGACGGCGGCGATCGAGTTGACGATGCGGTCGGCGCCGACCTCCTTCGGGTTGTCGGTCAGGACCGGCACACCCGTCTTGATGCCCGGCTCCACCAGGATCGCGGGGACGTCGCCGTAGTAACGGCGGGTCACCTCGCGCAGCTCGTGCAGGACGGACGGGACGGTCGCGCAGATCGCGATGCCCTCGATGCCGTCGCCGAGCTCCGCGCCGAGCATCGGGTGGGTGCCCATCAGGCCGTTGAGCAGCACGGCCAGCTCGTCCGCGGTGCGGCGGGCGTCGGTGGAGATCCGCCAGTGCTCGACGACCTCCTCGCCGTCGAACAGGCCGAGCACGGTGTGGGTGTTGCCGACGTCGATGGTGAGCAGCATCAGGCCCGGCCCTCTCCGGCCTCGCGCAGGTCCAGGCCGATGTCCAGGATCGGCGAGGAGTGGGTGAGGGCGCCCACCGCCAGGTAGTCGACGCCGGTGGCGGCGTACTCGGCGGCGTTCGCCAGGGTGAGGCGGCCCGAGGATTCGAGCATCGCGCGGCCCGCGACCAGGGCGACCGCCTCGGCCGTCTGGGCCGGGGTGAAGTTGTCGAGCAGGATCAGGTCGGCCCCGGCGTCCAGGACTTCGGTGACCTGGGCCAGGGTGTCGACCTCCACCTCGATGGCCAGGTCCGGGAAGCGGTCGCGTACGGCCTTGAAGGCCTCGGCGACGCCGCCGGCCGCGACCACGTGGTTGTCCTTGACGAGCGCCGCGTCCGACAGGGACATGCGGTGGTTGACGCCGCCGCCGCAGCGGACCGCGTACTTCTCCAGGGCGCGCAGGCCCGGGGTAGTCTTGCGGGTGTCGCGGACCTTGGCGCCGGTGCCTTCGAGGGCGTCGGCCCAGGCGCGGGTGGCGGTCGCGATGCCGGACAGGCGGCACAGCAGGTTGAGCGCGCTGCGCTCGCCGGTCAGCAGGTCGCGGGTGCGGGTCGTGACGCTGATGAGCTTCTGGCCGGCCTCGACGCGGTCGCCGTCCGCGACGTGCCGCTCGACCTCGAACTCCTCCGTGCAGACGATGGAGAGGATCGCCTCGGCGACGCGCAGGCCCGCGACCGTGCCGGCCTCGCGGGCCGTGAAGTCGCCGGTGGCGACGGCGTCCTGGGGGACGGTGGCCGCCGACGTGACGTCCACGCCGCCGTCCAGGTCCTCCTCGATGGCGAGGTGCGCGATGTCCTCGACCTGGACGGGGTCCAGGCCCGACTCGGCGAGCAGGGCGGCGAGCGCGGGGTCGAGCCCGCACTCGTACACCTCCTCGCCGCCGCAGCCGCAGTCGTCGCCGCAGCCGCCGCCCTGGGCGGGCGCACCGATCTGGATCAGGGGGACGTCCACCGGCTGGGGACGGAGTTCCTCGGGCGTGCTCACGGTTACGGCTCCAGGGGGGGTGGCGGCGACGGTCGGGGGGAAGGTGGCGCTGGCGGTGGGGCGGATGTCCAGGGACCGCTCGGGGGTGATGCGGACGACGAGGTGGCGCTGCCAGGCCGCGTCGTCGCGGTCCGGCCGGTCCTCGCGCCAGTGGCAGCCGCGGGTCTCCTCACGGGCGGCCGCCGCGGCGACCAGGACCCGCGAGACGAGCAGCAGGTTGGTGGTCTCCCACGCCTCGACGCCCGGCACGGCGGCCTTGTGCTCGTCCGCGCGGATCGCCTCCAGGCGGCCGGCCGCCCCGGCGAGGCTGTCGGCGGAGCGCAGCACTCCGGCGCCTTCGGTCATGATCCGCTGGATCTGGATGCGGGCGGCCGGGTCGAGCAGCGGCACGGGCCCGCCGTGCGGTTCGGCGGGCAGGCCCGGGTCAACCGCCTTGTCCCGTACGGGAGTCGAGGAACCGGCCGCGATGTCGGCCGCGATGTTCTCGGCGAAGACCAGGCCCTCCAGGAGGGAGTTGGAGGCGAGCCGGTTGGCGCCGTGAACGCCGGTGCAGGCGGCCTCGCCGCATGCGTACAGGCCGGGCACCGTGGTGCGGCCGTGCCGGTCGGTGCGGATGCCGCCGGAGGCGTAGTGCGCGGCGGGGGCGACCGGGATCGGCTCGGTCACCGGGTCGATGCCGTGCGAGCGGCAGGCGGCCAGGATCGTCGGGAAGCGCTGCTCCCACATCCCGGCGCCGAAGTGGCGGGCGTCCAGGTACATGTGCTCGGCGCCCTGGGCCTGCATCTGGCGGGTGATCGCCTTGGCGACGATGTCGCGCGGGGCGAGCTCGGCGAGCTCGTGCTGCCCGAGCATGAAGCGGGTGCCGGCCGCGTCGACGAGGTGGGCGCCTTCGCCGCGCACGGCCTCGGAGACCAGCGGCTGCTGGCCCTCCGAGTCGGCACCGAGGAACAGGACCGTGGGGTGGAACTGGACGAATTCGAGGTCGGAGATCTCGGCGCCGGCCCGCAGCGCGAGAGCCACGCCGTCGCCCGTGGACACCGACGGGTTGGTGGTCGCCGAGAACACCTGGCCCATGCCGCCGGTCGCGAGGACCACCGCGGGGGCGCGGACCGCGCCGACGCCGTCGTGCTGGCCCTCGCCCATGACGTGCAGGGTGATGCCGGCGGTGCGGCCGTCCTCGTCCTTGAGGAGGTCGAGGACCAGGGCGTTCTCGATGGTGCGCACCGCCTGGGTGCGGACGGCCTCCACGAGGGCGCGGGAGATCTCGGCTCCGGTGGCGTCGCCGCCCGCGTGCGCGATGCGGCGGCGGTGGTGGCCGCCCTCGCGGGTCAGCGAGATCGCGCCCGAGTCGTCGGTGTCGAAGTGGGCGCCGGTGGCGATCAACCGCCGTACGGCGTCCGGGCCTTCGGTGACCAGGAGGCGTACCGCGTCCTCGTCGCACAGGCCCGCGCCGGCCACCAGGGTGTCGTCGAGGTGCTGCTCGGGGGTGTCGCCCTCGCCGAGGGCGGCCGCTATGCCGCCCTGCGCCCAGCGCGTCGAGCCGTCGTCCAGGCGTGCCTTGGTGACGACGACGGTGGCGAGGCCCGCCGCCGTGCAGCGCAGGGCGGAGGTCAGGCCGGCGACGCCGGAGCCGACGACCACGACGTCCGCGTCGATGGCCCAGCCGGGTGCGGGGGCGTCGAGCCGTATTCCGGTGCTTGTCATGCCGGTGCTCCGAACGTGAGCGGGATGTTGTCGATGAGGCGCGTGGTGCCGACGCGGGCGGCGACCGCGAGGATCGCCTCGCCTTCGAACCCCTCGGGGGCCTCGGTGAACGTCGCCGGGTCGACCAGCGCCAAGTAGTCGGCCACGACCGGGGGTTCGGCCTTGGCCGCCTCGTCGAGCACGCCCTGGGCGACGGCCTTGATCGACGCGGGGGACGGCGCGGCCGCGGCGACCGCGTGGGCGTCGGCCGCGGCCCTGGCCTCGCCGATCGCCGTGAGCGCGTCGGCCCGGCCCAAGGCCGCGCCGCCGGCGGTGGCCCGCGCGTGCAGGGCGTGCTCGGCGGCGAGCCGGTCGCGGGCCGCGAACAGCGCGCGGGACAGGGCACGGGCCGCGGTGCGCTCCGCCGGGGCGAGGTAGCGGTTGCGGCTGGACAGGGCGAGCCCGTCGTCCTCGCGCACCGTCGGTACGCCCACGACCTCCACGGGGAAGTTCAGATCGCGCACCATGCGCCGGATCAGTGCCAGCTGCTGGGCGTCTTTTTGGCCGTACAGGGCGAGGTCGGGCGCGCTCAGGTGGAGCAGCTTGGCGACGACGGTCAGCATGCCGTCGAAGTGGCCGGGCCGTACGGCGCCCTCCAGGAGCTCGCCCATGGGGCCCGCGGTGACGCGCACTTGGGGCTCGCCGCCGGGATAGACCTCCTCGACGGAGGGCGCGAACACGGCGTCGGCGCCCTCGCGTTCGGCGATCGCGCGGTCCGCGTCCAGGGTGCGCGGATAGCGGTCCAGGTCCTCGCCCGCGCCGAACTGCAGCGGGTTGACGAACACCGTGACCACGACCTGCCCGCCGGGACCGGCCAGCCGGCGCGCGGTACGGATCAGGGTGGCGTGGCCCTCGTGGAGCGCGCCCATGGTCATGACGACGGCCCGGCGGCCGGTCCGCTCCAGGGCCGCGAGCTCCGCGGCCGTACGGACGAGAGCGGTCTGGGCGATCCGTGCTGTCATCGGGGGTCTCCTTCGGCGAGCACACCGAGCAGGTCCTCGGCGAGCTCGGGCTTCAGCAGTCCGTGGGCGAGCGCCCGGTCGGCGGTCGTACGGGCCATCGCCAGGTATCCGGCGACCGTGCCCGGCGCGTGCTTGCGCAGCTCGGCCACGTGGGCGGCGACCGTGCCGGCGTCGCCGCGCGCGACCGGTCCGGTCAGGGCCGCGTCGCCCGAGCGCAGTGCGTTGTCGAGGGCCGCGCCGAGCAGTGGGCCGAGCATGCGGTCGGGGGCCGCGACGCCGGCCTGGCCAAGCAGCTCCATGGCCTGGGCGACCAGCGTGACCAGGTGGTTCGCGCCGAGGGCGAGGGCCGCGTGGTAGAGCGGGCGCTTCGCCTCCTCGATCCACTCGGGCTCGCCGCCCATCTCGATGACCAGCGCCTCGGCGGCGAGGCGCAGCTCCTCGGGGGCGGTCACGCCGAACGAGCAGCCCGCCAGGCGCTGGACGTCCACACCCGTGCCGGTGAAGGTCATCGCCGGGTGCAGCGCCAGGGGCAGCGCGCCGGCTCGCCTGGCCGGATCCAGGACGGCCGTGCCGTACCGCCCGGAGGTGTGCACCAGGAGCTGGCCCGGCCGGATCGCGCCGGTCTCGGCGAGGCCCTCGACGAGGCCCGGCAGCGCGTCGTCGGGGACGGTGAGAAGGACGAGGTCGGCGCGCTGGAGGACCTCGGCGGGCGGGACCAGCGGCACGTCGGGCAGCAGGGTCGCGGCCCGGCGCACCGACGCGTCGGAGACGCCGGAGACCGCGACCGGGCGGTGCCCGGCCAGCTGGAGGGACGCGGCGAGCGCGGGGCCGACCCGGCCCGCGCCGACGACGCCCACGGCGAGGCGGGCGGGGCGGTCCGCCGGGCTGTGTTCGGGGCGGTGCTCTGATGGTGCGTTCACGCGGTGGGGGCCTTCCGTTCCAGTCCGCGAGGGGTACCGGACGCCAAACCAAAATCAAACGGCCCCGTCATGCTACGCCCAGGCCCCGGAAACCCCTTTGGTTGTCCACAGGGTGTGGGTGATCATCACCCCATGGCAGAAACCGAACGGAATTCCCCCTCCGAATCCACCGCCGACACCCCGGCCGGGGCGCCGGAGGAAACCCCGGAACAGGCCCTGCGACACCGCCTGACCGTGTTCAGGGGCGCCAAGCGCACACTGGCGGAGCAGAGCGTCGACCACACCCTCGCGGAGCGCCTGACGGCCCTCCTGACGGACGGCGCCGAGGTCTACGACCTGGACGAGTTCGCCGACATCTACGGCAACGGCGCGGTCACCGAGCTGGAGCGCCGCACCGCCGAGGAGCTCGGCTTCCCGGCCGCCGCCTTCTTCCCCACCGGCACGATGGCCCAGCAGGCCGCGCTGCGCTGCTGGGCGGCCCGCACCGGGAACCCGACGGTCGCCCTGCACCCGCTCGCCCACCCCGAGGTGCACGAACGCCAGGCGTTCAGCCAGCTCAGCGGCTTGCGTACGGTCCACCCGACGGACGAGCCCCGGCTGCCCAAAGCGGAGGAGGTGCTGGGCTTCGAGGAGCAGTTCGGCACGCTCATACTGGAGCTCCCGCTGCGCGACGCCGGGTTCGTGCTGCCCACCTGGGACGAACTGGTCGCCGTGGTGGAGGCGGCCCGCGAACGGGACGCCGTGGTGCACTTCGACGGCGCCAGGATCTGGGAGACCACCGCCCACTTCGGCCGCCCCCTGCGCGAGATCGCGGCCCTCGCGGACAGCGTGTACGTGTCCTTCTACAAGACGATGGGCGGCCTGTCCGGCGCCGTCCTGGTGGGCTCCGAGTCGCTGATCGCGGAGGCCCGCACCTGGCGCCACCGCTACGGCGGCCAGCTCTTCCAGCAGTTCCCCGCCGCCCTCGCCGGCCTGATCGGCCTGCGCAAGGAGCTGCCCGCCCTCCCCTCGTACGTGGCCCACGCCAAGGTCGTGGCCGAGGCCATACACGAGGGCCTCGCCAAAGCGGGCGTGCCGTGGTTCCGGGTGCACCCCGAGCCGCCGCACACCCACCAGTTCCAGGTGTGGCTGCCGTACGACGCCGAGGTCCTCAACGCCGCCTCCCTGCGGCAGGCCGAGGAGAGCGGCGTCTGCCTGTTCCGCCGCTGGTTCCCGAGCCCCTCGGGCCCGGCGGGCCTGGCCGTCACCGAGGTCACGGTGAACGCCCCGGGCCTCGCGTGGAGCGCCGAGGACGTACGGGCCGCGGTGGCGGAGTTCGTACGGCTGCTGGGGTAACGGGGGCGGGGGTGGCTCGGATCGGCGCCCCTCAGCGGCAGGCGGGCGGGTGGTGGCGGGGGTGCGGGGCCGTCAGGCGGGCCAGCGCCGCCCGCAATCTGCCCGTGGCGAGCCGGCCCGCCAGGACCGCCTCGAAGCGGCGGTAGTCCCGTATCCCGCGCAGGACCGCCACGTCGTGGGTGCCCGGCACCGGCGGTGCGGGCGCGCCGAGCCGGGCCGCGCGGTAGCTGTCGATCATGTGCTGCTGCATCACGTCCATGCCTCCACGGTGAACCCGTTCCGGCCGGGCCGCGCGCCGATTGACGAGCCGCGTCAATTGGGCTCCCGGGGCGCCCGAGGCCCTGACCAGCGCCGTCGATTGACCAGGACCGTCAATCGGCGGCCGCTCTGTCAGTACCGCGGTGCACCATGGGGCCATGAGCGTGACCATCGACATCACGGGCCTGCCGCCCGAGCGCATCGGCTTCGCGATCTCGCCGCTCGCCGAGCTGGGCCTGGCCCTGCACGCGCTCTCCGAGCCCGGCCACCACCCGGGTCTGCACGGCTGGGTCACGGCGACCGCGGCCTCGCTGAAGCCCGACCTCGCGGACCGGCTGCACGAGGCCGAGTTCCTGTGGCGCAACACGTTCTCCGACGTGTTCATGCCGTTCGCCGGCATACCCGGCTGGGACGGCACCCCCGGCTCGACGCTCGCCGAGGACCTCGCCCTGCTCGACCGCCTCCCCGACGAGCGGTTCGCCTCCGCCGCCCTGGAGTTCACCTGCTCCAGCCTGTATTCGGTCAAGACGCCGTCCCCGCTGCACGACCCGGCGATGCGGGCGCGCGCCCTGGAGATGGCGGCGGTCCGTGGACCACGCCAAGTGGAGTTCGCCGAGCGCCTGTTGAGCGACCCGGCTTCCGTACGGGCCTGGTTGCGGCGCCTGTTCGCGGACTGCGAGGAGGCCTTCTTCGCGGACACCTGGCAGCGGATCCGGGTCCAGCTGGCCGCGGATGCCCGGCACAAGGCGGAGATCCTTCGCCGCAAGGGGCTCGACGAGGCCGTCACCTCGGTGTCGGCCGCGCTCAGCCTGGACGAGGGCGGGACGCGGATCAGTGTGGACAAGCTGACCGAGGGCCGCACGACCGCGACCGACCCCGAGCCCGGTGCGGGGCTCACCTTCGTGCCCACCTCGTTCGGCTGGCCGCACCTGATGGTGCTGCACGCGCCGGGCTGGCGGCCGGTGATCCACTACCCGGTGCACGGGCCCGAACTGCCCTCGCCCGCCTCGGTCGAGATCCTCAAGCTGCGGATGGAGGCGCTGGCCCACCCCATGCGGATGCGCCTGTGCCGCAACCTGGCCCGCTCCCCGTACACGACGAGCGAGCTCGCCGACTCACACGGGATCACTGCGCCGGAGGTGTCCCGGCACCTTGCCGTCCTGAAGAAGGCGGGGCTCATTTCGACGCGGCGCCGGGGGCGGTACGTACTGCACCAGCTCGACCTCACGGTCGTGGCTCGGTTGGGGAGTGACTTCCTTGAGGGGGTGCTTCGGTAGCTCCGCGGCGGTGGGGGCCGGGGTATTCGACCGCGGGCCGTCGGGGGGCTTTGCGCGGTTCCCCGCGCCCCTGACCCCGCTTTCGGCTACGGGCCATGCGTGGTGCTCGCGCAGTTCCCCGCGGCCTTGCAGCGCGCCCGGCACCGCCACTCGCGCCCACGCGGCGGAGCCGCAAATGGCGCAGTCCCGCGCCCCTTGCAGGGCGCCCGGCGCCATGCGCCTTCAGCCGCGCCCAGGCCCCGGTCGCTGAGCCGGCGCAGTACGAGGCGGAGCCCGAGCCGTACCGGCGGAGGTTCAGAGTGCGCCGCCGCCCGCCCGGACCAGGCCCGTCTCGTACGCCAGGACCACGACCTGGACGCGGTCGCGCAGTTCCAGCTTGGTCAGGATGCGGCCCACGTGGGTCTTGACCGTGGCCTCCGACAGGACCAGGCGGGCGGCGATCTCGCCGTTGGACAGGCCCTGCGCGACCAGGAGCATGACCTCGCGCTCGCGCTCGGTCAGCTTCTCCAGCTGCTTGTGCTCGGGCTCCTTGCTGCTGGCCGGGAGCATCGGGGCGAACCGGTCGAGCAGCCGCCGCGTCGTCGACGGGGCGACCACCGCGTCGCCGCTGTGCACCGAGCGGATCGCACCGAGCAGTTCGGCGGGCGGCACGTCCTTCAGCATGAAGCCGCTGGCGCCTGCCTTCAGCCCGGAGAAGGCGTACTCGTCGAGGTCGAAGGTGGTGAGGATCAGCACCTTGGGCGGGTTGGGCGCCTCGCAGATGCGCCGGGTGGCCTCCACGCCGTCCAGCCGCGGCATGCGGACGTCCATCAGGACGACGTCGACGGCGGTCGCGCGCAGGATGTCGATCGCCTCCGCGCCGTCGCCCGCCTCCGCGACGACCTCCATGTCCGGCTGGGCGGCGAGCACCATCCGGAACCCGGTGCGCAGCAGCACCTGGTCGTCGACGAGCATCACGCGGATCGTCATCGTTCCCTCTCCATCACGGCGTACAGCGGTCGAGTACGTACAGGAAATCAGTGGGCCGGTACCGGTGGGGCCGGTATCAGTGGGCCGGTTTCAGAGGCAGTAGCGCGCTGATGCGGAAGCCGCCGCCTGGACGCGGGCCCGCGTCCAGGGTGCCTCCGACCATGCCGATCCGCTCGCGCATGCCGATCAGGCCGTGGCCCTGGCCGTCCGCGCCGCCGTCCTCGTACATCTCGTGGGCGGCGCCGCGGCCGTCGTCCTCGACGAGCAGGCCGAGCCCGTCGTCGAAGTACACGAGCCGCACGCTCGCCCCCGCGTCCGGGCCGCCGTGCTTGCGGGTGTTGGTCAGCGCCTCCTGCACGATGCGGTACGCCGTGAGCTCGACGCCGCTGGGCAGCGGGCGCGGGGTTCCCTCGATCTTGAAGTCGACGGTGAGGCCGGCCCCGCGGACCGTCTCGACCAGGTCCTCGATCTGCTGGACGTCCGGCTGCGGCACGTACTCCCCCGCCTCCTGGTGCTCGCCCGTGCGCAGCACGCCGAGCAGCCGGCGCATCTCGGCGAGCGCCTGGCGCCCGGTCATCGAGATCGTCTCCAGGGCCGTCTTCGCCTGGTCCGGCGAGGTGTCCATCACGTATGCCGCGCCGTCGGCCTGCACGACCATCACCGACACGTTGTGCGCGACCACGTCGTGCAGCTCGCGGGCGATCCGGGCCCGCTCGGCCGCGACTGCCACCTTGGCCTGTGCCTCGCGCTCGCGCTCCAGGCGTGAGGCCCGCTCCTCCAGCTGCGCGAAGTAGGCCTTGCGGGTGCGCATCGAGTCGCCGAGCACCCAGGCGAGCACGAACGGGACGGTCATGATGATGACGAAGAAGACCTTCTCCGTCGCCGTGTTGATGCCGCCGGTGTCCATCCACCGGAAATGCGCGAGCGGCGCCGCGCACAGCCCGCCGACCAGCGCGACCCGCGAGGCCCAGCGCTCGCCCGCGGAGGCCACCGTGTAGACGATGACCAGCATCGCGAAGTCCTGGATCTGCGGATTGACGTTCAGCGCGAGCTGGACCAGGCCCATGGCGATCACGAGCAGCAGCATCTTCTCGGGGACCTTGCGGCGCAGCGCCACGGCCGTGCTCATCCCGAGCGCCACCAGGACCTGGATGCCCCAGCCGGCCTGCTTCGGGTCGTCCGCCATCGCCGTGATCTGCAGGCCGGAGAACCCGAACAGGATGACGGCCCAGAAGGTGTCGACCCCGGTCGGGTGTCTGCGGATGAAGTCGTAGAGGCGCTGCACGTAACCCAGCGTAGGGAAAGCAGATAGGTGCAGGGGTCAACCGCCGGGGCGATCCTGACCCCGGCGGCGTACTCCGCAAGGTGGAGACTTGGCCCCGTGACGGATGAGACGTGTCAGCAGTCCCCTGGTTCGAGCGGCCCCGGGGACCCTTGCGGATGGCGGGTCGCCACCGAGCGGGCGCTCTACGGCGACGGCGGGTTCTATCTGCGGCCTGAAGGGCCCGCCGGGCATTTCCGCACGTCGGTGCATGCCTCGCCGCTCTTCGCGGGGGCCGTCGCCCGCCTCCTTACCGAGGTCGCGGCCGGGCTCGGGCCCGGGCCGGTCGACCTCGTCGATGTCGGCGCGGGTCGCGGGGAGCTCCTGAGCGGGGTGCTGGCCGCACTGCCGGCCGGCTTCCCGGTCCGCGCGTACGCCGTGGAACGCGCGCCCCGCCCGGCCGGTCTCGACGACCGGATCGAGTGGCGCGGGTCCCTCCCTTCAGGCATCCGGGGACTGCTCTTCGCCAACGAATGGCTCGACAACGTGCCGGTGGACGTGGCGGAGGCCGACCCGGACGGGGTGGCCAGGCTCGTCCTCGTACGTCCGGACGGCACCGAGACGCTGGGGGCGCCGGTGTCGGGGGCGGACGCGGAGTGGCTCGCGCGCTGGTGGCCGCTGAGCGAGCCGGGTTCTCGGGCCGAGATCGGGTGGCCGCGGGACGAGGCGTGGGCGGGGGCGGTCGGCTCGCTGGCCGCGGGGGTCGCCGTGGCCGTCGACTATGCGCATACGTCGGGTTCCCGGCCGCTCTTCGGAACGCTGAGCGGGTTTCGGGGCGGGCGGGAGGTTTCGCCCGTGCCGGACGGGTCCTGCGACATCACGGCGCATGTCGCCCTGGACGCGTGCGCGCTGCCGGGGGCGGAGCTGGTTCCGCAGCGCTCGGCCCTGGCGCGCCTCGGGGTCTCGGGGGCCCGGCCCCCGCTGTCCCTGGCGTCCTCGGACCCGGCGGGGTACGTACGGGCGCTGGCCGGGGCGGGAGAGGCGGCGGAACTTACCTCGCGGGGCGGGTTGGGGGACTTCGGGTGGCTGATCCAACGGGTCTGACCCGGCGGGGCGGGCGCGCGGGGCCGGCCCGAGCGGGGCGGGCCCGCTGGGGGCCGGGCCTCCGGGCGGCTCGCCGCAGGGGATACTGGCCCCCATGACGGAGACGACGGTCGGGATCGGGGGCGGGGCGGAGAGCACCGACATGGTGCTCAACATCGGCCCCCAGCACCCCTCCACCCACGGAGTGCTACGCCTCAAGCTCGTCCTGGACGGCGAACGCATCCAGCACGCCGAACCGGTCATCGGCTACATGCACCGCGGTGCCGAGAAACTCTTCGAGGCCCGCGACTACCGCCAGATCGTGATGCTGGCCAACCGCCACGACTGGCTCTCCGCGTTCTCCAACGAGCTCGGCGTGGTCATGGCCGTGGAGCGGATGCTCGGCATGGAGGTCCCCGAGCGCGCCGTGTGGACCCGCACCCTGCTCGCCGAGCTGAACCGGGTCCTCAACCACCTGATGTTCCTCGGCTCGTACCCGCTGGAGCTCGGCGGCATCACCCCCGTCTTCCACGCCTTCCGCGAGCGCGAGGAGCTCCAGGCCGTCATGGAGGAGGTCTCCGGCGGCCGCATGCACTACATGTTCAACCGGGTCGGCGGCCTCAAGGAGGACCTGCCGCTCGGCTGGCTCGGCCGGGTGCGGCACGCCGTCGCCTCGGTGCGTTCGCGCATGGACGTCTACGACCGCCTCGTGCTCGGGAACGAGATCTTCCGGGCCCGCACCAGGGACGTCGGCGTGCTGCCCGCCGAGGCCGTGCACGCGTACGGCGTCAGCGGCCCCATCGCCCGCGCCTCCGGCGTCGACTTCGACCTGCGCCGCGACGAGCCCTACCTCGCGTACGGGGAGCTGCAGGACACCCTGAAGGTCGTCACCCGCACCGAGGGCGACTGCCTGGCCCGGTTCGAGTGCCTCCTGGAGCAGACCCACAACGCCCTCGACCTCGCCGACGCCTGCCTCGACAGGATGGACGGGCTTGCCCCCGGCCCGATCAACCAGCGCCTCCCGAAGGTCCTCAAGGCGCCCGAGGGCCACACGTACGCCTGGACCGAGAACCCTCTCGGCATCAACGGCTACTACCTCGTCAGCAAGGGCGAGAAGACGCCGTACCGGCTGAAGCTGCGCTCGGCCTCGTACAACAACATCCAGGCGCTCGCCGTGCTGCTGCCGGGGACGCTCGTCGCCGACATGGTGGCGATCCTGGGGTCGCTGTTCTTCGTCGTCGGCGACATCGACAAGTAGCCGCCGCATTGCCCTAGTCGGACCAGTACCCTCGCGCCGCCGCCAGGACGAAGCCCGGGCCGAACGCGATGATCAGGCCCGCCGCATCGGCGGCGGGCGGCCGGGTGAACGTGCGGGACAGGACGTCCAGGACCGCCGAGCCGCCCAGGTTTCCGTTGGCGGCCAGGCTCTCCCAGGCGTGCCTCAGGGCGCCGTCCTCGCCGTCGAGGCCGAGGCCCGCCGCCGTGTCGTCCAGGATGCGCGGGCCGCCGGGGTGCACCACCGCGAAGTCGAGCGCGTCCGTTCCGAGCCATTCCCGCAGCGCCGGCAGGCAGTCGTTGAAGGCGGCGGTCGCGGCCCGGGTCGGGTCGAAGTGCAGCCCGGCGCCGCTCGGCCGGCCCCGGTAGCGGTCGGCGCTGTCGGGCAGCACGTACTCGAAGGTGTCCTCGACGACGAAGCTCGGCCCGTCCCAGGCCGGGCGCGCGCAAACGACCGCGGCGGCGGCGCCGTCCCCGAAAAGGACCTTGCAGACCATGGATTCGAGGCTGGTGTCCTCGTGGTTGTACGTCGCCGCCGAGAAGCACTCGGTAGTGACGACGAGGACGTTCGCGCCGGGGTGGGCGGCGATGTCCTCGTGGGCACGGACCAGGCCCTGGGCGCCGCCCGCGCAGCCGACCGTGCCCATGGGGTGGCGCCGGACGTCGGGCCGCAGGCCGAGTTCGGCGACCAGGTGCACGTCGAGGGAGGGCACGGTCCAGGACGTGGTGTGGCTGGTGACGATCGCGTCGATGTCGCCGGGCCGCAGCCGCGCCGCGGCCAGCGCCCGCCGCCCCGCCTCGACCGCGAGGCCCAGCGCATCCTCGTACGCCGCCCTGTTGCGCTCCTCGACCAGAGCGTTTCCGGCCACGGTCGGCGCGCCCAGCGGGCGGGTGAAGTGCCGGGTCCGCACGGTGGTCTCCCGGGCGACCCGCAACACGGCCTCCAGACACGGCAGTTCCGGATGGGCCCGGCGGATGTCGGCGCAGATCTCGTCGGTCGTCACAATGTTCCCCGGCAGAACGACACAGGGAGGAGCTATGTGAGCGGGCACGGACGATCTCCCTCACAAATCGAAAATGGGCGGATCATCACCGTACGTCAGTTGGCCTGAATCAACCCCATAAATCCAAAAACTTGGTCAACTCGTCAGCGGTGCTTGGCCGAGCGGGCTCCGGCTCGCGAGGAAGTCGTCCGCCGTGGGGAGCGCCTTCCGTAGTGGGGGGGCGGTCGGTGGGGGCGGTCGCGGGGCGCGGTGCGGGCGCCGGAGCAATTATCTGCATCCGTGCCCCCTGGAAGGAGGGCGGGGCTCCCGACGACAATCATGTCCGCGGGCCCACTCGGGGGAGGAGCCCGCCCGGATGCCGGCTGCCCGCGCATCCGGACTCTGCGGACGGTACCGGCACTCGCCACGATGCGCGGCCTCGGTACCGGCCGCAGACCTCGTTCTGGGGGCCGCTGGGCCCCCGGCCCCCGCTAAACCCTGGGGGCTTTGCCCCCATCCCCCAATCCCGGGGCCTGCGGCCCCGAACCCCTCCCGGATGTCTGGGTTCACTGCGGGCCGTCTGCGGCTGGTCGCTCCCCCAAGTTCTCGGCTTCTCCCCCAAGGCCTTAAGGGCCAGGGGGGACCCCATGAACAGGGGGACCCCCATCGCGGCGGAGCCGCACGTGTCACAGCCCCGCGCCCCTGTAGGTCACCCAGCACCGGCGATTGAGGACGAGCGCCCTTCAGGCGTGACCGGGGTCTGGGGCGGAGCCCCGGGAAAACCGGGCTACGAGATGGCCGTGCGCAGTTCCGCCACGTCCAGTTGCTCCGTCTCGTCATGGGCCGTCAGGTCGATTACCTCGCCCACCGTTTTGTCCGGGCCGCCCTGCTGGGCGCGGTCCGCCAGGGCCTCTGCGCCGACCACGTCGGCCAGGTCCTCGTCCTGTACGGCCTCGATCGCGGCGGCCGCCTTCCGCTCGCCGCCCGTGCCGAAGAAGTCGAAGCGGCCCTCGGGGCGGACCGCGCGGCGGGCGAGGTAGGGCACCACGGCGGAGGCCACCGGCGCGGGGGCCGCGGGCAGTTCGGCCTGGCGGGGCTTGGCGGTGAGGGCGGCCGCCGGGCGGGTGTGCTCCCCGCTGCCGAGGGCCGCCGCGGGCTTCCCCTGCGGCTCCTCCGCCTCCCGGGACTCGGCGCGGGACGTGGCCGCACCGGCCTCGGCCCGTGCCTTCGCCTGGCGTTCGGCGCTGAGCGAGAGGGACTCCAGGGCTCGGGCGGCCGCGAGGTAGGAGGCCGGCGTCGGCGTGCGGCTCGACGGCATCAGCGCCTTGGGCCCTGCCTCCAGGGCGAGCTGACGCCGGCCTTCCAGGGCGCTGGCCCGCTCGGTCTCGGCGTTGGCGTAGCGCCGCAGCAGGGCCGCGTGCTCGCCGCGCAGACCGGCCAGCTCCATGCGCTTGGTGCGCAGCTTGGCGTCGAGGCGGCCGCGCAGCTCGCGCGACTCCTCCAACTCGGTCTCCAGCTCGGCGATCCGCTCTTCGGTGCGCCACTGGTCGGCGGCGCGCGAGCGGGTCAGCTCGGCGACGCGACGGCCCGCGGCCCGGTCCCAGGCGCGCATGAGCACCGAGCCGGTGACGCAGGCCGCCGCGGCCGCGGCGGCCAACGCCCGCAACACCGTGGGTTGGTCGAAGAGCCAGGCGCCACCGGCGCATATGACCGAGACGCCGGCGACGGCCGACGGCTGGAGGAGCCGGTGCAGCGGAGGGGAATGACGGTGGCGTCCACGTGGCATGGCCTGAAATTTACCGTGCGTAGACCTCATATGGACCCCCGCCCGTCAATCTGTTCCCCTGTAGTTACTCGGATCGCCAAATTCGGCTACTTCTTGATCAGTCCCTTCGACTGGAGATAGGCCTTCGCGACATCGGCCGGCTTGGCCCGCTCGGCATCGACCTTGCGGTTGAGATCGACCAGATCAGCGGTCGTCAGAGCCTTGGTCAGCTTGCCGAGCGCATCGGCTATCTCCTGGCCGCCGGCGTCCTTGGCATTGACGACCGGCAGCACGTTGTCCGCGTTCTGCAGCTTCTTGTCGTCCTGGAGCAGCACGAGTCCGTAGGTGTCCAGGGTCGCGTCGGTCGTGGTGGTCAGAACCAGCTGGTCCACCCCGTCCTTGACGGCCTGCTTGGCCTGCGGGGTGCCGACGCCCTTGGGGTCGATGCCCGTGACGTCGATGCCGTACTTGGAGGTCAGACCCGGCGCGCAGAATGGCCGGATCTTGCACTCGTCACCGGCGGCGACCTTCACCTTGGCCTTGGAAGTGCCCAGGTCCGAAAGGGTCTTGAGGTTGTTCTTGGTGGCGAATTCCTTGGTCACCGCGAACGCGTTCTGATCCACCGCCTCACCGGCGGGCAGAACCTTCAGTCCGCGCGGCCCGGCGAGCTTGGTCAGTTCGCCCACGGTCGCCGCGACGTCGCTGGAGGCGAGGGGCTTGGCGCCCGCGCCGTTCGCCTTGGCATTGAGGAATTCGGTGAGCGTGGCCGCGTATTCCGGTACGACGTCGATCTCGCCCTTCTCCAGGGCGGGTTCGTACAGTTCGCGGTTCTTCACGGTGGTGACCGAGGTCGAGTACCCGGCGTCGGCCAGGGCCTGCGAGTACAGCTCCGCCAGGACCGCGGACTCGGTGAAGCCGGCCGCGCCGATCACCAGCGAGCCCTTCTTTCCGCCGCCCGTACTGCTGGACCCGCCGGCACCGCTCTTGTCCTTGCTCTTCTCCAGGCTGTCGCCGCCGCACGCGGCGAGCGTGCCGGCCAGGGCCAGCGTGCCGAGTGCCAGACCGGTCGTACGCAGGATCTTGCTCATTGAGGGTTCACCATTCAGGAGACGTCACGGGATCACAGGTACTGCGGGATCGGGGAGTTGCCGGATCTCAGGGTCACGAACGCTTGCGCAGCGGGCTGAAGAGGCGGTCGACCGCGACCAGGACGCCCTCCACCAGCAGGGCGAGCGCGGCCACGAGCATCGCTCCCGCCACCACCTGCGGGGTGTTGTACACCGCGAATCCCTCGGTGACTATCCGGCCGAGCCCGCCGAGCCCAGCCATCGCGGCGATCGTCGCGGTGGCGATGATCTGGACCGCCGCCGAGCGGAGCCCGGTCATGATCAGCGGGTAGGCGAGCGGCAGTTCCACCTGGAGGAAGAGCTGACGCCCCGACATCCCCATGCCGCGGGCCGCCTCCACCGCCGCCCGGTCCACCTCGCGCATGCCGACGTAGGCGTTGGTGAGCAGTGGCGGCACCGCGAAAAGCACCAGGGCGATCACGGTGGGCAGATAGCCCGCGTTGCGCAGCGGCGTCACCATGAACAGGGCGAGCACCGCGAAGACGGGTATCGCCCGGCCGACGTTGGAGATGTTGACGGCGAGCGCGCCGCCCTTGCCGATGTGCCCGAGCCACAGCGCGAGCGGCAGGGCGACCAGGCAGGACACGACGAGGGCGAGCGCGCTGACGTACACGTGCTCACCGAGCCGGTGCCAGGCGCCGTCGTCCCCCGACCAGTTGGCGCCCGTGGTCAGCCACGTCCAGGCCTGTGTGAAGACTCCCATCGCTCAGACCGCCTTCGCCGTACGGATCCGGGTCCACGGCGTGAGCAGCCGCTGGATCCCGAGGAGCAGCAGGTCGGCTGCTGTCGCGAGGGCCACGCACAGCACGGAGGCGGTGAGGATCTGCGCCTTGAAGAAGGTGGGCAGGCCCTGCTCGATGAGGTTGCCGAGGCCGCCGTGGTCGACGAGCGAGCCGATCGTGGTCAGCGCGACGGTGGCCACCGTGGCGATCCTGAGCCCGGCCATCAGCGCGGGCAGCGCGAGCGGCAGCTCGACCTCGAAGAGCAGCCGTATCCGCCCGTACCCCATGCCGCGGGCCGCCTCCAGGGCGTCGGAGGGCACCGATTCGAGCCCGGCCAGGATGTTCCGTACGAGAATCGTCAGCGAGTACAGCACCAGGCCCGTGATCACCAGCCCGGCCGAGAGGCCGAACACCGGGAGCAGCAGGGCGAACATCGCGAGCGACGGCACGGTGTAGAGCACGGTCGTGAAGCCGAGGACGGTGGCCGCGACCCCCTTGCGCCCACGCGCGAGCAGCGCGAGGGGGAAGGCGATGAGCAGGCCTGTCAGGACCGACACCGCGGTGATCCACACGTGCTGGACCGTCGCGTCGGTCAGCTCCTGGCTCCGGGAGCTGACGTACTCCCAGCAGATCCAGTCGTTCGCCGCCAGACAGTTCTGCGCCACTACTCCACCTCCCCCTGGTGTTCGATTCGTTCCCGACGACCCTATCCCCGGCCACTGACAATCGCCTCGGGCCTTCGCAGTACAGCAACATGGGCTTCACACAAGCGCGCCAGCCAGCCTTCACAATGGGGAACCATGATCCGGTTCGAGCACGTCACCAAGCGGTACGCCGACGGGACCACCGCGGTGGACGATCTTTCCTTCGAGGTGGCCGAAGGTGAACTGGTCACCCTGGTCGGCCCGTCGGGGTGCGGCAAGACCACCACGATGAAAATGGTCAACCGGCTCATCGAGCCGACCAGCGGGCGGATATTCCTTGACGGCGAGGACATTTCGACCGTCGATCCCGTGCAACTGCGGCGCCGCATCGGCTATGTGATCCAGCAGGTCGGGCTGTTCCCGCACAAGACGGTCCTGGAGAACACCGCGACCGTCCCGCACCTGCTCGGCGTGAAGAAGGCCGTCGCGCAGAAGCGGGCGGCCGAGCTGCTCGACCTGGTCGGGCTCGACCCGACCAGGTACGGCTCGCGCTACCCGGAGCAGCTCTCCGGCGGCCAGCGCCAACGGGTGGGCGTGGCAAGGGC
Source organism: Streptomyces sp. HUAS TT7 (assembly GCF_051550175.1). NCBI lineage: Bacteria > Bacillati > Actinomycetota > Actinomycetes > Kitasatosporales > Streptomycetaceae > Streptomyces > Streptomyces sp. HUAS TT7. The sequence continues at coordinate 3,849,176 of NZ_CP196175.1, forward strand.
GTTGGCGGCCGACCCGCCGGTCCTGCTGATGGACGAGCCGTTCGGCGCGGTCGACCCGGTGGTGCGCGAGCGGCTGCAGAACGAGTTCCTCAGACTCCAGTCGCAGGTGCGCAAGACGGTGCTGTTCGTCACCCACGACATCGAGGAGGCCGTCCGCCTCGGCGACCGCATCGCCGTCTACGGGCAGGGCGCCATCGAGCAGTTCGACGCCCCTGCCGCCGTGCTGGGCGCCCCCGCCACCGAGTACGTCGCGGACTTCGTCGGCGCCGACCGGGGGCTCAAGCGGCTCTCGGTCACCCCCATCGAGGAGGGCGACCTGGAGCAGCCGCCCGTGGTGCACCTCGACGACCCGCTGCCCGCCGACATCGCGCGCTGGGCGGTCGTCCTGGACGGCGAGGACAACCTGCACGGCTGGATCTCCGCCGAGCGGGCCCGGGCCGGCACGGGCACGGTCCGCGAGCACGCCCGGCGCATGGAGGCCTGGCTTCCGGTGGGCGCGTCCCTCAAGCAGGCCTTCGCGACGATGCTCCAGCACGACGCGGGCTGGATCGCGGTGATCGACCGCGAGGAACGGGGCCGCTTCCTCGGCGTCCTCACCCCGGCCCGGCTCCACGAGGCGCTGCGCCGCTCCATCGACGCGGACGCCCAGGCGGTGCCCCGGACCGAGGTGAAGGTCGAGTCGGTCAGCTCGCGCTGAGCCGCCCGCTGATCCACTCCAGGGTCGGCGGGATCTCGCGGCGCCAGGTGTTGAAGTTGTGGCCGCCGCTGTCGAGGGTGATCGAGGAGACGCGTCCCGGCGCCTTGACCTTCTTGATGAAGGCCTGGGTCGGCTTGAAGTTCTCCTCGCCCGACAGCGAGCTCGTGACCAGGAAGGACGACTTGCCGGGCTTGAGGTGGTCGAGGCTCCACAGCAGGTTGGCGCGGTTCTCCTCGGCCTTGTTGCCGTGGAAGAGGTCACCGGTCGTCGGGTCGTCCGCCGCCTTGTAGTACGCCGAGAGGCCGGCGCTCGCCGCGAACTGCTCGGGGTGGTGCATGCCGATCTTCAGGGCGCAGTAGCCACCGGTCGAGTTGCCGATGAAGCCCCAGTTCTGCGGCTTGGTGCCGACCCGGTAGTTCGCGGAGATCGCGCCCGGCACGTCCTTCGCGAAGAACGTCTCGGTCTGCGGGCCGCCCGGTATGTCGACGCACTCGGTGTCCCGCTGGCCCGCCACCGTCGGCCGCATCATGATCAGGATCATCGGCTGCATCTTCTTATGCTTGGCCTGCGCCCAGGCCGTCTTCGGGTACCTGAGGCCCTTGAGCAGGTTCTCGGCGGTGCCCGGGTAGCCGGTCAGCACGATCGAAGCCGGGAAGGTCTTGTTCTCGTAGGCCTTCTGGAAGTACTCGGGGGGCAGATAGACGTAGGCCGGGCTCGTTATCTTCGACTTCTCCCCGGCCAGCACGATCTTCTGGATCTCGCCGCCCAGCTGCGGCTTGCCCGCGCCCGGGGTGTCCGGCTTCTGCTTGCCGACGACCTGGATGTTCTTGCCGCCCGCCGAGTGGTCGACGACCTTGCCCATGTCCTGCTCCTGCCCGAACAGGTCCGCCCAGGACCCGTAGAACAGGAACGAGTTGTTGGCGGCCAGACCGACCGAGGCGAAGATCGCCAGCTGGGTCGCGAGCAGCAGCCCGATGCGGCCCGTCACGGCCTTCCAGCTGCGACGCGCCAGGCGCGGCCACAACCAGATGGTGACCGCGAACAGCACCACCGCCAGGAACACGGCGAGTGCCAGGACCTTGTTGCTCGTGAGACCCATGAGTCGATGAAACTTTCTGGCTGAGATTTTCCTGAGACCGAGGGAACCCGCCCCCCTGAAGTCCCGTCCTAGAGGGCGCAAATTGTCCGGCTGGACGGTGCGGACGCCGTCCCCCGGCCAACTGAATCTCTCGCGGAGTCACGGGAAGCGATGTCTGTCAGGATAGATGGGGACAAAAACGGTTCGGTTCCGACTCGTGTACGAAAGGTCCTCCGCGGGCCGCGCCCCGAGTCGGTTCCCAAGCTGGTCGGTACGGCCTGCACGATCGTGGGCCTCCTGGACGTCGCGGCCGGAGTCTTCGATCGCGTCCGGCACAGTCGGTTCCACACCGTCAGCGAGGTGCTGCCGGGCACCTTCGGCCCCTTCGCGGCGGCCGTGGCGCTCTGCGCCGGCATCCTGCTGCTGCTCCTCGCGCACGGCCTGAAGCGCCGCAAGCGGCGAGCCTGGCGGGCCGCCGTGGTGCTGCTGCCCATCGGGGCGGTGGCCCAGTTCTGGTACCGGCACTCCATTGTCGGGGTGCTGATCTCATTGGTACTTCTCACGCTGCTCATCCGCCACCGGAGCGAGTTCACCGCGCTGCCCGACCCGCGCAGCCGCTGGAAGGCGGTGGCGAACTTCTTCCTGATGGGAGCGGGCTCGCTGGGCCTGGGCCTGGTCATCGTGAGCGTCCACCCCAACCGCACGGTCGGCAACCCGAGCATCGTGGACCGCATCCAGCACGTGATGTTCGGCCTCTTCGGCTTCGAGGGCCCGGTCGAGTACCAGGGCAAGACCAGCTGGACGGTCGGCTACTCGCTCGGCGCGCTCGGCCTGCTCACCGCGGTCACCACGATCTACCTGGCGTTCCGGCCCGAGCACCCGGCCGCCCGCCTCACCCAGGACGACGAGCACAAGCTCCGCGACCTGCTCGCCAAGCACGGTGCCCGCGACTCGCTGGGCCACTTCGCGCTGCGCCGCGACAAGGCCGTCGTCTTCTCGCCCAGCGGCAAGGCGGCCGTCACCTACCGCGTGGTCTCCGGTGTGATGCTCGCCTCGGGCGACCCGATCGGCGACGTCGAGGCCTGGCCCGGCGCCATCGAGCGCTTCATGGACGAGGCCAAGGCGCACTCCTGGACCCCGGCGGTCGTCGGCTGCTCGGAGACCGGCGGCGAGGTCTGGACCCGCGAGACCGGGCTCGACGCCCTGGAGCTGGGCGACGAGGCGGTGGTGGACGTCGCGGATTTCTCCCTCGCCGGACGCGCCATGCGGAACGTACGCCAGATGGTCAAGCGCATCGAGCGCAATGGCTACGAAACCCGCGTACGGCGCGTTCGTGACCTCTCGGACGGGGAGCTGGAGCGCATCCGCCGGGCCGCCGAGGACTGGCGCGGCACCGACACCGAGCGCGGCTTCTCGATGGCGCTCGGCCGGATCGGCGACCCGAACGACGGCGACTGCGTGATCGCCACGGCCCACAAGGCGGACGACGAGGGCGCGGCGCCCTCCCCCTACGGCGACCTGAAGGCCATCCTGCACTTCGTGCCCTGGGGCAAGGACGGAATGTCGCTGGAGATGATGCGCCGCGACCGCTCGGCCGACCCCGGCATGAACGAGCTCCTGATCGTGGCCTCGCTGCAGGCGTGCGACAAGATCGGCATCAAGCAGGTCTCCCTGAACTTCGCGATGTTCCGCTCGGCCCTCGCACGCGGCGAGAAGATCGGCGCGGGCCCGGTCCTGCGGATGTGGCGCGGGCTCCTGGTCTTCCTGTCCCGCTGGTTCCAGATCGAGTCGCTGTACAAGTTCAACGCGAAGTTCCAGCCGCGCTGGGAGCCGCGCTTCATGGTGTACCGGGCCCACGCCGACCTCCCTCGCATCGGCTTCGCCGTGATGCAGGCGGAGGGCTTCGTGAACCTGGGCCTTCCGGGCCCGCTGGCCCGCCTCACGCGGGCGGCGCGGCGGGAACGGGCGTGCGCGCACGTGCCCCCGGCGGAACGAGAGGTAAGCGCGGCGTAACACCGCCCCGCGTCCCGAACCCCGGTTCCGGCCCCCCTGCGGGGGGCTCGGGGCCGGGGTTCTGCGTTTCCCCCCGCCCCGGACGTGGGTGGCCGCAGGCCGCCGCGGAGAGCGGCTGGGGCTCTGCCCCAGCGCCTCCCCGCCGCCCCCGAGCAACGGGCGGCCCGGTGGGCGAGCTCCCCCGGGGCGGAGCCCCAGGGGACCCGGGGCACCCACCCCCGAAACCTCAGGCGCGCTCCAGCTCCGGCTCCGGCGCGTCCGTCGACGAGGCCGTCACGCGCCGCGACCGCGCCCGGTCGGAGGACAGGCCCACCAGAGCCACGCCCACGACCAGCACAAACGCGATCCCGGCGAGCGCGAAGCTCAGCGTGAACTGCGATTCGACCGGCAGCGGCGGCACCCCGGCCGGCAGGCCGGAGATCACCTTCGAGGCAAGCAGCGAGGTGATGACCGCGCTGGCGATCGCGGAGCCCACCGAGCGCGAGATCGAGTTGATCCCGTTCGCGATCCCCGTCTGGTGGTGCGGGACGCTCGCCACGATGAGCGCCGGCATCGCCGCGTACCCGAAGCTGATCGCGGCACCGATCAGCATGCCCGCGAGGATCACGGACGCCGTCGAGTCGTGCGCCCCGGTCAGCCAGGCGAAGCCGAGCACACCGAAGGCGGCACCCGCCGCGAGCGTGAAGCGCGCCCCGATCCGCCCCACCAGCTGCCCGCCCAGCGGCGCGGCGATCAGCGAGACGAGCGTGGTCGGCAGCAGGTACTCGACGGAGGCGCGAAGGACGGACGCCGAGAAGCCGTAGCCGGTCAGCTTGTCCGGCATCTGCACCAGGTACGAGACGCCGATGAACTGCGAGAACATCGCGAAGCCGAGGAGCAGCCCGGCCAGGTTGGTGAAGAGCACCGGCCGGTGCGCGAACATCCGCATGTCCACCATGGGCTCGGCGACCTTGCGCTCGACCAGGACCCAGACCCCGGCCATCACGACGGCGCCGACGAAGAGCCCGATCGTACGGCCGGAGGACCAGCCCCACTCGTGGCCCTGCGAGATGGGCAGCAGGAGCAGCACCAGGAAGGCGGCCAGGGTGGCCGCGCCGAACCAGTCGGTGCGCCCGCCCGTCTTCGTACGGGAGGCCGGCACGACCGCGATGACCGCGATCAGGGCGACGACCGCGAGGATCACGGCGAGCCAGAACACCCGGTGGTAGTCGGGGTGCGAGCCCTGCGTGAGCAGGCCGGCGCCGACGAGCGCGAGGCCGCTGCCGAACGCGAGGGTGCCGCTGACCAGCGCCATCGCGCCGTGCAGCTTCTGCGGCGGGATCTCCTCGCGCAGTACGGAAAGCGCCAGCGGGAAGATCGCGGTGGCCGCGCCCTGGAGCACCCGGCCGATGATCAGCAGGGTGAGCGAGCTGGTGGTGGCGGCGAGCACGGAGCCCGCGACCATCACGACGAGTACGCCGATCAGCGTGGGCTTCTTGCCGTGCATGTCGCCGAAGCGGCCGAGCAGCGGGGTGAAGACGGCCGCCGAGAGCAGGGTCGCGGTGGTGACCCAGCTGACGCCCGAGGTGGTGGTGCCGAGGTCGTTCTGGATGATCCCGAGGATCGGCACGACCAGGGTCTGCATCATCGAGACGACCATGGCGGCGAGGCCGAGCACCAGGACGAGCCCTGTACCGCCGCTGGGGCGTTGGTTAGTGGTCACTTTTTCTTCCGTACGGCAGGAGGAGCTACTGAGTCGATTGAAAGCTTGATTACCTCAAGCAACTTAATGAAGGTAAACATCAAAGGTTGAGGTAGTCAAGTTTCACTCGAATCGCGGGTACAGTGGACGGCATGCCTGGAACCAGCCGCCCGACCGCCGTCAGCAACGCCACGCTCATGGACGCCATCTGGGACTCCCTGGCCGGCTTCTACGGCGACTTCACGTCGGCCGCCGCCGACGAGGGCCTCACCTCCAGCCAGGCCAAGACCCTGACCGTGCTCCGCCGGGGCCCCGCCTCCATGCGCTCGCTCGCCACCACGCTGCACTGCGACGCCTCCAACGTGACCGGGATCATCGACCGCCTGGAGGCCCGCGCCCTGGTGCGCCGCGAGCCCAGCCCCACCGACCGCCGCGTCAAGAACGTCGTCCTGACCGACGAGGGCATCCGCACCGTGGAGACCGTCCGCACCGGCATGCTCGCCACCCACGGCGCCCTCGACGCGCTGCCCGACGCCGACCGCGTCGCCCTGCACGATCTCCTCCAGCGCCTTTTCGCCACCCCCGAGCGTGGTCCGGGAACGCCGGGCTGACGCCTACGCTTGACGTATGAGTACGTTGAACGGGCGGGGGTCCGTCGAAGGCCTGCCCGAATGGGACCGCTGCGCGGTCATGGGCGTGGTCAATGTGACGCCCGACTCCTTCTCGGACGGCGGCCGGTGGTTCGACACCTCCAACGCCGTCAAGCACGGCCTCGACCTGGTGGCCGAGGGCGCCGACCTCGTCGACGTCGGCGGCGAGTCGACCCGCCCCGGCGCCTCCCGCGTGGACGAGACCGAAGAGCTGCGCCGCGTCATCCCCGTCGTACGGGGCCTGGCCGCCGAGGGCGTCACCGTCTCCGTCGACACCATGCGCGCCCGCGTCGCCGAGCAGGCGATCGCCGCCGGGGCGGTCCTGGTCAACGACGTCAGCGGCGGGCTCGCCGACCCCGCGATGATCCCCGCCGTCGCCGCCACCGGCGCCCCCTTCGTCGTCATGCACTGGCGCGGCTTCAGCCAGGACATGAACAGCCGCGCGGTGTACGAGGACGTGGTGGGCGAGGTCGTCGCCGAACTCCGCCTCCGCATGGAGGCCGTCATCGAGGGCGGCATCGCCCCCGAGCGCCTCGTCATCGACCCCGGCCTCGGCTTCGCCAAGCAGGCCGGGCACGACCTCGCCCTGGTCGCCCACCTCGCCGAGCTGCGCGCGCTCGGCCGCCCCATCCTGGTCGCCGCCTCCCGCAAGCGGTTCCTGGGCCACGTCCTGGCCGGCGACGAGGGCGCCCCGCCGCCCGCCCGCGAGCGCGACGCGGCCACCGCCGCCGTCTCCGCCATCGCCGCCCACGAAGGCGCCTGGGCGGTCCGCGTCCACGAGGTGCGGGCCACCGCCGACGCCGTTCGCGTGGCGCGCGCCGTCGAGGGAGCCCGGTGAGCCGGCGGACCGAGAGCGAGGCGGTCGAGCGCGCCAACACCGCGTTCTACGAGACGCTGGAGCGCGGCGACTTCGACGAGCTGTCCGAGCTCTGGCTGGACGCCACCGAGGCCGGCGACACCGGGATCTCCTGCGTCCACCCGGGCTGGCCGGTGCTCTCCGGGCGCGGCGAGGTGCTCCGCTCGTACGCGCTGATCATGGCGAACACCGAGTACATCCAGTTCTTCCTGACCGATGTGAAGGTCGTCATCCTCGGCGAAACCGCGCTCGTCACCTGCACCGAGAACATCCTCAGCGGCGGCCCCGCCGAGGAGAGCGGCGAGCTGGGGCCGCTCGTCGGCCAGCTCGTGGTCGCCACCAATGTGTTCCGCCGCACATCCCAGGGCTGGCGGCTCTGGTCCCACCACGGCTCGCCGGTGCTCGCCGAATCGGGCGACGAAGAGCCGGAAGAGGACTGAATCCGGGCACGATTGGGGGCTTTGCAGGATTGAATCCGGGGCCATCGGGTAGGGGCGGCTACCAGGCCTGTCCGGTTCTGTCCATAGCCCCCGTGGGCGAGCACTGTCAGTGCCCGCAGGTAGATTCGATTGTGGGCACCGTGCCGCCCGCACGCGGCCGCATGTCCGTCTGACCAACGACAGCAGGAGTGATTCGCGTGGATCGTGTCGCGCTGCGCGGCCTCAAGGCCCGTGGGCACCATGGCGTCTTCCCCCGGGAACGCGAGGAGGGCCAGACCTTCATCGTGGACCTGGTGCTCGGCCTCGACACCCGCCTCGCGGCGGCGGACGACGACCTGGCGAAGACCGTGCACTACGGCGTGGTGGCGGAAGAAGTCGTGGACGTCGTCCGGGGCGAGCCCGTCGACCTGATCGAGACGCTCGCCGAGCGGATCGCCCAGCAGTGCCTCAAGCACGAAGGCGTCCAGGAGGTGGAGGTGGTCGTCCACAAGCCCGACGCGCCGATCACCGTCCCGTTCGACGACGTGACCATCACGATCACCCGGAGCCGAGTATGAGCGTGTATTCGCAGGGGGCCTCCCAGAGCGACCCGACCGTGCAGCCGGTGCCCGCCTCCGTGGTCGAGCAGGTGGACGCAGCCGACGTGACGCTCTCCAACCCGCGCCGCGCCGTCATCGCGCTCGGCTCGAACCTGGGCAACCGCCTGGAGACGCTGCAGGGCGCCATCGACGCCCTGGAGGACACCCCGGGCCTGCGCGTCAAAGCCGTCTCGCCGGTGTACGAGACCGAGCCCTGGGGCGTCGAGGCGGGCTCCCAGCCCTCGTACTTCAACGCGGTCGTCGTCGTGAAGACCACCCTGCCGCCGGCCTCGCTCCTGGAGCGAGGCCACGCCATCGAGGAAGCCTTCGACCGGGTCCGCGACGAGCGATGGGGCCCGCGCACCATCGACGTGGACATCGTCGCCTACGCCGACGTCGTCTCCGACGACCCGGTCCTGACCCTCCCCCACCCGCGCGCCCACCAGCGGGCCTTCGTGCTCGCCCCCTGGCACGACGTGGAGCCCGAGGCGCAGCTGCCCGGACACGGCTCGGTCGCCGACCTGCTGAGCGAAGTCGGCCGCGACGGTGTACTGCCGCGCGCCGATCTGGAACTCCGGCTGCCCGAGTAGTCGTTACGCTTCTGAGGTCGATCTCCCGAGACCCGAAGGGCACTACTCCGTGAAGCAACTGCGCCTGGGCGTGCTGGCCGGTCTGTTCGTCGTCGCCGGGGTGCTCTCCTGGGCGGCCGCCCGGCTGTGGGACTCCGTGTCCACGCTGCCGAGCGTGCCGATCGCGGCGCCCATCGTGCTCGGGGTGATCGCGGTCATCCTGCTCGCCACCGCCCTGTCCATCCGCTCCCGGCTGCGCGCCCAGCGCGAGCGCCGCCCGGAGGCCAAGGGCGTCGAGCCCCTGATGGCCGCCCGCGCGGTGGTCTTCGGCCAGGCCAGCGCGCTGGTCGCGGCCCTGGTGTGCGGGATGTACGGCGGCACCGGTGTCTATCTGCTCAGCTATCTCGATGTGCCGGCCCGCCGCGACCAGGCGATCTACGCCGGCTTCTCGGTCCTGGCCGGCATCGGAGTCGTGGCGGCCGCCCTGTTCCTGGAGCGCATCTGCAAGCTCCCCGAGGACGAGGACGAGGACGACAACAAGGCCCCGGCCACCTGACCCTCCGTCACATCGGCTGCGCAAAACGGCCCCGGTCACCTGCCGACTTGGGTTCTAGCAGTCGTCGCAACACCCCAGCTCAGGGGATGCGATGGACTTCGAAGTACGCAAGATCCGCTCACCGCAGGGCCGTAAGAAGCTGACGCGGGAGCGAGAGGCATACTTCCAGCTCATGCAGCAAGGCATGAGCAGTCGCGAAGCCTGCCGGGTCGTCGGTATCGACCGCCGGACCGGGCTCAAGTGGCGCAACGGATCGCAGCCGTACGTCCGCCGGACGAAGGCGGCACCGCCCATCAAGGCGGTGCCGCCTTCGCCCATCTCGTCCCGCTACCTGTGCGAAGCCGAGCGCATCTACATCGCCGACCGGTTCCGCGAGAAGGCCACAATCCGCTCGATCGCTGCCGCGCTGGGCCGCAGCCCCTCCACCGTCAGCCGTGAGATCCAACGCAACCGTCACCCCGTCAACGGCCAGTACCGGCCCTTCGCGGCCCAGGCCCGCGCCGCGTCCCGCCGGCCCCGCCCCAAGCCCCGAAAGATCGGGGAGAATCCAGTGCTGCGGGACTACATACAGGACCGCCTGAGCAAGCGCTGGAGCCCAGAACAGATCGTCCACCACCTCCGTCGCGACTTCCCCGACCACCCGGAGATGCACGTGGTGCACGAGACCATCTACCAGGCCCTCTACGTCCAGGGCCGCGGAGAGCTTCGCCGGCAGCTGACCAAGTCGCTTCGAACGGGCCGGGCCATACGTGTCCCCCGCCGCCAGGCCCAACAGCGCAGGCCGCGTTACAGACACCCCATGGTCATGATCAGCGAGCGCCCCGCCGAGGCCGAGGACCGCGCCGTTCCAGGCCACTGGGAAGGGGACCTCATCATCGGGAAGAACCACAAGTCAGCGATCGGCACCCTCGTCGAACGCACCACCCGCTACGTCCTGCTCCTGCACCTTCCCGACGGCTGGGGCACAGAAGCCGTCCGTGACGCCCTCATCGACACCGTGAAGAACCTGCCAGCCCACTTGAAGAGATCACTCACCTGGGACCAGGGCTGCGAGATGGGCCGCCACCACGAGTTCACACTCGCCACCGACATCCCGGTCTACTTCTGCGATCCCGCCAGCCCCTGGCAACGCGGCTCGAACGAGAACACCAACGGTCTGCTGCGGCAGTACTTTCCCAAGAGCACCCACCTCGGAAACCACAACCGCGCGCACCTCGACGCCGTCGCCGCCGAGCTCAACGGCCGCCCACGCAAGACGCTCAGCTGGGAGACCCCAGCCGAGCGTCTGTCTAAACTGCTCGCGGCTTGATCAAGCAACCACGTGTTGCGACGACCCCTGGAATTCGCCCGAGCAGGCGGCCGGGGCCGTTTTTTCGCGCAGGCCCCAACAGGCAGCTCCCGTACGGGAGTTGGGCCCACGGAGTCAGCGGATAACCGGCGGACGGGCAGCCGATGTCAGCGAGCCATGATCAGGCTCATCGCCTCGCCGCGCGTCGCGGGGTCGCGGAGCTGGCCGCGCACCGCCGACGTCGTCGTCTTCGCGCCGGGCTTGCGGATGCCGCGTACCGACATGCACATGTGCTCGGCCTCGATCACCACGATCGCCCCCCGCGCGTCGAGGATGCGCATCAGGGAGTCGGCGACCTGGGTGGTGAGGCGCTCCTGGACCTGGGGGCGGCGGGCGAACACGTCCACCAGGCGGGCCAGCTTCGACAGGCCGGTGATCTTGCCGGACTCGGCCGGGATGTAGCCGACGTGGGCCACCCCGTGGAACGGCAGCAGGTGGTGCTCGCAGAGGGAAACGATCTCGATGCCCTTCACCAGGACCATCTCGTCGTGCCCCAGGTCGAACGTCGTCGTCAGCACGTCCTCCGGCTCCTGTCGCAGGCCCGCCAGGATCTCCCGGTAGGCCCGTGCCACGCGCGCCGGCGTCTCCTGGAGGCCCTCGCGGTCCGGGTTCTCGCCGACCGCTATGAGGAGCTCGCGCACGGCGTTCTCGGCCCGTTTCTCGTCGAACTCGCCGATCTGCGCCTCGCCGTCCAGCGTCACCGGGTCGGTCATCTGTGCCTCGTTCCTCGACTGTCGTTCATGCGCGTGGCCGGAAAACAGCCGCGCCCCCACAGGCTAAAACCTGGGGGGCGCGGCATGCATTCCGGGGCCGATGCGGCCCTGGTGCTCAGCTCTCCGGACGGTCCTCGGGGGCCGGGACGGCCTCCGTGGACTTGTCCATCGGCACGGAGCCGTTGCTGGTGGCGGCACCGTTGGTGAGGGCCAGCTCCTTGGGCGAGAGCACCGGCGGCCTCGTCGACGGCGTACGCCGCGAGGAGCCGGTCCAGGCCGGACGGGCCGGGCGCTTGACGATGCCCGAGAAGACCTCGGCGATCTGCTCCTTGCCCAGCGTCTCCTTCTCCAGGAGCTGCAGGACCAGGTTGTCGAGGATGTCGCGGTTCTCGACCAGGATCTCCCAGGCCTCGTTGTGCGCCGTCTCGATGAGCTTCTTGACCTCTTCGTCGACGAGCGCCGCGACCTCTTCCGAGTAGTCGCGCTGGTGCGCCATCTCACGGCCGAGGAACGGCTCGGTGTTGTCGCCACCGAACTTGATCGCACCCAGACGCTCGGTCATGCCGTACTGCGTGACCATCGCGCGAGCGGTGGCCGTGGCCTTCTCGATGTCGTTGGCCGCGCCCGTCGTCGGGTCGTGGAAGACGAGCTCCTCGGCCGCGCGCCCGCCCAGCATGTACGCCAGCTGGTCGAGCATCTCGTTGCGCGTGGTCGAGTACTTGTCCTCGTCCGGCAGGACCATGGTGTAGCCCAGGGCCCGGCCGCGCGACAGGATCGTGATCTTGTGAACCGGGTCCGAGTTGGGGGAAGCCGCGGCGACCAGGGCGTGACCGCCCTCGTGGTACGCCGTGATCTTCTTTTCCTTCTCGGACATGATCCGCGTCCGCTTCTGCGGACCCGCCACGACGCGGTCGATCGCCTCGTCGAGCGCGTTGTTGTCGACCAGCTTCCGGTCGCTGCGCGCCGTCAGGAGCGCCGCTTCGTTCAGCACGTTCGCCAGGTCCGCGCCGGTGAAGCCCGGGGTGCGCCGCGCGACGGCCGACAGGTCGACGTCCGGAGCGACCGGCTTGCCCTTCTGGTGGACCTTGAGGATCTCCAGACGGCCCTGCATGTCCGGACGGTCGACCGCGATCTGGCGGTCGAAACGGCCGGGGCGCAGCAGCGCCGGGTCGAGGATGTCGGGCCGGTTCGTGGCGGCGATCAGGATGACGCCGCCCTTCACGTCGAAGCCGTCCATCTCGACGAGCAGCTGGTTGAGGGTCTGCTCGCGCTCGTCGTGACCGCCGCCGAGGCCTGCGCCACGGTGGCGGCCCACGGCGTCGATCTCGTCGACGAAGACGATCGCCGGGGCGTTCGCCTTGGCCTGCTCGAAGAGGTCGCGGACACGCGAGGCGCCGACACCGACGAACATCTCGACGAAGTCGGAACCGGAGATCGAGTAGAACGGGACACCGGCCTCACCCGCGACAGCACGGGCGAGCAGCGTCTTGCCCGTACCGGGCGGGCCGTACAGCAGCACACCCTTGGGGATCTTGGCACCGACGGCCTGGAACTTCGCCGGCTCCTGGAGGAACTCCTTGATCTCGTGGAGCTCCTCGACGGCCTCGTCGGACCCCGCCACATCGGCGAAGGTCGTCTTCGGGGTGTCCTTGGTGATGAGCTTGGCCTTGGACTTCCCGAAGTTCATGACTCGGGAGCCGCCGCCCTGCATCTGATTCATCAGGAACAGGAAGACCACGACGATGAGGACGAAGGGGAGCAGGGACAGCAGGATCCCGAGGAACGGGTTCTGCTTGTCGGGCGAGACGGTGTACCCCTTCGGGATGTCACCGCCCTTCACGCCGGTCTGCAGCGAGTCGGCCATCGCGGTCGCCTGGGCGTCACCGATGTAGTTGGCCTGAACCTTGCTGCTGCCCTTGACCTTCTGGCCGTCCTTCAGGTCGATCTTGATGACCTGGCTGTCACCAGTGGTGATCTTGGCCTGTTCGACCTGCTTGTTGTTGATCGCCTGAACGACATCGGATGTGTCGACCGTCTTGTAGCCGCCCGACGAGCCGACGACCTGCATCAACACGACCACGGCGAGGACGGCCAGCACGATCCACATGACCGGCCCACGGAAGTATCGCTTCACGTCCATCCATACGGAGCGAGAACGCCCCGTCCCTCCTGCCCGTAGGTAAATGCTGCTGTGAGTATGACTAAGACTGTGTGTAAAGACTGTTCTTCGGACGGTACCCCAGCATTGTCACCCGTGGTCGCACGGTACGGCTGACAAAGGGCCCTTCCCCTGCTCCAACGGCGGGAGGAGGCCTGTGGTTCCCCGAACGGGCCGGGTTGCGTCAGCCGCCGTACACGTGTGGCGCGAGCGTCCCGACAAAGGGGAGATTGCGGTACTTCTCGGCATAGTCGAGGCCGTAACCCACGACGAATTCATTGGGAATGTCGAAGCCGATCCACTTCACGTCGATCGCGACCTTTGCGGCATCCGGCTTACGGAGCAGCGTGCAGACCTCAAGGGAGGCGGGCTCGCGCGATCCGAGGTTGGAGAGAAGCCACGACAGGGTCAGGCCCGAGTCGATGATGTCCTCGACGATCAGGACGTGCTTGCCCTTGATGTCGGTGTCGAGGTCCTTGAGGATCCGCACGACGCCGGAGGACTGGGTGCCCGCACCGTACGAGGAGACGGCCATCCAGTCCATGGTGACCGGGGTGGACAGCGCGCGGGCCAGATCTGCCATGACCATGACGGCGCCCTTGAGGACTCCGACGATGAGCAGGTCCTTGCCCGCGTACTCCGCGTCGATCTTCCCGGCCAGCTCCGCCAGCTTCGCGTCGATCTCTTCCTTGGTGATGAGCACCGACTGGAGGTCGGTGCCCATGTCCTTCTCGTTCACCCGGGCCGCTTTCTTGGGGGTTTCTGTTGTCCGTACGCGAGCCGAGTTACGTGCGTGGTCTCAGCTCTGCCGAATGACCAGTCTGCCACCCTGCCGACGGGCCACGACGCGGCCGGGGAGATTGATGGCCCGCTGGCCGCGCCAGCTGGTGATCAGCTTGTCGACCTCCTCCACATGGCGGGCGAAGAGCGAACCGGCGGGCGAGCCCGCCCCGATGACCTCACGGCGCACGATGCGGCGGCGCACGGCGGGCGGCAGCGCGTACAGCTTCGCGCAGTCCAGGAGCCCGGCGTCGTCCCGTACGGTCGCGTCCGCCTGGAGGGCCCAGGCGTCCAGGGCGTCGGCGTCGTCGCGGGAGAGCTGGGCGGTGCGGGCGAGCGCCTCGACGACGCCCTTGCCGAGCGCCTTCTCAAGCGCGGGCAGGCCCTCCTGGCGCAACCGGGAGCGGGTGTAGGCGGGGTCGGCGTTGTGCGGGTCGTCCCAGACCGGCAGCGCCTGCACCATGCAGGCCTTGCGGGCGGTCTGGCGGTCGATCTCCAGGAAGGGGCGCCGGTAGCGGCCGGCCGCCCCCGAGACGGCGGCCATGCCGGACAGGGAGCGGGTGCCGGAGCCGCGGGCGAGGCCGAGCAGCACCGTCTCGGCCTGGTCGTCGCGGGTGTGGCCGAGCAGGATCGCGGCGGCGCCGTGGCGCTCGGCGGCGGCGTCCAGAGCGGCGTAACGGGCGTCCCGGGCGGCGGCCTCGGGCCCTCCTTCGCGGCCCACGTGGACGGCGATGGCCTCGGCGGGCTCCAGGCCCAGGCCGGTCATGCGGGACACGACCTCGGCGGCTCGCAGGTCGGAGCCGTGTTGCAGCCCGTGGTCGACGGTGATGCCGCCGGCGCGCAGCGAGAGCTTGCGGGATTCGAAGGCGAGGGCGGAGGCGAGCGCCATGGAGTCGGCGCCGCCGGAGCAGGCCACGAGCACGAGGGGCGCGGGCGGCGCGGTGAGCAGGCCGGCCCTGGGACCGGCAGAGGCTCCCGCGGTCACGGCGGCAGCGGCGCTCTCATGGTCGCGGGAGTGTTCGTTCAGTACGTCGTGGAGTACGCGGCGAACCGCCAGGCGTATCGCTGCGACCGCAGGATGGGGACCCATGTCCGGTGCCCTTCGGTGTTGGGGGGTGCCTCTGGTGCGGAGAGGAAGCGGGGGGAATCAGAGGGAGCAGTGGGAGCAGGAGGGACGTTCAGTCACACAGAGTGCGTAGATGGTGACAGAACAGAGCCGTTACCCGAGCATTGCACGCCTACCCATGCCTCACGGTCCCTCGGATGGGTGATTCCCGCGTTGACACCCGCCTACCGGCGGCTTTTCGCTCAGGACTCCGCCTTGCGGTGCACGCGCGCCACCCAGTCCGCCGGCTTGGCGATCTCGGCCTTGGTGGGGAGCGTGTTCGGCGATGTCCACACCCGATTGAAGCCGTCCATGCCGACCTCGTCCACCACGGCCCGCACGAAGCGCTCGCCGTCGCGGTACTGGCGCAGCTTGGCGTCGAGGCCGAGCAGCTTGCGCAGCGCCATGTCGAGCCGGGAGGCCCCCTTGGCCCTGCGCTCCTTGAACTTCTCGCGGATCTCGGCCACCGAGGGCACGACCTGCGGCCCGACCCCGTCCATCACATAGTCCGCGTGGCCTTCGAGCAGCGACATGACGGCGGTGAGCCGGCCGAGGATCTCGCGCTGGGCCGGGGTCTGCACCAGCTCCACGAGCGAGCGCCCCTCCTCGCCCTCCTCGCCCTCGGGACGGCCCCCGGCCAGCGACTGGGCGGCCTCGCGCAGCCGCTCCAGGACCGTCATCGGGTCGACCTCGGTCTCGCCGAGGAATGACTGGATCTCGCCCTCCAGGTGGTCGCGCAGCCAGGGCACGGCCGTGAACTGGGTGCGGTGGGTCTCCTCGTGGAGGCACACCCAGAGCCGGAAGTCGTGCGGGGCGACATCGAGTTCGCGCTCGACGTGGACGATGTTGGGCGCCACCAGGAGCAGCCGGCCCCCGCCGCCGGGAGCCGCCGGGAGCTCGCGGCTCGCGGGCGCGAACGTCTCGTACTGGCCGAGGACCCGCGAGGACAGGAAGCTCAGGAGCATGCCCAGCTCGACGCCGGTGACCTTGCCGCCGACCGCGCCGAGCACGGCCCCGCCGGGCATGTTCCCGCGCCGTTCCTGCATCTTGTCGAGGAGCGGCCGCAGGACCTCGCGGAAGCCCGCGACGTTCGCCCGCACCCAGCCGGCCCGGTCGACGACCAGGACCGGGGTGTCCTCGGGTTCGGCGCCCTCCGGGATCATCCGGGTGAACGCCCGTACGTGCTCCTCGGCGGCCTTGGCGTGCCGGCGGAGCTCGGCGACGATCTCACGCGCCTCGTCGCGGCTCACGTCGGGACCCGGCCGCACCAGTCGGGTCGCGGTCGCGACCGCGAGGTTCCAGTCGACCATCCCAGAGGTACCTGCACCGCCGATGCCAGTCATGCGTCAACCGTACGTTGTCGGCCCCTGAAGGGAACCCGGTTGGCGCCGCTCAGTGCGCCGTGAGCCGGGTGGCGAGCCGGTCGAGCGCCTTCTGTACGGGGACCGGGTCGGCGCCCGGCGTGCCCGTCGACAGGAACGCGAACGCGAGGAGGTGGCCGCTCGCGTCCACGACCGTCCCGGCCAGGGTGTTGACCCCCGCGCCGCCCAGCGTGCCGGTCTTCGCGCGGACCAGGCCGGTCGCCGCGGAGGCCGTGCCGTAACGGCCGCTGAGGGTGCCGGTGAAGCCGGCGACGGGCAGGCCGGTGAGGATCGGGCGCAGCTCCGGCCGGGCCGGGTCGGCGGCCTTGGCGAGCAGCCGGGTGAGCAGGCCCGCGGTGACCCTGTCGACCCGGTTCAGGCCACTGCCGTCCGCGAACACGGCCCCGTTCAAAGGGAGTTGGAGCTTGGCGAGTTGCGCGGGCACGGCCTCGGCTCCGCCGTCGAAGCTCGCGGGCCTGCCGGTGGCGGTCGCGGTCGCGCGGTTCAGGGCCTCGGCGATGTCGTTGTCGCTGTTGGTCAGCATCCGCTCGACGATCTCGGGCAACGGCGCGGACAGCGTGCTCGCCACCGGCTTGGCACCGGCCGGCGCGGCGCCGGACGCCGGCCCGTCCACCTGCACCCCGCGGGCGCGCAGCAGCTCGGCGAAGGCCCGAGCGGTGTCGCCCGCCGGGTCGGAGGTGCGCGTCGCGGGCCCGCTGTCGGAATTGTCGGTACGCCCCTCGTCGGTCATCAGCGCGACGACCGGCGCGAGGTTCTCGTTCGCCCCGATCGGATGCACCGGGGGCCCGCTGAACAGCGAGGTGTCGTACGTCAGAGTTACGTTGCCGAGCGAGCGCGCCCGCAGCGCGCGGGCCGTGTCGTCGGCCAGGGCGGCCAGGCGCGCCTTGTCCAGGGTGGGGTCGCCGCCGCCGACGAGGGTGAGCGCGGCGGAGCCGGGCGGGGCCACCACCCTGGTGGCGAAGCGGTGGTCGGCCGGGAGCGCGCTGAGCACAGCGGTCGCGGTGGCGATCTTCACAGTGGACGCCGGCGTCATGGCCGCGTCCGCCCGGACGGCGTACAGCACCTGCCCGGTGGCGGTGTCCAGGACCGAGGCCGCCGGGTTCGGGCCGAGCACCGGGTCGGCGAGCAGCTGGTCCAGGTCGGAGGGAAGGGCCGCCGGGACGGGGGCCGCGCGCGGGGCGCCGAGGGCCGCGAGCACGCTGGGCGCGCTCGGCGCCGGAGCCGGAGCTTCCGGATCCTTGGGGGGCCCGTGATGTGCGCCACCCCTGGTGCCCCACGATGCGGCCCGGTCACGCTCGGCCGTACGCTGGCCTGAGTCCCACGGTCCGGCCACGGCCACCGCTCCGGCCGCCAGTGCCAGGCCGACCGCCGCCGCACCCGCTGTGAGCTGCCATGTCTTGGGTCCCGGCACCGAGGACCAGCCCCTTTCGCGATCACACACCTGCGTGAGGGACACTTAATCACCAGAACTGCGTCCTGCCGCGAACATGGCATCGGCGCAGCACCCGTCCGATGCATGTGCTGATCATGGAGGAGAGCCACCCGTGGAGTTCGACGTCACCATCGAGATCCCGAAGGGGTCGCGGAACAAGTACGAGGTCGACCACGAGACCGGCCGGATCCGCCTGGACCGTCGACTCTTCACCTCGACCAGCTACCCGGCCGACTACGGCTTCGTCGAGGACACCCTCGGCGAGGACGGCGACCCGCTGGACGCGCTGGTCCTGCTGGACGAGCCGACGTTCCCCGGCTGCGTCATCAAGTGCCGCGCGATCGGCATGTTCCGGATGACCGACGAGGCCGGCGGCGACGACAAGCTGCTGTGCGTCCCGGCGTCCGACCCGCGCGTGGAGCACCTGCGCGACATCCACCACGTCTCCGAGTTCGACCGCCTGGAGATCCAGCACTTCTTCGAGGTCTACAAGGACCTGGAGCCCGGCAAGTCCGTCGAGGGCGCCAACTGGGTCGGCCGCGTCGAGGCCGAGGCCGAGGTCGAGGCCTCCTACAAGCGCCTTGAGGCACAGGGCGGCGCGCACTGACGCGCGATCTTCCGTGAACAGCGGGCGGTGCACCTTCACGGTGCGCCGCCCGCTGTCGTATCGGCTCATGACCGACCACATACTGGGCACACGCATCCAAGCGGCCGGAGGGAGGCACGGGACCAGTGGTGGCCGAGCAGCACGACGCGGTCGAGGACCGCAAGCCGCAGTCCGACGAGGCACGCAGCGCCTTCGCACCCCCCGAGGGCGTGGAGCAGCCGCAGGTGGCCGAGGAGGAATCGCCCACCTCCGAGTTCGCGCTGCCCGCGGGGCTAGCCGCCCCGGTCGTGGAGGCGCCCGCCGACCAGCCGGCCTCCGCGTTCGCGACGCCGAGCACCTACAGCGCCCGTGACACCCCGAACGCCCTGATCACCACGGCGGGCCTGCCGCTGGTGCGACTGTCCAAGGACGCGCCCTGGCAGGACCGGATGCGCACCATGCTGCGGATGCCGGTGGGCGACCGGCCGGTGGCCGAGCCGGTGCAGAAGCACGACGACACCGGCCCCGCCGTGCCCCGCGTGCTCGACCTGACGCTGCGTATCGGCGAGCTGCTGCTCTCCGGCGGCGAGGGCGCCGAGGACGTCGAGGCCGCGATGTTCGCGATCTGCCGCAGCTACGGCCTGGACCGCTGCGAGCCGACGGTCACCTTCACCATGCTGGCCATCACGCACCAGCCGTCCCTGGTGGACGACCCGGTGACCGCCAACCGCACGGTGCGCCGCCGCGGCACCGACTACACGCGCCTGGCCGCCGTGCACCGGCTCGTCACGGACATGACCAGCGAGGAGCACGAGGTCTCCCTGGAGGAGGCCTACCGACGCCTCGCGGAGATACGGCGAAACCGCCACCCCTACCCCGGCTGGGTCCTGACCACCGCCTGCGGACTCCTGGCCGGAGCGGCCTCCGTGCTGCTCGGCGGCGGCGTCGCGGTGTTCCTGGTGGCGGCGGTCGGCGCGGTCCTGGGCGACCGGCTCGCCTGGCTGTGCGCGTCCCGCGGGCTGCCGGAGTTCTACCAGTTCGTGGTGGCCGCGATGCCGCCCGCCGCGATGGGCGTCGCGCTCAGCCTGCAGTCCTCCTGGGACCTCAGTCCCTCTGCGGTGATCACCGGTGGCCTGTTCGCGCTGATCCCCGGGCGGGCCCTGGTGGCGGCCGTGCAGGACGGCCTGACCGGCTTCTACGTCACCGCGTCGGCGCGGCTGCTCGAAGTCGGGTACTTCTTCGTCGCGATCGTCGTCGGCGTCCTGACCGTCCTGTACGGCGGGCTCCAGATCCACGCCGAGCTCAACCCGGAGGGCACGTTCAAGCCCATCGACCGCCCGGTCGTCCAGATCCTGGCCTCGTTCGTGCTCTGTCTGACCTTCGCGGTCCTGCTCCAGCAGGATCGTTCCACCGTGCTGATCGTGGCCGCCAACGGCGCGGTCGCCTGGGTCGTCTACGCCGCCATCGCGGTCACCGCGAAGGGCTCGCCGATCATGGCGACGGCGGTCGCGGCGGGCCTGGTGGGCCTCTTCGGCCAGCTGCTCTCGCGGTACTGGAACACCTCGGCGCTGCTGTACGTCACCGCCGCCATCGGCCCGCTGCTGCCCGGTAGCGCCACGTACTTCGGGGTGCTCTCGATCGCCCAGAACCACATGGACACGGGCATCGCCTCGCTCGCCAAGGCGGCGGCGCTTGCCCTGGCCATCGCGATCGGCGTGAACCTCGGCAACGAGATCGCCCGCCTGTTCCTGCGGGCCCCGGGCGCGGGCCGCGCGGCGGCGAAGCGGACGCGCGGGTTCTAGGCCCCTCCCGGAGCGGGGTCAGCGCTTGGCGTGACGGCCGCCGCGCTGAGGCGCCTGGCCGTCGGCCGCCTGCGGGTTCTTCTTGGCCTTGGAGCGGGCCCGCAGGAACTCGATGGCGATGGGAACGACCGAGACCAGCACGATCGCGACCAGGATCAGCTCGATGTTCTTGTGCACGAACTCGACGTTGCCAAGGGCCGCGCCGAGCAGCGTGACGCCCGCGCCCCACAGCGTGCCGCCGATGACGTTGAAGGTGACGAACGAGCGGTAGTTCATGCCGCTGACGCCCGCGATGATCGGCGTGAAGGTGCGCACGATCGGCACGAAGCGGGCCAGGACCAGCGACTTCGGGCCGTACTTCTCGAAGAATTCGTGGGCCTTCTCGACGTTCTCCTGCTTGAAGAGCTTCGAGTCGGGCCGGCTGAAGAGGGACGGACCCACCTTCTTGCCGAAGAGGTAACCCACCTGGTCACCGATGACCGCGGCCAGCACCACGAGGACACACACCAGCCACAGCGGAGTGTCCAGCTTGCCGGTGGTGACCAGGAGACCCGTGGTGAACAGGAGCGAGTCGCCCGGCAGGAAGAAGCCGATGAGCAGACCGGACTCGGCGAACACGATGATCAGCAGGCCGGCCAGGCCGAAGGTCTGGAGCAGATAGTCGGGGTCCAGCCAGCTCGGCCCGAGGGCAAGGGAAGTCACGGGTACCGGGCTCCTGGGTGTGGGTATCGGGCGGGCTGTCTGCCGTCGGCAGCCAAAGTTATCAACGTAGCGCGCGAACTCGTGGTTCCAGGGGCAGGCTGGGTAGGGCCGACAAGGGCTACCGAAGGGGAAACCACATGGGCATCGAGGAATACGGCGGCGGACAGGGCCCGCAGTCGGACGTACTGGTGGTGACCACCAATGACGTACCCGGCTACACCGTGCAACAGGTCATCGGGGAGGTCTTCGGCCTCACCGTACGCTCCCGGCACCTGGGCAGCCAGATCGGCGCCGGGCTCAAGTCCATGATCGGCGGCGAGCTGAAGGGCCTGACCAAGACGCTGGTCGAGACGCGGAACCAGGCGATGGAACGGCTCGTGGCGCAGGCGAAGGCGCGCGGCGCGAACGCGGTCCTGATGATGCGGTTCGACGTGACGGAGGCGGCGGACGTGGGTACGGAGGTCTGCGCGTACGGAACCGCGGTGATCCTGACCCGGAACTGACGCCCCGCCCCCCCACTCCAACTCCCCTACCTGGAAAGGTGGTTGACCCTCCATGGCACTGCACCGCGGCGGCAGCGAGAAGGAGCACGTCGACGAGAAGGAGTACGGGCGGCTCGCCCTGAACCCCTTCTACGGGGAGGCCGACCCGGTCGGCTCGATGACCTCCGCGCCGCCGCGGCACCGGCTGCCGGACCGGCCGCTGGCCCCGTCGACCGCGTACCAGCTGGTCCACGACGAGCTGATGCTCGACGGGAACGCCCGGCTCAACCTGGCGACGTTCGTCACCACCTGGATGGAGCCGCAGGCCACGGTGCTGATGGCGGAGTGCCGGGACAAGAACATGATCGACAAGGACGAGTACCCGCGCACCGCCGAGCTGGAGCGGCGGTGCGTGGCCATGCTCGCCGACCTGTGGCACGCGCCGGACCCCAGCACCGCGGTCGGCTGCTCGACGACCGGGTCGAGCGAGGCGTGCATGCTGGCGGGGCTGGCGCTCAAGCGGCGCTGGGCGCAGAAGAACGCCGACCGCTACCCCTCGCGCGACGCCCGCCCGAACCTCGTCATGGGCGTGAACGTGCAGGTGTGCTGGGAGAAATTCTGCAACTTCTGGGAGGTCGAGGCGCGGCAGGTGCCGATGGAGGGCAACCGGTTCCACCTCGACCCGGGGGCCGCGGCCGCGCTCTGCGACGAGAACACGATCGGCGTCGTCGGGGTGCTCGGCTCGACCTTCGACGGGTCGTACGAGCCGATCGGCGCGCTGTGCGCGGCACTCGACGATTTGCAGGAGCGTACGGGTCTGGACATCCCGGTGCACGTCGACGGGGCGTCCGGGGCGATGGTCGCGCCCTTCGTCGACGAGGACCTGGTGTGGGACTTCCGGCTGCCCCGGGTGGCCTCGATCAACACCTCCGGGCACAAGTACGGGCTCGTGTACCCGGGGGTGGGCTGGGCGCTGTGGCGCACGGCGGCGGAGCTGCCCGAGGAACTGGTCTTCCGGGTGAACTACCTCGGCGGCGACATGCCGACCTTCGCGCTGAACTTCTCGCGGCCGGGGGCGCAGGTGGTGGCCCAGTACTACACGTTCCTGCGGCTCGGGCGCGAAGGCTACCGGGCGGTGCAGCAGACCACGCGGGACGTCGCGCGGACGCTGGCGGAACGGATCGAGGCGCTCGGCGACTTCCAACTCCTCACGCGGGGCGACGAGTTGCCCGTGTTCGCCTTCACGACGGCGCCGGGGGTGCACCGGTACGACGTGTTCGACGTGTCGCGGCGCCTTCGCGAGCGGGGCTGGCTGGTGCCGGCGTACACCTTCCCGGCGAACCGGGAGGACCTGTCGGTGCTGAGGGTGGTGTGCCGCAACGGGTTCTCCTCGGACCTGGGGGCGCTGCTGCTTGAGGACCTGGGGCGGTTGTTGCCGGAACTCCGCCGCCAGGCCGGCCCGTTGGGCCGGGACGAATCGGTAGCAACAGCGTTCCACCACTAGCCCCTTGGGGGCCGCCCACCCCGTTCCCCAGGATGAAATGCCCCTGGGGCTCCGCCCCAGACCCCGGGGGGGGTTCGCCCGCCCTCCCGCCCGTGACGGGGGTCGAGAGGTTGAGCCCTCGGGCTGCGCCCCAGACCCCTTGCGGGGACTTCGTCCCCTGCACCCCTTTTCGGGGCTCCGCCCCGGACCCCGTTCGCGCCTGAAGGGCGCTCGTCCTCAAACTCCCCCAAGGCCTTAAGGGCCAGGGGGGACCCCCATGACAGGCTGGGGGTGGGCTGACGTCCGTGTTCGCGTAACGGGCCGGGGATGAACTGGTGTCCATGATCGCCGGACAGGCCAGCGGTGAGCTCGTGCCCGCGATCGCCGGACGGGCTGGACATGGGCTGACGTGCCCGTGCGCGGGACGGGCTGGGGACTGCGGTCCGTGTTCGTCTGGCGGGCCGGGGATGCACCCTGCCAAGGTCAATCCCGCTAGGGGCGCGGGGCTGTGACATTTTGCGGCTCCGCCGCGTGGGCACGACCAGCCACCCACGGCCCGCATCCGAAAGCACCACCCGTCACCGGCCGGAGCCGAACCCACCCACACCCCTCTCGGCCGGAGCCGCCCCCACCCACCCCGGAGGGTCTAGGGAAGGGGCGGGGAGGGGCCAAACCGGGGTCTGGGGCGGAGCCCCAGCGCACCCCGCCGAACCGCTCGACCCCACCCCCGGAGGGGCAAGCCCCCTACCCGTTCAGCCTCCCGAATCGCCCCACCGCCAGCGGCAAGAACAACCCCACCAGCACCACCGGCCACCCCACCGCCAACACCCCCGCATGTTCGGCCGCCCAGGACGAACCCCCCACCCCCGGGCCACACAGCTCCCGCACCGCCGTAGCCGTCGCGGACAGCGGGTTCCATTCCACGACCGCCCCCAACCACCCCGGCATCGACGCAGGCACGGCAAACGCGTTGGACAGGAAGCCGACCGGCCACACCAGGATCTGCACCGCCTGCACCAGTTCCGGCCGCCCCGCCACCATCGCCAGGTGAATCCCGACCCAGAGCATTGCGAAGCGGAACAGAAGGAGCAGCCCCAGCGCCGCGAGCAGGCCCGCGCCCCCGTCCGGTCGCCACCCGATCGCGTACCCCACGCCGATCATCACGACCAGCCCCGCCGCCGACTGCAGCATGTCCGCCACCGCCCGCCCGACCAGCACCGTCCCCGACACCATCGGCATCGAGCGGAACCGGTCGACTACCCCCTTGTTGAGGTCCTGCGTCACCGCCAGCATCGTGCCTTCGAGCCCGAACGCCATGGTCAGCGCCAGCATCCCCGGAACCAGGAAGTCGACGTACGGGCCGGACACGCCCCGCCCGCCGCCGATCAGATAGCCGAACACCAGCAGCAGCATCACGGGGAAGACCAGCCCGACCACCACCTGCACCGGCTGCCGCGCCCAGTGCGCCATCTCGCGCCGCGTCATGGTCCAGGAGTCCGCGACCACCCAGCCGACCGCGCTCACACCGCCACCCCCCGCTCGCCCCGCTCGCGTTCCGGCGGAGACTCGCCGTCCCCCACCGGCCCACCTTTCGTCAGAGACAGGAACACCTCGTCCAGCGTCGGCCTGCGCACCGCTATGTCCTCCGCCTCGATACCCGCCGCCGACAGTTCCCGTACGACATCGACCAGCACCCCCATCCGGTCCGCGACCGGCGCGCTCAGCAAGCGGCGGTCGCGGTCCACAGCCACCCCGGGAAGCCTCAACACCCGTACGACATCGGCCAGTTGAGAGGGGTCTCTCACCACCACCTCGATACGGTCCGAGCCCACCGTCGCCTTCAGCTCGTCCGCCGTGCCCTCGGCGGCCACCCGGCCGCCGTCGATCAGGGAGATCCGGTCGGCCAGCTGATCGGCCTCCTCCAGGTACTGCGTGGTCAGCAGGACCGTCGTGCCGCCGCCCACCAGCGAGCGCACCGCCTCCCAGACCTCCGCCCGGCCGCGCGGATCGAGCCCGGTCGTGGGCTCGTCCAGGAACAGCACCTCCGGGTCGGTGATGAGCGACGCCGCCAGGTCGAGCCGCCTGCGCATGCCCCCGCTGTAGTGCCGCACCGCCTTGCGGCCTGTGTCCGCCAGGCCGAAACGGGCGAGGAGTTCATCGGCCCGCTGCCCCGCCCGGCGCGCCCCGAGATGATGGAGCCGGCCGAACATCTCCAGATTCTGCCGCCCGCCCAGCTCCTCGTCGACGGCCGCGTGCTGCCCGAGCAGCCCGATCCGCCGCCGCACCTCACCCGCCTCCCGCCGTACGTCGTGGCCCGCGACCAGCACCCGGCCCGCGTCGGGGCGCAACAGCGTGGTCATGATCCGCACCGCCGTGGTCTTGCCGGCCCCGTTGGGCCCCAGCACCGCGTGCACCGTGCCGCGCCGCACGGCCAGGTCGAGCCCGTCGAGCACCCGCTTCGCCCCGTACCGCTTGCCCACTTCCTCCACGAGGATCGAGTTTCCGTTTACGTCCGCGTCGGGCAATCTCTTCTCCTTCAACAGCACTCGCGGCTCAACAACTCTCGCGATTCAGCCGCTCCCGCTAGGTAATCAAACTTGATTACTCAATCGAAGATAACCGACCGCCCCCCACTCGTCAAACTTGATTAGAGATCGTCCCCGGGGTCCCGCTCCCCCGTCGCGAACGGGTTCTCCTCGCCCTCGGCCAGGATGCCCACGAACGGCTCCCCCTCGCCCGCGAAGACGTACGCCCCGCCCTCGATCCGCGCGATCAGGCCGCGGGTCCACTCCGCCTCGGCATCCGCGGAGTGGACCCACATGTTCATGATTTCGCCGATGTGGCCGAGCTGGCCCGGGCCCTCTTCCGGCGTGTAGTACTCCGTCGCCGAGGCGCGCCAGCCCGCCAGCTTGTCCAGCCGGTCGCGCAGCAGGGCGACCGCCTCGGCACGCGGCAGGTCCACCATGAAGCCGAGCGCCGCCGACAGGACGTCCATCTTCTGGTCGTACGAGGCGAGCGCCTCGCGCAGCAGCCGGAAGAACTCCTCCCGGCCCGCATCCGTCAGCTCGTACTCCGTGCGCGGCGGCCCGCCGACCGTGCTGGGCGCCACCTCATGGGCGAGGAGGACGCCCTGCTTCGCCATCTGCTTGAGCGCGTGATAGATCGAACCCGGCTTGGCGTTGGACCACTCGTGGGCGCCCCAGTACTCCAGGTCGTTGCGCACCTGATAGCCGTGCGCCCGGCCGTGCTGACGTACCGCGCCGAGGACGAGGAGACGGATGCTTGACATGGCCGCAAGCCTATGGCCCCACCTGTCACGGCTGCCTGCGGCCTCGGCCGTCGCAGCGGTTCATGAGCCGCCGCAGCGGTTGGTGACCTCGGCTGTCACGAACCGTCTGCGGCCCCGGCGCGCTCAGCCGTTCGCGAGATCCACCAGCTCGAACGCCGTCTTGCCGTCGATGGACTCGCGGATGATGTCCGCGTGCCCGGCGTGCCGGGCCGTCTCCTCGACGAGGTGCATCATCAGCCAGCGCATCGAGACCCGGCCCTCCTTCGGGAACCACGGCGCCGGCGGCAGCGGGAAGGTGTCGTCGAGCGAGGGGACCTTGCGGATGAACTCCTCGGTCTCGGCGGCCACTTCGTCCCAGAAGACCAGCATGCCCGCGGTGGTCTCGTCGCCCATGAGCTGGAAGCTCTCGTGCCAGTTCGACTGGTCCCGCTGCTTCTCGTTGGGGCGCTGCTGCGCCATCCGCAGCCAGTTCAGTTCGGTCTCGGCGACGTGCTTGATCAGTCCGCCGAGGGACAGCGCGCTGGCGCTCGGGCGGCTGGTGACCTGCTCCTCGGTGAGACCGAGGACGGCGCGGCGCAGCCCGCCGCGCTGGGCTTCCACGAAGCTGAGGAGAGCGCCGCGCTCGTCGCCGTGCGCCTCTGCGGGAACGTGAGTGGGCATGATCCGACCGCCTTCGTTCGAGTGCTGCATCCGGTGTGCCGGCCTGCTGTACCGGCCGGCTGACAAGAAACACGTTACGAAGGAAAGAGGTCAGATTCTGTCCTCTGCCAGCCGCCCGCCGATATCTGTCATCGCCCGCCCGCCGATATCCGTCAGAACGGGAACGGGCTGCGCTCGTGCTGGACCGAGATCCACTTCTGGGTGGTGAAGGCCTCGACCGTCGAGTCGCCGTTCAGCCGCCCGAGCCCCGAGTACTTCTCGCCGCCGAAGGCGACCAGCGGCTCGTCCTGGATCGTCGAGTCGTTGACGTGCATCATCCCGGTGTCGATCCGCTTGGCGAACCGCACCCCGCGCTCCACATTGGCGGTGTGCACGGCGCCGCTGAGTCCGTACGGGCTGTCGTTCGCCATGCGTACGGCCTCCTCCTCCCCCTCGAACGGGATGAGCAGGGCGACCGGGCCGAAGATCTCCTGGCGCAGCACGGGAGAGTCGGCGGGCAGTCCGGTGAGCACGGTGGGCTCCACCAGGTTGCCACGCGTGCGGCCCCGTACGAGCGCGGTCGCGCCCTCGGCGAGGGCCTGGTCGACCAGTGAAGTCAGCGCCTCCGCCTGGAAGTTGTTGATGACGGGGCCGATGTCGGTGGCGGGGTCGGCCGGGTCGCCGGTTCTGAGCGAGGTCACCTTGGCGAGGAACTTGCCGGTGAACTCCTCCAGGATCGACCGGTCGACCAGGATCCGGTTGGCGGCCATGCAGACCTGGCCCTGATAGACGAAGCGGCTGAAAACCGCCGCGTCCACCGCGTAGTCGAGGTCGGCGTCGTCGAGGACGACCAGGGCGCTGTTGCCGCTCAGCTCCAGGATGACGCGCTTGAAATGGCTGCCGGCGACCGAGGCGACGTGACGGCCGGTCCGGTCCGAGCCCGCGAACGAGATCACCTTGGGCACGGGGTGCTCTATCAGCGCGTCGCCGATCTCGGCGATGTCGGTGACCAGGACGTTCAGGAGCCCGGCCGGCAGCCCCGCGTCCTTGAATATCTTCGCTATGAGCCCGCCGCCGACGACCGGCGCGTTCTGGTTCGGCTTGATGACGACCGCGTTGCCCAACGCCAGTGCGGGGGCTATGGACTTGACGGTGACCAGGAACGGGAAATTGAACGGGCTGATCACCCCGATCACGCCGACCGGGAGGCGGTAGACGCGGTTCTCCTTGCCGTCGACCGGCGACGGCAGGATCCGGCCCTCGGGGCGCAGCGCCAGCTGGATCGCCTCGCGCAGGAACTCCTTCGCGAGATGGACCTCGTACACCGCCTTGAGCCGCGTGCCGCCGAGCTCGGTGATGATCGCCTCGACGATCTCCGCCTCGCGCTCCTCGGTGATGCGCAGGGCGCGCTCGAAGACGAGTCTGCGGGTGTACGGATTGGTATCGGCCCATTCACGCTGGGCGCGCTCGGCCGCACGGTAGGCCTCGTCGACCTCTTCGACGGTGGCGACGGTGATGGCGGCGAGCTTCTCCCCGTTGTACGGATCGAAGTCGATGATGTCCCACGACCCGCTGCCGGTGCGCCACTGGCCGTCTATGAACTGGTGGGCGAGGTCGGTGAAGAAGGACATGCCATCCCCTACTGCTGTGTCCGCCGGCTCCGCGCGGTCAATCGCGTCACTGGCCTGATGTGACGTCATCCTACTGATGAGTCAGCTGAGTTGGAGGAGTCCGCGCAGAAGATCGCGGCTCTCCTCCGGGTCCGGGCTGTCCTGCTGGAGCCGGGCCATCGCCCGTTCGTACTGTGCGACCTCTTCCGGCTTGTCCAAATACAGTGCGGAGGTGAGCTGTTCGAGATACACGATGTCCGACAGGTCGGACTCGGGGAACCGCAGCATCGTGAAGGCACCGCTCTCCCCCGCGTGCCCGCCGAAGCTGAACGGCATGACCTGAAGGTTGATGTTGGGCTGCTCCGACATCTCGATGAGATGCTTCAACTGCCCCCGCATCACGTCCCGTTCACCGTACGGGCGCCGCAGCGCGGCCTCGTCGAGCACCGCGTGGAACTGCGGGGCCCGCTCGGACACCAGGGCCTTCTGCCGCTCAAGACGCAGCGCGACGCGCTTGTCGATCTCGGCCGCGGGCGCACCCTGCATGCCCCGTGAGACCACGGCGTGGGCGTACGCCTCGGTCTGCAACAGGCCGTGCACGAACTGGACTTCGTAGATGCGGATCAGTGAGGCCGCGCCCTCCAGGCCGATATATGTCTGGAACCAGCCGGGCAGCACATCGCCGTAACTGTGCCACCAGCCCGCGATGTTGGCCTCCTTGGCGAGGCCGAGCAGCGACATGCGCTCCGCCTCGTCGCCGACGCCGTAGAGCGTGAGCAGGTCCTCGACATCCCTGGCCTTGAAGCTCACCCGCCCCAACTCCATACGACTGATCTTGGACTCGGACGCCCGGATCGAATAGCCGGCTGCTTCCCGCGTGATGCCGCGCGATTCGCGCAGGCGCCTGAGCTGAGAGCCCAGCAGAATGCGCCGGACCACCGAACCTCCGCCGGCCTCGACCGCGCTCGGCCGGGGGGATCCCCATGCCTCCCCTGCGCTCACTTCGCCGTCCTCCCCATCCAATGGTGGTGGGCAGTCTGCCATCAAAACGCTTCACCCCGTACCCGCGTGATTACGGAAATGGTCAAGGAGTGAAATCGGCCTGAGGAACTTCTGGGGAAGAAATGAGCAAGAAACGGCACGGTGGGGGACAGGTCGGTCGCGTGCACGTGCATCTGCCCTTGCATCGGGCCGAAGCATTCGGAACCATGGTCCCCGCGCACCTGCGTGCTCAACTGCGTCTAGTCGCTTGCGTCCTGTACCGCCACGGCCGCGAACCACGGGAGTGCCTCGCATGGGGACGAATGGATCGACCATGCTGGAGCCTTTTGAGCCCTTAAGGCAGGCGCTTCCCCCCATCGACCCCTCGACCGTGGCGGGTTCCGCGTCCTGTGCGCTGCCCGCCCGTTACGAAGCGGTGCGCGGGGCACGGAAGTTCACCAGGTCGACGCTCACGCAGTGGGGCCTCGGCGAGTGCTTCGACGATGTCGCCCTGGTCGTCTCGGAACTCGTCACCAACGCGCTGCGGCACGCGCTGCCCGCCGACACCCCACGCGAGACCGAGGTGCCGGTGCGGCTCCATCTCATGCGCTGGACGAGCCGGCTGGTGTGCGCGGTACGCGACCCCAGCAACGAGAGCCCGGTCGAGCGCGAGAGCGACGACTTCGGCGCGGAGTCCGGCCGCGGCCTGTTCCTGGTCGAGTCCTTCGCCGACAGCTGGGGCTGGCACCCGCTGTCGGGAGCGATCAGCGGCAAGGTCGTATGGGCGCTGTTCCGGCTGGCACCGGCGGAGTGAGCTGACACATTTCAAAGTCGGCCGACTGTCAGCCGTCGCTTGTTGGCCGACGGCTCTGAATTGCCGGCCATGAGCTGTCAGCCATGAGTTGCCATTGGTGCGTCGTCATCCGTGAGCTGCCGTCCGTCGGCCGCCCTCAGTCGGCTATCAGATGGTCGAACTCGCCGTCCTTGATGCCGAGCAGCATCGCCTCTATCTCCGCCCTGGTGTAGACCAGGGCAGGCCCGTCCGGGTGGCGTGAGTTGCGTACCGCCACCCCTCCGCCCGGCAGTTTGGCGAATTCGACGCAGGATCCCTGCGAGTTGCTGTGCCGGCTCTTCTGCCACGCGACACCCTGAAGCTCCGCTGCCGCCATGCCGTTGTACGCGTGGTGCAAGGTCGCTCCCGGGATGTGCAGACGTGCAACTGTGAATGGTCAACTGCCCCGGATCATAGCTGTGTTCATGTGCGCCTGCATGGGAAGATGCACGTGCACGCGGGGTGCCCGGGCGGTTACAGCCGCCCTGCCGCCCCTCCTGCGCGCGCACGAGCCCCCGCCCGTGATCTTGCGCGCCTTCATCTGTGCCGGGTCGTCCGGATCGAATCCCTCGTGCACGAGGGAGAGACGCGTTCCGCGGCCCTCTGGTTCAGGCGTCCAGGTGACCGTCCAGTCGGCCGGGTTACCGGCGGCGCTTCCGGCGAGGGCGTCGGACCAGCGGACGGCATCGTGCAGCGGTGACCGACTTCGAGGCGGAAGTCGCCCGCCATCGGCCACTCGGCGACCAGCTCGGGATCGGTGAAGGCGCGCCACGCCTTCGCGGGCGGGCGAAAAACTGGTCGACCCGGCCGTCGTCAGGCCGTGAGGGTCTTCACAACTGGAATCAATGCCTCTGGAATTCATGCCTCGTCGTGGGGCATCCGGTCGAGGACCTGCACGGGCTGCGGGCCGTTCCCCGCTCCACTGGCAGGGGTGACCTTCGCAGGGTGCCCGTGCAGGCATACCCAGCCCGTCATGGGGGTCCCCCTGGCCCTTAAGGCCTTGGGGGAGATTGAGGACGAGCGCCCTTCAGGCGCGAACGGGGCCTGGGGCGGAGCCCCAGGAGCGCCCCAGGAGCACCTTTCCCCCCGGAGGCCACGCGGCGGAGCCGCAGAGTGTCTCAGCGGGAAGGGGTGGGGTGGGGTGGGGTGGGGGAATCCTCCCGGTGGGCCGAGCCGCTCCGGCTGGTAACTTGCTGCGGTCCCGAACAGCGTTCACAGGGGGAAGACAAGCCGTGCACAGGCACATACGTACCGCAGGATTCGCCGCCGCCGGACTCGCGGCCGCACTCGTTCTGACCGGCTGCGGCAGCAGCAAGAGCGACGACAAGCCGGCCGCCAAGTCACCGTCCGGCTCGGACAGCTCCTCGTCGGCTCCGGGCGGCGACGGCACTCCGGCCAAGTCCAGTGACCTGAAGGGGAGCTGGACCGCGACGAGCGGCGGCAAGACCGTCGCCATGGCCATCGCGGACAAGGGCGTGGCCCTGCTCTCCCCGCACGTGTGCTCCGGCACCGTCGCCGAGACTTCGGGCATGACGATGCTGACCCTGAAGTGCGCCGACGGGAACACCGATCGCACCCAGGGCATGGCCACGATCAAGGGCGGCAACCTTGAGGTGAAATGGGAGGGTGGCGGGACGGAATCCTTCACCCGGGGCAAGGCGGGCTCGCTCCCGACCGACCTCCCGACGGCAGGTCTCCCGACGGCAGGTCTCCCGACGGCCGGCCTGCCGACCCCGTAACACCGGACAAGCATCCAACTCCCTTAAGACTTAGGCGAGTTGGGCTCAGTCAGGGCATCGGTCAGGTCGTCGAGGCAGTGCACGACCAGGCCGGCGCCCCTGCGCACCACGCGGTCGGGCACGCCCTCGCCGTCCCAGGCGGCCAGGGCCTGCTCGACCCCGTCCCACCGCGGCACGCGCCGCTCACGCACCGCCTTGGCCCCCTGCTCGGTGGCCTCCCGCAGCGCCTCGGCGAGCTTCGCGGCGGCCGGCACCGGCACCGCGTCCCGGTCCGGCAGATGCGCCTCCATCAGCATGGCCGTACGCCCCAGCTGGCTGAGCGCGTGGGCGGCTTCCTCGGCCGCCGAACGCGACAGGCCCCGGTGCCGCACCGGCTCGTGGGTGGCCTTGTCGAGCGCCTCCTGCCAGGCGATGCGGGCCGCGCGCGTGTCAAGGAGCGCCTGGCGGATGTCGCCGGACGCGCGGCCCGGGTCGGCGTAGTGGGCGACGACGGCGGAGGCGTAACGGCCGTTCGCGGCAAGCCAGTCGGCGAGCCGGGTGCGCAGGCGCGACGTCTCCCAGGCCGGGTAGACGGCGTACGAGATCATCGCGAGCGCCCCGCCGATCAGTGTCAGGAACACCCGGTCGGGCACGGTCTGGGTCCACTGGAGGCCGCCCATGCCGAGCAGGAACACGACGTACGCGGAGACGCAGCCGCTCAGCACCGCATAGCCCGTACTCATCAGCAGGTACGCCAGGAACGCGCAGGTCACCGCGATGGCGGCGGACAGGCCGGTGTCCGGGTGGGTGAGCTGGACGATGCCGGTGGCGAGCGCGACGCCGACGAGGGTGCCGCCGAAGCGGGCGACCGCGCGGGCGTAGGTGAGCGAGAAGTCGGGGCGCATGACCATCACGGAGGCCATCGGGGCCCAGTAGCCGTGGCCGAACGGCAGGACATGGCCGAGCAGATAGCCCGCGGTCGCCACCGCGCAGACCCGTACCGCATGCCGGAATACCGGGGAGCGGCGGTGGCCCAGCTCGTCGCGCATGGTGCGCAGGGCGAGCGGGACCAGGTGGGGCAGGGTGGGACGCAGCAGGGGTTCCGCTCCGGCGCCGGTGCCGCTGCCCTGGGCGGTTTCGACGACGTCCGCGAGCAGTGCGGTGAGCCGGGCGGCGGCGCGGCGGGCGGGGCCGGTGAGGATGGCGCCGGTGTCGGGGGTGGCCAGCGCGGCCTCGGCGGCGGGTGGGATGACGGGTGCCTCGCCGTGCCGGATGGCCCGGGCGGCGCCGTCCAGGACGGTGGCAGCGGCGGCGAGCAGTTCCCGAACCCTCGCGCGTTCGACGCCCTCCTCCGGGACACCGAGCGCGGGGTCGGCGAGCGAGGCGAGCACCGGCCGGATCCGCTCGGCGACGCCGCGGGCGCCGTGCAGTTCGGCGGGGCGGCGGCGAGCTTCGCGCGGGGTGACGGCGGCGGCGAGCCGGGCGGTCATCAGGGGTTGTGGGTCGAACGGGGCGAGGGGGTCGTGCCGCAGCCGGCGCGCGTAGTCGGCCTCCGCCGCGAGGGCGTCGGCGAGCGCGTCGCGCTGGGCGCCCCATCTGCGGATCGGGAACAGGACGACGAGGGCGGCCTGGACGACCCCGCCGAACGCGATCATCCCGGCGTGGCCTGCGGCCTCGACGAGCGAGCTCGGCAGGGTGACGGTGACCAGCATGATCGCGACGTTGGACGAGGCGATGACCCCGACGGTCGGGCCGACGGCCCAGGCGAGGCCCGCCAGGAACGTCCACAGCGCGAGCAGCACGAGAAAGAACGGGGAGTGGGTGCCGACGAGATATCCGAGAAAGGTGGAGATCGCGAGCGAGAGCCCCGAGGCGAGGGCGAGCACGGGCCTCGGGCGCCAGCTGCGCTGGTACGTGGCGATGGCGCCCTGGAACGCGCCGAACGCGGAGCTTGCGGCGACGGAGGGGCCGAAGAGGGTGAGGCTGATGCCGACGACGATGGCGAGCCCCGCGGCTGCGCGCAGCGCGACGAGAGGTTCGAGCCGCCGCCGCTCGACCTTCAGCCCCGAGCGGGCGGTCTCCCTCAGCGCCCGAAGCCAGCTCATGATCCCGAGGGTATCGGGAAGTGGGACGAGCCCGGCATTCCGGGCCGCCCGGGGTGCGCCCCGGCGAATCGACCCGGCGGACTGAGCTGGGCTCCGCCCCAGACCCCATTGCCCCCTCCCCACCTCTTCCCGCCGCAACACTCCGCGGCTCCGGGGGCGAGGTTGCCGTCCGGCGGGGTGCGCTGGGGCTCCGCCCCAGGAGGCCCGAGCCATCCCACCCCGTCACGGGATGGGGCCCCCTCAGCCTCCCCGAGGCAACCCGGGCCGTCCTCGATGCGCTCGGTCCGCCGCCGCGCGGCCGTCTCTCCAGCCCGACTCGTCGGAGACGCCCCGCACCCGCGTCGACACCGTCCGGGGGAACATCTCCTCCGCCCGGCCCGCGACCGCCACCGCCCGCGTCGCAAGGACCGGAAGGAGCGAGCTCCCGAACTCCGCCTCCACGTCGCGGGCGGTCGCCGCGAGCAGGTCGCCGAGCCGCCCCGCGTACGCGAGCAGGAAGGACTGGCGGAACGTCTTCGTGCGCTTGCGTCCGCCCGCCCGCTGCGCGGCCTCCGCCTTCGTCATCGCCGCCGTGCCCTGCACGAGGAGCGAGGTGTACAGCAGCTCCACCGCGTCCAGGTCGGCCTCGAAACCCACCACCGTCGAGAAGCCGAGCTCCGCGTTCCACACCGCCCGGCAGTGGTTCGCCGACGCGACCGCGTCGAGCAGGATCGCCTTGGCCGTCTCGTACGGCGCGTCCACCCCGATCCGGCAGGCCCCCGGCACCTCGTCGCCCGGCCCGCGCCCCGCGAGCAGCGCCTCGTCCACGCTGTGCCGCGCCATCAGCTCCTGCGCCTTGGCGGAGAGCGCCTCCGCCTCCTCGGGGAACCCGGTCGCCTCGGCCTTGGCGAGCAGGGCTCGGATGCGGCCCAGCATCTTGGGTTCGCCGTGCACCGGCGGCCCGAGCACCGATGCCCCCGGCGCGGGCCCGGCCGGCTCGATCGCGGGCAGCGCGAGCAGCAGCCGGTAGAGCTCCAGCACGGCGGTGGCGTACGAGAACCGGTCGGCCCGCCACACCTCGCCGGGCAGCTCGTCCACCTGCCCCTGCCATCGCGCGGGCAGCCGCTCGTAGCGCCCGAGCTCGTCGCGGATCAGCCCGCTCAGAATGCGTACGTGCGGCTCGTCCAGGTCACGCCGTACGATCCGTACGACATCGGCGGGCTGCCAGCCACGGCCCCAGGCGCGCCACACGAACTCCCGCCCGCGCAGGGCGAGTTCGGCATCCGCATCCGGTGCGGCGGCGAGCAGCGAGGCGCCGGTGTCGAGGGCCGCGTCCCCCTCGATGTACAGCGCCGCCGCGAACGCGCGGTCCACGGCCTCCATCAGGGAGCCTCGTGTTCCGCGTCCCAGGACCGCCGGGCGTCCGCGATCGCGCCGCGGTGGTCGATCGACCAGTCCGCGAGCGCCTTGATCAGGTGCGTCATGCTGTGGCCCATCGCGGTCAGCTC
This sequence comes from Streptomyces sp. HUAS TT7, assembly GCF_051550175.1. NCBI lineage: Bacteria > Bacillati > Actinomycetota > Actinomycetes > Kitasatosporales > Streptomycetaceae > Streptomyces > Streptomyces sp. HUAS TT7. The sequence goes on from NZ_CP196175.1 coordinate 3,884,928, forward strand.
GTACTCGACCTGTGCCGGCACCGTCGGATACACGGTCCGCTTCACCAGCCCGTCGCGCTCCAGGCGCCGCAGGGTGAGCGTCAGCATGCGCTGGGAGATGCCGGGCACGGCCCGCTGCAACTGACGGAAGCGGTGCACGCCTGCCGCGAGTTCGACCACCACGTACACCGACCACTTGTCGCCGAGGCGGTCGAGTACGTCGCGCACCCCGCACTCCTCCTGCGGCGTCTCGCAGCTGATGACCGGCTCGGCCGGGGCCGGGGTGGTTACGGCGGTGTGCCCCACTGACATGAAAGTGCCTCCTTACCGATCCGCTCGCTGTCGATCACGATCGTCCCAGCAAACGAACGCGACAACGAAACGGGGGAGCTTCCATGCTGCTCATCACGGGGGCCTCCGGCGGGCTCGGCGGTCTGATCGCCGGGCGCCTCGCCGGCCGCGACGACATACTCATCGGCACTCGCGCGGCCCTGCCCGGCGCCCGCCGCACCGACTTCGACGAGCCCACCTCGCTGCCGGAGGCCTTCGCGGGCGTCGACACCCTGCTGCTCGTCTCGGCCGGGTACGGCGAAGACGACACGGTCGTCGCCCGCCACGACGCCGCGATCTCGGCCGCCGAGCGCGCGGGCGTGCGCCACGTCGTCTACACCAGCCTGGCCGCCCCCGGCGACCACCTCCCCTACGCGCTCGCCCACCGCTGGACCGAGCGCCGGCTGCGCGAGTCCGCGCTGAGCTGGACGGTGCTGCGCAACGGCCTGTACGCCGAGCTGCTAGCCAACCTCGCCGCGCCCGGCGCGGACGGCCGCATCACCGCCCCGCTCGGCGACGGCCGGCTCGCGGCGGTCGCCCGCGAGGACCTCGCCGACATCGCGGCCCGGGTCGCCCTGGACCCGGCGGCCCACGCCGGCCGGACGTACGAGCTGGTCGGCGAACACGCCCTGGGCGGCGCCGAGTTGGCCGCCGCCACCTCCACTGCGTACGAGCCCGGCACGCTCGCCGGGGCCCGGGCGGCCCTCGCCGCGTCCGGCGCCGAGCCCTTCCAGGTGCCGATGCTGGTGGGCACGTACTCCGCCATCGCGCACGGCTTCCTCGGCGCGACCGACACCGGCGAGCTGCGCCGCCTGCTCGGCCGCGCCCCGAGGCCCGCGATCGAGGTGTACGCGGCGGCCGTGCGCGAGCAGGCGTAGGCCCGGCTGCCCACAGCCTGTGGACAAACCCCGGCGCGCCGCCCCCGCGATCACAGGACGCAATGAAACCGTCTGGCGGTGCGGAACGTCCAGAAGGCGTCCCGAGTTCCGCTTGGGACCGGACCCGCTGGGCACCCGAACGGACAACGACCGAAAGGACCGCCGTGTTGCGCCTGCGTACCGCCCCCCTGGCCGCGATCGCCGTCATCGCCGCCGGCCTGACCCTGACCGCCTGCGGCAGCGACAACGGCGGCTCCGGCAAGGTCGCCACCGACACCCCGAGCAATGCCGCCTCGAACAGCACCGGCACCGGATCCGGCTCCCCCGGCGCGGACGGCGGCCGCACCATGGCCCCCTCCGGCGGCAGCATCGGCGGCGGCACGAACGCGGGGACCGGAACCGGAACCGGCGGCGACCACTGCCTGACCTCCCAGCTCGCCTTCGCCGTCGCCCCGGGCAGCGGCGCCCAGTCGCAGGGCTCGCAGGGCGCCGTCACCATCACGCTCACCAACAAGGGCGCCAAGTCCTGTGCGATGAAGGGCTATCCGGGGGTCGACCTGGTCGGCGGATCGACCAAGTGGTCGCTCACCCGCGGGACCGCCGAGACCCCGAAGACGGTTACGGTACGGCCGAATGCCACGACCACCTTCAACATCTTCTATCTGCCGTTCAACAAGGGTGACGGCCAGGAGTTCAAGCCGAAGAGCATCGTGATCACCCCGCCGGACGAGACCCACCCCCACACCCTGCCCTGGGACTTCTCCTCGGTCCTGCTCCAGGACGGGGCCACCCACCCGGGCACCTACGTCAGCCCGATCGGCTCCAAGTAACGTACAAACGAGGCCAGTTGATGCCTCACAGGCTCGCGCCCGTGAGGCGGTTGGCGAAGGTGGACAGCGTGTAGGCGCCGATGCCGAGGACCACTTCGAGGGCGTTCTGCTCGGTGTATCCGTACGACAGGAAGTCCTTGACGGTCTCGTCCTCGACGCCGCCCGCCTTCGCCAGGACCGCGAGCGCGAAGCGGCGTACGGCATCGAGCTTCGGGTCGGCGAGGGGGCGCCGCTCGTGCAGGGCGGCCACCAGGTCCTCCTCGACGCGTCCAGCTGGCTGGGCAGTTGAACGGAACCCTTGCCTTGAGCACACTCGAACACGCTTTGATGGCCCCATGAAGTACACACAGCTCGGACGCACCGGACTCCAGGTCAGCCGTCTCGTCCTCGGCACGATGAACTTCGGCGGCGAGACCGACGAGGCCGGCAGCCACGCCCTCATGGACGCCGCCCTGGACGCGGGCATCAACTTCTTCGACACCGCCGACATCTACGGCGTGGACGAGGAGAAGGGGCGCACCGAGAAGATCCTCGGCGCCTGGTTCGCGAAGGGCGGCGACCGGCGCGACAAGGTCGTCCTCGCCACCAAGATGTACGGCGACATGACGCAGGGCAAGGAGTGGAGCACCCCGTCCTGGCCCAACCACAGCAAGCTGTCGGCGGTCAACATCCGCCGCTCGGTGGAGGCTTCGCTCAGGCGCCTGGGCACCGACCACATCGACATCTACCAGTTCCACCACGTCGACCGGGCCACCCCGTTCGAGGAGATCTGGCAGGCCATCGACGTCCTGATCACCCAGGGCAAGATCCTGTACACGGGAACCTCCAACTTCCCCGGCTACAAGATCGCCCAGGCCAACGAGACCGCCGCCCGCACCGGACGCCTCGGCCTGGTCAGCGAACAGTGCCTCTACAACCTCGCCGAACGCCGCGCCGAGATGGAGGTCATCCCGGCCGCCCAGGAGTACGGGCTCGGCGTCATCCCCTGGTCGCCGCTGCACCAGGGTCTGCTCGGCGGCGCGCTGCGCAAGGAGCGCGAGGGCACCGGCTCGCGCACCAAGAGCGGCCGCTCGGCGGCAGGCCTGGCCGACCCGGCCGTACGGGCGCAGGTCCAGGCGTACGAGGACCTGCTCGCCAAGCACGACCTCGACCCCGGCGAGGTGGCGCTGGCCTGGCTGCTCACCCGGCCCGGCGTGACCGGCCCCATCGTCGGCCCGCGCACCCCCGCCCACCTCGAATCGGCGCTGCGCGCCGTGGAGTTGGAGCTGAGCGAGGAGCTGCTCGGCGCGCTCGACGAGATCTTCCCGGGGCCCGGCCCCTCCCCGGAGGCCTTCGCCTGGTAGTCACGTACGCCAAGGGGCCGGGCCGGACCGGGAAGTCCCGGCCCGGCCCCTTGCCTTGAGCGCGCTCGAAGACGTTGGCTTGATTCCCATGAAGTACACGCAGCTCGGACGCACGGGTCTCCAGGTGAGCAGGATCGTCCTGGGGACGATGAACTTCGGACCGCAGACCGACGAAGGCGCAAGCCACGCGATCATGGATGCCGCGCTCGGCGCGGGCATCAACTTCTTCGACACCGCCAACGCGTACGGCTGGGGCGAGAACAAGGGCCGTACCGAGGAGATCATCGGCAGCTGGTTCGCCCAGGGCGGCGGCCGGCGCGACAAGACCGTCCTCGCCACCAAGCTCTACGCCAACATGGGCGTCGACGAGCCCTGGCCCAACCACCACAAGCTGTCGGCGGTCAACATCCGCCGCTCGGTGGAGGCTTCGCTCAGGCGCCTGGGCACCGACCACATCGACATCTACCAGTTCCACCACATCGACCGCCTGACCCCGTTCGAGGAGATCTGGCAGGCCATCGACGTCCTGATCACCCAGGGCAAGATCCTGTACGCCGGCTCGTCCAACTTCCCCGGCTACAAGATCGCCCAGGCCAATGAAATCGCCGCCCGCACCGGACGCCTCGGCCTGGTCAGCGAACAGTGCCTCTACAACCTCGCCGAACGCCGCGCCGAGATGGAGGTCATCCCGGCGGCGGTGGACTACGGGCTCGGGGTCATCCCCTGGTCCCCGCTGCACGGCGGCATGCTCGGCGGCATCCTGCGCAAGGAGCGCGAGGGCTCGGGTTCGCGTTCCCAGGGCGGCATCGCGGTCCAGACCCTCGCGAAGCCGGGCGTGCGGGAGCGGGTCCAGGCGTACGAGGAGCTCGTCGCCAAGCACGACCTCGACCCCGCCGAGGCGGCGCTCGCCTGGCTGCTCACCCGGCCGGGCGTCGCGGGTCCGATCGTCGGCCCGCGCACGGCGGACCAGCTGGACGCGCCGCTGCGGGCGGTCGAACTCGACCTGCCGGAGGAGTTCCTGACCGCGCTCGACGACATCTTCCCGGGCCCCGGGCCGTCCCCGGAGGCCTTCGCCTGGTAGGTCCGCAGGGTCTCGCAGGCGGTACGCGCCTGCGCGTGCGTATGCGTCGGGGCGGGGGCGGTCAGCCGACGGCGGCCGCCACCGCCACGACGACGAACATCAGCACGAGCACACCGGCCATGATCCGGTTCCTGGTCTTCGGGTCCACCCCTTGAGCCTAACCGGCCGCGCCCAGCGGCCAGCGGGCGACCGCCTCGTAGCGGGGGCGCTCGCCGGGGGTGCCGCCGCCCGGGAGGGTGCTGCGGATCAGCGCCAACTCGCCGACCTGCCACGGGGTGCCCTCGAACGCGGCGAGGACTTCGACGTACGGCTTCAGGTCCATCGGCGTACGGGATCTCGCCAGGGTGAGGTGCGGCACATAGCGGCGGTGCTGGTCCATCGGGATGCCGGAGCGGCGGGCGGCGGCGTCCGCGCGTTCGGCGAGCAGCCGCAGCTGATCGAGGCCGCCCGCGACGCCGGCCCACAGGGCGCGCCCGTCGAAGCGGCCGCCGCCGTGCAGCCGCAGCGTGAACGGGTCGGTACGGTGGGCCGCCCTGCGCAGCCGCTCGTGCAGCTCGGCCAGGACCGCCTCGTCGGTCTCCCCCATGAACGCGAGGGTCAAGTGCCAGCCCTCGCGCCCGGTCCAGCGCAGCCCCTGCACATCGGGCAGGTGCTCCAACTGCCGTACGGCACGGCCGAGTTCGGCGATGGCCGGCGCTGGGGGAAGTACGGCGGCGAAGAGGCGCATGGGGACAGTCAACCAAGATCGGCCCCCTGCGCGGAGCCGCCGAAGGGGCGGGCGTAGAATCCCGTCGCTCGTTTGTGCGGGGCCTGGGTCCCGGCTTCCCTGGGGGGAAATCATCCATGCGGCTGACCATCCGCACCGCTTTGGCGACGGCCGCCGCCGTCGTGGGGTTCACCGCGACCGCGGTCGCCCCGGCCGACGCCTCCGTCGGCCTCGACCGCTGCCCGGTGGGCAAGTTCTGCGTCTTCGACCATGCCGACAACCAGGCCCCGATGGACGCGTACGCCGGCCCGCAGGCCTCCGCCGAGCCGTGGGACGACGAGACGCCCGCCGTCTACAACCGCTCGGGCGGCGATTTCTCGTGCATGTGGAGCCCGGCGGAGTTCCAGTACCTGGACCCCGGCCGCGACATGTACGTGCGCGACCCGGGCATAGGCACCCCGCCGAAGCCCGCCCCGCCGCACGGCGCGAAGCCCCGTAAGGACGAGAACAGCTCGTTCCGCTGGGGCCGGACGCTGCGCGAGTGCCAGTCGGGCAAGGAGTACTCCGACTGGAACTCCGGCGACGGCGAGGACGCGAAGGCGCTGCCCTTCGGCGACCTCAACGGCGACGGCCAGGCCGACCTCCTCCAGCGCAACTGGAACGGCAGCCTCTACTTCCTGGACGGCGACGGGAACGGCACCTACCTCGGCCGCGGCTGGAACGGCATGACGCTGGCCCGGCACGGCGACCTCACCGGCGACGGCAAGGAGGACCTGCTCGCCCGGGACGGGGCCGGCGTGCTGTGGCTGTACCCCGGCAAGGGCGACGGGCGCCTCGGCAAGCGCTCGCGCGTGGGCGCCGGCTGGTCCGGCATGCGCCACTTCGCGCCCGTGGGCGACCTGGACGGCGACGGCCGGAACGACCTCATGGCCCTCGACACGTCCGGGCACGCCTGGCTCTACCCGGGCAACGGCCACGGCGGCTTCGGCCACCGCAAGAGCCTGGGCGCCGGCTGGGGCTCGATCCTGACGTTCACCGGCACGGGCGACCTCGACGGCGACGGGCACGGTGACGTCGTCGCCAACGACACGGCAGGCAGGCTGTGGCGCTACCCGGGGAACGGCCACGGCGGGTTCGGCCAACGGGTCCTGATCGGCAGCGGGGGCTGGCAGAAGTACCCGACGCTGCTGTGCGTCGGCGACGTACTGGACGACCTCGCCTGGAACGCGCCCGACCTCCTCGCCAAATCGGACCGCGAGCTCACGACGTACCCGGGCACGGGCAAGGGCACCCTGGGTGAGGGGCGCGAGGACTGGAACTGGGCGAGGAGCGACATCTTCTGACCCTGTACGGGAAACGGCCCGGCCCCCGCATCCGGGGGCCGGGCCGTTCACGTTCCGCGTGCCGTCAGGCGGCCGTCACCAGGGCGGGATTCCTCGGGACGAATGCGAGGTGTCGGTGACCGGGCCGTACGTCGACCTTCAGGCGCAGGTTGGCCGCGCGGGCCAGCATCAGGCCCACGCCGATCGCCGCCGCGCCGCAGATGAGACCGCCGAGCGCGAGGCTGACGCGGACGCCGTAGACGTCGGTCAGCCAGCCGAACAGCGGGCCGCCCAGCGGGGTGCCGCCGGTGAAGACCATCATGAACAGGCTCATCACGCGGCCCCGCATCTCGGGGTCGGTGGCCATCTGCACCGAGGCGTTGGCGGTCACGTTCACCGTCAGGCCGAGGATGCCGACCGGGATGAGCAGCGCCATGAACACGCCGAGGCCGGGGGCCCCGGACGCGACGAGTTCGAGCACCGCGAACAGGAACGCGGCGAGCGCCAGCATCCGCAGCCGGGTGGAGGACCGCCGGGCCGCGAGCAGCGCGCCGACCAGCGAGCCGATCGCCATCAGGCTGTTGAACACGCCGTACATGCCGGAGCCGCCGTGGAAGACGTCGGAGGCGAACGCGCTCAGCCAGATCGGGAAGTTGAACCCGAAGGTGCCGACGAAGCCGACCAGGACGATGGGCCAGATCAGCTCGGGCCGCTCGGAGACGTAGGCGAGGCCTTCCTTCAGCTGGCCCTTGCCGCGCGGGGCGAGCTTGGTCGGCTGGAGTTCCCTGGTCCGCATCAGCGTCAGCATCAGCAGCGGGGCGGTGAAGGACAGGCCGTTGGCGAGGAACGCCCAGCCGGGTCCGACGGCCGCCATGACGGCGCCCGCGACGGCGGGGCCGACAAGCCGGGCGGACTGGAAGTTCGCCGAGTTGAGGCTGACCGCGTTGCGCACCCGGTCGGGCCCGACCATCTCGGAGACGAAGGACTGCCGGGTCGGGTTGTCGACGACGGTGACCAGGCCGGTGAAGAAGGCCGTCAGGTAGACGTGCCACACCTGGACGTGACCGGACAGGGTCATCACGGCGAGGAACAGGCCGCCGAGGCCCATCGCCGCCTGCGTCACGAACAGGATGTTCCGCTTGGCGAACCGGTCGGCTATGACGCCGCCGTACAGGCCGAACAGGAGCATCGGCAGGAACTGCATGGCGGTGGTGATGCCCACCGCCACGGAGGAGCCGGTGATCGTCAGGACCAGCCAGTCCTGGGTGATCCGGGCCATCCAGGTGCCGATGTTGGACACGATGGCGCCGGAGAAGAACAGCCGGTAATTGCGGACCGCGAGCGAGGAGAACGTCCCCCCGCCGCGCTTGTTGTAGGTGGGGGTAGGTGCGGGGGCGGATGCTGATCCGGGTCCCGTACTCAAAAAGTGTTCGCCTCCTAGCGATGCGCCTTACAGGTGTGCGAGCTTCTCCAGGACCGGGGCGGCCGCGCGAAGCTTCGCCCATTCGTCCTCGTCCAGGCCTTCCGCGAGGGAAGCCAGCCAGGCGTTGCGCTTTCGGCGGCTCTCTTCGAGCATCGCCTCGGCCTCTTCGGTCTGGCTGACCACCTTCTGGCGGCGGTCGTCGGGATGCGGCTCCAGCCTGACCAGGCCCTTCGCCTCAAGCAGGGCGACGATTCGGGTCATCGACGGCGGCTGTACGTGCTCTTTGCGGGCCAGCTCACCGGGGGTGGCCGAGCCGCAGCGGGCCAGGGTGCCGAGCACCGACATCTCGGTCGGGCTGAGCGATTCGTCGACGCGCTGGTGCTTGAGGCGCCGGCCCAGCCGCATGACGGCCGAGCGCAGGGAGTTCACGGCGGCGGCGTCCTCGCCGCTGCCGTGGGACAGGTCAGACATGTTCGTTAGCATAACTCATTACTCTGGCTAAATACCACCGGGTTAAGCCCAGGTGTCCGGCGCCACACCGGCGACATCGCGCCACACTTCACCCGAAGGAGTGAGTCGTCTGCGGAAAGTGACGCGCGCAGCGGCCGCGGGCGTGCGACCCTCGCTCCATGGGGACCAGCGTGCTCAGCCTGCGGATAGACGGTGAGCTGCTCGAACGGCTCAGGCACCATGCCGCGAAACGCGGAATGAGCGTCCAGGACTATGTGGTCCGGACGCTCATTCGCGACGACTTCGACGAACGCTTCAACGCGGCGGTCGACGAGACGGAGAGGTTCTACGGGGCGGCGTGAATCGCCCTGCCGGGGGGCTGATCGCTACGTGAGTCCGAGCGCCGGCATCAGGTAGTAGAAGGCGAACACCGCCGAGACGATGTACATCGCGATCGGGATCTCGCGGGCGCGGCCGGCCACCAGGCGCAGCACCGTGAAGGTGATGAAGCCCATGCCGATGCCGTTGGTGATCGAGTACGTGAACGGCATCATCAGCATCGTCACGAAGGCCGGGATGGCGATCGTCCAGTCCGCCCAGTCGATCTCCTTGATCGAGGCGGACAGGATCAGGAAGCCGACCGCGAGCAGCGCCGGGGTGGCGGCCTGGGAGGGCACCATCGTGGCGAGCGGGGTCAGGAACAGGGAGACGGTGAAGAGGCCGCCGGTGACCACGTTCGCGAAGCCGGTCCGCGCCCCCTCGCCGACGCCCGCCGTGGACTCCACGAAGCAGGTGGTGGCGGACGAGGACGACGCGCCGCCCGCCGCGACCGCGATGCCGTCGACGAACAGGACCCGGTTCATGCCGGGCATGTTGCCCTGGGAGTCGGTCAGGCCCGCCTCGTCGCTGACACCCATGATCGTGCCCATCGCGTCGAAGAAGCACGAGAGCAGCACGGTGAAGACGAACAGGACGCCGGTCAGGATGCCGACCCTGGAGAACCCGCCGAAGAGGCTGACCTGGCCGACGAGCCCGAAGTCCGGGGTGTCGACGGGGTTGCCCGGCCACTTCGGGGTGGTCAGACCCCAGGACGGCACCGTGGCCACCGCGTTGATGATCATCGCGAGGACCGTCATCGCCACGATGGAGATCAGGATCGCGCCCGGCACCTTGCGGACCATCAGCGCGAGCGTGAGCAGCACGCCGAGGACGAAGACCAGGACCGGCCAGCCGAGCAGGTGCCCGTTGCCGCCGAGTTCGAGCGGCACGGTGGTGTGCGCGGCGTCCGGGATGCGCGAGACGAAGCCCGAGTCGACCAGGCCGATCAGCATGATGAACAGGCCGATGCCGATCGCGATGCCCTTGCGCAGGCCGAGCGGCACCGCGTTCATGACCCGCTCGCGCAGCCCGGTGGCGACCAGGAGCATCACCACGAAGCCGGCCAGGACGACCATGCCCATGGCGTCGGGCCAGCTCATCCGGGGCGCCAGCTGGAGCGCGACCACGGTGTTGACACCGAGCCCCGCCGCGAGCGCGATCGGCACATTGCCGATGACGCCCATGAGCAGCGTGGTGAAGGCCGCCGTGAGCACGGTCGCGGTGACCAGCTGCCCGCTGTTGAGCTGGTGACCGTACATGTCCTTCGCGCTGCCGAGAATGATCGGGTTCAGCACGATGATGTACGCCATCGCGAAGAAGGTCGCGAATCCGCCGCGGATCTCACGGGCGATGGTGGAGCCACGCTCGGAGATCTTGAAGTAGCGGTCCAGGCCGTTGGTCGGCTGGGCGGGTGCCGGCGGCTGAGCTGCGGCGTCGACCTTGTCGGGGGCCGAGGAGGGCATGCGGAACCTCAGTCGTGAAGGGGCGGGGAAACGGCACGTACCCGAACTTCTTTGGACGTTTTAACGAACAGAATGAGTCAGCCGTAAGCCGTTTCAGTATGAATACATAAGGCGAAGATCACCATCTCCGCGCGTAGACCCAAGGGCCGACTGGACCGTCCGCAGGCCGGATTCCCGGGAATAGCCGCGCCCTACACTGATCGCATGGCGAAGTGGACACCGAAACACGAGGCGCCGGAGCCCCTTGAGGGCCCCGTGGTCGCCACCATCACCGGCGGCACGATCCTCTGGTTCGTCCTCTTCCTCGTCCAGCTCCCCTTCTACGGCTGGTTCGACGACCACGGCCACCTGTGGTGGGTGTGGACCTGCCTGGCCGGCGGCGGCCTCGGCCTCATCGGCATCTGGTACGTCCGCGGCCGCGACGCGGCGATCAAGCGGCACGCCGCACAACAGGCGGCCGACGCCGAGCGGGACGCAAGAGCCGAAAGTCAGTAACTCTCGGGACCTGCGTACCGCCAGAGGACCATTCGCCTCCTACCAGGGTCGGATGTTCGGCCGTCCCGGCAGGTGAAGCGGCCATTCCCCCCGTACCGTCGAAATCATGACGCAGCGCGCCAATATCGACGCCGGGGCGGAACTCGACCCCGTCCATCCCGTGAAGCCGCCCGCTCCGGCGGGGCGGGCCGGTGGGCTGACGACGGCCGAGGTCGCCGAGCGGGTGGCGCGCGGCGAGGTCAACGACGTTCCGGTCCGCAGCAGCCGGTCCACCGCGGAGATCGTCCGCGGCAACGTCTTCACCCGGTTCAACGCGATCATCGGCGTGCTGTGGGCGATCATGCTGGTCGTGGCGCCGATCCAGGACAGCCTCTTCGGCTTCGTGATCATCGCCAACACCGGCATCGGCATCATCCAGGAGATGCGCGCCAAGAAGACCCTGGACGGGCTCGCGGTCATCGGCGAGGCGAAGCCCACGGTGCGGCGCGACGGGCGGGCCACCGAGATCTCCACCTCCGAGATCGTGCTCGGCGACGTCATCGAGCTCGGGCCCGGCGACAAGATCGTGGTGGACGGCGAGGCGGTCGAGGCGGACGGCCTGGAGGTCGACGAATCCCTCCTGACCGGCGAGGCCGACCCGGTCCTCAAGAAGCCCGGCGACAAGATGATGTCGGGCGCCTTCGTGGTCGCGGGCGGCGGCGCGTTCACCGCCACCAAGGTCGGCCGCGAGGCGTACGCGGCTCAACTGGCCGAGGAGGCGAGCCGGTTCACCCTCGTCCACTCCGAGCTGCGCAGCGGCATCTCCACCATCCTCAAGTACGTCACGTGGATGATGATCCCGACCGCGCTCGGCCTGGTCATCAGCCAGCTCGTGGTCAAGGACAACAACTTCAAGGACTCCATCGCCCGCACCGTCGGCGGCATCGTCCCGATGATCCCGGAAGGCCTCGTCCTGCTGACCTCGGTCGCCTTCGCGATCGGCGTCATCCGGCTCGGCCGCCAGCAGTGCCTGGTGCAGGAACTGCCCGCGATCGAGGGCCTGGCCCGCGTCGACGTGGTGTGCCTCGACAAGACGGGCACGCTCACCGAGGGGGGCATGGACGTCACGGAGCTGCGCCCGCTGGGCGGCACGGACGAGGCGTACATACGCAAAGTGCTCGGCGCGCTCGGCGAGTCCGACCCGCGCCCGAACGCCTCCCTCCAGGCGATCATCGACGCCTATCCGGACAGCGAGGTGTGGCGCTGCACCGAGTCGCTGCCGTTCTCCTCCGCCCGCAAGTACAGCGGCGCCGCGTTCAGCGAGGGCGACGGCGAGAACAGCACCTGGCTGCTGGGCGCGCCCGACGTACTCCTGAAGCCGGGCGACCCGGCACTGACGGAGATCGACACACTGAACGAGAAGGGCCTGCGCGTCCTGCTGCTCGCCCGTGCCTCCCGCGAGCTGGACGACCCCGACATCGCCTCCGACGCCAAGGCCAGCGCGCTGGTCGTCCTCGAACAGAGGCTGCGGCCCGACGCGTCCGACACCCTGCGCTACTTCGAGGAACAGAACGTCAAGGCCAAGGTCATCTCCGGCGACAACGCGGTGTCCGTCGGCGCGGTGGCCGGAAAGCTCGGCCTGCCCGGCGCGGCCGACACGGTCGACGCGCGCCAGCTCCCCACCGACCAGGCCGAGATGGCCGACGTCCTGGACTCCAACGCGGTGTTCGGCCGGGTCACCCCGCAGCAGAAGCGCGACATGGTGGCCGCCCTCCAGTCCCGCGGCCACACGGTGGCGATGACGGGCGACGGCGTGAACGACGTCCTGGCCCTCAAGGACGCGGACATCGGCGTGAGCATGGGCTCGGGCTCGGAGGCGACGCGAGCGGTGGCCCAGATCGTCCTCCTGAACAACAGCTTCTCCACCCTGCCGTCGGTGGTGGCGGAGGGGCGGCGGGTGATCGGCAACATCACGCGCGTGGCGACGCTGTTCCTGACGAAGACGGTGTACTCGGTCCTGCTGGCGGTGTTCGTGGTGTGCTCGCAGGTGGAGTACCCGTTCCTGCCGAGGCACTTGACCCTTCTCTCCACGTTCACGATCGGCATCCCGGCGTTCTTCCTGGCCCTGGCCCCCAACAAGGAGCGCGCCAAACCGCACTTCGTGCGGAGGGTGATGCGGTACGCGATCCCCAGCGGGGTCATCGCGGCGGTGGCCACGTTCGTGACGTACATGATCGCGCGGGCGTACTACACCGGGCCGGGCGAACTGGACGCGGAAACGAGCGTCACGACGCTGACCCTGTTCCTGGTCTCGATGTGGGTCCTGGCGATCATCGCCCGCCCGTACACGTGGTGGCGGATCGCGCTGGTGGTGGCCATGGGGGTGGCGTTCCTGCTGGTGCTGGCGGTCCCGTGGCTGCAGCACTTCTTCGCGCTGAAGCTGGTGGGGGCGGTGATGCCGTGGACTGCCGTCGGCATCGCGGTGGTGGCGGCGGGAGTGCTGGAAGTGGCGTGGCGCTGGGTCGTACGCCGCTGGCCGGACTAGGAAGTCCGGCCGCCCACCCTCCCCTGCAAGGGGTGGGTGGGTTCGGCCCCGCCCCGGGTGTCTAGTCGAACCAGCGGTCCCGGGCCAGTTCCTCCGTCCTCGACGGGTCCTCCAACAGCGCTGCCACCTCGAAGCGGCGGGGCCACTGGCCCGCTGCCCAGGCGAGGCCCGCTGCCACGCCCTCCAGGGTCGCCGCGTGGACCACCCCGTCGGCCGGGCGGCGCCAGTCCAGTTCCACGCCGCCTGCCAGGAGCTCCTCGTGCTCGACGTACGTCGCGGGCGTGGACGGGCCCAGCAGGGCCCTCACCGCGGCCGGCACCTCGTGCTCCACGCCCGTCGACGTCACCTCCGCCGACCCCAGCTCGCTCAGCCGCCCCACCTGGAGCAGCTCCGCGAGCTCGGCCGCGCGGGCCGGGGCCACTGGCAGCAGGGCCCGGCCGGCAGCGAGCGGGAGGAGGTCCGGGGCGTCCGCCACGACCGCCTCCGAGGCGTCGACCACCCGGACCTCGCCGTCCACCACCGCCCGCAGTTCGTCCGGCAGCGTCACCTGCTCGGGGTCCAGGTCCGCCAACGCGGTGTACAGGGCGTGGAGTTGAGACCCGGACACCGGGCGCGTCCCGTCCGCGAGGCGGCCGAGCAACTCCGCCGCACCCCCCGGCTCGTCGAGCAGCGCCGGCACCGATGTGCGCACCCCCAGCGCCCGCAGGACCTGCGCGTCGTCGAAGCCCGTCGCGTCCGCGGACTCGTACAGGCCGGAGAGGAGGGGATCGGAGCCTGCCGCCCGCAGACCCGCTGGCCGACGTCCGCCGAGGACCGGGTGGTCGCGCAGCCACCAGGCGGTGTAGGGGCGGACGGATTCGGTCGTGCCGTCGGGCAGCAGTACGCGCACCGGCTGGATCAGGGCGTCCCGCAGCGGCGGCCGGGCGAGCAGGGCGAGGGCCTGCGGCCAGCAGTCGTCGTCCACCAGGTCCAGGTCCCGGACCGCGATGATCTCCGTGGCGACGGGTGGCACCGGGGAATCCGGGAGACGGTCCAGGGCGTCTTCGCACCAGACGTCCACCGCGTCAAGGAGGCCCGCGTCGTCCGGCTCGGCGAAGTCGCCGTCGCGGGGCTCCAGTTCGTCCGGGTCCAGGACGACATCGGTGGCGCGTACGAGGGCGAACGTGGCAAGCACCCCGCACGCGGTGAGCGGCTGCTCGCCCCAGCGGTCCGCCAACTCCCTGTCCACCTCGGCGAGTTCACCCTCGCGGATGACGGCGGCGAAGGGCGACCCGGGCAGGACGAGTTCGCCGGCGGGGGCGAGTTCGCCGTCCTCGTCGGGCAGGGCGAGCGCGCCGAGCCAGGGTTCGTCGCCGGGGGAGAGGTTCGCCTCGCGCACCAACATCAGTACGGTGTCGGCCAGTTCGTCCGCGTCGAGGGCGTCCTCGTCCCAGATCTCGCCGCTGTCGAGCGAGGCGGCCACGGCTGCCCGCACCTGAGGGGTCGTCAGAACCGCGCGCGGGGTCGCGGGCAGCGCGCCGAGCTTTTCGAGCAGGGGGTGGGCGGCATCCGCGTGGGCGACCTTCAGGCCGAGGCGGCCGAGGTCGGCCGGGGTGTCGGAGAGCGGCAGCAGGATCTGGCGGGGGCCGATCACGGTGCGGCCGCCGGCGAGCGGCACGGGGAGCCCGGAGAGCCGGTCGGGGTCGACCCCGGCGAGCGTGTCGTAGAGCCGGTACCACCACTCGGGGGCCCGCTCCGCCCCGGCGATCCGCTCGATGGCGTCGCCGAGCGGCAGCCGCCCGACCTCCAACGTGCGCAGTTCCGGGCGGCGTTCGAGACCGGCGGGCAGGAGGGTGGGCAGGACTTCGGCGAGGACGCGCACCGTGTCGGCGCCCGCGCCCTCGACGACCTCCGCCTCGAACGGGCGAAGGGCGACCAGCTCCTCGGTGGGCGCGGCGGGCGCCAGGAACGCGACGCGGGGCAGCCGTTCCAGGACCGCCGCGCGCAGGGCGCCGTCCAGCTCGCCCCGGCCGAGCGGGCCGGGCACCAGGTCGACGGTGCCGGCCGACACCGGCCGCCAGGCGCCGAGGAGTTCGGCGTACGCGTCGGCCGCGCGCTGCACCAGGAAGTCGGTGAGCGGTCCGGGCGCGGGGTGGCGGCGCGCGGTGTCCAGCGGGAACGAGGCGATGAGCAGCGCGGGGATGCCGAGCGGCTCGTCGGTGGGGGTCGGCGCGTGCACCACGGCGGCGGTACGGGGCCGCTCGGGCGCGCCGTCCTCGTCCACCGGGACCGCCCAGGTCACCGTCCAGTGCGGCCGCAGCCGCTCCTCGACGGGCCGGTCGGCGAGCAGGTCCGGGGTGATGGCCCCGTGATGACTGACGACACGCCAGCGATGAGTGGCCCCGTCCCGACTGTCGTCGATGTGCACGTGGGCGTCTTCTTCATCCTCGGGCACGGAGCGCGTCAACACCCTTGTCCCGTCCGGGGTTTCGACGACGATCTCGGTCAGTCCGGGGAGGGTGAGCAGCAGCGCGTCGTCGATGCCGTCGAGAAGGCGGCGTACGAGATCCTCGGCGGTGCCGTCGCGCAGCGGGAGCACCACGACGGTGTCGTAGCCCTCGGGGGCGGCGCCCTCGGCGGGCAGCGGCAGCCTGAGCAGCGGTACGTGTCCGTCGCGGCGGCGCAGCTCGTCGCCCAGGCCGGGGCTGACGCGGGCGGCGTCGGCGGCCAGTTCGCGGGCCTCGGCGAGCGACCAGCGCACGCCGCCGGTACGGCCCACTACGGCGGGCTCGTCGCTGACGGCGAGCACCGCGGCGAACCCGACGCCGAACCGGCCCACGGCCACGTCGGTGTCGGCGCGCTTGGCGCTGGCGCGCAGGGTGGACAGCGACTCGACGCCGATGGCGTCCAGCGGGGCGCCGGTGTTCGCGGCGGCCAGCAGGGCGGGGGTGTCCGGGGTGGCGGGGTGCAGGGTCAGCCGGAGCCGGCCGGTGGTGCGCGCTCGGGCGGCTGCGTCGGCGGCGTTCTGGGCGAGCTCCACGACGAGGCGGTCGCGGTAGCCGCCAAGGGCGAGGTCCTCCTCGGCGTTGGCGTCCTCGCGGAATCTGGCCGGGCCCGCGCCCCAGGCGTTCAGGACCCCGCGCCGCAGCCGCGCCGTCCCGAAGGGGTCGGCCCCTTCGGCCGCCATCGCCTTGACGATCACGCCGTACTCCGCTCTGTCCTGGCCCCGCGGATGCCGGGGCTGCGGGCCGAAGGTACCGCGCGTTGGACGCGGTCCCTCAATTTCCCCCACCCCGCCCCTGGCCGGTGTGCCCGTCCGGGGGTGTGGGGTTGTGGGCCCGGCGGGGTGCGCTGGGGCTCCGCCCCAGACCCCGGTTTGGCCCCACCCCGCCCCTTCCCTAGACCCTCCGGGGGTGGGTGGGGTCGGCTCCGGCCCGGTGGGGGTGGTCGTTCGGCTGCGGACCGTGGGTGGCTGGTCGCGCAGTTCCCCGCGCCCCTAGCGGGGCTGACCTTGGCAGGGTGCATCCCCGGCCCGTCCGGTGATCACGGACGCCAGCCCACCCCAGCCTGTCATGGGGGTCCCCCCTGGCCCTTAAGGCCTTGGGGGAGATTGAGGACGAGCGCCGTTCAGGCGCGAACGGGGTCCGGGGCGGAGCCCCGAAAAGGGGTGCAGGGGACGAAGTCCCCGCGGGGGGTCTGGGGGCGCAGCCCCCAGAGCCGAACCATCCAACCCCCTGCACGGGCGGGAGGGTGGGCCAACTCCCCGGGGTCTGGGGCGGAGCCCCGGGGCTCAGCTCATCCAACCCCCGTCACGGGCGGGAGGGCGGGCAAACCCCCCGGGGGCGCAGGGGGCAGAGCCCCCGCAAAGGGGGTCTGGGGGCGCAGCCCCCAGAAGCCGAACCATCCAACCCCCTGCACGGGCGGGCGAGTGGGCCAACCCCCCGGGGTCCGGGGCGGAGCCCCAGGCACCCCCGCGCCGGCCGGCGCCGAAAGGCACCCCGCTACGAGTGGCCCAGATCCTCCGTCGCGTCCGGGGCGGTGTCCGGGACGGAGCCCTCCCGAGCCGGCCGCAGGGCCAGGACGTCGGGGGCCACCGTGTCCAGGACCGGCGGAGCCGGACGGGGCGGCTTCGGCATGACCGCCGCCTCGGAGTGCCCCCCGCAGCCGTAGTCGAGCGCCACGACACGCCCGTCCGCAGGACCGAATTCGTTGGCGCAGATCCCGAACGCCTGGGAGAGGGATCCCGCGATCGGGACGAGGAACGCGCAGGACACGCACGAGGCCGGCGCCGCCTGAGCCATCGCGGTCTTGCCGCCGAAGGACTCCTCCCACCGGTCGGCCGCCGCGTGCAGCCCGTACCGGGAAAGGACCCGCGCCCGCCGCATGCCGAGTTCCTCGGCGACGGCCGCGATGGAGCCGCGCGCGGTGGCCGCCGGCGCCTCCAGGTCGGACAGCTCGGCGTCCTCCGCGTCGACCCGCTCGGCCATCTCCTCGGAGACCACGGAGTTCGGCGGCGGTACGTCCTCGCCGGAGTACCCGGGCTCCAGGCGCAGGTCGTCGGCCTCGGTGGGCAGCAGGTCGCCGGGGCCCATGTCGCCCGGGCGAAGCCGCTCGCTCCACGGCACCCACTCCGGTGCCCGCAGCGCGTCCGGGCCGGGCAGCAGAACCGTCTCGTCCAGGGTGACCGCCTTGGCGCGCGACGCCCGGGCGACGGTCACCGCCCAGCGCCAGCCCCGGTAGCCGGGCTCCTTGCACTCGAAGAAGTGCGTGACGACCCGGTCGCCCTCCGAAACCAGGGCCACATGCTCGCCGACCACACCGGGTGCGGCGGCTTCCTCCGCCGCCTCGCGGGCTAGGTCGACCGCCTCGGCGCACAGGCGGTCAGGGGTACGGCTTCGCGTCGTCGCAGCACTCACAGGTCTCGCTTCTCTCCTACGCCGTCTCACGGGTGCGCCGGGGAGCCGAATGCGTACGGGCGGCGGGCGGAGCGGACCAGGGGGCCGCGTCAACGTCCGCGCCCGGGCGATCAACTGCCCAGCGGCTGTCCAGTTTCACTGACCAAGGGGATCCCCCTTGCTCCGTATGAGCGTGGAGGCGCACCTTCTGCGATCCATTCTGCGGGATCGCGGAGAGGCGCGCGGCCTTGGGCAGCCGCGGGCGGCGCGCCTGTCACGCTACCCCCTTCGTGGCCCCCGGCCCACCTGCGCGTCCGAATCCTGGTTCGGGTCGGACGGGCTTGGGGCACTATGGCGGGGTGGCAACCGCAAGGTCGTCAGGGTCTTCGGACACCGCCGGCCGCCTCCGCAAGGCAGGCCGGGCGGTCGGCCGCGCCCTGCACATGCCGTTCACGGGAACGGCCCGTTCGATCAGGAAAGCGACCCACGCGCACGGCGCCGGTGAGTCGGGCCTCGGCAAACTGATCGAGTTGCACGCGGTGAACGGCGCCGGCGACGTGATGATCACCGTGGCGCTCGCCTCGACCGTGTTCTTCTCCGTGCCGACCGACCAGGCGCGCGGCCGGGTCGCCCTCTACCTCGCCATCACGATGGCGCCGTTCACTCTCCTGGCGCCCGTGATCGGCCCGCTGCTCGACCGGATGCCGCACGGCCGGCGCGCCGCGATGGCCGGCGCGATGCTGGCCCGCGCGCTGCTCGCCCTCACGATGTCCGGCGCGGTCGCCACCGGCGGCCTGGAGCTCTATCCCGCGGCGCTCGGCGTACTGGTCGCGTCGAAGGCGTACGGCGTGGTCAGGAGCGCCGTGGTGCCGCGCCTGCTGCCACCCCGCTTCTCCCTGGTGAAGGCCAATTCGCGGGTCACCCTGGCCGGTCTGCTCGCCACGGGCATCGCCGCCCCGATCGGCGCCGGGCTCTCCCGCATCGGGCCTCAGTGGCCGCTCTACGGGGCGTTCTGCATCTTCGTCGCCGGTACGTTCCTGGCGTTCACACTGCCCCACAAGGTCGACTCGGCGAAGGGCGAGGCCAGGGCGCAGCTCTCCGACCGCAGCGGCCGCAAGCCCAGCCTGCGTACGGTCGGCGTGTCCGTCCTGAACGGTCTGTACGCCAATGCCGCGCTGCGCGCGCTCTCCGGGTTCCTGATCTTCTTCCTGGCGTTCCTGCTGCGCGAACACCCCCTGTCCGGGCAGAGCGCGGCCGTCTCGCTCGGCATCGTGGGCGTATCGGCGGGCGTCGGCAACGCGCTGGGCACGGCGGTCGGCTCGCTGCTGCGGGCCCGCGGGCCCGAGGTGCTGATCGTGACCATGCTGACCATCGCGCTGGGAGCGGCCGTCCTGTCGGCGGCGTTCTTCAGCGGCCTGATGGTCGCCGTGCTCGGCGCGACGGCCGGGTTCACCCAGGCGCTCGCCAAGCTGTCCCTGGACGCGATGATCCAGCGCGATGTGCCGGAAGAGGTCCGTACGTCCGCGTTCGCCCGCTCGGAGACGCTGCTCCAGGTGGCCTGGGTCCTCGGCGGCGCGGTCGGCATAGCGCTTCCGCTGAACGGCATCCTCGGCATGTCGGTGGCCGCGGCCCTGCTGGCGCTCGGAGCGGCCGTCTCGGTACGGGGCCTCCTGGGCGCGGCCCGGCGCGGCACCCCGAACCCCCGGGTGGCGTGAGCGACGTGCGACACGGCACGCCGCACCCCCGCGCTGCTTGGCTGGGGGCGACCGATAGCCTTCGCTTCATGACCGTTGCGTTCAATTCCGGTAGGACCCGCCGGGCCGGCCTCGCACTCGCCGCTGCCTCCGCCGGACTCCTCGTCCTCTCCGCCTGCGACAAGCCGACGCCTCTCGCGACCGTGACGGTCGGCACGAACTCCGTCAACACCGAGGCGTCCTGCCGCGGCGACGGCAAGCCGCTCGCAGAGGCCAAGCTCACCAGCTGCCTCAGCGGCGTCAAGGACGCCAAGTCGATCGACTACGCGCCCGGCGCGACCCTGCGCCTCGGCGTCGACCCCAAGGTCGTCGAGGACGGCAGCAAGTGGATCGCGCTGCTCGACGGCAGCCCGATCACCGAGCCGTCCGCCCAGACCTACCGGAGCTTCCCCGGCGCCGACGTCTTCTCGACCGGCGGGCAGGGTGCCGCGCCGAAGGAGAAGAAGATCAGCATCGTGCAGGTCGACAAGGACAACAAGCCCGAGTCGGTCTGGAGCTTCACGCTCAAGCGCACCAGCTCCTGACGGCCGGGCCCCGCCTGATGCGTGTGCTGGTCGTGACCGCGGTGGCGGCGGAGGCGGACTCCGTCGCCGCCGGTCTCGCCCTCGCCGGATACGCGTCACCCGGCACACAACCGCCCGAGCGGCCGGCCCGCTTTGGCCGCGACGGCCATGCCATCGACGTGCTGCCCGCCGGGGTGGGCCCGGCGGCCGCCGCGGCCGGCACTGCCAAGGCCCTCGCCCGCGCCCCGTACGACCTGGTCGTCTCGGCCGGGATCGGCGGCGGCTTTCCCGGCGTCGCGCCGATCGGCTCACTCGTCGTCGCATCGGAGCTCGTCGCCGCCGACCTGGGCGCCGACTCCCCCGACGGCTTCGTCCCGCTGCCCGAACTGGGCTTCGGCCGCGACCGGTTGGCCGCCCCGCCCGCCTTGCGCGAGGACGTCACCCGAGCCCTCGGCGCCCTCACGGGCCAGGTCCTCACCGTCACCACCGCCACCGGAACCGCCGGGCGCGCAGCCGAACTCCTGGCCCGCCACCCCTCGGCCGCCGCCGAGGCGATGGAGGGCTTCGGTGTCGCCGAGGCCGCCGACCAGTACGGTGTGCCCGCCCTCGAAATCCGCGCGATCTCCAACTCCGTCGGCCCCCGGGACCGTTCGGCGTGGCGGATCGGCGACGCGCTCGCCGCCCTCACCGACGCATTCGGGAAACTCCCGCCCGTACTGGAGAGTTGGACACCTCATGAGCCTGACTGAGCCGCTGAAGATCGCCTACTCTCCCTGCCCGAACGACACCTTCGTCTTCGACGCCTGGGCGCACGGCCGGGTGCCCGGCGCGCCCGAACTCGACGTGACGTTCGCCGACATCGACATCACCAACGGCATGGCCGAGCGCGGCGAGTTCGACGTGCTCAAGGTGTCGTACGCGGTGCTGCCGTGGGTGCTCGACGAGTACGCGCTGCTGCCGTGCGGCGGCGCGCTGGGACGGGGCTGCGGCCCGCTGGTCCTCACGCGGGAGCCGGGTGTGGACCTGACCGGCAAGACGGTAGCCGTGCCGAGCGAGAAGTCGACGGCGTACCTGCTGTTCCGGCTGTGGGCCGCGGACGTCGTGCCGGGCGGGGTCGGCGAAGTCGTCGTCATGCCGTTCCACGAGATCATGCCCGCGGTGCGCGACGGCAAGGTCGACGCCGGACTCGTCATCCACGAGGCCCGCTTCACGTACCAGAACTACGGCCTGCACTGCCTCGCCGACATGGGCCGGCACTGGGAGTCGACGACCGGTCTGCCCATCCCGCTCGGCGCGATCATCGCCAAGCGCTCGCTGGGCGAGGACACGCTGCGGCTGCTCGCCGAGTCGGCCCGCACCTCCGTGCGGCTCGCCTGGGACGACCCCGAGGCGTCGAGGCCCTACGTACTGGAGCACGCCCAGGAGATGGACCCGGCAGTGGCCGACAGGCACATCGGGCTCTACGTCAACGAGTTCACCGCCGACCTCGGCGAGGACGGCTACGCCGCGGTGCGCGGCCTTTTGACACGCGCCGCGGCCGAGGGGCTCGTACCGCCCCTCGGCCGCGATGCGCTGGAATTCGTAAAGAACTGAGCGGACTAAACGTCCAGCTGGTCCGCCACCGCGCGCAGCAGGCCCGCGATCTTCTTGCCGGCCGCCTTGTCCGGGTAGCGGCCCTTCTCCAGCATGGGCGTGATGTTCTCCAGGAGCGTCGTCAAGTCCTGCACGATGGAGGCCAGTTCGTCGGGCTTGCGGCGCTGGGCCGCTGCCACCGAGGGGGCCGGGTCGAGGACCGTGACGGAGAGGGCCTGGTCACCGCGCTGCCCGGCGACGACGCCGAACTCGACGCGCTGTCCGGGCTTGAGTGCGTCGACCCCGGCGGGGAGCACGGAGGAGTGGACGAAGACGTCGCCGCCGTCGTCCCGGGAGAGAAAGCCGAAGCCCTTCTCGCTGTTGAACCACTTGACCTTGCCGGTAGGCACGTCTGTCCTCGTCCTCGTACTCGTCGTTGTGTGCGGGGCGCCGAAAACGGCTCTGGATAGCACTACAGCGGGTCGCCTTCCGACCCGCCGACACCAAGGCTAATGGTCCAGGGGCTGCTGACAAGACGTCCCGGCCTGTCCTTACGAGCAGGGAACTACCCTGGCGGGGTGAGTACCGAAACCCAGGCCAAGACCGACCGCGACGCCCCCACCACCGGTGATCGGCTGGTTCGCATCGGCGTCGTCGTGTTCTTCGTCGGCGCGCTCGCCACGCTGGTCACAGTGGCGCCGCTGTTCCTGAACACCGCGCCGTTCCCGTCGTTCGCCTATCTCGTGTGCATGCTGATGGGCGCCGGCTTCCTGATCGCGGGGGCGGGCGTGCTGCTCACCATCGCGGAACAGCGCCGCCAGGCCCGCGCCTGACCCGCCCGCCGCCCACCTGAACCGGCCGGTCCCGTACGCAAGTACGAGGCCCCGCTGTCAAGCGCGTTCGGCGGCGTAACCCTTCAACCAGGCCGGAAATGACGTCAGATCGTCGAGGACGACGTGGGCGCCGGCCTCGCGCAGCTCGTCCGCGCCGATCGGCCCGGTCGGGACCGCGACGGACAGGGCGCCCGCGGCGCGGGCGCCGAGCACGTCCCCGAGGTGGTCGCCGACGTACACCGCGGCGCCGTGCTCGCGCAGCGCGGTCGCCTTGCCCTCGGCCCACAGCCCGCCGACGACCTCGTCCGGGGTGATCCCGAGGTGGTCGAGGTGCATCCGCGCCTGGGGTGCGTTCTTGGCGGTGACGACGACGGCCCGGCCGCCGAGCTCCTGCACCGCGCGCACCGCGTCGGCCGCTCCCGGCATCGCGGGCGTGGGCAGGATCGCGCGTGTGGGGTAGATCTCACGGTATTTGAGGACCATCTCGGCGATGAGCTCCTCGGGGAACCAGTGCCGCAGCTCCCAGTCGAGTGGCGGCCCGAGCCTGCTGACGGCCTGGTCGGCGTCGATGTACGTCCCGGTCGTCGCGGAAAGCTCCTGGTAGACGGCGTGGATGCCGGGCCGGGAGTCGATCAGGGTCATGTCGAGGTCGAAGCCGACCGTGGGCGCGTCTATGGGCATAGAGGCCATTGTGCCCAGGTGGGCGGGGCGGCCGGGCCCTTAGACTGACGGCCGCAGTTAGCCAAGCCTTACCAAATCCCGACCGCTTTCCCCGCCAAACACCAACTTGTGATGGGCCCTATGCCAGCCGCACCCCGCCGGACCAGACGCGTGCTCGCGACGGCGGCGGCCGTCGCGGCGCTCCTGGTCGCCGTCCTGCTCTCGCTCGCCGTCGGCGCGCGCCAGATCCCGCCCTCGGAGGTCCTGGACGCGCTGTTCGGCGGCGCGCGCACCCCCAACGCCGAGGTCGTCCGCGAACTGCGGGTGCCGCGGACCCTGATCGGCCTGATGGTCGGCGCCGCCCTCGCGGTCGCGGGCACGGTGCTTCAGGGCATCACCCGCAACCCCATCGCCGACCCCGGCATCCTCGGCATCAGCCAGGGCGCCTCGGTCGGGGTGGTCCTGGCGATCGCCTTCCTCGGCGTGCACACGCTGACCGGGTACGTGTGGTTCGCGTTCGCGGGCGCGGCCATCGCCTCCGTCGTCGTCTATGCGATCGCCTCCAGCGGGCGCGGCGGGGCGACGCCGGTGAAGCTCGCGCTGAGCGGCGCCGCGATCAACGCGCTGCTCGTGTCCGTGACGATGGGCGTGCTCACCACCAAGGCCGCGGCGCTCGACGAGTTCCGCTTCTGGCAGGTCGGCTCGCTGGCCGGACGGGACGCCCAAGTCGCCCACCAGATCTGGCCGTTCCTGCTGGTCGGCGTCGTGCTGGTCGCCTGGGTCGCGCGCGGCCTGGACGCGCTGGCGCTCGGCGAGGACGTGGCGAAGGGCCTCGGCCAGAACGTCGCGACGGTACGCGTCCTGGGCGGCATCGGCGCGACCGTGCTGACCGGTGTCGGGGTGGCGGCGGCCGGGCCCATCGCCTTCATCGGTCTCGCGATCCCGCACATCGCCCGCGCGATCGTGGGCAGCGACCACCGCTGGGTGCTGCCGATGGCGGCCCTGGTGGGCCCGGTGATGCTCCTGGTCGCCGACACCGTCGGCCGGATCGTGTTCCCGCCGAGCGAGATCCCGGCGGGCGTGATGACCGCCCTGATCGGCGTGCCGTTCCTGGTGACGCTGGTCCGCAGGAAGGCGGTGCCGGCATGAGCGGCGTCCGCCTGTTCAGGAAGGCGGTCCCGGCGTGAGCAGCATCCGGTTCTTCGGGAAGGCGGTGGCGGCATGAGTTCCGCAACGGCAGCCGTACGGGTGCGCCCCGCGGGCTACACCGTCGTACGGGCAGGACACGCGGCCTTCCTCCTGCACCGCAGGGCGGCGGTGGTCGCGGCATCCCTCCTCGTCCTCCTCGCCGCGATCTGCGTCGCCTACCTCTGCGTGGGCGAGAGCTTCGTGGCGCCCGGTGACGTGCTCAAGGTGCTGACCGGCCAGGACTCGTACGCCGAGCTCGTCGTCGGCACGCTGCGGCTGCCGCGCATGGTGGTCGGGCTGATGGTCGGCGCCGCGTTCGGCATCGCGGGCGGGCTCATCCAGACCGTCGCGCGCAACCCGCTGGCCAGCCCCGACATCATCGGCATCAGCCAGGGCGCCTCGGCGCTGACGGTCGGCGCGATGACGTTCGGGGTCACCTCGTACACGGTGCTGCCCTATCTGTCCGTCGTCGGCGGGGTTCTCGCGGCCGCCCTCGTGTACGTCTTCGCCTGGCGGGGCGGGCTGCACGCGACGCGCTTCGTGCTGATCGGCATCGGCTTCGCGATCGCGCTCCGCTCGATCACCACGCTGTTCATGACCAAGGGCGACTATCTGGTCGCCCAGCAGGCGCAGATCTGGATGACCGGCTCGCTCAACGGGCGCGGCTGGGAGGAGGCGGCGCCGCTCGGCTGGTTGCTCCTCGCGCTCGTGCCGGCCGTGCTGTGGGCGGCCCGCGCCCAGCGCACGGTCTCCCTCGACGACGACACCGCGACCGCGCTCGGCGTACGGCTCGGCCGGGTGCGGCTCGGCCTGGTCGTCATCGGCGTGGTGCTCGCCTCGGTGGCGACGGGCGCGGCGGGGCCGGTCGACTTCGTGGCGCTGCTCGCCCCGCAGATCGCCCGCCGGATGACGCGGACGGCCCAAATACCCTTGTTCTGCTCGGCGTTGACGGGTGCGGTCATCGTCGTGCTCGCCGATCTGCTGGCCCGCAAGCTGTTCTCGCCGACCGAGCTTCCGGTGGGCGTGCTCACCGCGGTCATCGGCGCCCCGTACCTGATCTGGCTGATCGTGCGCAGCCGTACGACTGGAGGAAAGTAGATGACCAGCCGGCTGACGGCCCGCGAGCTGACCCTCGCCTACGAGGACCGCACCGTCGTGCACGGCCTCGACCTCGCCGTGCCGGACGGGCGGGTGAGCGTCATCGTCGGCCCGAACGCGTGCGGCAAGTCCACGACGCTGCGGGCCCTCGGGCGCCTGCTGAAGCCGCGCGGCGGCGCGGTGCTGCTCGACGGTACGGAGCTGGCGCGCATCCCCACCAGGAAGATCGCCCAGTCGATCGGGCTGCTCCCGCAGTCGCCCGTCGCGCCCGAGGCGATCACGGTGGCCGACCTGGTCTCGCGCGGGCGCCAGCCGCATCAGCACTGGTGGCAGCAGTGGTCGGAGGCGGACGAGCGGGCGGTCACGGACGCGATGGAGCGTACGGATGTGTCGGGGCTCGCCGACCGCCCGGTCGACGAACTCTCCGGCGGCCAGCGCCAGCGCGTGTGGATCGCGATGGCCCTCGCCCAGGAGACCGACGTACTCCTCCTCGACGAGCCGACCACCTATCTGGACATCTCCCACCAGGTCGAAGTCATGGACCTGGTACGGCAGTTGAACCACGAGCGGGGCCGTACGGTGGTGATGGTGCTGCACGA
This sequence comes from Streptomyces sp. HUAS TT7, assembly GCF_051550175.1. Taxonomy (NCBI): domain Bacteria; kingdom Bacillati; phylum Actinomycetota; class Actinomycetes; order Kitasatosporales; family Streptomycetaceae; genus Streptomyces; species Streptomyces sp. HUAS TT7. Next base: position 3,911,211 of record NZ_CP196175.1, read on the forward strand.
CCTCAACCAGGCCGCGCGGTACGCCGACCACCTCGTGGCGATGAAGGCGGGGCGGATCGTCGCCGAGGGCCACCCGAAGGACGTGGTGACGGCGGATCTCGTACGCGAGGTGTTCGGCCTGGACTCGGTGGTGGTCCCGGACCCGGTGACGGGCTCGCCCCTGGTGGTGCCCGGCGCCCCCTACTCGCCCCCTTCGGAGAGGATTCCCCGATGACGATCCCCCGCCGCACCGCACTGGCGGGCGCGCTGGCCCTGACGGCGACGGCATGCTCCTCGGGCAGGCCCAACTCCGCCGCCTCAAGCGGCAGTTCGCACCTCGTCAGAACAGTGATGGGGGACGTGCGGGTCAAGGACCACCCTCAACAGGTCGTCGTCCTGGACACGGCGGAACTCGACTCCGCGATCACGCTGGGCGTGAAGCCGGTGGGCGCGACGCACGCCGACGTGGCTTCCGGGTTCCTCGACTACCTGCCCAAGGACAAGGTGGCCGGGATCAGGGACGTCGGCGCGATGATGAGCCCCGGCCTGGAGTCCGTCGCGGCGCTCAAACCCGACCTGATCCTGACCAGCAAGGTGCGGCACGGCGACAAGTACGCGGAGCTGTCGAAGATCGCGCCGACGGTGATGACGGAGTCCACGGGCTTCCCGTGGAAGCAGAACTTCCAGCTGCACGCGCTGGCACTGGGCAGGGCGGCCGAGGCGAAAACGGTCACGGACGAATACGGTGCGCACGTACGGGAGTTGACGGCGCAGCTCGGCGGGCCGGCCAAGGCGGCGGCACTGAAGGTGAACGTCGTCCGCTTCGTCGAGGGCGCGGACATCCGCATCTACGGCCGCAAGAACTACATCGCGACGGTCCTCGCCGACGTCGGCCTCGGGCGGCCCGCCGTCGTCGACAGGGCGAAGGACGGCTTCTCGTACGACGTGAGCCCCGAGCGGATCGACCTCGCGGACGCGGACGTCATCTTCCACACGACGTACGGCGACCCGGCGAAGTCGAAGGCGACACAGACGCTGGGCAGCGCGCTGTGGAAGGGCCTGCCCGCGGTGCGGGCGGGGCGGGCCCACGCGGTGGACGACCAGCTGTGGATCCAGGGGATCGGGTACGGGGCGGCGGAGGCGATCCTGCGGCAGCTGGCCGAGCTTCTGCCGAGGTAGGGGCGTCTTCCACCCCCGCCCGTGACGGGGGTGGAAAGGGTCACCCCCAGGGCTAAGCCCCAGCCCCGGGCGGGGGCTACGCGCCCTGCGCCCCGGGGCTACGCCCATCCTCCACACACCCGCAGCCAGCAGTGGGCCCCAGCTCACCCCGAGTACCCGAACTCTTCCAACTCCCCGGAACAACGCGGGGGTTGGGGGAGGATGCCGGCCCTCCACAGACGGGCGCCGAAGATGACGGGCCGCAGACGCCGAGCAAGGGCAACCCACCGCTGGAAGCCGAGGCTTCTCACCCTGCGGAACGGGCGGGCGAGTGGGAAAACGCGCCCCCTCACTTCCCGCCCCGCTGGGACCGCCACACCAAGAACCCCGCCGACGACACCGCCGCCACCCTGATCAGCCACGGCCACATCCCGGTCAGGGCCGCCCCCATCTCGCCCTGCGCGATCGGGTCGCCCCAGCGGCCGTCCTGGCGGCCCCAGAGCCAGACCAGGCCGCCGAGCAGGGTCAGGCCCGGCATGCCCAGGACCGCCCACTTCGACTCCGCCCGGCTCAGCCTGCGGGACGCGTACGCGAGGAGCCAGCCCGCTCCCAGCGCCAGCCACAGGCCGAACAGCGCGCCCGCCACCAGCAGGGCCGCCGCGATGAGCAGGAGGGGGTTCGTCAGGCCGGGACGCACCTCGGCGGCAGAGCGGCGCAGGCGCAGTCCCCGCCGCCGCACCGGAGCCTCCCCCACCACGTCGTCGGCCTCGACGTCCTCCTCCGCCGCCTCGACCGACTCGGCCGGCTCCTCCTCGCCCTCCCCGGGCGGCTTCAGAAGCTCCGGGATCTCCACCCCGCCCACGAACCCCGCCACGGAGTCACCCGCGCCGCCCCCCAGCGGGCCGGGCTCGACCCGCCACCAATCGGGTTCGTCGCCTTGCACGCCGAGCTCGTCCATGCCCGCGAGATGCGGCGGCGCGGGCAGCGTGGGCGGCGCCTCGTCCGGTTCGACCGAGCGCGGACGCGGGACGCGTTTGCCCCGCCCCGGGAACAGCCGGTCCCGCTGAACCGGCACGGCCACATCCGGCGCCGCCTCCGGAACGTAGGGCGCGGCAAAACCGGAACCCGCTCCCGCCCCCGAGCCGGACGCGGCCCGCTCCACGACCTCCTCCGGCGTCCCGAACCGCCCGAGAACACGCCGTACCGTCGCCGGTGTCTCGCTCCCGTACTTCGCCCGCTGCTTGTCGATCTCGTTGCGCAGCGACGACACCAGGCGCATCCGGTCCCCGGAGGGCAGTTGCCGCTGCTGGGCCAGGTCGCCGACCCGGCTCAGGTAGTCGTAGACCAGCTGGTCGCTCTCGATCCCCACGCGCGTTTCCCCTCCGCGGACCCCGCCCGCGGCCGTCCGACGGCCGCGTCCGCCGGTCCGGTCGCGTTTCGGACACCGGCTCTGGGTCCTGACGGTAGCGCGCACGGGCTACCGTGGGGCGGATGGGGACCGGCGAGCGCAATCAGGAGGCGCACGTGCCCGAAGGAACGACCGGCGCGACGAACAGGGCTGCCGCGGCGCCCCGAGCCGCCGCCACGGCATCCGGCACCGCCGCGTCGGCACCCCGTACCCTCGCCGAGGCCCTGCGCTCGCGCCCCGACGAGTCCCTCGCCGCGCTGCTGCGCACCCGCCCCGACCTGCTCAGCCCCGTACCGGGCGACCTCACCCAGCTGGCCACCCGCGCCGGCACCCGCGCCTCGGTCGTACGGGCCCTCGAACGGCTGGACAGCTTCGCGCTGCAGACCGCCCAGGTCCTGGCCGTGGCCCCGGACCCGGCCCCGTACGACGCCGTACGCAGCCTGCTCGCCGGGGACGACGGCGATCGGGAGGTCGAGGCCGCGCTGCCCGGCGCGCTCGCCGCGCTGCGCGAACAGGCCCTGGTCTGGGGCGGCGACGACCGGCTGCGCCTGGTGCGCACCGCCCGCGAACTGCTCGCCCCCTCCCCCACACACCCCTCCCCGACCGGCCTCGGCCCGACCGTCGCGGAGGCCACCGCGGGGATGTCTCCGGGCCGCGTCCAGGAGATCCTCCAGGCCGCCGGGCTGCCGGCCACGCACGACCCGGTGTCCGCGGTCGCCGCGCTGACCTCGCTGTTCACCGACCGCGCGAGGATGACGGAGCTGCTCGACTCCGCGCCGTCCGAGGCGCTCACGGTCCTCGACCGCCTGGTGTGGGGCCCGCCGTACGGCGAGGTGTCCGCCGATCCGCCGCCCCCGGTGCGCTGGCTGCGCGACCACGGCCTGCTCCTTCCGGCCTCCGCGCGCACCCTGGTGCTGCCGCGCGAGGTCGCCCTGCACCTGCGCGCCGGGCGAGCGCACCGCACGACCGAGCCGGTACCGCCCGCCGTCGCGCCGCTGCGCGAATACCGTCCACAGGTTGTGGACGCGACCGCCGCGGGCCAGGCGTTCATGGCACTGACCACCGTCGAGGACCTGCTCGCCGAGTGGAACGAGGGCGGCCCCGCCGTGCTGCGCGCCGGAGGCCTGTCCGTACGGGACCTCAAGCGCACCGCGACCGCCCTGGACGCGCCCGAGCCGGTCGCCGCGTTCTGGCTCGAACTCGCTTATGCGGCAGGCCTGTTGGCGTCCGACGGCGAGGCGGACGAGCGCTATGCGCCGACCCCCGAGTACGACGCCTGGCTGGAGCTGCCGCCCGCGCAGCGGTGGGCCCGGCTCGCGGTGGCCTGGCTGGCCGCGACCCGTACCGCCGGGCTCGTCGGCGAGCAGGACGCCAAGGGCCGCACCCTCTCGGCGCTCGGCCCCGACCTCGACCGCTCGCCCGCGCCCGAGGTCCGCCACCGCGTCCTGACCCTGCTCACCACCCTGCCCGACGCCACCTCGCCGGACCCCGAATCGCTGCTCGCCCGCCTCCGCTGGGAGCGCCCGGCCCGCAGCGGCCCCGACGACCTGCGCTCGCGCCTGGCCCAATGGACGCTGTCCGAGGCCGAGTTGCTGGGCGTGACCGGCCGGGGCGCGCTGACCACCCACGGCCGCGCCCTGCTCGCCCCCGCCTCCGGCCCCGTCGAACGCGAGACGCTCGGCCTGCTCGCCGCGAAGGCGCTGGCCCCGCACCTGCCCGAGCCCGTCGACCACGTCCTGCTCCAGGCGGACCTGACGGCGGTCGCGCCCGGCCCGCTCAGGCGTCCGCTCGCGGCGATGCTGGGGGTGCTCGCGGACATCGAGTCCAAGGGCGGCGCCACCGTCTACCGCTTCACCGCGGGTTCGGTCCGCCGCGCCCTGGACGCCGGTCAGACCGCCTCCGACCTGCAGTCCTTCCTGACCGACCACAGCCGTACGCCGGTGCCGCAGCCGCTCAGCTACCTCATCGACGACGTGGCCCGCAGACACGGCCACCTCCGGGTGGGCGCCGCTTCGGCGTACGTACGCTGCGACGACGAGGCGATGCTGGGCGAGATCCTCGCCGACAAGCGCAGCCAGCCCCTGCGGCTGCGCCGCCTCGCCCCGACCGTCCTGGCCACCACGGCCGAGCCGGCCGCGCTGCTCGACGGGCTGCGCTCCATGGGGTACGCGCCGGCCGCCGAGTCCGCCGAGGGCGATGTCCTGATCACCCGCGCCGACTCCCGCCGCACCCCGCGCCGCGCGGCGCCCGTCCCGGTCCCGGACGGCCCGCCCCTGCCGGACGAGACACTCCTTGACGCGGCGGTACGGGCGATTCGTGCGGGGGACACGGCGGCGACGGTCGTCCGCAAGTCGCCGGAGGCGGCGCGGACGGACAGCTCCCTGCCGCGGACGTCCCCGGCGGAGACCCTGGCGACGGTGCAGGCGGCGGCGATGACGGGCTCGGCGCTGTGGATCGGGTACGTGAACGCGGAGGGCACGGCGAGCCAGCGGGTCATCGCACCCGTGCGGGTGGAGGGCGGCTTCGTCACCGCGTACGACCACACGGCGGACGAGGTCCGCACGTATCCACTGCACCGCATCACAGGCGTGTCCGAACTGGCCGACGACCCGGCCTGACCCATCCCCCTGGGGCTCCGCCCCAGACCCCGGGGGGAGTGGGGGCGGGTGCGGACCGTGCGTGGTTGCTCGCGCAGTTCCCCGCGCCCCCAGCAGGATCGATCCTGGCCAGCGTCGGCATCTTCAGCCTGTCCGGCGTTTGAGGACGAGCGCCCTTTAGGCGCGAACGGGGTCTGGGGCGGAGCCCCAGGGTTCTTCAACCCCCGGAGGGTCTCGGGAAGGGGCGGGGTGGGGACTGCGCGCGCAGCGCAAGGCCACCCGCGCCCGACAACACCCCCGCACTGGCGGCTAGTCGATGTCGACCGGCCCGTCCCCCTTGCCCTCCGGGCGGGACGGCTCGGCCTTGCCGGACAGCAAGCCCGGCAGGGACAGCTGGGCCCCGGCCTTGGAGTCCGGGCGCGGGTCGCCGGACCCGCTCAGGTTCTGCCGGACCGAGTCCAGGATCGTCAGCCCCTGGCCCACCAGACCCGCCGCGATCTCGCCGAGCCCGTCCGCCCCGTTCAGCACATTGACGTTCGCCCCCGCGAGACCCCCCGCCGCTTCCTTCACGATCTGCGGCAGCTGGTCGATCAGCATCCGGTCGAGCGCGACCCGGTCGTACGACGCCGCGGCCTCCGCCTGGATCTTCATGCGCTCGGCCTCGGCGATCGCGAGCACCTTGATGCGCTCGGCCTCGGCCTGGGCCGGCTTGACGATCTCGGCGACCAGCTGCTGCTGGCGGAGCTCGGCGGCGCGCTGGGCCAGTTCGGTCTGCGCGAGGAGCACCTCCTGCTGGGCGTGGGCCTGCGCGAGCGGCCCGGCCTGCGCGGCCTGGGCCTGCGCGCGGTCGACCTCCGCCGAGTACTCGGCCTTCACGACCGCGGTCTGCCGCGCGTACTCCGCCTGGTTGCGCGCCGCGACCTGCTCGGCCTCGACCGAGGCCTGGGTGGCCTGCGCCTGCGCGACCTGCGCGGCCCGCTGGATGGCAGCCTTGTGCGGCGCGGACATCGCGTCGATGTAGCCGACGTCGCCGTCGTCGATGGACTGGATCTGCAGCGAGTCGACGATCAGGCCGATCTTCGCCATCTCGGTCTTCGAGGTCTCCAGGACCTCCGCCGCGAGCTTCTGCCGCTCGGTGACGATCTCCTCGACGGTCATCGAGCCGATGATGGACCGCAGGTGACCGGCGAAGATCCGGCCGGTCAGGACCGACATCTGGTCCTGGTCGGACAGGAAGCGCTGCCCCGCGTTCACAATGGACTCGGTGTCGTTGCCGACCTTGAACGCGATCACCGCGCGCACGTGCAGCGCGATGCCCTGCCTCGTCACACAGGTCTCGGTGACCTCGGCCTCGCACATCGACAGCGTGAGGAAGCGGGTCTTGCGGAAAATCGGCAGGACGAACTTGCCGTGGCCGGTCACTACGCGGAACGGGGCACCCCCGAGACCGCGCCTGCCACCCGAGATCAGCATCGCCTCGTCGGGGGCGGGCACCCGGTAACCGAACATCCTTTGTCTCCTTAGAAACGACTCTTAGCCGGCGTCGGCGGAGAAGCCGCCCAACGCGTCCAACGGATCGGCCCACTCGATGACGTCCACCTGGCGGGTGCCACGGGATCCGATCACGAGCACGGTCGCCCCCTTCGGCAGGGGTTCCTCCGACCAGGCGAGGAAGGCCTCCGTACCGCCTCGTACGCTCACCACGACCTCGCCGGGTCCGGCGGTTCCACGGGTGGCGACGAGCAGCACTCCGGGGCAGCCGATGACGGCATCGTCCTGATCCACGGCCTGGCGCCCCCCATCGTTCTGGTCCTGGATTCCAGACCTTAGACCTGCCGGGATCAGCCGCCTATCCTCGGGCCGCCTTGTGCGGGACCTACCCCTCGTAATTCCACCCGAAGAGCAGGGCGACGCACAGGAACACGATCAACAGGCCCATGGCCAGGACCTTCGAGATCATGAGGGCCACGCCCACACCCGAGGCCGCCAGACCTGTGCGCGCTCCCCGCAGACCCCGCCGGTGCGGAAGCAGCCAGCTCGCGCCGACCAGCGCCACCGGCAGCGCGTAGAACAGCGCGACCATGTCCGGTGTGGACCCGACCCCGGACATCACCGAGAGGTCGAACCACGCGGACAGCACCAGCGCCAGCGTGCACACGGAAGGCACCACCCACCACCGGGCGTCCGGCCCGTCGGCCGGCGCCCAGCGCCGGGTCAGGTCCTGCTGGTGGGCGAAGGGGTTCCACTGCGTCGTCATGCCCCCATCCCACCGCCCGCCCCCGCCCCACCGGCACCGTCCGCATACTCATCCGGTACTCGTCCGGTACTCATCCACGAGCCCCCGTACTCACCCCGGCACCAGGCACCCCCGCGTACGGGAGCCCATCGGAGCCGCCGATGCGGCAGACTGGAAGTTTGCCCGCCCTGCCCGGCGGGCCATCCGTCGGAAGGGACATGCCCCAGGTGACCGGACCACTCATCGTCCAGAGCGACAAGACCCTGCTCCTGGAGGTCGACCACGAGCAGGCCGACGCCTGCCGTCGCGCCATCGCGCCCTTCGCGGAGCTGGAGCGGGCCCCCGAGCACATCCACACCTACCGCGTGACGCCGCTCGGCCTGTGGAACGCGCGGGCCGCCGGGCACGACGCGGAGCAGGTCGTCGACGCGCTGGTCGAGTACTCGCGCTACCCCGTCCCGCACGCCCTGCTCGTCGACATCGCCGAGACGATGGCCCGCTACGGCCGCCTCACCCTGAGCAAGCACCCCACCCACGGCCTCGTCCTGACCTCGACCGACCGGCCCGTACTCGAAGAGATCCTGCGCTCGAAGAAGGTCACCCCGCTGGTCGGCGCCCGCATCGACGCGGACACGGTCGCCGTGCACCCCTCCGAGCGCGGCCAGATCAAGCAGACCCTCCTGAAGCTGGGCTGGCCGGCCGAGGACCTCGCCGGGTACGTCGACGGCGAGGCCCACCCGATCGAGCTCGCCGAGGACGGCTGGGCGCTGCGCCCGTACCAGAAGCAGGCCGTCGAGGGCTTCTGGCACGGCGGCAGCGGTGTGGTCGTGCTGCCCTGCGGCGCCGGAAAGACGCTGGTCGGGGCCGGTGCGATGGCCGAGGCGAAGGCGACCACGCTGATCCTGGTCACCAACACGGTCTCGGCCCGCCAGTGGAAGCACGAGCTGGTGAAGCGCACCAGCCTGACCGAGGACGAGATCGGCGAGTACAGCGGGACGCGGAAAGAGATCCGGCCGGTCACGATCGCGACGTACCAGGTGCTCACCACTCGCCGTAAGGGCGTGTACCCGCACCTGGAGCTGTTCGACTCGCGGGACTGGGGTCTGATCGTCTACGACGAGGTGCACCTGCTGCCCGCGCCGGTCTTCAAGTTCACCGCCGACCTCCAGGCCCGCCGCCGCCTCGGTCTGACCGCGACGCTGGTCCGCGAGGACGGCCGCGAGTCGGACGTGTTCTCGCTCATCGGGCCGAAGCGGTTCGACGCCCCGTGGAAGGAGATCGAGGCGCAGGGCTACATCGCGCCCGCCGACTGCGTCGAGGTCCGCGTCAATCTCACGGACTCCGAGCGCCTCGCGTACGCGACCGCCGAGACCGAGGAGAAGTACCGCTTCTGCGCGACGACCGCGACGAAGCGGAAGGTCACGGAGGCGCTGGTACGGAAGTTCGCGGGCCAGCAGATCCTCGTCATCGGCCAGTACATCGACCAGCTCGACGAGCTGGGCGAGCACCTGAACGCGCCGGTCATCAAGGGCGAGACCCCCAACGCCCAGCGCGAGAAGCTCTTCGACGCGTTCCGGGAGGGCGAGATCAGCGTCCTGGTGGTGTCCAAGGTGGCGAACTTCTCGATCGACCTGCCGGAGGCGACCGTCGCGATCCAGGTGTCGGGCACGTTCGGCTCCCGCCAGGAGGAGGCCCAGCGCCTCGGCCGGGTCCTGCGCCCGAAGGCGGACGGCCACCAGGCCCACTTCTACTCGGTGGTCGCCCGCGACACCATCGACCAGGACTTCGCGGCCCACCGCCAGCGCTTCCTGGCCGAACAGGGCTACGCCTACCGGATCATGGACGCGGACGAACTCCTCTCAGGCAACTGAGAGTTGACCACCACAGCCAATGGTGCGACCGGCTGACTGTCAGTGGTGACGGCGGTGAACGCCGGCCTCCTCCGCGTACTCCCCCATGACGACGACGCTGAACGCGGCACCGGCGAGGACCTTGGCGGCACGGACGGCGTTGCCGATCATGTGGGTACGGTGAGGGGCGGCGCCCGAGGCCGTGGCGCCCTTGGGGGTGCCGGGGCAGGCGGAGGGGGCTGGGGTGAAGGTCGCTGCACTCATGTATCCATGATGGATTCCGGACAACCCAGGCACGTCGCTCCCGGGGCTGAACCTCCTCACCTCCCGCGTAGTCCTCTGGTCCGACCCCGTCCCCTACGGGTATGAGCAGCGATCTCCACCCACCTGTCACATCTGCACGCTCTCCCTTGTCAGAGCAGCGCCACCACGCGACGGAGGAATGACGAGACATGGACGACGACGAATACCTCGCGCAGCGCTTCGAGGAGCACCGCGGGCATCTGCGTGCGGTGGCGTACCGGATGCTCGGTTCGCTCAGCGAGGCCGAGGACGCCGTCCAGGAGGGCTGGCTGCGGGCCAGCCGCGCGGACAGCAGCGCGGTCGACAACCTGGGCGGCTGGCTGACCACGATCGTGGGCCGGATCTGCCTGAACATGCTGCGTTCGCGAAGCACCCGGCGGGAGGCGGCGCTGGATGTCGAGGAGTACGAGTACGTCCACGTCCCGGACCCGATCGTGGGCTCGGTGGACGTGGTGGACCCGGAGCAGGAGGTACTGCTCGCGGACTCGGTGGGCCTGGCGCTGATGGTGGTCCTGGAAACCCTGTCCCCCGCCGAACGCCTCTCCTTCGTCCTCCACGACATGTTCGCGGTGCCGTTCGAGGACATCGCGCCGATCGTGGACAAGACGCCGGCGGCGACGCGCCAGCTGGCGAGCCGGGCGAGGAGGCGGGTGCAGGGCCAGTCCCCGTCGCCGTCCGTCGACCGCACTCGCCAGCGCGAGGTGGTGGACGCCTTCATCTCGGCAGCCCGGGGAGGCGACTTCGAGGCCCTCCTCGCGCTCCTGGACCCGGACGTGCTGCTGCGGGCGGACGCGGGTTCGCTGCCGGCGACGAAGCTGGTGCGGGGGGCGAGGGTGGTGGCCGAACAGGCCTACACCTTCCGCAAGTTCGCGGCGCTCAACCAGCCGGTCCTGGTCAATGGCATGCCGGGCATCGTGGCGGCGAAGGACGGCCGGGCGTTCTCGCTCCTGTCCTTCACGCTGGGTGCGGACGGCCGGATCACGGAGATGAACATTCTGGCGGACCCGAAGCGGATGGCGAACCTGGACGTGTCGTTCTTGCCGGGGTGACGGGCCCCCGCCCCTCGGGAAGGGGCGGGGTGGGGGAAAACCATTGGCCTCCCGCCCCGCCCCGCGCCTAAAATCCCCCCTCCGCCAAACCGCCGGAGGCACCCCGTGCAGACGCACGACCCCGAACCCCCCGCCCCCCAGGACCCCCTGCACCACGAACGCACCCACCTGGCCAAATCCCGCGCAGCCCTCCGCGCGATGCGCGAAGACGTCGAGAACCTCGACATCAAGGACGTCACCGCGAACTGGGTCAACGCCGCCGTCCTCCAGCGCCAGATCGACGACCGCATCAAGGCCCTCGCGGACCTCTCCCACACCCCCCTCTTCTTCGGCCGCCTGAACTACCTGCACGCCCCCGGCGCGGACCTGGCCGAAGGGGCGGAGGGAGAGCAGTTCTACATCGGACGCCGGCACGTCCACGACGCCGACGGCGACCCGATGGTCATCGACTGGCGCGCCCCCGTCTCGCAGCCGTTCTACCGCGCGTCGAAGAAGGACCCGATGGACATCGGGCTGCGCCGCCGCTTCGGCTACACGGGCGGCGACCTGACGGCGTACGAGGACGAGCACCTCACCGACCCCGCCGAGGCCGCCACCACCAGCAAGCTGCTGCAGGCCGAGATCGAGCGCCCCCGCGTCGGCCCCATGCGCGACATCGTCGCCACGATCCAGCCCGAGCAGGACGAGATCGTACGGTCCGGCCTGAGCGGCAGCGTGTGCGTGCAGGGCGGCCCCGGCACGGGAAAGACCGCCGTCGGCCTGCACCGGGTCGCGTACCTCCTCTACGCCCACCGCGACCGCCTCGCCCGCACCGGCACCCTGGTCATCGGCCCGAACAGGTCCTTCCTGCACTACATCGAGCAAGTCCTCCCGGCCCTTGGCGAGTTGGAGGTGAAGCAGGCGACGGTCGACGACCTCGTGACGACGGGTATCGAGGTGCGCGGCACCGACGAGGCCGGGTCGGCCGTCGTCAAGGGCGACGCCCGCATGGCCGAGGTGCTCCGCAAGGCCGTCTGGTCCCACGTCACCACCCCCGCCGAGCCCCTGGTGGTCGTACGAGGTTCGCGCCGCTGGCGGGTTCCTGCGTACGAACTCGCCGAGATCGTCGAGGAGTTGAGGGACCGGGACATCCGTTACGGCGCCGCCCGCGAGGCCCTGCCGCAGCGGATCGCGCACACGGTTCTCGTACGGATGGAGCAGGCGGGCGAGGCCCCCGACGACCGGGTCCAGGACGCGGTGGCCCGGAACACGGCGGTGAAGGCGGCCGTGAAGGAGATCTGGCCCCCTGTCGACCCGGCGAAGCTGGTCCTGCGCCTGCTCAGCGACCCCGATTTCCTGGCGGAGCACGCCGAGGGCATCCTCACAGCGGACGAGCAGAAGACGATCACCTCAGCCAAGCCCGCGCGCAGCGTGAAGTCGGCGAAGTGGACGGCGGCGGACGCGGTCCTCATCGACGAGGCGAACGACCTGGTCGCCCGCACCCACTCGCTGGGCCATGTCGTACTCGACGAGGCGCAGGACCTCTCCCCCATGCAGTACCGCGCGGTGGGCCGCCGCTGCACGACCGGTTCGGCGACGGTGCTCGGCGACCTGGCGCAGGGCACCACGCCCTGGGCGACGGCGAGTTGGGCCGAGGCGCTGCGTCACCTCGGCAAGGACGATGCGGTGATCGAGGAGCTGACGGCCGGTTTCCGCGTGCCGCGCGAGGTCATCGCGTACGCCTCGAAGCTGCTGCCGTCGATCTCCCCCGGCCTGGCGGCGGTGGAGTCGGTACGTGAGACGCCGGGCTCGCTGGACGTACGGGAAACACGCGAGCCGGCGGAACTGGACGCGGATGTCGTGGCGGCCTGCGTGGAGTCCCTGGCGCACGAGGGCTCGATCGGCCTGATCGCCGCCGATGCCCGAATTCCCGTACTGACGGCGGCACTTGAAGCGGCGAACCTCCCCTACCTGGCCCCGGGCGAGGAGACGACTGCCGAGTCCCGCCTGACCCTGGTCCCGGCCTCGCTGGCGAAGGGCCTGGAGTACGACTACGTGGTACTGGACGAGCCGGCGGCGGTCGTGGACGGCGAGCCCGACGAGCGCACGGGCCTGCGCCGCCTGTACGTGGCCCTGACCCGAGCGGTCTCGGGCCTGACCGTCGTCCACACGGCCCCGCTGCCGAGGCAACTGGCCGGGTGACGCGGGACGGCCGCGTCAGGCCGGTGCCCCGCCCCTCCAGCACGCTCGGTTGCGAGGCTCGGCCTCAGGGCTGAAGCGTTCCTCCAGGCCATTCGCGAGGGCCCGCAGCACGGCGCCGCCGTCGCCGTGGAACGAGGAGCCGTGCATCACAGCCGGCGTCGTCGGCTCCAGGTCGGCCAGGGAGCGGAGCGGCTGCGCGGCGGCGGTCAGGCAGGAGGTCTGCCGGAAGGCGGCCTCCGCGTTCAGCGCCTGGTCGGTCAGGTCGTCGCCGGCGACCGCGGGGCCGTTGCCGGCGTCTCGCCGTGCGTCATCGGCCGCGACCAGCAGCGCCGGGCGACCTATAGGGGCGCGGGGAGCTGCACGAGCAACCCCCACCACCCGCAGGCCAAAACGCGGCAAGGGGGCCCGGCGCACAGCCCCAGGGTGCCCGCACTCGAAAGCCCCCCTCCGGAGGGGCTCAGTGCGGCAGCGCCCCGATCAGCGCATCGAGCAGCCCAGGGCTTAACGCCCCACTACTCCTGTCCCTCAACTGCCTTGATTCTGCTGCCACTTGGGGTCGCGTACGTGACGACCCGCGAACGTCAGCCCCGCCCCGCGAAGGCGACGAAGTCGCCCCAGGCGGCGGGAGAGAGGGTGAGCTGAGGGCCGGATTTGTTCTTGGAGTCCCGGATGTGGATGGTGGTGGGGCCTGCGGCCACCTCTACGCAGTCATCGCCGTCGCCGCCGCTGTAGCTGGACTTGCTCCAGCATTCGGCGACCTCGACGCAGTCGCCGCTTGAACCGCTGCTGTACGTCGACTTCCGCCAGACGTGAGCGACTTCAACACAGTCGCCGCTGGAGTCGCCGCTGTAGCTGCTCTTGAACCATGCCGGTGCGGTGGTGCTCATAGCGCTCCTCGCAGTCGCTCCAACAGGCCTACGGATTCCTCGTAGGTCATGGCCTGTGAGCGCAGTTTCGCATACCGCATATGGAGCGTGCTGATCACTTGGGGATCGGAGATGAACTGGCCGCTCTCCTGCCCCTCGCAGTACCCGAACCACCTGTTGCCAGGCGTCTCTAGCAGTTGGATCGGGCCGTCCAGCGCAGCATGAACGTCCCTCTCCATAGGCACGATTTGGAACTGCACGTTGCGAGGCGCGACACATGCCAGCGCATGATCAATGAGCTCGCGGGTCACCTCCGGCCCACCCGTACGCCGCAGGAAGACGTGCTCCTCGACGATGAAGCTGTACGAGGTGCTCGGCCGCTCGGTCAGGAGCCTCTGCCGTTCCAGACGAGCCGAAATCTGCGACTCCAGCTGCTCGTCGGTCAGCGGTGGCAGGCGCTCACTGAACAGCACCCGGGCGTACGCCTCCGTCTGAAGCAGCCCCGGCACCAGCCGGGACTCGTACGTGTACAGGCTGATCGCCTCCCGCTCCAGGAGGGCCCACTTGCGGAACCAGGATGCGAGGCCCGGCTGCCTGCTCAAATAGCGGGCCGCCTTCTTCAGCGCCCCCGTGTTGCCCGTGGCCGCCTCCGTGCCCTCGATGAAATCGGGGTAGGCCATGCGGCGCCCCAACTCCACCGAGGCGACGGTGTGTTTGGAGTAGCCGACCAGCGTCGCGAGCTCCTCGCGGCTGAGGCCGGCGTGTTCGCGCAGGGCCTGGACGACCGCGCCGAACGTCCGCAGACTGTCGGAGCAGTCGGGCTCCCCATCGTGTGCTTCGTGGTCCCATGCCATCGGCGGCCACCTCCCGGTGAACGGATCGCCCCGCGTTCGCAACTCACCCAGAGTTACGGCACACGATGCGTACCGTCTACACCGCGTGCGCGTACGCTCGCGGAGCGTACGCGGCGGATGCCTGGTCGCGGGCGATCCGGCCCCGGCACGGTGGTTGCATGCACCTCGAAACCGAAGCAAGAGCCCGTCAACTTCCGGCTACCGTGCGTATGTTCAGAAAGCGGTTCGCGTCGACGCGGCGGGCGACGGTCCTGGCGCGGAGGCTGGCGCAGGGGCAGCTGGAGGCGTGGGGCGTCCCGCACGGCAGCGAGGCCTCCGGCACGGCGGCGCTGATCGTGGCGGAGCTGGCCGCGAACGCGGTACTGCACGCGTACGTGTCCGGACGGGGCTTCGAGCTGGGGCTGCTGCTGCGCGAGGACGGCGTACTGCGCATCGAGGTGACCGACACCCGGGCGGACAAGGCGCTGCCGGTGGTGGCCGTCGGCGCGCCCGCCGACTCCGAGTCAGGACGCGGCCTGCTCATCGTCCAGGAGTTCGCCGACCACTGGGGCACGGCCGAGGGCCCACCCCCGCTGAAGACGGTGTGGGCCCAACTGGCAGTCAGTGAGAGCTACTTCGTATGAGCTCCAGGGTGAGCAGCACCTACGCGGCACACGCCGCGGCGCCGGCCACGAAGAGACCACCCCCGTGGATCTCTTCGTGGCGGGGCGGCCGGGGCGGCTACGAAGAGACGACGATCGAGTAGATGCTCACCGTGTCGCCCTTGGCCTCGCCGTTGACCTGGTCGACCCGCAGGTAGACGCTCGTACCTTCCGGGATGTCCCGGGAGAAGGAGGACCAGCGGCTGCCGTCCTTGAAACAATCGCTCAGCACGGCCGGGGCCCCGATCCGGTGGTCCGGCCAGAACGGCACGTTCTCCCACATCGAGATAGCCACGGTGTTCTTGTGGGGCCCGTTGCCCTTGGAGTGGCACCCCTGGAAGCTGGCCTTGGAGCCGCTGTAGTGCGACGTCCAGCTACGGGATTCGAACCCGGCCCGCACGTCGACCATCCTGCCCTGCCAGCTCGCGGCCATGGCCATGGGCGAGTCGAGAAGGACCACGAGGCCCGCCATCCCCGCGAGCACGGCAGTCCGGGACTTCTTCATCCCCCGCATTTTTCCTTTGCCCCTCATTCGGCGTCTGACATCCGGAATCCGGCATTCGGCATTCGGTGTGAGCCGGTGCTGCGTCATGACGTGATTGCCTTCAGCCTGCCGGAGGGGGCGGGGGAAGTCGTTTGCACAGGGTTCACAGTTCTTGGCACTCAGTGCACTGGCGTCAACTGCGGGGGTGGAGCGCCTGTCGGCGGAAGTCCTTGGGCGGCACGCCGTACGCGCCCCGGAAGGCACGCGTGAAGTCTGCGGCCCGGGTGAATCCCCAGCGGGCGGCGATGGCGTGGATGGGCGTGGCGCACATCGCCGGGTCGGCGAGATCGCGGCACGCCCGCTCCAGCCGCTGACGGCGTACCCAGGCCGCGACGGTCTCGTCCTCGTCCCGGAAGAGCCGGTGCAGATAACTGGTCGAGATGTGGTGCGCGGCGGCAATGGAGGTGGGCGTCAACTGCGGATCGTGCAGGTTGCGTTGTACGTGGTCGCGGATGCGGTGGACGAGGGCGCGGGTACGGGTCTCGGGCGGCAGGACGCGGTCGGCGTCGAGGGTGTGCGCGAAGAGGGCGGACAGCAGGTCGACGAGCACGGTCCCGAGGCGGGGGCCGTCGCAGGGCTGGTAGCAACTGGTGTCGGCGGCGAGCCGCGTGACGAACTGCACGAGCAGCGCGCCCATGCCGTCCTTGCCGCAGATGGCCTGCGCGAAAAGGCGGTCCATGGTGTGTTGCGGCAGGTGAAGGATGGCCTTGGGAACCTCGATCCCTATCCCCTGGAACAGGTCGGCCCCGTTGGAGCAGGTGACTTCGAAGGCCCGGGAGCTGTCGAAGAGTTGTATGTCGTAGGCGCCGTACAAGGCCCTCTGGTCGTCGAAGGCGACTCGGTTGTTCCCGTTCAACGGGATCCCGATGTGGAACGACTCGGGGTCGGACTGGCGGATGAGCCTGGGGGTGCGGCGGAAGGTGAGGGACTGGTGGGTGGCGGGCCACATGTGGACGGCGCCGAGGTTCAGGACGCGTTGGTGTCCGCGGTAGTCGGCGGCGTGTTCGCTGTGGAGGTCGAGGGGGGCGTGGGTGCGGCCGATCCGCTCGCGCCAGAAGTCGAACCGGTCCGCGCCCGGCAGATCCTCAGTCCGAAACACAGCCTCGCACAACATCCCCGCGACTCCTCCACGCTGCCTTTGCATCGCCCTGACCAGGCTTTTCGTTGCGTGGGTCCACCGTCTCAACCGGGGGGTGGGGAGCGCCATTTGGGGGCCGGGCCATCCCACCCCGAGCAACGGGCGGGCGGGAGAGGGGGCCGGGGCTCAGCCCCAAGCCGCCCGAATCCCACGACCCCGCACCGGGAGGTGAAGCCCGCCCCGCCCCCGCTACGCGTCCAGCGCCGCCCGCCACTCCGCAACCGCCGCCGCGGACACCGGCGCCCCCCACCCGTCGGGACGCGACGCCCCGCCGATGTGCACCGCGTCGATCCCCGCCGCCCGCAGCACCGGCAGGTGGGACAGCCGCAGCCCGCCCCCCACGAGGATCCGGGGTTCGTACCCCGGCTCATCCCGACGCGCCGCCTCCGCCAGGAGAACGGGCAGCCCGTCGTCGACCCCCAGCGCCGACCCCGCGGTCAGGTACGTGTCGAGGCCCGGCAGCCCCGAGAGCTCCTTGCGGAGGGCATCCCGGGAGGCGGCCCGGTCGATGGCCCGGTGGAAGGTCCAGCGGCACCCGGACAGCGCGGAGGCCAGGGCCCGTACGGCCGCCATGTCCGGACCCCCGGTCTCGTCGAGGAAGCCGAGGACGAACTCCTCCGCCCCCTCCGCCCGCAGCGCCTCCGCGGACCGTACGAGCGCGGAGACGTCCCCCGCCGCGAACCCGTCCGCCGCCCGCAGCATCACCCGCAGTGGGATGTCGACGGCCGCGCGGATCGCTGCGAAGGTCTCCACGGGCGGGGTCAGCCCGTCGGCCGCCATGTCGGTGACCAGCTCCAGGCGGTCCGCCCCGCCGGCCTGGGCCGCGACGGCGTCCTCCGCGTCGAGCGCGATCACCTCAAGCAGTGCACGGTTGCTCATCTGGCCCCAATCCTCCGTAACCCGGGCCCGGCTCGGCCCCAATAGGTCTAGTCCATTGACCAGCCTACGCCGCGGAATGCCCGCCCACGTGGACGGTAAACGCGGCCGTACGGACCTTTCCGCCGCGCCGGAAGTCCAGGGCGGACGGCACGCGCCCACCCCGGGCGGGGTCGCGCCGAACGAGAACCCCTTGCATCCCATACACCCGGGGGGTATACATGACCTATCGAGATACCCCCTGGGGGTATCAACGGAACTTCGGAGAACTGGGGGACAGAGCCATGCCGGTCAGCCACACCGCCACATCCGGCGCCGCCGACGTCGAGCTCGCCATCGGCGGCATGACCTGCGCCTCGTGCGCGGCCCGGATCGAGAAGAAGCTCAACCGCATGGACGGGGTCGAGGCCACCGTCAACTACGCCACCGAGAAGGCCAAGGTCACCTTCCGCGAGGACGTGTCCGTCGCCGATCTCATCGCCACCGTCGAGGCCACCGGCTACACCGCCCAGGAGCCCGCGCCCGTACGGACCGAGGCCGAAGCCGAAGCCAAGGACGGCGCCGAGCCGGACGACGGGCTGCGGCCGCTGCGGCAGCGGCTGCTCACCGCGGTCGTCCTCGCCGTGCCGGTGATCGCGATGTCGATGGCCCCGGCCCTCCAGTTCGAGTACTGGCAGTGGCTGTCCCTCACCCTGGCCGCGCCGGTCGTCACGTACGCCGCCTGGCCCTTCCACCGGGCCGCCTGGACCAACGCCAGGCACGGCGCGGCGACCATGGACACGCTGATCTCGCTCGGCACCTCGGCCGCGTTCCTCTGGTCCGTGTGGGCGCTGTTCTTCGGCACGGCCGGCATGCCGGGCATGACCCACCCCTTCGAGCTGACCATCGGCCGCTCGGACGGCGCGGGCAACATCTATCTGGAGGCCGCCGCCGGGGTCACCGCCTTCATCCTCGCCGGCCGCTACTTCGAGGCCCGCTCCAAGCGCAAGGCGGGCGCGGCCCTGAAGGCGCTGCTCGAACTGGGCGCCAAGGACGTGACCGTTCTGCGCGCCGACGGCCGCGAACAGACCGTCCCCACAGGCGAGTTGAAGGTCGGCGACCGCTTCCTGGTCCGGCCCGGCGAGAAGATCGCCACCGACGGCGTCGTGGTCGAGGGGACGTCCGCGGTCGACGCCTCCATGCTCACCGGCGAGTCCGTCCCGGTCGAGGTCGCCCCCGGCGACGCCGTCACCGGCGCCACCCTCAACGCGGGCGGCCGCCTCGTCGTCGATGCCTCGCGCGTCGGCGCCGACACCCAGCTCGCCCGTATGGCCAAGCTCGTCGAGGACGCCCAGAACGGCAAGGCCGCCGCCCAGCGCCTCGCCGACCGGATCTCCGCGGTCTTCGTCCCGGTCGTCATCGGCCTCGCGCTCGCCACCCTCGGCTTCTGGCTCGCCACCGGCTCCGGCCTCACCGCCGCGTTCACGGCCGCCGTGGCCGTACTGATCATCGCCTGCCCCTGCGCGCTGGGCCTGGCCACCCCGACCGCCCTCATGGTCGGTACGGGACGGGGCGCCCAGCTCGGCATCCTGATCAAGGGCCCGGAGGTCCTGGAGACCACGCGCAAGGTCGACACGATCGTCCTGGACAAGACCGGCACCGTGACCACGGGCCGCATGACCCTCCTCGCCGTCCACACCGCCGAAGGAGTCACCGAGGCCGACGTCCTGCGGCTGGCAGGCGCGTTGGAGCACTCCTCCGAGCACCCCGTCGCCCGCGCGGTCGCCGACGGAGCGGCTTCCGAGGTCGGTACGCTGCCGGCCCCCGAGGACTTCGCCAACATCGCCGGCCTCGGCGTCCAGGGGATCGTCGACGGGCACGCCGTGCTGGTCGGCCGCGAGAAGCTGCTCACCGAGTGGGCCATGGAGCTGACCCCGGCCCTGAAGCGGGCCAAGGAGGAGGCCGAGGCCGCGGGACGTACCGCCATCGCGGTCGCCTGGGACGGCGAGGCCCGCGCGGTCCTCGAAGTCGCCGACGCGGTCAAGGAGACCAGCCCCGAGGCGATCCGCCGCCTCCGCGCCCTCGGCCTGACCCCGATCCTGCTGACCGGCGACAACCGGGCGGTCGCCGAGGCGGTCGCGGCGGAGGTCGGCATCGAGACCGTGTACGCGGAGGTCATGCCCCAGGACAAGGTCGACGTCGTCAAGTCCCTTCAGGCAGAGGGCCGTTCGGTCGCCATGGTCGGCGACGGCGTCAACGACGCGGCCGCCCTCGCCCAGGCCGACCTCGGCCTCGCGATGGGCACGGGCACGGACGCAGCCATCGAGGCCGGCGACCTCACCCTCGTACGGGGAGACCTGCGGGCGGCGGCGGACGCGATCCGGCTCTCCCGCAAGACGCTGGGCACCATCAAGTCGAACCTGTTCTGGGCCTTCGCCTACAACGTGGCCGCCCTGCCGCTGGCGGCGGCGGGCCTGCTGAACCCGATGATCGCGGGCGCGGCGATGGCGTTCTCGTCGGTGTTCGTGGTGGGCAACTCGCTGCGGCTGAGGCGCTTCAAGGCGGCGGACCACTGATCACCGGTACTCAGGTGATCACCGGCACCGGCCCTCAGGCCGTCAGCACGGTCAGATCGATCCGGCTGAGGCGGTCGGGGTCGGCGAGGATGTCGATGGTGGAGATCCGGCCGTCCGCGATGGTGAAGGCCATGACCGACAGGGGCCGGCCCTCGGTGAGCGAGACGAGTCCCGGGCTGCCGTTGACCAGCGCGAGGATGGTGAACTCGGCGAGCCGGGCCCCGAACAGGGCCCCGTTCGCGACGGCCTCGGCGCCGCGCAGGATGCCGCCGGGCCGGAGTTCGCCGCCGTCGGAACGGGCCACCACGTCCGGGGCGAGCACGGCGACCAGAGCCTCGAAGTCACCGTCGCGGGCCGCCGCCATGAACCCCTCGACCACCGCACGACGGCCGGCGAGGTCGGTGTCGGGGGCCGGGGCGCCGCCCTGGACCCGGCGCCGGGCGCGGGAGGCCAGCTGGCGGGCCGCGGCCGGAGTACGCCCGATGACGGGAGCGATCTCGTCGAAGGGAACGGCGAAGAGGTCGTGCAGAACGAAGGCGAGCCGCTCGGCCGGGTTCAGCGTCTCCAGCACGACGAGCAGGGCCAGACCCACCGAATCGGCGAGCAGTACGTCGCCCTCGGGGCCGGGGTCGTCCGCGCCGCCGACGATGGGGTCGGGCACGCGCAGCCCGAGCGGCTCCTCCCGGCGGGAGGCCCGGCCGCGCAGCATGTCGAGGCAGACCCGCCCGACAACGGTGGTGAGCCAGCCCCCCAGGTTGGCCACCCCCTTGGTGTCCGACCGGCTGAGCCGCAACCAGGCCTCCTGCACGGCGTCGTCGGCCTCGTGGAGCGATCCGAGCATCCGGTAGGCCACCGAGCGCAGCTGCCCCCGATGCGACTCGAACCGCTCCGCCAGATATTCCTGCCCGTCCATGGCCCGCATCCCCTCGTAGCAACCCGATCCGTCACATCGCTGACGCGCCGGCGTCGGCGGATGTGACACGGGTCCGGCGGGACACGACGCCGGCGGCCGCCTCACCGAGGCCGGCCGCCCGAGTCGCTTGTACGGGGGCTTCCGTCATCCGACCGGCTGTTTTTCCGCCTCCACCACGGAACGGGGCTCGGTCCGGGGATGCCGTTCCGGCTGCGCGGCCGCGATGTAGGCGAGCACGGCCATCAGGGCCGGCAGCACGGCGATCGCGGCCGCGAGACCGGCGACCCAGGACGGCGCGGCGGTGATCGCCAGAGCGCTGGAGAGGGTCCGCGAATGGAACTGACCCTCCAGCAGCTGCACGGAGGCCAGCGCGGAGGGCACCAGCACACCGAGGGCGAGAACCACCGGCGATCCGGTGAAGGCCAGCGCCACCCCCAGCAGGAAGCACACACCCGACACGCCGAGGTCGAGGGCGGCGGAGCCGAACGACGCGCCGCCCCGGTGCAGCGGGAGGTAGGCCAGACTGCAGACGACGAGCGCCGCAGACGTCAGCCACCTCGGCCATGCGCGGGGGGTGCCGCTGCCCTGCGTCTGCGCCTGCGCACGGCCACGCCGTTCGGCGGCCGGGACGAAGGCGTCGGCGGGTGCGCCCTGGGCGACCATGGGGAGGCCCGCAGGGGGGTCCACGAACAACAGGGCGGAGTTCGGTTCGTCCGACACCGAAGCCGATGCCCCCTGGGCGGGCTGCGGCGCCTCCAGGTGCTTCTCCTGGGCCAGGCGGCCGATCAGCTGCACGAGGTCCTCGACGGGCCTGTTGGTCGCGGCCGTCCGGATCGCCTCCTCTCCGCAGTGCCGCTCCAGCGGATCCCGGTGCAGCAGCGCCATCAGCCGGGTGACTTCCTCGACGGGCCGGTGTTCGGCCGCGGCGCGGATCGCCTCGTCGGCACTGTCGGGGCTGCGCGGCGGCCGCGTCAGCAGCCCCACCAGCCGGGAGATGTCCTCCACCGAACGGTCCATGCCGACCGCGTGGAGCGCATCGACCGTGGCCCGCGCGTACTCCGGCGACTGCTCCAGGAGCGTGATGAGTTGGACGACCTCCTCCAACGGCCGGTCGGCGACGGCGGCGTGCACCAGACCGTCGACCGGGCTGGAGTACGCGGACCCGGGCTTGCCGGCGACGGGTCGGGCGTCCTCGGCCGGCGGGGACAAGGGAGCGGCCTCGGCCGGCGGGGGCGGCGGGGGCGGCGGCACGTCCTCGGCGGGCGGGGGCGGGGGCGGTTCCACGACGCGTCCCGTGTACCCGACCGGCGGGTACGGGTCGGCCGAGGGAAGAGGCGGTATGCCCGGCGGTTCGGGTAGGGGTGACGAAGAAGGGGTCGTCATGCTCGGCTCCATGGGGACGGGTGCGTTTACCTTTGGCCCACCTGTGCACTGAGTTACCAGTTGTTGCCATTACCTGGTGGTCGGCCCCTTCGCGCCACTTGGATGCGGCATCTGTGTGATCACCATTCGGCGGATCGTCGTCTCCGCCGGGGCGCCTACCGGCACCTGACGGACAGGAGGGTGGGAAAACCGGCCCCCGATACCCTCGGCCGCATGCCCGAAACCGACGCTCTCCGCGCCCGCTTGCACAGTGCCCTGCTCGCAGCCGCCCCCGCCGCGCAGCCGGATCCGTACGCCGATGACCTCCTGGCCCGCTGGGCGGAACCCCACCGCCGCTACCACAACACCGCCCACCTCCAGGCGGTCCTGGACCACATCGACGTACTGGAGCAGCACGCGGACAGCCCCGAACTGGTGCGCCTGGCCGCGTGGTTCCACGACGCCGTGTACCTTCCGGACCGCTCCGAGAACGAGGAACGCTCGGCCCGCCTTGCCGAACGCGCCCTACCCGAGGCCGGGTTGAGCCAGGAGGACACCGCGGAAGTGGCCCGCCTCGTGCGTCTGACCGTCACCCACGCCCCCGAGGACGGCGACGCCAACGGCGCGGTCCTGTGCGACGCCGATCTCGCGATCCTCGCCGCCGCCCCGGAGGCCTACGCCGCGTACGCCGCCGCCGTACGCGAGGAGTACGCCTTCGTACCGGACGAGGCCTTCCGGGCCGGCCGCGCCGAGGTGCTGACCCAACTGCTCGCCCTGCCGAGGCTGTTCCGCACCCCGTACGGAGAACGCGCATGGGAGGCTCCGGCCCGGGAGAACATCGAGGCGGAACTGACCCTGCTCACCGCATGACCGGCCGCATAATCAGCCAAAGCCCACAGCTCACCGCACAACTCCCCCCCGGAAAGCAGGTAACCCGCGTGCTCCCCGTGACAGTCCAGGCCGACCGCATCGCCCTTCACGAGCTGACCCGGGCATCGGCCGCAGAGCTCCAGGACGGCGGCGACGGCGGCTGGGAGTGGGCGCCCGGCGGCCCCCACGAGGGCAGCCGCTTCGCCGCCGGGAAGATGCTGGCGGGCATGGAGACCGGCCGGCACCGCGCCGGCTGGGGCGCGTACGTCATGGTCCGGACCGAGGACGACCGCGCCATCGGCGGCATCGGCTTCCACGGCCCGCCGGAGGACGGCCGCGTCGAGATCGGCTACGACCTCGCGGAGTCCGTACGGGGCCAGGGGTACGCGACCGAGTCCGTCAGGGCGCTGACCGCCTGGGCACTGGCGCAGCCCGACGTCGAGACGGTGTACGCCACGACCGACGAGGACAACACCGCCTCGCAGCGCGTCCTGGAACGGGCGGGCTTTTGCCGCATCGGCGACACCCCGCGCCCGATAGGCGGCCGCGAGGCCCAGCACCTCTTCGAGCGGAACCTCTCCGGGCAGAAACTCTCCGGGCAGAACCGGGACTGACCGGAGCCTGGACCGGCAGGCCCGGCCGAGCTGACCGGGCCCGACACCGACACCGGCACCGGCACCGGCGGGGAATTCCGCGAGCGAGGAACAGCCCGGGGAAATACGTGGGGAATAGCCCGGGGAATACGGAACCGGCCACACACGTTGGCACCCGATATGCCCGCCGAGCCCATACCCACGCCCGTGCCCGCCCCCACTCCCCCCGCAGAAAGCCTCTCCGGCTCCGCTCCGGCGAACTCCTCCGGCTCCGCCTCCGCGGCGAAACGCATGCCGCTCGCCGTCTACATCCTGGGCCTGTCCGTCTTCGCGCTCGGCACGAGCGAGTTCATGCTCACGGGGCTGCTCCCGGCCATCGCGGACGACATGAGCGTGTCGATTCCTCAGGCAGGGCTGCTGATCTCGGCGTTCGCCATCGGCATGGTGGTGGGCGCCCCGCTGCTCGCCGTGGCCACCCTGCGGCTGCCGCGCCGCACCACCCTGATCGCGCTGATCACCGTCTTCGGCCTGGGCCAGGTCGCGGGCGCGCTGGCCCCGAACTACGCGCTGCTCTTCGCCTCGCGCATCGTGTCCGCACTGGCCTGCGCCGGGTTCTGGGCGGTCGGCGCGGCGGTCGCCATCGCGATGGTCCCGGTGAACGCGCGGGCCCGTGCGATGGCCGTCATGATCGGCGGCCTGTCGATCGCGAACGTGCTGGGTGTGCCGCTGGGCGCGCTGCTCGGTGACGGCCTGGGCTGGCGGGCGGCGTTCTGGGCGGTCGGCGCCGCCTCCGCGATCGCGCTGGTCGGCATCGTGACCCGCATCCCGCGCATCCCGCTCCCCACCGAGAAGCCCCGGCTCGGCCGCGAGCTGCGGATCTACCGCGACCCGCAGGTGCTGCTCTCGGTCGCGATCACCGCGCTCGCCGCGGGTGGCGTGTTCTGCGCGTTCAGCTACCTCAAGCCGCTCCTCACCGACGTCGCGCACGTGGACGCGGGCTGGGTCCCGGCCGTGCTCGGCCTGTTCGGTCTGGGCGCGCTGATCGGTACGACGATCGGCGGCCGGGTCGCCGACGCGCACCTCTTCGGCGTGCTGCTCAGCGGCATCACCGCCTCGACGGTGTTCCTGGTCGCGCTCGCGCTGTTCGCCTCCACGCCCGCCGTCGCGATCACTCTGTCGTTCCTGCTCGGCCTCTCGGCGTTCTACACGGCGCCCGCGCTCAACGCCCGCATGTTCAACGTGGGCGGTGCCGCCCCGACGCTGGCCGGCGCGACCACGACGTCCTCGTTCAACCTGGGCAACACCGCGGGCCCCTGGCTCGGCGGCATCGTGATCAGCGCGAACCTGGGCTTCGCCGCCACCGCCTGGGCGGGTGCCGCGATGACGGTTCTCGCCCTCGCCCTGGTCGCCGCCTCCCTGCGTCTGCACAAGTCCCGGTCCCGCGTGGTGGCCCGCTCGACGGACCGGACCCTCGCGGCAGCCCACGCAGAGGTCTGACCCGTACTCGCAGAAGCGCCCCGCACCCATTCCCCGGGTGCGGGGCGCTTCGGTGTTACCCCGGCCGGAGCCGGGGTCACGAGGTCACTGCTCAGGCGGGGGTGACGTTCTCCGCCTGCGGGCCCTTCGGGCCCTGGGTGACGTCGAAGTTGACCTGCTGGTTCTCCTGCAGCTCACGGAAGCCGGTGGAGTTGATCGCGGAGTAGTGGACGAAAACGTCCGGGCCGCCGCCGTCCTGCGCGATGAAGCCGAAGCCCTTTTCCGCGTTGAACCACTTCACGGTGCCGGTTGCCATGTTTTTCCCCTGTCGAGGATCGCGGGGTACTGGCTTGTCAGTACCCCTGGGTGAGGTGATCGCCCTGGTCCTCGGACATTGCTGCACAGCAAACGCCCACGGCGTAAACCGCGGGCGCTGAGACTTCGGAACCACGACTACTGGCAAGGAAGTTAGCCGATCCGCAGTCGTCTGGCTACGGGCCGCAGCCGAACCGGCGACAAGATCCCGCCAGAGAGTGTTCCTCCGCGCACCCCACGCCCCCCGGCCCGGCCTCAGGCCGGGCGCCCCTTCGGCCGCCGCAGCCCCGCCTCCGTGAGACGGCGTACGAGCTCCTTCGAGCCGATCTCCACCGCGCCCGCCCGCACCGCGTCGTCGTACCGGTGCGAGGGCACGTCGTAGTGATCACGTTCGAAGGCTCGCGGCGGGCAGCCGATGGACACCGCGAACGCGTGAAGTTCCTCGTACGAGACGTCGCTGACCAGGTGGGACCACATGCGGCCATGGCCCGGCCAGGTCGGCGGGTCGATGTACAGCGTCATCCGCCGAGACCGCCGACCGGGGCCACCACGACGCCCGCCTTGCCGCACACCCAGTGCGGGTCGGGCCCGAGCTCCGGTTCCACGTCCAGCGCGTGCGGATCGCCCGCGTCGCACACCGGGCACAGCGGCCAGCGCCCATACCTCTCAAGGAGCGCGTCCTGTACGTCCTGGGCGACGAGCCCCGCGACGTACTCCGTGCCCTCGGGCCACTGCTCGACCCACCAGCGCCGGTGGGTGACCGCGTCCTCGACCAGCGAGACGACGTCCGCGTGCGCCACGTCGCGCGCCGCCAGATCCGCCAGGACCAGGGCGCGGGCGGCGTGCAGGGCTTGCTCCAGAGGTTGTACGTCGTCCATGCCCTCCATTGTCACCCCGGCCACACCCGGAGCCCGAGCCGAGGGACCAAGGGCCGGGCGGCGACGGGACCAAAGGGGGTTGACCGGAGAAGAAGCCGAAAATATCTTTCAAGAGTGACCAATGACGTGAAGGAAAGTTTCAGCGGCGGCGCCCCGCCCGCGCCGGCGGCCCTCGCGGCCAAGGTGCGCACGCTCGCGCCGTCCATGACCCGCTCCATGCAGCGGGTCGCCGAAGCGGTCGCCGGGGACCCGGCCGGCTGCGCGGCCCTCACGGTCACCGGCCTCGCCGAGCTCACCGGCACCAGCGAGGCCACCGTGGTGCGCACCGCCCGCCTGCTCGGCTACCCCGGCTACCGCGACCTGCGCCTCGCGCTCGCCGGGCTCGCCGCCCAGCAGCAGTCGGGGCGGGCCCCGGCCGTCACCGCCGACATAGCCGTCGACGACCCGATCGCGGACGTCGTCGCGAAGCTGGCTTACGACGAGCAGCAGACCCTCGCCGACACCGCGGCCGCCCTCGACACCGTCCAGCTCGGCGCCGCCGTAAGCGCGTTGGCGGGTGCCCGGCGGATCGACATCTACGGCGTCGGCGCCTCCTCGCTCGTCGGCCAGGACCTGGCGCAGAAGCTCCTGCGCATCGGCCTCATCGCGCACGCCCACACCGACCCGCACCTCGCCGTCACCAACGCCGTGCAGCTGCGCTCCGGCGACGCGGCGGTCGCGATCACCCACTCCGGCTCCACCGGCGACGTCATCGAGCCGCTGCGGGTCGCCTTCGACCACGGCGCCACCACGATCGCGATCACCGGCCGCCCGGACGGCCCGATCTCTCAGTACGCGGACCACGTGCTGACCACCTCCACGGCCCGCGAGAGCGAACTGCGCCCGGCCGCCATGTCGTCCCGCACGAGTCAACTCCTCGTCGTGGACTGCCTGTTCATCGGCATCGCCCAGCGCACGTACGAGACGGCGGCCCCGGCCCTGTCCGCCTCGTACGAGGCACTCGCCCACCGCCACAACCCCCGCACCCGCTAGCCGCCGTACGCAGAGAAAGAGCCGCCGTCACCATGACCACCCAGGACTACGCCGAACTCCGCGCCGAGCTCGCCACCCTCACCACCGAGGCGTTCCGGCCCGATCTAGCGGAGATCGACCGGCTGCCGACCACCGAGATCGCCCGGATCATGAACAGCGAGGACGCCACGGTCCCCGCGGCCGTGGCCGAGCAACTGCCCGACATCGCGGCGGCGATCGACGCCACGGCCGCGCGGATGTCGCAGGGCGGACGGCTGGTCTACGCGGGCGCCGGCACGGCCGGGCGGCTCGGCGTCCTCGACGCGAGCGAGTGCCCACCGACGTTCAACACCGACCCGTCCGAGGTCGTCGGGCTGATCGCGGGCGGCCCGTCCGCGATGGTCAAGGCGGTCGAAGGCGCCGAGGATTCGAAGCAGTTGGCGGCCGAGGACCTGGACGCCCTTCACCTGACCCACCTCGACACCGTCGTAGGAATCTCGGCCTCGGGCCGCACCCCGTACGCGATCGGCGCGGTCGAGCACGCCCGGCGCGTGGGCGCCCTCACGATCGGCCTGTCCTGCAACGCGGGCAGCGCGCTCGCGGCGGCGGCCGAGCACGGCATCGAGGTCGTGGTGGGCCCGGAGCTGCTGACCGGCTCGACCCGCCTGAAGTCGGGCACGGCGCAGAAGCTGGTCCTCAACATGATCTCGACGATCACCATGATCCGGCTCGGCAAGACCTACGGGAACCTGATGGTCGACGTACGGGCCTCCAACGAGAAGCTGCGCGCCCGCTCGCGCCGCATCGTGGCGCTGGCGACCGGCGCGGACGACGCCGAGATCGAGGCCGCGCTCGCCGCGACGGACGGCGAGGTGAAGAACGCGATCCTGGTCATCCTCGGCGGCGTGGAGGGCGGCACGGCGGCCCGCCTCCTCGACGAGAGCCGGGGCCACCTCCGCGCGGCCCTGCACGCAGCCCCCTGACCCTCCTCTCGGCCTTCTCGGCACCGCACAGCAAGGCACCAGCACCATGGCACCAGAGAACAAGAACCGCGCCACAGCCGCCGCGATCCTCCCGCTCGTCGGCGGTGCCCGGAACATCGACTCGATCGCCCACTGCATGACCCGCCTGAGGCTCGGCCTGAAGGACCGCGCGCTGGTCCAGGACGAGGCGCTGAAGGCGCTGCCGGCGGTGCTGGGCGTGGTCGAGGACGACACGTACCAGATCGTGCTCGGCCCGGGAACGGTGGCGAGGGTGGCCCCGGAGTTCGAAGCGCTGATGACGGAAGCAGGCGCCCAACTCCCGCTCACCGCCGACGAGTTGGCAGATCGCGGCGCCGAATTGAAGGCAGCCCGGAAGGCGAAGAACGCCACCCCGTTCAAACTCTTCCTCCGCCGGATCGCGAACATCTTCGTCCCGCTGATCCCGGCGCTGATCGGCTGCGGCATCATCGCGGGCCTGGGCGGCCTGCTTGTGAACCTGGGCTGGCTGACGGGCGTGACGCCCGCGCTCGCCGCCATCGCGTCGGGCTTCATGGCGCTGATCGCGGTGTTCGTGGGCTTCAACACGGCGAAGGAGTTCGGGGGTACGCCGATCCTGGGCGGGGCGGTGGCGTCGATCATCGTGTTCGCGGGGGTCGCGAAGATCACGGTCTTCGGCCAGACGCTGGCACCGGGCCAGGGCGGCGTGCTGGGCGCCCTGGGAGCGGCGCTCCTCGCGGTGTACGTGGAGAGGTGGTGCAGACGCTGGGTCCCGGAGGCTTTGGACGTCCTGATCACCCCCACCCTGACGGTACTGATCGCGGGCCTGGTGACCCTGTACGGCCTGATGTTCCTGGCGGGGGAGGTCTCGACGGGCATCGGCCACGGTGCAAACTGGCTCCTGGACAACACGGGCGCGTTCGCGGGCCTGGTCCTGGGCGGCCTGTTCCTCCCGCTGGTGATGCTGGGCCTGCACCAGGCCCTGATCCCGATCCACACGACACTGATCGAGCAGCAGGGTTACACGGTGCTGCTGCCGATCCTGGCGATGGCGGGCGCGGGCCAGGTGGGCTGCGCGGTGGCGGTGTACCTCCGCGCGAAGAAGAACAAGTCCCTCCGCAGCACGATCAGATCAGCCCTCCCGGCGGGCTTCCTGGGCGTGGGCGAACCACTGATCTACGGAGTTTCGCTCCCCCTGGGCCGCCCGTTCGTCACGGCGTGCGTGGGCGGGGCGGCGGGCGGGGCGTTCGTGGGCCTGTTCTCGATGCTGGGCGACAAGGTGGGCTCGACGGCGATCGGCCCGTCGGGCTGGGCCCTGTTCCCCCTGCTCCAGGGCAACCACGGCCTGGGCGCGACGGTCGCGGTCTACGCGGGCGGCCTGCTGACGGGCTATGCGGTGGGCTTCCTGGCCACGTACTACTTCGGCTTCACGCGCCAGTCCCTGACGGACCTGAACGCGACACCGGCACCGGCGGACCCGGCCACCCCGAAGGCAAGGGAACCCGCCCACTCGTAAGGTGGGCCCAGCCCAACTGACGTGCAGCGCAGGCAAAGAGGGGGACGCGCCATGGACCACGCCCGAGGGAATCCGGCCGGGGAGACTTCACTCACCGAGGGGCACGCCCCTTCCCCCAAGGGCGCCGCGAAGGTGGCCAGGTTCCGCCTGTCCGTGTCGTTCGCGAAGGCAGTCCTGGACCGCCGCACGGAGCTGGGCCTGTCACAGGCGGAGGTGGCCGAACGCACGGGCCTCTCCCAGGCGAAGATAGCCCGCATCGAAAGCGCGGCCTCGTTCCCGACCCTCCCCCTCCTGCGCCGCCTGGCGGTCGGCCTGAACGCGTCGCTGAACATCGCGATGGACGCGGAGAACGAGCGAATCGCCTTCATCGCCAACCCTGCGGCCTGACCTCACCGAGGCCGGCACCGCCGCTCCACTCGAAGGAGCGAACCTCTACAGCACCAGCTATTATGTCGTCAACGACATAATAGCTTGGCCCGTATGACTGACCTGCTCGTGATCGAGGTCGAGCCGGAAGTGCGCTCCTGACTGGAACTCCTGCCGGCGAAGCGCTACCGCAAGGTGGAGGAGTACGCCGGCTTGCTCGCCTGCTTGGGCACGCGGACCCCGATGCCATTCGCCCGGCCCCTGAGGGACGGTGTGTTCGAACTTCGCCCCACACTGGGTGCGCACGACACCCGGATCACGTACTGGTTCGGGCCCGGACGACGGATCGTGCTGCTCACCGTCTTCCACAAGACGCAGATGCGGGAGGCCGCCCAAGTGGCCCGCGCGGTCGCGGCTCGTAAAGTGTGCGAGAGCGAGCACGGCCCGGCTCATGAGACGTACAGCCGCGGCGAGGAAGGGGACGCGTCATGAACCACGCCCGCTGGAAACTGGCCCGCGAGAAGGCACTCGCCGAGGGGTACGTCGAACCCCCCGAGGTCGCCGCCGAGCGCGCCGAGATCCGACTGGCCATGGCCTTCGCGAAGGCCGTCTACGACCGCCGCACCGAACTCGGTCTTTCCCAGGCCGAGGTGGCCGAGCGCTCCGGACTCACCCAGGCCAAGGTCTCCCGCATCGAAGGCGCGGGCTCCGTACCGACCCTCCCGCTCCTGCGCCGCCTGGCCCTGGCCATGAACGCCTCGCTGAACATCGCCCTGGACGCAGACCGCGAGGAAGTCACCTTCATCGCACACCCTGCGGCCTGACAATCCCCGCAGTTCCGGCAGGGTTGCCCAGCCCCTCCTCCCCACAGCCGCCGCGAGCCGGCGCACTCGCGATGGGAGCGCCATGGACATGCGGCAGGGAGCCGAGGAAGCCGACAGGGTTCTGCAACAGACCTTGGCCGGCATCACCCCCGCGCTCCGTTGGAACCACGGCCCTTCGACCAACAGGGGCTGCACCTCGACGAACAGCTCGGTCTGGTCCGCCGCCACCACGGCCCCCTGATTCCCCGCATCCGCGCAGTGCCCACGACGGGCGCGCCCGACGGCATCTGTCCGACGGGCACGCCACAAAGCCAGTCAGCCCCGCCCCCACTCCTCGAATTCCTCCACCACGCCCCGCAGCCGCCACGGCGGGGACTTGAGGAACATGCCGCGCAGTTCCGCCACCGGGACCGCTGCCGGGCGGTAGTCCTCGTCCTCGTACAGGTCCTCGTGGTCCGGGTCCTCCATCGGGTCGTCCGGGACGCCCACGAACGGGCCCTCCCACGTTTCCGGGTCCATCGGCGCCGCCGGGTTCACCTTCCACACCGCGCCCGCCCGTACGCACACCTCGCCCAGGTACCACGCCGGCGCGGTCACCCTCGGGGTGTGCTGGGCGGCCCGTACGTCCTCCCACTCGGACGAGGCGAAATCCGCCCGTACCGCCCGTTCCAGGGTGTCGATCGAGGACGTCGAGAAGTCCCAGGTACCCGGGTGCGACGTCGCCCACTCCGCGAACGCCGCCTCCTGGTCCGAGAGCCACGCCCTCAGCCGGGGATGGTCCGTCCACTGCTGTTCACTCATGGGCAACGAGGGTACGGGAGTGGTGTAAGGGGCTTGTGGAGATGGGGAGTTGGGAGTTTGCGGGGCCGGAAAACTGTGGGGCTCCTGTGGCTCGGGAGGGCTAGCGTGTGGTGCTGCGCGACGCCATTGAGCACGGGGGCCCCTGGCGTCGCGGCACGCTCCACGCCCACCTCTTTCGGGCTCCCGGGGAAAGACACGTTCGCGTGAACCATCCGATGTCCCATCCGATGTCTTCGATATCCACGCGCCGGCACCACCTCTGGGCGCGCGCCGCGGTCGCTCTCGCCACCGTCGGCATCCTCTCCGTCAGCGGCCTGCCGCAGCTCCAGGGCACCGCCGACGCGGCGGTCAAGGCGATGCCCTGCGAGCAGATGTTCAAACTCAAGGGCAAGCCCACGGAACCGGGCAAACTGCCGTGGGCCAACGGCGACGCGGCGCGGCCCGAGGCCGACTGGGACTCCTACGGGTTCCCCAACCAGCGCGCCGCCATGAACGGCCTCACCCTGCCCGACGACCCCGCCGCCCGCGACAAGATCCTCGACAAGCTCGACAAGCCGTACAAGGACTACCCGGAAGGCACCCCCGACCGGGTCTACGCGACGTACAAGGACTACCTGAAGCGCAACGGCAACACCGACACCAAGTACGGCGGCTTCGGCAACTGGCTGAACGAGGCCTACATCGAGGTGTACGGGCGCAACCCGCGCGGCGAGGCCTTCCACGGCAAGGTCGTCAAGGACCTCGGCCTCCTCGGCCCCGACTGGATCTGCGAGGAGACCGTCACGGTCACCGACCCGGAGACCGGCAAGACCTACCAGCGGCGCTTCGACGCGTTCAACAAGGTCACCAAGGAAGCCGTCGAGATCAAGTCCGGCGGGAACCACGACACTTCGCAGGCGCCCAAGGACCGGGCTTTCCTGAAGGACCCGAAGTTCAAGGACTTCAAGCTCCGGTACGCCTTCGGGCAGCCGCAGTCCGAGGACACGGTCAAGTACACCGACGGGCTCAAGAAGCTCGGCGGGCAGGGCCGGGTCACGACGTACGAGCACGTCTCCACGCCGGAGCCCGAGTTCCAGCCCGGCAAGTACACCGCGCAGGACACCGCCAAGAGCATCGGGCGCGGCTCCGGCGTCATCCGGCAGTCCCCGCCGACCCCGGCCGACATGAAGCGGCAGATGGACCGCATCCGGGCCGCCGACCCCGAGGGCATGCGCGTGCGCGGCCCCGGCGGCGTCGACTTCTCCACGCTGGAACTCCGTTACGTCGGCAAGCCGGTCAAGGGACAGGGCCTCAACTACTCGTTCTCCGCGAACAAGGTCGACGAGTCCTCCGGCCTCGGCTACGGCGGGCAGCAGAAGGCCGAGCTGATCTCGGACTCCTTCTTCACCTGGCTCGCCCTGACGCCCGAGAAGTTCTGGGTCAACCTCAACCCGGACCAGCCCGACAAGATCATGGACAAGACGTTCGGCAAGACGGATGCCGGACGCGTCCTGCTCCAGGCCGACCTGGAGATGAAGCACGACTACGCCAAGGACATGGACCCGCGCACGGGCGTCGGCAAACAGCTCTGGGACAAGCTCGCCTCGGAGAACATCCCCTGCACCCACGGCGTACGGAACTGGATCGTCCCCAAGCCGGCCGAGGTCCGCGAGCAGAACGGCGGGCTCTACATCCTCGACGCCCCGCTCAAGGTCAACTCCGTCCCGCAAGACTTCAAGACCCCCAGCCCCAACGGGAGTTGCAACCTCACCGAGGCCCAGCACAAGCGCGTCCAGGAGCTCATGGACGCGATGATCGTGCCGGACATCGAGAAGAAGGTGAACACCGACGGCAAGTACGCCGACCTGCGCGCCGTCTACAACGCGCGGGTCGCGGCCGAGTGGATCCGCCAGCAGGACGCCAAGGCGCCGACGGACTACCACGCGATCATCAACAGCAACAAGGTCGCCGACTGGCCGCTGCGCGGCAACAACGCGTCCTGGACGCCTGAGCAGACGTACAAGGACTACGTGAAGTCCTTCACCCAGGGCGACTACAGCTACCCCTGCGAGAAGGCCGGCCGCCCCGGCACCTGCGTCATGGGCGGCGTCGACTTCTCCAAGTCGCCCAAGCAGAACGTCACCCAGGCCAAGTTCACCGCCGAGCACAAGAATCTGCCGCGTACGACCGACATCTCCGTCAAGGCGATGACGGACGACGCCGAGAACAAGGCGCTGCTCGCCCTCGGCGGCAACACCTCCGCCCACACCGGCACGGGCGGCAACCCCACTCCCACCCCCACCCCGACCCACACCGGTGGGACCTCGACTCCCCCGGCCGGCCACAGCCCGAACCCCGGCCCCACCGGCCAGGGCGGCCAGCAGTCCGGCGGCGACCACCACGCCAGCGGCGGCCTCGCCAACACCGGCACCCAGATCGCCACGATCGCGGGCGCGGCCCTGGCGCTGGTGGCGGCCGGCGCGGGTCTGGTGTGGCTGCGCCGCCGCAGGGCTTCCGGCGGGGCGTAACCCTGGGGGTGCTTGCCCCTGGGGGGGCGTAACCCCGGGGATGCGTAACCCTGGGAGTGCGTGATTCTGGGGTGCTTGGCCCTGGGGGCGCGGAGGCTGGGTATTCGGCTGCGGGCACGTCGTGGCTGGTCGCGCAGTTCCCCGCGCCCCCAGCAGGACCTGGCGTCGGCTCCCCCGGGCTGCGGCCCGGCCCCCTTCGCCCGCGGACCGTGCGTGACGGCCTGACGGGGCTGTCAGTTGCTCACCCCTGACGGGGCGCCGCCACCCAGCCGCGCCCCGTCAGGACCGTACGCCCCGGACAGCACGGCCACCAGCCGCAGCGCCATGTCCAGGTTGCAGCGCCCCAGGTCCACCAGCGGGAACAGGACGTGCCCCGAGCAGGTCAGCGGGTCGATCCGCAGCGACGGCAGCACCACCCCGGCCCGCGCCAGCTCCTCCCGCAGCTGCTCCACGACTTCCTCCGCCGCCCGTACCCGCTCCACAGCCGTCAGCACCATCTGCCTTGCCCTCCTGCACACCGAGTGTCCTTCTTTCCTTACCCAGCGTGGCCGAATCCAGTTAGCCTGACTACTGTCGGCGACCCAACAACCCCGCATGTCCAGGGAGTTGCCCATGCCAGGCCCCAAGGACCTCGACCCTTCCTCGTCTCCCCGCGCCTTCCTCAGCGCCGAACTCCGCTTCGCCCGTGAAAAGTCCGGCCTCACCCAGGACCAACTCGGCCAGCCCCTCTTCGTCTCCGGCTCCTTCATCGGCCAGCTCGAATCGGGCACCCGCCGCATGCACCTCGAATACGCCCGCCAGATCGACCAAATCCTTGGCACGGAGGGTTTCTTCACCCGCAACTGCGTCGCCGCCGCGAAGTCCAGGTACCCGGACCACTTCGCCGAGGCGGCAGAGGCGGAGGCGGTGGCGACGACGATTCGGGAGTACGCGCCCCTTCTCATCCCGGGGTTGCTCCAGACGGAGGCTTATGCGCGGGCGATGTTCCGCGCTGGCCACCTCACGGCGCCGGAGCCGTTCATCGACGACCTAGTTGCTGCCCGGCTGGCACGCGCCCAGCTCCTGGAAGATCCAACAAAGCCCTTGATGTGGGCCGTACTTGACGAAGCCGTACTCCGGAGAAGGGTGGGCGGCGCAGGTGTGATGGCGGAGGCACTGGCACATGTGGCGTCGCTGGGCTTCCGGCACCGGATCATCATTCAAGTGCTGCCGTTCGACGCGGGCGCACATATGGCCCACGGCGGCGCCCTCAAACTCATGGCCTTCTCTGACGCGCCTCCGCTCGCCTACATCGAGGGCCTAGGAACCGGGCAGTTGCTGGACGACCCGGCCAGGGTCAACCACTACGAACTGACCTACGATCTGGTGGGGGCCACCGCACTGTCACCACAACAATCTCTGGCCCTGATCGAATCGGTGGCGGAGGATTACGCCCATGAGGATCAGCCCTGAGTACGACCTGAGCAAGGCCAGTTGGCACAAGTCTAGCTACAGCGACGCCAGCGGGGGGAATTGCCTCGAAGTTGCCCGCTGGCAGAAGTCCAGCTACAGCGGCGGGGAAGGCGGCGACTGCCTGGAGGTAGGCCGCTGGCGCAAGTCCACCCACAGCGACGGCAGCGGCGGGAACTGCCTCGAAGTCCGCGACGATGTGCCCCACATCGTCCCCGTACGGGATTCGAAGAACCCGAACGGCCCCGTGCTCGTCTTCCCGGCCACCGCCTGGTCCGCGTTCATCGAAGACGTACGGGCGTGATGGACCGGGGGGACGACGAACCCGTCTTCCGTAAGAGCAGGTTCGGCACCAACCGGTACGAGTACAACCCGGCGAACCCGGTGGGCCGCGTACTGATCGTGATCACGGTCATCGGGGTAATCGTCGGCCTTGCCGTGATGGGGTCGTCGCACTGAATGCGTAAGGGGCCCGGGCGCTCAAGCCCCGGGCCCCTTCGGCTGCTCGGCGCGAACTTCGGCAATATGCGGCCAAGGTAGGGCAGCACTGGGCATCACATAGGGCTCGAAGCTCAGGCGGCGAGCCCCGAGCCGTGCTTGAAATCGAATGGGCGGAGGGCCTCAACCCGCCCTCCCTCCCGGCCAGTTGAGCGAGCCGGACAAGGAATTCGCACTTTCTGCGTTCGACTTGCCACGGAGGGTGACGACCCTTTAGCGTCCAAGGCAACAAATAGCCCCCGGGGCGCGCAAACACCTCCGGGGGCCGCCGCCAAGATCGATTCCAGCGATCCGACGGTGTGACCACCACGATCGAAACAGGCGATCCGATGGCTGACAGCCACTTTAGTGCGGTACCCCACGCCACGCACCTAGACCGGCATCCGATGGCCAACCCGGGCTACGGAAAGCGGTGCGTACCCGGCCAACTGGCCCGCACGAACAACGACTTCTCGCACCTCCCGCCCCGCGAGGCCGCCGTCGCCGCGTACGTCGACCGGCTCCCGGAAGGCGCGGACATCTCCGTGAAAACGCTGGCCAAGGTGCTGCCGTACGGCCAGTGCGCCTTGCGGACCGCCCTCCAACGCCTCGTAAGCGCAGGCCACTTGCGACGAGGCCGGGAACACCTGCTCGGCTCGGACAGTGCACGCTGGGTGACCCGCACGTGGTTCTCGCGCACGGCGAGGGACGACGCGTGGTGGGCGGAATTCACCCGAGGGTGTGTCGCCGACGCGTCCCCCTCACCCCCACCCCCACCCCCACCCCCACCCTCCCCTGATCCTGCTCGCCAGCCTCAACACCCAAGCCGGAGCCGGGCGTTCATACTGCTTGTCGCCCTCGGACGTACCGCCCCCGCCCTCTCCCTCTCCGCACGGGACTGCTCGGACCTGGAGCCACTGGTGGTGGCATGGTTCGAGCGCGGCGCGACGGAGCAGGACGTACTGCGCGCCCTGACCACAGGTCTCCCGACCCCGGTATACAGCGCCGCCGCCATCACCCGCACCCGCCTCATCGGGAAGCTGCCCCCAGAGCGTGCTGCGCCGGTACGCCCGGCCTTGCGCATCCTGGAGTGCGCGAAGTGCGGCACCCCGGGCCGCCCGGAGGCCCTGCCGGGCGGCGAATGCGGCCCCTGCCGGGGCGAACCCGAACCCCGCCCGGCCGTCTCCACCCTCCCCTCCGAAAAGGTCCGCGTCCACGCCGCCGAGGCCCGCGCGGCAGCGAGCCGCCGTCCGGAGAGGGCTCCCGCATGACCATGCAGCCCATCCGCGCGCGTGGCGGTGCACGATGTAGGGGGGAGGCGACGCCATGCCCCCCCAGCACCGCCGAGCACCCCCAGATGTCCGTCGAAGACTTCGAGGAGCTCGCTCGCCACGCTCCTGAGACGGTGACTCTTGAGTTCATCAACGGAAAGCTAGAGGTCAAGCCCGTGCCGGACGGCGACCACGTAACGATCTTCATGTGGCTGCTCCGACAGTGCATGCGGCACCGACCCGACCTGGACCTGCACCCCGAGCAGGGCCTGAAGGTCGGGGCTTACCGCAAGGGCCGCGCCAAGTCGGACGGCTCACTCGGACCGGTGGGCCATTTCGCCGGCCTGGGCGAATGGGCAGATCCAGCCAGCGTCCTCATGACCGTGGACGTCACCTCCCACGACTCCGGCACCGACCGCCGCGACCGCATCGAAAAGCGCGATGGCTACGCTCAGGCCGGCATCCCCGTCTACCTCCTTGTCGACCGCGACGCCAACACCCTCGTCGTCCACAGCGACCCGCACGACGGCACGTACACGCAGATCGTCTCCCACCCCTACGGCGCAACCGTCCAACTACCTGACCCGCTGGGCATCACCCTCGAAACCGAGAAGCTCAAGGACTACGCGCTCTAAAGGCGGCGCATCCCGAAGTTGATGCCACCGACGCCAACGTCACGCCGAGGCCAGGAAGTCCCGCTCACGGCGCAGTTCCCGCTCGGTGATGGTCAGGGGGAACAAGGTGAAGCCATGCATCGCGCCGGCGACGACGCCCAGCTGCACCGGCGCACCCGCCGCCTCCCACCGCGCGGCAAGGAACAGTGAGTCGTCCATCAGCGGATCCTCGGTGCCGACGACGATCCGGGCGGGTGGCAGCCCCGCCAGATCCGCGAACAGGGGCGACACCTCCGGGCTACGGCGCTGCTCTTCCCCCATCCCCGGCGTGAACAGCTCATAGCTGCCCCGAAGGGAATCTGTATTGCTCAATAGCTTTCTGGGGCCGAATGATCGCTGGCTCGGTGTCATCGACAGGTCGTAGGGGCCGAAGAGCAGATGCGCCGCCCGGAACGCGCCCGCTATGCCGTGCCGGTCGCGCAGGCGCAGCAGCGTCATGACGCTGAGGTGGGCACCGGCCGATTCACCTCCAATCAGCAGCCGTTCGGTACCGAACTCGGCCGTAGCGTGTTTCACCAGCCACCGGGCAGCGGCTTCGCAGTCGTCGGGCCCGGCAGGGAACGGGTGTTCCGGTGCGAGGCGGTAGTCCACACTCACCACGGCCAGCCGTGCCTGCTCGGCGAGCCGCCAGAGCCGCTCGTCCTGCCCGCCCGCGGACCCGAACGCCCAGCCCCCTCCGTGGATGTGCAGGTACACACCGTTGACCTGGCCGCCGACTTGGTCCGGCATGAAGACCCGTACCTTCACTCCGTCCTCAACTACGCGGTCTTGACCGTGCGGCAGGCGGACTGGTGGCGTGTCACCGCCGAGCCGGTTGCGCCGCAGGAGCGCCAGCGCGGCTGCGCTAGGCGCCTGCCCGCGAGCCGGGCGGCTCGCGGCCGCAGCCTCGAATTGCTCGTTGAACGCCAGGGTCTCGGGGAGGCAGTCCTCATCGGTGATCGTCATGCCGTCGACAGTCGCAGCCGTCCGCGACAACCCCCTGTCACCGTTTATGTGTGACGTGCACCTCACGCCCACTGGCCGCCT
Organism: Streptomyces sp. HUAS TT7; assembly: GCF_051550175.1. Taxonomy (NCBI): domain Bacteria; kingdom Bacillati; phylum Actinomycetota; class Actinomycetes; order Kitasatosporales; family Streptomycetaceae; genus Streptomyces; species Streptomyces sp. HUAS TT7. The sequence goes on from NZ_CP196175.1 coordinate 3,950,755, forward strand.
CTCCCGGGGGCCAGATCTAGGATCCCAAGTCCCTTATCCAACCGCCTACTTAGCGGACTTCACGGATATGGCGCCGTTGCTCGTGGTCAGGTTCAGGTGGTGGGGAGCCGACGCCGTGTTGGGTATGGACAGCTTCTTGTTTCCGCTCTGGGTCTCGGCCGAGACCTCGTACTGGGCGGACGGGGCGGTCAGCGTGATGCTGCCGTTGGTGGTCTGCGCCGTGACGTTCTGCACCGTGGCCGGAGTCAGGGAGATCGAGCCGTTGGACGCCCGGGCCGTAGTGGCCGTGCCCTTCAGGTCGTTGGCGTCTATCGAGCCGTTGGTGGTGCGGATGTCGACCGGGCCTGTCGCGTCGTGCACCTTCACCCCGCCGTCGGTCGTGGACACCTTCACTTCGCCGACCGACGACAGGCTCAGCGCGCCCGCTTCGGTCGAGCCCGTGACCGGGATGCCGGCGGGCACGTCCACCGTGTAGTCCACCGAGCAATGGCCCGAGCAGCCCTCCAGTACCAGAACGCCGTTCTCGACGTGGTACGTCGTGTCGTCCGGCTTGGACTTGCCCCGGTAGTTGACCTCGCGGTGCACGGCCGTCTTGGCGAGGTCCTTCTTGCCGCGTATGCGGAAGCCGTCCGAGTTCCCGTCTATGCGTACCGCGGTGATCTTGTCCTGGACCGTCGCGTCGTCCTTGAACGTCTTGTCGTCCAGCGGCCCGCACGCGCCCAGCGCGCCAACCGCAAGGGCGGTGAGGCTCACGGCCGCGATGGTGCGGATCCGCAGTCGTGTGGTGCTCATGAAAATCCCCCGAATGTACGTCACGTGCGTCTGCGTCATGGGCTTCGTTTATTTGCCGGTTGGGGCGGTCCCTGCCCCCTCTGATCACAGATTCTGCCCGTCCCGCGGGCTCCGCACCATGGAGCCAGCACCACCTTCGACGTTCGTACTCTCCGTACCTCCGGGGTTCGGAACAGCGCGGAGCGGGCTCTGAGCAAGCTCGGAACGGGCTCGGAGAGACGCCGAGGGCGGCACCCCTGTGATGGGGGTCCCGCCCTCGACGTACAACCAAGAACTACCGAGCTGGGGCTCACTGGTTGGTCATAGCCGACCGACCACTATGCCGCGCCATGTCCATCCCGCCTGGAGGACTGTGCGTTGCAGGGGATTTTTTATCTCGGAGCTGTCGAGGTGAAATGTCTTCGTCGCCTCGAAACCGCCGTCGGGTCCTTGCCCGAGTGTCCAGCGTCGGGAAACCGTGTGTACCTGTCCACGGGTGTACTCAGTCGACGCGGCTAGTGTGGGGGTGCCACCTACCCATGTGACGTCCCACTGCCGGTCGAGAGCGCGAACTTCACGGCTGGCCGGGACGATGCGCAGCCGGACCTGAAGCACTCGGCTTATCTGGGTCCGGGCGAAAAGGTGTGCCAAGCGGGTTCGCAGATCCGCCACTCCGCTACCAGGTCGGCGCGTTCCGACGAGGTGCCGCCGCGCACGAGGTAGGGCACATTAGGCCCGTTGAGCGCGAGCAGCGCCGCTCGGACGCTCTCAGCGGAAAACGGTGTGACACCACTGTTGGGGCGCTTCGTGCCGGTCAGCTTGTCGAAAAGACGCATCAGGCCAACCTATGAATATCTAGTTGTTCAACGCAAGGTATCCCACGTTGGTTTGACGAACTATGGCGGGTCACCGCACACGGACTTCAGCGCCCGCCCGCCATGCCACTCGCCGTATACACCCGACGCGTAGACGATCCCGCGTCCGCGACGAGAAGCGCACCGACCAAGCCCGCAATCATGACCTTTCCCACGGCGTTGAAATCGCCGACCATCACCCCGTACAGCCAAGCTTCTTCGTAACATTGGGCACAAAGTCCTCAAGGAAGCGCTGGAGTTTCTTCACTCCCGCTTCGGAATCCTCGACCTGCTCCCCTGTGAAATAGACGTCAAACAGCACATATGCACTGGGTGATCCGCAATTGGCTGTAATGAGGGCCCCGTTGCCCCCAATAACAGCAGTACTTGGGAAGGTTGTCGTTCGACGAGCGCCCCGCGTGTACTCTGCCATCGCGTTCGTCCAGTCCTCGGGAGGCAGCTGCTTGTCGATCTTTGCGATCCTGATGCTCAGGGTTTGAATGCCGCCGACGCTCAAATCGCAGATGGTGTCGCGCAATTCACCCTTCGATGCCCTCACCTCCCCCTCGCTGGGCAGGAGGGGGGACAAGGAGTCACTCCGTACTGGTACGTCACAGAAGGTCTTCGGTATATCAATGCTCGTGCTGCATCCTGTTGCCACCAAGGCAAGCATAAGAACAGCCAGCAGGATTCGGGTGGCCGTTCTCATCAATGGTCTCCCGCGACACCGTCCGCCATGGCGTTCGCCACGCCTTCCACCTGGGCCTTGTACAGGCCCTCCGGTCTGATGAACTGGTTGGCCATGTCGTCCCAGCCCTGGGCCAGATCCGTCAGCGCGCCTATTCGGGCGGTGACCACATCCTGATACGTGAGCATGCTCGTCCCCGTCTTCCTAGACCTCGTGCCGAGGGACAGGCGTGGTGTGTATCTGCGCGACCTGGCTCTTCACTCCGTGGTCGATGTCCTTGAAGTCCTGCTTGGTCTGATCCAGCGCCGCCTGATCAGTTGCCAGGCGGCCCTTCAAGTTCTCGACCTGCTGCTCCCATTCGTTCTGCGCGTCTCCCAGCGCAGAACCGAAAGCCCAGCCCGAGAATGCCCGGGCAACCGACGCCGAGCCCTCTTCGGTATGGCGACCGGCCTTGTCCGTCCCGGGTCGTATGCCCTCCCGCAACGTCTTGACCGCCGCTCCTTTACCTGAGCCATTCGTCCTCAGATCGTCCGCGCCGCCGCTTGCGCCACCGCCCGCACCGTCCAGGCGCATCTGATTCTGACGCCGCTCCGCTGCGTCGGCCTTTAACTGCTCCCACTCATCCCATGCCATCTCAGAAGCTCCCCGTACGTTCGCTGCCCTTAATTCCCCGGCCATCCCAACCCCGGGCTCTGCGCGGTCATTTGAGCCTGGGCGGCTGCCGCTCGGCGGCGACGGGAGTGAAGGAGCCAGAGGCCGAAGAGCGCGCCTGTGAGCATCAGGGCGCCAAGGCCCAGGGGGAGTACGTAAGTTGATGCCTCGCTTCCGCTGGCCTCTGCCGCCGGTGGCATTTTGTGCTCGGCGGGGGTCCCGGCGGCGCTCCCGCTGGGCTTCGGCGCGGGGGGCGCAGCTGGCGGAGTGAGGTCGGGCAGGGGGTATACGTCGGCGGGGCCGGGGTCACCGGGGTTTTCCAGGGCAACGCGAGGGCGCACGATTCCGTAGCCGATCGAATCGTTCCGCTTGGCGCCGTCTGTGGGGCCGCCGACTGTGTTGAGCATGACCCGTAGGACCTGGTTGTTGGTCCAGCTCGGGTGCTTGGACCAGATCAGGGCGGCGGAGGCGGAGGCTAGGGCGGTGGCGTCGCTGGTGCCGTCGGTCTTGCAGAGGCCGGTCTTGCCTCCACAGGGGTGGACCATTTCTTCACCCGGTGCGGCCATGTCCACCTGGGGGCCGTACTCGGACCATGCAGTCTTACGAAGGTCCTTGCCTACCGCCCCCACGCCCACCACACCTGGTGTGGCAGCCGGGTACTCGACCCTGTTGCCGCTGTCTCCGCTGTTTCCGACTGCGGCGAAGACCAACGAGCCTTTGACCAGGGCGTACTTCACAGCCTCAGTCAGCTGGGGTGAGCCTTCAGTGCTCCCCAGAGAGAGATTGATGACCTTCGCGTTCTGATCAGCTGCGTAGCGAATCGCCTGGGGAGCAATCGCGTTGAACCGCTTGTCACCTTCGGCCTGGTTGACGTCACCTGATTTAGGCATACGAATCGGAAGGATTTTTGCGCCCGGGGCGAGGCCGAAGGCGCCATGTCCGCCATCCCGTGCGCCCGTTCCGGCGATCAGCCCGGCCATGCCGGTGCCATGACCCTCATAGTCGGAGTGCTCGTCCCCCGGCTGGTTCTGTGCGAAGTCCTTGCCCGGCAGAACTTGTCCGAGGAGATCGGGGTTGCTCGGGTCGACGCCTGAGTCGATCACGGCGACTGTGACACCTGTGCCTTTACTGGCGCGCCACATATCGTCGGCCTTCATGGCGTCGAGGAACCACTGCTTCTCGCGTGTCGACTCCGCCCTGGCCGGAGCGGTCGCGGCACCTAGCAACAACACGCCGCACAACGCCGATGCTGCGGCGGAACCGCAGCTGCGCCGAACACTGCTCGATGGCATGAACTTCCCTCGCGCCTCTCTTGAACGCATCAGTCGATGACCGGTGGCACAACGCGTGGATCGTCCCGCCGCCACGTCGCATCGTCCTCGACGAGGTAGCCGGGACCTCCACTGCCTGCCTCACGCCGTGAACGTCCCTTGTGAGAGTCTCGGGACGGTCGCCCTCCGGCATGGGCTCCGCCGCTGGGATTCCCAACGACCGGCCTCCCGCCAGAGATGCCTCCTCGTTCCGCACCTGCACCGGACGGCACGGAACGAGGGCCGGCGGTTCGCCCCAGCTGCTGCGCACTTCCGCCGCTCACCCCGCTGCGCGGCGTCAGTGAACCGCGGCCGGGCATCGCTCCCGGTCGGCCTGCTGCTTGCCCGGCAGGGCCGGCTCCCGTAACAGGGCTCGTCGCGGCATTGCCTCCCGTTTCCCCAGCCCCTACGACAGTTCCCCTGGGAATGCCGCCACCCAGCCGTCCCTGCGGAGCCGGGACAGGCCGACCACCCGTGATACCGGACCCGCCGTCCGGCATGCGCACGGAGTTACGACCCGACGGACTTTCCCCTGGCCCCACCAGAGATCGCCCTCCAGCCATAGGACGTTCGGGGCTGGCTGGGGCTGAAGGCACGCTCAGCCCACCGCCGAAAACCGGCGGCACTCGCACTGCTGATGTCTCACCTCCGCCGGTCGGTCCCGGCACGCTCCCGGCAGATCCTGGTGTCTGTACGGCGGGTGGCAATGAGGTCACCGAGTCGACATCCATCCGCGAAGGCAGCGGCGCGTTCCCTGGCGCAGGAGGCTCAGGTGAGGCGAGATTCGACTCGTGTGACTGATTTGAAGCAGCAGAGGCCGGCGTTTCTGCATGTACTGGGCGTGCTGGGGCGGTGTGAGCAGGAGAGGAAGTGTCTTGCCCCGTACCACCTGAGCCAAGGTCGACACCACTGCGACCGAGCGAACGGTCATTCTCGGCCGTAATCGCCTGCGGCGGCGGAGGAAACCTAGGCCGCTCCAAACCATTCATCTGCGTCGCAGACTGCTGGTACGCCTGCCCCAGCTTCCGCATCTGTGCGACGGCCTCCTGTCGCACCTTCTCCTTGTCCGCCGCCAGGGCCGCCAGTTCATTGGCTGACTTGCGGGACACCGCTTGCGCGTCCGGGTCGTTGTGCGCTGCCCGTGCCGCGTCCAGGTTCCCTTGCGCGCCCGCCTTGTCGCGGGGGATGGCGGCCTGGGCCGAGGCGATCGCGTCGGAGGCGTGGCCCAGCCAGGTCGACGAGCCCTCGCTGAAGTCGCCCAGCCGCAGCGTGGCGTTGGCCAGATCCTGGCTCCAGGTGCGGAACGCGTCCGCGCCCGCGCCCTTCCACTCCACCCACTGAGGACGGACCTTCAGCTCGTCCGCGATCTTGCGGAGCTCCTTGGCCGCGGCAGCCAGCCGGTCGGCGGCCCCCTGCACCGTGCCGCTGTTCGCCTGGTCCACCCAGGCCAGCATGGCTTCGTGGCTCATGCCCTCGAACGGCGTGCTGCCGCCGGCGTTCCCCTTGCCGCCCATCAGATCGTCCCTCCGGCGTCGCCGCCCGACGGCGGCCGGCCCGGCTTGGCCTGCTGGTTCGTACCGCTGCCCGGAGGAGTCTCCGGCTTGGCCTGCCCGGGGTCGTAGTCGCCCCCGTAGTGCTTCTTGGTCTCCACGGCGATCGCCGCCATCCGCTTGCGGATCTCGGCGTCGATGTTCTGGTAGCCCTTGTGGGAAGCCAGTACCGCGATGCCCATGCCCTCGATGGAGTCCGACAGCAGCCCGGACAGGCTCTCCAACTCGGCGATCACCGTCTCGTACGAGGTGAACAGGCCCGAGGCCTCGGCGAACGCGCCGCCCCCGCCCCCGAACTGGTCGCGGGCCAGCCGCTCTTGGCCCACCTCGCCCGGTCCGGCCGGAGAGCCCTTGAGGTTTCGGATCAGCTCATCCACGCGCTGCTGGAACTTCGTGAACGACGTCAGCTCGGTGACCACGTCCCCCGCGGCCGTCTGCGCCACATCGAGCACGTTGAACGGCCAAGACGGCGACTGCGACGCCGCCCCACCCCCGCTTGGTGGCAAAACACCCTCCCCCGTACAGCACTGTTCTCAACTGTTCTCACATGCAACGTAACTCTAACTATCCGTAATCGCGGTTCCCAGTAGTCCCCTGGCAGAGTGCGGCGGAAACAGGCCAATGTGAGGTGAGGGTCGGCAGAAGTGCTCGCTCGCGCGGCCCGGTTCGGGAAACGCCCGAGGGCGGCACCCCCGTGATGGGGGTGCCGCCCTCGGCGTACAGCCAGGAGCTACTGAGCCGGGGCTCAGAAGTCCATGTCACCGCCCGGCATGCCGCCCGGAGCGGCCGCGGCGGCCTTCTCCGGCTTGTCGGCGATGACGGCCTCGGTGGTCAGGAACAGCGCGGCGATGGAGGCGGCGTTCTGCAGGGCAGAGCGCGTCACCTTCGCCGGGTCGATGATGCCTTCGGCGATCATGTCGACGTACTCGCCCGTGGCGGCGTTCAGACCGTGGCCGACGGCCAGGTTGCGCACCTTCTCCACGACGACGCCACCCTCAAGACCACCGTTGACGGCGATCTGCTTCAGCGGGGCCTCAAGGGCGAGCTTCACGGCGTTGGCGCCGGTCGCCTCGTCACCCTCGAGCTCCAGCTTCTCGAACACCGCGGAGGCCTGGAGCAGGGCCACGCCACCACCGGCGACGATGCCCTCCTCGACGGCCGCCTTCGCGTTGCGAACGGCGTCCTCGATGCGGTGCTTGCGCTCCTTGAGCTCGACCTCGGTGGCCGCGCCCGCCTTGATGACGGCCACGCCGCCGGCGAGCTTGGCGAGGCGCTCCTGGAGCTTCTCGCGGTCGTAGTCCGAGTCGCTGTTCTCGATCTCGGCGCGGATCTGGTTGACGCGGCCCTGGACCTGGTCGCTGTCACCGGCACCGTCGACGATCGTCGTCTCGTCCTTGGTGATGACGACCTTGCGGGCGCGGCCGAGCAGGTCGAGACCGGCGTTCTCCAGCTTGAGGCCGACCTCCTCGGAGATGACCGTGCCGCCCGTGAGGATGGCGATGTCACCGAGCATGGCCTTGCGGCGGTCACCGAAGCCCGGGGCCTTGACGGCGACGGACTTGAAGGTGCCACGGATCTTGTTGACGACCAGGGTCGACAGGGCCTCGCCCTCGACGTCCTCGGCGATGATCAGCAGCGGCTTGCCCGACTGCATGACCTTCTCCAGGAGCGGGAGCAGGTCCTTCACGGAGGAGATCTTGGAGTTGACGATCAGGATGTACGGGTCATCCAGGGCCGCCTCCATGCGCTCCATGTCGGTCGCGAAGTACGCCGAGATGTAGCCCTTGTCGAAGCGCATGCCCTCGGTGAGCTCAAGCTCGAGACCGAAGGTCTGCGACTCCTCGACGGTGATGACGCCTTCCTTGCCGACCTTGTCCATGGCCTCGGCGATGAGCTCGCCGATCTGGGTGTCGGCGGCGGAGATGGAGGCCGTGGAAGCGATCTGCTCCTTGGTCTCGACATCCTTCGCCTGCTCCAGGAGGGCGGCCGAGACGGCCTCGACGGCCTTCTCGATGCCGCGCTTCAGGGCCATCGGGTTGGCGCCGGCGGCCACGTTGCGCAGACCCTCGCGCACCAGGGCCTGGGCCAGGACGGTCGCGGTGGTCGTACCGTCACCGGCGACGTCGTCCGTCTTCTTGGCGACTTCCTTGACCAGCTCGGCGCCGATCTTCTCGTACGGGTCCTCGAGCTCGATCTCCTTGGCGATGGAAACACCATCGTTGGTGATCGTGGGGGCGCCCCACTTCTTCTCGAGGACGACGTTGCGGCCCTTGGGGCCGAGGGTGACCTTGACGGCGTCGGCGAGCTGGTTCATCCCGCGCTCGAGACCGCGCCGTGCCTCCTCGTCGAACGCGATGATCTTGGCCATGTGAAGTGGTCCTCCCGGACAGGGGTGGCGTTCTTCGTGGATCGCGCCGGCGCCCGCGACGGACGGCCTGCAGCCCTTGTGGTTCCTTGCCCCACGCGGGTTGCGGGCCTCACTGACCCGATCCAAGTTCTGTCACTCTCACTGGGAGAGTGCTAAGCCCAATGATTAGCACTCGGCACCTGCGAGTGCAAGCGAGTCTCTTGAACCGGACCCCTCCACTTACCGGTGTCGTCCGGTCCCCCGGCACCGGTAGGGGTTCCGCCCCCACACCCCGGCTCCTCGCGGAGGGCCGTCCGTTTCGTCCGCGGGCCGATGGGGGTCCCCCCTGCTCGAACGAAGTTGAGAGCTTGGGGGAGGCTGGTCGCGCAGTTCCCCGCGCCCCTAAGCCGCCTTCGACGTGCGGGTCGTGCGTGGTTGCTCGCGCCGTTCCTCGCGCCCCTGAACCCGCCTTCGCCCGCAGGTCGTACGTGACTGGTCGCGCAGTTCCCCGCGCCCCTATCAGGGTTTCCGTGCGGGCATACCCAGCCTGTCATGGGGGTCCCCCCTGGCCCTTAAGGCCTTGGGGGAGATTGAGGACGAGCGCCCTTCAGGCGCGAACGGGGGTCCGGGGGCAGAGCCCCAGCAGGGACCCACCGAGCCGCACCACGGAGGACGCAGGGACGCGTGAAGGGGGCCACCCTTTTGGGCAGCCCCCTTCATGCGTGAGTGCGTCGGTGGCCGATCGCGCCGAGATCAGACGGCGAGCTTGACCATGTCCGCCTGCGGACCCTTCTGGCCCTGCGAGATCTCGAACTCGACTCGCTGACCTTCTTCAAGGGTGCGGTAACCGTCCATCTGGATCGCGCTGTAGTGGACGAAAACATCCGCACCACCGTCGACCGCGATGAAGCCGTACCCCTTCTCCGCGTTGAACCACTTGACGGTGCCCTGAGCCATGCCTAACTCCCCTATTACTGGCCCTTGCACGGGACCACACTTCGCGGACCCGGGTCAGACCTCCACCCTCCGACAGGAGAGGGTGTGCGCCGGAACGCGTCGACCGCGGCTGAATGTATCTGCCCAACTGCCCTCTGCAACAGGTCAATCGGACGAGAATTCCGGGCACGCGCCGAGAGCGGAATGCCGTGAATTCAACATTCCGGGGCAAGTCGGGCCGGGCAAAGCGCACTTAAGGCACAAAGGACACACACACTTTGACCTCATGTTGTCGCGTTCTCATATGCACTTGGCACTCGAAGCGAAGGCGCTTCCCCAACTGTACCCCGCTCAACCATGCTGAATTGCCCCCTCCGCTTCTCGTGCGGAGAGGGCAACTCTGGGTTCAACTGTGGGTACGGATTTAGTTACGTGCGCCGGCGGTCAGCCGCCCGCGACCGCCGGGATGATCGAGACGCCGGCGCCCTCCGGGGTGGCCGTCTGCAGGCCCTGCTCGAAGCGCACGTCGTCGTCGTTGACGTACACGTTGACGAAGCGGCGCAGTTTGCCCTGGTCGTCCAGGACGCGCGCGGCGATGCCGGTGTGGTTCTTCTCCAGGTCGGCGATGACCTCGGCGAGGGTGGCGCCCTCGGCGGCGACCTCGGCCCGGCCGCCGGTGTAGGTGCGGAGAATCGTGGGGATGCGGACGTTCACGCTCATGGTTCGGTGCTCCTCTTCGTTCAGCAGTGGCTCAGCGGGCTGGGCCCCGTCCGGCAGCGGCTCAGTGGGCGAGGCCGGCTTCTCGGAAGGCGTCCAGGCTCGGGCGGATGGTCGCGGTCGCCTGGGACGTGGCGGCCACCGCGTCCAGGGTCTTGAGCCCGTCACCGGTGTTGAGCACGACCGTGGTGAGCGACGGGTCGATCAGACCGGCCTCGATGAGCTTCTTGGTGACGCCCACCGTCACGCCACCCGCGGTCTCCGCGAAGATGCCCTCGGTCCGGGCGAGGAGCTTGATCGCGTCGACGATCTGCCCGTCGTTCACGTCCTCCACCGCACCGCCCGTACGGCGCGCGATGTCCAGGACGTACGGGCCGTCCGCCGGGTTGCCGATCGCGAGCGACTTGGCGATGGTGTCCGGCTTCTGGGGGCGTACGACGTCGTGACCGGCCTTGAAGGCGGTCGACACCGGGGAGCAGCCCTCGGCCTGCGCGCCGAAGATCTTGTACGGCTTGTCCTCGACGAGGCCGAGCTTGATGAGCTCCTGGAGGCCCTTGTCGATCTTGGTGAGCTGGGAGCCCGAGGCGATCGGGATGACCAGTTGGTCCGGCAGCCGCCAGCCGAGCTGCTCGCAGATCTCGTACGCCAGCGTCTTGGAGCCCTCGCCGTAGTACGGCCGCAGGTTGACGTTGACGAAGCCCCAGCCCTCGCCCAGCGGGTCGCCGATGAGCTCGGAGCAGAAGCGGTTCACGTCGTCGTAGTTGCCCTCGATGCCGACGAGCTCGCCGCCGTACACCGCGGCCATGACGACCTTGCCCTGCTCCAGGTCGTGCGGGATGAACACGCAGGAGCGGAAGCCGGCCCGCGCGGCGGCGGCGCCGACCGCGCCCGCGAGGTTTCCGGTGGAGGAGCAGGAGAGCGTGGTGAAGCCGAAGGCGCGCGCGGCCTCCAGGGCCTGGGCGACGACGCGGTCCTTGAAGGAGTGCGTCGGGTTGCCGGAGTCGTCCTTGACGAACAGCTTGCCGGGCTCGACGCCCAGCTCGCGCGCCAGGTTCTCGGCCTTGACGAGCTTGGTGAAGCCGGGGTTCAGGTTCGGCTTGTCGGCGACGTCGGCGGGGACGGGCAGCAGCGGCGCGTAACGCCAGATGTTCTCGGGGCCCGCCTCGATCTGCTTGCGCAGCGCCTCGGGGTCGCCGAGCGGCAGGTCATAAGCCACTTCGAGCGGTCCGAAACACAGTTCGCAGGCGAAGATCGGGCCAAGTTCGAAACGCTGGCCGCACTCGCGGCAGGAAAGCCCGGACGCCGGACCGAGATCAACGGCATTGTCGGCAGCGGTACGGTTTTCGACAGTCTGTGCAGACATGGAGGGGAGGCCCTTTCTCCTCATCTTCCTCATGGCGAACATCGCCATGAGACGGATTTGGCACCTTCCCTAGCCGGTGGCCTCGTGTCTTGGATCGTGGAGATCGACGAGAACCGACTGGAGGGTTGCCGGGGCTTCAACGGGCCGTTTCCCTCTGCCCCTCTGGATGAGCGGTATTCGATTGTCAGCGTGACGACGACCCCCGACATGCGACGGTCATCCGCGTTGTTCAAGACTGTAACCGAAGGCCGGGACGGTTGAGATAGTCGTCCGAACCGCGAGATGGATCACATGAGGAGGCCAGGAACCGTGCTGGAAGAGGTGGAGCGCTGGCTGAGCAGGCGTTCCTGGTCCGCGACGGAGCGGCCGATCGAGCGGATCCTGGCCGCGAAACAGCGCACGGGTACGACCGTCAGTGTCGTACTGCCCGCCCTCGACGAGGAGGCCACCGTCGGTGACATCGTGGCCGCGATCCGGCGCGGGCTGATGACCGATTCGGTGCCCCTGGTCGACGAGCTCGTGGTGATCGACTCCGGGTCCGGCGACCGTACGGCCGAGGTCGCGGCGGAGGCCGGCGCCCGGGTCGTCCACCGGGACTCGATCCTGCCGCGCATACCCGCGCTGCCCGGCAAGGGCGAGGTGCTGTGGCGCTCGCTGCTCGTGACCAGCGGCGACATCGTGTGCTTCATCGACGCGGACCTGAAGGACTTCGACGCGGGGTTCGTCTCCGGGATCGTCGGGCCGCTCCTGACCGACCCGGACGTGGACTTCGTCAAGGCGATGTACGACCGCCCCTTCGGCGAGGACCGCCCCTTGGGGGAGACGGCGGGCCAGGGGGGCCGGGTCACCGAGCTGGTGGCGCGGCCGCTGCTCAATCTCCACTGGCCCCAACTGGCCGGAATCGTCCAGCCGTTGGGGGGCGAGTACGCGGCGAGGCGCTCGCTCCTGGAGCGGCTTCCGTTCCCCGTCGGGTACGGGGTGGAGCTCGCGCTGCTCGTCGACTCGCTGCATACGGTGGGGCTCGACGCGCTGGCGCAGGTCGACGTGGGCGTACGCAAGCACCGCCACCAGGACGGGCAGGCGCTCGGCAGGATGGCCGCCACGATCTACCGCACCGCGCAGCTGAGGCTGTCCCGTGGCCATCTCGTACGGCCGGAGCTGACCCAGTTCGAGCGCGGTGAGCACGGCTTCGTGCCGCATACGTACGCCGTGGACACGGAGGAGCGGCCGCCCATGCGGGACATCGAGGAATACGCGGTGCACCGGGCGGCGTAGGACGGCCGGATCCCGCTCCCGGGGGCGGGCGTACGCGTGTTTGAGGGGTTGCGGGGCGGGCTAGGTTCCGCAACATGGTCACCGCGCACGCCACCCCCAGGGCCCAGGTACTCGTCGCGTCGAATCGCGGCCCCGTCTCGTACGCGCTGAAGGAGGACGGGTCCCTCGAATCCAGGCGGGGCGGGGGCGGGCTCGTCTCCGGGCTGAGCGCGATCGGCTCCGACGTGGAGTCGGTGTGGGTGTGCGCGGCGCTCGGCGACGGTGACCGCGAGGCGGTGCGGCGCGGCGTGGGTGAGACGGGCGCCCGGATGCTGGACATCGACCCGGCCGTCTTCTCCGACGCGTACAACGGCATCGCGAACTCGGTGCTGTGGTTCGTCCAGCACATGCTGTACCAGACGCCGTTCGAGCCGGTCTTCGACGCGGAGTTCCGGCGGCAGTGGGCGTCGTACGAGGCGTACAACCGCGCCTTCGCCGAGGCGCTGGCGGCGGAGGCGGCGGACGGGGCGCGCGTCCTGGTGCAGGACTACCACCTGGCCCTGGTGCCGGGGATGCTCCGCTCGCTCCGCCCCGATCTGCGCATCGCCCACTTCTCGCACACGCCGTGGGCGCCGGTGGACTACTTCCGGATGCTCCCGGACGACATCGCGCGGCAGTTGCTGCGGGGGATGCTGGGGGCGGACCGGCTGGGGTTCCTCACCTGGCGGTGGGCCTCCGCGTTCGCGGGGTCGGTCTCGGGGGTGCTGGGGGCGGAGGAGGGGGAGGTGGTCGGCTCGCCCGGCGGGGAGGGGCGGGTTTTCTTCCGGCATGGGGCGAGTGGGGAACGCGCTGCCCGCGAGACCGACCTCGCCGTGCATCCGCTCGGCGCGGACGGCGACTTCCTGCGGCGGCGTGCGCACGAGGCCGATGTCGAGGAGCGCATGGCCGCTCTGCGCGAGCAGGTCGGGGAGGGCCGCCGGACCATCGTGCGGGTCGACCGCACCGAGCTGTCCAAGAACATCGTGCGGGGGCTCCTCGCGTACCGGCATCTGCTGGACACGCACCCGGAGTGGCGGGAGCGGGTCGTGCACGTGGCCTTCGCGTATCCCTCTCGGCAGGATCTGGCGGTGTACCGGGAGTACACGGAGGAGGTGGGGCGGGTGGCCGATGAGATCAACTCCGTTTACGCGGTGCCGGGTTGGACTCCTGTCGTCCTTCACGTCCAGGACGACTTCGCCCGGTCGCTCGCCGCGTACCGGCTCGCGGACGTCGCCCTCGTCAACCCCGTCCGGGACGGCATGAACCTCGTCGCCAAGGAGGTTCCGGTGGTGTCCGACTCGGGGTGCGTGCTGGTCCTTTCGCGGGAGGCGGGGGCGGTTGCGGAGCTCGGGGAGGACGCGATTGTCGTGAACCCGTACGACATCACGGGGACGGCTGCCGCGTTGCACGCGGGGCTGAGCATGGCGGAGGGGGAGCGGGCCGAGCGGACCAAGCGGTTGGCCGCGGCGGGGACTGCGGTGCCGCCTCGGCGGTGGTTTTTGGGGCAGTTGGAGGGGTTGGGGGTTGAGGGGGGGTAAGGGGGGCGTTTTCCCACCCACCCCCGGAGGGTCCAAGGGAGGAGCCTCCCGGGGTCTGGGGCGCAGCCCCAGCGCACCCTGCCGGCCCCGGGCAGGGCTACATGTGGGTGGCCAGAGCGGTCAGGAAATTCGTCACCGACTCGGGGCCGGTCAGCAGCAGGTCTGCTCTCTCCGCCAGTTCGGCTATTACCGTGTCCGCCGCCACCAGCAGCCCCGGCATGCCGTCCGAGCGGAGTTTTTCCACGGCGGCGAACGCCGGGAGGTCGCCCAGGTCGTCGCCCGCGTACAGGACCGACTCCGCGCCCACCTCGCGTATGTACGCGGCGAGCGCCACCCCCTTGTCCATGCCGGGGGGCCTCAACTCCAGTACCAGGCGGCCGGGTTCGAGGACCAGGCCGTGGTGGGCGGCCAGGTCGGCGAGGGGCGTGCGGAGGGCCTCGAAGGCGGCCTGCGGGTCCTGGGCCCGGCGGGTGTGGACCGCGACGGCCTGGCCCTTCTCCTCGATCCAGGTGCCGCGCCAGGCGCCGTGCGCGTCGAGAACTCCGGGGAGTTCCGCGCGCGCGGCGGCCACGCCGGGGTGGGGGGCGGGGGTGTGGACGGTGCCGGTGACCGCGTCCCAGCGCTCGGCACCGTAGTGGCCCAGGACCACGAGGTGCTCCAGGCCTGCTACGCCCGCGAAGCCCCCGTACCGGACCGCGACCCCGGCCGGCCGGCCGGTGACGACTGCGACGGATGCGACGTGCGGGGCCAGCGCGGCCAGTGCGGGTACGGCGTCGGGGTGGGCCCGGGCCTGCTCGGGGTCGGCGACGATCTCGGCAAGCGTGCCGTCGAAGTCGATCGCGACGACGGCCCGCTCCGGGCGCGCCAGGATCGCGGCGAGGCCCTCGCGGCCGAGCTGGGTGGCAGGGGTCGGCAGGGGTTGCGGTTGGCTTCCCATGCGGCCGACCCTATCGGGGTCCGGGCGGGTGGGGGCGGGTGCACGTATGGCGCAACGGCGCGTGCGGTCAGCGGCGGTCGCGCTGTTCGTCCCTGGCTCGGCGCAGGCGGTTGACGGTTACGGGGGCGTGGGCGAGGGCGCGGGTGTCGTCCAGGAGGGCGTTGAGGAGCTGGTAGTAGCGCGTGGGTGAGACCCCGAGCTCCTCCCGGATGGCCCGTTCCTTGGCCCCGGGGGTGGGCCAGTCCCGGCCCTCCATCCGAAGCACGGCCCTTGCCCGGTCGTCCAGCTCTTCTGCCATGCGGTCCACGGTAGCCCTGGCGGGGGGGGGGGCGGAGTGCCGGGTGCCGGGTGCCGGGCGGAGTGCGGGTTCGGCGGAGTGCGGGTTCGGCGGGGTGCGCTGGGGCTCCGCCCCAGACCCCGGTTGGCCCCTCCCCGCCCCTTCCCTAGACCCTCCGGGGGTGGGTGGGTTCGGCTCCGGCCGGTGACGGGTGGTGCTTTCGGCTGCAGGCCGTGGGTGGCTGGTCGCGCAGTTCCCCGCGCCCCTAGCAGGGTTGACCTTGGCAAGGTGCATCCCCGGCCCGTCCGGTGATCACGGACACCAGCCCACCCCAGCCTGTCATGGGGGTCCCCCCTGGCCCTTAAGGCCTTGGGGGAGTTTGAGGACGAGCGCCGTTCAGGCGCGAACGGGGTCCGGGGGCAGAGCCCCCGAAGCAGGGGCGCAGGGGACGAAGTCCCCGCAGGGGGTCTGGGGCACAGCCCCAGGGCTCAACCTCTCAATCCCCTGCACGGGGGGGGAGGGCGGGCCAGCGCCCCGGGGGCGCAGGGGGCAGAGCCCCCGCAAAGGGGGTCTGGGGGCGCAGCCCCTAGAAGCCGAACCATCCAACCCCCTGCACGGGCGGGCGGGTGGGCCAACTCCCCGGGGGTCTGGGGCGCAGCCCCAGGAAGCCCGGGCCATTCCACCCCGCGCAACGGGTGGGCGGGTGGGCCCCCAAGCAGCCCAGAACTATTCCGCGTTCTCCGCGTCCATCGCCACCTTCGCGATGTCCTGGAGGACCGCCTTCGGCGAACCCCCCGGCGCCACAGCCGTACCGATCTTCTTCTTCACCGTCTCGCTCACCTTCGGCCACGACGTCTTGCCGACCGGGGGCAGCTCGGACGTCGGCAGGGCGTCCAGGAACGGCTTCAGCTCCTTGTGCTTGGGGTCCACCGCCATCGCCGAGGACGCCGACACCGTGGACGGCAGCAGGTCGTACTGGTCGGCGAACTGCAGGACGTTCTGGTCCGAGAACGTGAAGTCCAGGAACTTGCCGATCTGCGCCCGGTGCCCGCCCTGCTTGAAGCCCATGATCCAGTCGGCGACGCCCATCGACGCCTTGGCCTTGCCGCTCGGCCCGGGCAGCGGCACCATGCCGAACTTGATGCCCTTCTTCTTCGCCTGCTCCATCAGCGAGGGATGGCCGTTGAGCATGCCGACCTCACCCTTCGCGAACGCGTCGAACGCGTCCTGCCGGTTGAGCTTGGCGGGCGCGACCGGGCCGGTCAGCTCGGGCTCGACCAGGTTGGTCTTCAGCCAGTCGAAGGTCTGGACGTTCTCGGGCGAGTCGATGTCGTAGCCGTCGACGGTGTTGGTGTAGCCGCCGTTGCCGCTGAGCATCCACATCATGGTCTCGGCCTGCGACTCCTCGCTGCCGAGCGGCAGCGCGAAGGGGGTCTTCACACCCTTGGACTTGAGCACCTTGGCGTCGGTGGCGAGCTCGGCCCAGGTGTTCGGCGGCCTGATGTGGGCCTGGTCGAACAGCGTCTGGTTGTAGAAGAGCAGTCGCGTGGAGGCCACGAACGGCATGCCGTACTGGACGCGCTTGACGTTGCCCGCGTCCGCCAGCGGCGCCAGGAAGTTGGCCTCGGTGGGGATGGAGAGCAGCTGGTCGACGCTGTAGAGCTTGCCGCTCGCCGCGTAGTCGGAGTACGCGCCGATCTGTGCGATGTCGGGGGCGTTGCCCGCCTTGACCATCTCGGCGACCTTGGCGTCGACGACGTCCCAGGAGAAGATCTGGACGTCGACCTTGATGCCGGGGTTCTTCTTCTCGAACGCGTCGACAACGTTGTGCCAGTACGTCTTCGTACTGCCGCCGCCGGATATGTCGTAGTCGGCCGCCACCAGCTTGAGAGTGACGTCGCCGGAACCGCTCTGCCCGCCGCATCCCGAGAGCACTGCCGTCATGCCGAATGCGGCCACCGCCGCGGTCAAGCCCAAGAAGCGCCTGCGCACGCGCTATCCCACCCTCGTTGTGATCCTGGCGGATCCAGTCGGTCCCCCGTGACGTCCTGTATTTGAGCTGCGATTTTCCCTCATACGGGGGTATGAGGTCTACACCAGTCGCATATCGCTTCCGCAACGCCCGATGCAAGAGTACATTGGGAGACTTTGCGAGCAGAAAGCGCTTTCTACTTCATTCGGCGAGTGGACTAGACCTTTCATGGGTGTTGGCGCGAGACTGTCCCCCGTGAGACACGTCATCGCCCTGGATGTGGGCGGCACCGGGATGAAGGCTGCCCTCGTAGGGGCGCACGGCACGCTCCTCCACGAGGCGCGCAGGCCCACCGGCAGAGAGCGCGGGCCCGACGCCGTGGTCGAGTCGATCCTCGCGTTCGCCGCGGATCTGCGGGCGTACGGCGAGGAGCACTTCGGCGAGAGCGCGGTCGCGGCCGGCGTCGCCGTGCCCGGCATCGTGGACGCCGAGAACGGGATCGCCGCGTACGCCGCCAACCTGGGCTGGCGCGACGTACCCATGCGGCGGCTGCTCAGCGAGCGCCTGCGCGGGGTGCCGGTCGCGCTCGGCCACGACGTGCGCACCGGCGGCCTCGCCGAGGGCCGGATCGGCGCGGGCAAGGGCGCCGACCGCTTCCTGTTCATCCCGCTCGGCACCGGCATCGCGGGTGCCATCGGCATCGACGGCCGGGTCGAGCCGGGCGCGCACGGCTTCGCCGGGGAGATCGGCCACATCGTCGTACGGCCCGGAGGCACCGCCTGCCCCTGCGGCCAGCGCGGCTGCCTGGAGCGCCTCGCCTCGGCCTCCGCGGTGACGCTGGCCTGGGCCGGGGCGAGCGGCGATCCTGACGCGGACGCCGCCGACTGCGCCAAGGCCGTCGAGTCCGGCGACCCCCGCGCGCTCGCCGTCTGGCAGAACGCGGTCGACGCGCTCGCGGACGGTCTGGTCACGGCGCTCACCCTGCTCGACCCCCGCGTGCTGATCATCGGTGGCGGACTCGCCGAAGCCGGGGAAACCTTGTTCGTACCGCTGAGGGCCGCCGTCGAGGAGCGCGTGACGTTCCAGAAGCTGCCCGAGATCGTCCCCGCGGCCCTCGGGGACACCGCCGGCTGCCTGGGCGCGGGCCTGCTCGCCTGGGACCTCGTCGCTGGGACCGCCGACTCCCACCCCCACTCCGACCCCGACTTCAGTGAGGTAACCGCCTGATGGCCGCATCGCTTGTTCTCTCCGGCGCCCGCGTCGTCCTCCCGACCGGGGTCGTCGAGAACGGACGCGTGATCGTCGACGGCACCACGATCGCCGGGGCCGCCCCCGCCGACGCGCCCTCGCTCGACCTCGCGGGCCACTGGGTCGTGCCCGGCTTCGTCGACATGCACAACCACGGCGGCGGCGGCGCCTCCTTCACCAACGGCACGGTCGAGGACGTCCTCAAGGGCGTCCACACCCACCGGCTGCACGGCAGCACCACCGTGGTCGCCTCCACGGTGACCGGCGAGATGGACGTCCTCGCCCAGCGCGCGGGACTCCTCTCCGAGCTGGTCGAGCAGGGCGACCTGGCCGGCATCCACTTCGAGGGCCCGTTCATCTCACCGTGCCGCAAGGGCGCGCACAGCGAGGGCCTGCTTCGCCACCCGGACCCGGCCGAGGTCCGCAAGCTGATGGACGCCGCGCGCGGCACCGCGAAGATGTTCACCCTGGCCACCGAGCTGCCCGGCGGCCTCGACTCCGTACGGCTGCTCGCCGAGCACGGTGTGATCGCGGCGATCGGCCACACCGACGCCTCGTACGAGCAGACCGTCGAGGCGATCGACGCGGGCGCCACCGTCGCGACCCACCTCTTCAACGCGATGCCCCCGCTCGGCCACCGCGAGCCGGGCCCGATCGCGGCCCTTCTGGAGGACGAGCGGATCACCGTCGAGCTCATCAACGACGGTACGCACCTGCACCCCGCGGCCCTCGAACTCGCCTTCCGCCACAAGGGCGCGGGCCGGGTCGCCTTCATCACCGACGCCATGGACGCGGCCGGGTTCGGCGACGGCCTCTACCACCTGGGCCCGCTGGAGGTCGAGGTCAAGGAGGGCGTGGCGCGGCTCGTCGAGGGCGGTTCGATCGCGGGCTCCACGCTCACCCTGGACCGCGCGTTCAAGCGCTCGGTGACGGTCGACGGCATCTCGGTCGAGGACACCGTACGGGCACTTTCGGCCAACCCGGCGCGGCTGCTCGGCCTCGACGACAAGGTGGGCTCGCTTGAGCCCGGCAAGGACGCCGACCTGGTGGTCCTGGACGCCGACTTCGCCGTCAAGGGCGTTCTGCGCAAGGGCGATTGGGTGGTCGAGCCGCAGCTCGGCTGAGTGCCGCCGGCGGTGATATCCGGTACG
Organism: Streptomyces sp. HUAS TT7; assembly: GCF_051550175.1. Lineage (NCBI taxonomy): Bacteria > Bacillati > Actinomycetota > Actinomycetes > Kitasatosporales > Streptomycetaceae > Streptomyces > Streptomyces sp. HUAS TT7. Next base: position 3,970,358 of record NZ_CP196175.1, read on the forward strand.
GCGGCCGGTCCGGGGTCTGGGCCTGCCGCCGTCCGTTTGACATGATCACCCCCGTGATTCTGACCGTCACGCTGAACACCGCACTCGACATCACCTACCGCGTCCCCGCCCTCGTACCGCACGCGAGCCATCGCGTGGAGGAGGTCGCGGAGCGCCCCGGCGGCAAGGGCCTCAACGTCGCCCGGGTGCTCGCCGCGCTCGGGCACGAGGCGGTGGTGACGGGATTCGCGGGCGGCCCGAGCGGCGAGGTGCTGCGTGCGCTGCTCGCCGAGCTCGCGCCCGTCGACGAGCTCGTCCCCATCGCGGGCGCCACCCGCCGCACGATCGCCGTGGTGGACGCGGTGTCGGGCGACACCACCCAGCTCAACGAGCCGGGCCCGCTCGTCTCGCCCGCCGAGTGGGACGCGTTCGTGGCCACGTACGGACGGCTGCTGGACGGTGCCGAAGCGGTGGCGCTGTGCGGGAGCCTGCCGCCCGGGCTGCCGGTCGGGGCGTATGCGCAGCTGGTGCGCCAGGCCCGCACCGCGAAGGTGCCGGTGCTCCTGGACACCAGCGGCGAGGCGCTGCGGCGCGGCATCGCGGCCCGGCCCGACCTGGTCAAGCCCAACGCCGACGAGCTGGCCCGGCTCACCGGTTCGCGCGAGCCGCTGCGGGCGGCCCGGGACGCGCGCCGCCGCGGGGCCCACACGGTGGTCGCCTCGCTCGGCGCGGAGGGCATGCTCGCCGCCTCCCCCGACGGCCTGTGGCAGGCGGCCCCGCCGGCCGCGGTGCGCGGCAATCCGACGGGCGCGGGCGACTCGGCGGTGGCCGGTCTGCTTTCGGGCCTGGTCGAGGGCCTGGACTGGCCGGGCCGTCTGACCCGCGCGGTGGCCCTGTCCGCGGCGACCGTACTGGCGCCCGCGGCGGGCGAGTTCGACGTGGAGGCGTACGAGAAAATGCTCGGCTCGGTGCGCGTGACCGAGCACGCGCACTGAGCCGAGCAGGACTTCTTGCCGAGGTCTGCTAGCCCGGGGTCAGCCAGAACTGGTCGAGGTTGGCGTTGCACTGGTTGCCCTGCTCGCAGGACAGCTTGATCTCGTTGACGCCCTTGTTGAGCTGCACTATGGCGTACGTTTTCTGCCAGCCCTTGGCCCAGTCCCCTGCCGGGGAGCCCGCGAAGTTCTTCATGTTCATCGCGCGGGACTCGGCCTTGCCGTTGATCGTTATCGTCGCGTTCGCGTCCACGCCGGGGATGCCGTACTGCAGGTTCAGCTTGTACTGGCCGGCCTTCGGGACGTTGGGCTTCCAGGTGACCGAGGCGCCCACGTTGTTGAAGTTGCCGACGAACGCGCCGCCCGTTCCCTTGGCGCCCGGCACATTGGTGCCGACCTGCGCCGAGCCGCCGAGGGTCAGCGTCGCGGCATCGTCCTTGGGGAGCTCGGCCGGGGCGGAGGCCGACGCCGACGGGTCGGCGCTCGGCTGCTGCGAAGGCTGGCCGGAAGAGGACTTGCCAGGGTTGGCGGTGTCGTCCTTCTTGTCCTTGTCGCCGCTGTTGCTGGCCAGTGCCACGGCGATGCCTATGACGACGGCCGCGACCACGGCGACCGCGCCGATCAAAAGGCCCTTGGTGTTGGGTCCGCGGCCGCCGCCACCGGTCTGCTGCGGGGGCGGTCCCTGCCGGGGCGGGGCGCCGCCGGGGTAGGTCTCGGGCGCCGCGTACTGGGCGGTCGGCTGCCCGTACTGCTGCTGCGGCGAGGGGCCCTGCTGCTGCGGAGGCCCCTGGTACTGCTGCTGCGGGATCTGTCCGTACTGGCGCTGACCGACCGTGCGCACCTGGTTGTACGACGTCCTGGGGACTCCGGGCTGCTGCTGCCCCACCGTCGGACCCGGGTAGCCGTAGCCGCCACCCGCGCGGGGCGGGTTGGCGCCCGCGGCCTGCCCGTCCTCGTAGAGGTAGCCGAACGGATCGTCGTCCTCGGGGGTGTTCGCGCCGTTGTTGCCGGGCGTCGTCATCCGGGGTCACTCCTCACTGTCCGCCAGCCGTCGCCGACCGGCCGAGCCTACCCCGAACGGACCACTGCCCGGTCTGGCGCCGACCACACGTGATCGTTGTCCGGATTTGGTCATCCCGCCCGGCGGTGGACCTTGGACCGGGAGCGCTTCTCGATGTACATCCGCTGGTCGGCGGAGCGCAGCACCTCTTCGACGGACATTCCGCAGCTGGCCCAGCCGATGCCGAAACTGGCCCCGACGCGGACCGCCCGGCCGTCCACCCGGATGGGCGGGATGATCGCGTTGCGGAGACGTACGGCCAGGTCGGCGGCGTCCTCGGCGCCGAGCCCGTCCGCGAGGACGACGAATTCGTCACCCCCGAGCCGGGCCACGGTGTCGCCGTCGCGCACCCCCGTGGTGAGCCGGCGGGCGACCTCGATGAGGACCGCGTCGCCGGTGTGGTGGCCGAACCTGTCGTTGATCGACTTGAAGCCGTCGAGGTCGCAGAAGAGCACCGCGAGCCCCTTCGTGCCGTCGTCGACCTCACTGTCGGGGGCCACGGTGTGGACGTGGTGGTCGTACGGTCCGCCGCCCGGCAGCGCGTCGAAGTCGAAGCCGTCGGCGCGGAACGCGTGCCCGTGCGCCTCCGGCTCGCCCGCGGCCGGGAGCTGGCCGTAGGCCGCGTCCAGGGTCTCGGCCGCACTCGCCGGGCCGACCGAGTGCGGCCGGGGGCAGAGCCGCGCCGACAGCCTCGCGCGCAGCTCGGCGCTGTTGGGCAGGCCGGTGAGGGCGTCGTGGGAGGCGCGGTGGGCGAGCTGCAGCTCGTGCCGCTTGCGGTCCTCGATGTCCTCGACGTGGGTCAGCAGGAAGCGCGGCCCGTCGGCGGTGTCGGCCACCACGGAGTTGCGCAGCGACACCCACACATACGTGCCGTCGCGCCGCCCGAGCCGCAGCTCGGCCCGGCCGCCCTCGGCGGAGGTGCGCAGGAGTGTCCCTATGTCCTCGGGGTGCACGAGGTCGGCGAAGGAGTAGCGCCGCATGACGGAGGCGGGCCGCCCGAGCAGCCGGCACAGCGCGTCGTTCGTACGGAGCAGCCGCCCGTGCTGGTCGCCGCCCATCTCTGCGATGGCCATGCCGGAGGGCGCGTACTCGAAGGCCTGGCGGAAGCTTTCCTCGCTGGCGCGCAGCGCCTGCTGCTCGCGCTCCAGGCGGACCAGCGCCCGCTGCATGTTTGCGCGGAGCCGGGCGTTGCTGATCGCAATCGCGGACTGCGATGCATACATCTGGAGCGCTTCCCGCCCCCAGGCGCCGGGCTTGCGGCCGTTGCGGGGTTTGTCGACGGAGATGACGCCCAGGAGTTCCTGCGTGCCGCCGGCGGAGTACATCGGGGCGTAGAGCCGGTCCTGCGGATGCCACTCGTCCTCGAACCGCGGGTCGGGGCCCTCCGTGTACCACTGGGGTACGTCGTCCTCCAGGAGCACCCAGCCCTCGGTGTGCGGGATGAAGCGCAGGCCGTCCCAGTCCTCGCCCATCGAAAGGCGGCGCTCCCAGGAGCCGCGGGATCCGACCCGGCCGGTGATCAGGGCTTCCGCGGCGGCGTTGCCGGCGAAGGCGGCGACGACCAGGTCACCGTCGGGGCGTACGAGATTGACGCAGGCCAGCTCGTAGCCGAGTCCCGCGATGACGCCGTCCGCAACGGTCTGCAGCGTGTCCGCGAGGCTGCGGGCCGTATTGAGCTCCCCGACCACCTGGTGCAGCTGCCGCAGGGTCGCAAGACGGACGTAGGGCTCCGACTCGGTCTCCATTGCTCGCTCTCCCCGAGACCTCGACAGCAACTCCTGGCTTCAGATCGACATTCCTTTTGCACTGTCCGCCACTGAATCACAGCGAGCTGCCTAGCCGGTACACAGGGTCAACAAATAGTGCCTTCTGTGACTCAAGTCACAGCAGATGATGGGGGGTTGGCCGTTCTTTCCGTCTTTGCCCCCTACCTTTCCTGAACGCAAACTGAGAACGGACTGGGAACTTCGCCGAACCCGTTGACACGAGGGTGCGGCTCGGCCGCGAGACCTAGGTCCCGGCTGGTCCCCGCGCCCGATGTGGTCCGCGGTGGCAGGAGACTAGCGTTCCGGTTGTGTTGCAGACACCCCTTACCGCCGCCCTTTCCACACTTGCCCCAACGACCCCTCATCCTGTGGGGGTGAGCAATGACGAGTTCCGCGCCGCGATGTCCCGGCTGGCCGCGGGCGTGGTCCTGGTGACCGCGCACGACAGCGACGACGGCCCGCGCGGCGAGGACGTCGGCATGACCGCGACGGCCTTCATGTCGGTCTCCCTCGACCCGCCCCTCGTCCTGGTCTCGCTGCGCAACGGCTCGCGGATGGACGACCTCCTCGCGGAGCAGCCCCTGTGGGCGGTGTCCCTGCTCTCCGAGAGCCAGCGGCACGTCGCGGGCCGGTTCGCGATGAAGGGCCGGATCAGCGACCGCCTCCTGTTCGAGGACATCCCGTACACCAGGGGCGAGGCGAGCGGCGCCCCCCTGGTCGGCGGCGCGCTGGCAACCCTGGAGTGCCGCACCGAACAGCGCGTGGTGGCGGGCGACCACACCCTGGCCATCGGCCGCGTCCTGACGGCGAACCTGCCGAGCGCGGAGGGCGGACCGCTGACGTACTTCCGGGGGCGGTACCGGCAGTTGGGGTGACCCCTCCACTTCGGGTCGGTACGGGCAGTTGGAGCGACTCCCTCCACTTCGGGGCGAACCGGACGTCATGCGTCCGTTCCCCCTTGTGACACGGCTGTCACACAAGCCCCTTTTCCCCCTCATCTCCCCCTACATAAGCTCCCTTTACATACCGGGCACACAGACTTCGCTGCCCGGACACATTCCGCGTACGTCATCCACGTACGCCCATGTCCTGGGGGGGGACCATGCGCAACACCCTTACGTCCGGCCGCGCTCGCCGCATCGCGGCCTGCACGGCGATCGCCGTCGCGGCGGGGACGCTGCTCAGCACTCCGGCGCTGGCCGACACGAAGGGGCCGGGGGCGCCGAAGGCTGCCGCCACCACCAAGGCCAAGCCGCGGTTCGACTGGGACCGGGACGGGCTCGGGGAAATCGTCCGCAACGGCTCGGTCGGCTACCCGAGCAGCTACCTCCTCAGCGACTCGGCCAAGGAATCGGGCCGGCTCGGGCCCTTCCTCGTGGACGCGGACCTCGTCGGCGCCCGGGACCTGGTCACCCCCGGCGACCTGGACGGCAACGGCATGTCGGAGCTCATCACCGTGTCGTCCGACGGCACGCTCAAGCTCTTCGCCAACGTCAACCAGGACCCGTACGCCGCGACTTGGACCAGCACCGGCTGGAACGTCTACAACAAGATCGCCGCGGCGGGTGACCTGACTGGCGACGGCAAGAACGACCTGCTCGCCCGCACGTACGACGGCGACCTCTACCTGTTCCCGGGCACCGGCGACCTGAAGGCGCCGTTCGGTGCGCGGATCAAGGTGCCCGGCAACTGGAGCGACTTCGACCAGATCGTCGGGGTGAGCGACGCCGACGGCGACGGCATCGGCGACGTCTACGCCCGCAACAGGACCGACGACCTCCTCTTCTTCGCCGGAACCGGCAAGGCCGAGCAGCCGTTCAAGCCGGGCGTCGAACTGGGCGCCGGCTGGCACGCGTACAACCAGCTCCTGAGCGCCGACGACCGGGACGGCGACGGCCTCTCCGACCTCCTCGCCCGCAACCTGGACGGCGACCTCTACCTGTACCGCTCCATCGGCGGGGGCCGGTTCGCGGACCCGGTGAAGTACCGGTCCGGCTGGAACGATGCCCAGGTGATCGCAGGTGTCGGCGGGCGAGCCGCCTTCGGCAAGTCGGGCCTCTCCGGGCGCGACGCCAACGGCCGGGTCTCCAGCCGCCGCGCCCTGAACAACGGGCAGTTCTCGGCCCCGTCCGCCGGCGCCCCGGACAAGGACTACATCGGCAGCGCCTTCTCACTCGACGGAACCGGCTTCGACACCTCGCTGCGCCTGACCGGCGGCCACCTCGTCACCTCCGGCTACCAGAGCGGCGGGGACCTCGGTGCCGGCTGGGACACCTACACCTCCATCACCGGTCCCGGCGACCTGAACGGTGACGGCCACGCCGACCTGCTCGCCCGCGACAGGACCGGCGACCTGTGGCTCTACCCGGGCGACGGCTCGGCCAGGAAGTTCGGCGATCGCATCCGGGTCGGTGACGACTGGAAGGCGTACAACAAGATCCTCGGCTCCGGCGACGTCAACGGGGACGGCCGCGCCGATGTGCTGGCCCGCGCCGACGACGGTCACCTCTACCTCTTCCCGGGCACGGGCAACGGCAGCGCCCCGTTCGGCCCGCGCCAAGATCTCGGCGGCGGCTGGAACGGCTACACCATGCTGGCCACCGTCGCAGACGCGAGCGGCGACGGCACCACCGACCTGATCGCGGTCGACGCGTCCGGGCAGGGCTACCGGTACGACGGGCAAGGCGCCTACGGCGGCAAGTTCAAGCCGCGTGCCTCGCTCGGCGGCGGCTGGAACACCTACAACGAGCTGTTCTGACCCGGTTTGGGTGACGCAGGGGCGGCCGGGGCGGGACGGGGTCACCAGTCCCGCCCCGACCGCCCCTTCTTCGTCTGGGCCCGCTGCTTCTTCTCGCGGAGGCGGCGCTCGTTGATGCCGCGCGGGATCTTCGTCGCGCGGCGCGGCTTGGGCGGCGGGGCGGTGGCCTCGGCGAGGAGGGAGGCCAGGCGGACCGCCGCGGTTTCGCGGTTACGCCACTGCGAGCGGTGCTCGGAGGCGCGTACGGAGATGACGCCGCCCACCAGACGGCTCGCGAGCCGGTCCAGCGCGCGGGACTTCCAGACCTCCGGCAGCGCCTCGGTCCTCGCCAGGTCGAAGCGGAGCTCCACCTGGGAGTCGCTGGTGTTGACGTGCTGGCCGCCGGGCCCTGACGACCTGGAGAAACGCCAGATCAGCTCGGCCTCCGGGAGGGAGACGGAGCCGCGGATGAGATAGGGCCCGGACATGACATCCATGGTGACGGGTGCATGGCACCGCGTCACCCGCTTTTCCTCACGCTTCTCTTACGGGCGGCAGCGTCCGCCCCTCTCGTCGGCCTCTTGGCAAAGAAAGCAAAGCGGGATGGAACCTCACGGTCCCCTGCCGACGTTATGGGGGATGACGGTAGCTTCGGGACGGCTCGAAGCCCGCACATCACGAAGAAGGGGACATCCCATGGCTGTAAGCCTGTCCAAGGGCGGCAACATCTCGCTCACCAAGGAGGCCCCGGGCCTGACCGCCGTCACGGTCGGCCTCGGCTGGGACGTCCGTACCACCACCGGCACCGACTTCGACCTCGACGCCTCGGCCATCGCGGTGAACGCGACGGGCAAGGTGTACTCGGACGGCCACTTCGTCTTCTTCAACAACAAGTCGACGCCGGACCAGACCATCGTCCACACCGGTGACAACACCACCGGCCAGGGCGAGGGCGACGACGAGGCGATCAACGTCAACCTGGCGGGCCTGCCGGCCGACGTCGACAAGATCGTCTTCCCGGTCTCCATCTACGACGCCGAGGCCCGCTCCCAGAACTTCGGCCAGGTGCGGAACGCCTACATCCGCATCGTCAACCAGGCCGGCGGCGCCGAGATCGCCCGCTACGACCTGAGCGAGGACGCCGCGACCGAGACCGCGATGGTCTTCGGCGAGCTGTACCGCAACGGCGCCGAGTGGAAGTTCCGCGCCGTGGGCCAGGGCTACGCCTCGGGCCTGGTCGGCATCGCGCAGGACTTCGGCGTGAACGTCTGACGCGCCCGCTGACGCGTGTGAGGTGCCCCCGGCGTTCACGCCGGGGGCACCTTCTCGTTCACCCCCGGAGCCACCTCATACGCATCCGTGGCCTCAACTCCCCCTAGCACGGCTTGAATTAGTCGGTCAGCGGACACCAACGACCCAGATTCGGACACGATCAAGCCAAATATTTGTCGGGTCTCTGTCAAGAAGTAGTCATTAGCTGGCAGTCTCCAACTCGCCCCCACGGAACGAGTGAAGGAGACCACCGAGTGCGAACCACTCTGCGTGCCGCCGCTCTTGCTGCATCCGCCGCCATGGTCGTCGTCGGCGTACAAGCCGGCTCGACCGCCGGCGCCACCGACCGCGCCGCCGGTGCCACCGCCATGGACCTCAGCACCGCTCAGCGTGCCGACGCCCTGCGCACGGCCCAGGAAGCCGCCCCCGCCACTGCCCAGCAACTCGGGCTCGGCGCCAAGGAAAAGCTCGTCGTCCGCGATGTGATCAAGGACGCCGACGGTACGGTCCACACCCGCTACGAGCGCACCCTGGACGGCCTGCCCGTCCTCGGCGGCGACCTCGTCGTGCACACCGCGAAGAACGGCACCCTCAAGGGCGTCGACAAGGCGACCGACGCGAAGATAGCCGTCGCCACCACCACCGCGCTCAAGGCCGCCCCCACCGGCTCGCGCAAGGTCGTCTGGGCCGCGGACGGCAAGCCCGTCCTCGCCTACGAGCGCACCGTCACCGGCACCCAGCCGGACGGCACGCCGAGCCGCCGCGACATCGTCACGGACGCCACCACCGGCGCCCAGCTCTACTCCCACGAGGAGATCGAGACCGGCACGGGCACCAGCGAGTACTCCGGCAAGGTCACGCTCGGCACCACCAAGAGCGGCTCGACCTACAGCCTGACCGACGCCGCGCGCGGCGGTCACAAGACGTACGACCTGAAGGGCGGCAGCTCCGGCACCGGCACGCTCTTCACGAAGTCCACCGACACGTGGGGCGACGGCACGCCGTCCAACCGCGAGACCGCCGCCGTCGACGCCCACTACGGTGCGGCCGAGACCTGGGACTTCTACAAGACCGAGCTCAACCGCAACGGCATCGCGGGCAACGGCAAGGCCGCCTACTCGCGGGTCCACTACGGCAACGCGTACGTCAACGCGTTCTGGGACGACAGCTGCTTCTGCATGACGTACGGCGACGGCGAGGGCAACAAGAAGCCGCTCACCGCGCTGGACGTGGCCGGGCACGAGATGAGCCACGGCCTGACCGCCGCCACCGCCAAGCTGAACTACAGCGGGGAGTCCGGCGGCCTCAACGAGGCGACCAGCGACATGTTCGGGACGTCGGTCGAGTTCTACGCCAACAACGCCTCCGACAAGGGCGACTACCTCATCGGCGAGAAGATCGACATCAACGGCAACGGCACGCCGCTGCGCTACATGGACAAGCCCAGCAAGGACGGCGCGTCGGCCGACTACTGGTCGAGCGGGGTCGGCAACAAGGACGTGCACTACTCGTCCGGCGTCGGCAACCACTTCTTCTACCTGCTGTCCGAGGGCAGCGGCGCGAAGACGATCAACGGCGTGAACTACAACTCGCCGACCGCCGACGGCTCCAAGGTCACCGGGATCGGCCGGGTCAAGGCGTACAAGATCTGGTACAAGGCGCTCTCCACGTACATGACGTCGACCACCAACTACAAGGCCGCGCGCGCCGCGACCCTCAAGGCGGCGGGCGACCTGTACGGCACGACCAGCACCGAGTACAAGACGGTGGCGGCCGCCTGGACCGCCGTCAACGTGAAGTGACCGATGTGAAGTAGCGGATCAACCCACCTGGTTCTACGGGGAGTCGGGCTTCCCGTCCCCGTAGAGCCAGGTGTCCCACACCGCCGAGAGCTTGTGCCCCGCCGCGTCGTCCACGAAGCGGGTGAAATCCTCGGTCGAGGCGTTGGCGTGCCGGTGGGTGCGCACCCAGTCCTGTACGAGCGTGTAGAACTTCTCGTCGCCGACGGCCTCCCGGATCTTGTGGACGACCATGGCGCCGCGCACGTACACCGGCCGCCCGGACACATCGGCGGCGGTCGGCGGCTCGGCCGGCGGGAAGGCCCAGATCTCGTCGCCGTCGCCCTTGGCGTACTCCTCCTCGAACTGCTGCTGCGCGCTCGGCCCGCCGTGGTCCTCGGCCCACAGCCACTCCGAGTACTGCGCGAAGCCCTCGTTCAGCCACATGTCGCGCCACGCGGCCGGGGTGACGGAATCGCCGAACCACTGGTGGGCGAGCTCGTGCACGAGGGTGCTCAGATCGAAGTGGTCCAGCGGTATCACCGGCCGGTTCTGCGTCTCCAGGGCGTAGCCCGAGGCCTTCTCCGGCGCCACGATCACGCCGGTGGACGCGAACGGGTAGGGCCCGAAGTTGTGTTCCTCCCAGGCGATGATGTCCGGGAGTTGAGCGACGACGCCGGCGGTCTGCTTCTTCACACCCGGGTCGACGGCGTTGTAGATCGGGATGCCGGACTTGGTCAGCCCCTTGTCGTCGATCTCGTACGGCCCGATGGCGACGGTCGCGAGATAGGTGGCCATGGGCTCCTTGACCCGCCAACTGAACGCCGTACGCCCGCCCTTGCTGACCTTGGACACCAACTCGCCGTTGGACACGGCCTGTTGACCGTCCGGCACGGTCACCTTGATGTCGTACGTGGCCTTGTCGCTCGGGTGGTTGTTGGACGGGAACCAGGCCATCGAGCCGGTCGGTTCGCCGAGCGCGAGCACGCCCCCGTTCGGCGACTTCAGCCAGCCCTCCTCGGAGCCGTCGAGGTCCGTGATGGTCTTCGGGCTGCCCGAGTAGCGCACGTACGCGGTGAACGTCTCGCCCCGGGTGAGGTCCGTACGGGGGCGCAGCGTCAGCTCGTCGCCGGCCCGGTTGACGGCGGCGGGCTCGTCGTCGACGGTGGCCCCTTCGACGTCCATCCCGGCGAAGTCGAGGGAGAAGGCGCTGAGGTTCTTGGTGGCCCGCGCGACGATCGTGGCCCCGCCCTTGAGGTGCCCGCTCGCCGGGTCGTAGTCGAGGTCCAGGCTGTAGTGCTGGACGTCGTAGCCGTCGCTGCCGAGCTTGGGGAAGAGCGCGTCGCGCGTGCCGGAGGAGCCCGGAGTGCCGGTCACTCCGCCGGTGCAGGAGGTGACGGCGAGGGCGGTGAGCAGTGCGACGGTGGCGAGGCGGGTGCGGCGGGCGTTGCTCGCGCGGTTGGCCCCGCGCCCTGTCGACGCTGCCCGCCTCTCCGGTCGTTTTTCCACGCCTGTGATCCTACGGGCGGTGGCCGCTGCTCACTTGTCGAGGGTGGCGACGCCCGCCCGGGCGAACTTCTCGTCGAGGTCGCCGCTCGGGGCACCGGCCACGCCGATACCCGCGACCGGCGCGCCCTTCGCCTGGACGGGGGCACCGCCCGCGAGGAACAGGGTGCCGGGGATGTCCTTGAGGTTCGGGGCCTGGGCGAGGCGCTTGGCCAGCTCGGAGGTGGGCGCGTTCCAGGAGACGGCGGTGTACGCCTTGCGCACGGCCGACTCGGGCGACTGCGGCCCGGCACCGTCGCCGCGCAGGGTGACGAGGGTGTTGCCGTTGCGGTCGACGACGGCGACGGACACCTTCTGGTTCTCCTTGCCCGCGGCGTCGAGCGCGGCCTGGGCGGCCTTGGTGGCGGCGGCGACGGTGAGGTGGGTGGAGGTGGTGAGGTTGCCGCTGGCGGCGCTGCTGGTGGTGCTCTGCGCGGCCGGGCCCGCGGCACTGGCGGAGACGGCACCGAAGGTTCCGGCGGCGGCGATGGCAAGGGCGGTGGCGCCGAGGGCGAGCCGCTTGGTCCTGGTGTTCTGCGTGCTGTTGAGGTTCATGCTTCGATCCTGGGGGCGGCAGGGGCCGCGTGCGGTCGGCGTTCCGGCTGCCCGCGGAACCCGGACCGGCTGACCTTCCCGTCAGCCGATCGGCTGATGCGAGGGTGACCGGATCGGGTCACGATGAGTGCGGATGAGTACGTATGCGCAGGTGAGGAGGGTGGATGAGCGACGATCCGGCTGACACCGGGGGCGGGGCGGAGGATGGCGGGGAGCCGCTCGGCACCGGGGGCGGGGCGGAGGGGGTTGCCGTGCCGGCCGGTACGGAGGCCGGGGCGGGCCGTGTTGGCGCCCGGACCCGCAGCGGCATCGACGGGGCGCGGGACCCTGTCGCCCCGGCCGGCACCGACGACGGAGCGGCAGGCGCTGATGTGCGGGCGAGTGGCAGTGCCCCCGAGGCGCGGGAAGACATAAACCCACCCGACACCGACCACGGGACGCGGCACACTGACACCCGGACCGACAACAGCGACAACGCCACGGCAAGCGCTGATGTGCGGGCGGGTGGCGGCGCCCCCGGGGCGCGGGGCAGCGTCGACCCGGCCGGCACCGAGCGCTGGCTGCCCGTTGTCATGCATGCCGCGTTCTTTCTGCTGCTCGGGGCCTCGCTCGCGCGGTTTCTGATCCGGCATCCCGGGGAGCCGCGCACGCCCTGGATCATCGCGCTGTCGGCCGCGCTGGCCGTGCTGTACGTGCTCGGCCCGGCGCTGGGTTCGCGGCCGACACCGCGGCGGCTCGCGTGGCTGGGCGGGGTGGTGGCCACCTGGATGGTCCTGGTCGTGCTCGCACCGAGCTTCGCGTGGTGCGCGGTGCCGCTGTTCTACACGGGCCTGCGCACGCTGCGACCGCGCGCGGCGCTGGTGCTCGTCGGGGTGCTTACGGCGTTCGTCGTCACGGCCCAGGTCGAGCTGTCCTCCGACGGCTTCGACCCGAACCTCGTCCTCGCGCCGCCCGCCGTCGCCGCGATCGCGACGGCGGTGTTCGTCCAGATGCAGCGCCAGGCCGACCGGCAGCACCAACTGGCCGACCAGCAGCGGGAGTTGATCGACGACCTCCTGCGCACCCGGCGCGAGCTCGCCGCCACCGAACGCCGCGAGGGCACGCTCGCCGAGCGGCAGCGGCTCTCCATGGAGATCCACGACACCCTCGCGCAGGGCCTGTCCAGCCAGCAGATGCTGCTCCAGGCGGCGGACCGGGTGTGGGCCGCGGACCCGGACGCGGCGCGCCGTCATGTCCGTACGGCGGAATCCATCGCGGAGCGCAACCTCGCGGAGGCACGCCGCTTCGTCCACGACCTGGCCCCGGCGGACCTGGCGGAGGGCGGCGGCCTGGACGAGGCGCTGCGCACGCTGGCGGCGCGGGAGTCGGTGGAGTCGGGATCGGGGCCGGTCGAGGTGCGCTGCCACATCGACGGGGCGCCGAACGCCCCGCTGCCCGACCGCGTCGAGTCCGCCCTGTTGCGCATCGCCCAGGGCGCCCTGGCGAACGTACGCGAGCACGCGGGGGCCACGACGGCGGCGCTGACTCTCACTTATCTGGGCGACCAGGTGGTCCTCGACATCGCGGACGACGGGCGGGGTTTCGGCCCGGGGGCTCTTGATGTGCGGGGGGACTCGGGGGGCGGGGCCGCCCAGGGGCCTGTCGTACGGGTGGACCCCGCCTCCGCCTCCAGCCTCGCCTCCACCCCGGGGGTGGACCCGCCCCCCGGGTCCGGGCCCGCCCCAGCTGCCTCGGCGGACGCCGGCCCCCTTTCTTCGCAGCCCCCCGGCGTACGGGGCTACGGCCTGCCCGCCATGTACGCGCGGGTGCGGCAGCTCGGCGGGAGCCTGACCGTGGAGTCGGCCCCCGGCGAGGGCACCGTCCTGTCCGCCGCGATCCCCCTGGAGCCCCGGCCATGACCGACCCCGTACGGATTCTGCTCTGCGACGACCACGCGGTGGTACGCGCGGGCCTGCTCGCGCTGATCGGCAGCGAGCCGGACATCGAGGTGGCCGGGGAGGCCGGCAGCGGCGAGGAGGCGGTGGCCGCGGCGGCCAAGCTGAAGCCGGACGTGGTGCTGATGGACCTCCAGCTGGGCCCAGGCATCGACGGCGTGGAGGCGACCCGGCGCATCGCGGCGACCGGAGTGCACGTCCTGGTTCTCACCACGTACGACACGGACGCGGACATCACGCGGGCGATCGCGGCGGGAGCGACCGGCTACCTCCTCAAGGCCGAACGCCCCGAGGAGCTCTTCGCCGCGATCCGGGCGGCCGCCGAGGGGCGCACCACGCTGTCCCCGCCGGTGGCCAGCCGCGTCATGAACCAGCTCCGCGGTGCCTCCCGCCCCACCCTCACCCCTCGCGAACTCGACATCCTGGCGCAGTTGGCGAACGGTCTGGGCAACCGGGAGATTGCCCGGGCGCTGTTCATCAGCGAGGCGACGGTGAAGACGCATCTGGGGCGGATCTACGAGAAGCTGGGCGTTGACACGCGGGCGGGGGCGGTTTCTGTGGCCAAGGAGCGGAGGCTCTTGCCGTAGGCCGGGCGGAGTGCGGGTGGCCCCGCCGGGGCCCGGGGTGGCTCCCCGGGCGGGGCGTGCGGCTCCGCCGCGTGGCTCTGGGGGCTGCAACCCCCGGCAGGCTGCACTGGGGCTCCGCCCCAGACCCCGGATGCCCCCACCCCGCCCCTTCCCTAGACCCGCCGGGGGTTGGAAAGGGTGAAGCCGGTTTCCTGGGGCTCCGCCCCAGACCCCGTTCGCGCCTGAAGGGCGCTCGTCCTCAAACGCCGGACAGGCTGAAATGCCCCGGTGCGGGCCAGCACCAATGCAGCTAGGGCGCGGGGCTGTGACATGTGCGGCTCCGCCGCGATGGGGTCCCCCTTGTTCGAGCGAAGCCGAGAACTTGGGGGAGCAAGCAGCTACCCACGGCCCGCGGTCGAAGGAATCTTTAGGGGCGCGGGGAACTGCGCGACCAGCCACGCACGGCTCGCAGCCGAAGGATCACTCAGTCACCCCCTCCGGCGTTTGAGGAGCAGGCCCGGGGCCGGAGCCCCCGAGAAGGTACGGCGGCGAAGCCTCCGGGGGGCAGGGCGCAGCCCAGCACGGACACCCCCCCCGGGTTCAAGGGCGCGCCCCAGCGCAGAGCCCCCGGGTCAGGGCGCAGCCCAGCGCGGACAGCCCGGGGTTCGGGGCGGAGCCCCGTGAGAGGGCTGCGGAAGGGGTGCCCACCCCAGACATGACACCATCGACCCGTGCTCGACATCGGCTACTCCCTATCCCGCCGCTTCCCCGACCCCACCCACATCGACTACAGCCGCGCAGACGTCCACACCCTGCGCCACGACCTGTTCTGCGGAGACGTCTACCTCGCCGACACCAAGGCGGACCGCGAGGTATCCACAGCCTGGGGATGGGTGCCGGTGCTGGACTTCGCGTGGGCGCTGTGCGACACCGTGGAGCGCCTGGACCGCGACCCGCTCGGCTCGCGCGCCGCGCGGCCCCAGTACGCCGAGATCGACTTCACCGAGTCGACGGACCGGATGCTCTTCGAGCGCCGATTCGGCTGGGTGGACGTGGAGGCCGACTGGATGCCCGCCGACGAGGAGCCCCTCACCTTCGCGCACACCGAACTCCGCCGCGAGACAAGGGACTTCCTGCACGACCTGATCGCGGATCTGACCGACATGCACGAGGGCCTCGGCGACAACCCGATCGTCTGGGACCTCCAGGCCCGCTTCCCCAGAATGGCCTGACCGGGGGAATGGCCTGACGGGCCCGGCGGCCAACCGGGCCGGGCGGCGGCGAATCCCCTCGCCCGAACCCCCGCCCTCAGCGGACCCTCACGCCTCCACCCTCACCCCCACCTGCGCCGCGAACGCCGGTGCCAGGTCGAGGAGTTGGGTCGGGCTGATGACCGCGCCCGCGAGTCGT
This sequence comes from Streptomyces sp. HUAS TT7, assembly GCF_051550175.1. Taxonomy (NCBI): domain Bacteria; kingdom Bacillati; phylum Actinomycetota; class Actinomycetes; order Kitasatosporales; family Streptomycetaceae; genus Streptomyces; species Streptomyces sp. HUAS TT7. The sequence continues at coordinate 3,985,952 of NZ_CP196175.1, forward strand.
TCCACCCCGCGTGCGATGTCGAGCAGGGTCGCGCCGCGCAGGTCGACGTCCTTCATCCGGGCGCCCGTGAAGTCGGCCCGGCGCAGTTCGCAGCCGCGGAACTCGACGCGCACCAGCGTGGCCCCGCCGAAGTCCGGCTCGGACAGGACGCAGCCGTCGAAGACGACGTCACGCAGCTCGGCCTCGCGCAGGTTCAGGTAGTCGATCTTTCCGCCCTTGATCAGCACGCGTTCGAGCACCGAGCCGTGCAGCTGCACTCCGCCCATCCGGACGTCTCGCACCTCCACGTCACGCAGGCTCGCCCGCGCCAGATCCGTACCGACACCGCGGATTCCCGAAAGCACCGAGTCGATGAAGCGGGCCCCGGTCAGCCGCGTATCGTCCAGGCCGCATCCGTAGATCCCGCAGTCGAGGAAGCGCGCGCTGTGCGCCTGCTGTCCCGCCAGATCGAGGTCCCTGAACTCCAGCCCGTCATAGTCACCCTCCGGCTCCAGCTCACCCGCGCCGAACGGCGCCAGTGGTGGCAGTCGCACCTCCGCCCTGCGGGCACCCGCCGTAGCCGCCGTCTTCTTCGCACTCCGTGCCGCTGCCATGTCCCCATGCTGGACCATGGCACTGACAATCACCCCTGCTCGCGCAGGGGGGAACCCCCAGCTCCGTAAATTCGCAGCCCGGACATGTCACATTCCGGCCCCCCGCCCCGTCCAGTCTCCGTACGCCGTGCGCATCGCGAATGGAGACAGCAATGTCAGCATTGTCGGCAAGGGCAGCGGGGACGAACCGGGACCGCACCGGCCGGATCACCGTCATTGGCGGCGGCTTCGCCGGACTGACCGCCGCGATCACCGCCGCCGAGTCCGGCGCGTCGGTCACCCTGTACGAGGCGCACGGCGGCCTGGGCGGCCGGGCCCGTACGGCCGCCGCCCCGTACCGGACGAACGAGGGTCCGCACGCCCTCTACAGCGGCGGCCCGCACTGGGCCTGGCTCAAGCAGCGCGGACTGCTCGGCCCGGTCGCGTCCGTACGGCCTGCGGAGGCGATACGGTTCCGCTTCCTCCGGCGCGGAACCCTGCACCGAACCCCGCCGCTCGCCCTGCTCCGCCTGGCCCGCAAACGCCCCGAACTGGCCCCGGTGGACGTCGACTTCACGACCTGGGCCACTAAGCACATAGGCAGTCAGGGCGCCCGCGCGACCGCGCACTACATAGCCGTCGCCCTCTTCCACCACGACCCCGGTTCGCTGTCCGCCCGCTTCGTACAGGAGCGCCTGCACCGCGCGGCGGCCCTGCCGCCCGAGGCGCACTACCCGGTCGGCGGCTGGGGCGCGCTCATCGAGCGGATGGCGTCGCGCGCCTGGGACCTGGGCGTACGCATCGAGACGGACGCCCGGGTCGCCGAACTCCCCGGCACCACCGAAGGCCCCGTCGTGGTGGCGACCTCCCTGGACGCAGCCCGCCGCCTCCTCGGCGACTCCAGCCTCACCTGGCCCAGCGGCCGCTCCGTCCTGCTCGACCTGGCGCTGGCCGCCCGCCGGGGCGACCCGTTCGTGGTCTCCGACCTGGACACCCCCGGCTGGCTGGAACGCTTCACCGGCAACGACCCGGGCCTCGCCCCGCCCGGCGAGCACCTGTACCAGGGCCACTTCCCCATCGCCCCGGACGCATCGAAGGCCGCCGGAGTCGAGCACGCGGAACGCCTGCTGGACGCGGGGTTCCCAAGCTGGCGCGACCGCACGGCCTGGCGCCGCGAGGCCGTCGCGACAGGCCGCACGGGCGCGGTCGACCCACCCGGCACAACATGGCGCGACCGCCCCGCAATCGCCCGGGGCCAGAGCGTGTACCTGGCAGGCGACCAGGTGGCGGCCCCGGGAATCCTCTCGGAGGTGGCCTTCAACAGCGCAATGGAGGCGGCGTCTCTGGCACTGAAGGACCTCAGGCTGGCCCGGCTGGACGACCGACGTGCTTGAAACAGATGTCCCGCCATCGGCCGGCCAGGGCCTCGCGGGCAGCCCGGACGCTCGATCAGGAATGCGGGGGCACGAAGCGGGACCGGCCTTCGTCAGATGTCGTACTCGGCTACGCCCCGAGGGCGGTCAACGCCTCATCCGTGAGCCGGTACACCGTCCACTCGTCCTGCGGCCGCGCCCCCAGCGACTCGTAGAACGCGATCGACGGGGTGTTCCAGTTCAGGACCGACCACTCCAGGCGCTCGTACCCCCGCGCCACGCAGATGCGGGCCAGTTCCGTCAGGAGGGCCTTGCCGTGGCCGCCGCCCCTGGCCTCGGGGCGTACGTACAGGTCCTCCAGGTAGATGCCGTGCACCCCGCGCCACGTCGAGAAGTTCAGGAACCAGAGCGAGAAGCCCACCGGCTCGCCCGACTCGTCCTGCGCGATGTGCGCGAACGCGGCCGGGTGCTCGCCGAACAGGGCCTCGCGGAGCTGCTCCTCCGTGGCGCGTGCCTCGTCCAGGCACTTCTCGTACTCGGCCAGCTCCCGGACCATCTGGTGGATCACCGGGATGTCGGAAGGGGTGGCCTTGCGGATCATGGGTGTTGTCATGGGCGTCGTCGTCATGGGCGCAGGGTAGGTCGCCTCCCTGTCGCCCGCTCTGCCATTTCGCCCTGCGGACCTCGATCCCATGGCACGGCCAGTTCGGCAGGCCCCATGCAACGGCCCCATCTCGCAGACCTACGGCAGGACGAAGCCGATCGCCGGGAGGCTCGGGACGCCCAGGAAGCGGGTCGCCGCCAGGACCGGGGAGTTGAGCGCCGCCTGCGGGCGCGTCAGGGCGAAGGACTTCGCCGTCCGCGGCTTCACCCGGTTCTCGGCCGGCAGGGTGTTCGCCGCGCCGGGGAGCTGGACGATGACGGCGCCGGCGGTCACGGAGACCGCGACCCACTCGGCCCGGTCGTTCCGTACGTGGACCCTGACCCTCTTCCGCGGTGGCGGCGGCACGGGTGCCAGAGCGGGGTACGGGTTCCGTGCGGGTGTCTGGGGGTTCAGCGGGAAGCCCGTGAACCGCTGACGGTTGCCCGGGAACCCCGCATCCGGCCGGGGGTTCCGCGGGAACAGCGTCGACGCCTGGGGGTTGCGCGGGAACCTCCCCAGCAGCGGGGGGTCGGGATTCGGGCGCGCCGGCCTCGGGGGGTCGTCGGCGACGGGCGGGAGTTCTTCCACCCGCACCTCCACCCCCGCACACACGACCGGATGGCCGTACTGCACACGGACGGCGAGGCGTGCCCCGGCTGTGGGCGGCCTTCCCGGCGCCGAAGGCAGAATCGGCTTCCCCGCCTTGGCGGGCTGCTCGCCGTACCTCTTGCAGAGGTACAGCACATCGGCGTACGACTTGGTCGGCAGCGTCGTCCCGTACAGCATCTCCTTCTCCAGGATCTGCCGGGCCGCCCCGATCGTCTTCTTCACGTCGGGCAGCGAGGGCACCCACAGCCAGCAGCCGGCGATGGCCACATCCGCCACCGCCTGGCGCTCCGGGGACTTCATGTGCTCGGCGATCCCGAAGGCGTGTACGAACTCGCGGCGGGCGTCCCGGATCAGTTCGCGGCGGTCCCTCTCGCTCCGCCACACATCGGGCAGATCCCGTACGTATCTGCGCCCGGCGGCCATGTACTCCTCGAACTCGCGCCCCGGGATGTCGCGCACCTGCCGGCCGACGAGGTCGACCTTCTGCCCCAACTCGTTGAATTTCCCGCCGAGTTGCTGCAGATCCGACTCCTGCCGGGTCGATGTGGCGACCAGGACGTCCACCACCTGGGTCGCCACCCCGGCCCAGTCCGCGCTGTCCATGGGCCGGCCCTGGATCAGCTGGGCGACGGCCGCCCGTGTCGCAATGAGACCCAGCGCGATCGCCAGATCAATGGCCATGGCCCACCCCCCGAGACAGCCCGACACCCTCAACTCTAGGGATATTTCCGCCAGTTGACCTGTTCGCGTACGAAACCGTCACCTCTGCGGGAGTGATCCCGGACCACCGCACATCAAGCCAGGGCCCGCACGACCCGAATGTCGGTCCTCCCGCCCGCCCCGCCCCCGTGCGTGAATCGGGGCATGAGGCGATTTCCGACCGGCGTACGCGCCATCCGGGGCTACATCCGCAGCGCCCCCGGCACCTACCTCTGGCTGGCGGCGCTCTTCGTCACCACCATCGCCATGCACCACATGTCACCCGAGTTCGAGTCGGAGTTCCTGCGGCAGCGGTCCACCAACATCCACGAGCTGTCGACCAACCCCCGCCGGGTCCTGATCGCGAGCGCCTTCTGGATCGACGGCGGGGGCTGGCTCCCGTACGCCGTGCTCTACTCCGTCTTCCACGCCCAGGCCGAACGCCGGCTCGGCACCCTGCGCTGGCTGACCGTCGCCTTCGGTACGCACGTGGCCGCCACCTTCATCAGCGAGGGCGCCCTGCTGTGGGCGATCCGGCACGACTACGCACCCCACTCGGCCGTCAACACCCTTGATGTGGGCGTGAGTTACGCCCTCGCCGGTGTCGTCGCCGTGCTCGCGTACCGGATCGCGCGGCCCTATCGGTACCTGTACCTCGGCGCGGTTCTCGTCATCTACGGCGCGCCTCTCCTCAGCGGGCGCACCTTCACCGACCTCGGGCACTTCGCATCCGTGCTCATCGGGCTCGCCTGCTACCCGCTCACGCGCGGGCGGGGCGGCGCCCCCTGGAACCCGGCCGACACGCTGCGTTCGGTCGGCCGGGAGATGGGGTTCTCGGGGGCGCGTGCCAAGGACCGCACTGCCTAGGAGATGCCCGCGTCCGCCAGCACCTTCTTGAACGCCTCCTCGTTGAAGATCGCCCGGCCGTCGCCCGCCGGCTTCTTCCCGTCGATCAGGATCACGGGGCTGCTGTTGACGCCCGAGCTCTCGAACGCCCCCTCCGCCGCCTTCACGAAGTCCTTGTACGTGTTCTCCCGTACGGCCTTGTCGAAGGCAGGGCTTCGCAGGCCGGGCACCTTGTCGGCGATCTTCAGGAGGTTGTCGGCGGTGAAGGCGTCGTCCGTCTCCTTCTCCGGCTGGCTCGCGAACACGGCCGCGTGGAACTCCGGGAACTTGCCCTGCTCGACCGAGGCCCGCATCGCGTTCACGGCTCGCTTCGAGCTGTCCCCGCCGAAGTTGGCGTCGAGGAACGAGGCGATCGTGTAGCGGATCTTGACCTTCTTCTCGGCGGCGAGCTTGGCGACCGCCGCCGCTCCGCCGCCCTCGTAGTGCATGCAGAACGGGCAGCGCGGGTCCTCGTACACCGTCACGGTGTGGGGCGCGTTCGGGTCGCCGACGACGATTTCCGCACCCTCGACCTTCGCGGGCAGCTTCGCGAGCGTGGCGGCGTCCGGAGAGGTCTTCGCGGTCAGCTCCGCCTGCGAGGATGCGCCCGAGCCGGAGTCCGAGGAGCAGGCCGCCGCCGACAGGCCGAGGGCCGTGGCCGCCACCACCGCGACGGCGGCACGACGGAAACTGCGAACACCCATGAAGATTCAACCTTTCGGCACAAAACAGAGCAAAAATCCTAACCTTCGACACTAAACACCCCACCGCACCACCCCGGCCGCCAAAGGTCCCGCCCCACGCCGCCATTGGTCCCACGGATTCCGCAACGGGCCTGCCACCTGCGGATTCCGTAGGTTCCACAGGATTGCCCGAGGGTCGTCCGAGGGTGGACAGCCCGATGGGCCCGGTGTACGAACATGCCCATGAGCACGATCAACGGCGGAATCTCCTTCTGGTACGCGACCGACGGCATACCCACGCCCCGCGAGCCGCTGCCCGGCGACGCGACCGCCGACGTGGTGATCGTCGGCGGCGGATACACCGGCCTGTGGACGGCGTACTACCTGAAGAAGGCGGCGCCCTTCCTCAACATCACCGTCCTGGAGTCCCGCTTCTGCGGCTACGGCGCCTCGGGCCGCAACGGCGGCTGGCTGTACAACGGCATCGCAGGCCGCGACCGGTACGCGAAGCTGCACGGCCAGGAGAGCGCGGTACGCCTGCAACAGGCGATGAACGACACGGTGGACGAGGTGGTGCGGATCGCCGGGGAGGAGTCGATCGACGCCGACATCCACCGGGGCGGTGTCCTGGAAGTCGCCTACACACCAGCCCAGTTGGGGCGGCTGAAGGCTTTCCACGCCGCCGAGACCGCCTTCGGCGAGAAGGACCGCATACTGCTCGGGGCGCGCGAGACGGCGGAACGCATCCGGGTCAGCGGGGCGGTCGGGTCCACCTGGACTCCGCACGGGGCGCGCATCCACCCGGTGAAGCTGCTCAAGGGGCTCGCGGCGGCGGTCGAGGCGCTGGGGGTCACGGTGTACGAGTCGACGCCGGTCACCGAGATCCGGCCCGGGCACGCCGTCACCCCGTACGGAACGGTCCGCGCGCCCTACATCCTGCGCTGCACCGAGGGGTTCACGGCCTCGCTCAAGGGGCAGCGGCGGGCCTGGCTGCCCATGAACTCCTCCATGATCGCGACGGAGCCGCTCGGGCCGGAGGTGTGGGAGGCGATCGGCTGGGCGGGGCGCGAGACGCTGGGGGACATGGCGCACGCGTACATGTACGCGCAGCGCACGGCGGACGACCGGATCGCGCTGGGCGGCCGGGGCGTGCCGTACCGCTTCGGCTCGCGGACGGACAACGACGGCCGCACCCAGGCCGCGACGGTGGAGGCGCTACGGGAAATCCTGGTGCGCTTCTTCCCCCAACTGGCCGGGGTGCGCGTGAGCCACGCCTGGTCGGGGGTGCTCGGCGTGCCGCGCGACTGGTGCGCCTCGGTCACGCTCGACCGCACGACGGGGCTCGGCTGGGCGGGCGGCTACGTAGGCTCGGGCGTGGCCACGGCGAACCTGGCGGCACGTACGTTGCGGGATCTGGTGCGGCAGGACTCGGGGCAGGCGGGGGGTACCTCGCTGACGGCTCTGCCGTGGGTGAACCACGAGGTACGACGCTGGGAGCCGGAGCCGCTGCGCTGGCTCGGGGTGCAGGGCATGTACGCGGCTTACCGGGCCGCGGACCGGCGGGAGCTGTCGCGCCACGGTGCCGCGACGGACCGGATCGCGACCCTGGCCGACCGCATCGCAGGCCGCCACTGACCCACCAACCCTGGGCTGCGCCCAGCCCCCTGGACGTCGTGGCTCCGCCTCGTCATTCCGCCACGGCCGGTGGACGGCCGGTCGCGCAGTTCCCCGCGCCCCTAACGGCGTCGACCCCAGCCAGCATCGGCATCTTCAGCCCGTCATGGGGGTCCCCCCTGGCCCTTAAGGCCTTGGGGGAATTTGAGGACGAGCGCCCTTAAGGCGCGATACGGGGTCCGGGGCGGAGCCCCAGGAGTCCAGCTCAGCACACCCACAACCCCCGGAGGCCACGCGGCGGAGCCGCAGAGTGTCACAGCGGGAAGGGGCGGGGTGGGAGACACCCCTCAGGCCACCACCACCCCGTACTCCCCCACCAACTCCCCCAACCCGCCCCGATACCCCTTCCCGCCCGGGACGAAGTCCCAGTCACCCCCCGCCCGCCGCCGGAAGGAACCAAGCACCAGCGCCGTCTCCCCCGGACGCCCGTCCGCGACAGGGAGCCGGTCCAGCTCACGCCCCGCCGCATCCCGCAGGCAGATCGCCGCCGAGGTGAACTCGCCCAGATCCCCGGCGGGGTTCACCTCCGGATCCACCGCGGCCACGAGCACCAGCCGGTCCGCCCCCGGCGGCAGCGCGTCGAAGACCACCCGCACCGCCGCCCGGTCACCCCCCGCACCCGGCACCATCCGTACCGAACTCCCCGGATTCTCCGGGTTGTTGAAGAACACGAAGTGTTCCTCGGCAAGCACCCGAGACCCCCGGCACACCAGCGCGCACACGTCGAGCGAGACCGCCCCGGTCCACGTCATGCCGAGGATGTTGAAGTCCTCGGAAGACGGCTCCGCCGCCGGACGCTGGGCCGGCACGGCCCCCTCCGCAGAAGCCGCAGCGCCCGCCCCGAGCCGCCCCCGCAACCCGTGCTGATGCAGCAGATCCACCAGCTCCGCCCCCGAAACCAGCGTCAGCGGCTTCCCCTCCGCGAAGCCGTACGACCCGGGCCCGAAGCCCGAAGTCGTCACCAGTACGCCCTTGTTGGCGCCGGCCCCCTGAACCGTCCCGTACAGATCGCGCACCGCCGTCGGCGGAACGGTATTGCGGTAGCGCTTGACCTGGACGATGATCCGGCCGCCGCTGATCGGGTCCGGATCGAGCGCCTCGACGTCGACTCCGCCGTCGTTGGAACGCTGGGTGGTGAGCGCCTGCATGCCGCGCGCCCGGAACAGCTCGGCGACCAGGCCCTCGAACTCGATGGGGTCCATCGTGAACAGGTCGGGCTCCTCGCCGCCCCCGTGCGACACCACACCCGTACCGACATCGGCGGGCCGCCGCCCAGGACGTACGGCGGTGCGCTGGTCGGGGCGCGCGGACAACTGGCCGCGCAGCGCCTCCACCAGGCAGTCGACCGCGCTGACCTGCCCGAGGTTCAGCTGCCCGAACGCGGCGCGCGGCACGCTCACGGTCGCGAGGAAGATCTCGGCCCGGCGCCCGGTGGCAGGGTCCACGTCATCGACGAAGCCATTGACCGCGACCGACTCCAGGACGTCGAACTCATCGGCCGCGAACACCTCACGCAGCACGAGCAGCATGCACTGCGCGAGCGCGTCCCGGTACAGCGCCCGCCGCTGGGTGACGGGCCGCGCCGACTCCTTCTCCTGGTCCGAACTCGCCACGTAGCGAACGGACTTGACCTCGGGCACCACCTCGACCCCGGGCAGCTCCCAGTCGAGGACGAGCTGTCGGGCACCCCGGTCGAAGGCGGCCGACACCTGACGCGGGAACCCCTCCGGCCAGGCACCCGACGCGTACAGCGCGGCGGAGAAGTAGTCGACCGCCGCGCCCGGCTCCCCGGCCCGCAGCGCGTCCACGAGCTGGGCGAGCCCCGCGTTGTGCGTGCGCACCTCGGCGAGCTGCTCGGCGGCCCAGGCGTCGTACTGCGCCCGGTACGCGGTGAGCTGCTGCACGCGGTGCGCCTCGGCGGCCTGCGCGGCCTGCCAGTCGTGCTGGTACCTGGCCTGTGCCTCCTGCTGCGCCTGCGCCCGCCGCCCGGCCGTCCAGCCGCCCTGTGCCTGATACCCCGCAGGATCGGGCATGGCCACGGGCTGGGCGAGCTGCCCGGGCTCGAACGGCGCGACCTGCTCGGGCCGGGTCAGCGACGCGACCCGGAACGGCGCCGCGCGGCACCCGTCCGCCAACAGACCGCCCAGAGCGGCGACTTGCTCCTCCAGCTCCTGCGTACGCTGCCGGGCGTCCGCGTCCCGCCCCTGCCGGTACGCCGCCTGCTGCTCCCGCTGCATCCGCGCGAGATCACGCTCGTACGTCCGCTGCTGCCGCTGCTGCTGGACCACCGCCCGCTGCTGCGCCTCCCGCTGGCGCTGCTGCTGCCGCTGCGCCTCGGCCCAGACCCCGACCAGCCCACTGGAACGCCGGCTCATCCGCTGACTGCCTCTCTCCCCACACCCCGACCCCCCAAGTGTCCCGGACCTGGTCGAATCCCCGCACGCCGCACCCACGCCCCCACAGAACCGTGCCGCTCCACCGCGTCGGCGCCCGGCACCGGGGAAGAGGGCGGCACGGTCGACGGCGAAGGCCCCCGGCCAAGATCGGCCGGGGGCCTTCGCCCTACGAGCCCCCTGTCGGGTTCGAACCGACGACCCCCGCTTTACAAGAGCGGTGCTCTGGCCAGCTGAGCTAAGGAGGCAACCCGTGAAGTGTAACCAACGCTCGCGCGGGCGCGGCCGGAAATTTTGTGGGGGCTCAGCTGCTGACAGCGCGCGGATCGCCGGGTAGCGTCCTGACCCAGTCCACTCAGGTGGACTAAACCACTTCTCCCTCTACTCGGATCGTCCGGCACGTTCCTGCCGGTGAAGGGACACATCAGTCATGGCCACTGTCACGTTCGACAAGGCGACCCGGATCTACCCGGGCTCCACCAAGCCCGCGGTCGACGGTCTGGAGATCGAGATCGAGGACGGCGAGTTCCTCGTGCTCGTCGGCCCCTCCGGCTGCGGAAAGTCCACCTCGCTGCGCATGCTCGCGGGCCTGGAGGACGTCAACGGCGGAGCGATCCGCATCGGCGAGCGTGACGTCACGCACCTGCCGCCCAAGGACCGGGACATCGCGATGGTGTTCCAGAACTACGCGCTGTACCCGCACATGACCGTCGCCGACAACATGGGCTTCGCCCTCAAGATCGCCGGCGTGAACAAGGCGGAGATCCGGAAGAAGGTGGAGGAGGCGGCCAAGATCCTCGACCTCACCGAGTACCTGGACCGCAAGCCGAAGGCCCTCTCCGGCGGCCAGCGCCAGCGCGTCGCCATGGGCCGCGCCATCGTCCGCGAGCCGCAGGTCTTCCTCATGGACGAGCCGCTGTCGAACCTCGACGCCAAGCTCCGCGTCTCCACCCGTACGCAGATCGCCTCCCTCCAGCGCCGGCTCGGCATCACCACCGTGTACGTCACGCACGACCAGGTCGAGGCCATGACGATGGGCGACCGCGTCGCCGTCCTCAAGGACGGTCTGCTCCAGCAGATCGACTCGCCGCGCAACATGTACGACCGCCCGGCCAACCTGTTCGTCGCCGGCTTCATCGGCTCGCCCGCCATGAACCTGGTCGAGGTGCCGATCACCGACGGCGGCGTGAAGTTCGGCAACAGCGTGGTGCCGGTCAGCCGCGAGGCGCTGTCCGCCGCCGCCGACAAGGGCGACCGCACGGTCACCGTCGGCGTCCGCCCCGAGCACTTCGACATCGTCGAGCAGAACGGCGGCGCCGCGAAGACGCTCACCAAGGAGTCCGCGGACGCCCCGGCCGGTCTCGCCGTCACCGTCAACGTCGTCGAGGAGCTCGGCGCCGACGGCTATGTGTACGGTTCCGCCGAGGTCGGCGGCGAAGTGAAGGACCTCGTGGTCCGCGTGAACGGCCGCGCCGTCCCGGACAAGGGCACTCAGCTGCACGTCGTCCCGCGTCCGGGTGAGACCCACGTGTTCTCCACTTCGACGGGCGAGCGCCTCACCGACTGAGTACGCTACGAAGGCCCCACCAGGGGGGTCTACGATTTCGGCGGCTCCGCATGCGAGTGCGGGGCCGCAGCCCGTTGTCGACAAATACCCCGGCACACCGGCCATTTCGAATCCCGTTCGTCAACACACGATTCGAAAAGCGGCGTCGAACCATCCCCCGACAGAGTGACTAAATGTCGCCAAATCATCACTCCCCGCTACGCTCGCCTCCGTGACGCACACAGCCCGCCGAATCGGCCGAACTCTCGCCCTCGTCCTGCCCGTCGTCCTCGTGCTCTCCGGGACGCTCGCGGTCACCCGGGTGAACTGGGCCGGCAACGAATCGCAGATCCTGACCGCCTCTTCCGAGAACGTCTCCGTACGCGCCAAGTCCCGTGCCCCGCAGGACGTCCTGCGCGACGCGCTCCTGACCGAGCTCCAGGAGAAGGACCCCGGCACCGCGCTGACCCACCTCCAGCGCGAAGTTGAGCACCGCCCCTCGCTCGCCCAGCACTGCATGTCGATCGCCCGCGCGCTCGGCAGGGCCGCCGTCGAGCACTACGGCCCCGTGAAGGCCCAGTCGTACTCCCGCCCCGTCTGCGACACCTCCTTCGCCTCCGGCGTGGCCCAGGAGCGGTGACGTCCCGCTACGGGGACGCCTATCGTTCACCGCATGACTGCGAGCACAACTGCGACGTTTCCGACGCAGGCCGTGGTCCTGGCGGGCGGCCAGGGCTCACGACTTCGTCCGTACACCGACGACCGCCCCAAGCCGATGGTCGAGATCCCGGGCACCGGGGTCCCGATCATCGGCCATCAGCTCGCCTGGCTGGCCGCCGAGGGCGTCACTGACGCCGTCGTCTCCTGCGGCCACCTCGCCGACGTCCTGAAGGGCTGGCTGGCGAAGGCCGATCTTCCGCTGCGTGTCACCACGGTCGTCGAGGACGAGCCGCTGGGCCGGGGCGGCGGCCTCAAGTACGCGGCGGCCTCCCTGCCGCACCCCGACCGGCCCTGGTACGCCACCAACGGCGACATCTGGACGCGCTTCTCGCTCCGCGAGATGGCCTCCTTCCACGGCGAGCGCGACGCGACCGCCACCCTGGCCCTGGCCCGCCCCCGCATCCCGTGGGGTGCCGTCGAGACCGACGCCTTCGGCCACATCACCGACTTCATCGAGTCGCCGCCCTCGCCGTACCTCATCAACGCGGGCGTGTACGTCTTCTCCGCTGCCTTCACCGCGATGCTGCCGGACATCGGCGACCACGAGCGCACCACGTTCCCCCGGCTCGCCCGGGAGCGCCGCCTGGCCGGGTTCCCGCTGCCCCACGGGGCGTACTGGCGGGCCATCGACACGGCGAAGGACCTCACGGAGGCGGCCAAGGAGCTTGCGACTCAGCAGGGTTGAGCCCTGGTGCGATGCACGCCGAAGGGGGGCCGGAATGTTCCGGCCCCCCTTCGTTTGCCCAATCGGCCCTAGCCCAGCAGCCCCCCAATGGGGTTGTGGTTGCTGCTTGAGCCCGTGGTGCCCGTGCTGCCCGACGACGTCGGGCCCACGCTCGTGGACGGAGGGGTCTGCGGGGTGGTGCGGTGGCGGGACGAGGGCTGGCCGCCGGTGCCGGCGGAGTGGCTCGGCGTGCCGGTGGTGCCCGCCGTGACGGTCTGGTGGGCCTTCGGCTTCTTGGACGGCTTCGCCGACGGGCTCGCCGAAGTCTTGGCCTTGGCCGACGGCTTGGCGCTCATGGAGGGCGTACGCGGCGCGAGCGCGGGACCGGTCTCGCTCGGCAGCGGGGTGCCGGGCAGGTAGTTGGTCGGGTCGTCGTCGGGGCCCGGCACGGTCACCACGGTGGTGGAGCGGACCGCGCCGCCGAGGAGCGCGCCTGTCATCAGCGTGAGGCCGACCACGACGGTCGTCATGACCAGGCCGCGCCGCAGCACCCGCCGCCGCAGTTCCCACAGTTCGGAGCGCGGCCCGAGCTTGCGCCAGGCCTCGCCCGCGAGCCGGGCGTCCAGCGAGTACACCGGGGCGCCCGCGATGATCAGCGGGGACCAGGCGGCGAGGTAGATGATGTCCGGCGCGTCGTAGGCGCGTACGGTCTGCCAGCTCACCGTCACCAGGAGGGCCGCCGACAGCATCGCGCCGAACACGGCCGCCACCCGCTGCCACAGGCCGAGCATCGTCAGTACGCCGACGACGACTTGGAGGAACGCGACGGTCAGGCCCGCACCCACGGGGTGCTGGAGTGCGAAGTCGCGCAGGGGCTCGGCGAGCGCCCAAGGGTGCAGCGAATTCAGCCACTTGACCATCGAGCCGCGTTCGCCGCCGTCGAAGTACACGGGGTCGCACAGCTTGCCCATGCCTGCGTACACGGAGATGAAACCGAGGAAGACGCGCAGCGGGAGCAGCACGACGCCGAGGTTCATCCGGCGGCCCGGGTAATAGGCGTGCCGGACCGGTTCGGCACCGCGCCGCTTGGCGGCCGAGCCGTCGTCCCCGTCGCCGTCGAGCTCGTCGAAGTCCTCGAACTCCTCCGGCGCGTACGGCTGTTGATGACTGTAGGGAGTACGCATCTGCGGGAGCAGTGCGGTCTCGGGGCCGACGCCGGGTCTGGGGATCAGCGGCGTCGACATCGTGTCGTCGACGGTGATGCGCGGGATGACCTGCGTCGAGCCGGAGGCGTAGTGCTCGCCCCCGCCGCCGGCGACGGAGGTGGCGCGGACCGCCTGCAGCAGTCCGCTCGCCCCCGGCGCCGACTTCCCGCTCCACACCACGGGCGCCCTGCGGCGCACCGCGGTGCTCGAAATGAGGGGCTTCGGCAGCGACTTGGGCGCAAGCTGCACCCGGAAGCTCGCGTGGTTGACGATGACCTGCGCAGGGTCGCAGTCCACCTTGACCATGCTCAGGGCAGGCTGGTCGTCGAACCCGGGCCGGGGCGTTCTGGTGTCCACACTCATCTAACCGAGTGATGGGGGTTTAGGACACTGCTTGACGGGCCCGAATCTGTCCGAGACCCGTCAAGATCACCCAGGTCAGGCGCGTCGGCGGGCCGCCTCGTAGAGCACGATGCCCGCCGCCACACCGGCGTTGAGGGACTCGGCGCCGCCCGGCATCGAGATCCGCACGCGGTAGTCGCAGGTCTCGCCGACGAGCCGGCCAAGTCCCTTGCCCTCGCTGCCGATCACGATGACGACGGGGCCGCCGATCTGCTCCAGGTCCTCGACCGTGTGCTCGCCGTCGGCGGCCAGGCCGACGATCGTGAGGCCTTCCTTCTTGTACGCCTCAAGAGCGCGCGTCAGGTTGGTGACACGGGAGACCGGCGTACGGGCCGCGGTGCCCGCCGACGACTTCCACGCGCCCGCCGTCATCCCGGCCGCGCGCCGCTCGGGCACGACCACACCGTGGCCGCCGAAGGCGGAGGTGGAGCGGACGATGGCGCCGAGGTTGCGCGGGTCGGTCACACCGTCCAGGGCGACGATCAGCGGGTCCTCGCCGTTGTCGTACGCGAGCGCGGTGAGGTCCTGCGGGTCCGCGTACTCGTACGGCGGGACCTGGAGGACGAGGCCCTGGTGGTTGAGGCCGTTCGTCATCCGGTCGAGCTCGGCGCGCGGGGCCTCCATCAGGTTGATGTTGCCGCGCTCGCCGGCGAGCTGGAGGGCCTCGCGGACGCGCTCGTCGTTGTCGATGTACTGCTGGACGTAGAGCGTGGTCGCCGGGACGCCGTCGCGCAGCGCCTCGAAGACGGGGTTGCGGCCCACGACCATCTCGGACGTGCCCTTGGCGCCGCCGCGCCGCGGCGCGGGACGGCGGGACGCGGCCTGCTTGGCCTTGGCGGTCGCGATGCGGTTCTTCTTGTGCTTCTTGCGCATCTCGGCGGGCGGCGTGGGGCCCCGGCCTTCCAGACCCTTGCGCCGCTGGCCACCGCTGCCGACCGTAGCGCCCTTCTTGTTGGACGTGCGGCGGTTCCTGCGCTGGCTGTTCCCGGCCATGACCTACCTGTTTCCTCAGTGAATCGGCGATCCACATGCGGATGCAGATCGTGTACGTACGTATATGAAGTGTGCCGCCCGATCGCCCGGGCGGCACATCGCGCATGGGCTCAGCGTGGGCCGAGCGTCCAGCGGGGACCGCTGGGGCTGTCCTCGATGACCAGGCCGGACTGGGTGAGCTGGTCGCGGATCGCGTCGGCGGTCGCCCAGTCCTTGCGGGACCTGGCGGCCTCGCGCTGCTCCAGGACCAGGCGGACCAGGGTGTCGACGGCGCCGTGGAGGTCCTCGCCGCGGTCGCCCTCGCCGGCCCAGTGCGCGTCCAGCGGGTCCAGGCCGAGCACGCCGAGCATGGCGCGGACCTCGGCCAGGCGGGCGGTGGCGGCTTCCTTGTCGTCGGCGGCCAGCGCGCTGTTGCCCTGACGCACTGTGGTGTGGACGATCGCGAGGGCCTGCGGGACGCCCAGGTCGTCGTCCATGGCCTCGGCGAACGCCGGCGGCACCTGGGCGGCGGGCTCGACGACGCCCCCGGCCTTCTCGACGACGCGCTGGATGAAGCCCTCGATCCGCGCGAACGCCGACTCGGCCTCGCGCAGCGCCTCCTCGCTGTACTCGATCATCGACCGGTAGTGCGGGGTGCCCAGGTAGTAGCGCAGCACGATCGGCCGCCAGCGCTGGACCATGTCGGAGACCAGCACCGAGTTGTCGAGCGACTTCGACATCTTCTCGCCGGACATCGTCACCCAGGCGTTGTGCACCCAGTACGAGGCGAAGGCGTCACCGAAGGCCTTGGCCTGGGCGATCTCGTTCTCGTGGTGCGGGAAGATCAGGTCGAGGCCGCCGCCGTGGATGTCGAACGCGCTGCCCAGGTACTTGTGGGCCATCGCCGAGCACTCCAGGTGCCAGCCGGGACGGCCACGCCCCCACGGCGTCTCCCAGTCGGGCTCGCCCGGCTTGGTCGCCTTCCACATCGCGAAGTCCCGCGGGTCCCGCTTGCCCGACACACCCTCGTCGGGCTGGCGCAGGTCGTCGATGTCCTGGTTGGACAGCTGGAGGTAGCCGGGGAAGGAGCGCACGTCGAAGTAGACGCTGCCGTCCGCCTCGTACGCGTGGCCGCGCTCGATCAGACCGCGCATCATCTCGACCATCTCGGTGACATGGCCGGTGGCGCGCGGCTCGTAGGTGGGCGGCAGGCAGCCGAGCGCGGTGTAGCCGTCGTTGAACGCGCGCTCGTTCTCGTACCCGATCGACCACCACGGGCGGCCCTGCTCGCCGGACTTCCTGATGATCTTGTCGTCGATGTCGGTGACGTTGCGGATGAACGTGACGTCATAACCGCGGTACTCGAACCAGCGGCGCATGATGTCGAAGTTCAGCCCCGACCGGATGTGCCCGATGTGCGGGGCCGCCTGAACCGTGGCACCACACAGGTAGATCGAGACACAGCCCTGCGAGAGCGGGACGAAATCACGAATCTGCCGGGCGCTGGTGTCGTACAGGCGAATGGTCACCCCACAAGGGTAGTGGCCCAATACCAGTGCCCCGCGACCCTTCCGGGCCTCGGGGCACACAATTTGGCGACTGTTGGGTGTCGGACCCGCCCGACGATCTTCCGCGGGGTGATCGACCGGCCTTCCGCGAGGAGATCGACTTCTACCGCGCCCGGTACACCAGCGCCGTCGCGATCGCCGCGAGCCCCTCGGCCCGGCCGGTCAGACCGAGCCCGTCCGTGGTGGTGCCGGACACGGAGACGGGCGCCCCGGCGGCGGCCGCGAGCGCCTTCCGGGCCTCGTCACGCCGCTTGCCGATCTTCGGCCGTACGCCGATGACCTGCACCGCGATGTTCCCGATCTCGTACCCCTCGGCGCGCACGATCCGGGCGGCCTCGGCGAGCAGGGTCACGCCCGCGGCGCCGGACCACTCGGGGCGGTCGGTGCCGAAGTGCGCGCCGAGGTCACCGACGCCGGCCGCCGAGAACAGCGCGTCGCACGCGGCGTGGGCGGCGACATCCCCGTCGGAGTGTCCGGCGAGGCCGTACTCCTCGCCCTCCCAGAGCAGCCCGGCGCACCACAGCTCGCGCCCGCGCTCGAAGGCGTGGACGTCGGTGCCGATCCCGACCAAGGGGATAGCAGGGACCTCAGAAGCCATCGTTGGCCCTCCGTCGTGCGAGTACGGCCTCGGCGAGTACGAGGTCGAGCGGCCGGGTGACCTTGAACGCCTCTTCGTGGCCGGGCACCACGACGACGGTCAGGCCGAGCTGCTCGATCATGCCGGCGTCGTCCGTGACGTTCTCGGTGACGCTCTCGTGGGCGCGTACGAGCGTGGCGTGGTCGAATCCCTGCGGCGTCTGCACCGCGCGGAGCCGGGCCCGCTCGGGGGTGGCGACGACCGGCTCGGGCGAGCCGTCGGCGCGCGGCTCGACCTGCTTGACGGTGTCGGCGAGCGGGAGCGCGGGCACGACGGCGGGGGCTCCGTCGCGTACCGCCTCGATGACCGCGTCGACGGTGTCGACGGGAACGAGCGGGCGGGCCGCGTCATGGACCAGTACGACGTCGAAGCCGGGCGGCAGCGCGTCCAGGCCGAGCTTCACGGACTCCTGGCGGCTCTCGCCGCCGGGCACCACGAGGAAGTCGGTGCGGTCCGGCAGGGCGTGCTCGGCGAGGAGGTGCTTGACCTCGGTGGCGCCGTCGGGCGGAGCCACCACGACGACGAGCGAGACGGCGCGGGAGGCGGCCATCGCCCGGACGGCGTGGATGAGCATCGGGGTGCCGTTCAGCGCGCGGAGCGCCTTGGGGGCGCCCGGGCCGAGCCGTACGCCGCGTCCGGCCGCTGGAATCACCGCGGCGGTGCGGAAAGGGCGCGATTCGTCTGACAAGGTTTGTGTCCTCAAACGACATGGGTATGGCCTGGGGGTACCCCCTGCTCCTGGAGCACGGGGAGTGCCGGGCGCGACGCCCTGACCGGCCCTTCCGTGACGACCGGTCAGGCAGGCCGCCCGGGCCCGGCACACGCCGCCCGGGCCCGGCACACAGAGTGCGGGCGCTGGCGGCGAGGGGATACGGATACGAACATGCCGCAGCGCCCGGCGACACAGCAATTGTCACTGCTGGTCAGCGGGCACCGCGGCAATGCCGGGCATTCCGGGGGCGAGCCCCGGAATTGACGGCGTCAGGACGCGAGGACCTCGTCGAGAAGAGCCTCGGCCTTGTCTTCGTTGGTGTTCTCCGCGAGGGCCAGCTCGCTCACCAGGATCTGGCGCGCCTTGGCGAGCATGCGCTTCTCACCTGCGGACAGTCCGCGCTCGCGCTCACGACGCCACAGGTCACGCACCACTTCGGCGACCTTGATGACATCGCCGGAGGCGAGCTTCTCAAGATTTGCCTTGTAGCGACGGGACCAGTTCGTGGGCTCCTCCGCGTACGGCGCGCGCAGCACCTCGAAGACCCGGTCCAGCCCGTCCTGACCAACTACATCGCGAAC
Organism: Streptomyces sp. HUAS TT7; assembly: GCF_051550175.1. Taxonomy (NCBI): domain Bacteria; kingdom Bacillati; phylum Actinomycetota; class Actinomycetes; order Kitasatosporales; family Streptomycetaceae; genus Streptomyces; species Streptomyces sp. HUAS TT7. The sequence continues at coordinate 4,004,490 of NZ_CP196175.1, forward strand.
GCCGACGAACTCCGCATTGTCCGCGGGCACGCGCACAGTCAGGTCGCCCTGGGCGACCTTGAGCACCAAGTAGGTCTTGTCCACGCCTTTGATCTGGCGAGTTTCGATGGCCTCGATCAGCGCGGCCCCGTGATGGGGATAGACCACGGTGTCGCCAACCTTGAACGTCATGTGACAGGTACCCCTTCCGTGGCTATCCAGGGTAACACGGATACGGCTTCTTCTGAATGGCGTTTTCGCAGGTCAGGGCATATCTCGGGGCTTGACAACAGCAACAGGAACGTGCTGCGGAGGGCTTCCGGAAGGCGGTATTCGCAGGTCGGAGCAGCTGCGAAGGGGCTGCGAAACGCGTACGTTACGCGCCCCCGAACGACACCCCTGAAGGCCGAACGTCCCGGTTTGCCGGGTTCCAGACGGTGAACTTCATCTACTCCGTTCGGCGCTCGTTCACCCGTTCGGCCGTGCGGGATTCTTTCCGGAATTGATCAACGAACGGCCCGGTCGGACCACTCCCGGGGATTTTCGGTAAGGAATGTGTGGCGGCCCGGGAAATTGATCACCCGGCATATGTGAACGGCGTACGAAAGACCAAGATCGACGCGTGATCCATCCGAGTTCGGCGGGCCCGTCGGCCCAAGGGGCGGGTCGGGTGCGGGGCGCGTCGGACGGCTCGGTAATCTAGGCCCGCTGACACACCCTTAGCTGGCCCTTAGGCACGTGGCCGGCTGACCCGTAGCCCGTCCGAAGCAGTCCGTCTCGTACGTCCAAGGAGTTGCCGCCGCCGTGAGCCGCAGCCTTCGACGCGGCGCCCTCGCCGCTTCTGCCATCGCGTTCTCGCTCGCCTCCCTCTCCGCCTGCGCCGCGGGCAACGGGGCCCAGACGCTCGGGGTCAAGGCGGACAACGCCTACATCACCGTCGGCGACATCAAGGTCCAGAACGCGACGGTCGTCACCCAGCCGAAGGTCGACGCCGAGGGCCCGGCCGTCGTCGCCGCGACGCTGTTCAACAACGGCACCGACCCGCAGACGCTGGACTCGATCCAGGTCGGCAGCGCCGCCGTCAAGCTCTCCCCGGCCAAGGGCACCGGCCCGATCACCGTCCCGGCGCACGGCTCCGTCGTGCTCGGCGGCAAGGGCAACGCCTCCGCGGTCGTCGCCAACGGCCGCGAGGCCGCCAAGAACGGCGACGCGCAGAAGGTCACCTTCCAGTTCAGCAAGACCGGCAACGTGAGCCTGGACGCCTTCGTGGTCCCGGCCACCAGCTACTTCGAGGGCGTCGGCCCCAGCGAGCTCCCGAAGCCGAAGGAGAGCCCCTCGGGCGAGCCGTCGGCCCCCGCCTCGGGCGCCCCGTCCGGCTCGGCCACGCCGAACACGCCGGGCGGCAGCGGCAAGCCCGCGGGCTCCGGCTCGCCGTCGCACAGCGCGGCGGGTCACTGAAGCACGTAACCGAAGGAGGGCGGGCCCGGATCTGATCCGGGCCCGCCCTCCTTTCATGCCTCTATGCGTCTGTCCGCCTCTGTACGGCTTACGGCTCGAACTTGTAGCCCAGGCCGCGGACCGTCACCAGATAGCGCGGCGCGCCCGGGTCCGGCTCGATCTTGGCGCGCAGGCGCTTGACGTGGACGTCCAGGGTCTTGGTGTCGCCGACGTAGTCAGCGCCCCAGACCCGGTCGATGAGCTGCATCCGGGTCAGGACGCGGCCCGCGTTGCGAAGGAGCATCTCCAGGAGGTCGAACTCCTTCAGCGGGAGGTCGACCTTGCCGCCGGAGACGGTGACCACGTGGCGGTCGACGTCCATGCGGACCGGGCCCGCCTCCAGGGCGGCCGGGGTGACCTCCTCCGGCTCGCCGCGGCGGCGCAGGACGGCCCGGATGCGGGCCACCAGCTCGCGCGAGGAGAACGGCTTGGTGACGTAGTCGTCGGCTCCTATTTCCAGGCCCACGACCTTGTCGATCTCGCTGTCCTTGGCGGTCACCATGATGACCGGGACGTTGGAGCGGCCGCGGAGCTGGCGGCAGACCTCGGTGCCCGGCAGGCCGGGCAGCATCAGGTCGAGCAGGACCAGGTCGGCGCCGTTGCGCTCGAACTCGTCCAGACCGTCGGGCCCGGTGGCCGCCACCGCGACCTCGAAGCCCTCCTTGCGGAGCATGTAGGACAGGGCGTCGCTGAAGGATTCCTCATCCTCGACGACAAGCACTCGGGTCACGGAAGGACCTCCGGGGCAGGAACTATGGCTTGTGATTCAGGCACAGCGGAACTGAAGGTCTCGTACGGGACATCCTCGTCCTCGTCGACCGTGACAGGCCCGCGCCCGGCGGAGGCGCGGTCCCGAACGGCGCCGGCTTCCGGCAGCCGCAGGGTGAAGGTGGAGCCCTGGCCCTCGGAGCTCCACACCGTGACCTCCCCGCCGTGCGAGGCGGCCACGTGCTTGACGATGGCCAGGCCCAGGCCCGTGCCGCCAGTGGCGCGGGAACGGGCCGGGTCCACCCGGTAGAAGCGCTCGAAGACGCGCTCGCGGTCCTTCTCGGAGATGCCGATGCCCTGGTCGGTCACGGCGATCTCGATCAGGTCCCCGCCGGGCGCGGCGATGCGGCGCCCGGCGATGCCGACCCGGGTCCTGGCAGGCGAGTAGTTCACGGCGTTCTCGACCAGGTTGCCCAGGGCCGCGGCGAGCTGGCCGCGGTTGCCCCAGACGTACAGGTCGGCGGTGCCGCCCGCGGCCATGGTGATCTGCTTGGTGGACGCGGGGTGCCGGGAGCGGTCGATGGCCTCGGCGACGAGTTCGTCGACGCGGACGGGCTCGGCGTCCTCCAGCGGGTCGTCGTTCTGGACGCGGGAGAGGTCGATGAGCTCCTGGACCAGGTTGGTGAGCCGGGTCGCCTCGATCTGCATCCGGCCCGCGAAGCGGGTGACCGCCTCGGGGTCGTCCGAGGCGTCCATGACGGCCTCGGAGAGCAGGGAGAGCGCCCCGGTCGGGGTCTTGAGCTCATGGCTGACGTTGGCCACGAAGTCGCGCCGTACGGCCTCGATGCGGCGGGCCTCGGTGAGGTCCTCCACCAGGAGCAGCACGAGCCGGGAGCCGAGCGGGGCGACCCGGGCCGAGACCGCGAGGGCCTCGCCGCGGCCCGTACCGCGCCGGGGCAGGTCGAGCTCGACCTGGCGTATCTCGCCGTCGCGGCGGGTGTCGCGGGCCATGTGCAGCATGGGTTCGACGGCCAGCTTGCCGCCCCTGACCAGGCCGAGCGCGTACGCCGCGGAGCTGGCCTTGACCACCGAGTCGCTCTCGTCGAGGACGACGGCGGAGGAGCGCAGTACGGAAAGGACCGTGTCCACGCCCGGGGGCAGTACGGCGTCGGTGTGCAGGGACGTCCGGGTGGGCCGCGCCTGGTCGCGCTCGCTCCAGCGGAACGCCAGCATGGCGATCACGCCGGTGCACACCCCGGCGATCGCTGCCAATGCGGCGACCGCCGCGTTCACGTCCATGCATCCAGGTTATGCGGCTCCACCGACACCGACCCAGCCAAATGGGTGGCCGCTCGAACGTTCGTCGCCCAGAGTTCACCGAGGTGATGGGGACGGTTCACTTCCTATGGCCGAATCGGACGCGTAGCGGACGGAACGTGGGAGCGTGGGGTTCACAGGCACCCCCGGCCCCCGGAGACGTTGTAGAGAGGGACACCCATGCGGGACGCGTACCACGAGGAACTTGACTCGATCGGCGAGGGCCTGGTCGAAATGGCCCGCCTTGTCGGGTCGGCGATCGGGCGCGCCACGACGGCCATGCTCGACGCCGATCTGAAGCTCGCCGAGAGCGTGATCGCGGCCGACCAGAAGGTCGACGATCTCCAGCACGACCTGGAGGCCCGGGCGATAGCCCTGCTGGCCCGCCAGCAGCCGGTCGCCACCGACCTGCGGATCGTCGTGACCTCCCTGCGCATGAGCGCCGACCTGGAGCGATCGGGCGACCTCGCCCAGCACGTGGCCAAGCTGACCCGCCTTCGCTACCCGGAGCGCGCCGTTCCGCACGACCTGCACGCCACCATCCTGGAGATGGGCCAGCTCGCCCAGCGCCTGATGGCGAAGGCCGCCGAGGTCATCATCACCAAGGACGTCGACCTGGCCCTCCAGCTGGAGCAGGACGACGACGAGATGGACCTGCTGCACCGCACGCTGTTCCAGCACCTGATGGACGACCGCTGGAAGCACGGCATCGAGACCGCGGTGGACGTGACCCTGCTCGGCCGCTACTACGAGCGCTTCGCGGACCACGCCGTGTCGGTCGCCAAGCGTGTGGTCTACCTGGTCACCGGCGAACACGCCGACGAGCTCCAGGCGGCGGCGCCGGTCGAGGGGGCCTGACACCGGAGTGGGCCCAACAGGCTTGCGCGCGTGCGCCGTTGATGCGCCCGCCGGATTGGGCATGCAATGGGTAAAGGCTCCTTGCGTCTGCCTACCCCGGGAGGGACCCATGGCCGATTCGCCCACGTCCGAACCACGCCAGGAAGCACCTGTCACCCCTGTCGAAGTGGTCCGGCTCCCCCTGATCGGCGCGTGCGGCTGCGGCTCGGGCTGCGGCTGCGGCTGCCAGTCGGGCGCGCCCTGCCAGTGCGGCGGCTGATCCCGCCGACGGTGTTGTTCCCAGCATGAGTTCCCAGCACGAGGAGGGGCCCCGCCCGGGTCGGGCGGGGCCCCTCCTTCCTTCATCGCCGTCGCGGGGTCACTTCACGGTGACGGCGACCGTCGGCGAGGTGACCTCGTCGTACTTGATTCGCAGTTCCTGCTTGCCCTTGTCGTTGAGCTTGGCGTCAAGGGAGTAGCTGCTGCCCTGCTTGACCGTGGTGCTGGCCTGCAGGGTCGTCCACTTGCTGCCCTTCTTGTGCTGGAGCACCAGCTTGCTGCCTATGGGCATGCCCTTGGTGCGGCCCGTGAACGTCACCTTGTCGCCGGCCTTCACCGAGGCCGTCGACGCCTTCACGGTGATGGACGCGGCCTGCTTGGACGCGGAAGCGGACGGGCTCGGCTTGGGCTTGGGGCTTGGGGCGGCATGGGCGAAGGTGCCGACCGCGCCGGCGGTAAGCAGGGCAGCGGACAGCGCACCGGCCGCGAACGTCCGGGCGCAGCGGCTGCGCAGGGTGGCTTTCACATTGGACTCCTGTCTTGGCGGACTCCCCCGGATGGCGCACACTCCGTTCACTATTTGTTACGGAATGTCCCTATCGAGGTTATCCACGGACCCGCACGGTCGGCGACCGGAGTCGGACCGCCACCGCGCATGGCCGACCACGGCGCATCACGCGAAACCCCCCGCACCGCGGCAGAGCCGCAGGCGGGGGGCCTCGGGACAACAGGGAAGTACGGGGCTACTTCTTCTTGCCCTGGTTCTTCACGGCCTCGATCGCGGCGGCGGCCGCGTCCGGGTCCAGGTAGGTGCCGCCCGGCTTGACCGGCTTGAAGTCGGCGTCGAGCTCGTACACCAGCGGGATGCCGGTCGGGATGTTCAGGCCCGCGATGTCGGCGTCGGAGATGCCGTCGAGGTGCTTGACCAGCGCGCGCAGCGAGTTGCCGTGGGCGGCGATCAGGACGGTCTTGCCGTCCAGCAGGTCCGGGACGATGCCGTCGTACCAGTACGGCAGCATGCGCGTCACGACGTCCTTGAGGCACTCGGTCTGCGGGCGCAGCTCCGGCGGGATCGTCGCGTAACGGGCGTCGTCGCTCTGCGAGAACTCCGTGCCGTCCTCAAGGGCGGGCGGCGGGGTGTCGTACGAGCGGCGCCACAGCATGAACTGCTCCTCGCCGAACTCGGCGAGCGTCTGCGCCTTGTCCTTGCCCTGGAGCGCGCCGTAGTGGCGCTCGTTCAGGCGCCAGCTGCGGTGCACCGGGATCCAGTGGCGGTCCGCGGACTCCAGCGCGAGCTGGGCGGTGCGGATGGCGCGCTTCTGGAGGGAGGTGTGCAGCACGTCGGGGAGCAGGCCGGCGTCCTTGAGCAGCTCACCGCCGCGCGCCGCCTCCTTCTCGCCCTTCGGCGTGAGGTTGACGTCCACCCACCCGGTGAACAGGTTCTTCTCGTTCCACTCGCTCTCGCCGTGGCGGAGCAGGATCAGCTTGTACGGTGCGTCGGCCATGCGTCCGAGCCTAATCGACGTTACGGGGCCCTCGCGCGCGCACGGGCCCCGCCGGGACTTTGGCCCCGGGGCCGTCTCGATTGACGGACGCCGTCAATTCACTGGCCCCCGGGAACCGGCCACTTGTAACTTGCGGGCATCAGCCGCACCACTTACACGAGTGCCACAGTTCCGGGGGAAGCCGCATGTCCGTCACCAGTCTCAGACGCGCCGCACGAGAAACCGTCTCGGGGCTCCCCCGGGAGTTCTGGTGGCTGTGGACCAGCACCCTGATCAACCGGCTCGGGGCCTTCGTCGCCACTTTCATGGCGCTCTACCTCACCCTGGACCGGGGCTATTCGGCCTCGTACGCGGGACTTGTGGCCTCGCTGCACGGGCTCGGCGGGGTCGTCTCGTCGATCGGCGCGGGCATCATGACCGACCGGCTCGGGCGCCGCCCCACCCTGGTGATCGCCCAGACGTCGACGGCCCTGTCGGTCGCGCTGCTCGGCTTCATGACGGATCCGGTGGCGATCGCGGGAGTCGCGTTCCTCGTCGGCATGGCGAGCAACGCGTCGCGGCCCGCGGTGCAGGCGATGATGGCGGACATCGTGAAGCCGGAGGACCGCGTCCGCGCGTTCTCCCTCAACTACTGGGCGATCAACCTGGGTTTCGCCATCTCGTCGATGACGGCGGGCTTCATCGCGCAGTACAGCTACCTCGCGGGCTTCCTGGGCGAGGCGAGCCTGACGCTGGTGTGCGCGGTCGTGGTCTTCCTCAAGCTGCCGGAGTCGCGCCCGGAGCGGACGGCGGTGGAGAAGGAATCCGAACCGCAGATCGGCATAGGTACGGTCCTGCGGGACGGCCGCTTCATGGGAGTGGTGGGCCTGTCCTTCCTCATCTCCCTGATCTTCCAACAGGGTTACGTGGGCCTGCCGGTGGCGATGGGCACGGACGGCTTCTCCAGCGCGGACTTCGGCCTCGCGATCGCGGTGAACGGCATCCTCATCGTGGCCGTCCAGATCCCCGTCACCCGCTACATCCAGCACCGCGACCCGCGCCGCCTCCTGATCATCTCGGCGCTGCTCGCGGGCTACGGCTTCGGCCTGACGGCGTTCGCGGGCTCGGTAGCGGTGTACGCCCTGACGATCTGCGTCTGGACCCTGGCGGAAATAGTCAACGCCCCCACGCAGACGGGCTTGGTGGTCCGCCTCTCCCCCCTCCACGGCCGGGGCCGCTACCAGGGCATCTACACGATGTCCTGGTCGGTGGCAGCGCTGGTGGCCCCGCTGATGTCGGGCTACGTGATCGACCACTACGGGGCGGAGTGGCTGTGGGGGACGTGCGCGGTGCTGGGGAGTGTGGCGGCGCTGGGGTACTGGGTGTTGATGAGGGGGCTGGCCGAGGAGGCGCCGGGGGCGTCGGCGGGGGCTGGGGATGCGGATGGGGCTCGGGTTGAGGTTCGGGAGGAGTCGGGAGTGTAGGGGTGCGACGAGGCTGCCCCCGCCCCGATGGGGGTCCGGGGGGAGCCTCGCCGCACCGGCAAGCTCAGCCCGCCCCGCCCGTCAGATGCCCGAACGCGTCGAGGTTCCGTGTGGACTCACCCCGCGACACCCTCCACGCGTACTCCCGCCGGATGGCCGACGCGAAGCCCAGCTCCAGCAGCGTGTTGAAGGCGCCGTCCGCCTCCTCCAGGACGACCCCGAGCAACCGGTCGAGCTCCTCCGGTGTGACGGAGGCGAGCGGGACCTTGCCGGCCAGGTACACGTCCCCGAGCCGGTCGACCGCGTAACTCACCCCGTACAGGCGGAGGTTGCGTTCGAGGAGCCAGCGATGGACGGCCGGCTCGTTCTCGTCGGGGTGCCGCACGACGAACGCGTTCACGGAGAGGGCGTGCGCGCCGACCCGCAGCGAGCAGGTGGTGGAGAGTTTGCGCGTGCCCGGCAGGGTCACGACATACGTACCGGGCTCCGGGGACTCCCACGAGAGCTCCGCGTCCTTGAGCGCCGTTTCGATGACCTGCCGCACGTCAGCCATGCGGCGAGCCTACGCGAAGGCCCCGCACCCGACCCGGGGTGGACGCGTCACCCGTGATGCGACCGGACCCGCCGCCGGTGTTCGGCCACCGCCGCCGTGTACACGTCCGCCGTCGCCGACGCCGCCGTCCCCCAGCCGAAGGACTGCGCGTGCCGGGCGGCCGCGCCGCCCATGCGCTGCACCAGCGAGGGGTCCTGGACGAAGCGGCGCAGGGCGGTCGCGTAGTCCTTGGGGTCGTGGCCCTGGACCAGGAACCCCGTCGAGCCGTCCCGTACCGCCACCGGAAGCCCGCCGACCGACGCCGCGACCACCGGCGTGCCGGCCGCCTGCGCCTCTATGGCGACCAGTCCGAACGATTCGCTGTACGAGGGCATGACAAGGACGGACGCCGCCCGGAACCAGTCCACGAGCCGGTCCTGGCCGACCGGTGGTTTGAACCGTACGACGTCACCGATGCCGAGCTTGGCCGCGAGCTTCTGCAGTCCTTCCGGCTTGGCCAGGCCGCTGCCCGAAGGCCCGCCCACGATCGGCACGATCATCCGCGAGCGCAGGGAGGGGTCGCGCTCCAGGAGCTCCGCCGTCGCGCGCAGCAGGATGTCCGGCGCCTTCAGCGGCTGGATACGGCCCGCGAAGACCGGGATGAACGCGTCCCGGGGCAGCCCGAGCCGGTCCCGCGCCGCGGTCCTGCCGTCCGCCGGGCGGAAGCGGTCGAGGTTCACACCGGGGTGGACGACGGCGACCTTGCCGGGGTCGGCCTCGTAGAAGCGGACGAGTTCGTCGGCCTCCTCGGCGGTGTTGGCGATCAGCCGGTCCGCCGCGTTCACGATCTGGGTCTCGCCGATGACACGAGCGGCCGGCTCGGGGGTGTCGCCCTCGGCGAGCGCCGCGTTCTTGACCTTGGCCATGGTGTGCATGGCGTGGACGAGGGGCACCCCCCAGCGTTCGGCGGCGAGCCAGCCGACGTGCCCGGAGAGCCAGTAATGGGAGTGGACCAGGTCGTAGTAGCCGGGCCGGTGGTGCGCCCAGGCCTGCATCACCCCGTGCGTGAAGGCACAGAGCTGGGCCGGCAGCTCCTCCTTGGCGAGGCCCTCGTAGGGCCCCGCGTCGATGTGCCGCACCAGCACCCCGGGCGACATCTCGACGGTCGGCGCGAGGCCGCCCGTGGTGGCCCGGGTGAAGATCTCGACCTCGATGTTGATCGCGGCCAGGCGCTTGGCGAGCTCGACGATGTACACGTTCATGCCGCCCGCGTCGCCCGTCCCCGGCTGGTGCAGCGGGGAGGTGTGGACGCTGAGCATGGCGACCCGGCGCGGCTTGCGGTGGCCGCCGGGCAGCCGGAGCCTGGGCGGGCCCGCCAGGGTGCCGGCGAACCGGGACACGTACTGGCTCACGTCGAGGCCCTCCTCGGCTCGGGGCACTGCCTTCGGACGCGGAGCGGGCATGCGGGCACGCCCCTCCAAAGCCCCGAACACCGGAATCCGCCCTTTCATTTCCACTTTGCCAAAATGTTGCCGGATACGTCGGGCGGAGCCTTCGGGCATCGGCTCGGGCCTGCGGAAACGGCCGGGCGGGAACGGAGGAGACGTCCGGCCGAGCCGTCGGACCGTCCCGGCCGAACCGTCGGACCAACCGGGCCGAACCGCCGCCTACCCTCGTCCTATGGCTCCACCCCCGTCCGCGAAGCGCCCCGTCGGCACCGTCACGCGCGGCACCACCAACCCGAACCGGCTGCGCCGCATGGACCGCTGGATCGCCGACGCGCACGGGGCCGCGCTGCGCCGCGCGACCGCTCCGGTCGCCGTCGACCTCGGATACGGGGCCGCCCCCTGGACCGCCGTGGAACTGCTCCAGCGCCTGCGCACCGCGGCCCCCGCCGTCTCGGTGGTCGGCATCGAGATCGAGCCGGCCCGGGTCGCCGCCGCCAAGCCGTACGAGCGCGAGGGCCTCACCTTCCGCCACGGCGGCTTCGAGGTGCCGCTGGCCGAGCCGCCGATGCTGATCCGCGCGGCGAACGTGCTGCGCCAGTACGACGAGGGCGAGGTGGCCGCCGCCTGGGCCCGGCTGTGCGCGCGGCTCGCGCCGGACGGGCTGCTCGTCGAGGGCACCTGCGACGAGATCGGCCGCCGCCATGTCTGGGTCGCGCTCGACCGCTCGGGCCCCCGCACGGTGACGTTCGCGACCCGGCTCGGCTCCCTTGAGCGCCCCTCCGACCTGGCCGAACGGCTGCCGAAGGCACTGATCCACCGCAATGTGCCGGGCGAGCCGGTGCACGCCTTCCTGCGCGACTTCGACCGGGCGTGGGCGGCGGCCGCCCCGTACGCCTCGCTGGGCGCGCGGCAGCGGTGGATCAAGTCCGTACGGGATCTGTCGGCCGACTGGCCCGTCGCGGACGGCGTACGGCGCTGGCGACAGGGTGAGGTGACGGTCAACTGGGCGGCGCTCGCGCCCAGTTGAGCCCGGCCGTTCCGGTCCGCCCGATCCGGCCGAGGTGACGCCCGGGCCAATTCGGGGCGTTGTTCGCGTCGTCGTACGGGTGAACCCCGGGGCTGGCGGAACGCGTGGAGCCCGGTGTTCGTCAGACGAAAAGGAATGCGGAGAGGGCCGCACGGAAGGACGTGCGGAAGAACGCGCAGGGGGATGTGCCCCGTTCGGTGCCCTTGCGCCTCTGTCGTTTTGGCGGAGGCCGTGGCAGCATCGCGGGCAGTGTGATGTTACTGACGGTAAATCACATGCTGTTTCATCCGGTGTTTCCGGTGTTCCGGTGTGGGGCCGGGGCTGGCTGGAGGGGGAGTTCATAGTGCCGAAGCAGCGCCGTTTGGCGGCCGCGATCGCCTTGGTGTGCGCCTTGACCGCGTTGGCGGTGCCGGGCACGGCGTTCGCCGACCCGGCGCCGACGCCGACGCCGACGCCGTCGACCACGGCGGCGGCCCAGCCCAGGACGCTCGAAGAAGTGGGCAAGCAGATCGACGACCTGTACCGGCAGGCGGCCGCGGCCACCGACGCGTACAACCTCGCCGAGGAGCAGACCAAGCAGCAGTCCGCGCAGATCGTGCAGCTGGCCCAGGAGATCGTGAAGGGCCAGGAGAAGATCAAGCGCCTGAAGGACCAGGCGGGCGCCACCGCGCGGATGCAGTACCGCAACGGCGGCCTTCCGCCCGGCGCGCAGATGATGCTCAGCGGTGACCCGGAGACGTTCCTCAACGGCGCCGACGCGCTGCGCCAGGGCCAGCAGGCCGCCCAGGGCGTGCTCGGCGAACTGAACCGTACGCAGGTCGACTTGGCGGCGTACAGCAAGGACGCCACCGCCCAGTGGAAGAACCTGGAGGCCAACCGGGTCAAGAAGGAAGCCGCGAAGAAGGACATCACCGAGAAGATCGCGGCGGCCGAGAAGCTCCAGGACCAGCTCAAGGAGCAGGAGAAGCAGCGCCTGGCCGAGCTGGAGCGGAAGAAGGAGTTCGACTCCCAGACGGCCTGGCTGAGCACCGGCATACTGAAAGAGATCAACAGCAGCGCGAGCGACCAGGGCAAGAAGGCCGTGAAGTTCGCGACCGACCAGATCGGCAAGCGGTACGTCTGGGGCGCCGCCGGCCCCGACACCTTCGACTGCTCGGGGCTCACTTCGCAGGCCTGGATCGCGGCCGGGCGCGGGATACCGCGCACCTCGCAGGAGCAGTGGGCCCAGCTGCCGCACGTCGCGATCAAGGACATGCGCCCCGGCGACCTCATCATCTACTTCGCCGACGCCACTCATGTCGGGATGTACATCGGCGACGGCGCGATCGTGCACGCCCCCCGGCCCGGCCGGACCGTGACGATCACGGGGGCCGGCTCCATGCCGATCCTGGGCGTCGTACGCCCTGACAAGTAGCGGGCACCGTACGGCCCGCCCTTCTCTTCCGGGTCTTCCGGCAGGCCCCCCCCCGGGCACCCCCGGCCCGTCCGGCCGGGCAGTTCCGGGGGGACCCGGCGGGCAATCGCTTACCGGCGGTACGGGCAATCCGCAACTTCCTGGGGCCCGGACAAATAAGGCATGAGGCATATGCCAACCGGCCCCGGGCGATCAACCGCCGAACGCCATTCCGCCACGCCCGTGGATGACGCTAGGGTCCCGGCTGGTGGGGCGCCGACCGGCGCATCCCCGCGCCCTCGGGGGGAGGGAAGGATTCCGGAACCGACGATGCCCGCATCCCAGCACGCACCCGTACCGCACCAGCGAGCCGCCCCGGAGCCCCAGACGGGCAGCGCCTCCGACGGCCCACTCAACCTGCTGGTCATCGAGGACGACCCGGCGGGCACCTTCACCGTGCACGAGCTCCTCGACGCGGCGGGCACCCGGGTCCGGATCCGCACCGCCCGCAATCTCACCGAGGCCGAGCGGCTGCTCACCGACGACGTCCACTGCATACTCCTGGACCTGGCACTGCCCGGCCGCGACCCGCACGACGAGCTCGCGGCCCTGCGCCATCTGCTCCACCTGGCCCCGCGCCACGCCGTACTGGCCCTCACCCCGTCCACCCACGCGGAGCGGGCGGCGGAGGCGGTCCGGGTCGGCGCGCAGGACTACCTGTTCCGGGACGAGCTGGACGGCAGGCTGCTCAGCCGCGCCATCCGGTACGCGGTGGAGCGCAAGCGCGCGGACACCGCCCAGTACAAGCTGGCCAAGTCGCGGCTGCGCGCCCAGGAGAACGCCCGCTTGGAACGAGGGCTGCTCCCGACCCCGCTGCTCGACGGCTCCGACCTGCGCTTCGCGGCCCGCTACCGCCCCGGCCGCTCCCGGGCGCTGCTCGGCGGCGACTTCTACGACACGGTGCGTACGCCGGACGGAACCGTCCACGCGATGATCGGCGACGTCTGCGGCCACGGCCCCGACGAGGCGGCCCTCGGGGTCGAACTCCGCATCGCCTGGCGGGCGTTGACGCTGGCGGGCCTGTGCGGAGACGAGCTGCTCTCCACGCTTCAGGAGGTCCTGGAGCACGAGCGCGACAGCGAGGAGATCTTCGCGACGCTGTGCACCGTCGACATCGCGCCGGACGGCCGCAGCGCGGGCCTCTGCCTGGCCGGCCACCCCTCACCGCTGATCGCACTCGGCGGCCGGGCCCAGCTGCTCCCGTACGAGAACGGCGGCCCGGCACTCGGCCTGCTGCCGCGCGCCCGCTGGCCGCGTCGGCAGGTCCAACTCGGCCGGGAATGGGGCCTGTTGATGTACACGGACGGCCTGATCGAGGGCCGTACAGGGGAGGGAAGCCAGCGGCTCGGCCAGGACGGCATGGTGGAAATGATCAACGGCCAGCTGGCGTCGGGGCTGCGCGGCGAGTCACTGCTCGAAGCCGCGGTGACCCGGGCCCGCGAGCTCAACGGCGGCGAGCTGACGGACGACGTGGCGGTGGTCCTCCTGGAACGCAAGCGCACGGAGGGCTGACGCGCCGGGGGTCCTTCGGGGCAAGCCGTTCAGGGCCTGTCGAATCGGCTCGGGGGCCAGCGGTTCAGGGGCCACCGGTTCGAGGCCTGCCGGCTCGGGGATTGCCGGGAACTACCGGCCGCCGTTGTAGGGCCCGTACGGACCGTCACTGCTGGAGCCGCCGCCGCGTCGGCCGCCCCGGCCACCGCCGGAGACCTGCCGGATCGCGGGCCGTACGTCCACCATGAACACGATCGAGGCGACGAGCCCGGCGAGCTGCAGGAACAGCACCGGCACGACCAGGTTCACCACGACCGTGATGCCGAGGATGATCAGCCAGAACGGCTTGGTCTGCTTGTCCGCCGCGCGATACGCGTCCTCGCGGGCCACGACGGCGAAGACCAGCGCCACCACGGCGATGACGAGCATCGCGAGATAGAGCAGCGATGTGAGAAGGCTGAATCCCGTGAGCAACATGCCGTGCACCGCCTAGTGAGTCCTGATGGGTACTGCGTCCTGATGAGTGCCGCGCCCCGATGAGTATGGAGAGCGCCTCGCGGCCAAGGTACTAGTACAACGGGGCGGGCCCCCCGAAGGTGCCCGCCCCGCGAACCGCGTAAGCCGTTTATTCGGCGGACTTGGCGGCGGTCTTCTTCGCCGCGGTCTTGCGCGGGGCGGCCTTCTTGGCAGCGGGCTTGTCGGCGGAGTCGGAGTCGGCCGCGGCGGCCTCGCCCTGCGCCGGGGCCTCGTCCTTGGCTTCGTCCTTGGGCTCGACAGCGGTGGCGATCTCGACGATCTCGTCGGCGGCCTCGCCGCGCCACTGCTTGACGACCTCCTGGCCGTGCTCGGCGACCGAGTCGTAGCCCTCGCGCGCCTTGACGGCGTACTCGGCGAGGACGCCGATGCTGCGCAGCGCGAGGTCCTGGGCGTTCTCGCCCAGCTTCTTGAGGTCGCCGTCGAGGGCGCCGAGGAACTCGTTGGCGCGGGTGGTGACGGCGGCCTGGACCTCCTTGACCCGGGTGGCGGCCTTCTCCTGCACGGCCTTCGGGTCGGTGCGGCGCACGGCCTCGATGCGCTCGGGCGCCTCGGTCTGGATCTTCTCGATCAGCGCCGGGACCTTCTTGGCCTGCTGCCCTGCGATGTCCGCCGTGCCGGCGAGGAAGTAGAGGGGGGTGGGGTCGGTGAGGGTCTTGCGCAGGTCATCGGTGATGGCCATGACTGTCCTCCCGGATCAGTGCTCAGTTGCTCGCTTGAGGGTCTTGAGGGGTTTGAGGATGGTCGGCGGCGCTGTCGGTGTCCGGGTCGGCGTCGAGCCCGTTCTCCTTGCGGAAGGACTCGTAGATCTGGAGCAGAACCTGCTTCTGACGCTCGCTGAGCGAGGGGTCGGCGAGAATGACGCTGCGCGTCCCAGCGGCCTCGGGAGACCGCTCGTCGAGAATCCCGGCCTGCACGTACAGCGTCTCGGCGGAGATCCGCAGCGCCTTCGCGAGCTGCTGCAGAATGTCCGCGCTCGGCTTGCGCAGCCCGCGCTCGATCTGACTCAGATACGGATTGGACACCCCGGCGGCATCGGCGAGCTGCCGCAGCGAGAGCTGCGCATTGCGCCGCTGCTCGCGCAGGTACTCCCCGAGATTGCCGACGTTGAGCGATGCCATACCCCGATGGTGCACCGCCCTGCTAACTATTGCAAGCGGACGCTTGCAAAAGTGCGCTGTGCCACGGCCGGTACGGCGCGCGATCGGAACATCAGGGGCGTCGGAACATCAACGGCGCCGGTCGGTCGGCGCTACGTCCGGTTCGCCGCCTGCTTGACGGTCTTGATCACTGGGGCCGTTTCCAGGTGGGTGATGGCCGGGAGTGCGGCGATCCGGGTGGTCAGGTAGCGGTACAGCTCCCGCTGGTTCGCGCACACCACGCTCGCGTACAGGTTGGTCGGGCCGGTCGTGGCGGCGGCGAAGGCGATCTCCGGATGGCCGGCCAGCGCCTGGCCGGTCTCCTCCAGGTGGGCGGGGGCGACCGACAGCCAGAGCAGGGTGCGGGCGTTCACGCCGAACATGCGCAGGTCGACGTCGATGTCGAGGTAGAGCACGCCGTGTGCGCGCAGCTCCGTCATCCGGCGCCGGACCGTCGTCGGTGACCAGCCGGTCGCCGCGGCCAACTGCTCGAACCCGGCCCGGCCGTCGGCGGCGAGCAGGGCGAGGAGCTTGCGGTCGCCGTCGTCGAGCCGCACCGGTCCCTGCCGGTGCGGCACCGGAGGCGGGCGCAGTCGCTCGAACGCCTCCGCGTCCAGCGACCCGAGTTTGCCGGCCAGGTTGTCCGGGCCGCCGTAGAAGGCGTGCAGCACGGAGTGCGCGGTCACGCCCTCCACCCGCGGGGTGCGCGGGAGTTTGGCCAGCAGCAGCGCCTCGCTGTCCGCCGCACTCTCCGTACGGACCACGCAGGTGATCTCGGTGCCACCGGAGTGGAGGCTCACCCAGGACGTGTCGGGACGTCTGGCCAGCGCCTCGGCGACCGGGAGCGACGCTGCGGGCGCACATCGCACCCGCAGGAACCACACGACGGCGCCCAGCACGGTGGAGTCGACCCCGCCGAGCACCCGTACCGCCCCGGCCGACCGCAACCGGGCGTACCGGCGGGCGACGGTGCGATCCGACACGCCGAGAACCTCGGCGATGGTGCTGAACGGAGCTCGGCCGTCGATCTGCAGGGCGTGCACGAGCCGACGGTCCAGCTCGTCGTAGCCGTAGTCGGAGTCGGATTCCACCGGTCCGAGGGTAGCCGGTGTCAACTACCAACAAAATCAGGGCTGTTACTGGCCCGGGCGATGCGGCCGACGGAGCGTTGCTCCTGTCCCGACCGACACAGCCCAAGGAGAGTCCCGTGGACACCGACGTACTCGTCGCCGGCGCCGGCCCGACCGGAATGACGCTGGCCAACGAACTGCTGACGGCGGGGGTGTCGACCGTCCTTGTCGACAAGCTGTCGCGGCGCAGCGACCTGTCCAAGGCAGGCGGCGTGCAGTCCCGCACGCTGGAGGCGCTCGACCAACGAGGCCTGCTAGAACCCCTGTTGGCCACCGGGGACCACCCCGTCACCACGGGCCACTTCGCCGGTATCCCGCTCCACTCCAACCGGCACCACCTGCCCTGGCGGTCCGTGCCGCAGGTGGTCATCGAGGGATTCTTCGAGCAGCACCTCGCCGCGCACGGCCTCCATGCCCGCAGGGACCACGAACTGGTCGGCCTCGCCCAGGACCCCGACGGGGTCACCGCATCCTTCGCCAACGGCACCGCCCTCCGCTCCCGTTACCTCGTCGCCGCGGACGGAGCGCACAGCACCGTACGGTCGCTGCTGCGAGCCGGGTTCCCCGGCCGGCCCGGTACGTTGACGATCGTCGCCGCCGACGTGCGGCTGGGCGGCGCCGATCCGGCCACGTCGCACACCTGGGGCGAGGACGGGCACTGGGCGGCGCTGTTCCCGCTCGGCACCGATCCGCAGGGCAGGCCGCTGCGCCGACTGGTCCTCGGCGGGCCGGGCCGGTCACTGCCGAGGGAGACCCCGGTCACCGAGGCCGAGATCCGTGACGGCCTGAGCACCGTGTTCGGAACGCGGGTACACCTGCTCGAACTGCGCTATGCCCGCCGTATCACCAACGCGTCGCGGCAGGTCGAGCAGTACCGGCACGGGCGGGTGTTCCTGGCGGGCGATGCCGCCCATGTCCACCTTCCGCTGGGCGCGCAGGGCATGAACACCGGGATGCAGGACGCCCTCAACCTCGGCTGGAAGCTCGCCGCCGCCGTGCACGGCTGGGCACCGAAGGACCTGCTCGACACGTATCACGCGGAACGGCATCCGGCCGGGGCCGCCGTATTGCGCAACGTCCGCGCGCAGAGCCTGCTGATGGACTGGGCCGGCACCCGCGATCCGGACGTGCTGGCCGCCCGGGAGATCTTCACGGCCATGGCCCAACTCCCGGACGTCCAGCACCATCTCACCGACCTCATGTCCGGTATGGCCCTCCGCTACCCGATGCCGGGCAGCGAAACCCACCCGCTCGTCGGCCGGCCCGCCCCCGACCTGGACCTCGGCCCGGCCCGGGTCCACGAACTGCTGCGCTCCGGCCACGGCGTCCTGCTGGACCCGTCCGACACGTTCGCCGGCATCGCCGCCCCCTGGTCGGACCGGGTGAGCCGAGCGGGCCAGGGCGCCGACACCGACCCGATGCTCATCCGCCCGGACGGCTACGTGTGCTGGGCCGGCCCGGGCGACCCGGAACCGTCGCTCGCCCACTGGTTCGGCGAGCCCCGCTGACCCGTCGGTTCGTGATCACACAGCCCGGCGCCGGGGGTGATCACACAGTTACGCCTCTTCGCGCTCCTTGCGCGCGAAGAGGTAGGCCTGCGGCACCGCCTCCGTGCCCTCCGGCTCCCGCCGCGCCCGCGTGGTCACCGTGAAGCCCGCCTCCTTCAGGAGGGTCGCGATGTGGTCCGGGGACAGCCGGTTGAAGTCCAGGGACACCTCATGGCCGAACGGGTTCGCCAAGTGCAGTGGTTCCTCGCCCACTTGGAAGCCGAGCAGCAGGTGGCCTCCGGGGGCCAGTACGCGGTGGAATTCCGCCATCACCTCCGGCAGCCGCTCCCCCGGGGTGTGGATGATCGAGTACCAGGCCAGCACCCCCGCCAGCGTCCCGTCCGCCGCGTCGACGTCCGTCAGCGAGCCCACCTCGAAACGCACCCCGGGATGGTCCGCGCGGGCCATCTCCACCATCCGGGGCGACAGGTCGATGCCGTGCACCGCCAGGCCGAGCCCGTGCAGATGGGCCGTCACCCGGCCCGGGCCGCTGCCCAGGTCCGCGACCGGTCCGCCACCCGCCGCGAGGACGAGTTCCGCGAACGCGCCCAGGATCGCCCGGTCCAGCGGCCTGTCCTCCAGCACGGTGCGGAAGCGCTCCGCGTACTCCGTCGCGATGGTGTCGTAGAAGGTGCGTGTCGTGTGCAGGTGGGGGGTGTTCAGGTGAGGGGCGTGCAACTCGCCCCCGGCGGACGTCTCTTGCGTGGTCATGGGCATCTGCGTGGTCATGGACGTCGACCCTAGACCCCGTCGCTCGCTGCCGGGCTCTCCCGGCGCGGGGCCTCGACGGCGGCCGTCGTCACCTCCCGTACGCCCCCGCCCTCGCCGCCGCGCCCGCCGCACCCGCCGCGCGGTCCGCCGCACCCTCGTCCAGCGGATCACCGCTCACCAGGAAGCGGTAGTACAGCGGCGCCGAGACCGCTCGGATCACTTCCGCCGCATCCGTGCCGGGCGGGACCTCGCCTCGTTCCGCGGCCTGCGTGACACAGGGGGCCCACTCCTCGATGCGGGTCGCGTAGAAGCGGTGCAGGGCGCGGGCCGCGCGGGGGTCGCAGGTGGCCGCCGCGATCACCGCCTTGAACAGGGCGCCCTGCCGAGGATCGGTCAGCGTCTTGACGACCAGGCGCGCGTTGGCCAACAGGTCGCCGTCCAGCGAGCCGGTGTCCGTACGGGGCGAGGACTGCTCGGCCATGTCGTCCAGGAGGTCGGCGACCAGGCCCGTCGTCGTGAACCAGCGACGGTAGACCGTGGTCTTGCCGACCTCCGCCCGGCGCGCCACGTCGGCCAGGTCGAGGCCGTCGAAGCCGTGCTCGGCCAGCGCGTCCCCGGCCGCCCGGAGTACGGCCGCCCGGACCCGCGCCGTCCGCCCGCCCGGCCGCACCGTCCCCGGCTCCACGCCCTCCATGGCCACTCCCGTTCCTGGTCCGACGAAGACGGCCCACTTTAAGAGAATCCCAGCACCGTTAACACTCGCTCGCCGGATCCTCCTTGACCTCAAGCCCTGTTGAGGTTGAAGACTCGCCGTACGAACCGCGCACCGGCGCGGACAACGGGTGGGAGCAGTGATCGTCATGCGTGTTGCACAGGTCGGGGAGTTCGGCGGGCCCGAGGTGCTGGTCCCCGCAGAAGCACCGGATCCCGTCGCCGGGGCGGGCGAGGTTCTCGTGGCCGTCGACCACATCGACACCCTCTTCGTGCAGACCCAGATCCGCGCGGGAGCCTTCGGCGAGTTCTTCGACGTCAAGCCCCCTTACGTGCCCGCCGGCGGCGTCTCCGGCACCGTCACCGCCACCGGCCCCGGCGTGGACCCGGCCTGGGTGGGCCGCCGGGTGGCCGCGGCCGGCCAGGCCGACAGCTATGCCGAGCTCATGGCGGTCCCCGCCGCCCACCTCTCCCCCGTCCCGGACGGCGTGGGCCTGCGCGAGGCGGCCTCCCTCGTCCACGACGGGGTGACCGCCCTCGCCCTCCTCGACAACACCGCCCTCAAGCCGGGCGAGACCGTACTGATCACCGGCGCGTCCGGCGGCATGGGCACCCTGCTCGTCCAGCTCGCCCGCGCGCTCGGCGCCACGGTGGTGGGCGTGGCCCGCGGGCCCGAAAAGACCGCGCTGGTACGGGAGTTGGGGGCCGACCAGGTCGTCGACGCGGCCGACTCCGGCTGGCCGGAAGGAGCCCGCGCCGCCCTGGGCGAGCGCGGCGCCGATCTCGTCCTGGACGGCGTCGGCGGCCAACTCGGCCTCGCCGCCTTCCCGTTGGCCGCCGACGGCGGACGCTTCTCCGCGCACGGCGCCCCCTCCGGCACCGGCTTCGCCGCCGTCGATCCGGACGAGGCCCGGCGGCGCGGCATCACCCTGCTCGGCATCGGCGACGTACAGCTGACGCCCGAGCGCCGCACCGCGCTCCTCGACCGGGTGCTCCAGGAGGCGGCGGCCGGCCGGCTGCGGTCCGTGATCGGTGAGGTGTTCCCGCTGGAGCGCGCCGCCGACGCGCACACGGCCATCGAGGGGCGGGGCCTGGTGGGGAAAGTGCTGCTCAAGCCGTGACACCGCCCGCCACGACACGCCGCTGACCTCCCACGGGGGTGGGGGTCAGAACATGTCGGGGCACCAGGGGCGGCGCGCCGTACGGAACAGTGCGTCCATGCGCGCCGCCGCCCCCGCCCGCTCCTCCGCGACCCGGCCGAGCGAGAGCAGCCGCGTCGCCGACTCGTCGCCGAGATACAGGGACGCCAACTCCCTTGCGTCCAGCGTCAGTTCGGCGGTACGGGTCGTGGGCGTGCAGCGTGCGCCCGTCTCGCTCGCCTCCAGGAGGAAGCGGCCCGCCGCCAGGCCCGCGCCGTCCTCGACCTCCAGGACGAGGGCGCCCTCGCCGGCGTACGTGCGCGCCTGAAGAAGCCGTACGACATCGAGCGGGCGCAGCCACAGGAAGTCGCTGTTGGTCACGACACCGGCCGCGCGCGGGTTCGGGAAGAACAGGGGCAGCAGGTCGTCGGGGGCGCGGTAGCCGGTGCGCACCGTGCGGATCCAGTCGATCGAGCACAGGTAGTGCCACAGGGCGCGGTCCGCGTCGGGGGTCAGGCCGATCAGGCCCTTCACCGTCGCCGTGTTCTCGGGCAGCTTGGCGTCGCTCCACTGCTCGTCGGCCGTGTACGCGGCGATCCCGGCGGCCTCGCCTCCGGCCGTGCGGTACACCGCGAAGAACGGCTCGGTCCAGGGGCCGTCCAGGCGGGCCGCGCCGGTGGCGAGGTCCCACCAGCGCCGGCTGCGGCTGACCGCGCCGGGCTGCGCCGCCCGGAACCGTTCGAAGATCTCGGGGCCCACCTTGGCCGCCTCGGCCGGGTCCACCAGGTCGACCCGGCCGCCGTCGGCCGGACCCGACCAGTTCGGGTCGAGGCCGGTGCGCGCCGTGCCGATCTCCCACTCGGTGAGCGAGGTGGCCGGGCCGAACCCGTACCGGCCGTAGATCGGGTACTCGGCGGCGATCAGCGTGGCGGCCACCTCGCCGCGCTCCCTGGCCGCCGACAGCTCGGCCGCCATCATCCGGGTGAGCAGCCCGCGCCTGCGGTGCGTGGGCGAGACGGTGACGCCGCTGACCGCCGTCACGGGCAGCGCGGCGCCGCCGACCGCGGTCAGCTCCTGCGCGAAGGACCGGAACGTCGCCACGCACCGGCCCGCTTCGAAGGCCCCCTGCAGCCGGCTGACATCGGTGTGGGCGAGCCGGCCCCGCGCCTCCTCGTCGCTCACGACGGGCGGGCGCAGAAAGCCCCGATTGACCGCCTTCAGCCAGTCGGTGTACTCGGCTTCGGCGACGGTACGGACCTCGATGTCGGGCTTGGCCGGGGTGCTCATACCAGCCAAGCTAGGCGGCTCCCGTTCAGAATGTCGCCCGAATTTCCCCGACCTCGGCGGCCCCGCCGAACAGCGGCGCGCGGCCGATCCGGTCCACCACCGGGCCGTCCACGCCCAGGAGTTGGAGCGCGCGGGCCAGGATCGGGCCGAGCGAGCGGATCGCGCCGTCGTCGACCTTGAAGGCGAGGGCGCGGCCGTCGGCCAGAGCCACCGCCTGCACGGCCTCGGCGCCCATCTTCGACAGGGTGCCGGGCACCTCGCGCATCAGCCAGGTGTCGGGCCGCCGCGTGCCGGCCACGTACTCGGGGTGGCTGCGCATCGCCTCGGCGACCCGGCCCTCGACCGTGTCCGCCCCGGCCGTCGCGAAGGTGCGGAAGGCGCGTGCGAGGCCGGTCAGGCTGATCGCCATGAGCGGCGCCCCGCAGCCGTCGGTGCCGACCGAGGCGACCTTCTCGCCCGCGGCCGCCTCGACGGAGTCGTGGACCAGCCGCTGGAGCGGATGCGCCGGGTCGAGGTAGCTGCCCAGGTCCCAGCCGTTCAGCTTGCAGGCCGCGAGCATCGCCGCGTGCTTGCCCGAGCAGTTCATGGTGAGCCGCTCACGGACGTGGCCCGCCGCCAGGTACGTCTCGGCCTCGGCCGCATCCAGCGGCAGGTCGGGCGGCGTCTGGAGGTCGTCCGGGGTCAGCCCGTGCTCGGCCAGCATCTTGCGTACGAGATCGAGGTGGAAGCCCTCGCCCGAGTGGCTGGCGGCCGCGATGGCCAGGCGCTCGCCCGACAGGTCGAGGCCGGCCCGCAGCACGGCGGCGGCCTGCATCGGCTTGTTGGACGAGCGGGGGAAGACGGGCGCGGCCGGGTCGCCGAGCGAGAACTCGACGCTGCCGTCGGCCGCCAGTACCACCAGCGAGCCCCGATGATGGCCCTCGACGAATCCGGAGCGTACGACTTCGGCGAGGACCGGGGGTATCGGGGACGTCAGGGCGGTCATGGGGGTGCGGCCTTCCGGGCAGGTGACCTGCCCCGGAGGAGTCGCTTCCGATACGGGCGGGTCAGGTGAGCAGATCGTCTACTTGTGCTTCACCATCACGGTACCTGCGGGCGATCTCGGCACTGCAATCGTCGGCGGTCCGCTGGAGCTGCTGCCGGCGCCGCGAGACCTGCTGCTCGTAGCGGATCAGGCGCCCGGTCGCGGTGTGCAGCTCCTCGTCCGTGCGGGCGGCGAGGTCGGAGAGCTCGACCTCGGCGTCCATTTCGGCGGCGAGGAGGCGGTACTCCTCGCTGCGCGGCGCGGACAGCGTGACGTGGCGGGCGGAGGCGCGGTGCGAGGACGGCGCGTCCGTGAGGATCTCGGCGAGCCGCTCCACCACCGGCGCCTGCGGCCCGGTGCGCCGGGCCAGCTCGGCCCGCAGGATGTCGATCCGGCCGTGCAGCAGCCGCCGTACGTAGCTGAGGTCGGCCTCGTCGCGCTGCGACTGCCGGCGCAGGGTGCGCAGCTCGGCGAGCCGGAGCGCGGCCAGGTCGTGGTCGCGCTGGGGCGGCAGCGTGCCGCCCGCCCGCTGTACGGGCGGTCGCACGGCGGTACGCGGGTTGGTCCGGGTCAGCGATACGGGACCGGGCGACTGCCCGGCGCCTGGTGTGCTCATGCGTCTTTCCGTCCCCTCGACCGGTGCATGGGGTCTCCCCGGGCCCGAAGGACCAAGGGGAAGCACCGCCTGTACGCATCGTGCCACTCCGGGTACGGCACGTGCAGGTGCACTGCACCCGTTCAGCCGCTCGGAAATCGGAGCGACCCGTGGCATAGGTTGGGGCGCATGCGAGCGGTGGTGCAGAGAGTCGACGGCGCGAAGGTCGTCGTGGCCGGCGAGACGGTCGGCGAGATCGCGGGCGAGGGCCTGTGTGTCCTGGTCGGAGTCACCCACGAGGACAATCCGGACAAGGCGGCGCAGCTCGCCCGCAAGCTGTGGTCGGTTCGCATCCTTGAGGGGGAGAAGTCCTGCTCGGACGTGAATGCGCCCTTGCTGGTGATTTCGCAGTTCACTCTCTACGGGGACGCCCGCAAGGGCCGCCGCCCCACGTGGAACGCGGCCGCCCCCGGCGACGTGGCCGAGCCCTTGGTCGACGAGGTGGTGGCCCAGCTGCGGGCCCTTGGCGCACACGTGGAGATGGGCCGCTTCGGCGCGGACATGCGGGTGTCCCTCACCAACCACGGCCCGTTCACGGTCCTGGTAGAGGTCTGAGACCTCCGGCTTCCCGAAGGCCCTACGGCTCGACCACGACCTCCTGGGCCGCCGCCGTGTTGCCCGCGAGCAGCTCCGCGTCCACCGGGACGTTGCGCTTGACCAGGGCCAGCGCGATCGGGCCCAGCTCGTGGTGGCGGGCCGAGGTCGTGATGAAGCCGAGCTGGCGGCCCTCGGCGCCGTCGGCCGCGAGCCTGACCGGCGTACCGGACCCGGGAAGCAGCACCTCGCTGCCGTCCAGGTGCAGGAAGACCAGGCGGCGCGGCGGCTTCCCCAGGTTGTGGACGCGGGCGACCGTCTCCTGGCCCCGGTAGCAGCCCTTCTGCAGGTGGACGGCCGAGCCTATCCAGCCCACCTCGTGCGGGATCGTCCGGTGGTCGGTCTCGAAGCCGAGCCGCGGCCGGTGCGCCTCCACGCGGAGCGCCTCGTACGCCAGGATGCCGACGAGCGGGCCCGCCTCGGCGGCGTACTTCTCCAGGTCCGCGCGCGGCAGGAACAGATCGCGGCCGTACGCCGTCTCGCGTACGACCACGCCGTCCGGCACCTCGGCGATGGAGCCGGCGGGCAGGTGGACGACCGCGAACTCCTCGGTGCGGTCGGCGACTTCGACGCGGTAGAAGAACTTCATCGACTCCAGGTAGGCGATCAGCTCGCCCTCGGTGCCGGGCTCGACGTGGATCCACACCGTCGTGCCGTCGTCGACGAGATACAGGGCGTGCTCGACGTGACCGTTCGCGGAGAGGATGAGCGCCTCGGTGGCCTGCCCGACGGGCAGCTCGCTGACGTGCTGGGTGAGCAGCAGGTGCAGCCAGCTCAGCCGGTCGTCGCCGGTGACGGTGACGACACCGCGGTGCGAGAGGTCGACGAGACCGGTGCCGCCGGCGAGCGCGCGCTGCTCGCGGAACAGGTCGCCGTAGTGCGCCGCGACTCCTTCGTCGCGCCCTTCGGCGGGGACGGCGCCGGGCTGGGACAGCAGGGGGCTCTTCATGTACGCAAGCCTACGACGCGGTACTTGCCGTGTTAGTTGAGTCAGCTCCGCCGACGGGTTTCTTGGCACAGTCCGTGCAGCGCCCGAAGATGGCGAAATGCTTCATGTCCGTCTCGAAGCCGAAGGTGTCCCTGAGCTTCCCGGTGAAGTCACCGGCCACGTCCACATCGGCCTCGATCACCTTGGTGCAGTCGCGGCACACCAGGTGGATGTGGTGGTGGCGGTCGGCCAGGTGGTACGTCGGGGCGCCGTGGCCGAGGTGGGCGTGCGAGACCAGACCCAGCTCCTCCAGGAGCTCCAGGGTCCGGTACACGGTGGAGATGTTCACGCCGCCCGCCGT
Source organism: Streptomyces sp. HUAS TT7 (assembly GCF_051550175.1). NCBI lineage: Bacteria > Bacillati > Actinomycetota > Actinomycetes > Kitasatosporales > Streptomycetaceae > Streptomyces > Streptomyces sp. HUAS TT7. The sequence continues at coordinate 4,029,786 of NZ_CP196175.1, forward strand.
CTTCCGCACCTGGGTGAGGATGTCGTCGGGCGTCGCGTGTTCGAGTACGTCGACGGCCTCCAGGACGAGCTGTCGCTGGGGGGTCAGCCGGTACCCGCGCCTGCGGAGGTCGCTCTGCCAGTCGGTGGTCACCACGCTCCCAGTGTAGGAGCGAACGCGCTCCGCGGGACGTGGTGCGCGTCGCCTGCGGGCCGGTGGGGGCTGGTCGCGCAGTTCCCCGCGCCCCTTCAGGGCGCGGTACCGCACCGGCTCGCTCAGTTGGACGGGCGGCCTACTTGAAGAAGGCGATTCCGTCGTCCGGGAGGTCGCCGAGGCCACGGGCCATCTCCGCGACCTGTTCCGGCGTGACGACCTTCTTCAGGTGCGCCGACATGTAGGGGCGGAGCTCGACCTCGGGGGTCGCCTTCTCGCCGACCCACATCAGGTCGCTCTTGACGTAGCCGTAGAGCCGCTTGCCACCGGTGTACGGGCCGGAGGCCGCGGTGCGGGCGACGGCGTCGGTGACCAGGTCGATCTGCGGCTTCTGGTGGGCGAGCTCGCCGTACCAGATCTCGACGATGCCCTGGTCGCGGACCATGACGACCTCGACCTTGCGGTCCTTGTCGATGCGCCAGTAGCCCGACTCGGACTCCAGCGGCTTCACCTTGTTGCCCTCGGCGTCCAGGATCCAGGAGTGCGAGACGTACTCCAGGAAGTCACGGCCGTCGTGGGAGAAGGTCACGGACTGCCCGAAGTTCGCCTTCTCGGCACCGGGGAAGTCGGTGACGCCGGCGCCCTCCCACGTACCGAGGAGGAAGACCAGGGGGACCAGGTCGGGGTGGAGGTCGGACGGAATCTCGATCATGAGGCTGCGATCTCTTCGTTGCGGTCGGGGTTAGCGCTGACCCTGGTACAGCTTCTTCACGGTCAGCCCGGCGAAGGCGAGGACGCCGACGCAGACCAGGACAAGGAGGGTGGAGAAAACAGCCTCAAGCACGGGGGGCTCCTCGCATGAGCGGGTGTAGGGGCGGTCAGGGCCGGCCCCCAGCCTAATGGGTGGGGGGCCGGCCCTCCCTGTGAGGTACGCCGCCGGTGGCGCGCCCGTGCGAACCCGGGGGATTGGCCCGGGGCCCCTGACGCGGTGGCAGGGCATGTCTGTGGCCCCACAGCCGCGGGGGGAGGTTGTGGCGCCGCGGATTACAGTTCGGCACATGCCGAACAACAAGCTCGTGATCAAGGTGACCGCCGGCGCCGAGGCGCCCGAGCGGTGTTCGCAGGCCTTCACCGTCGCGGCGGTGGCCGCGGCCAGCGGGGTGGAGGTCTCGCTGTGGCTGACGGGCGAATCGTCCTGGTTCGCCCTGCCGGGCCGGGCCGCGGAGTTCTCGCTCCCCCATGCCGCGCCGCTGCCCGACCTGATCGAGTCGGTCCAGGGCGCGGGCGGGCGGATCACGCTGTGCACGCAGTGCGCGACGCGCCGGGACATCGCGGAGAAGGACGTCCTGAAGGGCGTACGGATCGCGGGCGCGCAGGTCTTCGTGCAGGAGATCATGGGGGACGGCGTGCAGGCGCTCGTGTACTAGGCGGTCAGCAGCTCGTGTACCGGGCCGGCTGGAAGGCCCGGCGAGCGGGTCACTGGCGGGGCTTCTTGCCGTCCAGCTCGTCCCACCACTCGTCCGACTTCGGGTCGCCGGAGGGGTCGTCCCACCAGCGGTCGTCGGGGCCGCGCCGGTTGGCGACCATCGCGGCGACGGGCGGGATCACCATGGCGACCACGCACATGCCCACCGCCACCGGGACCGACCACAGGCGCACGAAACCCCAGGCGGACACGAAGAGCAGGATGCAGCCGCCCATCATCCAGAAATAGCCGCGCCGTCGCCGGGCCAACATAAATCCAGCGTACGACCGCGGAGCCGGACTCGAAACGGCACGGGCCGACCGCGCCCTTGGGCGTACAGGCGGACGGCACGGAGGGCCGCACCCCATTCCAAGGCGTCCAACCCCCGGGGTGCGGCCCTCCGGCCGGTACTGCGGTGTGCCGTCGGTCAGACGGCGATGGCGACCTCGGCGAGGCCACCGGTCTGGGCGACGACCGTACGGTCCGCGCTGCCGCCCGGCACCAGGGCGCGCACGGTCCACGTGCCCTCGGCCGCGTAGAAGCGGAACTGTCCGGTGGCCGAGGTCGGGACCTCGGCGGTGAACTCGCCGGTCGAGTCGAGCAGGCGCACGTAACCGGTGACGGGCTCGCCGTCGCGGGTCACCTGGCCCTGGATGGTGGTCTCACCGGGCTTGATCGTCGAGGCATCGGGCCCGCCGGCCTTCGCTCCACACATGTGGGTCTCCTGAGGGGTTTTACGGATGGGAGGGAGGTCCGGGGGTTACTTGTTGGCGCCGAGCTCGATCGGCACGCCGACGAGGGAGCCGTACTCGGTCCACGAGCCGTCGTAGTTCTTGACGTTGGTCTGGCCGAGCAGCTCGTGCAGCACGAACCAGGTCAGGGCGGAGCGCTCACCGATGCGGCAGTAGGCGATGGTGTCCTTGGCGAGGTCGACCTGCTCGGCCTCGTAGAGGGCCTTGAGCTCGTCGTCCGACTTGAAGGTGCCGTCGTCGTTGGCGTTCTTCGACCACGGGATGTTGCGGGCGGACGGGACGTGGCCCGGGCGCTGCGACTGCTCCTGCGGGAGGTGGGCCGGGGCGAGCAGCTTGCCGGAGAACTCGTCGGGCGAGCGCACGTCGACGAGGTTCTTGGTGCCGATCGCGTTCACGACGTCGTCACGGAAGGCGCGGATCGAGGCGTCCTGCGGCTTGGCCTTGTACTGGGTGGCCGGGCGGCTGGGGACCTGGTCGCCGTCCACGAGGTCGCGGGAGTCGAGCTCCCACTTCTTGCGGCCGCCGTCGAGGAGCTTGACGTCCTGGTGGCCGTAGAGCTTGAAGTACCAGAAGGCGTACGAGGCGAACCAGTTGTTGTTGCCGCCGTAGAGGACGACGGTGGTGTCGTTCCCGATCCCCTTGGCGGAGAGGAGGGCCTCGAACCCTTCCTGGTCGATGAAGTCGCGGCGGACCGGGTCCTGGAGGTCCTTGGTCCAGTCGATCCGGATCGCGTTCTTGATGTGGTTCTTCTCGTACGCCGAGGTGTCCTCGTCGACCTCGACGATGGCGACCTTCGGGTCCTCGATGTGGGCCTCGACCCAGTCGGCGTCTACCAGGACGTCGCTGCGGCTCATGTTGTTTCTCCTCCGGGGCAGTCTGCGGGGGGCGATGCAGGTGTGCGGGTACGCGTCCGGGGCGCGCTACGGGCGGCACGGGGTGGCCCTGATCCGGTCGACCCGATTGCGGTCGCTCTCGGCCAAAGGGCCCGGGGAATGCGGGAGTTGAGCGTCCCGCTCAGAAGGGGCGACAGAGCATGGCGGCGACGCGGCACAGGTCTACTGCCCGCCGCTTCGTGAGGTCCGCCTGTCGCTTCATGCGTCCGATCGTAGGGAGGCAAACCGGGGCGTGTCACCGGCGTGTCACATACTGAGACTCGATCATCCGCATACTGATACACGATCTACCCCGGGACTGCCCCGGCCCCCTCCGGGGTGATGGATCCCGGGGCGGGTTTCTGCCCTACGGACAAGGGTGTCTCACGATGCGGGCGTGGGTGCCGGAGGGGGCTCAAGCCCTGCACGGGCCTGCACCCCAGCCCCCTGGGCTCTCCGCCCCCGGATCCCCGCTCCTCAGACGCCGGAGGGGCTGCATACGGGCGATCGGTCGGCCTCGGGCCGTGGGTGGTTGCTCGCGCAGTTCCCCGCGCCCCTGCGGCACCGGGCTTAGCAGGGAGCGTTCCCTGCCAAGCCCGGTGAGTTCGGACATCAGCCCACCTCCGGCCCGTGTGGTGAGCATGGATGTCCGCCCACATCCAGCCGTCAGGGGATCACGGGCGTCAGCCCATCTCCAGACCGTCAGGCGATCAAGGAGGTCGGCCCAGATCCAGCCTGTTCGGCGATCGCGGACGCCAGCCCACCCCCAGCCCGTCATGGGGGTCCCCCTGGCCCTTAAGGCCTTGGGGGAGTTTGAGGACGAGCGCTCTTCAGGCGCAAACGGGGTCCGGGGGGGCGGAGCCCCCCGACAGGGGCGCAGGGGACGAAGTCCCCGCAGGGGGCCTGGGGCGCAGCCCCAGGGCTCAACCCATCCAACCCCCTGCACGGGCGGGTGGGTGGGCGAACACCCCGGGGGTGCAGGGGGCAGAGCCCTCGCATGAGGTCTGGGGCGGAGCCCCAGGGGCCGGACCATTCCACGCTGAGCAACGGGCGGGTGGGTGGGCAAGCCCCCGGGGTCTGGGGCTCAGCCCCAGGCAAGCCCCCCACCCAAACCCGCCCCGCGTTGGGCGGTGGGCCAGGGTCAGCCCGCCAGGCGGACGTCCGTGCCCTCGCCCGAGAAGCGCAGCCCCGCCTCGGTGGCCGTCACCTTGTTCAGCTTGATGCTCGACGGCATCCCGTCGATCTTCAGGTCGTAGTCGACCGCCTTGCGCAGCCGCTGGTCGAACCCCGGCACCGGCAGCTTCGGCAGCGACTCCGCCCGAAGCTGCACCGACCCCGACCCGTTCAGACTCACCGTGCTGTACGCCGACACCGTCCGCCCCTGGAGCAGCGCCTTGATGGAAGCCGGCAGCGTAACGCCCTGCCCCTCCAGGAGGTCCGTGAGCGGCCCGGTCACCTTGACCTGGCCCTTCGCCGCCCGCTCCGCCCCCGCGTAACCGACCGTCGCCCCCTTGGGCGCGGCCTTCGACAGGTCGGCGTACGAGATCTGCGCCGCCCCCTCGGCCCGCCCCGCCACCGCCGACGAGAACGAGCTGTCGATCTTCACCGCGTACAGCTCGGCCGTGACCTCGGTGACGTTGACCGAGTGGCCCCCCGCCGTGGCGGTGACCCCGGACAGCGAGACGTCGACCTCGTCGAGCTCCTTGCCGAGCACCTGGGTCAGGAAGGGGAAGCCCTTGATGTCGACGTCGGGGGTCGAGCCGAGCCGCTGGCTGCTCTTGATCTTGTCGGCCGTCTTGGACTCGGCGATGTTCACCGCGATGCGGTCCGCCGCGACGAAGATGCCGCCCAGAACGATCGCGATGATCAAAAGTATTCGCAGTGCGCGCATTGCGTACGTCCCCCACCAGTCGGCCACCAGTCGGCCATCGACCCTTTGATCAGAAACTCCGGATGATCGATCCTCCTGTTCGTGACCAATCCTCCGGAATGACGATCTCGACCCTAACCGCGGTTCCCTACGCCACGGCCCGCCCGATGAGATACAGCACAGGAACGGCCGCGGTGAGCGGCAGGGCCACGCCCGCCGTCATGTGCACGAACCGGGACGGGTAGTCGTACGAGGCGACCCGCAGGCCGATCAGCGCGCAGCCCCCGGCCGCGAGGCCGAGCAGCGCGCCGCCCCCGCCGATGCCGGTCAGACCGCCCACCGCGATCCCCACGCCTGCCGCCGCGAGCAGCGCGACCACCACGGAGGCGGCCGACGGCAGCGGCAGCGCCCGCGCGAGGGCCGCGACGGCCACGGCGGCCGCACCGACGGACACCGCGTGCGGCGGCGCCGCGAGGTACCCGCCGGCCAGGATCGCGAGCGCCGCCGAGGCGACCGTCGCCATCAGGCCGTACATCCGCTCGTCGGGGTCGGCGTGCGAGCGCAGCTGGAGTACGAGCGTGAGCAGCACCCACACCCCGAGCGTGCCCAGGATCGCGGCCGGCGCGTGCTCACGGCCGAGCGCGAGCAGGGCGACGTCGGCGACGAGCCCGCCCGCGAAGGCGAGCGCGATGCCCTGCCGGGCCGGCCACATCCCGTTCAGCCGGAACCAGCCCGCCGCCGTCACCGCCTGGAGCGCGACGAGCGGCACGGCCAGCGCGTACGGGCCCACGGGCGCCGCGACCGCGAGCAGCAGGCCCAGTACGGCGGTGAGCGCGGCGGGCTGCATCCCCGGCGCGATGATCGGCGAACGCCCCTCCGCGCGGGCCCGCTGGGCGTCGGTGATCCGCGCGTTGCCGACGGTCGTCGGCGAGTTGTACGCCGGTCCCCCGCCGGAAGCGGAAGCCGGAGCCGGGGCCGAAGCGTGAGCGGGGCCGGGAACAGGAACGGAAACGTGCGTGGGGGCCGCGGCCGGCTCGTACACCGGTGCCGGGGCGGGCCCGGACGTCATCGGCACCTCGGGCGGCAGTGGCACGGACGTCGTCCCCGCACCGTTCTGCGCCGCGTTCTGCGGCGGCAGGTACGCCGTGTCCGCCGCGTAGGACGTCTCCGGCGCGCCCTCCTGCCAGGGCTGCCCGGGCGTGGGCTGTGCGTGACGCCCATGGCGAGGCGCGGGCTCCGCCGGCTGCTGTGCGGGCCCGGGCGGGATCGTGGGCTGGTACTGGGTGTCCCAGGTCTGCCCCTCCCAGGTCTGCGTGTACTGCTGCTGATCCTGGTACGGCTCGTACGGGAACGGCGCCTGTGGCTGCACGGGCTGCCCGTACTGGTCGTACTGGGGCTGCTGTTGATACGGGTACTGCTCGCTCATGACGTGGGGGTCACCCTCCTGCGAACGGCGGGAGCACCTCGACCGTGCCGCCCTCGGCAAGGCGTACGGTCTCATGGTTCCGCTTCCCGACGGGGTCACCGTCGACCAGGAAGGAACACCGCTGAAGTACGCGCGTGAGCTCTCCGGGGTGCCGTTCGCGCACCGCGTCGAGGGCCTCGGCCAGCGTCCCGGCGGCGTACGGCTCCTCGCCGACACCGGCGGCGGACTTGGCCGCGGCCCAGAAGCGGATGGTTCCCGCTGCCATGGTGAGGCTCCTTTCGTCGCCCTCCATGATGGGCTACGCGGCGGGCCGCGCGGCCGTCAGCCAGCCCGCGATCCGCCCGAGCAGCTCCTCGCCGGCCGCGTTCTCGGCGTGCCCCATGCCCGGCTCCAGCCACAACTGCGCAGGTCCGGCGGCCGCCAGCATGCGCGGGTGATCCACCGGGAAGTACGGGTCGCGGTCACCGTGCACGACGAGCAGCGGGGTCGGCGCGATCAGCGGGACCGCCTCGACGGGCGAGAGCGGCACCGGGTCCCAGTCCTCGGAGTGGATCCGGGTCGCGAAGCCGAGGCGGCCCACGAGGCGCCCGGCGGGCCGGGTGACGAGCCAGTGCACCCGCCGCATCGGGGCCGTCCCCCGGTAGTACCACCGGGCGGGCGCGCTGACCGCCGCCACTGCTTCTGTGCGCCCCCGTGCTCCCCCTTGGTGGGCCGCCGCGTGCCGCAGCACCACGGAGCCCCCCATCGAGAAGCCGACGGTCACCACCCGTTCGTACCCGAGTGATCTCGCCCACTCGACGGCCGCCGCCAGATCGAGCACCTCGCGGTCGCCGACGGTCGAACGCCCGCCGGACTTCCCGTGCCCCCGGAACGAGAAAGTGATCACGGCCGCGTACTGCGCGAACACCCCCGCGGCCCTTCGTACGGCGGGCCGGTCGGCCGATCCGGTGAACCCGTGCGCGACCACGATCGCGGTGTCGCAGGCGCCCTTCACCCAGGGTTCGTAAACCGCCTCGATACGGACACCGTCGGACGTACACAGAGTTGCGCGCCGAGGTCCAGGAGTGATCGAGGAAACAGCTGAAGTGTGAAATCGACCCTCTGCCCCGGCATTCATGTGGGCTATTCTCCTTGGCAGAGGATCCGGGCAACGCAGCCCCCGGGTCCTTTTGTGTTTCCCGGTCGTTGTTACGGACGGGTGAACAAACGCTCACACCAAGGGTCGGCGGGTTAGGCCCTTGAAGCACCACCAAAGTACGAAGCAGTGCCGCAACGCCCCCGAGCTCCTGAGGAGCAGGGGGAACCCCCTCCGCAGGGACCGAGGAGGAACCGACGTTATGGGCGAGCGAACCGTGCACGATACGAAGACGACCTTGGCAGGGACGACCCGGGCAGGTGAGGCGCGATGAGCTCCTTGCTGCTCCTGACCAATGCCCTTCAGCCGTCGACGGAGGTGCTCCCCGCTCTCGGCCTGCTTCTGCACAGTGTGCGGGTGGCCCCCGCCGAGGGCCCGGCCCTCGTCGACACCCCTGGTGCCGACGTCATCCTGATCGACGGCCGCCGCGACCTGCCGCACGTGCGGTCGCTGTGCCAGCTCCTTCGCTCCACGGGCCCCGGCTGCCCGCTGATCCTGGTCGTCACCGAGGGCGGTCTGGCCGCCGTCACCGCCGACTGGGGCATCGACGACGTCCTGCTCGACACCGCCGGTCCCGCCGAGGTCGAGGCCCGGCTGCGGCTCGCCACCGGCCGGGCGCAGGCCACCTCCGACGACTCTCCCATGGAGATCCGCAACGGCGACCTCTCGGTCGACGAGGCGACGTACAGCGCGAAGCTGAAGGGGCGGGTCCTGGACCTGACCTTCAAGGAGTTCGAGCTGCTCAAGTACCTCGCCCAGCACCCGGGCCGGGTGTTCACGCGCGCCCAGCTGCTCCAGGAGGTCTGGGGCTACGACTACTTCGGCGGCACCCGTACGGTCGACGTCCACGTACGGCGGCTGCGGGCCAAGCTCGGCCCCGAGCACGAGTCGCTGATCGGCACCGTCCGCAACGTCGGCTACCGCTTCGTGACGCCCGAGAAGCCCGAGCGCACCGCCGAGGACGCCAAGGCGAAGGCGGTCGTCGACGCGGCCACCGCCGAGACGAAGGAAGCCGCGGCCCGCTCCCAGAAGCGGTAGATCACGTTCCTCGGCGGGGTAACCCGAACGGCAGATCACGCATGGGGTACGACCTGCGATATGCCCTGCCCAGAGGCGGGTCACCCCGCGTAGACTGCCGCGCGTGGCCAAGGTGACGCGGGACGACGTGGCACGACTTGCGGGTACTTCGACCGCCGTCGTCAGTTACGTCATCAACAACGGACCCCGGCCGGTCGCCCCGGCCACGCGCGAGCGTGTCCTCGCCGCGATCAAGGAGCTGGGGTACCGGCCGGACCGGGTCGCCCAGGCGATGGCGTCGCGGCGCACCGACCTCATAGGAATGATCGTCCCGGACGCGCGTCAGCCGTTCTTCGCGGAGATGGCGCACGCCGTCGAGCAGGCCGCCTCCGAGCGCGGAAAAATGGTCCTGGTCGGCAACTCCGACTACATCGACGACCGCGAGGTGCACTACCTGCGGGCCTTCCTCGGCATGCGGGTCGCGGGGCTCATCCTGGTCAGCCAGGGCCCCAGCGAGCGGGCCGCGGCCGAGATCGACGCCTGGGACGCCCGCGTGGTGCTGCTGCACGAGCGGCCCGAGGCGATCGACGACGTCGCGGTCGTCACGGACGACATCGGCGGCGCCCAGCTCGCCACCCGCCACCTGCTCGAACACGGTCATGAGTACGTCGCCTGCCTCGGCGGCATCGAGTCGACCCCGGCCGTCGGCGACCCGGTGGCCGACCACGTCGAGGGCTGGCGCCGGGCCATGCTGGAGTCCGGCCGCTCCCTCGAAGGCCGCCTCTTCCAGGCCCCGTACAACCGGTACGACGCCTACAAGGTGGCCCTGGAGATCCTCGCCGGGCCCGAGCGGCCGCCGGCCATCTTCTGCGCGACCGACGACCAGGCGATCGGCGTCCTGCGGGCCGCCCGCGAGCTGCGCATCGACGTGCCGGGGGAGCTCGCCGTGGCGGGCTTCGACGACGTCAAGGAAGCGGCCCTCACCGATCCGCCGCTGACCACGATCGCCTCCGACCGGCCGGCGATGGCGCGGGCCGCCGTCGACCTGGTCCTGGACGACGGGCTGCGGGTGGCGGGCTCGCGCCGGGAGCGCCTGAAGCAGTTCCCCTCGCGGCTCGTCGTACGCCGTTCCTGCGGCTGCGGATAGGCTGCGCCGCAGACCGGGAGGCGTTGCCCCAACCTCCTGCCCGTTGCGCGGAGTTGAAGAAGTACTCCCTTCCGGGCCGCGCCCCGGCCCCCTCTGCCGCGCGACCCCCGACGACGCTGAACCCCACGCCTTTATTTCGGGCAAACGCGGTTCTGCCGGGCTTCTTACGCGGTCCTCAGACTGCTCTCATGAACGCGTCCGATCGTCATAGACATGACCGAGAGCCCCCGCCACAGCGGCGAGTACCCCGAGCAGCAGCCGAATCACTCTGACGAGTCCTGGCAGCGAGCCAAGGACGACGCGCGGCGAGAGGCCGAGGCCTACGCGGCTGCCTATCCCCCGCCGCCCCCGTACCAGCCGACCACTCCGGTGGCCACCGGCCCCGGCACCACGGTGTGGCCGGGCAACGCGGCCGCCCACCCCGAGCCCGGCCCCGCCGGGTTCCACGGCGGCGGCAACGGCGGCGGGACCGCGCACCTCGCCGGTGGCGAGGCAGGCGCCCCCGGGCCCCGGCGTGCCAAGCGTCCGGTCGGGCTCCTCGCGGCCGTGGCCATCATCGCGGCGGCCATAGGCGGCGGCACCGCGAGCCTCGTCGAGCACTACGTCGGCAACGACAGCTCCACCGTCAGCTCCGGGGTCAGCGGCACCAACGCCTCCAACAGCACCAACGGCACGGTCGCGGGCGTCGCCAAGGCCGCCATGCCGAGCATCGTCGAGATCAACGCGACGTCCGGCTCGGGCGCGTCGACCGGCGCGGGCGTGATCATCACCGCCAACGGCGAGATCATCACCAACAATCACGTCATCGCGGGCTCGACCTCGATCAAGGTGAAGCTCAGCAACGGCAAGACGTACACCGCGAAGGTCGTCGGCACCGACCCCGACAAGGACCTCGCGCTGATCAAGCTGGACGGGGCGAGCGGCCTCAAGCCTGCCAGCCTCGGCGACTCCAGCAAGATCGCGGTCGGCGACCAGGTCGTCGCCATCGGCTCCCCCGAGGGCCTCACCGGCACGGTCACCTCCGGCATCGTCTCCGCCCTCGACCGCGATGTCACCGTCGCCAAGGAGCAGGGCAACCAGGGTCAAGGGCAGGGCCGGGGGCGCGGGAACGGCGGCTGGCCGTTCGAGTTCGGCGGGCAGCAGTTCAACGGCGACACCGGCTCCTCGAAGACCACGTACAAGGCGCTCCAGACCGACGCCTCGCTCAACCCGGGCAACTCCGGCGGCGCGCTCATCGACATGAACGGCAACATCATCGGCATCAACTCCGCGATGTACTCGCCGAGTTCGAGTGCCGCGAGCGGTTCGTCGGCCGGCAGTGTCGGGCTCGGTTTCGCCATCCCGATCAACACCGTCAAGTCCGACCTCGCGAGCCTGCGCGGCGGCGGCAGCGGCGGCGCCGACACCGGCGGCAGCAACAACCAGGGCAGCGACAGCTCCGGCAGCGGCTTCGGCGGCAGCTACTGATCCGCCACTGATCCGCGCGGGGCGCGAGCCGCCCCGCGCAGCACCGTCCGCATGCGAGGCTGATGTCACCGAGCCGCAAGACGCAGAAGAAGGAACCCGCTCATGAGCCCCGCCGAGGACGACCCGCAGCGCATCCTGATCGTCGACGACGAGCCCGCCGTCCGCGAGGCGCTGCAGCGCAGTCTCGCCTTCGAGGGATACGGCACCGAGGTCGCCGTCGACGGCCTCGACGCCCTCGCGAAGGCGGAAGCGTACCGGCCCGAGCTGATCGTCCTGGACATCCAGATGCCGCGGATGGACGGGCTCACCGCGGCCCGCCGCCTTCGCGCGGCCGGCTCCACCACGCCGATCCTGATGCTGACCGCGCGCGACACGGTCGGCGACCGCGTCACCGGGCTCGACGCGGGCGCCGACGACTACCTGGTCAAGCCCTTCGAGCTCGACGAACTCTTCGCCCGCATCCGGGCGTTGCTGCGCCGCAGCTCGTACGCGGTCGACGCGGGGGCGGCCGGGCAGGACGCCGGGAACGTCCTCACCTTCGCGGACCTGAGGATGGACCTCTCCACCCGCGAGGTCACCCGCGGCACCCGGGTGGTGGAGCTGACCCGCACCGAGTTCACCCTCCTGGAGATGTTCCTGGCCCACCCGCGCCAGGTGCTGACCCGCGAGCAGATCCTCAAGGCGGTCTGGGGCTTCGACTTCGAGCCGTCGTCCAACTCCCTCGACGTGTACGTCATGTACCTGCGCCGCAAGACGGAGGCGGGCGGCGAGCCGCGCCTCGTGCACACGGTGCGGGGCGTGGGGTACGCGCTCCGGCCGGGCGGCGCGGAGTGAACCGTCTGCTCGGCCGGTACCGCGCGATGCCGCTGCGGTCCCGGCTCGCGATGCTGGTGGCCGTCGCGGTCGCGGTCGCGGTCGCGGGGCTCGCCGTGGCGTGCTGGTTCTTCACCCGCGGGGTGCTGACCAGCCAGCTGGACGCCCGGCTGAGCGCCGAAAGCCGAAGCAGCGCCAGCACCGACTACGCCTTCCAGCTGATCCAGAACTGCCGCAGTGTGACCCCCCGTCCCATCCTGCTTCCCGGCAACACACCTCTCACCCAGGTCGTGTACGCCGACGGCTCGGTGTGCGCCAACCCGAAGTCCGCCCAACTGCCCGTGCAGCACTCGGACATTCAGGTGGCCAAAGGCTTCCGAAACGACGCCATGCACACCACGACCGACAGCTCCGGTGTGGAACGCCGTGTGTTCACCCAGTACGCCAACGTGCAGAGCGGTCTCGCCCAGGAGCACATCGCCGTCTCCATCGCGGTGCCGATGGCAGAGGTGACCAAGCCGCTCAACCAGCTGGCGCTCGTCCTTCTGAGCCTCGCCGGCATCGGCGTCATCGGCGCCGGAGCCGCCGGCCTCTGGGTCGCGCGGACCGGCCTGCGCCCCGTGGACAAGCTGACCGGGGCCGTGGAGCACGTGGCCCGCACCGAGGACTTGACCGTACGCATCCCGGTCGAGGGCGAGGACGAGATCGCGCGCCTGTCCCGCTCGTTCAACGCGATGACCGCCGCGCTCGCCTCCTCCCGGGACCGGCAGGCGCAGCTCATCGCGGACGCCGGGCACGAGCTGCGTACGCCGCTCACCTCGCTGCGTACGAACATCGAACTGCTCGCCCGGAGCGAGGAGACCGGGCGGGCCATTCCGCCCGCCGACCGCAAGGCGCTGATGGCGTCGGTGACGGCACAGATGTCCGAACTGGCCTCGCTCATCGGGGACTTGCAGGAGCTGTCGCGTCCGGACGCGGTCCGGGAGGGCCCGCTGGAGGTGGTCGGCCTGCACGACATCACCCGGGTCGCGCTGGACCGGGCGCGGCTGCGCGGCCCCGAGCTGACCATCACTGCGGACCTCGCGCCCTGGTACGTGCGGGCCGAGCCGGCGGCGTTGCAGCGGGCGGTGGTGAATGTGCTGGACAACGCGGTGAAGTTCAGTCCGCCGCGGGGGACGGTCACGGTGGCACTGGACCGGGGTGTCCTGACGGTCCGCGACCAGGGTCCCGGCATCCCGGCCGAGGATCTCCCCCACGTCTTCGAACGCTTCTGGCGCTCCCCTTCGGCGCGGGCGCTGCCCGGCTCGGGGCTGGGGCTGTCGATCGTGGCCCGTACGGTGCAGCACGCGGGCGGCGAGGTCACGCTGTCCGCGGCCCCGTCCGGCGGCACCCTGGCAACGATCACCCTGCCGGGCGCCCCGACCCCGCCCCCGGACACCCCCTGACCAGCAAACCCCCCTGAGGCTCCGCCCCAGACCCCGTTCGCGCCTGAAGGGCGCTCGTCCTCAAACGCCGGACAGGCTAAAGATGCCGGTGCTGCCAGGGTCGATCCTGCTAGGGGCGCGGGGAACTGCGCGACCAGCCCCCACCGGCTCGCGGCCGAAACCCCAGCACGGAGTGCCGAAAGAGCACGAGGGGCGGCGGGGCCGCAAAGCCCCGCCGCCCCTCGACTCGCCGCAGCCGACGGCTACTTCACCACCGTGATCCGCCCCGGAACCGGCGGAGCCATCGGCGCGGACGCCGAAGAGTTCGCAGCCAGGTACGCGTCGAAGACGTCAAGGTCGGACGCCCCGACCAGCTTGTTCGTGCCCACCAGCGCCGGGAACCCGTCACCCCCACCCGCCAGGAACTCGTTCATCGCGACCCGGTAGGTCTTCGCGGGGTCGATCGCGACCCCGTTCAGCTTGATCGTATCGACCACGACCCGCGCCGCTCCCGACTTCGTCATGTCCAGCGTGTACGTCAGGCCCTTCGAGATCTGGAGGATCTTCGGGTCGGCCGCGTTCGGCCCGCTGACCTGCTGCTGGAGCGCGGTGATCAGCTTCGCGCCGGTCAGGTCGACCACGTTCATCATGTTCGTGAACGGCTGGACCGTGAACGCCTCGCCGTACGTCACGACCCCGTCGCCCTCGCTGCCGGAGGCCTTGTAGACCAGGTCCGACCTGATCCCGCCCGGGTTCATGAGGGCTATCTGCGCGCCGCCCTTGTCGGGTGCGGACAGACCCGACAACTGCGCGTCCGCGATCAGGTCGCCCAGCGGCTTCTCGGGGGCCTCGGAGCCGCGGCCGTTGATGTCGGCGGAGATGTAACCCTGCGGCCGGTTGGCGATTGGGGCCGCCAACCTGCCCCAGCGGGCGATCAGTTGGGTCATGTCGGGAGCCTTCGCCTGGTCCCGGCTGACTATGTGGTTCGCCGACTTCGGGGAGTGCTGAGACTTCACCGCCGTACGCACGATGTCGTTCGTACGCCGGTCGTACGTCAGCGTCGTGTCCGTGTACAGCTTGCCGAACGAGGCCGCCGAGGTGACCATGCGCGGGTTGCCCGCCGGGTCCGGGATGGTGCAGACGTACGCCTGGTGGGTGTGGCCGGTGATCAGCGCGTCCACCTTGGGCGTGATGCCTTTGGCTATGTCGACGATGGGGCCGGAGATCCCGCTGCCGGGGCCCTGGCTGTCGCAGCTGTCGTTGTACGCGTTGGTGGACGGCATGCCGCCCTCGTGGATCAGCGCGACGATGGACTTGACGCCCTGGCGGTCCAGTTCCTTGGCGTACTTGTTGATCGTCTCGATCTCGTCGGCGAACTTGAGGCTTTTGACGCCAGCCGCGGTGACGACGTTCGGGGTGCCCTTCAGGGTCACGCCGATGAAGCCGATCTTGACGCCGTTCTTCTGCCACACCGTGTACGGCTTGAGGATCGGCTTGCCGGTCTTCTCGCTGGTCACGTTGGCCGCGAGGTAGGGGAAGTCCGCGCCGCGGAACTTCTTGCCCTTCTCGTAGCAGCCCTCGGTGGGGTGGCAGCCGCCGTTCTGCATGCGGGCGAGCTCGGTGGCGCCCTCGTCGAACTCGTGGTTGCCGACGGCCGTGACGTCCAGCTTGAGCTTGTTGAGCGCCTCGATGGTCGGCTCGTCGTGGAAGAGCCCGGAGAGCAGCGGGCTCGCGCCGATCATGTCGCCGCCGGCCGCGGTGATCGAGTACGGGTGGCCCTGGCGCGCGGTGCGCAGCGAGGTGGCCAGGTACTCCATGCCGCCGGCCGGCACGGACTTGGTGGTCCCGTCCGCCTGACGCTCCGTCACCGCGCCCGCGGAGCCGGCCGGGGGCTCCAGGTTGCCGTGCAGGTCGTTGAAGGAGAGCAGCTGTACGTCGACGGTGCGGTCCGGCTTCGGGTGGTGCCCGTGGTCGTGCGCGTCGGCGGGCATCGCGGCGACGAGCGCTCCGACGGTGGCAAGTCCGGCGGCCCCCGCCCACATTCGTGTGGCGGCACGCTTCATGTGGGGTTTCGCTGGCATGTGTTCTTGGAGTCCCCTGTGAGTTTCCGGTAAGTCCCGGCGCAGCCTAGGGTCAACGCGCGTAGCGCAACAGGGGGTGGCGGGTTACGAGCTGGTTGCCGTTGATCACGTACGGGGCGGAGGGGGATCCGGGCCGCTCGCGCGAAGGCGACCGGGAGATGCCCCGGAGGCGGCCCGAACCGCGACCCGACCGGCGGCAGATCACCTCACCCGACCCCGTCCGCGAGGCCCCCCGCCGTACCCTCGTAGACATGACAGACGCAGCCGCCCCCACCCCGTCCTCCCGCGAGATCCAGACGCTCGACGAGCTCGGTCACTCGCAGGCGCAGGCAGTCCTCGACCTCATCGCCGACGCCGCCCGCAGCGACGGGCAGCAGGCCGTCTCCGAGCAGGGGCGGCTCCAGTTGCGCGGGGGCCGGCGCGAGGGAGTGCGGCATTTTCTGCTGACCGTGGGCGATGTGCTCGCCGGGTACGCCCAGCTGGAGGACACCGACCCGGTCGAGGCGCCCGCCGCCGAGCTCGTCGTGCACCCCGCGCACCGCGGCCACGGGCACGGCCGGGCGCTGGGCAGCGCGCTGCTCGGCGCGACCGGCAAGCGGCTGCGGGTGTGGGCGCACGGCGGCCACTCGGCGGCCCGCCACCTCGCCCAGGTGCTCGGCCTGACCCTGTTCCGCGAACTGCGCCAGCTGCGGCGCCCGTTGAGCCCCCTCGACATCGCCGAGCCCGTCTGGCCCGAGGGCGTCACCGTGCGCACCTTCACGCCGGGCGAGGACGACGCGGCCTGGCTCGCGGTGAACGCGGCCGCCTTCGCGCACCACCCCGAGCAGGGCTCCCTCACCCAGCGCGACCTCGACGACCGCAAGGCCGAGCCCTGGTTCGACCCCAAGGGCTTCTTCCTCGCGGAGCGCGCCGGCGAGATCGTCGGGTTCCACTGGACGAAGGTGCACGCCGAGGAGCGGCTCGGCGAGGTGTACGTCGTCGGGATCCGGCCGGACGCCCAGGGCGGCGGCCTCGGCAAGGCGCTGACGGCGACGGGGCTGCGCCACCTGGCGGCCGAGGGCCTGCCCACCGCGATGCTGTACGTCGACGCCGACAACACGGCGGCGGTCACGGTCTACGAGCGCCTCGGCTTCACCACCCACGAGGTGGACCTGATGTACCGCGCGGAGTCCTGACCTCCCGCCCCCTTGCCCGGACGGGCCGGCCGCCGCATTCTGGTGGCCGCGCCCCGCGGACCGGCCCCCTGGGCGACGCCCGGGGGCCGGGGTTCGCTTGCCCGCACGTCATGTCCTCGTAACCAGCCATTCAGACACGCTTGCGACGCTCGCGTAATGAAGCCGCCGGCGCCCGCCACCCGGAACGGAACAGTTCCCCCCACGAGATCCCCCCGGGCACTCACTCCCGCCCTCTCCGACGCGCTGGACACCCTCGGCGCGCGGAACAATGGGGACATGAGCCAGCAGCCCAGCGCCGAGGTCCCGCTCCAGCCCGCCCAGCCGTCCGTCGGCTCCATAGCCGCGCACCGGCCGCACACGCTCGCGGCCGCCGTCTCCGACCTGGAGCCGGACATCGATGCCGACCTGGACGGCTACGAGGACGAGAGCGAGGGCGACGAGCTCCCCTCGGGCCGCTTCCTGGACCGCGAACGCAGCTGGCTCGCGTTCAACGAGCGCGTCCTGGAGCTCGCCGAGGACCCGGCGACCCCGCTCCTCGAACGGGCGAACTTCCTGGCGATCTTCGCCTCGAACCTGGACGAGTTCTTCATGGTCCGGGTCGCCGGACTCAAGCGCCGCATCGCCACCGGCGTCGCCACCCGCTCCGCCTCCGGACTCCAGCCGCGCGAGGTCCTCGACCTGATCTGGACCCGCTCGCGCGAGCTCATGGCCCGGCACGCCGCCTGCTACCAGCAGGACGTCGCCCCGGCGCTGGCCGACGAGGGCATCCACCTGATCCGCTGGCCGGAGCTCACCGAGAAGGAGCAGGCCCGCCTCTTCACCCTGTTCCGCCAGCAGATCTTCCCGGTCCTCACCCCGCTGGCCGTCGACCCCGCGCACCCCTTCCCGTACATCTCGGGGCTCTCGCTCAACCTCGCCGTGGTGGTGCGCAACCCGGTCTCGGGCCACCGCCACTTCGCGCGCGTGAAGGTGCCGCCGCTGCTCTCCCGCTTCCTGGAGGCCTCGCCGCAGCGCTACGTGCCTCTTGAGGACGTCATCGCGGCGCACCTGGAGGAGCTGTTCCCCGGCATGGAAGTGCTCGCGCACCACATGTTCCGGGTGACGCGGAACGAGGACCTCGAAGTCGAGGAGGACGACGCCGAGAACCTGCTCCAGGCCCTGGAGAAGGAGCTCATGCGGCGCCGCTTCGGCCCGCCGGTGCGCCTGGAGGTCGAGGAGTCCATCGACCCGTACGTACTCGACCTGCTCGTACGGGAGTTGAAGATCTCGGACGCCGAGGTCTACCCGCTGCCGGGCCCGCTCGACCTGACCGGCCTGTTCGGGATCTCCGCGCTCGACCGGCCGGAGCTGAAGTTCCCCAAGTTCGTCGCGGGCACCCACCGCGATCTCGCCGAGGTCGAATCCGCCTCCGCGCCCGACATCTTCGCCGCCCTGCGCGAACGCGACGTGCTCCTGCACCACCCGTACGACTCGTTCTCCACCTCGGTGCAGGCCTTCCTGGAGCAGGCCGCCTCCGACCCGGACGTGCTGGCCATCAAGCAGACCCTGTACCGGACTTCGGGCGACTCGCCGATCGTGGACGCGCTGATAGACGCGGCCGAGTCGGGCAAGCAGGTGCTCGTCCTCGTCGAGATCAAGGCGCGCTTCGACGAGCAGGCCAACATCAAGTGGGCGCGCAAGCTGGAGGAGTCCGGCTGCCACGTCGTGTACGGGCTCGTCGGCCTCAAGACGCACTGCAAGCTCTCCCTCGTGGTGCGCCAGGAGGGCGAGACGCTGCGCCGCTACAGCCACGTCGGGACCGGCAACTACCACCCGAAGACGGCCCGCCTCTACGAGGACCTGGGGCTGCTCACCGCCGACCCGCAGGTCGGCGCGGACCTCTCGGACCTCTTCAACCGGCTGTCCGGGTACTCCCGCCGCGAGACCTACCGGCGTCTGCTCGTCGCCCCCAAGTCCCTTCGGGACGGCCTGATTTCGCGGATCAACAAGGAGATCGCCCACCAGCACGCCGGGCGGCCCGCCTACGTCCGCATCAAGGTCAACTCGATGGTCGACGAGGCCGTGATCGACGCCTGCTACCGGGCCTCCCAGGCCGGTGTGCCCGTCGACATCTGGGTGCGCGGCATCTGCGCGATACGGCCGGGCGTGACCGGGCTCTCGGAGAACATCCGGGTCCGCTCGATCCTCGGCCGCTTCCTGGAGCACTCGCGGGTCTTCGCCTTCGGGAACGGCGGCGAGCCCGAAGTCTGGTTCGGCAGCGCCGACATGATGCACCGCAACCTCGACCGACGGATCGAGGCACTGGTCCGGGTCGCCGACCCGGCCCACCGCGCGGCCCTGAGCCGGCTCCTGGAGACCGGGATGTCGGACACCACGTCGTCCTGGCACCTGGGCGCCGACGGGAACTGGAACCGGCACTCGACCGATGCCGAGGGACAGCCGCTGCGGAACGTACAGGAGATGCTGATAGACGCCCGGAGGCGCCGGCGTGCAACGCCCTGAGAACATCGCCGGACAGGAGCTGGCGGGCGAGATCCTTGCCCCCTACCTCCACGCGCAGGCGGGGGAATTCCTGCGCAGCCTCCGCCTCCACCGCGAGGCGGGGCCCGACAACCACTCCACCGAGGAGGCTGCCCGCGCCCTGCGCGCGGCGGCCCGCCGCATCAGCGGCACCCTGCACACCTTCCGCCCGCTGCTCGACCCGGAGTGGGCCGACCGGCTGCGGGCCGAACTCGCCTGGCTGTCGGGCACGTTGGCGGGCGAGCACTCCTGCTCGGCCCGGCTCACCCGGCTCCTGGACGCGCTGCACCGGCTCTCCGGTCCCGGGGTGCCGGCGCCGCGCGGTGACGCGGGCACCCTCACGGTGGGCGCCGCCCGGGCCGGCGCGCTCCTGGAGCGGCAGCTGACCCTGGCCCGCACCCGGGCCCACTCGGCGGCGCTCCAGGCGCTCGGCTCGTCCCGCTTCCACGCGGTGGCGGACGCGGTCGCGCTGCTGGCCAGCGAGGTGCCACTGGCGTCGGCGGCCGCCGCCCACGCCTGCGAGGTGCTCGCGCCCGCGGCCCTGGACGCCGAGGACCGGCTGGAGCGGGCGGTGGCCGCGCTGCCGCTCGCCCGGGCCGCCCATCCGTACAACGCGGAGGCCCTGGTCCAGGAGAGCGAGTCGCAGGACAGCCCCTGGCACCAGGTGCGCCTGCTGCTCCGGCTGCACCGGTACGCCCAGGAAGTGCTGCACCACGGGCTCGGCGACGCGGCTCCGTGCGAGCGGCTGCTCGCGGCGGGGCGGGCGCTCGACCGGCACCGGGACGCCGCCGAGGCCGCGTCGGCGGCATCCGCCGCGGCCCGCACGCCCCGGATCGCGCCGACCACCGCGTACGCCCTCGGCGTGCTCCACGCCGACCAGCGGCACGACGTGGAGGCGGCCCGCTTCGCCTTCCAGCGGATCTGGCAGCCGGTGGCGGTGACAGCGGCACCGTCGGCGACCACGGCCGCACCATGAGCACCGCCCCCGACGGAACCGTCCTCGCCGCGGGGTGCGTGCTGTGGCGCCGCTCCCCGTGGGGGGACGGCGGGGTAGAGGTCTGCCTCGTCCACCGCCCGAAGTACGACGACTGGTCGCATCCCAAGGGCAAGCTGAAGCGGGGCGAGGCGGCGCTGGCGGGTGCGCTGCGCGAGGTGCTTGAGGAGACCGGGTACCAGTGCACGCCGGGTGCCGCGCTGCCCACCGTCCATTACACGGACGGCCAGGGCCGCCCCAAGCGGGTCGAGTACTGGGCCGCCGAGGCGAGCGAGGGCCGGTTCACCGCGAACTCCGAGGTCGACCGGCTGCTCTGGCTGCCCCCGGCGGCCGCCCACCACCGCCTCACCCAGCCCCGCGACCGCCAGCTGGTCCTCGCGCTGCTCGACGCGCTGCATTCCGCCTGACCCCGGGGCCTGACCCCGGGATTCCGCCCGAAACGCACCCTGAACAGGAGCGTGCCCCGGGCGCAGAATCGGTTCCGTACGCCAGCTGAACACGAACCGGTAACGGTCGGCACCGCACTGCCCGCCATGGTTCACCTTCCGTTAACTCTCCCCCGCCGACCGCTTCACCTGTTCTGCCTAATTTCGGCCTTACACGGTGCACGGCACCCCGCCCTCACCGCCCATCCACGCACGCCGCCGTACAACGAACGGAAACCGGCGGCTCCCGGAAGGAACACCCGAAAGTGAAGCTTCAGCGCAAGAACCGGCTCCGCGCCACCGCCCTCGGCGTCATCGCCGTGTCCAGCGCCCTGGCCCTCACGGCGTGCGGCAGCGACAACAACAGCGGTGGCGGGACCACGGGCGGGACCGGCGGCACGGCCTCCGGGGCCGCCTCCAACGTGAAGTGCGACGGCGCCAAGGGCCAGCTCCTGGCCTCGGGCTCGTCCGCGCAGAAGAACGCCATGGACCTCTGGGTCAAGAACTACATGGCGGCCTGCAAGGACGCGCAGATCAACTACAAGTCCTCCTCCTCCGGTGAGGGCATCGTGGCCTTCACCCAGGGCACGGTCGCCTTCGCCGGCTCCGACTCGCCGCTCAACGCGCAGCAGGTCGAGGACTCCAAGAAGGTCTGCACCGGCGGCCAGGGCATCAACCTCCCGATGGTCGGCGGCCCGATCGCGATCGGCTTCCACGTCGAGGGCGTCGACAGCCTCGTCCTGGACGCCTCGTCCCTCGCCAAGATCTTCAGCGGCAAGATCACCAAGTGGAACGACGAGGCCATCGCCAAGCTGAACCCGGGCGCCAAGCTCCCGGACCTGGCGATCCAGGCCTTCCACCGCTCCGAGGACTCCGGCACCACCGAGAACCTCACCAAGTACCTCAGCGCCACGGCGAAGGCCGACTGGACGTACGCGCCCGCCAAGAAGTGGGCCGCCCCCGGTGGCCAGGCCGCCTCCGGCTCCGCCGGCGTCGCCGCCCAGGTCAAGCAGACCAACGGCGCCATCGGCTACTTCGAGCTCTCCTACGCCTCCTCCCAGTCGATCAAGACCGTCGACATCAACACCGGCGCCTCCGCCCCGGTCAAGGCCAGCTCCGCGAACGCCTCCACCGCCATCGCCGCCGCGAAGATCGCCGGCACCGGCAAGGACCTGGCGCTGAAGCTGGACTACGCGACCAAGGCCGACAACGCCTACCCGATCGTCCTCGTGACGTACGAGGTCGCCTGCGACAAGGGCAACAAGGCCGCCACCCTCCCCGCGGTCAAGTCCTTCCTCTCCTACGCCGCCAGCGCCGACGGGCAGAAGCTGCTCACCGACGCCAGCTACGCGCCGATCCCGTCCGAGATCAACGCCAAGGTCGTCGCGACCATCAACTCCCTCCAGTAGAACGACAGTTGAGCCGCCGGGCCGAAGACCCGGCGGCTCGCGTGGGGCGGGGACCCCGATCCGGTCCCCGCCGCACACCATCCGGTGCACCGCCGCCAGGGGGCCCGTCCGGTCCCCGCCCACAGACCGGAAAGATCATGGCTTCTTCCATAGCAACGGACACACCTCCGCCACCCGCTCCCGCCCCGGCAGCGCGCCGCAAGCAGTCCACCGGCCGCGCGGGCGACAAGATCTTCCTCGGGCTCTCCCGGGGCTCGGGCATCTTCCTGCTCGTCGTCATGGCGGCCATCGCCATCTTCCTGAGCATCCGGGCCGGCATCGCGATCTCGGAGGACCAGGGCAACTTCCTGACCACCTTCGACTGGAACCCGGCCGGCAGCCCGCCGGTGTTCGGCATCGCGGTCCTGCTCTTCGGCACCGTCGTCAGCTCGGTCATCGCGATGGCCATCGCGGTCCCGATCGCCGTCGGCATCGCCCTGTTCATCTCGCACTACGCGCCGCGCAAGCTGGCCGCACCCCTCGCGTACGTCGTCGATCTGCTCGCCGCCGTGCCGTCGATCGTCTACGGCATCTGGGGCGCCCTGTTCCTGGTGCCCTACCTCGGCGGCCTCAACGACTGGCTCGACTCGTACCTGGGCTGGACCGTCCTCTTCGAGAAGACCGAGGTCGGCGTCGCCCGCTCCATCTTCACCGTCGGCATCCTGCTCGCGATCATGATCCTGCCGATCGTGACCAGCGTCAGCCGCGAGGTCTTCCTCCAGGTCCCGCGCATGAACGAGGAGGCCGCCCTGGCCCTCGGCGCGACCCGCTGGGAAGTCATCCGCCTCTCGGTGCTGCCCTTCGGCCGCTCGGGCGTGATCTCCGCCTCGATGCTGGGCCTGGGCCGCGCGCTCGGCGAGACGATGGCCGTCGCCACGGTCCTCTCCCCCAGCTACGTCCTCTCGCTGCACCTGCTCAACCCGGGCGGCGGCACCTTCGCGCAGAACATCGCCGCGAAGTTCGACGAGGCCAACCAGCTCGGCCGCGACGCGCTGATCGCCTCCGGCCTGGTCCTCTTCGTCCTCACCCTGCTGGTCAACGGCGGCGCCCGCATGATCATCGCCCGCCGCAAGGAGTACTCGGGGGCCAACGCATGATCCCGGCACTCTCCCCCGACCTCCACCCCGCAGGGAGCCCCGCATGAGCGCTGTGCCTCCCCGGGGGACAACCCCCGAACCCCCGGCCGCAGCCCACCGGGGCCGACCCCGCCGAGACCTCCACCCCGAAGGGAGCCCCGCATGAGCCACATAGCCGTTCAGGACGCCCGGCCGGCCGCCCCGGCCCCCGGCAGGGGAAGCCTCAGCCACCGCTCCCTGCCCCGCTGGGCCGGAGCCGGCTTCGCGGTCGCCGCGATCGCCCTCGCCATCGGCATCGGCCTCGCCTTCGGCCTGCAGAGCAAGGTCCAGTGGGGCCTGATCGCGGCCCTGCTGTTCGTCCTCATCTCGTACGCGGTCACCTCGGCCGTCGAGAACAAGCGGCAGGCCAAGGACCGGGTGGCGACCTCCCTGGTCTGGGTCTGCTTCATCCTCGCCGTGATCCCGCTGTTCTCCCTCCTGTGGACGACGATCAGCCGCGGCACCAAGGTCCTCAACGGATACTTCCTGACCCACTCGATGGCCGGCGTCCCCGCCTTCGAGCAGGGCGGCGGCATCTACCACGCGCTGATCGGCACCCTGGAGCAGATCGGCATCGCCACCCTGATCTCCGCGCCGCTCGGCCTGCTGACCGCGGTCTACCTGGTGGAGTACGGCAAGGGCGCGCTCGCCAAGGCCGTGACCTTCTTCGTCGACGTCATGACGGGCATCCCGTCGATCGTCGCGGGTCTGTTCATCCTGACCCTGATGCTGATGTTCGACCTGCAGCCCTCGGGCTTCATGGGCTCGCTCGCCCTCTCGATCCTGATGATGCCGGTCGTGGTCCGCTCCACGGAGGAGATGCTCAAGCTCGTCCCGAACGAGCTGCGCGAGGCCTCCCTCGCCCTCGGCGTGCCGAAGTGGCGCACCATCCTGAAGGTGGTCATCCCGACCGCGATCGGCGGCATCACCACGGGCTTCATGCTCGCGATCGCCCGCATCGCCGGCGAGACCGCCCCGATCATGCTGCTCGTCTTCGGCAACCAGCTGATCAACACGAACCCCTTCGACGGTGCTCAGTCCTCGCTCCCCTTCTACATCTGGGAGCAGTACCGGGTCGGCAGCGACGCGTCGTACGACCGCGCGTGGGCGGCCGCCCTGGTCCTGATCGCCTTCGTCATGATCCTGAACCTGGTGGCTCGCGGCATCGCCCGCTGGAAGGCCCCGAAGACCGGTCGCTGACGCGCGGCCATACAGCGACTGATCTCCCCCTACAGAAGCAGTGAGTAAGTGACATGGCCAAGCGAATCGACGTATCGGGCCTCTCCGCCTACTACGGCGCCCACAAGGCGATCGACGACATCTCGATGACGGTCGAGCCGCGCTCGGTGACGGCCTTCATCGGCCCGTCCGGCTGCGGCAAGTCCACGTTCCTGCGCACCCTGAACCGCATGCACGAGGTCACCCCCGGTGGCCGCGTCGAGGGCAAGGTGCTCCTGGACGACGAGAACCTGTACGGCTCCGCGGTCGACCCGGTGGCGGTCCGCCGTACGGTCGGCATGGTGTTCCAGCGCCCGAACCCGTTCCCGACGATGTCGATCTTCGACAACGTGGCGGCGGGCCTGCGCCTGAACGGCAAGTTCAAGAAGAGCGAACTGGCCGACGTGGTGGAGAAGTCCCTCAAGGGCGCGAACCTCTGGAACGAGGTCAAGGACCGCCTGAACAAGCCGGGTTCGGGCCTGTCGGGCGGCCAGCAGCAACGCCTGTGCATCGCGCGTGCGATCGCGGTGGAACCGGACGTTCTGCTCATGGACGAGCCGTGCTCGGCCCTGGACCCGATCTCCACCCTCGCGATCGAGGACCTGATCGGGGAGCTGAAGGGACGCTTCACGATCGTGATCGTGACCCACAACATGCAGCAGGCGGCGCGCGTCTCGGACCGTACGGCGTTCTTCAACCTCGCGGCGGTCGGTCAGCCGGGCAAGCTGATCGAGATCGACGAGACGGAGCGGATCTTCTCCAACCCGTCCGTGCAGGCCACGGAGGACTACATCTCGGGCCGCTTCGGCTAGGCCCGCCCCAGAGCGTCTGCGGTGCTGCATGGCGGTGCCACCGCAAGACGAAGGGCCCGCCCCGGCAACCCCGGGGCGGGCCCATTTACGTACGGCTCCGCGCGCGACAGCCCTGGTCCCCCTGGGCTCCGCCCCAGACCTCGTTCGCGCCTTAAAGGCGCTCGTCCTCAAACTCCCCCAAGGCCTTAAGGGCCAGGGGGACCCCCATGACAGGCTGGGTATGCCCGCAGGGGCACCCTGCCGAGGTCGGCCCTGCTAGGGGCGCGGGGAACTGCACGACCAGCCACGAACCGACGCGCAGCCGAAAACCGTGCGCACGCAAAGCCCCTCCGGCGTTTGAGGAGCGGAGGCCCGGCGGGGCAGACCCCCCGGGGCCTACCCGAAGAAGAGCCGCACCACCAGATAGCTCAGCGCAGCGACCCCCGCCGCGGCCGGCATCGTGATGAACCAGCCGAGGATGATGTTCTTCGCGACCCCCCACCGCACCGCGTTGACCCGCTTGGTCGCCCCCACACCCATGATCGCCGAGGTGATCACATGCGTCGTGGAGATCGGCGCGTGGAACAGGAACGCGGACCCGAACATGATCGAGGCGCCCGTGGTCTCCGCGGCGAACCCCTGCGGCGGATCCAGCTCGATGATCTTCCGCCCCAGCGTCCGCATGATCCGCCAGCCACCCGCGTACGTACCGAGCGACAGCATCGCCGCGCAAGCGATCTTGACCCAGATCGGGATCTCGTCGCCCGCGGACTGGACGTCGGCGATGGTCAGCGCCATCACCACGACACCCATGGTCTTCTGCGCGTCCTGGAGGCCGTGGCCGAGCGCCATGCCGGCCGCCGAGACGGTCTGCGCGATACGGAAGCCGCGCTTGGCCTTGTGCGGGTTCGCCTTGCGGAAGATCCACAGGATCACGCACATCACGAGGTAGCCGGCGAGCAGGCCGACCACCGGCGAGACGAACATCGGGATGACGATCTTGTCGAGCACCCCGGACCAGTACACGGTGGTCCCGCCCGCGAGCGCCGCCCCGACCATGCCGCCGAACAGGGCGTGCGAGGAGGACGAGGGAAGCCCGAAGTACCAGGTGACCAGGTTCCAGATGATCGCGCCGACCAGCGCCGCGAACAGGATCCCCATCCCCTTGTTGCCCTCGGGCGTGGAGATGAGCCCCTCGCTCACGGTCTTGGCGACGCCGCTGCCGAGGAAGGCACCGGCGAGGTTCATGACGGCGGCCATCGCGAGCGCGGCCCGCGGCGTCAGTGCCCGCGTGGACACCGACGTGGCGATGGCGTTCGCCGAGTCGTGAAAGCCGTTCGTATACGTGAATCCGAGCGCGACCCCAATGGTCACGATCAACGCAAAGGTGTCCATGACTGGGTCAGGACTCCTTGACGGCGATGGTCTCCACCGTGTTCGCCACGTGCTCGAACGCGTCCGCCGCCTCTTCGAGCACGTCCACGATCTGCTTCAGCTTCAGCACCTCGATGGCGTCGTACTTGCCGTTGAAGAGGTGGGCGAGCAGCTTGCGGTGGATCTGGTCGGCCTGGTTCTCCAGACGGTTGACCTCGATCCAGTACTCGGTCAGATTGGACATCGTCCGCAGGTTCGGCATGGCCTCGGCGGTCAGCACGGCCGCCCGGTTGAGCACCTCGATCTGCTGCTCGACGCCCTTGGGCAGTTCCTCGATGTTGTAGAGGACGACCAGGTCGACGGCCTCCTCCATGAAGTCCATGATGTCGTCGAGGCACGAGGCGAGGTTGTAGATGTCCTCGCGGTCGAACGGCGTGATGAAGGAGGAGTTCAGCTGGTGGAAGATCGCGTGGGTGGCATCGTCCCCCGCGTGCTCCGCTGCCCGCATGCGCTCCGCGATCTCGGCCCGGGACGCGGAATCCGCTCCGAGCAGTTCCATGAGGAGCTTCGAGCCCGTGACGATGTTGTCCGCGGATGCGGAGAACATGTCGTAGAAGCTCGTCTCCCTGGGGGTCAGACGAAAGCGCACGTGGGGTCCTCGGAGTGCTTGGGATTCGGTCAGGCTGATGCTAGGCGCATCATCCGGCCACGGCTAACCGGCGTTCTTCAGTGTCGCCCATCAGGCACAGTGATCAGCACGGGCCCCCGGCGGGGATCCGGAAATTCGTTACCATATACCCATGAGGGGTATGAAACCCCTTGCCGCACACGGCAGGCCACCAGGCACATGGCAGACAACGGGAGGACGCGATGACGACCACCGAGGCAGCCGGCCCCCCGGTCGAGGCCCCTGTGACCGATCACGACCACGGCGTGCACGGCTACCACAAGCAGAAGGACGAGCACCTCAAGCGGCTGCGCCGGATCGAGGGCCAGATCCGCGGTCTGCAGCGAATGGTCGACGAGGACGTCTACTGCATCGACATACTCACCCAGGTCTCCGCGTCCACGAAGGCCCTGCAGTCCTTCGCGCTCCAGCTCCTGGAGGAGCACCTGCGGCACTGCGTGGCGGACGCGGCGGTGAAGGGCGGCGACGAGATCGACGCCAAGGTCGAGGAAGCCACCAAGGCCATCGCCCGCATGATGCGGACGTGACGCGGCAGGCGCCCGTACGAAGAGGGGGCGCGGCGGGAACGGACCGGCCGCGCCCTGTACCACCCCGATGAGGAAAAGAACTAGTTGTGTTCCGGGGGCGGGCCGGTCCGCCCCACGTTCAGCACCTCGTCGATGAGGTCCGGGCTGAGCCGGTCCCCCTCCGCGGCGGACGCCGCGATCATCAGTTCACCGCACAGCTCGATCTCGACGAGGGCCACGTGGTCCTGGACGGTCGCACCGCGAAGCGCAGCCACGCACATCACCTCTTCCTCGACCTCTTCCCGCTCTTCTCGCCATCGTCGGCTTCCTAGCGTAGGGAGAGGGACACGGACCGCGCATGGCACGGACGGACCATTTCCGCCACCACAGGCCCACCTGAGGGGGCCATCTCTGGCTGATTACGGCTGGATCTTCCCGTCGAAGATGTCCCGGGCATCCGGCAGCCGTACGCTCACGGCCGCCCCGAACGCGTACAGCAGCGTCGTCGAGGCGACCGCCACGGGCCGGCCCTGGTTGACGTAGCTGAACTGCTGGCGCAGCTTGCACAGCCGCCCCGCTCCGTCGAGGTACGCGTCGAACGGCACCGTCGTCCTGGAGAACCCTTTCGCCACCTTCGCGGGCAGTACGGCACTTCCCCGGTAGTGCCGCACCTTCACCCCGGCGAGTTCCTCTTCCCCGACGTACGTCACGCCCTGCGCGCCGCGCAGCAGCTCGGCCGCCGTGTACGGGTCGGTGACGCCGCCCGTGACGAGGTTGCCGTCGGCGAGCGTGGCGGTGTCGACC
This sequence comes from Streptomyces sp. HUAS TT7, assembly GCF_051550175.1. Taxonomy (NCBI): domain Bacteria; kingdom Bacillati; phylum Actinomycetota; class Actinomycetes; order Kitasatosporales; family Streptomycetaceae; genus Streptomyces; species Streptomyces sp. HUAS TT7. The sequence goes on from NZ_CP196175.1 coordinate 4,058,445, forward strand.
CGCACCCACTTGTCGGCGGGCACCCCGGCCCCCCGGTTCTTCATGTAGAGCGCGCCGGGCGCGAGGAGCTCGGTGATCGGCCGGCGGCCGTCCTCCCCCGCGGCGTCCCCGGGCAGCACCACCGTCAACTGCCCGGTTCTGCGCTGGAAGTCGTACGTTCCCTGGCCTCGGATCGCGACCCGGGTGCCCCCGGTGGCCATCTCCATGGAGGTGGTGGCCTTCGAACTGCCCGCCGCCACAAGGCGGTCGGCCGCGGTACGCACCATGGCCGCCGGGTCGGCGGTGCCCCCGCTCGCGACCTCCGCGCTGTTCCCGCCGCCACACCCGGCCGCGCTCGCGATCACCCCGCCCACCAGCGCCGCGACCACAATCGCACCCGCTCGTCCGGCTCCGTGCCGTTGCACCACCATCGCCGCCAAACCCCCAACGCCCACTGGCCTAGCCCGTACTCCTAACGACTCCGATACGGCCCCCGTCACGCCCGCAGTACGGTGGTGAGGTGCCCCACCAGACCACCATCACGGAACGCGGCAGCTTCGCGATCGCCCGCTGCTCCTGCGGCTGGACGGGCCCGGCCCGCCGCAGCCGCGACAGAGCCAGGACGGACGCCCAGACCCACAACCCGCCGCTCACCATCCCCTCCGGCAACTGACCAGCCCCCGCCGCGGATGCGCGACCAGTTCACCGCGGTCCGTCATCGCCTTGTTTGCGCAGTTCCCCGCGCCCCTAACAGCGTTGCCCTTGGCAGGGTGCCCACGCAGGCATCCCCAGCCCGTCCGGCGAATTACCGACATCAGCCCACCCCAGCCTGTCATGGGGTCCCCCCTGGCCCTTAAGGCCTTGGGGGAGTTTGAGGACGAGCGCCCTTAAGGCGCGATACGGGGTCTGGGGCGGAGCCCCAGGGAACGACCACCTGGCCTCAGCGGAACCATTCACCCCCGGAGGGTCTAGGGAAGGGGCGGGGTGGGGAATGAGCAAGCCCAGTGCCCCACACGCCCCCGGGAGCCCCGAATGCGCCGCCGCGCCCTCCTCACCACAGCCGCAACCGCGTTCACCGCCTCCGCCTGCCACGGCCCCGCGACGCACCCCAAGCCCACCCCGTCCCGCACGACGCCGCCCAGCACATCCCCACCCCCGCCCTCGGCCCCGGCGGACTGGACCGCCCTCGCCCGCTCCCTGGAGGGCAAACTCGTCCGCCCCGCCGACGCCGACTACGCAGCCGCCCGCCAGCTCTACAACACCCGCTACGACACCCAGCAGCCCGACGCCGTGGCGTACGTCGCCCACGAGGCGGACGTACAGGAATGCCTCGCCTACGCCCGGGCCCACCGCACCCCGGTCTCCGTCCGCAGCGGAGGCCACGACTACGCCGGGTGGTCATCGGGCACGGGCCGCCTGGTCATCGACGTGTCACGGCTGAACGGCGTGGCGGCCGACGGCACGATCGGCGCGGGCGCGCGGCTGATCGACGTCTACACCGACCTCGCCAGGACCGGCCGCGCGATTCCCGGCGGCTCGTGCCCCACCGTCGCCGTCTCGGGCCTGACGCTGGGCGGCGGGCACGGCGTGACGGCCCGCGCGTACGGGCTGACCTGCGACAGCCTGACCTCCGTCCGCCTCGTCACCGCTGATGGCCGAAAACTGACGGCGAGCGGGAAGGAGAACCCGGATCTGTTCTGGGCCCTGCGCGGCGCGGGCAACGGCAACTTCGGCGTGGTCACCGGCTTCACCTTCCGTACGCACCAGGCCCCCCAGACTGTGACCGCGTATCTGACCTGGCCCTGGCGGCAGGCGCAGGCGGTGGTCGAGGCGTGGCAGGGGTGGGGCCCGGAGCAGGCGGACGAGATCTGGTCCGCCGCACACCTGGCGAGCGCGGCCGGCGGCGGCGACCCGACGATCAACATCGCCGCGTTCTCCATCGGTTCGTACGGCGATCTCCAGAACGCCCTGGACCGCCTCGCCGACCGCGCGGGCGCCCCCGCGGCCTCGGTGTCGCTGCGCCGCACCGGCTTCCAGGACGCGATGCTGCTGTACGCGGGCTGCTCCACCTTCAGCCAGGCCCAGTGCCATCTGCCCGGCCAGACCCCGGGCCGCAATCCCCAGGGAGTGCTCCAGCGCGAGACGTACGCCGCGAAGTCCGACTTCTACACCAAGGCGCTCCCTCAGCCGGGAGTACGTCAACTCCTCACCGGCGCCGAGGAGTTCACCCGCATCGCGGCCGCCGACAACGGGGGCGCCGGCACCATCGTGCTGACCGCGCTCGGCGGCGCCATCAACCGGGTCGCCCCGGACGCGACCGCCTTCGTGCACCGCACCTCGCGGGTGCTCGCCCAGTACATCGGCTCATGGCAGGCGGGCACCCCGGGCGCGACCCAGCAGTCCTGGCTGACCCGCACGTACGGCGCGATGCGCCCGTACGCGTCCGGCGCGGCGTACCAGAACTATCCGGACCCGCAGCTCACCGACTGGCGCACGGCCTACTACGGCTCGGCCGCGCCGCGCCTGGCTCAACTGAAGAAGCAGTACGACCCGACCAGGCTGTTCGACTTCCCCCAGGCGCTCTGACGGAGCGCCGGCTCAGGCGGCGAGGTCGCGCTCCTCGGACCCCGGGTACTCGACCGCGCCGCCGGCCGCGGCCGGAACCACGGTCAGCGCCTTGCGCGAGTGCACCAGGCGGCCGAGCCGCGGCGAGCGGGCGACGGCCGCTACGACCGGGGTGAGCAGCATCTGGGCGAGCGGGGCCAGCAGCAGCGCGACGGCGGTGCCGAGCGCGAAGCCGCCCACGACGTCGGTCGGGTAGTGCACGCCCATGTAGACCCGGCAGAACCCTTCGAGCAGGGCGAGGCCGAGCGCGATGAGGCCGAACTTCCGGTTGGCGACGAAGAGCCCGGCACCGATGGCCATGGCGAGGGTGGCGTGGTCGCTCACGAACGAGAAGTCGCTCTTGCCGTCGACCAGCACGTCCAGGCCCTTGTGGTCGAGGAAGGGCCTCGGGCGTTCCACGAAGCCGCGGATGGGCATGTTGACCAGGACTGCGATCCCGGCGGCCAGCGGCGCCCACACGATCCCGGCCACGGACGCGACCGCCGACTGCCGGTCCTCCCCGCGCCGCACGCTCCACCAGCACCACAGCACGACCAGCACGAGGCCGAGCAGAATCCCGTACTCCCCGACGAACGCCATCGCGCGATCAAGCCAGGACGGGGCGTCCTTGGCGAGCCCGTTGATGTCGTAGAGCAGGCTGACATCGGGATTCGCTCCGTCGAATGCGAGTCCAGCCATGCTGCGGCCCCTTGCCTTGTTCCGTCTTGCTACCAACCCCCGTGGTCAGTACGTACATCAGTCACTGTCCAGGGAACGCCCTGTTCGCCCGCCGCGTTCCACTCTCCACTGAATGATCACGTCGACGTTATCGAAGAGTGACTCATCGTCGCAGCTCAGGGCCTTGGCTTCACGGAGAGTTCCAGCCACCGGGGGAGCTTGTTCAGGCCGCCGGCTTGAAGCTCGGCAGGGCCGCGGCGCCGTCCTTGGTGACCCGGGTCGCGCCGAAGTAGTCGGGCGCGTCGACCTTGTCGAACCGGATGACGGCGCCGGTGTAAGGGGCGTTGATCATGTACCCGCCGCCGACGTACAGCCCCACGTGATGGATGGCCCGCGAATTGCTGAGGTCGGTCGAGAAGAACACGAGGTCCCCGGGGAGCAGCTCGTTCCGGCCGGGGTGCGGGCCGGCGTTGTACTGGTCGTTGGCGACGCGCGGCAGCGTGATCCCCACGCTCTGGTAAGCGGCCTGAGTAAGCCCCGAACAGTCGAACCGCCCCCCTTGCTCGGGCGTCCCCTCCCCACCCCAGAGGTAGGGCGTCCCGAGCTTCTGCTGCGCGTAGTAAATGGCCCCGGCAGCCTGCTGCGAGGGCTGCACCCGCCCGACGGGGGCGGCGAAGCTCTTCTCCAGGGAGCGGATGGTTTTTACGTAGCCCTGGGTCTCGCTGTACGGCGGAACGCCCCCGTACTTGATGACGGCGTACGCACCAGCGTTGTAGGCGGCGAGCATGTTGCTGCTCTGATCGCCCGGCACACTCTTGACGTCCTTGGACAGTTCGCAGTCGTACGAAGCCGCCGAGGGAATGGCATCGGCCGGATCCCAGATGTTGGCCTTCCCGTCCCCGTTCGCGTCGATGCCGTGCGTGGCCCAGGTGCCGGGGATGAACTGCGCGATGCCCAAAGCGTTGGCCGGGCTCTTGGCGTTGGGGTCCCAGCCACTTTCTTGGTAGAGCTGGGCGGCGAGCATCGCGGGGTTGAGGGCAGGGCAGAGGTTGCCCCACTTCTGCACGAGCGGCGAATACATGGCCGGAACAGCACCCTTGGCCAGCCCGACCGCCCCGACACCGCTCGAAGCAAGACCCGCGGCCGCCGAGTACGTGCCCACGACGAGCAGCGCAATGAAGCTCAGGCACACCCCGAACCCGATCCCACCGACCACCCAGACTTTTCGCACCCCTCAACCCTCCCCCATAGGTGCCCGGTTCACCGGCTATTTCACGCGAAAGCCCGAACACGCGATGCTGGCGTAGTCCGTTGGACTGCTCTTGACGTGGTAGAAGACGACGGTCCAGTTACCAGGATCGTTGCGAACCGGGATCGGCTGGTAGGTCTTGCCGCCGACATGCTGCTCGAAGTCGTCCGGGTAGGTCAGGTCGATGAACTTCCCGGACTGCCACTTGGAGTAGATGTCCACCGGCTTGCTGGTGTAGCCCACGCCCTTGTTCTCCATCAACAGGCCGTCGAACGGCTTGCCCGTGCTTGTATCGATCTCGTGCGCGGGCTTCACCCCGACCGCGATGTAGTAGGGCTCGGGCTGCTGGTGTTGGAGTTCGGCGTACTTGATCCGCATCGAGATCTTCGCCTTGCCCGCGACATCGGGCCGACTCTCATCGGCTGCGTCGTTCACAGCGGTCTGGAACTCGCCCGGCATATTGCTTTCCCCGCCCACGGTGCGGCAGTCCCCGATCCCGTGGGACGCCGCCCCGGGGTCCTTGGACAGCGTCCAGTAGTCCCGCGAGACGCGGTTGTTCTCGATGTACTCCGGGGGTTTCTGAGAGCCGGCGCCCTTCGACGGCTGGCCGGAAGGTGCCGGTGTGCCCTGCGCCGAGGGGGATTTGGCCTTCGCGTCCGCCCCGCCCCCGTCCTGCTGCGTCTTCCACACCACAACCCCCACCGTCGCCCCCAGCACAACCGCCACCGCGACCGTCACCAGCCACGGCGTGCGCCGGGAGCGGGCTGGGGAGGGGGCCGTCGTGCCCTGGGGGGCCAGCGTCGGTATGTAGTCGGGGTGCGCCGGCGGCTGGGTCGGGACGTAGCCCGGGCCCATCGTGGGCAGTTCGTGCGGGGCCCGCAGCGCGGTCGCCGGGACCTCCTCGGCGAGGCTCACGAGCGACTGGTAGTACGGGTCCTCGACCAGCGCGGAGCCCACTGCGCAGCGTGCGATGACCTCGGCGGGCGAGGGCCGCTCAGCCGCGACCTTGGCCGCGCACGCCCGGATCAGCGCCGCGAGCCCGGGCTCGACCCCGGCCAGGTCGATCTCCTCGTGCACCGCCCGGTACGACACCGCGTCCATCGGCCCGGCGCCGAACGGCGGCCGCCCCGTCGCCGCGAAGGCGATCGTCGCCCCGAGGGCGAACACGTCTGCAGCGGCGCCGACTTGATTGCTCATCAGCACCTCGGGCGCGGTGAACCCCGGCGTGCCAGGCGCCAGCCCCGTCACCGTGAGCGCCGTATCCCCCGCCCCCTTCGCGATCCCGAAGTCGATCAACTGCGGCCCCTGGGGCGACAGGATGACGTTCTGGGGCTTCAGGTCGCGGTGGGTGACCCCGTACCCGTGGACGCTCGCCAGGCCCTCCGCGAGGGCCGCGAACAGCCGGCGGCACGTGTCCGCGGGGAACGCGCCCCGCTCACGCACCGCGTGGGAGAGCGTCGGCCCGGCGACGTACTCGGTCGCCAGCCAGTACGGCGGCGCGGACAGCGACGCGTCGATGAGGTTCGCGGTGTACGCGCTGCGCACCGCCCGCACGGTCTCCGCCTCGCGCCGGAAGCGGGTCAGGGCCTCGGGGTGACCGGTGATCTCGTCCTTGATCACCTTGATCGCGACGAGCCGCCCGCCGGGCGAGCGCCCGAGGTAGACCATCCCCATCCCGCCCGCCCCGAGGCGTGCGAGCAATGCGTACGTACCGATCCGGTCCGGATCCTGCAGAGGTCTGAGTGCGTCCACCGGCCAACCCTGTCATGTGACCGTCCGCGGTCAAATGCCGGGTGCCCAGGTCGTGATCAAGGAAGTATGCAGGCGCACGTGACGGGCCGATTCGTCGTCTGAGCCGGCGTCTGAGCGGGCGCCTGGGACTGAGGCTGTGTCTGATTCGGGGGCAACGCATCACTTGCCGCCGCTGGTTGGGGACTGGCGGCAGTCGAGGCAGCGGCCGGCTTGGGGTCGCCCGCCGCCTCCGCGAGCTTGTACAGCGACTTGGTGTGCTGGCCGAAGACGATGCTGTACGAGACGTCGGGGTCGTCGCCGCCGAACTCGTACCCGCCGATCACCCCCGCGACCGCCCCGCCCTCGACGACCCACGGGCTGCCGCTGGTGCCGCCCGTGAAGTCGGGGCAGTCGATGCGCTGCTGGGTGTCGCCGTACGCGACGGACGTGTTCGTGCAGACCTGCGGGACCTCGATGTCGCCCGGGTAGCCGGTGATGGTCACGGACTGCCCGGTCGCGCGGCCGGCGAACAGCGGGGCGGCGCCCACCGCGTCCTCGATCTTCTTGCCGCCGTCCGTGCCGGGCCCGAGCACCGCGAAGGCGACGTCGCTGTCCTGGTCGCCGTCCTCGTTCCAGCTGTCGTCCGCGTACACCGACTCCACCGGCCAACTCCCGTACGGGGCCGAACCGTCCCGGTAGGCCGGCACGAACACCGCCTTGCCGCCCTCCGATTCGTCCGGGGGCAGGCAGTGCGCGGCGGTGACGATGAGGTCGTGGCCGGAGCTGTGGACGACCGACGCGGTGCAGTAGTGCCCGCCGTCGAGGTCCCCCTTGAATATCGCGCCCACCCGGGCGTTGGCCGTCGTGGCCGGCGCCGCCTCGGTCAGGTTCTTCACCGCCGCGTCGTGGTCCCCGTACGTCGGTATGACCAGGAGCACCGCCACGGCCGACAGCGCGCCGAACTTTCCGCGCACGGTGGTCGCGGACTTCATCCCGGAGATGCCAGTGCGCTTCATACGGTGCGTCTCCTGGTGGTCGGCGGGCCTGCTTGCGGACTGCGGAACACTGTGACTCTTGCGGGCTCGGCTGAGAACGACCATGAACCTTTTCTGAGAAGTTTCTATGAACCGGTCCGAACCCGTCCATCGCCCGCGCACCTGCGCCGACGCCCGCCGACTCGACAAGCGGCCCAAAGGTGAAACAACGACAGCCATTGCCGGGAGTTACCCTGCGTGATACACAGAGTGACCATACGTGTTTTCGTGGACCCCGGTTCATCGCAGGTCAGGGCGGTGCGACCGGCACTGCCGTGCGGCGTCGCGTAAAGAGAGGCGCCAAGGCGTCCTACTACGGCGGTTTCATCAGCGAAGATAGAGCCTGACCCATGCCGTGGGGCAGGGGCTTCGAACTACCCGACAGGGGCGGTGAGTTACATGTACCTGGCAGCCGGAAAAGGCGACATCACCACCATCATCGGCGGAATCGCCCCCAACTGGGGGCCGTTCGGGACGCTCGGCAACGAGGCCCGCATCATGGTGGAGGTGGTGATGGCGGTCGCCATCCTCCTCTGCCTCGGCATCGCGGTATGGGGCGCGGCCAAACAGAGGATCGGAGCGACGGCGCTGCGCGACACCTTCAGCGCCGAACAGGGCAAGGGCCTGATCGTGGCCGGCCTGACCGGAGTCTTCATCATCGGCTCGCTGGGCACGCTCTTCACCATCGTGTACGGAATGGCCGTCTGACCCCGGGTCAACCGGTTAACTCCCCTCTCCGTCCCCCTCACACCACCCGTCCGTCGTGCCCACCGGCAGAGGTTGCGTCTCCCTGATGTCGAGTCACCACACCGCGCCCGCGCGGGAACCAGCACGGCTACCGTCGTACTACGCGGAACCGCACACGGTCGAGGGGGCGCAGGCATGAGTTTCGACGACGAGCCGGGCCACGGCGGGGGCGATCCCGGCCCCGCCGACGACCGCTTCAGCACGCTCGGCGGCACCCGCCAGACCCGCACCCGCCTGCCCGAAGGCACCGGCGACATCTACGGCGGCGCCCGCCGCCCCCCGCGCAACAACCGCTCCCTGGTGATGGTCGTGGGCGTCGTGGTCCTGCTGGTCGCCGCGATCGCCTTCGCGAACCGGGGCGGCGATTCCGGCTCGACGTCGGACGCGGGGAACGCGAAGAAGCCGGACGCGCAGTCGACGGCGGCGACAGGCACGAAGCCGGTGGACGGCAAGCAGGCCGGAATCGCGTCCGGCTTTCCGCAGACGGAGCAAGGGGCGCAGTCGGCGGCCACGAACTACGCGGTGGTGCTGGGCTCCACTGGAATGTTCAACAGGGACGGTCGGCACCAGATCGTCGACACCGTGTACACGGCCGACGCCGCAGCCAAGCTGAAGGGCCCTCAAGACGCCGCCTACTCAGCCGACTTCTTGAAGAGAATGGGACTGGACGCCGACGGCCGAACGCCCCCCGGCAACACGTTCGTCTCCCGCACCATCCCCGTAGGCACCAAGGTGCAGGAGTACCGCGCGGACAGCGCGAAGGTCGCCGTTTGGTACACCGGCCTCATCGGAATGTCCGGACCCGGCTCGACCGACCCGGTACGTACGACGTGGAAGACATGGACCTTCAGCCTCCAGTGGTCCGGCAGCGACTGGAAGATCACCGATGACAGCCAGATCGACGGCCCGGCGCCCGTCCCTGGGGACATGGCAGCTTCCAGCGCCGACGCCATCAGCAAGGCAGTCGAGGAGTACGGAGGCTTCACCTATGCCCGGTAAGCCGCCCCGCCGCGCCTTCTCGATCGCTGCCGCGTTCACGGCAGTCCAGACGGCCGCCGTGCTGCTCGCGAGCAGGGCGTATGCCGCGCCCTCCCCAACGCCGACGCCAAACGGGTCGCCGAGTGGCAGTCCGAGCCCGAACCCCAGCAACGACCCCTGTGACCTTCTGATCGGTCCGGCCAAGCAGTACTGCACCAGCGGGGCTTCCAAGGGCAGCAGCACACCGCCCACCGACCCGAACCAGGCCGCCGACCCCCTGACCTCCCTGGCCAAGGGCTGTGCCGACGCCGCCGCCTGGATCGTGGGCAAGCTCTCCGACGCCGTGAAGAACACGGCCACCGTGGACTTCACCAACGGCAACTTCCGCACCCAGTACGCCGTCGTCTTCGCCGCCGCCACCTTCCTCACCCTCGTCCTGTGGCTCCTGGCCGTGGCCAAGCGCGCGATTCGCGGGGTGCCGCTGTCGACGGCGATCTCGGAAGCCGTCGGCTTCCTGTGGCTGACCGTGCTCGCCTCCGCGTTCACCCCGCTGATCCTCTACACCGTCGTATCGGCGACGGACGCCGTGACAGAGGCCATCGCGGCCGCGACCGGAAACCAGTCGGACGTGTTCTTCGGCTCGTTCTCGGCCGCGCTCAAGAAGGGCACGGACATCGGCGGCGGCCCGATCATGCTGATCGTCGTCGCCCTGGTCTCGATCCTCGCCGCGGGCGTCCTGTTCCTCGAACTGGTCATCCGGGCCGCCCTGTTGTACGTCGGCGCCCTGCTCGGCACCGTCGTGTACGCGGGGCTCGTCGACAAGAACATGTGGGGCCACGTGCGCCGCTGGGCGGGCATCATGATCGCCGTGATCATGGTGAAACCGGTCATCGTGATCGTGCTCGGGCTCGCCGGAGCGCTCTCCTCCGGCAAGGGCCCCGACTCGTTCTCGGCCGTCGTCTCGGGCCTGGCGATCATCCTGCTGGCGATCTTCGCCTCGGCGATGATCTACCGCTTCGTTCCCGGCTTCGGCGACGAGATCGCCTCGGCCCGTACGAACCGCAAGCAGGCCACCGACGGCTCGCAGGCCGCCGCCCTCATCTCCTCGCCCGCCGCTCTCGTCTCGCAGGGCATCAAGACCCACAGCGGCCGGGGCAACCAGGGGGGCGGCGCCGCCCAGGCCCGCCCCGCCAACCCCATGTCCGGCGGCGTGGCCGCCCACAGCAGCCGGGGCTCCGGCGGCGGAGTCGGCGGCGGAACTGTCCCCTCCGCCGCACCTTCGCCACTCAGCGGCTCCGCGCCGACGTCCGGCACGCCGCATACCCGTAACAAGAACACTGGAGGTGGAGGGCGTTGACGACCCAGCCCCAACCGGTCGCGCCCCGCCGTACGTATCTGATCGGCCACGCCCGGCCGTCGGCCGTCGTCGGCAAGAACCGCGAGACCGGCGAGATCGTACTGATCATCGGCGGCGCGTTCCTCGGCATGATGTGCGGGCTCCTGGTCCCCGTCCTGTCCCTGCGGATCGTGCTCCTGATGGGCTTCCCGTTCCTGGCGCTCGCCGCTGTGTACCTCCCGTACAAGCACCGCACGTTCTACAAGTGGTTTGAAATCAACCGCAGTTACAAGCGCTCGCTGCGGCGCGGCACCGCCTACCGTTCGGGCGCGGCCGAGGCGGGCGTGGGGCTCGACGGGCGCGAGGTCGAGGTCGGGCCGCCGCCCGGCATCGGCCACATAAGCTGGCTCGCGGCCCCCTTCGGCCCCGACGAGATCGCCGTCCTGCTGCACGCGGACCGGCGTACGGTCACCGCCGCGATCGAGATCGAGGGCCCGGGCGTCGGCCTGCGCGACAGCGAGGACCAGGAGGCCCTGGTCGACCGCTTCGGCACACTGCTCAAGCATGTCGCCAACGGCGACGGCTTTGTGACGAGGCTTCAGATGCTGGCCCGCACCCTGCCGGCCGACCCCGACGCGCACGCCAAGGACGTCGCCCAGCGCGGCGACACCAAGTCCCCCGACTGGCTCCAGGAGTCCTACGAGCAGCTCCAGTCGATGGTGTCCACCTCCAGCGAGCAGCACCGCGCCTACCTCGTCGCGTGCATGCAGTACAGCCGCGAGCTCGCCGCCGAGGCCCACGCGATGGCCCGCGCCGCCACCCCGCACGGCCGCAAGCTGGACCGCGACGCCGGCCTCGCGGTCGTCATGGCGCGTGAACTGACCGACATCTGCGCCCGGTTGGCTGAGGCCGACATCCGCGTACGCCAGCCGCTCGGCCAGAGCCGGCTCGCCTCGCTCGTGCACTCCATGTACGACCCGGACCACCCCATCGACCACATCCAGGCCATGACCAAGCGCAACGCCTGGCCGGCCGAGCTCGACGCCGTGGAGCCCACGTACCTCCAGGCCAAGACCCGCGAGTCCTCGACGCGGGCGCCCTGGTGCCATGCCACGGCGTGGGTGAAGGAGTGGCCGATGACCCCGGTCGGCGTCAACTTCCTGGCCCCGCTGCTCGTCCACACCCCGGACGTGATCCGTACGGTCGCCGTCTGCATGGACCTCGAACCGACCGAAGTTGCGATTGAGCGAATGCTCACGGAAAAGACCAACGACGAGGCGGAGGCGTCCCGCGCGGCCAAGATGAACCGCACCGTCGACCCCCGCGACATCGCCGCCCACGGCCGCCTCGACCAGCGCGGCGAGGACCTCGCGAGCGGCGCCGCGGGCGTCAACCTGGTCGGCTACATCACGGTGTCCTCGCGTTCCCCGGAGGCGCTGGCCCGCGACAAGCGGACCATCAGAGCCTCCGCCGGCAAGTCGTACCTGAAGCTGGAGTGGTGCGACCGCGAGCACCACCGGGCCTTCGTCAACACCTTGCCGTTCGCGACCGGAATCCGCCGCTAGTTGAGAGGCAGTACCCGCCATGCGAGATCCGCTGTCTCTCGTCACCGACGCCTTCACTGCCCTCCTCTTCGGCAAGGTGGAGACCACCCGGCTGCCCGTCCGCACCTCCACGGGCCAGGCCCAGGCCGTCTACCTGCCGACCGCGGCTCCCGGCCTCGGCGACTCCGGCGTGATCATCGGGCGCGAGGTGTACAGCGGCAAGGGCTACATCTACGACCCCTTCCAGCTGTACGGACAGCAGCTCCCGGCTCCGCACTGGCTGGTGCTCGGCGAGTCCGGCAACGGCAAGTCGGCCCTTGAGAAGACGTACGTACTGAGGCAGTTGAGGTTCCGCGACCGTCAGGTCGTCGTGCTCGACGCGCAGGGCGAGGACGGCGTCGGCGAGTGGAACCTCATCGCGCGCGAGCTGGGGATAACTCCCATCCGGCTCGACCCGATGACCGCGATGGACGGCGGCATCCGGCTCAACCCGCTGGACCCGGCGATCACGACGACGGGCCAGCTCGCGCTCCTTCGAACGATCATCGAAGTTGCGATGGGACACGGCCTGGACGAACGATCGGGTTTCGCTCTCAAGGTGGCGCACGCATACGTGAACACCACGATCACGGACCGCCAGCCGGTCCTGACCGACATCGTCGAGCAACTCCGCCACCCCGAGCCCGAGTCGGCCGAGGCGATGAACGTCGACATAGATGACGTACGGGCCTGGGGCCTGGACGTCGCCCTGGTCCTCGACCGCCTGGTGGACGGCGACCTGCGCGGCATGTTCGACGGCCCGACGACGGTGGGCATCGACCTGGATGCCCCACTGATCGTCTTCGACCTTTCGCACATCGATCGAAATTCGATCGCGATGCCGATCCTGATGGCGATCGTCGGTGTCTGGCTGGAGCACACCTGGATCCGCCCCGACCGGAAGAAGCGCATCTTCCTGGTCGAGGAGGCGTGGCACATCATCAACAGCCCGTTCGTGGCCCAACTCTTCCAGCGCCTGCTGAAGTTCGGCCGCCGCCTGGGCCTGTCGTTCGTGGCGGTGGTCCACCACCTGAGCGACGTGGTGGACGGAGCCGCGGCAAGGGAAGCGGCAGCGATCCTGAAGATGGCCTCGACCCGCACCATCTACGCGCAGAAGGCGGACGAGGCAAGGGCAACGGGCAGGGTATTGGGCCTGCCCCGCTGGGCAGTGGAAATCATCCCGACCCTCACCCCGGGCATCGCGGTATGGGACGTAAACGGCAACGTCCAGGTCGTAAAACACCTGATCACCGAACGTGAACGCCCCTTGGTCTTCACGGACCGCGCGATGACGGAATCGGCGGCAACGGACGACATCCTGGCCTCGGAGCTGGACTCCCAGCTCGAATCGGAAGCAGAACGCCGGGCAGCACTGGTGGAGCAACACCTGTCCGCCGAGGGCACGGTGGCGTGAGGTGAGCGGAGCGGGCACCCCGAGAGGCGACCAGCGCGGCATCCCGGACGGACTCCTGGTGGGCCTGCTGGCCTTCCTCCTGGGCCTGACGGTCCTGGTATGGACAGCCACGGGCCTGGGGGGCCTCTTCACCCACGGAGCCTGGCCCCCCGCCGTATCGTTCACCCACAGCCCCATGGCCCTGCGCTCCCTGGCCACGTCCCCCCACGACCTACCAGCCGCCTGGCCGGACACCCCGCCGAACTCCCTCTCGGGCTACGGCCTGTTCTGGGGCCTGCTGATCGGCGAGCTGATGATCCTCGTCGTCCTGACGATCTTCGTGCTGGGAACGTTTACGCGGTGGCGGGCGGTCAGGGCGAGATCGAGGGCCGTCGCCGCATCCGCCCCGGCCGTGGCCACACCCCCGGAGTCCCCCCACGCTGTGGGCAGTCGTTCCGCAGGGCGATCGGGGTCTCCCCTGGCCGAGCGGAGCCGAGACCTTGAGGAAGGGTGGGCACCGCGAACCCCGCCCGCCGGAACCCCGGACATCGCCCCCGACCCCGCTGATCCGGTCGCACCCCACCCCGCACAACCCTCCGGCCCCGGGTACGAACAGCCGACCCGGCCCACCCCGGTGGAACACGTCCCCACCCCTCGGGTGGAACAGCAACCCCGCCTACTCTTCGGCCCCCCAGAAACAAGAAGACCCAGAGCCCTACAGGCAATCCAAGACGCCGAGGGCGCAGCCCTGATCGTCACGTCGGACCCCACCCTGTGGGCAGAGACAAAGGACGCCCGAGCCAAGCTCGGTCCCGTACACGTCTACGACCCGACCCACCGCTGCGACACCCCCGCCAGACTCCACTGGTCCCCCACAGCCGGCTGCGAAGACCCAGAGGTCGCCGCCGCAAGGGCAACAGCACTGCTCGCCCCCGTACGCCCCCAGGCCCGCGTGGACGCCGCCATGGCGGACACCGCGGAGACCCTCCTGCGCTGCTGGCTGCACGCCGCCGCCCTGGAGAGCCGCGACGGCAAGGCGACGAAGCAGCTGCACCTGCACCGCTGGGCCCAGGGAACAGCGATCCAGGACGCCGTACGCATCCTCCGCACGCACCCCAAGGCGCAGAGCGGCGGCGCAGGACTCCTGGAGTCCGCCCTCACCGCCTACCCCGAACGCCGGGAAATCGCCCAGGAGTTGACGGCCCGAGCCCTCGCCTGTCTCTCTTCGATCCACATCCGCGACGCCTGCACACCAAACCGAGCAGATTCGCTCGCCCTGGAATCATTTGTGAACGAGGGGGGCACCCTTTATGTGGTGGGTGAAGCCATCGAGAACCCCCGGTCCCATCCCGCCGCGATGCCCCTGCTCACGGCACTCGCCTCAGACGTGGTCGAGCGCGGCCGCCGCATGGCCGAACGGTCATCTGACGGTCGCCTCGACCCACCAATGACGCTCGTCCTGGACGACGTCGCGGCCGTGGCTCCGCTTCCCCGGCTTCCGGAGCTGCTGTCGACCGGTCAGGACCAGGGCATGCCGCCCCTGGTCCTGCTCCGCTCCCCCGAACAGGCGCGAGCCCGCTGGACCGAAGCACTGACGTAATCGCAGAGCCGCAAGGAATGCAGGAGCAAGGGATGCGGGAGTACGGCTACGGCCGCACAACCTCCATCTCGATGTCGTGGCAGCCGTCGCCGGACAGCAGCGCGGTGACCCTGGTCGGTACGAAGCCGATCTTCCGGTAGAAGCCCTGGGCACATGCATTGTTCTCGTGCACGAAGAGCCGAACCCGGTTCACCCGCGGTTCCTCCAGCGACCAGGCCCATTCCATCGCGGAATGAACCGATACTGGCGGAACGCGAAAAAGCCCCGCACCGTGATCCGTGTATACGGACCTGGTGCGGGGCTTTCCCCACAATTTGTTCGGCGGCGTCCTACTCTCCCACAGGGTCCCCCCTGCAGTACCATCGGCGCTGAAAGGCTTAGCTTCCGGGTTCGGAATGTAACCGGGCGTTTCCCTAACGCTATGACCACCGAAACACTATGAAGTTGAACACCGGAACCCACCGAAACCAGGGGTTCTCACGGCTGTTCATTGCTTCAGAACAAACACAGTGGACGCGAGCAACTGAGGACAAGCCCTCGGCCTATTAGTACCAGTCAGCTCCACCCGTTACCGGGCTTCCACATCTGGCCTATCAACCCAGTCGTCTACTGGGAGCCTTACCCCATCAAGTGGGTGGGAACACTCATCTCGAAGCAGGCTTCCCGCTTAGATGCTTTCAGCGGTTATCCTTTCCGAACGTAGCCAACCAGCCATGCCCTTGGCAGGACAACTGGCACACCAGAGGTTCGTCCGTCCCGGTCCTCTCGTACTAGGGACAGCCCTTCTCAATATTCCTGCGCGCGCAGCGGATAGGGACCGAACTGTCTCACGACGTTCTAAACCCAGCTCGCGTACCGCTTTAATGGGCGAACAGCCCAACCCTTGGGACCGACTCCAGCCCCAGGATGCGACGAGCCGACATCGAGGTGCCAAACCATCCCGTCGATATGGACTCTTGGGGAAGATCAGCCTGTTATCCCCGGGGTACCTTTTATCCGTTGAGCGACGGCGCTTCCACAAGCCACCGCCGGATCACTAGTCCCGACTTTCGTCCCTGCTCGACCCGTCGGTCTCACAGTCAAGCTCCCTTGTGCACTTACACTCAACACCTGATTGCCAACCAGGCTGAGGGAACCTTTGGGCGCCTCCGTTACTCTTTAGGAGGCAACCGCCCCAGTTAAACTACCCATCAGACACTGTCCCTGATCCGGATCACGGACCGAGGTTAGACATCCAGCACGACCAGAGTGGTATTTCAACGACGACTCCACCATGACTGGCGTCACGGCTTCACAGTCTCCCACCTATCCTACACAAGCCGAACCGAACACCAATATCAAACTGTAGTAAAGGTCCCGGGGTCTTTCCGTCCTGCTGCGCGAAACGAGCATCTTTACTCGTAGTGCAATTTCACCGGGCCTATGGTTGAGACAGTCGAGAAGTCGTTACGCCATTCGTGCAGGTCGGAACTTACCCGACAAGGAATTTCGCTACCTTAGGATGGTTATAGTTACCACCGCCGTTTACTGGCGCTTAAGTTCTCAGCTTCGCCACACCGAAATGTGACTAACCGGTCCCCTTAACGTTCCAGCACCGGGCAGGCGTCAGTCCGTATACATCGCCTTACGGCTTCGCACGGACCTGTGTTTTTAGTAAACAGTCGCTTCTCGCTGGTCTCTGCGGCCACCCCCAGCTCAGAGTGCAAGACTCATCACCAGTTGTGGCCCCCCTTCTCCCGAAGTTACGGGGGCATTTTGCCGAGTTCCTTAACCATAGTTCACCCGAACGCCTCGGTATTCTCTACCTGACCACCTGAGTCGGTTTAGGGTACGGGCCGCCATGAAACTCGCTAGAGGCTTTTCTCGACAGCATAGGATCATCCACTTCACCACAATCGGCTCGGCATCAGGTCTCAGGCTTCATGCTGTCCGGATTTACCTGGACAACGCCCTACACCCTTACCCCGGGACAACCACCGCCCGGGCTGGACTACCTTCCTGCGTCACCCCATCGCTTACCTACTACCACCTTGGGTCGACGGCTCCACCACTTTCCATTCCCCGAAGGGTCCGGAACGGCTTCACGGCCTTAGCATTAATGGGCTCGATACTGGGCGTTTCAAAGCGGGTACCGGAATATCAACCGGTTGTCCATCGACTACGCCTGTCGGCCTCGCCTTAGGTCCCGACTTACCCTGGGCAGATCAGCTTGACCCAGGAACCCTTAGTCAATCGGCGCACACGTTTCTCACGTGTGTATCGCTACTCATGCCTGCATTCTCACTCGTGAACCGTCCACCACTAGCTTCCGCTGCAGCTTCACCCGGCACACGACGCTCCCCTACCCAACCCAACAGGCGTTGGCCCTATTGCTGGATTGACACGACTTCGGCGGTACGCTTGAGCCCCGCTACATTGTCGGCGCGGAATCACTTGACCAGTGAGCTATTACGCACTCTTTCAAGGGTGGCTGCTTCTAAGCCAACCTCCTGGTTGTCTCTGCGACTCCACATCCTTTCCCACTTAGCGTACGCTTAGGGGCCTTAGTCGATGCTCTGGGCTGTTTCCCTCTCGACCATGGAGCTTATCCCCCACAGTCTCACTGCCGCGCTCTCACTTACCGGCATTCGGAGTTTGGCTAAGGTCAGTAACCCGGTAGGGCCCATCGCCTATCCAGTGCTCTACCTCCGGCAAGAAACACACGACGCTGCACCTAAATGCATTTCGGGGAGAACCAGCTATCACGGAGTTTGATTGGCCTTTCACCCCTAACCACAGGTCATCCCCCAGGTTTTCAACCCTGGTGGGTTCGGTCCTCCACGACCTCTTACAGCCGCTTCAACCTGCCCATGGCTAGATCACTCCGCTTCGGGTCTAGAGCGTGCAACTCAAACGCCCTGTTCGGACTCGCTTTCGCTACGGCTTCCCCACACGGGTTAACCTCGCTACACACCGCTAACTCGCAGGCTCATTCTTCAAAAGGCACGCAGTCACGACGTTGTACAAGTACTCAACGCGACGCTCCCACGGCTTGTAGGCACACGGTTTCAGGTACTATTTCACTCCGCTCCCGCGGTACTTTTCACCATTCCCTCACGGTACTATCCGCTATCGGTCACCAGGGAATATTTAGGCTTAGCGGGTGGTCCCGCCAGATTCACACGGGATTTCTCGGGCCCCGTGCTACTTGGGTGTCTCTCAAACGAGCCGTTGATGTTTCAGCTACGGGGGTCTTACCCTCTACGCCGGACCTTTCGCATGTCCTTCGCCTACACCAACGGTTTCTGACTCGCCTCACAGCCGGCAGACTGTGAAAGAGAGATCCCACAACCCCGCATGCGCAACCCCTGCCGGGTATCACACGCATACGGTTTGGCCTCATCCGGTTTCGCTCGCCACTACTCCCGGAATCACGGTTGTTTTCTCTTCCTGAGGGTACTGAGATGTTTCACTTCCCCTCGTTCCCTCCACATACCCTATGTGTTCAGGTACGGGTGACAGCCCATGACGACTGCCGGGTTTCCCCATTCGGAAACCCCCGGATCAAAGCCTGGTTGACGGCTCCCCGGGGACTATCGTGGCCTCCCACGTCCTTCATCGGTTCCTGGTGCCAAGGCATCCACCGTGCGCCCTTAAAAACTTGGCCACAGATGCTCGCGTCCACTGTGCAGTTCTCAAACAACGACCAGCCACCCATCACCCCGAACCAACCGGTTCGAGTGCACTGGGGCCGGCAACCGAAGACACAACCTTCACGGCCGCACCTTCAGACACCCAACAGCGTGCCCGGCCCTCCCGTCCGTACCCGACCCGCGTTCCACGCTCCGAAGAGCAGTACTTGCGGCCCGAACCGGCCGAGAGCGCCGAATAGTCAACGTTCCACCCATGAGCTGACCGTGCAGGACACTTGCCTGCAGACGGTGCTGTGCTCCTTAGAAAGGAGGTGATCCAGCCGCACCTTCCGGTACGGCTACCTTGTTACGACTTCGTCCCAATCGCCAGTCCCACCTTCGACAGCTCCCTCCCACAAGGGGTTGGGCCACCGGCTTCGGGTGTTACCGACTTTCGTGACGTGACGGGCGGTGTGTACAAGGCCCGGGAACGTATTCACCGCAGCAATGCTGATCTGCGATTACTAGCAACTCCGACTTCATGGGGTCGAGTTGCAGACCCCAATCCGAACTGAGACCGGCTTTTTGAGATTCGCTCCGCCTCACGGCATCGCAGCTCTTTGTACCGGCCATTGTAGCACGTGTGCAGCCCAAGACATAAGGGGCATGATGACTTGACGTCGTCCCCACCTTCCTCCGAGTTGACCCCGGCAGTCTCCTGTGAGTCCCCATCACCCCGAAGGGCATGCTGGCAACACAGAACAAGGGTTGCGCTCGTTGCGGGACTTAACCCAACATCTCACGACACGAGCTGACGACAGCCATGCACCACCTGTATACCGACCACAAGGGGGACACCATCTCTGATGTTTTCCGGTATATGTCAAGCCTTGGTAAGGTTCTTCGCGTTGCGTCGAATTAAGCCACATGCTCCGCTGCTTGTGCGGGCCCCCGTCAATTCCTTTGAGTTTTAGCCTTGCGGCCGTACTCCCCAGGCGGGGAACTTAATGCGTTAGCTGCGGCACCGACGACGTGGAATGTCGCCAACACCTAGTTCCCAACGTTTACGGCGTGGACTACCAGGGTATCTAATCCTGTTCGCTCCCCACGCTTTCGCTCCTCAGCGTCAGTAATGGCCCAGAGATCCGCCTTCGCCACCGGTGTTCCTCCTGATATCTGCGCATTTCACCGCTACACCAGGAATTCCGATCTCCCCTACCACACTCTAGCCAGCCCGTATCGAATGCAGACCCGGGGTTAAGCCCCGGGCTTTCACATCCGACGCGACTGGCCGCCTACGAGCTCTTTACGCCCAATAATTCCGGACAACGCTTGCGCCCTACGTATTACCGCGGCTGCTGGCACGTAGTTAGCCGGCGCTTCTTCTGCAGGTACCGTCACTTGCGCTTCTTCCCTGCTGAAAGAGGTTTACAACCCGAAGGCCGTCATCCCTCACGCGGCGTCGCTGCATCAGGCTTTCGCCCATTGTGCAATATTCCCCACTGCTGCCTCCCGTAGGAGTCTGGGCCGTGTCTCAGTCCCAGTGTGGCCGGTCGCCCTCTCAGGCCGGCTACCCGTCGTCGCCTTGGTAGGCCATCACCCCACCAACAAGCTGATAGGCCGCGGGCTCATCCTTCACCGCCGGAGCTTTCAACCCCCCACCATGCGGTGGAAGGTGTTATCCGGTATTAGACCCCGTTTCCAGGGCTTGTCCCAGAGTGAAGGGCAGATTGCCCACGTGTTACTCACCCGTTCGCCACTAATCCACCCCGAAGGGCTTCATCGTTCGACTTGCATGTGTTAAGCACGCCGCCAGCGTTCGTCCTGAGCCAGGATCAAACTCTCCATGAATGTTTACCCGTCATCGGGTGCACACATCACGTAAGAGCGGGAC
Source organism: Streptomyces sp. HUAS TT7 (assembly GCF_051550175.1). Classification (NCBI taxonomy): domain Bacteria; kingdom Bacillati; phylum Actinomycetota; class Actinomycetes; order Kitasatosporales; family Streptomycetaceae; genus Streptomyces; species Streptomyces sp. HUAS TT7. The sequence continues at coordinate 4,078,862 of NZ_CP196175.1, forward strand.
GGAACCACCGGAATAAGGCGGCCCGTCCACAGCGTCCTCGCTGTGTTTGTCGCCACCCACACCTCAAACAAGGAGGCGGGTGGACTTTTCAAAGGAACCTCGATCCGCCGGAGCGGATACGGGGTTGTCAATCTGGCGTTGACTTTTGGCACGCTGTTGAGTTCTCAAGGAACGGACGCTTCCTTCGTACTCACCCTCGCGGGCTTTCCTCCGGGCGCTTCCCTTCGGCATTTCGTGTTCCCGACTCTATCAGACTCTTTCGTGTCCGATTTCCTCGGCGCCTTTCCGGTTCTCCCTCTCGGGTTTCCCTTTCCGGCGGTTCCGACTCTATCAGATCCTTTCGGCCCTGATTTCCGGTCTCCCGGAGCCAAGTCGGCTTGTCTTCCCGGCTGTTGGGCCGTTCCGACTCCCGAACTCTAGCGGATTTTCCCGGCAACCCGTAATCGGGTCTTCCGGGCCCGATCGAAATGAATTCGGCATGCCGAAAACACTCCCGGTCGGGAGGTCGTGCTGAGTTGGGTGGCCGCAGAATCTGCGGCGGATGGTTGTTGCAGAACCGTATCGGCTCCGCGACAACTCGAAGAACCTTACGGATCGGGCAGGGGGGTGTCAACCCCGGCCCCGGCTCCTGTCCACTGGTTTTTCCGTCGAGGTCGGTCGAGCGGGGTCAGTCGAGGTCGGTGAGGCGTCCGCCCGCGTCCGGCTGTGCGTGCTCCACCCGGCGGAGCAGGCGGATCAGCATCTCGCCGAGGAGGCCGCGCTCCTCGGCGGACAGGTCCTGGAGGAGGTCCTCCTCAAAGTCGCTGGCCATGCGCATGGCCTCCAGCCACTTCGTACGGCCCTCGTCCGTCAGCTCGACGATGACGCGCACCCGGTTGTTCTCGTCGCGGTCGCGCGTGACCAGGCCTTCGCCGGCCATGCGGTCGATGCGGTGCGTCATCGCGGCCGGCGTGAGGCCGAGGCGCTTGGCGAGTTCGCCGGGGCCCAGGCGATAGGGCTCGCCCGCCAGGAGCAGGGTCTTGAGGACCTCCCACTCCGCGTTGCTGATGCCGAGGGCGGCGACCTGGCGGCCGTACGCCACGTTCATCCGGCGGTTCAGGCGGCCCAGGGCCGAGACGACCTTTTCCACCTGGGGGTCGAGGTCGCGGAACTCCCGCTGGTACGCGGCGATCTGCTCGTCGAGGGTCGGCTCCTGGGGGCCGTCGGGCTCGGCGGGCTCGGTGGTCTCAGCCATGTCGCGAGTATGGCACGGGGTCCGTTGGCGTCTAAGTCCTTGAGTGTGTATTGTTAAGGATCTAATTTTAGTGTTGAAGTCTTCAGAACTGAGCCCTTCAGGTTCAAGTCCTCCAAGCTTCTAGACCCCAAGGTGGTGAAGTGTGACCAAGGCGATGGGTGCTGCGATGCGCCGGATCCAGGCAGGTAACGCGCTGAGCGCGTTTGGACTCGGGTTCACCGTTCCGTACCTCTATGTGTACGTGGCTCAGGTGCGGGATCTGGGTGCGACCACGGCCGGCGTCGTGCTCGCCGTCTTCGCCATGGCCGCGCTTGTCGTGCTGCCGTTCACCGGCCGCGTCATCGACCGGCGCGGTCCGCTGCCGGTGCTGGTCGGTGCCGCGGTGCTGGCCTCGGCCGGCGCGCTGAGCATGGGCTTCGCCTCCAGCGTGCCCGCCGCCGTGGCCTCGGCCGCGCTGCTCGGCGCCGGGACCGCCGTCATGCAGCCGGCGCTCGCGACGATGATCGTCTGGTGCTCCGGTCCGGCCACCCGCACCCGCGCCTTCGCCATGCAGTTCTTCCTGCAGAACCTCGGGCTCGGCATCGGCGGGCTCATCGGCGGCCAGATCGTGGACAAGAACCGCCCCGCCACCTTCACCCTTCTCTTCTCCATCGAAGCGGTGATGTTCCTGGTGCTCGCCGGGATCGCCGCCTCGGTGAAGATGCCGGGCTCGGCAGTCCTCTCGGACGCGCGTCCCAAGGGTGAGCAGAGTGCTGCCGGCGGGATCCGCACGATCCTCGGGCACCGGGCGATGGTGCAGCTGTGCGTCCTTGGCTTTGTGCTGTTCTTCGCCTGCTACGGGCAGTTCGAGTCGGGTCTTGCCGCGTACGGCACCGAGGCCGCCGGGATCCAGCCCTCCACGCTCGGGATCGCGCTGGCCGCCAACACGGCCGTCATCGTGGTCGCTCAGTTCCGGGTGCTGAAGTTCGTCGAGCGCCGGCGCCGCAGCCGCGTCATCGCGTCGGTCGGTCTGATCTGGGCCGTGGCCTGGATCGTGGCCGGTTATGCCGGGCTCGGGCACGGCAGCCAGGCGATGGCGACCGCCGCGTTCGTCTCGACGTACGCGCTCTTCGGGCTCGGTGAAGCGATGCTGTCGCCGACCGTGGCGCCGCTGGTCGCCGATCTGGCGCCGGAGTCGATGGTCGGGCAGTACAACTCGGCGTTCGCGCTGGTCAAGCAGCTCGCGCTGGCCGTCGGTCCGGCGGTGGGCGGGCCCATGGGGGCCGCGCTGCACGGCCCGTACATCGTGACGTTCGTGCTCTTCTCGCTCGGGATCACCTTCCTCGCGCTGCGGCTCGGCAAGGGGCTGACGCTCGCGCAGGACCATCCGATGCTCGCGGCCAAGTCGCGCGTGGTCGCGGTGCACAAGCCCGAGCAGGAGCCCGCCAACGCCTAAGCGGGCAGCGCGAACTCGCACCACACCGCTTTGCCGCCGCCCGGTGTGCGGCGCGAACCCCAGGACGAGGCGATCGTCGCGACGATCGAGATGCCTCGTCCTGCTTCGTCCCCGGGGTCGGCGCGGCGGCGGCGCGGCAGGTGGTCGTCGCCGTCGGTGACCTCGATGATCAGGCGGCGGTCGGTGCGGCGGAGCCTGAGGCGCATCGGCGGGGTGCCGTGCTGGAGCGAGTTGGCCACCAGCTCGCTCGCCGCGAGGACGCCCAGGTCGCGCAGCTCCACCGGGAAGCGCCAGGAGGCGAGGACGCCGGAGGCGAACGCCCGGGCGCGCGGGGCCGCTTCGATGCCGCCGAGCAGGTCGAGCGCCGCGTTGTGGAAGAGCTCGGCGGCAGGTCCCGTGCGGGCCGGGTGCTGGCAGACCAGGACCGCGACGTCGTCGTCGTGTTCCGCGGTGACGCCGAGCGATCGGATCAGGCGGTCGCACACCACCTGCGGCGTGCCGACCGCGCCGGACAGCGCCCGCTCAAGGGCGGCCACTCCCTCGTCGATGTCCTCTCCCCTGCGCTCGACCAGGCCGTCCGTATAGAGGACGGCGGTCGCGCCGGGCGGCAGGGCGATCGTGCCCGAGGTGTGGAGCCAGCCGCCGGTGCCGAGCGGGGGGCCCGTCGGGTCCGCGGCGCGGTGGACGGTGCCGTCCTCATGGCGTACGAGAACGGGCAGGTGGCCCGCCGACGCGTACACCAGGCGGCCCTCGTTGGGGTCGTGCACGGCGTAGACGCAGGTGGCGATCTGGCTGGCGTCGATCTCGGCGGCCAGGCCGTCCAGGAGCTGGAGCACCTCGTGCGGGGGCAGGTCCAGGCGCGCGTACGCCCTGACCGCCGTGCGGAGCTGGCCCATCACGGCGGCGGCACGCACCCCGCGGCCCATCACGTCGCCGATGACCAGGGCGGTGCGGCCCGCGCCAAGGGTGATCACGTCGTACCAGTCGCCGCCGACCGCCGCGTCCTTGCCGCCGGGCTGGTAGGTGGCGGCCACCCGCAGGTCGTCGGGCTGTTCCAGCTCCTGCGGGAGCAGGGAGCGCTGGAGGGTGACGGCGGTCTCGCGGTGGCGGCGCTCGCTCGCGCGCAGCCGCTCGGCGGCCTCGGCGTGGTCGGTGACGTCGGCGGCGAAGACGAGCACGCCGCCCTCGGCGTGGCCGGGGATCTCGACCGGGCTGCACGTCACGGTGTACGAGCCGGCGGCCTGCGTCTTGCGGGACTTGACCGTACGGGGCTTGCCGCTGCGCAGCACCTGGTCCATCAGCGGGAGCAGGCCGAGCTCGTCCAGCTCGGGCAGCGCCTTGGCGGCCGGGGCGCCCAGCGGGCGGGGGCCGAAGGCCGCGGCGTAGGCGTCGTTGACGTACGCGATGCGGTGCTCGGGGCCGTGCAGGAGCGCGACCAGGGCGGGGAGCTGGCCGAGGATGTCGCGCACGGAGAGGTCGTCGAGGGCCGGGGCCTCGGCCGTATCGTCCGGCCAGGGCTGCGGCCCGGATTCACCGCGGGCCGCGGGCACGGAGCCCCGGTCGGCGCGGTCGGTCCGTGCTGCGGCGCGGCGCGGCGTACCGGGGAGCCGGGCGCTCCAACGCGTGAAGTTCACGGTGTTCCAAGCCTCGTGTGTTGCTGCGGGTGCTGTGCTGCCGGTCCTTGTGCGGTGCTGGGTCGCTGGATCACTCTGTGCAGGTGTGGGCCCACCTATGGTCACACGCCCAGTGTGACGGACCGCACTGACAACCGTCAGTTCTCCTGCGGGGCGGGGCCCTTGGCGGGCGGGCCGCCGCCCGCCGCGATCTCGAACTCGGCGCGCGGGTGTTCCAGCGAGCCGAGCGAGACGATCTCGCGTTTGAAGAGCCCGGCGAGCGTCCATTCGGCGAGCACGCGGGCCTTGCGGTTGAACGTCGGGACGCGGCTCAGGTGGTAGGCGCGGTGCATGAACCAGGCCGGGTAGCCCTTGAGTTTGCGGCCGTAGACGTGGGCGACGCCCTTGTGCAGGCCGAGAGAGGCGACCGAGCCGGCGTACTTGTGCCGGTACTCCTTGAGCTCTCCGCCCCGTAGGGACGCCGCGACGTTCTCGGCCAGGACCTTCGCCTGGCGGACGGCGTGCTGGGCGTTGGGCGCGCACTCCTTGCCCTCTCCCCCAGTGCCGAAAGCCTGGGAGGGGCCCCCAGCGGTCACATCGGGTACGGCGGCCGCGTCGCCGGCCGCCCACGCGTGCTCGGTGCCCTCCACGCGCAGCTGTGCCGTGCACTTGAGGCGGCCGCGCTCGTTCAGGGGCAGGTCGGTGGCGGCGAGGATCGGGGCGGGCTTGACGCCGGCGGTCCACACGACGGTGCGGGTGGGGAAGCGGGCGCCGTCGCTGAGGACGGCGACCCGGTTCTCGCAGCTGTCGAGCCGGGTCTCCAGGCGTACGTCGATGTTGCGGGCGCGCAGCTCGCGGATCGCGTACCGGCCCATCTCCTCGCCGACCTCGGGCAGGATCCGGCCGCTGGCCTCGACCAGGATCCACTTCAGGTCCTCGGGCCGGATGTTGTGGTAGTACCGCGCCGTGTAGCGGGCCATGTCCTCCAGCTCGGCGAGCGCCTCGACGCCCGCGTAGCCGCCGCCCACGAAGACGAAGGTGAGGGCCGCGTCGCGGATCGCGGGGTCGCGCGTCGAGGAGGCGATGTCCATCTGCTCGATGACGTGGTTGCGCAGGCCGATGGCCTCCTCGACGGTCTTGAAGCCGATGGCGTAGTCGGCGAGGCCGGGGACGGGCAGGGTGCGCGAGATCGAACCGGGCGCGATGACGAGTTCGTCGTACGCCAGCTGGATGGCGCCGGTGCCGTCCTCGGGTGACGCGAGGGTGGTGACGGTGGCGGTGCGCTTGGTGTGGTCGACGCTGTCGGCCTCGCCGATGACGATGTGGCACTGGTCCAGGACCCGGCGCAGCGGAACCACGACATGGCGCGGGGAGATGTTTCCGGCCGCCGCCTCGGGCAGGAACGGCTGGTACGTCATGTAGGGGTCGGGGGTGACCACGGTGATCCGGACGGCGCCGCTCTTCAGCTCTGCCTTGAGCTTCCGTTGCAGGCGCAGCGCCGTGTACATCCCGACGTATCCGCCGCCGACCACGAGAATGCGCACAGGTTCTGTCACCACCCCATGACGCAACGGGCCCCGGGCTTTGTCCACAGGCCCGGCAAATTGTGTGACTGGAGGGAACTGCTGTGGCGGGTGGCTCATTCTTCGCGCCGCGATGAGAGATGCGCAGGTCAGAGGATGAGTGACACGTGATGGTCCGGGTCCGATTCGGTCAGGTTTCGGTCCTTGGTCCGATCGGGGGGCACACCGTGCGGAAGAACCTCTTCTGAATTGACTCCGGCTCAACTATGTTCGTATCCCGTCGGGGTGTCGGGTTAGGGACCGGTCCCCGGCTGTCAGGGCGGGGAGTCTCCGGGGGGAGACGTTATTACCGGGGGATAAATGCACATTCAGGACTCTCATTGGCAGACCGCCGTCGCAGCTTCCGACGGAAACGGTCGCGTGGGCACGGGTCCGGGCGCGGGCGGATCGCGTTCCGCGCCGCTGCGGGTGGATGCCCAGCGCAATCTTGAGCACGTGCTGCGCGCGGCACGTGAGGTGTTCGGCGAGCTCGGCTACGGGGCGCCGATGGAGGACGTGGCGCGCCGGGCCAGGGTCGGTGTGGGCACCGTCTACCGGCGGTTCCCGAGCAAGGACGTGCTGGTGCGGCGGATAGCCGAGGAGGAGACCTCGCGGCTGACCGACCAGGCCCGCACGGCGCTTGGCCAGGAGGAGGAGCCCTGGTCGGCGCTCTCCCGCTTCCTGCGCACCTCGGTCGCCTCGGGCGCCGGGCGGCTGCTTCCGCCGCAGGTGCTGCGGGTCGGCGTCGACGCCGAGGAGACCGACGGCGTACGTCCCGAGGGCCTGCGGTCCAACGGCGTGCGGGACGGGCTCGACGAGGCGCGGGTGCCGCAGCAGCGTCAGGTGGGCCTCGCCGAGCAGGGCTCCAGCTGGGGCCGGGTCATCGAGCAGCGCACGGCGCCCGAGGCGGAGCTGGACGACGCGGGGGCGGCCGAGCTGCTCGACGTGGTCGGGCAGTTGGTGGACCGGGCGCGGGCGGCCGGTGAGCTGCGCGGTGATGTGACCGTCGCCGATGTGCTCCTGGTGATAGCCACCGCGGCGCCCTCACTGCCGGACGCCACACAGCAGGCCGCGGCCTCGTCGCGGCTGCTCGACATCCTCCTTGAGGGGCTGCGCTCGCGGCCGTCCTGAGGATCAACTCGCCTTCGCAGAGCGCCAGTTGGGGTGTGCGGCGACCGCTCCCGAGCCTTCGAGTCTTCCCCGATCGGGTGACGGGTAGTGCTCGGGTGCGGCAAGTCGCCCCGGATGAGTGGTTGCCGGTCCTGAGACTCGGCTCCACTTGAGCTCTGTGGCACGCTTGCCCGGTGTTCGGGTCTGAGCGTGCTTACAGGAGCTTCCGCGATGGGCGTTGAAGAGCGGGACGAGTCGCGCTCGGGCGGCGGCGGTCCGGAATCCGGCGGCCCTGACGGCGGTCTTCCGCCGCGCCAGGTGCCGAGCCAGGGCGGCCCCGGCGGCGGTTCGCCGGGCGGGCCCGCACCCATTCCGGGACAGCCCCGCGGGGATTCCGGTTCCGAGTCCGCCACTGAGTTCGGCGGGACCGTGCTGCCCGGGCCCTGGGGGCCCATGGACGGCGTCGGGGAGCCGGGCGCGACCGTGCCGCCGCAGCGCGAGGGCGGCCTGCGCGACGGCGCGGCCCTGGGGATCGCCGAGGCCGGACAGTCCGACGCCGACCTCATCCACGCGATGCGGACCGGCGACGACAGCGCGTACGAGGAGCTGTTCAGGCGCCACTCGGACGCGGTGCGGCGCTACGCACGCAGCTGCTGCCGCGACGCGTACACCGCCGACGACCTGACGGCGGAAGTCTTCGCGCGGACGCTTCAGGCGGTACGCGGCGGGGCCGGGCCCGAATACGCCGTGCGCGCCTACCTGATGACCACCGTGCGCAGGGTCGCGGCCTCCTGGACGCGGACCGCCAAGCGGGAGCAGCTGGTCGACGACTTCGCGGTCTTCGCCCAGCAGTCCGCGCGCTCGGCCGAGGTGTCCGACGACGACACCATCGACCTCGGCGCCGACGTACGGGCCATGCACGAGGCCGAGCAGACCCTCGCCATGCAGGCGTTCCGCTCGCTGCCCGAGCGCTGGCAGGCGGTGCTGTGGCACACCACCGTCGAGGAGGAGTCGCCCAGCGAGATCGCGCCGCTGTTCGGGCTGACCGCCAACGCGACCGCGGTGCTGGCGAGCCGGGCCCGCGAGGGCCTCAAACAGGCCTATCTCCAGGCCCATGTCTCCAGCGCGCTGACCTCCGGCGGGGACTGCGCCCGCTATGCCGACCGGCTCGGCGCGTACGCGCGGGGCGGGCTGCGGATGCGGGCCGAGCGCGGGCTCAGCAGGCATCTGGACGAGTGCGCGAAGTGCCGGGTCGCGGTCGTCGAGCTCCAGGACGTCAACGCCGGGATTCCCGCGCTGCTTCCGGTCGCGGTCATCGGCTGGTTCGCCGCGGGGTTCTCGCTCAAGGCCGCCGGAGTGGTGGCGGGTGGCGCCGCCGGGGCCGCGGGCGCGGGTGCCGCCGCCGCGGCTACGGGCGGCAGTTCGTCGGGCGGTACGGCGGGGGGTGCCGCGGCCTCCGAGGGGCTCGGCGCCCCGGCCAAGGCCGGCATCGCCGCGGCGGTGGCCGTCGCGGTGGCGGCGGGTCTCGTGTTCGCGCTGACCGGCCACGATGCGCCGCCGGCCAAGCCCGACGCCAAGCCGCCCGCGGTGGTGCCCGTCGTACCGCAGAAGCAGCCGCCGCCCTCGCCGCCCGAGGCCCCCGCGCCGAAGCCCCCGCCCCCGGCTCCGCCCGCGCCGGAGAAGCCGGCGGCCCGGCCGACGCCGCCGAAGCCGACGCATCCCCGGCCCACGCCGCCCCGGCCGGTGCCGCCGCCCAAGCCGACCCCGCCGAAGCCGACGCCGCCTCCCCCGCCGCCGCCCGCGCCGACCGTGTTCCAGGTGAACCGGCTGCAGTACGGCGTTCTCGGCGACGGCACCAAGCCAGAGGTGCGGCTCGGCGAATCCAGCTGGCTGTGGCAGCGCTCGGGCATGCGCATCGGCGAGCACCGGTATCCGCACGGGGTGACCGTGCACGGCCGGTCCTCGGTGACCATCGACCTCAACCGCCAGTGCCGTACGTACGACGCGTACGCGGGCGTGGACGACCTGACGATGGGGCTCGGGGCGGTGCGGTTCTCGCTGTACGGGGACGGGGCGAGGCTCTGGCAGTCGCCGGCGGTCCACGGCGGCGACCCGGCGGTACCGGTGCACGCCGACATCTCGGGCCGCAGGACGATCCGCCTCGTCGTCGAACCGGCGGGCCCGTTCGGAGGCTCGACGCTGGCGGACTGGGCCCAGTCGGAGATCAGCTGCGGATAGTTCCGTACGGGGCGCGGGCCCGGGTCAGCCCCCGGTGACCGTATCCAGGACCGGCGGGACCTCGGCAGGGGTCAATACCGCTCCGGCCGCCCGTTCCGCCCCGGACTGCTCGGGCGTGAGCGCACGCCGGGCCCGTGCCGTGATGGAATCCTCCATCGCCTGCTCCGGCACGGACCGCGGGATTCCGGCACGCCAGGCCGTGGCCGCCGCCAGGACCCGTACCGCGAGCCCGTGCTCGTCGAGGTCGGCCAGGAACTGGGCCGCGCGCCCGGCGAGGTGGGCCAGGACGATCTCGGTGCACTCGGCGGCGGCCGCCGTGCGCAGGGCGTCCGCCATGGCCCGCAGGCCTGGGAGCGGGCCCGACTCGGCGGCGGTGATCCGGGCGCCGAGCGCGTCGAGCAGCGCGGCGAAGTGCGGGGGCAGCGGGCCCGTCATGGCGAGTGCGACGGCCTCTTCGCGCAGGGCGCGGGCGGCGGCGGGCTCGCCCCGGTCGAGGGCGATGGTGGCGAGCAGTGCGTGGATGTACGGAGTGGCGTCGCCGACCCGGTAGCGGTCCGCCTCCGTGGAGGCCTCGGCCAGGGACTTCTCGGCGGCGTCCAAGTCGCCGCTGCGGTAGGCGAGTTCGGCGACCCGGGCGATGAGGAACGGCGCCTCGTGGTGGGCGCCCACCTCGCGGGCCAGTTGCAGCGCCTCCTCGTAGGCGGGCCGGGCCTGCTCGGGGCGGCCGCGCATCATCGCGGCCTCGGCGGCGGCGCTGGCCACCTGGGCACGCATCCAGCGGTCGCCCACGCGGCGGCCGAGCTCGCGCAGTTCGGCGAGGTCGTCGTCGATGCCCGCGAAGCCGCCGGGCGTGTCGATGGCCATGTGCGTACGGAACATCAGGGCCACTCCGGTCGCCCAAGCGTCGCCGTGGCGGCGGCAGTTGGCGACGACCGCGTCGATCGACTCGCGCACCAGGGCCGGGGTGTCGGTGAAGAACGTGGTGAACGGCCAGAGCAGTCCCGGGAAGCGGGCCGACTCGGGCCCGCCGGCCTCGAAGGCCTTCCGGAGCTGGACGAGGCGGTCCTGCACGACCGGGCTGTCGAGGCCCTCGCGGGGGTTGGCGTCGGAGAGCAGGAAGAACCGGAGCAGATCGAGGTGGAGCCGCGGCCAGTAGCGCGGGTCGGACCCGTCGGCGGGCGCGGGCGAGAGCTCCGCGACGGCGAGGCCCCAGGCGGCTCCCTCGGTCCGGTAGTTGCGCAGCCACCAGAACCAGCCCATGGCGAGGGCGAGTTCGGTGGCGGCCACCTCGTCGGCGGTGGGCGGAGTCGTCGTGCGGCGCAGTACGGCCCGGATGTTGTCGAGCTCGGTCTCCAGGCGGCCGATCCAGGGGAGCTGCTCGCGCGAGCGGACTCTGGGTTCGGCACGGCGGGCGAGCTCGCGGTAGTACGCGGCGTGGGCGTCGGCGGCCTCGCGCAGCGCCTCGGGGGTCTCGGCGGCGCGCTCGGCGGCGTACTCGTGGATGGTCTCCAGCATGCGGTAGCGCATGCCGGTGCCGTCGGGCGCGGGGACCGCGATGACCAGGGACTTGTCGACGAGGGCGGCCAGGTCGTCGGTGGCGCCGCACACCGCCTGGGCGGCGGCGAGGTCCCAGCCGCCGGCGAAGACGGAGGCGCGGCGCAGGACGGCGCGTTCGGGTTCGTCCAGGAGGTCCCAGGACCAGTCGACGACGGCCCGCAGGGTCTGCTGCCTCGGCAGTACGGTGCGGCTGCCGCTGGTGAGCAGACGGAAGCGGTCGTCGAGCCGGTCCGCGATCTGACGAGGTGTCAGTACGCGGAGTCGCGCCGCGGCCAGTTCGATGGCGAGCGGGAGTCCGTCCAGGCGGCGGCAGATCTCGGCGACTGCCTCGGGGTCGACGTCCGGGTCGAAGTCGGGGCGTACGGTGCGGGCGCGCTCGGCGAACAGACGGTGGGCCGGGATGGGCGGCAGCGGCTCGACCGGGCGGACCGCCTCGCCGGGCACGCCGAGCGGTTCTCGGCTGGTGGCGAGGATGCGGAGCCGGGGACAGCGGGTAAGGAGCGTCTCGGCGAGGAGGGCCGCGGCGTCGATGACGTGCTCGCAGTTGTCGAGGACGAGCAGGGTGTCCGGGCGGCGGGAGAGGTCCTCGACCAGGCGGGCGGTCGGGTCGTCGTGGCCGGGCGCCTGGCCGGCCTGGGGCAGCAGGATCGTCTCGCGCAGGCCAAGGGCGGAGACCACGGCGCCGGGGACGGCCTCGGGGTGGTCGAGCGGTGCGAGTTCGACGAGCCAGGCGGCCGCTTCCGACCCCGCCGCCGCCTGTTCCGCGAGGCGGGTCTTGCCGGTGCCGCCGGGGCCGGTGAGCGTGACGAGCCTGGAGCCCGCCAAGTCCGCCCGGATCAGCGCCAGTTCGGGCTCGCGGCCGACGAAGGAGGTCAGTCGGCGGCGGAGGTTGCCTTCGCCGGGGCGGGGGGCTTCGGCGGGGCGCGCAGGTGCGGCCTCCAGCAACTCCGTGTACAGGGAGGTCAGTTCGGGGCCGGGGTCCGCGCCGAGCGACTCGGCCAGGGTGCGGCGGGCCTTCTCGTAGGCGGCCAGGGCGTCGGCCCGGCGGCCCTCGTTCCTCAGCGTACGGATCAGCTGGGCGTGCAGCGTCTCGTCGTACGGGTGCGAGGCGAGCAGCTCCGTCAGTTCGGGGAGCAGTGCGCTCGTGGCGCCTCGCCTCAGGTCGGCCTCGATGCGGTTGCGCTGTGCGGCCAGGCGCTGGGCTTCGGGGCGTACGGCCGCGTCGCGTTCGGGGAGGTCGTTCAGGGCGGGGCCGCGCCACAGGGCGAGGGCTGCGCGCAGGGTCCGGGCGGCGGACTCCGGGTCGCCCCCGGCCAGCTGGGCCGCGCCCTCTGCCGCGCGGTCCTCGAACTCGTACAGGTCGATCGCGTCGCGCGGGGCCGTCAGGCGGTACCCGGCGGGGCCGGACTCCACGGCTTCTCTGCCGAGGGTGCGGCGGAGCCTTCCCACCAGGGCCTGGAGGGCCGCGGGGGCGTCCTGTGGGGGATCGCCCGCCCATACGTCGTCGATCAGAGTGGGTACGGGTACGGGGCGGGGGGTGCGCAGCGCAAGGGCGGTCAGCAGGGTGCGCAGCCTCGGCCCGCCGAGGGATATGGCGGTGCCGTCGTCGTCGTGCGCCTCGGTGGCGCCCAGGATCAGGTACCGCACGGTTGCCATTTTGACCTAGCCTCCCCCGTTGAAGCACGGGGATTCTCCGTCCGCCCTCGGCTCGTGTCGTGAGCCGGGGCCACGGTGTTTCCTGGTTCCTCCCGGCAGGTGCCGGGGTTGTGCGCGCTGCCGGGCGGCTGCCTGGTCTTACGTGCGCTCCGCAGGCGTTTACCTCGCTCGTTGCCGGGCGAGGGCCCCAGGTCCTGGGGTGGGTGGTTCTGTTGTGCCGACCGCGAGGATGCGGCGGCCTTCGTAGCGGACGTTCTTGCCCGCGTCCCAGTCCCGGTCGTGCCGGGTGCCGCAGCTCGGGCACGTCCATATGCGAACGTTGAGCGGCTTGGGGCCGTCCCGGTAGCCACAGGCTGAGCAGATCTGAGAGGAGGGGAAGTGCCGGTCGACCTTGGCGAATGAGCGGCCGCGCCGGATCGCCTTGTACTCCAGCATCTGCACGAACTGTGCCCAGCCTGCGTCGTGCACGCTCTTGGCCAGACGGGTTCGCACCAGTCCCCGCACGTTCAGGGTCTCGGTGAAGACGGCTTGGTTCTCGCTCGTCAATCTGTGAGACCACTGGTGGTGGAAGTTGCGGCGTGCGTCGGCGACCTGGGCGTGTGCGCGGGCTACCCGGGTGCGGGCCTTGTCCCGATTGCTGCTGCCCTTCTTCTTCCGCGACAGCTCCCGCTGCCGCTTCTTCAGCTTCTTCTCCGCCCGCCGCAGGTACTTCGGGCTCGCGATGTGCGAGCCGTCCGCGAGGACCGCGGTGGGGGTCCCCCCTGGTCCTCAAGACCTTGGGGGAGCGTCAGGCCGAGGTCGATGCCCTGATCTCCGTCCGTGGGCGGCAGTACATCGGCGGCCCCGACCGGCGCATCCGACAAGAACGCCCGCTCCGGGGTCCTCTTCGCCTGCGTGATCAGGAGTTTGGACAGATCAGCGTTCTTCGGGACCTGCTGATACGGGCCGTGTGCGAGCCGGTGACCGGTACTGCCCAGCAGATTGTTCGACGCCTTCACCGGCCTGACCCGGGCCAGCGCGTCGTTCCAGACCACACGCCGACACCCGAACACCCTGGCCGCACTGATGCACTGGCCGGGCGTCGGGTAGACGCGGTACTGATAACGAAGCTGCACGACCACCACGCTAACGGCCACCACTGACAACGCCCCTTCCCAGACAGGGCATCCGTGCTCCAGCCCAAATCAGACCAGTCTCGAGAAGCCATTCCCTACCGGCATCCGGTGGCGGGGTGTTCCTGTGCGGGGGCATCGGGCGATGCTCGGCCGGGCCGGGCCGAGGCTTTCCCGCCTCTTCCCCCGTTCTGCCCATTGGAGAGGGCTGAGCAGTAGCGGGGCGTTCCTCGCCACCGCCTGCGACGGGCTGGGCTCCGGTGGGGCGAGGACACGGCATCGGCTTCCGCCCCTGATAAGAAGCCGCGTCTCAAGACCGCAACGTAGGCCGTCGAGGCGGAACCACCCCTCCCGCCACCGCCCGCTGCCTCGGCGCTGCCGTGCCCGTCCAGCAGGTGCCCCGGCGGGACAGCAGGCGCCGCAGCCACAGTTCTGTCGAGATCAGGTCTGCCAGGCCGTCCAGGGGGAGGGGGGCGCCTTCGGATGCCGCTCGTAGTGCCTTGCGGATGGTCCGGGCCTCGATCAGGCCCGCGTCCGCGAGCAGCGGGGCTTCGAAGAGGGAGATCAGCGGGTCGGCCGACTGGCGCAGGCCCGCTCTCGCGGCGGCCGTCGAGGGGGCGTGGGACGGGGTGCCCCAGCCGGGGGGCAGGTCGCGGACCCCGGATGCCGAGAGCACCGTACGCAGGATCGCCGCGCGGGCGCCCGGCTGGACCCGCAGGGATTCCGGCAGGGCCCGGCACGCCCGTACCACCTGGTTGTCCAGGAACGGCGCGTGCAGGCGCTGGCTGCGTACCTCCGCGGCCTGCTCCAGGACGCGGTGGTCCGCCGCATAACGGGCGAGCGCGGCCGACGCGCGGGCCTCCCCCGGGCGCTGCGACGGGGCCGGGCGGGTCGCCGAGGCCATCAGGCGAACCGATACTTCGGCGAGTGCTTCCCCGGTCAGCCAGCGGGCCGCCGGGCCGGGGCGCGTCCATGACAGCGCGGCAAGCGAGATCGACAGCGGGCTCGCCGTGTCGTCCAGGCGGGGTGCCCCCCGGCCGTCCGCCGCCGACGCCCGCAGCGCGTCCGCCGCCGATTCGATCCCGGTTCGGTACGGAGTTCTGGCCAGGCGCCGGGCCGCCCTGTAGACCGTCAGGGGGACGAACAACGAATGCGCCGACGGGCCGCCCGCTTTTGCCAGTGCTGTTGCCGGGCGGAGCAGATGGCGGCGCTGACGGTCCATCAACAGGTCGGCCAGGCGCGCCGGATGGGCGTCCAGGACCTGGCGGGCGCCGCTTCCCGTGAAGTGGTCCGCGCTGCCCGACAGCAGGCGGCGGCGGTGGCGCGGGGCCGCGATCAGGGAGGGTCCCGGCTCGTCCGTCAGGGGGCCCTCCAGGTCCGCGTACGGCAGGCACTCCTCGCCTCCCGTCACCACCACGTGGTGCAGGCGGGGGTTGGCCGCCATCGCTCCGGCCCGTTCCAGCTCGGCCTGGCGCCCCGCGCCCGGGACCGTGAGGTCGTTGAAGGTGACGGCCAGGAGGCGTTCGCCCGCGCCCGTGCCGTGGCCGAGCACCGTGCCCGGCACCCCGGGCAGCCCGGCCGCGAGCAGGGCGAGGGTCGCGGAGGCGGGGCCTCCGGAGAGGTCGGCTCCTATGCCGGGGGCCGGGCCCCCGCGGGCGGCGCGCCGCTCGGCCGGGCCCATGCCGGGGACCGGGCCGGGGTCGGGCGGCAGGGTCTCGGGCGCGTGCCGGGGTGCGGTGAGCCTGGCCCGCACCGCCGAGACCAGGGCCTCGCGTACGCCCTCCACCGCTGCGGCGGGCGCCAGTTGCGGCGCGGCCACCGCGAGCGAGGCGACCGGCTCGTACCCGGTGATCTCGCGCGAACCCTCGCGCAGCACGAGCGCGTGGCCGGGCGGGATGCGGCGCACGCCCGCGTACGGGGTGGAGTCGCCGAGCGCCTCGGGCACGTCGGGGCAGGCGAGGAGGGCGGCGAGGTGGCCGATGTCGAGCTGGGCCTCGATGAGGTCGGCGAGCGGAAGTGCCGCCGTTCCGTAGGCCGTTCCGCCCGCCCAGGGGGTGTAGAAGACGGGCCGGGCGCCGGCCAGGTCGCCGACGACCGTGACGCGGCGGGCCACTTGGGCGACCGCCGTGTAGCTGCCGGGCCAGGCGGAGAGGTGGCGCAGCGCGCCCCCGCGCGCGGCGAACAGGCCGACCCTGAGCTCCTCGTCGGTGGCGGCGCAGCAGCCCAGTACCGCGAGGCGGGTGTCGGCTCCGACGCTGACGATGCGGATCTCGTCGGGGCGCCAGTCCCCCACCGCCCACAGCGGATCCGGGTCGCCCCACAGGAGCTGGGCGCCGACGGGATGGACCGTGCGCCCCTCGCCGGGCTCGCCGACGGCACCGGCCGTGCCGTATCCGCCCGGACCGTGGCTGCCCGCGCGGAAGCTTGCGGCGACGCTGCTCCACCCCACCAACCACCGCATCGCGCCTCCACAGGCTGTGGACAACTCGTGGACAACCTCGGGCCGGCCTCGATATGACGACCCGTCAGAATGCTCGGCGCTGGGGCTCAGCACTGGGCTCGCGTACGGGCCGAAGGAGGCCGGGACCCCATGCTGCCACGACAACGGCACCCCGGAGGGGCTACGGGTAGCGGGCGCAAAAAGTGAATGCGCCCCGGCGGGTGGCCGATTGGCGTCGGTCCCGGGATGCACGGGACCGGTCATCGGTGATCGGCAACCGGCTCCGGGGCCCTCATCCCAGGGGCGATATCCGGCCATTCTCGGGACGCGGCGGGCTCGTCACACCGGCCTCCGGAAGCCCTCAACACACAGTCCGGGAGGCGCTGTTCGCCTCCCGGACCGGTCCGCCGCCCGCGGGGATTGAGGCGGCGGTGTCCCCCAGCCCGCTGGATCCATGCAGCGGGCCGACCCACGCACCACACATGGAAGCGCTCCCCTGGAGGACCGGCGAGAGCGCACGGCCGGGCGCACGGCCACACGGCGGGAGCGCGGCGGCGGCCGGTCCCGCCTCACCCCCGGCGCAGCGGTCCGGCGATCGCCGCGCGTCCGCGGGCGTCAGCAACTGTTCGTACGGAAAACAATCTCGCCATACGGAAGACCGCCTCTTAACGGTCGGGATGCGGCGAACTACGCTGTGTTTACTGCTGTTCCCCGCGAGCGGCATATTCCCGGGGGTTCGGCCACGTGCTTTTGCGGCCGGCGATCCGGACACCACACCGCCCGGGGGGAACGCCGTCTGTGTCGAGGGGTGGCGCATGTCCAGGGAGCAACGCGGGCCGAACGAGAAGCTCGGCACCGTTCTCGCCCTCGCGGGAATAAGCAATGCGGGCCTGGCGCGACGGGTCAACGACCTCGGCGCGCAGCGGGGCCTGACCCTTCGCTACGACAAGACCTCCGTGGCCCGGTGGGTCTCCAAGGGCATGGTGCCCCAGGGCGCCGCGCCCCATCTCATAGCGGCGGCGATCGGCGCCAAACTGGGCCGGCCCGTCCCGCTGCACGAAATCGGCCTCGCGGACGCGGATCCGGCCCCCGAGGTCGGGCTCGCCTTCCCGCGCGACGTTTCGGAGGCGGTGCGCTCGGCGACCGATCTGTACCGGCTGGATCTGGCCGGACGGCGGGCCGGCGGCGGCATCTGGCAGTCGCTCGCCGGCTCGTTCGCGGTCAGCGCGTACGCCACGCCCGCGTCCCGCTGGCTCATAACTCCCGCCGACTCCTCGGTCGCCCGCAGCATCGAGCTGACCGACCTGCCACCGCTGAAGGTGGGCCACAGCGACGTCGCCAAGCTGCGCGAGGCGGCCGAGGACGCGCGCCGGTGGGACTCCAAGTACGGCGGCGGCGACTGGCGTTCGTCGATGGTTCCCGAGTGCTTACGGGTCGACGCGGCCCCGCTGCTGCTCGGTTCGTACAGCGACGAGGTGGGTCGCGCGCTGTTCGGCGCGACCGCCGAACTGACCAGGCTGGCCGGGTGGATGGCCTTCGACACCGGCCAGCAGGAGGCCGCCCAGCGCTACTACATCCAGGCGCTGCGGCTCGCCCGCGCCGCGGCCGACGTGCCGCTCGGCGGCTACGTGCTCGCGTCGATGTCGCTCCAGGCCACTTACCGCGGCTTCGCCGACGAGGGCGTCGACCTCGCGCAGGCCGCCGTCGAGCGCAACCGCGGCCTCGCCACCGCCCGCACCATGTCCTTCTTCCGCCTCGTGGAGGCGCGCGCCCACGCCAAGGCCGGCGACGGGCACCCCGCCGAGGCCGCCCTGAAGGCCGCCGAGGCCTGGCTGGAGCGCTCGCGCGACGGCGACTGCGACCCGTCCTGGCTCGGCTTCTACTCCTACGACCGCTTCGCGGCGGACGCGGCGGAGTGCTACCGCGACCTGAAGGCGCCCCGCCAGGTCCGCCGCTTCACCGAGCAGGCGCTTTCGCGGCCGACCGAGGAGTTCGTCCGCTCGCACGGGCTGCGTCTGGTGGTGAGCGCGGTGGCCGAGCTGGAGTCGGGGAACCTGGACGCGGCGTGCGCGGCGGGCACCCGGGCCGTCGAGGTCGCGGGCCGCATCTCCTCGGCCCGTACGACCGAGTACGTCCGCGATCTGCTGCACCGCCTGGAGCCGTACGGGGACGAGCCGAGGGTCGCCGAGCTGCGCGAGCGCGCCAGGCCACTCCTGATGACCCCGGCGTAGACCCCTCTACCGGACGTTTACCGGGATTGTCAGTGGGTCAGTGCAGTATGTGGTGAGGGGGTCCGGGGCCGTCCTCCGGGAAAGAACGCGACCGGGGTGGGAGGTGTGTGGGTGACGACGTACGACTGCGATGTCCTGGTGGTCGGCGGCGGGATCGTGGGTCTGTCGACGGCGTACGCCCTCACGCGGGCCGCGCCGGGGACACGCGTGGTGGTCCTGGAGAAGGAGAGCGGCCCCGCCCGGCACCAGACGGGGCGCAACAGCGGGGTCATCCACAGCGGCATCTACTACAAGCCGGGCTCGCTGAAAGCGCGCTTCGCGGTGCGGGGCGCGGCCGAGATGGTCGAGTTCTGCGCCCGGCACGGCATCGCGCACGAGGTCACCGGCAAGCTGATCGTGGCCACCGAGCGCGCCGAGCTGCCCCGGCTGCACGCCCTGGTCCAGCGCGGCCGGGAGAACGGCATCCCGGTGCGCGAGCTGGGCCCGGCCCAGATAGCGGCGTACGAGCCGGAGGTACGCGGCCTTGCGGCGATCCACGTCGGCACGACGGGGGTGTGCGACTACGGGGCGGTGGCGGCCCGCCTCGCCGAGCTGTCCGGCGCGCACGTGCGGTACGGCGCGGAGGTCGTCCGCATCGACCGGCGCCCCTCGCTCGGCGTCGCCGTGCGCACGGCCGACGGTACGGTGCTGCGCGCCCGGGCCCTGGTGAACTGCGCGGGCCTGCACTGCGACCGGGTGGCCCGACTCGCGGGCGACGACCCCGGGGTGCGGATCGTGCCGTTCCGCGGCGAGTACTACGAGCTGGCCCGGCCCGGCCTGGTCAAGGGCCTGGTCTACCCGGTGCCCGACCCCGCCTTCCCCTTCCTCGGCGTCCACCTGACCCGGGGTGTCGACGGCTCGGTCCACGTCGGCCCCAACGCGGTGCCGGCCGCGGCCCGCGAGGGCTACGACTGGCGCACGGTCCGCCCCGCCGAGCTCGCCGGCACCCTCGGCTGGCCCGGCACCTGGCGGATAGCCCGCCGCCAC
Source organism: Streptomyces sp. HUAS TT7 (assembly GCF_051550175.1). Classification (NCBI taxonomy): domain Bacteria; kingdom Bacillati; phylum Actinomycetota; class Actinomycetes; order Kitasatosporales; family Streptomycetaceae; genus Streptomyces; species Streptomyces sp. HUAS TT7. The sequence continues at coordinate 4,098,076 of NZ_CP196175.1, forward strand.
TGGCGCTACGGCGCGGGCGAACTGCACCGCTCCCTCTCGAAGCGAGCCTTCACCGAGGCGGTCCGCCGCCTGCTCCCCGGGGTGGAGGAAGCGGACCTGCGCACGGCCCCGGCAGGAGTCCGGGCCCAGGCCGTCCTGCGGGACGGCACCCTGGTGGACGACTTCCTGATCCGGGAAACCCCGAGAGTGGTCCACGTCCTGAACGCCCCGAGCCCGGCGGCGACGGCGTCGTTGCCGATCGGGAGGGAGGTGGCGAGGCGGACCCTGGCGTCCCTGCCCCGCCCCTGACCCGGCCATCCGTTCGCGCAGTTCCCCGCGCCCCTCAAGCCTGTCTTCGCCCGCAGGCCGTGGTCGCTTCTCGCGCAGTTCCCCGCGCCCCTGGGGGCCGGGCGCGTGGGTGTGGCATTGTGCGGGTTCCGTCGCGTGAGCGAGCCCAACCAGCACGCCCTAAGGGGCGCGGGGAACTGCGCGACCAGCCACCCAACCACCCGCACCCGAGCACAAAGACGCGGAAGCGCCCCCGCCCCACCAGGGCAAACCGTAAATACCCGGGGCCGTGGGGCCGAGCCCCGCTGGACAGCAGCACGCCCGCCGACAGCAGCACCGCGAAGCGAAGCCGCACCCCCGCCGACACCAGGGTCGTAGAATTGGCCGCATTGTGTCTGAGCACCCCCACACCCCAGAAGCCCCGGCCGCGGCGGCCACCGAAAAGGTCCTGCCCAGGGACAAGGCACCCCGCTTCCCGGGCGGCCCGGCGGCCGACCCCGCCGGATCCCACCACGAACGCAGGATCCGCAGCTTCCAGCCCCGCCGCAGCCGAGTCACCACCGGCCAGGGCGAGTACCTGGAGCGCCTGTGGCCGGTGTGGGGCTTCGACATCGACGGGCTGCGCAAGATCGACCTGGGCGAGATGTTCGACGGCCTTCCCGTCGTCCTGGAGATCGGCTTCGGCATGGGCGAGGCCACCGCGCAGATGGCCGCGGACGCCCCCGCCACCGGCATCCTCGCCGTGGACGTGCACACCCCCGGCCAGGGCAACCTCCTCGGTCTCGCCGAGCGCGGCGGCCTGAGCAACGTCCGGGTGGCCAACGGCGACGCGATCATCCTGCTGCGCGAAATGCTGGAGCCGGACGCCCTGGACGGCCTGCGCGTGTACTTCCCGGACCCGTGGCCCAAGAAGCGGCACCACAAGCGCCGCCTGATCCAGCCCGAGTTCCTCTCGCTGGCCGCGACGCGGATGAAGCCCGGCGCCGTACTGCACTGTGCGACGGACTGGGAGGACTACGCCGAGCAGATGCTCGAAGTGCTCGACGCGCACCCCGACTTCGAGAACACGGTGGAGGGCGGCGGCTACGCCCCGCGGCCCGCGTTCCGGCCGCTGACGCGGTTCGAGGGGCAGGGTCTCGACAAGGGGCATGTGGTGCACGACCTGCTGTTCCGACGGGTCGGGCACAGCGGGTAGTGCAGGCACCGTCGCGGATTGTCAGTGACCCTCGTTAGGGTCGTCTGGTGTCCTTCGAGTCGCTTCCGCATCGCCCGCATCCCGGGCAGGCGCCCCAGCAGGCCGGGCCGGCCATTGCGGCCCAGCCGGTTCCGGCGTGCGCGGACGAGCCCCGGTTCGACGCGGTCCCGCCGGACCGGTCGAAGTGGCGCTACCGGCCGCGCCGCGACTTCTGGCGTTCCAAGGCGGTCCGCGCGGGCGCGCTGATCACCCTGCTCGCCCTGTGCGGCCTGGTCATCCTCGCGCTCGTACGGGAACAGACCGGCACCGAGGGGTTCCTGGTAGGGCTCGGGCTCGCGGTGCTTCCGGTGCCGCTCCTCGGCGCCGCGTTCCGCTGGCTGGACCGGGTCGACCCCGGGCCGTGGCGCAACCTCCTGTTCGCCCTGGCGTGGGGCGCCTGCGCCGCCGCTCTGGTGGCGATCATCGCCAACTCGTTCGCGACGCGCTGGATAGCCACGGCCACCGCCGACCCCTCCTCGGCCGACCATCTGGGCGCCAGCGTCATAGCCCCGATCGTCGAGGAGAGCGCGAAGGCGGCGGCCGTCCTGCTGCTCTTCCTCTTCCGCAGACGCGACTTCAAGGGGATCGTCGACGGCGTGGTCTTCGCCGGTTTCACCGCGACCGGCTTCGCCTTCACCGAGAACATCCTCTATCTGGGCAACGCGTTCGGCGAGGACCAGGCAAGCCACAGCGCGGGCCTCGCCTCGACGACGGCGGCGACGTTCTTCGTACGGGTTGTCATGTCGCCGTTCGCGCACCCGCTGTTCACGGTGCTCACCGGCATCGGGTTCGGCGCGGCCGCGCTCGCGGCGCCCGGCAAGCGGCTGCGCCGCGTCGTGTTCCCGCTGGGCGGCCTGGTCTGCGCGATGGGCATGCACGCCCTGTGGAACAGCTCGACGCTGTTCGGGGTGTACGGCTTCTACATCGTGTACGGGGCGTTCATGGTGCCGGTGTTCGGGCTGCTCACCTGGCTCGCGATCTGGAGCCGGCAGCGCGAGCTGCGTACGGTCGCCGCCGAGCTGCCCGCCTATGCCGCGGCTGGCTGGCTCGGGCCCGCGGAGCCGCTCGCGCTGTCCTCGATGGCGGCCCGCGCGACGGCCCGCGACTTCGCGCACCGCACCTTCGGGGGGAAGCCGGCGGCGCGGGCGGTCGCCGAGTACGAGGCGTTCGCGACCGCGCTCGCCTTCCTGCGGCACCGCGCCTACCGCAGCGCGGGCGCGGTCGGCCCCGGTCCCGACTTCGCCGCCCGCGAGCAGGAGCTGCTCCACCATCTGTGGGAGCGCAAGCCGGTCGCAGGCCCGGCGCTGCTGTACGCGGCGGGGGCCACGGGCCGGATCTGGCTGCCCCCGCAGCCGGGCCCGCCGCACCCGTACACCCAGCACGCCCAGTACGCGCCGTATGTTCCCTACGTTCCGCAGGTTCCCTACGGGCAGCCGGGCCCGGCCGCGGGCCCGGCGCCGTACAACCCGTACCTACGCTGAGGCGGCCGTCAGCTCGGCGACCTGCGCGTCGGTCAGCTCCAGGTCGGCGACCGCGAGCAGCGCCGGGAGCTGCTCGACGGTACGGGCCGAGGCGATGGGCGCCGCGACGGTCGGCCGGGCGGCCAGCCAGGCCAGCGCCACCGTGGCGATCTCGGCGCCGGTCTCCTGGGCGGCCTTGTCGAGCGCGGCGAGCACCCTGCGGCCCCGCTCGGTCTCCAGGTGCTCCCCCGCGCCCTCGGCCCGCAGGCTGTTCACGGACTGGCCCGGGCGGTACTTGCCGGTGAGGAAGCCGGAGGCGAGCGAGAAGTAGGGGACGGCGGCCAGGCCCGCGCGGGACGCGGTCTCCTGGAGGGCGCCCTCGTAGGTGCCGCGCGAGACCAGGTTGTAGTGCGGCTGCAGCACCGCGTACTTGGCGAGGCCCTCGCGGTCGGAGAAGTCCAGGGACTCCTGGAGCCGCTCCGGGCTGATGTTGGAGGCGCCGAGCGCGCGGACCTTGCCGTCCCGCACCAGCTGGTCCAGGGCGGTCACGATCTCCTCGACGGGGACGGAGGGGTCGTCGAAGTGCGTGTAGTACAGGTCGATGTAATCGGTGCCGAGGCGGCGCAGCGACTCCTCGACGGCGGCCTTGATGTTGGTCGGGGCCAGGCCCTTGTAGCCGGGCAGCGCCCCGACCTTGGTGGCCACGACCACGTCGTCCCGGTTGCCGCGGGCGGCCAGCCACTTCCCGATGATCGCCTCGGACTCGCCACCGGAGTTTCCCTCGCCCCAGGCGGAATACAGGTCGGCGGTGTCGACGAAGTTGCCGCCGCCGTGGGTGTAGGCGTCCAGGACGGCGAAGGACTGGTCCTGGTCGGCTGTCCAGCCGAAGACGTTGCCGCCGAGGGAAAGGGGGAAGACGGAGAGGTCGGAGCTGCCGAGCACACGGAGAGAGGTCATGAGTTGATCAACTCCCTTACGGGGGTGGCTATTCCGGGCACCCCCGCCCGCAAGCAACTGGGGCTCCGCCCCAGACCCCGATCGCGCCTTAAAGGCGCTCGTCCTCAAACGCCGGACGGGCTAGGGGTGGCTGCTGCCCGTCATTAGCCACCTCAGGGGTTGAGCCCCTTCGACTGGAGCCAGGTCATCGGGTCGATGCCCGTGCCGGACGGGGTGTGGACCTCCAGGTGGAGGTGCGGCCCCGTCACGTTCCCGGTCGCGCCCACGCGACCGATCACGTCACCCGTCGACACCTTCTGCCCCTCACTCACCGCCAGCGAAGACTGGTGGCAGTACCAGAGCTCACTGCCGTCATCCAGCGTGATCACCGTGCGGTAGCCGTACGCCCCGGCCCAGCCCGCCGACTTGATCGTCCCGGAGTGGATGGCCTTGAGCGGCGTCCCCGTGGGGGCGGCGAAGTCGAGGCCGGTGTGGTGGCCGGAGGACCACATCGAGCCGGCCTCGCCGAAGGTGGAGGTGATCGTGTACGAGCCGACCGGCAGCGAGTAGCTCGCGGCCAGCTTGGCGAGCCGCTCCTCCTCCGCCTTCTTGGCCGCGGCCTCCTCGGCCGCCTTCTTCTCGGCGGCGGCCTTGGCGGCGGCCGCGTCCTGCTTGGCCTTGGCGTCGGCGGCCGCCTTCTCCGCCGCGGCCTTCTGCGCGGCCGCCTTCGCCTCGGCGACCGCACTGGCCTTCTGCTGCTCGGCCTGCTGGAGGATGCGGGCGCGCAGCGCCTCGCCCGCGTCGGTGGCACCCTGCTCGGCCTCGCTGGTGGACAGCCCCGTCATGGTCAGCGGCGAGGCGGCGATCTTCTGATCGGCCCTGGCGGCAGCGGTCTTGGGAGCATCCGGGCTGTCGTGCGAGACCAGCTCGCCGACGCCGGGCAGCGACCCGAGGTCGGGCAGGTTCTCGGATATGGAGTCGGGCAGCGATATGGAGACCGGCGGCTTGGTCTGCGCGGTGGCCATGCCGCCCGCGCCGACCGCGGCGATGACGCCGACGCCCAGCACCGTGGAGCTGCGGGCGAGCCCGCCACGCTGCTTGGCCACCCGGTGCCGGCCGCGTACCGGACGTACGGACTCCTCGGTCGGGTCCCACTCCTCCCAGCTCTCGGTCTCGCCGGGTACGTCCCCGTACAGCGAAACAGGGGGCAGGGGGGTGTTGAGGGCAGGCTCGTTGGACGCCACGAAGGCGCGCTCCTTTCCTTCCTTACCGCCTACCGGGTTAGCTGCCGGGTTCGGAGCAGGAAGGTCTCCTACGAGCGTCCATAACGGACGTCCGATTCACCCCAAGTTTGATGGTTCCCCGGTTCCCTCGCGGGATTCGGCGCATGCGCACGGTGCCGCCTTGGCGGCGACTGGGACGACCGCGCTGCGTTATCGAACGTTAATAGACAGCGGGGGCGGATTCCAAGCCGTTCCCATTGATCGTTAACGGTCCCGGCCGGGACTTAGTACCCCATAGCCGGTTCAAATCGGGCGAGTTGACAGCCTCTCAGGGTCACCCTCGCCACACCCGCTTTCTGACAGTGTGTCAATTGTTATGCGCAGCGGCACCCTTCGGGCACACACCGTGACGCCCTCTACTTCACGATCTTGACCGTGCGGCGCCGCTGCGGCTGGCCCTCGGCCGGGCGAGCCACCGCGAGCAGCGCCATGTCGTCGTTGGAGCCGCCGCCCGTGTAGCGGCGTACGTCGTCGACGAGCGCGTCCAGGACCTCCTCCGGGCCGGGGAAGATCGCGCCGCGCAGCCGGGTGCCGGGGTCGTAGAAGACGCCGGAGCCGTCGCGCGCCTCGGACAGGCCGTCGGTGTAGAGCAGCAGCGTCGCCCCGGGCGGGAAGGGGCGCACGTCCGCCCGGTCCGGCCACACCCCGAGATCGGCCATGCCGAGCGGCAGCGCGGGCTCGGACGGCACGAGCGCGTCGAGCGAGCCGTCCGCCTGCAGCATGAACGGCTCGGGGTGCCCCCGGTTCACCAGGCGTACGGTGCCGTCACCGCGCGGGATCTCGGCGAGCAGCGCGGTGGTGAACCCCTCGACCGCGTCCAGCCGGTCGCGCCGGGTGCCCTCGCGGGCCAGCGCCCGCTCCAGGCGCTGGGCGACCGCCTCCAGGGAGGACTCCTGCTCGGCGGCCTCCCGGAACGCACCGATCACCACGGCGACGGCCTCCACCGCCTGGAGCCCCTTGCCGCGTACGTCGCCGACGATGAGCCGGACCCCGTACGGGGTGTCCTGCACGGCGAACAGGTCCCCGCCGATGAAGGCGTCCGCCTGCGCGGCCTCGTACCGCGCGGCGACATTGAGCCCGCCGATACGGGGCGCCGGTGTGGGCAGCACGGCGCGCTGGGCGGTCTCCGCGATGACGCGCTGGGAGGCGAGCTGTTCGCCGCTGCGGCGCAGGATGCGGTTGATGACGAGGGCGAGCGCGCCCACCGTGAGCACGGTGAACAGCTCGCTGGACCCTTCGCCGAGGTTGGGCAGATCGTGTATGAACCAGAGCGCCACGACGGCGGCCAACGAACCCAGGCCCACGAGAGCGGTGCCGCGGCCCGAGTAGAACGGGGCGGCGACGACCGGCGCGCCCGCGAACAGCGCGGCGGCGGTCAGGTCGGGCGGGGTCGAGGCGTCGAAAACGAAGCCGACGACGATCAGCAGTACGGGTAGCGCCCGTACCAGGCGCCCGTCGCCCTCTGCTCGCTGCCGCACCCGTCCAGCCTGGCGCTTCCCGGCTCCCGCGGCGACTCGGCCGCACCCAACCGGGGCAGTCAGCGGCGGCGGCAGCGGTGGGGCCCCGGGCGTCCCCGGGCGCAGCTTCCCCTGGTGTGGCGATGGTTCGCACCCTGGTCGGGCACGCACGGCAGCTCGGCCCAGCCGCCACGATTCAGGCGGCAGCCGTGCGCGGGGCCCGCGGACCCGGCGGCCGACGCCCCGTTGACGGGGAGGGGCTCCCCCAGCTCCTCGCAGCCGCTCAGCAGGAACGCACCCACGGCGAGCAGCAACACGACAGGCACCTTCCGCCGTGTCCCCACCCGTGTCCCGATATTCCTGCGCTCACTCATGGCGCACGCGAGACTACTCCCCGCACGCGCCCCTGGCGTCCGGCCCGTCCGTGAGGTGCCGCTCGGCGTACACCGTCAGGCCGTCCCGTACGAAGGCCGCCGTGCCCTCGCCGTGCTTGTCGTAGTTGACGCCGAAGCGCGGGTCGTCGACGTACATCCGGCCGAGCCCGATGACGTACGACCTGCCGACGCTCGCCGTGGTGGACAGCCAGGCGACATGGCGCCGCGCGATGTCCTGCGCCTCGTCACCGTCGGCCGCGAGCCCGGCCTGGTGCGCCCGCCCCCAGTCCCGGGCGATGTCCTCGTGCTCCTTCAGGAATCCCTTCCTCTGAGCCTCGCTGAGCGAGCGCCACCAGCGGTCGCCCTTCTCATAGGCGTCCCGCCCCCAGCGCCGGCTCACCTCCTCCTCGTACTGGGTGTGGTCAAAGCCGTCGAACACTTCCTCCGCCATGAGCTCCTCTCCCTTCTCGGTCTTGTGCAGGGTGGTCCGCACGGACGCGATCTGCCGCGCGATGCGCTCGCGCTCCTGTTCAAGGAGGCGCAGATGGGTCCGCAGGGCGGCCGCCGGATCGCGCTCGCCCTCCAGGAGCTCGCCGATGACCGGCAGTGAGAGCCCCAGCTCCCGCAGGAGCAGGATCCGCTGAAGCCTGACCAGGGCGTCCTGGTCGTAATAGCGGTATCCGTTGCTTCCGATCCGGCTCGGGGCGAGCAGGCCGAGGTCTCCGTAGTGGCGGAGGGTGCGGCTCGTCGTCCCGGCCTTCTTGGCGATCTCCTGGATCGACCACTCCTTGCCGTTCACATCGACCAAGCTAGATCTTGACGTTGCGTAAAGGTCAAGGCGCTTCGGCGGAAGGCGGCGGGGGAACGCGAAGAGGCCCGGCACTTGATGACAAGTGCCGGGCCTCTTCGTTCAGTAGCGGGGACAGGATTTGAACCTGCGACCTCTGGGTTATGAGCCCAGCGAGCTACCGAGCTGCTCCACCCCGCGTCGGTAAACACAACTGTACGCCATTCGGAGGGGTGCTCAGAACCAAGGGGTGCGAAGGTTCTCGTCAGCGGGGGGCGGGAGCCAGGGAACGGGCGAGGTCCAGCCAGCGGGCGAGGGTGCGTGCGGCCGCCCCGGAATCGATCGAGTGCCGGGCCTCGCGCAGCCCGGCCGCGAAGGCATCGTCCAGACTCCGCTCCTCCAGCCCCCGGTGCGCGGCGAGCGCCCCCGCGGCGTTGGCGAGGACGGCATCGCGGACCGGCCCGGTGTCGCCGTCCATGACGCGGCGGATGGCGAGCGCGTTGTAGGCGGCATCGCCCCCGCGCAGCGCGTCGGGTGTGCAGCGGGGAAGCCCGAACTCGGCTGTGTCCAGGCGCAGTTGACGCACGGACTTCCCCGCGGCGACCCACACCTGGGTGGGGGCGGCGGTGGTGATCTCGTCCAGCCCGTCGTCGCCGCGTACGACCAGCGCACTGGCCCCGCGGGCCGCGAGGACGTCCGCGAGGACGGGGGCCAGCTCCGTGTTGGAGCAGCCGACGACGGCGGTGCGGGGCCGGGCCGGGTTGGTCAGCGGGGCGAGGTAGTTGATGACGGTGGGCACGCCGAGGCTCTTGCGGACCGGCCCCGCGTGGCGCAGCCCGTGGTGGAAGCGGGGCGCGAAGGTGAAGCCGATGCCGGCCTCGTGGACGCAGCGGGCGACGGCGTCCGGGGTGAGGCCGAGCGGCAGCCCGAGCGCCTCCAGCACGTCGGCGGCCCCGGCCTTGCTGGAGACGGACCGCCCACCGTGCTTGACGACCGGCACACCGGCCCCGGCCACGACGATGGCGGCCATCGTGGACACGTTGACGGTGTGCGCCCCGTCGCCCCCGGTGCCGACGATGTCGACGACGCCGGACCCGTCCACGGCAAGGGGAACAACCCGCTCCATCAGCGCGTCGAGCAGCCCGTGGATCTCCTCGGCGCTCTCGCCCTTGGCACGCAGCGCCACCAGGAACCCGGCGAACTGGGCCGGCTCGGCGGCATCGTCCATGACCTGCCGCATGGCCCAGCGGGCATCGTCCGCGCCGAGGTCCTCGCCACGCAGCAGTACGGCCAGCAGGTGCCGCCAGGAGCGGTCGGTGTCGGTCACGGTTTCCCCTCGATGCGGGCACGGCGGGACCGCGCGCTGGTCCCGCCCACGCTATCGACCGCCCCGGTCCCCACCTCGTACCGGGCGAGCGGATCGGCGGTGCCGCCCCGGCGGGCCGTGACCGCCGAGCCACTAACGTGCAGCCGTGACCGCACCTGTACAGCGCCCACTGCTCTTCCTCGACGTCGACGGACCGCTCATCCCGTTCGGGCGCCCGGGCGGACATCCGACGTACGAGCTGGACCCCGAACCGCGGGGGGCCGCCTCCAACCCCCTCCTGACCAGGCTGAATCCCGAGTACGGGCCTCGGCTGGCAGCGCTTGGCTGCGAGCTGGTGTGGGCCACGACGTGGATGGCCGATGCGAACGAGTGCATCGCCCCACGGCTCGGCCTGCCAGAACTGCCGGTGGTGACCTGGCCGGAGGCGTACGAGGACGATGAGCAGGGCGGGCTGCACTGGAAGACCCGGGCCCTCGTCGACTACGCGGCCGGGCGGCCCTTCGCCTGGGTCGACGACGAGATCACCGCCGCCGACCGGGCATGGGTGGCCGCGCACGTTCGAGACCGGGCCCTGCTCCACCGCGTCGACCCGCGTCAGGGACTCACGGATGCCGACTTCGCCGCGCTTGAGGGGTGGTTGCGGACCGCGGGGCAGGGGTTGCCCGCCTGACGCCCGACGGGAAAGGCAGCGTGGCCGGCGGCTGCTGCCCGACCACGACCACCATGACGAGAACGGCCCCGCCGCCAGAACTCTGCACGCTCCAACTCGCTGACCACTTCCCCGCATTGGGGCACCGGCACGACGGTCACGAAGGAAGACCACCCGGGTCCAGGGCGGCGATGCGCGGTCAGCCTAGACCGGCCACATCCGACGCATGAACCGAAGAAACGGTTCACAAGAGACGACATTCCCCCATACGCATGAAATGCAGCCTGCGACCTTGACATGAAGGGTCGTCAATCTGCCGTATCCGAACCGGAGTTGTCCCTGCTCACCGGCGGATGGCCGAGGACGCTCCTAGGCGCGCCGCGCAGCAAGGCGTAACTTCTCCGGGACGCCCTGGACCCCGGCGGATGCTGTAGACGTGCGGCCGCCGGAGGCGCTGTACTGGCCCCGCCTCCCGTGGCCGCCCACCCCATGCTTCAGCGGGAGGTCCGCCATGTCACACGCCGTGCGCCACACCTGGCCTCCGCCCCGTCTCCCCGTCTCGGACACGCCGGGGCTGTCCCTGCCCCGGCTGTCCTTCACGGTGGAGACCGAATGTGCCGAGCGCACCAACAAGCTTGTGGGCGGGGCCGCCCGCAGTCTGCTGGCCGCGATCGGGGCCCCGGCCCCGGTGGCCCAGAAAGTGGGGGACGCGGCCACGGTGGCCGCCCATTACCTGGTCGGACACAGCCAGCAGTCCCGCTACCAGCTGCGGATCCACACCGATCCGGCCGGCATCACCCTCGCCGTCACCGACTACCTCGAACGGCCGGTCGACGGGCCGCCCGCCTGGCTGCCCGTCGCCCGCAACGGCCAGTTCCAAAGGCCCGCCGCCGATCCGCCGCACGGCAAGGACCATGAGCTGGACCTGCACCGCACCCCGGACGGCCACATCAGCCTCACCCACCGCACCCCGTGGCCCAGACCGGCCACACCACAGCCCGCGCACTGACCACCCCAACTCGCCCACCCTCAGGCATGGCGCGAAGGCCAGGGCTCGCAGCCGGTCCAGGGGAGTCCCGGCAGAGACCGAGGGCGCCCAGCGCGAGCGCCCCGGTGCCGAGCGGCAACGAGAACGCCGCCCGTAGCCCCGGCTCCTCGGCCTGCTGGGCGAATACCGGCCAGCGGTGGGCGTCGGCCCCGGCGGCCAAATCCGGCGCCACCACCGGAGCCGCCTCTTGCGGCGCACGGCGGCAGGGGCCGTCGCCGTGGGTCTACTGGGCCTCGGCCAACCGGGCCGCCGTGTCGCCGCCGGCGCACAGCAGCACCCGCGCGGCGCTGCTCGCGGCGAGGTACACCGAGGCGCCGGTGACCAGGAGCAGGCCCAGGCGGGCCCGGCACAGTGCCGCCAGGATCTGCCGGGCATCGGCGCCGGCCGCGGCCTTCGCCAGGGCATCGGTGACCTTGTGCAAACCGTCCGGTCCGGCCAGTCCCGACCCACCGCTGCCGTCGTAGCCGTTACGGTCCTCGGGCCACATGCGCCTCACCTCCGCCCAGCCGCACCGTCAGCCGGCCTGATCCACCGCTGCTGCCGACGGAACGCGCCGAATATCCTCCCCCGCCGTGCCTCCGGGAAGTGACCTGAAGAGCGTCTTTCCCGAGTGGGACGGCTCGGCTAATTTCTGTACAGGCCCCGGACCCCGGCTGCGTACACGTCCCTGTGGACCGTCTTGAGGTGCAGCCAGGAGCAGCAGTGGCAGGCCAGGACCCATCAAACGACGCTCTGCCCAGCGCGTCTGTTCCGCAGCCTGTGGTGTGCCGCGTTCCGCTGCCGCGACGGTACGGCCCGCAGTACTGGGCCGGGCCTCTGATCGTGGCCTTCCGCCGGCGACTTCTGCGGCTGACGCACCGTGCGCATGGCCAGTTCCGGCCGCACGGGCGCGCCCGGCACGGCACGTCGGCGCGCTCAAGTCGCCTTGCCTTCCCGCCCTTCCCGCGCCGTCTCCCTGGCTGCCCGCTGCCTGCGGGCTCCGGCGCGGGCCGGCACCCGGGCGGCCACCTGTCCGGGAAAGGAGGTGACAGCCACCCAGCCGTTCGCCGTGCGGGGTCCTCGGGCCGCAGTCCAGGTCCCGGACGACGGCACCGAATTCTCCGTGGGACGTGGGAGCCGATGGCGCGGGGTACGTACGCGAGCCCGCCCCGCATCCCTCGCACCGCCGCCCCGCTGAACCGGCCGCGGCGACAAGGGGAGCTCACTGGACTCCCGTGGGGCACCGGGCACTCCCGCTGACCCGGCGGCCCATGGTCGAGGGCGGACCTGGTCCCGCGGCGGAACACGCCATGGGGAGGGGACCAGGTCCGCGAACTCCCCGCCGCGCCATCCTCCAGCCCCGCCCGGGCCCTGGTGACCCCCGCGATGTCACGCAACCGGAAGCAGAGGGTTTCCGGCCGGGTTGCCGAGCGTCGGGGGGGAGGGAAGCGTCAGCGGCGGACGGCGTCCCCTCCCCGTCCGGTGCCGGCCGACCTCGTTCAGCGCCCAGCGTGCCAGCCGCTCGGCCCCCGGCGCCGCGCCGGCCAGAATTTTCCGCCGAGAGACCGATTGCGACGGATCTTCATCGAGGTCCGACACCACTCGTCCCGCCCGCACCCGCCATCACGGCCCCCTGTCCAACCGCGGTGCACGAAGGCGGAAGCCTGGCGCCCGTCATCATGCCCAGTGGTGAATCCATGCCGCCTTGTGATTTTCTGCCGCGCAACCCCGGCTTCGGACCCACCCTGCCGGGTATCCGAACTGACAACGTCACCGACCGCACCCGGCCCCAAACCCCTGGTAGGTGCACGCATGACCTCCCTACAGGCGCACCAGGAGGCCGCAGCTTCCCTGCTCGCCCTGGCCGACCCCGCTCTCCAGGCGGACGACGACTGCCTGCTCCATCAGCTGGCAGGTGTCGCCCTGCACACCCCGGGCGTGACAGCGACCAGTTGCAGCCTGACCGGCCCGTCGAGCCGCGCCGCACACATAGCCGCGTCCGACGAGGGCGCCGCCCACATGGAACGCCTCCAGCACGAGCTGGCCGAAGGCCCGTGCCGCGACACGCTGCGCACCAGCAAACCCCTCACCAACATCCTGCTGGGCCACCCGCAGAGCCGCACCCGCTGGCCACGCTTCAGCCACCACGCGCTGGACGCCGGGCTGCCCGCCATCACCACCCTCCCCATCCACGTGGCCGATGACGTCGCGGGCACCCTCAACCTCTACCACCAGCCCGGCGCCCTCCGTCCCGCCGACGTCACGTGGGCACGACTGCTGATCCGGGCCACCGCGATCGGCCTGCACCACCGCCACGCACTCGAAGACGTCCTCCACCGCAACGAACAGCTGCAGAACGCCCTGGACACCCGAGTCCTCATCGAACAAGCCAAAGGCATCCTCGCCGAACGCTTCGACTGCTCCCCCGCGGACGCCTTCACGCGCCTGCGCGACCACGCCCGCAGGCGCCATCTCAAGGTCACCGCTCTGGCAGCGCAGATCGTCACCAACTCACCCGCCACAGGCCCGTTCTCCCGCCCGTGAGGGCCGGTACACGCCGAGGGGCGTGTTCAGTGCGTCGGGCGGCGGTCTCCCGGTGTTGTCGGGGGGCCGCCGCCCGTGCGGGGCTATGCGCGGTTTTGCTGGAAGGCCCAGAAGGCGTTGTCGGAGCCGCGGTGGGCGACCATGATGCGGTTGTCGTGGAACTTGGCCGGGACGGGCAGGCCGGGGAGGTTGCCGCCCAGGCGGTCGACCTGGGTGAAGACGTCTTCGTTGGTCTTCTGCTGCTCGGTGACGTAGAGGCTGCGGTCGTCGGCGATGACGAAGACCTCCAGGCGGCCGTCCATCGCGAGGATGGCGGTCGGTGTCTCCACGATCTTCCCGGACAGCGTCTGGGGGGCCTTGAAAGCGGTGTAGCCGGCCTGCTCGACGGCGTGGTAGCCGGTGGTGCCCTGCCGCCAGAAGACGCGGATGCGCTGGTCGGCGTCGGTGACCGCGAATGGGCTGCCGACGACGCCCGCGTTCTGGTCCGAGACGCGGAAGTATCCGATCCAGTTGCCGGTGGCGTCGGCGGACTTCTGCGCGTTGCCCCAGATCTCGTCGGCGGCGCCGTGGACGAAGACCTGAAGGCGGCCTTCGCCGTTGCGGGCGACGGTGGGCGCCAGCCTGTGGTTGGCTGCGGTGTCCCCGGCCAGACTGTCGGGCTGGGCGAAACCGGCGTAGTCCACCTGGACCTGGTCGACGTGCCACAGGGCGCGGTCGGTCCCGTTGTAGAAGACCGAGATCCGCCCGTCCGCGTTCAGCGCGGCCGCCGGGTTGCTGGCCGCCCCCGTGGCGATCCTCTCGGGGCTGGCCCAACTGCCGTTGATGACCTGCTGGCGCAGGTGCCAGATGCTGTTGTCCGGGCCGCGCCAGAAGACGTGAATGCGGCCGCTGGGGCCGCGCAGGGCGATGGGACTGCCGTCGACCGTGCCGGCGGTGTTGGGTATCGGCTGCCAGTCCTTGGCCCAAGTCCAGTCGAAGTCCTGCCACTTGGTGTACAGATCGCTGCCGCCGCCCCGGACGAAGACCTGGAGGCGGTCGTCGGCGTTGGGCGCCACGGCGGGGTCATCGACGATGCCCCCGCCAAGACCGAACCCGTCTTTCCAGGCATAGCCAGGTGTTGTCGAAGGTGCCACGGAAACCCCCTGCTCGATGCGGGATGGAAGCGTGCCGACGTGGACAGTAGCCACGCCCCTTCGCCCCCGGGACCCCGCTCGCCCAAGAATGTCCGGGAAACGCTTTCTGTCCGGAAAGGCCATCTTGCGGCCATGCTTGGCTCCCCCCCCCGCCGAGCGCCTACGACTCATGTCCGTGGATCAGACCGTGATCCGTACCGGGGGCACGGCCGGAATGCTGCTCCCGTTCCCCGTCGGTACCGCACCGCGCGGTGCGTTCCTCGTGGGCGGCGCGCAGAGCTCAACTGACGGGAACGACCAAGCCCGTTGGTGCCGGGTTCATCCGCAGCAGGACTGCGGCGCGGTCGCTTCGGCCGTGTTCGTCTCCGTAGCGGGCTTGGTGGCCCGGACGATGGCCGAGTGCATGCCGTCGGCGACCGAGTGGGTCGGGGTGATCTCGATGCCGGTGAATCCGGCGGACTCCAGTCCCTGCCGGTACTCGGCGAAGGAGAGCGCGCCCGCGATGCAGCCGACGTAGTCGCCGCGCTCGGCTCGCTGGGCGGGGGTGAGTGCGTCGTCGGCGACGACGTCCGAGATCCCGATCCGGCCGCCGGGGGCCAGGACACGGAAGGTCTCGGCGAAGACCGCCTGCTTGTCGGTGGACAGGTTGATGACGCAGTTGGAGATCACGACGTCGATCGTGTTCGCGGGGAGCGGGATGGCCTCGATGGTGCCCTTGAGGAACTCGACGTTCGTCGCGCCGGCCTTCTTCTGATTGGCCAGGGCCAGAGCGAGCATCTCCTCGGTCATGTCGAGCCCGTACGCCTTGCCGGTCGGTCCGACCCGCCGCGCGGACAGCAGTACGTCAACGCCTCCGCCCGAGCCGAGGTCGAGGACCCGCTCGCCCTCGTGCAGGTCGGCTACGGCGGTCGGGTTGCCGCAGCCGAGGGAGGCGGCGACGGCTCCGGCGGGCAGCGCCTCGCGCTCGTCGGCGGCGTACAGGGTGGAGCCGAAGTTGTCGCCGATCTCGATGGCCTGCGGACCGCAACAGGCGGTGCCCCCGCTGCGAGCATCGGCTCCGCTGGAGCTTCGCGCCCCCTTCTGGACCTGCGTGGCCGCTGCCGCGTACCGCTGACGGACGGTCTCGCGCAGATCTGTGGACTGCTCGCTCATGACGCTGACTCCTCGACGGCGGGGCCTGGCGGGGCCCGGATCGGCCTGTTTCGATGTTCCTCGATGCAACCTTGCGCCTTGTATCGAAGTTCGTCAACATAGAGGCATGTCGAAACAAGAGCTTGTGGTGCTCGGCCAGGACGGCGGCGATGCGGCCGATGGCTGCTGCCCGGGATTGCTGACCGCGCCCCTGGACGAGGACCAGGCCGTCGAGCTGGCGAAGGTGTTCAAGGCCCTGGGCGACCCGGTGCGGCTGCGGCTGCTGTCGATGATCGCCTCGCGGGACGGCGGCGAGATCTGCGTCTGCGACCTCACCCCCGCATTCGATCTGTCGCAGCCGACGATCTCGCATCACCTCAAGCTGCTGCGGCAGGCCGGACTCATCGACTGCGAGCGGCGCGGAACCTGGGTCTACTACTGGTTGCTGCCCGAGATGACCGACCGGCTCGCGGGCCTCCTCACCCGCCCCGCCGGAAAGCCCCTGCCCTCCTCCGCCGAGGTCACCGCGTGAGCGCCGCGCCCGAGGGTCCGGTCGCCGGCCGCCTGTCGTTCCTCGACCGGTACCTCGCCGTCTGGATTCTCGCCGCGATGGCGGTCGGCCTCGGGCTCGGCCGCGTCGTGCCCGGCCTCGGGGACGCGCTCGCCAAGGTCACCGTGACCGGGGTGTCGCTGCCGATCGCGCTCGGCCTGCTCGTGATGATGTACCCGGTCCTCGCCAAGGTGCGCTACGACCGCCTCGACACCGTCACCCGCGACCGCCGCCTGCTGCTGCCCTCGCTCCTGTTGAACTGGATCGTGGGCCCGGCGCTCATGTTCGCGTTGGCGTGGCTGTTCCTGCCGGACCTGCCCGAGTACCGCACCGGCCTGATCATCGTCGGGCTGGCCCGCTGTATCGCCATGGTGATCATCTGGAACGACCTGGCCTGTGGCGACCGCGAGGCCGCCGCCGTCCTGGTCGCACTGAACTCGGTGTTCCAGGTGATCGCGTTCTCGGCCCTCGGCTGGTTCTACCTGTCCGTGCTGCCCGGCTGGCTCGGCCTGGAGCAGGCCGGCGGGATGGGGTCTCCCCTGCTCGATCGGAGCCGAGGGCTTGGGGAAGTACCGGTCTGGGAGATCGCCCGAAGCGTGCTGACCTTCCTCGGCGTCCCGCTCGCCGCCGGGTACCTCACGCGCCGGATCGGGGAGAGGACCAAGGGCCGCGCCTGGTACGAGGCGAAGCTCATTCCGAGGATCGGGCCGTTCGCGTTGTACGGGCTGCTGTTCACGATCGTCGTCCTGTTCGCGCTGCAAGGCGACGCCATCACCTCCCGGCCGCTCGACGTCACCCGCATCGCGCTGCCCCTGCTCGTCTACTTCGCCCTCATGTGGGCGGGCTCCATGGCCCTCGGCCGCGCCGCCGGACTCGACTACCCGCGTGCGACGACGCTCGCGTTCACGGCTGCGGGCAACAACTTCGAGCTGGCCATCGCCGTCGCCATCGCCACGTTCGGCGCCACCAGTGGGCAGGCACTCGCCGGAGTCGTCGGCCCGCTCATCGAAGTACCGGTGCTGATCGGCCTCGTCTACGTCGCGCTGTACGCCCGCCGCTTCTTCCCCTCCCCCGCACCCGTGACCGAGGAAGACCCGCCCATGTCTGACACCGCCCTGCCGTCCGTCCTCTTCGTCTGCGTCCACAACGCCGGCCGCTCGCAGATGGCCGCCGCGTTCCTGACTCACCTCGCGGGCGACCGCGTCGAGGTCCGCTCGGCCGGGTCCGCCCCCGCCGGCCACGTGAACCCGGCGGTCGTCGAGGCGATGGCCGAGGTCGGCGTCGACATCGCCGCCGAGACCCCGAAGCTCCTCACCGTCGAGGCCGTACAGGCGTCCGACGTGGTGATCACCATGGGGTGTGGCGACGCCTGTCCCGTCTTCCCCGGCAAGCGGTACCTCGACTGGAAGCTCGACGACCCCGCCGGGCAGGGCCTCGATGCCGTCCGTCCGATCCGGGACGAGATCCAGCACCGGGTACGAAGGCTGCTCGTCGAACTGCTGCCTCACTCAGCCTGAGCAGCCCGCCGAACAGGCCGTTGTCAGTGGGCTGTTGCATTCGCGCACGTGCGCTTACGAGGTGCGACCGGTCGCGGGCGCCGCGAGACCTGGCAACGACAAGCGACGGGTGGCTTGCTGGGCGATCCGGACCGGAACGGCCTGTGCCGGCGCGTCCGCTCACGCATCGCTCACGCACAGGGAGATGCCGCCCTACGTCAGAGGGTGGGTTCGGTCAGCCTGGGGTCGGCACGCCCTTCGACGATTTCGCGTGCCACGTCGCGCACCCGTCGTTGATGGGCGCGTGCGTGCTTGCGCAGGAGGGCAAAGGCGTCGTCCATGGGCAGGGAGAGACGGGTCGCGATGACGCCCTTGGCCTGTTCGATGACGGCGTGGGTGGTCAGGGCGTGCTCCAACTGGGCGGTCAGGGTCCGGCTGCGGTCGGCCTCGCGCGCTCGGTGCAGGGCGACCGCGGTGAAGTCGGCCATCGACTGGCCGAGCGCCAGCATGTCCGAGGGCAGCGGGCTCTGCCCGTCCGACAGGAGGATGAGTGCGCCGCTGGTGCGGGTGTGCTCCCGCAGGGGCAGAGCCACCACGCTCGTGTAGCCCAGTCCCACTGCCCGCGGGGTGTAGTGCGGCCATCTCTGCCTGGCCGGACGGCCGGCAAGGGCTGTCCGGCTTGGCAGCGAGAGACGGCGGTGGCAGTCGTGACCGGGGCCCTCGCACCATCCGGCCGCGTCGTGCTCCAGGCGGTAGACCTCGGGGTCGGAACCCGCCACCTGTACGGCCCCGTCCTGCTCTGGGGCGAATACCACTGCTGCCGCGCGGACGCCGAGCAGGGGAGGGGTGCGGTCGGCGAGGACCGAGAGGGTGACGGGAATGTTCAGTGGACCGTCCGTCGTGCTGCCGGACAACGCTACGAACGCCTCGGCCAACCGCTGTTGCGGCGTCATGAGAACTCTCCGTCTGTCAGCTGGATTCCGCGGCTGTGTGCAGGATCTGACGGGCGATCACCTCGGTGGACACGTCCTCGCTGAACGCGCGCGCCTTGATGAGCGCGAGTGCGTCGTCGACCCGGCGGCCGATTCGGGCGGAGAGCATGCCCGCCGCCTGCTGCACGACGTCCCGGTGGTCGGTTCCGCCGTAGAGCTCGGGGTCGGGGTCGGGGCCGAGGAGCACGATGCGGGTGAGGGCACCGGCGATCTCGGCGAATTCTCGGGCGCTCGCGAGGCCGGGACGCGGGCAGAACACCGTCAGTGCTCCGATGCAGCTGATCCCCGTGCCCAGCGGAACGGCGGCCACCGAGGTGATCCCCAGAGAGGTGATGGCTGGACCGTAGGTGGGCCAGCGCGCTTCTATGGCCGGTGCCGACCCCAGGATCAGGCAGTGGCCGGACACCGCGTCCCTGGCCGGACCCTCACCGAGTACGTACTCCAAGTCCAGTGCGGTGTAGGACCGTTCGTCCGACACGGCGACCGCGAGCTGGTTCCGGCCGGAATCGACCAGGGCGAGCGCCGCGCTGCTCGTCCCGCACGCTTCCGCGACGCCGGCCATGAAGCGGGGCTGGGCTCCGCTTCCCCGGGCCCATTCCGTCGTGCGACGGGCAAATGCCTCCTGGAGCCGGGCCGAGGAGCGATGGCACGCGGCCGATCTGCGGTGCGACGCCGCGATGTGTGCGTGGAACTCCCGCCCAGGCTCTGCTGCCAGCAGTTCGTGGCGCTCGGCGGTCGCTTCGGCCCGCTCGGCACGCTCCAGAGCCAGAGCCGCCCGGCGTCGTGCGACCTCCGCCAAGTCGAGGGCCTCTTCGTGCCGATGAGGGTCCATCTTCGAAGCGTACGCCGTGGGGGCTCAGCCGGACTCGTCGTTCCGGCTCTCCTCCATCATCAGGACGACGCCTCCGTTGTGGCCGTCGAACGGGGAGCAGAACACGTCGCAGGTAATGGGCCTGCCGATGCGGCTCAAGGACTGCACACCGATCGGACCGGAGCGCTTGTGGGACGTCAGGCACTCTGCCACGACGGGCTGCAGCACCTCGGTCGGCAGCCCGAAGTCCAGTGAGAAGAAAGGCTCGTTCAGGACCTCGTCCGCGCGCAGCCCCCACAGGTCCACGGCGCCCCGGTTCCAGCTCTTGACCTTCAGGTCGCTGTCCAGGACCACCACCCCGGCCGCGATGCTGGTCAGGACGGCTTCCAGGAAGGCCCTGACCTCGTCGAGCTCCTCCGTGCGGATGCGCATCTCGTCGTTCATGGTCTCCAGTTCCTCGTTGCCCGACTGGAGTTCCTCGTTGGTGGTCTCCAACTCTTCGTTGGTGGACTGGAGTTCCTCGTCGGTCGTCTCCAGCTCCTCGATGCTGGACTGGAGTTCCTCGTTGGTGGTCTCCAGCTCCTCGTTGGTGGACTGGAGTTCCTCGTATGCCGTTTCCAGGTCTTCGCGGACCCGCTTGACCTCGGACTTCAGCTGGGTGGCCACGGTCACGTCGGTGAAGGAGATCACGGTGGCGGTGTGCAGGCCGTTCGGTCCGGCGAGCGGCTGGATGAGGATGTCGTAGTACTGGATGTCCTCGCCCACTCGGCGCTCGACCCTGTTGACCCGAAGAGACCGGCGCTCGTGCATGGACTGGTCGATCAGGGAGCGGAGTTCGACCGGCCGGTAGGAGATTTCGAGATCCTGGAACGGGCGGCCGATGTCGGTGGAGCTCAAGGCGAACTGGGTCCTTGCCTGACTGTTGACGACTACGACGATTCCGTCGTCGTCAATGGCGATCGCAGAGGTCGGGCCCGCGTCGAGGACCAGGTCGCGGAGCTGGCGCGTACGCGCCACCGAGTGCAGCTCGATCCCCGTATTGGCTCTGATCTTCAACGGCGCCGGGTGGTAGGGCAGTCCGGCTTCGCCCGCGCAGCGCCTGAAGATCCGCTGCCGCATGTTGACGACTTCGAACCGGTCGGCATCGTTCAGCAGCATCTCGGCCTTGCCGAGGAAGAGGAAGCCGTTGGGGCGCAGCGCGAAGTGGAAGCGGTCGATGATCTGGGTCTGAGCCTCGACGTTGAAGTACATCAGCGTGTTCCGGCAGACCAGCAGATCGAGCCGCGAGATCGGGGCGTCCCGGGTGATGTCGTGGCGCCCGAAGATCACTCGGCGCCGCAGGTCCGGGCGGAAGCTGAACTGCGCGCCATTCTGCTCGAAGTACTTCTCGCGCAGCTCCGCGGCGAGCGGCTCCAGGGCCTTCACCGGGTACAGGCCCGAGCGGGCTTCGCGCAGGGCTTCCTCGTCGATGTCCGTGGCGTAGATCTTGACCCGGCGCAGGCACTCCTCGACGCCTAGTGCTTCCGCGAACATCATGGCCAGGGAGTACGCCTCCTCGCCGCTGGAGCAGCCCGCGCTCCACACTCTGATCTCCTGGTCGGGTGCGAGGCTCGCGAGCAGTTCGGGGACGACCTCGCGCTGGAGGAGGGTCCAGGCGTCCGGATCACGGAAGACGGACGTGACGTTGATCAGGATCGTGTTGAAGAGGGCGTCGAATTCGTCCGCGCTGGTTTCGAGCAGGTCCCGGTAGTCCGGATAGGCGCGGAGGCCCACGTCGGTCATCCGCTTGTGGATCCGCCGCCCCAGGGTCGAGCGCTTGTACCCGGTGAAGTCGAAGCCACGGGCATCCCTGATGAAGGCGAGCAGCTCCTCCAGGGCGTCTTCATCGGTTCCGGTGTCCTGCGGCTCGCTCATCACTGGCCTTTGTTCTCGACAAGTCCGCGAATGACCATGGGAATCTCTGCAAGGGGGAGCACGAAGTCGACCGTTCCCGTGTCCACCGCGGCCTGTGGCATCCCCTTGAACTCGGCCGTGAGCGGGTCCTGGGCGATGACGGTGCCGCCGCGCGACTTGACGGCGTCCACTCCCATCGCACCGTCGCTACCGGTTCCCGTGAGCACGCATGCGATGGCCCGCGCGCCGTAGGCACCGGCGACCGATTCGAAGAGCAGGTCGGCAGAGGGGCGTACGAAGTGGACGAGCTCCGTGCTGGTCAGCGTCACGACGCCGTCGTGGCCGACGAGCAGATGCCGGTCGGGCGGTGCGATGTAGACCGTTCCGGCCTGCACTCGCTCCCCCTCCTCGGCGAGCTTGACCAGAAGGTCGGTGCGGCGGGACAGAACGTCGGCGAGCACGGTGCGGTGCCGCGGATCGAGATGCTGCACCAGCAGCACGGGCACCGGGAGCGCCGGGCCCAGGCCCCCCAGAAGCACACTCAACGCCTGGATGCCGCCGGCGGACGATGCGACAGCGACGATGGCGTATTGGTCTGCGGAGGATCGGTCTGCCGTCACGTGGCGAGCCTAGCGGACCCCATACCCGGCGACGCGGTTGCGAAAGGCCCGACGGACGGGTGGGAGAGACGTGTCCGGATTGCCGCGAGAGCCCGCACGCGTGTCGGCCACTCAGGTGAGCAGATCCGGCACATGGCTCCGCACGGCGTCGTCGCAGGCTCCTCCAGGGCACCCGACGTCCGTCCGCGTCGAACTCCGCTCCCTCGGGAGCATGTCAAGCGGTTTCGGCGAAGGGCACTCCAACGGAGGGCTTGTGTTCCAGGAGAACCGTTCTTTTCGTAAAAGCGGCCTGTCATCGGCCTAGGGTCGTCGTGTCGTCACCCTTGATCCCGGTGGCTGTGGGCCCCATTGTCGTCCGCCCCGAGGCTGAGGTGGGCAGTCCCGCGAACCACGGTGATGCCGCCATGCCCCGCCCTGCCAAGCCGTCCGTCTGCCACGTCCTCGCCTATCGGACGCGAGGACACACGGTGATCGAACTTCGCGGCGAGATCGACATCGCCGCCGTCCTTCACGTCACTCCGCTCCTGGATGACATAACGGTCGGCCCGGCTCTCACGGTCGTGATCGACCTCAGCCCCGTCGTATTCATGGACTGCTCCGGTTTGGGGCTGCTGTGTCGTGCCCGTCGGCGGGTCGAAGGGAGGGGCGGAAGTCTGGTACTCGTCTGCCCCCACCTCATGATCCGCAGGATCCTTCGAATCGCGAAGCTCACAGAGCTCTTCGACCTGTCGCACACCCTGGAAGAAGCCCTCATCAGCGCTCCGCAAGCGAGCTGACGAGCCCTGCTCGCGGCGGCGCGGCCAGCGTCTCGGCTGTTCCTTCCCGCCTTTGGGCGCGAGACCGGACGGGTCAGGTACCGCCCGCCGGTTGCGTGTCCTCGTGCGTCGCGGTATCCGTAGGAGAGTCGCATGGTCGAACAACCCCCCAAGCGATACTCGCCCGAAGGCACCCCATTGGGGCGCAGCGCGGACAACATCTGGTTCGGCAACAGCTACTCCACTGAAACCCCGCGCGCCCGCAAGCTGTGGTGGCGGATCAGGGACGTACTGCACTGGCCGGTGAAGAACAGCAAGTAGCGCCACTGGCCAAAGGGAACACCGAGCACGAGTGGGCCCTTCCCGCAGGAACACTCTGCGAGAGGGGCCCACTGCGCTCCACCGCCCAACAGGTCCTGCCCAGGCCGGAGTCGTGCGGAGTGCCGCGGCGGGCGGGGTGCCGACGGCACCCCGCGGGTGTTCTGCGGCCTGGTGAGAGCGGGCAGTGGCTGTGCCAGTAACTCGCGATGGCGTTTCGCGATGGCGTTTCGCGATGGCGTTTCGCGATGACTTCGGATGGCGTTCGGGGCCTTTTCGTTGATCGATGTCAGCGCGTTTCGAGGTCGCCTGGCCTGCGATGCCGGCAGCTTCCTGGGCATGCGTCGAAGCCGGGGGTTCTGGCCATCCTCGGGGAGGGGCTCCGGACGGGTGTCGGGGGCTGGACAGGTGCGGCATGCTGGAAGGACGCACCCCGGGTTGGTGCGGAGGGAGGCGCGGTGAGGGGCCGTGGACTTCTCCTGGGCGCTGAGGCTGCCCCGTGAACAGATCAGTGTGCTGCTGGCCGGGCGGCTGGCGGGTGCCGCGATGCTGGCCCTGGGTGTCGGGGGGTCGTCGGCGAGCACGATGCGGCACAACGTGCAGGCCGCCGGCGGCTATCTGGTCGCTCACAGCAGTGCCCCGTTCTTCCGGGTGCTGCTGAGCGTCCGGGGCATAGCGTGTCAGGTGACGCTCACCGACAAGGACTTCGCCCCGCATCTCGTCCAACAGCCCGGCGACAGCGACGGCGAGGACCATACGGTGGAACGCAAACAGATCGCCCATCAGCTGTCCCTGGCCGCCGACCGGGTGGAGATCCATCACAACCAGCATGGCGGGATCCTGCTGCGCTTTCAGATTCCACTGTTCCAGGGGCAGCCCGCGCCCGGCCCCGAGTTCTAGGCTGAGCCCGGAAGGAGACGAAGCAGCGGATGGCCGGCGCCTTCCCGGTGGCGATGGCCGCCCCGGCCCGTGGCCTCACCGCACCCCCAGAAGGTTCCTGTGGGGCAGGCGTCACATCAGCCGGTCGCCAGACCGGGACCGCGCCGGTCCCCGACGCCCGCACAGGCGGAGACCCCCATGCCTGACCAGGCTCACAGCCCCATTCAAGAGGACAGCTCCCTCTATCCGGCAGACCTGCTGGCCCAGCGCCTGAACATGATCTCCGACTTCGTCGACCAGGCGTGTACGGACTTCGAGCGCCACCCCGCGCAGTCACGACGGATGCTGCTGGTGTTCACCGCGGTCCTCGGCGGCCTCACCCAGGACCTGCACGCCATCCTGACCCCCCAACTCGGCGAACGCGCGCGGCAGGCGGTCGACGCGGCGGCCGACGCCGACGGCAGTCCGCTGAGCGAGCACGACCGGGGCAGCTCGGCCCGGCTGCTGGCGGGGATCTGGGGCACCGGCGCCACCGAAGGTGTCACCGCCGAGAACTGGCGGACCCTGGCCCCGGGCCTGGCCGCCGCCTGCATCCAAGTCGCCCGCCTCACCGGCCAGTACGAGCAATGGAACGGAGACGGCACCAGCCCCTGACCCGGTGAGAAGAGAGTTGCCCGTACAGCCCCCAGCGGGAGAAGCCCACTCAGCGTCCCACCGCAAGACCCCAACTGCCGTCAAAACAAAGCGACATCGCTAAAGCCGGTCACTGACCGCCTTCCACAGACACTTACCAACGCCATCCGGAGTCACGCACACAGCCAGGGCAGGGTTGCGGTGGCCGGATGGCTGTCATCGTGGCTTTCGGTGGCTACCAGCACCGGGAGCCGGGCCGCCAGAGGTGGGTGTCGTGGGCGCCGTTGCGGGCTGCACCGTTCCGGCGTGGGGCGAGGCCGTCATGGTTGAGCGGCGGGCGGCTTCGGCGCTGCGGTTCCGGGTGGGATTGTGGCTGGCGTGCTGAATGCGGGTGATCAGGACACGGGCGGGCTGGCGGGCGCTGTCCAGTTCACGCTGGGAGGCGGCCTCCTTCAGCAGCCGATGCTTCAGCAGCCGATGCGGCTTGTGTCCGCGGGCCTCTGCGTCGGCGAGGACGGTGGCGAGTGCGGGCCAGGCGGGACTTCAGCTTGGGCAGGGCGAGGTCGGGGGCGATCTTCCCGCCGGGGTGGAAGATCTGCTCGCCGTCCTCGTTCACATCGCCGGGCCGGCCGACCGCGTACCCGAGACGGAGCATCCGCTCAGGCCCTGAGCGACCCCTGAAACACCGGAACGCCCCAGCCGATGATTCCCGGCTGGAGCGTTCCTCGGCAGGTCAGAGGGGCTAACCCCTCCCCCACCACAGGTAGGCCATGTCGGACTCGAACCGACAACCAACGGATTAAAAGTCCGCTGCTCTGCCAATTGAGCTAATGGCCCTTGGCGAGTCACCCCCGAGCATAGCCGGACGGCGCCCGGCAGCCGATCGGGTATCGGCTGTCGGGCCCGTCGCGGGTCGAACAACCTGCCCCCCGAGCCCCTCCCGCCCCGGACATAACAGGTCGTATCGCCCAACGCGGGGCGAACCGTAGGGTGTCACGGCACCCGGCGCGGGCCGAGCCGCGAGGCGTCACGGGGCGGGCCGGCACTCGGCACCCTCATTCTCGAAGCTCCCCCGCCTCCCCCGCCTCCGTCGGCCGCAGGAACCACCGGCGGGCCGACGCCAGCCACCACGCCGTCGCGAAGCCCAGGACCGCCAGGACCGCTATCGGGGCGTAGTTGAAGGTTTCCCAGGTCACCGGGGAGACCTGCGGCAGCATGAACAGGACTGTGATGACCGCCACCCAGGCCACCGCCGCGATGCCGATCGGGCGGGACCAGCGGCTCAGGTGCCAGGGGCCCCTCGCGAAGGCGTCGCCGCGGAACAGGCGCAGCAGGGTCGGGATCACGTACGCGATGTACAGGCCGATCACGGCGATGGAGGTCACGGCCGCGTACGCCGTTACGTTGATCAGGTACGGGAGGCCCAACAGCAACGCCGCTCCCGCCGCCAGCCACACCGCCGCCACCGGCGTGCGCGTGCGCGGGCTTACGGTGTGCCACAGGCGCGAGAAGGGCAGCGCGCCATCGCGCGAAAAGGCGTAGATCATGCGGGAGTTGGCGGTCACCGAGGCCATTCCGCAGAAGAGCTGAGCCCCGATCACCACCAACAGCAACAGCTTGCCGCCGGTCGCTCCCAGCGAGTCCAGGAGGATCTGGGCCGGGGGCGCGCCCGTGTCCGAGTTCAGCTGGGTGTCGTACGAGCCGATCGCGTACGTGAAGCCGAGCAGCAGGACGAAGCCCGCTATCCAGGACGTCCAGATCGAGCGGACGATGCCGCGCGGGCCCGCCGTCGAAGCGTCGTGGGTCTCCTCCGTCATGTGCGCGGAGGCGTCGTACCCGGTGAACGTGTACTGCGCCATCAGCAGGCCGATCAGGACCACGTACACGCTGTTCGTGAAGCCCGTCTCGTTCACGAAGCGGGTGAAGACGAAGGATGTGGACTGGTGCTTGCCGGGGACGAGTGCCAGTGCCGCCACGATCGCCGCCACGCCAAGGACGTGCCACCACACGCTCACGCTGTTCAGGACGGCGACGATGCGCACCCCGAACGTGTTCAGGAGGCCGTGCAGCAGGAGGATCGCCGCGAAGAGCAGGATCGTGCGGGCCGGGGTCACCTCGAAGCCGAACTGGAGGTTCAGGTACGCCCCGAGGAACGACGCCGCGCCGAAGTCGACGCCGGCCGTCACCGCGATCTGGCCCAGCACGTTGAACCAGCCCGTGAACCACGCCCACGCGGCGGCCTGGCGGGGCGGGGCCAGGCGGTGGGCCCAGAAGTAGAGGCCCGCCGAGGTGGGGTAGGCCGAGCAGATCTCGGCCATCGCGAGGCCGACGACCAGCGTCATCAGGCCCACCGCGACCCAGCTCCAGGTGATGAGGGCCGGGCCGCCGGTCTTCATGCCGTACGCGTACATCGTCAGGCAGCCGGAGAGCACCGAGATGATCGTGAACGAGACGGCGTAGTTGGAGAAGGCCGACATGCGGCGGGCGAGGACCTGCTTGTAGCCCAGCTGCGCCAGGCGCTCCTCGTCCGACCCCGGTGTTCCCCCGGGCGTCCCCTCGCTGGTGGTGCCGACGTCACTTGTCATGCCCCCGGTGATGCCCGCACCGGGGGCCCGACATGCCATCAGCCGGTCGTGGAATGACCGGATCTGGCCGCCCGCGCCATCAACCTGTCGGCTAATACAGCGACTTGTACATGTTCCAGCCGCCGCCGAGCAGCTTCCGCTCACCGAACGCGCCGTTGCCCGCGCCCGGGTACAGCCAGAGCGTGCCGTTCTTCTCGCGGGCCAGCAGATCGGGCCTGCCGTCGCCGTCGAGGTCGCCCGCGCCCACCAGGGCGTCGAAGCCGCCCCAGCCGGCGCCGAGCCGGATCCGGTCGGCGAAGCCGCCCTTGCCGTTGCCGGGGTACGTCCACAGGACGCCGGCCGCGTCCCGGGCAAGGAGGTCGCCCTTGCCGTCGCCGGTCAGGTCGCCCGCGCCGACGACCAGGAGCCCGCCCCAGCCCCAGCCCGCCTTGACCGGCTCCTTGAAGCCAAGGGCGCCGTTGTCGGAGTAGACGTACAGGTCACCGCCGGACGTGCGGGCCACCAGGTCCGCGCGACCGTCGCCGTCCACGTCACCGGGCGAGACCAGGGTGTCGTACGCGTTCCAGCCGCGCCCCAGGCTCCGGTACGCCGTCGACGGCGTCAGCGGGGCCCCGCAGGCGGGGGTGTACGCGCGCAGCTCTCCGCTCGCCATCCGCACCAGGACGTCGTTGCACCGGTCGCCGTTCACGTCCCGGTACGGGATCGCGGCGGTCAGCGCGTTCGCCCCGGTCCAGCCCTCGCCCTGGGCCTGCGCCTCGCCGGCGACGCCGGGTCCGGTCCGCAGGTCGAAGCGGCCGGACGGGGTGAGCGCGAGGAGGTCGGCGCGCCCGTCGGGGCCGCCCGCCCCGACGAAGTCCCGCGCGACGGGGGCACCGCCGGTCAGGCCGACCGTCCCGGTCCGGGTGAGCGCCGCGCCCTGTCCGTCGGCCGGGGTCACGGTCAGCGTCCAGGTGTAGGCACCATTGGCGGCGTACTGCCCGCCGTCCGCCTTCCCGTCCCAAGCGGGCTTCACGAGCCCGCGCGCCTCACCGCCGCTGAGGGTGCGGACGGTCGCGCCCGCGCTGTTCTTGAGGGTGAGCCGCCAGGAGGCGGCGGGCTTGCTGAGCCACCAACGGGGCGTCCAGGGACCGGAGTTGACGTTCACTCGGCCGGGCGCGTCCATGTCGAGGACGCTCAGCGCGGAGGTGGGGATGCCGGTCGGGACGACGTGGATGGCGTCCTCGGCGTCGGTGTACGCGACGGGCCCGCCGAACCGGTCCACGGCCCAGCCCTTGCCCGGCTCGCCCCGCTTGGGCGTGCCCAGCGCGCGCGTGCCGGAGGCGCCCCGCACATCGGTGACGCTCAGCACGCCGCCCTGCTGCCACGCCACGTACCCGTCCCCGAGCCGGGCGCTCTGGTGCGCGGGCAGCGCGACGTTCCGCTTGGCGGCGGTGTCGTACACCCCGGATGCCGAACTCCCGCACTCCCAGAGAAGGTTGGTGCCGTTGGCCTGGAGGGAAGTGATGTCACAGTCGCTCACCTTGACGGTGGCGAGGGTCTTGCCGGTGCGCACGTCGAGGGCCTCGGCGGAGCCGGTGGCGGTCTCCAGCCAGAGGGTGGAGCCGTTCAGGGCGTACGCGTCGTCGTAGCGGTGGCCGCTGTAGACCATCTCGCCCTTGTCGAGGTCGAACACCCAGATGGTCGAGAAGTTGCTCGTCGCCACGTACCGCCCCGACGCGTCGAGCGGGCCGGGCGACCCGAACCGGTTCCGGTCGACCACGGTCCTGCCGGGCAGGGAACCACCGTCGTCGACGACCCGCAGGCCGTCGTCCGCCCGGTACACGAGCCGCCCGTCGCCCGTGGGCTGGAGCGGGGGGCAGCTGTCGTCGGCGCAGCCCTTCGCGAAGACCTTCGGGTCCACGCCGCGCTCGACGCGCACGCCGGCCTTCGGTGCGCCGGAGACCGTGAGGTCGGTGCCGCGCAGCCGGACGGGGCGTTCGTCGTCGCCCAGCACGTGGTCGAGGGTGCTCAGCCGGCCCTGCGCGAGGTACGTCCCGAAGGCGGTGGTCCGCACCAGTGGCGCGGGCGCGACCTCGGTCACCGCGAACGTGCCGTCGGCGCCCGGCGCCCCGACCGCGACGACGGCTTGCTTGCCGTCCTGGACCCGGGCGATCAGCATCGTCCCGTCCGCCCTGAACTGGGGCATCGCCGTGGACCTGGCGAAGATCTCCCGCTCCGGACCGCCGCCGAACGGCACGGCTACGAGGCGGTAGTTGAGCGAGGAGTACGTGGTGCCGCCGTCCGCCGCAATCCGACGGGCCAGCACGACGTTGTCACCGACCGTGCCGAGCACCCGGGCCCCGTCGGTGCGCGGGACTTTGAAGTCGAAGGCCGGCTTGAGGCCGGGGTCGCCCGCCTGGGCCAACTTGTTGATGTCCGCCTTGTTCCAGACCGTCATCCGGCCGTCGTCGTGCCACTGGGCGATGCGCGACCCGCTCAGCACCGTGCCGTACGGGACGTCGTCGAGGTGGGTACTGCCTCCGTAGCCGCTCGCGGGCGCCCACTCCACCCAGCCGAAGTCGCCGTACTTGGCGGTGAAGAGCATGCCGTCCTGGTCGGAGTCGAGCGGCAGGACATCGTCCGACTGAGCGCCGCCGGCGTACTCGTCCCGGACCGTCCCGTCGCGCCAGGACAGCCGGTGGACGGAATGGCCGGAGACGCCGCGCTGCTCGGTCATGACGGTCTCGCCGACAACCGCCAGGAAGCCCTGGTCCGGCGGGATCGTCATGGTCCGCGTCGAGCCGTTCTTCATGTTCCGCTGGACCACGGTGCGCCCGTCGTCACCGGTGAACGCGATCCAGTCGGAGCCGGTCCCGTACGCCACCGTCATGCCGTCCGGCATCGCGAGGGGCTTGGTGAAGCCGTCGGCGTACGTCGTCCAGTTGAAGCCGTCCTGCTTCCAGCCGGACAGATAGCCGGTCTCGCCCGCGCCGTTCAGGACCGCCGCGTTGTGGTCCGGCCGCTGCTCGGCGGGGATCGTCACCTCGGGCGGGGTGTCGGCGGCGAAGGCCGCCCCGGCGGTCAGCGGCGTGACAGCCGTGGTGAGGCCGATCGTGGCGGCCGCCGCGACAGCGGCGCGGAACAAGGTCTGACGTCTCACGTCGGTACTCCCCAAAACCCTTCGCGGCAGGGGATAACGCTGCGTGCGTCCGGCACGCTCGGTGCACGGAGAAAAGCCCCCGGCTTCCCAAACCCCCCAGAACCCCTCGACCCTAACAGCAGCCTCACAGGAACCGGCAGCCGGTTTCGAACCCGTTCAACCACCCCTGATCCGCCGGAGGCAGGCCGTACGCAAACAGGGCCCGTACGACACCGGAAGGGTGTCGTACGGGCCCTGATGAGCCGTCAGGCAGCGGGATCAGCCGTTGCGCTTCCAGCGGGGCTTGTCGTCGCGGCGGCCGCCGAAGGAACCGGAGTTGGAACCGGAACCGCGGTGGTCGTCACGGCGGCCGTACGGGCGCTCGTGGCCGCCGGAGCGGAAGCCGCCGCCGGCGGGACGGTCGTCACGACGGTCGCGGTTGAACGGACGGTCGCTGCCGCCGCGGTTGAAACCGCCACGGTCGCCACCGCGGTCATCACGGTTGAAGCCACCGGAGGGACGGTCATCGCGACGGAAACCACCGGACGGACGGTCGTCACGACGGAAGCCGCCACGGTCGCCACCGCGGTCATCACGGTTGAAGCCACCGGAGGGACGGTCATCGCGACGGAAACCACCGGACGGACGGTCATCGCGACGGAAGCCGCCACGGTCGCCACCGCGGTCATCACGGTTGAAGCCACCGGAGGGACGGTCGTCACGACGGAAACCACCGGACGGACGGTCATCGCGACGGAAGCCGCCCGAGGGACGGTCGTCACGACGGAAGCCGCCCGAGGGACGGTCATCGCGACGGAAACCACCGGACGGACGGTCGTCACGACGGAAGCCGCCACGGTCGCCACCGCGGTCATCACGGTTGAAGCCGCGGTTGTCACGGCGCTCGAAGTTGCCCCGGTCGTCACGGCGCTGGAAGCCACCGCGGTCCTCGCGGGACTCCTGCTGGACCGGCACGGCAGCGGCGGCAGCAGCAGCCGCGACCTCGGCCTCGGCCTCGGCGAGCACCTCGGCGACCGCGGCCTCCGGGTCCTCGCCGCGCTCGCGGGCGGCACGGGCGACCAGGCGGTCGGCCTCCTCGCGGAGCTCACCGGCCCGGCGCGTCAGGCGCTCCAGCTGCTTGGTGAGGTCGGCGACCTCACGCTCGGCCTGCTTGGCCGAGTTGTTCGCGGAGTCGGCCTGGACCTCGGTCAGCGAACGGGCGCCGGTGATCTCGGCGACCTCCGGGTCGAACGCGCCGGCGCTCTGGATGATGTGGCGCGAGGCGTCGACGCCCGCGTCCTCCATCAGCCGGAAGATCTGGCGGCGCTGGTGCGGCAGCGACAGGGACACCACGACACCGGACTTGCCGGCGCGGGCGGTACGGCCCGAGCGGTGCAGGTAGTCCTTGTGGTCACCGGCCGGGTCCACGTTGAGGACCAGGTCGATGCCGTCGACGTGGATGCCGCGCGCGGCGACGTCGGTGGCGACGAGCGCGTTGACGTAGCCCTTCTTGAAGTCCTCAAGAACGCGGGTGCGGGCGCCCTGGGTCATGCCGCCGTGCAGCGCGTCGGCCTTCACGCCCGACTCGCAGAGCTGCTCGGCGATGCGGTCCGCGCCCAGCTGGGTACGGACGAAGATGATCGTGCGGCCCTTGCGGGCGGCGATGGCGGCGGTGACCGGCGCCTTGTCCTTGGGCTTCACGACCAGGACGTGGTGGGTCATCGTCGAGACGTTGCCCTGCGCGCTGTCGACCTCGTGCGTGACGGGGTTCGTCAGGTAGCGCTTGACCAGGGTGCTGATCTCGTTCTCCATGGTGGCGGAGAAGAGCATGCGCTGGCCGCCGCCGGGGATCTGGTCGAGCAGCTCGGTGACCTCGGGCAGGAAGCCCAGGTCGGACATCTGGTCGGCCTCGTCGAGGACGGCGACCTGGACGTTGGCGAGCGAGCAGGCGCCGCGGTTGATGAGGTCGCGCAGACGGCCCGGGGTGGCGACGAGGACGTCGACGCCTCGCTCCAGGGCGTAGATCTGGTTGCTCATCGACGTACCGCCGCAGACGACCTTCATCTTCAGGCCGAGCACGTCGCCGTACGGCTGGAGGGCGTCCGCGACCTGCATCGCGAGCTCACGCGTCGGCGTGAGGATGATCGCGCGGGGCTTCTTCTTCTCGGTGTGCCCGCCGGCCAGCGCGGCCAGGGTGGGCAGACCGAAGGAGAGGGTCTTGCCGGAGCCGGTGCGGCCACGGCCGAGGATGTCCTTGCCGGCCAGGGCGTCCGGGATGGTCGCGGCCTGGATCGGGAAGGGGGTGGTCACCCCGTTCTGGGCGAGCTTGCGCACGACGCCCTCGGGCAGACCGAGGTCCGCGAAGGTGACGGTGGGCTCGGTGTTCTCGTCCGCCTCGGACTCGACGATCTCGACGACCTCGATGACGTCGGTGGCCGCTACGGCCTCGACGACGTCGTCCTTGCGGGTCTCGATGGAGTCGTTGTTCTCGTTCTCGGGCAGGACGGAGTGATCAGTGCTGGAAATGGACATGCGAAATGCGAAACCTTCCGGAGTCTCGGCACGCGCCCGTCAACTCCGTGAATTCGCAATTCGACCGCCTCAATGCGGTCAGCCACGGCTAGGGAGAGTACGCGCCACACGGCGCTCTTCTGTGTCGGCGCCGGGCAATGGGATCAAACGATCTACTACCATACGCACCCTCACCCCCCTAAGGCAAACCGAGTCAGCCACGGCTAGGGAGAGTACGCGCCACACGGCGCTCTTCTGTGTCGGCGCCGGGCAATGGGATCAAACGATCTACTACCATACGCACCCTCACCCCCCTAAGGCAAACCGAGTCCCCCTAAACCGGTCCCACCTGCGGTGATGCCGTCGGCTCCTGCTGGGCCGGAGTCCGATTGCGGCCCATCGCGCTGTTGTGCGCGCCAGCCTCCGGAGTCGTCGACGGCGAGGCCGGCGGGGTCGGAGCCACCGGGCTCGGCGACGGCGAGGCGGGCGGGGTCGGAGGCACCGGGTGGCTCGGCGACGGGGCCGGCCGCGAGGGGCCGCCCTGCGGAGGCTTGGCCGGGCCCGGCCCGCCGCCCGGCTTCGGGGCGCCCGGCGGGGGCGGGGGCGTGGCCGCCGCCCCCGGCGCCCCGGGCGACCCGCTCGCGCTGGGCGACCCGGAAGGACCGCCCGGCGCCTTCGGGTCGTGCTTGCCGGTACGCCCCCTGCCCGCGCCCGGTCCGCCCTTGCCCTCCTCGGCCCTGGCCGCGTCCCCGTGCCGCCCTGCGGACACCGACGGCTTCGGCCCGCCCTGGTGGTCGCTCACGCTCATACAGCCGGCCGACGCCGTGAGCACAAGGACCGTCACAGCCAGCTCGGCCAGACGGACAGGGGTGGTCAACTGGCGCACAGGGGCACCTCCGGAACACGGGAGCGATGGGGACGTAGGTTCCAACTCCCGGCCCCCCGCCGGGGACACGCCCGGGCCGCACCCGGCTTGCGCCCGACATCCGTCCGAGCGCGACGAGGGGGCCGGGCGGGTGCACCGCGACCCATCGACCGCCCTCAGGGGCTCACCCGTAGCCGGACGCAAACGGGTCTTCGCGTCTCACCCGTACCCGAGGGCGTGCAGCCGTTCGTCGTCGATGCCGAAGTGATGGGCGATCTCATGAACCACCGTCACTTCCGTCTCGGCGACGACCTCCTCGCGCGTCGCGCACATCCGCAGCGTGGGGCCCCGGTAGATGGTGATCCGGTCCGGGAGCACCCCGGCGTACCACTCGCCGTCGCGCACATCCGCAGCGTGGGGCCCCGGTAGATGGTGATCCGGTCCGGGAGCACCCCGGCGTACCACTCGCCGCGGTCGGTGAGCGGGGTTCCCTCGTAGAGGCCGAGCAGCTCGGGGTCGTCGGCGGCCGGCTCGTCCTCGACGAACACCGCGACGTTGTCCATCAGCCGCGTCAGCTCCGGCGGGATCCGGTCCAGCGCCTCGCCGACCAGTTCCTCGAACTCCTCGCGCGTCATCTCCAGCACCCGGCCATTGTCGGTCACGCATCGGCATACCGACCTGCCCGCAGGGGCATATGGCCCCAATGCGAGCCATGTCCGCGACCCGCCAGGCCCTGGCACGGGCGGCGGGCCTGTGCTGCGTCGTGCTGATCGGCGCCTGGCTCGGGCTCCTGGTCGTCGGCAACGTACGCACCCCCGTGGGTCCCATGGACACCACCATGACCCTGCGGCCCTCCTTCACCGGCGGCACCAAGATCAACGTGTCGCCGCTCGGCGCCCTCGAACTGCGCTCCCACCTCGCGCCGCTCCGCCTGGACGTGGATGTCGACCGGCTCGACCCCGAACGCTCCCAGGCCCTGGTCAGCCACCCCGAGCGGATCTCGGGCCTCCAGCAGGAGATCGCCCGGGACGTCGGCCACGGCACCCGGGACGTGGCACTGCGCTCCTGCGTCGCGGTCGTCTCCGGCGCGATGGCGCTCGGCCTCGCCGTCTACCGCCGCCCCCGCCGCGCCCTGGCCGCCGGCGGCCTCTCCCTCGCCCTGCTCGCCGCCTGCGGCCTCTCCGCGTACGCCACCTGGAACCCGGAGTCGGTGATGGAGCCGAAATACTCGGGGCTGCTCACCTCGGCCCCGCAGGTCGTCGGCAACGCGCGCTCGATCGTGACCGAATTCGGCGTCTACCAGCAGGAGCTGGCGAAGCTCGTCACCAACGTCACCAAGCTGTACGACGCCGCCTCCACCCTCCCCGCCTACCAGCCGGACCCGGCCACCCTGCGCGTCCTGCACGTCTCCGACATCCACCTCAACCCGGCCGCGTGGCACATCATCGCCTCGCTCGTCACCCAGTACCGGATCGACGTGATCATCGACTCCGGCGACACCATGGACCACGGCAGCACCGCCGAGAACCGCTTCCTGGACGCGATCCCCGACCTCGGCGCCCCATACGTCTGGGTGCGCGGCAACCACGACTCGGCGGCGACCCAGCGCTACGTCGCCGGGCTCAAGAACGCGCACGTCCTGGACGACGGGCAGACCGTCACGATCGCGGGCGTACGCATCGCGGGGATGGGCGACCCCGAGTTCACCCCGGACCGCTCGGCCGCGGACACCGACCCCGACGGCGCCGAACGCACGGCCGGGGGCCGGCTCGCCGCCGCCCTGCGCGCCCGGGCCCGCGCCGGAACCCCGGCCGACATCGCGGTCACCCACGAGCCGGCCGCCGCGCGCGAGACCGACGGCACGGTCCCGCTGGTCCTCGCCGGGCACCTCCACCGCCGGGAGACGGAGGTCATGAAGCTCGGCACCCGCCTGAAGGTGGAGGGCTCCACGGGCGGGGGCGGCCTGCGCGCCCTGCAGAACAAGGAACCCGAGCAGGTCCGCGCCTCGGTCCTCTACCTCGACAGCAACACCCACCACCTCCAGGCCTGGGACGAGGTGACCCTGGGCGGCCTGGGCCTGACCACGGCCGAGGTCGGGCGCCATCTGCCGACGCCCCGGTGACCTCCCGGGAAACCGTTTTGGCGATACCCCCCCGCAACCCGTATGCTTCTCACGTCCCCGACGCGCTGCGAAGCGCCCAGGCGGGCCAATTAGCCCTCATCGTCTAGTGGCCCAGGACGCCGCCCTTTCAAGGCGGTAGCACGGGTTCGAATCCCGTTGGGGGCACGCACAATCCTGTGCGAGACTTGTTCTCGCGCAAGCTTGGTCCTGTGGAGCAGTTTGGAGTGCTCGCCACCCTGTCAAGGTGGAGGCCGCGGGTTCAAATCCCGTCAGGACCGCTGTAGTTCACTTCGGTGGACTACGTGGCTGGGTAGCTCAGTTGGTACGAGCGATCGCCTGAAAAGCGATAGGTCGCCGGTTCGACCCCGGCCCCAGCCACCACCCGAAAGCCCCGTTCACCGAACGGGGCTTTCGTCGTACCCGGGGTGGGCCCGCCCAGTGTCCGGGATGGGCCCGCCCCCCCCCAGCGGGCCCCTCCCCTCAACTCAGGACTCCTCCGGCTCCCGGGTTCGTGCCCGCCAGCCCCGTACGCCCAGGACGATCGCCGCCAGTGCGGCCAGGGCTGTCAGGAGGGCCCAGTCCGGGACCGCGTCCGCGATGCCCTTCGTCCACTCCTCCACCGCGTACGAGTCGTCCACATCCAGCAGTCCGGGCAGCGCCGTCGCCCCGTCGTACGCCAGGAACAGGGCGCCCAGGGCGATGAAGAACAGGCCGGACAACAAGGACGTGGTGTGGAGTTCGAAGCGGCCCACCTTCAGCACCCTGCCGCGCAGCCACCTGCGGCCGCCCAGTTCGAAACGTTCCCAGAGCAGGGCCAGGAGGAAGAGCGGCACCGCCATGCCCAGGGCGTACACCGCGAGGAGCAGGCCGCCGTAGACCGGGCTGCCGCTCACCGCCGCCACCGTCAGGACGCTGCCCAGGATCGGGCCCGCGCAGAACCCGGCGAGGCCGTAGACCGCGCCCAGCGCGTACACGGACAGCGCGGTCGTAGGGCGGATCTTGCCGGACAGCTCCGTCATGCGGCGGCTCGCGAAGCCCATGCCGACGATCTGCGCGACGCCGAGCGCGATGATCAGCCAGCCGCCTGCCAGCACCAGCTGATCCCGGTGGCCGTAGAAGATCCGGCCCGCGTACGAGCCCGCCGCGCCCAGCGGGACGAGGGTGGTGGCCAGGCCCGCGTAGAAGATGCCGGTGCGGGCGAGCAGCTTGGTGCGGCTGGAGATCGAGTACGCGAAGAACGCGGGCAGGAGCAGCGCGCTGCACGGGCTCAGCAGCGCGAGCAGGCCGCCCAAAAACGCGGCGAGGTAACCGATGTTCGGGGTCACTTCTTCGCCTTCGCCGCCGCCTCGATGGCCTGCGCGAACGCGTCCATCGGCTGGGCTCCCGCGATGGGGGTGCCGTTGATGAGGAAGGAGGGGGTGGAGCTGGCGCCGAGGCCGTACGCCTCGTCCTGGTCCTTCTTCACGGCCGCCTTCGCCGCGTCGCTGTCGAGGTCCGTCGCGAAGCGCGCCGCGTCCGGCACGCCGGCCTCCTTGGCGAGCTCCTTCAGGCGGTCCGCGCCGAACCCCTTCTCCTTGGAGCCCTGCGCGTACGCCGCCGCGTGGAACTGCCAGAACTTCCCCTGCTGCCCGGCCGCCCAGGCCCCGCGCGCGGCGGCCTCCGACTCGGCGCCGAAGATCGGGAAGTTGCGCCACTCGATGCGCAGGGTGCCGTTGTCGACGTACTTCTTCACGAGCTGCTGCTCGGTGTCGCGGGCGAACTTGCCGCAGTACGAGCACTTGAAGTCGGCGTACTCGATCATGACGACGGGCGCGTCCGCGCGGCCCTGGGCGAGCGGGTCCTTGGCGTCGCGGCGGGCCAGCTTCTCCAGCTCGGGGTGGGCGCCGGCGGCCGGGTCGGCGGTGGACGCGGAGTCGTTGACGGTGGGCTTCGTGTCCGGGGAGGTCGCCTGGTAGGAGGCGATCCCGAGGACCGCGGCGGCGGCCACCGCGGCGATGCCGATCAGGATCGGCTTCCGGGACTTGGCGGCGGGCTTCGAGGGCGTCCGGCCGGTCTTGGCGGCGGGCTTCGCGGCGCTCTTGCCGGCCTTCGTGGACTTGGCGGGCTTCGTGTTCTTGGGCATGCGGAACTCCGGTGCGTACGGAAAATGCGTACGAGAAGAGAGGAAAGGGGGACGGCGGTCGCGTGAGGCGAGGACCGGCGTCTAGACCCTGAGCACCGAGAGTTCGACGGGGGTGGGCGCGCTGAGCGTGGGGCCGCGGACCGGCGGGTTGCGGTGGGCCGCGTACAGGCCGCACAGCGCGGCGGGGGCGACGCGGTCCTCCAGGACCGGGGCCTGGTCGTGGGCGGTGCGGGCCCGGACGGGAGCTGCCGGATCGGAGTCCTGGTGCCGGCCCCCCTGCTTGCAGCCCGGCGCGGCCGAGCCGTCCGTGAAGGCGGGCGCCGATGCCTTCTTCACCGGTACGCCCGCGGGCGCGGCCGAAGCCGTCGGGGCCAGCCCGCACAGCGCCACCGCGAGCACCCCGAGCACCATGAGCAGCACCGCGGTGAGGCGGCGGCGCGGGGCACGGGAGCGGGGCATGCCCGAAATGGTACGGGGTGGGTCCCGGAGCGCGCCTAAATGCGTTCGCCACTCGTCCTGGGCGGGTGAGATCCTGAATCAGGTATGTCTACTTCCTTCGCCGATCTCCAGACGCTGCTCGACGGGGCCTCGCTGCGCGACGCCCACCGCCTGGGCCGCCGTCTCGAAGGCGCCCGCCGCATCCGTAAGCCCGAGGCCCGGCAGGCCGTGCTCGACGAGATCGCCGCCGAGGCCCAGAAGTCCGCCGACCGCATCGCCCGGCGGTCCGCCCGCATGCCCGAGGTCAGCTACCCCGAGCAGCTCCCGGTCAGCCAGAAGAAGGACGAGATCCTGGAGGCGATACGCGACCACCAGGTCGTGATCGTCGCGGGTGAGACCGGCTCGGGCAAGACCACCCAGATCCCCAAGATCTGCATGGAGCTGGGCCGCGGCCTGCGCGGCATGATCGGGCACACCCAGCCCCGCCGGATCGCGGCCCGCACGGTCGCGGACCGCATCGCGGAGGAGCTCAAGGTCCCGCTGGGCGAGGCGGTCGGCTGGAAGGTCCGGTTCACCGACCAGGTCGACCAAGACGCCACGTTCGTGAAGCTGATGACCGACGGCATCCTGCTCGCCGAGATCCAGACGGACCGCGAGCTGCGCGGCTACGACACGATCATCATCGACGAGGCCCACGAGCGGTCCCTCAACATCGACTTCCTGCTCGGCTATCTGGCCCAGCTGCTGCCGAAGCGCCCCGACCTGAAGGTCGTCATCACCTCGGCGACCATCGACCCGGAGCGCTTCTCCCGGCACTTCGGGGACGCCCCGATCGTCGAGGTCAGCGGCCGTACGTACCCGGTCGAGGTCCGCTACCGCCCGCTCCTCGAAGAGGACTCCGAGGACTCCGACCGGGACCAGATCACCGCGATCTGCGACGCCGTGGACGAGCTCCAGGGCGAAGGCCCCGGCGACATCCTGGTCTTCCTGTCCGGCGAGCGCGAGATCCGCGACACGGCGGACGCGCTGATCAAGAAGAACCTCCGCAGCACCGAAGTGCTCCCCCTCTACGCGCGCCTCTCGCACGCCGAGCAGCACCGCGTCTTCCAGCAGCACAGCGGCCGCCGGATCGTGCTCGCGACCAACGTCGCCGAGACCTCACTGACCGTCCCCGGCATCAAGTACGTCATCGACCCGGGCACCGCCCGCATCTCGCGCTACAGCCACCGCACCAAGGTGCAGCGCCTGCCGATCGAGCCGGTCAGCCAGGCCAGCGCCAACCAGCGCAAGGGCCGCTGCGGGCGTACGAGCGACGGCATCTGCATCCGGCTGTACAGCGAGGACGACTTCGTCACGCGGCCCGAGTTCACCGACGCGGAGATCCTCCGTACGAACCTCGCGTCCGTGATCCTCCAGATGACCGCGGCCGGCCTCGGCGACATCGAGAAGTTCCCGTTCATCGACCCGCCGGACCACCGCAACATCCGCGACGGCGTCCAACTCCTGCAAGAACTGGGCGCGTTGGACCCTTCCGAGAAGGATCCGAAGAAGCGCCTCACCCAGCAGGGCCGCAAGCTGAGCCAGCTTCCCGTGGACCCGCGGCTTGCCCGCATGGTCCTGGAGGCCGACCGCAACGGCTGCGTACGCGAGGTCATGGTCATCGCGGCCGCGCTCTCCATCCAGGACCCGCGCGAGCGCCCGAGCGAGAAGCAGGCGCAGGCCGACCAGCAGCACGCCCGCTTCAAGGACGAGACCAGCGACTTCCTCGCCTTCCTCAACCTGTGGCGGTACGTCCGCGAGCAGCAGAAGGAGCGCGGCTCCAGCTCCTTCCGCCGGATGTGCAAGCAGGAGTACCTGAACTTCCTGCGCATCCGCGAGTGGCAGGACATCTACTCGCAGCTGCGTACGGTCGCGAAGACCATGGGCATCCACCTCAACGAGGAGGACGCGCCCGAGCAGCACATCCACACCTCGCTCCTGGCCGGTCTGCTCTCGCACATCGGCCTCAAGGACACCGACAAGAACGAGTATCTGGGCGCCCGCAGCGCCAAGTTCGCGATCTTCCCTGGCTCGGCGCTGTTCAAGAAGCAGCCCAAGCTCGTGATGTCGGCGGAGCTGGTGGAGACGTCCCGGCTGTGGGCCCGGGTGAACGCGAAGGTCGAGCCCGAGTGGATCGAGCCGCTCGCCCAGCACCTGGTCAAGCGCACCTACAGCGAGCCGCACTGGGAGAAGGACCAGGCCGCGGTCATGGCGTACGAGCGCGTGACGCTGTACGGCGTGCCGATCGTGGCCAACCGCAAGGTCAACTACGGCCGCGTCGACCCCGAGGCCTCGCGGGAGCTGTTCATCCGCAACGCGCTGGTCGAGGGCGACTGGCGCACACACCACAAGTTCTTCTCGGACAACCGCAAACTCCTCACCGAGGTCGAGGAGTTGGAGCACCGCGCCCGTCGCCGCGACATCCTCGTGGACGACGAGACGCTGTACGACTTCTACGACCAGCGGGTGCCCGAACACGTCGTGTCCGGCGCGCACTTCGACTCCTGGTGGAAGCACAAGCGGCGCGACGAGCCCGAACTCCTCGATTTCGAGCGCGAGATGCTCATCAACGAGAAGGCCGGGGCCGTCACCAAGGACGACTATCCGGACTCGTGGCGCCAGGGCCCGCTGAAGTTCCGGGTGACCTACCAGTTCGAGCCGGGCGCGGACGCGGACGGCGTGACCGTGCACGTGCCGCTCCAGGTCCTGAACCAGGTCACCGACGAGGGCTTCGACTGGCAGATCCCGGGCCTGCGCGAAGAGGTCGTCACGGAGCTGATCCGCTCCCTGCCGAAGCCGATCCGCCGCCATTACGTACCGGCGCCGAACTACGCCTCGAAGTTCCTGGAGCGCGTCGTCCCCTTGCAGGAGCCGCTGCCGGTCACCCTCGCCAGGGAGCTCCAGCGGATGGTGGGCGTCCCGGTCACGGCCGACGACTTCGACCTGACGCGCGTGCCGGACCACCTCAAGATCACGTTCCGGATCGTCGACGAGCGGCGCCGCAATCTCGCCGAGGACAAGGACCTGGAGGCGCTCAAGCTGCGGCTGCGCCCGAAGGCCCGTCAGGCTCTCTCCAAGGCCGCCGCGGCGACCGCGGGCCCCTCGGGCGAGTCCATCGAGCGCTCGGGCCTCACGGACTGGACGATCGGCACCCTGACGAAGGTCTTCGAGACCCGCAGGGCCGGCCAGCCGGTGAAGGCGTTCCCGGCGCTCGTGGACGCGGGCGAGACCGTCTCCGTACGGCTCTACGACACCGAGGCCGAGCAGCAG
Source organism: Streptomyces sp. HUAS TT7 (assembly GCF_051550175.1). Taxonomy (NCBI): domain Bacteria; kingdom Bacillati; phylum Actinomycetota; class Actinomycetes; order Kitasatosporales; family Streptomycetaceae; genus Streptomyces; species Streptomyces sp. HUAS TT7. Next base: position 4,139,702 of record NZ_CP196175.1, read on the forward strand.
CAGGCGATGTGGCGCGGCACCCGGAAGCTGATCCTGCTGAACATCCCGGTGAACCCGGCCAAGTTCGCCTCGGACAAGCTGACCAACCAGCAGAAGCTCGCCCTGTCGCGCAATCCGCACGGCTCGATCCAGGCGCTGTTCGACGACTGCGCCATGGCCGCCGCGGACAAGCTGATCGCGGACCACGGCGGCCCGGCGTGGGACGAGGAGTCGTTCCGCAAGCTGTACGACAAGGTCCGGGCGGACCTGGTGGACGCGACGGTGCGCACGGTCGGCCAGGTCCAGCAGATCCTGGCCGCCTGGCAGGCCTGTGAGCGCCGCCTGAAGGCCACGAACAGCCTGACCCTGGTCAACAACGTCACGGACGTACGGAACCAGCTGGCGGCCCTCGTGCCGCCCGGCTTCGTCACGAAGACCGGCCTCAAGCGGCTGCCCGACCTGATGCGCTACCTGGTCGCGGTGGACCGCAGGCTCCAGCAGATGCCGACGGCCGTCCAGCGCGACACCACGCGCATGGAGAAGGTCCACGAGATGCAGGACGAGTACGCGTGGCTGCTCGAACAGCTGCCGCAGGGTCGGCCCGTTCCGCAGCAGGTCCTGGACATCCGCTGGATGATCGAGGAGCTCCGGGTGAGCTACTTCGCGCACGCGCTCGGCACGGCGTTCCCGGTCTCCGACAAGCGCATCGTGAAGGCGATCGACGCGGCTGCGCCGTATCGCGGCTATCGCTGTGAGTGAGTTCGACCTGACCCGCTGACCTGCTGTACAGTCTCATTCGCAGCCAAGCACCAACGGGCTGCGAAACAAGGTCCTGTGGAGCAGTTTGGAGTGCTCGCCACCCTGTCAAGGTGGAGGCCGCGGGTTCAAATCCCGTCAGGACCGCAGTAAATCGGAGCCCGCATCCCTCACCGGATGCGGGCTCCGGTGTTTCCCGGTGCGGCACCCGCAGCGACCCGAGAAGGCCCGGCTCCCCCAGGATCCGGGCCTTCTCGCCGTCTTGACGGGGTCACCTGCCGCCGGTACCCCTGCAAGGGAGGGGCACGGGGGCTCCCCGAGGAGGTGGTGCATGGCCGCGCCGTCGAGGCACGAGACACGGGCGCTGCTGCGTGCCCATCTGTCGGCCGCTCTGGGCTACCGCCACCTCACGCGTCACTGCGCGGTCTGCCATCGGCTCCTGAGGCTCGCCATGGAGGTCGCCGAGCCCTCGCGCCCCGAGGACGAAAGTCCCCTCAACCGGTGACCTATGGCGGGCCGGCGGCCGCCCCCGGGGTGGGAGGCTCTGACTGGAGGGCTCTTGACGGTGTGACGGGAGTCACGGAATGAGTTTCCGGAACGACTGAACTTACGCACCCCATACAACGCCCCGATTTAATATGTGCAATTGCACCACCCTGGACGGTGGTGCCACGGAGCCGACGGAAGGCCCCCCTGCGGAGCGGTCGCGCGAGGCTCCGGGGAGCTGCCGGAAGTGCCGGACAAGGCCGGACATAAAAAGATCGCGCTGGACCCGGCGGAGTCCAGCGCGATCAATGACGCAGCCCGTTGGGGCGGGCTGGGCGTCATGTGGAGCTATAGGCGGGCCTGGTCGGGGTGGGGGCCCCGGGTGGCCCGGATTATTGGGGTGTTGTTCAGGCCTCGCTGCGCTGCTGCGGAATACCCGCCAGCAGTGCGCGGACCTCTGCCTCGCGGTACCGGCGATGCCCACCCAGCGTGCGGATGGACGTGAGCTTGCCGGCCTTGGCCCAGCGGGTCACCGTCTTCGGGTCCACGCGGAACATCGTGGCAACCTCAGCCGGGGTCAGCAGCGGCTCGGCATCAGGGGTGCGAGCGGTCATGAGCGGCCTCCTCGGGAGAACCGAACCTTCTCGGTTCTTTCCTCTAAATTCTGCACCTTGACCCGCGTTGCCCGAAATGGCGGACGCGAGCCGAGTCGGTTATAGGACGAACGGCTTGTCCTCGGCACTACAACTACACCATCCGTCCAGCCACGTCGGCCAAACCGATGGAATTGCCCTCCCAGGTGTTCATCAGCGACGGAAGCCGATGGACCATGCCATAGCGGACAGTCACGCCACAGTGACGATCAGTCACAGAGCGATCAGGAGTCGTCAGACCCCCCATAGCAAGCAATACCGAGCAATCCGCCCTTAGTTGGGCGGAAGGGATCCTCCCCGGACCCCTTGTCCTATTTTGGCACGAGGGTGGGGTCTGGGCGCAAGGGTGAGATAAGTGCGGTCCGTCACGCTTAGGGCAAAGGCCCGGATCAGGACCTACGTCCTGCGGCGAACCCGCGAAGACCCTCCGAAAGCCTCTCGAAGACCCCCGAAGGCCACACGAAGATCCCACGGATGGCCTCATGAAGACCCTCCACCGGCCCCCCGACGCCCCCTCAGAACCGGCCGGCAGACCTCAGTTGGCCATCCGGCGCTCCTTGACGGCCCGCCAGCGCTCCGTGAAGCGGCCGTACGCCTCCTCCGCGCCGGCGTCGTCGCCGGCCCGCAGCGCAGCGATCCCCTCGGCCACGTCGGCCGCCGAGCGGTCCGCCTCCAGGCTGTCCTGCGAGAGCGCGTGCACGAGGCCGCCGTAGTCCAGCTCGACCATCGAACGCGGATGGAATTCCTCCAGCCAGCGCCCGACGTCCACCAGGCCCTCGGTCAGCGGCCCCTCGTCGATGTGGTCCCGCAGCGTCCGCAGCGCCCTCGCGAGGCGACGGCGGGCCTGGACCATCGGAGTGCGGTAGCGCAGCACGGGCGCGGTCGCACCCTCACCCGGTGCATACTCGCGCTCTTCGTCCGAAAAGACTGTGAACCAGCTCACAGGGATGTGCCAAACGCTCGTCAGGATCCACGGGCGGGCATCCGGATTCCGCTCCCGCCAGTGCTCGTAGTCCGCCTCGGCCTGCCTGCGCACCACCGGAGGCAGCAGCGCGTCCAGGACCGGCTCGGGGAACTGGCCCGCGAGACCTTCCAGGGCCTGCCAGCCGCGCAGCCGGGTCCGCCAGGGGCACACGCACACCACCCCGTCGAGCTCGGCCACGAACGCGTCCCCGCTCTCGTGCACCGGCACCGGGACGGGCGGGGTGGGCACCAAGTCGGCCAGTGCGCGCCGGAGTTCGTCCTGGGCTCCCGGGGTGCGCCCGCGCTCGGCGTAGCGCTGCCAGTGGCCGCGCTCGGGTTCAGGGAAGGCGGCAAGGGGCTCGTACACCCGCAGGTAGGACGCATACGGAACGATCACCGAGGACACCACCGCCATGTCCCGCATCGTCCCACGGGCACGCGCCCCTGTGCTCCTGACGGGGGTGATCCTGAGCACTGCGCCTGATCTACGGACGCGTAGGACTTAACCTGCTCCCGAACCAGGCCCGCCCCACCCGCAGGCGGGCCGTCAACCGCCGCTTCGTACTTGGGAGTCACCACCGTGACCGATGTGACCGGAGCCGATGACGTACTGCACACCCTCTTCCGCTCCGACCAGGGCGGACACGAGCAGGTCGTGCTGTGCCAGGACCGAGCCACCGGGCTCAGGGCCGTCATCGCCATCCACTCCACCGCCCTGGGCCCGGCCCTGGGCGGTACGCGCTTCTACCCGTACGCGACCGAGGCGGAGGCCGTCGCCGACGCCCTCAACCTGTCGCGCGGAATGTCGTACAAGAACGCCATGGCCGGGCTGGACCACGGCGGCGGCAAGGCCGTGATCATCGGTGATCCCGAGACGATCAAGACCGAAGAACTCCTGCTCGCCTACGGCCGGTTCGTGGCCTCGCTCGGCGGGCGCTACGTGACGGCCTGCGACGTCGGCACCTACGTCGCCGACATGGACGTCGTGGCGCGCACCTGCCAGTGGACGACCGGCCGCTCCCCCGAGAACGGCGGCGCGGGCGACTCGTCCGTGCTGACCGCGTTCGGCGTGTTCCAGGGCATGCGGGCCTCGGCCCAGCACCTGTGGGGCGACCCGACGCTGCGCGGCCGCAAGGTCGGCATCGCGGGCGTCGGCAAGGTCGGCCGCCACCTCGTCGGGCACCTGCTCGCGGACGGCGCCGAGGTCGTGATCACGGACGTGCGCGAGGAGTCGGTACGCACCATCACCGACCTGCACCCCGAGGTCGCCGTCGCCGCCGACACCGAGGCGCTGATCCGCACCGAGGGGCTCGACATCTACGCCCCGTGCGCGCTGGGCGGCGCCCTGAACGACGAGAGCGTGCCTGCGCTCACCGCGAAGGTGGTGTGCGGCGCGGCCAACAACCAGCTCGCGCACCCGGGTGTGGAGAAGGACCTCGCGGACCGCGCGATCCTGTACGCACCCGACTACGTCGTGAACGCGGGTGGCGTGATCCAGGTGGCCGACGAGCTCCACGGCTTCGACTTCGACCGCTGCAAGGCGAAGGCCTCGAAGATCTTCGACACCACGCTGGCCATATTCGCTCGTGCGAAGGAAGACGGCATTCCGCCGGCCGCCGCGGCCGACCGGATCGCCGAACAGCGCATGGCGGAGGCACGTCAACACTGAGCCTCCCGGGCGCCCGCCGACCGGGCTGAGAGACATGACTCACGCCGGTCGGCGGGTCGGGCGCCAAGAAGAGGTTAAAATCGCGGTTGACCAGCGAGGACGGGGCTCTTTGTTGGTTCTGCCAAGTGGCGCGTCATGCGGGCGGCGTACCGTATGGCCGCGGAAGCAGGTACCGTTGAAGCCCTACGGACGCGGTCTCTCCACGGAGAGTCCGTTCCGGATCATGAACGCGTGTCAAGACTCTGGGGCCGTCGAGCCCCGTCACCGAGGGGGTCGAGCCATGGGGCGCGGCCGGGCAAAGGCCAAGCAGACGAAGGTCGCCCGCCAGCTGAAGTACAGCAGCGGCGGGACTGACCTGTCGCGTCTGGCCAACGAGCTGGGCGCATCTACTCCGAACCCGACAGTGAGCCAACCGCCGAACGCGGAGCCACTGGAGGACGACGAGGACGACCCGTACGCCCGCTATGCGGATCTGTACGGGAATGACGACGAGGACGAGGACGAAGAGTCCGGTCCGTCGTCGCAGCGCCGCGGCGCTTGACTTCGCTGATCCCGCTTTCGCAGCAACGCATCTCTTCGCTGCTCTGAGCACACCGACCCGGTCCGGGGCCTTCGCCCCAGACCGGGTTTCGTGCTGCCTGTAGCGGCTTACGCGCTGTAGTCACCGACGAGCTCGGCACCGTCGCGGTGCTCGCCCCGCTCGATGATCTCGCCGGCGACCCAGGCATCCACGCCCCGGTCCGCGAGGGTCTGGAGCGCGACGTCGACCGAGGCCTCGGGGACGATCGCCATCATGCCGACGCCCATGTTGAGCGTCTTCTCCAGTTCGAGCCGCTCGACGTTGCCCGCCGTGCCGACGAGGTCGAAGACCGCGCCCGGCGTCCAGGTCGAGCGGTCGACCGTGGCGTGCAGGTGGTCGGGGATGACCCGGGCCAGATTGTTGGCAAGACCGCCGCCGGTGATGTGGCTGAAACCGTGCACCTCGGCCGTGCGGGTCAGCGCCAGGCAGTCGAGGGAGTAGATCTTGGTGGGCTCCAGGAGCTCCTCGCCGAGCGTGCGGCCGAACTCCTCGACGTGCTGGTCCAAGGTCATCTTGGCCCGGTCGAACACCACGTGCCGGACGAGTGAGTACCCGTTCGAGTGAAGACCGGACGAGGCCATGGCGATGACCGCGTCGCCCTCGCGGATGCGGTCGGCGCCCAGGAGCTGGTCGTACTCGACGACACCGGTGCCGGCGCCCGCGACGTCGAAGTCGTCGGGGCCGAGCAGGCCCGGGTGCTCGGCGGTCTCGCCGCCGACCAGCGCGCAGCCCGCCAGGACACAGCCTTCGGCGATGCCCTTCACGATGGCCGCGACCCGCTCGGGGTGGACCTTGCCGACGCAGATGTAGTCGGTCATGAACAGCGGCTCGGCACCGCACACGACCAGGTCGTCGACGACCATGCCGACGAGGTCGTGGCCGATGGTGTCGTACACGCCCATCTTGCGGGCGAGGTCGACCTTCGTGCCGACGCCGTCGGTGGCGGAGGCGAGCAGCGGGCGCTCGTAGCGCTTGAGGGCCGAGGCGTCGAAGAGGCCGGCGAATCCGCCGAGGCCGCCCAGGACCTCGGGGCGCTTCGTCTTCTTCACCCACTCCTTCATCAACTCGACGGCGCGGTCGCCCGCCTCGATGTCGACGCCCGCGGCTGCGTAGCTGGCACCAGTGGTCTCAGATGGCATGGGCATGGCTCTGGAGAACTTTCGTGTCGTACTGCAGGGGTCTTACGGGCGGCGCAGGGCGTCGGCGGCCGCGGTCGCGGCGGGGCCGGAAGCCAGCTCGGACTCCAGGAGCTGCTTGCCGAGCAGCTCGGGGTCGGGGAGCTCCATCGGGTACACGCCGTCGAAGCAGGCGCGGCAGAGGTTGTCCTTGGGGATCGTCGTCGCTTCGATCATCGCGTCGGTCGAGATGTACGAGAGCGAGTCGGCGCCCAGGGACGTGCCGATCTCCTCGATGGTCATGCCGTTGGCGATCAGCTCCGCGCGGGTCGCGAAGTCGATGCCGAAGAAGCAGGGCCACTTCACCGGCGGGGACGAGATCCGGATGTGGACCTCGGCGGCGCCCGCCTCGCGGAGCATCTTCACGAGCGCGCGCTGGGTGTTGCCGCGGACGATCGAGTCGTCGACGACCACCAGGCGCTTACCCCGGATGACTTCCTTCAGCGGGTTCAGCTTGAGCCGGATACCGAGCTGGCGGATGGTCTGCGAGGGCTGGATGAACGTACGGCCGACATAGGCGTTCTTCACCAGGCCCGAGCCGTACGGGATGCCGCTGGCCTCGGCGTAGCCGATCGCGGCGGGGGTGCCGGACTCCGGAGTCGCTATCACCAGGTCGGCCTCGACCGGGGCTTCCTCGGCGAGTTTCCGGCCCATCTCCACTCGCGAGAGGTAGACGTTCCGGCCGGCGATGTCGGTGTCCGGGCGCGCCAGGTAGACGTACTCGAAGACACAGCCCTTGGGCTTCGCTTCTGCGAATCGGGAGGTGCGCAGGCCGTTCTCGTCGATGGCGACGAGCTCGCCCGGCTCGATCTCGCGGACGAAGCTGGCGCCGCAGATGTCGAGCGCGGCACTCTCCGATGCGACGACCCAGCCGCGCTCCAGGCGGCCGAGCACCAGCGGGCGGATGCCCTGCGGGTCACGGGCGCAGTACAGCGTCTGCTCGTCCATGAAGACCAGCGAGAAGGCGCCCTTGACCTGCGGAAGGACCTTGGCGGCCGCTTCCTCGACGGTCAGCGGCTTGCCGTCGTCGTCCGTCTGGCCCGCGAGCAGCGCGGTGACCAGGTCGGTGTCGTTGGTGGCGGCGAGCTGGGTGGCCCGGCCGTTCTCCTTGGGCAGCTCGGCGACCATCTCGGCGAGCTGCGCGGTGTTCACCAGGTTGCCGTTGTGGCCGAGCGCGATCGAGCCGTGGGCGGTCGCCCTGAAGGTCGGCTGAGCGTTCTCCCACACGGAGGCACCCGTGGTCGAGTAGCGGGCGTGACCGACCGCGATATGACCTTGGAGGGAACCGAGCGAGGTCTCGTCGAAGACCTGGGAGACAAGTCCCATGTCCTTGAAGACGAGGATCTGGGAGCCGTTGCTGACCGCGATGCCCGCGGATTCCTGGCCCCGATGTTGGAGGGCGTAGAGCCCGAAGTAAGTGAGCTTCGCGACCTCTTCACCCGGAGCCCAGACACCGAAGACGCCGCAAGCGTCCTGGGGGCCCTTCTCACCGGGGAGCAGGTCGTGGTTGAGTCGTCCGTCACCACGTGGCACGCCACCGAGTGTAGGCGAGATCGACCACTGGTCCGAATTGGGGATACGGACAGGCGGACACCCTGCCCCCTTTTGTAGCTTTCGCGCCTCGCCCCCTCGCGGAGGTCCCCTTTTGCTCTCCGGCCACGTCCCCGCAGGTGGGCCGGGGTACGCGCCGGCCGCTCCCGGTGTTTGCGGCTGCGCCGTGAGGCCGTGCCGAGTGTGACGGAGTTCGCTCCCGGCGCGGGGCCGGGCCGGGGGCCCGGTGTGGGGGTGTGTGCGCTGCGTGAGGGCTGCGTGAGCCCGCTATCCCTGATTGCGCAGTTCCCCGCGCCCCCTAAACCCGCTTTCGACTGCGGACCGTGCATGGCTGGTCGCTCCCCCAAGTTCTCGGCTTCTCCCCCAAGGCCTAAAGGGCCAGGGGGGAGATTGAGGACGAGCGCCCTTCAGGCGCGAACGGGGTCTGGGGCGAAGCCCCAGGACCGGGCGACGGGCCGTAGCCGGGCGGCATCCGCCGAACGGCTACGACATCACCGGCAGCACCGCCGACAGGTCCGCCCGCTCGCCGCTCGCCGCGACCTTCGCCGAGTCCCGCGCCTCGGCCCACCCCGTACGCCCCGTCGCGAGCCGGATCCATGTGAGCGGGTCGGTCTCGACGACGTTCGGCGGGGTGCCCCGGGTGTGCTTGGGGCCGGCCACGCACTGGACCACCGCGTACGGCGGGATCCGCACCTCGACCGAGCCGCCCGGCGCCTTCACGGCGAGCGCGTCGACGAGCAGCCGGGTGCACGCGGCGAGCGCCTGCCGGTCGTAGGGGACGCCGAGTTCGGGCAGCGCGTCGTTCAAGTCGTCGGTGTGGACGACGAGTTCGACGGTCCGGGTCACCAGGACGTCGGCGAAGGTCATCGCGCCGAACCGGGTCGGCATGAGCCGGGTGTCCGCGGTGGCCGCGAAGAGCTCCTCGGTGCGGGCCGCCCGCCGCTCGAAGAGCGCGTCGAGGTCGGCGGTCGACGTCGCCAACTCCCGTGTCTGGTCGGCCACTTGGTCGCCCACCGCAGCCGTGGCGAACGGCCAGTCGAGCAGCGTGAGTTCCTGCTTGATCGGCTCCCCCTCGGCCAGGTAGCGGTCCAGCATGCCGAGCGCCATCGCGTGGTGCACGGCGAGCTCGCGCACCGTCCAGTCGCCGAGCCGGGTGGGCCGGGCGAGCTGCTCGGGCGTGAGAGTGGCGACGGCCTGGCGTACGTGGCCGAACTGGGCGAGGACGGCGGCCCGGATCTTCGCCGGGTCGTACTTGCGGGCGCGCTTCTTGGCCGGGGGCATGAAACCGAGCCTACGCCGGGCCGGGATAGCTCCCCAGACCATTTTCGACCTGCGCGAACGCCCGCTCGGCGCGCTCCGCGGCATCGGTGGCGACCCATCGCGCGGACTCCCCGCCGAGGATGCGGCGGTGGTGCTCGTTGATCAGCGCGTTGCGGGCGCCGGTCAGCTGGGCGGCCGCGACCGCGGCGAGCATCGGGTCGCCCCCCTCCCCGACGAGCAGCTCGGCCAGCTCCCGCTCCGCCTCGCGGAAGGCGAGGGAGGCGCGTTGGAGCAACACCGGTGTGTTCTGGATGAGTTGGCGGGCCTGGAGGGAGCGCGGGTCGTCGTTGAGGCCGACCGACGGGTCGCGCAGCTCGATCATCTCCAGGAACTGCCGGCGCACCGCGGCCACCGCCGACTCGCCGGACTCGCGCTCGCGCACGGCCCGTACGACATCGCCGACATGGTTCATCATCGGCGCGGTGACCAGGTCTTCCTTCGTGCCGAAGTAGTTGAAGACGGTCATCTTCGAGACATCGGCCGCGGCGGCGATCTCCGCCACCGAGACATGGTCGAAGCCGCGCTCGGTGAACAGGTCGAGCGCGGTGCGCCAGATCCGCATCGCGGTCTCCCGCTTCTTGCGCTCGCGCAGCCCCTCACCAGCAGTCATGCACATCACTGTACCAGGATGAAATTTAATCCAGGATGAAAGATTGACTCGGTACATTTTCTGGTCCATGGTGGTGCCCATGACCAAGACCATGACGAGCACCAGGACCATGAAGAGCGCCGACGCCCAGGCCACGAACGCCACTCGGCCTCTCATGACCAAGACCCAGACCCTCATCGCGATGGCCGTCTGCATCGCCACGATCCTGCTGGCCGTGCTCGACATGAACATCGTGTCGGCGGCCACCGTGCCGATAGCCCGCGATCTCGACCCGGCGCACGGAGTCGACAAGATCCCCTGGCTGATCAGCGCCTTCGCGCTCGCCTCGGCCGCGGCGCTGCCCCTGTACGGAAAGCTCTGCGACAGCCTCGGCGCGAAGAAGATGTTCGTCGGCGCCGTCGCCACCTTCCTGCTCGGCTCGGCACTGTGCGGCGCCGCCCAGTCGATGGCGGAACTGATCGCGGCGCGCGCCCTCCAGGGCCTGGGCGGCGGCGGGCTCATGAGCGTCACCATGGTCGTACTCGCCCAGCTCGGGACCGCGGACGGCAAGGGCGGCAAGGGCGGCAACAGGGGGAGCGGTGTCGGCGGGATCGTCGCGGGCACCGGCATGGCGATCGGCCCCTGGATCGGCGGCACCCTCGCGGACCACGCCAACTGGCGCTGGATCTTCTACATCAACCTGCCGCTCGGCATCGCCGCGCTGATCGGCGCCGTCCTCGTACTGAAGCTGCCGGTCTCCCCGGTCCGCCACCGCATCGACTACCTCGGCGCGACGCTGGCCGCCGCGTTCACCAGCAGCCTGCTCCTGGCGACCAGCTGGGGCGGCAAGCAGTACGCCTGGGGCTCGCCCGAGATCATCGGCCTGCTCGTGGCCTGCGTCCTGACCCTCGCGCTGTTCCTGCACCGCCAGACGACCGCCGCCGAGCCGGTGCTGCCGCTTTCGATGTTCAAGGTGCCCCAGCTGCGGTACGGCTTCGCCATCCAGGGGCTGCTCGGCGCCGCGATGATGGGCGCGCTGGTCTACGTGATGATCTACCTCCAGGCGGTGCGCGGCCTCGCCCCCGCGGCCTCCGGCCTCTACCTCATCCCCATGGCGCTCGGCATGACCGCCGTCGGCCTCTCGGCGGGCAGGCTCACCGACCGCGGCTGGCGCATGAAGACCTTCGTGCTGACCGGCACCGTCGCCTCCGCCCTCGCCCTCGCCGTGCTCGCCACCCTCGACACCGCTACCTCGCTGTGGCAGGTCCGGGGCGCGCTCCTCCTCATGGGCTGCGGATTCGGCCTGCTCATAGGCCAGCTCATCCCCTACGTCCAGAACGCCGCCCCCGCCCACCAGCTGGGCATCGCGACCACCAGCATCCGGTTCTTCCAGACGCTGGGGAACGCGCTCGGCGCCGCCGTCTTCGGCACGCTGCTCAGCCGGGTGTACGAGGCGAAGGTGCCGGGCGGCTCGACCAGCACCATCGCCCACCTGACCGGCGCCGCCCGCGACACCGCGGTGCACGGCTTCGTCTCCGCCATGGACGTGGTCTTCCTGGTGGCGGCCGGCGTCATGGCGGTCGCCGCGGTCCTGGCCGCCCGCCTCCCCGCCGAGACCCGGCCCGTCCCCGCCACCCCGGCAGAGACCAGGCAGCTCGTCGACGCCTGAACGCACTTCGGCCCCGTACCTCATCAACTGAGGTACGGGGCCGAGGAGTTGGCGCGTACTAGGCCAGCAGGGCGGGGATGGTCGCCTCGTGGGCCGTGCGCAGTTCGGTCAGTTCGAGGGTGAACTCGCCCTGGACGTCGATGGATTCGCCGTCCACGACACCGACCCGGGTCGCCGGAAGGCCGCGCGCCCCGCACATGTCGGTGAAGCGCAGCTCCTCGGAGCGGGGCACGGACACGATGGCGCGGCCGGCCGACTCGGAGAACAGGAAGGTGAAGGCGTCGAGGCCGTCGGGCACGACGAGCCGCGCTCCCTTCCCGCCCTTCAGGCAGGACTCGGCCACGGCCTGGATCAGACCGCCGTCCGACAGATCGTGCGCGGCGTCGATCATGCCGTCGCGCGAGCCCGAGATCAGGATCTCGCCGAGCAGCTTCTCGCGGTCCAGGTCGACCCGGGGCGGCAGCCCGCCCAGGTGGTCGTGGACGACCTGGGACCAGGCCGAGCCGCCGAACTCCTCGCGCGTGTCACCGAGGAGGTAGAGCAGCTGCCCTTCCTCGGCGAACGCGATCGGGGTGCGCCGGTTCACGTCGTCGATCACGCCGAGCACCGCGACCACGGGGGTCGGGTGGATCGCCGTCTCGCCGGTCTGGTTGTAGAGCGAGACGTTGCCGCCGGTCACCGGGGTGCCGAGCTGGAGGCAGCCGTCCGCGAGACCACGGGTGGCCTCGGCGAACTGCCACATCACGTCCGGGTCCTCGGGGGAGCCGAAGTTGAGGCAGTCCGAGATGGCGAGCGGCTTCGCGCCGGAGGCCGCCACGTTGCGGTAGGCCTCGGCGAGCGCGAGCTGGGCGCCGGTGTACGGGTCGAGCTTGGCGTACCGGCCGTTGCCGTCGGTCGCCATGGCCACGCCCAGGTTCGACTCCTCGTCGATCCGGACCATGCCCGCGTCCTCGGGCATCGCGAGCACCGTGTTGCCCTGTACGAAGCGGTCGTACTGGTCGGTGATCCACGCCTTGGAGGCCTGGTTCGGGGAGGCGACCAGCTTGAGGACCTGGTCCTTCAGCTCCGCGCCGGTCTGCGGACGCGGCAGCTTGCCCGCGTCGTCGGCCTGGAGCGCGTCCTGCCAGGAGGGGCGCGCGAACGGCCGGTGGTAGACCGGGCCCTCGTGGGCGACGGTGCGCGGCGGTACGTCCACGATTCTCTCGCCGTGCCAGAAGATCTCCAGCTGGGAGCCCTCGGTCACCTCACCGATGACGGTGGCGATGACGTCCCACTTCTCGCAGATCTCCATGAAGCGGTCGACGTGCTGCGGCTCGACGACCGCGCACATGCGTTCCTGCGACTCGCTCATGAGGATTTCCTCGGGCGAGAGGGAGGAGTCACGCAGGTGCACGGTGTCCAGCTCGACGCGCATACCGCCCGAACCGGCGCTCGCCAGCTCGGAGGTCGCGCAGGAGAGGCCCGCGCCACCCAGGTCCTGGATGCCCGCGACGAGCTTCTCCTTGAAGATCTCAAGGGTGCACTCGATGAGGAGCTTCTCCTGGAACGGGTCGCCGACCTGGACGGCCGGGCGCTTGGCCGGGCCGGTCGACTCGAACGTCTCGCTCGCCAGGACCGAGACGCCGCCGATGCCGTCGCCGCCCGTGCGGGCGCCGTACAGGATGACCTTGTTGCCCGGGCCCGACGCCTTCGCGAGGTGGATGTCCTCGTGCTTCATCACGCCGATGCAGCCGGCGTTGACCAGCGGGTTGCCCTGGTAGCACGCGTCGAAGACGACCTCGCCGCCGATGTTCGGCAGGCCCAGGCAGTTGCCGTAGCCGCCGATGCCCGCGACGACGCCGGGCAGTACGCGCTTGGTGTCGGGGTGGTCGGCCGCGCCGAAGCGCAGCGGGTCCACGACCGCGACCGGGCGGGCGCCCATGGCGAGGATGTCGCGGACGATGCCGCCGACGCCGGTGGCCGCGCCCTGGTAGGGCTCGATGTAGCTGGGGTGGTTGTGCGACTCGACCTTGAAGGTGACCGCGTACCCCTGGCCGACGTCGACGACGCCCGCGTTCTCGCCGATCCCGACGAGCATGGCGTCGTTCTCGGGGACCTTCTCGCCGAACTGCTTCAGATGGACCTTGCTGCTCTTGTACGAGCAGTGCTCGGACCACATGACCGAGTACATCGCGAGCTCGGCGCCGGTCGGGCGGCGGCCGAGGATCTCCCGGATGCGCGCGTACTCGTCCTCCTTGAGGCCGAGCTCCTTCCAGGGCTGCTCGACGTCGGGCGTCTCGGCGGCGTGCTTGACAGTGTCGAGGCTGTGTTTGATGGTGCCCTCGCTTCGCTCGGTCATCATGAGGCGTTGACCAGCTTCTTCAGGATCGAGGTGAAGAATCCGAGGCCGTCGGTACGGCCCGTACCGATCAGCGGCTCCACGGCGTGCTCGGGGTGCGGCATCAGGCCGACGACATTGCCGGCGGCGTTGGTGATGCCCGCGATGTCGCGGAGCGAGCCGTTGGGGTTCATGTCCAGGTAGCGGAACGCGACCCGGCCCTCGGCCTCCAGCTCGTCCAGCGTGCGCTCGTCGGCGACGTACCGGCCGTCCATGTTCTTGAGCGGAACCTGGATCTCCTGGCCGGCCTCGTAGTCGGCGGTCCAGGCGGTCTCCGCGTTCTCCACCCGCAGCTTCTGCTCGCGGCAGATGAAGTGCAGGTGGTTGTTGCGGAGCATCGCGCCCGGCAGCAGGTGCGACTCGGTGAGGATCTGGAACCCGTTGCAGATGCCGAGGACCGGAAGACCGGCCTTCGCCTGCTCGATGATCGTCTCCATCACCGGCGAGAACCGGGAGATGGCCCCGGCCCGCAGGTAGTCGCCGTAACTGAACCCGCCGGCGAGGACGACCGCGTCGACCTGCTTGAGGTCCTTGTCGCGGTGCCAGAGCGAAACCGGCTCGGCGCCCGCGATGCGCACGGCCCGCAGACTGTCCCGGTCGTCGAGCGTGCCGGGGAAGGTGACAACGCCGATGCGTGCAGTCACTTGGACTGCTCCTCGACCTTGACGGTGAAGTCTTCGATGACGGTGTTGGCGAGGAAGGTCTCGGCCATCTCGTGGATGCGGGCGAGGGCGGCCTCGTCGACCGGTCCCTCGACCTCCAGCTCGAAACGCTTTCCCTGACGTACGTCGCCGATCCCCTCGAAGCCGAGACGGGGCAGTGCGCGCTGCACCGCCTGTCCCTGCGGGTCGAGGATTTCCGGCTTGAGCATGACGTCGACTACGACGCGTGCCACTGGCACTCCCGGTGTGGTGTGGTGCGAAGGCGGTTCCCTCAGAGTACCCGCCCAAAAAATCTACGCGGGTAGATATAGCTGACCTCCGATCACGTTCCGGTTTCGGCCGCGACAACACGTGGGAAAAATCCCGAGAAAAAGTCGCCGAAGTCATTGCGTCGGGACACGCTGATGCAATTGGCTGGGCTTCACATTGCAATGGGTGCCGCTGTACAAAGGAATCCCAGCGAAAGCAACATTGCTCCATAACAGCCGGAAGGCCGGTATCGCCGCACGTCAGGCACGTGGGAGTGGCGAGACCGTAGGAAGGAACCGATATCCGTGGCTCAGCGCGTAGTGGTCACACTCTCCGATGACATCGACGGCGGAGAAGCGGCGGAAACGGTCACGTTCGGCCTGGACGGAAAGGTCTACGAGATCGACCTCAATCCCGCCAATGCAAAGAAACTGCGCAAGGCGCTCGCGCCTTACGTGACGGCGGGCCGGAAGCACTCGAAGTCCGGGAAGACGTATCGGCACACCGCCGTCGCGCCCGACCCGGCGGCCGTCCGCGCCTGGGCGCGCTCCAACAAGATGGACGTGCCGGCCCGCGGCCGGATCCCGAAGAAGGTCTACGAGGCGTTCGCCGAGGCGAGCTGACCTCCCGCCCGGGTCCCGCCCGGGGCAGGCCTGCACCCGCCCCGGACACCGGAGTTGCAAACCCCCCCTGCTGATCAGCTAGAGTCTGGAGCACGCCGAGGGGCAAGGCCGAAAGGCCCGGTCCACCGGAGCGTGCGGGTGTAGTTCAGTAGCAGAACATCCCCCTTCCAGGGGGAAGGCGCAGTGTGCAATTCCTGTCACCCGCTCTGCATTGCGTACCGATCCCCCTTGTGGATCAGGTAGAGTAGTGCTCGCACCACGCAGTGAAAGCTGTGTGGCGGCATGCGGACGTGGCTCAGTTGGTAGAGCATCACCTTGCCAAGGTGAGGGTCGCGAGTTCGAATCTCGTCGTCCGCTCAGGAAGCACTAAGGCCCCAGTTCATCGAACTGGGGCCTTAGTCATGTCCCGGTCCACTCCTGACATTTGTCATGCCTGGTGATGACACCGCGCACTGCCTGTGCCCCGTTTCCCGCGGAACGCTGAAGTCATGGCAGGCACAGCGAATGTGATCGAGGTCGAGGAGCTGCGGCGGACCTACGCCGGGGGCTTCGAGGCCGTTTCCGGAATCTCCTTCTCGGTGGCGCGGGGCGAACTCTTCGCGCTGCTCGGCACCAACGGCGCGGGCAAGACCTCCACCGTCGAACTCCTCGAAGGTCTCGCCCCGCCCAGCGGCGGCAGCGTCCGGGTGCTCGGGCACGACCCGTACACCGAACGGGCCGAAGTGCGGCCCCGTACCGGAGTGATGCTCCAGGAAGGCGGGTTCCCCGCCGAGCTCACCGTCGCCGAGACCGTACGGATGTGGGCGGGGTGCACCAGCGGGCGACTGGAAGGTACGCGGCGGAGCCGCTCCGTGAGGGGCGGTGGTCGGGTGACGGGCGGGCCCGTGGACGAGGCGATGGAGCTCGTCGGCCTGGGGCGGCGCTCCGACGTACGGGTCAAGCAGCTCTCGGGAGGCGAGAAGCGGCGGCTCGACCTGGCGCTCGCGCTGCTCTCGCGGCCCGAGGTGCTCTTCCTCGACGAGCCGACGACGGGCCTGGACGCCGAAGGGCGGCGCGACACCTGGGAGTTGGTGCGGGCGCTGCGCGACGGCGGCACCACCGTGCTCCTGACCACCCACTACCTGGAGGAGGCGGAGGCGCTCGCCGAGCGGCTCGCGATCCTCCACGAAGGGCGGATCGCGGCGAGTGGCCGGGTCGACGAAGTCGTCGCCGCCCAGCCCTCGCACATCGCCTTCGAGCTGCCCGACGGCTACCACCTCGGCGATCTGCCGCCGCTCGACCGGCTCGGCATCAGCAGCCACGAGACGAGCGGCCGCACCGTACGGCTGAAGACCAACGCGCTCCAACACGCCGCCACCGGGCTGCTGTTGTGGGCCAGGGACAGCGGGGTCGAGCTGCGGGGGCTCGACGTGCGCTCGGCCTCGCTCGAAGAGGCGTTCTTGAAGATCGCGCAGGACCAGCGCAAGGAAGAGGAGACCGTTCGATGACGACCACGCTGGACGCGGTACGGACCCCGGTGCGGACGACGGAGCGGACCCCCAACACCGCGGCGGACCGCATGAAGGCGCTGGGGCGCGCCGAACTCACCCTGCTCGGCCGCAACAAGTCCGCGATGTTCACCGTCCTCGCGCTGCCGACCGTGCTCACCGTCTCGATGCACTCGGCCGTCAGCAACCTGGACCTGAAGCAGACCGGGCTCACCGTCGGCACGGTGCTGCTGCCCGGCTCGCTCGGCTACGTCCTGCTGTTCGCGGTGTACTCGACCCTGACCGGCGTCTACGTCGTACGCCGTGAGGAACTCGTCCTGAAGCGGCTGCGCACAGGGGAGTTGCGGGACCTGGAGATCCTGGCGGGGGCGGCGCTGCCCGCGGTGCTCATCGGGCTCGCGCAGTCCGTGCTGCTCGCGGTGGGCGGCTCGGCCGTGATGGGCGTGGCGGTGCCGGGGACGATATGGCTCGCGGTCGTCGGGCTGCTGCTCGGCATGGTCGTGATGGGCGCGCTCGCCGCGGCGACCGCCGCCGTCACCAAGTCCGCGGAGGGCGCCCAGATCGCGGTCATGCCGATGATGATGCTGTCGATCGCCGGCTCGGGCATGGTCGTACCGCTGGACGTGCTGCCCGACAAGCTGGCCTCGTTCTGCGAACTGCTGCCGCTGAGCCCGGTGGTGGGCATGATCCGGGACGGCTGGACCGGCGCGGGCGCGGGCGAGGTGCTGCGGGAACTGCTCGTCATGGTTGTCTGGACGTTCATCGCGGTGCTGGTCGTGCGCAAGCGCTTCCGCTGGGAGCCGCGGCGCTGAGACGGGTCTGGAACAGGGGGACGGCAGGGTGTTCGGCCGGATACGAGCGTGGCATCGACGGCACTGGCACGACCGCAGCAGGGTCGAGAAGGTCGAGGTGCAGAGCCGGCTGATGTGGCGGTGCTCGATCTGGTTCCTCTTCCTCAGCTGGGACGTGCCGTTCATCCTTGAGGGGCTGCGGCACGAACCGCTGCCGCTGCCGCTGGCCCTCGGCGCGGCGACGGTCGTGACGGGCGCGGTGCAGGCCTTCCAGGGCAACAAGGTTCACCGGGCGGCCGTCGACCACTACCTGGGCCACGCCGAGGCGCCACGGCGCGGGCTGATCACGTCCGGGGCGCTCTGCGCGCTCTCGCTCGCCCTGCTCGCGGGGCTCCGGGTGGCGCACGGCATCGCGGATCCGACGCTCCTGCTGGTCGTGCTGTACATCATGTTGCCGTTCGGAATGACGTACTGCCTGCTCCTCCCGCCCCGCACGTTCCTGTGGCGGTTCGCGCTGCTCGGCATCCCGGTCGTGGCGGTGTTCGGGCCGGCCGGAGTGCCGGGCGCCCAGCTGATCGGCATGGCGATCGGGGTGGCCCTGTCCGGCACGTACGCCCTGTTGGTCTCGCGCTGCGGGGCCTGGACGCTGTCGGTGATGTGGGAGTCGGACCGGGCCCGCGAGACCGAGGCCCGGCTCGCCGTCGCGGAGGAGCGGCTGCGCTTCGGGCGGGACATGCACGACGTGCTCGGCCGCAACCTCGCCGTCATCGCGCTGAAGGCCGAGCTCGCCGTCCAGCTCGCCCAGCGCGGCCGGCCCGAGGCGGTGGCACAGATGGTGGAGGTGCAGCGCATCGCCCAGGAATCGCAGAAAGAGGTACGGGAAGTGGTGCGCGGCTATCGCGAGGCGGACCTCGGCGTGGAGATCGAGGGCGCCCGAGGGGTCCTTGAGGCGGCCGGGATCGGCTGCGAGTACAGCGGGCCTTCCGAGGGGCTGACCGTCGAGGTGCAGTCGGCGCTCGGCTGGGTGGTGCGCGAGGCCACCACCAACGTGCTGCGGCACGGGGATGCCCGCAGCGTGGCGATCAGGCTCGCCGTCGGCGGGCGCACCGCGACGCTGGTCGTCGAGAACGACGGCCTGCCGGAGCGACCCAACACCACCCCGGGCTCCGGCCTCGCGGGCCTGCGCGAACGGCTTTCCGCGCTCGGCGGCACCCTGGAGGCGGGCCCGGCGGGCGAGGGTCTTTTCCGGCTGACCGCGGAGGTGCCCAGATGAGCCGCGTACGCGTGCTGCTCGCGGACGACGAGCATCTGATCCGGGGCGCGCTCGCCGCCCTGCTCGGCCTTGAGGACGATCTGGAGGTGGTCGCGGAGGCCGCGTCCGGGCCCGAGGCGCTCGCGATGGCGCGGGCCCACCGGCCCGATGTGGCGGTGCTCGACCTGGAGATGCCGGGGGCGGACGGTGTGACAGTGGCCACAAAGCTGCGGGCCGAACTGCCGTCCTGCCGGACCATGATCGTGACCAGTCACGGGCGGCCGGGTCACCTCAAGCGGGCACTCTCGGCGGGGGTGCGGGGCTTCGTGCCGAAGACCGTGAGCGCCCAGCGGCTCGCCGAGATCATCCGGTCCGTACATGCCGGAAACCGTTATGTGGACCCGGAGTTGGCGGCCGACGCGATCTCCGCCGGGGACTCCCCGCTGACCGTGCGCGAGGCCGAGGTGCTCGGGTTCGCGGCCGACGGGGCGCCCGTCGCGGAGATCGCCGAGCGGGCCGCGCTGTCGCAGGGAACGGTGCGGAACTACCTCTCCTCGGCCGCCGCCAAGCTGGGCGCGGAGAACCGCCATACGGCGGTGCGTCTCGCCCGGGAGCGCGGTTGGGTATAGTGGTCTCCGCGCCACGGCGCATGCGAACGTAGCTCAGCTGGTAGAGCACCACCTTGCCAAGGTGGATGTCGCGAGTTCGAACCTCGTCGTTCGCTCAGAAGAAGAAGCCCCCGGCCACGCGGCCGGGGGCTTCTTTCTGTCCGTCTACGCCCAGCTGTTGCCGGTGAGCTGCTCGTACGCCTCGATGTACTTCCCCCGGGTCGCGTCCACGACCTCCTGCGGCAGCGCGGGCGGCGGCCGCTCACTGGTGCGGTCCCAGCCGGAGGCCGGCGAGGTCAGCCAGTCGCGGACGTACTGCTTGTCGTAACTGGGCTGGGCTCGGCCCGGCTCCCAGGTCGCGGCCGGCCAGAAGCGCGAGGAGTCCGGGGTGAGCACCTCGTCGGCGATGACGAGCTCCTCGCCCGCGAAGCCGAACTCGAACTTGGTGTCCGCGAGGATGATGCCCCGCTCGCGCGCGATGTCGCGGGCCCGGCCGTACACGGCGAGGGTGGCCTGGCGCAGCTGTGCGGCGGTTTCCGCGCCGATCTGGCGGGCCACCTCCTCGTAGCTCACGTTCTCGTCGTGGTCGCCGACGGCGGCCTTGGTGGCGGGCGTGAAGATCGGCGCGGGCAACTCGGACCCGTTGGACAGGCCCTCGGGCAGCGCGAGGCCGCACACCGTACGGGACGCGTTGTACTCGACCAGGCCGGAGCCCGCGAGGTAGCCGCGGGCGACGCACTCCACCGGGACCATGGCGAGCGACTTGCACACCAGGGTGCGGCCCGCCCAGTCGGCGGGGGCGCCCTCGGGGAGCTCCTCCGAGATGACGTGGTTGGGCACCAGGTCGGCGAGCAGGTCGAACCACCACAGCGAGAGCTGGGTGAGCACCCGGCCCTTGTCGGGGATCTCGGTGGGCAGCACCCAGTCGTACGCGGACATCCGGTCGCTGGCGACCATCAGCAGGTCGCCGGCCTCGTTCTGATAGAGGTCACGCACCTTGCCCGTGTGGAGGTGGGTCAGGCCCGGCACCTGCTGCGGCTCGGGCTTTTCTACGAATCCGGACACGGTTCCTCCGCGTAGGTTGATCCAGGAGCGATTCCGATTCTCTCGCATGCGGCCGGGTACCCAGGTCGCGGGTCTTGCGCGACGGCGCTCTTCGGAGTCAGTCCCGCTTGCAGATGCGGTCGAGGAGGTTGGCCGTGGCGCGCTGGATACGGCTGTCCACATGGCCGGGCCGGTCGAGCGCCGGCGACCAGGCGAAAGTGCCCGAAGCGAAGACGAGCGCGCCGGAGGGGGCCCGGTACAGCGACGTCTCCTGGTGGCGGGCGTGCTGCTCGCCGTCCCGGTACGGGGAGTGGGCCAGCAGGATGCGGTCCTGGTGCTCGGGGAGCGCGGTGCGCGGGTAGTAGCGGTCGGCCTCGCCCGCGACCAGACCGTCGATCTCGTCGCCGTCACCGGCCCCGGTCGCCTCCCACAGCCAGTGGTCCGCGTTGCGTACGACCATGGGGTACGGCTCGGGGACGCGGCCCGCGTACTGGATGCCCAGGAGCTGCTGCTCGGGCCGGGCGACCTCGCGCCACAGGGCGGGCCGGCCGGGGCCGCGCCGCTTGCGGCAGGTGAGGAGCCGGTCGGGCACGCCGGACGGGGACGGCCCCAACTCCACTTGCCAGTAAAGGGAGTTGGCGGACAGGAAGACGAGCGAGGTGCCGCCGTCGCGGGCCAGCTCGACGGTGCGGCGCATCGGGGCCGACCAGTACTCGTCGTGGCCGGGGAAGACGAGACCCCGGTAGCGGGAGGGGTCCACGCGGCCGGCGTGCAGGTCGCGGGCGTCCGCGTAGGCGAGGTCGTAGCCGTAGCGCTCGGCCCAGCGGATGAAGTCGTAGGCGTGGCCGACGTGCAGCGGCAGGCCCGCGCCCGCGTACGGACGGTCGAAGGAGACGGTGATCGCCGCGTCCTCCTCGCCGAGCAGCCGGCCCTCCTCGTCCCAGGCGTGGTAGAGGCTGGCGCCGGTGCGGCCGTCCTCCGGGAAGAGGTTGTACGCCTGCCAGGTGATGTCGGGCAGCAGCAGGAGCAGATCGGCGGGGTGGCTGTCGCGGACGGTGAACGGGATGTGCGAGCGGTAGCCGTCGGCGGTGGTCAGCACGGCGACATGCGCGCCGATCGAGGCGTGCGAGGGCACCTGGTAGCGCCAGGACTGCCACCAGTGGTGACAGGAGACCGTGCGGTCGGCCGCCAGTGGGGGCGGCTGGACGATCCCGGAGAGCCGGGGGCTGGTGGCGATCTTCGCGGCCCCGTCGCCGCCGTAGTGCCCGATCCGGTAGACGTCCACGGTGAACTGCTGCGGGGGGTCCACGGTGATGTGGAAGTCGATGGCCTCGCCGGGCGCGACGGCCCCGCTGGAGGCGAACCCCTTGATCTGCTGGCGTACGTCGTCGGCGGTGCGCGGGCCGGTGACCCGGGCGGTGCTGCGCGGGGTGTCGCGCTGGGCCGGCACGTGGTCGACGTACCAGGGCACCACGTGCCCGGTGTCGTCGAAGTAGGTCTCGCTGCCGCGCAGCCAGGGCAGCGGGCCCTGCCCGAAGGGGTCCGAGACGGCGTGCGCGAGGGCACCCGACTCCCAGCGCCGGATGTGGTCCGACCGTTCCACCCCCATGTCACTCCCCTCCCTCGATCCCCCGGGACAACAGTTGATGCGACTGTGGTGCGCCGTCTGACAGCTACCGGTCCCCAGCACATCACATAACGCACGCACTCCGTCACCGTTCGTCGCGAATTGACGTTAAGGGGAAGGCCTCATTCCGGATGTTTTCCGGCTGCCTTGCGCATGCACGGGGCCAACTCGGGGCAGTGGGGGGCCTGTTGAGGGCGGGGCGAGGTGCCCATGCCGAGCGGGGGTGAGTTCGGGCCTGCCGTACCGGCGTTGGGCGGGAGCGCCCCAGACCAGCCGTACCGGCGCCAAGTGGGGCCCTCAGACCAGCCGTACCGGCTTCTCCGGGCGGATGCCGACGGAGGACAGCCAGGCGCGCAGCGCATCCGCGTCCCCGTCCTCGACCAGGGTCAGCACGGGCGAGGCCAGATCCGAGCGGCGTACGTCGTCGACGAGGAGCGAGGGGCCGTCCAGCCAGTCGAGGCCGGGCAGCGCGCCCGCCGTGTCGACCGCCGCGCAGCACACCATCGCCGTGACATGGTCGGCGAGCAGCTCGCGGCCGGTGCGGGGCGGCTGGAGCGGGAAGAGCGGCATCGCGTCGGCACCCCAGGACTCCGGGCCCGGCGCGGGCGGTGCGGACGCGGCCTCCTCGCCGGCCACTTCCGCCGCGATTCCGGCGGCCAGGCGCTCCCCGGCCTCGCCGTCACAGGCGGTGAGGTGGTCGATGACGCGGGCCAGCGTCGGGGCGGCGGGCTCCGTGTCGCGGCGCTCGCCCAGCGCGTCGAGGACCCGGTGCAGCCGGGCCGCCTCGGTGCGCCACTTGCGGTCGACGACCTCCTCCGGGTACGCCGCCCAGTCGACCGGGGCCCAGTCGGGGCCGGGCTCTGCGGGGCCGCCGTGGAACAGCCGGGCGGCGAGCAGCGAGGTCGCCTCGTCCGCGGCGCCGGGCTCCTCCAGGAGGTCGCAGGCCGGCCGCTCGCCGAGCCGGGAGGTGAAGCCCTCGGCCAGCCGGTCGCGCCGGGACAGCTCGGTGAGCGCGGAGACCACTCCCGCATCGAGCCGGGAGGGCCAGCGCCCCATCCGCCAGGCGGGCAGCGCGACCCGGGTCAGCAGCCGGTCCCAGCCCGCGTAGGCGAGCCCGACCTGCTCCTGGGCGACGATGCGCACCCCGTAGTCCACCGCCTGGGCGCGCTCGGACGCGGCGGCGGCGACCCCGCGCTCCATTTCGGCGGCGTGCACCCGGCAACCGCGCAGGAGCAGCCGGGCGATCGATCCGACGAAGCCGAGCGGTATGCGCCGCAGCGGGCCGAGCCCGGGCCTGGTGGCCACGCCGACGGCCGCGTCGAGACCCCGTACGAACCGGCGGGCGGCGGCTATGTCCGGGTGCGCGGAGGGGCCCGTACCGGCGACGACGGGGGCGAGGATCGCGCGCAGCTCGCCGACACGCATCCACCACATGAAGGGCGATCCGATGACCAGGACCGGCGCGGCCGGCATCCGCCGGGCGCGGCCGGAGCGCACATCGGCGCCGCGTATGAAGCGAGCGGGCATCGCCACCTGCTCGGTGGTCGCGTGCGCCGGATGCGTACGGTCCTCCAGCCAGCTGTCGCAGTCGGGCGTCAGGGCTATCGCTGAGGGCGGGGGCACATCGAGCCGCTCGGCCAGGTCCCTGACCAGGCGGTACAGATCGGGGGCGGCCGATTCGGCGAGGTCCACCGTGGGGGACAGGGCCGGTCTGGCCCGGACGATCACTGCCGCCACGGCGGCCGCGAGCAGCAGCACGAGCAGCGCGGTGGCGATGACCGCCCAGCGCGCGCTGTCCCAGCCGCTGCCGTCGATGCGGCCCTGCGCGGCCGCGACGATCAGCACGACGGCGACGGCCGCCGGCAGCAGGGCCACGGCCAGCGCCCTGCTACGGATGCGCAGCACGGCGAGAGCCCGCGAGCGCGCATGCTGCGCACCCGCCTCTCCACCCATTCCGGTACCGGACACAGCCGGACTTCACCCCCTCTGCCCTGCGGCGGCGTTGCTCACTCCCCCACTGTGGCACCCGCCACTGACATCGCAATGCCGGTGGGCCAAGTGCCGGAACGCCTTCGCCGCACCCTAGTTGGGGCGTCGGCAGGAGTCATCCGGATGGGCCACTCGTCACCCGATGGAATGGCTTTGGGCAAAGGTGCGGTTGTTCCGGGCCGGGCCGTCGCGGGGCTTCCGCCGGGGTTCCACGGGACTGCTACACGGCTCCCACAGGGCTTCCGCGGCGCTGCTGCAGGGCTTCAACGGGGTTCCAACGGCGTAGGCCAAGCGCCCGCCGGGGGCCCGGTGGGAAAACAGCGGGGCCCCGGTGCGTACACCGGGCCCCGCGGAATTCTGGCGGAGTTCAGCCCTGTGTCCCGGCCGCCTTGCGCGCGATGTCGGTGCGGTGCTGCGAGCCGTCGAGCCGGATCCGGCCGACCGCCGTGTACGCCCGCTCCCGGGCCTGGGCGAGGTCCTTGCCGGTGGCGGTCACCGAGAGGACCCGGCCGCCCGCGCTGACGACCGCGTCGCCGTCCCGCTTCGTCCCGGCGTGCAGGACGTACGCGGCCGGCTCGTCCTGGGCCGCGACCTCGGCCAGGCCCTCGATCGGGTCGCCGGTGCGGGGCGTCGCGGGGTAGTTGTGCGAAGCGATGACCACGGTCACGGCCGCGTCGTCGCGCCAGGTCAGCGGCGGTTCGGCGTCCAGCGTGCCGTTGGCCGAGTGGAGCAGCACGCTCGCGAGCGGCGTCTTGAGGCGGGCGAGCACGACCTGCGTTTCGGGGTCGCCGAACCGGGCGTTGAACTCGATCACCCGCACCCCGCGCGAGGTGATCGCGAGGCCCGCGTACAGAAGTCCGGAAAACGGCGTTCCGCGGCGGCGCAGCTCGTCGACGGTCGGCTGGAGCACGCTCGCCATGACCTCGTCGACGAGCTTCGGGTCGGCCCACGGAAGCGGCGAATAGGCGCCCATGCCACCGGTGTTGGGGCCCTCGTCGCCGTCGAGCGCGCGCTTGAAGTCCTGCGCGGGCTGGAGCGGCAGGACGGTGACGCCGTCGGTGATCGCGAAGAGCGAGACCTCGGGGCCGTCGAGGAACTCCTCGATGACGACGCGTTCGCAGGCCAGCGCGTGCTCCCGGGCGACGGCGAGGTCGGCCGTCACGACGACACCCTTGCCGGCCGCGAGACCGTCGTCCTTCACCACGTACGGAGCACCGAAGGCGTCCAGCGCCTCGTCGATCTCCTCGGGGGTGGTGCAGACGTAGGAGCGGGCGGTCGGCACGTTCGCCGCGGCCATCACGTCCTTGGCGAAGGCCTTGGAGCCCTCCAGCTGGGCGGCCGCCTTCGAGGGGCCGAAGCAGGCGATGCCCGCGGCCCGCACGGCGTCGGCGACCCCGGCGACGAGGGGCGCCTCGGGCCCGACGACGACCAGGTCGCTCTTCAGCCCGGCGGCGAGGCGGGCGACCGCGTCCCCGTCCATCGGGTCCACGGGGTGGAGCTCGGCGACCTCCGCGATCCCGGCGTTGCCGGGGGCGCAGTGCAGCGCCGTCACGTCGGGGTCGAGGGACAGGGAACGGCACAGGGCGTGCTCGCGGGCACCGCCGCCGATGACAAGGACCTTCACGGCAGCCAGCCTAGCCGCCGCGATGGCGTGATCTTTGTGCGGGCCACCAGGTGGACCCCTACCCCTCGTTCGTATATTCCTCCACCACGGTCGCCCCGAGCTCGCGCACGATCAGGTCGTGCCCGGACAGCGCGTTGTCCACGAGATCCGGGTCGTCGTCCTCCGGAGTGTCGTCCTCAAGGCGCACCGGCGGAGGCTCCTCCTGCCGTACCTCGTGCCGTACGGGAGCGGCGGCCTGCGGCTGCTGCTGCGCGGGCTGTACGGGAGCGGGCGTGGCCGGGGTCGCGGGCTGGGGGGCCTGCGGGGAGGCCTGCGGCGGCTGGTACTGCTGGACGGGCGGGGACGGGGGCCGGGACGGGCCTCCGCCGAAGTTGCCCGCGGCGGGCGGGGGCTGGGTGCCGCCGGACGGGTCGATGATCGCCTCGACCTTCCACTGCACCCCGAACCGCTCGGAGAGCACGCTGCGCAGCACGTCCTCGCTGCCGCTGCTCGCGAAGTTGTCACGGGCGCCCGCGTTGATGAAGCCGAGCTGGACAGTGGTGCCGTCGAAGCCGGCCACCTGCGCGTTCTGACTGAGCAGGATCCAGGTGAAGCGCCGCTTGTTCTTGACGGCCTCCAGAATGTCCGGCCACATGTTGCGCACCTGCAGGGCGTTGCCCTGGGCGGCGGGGGCCGGGGCGGGCGCCTGCTCGGCGGGAGCGGGGGGCGCGGCGGGAGCCGGGGCGGGCTCGGAGGCGGGCGTGGCCGAGGGCCAGGCGCCGGCGGAAGGCGCGGGGGACGACGCGCCGGGCCACGCCCCGGGACGGCCGCCCCCCTGCCCGGGCGCGGCAGCGGACGGCCAGGCCCCGGCAGAACTCTGCTGAGCGGGCTGCGCCGGCTGGGGCTGAACGGCGGGCGCCTGCTGAGCAGGCTGCTGCACAGGGGGCTGCTGCACGGGCGCCTGCTGGACCGGCGGAACGGGAGGCGCGACGGGCCCCGAGTGGGCGGGCCCGCCCACGGGCGCCGGCCCCCCCGCCCCCGCACCCCGCACAGCAGCCCGAGCAGCCTCGGGCCCGCCGGGGCCGCCCTGCATCGGCGCATGCGCCTCGGGCCCGGGCACGTATCCCATGGCGAGCCCACCGGCAGGCGCCGCCTGGAAGTTGGCCCCGCGCTCAAGGCGGTCGATACGGGCCTGGAGCGAGCGCTCGTCGTCGTACGCGGCGGGCAGCAGCACCCGGGCGCAGATCAATTCGAGCTGGAGCCGGGGCGAGGTGGCCCCGCGCATCTCGGTGAGCCCGGCGTTGACGAGATCGGCGGCCCGGCTCAGCTCGGCGGCCCCGAACACCGAGGCCTGCGCCTGCATCCGCTCGACGACATCGGCGGGGGCGTCGATGAGCCCCTTCTCCCCGGCGTCGGGAACGGCGGCGAGGATGACAAGATCCCGCAACCGCTCCAGCAGATCGGCAACGAAGCGACGGGGATCGTTACCGCCCTCGATAACGCGATCGACCACCTCGAACGCGGCAGCACCATCGCCCGCCGCGAAGGCATCGACAACGGAATCGAGCAGAGACCCATCGGTGTACCCGAGCAGGGCGGTGGCCATGGCGTACGTCACACCGTCCTCGGCGGCACCGGCGAGCAGCTGGTCCATGACCGACATGGAGTCACGCACGGACCCGGCCCCGGCCCGCACGACGAGCGGCAGCACGCCGTCCTCGACGGGAATGCCCTCGCGACCGCAGACGTCCCCGAGGTACTCCCGAAGCGTGCCCGGCGGCACAAGACGGAAGGGATAGTGATGCGTACGCGACCGAATGGTCCCGATGACCTTCTCGGGCTCGGTGGTGGCGAAGATGAACTTGAGGTGCTCCGGCGGCTCCTCGACGACCTTCAGGAGGGCGTTGAAGCCGGCCGAGGTCACCATGTGCGCCTCGTCGATGATGTAGATCTTGTACCGGCTGGACGCGGGCCCGAAGAAGGCCTTCTCGCGCAGCTCACGGGCGTCGTCGACACCACCGTGCGAAGCGGCGTCGATCTCGATCACATCGATGGAACCCGGTCCGTTGCGCGCGAGATCCCGGCAGGACTGGCACTCCCCGCAGGGCGTGGGCGTCGGACCCTGCTCACAATTGAGACATCTGGCAAGAATCCGGGCACTGGTCGTCTTGCCGCAGCCACGCGGCCCGCTGAACAGGTACGCGTGATTGACCCGGTTGTTCCGCAGCGCCTGCTGCAGCGGGTCGGTGACATGCTCCTGCCCGATGACCTCGGCGAACGACTCGGGGCGGTAGCGGCGGTACAGCGCAAGGGACGACACGCATACGAGGTTATCGGGGCCCACTGACAACCGGCCCCGCCGACGGCGCTCCGGCCACCGCGCACCTGCCGAAACAGCGCCCCACCCAGGGGAAACGAAGTCCCCCGCCCCACAAAATCAAGCGCCCCCCACGCACCCGCCAGAGCCAACCTACCCTTGCTGCCTTCCGGCCCTGGGGGAGTTCAGTCAGATAGCGCCACGTGAGGGGCTCCGCACAGGGTACCCGATCCCTGACGTGGGAACGAGTTCGCGAGCACCCCTCAACGTCTTGTATTGTTTGCCGCGGAGGATTCGCCTAGTGGCCTAGGGCGCACGCTTGGAAAGCGTGTTGGGGGCAACCCCTCACGAGTTCGAATCTCGTATCCTCCGCCAGTGCCTCACCGGGCACGATGTCGATGGGCCCCACCGTTCGCGGTGGGGCCCATCGACGTTTGTGGTCTCGGTTCGACGTTTGTGGTCTCGGTCCTGGTCTCGGCTGCACCCGCACCGGAACGGGATGAGCTCCGTACGCATGCTCATCCCGCGCTCCTTTGGGCAGCGCTCAGACCCCGGTCGAGATCCCGAACTCCGCTCCCGAGATCTCCGCAAGGGATGCCGTCACGGCTCGGAGGGGCTCCTGCAGGGCGCCCAGGTCCGTGCGGAACGCCTCGGCCTGGGGCCAGGTGCGCTCGTGGTCGAGCGGGCTGACGTGCGTCGGGCGGTGGGCCTCCCAGGCCGTGAGGAGGGGGTGCCAGCGCGTCATGAAGGGGCGGAGAACCTCGTTCAGGAGGTCATGCGCCACCGACTGGACGCTGGGGGCCGGCCCCGGCTCCAGGCCGATGCTGTAGCGGCGGAGCGTGTCGCGGGTGAACGGGAACAGGCTGTTCAGGGAGGTGAGCGCCTCGCGCAGACTGCCGCTGTCGGCGGGGAGTTGCTGTACGCCGATGCGGCTCACCAGCTCGACCTGCAGGTCGAAGGCGGCCATCCGCTCGGCCTCTGTGACCCTCATCGGCATGCTCTCCTTCCGTACGCCGGGAACCGGGAGTCCGGGGCTGTCCAGCGTAGTGGCCGTGGCTCCCAGGCTGGAGAGGACCGCGCGGCGCAGTGTCTCCGCGCGGGCCGAGTCGCCTTCGTGGTGGAGCCAGGAGTGCGCCGTGATCGGGTGCAGGTGATGCGGGACGGGCGTGAGCAGTCCGCGGGCGGTCAGTTCGGCCAGACCGGCGCTCGCGCGGCGCAGGGCAACGGCACGTGGCAGCCGGTCGGCCGAGGCGAGGACGGTGGCCACGGTCTCGGCGGTGGCCGGAAGCGGGGACAGGGCGAGTGCGCAGCGCAGCACATCCTGGGCCTCGGCGGGTGCGGTCAGGGCGTCGCGCACGTGGTCCGCCGTGACCTCGTCGCCGGCGAGGATGTCGAGCAGGGAGCGTCCCGGTTCGTACAGCCGGCTGGCCAGGGCCGCGGGACTCTGACCGGCGGCCACCGCACGGCCGAGCAGTCCGAGTGCCCCGGGGTGTCCCGCGGCGGCATCGGCGAGCTCGGAAGCGCCGGCGAGGGCGGCGGCCGCCGCTTCGGGGAGTGGTTCCAGATCGAGGTGTTCGCCGTGTCCCCCATAGGCGCGGCTGCGGGTGATGAGCAGCGTGCGGACCAGGGGGTGCGGAGCCGTGAGCTCCGTGACGGCGCGCGGTGACAGGCCGTGGGGCACGTCGTCCACGACGTACAGACAAGGGCCGTCGGGTGCCTGCGGCGGCTGCGGGGCGCCGGCGCGTACCCAGTGCACGCCGCCGGGGAACACGGTGCCGAACCGCAGCGCGTACTCCCGTGCGAGCCGGGTCTTGCCGATGCCCGGCATGCCGCGCAGCTGCACGGGGCCGGCCGAGGTGCGGCCGGTGACGAGGGGTGCCTCCTGGGCGTGCAGGGCACTGTGCAGGCGCCACAGTTCGGGCAGCCTGCCCGTGAACTCCCCCACCGCGGCGGGCAGATCGCCGTGCACGCGTGGGGGCGCGGCGTCCAGCCGCATGGGGCCGGGCACCTGCCGCAGGTGCGCCAGCACATCCTGGACCAGGGTCTCCGGTTCGCCGTGCCGGGTGTCGCGCAGCTCCACCGGGTGGATGTGCGCGGTGTCCGGTTCGGGGTTGACCACCAGGACGCGGCGGCGCGGATCGCCCTCGCCGAGGCCCGCGAGGAACGCGGCGGTCAGCTCCCACTGACAGGCGGGGCGTTCGGGGTAGCCGAGGGAGTAGTACGCCAGCAGGACGCGGGAGTCGGCGAGCGCGCAACGGATGGTGTCGCTGATGCCGGCGAATCCGGCGACCGCGGACTCGTCCGTGAACACCTTCAGCCCGACCGCAATGAGCTCCTCGTGGAGTCGACGGACTTGCCCGGCGTCTTTGCGGCTGTAGCTGAGGAAGACGTCCCACACGGTGCCATACCCTACTGTGGGGAACCGGGGAGGCGATCATGACGCAGTCCGGCGAGGCGCCGCGGCGCGGGCGTACGGGACCTTCGCAGGTCACGGCGAAACTGACGATCCCGTTCGTCGGCGAGGTGACGGGCATCTGGGAGCCTGCGGACGCCGAGCGCACGGCCGCCTGGGAGCTCTACTTCCAACTGGCCAGCCGGGTCGCGGTCGTTCCGCTGGAACGGGACGAGGGTGTGCTGCGCGAGGCGCTCACCTCGCTGTACTCCCTCTATGACGTCACCCGCGGCATCCTGCACAAACACGGCCCGGCCGTCGCACCGCCGGTGCCACAGGGCCGGCTCACCTTCGGCGTGCTGGCGATGGTGACGCTCAACCGCGTCCTGCGGCCACTGCTGACGGTGTGGCATCCACGGCTCGCGGCGTATGAGGCGCTGCGGCCGGAGGGCACGGATCCGGTGAGTTACGAGCGGGCCTGGCCCGAAGCAGACGAGTTGCGGCGGCAGCTGGACACCACCCGTCAGGCACTGCATTCACTGGCACGAACGCTGCAACAGGTGGCCGAGGTGGGCGATCTGATCGATCTGCCGGTGCCCAGACCGCCCCTGCCTCCGCCGGCTCGTGCACCACTGCAGCCGCCCACGCCGCCGGACCACCCGGGCCGGCGTGATGGCGAGGGGCCCGTTGGGGGCACCCCCCCCCGCTGATCAGGGGTAGTACGGCGTCCTGCCGAGGTCGGCGCCGCGGGCGGTGTGCAGCTCATCGGACGCGCCCCCATGGTCGACCAGGCCTCAGGGCCCGCCGGGCAGGGCGAGTTCGTGGTCGCCGTCCGTCAGGGGCGGTGGGAGGCGGTCGAGGACGGTGAAGGCGGAGTCCAGGCCGGTGAGCCGGAACAGCCGCATGACGCTGCGCCTCCCGCGGACCAGCCGCAGGGTGCCGCCTCGTGCGGCCACGTCGTCCTGGATCTCGTCGAGGAGCCGCAGGCCGCCCGCGTCCATGAACGTGACCGGACGCAGATCGACCACCACTTCCGGCGCTTCCCGGTCGATCATTCGCTCCACCGCGGGGCCGAGGACAAGCCGCGCCTCGATGTCGATCTCCCCGAACAACTCCAGGACGGTGGCCGTTTCCGCCGCCCGATCCCACAGGCCGAACCCGGACACATCGGCACGCATGAGAAACCCCCCAACGATCCCCTCGGGAAAACGATCCCTTCGGGGCGGACGGACAGCACACGGGCCGGCCGGCCACTCCCCAGCGCCGGAAGCAGAGCAGAGCCGCCAGGGTCCGGGGCCGCACTGCTCGTGGCGTCCTTTCATCATGCCCGTTTGTCGCCCATCCGACCCGCTTCCGACCGGAGTTGACCGGACCTGCCCAGCCCCTTACGTACCCGTACGTACCCGATTCATCATGCTTCGCCTCACAGTGGTGGTTCCTCCGACTGGCGGGGGACGCGGATCGTCTCCGTGGGGCGTAACTGGCGGCGTCTGGCGGGGAGCTGGGCCGGTTCCGCCGGGTGGTTGCGGGGGCCGCGGGCGCGGGAAGCGGGGCCGGTCAGGAGGGTGCTCGTGCGGTACAGGTACTGGACCTTGATGCGCAGGGCCCAGGGGTCGATGGGCTTGATCAGGTAGTCGGCGACACCCAAGTGCAGTGCCTGGGAGGCCATTTCGCTGTCCTGGCCCATGCCGGTCACCAGGATGACGGGGATCAGCTGCGTCTGCGTCAGGCGGCTCAGATAGCGGGCCACGTCCAGACCGCTCACGCCCGGCATCACGACATCGAGGATGGCGACCGCTATTCCCCCGTGCAGCGCGGCCTTGAGGGCGGCGTCCCCGCTGGTCGCGAGCTCGAGCGGATATCCGAGCGGCGCGAGGATGCTCTCCATGGCGAACAGGTTGTCCTCGTGGTCGTCGACCAGTAGCACCTTCATGTCCGCGGACATGGCCCCATCACCTTCACTCGGGAGCGCCGGATAGGCATATGCCCGTTCGCGGCCGCTCGTACGCAGTCGGGGAGCACCACTGTGGTGTGCATGTGGGGGATGCACATGTGGCGTGCATGGCCGGGTCTGTCCGTACATAGTGTTCGGCTGACTCGTGTGGACCGAATTCTCGCACCGAGCGCCCCGGAACATCAGGGTGTCGACAATGCCCGTTCCGCCCCTCTTGGCGACACGGGGTGCCGACACGCACGTGCCACTGGCTCATGTCCCGCCCTGCTCACACCTATGGGTGAACCCCTGCCACTCGGATCCGGGGCCCGTCGGAGCTGCGAAAACCCCAAGATCCGCTTGCAGCGGACGCGGAAGCCCGGCTTCCTGCCGCCTGAACCACCGTTCACTGTGCGGAACTTGATACCGATCAGCCTCCAGAATGACCGGATGATGATCCCGTCATCCCCTTTCGTACGGTACGCGGCCAGGAACGGCGAGCGATGAACACACCCGCCTCCCCCATGCTCTTCACTTCGTTCGAGCAGGGGGGACCCCCGTCGGCCCGCGACCACTCGGCCGCCCTCACCCCCGCGGTGATCGGCGCCGTACTCGTGCTCGTCGCCGGCTGGCTGCTCCTCGCCACCGTGCCCCGCACGCTCGACGAGGAGCGGGCGTTCGCGTCGGCGGCCGGCTGCCCGGTCGCCGAGGTCTCCACGGAGTGCAGACGCACCGTCACGGCCACGGTGACCTCCGCCACGGCCGACCACAAACACCGCTCGACGTACTACTGGCTGGGTATCGGCCACCTCCAGGAGGGGCCCGGGGTGCTGCCGGGGCGGCTCAAGTCCGGTCCACTGAGGGCAAGTTCAGCAGCGCGGCCCGCCGCGGGGGTGCCGCGGCGCGTCAAGATGGACGGCCGCACGCCGGTGTTCGCCGCCGTGCGACCCGGCGCCGCGCTCCACCTCACGTACTGGCGCGGCGAGATC
This sequence comes from Streptomyces sp. HUAS TT7, assembly GCF_051550175.1. Lineage (NCBI taxonomy): Bacteria > Bacillati > Actinomycetota > Actinomycetes > Kitasatosporales > Streptomycetaceae > Streptomyces > Streptomyces sp. HUAS TT7. Next base: position 4,173,035 of record NZ_CP196175.1, read on the forward strand.
AGGTACGTCGAGTTCCGGGGCCTGCGCCAGTACACGACGGCGGATCCGCGGGGCGGCTACCGGCTGCCGCTGGCCGCGGCGCTCGTGCTGCTCTCCGTGGGCGGGGCGTGCCTGCGCAGCGCGTACTGCTGGGTCCGGCCCGCCGAACCGCCCGCGCACGAGCCCTGGCGGATCACCGTGCCGCTGGCGTCGGTGCTGCTCATCTCGTGCTTCGCCTTCGGTACGCCGTGGGTCACCGGCGGGGTGCCGACCGCTCTGCTGCTCACGGCGGTCGGGGCCGTGCCGCTGCTCGCCGGGGCCGTCTGGCTGGCGCGCCGCCACCATCGGCGCACCACCGACACGATCAAGGTGACCCCGCTGATCCCGCTCGGCGAGCAGTGCTTCCCTGGCACGATCTTCGGCGAAGTCCCGTACAGCTACGAGGAGTTCGGTCATCTGGTGGCCGCTCCGGGGCTGCTCGCCGCCACCCCCGATCCGGCCGGTCGCATCGCCCGCCGTCCCGTGCCGCGCACCCTGACGGCCGTTCGGGTCCGTCCGCCGTACTGGACCGACCCGGGCCCCCGGCCCGCCCCCGGCGCGCAGGTGGTGGAGTGCCGGGATGGGGCGACGCCGGTCTATGTGGTGACCGAACAGCGTTACACCGCTTTGGTGTTGGGTGCGCTCAGGCGTCCTGCGGAGGTGCAGCTGCGGGCGAGCTGCACCGCTCTGTGGGCGTAGCGTCCACAGAGCGGCAGCCCATATGGAGGTCGGCCCTACGCCTGAACGGCACCGAGCCCCGTGGGCCCCTACACCCCGAACGGCGCGGGGTAGCGGATCACTCCCGTCGGGGCGGCCGCCCCGTCCGGCCGCAGCCGGAGCGCCATCATCGCCTCGTCCGGTACGTCGAAGGGGGCCCGGATACCGAGGCCGGAGGCCGGAGTGAAGCCGAAGCGGGGGTAGTAGTCCGGGTGGCCGAGTACCAGGACCAGGTCCTCACCCAGCTCCCGGGCGGCATCGAGCGCGGCCCGCACCGCTGCGGAACCGGCGCCCGTGCGCTGGTACTCGGGCGCCACCGCGACCGGCGCGAGGGCCAGCGCCGGGGCGTCGCCGACCCGGCACCGGGTCAGCAGGGCGTGGCCCACGACCGTGCCGTCCCGCGTCTCGGCCACCATCGAAAGGCCGGGGATCCACGCCGGGTCGTCCCGCAGCGCGTCCACGAGGTCGGCCTCGTCCGCGGTGGGGAACGCGGCCAGGTTCACGGCCCGTACGGCTGCCCTGTCCGCCGCGTCGGCCCCGTCCGCAGCCGCCTCGGGCCGCGTTCTCCAGGTGTTGCCGGAAGCCATGTGCGGGGCGGAAGCCATGTGCGGGGCGGAAGCCATGTGCGGGGACGACGTGGCGCCAGAGGCCTTGTCGGCCAGGTCCGCCATGTCGGCGGGCGTTGTGTGGCCGGGAGACGTGTGGTCGGGAGACATGTGTGGGGTATCCATATGCTGCCGATCGTTCCATTTGCCGCAGGCCCGAGCCACCGGATTATCGCCGGGCACCCTACTCGTCCGGGACCTCCGCCGGGCAGCTCGTTCCCTCCTCCGGCACCGTGCCGTTCGCGAAGAAGGCATCCACCTTGGCGCGGATGCACTGAGAGGCGGAGTACGCCCCGTGCCCCTCGCCCTCGTATGTCATCAGGACACCGGAACCGAGCCGTTTCGCTGTGTCCTGGGCCCATGGGTACGGCGTCGCCGGGTCGCCCTTGCCGCCCACGACCAGGATCTTGGGCGCACCGGGATGGTCTATCCGGCGGATGTAGTCGGTGCCCGTCGGCCAGCCCGCGCAGGCGACGGCACGCCCGGCCGAGCCGGGCCCGAAGTACGGTGATTCCTCGGCGAGTTGCTTCTGTACGGAATCGAACTCCTTCGCCGGGTCGGCCGGCCGCACCGGATCGTCCGCGCAGTTGATCGCGAGCATCGCCTCGTCGGAGTTGTCGGCGGGCGCGTAGTCCATGCCCTCGTTCAGCGAGGCGAGAACGGTGGGGTCGTCCTCCTGAAGGAGGGCGGCGATCCCCGCGGACAGCGTGGGCCAGGCGGCCTGGCTGTAGAGGGCGGCCTGGACCGCGCTCTGCAGGTCGTCGCCGGTGAAGTCCCGGTCGTCGGCACCCGTCACCACGTTGCCGTCGGCGAGTTTCGCGACCGCCGTCTCGAAGGTCGCCCTGACCTCCGCCGGGCTGGTGCCGAGCTCGCAGTTCCGCTGGGCGCAGCCCACGAAGAACGCGTCGAGCGCCTTCTGGAACCCCTTCGTCTGCACCAGCGCGTCCTGCTCGGCGCTGCCCTGCAGGGTGTCGACGGCATCGAGGGCCATCCGCCCGGTCTTCTTCGGGAACTGGCTCGCATAGACAGCGCCGAGCCGTGTCCCGTACGAAATCCCCAGGTAGTTGAGCTTCTTGTCGCCGAGCACCTGGCGCAGTACGTCCATGTCGCGGGAGGCGTTGATGGTGCCGACGTGGTCGAGGACCGGGCCGGTCTTCTGGCGGCAGGCCTTGGCGACCCGCTCCGCCTCGGCGACCGCGGCGGCCCCCGTGTCCGGCGCGTGCCGGCTCTCGCCCTCCAGTTGCGCCGGCTCGTCCTCGCCGCCGCAGCGCACGGGGGAGCTGCGCGCGACGCCGCGCGGGTCGAAGCTCACCAGGTCGTAGTGCTTGCCGATCCCGGCGGCCTCGGCGCGGAACGCGGCCAGGCCGTCGACCCCGGAGGCGCCGGGTCCGCCGAAGTTGAAGACGACGGAGCCCATGCGGTCCTTACCGTGTGCCGCGGTCTTGAAACGGGCCAGCGCCAGCGATATGGCCCCCTTGCCGAGGTCCCCGTAGTCGACCGGCACGCTGAGGGTGCTGCACTCCATCTCCCTTACGGAATCGAGGAGTTCACCGGTCTGGCCCTCGGTGGGCTTGCACGGTTCCCAGCCGATCTTCTGCTGGTAGAACCGGCTCAGATCCGGATCCGGCCCGGCGGCGCGGGGTCCGGCCGCGGGGCCGATGAGCACGAGGGTCGCTGCGCCGGCCCCGGCTGCGATTGCACGTCTCGCGAGCATGGGCTCTCCCTTCCAGGAGGCCGAGTCCCTCGTTCAGGCTAAGCGCTTTGCGGGATATGCGGCGATTTGAGTGGGGGCTGGCCGCTCCCGGGCCGTGGCATCGTGCGGCTCCGCCGCGTTGGGGCGCACCCCAGGCGCGACACCTATCGCACCGGTCGCACTCCGTAGCCCCTCTGTGACTGCTCCCCCAGCCACTCCGCGAAGCCCACGGCCCCCTGGACGTCGGGGTGGGTGGAGGCGAGGTGGCCGGCTCGGAGGGCTCGGCCCATGCGGCCGGGGACGGGGGCGGGCAGGAGGACGGCGCGGCGCGCCGTGGCGGCGCGCCAGGTCGCGGCCAGGGCGTGCAGGTCGGTCCGCTCCGGTCCCGCCGCCTCGATACGGCGGCGGCGCGGGGCGGCCTCGGCCGCGTCCGCGACGGCCCGGGCGGCTTCCACGGCGGCGATCGGCTGCGTGATCACACTCTTCGACGCGAGCAGGACGCGGGCCCGGGCCGTCGCCTTGAACACTCCCGCGATCAGCTCGTGGAACTGCGTGGCCCGCACAATCGTCCACGGCACCGGGCCCGCCATGACGGCGTCCTCCTGGGCCACCTTGACCTTGTAGTACGGCATCGGCACCCGGTCGCAGCCCACGATCGACACGCACACGTGGTGGCCCACGCCGGCCGCGCGCTCCGCCGCGACCAGGTGTTTCGTACCGTCCACGAGGGTGGCGCGCATGGTGCGCGGGGAGACGGAGTTCGCGGCGTCGACCACTACGTCGCAGCCCGCGAGCGCAGCCTCCAGGCCCTTGCCCGTGGACAGGTCGACCGGGTACTCGGCCGAACTCCGGCTCAGTACCCGCACGTTGTGCCCGCGTGCCCGCAGCTCCTCGACGACATGGCGGCCCAGCGTGCCGGTGCCTCCGGCGACGGCGATGTCCAGGGTGCTGGTGCCGTCGGCATTGATGTGGTTCGCGTCTGTGTGGTTCATGCCCAGGGGACGGGACAGCCCCGTCAGCTGTGACACGTCATCCGTGAACACGTCGTCCATGACACACACCGCTGACGATCAGGTGTGGAGGGATTCCGCGGCCTCGCTGTGGCCCTCGGGTTCCAGCTGGATCGTGGAGTGGGCCACGTCGAAGTGGTCCCCCACGCAGCTCTGGAGCCGGGTGAGCAGTGCCCCGTACCCGCCGTCCAGGGCGGCCTCCTTCACCACCACATGTGCGGTGAGCACAGGCATCCCGGAAGTCACCGTCCAACCGTGCAGATCATGTACGTCGACCACACTCGGCTCGTCGAGGAGGTGGCGGCGCACCTCGGCGAGGTCGACGTCGTCCGGGGCCGCCTCCATCAGGACGTGCAGGGCGTCGCGCAGCAGTCCGTACGTCCTCGGCACGATCAGCAGCCCGATGACGATGGAGGCGATCGGGTCGGCGGCCTGCCAGCCGGTGAACAGGATGACCAGGCCGCCCACGATCACCGCGACCGAGCCCAGTGCGTCGCCGAGCACCTCCAGATAGGCGCCGCGCAGGTTGAGGCTCTTGTCCTTGGCATCCTTGAGCAGCCACAGGCCCACGAGGTTCGCGGCGAGCCCGCCCACCGCGACCGCGAACATCAGCCCGCCCTTGACCTCGACCGGCTCGCTGAAGCGGCGGATCGCCGACCACAGCACCCAGACGAAGATCGCGGCGAGAAGCAGGGCGTTCAGGACCGCCGAGAGGATCTCCACCCGGTAGAAGCCGAAGGTCCGGCGCGGCGTCGGGGCGCGCTGGGCGAGCGTGATCGCGCCCAGTGCGAGGGACACCCCGATCGCGTCGGTGAGGCTGTGCGCGGCGTCGGCGAGCAGCGCGAGGCTGCCGGAAAGCAGCGCGCCGACCACCTGGATGAGGGTGATCGACGCGCTGATGCCGATGGTCCACAGGAGCCGCTTGCGGTACGTGCCGCTGAGCGTGCCGGATGCGGCGGAGGGCGCGCCGTGGTCGTGTCCCATGCGCGCCTCCTCGTGTGGGTGTGGCCCCCGCACATTAGAGGATCACGAGGTGTGGGCTCCCGCCACTGAAGGCACGACCGCCAGTGAAGGCACGACCGCCGCCGGCACCTCGGGCAGCCGCACCCGGTCCGCCGAGGTCCCCGTCCCGGTGGGCCGCATCCACCCCGGGGCCGCCCCCGTCTGAGCCGCGGTATGGGGGTGGCTGCCATGCGGCAGGGCTTCCGGGAGGTCCTCGGCGCCATAGCGGCGTACCGAGAGATGCCAGTTCAGGATGCCCGCGATCCAGTCCTGGAGTTCGGCCACGTAGGTGTCGAGCACCGCCCGCCCGTGCTCGTCCAGCTCGAAGTCCTCGTAAAGAACGGGCAGTTCGTTCTCGATGACGTGCTGGAACTGGCGCAGCCGCGAGCGCATCAGGTCGTCGACGATGCGCAGGCCCGTCGGGTAGTCGCAGTTGAAGAAGTTCTGCACGACCAGGATGCCGTTGTGCAGCTCGCCCTCGTACTCGATCTCCTTCTGGTACGAGAAGACGTCGTTGAGGAGGCAGCAGTAGTCGGCCGCCGCGTTCTCCAGGCTGCGGATGGGGCCGCTCTCGTGGATCCCGGGCGGCAGTTGGCCCGCGTGGCGGAGCCGGGAGAGGCTCATGGTGAGGTCGGAGCCGAAGGTGTTCCGGCGCATCTCGATGTAGTCGACGGGGTCGGGGATGCGGTGCTGGGCCTGGTTGTGCAGCTCCCAGAGCCAGCTCTCCAGCATGAATTCGACGGACCGGCGGAACGCGGCGCGGGCCTCGGGGGACATCGGTCCTGCGGTGCGTGCCCACAGGTCGGCGAGGCCGCGCTCCATGGGGGTCCGGGCCAGCGGGAGCCCGGCCTCGGGCTCGTCGACCGGCATGCACGCGGAGAGCCGCTCGTTGTTCGCCCGCGCCCCGGCCAGGTTGCGCGGGCGCCCGTAGATCAGCGGGTAGTAGTCGTCGCCGTACGTGCCCCAGGTCAGCCACTGGGCGCTGAGTTCCAGCTCCTCCGGGGTCGCGTCGGGGTCGAGTCCGGCGGAGCAGAGCGCGAAGTCGTAGCCCGCCAGCTTCTCCTTGTCCCAGATGTCGTGGAGCAGCCCCATACGCTCCGCCCAGTCGAGGGACGCCACACGTGCGCGGGCCACATGTGGGCTGAGCGACAGTGGGTACGGCACATCGAACTCGGGCAGCAGCGACGGGCCGACCTTCTGCATCGGTACGTGCGTGAAGCTGCGCTGCCGGGCGGCGGCCGGGCGCCCGAACAGTGTGGTGACGTCGAGCGCCGAGGTGCCGAGCACCCCGCCGAAGAGGGAGGGACCGACGACGGCGTCCTCGTTCATGTAGCGGCTGGAGCGCATGTGCCACTCGTGGCCGCCGGACTGCCAGTCCTGGAGCCCCTTGACATACGCCGCGACGCCCGCGCACTGGTCCGGCGTGAGGCCCTTCTCCAGGCACAGGGCGGGGACTTCGGTGAGCGCGGTGTTCTCGAACTGCTGGATCCGCGAGGTCAGCAGATCGTTGACGGCCTCTGCGGCCTCCTGCGTCGTGCACCCGAGAAAGGTCTCAAGTACCAATACGCCATTGCTGAGTTCGCCCTCGTCCTCGACCTCGCGCTGGTAGGAGAAGAGGTCGTTGCGCAGGTGGACGCCATCGGCGAAGGCGTCGGTGAGGACCCTGAGCGGCCTCGACCCGGCTACGCAGGCGGGGAGTTCGGCGTTCGCGGCGTACTCGATGAGACCGGCGGACCAGGGTGCGCCGCCCACCTTGCGGCGCATCTCGATGTACTCGACGGGGTTGGCGATCCGCCCCGCGTTGATGTTGGCGAGTTCCCACAGCGACTCGTTGAGCAGGTTGCGGGTGCTGATGGCGAAGCGCTCGCGCCACGCCTGCGTCATCGACGGGACGGTGCGCGCCCACAGGTCGGCGAGGCCCGCCTCGACCGGGTTGGTCGCCTCGGGGAACCCGTCGGCGAGGTCCATCGGCATGAACGCGGGCAGGCGGTCGAGGTACTCCTTGCCGCCCTTGCGGTCCAGGGTCCGTTTGAACATCTCCAGGAAGTGGTCGTCGAAGAAGAACACCCACACGTACCAGTCGGTGACCAGGGCGAGCTGCTCCGCGTCGCAGTCGGGGTGGGTGTACGAGCAGAGCAGCGCGTAGTCGTGCGCGTCGAGGTCCTTCAGCTCCCAGATCCCGGAGCCCTCCAGCATGCCCATCTGCCGGGCCCAGGTGCGGGAATGCGCTCTGGCGGACTCCAGATGGGGATTGAGCCTGGCCGGATACGGCAGATAGAAATCCGGCAGGACAAAAGGCTGGCTCACTGCGGTGGCTCCTCCTGGATACGCACGTGCCCGATATGCACATGGCTGATACGCACATGGCCGGTACGCACATGCTTGATACGCACGTGATGGTCCGAGCCGAACTACCCGGCCGGGCCACGGGCATTCGGGGGCCTCAGGTCTGTCATACGAAAGCGTGATGCGAAGCGCGAGCCGATTCGAACGGGCCCTCTGTCGCCGGGTGGGGGCCGCGTGCGGCTGTGTCTGTGCGCGGTGGAGTTCGCGTGCGGCGGTGTCCGCGTGCGCCGACGCCTTCGGCCGTCGATCATCTAGGCATGAACACACCCCTTCGGCTCGCCCAGCAGCCCGAGGCCGACGAGCTGCTCGGCCGCAGCCCGCTGGCCGCGCTGGTCGGCATGCTGCTCGACCAGCAGGTCCCCATGGAATGGGCGTTCTCCGGCCCGTACACGATCGCCCGGCGCATGGGGGCGGACGATCTCGACGCCGGGGCCATCGCCGCGTACGACCCCGAGGCCTTCGCGGAGATCCTCAAGGAGAAGCCGGCCGTACACCGCTACCCGGGGTCCATGGCCAAGCGCATCCAGCAGCTCTGCCAGTTCCTCGTCGAGGAGTACGGGGGTGACGCGGCGGGGGTGTGGACGGGGGTCGGGACCGGCGCCGAGCTCCTGGCCCGCCTCAAGGCACTGCCCGGGTTCGGCGAGCAGAAGGCGAAGATCTTCCTCGCGCTCCTGGGCAAGCAGCTCGGGGTCCGGCCGAAGGGGTGGCGCGAGGCGGCCGGGCCCTACGGCGAGGCGAACTGCTTCCGCTCCGTGGCCGACATCACCGGGCCGGAGTCGCTGACGAAGGTACGGGCGTACAAACAGGAGGCGAAGGCGGCGGCGCGGGGGAAGTGAGCGGTCTGGGGGTTCTGGGCCCCCCGGGGAACCGGCCCGCCGGTGGCCCAGCAGCACCGGCAGGCCCAACCTCCTGGGCCACCGCCCCAGACCCCGGGGCCCCACCGACCCGCCCGCGCAGGGGGTCGGGAGGGCCGAACCCTGGGGCTCCGCCCCCGACCCCTACGAGGGGCTCTACCCCTCGCGGCAGGGCTTCGCCCCTCAGCAACCTCACCCACCGGGCACCCCGCGCAGCGGCAGATCTCAGCCCCTCCGGCGCTTGAGGAGCGGGGTCTGGGGGCGGCGCCCCCAGTGCCGAGCCGGCCACCGGGCCGAAGGCATCCCCACTCCCCCGGAGGGTCTGGGGAAGGGGCGGGGTGGGGGGATCCCAGCAGAACACCCTGCCCCCTGCCCCCTGCCCCCTCTCCCTACCTCCTCCGCGTCCCAAAGATCGAACGTGAAATCTCCCGCCCCAGCTGCGTCCCCACCGACCTCGCCAGTGAGCGAAAAATCCCGCTCCCCACCACCTGCTCCGCGAGCGACGCATCCTGCTTCCTGGGACGCGCCGAACCCTTTTCGGACGGAGCGTCCAGTGCGGCCTGTACCGACGCCGCTTCCCTCGCCTGTTCCGCCGCCGACAGCTTCTCGAAGGCCGACTCGCGGTCCACCGGTTCCGCGTAACGGGCGTACAGGAGAGAGGACTTGACTGCCGCCTCCAGGGCCGCCGCGTCCACGGGGGCCATCAAGGACTGCGGGGCCCTCAGGCGCGTCGCCGCGACCGGGGTCGGCGCGCCGTTCTCGCTCAGTACGGTGATGACCGCCTCGCCCGTGCCGAGCCCGGTCAGGACTTCTTCGAGGTCGTAGGGGGAGTTCGGGAAGGTCCGTACCGTCGCCTTCAGGGCCTTCGCGTCGTCCGGGGTGAAGGCTCTCAGCGCGTGCTGGACGCGGTTGCCGAGCTGGGCGAGGACGTCGCCGGGGACGTCTTTGGGGGTCTGGGTCACGAAGAAGATGCCCACGCCCTTGGAGCGGATCAGCCGTACCGTCTGCGTGATCGACTCCAGGAACGCCTTCGACGCGCCGCTGAACAGCAGATGCGCCTCGTCGAAGAAGAAGACGAGTTTGGGCCGATCCACGTCCCCGACCTCAGGCAGCTTCTGGAAGAGGTCGGCGAGCAGCCACATCAGGAAGGTGGAGAACAGCTGGGGTTTGTCCTGGACGGCCGGCAGCTCCAGTACCGATACCAGGCCCCTCCCGTCCGGGGCCAGCCGCAGCAGCTCGCTCGTGTCGAATTCCGGCTCACCGAAGAACGATTCCGCCCCCTGCTGCTCGAACGCCGTGACCGAGCGGAGGATCACCCCGGCGGTGGCTGATGACAGGCCGCCGATTCCCTTGAGTTCCGGCTTTCCCGCGTCCGAGACCAGGAAGCCGACCACCGCTTTCAGGTCCTTCAGGTCGTACAGCTCCAGGCCCTTGCTGTCCGCGTAATGGAAGATCAGGCCCAGTGACTGCTCCTGGGTCTGATTGAGTTGCAGCACTTTCGACAGGAGAACCGGGCCGAAACTCGTGACCGTCGCGCGCAGCGGGATGCCCGGGCCGATGCCGCCGAGGCCGTAGAACTCGCAGGGGAAGCCCGCCGCCTCCCAGTCCTGGCCGACCTGCGCGGACCGTTCGGCCACCTTGTCGCCGGGCTTGCCGGGGGCCGAGATGCCCGACACGTCGCCCTTCACGTCGGCCAGGAAGACCGGCACGCCGTTGGCGGAGAGCTGCTCGGCGATGAGCTGGAGGGTCTTGGTCTTGCCGGTGCCGGTGGCCCCGGCGACCAGGCCGTGCCGGTTGAGCATGGAGAGCGGGATACGGACCGGTGCGTCCGGGAGGCACTGGCCGTCCCAGAGCAACGCGCCCAACTCCATCGCGGGGCCCGTGAAGCCGTAGCCGGCGGCGATCTCGGCGGCGGGCGGTGGCAGCGAGGTGGAGGCCGGAGGGGGCGCGGACGGATCGGCGGGCTCCGGGTTCCGAACCCGCGCTCCGGTTTCATCCGGCCCGCCGGCGCCCATGGGCTCGGGCGCGGCCGCCGTCCGGTCGCTGTCGGTCATGACGGCCCCCCGCGTCGGGTTGCATCTGATTTGCTGGGTCTTGCCCAGGATTGCACTCGCGCCCCATGGCTGCGCCCGGAGCCGCTCGCCCGGTAGGCTTTCCGTGTGATCTTCAAGCGCATCGGAAGCGGGCGGCCCTATCCCGACCACGGCCGGGAAAGCACCCGGCAGTGGGCGGATGTCGCGCCGCGCCCGGTCCGGCTCGATCAGCTCGTGACCACCAAGGGGCAGCTCGACCTGGAGACCCTCCTCGCGGAGGACTCCACGTTCTACGGCGACCTCTTCGCGCATGTCGTGAAGTGGCAGGGCGACCTCTACCTGGAGGACGGGCTTCACCGGGCGGTTCGGGCGGCGCTCCAGCAGCGCCAGGTTCTGCACGCCCGCGTACTCGAAATGGACTGAGTCCGACAGCCGGATGAGCCTTTCGGACCCTTTGAGGCGCATACGGGCGCACACGCGCGCCAACCGTTGATCATTTAGTAGGCATCATCACGGGTCGGCACTACCCTGCGCCTATGAGCATGCTCACTCCCCCCGGCATGGGCGGAAAGTACCGCATCAAGGGTGACACTTACCCGCGGATGCGACGTCCCCGAAAGCGCGGCCGGCTGATCCTCGCGCTGGTCGGCGCGATCGTGGCCCTCGGCCTGATCGGCTGGGGAACGATCCAGCTCATCGACGTGTTCGGCGGCGGCGGGAAGTCGCATGCTGCCGCGGACCACAAGAAGGACTGCCCCACACCCGGCGCCTCGGGCGCCCCCCAGGCGCTGCCCAAACCCGCCCAGATCACCGTCAACGTCTACAACGCGACCGAGCGCGCGGGCCTGGCCAAGTCGGTCGCCGACGAGCTGAAGAAGCGCGGCTTCGCGATCGGCAAGGTCGGCAACGCGCCCGGGGAGTACGACAAGAAGGTCCCGGGCAACGGAATACTGCTCGGCGCCGCCGCAGCCACCCGCGGCCCCTTCTCCGTACTCGGCACCCAGCTCAAGGGCGCCGCGCAGAAGACCGACACGCGCAACACGCCGGACGTCGATCTGATTCTGGGGACGACGTTTGCCGACCTGAACACGCCTAAGGACGCGGACACGGCCCTGGCCGCCCTGGCCAAGCCCGCACCCGCGCCCTCGGGGACGTGCTGAGAACCTTCCAAGAGCCCTTTGAAGGGACCTAGTCGGCGGTCCCGTACATGCGGTCGCCCGCGTCGCCCAGGCCCGGCACGATGTAGCCGTGCTCGTTCAGGCGCTCGTCGACCGAGGCGGTCACCACGGTCACCGGCGTGCCCGCCAGCTCGCGCTCCATGACCTCGACGCCCTCGGGGGCGGCGAGCAGCACCACGGCCGTGACGTCGTCGGCGCCGCGCTTGATCAGCTCGCGGATGGCCGCCACCAGCGTGCCGCCGGTCGCCAGCATCGGGTCCAGGACGTACACCTGGCGGCCCGAGAGGTCCTCGGGCATGCGGGTCGCGTACGTGGAGGCCTCCAGGGTCTCCTCGTTGCGGATCATGCCGAGGAAGCCCACCTCGGCGGTCGGCAGCAGGCGCACCATGCCGTCGAGCATGCCGAGACCCGCCCGCAGGATCGGGACCACCAGGGGACGCGGGTACGAGAGCTTCACGCCCGTCGTCGGCGTCACCGGGGTCTCGATGTCCACCTGCTCGGTGCGCACGTCCCGGGTGGCCTCGTAGGCGAGCAGGGTGACCAGCTCGTCGGCGAGCCGCCGGAAGGTCGGGGAGTCGGTGCGCTTGTCGCGCAGCGTGGTGAGCTTGTGCGCCACGAGAGGGTGGTCGACAACATGGATCCGCATGACGTCCACAGTAACCGGGGCGTAGCGGCCCCGCGTCCCACCTGCTGCTCTTCGGCGCTGGCGTCAAGCACCCGAACGGGGGGAAGGTGGGAGGCAGGAGACGACCCGGGGCGGTGTGAGCCAATGCCGGACGAGCACGACGACGAGCGGCAACCGGAGAGCGACGCGGATCGCCGGCGGCGGCGCGCCCAGTTCCTGCGCGAACTGCACGAGGCGAAAGCGCTGCGCGACCGGGTCCAGCCCCGGCGCGCCCGGGCCGCCCGGATGCGCCAGGCCATGCGCATGCGGACCTTCCGCTGGTGAGCCGCGAAACGGCGCCCCGGGCCCGTGATCACGGCGATCGGGAGCCCTTGGCCGTGGCGGCCCGGACCCGTGGTCCCGGCGCGTCGCACTTCGTGATCACGGTGCGTCAGACCCCGTGATCACGAGGGGTCGAACCCCGCGTTCGCGACGACCGGAAAAACGCAACCGCGGAAGAACTCTCGCAACGGCGGTGTTTTCTGCCACGATTCCGAATGAAGCCACAGCCGGGGGGACCCCCAACCGGCACGCCTATGACCAGTGGGAGAGTCACGGTGTACTTCGCCGCACTGCTCGCGCGCACCGAAGACGGGTGGGAAGCGAGCGACACAGAGCTCGACGATGTGGAGACGCTGTCGGATCTGGCCGACCTGGCCCGGGAAGCAGCAGCCGACGGGGCCGACGACACGGTGCTCGTCTTCATCGAGCAGGAGGACGCCTGGTTCGGCGTCGTCCGCGTCGACGGCGAGGAGGACCCGCGCGTCTTCGTCTCGAACGCCGCCGTCGCCGCCCGCTCCTCGTACGGGGCCATGCTCACCGACGAACTGCTCGGCCACGACCAGGACGACGAGGAGGACGAGCTGGACACCCTTGACCTCGACGGCACGGAGGACGGCTACGAGGACGAAGCGGCCGCGGACGAGGTGGGCGGCGACGACCTGTCGGACGGCGCCGCACCGGCCGGGCCGCTCGGCGAGAGCGCGATCCTCGCCGACCTCGGGGTGAGCGAGCGCCGCCTCCTGGCGCTCGACGGCGACGCCCTCGTGACGATCGCGGACGCGCTGGGTGCGGCCGAGGTCCTGGAGGCCGTCCGCTAGTGCTCCACCCGCACGATCCCGTACGCGAGCGGTGGGCGGAGCCGATGCGCTCCGCCCTGGCCGGGGCCGCACAGGCCGAGTCGGCCGGCGATGTGCCGGTCGGCGCGGTCCTGCTGGCCCCGGACGGCGCCTTCCTCGCGGCCGGGCACAACGAACGCGAGGCGACCGGCGATCCGACCGCGCACGCGGAAGTCCTCGCGATCCGGCGCGCGGCTCACAAGACGGGCGAGTGGCGGCTGACCGGCTGCACGCTCGTCGTCACCCTGGAGCCGTGCGTGATGTGCGCGGGCGCCATCGTGCAGTCCCGGATCGAGAGGGTCGTCTACGGAGCCCGCGACGAGAAGGCGGGCGCGGCCGGTTCGCTGTGGGACCTCATACGCGACCAGCGCCTCAACCACCGCCCCGAGGTGATCGCGGGCGTCCTTGAGGAGGAGTGCTCGGCGCAGCTGACGGCCTTCTTCCGGCAACGGTGACCCAGCTCTCGCAGAACCGATTTCAAACCACGGCCCACCTTGGGCTAAGCTCTCTCTCGGTAGCGTGTCCGAGCGGCCGAAGGAGCTCGCCTCGAAAGCGAGTGTGGGGAAACTCACCGAGGGTTCAAATCCCTCCGCTACCGCTTCCGAAGGGCCCCGACAGCGTCGGGGCCCTTCTTGCGTACCCGGTCCACGAGGCCGTACGGACGCAGCCCGAACGCGAAGAAGCCCCGGTCGGGGGAGACCGGGGCTTCGACGTCAGGACGGGGGGAGCGGCATCGGGGGGACAAGCCGCTCCCCCCGACGAGAACAGAACCTGCAAGTCCTGCGCCGCAGTCAGGGGGGAAGCTCGCGGCGCGGACCCCGCAGTGAGGTCCTGTTCCTCGCCCGCCGCATTCCTGCCAGATGTGGTGGGCTCAAGAACCATCCTGCTCTCCCGTCACGTCCTTACCGTCGGGCAAAGGGCCCCGATCATCAGGCCCTTGGTCCTTAAAGGCCGGGTGAGTACCGGCCAAGCGGCGGTTAGACTCACCCGACCGCACAGGGGTAACGCCGTCGCCGGGGAGGGGCAAGGCACAGTGGACGTCAAGAAGGTCCTGCTCTACATCGCCGTGGTTTTCGTGCTGTACACGATCATCACGTCGCCGGTGCAGGCCGCCGGGATGGTCCAGACCGGGTTCGAGGGCATATCCAGCGCGGCCAAGGGCGTCGGAGAGTTCATGACCAACCTGGTCCGTTGAACCCGTCCACCCTGTCGCAACAGACGCAGTCGTAGGAGAACTCATGATCCGCCACCTGGTCCTGTTCAAGCTCAACGAGGGCGTCGAGCGCGACGACGAGCGTGTGGTCGCCGGTGTGAAGGCCTTCCGGGAGCTCGACGGGATCGTGCCCGAGATCGAGTTCTGGGAGTGCGCCTGGAACATCACCGACCGGCCGATCGCGTACGACTTCGCCATCAACTCCGCCGTGGCGGACGCGGACGCTCTGAAGCGGTACCTGGAGCACCCCGCGCACCAGGCCGCGGCCGGCCAGTGGCGCGAGTTCGCCACCTGGGTGATCGCCGACTACCCGTTCTGAGCGGGCCCCCGGTCCTCTGACGGATCCGGTACGCAGCCCGGCCCCGCACCTGAGAGGTGCGGGGCTTTTTCGTGCCCCCATTCACCCTCAAGCAGGGGCCATATGCCCCAACTTGCCCTCAACACGTGGTTATACGGTGCTTGCACATACTGGACATGTCTTGTGATGCTATGACCGCTTTTGACGGATGAGTTGACCGAGGACTAAGGGGTGGCGTGACCGTGCCGGCCAGTACTACGCCTCAAGCGCCGCCCCAGAACGAGCCGCAGGACGCCCCCGAAGTGCCCGCCCAGGACTCCTCGGAGGGCCCCAGGGGCCCCGCCAGAACGTCCACCAGGGGCGCCGACACCCGCGCCCTCACCCAGGTGCTTTTCGGCCAGCTCAAGGAGCTCACGCCGGGCACCCCGGAGCACGGCCGGGTGCGCGGGGCGCTGATCGAGGCCAACCTGCCGCTGGTGCGGTACGCGGCCTCCCGCTTCCGCTCCCGCAACGAACCCATGGAGGACGTCGTCCAGGTCGGCACGATCGGACTGATCAACGCGATCGACCGTTTCGACCCGGACCGCGGCGTCCAGTTCCCCACCTTCGCGATGCCCACCGTCGTCGGCGAGATCAAGCGCTACTTCCGCGACAACGTCCGCACCGTGCACGTCCCGCGCCGCCTGCACGAGCTCTGGGTGCAGGTGAACGGCGCCACCGAGGACCTCACGACCCTGCACGGCCGCTCCCCCACCACCGCCGAGATCGCCGAGCGGCTCAGGATCGGCGAGGACGAGGTGCTCGCCTGCATCGAGGCGGGCCGCTCGTACCACGCGACCTCCCTGGAGGCCGCCCAGGAGGGCGACGGGCTGCCCGGCCTGCTCGACCGGCTCGGTTACGAGGACCCCGCGCTCGCCGGTGTCGAACACCGCGATCTGGTCCGCCACCTTCTCGTACAACTGCCCGAACGCGAACAGCGGATCCTGATGCTCCGCTATTACAGCAATCTGACGCAGTCCCAGATCAGTCAGGAATTGGGAGTGTCGCAGATGCATGTGTCAAGGCTCCTCGCCAGGAGCTTCGCCCGACTTCGATCCGCAAATCGAATCGACGCATAACCGGTTCGAGTGAGCCGGGCTCCCGTCTCGGGCCGGTAAAAAATTTCCGACCGAAAAACCCCACACCCCCTGTTTCCTGCACGTACTCCGGCCCACGTTGTCGACATGTCACTACAGCGTGTTGCCGACATGTGACATTCTGCGGAAACCGCGTTTGCCGCAGCCCCGCCTCCGGTATTCAGGTGGAGGCTGCTTCCTCCGATGGTCGTGGCCCAACGCGACCGTCCGCGACCTCAAGGGGGTGGCATGTCCGCAGAACAGGGCAGCTCGAAGGTGCTCACGCTCACCAAGAGCGCACCCGCACCGACCGTGCGCCGGCACGCCGCAAACACCGCAGCCATCGACACCCGCACGCTGTCCCGCTCCCTGTTCCTGCGCCTCGCCACGCTGGACACCGACAGCCCGGAGCGTACGTATGTACGCGACACGCTCATCGAGCTCAACCTGCCGCTCGTGCGGTACGCGGCGGCCCGTTTCCGCAGCCGCAACGAGCCGATGGAGGACATCGTCCAGGTCGGCACGATCGGTCTGATCAAGGCGATCGACCGTTTCGACTGCGAACGCGGCGTGGAATTCCCCACGTTCGCGATGCCCACGGTCGTCGGTGAGATCAAGCGGTTCTTCCGCGACACCTCGTGGTCGGTGCGGGTGCCGCGCCGCCTCCAGGAGCTGCGGCTCGCCCTCACCAAGGCCAGCGACGAGCTCGCCCAGAAGCTCGACCGCTCGCCGACCGTCCCCGAACTGGCCGCCGTTCTCGGCGTGTCCGAGGAGGACGTGGTCGACGGGCTCGCGGTCGGCAACGCCTACACCGCCTCCTCGCTCGACTCGCCCGCCACCGAGGACGACGGCGGCGAGGGCTCGCTCGCGGACCGGCTCGGCTACGAGGACACGGCGCTCGAAGGCGTCGAGTACCGCGAGTCGCTGAAGCCGCTGCTCGCCAAACTCCCGCCCAGGGAGCGGCAGATCATCATGCTCCGCTTCTTCGCGAACATGACGCAGTCGCAGATCGGCGAGGAGGTCGGCATCTCGCAGATGCATGTCTCGCGCCTGCTCACCCGCACCCTGGCCCAGCTCCGCGAGGGCCTCATCTCGGACTGACTCTCCCCGACTCCCGTGCCCCTCTGGTTAATTGACGCTCCGTCAGACACACTGGCGCGATGCGACGACGTACTGCGCTGATCGGTGTCTCGGCGGTGGTGGTACTGGGCCTGGGCGGCACCCTCGCCGCCTGTGCCGGCGGCGGGGAGCGGGCCGGGTATGTGGCGGTCGGTGCCGCGGGTCCCGGGCCCTCGGCCCCGGATCACGCGGTGCCGCCGCGGGACGGGGTCCAGCTGGTCCCGCTGGACGGTTCGACCGCGCCGGGACCGTCCGGGTCCGCGGGTACGGGTCCTGGTGCGGGTCCCGGCCCTGGTACGCCTTCGGTGCCGCCGGGGCCCGGCGCCTCGGCCGGGCAGACGCCTGTGGTTGCGGGGGACCCTTCGAAGTCCCCTGCGGCACCCGGGCGTTCAGGTTCGGGCGGCTCGTCCGGCGTGCCCAAAGCCCCGGGTACTCCTGGCGCCCCGTCCGGTACGCCCTCCGGCTCCGCCAAGCCCGCCGGGCCCGCGGTGCTCGGTCTCGGGGCGCCCAGCCGTTCGGCGGGGGATCACCGGTGGTGCGAGAACGTGACCGTCCAGTTCCGCAACAGCGGGGGTACGGCGGTGAAGTCGGGCAGCGTCATGTTTGCGACGCACATTGTCGGGATGCTCGGCATGGACTGGGCGACCATTACGTCCAGCCAGGCTCTGCCGCTGCCGATCCCTGCGCATGGGGCGGTCTCACATACGTACGGGGTGTGTGTGGAGGCGTGGCGGGTGCCGCTGGGGATGCATGTGGAGACGCGGTCGGTTACGGCCAGTTGGGGGTAGGGGGTTTGGATTCCCCACCCCGCACCTCCCCGCTGTGACACTCTGCGGCTCCGCCGCGTGGCCTCCGGGGGAGCCGGGTTGGCTGCCGGCCGGTGGGCGGTGCTGGGGGCGCTGCCCCCAGACCCTCGCTCCTCAAACGCCGGAGGGGCTGGTTCTTGCCGCCCGGGCTCGCAAGTCTTCCGCCGGCGCCGGTCAAGGCCTGGCTGGCCGGTCAAGGCCTGGCTGGGCCTATGTGCCGTAGCCGGGCCGCCGCACGCCTCGGGCAGCAACTCCCAGCCAAGTCACCGGAACGCGCCGTCTTTTGTCGAGAGCGACGCCGACCGAGCCCCCCGGGGGGCCTGGCCTGCCTCAGCCCAGCGCCAGCCAGGCCACCGCCGCGAGGACGACGATCACCGCGACCACTCCGACGATCAGGCCGACGCGCGGACCTGCCGGAGCCGCTGCCGGGGTTGCCGCCTGGCGGCCCTGCGGGGCGCCCTCGTCGACGAAGGCGCGGAACATCTGCGTGGAGCCCGCCGGGTCGTAGTTGCCCTCGGGACCCTGGGGCGCGTGGGGGTTGTGTGCCATGGGGCAGGACCCTAGCGAAGATGGGTGCCCGGCCCAACCCCCGCCCCCGCGCGAAGACACCCGCGAGCCAACCCGGGCCCAGCGCACAGACGCTGAGAACACCCCGTCGGCCATCGCCCAGCTCCGCGTGAAGCGACCAGCGAGCCGGCCCCGGCCGCCGGAACGCCCCATCGAATACGCACCACGAGCCGCCCCCCACTCCCGCGCGGAGCAGCCCAGCTCCAACCCACCACCCGCTCAGGGACGCGGGAAACAGCGCGACCAGCCGCACACAGCCCGTACCCGCGCACCCCCAACACCACCCCCCACCTGCAACTTAACTTCCCGCACGCAAAGGCTTTGCTCACCCTTTGCCAGCCCGGAGGGTATTTCGTTTGCCTTCGGCAACCAACAATCTTATGGTTGCCCGAAGCAACAAGATGTCGGGAGGTGTCGTCCATGGCCGCACAGAGTCTTTACGAGGAGCTGGCCCGGCAGCTCAGCGCCATCGGGGCCGTCAAGCGCGGGCTCGCGCGGATCCTGCCGCCCGAGTGCCCGGGCGGGTCCGCCGCCGTGCTCACCCTCCTGGAGCGGCACGGCGAGATGCGGATCAGCAGGCTCGCCGAACTCCTCGCGGTGGACATGTCGGTGACGAGCCGTCATGTCGCGCACGTCGCGCAGCGCGGCTGGATCGAGCGGTCCGCCGACCCCGCCGACAAGCGCTCGCGGATCCTGCGGCTCACCCCCGCCGGCCAGGTCGTGATCGACGATCTCGGGCTGCGCACCGCGGAGATGTTCGCGCACACGCTCAAGGACTGGACCGACGACGAGGTCGGACAGCTCAACACGATGCTGGCCCGCCTGCGCGACTCTTTCGGGGACTGCCGGGCGCCACACACCCGTACACCCGCTTAGCACCACACCCGTACACCTGCCCAACAGACGTACAAGACAAGGAACTTCATGGCTACGACCACACCAGCCGGTGTGCGGGGCGGCCACGCCAAGCATGGCGGGCACGCGCCCGCCGGTGACGGCGCGCCGATGACTCACCGGCAGATCATGGAGGCGCTCTCCGGGCTGCTGCTCGGCATGTTCGTCGCCATTCTGTCCTCGACGATCGTCTCCAACGCCCTGCCGCACATCATCAGCGACCTGGGCGGCGGCCAGTCCGCGTACACCTGGGTCGTGACGGCCTCGCTGCTTGCGATGACCGCGACCACCCCGCTCTGGGGCAAGCTGTCCGACCTGTTCAGCAAGAAGCTGCTGGTCCAGATAGCCCTGGTCATATACGTCGGCGGCTCTGTCGTCGCCGGGCTCTCGCAGAGCTCCGGCATGCTCATCGCCTGCCGGGTCGTCCAGGGCATAGGCGTCGGCGGGCTCTCCGCGCTCGCCCAGATCATCATGGCCGCCATGATCTCGCCGCGTGAGCGCGGCCGTTACAGCGGCTACCTCGGCGCCACGTTCGCGGTTGCGACGGTCGGCGGACCGCTGCTCGGCGGCCTGATCACCGACACCGACTGGCTCGGCTGGCGCTGGTGCTTCTACGTCGGTGTGCCGTTCGCGATCATCGCGCTGATCGTCCTGCAGAAGACCCTGAAGCTCCCCGTCGTGAAGCGGGACGTCAAGGTCGACTGGACCGGCGCCTTCCTGATCAGCGCCGCGGTCTCGCTGCTCCTGGTCTGGGTGACCTTCGCGGGCAACAAGTACGACTGGATCTCGTGGCAGACGTACGCCATGGTCGGCGGCTCGATCGTGCTCGGCGCGCTGTTCGTGTTCGCCGAGTCGAAGGCCAGCGAGCCGATCATCCCGCTGCGCCTCTTCCGCAACCGCACCATCACCCTTGCCTCGCTCGCCTCGCTCTTCGTGGGTGTCGCGATGTTCGCCGGCACGGTCTTCTTCTCCCAGTACTTCCAGCTGGCGCGCGGCAAGACGCCGACGATGTCCGGTGTCATGACGATCCCGATGATCGGCGGACTCTTCATCGCGTCCACCGTGTCCGGGCAGGTCATCACCAAGACCGGCAAGTGGAAGGCCTGGCTGGTCAGTGGCGGTGTGCTGGTGACGGCGGGCCTAGGTCTGCTCGGCACGATGCGCTACGACACCCCGTACTGGCACCTCGCGATCTACATGGCGCTGATGGGCCTCGGCATCGGCATGATGATGCAGAACCTGGTGCTCTGCACCCAGAACCAGGTCTCCCCCGCCGACCTCGGCTCGGCCTCCTCCGTCGTCGTCTTCTTCCGCTCCCTCGGTGGTGCGGTCGGCGTCTCGGCGCTCGGCGCGGTCATGGCCAACCGGGTCACCCACTACGTCACCGACGGCCTCACCGCGCTCGGCCCGCAGGGCGCCGCGGCGGCGAAGAGCGGCGGCGGCTCCGGCACGATCCCGGACCTGGCCACGCTGCCCGCGCCGATCCGCACCGTCATCGAGAGCGCGTACGGGCACGGGGTCGGCGATGTGTTCCTGTACGCGGCACCGTGCGCGCTGCTCGCGTTCCTGATCACCCTGTTCATCAAGGAGATTCCGCTGCGCACGAATGCGGTCGGCGCGGCCGAGTCCGAGCCCGCGGCCGAGCAGGCGACTGTCGCCGCCCCGGCTCCGGCTTCAATTCCCGCCCAGGCGGCGGCAGTTGAGGCTCCCGTCATGGAAAGCGCCCCTGATGGCATTCCGGTGCACGGTACGGTCCGTGCGGCCGAGGGGGCGCCCGTCGCCTCCGCCGCCGTCACGCTGATCTCACTCGGCGGCAGCCAGCTCGGCCGCGCGGTGGCGGGGCCCGACGGCGGGTACCTGCTCACCGCTCCGGGCGCCGGTTCGTACGTCCTGATCGCGGCCGCCGACGGCTTCCAGCCACAGGCCTCGACCGTGGTCGTGGGCACCGAGGCGCTCGCGTACGACATCCTCCTGTCCGGCACCAGTGGCCTCACGGGTGCGGTGAAGGCCGCCGAGACCGGGGCGCCCGTCGAGGGCGCGATGGTGATCGTGACCGATGTGCGCGGGGATCTGCTGGCCACGGGCAAGTCGGGCGCGGCGGGCGAGTTCACCTTCGGTGAGCTGGTTCCGGGCCAGGTCACGGTGGCGGTCAACGCGGACGGGTTCCGCCCGCTGGCGCTGCCGGTGGAGATCGCGGGCTACGGCGTGACCCGTATCGAGGCCGCGCTCCAGGCCGGGGCGCTGGTCCAGGGCACGATCCGGGGCGGCGGCGACCGGCGTCCGCTGGCGGATGCGCGGGTCACGCTGCTCGACGCGGCGGGCAACGTGGTCGCGGGCGCGACGACGGGCGACGACGGCGCGTACGCCTTCGCCGACCTGAACTCCGGCGAGTACACGCTGATCGCGACCGGCTACCCGCCGGTGGCCGGCTCGCTGACCGTGACCGGCCGCGGCGTGGACGGCCACGACATCGAACTCGCCCACCCCGGCGAGTAGTTGAGACCCCCGGGTACGAGCCTGCTTCGAGCGGAGGCGGACATGCGTACCCGGCGTGGAAATGGGCCCCGGGGAAGGAGCGGCGGGCAGGGGACGGCCGGCCGTCCCGCCCCCGGGGCCCGGCCTTTTGCACATGGCCTTCTGAACTTGGCGTTCTGAACTTGGCCTTCTGCACCTGAGTTGCACTTGAGGAGAGAAAACGGGATGGGACTGCGGGCACAGGTACGGACGCGCGACGGCTGGGCGGTTTCGCACGCCGTGGTGACGATGACCGACATGACCGGCACGCAGGTGCTGCGCGCCTCGGCGGCGGAGGACGGCTCGGTGTCGGCGGACGTGGCCCTCGCGCCGGGCCCGTACACGGTGATCGTGACGGCCGTCGGGTACGCGCCCGCCGCCTCGACCGCGCTGGTCACGGCGAGCGGCCGGGCCGCGGTCGGCACGGTGGTGCTTGCCCGGCAGGGCGGGGTGGAGCTTCCGCCGCCGGGCCCCTGGACGATCGACCCGGCGCACTCGTCGGTCGGCGCGGTCGCCCAGCACCTGGGGATCTCCAGTGTGCACGGGCGGTTCGGGGAGTTCGGCGGGCGGATCGAGATCGCGGAGGACCTGGAGAAGTCGCGGGTCGAGGCGGTCATCGGGGCGGCGTCCATCGACACGGGCAACGCGATGCGCGACGGGCATCTGAAGTCCCCGGACTTCCTGGACGTCGAGCGCTTCCCCGAGATCACCTACCGCAGCACGGACCTGGTCCCGGCGGGGCCGGACCGCTGGACGGTACGGGGTTCGCTGTCCCTGCACGGAGTGCTCCGCGAGGTCGACCTCGACCTCTCCTACCTGGGTACGGGGCCGGATCCGTGGGGCGGGGTGCGGGCGGCGTACCGGGCGACTGCGGAGCTGCGGCGCGAGGACTTCGCGATGAACTACAACCAGGTGGTGCAGGCGGGGATCTCGGCGATCGGCACGACGCTGCGGGTGGAACTGGACATCCAGACCGTGCAGGGTACGACCCTGCCGAGCGTCTGACCCTGCCGGGTCGGGGGGCGGCGCGTTCGCCTACGGGCCGACGCGGGCCTGGTGCGCAGTTCCCCGCGCCCCTCAACCCCCTTTCGGCCGCGGGCCGTGCGTGGCTGGGTGCGCCCACACAGGGGGGACCCCCATCGCGGCGGAGCCGCAAATGTCACAGCCCCGCGCCCCTGACAGCACCGGGTACAGGCATCTCCAGCCTGTCATGGGGGTCCCCCTGGCCCTTAAGGCCTTGGGGGAGTTTGAGGACGAGCGCCCTTCAGGCGCGATACGGGGTCTGGGGCGGGGTGGGGGGATTCCCCGGTCAGGCAGAACCCTGCCCGCTCAGCGCCTCGATCCCCGCCACAAGTAGCGACAGCGCGAAGTCGAAGTCGCGCTGTCGCATCTCCTCCACCGTCTGCCCGCCCCGCGCCGCCATCAACTCCGCCGCATCCACGAACTGCTCCCGGTACTCCGGCCGTTCGGTCAGCGCCCCCATCGCCTGGGCGAAGTACTCGTCCTGCGTGACCCCCGCATCCTCACAGCGCCGCACGAACGTCCCCTCGATCGTGCCGAAGCCGTACACGAACTGGAAGACCGCCGAGAGCCCGCCCATCTGCCCGTGCGGGGGAAGCCCCGTGCGGGCCAGGATCCGCTGAGCCGTGTGCGAGAAGGCCATCGCGTGCGGCCCGATGTTGAGGTAGCGGCCGATGAGCGCGGACGCCCAGGAATGGCGTACGAAGACCGCGCGGTAGCCGGCGGCGACCGCGCGGAGCTGGTCGCGCCAGTCGGCGGCCTCGTCCTGCATGCCGGGCAGTTCGACCTCCGAGAACACCGAGTCGAGGGCGAGTTCGAGGAGGTCGTCCTTGGTGTCGACGTACCAGTACAGGGACATCGCGGTCACGCCGAGCTCGCCCGCGAGGCGCCGCATGGAGAACTTGGCGGACCCTTCGGCGTCGAGCAGCCGTACGGCCTCGGCGGTGATCCGGTCCCGGTCGAGGGCGGGCTGACCGGCCTCGGGGTCCGCCCGCCGCGCCCGGTTCCCCGCCTTGCTCCCGAGCCACACGCTGGTACGCGCCGCATCCTTCGTACGGTCCGCCGCCGACACCATCGCCGCCCTCCTCGGGCCTTGGTCCTGCCGACCCCGCAGGGTCCTGTCCGTAAGGGCCACGCCCCTCAGGGGGCTATGTCCGGAATTCGGAGGTCTCACCCCCCTCGATGCTATGCGGCGGGAGCCGCCCCGGCGGGTGCGGGAGTGGTTCGTTCCGCGCGGTGCAGCAGGAACGCCGCGAGCAGGCCGCCCGCGAGCACCGCGACCGCGCCGACCAGCTGGCTGGTCTCCAGGCCGGAGGCGAACGCGTCCGCGATCCGGCCCCGTTCGGCGTCGTCGTGAGCGGCGGCGAGCGCGGCGGGCAGCGAGGCCGCCGCGACCGGCACCAGCGCCGCGAACCGCGAGCCCAGCACCGCGCCGAGCACCGCCACGCCGAGCCCGTTGCCGAACTCGCCCAGCGTTCCGTTCACACCCGCGCCCACGCCCGCCTTCTCCGGCGGGATCGCGCTCATGATGGCGTTGGCCATGGCCGGCATGGAGAACGCGATGCCCGCGCCCATCACGACCAGGCCGAGCAGCGTGCCGCCGTAGCTGTGCCCACCGAGCAGCGCGATCGAGGCGAGCCCCGCCGCGCTCGCGGTCATGCCGATGGCTATGGCACGCGGGGTGCCGACCTTGGTGACCAGCTTCGCGCCGACCCCCGACATGTTGAGCACGACGACGCTGAGCGCGAGCGGCGCCGTGCGCACACCCGCCTCCAACGGGCCGTATCCGAGCACGAACTGGAGGTGCTGGGTCAGCAGGAACAGCGAGCCGCCCATGCCGAACGCGACCAGGATCGAGCCCGCGACCGCTCCGATGAATTTCTGGTTCCGGAAGAAGTGCATGTCCAGCATCGGGTGCTCGATCGACAGCTCCCAGCGTACGAACGCCGCGAGGAACACGAGGCCGACGGCCGCCGAGGCCAGCACATGGCCGGAGAGCCAGCCGTGGCCCGGCCCGGAGATGATCGCGTACACGACACCGGTCATGCCGATCGTGGAGAGCAGCGCCCCGAGCAGGTCGGGCCGGTCGCCCTGCGGGTTCTTCGACTCCGGTACGAGGGCGACGACGGCGATCAGGCCGAGCACCGCGACCGGGATGTTGACCAGGAAGATCGCGCCCCACCAGAAGTGGTCGAGCATGACCCCGCCGATCAGCGGCCCGGCGGCGAAGCCGAGCGAGTTGACGGTGGCCCAGATGCCAATGGCCTTGACCCGGGCCTCGTCGTCGAAGATCTGGACGACGACGGCGAGGGTGGTGGTCATGAGCAGCGCCCCGCCGACGCCCATGCCCGCGCGGGCGGCGATCAGCTGCCCCGAGTTCTGCGCGAGGCCGGCGGCCAGCGAACCGATGCCGAAGAGGGCGAGGCCCGCCGCGAGCATCTTCTTGCGTCCGTAGCGGTCGGACGCGCTGCCCGCGGTGAGCAGCAGGCCCGACTGGACCAGCGAGTACGCGTTGATCATCCACTGGATGTCGGCGGTGGACGCGCCGAGTGAGGTGGTGAGCGAGGGGATGGCGACGTTGAGGACGGTGTTGTCGAGCAGCACCGTCAGCTGGGCCACGCAGATGACGCCGAGGATCAGCCAGCGCTGCGGGTGCCCGGTGGGGGTGGTCGGATTCTCGGCTGTCGTTGCCGTCATTGCGGCTCCCTGACTCCTTATACGGTGTAAGTGGGTGAGCGGTGTACACCGTAAGGGAGGTTCTTCTACGCTGTAAAGCGATTTATGGGCGACGCGGACTTGGGTGGGCGGGCGGGTGAGGAGCCCGCCATGGCAAGGCTTGCCGGACCAAACCCTCGAATGCGTCAACTGGCCCTCGCAACAGGCTCGTTGATGCCTGCGCTCGCGCCCGCAGCGCATGCGACCCCGGCCCACCAGGGTGCGCCGGGGCTCCGCCCCAGACCCCGGGAGGCGCCCCACCCCGCCCCTTCCCGAGACCCTCCGGGGGCGGGAAAGGGTGAAGCCAGGTTTCCTGGGGCTCCGCCCCAGACCCCGTTCGCGCCTAAAGGGCGCTCGTCCTCAATCGCCGGACAGGCTAAAGATGCCGGTGCCGACCAGCACCACCCCTGCCAGGGGCGCGGGGAACTGCGCGACCAGCCCCCACCGGCCCGCGGATGAAGCCCCCCCCCCCGCCGAGCGCCTAGCTCACCCGCGCTGTCAGGTCGTAGAACGTCGCCGTCCCCACCGTCACCTTCTTGAAGGACGACTCGACCCAGCTGCTGATCCCGCTCCCTCCGCCGCCCATCATTCCCCCGCCACTGGCGATGAAGTAGTGGACCTTCCCTTCGGCCACGTACTTCTTGAACTGCTCCAGCGTCGGTGACGGGTCGCTGCCGTTGAAGCCTCCGATCGCCATCACGGGCTTCCCGGTGGCGAGTTGATAGCTCGCGGCGTTCTGCGAGCCGATCGCGGCCGCGGCCCAGGTGTACCGGTCCGCGTCCTTCGCCAGGAGCGCCTCGGCCTCGGCGCTCACCTTCGCGCCGTCGAGCAGACCGCCCATGCCGCGGCCCATTCCGCCACGCTCACCGGTGGCTCCGCCGCGCTGCCCCTGCGCACCACCGGGCTGCCCCATGCCGCCCCCCGGCATGCCCTGGCCCTGGCCCGCCCCCCGGCCCGGCCGGCCGCCGTTCTGCCCACCAGCCTGCCCGGCACCGGCACCCGCACCGGCACCCGCACCGGGCCCCGCATCCCCGCCGAACCGCATCCGTCCACCGCTTCCCCCGGGCCCGCCCCCCATGCTCGCCCCAGCAGGGCCCGCCGTCACGATCGAGCCGGTGTGCCCGGTGTTGAGCGTGCTGAGCGAGTACGCCGCCGGGCCGGCCAGCGAGGCCGCGAGGCCCAGCCCGGCCACCCCCAGCGCCACCCTCCGGTTCAGCCGGCCAGCGAGCGCGAGACCCAGCGCCGCCGCGAGGCCGCCGATCAGCACCGTCCAGCGCAACCACGGCAGATAGTCCGGGGTGCGTCCGAGCAGCACGTACGACCAGACGGCCGTGGCCGCCACCGTCACCCCGAGCGCGAGCGCCGCCCAGATGCGCGATCGCTCCTCCCACAACACCGTGACCCCCATGCCGACGAGCGCCGCGATGTAGGGGGCCAGGGCCACCGTGTAGTACTGGTGGAAGATCCCGGCCATGAAGCTGAAGATCACGGCGGTCATGAGCAGCGCCCCGCCCCAGGCGAGGAACGCGGCGCGCGCGGTGTCGGTGCGCCTGGCCCTCCAGGTGACGACGAGGCCCGCGATCAGCAGGAGCAGGGCCGCGGGAAGCAGCCACGAGATCTGGCTGCCGATCTCGGAGTTGAACATGCGGCCAAGGCCCGTCTCGCCCCAACCGCCGCCTCCTCGGCCACCGCCGCCCGCGCGCATGGCGCCGGGGAACTCCATGCCGCCCGCCCTCGCGCCCCCGCCGCCGACGCTGCCCGTCTCGTCGCCGCTGATGCGGCCGAGCCCGTTGTAGCCGAAGGTGAGCTCAAGGATGGAGTTGTGCTGCGAGCCGCCGATGTACGGGCGCGACGACTTGGGCCACAGCTCCACGGCGGCCACCCACCAGCCGCCCGACACCACCAACACGCCGGTGGAGAGCGCGAGTTGGCCCAGGCGGCGACGTACGGAGGTCGGCGCGCACACCGCGTACAGGACGGCCAGCGGCGGCAGGATCAGGAAGGCCTGCAAGGTCTTGGTCAGGAACGCGAAGCCGATCGCGGCCCCGGCCCACACCAGCCACTTGGTGCGGGCGTCCTCCAGCGCGCGCAGCACGCAGTACACGGTGACCGTCATCAGGAGCGCCAGCAGCGCGTCCGGGTTGTTGAAGCGGAACATCAGCGCCGCGACCGGGGTCAGGGCCAGTACCGCGCCCGAGATGAGACCCGCCGCCGGGCTGAACCGGCGCCGCACCGCCGCGTACAGGACGGCGACCGTACCCACGCCCATCAGCACCTCGGGCAGCAGGATCTGCCAGGAGCCGAGGCCGAAGAGGCGTACCGACAGGGCCATCGGCCACAGCGAGGCAGGGGGCTTGTCGACGGTGATGGCGTTCGCCTCGTCGAGCGAGCCGAAGAAGAAGGCCTTCCAGCTCTGGCTGCCGGCCTGGACGGCCGCCGAGTAGAAGGAGTTCGCGTACCCGGAGGCGCTGAGGTTCCACAGGTACGCGGCGAAGGTGGCGGCGAGCAGCGCGAAGAGCGCGGGCCGCACCCAGGCGGGATCCTCGGGGCGGCCGCGCCACAGCCGGCTCCGGGCGGCCCGGTGCCCGGCCGCCGCGACCCCCTCGTGCGGATCGGCCTGATGGGAGGTCGTGGTCATCGTGCGTGGCCCTTCGGGTGATCGGGAGAAGGAGTGCGGTCCGGGAAGACCCAGGCGCGGAACAGCAGGAAGCGGAGGACCGTCGCCGCGAGGTTCGCGGCCAGCAGGACGGCCACCTCGGTGGAGTGCGCGGCGTCCGGGTCGGCCGCGTCGAGGGCCGCGAGCGAGCCGCTGGTGAGCGCGAGGCCGATGGCGAAGACCGCGAGGCCCCGCGCCTGGTGGCGCACCGCCCGGTCCCGGCCGCGTACCCCGAAGGTGAGCCTCCGATTGGCCGAGGTGTTGGCGACCGCCGACACCAACAGGGCTGCCGCATTGGCGAGTTGGGGTCCCATCGCGGTGCGCGAGAGCGAGTACAGGAGAAGGTAGAAGAGTGTGGAGAGCGCGCCGACCGCGCAGAACCCGACGAGCTGACGGGCGAGCCCGCCCGGCACTCCGCTGAGCTGCCGGTCCCTCGGGTCGTCGCCGAACGGCCGCGAGAGCCGGTCGAGCGGCAGCGCCCCGACGGCCAGCGCCCGCCCGACCCGCCACACCCCCTTGAGGTCGTCCATCGCGGTACTGACGATGTGCACGGTGCTGGCCGGGTCGTCGACCCAGTCCACCGGCACCTCGTGGATCCTGAGCCCGGCCCGCTCGGCGAGCACCAGCATCTCGGTGTCGAAGAACCACCCGGTGTCCTCGACCATCGGCAGCAGCCGCTGCGCCACATCGCGCCGGATCGCCTTGAACCCGCACTGCGCGTCGGAGAACCGCGCCGCGAGCGAGCCGCGCAGGATCAGGTTGTACGTGCGCGAGATGAACTCCCGCTTGGCGCCGCGCACCACCCGCGAGGAACGGGCGAGCCGCGAGCCGATGGCGAGGTCCGAATGCCCGGAGATCAGCGGCGCGACCAGCGGAAGGAGCGCGTTGAGATCGGTGGACAGGTCCACGTCCATGTACGCGAGCACGGGCGCGTCCGAGGCCGACCACACGGTACGCAGCGCCCGCCCGCGCCCCTTCTCCTCCAGCCGAAAGGCCCGCACTTCGGGAATCTCGCGCTCAAGTCCCGCCGAAATCCTGGGAGTCGAGTCGGTGCTGGCATTGTCGGCGACCGTGATCCGGAAGCCGTACGGAAAGGTCCGCGCGAGGTGCTCGTGCAGCCGCCGCACACACCGCTCCAGGTCCTGCTCCTCGTTGTGGACGGGGATCGTCACGTCGAGTACGGGGGTGCCGGCCGGCTGGACGGGCAGGTGGCGGCGCGCCGGGAGGGCCGCCGGATGCGCCGGGTTCACCGCGTGCGGCGCGGGCGCGGCACTCGGGGAGCGCACGGCGCGGGCCGTACCGGCGGCGCTCGTGGCAGAGGGTTCGGTTCGCATGCCGCGACCCTCGCGAGAGCCGCTGTCACACCTGTGTGGCCGGCCTGTGGCGAGGCTGTGAGATCTGGGGTGCGGCCTCGGGCACGCCCGGCAGCTCGACCCCGAACACCGTCCGCCCAGGACCGCTTCGCACCGTGACCCGCCCCCCGTGCGCGGCGACGACGGCCTGCACGATGGCGAGGCCGAGACCGGTGGAACCGGCGTTGCGGGAGCGGGACGCGTCGCCGCGGGCGAACCGTTCGAAGACGTGCGGGAGGAGCCCGGGCGGGATGCCGGGCCCGGTGTCCTCGATCTCGACGACGGCCCGGGGCCCGCGCACCTCGACCCGGGCGGTGACGGTGGTGCCGGGCGGGGTGTGCGTACGGGCGTTGGCGAGCAGATTGACCAGGACCTGCTGCAGCCGCTCCCGGTCCCCGCGTACGGCGACGGGCTCGCCGGGCAGTTCGAGCAGCCACTTGTGGCCCTGGCCCGCGGCATGCGCGTCCCCGACCACGTCGACGACCAGCGCGGAGAGATCAGTGCTCTCGTACGAGAGCGGGCGTCCGGCATCGAGGCGGGCGAGCAGCAGCAGGTCCTCGACGAGCCCGGTCATCCGGGCCGCCTCCGACTCGATGCGGCCGAGGGAGTGCCTGGTGTCGGGCCCGACGTCTTCGCGGCCGCGCCGGGTGAGCTCGGCGTAGCCGCGGATGGAGGCGAGCGGGGTCCTGAGCTCGTGGCTGGCGTCAGCGACGAACTGCCGCACCCGCGTCTCGCTCTCCTGCCGCGCGCTGAGCGCCTCGTGGACGTGGTCGAGCATCCGGTTGAGCGCGGCGCCCACCTGGCCGACCTCGGTGCGGGCATCCGCCTCGGCCCCCGGCACGCGCTCGTGCAGCGCCACTTCCCCGCTGTGCAGGGGTAGTTCGGACACCCGGGTCGCGGTGGCGGCGACCCGCCGCAGCGGCCGCAGGGCCACCCCGACGATGGCCGCACCCGCGATCCCGGCGGCGACAAGACCGGCGGCGGTCACGCAAACGACCACAAGGACAAGGGTGTTGACGGTGGCGTCGAGCCGGTCGGTGGGGAAGCCGAGCACGAAGGTGTTCTCGCGGTCCCACACGGCCCGGTAGTCACCGAGGCCGGGGATCGTCACGGAGTGGACCTTGCCGTCCTTGGGGACGGCGGCGAGCGCGCCGGTCTGCTCGGCGGAGAGCGACTGGGTGGTGCCTCCCCGGCCGTCCGGGGCCTCGACGGTCTGCTTGCCGGTGAGCCCGCCGACGGACAGCACGCTCGCGCCGACAGTGTGCAGCGGGTTCCCCGGCTTGCGCACGATCATGTCGAGGCCCGTGCCGTCCAGGGCGCCGAAGCCCGGCGGGGCGTCGCGGCCGATCATGTGCCCGGCCGTACCCGCCCGCAGCTGGTCGTCCAGCTGGCGCTGGAGGTTGGCGCCCATGGCGAGCACGGTCACCGTGCCGATGACCGCGCCGACCACGGCGAGCAGCGCCACCGCCGACACGACGAGCCGCGTACGGAGCGACCAGGGCCGCCGGAACCCGCCCACGCGCCGCTACTCGCCGGGCTTGATCAGATATCCCGCGCCGCGCCGCGTGTGGATCATCGGGGAGCGCCCGGCGTCGATCTTGCGCCGCAGGTAGGAGATGTACAGCTCGACGACATTGGCCTGGCCGCCGAAGTCGTACGACCAGACGCGGTCGAGGATCTGCGCCTTGCTGAGCACCCGGCGCGGGTTGCGCATGAGGAAGCGGAGCAGCTCGAACTCGGTCGCGGTGAGGTGGATGTTGACCCCGCCCCGGGTCACGTCGTGGCTGTCCTCGTCGAGCGTGAGGTCGCCGACGGCCAGCACGGATTCGCTGCGCAGGGCCGCCGTGCCCGAGCGGCGGATGAGCCCGCGAAGCCGGGCCACGACCTCCTCCAGGCTGAACGGCTTGGTCACGTAGTCGTCGCCGCCCGCCGTGAGCCCGGCGATCCGGTCCTCCACGGAGTCCTTGGCGGTGAGGAAGAGCACCGGCACGTCGGGGAGCTCGCGGCGCAGCCGCCCGAGGACGGCGAGGCCGTCCATGTCGGGCAGCATGATGTCGAGGATCACGGCGTCGGGCCGGAAGTCCCGGGCATCGCGCACCGCCCCGGCCCCGTCGCCGGCGCTGCGCACGTCCCAGCCCTCGTAGCGCAGCGCCATGGAGAGCAGTTCGCTGAGCGGCGCCTCGTCGTCCACGACGAGCACTCGGACGGGGCTGCCGTCCGGCCGCAGCATTTCGGTCCGCCCCTGGGGCGAGGAGGTAACGGTCATGGCCCCACCCTGTGAGCCGGCGGTGAGAACCTCCTTGCCCGATCCTGTGATTTGCCTGAGAAAGTGGGCGGGGGCCTTACGGTCGGCTCCTTGCGATCTGCTGCCACGGTCGGCTCCTTGCGGTCGGCTCAGCCGGGCAGTGGGCTCGGGCGCGGCGGGGTGCGGCCCGGCAGCCCGAAGAGGCGGGCCCCGTTCCCGTAACAAACCGCCCGAAGCCACTCGTCCCCGAGCCCGAGCCGCTCAAGGGCCTCCAGCTGATGGAGATAGGGGTACGGGATGTTGGGGAAGTCGGACCCGAAGAGAATCCGCTCCCCCAGATCCAGCAGCCGCCCCCGCTCCCGCACGGGGAAGGGCGCACCGCGCTCACTGAAGTCGGTGAAGGCCATGGTCGTATCGAGCATGACCGAGCCGTACGCGTCGGCGAGGTCGAGGAAGTCGGCGTACTCCGGCATCCCCATGTGCGCGACGATCAGCCGCAGCCGGGGGTGCCGCGCGAGCACCCGCCCGACGGGGCCGGGCCCGGTGTACTTCCCGGCCGCGGGCCCGGACCCGCAGTGAATGACGACCGGCACCCCGGCCTCGGCGAGCAGTCCCCAGACGGGATCGAGCAACGGATCCCCCGGGTCGTAACTCCCTACCTGCACATGGGACTTGAAGACGAGAGCGCCGGAATCGAGGGCGTCCCGTACGTAGGCTGCGGCCCCGGGCTCGGCGAAAAAGGTAGCGGTGTGAAGACAGCCGGGAGTCCGGCCGGCGAACCCGGCACTCCACCCATTGAGCCACTCGGCCATCCGAGCCCTGTGGGGGTAGATCATCGAGGTGAAGGCGAGCACCCCGAACTCCTCCCGGAGCAGCCGCAGCCGCTCGGCCTCCTCCTCCCGATAGGTGATGGGCCACTCGACTCCGCCGACGAGCTCCCCGGCCGAGTCGAAGTACTCCCACACCTTGTTGAGCACGCGCTCGGGCATGAAATGGGTGTGTACGTCGACGAGCCCCGGCAGCCCGAGCCGCCCCCAGAACGCCCGAACGGCAGCCCCGCTACTGCTTCCGCTCAAATCCATAACTCCGCTCGACCTTGGCGACATGGACGCTGTAGCCCTCGTACCACTCGGCCCGCCCGCGCCGCTGCGCCTGCTGGTGCTCCAGGCGCCCCCGCCAGGCGGCGATGGCCTCCTCGTCCCGGAAGTATCCGACGGTGATCCCGAGCCCACCGGGATTCCGCGCGGTCTCGTACCCGAGATACCCGGGTATCTCGGCGACGAGCTCCTGCATCAGGACGGAGGTCTCCCCGTACCCGCCGTCGGATCCGTCGGCGCCCTCCCTCCGGAGGGAGGTGAACACCACGGCGTAGTAAGGAGGTTGAATCCCGGAAACCAGCCCGTGCACTTGCTCTTGATCGCTCATGCCCCCACCCTCGGCCGCCTCCACGGACCGTGTCCAGATCCCTTACCGGAAGGGATCCAAAGGGGATCCAGTTCTTGACCATCGCCCCCGGCAGGCATCACCCCGTTCGCGCCCACGCACCCCGAACCGCAGACGCCGGACCCCAGCCCCCTTCAGAACAACTGATCCTGCACCCCCTCCTCCTTGGGCACCTCCCGCACCGGCACGCTGACGCCGCTGCCCGCGCCGGCACCGACGGCGGCAAGATCCCACCCGCTCATGAGCCGCGTGTCCAGCACGAGAACGGAGCCCCCCGCCTCCAGGTGGAGATCCGGCCCGGCGGCAGCGACGAGCCGCCCGCCGACGACCCCGCCGTCCACCAGCTCAGTGACGACCCCGGAGGCCGGCGCGAGCCCGGCGAGCCCGAACTCCCGTGCGTGGTCGACCACTTGGCACTCGATCCGCTCCAGCGACTCGGGCCAGCCGGCGAGCGCGAGGGCCCGCGCGTGCAGCCGGGCGACCTCGGCGGCCCGCTCGTCCGCCCCGGGAAGCCGGGCCCGTACGGCCCGCTTCTCGGCGTACGGGATCCGGTCCGGCACCCCGAGCGCGGCCCTGAGCAGCTCCTCGCAGCGCCGGGCCGCCATCAAGGGCCCCCGCCCGAGCCAGCCAAAGGCCACCGCCCCCTGTTCGAGCAGCCGGGCCGAACCCCGCTCCTCAGCGGTGATCCCGACCTTGACCATGCCGCTCCCGAACCAGGCGAGGTAGACGCGATAGGTCCGGGGATCGTCGAGGTACGTATCGGCGGCCACGGAATGCGCCCGGTCGAGCCGCGCACACTCGGCACACCGCGCCTGAGTACTCCGCCCCGGCATTGCCGCCGCCACAGGACACCGATTCCCCCGAGCCCCCACACAGCTCCGCTCCCCCACCACCCGAAACGCCAGCTCACGCCCGTACCCGAGCGGACTGCTCCGCCCCTCCTCCCAAAGAAGCCGAGGCCCCCCGTCGCCCCACCGAACCCCGACACACCGCCACAACCCAGCCACGTTCCGAAGCTACCTCCCGGCACTGACAACGGGGCCGGCCGCTCGCAGGAATCCGGGCCCTCGCCCAGCGGGCTGATGCCTTCTCAGTCCGCCGGACGAGGGGCCCGGTTGGGCCCCGGAGACCCGTATGGCAGCTTCGGTGAGCGGTGTGGGAGATATCGGATTAGCCTCCCAATTGAGCGCAAAAGTGGATCTTTTGATGGTGCGCTCCA
This sequence comes from Streptomyces sp. HUAS TT7, assembly GCF_051550175.1. NCBI lineage: Bacteria > Bacillati > Actinomycetota > Actinomycetes > Kitasatosporales > Streptomycetaceae > Streptomyces > Streptomyces sp. HUAS TT7. The sequence continues at coordinate 4,207,449 of NZ_CP196175.1, forward strand.
CTGACCCCAGGAGGAAAAATGCGCAAGCTTCAGAAGGCCGCTGTCGCGGCCGCCATGCTGGGGACCCTGAGCCTCATAGCCACCGGCACGGCCACCGCGCAGAACGCGGAAGGCGGGGGTGAGCGCGGTGGGCATGGCCACTGGTGCAAGACCCATGACCTGAACATCGACATCCTCGGCCAGGTCGGGTTGCTCAACGGTCTGCTGGGCAATGCGCTCAACGGCGAGGGCAATCCCGGCGCACAGTTCGACGGCGTCGGCTCCAGCTGCTGACACCGCCGTTACTGGGCATCAGGGAATCGCATTACGCAATTCACCGAAATGGGGCTCGGCGCCCGGGACACAAGCCCGGCGCCGGGCCCCTGCTCCGTGCGGGCCATGATCGGCCGCGATCGGCCGGTCGGCCGTAGCCATGCCGGGCGGGCGCCGCCCGATTCCGTCGGCCGCCGAAGATCGCGGCGCCGCTCCGCTTCGGCGTCGTACGCCCCAACGCAAGAGGCCCCGGACTCTCGTCCGGGGCCTCTCACCTGTGTGCACTCGGCAGGATTCGAACCTGCAACCTTCTGATCCGTAGTCAGATGCTCTATCCGTTAAGCTACGAGTGCTTGTGCTTCCGGGGTTTTTTCTGCCCCGTCGGCGTTGCGAGAACAACATTACATGACCTGCGCCGTGACGCGAAATCCATTAGCCCTACCGCCTCTGACCTGCGGGAATGTCTCTGCGTGAGCAACCCCGGGGACGCCGGGCGGGGTCGGGCGCGGGGCGAGGACGGCCCCGGAGCGAGCCACGGGCGGCACGGGAACGGCCCGGCGAAGGCCGGCGGAGACTCGGCGAAGGCCGGCGGAGACTCCGGGAAGGCCCGAGGAATGGCCGAAGCCCCGGCCGTGGGGCCGGGGCTTCGGGTCTTGCTGGCGGAGGCGGAGGGATTTGAACCCTCGATGGGCTTTAAGACCCAAACCGCATTAGCAGTGCGGCGCCATAGACCGGACTAGGCGACGCCTCCAGCACACCGTCGCGTGCGCGAGTGGTGCGTGCAGATGATGACACAGCCTTGCGGGCCGTCACCAATCGCACCCCACGGTACTAGGCAGGTGGGCACCAGAGCAAAGCCGTTCTGCGGCGCAACGCCGGGCGTTGACGCGCGTTAGACCGCTGGAGCCTTCAGGGGGCCTCAGAAGCCCACCGGGGGCCCGGACCGTCCGCCGGAAGTCCGCCCGTACGACTGGAGATACGAGACCCATGCTGCGCCGCCTCGCCGTCACCGCCGCCGCCTCCCTCACCGCGCTCGCCGCCGCGCCCGCCGCCTCCGCGGGACCCCTGCCCGTCCCGCTGTCCCTGCTCGGCGACGGCCACACCGAGGACCGCCTCACCGTCACCATCGAGCACAACCCCGGTGTCGAGGGGAAGTACACGCTCGAATGCCACCCCGCGGGCGGGAGTCATCCGCGCCGCCAGCAGGCCTGCGACAAACTCGACTCCGTGACGACCTGGGGCAAGGACCCCTTCGCTCCGGTGCCCAAGGACCAGTTCTGCACGATGATCTACGGCGGCCCCGCCACCGCGCACATCACCGGCAGCTGGGCCGGACGGCCCGTCGACGCTACGTACAGCCGTGCCAATGGGTGCGAGGTTTCGCGGTGGGACAACCTGGTGCCGGTGCTGCCGAGCGCCAGGTAGGGGGCCCCGTACGCCCATCGCGCGTACCCCTTGGTCACACAACCTTGGTGAGAGCTCCCCCTCATCCGCCGTCGCTCCGACATCCCCAGCCTTTAGACTCCCTCCCAGTGACAGGCCGCAAGGTGCAGTGGTTCAGGGAGGAAGCGTCGTCGTGAGCAGCAGGCCATCCCGAGGCGCTGCTCGCCTCGCAGCCATACTTGACGCCCTTCCGGACGGGCTCCTGCTCGTCAACTGCAACGGCACGGTCGTCAACGCCAACACCGTCGCGCTGGAAATGCTGGAGGCGCCCGGTACGGGGCTCGTGGGGCGGGGAGTTCTCGACCTGTTGCCCACCTTCGACTCCAAGCTCATCCCCGGCTCCATGCGCCGGCCCGAGAGCGAGGACGACCAGGGCCGCACCAAGCCCACCCGGATGATCGCGCGCCGCACCGACGGCACCGAGTTCCCGGTCGAGGTGACCAGCGCCAACCTGGAGGACGGGCGGGACGCGTACGCCTCCTACGGAAGCGGCGGCGGGCCCGGTTCGTACTCGGGCGACGAACTCCTGATGCTCGTCGTACGGGACCTCTCCGGCACCGTCGACACCGAGGCGGAGCTCGCCCGTTCGCAGCGGCAGACCGAGATGATCCTGCGCGCGGCGGCCGAGGGTGTCGTCGGGACCGACACCGACGGGCGGGTCGTCCTGGTCAATCCCGCGGCCGCGCAGATCCTCGGCTACCGGGCCAGCGACCTCGGCGGGCAGGAGCTGCACCCGCTGGTGCTGCACTCGCGCGAGGACGGCGAGCCGTTCCCGTACGAGGGGAGCCCGCTCGCCGACACCCTCAAGTCCGGGCGCAAGCACCGGGTGCGCGGGCAGGTCATCTGGACCAAGAGCGGCGCCCAGGTGCCGGTCGACCTCACCACGGCGCCGGTGCGCGACGGCGACCTGCTCGTCGGCGCGGTCATGACCTTCACCGACCGGCGCCCGTTCGAGGAGCAGGCCGCCAAGCACGCCGAGGTCCTGGAGCGGGAGACCGCGCGCTACGACGCGCTCGCCGCCCGGCACCAGCAACTGCTCTCGGTGCTCGCGGGTTCGCTGCGCGGGCCGCTCGACGAGCTGCGCGCCGAACTCGCCGCCCTCGCCGCCGACGACGCGGGCCAGCTGTGGCCCGAGGCCAACCAGGTTCTGCACCACCTCGCGGCCGGCTACTCCCGCATCACCACGCTCGTCGACAACGTCCTCGGCTACCAGCGGCTCGACGCGGGCAGCGAGGAGCTCAAGAAGGCGAAGGTGCTTGTCGATTCGGTGGTCGGCGCCGGTGTCGACGGTGCCGTCGAGCTGATCGGGCCGGGGCGCGCCCAGTTCGCCGTGCACACCCCGCCCATCGAGGCCGAGGTCGACGCGCCCCGCCTGGCGACCGCGCTGGCCCACCTGATCGCGGACGTCGCCGGCGTCGACGCGACCGGCAAGGCGCCGGTCGCCGCCGGTGGCTACATGGACTCGACCGTGGTCGTCGCGGCCGCGGTGCGCGGCGAGGTCGTACGCATCGAGGTGCGCGGGCCCTACGCAGGGGGCGACCCGGTGCACGGGCCCATCGTGCGCGGCATCGTGAAGGCGCACGGCGGTGTCCTGCAGACCGTGGACGTGCCGGGCATGAGCGGTTCGGCGTACGTGCTCGAAGTGCCGCTCGGCGCGGGGGCGGGAACCGTCGAGGTGCCCGCGGCACCGCAGCCCGACGAGGCGCTGCTGCCCGCCCAGCAGGACGGCGGCGGGCGTCGGCGGGCCCGGCGGGCGTCCACGGATGCGTTCCTGGAGAGCCCGGTCAGCGAGGAGAAGTCCCCGACGGGTCGTCGGCGGGCTCGGGCCGAGGGCGGTTCGGGGTCCGGGGCGGACGGTTCCGGTTCGGGTTCCGACTCCGGGTCGCCTTCTGGTTCTGGTTCCGGTGGTGCCGAGGAGGGCGACGGCCCCGCCGGGGAACGAGCCCGGATTCCGGGTCAGCAGAACACCGGGACCGGTGAGCTGTCCGAGTCCGTCGAGGGTGCGGGCGGACGCGGGGGTGTTTCCGGTTCTGGGGACGCGTCCGGGGCTCCGTCCGGGTCCGGGCGGCGGCGTGGGCGGCCCAGTCCTGCCGAGCAGGCAGTCGGGCGGGCCACCGGACAGGCCTTGGGGCAGGCCGCCGAGGGTTCCGTCGTCACCGGTGCGGAGAGCGCCCGCGAGTCGTCCGGCATGGGCCGGGCCGCGCTGGGCGAGGCCGTGCCGCCGCAGGGAGTGCCCACCGAGGCCACTGGACGCCGGGCCCGCCGTGCACTGCCCGCGCCTTCCTCCGCCGAGGCACCGGTTGCCCCTTCCTCCGGCTCCCCCGAGAACGTCGGCGAGCCGACCGGGCGCCGGGCCCGCCGTGCGCTGGGTGCCGCGCCGGCCGGGGGCAGCGCGGCGAGTGGTTCTACGAGCGGCTCTGCGAGCGGGCAGGAGGGTTTGGTGCGGACCGCGTTCGCGCTCCCGCCCGCCGATGCCGACCAGGCGCCGCATCCGGCTCCCGTGCCGTCGGCCCCGGCCCCGGCCCCGGGTGGTGCGGCTGACGCTGCGGCGTCCGGGCAGCATGACCCCGTACGTTCCTCCGGTTCCTCCGGTTCCTCCGGTTCCGCCGGTTCCGCCGGTTCCGCCGGTTCCGCCGGTTCCGCCGGTTCCGCCGGTTCCGCCGGCTCCGCACCTTCTGCGGAGGAGGCTGGGCGGGTAGGTGCGGGACATGTAGGTGCTGGGCATATGGGTGCCGGGCACGTAGGTGCTGCTGAGCATGTGGGCGCTGGGGCTGTGGGTGCGGAGGCCCTGGGTGGCCGGGCTATGGGTGCCGGGCCTGTAGGGGCCGGGGCCATGGGTGTTGAGCCGACGGGGGCTCGGGCTGTGGGTGTCGGCCAAGTGGATGCCGGCTCCATGGATGGCGGCCCTATGGGTGCCGAGCCCATGGGTGCTGAGCCCACAGGTGCCGGGCACATGGGGGCCAACCCCACCCCGGCCGGGCCGGGCCAGAACGTCCCCGCCCGGAACAACCCCGCCCCCGGCGACCCCGTGGCCGATCACACCCCGCCTCAGCCGCACCCCGCCGAGCAGCCCGAGTGGGCGGCCCGCGCGGTTCCGGCGCCGGGTGCGGCCGGTCCCGTACCGCCGCAGAACCAGAGCCAGAACCAGGCCCAGGGCAACCAGCCCCAGCCCGCGCCCCAGCCCTCCCCCGCCCAGCCCGCCCGCCAGCCGCTGCCCGCCGAGACTCCGCCCGGGGGCATCCCGGCCGTCGGCGGGGACACACAGGGACGGGCGTTCAGTGTGCGGGCGCTCGGGCAGAACGCGCCGTTCAGCCAGGCGCAGGCCCAGGCGTCGGCCCAGACCTCCGGCGGCTCGCTCGGCTCCGGGCGCCGGCGCAAGCTCGGCACGCCCCCCGAGGGCGTGGAGCGCCCCGCCGAACCGGCCGCCCGGCCGCACCCCGTACTTCCCTCGCCCCCCTCCGAGGGCCGGGGCCGCGCGTACGCCATCGGGGCGCCCGACGAGGGTGCCGAGGGTCCCGAGCCGCTGGACGGACCCGGCGGCGCCGTCGAGGTGGCCAACCGGCCGCAGCCGCAGCCCATCGACGACGAGCTGCCCCCCGAGCCGCTCGACAACCCGCGCCGGCTGCTCGTGTGGCCCGCGCCCGACGTCTCCACCCAGCAGGCGCTGAGCGAGCGCGGCTACCGGCCCGTGGTCGTGCACTCCCGCGAGGAGGTCGACGCGCAGATCGCCGCGTTCCCCGCCGCACTGTTCGTCGACCCGCTGACCGGCCCGATCACCCGTACCGCGCTCCAGTCCCTGCGCCAGGCGGCCGTCGCGGCCGAGGTTCCCGTCCTGGTCACGGCGGGGCTCGGGCAGGCGACGCGGGAGGCGGCGTACGGCGCCGATCCCGCCGTCCTGCTCAAGGCCCTCGCGCCGCGCGACAGCGAGCAGCACCCGTCCCGCGTCCTGTTGATCGAGGAGCACGAGGAGATCGCGGTCGCGCTCACCGCGACGCTGGAGCGGCGCGGCATGCAGGTCGCCCGCGCCGGAACCGACTCCGAGGCGGTCACCCTGGCCGCCCAGATGCGGCCGAACCTGGTCGTGATGGACCTCATGCAGGTACGCCGCCGACGTGCCGGAATCGTCGACTGGCTGCGCGCCAACGGCCAGTTGAACCACACCCCGCTGGTCGTCTACACCTCGGCCGGCATCAACCAGGCAGAACTCCCGAAGCTCTCGTCCGGCGAGACGGTCCTGTTCCTGGCAGAACGCTCCACGAGCAGCGAGGTCCAGGGCCGCATCGTGGACCTTCTGGCAAAGATCGGCACGAACTAGCCTCGCGGCTTTTCTGGGGGGCTGAGGCCGGACGGTCGACTGCGGGCCGTCGAGGGCTGGTCGCGCAGTTCCCCGCGCCCAGGGTGCTTCGCCTGCCCCGGTCAGCCGTTCAGCCGAGGGCTCAGGTTCTGCATGCCGACGTATGTCAGGTGCCCTGAAGGGGCGCGGGGCTCCGACATGGTGCGGCTCCGCCGCGATGGGGGTCCCCCTGTTCGAGCGGAGCCGGGAACTGGGGGCGCGACCGGCCACGGACTGCCCGCACCCGAAAATCCCGCACCCCGGCGAAGCGCCTAGCGGAGCAGGGTCACATCCAGCTCCCCATCCGCGTACTGCCGCCGAATCACCTTCTTGTCGAACTTGCCCACGCTCGTCTTCGGCACCGCCTCGATCAGCGCCCAGCGCTCCGGGAGCTGCCACTTGGCGATCTTTTCGGCGAGGAAGGCCTTCAGGGCTGCGTAGTCCGCGGTGGCGCCGGGCTTCAACACGACCGTGGCGAGCGGGCGTTCGCCCCATTTGTCGTCCGGGACGGCGACGACCGCCGCCTCGGCGACCTCGGGGTGCGCCATCAGCGCGTTCTCCAGCTCCTGGCTGGAGATCCATTCGCCGCCGGACTTGATGACGTCCTTGGCGCGGTCGGTGAGGGTCAGGTACCCGTCCGGGCTGATCACACCGACGTCGCCGGTCCGCAGCCAGCCGTCCGGGCTGAACTTGTCGTCCGGGCGGAAGTCCTCTCCGCCCACACCGCCGAAGTACGCACCCGCGATCCAGGGGCCGCGCACCTCCAGCTCGCCCGCCGACTCCCCGTCCCAGGGCAGGAATTCGCCGCCGGGCCCGGCAAGGCGCGCCTCGACCCCGGCGGGGAAGCGGCCCTGCGTGATGCGGTACGGCCACTGCTCCTCGGCGCTCAGCCCGGCCGGCGGGTTGGACATGGTGCCGAGCGGCGAGGTCTCGGTCATGCCCCAGGCGTGGCAGAGCCGCACGCCGATCTTGTCGTACGCCTCCATCAGCGAGGGCGGACAGGCCGCGCCACCGATCGTGACCCTCCGCATCGAGGTGAGGTCGCGCGGACGGGCGGTGACCTCGGCGAGCAGACCCTGCCAGATGGTGGGGACGGCGGCCGCGTGCGTCGGCTTCTCACGCTCGATCATGTCGGCGAGCGGGGCGGGCTGCAGGAAACGGTCGGGCATGAGCATGCTCACGCCGGCCATGAAGGTGGCGTGCGGCAGGCCCCAGGCGTTCACATGGAACTGCGGCACCACGACCAGCGTCGTGTCCGCGTCGGTGAGCCCCATCGACTCGGCCATGTTGACCTGCATGGAGTGCAGGTAGATCGAACGGTGGGAGTAGACCACGCCCTTGGGGTCGCCTGTCGTGCCGGAGGTGTAGCACATGGCGGCGGCGCTGCGCTCGTCCAGCTGCGGCCAGTCGTACGTCGTCGGCCGGCCGGCGAGCAGCTCCTCGTACTCGTGCACCTGCGGGCCCGCACCGTCGATGTCGTCGAGGAGGGAGCGGTCGCCGGGGCCGGACACGACGAGGTGCTCCAGCGTCGGCAGGTGCGGGAGCAGCGGGGCGAGCAGCGGCAGCAGCGAACCGTTGACGATCACCACGCGGTCGGCGGCGTGGTTGACGATCCAGATCAACTGCTCGGCGGGCAGCCGCAGGTTGAGGGTGTGCAGCACGGCGCCCATGGACGGGATCGCCAGGTACGCCTCGACGTGCTCCGCGTTGTTCCACATCAGCGTCCCCGCCGCCTGGCCGTCCTCGACGCCGAGCTCGCGCAGGGCGTGGGCCAGCTGAGCGGCCCGGGCACCGATCTCGGCGAAGCTGCGACGGTGCGGCTCGGCCTCGCCGGTCCAGGTCGTGACCTGGGACTTGCCGTGGATCGTCGACCCATGGGTCAGGATCCGCGAGATCAGCAGCGGTACGTCCTGCATGGTGCTCAGCACGGCGTCCTCCCGGTGAGCGCTACGGTGCGCTCTGTGGCGATAGGGGTGTGCCGAATTCTGCTCACGTACCGCTCGGTATGTCACTACCCGGGAGTAGTTTCAGCCGCGGATCCGCGAAGTTACCTGCAGAAACCCCGGCCGGGTGCCCGTTCCGCGGCCGAGGCCGTCACGCCGCGTCACCGTATGCCCCTCCCGCCGCCCGGGCGGGCGTCAGCGTATGGGCTCCAAGCTCCGGGTCCTCGCGGAGCTTGCCAAGGGCGCGCGACACCGCGCTCTTGACCGTGCCGACCGAGACCCCGAGCACCTCGGCGGTCTGCGCCTCGCTCAGGTCCTCGTAATACCTGAGGACGACCATGGCCCGCTGGCGGTCGGGGAGCTTCATGACCGCCCGCCACATCGCGTCGTGCAACACCTGCTGGTCGGCCGGGTCGGGGCCGGGCACGACCTCCGGCTCGGGCAGCTCGTCGCAGCAGAACTCGTCGACCTTGCGCTTGCGCCACTGCGAGGTACGGGTGTTGAGCAGCGCGCGGCGCACATAGCCGTCGAGCGCCCGGTGGTCCTCGATCCGGTCCCAGGCGACGTACGTCTTGGTGAGCGCCGTCTGCAGCAGGTCCTCGGCATCGCTCGGGTTCGCGGTCAGCGAGCGCGCGGTGCGCAGCAGCACGGGGCCCCTGGCGCGGACGTACGACGAGAACGACGAGTACGCGTGGTGGGGCGTCGCCGCTCGGGAGGCGCTGGTGCAGACGGGCGTTGTCATGTCTCCACGCTATGAGCGCCGAGGCCCGCCGGGATCGGCCCCAGGTCCCGAAGCGGTGTCCGCCTCAGGTTGTAGGGGTGGGGGTGGCCACACCTCCTGAAGGTGGAGGACGCATCCTCGGCCCTCAGGGTTCACCCTCCCGGTCCGACACCGCGCCGGCCCGCGTGCGAGCGGCCGGAACGCCCTCCGGCTCAGCCGGTGCGGAAGGCTCCCGACCACCGGTCCGGCCGGGGCCGAGGACGCCCGGCCTCCCTCAGCCGATGCGGGCGACCGGTGCGTCGACCTGGTTGCGGTCCACGACCAGCCGGTATCCGCCGTGCGACTCGGCGACATCCCCCGCGTACTGGTGGATCCTCATGTGCTGCCAGGCACTCTTGTGCAGCGACGCCTCCTGGTACAGCGCGGGGCCGGTGTGCCAGCGGGCGAACCAGATCGCCGCCGGAAGGTCCTTCACCCCCGCCTTCCTGGCCTGCTCCATCTGCCGTACGCCGGAACCCGCGCTGCTGTAGAACCCCGGCAGGTAACCTCGCGCGCGCACCTCCCGGTTCCAGGCCCGGACGAAGTCGAGCGTGGTGCGGGCGCACGAGGCATTGCCCACGTTGTACGCCTCCAGGTCGAGGTAGAGCGGGCTGCCGGTCTGCATGCCGAGCGCCCGCGCCGCCTGGACAGCCTGGCCTCCCTCGGACCTGCCCTGCTTCACCGGCTGGCTGCCGATCCGCACTCCCTTCTTGTTCTCCGCGTACACACACGGGGCCTGCGAGCCCACGAACACGGGCAGCACCTGCCAGCCCATCCGGTGCACCTGGGTCACCCAGCTCTTGTTCAGGTTCCGCTGCACCGGGCAGTGCCGGCCGCGGCCCGCGTAGTAGATGCCGACGGCGCGGTACGGCGAACTCCGCCAGGCCCGCATCACGGCCAGCGAGGGTGTGTTGCAGATGTCGAAGGCGGCGCCCTTGAAGGGCGTGGCGGCCACCGCCGCCGCCTGCTCCTCCTGCCACCCGTCCGCGGCCGCGGAGGGGGCCAGCAGAGTGGCGAGGGTGAGCAGAGTGGTGGCGAACGTGGCGAGGGTCAGCTTGAGACGGCGCATGGCCCGAGTGAACGACCGCCCGCCCCGACCGGCCACCGCTCGGCCCACCGCCTCCGCCGTCCGAGCACAGGATCAGTCGGCCGGGCCAGTGCCGGCCCGGTGACCGGCCGCCTGATCCGTGCCAACCAGCCGGGTGCCATGAGCCCCTGATACCCCCTCAGTCACCACCGATCGCCTCTTGACGGATCCTCAGCCCTCCCTCCCCAGAACCAGCCCCGACGTGGGGACGCCCGTACCCGCCGTGACCAGGACGTGGGCCGCGTCGGGTATCTGGTTCACCGACGTGCCCCGGAGCTGGCGGACCGCCTCCGCTATGCCGTTCATCCCGTGCAGGTACGCCTCCCCCAGCTGCCCCCCGTTCGTGTTGAGCGGGACCCCGTCCGCCGCCACGAAGTCGGCCGCCTCACCCGGTGTGCAGAAACCGAACTCCTCCAGCTGCATCAGCACGAATGGCGTGAAGTGGTCGTACAGGATCGCCACATCCATCTCGGCGGGAGTGAGCCCGGACGTCCGCCACAGCTGTCGCGCGACCACCCCCATCTCCGGCAGCCCCGCCAGCTCGTCCCGGTAGAAGCTGGTCATCTCCTCCTGCCGGCGGCCGGCCCCCTGCGCGGCCGCGGTGATCACGGCGGGCCGCTGCCGCAGGTCCCTGGCCCGCTCCGTGGTGGTGACGACCACGGCCTGGCCGCCGTCGGTCTCCTGGCAGCAGTCCAGGAGCCGCAGCGGCTCGACGATCCAGCGCGATGCCGCATGGTCGGCCAGGGTGATCGGCCTGCCGTGGAAGTAGGCCGCCGGGTTGTTCGCGGCATGGCGGCGGTCGGTGACCGCTACGTGGCCGAACGCCTCGGGCGTCAGGTTGTAGGTGTGCAGATAGCGCTGGGCGGCCATGGCGACCCAGGACGCGGGCGTGAGCAGCCCGAACGGAAGCGACCAGCCCAGCGCCGCCCCCTCCGCCGAAGGCTCCCGCTGCTGCACCCCCGAGCCGAAGCGCCGGCCCGAACGCTCGTTGAACGCCCGGTAGCAGACGACCACTTCGGCCACCCCGGTCGCGACCGCGAGGGCTGCCTGCTGCACGGTGGCACAGGCCGCGCCGCCCCCGTAGTGGATCCGCGAGAAGAACGACAGCTCGCCCATGCCGACCGCCTGCGCGACGGTGATCTCCGGGCTGGTGTCCATGGTGAACGTGACAAGCCCGTCGACGTCCGAGGGCGCAAGCCCCGCGTCGTCGAGCGCCGCGTGCACCGCCTCGACCGCCAGCTTCAGCTCACTGCGCCCCGAGTCCTTGGAGAACTCGGTCGCCCCGATCCCGACGACGGCCGCCCGCCCACCGAGCGAGTCGGCCTTGCGCACGCTCATGACTCACCCCCGGCAGGCTCGGGGACAGCCACCCGCACCATGCCGGTGACGTGATGGCCCAGCCCGTTCGCCCCCGTCACCCGCACCTCCGCGACCTCCCCCTCCACAGCCGTCACCGTGCCGGTCAACGTCATGGTGTCCCCCGGATAGTTGGGCGCGCCCAGCCGTATCCTCACGGACCGCAGCCGGGCCGTCGGACCGAAGTGGTCGGTGATGTACCGGCCGACCAGGCCGTTGGTGGTCAGGATGTTCATGAAGATGTCCGGCGACCCCTTCTCGCGCGCGATCTCCGCGTCGTGGTGCACGTCCTGATAGTCGCGGGAGGCCACCGCCCCGGCCACGATCAGCGTCCGGGTGATCGGGATCTCAAGCGGTGCCAGCTCGTCTCCGGCCTTCACGCCCCCACCCCCTCTCCCGTGTGGGCCTCCTCCACCGAAGGCCGCCTCTCAGCCTTCTCCGCCAGCTTCTCCGCCACGATCAGCTCACCCAATTCCGCGAGGAGTTCACCTCCGCATCCGAGATACGCATCGAGCTGTCGCCCCCACAGGAAGTGCCGGTGGACGGGGTGTTCCAGGTCCGCGCCGAGCCCGCCGTGGAGATGCTGGCCCGCGTGCACGACGCGGGTGCCCGCCTCGGACGCCCACCAGGCCGCCGTCAGCGCGTGCGTCCCGTACGGCAGCCCCTCATCCCGTCGCCAGGCCGCCTCATAGGAGGTGACCCGTATCGCCTCGGTGTCCATGTACGCGTCGGCCGCGCGCAGCAGCACGCCCTGGTTGGTGGAGAGCGGCCGGCCGAACTGCTCCCGGGTCGTGGTGTGCCGGACCGCCCTGGCCAGCGAGCCCGCGCACACCCCGGCCTGGAGCCCCGCGAACGCCGTCCGGGCGGTGGCCAGCACGTCCTCGTACGCCTCCGCCCCGCCCACCCGCTCGGCCGGGGTGCCGTCGAGTGTGAGCCGCCCGGCCGACCAGGGCGCGGTCGTCTCCACTGCCTCGGCCCCAGCATCGGCGACCCGCACCAGCCACAGGCGGCGCTCCTCGTCGGGGACCAGCACGTGCGTGGCGTCCCGCAGCCACGGCACGAGCGTCGCGACCCCCGTCAGCTCGCCCTCCGCCGATGCCCGTACGCGCCCTTCGGACGCGGGGAACGCCCCGGTCGCCACGGCGCTGCCCTCGCGCAGGGCGGGCAGCAGCCGTTCGCGCTGTTCGGCCGTGCCGTGTGCGGCGAGGGCGAGCACTCCGTAGACGCAGCTCGCCGCGAACGGGACCTGGGCCGTGGTCCTGCCCTGCTCCTCCAGGGCGAGGACCAGGCCGAGCAGGCCGACCTCCTCGACGGCCGCCACCAGGCCGGCCCCGCACAGCGCCTTCCACAGCTCGGCGTCGGTTCCCGTACCGGCCGCGGTCAGCCGTTCGTGCGTCGAGAGGTCACCGAAGATCTGCCCGGCGAGCTCGCGGACGGCCGACTGTTCCTCGGTGGGTGTGAAGTCCATCAGGCCACCTCCGCACGGAACACGGGGAGCTCCAACTCGTCGTCCACCCGCAGGAATTCGAGCCGTACCGGCATCCCGATCCGCACCTTGTCCGGCGTCACCCCGACCACGTTGCTGATGATCCGCACCCCCTCTTCGAGCTCGACCAGGCCCACCGCATAGGGCGGGTCAAAGGCGGGGAAGGGCGGGTGGTGCATCACGACGTACGAGAAGACGGTGCCGCCGCCGCTCGCCTCGACCGTGTCCCACCGCCCCGAACCGCAGGCGTTGCACCCCGGCAGCCAGGGGAAACGCAGCTCGGCGCAGTCCTCGCAGCGCTGGATCAGCAGCCGGTGCTCGGCGACTCCCGCCCAGAACCCGGCGTTGTCCCGGTTGACGACCGGCCTGGGCCGCAGCACCCGTGGAGGCGCCTCACCCGCCTCCCTCCCCTCAGCCCGAGCGAGATCCTCCTCGGGAGGCCGCGAACTCAGTGGGGCAGGCGTGTACTTGAGGATGCGGAAGCGGTGCGTGCCCGCGAGCTCGCCGTCCACCGAGACATCCATCCGTGTGGTGACGAAGTGCCCGGTCCCCAACTTGGTGGTCTTGCGCTCCGACACCGTCTCGATCACCGCGTCGTAGGTGACGCGGTCACCCGGCCGCAGGTCACGGACGTACTCCTGCTCGCAGTCCGTCGCCACCACCGAGGTGAACCCGGCGCCGTCGAGCAGCTCGAACAGCTCGTCGTAGCCGGAGGTGCGGCCCGTGCCGTCGCCGTGTCCGGAGAGGCCGCCCATCGTCCACGCCTGGAGCATCGTCGGCGGCGCTATGGCGCCCGGCCCCGTATACGCGGGGTGGGCGTCGCCCATGGCCTCGCACCAGTGCCTGATCATGGGCTCGTTGACAAGGTCCTTGCCGACCCCCGCGGTCGCCGCCGGCTGCCCCTCGAACTTCTTCAACCGGCCAAGGAATTCCGCCTCGTTCACCCCGCTCACCTCTTCCCCCGTTTCATCCCGAGCCGCATCGTCGCGACGATCTCCCGCTGCACCTCGCTCACCCCGCCCCCGAAGGTGTTGATCTGTGCCGCCCTGTTCATCCGCTCCAGCTCCCCGTCCCCGAAGGCGCCGGGCGAACCGCCCCTGATCAGGCCCGCGTCCCCCACGATTTCCCGACACATTCGATACGTTTCGACCGCGGACTCCGTTCCCGTGAACTTCACGCCGCTGGCGTCTCCGGGCGCGAGAATCCCGGCTCCCACATCGCCCACCAAACGCCAGCTGAGCAGGCGATTCACCGCCAGCCGGGCATGCGTGGCGGCTACCTTCACCTTCACCCATCCGTGGTCAACCGGGTGCCGCGAAGTCACCGGATCGGGCGTACACGCATACGCGAGCGCCGCCTCGTAGAAGTCCTCGGCCTGCATGCCGATCGCGGCGAGTGCGACCCGCTCGTGGTTGAGCTGGTTGGTGATCAGCCCCCAGCCCGCGTTCTCCTCGCCGACCAGGTTTCCCAGCGGCACCCGGATGCCGTCGTAGTACGTCGCCGTGGTGGTCAGTCCGCCGACCGTCTCGATCGGGGTCCACGAGAATCCGGGCGCGTCCGTGGGCACCAGGATGATCGAAATCCCCTTGTGCTTGGGCGCGTTGGGATCGGTGCGGCAGGCGAGCCAGATCCAGTCGGCGTTCTGGGCGTTGGAGGTGAAGATCTTCTGCCCGTCCACCACCCAGGACTCCTCGTGCCGTACCGCCTTGGTGCGCAGCGAGGCGAGGTCGGTGCCGGCCTCCGGTTCGCTGTAGCCGATGGCGAACACGAGGTCGCCGCTCAGGATCCTGGGCAGGAAGTACGCCTTCTGCTCGGCGGTCCCGTACTTCATCAGGGTCGGGCCGACCGTGTTCAGGGTGACCATCGAGACGGGTGCGCCCGCCCGGTAGGCCTCGTCGAAGAAGACGAACTGCTCGTCGGGGCCGCGCCCCTGACCGCCGTACTCGACGGGCCAGCCGAGCCCGAGCAGCCCGTCGGCGCCGATCCGGCGCAGCAGCGCCCGCTGCTCGTCCGGGCCCGCCCCGAGCGGGGGCCCGTCGGGCATCAAGCGAGCGAAGTACGTGCGGAGTTCGGCGCGCAGCCGCTGCTGGCGCTCGGTCGGGGCGAGGTGCACGACGGCGGCCTTTCCGTGCGTACGGGCAACTCCGCGCATCAGCCCGTACAAGCACCGGGCAGAGCTACGGATCAGGGTTTCTGACTGTCCGTCAGATTCAACTCCCCTGTCAATGCCCCGGGGCAGCGGACGACATCGACGCCCGCATGCGAGCGGCCCGGGCGACGGTGCCGAAGCACTGTCACCCGGGCCGCCGATCACCCCATGGACCGGACCCCGCGACGGGAGAGGAGGCTCACCACAGGCGGGAGAAGTTCACGGCGACGTTCCCGTTGCCCTGGTTGATCGACGTGAAGGCCGAGCCGTTCACCTGGGCCGTGTTGCTCTGGTTGGTGGCACCGGCTCCGACGGCCTGCTGCTGTGTGGTGGACGAGTTCCCATGGTTGTCGTGACCGACTCCGCTGCCGACGACGTTCGCTACCGCCGCGTTCGATCCGTGGCCCGCGATGGCGCCGTTGTCGGCGGAGGCCACACCCGAGAAGAGGGCGACTGCGAGAGGCAGCGCGGCAACGGCGGCGAGGACGCGGGCGGTACGGATGCTTGCCATGTCAATTCCTCCAGGAACCAGAAGTACGGGTAGTTCGGCTCGTTCCAGGTCGCACCTACTAGCTGCAAGTACGGCCTGGTCCAAGGCAGTTGGCCGACCGCCCCGGACGCTGTGACGACGTCGCGAGATCAGAGTTGCCCACCGAATCCCCGGCGAACCAGTCATCGCGGCATCTTTCGCCCGCAAGCGTGAGGACATGTCGATAAACCCTCAATGCGCCCCCAAAGCTCTCGCCACGGCTCGATCACGGGCGCCGGAGCCGCCCCCGCGCAAGAGAAGAACCGTTTCCGCTCGGATTCGGCCAATCTTCGACCGCCATCGAAAACTCGCCCGGAGGACACCGATACGGCACCGGATCGTCACCCGGGCCCTCCCGGGCACCCTCTCAATCGCGCCGGTCACCCCTGAAGGGGATTCCCTTTCTCGAACATTCGTACGAACATGGAGCCATGGCCACCCCCGACCGGCAGGCCGCCACCCTGGCCCTCGCCCACGCCCTGTCCGCCGCCGAGCGCGGCCTGCCCGTCATCCCGCTGTCCCGCACCAAGCTCCCGGCGCTCCCCTCGCCACACCGGGAGGATCCCCGGCCGGTGCTCTGCCGGGGCGAGTGCGGGCTCACGGGGCACGGGGTGCACGACGCCACCACCGACCCGGCCGCGGTGCGCGCCCTGTTCGCGGCCGCACCCTGGGCCACCGGTTACGGCATCGCCTGCGGCCGGCCGCCGCACCACCTCATAGGCATCGATCTCGACACCAAACCTCCGGCGGCCGATGCGACGGCGGCGCTCCAACACCTGGCGCTGCGGCACCTGTTCACGATCCCCGAGACCGTGGTCGTGATCACTCCGAGCGGAGGCCGGCACGTCTGGCTGACCGGCCCGCCCGGGGCCGTCGTGCCGAACTCCGCGAGCCGCCTCGCCCCCGGCATCGACATCCGGGGCGCCGGCGGTTATCTGGTCGGGCCCGGTTCGCTGAGCACCCGGGGCGTCTACCGCCTCGCACCCGGCACCGCCCACCTCGTCCCGGCCCCCTGCCCCGGCGCACTCCTGGACCTGCTCACACCCGCCGCGCGCCCTCACCATCCCCAACAGCATGGTGATCACCAGGGGCAGGGCCTGGTCCAGTTCGTTCTGGCCGCCCACGAGGGCCAGCGCAACACCCGGCTGTTCTGGGCGGCGTGCCGCGCGTACGAGAACGGCATCGGCGAGGAGCTCGCAGGGGCGCTCGTCTCCGCCGCGATGCGTACGGGGCTCACCGAACGCGAGGCCCTCGCGACCATCGCGTCGGCGGCCCGGATGACCACGGCTCGGTGACGGGCCGGGGCCGGCGCGGGACCCGGCCGGGCATGCGAAAGGGGCGCCCCGGAAATCCGGAACGCCCCTTCTCCGCAGGCCCTTGGGCCGGCACACGCGGTGGGTGTGGGATTTGAACCCACGGTGACTCGCGCCACGACGGTTTTCAAGAGGGTGCTGAGGCAGCGCTCTCAGACATAGCTGACCTGCTCGTTCGTCACCTATACGCTCCTTCGTCCTGCCTGACGGTCCACGCCTGGTCCACAAGTCGATCGGAATCGAGCATCAGGTACCGCCACAGGGCCAGCGTCCGGATCATGCGCTGCGCTCACGAGCCGACCTGCCTGCAGCTCCGCTGAGCATGACGGGTCTCCACGCCACGCGCGTCGGGCAGCGCGCCATGATTCGAAGACTCCAGGCAGTTGATCAAGCAGGCCCTTGGCGGCGAACAGTGCCACGCTCGCCACACCTGAGCCAGCTAGAACCCAGAGCGTGAAGGTCACCTCCACTGTTTCCGTGCTCCTTTCAGCGTCTGCGACGCGTCCGTTAGTAGGCGCTTCCCAGGAAAGCTGTGCGCACCAGCTGTCCACCAGCACCTCGGACGCTTCTGCCGAACCCCGGACAACTGGCTCGCCTCGCCCTAGTCTGAGACGAACTGGGCTGGACAGTTCTGGCTGCTACTGGACGACCCTGGACAGGCGGCAACGTCGAGCACAAAACGGGGTGGGCGATGGACAACGAGTACCTCGCGAAACAGCTGAGTCGATTGCGCATCCGAGCTGGGAACCCCTCACTGCGCGACCTAGAGCGGCTCACCGAACGCCAAGGACGACGGATGAGTCGCGCCTCAATCCAGGATAAGTTCTCCGGTAGTAGCGCTCTAAAAATGGTCCAGGTTCTCGCCCTGGTCCAGGCATGCGCCGACTACGCTCGTTCGATCGGCGCTCCACTTTCCGCCGCAGAAATGGACGAGCAAGCATGGCGAGAAAAAGTGGGACGGGCACCTACGCCTCGGAGTCAGCCCAACCCAAGACCTAACGGGGATGACAGTAATAGCAGCACATTGGCCGCCCCACCTGAAATTAAGCTGCTTATCGAGCCCCTGATTCACGCTGGCATGGACGATATCGTACGCATCGCTACCGAGAAGGTGAATCAACCTCTCGAAACCTGGCTACCTACTGTACTCTCCGCACTGGGGGAGGCACAGATGGACCCCCAAGGATTTCTAAACCTAGCCATCCGCGAACCCGCCTCGCGGACGGTACAAATTCTCAATGCGATCGCAGAGGAGGAGGACGGGTCAGGAAATGTCGCCAGCCTGTACTTTCAAACGTGCCTGCTAGCTAAGCACGCTGCCGAGCTGCCGAAGCTCCTCGTTGCACTTCGCCGACACGACGGGGAGCTAAGCTACTGGTGCGCCAATGGATTCATCGACACGATCCTCGGCAGGGGCGAATGGCCGGGAAGCACCAGGACAGATCTGACCGACATCCTGCGAGCACTGCGCGCGGCCACCCTGAAGGATGACGCCGACAAACTCGCAGAGGCTATCGGAACGCACTCACGACCTAAACTCGCGCTGACAACAGCCGGATCATTCCCTGCTTCTTTCCTTGGAGATCGAGAGCTAATCTTATATGCAGCATCCCAAAGCGGAAACAATCGACTTTTGGACATAATCGCCTGCCTGAGAGAGGAAGCGATCCCAGGTATCGATCCACACGAAGCGCTGGATTTCATACTTCCATCGGTACCCAAGGAGGACCGCACTCGCCTCTCCCACGCACTCAGTGACGCAGGAATGCATCCCGAGGCTGAAATGCTAATGAAATTGACAGACCAGGCTCCATCCTAGTTTCCCGACCGCGCGCAATGGGAAGCAATTCCCAATCTTGGCTAAGTTGGCATTCCAACAACCGAGCCTCACAGGCAGTACGTCCCAGGCACCCCGCAGGACACATCTCGCCTCGCATGGTCTTCCAGCGCGTGGGCCGACGCTACGCTGCCGCCATGGCTGAGGCTTTCGTCACCGGGGATAACCACCCGTCGTGCGGCATCTGTCCTTCCCGGCGCTTTCCTCTGGGCGAGTTCGACGTGTTCGAGCGACCCTCAGCCGAGTGCCCGTTCAACCCCGCTGACGGCCACCGGTACACGGCGGCTGGGGTACCCGTGTGCGTGCATCCCCACAAGATCGGACTGGTGCCCCGCCGGTACAAGACCGACGGCGTCCCCTTCGCAGTGGAGCTGAACCTGCCGGATCATCCGGCCGACTTGGATGCGTACTTGCGTGAGGTCATGCACAGCGCAGCGCCCGGAGTGCTGGAACTGCTCATCGAACGAGCCACCCACGAGATCCCCAGGGCCTTTCCCGATGTGGACGTGCTCCAGGCGCTGCGCCGCGCGCTCAACTAGCTGGCAGTGGCGAAGCCAGGCACGAAGCGGCGGCCCCCATCGAGGATGCCCACGGGCTCGTACTTCGCCATGACTGCCTCCCTACGCTTCGCGGTCTCCTCCTTGCCGAACCAGTACCGCTCGTTCATCGGTCCCCACGCTGCCCGGTAGACCTGGTGGGTGTAGTCGCCGTGGTCCCATTCCCCGATGGCTTCGCAGTCGGTGGCGTGAACGAACTTGATCCCGGTCCGGTCCTGGATACGGGACAGGACAGTGAACTGCGCGGCGAGCGCGTGGATCATCTCGTCCACCGGGATGGCCACAGGGACCTCCGCGGCTTCCTCATTGCCATCGGTCATCTCGTAGACGGCCGACTTGATCGCCATGGCGCGCATGGCCTCGGGGAACAGGGGCTCGGTGTCCTTGGCGATGTCGAACTCGTGGACCAGGGCGTAGCCCATGAAACTGGTCCAGTCCTCGTCGTACTTCGCGCATGCGGTGCGCAAGCGGTCGTACTCGGAGTCGGCCTCAACCGCCGTCAGGATCTGCCGGGCTCGCTCCGCGACCCGTTCGGGGGCCGGTCGTACTAGCGTTGCTTTCACTGCTGCACTCTCCTTTGGTTGGGTGCATCGGTGGACCCGCCCGGCTACCGACCGCCGTCATACGGGGCAGCCGGGCGGGAGTCTGTCGTCATGCGGATGTCGATCAGGACCTCCCTGACCGTGTTGGGGAGCCGCTAGGACGCGGCCAGGGAGGCGTTCATGTGGTCGGGCTGGCGATCGCCACTCCGAGTACGAAACCGACCGATCCGGCAATGGTGATGATGAGAATCGGGCCCGCATAGCGGCCGATCCGGGCGGCTAATCGCCTCACGACGACTGGCCCCCGCTGCGTGCGTTCACTGCTCGAACCTTGTCGGTCAAACCGGAAGGCCGGTGCTGCGGGCACTGGCACGGCGGATAAGCCATCGACCCGGGCGGAAGGTCCGGTCCCTCCGCTGCATCGAGTCTCAGCGTTCCGTCCGTCCCCCGCTCCTTGGTCAACTCGGCGAGCAATGCCCGCGCTTGGCTTCTCATGACGCAGCTCCTCGCGGACGACAACGGCGAGCGTTTCGCCGATCTTTCCTACCTCTACGCAACCGCCTGACCACGCACGGCGGTACCGTTGCAGCAACGTCGGGACTTGAAAGCCTTGAAAGTCCGTACGGGCCAGGGGAGTTGATGCTCATGACGAGGCGCCTGCCGAACCAAGCACTCGCCCGGCTGCTGGCCGAGAGTCGCTGGACTTATCGGCAGTTCGCACGGGCCGTAAACCGAGTCGGCACCGAGACCGGATCCCCCCTGCGCTACGACGAATCCGGGGTGAGCCACTGGCTCGACGGAACCATGCCCCGCAAGGCGGTTCGCACCTGCATCCTCGAAGCGCTGTCCCGGCGCCTGGGCCGCCCCATCACCTATGCTGAGGCTGGCCTGCCCGCGCCCACCGATCACTCCCTTGGGTCCACGGATACCGTGGAAGGGATGATCGACCTGGGGAGGCAGGACATGGACCCGTCACGTCGGAGCATCCTGGGCGCTGCTCTCTTCTCCGTTGCCCTCACCATCCCCGGCTGGCCCGATGTCGTCGGCCGTGCCGAAGCTGTTCAGACCGGCCGCGCCTCGCGCATCGGCATGAACGAGGTGGACATGGTCATCGCCATGACCGAACGCGTCTCGGAACTCGATGACCAGTTCGGCGGACGGCACGCCCGCCCCATGGCAGCCTCATTCATGGTCAACACTGTCGCCGCGTACCTGCGGGCCGACGCTCCGGAAGCCGTACGGCTCGCGATGCTCTCGGCGGCCTCCGACCTGCTGTACCTCACCGGTTACATGGCCGTGGACGAAGGACTTCACGGGCTCGCGCAGCGCTACTACGTCAAGGCACTGGAGCTTGCCGGAGCGGCAGAGGATCACCTCACGTACTGCACGACCCTGCGCGGCATGAGCGTGCAGGCGGTAGACCTCCGGCATGGAGCCAAGGCCATGGAACTGGCTGACGCTGCCGCCGCAGCCTCGCCCAAGGCTGGGCCTCGGATGCGCGCCTTCCTCGCCGGACAGCAAGCGCACGCCTCTGCCCAGACCGGTGACCGCACCAGCGCCCTTCGGTACATGCGCGAGGCGGAAGCCTCCATGGACCGTGCCGAGTCACGCAGCAAGGCGTTCGGCTCCTACGACCCGTCGTCGCTCAACTACCACGTGAGCCAAGTCCGTTACGAACTCGGTGACGTGCCCGGCTCCATCGAAGCCCTGCAACACTCCGACGAGCTCCGCTATGGCGTCTACAGGCGCGCACGAGTCCGTCACCGAGCCACGCTGGCCGAACGGCAGCTAGAGGTAGGCCACTTGGAAGCAGCCTGCGCCACCTGGAACCTGTCGCTCGACGACTACCCCATGGTCCAGTCCGGCCGCGCTGACGATCGCGTGAAGACCATGTTCAGCCTGATCCGCCCTCATCTGAAGAACAGTGCCGCCCGCGACCTCTACGAACGGGCCCGCACTGTCGCCCCGCCCGCTCTCGTCGGGTAGGGCGTGTCCGGTGAATCGCGATCCGGCCGTGTGACAGCCTCAGCCGCCCGCGATGGCAGTGAGGAACTCGATCTGGTCGTCGTCAGCGAGCGGCATGGCCCGGTCCGGACTCGTGACGAGCTCACCGTTGAGGAAGACTCTGTGAGCTTGACGCAGCCTTCCTGAGCCATCGAGGAGAATCACGCCCAACTGGGGGTAGCTTGCCTTCAGTTCGGTGAGCGCTTCCCCGAGGGTGTTGGCCTTCACGCTGAGCGTCCGCTGGTTGTCGACCGCACGCAGCAGGGCGCCGCTGAATTCAAAAGTCATGGCAGGGATCTGTCCACGACAACACCTTCCCAATCGCCCCTGCCAGCTACCGATCCCACCGGACAGCCCCTAGCCCTAAGTAGCGTGGCTGATGGGGGCCTCGCGCTCTGACGGTCACCCCCACAAGCCAGCCACGACGCTCCCGCACTGTGACGATCACTCGCCACGTGTGCCCACCCGGACCACAGCGGGCCTGTGCCACCCTGCCTTTGGCCTGTGCGTCGGCTGACACCTGGTGGTCGCCGCTGAATCGGCCGGCACGCTGATGCGGGGCCCGGCGCTCGTCGTGGTGCTCGGCGGCGGTGCGCCTGCTGCCTCTAGCTGGGCGGGTCGGATGCTGGCTGGTGGGGTTGCTTTGCGGGTCCGGCTGGCCTGCTCTTCGGGCAGTTGCGGCGCGAGCGGTGGGGCCGTCGCGCGGCGGTGGCGGAGACATGGAGCAGAGCGGCGGCACGGCCGCCGCGCCGCGCGGCCCGCGTGAGCGGGCCGCCTTGATCCAGTAAAGAAACTCTGAACAGCTCGGTAGATGTAGCTCACCGACGCTTGTCGTGCCCTTCGAGCCTGTCTCGCAGCGTCTGGGCCCGCTCTGCTGCCTCTTGCGGCGTGATCTCGCCGCGTACACGCCTGCGTCGTGCCTGGTCTGCGTTTAGCGCGCGGAGGTTATCCATCGCTGCTTCGTACTCGGCCCGCGCCTTTTCTACCAGGGCCTTTGCTTGCTCGGCTTCAGCATCTATCTCCGCGTCACTCTTGCCGCTGTGCGCGATGGCATCTTCCTCTGCCTGGTGCTGCTCGGCCCTCTTCTTGTCTTCCTCGTACAGGTACTTCCGGATGTCGTCGGGGTCGCTGAGCTTTCGGACGAACACCCCTCGGCCCTGGACTGAGTAGATCAGTCCCTCATCCCTGAGCACACGCAAGGCGTTCTGCGCGGTGGAGTTGGCGATACCGAACTCTTCTTGCAGCTCACGAGCGGAGGGCAGTTTGCTGCCGGGGCGCAAGTCCCTGTCCTTGATCCGCTTGCGGAGAGCATCAGCAGTCTGGATATACGGCGGGCGAGTGTCGGCGGGAGCCGTCTGCCACCCACGCCGGAGGCCAGCCAGACCGACGTATGGCGGGTCAGACTCATTGCTGGACGGAGAGGGTTCCAGCTCCTCCTGGGGCGCACGGACGTAGCTGCCCCGGCCGAGGACGGAATAGATCAGACCTTCGTCCTTGAGTAGGCGCAGGGCGTTCTGCACGGTGGAGCTGGCGATGCCGAAGCGTCGTTGTAGCTCACGGGCAGACGGGAGCTTCTCTCCGGCCGATAGCTCGCCTTGCTGGATCGCGCGGCGCAGTACGTCGGCGGCTTGGACGTAAGGCGGTCTCGGATCGTCTTCCAGGGGCAAGGTCATGCAACCGAGGGTAGCGGCGGTGTCGCCCGCTCGGCACCCTCGCGTACCCCCTGCGTTTCACCTACCCGACCGTTCTGGGTGTGCCGACCGTTGCGCGTATGCCGACCGTTGTGGTTTGGTTGTTCCACGGCCGAACAAGCGGCCGAACCTGATCGAAGGGGCTCAACAGCCATGGCCAAGCCGCGTATTCGTGTGGGACTGACGGACTCGACCAACTTCATGTGCGGCACGCTGCCGGTGCCGAAGTACACGGATGTGGAGAACGGGATCATCGCGACCGACCGTGACAGCGGACAGCCGCTCAACACCGTGACGCTGTTCATGATGGAGGGCGACCGGGCGGAGGCAATGAAGATCACCGTCGCGAAGAACGGTCTGCCGGACGGTCTGAAGCCCGGCGTGTTCGTGCGGCCGGTCGAGCTGTTCGCCACGCCGTGGGCGCGGATCTTCAACGGAAGCCTCTCCGAAGGTGTCGCCTACCGGGCCGCTGGCCTGGAACTGGTCGCCATGCCCGGTATGGCGGCGGCTGGTGCGGACAAGGCCGCGTAGCAGGTTCCCGTGACCGGTGGTCCTGGGCGGGGCGGCGTTCCTTGCTTCCCCGCCCGGCCCCGGCCCCTTTTCTCCCCGCCGTTCCGGGCGGGATGCCAAGCCTGATCAAGTGAAGGAATCTGCTGGTGAACGCAGTAAACGAAGCGATGGGCTATGCCTATCTGGTGGTGGCCGTGGGCCTGCTGGCCCTCGCCATCTGGGCGGTGGTGTGGTCGGTGCGCTATGTGTGGGCCGACAAGATGGAGCGCCGCAGCATCCGCCAGGCCGTACGGATCAGTTGGGGCTGGAAGCGGCTCGCGCAGATGGCCGGGCTGTCGGTCACGGACAAGATGCCGACCGCGCTCGCCTCGGTGATGACCACGGACGGCAACAAGGAGATCAAGCCCCGGGTTCTGACCCCGCGTCTGAAGGTGAAGCCGGACCGGTTCGGCGTCATCGCGCACGCCAACTGCCTGCCCAAGGTGGGCTTGGAACAGTTCCAGAAGGCGGCCCCGTTCCTGGCGGACGCCTGGCGCTGCACCCGGGTGTCTGTCCTGCCGGACAAGCCGGGCTCGGTCATCATCCGGGGCGTGCGGGTCGACCCGCTGATCACGCCCACCACGCACGTCCCCACGGGCAAGCCTCCGTGCGACATGACGGTGTGGGACCTGGGCGTGGACGAGTACGCCATGCCCGTAAGCGTGTCGCTGCGCGATGTGCCGGGGGCGACCGTGGCCGGACTTCCGGGCTACGGCAAGACCTCCTGCATCGTGTGCTTCATCTGCGACCGCGCCCCCTCCCCGCTGGTGCAGATCGCCATGGCCGACGGCAAGGTCTCCAAGGCTCATGAGGGCGACTACGCCGACCTGGCAGACCGGTTCTTCGCCTTCGTCGGTGACGACCTGGCCGAAGCCAATGCCCTGTTCAAGCGGCTCGTACAGCTCCGCCGTGACCGCTCGGCGGCGATCAAGGATCTCCTGGGCGTCAAGAACATGTGGCACGTCGGCCCGTCCGAAGCGTGGCCGCTGGTCGTCCTCGTCATCGACGAAGCCCACACCTACTTCCGCGACCACAAGGGCTCGGACCCGGCCACCAAGAGGCTTGCTGCGCTGGCAGCGGAGAACGCCCGGCTCGTGGAAGCGCTCGTGAAGATGGGCCGCAGCGTCGGCATCTTCGTCCTCCTGGCCACGCAGAAGTCCACGGGCGACGCGATCCCCACGTTCATCCGCGACGTGTGCCCGGTCGGCCTGTCCTTCGCGCAGAAGACGGCAGAAGCCGCCGTGGCCGCCCTCGGCGACGACGTCCGCAACTGGCCGGACGCCAACCCGATCAACCTCCAGGACCCGGCCTATGTCGGCGTCGCCTCGATGTCGAGCCCCGGCCGGGTCGGCTTCACCCGCATCCGCACCCCGGAAGTCTCCGACACCGACGCCGCCCGCATCGGCGCCGAAACCGCGCACCTGACCCGCGACCCGGCCGCCCTCCTCAAGCAGCTGGCCGCCTCACGCGGCTGGAACAACTGGGACGACACCACCGACCTCGACCTCCCGGAAGCGGCCTGACTCCCGCCCGTGCAACGCCACTTCGACACCTCGAAGGGAGGTGAACCCCTTATGTCTGAAGACCGGATCACACAGCGCACGGTGACCGTGGTCATGGGCGTCATCGCAGCCCTGGCGTTCGTCTTCTCCTTCGGCAACGTCTGGGCCCTCGCGCTCCGCCTCGGCGTCCCCGCCCCGGTCGCGCCACTCATCGCCCCGATGGTGGACCTGTCCGTGGTCGGCCTCCTGGTCGCCCTGCGCTACCTGTCCCTGCACGGCGTCCCCGCCACGGAGCTCAAGGCGGCAACCCGCCTGATGCACCTGTCCGGCCTGCTCACCCTCGCCCTCAACATCGCCGAACCCCTCGTTGCCCGGCACTACGGACGCGCCGCCGTCGATGCGGTCGCCCCGCTGCTCCTGCTCGGCTGGGGCAGCGTCGGCCCGGCCCTCCTGCGCCACTTCCACGCCACCACCCACCCCACCCCGGAACCGGTGGCGCCCGACACCCCGGCCCCCGCGCCCGCCGTGGAAGACGACACCGCAGAAACGATCCCCCCGCCCGACACGGCACCCGCCCCCGGACCGCTCCCCGCCCCGGCACCCCCGGCCGTGGAGACACCCCGCCCGGCGGCGCCACCGGCACCGGCACCGGCCCTGGTTGTGGTTCCGGCGCCCAAGGTCCCGGCGCCCCTGCTGGACACGGCCCGCTCCATCGCGGACTCCCATCAGAAAGAGCACGGCGAGCCCATCACCGCCGTTCAGCTCAAAGCCCGGCTCGGTGTCCCGCTCCCGCTTGCCACGGCCGCACACGCGGCCCTGACCGGCTGACCCATTCGGCCGGCACAACTCCCCACCCCACCTGGCCCTGTTCCTGGGTCTGGTCCGGCATGCCCCTGTGCAGCGCCAACGCGCCTTCTACAACCTCCTGTTGGCGCTGCACAGGGGCCCTGCTCCTCACCACCGCTCTAGGAAAGGAATCCGGTTCCATGTCCCGCGCTCTGCGTCTGCCGCACGTGTCCAGCCTCGCCGTGCGTGACCTCATCGACCTGGCGAACGGCGACGACTTCGACGGTGTGACCGCACAGATCCGCAACCTTCGCGGCTGCACCAGCCCCGTCAATCTCACCGGCTTCACGGAGACCCGGCACGCCACGACAGGCGAGCGGCTTCGCTACTACGCCTCCAGCCAGGAACCCACCGGCCGCCTGCTGACTCCCTGCGGCAACCGCCGCGCCACCCGCTGCCCCGCCTGCTCCCGCCTCTACGCCGCCGACACCTACCACCTGATCCGCGCCGGACTGTCCGGCGGCAAGAACGTCTCTGAAACCGTCCGCTCCCACCCCCGTGTATTCGTAACGCTCACCGCGCCCTCCTTCGGACGCGTCCACAACCACCGCACCACCCCGACCGGCACGCCCCGCCGCTGCGCCTGCGGCACCCACCACCCCGAAGACGCGCCCGAACTCGGTACCCCGCTGAACCCCAAGACCTACGACTACACCGGCGCCGTGCTCTGGAACGCACACGCCGGTGAGCTGTGGGGCCGCTTCACCACCTACCTGCGCCGTGCACTCGCCGTGCACTTCCGTGTCACGCAGAAAGCGTTCAACGACTCCGTTCGGCTGTCCTTCGCCAAGGTCGCCGAGTACCAGAAGCGGGGTCTTGTCCACTTCCACGCGGTGGTCCGCTTCGACGGACCGGACGGACACACCACGCCCCCGCCCGCCTGGGCCACCGTGGCCGCCCTGAAAACCACCGTTCCCGTTGCGGCCCGCCGCGCCCGGCTCACCCTGAACACCGACGCAACCGGCGAACGGGAAGTCGCCTGGGGCCGCAAGATCGACGTACGCGAGATCAAGGCCCTGGGGGACGGCAAGGACACCGAGCAGGCCGTTGCCTCCTACGTCGCCAAGTACGCCACCAAGAGCGCCGAGGGAACCGGCACCGTTGACCGCACCCTGATCTGCCGCCCCTGCAACGGGCGCGGCCACGTCAAGGCACCTGACGGCTTCTTCAACCCGTGCGAGTCCTGCGAGGGCACCGGACAGTCCGAACCCATCAAGAACCTGTCCGTGCACCGCCACGTCCGCCAGATGATCCGCACTGCCTGGAACCTCGGCCACCTGCCGGAACTCGCCCACCTCAAACTCTGGAAGTGGGCCCACATGCTCGGATTCCGCGGCCACTTCTCCAGCAAATCCCGCGCCTACTCCACCACCCTCGGCGCCCTGCGCGACGTACGCCGAGCCTGGCGCATCGCCCAAGCCGAACGCGTCCGCACCCGCGCCGGACACCCCACCCCCGCCGAGGAAATCACCCTCGTCGTCTCCCACTGGTCCTACATCGGCTCCGGCTACCGCCCCGGCGAAGAGTTCCTTGCCGCCCAGACCCGCCACGAAATCGCGCTCGCCCGCGACCACGCCGAACGCATCAAGACCGAAGGAGAGGACCACCTGTGACCGCCGCACCTCCCAAGGGCGACGCAAAGCTCACCCTGGCCGAAGCGCTCGACGAGATCGGCATGTCTCGGGCCGCGTTCTACCGGATGCGGGCCCGTGGCAAGGCACCCCAGTGCCTCAAGATGCCCAACGGGCAGATACGCGTGCGCCGTTCGGACCTGGACGCCTGGTGGGCAACCTGTGAGGTGCCCGCGTGCTGACGTACGACGTGAAGATCTGGAGCATCCGCAAGCGCGACAAGGCCACGCCCTACCAACTCCGCTGGCGCGTCGGCATCCGGCCATTCTCCAAGAGCTTCAAGATCAAGGCACAGGCGGACGGCCGCCGGTCCGAACTCCTCACCGCGCTGCGCAACCGTGAGCAGTTCGATACGGAGACCGGTCTTCCCGCATCCGAGACGCAGGCGCTCAAGTCGCCCAGTTGGTTCGCGCACACGTTGGCGTACAGCGAGATGAAGTGGCCTGGCGCCTCGGCCAAGCACCGCGCGAGCATCGCTGACGCCCTCTCGACAGTGACGCCCCGGCTCGTTAAGGACAGCCGGGGTGCCCCGGCCCCGAAGGTGCTCCGGGCGGCGCTGTATTCCTGGGCCTTCCGCTTCGTCCTGGACGACGAAGGGGCATGGCGTCGGCGCCTGGACGTGGCGACTCCTCCTGAGGACATCGCGGCGGCCCTCGCCTGGATCGGGCGGAAGTCCATGGACATCACCAACCTGAACACCCCTGCCGTGACCCGCTCGGCGCTCGACGCGCTCACGTTGAAGCTCGACGGCAAACCGGCAGCTGACAACACGGTGAAACGCAAGCTGACCGTGTTCAGCAACTGTCTGCGGTACGCCGTAGAGCGTGAGGTCCTGGCGACGTTCCCCCTCTCCAAGGTGGACTGGACGGCCCCGGAGACTGACGACGAAATCGACTTCCGGTACGTCCCTGGCCCCAAGCTCGCACGGAAGCTGATCGACGCTACGGCCACTCAAGGTGCCCGTGGTCGGCATCTCAGAGCGTTCTTCGGCTGCCTCTACTACGCGGCCAATCGCCCTGGTGAGGCGACCAGCCTCCGTGAGGAGGACTTCACCCTTCCCGAAGAGGGCTGGGGGGAAGTGGTGCTGTCCACCAGCACGCCGCGCGTCGGCTCAGCCTGGACGGACACCGGCGAGTCCTTCGACACGCGCGGCCTCAAGAAGCGGGCCCGGAAGGCGACGCGCTCCGTACCGATCCCGCCCGTCCTGGTCGGCATGATTCGCGAGCACATCAAGGAGTTCGGGGCCGCCGAGGACGGACGGCTGTTCCGCGCGGTCCAGGGCGGCCACCTGCTGTCCAAGGAGTACGGGGAGGTGTGGAAGGCAGCCCGACTCGCGGCGCTCACCGAGTCCGAAGCCGAGTCCCCCTTGGCCGACGTGCCGTACTCCCTGCGGCACGCTGGCGTCTCCCTCTGGCTTGCGTCCGGCGTCTCCCCTGCGGAAGTCGCCCGCCGCGCCGGTCACAGCATCGCGGTCCTGTTCCGCTTCTACGCCAAGGCGATTCACCGGAGCCAGCAACGCTCAAACCAGCAGATCGAGCGGGCCTTGGAAGCGGCAGAGGAGGAGTAGGAGAGCACGCACCATGGGCCCCTTGTGGGACAACTCAGGCGCCATCCCCACCCAATCTACGGGTCGGGGGTGGCGCCTTTCGTGCTGCTGGGCTTCGTGGCCCGTGGTCCACACACGACCTCATGAGGCGGCCCTGACCTGCGAGTTTCTACCTCCGCCCGCTGGAATCCCGGTCCACATCGGGTCCACACACGATGATCCAAAGCGCTACAGGGGCGGATCAAGGTGAGACAGGCCCCACGGAAAAGGGGCGCCCCGGAAACGGGACACCCCTTCTGACCAGCACACACGCTGACCTGCTGCGGTGGGTGTGGGATTTGAACCCACGGTGACTCGCGCCACGACGGTTTTCAAGACCGTTCCCTTAGGCCGCTCGGGCAACCCACCCACGCCCCGCCGACCAGCGGCGGAAGCGGCTACAGCCTACCGGCAACGGGTCAGTTGCTGTCGCCCTTGCGTTCGCCGAGGGTGATCGTGACCGTGGTCTCCTTGCCGTTCCGCTGGTACGTGAGGGGGACCTGGTCGCCCGGCTTGTGCGTCCAGATCTCGCTGATCAGCGTCGGACCGCTGTCGATGGGCATGTCGCCGAACTTGGTGATCACGTCGCCGGGCTTCAGACCGGCCTTGTCCGCCGGGCCGCCCGGGGTGATCGGCTGCTGGCTCGCGTTGCCCTGCGGGGAGATCTGGGCGCCGTCCGTGCCGCCGCCCGGGGCCGCGCCGTTGCCCTGCTGGATGCCGACCGAGGCGCCGATCACCGGGTAGACCGGCTGGCCGGTCTTGATGAGCTGCTCCGCGACGTTCTTCGCCTGGTTGATCGGGATGGCGAAGCCGAGGCCGATCGAGCCCGCCTGGGACTGGCCCATGCCGCCGGTGCCCGCCGACTGGATCGCCGAGTTGATGCCGATGACCGCGCCGGCCGAATTGATCAGCGGGCCGCCCGAGTTGCCCGGGTTGATGGAGGCGTCGGTCTGCAGGGCGCTCATGTACGAGGCCTTGGATTTCTGGCCGTCGCTGGAGGCCACCGGGCGGTTCTTGGCGCTGATGATGCCGGTGGTGACGGTGTTGGAGAGGCCGAAGGGGGCTCCGATCGCGATCGTCGAGTCGCCTACGGCCACCTTGTCGGAGTCGCCCAGGGCCAGCGGCTTCAGATCCCCCGGGGCGTTCTTCAGCTTCACGACGGCCACGTCGTAGCCCTGCGCGCGGCCCACCACTTCGGCGTCGTACTTCTTGCCGTTGGAGAAGGTCGCGGTCAGCTTGCCGCCGCCGCTCGCCGCGGAGGCCACCACGTGGTTGTTCGTGAGGATGTGGCCTTCCTTGTCGTAGATGAAGCCGGTGCCCGTGCCGCCCTCGCCGTCGGTGCCCTGGGCGTCTATCGTCACCACGCTCGGCAGCGACCTGGCTGCCACGCCCGCGACCGTGCCCGGGTCGCGCTTGAAGTCCTTGGGGGTGTCCGAGGACGCGACCGTGGTGGAGCCCGAGCCGTTGCCGTCCCGGTCCGCGGCGAAGTAGCCGATGGCTCCGCCGATGCCGCCGGCCACCAGGGCGGCCGCGACCACCGCGGCGATCAGCCCGCCGCCGCGCCTGCGCGGGGCCGGGGGCTGCGGGGCGCCCCAGGGCTCGCCTCCATTGCCCCCGCCGCCGCCTCCGTAGGAGGGCAGCGTGGGCGGGGGAGGCGGCCAGCCCGCTCCGCCGCTCTGCGGGGGAGCCGACTCGTGCGCCGCGTACGCCGGCTGGGCCGGAGCCCCCGGCGTCGCGGGCATCGGCTCGGTGACCGGGTCCGGACCGGGCTGCGGGGCCGGCGTGGACGCCTGCGGTACGGCCTCGTGGACCAGCGTGCTCTCCGCCTCGCCGGCTACGGCATCCGAGGGAGCGGGGGCGGCGGGAGGTGCAGCAGGTGCAGACGACGGGGCAGGCGGGACGGCCGGGACCGCGGTGCCCTCGTTCTCGGTGCTCACAGCTTGCTCTCCTCGGTTTCCACTCGGCCCTGGGGACGGATCGGCGGGCTGGCTGATGTCGGTGGTGCGGGTGGTGCTCAGCGGTCGTGCCGGGCGCCGGCGTGGAGCCGCGGCGACAACCATGGTGCGCCAGGGGTCTGACATCGGATCCTGCACTGTGCAGATGACCGCACTCAGCTTTTCCCACCGCACGTCAGGCCACTGTAAGCAGGAGCTGTGTATTCGTGCGCCAACCTGTGACCCGACGGTGGCACGATGACGCGGTGACCCAAGCACGGCAGCACAGCCCGCACACCCCAGACCACACCCGCGTCCAGGTGGTTGCCCATCGAGGAGCCTCCGAGGACGCCCCCGAGCACACTCTCGCCGCGTACATGAAGGCGATCGAGGACGGGGCCGACGCCCTGGAATGCGACGTCCGCCTCACGGCCGACGGGCATCTCGTCTGTGTCCACGACCGGCGCGTCAACCGCACCTCCAACGGCCGCGGTGCCGTGTCCGCCCTGGAGCTCTCCGAGCTCGCGGCGCTCGACTTCGGCTCCTGGAAGGACAGCGAGGAGAGCCCGGACTGGGGGGACCGCGAGTTCACGTCCGTGCTGACCCTGGAGCGGCTGCTCGAACTCGTCGCGGACGCCGGGCGCCGGGTGGAGCTCGCCATCGAGACCAAGCACCCCACCCGCTGGGCCGGCCAGGTCGAGGAGCGTCTCCTCGACCTCCTCAAGAGGTTCGGCCTCACTGAGCCGCCGCCGGCCGGTGAAACCTCCCCGGTCCGCATCATGAGCTTCTCCGCGCGCTCCCTGCACCGGGTCGCGGCTGCGGCCCCCGACATCCCGACCGTCTACCTGATGCAGTTCCTCTCCCCGCGGCTGCGCGACGGGCGGCTGCCGGCCGGGGCGCGGATCGCGGGCCCCGGCATGCGGATCGTGCGCAACCACCCGGCGTACATCGAGCGGCTGCACCGAGCCGGGCACCGCGTGCACGTCTGGACGGTGAACGAGCCCGAGGACGTGGATCTGTGCGTAAGCCTCGGAGTGGAGGCAATCATTACCAACCGCCCCAAACAGGTTCTGTCCCAACTGGGCCGCATGTAACGCCCATTACAGGGAGTGCACCGGCGCGTTCGCTCCGTATCCGATCGTGACGAATGCGTCGCCCGTCGTCGGTTGGCCGGTTTCCGGTCCAGTCCATTGGGGCATCCACACCGTGGCGTGGGGCGAAGGAGGTCTCGGGGGTGGCGTTGGTGGTGGCACAGGAGGTGCCCACGTCGTCGAGCATGGCCGTACCCCATGGCCCTGCGGGCGTGGGCAAGGCGAGACACCGGATGCGTGAGCAACTGCTCGGCAGCGGGGTGTCCGAGCCGGTCGTGGACGATGCCGTTCTGATCCTGTCCGAACTGCTCAGCAATGCCTGCCGGCACGGCAGGCCACTGGGGCGGTCCGACATAGGCGACGGCGACATCGAGGCAGCTTGGCGAATCGACAAGGCAGGGCGGCTGACGGTCGAGGTGACGGACGGGGGCGGCCCGACACGGCCCGTCCCGGCGACACCGTCGGTGACCGCGCGCGGCGGCCGGGGGCTGAACATCATCAGCGCCCTGGCCCAGGACTGGGGCGTCCGGGACAGCGCGTCCGGCGAGGTCACCGTGTGGGTGATCCTCACCGCGGGGCACCGTCACGACGATTTCGCTACGCGCGTCACAGGGCCGACAGCGGCGGTGGCGGGCCTGGAGTTCGCGGACGCGTTCGACGACCTGGACTGAACAGCCCCGGGCCAAGGCCTGGCAGGCGCGTACGACCGGGGCGGCGCGCGTTACGACACCCGGAGGCACGCCGGCAGCCTCCGGGCCAGGCCGGGCAACCGGCGCTGCCGCCCGTGGCCGTTCCCTACGGCTAGGCTCGCGCCCGACACAGCGACACCGCACCACCGCAGTCGGGAGAGCCACACCATGGCCAAGAAGCGTCCGCAGGCGAAGGCCGTCAAGCCGCAGATCAGCGACGGGGAAATCCCGGTCGTCGGGGCTCGTGAGCCCTGTCCCTGCGGCTCCGGCCGCCGTTACAAGGCCTGTCACGGGCGGGCCGCCTCGCATGCCGTGACCGAGCTGGTCCAGCGTCCCTTCGAGGGCCTGGCCGGCGAGTGCGACTGGGTCGCGCTGCGCGAACTGGTCCCGGCCGCGACCGTTCCGCTGACCCTGAAGGACGGGCTGCCCGAGGGCGTGCCGTCCGTGACGCTGGCGACCGTGCTGCCGATGGCGTGGCCGGCGCTGCGCCGCGAGGACGGGTCGGTACTGATCGGCCTGCAGAACGAGACCCCCTCCGGCGACATCAGCCGCGACCTCGCCGACACGCTGAAGCGCGCGCTGGTCGCCGAGCCCGGCTCGCCGGTCGCCGCCCGACGCGCCGAGTCCGACGGCGTACGCCTTCAGGACCTGCTCGACCCGGCCGCCGCGTTCGAGCCGGAGGTGCACACCGGCTTCGAGTTCTGGGTGCCGGACGCCGACAGCGCGGCGACCGAGGTGACCGCCTCCCTGGAGCGCGCCAACGCCGCCGCGATCCCGACCGTACGGCTGAAGTCGGTCGACTCCTCGTACTGGTGCGAGACCCCCGAGAAGAACCACTTGCGGTGGGTCATGCCGTACCCCGAGGAGAAGCTCCTGGACGCGCTCGCGCGGCTGCACGCGGCGGGGACGTCCTCGCTCGGCGAGGGCACCCGGCTCGTCGGCTCCTTCCGGGCGCACGGCCTGACCGTGCCGGTCTGGGACCTGCCGAGCGACATGGGCGCCGAAGAGTGCGAGAAGCCGGCCGCCGAGTTCGCCGAGCGGCTCGCCGGGGCGCTCGCCAACGAGGACCCGCTCACCGCGGACGAGCGCCGGGCCCGGGGCGGGCTCACCAACCGCCAAGTGACCCTCAGCTGAGAGTGACGGTGGGGACGGTTTCGGTCGACCGACAGGTGACTCCTGTCACAACTCGCCGTACGCACAGGTAAATCGGTGTCCGAATTACCGAGATCGAATTTGCGAACGACAGATCTCTTGTTACCGTTCTAAGAGCCCGGTCGCTGGTGCATCCCCCGTCGCCAGCGATCGGGCCCTTCCATTTGCCGGTTCGGTCAACGAGCCGTGGGTTCCGTGGAGTTGCTACCGGAACGCAGGAGCAGCGGTGAGTCCTCTCCCGCCCCGGAGAACTCCGACACCGCCGAATACGCCCCCGCTCCGGCGAACCGCCCCAGCTCGTTCTGGTGCGGGGTTTCACAGGAATCCGGCTGGTCGTCGGCCGCCACCTGGCAGTTCGTCTCGACGGTCCGGCCGTCCGGGCCCATCAGCGTGAGGACCGCGCGCAGCTCCTGGCCGGTGGCGTTGCGGTAGTAGGCGCGCGCCCAGATGTCGCGCCCCCGGTTCAGCACGCAGGTCTGCGCCTCGACCCCTTCGGGGGAGACCAGTTCGGGTCCGCAGTGCGCGGCAGCGTCCTCGGGGGCCGGCAGCAGTGGCTTGTTCACCCGCGCGAGGGCATGGGTCAGGGGGCTTTTTGCGTCATCCGCCGCGCCCCCGCTCTCGGGCCCTCCGGCGGGCCCGGCGGAGGCCGCCAGCGGGAGCAGCACGGTACCCACCACTACGGCCGTGAGCCCGGCCATGCGGAGGTGCTGGAGATTCATGGAGGGACCCACCTGCCCTGGAATTCCTGATGGTGGGCCGAAGGTATCCACGGAAACCGCGCGCCCCGTGGTGCGCTCCCCCAATTCCCGTACAACCAGGGCCCGCTCACACACGAAAGAGTGAAGGCGGCTCGGGAACCGAACCGCCTTCTCGCTCATTGGGCGTCCCGGCTCCCACGTGCTTCCCGGGGCCGCCCGTTCTCAGTACGCCAGCCGGCTCCCGCCGTCCGGTGCGCTGGTGCTCGCCTCGACCAGCGCGTCCACCACCGCCTCCACGTCCGGCAGCCAGAGCCCGGCCGCCCCCAGCGGGGGACGCTCCCAGCGGATCTGGCCCTTGCCGGTCTGCGACGGGGGCAGCACCAGATATCCGCCCTCGCTGTGGAAGCGGAGCGAACTGGGCACCCAGTCCTTGGAGTAGAGCAGCTCGCCCAGGCGCTCCATCGAGTACGGAGCGACCAGGAGCGACCACCGGGTGGGGGTCGCCACGACCGGGCCGAGCCGCACGCCCATGGAGTCGAGGGCGGCGAGCGCCCGGGCTCCGGCGACGGCCGGGAGGCTGATCGCGCAGGGCGCGCCGGCGCCGGTGGCGAGCAGGACCGGCGCGGCCGGCCGGTTCGTCCACCACCAGCGGATCATGCGCTCGTCGGTGGTCGCCGCGAGCAGTACGGGGTCGAAGGGGTGCGCCCCGGGCACCACACATTCGGCGTCGGGACAGGCACAGCCGCGCCCGCCCGCGGCCAGTCCCACACCGGGGAGCACGGGCCATTTCCATCGGGTCGCACAGGTCAGCGCGGCGCCGAGCTGAGCAGCCCTTTCACTGCGCCGGAACCGGAACCTGCGTCGCCTTCCGAGGATCTCGCGCATGGGCGCTCGTTCCTTTCCGTTGAACGCCGAGTCCACATCACACCATGTGTGCATCTCTTCACTGCGCGTACTTGCTCTGTGAGCTTGAGCCTGCGGTACGGGGAACCCGCCAGGACCGATCATGGGCGGTCACCACTGGCTGCGACGGCCACTGCCCGTAACCATTTAAAGCATGGCGAAGGGTGGCGCGTACGTGGCGCTTGCCGTCCTGTGTACAAAAACCCCGCCGCTCGGGGATGAGGCGTGGCCGGTCGGCTCTTAAGACGCTCAGGCCGGCCGCAAAGTTCCGAGGCCTCCTCAACTGCCCCGGACCACACCGATTACGTACCCAACGCGGTTGAAACGACGCACAGTTGAACGGCTTCAGTCGACCCCAGGGCTGGGCCACCAGGGTCATTTTTTGGCCAAGTTCAACGCCCCACGGACACCAATAGTCCCGCTATGACAATGCTGGACATCCCCTCACTTGTGCGTGTACATGTGGATGCATTGATAGCGGCGCAGAATGACATGGGGGTTTGCGATGCTATTGAGCAGAATCAACCAGTCGGAAAGCCGGCTGCCATGAGCGCCCCTCACCTGCCGAAAGTGGCTGGAATCGATCCAGCCGTTCCGCCCCCCGCGCACACTCATGCGCCTCTGCCCTCACCCGCCGCCCACACCCCACCCAGTGCGGTACTCCAGGACCGCCTCGCCGGCTGGGTCTCCGACCTCACCACGCTGCACGAACTCACCGAGCGGCTCGCCCGCACCACCGCTCTCGACGACGCCCTGGACGAGCTCCTCAAGGCCGGCGCCGCGCTGGTCGGCGCCCGGCGCGGCCTGGTCGTCCTGGAGCCCTCCGACGGACTGGGCCCGGCCGTCACCACCGGCCTCGGGCTCGCCCACTCCGACCTCGGCCACATCGAGACCGTGCCGCGCAGCGCCACCGCGTACGGCCGGATCCTGGACGGGCTGCCGGACGCCGACGGCGGCCCCGACCTCATGGCGGACCCGGACGGGATCGACCCGCGCCACCGCGAGGTAGCGGCCCGCCTCGGCTACGCCGCCAGCTACGCGCTCCCCCTCACCACCGACGCCGCGGGCCGGCTCGGCGCCGCCGTCTGGCTCTACGACGAGAGCGCGGAGCCCGTCGAGCGCCAGCAGCACCTGGTCGGGCTCTACATCCGGTACGCGGCCGAGCACCTGGCCCGGCTCGTCGAACTGGAGCGGGCCCGCGCCCATGTGGCGACCGTCGCCGAGGAACTGCTGCCCAGCCGGCTGCCCCGGGTCGCCCACGTCCAGCTGGCCGCCCGCCACCGCACCGGGCCGCGCGGCGGCGGCGACTGGTACGACGCGCTGCCACTGCCCGAGGGCGCGCTCGGCCTCGCGGTCGGCTCCGTGACCGGGTCCGGGCCGAGCGCGGTGGCCGCGATGGGACGGCTGCGCGCCAGCCTTCGGGCGTACGCCGTCATGGAGGGCGAGGATCCCGTCGCCGTGCTCTCCGACCTCGAACTCCTGCTGCGGCTCACCGAGCCCGCCCGCTCGGCCACCGCGCTGTTCGCCTACTGCGAGCCGTCCCGGCGCAAGATCGTGCTCGCCGGGGCCGGACACACCCCGCCGTTGATCGTCGGGGACCGGCGCACCGAGTTCGTGGAGACCTCGCTCTCGGCGCCGCTGGGCATGCTGGCCTGCTGGGAGGCGCCCAGCGTGGAGATCTCGCCCGACCCCGGCGAAACGGTGCTGCTGTACACGGACGGTCTGCTGTACCGCACCGGCGATCCCATGGACAGGGCCTTCGCGCGCCTGCACGCGGCCGCGGCGAGCGTCCCCAAGACGGTCCGCGACGACCCGGAGGCCGTGGTCGACCACGTGCTGCGCACCGTGCTGCCCGACGGCCTCGACGAGGCGGACAGCGCCGAGGACGTGGTGCTTCTCGCGGCCCGCTTCGCCTAGCCACGGTAAGAGGCACTACGACCCTGGACCCCCTTCCGTACGCCCGTACGATGGTGGGGGTCCCCCGTTGGTCCTGGAGACCCCGGGGGAGTCCGACGTCGTACTTAGTGGAGGCAGACCGTGGCTGACCAGCTCACGCCGGAGACCCCGGAAGAAGCGGACGAGAAGCCCATCCAGCAGCGGAAGAACGGCCTGTACCCGGGCGTGTCCGACGAGCTGGCCGAGAACATGAAGTCCGGCTGGGCCGACACCGAGCTGCGTGGCCTGGAGCCGATCGCGCAGGCCGGCCACACCGCCGACCGCCGCGTGGCGCTCTCCAAGCGCTTCCCGGGCGAGCGTCTGGTGATCCCCGCGGGCAACCTGAAGACCCGCTCGAACGACACCGAGTACAGCTTCCGCGCGTCCACCGAGTACGCCTACCTGACCGGTGACCAGACCGAGGACGGCGTGCTCGTACTGGAGCCCGAGGGCGACGGGCACGAGGCGACGCTCTACCTGCTTCCGCGTTCAAACCGCGAGAACGGGGAATTCTGGCTGTCCGGCACGGGCGAGCTGTGGGTCGGCCGCCGGCACTCCCTGGCCGAGGCCGAGCAGCTGCTCGGGCTGCCCGCCAAGGACGTCCGCGAGCTGGCCGCCGCCCTCGCCGAGGCGACCGGCCCGGTCCGCAACGTACGCGGTCACGACGCCTCCATCGAGGCCGCGCTGACCGACAAGGTCACCGCCGAGCGCGACGAAGAGCTGCGCGTGTACCTCTCCGAGGCGCGCCTGGTGAAGGACGCGTTTGAAATCGCGGAGCTGCAGAAGGCGTGCGACTCGACCGCCCGCGGCTTCGAGGACGTCGTCAAGGTGCTCGACAAGGCCGAGGCGACCAGCGAGCGCTACATCGAGGGCACGTTCTTCCTGCGCGCCCGCGTCGAGGGCAACGACATCGGCTACGGCTCGATCTGCGCCGCGGGTCCGCACGCCACCACGCTGCACTGGGTGCGCAACAACGGCGAGGTCCGCTCCGGCGACCTGCTGCTCCTCGACGCCGGCGTCGAGACCAACGAGCTCTACACCGCCGACATCACCCGCACCCTGCCGATCAACGGCACGTTCTCGCCGCTCCAGCGCAAGATCTACGACGCGGTGTACGAGGCCCAGGAGGCCGGCATCGCGGCGGTCAAGCCCGGTGCCCCCTACCGCGACTTCCACGACGCCGCCCAGCGCGTGCTCGCCGAGAAGCTCGTCGAGTGGGGTCTGCTCGGCGACCTGGACGTGGACAAGGTCCTGGAGCTCGGCCTGCAGCGCCGCTGGACCCTGCACGGCACCGGCCACATGCTCGGCATGGACGTCCACGACTGCGCCGCCGCCCGCACCGAGACGTACGTCGGCGGCGAACTGGAGCCGGGCATGTGCCTGACCGTCGAGCCCGGTCTGTACTTCCAGGCGGACGACCTGACCGTGCCCGAGGAGTACCGCGGCATCGGCGTCCGGATCGAGGACGACATCCTGGTCACCGAGGACGGCAACGAGAACCTCTCCGCCGCACTGCCGCGCCGCGCGGACGAGGTCGAGGCGTGGATGGCCCGGGTCAAGCAGGCCTGATCCAGCACCGCTCACGCGCCCGGGGCGCGCCGCTCAGGACACCTTGAGCAGCGCGTCCTCGCGCCATTTCAGGATCTTGTCGAAGCTGATCACCGCGCCCCGGCCGGGCCGGTTCCTGAAGTGCACATGGTCGGCGAGCTGTTCAATCAGGCCGAGGCCCCTGCCGTGTTCGGCCAGGACGCCGGTTCTGACCGGGACCGCGGCGCGCCGGCCGCGTCGTACGGGAAAGCCCGGCCCCGAGTCCGCGACCTCGATGCGGCACTTCTCGCCGTCGAGGTAGGCGGTCACCCGGTAGGCCGCCGACGCGCTGCCCGACACGGCGTCCCCGCCGTGCTCGACCGCGTTCGCGCAGGCTTCGCTCAGCGCGACCGACAGGTCGTAGGAGATGTCGGGGTCGACCCCGGCGGTCTCCATGGTGCCGAGCAGAAGACGACGGGCGAGCGGAACGCTCGCAGCCTCGCGCCGCAAGTGGAGAGACCACCAGATGCTCATGCTCCAGCCTCCTGGCTGCGGCTCGACAAGCCCTTCTCTCTACGGGCGCAGTATTGCCGCAAGTCCCGCTCCGTAAGCGCGCTCTTGACGTGATGGCGCCCATTCGGCGGATGTACGCGCCCCTCACGCCGGTGTAAAGCACCCCGGAACCTTCGCATCCGCTTCACCGGAACCCCCGCCCCGTATCCAAAGGCGACCTTCCGGACCTGCCGTATGGAGCGGGTAAGGGCAGTGCGATGATGGCCCCGCCATGTCTACCCCCCACGCCCCAGCAGGCGCCGGTCTCCGGCTGCTCAGGGCCGCGGTGTTCGCCGCGGTCTGCGTCGTGCTGTCCGCGATGGGGCACGTCATGGCGGCCTGCGCGACCGTCCCCTGGTGGACGCTGCTCGCCGGTTTCCTCGGGGTGTTCGCGGTCGTGGCGCCGCTCGCCGGACGCGAGCGCACGCTGCCGTCCATCGCCGGCGCCCTCGCGGCCGGACAGCTCGGCCTGCACACGCTCTTCGGCATCGGCCAGCACACGGCGGCCGCCTCCGGCAGCGGATCCACCGGAGACCTCCCGCTGATCCAGTTCGCCGCGAAGCTGATCTGCGGCAGCGGCGTCGCCCCGCTCACCGCGGCCGACGCCCAGCGGATAGTGACCGACGCGGGCATCGACCCGTCCAGGGTCACCGACACGGGCCACGCCTCCATGGCCGGCATGCCCGGGATGACCGACATGATGTCCGGCATGGCGGGCAGCGGCCCGGGCTCGGCTTCGCTGGCCGCCTCGCTGCTGCCCACGCTCCCCATGCTGCTCTGCCACCTCCTCGCGGCGCTCGCCACCGGATGGCTGCTGCGGCGTGGCGAGATCGCCCTGTTCCGCGTGGTGCGCCTGGCCGCCGAGTCCGTCACGGCAGCGGCCGAAGCCACGTCCGTACGCTCGCTGCGCCGCGCCCTGGCGTTCGTGGCGGCCCTGTGCGCCGGGCTCCTGGCGGACGCCGACCCGAGCGTCCCCCTCGCGGACCGCCGCGAGGCTCCTCCCCTGTCCGGAGCGGCACTTCAGCACTCGGTGATCAGGCGCGGGCCGCCCGCGGCGTACGCCCTCGCAGCCTGAACGCGGCCCACTCCCCACACGTACCGCAGGGGTGGTGTCGCGGGTCCCCGCGCACCCGTGGCGCGGTGGACGTCCCCACCCTTCCTGCTCACTGGAGTGTCTCTGCCATGAACGCTGCCCGTTCGCGCACCCGCCTCGCCATCGTCGGTTCTGTTGCCGCAGGGTCCGTCCTGCTGCTCTCGGGAACGGCCTTCGCCCACGTCACCGTGCAGCCGGAGGGCGCGGCCGCCAAGGGCGGTTACGCCGTCGTCGACTTCAAGGTCCCCAACGAGCGCGACAACGCCAAGACGGTCAAGCTCGAGGTCAACTTCCCGGCCGACCACCCGCTGGCGTCCGTCATGCCGCAGCCGGTGCCGGGCTGGAACGTCGAGGTCACCAAGTCCAAGCTGGACAAGCCGCTGACCGTGCACGGCAAGCAGATCAACGAGGCCGTCACCAAGGTGACCTGGAGCGGCGGGACGATCGAGGCGGGCCAGTTCCAGAAGTTCCCGCTGTCCATCGGCTCGCTGCCCACCGACACCGACCAGCTCGTCTTCAAGGCGCTCCAGACGTACGACAACAACGAGGTCGTGCGCTGGATCCAGGAGACGCAGAAGGGCCAGCCCGAGCCCGCGAACCCGGCGCCGACGCTCAAGCTGACCGCCGCCGCAGCCGGCGGGGACGACGATGACGCGGCGCCCTCCGCCAACGCGAGCGCGGACGGCAAGAAGACCGAGGCCGCGTCCTCGTCGGACACCGACACCACCGCACGCATCCTGGGCGTCGTGGGCATCGTCGTCGGCATCGCCGGAGTGGCCTTCGGCGTGTTCGCCGGGCGACGCCGCTCCGCGTAACCCGCCTCCTGCACACCTTCAACCGGAAAAGACCGGAAAATCACCCCATGCGCAACAAGACCGCGCTGACTGCCGCCGCTCTGGCGGCGGCAGCGGCGCTCACCCTGACCGCGTGCGGAAGCAGCGGCGACAGCGGCTCCAAGAGCCCTGTCGCCGATGTCTCCGCCTCGGCGAAGACCCAGGCCGCGACGCTGCTCGACCGGCCGTTCACCAAGCCCGACCTCGTCCTGACGGACACCAACGGCAAGAAGTTCGACTTCCGTGCCGAGACCAAGGGCAAGCCGACGCTCATCTACTTCGGCTACACCAACTGCCCGGACGTCTGCCCGCTGACCATGGGCAACATCGCCGTCGCCAAGAAGGCGCTGCCCAAGGCCGACCAGGACAAGCTCCAGGTCGTCTTCGTGACGACCGACCCCGAGCGCGACACCCCCGCCTCGCTCGGCAAGTGGCTCAAGGGCCAGGACCCGTCCTTCATCGGCCTGACCGGCGACTTCCCCACCATTCAGGCAGGCGCCCGCCAGCTGGGCATCGGCATCGACCCGGCCACCAAGGACAAGGACGGCAAGGTCGTCTCGATGCACGGGGCGCAGGTCATCGCCTTCTCCCCGAAGACGGACCAGGGCTACGTCCTGTACGGCGAGGACGCGACCGTCGCCGACTACACCAAGGACCTGCCGAAGATCATCAAGGGGGAGAACCCGTGAACCGCCGCACCACCCACGCCGTCCGCTCGACCGTCGCCACCGTCATAGCCCTGTCGGCGGGACTGGCCCTCGCGGGCTGTTCCGACAGTGCCGACGCCAAGCCGAAGCTCCAGGTGAGCGACGCGTTCATGCCGGTGCCGACCAGTGACATGGCCGGCGGCTTCCTCACCGTCAAGAACGACAGCAAAACCGCCGACAAACTCACCAAGGTCACCAGCGACCTGTCGGACAACGTCACGATCCACGAGACGAAGAACCAGAAGATGCAGGAGGTGGCTTCCTTCGACATCCCCGCCAATGGCGAGCTGGACCTCGAACGCGGCGGCAGCCACATCATGTTCATGGGTCTCAAGACGAAGCCGAAGCAGGGCGAGAAGGTCACCGTCGAGCTGCACTTCGAGAAGGCCGACCCCATCAAGGTCGACCTCCCGGTGAAGGAAGCCACCTACAACCCGAAGCACCACTGAGGTAACCAGAGGGACTTGAGGGACTGACATGACGGCCACCGCCCCACGCCTTCGAACCGCCACGAGCCGAAGCCTGACCCGGCTGATGCTCGTCACGGTGGCGCTGCTCGGCGCGCTCTTCGCGGGCGCCGAGCCCGCGTCGGCACACGCCGCACTGACCGGCAGCGACCCGAAGGAGGGGGCGGTGGTCGCCACCGCCCCGGCCCAGGTCTCCCTCACCTTCTCCGAGGGCGTCGCCCTGGACGCCAACTCCATCCGGGTCCTGGACCCCACGGGCAAGCGCTCCGACACCGCCGAACTCGTCAACCTGTGCAGCGGCGACATCGTCAAGTACGGCGTCCGGCTGCGCACCGGCATCCCCAACGGCACCTACACGGTGGCCTGGCAGGCGATCTCCGCCGACAGCCACCCCGTCTCCGGCGCCTTCACCTTCTCGATCGGCGCGCCCTCGGAGACCTCCGCGGTCGTGCCCACCCAGGCGGTCGGCGGCGGCCTCGTCGGCGCCCTCTACGGCATCGCG
This sequence comes from Streptomyces sp. HUAS TT7, assembly GCF_051550175.1. NCBI lineage: Bacteria > Bacillati > Actinomycetota > Actinomycetes > Kitasatosporales > Streptomycetaceae > Streptomyces > Streptomyces sp. HUAS TT7. The sequence goes on from NZ_CP196175.1 coordinate 4,250,927, forward strand.
CGGTACGCGGCGTACGGCGGTTTCGTGCTGCTCACCGGCGGCGCGGCCTTCGTGCTGGCGTGCTGGCGGCGCGGGGCGACCGTGGGCCCGGTGCAGCGGGTCGTCGTCGGCGGCTGGCTCACCATGACCGCGGCCACCCTCGCGATGCTGCTGCTCCGCACGCCCTACACCGGCTCCGGGAAGCTCTCGGACGCCTTCGACCTGAACGGCCTGCGGGCGGTCCTGGAGACCAAGCCGGGCGCGGCGCTCATCTCCCGGCTGCTGCTGCTCGGCGCCGCCGCCCTGTTCGTGTCGGTCCTTTTCGGCGCGTACGCCAAGCGGGAGGACGAGGCCGAGAAGAAGGACCTCACCTTCGGCCTGGCCATCGGCGGGGCCGTGGTCGCCGCCGGTCTCGCCGCGACCTGGGCGCTCGCCGAGCACGCCTCGACCGGGCTCCAGCCCGGCATCGCCATGCCCGTCGACGTGCTGCACCTGCTGGCCGTGGCGACCTGGCTCGGCGGGCTCGTCACCCTCCTCGTCGTCCTGTACCGCTCCCCTGGCATCGAGCGCGCGGCCGTGCTGCGGTTCTCGCGGATCGCGTTCTGGAGCGTGGCGGTGCTCGCCGCGACCGGGGTCTACCAGTCCTGGCGGCAGGTCGGCACCTGGTCGGCCCTGGTCGACACCGCCTATGGGCAGCTGCTGCTCGTCAAGGTCGGCCTGGTCGCGGTGCTGGTCGGGGCCGCCTCAGTCTCGCGGCGCTGGACCGCGCGCCTGTCCGAGCACACCGCGCCGGAGGCCGACGCCGCCCTGGTCGTCGAGCGGCAGGCGAGCGAGCCGGAGCCCGTCACCGTCCCCGACGACGGCAAGGACGCCAAGCGGGCCGCCCAACTCGCCCGCCAGCAGGCCGCCCTGAGCACCGCCCGGGAGAAGCGGATCCGGGACGCCGACCCCGAGCGGACCGGGCTGCGCCGCACCGTCCTCGCCGAGACCGGCATCGCCGTGGTGCTGCTCGCCGTGACGACCGTGCTGACCTCGACCGAGCCCGCCCGCACCCAGGAGGCGGTGGACAGGGCGAAGGCCGGGTCCCAGGTCGCCGTCGCGGACCGGCCCGTCGACATCCGGCTGCCGTTCGACACCGGCGGCCAGAACGGCAAGGGCACCGTCGAGCTCACCCTCGACCCGGGCCGCACCGGCTCCAACGACCTGCGGATCTCCCTGGAGGACCCGGCGGGCAAGCCCAAGGACGCCCCCGAGGTGAAGGTCTCCTTCACCCTGGCCGCCAAGTCGGTGGGACCGCTGCCCGTCGTGCCCGACCGCGTCGCCGCCGGACAGTGGAAGGCGAGCGGCGTCCAGATCCCGATGGCGGGCGACTGGCAGATCTCGGTGACCGTACGCACCTCGGAGATCGACGAGACCACCGTGGACAAGAACGTCAAGATCGGCTGAGTAGAACTGACATGAGCGAGACCAAGAACTCCGATCGGGCTCCGGCCGCCGCCACCGAGGCGACCCTCGACATCTCCCGCCGCAAGCTGCTCGGCACCGTCGGCGGAGTCGGCGTGGCCGGCCTGGCGCTGGGCGCCGCGGGCGGGGCCGGGGTGTACGCGGCCGTCGAATCCCCGGACGGCACAAGCCCGTTGACGTCGGTCGGTTCCACGGAGGTGATGTTTCACGGGAAACATCAAGCGGGGATCTCCACTCCGCTTCAGTCCACCGGCCATCTGATCGCCTTCGACCTGGCCCCGGGCGCCGGGCGCAAGGAGGCGGCCGCACTGATGCGGCGCTGGTCGGCGACGGCCGAGTCCCTGATGGCGGGCGAGCCCGCGAGCAGCGGCGACACCGGCGTGGCCCTGGACGCGGGCCCCTCCTCGCTGACCGTCACCTTCGGCTTCGGCGCCAGCTTCTTCGACCGTACGCAGCTGGCCGACCGGCGCCCCGCACAGCTGGACCCGCTGCCCGACTTCTCCTCCGATCAGCTCGACCCCAAGCGCTCGAACGGCGACCTGTGGGTGCAGATCGGCTCGGACGACGCCCTGGTCGCCTTCCACGCGCTGCGCGCGATCCAGCAGGACGCGGGCTCCGCGGCGAAGGTGCGCTGGCAGATGAACGGCTTCAACCGCACCCCGGGTGCCACCCGGAAGCCGATGACCGCCCGCAATCTGATGGGCCAGATCGACGGCACCGGCAACCCCAAGCCCTCCGACGCCGACTTCGAGCAGCGCATCTTCGTGCCGGACACCGCGCAGCCCGCCTGGATGGCGGGCGGCTCGTACGCGGTCGTGCGCCGGATCCGGATGCTCCTGGACACCTGGGAGAAGCTGCCGCTCACCGAGCAGGAGCAGGTGATCGGCCGCAAGAAGTCGAACGGCGCCCCTCTTTCGGGGGGCACGGAGACGACGAAGATGCAGCTCGACAAGTTCGGCCCGGACGGCAAGCTGGTCATCCCGGAGAACGCCCACGCCCGCATCGCCGCCCCCGAGCAGAACGGCGGAGCGGCCATGCTGCGGCGCGCCTTCTCGTACCACGACGGCATCGCGGCGGACGGGACCCCGGACGCGGGCCTGCTCTTCGTCGCCTGGCAGGCCGACCCGGTCAAGGGCTTCGTACCGGTGCAGCGCAAGCTCGACCGGGGGGACGCGCTGTCCGCGTTCCTGCGGCACGAGGCGAGCGGCCTGTTCGCGGTGCCGGGCGGGCCGCGGGCCGGCGAGTACGTGGGGCAGCGGCTGCTGGAGTCGTGAGCCGGCCCGCCCGGCGGAACGGTTCGCCGGGAGCGGGCCGCAGGGTGGGCCCGGTCGCCCCGAGCGGTGGGTGCCGGTGACTTCGGGCCATTAGTGTGACGTGCATGTCCGCCACGCGATACACCTATCTGGGGCCCGAGGGCACGTTCACCGAGGCCGCCCTGCGCACGCTCCCCGAGGCCGCGACCCGTGAACTGGTCCCGATGGTGTCCGTGCCGGCCGCCCTGGACGCGGTGCGCAGCGGGGAGGCGGCCGCGGCCCTCGTCCCGATCGAGAACTCGGTGGAGGGCGGCATCACCACCACCCTGGACGAGCTGGTCTCGGGCGAGCCGCTGATGATCTACCGCGAGGTGCTGCTCTCCATCAAGTTCGCGCTGCTCGTGCGCCCGGGGACGGCGCTGGCGGACATCAAGACGGTGACCGCGCACCCGGCCGCCCAGCCCCAGGTCCGCAACTGGCTGAAGGCCAATCTGCCGGAGGCGCTCTGGGAGTCGTCCGCCTCCAACGCGGACGGCGCCCGCCTCGTCCAGGAGGGACGTTACGACGCGGCGTTCGCGGGCGAGTTCGCGGCGGCGACGTACGGCCTGGAACCGCTGATCACCGACATCCACGACGCGGTCAACGCGCAGACCCGCTTCGTGCTCGTCGGCCGCCCGGCCCGCCCGGCTGCGCCGACCGGTGCGGACAAGACCTCGGTGGTCCTGTGGCAGCGCGAGGACCACCCGGGTGCCCTGCTTGAACTGCTCCAGGAGTTCTCGGTGCGCGGGGTCAACCTGATGCTGCTCCAGTCCCGGCCGACCGGCCAGGGCATCGGCAACTACTGCTTCGCCATCGACGCCGAGGGCCACATCTCGGAGCGCCGGGTGGGGGAGGCGCTGATGGGCCTGCGACGGATCTGCCCCGAGGTGCGCTTCCTCGGCTCGTACCCGCGCGCCGAGGTGACGCTCGACGACGTACGGGCGCTGCGGGCGGGGACCTCGGACGCGGAGTTCGTCGAGGCGGCGGAGTGGCTGGCCCGCTGCCAGGACGGCCGCGTGTAAGTCAGAGCCGCAAGGGGGCATGCGAGGGCACTGTCCCCAGCCCTTCACCCGGCCCGGCGGCCGGTCCTACCTGCTGATTTTCGTTGTCCACAAAGTTATCCACAGGCCTGCTTCTCGACCTGTGGGTAAGTCGACAACACAACCGGACACAGTCGACAAATCCCTGTAGTGACGACACATCAGTCCACAGGCCGCCAGGGCATCCTCTGTCACCTCAATTCCATTGATCAACTCTTTAGAGCGAGCAATTCCCACCCGAATGAGTGTGTGGAACGGGTTTGAGAGGGGAAACCTCGGTCCCGCATGCGGCTTTCGGAACGATCCCTTCCGCAGTCCACAGATCCACCGCACAGCCTGTGGATAAGTTTCCGGGGGTGTGCATTTCTGTGGACAACTCCTGTGCACGGCAAGGGAGTCGGTCAACGGCGGTCCAGAAAGCGCCTCTTTTAGGGGGATAGGGGCAATTTCATTGACACCCGCCGGAAGCCCGCCGCGGAAATCCTCGGACCAGATTTCCCAATTCGGCCAATTGGGACAAAGCGCCACGCTGGTGGCGGGCGCGAGGGATATCCGGTGGGGTGCCGGGAGTCCGCACCGGTAGCCTGGAGGGGTGATTGACCTTCGCCTGCTCCGTGAGGACCCCGACCGTGTTCGCGCCTCCCAGCGCGCCCGTGGAGAGGACGTCGCCCTCGTCGACGCCCTGCTCTCCGCCGACGAGCTGCGCAGGTCCTCGGGCCTCCGCTTCGACGAGCTGCGCTCCGAGCAGAAGTCGCTCGGCAAGCTCATTCCCAAGGCCACGCCGGACGAGCGCGCCGAGCTCCTGAAGAAGGCCGAGCAGCTCAAGACCGACGTCAAGGCCGCGGAGGCCGCGCAGAACGAGGCCGACGAGCAGGCCAAGCAGCTGCTCCTCCAGCTCGGCAACATCGTCCACACGGACGTGCCGGTCGGCGGCGAGGAGGACTTCGTCGTCCTGGAGACGCACGGCACCATCCGCGACTTCGGCGCCGAGGGCTTCGAGCCCAAGGACCACCTGGAGCTCGGCGAGGCGCTGGGCGCCATCGATGTCGAGCGCGGCGCCAAGGTGTCGGGCTCGCGCTTCTACTACCTGACCGGTGTCGGCGCGCTCCTGGAGCTCGCCCTGGTCAACGCGGCGATCGCGCAGGCCACCGAGGCCGGGTTCATCCCGATGCTGACGCCGGCCCTGGTCCGCCCACGCGCCATGGAGGGCACCGGCTTCCTCGGCCAGGCCGCCGAGAACGTGTACCACCTGGAGAAGGACGACTACTACCTGGTCGGCACCTCCGAGGTCCCGCTCGCGGCGTACCACATGGACGAGATCATCGACGCGGACAAGCTGCCGCTGCGCTACGCCGGCTTCTCGCCGTGCTTCCGCCGCGAGGCCGGTACGTACGGCAAGGACACCCGGGGCATCTTCCGGGTGCACCAGTTCGACAAGGTCGAGATGTTCTCCTACGTCCACCCGGACGACGCCGAGAACGAGCACAAGCGCCTCCTGGACTGGGAGAAGCAGTGGCTGACCGGCCTTGAGCTGCCCTTCCAGGTGATCGACGTCGCCACCGGTGACCTCGGCGCCTCGGCCTCGCGCAAGTTCGACTGCGAGGCGTGGATCCCGACCCAGGGCAAGTACCGCGAGCTGACCTCGGCGTCCAACTGCGACGGCTTCCAGGCGCGACGCCTGTCGGTCCGCATGCGCGACACCACCGACGGCAAGAGCAAGGTCGCCCCGCTGTCCACCCTGAACGGCACGCTGTGCGCGGTCCCGCGCACCATCGTGGCGATCCTGGAGAACCACCAGCAGGCCGACGGCTCGGTGCGGGTCCCGGCCATGCTCCGTCCCTACCTCGGCGGCCGAGCCGTCTTGGAACCGAAGTAAATGCAGTCTGGAGCCGATCTCCAAGTGAGCACCACCGTGGGGCGCCCGTTCCCGTACAAGCTGATCGCGACCGACCTGGACGGGACGCTGCTGCGCTCCGACGAGTCGGTCTCGCAGCGCACCCGTGACGCGCTGGCCGCGGCCACCGAGGCGGGCGCCGCGCACATCGTGGTGACCGGCCGGTCGGTTCCCTGGACCCGGCACATCCTCGACGACCTCGGCTACGAGGGCCTCGCGGTGTGCGGGCAGGGCGCGCAGGTCTACCACGCGGGGGAGCACCGGCTCCTTACGTCGGTGACGCTCGACCGCCAGCTCGCCGGGCTCGCGCTGTCCAAGGTCGAGGCGGAGATCGGCCCGCTGGCGCTCGCCGCGAGCCGCGACGGCATCGACGGCGAGGTCCTGGTCGGCCCCGGCTATCAGGTCCAGGAGGGCCCGCTGCCGGTCCGGTCCTTCGAGGACCTCGCCGAGCTGTGGTCGGCTCCGCTGAACAAGGTCTACATCCAGCACCCCGGGTACGACGACGACGCGCTGGCGGAGATCACGCGGCAAGTGGTCGGCAGCCTGGTGGACGTGGTCATGGCGGGCGCGGGCGTCGTGGAGCTGCTGCCGCTCGGCCTCAGCAAGGCGACCGGGCTGTCGCTGGCCGCGCGCCGGCTCGGCTGCAAGGCCGCGGACACGATCGCGTTCGGCGACATGCCGAACGACATCCCGATGTTCGGCTGGGCCCAGCACGGCGTGGCGATGGCCAACGCCCACGACGAACTGAAGGCCGTGGCCCACGAGATCACCGCGTCGAACGAGGACGACGGCATCGCAGTCGTCCTGGAGCAGCTGCTTCAGCGCTGAGGCCTTGAGACTTCGAAACTTTGAGCCTTTGGGGCTTTGAGCCCGGGGCTCTGGACACACGCGGTAAACGCCGCCCCTGGGGCGCGAGTTGGACATGGGTAAGGGGCGTCCGCCATTGCGGGCGCCCCTTACCCATGTGGGAGGGGCGGCCTCGCGCTGATGCGCGCTCGAAGCGGCCGCCCCGGCAGCCGCGCGCGGGTGGCCCGTCGGAGTCGTCGGTGCTGCTCCGATGCCCCGCGTGGCCCTGCCGGAAGCGCGACGGACTCGTTCGTACGGTCCTCTTCGGACCTGTACGAACCAGCTTCGTCGCGCTCTTTCCCCCGTCCGGCGGGCCCGCGTCTGCCGCGCGCGGCTGCCTCAACCACTGTGCCCGGCACGGTCGTTGGCCGCCACTGGTTTTCGCGTGGGCACGCCGCGAGTCAGCGGATAGCAGGCGAAGCCGATGAGGAGCGCGGTCGCATGGCCGAGGTCGGTGAACGTGCCGCCGGTGGTGAGCGGGATGCCGAAGAACGCGACCACCCCTACGAGGTATAGCCAGCGCCAGGGGTACGGCAGCCTGTAGACGAGGATGCCGGCCGACGCGGCGAGCCCGTAGCTGACCCCGATGTCCACGACGTGCGCGAGCCGCTTGGGCAGGTGCTGGTTCTGGATCGACCACAGCACGTACTCCTGGCTGATCAAGGTCGCCACCACATGCCCGACGACGACCGTGCACAGCCAGCGCAGCGTGCCGAGCCAGCGCTCCACCGTGCCGTGGACGACTTCGAAGAGCACCAGGTAGAGCAGGAGCGAGGACGGGTTCTCGATCCAGAACGCGCTGGTGAAGAGGGACTGCACGGGGTGCCGGGTCAGCTCGTGGATGTTGCTGCTGTTGCGGTGCAGCAGGAAGCGCTCCAGGCCCTGGGTGGAGAGCTGGATGACGAGGCTGGTGATGGCGATGATCAGCAGCCAGATGTGCGTCCCGGGGGTGGAGCGCAGCCAGGACCGGACCGGCCGCGAGCGCTCGGTGCCGCGGTGGAGCAAGGTCGTCATCCTTAGATGATGTCGCGAAACTCTGAGGATCAAGTGAGCGGCAGTTCCAGGACGACTGCGGGTTGGCTGGGTGAAGCCAGTTGTAGGATGACTGGGCAACCGGGTGAATGGAGTGGGCGACGTGGCTCTTCGTACGGCAGGGCGGCAGTCTCTGGTGGACACCGTGGTCGATCAGCTGAAGGCCCAGCTGACCAACGGCGAGTGGGCGGTCGACGACCGCATTCCGACCGAGCACGAACTCGCCGAGCAGCTGGCCGTCGGGCGCAACACGGTCCGCGAGGCGGTACGCGTCCTGGTGCACGCAGGGCTGCTCGAATCACGCCAGGGCAACGGCACGTTCGTACGCTCCACGGCCGACCCCTCCGCGGTCCTCCAGGGAATCCGGGCCGCCGACGCCCTTGACGTACTCGAACTCCGCGTCGCATTGGAGGCCGAGGCCGCCCGGCTCGCCGCCGAACGCCGGGACACCGCCGACATGGTGGCCCTGCGCGGCGCACTCCAGACCCTGCGCGAACACGGCGACCGCGCCGCCGACGCCGACATGGCGTTCCACATGGGCGTCGTACAGGCCACGCACAACCCGGCGTTCATCGAGGTCTACCGGTTCTTCTCGGTGCAGGTGCACGAAAGCCTGATCACCTCGCTGCGCGACGAGGAGATGCCCCCGATCGACCTCGACACGCACGAGGCGCTGGTCGACGCGATCGAGAGCGGGGACCCCTCAGCGGCCGAGCAGGCGGTACGCGAACTGCTGCGCAAGCCGCTGGAGGTGGTACGGGCGGTGGCGGCCCGGCGGAGCGGGTGAGGTTCTTCCGGGTGGCCGGGCCGGCGCCCGAAATCCGAAACCGCCGAGAGCCGAGGCCGTCTGAACTCGTCGAGATCTGCAGCCGTCGAGATCCCGATCCAAAACCGTCCGAATTCGTTGAGATCTGAACTCGCTGAGATCTTGAGTCGCTGAGAAAGGTGCTTGTTTTGTCACGCCCGGATGCTGATCGCCTGCTGTTGCCCGATGCCGAGGCCGATGTACGGCCATCGCCACAGGGCGCCGCCGCGCGACGGGCGCTGCTCGCGCATCCGGTGGTGCTGCTGGTCGGAATCGTGCTGGCGTCCGTGAACATGCGGGCCGCGCTGGCCAGCGTGTCGCCGCTGGTGAGCGAGATCAGCCAGTCGTTCGGCCTGTCCTCGACGGCGAGCAGCCTGGTCACCTCCGTGCCGGTGCTCTTTCTGGGGCTCGGCGCGCTGGTGGCACCCTGGCTGGCCCGCCGCTTCGGGAGCGAGCCGGTGCTGCTGTTCGCCCTGCTGCTCCTGGCCGTCGGGATCCTGGTGCGCGTCGCCCCGTCGGCGGTGGCGCTGTACGGCGGAGGCGTGCTCGTCGGCACGGCGATAGCCCTGCTCAACGTGCTGATGCCGGGCCTGATCAAGCGGGACTTCCCGGACAGGGCGGCGTCGATGACGTCGGTCTACACCGGCGCGATGATCGCGGGCGCGACGCTGGTGGCAGCCTCGTCGGTGCCGCTGGAGAAGGCGTTCGGCGGCAGCTGGGAGGCTTCCTTGGCGGTGTGGTCGCTGCTCGCGGTCCTCGCGGCGGTGGCCTGGCTGCCGCAGGTCCTGATCGCCCGCGGCCGTACGGGCCACGAGGTACGGACAGCGACGTCCTCGGCCTCCTCTCCCGCCGGGAAGAGCGTGTGGCGCTCGCCCCTCGCCTGGCAGGTCACCCTCTTCATGGGGCTCCAGTCGCTCTGGTCGTACGTGCTGATCGCCTGGATGCCGACGATCTTCACGGACCACGGGATGAGCCGCTCCACGGCGGGCGTGATCTTCGCGTTCAACAACCTGATCCAGGTGGCCGGCGCGTTCGGCGTGCCGCTCCTGGCCGGCCGGATGCGCAGCCAGCGCCCGCTGATCGTCCTGGTCACCTCGCTGGTAGCGGCCGGATACGCGGGCTTGATGGTCGCTCCGGTGAGCGGCGCCTGGCTGTGGGCAGCGGTCCTCGGCATCGGACAGGGCGGCGCGGTGGGCCTGGCGCTCACGCTGATCGTGCTGCGCTCGGGCGACGCGCGGACGGCGGCCCAGCTGTCCGGCATGGCCCAGACGATCGGCTACCTGCTGGCCGCGGCCGGCCCGATCGCAGCGGGCGCGGTCCACCAGGCGACGGGCGGCTGGACCGTACCGATCGCCCTGGTCCTCGGCGTGTGCGCGGCGGCCCTCACGGTAGGGCTCTTCGCGGCGCGGGACCGGACGGTCTAGGTGGGCTGGGTGATCCGGGCGGGCCGGGGCGGGCCAACCCGCTTGGCTCGGCCAGGCCCGGACGGCCTGGCGAAACGTCAGTTCCCAACACATGTTCCCCGGATGCGTGACCTGTACGAAAGTCCGCTCGTTGTCCACCGTGCGTGGAGGCAACTGGGGTTAGTGGCGTCGTAGCTTTCGTGAATTTGGGGATTGCCGGTCGCGGTACGAGAACCGGTCATTGAGTCAGTGGCGTAGATGAGCGGACCTCCACCCCTGCAGCCCGGGGACAGGGCGTCCAGCTCATGCACCGACGACCATGAACGGAAGGCCGACCATGCCATCCGAAGTCGCTCTACTCGAATCGCGCACCCTGCGCGCCGACCATCTGGGGCGCGTCGACGTCCTGGAGAAGGTCAAAGCATTGCAGCTGCTACCCGATGGGCTGCACGTGACCACCGAGGGGGTCGCCCAGTACTTCGTTGTCCACAGGGACGCTGTGCATAGCGTCGTCAAGCGGCACCGCGAAGAGCTGTCCAGCAACGGAATGATCACTCTCAGTGGCGATGACCTGCGCAGCGATGACGTGGCCAAAACGGCCACGTCATCCGATGCATCCGATGGCACCCCTGAGAGTTATCCACAGGGGCGGTCGCGCCTCCGGGTTTTCACCCGCCGAGCCGTCCTCAACATAGCCATGCTTCTTCGCGACAGCGAAGTTGCTCGGTGTGTACGTACCTATCTCCTCGAAACCGAGGAGACGGCTCGGACCGTCATCGCGAGCGATCCCCGCTACGACGGGCTGGACCTCCGGGTCACCAACCTGGAGGGTTCCATGGCCCAGATCGGGCCCGCGCTCCAGGAGCTCGGTCCGGTGCTGAGCCGCATGTCGGTGCGGCTGGAGTCGATGGACCATCGGATGGCAGCGATGGATCACCGCATGGAGACGATGGACCGTCGGCTCGAAGCTGTGGACCATCGCGTCGAATCCATGGACCGGCGGCTGGAATCCGTGGACCGTCGGCTCGACGCCACCAACCGCGTGGTCGGCGCCATGAGCGTCCGGCTCACGGATCTCTCCGAGGACGTCGCCGACATCCAGCGGCGGCTCCCGCATCCCCCGCACCCGGGTCGCAAGCGCCGGAGGTAGCCGGAAGTAACCGCCCCCGGCACACAACAGGCCGTGCCCGGCGACGAGTTGATGTCGCTGGGCACGGCCCCTGTCCGGGAAACCCCCGTCACTCCTCCCCGGCCAGTTTCAGGGTGCGCAGCTTCTGGCCCGCGTACCAGGTGGCTGCCACGGTCACGCCCACCAGGAGGACCACCGCGAGCGGCAGGCCCACGTCGGACGAGATCACGTCGTTCTCGCCGATCTTCTGGGCCAGGGCGAGCGACCACTGCTGGACGCTCAAGGTGCGCGCGCCCGGTACCAGGTTGCCGAACAGCGACTCCCAGACCAGCGCGTACACCAGGCCGAAGACCACGGCGTGCCGGGTGACGGTGCCGAGCAGCAGGAAGACCGCGGCGTACGCGATGGAGGCAACCAGGGCCGCCACGGTGTAGGCGATCGCGATCTGCTGGCCGTTGCCGTTCAGGATGAACCCGGCGATCAGCGTCGGGATCGCGGAGAACGCCATCGTCACGGCGATCGCGACGATCAGCTTGGTGAAGATGATCGTCGAGCGCTTCACCGGCTTGGCCAGCAGGTAGACGATCGAGCCGTCGTCGATCTCGGGGCCGATCGCGCCGGTGCCGGCGATGACACCGATCAGCGGCACCATCGTGGCCAGCGCGAAACTGCCGAGGAGGTCGGCGGTGACCTGGTCGTCGGCTCCACTGAAGGACCGTACGGCCACCGAGATCACGATCAGCAGGGCGGGCAGGACGAAGAGAATGGCGGCCCGGCGGCGGCCGAGCAGAGCCCGGTAGGTGAGCCGGGCGACGGTCGGGTTGTACATGGGAACGTCACCGCTCCTTTCTGGAGGCGCTCAGGCCGCTACGAGGTAGGAGAAGACGGATTCGAGGGACTCGTCGGAGGGCGAGACCGTCAGCAGGCGGATGCCGTTCGCCTTGGCCACCTGCGGGAGCAGCGTGGTGAACCGGCCGAAGTCGACGGCCTGGATGCGCAGCGCGCCCTCCTTGAGGTCCACCTCGATCCCGGCGGTCGACGGGTCGGCGATGAGCGCCGCGGCCAGCGCGCGGTCGTCGCTGGAGCGGATCAGATAGCGGTGCGGGCGGTCCGTCATGAGGCGGCGGATCTTGCGGAAGTCGCCGCTGGCCGCGTGCCGTCCGGCGACGATGACCTCGATGTGCGAGGCGAGCTGCTCGACCTCTTCGAGGATGTGCGAGGAGAACAGGACCGTGCGCCCCTCGGCTCCCATCCGCCGCAGCAGCTCCATGAGTTGCATGCGCTGGCGCGGGTCCATGCCGTTGAACGGCTCGTCCAGGAGCAGCACCGACGGGTTGTGCACGAGGGCGGAGGCCATCTTGACGCGCTGGCGCATGCCCTTGCTGTACGTCTGGATCTTGCGGTCCTGGGCGTACTCCATCTCGACCGTGGCCAGGGCCTGGCCGGCCTCGCGGGCGCCGAGGCCGTGCAACTCGGCGTTGGCGACGACGAATTCGCGGCCCGTGAGGAAGTCGTACATGGCTTCCCGCTCGGGGACGATGCCGATCTTCTTGTAGACGGACTCGTTGCGCCAGATCTGCTCGCCGTCGAGCGTGACCGTTCCCGTGGAGGGGGCGAGGAAACCGCCCATCATGTTGATGAGGGTGGACTTTCCGGCGCCGTTGGGGCCGAGCAGTCCGGTAACGCCGGGGCCGATCGTCATGGTGACGTCGTTGACCGCCACCACGTTGCCGAACCAGCGTGAGGTGTGGTCGATGTCGATGGTGGTCACAGCCCGACCTTCCGGTAGCGGCGCATCAGCACGGCGTACGAGCCGTAGATCAGCGCGAGGACGACGAGCAGGTAGACCGCTCCGGCCCCGGATCCCGGGCCGTTCCCGCCGGGGAAGGAGGAGCTGGCGCCGAGGAACGCGCTCTGCACGCCGTCGATGAGCGTTACGGGGGAGAACAGGCCGAGCCACGGGATCGCTCCGGTGGAGCCCTGGTGGAAGGCGATGCCCTGGACCGCGGAGACGGCTCCGTAGGAGACGGTCAGTACGGCGATGACGGCGGCCACTCCGAAGCCGCGGCGCGGCGTCAACGCGGCGATGACCAGGCCGAGTCCGGCGAACAGGAGGGAGAGCAGTGCCACTGAGACCAGCCCCTGGGCGAACCCCTTGGTCTGGTCCGCGAAGTCGAGTTTGGCGAGCAGAGCGCCGACATAGAGGATCACCAGCGGTGCGCCGGTGATGATGAACAGGGCCGAGGCCATGGCGGCGAACTTGGCCAGGACGTAGTCGAGGCGCTCGATCGGCCGCGAGAAGTACAGCGGCACCGTCTTGAAGCGCAGGTCGCGCGAGACGGTCTGGGGTGCCTGGGCCGCGATGAACAGGCCGATGACGGCCTGGAGGAAGATCGCGTACCGCGTGTACTGCACCGGCAGGTCGTTGGCCTTGGTGGCGACGGCGACCGCGACCATGATGGCCGCGGGGACGCACATCACCGCGAACAGCAGCATCGGCAGGACCTTGGACTTCGCGCTGCGGCCCAGGCCGTACGCCCCGCGCAGGGACTGCGAGAAGAGCGAGCGGCGGGCGTAGGCCCGGCCCAGACGCGGCCCGTCGTAGTTGCGGTAGCCGATGTTGTGGATCTGGGTCTGGGCGCTGTCAGTTGCCATCGCGGCCGCCTCCCTTCTGCTCGGCGCCGGCCGCGGTGGCTGCCCATGCGGCGGCGCGTTCGGAGACCGGCTCCTGCGCCGGGGTCTGGAACACCTCGGCGATGTGGTGACGGCGCTGTTCCATCCGTACGAGACCGAGGCCGAGGTGGGCCACGGTGTCGCGGACCGTGTCGTAGGTGTCCTCGCCGGTGGCCTCGATGAGGAGGATGTGGCCGGCGCCCGGCAGCCCGTCCTCGACGCCCGCGTGCAGCGTGAGCCCGGCCGCGGCGAGCGCCTTGCGGACCGTCTCCGTGCCGTCGGGGTGGGTGTCGGAGTCGGTGACCTCGACCGCGAGGGTGGTGGTGGTCTGGGTGAAGTCGCTGGTGGAGCTGGAGCGGAGCAACTGGCCGCCGTCGATGACCACTACGTGGTCGCAGGTGCGCTCCAGCTCGCCCAGGAGGTGCGAGGTGACCAGGACCGAGATGCCGAAGTCGGTGTGGATGCGGCGGATCAGGCCGAGCATCTCGTCGCGGCCGACCGGGTCCAGGCCGTTGGTCGGCTCGTCGAGCAGGACCAGCTGGGGGTCGTGGACGAGCGCCTGGGCGAGCTTGACCCGCTGCTTCATGCCGGTCGAGTAGCCGCCGATGGGCCGGTAGCGCTCCTCGTAGAGGCCCACGTGGCGCAGCGTGTCGGCGGTTCGCTCGCGGGCCGCGGTGGCCGGCAGGCCCGACATGCGCGCCATGTGCACGACGAACTCGGTGGCCGAGACGTCGGGCGGCAGGCAGTCGTGCTCCGGCATGTAGCCCACCCGCTCCCGGATGGCACTGCCGCTGGTGGCAACGTCCAGGCCGAGCACGGCGGCGGTGCCTTCCGTGGCGGGCGAGAGACCCAGAAGGATCTTGATCAACGTGGACTTGCCGGCTCCGTTGGCGCCCACCAGCCCGGTCACGCCGGGGCCGATGTCCAACGAGAGCCGGTCAAGCGCGGTCACCCTGGGGAACCGCTTGCTCAGGCTTTCGGTCGCGATCACAGTCACGTCATCGACGGTAGTGGCGCAGGCCACACGAATCGTCAGCCCAGACGGCTGGATCCATGTCCGACTCCAGAGGTACGGCCCCGTAGGGGAACCCGTACGTGAGGCTGACGGGGTCGCTGCCGCGAGGGACGGAGTTGTCCACAACGGGCCCGTTGTCCACAGCCTCGTGCAGGACCCTTGACGCAGCCGCCGGGCATTGTCACATTCATCAGTGTCAAGTTACGCACGCGTAGGGCGACAGGGGTGGACGGATGCCATCGGCACTGAAGGCTGAACCCGACACGCGGCTGCGCGGGTTCAGGGAAGTACAGAGCCTCGCGTACGAGTGCGCGGAGGCGGTGGCCGCGCAGCTCAAGCCGGGGGTGACCGAGCGGGAGGCCGCGCGGATGCAGCGGGACTGGCTGCGCGAGCGGGGTGTGCGGGACTGGTTCCACCTGCCGTTCGCCTGGTTCGGCGACCGCACGGCGTTCGTCAACTTCCGCATCCCGCTGCAGTTCTTCCCCACCAACCGGCGTCTGGAGGCGGGGATGCCCTTCATCCTCGACATGGCCCCGGTCTACAAGGGCTTCACCGCGGACATCGGCTACTCGGGCTGTCTCGGGCTGAACCCGGTGCACAACCGGCTGCTCGCCGACTTGGAGGCGCACCGCGAGCTGATCCTGCGCGAGGTGCGCGAGAAACGGCCGCTGCGCGAGATCTACGAGGACGTGGACCGGCTCATGGTCCGCCAGGGCTATGCCAACCGGCACCGCGCCTATCCGTTCGGCGTGATCGCCCACAAGGTCGACCGGGTGAAGGAGCGCCGCTGGTCGCCGAACGTGTTCGGGTTCGGCACGCAGGCGCTGAAGGGCCTGGCGAGCGACGCGGTGCACGGCCACCGGGACGGCTGGTCACCGCTGTGGTCCCCGTACAAGTTCTCCGACCACCCGCCACAGCCGGGGCTGTGGGCGGTCGAGCCGCACCTCGGCTTCCGGGGTACGGGCGCGAAGTTCGAGGAGATCCTGGTCGTCACGGACTCCAGGGACCCGGAACAGAGCGCGTTCTGGCTGGACGACGACCTGCCGCATGTGCGGCGCTGGGCCGAGGAGAAGGCGGCGTGAGCGTGAACATCGAGGGAGCGCGCGAGCGCTGGGTGCGGACCGGCGGCGTGGAGCTGTGCGTGGCGGAACTGGGCGACGAGTCCCAGCCGACCGTGCTCCTGGTGCACGGCTACCCGGACAGCAAGGAGGTGTGGTCAAAGGTCGCCGAGCGGCTGGCCGAGCGCTTCCACGTGGTGCTCTACGACGTCCGGGGGCACGGCCGCTCCACGGCGCCGGCCCCGCTGCGCGGCGGGTTCACGCTGGAGAAGCTGACGGACGACTTCCTGGCGGTCGCGGACGCGGTCAGTCCGGACCGGCCGGTCCATCTGGTCGGCCACGACTGGGGTTCGGTGCAGGGCTGGGAGTTCGCGACCGTCGAGCGCACCGAGGGCCGCATAGCGTCCTTCACCTCGATGTCCGGCCCCTCGCTCGACCACTTCGGGCACTGGATCAAGAACCGGATGAGCCGCCCGACCCCGCGCAAGGTGGGCCAGCTCCTGGGCCAGGGCGCCAAGTCCTGGTACGTGTACATGCTGCACACCCCGGTCCTGCCCGAGCTGGCCTGGCGCGGCCCGCTCGGCAAGCAGTGGCCCAAGATCCTCCAGCGCGTCGAGAAGGTGCCCGCCGACGGCTACCCCACGGCCTCCCTCGCGCAGGACGCGGCGCACGGCGCCTGGCTCTACCGGGACAACGTCCGCGCCCGGCTGCGCCGCCCGCGCCCCGACGCGTACGCCCATGTGCCCGTCCAGCTGATCACGCCGCTCGACGACGCCTTCCTGTCGCCGAAGCTGTATGCCGAACTGGAGCACTGGGCACCCCAGTTGATCCGCCGCACCCTCCCCGCCAAGCACTGGATACCGCGCACCAGGCCGGACCAACTGGCCGCCTGGATAGGCGACTTCGTACGCACCAACGAGGACGGCACACCAGCCAAGGACACCGTCGCGACCGGCCGGTACGCCGACCGGTTCGGCGGCCGGCTGGTGCTGGTCACGGGGGCGGCGAGCGGCATCGGCCGGGCCACGGCCTTCGCGTTCGCCGAGGCCGGGGCGCGGATCGTCGCCGTGGACCGGGACGCCGAGGGCGCGACACGGACCGCGGAGATGTCCCGGCTGATCGGCTCGCCCGAGGCGTGGGGCGAGGCCGTCGACGTCAGCGACGAGCAGGCGATGGAGAAGCTCGCCGAGAAGGTCGCCACCGAGTACGGCGTCGTCGATGTCCTGGTCAACAACGCCGGGATCGGGCTCTCGGGCTCCTTCTTCGACACCACGGCCGAGGACTGGAAGAAGGTCCTCGACGTCAATCTGTGGGGCGTCATCCACGGCTGCCGCATCTTCGGCAGGCAGATGGCCGAGCGCGGCCAGGGCGGCCACATCGTCAACACCGCGTCCGCCGCTGCCTATCAGCCGTCCCGGGCGCTGCCCGCGTACAGCACGTCGAAGGCCGCGGTGCTGATGCTCAGCGAGTGCCTGCGTGCCGAACTGGCAGGTCAGGGCATCGGCGTCTCGGCGATCTGCCCCGGCCTCGTCAACACCAACATCACCTCGACGACGCACTTCGCGGGCACCGACGCCAAGGAGGAGAAGCGCCTCCAGAAGAAGACCTCGCGTCTGTACGGGCTGCGCAACTTCCCCCCGGAGAAGGTCGCCTCGGCGATCCTGCGCGCCGTGGTGAAGAACCAGGCCGTGGTGCCGGTGACGCCCGAGGCGCGCGGCGCCCACCTCATGTCGCGCTTCACGCCGAGGGCGCTGCGCGCGATCGCCCGATTGGAGCCGCCGCTGTGAGTACGGAGCGCCGAGAAGGCACGAAAGGCGAGGAGCACTACCGGATATCCCCGCGCCGGGTCTCGTTCGACTGGGACGAGACGCCGCTGCACTGGATACCGGACGAGCCCACCGCCACCCATGTCATCAATGTGCTGCACCTGCTGCTCCCGGCGGGCGAGCGCTGGTTCGTGAAGGTGTTCAAGGAGGCCCTGCCGCTGGTCGACGACCCGGTGCTGCTCAAGGACGTCAAGGGGTTCATGGGCCAGGAGGCCACCCACAGCGTCCAACATGCCTATGTACTGGACCACTTGGCGTACCAGCGGCTCGACACCGAGGCCTACACCCGGCACGTCGACTTCCTCTTCGAGAAGCTGCTCGGCGAGGCGCCGCCGTTCGGGGCGCCGATACCGACCCAGGAGTGGCTGCGCTTCCGGCTCTCGCTGATCGCCGCGATCGAGCAGTTCACTGCGGTCCTCGGCAACTGGGTGCTGCACGCCGAGGGCCTGGACCGGGCCGGCGCGGACCCGGTCATGCTCGATCTGCTGCGCTGGCACGGCGCCGAGGAGGTCGAGCACCGGGCGGTGGCCTTCGACATGTACCAGCACTGCGGCGGCACGGGCCTGCCCCGCTACGCCCGCCGCGTCGAGGGCATGGCGGTCGTCGCCCCGGTGCTGCTGTGGCTGTGGGCGTGGGGCGCCTCCTATCTGATCCGGCACGACCCCCGGCTCGCGGGACGGATGCGCTACTCGCTGCGTGAGCACAACCGGGCCGTACGCGCCGGCCTGCTGCCCACCTGGAAGGAGCTGGGCTCGGCCATACCCCGCTACTTCCGCCGGTCGTACCATCCCTCGCAGGAGGGCTCCCTGCGCAAGGCCGTCGAATACCTCGCGACCTCGCCGGCGGCCCGAGCGGCGGCGGGCGCGGTGGGCCGCGCCGCCCTGGGGTAGAGGGAGTGGGTTTGTCCGGGCAGTCAGCACTTCAGCAGGTGGCGCCGGCGGCGACGCCGGCCGAGTACCGGATCGAGGACCTGGCGCACGCCAGCGGCGCCACGGTCCGCACCATCCGCGCCTACCAGGACCGGGGCCTGCTGCCCCGGCCCGAGCGGCGCGGCCGGTCCAATGTGTACGGCGACACCCACCTGGCCCGGCTGCACCAGATCGCCGACCTCCTGGACCGGGGCTACACCCTGGCCTCCATCAAGGAACTCCTGGAGGCCTGGGACGCGGGGCGAGGGCTCGGCGGCGTGCTCGGCCTGGTCGCCGAGGTCAACGGACCCTGGACGGACGAGGAGGCCGCCCGCATCTCCCGCGCCGATCTCGACGAGACCTTCGGCGGCAAACCCGACGACAAGGCCGTCGCCGAAGCAGTGGAGCTCGGCATCCTCGTGCGCATCCCGGACAACGACGCCGAGTTCCTCGTACCCAGCCCCCAAGAACTGGCGGTGGCAGCCGAGTTGCACGCCGCCGGGGTGCCTCTCGACGCCATCTCCGGGCATCTGCGCGAGCTGCGCGGCCAGGTCGAGCACATCGCGGCCCGCTTCCTCGACTTCACCACGGAACACGTCTTCGCCCGCTACCTGGGCCACCGCCCCCCGACCGACACCGAGGCCGCTGAGGCGGCCGATCTGGTGCGCCGCCTGCGCCCGCTGGCCCAGCAGACCGTGGATGCCGAACTCGCCCGTGCCATGCGCCTGTTCGCGACCCGCCACCTCCAGAAGCACCTGGGCGCCCCGGCCACCGCTCCTGCCGCCCCGGCCCCCGGGCCGGTGTCCCTCCCCGCCGAGACGGTTCGGGCGGTTCAGGACCTGGTGGGCCCCGACAATGTCGCCGCGTTCATCACAGCGGCCACCGAACGGGAGGTACAGGCCCGCACCTTGGACGCCCTGTCCCGCTCAACTCGGCATAGGGACTGATCACCCACACCCCCAAATGCCCCATATGGCAACCACTTTACCCAAACCCCCCTTATCGGACGCAAGTTGTCCACAGTGTCGTCAAATTGCCTGTGGATAACACGACTTCACTGTGGAACAAACCCAACTGGAGTCCTCAATAAGGTGATTGCTGTCACGCCCCGCTCGGTTTCTGTTACCGATCGGCGAGCCAGTTGCCGTGGAAGCCGAACGGCACGCGCCTCGGAAGACGGACCGTCGCGACCGGCGGTGCCGCGAGGTTGTCCGCGTCCAGGATGACGAGATCGCTGGCGTCCCGGGCGGCGTCGTACACATAGCTGAGCAGCCACCCCGGGCCGCCCGGCCGGTCGTCCGCCGGGGCGAATGCTGCCTCCGCCGGGACCTGCCCCGCCCCGAAGTCGTGCCGTGCCACCGCCCCCGTCCTCAGGTCGTACCGGAGCAGCGCCCCCGATACCGGCCCCGAGGACGGCGTCCGCGCCACCGTGACGTGCCCGAACCCGGCATCCAGGCCGGCCAGCCGGTCGTCGACCCGGGGGAACTCGCACGCCTGGTCGTCGAGCTGCTCCTCCCTGACCACACCCGTCGACAGGTCCAGCGCCCACTTCCACAGGGTGGCCTCGCGCGGGCCCTGCCGCCTTCGAGCCGGACGCCGTGCACCATTCCGTCGCCAAAGAACCAGTGAGCGGAAGCGGCGTCCTGCGGATTGGGCCCGTTGCGTACGTACCAGCCGGTCAGCTCGGGCGGTATGGAGCCGGTCACCTCCAGCCCGTGAGTGGTCAGTTCCTCGGCGACCGGGGCGAAGTTGCCCGCGAGGTGGGGGGCCGGCGGGGTCGCTGCGGCGGTGGGTGTGGCGGTCATCGTCAGGCGCCCTTCTGGACGGCGGCGCGGCGGGCGCGCTCGGGGTACTGGGCGGTGATCACGGCCGGGATGGCGAAGCCGGCGACCTGCAT
This sequence comes from Streptomyces sp. HUAS TT7, assembly GCF_051550175.1. NCBI lineage: Bacteria > Bacillati > Actinomycetota > Actinomycetes > Kitasatosporales > Streptomycetaceae > Streptomyces > Streptomyces sp. HUAS TT7. The sequence goes on from NZ_CP196175.1 coordinate 4,271,188, forward strand.
GGCTATCGAAGCGGTGCTGCCCAGCGACTCGGCGTCGATGACGGCGAGCGCGGTGGCGGTCAGGGTGAAGGCCAGGGCCCACACCGAGGTGAGCACCACGTTGATCCGGATGAACACCGGGTTGGTCCACACCTCACGCGGCGCCTGGCGCTTGGCTATCCCGGTGGTGAAGGGCTTGCGGACGGCCAGCGTGGCCCAGGCCGTCAGGGCGAGCCAGCCGGTGGCCAGCGCGCCGCCGTAGTCACGCAGCCCGCTGTCGGGAGCGGCGAAGGCGATGACGCTCAGCACGGCGAAGAAGGCGATCGTGGACTGCTCCAGGATCAGGGAGTCGGCGGACAGTCCACGCTTGCGGTCCATCGAGAAGAGATAGGCGCCGGCGGCGAGGGCGGCGAGCGCGCCCCACTGCCAGTGCGCGCTGCCGACGGCGGCGAAGACGATCCACGGGATGAATCCGCGCAGGTAGTTCATGGGAGTCCCCTCTGTTCCGAGCCCTCCGGCTCGGCTCCACATTCCAACTTCGACATGTCGAATGTAGAGTTTCCTCCTTTGACATGTCAAGAGTGGAATGTAGAGTGGGGCGCATGAGCCTCCGCCATGCAGTCCTGGGCCTCCTCACCAACCGTCCGGCCAGCGGTTACGACCTGATGAAGCTGTTCGAGACCTCGCTCGCCCACGTCTGGTCGGCGACACAGAGCCAGGTCTACGGGGAACTGGGCAAACTCGCCGAAGGCGGTCTGGTCGAGGTGTCCGCCGAGGGACCGCGGGGGCGCAAGGAGTACGCGATCACCGAGGCGGGAAGATCCGAACTGCACCGCTGGCTCACCGAGGTCGAGCCGGTCCGCACCCGCCGCAGCGACTCCCTCCTGCGCGTCTTCTTCCTCGGCGAGCTCACCCGGGTCGAGGCGAAGGCGTACCTCCTTACAGAGGCCGAGCGCTCGGCCCAGCAGCTCGCGGGCCTCAAAGAGGCGGAGTCAGCCATCGACTGGGGCGACGACCCGATCTCGGTGCACGGCCGGCTCGCCCTGGAGTACGGCAAGCGGCTCAGCGCGATGCACGAGGAGTGGGCCCGGTGGGCGGCGGAGCAGCTGGCTCCCTGACTCCCGGTTCCCTGACGGGGCGCGCCACCGGGGGAATGGGGATGCCGGGACCCCGTCCGGCCCGGCACCCTGGCGGTGTGAGAGAAACCCCGCCGGAGCCACCGCGCGACAGCGAGCGACCGCTCCCCGACTGCAGACGCACCGTCAAGGTGTCCAAATACCTGTCGAAGCACCTGCGCCATCAGCCCGAACGAATCGGCATCGCCCTCGGCCCGAACGGCTGGGTGGAGATCGACGTGCTGCTGAGGGCCGCCGCCGCGCACCGCTTCCCCATCACCCGAGCCGAGCTCGACCATGTCGTCGCCACCAACGACAAGCGGCGTTTCGCCGTGGAGGGCGGCCTAATCCGGGCCAGCCAGGGCCACACCGTGGCCGTCGACCTTGGCCTGCCGCCCGCCGAACCGCCCGCGTACCTCTACCACGGCACCGTGGCCCGCAACCTGAAGGCGATCCACGCCGAGGGCCTGCGCCCCATGGACCGGCAGCACGTGCACCTCTCGCCCGACCGCGAGACCGCCACCCGGGTCGGCGCCCGCCGCGGCCGACCGGTGATCCTGGGCGTGGACGCCGGCGCCCTGCACCGGTCGGGCCATGTCTTCCACGTCAGCGCCAACGGCGTCTGGCTCACGGACTCCGTACCGCCGGAGTATCTGCGGCTGCCCGGCTGAGCCGGCGCTTGGCATGATCGGTCCCATGACCCATCCCCACCTGCCCACCACCGAGTCCGTGGTCGCCGCGATCCGCGCGATCGCCGACGAGCAGCGGCTGGAGGTCGAGGTCACCGACGACATCGGCGCCGACCGCACCTCCCGCCGCACCTCGTCCGGGGTGTTCGCGGTGGTTGATCCGGACGGTTCGCTGCCGCACGAGGCGTACGTCGAACTCGGCGGCTCGCCTTCCGTGACCGTCCGGGTCTATCCCGAGGACGACGCCCAGGTCACCGTCGACGGCGTGCAGTTCGACGACGTGCCGCGCGATGCCGTGCCCGCCTTCCTGCGCTCCGTCTACGGCGGACTCGCCCACGTCAAGGGCCGGTTCTTCCCGCCGGGATGGTGGCTGGTCGTGCCACTGCCCGGCGACGAGACGTACAAGGAACTGGTCCTTGTCGGGCTCACCCCTTGGATGAGCGCGCGCGTCCGCAGCAAGAGGGGTTAACGGCCGAGCTGCGCGAGCCCCTCGGTCGCGATCTGCTCGAAGACCTTCGGATCGGCCGCGAAATCGGAGTCCGGGATCGGCGCGTGCAGAACGATCTCGGTGAAGCCGAGCTCGAAGTGGCGGCCTGCGAAGTCCACGAACGCGTCCAGGGACTCCAGCGGACGGCCGGGCTGCGGGGTGAAGCCGGTGAGCAGGATCTTGTCCAGCTCGTCGACGTCGCGCCCGATCTCGTCGCAGGCGGCGCCCAGCTTCTTGACCTGCTCGCGGATCGCCTCGACGGACTGCTCGGGCGTGCCGGTCTCGAACAGCTTCGGGTCGCCCGTGGTCACCCACGCCTGCCCGTGCTTCGCCGCCAGCTTGAGCCCGCGCGGGCCGGTCGCGGCCACCGCGAAGGGGATCCTGGGCCGCTGGACGCAGCCCGGGATGGTGCGCGCCTCGACCGCCGAGTAGAAGGTGCCGTCGTAGGTCACCGAGTCCTCGGTGAGCAGCCGGTCGAGCAGCGACACGAACTCGCCGAACCGGTCGGCCCGTTCACGCGGCGTCCACGCCTCCTGGCCCAGCGCGGTGGCGTCGAAGCCGTTGCCGCCCGCGCCGATCCCGAGGGTGATCCGGCCGTTCGACACGTCGTCGAGGGTGATCAGGTCCTTGGCGAGGGTCACCGGGTGCCGGAAGTTCGGCGAGGTGACCAGGGTGCCGAGCCGCAGCCTGGTGGTGGCGGCAGCGGCGGCCGTGAGCGTCGGGACCGCCCCGAACCACGGGCCGTCCCGGAATGTCCGCCAGGACAGATGGTCATACGTGTACGCGGTGTGGAAGCCCAGCTCCTCGGCCCGCAGCCACTCGTCGCGACCGCCGTCGTGCCAGCGGCGTACCGGAAGAATCACAGTGCTCAGACGCATACCCCGACCCTACGTCGGATACATGGGCCCCCGCAGACACCCAGGCCCACCAAGGAACACCGCGCGCCATCCCGCCCGGAGCCGCACAGGTGCCGCGTGCCCCCCTCTCGTGCCGAAGGTGCACCGGTCCGCCCACTCAGATGTGCGCCCTCTCGCACGCCCGTGCGCTTGTATACGGGACAATGGGCCGGTGACCTCTGCTACGGATCCCGCCCCGGCCACCCGCCCCGTACCGACCGCGCCGCGGCTCATCGCGACCGATCTGGACGGCACCCTGCTGCGTGACGACAAGTCCGTGTCGGACCGTACGATCGCGGCTCTGGCCGCCGCCGAGGAGGCGGGCATCGAGGTCTTCTTCGTCACCGGGCGCCCGGCCCGCTGGATGGACGTCGTCAGCGCCCATGTGCACGGCCATGGCCTGGCGATCTGCGGCAACGGCGCGGCCGTCGTCGATCTGCACGGCGACAGCGACGGCCACCGTTTCGTGAAGGTGCGACCACTGGAGCGGACGGCCGCCCTCGATGTCGTCACCCTGCTACGGGCGGCCGTACCCGGCACGTCCTTCGCGGTCGAGCGCACCCGCGGCTTCCACCACGAACTCGCCTATCCGCCCATGCACATGGACCCGGCGGCGAGCATCGCGCCCGCCGAGAAGCTGCTGGCCGAGGACTCCGACTCGGCGGGCCAGCCCGTGCTCAAGGTGCTCGCGTTCCACCCCGAACTGGCCCCGGACGACTTCCTCGCGCTGGCCCGCACGGCGGTCGGGGCGCGCGCCGAGATCACCCGGTCCAGCCCGACCGCGCTCCTGGAGATCAGCGGCGCGGGCGTCTCGAAGGCCTCCACGCTGGCCCTGTGCTGCGCCGAGCGCGGCATCTCGCCCGCCGAGGTGGTGGCCTTCGGGGACATGCCGAACGACATGGAGATGCTGAGCTGGGCCGGCACGTCATACGCCATGGGCAACGCCCACCCCGACGTCCTGGCCACCGCCTCCGGACGTACGGTCGCCAACAACGAGGACGGCGTGGCGGTCGTGATCGAGCAGATCCTCAAGACGCTCTGAGGGACTTCGGGTACGAGCCGGACCGGCGCGGAAGGTGGGGTTTCACGTGAAACAACCGCCGGCTGCGCAACGATCCGGCCCTGCCCTGCCGGCCTACCCCGGCTGATCAGAGCGGCGCTTCCCAGACGACGGTCGTGCCGCCTCCGGCGTCACCGAGCCCGGGGCCGTACGAGCTCGATCCGCCCAGCGCCTCCGCACGTCGCTGAAGGTTGCGCAGTCCGCTGCGGCGGCCGCCCGGGGGGATCCCGACCCCGTTGTCCGCGACCGTCAGGCGCACACCCGCGCTGCCGTCCGGCAGTTGCGCCGTGGCGTCGACGACGACCTCGATCCGGGACGCCTCGGCATGCCGGAAGGCGTTCGAGAGCGCCTCGCGCAGCGCCGCGATCAGGTTCTTGCCGGTCAGCTCACCGACCAGAGTGTCGACGGCACCGAGGAAGCGGTGGGCCGGCTTGAAGCCGAGCGGCACGGCGGCCATGTTGATCTCCCGCAGGACGCGCGTGCGCAGCCCGGAGGGCGCCTCGGCCGGGCCCTGCTGGAGCGCGAAGATCGCGGTGCGGATCTCCTGGATGGTGACATCGAGTTCGTCGACCGCCTTGCCGATGCCGCCCTGCACCTCCGGCACAACGGACTTGCGCTGGGCGCCCTCCAGCATCATCCCAGTGGCGAAGAGGCGCTGGATGACCAGGTCGTGCAGGTCGCGGGCGATTCGGTCGCGGTCCTCGTACACCGCGAGCCGCTCCCGGTCCCGCTGGGCCTCGGCCATCATCAGGGCGAGCGCGGCCTGCGAGGCGAACTGGCTGGCCAGTGTCCGCTCCGCCTCGGTGAACGGGCGCCCGCCGCGCACCCGGGGCGTGGCAAGAGCGCCGAGGACCCGGCCGCCGCTCTGCAACGGAAGCAGCATGCTCGGCCCGTACCGCTCCGACAGCTTGGTGATCATGCGGGGGTCCGTGGCGGCGTCGTCCACGAAGACCGCCTCGCCTTCGAGGAGTGTCGAGACGACCGGGCTCTCCGGCGGGATCACCACGCCGAGCGAGACGCGCGGGTTGTCGGCGGAGACCGCGACGATCTCCAGGCCGCCCTCGTCGGCGGGCAGGAGCACTATGCCCGCGTCGGAGACGGCGAGGTGGCGGGCCTGTTCGGCGACGACCTCCAGGGCATCGTCCGCGTCGCCTCCCGAGAGGAGGGCCGTGGTGACGGCGACCGAGCCGTCGATCCAGCGTTCGCGCTGGCGCGCCGCCTCGTAGAGCCGCGCGTTGCCGATGGCGATCCCGGCCTCGGTGGCGAGCACCCGCACCATGTGCAGGTCGTAGTCGTTGAACTCGCCCCCGTTGTGCTTCTCGGTCAGATAGAGATTGCCGAAGATCTCGCCCTGGACGCGGATGGGGACGCCGAGGAAGGTGCGCATCGGCGGATGGTTCGGGGGGAGCCCGGCCGAGCGCGGATCGGCCGAGATCTCGGCGAGCCGCAGCGGCTCGGGGTGGTGGATCAGCCAGCCGAGCAGCCCGCGGTGGCCGTCGGGCCGGTGCCCGATCGCCCGGGCCTCTTCGTCGCTGACGCCGTACGTCACGAAATCCGAGAGCCCCCGGCCCTCCTCGTTGACGACGCCGATCGCCGCGTACCGGGCGTCGGCGAGCTCGGCCGCCGTCTCGCAGATCCGGTCCAGCGTGGAGTGCAGCTCAAGGCCCGTCCCCACCGAGCGCATCGCCTCGAGGAGCTGCGGCACCCGCGCGGTCAGCTCGGTGGACAGGCCCTGCAGGCTGCGCGTGGCCCGGGTCGCCGCTTCGAGCGGATCCTGGTCCTGGCGGTCCAGGTCCTTGACGTCCTGGCGGTCCGTCGGTCTCTTCGGCACTGGCGGCACTGGCATGCCTTGAGACTAGTTAGTCCTATTTGGCTAGGAAAGTCGGGTACTGCGTGGCCTCGGTCTCGCGCTCCCTCTCCAGCATGCGCCGCAGGGGTCCGTCGACGAGCGCCAGATCTTCGTACGCGCCACGCTGCACGGTGCGCCCCTCGTCGAGGACGACCACTTCGTCGACGGCTTCGAGGCCCCGCAACCGGTGCGTGATCAGAACGGTCGTACGGCCTTCGGTGGCATTGAGCAGGTCCTCGGTGAGCGCGTCGGCGGTCGCCAGGTCCAGGTGCTCGGCCGGTTCGTCCAGGACGAGGACCGGGAAGTCCGCGAGCAGGGCCCGGGCTAGCGCGAGCCGCTGGCGCTGGCCGCCGGACAGCCGGGCGCCGTGCTCACCCACGAGGGTGCCGAGGCCTTCGGGCAGCCTGTCGACCCAGTCCAGAAGCCGGGCCCGCTCCAGAGCGGCGCGCAGGTCGTCGTCGGTGGCGTCGGTGCGGGCGAGCCGCAGGTTCTCCCGTACGGAGCTGTCGAAGAGGTGCGCGTCCTGGGCGCACAGGCCGACGAGCCTGCGCACGTCGTCGCCGCTGTGCCGGTTCGCATCGCTCCCGGCGATCTCGTACGCACCCTCCTGGGCGTCCAGGAACCGGAGCAGCACCTGGGCGAGGGTGGTCTTGCCGGATCCGGAGGCTCCCACGACGGCGACCCGCATGCCCCGGGTGAGGCGCAGCCCGAAGTCGTGCAACGCGTCCCGCTCCTGCCCGGCGTACCGGGCGCTGAGCCCGCGAAGCTCCAGCGGGAACGGCGAGGTGGGCGCGGCGACGGGCGCTTCCGGCTCCTGTACGGGGGCGGGCGCGTCGAGCACCTCGTAGACGCGCTCGGCGCTGCGCCGGACCCGCTGGCGGGACTGCACGGCAAGCGGCAGCCCGGTCACGGCCTCGAAGGCGGCGAGCGGGACCAGCACGACCACCGCCAGCTCGACCCCGCCGAGGCGGCCTGCGACGACCGCCTGGACGCCGACCAGTGCGGCGGCGGCCACGGTGAGTCCGCAGGTCAGCGCGGAGAGGCCGCCGCCGAGCGCGGTGGCGGCGGCGCCCCGCGAGGCGATCCGAGTCAGTGCCGAGTCGGCGTCCTTCACCTCACGGGTGCGGCGGCCGAGGGCTCCCGCCACGGTCAGCTCGCCGGTTCCGGTGAGCAGATCGGCCACCCGGGTGGCGAGCACCCCGCGGGCCGGGGCGAGCTGGCGCTCGGCCCGCCGCGCCAAAGCCCCGCTGACGACCGGGACCACGACGCCGGCGACGATAAGGCCCGCGGCGAGCACGCCACCGGCCTCGGGCAGCAGCCATGCGGTGAACCCGGCGCTCAGCACGGACACGACGACGGCGACCCCGGCCGGGAGCGCCCAGCGCAGCCAGTAGTCCTGGAGTTCGTCCACATCGGCGACGAGGCGGGACAGCAGGTCTCCGCGCCGGGTCTCGCGCAGTCCGGCGGGGGCGATCCGCTCCAGCTGCCGGTACACCGCGACCCGCAGTTCGGCGAGCATCCGCAGCACGGCGTCGTGCGAGACGAGGCGTTCGGCGTAGCGGAACACCGCGCGGCCGATTCCGAAGGCGCGAGTCGCAGTGACGGCCACCATCAGATAGAGCACCGGCGGCTGTTGCGAGGCCCGCGAGATGAGCCAGCCGGAAGTGGCCATGAGGCCCACGGCCGAGCCGAGCGCCAGCGCGCCGAGCAGCAGCGCGAGCACGATGCGGCCGCGCAGCCCACGGGCCGCGGCACGGACCCGGGCGAGCGGATTCCGGGCGGCGGCGGGTCCGCCCGCCGTGACAGCCTTCGCAGCGACGGACTCAACAGGCGCCTCTGTCTTGCCAGTTGAGGCCGAGACAGGCGCTCCCTGCACCGGGACGCAGGGCTGTGTTTCGGCGGGCCGCAGCTCCACCACCCGGTCCGCGACGGCGAGCAGCGCCGGGCGGTGCACAACGAGCAGGACCGTACGGCCCACCACCAGCCTGCGCACCGCATCCACGATGCCGGCCTCGGTCTCGCCGTCGAGCGCGGCCGTCGGCTCGTCGAGCAGCAGCACCGGCCGGTCGGCCAGGAAGGCGCGGGCCAGGGCGAGGCGTTGGCGCTGTCCGGCCGAGAGGCCCGCGCCGCCCTCGCCCAGAACCGTGGCCATGCGGTCCGGCAGCGCGGCCACGAAGTCGTACGCGCCCGCATCCCGCAGCGCGTCGAGCACGGCCGCGTCGTCCGCGTCCGGCCGGGCGAGGCGGACGTTCTCCGCGATCGTCCCGGCGAAGAGGTGCGGCCGCTGCGGCACCCAGGCGATCCGCTCACGCCAGTCGGCCAGGGACAGCGTGGCGAGATCGGTGCCGGAGACCAGGACCCGGCCGCCGTCCTGCGGATTCACGAAGCCGAGCACCGCGTTGAGGAGCGTGGACTTTCCGACGCCGCTCGGCCCGGTCAGCGCCACGGTCTCGCCCGGCTCCACCACCAGAGAGGTGGCCGCCAGGGACGGTTCCGTGCGGCCGGGGTGGCGCACCGTCACGCCGTCGAACTCGATGCGGACCGGGCCTGCGGGCACCTTGTCCTTGCCGTCCTCGGGCAGCGGGGTCTCCAGGACGTCGAAGATCTCCTCCGCGGCCGAGAGCCCCTCCGCCGCCGCGTGGTACTGGGCGCCGACCTGGCGCAGCGGCAGATAGGCCTCGGGGGCCAGGATCAGGATGACCAGGCCGGTGTAGAGGTCGAGGTCGCCGTGGACCAGGCGCATGCCGATGCCGACCGCGACCAGCGCCACCGAGATCGTCGCGAGCAGTTCGAGGGCGAAGGACGAGATGAAGGCGATCCGCAGGGTCTTCAGCGTCGCTCGGCGGTAGTCCGAGGTGATCGTCCTGATCGACTCGGCCTGCGCCTTGGCCCGGCCGAACACCTTCAGCGTCGGCAGCCCGGCGACCACGTCGAGGAAGTGCCCCGAAAGCCGGGACAGCAGCCGCCACTGACGGTCCATCTGCGACTGGGTGGCCCAGCCGATGAGCACCATGAACAGGGGGATGAGCGGCAGGGTGACGACGATGGTCGCCGCCGACACCCAGTCCTCGGTGACGATCCGCGCCAGTACCGCAATCGGCACCACTATGGCGAGACCGAGTTGCGGCAGGTAACGCGCGAAGTAGTCGTCGAGGGCGTCGACCCCGCGGGTGGCGAGCGCGACGAGCGACCCCGTGCGCTGACCGCTCAGCCACTCAGGGCCGAGCCCTGCCGCCCGGTCCAGGAGCCGGCCCCGCAGCTCCGACTTGACCGCCGCGCTCGCCCGGTTCGCGGCGAGTTCGGTGAGCCAGGAGACCAGGCCCCGGCCGACCGCGACCGCCGCGAGGAACAGTAGCGGCGTCCGTAGTCCGGCCGCGTCGTGGCCGTGCTGGAACGCCCCCACGACGACGACGGCGATGAGCATCGCCTGGGCGACGATCAGCCCCGCCCCGACCAGACCGAGGGCCACCACCGCCGCCAGGAAGAAGCGGGTGGCGCGGGCGTACCGGAGCAGACGCGGGTCGATCGGTTTCACGTGAAACATCCCCCAACCGGAAGGATCAGAGCGGGGCCGGAGGGGTGTGTTTCACGTGAAACACACCCCCGTTGAACCATGAGGACCGCGGGGTCAGTGCGCGTCGGCGATGTTCTTGGTGCCGATCCGCTTGCGGAACACCCAGTACGTCCAGCTCTGGTAGAGCAGCACGATCGGGGTCGCGACCCCCGCACACCAGGTCATGATCTTCAGCGTGTACGGGCTGGACGAGGCGTTGGTGACCGTGAGGTTCCAGGCGTCGTTCAGCGAGGACGGCATGACGTTCGGGAAGAGCGTCAGGAAGAGCATCGCCACCGCGGCCGCGATCGTGATGCCCGACAGCGCGAACGACCAGCCCTCGCGCCCGATCTTGATGGCCGCGATCGCCCCGACCAGCGCGAGTACGGCGACAGCCATCGCGACCAGACTCTTCGTGTCACCGCGCGAGGCCTGGGTCCAGATCAGGAAGCCGAGCGCGAGCACGGCCGTCGCCAGACCCAGCTTGAGCGCCAGCGCCCTCGACCTCTCGCGGATGTCGCCGAGCGTCTTGAGCGAGGCGAACACCGCGCCGTGGAAGGTGAAGAGGAAGAGGGTGACCAAGCCGCCCAGGATCGCGTACGGGTTGAGCAGATCCCAGAAGTTGCCCACGTACTCCATGTGGGCGTCGATCTTCACTCCGCGCACGATGTTGGCGAAGGCCACACCCCAGAGGAACGCCGGGATGAGCGAGGTCCAGAAGATGGCCTGCTCCCAGTTGCGCTGCCACTTCTCCTCCGGCCGCTTCGCCCGGTATTCGAAGGCGACACCGCGGACGATCAGGCAGACCAGGATGATCAGCAGCGGCAGGTAGAAGCCGGAGAAGAGCGTCGCGTACCACTCGGGGAAGGCGGCGAAGGTCGCGCCGCCGGCCGTGAGCAGCCACACCTCGTTGCCGTCCCAGACGGGTCCGATGGTGTTGATCAGGACGCGCTTCTCGGTGCGGTCCCTGGCCAGCAGCTTGGTCAGAACGCCGATCCCGAAGTCGAATCCCTCCAGGAAGAAGTAGCCGATCCACAGGACGGCGATGAGTACGAACCAGACGTCGTGGAGTTCCATGCCTCGATCTCCTCAGCCTCAGTACGAGAAGGCCATCGGCCGGTCGGGGTCACGGTCGTCCCCGCCGATCTTGGTGGGCGGGTTGAGGTCGTCCTCGGTGAGCTCGGGCGGCCCGGCCTTGACGTACTTGACGAGCAGCTTGACCTCGACCACGGCGAGTACGGCGTACAGCAACGTGAAGACGATCATCGAGGTGAGGACCTCGCCCTGCGAGACGCTGGGGGAGACCGCGTCCTTGGTGCGCAGCACGCCGTACACGACCCAGGGCTGACGGCCCATCTCGGTGAAGATCCAGCCCCACGAGTTGGCGATCAGCGGGAAGCCGAGCGTCCAGACGGCGGCGAACCAGTACCACTTGGTCAGGCGGGTGCCGAGTGCCTTGCTCTTGAAGAGCACCAGGTTCGGCACTTCGTCCTCACCGGTCCGCATCGCCGGCGCCAGCATGAACTTCTTGCGGGTGAGCCAGAGTCCGACCAGTCCGATGACGAAGGACGTCATGCCGAAGCCGATCATCCAGCGGAAGCCCCAGAAGGTGACCGGGATGTTGGGCCGGTAGTCACCGGGCCCGAACTTCTGCTGCTCCGACTTGTTCACGTCGTTGATGCCGGGGACGTACGAGGAGAAGTTGCTGTCGGCGAGGAAGGACAGTATTCCGGGCACCGAGATCTCGACGTCGTTGTGGCCCTTGGCCACGTCGCCGACAGCGAAGATCGAGAACGGTGCGGAGTTCTGGCCGTCCCACAGGGCCTCGGCGGCGGCCATCTTCATCGGCTGCTGCTTGAACATGACCTTGCCGAGTGAGTCTCCGCTGACGGCGGTGAGCAGCCCTCCTATCACCAGCGTGACCAGGCCGAGCCGCAGCGACGTACGCATCACCGGGATGTGCTTCTTGCGGCGCAGGTGGATGGCGGCGACGCCGACCATGAACGCGCCACCGGTGAGGAAGGCCGCGGTCAGCGTGTGGAAGACGACAACGAGGGTGGTGTCCTGGGTCAGGACGTGCCAGAAGTCGGTGAGCTCCGCGCGCCCGGTGGCCTTGTTGAGCTTGTAGCCGACCGGGTGCTGCATCCAGGAGTTGGCCGCCAGGATGAAGTAGGCGGACAGCATGGTGCCGATGGACACCATCCAGATGCAGGCGCAGTGGATCTTCTTCGGCAACTTGTCCCAGCCGAAGATCCACAGTCCGATGAAGGTTGACTCGAAGAAGAAGGCGATGAGCGCTTCGAAAGCAAGCGGGGCACCGAAGATGTCGCCGACGAACCGCGAGTAGTCGGACCAGTTCATGCCGAACTGGAATTCCTGGACGATGCCCGTGACCACACCCATCGCGATGTTGATCAGGAAGAGCTTGCCCCAGAACTTGGTCGCCTTGAGGTACTTGTCCTTGCCCGTTCGTACCCAGGCGGTCTCCAGGCCCGCGACCAGCGCCGCGAGCGAGATCGTCAGGGGGACGAAAAGGAAGTGGTAGACGGTGGTGATACCGAACTGCCATCGCGCCAGGGTTTCCGGCGCCAGAGCCAGGTCCACGTCGGCACTCTCCTTACATCGCCGTGGTCACAGCCGCAGCTTGCCCCTTTAATCCCACCGATCTCGGGATGAAGCGGGACACGCTTGTGAACGCGTTCACATTCACAAGCATTATGTCGCACTGTCTGTCGACACTCTTCAGGGGGGTCCCCTTTAAAGCGGGGCGGGGCGCGGCGGGCAGGGAGCGGGCGTGGACACCCCCTTCCCAAGGCTTTCAACATATTGTTGAATTCGGCGCCATGGAGAACCAGCTGCGCATTCGCATCTCATGGCCCGCGGGCAGCCTCACCGCGACGCTCGAAGAAACCCCCACGAGCAAGGCGCTCGCGGGGGCACTCCCGATCACCTCCACCGCCCACACCTGGGGCGAGGAGGTCTACTTCGACACCCCCGTCTCCCCCGCCCGGGAGGCGGACGCCCGCCAGGTGGTGGAGCCGGGGACGGTGGCGTTCTGGACCGACGGCGACGCGCTCGCGCTCCCGTACGGCCCCACGCCGATCTCGCGCGGCGACGAATGCCGACTCGCGAGCCCGTGCAACGTCCTCGGCCGGCTCGACGGCGACCCCCGGCTGCTCGCCACGGTTCGCTCCGGCGACCCGATCCGGGTCGACGCCATCTGAGACGTCCACCGAGGCGCCTGCTCAGGCCTCTCCCGAGAGGCCTTCCGGACGCCTCAGGCCTGCTTGCGGAAGCCCTCCGCGACCTTGAGGAACAGGTCGTTGGCCTCGCTCTCGCCGATCGTGACGCGCACGCCCTCGCCCGCGAACGGCCGGACCACCACGCCCGCCGCCTCGCACGCCGAGGCGAACTCGACCGTGCGCTCCCCCAGGCGCAGCCAGACGAAGTTCGCCTGCGTCTCGGGCACGGTCCAGCCCTGCTGCACCAGCCCCTCGTACACACGCTCCCGCTCGCAGACCAACGAGCCGACGCGGCCCATCAGTTCGTCCTCGGCCCGCAGTGAGGCAACCGCCGCGTCCTGGGCCAGCTGGCTGACGCCGAACGGCACGGCCGTCTTGCGCAGCGCCGCCGCGACCGGCTCATGGGCCACCGCGAAGCCGACTCGCAGCCCGGCGAGCCCGTATGCCTTGGAGAAGGTGCGCAGCACGGCCACGTTCGGCCGGTCGCGGTAGATCTCGATGCCGTCCGGCACCTCGACGTCGCGGATGAACTCCCGGTACGCCTCGTCGAGCACCACCAGAACGTCGGAGGGCACCCGGTCCAGGAACCGCTCCAGCTCGGCCCGGCGCACCACGGTGCCGGTCGGGTTGTTCGGGTTGCAGACGAAGATCAGCCGGGTCCGGTCGGTGATCGCCTCGGCCATCGCGTCAAGGTCGTGCACCTCGCCGGAGGTCAGCGGTACCCGGACGGACGTGGCTCCACTGATCTGGGTGATGATCGGGTACGCCTCGAAGGAGCGCCAGGCGTAAATGACCTCGTCACCGGGGCCGGAGGTGGACTGGATCAGCGACTGGGCCACGCCCACCGAGCCCGTGCCGGTGGCCAGATGCGTCAGGGGAACCCCGAAACGCTCGGCCAGCTCGTTCATCAATCCGGTGCATGCCATGTCCGGATAGCGGTTGAAGTTCCCCGCGGCCGCCATCGCGCTCTCCATCACGCCGGGGAGCGGCGGGTACGGGTTCTCGTTCGAGGAGAGCTTGTAGGCGACCGGGCCGTCGGACGCCGCGGGCTTGCCGGGCTTGTAGGTGGGGATGCCGTCCAGCTCGGCGCGCAGCTTGGGGCTCGTCTCGCTCACCGCAGGTCCTCCTCGACCGTTCCGTGCCGGTGTGGTGTCCGCCGCGGCGGACAGCTCCGTACACATCCAATACTCCTCACCTTATGAGGATTCGGCTCCCCTGCGAATAGCGGACGGGGAGCGGTTCCCGGCGGGCGTACGGGAAGGGGGGAGCGCTCCTGTTCCGTCCGCGCGCCGGTGGCCCACGCCGTGGCGCGCATCACCCGTGAAGGTGAGTTGAGACCTCTTCGAGACATCGGACAGTTGTCAGCCGCCCACGGGTCGACAAGCGCCACCACAACACCCGATCGCCCAACTCCCTTGCATCGCAAGGCCACTGATGCTTTTCGATCATGCAGAAACGTGCCTGTCAACGCGTGCATATGCACCCGGGCCAACCGCCCGTCATCGCCCTACTATCGGCTCGCCATGACAGCAGCAGGGAAGCACCAGGTGAGCCGGTCGACCGGTCGCCGGCTGGGGCGGGCGGGCATTCGGGACGTGGCCGCCGCCGCCGGTGTCTCCATCACGACCGTCTCCGACGCGCTCAACGGCAAGGGCCGGCTCCCCGACGCCACCCGCCGCCACGTCCGCGAGGTCGCAGACCGGCTGGGCTACCGCCCATCCGCAGCGGCCCGCACGCTCCGTACCGGAAAGTCGGGCCTCATCGGCCTGACCGTGACGACCTACGGGGATGAACCTTTCACCTTCACCGAATTCGCGTACTTCGCCGAGATGGCCAGAGCCGCGACGTCGGCCGCGCTGGCCCGCGGCTATGCCCTCGTCATCCTGCCCGCCACCTCACGCCGCAGCCCGGCGGACGTCTGGTCGAACGTCGCCCTCGACGGCACCGTCGTCATCGACCCCTCCGACCAGGACCCCGTCGTCACCGAACTCGTACGCCAGGGCCTTCCGGTCGTCTCCGACGGCCGCCCGGCGGGCTCCCTGCCCGTCACGGCCTGGGTGGACAACGACCACGAGGCTGCCGTACTCAGCCTGCTCGACCATCTCGCCGCCGCCGGCGCCCGCCGGATCGGCCTGCTCACCGGCACCACCACCGACACCTACACCCGGCTGTCCACCGAGGCCTATCTGACCTGGTGCGAACGCGTCGGCCAGGATCCGGTGTACGAGTCCTACCCGGCCCACGACCCGTGTGCGGGTGCCGTCGCAGCCGACCGGCTGCTCGCCCGCCCGGACCGGCCCGACGCCGTGTACGGCCTCTTCGACCCCAATGGCACCGACCTGCTCGCGGCCGCGCGGCGCTACGGACTGCGGGTACCCGAGGACCTGCTCCTCGTGTGCTGCAGCGAGTCCACCGTGTACGCCACCACCGAACCGCCCATCACCACCCTCTCGCTCAAACCGCGGCGCATCGGCACGGCCGTCGTCCAGCTCCTGATCGACGCGATCGAAGGGATCGACAACGGTCACCCGATCGAGCAGGTAATACCGACCGAACTGATCGTGCGGACCTCGTCCCAGCGGCGCCCGCCGCGTACCACGGTCAGCCCGCCCCGCTCGCCGGCCAAGGACCAGACCGGCCCCAACAAGGAGTGAACCTCCGGCCGGGCGAGGCTCCCCGGCCGGTTCACGTTGGACTCAAGATCATCCGAGCGGCAGAATCAGCCTGCACCTGATCACCACATTGGGGACATAAACACCCGCGAACACCGCTCGCACCCGGATTGACCACCCCTGGTGCGTCACACAGCATGAGGCGCATTCCTATGATGGGCGCACGACACCACGGATCCCCGCCCGACCTGGCGGCTCCCACGGTGTACGGCGGTGCGACGGTGGTGGAGGGGTCGATGACTCAGGGGGCCGGTCAGGGACCCGTGCGGACGGAGACGTTGCGTGACTTCCGGGTGCCGCCGTACGCGCAACAGACCCCCGTGCCACCGCCCGAGGAACCTCTCGCGCGGCCGGAGCCGGTGGTGCACGTCTTCCGCCAGGAGCCGCCCGCCGGTCACCCGGAAGCACCCGCACCCTTCGCGTCCGCTCCGGAGCCCGGCGCGACCACCTATTCGGATGACGAGCCCCCCGAGGGCTACACGCCGACCGCACGCGACCTCCCGGTGATCCACCGGGGGGACACCGTGAAGCTGCCGACGGTCGAACCCGTCGCCCCCGCGGTGTCCGAGGGCCCCGGCCCGCTGTACGTCGTCGGCGACGTACACGGCTACCTCGACGAACTCCTGGCCGCCCTGCGTGAGCAGCGCCTCATCGACGAGTCCGGCAACTGGGCCGCGGGCACCGCCCGCCTCTGGTTCCTCGGTGACTTCACCGACCGGGGCCCCGACGGCATCGGCGTCATCGACCTGGTCATGCGGCTCTCCGCGGAGGCCGCGGCCGCCGGCGGCTACTGCAAGGCCCTCATGGGCAACCACGAGCTGCTCCTCATCGGCGCCAAGCGGTTCGCGGACACCCCGGTCAACTCCGGTGCGGGCACCGCCACCTTCCAGGCCGCCTGGCTGCTCAACGGCGGCCAGAAGGCCGACATGGACCGCCTCCAGGACGTACACCTGCAGTGGATGTCCCGGCTCGACGCGATCGAGCACGAGGACGACCACCTCCTCATGCACTCCGACACAACCGCCTATCTGGATTACGGCGACTCCATCGAGGCGGTCAACGACACCGTCCACGCCATCCTCAACCGCAACGACGCCGACGAGTGCTGGGACCTGTTCCGCAAGTTCACCAAGCGCTTCGCCTTCCGCGACGAATCGGGCCCGCAGGCCGCCCGCGAGCTGCTCTCGGCGTACGGCGGGCAGCGGGTCGTGCACGGCCACAGCCCGATTCCATATCTGCTCGGCGAGGTCGGGACGGAGGACGGCGAGGAGGATTCGCGCCCGGTGGTCGAAGGTCCGCATGTGTACGCCGACGGTCTTGCCATCGCCATGGACGGCGGCGTGACCATGGCCGGAAAACTGCTGGTCCAGCAGCTTCCGTTGCATGACTGACGGTTGACCGGGAAGGCGTTCTGCAAAGCGCCGGGTATGCCATTTCCGGAAACACCCTGTCACCCCGTGCCGTAGCGGCTCTACCATCGGGTTATCCGTAGCAGGCTCTCCTCCGTTTCCGCCCAACTGCCCGTTCATCAGGCGGGCTTCCCGGCCCTACGGAGCATCGGGGGATGCACATGAACAGCGCTCCGCACCTGCTCGTCGAGGACCGCCCGGAGTTCGAGCGGATTCTCGACGAGGCACTGCGCACCGCGCATGAACGGCCCGAGCTGTCCGGTATCGGCGACCGCCTCAACGCCGTGCAATTGCGCACCATGGTGCTCGCCGCCGGCACGTTCGTCACCGAGCGGGCCGCCGCCGAGTACGAGAACTACGTCAAGGCACGCGAAGAGCTGCGCTCGCCTTCCACAACCGCCGCGCGCGATTCCGGCCTCACCGCCGCCGCCGACGGCGTGAGCCTGGAACCCTCGGGCGCGGGCATCGGCGCGGTCGTCGCCGTGCTCGCCCCCGTGCTCGCGGGGACCGCCGCCGCGATCTTTCTCCTTGTCGGCTACATCCTGAAGATGCTCAACCCGGTGCCGGCCTTCGCCGACACCATGCTGACGGCGGGCTGGTTCTTCGGCGCGCTGACCGCCGCCGCGATACTCGCCGCCGCCGTCGGGCTGCTGATCACCGCGGTGCGCAACGGCGCGACGCAGGTCGTGGCCATCGACGAGGACAGCGAGGCGGACGCCCCTGACGAGCGCACCCAGGAGTTCGCCCGCGCCCGCGAGGCCTGGCGCCACGCCCTGCTCGAACGCGGCATCTACCCGTTCCTGCGCGACGCGCTGGCCGACCCGAGCGTCGACCCCGGCGCCCCGGCCCCACGCCGCCCGATCGGCCGCATCCCCACCCTCGGCTACGACCGCCCGGGCTTCGACAGCCCCGACGAGGGCGGCTCCCCCACCAACCACCCCAGCTTCACCAGCCCGGACTTCACCAGCCCCGACTTCGGGGGGCCGGAGCACCAGCCGGACTGAACCGGCGGGCGCGGCGCCGCACCCGGGAGTGGTCCGCTCCCGGGGCAGCGCGAGGACCGCATCGCCTCAGTCGGCGATCGGCAGATAAACCCGGTTGCCCGCGTCCGCGAACTCCTTGGACTTCTCCGCCATCCCGGCCTCGATCTCGTCGGACCTCAGGTCGCCGCCGTGCTCGCGGCGGATGTCCTGGGAGATCTTCATCGAGCAGAACTTCGGACCGCACATCGAGCAGAAGTGCGCGGTCTTGGCCGGCTCCGCGGGCAGCGTCTCGTCGTGGAACTCCCGGGCGGTGTCCGGGTCGAGGGCCAGGTTGAACTGGTCCTCCCAGCGGAACTCGAACCGGGCGTCCGAGAGCGCGTCGTCCCACTCCTGCGCGCCCGGGTGCCCCTTGGCCAGGTCCGCCGCGTGTGCGGCGATCTTGTACGTGATGACGCCGGTCTTCACGTCATCGCGGTTGGGCAGGCCGAGGTGCTCCTTGGGTGTGACGTAGCAGAGCATCGCGGTGCCCCACCAGGCGATCATCGCCGCACCGATGCCGGAGGTGATGTGGTCGTAGGCGGGCGCCACATCGGTGGTCAGCGGCCCCAGGGTGTAGAACGGGGCCTCCTCGCAGATCTCCTGCTGGAGGTCGATGTTCTCCTTGATCTTGTGCATCGGGACGTGTCCCGGGCCCTCGATCATCGTCTGTACGTTGTGACGCTTGGCGATCGTGTTGAGTTCCCCGAGCGTGCGCAGCTCCGCGAACTGGGCCTCGTCGTTGGCGTCCGCGATGGAGCCGGGCCGCAGGCCGTCGCCGAGCGAGTACGTCACGTCGTACGCCGCGAGGATCTCGCAGAGCTCCTCGAAGTTCTCGTACAGGAACGATTCCTTGTGGTGCGCCAGGCACCAGGCAGCCATGATCGAGCCGCCGCGCGAGACGATGCCGGTCTTGCGGCGGGCGGTCAGCGGCACGTACCGCAGCAGCACGCCGGCGTGGACCGTCATGTAGTCGACGCCCTGCTCGGCCTGCTCGATGACCGTGTCCTTGTAGATGTCCCAGGTCAGTTCCTCGGCGCGGCCGTCGACCTTCTCCAGGGCCTGGTACAGCGGCACCGTGCCGATGGGGACGGGGGAGTTGCGCAGGACCCACTCACGGGTGGTGTGGATGTTGCGGCCCGTGGAGAGGTCCATGACCGTGTCCGCGCCCCACTGGGTGGCCCACGTCATCTTGTCGACCTCCTCCTCAATGGAGGAGGTGACCGCGGAGTTCCCGATGTTGGCGTTGACCTTCACCAGGAACCGCTTGCCGATGATCATCGGCTCGATCTCGGGGTGGTTGATGTTGGCGGGCAGCACGGCGCGGCCCGCCGCGATCTCCTCGCGCACGACCTCGGGGGAGACGTTCTCGCGGATCGCTACGTACTCCATCTCCGGGGTGATCTCGCCGCGGCGCGCGTACGCGAGCTGGGTGACGGCCTGGCCGCCGCGGCCCCGGCGGGGCTGGCGCGGGCGGCCCGGGAAGACCGCGTCGAGGTTCTTGAGGCCCCCGCGCGGCGAGGTGTGCTTGATGCCGTCGTCCTCGGGGCGGACCGGACGGCCCGCGTACTCCTCGGTGTCGCCGCGCCCGATGATCCAGTTCTCCCGGAGCGGGGCGAGGCCGCGACGGACGTCGGTCTCGATGTTCGGGTCGGTGTACGGCCCGGACGTGTCGTACAGCGTCACGGCCTTGCCGTTGGTGAGGTGCACCTGGCGGACCGGCACCCGGAGGTCGGGGCGCGAACCCTCCACGTACCCCTTGTGCCAGCCGATGGACTTCCCGCTCTCCTCAGTGCTGGAGGCAGGCGTGCGTGCGTCCTGAATGGTCATGAGACCTACTCCCTACGCCGGCATTACCCGGTAACAGGTTCGGCGGTCGGCGCAGCCGTTCCCGTACGGTTCGTACGGATTTCAGCGCCCTCTCAGCCCGGTGCTCCGAGCTCCCGCGTGTGCAAAGGTGTCACCACGCTAGCGCCATCACTGGCGCGCTGAACAGAGGGCCCCCTCGGTTCTTGCGATGATCGGGCGGTGACCTCACCAGAACCGCACCTTCCGCGCCAGCACGGCGGACACGGCCACGGGCACGGCCACTCGCACAGCCACGGACCCGCGGCCCCCGTCTCCAAGCACCTGCGCAAAGTCATCGCCGCTGTGCTGATTCCTTTCTCCACAGCGGTACTTGTGGGTCTCGTGGTGCTCTGGCCGGGTGGTGCCCCGGCGCACCAGCGCACCGGCGTCGGCTTCGACCGCCAGACCCAGCAGGCCAAGGTCATCAAAGTGGACAAGGTGGACTGCAAGTCGGTCAACGCCGGTCAGACCCCGTCGAACGGCGACACCTCCACCGCCGAGGGCCAGCAGGCCAGAAACGCTCAGCGGGGTCTGTGCGGAAAGGCCACCGTCGAGGTCACCTCGGGCAAGGAGAAGGGCCGCACCTTCACCGAGATCGTCCAGCCCGACTCGCCCCGCCAGTTGCACGCCGGCCAGGGCGTGATCGTCGCGTACGCCCCCGACGCACCCCATGACCTGCAGTATTCGGTGACGGACGTCAACCGCAGGCTCCCCATGGCGCTGCTCGCCGGGATCTTCGCGCTCGCCGTCGTGGTCGTCGGCCGGCTGCGCGGAGTGATGGCGCTGATCGCCCTGGTGGTCTCGTTCGCCGTGCTGACGCTGTTCATCCTCCCGGCGGTTCTGCAGGGATCCAATCCGCTGCTCGTGGCGGTGGTCGGGGCGAGCGCCATCATGCTGATCGCGCTCTACATGTGCCACGGCCTGTCCGCACGCACCTCCGTCGCCGTTCTCGGCACGCTCGTCTCACTGATGCTGATCGGCCTGCTCGGCTCGCTGTTCATCGGCTGGGCCTCGCTCACCGGCAACACCGACGACAACACCGGCCTGATCCACGGCCTCTACCCGAACATCGACATGTCCGGCCTGCTGCTCGCCGGCGTCATCATCGGCTCGCTCGGCGTGCTCGACGATGTGACGGTCACTCAGACCTCGGCGGTGTGGGAGCTGCACGAGGCCAACCCGACGATGGGCCCGCGCGGCCTGTACCGGGCGGGAATCCGGATCGGCCGCGACCACATCGCCTCGGTGGTGAACACGCTGGTGCTCGCCTACGCGGGCGCGGCGCTGCCCCTGTTGCTGCTGTTCTCGATCGCGCAGAGCAGCGTGGGCACGGTGGCCAACAGCGAGCTGGTCGCCGAGGAGATCGTCCGCACGCTGGTCGGGTCGATCGGCCTGGTCGCCTCGGTGCCGCTGACCACGGCGCTCGCCGCTCTGGTGGTCTCCGCCGACCGCCCGGCCACCGAGGCACGCACGGCGAAGCGTCCGAGTCCGGTACGCGGCGGAGGCGGCCACCGCCGCAAGAAGTAGCCGGTCAGCCGGCGTTCTCCTCGGCGAGGATGCGCCCGAGCGCGTCCTCCAGGTGCTCGTCGAACTCGCCGAGCGTCCACTCCTGGCCCAGCGGTACGAGCTTGTCGGTGCGGTCGAGGAAGGCCACCAGGGGCGCGGCGCCGGCCCGGAAGAGGGCGTGGTCGCCACCCACCTGGAGCCGGATGTGCACATCGGGAAGCTCCTCGGGCGCGCTGGGCTCGACCCGCACATCACCGTCCCCAGCAGGCCCGTTGATGCCGTCGAGCAGCAGCTCACGGCCAAATGCCCAGGTGACGGGTGCGTCGCCGGGAAGGTGGAAGGTCATGCGCACCGCGTAAGGATCCGTCGTGTCGTACGTCAGCTCCACCGGGATCCGGAAGGAAAGCTCCTCGGAGACGAGGAAACTCATCATGACTTCTGCCTGAACCGATTCACGCATCTCACGAACCCCGCTTTAGCTGAAACTGGCCAGGAATGTCCACCGTGACCCTCTTGACGCAATCGTGCTGGAAGCGGTAGCAGATCACAAGGAGTGAGTTTTCAGATACTGATAGAGAATGCGGGCGGACCAAGGAGGCTTCCCACTTCTCCACGCAGCCGCTCAATGGCCGGCAGCAAGCGTTCTTGCTGGTCAAGGGGTACGGAAATGGCCATGGTCGCGGCGCCGGAGCCGACCGCTACGGGGATGGCGGCGCAGACGGTACCCAGCGCGTATTCCTGCCGTTCGATTACGGGCCGCATACGCTCCGTAGCCGCCAGCCGGTCGGACAGGGCGCGCCGGTCCCGCACGGTGTAGGGCGTGATCGCCTCGACCGGATGCCGGTCCAGGTGGTCCTCGCGGGTGCGTTCGTCGAGCTGGCCGAGCAGGCACTGGCCGATCGCGTGGGCGTGCCCGGTCTCGCGGAAGTCGGCCCACTCCTCGACGGCGGGCGCGGAGGGGGTGTCGGCAACCCCGGCGATCTCGATCTCACCCTCGCGGTAGACGGCGAAGTAGACGGGCACCCCGATGGAGTCCCGCCAGCGGCCCAGCGAGTTTGCGATCTTGTTGCGACGATTCTGCCGGGCCCCGCCGTCCGCCAGCCGCTCGGCCGCCGGCCCGAAGACGAACACCCCGTTCTCGCGCCGCAGATAGCCCTCGTGGGTCAGGGTCCTCAGCAGGTGGTACGCGGTGGGCAGCGGCAGTCCGGCCTCGCGCGCCAGCTGCTTGGCGGGGGCGCCGTCCACGTGGGAGCCCACTGCTTCCAGCAGGCGCAGGGCCCGCTGGACCGAGCCGATCAGGGTAGGGACGGCGGCATTCGAAGCCGTGGCCACAGGTCACCCCCAGGCGTGCTGACGGGCAACACGCCCGCCCGCGGGGGCCGCCCCCGCGCGCCCGCCGTGATCCCGGGGGCGGCGAAACGGGCCGGTCGGACCGGTGTCGGATGCGGTCAGGACCCGTGGTTCCCAAGGGGCGGCAGAGACTTGCCACTCTAATGGCCGACCTCGTGGAGGAAGGGGGTTCGGCCAGGTCCGTTCCCCCGGCCGGGCTAATCCCCCGTGCGTCCACGAAGCGGCTCGCCGCATCCGTCCGGGCCCGGGTTCGGCCCGCGGGCTCCGGGCGGAGTTTCATGTTCCGCCCGGGCCCGGCTACCAGTCGCTGTGCGAGGAGGACGAGGAGGACATGAACCTCCGCACCAGGTAGATCACTCCGCCGACCAGGGCCACGAAGACCAGGACCTTGAAGAGCAGCCCGAACAGGAAGCCGACCACGCTCGCGATCAGGCCGCCGAACACGACCAGGGCGATGACGGGCACGGCGACCCACTTCACCCACCAGGGCATCCCCGCGAATATCTCCCGTGCCGCCATCGTCCCTACCTCTTTCTGTCGGTATTTCTGTCAGTTCACGAGTTCTGTGCTTTCGACACTCTCGATGCTAGGGGCGAGAAGGTACCCAGCGGGGCCCTCCCAGCCCTTGAACTCCCCTGACCGAACCCCTAGGGAGAATCGGGGGCGGCCCTCAGCTCTCAGGCGGAGAGAAGACGACCAGAACCCTCAGATCCTCGGTGATGTGGTGGAACTTGTGCGCCACCCCGGCCGGCACATAGACCACACTGCCCCGCGCGACCTGCGTCGTCTCCAGGCCCACGGTGATCGAGGCACGGCCGCTGACCACGAAGTAGATCTCGTCCTGGGCGTGCGGGGACTGAGGGTCGTGCGCGCCCGCGTCGAGGGCGTACAGCCCCGCCGACATGTTCCGCTCGCGCAGAAACTGCAGATACGCACCGTCGTTGGCGGCCCGCTCCGCCTCCAACTCGTCGAGCCGGAAATCTTTCATCGTCTCTGCCCCTGCGCTTGTGCCGATCAGGTCTGCCACGATCAGACCCATGAAGAATTTTGTAGTCAAGACGATCGCCAACGCGGCCGCCCTCGCGGTGGCCATCTGGCTGGTGAAGAACATCACCCTGACCGGTGACAACACCGGCAAGAAGGCGCTGACGCTGGTTCTGGTCGCGCTGGTCTTCGGCGTGGTGAACTTCGTCGTGAAGCCCGTCGTGAAGTTTCTGTCGTTCCCCCTCTTCATCCTCACGCTCGGCCTGATCACCTTGGTGATCAACGCGTTGATGCTGCTCCTCACCTCGTGGCTCGCCGACAAGCTGAACCTCAGCTTCCACGTCGAGGGCTTCTGGACCGCCGTGGTCGGCGCCCTGATCATCTCGATCGTGTCCTGGGCGATGCACGTCGTCCTGCCCGACGGCAAGGACTGAGTGTTGGCCACCCCCTATTCCGTCTGCTTCGTCTGCACGGGCAACATCTGCCGATCGCCGATCGCCGAGTCCGTCTTCCGGGCCCGGGTGGCGGAGGCCGGGCTCGCCGGCCTGGTTGTGGTGGAGAGCGCGGGCACCGGAGGCTGGCACGAGGGCGACCCCGCCGACCCGCGCACCGTCTCGGTGCTCGACGAGCACGGTTATGAAACGTCCCACACGGCACGGCAGTTCCACGCTTCCTGGTTCTCCCGGCTCGATCTGTTGATCGCGCTCGACGAGGGCCATCTGCGGGAGCTGCGGCGCCTCGCACCGAACCGGGCCGAGGCCGCCAAGGTGAGGCTGCTGCGCTCGTACGACCCCAATGCCGTCGGGGACCTGGAAGTTCCCGATCCGTACTACGGCGGTCGTGAGGGTTTCGAGGAATGTCTGGCGATGGCGGAGGCGGCGAGCGAGGGCCTCCTCGCCGCCGTCCGCAACGAACTGGAGCGTGTGGCATGACAGGTGACGGCACGCGATCCGTACGCGCCGGGCTTCCCGAGCCGGTGGCCTTCGAGCCCACCCTGCCCGGACCGGTGTTCGCCGCCCACTTCCATCTGCCCGGCGAGGCGGCCGGACCGTACACCTACGGCCGCGACACCAACCCGACGTGGACCCATCTGGAGCGGGCCGTGGCCGAGCTGGAGTCCCCCGACGAGAGCGCGGAGGCGATCGTGTTCGCCTCCGGGATGGCGGCGATCTCGGCCGTGCTGCTCTCCCAGGCACGCTCCGGCGACACGGTGGTCCTGCCGGACGACGGTTATCAGGCCCTTCCCTTGGTCCGCGAGCAGTTGGAGGCGTACGGCATCGAGGTGCGCACCGCGCCGACCGCCGCCGATGCCCAACTGGCCCACCTGGACGGCGCGAAGCTGCTGTGGATCGAGACCCCCTCCAATCCGGGGCTCGATGTGTGCGACGTACGGCGCCTCGCACGGGCCGCGCACGACGCGGGCGCGCTGGTGGCGGTCGACAACACGCTGGCCACGCCGCTCGGGCAGCGTCCCCTCGAACTCGGCGCGGACTTCGCGGTCGCCAGCGGCACGAAGGGCCTGACCGGACACGGCGACCTTCTGCTCGGCTATGTGGTGTGCCGCGATCCAAACCTCGCCGCACGGGTACGCAAGTGGCGCAAGGTCGTCGGTGCGATCCCGGGCCCGATGGAGGCGTGGCTGGCCCACCGCTCCCTCGCGACGCTGCATCTGCGCGCCGACCGGCAGGCCGCGAACGCCCTGGCCCTGGCCGAGGCGCTGGCCAAGCGCGCCGAGGTGACGGGCCTGCGCTACCCGGGCCTGCCCTCGGACCCCTCCTACCGCCTGGCCTCGGCACAGATGCGGCGCTTCGGCTGCGTGGTCTCCTTCGACCTGCCCGACCGCGCCTTCGCCGAACGCTTCCTGGAATCACTGAGTCTGGTCGACGACGCCACGAGCTTCGGCAGCGTGCGCTCCACCGCCGAACGCCGCGGCCGCTGGGGCGGCGATGCGGTGTCGGAGGGCTTCATCCGCTTCTCGGCCGGCGCGGAGGACGCCCCGGACCTGATCGCGGACGTGGAACGCGCACTGGACGAGGCAGGGGCGGCGGGCTGAGGCAGGGGCGTCCGAGGCCGTCCGCGTTCATGCACGCGGCGGTCCCAAGGAGCGGCTCAAGCCAGAAGCCATACGTAAGACGGACGGTCCGAGCCTCCCCCCTCATGGCTCGGACCGCCCCCGGTTCTCGCGCGCCAAGAACCGCTCGGACAAGGCTAGTTGACTCTGCGTCAGTGTCCAATCACGGTAGCGACAGAGACCTATCGACATATTTATAGTTGTGTCCGGCCGGGGACGTCGTGAGGCAGTTCAGGACGGGAGGGCACAGCATGGATCTTGCCCTGCTGCGTACGTTCGTCACCGTGCACCGGGCCGGCTCCTTCACCCGCGCCGCGGCCTTGCTCGGGCTCTCGCAGCCCGCGGTGACCAGCCAGATACGCACCCTGGAGCGGCAGTTGGGCCGCCCCCTCTTCCTGCGCCAAGCACGCGGGGTGACCCCGACGACCATCGGCGATGAACTGGCCCAGCGGGCCGCGCCGCACCTGGACGCGCTCGTCGAGATCACCGAGGCCGGCCTCAGCGAGGAGCCGGGCCTGCGGACCCTGCACCTGGCCGGGCCGCCGGAGTTCACCTCGCTGCGCGCCCTGCCCGCACTCACCCGGCTCCTCCCGCACGGCCTCACGCTGCGGGCTTCCTTCGGCAATGCCGAGGAGACCCTGGAGGGCCTGGCCGCCGGGCACCACGATCTGGCCATCACCACCGCCCGTCCACGCGGCCGGCTGCTGTCCTCGACTCCGCTGTGCGACGAGGAACACGTGCTGGTCGCCGGGGTGCGCTGGGCGGCACGGCTCGGTCCTGGCGTGCTGCGCCACGGCGGGCCCGAGGTCCTGGAGCCCATACCCGTGGTCGAGGTCCACGAGTCGCTGCCGCTGGTGACGCGCTACTGGGCGTCGGTGTTCGACGCCAAACCGGCCGCCGCGGGCGCGGTCGTCGCCCCCGACCTGCGGGCGGTCCTCGCCGCAGTGGCGGCCGGAGCGGGCCTGGCCGTGCTGCCCCGCTATCTGTGCGAGACAGCCCTGGAGGAGGGCCAGGTGGTGGCGCTGCTCGACCCTCCGGTGCCGCCGCTGCGCACGTACTTCCTCGCGGTGCGCACCGGCACACTCGGCTTCGCGCACATCGCGCGGGCGCAGGAATGGCTGCTGCGCGCTGCGGTCGACTGGGGCTGAGGAGCTGCGGGGGAGGCCCGGGGAGTTTCGCAGGGGTCCCTTCGGGCCACATTTCTCCCATGACCGTACGTCCAGTGGTCAAGCGCACCGCACGAGCCGTTCTGCTCGACGGCGACGACCTGATTCTGATCAAGCGCACCAAGCCCGGCATGGATCCTTACTGGCTCACCCCAGGTGGCGGCGTCGAACCCGAGGACTCCACCGTCGTCGAGGCCCTGCACCGCGAGGTGTACGAGGAGCTCGGCGCGAAGATCACCGACGTGGTGCCCTGCTTCGTCGACACCGTCGAGCACATCGGGGCCGACGGCGGCGCGACCGGCGTGAAGGTGCAGCACTTCTTCGTCTGCCGCCTCGACTCGATGGACCCCTCGCTGCGGCACGGCCCTGAGATCGAGGAGCCCTGCGGGGAGTACGAGATCGTCCGCATCCCGTTCACCCGCGTCGGCATCGCCTCGGTGCACCTTGTCCCGCTGTCCCTCAGGCACTACCTGGACGGCAACATCGAGGGCGTGCGGGCCATGCACGCACCCGATCTGGGCTAGCCGGGCCGCTCATCCAGCGGCGCCAACCAGCGCGTAGGCCTCACGCAGGTCGCCGCCCGTGTATGTGTGGGTGGCGAGTCCCGCGAGATGGTGGTCCGCGTTCACCGCGACCGACACGGGCACCGCCGCGAAGAGGTCCACGTCGGACATCGAGTCCCCGTATGCCACACAGTTCCGAGGGCCGACACCGAACTCGGCGCACAGCCGGTTCATGACGCCCACCTTGGCCGCCGGGCTGAGGATCCCGGCAGGGTCCACCGGCCGCGTGAAGGGCACGTCCGGGAAGACAGAGCCGTGGGCGGCATGGGCGCCCCAGGCGAGCAGCCGTTCCACGAAGAAGGACGGGGAGAGCGAGATGACGGCGCAGTAGTCGCCCCGCTCACGGATCTCCCGCCAGACGTCCTGGATCCCGGCGAGCCAGGGAGCGGTCGCGAAGGCAGTCGCCACATGCGCCTCGGTGAGCCCGGACCACAAGGCATGCACCCGCACCGCGTAGTCGGGCGGCCCGATCCGGCCCGTGGACAGCTCCCGCTCCAGCTCGCCTATTTCGTTGAGCAGTCCGAGCTGCCGGGATATCTCGACCGGTGCGGCGGAGCCCCGTATGAGCGTTCCGTCGAGGTCGAAGAGATGAAGTCTCGCCATGTACGCCGAGGCTAGTACGTGGGGTTACTCCCCCTGTCGGACGCCTGGCGTGAGCCCTCACCGGCACGCTGTTTCACGTGAAACATCCTTCTCGCCCCGCATCCGGTCGCACGAGCCGCACGCCGTTTCACGTGAAACATCTACGACGGCCCGTCCGTCGCGGCTGGCTGGTGGCTCATGTCGCCGTGTCGGTGAGCTGGCTGGGGCTGACCATCGGGCTGCTCGCTCTCGGCATCACTGCCTACACAACGGATTCCGCCTTCATGACCGAGGCCGCGTACCGCGCCATGAAGGTCTTCGGTGACTGGCTGGTGGTGCCCATCGCCGTGGTGACGCTGGGCACCGGCGTTGTGCTGTCGCTGGGCACCCCGTGGGGGCTCGCCCGGCATCGCTGGGTCTGGATCAAGTTCTGGCTGACCCTGATCACACTCTGTCTGTCGGCCTTCTTGCTGCGACCCGAGATCAACAGCGCTGTCGCGGCCGGAGTCCCCGACACGAGCCTGGTGGGCGCCCCGGTCGTCTCCTCCAGCGCGTACTTCTTCATGACGGCGATCTCCGTGCTCAAGCCGTGGGGGCTGACAAAGCGTGGCCGGAAGTACCGTGCCGAGAGCCGGAAAGTGGTGGACGACGCGCCGGTGCGTCAGACAACCTGACCCTCATGCCCTCACCGCTCGCCGAGCTCCCCCTGCGCCGCCTGACCACCGAAGACCTGATCGCCTGTGCCGACCTCTCCGAGGACCGGGGCTGGCCGCGCGAGGAGCACAAGTGGGGACTCCTACTCGCGGCGGGCACCGGATACGGGATCGACGCCCCCGACGGCAAGGGCCTGGTCACCGCCTGCGTCGTCACCTCGTACAGTCCGGGTCTCGCGGCCATCGGCATGGTTCTGGTGGCCGAGCGCTACGCCCGGCAGGGCGTCGGACGCCGTCTGATGAAGCACGTACTGCGGGAGCTGGAGGGCACTCCACTCACCCTGCACGCCACGCCGAACGGGCGACTGCTGTACGAGGAACTCGGCTTCGAGACGACCGGCCGCGCCGAGATGGTCAAGGGCCACTTCCGGCCGTCCGGCCCGGCTCCCACGGTGGCGACCCGCCCCGCGACCGCCGACGACCTTCCCAGGATCCTGCGGCTCGACGCCGAAGTCTTCGGGCAGGACCGCACACACATGATCACCCGCTTGCCGGCCTTCTGCGACCAGTTGCGGGTCTCGGAGGACTCGGCCGGCCTGACCGGATTCGCGGCTGCCTGGCCCAACATGAACACCCACGTGGTGGGCCCGCTGATCGCCCGCGACACGGAGACCGCAAAGGCCCTGGTCGCCTCGCTCGCGGCCGGCACGGAGCGCCCGCTGCGCACGGATGTCGACGTACGCCATGAAGAGCTGCTGACCTGGCTGAAGGCCTCCGGCATGGAGCCCGTCGCCTTCAACGCGGTGATGACCTACGGCATCCCGGCTCTGCCGGGCGACTGGACCCGCCGCTTCGCGCCCCTGACAGTGGCCGCGGGCTAGCCGCCTGCGCCTGGGTATGAGTGTCCGTCCCCATGTGCCGTGATTCCACGGGCACTTGAGGACGAACACGGGACGGTCAGCGCCGGGCCAGGGCCTCCACAGCCGCGTTCGCGAACCCGTGGTCCTGGTCGGGGGCACCGCCACCCACGCCGATCGCGCCGATCAGACGACCGTCACGGTGGACGGGGACACCGCCTGCGATGAACAGGAGCGGCCGGTCCAGGGCCGTCGGCAGGGTGTGGAACAGGCCGCCCGGCTGGACTGCGTCCACCAGGTCGGCGGTCGGTGCGTTCAGCTGGAGCGCCGTGTACGCCTTGCGGGTGCTGGTCTCCCCGGCGATCAGCACGGCCCGGTCGTCCCGGCGGAAAGCGAGCAGATGGCCGCCCGCGTCGAGGACCGTGACCGCGACGGTGACTCCGGCCGCCTCCGCGGCGGAACGGGCTGCTTCGACGAGGGCCTCCGCATCCTGGGTGGTGAGCGGGGCTACGGCGACGGTGGTGGTGCTCATGAGGGGTAACTCCTTGATGGTGCTGGACG
This sequence comes from Streptomyces sp. HUAS TT7, assembly GCF_051550175.1. Classification (NCBI taxonomy): domain Bacteria; kingdom Bacillati; phylum Actinomycetota; class Actinomycetes; order Kitasatosporales; family Streptomycetaceae; genus Streptomyces; species Streptomyces sp. HUAS TT7. The sequence goes on from NZ_CP196175.1 coordinate 4,301,299, forward strand.
GTTGATTCAGTGGTGCGCGGCAGAGGCCCGCACCGGCTCGGGAACGGCGCCCGCGACGATCCGGCTGCCCGCGTTCGTACGCCGCTCCAGTGCGCTGGAGATGACGGCGAGCACGACAGCGGACGCGGCGAGTACGGCACCGACCCAGTTGGGGGCGGTGTAGCCGAGGCCGGCCGCGATGACGATGCCGCCGAGCCAGGCGGAGAGCGCGTTGCCGAGGTTGAAAGCGCCGATGTTGACGGCGGACGCCAGGGTGGGTGCGCCCGCGGCCTGGTCGAGGACGCGCTTCTGCAGCGGGGGCACGGTCGCGAAGCCCAACGCGCCGATGAGGAAGACCATGACGGCGGACGCGGCCTTGTCATGGGCGGCCACCGTGAACAGCGCCAGGACCAGGGCAAGCCCGGACAGGGACACGTAGAGCAGCGGCATGAGCGCGCGGTCGGCGAACCGGCCGCCAATGAGGTTTCCGGTGACCATGCCGAGGCCGAAGAGGACAAGCAGCCAGGTGACGGAGGTGTCGGCATAGCCGGCGACGTTCGTCATCATCGGAGTGATGTAGGTGATCGCGGCGAACACTCCGCCGAAGCCGAGCACGGTCATCGCCATGGCGAGCAGCACCTGGACGTTGCGGAACGCGGCGATCTCGTGCCGCAGCCGTACGCCCTCGGCCTTCGGCATGTCCGGGACGAGCTTGGCGACGCCGAGCAGGCCCAGCACCCCGAGTGCGGCGACGACGAAGAACGTCGCACGCCAGCCGACCTGCTGCCCGATGAGCGTGCCGATGGGCACTCCCACCACGTTGGCGACGGTCAGGCCGGTGAACATCATCGCGATCGCCCCGGCCTTCTTCTCGGGGGCGACCAGATCGGCCGCGACGACCGAGCCGATTCCGAAGAACGCGCCGTGCGCGAGGGAGGCGACGACCCGCCCGGCCAGCATCAGTCCGAAGACGGGCGCGACCGCGGAGAGCACGTTGCCGACGATGAAGAGGCCCATCAGCAGCATCAGCATCCGCTTGCGACTGACCTTGGTGCCCAGGATGGTCATCAGCGGAGCGCCGAGCATGACGCCGACGGCATAACCGCTGACGAGGTACCCGGCGGTGGGGATGGAGACGTCGAAGGTTCCGGCGACCTCGGGGAGCAGCCCCATGATCACAAATTCTGTGGTGCCGATACCGAACGCCCCGATGGCGAGGGCTAGGAGCGCGAGTGGCATGGGATGACCTTCCAGGAGATTGCGTGGGCCCCTTACAGGCGTACACAATAATTGCAGACGCCTATTAATTGCAAGCGCGGGCTATTGCAGTCGTGGACTATCCTGATGGCAAGCCGCTCCGGACGGAGGACAGACGCATGACCGCGACGGACCCCGCACTCACCGCCCTCTCCCAGGGCTGGTGCGCGCTCTCCCTGCTGCACGGCAAGATCGACGCCCATATCGAGCGCGCCCTCCAATCGGGGCATGACCTCAGCGTGCGCGAGTACTCCCTGCTCGATGTCCTCAGCCGCCAGCACAGCGGCCCGGGCGGCCACCTCCAGATGAAGCAGGTCGCCGACGCCGTGGTCCTCAGCCAGTCGGCCACCACCCGCCTGGTCACCCGGCTCGAAGACCGCGGCCTGCTGACCCGGTACCTCTGCGACACCGACCGGCGAGGCATCTACACCGACGTCACCGAATCCGGTCTGGCCCTGCTCGCCGAAGCCCGGCCCACCAACGACAGGGCCCTGCGTGAGGCGCTGGACGAAGCGGCGAAGAACCCTGAACTGGCACCCCTAGTCCGCACGGTCGAGGAGCTCCACGTCCCCGCATAGGGCAGCCGGGCGTACGCTCCGGGCCATGAGCGATCTTGTGATCAGGCCTGCCACGCCCGAGGACATCCCGGCGATCGTGGCCATGCTCGCGGACGACCCGCTGGGCGCCCAGCGGGAGTCGCCGGACGACCTCGCTCCCTACCGCACGGCTTTCGACCGGCTCGCGGGCGACCCGAACCAGCATCTGGTGGTCGCGGAACGCGGCGGCGAGGTCGTCGGCACCCTCCAGCTGACCGTCATCCCCGGACTCTCCCGGCGCGGATCGACCCGCTCGATCATCGAGGGTGTACGCGTTCACAGTGCCGAGCGCGGCAGGGGGCTCGGCACCCGGCTCATCGAATGGGCCGTCGACGAATCGGGGCGCCAGGGGTGTCAGTTGGTCCAGCTGACATCGGACGCCACTCGGACCGATGCTCACCGCTTCTATGAGCGGCTGGGGTTCGACGCCTCACATGTGGGATTCAAGAAGCCTCTGTAGGCCGTGTTTCACGTGAAACACGGCCTACAGAGACCCGCAGAGCCCTACGCGGGCCGTTTCACGTGAAACGTCAGACCCCGCGCCAGCCCTCGGGGTCCACACCACCCGGCACCGCCGTGGCCTCCGGTCCGTACGGCTCACGGGTGAACACAAACGACCCGAGGTCGAGGTGGCTCACCGAGCCGTCCGGCCGCCGAACCGCACGGAGCGTCTCGCCCCGGTGATAGCCATCGAGGCCGACCCAGGTGCCATCGGCGGCAGCTTTGAACCGGGAAGCCCGGCCGGTGCCACGGAGCGGTTCGAGAGCCACCCCACGGTCGGCGGTCAGTCGCAGTCCATAGGCGGTCGTGCCCCAGTACCAAGGCCCGGTGAGTCCAAGAAGCTGCTCATTCGCCTCGGGAAGCGGGCGCCAGGGCTCCGGGAACCGCGGTTCGGCCTCCGCCACGATCCGTACGAGATCGGCCGCCAGCGTGCCGCACATCGGGCCTGAGGTCGCATTGGCGAGTGCGACGGCGGCCACCCCGTCCGCCACGCTCACCCACAGGCCCGCCACGAATCCGGGCAACGAGCCGGTGTGTCCGGCGAGTTCACGGCCGTCGGAGCGAGCGAGCTGCAGGCCGAGCCCGTATCCGCCGTCCCAGCCGCCGGCCTCCGGCGCCACGGCGGGGGTGCGCATCTCCGCCACCGATTCGGCGCTCAGCACCCGCTCGTCGCCCTCGGCAAGGAAGACGGCAAAACGGCAGAGGTCGGCAGCGGTTGACCAGAGCTGTCCGGCGGAGGCCATCAGGCCGAGGTCCTCGGACGGTTCGGGCAGCAGCACATCGGCCCACGGGTGCACGGCCCAGCCCCCGGCGTGGGGATGCACCGGCTGCGTGGTCGTGCGGTCGAGCCCCAGCGGTTCGAGGATCTCGGTGCGCAGCGCCTCCTCCCAGGGCACTCCGCGCACCGCCTCCACCAGGGAACCGAGCAGCGTGTAGCCCGGGTTGGAGTAGTGGTGCAGTCGGCCCGCGGGATGCAGCTGCGGCTGATCCCCCAGCACATCGGCGAGCTCCGGGCGCAGACTGCCAGGCGTCCGTTCCCACCACGGCGCGGGCGACTCGGCAGCCAACCCGGCGGTGTGGGACAGGAGTTGGGCGATGGTCACTCCGCCCGCCGCAGTGCCCGGGAGGTGCTTCTCCAGCGGGTCGCCGAGGTCGAGCAGCCCCTCGTCGCGCAGCCTTAGGACCAGTACGGCGGTGAAGGTCTTGCTGATGGAGCCGATGCGGTACTGGACGTCGGCGTCCGGGCCGTGGCCGTCGACAGAGGTGCGCGACCCGGACCAGAGCATCCGGCCGTCCCGCACCACGGCCGCGACGAGGGAGGGCGCCCTCCCTCGGGACTGCTCGACCGCGATGCGGTGCACGAGGGCGCGCCGTGTGGCGGGCAGCAGCTCCTCGAAGGGGGACGGCGATGCGGGGGAACTCGATGAGGTCATGGAGCAAGGTCTAGCCGCGCACCCGCGTCCAGTCGACCGCTTTTCGCGGGAGTCGTCCTCTCTGGCTCATCGCCTCCCCCAGTCCGGAACCTCCGGGGTCGGCAGACGGGGCGAACTCACCTGATTACAGAGGCAGTTGATGAATCGGGACGTCAGTGAACGAGCCCCGTCTACTCCTGGCTGTCAGGCCGGCGGCGCGCGAAAACAATTCCGCCGAGCGGGCTCTCGGCCGAGCTGAGCGTCGTCTGCGCCTCGACCGTGAAGCCCGCATCATCGAGCCAGGCGGACACTTGGGCCGGCTGACGACGATGCACGTGGACCTTCATCGCGTGGCCTCCGTAGCCCTGAGTCTTCAACCGTGACTCGTCTCCCACGTGGAAGCCGAGCAGCACCAGCCCGCCGGTCCGCACCACCCGCCGGAAGTGGGCGAAGACCGGCCCGACCTCGTCGTCGGGGACGTGGATCAGGGAGTACCAGGCCACCAGGCCCGCCACCGAGGCATCGGCGAGGTCCAGGTCCGTCATGGAACCGACCTCGAATCGCAGGCCGGGGTGCTCACGCCGGGCCGTCTCGACCATCGCAGGCGACAGGTCGATCCCGAACGCGTCCACGTCGAGGTCTCGCAGACGGGCCGTGATCCTCCCCGACCCGCACCCCACGTCCGCAACAGGCCCCCCGCCGGTGCCTTGCACAAGCTCGGCGAACAGCGCCAGGACCGAGCGTTCGTACGGCGTCTCGTCCAGGAGGTCACGCACCTGATCCGCGTAGCTGGTGGCGACGGTGTCGTAGGACGTGCGGGTGTCGGCCAGCCATCCTTCGGTGCTCATGCCCGGAGACGGTAGTTCACCGGCCGAGGCAGTTGAACCCGCCCGGGCGCCTGCCGAGCGGGATCAGGTCGCTGCCATGTCCACGAAGCGCGAGTAGTGGCCCTGGAAGGCCACGGTGATGGTCGCCGTCGGGCCGTTACGGTGCTTGGCCACGATCAGGTCCGCCTCGCCCGCGCGGGGCGACTCCTTCTCGTAGGCATCCTCACGGTGCAGCAGGATGACCATGTCCGCGTCCTGCTCGATGGAGCCGGATTCACGCAGGTCGGACACCATCGGCTTCTTGTCGGTGCGCTGCTCGGGGCCACGGTTCAGCTGCGAGAGCGCGATCACCGGCAGCTGGAGCTCCTTGGCGAGGAGCTTCAGGTTTCGCGACATGTCCGAGACTTCCTGCTGACGGCTCTCGGCGCGCTTCGAACCGCCGGACTGCATCAGCTGCAGGTAGTCGATGACGACGAGGCGGAGGTCGTTGCGCTGCTTCAGGCGGCGGCACTTGGCGCGGATTTCCATCATCGACAAGTTTGGCGAGTCGTCGATGTAGAGCGGCGCCTGGGAGACGTCGGGCATGCGGCGGGCCAGGCGTGTCCAGTCGTCGTCGGTCATGGTGCCGGAACGCATGTGGTGGAGCGCTACCCGGGCCTCGGCCGACAGCAGACGCATCGCGATCTCGTTGCGCCCCATTTCGAGCGAGAAGATCACGCTGGGCAGGTTGTGCTTGATCGAACAGGCCCGCGCGAAGTCCAGCGCCAGCGTGGACTTACCCATCGCGGGACGGGCGGCGATGACGACCATCTGGCCGGGGTGCAGGCCGTTGGTGAGCGAGTCGAAGTCGGTGAACCCGGTCGGCACTCCGGTCATCTCGCCGCTGCGCGAGCCGATCGCCTCGATCTCGTCGAGCGCGCCTTCCATGATGTCGCCGAGCGGCAGGTAGTCCTCGCTCGTGCGCTGCTCGGTGACCGCGTAGATCTCGGCCTGCGCGGAGTTGACGATGTCGTCGACATCGCCGTCCGCCGCGTATCCCATCTGCGTGATCTTGGTGCCCGCCTCGACGAGCCTGCGGAGGACCGCCCGCTCGTGGACGATCTCCGCGTAGTACGAGGCGTTGGCCGCCGTCGGCACCGACTGGACCAGCGTGTGCAGATACGAGGCACCGCCGACCCGGGTGATCTCGCCACGCTTGACCAGCTCGGCGGCGACCGTGATGGGGTCGGCGGGCTCGCCCTTGGCGTAGAGGTCGAGGATCGCCGTGTAAACGGTCTCGTGGGCGGGCTTGTAGAAGTCGTGGCCCTTGATGATCTCCACGACGTCCGCGATGGCGTCCTTGGAGAGCAGCATGCCACCGAGGACGGACTGTTCGGCATCGATGTCCTGGGGGGGCACCCGCTCGAAGCCGGAGGACCCGCCGTCCCAGTCGTCCTGACCCCGGTCGTGCTGGTCGTCACGGCCCCTGCCGCGACCACGGCCTCGGCCCTCACTGTCGCCGCGCTGGCGGGAAACAGGCAGACGGTCACTTGGACCGGTGTCGGCCCAGGGCTCGTCCAACGGCTCGGGAATGCTCACCGGGCCACCTCCTCCCGTCCGCTCCGCGGACCTAGCCGTGCCACTCTTTCTACGGCACGACACTGACAAAACGAGAAGCCCGACTCCGGTTCCGGCGCGTCGGGCGCCGGACCACGTTAGGCCCGCCGGCGGCGTCAGCCAATCTGGTTATCCACAGGGCATGTGGACGAACGACCGGATGCTGTGGAGAAGTCTTCTGAACCTGTGCACGGACCAGGGGACAGCACTGTGGACAAAGTCATAGCCCTGCGACGATGACCACTCTGACCTGCAGTTTCTCCATCCACCGGCTGTGGGGGAGAAAAACTTTCCCGACTGGCTCAAGATCTCGGCAAACGGCCCGCACAAGAAGCGGACTCCACCTCCGAAGTAAGGATCACAGATGCATTGCATCCATTACCTGTGGAAGATTAGATTGACCCCATGAAACAGGCCCCCGCGATACCGGAGAGCGACCGGCGCAGCTCCCGGCGCCGCCACGATCGCGAGATCGTGGCCCTCGCCGTTCCCGCCTTCGGAGCCCTCGTCGCCGAGCCGCTCTTCCTGATGGCCGACAGCGCGATCGTGGGCCACCTCGGTACTCCGCAACTGGCCGGTTTGGGTATTGCCTCACCCTTGCTCACCACCGCCGTGAGCATCTTCGTCTTCCTCGCATATGCCGCCACCGCAGCCGTCTCCCGCAGGGTCGGCGCCGGCGATCTGCGGGCCGCGATCCGCCAGGGCATGGACGGCATCTGGCTCGCGCTGCTCCTGGGCGCCGCGGTCGTCGTCGCCGTACTGCCCACCGCCCCCTGGCTGGTCGGCCTCCTCGGCGCCTCGGACACCGCCGCCCCGTACGCCACCACCTATCTCCGCGTCTCCTCCCTCGGCATCCCCGCGATGCTCGTGGTGCTCGCCTCGACCGGTGTACTGCGCGGCCTCCAGAACACTAGGACGCCCCTGTACGTCGCAATGGGCGGCTTCGCAGCCAACGGTGTGCTGAACCTGGGCCTTGTCTACGGCGCCGGGCTCGGCATCGCCGGGTCGGCGTGGGGCACCGTCATCGCCCAGTTCGGTATGGCCGCCGTCTATCTCACCGTGGTGGTGCGCGGGGCCCGACGCCACGGTGCCTCTCTCCGGCCGGACAACGCAGGCATCAGGAACAGTGCCCAGGCCGGCGTACCGCTCCTGGTCCGTACGCTCTCGCTGCGTGCCGTCCTGATGATCGCCACCGCTGTCGCCGCTCGCCTGGGCGACGTCGACATCGCTGCCCACCAGATCATCCTGTCCTTGTGGAACCTGATGGCCTTCGCCCTCGACGCGATCGCCATCGCGGGTCAGGCGATCATCGGCCGCTATCTGGGCGCCGACGACGCCAAGGGCGCCAAGCAGGCCTGCCGCCGCATGGTGGAGTGGGGCGTCGCCTTCGGAGTGGTACTCGGCGTGCTCATGGTGGCGGCCCGCCCGCTGTTCATCCCGCTCTTCACCAGTGACAGGACCGTCCAGGACACCCTGCTGCCGGCTCTGCTCGTGGTTGCCCTCATCCAGCCGGTCGCCGGCGTCGTCTTCGTACTCGACGGCGTACTCATGGGCGCGGGTGACGGTCCCTATCTCGCCCGGGCCATGCTGGTGACTCTGATCGTCTTCGCCCCGGTCGCCCTGCTCGTACCAGCCCTCGGCGGTGGGCTGACCACGCTCTGGTGGGCCATGGCCCTGATGATGACGGTCCGCATGCTGACCCTCGGCTGGCGGGCCCGCTCCGGACGCTGGCTGGTCACCGGCGCGACGCGCTGACCGCGGCGCCCGTGAAACACCCAGCACGGCGTTTCACGTGAAACGCAGTCCTCAGCCCTCTCCGGCCGCTGTGTTTCACGTGAAACACAGCGGAAAGGGCCGCACCCCGAGGGGTACGGCCCTTTCTGCTGTGCTGTGCAGCGCTTAGGCGGCGATGACCTCGACGCCAAGCTTCGCGACAACGTCGGCGTGCAGACGCACGGACACCTGGTGGGCACCCAGGGTCTTGATCGGCGCACCGAGCTCGACGCGGCGCTTGTCCACGTCCGGGCCACCGGCAGCCTTGATCGCCGCAGCGACGTCGGCCTGGGTGACGGAGCCGAAGAGACGGCCGGCGTCGCCGGAGCGAACAGCCAGACGCACCTTCACGCCCTCGAGCTGGGCCTTGACCTCGTTGGCCTGCTCGATGGTCGCGATCTCGTGGATCTTGCGCGCACGACGGATCTGCGCGACGTCCTTCTCGCCACCCTTGGTCCAGCGGATCGCGAAACCACGCGGGACCAGGTAGTTGCGAGCGTAGCCGTCCTTGACGTCAACGACGTCGCCGGCAGTGCCGAGGCCAGAGACCTCGTGGGTGAGGATGATCTTCATTTTTCGGTCACCCTTCCCTTATCGCGCGGTGGACGTGTAGGGCAGCAGCGCCATCTCACGGCTGTTCTTGACGGCCGTGGCGACGTCACGCTGGTGCTGCGTGCAGTTGCCGGTCACGCGGCGGGCACGGATCTTGCCGCGGTCGGAAATGAACTTCCGCAGCATGTTCGTGTCCTTGTAGTCCACGTAAGCGGTCTTGTCCTTGCAGAACGCGCAGACCTTCTTCTTAGGCTTGCGCACAGGCGGCTTCGCCATGGTGTTTCTCCTGTGTGATCAAGAAGTGGGAGTTACGAGCTGCCCTAGAAGGGCGGCTCGTCCGAGTAGCCGCCGCCGGAGCTTCCGCCCCAGCCGCCACCGCCGCCGCTGCCACCCTGCGGCTGTCCGCCGCCGGTCGGCGCGCTGGAGGCCCAGGGGTCGTCGGCGGGAGCACCGCCGCCGCCCTGCTGGCCACCGCTGGGGGCTCCGCCCCAGTTGCCGCCGCCCTGCTGCTGACCGCCTCCGCCGTACCCACCCTGGCCACCGCGACCGGTGGTCTTGGTGACCTTGGCCGTGGCGTTCTTGAGGCTGGGGCCGACTTCCTCGACGTCCAGCTCGTAGACCGTGCGCTTGATGCCCTCGCGGTCCTCGTAGGACCGCTGCTTCAGCCGGCCCTGCACGACGACGCGCATGCCTCGCTGGAGCGACTCGGCGACGTTCTCCGCCGCCTGACGCCAGACCGAGCAGGTCAGGAACAGGCCTTCGCCGTCCTTCCACTCATTGGTCTGACGATCGAAGGTGCGGGGAGTCGACGCGACACGGAACTTCGCGACGGCCGCACCCGAGGGGGTGAAGCGCAGCTCGGGGTCGTCGACGAGATTGCCGACGACCGTGATGACGGTCTCGCCTGCCATGGATGAACCTCTCGGCGGGGATTGCTGCTGGCTGCTGTGTTGCTACTCGGACCCGATTACCTCTGAGCGGAAGCTCAGTGGGTCTCGGGACGGAGGACCTTGGTCCGGAGGACCGACTCGTTCAGGTTCATCTGACGGTCGAGCTCCTTGACGACCGCAGGCTCGGCCTGAAGGTCGATGACCGTGTAGATGCCCTCGGGCTTCTTCTTGATCTCGTAGGCGAGACGACGACGGCCCCAGGTGTCGACCTTCTCAACCTTTCCGTTGCCCTCGCGGACGACGGAGAGGAAGTTCTCGATCAGGGGAGAGACAGCGCGCTCCTCCAGATCGGGGTCGAGGATGACCATCACCTCGTAGTGACGCATGTGGAACCCACCTCCTTTGGACTCAGCGGCCACGGTCGTTCCGTGGCAGGAGGGTCGTGATGCGTAAGCAACGGTATCCGCCCCCACTGACAATCCCCCTCCGAGAGGAACGGGACGGCATGCGGGCACGGCTGACACCGGTGCAGACCGTCCAGAGTACCTGTTGACCCGCTTCCGGTTGAAATCCAGTGGGCAGGGGACGCAATCTGTACACATCGGGTGTGTGCGGCGTCACCCTTCGCCGCCTTCCGCCAGGAGGTGCCTCATGGCACAAGCAGTGCGACCGAACGCCGTCTCCCTCTTCGCCACCGATGGCAAACCCCATCCGCTCCAGGACACGTTCGCGGCCGTCACGGTCGTCCTGGGTGTGCTGGCCTTCACCACGGCCTGGTTCTACAACCTCCACCTGGTCAGCTCGTGGGCCGGCCTCGTCGGCATCCTCACGGGCGCGTACGGCCAGTTCATCTCGGCGACGACGCGCGAACGATTCCTGTTGATCCTCGGCCTCGGCGCATCCGCTGTCGGCTTCTTCCTCGGCATGGCCCACGGCGGCCTCTTCGGCGGTGTCGTCGGCGGCTGACCGACGCTCGGCACCCGCCACCAACGGATGGCCGTACAGCCCATCGCCGTACGGCCATCCGGGGCGCTCCTGTGGCCCAGTAGGCTTCGGCACGAGAGCCGGAGCCCCTGTACCCATGGGGACACACCTGCCGAGGAGCGCCCCGCATGAGCCTGACCCTGAGGACCATCAGCCGTGAGCAGCATCTGGCGTACATCCAGAGCCTGCCCGCGGCGAGCCACTGCCAGGTCCCGGCGTGGGCTGACGTCAAGACGGAATGGCGTTCGGAGAGCCTCGGCTGGTTCGACAAGAACGGCGAGCTGGTAGGCGCCGGTCTGGTCCTCTACCGCCAGCTCCCCAAGGTCAAGCGCTACTTGGCTTACCTGCCCGAGGGCCCGGTCATCAACTGGTACGCGCCCAATCTGGACGAGTGGCTGAAGCCGATGCTCGCGCACCTCAAGCAGCAGGGCGCGTTCTCGGTGAAGATGGGCCCGCCGGTCGTCATCCGCCGCTGGGACTCGACGGCCATCAAGTCCGGCATCCAGGACCCCGACGTGAAGCGTCTGCGCGATGTCGAGGCCACCCACATCGAGCCCCGTGCCTTCGAAGTCGCCGACCGGCTGCGGAAGATGGGCTGGCAGCAGGGCGAGGACGGCGGTGCCGGGTTCGGCGACGTCCAGCCGCGCTACGTCTTCCAGGTTCCGCTGGCCAACCGCTCGCTGGACGACGTCCTCAAGGGCTTCAACCAGCTGTGGCGCCGCAACATCAAGAAGGCCGAGAAGGCCGGCGTCGAGGTCGTCCAGGGCGGCTACGAGGACCTCGCCGAGTGGCAGCGCCTGTATGAGATCACCGCGGTGCGCGACCACTTCCGGCCGCGTCCCCTGTCGTACTTCCAGCGCATGTGGACGGTCCTCAACTCCGAGGACCCCAACCGCATGCGGCTCTACTTCGCGCGCCACAACGGAGTGAACCTCTCGGCCGCGACAATGCTCGTCGTCGGTGGCCACGTCTGGTACTCCTACGGCGCCTCCGACAACATCGGCCGCGAGGTGCGGCCCTCCAACGCGATGCAGTGGCGGATGCTCCGCGACGCCTACGCGATGGGCGCGACGGTCTACGACCTGCGCGGCATCTCCGACTCCCTGGACGAGACCGACCACCTCTTCGGCCTCATCCAGTTCAAGGTGGGCACCGGCGGTGAGGCGGCCGAGTACCTCGGCGAGTGGGACTTCCCGCTCAACAAGCTGCTCCACAAGGCGCTGGACATGTATATGTCGCGCCGCTGACCGGTTGCGTAACCTCGTTCTTCGTACCTCCGACACATCGCAGCCATCAGAAAGGTCCGGACGGCCATGGCGCTCACCCTCTATGTCGACTCCGCTCGCTGGCGGGCGCACCAGAAGTCCGTGATCGACCAGTTCCCGGGCATCGTCCCGGTCTGCAAGGGCAACGGCTACGGCTTCGGCCACGAGCGGCTCGCGGACGAGGTGTCCCGCTTCGGCTCGGACATCCTGGCGGTCGGCACCACCTACGAGGCCGCCAGTATCAAGGACTGGTTCAGCGGCGATCTGCTCGTCCTGACGCCGTTCCGGCGCGGCGAGGAGCCGGTGCCGCTGCCCGACCGCGTCATTCGCTCGGTCTCCTCGGTGGACGGTGTGCACGCCCTGGTGGGCGCCCGCGTGGTCATCGAGTGCATGAGCTCGATGAAGCGGCACGGCGTGAAGGAGGAGGAGCTCGGCATGCTCCGCTCCGCCATCGAGGACGTACGGCTCGAAGGCTTTGCGCTGCACCTTCCGCTGGACCGCACCGACGGCTCGGACGCCGTCGAGGAGGTCATCGCGTGGATGGACCGGCTGCGCGCAGCCCGGTTGCCGCTGCACACCATGTTCGTCAGCCATCTGCGCGCCGAGGAGCAGGCCCGGCTGCAGCAGCAGTTCCCGCAGACCCGCTTTCGGGCCCGCATCGGTACGCGGCTGTGGCTCGGCGACCACGAGGCGACCGAGTACCGCGGCTCCGTCCTCGACGTCACCCGGGTCGCCAAGGGCGATCGGTTCGGTTACCGCCAGCAGAAGGTCGCCTCCGACGGCTGGCTGGTCGTGGTCGCCGGCGGTACCTCGCACGGTGTGGGCCTGGAGGCCCCCAAGGCCCTGCACGGCGTGATGCCGCGGGCCAAGGGCGTCGCCCGCGCGGGGCTCGCCACCGTCAACCGCAACCTGTCCCCGTTCGTCTGGGCGGGCAAGCAGCGCTGGTTCGCGGAGCCGCCGCACATGCAGGTGTCGATCCTCTTCGTGCCGTCGGACTCTCAGGAGCCGCACGTGGGCGACGAGTTGGTGGCTCACCTGCGCCACACCACCACGCAGTTCGACCGCCTGGTCGAGCGCTAGGCAGGACCGCCCGCGGGGCGCTCAAGACATCGGGCCCCTGGCCGACGACAGCCGCCGTCGGCCAGGGGCCCGAGCCTTTTCTACGAGCCTTCAGGACGCGGGGGTTCTCGTACCCCACTCGACCCGCGGCCCCTCTTCGAGCGTCGCCGCGTGCCGCGGGGGATGCGCCGCCTGTCCCAGCACGAACACGTCCTCGGCCCGGTCCAGAACCCCGCCCGACGGGTCGTCCGAGCCGTCCCGCCGTACGACGTCCCGCTCCGGCATCAGGATGTCGCGCACCACGACGGCGCACAGGTACAGCGTGGTCAACAGGTGGGCGGTGATGGCCAGTTGATAGCCCTCGGGCGGCAGGCCCTGGTGCTTGTCGCCGCTCATCGTGTAGGCGAGGTACAGCCAGATCCCTAGGAAGTAGACGACCTCGCCGGCCTGCCAGATCAGGAAGTCCCGCCAGCGCGGACGGGCGAGCGCGGCCAGCGGGATCAGCCACAGGACGTACTGCGGCGAGTAGACCTTGTTGGTGATGATGAACGCGGCGACGACCAGGAAGGCGAGCTGCGCGAAGCGCGGTCGGCGCGGTGCGGTGAGTGTGAGCACCGCGATTCCCGCGCAGGCGAGGACCATCAGGAGCGCGGCAAGAGTGTTGACCATGTCAGTGTCCAGGCCTTTGCCCGTACGCTGCGAAATGATCAGCCAGAACGAACCGAAGTCAACGGACCGCTCCTGGCTGAAGGTGTAGAACTTCTTCCACCCCTCGGGGGCGAGCATCATCACCGGCAGGTTCACGACCAGCCAGGCACCAGCGGCGCCCAGCGCTGCGGCCCCGAGCTCCCGCCATTTCCCGGCCCGCCAGCACAGCACGAGCAGCGGCCCGAGGATCAGTACGGGGTAGAGCTTCGCGGCCGTCGCCAGGCCGATCAGGATGCCGAAGGCGAGCGTCCGGCCGCGCGACCACATCAGCATGGCGGCCGCGGTCAGCGCGACGGCGAACAGGTCCCAGTTGATGGTGGCCGTGAGCGCGAAGGCGGGGGCCAGCGCGACGAGGAGGGCGTCCCAGGGGCGGCGGCGGTGCGTGCGCGTGACGCAGACGGCGATGACGGCCGTGCAGGCCATCAGCATCCCCGCGTTGACCATCCAGTACATCTGCTCGCGGTGCTGCATGTCGCCGCTGCCCGGCGTCAGCCAGGAGGCGACCTCCATGAACAGGCCGGTCAGCACCGGGTACTCGAGGTAGTTCATGTCGCCGTTGAGGCGGTCGAAGTACGGCACCAGATTGTCGGCGAAGCCGCGGAGTGAGTACAGGTGCGGGATGTCCGAGTAGCAGGCGTGCGTGTACTGCGAATTGGCGCCGCGGAACCAGGCCCAGTCGTAGCACGGCAGCTTCTGGGCCATGCCCAGGGCGAACATCCCGATCGCGACGAGCACCACGATTCTGATCGGAGTGAGCCAGTGGTAGCCGGGCCTGGCCCAGCGGCCGAGCGGGCCGCCGATCAGCTGGCTGCCGGCCGCGGCGACCTCGTCCTGTTCCGTGGGGCGCACGACGGGTTCCGCGGAGTCTCCGCGCCGGTCCTCGTACACACGGGGGCTCGTCTCGCTCGTCATGCCCGACATCCTGCCGTACACCGCTGTGGATACGGGGAGCGGCCGTGTTTCACGTGAAACGGAGACGCAGTTTCACGTGAAACGAGGGGTGGTGTTTCACGTGAAACACCACCCCTCGTCTTCAGTCGGCGCGTCTAGCCGTTGGCTCCTGCGATCCAGCCGCCGGGGCCATGACCGGGTTTCGATTTGCTGGGGGTCGGGCTGGGACTGATCCCGCCGTCTGCCCCACCGGTCGTCGGGCCCTGATCGGTGCCGCCCGTGTCGTTACAGGTCCAGTCCCACTTGCTGCAGGAACTGCTCGGACTGGGGGACGGGGACATCGACGGAGTACTGGAGGGCTTACCCGACGGGGATTGCGAGGGCGAGGGGCTCAAGGACGGGGGTGCGCTGGGGGCGGGCGACATACCGCCGCCGTAGACCTTGTCGCCGATCTTCTCGGGAGCCGGGAAGGACTCGGCGGGGGAGTCGCCGAGCGCCTGCTCCATGTAGTCGTGCCAGATGGTCGACGGGAACGACGCGCCGTGGATCTTCTCCTGGCCGCCCGTCCCGAACATCTTGAGGAACTCGCGCTTCTTGCTGGTCTCGTTGTCGTCGAGGCGGTACATGCCGACGGCGGTCGAGTACTGCGGGGTATAGCCGACGAACCACGCCGACCGGTTGCCGTCGGTGGTACCGGTCTTGCCCGCCACCTGGCGCCCGCTGAGCTTGGCGTTCGTGCCGGTGCCCTTGTCGACGACGCCCTTCAGCACGTCCGTGACGTTGTTGGCCACGGCGGCGGGGAAGGCGCTCTTGGCCTGGTCCTCGTGCTGGTAGATGACCTTCCCGTCCTTCTTCACCGACGTCACGGAGAACGGGTCGCGCTGGGTGCCGCTGGCGGCGAAGGTGGCGTACGCACCGGCCATCCGGATCGCGCTGGGCGACGACGTACCGATGGAGAACGACGGCACGCTGGAGGAGGCCATACTGGTCTTGCTGTCGCGCAGACCCGCGGCCATGGCGGCCTGCTTCACCTTGTCGGTGCCTACGTCCATGCCGAGCTGGACGTAGGGAGTGTTCACCGACTCCTGCATGGCGTAGCGGAGGTCGATGGCGTAGCTCGGCGGGTTGTAGGACTCGTCACCATCATTGGTCTGCAGCCACTCGCCGCCGTTCTGGTCCTTCCAGATGGTCCCGTCGTAGTTCTTGATCTTCAGTTTGTTCTTGCCGCTGTAGATGCTGTCCGGCGAGACGGGCGTCCGGGACGAGTCGCTCTGCGACGCCGGCTTGTTCGGGTCGCGCTTTCCGTACTCCATCCCGGCCGCGAGGACGAACGGCTTGAAGGTCGAGCCGACCTGGGCACCGGTTTCGTCGGCGTTGTTGGTGAAGTGCTTGGTGGCGTCGTCACCGCCGTAGATGGCCACGATGGCCCCGGTCTTCACATCCACCGAAGCGCCGCCGAACTGGACGAACGTGTCGTACTGAGGTCGCTTCTTCGGGTCGATGTTCTTGTCCCGGACCTTCTTGACCACGCTCTCCATCTCCTGGACCTTCTTCTTGTCGAAGGTCGTGTAGATCTGGTAGCCGCCCTTGGCCATGTCGATGTCCGGGTTGTTGTTCTTCGCGGACGCCTGGGCGAGAGACACGAGGTAGCCGATCTGGCCGCCCAGGTTCGCGTTCTTCTTCGGCTTGTCGGGCATCGGGAAGATCTTGTACTTCGCGCGCTCGGCCGCGTCCATGTGCTTGTCCTTGACCTCCTGGTCGAGGATCCAGCCCCAGCGCTCGGTGGCGTTCTTGGTGTTCTGCTGGGCGGTGGCCGCCGGGTCGATCTCCGGTGCGCCGGCCGGGTCGAAGTAGGTCGCGCCCTTGAGGAGCGAGGCGAGGAAGGCGCACTGGCTCGGGTCGAGGTCCTTGGCGTCCTTGCTGTAATACGTGCGGGCCGCGGCCTGCAGCCCGTAGGCGCCACGGCCGTAGTACGCGGTGTTCAGGTACCCGGCCATGATTTCGCTCTTCTGCCTGGTCGCGCCGACCTTGATGGAGATGAAGAGCTCTTTGAACTTACGGGTGATGGTCTGCGACTGGTCGTTGAGCTGGGCGTTCTTCACGTACTGCTGCGTGATGGTCGAGCCGCCCTGGGTCTGGCCACCCTTGGCCATGTTCAGCAGGGCGCGGGCGATGCCCTGGGGGTCGACACCGCTGTCGGTCTCGAATGTCTTGTTCTCGGCCGAGATGACTGCGTACCGCATCGCCGCCGGAATCTGCTCGTACGGGATGATCTGGCGGTTGACCTCGCCGCCGGTGGCGACCATCTGCGAGCCGTCGGCCCAGTAGTAGACGTTGTTCTGTGCTTTCGCCGCCTGAGCCACATCGGGGATGGCCACCATGTAGTAGGCCACTCCGATGACGGCGATCAGCACACCGAAACAGCCCAGGCAGCAGGCGCTGACGAGCTTCCAGGACGGCACCCAGCGCCGCCAGCCCCGCTTGCCGTAGCGCGGGTAGTCGATGAACCGCTTCTTGGGCGGCCGGCCGCCGGCCGCACCGGCCCGGCGCCCCGGCCCGCCCGGAGGTCCCGCGCCGTCGGAGCCGCGCCTGCGGCCGCCTCCGCGCTGGGCCCGGCGGGCCTCGGCCCGGCCACCGTGGCTGGACTCCGCATGCGGGTCCGACGGCGATCTGTACGAACCGGACGGTGAGTGGGCCGCAGCGTCCGGAGATCCGGCCGGCCGGGCCGGCCTGCGACCGGAGGGCTGTTGCGCGGCGCGCCGGGCCGCGGCACGTCCACCGCCCTGGGGCTGCGGCGGTTTGCGACGGTGCTCGCTCATCGAACGACTACTCCTCGGGCAGGCGAGAGCGCCTGGAAACGGCAGCTGAGTTCCTGTCCCCCCGGCGTGGGCGGCTACCCCGTGAAGGGCACTGCCACGCCACAGCCCATGTGCCGATGGCGCTGGACACGCCGACGCCCCCTGACGTCACTCGGCACACAGTGATCTGCATGGCGCACAGACTACGCACGCTCAAAACCGCCCTAGGGCCGAAGTTCACCCCAAATCAGGCATGTTGCTGGCTATGAATTGAGGATGTGACGCCGTTCACCATGACCCCTCTTGTCGCAGCTGCGACACCGCTCTATCGTGCTGATGTATCGAGTCGATACATCAGCACGGCATAAAGGTTCCGGAAGGCCGAGGAGGCGAAGGATGAGCAGGCGCTCCGGCATCCTCGAATTCGCCGTACTCGGGCTGCTCCGCGAGGCTCCGATGCACGGTTACGAGCTGCGCAAGCGGCTCAACACCTCGCTGGGGATCTTCCGGGCCTTCAGTTACGGGACCCTCTATCCCTGCCTCAAGACGCTGGTCGCCAACGGCTGGTTGATCGAGGAGCCGGGCAGCGCTCCCGAGGACGCGCTCGCCGCTTCACTCGCAGGGCGCCGCGCCAAGATCGTCTACCGGTTGACGGCGGAAGGTAAGGAGCACTTCGAGGAGCTGCTCTCCCACACCGGCCCCGACACCTGGGAGGACGAGCACTTCGCCGCCCGTTTCGCCTTCTTCGGCCAGACAGAGCGAGAGGTGCGGATGCGCGTGCTGGAAGGTCGTCGCAGCCGCCTGGAGGAGCGCCTTGAGAAGATGCGCGCCTCCCTGGCTCGTACGCGCGAGCGCCTGGACGACTACACGCTCGAGCTGCAGCGCCACGGCATGGAGTCCGTGGAGCGCGAAGTGCGCTGGCTGAACGAGCTCATCGAGAGCGAGCGGGCGGGACGGGATCAGCGATCCGGCCCCGCCACCGGCTCGGCTCAGCAGGACCACACATCAGGAGAGACGGGCGGCCTGCCCCGGAACCGGGACAGCACCCGGCCGGATCCGTCCGAGGACACCGCCAACTGAAGACCCTGCGCACGCAGGACTTCGAAGAGATCACACAGGGAGCAACCGGAATGGGTTCGGTTCGTGTAGCCATCGTCGGCGTGGGCAACTGCGCCGCCTCGCTGGTGCAGGGCGTCGAGTACTACAAGGACGCCGACCCGGCCACCAAGGTCCCGGGTCTGATGCACGTCCAGTTCGGCGACTACCACGTCGGTGACGTGGAGTTCGTCGCCGCGTTCGACGTCGACGCCAAGAAGGTCGGCCTCGACCTCTCGGACGCCATCGGCGCCAGCGAGAACAACACCATCAAGATCTGCGACGTCCCGAACAAGGGCGTCACGGTCCAGCGCGGCCACACCCTGGACGGTCTCGGCAAGTACTACCGCATGACCATCGAGGAGTCCGCCGAGGCTCCGGTCGACGTCGTCCAGGTCCTCAAGGACAAGCAGGTCGACGTTCTGGTCTGCTACCTGCCGGTCGGTTCCGAGGACGCCGCGAAGTTCTACGCGCAGTGCGCCATCGACGCCAAGGTCGCGTTCGTCAACGCTCTCCCGGTCTTCATCGCCGGCACCAAGGAGTGGGCGGACAAGTTCACCGAGGCGGGCGTCCCGATCGTCGGCGACGACATCAAGTCGCAGGTCGGCGCCACCATCACGCACCGCGTGATGGCGAAGCTGTTCGAGGACCGCGGTGTCCGTCTTGAGCGCACCATGCAGCTCAACGTCGGCGGCAACATGGACTTCAAGAACATGCTGGAGCGCGACCGCCTCGAGTCCAAGAAGATCTCGAAGACGCAGGCCGTCACCTCGCAGATCCCCGACCGCGACCTGGGCGAGAAGAACGTCCACATCGGTCCGTCGGACTACGTGGCCTGGCTGGACGACCGCAAGTGGGCGTACGTGCGCCTCGAAGGCCGTGCCTTCGGTGACGTTCCGCTGAACCTGGAGTACAAGCTCGAGGTCTGGGACTCCCCGAACTCGGCGGGTGTCATCATCGACGCCCTGCGCGCCGCGAAGATCGCCAAGGACCGCGGTATCGGCGGCCCGATCCTGTCGGCGTCGAGCTACTTCATGAAGTCCCCGCCGGTGCAGTACTTCGACGACGAGGCCTTCGCCAACGTCGAGAAGTTCATCAAGGGCGAGGTCGAGCGCTAGAGCTCGCACCCCTGAGGACTGCCGAAGGGTCCCCGTGCGACATGTGCGCCCGGGGACCCTTCGGATATGTGACGCTTGCTCACATGCCCGTCGTACGTGATCTCCGCGTGCTCCTGCGCCTGAAGCATTTCCGGCATCTGCTGGCCGTACGACTGCTGTCCCAGGCCGCGGACGGCGTCTACCAGGTCGCCCTCGCCACGTACGTCGTCTTCTCCCCCGAAAAGCAGGCCTCGCCCGGCGCGATCGCCTCCGCCATGGCCGTCCTGCTCCTCCCGTACTCGCTCGTCGGCCCCTTCGCGGGAGTGCTGCTCGACCGCTGGCGACGGCGCCAGGTCTTTCTGTACGGCAATCTCCTGCGGGCCGCACTGGCCGGCGGCACCGCGCTGCTCGTCCTCGGGTCCGCGCCGGACTGGCTCTTCTACGCCTCCGCGCTCGCCGTGACGGCCGTCAACCGCTTCGTCCTGGCCGGGCTCTCGGCCTCGTTGCCCCGGGTGGTGGACGCCGAACGGCTCGTCATGGCCAACTCGCTCTCCCCGACCGCGGGGACGCTGGCCGCCACCGCCGGCGGCGGGCTGGCCTTCGCGTTGCGTCTCGTGATCGACGCGGATGTCGCGACCGTCATTCTGGGCGCCGTCCTCTATCTCTGCGCGTCCCTGGCCTCCCTGCGCCTGCCTCCCGGCCTGCTCGGGCCGGACCCCACGGCCTCCCACCCCGGCCTTGCCGCGGTGATCCGCTCTACGGCACGCGGACTGGCCGACGGCGTACGGCACTTGAACAAGCGCAGGCCTGCCGCCCGAGTCCTCACCGCGATGACGCTCATGCGGTTCTGCTACGGGGCACTGACCGTGATGCTCCTGATGCTCTGCCGGTACGCCTGGGCCGATGGGCCCGGAAACGACGCTGGGGCCGATGGTCTCGCCCTGCTCGGGCTCGCCGTGGGCATCTCGGGAGCGGGTTTCTTCGCGGCGGCCGTCATGACCCCTTGGGCAGTGGCGCGGCTCGGCCAGTACCGCTGGATCGTGGTGTGCTCGGCGACCGCCGCGGTCCTCGAACCGGCACTCGGCCTGCCGTTCGCCCCCGCACCGATGCTGGTCGCCGCCTTCGTCCTCGGCCTCGTTACCCAGGGCGCGAAGATCACCACGGACACGGTGATCCAGTCCACGGTGGACGACTCGTTCCGGGGCCGGATCTTCTCCCTCTACGACGTCCTCTTCAACATGGCGTTCGTCGGCGCCGCCGCGATCGCCGCCCTGATGCTCCCTCCGGACGGCCGCTCGCCCTCCCTCGTCATCACGGTGTCCCTCATCTATGCAGCGGTAGCAGCGTTTATGACCCGGTTTCCGCACGCGTGAGTGTCACATCGGGGCCACAGAGTGGGCCGCGGTATCGGCGTTGACCTGGGGGCCCGCTAACTTACGGGCGTCATACATCGCCATCTTCATAGGGGGACCCTCTCCGTGACCACGCCGCCCCAGGGCCAGAACCCGTACGCCCAGAACCCCAACGCACCGTACGGGCAGCCCGGCTTCCCGCCGCAGGGCGCGCCCTACCAGGGCGTTCCGATGGCCCCGCAGGGCACCCCGACCCGCGGTGGCGCCAAGAATGCACTCAAGGCGATCGGCATCGTCGTCGCCCTGATCGTCATAGGCGTCGGCTGGTATCTCAACAAGGACAGCAACGAAGACGCCAAGCAACTGGCCGTCGGCGACTGCCTGTACAACAAAGGCACCGACAGCAGCCCCGACATCCAGCAGGTGAGCTGCACGGACAGCAAGGCGACCAACAAGGTGCTCAAGAAGAGCCCCGGCGCCAGCGTTCCTCAGCTGACCTGTCAGAACGTCACCGGAACCACGGCAGCCTTTACGTGGAAGGAAAGGGGTAACTCCTTCACGCTCTGCCTGGGTGACACCAAGTAGCACCCTCATACGCGGGGGCGGTGTTTCACGTGAAACACCGCCCCCGCGTCATGCCCTCACCCGGTCATGTTTCACGTGAAACACGACCTCAGCCCTGCGCCGCCCACCATTCCTTCAGCGCCGCGACCGCCGCATCGTGCTCCATCGGCCCGTTCTCCAGGCGGAGTTCCAGCAGATGCTTGTACGCCTGACCGATCGCCGGGCCCGGGCCGATGCCCAGGATCTCCATGATCTGGTTGCCGTCCAGGTCGGGTCGGATCGAGTCCAGCTCCTCCTGCTGCTGAAGCTCCTCGATCCGCTCTTCGAGGCCGTCGTAGGCTCGCGACAGCGCGCTCGCCTTGCGCTTGTTGCGCGTGGTGCAGTCCGAGCGGGTCAGCTTGTGCAGCCGCTCAAGGAGCGGGCCCGCGTCGCGGACGTAGCGGCGCACCGCGGAGTCGGTCCATTCCCCCGTGCCGTAGCCGTGGAAGCGCAGATGCAGTTCCACGAGCTTCGAGACGTCCTTGACCATGTCGTTCGAGTACTTCAGCGCGGTCATCCGCTTCTTGGTCATCTTCGCGCCGACCACCTCGTGGTGGTGGAAGGAGACCCGCCCGTCCGACTCGAAACGCCGCGTCCTCGGCTTGCCGATGTCGTGCAGCAGCGCCGCGAGCCGCAGCACCAGGTCCGGCCCGTCCTGCTCCAGGTCGATCGCCTGGTCCAGCACCGTCAGCGAGTGCTCGTAGACGTCCTTGTGCCGGTGGTGTTCGTCACTCTCCAGCCTCAGGGCCGGCAGCTCCGGCAGTACGTGTTCGGCGAGTCCGGTGTCGACGAGGAGCCGCAGCCCCTTCTTCGGGTGGGCCGAAATCAGCAGCTTGTTCAGCTCGTCCCGCACGCGCTCCGCGGACACGATCTCGATGCGGCCCGACATTTCCGTCATGGCCGTGACGACCTCGGGGGCCACCTCGAAGTCCAGCTGGGCGGCGAAGCGCGCGGCACGCATCATCCGCAGCGGGTCGTCGGAGAAGGACTCCTCGGGCGTCCCGGGCGTGCGGAGCACCCGCGCGGCCAGGTCCTCGAGGCCCCCGTGCGGGTCGACGAACTCCTTCTGAGGCAGTGCCACCGCCATCGCGTTGACCGTGAAGTCGCGGCGGACGAGGTCTTCCTCGATGGAGTCGCCGTAGGACACCTCGGGCTTGCGTGACGTCCGGTCGTACGCCTCGGAGCGGTAGGTCGTGACCTCGATCTGGTAGCCGTCCTTCTGGCAGCCCACCGTCCCGAAGGCGATCCCGACCTCCCAGACCGCGTCCGCCCACGGCCGCACGATCTTCAGCACGTCCTCGGGCCGGGCATCGGTTGTGAAGTCCAGGTCGTTGCCGAGCCGCCCGAGCAGTGCGTCCCTGACCGAGCCGCCCACGAGGGCAAGCGAGAACCCGGCCTCCTCGAATCGGATGGCGAGGTCGTCCGCGACTGGGGACACCCGCAGCAATTCGGTCACCGCGCGGCGCTGCACCTGGCTCAGTGCACTGGGATTGTCTTCGTTGGCGTTCGGCACAACAGAAAAGGGTACGTGGCCCGGCCGACCGGGGCGTCACCGTTTATGACCGGCCCCGGTACGCACGCGCCCTCGCCGGTACGGCAATCTTCCGATCATGTGGAGCAGTCCGCGGCACTTCGCCACAGTCCGCATCGTTACCATGCGTGGACGCAGCAACCGACAGCGACGACAGCGAGGGACGGGCGAGCGCGTGGCCGAGGCGGCAGATTCCCAGGGGATGACTCCCTCTCCTGCCCGCCGGTGGTTGCGCCGCACAGCGGCGCTGCTCGTCGGCGCCCCTTTGTTCGCGGGCCTGCTGTCCGCCACGGCCGCCCCTGCGGCGCAGGCGGCCGAGGACGCGGTGGGCGGCCAGAGCGTCCAGGTGTCCCTCGACTCAGTGGCCCCCAAGGCCCCGGTCAAGAGCGACACGCTGACGATCTCCGGCACGGTGACCAACAAGGGCAAGCAGGCCGTCACCAGCGCCCATGTGGGGCTCCGGGTGGGGTCGAAACTGTCCGGACGCAGCGGGATCGACGAGACAGCCGGCCGCACCGGCTACGCGCCGGGTACCGACGCCGCGGAGGTCGCCGACGGCCCCACGGTCAAATTCGCCAAGCTGGAGGCGGGCGTCAGCCAGGAGTTCACGCTCTCCGTGCCAGTCTCCAAGCTAGGCCTGAGCGATGACGGGGTGTACCCGCTCGGCGTCTCGCTGTCCGGCCAGACCGCGACCCAGCAGTACGACCAGGTGCTCGGCATCCAGCGCACGTACCTGCCCTGGCAGCCGGACGCCATCGAGGGCAAGAAAAGCCAGCTCACCTTCCTGTGGCCGCTGATCTCGTCGTCCCACCTCACCGCCCAGACGGGCTCGGACGCCCAGCAGACGCCGGTGTTCGCCGACGACTCCCTGGCCAGGGACATCGGCCCCGGCGGCAGGCTGGAGCAGATGGTCTCGCTCGGCAAGCAGCTGCCCATCACCTGGGTGATCGACCCCGATCTGCTGGCCACCGTCGACGCGATGACCCGCAACTACAAGATCAAGGTCGGCGACAACCTGGTCAACGGCACCAGCCAGGACGTGGCCAAGGCGTGGCTGAGTTCGCTGGAGGCCGCGGTCCAGGGCGAGAAGGTCGTCGCGCTGCCGTTCGCCGACCCCGACCTGGCCTCGCTCGCCCACCACGGCCGGGACGTCCCGGGCTCGCTGGGGCATCTGCAGAGCGCCACCGAGGTCGCGCAGAAGACCATCGACACGATCCTGCACGTGACCCCGTCGGTCGACTACTCCTGGCCCGTGGACGGTGCCGTCGACCCGTCGATCGTCGATGTGGCCACGTCGGCCGGCGCGCACAACGTGATCGCCCGCGGCGACAGCCTGCGGGACACGCTCGCGTACTCGCCCACCGCGACCAGGCCGATCGGCGGCGGCGTCAACGCCATCGTCGCCGACGCCCGGCTCTCCACCGCCTTCCAGGGCGATATGTCCATGGCGGACACCTCGGCCCTGGCCGAGCAGCGGTTCCTCGCACAGACCCTCTCGATCACGCTGCAGGACACCGACAAGCAGCGCAGCATCGTCGTCGCCCCCCAGCGGATGCCGTCCGTCAGCCAGGCGCAGACGATGGCCGCCGCTCTGCACGCGCTGGATCCGCAGCGCTGGACCCAGCCCCTCGACCTGTCCGCGGCGGCCACGGCCAAGCCCGACCCGCTCGCCACCACGAAGGTGCCCGGCGCGGGCGCGTACCCGGACGCGCTGCGCCAGCAGGAACTGCCGCTCAACGCCTTCCAGGACATGAAGAACACCCAGGGCACCCTGGACCGGTTCAAGGTCATCCTTAGCGCGCCCGACAGGGTGGTCACGCCCTTCGGCAACGCGATCAACCGGGAGATGTCGACGTCCTGGCGCGGCGACTCGGGCGGCGCCCAGAACTACCGGGCCGGCGTTCAGCTCTACCTGGACGGCCTGGCCGACCAGGTCCACCTCATCCAGAAGTCGACGGCCACGATGTCGGGGCGCAGCGCCACCATCGCCGTCACCGTGCAGAACAAGCTGGTGCAGGGCGTCGACCATCTGGTGCTGAGACTCCAGCCGAAGAGTCCCACCCGCCTGCAGCTGGGCGAGGACGGCAACGCGATCGGCGAACAGCCGGTCAAGGTGGACGGCGACCGCAGCCAGTCGGTGAAGTTCACCGCCATCGCCAACGCCAACGGCCCCGTTCCGGTGACCGCCCGGCTCTACACCGAGGACGGCACGCCGTACGGTGAGCCGATGGAGTTCACCGTCCAGGTCTCCGAGATCACTCCGACGGTGATGCTGGTCATCGCCGGCGGTGTCCTGCTCCTGGTGCTCGCCGGCATCAGGATGTACACCCACCGCAAGCGCTCCATGGCTCGCGAGGAGTCCGACGGCGACGACGACCCCGGTCGGTCGAACGGTTCGGCAGACGCCGATCCCGAGCAGCCGAGTGACCCGACACCGGACACCGGTCCGGAAAGCGGGGCCGCACCCGGCCCGGGTGAGAAAGTGGACCATTGAGCTATGTCGTGGCCGGTCGGCCGGGGACGATGAGGTGGGGTAACCATGAACGCGCCGTACGACGGTGACCGTGGGCAGGGCGGTGGCAGCGGTGCCGCGCCCTCCGGGGGCATGCCCCCGGCACCCGCCCAGCCGGGCCAGGTCCCGCCGCCGCAGTCCGCCCCCGACCCGTACGTCCAGGACGCCTACACCTACGACCCCTACCGGTCGCAGGACCTCTCCGCCCAGGACCCGGTGGCCGAGGCGCTCTACGACCGCGCCGCGCACCCGCCGCCGCCCCCGGGCACCTACGCCGAGCAGCCGCCGCTCTACCAGCAGCCCGCCGCCCAGCAGTACGCGCCCGACCCGCGGATCTGGGCGCAGACCCCGCCGCCCGAGCCCGAGGGCCCCTCGCGCCATCTGCCCTACGGCGACGACGCGAGGACCACGCAGTTCGTGGGCGTCGACGACCTGGTCACCCAGGCGGGTGAGGAGCTGCCCGAGCAGGACGCGTTCGCCCACCTCTACCGGGACCAGCAGCAGGCGGGCCAGCCCCCGGCGCCCTCAGCGCCGGAACAGGCACCCGAGCCGCCTCCGAAGCCGGCCGGCCGAGCCTCCAGCCTGATGAAGTCCAGCGCCGTGATG
This sequence comes from Streptomyces sp. HUAS TT7, assembly GCF_051550175.1. Classification (NCBI taxonomy): domain Bacteria; kingdom Bacillati; phylum Actinomycetota; class Actinomycetes; order Kitasatosporales; family Streptomycetaceae; genus Streptomyces; species Streptomyces sp. HUAS TT7. Next base: position 4,327,183 of record NZ_CP196175.1, read on the forward strand.
GCGGCGGGCACCCTCGTGTCCCGCCTCACGGGCTTCGTGCGCAGCCTGGTGATCACCGCGGCGCTGGGTGCCGCGCTGCTCGGTGACACGTTCACCATCGCGCTCACCCTGCCGACGATGATCTACATCCTCACCGTCGGCGGCGGTCTGAACTCGGTGTTCGTGCCCCAGCTGGTCCGCTCCATGAAGGACGACGAGGACGGCGGCGAGGCCTACGCCAACCGTCTCCTCACCCTCGTCATGGTGGCGCTCGGCACCATCGTCGCGCTCGCCGTCATCGGGGCGCCGCTGCTGATCCAGCTGATGTCGCCGACCATCGGCAACGACGCGGCCGCCAACAGCGTCGCCGTCACGTTCGCCCGCTACTGCCTGCCCACGATCTTCTTCATGGGCGTGCACGTGGTGATGGGCCAGATCCTCAACGCCCGCGGCAAGTTCGGCGCGATGATGTGGACCCCGGTCCTCAACAACATCGTGATGATCTGCACGTTCGGCCTGTTCATCTGGGTGTACGGCACCTCCGCCGAGTCCCACATGGGCGTCCAGACGATTCCGCACGACGGTGTCCGGCTGCTCGGCATCGGTACCCTGCTCGGCCTGGTCGTGCAGGCTCTGGCGATGCTTCCCTACCTCCGCGAGACCGGCTTCCGCTTCCGGCCGCGCTTCGACTGGAAGGGCCACGGGCTCGGCAAGACGGTCAAGCTCGCCAAGTGGACCGTGATGTTCGTGCTCGCCAACCAGGCCGGAGTCATCGTCGTCACGCGGTTCGCCACGGCTGCCGGCAAGGAATCGGGGCGCTCCGGCGCCGGCTTCCTCGCCTACTCCAACGCCCAGCTGATCTGGGGCATGCCGCAGGCCATCATCACCGTCTCGGTCATGGCCGCGCTGCTGCCGCGCATCTCGCGTGCCGCGCACGACAACGACCCAGGCGCGGTCCGCGACGACATCTCGCAGGGCCTGCGGAACTCGGCGGTCGCGATTGTGCCGGTCGCCTTCGCTTTCCTCGCACTGGGCGTCCCCATGTGCACCCTGCTGTACGCGTCCAGCGGCGTCCAGGCCGCCCAGTCCATGGGCTTCATCCTGATGGCGTTCGCGCTCGGCCTGATCCCCTACTCCGTGCAGTACGTCGTCCTGCGCGGCTTCTACGCGTACGAGGACACCCGCACGCCCTTCTACAACACGGTCATCGTGGCTGCCGTCAACGCGGCCGCCTCGGCCGTTTGCTACGTAGTGCTGCCCGCCCGATGGGCGGTCGTGGGCATGGCTGCCGCATACGGCCTGGCCTACGCCGTGGGCGTCGGGGTGGCCTGGCGGCGACTGCGCAACCGGCTGGGCGGCGACCTGGACGGTGCGCACGTCCTGCGTACGTACGCCCGGCTCTGCCTCGCCGCGGTGCCGGCCGCGGTGGCCGGTGGCGCGGTCGGCTTCGGCCTGCTGAAGTTCCTGGGCGAGGGCGCGGGAGGATCGGTCGTGGCGCTGGTCGTCGGCGGTGCCGTACTGCTCGGCGTCTTCTTCGTCGCGGCCAAGCGGATGCGCATCGAAGAGCTCAACGCCATGGTCGGAATGGTGCGCGGGCGGCTCGGCCGCTGAGGCCGGAGCCCGCGCACAACCATCGTCGGCCACCGCGTGTCGTGCATAGTGCCGGACTGTGGGCACAATTGGCATGACTTTGCATGGCTGGCCTACAGCACGCAACGGATGGGGAGGCAGGAGCGACGGTGGCGGAACGTAGCACGGCTGCCGTCGACGTGGCCGACAACAGCGGCGACAACCCGCTGACCGCCAAGGCGGACAAGGCGACGACCGACGGGGTGACGGAGTCCATCGACACGGCAGACACGGCTGAGCAGAGCACGAACGGCACCGGCGGCGAGCGCAAGGCCACCGAGCCGACGATCGCGACGCCCGAACTGCACAGCGGCCACAAGCTGGCCAGACGCTACCGTCTCGAGGAGTGCGTCACCCGTCTGGACGGTTTCAGCAGCTGGCGTGCCGTCGACGAGAAACTCCGCCGGGCCGTCGGCGTCCACCTGCTGCCCGCCGACCACCCGCGAGCGCGCTCCGTGCTGGCCGCCGCCCGCTCCTCCGCACTGCTCGGCGACCCCCGCTTCGTGCAGGTCCTGGACGCCGTCGAGGAGAACGACCTCGTTTACGTCGTGCACGAGTGGCTGCCCGACGCCACCGAGCTGACCGCCCTGCTGGCGCTCGGCCCGCTGGAGGCGCACGACGCCTACCAGATGGTCACGCAGGTCTCCCAGGCCATGGCGGCCGCCCACCGCGAGGGCCTCGCCCACCTCAGGCTCACCCCGAGCGCGGTCCTGCGGACCTCGACGGGGCAGTACCGCATCCGCGGCCTGGCCGTCGCCGCCGCGCTGCGCGGCATCAGCTCCGACACCCCGCAGCGAAGCGACACCGAGGCCATCGGCGCCCTCCTGTACGCCGTCCTCACCCAGCGGTGGCCGTACGAGAGCGATGCTTACGGTCTGCACGGGCTGCCCAAGGGCGTCGGCCTGATCGCCCCCGACCAGGTACGGGCGGGCGTCCACCGGGGCCTCTCGGAGCTCGCGATGCGGGCGCTGGTCAACGACGGGGCCACCGCGTCCCGCCAGGACCCGCCCTGCACCACCCCTGACGAGCTGGTCAAGGCCGTCGGGGAGATGCCGCGCATCCGCCCGCCGGAGCCCGCGTTCACCGCGCCGCCCGAGTACCAGCGCACCACCTACCAGCAGGGGACGTACGGCCGCCCGACCGCAGGCCCCGGCCCCTCCGTCACCCAGCCCGTGACGCCTCCGCCCCCGGCACTACAGGGCCGCACCGGCAAGGCCCTCAAGTGGGCCGTCTCCGCACTCCTGATCGCCGCACTGGGCCTCGGCAGCTGGCAGCTGGCCGACGCCCTCCTCCACCGCGACAAGGGCGGCTCCAACGAGACGGGCAACACCCAGACCACGGACCATGGCAACGGGGACGGAGACAAGCCGAAGGCTCCCGTGCCGATCAAGATCCAGGACGCCGAGGAGTACGCACCGGACGGGTCACCGCAGAACGCGGCCGAGGTGAAGAACACGTACGACGGCAGTACGACGAGCTACTGGCGCACCAAGAGCTTCAAGCAGGGCCCTGACCTGGTGCCCTCGGTGAAGACCGGCGTCGGCATCGTCTACGACCTCGGCTCGGCCAAGGACATCTCGACCGCGTCGATACTGTTGCGCTACGGCGGAGACCACACCACGATCACGCTATACGCGACGGACTCTCTTTCTCCGTCAACACCGGTCAGCTCGATGAAACAGATCGCCACCATCAAGACCAGTGACACCAAGGCCGACCTGAAGGCGAGCACCCCGGTCAAGTCGCAGTACGTGCTGCTCTGGATGACGGCGATGCCGGAATCGCCCGAGGACAACTACAGCGGCGAGGGCCATAAACAGGGCATCACCGACGTTAAGTTCGCCGGCTGACCGAACGGCAGGGGAGGCTCACCGTTGGACGAGGCCACACTGGGCGACATGAGCGACCAGGACCTCCTGGCCCGCCACGTCGTCGGCGCCCCCGACGCCTTCGGTGAGATCGTGCGGCGTCACCGCGACCGGCTCTGGGCGGTGGCGCTGCGCACGCTGGGGGACCGCGAGGAGGCCGCTGACGCCGTCCAGGACGCCCTCGTCTCTGCCTATCGGGCCGCCCATACCTTCCGCGGTCAGTCGGCCGTCACCACGTGGCTGCACCGCATCACGGTGAACGCCTGCCTCGACCGGGCCCGCAAGGCAGCCTCCCGCAAGACGTCCCCGGTCGACGACACCGAGCGCCTGGACCAGCTCCTCGAGCCGCACGAGTCGGCCGAGGCCCCCGCCGAACGGCAGGATCTGCACCGGCAGCTCATGGAGGCCCTGGGCACCCTCCCGCCGGACCAGCGCGCCGCACTCGTACTCGTCGACATGCAGGGGTACCCCGTGGCGGAGGCGGCCCGCTTGCTCGATGTCCCCACAGGGACGGTGAAGAGCCGGTGTGCTCGGGGGCGGGCACGGCTGTTGCCGCTGCTCACTCATCTGCGCGCTGACGCGGGGGGTAGTGGTGAGTCTGGTGGGGGAAGGAACCGGACGCCGGGGACATCCGTCCCACCGGCGTCGGGCACAAACGATGCAGGACCGAGCGATTCGGCTGCCGTGAAGGGCGGAGGTGGGCGCGCGTGACATCCACGACCGGAACGACACAACACCCGGACGTCTCGGAGATCTCCGAACTCACCGAGGGCCTTTTGCCTCCATCGCGCACGGCGGACGTCCGTCGGCACTTGGAAGACTGCGCACTCTGCGCCGATGTACGGGCCTCTCTCGAAGAGATCCGTGATCTGCTCGGCACGCTTCCCGGGCCGCAGCGCATGCCCGCCGACGTGGCCGGACGCATCGATGCGGCGCTCGCCGCGGAAGCACTGCTGAACGCTACGGCCCCCGACGAACTCGCCCGTGAAACCACGCATGTTTCACGTGAAACGGCGGCTGCCGCGACCGAACCGGCAGGCGACACCACCCCTGTCTCCGCCAGTGCCGGCCTCCCGCCGGCCGACCGGCCCGCCGGGCACAGCCGCGCCGCCACGGGTCCCGGTCGCGCCGCCAAGACACGCCGACGCCGTGCGACCGTGCTCAGCGCGGTGCTCGGCGCCGCGGCCATCGGCGCGGGGATCTTCTTCGTGCAGAACAGCCAGTCGCCCACGTCGTCCTCTCATGCCGACCACACCGCGTCCGGCACGCCCGTGCCCGGCGGCACCGTCTACTCCTCGGGCATGCTCGAAGGACGGGTCCAGTCACTTCTTGCGGCCCAGCACGGCCAGACCGCCCAGAACGCGCCCTCGGCGAAGATCGCGCCGTCAACGAAGAATGCGCCCAGCGACGAGAACTCTTCGGACAGCGTGCGCTCCGCCGTCAGTGTCCCCGCCTGTGTCCAGGCAGCGACCGGGCAGACCTCTCAGGCGCCCCTGGCAGCCGAGCAGGGCACGTACGAGGGAGCCAAGGTGTATCTCGTCGTGCTGCCCGACCAGGCGAATCCCGCCAACGTGGAGGCGTACATCGTCGATGCGGCCTGCGAGAGCCTCGCCCCCTCGGCCCAGGGGAAGCTGTTGCTGACGCACTCCTACCCGCGCCGCTGAGACCTCGCGAAGGCCGCGTCTCCGCGCTGCCCGTCCGGCTCGGGAATGCATCCCCCGTAGGATCCGTTGGGTGGGGTGAGAGTCCTGGACCGGGGCCCCGACAGGCAGTAGGCAGTCCGCAGAGACGAGGAAGAAACCCGTGAGCGACGTCCGTAACGTGATCATCATTGGCTCGGGCCCGGCCGGATACACAGCCGCGCTGTACACCGCACGTGCGTCGCTGAAGCCGCTGGTGTTCGAGGGCGCCGTCACCGCCGGTGGCGCCCTGATGAACACCACCGAGGTGGAGAACTTCCCGGGCTTCCAGGACGGCATCATGGGCCCGGAGCTCATGGACAACATGCGCGGCCAGGCCGAGCGCTTCGGCGCCGAGCTGGTCCCCGACGATGTCGTCGCCGTCGACCTGACCGGTGAGATCAAGACCGTCACGGACACCGCGGGCACGGTCCACCGCGCCAAGGCCGTCATCGTCACCACCGGCTCGCAGCACCGCAAGCTGGGCCTGGCCAACGAGGACAAGCTGTCCGGCCGCGGTGTCTCGTGGTGCGCCACGTGCGACGGCTTCTTCTTCAAGGACCAGGACATCGCCGTCGTCGGCGGCGGCGACACCGCGATGGAGGAGGCGACCTTCCTCTCGCGCTTCGCCAAGTCGGTCACGATCATCCACCGCCGCGACAGCCTGCGCGCCTCCAAGGCGATGCAGGAGCGTGCCTTCGCCGACGAGAAGATCAAGTTCGCGTGGGACAGCGAGGTCGCCGAGATCCACGGCGACCAGAAGCTCGCCGGTCTGACGCTGCGCAACACCAAGACCGGCGCCACCTCCGAGCTGCCGGTGACGGGTCTCTTCATCGCCGTGGGCCACGACCCGCGCACCGAGCTCTTCAAGGGCCAGCTCAACCTGGACGACGAGGGCTACCTGAAGGTCGACGCCCCGTCGACGCGCACCAACCTGACGGGTGTCTTCGGCGCCGGCGACGTCGTCGACCACACCTACCGGCAGGCCATCACGGCCGCCGGCACCGGCTGCTCCGCCGCCCTCGACGCCGAGCGCTTCCTCGCCGCCCTGGCCGACAGCGAGAAGGCCGCAGCCGGCGTCTGATCCGCCCGTTCCAGCTTCCCCCCTCTCCCCCCAACACCCCTTAGGAGACTGCCGTGGCCGGCACCCTGAAGCACGTGACCGACGCCGACTTCGACGAGGTCGTCCTCAAGAGCGACAAGCCCGTCCTCGTGGACTTCTGGGCCGAGTGGTGCGGCCCGTGCCGCCAGATCGCCCCGTCGCTGGAGGCCATTGCCGCCGAGCACGGCGACCAGATCGAAATCGTCAAGCTCAACATCGACGAGAACCCGACGACCGCCGCCAAGTACGGCGTGATGTCGATTCCGACGCTCAACGTCTACCAGGGCGGCGAGGTCGCCAAGACGATCGTCGGCGCCAAGCCGAAGGCCGCGCTGCTGCGTGACCTCGACGTCTTCATCGCCGAGCAGTAAGCCTCGACGCACTCGTTGTTTCACGTGAAACGGGCCAGCTCCCTGATGGGGGCGGGCCCGTTTCTCATGGAAAACTCTTCTACAGCGGCCTGAGGGCCGGCTCCTTCTGGACTGCGCCGAGCAGCCGGTCCAGGGCCAGCTCGACATCTTCCTTCCAGGACAGCGTCGTTCGCAGTTCGAGCCGCATCCGCGGATATCTCGGGTGGTGCCGTACGGTCTTGAAGCCGACCGCCAGCAGATGATCAGCGGGCAGCACACAAGCGGGCTCCCGCCAACGGGCGTCCCCGAACGCCTCGATGGCCTTGAAATTACGGCGCAGCAGGTCTTTGGCGACCGTCTGCACCAGCACTCTCCCCAACCCCTGCCCCTGATAGCCCGGCATGATCCACCCCGTCATCAGCTGTACGGCGTCGGCAGACATCGGGCTGGTGGGAAACGCGGTGGATCGGGGCACGTAGGCCGGGGGCGCGTAGAGCACATAGCCGACCGGGATGTCGTCGACGTAGACGACCCGGCCGCAGGAGCCCCATTCCAGGAGCACTCCCGAGATCCAGGCCTCTTTCTCCAGCTCGGGTCTGCCCGCCTTTACCGCGGCTTCTCCGCTGACCGGATCGAGTTCCCAGAAGACGCAGCCTCGGCATCGCTTGGGGAGGTCCGGAAGGTTGTCCAGCGTGAGCGGTACGAGCCGACGCCCCATGGAGGCTGTTCCTCACTTCCCTCGCCTGCCGCACTCTGCGCGGCCGACAGCGCGCTCCACTCCCGGAGCAGGCTGCCGACGAACCCGCCGACCGCCCCGAGACCGAGCCCCGCCGTCACCAGTTGAGTGCGGCTCACCGTTCGCATGGCCCCCGCCCTCCCTAGAGGATGGATCAAGGTGGATGTGCCATACCAGAACGCATCGTATCCAGCGCATCACGGCGGGGATACCGTCCGCATGCAAAGGGCGGGCCGTGTTCCGGTATGAACCGGCACACGGCCCGCCCCTCAAGCGAAGCCGAACGGACTCAGCTGTCGTCGTCTTCCGAGGCGTCCTCGGCGAGGCCCTTCTCCAGGACCCGTCCCTCGCCCGGGGCAAGGGTGCCGAGAATCCTCTCCAGATCGTCCATCGAGGCGAACTCGACGACGATCTTTCCCTTCTTCTGGCCCAGGTCGACCTTCACCCTCGTCTCGAAGCGGTCCGAGAGCCGGGTCGCCAGGTCGGAGAGCGCCGGAGACAGACGCGTCCCCGCCCTCGGCCCCTTGGCCTTGGGAGCAGCCTGGGGCTCCGAGGACATCAGGCTGACGATCTCCTCGACCGCCCGCACCGAGAGCCCCTCGGCCACGATGCGGTGGGCGAGCCGGTCCTGCTCCCCGGTGTCCTCCACCGAGAGCAGCGCCCTGGCGTGGCCCGCCGAGATGACACCGGCGGCGACCCGGCGCTGCACAGGAGCCGAAAGACGCAGCAGACGCAGCGTGTTGGAGACCTGCGGTCGCGAGCGGCCAATGCGGTCCGCCAGCTGGTCATGGGTGCATTTGAAGTCCCTGAGCAACTGGTCGTAGGCGGCGGCCTCTTCCAGCGGGTTCAGCTGGGCCCGGTGGAGGTTCTCCAGGAGGGCATCGAGCAGAAGCTTCTCGTCGTCCGTCTCCCGGACGATCGCGGGGATCCGCTCAAGACCGGCCTCGCGGCAGGACCTCCAGCGCCGCTCGCCCATGATGAGCTCGTAGCGCTCGGAGCCGGCCTGCCGGACGACGACGGGCTGGAGCAGGCCGACTTCCTTGATGGAGGTGACCAGTTCGGACAGAGCGTCCTCGTCGAACACCTCACGCGGCTGACGCGGGTTGGGCGTGATCGAGTCGATCGGCAGCTCGGCGAAGAACGCACCGGCCGGGGTAACCGGCTCCGGTACGGACTCCGGCTCGGGCTCCGGAGCTGTTTCACGTGAAACAGGAGCCGACGGCAACGTCGTCACCTTGGCGGCCGCCACCCCTCGCTCCGCCGTCAGAACCGGCACCGCCGACGGGGACGTGGAAGCCGTCCCCACCGAGGAGCCCGGCTTCTCCTGCGTGGCGGACGGGATCAGCGCACCGAGCCCACGCCCCAATCCTCTGCGTCGCTCGCTCACTGGATCCCCTCCGACATGCTGTGCTGGTTGTTCTGGTTGACCACATGCGAGTGCGTGGGGTCGTACTGCACTCCGACACCGCGCAGGGCGATCTCGCGGGCAGCTTCGAGATACGAGAGCGAGCCGCTGGAGCCCGGGTCATAGGTGAGCACCGTCTGCCCGTAGCTCGGCGCCTCGGAGATGCGGACCGAGCGCGGAATGCTGGTCCTCAGCACCTCCTTGCCGAAGTGGCTGCGCACCTCGTCGGCCACCTGCGAGGCGAGCCGGGTCCTGCCGTCGTACATGGTGAGCAGGATCGTCGACACATGCAATGCCGGGTTGAGGTGGCCGCGTACGAGATCGACGTTCCTCAGGAGCTGGCCCAGGCCCTCCAATGCGTAGTACTCGCACTGGATCGGGATCAGGACCTCGGCCCCCGCGACCAGCGCGTTGACCGTCAGCAGGCCCAGCGAGGGCGGGCAGTCGATGAGGATGTAGTCCAGCGGCTGCTCGTACGCCTGGATGGCGCGCTGCAGCCGGCTCTCCCGGGCCACCAGGGACACGAGCTCGATCTCCGCACCGGCGAGATCGATCGTGGCTGGTGCGCAGAAGAGACCCTCGACGTCCGGGACGGGCTGGACCACTTCGGCGAGCGGCCTGCTCTCGACCAGGACGTCATAGATCGATGGGACTTCGGCGTGGTGGTCGATACCCAGCGCCGTCGAGGCGTTGCCCTGCGGATCGAGGTCGACGACCAGGACCCGTGCGCCGTGCAGCGCGAGGGAAGCGGCGAGGTTGACCGTGGTGGTGGTCTTTCCTACGCCGCCCTTCTGGTTGGCAACGACCATGATTCGGGTCTGCTCCGGCCGGGGCAGACCCTCGCCGGCACGGCCGAGAGCTTCCACCGCCAGCTGGGCAGCGCGACCGATGGGGGTGTCGTCCATCGGGGGCGGTGTTTCACGTGAAACATCCTCCCCCACCGATTCGGTTCGGGGACCGGGGACCGGATCGGTCATCGGTCCCGCGATGTTGGCGTCGGACCGCAAGGATTCACTCTCCTCGACTTCAGGCTCGCAATGCACAGAGCCTCCCATGTCTTCGGGGTCGTGAACCAGCGAGGCCCGGTCTTCTGTGGATGAATCCACCTCTGTGGACAACTCCGTAGCCCCCGCGGGGGACTCAGGGCCCCCTGCGAACGGCCTACGGTCGCGCGGCGAGGAAGCCGCACGGCCGCGGCTGATGATTCCGTGCAGCAGTGAGCGACGTTTCACGTGAAACACGATGCATCCGCGCTACCAGGAGACCGTTACGACACTCCGAAATGCGTACGTATGCCGCCTTCTATGGAGCATTCATCCACTGAACGCCCCGGCCGGGGGCGTTCAGCTCAGCGGCGACGCCGGGTGCGGCTGGTCCTGGCGGCCCTGGCGCGCTTCGCGGCGAACCGCACACCGCCGGGGCTCTCGCCGACCTCGACCCGTACGACCGTGGACAGCGGGTCCACAATGCCCTCACCCACGTGAAGCACCGTGGTCTCCACCACACCGAGCTTGCTCAGCGCGGCACGCGCACCCACGATCTCCTCCTCGGCCGTGTCGCCCTTGAGCGCGAGCATCTCGCCGTACGGACGCAGCAGCGGCACGCCCCAGCCGGCCAGCCGGTCCAGCGGTGCCACCGCGCGGGCGGTCACCACGTGCACCGGTGCGACCTTGCCCAGCATCTCCTCGGCACGGCCGCGCACCACGGTGACATGGTCGAGGCCCAGGAGCTCCACGGCTTCCTGGAGGAAGTTGGTGCGCCGCAGCAGCGGCTCAAGCAGCGTGATCTTCAGGTCCGGGCGCACCAGCGCCAGCGGGATACCGGGCAGCCCCGCACCCGAGCCGACGTCGCAGACCGTGACGCCCTCCGGGACGACCTCGGAGAGCACCGCGCAGTTGAGCAGATGCCGCTCCCACAGACGCGGCACCTCACGCGGCCCGATGAGGCCTCGCTTGACCCCCGCATCCGCGAGCAGCTCCGCATACCGCACGGCCTCCGGGAAGAACTCACCGAAAACCGCCCGCGCCTCTTCGGGCGCCGGGGGAAGCTCCGCTGCTGCCTCTGCCTCCGTCACGGGGACCGTCCTTCCCTACCTCGCGTTAACGCACTGTGGTGGCTGACTATCAGGCTGACAAAGATCGGCCCCGCCTGCGAACAGACGGGGCCGAGAAAGCAATGACCGCTCAGGCGGGCAGCACGACGACGAAGCGCTGCGGCTCCTCGCCCTCCGACTCGCTGCGCAGCCCCGCCGCCGCGACGGCGTCGTGCACGACCTTGCGCTCGAACGGCGTCATCGGGTCCAGCTTCACCGGCGCGCCGGTGCTCTTCACCTCGTCCGCCGCCTTGGCACCCAGCGCGGCGAGCTCCGTGCGCTTCTTGGCCCGGTAGCCGCCGATGTCCAGCATCAGCCGACTGCGGTCTCCGGTCTCACGGTGTACCGCGAGGCGCGTGAGCTCCTGGAGCGCCTCCAGCACCTCGCCGTCCCGGCCGACGAGCTTCTGCAGGTCACGGCTGCTGCTGTCACTGATGATCGAGACCGCGGCCCGGTCCGCCTCGACGTCCATGTCGATGTCGCCGTCGAGATCGGCGATGTCGAGCAGGCCCTCGAGGTAATCGGCGGCGATCTCCCCTTCCTGCTCCAGGCGGGAGAGGGTGTCGACGCCCTCAGCGGCCGGGGAGGTGGTGCCTTCCGTCACGGATGGACTCCTTCTTACTTCTTGGACGGGTGCTTGGGCCGCTGCTGACCCTTGCGCTGACCCGACTTGGCTCGTGCCTGGCCGGCGGTGGGCTTGCCCTGCTTCGGCTTGGCATCCTGCTTGGGCTTCGCGTCCTGCGGCTCGGCCTTCTTCTCGACGGCGTCCGAGGTCTCGGAGGAGTCCTTCGACAGCGAGGTCTTCGCGGCGGCCTCGTCCTGCTGAGCCGCACCCGCCTGCCGCTGTGCCTTGGTCTGCCGCTTGGGCTGCTGGCGCTTGGGAGCCGCCGCGCCCTCGGCCTCTGCGGCCGCCGGGTCGCTCTTCACCACGGAGCCGTCGGCCTGGGCCGCGAAGCCCTGCTTGGAGAGCGTGGTGACGAACTTGCGCTCGTTGTCGTTGCGGTCCGGGCCCTTGGCCACGATGGCCTGGACGACGGCGCGGCGCCGCTTGCCGCGGACCTCGCCATGCGCGGAAACGCTCTTGACCAGGCGGTCCAGGTAGTGCGCCTGGGCCTTGGAACCCGGCGTCGGGTTCTGGTTGATGACGTACATCTGCTGGCCCATGGTCCACACGTTGGTGGTCAGCCAGTAGACGAGGACACCGACGGGGAAGTTGATGCCCATCACGGCGAACATGACGGGGAAGACGTACATCAGCATCTTCTGCTGCTGCATGAACGGCGTCTTGACCGTGAGGTCGACGTTCTTCGTCATCAGCTGGCGCTGGGTGAAGAACTGCGAGGCCGACATCAGCACGATCATGATCGCGGTGATGATCCGGACGTCGGTCAGCGAAGCGCCGAGGCCCTCGACCTTGGAGGCGCTGTCCATGAACTTCGCCGCCAGCGGGGCACCGAAGATGTGGGCCTTCTGGGCGCTCTCGAGCAGCGGCTGGTTGATGACGCCGATGGTCTTGCCGTTGGCGATGCCGGCGAGCACGTGGTAGAGCGCGAAGAAGAACGGCGACTGAGCGAGGATCGGAAGGCACGAGGAGAGCGGGTTGGTGCCCGTCTCCTTGTACAGCTTCATCATCTCTTCGGACTGACGCTGCTTGTCGCTCTTGTACCGCTCCTGGATCGCCTTCATCTTCGGCTGGAGCGCCTGCATGTTCCGGGTCGACTTGATCTGCTTCACGAACAGCGGGATCAGGCAGATACGGATCAGCACCACAAGGGACACGATCGACAGGCCCCAGGCCCAACCCGTGTCCGGCCCGAAGATCGCGCCGTACAACTTGTGGAACTGGACGATGACCCAGGAAACAGGCCAGGTGATGAAGCTGAACAGACTGGCAATCGTGTCCACTAATCAGGCTCCTTGAGCATTGGGCGGGGTCTCTGCGGCCGGGCTTGTCTCGGTCTCAGCGGCGGACTGCCCGCCCTTGTCGCCGCGCCAGGCAGCGCGCAGCGCCTCGTGCCATCGAGGCCGCTTGCGCTCCGGTACGTAGTCCACACCGCCCGGCGACCACGGATTGCACCGCAGAATGCGCCAGGCGGTCAGGGCCGTGCCTTTGACGGCACCGTGCCGGTCGATCGCCGTATATCCATAGTGGGAACACGACGGGTAGTACCTGCAGACGGGCCCCAGAAGTGGGCTGATCGTCCACTGGTACAGCTTGATCAGGGCCAGCAGCGGGTACTTCATCGCGCGCCCCCTCCCAGCAGCCGCGCGAGGGCGGCGTCCAGGTCTCGGGCCAGCTGTGCATGGTCTGCATCACCCGCACCGGGCAATGCCCGTACGACCACCAGGCTACCGGCGGGCAACTGGGGCAGCCGTTCGCGCATCAGATGGCGAAGCCTGCGCTTCACCAGATTGCGGACGACAGCCACGCCGACGGCCTTGCTGACAACGAAACCCGCACGCGTCGGGGGAGCGCTCTCCCCAGGCGCGTGCGGGTCCGTTGTACCGCTGCGTAGATGGACGACGAGGAGCGGGCGGCCGGCCCGGCGTCCTCGGCGTACCGCGGTCGCGAAGTCCTCGCGCCGCCTCAGCCGATTCTCGGTAGGCAGCACGTCATGACCTGTTAGCTGATTACGCGGACAGGCTGGCGCGACCCTTGCCACGGCGGTTCGCGAGAATCGCGCGGCCGGCGCGGGTACGCATCCGCAGGCGGAAGCCGTGGGTCTTGGCGCGGCGACGGTTGTTCGGCTGGAAGGTGCGCTTGCTCACTCGGGGGCTCCAGAAATGATTCGTTGGCGGCGGGACATCGCCTGGCTGTCACCGTGCGCCCACGAGTAGCTCGCGTATACGCCCGTGTGCACCGCTTCACGATCACAGATCGTGATCTTTGCCCATCGGAGGCAGGCGGCAGCAGCCATCGACAACTCGACCTGGTTACGGTACGCGCGGCTACGCCATCCGGTCAAACCGGCGTCCGACCGGGTCCCGGTATGCACAGGCTGTGGACAACAACTTGAACCACGTCAGTGGGCCCGACTACCGTGGCTGAACTCCGAATCTTTTCCCCATCTGTCCTTGCCTGTCTGTCTATGCCAACCCATACCGTCCCGAGAACCACACATTCGTGGGACCTGCGAGAGAGCGTGCCCTGTGGCTGACGTACCTGCCGATCTTGCCGCAGTGTGGCCACGAGTGCTGGAGCATCTCCTCGGGGAGGGGCAGCAGGGCATCGAGCCCAAGGACAAGCAGTGGATCGAGCGCTGCCAGCCGCTCGCGCTGGTGGCCGACACCGCGCTGCTCGCCGTGCCCAACGAGTGGGGCAAGCGCGTCCTGGAGGGCCGGCTCGCCCCGCTGATCAGTGAAACGCTGAGCCGGGAGTGCGGCCGCACCATCCGGATCGCGATCACCGTCGACGACTCGGTGGGCGAGCCCACGCCGCCCGCCCCGCAGCAGCCCTCCCAGCAACAGCAGCAGCCGCGCTACCAGGACGACCCCTACGCCCGGCCCGCCGACGACGGCCTGCCCACCGCGCGCCCCGCCTACCCCGGCGAGTACCAGCAGCGCTCCGAGCCGGGCTCCTGGCCGCGCGCCCAGGAGGACCTCTGGCAGCAGCCCCGCCTCGGCGGTTTCCAGGACCGCGACTCCTCGGGCGAGCAGTGGCGCGAGCCCTACGGCGGCGCCCGCCCGCATCAGCCCCAGCACGACTACCGCTCGCAGCAGCTGCCCGAGCGCGGCCAGTACGACCAGGACCGCGGGCAGTACGAGCAGGGCCGCCCCTCCTATGACCAGCCCAAGGCGCAGCCGTTCGAGCAGCAGCGCCACGAGCAGCGGTCCGAGCGGCGCGAGCTGCCGGACGCGCAGCCCCCGCAGCGCGGCGGCTCCGGCCACCTCGCGCCGTCCCCGTCCGGCGGCTCGCCCGCGCAGGGCGGCCCGGGCGAGCCGCACGCGCGGCTCAACCCGAAGTACCTCTTCGACACCTTCGTCATCGGCTCGTCGAACCGGTTCGCGCACGCCGCGGCCGTCGCGGTCGCCGAGGCGCCGGCGAAGGCGTACAACCCCCTCTTCATCTATGGGGAGTCGGGCCTCGGCAAGACCCATCTGCTGCACGCGATCGGGCACTACGCCCGCAGCCTGTACCCCGGCACGCGGGTGCGGTACGTGAGCTCCGAGGAGTTCACCAACGAGTTCATCAACTCGATCCGCGACGGCAAGGGCGACACCTTCCGCAAGCGCTACCGCGATGTCGACATCCTGCTGGTCGACGACATCCAGTTCCTGGCGAGCAAGGAGTCGACGCAGGAGGAGTTCTTCCACACCTTCAACACGCTCCACAACGCCAACAAGCAGATCGTGCTGTCCTCGGACCGGCCGCCCAAGCAGCTGATGACCCTGGAGGACCGGCTGCGGAACCGTTTCGAGTGGGGCCTCACCACCGATGTGCAGCCGCCCGAGCTGGAGACGCGTATCGCGATCCTCCGTAAGAAGGCGGTGCAGGAGCAGCTCAACGCCCCGCCGGAGGTGCTCGAGTTCATCGCGTCCCGCATCTCGCGGAACATCCGCGAGCTGGAGGGCGCGCTGATCCGGGTGACGGCGTTCGCCTCGCTGAACCGGCAGCCGGTGGACCTGGGGCTCACCGAGATCGTGCTCAAGGACCTGATCCCCGGCGGCGAGGACTCGGCGCCCGAGATCACCGCGAGCGCCATCATGGCGGCGACCGCCGACTACTTCGGCCTGACGGTCGAGGACCTCTGCGGATCCTCGCGCAGCCGCGTCCTGGTGACGGCCCGCCAGATCGCCATGTACCTGTGCCGCGAGCTCACCGACCTCTCCCTGCCCAAGATCGGGGCCCAGTTCGGCGGCCGCGACCATACAACGGTGATGCACGCCGACCGCAAGATCCGCGCGCTGATGGCCGAGCGCCGCTCCATCTACAACCAGGTCACCGAGCTCACCAACCGCATCAAGAACGGCTGACGAAGCCGGTACGGACACCCCGAAGGGCGCCCAGGGATCCATTCCCCGGGCGCCCTTCGGCGTTCCCGGCCCCCGATCGGACCCCGGTCCGGGCCCGCCCGGACGTCTGAGGGGCCTCCGAAACCCCTCCGCAAGGCCCCTCGATACGTGCGTACGACGCCGAAGGAAGCGTGTGTACGAGTCCGCCGGAGCTCCTGGCGTTCGAATACCGGCTGGTCAGAGGCGGTTCTCCACAGATCTGGGGGCTTCCCTCCGTCCACACCCTGGGGACTGTGAAGTTGTCCAGATTGCTTCCACAGGCGCGGCGCCTGATACTCCATCACCCCAGGTCAACAGCCTGTGGATTTGTGGGCATCCCTGCTCCACAGCTTGTGGACGAATCCTCTGTCCACAGCCTGTGGGTTCAGTTGTCCACCGGCGACCCACAGGTCTTGATCCGTTGTCCCCAGCTTCTCCACACCCCTGTCCACTGTTCGGCAACGAAACACCCGGGATCACCGGACCGAGTGAAAGCCGTCACACGAAGGGGACGGGTTGGCCTGTGGGGAACCTGGGTAAAGCTGGGGACAGCGTTGGGGAGAAGTACCCCTGTCCTGTGCATTGGATGTGCAGAACTTTCGGGCGTCCACAGAAACCATGAGTTGTCCACTGGCTCCACCCACAGGGGCAGTGGACAAAAAAGTGGGCGTGACCTGCGCAAACGGGGTTATCCACGGTTTCCACAGCCCCTACTACTACTCCCACATAGAGTTAGCTCGGAATCCGTTTCGAAGTGGGGCCTGTGCACAACTGGCCGCCGGAGCTCCTGGCGCCGCTCGACGCGACTTGACCCCGACTCGCACCGACTGTCAGCGGCGTACGTCAGACTGGTCCCCGGCGATACAGCCGACGACGAAAGCCAGCAGGGCGAGCCAGCAACAGCAGGAGGCGGTTCCGGTGAAGATCCGGGTGGAGCGCGATGTACTCGCGGAGGCGGTGGCCTGGGTGGCCCGCAGCCTCCCGGCCCGTCCGCCCGCGCCCGTACTCGCGGGCCTTCTTCTGAAGGCGGAGGACGGCGCACTCAGCTTCTCCAGCTTCGACTACGAGGTCTCGGCGCGGGTCTCGGTGGACGCAGAGGTCGACGAGGACGGCACGGTGCTCGTCTCCGGCCGCCTTCTTGCCGACATCTGCCGCGCCCTGCCCAACCGCCCGGTGGAGATTTCCACAGACGGTGTACGGGCGACCGTGGTCTGCGGCTCCTCGCGATTCACACTCCACACCCTTCCTGTGGAGGAGTACCCGGCGCTGCCGCAGATGCCGACCGCCACGGGCACCGTTCCCGGTGAGGTCTTCGCCTCCGCCGCCGCCCAGGTCGCCATCGCGGCCGGCCGTGACGACACGCTGCCCGTCCTGACCGGTGTGCGCATCGAGATCGAGGGCGACACGGTCACCCTGGCCTCCACCGACCGCTACCGCTTCGCGGTCCGCGAGTTCCTGTGGAAGCCGGAGAACCCGGAGGCCTCCGCGGTCGCCCTGGTGCCCGCCAAGACGCTCCTGGACACCGCCAAGGCGCTCACGAGCGGCGACACGGTCACCCTGGCGCTGTCGGGCTCCGGTGCCGGTGAGGGCCTGATCGGCTTCGAGGGCGCCGGCCGTCGCACGACCACACGCCTTCTCGAGGGCGACCTGCCGAAGTACCGGACTCTTTTCCCCACCGAGTTCAACTCGGTCGCGGTGATCGAGACCGCTCCGTTCGTCGAGGCCGTCAAGCGCGTGTCCCTGGTGGCCGAGCGCAACACCCCGGTGCGGCTGAGCTTCGAGCAGGGCGTCCTCATCCTGGAGGCCGGTTCCAGCGACGACGCACAGGCTGTGGAAAGGGTCGACGCCAACCTGGAGGGCGACGACATCTCGATCGCCTTCAACCCGACCTTCCTGCTCGACGGCCTGAGCGCCATCGACTCGCCGGTCGCCCAGCTCGCGTTCACCACCTCGACCAAGCCGGCGCTGCTCAGCGGCAAGCCCGCCCTGGACGCCGAGGCGGACGACGCGTACAAGTACCTGATCATGCCGGTGCGCCTTTCCGGCTGAGTGGCTTGAAGACCTACGCCCCGGGCCTCCCGGGGCGTACGTCTGAGCGGCTGACCCCGCAGGTGTGTACCAAGGCCCCGGCGTAGGCTCGGACGCGGGTACGAAAACGCCACAACGTCAAAGGATCATGTGATGGAGCTCGGTCTCGTCGGCCTCGGCAAGATGGGCGGCAACATGCGCGAGCGCATCCGCCGCGCAGGCCACACCGTCATCGGTTACGACCGCAACCCGGACGTCGCCGATGTCCACAGCCTCAAGGAGCTTGTGGACAGTCTCAAGGGCCCGCGGGTCGTATGGGTGATGGTCCCGGCGGGCGCCGCGACGCAGTCCACCATCGACGAGCTCGCCGAGCTCCTGTCGCCCGGCGACATCGTCGTGGACGGCGGCAACTCCCGCTGGACGGACGACGAGAAGCACGCCGTCGAGCTGGGCATCAAGGGCATCGGCTTCGTCGACTGCGGCGTCTCCGGCGGCGTCTGGGGCCTTGAGAACGGCTACGCGCTGATGTACGGCGGCGACGCCGAGAACATCGCGAAGGTCCAGCCGATCTTCGACGCGCTGAAGCCCGAGGGCGACTTCGGCGCGGTGCACGCGGGCAAGGTCGGCGCCGGCCACTTCTCGAAGATGGTCCACAACGGCATCGAGTACGCCATGATGCAGGCCTACGCCGAGGGCTGGGAGCTCCTGGAGAAGGTCAACTCGGTCACCGACGTCCGCGAGGTTTTCCGCAGCTGGCAGGAGGGCACGGTCATCCGTTCCTGGCTGCTGGACCTGGCCGTCAACGCGCTGGACGACGACGAGCACCTCGACAAGCTCAAGGGCTTCGCGCAGGACTCCGGCGAGGGCCGGTGGACCGTGGAGGCCGCCATCGACAACGCCGTGCCGCTGCCCGCGATCACCGCTTCGCTGTTCGCGCGCTTCGCGTCCCGGCAGGACGACTCGCCGCAGATGAAGATGATCGCCGCGCTGCGCA
This sequence comes from Streptomyces sp. HUAS TT7, assembly GCF_051550175.1. Classification (NCBI taxonomy): domain Bacteria; kingdom Bacillati; phylum Actinomycetota; class Actinomycetes; order Kitasatosporales; family Streptomycetaceae; genus Streptomyces; species Streptomyces sp. HUAS TT7. Next base: position 4,346,037 of record NZ_CP196175.1, read on the forward strand.
ACCAGTTCGGCGGCCACGCGGTCGAGTCCAAGTAGCTGTACAGAGCAGTAGGTAAGCCGGGGGAGGTCGGCGACACCATGCACGTCACGCATCTCTCGCTGGCCGACTTCCGCTCGTACGCCCGGGTCGAGGTTCCGCTCGATCCGGGCGTCACCGCTTTCGTGGGGGCGAACGGGCAGGGCAAGACCAACCTCGTCGAGGCCGTGGGCTATCTCGCCTCGCTCGGCAGCCACCGTGTGTCCTCGGACGCGCCACTGGTGCGCATGGGCGCCGAGCGCGCAGTGATCCGCGCGGCCGTCACCCAGGGCGAGCGCTCCCAGTTGATCGAGCTCGAACTGAACCCGGGCCGCGCCAACCGGGCCCGTATCAACAGGTCCTCGCAGGTCAGGCCGCGCGATATGCTGGGGATCGTACGCACCGTGCTGTTCGCGCCGGAGGATCTGGCGCTGGTCAAGGGCGATCCCGGGGAGCGGCGCCGGTTCCTGGATGAGCTGATCACCGCGCGCTCGCCGCGCATGGCGGCCGTACGGTCCGACTACGACCGCGTCCTCAAGCAGCGCAACACCCTCCTGAAGTCCGCCGCGATGGCGCGTCGGCACGGCGGCCGTGGCATGGACCTGTCGACCCTCGACGTGTGGGACCAGCACCTGGCTCAGGCCGGCGCCGAGCTCCTCGCCCAGCGCCTCGACCTGATCGCCGCGCTCCAGCCCCTCGCGGACAAGGCGTACGAGCAACTCGCCCCGGGCGGCGGCCCGTTGACGCTGGAGTACAAGCCGTCGGCGCCCGGCCCCGGGCACACCCGCGAGGAGCTGTACGGCCAGCTCATCGCGGCCTTCGCGGACGTACGCAAGCAGGAGATCGAGCGGGGTGTGACGCTGGCGGGGCCGCACCGCGACGACCTGGTGCTGCGCCTGGGCGAGCTGCCGGCCAAGGGGTACGCGAGCCACGGCGAGTCCTGGTCGTACGCCCTTGCACTGCGGCTCGCCTCGTACGACCTGCTGCGGGCCGAGGGCAACGAGCCGGTGCTCGTGCTCGACGACGTGTTCGCGGAGCTGGACGCCAGGCGCCGTGAGCGGCTCGCGGAGCTGGTGGCCCCGGGCGAGCAGGTCCTGGTGACAGCGGCGGTGGACGACGACGTTCCGGGGATCCTCGCGGGCGTCCGGTACGAGGTGGCGGCGGGCGAGGTGACGCGGGTATGAGCGAGGAATCCGGACCGGCCGAGCAGCCGAAGGTGCCCGAAGCCTCCGGCATCGACCTGGCGCGGGTCGCGCTGCGCGCGGCAAAGGAGCAGGCCAGGGCGCGGGGCCAGGCCGCGCAGGACAGGAAGCAGGCTCGGCGGGGCGGACTGCGCTCGGGCGCCCGCGCGGACGGGCGCGATCCGCTGCCGCTCGGCTCCGCGATCAACGGGCTGATCAGGGAGAAAGCCTGGGAGACGCCGACCGCGGTGGCCGGAGTGCTTGGCCGCTGGCCGGAGATCGTCGGCGAGGAACTCGCCAAGCACACGGAGCCCGGCCCGCACGACGCCGAGGAGGGGATCCTCGTCGTGCGGTGCGACTCGACGTCCTGGGCGACCCAGCTGCGGCTGCTCGCGCCCCAGCTGGTGGCGCGCATCAACGCCGACCTGGGCCACGGCACGGTCCGGCTGATCAAGGTCTACGGCCCCAGCGGGCCGCCGCAGCGCTACGGCAAGCTGCGCGCGCCCGGGAGCACCGGGCCCGGCGACACCTACGGGTGAGCCGCCCCGGCGTGCCCCCGGCCGGGCCGGGCGGCCGGGCCTCTTGGCGCCCACCTCATTCAAGGCCCGTGCCCGCCTCTTTGAAGGAGGGCATCGCGCCCGCCTCTGTAGGAGGCGGGCGTTCGCGCTTTCCGGAGGTCTCCCACGCTCCTCCCTGGCACCCCCTGTGACGTGCAGAAACGGGGTCCGAGAGGGCTCTGGAAACCGGTGGGGAACATGAGGCGTCCCTCACGGTAGTCGGAGGTTGACAGGCCGAAGCGCTGAAAGCCCGTGTGAGGCTCTTGGGGCCCCTCCCCGAATATGGGGAGTCGGTCGGCGCCCGCTCAGGGCGGCACATGCGGACTCAGGTACCGGCAAACCCCCATTCATGTCGGCGCTACCGGTAGACTGGTCAATAATCCCGCCGTCCTCGCGGGACCCACCGAAAGACGCGATCGGACGCTTGCCCCCTCGGCAACGCCCGACGCTGACCATCGCTGAACGACGCAGCCGCTCCTGCCTGTACAGGGGAAGGCTTGTGCTGTGCCAGAAAGGGCGCTTCGTGGCCGATTCCGGCAACCCCAACGAGAACTCCCCGTCCACTGTCGTCGGCGAGAACGGCGAGGTCACCGCCTCGTACGACGCCAGCGCGATCACCGTCCTCGAAGGTCTGGACGCGGTCCGCAAGCGACCCGGCATGTACATCGGCTCGACCGGTGAGCGGGGTCTGCACCACCTGGTGCAGGAGGTCGTCGACAACTCCGTCGACGAGGCCCTCGCCGGTCATGCGGACACGATCGACGTCACGATCCTGCCGGACGGCGGCGTGCGCGTGGTCGACAACGGGCGAGGCATCCCCGTGGGCATCATCCCCTCCGAGGGGAAGCCCGCCGTCGAGGTCGTCCTCACCGTCCTGCACGCGGGCGGCAAGTTCGGCGGCGGCGGTTACGCCGTCTCCGGCGGTCTGCACGGCGTCGGTGTGTCCGTCGTGAACGCGCTGTCCACGAAGGTCGCGGTCGAGGTCAAGACCGACGGCTACCGCTGGACCCAGGACTACAAGCTCGGTGTCGCGACGGCGCCCCTCCTGCGCAACGAAGCCACCGAGGAGACCGGCACCTCGGTCACCTTCTGGGCCGACGGCGACATCTTCGAGACCACCGAGTACTCCTTCGAGACGCTCGCCCGGCGTTTCCAGGAGATGGCCTTCCTCAACAAGGGCCTGACGATCAAGCTGACCGACGAACGCGAGTCGGCGAAGGCGGTCTCGGGCGCGGACTCCGCGGAGGAGGCCGAGGAGCAGCAGCCCCTCTCGGTGACGTACTTCTACGAGGGCGGCATCGTCGACTTCGTGACGTACCTCAACTCGCGCAAGGGCGAGCTGATCCACCCGACCGTGATCGACATCGAGGCCGAGGACAAGGAGCGACTTCTCTCGGCCGAGATCGCGATGCAGTGGAACTCTCAGTACAGCGAGGGCGTTTACTCCTTTGCGAACACCATCCACACGCATGAGGGGGGTACGCATGAGGAGGGATTCCGCGCCGCGCTCACGGGCCTGGTCAACCGGTACGCCCGTGACAAGAAGCTGCTGCGCGAGAAGGACGACAACCTCTCGGGCGAGGATATCCGCGAGGGTCTGACGGCGATCATCTCCGTCAAGCTGGGCGAGCCGCAGTTCGAGGGCCAGACCAAGACCAAGCTGGGCAACACCGAGGCGAAGACGTTCGTCCAGAAGGTGGTGCACGAGCACCTCACCGACTGGTTCGACCGCAATCCCAACGAGGCCGCGGACATCATCCGCAAGTCCATCCAGGCGCAGACGGCCCGCGTCGCCGCCCGCAAGGCGCGTGACCTGACCCGCCGCAAGGGGCTCCTCGAATCGGCGTCGCTGCCCGGCAAGCTCTCGGACTGCCAGTCCAACGACCCCACCAAGTGCGAGATCTTCATCGTCGAGGGTGACTCCGCCGGTGGTTCGGCGAAGTCCGGCCGCAACCCGATGTACCAGGCGATCCTGCCCATCCGAGGCAAGATCCTGAACGTCGAGAAGGCGCGGATCGACAAGATTCTGCAGAACACCGAGGTCCAGGCGCTGATCTCGGCGTTCGGTACCGGGGTCCACGAGGACTTCGACATCGAGAAGCTCCGCTATCACAAGATCATCCTGATGGCGGACGCCGACGTCGACGGCCAGCACATCAACACCCTGCTGCTGACCTTCCTGTTCCGCTTCATGCGGCCGCTGGTCGAGGCCGGGCACGTCTACCTGTCGCGCCCGCCGCTCTACAAGATCAAGTGGGGCCGGGACGACTTCGAGTACGCGTACTCGGACCGCGAGCGCGACGCGCTCACCGAGCTCGGCAAGCAGAACGGCAAGCGGATCCGCGAGGACTCGATCCAGCGCTTCAAGGGTCTGGGCGAGATGAACGCCGAGGAGCTGCGCGTCACCACCATGGACACCGAGCACCGGGTGCTCGGCCAGGTAACCCTGGACGACGCGGCCCAGGCCGACGACCTGTTCTCGGTGCTGATGGGCGAGGACGTCGAGGCACGCCGCTCGTTCATCCAGCGCAACGCGCGGGACGTCCGCTTCCTCGACATCTGACTCGGTCTGTCGCTGACCGCTTCGAAAGGACTTGAGAACCAGCAATGGCCGACGAGAACACTCCTACGCCCACTGAAGCCACCGAGGAAGGCCCTGTTCTGCGCATCGAGCCCGTCGGGCTCGAGACGGAGATGCAGCGCTCCTACCTCGACTACGCGATGTCCGTCATCGTCTCGCGTGCGCTGCCGGACGTACGGGACGGTCTGAAGCCCGTCCACCGCCGCGTCCTGTACGCCATGTACGACGGCGGGTACCGGCCCGAGAAGGGCTTCTACAAGTGCGCCCGCGTCGTCGGTGACGTCATGGGTACGTACCACCCGCACGGCGACACCTCGATCTACGACGCCCTCGTGCGCCTCGCCCAGCACTGGTCGATGCGCATGCCGCTGGTGGACTCCAACGGCAACTTCGGCTCCCCCGGCAACGACCCGGCCGCCGCCATGCGGTACACCGAGTGCAAGCTCATGCCGCTGGCCATGGAGATGGTCCGGGACATCGACGAGGAGACCGTCGACTTCCAGGACAACTACGACGGCCGCAACCAGGAGCCGACGGTCCTGCCGGCGCGCTTCCCGAACCTCCTGGTCAACGGCTCGGCCGGCATCGCGGTGGGCATGGCCACCAACATCCCGCCGCACAACCTGCGCGAGGTCGCCGAGGGCGCCCAGTGGTACCTGGCGAACCCGGAGGCCTCCCACGAGGAGCTTCTGGACGCGCTGATCGAGCGCATCAAGGGCCCCGACTTCCCGACCGGCGCGCTGGTCGTGGGCCGCAAGGGCATCGAGGAGGCGTACCGCACCGGGCGCGGCTCCATCACGATGCGGGCGGTCGTCGCGGTCGAGGAGATCCAGAACCGCCAGTGCCTGGTGGTCACGGAGCTGCCCTACCAGGTCAACCCGGACAACCTCGCGCAGAAGATCGCCGACCTGGTCAAGGACGGCAAGGTCGGCGGCATCGCGGACGTCCGCGACGAGACCTCCTCGCGCACCGGCCAGCGCCTGGTGATCGTGTTGAAGCGGGACGCGGTCGCCAAGGTCGTCCTGAACAACCTGTACAAGCACACCGACCTGCAGACCAACTTCGGCGCCAACATGCTGGCGCTGGTCGACGGCGTGCCGCGCACGCTCTCGATCGACGCGTTCATCCGCCACTGGGTGACGCACCAGATCGAGGTCATCGTCCGGCGTACGAAGTTCCGGCTGCGCAAGGCCGAGGAGCGGGCCCACATCCTGCGCGGCCTGCTCAAGGCGCTCGACGCCATCGACGAGGTCATCGCGCTGATCCGGCGCAGCGACACCGTCGACGTCGCGCGCGAGGGCCTGATGGGCCTGCTCTCCATCGACGAGATCCAGGCCAACGCCATCCTTGAGATGCAGCTGCGCCGCCTCGCCGCCCTGGAGCGTCAGAAGATCGTCGCCGAGCACGACGAGCTCCAGGCGAAGATCAACGAGTACAACGCGATCCTCGCCTCGCCCGAGAAGCAGCGGGCGATCGTCAGCGAGGAACTGGCCGCGATCGTCGACAAGTTCGGTGACGACCGGCGCTCGGCCCTCGTGCCGTTCGACGGCGACATGTCCATCGAGGACCTGATCGCCGAAGAGGACATCGTCGTCACCATCACCAACGGCGGCTACGTCAAGCGCACCAAGACCGAGGACTACCGCTCGCAGAAGCGCGGCGGCAAGGGCGTACGCGGCACCAAGCTGAAGCAGGACGACATCGTCGACCACTTCTTCGTGTCCACCACGCACCACTGGCTGCTGTTCTTCACCAACAAGGGCCGCGTCTACCGCGCCAAGGCGTACGAACTGCCGGACGCCGGACGTGACGCGCGCGGCCAGCACGTCGCCAACCTGCTGGCGTTCCAGCCGGACGAGAAGATCGCCCAGATCCTCGCGATCCGCGACTACGACGCGGCGCCCTATCTGATCCTGGCCACCAAGGCCGGCCTGGTGAAGAAAACGCCGTTGAAGGATTACGACTCGCCCCGTTCGGGTGGTGTCATCGCCATCAATCTGCGGGAGACCGCGGACGGCGGCGACGACGAACTGATCGGCGCGGAGCTCGTGTCGGCCGAGGACGATCTGCTGCTCGTCAGCAAGAAGGCGCAGTCCATCCGCTTCACGGCGACGGACGACGCGCTGCGCCCGATGGGCCGCGCGACGTCCGGCGTCAAGGGGATGAGTTTCCGCGAGGGAGACGAACTGCTCTCGATGAATGTCGTCCGGCCCGGTACGTTCGTCTTCACCGCAACCGATGGCGGGTACGCGAAGCGCACTCCCGTCGACGAGTACCGCGTCCAGGGTCGCGGCGGCCTCGGCATCAAGGCCGCCAAGATCGTGGAAGACCGGGGCTCGCTGGTCGGCGCGCTGGTGGTCGAGGAAACGGACGAGATCCTCGCCATCACGCTCGGCGGCGGTGTGATTCGTACGCGAGTCAACGAGGTCAGGGAGACGGGCCGTGACACCATGGGCGTCCAACTGATCAACCTGGGCAAGCGCGATGCCGTGGTCGGCATCGCCCGTAACGCCGAGGCGGGCAGCGAGGCCGAAGAGGTCGACGGGGCCGACGACGCCGAGGGCGCTACTGCCGAGGCTGCTGCCGAGGGCGCCCAGCCCTCGGCCGGGGAGCACGAGGAGTAAAGCGTGAGTGGAGCCACGGGCGCCGGAGCGGCCGCTTCCGGAGCGAACGGTGCCCGTGGCCCTGCCGCGGACTCCCAGGGGGTAACGGTGACGGACACCCGGGGCCCTCAGGGCCGGGCGGAGTACGAGGCCGGGGCGCTGCCCGGCGAGCGCGAGAAGCCGATCGGCGGGCAGCAGCAGCCCTATCACCCGCCGCAGGCGTATCCCGCGCCACAGCGAGGCGCCGAGGGCGTGCGCAGGCCGCGCACCGGGGCACGTACGGCGCCCCGTACGCGCAAGGCGCGCCTGCGGGTGTCCAAGGCCGACCCGTGGTCGGTGATGAAGGTCAGCTTCCTGCTGTCCATCGCGCTCGGCATCTGCACGGTGATCGCGGCCGCGGTGCTGTGGATGGTCATGGACGCCATGGGCGTGTTCTCCACGGTCGGCGGCACGATCAGCGAGGCCACGGGCTCGAACGAGTCCAACGGCTTCGACCTCCAGTCCTTCCTGTCGCTGCCGCGGGTGCTGCTCTTCACGTCGGTCATCGCGGTGATCGACGTGGTGCTCGCCACCGCGCTCGCGACGCTCGGCGCGTTCATCTACAACCTCTCGGCCGGATTCGTGGGCGGTATCGAGCTCACGCTCGCCGAGGACGAGTAGCCGCAGTTCACAGCCGCTCGGCTATCGATTTTGGGACTGGCCGTCCCGTGCGCTAATCTTCAGAGGTCAGCGCGCGGGACATCCCGCAAAGCGCGGCGGGGCTATAGCTCAGTTGGTTAGAGCGCATCCCTGATAAGGATGAGGCCACAGGTTCAAATCCTGTTAGCCCCACAGAAGCAGTACCAGTAGAGAGGGCGTCTCCCCAGGTGGGAGGCGCCCTCTCTTTGTTTTGGGCCAGTGTCGGGTGTTGGTCTGCGTTGGTCTGGCGCGGCATTGCCTGGGGTGGCGCCAGATGATCGTCTCCCAGATTTCTCCCACGCACCCGGCCGCAGGCCCTGTGCGCCTCGGAGGGGCGTCATCGCTGCCCCGCGGGTCTGGGGGTGCCGGACGGTGCGGCGAGGATCTCCTGCGCCCGACCGACTCGGCGACTGAGGGGCATAGAAATGCCCGACCGCTGGCGACGGGGGATGCACCAGCGGTCGGGCTGTGGGTAACACTAACAACGCTGCTTGTGAGGCGGGAAGCTGACTACTCGTCTACAAACACGATTTGTGACTGGGATCACGCCTGCTCGGTCACTGGTCGCAAGGTGGCGCGTATGAGAGGCGAGGCAGATTCTCGTGCCACTTCTCCGGTGTCAGGACGCCCCGAGTGGTTGAGCAAATGCGGCTGATGGCCTCGCTGGCGTCCAAGTTCCACAGCCGGACGGTGTCGCTGCCGCTCGACACTCCGAGCATGTGGTTTTTGGGGCTGAACGACAGGAAATTTCCCGTCTTGGCGTTGGGGCTCATCGATTGGCCGATCGGCGAGGCCGTGGACGGGCGGGCGATGTCCCAGAGCCGGACCGTGTTGTCGTTGCCGCCACTTGCCAGGGTGCGGCCGTCCTGGCTGAACGTCAGTGACACGACCGCTTCGGTGTGGCCGGTGAGCGGGGAGCCCAACCGGTTGGCCTTGGACGGATGGGTGATGTTCCAGAGCCGGACGGTGTCGTCGTCGCTGCCGCTGGCCAGCGTCTTGCCGTCCGGACTGTAGGAGAGCGTGTTGACGGGGCCGAGGTGCCCCGTGAGAGGTGACCCGAGCAGTACCGCGTGGTGCGGGTCGGCGACGTTCCAGAGCCGGATGGTGTCGTCCGCACTGCCACTGGCGAGAGTTCGGCCGTCCGGGCTGAAGACAAGGGAGTTGACGTAGCCCTTGTGGCCGGTAAGCGGCGTGCCGAGCGGAACATGGTGGGACGGGTTGCTGACGTCCCACAGCTGTATGGTGCGGTCGTCGTAGTCGGTTGCCAGCGTGCGCCCGTCCGGACTGAAGGCCAGCGAATCGGCTCCCGAGAATCGGGTCCGCAACTCGATGGGCGGCCCGTAGGAGATGGGCCGAGTCGGATCGGAGACATTCCACAGCCGCACCGACTGGCTTCCCATCAGCACCGCGAGCGTGCGGCCGTCGGGGGAGAACACCAGCGAACGCGCGTCACCCTCCCCGGGCGTGAACGGTTTGCTCAGCGGCACAGGCCGGCCCGGAGTATCCACGTTCCACAGGCGAACCCTGTCGTCGCGCGCGGCCGTCGCGAGGACCCGGCCATCCGGGCGGAACGCTCCGACTCGGCCGATCATGTCCGACGCCGGTATCGACCACAGGCGGACCTTACTGTCGCCACTTCCCGTGGCGAGGGTTCGGCCATCGGGGCTGAAGGCCAAGGCGTACATCTCGCCGCTGCTCCCCGCGAGAGGCTCGCCGACCTGCGATGGGTAGGCCGGATCGCTGACGTTCCACAGGCTCGCCGTGCTGTCCGCGCTGCCGGCGGCGAGCATGGTCCCGTCAGGGCTGAAGGCCACTGACCAGATGGGACCGGTGTGGCCGGTGAGCGGCGAACCGATCGGCACCGCGTGGCGCGGGTCGGCCACATTCCAGAGCCGGACGGTGTCGTCCTTGCCCCCGCTGGCGAGGGTGTGGCCGTCGGGGCTGAAGGCTACGGAGTGCACCGTGCTCGTGTGGCCGGTCAGTACCGTGTCGAGCGGCACCGGATGACCCGGATCGGCCATGTCCCACAGCCTGACCGAACCGTTGTCGCAACCCGCTGCCAGCGTCCGTCCGTCGGGGCTGAACGCCACGGAGCGTACGGCAGCGGTGGGGCCCGCCAGGACACCACGATCCTTGGGTTGGCGGGGGTCGGCCACGTCCCACAGGCGAACGGTGTGATCTTCAGTGGCGCTGGCCAGCGTGTGTCCGTCCGGGCTGAACGCGAGGAGGTAGATCGTGCCGTCATGACCGGTCACGGGTGCGCCGAGCGGTTGCGGCTGGCTGGGATCCCGTACGTCCCACAGTCGAATCGTGCCGTCGTCCGAAGCGCTGGCGAGGGTCTGGCCGTCAGGGCTGAAGACCGCGGTGCTCACCCAGCTCGTGTGGCCGATGAGAGGCTTGCCCAGCGGCTTGGGGCGAGCAGAGTCCGCCACATCCCACAACCGGACGGTCCGGTCGTAGCTGGCGGTGGCCAGGATCCGTCCGTTCGGGCTGAACGAGGTGAGGTAGACGGCGCCGGTATGGCCAAGGAGTGGGGTGGCCAGCGGCGCGTTCACTATCGAGATGAGCCGGTTGTTCGCGCCCTCGTCGTCCGGCCGCAAGTTGTGTGCCACCAGGGCGAGCTGGGCTGACAGCGACGGGTCCGTGTGCTGGACGCGATCGGCTTCGGCGACGACCTGCTCGAACACGGCATCGTCCCGCTGCTGCCATGCGACCACCGCCGCACCGACAGCCAGCATCGCCAGGACGACCAGAGCCGAAACAGCACCGCGCATGATCCAGACCGTGCGCTTGCGCAGCTTGACCGAAGCAGCCAGAAACTCCACCGCGGCCCGGGTCAGAAAGGTGTCGCCGGCAGACTTTGCCCAGGCACGGGCCTGTTCCAGACGCGAACCCCGGTAGAGCAGGGACGTGTCACGGTGGGATTCCTCCCAGGCCCTGCCGTCCTCCTCCAGCCGCTGGCGCAGCAGGTTGCCGGCCCGGTCCTCGTCGATCCAGTCACGCAGGCGAGGCCAGGCGTGGAGCAGCGCTTCATGAGTGATCTCCACGGTCTCCGCGTCGAGCGTCACCAATCGGGCGCGAACCAGCGCTTCGAGCGATTCCTCCGTCTTGTTGGAGTCCGTCGACTCCTCCGCCAGCTGGCGGCGCGTCCCGCGCCTGCGGGTGGCCTGGGTGTCCTCGCCCAGCCTGACCAGCCTGAGGAGGAGCAGCCTCGCGGCCGTGCGTGCAGCCGGGTCGAGGTCGGACCAGGCGCGCTCGGCAGTCGCCGCCACCGCCCCCTGGATTCCGCCCGCCGCGCGGTAGCCGGCCAGCGTCAGCCTTCCCCCCTTCCGGCGTTGCCAGGTGGCGAGCAGGGCGTGGGAGAGGAGCGGCAGTGCACCCGCACTCTGTCCCCCACGGGGGCCGTCGGTGCTCACTTCCCGGACGATCAACTCGGTCAGTCCGGGTTCGAGTTCCATGCCCACGGCCTTGGCCGGGCCGGTCACCGCTTCACGCAGCTCCGCGCTGGTCAGGGGGCCGAGCACCATGTGCCGGTGCTGCAGAGCGTCGGCCAGTTCCGGATACGAGAGGCATTGCTCGTAGAAGTCGGCGCGTATGCCGAGGACGACAAGCACGGGGGCGGGGCTACCCGAGTCGGCGGGCGTGCAGGCCGCATGGAGGAGCTGGATGAACTGGCGCTTGTTCGCCTCGTCGGAGCAGAGGGTGAACGCTTCCTCGAACTGGTCCACGATGATGACCGGAGGAGCGGCAGAAGATGTCTGGCGTTCCACCCAGGCCGCGACAGCCTGCCGTACCGCACGCCCGAATTGCTGCGTGCTGGGCGCCTCGGCGGCTGGGCCCCCCGCGGCAGAGACGACAGCAGCAAGCTCAGGGATCCGGTGGGTCAGCTCCCCGACAGGATCGACTCCCGGTACGAGCTGGAGCACCTCCCGCGCCTGACCGTTCTCGCCGCTCGGAGCGCCGTCCTGCAGTGTGGGCACCAAGCCGGCGTTCAGCAGGGACGATTTTCCTGCTCCTGAGGCGCCCACGAGCATGACCAGGCCCCCGGTCTTCTCCACTGCGTGGAGCTGAGCGACGAGGGCATCCGTGCTCCGCTCTCGGCCGAAGAACCACCGGGCGTCTTGCTGACGGTACGAAGCCAGGCCTCTGTACGGACACACGCCACCAGGGACAGCCGGGGCTTCGGCCGGGGGCTGTTCCTTCTCTTCCGTGGATGGCACGGGGCGGTCGCCGATCGGATCGGCAACCGCGCGCTCCCACAGGAGCTGCCACTGAGCCAGGTCGTACAGACCCGCGGATACGGGGGCGGGCCGCGAGCGCCGTGCTTCGGGTATCAGGATGTGCAGTACCACTGCGAGGGTGGCGAACTGGGCAGGCACGTTCTTGGCCCGTCGCCAGTCGCTGATCCGCTGAGCGGACACCCTCACGGGTCGCCCTCGTTCGTCGACCCGCTGAAGCCGGACGACCCCCTCAGCGACGCGCTTGAGCGGAGGGTCGCCAGCCTCCTGGTACAGCAGCGCGAGACGTTCCGCGAAAGCCGTGCGTGCCCCTGAGCCTGAACTCAAGGTCTCCTCCACCTCTCACTAGCCCCCGCACCTGGCACAAGCATCCGGACCGGAAAACTCACCCTATCGGGCTGACCTGCGGCTAAGCCGCTAGCGCGATGTCCGGACCTCCCCGCCCGAAGCCGTACCTGGCAGGATCTCGCTGTAGCAGGGAAGCGACAGGGCGTAACCCGGTGAGGCCACCGGCTCGGTGCTCGGAGAGGCCAATCATGACGTGGCATGTTCTCGGTCGACTTACGTCGGAGTAACGAGATGGCGGCGACGATGTCGTCGTGTGGGCCTGAGGATCCGGAGACACAGTCCGATGCGGACTGCTGTGGTGTCGACCACGAGTCCGGCCTCTTCTTGATCCGTGCCGCACTGGCGCGGATCGGCGTTGCCCGTGTGGTGCGGCACCGGTCCCAACAGGGGAGGGACCGGCGCCGCAGCATACGGGTGGGAATGCAGCGGGTGGCCGCAGATGACGCTGACCGTAGCCGACGTAGAAATAGACGAGGCGGCTCTCTCAGAGAGCCGCCTCGTCTGCGTTTGCCGGGACGAGACCTCGGCCGCCGTACCCGGTGACGCACCGCGAAGGTCCTGTAACCGCCGCGCTGTCGTCGACAGGGCGAACGTTGCCTGATGAGGGGCGTTGGCGGCCAGTTCTAAGATCGCCATCAGCAGTGGAGTTGGAGCCCGCGGGGCTGTTCCGAAGTGATCAAGGCTGTGGATACCGCGGTTGTGCTAAGGCACGGAAAGTGCGGCCTACTGGACCGCGCTCACGGCCCCGGTCGGCCAGCTGGTGATGTATTCGCGGGCGCCGCAGTCTGTCGGGCGTTCCGTTCCCTTGCATATGAAGACCGTGCCTGTTGTCGTCGGCTGGTAACTCTGCGATAGGTGGATGTCTGTGGTTCCTGATCCGCACAGCTGTGCCTGCTTGAAGGCGGGAAGGGGGGCGAGGTCGAAGGTGAACTGGGTCCACACGGAGTAGCAGCCCTCACCGGAATTCGTCAGCTTGCCGCTGACCACGAGGTCGCTGGAGAAGGGCGATTCTGTCTTTTGCAGCCAGCGCTGACCGTCAGAGTGTGCTGTTCCGTAGCTGGCAGCCCAACTGACGGTGTTTGTGGTCGGGGCGGGGGTAGCTGCTCCGGCGGGAGCGGCGGCGAGGCTGAGGAGGGCACCAGCGGTGGCGGTTGCCCAGGCCCATGTGCGAGCAGACATCAAGCGGTTCCTTAATTGGTTGTCGGGTGGAGGCTTCGGACGTGGAAGCGGCAGCGCGCACCCCGTCGATGACGAGGGGCGGGCGGTTGGGGTGGAGGGGGGATTTCGCGATCGCAGGGTGCTGGCAGCAGCGTTGTGCGCGAAGCACGACGACGTACTCAGCGGTTGGTGAGGGTCTTCTGCTCAGCAAGGTCCTGCTGGTCGCCGCTGGAGCCGCCGGGGCTGGCGAGGGTGGGCCGCACGTGAATGGTGGAGCCGAGTGGCAAGCACAGCAGGAGGATTCCGCCCGACATGGCCAGCGCGAAGCTCCACAGACCCATCATGAGGGCGATGCACAGGTGGAAGACGAGGCCGGCTCCCATGGTCCACCAGCGCAGTCGCTGTGGAAGCAGCAACGAGAGCGCCAAGGAAGCCTCGATGACCAGGGGGAGCCAGGTCATCATCGCCACCCCCAGCGCACTGCTGATGACCGGCGCGACGAGGGTGTCGAGCCATGGGGCGGGGCCGAAGTCGAGGTTGCTGCCCCAGTACCACATCGCGGTGCCGTCCTGCCATTCAGTGTGGGGCAGCTTGGCAACCACCGCCTGGAGGTAGACGACGACCATCTGCAGCCGCAGCATGATCAGTCCGCTGGTGCCGATGAGCGCGAGCGCCCGGGCGCTGGGCGTCTGGGGTATCTCCTCTTCGGGCTGCTCCCAGTGCCAGCGGCGCCTGTCTCCGACGGCCGGGAGCACGAAGAGAACGGAGAGGATCAGGGCGATCTGGTCGCCGCCGTCGACGATGGCGATGCCGGAGAAGACGCTGTAGTTGATGTAGGCGTGCGGTAGTGCGGTGAACCGGGGCCGCCAGCCCGAGGCGATCACCAACAGGGTGGCGACGCATGCCCACTTGAGCCAGGTCAGGTGGCTGTAGTTGTCGGGCGCGAGACAGAAGAGGCTGGCCGCGGTGGTGGAGTTGCAGAGCGGGTAGTCGCCGACGGTGGCCACCGGCCGGAAGAGGGTTTCGGCGCTGGACGCGGCCAGGGTTCCAGCGGTGCCCAGCGCTACGAGGGTTCGGGCGAGCCCGTAGACGTTGGTCCAGGGCGCCGGGAAGCGGTAGTGGTTCACGGGCACTTCACATCCCAGACGACGACGCGTTCAGGGGTGTGCCGTTCGGGGGAGAGATTTCGCCAGGCCCAGGGGGTGGGCCGCATCTCTGCCACGGCGGCGCGTCCGCACAGGGTGGGAGCCGGCGACGGGTTGGTCGTCTTGATCGCCTGCGCGGCGGCGCGGGTCAGGCAGTCCGTCAGTGAGGGAGTTTCTTCGCACGACGTCCACTTGGCGTTGTCCTGGTGCAGGAGCAGGGCTATCTCGATGCCCTGGGACCTGGAAGCGCGGTCGAGACCAAAGGCGTTCGAGGTTCTGGAGTGCGGGGTGAGCGCGGCGCTCTGCCACTTGCCGTCATTGACGCGATAGGGGGCGTACTGGGCGTCCTTCGCGGACTTGGTGAAGAAGGCCCAGCCCTGGGGGGCCACGACCGTGGCCGCTTTGCGGGTGTTGTCTTGCCAGGGAAGCGAGATGACGTTGTGCGGCAGGAAGCTCTGGGCTACGTACAGGCACGCGATGACCCAGGCGACGATCGTCGCCGTGGCCCAGGACCGGGGCACCGCAACCGTGTGGCCGGGGGCGGGAGAACGCAGCTGGATTCTGTCAGTGAGACGCATGGGAAGGGATGCCCTTGACTGTCGGAAAGCGCGGGAACCCGCGTGAGTGAGCGGGGGACCAAAGGGAGTGGCGGGCCGACCGCCAGGCGCCTTGGCGCAAGGCCCGCCACCCCGAGAGCGCTTAGGCCGCCAGGACCTGCGTCAGCTGGGCAATCTGCTCATCCTTGGTCAGGGATCCTTCGCCCTTGGCGGGCGCGGAGGACCAGAAGTTGAGCGCGTTCACGATGTTTCCGGCTGCCTGGATGTTGACGGCGACCGAGACGTTGACCGCTCCGCCCAGGTTCACGGCGACCAGGACGTTGACGGCGAGTACGACGGTGGCGCACTGCGCCACGCCAGCGCCGGTGTCGTTGGCCTTGGTGACCGCCGTGGTCGACTGCGACTTCAAGACCTCGCCGGCTTCGGCGACACCGCTTGCCACCTGCCGGGGGTCCCCGGAGCGCAGCTTGGTCGAGAAAGAGCTGAAGAACTGCGGCCGCTCCTTCTGGATCTTGTCGAGCACTCCGGCGACGGCCTGCCTCTGCTCGGTGGTGCTGTTCTTCTCCCGGAGGGCAGCGATATCCACGAACTTGCCCGAGTCTGCGAGCTTCTTCGCGACGGAGCCCTGAGCGAAGGCCAGGCCCTCGAAGAGCGAACGCCCGTCCCGGGTCGCGTCGGCCTTCGAGACGGAACCCGAGGTTAACGACGAAGCGGCGTGGGGTGCTGCGGGTGTGGCCACGGCCTGCTGGGCCACAACACCACCGAGACCGAGGACGGTGACGGCGGCGATAGCGACGCTGGCGCGTCTGTGCATGGGTAGCTCCCTGTTGCCTTGCGAGAGACCAGTGGTCACTCAGCGCGACCAATGATCGTGAACGAGTAAAAACTTACAAACGTTCGAATGAAGGTCAACGTAATTGCGGGGTAACGCCACGTGAACAAGCCAAACCGGCGCAGCGCCGTATACGAGGTCGCGGCACGGGGTATGTGGATCATCGAACGCTATAGTTGCTCTACTCCGATGCGAACAACTTCGGTGACGTGACTCACAGGAAGAACGCCGTACTCATGTCCGCGAACCGCACAGCACCTACCAGCCTTGCCCGCCGGATAGCGATAGTGTCCGCACCCTTCGCCGGCGGGGCATTAGCCACCCTCATCGCGTTCCTGCTGTTCAGGGGCTCGTTCCCCGACAAAGTGGCTACCCACTTCACGCTCGGCGGCACCGCCGACGGCTACAGCTCGCCCGGCGCAGTAGTTGGCCAATACATGCTGGTGTTCCTCGTCGAAGCCGCCGGCACCGCCGCTGCCGGCTTCTCCCCCCGGTCGGCCCTGACCACCACCAGGGCGCTCTGCGCCTTCTCCGTAGGCTTGGCTGCCGCCACCGCCTACTTCCTCATCGCCGTCATGTGGAGCGTCAGCACCTCCGACGGGCACAGCGCGCAACTCCCCCTCCTGCAACTGCCAGTGGCTGTCGTCGTGGGAGTCGCCCTGGGCGCAGCCGCCTGGTTCATCTCCAGGAGGCAGGCATGAGCCAGGACCCGACCTCGACCACCGTGACGGTCTGGCACCGCCACCTCACCAGCGGCTGGATGCTCGCCACGGGCCTTGTCTCAGCGGTCGGCCTTCTCGTCATCGCAGCCGTCGACCGGCCGCACCGGGCCATCGCCCTGTGGCTCCTGATCGTCTCCGTCGCCTTCCTCATCACCGGCGCCATCCGCGTCACCGTGTCCCACGACGGCGTCACCGCCGGATCAGCTCTCCTTCCCTTCCTGCGGCGCCGATTCCCACTCGACCGCATCAAGCACGCCTCAGCCCGCTGGACCCGGCCCACCGAGATCGGGGGATGGGGATACCGGTGGAACGCGGGGCTCAGCGCCATCTCACTGCGGGAGGGCGACGCCCTGTGGCTCACCCTCACCAACGGGAACCAATTCGTGATCACCATCGACGACGCCGACACGGCAGCCCAGCTCACCAACCAACTGCTGGCCCGCGGACACAAAGGTCCCTGACATGCTGGTCACCCTCGACCACTCCTCGCCCCTGAGCCTCGCGGAGCAGATCGCCGCCTCCGTACGCCGCGACATGGCCGACGGCAAACTCCACAAAGGCGATCGCCTTCCCCCGACCCGAGGTCTGGCCCGCGCCCTGGACGTCAACATGCACACCGTCCTGCGCGGCTACCAGATCCTCAAAGACGAACACCTCATCGAACTCCGCCCCGGACGAGGGGCAGTCGTCACCGCCGACACCCCTGCGAAAGCCCTGGTCAGCGAAGCCTGCCAACACTTCATTCAACTCGCGCGGAAATCAGGCATGACCAGCAACGACATTCTCCAACTCGTCAGCGAACGCCTCTAACCATGACCCGTCTCTGACGCCTCCTGGATGCCTTCGGCGGCGATGTCCTGGAGCTGCGTGGCGCCAGCGGCCTGGGCAGAGGAGGTGGGGCTTCTTCTGCTGGCCCTTTCACGCACCGCTCCACGGTGCGCTGCGAGATCCCGAGCAACTGCGCGGCCGCCTCCTCACTCGTCAGAAGTGCATCATCGCCATCACGTCAGCGCTCCGGGTGCCGGTTGAGACCTCCTGAATCTGCTCCCCCGGGCGTATCCAGCCGGCGGCCTCGGCGGCTGCAACGGCAGCTTTCTCGGCCGCGTCCGCCTCGGCGTTCAGGGTCTCGTTCTCGCCCAGGGCCCCCGCTACCGCAGCGGCCCCGGCGACTTGGGCCGCCTTGACGGCAGCTCGGGCGGCTGCAGCGGAAAGCTCGCTGCCGTCGTCGTGGAGTTGGCCCATCTGGGCGGCCTGAGAGGCCGCCGCAGCGGCGTTCCTCGCGCAGCGGGAGTCCGCTGCAGGATTGGGTTGGCTTTCGGACAGAACGGCGAGAGCTTGAGCGGCTACGCGGGCAGCGTGGGTGGCCTTGAAGAGGATCTCCGCCTTTGCAGCCCCGTCAGGGTGCTTCTCGTCATCACCAGTGCCTTCGATGTGGTGGAAGACGGCGGCAGCACGGGCGGCAGCGCTCTGAGCGCGAGCCATGTGGCTTGTCCTGAGAGGGTTTGCCGTCTCCTGATGTTCGCTACCTTCGGTCGGCGTGCCCACTTCTTGGTCGTGGTTCTGCTCGCTCATTGCCTTCTCCTCGTCGACCAGGACGACAGTGCGGGTGACGCTCTCCGCCTGCGGATCACGTCGGAGAGCGAACGATGCCGGGCAGGGTGGCATGTTGGGCATGAACAGACCAGGGATGCGCAGCGACTGATCCGTTACGCGCGGCAATCTGGCCGAGCGTCACGTCATGAGTCGGAGCGAGGAGGCGGAAGCAGGAGATCGCGCTCCGGATGCTGTTCGCCGGTCACGCTGCCGCTGACGCCGAGGTCTGCACGAGCGGCTTCGTGGAACGAGTTGATCGACCGGAAGACGGCACGGTTGCGGTCTCGCCAGTCCTCCAGGCTTCCGGCGGCTTTTCCGGTCGCCTGCCAGTCGACTTGGAGCCCTGCGGCGTTGAGGTCGTGTGCCGCCTCAACTACGTCGTCCCCGCCGAGCAGCATGACCCGTTCGAAGGCTCGCCCCCGCAAATGGCCGGCCTCTTTCATCTCCGCCAGGATCTCGGCGTCAGGCTGCTCGCGTTCGCGGAGACCTTCCTTCGTCTCGTAGAGCTGGACCGCGAGGAATATGCAGGAGCGGACTCTGTCGACGTACCCGTCGTAGGCATCGAGCTTCTTGTCGTCCCAGCGCGTCGTGAGCTGGTACTTCATACGGTTCCGCTCCATGAGGTGGTTCGTGACATGCGTCGTCACCGCACCCAGCAGCACCGCGGCGATCGTCACGAGCTGCTCGCCGGTGCCCACGAAATCCCCCTACCCCGAGGCTCACTCCTAAAGAGGTCTGGACGATCTTAGGAGTGCGGGTCGACATGGGGTAGGGGCTTGGCTGAAACAGGGGGTGTCACGACTCGTCACGGTCGGCTGCGCGCTGGTTGTGGGGCGCGTGACGTTGTGACTGGTGTGACACCCCTACTGTTTCAGCCTCTCTTTGAGCGGTCCGCTCGAACTCTGAGGCCGCCGAAGAGGGGCGATCACATCAGTCCCCGCCTGGTTGTCCACCCGACAGTGGGTACCTGGCTCGCAGATCTACGTTGCGTACAGCGGAGCGGCCACCCGCTACCTCCTACGGCTTGTCCGCAGAAGCCGAGGGTGAAGCCGCGGTTTGGCTGCGGTGTACTGGTGCCTGCGCAGGCGTGCAGGTGCTCGTACTCCGGGCGTACCCTCCACGCGCCGCGCCGTTGTGCGCTGTCGGGCGCCCCACCAGCCGACGAGGTGCTCCGCAGAGGCTGTGGGGACCCGGAGGAGAACAGCGAGCGCCAGGGCTACACGAATAGCCCAAGCAGTGCATCAACAGACCAGGCCTGCCACCCCAGCCCGAACAGCAACACGCCTGACATCAGCGCCATCATGAGGTTCTGGCCCAGCTCGGCCACGTCGTGGATCATGAGCACGAGATAGATCAGGTTGAGTACGAGCCCGCCCACGAGGGCGATCGGTGTCAGCACGCCGAAGATGAGGCCAAGCCCGAGGGCCAGTTCCGCGTACGCGACGATGTACGCCATCAACCGTGGGCGCGGCTTGACCACGAGGACGAAGCCTGACTGAACGAGCTGCCAGCGGTGTTTCTCGGCGATGCTGGCGGCCCACGCAATGCCACCGCCCCGGAACCAGTCCTCCTTGTCCTTGTGGCGCCAGCTTTCCAGCCACCAGAGGCCGAGACCGATCCGTAGGACGGCGAGCCATTCGGCCCCGCTGAGCCACATCGTTTGCATCAGGTCATCCCTCCAGGCAGCTGAACTGACGGCACGTCAGTTCAGCGGATGCGTCCTGATCCCGCAAGAGCCAAGTTCGGTGCTGCCGCTTGCCGTTGGGTCCGTCGCGCCCATACGCTGAATCTGATGGACCGTCAGAAACAGTCGTGAACCGGCAGGCAGTAGGGGGCAATCGCGTGGTCAGCAACGAAGCCAGCACCAAGGAACTCCCCCGGGTCATCAGCGTGGATGACCACGTGATCGAACCCGCGCACCTCTTTGACCGGTGGCTCCCGAGCAAGTACCGGGACCGAGGCCCGAAGCCCTTCACCGCGGGCATCGGCGAGCTGGCGTACATCGGAGGGAAGTACAAGTTCACGACGGACCCGGAAGGCCAGATCACCGACTGGTGGGAGTACGAGGGTTCGATCTTCCCCTACAAGCGCATCATCGCGGCCGTCGGCTTCTCCCGTGACGAGATGACGCTTGACGGCATCACGCGCGAGCAGATGCGCCGAGGCTGCTGGGACCCGAAGGCCCGCCTAGAGGACATGGACCTGAACCACGTCGAGGCCTCGCTCTGCTTCCCGACCTTCCCCCGCTTCTGCGGGCAGACCTTCGCCGAGGCCCAGGACAAGGAGGTCGGGCTCGCCTGCGTGCGGGCGTACAACGACTGGATGGTGGAGGAGTGGTGCGGCGACAGCGGGGGCCGGCTGATTCCGCTGTGCCTCATTCCGCTGTGGGACATCGACCTCGCCGTTGCCGAGATCAAGCGCAACGCTGCTCGTGGCGTGCGCGCAGTGACGTTCTCCGAGATCCCGACGTACCTCGGCCTCCCGTCGATCCACTCCGGCTACTGGGATCCATTCTTCGCGGCCTGCGAGGAGACGGGGACCGTGGTGAACATGCACATCGGCTCGTCGTCGCAGATGCCCGCAGCATCACCCGATGCCCCTCCGGCGGTTCAAGCTGCGCTCAGCTTCAACAACGCCATGGCTTCGATGATGGACTTCCTCTTCTCTGGGGTCCTGGTGAAGTTCCCGCGCCTGAAGCTTGCCTACAGCGAGGGGCAGATGGGGTGGATTCCGTATGCCTTGGAACGTGCCGACGATGTATGGGAAGAGCACCGGGCTTGGGGCGGCGTGAAGGACCTGATCCCGGAACCGCCGTCCTCGTACTACTACCGGCAGATCTTCTGCTGCTTCTTCCGCGATAAGCACGGCATCGAGGCCATCGAGACCGTGGGTGTGAACAACGCGACCTTTGAGACGGACTATCCGCACGTCGACTCGACATGGCCGCATACGAAGCAGGTGGCGGCCGAGCACATGGCAGGACTGCCTGATGATGTGGCGTACAAGTTGCTGCGCGGGAACGCCATCAGAATGTTGGATCTCCCTCTCGACCAAGGGCGGGTTTGATCCGGGTGGATCAGCCAGGAGTACTTCCCGCACAGCGGGCCGGAGCTTATTCGGCCTCGATGCCCTGAGCCGTGTCCGAGGTCTGTGCCGGGGGTTACGGTGACTCGGGATCCACGGAAGGCGAGCGCATGGCTACCCCTCTCGCAGATGTTCTGGTCACCCTCGGCCGCAGGTACGTTCGTCATGCTCCGGGCACCGTTGGCAAGGCAGAGCTGGCTGAGCGGTTTCTGAACTCGTACCTCCGCGATCACCCACGGCAACGGGTGGTCGAGGACCGGTCCGGCGCCCGGTTCGCCGTCGACACCACGGATCTGATTCAGCGGTTCCTGTATCTCTTCGGGGCGTGGGAGCCCCACATGACCGTATGGCTGCAGAGTCGGCTGCGCCCCGGCGACGTGTTCGTGGACGTCGGCGCCAACATCGGGGTGTTCGCCGTGCTTGGCTCCCGCCTCGTGGGCAGTACGGGGCGGGCAGTGGCGATCGAGGCATCGCCTGCCTTCCACCGCAGGGTGCTGCAGCACGCGGCGCTCAATCAGTGCGACAACATCCGCGCGGTCAACACCGCTGTGTCGGACGAGCGCAAGACGCTGACGTTCGTACTCGCCAGTTCACGCAACATGGGCGCGAACTCGATCGTCCCGTACGACGGTCCGGCGGAGTCCACGTTCGACATGGAGGCGTTCCCGCTTCCGGAGGTCCTGCAGTCGGACGAGGTGGCCAGAGCCCGCGTGATCAAGATTGATGTGGAGGGGGCGGAGGGCGGAGTCGTCCGTGGCCTCGCTCCTCTACTTGATCAGCTTCGACCGGATGCGGAGATCGCCGTGGAGGTGACCCCGGATCGCATGGCGCA
Source organism: Streptomyces sp. HUAS TT7 (assembly GCF_051550175.1). Taxonomy (NCBI): domain Bacteria; kingdom Bacillati; phylum Actinomycetota; class Actinomycetes; order Kitasatosporales; family Streptomycetaceae; genus Streptomyces; species Streptomyces sp. HUAS TT7. Next base: position 4,368,161 of record NZ_CP196175.1, read on the forward strand.
ACTTGGCGACTCGGTAGAGCAGTTGATGGAGACCATGCAGAAGCACGGGTTCCATGCCTACCGGTTGCCCACCGACTACTCGCCGGCGAGCTACCCGCGAGCGATGCGGCACCCCGTGGCGCCGATCCGCTGGCGTGGGCCGATCGAAGGGGAGACAGAGCTAGTTTTCTCGCGCATCGATGCCGAGGAACTGACTGCTCTCCCAGGACCGCCGCAGGCTTGAGGGCGGCTTTCCCAGCAGCGGGCACGCTCACGGATCGGACTTCCTGGTGCGGTGGGCGTGCCCCGCTGATCAGGCGCCCTGACCGATATCTCTTGGTCGGCCAGGGCGGTGCTCACGAAGCCTTCGTCTCGCTGCCTTGCTCGTCCGTGCGGGCCTGGCGGCGGAGCTCGACATGAGCGGCAGACAGTCGACCGGTCGCGTTGCCCCAATACGGGTGTCGGGCGATGCGAGAGGACAGCAGCTGTAGGCGGCGCCGGAGCACCGTCCGGAAGGGGCTGTGGGCGAGGGCTTCGTAGGTGCGGTACCAGTCGCGCTGAGCCTGGACCAGGTCGTGGGGGAAGGGTGTCTGCGCCATTTCGAAATTCAAGCACGTGTTCGATTAGTGGCGCATCTTCTGTGCTCCAGACACGCGGGGCCGTACGTGGATGTCTGCGCCCAAGGGGTTGCTGATGACGCTGTGGGCTGGGATGACGCGGGTCGGGGGAATCGTGGTGCCGCTGTTGAGCTGGCTGTGGCGGCCGATGGCGACGCCGGGGCCGAGGGCGATGCTGTTGCCGGTCTGGAGGTGGTCCCCCAGGAGGGCGCCGAACTGAGGCGTGCCGCCCGATCTGGAGCCGGCACGTACGTCGCTCACCCGCGGAACCGGCTGCTGATGGTCCGAGGGCAGGAGCGGGAGCAGCAGGAATCGCCGTTCCGCGCGGACATGGCCGCGCTCGGCCTCAAGGGCACGTGGGAGTCCCGCAGCGAGGCGATGATCCCGGCGCCTGCAGATATCGCCGCTCGCCTCGGCGTCCCGGAGGGCGACTACTGCGTACGGACCTCGTACGAGTACCTCGCGGACGGCAAGCCTTCGCATCTGTCGACGAGTTGGGAGCCGTACAGCCTGACTGGCGGAACGCTCGTCGTCATGCCGGAAGGCGGCCCTCTCGCGGGGAAGGGTGTTGTGCGCCGGATGGCCGAGATCGGCATCACGGTCAGTCGGGCGACGGAGCGGCCCGAGTCCGGACACGCAAACGCCGAGGAGGCTGTCCTCCTCGGCGTTCAACGCGGTGCGCTGGTCACTCGTATCGCGCGCACCTATTACAGCGACGAAGGCCGTGCGGTCGAGACCGCGGACATCGTGGTGCCCACTGCCGGGTGCGCGATCGAGTACGAGGTCCCGATCAGTTCCCGGTGATCGGGTAGCGCCACTGGAAGTAGTCCAGTGCGCGCGCCCGTGCTTCCACAATGGCCATGCGCGCGTCCCGCTCCGTAGAGTCGGTGTGCGCGGCCTGGCCGGTGGCCTGCCCCTCCCACTTGCGGTAGAGGAGCCCCACCTCGGACGAGAACCAACCCCGCGCCACGGCGTTCAGCGCGAGGAGAAGACCTGTGTCCTCGGAGGCCGGGAGCGCCATCCAGCCTCCGAGTGCAACCAGCAGATCGCGGCGGATGAAAAGCGTTGCCGGGTGCACCGGAGCCCGGTAGTCGTGCGTTGCCCAGTAGTCGAGCACGGCCTTGCGCTCGATCGGTCCGTGGTCGGGGTCGCCGGGGAAGCCGGCCGTCGAACCGTCGGGGAGAAGGTCGAGCACGCGGGACGTCGCCCACCCGAGGGACGGGTCGCCTTCGAGCGCCGCGAGGTCACGGGCGAGTGCTCCCGGGGGGAGCTGGTCGTCGGCGTCCAGGACCTTCACGTACTCGCCGTCAGCGCGGGCGAGGGCGATGGTGCGCGCGACTCCGGGGCCGCCACGACGCCCTTGCCGGAACGAGATCCGCTCGTCGTTGGGGACGTGAGGGGTGACGTCGTCGCCCATGCCGTCCTCCTGGATGAGCCACTGCCACTCCCACCCTTCGGGGAGCTCCTGCTCACAGAGCGACTTGTAGGCGTCGGCCAGGAAGTGCGCCGACGGGGCGTGAACAGCCGTGACGATGATGATGCGCCGACTCACGGCTCACCACCTTTCCAAGTGAGTCGTGAAGAGCATTTCCGTGCGGTCGCCGGGAAGCGTGACGTCGGAGACGTCCGCAACGCGGCCCTCGGTGTCGTAAGAGGTCTTCCTGAGGATCAGCACCGATGTGCCGGGCGGGAGGTCGAGCTCCTCCGCCTCCTCCGCCGTCGGCGGTCGAGCGGTCACGCGCTCCTCCACGCGATCGATCTCGATGCCCACGGTATGGAGCTGGTTCCAGGTGCCGCCCGGCCAGGGCTCCTTGGTCTCGTCCAGGAGGTCCGGGTTGCTCTCGACCCGCTCGCGGATCAGATACGAAGTGACCAAGGTGAACGGCGCGCGCTCGGCGCTGTACCTCGTGCGATACGTGCGCTCAAGCAGAACGGTGCCCTCGGGCACTCCCATTGCCTCGGCGAGATCCTTGGGCGCCTTGATCTCGCGGTACGAGGCATGAAACACAAGGTCGTTGACTCCGAGGCCGGTGTCCCGCTCGGTGGCGCCGGTCTGGACTCGTTGCTCCTCTGGCTTGCGCGCGCGGTCCTTCTCCCACTGATGCCGGCTGTTTATGCGCTGCACCAGCGTGCGCGGGCGACGGACGAAGGAACCGCGACCGTGCTGCTTGTCGATCAGCCCTTCGGTCTGCAGTACGCGGAGGGCTTCTCGGATCGTCACGTGGCTCTTGCCGAAGCGCTCAACTAGCGCCGACTCGGCGGGCAGGCGGTCGCCGGGCTTCAGCTGACCTGCGCGAATCTCCGCGCGGAGCTCGTCCGCGATCCGCTCGTATGCCTTTGCCATGGGTGCTCACCGATCCGTTGTCCGACGCGACTCAGCATACGACTCCTAAAGAGGTCTTGACGAGTGGAGGTGTGGAGGGCCATGGTCATGGCAACTCCTAAAGGGGACTAGAGGACAGGATCTCTTTAGGGGTTGGCTGCGGACCGGCTCCTGCCTACTCCCGAAAGGGGGCTTCGATGCGCCTCGCTGTTGGCGACGTCGTCCGTGATCGCAGCGACATGGCGATCGGGACCGTCGCGAGCCTCGACAGCTGCAACACACGCCTGGTCGTGGTGAGCGTGCCGGGCGGCACCCTGCGCGTGACCTCCGGAAGGGACTTGGAGCTCGTACGCCGGTGCTCTCCGCCGATGACCACCATGCACCGCCTGGTGGCGCTGCTCATCGTGGTGGCCGGCGTCTTCGTCGCGTACGTCGCGGAGTTCGAGGAGTTGGCTTACGGGGCCGGTGACGGCTTCCGGGAGCTCTTCCTCGGTCTGCCCGGTGAGACCGACGAGCAGCGGGCGGAAGCCTGGGGGTCTTCGGCGTTTGCGGGGACGGGACCGTGGCTGCTCAGGGGGCGTGGTGGTGGTTCCGGCTGGACGTGGCGGTTTCCGACTGCGGGCGAGTTGCGGACCGTACGACTGTGGTGTGCGCCGGGACCGGGTGGTGTGCACCGGGGCCGGCTGTGTCGGGTGGCGCATGACGAAGGCCCCGGGACCGGGGTCTTGGACAGTGAGGTGTCCGTACGGCGCAGGGCTCCCAGGACACCGAAGAGCCCGGCAACTCGGGTGAGTTGCCGGGCTCGCAGCTCGGGCGGAGCGGGGTGGGTCAGCGGGAAGGGCCCTCGGCCCCGGCCGAGTCGTCGGGGCCCTCCGCGGAGGTGCCGCCTGCGGGCGCCGACGGGCTCTCGGGGGCTTCCACAGCGGTGTCGCCGCCGGGCACCGACGGGTCGTAGGACGGGTCGTCGGCCGAGTCGCGGTCGTCGGCGCGGTGGCGCGAGGAGGGCGAGGCGCCGTGGGCCTCGGCGCGGATGCGCTGCTTCATGGTGGGCGGCAGGGCGGACGCGGCAGGCACGGCCCAGTGCACGCCCGGCGCAACGGGGGTGTCGGGTTCGCTGCGGTTGTACGTCGCGTTGTGCTGAGGTACGGAAGCCGCGGGGGCGGCGGCGGTGGCCTGGCCGGCCAGCCCGAGGGAGGCGAAGAGGGCGACGAGCGCCCCGATGAGTGCGGTCCACCAGGTCGTGAGCTTGCTGGTTGCCATGACTTCCTCGCTTCTTCCGTGAGCAGCGTGTGCTGATGGGTTGCCCGAATTGCGTTGTATCCGATGATGTGCGGGGGGCATGGGGGAGGCGAGGAACGACGCACCGTATCGGTGGATGTTCCGATGAACTACACACGGATGGAGCATCACCGATTGATATCGATCGGTGTGTATAGTCGGGCGGCAGAGGTCCCCTACGTCAAGGAAAGACGAGGTCGCGCGGTGAAGAAGCTTCTCCTGGTCGCACTGGCCGCCATCGGCGGGCTCCTCGTGTACCGCCAGATCCAGGCGGATCGCGCCGAGCAGGATCTGTGGACGGAGGCGACCGACTCCGTGCCCGCAGGTTCGGGTGTGTGAGACCGAAAGACCCGGTTGCGAAGCCCCGGCCACTGAGGTGGCCGGGGCTTCGTGCTGTCCCGGGGGATGCCCCGGGCACGGTTGAGTTCACGTGAGCAAATAGTTGACTTGCGAGGGCAAAGGTGGGGCGGGGCGACGTGAGGACGAGGCACAGCAGGTTCCGGCGGGCGGCACTGAGGATCGGAGCGGCGGTGGCCGCGCTCGGCGCGCTCCTGGCGGCGCCGGGGCCCGTGCACGCGGCCGGGCAACCGCCTTCGTACCGTTTTCCCGACGGCGTACAGGATGTGTCCGGGGGCGCGAGCAGCACCGACGGGCCGGTGCTGAAGGCCGACACCGCCTATAGGTCGGTCATCAAGCCCGGCGGCAAGGTCTATTTCCGGCTGGTTCTGGACGGCGAGAACGACGCCTACGCGTCGGCGGTCGCCCTGCCGGGGCCGGCGGGCGCGAAGCTCGCCTACGGCGACTCCATCAAGGTGTCGCTCCAGGACGCCAACGGCGAGGACTGCGACTCCCAGCGCCGTTCGATCGGCTCGGCGCAGTACCCGCACCCCATCGCCGCGTACGCCTACCGAGCCGTGCGCAAGAGCCTGTCGACCTGTCAGGAACCCGGCACCTACTCCATGGTGGTGGAGCGTCAGAGCGACGCGGCCTCCACGCCCTCGGACTGGGGGCTCGACCTGCGCTACACGACCGAGCCCACCCGCAGCGGGGCCGGACCGAGCACGGCGCCCTCCGGCTGGTCCTCCGCGTCACCGGCCCCGCAGACGGGAACCCCGCGCCCAGCCCACGGCGGCACCGGCTTCCACGACGCGACCGAGCTGTCCCCGGGACAGTGGAAGGACACCATCCGGCCGGGCGAGACCCTCTTCTACCGGGTGCCGCTCGACTGGGGCCGGCAGCTCTTCGCCGGCGGAGGTTTGGGCAGCCTCCCGTCCGCCAAGGACGGCTACATCGGCACCGCCCTCTCCCTGCAGCTCTACAACCCCGCGCGGGGCTTCGTCTCCGGGGCGTCGGCGCCGTACGACGGAAAGCAGAAGGAGGCCGCGCTCGACCCCCTCGCGCCGGTCGCCTACGAGAACCGCTACTCGACCACCGACGAGACCTCGGCGATGCGGGTCAGCGGCTCCTACTACCTGGCCGTCTCCCTCAGCCCCGAGGTCGGGCAGACCTTCGGGAACGCGCCGTACGACCTGACGCTGCGGCTGACCGTGCGGGGCGACACGACGGCAGGCCCGGCCTACGCGGGCCACGCGCCCGACTTCGGGGCGGGCGGCTCCTCTGCCGGTGACAGCTCGATGAAACTTCTCGCGGCCCTCGGAATCGGCACCGGCACGGTGCTGGTGGCCGGGCTCGCGGTGTGGACGCTGGTGGCCCGCAGGCGCGCGGCCGCGGCCGCCCCGGGTCCGCAGGGCTTCGGGCCGCCCAGCGCCTGGTAGCGGGGCCCTCAGGTCTGCGTCAGCGCCCAGAACCCGACCGCGAAACACACCAGCGCCACCAGGAGCACCGGCACCGCGACCTTGGCGGGCGGCCCGGGCCGCGGCCGGGGCGCGGAAGCCACGAAAGAGGTTCCCCGGACGGGAACTTGGGGCGGCACGGCCGCATTGGGGTACGGCGCCGTGTACGGGGTCGTCGCGGGCGTGGGCGGCGTCTGCTCGTACTGCGGAGGAAGGACGTACGCGGGAGCTGCAGTGGGAGGGGTGGGGGGCTGTTGCGGGGGTGGGGGGATGGTGCCGGGGGCGGGGAGCGAGGGTGCCTGGCCGGATGCCGAGGGGCCGGAGGTGAACTCCTGCGACTGCCCGGTCTGTTGGAGCCGTCCCTGCTCCATATGCCCGGCCATGTCCGGCTGCTGTACGCCCTCCCTCCTGGAGGAGGTGGACGTTTCCGGGGCCGGGGACGGGTTTTCGGGGCCCTCTTCGGCGAAGCCGGGGGGCAGGGGGCCGATCTGGTCGAAGACTTCGACGGGTTCCTCGTCCGGGTCCCGCTCGGGCAGCAGCTCCACGGCCGAGGCCAGCGCCTTGCGCGCCCCCGTGGCCGTGCGGAACCGGTTCTGCGGGTTCGGCTGGAGCAGTCCCGCCAGAACCTGCCAGAGGGGCTCGGGGATGCCCTGAGGGGCCCCAGGAGTGCCGTGGGCGGCGAAGTACTCGACGAGGGCCCGCGCGTCCGGCTTGCTGCCCTCCAGGAGGTAGAGCGCGACCAGGCCGACGGCGAACAGGTCGGCCGGGAAGTCGGGCTCGGCGCCCATCATCTGCTCGGGCGCGAAGTAACCCGGCGTCCCCACCACGTAGTTGGTCTCCGTGAGGCGGGGCTCGTCCTTGCGCATCGAGATGCCGAAGTCGGACAGCCGCAGATGCGGGCGGCCGCTTCCGGTGGCCTCCAGAAGGATGTTGGCCGGTTTGATGTCGCGGTGCACGACGCCCTCCGCGTGGACCGCGGCCAGGCCGGCGAGGAGCTGGTCGAGCAGGGTGCACACGAACCGGGGCGGCAACGGCCCGTAGTCGCCGATCAGATGGGCCAGCGAGCCGCCGCCGACCAGGTCCATGGTGAACAGGACCTGGTCGTCGTCGGCGGCCCAGCTGGCCGGTGCGAGCACATGCGGGTGGTCGATCCTGAGGGCTTGCTCGCGGACGAACCGCAGCAGGGTGTGGGCATCGCTCTGCTGGAGCACCTTCGCCGCCACATAGCGGCGCCGGCGCCGGTCCCAGGCGCGCCAGACGGCTCCCGCCCCGCCCCGCCCGACCGGGTCGACCAGCTCGTACCGACCGGCGAAGACCTCGCCCACCCGATGCCCCCAGGATCGATCCGACCGTTGTCAGCTCTGGTGCGACTCGTAGTGCGAGACCGCCTCGGCGGTGCGCCCCGCGCCGTACACCCGGAGGAACTCTGCCAGCTCGGGGTGGGCCGGGGCGAGGGTGTCGGCGGCGTCGATGATGTCGCCCGCGGCCGCCACGGAACGCAGCAGCGACTGGATCTCGCGCACCACGCGACGTACCGTCGGGGCGCCCGAACTGGACGTCGTCTGGCCGGTGTTGGTCAGCACCGAGCCTCCCTGGGACTTCTTGATCTCTTCCATCCGGTCGGTGGCCTCCACGGCGCTCACGCTGCCGTCGGCGACCTGCCCCGCCAGGTCCTGGAGTGCCTGGACGCGCTGCACCACGGCCGGATTGCCGATCTTGGCCCGCTGCCCGCTCATCAGCTGCGACAGCATGGGCGCCGAGAGCCCCAGAACAGCGGCGAGCCGGGCCTGATTGAGCCCGAGATCGTCTATCAGCCGTCGGAAGAGTGCCCCCAGTGGCTCCCCGTACCAGCTCCGCTGAAGCTCCCTGGCTCTGGCGGTCGCTTCCTGCTGTGCTGTGTCCATTGCGCGTCTCCCCATCGCTTCCCCATTGAGGCCGCTTCACGGGTGCGAACCTCGACGAGCATCTTACGGAGAGTGGTCGTTCACCGGGAGTCCCAATCCTTTTGCGAGATCCCCGGTTCCACCCGGTACTCTGGTCCCGCAACACCTCATCCGGGGCCTTAGCTCAGTTGGTAGAGCGCTGCCTTTGCAAGGCAGATGTCAGGAGTTCGAATCTCCTAGGCTCCACCCCTCAGAGGCTCCCTGACCTGCGGAAACGCTGGACAGGGAGCCTTTTTCACGCCCGGAACGATCTTGGACGCCGAGGGGAGACGTAGCCTGGCAGTGGCGTGGAGGCAGACGCCGAACCCCTACGTGGCGAAGGCGAGTTGAGGATGGGAAGCGAGCGGAGCGCGGCCGGCCGGGCTGCCTGGGGCGTCGGCGGGGCCGCCTTGATCGTTCTGGGCGGCGTGCTGATCTGGATCACTCAGGCCAGGGCCGCCGGTCTGCCCGAGGACCTCGGCCTGATGGCGAGCCTGGCGGTCCGCTCGGTGACGTTCGTGTTCATCGGCGGCGGCGCCTGGTGCCTGGTGCGGGCCGGAAAGCAGCGGGCCTGAGCAGGGAAGACCGACGCCCGGCAGCCTGGTGAGGCTGCCGGGCGTCCGCCGCGTTCGTGCCGATCAGTGTCGCCCAGCGCCGCTCAGCGCCGTTCGTCCCGCTCCGCGGCCTCTTCCGCGGCCTGTTTGGCCTGGACCTCGGGGTCGAGTGCGTCGGTCGTGCTGCCGTCCACGGAGGTGAGCGGGGGGCGGTCGGCGACTTCGGTCGGCTCCGGGGGCTCGACCAGCCAGTCCGGGTTGGCCTGCTTGTCCCACCAGCGCCATGCGGCGAACGCGCCGCCCGCGAGGATGCCGAGGATCAGGAAGCCCTTGGCGGCGCGGGCAGCCCTGGCCTGGCGCTGGTGCTTGCGCGCGAGCTTCTCGATCTCCTGCGTCGTCACCTGCCCGCGCAGCGCGGCCAGCGCCGCCGCCGAGCGTGCCATGGCCTCTTCGCGCAGCGGCTGGGCGGCGGCGACCGCCTGTTCCACGCGCGGAGCGGCGTATTCGGCGGCCTGCCGGGCGGCCCGGCGCGAGCGCTCCGCCGCCTGGTGGGCCACCTCGTCCACCCTCGACGGGACGCGCGGCGCGAGGTGGACGTCGTACTGCTGCCGGGCTTGGCTGCGGGCGTGCGCCGCGGCCTTCGACACCTTCGGCGCGACACGTACGCGCGCTTCCTGGGCGTAGTGCTGGGCATACTGTGCGGCCTGCTGCCTGGCCGAGTCGGCGTAGGGCGCCACCACTTCCGCGGCGTGCAGCACGCTCTCCTTCGCCGTTCCGGTCGCGGCGCGCACGCTCTCCATGCGGGTCACGTGATCCTCCTCCTTGGTGGCGGTTCGGTATGTCGCCTTTCCACCCATCTCGAAATCATGCCTGTCCTGCGGGTACCCGGCATGTGCTCCAAGGCATCCGGGTGGGCATCGAGTGTTTGAAGCACCTGGGGGGCGCGGGTGCGGGGCGCAGTGCTGGAGGGAGCCTGCGCTCGACAATGCCACGGTTGCGGGCAGTACGGCACCGTTCAGCGGGTATCTGTCGGTAACCGGGCGAATTCCCGTTCGCCGGTGCGGTCCGTGCGAGGATCGTGGGACGTCAGTGCAGACCTCTAAGGAAGGCAGATCGTGGCCGAGCAGCTTTACGCCACCCTGAAGACCAACCAGGGCGACATCGAGATTCGGCTCCTGCCGAACCACGCACCCAAGACGGTCAAGAACTTCGTGGAGCTTGCCCAGGGCGAGCGCGAGTGGACGAACCCGGCGACCGGCCAGAAGAGCACGGACCGGCTGTACGACGGCACCGTCTTCCACCGCGTGATCAGCGGTTTCATGATCCAGGGCGGCGACCCGCTGGGCAACGGCACCGGCGGCCCGGGCTACGAATTCGCCGACGAGTTCCACCCGGACCTCGCCTTCGACAAGCCGTACCTGCTCGCCATGGCCAACGCCGGCCCGGCCACCAACGGCTCGCAGTTCTTCATCACGGTGTCGCCCACCGCGTGGCTGACCCGCAAGCACACGATCTTCGGCGAGGTCTCGAACGACGCGGGCCGCAAGGTCGTGGACGCCATCGCGGCGACCCAGACCAACCCGCGCACCGACCGCCCGGTCAACGACGTGGTCATCGAGTCGGTCGTCGTGGAGTCCCGCGAAGGCTGATCTCCGGCTCCGCAGGGAACCTTTCCGCCCCGCCCGTCCGTATGACGAGCGGGGCGGAGCTGCTGCACGAGGACGAGGGAGCCCGATGAACCAGGAAGAGGATCAGGCGCGGCAGGCCGGCCTGCCCGGCTGCTACCGGCACCCCGGGGTGCACACCGGCATCCGCTGTGTCCGCTGCGAGCGCCCGATCTGCCCCGAGTGCATGATCAGCGCGTCCGTCGGCTTCCAGTGCCCCGACTGCGTGCGCTCCGGCTCCGGCACCGGCCATGCGCGTACGGCGAATCAGCCGCGCACGCTGGCGGGCGGGGTCCTGGCGGCGGGCGACCCGCAGCTGCTCACCAAGATCCTCATCGGGATCAACGTCGCCGTGTTCTTGGTGCAGCAGACGGTCGGCGTGCGGTTCGAAGACGCGTTCTTCCTGCTCGGCAGGGCCGGCATCCCGGGCTTCGACGGCGTGCAGGGCGTCGCCGAGGGCCAGTGGTACCGGCTGCTGACCTCGATGTTCCTGCACGGCGGCATCGCCCACATCGCCTTCAACATGCTCAGCCTGTGGTGGCTGGGCGGCCCTCTGGAGGCGGCGCTCGGCCGGGCCCGCTATCTGGCGCTCTACTTCGTGTCGGGCCTGGCGGGTGGCGCACTGACGTATCTGCTCGCCGCTTCCAACGAGCCCTCGCTCGGCGCGTCCGGCGCGATCTTCGGCCTGTTCGGTGCCATGGCGGTGCTGATGCGGCGGATGAAGTACGACATGCGGCCGGTCATCGGGCTGCTCGTGGTCAACCTGATCATCACGTTCGCGTGGTCGGGCATTGCCTGGCAGGCCCATGTGGGCGGTCTGGTGGCCGGTGTTCTGGTCGGCGTCGGCATGGTCCACGCCCCGGCGGAGCGGCGCGGCCCGGTGCAGTGGGGGACTTGTGCGCTGGTGCTCGCGGTCTCGGTCGTCATCGTGCTGATCCGCACCGCGCAGCTCACCTGACCACAGCGGGTACGAGCTTTCCCCAGAGTTGTCCACAGAGGGTGCCCGAACTTGTGCACCGGGTGGGGAACACCTGCGCCCCTCGCTCCTGACCTGGGTCTTTCCAGGCGGGGCAAGGGGCGCATGGGGTGTGGTGGTCGGCGGAACCAGTCACACCGGCGTCAACGTTCCGGAAGTTATCCACAGATCGTCTGAGTTATCCACTCCCCGTGGATAGCGCTGTGGATAACTGGGGGCAGAGCTTGCTTTCGCCGCTTCCGCCCCTATGCGAACAGCGCTACTTCCACTGCGTGGAGACGCCGAAGCCGCCCGCGATGAAGCCGAAGCCGACGACGATGTTCCAGTTGCCGAGCGCCTTGAGCGGCAGGTCGCCCTCGGTCACATAGAAGAGGACGATCCAGGCGAGCCCGATGAGGAAGAACGCCAGCATCACCGGGGCCACCCAGCCGCGGCTGCCCAGTTTGATGGCGGTCGCCTGCTTCGCGGGCGGCGGCGTGAAATCGGCCTTCTTGCGGATACGTGACTTCGGCACGAGGAACTCTCCTGTCGATGCGCTGCGTGACCGCGCAGGGAACTGTGGCGGCGCCGGGGGACGGGACTGCGGGGGAAGCCTCCCCCAAGCGTCCGTTAGCGTAGTGCTTCCGTGGCGCCGAAGGAGATAAGGGTACGTTGAGCAATTCTGCCGACTCCCCCGACCGGGTCCCCGAGCAGCCCCGGCGCCGCCTGCGCGCCCGCCCCGTACGGCTGCTCTCCGCCGCCGTGTTCGCGCTCGCCGGCCTCATCTTCGTCACCAGCTTCAACACGGCCAAGGGCACCAACATCCGTACCGACGCGTCGCTCCTGAAGCTGTCGGACCTGATCAAGCAGCGCGACCACAAGAACAAGGAGCTCGGCGACTCCACCGCGGCCCTGCGCGGCGACGTCGACGCGCTCGCCCAGCGCGACGACGGCTCCACCAAGGCCCAGGACCAGCTCCTCAACGGCCTCAAGGACGCCTCGGGCACCGCGCCGGTCTCCGGCAAGGGCCTGACCGTCACGCTCAACGACGCCCCGCCCAACGCCACCGCCGCCCCCGGCTACCCCGCCCCGCAGGCCAATGACCTCGTCATCCACCAGCAGGACCTGCAGGCCGTGGTCAACGCGCTGTGGCAGGGCGGCGCCCAGGGCATCCAGGTCATGGACCAGCGCCTGATCGCCACCAGCGCGGTGCGCTGTGTCGGCAACACCCTGATCCTCCAGGGCCGCGTCTACTCGCCTCCGTACAAGATCACGGCGGTCGGGGACACCGGGAAGCTGCGCGGGGCGCTGAACGCCTCCAAGGCGATCCAGAACTACCAGCTGTACGTGAAGGCCTACGGGCTCGGCTGGAAAGTCGACGAGCACAAGACGATGACTCTCGCCGCCTACTCGGGCACAGTGGATCTCCACTACGCGAAACCGGTGAAGTAGCGCGCGGGAGGGGGCATCTCCGATGTCCGTGCGGATCGTCGTGAGGACCTTCAGCGAACTGTGCCTCACCGTCGGCACCCTGATCGTCCTGTTCGTCGTGTACCTCCTGTACTGGACGGGCGTGAAGGCCGACAACGCCGCGAGCGACCAGATATCCGGCCTGCGGCAGCAGTGGGAGCAGTCCCGGCCGCCCCGCCCGGCCGCGCCGCAGAAGGCCGCCCCGCCGCCCGCGTACAGCGAAGGCCGCTCCTTCGCCGTCATGTACATCCCCCGGCTCGGCAAGGAGTGGCACAAGCCCGTCCTCGAAGGCACCGCTGTCAAGGACCTCCAGAAGGGCCTCGGCCACTACGCCAACACCGGGCAGCTCGGCCAGCAGGGCAACTTCTCCGTCGCCGGCCACCGGCGCACCTACGGCGACCCGTTCAAGGACTTCCCCGAACTGCGGCCCGGCGACGCGGTCGTCCTGCGCGACGACACCACCTGGTACACCTACCGCATCGACGACAAGCCGTACCGGACCGTGCCCAGCGACGTCGGCGTCATCGACCCCGTCCCCGCCAAGTCGCCGTTCCGCTCACCGGGCCGCTATCTGACCCTGACCACCTGCGACCCGGAATGGGGCAGCAGCCACCGGCTGATCGTCTGGGGGCACCTCGACTCCACGCTGCCTGTGACGCAGGGCAAACCCACAGCTTTGGACGGCTGACCCCCAACCACAGCCCGGCCCCTTAGTCTGGTGCCGTAACGATCGTCGGAAGGGACAGCGGGGACAGCATGTACGGCTGGATCTGGCGGCATCTGCCGGGCAACGCGTGGCTGCGGGCGGTCATCTCGCTCGCGATGGTGCTCTTGATCGTCTACGTGCTCTTCCAGTACGTCTTCCCGTGGGCGGAGCCGCTGCTCCCGTTCAACGACGTGACGGTGGACCAGGGGATGGGGACGGCAGCCCGGTGAGCGCGCGCATTCTCGTAGTCGACAACTACGACAGCTTCGTCTTCAACCTGGTCCAGTACCTGTACCAGCTCGGCGCCGAGTGCGAGGTCGTCCGCAACGACGAGGTGTCCCTCGAACATGCCCAGGACGGCTTCGACGGCGTCCTGCTCTCCCCCGGCCCCGGCGCGCCCGAACAGGCGGGCGTCTGCGTCGACATGGTGCGCCACTGCGCCGCAACCGGCGTCCCCGTCTTCGGCGTCTGTCTCGGTATGCAGTCGATGATGGTCGCGTACGGCGGCGTCGTGGGCCGGGCTCCCGAGCTGCTGCACGGCAAGACGTCGCCGGTGCTGCACCAGGGCACAGGCGTTTTTGCGGGGCTCCCCTCTCCTTTCACGGCGACCCGCTACCACTCGCTGGCCGCCGAGCCGGCGACCCTGCCGGGCGAGCTCGAAGTCACCGCCCGCACCGAGGACGGCATCATCATGGGGCTGCGCCACCGTGAACTGCCGGTCGAGGGCGTCCAGTTCCACCCCGAGTCGGTCCTGACCGAGCACGGCCACCGCATGCTGGCCAACTGGCTGGTCCGATGCGGGGACGCGGGGGCCGTCGAGCGGTCGGCGGGGCTCGCGCCGGTGGTGGGCAAGGCCGTGGCGTGACTGCGGTGCGTCCGGAGCACGAGTACGACCCGCTGACGGACCCGCTGCCACCGGGCGGGCACGGATCGCCCTGGTTCCGGGCCGACAACCTGCCACCCGATGCTTCAGCCCCCGTACAGGAGCCCGTATCCGGCCATGTGGCCGAGCATGTGGCTGAGCCTTTGGGGGCGCCTGCTCCCGAGACGCTGACGGAGCCTCAGGAGTGGTACGAGCCGGGCCCCGTGGCCCATCAGCAGGACTGGTATCCGGCACAAGAGCCGATAGCCGAGCCGGTCGCACCGGAATTCCAGCACGCGACGCCCGGGATACCCGCCCCGGAGCCGATATCCGTCGCGCCGGCCGGCACGGTTCCGCCGGCCACCGGAGGGCGGGCCGAGCGGCGCAGGGCCGCCAAGGGCAAGGGACGCGCGGCCCCCGGCCCCACCCCCGCTCCCGATCCGGATGGGCGGCGGCTCACCCGGGCCGAGGCGCGCAGGGCGGCCAAGGCGCGCAAGGACAGCGCGGCGGTGATCGCCAGCCGGATCCTGGGCGAAGCCTTCATCACGCTGGGCGTGGTGATGCTCCTGTTCGTGACGTACCAGCTGTGGTGGACGAACGTCCGCGCACACCAGGAGGCAGGCAGCGCCGCCAAGAAGATCGCGCAGGACTGGGCGGACGGCCGCAAGCCCGGCACGTTCGCACCCGGCCAGGGCTTCGCCATCATGCACATCCCCAAGCTGGACGTCGTCGCCCCGATCGCGCAGGGCACCAGCAAGGCGAAGGTCCTCGACAAGGGCATGATCGGCCACTACGACGAAGGCTCCCTCAAGACTGCCATGCCGGGGGACAAGACCGGCAACTTCGCGGTCGCCGCCCACCGCAACACCCATGGCGAGCCCTTCCGGTACATCAACCGGCTGAAGGCGGGCGACAAGGTCGTCGTCGAGACGCAGGACGCGTACTACACCTACGAGATCACCAGCGAACTTCCTCAGACGTCGCCGGCGAACGTGTCTGTGCTCAAGCCGATCCCCGCCGGATCCGGATTCACCAAGCCCGGCCGCTATCTGACGCTGACGACCTGTACGCCGGAATTCACGAGTACCTACCGGCTGATCGTGTGGGGCAAGATGGTCGACGACCGACCGCGCAGCAAGGGCAAGCCCGACGCGCTCGTGGAATGACCGAACGGACAGCAGGGGCGGGTGCGGTGGCGACAGGAACCGACCACGAGGAGCGGACCGGCACGCCCGAACCGGCTCCGGCCCGGCGCGGCCGCGGCGTCGTCGCCGGCGTCATCAGCGTCTTCGGTGAACTCCTCATCACCGCGGGCCTGGTGCTCGGCCTGTTCGTCGTCTACTCGCTGTGGTGGACGAACGTCATGGCCGACCGCGAGGCGTCCGCACAGGGCGACAGCGTGCGCCGCGACTGGGCGGCCTCCACCGGACCGGGCGCCCTCGACACCAAGGGCGGCATCGGCTTCCTGCACGTGCCGGCGATGAAGAACGGCGAGGTGCTCGTCAAGAAGGGCACCGACACCGACGTCCTCAACGGCGGTGTGGCCGGCTACTACACGGACCCGGTCAAGGCGGCGCTGCCCGGCGCGGGCAAGAGCGGCAACTTCACGCTCGCCGCCCACCGGGACGGCCACGGCGCCAAGTTCCACAACATCGATAAGGTGAAGACCGGCGATCCGGTCGTCTTCGAGACCAAGGACACCTGGTACGTCTACAAGGTGTTCGCGGAGCTGACGGAGACGTCGAAGTACAACGTCGACGTCCTGCAGCCGGTCCCGAAGGAGTCGGGCGCCAAGAAGCCCGGCCAGTACATCACCCTGACGACCTGCACCCCGGTCTACACCTCGAAGTACCGCTACATCGTGTGGGGCGAACTGGTGCGCACCGAGAAGGTCGACGCCAAGCGCACCCCGCCGGCCGAACTGCGCAAGTAGTACGCCGAGTTGCCACAGCACCGCTCGTACGGTGCTGAGACCGAGCCAGTACGCCACTGAGCCCCGGCACCCTGTGAGGGGGCCGGGGCTCAGTGCTGAGCGCGGTGGGACTAACCCAGGCCGGAGGGCCCGCCGAACGGGAAGCTGCCGCCGCCCCCGCCGCCCATCGTGGTCAGCGTGACCGGCTGGTTCGGGTCGGCCATGGTGCCCGAGCCGGGTGTGACGATCGCGACGCGTGCCTTGTCGTCGTCCGAACTGCCCGGCGTGAACTGGATGTTGCTGAAGCCCGCGTCGTTCAGCACCTGCTCGGCCTTCTTCACGGTCTGGCCGACCAGACCCTGCGGAATGGCGACCTGGCCGCCGGGCGGAGTCTGGCTCTGCGGGCCCTTGGAGACCTTCAGGACGATCTGGACGTCCTTGGTCTGGTTGGTGTTGCCGGTCGGGGTCATCGAGACGACCTGGTTGAGCGGCTTGTCCGCGGAGTCCACGTCCTGGCGGGACACGTTCGTGAAGCCGAGAGCGTTGAGCTGCTGGACCGCGGTGTTGTAGTCCGAACCCGTCACATCGGGCATCTTCGTGGTCTGCTTCTTGGCGATCTCAAGCGTGACCGTCGAGTTCTTCTCCGCCTGCGAGCCGCCCGTCGGGTCCTGGGTGACGACCGTGCCCGGCGTCGAGCTGGACTCGACCTCCTTGGTCTTCACCTGGAAGCCCTTGTTCTGGAGCAGCTGCGTGGCGCTGTCCTTGTCCTTCTGCGTGACGTCCGGAACCTCGATCTTGGGCGCGCCCGTGGAGACGGTGACCGAGACGGTCTCGCCCTTCTTCATGTTGCCGTTCGCCGGGTTCTGGGTGCAGATGTTGCCCTTGGGCTGGTCGGCGCACGGCTCGTTCTTGGTCACGGACATCTTGACGCCGGCGTTGGTCGCCAATTTCTCCGCGTCGCCCTGGCTGCTGCCGACGAGGTTGGGCACGTTCACCGAGGTGCTGTCGGCCTTGCCGCTGAAGACGGACCTGCCGATCAGGATCGCACCGACCAGCACCAGGACACCCGCCAGGATCAGCAGGACCGTCGAGGTGTGGGACTTCTTCTGGCGGCGCCGGGCGGGGCGGTCGTCGTAGCCGTAGCCGCCGTCGTCCGGATTGACCGGCGGCAGCATCGAGGTCTGGCCCGCGCCCGGGTCGGCCGGGCGCAGCGCGGTGGTCGGCTGATCGTTGTTGTAGCCGTTGTTGTAGCCGTCGTACCCGTTGCCGTAGCCGACCGCGCCCAGGGTGGCGGTCGCGGCGACCGGCTGACCGTCCAGGTAGGCCTCGATGTCGGCGCGCATCTCGTCGGCCGACTGGTAGCGGTAATCGGGGTCCTTGACCAGCGCCTTCAGGACGATGGCGTCCATCTCGGGCGTGATCTCGGAGTCGAAGTTCGAGGGAGGCTGCGGCTCCTCGCGTACGTGCTGGTAAGCCACGGCGACCGGCGAGTCCCCGACGAAGGGGGGCCGGACGGTGAGCAGCTCGTACAGCAGGCAGCCCGTCGAGTACAGGTCGCTTCGCGCGTCGACCTGCTCGCCCTTGGCCTGCTCCGGGGAGAGGTACTGGGCGGTGCCGATCACGGCGGCGGTCTGCGTCATCGTCATGCCGGAGTCGCCCATGGCGCGGGCGATGCCGAAGTCCATGACCTTGACCTGGCCGGTGCGCGTCAGCATGACGTTCGCCGGCTTGATGTCGCGGTGGACGATCCCGTTGCGGTGCGAGTACTCAAGCGCCTGGAGGATGCCGATGGTCATTTCCAGGGTGCGCTCGGGCAGCAGCTTGCGCCCGGAGTGCAGCAGCTCACGCAGGGTCGAACCGTCGACGTACTCCATCACGATGTACGGGATGGAGACGTTGTCGACGTAGTCCTCGCCGGTGTCGTAGACAGCGACGATCGCCGGGTGGTTGAGCGAGGCGGCCGACTGGGCCTCACGGCGGAACCGGGCCTGGAAGGACGGGTCGCGGGCGAGGTCGGCCCGCAGCGTCTTCACGGCGACGGTGCGGCCGAGCCGGGTGTCGTGCGCGAGGTAGACCTCCGCCATGCCACCACGGCCGAGCACCTGGCCCAGCTCGTACCGGCCGCCGAGGCGACGCGGCTCTTCCATAGCTAATCCAGCCCTCTCCGTCTGTCCCGACCGTACCCATGGGTGGTCCGGCGGTGTGCTGTTCGCGCATACGCTACCGGGCACCGCAAGCCGATCAGCTCGCGACCGCCACCTGATACCGGACCGGTACAGGGAGCGTGTGATGTTTCACGTGAAACGAGCGACCGTTTCACGTGAAACGGCCCGGATCACTTCTTGCTGTCGAGCACCGCCTTCATCACGTTCTTGGCGATGGGGGCCGCGAGCTTGCCGCCCGCGATGTCGTCACGGGTCGTGTCGGAGCCCTCGATCACCACGGCGACCGCGACCGGGGAGCCGTCCCCGGACTTGGCGTAGGAGATGAACCAGGCGTACGGGTTGCCGTTGTTGTCGACGCCGTGCTGGGCGGTACCGGTCTTGCCGCCGACGGTCACGCCGGGGATCTGGGCGTTGGTGCCGGTGCCGTCGGTGACCACGAACTCCATCATCTTCTGGAGCTTCTGGGCGTTGGCGGCCGACAGCGGCTGGCTCATCTGCTCCGGCTGGGTCTTGGAGAGCACGTCCACGTTGGGCGCCTGGAGCTGGTCGACCATGTACGGCTTCATCAGCTTGCCGTCATTGGCGACGGCGGCGGCGACCATGGCCATCTGGAGCGGGGTCGCACGGTTGGACGCCTGCCCGATGCCCGCCATCGCGTTCTGCGGACGGTCGTCCTTCGGGTAGACGCTGGCGTCCGTGCGGACCGGGTTGAAGATCTGCTTGTTGAAGCCGAACTTCTCGGCCTCGGCCTTCATCTTGTCGTTGCCGAGATCGTCGCTGATCTTGCCGAAGACCGTGTTGCAGGAGTACTGGAGAGCCACCTTGAGCGTGGCGTTCTCGCAGGGGATGTTGCCCTCGTTGTCCAGGTTCTTGGTGGACAGCGGCAGCTTGAACGGCATCGGCGAGCGCGTCGGCGCCTCGATGTCGGAGTACAGGCCGTTCTCCAGGGCCGCAGCCGCAGTGACCACCTTGAAGGTGGAGCCCGGCGGGTAGGTCTGGCGCAGTGCCCGGTTCAGCATGGGCTGGTTCTTGTCGTCGAGCAGCGTCTTGTAGGCGCTGCCGTCCTTGTTGCTGCTGCCCGCGAACACCGAGGGGTCGTACGAGGGCGTCGAGGCCAGCGCGAGGATGGCGCCGGTCTGCGGGTTGATCGCCGCGACCGCGCCCTTCTTGTCGCCGAGGCCCTGGAACGCGGCCTTCTGGGCGGCGCTGTTCAGGGTGGTGACGACGTTGCCGCCCTGCTTCTTCTCGCCGGTGAACATCGACAGCGTGCGGTCGAAGAAGAGCCGGTTGTCGGTGCCGGACAGGATGCCGTCCTCGATCTTCTCCAGCTGGGTGGCGTCGAAGATCTGCGAGGCGTATCCGGTGACCGGCGACCACATGGCGCCGTCCTTCCAGACCCGCTTGTACTTGAAGTCGGTGCCCGAGGTCTCCGTGGAGCCGGTGATCGTCTGGCCGTCGGCCGTGATGATGTTGCCGCGCTCGTGGGCGAACCGCTCGATCTGGACGCGGCGGTTGAAGTCGCTCGCGTTCAGCTCGTCGGCCCGGACGTACTGGAGCCAGTTGTCGCGGATCATCAGCGAGAGGATGAGCAGCCCGCAGAAGATCGCGATCCTGCGCAGGGGCTTGTTCACGGTCGGACCACCTGGGTCATCTCGGCGTCGGGGGACGGGGCGGGGGCCGGCGCGGGGCGGCGCGCGGTGTCGCTGATCCGGATCAGGATGCCGATCAGGGCCCAGTTGGCGATGACGGACGAACCGCCCTGCGCGAGGAACGGCATCGTCATACCCGTGAGCGGGATGAGGCCCATCACACCGCCGGCCACGACGAAGACCTGGAGCGCGAAGGCGCCGGAGAGGCCGATCGCGAGGAGCTTGCCGAACGGGTCGCGGGCGGCGAGCGCGGTGCGCACGCCGCGCTCCACGATCAGGCCGTAGATCAGCAGCAGCGCCATCATTCCGGCCAGGCCCAGCTCCTCGCCGACGGTGGAGAGGATGAAGTCGGCGTTGGCGGCGAAGCCGATGAGGTCGGAGTTGCCCTGGCCGAGTCCGGTGCCGAGGGTGCCGCCGGAGCCGAACGACAAGATCGCGTCGCCGATCTGCTGGCAGGCGCCGGTCTTGTCGGTCTTGTAGCAGGCGAACGGGTCGAGCCAGGCGTTCACTCGCGACTGGACGTGGGGCTCGAAGGAGGCCACCGCCACCGCGCCGACCGCCGACATCAGCAGACCGAACACGATCCAGCTGGTCCGCTCGGTGGCGACGTACAGCATGACGACGAACAGGCCGAAGAACAGCAGCGAGGTGCCGAGGTCGGTCTCGAAGACGAGGATCAGGATCGACAGCGCCCAGATGACCAGGATCGGGCCGAGGTCACGGCCGCGCGGCAGGTACAGGCCCATGAAGCGGCGGCTGGCCAGCGCGAGCGCGTCCCGCTTCACCATCAGATAGCCGGAGAAGAAGATCGCGATGATGATCTTCGCGAACTCGCCGGGCTGGATGGTGCCCAGGCCTGGAATCGAGATCCAGATCTTGGCGCCGTTGACGGCTGGGAAAAACATCGGAACGACCAGCAGGAACAGCGCGACCGCCATCGAGATGTACGTGTAGCGCTGCAGGATGCGGTGGTCCTTGAGCAGCAGCAGCACGCCGATGAACAGGGCGACACCGATCGCCGTGAACAGCAGCTGGTGGGGGGCGTCGGGCGAGAACTTGCCCCATGCGCTCTTCGCGCGCTGGATCAGCCGCGGCGACTGGTCGAGGCGCCAGATCAGCACCAGGCCGAGCCCGTTGAGCAGCGTCGCCAGCGGCAGCAGCAGAGGGTCGGCATACTTGGCGAACTTGCGCACCACCAAGTGCGCCACACCCGCCATCAGGCCCAGACCCAGACCGTATCCGAGCATGCCGGAGGGAAGCTTGCCGGTCATGGCAAGCCCCACATTGGCGTACGCGAACACCGGGATGGCCACCGCGAAGATCAGCAGGGCCAGCTCGGTGTTGCGGCGGCTCGGTGCTTCGATCGCGCCAATGGTGGTCGTGTTGGTGACAACGCTCATGGTGTGGAAAGGCCCCCTACGGCTGCCTACTGCTTACCGCACTGCGAGACCAGCTTCTGCTCGTCCTCCGAGAGGCTGGGGCCGGGTGTGGGAGATGCGGTGGTGGTGGGTTTGCTGGACGGGGCGCCGGTGGCACCCGTGCCGGGCTTCGAGGCGTTGTCGCTCTCGGCGGCGCGGCGCGCCTCCTCCTTCTTGCAGGCGGACGCCTGTGTCGCGAACTCCGTGATCTTGGCCTGCGCCTTGTCGAGGCTGCTCGCGGTGATCGTCGAGTCGATCTGGTTGCGCTGGTACTGCGGGAGGTACTTGAGTTCGATCTCGGGGTGATCGGTCTGCACCTTGGAGAGCTTCACCCACGCCAGGTCCTGGCTGATGCCCCGGTACAGCGCCACGTGCGGCGTGCCGTCGCTGTTGGTGCCGATGTAGTACTGCGTCTGCGTCCAGCGGTAGCCGCCGTACAGACCGCCGCCGACGACCGCCAGGGCCAGCACGATGTACAGGGACCGGCGGATCCACCGGCCCTTGCCGCGCCGGCGCGGCTTGACGAAGTCCTCGTCGGTGTACGAGCCGAAGGCGCCCTCGGGCGGACTGCCGTAGCCGCCGCCGTCCTCACCGCTGCCGGGCGGGCCGAAGCCGCCCGGGGGCGAGGGTGCGGGACGGCCGAGCCCGGAGGCGCGGCCGGCCGGGGTCTGCATGGCGCCGCCGTCGTTCAGCTGCAGCTGGTTCTCGGCGACCGCGCCCACGATGACCGGGGTGTCGTTGAGCTGCCCCGCCAGGGTGTCCCCGGAGTCGACGTCGAGCACATCGGCGATGATCACCGTGATGTTGTCGGGGCCGCCGCCGCGCAGCGCGAGCTGGATCAGCTCCTGCACCGTCTCCTGCGGGCCCTGGTAGCTGGCGAGGGTCTCCTCCATCGTCTGGTGCGAGACAACGCCCGACAGGCCGTCGGAACAGATCAAGTACCGGTCGCCGGCCCGCACTTCACGGATCGAGAGATCGGGCTCGACATGGTCGCCGCTGCCCAGCGCGCGCATCAGGAGCGAGCGCTGCGGATGGGTGGTGGCCTCTTCCTCGGTGATGCGGCCCTCGTCGACCAGCCGCTGCACCCAGGTGTGGTCCTGGGTGATCTGGGTGAGGACGCCGTCGCGCAGCAGATAGGCGCGCGAGTCGCCGACGTGCACGAGGCCGAGGCGCTGACCCGTCCACAGCAGAGCGGTGAGCGTGGTGCCCATCCCCTCCAGCTGGGGGTCCTCCTCGACCATCATGCGCAGCTGGTCGTTGGCCCGCTGCACGGCGGTGCCCAGCGAGGTGAGGATGTCCGAGCCGGGTACGTCGTCGTCGAGCGTGACAAGGGTGGAGATCACCTCGGAGGAGGCGACCTCACCGGCGGCCTGACCGCCCATGCCGTCGGCGATGGCGAGGAGACGGGGACCGGCGTAACCGGAGTCCTCGTTCCCCTCGCGGATCATGCCTTTGTGCGATCCGGCGGCGAAACGCAGGGAGAGAGTCATGCGCACCTCGCCTGTCGGCTCGGGGTACAGCCGGTCATGTCGAGCCACACTGCCCACCCTCCGGTCGGGAGCCCGTCCCGGTCCCTGGGGACCGCCGCGGCTCGCTCGCTCCGCTCGCTCATTGTCGTACTACTTCCGCAGCTCGATGACGGTCTTGCCGATGCGGATCGGCGCGCCCAGCGGAATCGGGGTCGGGGTGGTGAGCCGGGTCCGGTCCAGATAGGTGCCGTTGGTGGACCCGAGATCCTCGACGATCCAATTGCCGTCCCGGTCCGGGTAGATCCTGGCATGGCGGCTCGATGCGTAGTCGTCGTCCAGGACGATCGTCGAATCGTGCGCCCGGCCCAGCGTCACGGTCTGGCCCTGGAGCGCGACCGTGGTGCCGGTGAGGGTGCCCTCGGAGACGACCAGCTTGGTGGGGGCGCCACGGCGCTGCCGTCCGCCGCCACCCTGCTGCTGGCCGCGCTGGGGCGGTGGTGCGGCGGCCGCGGCGGCCTGCCTGCCGGTCTGCTGCTGCCGGTTCGCGTCATTGCCCCGGCGCGAACCGCGCTGGGTGACGCGCGTACCGAACAGGTCGCTGCGAATGACCTGGACGGCCACGATGACGAACAGCCACAGTACGGCGAGGAAACCCAACCGCATGACCGTGAGGGTCAGCTCTGACATTGCCCCCGCTTCACCCTTCGGCTTGCCGGTAAACGATGGTGGTGCTGCCCACGACGATCCGCGAGCCGTCGCGGAGCGTAGCGCGGGTGGTGTGCTGCCCGTCCACCACGATGCCGTTGGTGGACCCGAGATCCTGGATCGTCGGGGGCGTTCCGGTCCGGATCTCACAGTGCCGGCGCGAGACGCCGGGATCGTCGATCCTCACATCCGCATCGGTGCTGCGGCCAAGGACCAGAGTCGGGCGGGAGATCTGGTGGCGGGTGCCATTGATCTCGATCCAGCGTCGCACCTGGCCGTGCCCGCCCGGCATCGGCCCCGGAGCCGCCGGACGGCGGTCGCCGGGCGAGGTGCCAGGGCGGCCCGGAGGCGGCGCCGCGGGCATGGGCGGGGCGGCGGCCGGCGGGTAGCCGTAGCCCCCACGGCCGCCCTGAGGGGCCGCGGGCGCGGGACGCTGCGGGGCACCGGGGCCGGGGCCCTGGGGACCCTGCTGGTCGGTGCTGGACGCGAGTGTGCGGCTGCGCACCCGGTACAGACCCGTGTCGAGGTCCTCGGCCTTCTCCAGGTGCACCTTGATCGGGCCCATGAAGCTGTAGCGCTGCTGCTTCGCGTAGTCGCGCACCAGGCCGGACAGCTCGTCGCCGAGCTGGCCCGAGTACGGGCTGAGCCGCTCGAAGTCCGGAGCGCTCAGCTCGACGATGAAGTCATTGGGGACGACCGTGCGGTCCCGGTTCCAGATCGACGCGTTGTTGTCGCACTCGCGCTGGAGCGCGCCGGCGATCTCGACGGGCTGGACCTCGGACTTGAAGACCTTCGCGAAGGTGCCGTTGACCAGGCCTTCGAGACGCTGCTCGAAACGCTTCAGGACTCCCATGGGGCACCTCCTCCGTCGTTGCCGTCCTGGTGTTGCTGCCGGTTCTGCTCCGGGTCGCTCTCTTGGTACTGCTTACTGATCGTATCCACGCGTCGGGAAATCGGCTGGTTCCCCTTCTGTGCCTTGTGGACGAGTGTCACCTCTCACACGCACCTCTCGTACGGATCGTAGAGGTGGCTTCCCGACAGTGTCCCGCACCCGGGGTGCACTCAGGAGGAGCGGGTAACGATGCCGGGGGTTGCCTCTCTCCTGATCTGCTCCTCTCCACCAGGGTCGCCGGAAACAACGGATGTGAATCCACCCTGCGCAGCGTGCTAATCTTCTCGACGTCGCCAGGCAATCGCACCGAACAGTGAGAGAGCCCAGCACACCACTCTTGCGCGAGTGGCGGAACGGCAGACGCGCTGGCTTCAGGTGCCAGTGTCCTTCGGGACGTGGGGGTTCAAATCCCCCCTCGCGCACAAGTCGGAAGCCCCGCAGATCCCCGGATCTGCGGGGCTTCCTTCGTATGTCCAGGCCCTGTGCGGATGCGCACTCTCCAGGCTCCGTCTCACCATGCTCTGTCTCACGCGCCCGTCCCTTCCTCTGTTTCTTCTGTGTCATATGTCGCGTTCCGGAGCGGGCAAACCCCCGAGGGGCTCGGTGTGCCCTGAACAGATCGACTTTTGTCGCGGCGAGGCGCGACGAAAGAGAGCCGTCCCCGAGGGGGCGCGCTGCCTAGGGTGCGGGCGTGGATGTGTCATCGAGGGTCCGTAGCGGATGGCGCCTGCTGAAGGGGCCCGAGCCCTGGACGCGGCGCCGGATCACCGGCGAGGCCGCGCTCGCGCTCGTACTGGCCCTGATGGCGGGCGGAATCGGGCTGCTCACCGGAGGACCCCTGAGAGCCGCGGCCGTCGCCCTCGGCGTGGCGGTGCTGTCGCTGCTGCGCCGCTCCCTGCCCGCGAGCGTGCTGCTCGCGGCGGCCGCCCTGTCCATGGCGGCCGGCGAAACCGCCCCGCTCCTGATGGTCGCGGCCTGGTCCGCGGGGCGTCGCATCGTCGGCGCGGGACGTGCCCTCGCCGCTTTCACCGTCGCCTTCGCCATCTACCAGGCGCTCGGCGTCATCACGCTGTGGCCCATCGCACAGCCCATCCTCATGGGCGTCTTCAGCACCCTGTTCTTCCTGGCCGTGGCCGTCGTACCCGGCCTCACCAGCCGGTACTGGTCCCAGCGGCGCACCCTGCTGAGCGCCGTGCGGGAACACAACGCCCAGCTGCTCCGCGAACGCGCCATGGTCGCGGGCCAGGCCCGGCTGCGCGAACGTCAGCGCATCGCCCAGGACATGCACGACAGCCTCGGCCACCAGCTCGCCCTCATCTCCGTGCACACCGGCGCCCTCGAGGTCGACCCCGAACTGACCGGCCGCCAGCGCGAGGCCGTCGGCGTGCTGCGGCAGGCCTCGGTCGCCGCCATGCACGAACTGCGCGAGGTCGTCGGCATCCTGCGCGACGGCATCGAAGCCCCCGCCGCACCCGACGGAGCCCAGCCCGCCGCCCGCGGCACCGCAGGAATCCAGGCGCTCGTGGCGGCCGCACGCGCCGCAGGGAACACCGTGGAACTGCGCGCCGGCGGCGAGCCCCGGCCCCTGGCCGCCGCCGGCGACCATGCGGCGTACAGGATCGTCCAGGAGGCCCTCACCAACGCGTACAAGCACGCACCCGGCGCTCCGATCACCGTGGAACTGCGCTACGAACCGGACTCCTTCGTCGTCGAGGTCGTCAATGGCGTCGTCGACCGCGCGGCCGTCGACCAGGCAGGCGAAGTGGTCAGCGGAGGCCAGGGCCTCACCGGGCTGCACGAGCGGGCCCGGCTCGTCGGCGGCATGGTGCACACCGGCCCCACCGACGACGGCGGCTTCCGCGTCGCGGGCGTGCTGCCCTACGGGGCGGCCGAGGCCGCGACGTTCGTCGACGCCCCCGACGACTTCCGACAGCAGTCACCCGACCTGCCGCTCGGCGACGGTGGTCCGGTCGTGGACTGGAACATCGCGGAGAAGGAGCTGGGCATGGGCGGCAGGAACAGGGCCGGAGGCGTCGCACTGGGCTGCGGAATCGCCGTAGGGGCGGTGGTGCTGCTCGCGATCGCGGCCGGGGTGGGCCTCTTCTTCCTCGCCGGATCGGCCGAGAAAGGCATGATCGACCCGTCCGAGTACGAAAGGATCAAGGTCGGCACGCCCGAGGCGGAGGTCCGCCGCGAGCTGCCGAGCGGCGATACCGTGCTGACCTCCGGCCTCGCCGGAAAGGGCCCCGCCGAACCGGAAGGCTCCCAGTGCCTGGTCCTGATGTCCTCCGACACCGGAGAGGGCCTCAAGACCGAGCCGGTGTTCCGGTTCTGCTTCAAGGACGGCAAGCTGATCGAGAAGAAGTCGTACGAAGTGGCGCGCTAGCGGCGACGCGGGGCGGCCGGGGGCCGACTGGGCAGGCTCGCTCGGGTGCGGCCCGGCGGCGCACAGAACAGGATCAGGACAGGATTTGGGTGTGACGGGACCACGCATCAGGGTCGTGATCGCCGACGACGAGCCCCTCATTCGGGCCGGCATCCGCATGATCCTCACCTCGGACGCGGCGATCGACGTCGTCGCGGAAGCCACCAACGGCCGCGAAGCCGTCGAACTCGCCCGCTCCCACGCCGTGGACGTGGTGCTGCTCGACATCCAGATGCCCGAGATGGACGGGCTGAGCGCCCTGGCCGAGCTGCGCCGGACCGTCCCTGCGGCGCGAGTGATCATCCTCACCACGTTCGGGGAGCGGGAGAACGTCCTGCGCGCCCTGGAACACGGCGGCGCCGGATTCCTCCTCAAGGACACCGCGCCCGCCGAACTGATCCGCGCGGTACGCGCCGCGGCCGCGGGCGACGCCTACCTCTCGCCCGCCGCCACCCGGCACGTCGTCGACCAGCTCGCCACGGGCCGGGCCGCGGCCCGCGCCGACGAAGCCCGGCGCCGGGTCGGCGTGCTGTCCGAGCGCGAGCGGGACGTCCTGGCTCTGCTGGGTGAGGGGCTGTCCAACGCGGATGCCGGCAAGCGGCTCCACATGAGCGAGGCCACGGTGAAGACGTACGTCAGCCGCATCCTGGCGAAGCTGGACTGCGAGAACCGGGTCCAGGCGGCACTGCTGGCACGGGACGCGGGGTTGTAGGGGGGGCTGGGGCTGGGGCTGGGTTGGGCTCCGCTGTTTCACGTGAAACGACGGGACGTGCGGCCGTCAAGAGGAGTGCTGGTGAGCTCCTGTACCGAGGCGGTCGATGCAAGCGGAGTCCGGGCATCCGCAGAGTTGTCCACAGGGGGAGACGGGCTCTCGCCAGCGCCTGTACCGTCAGGAGCAGTTGAGCTCTTGACGGTGTACGAGAGCGCTGCACAAGGACGTTGTACGAGACGGGGGAGGCGGCACGCCATGGGCGAGGTCGACATGGTGGGTCCGGCACAGCGGGCCGGGGTGGAGGACGGGCGGGGCCGGATCCCCGAGGTCCCCGGATTCGCCCGGCGCCCGCAGGCACCGGGAACCGGAAAACGACGGGCGCAGGGATCGCTGAAGGCCGAGGGGAAGGCGCTGCGGGACCGGTTCCCGCGCGCCTCGCACGACTCGCTGGTGCTCTCCGCCGACCGGCCGGACGCCGTCCGCGCCGTGGAGGAATCCAATGCGGGCCGGGTGCCCGAGCTCACGCCGATACGTGTGGGCCGCATGGCCGCCAGCCCCTTCGCGTTCCTGCGCGGCTCGGCCGGGCTGATGGCACACGACCTGGTCGGCACGCCCGTCACCGGTGTGGGCGCGCAGATATGCGGCGATGCGCACGCGGCCAACTTCGGCCTGTACGGCGACGCACGCGGCAGCCTCGTCATCGACCTGAACGACTTCGACGAGACCGTGACCGGCCCTTGGGAATGGGACGTCAAACGGCTGGCTGCCTCGCTGGTCCTGGCGGGCCGGGAGGCCGGCGCCGACGAGGCCACCTGCCGGGCAGCTGCGTTCGACGCGGTCGGGGCCTACCGACGCACCATGCGCCTGCTCGCCAAACTGCCGGTCCTCGACGCGTGGAACGCGATAGCCGACGAGGAACTCGTCTCCCACGCCGACGCCCACGACCTGCTCGGCACCCTGGAACGAGTCTCCGAAAAGGCCCGCAACAACACCAGCGCGCGCTTCGCCACCAAGGCGACCGAGCAGGGCGAAGACGGCAGTCGGCACTTCGTCGACGCACTGCCGGTGCTGCGCCGCGTGACCGACGCCGAGGCGGCAACGGTCGCCGCCTCGCTGGAGCAGTACCTGGGCACCCTGTCCGAGGACCGGCTGCCGCTGCTCGCCCGGTACGCGATCCACGACGTGGCCTTCCGGGTGGTCGGCACGGGGAGCGTCGGAACACGGTCGTATGTGGTGCTGCTGCTCGACCACCGGGGCGAGCCGCTCGTGCTCCAGGTCAAGGAGGCCAGGCCTTCGGCGCTGCTGCCGCATCTGGCGGAAGTGGGGTTCAAGACGCCCGACGTCGGGCACGAAGGGCGCCGCGTGGTGCTCGGGCAGAAGCGGATGCAGGTGGTCAGCGACATCCTGCTCGGCTGGACGACCGTGGATGAACGGCCTTTCCAAGTACGGCAGTTCAGGAACCGCAAGGGCAGTGTGGACCCCGCCGCGCTCGCCGCCGACCAACTCGACGACTACGGGCGCATGACGGGCGCGCTGCTCGCCCGGGCGCATGCGCACAGCGTCGACCCGCGGCTCATAGCCGGGTACTGCGGAAAGAACGAGGAGCTCGACGAAGCGGTGGCCGCCTTCGCGGTGACCTACGCCGACCGCACGGAGGCCGACCACGCGGTGCTGACCGCAGCCGTACGGGCCGGGCGGATCGCGGCAGAGCTGGGGGTCTGAGCGGGGGGCGGATGCTGGGCTGCTGAGGAGGCGGCTGGAGGTCTGTACCGGGCCAGGCCTGTGCGGGCGTGGGGCCGGGGCGCCTGGGCTGAGTCCGTGGCGGGCTTCTCGGGCCGTGCCGGGCTGTGGCCGGGTCGGGGCATGCGCTGAGGCGTGAGTGGGGGCTGGGCGGGCTGGGGGTGGGGAGGGTGGGGGTCGGGGGGAGGGGGAGGGCCCCCGCCCCCCGACCCGCCCGTACGCTGGAGCGGTGACGGACGAAGCTGCCGGCGGTACGACTGCCCGGAACGAGGACCCGCTGACCACCCCGGCTTCGGGGGGCGAGCCGGGCACGCCGTTGGGTGAGGGCGCCGGGGGTGGTACGGCGCAGGCGAGCCCGCCGGGCGGCGGGGGTGAGCGGCCCGAGGCTCGGCTTGAGCGGGCGGTGCGGGCGGCCGAGCAGGCGCTGATCGAGTTCGAGATCGCGGTGGAGACCTTCCGGGTCGAGGTGGAGAACTTTTCCCGGCTGCACCATCAGAAGCTCGGCCCGATGTATGCCCGGCTCGATGAGCTGGATGCGCAGATCGCCGAGGCCAGGGCCGTACAGAGCGGTGATCCCGAGGATCTGCGCAGGGCGCAGGAGGCGCGGGCGGCGGTCATGCCCATGCCGGGGGTCGACGAGCTGTTCCACGACTGGATGGACTCCGACGGCCTCTCCCCCGAGGCCGCCTCGATGCTCACCGGCCAGCCGGTGCGGCCGCCCAAGCGGGTCCGGCCGAGCGAGGAGGTGCGCAGGCTGTATCGGGAGCTGGCCCGCAAGGCGCACCCGGATCTGGCGCAGGACGAGGCGGAGCGGGAGCGGCGGGACGAGTTCATCGCCCGGGTCAATGCCGCGTACGGACGTGGTGACGAGGCGCTGCTGCGGGAGCTGGCCGAGGAATGGGCGGCGGGTCCGGTGCCGGCCGAGGTGCGGCCCAGCGAGAGCGAGGAACTGTACGCGCGTCTTGAGTGGCTGAGCCGGCGCAAGGAGTTGCTCGCGCTGCTGGCCCGGGAGCTGGAGGACAGCGCGATCGGTTCGATGCTGCGGATGGCGCCGGACGATCCGGACCGGCTCCTTGAGGAGATCGCCGAGCAGTTGCTGGCCGAGGTGGCCGGTCGTGAGGCTGAGCTCGCGAAGCTGGTGCAGTAGCGTTCGGGGGACCTGCCGGGTTCGTACGAGAGAAGGCATGACCCATGAATTTCGCCCAGCTGCCCTCGGTGGATGTCGCTGAGGTGCCGGCCGACGCCCTGGTGCTCGATGTCCGGAAGGACGACGAGTGGGCGGCGGGGCATGCCGAGGGCGCGCTGCATGTGCCGATGAGTGACTTCGTGGCCCGCTTCGGCGAGGTGACCGAGGCGGTCGCGGACGGGCGCCGGGCATATGTGGTGTGCCGGGTCGGCGGACGGTCGGCGCAGGTCACGCAGTATCTGGTGCAGCAGGGGATCGACGCGGTGAACGTTGACGGCGGCATGCAGGTGTGGGAGGCCTCCGGCCGCGAGGTCGTCGACAACCAGGGCGCGCCGGGCACGGTCATCTAGCCCGCAGCCCGCAGCCCGCAGCCCGCAGCCCGCAGCCCGCAGCCCGCAGCCCGCAGCCCGCAGCCCGCAGCCCGCAGCCCGCAGCCCGCAGCCTCCGGGACGCAGTTGGTCTGGTTATGCGCTCTGGCTGAGCGGGTGCGCGGCGAGGAGGTCGCCGAGGGCTTCCTCATGGGCGGCGGCCGGGCCGAGCGCGAGTTCCAGTTGCTTGGCCCAGGCGTGGTAGCGGTGCAGCGCGTAGTCGGTGTCGGCGCCGAAGCCGCCGTGCAGGTGCTGGGCGGTCTGCACGACGCGGCGTACGCCTTCGGAGGCCCAGATCTTGGCGACCGAGACGTCTCCGGCGACGGGCAGTGCGCTCTGGGCGCCGGTGCTGATGCGCCAGGCCGCCTGCCATAGGGTCGCTTCCATGGCGCGCAGGTCGATGTAGCGGTCGGCGGCTTGGACGGCGACGGCCTGGAATGTGGCGACCGGATGCCCGAACTGCTCGCGTTTTCCGGTGTATTGGCTGGTCATGGTGAGGACGGCTTCGCCGAGGCCCAGGGCCAGGGCGCAGGTTCCGGTGGCGAGCAGGTTGCGCAGCCATTCCCAGGCGCCGTCCGCGTCGATGACCGCGGATGCGTCGATGCGTACGGCTTCGAGGTGGAGCTCGGCGAAGCGTTCGCCGGTGGTGGAGATCTGCTCGGCGAGGGTGACGCCGGTGTGAGCGCGGGGGACCAGTGCCAGTACGGTGCGGCCGTCGGTGCTGTGGGCGGGTACGGCGATGCGGTCGCAGGTCTGGGCCCAGGGCACGCCGGTCTGGGCGCCGTCGAGTACCCAGGCGTCGCCGTCTCGGCGGGCGGTGACGGCGAGTTCGGCGCCGTCGTGGCCGGTGCGGCCGTTGGCGGCGACGGTCAGGACGAGTGCGCCCCGGCCGATCGCGGGCAGCAGTTCCCGGCTCAACTCGGCCCGGCCGTACCGCTGTACGGCCATGGCGACCGCGCTGGTCTCCAGGAGCGGCAGCCGGGCGAGGACCTTGGCCGATTCGCGCAGGACCAGGCACAGGGCGATCGGGTCGAGGCCCGCGCCGCCGAACTCGGCGTCCAGGACCAGACCCAGCAGGTCCGACGCGGCGAGCTTTGCCCACAGCGGGCGGTCGAAGTCGTCCGCGACGGCGCCCGCCGTGAGGGCGGGGCTGGGTACCGCGTCGGGTGCGACGCCGGAGAAGACCGCCTTGGCCGCCTCGACGGCTGCCTGCTGTTCCTCGGTGAAGGTGAAGTCCACGGCCTTGTCCTCCCGCACGCCCCGGCTCTGTCCGGACCGGGCGTCGCGAGATGAACCGCGCGCCGCCCGACCCGATCTGACGGATCGTCAAGATAGAACAGGTTCTACGGGATGGGAATGGGCACGCGGCCGACAGGAGGGGAAGGGACGCACCGACCGCCCATGGCCCGGCGCGGGGTTCCTTGAAAGCGCCCAGGGAAATGCCCCAGGGAGAGCCACCTGGGAAACCTCTCGGGCCCGGCTCGCCTTCGGCCCCTCATCCCCGGCGGTCACTCACCACCTCACCGGTCGAAGTCCAGCTCCACCTCCCCCGTCGCGGGGTGCGACTGGCAGGCCAGGACGTAGCCCGCCTCCGTCTCCTCCGGCTCCAGCGCGAAGTTGCGCTCCATCCGTACCTCGCCCTTGACCAGGAACGCCCGGCACGTCCCGCACACCCCGCCCTTGCAGGCGTACGGGGCGTCCGCGCGGGCGCGCAGCACCGTTTCCAGGAGGGACTCGCCCTCCTTCACCGGCCAGTTGCCGGAGCGGCCGTCCAGGGTCGCGGTGAGCGTGGCGTGCGCCGGGGCGGCGGCGGTGGCCAGGGGTGCCGGTGCCGCGTCGACGTGGAAAATTTCCTGGTGGATGCGGTTGCGGTCGACGCCGAGCCCGCGCAGGGCCTGCTCGGCGCCCTGGACCAGGCCGAAGGGGCCGCACAGGAACCAGCTGTCGATGTCCGTCACCGGGAGCAGCGCGGGCAGCAGGCCGGCCAGGCGCTCGCGGTCGAGCCGGCCCGAGGGCAGGCCGGACTGCTGCTCCTCCCGGGACAGCACGGTGACCAGCTGGAACCGTTCGGGGTAGCGGTCCTTCAGGTCGGCCGTCTCCTCGAGGAACATCGTGGAGGCGGCGCTGCGGTCGCTGCGTATCAGGCAGAACCTCGCCTCTGGCTCGCGGGCGAGCAGGGTTGCCGCGATCGACAGGACCGGGGTGATGCCGCTGCCGCCGACGATCGCCGCGAAGTGCCCGGGGCGCGGGTCCAGGACGAAGCGGCCCATCGGCTCCATGACGTCGACGGTGTCGCCGACGGCCAGTTCCTTGAAGGCGTACGTCGAGAAGGTGCCGCCCTCCACCAGGCGGATGCCGACCCGGAGGACCGGCTCGTCCGGTGCCTCGACTGCGGGCGCGCAGATCGAGTAGGTACGGCGGATCTCCTCACCTCCCACGCTGCGGCGCAGGGCGAGATGCTGGCCGGGGAGGTGCCGGTAGGCCTCGCGGAGCTCGGGCGGCACGGCGAAGGTGACGGCCACCGAGTCGTCCGTGAGCTGCTCGACCTCGCTGACCCGGAGCGGATGGAACATCTACAACTCCTTGAAGTGGTCGAACGGTTCACGGCACGACATGCAGCGGCGCAGCGCCTTGCACGCGGTGGAGGAGAAGCGGCTGAGCAGCTCGGTGTCGGTGGATCCGCAGTGCGGGCAGCGCACCGACAGGGTGAGCGCGACCGGGCCCTCGGCGGTGTGCGGGCGCGGCGGAGCTATGCCGAACTCGGCGAGCTTGCGGCGGCCTTCCGCGCTGATGTCGTCGGTCGACCAGGCGGGGGACAGCACCCGTACGACCGAGACGTGCGGTATTCCGTGGTCGTGGAGGACGCGCTCGATGTCCGAGGACATGGCTTCCACGGCGGGGCAGCCGGTGTAGGTGGGGGTGAGCTCGACGCGTACCCGGCCCGGCGCTTCGACGTGCACATCGCGCAGCACGCCGAGCTCTTCGAGGGTGAGGACGGGCAGCTCGGGGTCGGGGACGGAGCCGGCGAGGCGGCGCAGCTCGGTCTCCAGGGGGGTGGGAGCGGTGTCGGTCACCATGACGCCCCCGGGTGGCTGCGGTGCAGGTGCTGCATTTCGGCGAGCATCCGCCCGAAGGATTCGGTGTGCAGTCCCTGCCGGCCCGCGCCCGCCGCCCAGGCGCCGGTGCGGGGGCCTTCGGGAACGGTCAGGGTCGCCCGGTCCAGGACCGAGGTCACCGACGTCGTCCACCGTGATTCGAGGTCGGCCCGGTTGAGGTCGAGGCCCGGGACCGGCTGGAACATCTCGCCGGTGAAGCGCCACAGCGCCTCGCAGGCCCGCTGCATCCGGCCGTGGCTCTCCTCGGTGCCGTCGCCGAGCCGCAGGGTCCACTGCTCGGCGTGGTCGCGGTGGTATTCGACCTCCTTGACCGCCTTCGCCGCGAGCGCCGTGAACTCGCCTTCTCCTGCCGCCAGTTCGCCGTACAGCAGGTGCTGGTACGTCGAGAAGTACAGCTGGCGGGCGATGGTGTGGGCGAAATCGCCATTGGGCTGTTCGACGAGCTGGAGGTTGCGGAAGGCCCGCTCTTCGCGGAGGTAGGCCAGCTCGTCCTCGTCGCCGACCTGCGAGAGCAGTACCCGGGCCTGGCCGAGCAGGTCGAGGGCGATGTTCGCCAGGGCGACCTCCTCTTCGAGGACCGGGGCGTGGCCCGCCCACTCCCCCAGCCGGTGCGACAGCACCAGGGCGTCGTCGCCGAGGGCGAGGGCGGCGTCGGCCGAGACGATGGCGGTCACAGGTGCTTCACCCCTTCCGGGATCTCGTAGAACGTCGGGTGGCGGTAGGGCTTGTCGGCGGCCGGGTCGAAGAAGGAGTCCTTCTCGTCCGGCGAGGACGCGCTGATCGCCGCGGACGGCACGACCCAGATCGAGATGCCCTCTGACCTGCGGGTGTACAGGTCCCGGGCGTTGCGCAGCGCCATCTCGGCGTCCGGCGCGTGCAGGCTTCCCGCGTGGGTGTGGGAGAGTCCGCGGCGCGAGCGCACGAACACCTCCCAGAGCGGCCAGTCGTGCGTGCTCATGCCGTTGCCTCTCCGTTCGGGTGCTGCGCCGGGGCGGCGGCGGTCGTCGCCTGCTGGGTCTGCTGGGCGGGCTGTGTCTGCTGCGTCGCCTGCTGTTTCGTGGCGTAGGCGGCGGCCGCGTCCCGTACCCAGGCGCCTTCTTCGTGGGCCCGGCGGCGCTGGGTGATCCGCTGTTCGTTGCAGGGGCCGTTGCCCTTGAGGACCTCCCAGAACTCCGTCCAGTCGATCTCGCCGAAGTCGTGGTGGCCGCGCTCCTCGTTCCAGCGCAGTTCGGGGTCGGGCAGGGTGAGGCCGAGGCCTTCGGCCTGGCCGACCGCTATGTCCACGAAGCGCTGGCGCAGCTCGTCGTTGGAGTGCCGCTTGATCTTCCAGGTCATCGACTGTGCGGAGTGCGCCGACTCGTCGTCGGGCGGGCCGAACATCATCAGCGAGGGCCACCACCAGCGGTTCACCGCGTCCTGCGCCATCGCGTGCTGTTCGGGCGTCCCCTTGGACAGGGTGAGCAGCAGCTCGTATCCCTGGCGCTGGTGGAAGGACTCCTCCTTGCAGATGCGGACCATCGCCCGGGCGTACGGGCCGTAGGAGCAGCGGCACAGGGGGACCTGGTTGGTGATCGCCGCGCCGTCCACCAGCCAGCCGATCGCGCCGACGTCGGCCCAGGTCAGGGTGGGGTAGTTGAAGATCGACGAGTACTTCTGGCGGCCCGAGTGGAGTTTGTCGAGGAGCTCGTCGCGGCCGGTGCCGAGCGTTTCGGCCGCGCTGTAGAGATAGAGGCCGTGGCCCGCTTCGTCCTGAACCTTGGCCATCAGGATGGCTTTGCGGCGCAAGGACGGGGCGCGTGTGATCCAGTTCGCCTCCGGCTGCATGCCGATGATCTCGGAATGGGCGTGCTGCGCCATCTGGCGGACCAGCGAGGAGCGGTACGCCTCGGGCATCCAGTCGCGTGGCTCGATCCGCTCGTCCGCGGCGACGGCCGCGTCGAACACCGCCAGGTACGAGGCGTCCGTCCCTGCGGCTGCCGTGGCTGTCGCGGTCACTCCGGTCATTCCGGCCCCCTGCCGAGCTGCTGTGCGGCCGTCCACCAACCGACCGATCGTTCGGTTCAATGACTTCAATGGTGAGTCGGCGGCCCGTAGGGTGTCAACCCTGTGGATAACTCAGTGGGTGCCGATCGGGGCGGGATGGATTCGTACAAGGACGGGACCGGAGCCGGGGGCAAGGCCGACGGAGCGGGATCTGGGCAGGTCAGAGCCCCTTCGGTCGAGTCCGGCGCCCCTGCTGCGAGCGCTCCGGAATCCTCGGCCGGACGGAGTCCGGCCCGGGAAACCGCCGCTGCTTCAGGCCCGGGTGATGACGCCGTTTTCGATTCTTCGGCGGCTCCGGACCGAAATTCCGCCACGCGGGCGACAGCGGATCCGGCCCGGGACTCCGCCCCGCACCTGGATCCCGTTGCCGTCCCGGACCCCGTTTCCAGCCCCACAGGCGGCTCCGGTCCCACCGCCGTCCCTGGTCCCGCCGACTCCGGCCGCGCCGACGAACCCGGGCCCATGGGCCCCGGCGGCGGGGACGCGGCCTCCCGCGGGATCGCCGGGCTGCCCTTCCGGTTCCAGGTCGTGGCCGCCCTCGCGCTCGCGGTGATCGGCGTGATCGCCTGTGTCCAGATCGGGATGGTCTTCCTGCACGTCGCACCGTCCAACACGGTCAGCAAGGAGTACGGGAAGGCCGTCGACGACTGGATCTATCCCGAGTTCGAGCAGAACTGGAAGCTCTTCGCGCCCAATCCGCTGCAGCAGAACATCAATGTCCAGGCGCGCGCCGAGATCAAGATGCCGGGCGGCACGGTCAAGACCACCGACTGGATCGACTTCTCGGCCCAGGACGGTGCCGCGATCCAGCACAACCCGCTGCCCAGCCACACCGAGCAGAACGAATTGCGCCGCGGCTGGGACTTCTTCGTCGGTTCGCACACCGACGACAACAAGCCGAACGGCCTGCGCGGTGAGCTCTCCGAGCAGTACCTGCGCCGCATCGTGATGCTCCGGCTCGGCGCGCACCGCGACGGCGGCACCGTCGACCGGATCCAGGTCAGGTCCATGACCACATCCGTCAAGGGCCCCTCGTGGAGCGACGAGAAGACCGACACCCGGCCGTCCTACCGGGAGGTGCCGTGGTGGACGGTGACCCCGGCCGACCTGCCCGGGGGCGTCGGTGACGCACGTACGGAGGCGAAGCGGTGAGCACGTACGACCACGACGGCCCGGCCGCCCGCCCGGCGGAAAGCCCCGCCGCCCGCACGGCGAACGGCCGGCATCCCGGGGCAGCGGCCGACGCCCTGCCGGAAGCCCCCAAGGCCTCCGACAGGACCTCCGAAGCCCCCCGCGCGACCGAGGCCGCAGCCGAGACCCGGGCCGCGCGCGCCGTGCGCCTCGTCTCGGCCGCGGCCCTCGGCCCGTACCAGAGCGCGGTCGTCCGGATCGGGTTCTCCGCGACCTGGCTGTTCTTCCTGCTGCGCGAACTGCCCAACCGCCGCGAGCTGTACGGCCCCGACGGCCCCTGGAGCTGGGACCTCGGCAACCGTCTGGTCTCCGGCAACCACGCGTTCACCGCGTTGCTGTGGACCGACAGCACGGTCTGGTTCGAGATCGTGTACGCGCTGGCCATCGTGTCCAGTGCGCTCCTGATGCTGGGCTGGCGCACGCGCACCATGTCCGTCGTCTTCATGATCGGTGTGCTCTCTCTGCAGAATCGGTCCGTCTTCATGGGGGACGGTGGTGACAACGTCATCCACCTGATGGCGATCTATCTGGTCTTCACGCGGTGTGCGCAGGTCTGGTCCCTCGACGCGCGGCGCGCCGCGCGCGGGGTGCGCCAGGACCGGGTCGGCCCGGTGCTGTGGGCGGTGTGCGGCCTCGGGCTGCTCGTCGGCACCTGGCGCACGTCCGGGTCCGGTGTCTTCGGCGGCGGCGAGTGGTGGCTGTGGGTCGTGTTCTGGGGCATGTGGGCCGTGCAGGGGCTGTGGTGGGCGGTGGGCAGGTTCGCCGACGGCGACTCACGGGCGCTGCTCGACGTCCTCGGCAACCTTGCCCACAACGCGGCCATGGTCGTGATCATGGCGGAGGTCTGCCTGGTCTACGCGACCGCCGGCTGGTACAAGATCCAGGGCAGCCGCTGGCAGGACGGGACCGCGCTGTTCTACCCGCTGAAGCTCGACTACTTCTCGCCGTGGCCCGAACTCTCCTCCCTGCTGGGCACGAGCGGGGTGATCGTGATGCTGCTCACTTATGGAACGGTCATGGTCCAAGTGGCGTTCCCGTTCACGCTGTTCAATCGGCGGGTCAAGAACGTGCTGCTCGTGGCGATGATGCTGGAGCACGCCGGGATCGCCGTCCTGCTCGGACTGCCGTTCTTCTCGCTGGCGATGATCGCCGCGGACGCCGTGTTCCTGCCGACGTCCTTCCTGCGCAGGGTGGGCGCGTACGCGGGCCGGCTGCGGCCGGGCGCGCGCCTTCCCGAGCAGCGCCGGGAGCGGGCGGAGCAGGCCGAGCGGGCACGTACGCTCGTGGGGTGAGCAGCACCGAACAGCCGGCCCCGGCCGAGGACGCCCCGGCCGGCGACCCCATTCAGGGCGACCCCATCCAGTACGACGAAGGCTTCGGCCCGGCCGAGGTCGGCGTGGGCCCGCACCCGCGGCCCTGGCCCGAGGGCGACCGGTACGACCCGGAGCTGCTCGCGCACGGCGACCGGCGCAATGTCGTCGACGCCTACCGGTACTGGACGCGCGAGGCGATCGTCGCCGACCTCGACACCCGGCGGCACGACTTCCATGTGGCCGTCGAGAACTGGGGCCACGACTTCAACATCGGCTCCGTGGTGCGGACCGCGAACGCGTTCCTGGCCAAGGAGATCCACATCGTCGGGCGGCGCCGCTGGAACCGGCGCGGGGCCATGGTCACCGACCGCTACCAGCACGTCCGCCACCACCCGGACACCGAGTCGCTGACCGCGTGGGCCCTCGCGGAGGGCGTGCCGATCATCGGCATCGACAATCTGCCCGGCGCGGTGCCGCTGGAGCGGACCGAGCTGCCGCGCCGGTGTGTGCTGCTCTTCGGCCAGGAGGGCCCGGGGCTCACCGAAGAGGCCCGTAAGCACGCCCATATGGTGTGCTCCATCGCGCAGTTCGGCTCCACGCGCTCCATCAACGCGGGGGCCGCGGCGGCCATCGCGATGCACTCCTGGGTGCAGAGGCACGCCGTCGTTCCCGACTGACGAGCCTCCGCTCCCGAAGGCCGTGCTCAGGCCTGCCTGCGGACTTCCACCACGCGGAACCGGTTGGCCACGAACGCCCCGTCGCACAGGGCCGCGTTGGCCGCCGGGTTGCCGCCCGAACCGTGGAAGTCGGAGAAGGCGGCCGTCTGGTTGACGTACACCCCGCCCGTCAGGTTCAGCGACAGCTGGGCCGACTCGTCCAGGCAGACGTCCTCCACCGCGCGCTCCACCTCCGGGGAGGTGGTGTACGCGCCGACCGTCATCGCACCCTTGTCGCGGACCGTGCGGCGCAGCAGCTCGACCGCGTCCGCCGTGGAGTCGACGGCGACGGCGAAGGAGACCGGGCCGAAGCACTCCGAGAGGTAGACGGCCTCCGCGTCCGGCTTGGCGCCGTCCAGCTTGACGATCACCGGGGTGCGGACCACCGCGTCCGGGAACTCGGGGTTGGCCACCTCCCTTGAGGGCAGGGCGACTTCGCCGAGTCCGGGGGCGGCGTCCAGGCGGGTCTTCACGTCCGGGTTGACCAGGGCGCCGAGCAGCGCGTTGGCCCGGGCGTCGTCGCCGAGGAGGCCGCCGACGGCGCCCGCGAGGTCGCCGACGACCTCGTCGTACGACTTCTTGCCCGCGTCCGTGGTGATGCCGTCGCGGGGGATCAGCAGGTTCTGCGGGGTGGTGCACATCTGGCCGCTGTACAGGGACAGCGAGAAGGACAGGTTGGCGAGCATGCCCTTGTAGTTGTCGGTGGAGTCGATGACCACCGTGTTGACGCCGGCCTTCTCCGTGTAGACCTGCGCCTGGCGGGCGTTGGCCTCCAGCCAGTCGCCGAAGGCGGAGGAGCCCGTGTAGTCGATGATCTTGATCTCGGGGCGGACCGCGAGGGTCTTGGCGATGCCCTCGCCGGGCCGCTCGGCCGCGAGCGCCACCAGGTTGGGGTCGAAGCCCGCCTCGGCGAGCACCTCGCGCGCCACCTTCACCGTCATCGCCAGCGGCAGGACCGCGCGCGGGTGCGGCTTGACCAGGACCGGGTTTCCGGTGGCCAGCGAGGCGAACAGGCCCGGGTAGCCGTTCCACGTCGGGAACGTGTTGCAGCCGATCAGCAGGGCGATGCCGCGCCCGGCCGGCGTGAACGTCTTGGCGAGCTCCAGGGGCTCGCGCTTGCCCTGCGGCTTGGACCAGGCGGCGCTGCCCGCCGGGGTGCGGGTCTGCTCCTGGTAGGCGTACGCGACGGCCTCCAGGCCGCGGTCCTGGGCGTGCGGGCCGCCCGCCTGGAACGCCATCATGAAGGCCTGGCCGCTGGTGTGCATGACCGCGTGCGCGAACTCGTGGGTGCGCGCGCCGATCCGGGCCAGGATCTCGATGCAGACCAGGGCCCGCGTCTCGGGGCCCGCGGCCCGCCAGCCGGCCATGCCGGCCCGCATCGCGGGGAGCAGCACGTCGAGGTCCGGGTGCGGGTACTGGACGCCCAACTCGATGCCGTAGGGCGAGACTTCGGTGCCCGTCCAGTCGTCGGTGCCCGGCTGGTCGAGGTCGAAGCGACGGTTCAGGAGCCCGTCGAAGGCCGCCTTGCCGTCCTCCGCGCCCGTCTCTCCGTAGGCCTTGGGGTGCTCCGGATGCGGCGACCAGTACGCACGCGTGCGGATCGCCTCCAGGGCCCCGTCCAGGGTGGGCCTGTGCTTCTCGGTCAGCTGCATGGCGAGCAACTCCTCGTCGAGTCTTCGAGCTGGGCAGGGAGAGCCGGACACCGTTAGAGTAACCGAACGATCGGTCGGGACAAGAGGGTCCGCGGAAACCTGTGGACAACTACCGGCCACGCCCGCCGCGGCCCCGCTCGTGCGGGCCCGGAAGGGGGCCTGCCGGGCCCGTGGGCAAGCCGTAGGGGAGGATCGTGTTCATGACCGAAACCGCCAGCGCCTCAGCGATCGCGCCGAGCCGTACCGTCGCCGTCGTCGGCACCGGAACCATGGGCCAGGGCATCGCCCAGGTGGCCCTCGTCGCCGGACACCCCGTACGGCTCTACGACGCCGTGCCGGGCCGCGCGCGCGAGGCCGCCGACGCCCTGGCCGGACGACTGGACCGGCTGGTCGAGAAGGGCCGCCTGGACGCCGAAGGGCGCGACGCGGCGCTGGCCCGCCTGTACCCGGCCGAGGAGCTCGCCGAGCTCGCGGACTCCGCGCTCGTCGTCGAGGCCGTCCTGGAACAACTCCCCGTCAAACAGGAGCTGTTCGGCGCTCTGGAGGGCGTGGTCGGTGAGGACTGCCTGCTCGCCACCAACACCTCCTCGCTGTCGGTGACCGCGATCGCGGGGGCGCTGCGCCACCCCGGCCGCTTCGTCGGCCTGCACTTCTTCAACCCGGCGCCGCTGCTCCCGCTGGTCGAGGTCGTCAGCGGCTTCGCCACCGACGAGGCGGCCGC
The DNA here is from genome assembly GCF_051550175.1 of Streptomyces sp. HUAS TT7. Classification (NCBI taxonomy): domain Bacteria; kingdom Bacillati; phylum Actinomycetota; class Actinomycetes; order Kitasatosporales; family Streptomycetaceae; genus Streptomyces; species Streptomyces sp. HUAS TT7. The sequence goes on from NZ_CP196175.1 coordinate 4,409,677, forward strand.
GACCAGGGCGTACGAGACGGCGAAGGCCTGGGGCAAGACGCCGGTGCGCTGCACCGACACCCCCGGCTTCATCGTCAACCGCATCGCCCGCCCCTTCTACGCCGAGGCCTTCGCGGTGTACGAGGAGCGCGGCGCGGACCCGGCCACCATCGACGCCGTGCTGCGCGAGTGCGGCGGGTTCCGGATGGGGCCGTTCGAGCTGACCGACCTCATCGGGCAGGACGTCAACGAGGCGGTGACGCGCTCGGTCTGGGAATCCTTCTTCCAGAGCCCCAAGTTCACGCCGTCCCTGGCCCAGCGCCGCCTGGTCGAGTCCGGCCTGCACGGCCGCAAGAGCGGACGCGGCTGGTACGCGTACGAGACGCCCGGCGCGCCCGGCACGTCCTCAAAGGAGGCCGTGCGTTCAGAGCCGCACACCGCGCCGCCCGCGCAGGCCCCGGCGGCCGTCACCGTCGTCGGTGACCTGGGCCCGGCCCGCGAACTCGTCGCGATGATGACCGAGGCCGGCATCGACGTGAAGACCGTCAACGAGGGCGGTCCCTACATCGAGCTTCCGGGGGATGGACAGCTCGTCCCGGCCGACGGCAAGACGTCCGTCGAATTCGCGGACGTCGTCTACTTCGACCTCGCCCTCGACTACCGGGGCGCCACCCGGATCGCGCTCTCCGCGAGCGAGGACACCTCCGAGCGCGCCGTCACCGAGGCCGTCGGCCTGTTCCAGAAGCTCGGCAAGGAGGTCAGCGTCATCGGCGACGTGCCGGGCATGATCGTGGCCCGTACCGTCGCGATGCTCGTCGACTTCGCCGCCGACGCCGTCGCCAAGGGCGTCGCCTCGCCCGAGGACATCGACACCGCGATGCGGCTCGGCGTCAACTACCCGCTGGGGCCCGTCGAATGGAACCGGCGCCTGGGCCAGGACTGGGCGTACGACCTGCTCTCGGCGCTGCACGAGCGCTGTCCCACCGGCCGTTACGCCCCCTCGCTCGCGCTCTTCCGGCAGGCGTATGCGGGCGACGAGGAGACCGGCTCATGACGACCCCCAAGCGCGACACCTACACGCCCGAGACGCTGCTCACGGTCGCCGTGCGGGTCTTCAACGAGCGTGGCTACGACGGCACTTCGATGGAGCACCTGTCCAAGGCGGCCGGGATCTCCAAGTCGTCGATCTACCACCATGTCGCCGGCAAGGAGGAGCTTCTGCGCCGGGCGGTGAGCCGCGCCATAGACGGCCTCTTCGGCGTCCTGGACGAGCCGGGCGCCCAGCGCGGCCGTTCGATTGAGCGAGTTGAATACGTCACTCGACGTACCGTCGAAGTCCTCATGGCCGAGCTTCCCTACGTCACTCTGCTGTTGCGCGTCCGCGGCAACACCAAGACCGAACGCTGGGCGATGGAGCGCCGCAGGGAGTTCGACCAGCGGGTCTCCGATCTCCTGAAGTCGGCCGTCGCGGACGGCGACCTCCGCGCCGACCTGGACATTCGCCTTGCCACCCGGCTGCTCTTCGGCATGGTCAACTCGCTGGTGGAGTGGTACCGGCCGCAGCGCGAGGGCGAGGCGGACGGCGACCAGGTGGCGGACACCGTGGTCAGGATGGCCTTCGAGGGGTTGCGGACCGGCCATTGAGTCCCGGGCCCGTTGACTGAGGCACCGAAGCGGATCAACATCCACGGTCATGGCTGCCTCGCGAACTCCTGCGCCCTTTGTGTCCGTCTGCGCCATGGTGCTGCTCGTGGGTCTGACGCTGGCCGGGTGCAGTGGTGAGGGCGGCAGAAACGATGCGGCGACCAAGTCGCCGGACGCGAGAGCCGCGGTCAAGAAGGCCGATGCCCAGCCCGCCGCACCGGCGCCGCCCGTCAAGGGCGACGACTTCGGCTGTCTGGCACCCGAGCAGGCCAAGGCGGGCTCGATCGTCTTCAAGAGCGCGACGGGATCGCCCACTGGCGGCTTTCTGACCGGTAGTGGCAATACCGGGATCGTTCTCGCCCACCAGTCGGACGGGAATGTCTGTCAGTGGAAGGACAAGGCCGTCGAGCTCGGCAGGGCGGGCTTCCGCGTGCTCGCGGTCAACAACACGACCGGTGACGCGGCCGACGAGATCGAGGGCGCGGCCACCGTGCTGCGCACCGAGGGCGCCTGGAAGCTGCTCCTCATGGGCGCGTCCAAGGGCGGCACCGCGACCCTGGAGGCGGCCGCCCACATGCCGCTGAAGCCGGACGCGGTGGTCGCGCTGTCCGCCCCCACGACGTACGGGCCGATGGACGCGCTGGCCGCCGCCAAGACCCTTACCGTGCCGGTGCTCTACATGGCCGGCGACCAGGACGGCACGTTCGCCACGGCCGCGCGGGAGCTGAGCGCGGTGAGCACCAAGGCCCCGGAGGACCGGCTGGTCCCCGTCAAGGGATCGGCTTCCCACGGAGTGGCTCTGCTCGCAGCCCCGGACAACTGGGAGACCGTCCTCGCCTTCCTGAAGAAGTACTGCACCTGAGCGGTGAGTACCGCGCGGGCCAGGGCCCTACGAGGGGTCCAGGTCCGTCTCCTCGAACACCAGCAGGGTGCGCGTCGACAGGACCTCCGGGATGGACTGGATCCGGGTCAGGACCAGCTCGCGCAGCGCCCTGTTGTCGGGTGTGTGCACCAGGAGCAGGACGTCGAAATCCCCGCTCACCAGGGCGATGTGGGCGGCTCCGGGCAGTTCCTTGAGCTGTGCGCGGACCGTGCGCCACGAGTTCTGCACGATCTTGAGCGTGATGTACGCGGCCGCGCCCTGGCCCGCCCTCTCGTGGTCCACGCGCGCGGTGAAGCCCTGGATCACGTTGTCCTCGACGAGCCGGTTGATCCGCGCATAGGCGTTGGCGCGCGAGACGTGCACCCGCTCGGCCACGGAGCGTATCGAGGCCCGGCCGTCCGTCTGCAGAATCCGCAGGATGTCGTGGTCGATCTCGTCCAGCGGGCGCGGCGGCACCGGCCGGATCTCGCCGGTGGCCATTTGTTCAGCTGCCATGTCCCACCGCCTTCCTGTTGTGGACGACCTGTTCCCATCCCAGGCTGTGGAGAACCGTTTGTCCACAGGCTGAAGGTGGCTGTAGCCAAAATGCGTCCACGACCGAACAATCGGTAGGTGAGGGGCGTCACACTCACGCCCCTCCCACGGATGTCCGCTCCCCACAAGGAGGTGCATTGGCATGACGGTCCAAGAGCTCCCCGGCGCCGCCGCATACCGGCCGACCCCTCCGCCCGCCTGGAGGCCGCGCACCGACCCCGCGCCGCTCCTCCCGGACCCCGAGCCCCTCCGGGTCCTGGGGACCGGCGCCGAGCTCGACCGTGCGCTGATGCTGAAGCTGTACGCGGAGCTGGTGCGCGGCCGCCGCTTCAACGCGCAGGCCACCGCCCTCACCAAGCAGGGCCGCCTCGCCGTGTACCCGTCCTCGACCGGCCAGGAGGCCTGCGAGGTCGCCGCCGCCCTCGCCCTGGAGGAGCGCGACTGGCTGTTCCCGAGCTACCGCGACACGCTCGCCGCCGTCGCCCGGGGCCTGGACCCCGTACAGGCGCTGACGCTGCTCCGCGGCGACTGGCACACCGGCTACGACCCGCGCGAGCACCGCATCGCGCCGCTGTGCACCCCCCTCGCCACCCAGCTCCCGCACGCGGTGGGCCTCGCCCACGCCGCCCGCCTCAAGGGCGACGACGTCGTGGCGCTCGCCCTGGTCGGCGACGGCGGCACCAGCGAGGGCGACTTCCACGAGGCGCTGAACTTCGCGGCCGTATGGCAGGCCCCGGTTGTCTTCCTGGTCCAGAACAACGGCTTCGCGATCTCCGTGCCGCTCGCCAAGCAGACCGCCGCTCCCTCCCTGGCCCACAAGGCCGTCGGGTACGGAATGCCGGGCCGCCTGGTCGACGGCAATGACGCGCCCGCCGTGCACCAGGTGCTGTCCGAGGCCGTCGCCCGGGCCCGGCGCGGCGGCGGCCCCACCCTGATCGAGGCCGTCACGTACCGGATGGAGGCGCACACCAATGCCGACGACGCGACGCGTTACCGGGGCTCCGCCGAGGTCGACGCCTGGCGCGACCACGACCCGATCCGGCTCCTGGAGGGCGAGCTGACCGCCCGCGGCATCCTCGACGAGGACGGCATACGCACCGCCGCCGAGACCGCCGAGACCATGGCCGCGGCGCTGCGCGACCGGATGAACGCCGACCCGGTCCTGGACCCCATGGACCTCTTCGCCGAGGTCTACGCCGAGAAGAACGGCCAACTGCGCGAGCAGGCCGCCCAGTTGCGCGCCGAGCTGGAAGCCGAGGCCCGCTGATGGCCACCGCCACCGACAAGAAGCCCGCCACCATGGCGCAGGCCCTGCAGCGCGCGATGCGCGACGCCATGGCCGAGGACCCCACCGTGCACGTCCTCGGCGAGGACGTCGGCACCCTGGGCGGCGTGTTCCGGGTCACCGACGGGCTCGCCAAGGAGTTCGGCGAGGACCGCTGCACCGACACCCCGCTCGCCGAGGCCGGCATCCTCGGCACGGCCGTCGGCATGGCGATGTACGGGCTGCGGCCGGTCGTCGAGATGCAGTTCGACGCCTTCGCCTACCCCGCGTTCGAGCAGCTCATCAGCCATGTCGCCAAGATGCGCAACCGCACCCGCGGCGCCATGGCGATGCCCCTGGTGGTGCGCGTGCCCTACGGCGGCGGCATCGGCGGCGTCGAGCACCACAGCGATTCCAGCGAGGCCTACTACATGGCGACGCCCGGCCTCCAGGTCGTCACCCCGGCCACCGTGGAGGACGCGTACGGCCTGCTCAGGGCCGCCATCGCAGCCGACGACCCGGTCGTCTTCCTGGAGCCCAAGCGGCTGTACTGGTCGAAGTCCGACTGGTCGCCCGAGGCCCCGGCAGCCGTGGAACCCATCGGCAAGGCCGTCGTGCGGCGCGCCGGGCGCAGCGCCACGCTCATCACCTACGGGCCGTCCGTGCCGGTGTGCATGGAGGCGGCCGAGGCAGCCCGCGAGGAGGGCTGGGACCTCGAAGTCGTCGACCTGCGCTCCCTGGTGCCGTTCGACGACGAGACGGTGTGCGCGTCGGTGCGCCGCACCGGGCGTGCCGTGGTCGTCCACGAGTCGGCGGGATTCGGCGGCCCCGGCGGGGAGATCGCCGCGCGCATCACCGAGCGCTGCTTCCACCACCTGGAGGCGCCCGTGCTGCGGGTCGCCGGCTTCGACATCCCCTACCCGCCGCCGATGCTGGAGAAGCACCATCTGCCGGGTGTGGACCGGGTCCTTGACGCGGTGGCGCGGCTGCAGTGGGAGGCGGAGCACTGATGGCGAAGGTGCTTGAGTTCAAGCTGCCCGACCTCGGCGAGGGGCTCACCGAGGCGGAGATCGTGCGCTGGCTCGTCGCGGTCGGCGACGTGGTGGCCGTGGACCAGCCGGTGGTCGAGGTGGAGACGGCCAAGGCGATGGTCGAGGTGCCCTGCCCGTACGGTGGCGTGGTCACCGCCCGCTTCGGCGAGGAGGGCACCGAACTGCCGGTCGGCGCGCCCCTGTTGACGGTCGCCGTCGGCTCTGCGCAGGAGGAGGACGCCGTCGAGGAGGCGGAGTCCTCCGAGTACTCGGGCAACGTCCTGGTCGGCTACGGGACGGCCGCGGCCACCACCCGCCGCCGCTCCCGTGTGCGGCCCATGACTCCGGCCACTGTCCCGGCCGCGCCGCCCGCCCCGGTCGAGGCGGCCGGACCCGTGCCGGTCATCTCCCCGCTGGTGCGCAGGCTGGCCCGTGAACACGGCCTCGATCTGCGGGAGTTGCGGGGAAGCGGGCCCCAGGGCCTGATCCTGCGTGCCGATGTGGAGTCGGCGATGCGGACACCGGCGGCGGCTCCCGCGCCCGTCGCGCCCGCGACCCCGTCTCCCGCCCCGGCCGGTGAGCGCATCGCCCTGAAGGGCATCCGGGGCGCGGTCGCCGACAAGCTCAGCCGCAGCCGTACCGAAATCCCCGACGCCACCTGCTGGGTGGACGCCGACGCCACCGAGCTGATGGCGGCCCGCGCCGCCATGAACGCCGCGGGCGGCCCCAAGGTGTCCGTCCTCGCGCTGCTCGCCCGGATCTGCACGGCGGCCCTCGCCCGCTTCCCCGAGCTCAACTCGACGGTCGACATGGCGGCCCGCGAGATCGTGCGGCTGCCCGAGGTGCACCTGGGCTTCGCGGCCCAGACCGAGCGCGGCCTGGTCGTCCCGGTCGTCCGCGACGCGCACACCCGCAACGTGGACTCGCTCGGCGCGGAGCTCGCCCGGCTCACCGAGGCGGCCCGCACGGGCACGCTGACCCCGGCCCAGCTCACCGGCGGCACCTTCACCCTCAACAACTACGGGGTGTTCGGCGTCGACGGCTCCACGCCGATCATCAACCACCCCGAGGCGGCGATGCTGGGCGTGGGCCGCATCATCCCCAAGCCGTGGGTGTACGAGGGCGAGCTCGCGGTGCGCCACGTGGTCCAGCTGTCCCTCACCTTCGACCACCGGGTGTGCGACGGCGGCACCGCGGGCGGCTTCCTGCGCTACGTCGCGGACTGCGTGGAGCACCCGGCGGTGCTGCTGCGCACGCTGTGACGAACGGCCCCGCGAACTCGGGACGTTCGCGGGGGTGGCGGTGATCGTCCGGCGGCCCATACTCGGGAGATGACCGCGTATGACGCCGCAGCACGCGCGCATGAGGCCGCAGCATCCGCACCGTATGACGCCGTAGTACTCGCCGGAGGCGCCGCCAAGCGGCTGGGCGGCGCCGACAAACCCGGGCTCAGCGTGGGCGGCCGGCCCCTGCTCGACCGGGTGCTCACCGCCTGCGCGGGTGCCGCGACCACCGTGGTGGTGGGTGGGCGGCGGCCCACCGTACGGCCCGTGGAGTGGACGCGGGAGGAACCGGCCGGCGGCGGACCGCTGGCCGCTCTGGACGCCGGGCTGCGCCGTACCTCGGCCGAGAGCGTGCTCGTGCTCTCGGCCGATCTGCCGTTCCTGGCCGCGCCGACCGTCGACGCCCTCCTCGACGAGCTGCGGCGCACCGGCCGCGAAGGCGCGCTCTGTACCGACGCCGACGGCCGCGACCAGCCGCTGGTCGCCGCCTACCGTGCCGAACCACTGCGCCGCGAGCTCGCGCTGCTCGCCACCGAGCACGGCTCGCTCGCCGGGCTCCCGCTGCGGCTGCTGACCCGCGAACTCGGCCTCGCCCGCATCACCGCGGACCCGCTCGCCTCCTTCGACTGCGACACCTGGGAGGACCTCGCCGCTGCCCGGGCCCGGATCAGGGACCATGGGGGCGTGCTGGACGAATGGATCACCGCAGTCAAGGACGAACTCGGCATCGAGCTGGACGTCGACACCGGCGTCCTGCTGGACCTCGCCAGGGACGCCGCCTACGGCGTCGCCCGGCCCGCCGCGCCGCTCACCACCTTCCTGGTCGGCTACGCCGCCGCGAAGGCGGGCGGCGAGGGCAAGGACGTGGTGGAGGCGGCCCGTAAGGCTGCCGCGCTCGCCAACCGCTGGGCTGCCGAGACCGAGGCAGCCGACGGCCCGAAGAACGACGCCGGATGACCGCCCGGAGCCCGGCGGCGGACGACGGATCCGACGAGGCCCTCGCCCTGCTGCGCGACGCCCGGCCGGCGCCGGGCCCGCCCGGGGAGAGCCGGCCGCAGGGCCAGGACCGCGCCGAGCCCGCCGCCCGCCCGGCCCCGCGCCACCGGGCCTCCGCCTGGGCCGATGCCCGGAACGTGGCCGCCCGGGCAGGCCGGGCCGCACCCGCCCGCTCCCACCGGGTGCCGCTGGACCAGGCCCTGGGCGAGATCCTCACCGAGCCGCTCACCGCGCTCACCGACCTGCCGTCCTTCGACACCTCCGCCATGGACGGCTGGGCCGTCGCCGGGCCCGGCCCCTGGGAGGTGCAGGACGGCGGCGTCCTCGCCGGACACGCCGCGCCCGGCGCCCTCGCCGACGGCGAGGCCGTACGCATCGCCACCGGGGCCCGCATCCCCGCCGGTGCCACTGCGGTGATCCGCAGCGAGCACGCCCGCACCGACGAGGCCCGCACCCAGCTCCAGGCCGACCGTGTGGTGCTGCACGGCCAGGACATCCGCCCGCGCGGCCAGGAGTGCCGCTCGGGCGACGTTCTGCTGCCCGCGACCGCGCTGGTCACCCCGGCCGTGCTCGGCCTCGCCGCGGCCGCCGGATACGACGAGCTCGCCACCGTCCCCCGGCCCCGCGTCGAGATCCTGGTGCTCGGCGACGAACTCCTCACCCGGGGTCTCCCCCACGACGGGCTGATCCGGGACGCGCTCGGCCCGATGCTTGGGTTCTGGCTGCGCGCGCTCGGAGCCGAGGTCATCGGGACCCGGCGGCTGAAGGACGACGCGGGCGCGCTGCTCGCCGCCGTCACCGGCTCCTCGGCCGACCTCGTGATCACGACGGGCGGCACGGCGTCCGGACCGGTCGACCACGTCCACCCCGTGCTGCACAAGGCCGGCGCCGAGCTCCTGGTCGACGGGGTCGCCGTGCGGCCCGGCCATCCCATGCTCCTTGCACAGATCGGGGTGACAAAGCACTTGGTCGGACTGCCCGGCAACCCGCTCGCCGCGGTGTCGGGACTGCTCACCCTGGCCGAGCCGCTGCTGCGTGAACTCGCGCACCGGGCAAGGGCGGTGACGTACACCGCGCCGCTGCGCAACGAGGTGCAGGGGCATCCGCACGACACCCGGCTCGTGCCGGTGGTGCACCGCGCGGAGCGGGTCGTGCCGTTGCACTACAACGGGCCGGCGATGCTGCGCGGGATCGCCGCCGCCGACGGGCTCGCCGTGGTGCCGCCCGGCGGGGCGCGGGCGGGCCAGGAGGTCGAGATCCTCGATCTGCCGTGGGCTCAAGCAGGCCCGGGCGAGGGGTGTTTCACGTGAAACAGCGTGCTCGCATCCCCAACTCCCGCCTGGGTAAAGGGTGTTTCACGTGAAACTGCCCGGCCATGACGCGATCGCACGCCAGGCGGGCGAGAATCTGATCACTCGGCGGGTGAAGCTGCCCCGCCGGGTCGTCGACCGGCCGTTGCGCCAGGTCGCCAAGCGGCTCCTCATGGCGCTCGCCGTGCTGATACTGACGACCCTCATCGTCTGGATCGACCGCGACGGTTATCACGACAACGCCAACGGCAAGGTCGACTTCCTCGACGCCGTCTACTACGCCACCGTCACGCTCTCCACGACGGGCTACGGCGACATCGTCCCCTACAGCGACAGTGCCCGGCTCACCAACATCCTGCTGGTCACACCGCTGCGCGTGCTGTTCCTGATCATCCTCGTCGGAACCACTCTCGAAGTCCTCACCGAACGGACCCGCGAAGAGTGGCGGCTCAACCGCTGGAAGGCTCAATTGCGAGAGCACACCGTCATCGTGGGCTTCGGGACGAAGGGCCGGTCGGCGATCCAGACCCTGTGCGCGACGGGCCTGAAGAAGGAGCAGGTCGTGATCGTCGACCCGAGCGCGAAGGTGATCGAGACCGCCAACGCGGAGGGCTTCGTCGGCGTCATCGGCGATGCCACCCGCAGCGACGTGCTGCTGCGGGCCGAACTGCAAAAGGCCCGCCAGGTCGTCATCGCCACCCAGCGCGACGACACCGCGGTCCTGGTCACGCTGACGGCCCGCCAGCTCAACCGGGGTGCGAAGATCGTCGCCGCGGTGCGGGAGGAGGAGAACGCGCCTCTGCTGCGCCAGTCCGGCGCGGACGCCGTCATCACCAGCGCCAGCGCGGCCGGCCGGCTGCTCGGCCTCTCCGTGCTCAGCCCGAGCGCGGGCACAGTGATGGAGGACCTGATCCAGCAGGGCAGCGGGCTCGACATGGTGGAGCGGCCCGTGAAGAAGAGCGAGGTCGGCCGCGGGGTGCGGGAGACCGAGGACCTGGTGGTGAGCGTGCTGCGCGGCCACCGGCTGCTCGCGTACGACGACGCCAAGGCGAGCCCGCTCCAGCTCACCGACCGGCTCATCACGATCGTACGAGCCGGTGGCACGCCGGTTGACGGTCAGCCGGAGTAGCGTCGCCCGCATGTATGCGATCACGATTCCTGAGCCGGGCGGTCCCGAGGCGCTGGTCTGGGCCGAGGTACCCGATCCCGTACCGGGCGAGGGCGAGGTCCTCGTCGAGGTGGCCGCGGCCGCCGTCAACCGTGCCGATGTGCTCCAGCGCCAGGGCTTCTACAACCCGCCGCCCGGGGCGTCCCCGTACCCGGGCCTGGAGTGCTCCGGGCGGATTGCCGCGCTGGGGCCCGGAGTGTCCGGGTGGAGCGTCGGCGACGAGGTGTGCGCGCTGCTGAGCGGCGGAGGCTACGCCGAGAAGGTGGCCGTGCCGATCGGCCAGCTGCTGCCCGTGCCCGACGGCGTGGACCTGGCCCAGGCAGCGGCCCTGCCCGAGGTCGTCTGCACCGTGTGGTCCAACGTGTTCATGGTTTCCCACCTGCGGCCCGGCGAGACGCTCCTGGTGCACGGCGGGGCGAGCGGCATCGGCACGATGGCGATCCAGCTCGGCAAGGCGATCGGCGCCAGGGTCGCGGTCACGGCCGGCGGTCCCGACAAGCTGGCGCGCTGCGCCGAGCTGGGCGCGGACATCCTCGTCGACTACCGCGAACAGGACTTCGTGGACGAGGTGTTGAAGGCCACGGACGGCGTCGGCGCCGACGTCATCCTCGACATCATGGGCGCCAAGTACCTGGAGCGGAACGTGCGGGCGCTCGCCGTGAACGGGCGGCTCGCGGTGATCGGCCTCCAAGGCGGTGCCAAGGGCGAGCTGAACCTGGGCGCGCTGCTCACCAAGCGGGCCGCCGTCACCGCGACGTCGCTGCGGGGCCGGCCCGCCGCCGAGAAGGCGGCGATCGTGGCGGCCGTGCGCGAGCACGTGTGGCCGCTGATCGCGGGCGGCCGGGTGCGGCCCGTGGTGGACCGGACGCTGCCGCTGTCGGACGCCGCCGAGGGCCACCGGGTGCTCGAAGCCTCCACCCATGTGGGCAAGGTGCTGCTGACGGTCTGACGGCCTGGTGAACGCGGAGAGGGGGCGCCGGGAAGGCGCCCCCTCTCACTGCTCGATATGACGGGCCGGCGAGGCCGGCGAGGGCCGGGTTACAGGTACGGGCCCGAGCGGGCGCCCGCGTGCGGGGCGTCGTCGTCCTCGTCGTCGTGCGAGACACCGGGCGGCAGCGCGCGGCGCATCTGCTCCAGCTGGGCGCGGGCCGCCATCTGCTGGGCGAACAGGGCCGTCTGGATCCCGTGGAAGAGGCCTTCGAGCCAGCCGACCAACTGGGCCTGTGCGATGCGGAGTTCGGCCTCCGAGGGGATCGCCTCGTCGGTGAACGGCAGGGAGAGCCGCTCCAGTTCCTCGACCAGCTCCGGCGCCAGGCCGTCTTCCAGTTCCTTCACGGACGAGGCGTGGATGTCCTTGAGGCGTACTCGGCTCGCCTCGTCGAGAGGAGCCGCGCGGACTTCCTCAAGGAGCTGCTTGATCATGCTGCCGATACGCATGACTTTTGCCGGCTGTTCGACCATCTCCGTCACCGGGACCTCGCGGGACTCGTCGTCTCCACCGCCGATGGCCATACCGTCCTGGCCTACGACCAGGATGTGGGGGCTGTCCGGCGACTTATCGTTCCTCGGCATCTCCATGCCGCCCATTCTCTCGCACACGTGCCTCACATCACGTTGTGCCCCCGGGAAGGGGTGATCCACCGCCCGCCGGGCGACGATTCCCGCCGGACGAGGGTGGTTTCACGTGAAACAGCCGCCCGCTTTCCCGGCACCTCTTTCACGGCCGCCGGAGCCGCAGGGCCAGGAATCCGAGCCCCAGGCCGGTCAATGCCAGGCCCGCCCCCAGTGAGAGGACGTGGACGCGCAGGTCGTCATCGGCGGACACGGCCTGCGGCGCCTGATGGTGCCGGGCCGGGGGGAGGATGCCGCCGGTCGTGGGGGTGGGCGTGAGCGTGGGCGCCGGGGGCAGAACCTGCTCCGGGGTCTGCGGGGCCGCCCCGACCTGGGCCGGTGCCATCTCGTCGGAGTCCGCCGTGTCGGGGGCGTACGGCAGGAAGTGGTACGCCGGATCCACCCGGCCCGGCCGGATCCGGCCCTCGCCCGCCCGGCTGCCCGCCAGGTGCTGGTCCTCGGAGACGGCCCGGGAGGCGGTGGTACGGGGTGAGGCCCGCGAGGGTTCGCTGTGGGGCGAGGCCTGCGCCGTGCCGGAGGGGGGCGAGGTCGGGAGCAGGCCGGGTGACGGGGTGGCGGCGGCGAGGGCGTACGGCAGGGGCGTCAGGAGCAGCGCCCCCGTCAGCGATGCGGCCGCGGTGAGCGACCGGATCCCTGGAGCCATGACAGGGCCCCTTCCCGAAGGGACGTGCAGGATCGCCTGGGGTGACCGAATCAGCGTCACACGGGGCGAGTTGTGCGGCATCCCGGGAGCTGCCCGGCGTGCGCCGAATGGGACGGGCGGCGCCGACCGCCGCAACCCTGGTACGCGCGAAAGCCCGGCACCAGGAGTGCCGGGCCTTGTCCGAACGAACGGCGCGCGGTTACTGCGCGGGCGCGTTGCCCGACGAGATCGTCAGCGTGAACTGGGCGTTCTTCTTGTCCACGTCCACACCGGCGGCGGGGAACTGGGTGATCACCACATCCTGGCCCCACTGGCCGTTGTCGGCGGTCTCGGTGTTCACCTTCCAGCCCGCGGCTTGGATGCAGGACTTCGCCGACAGGATGTCCTTGTAGGTGAAGTCCGGCGCCTGGACCTTGCCCGGGTCCACCGTGGAGGTCTGCGGCGAGGTGCACTTCTCGGTGTTCATCGTGCGGTCGCGCTCCGGGCCCTTGTGGCCCGCGGCCGGCGCCGAGCTGCTGGCCTTGGCGCCGCCGCCGGTGCCGCCCGAGTCGTCCTTGTTCATCATCACCGCGGTGATGAGGCCGCCGACCGCGAGCAGGGCCACCGCGATCGCGCCCACGATCACGGGGGTGTTCCGCTTCGAACCGCCGGAGGCGGCCGGAGCGGCCTGGGGGGAGATCGTGTACGGCGGAGGTGTCTGGGCTGCCATCGGGGCGGGCTGCGGGGCCTGCTGCGGGTACCCGTACGAGGGCTGCGGGGTCGGCGCCGGGGTCGGCGGACCGTAGGGGCCCGGCTGGTACGGCGTCTGCACATTGCCCTGGAGGCCGGGCGCGGCCTGCGAGTCGAGCGGCGGGAAGACCGTCGCGCCGACACCCGCGCCGCTGGCAGGCGGGGCGCCGCCGGTGATGACCGGGGCCGCGCCCATCTGGCCCGCGTTGGCGATCCGCAGGATCTCGTCGTGCATGGCCTGGGCGCTCGGGAAGCGCTCGTTCGGGTTCTTCTTCAGCGCGCGGGCGACCAGTGCGTCCACGGCCGGGGTGATCGACCGGTTCACCGAGGAGGGCGCGACCGGCTCCTCCTGGACATGTGCGTACGCGATCGCCAGCGGCGAGTCCGCGTCGAAGGGGATGCGTCCGGTCAGCAGCTGGAAGAGCATGATGCCGACCGAGTACAGGTCGGAGCGGGCGTCCACGCCGCGGCCAAGGGCCTGCTCGGGGGACAGGTACTGGGGGGTGCCGACGACCATGCCGGTCTGCGTCATGGAGGTGACGCCGGACTGCATGGCGCGGGCGATGCCGAAGTCCATGACCTTGACGACGCCGCGCTTGGTCATCATGACGTTGCCCGGCTTGATGTCCCGGTGGACCAGGCCCATCTCGTGGCTGACCTCAAGGGCGGCGAGCACGTCGGCGGTCACCTTGAGGGCCTTGTCGGCGGGCATCGCGCCGTACTGCTGGATGTCGCGGTGCAGCGTCGAGCCGAGCGGCTCGCCCTCCACGTACTCCATGACGATGTACGGCATCAGCGCGCCACCGAGCTCGTCCTCGCCGGTGTCGAAGACGGAGACGATGTTGGTGTGCTGCAGCTTGGCGACGGCCTGGGCCTCGCGGCGGAACCGCTCGCGGAACGACTGTTCCCGGCCGAGTTCCGTGTGCAGCGTCTTGATGGCGACCTGGCGGTCCAGAGCGGAGTCGTACGCGAGGTACACCGAGGCCATGCCGCCCTCGCCGAGGAGGTCGCGCAGCTGGTAGCGCCCGCCCGCGATGGATCCGCCCGCATAGCGGCCGTGTGCGCCGTCCTGGCTCATGACTGTGCATCCCCCTTGGCGCGGTGGCCAGTGCTGATCCTCGATTTTTCAGGCCAAGTCTGCCCGAGGGGTCACCCACGTCAAGCCGGGTGCCCGTTCCGTGACCGTACGCACTGGAAGAGTCTCGCAAGCGTTACAGGACCGGCATCGAAAACGTACGGGATTTGCATGGGTACACGCGGAACCGATTGGATGGCCGGTCCATCCCGGACCGGCGCCCCGTGTTGACGCTGTAGCGTGCACTACTGCACAACCAGCGGAAGAGCACGACGGAAGACCGTAAGGAAGACCGCGGACGCGGCCAGATACGACGGCGAGGACTGATGGCACCCGAACCCGACGGAAACGGCGCCGGGATGGCCGATGCGCAGGACCACGAGTCGTGGGTCGGCGGACTCGTCGGCGACGGCCGTTACCGCCTCACCCACCGGCTGGGGCGTGGCGGTATGGCGGAGGTGTTCGCCGCCGAGGACGTGCGCCTGGGCCGTACCGTTGCCGTGAAGCTGCTGCGTGCGGATCTTGCCGAGGACCCGGTGTCCAAGGCGCGGTTCACGCGTGAGGCGCAGTCGGTGGCGGGGCTGAACCACCATGCGGTGGTGGCGGTGTACGACTCCGGTGAGGATTTCGTGGGCGGTCAGACCGTCCCGTACATCGTGATGGAGCTCGTCGAGGGCCGCACGATCCGCGACCTCCTGGTGGACGCGGACGCGCCGCCGCCGGAGCAGGCGCTGATCATCGTCTCCGGTGTGCTTGAGGCGCTGGCGTACTCGCACCAGCACGGGATCGTGCACCGTGACATCAAGCCCGCCAACGTGATCATCACGGACACGGGCGCGGTCAAGGTGATGGACTTCGGCATCGCGCGGGCGCTGCACGGCGCCCAGTCGACGATGACGCAGACCGGCATGGTCATGGGCACCCCGCAGTACCTGTCGCCCGAGCAGGCGCTGGGCAAGGCCGTCGACCACCGCTCCGACCTGTACGCGACCGGCTGCCTGCTGTACGAACTCCTGGCGCTGCGGCCCCCGTTCGTGGGCGAGACGCCGCTGAGCGTGGTCTACCAGCACGTCCAGGACATGCCGGTGCCGCCGTCGCAGGTGACCCATGTCGCGCCGCCGGAACTCGACGGCCTGGTCATGCGTTCTCTCGCCAAGGACCCGGACGACCGTTTCCAGTCCGCCGAGGAGATGCGCGGCCTGGTCCAGTACGGCCTGCAGATGCTCCAGGCGCAGGGCGGCCACACCGGCACCTGGAACACCGGCCCGGTCGAGCTGATGCACGAGGGCGCCCACACCCCGGCGATGGGCACCACCGGCGCGACGGCGGCCATGGGCCACCCCGTGCACGGGGACACCTCGCAGTTCGGCGGGCCGATCCTGCCGCCGATGAACCCGGACGACGGCGGTTACGACGGCTACGGACACGGCGGTCACAAGCAGGGCGGCGGCCGCGGCGGCAAGATGGTGCTGTTCGTGGTGCTCGCGATCGTCGCGATCGCGGTGGGTGTCGCCTTCGCCCTGAAGGCCACGAACACCTCGGGTGGCGGTGGCGGCGGGAGCACCAACTCGCCGACGCCGAAGACCTCGCCGTCGGTCTCCCAGTCGGACACCCCGTCGACGCAGGACACCCCGGGCACCAGCCAGGGCCCGTCCTACGGCAGCAGCTCGAACGGCAACGGCGAGTCGCCCTCGACGCACCGCTCGCGCTCCTCCTCGCCGACACCGAGCAAGTCGCACTCCTCGCACTCGCCGGGCACCGACCAGGGCACGACGTCCGGCACGAGCCAGGGCACCGACCAGGGCACCAGCTCCGGGAACGAGGGCACCAGCTCGGGGAACACCGGCACCTCCAGTGGCAACACGGGGACGTCGGCCGGGAACACGGGCACCACCCAGGGCACCAGCTCGGGGAACACCGGCACCTCCAGTGGCAACACGGGGACGTCGGCCGGGAACACGGGCACCACCCAGGGCACCAGCGCCGGGAACACCGGCACCTCCGCCGGCCCCGGTGGCACCAAGCCGACCCCCTGACCGGAGCCGAAGCTCACCCCGCGAAGGCCTCGCACACCGCCTCGTACTCGCGGGTCCACCAGACCGCCAGGGCCGACGCCGCAGGAAACTGCGGGTCGGCCCTTCGGTCGTGCAGCTGGTAGCGCCAGCGCAGGATCCAGAAGTCGTTGAGCCGCTCCCACCACACCCGGTGCACCGCGGCCGCGAGCTCCTCGGCATCCGCCCCGGCGGCCCGCCGGTAGGCCCGCGCGTACGCCCGTACCTTGGACAGCTCCAGCTCGCCCGAGGGGCGTACGAAGAAGATCGCGGCGGCCCGGACCGCCTCCTCGGCGCGCGGCTGGACGCCGAGCCGGTCCCAGTCGACGATCGCGGCGGGTTCGGCCGAGCGGCCCTCGCCCCGGTACAGCAGGTTCAGCGGATGGAAGTCGCCGTGCACCCAGGTGCCGGTGACCGGGGCGGCCGGGCGGCGGTGGGCGTGCTGGCCGAGCAGCACCCGCCGCTCCAGGAGCCGGTGTTCGGCGAGTTCGTCGAAGACGTCCCGGGGCCGGTGCCTGCGGGCCCGCGCCACCAGGTCGTCGATGAGCGCGAAAGTGTCCGCGGGGTCGGCGCTGAGATGCTCGGCCTGCGGCACGTCGGGCTCCATGACCTGGGCCAGGCACGTGTGCACGAGCCCGAGCAGCGCCCCGAGCCGGCGGGACTCCATGGCACACAGCTGGGCGCCGTCGCGGTGGCGGCCGTGCACCCAGGGGTGCAGGGCGTAGCAGTGGCCGCCGATCACCGCGACGGTGTCGCCGGCGGCGTCCGGTACGGGCGGGGCGACGGGCACGCCGAGGGCCTGGAGGCGTTCGGTGGCCCGGTGCTGGCGGGCGATGGCCTCGTGGTCGCCGTCCAGGTGGTGCTTGAGGAAGTAGTCGCCGCGGGTGGTGGCGAGCCGGTAGCCGCGGTTCAGCAGGCCCTGGGCGACCCGTTCGCAGGAGAGCGGCTCACCGGGGGACTCGTAGCGGCGCAGGAGGTCGCCCACGGGTGGAGTTGCAGATGAGCGCGGCACTCTTCAGATGTTAGATCACGCCACGTACTTGAGTTGTCGCTCTTTGGAGTAGTCCAGCGAATGGACGGTCACGAACTGAGGTTCGATTCGCATGTACACGGGATCGAAGGGCTCCCCGTCGACCGCGCGGGGGTCGTCGCCGAACAGCGCCAGCTCCCCGGCGGTCGGCTCGAAGGGCTCGGCGGTGCCGGTGAACTGCACCGACCACACGTCGACCTCGCCCGAGCCGAGGTTGTCCGCGCCGTACGCGACCACGCTGCCCAGGCACGCGTGGTGGTAGCCGAGCCCCGCGTGCAGCCGCAGCAGGACGCAGCCGTCGACCACGATGTGGCGGGCCGGGGCCACGAACGGCAGCGCTCGCATGCTGGTCGCGACGCGGCCGTACGGAACGCGGCCGAGCAGCTCGATGGCGCGGGCTTCCTCGGAGGACATGCCCCCACCTTTGCGGCCCGCGGCGGCCGGTGAAAGAGCCCGGGGCCCCGCGCATCCGGGCCCGGGGCCCCGCGCATCCGGGCCCTAGGTCCCGAATGACCGGCCCGGGCCCCGTCGGTGAGAGGTGCTCAGTGGTTCTTCTCGGCCTGGATCCGGGCCACGTACGCGGCGGCCTGGGAGCGGCGCTCCATGCCGAGCTTGGACAGGAGCGAGGAGACGTAGTTCTTGATCGTCTTCTCCGCGAGGTGCAGGCGCTCGCCGATCACGCGGTTGGTGAGGCCCTCGCCGATCAGGTCGAGGATCTTGCGTTCCTGCTCGGTGAGGTTGGCCAGGCGGTCGTCGCCCTTGCTCTTGCCGCCGTCGCGCAGCCGCTCCAGGACGCGGGCGGTGGCCACGGGGTCGAGCAGCGACTTGCCGGCCGCCACGTCACGTACGGCCGTCAGGAGTTCGCTCCCGCGGATCGCCTTGAGGACGTATCCGGAGGCCCCGGCCATGATCGCGTCGAAGAGGGCCTCGTCGTCCGCGAACGAGGTGAGCATCAGGCATTTGATGTCCTCGTTCTGCGAACGGATCTCGCGGCAGACCTCGACTCCGCTGCCGTCCGGGAGCCGGACGTCGAGCACGGCGACGTCGGGGCGGGTGGCGGGAATCCTGACCAGGGCGTCGGCGGCGGTGCCTGCCTCGCCGACCACTTCGATGTCGTCCTCGACGGAAAGCATTTCGTGGACGCCGCGACGGACCACCTCGTGGTCGTCGAGCAGGAATACGGTGATTTTGCCTGTTTCGCGCACGGAATCAGTCTCACACATTCATCCGAAGGCCGCCGGAGAGTGCCATAAGTGACCCCTTCCCGAACCTGCGTGACCGGGATAACGTGCCGTTGTTCCGGCGGCCTGCAAGGCTGTGACCAGCAACTGTTCCCTGCTTTCTCGATTTACTTGGAAATCCAAGCAAAATCGCAGGTCAAGTGGGGTTTCGCAGTAATGCGCAGCACTGGGTAACGTGCCTTTGGCAGGGCGCTCGCCGGGGCACCTGTCACGCCTGATCCCCGGCCGAGCGCGCACACCCCCGTGCACTTGAGACGGACAGGCGAGCCTCCCCCAAGCTCTGGACGAGCCGGGGGACCCCCAGGCTCACCGGCGAACCCGGGAGCCGGACAGACGGAGGAGCACGCACGTGACCGTGGAGAGCACTGCCGCGCGCAAACCGCGACGCAGCAGCAAGCGCACCGCAGGCGCCGGCGCAAGGAAGACGGCCGCCGAGCCCGAGCTCGTACAGCTGCTGACGCCCGAGGGCGAGCGGGTCGAGCACCCTGATTACGACGTCGACCTGAGCCCCGAAGAGCTGCGCGGTCTCTACCGCGACATGGTGCTGACCCGGCGCTTCGACTCCGAAGCCACGTCCCTGCAGCGCCAGGGCGAGCTGGGCCTGTGGGCCTCGCTGCTCGGCCAGGAGGCCGCCCAGATCGGCTCCGGGCGTGCGCTGCGGGACGACGACTACGTCTTCCCGACCTACCGCGAGCACGGCGTCGCCTGGTGCCGCGGCGTCGACCCGACGAACCTGCTGGGCATGTTCCGCGGCGTCAACCACGGTGGCTGGGACCCCAACAGCAACAATTTCCACCTCTACACGATCGTCATCGGCTCGCAGACGCTGCACGCGACCGGTTACGCGATGGGCATCACCAAGGACGGCGCGGACAGCGCCGTGGTCGCCTACTTCGGAGACGGTGCCTCCAGCCAGGGCGACGTCGCGGAGGCCTTCACCTTCTCCGCCGTCTACAACGCCCCGGTCGTGTTCTTCTGCCAGAACAACCAGTGGGCGATCTCCGAGCCCACCGAGAAGCAGACGCGCGTGCCGCTCTACCAGCGCGCACAGGGCTTCGGCTTCCCCGGTGTCCGGGTCGACGGCAACGATGTGCTGGCCTGCCTGGCCGTGACGAAGTCCGCCCTGGAGCGGGCCCGCCGGGGCGAAGGCCCCACCCTGGTCGAGGCGTTCACCTACCGGATGGGCGCGCACACCACCTCCGACGACCCGACGAAGTACCGGGCCGACGAGGAGCGCGAGGCGTGGGAGGCCAAGGACCCGATCCTGCGCCTTCGCACCTACCTGGAGAGCGCGGGTCACGCGGACGCCGCGTTCTTCGAGGAGCTGGAGACCGAGTCGGAGACGCTGGGCAAGCGGGTGCGCGAGGCGGTCCGTGCCATGCCCGACCCCGAGCCCATGGCGATCTTCGAGAACATCTACGCCGACGGCCACGCGCTGGTCGACGAGGAGCGAGCCCAGTTCGCCGCCTACCAGGCATCGTTCGCGGACGGAGAGGGCAACTAGCCATGACCGTACAGAAGTTGCCGATCGCCAAGGCGATCAACGAGTCGCTGGGCAAGGCGATGGAGACCGACCCCAAGGTCCTGGTCATGGGCGAGGACGTCGGCAAGCTCGGCGGTGTCTTCCGCGTCACCGACGGCCTGTTCAAGGACTTCGGCGAGGACCGGGTGATCGACACCCCGCTCGCCGAGTCCGGCATCGTCGGCACCGCGATCGGCCTGGCCCTGCGCGGCTACCGGCCCGTCGTGGAGATCCAGTTCGACGGCTTCGTCTTCCCGGCGTACGACCAGATCGTCACCCAGCTCGCGAAGATGCACGCCCGTGCGCTCGGCAAGATCAAGCTGCCGGTCGTCGTGCGCATCCCCTACGGCGGCGGCATCGGCGCGGTCGAGCACCACAGCGAGTCGCCCGAGGCGCTGTTCGCGCACGTGGCGGGCCTGAAGGTGGTCAGCCCCTCGAACGCGTCGGACGCGTACTGGATGATGCAGCAGGCCATCCAGTCCGACGACCCGGTGATCTTCTTCGAGCCCAAGCGCCGCTACTGGGACAAGGGCGAGGTCGACACGGAGGCCATCCCGGCCCCGCTGCACAAGGCCCGTACGGTACGCGCCGGTTCGGACCTCACGCTGGTCGCCTACGGCCCGATGGTGAAGGTCTGCCTCGAAGCGGCCGCCGCCGCCCAGGAAGAGGGCAAGTCGATCGAGGTCGTGGACCTGCGCTCGATGTCCCCGATCGACTTCGACGCCGTCCAGGCCTCGGTCGAGCGGACCGGCCGCCTGGTCGTCGTCCACGAGGCACCGGTCTTCTACGGCGCCGGAGCGGAGATTGCCGCGCGGATCACCGAGCGGTGCTTCTACCACCTGGAGGCCCCGGTGCTCCGGGTCGGCGGCTACCACGCCCCGTACCCGCCGGCGCGCCTGGAGGAGGAGTACCTGCCGGGTCTCGACCGGGTGCTCGACGCCGTCGACCGCTCGCTGGCGTACTGAGGTGACGACCATGACTGAGAACGCTGCCCGCTACCGCGAGTTCAAGATGCCGGACGTCGGCGAGGGGCTCACCGAGGCGGAGATCCTCAAGTGGTACGTCCAGCCCGGCGACACCGTCACCGACGGCCAGGTGGTGTGTGAGGTCGAGACCGCGAAGGCGGCCGTCGAACTCCCCATCCCCTACGACGGCGTGGTGCAGAAGCTGCACTTCGAAGAGGGCGTGACGGTGGACGTCGGCACGGCCATCATCACCGTCGACGTGGCCCCCGACAGCGGGTACGCCCCGTTCGCCGAGGCCACGGAAGCAGCCGAGGCCGCATCGGCCGCCCCTGCCGAGCTCGCAGAGGACGAGGCGCCCAAGGGCCGCCAGCCCGTCCTGGTCGGCTACGGCGTCTCCGAGGCCTCGACCAAGCGCCGCCCGCGCAAGGGGGTTTCGGTCCCCGAGCAGGCCCCGGCCGAGGCCCTGCGCGCCGTGCAGACCGAGCTGAACGGACAGGCTCCGGCCCCGGTCCGCCCGCTCGCCAAGCCCCCGGTCCGCAAGCTCGCCAAGGACCTTGGTATCGACCTCGCCACCGTGGTGCCGACCGGCCCCGGCGGCATCGTCACCCGCGAGGACGTGCACGCCGCTGCCGCGCCCGTGGCTGAGCCCGCGCCTGTTTCACGTGAAACAACTCCCGCTCCGGCGGCGGCCGTTCAGGCCTCCGACGCCCGTGAGACGCGGATCCCCGTCAAGGGCGTACGCAAGGCGACCGCTCAGGCCATGATCGGCTCGGCGTTCACCGCGCCGCACGTCACGGAGTTCGTGACGGTCGACGTGACACGGACGATGAAGCTGGTCGAGCAGCTGAAGTCCGACAAGGACATGGCGGGCCTGCGGGTCAACCCGCTGCTCCTGATCGCCAAGGCGCTTCTGGTCGCGATCAAGCGCAACCCGGACGTCAACGCCTCCTGGGACGAGGTGAACCAGGAGATCGTCCTCAAGCACTATGTGAACCTGGGCATCGCGGCGGCGACCCCGCGCGGTCTGATCGTCCCGAACATCAAGGACGCCCACACCAAGACGCTGCCGCAACTGGCCGAGTCCCTGGGTGAGTTGGTGTCGACCGCCCGCGAGGGCAAGACGTCGCCGGCGGCGATGTCGGGCGGCACGGTGACCATTACCAACGTCGGCGTGTTCGGCGTGGACACCGGCACCCCGATCCTCAATCCGGGCGAGTCCGCGATCCTCGCGGTCGGTGCGATCAAGCTTCAGCCGTGGGTCCACAAGGGCAAGGTCAAGCCGCGCCAGGTCACCACGCTCGCGCTCTCCTTCGACCACCGCCTGGTCGACGGCGAGCTCGGCTCCAAGGTCCTCGCCGATGTGGCGGCGGTCCTGGAACAGCCGAAGCGGCTCATCACCTGGGGCTAATGCGCCCCGCTCGGCCCCCGGCGCGCATCCGTACGCCGGGGGCCGAGGCATGTCGGGGTGGACAGGGCTGCGGGCAGGGCGGAAGGTGAGAGGAAGGGCGGCTTCGGCCGTCCGCACCGCGCCCCGGGCACCCTGCCGTGACCGGGCGCAACGTTGTGACCTGGGCAGACGAGGCTGAGGGGAGTCATTCATGCGGATGTACGCCCGCGCCGTGCTCGGCGCCGCGATCGCCACGGCGGCTCTCAACGGAGCGCTGCTCGCCTCGACGGCCGCCGCCCCGGAGGACCGGGCTCCGGCCGCCTTCGCCACCGCTCCGGGCCGGGCCCCCGCCTCCAAGGCCTGCATCGCCTCCCTGGAGGCCGACATCGGCGCCGGCACCTCAGCGGTCTTGACCCTGAGCACGAGCGGCCCGACGGTCACCTTCAAGGACGGCCCCGGCCACCCGATCCCGAGCCTCGGCAAGCTCGACCGCAAGCACCCCAAGATGCCCGCCTCGGCCGGCATCTACGCCGAGATCCTCAAGCCGTACGGCACCGCACCGCAGCTCAGGACCAAGGTCGAGGGCGGCCCCCATGCTCAGTACCAGGTGCGGGACTTCCCCAAGCTGCCCAAGGGCTGCAAGGTGACCGGCACCAAGTAGGCGCCCAAAAGCGGGTGAATCACCCACCGGCGTGGGTTCGCCCGTGTGAGCCCGCCCGCGCCCCCGTGCCCCTGTCCCACGATCCGGACGCCGCTTTCTGATGCACCCCTGTTGTATCTATCCTGTGCGCATGTCTCCCGCCCCGGCCCCCGCCACCAAGCAGCCCCCCGCCGCCGACCGCGTCTACATGCACGTCAAGCAGGCGGTGCTCGACCGCCGCTACGAGGGCGGCACGCTGCTCACCGAGGGCGAACTGGCCGAGGCGGTCGGGGTTTCGCGGACGCCCGTGCGCGAAGCGCTGCTCAAGCTCGAAGTCGAAGGGCTGCTCAAGCTCTACCCGAAGAAGGGCGCGCTCGTGCTCGCCGTCTCCGCGCAGGAGACCGCCGACGTGGTCGAAACCCGGCTGCTCGTCGAGGAGTTCGCGGTGCGCAGAGCCGTACCCGCGCCGGAGCGCCTGATCGGGCGCCTCCAGGAACTCCTGGCCGAGCAGAAGGCGCACGCCGCCGCCGGGGACCTGGCGGCCGTCGCCGTCAGCGACCGCTGCTTCCACGCCGAGATCGTGCGCAACGCCGGGAACGAGATCCTGGCCCGGCTCTACGACCAGATGCGGGACCGCCAGCTGCGCATGGGGGTGGCCGTCATGCACGCCCAGCCCGACCGCATCGCCAAGAACATCGCCGAGCACGAGGAGATGCTCGACGCCATCAGGGACGGCGACGGGGAGCGGGCCGCGCACTGTGTGCGCCAGCACCTCAGCTGGGTCAAGGTCCTGGTCAGGGGGGACGATCGATGAGTTCGGCCACACTGCCCGCGCCACAGCCGCTGGGCGGGCGCCGGGCCGCGTTCGTGTGGGGCATCGGCGTCGGCGTCTACTTCGTCGCCGTCATCTTCCGCACCTCGCTCGGCGTCGCGGGCCTGGACGCGGCCGCCCGCTTCCACGTCAACGCCTCGGCGCTTTCCACCTTCTCCATACTCCAGCTGCTCGTGTACGCGGGGATGCAGATACCCGTCGGCCTCATGGTCGACCGGCTCGGCACCAAGAAGGTCCTGGTGCTCGGGACCGTCCTGTTCACCGCCGGCCAGCTCGGCTTCGCCCTGTCGCCCTCGTACGCCACCGCGCTCGGCTCCCGCGCGCTGCTCGGCTGCGGCGACGCGATGACCTTCATCAGCGTGCTGCGGCTCGGCTCGCGCTGGTTCCCCGCCAAGCACGGGCCCATGATCGGACAGGTCGCCGCGCTGTTCGGGATGGCCGGCAACCTGGTGTCCACCCTCGTCATCGCCCGCGCCCTGCACGGCGTCGGCTGGACGGGGACCTTCGCGGGCAGCTCGCTCGCCGGCGTCGCCGTCCTGGTCCTGGTCCTGCTCTTCCTGCGCGACCACCCCGAGGGCCACGAGCCGCCGCCCGCGCACCACGCCGGGGCCGCGTTCGTACGCCGCCAGATCGCCGAGTCGTGGCGCGAGCCCGGCACCCGACTCGGGATGTGGGTGCACTTCACGACGCAGTTCCCCGCGATGGTGTTCCTGCTGCTGTGGGGGATGCCGTTCCTCGTCGAGGCGCAGGGCCTCGACCGGGGCACGGCGGGCGGACTGCTGACCCTTGTGGTGCTGTCCAACATGGTCGTCGGCCTCGTATATGGCCAGCTCATCGCCCGCCACCACGCGGCCCGGCTGCCGCTGGCCCTCGGCACCGTAGGGGCGACCGCACTCATATGGGCCGCCACCATCGCCTATCCCGCGCCGCACGCGCCGATGTGGCTGCTCGTCACACTGTGCCTGGTGCTCGGTGCGTGCGGACCGGCCTCGATGATCGGCTTCGACTTCTCGCGCCCCGCGAACCCGCCGGAGCGCCAGGGCACCGCGTCCGGCATCACCAACATGGGCGGCTTCATCGCCTCCATGACGACGCTGCTCGCGGTGGGCGTGCTGCTCGACGCGACCGGCGACAACTACCGGATCGCGTTCTCGTCGGTGTTCTTCCTGGAGGCGCTCGGCCTGGTCCAGATTCTGCGGCTGAGCGCGCGGGCACAGCGCCGCGAGCGGGAACACCTGGTGGCGAGCAGGGTGGAGGCGGTGCACGTCCCCGTGTAGCCGGCACCCTGGTTCCCGGTGTAGCCGGGACCTCCTCGGGCTTCCCGGCGGGTGCGACCGACAACGCCGTAATCGCTTACGGGGTGACCGCGAACTCCCGCAGGATCGCGTCCGCCAGCGCCTGGTCGCCCTCCGCCTTGATCCGGTCGGCGACGGCGTGCGGGCGGACCCGGCCGCAGGCGAGCCGCAGGAACGTCTCCCAGTCCATGGCCAGGGTGACCAGCGGGCCCAGCGAGGGCGCGCCGTCGACGGTGCCGTGGCCGTCCGCGTCGACCCGTACCGTGCGCAGGAACTCCACCGGCCCGTGGATGTCGAAGACGACCGCCGAGCTCGGCGGCGCGCCCGCGTCCTTCGCGACGACCCGGGGCAGCGTGTGCAGCAGGATGTCCCGGGCCACGTACGCGCCCGGAGAGTCCAGGTTCCCCGGCTTGTTGAGGGCCCAGCGCAGATCCTGCTCGTGCACCCACACATCGAACGCCCGCATCCGCAGCGCGAGTTCCAGGGTCTGCTCGGCGCCGAGCGGGGCGCGCACCTTGGTGTCGGGATCCCGGTTCTCGTTGCGCAGCTGACGCGCCCGGCGAATGATCGTGTACTCCAGCTCGGAGGTCATCTCCGGCGCCGTATGGTGCCGGCGCACATCGACCTGCATCTCCATATAGCGAGCGAGCTCGGTCTGTACGTGGAAGATGTCGCGCGGCAGGGTGTGGATCGGCCTCGGATCGCCCAGCTGCTCGCACTCCATGCCGATGATGTGCGACACGATGTCCCGCACCGACCAGTTGGGGCACGGCGTCGCACGGTTCCACTCACCCTCGACGAGCGGCTGCACCAGCTCCGATATCGCCTCGATGGAGTGGGTCCAGGCATCGGCGTAGGTCTGAAGGCTGGGATGGACGGTCACGGGACCCCTCGGCGGTTCTTTTGTACGCGGGCTGGACTGCGGGACTGCGTGGGAGGATTGGTGGCTAGGGGGGTCCGGGGGTTTCCCCCGGAAAGTCACAGTACGCTGCCGGGCAGCACCCCGGCAGTGCTTTCGTATGACGATCGTAGGCTGTTTCCCATAGTGCTGACGGCTCGAAAGCCAGGACGGTGGTACCGTGCGCGCCTCGCTCATTCAGATCGATGTAAACCCGTATGAATCCGTCAATTCCCGCCGCGAGCGGGTGGGTTCGCTGATCCGGGAGCTGCGGAGCAGCGATCTGGTCGTGCTGCCCGAGCTGTGGACGGTCGGGGCGTTCGCGTACGAACTCTTCGAGGACGAGGCGGAGACGCTGCGCGGCGCCACGGCCCGGGCGATGTCCGAGGCGGCCAGGGACGCCGGGATCTGGCTGCACGCCGGGTCGATTCCTGAGCGGGGCGAGGACGGCGCGCTCTACAACACCTCCCTCGTCTTCTCGCCCGACGGCGAACTCGCGCACAGCTACCGGAAGATCCACCGCTTCGGCTTCGACAAGGGCGAGGCCGTGCTGATGGGGGCGGGCTCGGAGCTGGTCACCGTCCCGCTGCCGGACCTCACGTTCGGCCTGGCCACCTGCTACGACCTCCGCTTCCCCGAACTGTTCCGGGGCCTCGTCGACGCGGGCGCCCACGCCTTCGTGATCCCGGCCGGCTGGCCCGAGCGCCGCCGCGCCCACTGGACCCTTCTCGCAAGGGCCCGAGCGGTCGAGAACCAGGCGTACGTGCTGGCCTGCGGCACGGCGGGGACCCACGCGGGGGTCGAGCAGGCGGGCCACAGCATCGTGGTGGACCCCTGGGGCGAGGTCCTCGCGGAGGCCGGCCCCGGTGAGGAGATCCTGACCGTGGATCTCGACCCGGCGAAGGTCTTCGACACCCGCGAGGCGTTTCCGGCCCTGAAGGACAGGGTGCTGGGGCTGGACACGCCCAAGGGGTGAGCCTCCAGAGGCCCGCTCAGTCCTCGTGACCGCGCTCCTTCTCGTCCATGCGGATCACGCAGATCACCACCGCGAGCAGCAGGGCCGCGTCCGCGTCCTCCCGTACTACGTTCACCGCGTACGTCTCGCGGACGTGGAACCACTTGCGCGAGACGTGGGCCAGCAGCTCCCCGTCGTACTCGACGGTGAACTCGCGGTCCAGGATCTTGCCCGTCACGTCGAGCTCGGTGCCCTCGACCAGGCTGACCCGGTAGTGGTTGCGCAGCAGGGAGAGGCGCTTGCGGCGGACCTTCGCGAGGATCTGGTCGTCCCGCTCGATGGTCATCGCGTCCCGCAGACTGAACATCTTCTCCCGCAGCGTGATCAGCACCCGCCCCGACGGGTCCTTCAGCTCCAGGGTGTCGCGCAGCCGCAGCGCCTTGCCGTCGGCGAGGAAGGCGTGCCGGCCGTCCTCGGTGTCGATCCAGTAGTCGTCACCGATGGCGAAGATCTTGTCCCGCACGAGGTATTTCATGGGTACACCCCTGCCC
Organism: Streptomyces sp. HUAS TT7; assembly: GCF_051550175.1. Lineage (NCBI taxonomy): Bacteria > Bacillati > Actinomycetota > Actinomycetes > Kitasatosporales > Streptomycetaceae > Streptomyces > Streptomyces sp. HUAS TT7. The sequence continues at coordinate 4,437,215 of NZ_CP196175.1, forward strand.
CCGCCGGGGCCCCGCCGAACGGCGACACAGGGTGTTCATACCGGGATGGCAAGCTTGAACCATGAACGATGCCGCCCCGGCGCCCACCCCCGCGCCCGCCCCCCGTCGTGCCCGTGTCCGCGCCCCCGAGCTGATCGGCAAGGGCGGCTGGCTGAACACGGGCGGGAAGGATCTGAGCCTCGCCGAGCTGCGCGGGCGCACAGTGATCCTCGACTTCTGGACCTTCTGCTGCATCAACTGCCTCCACGTCCTCGACGAGCTCCGCGAGCTGGAGGAGAAGCACCGGGACACCGTCGTGATCGTCGGGGTGCACTCGCCGAAGTTCGTGCACGAGGCCGAGCACCAGGCCGTCGTCGATGCCGTGGAGCGGTACGGGGTGGAGCACCCGGTGCTCGACGATCCCGAGCTGGCGACCTGGAAGCAGTACGCGGTGCGGGCCTGGCCCACGCTCGTGGTGATCGACCCCGAGGGGTACATCGTCGCCCAGCACGCCGGTGAGGGCCATGCCCATGCCATTGAGCGGCTCGTCGAGGAGCTGGAGTCCGAGCACGGGGCGAAGGGGACGCTGCGGCGCGGGGACGGGCCGTACGTGGCGCCGGAGCCCGTCGCCACCGACCTGCGCTTCCCCGGCAAGGCGATCGTGCTGCCCAGCGGGAACTTCCTGGTGTCCGACACCACCCGCCACCAGCTGGTCGAGCTCGCCGCGGACGGGGAGAGCGTCGTACGGCGCATCGGCGGGGACGGTCAGTTCAAGGAGCCCCAGGGGCTGGCGCTGCTCCCGGACGGGAGGGTGGTTGTCGCCGACACCGTGCATCACGCGCTGCGCGCCTTCGACCCGGTCAGTGGCGGGATCGAGTTGCTTGCCGGGACCGGAAGGCAGTGGTGGCAGGGGCAGCCGACCTCCGGGCCCGCCCTTGAGGTGGACCTGTCCTCGCCGTGGGACGTCGCCTGGTGGCGGGGCAAGGTCTGGATCGCCATGGCCGGTGTGCACCAGCTGTGGACGTACGACCCCGGGACGAAGACCGTCGAGGTCGCGGCCGGGACCACCAACGAGGGGCTCGTCGACGGGCCCGGTGCCGAGGCCTGGTTCGCGCAGCCGTCCGGGCTCGCAGCCACCGAGGACCGGCTCTGGGTCGCCGACTCGGAGACCTCGGCGCTGCGATACGTCGACACGGAGGGCGCGGTGCACACCGCCGTCGGGACCGGGCTCTTCGACTTCGGTCACCGGGACGGGGACGCCGCGCAGGCGCTGCTCCAGCACCCGCTCGGGGTCACCGCGCTGCCGGACGGCTCGGTCGCCGTCGCGGACACGTACAACCACGCACTGCGCCGCTACGACCCGGCCCAAGGTCAAGTGACCACGCTGGCAACGGACTTGAGGGAGCCGAGCGATGCGGTCCTCGTCGGGGACGACATCGTCGTCGTCGAGTCGGCGCGGCACCGGCTGACCCGGCTGCGGCTGCCCGAGGAGGCCGTACGGGTCGAAGCCGTGGCGCACCGCACCCAGCGTTCGGCGACCGAAGTCGCCCCGGGCAGGCTCAAGTTGGACGTCGTGTTCCAGGCGCCCGCCGGGCAGAAGCTGGACACCCGGTACGGTCCCTCGACCCGGCTGCTCGTCTCCTCCACCCCGCCCGAGCTGCTGCTCGCGGGCGAGGGCACCGGCACCGACCTCGCGCGCGAGCTCAGCCTGAACCCGGAGGTCGCGGAGGGCGTGCTGCACGTGTCGGCGATGGCGGCCTCCTGCGACGACGACCCGGCGAACGAGTACCCGGCCTGCCACGTCCACCAGCAGGACTGGGGCGTGCCCGTACGCCTCGTCGAGGGCGGCGCCGGCAGGCTGCCGCTGGTGCTCGCCGGGATGGATGCGGAGGGGGCCCAGTAGCCGGAGCCGGGACCGACCGAAGCCCGGCCGCAGCCGGGCCCGGTCCTACCCGAAGCCCGGCTTGAACGGGCCGGTGCGCGGGGCCGGGCCGCACAGGGCCAGTGCGGCCGGGCGGCCGTGGCCGTCCAGGACCGGCAGGGTGTTCACCGTGTCGGAGCCGGGCAGCGTCACGCGCACCGTCGAGCCCCGGGCCGGGCAGCCGCGGAGCGGGGTGTAGTGCACCTTGGCGACCCCGTTCGCCCCGGGGTGCAGGGCGAAGGGCTTCGCGAATGGCTTGGCCGGGGTCGAGACGAGCGGCGCGGCCCGGCCGCTGTCGTCCAGGACGGTCAGTGTCGGGGCGCCGTGCAGGACGCAGGTGTGGCCGGAGGTGTTGCGGACCAGCAGGACCGCGTCGCTCCCGCCGCGCACGTCCGCGCCGGCCCGGGAGCCGGTACCGCCGCGGGCGTCGCCCCCGGTGCGGAAGGTGAGGGACAGCGCGCTGGGCGAGCAGAAGACGCGGGCGTCCTCGCCGCCGTCGTCGAACGGGCCCGTGCGGGTGTCCGTGCCGGGGACGGACGGCGGCGGGCTGATCGAGGGCGGGACGGCCGGGGTCGCGGAACCGGCACCGGGCCGCGGGCTCTGCTCGGCTGTGCTGCGGCCGGTCGCGGGGGCGGACGGGCCGGGCCGCTCCTGCTGCGGAGTGCCGGACCGGGGCGCGGGGGAGCCGTTCGACACCGTTGTCGTGCCGGTGCCGGGAGCGGCGGCGGGCACGCGGTCCGTACAGGCCGTCAGCGCGCCGAGCAGCACGGCGAGGCCGACTATGGCCGCCCCCCTGCCCCGGGCCCTGCGCATCGCGTCCCCCACTCCGAATCAATCAAGCAAGCAATCAAGCCATCTGTACATGTGCCGTGTCAGCCTCGTGGGCGTCCCTATCGTTTGGCTAACGCGCCGGTGAAGGCAAGACGTTCGGCACGAGGCGGCGCGTCGTTGTGAGGCGGCGCGTTGTTGTGACGTGAGCAGGCCAAGGCTACGCGGGCGGCAGGGCCTCCGGGTCGGCGAGGTTCGCCAGGCCGGCGCGGGCCGCCGCCGCGCCCTCCTCGTAGCCGTGGTCGTCGGCCTCGCGGGCCGCGGTCGCGAGCTCGTGGCGGGCTTCCTCCGTGCGGCCGAGGCCGGCCAGGGCCTCGCCGTAGCTGGTGCGCAGCAGCACCCGGCGGGGGACCGCCTCCGGCGAGGGGCCGAGTTCGAGGCCGCGCCGGGAGTGCTCCATGGCGAGGTCATAGGCGCGGGCGGTGAGGAAGTGCCGGGCCAGGTGCTGGTGGGCGAGCATCTCGGTGGAGCGGTCGCGGGCCCGGCCGGCCAGGGTCAGGGCGTGCCCGAGCAGGTCGCCGGCGCGGTCGACCTCGCCGTACTGGGTGAGGATGAGCGCGAGGTTCATGCGGGCGATGGCCTCGCTGGTGACGTCGCCGGCCTGGCGGGCCAGGTCGGGGGCCTTCTCCAGCTGAGCGAGGGCCTCGTCGTAGCGGCCCTCCTCGTGCAGGACCCAGCCGAGCAGGGCGCGGGTGCGTGACTGCGCGTCGAGCTCCTGCTCCAACTCGGTTGATTCCAGGGCCTGTTCGAGGAGCGGGACCCAGCCGTCGCGGACCCGCCACAGGATGAGCGGCCACTGGAGGAGTACGAGCCGCCAAACGCGGTCGTGCAGGCCGGCGGCGACGGCGGCGGCGACCGCCCCGCGCAGGGTGGCCCGTTCGGCCTCGTACCAGGCGAGCGCGGCCTGGCGGTCCTCGAACTCGCGTACCGCGGCGGGGCGCCGGGCCCCGGGCGGCAGTGTGAAGCAGGGCTGGCTGCCGGGCTCGGCGGTGGCGGTCGCGACGAGGCCGGTGTGCAGATAGTGGTCCAGAAGGCGGGCGAGGCCGTCCGGGTCGGCCTCGGGGGCGAGCGCGCGGGCGTAGAGGCGCACCAGGTCGTGGAGGGTGTACGAGTCCGGCCGGGTGCGCGGGTCGGGGCCGTGCGGGCCCGACTCGACCACGAGGTGGGCGGCGGCGAGCCGGTCGAGGGCGGCGGCGGCCTGGTCGGGGGTGCACCCGGCGAGGGCGGCGGCGGTGTAGCGGTCGAGTTCGGAGCCGGTGTGCAGGCCGAGCGCGCGGAACATCCGGCGGGCCTGCTCGGGCAGCTGCTGCACGGTCAGGCGCAGGGCGGCGGCGACCCCGGTGTCCTCGACGCGGAGCAGGCCCAACCGGCGCTGTTCGTCGGCGAGTTCGCAGGCCAGGGCGGCCAGCGTCCACTGGGGACGGGCGGCGAGGCGGGCCGCGGTGACGCGCAGGGCGAGCGGGAGGCCGTCGCAGAGCGCGGCCAGATGGGCGGCCGCTTCGGGTTCGGCGGCGACCCGGTCCTCGCCGAGCACGGCGGCGAGCAGGGCGGTGCAGTCGGCGGCGGGCAGCTCGTCCAGGCGGACCGGGCGCGCTGCGTCGGAGGCGACGAGGCCGCCGAGCCGGTCGCGGCTGGTGACGAGGGTGACGCAGTGGTCGCCGCCCGGCAGCAGTGGGCGGACCTGCTCGGAGTCGCGGGCGTTGTCGAGGACGACCAGCATCCGGCGGTCGGCGGTCAGCGAGCGGTAGAGCGCTCCCATGCCGGCCTCGGTCTCGGGTATGCGCTGCACGGGCACGCCGAGCGCGAGCAGGAACTCCCCCAGGACGACGGTGACTTGGCGGGCCGGGGTGTCGCTGTAGCCGCACAGGTCGGCGAAGAGGCGGCCGTCGGGGAAGTCGCTCTGGCGCTCGTGGGCCCAGTGCACGGCGAGCGCGGTCTTGCCGACGCCGGCGCCGCCGGTGACAAGGGCGATGGCGCCGCACTCTCCGGCGGCGGCCAGGCCGAGTGCGGTCAGCTCGGCGTGCCGGCCGGTGAAGCCGCGGGGTCTGCGCGGCAGCAACTCCGGTACGGCGGCTACGGCCAGTTCGGGCTCGTCCGGGGTCGGCACGGGCGGGGTGAGGGGGGTGGCGGTGCGCAGGATCTCGGCGTACGCCTCGGAGAGTGCGGGGCCCGGGTCCACGCCGAGCTCGTCGGCGAGCAGGCGGCGGGTGCGGTGGAACCATTCGAGGGCGTCGGACTGGCGGCCCGAGCGGCTCAGGGCCAGCATCAGCGCGGCCGAGAGGGGCTCGCGCAGGGGGTGGGCGACGGCTTCGGTGCGCAGCACCGCGGCGGCCCGGCCGTGCTCGCCGAGCTCCCCGTACGCCTCGGCGAGCGCCTCCACCGAGGCGAGTCTGAGCTCTTCAAGGGTGTGGGACGCGGCTTGCAGGGGCGGGCTGGGGACGGTGCCGGTGAGGGCGGGGCCCTGCCACAGGGCGAGCGCCTCGCGCAGCATGAGCACCGCGTCGCCGGGGCTGCGCTGGCCGCGGGCGAGGGTGACGAGCTCCTCGAAGCGGTGCGCGTCGATGAGGGTCTCGGGGAGCCTGAGGACGTACGCCGGTCCCTGTGTGGCCAGTTCGATGCCGTACGCCTCGGCGCCGTGCTCGGCGAGCAGGGCACGCAGCCGTGAGACGTGGCCCTGTAGGACGGTGCGGGAGTGCAGGGGCGGTTCTTCGTCCCACAGCGCCTCGGTGAGGCGGTCCACGGGTACGGCGATGTTGGGCTGGAGCAGGAGCATGGCCAGCAGGCTGCGGCGTTTGGCGGGGCCGAGCGCGAGGAACGCGCCGTCCTCCGTCGCCACGGCCACCGTTCCCAGGACGCGGAACTCCACGGTGGCGGTACCCCCTTGCTCCCCGTTCCCGGCTTCCCCCGGACCTGGTCAGGGCCCGGACAGTCGAGGATACGCGGGGTCGAAGGGGGTGGCCCCACCTCCTGGGGCGCAGGTGGCGCGGCTCACGTGAGGCGGTCGACACAGCTGCCCGCGGGGGTCAGGTCAGGCGGTCGCGGCGCTCCTCCTCGATGATGGTCGCCCCGGGTACGACGCGCCGCCTGCGCAGCACGCTGGTGAAGACGGCCACGCCGATGATGCCGACGGACATCAGGATCAGGCCCACGACGTCGAGGTTCACACCCTTGGCGTGCCAATCCGTCGCGAACGTGAGGATCGCCCCTGCCGCGATGAGGATGATGCATCCGCCCAGTCCCATGAATCTCGCCTCCGTACAAGAAGGTTGGCCGTCCGGGTACCCGGGCTCGGGACGGCCAACCCCCTTGCGCAGTGCGGTGGTTCAGCCCGCCAGGAACGCGGTGAGGGCGTTCGCGAGCAGGTGCGGGTCGTCGGCGCCGCACAGTTCTCGGGCGCTGTGCATCGACAGGATGGCCACGCCGATGTCGACGGTCTGGATGCCGTGCCGGGCCGCGGTGATCGGGCCGATCGTCGTGCCGCAGGGCATCGCGTTGTTGGAGACGAAGGTCTGCCACGGGACCCCGGCGCGCTCGCAGGCCGCCGCGAACACGGCGCGCCCCGCGCCGTCGGTGGCGTACCGGGCGTTCACGTTGACCTTGAGGATGGGGCCGCCGTTGGCGCGCGGGTGGTGCGTGGGGTCGTGCCGCTCGGCGTAGTTGGGGTGCACGGCGTGGCCGGTGTCGGAGGAGAGGCAGATCGTTCCTGCGAAGGCGCGGGCCCGGTCCTCGTAGGTGCCGCCGCGCGCGAACACCGAGCGCTCCATGACGTTGCCGAGCAGCGGGCCGTCCGCGCCGGTGTCGGCCTGCGAGCCGTCCTCCTCGTGGTCGAAGGCGGCGAACACGGGGATGAAGGGGAGGTCCTCACAGCCGGACACCGCGGCGAGGGCGGCCGCCCCGGCGTGCACGGAGAGCAGGTTGTCCATGCGGGGCCCGGCCACGAGCTCCCGGTCGCGGCCGAGGTAGGCGGGCGCCTCGACGGAGTGCAGCATCAGGTCCCAGCCGGCCACCTCGCCCTCGTCGAGCTCGGCCTCCTGCTCCAGGAAGCGGATCAGATCGCCTTCCTGTACGTCGTCGCCGAGGCCCCAGACCGGCTGGAGGTGGCGCTGGCGGTCGAGCTTGAGCCCGTCGGTGTTGACCGAGCGGTCCAGGTGCACGGCCAGCTGCGGTACGCGAAGCAGCGGGCGGTCCACGTTGACCAGGCGGTGGCTGCCGTCCCGCAGGGTGAGGCGGCCCGCGATGCCGAGGTCGCGGTCGAGCCAGGTGTTGAGCAGCGTCCCGCCGTAGACCTCGACGGCGACCTGCCGCCAGCCGTACGCCCCCGAGTCGGGCTGCGGCTTCACGCGCAGGTTCGGGGAGTCGGTGTGGGCGCCGACGATCCGGTACGGGGTGTGGGGCTCGGCGTCCTCGGGGACGTACCAGGCCACGATGGCGCCGCCGCGCAGCACGTACTTTCCGCCGTACGTGCCGTCCCAGGCGTCCGTCTCCTGGACCTGCCGGAACCCGGCCTTCTCCAGGCGTGCGGCCGCGTTGGCCACGGCGTGGTACTGCGACGGGCTCGCCGCGAGGAAGGTCATCAGGTCGTCGGTGTGGCCGCGGTCGAAGCGGGGCGGTGTGCTCATGCGGCCACCCTAGCGGCGGGGCGGATTGCACTCCGGGCTCTGCAGCATGCCTGAGGCTCCGCCCCAGACCCCGGGGGTGTTCGCCCACCCACCCGCCCGTGCAGGGGGTTGGATGGTCCCGCCCCTGGGGCTCCGCCCCAGACCCCGTTGGGCCCCGCCCCGCCCCTTCCCTAAACCCGCCGGGGGATGTCTTTCGGCTGCGGGCCGTGGGTGGCTGGTCGCGCAGTTCCCCGCGCCCCTAGCGGCGTCGATGCTGGCAGGGGCGAGCATCTTCAGCCCGTCCGGCGTTTGAGGACGAGCGCCCTTAAGGCGCGATACGGGGTCTGGGGCGGAGCCCCAGGAAATCCAGCTTCCCTTTCCCATCCCCCGGCGGGTTTCGGGAAGGGGTGGGGTGGGGAAAAAACCGCCCGGCCCCCGGCGCACCCTTGCCTCCCCGTACGGGGAACGCTGCTCCCCCGCACACGCGGAACGGGGGCTTCCGGGCAGCGGAAAGGGGCCCGGGGTCCGACCACCCCGAGCCCCCGGTTCCGCAGGGACCGGATAGGGCTAGAACGCCGCCTCGTCCAGGTCCATCAGGGAGCCGTCCACCGTCTCGGCCAGGGCGCGAGCCGTGCCGACGCCCGGCAGAACGTTCGCGGCGAAGAACTTCGCGGCCGCGATCTTGCCCGTGTAGAAGGGGACGTCCTTCGCCGAGGCCGAGGACAGCTTCTCGGCGGCGACCGCGGCACCCTTCAGGAGCAGGTAGCCGACCACGACGTCGCCCGAAGCCATCAGCAGGCGGGTCGTGTTGAGGCCGACCTTGTAGATGTTCTTGACGTCCTCGCCGGTCGCCGTCAGGTCGGTGATCATCGTGCCGACGATCGCCTCCAGGTCGACGGCCGCCGTGGCGAGCGCGTCGAGCGCGCCGCCCAGCGCCTCGTTGCCGTTCTGCTCGGCGAGGAACTTCTTGATCTCCTCGGAGAGGGCGTTCAGGGACGCGCCCTGGTCACGGACGATCTTCCGGAAGAAGAAGTCCTGGCCCTGGATCGCGGTCGTGCCCTCGTACAGCGTGTCGATCTTGGCGTCACGGATGTACTGCTCGATCGGGTACTCCTGGAGGTACCCGGAGCCGCCGAAGGTCTGCAGGGACTCGGCCGACAGCTTCTCGTACGACTTCTCCGAGCCGTAGCCCTTCACGATGGGCAGCAGGAGGTCGTTCAGGCCGACGAGCGCCTTGGCGTCCTCGCCCGCCGCCTCCTTCACCTGGATCGCGTCCTGGATGGAGGCGGTGTAGAGGACGAGCGAGCGCATGCCCTCGGCGTACGCCTTCTGCGTCATCAACGAGCGGCGCACGTCCGGGTGGTGAGTGATCGTCACCTTCGGCGCGGTCTTGTCCATGAACTGCGAGAGGTCGCTGCCCTGGACGCGCTCCTTGGCGTACTCAAGGGCGTTCAGGTAACCCGTCGACAGCGTCGCGATCGCCTTCGTGCCGACCATCATGCGGGCGAACTCGATGATCATGAACATCTGGCGGATGCCGTCGTGCTTGTCGCCGATCAGCCAGCCCTTGGCGGGGTGCTGGTCGCCGAACGTCATCTCGCACGTGTTGGACGCCTTCAGGCCCATCTTGTGCTCGACGTTCGTGGCGTACACACCGTTGCGCTCGCCCAGCTCGCCGGTCTCCCAGTCGAAGTGGAACTTCGGGACCAGGAAGAGGGAGAGGCCCTTGGTGCCGGGGCCGTGGCCCTCGGGACGGGCGAGGACGTAGTGGAGGATGTTCTCCTCCATGTCGTGCTCACCGGAGGTGATGAAGCGCTTCACGCCCTCGATGTGCCAGGAGCCGTCGTCCTGCTGGACGGCCTTGGTGCGGCCGGCGCCGACGTCCGAACCGGCGTCCGGCTCGGTCAGGACCATCGTGGAGCCCCAGCGCTTCTCGACCGCTATCTCGGCGACCTTCTTCTGCGCCTCGTTGCCCTCGGCGAAGAGGATGCCGGCGAACGCCGGGCCGGAGGAGTACATCCAGATCGCCGGGTTCGAGCCGAGGAGCAGCTCGGCGTACGCCCAGATCAGGGAGCGCGGCGAAACGGTGCCGCCGATCTCCTCGGGCAGGCCAAGGCGCCAGTACTCGGAGTCCATGAACGCCTTGTACGAGCTCTTGAAGGACTCCGGGACCGGAGCGGTGTTGGTCGCCGGGTCGAAGACCGGCGGGTTGCGGTCGGCGTCCGCGAAGGAGTCGGCCAGCTCGTTCTCGGCGAGACGGGCGATCTCCTCCAGGATCGACTTGGCGGTGTCGACGTCCATCTCCCCGAACGGGCCGGTGCCGTACAGCTTGTCGCGTCCGAGCACCTCGAAGAGGTTGAACTCGATGTCGCGGAGATTCGACTTGTAGTGCCCCATGGCGACGGCTCCGTAAGCAGGGTGTCGGTTACATCTACCAGCAAGTAGCTCAGTACCTCGATGATGCTACCCACCGGTAATAACGCGCAACCTCTGGCCGAGAACTGTGACGTGTCAGGCAGAGAAACTCCGCTGGGCCGCGTGGTCCCGCTGGGGTGAGCCCCCCAGCGCCGCCGCGAGCGCCCGCGCGGTGGCCGTATTGCAGTTCCCGAGGATGACGAGCGGGGGCGTCCCGAAGTCCCGCCCGAGCGAGGGCAGCGTGATGCCGTGCCCGGCGAGCGCGGCCCGCAGCTCCATGACGACCTTGTACGTGTCGTCCTGGCGGGGCGGGAGGGGGGTGGACGCGGTCATGTGGGTGCCTCCTGCGAGTGCGGTGCGTGACGAATCCCTCACAGAGTGCCGCCGAGTCCTTTACCTTCGGAAGTGGTTCGCGTTACGCCCGGCAACTGGCAAATGGTGGTGGTGAGTTGTGCCCTCTCGTAAGGAACCTGACGCGTCGGCGAACGTCCCGTCCTTCTACGGCGCCGAGTTGCGTTACAAGAGGGAGGCCGCGGGCCTCACGCTCGAACAGTTGGCGGACGGCAGCTTCAGAGGCATCCCGTTCCTGAGCCAGATCGAGCGCGGCGAACGCCGGATGCCCCTGGACTTGGCCCAGCATGTGGACGAGAAGCTGGGGACCGACGGCTTTTTCGAGCGGCGCTGTGAAGACGCGCGGAAGGCGAAGCAGTCCGGGCATGCGGAGTACTTCGCTGATGTTGCGGAGATGGAACGGCATGCGGAGACGATCGAGGACTGGGCGCCCACGCTCATCCCGGGCCTGCTGCAGACGGAGGCGTACGTCCGGAAGGTCATTCAGAGCGGGGCCCCATGGCTGCGTCCAGCAGATGTCGAGAAGCAGGTGCAGGCCCGGCTGGAGCGCGCAAAGCTCTGGGAGTGCGAGGACCGCCCAGCGTTCTGGGGCGTCCTGCACGAGTCGCTGATCCGCAACCCGCTGCTGCCGCCCGGGGAGATGGCGGAGCAGTCGGACCACATCGCCCACGTGGTCCGTTCCACGCAAAGCGTTCTGCAGATCCTTCCGGAAACCGCCGGTGCCCATCCGTTGATGATGGGTGTCATCAAGGTTATGACCTTTCCTGATGCTCCACCGGTGGTCTACATCGAGAGTCAGCACAGCGGCCAACTGATCGACTATCCGGCCCTCGTGAAGGACTACCGCAGGTCGTACGATCTGCTCAGGGCCGCGGCGCTACCGCCGGAGACGTCCCTGGCCATGATCGAGCAAGCGGCGAAGGGCTACCGAAATGGCAAGCACAGAGCTTGACTTGAGCACCGCCCTGTGGCGAAAGAGCAGCTACAGCAACGCGACCGGTGGCGACTGCGTCGAGGTGGCCGAGGGCTTCCTCGGCGCGGCCCGCTGGCGGAAGAGCACCTACAGCAACGGCAGCGGCGGCGACTGCGTAGAGGTGGCCGAGGGTTTCCTTGGCGCGGCCCGCTGGCGTAAGAGCACCTACAGCAACGGCGATGGCGGCGAGTGCGTCGAGGTCGCCGACAACCTCCCCGGGGTCGTCCCCGTCCGGGACAGCAAGGTCACGGGCGGGCCCGCGCTGATCATCGCGGCCAGCGCCTGGGCGCCCTTCGTCGAGGCGGTCAAGGGCGCGGCGCTTCGCGCCTGAGACGCGGTGTTCGGCGCGAGCCCGCGTCGGTAGGCTGTGGCCCCATGTACGGCTACGACCAGAACCCGGGTGCCCAGCAGCAGTACGCCCCGCCCCAGCAGATGCAGGGCGGGTACGGGGAGCAGCCGCTGTACCCCGAGCCGTCGCCGCCCTCGCTCGCCGACGCGGTGCGGGCGTTCACGACCGGGTCGCTCTCGGCCGAGGACTTCCAGCAGATCTTCGCCTCGTCCAAGGTGTACTGCCCGCGCGGCGACAACCCCGGGTTCCTGGCGCTGCACAACACCCAGCAGCCGGTCATCCCGATGTTCACCTCGCTCAAGGAACTGCGCCGGTACGCGGGCAAGGAGTCGAAGTACTTCGTCATCACCGGCGCCGAGGTGATCGACCTGCTGCCCACCGGGTACGGCTTCGTGCTCGACATGGAGGGCGACCACCGGATGGTCTTCGACGCGAAGGCCGTGGAGCAGATGGTCGACTTCGCGATGCGGCGGATGTACGGGTAGCTCCTGGTTCTGAACGGCCTTGCTTTCGGGCCCGTACCCCTCGGGGTGCGGGCCCGAAGTGCGTCCGGGGCCGGGCGGGAATGAGATCGCCTTGCAGACTGTTCACCATTCAACTACTTTGGATGTAGAGCATCCTGCAAGGAGGGCCGTCCCATGCCTGCTGTGACCGTCGAAAACCCGCTGACCCTGCCGCGCGTATCCGCGCCGGAGGGTGCCTCGGCGCGGCCCGTCCTTGCGGTGACCACCGCGCCCCAGGGGTTCGAGGGGGAGGGATTCCCGGTGCGCCGCGCGTTCGCCGGGATCAACTACAAGTACCTCGACCCGTTCATCATGATGGACCAGATGGGTGAGGTGGAGTACGCGCCGGGCGAGCCCAAGGGCACGCCGTGGCACCCGCACCGGGGCTTCGAGACGGTCACGTACCTGATCGACGGCACTTTCGTGCACCAGGACTCCAACGGTGGCGGCGGCACCATCACCGACGGCGACACCCAGTGGATGACGGCGGGCTCCGGGCTGCTGCACATCGAGGCGCCGCCGGAGTCGCTCGTCATGTCCGGCGGGCTCTTCCACGGGCTCCAGCTGTGGGTCAACCTGCCGGCCGCCGACAAGATGAAGGACCCCCGCTACCAGGACATCCGGGGCGGCCAGGTCCAGCTGCTCACCTCTGCCGACGGGGGCGCGCTGCTCCGGGTCATCGCGGGTTCGCTCGACGGGCACGAGGGGCCGGGCATCACGCACACCCCGATCACGATGGTGCACGCCACGCTGCGGCCGGGCGCGTCCGTCACGCTGCCGTGGCGCTCCGACTTCAACGGGCTCGCGTACGTGCTGGCCGGGCGCGGCTCTGTCGGGGCGGAGGGCCGTCCCGTCCACATGGGCCAGACCGCGGTGTTCGGGGACGGCGGGTCGCTGACCGTACGGGCCGATGAGCGCCAGGACGGGCACGCTCCCGACCTGGAGGTCGTGCTGCTCGGAGGGCGCCCGATCCGCGAGCCGATGGCCCACTACGGGCCGTTCGTGATGAACACGCGGGCCGAGCTTGAGCAGGCCTTCGAGGACTTCCAGAAGGGCCGCCTCGGCACGATCCCGGCAGTCCACGGCATGTAGTCCCGCCACGACCTGACGGGGTGTCACCCGGCTGGGTGCTCACCCCGGGCGGGGCCGGGCGGGGCGTGGTCCGCTGGCAGGGTGGACACGCGCACCCTGCTTCCCGAACCCGCCCGGCGGATCGGCGCGTGGTGCGCCGTCGTGCTGCTCGTCGCCGGGGTCGTGGGCGTCGGCGCCTGGCTCTGCGTCGTGTTCAAGACCGCCGTCACCCCCGTGCTGCTCGCCCTGCTCGGGACCGCGCTGCTCGGGCCCGTGCACCGGTGGCTGATCCGGATGGGGGTGCGGCGGTCGCTCGCCGCCGCGCTCACCTGTGTCGCGCTCGTCGGGGTGGTCGGCGGCGCCGGATACGTGGTCGTCAGTGCGCTCATCGACACCGGGGACCAGATCGTCGCCTCGCTCAAGCAGGCCGGGCAGTGGGTGGCCGATCACTTCGGGGTGGCCGGCGGGGACGGCGTCACCAACCTCGCCGACAACGCCAAACGGCTGCTCTCCAGGTTCGGGGCGGGCGCCGCCAGCGGGGTCCTCGAAGGGCTCAGCCTGCTCGGCTCGCTGCTCGCCACCAGCGTTCTCGCGCTCCTGCTCACCTTCTTCTTCCTCAAGGACTCCGACCGGGCCGTCGGCCTCGCCCACTCCCTCGCCCCGCGCGGCGCCGGCGACACCGTCGAGGCCATGGCCCGCCGTGCCTTCGAAGCGGTCGAAGGGTTCATGCGGGGGACCACCTTCATCGCCTTCATCGACGCCGTCTGCATCACCGTCGGGCTGCTCGTCCTTCGCGTGCCCGGCGCCATCGGGCTCGGCGCGCTCGTCTTCATCGGGGCGTACATCCCCTACCTCGGCGCCTTCGTCTCCGGGGCCGTCGCCGTGCTCGTCGCGCTCGCCGACCGCGGGTTCGCCGTCGCGCTGTGGACCCTCGGGATCGTCCTCGCGGTGCAGCAGCTCGAAGGGCACATTCTGCAACCGGTGATCCAGAGCCGGACCGTCCAGATGCATCCAGCGATGATCATGATTGCGCTGACCGCGGGCGCCAGCGTCGCGGGGCTGATCGGGATGCTGCTCGCCGTGCCGGTCGCGGCGGCCGCCTTCGCCGTGCTCGGGGAGCTGCGGAAGCGTTACTCCGGGGACGGCTCGGCAGGGCCTGCATCGGATGTACCCGGCGACCCCGCCGCACCCGGCTCGTAGAGCTCGAACCAGATCGACTTCCCGTCGCCCCTCGGGTCCACCCCCCACGCGTCCGCCAGCATCTCCATCAGGATCAGACCGCGGCCGCTGGAGGCCATTTCGCCGGGGCGGCGGCGGTGCGGGAGTTCGTCGCTCGCGTCGGCCACCTCGACGCGCAGGCGGCGGGTGCCGAGTTCGCCCCGCGCCTCGGCCACGAGGAGGGCGTCGCCGTCCGTGTGGACCAGGACGTTGGTGACCATCTCGGAGATCATCAGGACCGCCGAGTCGACCTGCTCGTCGTCCGCCCAGTCGTGCAGGAACTCGCGCAGCTGGCGGCGGGCGCCCGCGATGCGCTCGGGTTCGGCCTGGGCGATGGTCAGCGCGGTGCGGCGGACCGCGGCGGGCGGGGCGGCCCCCACGCCGCCGGCGACGTTGCGGCGGAGCAGCAGCAGCGCGATGTCGTCCTCGCGGCGGTCGACCAGCGGGCCCGTGGTGTGGTGAGAGGACGGGCCGTGCACGGCCTGGACGAGTTCGTCGGCGAGCTGCTCCAGGCTGTCGCCGGTGTGCTTCTCCAGGACCGGGCGCAGCCGCGTCCAGCCGCTGGCCATGTCGTGGCCGCCGGTCTCGATCAGGCCGTCCGTGCAGATCATGATCGTCTCGTCGGGGTCCAGGACGAGCCGGGTCGTGGGGTAGTCGGAGTCGGCCTCGATGCCGAGCGGGAGGCCGCCCGCGGTGGGGCGGATCAGGGCGGTGCCGTCGGCGGTGCGGATCACCGGGTCGGGGTGGCCGGCCCGCGCGATGTCGAGGGTGCCGGTGGCCGGGTCGACCTCGATGTACAGGCAGGTCGCGAAGCGCGGCGCGTAGTCCTCGTACCCGTCGCCGTAGGGGTCGGGCACCCCGTACGACTCGGTGATCCCGTACAGGAAGCGGGAGGCCCGCGAGAGGACCGCGTCGGGGCTGTGACCCTCGCTCGCGTACGCCCTGAGCGCGATGCGCAGCTGGCCCATGAGCCCGGCGGCCCGCACGTCGTGGCCCTGTACGTCGCCGATGACCAGCGCGAACCGGCCTGCGCCGGCCCCCGTACGGGAGCCGGGCAGCGGGATCATGTCGTACCAGTCGCCGCCGACCTGGAGGCCGCCGCCGGTCGGTACGTAGCGGGCGGCGACCGTCATGCCGGGGATCTCGGGGCCGAGCGTCGGCATCATCGAGCGCTGCAGGCCGAGCGAGAGCTCGCGTTCGCTCTCCGCCTCGCCCGCGCGGGCCAGGGCCTGCGCCAGCATGCGGGCCACCGTGGTGAGGACCGAGCGCTCGTCGGGGGTGAAGGCGACGGGGTGCTTGAACGCGGCCATCCAGGCGCCGATGGTGCGTCCGGCGACGATCAGCGGCACGAACGCCCAGGACTGGCGGTCGAAGCGCTGGGCGAGGGGCCAGGTGGCGGGGAAGCGGCGCCGGTACTCCTGCGGCGTCGGCAGATAGATCGCCCGTCCGTGGCGTACGACGTCGGCGGCCGGATAGTCCATGTCGAGCGCCATGTCCGCGAACGGGCCGTCGTCCCCGGGGTTGTGCCCGTGGTGCCCGATGATCGTGAGGCGGTCGCCGGCCACCCCGAACACCGCGAGGCCGTCCGGGGAGAAGCCCGGCATGGACAGCGAGGCGGCGACCCGGAGGACCTCGGAGGTGGAGCGGGCCTCGGCGAGCGCGCGGCCGGCGTCCAGGAGGAAGGCTTCGCGCGAGCGGCGCCAGTCGCCGGTGATGGAGGGGTGGGCGGCGGTGGTGCCGGGCTGCGGCTCGGCCACCTCCTGGATGGTGCCGACCAGGACGTAGCTCTCGCCGCTGATGATGGGCTTGGAGCGGCTGCGTACGGTGCGCAGGACCCGGCCGCTCTCGTCCATGATCCGCAGCCGGACCTCGGCGAGGGTGCCCTCGGCGACGGCGAGGTTCACGATGCCGTCGACCTCGTTCCAGTCGACGGGGTGGAAGCGGGAGCGTACGGCGGCCTCGCTCAGGGTGGCCGGCTGTGCGGGCAGACCGAGGAGCCGGGCGGCCTCTGCGTCGAGGGTGACCGTCCCGGATGCGTTGTCCCAGCGCCACAGGCCAGTCGCGATCGCGGCCAGGACGTCCTCTGTGCGCATTGACCCTATTTAAGAAGATCCGCGGACCGGCCGCCACCGAGCGTGGCCGCCCGGGACCCCGTCGCCACCGAGACCGGTCTCCAGGACCGGGCGGTAACCTGGACTGGTTGATTCCCGCCTGTCTCGCGAAGAATCTCGCGAAGATCGCGGCCACGGTTCGCGAAGAATTGGATGAATGATGCACCGGTACCGGTCCCACACCTGCGGCGAGCTCCGCGCCTCCGACGTCGGCAGCGACGTCCGGCTGAGCGGCTGGCTGCACAATCGCCGAGACCTGGGCGGCATTCTCTTCATCGACCTGCGGGACCACTACGGCATCACGCAGTTGGTCGCCCGGCCCGGCACGGCCGGCGCGGAGGCCCTGGACAAGCTGTCCAAGGAGACCGTCGTACGCGTCGACGGCAAGGTCGTCTCGCGCGGCGCCGAGAACGTGAACGGTGAGCTGGCGACCGGCGAGATCGAGATCGAGGTCGGCGAGGTCGAGGTGCTCGGCGCCGCCGCCCCGCTGCCCTTCACGATCAACGCCGAGGACGGCGTCAACGAGGAGCGGCGCCTGGAGTACCGCTTCCTGGACCTGCGCCGCGAGCGCATGCACCGCAACATCATGCTGCGCAGCGCCGTGATCGCCTCGATCCGCTCGAAGATGGTCGCGCTGGGCTTCAACGAGATGGCCACCCCGATCCTGGCGGCCACCTCCCCCGAGGGCGCGCGCGACTTCGTGGTGCCGTCCCGGCTGAACCCGGGCAAGTTCTACGCGCTGCCGCAGGCCCCGCAGCAGTTCAAGCAGCTGCTGATGATCTCCGGCTTCGACCGGTACTTCCAGATCGCGCCCTGCTTCCGCGACGAGGACGCCCGCGCCGACCGCTCGCCGGGCGAGTTCTACCAGCTCGACGTCGAGATGAGCTTCGTCGAGCAGGAGGACGTGTTCCAGCCCATCGAGAAGCTCATGACCGAGCTCTTCGAGGAGTTCGGGGGCGGCCGCCACGTCACGTCGCCGTTCCCGCGGATCCCGTTCCGCGAGTCGATGCTGAAGTACGGCAACGACAAGCCCGACCTGCGCGCCAAGCTCGAACTCGCCGACATCACCGATGTGTTCGAGGGCTCGGAGTTCAAGGCGTTCGCCGGCAAGCACGTGCGCGCGCTGCCCGTGCCGGACGTGGCGGGCCAGTCCCGGAAGTTCTTCGACGGGCTCGGCGAGTACGCCGTCTCGCTCGGCGCGCAGGGCCTGGCCTGGGTGCGGGTCGGCGAGGACGGTTCGCTGTCCGGCCCGATCGCGAAGTTCCTGACCGACGAGAACGTCAAGGTGCTCACCGAGCGCCTCGGCCTCGTTCCCGGGCACGCGGTGTTCTTCGGCGCGGGCGAGTTCGACGAGGTCTCCAAGATCATGTCGGGCGTGCGTGTCGAAGCCGCCAAGCGCGCCGGGCACTTCGAGGAGGGCGTGTTCCGGTTCTGCTGGATCGTCGACTTCCCGA
Organism: Streptomyces sp. HUAS TT7; assembly: GCF_051550175.1. NCBI lineage: Bacteria > Bacillati > Actinomycetota > Actinomycetes > Kitasatosporales > Streptomycetaceae > Streptomyces > Streptomyces sp. HUAS TT7. The sequence goes on from NZ_CP196175.1 coordinate 4,454,986, forward strand.
TGTACGAGAAGGACGAGGAGACCGGCAAGATCGACTTCTCGCACAACCCGTTCTCGATGCCGCAGGGCGGCCTGGAGGCTCTGGAGACCCAGGACCCGCTGGACGTCCTGGGCTGGCAGTACGACATCGTCTGCAACGGCATCGAGCTGTCGTCGGGCGCGATCCGCAACCACGAGCCCGACATCATGTTCAAGGCGTTCGAGATCGCGGGGTACGACCGGGAGACCGTGGAGCGCGAGTTCGGCGGCATGCTCAAGGCGTTCCGCCTCGGCGCCCCGCCGCACGGTGGCATCGCGCCGGGCGTCGACCGCATGGTGATGCTGCTCGCGGACGAGCCGAACATCCGGGAGACGATCGCGTTCCCGCTGAACGGCAACGCGCAGGACCTGATGATGGGCGCGCCGACGGAGCTGGACGAGTCCCGCCTGCGCGAGCTGAACATCGCGCTGCGCAAGCCGGTGTCGGAGAAGTAAGGGACCGGGTCCCTTTCCAACCCCCTGGGCTGCGGCTCGGGGGGTTGGTTCGTTTTCCCCTACCCGCCCCTTCCCTAGACCCTCCGGGGGTGAGGGTGAGGGTGAGGGGAGGGAGGGGGGCGGAAGAGGGTTTCCCGGGGCTCCGCCCCGGACCCCGGGGGATTGTGTTCCGGGGTCCGGTGAGGGCTAGTTCTTCGAACGGGCGAAGAACTCCACCTCTGCTATTGCCACTTGCTTGTCCTTCGCCGCGCCGAATGCCGAGCGCAGGATGATGCGGACCGAGGCCGCGTCTCGTACGCGGACGTCCACGCGCTGCACTCCGCCGTCGTTGAGGGTGCGGTGCGACGTGTGCTGCTTGCCGCTGGAGTCGGTCACCACCAGGTCGAATTCCTGGGGGCGGGCCTGTTCCGACTGCTGGCCCTGGCGCTTCGACGTGCCCGGGGTGATCAGCAGGGCCAGGAGGTCGGTCGGCTGGCCGAACGTCGCTTCCAGGTACGTGCCCGCCGCGTCGTTCGCGTAGCCCGTGCCCCACCACGTGTTGGAGTAGCTGTCGCCCGCCAGCTCCGCCTTGTGGTTCGGGTCCTCGTGGGAGGCCGCCCACTTCGTCGGGTGTACGGCCACTCGCTTCGCGAAGTGGTCCTGGACCGCCCTTGCCGCCGGGGGGCCGCCTACGACCCCTCCTACGACGACGGCTACAACCGCCGCTGCCACCAGCGCCCTTGCTATCCAGCGCTTCCTGTCCCTGTGCAGCGGGGGGCGCTGGCCCGCGTACGGGCCCGTCGCGTTGTCCTCGCGGCGCGGGGTCAGCGGGGTCGCGCAGCTTCGGCAGAAGTTGCGGTGCTGGTGGTTCGGGGTGCCGCAGGCGGGGCAGGGGGCGCCGCTCTCCTCCTGCGGGGCGGCTGCCGTACGGACCTTGGGGCGGGCTGCCTCCGGGCGGCCGGGGAGGACTGATCCCGGGGCCTCGGGGGGCTGGGCTGCGCTTGGTTCCTGTACGGGGACGAGGAGGGCCCTTGCGGCGTCTGTTGCTGAGGTTGCGCGTACCTCGGGGAGGGGGGTGGTGGTTCCTGCGTCGTCCGCCACGGCGGGGATGGGGGTCGTTACGGCTTCCGGGTTTGCCGGTGCCGCGGGGGTGGCGGGGTGCGCCTGCGCCGGGTTCGCCGGTTCGGCGGGGTTTGCGGCGGCCGGTGCGGCGGGGTCGGGCGCGGTGTCCGGGGTTCCGGCGGGCGGGGTTCGCTGTGCCCCCCCTTCCCCAAGGTCTCGGCTCCGCTCGACCAGGGGAGACCCCGATCGCCCTGCGGAACGATTGCCCACAGCGGGGGTGTCTTGCGGCTCGGTTGCGCCCGCTACGGGGGTGGCCGGGGCAGTATCCGCCGACGGGGTCGACGTACCCGGGGTCGCATCCCCCGACGGAGCCGAAGCACCCGGGGCCGCGTCCCCCGAAGGGGGCTGGTCTGACGACGGAGTGGGCGGGGGCGTCGGGGCCGTCCAGCGGAGGAAGGCTCCGCAGGAGTCGCAGAACGATTGGCCCGTGGCTCGGGCCGGGGTGCCGCAGTCGGGGCAGGGGACCATGGCCGGGGTGGACATGAAAGGTCAATTCCCTTCGTGGGTAAGGGTTTTAGCGGATACCTCGGCCGTGAAAGGGAGGTGGGCGGGGCGGGCCGCCGCCACCACCGCCTGGAGGCGGTGAGGGTCGACGGAGGACGGGTCGGAGACCCGGAGGGTGACGCGGAGGGACGGCCTCGGGGCGCCCGGGAACGGGCCAAGGGGGCGGGCCGACCAGGTCGCTCCGCCGCTCTCGGTGATCTCGGGGCGTACCCCGAAGGCCAGTTGGACCGCCCGTGCCAGGCCCTGGGCCGTGCCCCGGACCCGGTGCAGGGACACCGCCGTCGCCACGGCATGGCGCCGGATCTCCAGCGGCTCCGTGCCGTCGAGCTCCGTGCCGACCCAGCCCGTCAGCCAGTCCACGAAGTCCTCGGGGGCCAGCGCCGGGTCGAAGTACGCCTCAAGGCAGTCCAGGACGTTGAACAGCGGGGCCAGGACCACGTCCAGGCCCTCGACGAAACGCTGCGCGAAGTCGTCGTCCGCGTACACCGCGGGCAGCTCGCCGCCCAGCGGGTGCGACGAGCCGAGCCCCTCCACCGATCCCCGCGCGCTCATCGCGCCTCGATCACGCGCACGCGGTGGTCGAAGGGGAAGAGGAGGGCCGAGGGGGAGAGTTCGATCCTGTCGGTGGCGTCTCCTCGGCGGCCTGTCAGGGGGTCTGCGGGGTGCAGCAGCACCTCGTCCACCAGTTCCACGCCCGGCACCCTCTGCAGTGCCGCGAAGATCTCTCCCGCCCTCAGCGGGCGGCCGAACGGCCAGCCCGTGCCGTGGGCGCCGCCCGTCAGCGGGTCCAGGTAGGAGTACAGGGCGTTCAGCGCGTCGTCGCGTACGTGGTCCGCCTTCGCCGCACGGAACGAGTGCAAGGTGGCCACCACGGTCACGCCCTGGTAGAACGGCGGGCCCACCGCCAGGCGGGTGCCCAGGGGGCGGCGCTCGTCGAGGAAGGTCGTCACACGGCCCAACAGCTCGTCGCCGGGGACCAGTTGCTCGAAGCGGAGGCGTCCGCCCCGGTCGGGGACGGCCTGCGGGACGACCAGGACGCGTACCGCGTTGTCGCCCGACTCGGCCGCGTCCGCCGCCAGGCACGCGATGCGGGCGGTCTCGGGGGCGGCCCGGCGGGCCAGCTCCTCGTAGTCACGGGCGGTCACCGCGCGCTCCTGGGCGCGCAGCGCGATCGGCGCGCGGGTCTTCGCCTCCTCGACGGTCTCGCCGTCGACGCCGCCGCGCGCCGCCTCCCGGTTCTCCACGCGGGAGATGTACGGAATGGAGCTGCGCAGGACCTGGATGGAACCCCGGGCGACGTTGCCGGAGCGGCCGCCGCCGGTGCCGTAGCGGGAGGCGCGGATGGCCGCGCCCTTGATGGGCACGGCGCCGAACTGCCGTACCGTGCCGTCCGGTTGGCGCACGGAGGGGCCGAAGGCGATCTCGCCCGTCGCCGCGTCCAGGGTGAAGTGGCGGTCGAAGGGGCCGGAGGAGGCGAAGTCGTCCACGGCCTCCCACTCCTCCCAGCCCTCGCCCGCCGAGATCTCCAGGCGTGCGCCGCCGACGACCGGCGCGTTCGCCAGCATCAGCCGCTGGCCCGGGACGCCCTCGGAGTCGCCGAGGGACTCGTCCCGTACGGTCTCGGCGTGCGAGACCCGGGTGGTGCCGCCGATGGTGAACGCGGAGGCGCTGCGTACGGTCGGCGAGACGCTGTAGAACGGCTGGCCGGGGGCGGCCTCGACGACGCGGCAGCGCAGCCAGCCCGCGTCCAGGCGGCCCATCCGGGACACCGCGTGCGCGGCCGGCATGTGCAGGACGACCTCGCCGGGGCGGTTGAGACCACCCGTGGTGTCCTCGGCGACCTCGCACTCGGTCCAGCCGTCGGCCGTCCACGCCTCCCACACCAGCGGCGGCTGGCGCGGGTCGACGCCGACACCGTCGACGCGGCTCTCCATGCGCACCGCGGCGGTGCAGTTGGGCAGGGCCGCCGACAGGCCGAAGAGCAGCACGTCGCCGGGGAGCGGGCTCGGGCTGAACACCGAGACGTCGGTGCCGCCGAGCACGTCCTGCGAACAGTCCTCGGGGGCCGAGCCCGTGGGCTGGCGCAGTACGTGACTGAGGCTGCAGGGCACGATCGTCAGATCGTCCTCGGTCGCGAAGACCACCGCCTCCTCGGTCTCGGTGCGGCCGGTGGCGACCTCGGTGCCCCGGGGCAGCAGGACCGGTTCGTTCTGCGGCGCGGACAGCCAGAACGTCACGGACGCTCTGGCCGCCGACGGCGGGAACAGGGTCACGCCGAGCAGGTCGAGGAAGGCGAGCTGGTTCTTCTCGGGGACCCGGTTGAGCCGGTACACCAGCTGGTCGGCCATGTGCGCGACGGCTTCGATGAGGGTGACACCCGGGTCGGAGACGTTGTGGTCGCTCCACTCGGGGCAGCGCTGCTGGATGTAGCGCTTGGCGTCGTCGACGAACTGCTGGAAGCGGCGGTCGTCGAGATGGGGTGCGGGCAGGGCCATCAGTGTCGTTCGCTTTCGCCGGCCGTCGGGCCTGGCTGGTCGCCGCCCTCGGAGGGAATCACATAGAAGGGGAAGACGAGGCTGCGCGGGTTGTTGGTGCCGCGCACCGAGTACCGCACGTCGATGTGCAGCACGGTCGGCTCGTCGGGCGCCGGGGTCACCGTGACCTCCTCGACCTCGATCCTGGGCTCCCAGCGGTCGAGCGAGGTGCGCACCTCGTAGCGGATGCGCCCGGCGGTGGCGTCGTTGACGGGCGCGAACACCAGGTCGTGCACCGCGCAGCCGAACTCGGGGCGCATGGGACGTTCGCCCGGCGCGGTGGCGAGCACCAGGCGCATGGACTCCTCGATCTCGCGGTCGCGCCGGGCCAGGGCGATGCCGCCGCCAGGGTCGGTGCGCATCGGGAACGCCCAGCCGGCCCCGACGAAGTGTTCGCTCATCTCAACTCTCCTAGATGATCGGCATGCCGTTGGACAGCGGGGCCGGAGACGTCAGCTCGATGGCGGCCGCTCCGCTGATGGCGACGGTCGCCGCGGTGATGCTGGCGTTGGCGATCGCGGTGATGGCCGCCTCGCCGGCCGCGTTCAGCGACACCGCGCCTCCCGCGACGACGGACGCCTCGCCGCCGGCCTTCACGTCGAAGGCGAGGCCCGCCTTGACGTTGACGGCCATGCCGGCGTCGATCTCGATACCGGCGCCCGCCTTTATGCTCAGCAGGCCGCCGGCCTTCAGGGACAGGTTGCCGCCCGCCTCGATGTCGACACCCCGGGTGCCCTTGATCTCGACGGTGCCGTCGCTGTTGATGGTGAGGGAGGTGCGGGCCTCGTTCAGCTGGATGTGCAGCCGTCCCTTGCCGGTGCGCAGCCGGATGCCGCTGGACAGGCGGGCCGCACCGCCCTCTTCGAGCAGCTCGACGGTGTGGCCGCTGCGGGCGGTCAGGGAGCGCCAGTTGATCTGCCCGCTGGTCGGGTCGACGACGGGGATGTTGTCGGGCTCGCGGGTGTGCTTGTCGACGCCGTTGTAGAGCCCGGCGATGACGTACGGGTGCTCCAGGGAGCCCCGGTCGAACGCGCAGAGCACCTCGTCGTTGACGTCGGGCAGGAGCAGCCCGCCGCCGCCCTTGCCGCCGAACTGGGCGACCCGGCACCAGTCGCTCTCGTACGTCTCGGACAGCCACGGGAAGCGCAGCCGGACCCGGCCGAGCCGCAGCGGGTCCTTGGTGTTGGTGACCAGGGCGATGGCGACGCCCGGCATCGGGGGCGCCTGGTCGGTGCCGCCCGCGGCGAGCCCGTACAGCGAACGGAACTGGCGGCCCGAGACGTTGAGCCAGGTCGTGTACTGCTCGCCGGACGCGAAGACATGGCGTACGCCGGTGGCCGTGTACTTGCCCTCGAAGGGGAAGCCCGCGCCCTTCACCGCGATGGGGGTGCCGGGCTTGAGGTCGGGGTTGCCGGTGACGGCGACCTCCAGCTCGGCGAACGCGCCGGTGACGTCGTCGGCCAGCGCCTTCGCCGCGTTGGTGACCTCGGACAGCGTGGTGTACGGGATCTGCGTGGCGGTGAGCTCGGCCGCGCCGAACGGGGTGGTCACCGTGGCCGGGGTGATGTCGGCGACGATGTCCTTGCTGGTGACGGCCGGTGCGGGCGCGGCGAGCTGGCGCTTGGTGCGCATGTCCCAGCCGCGCACGTTGACCTTCTTGACCTGCCCGGCCGACGTCATCGCGATCCGGCTGTGCAGGGTGTTGGTGCCGAAGTCGAGGACGTACGGGCTCTGCGCGGCCGGGGTGGTGTCGGACGGCGCGCCGGAGGCGGGCTTCAGCTCGGCGAAGTTGAGCTTGCCCATGTTGTCGAAGGACAGCCGGACGTCGTTCTCGGCGGCGAGGCGGGCCAGGAAGTCCCAGTCGGTGATGTTGGGCTGGGTCGCCAGGTCGTACACCGTCGGCGTCGAGTCGATCTTGCCGATCGCGAGGCCGTTGAGCCCGGCGATGCGGCGCACGATGTCGGACGCGGTCATGCTCGGGTAGCCCTCGACGCGGCGGTTGCGCAGCAGCCGGTGGCCGGGGTCGTAGCCGCGCACGACGAGCTGGCGGCCGGTGCCGGGCTCGGCGTCGACCTCCAGGGCGGTGATCTCGCCGGTCAGCATCGGGTCGCCGCGCCGGCTGTCGGTGAACGGGCTGAGCACCACCTTCGCGCCGATCTTCAGCATCGGGTACTTGGTGGTGACGACGCCGTCCTTGTCGCTGAAGGTCAGCTGGAAGGTGGAGGGGACGTTGACGGACGCGTCCACCCAGCCCTCGATGAGGCGCACGGCCAGCGGGTCGGGCAGGACCGCCCCGTTGATCTGGACGTGCAGGACGGTGGTGAAGGTCTTCTCGCTCACGCGGCACCCTCCGAGGAAGCGGGCAGGAGCAGCTCGGTGCCGGGGCGCAGCCGCATCGGGTCGTCGATCTCGTTGGCCTCGGCGATGACCCGCCAGCGGGTGGCGTCGCCGTACTCGCGCCAGGCGAGCGAGGCCAGGGTGTCCCCGGCGACCGTGCGGTGCACGCGGCGCGCGGAGAGGGCGCCCGAGGTCGGGTTCTGGCCCTTGGTGTTGGTCGCGACCTCGGTGAGCGACAGGTTGCAAGTGGCGCGCAGCGGCGTGCCGTTGGGGCTGAACAGGGTGTAGTTGGCGTTCACGCTCGTGACGTACGCCGTGAACTCGACGGTCGAGAACGAGCCCCAGCTGAACTTCACGAACGGCGGCGAGGGCGCCTTGGAGGCCACGCTCTGCGGGGTGACCTCGCAGCACGAGAGCAGCAGGTCGACCTGCTTCTGCACGGTGTTGGAGCTGGGCGTGCCCGACGCGTCGAGGAACACCTCCAGCTGGAGGGCCGCGGGCTGCGCGCCGGTGAACTTGGCGGGCGCGCCCCGGGTGTAGGCGATGGCCGGCATGACGACCCAGGTCGACGAGCGGCCCAGCTGCACCTGCGAGGGGTTGAACTGGAACTTGACCTCGCCCATGAGCCCGCCCACCGCACCACCGAGGTCGGTGGGCGGCTGGTGGATGGCGAGGGTGGCGCGGGACAGACCCGCGGCCTTTCCTCCGGTCGGAGCGGCCATGCTCAGGCACCCCCTGCGTCGGTGAAGCCGTGGTGGGCGATCTCCAGCGTCTCGGTGGCCACGCTCGGGCTCGCCGGGTCGAGGCTCGGGCCCGTCCAGCGGACCGGCAGCACCTCGATGAGGCCCCACTGCGCGACGATCGAGCCGTCGGCGCGCAGGGCCGCGATCTGCGCGGTGGGCCGGGTGATGCCGGAGGCGAGCGAGGAGATCCAGGACGCGACCTTGGAGGTGTCGGCGGTCAGCGGGCGGGTCAGCCGGATCGTGGAGAACGTGACCCGGGTGGGCAGCTGCCACACGAACCCGTTGTTGCCGCCCTCCTGGCGCTGCTCCACCTCGACCTCGGACGCGAGACCGTCACAGCCGTTGAACAGGCCGAGGTTCTGGCCGTCGATGGTCAGCTTGAAGAAGACGGTGGAGCCGGGGTCAAGGGTGGAGGGCATGGGGGTCTTCCGTCGGTAGGAGTTGTCAGGGGCCGGTTACGGGTGTGGGGGCGGGTGCTTCGTCTCGGGTCAGCGGTCGCGCAGGCGCCCGATCCGTTCGCGGTCCCCGCGGAGTTCGGCGCGGAGCAGGCGCGAGAGCGGGGCGACCAGGCGTCGGGCCAGGGCGTCGATGTCGGGGGCCTGTTCGGTGGGCCCGGTCGCCGACTGGGGGCCGGTGGCCGGGGCGGCGGCCGTGGTGGCGGGCGGGGCCTGGGTGGTGGCCTTCCGTTGCACGGGCGGCCCGGGCTGCCGTTGTACGGGTGGCGGCGGTGCGGGTGCCGGTGCGGCCGCCGGGGTCGGTGCCGGGTTGTTCCGTCGTACGGGGATGACGGGCTGCGGGGTCGGCTCCGCGGCCCGCTGGATGGAGGGCTGCGTCATGCCGCGGGGGGCCGCGGGGCGGTGCAGGGGGACGACGACCTGGCGGGTGTCGGTGGTGGGGGGTGCCTGCCTGAGGGGGGTGGGTGCGGGTGAGGGCGCGGCGGTGGGCGTGCCGGTGGCCGTACCGGCCGGGGCTGCTTGGTGCCGGGTCGTGAGGGGGCGGGACGAGGCGAGCGGGGGGCCGGTGACTGCCGCTCGCTGCAAGGGAGTCGGGGCGGGGAGGCGGACCTTGCGGAGGGGGGTGGGCGGGGTTGCCGGTACCGCCGGGCGTGCGGGGGTGGCCGGGGTCACCGGGGTTGCCGGGGCGGCGGCGGCGGGGGTGGCGGCGCGCTGGATGGCGGGCTGGGCCGGGGCGGCGGGAGTGGGCGCGGTGGCGGGGGTTCCGGCGAGCGGGGTGCGCTGGGCGTTGGCCGGCGCGGTCGCGCCTGGGGCGGCGGTCCGGGAGACGCTCGGAGGCATGCCAGGGGTGCCCGGGGCGGCGGTGGGCGTGGGGTTCGGGGTTATGGGGGCGCCGATCAAGGGGCGGCGGCGGGCCGCGTCCGGGGCGGTGTTCTGGACGCGGCTCACCCGGCGGACCATCGGCTTGCGCTGCACCGGGGGTGCCGCCGGGGGCGGGGTAGGGGTCCCCGCATCGGCGGGGGAAACCGACGCGGAGACGTTGGAGGGGCCGTCGGGGGTGACGGCGGGTGCGGGCGCGGGTGCGGGCGCCTCGGGGGCCGGGCGCACCACGCCTACGGGGTCGAGGTGGTGGGAGGGGCGTACCGGACGCGGGGCGGAGGTCAGGGAACGCCGGGTGGGCGCGGTGGCCGCTCGCTGAACCGGCATGGGAGCCGCGTCCGGGCCGGGGCGGCTCGGCGTGGCCCTGACCACCCGCGGCGCCACGGGAGTCGACCCGGGTGCGGTACGGGGGGTTTCCGCCGAGCGGGGTCCCGTCGGGCCGGACGGGGGCACGGCGGCGCGCCGAGTCGAGCGGGGCGCGGCCTCGGCGGGGTTGCCCGACGGGGCGCTCGGCGAGGTGGCAGCCCGCTGCACGGCCGGGGGCGCCTGCCGGACACCGGGGGCAACCGGGGTGGGGTCGCCGACCGCGCGCTGGATCGGGGGGCCGACGGGGGTGGCCGGGACGGGCCTGTCCGGACGGGGGCTGTCCGCCGCCGACGGGCTGGTCTGGGTTGCCGTTGCCCGGCCGGGCTTGGGGGTTCCGCCACGTACGGGCATGGCGGGAGGTGCCTCGGAAGCGGTCGGCGTCACTGGCGCAACTGCCCGCTGTACAGGGGTAGTTGTGTCAGGGGTGGCCGGGGTGGCCGGGGTGGCCTGGGTGGGCGCCGCCGGGGCGGGGTTGCCGGCTGTGGGGTGCTGGGTCGTTGCGGGCGTGCCCGGGGTGCTCGTCGTGCTGCGCACGGGCATGGCGGGCGGCGCGCTGGGCTCGGTCGTGGCCGCGCGCTGTACGGGGGGTGCCGGTGCTGCGGGTGCCGCTGATCCCGGTGCCGGGGCGGGGTTCTTCGGCTCGGGGCGTGCGGGGGTGGTGGCCCGTTGTACGGCGGGGGTCGGACCGGGTGCGGGCGGAGAAGCGGGTTCCGGCGAGCGGCGTTCGCTGTGCCCACCCTTCCCCAAGGTCTCGGCTTCGCTCGACCGGGGGAGACCCCTGTCGCGCGCCTGGCGGGGTTGCGCCGACTGCACGGGGCGAGCCGCGCGGGGCGCCGCCGAGTTCGTCGGCGCCGAACCAGTTGCAGGCCCAACTGCTCGCTGTACGGCCTCGGTTGAGCCGGGAGCAACCGGTCGAGGCGTCGCGGCGGGGTTGCCCGACGGCGTACGCGGAGGTGTGGCCGCGCGCCGCACGGCGGGAGCAGCACCGGGCTCGGACGGGTTGTTCGTAGAGCCGACCGCAGGCTTGACGGCCCGCTGCACGGCAGGAGCCGCACTGACCGGAGCCGAACCAGCCGCCTCCGGAGCCGCGCCCGGGTTGTTCGCAGGGCTGGCCGCAGGCTTGGGCGCCCGCTGTACAGCCGGCGCAGTCCCAGGCGTGACCGAGCTCGTCGTAGGCTCAACAGCTCGCTGCACAGCGGGAGTTGAACCAGTCCTGGCCGGGGCAACCGCCCCCGGTGCTGTGCCCGGCCCGCTCGCAGGAGCAACCGCCCGCCGCACCGGACCCGCAGCCGGAGCCGACGGCTGAGCCGCAGCCGGGGCTGCTGCAGAAGCTGTCCGCTGCACCGAACCTTCAGCCGGGGCCGATGCGGAAGGCGACTGCTGCACCGGAGTCGGAATCGCAGCCGGGAGGGGCGCAGCAGCTGCTCGCTGCACCGGGGTCGATGCGGAGGCCGACGGCTGAACAGGAGCCGGAGCCGGGGCCGATGCGGAAGCCGATCGCTGTACCGGGGTCGACGCAGAAGGCGACTGCTGCCGAACCGGAGTCGGAATCGCAGTCGGGGTCGGGGCCTGCGCAGAAGCCGTCCGCTGCACCGGACCCGCACCTGGGGCCGATCCGGAAGGCGACTGCTCAACCGGAGCCGGAGCCGGAGTCGAAGCCGATGCGGAGGCCGATCGCTGTACCGGGGTCGACGCAGAAGCCGACTGCTGCCGAACCGGAGTCGGAGCCGGGGCTGGGGCCGGGGCCGATGCGGAGGCCGACCTCTGCACCGGCGTCGACGCAGAAGCCGTCCGCTGCGCCGGAGTCGGACCCGCGCCCGGGGCCGGCGCAGAAGACGCCCGCTGAATCGCACCCGGCGTCGCCGCCGCAGGACCCGGCTCCTCCGGGCCTCCCGCCGGCTCCCTCCCCGCCACCGGCAGCCGTAGCAGCGGAAGCGGTAGGGGGGACGGTGAACCCGTAACCGGGGTCAGGGCGTTGTGGAGGACTCCGTGGGGGGCCGTCGGGGAGACCGCGTGGGTCAGGGGGCGGACCACGGAGAGGTCCTGGTGGGCGGCCAGGGTGGAGCCGAAGGAGCGCTCCGCCGTGAGGCGGGGGGCGGTCAGGGCGCGCTGCATCGGGGGCGCGGCGGCCCAGCCCCCGTCGCCCTGGGCGGGGACGGGGGCAGGGGAGGGCTCGGGGGTCGCGGAGGCGGGGGCCGAAACCCCTTCGCTTCCCGCCGGCCGGTTACGCCGGCGCTTGAACAGGCCCATCCCCCGTCACCGCTCCCCTTCGCCTTGTTCCACCAGTGCCGCCACCCGCCGTACGTACGCCCGCCGGTCCGCATGCTCCAGGTCGAGGATGGAGTCCATGTCCCAGTGGAAGTGGTAGGCGAGGTACGCGGTCTCCTCCTCGATCCGGTCGGCCGCGTACGTCACGATTCCCCCAGGCGGCTCCCGGCCAGCTCGACCTCGAAGGACTGCTCGCAGTGCGGGCAGGCCACGGCCGCGCGGGTGTGCCCCTCGGCGTTGATCTGCCGGTAGAAGTCCTGGAGGAAGGCAAGGTCGGAGGCGAACATGTTCTCCACCGTGCCGTCGTGGACGTCACCGAGCGTGCCGAGCCGGGTGATGACCCGGCCGAGCAGGACCACCGACAGGTACGCCGGGTTCTCGCGGACCCGTACGTCCCGCAGCGGGACCAGCTCGTCGCGGGCCGTGGCGAGCCGCATCGCGCCGCGCCGGTGCACGGTGCCCGCCTCGTCCACGTACCCGCGCGGCAGCTCGAACTCGAACTCGGTGCGCAGGGTCTCCCGCACACCGGTGCCAGAGGCGGACGGGGCCTCTACCCCGGGAGCTCCGGCAACTCCAGGACCTTCGCGGCGCATTACTCGATGACCAGCTCTTCGAAGGTGATGGAGACCTGCTCCGTCATGGCGGAGGCGTCGCCGGCCTTGACCGAGCTGATCTCGACCTTGTTGCACCAGGCGTTGCGCAGGTGGTAGCGCTTCACCGGGTTGTCCATGTAGTCCATCATGATGATCGAGGCGTTCTTGCGGGCCGAGCCCATGTTTCCGTCGATGGACTGCTTGATCCACTCGGAGAACGTGGCGGACTGCGTGGCACCGCGCGTCACCGTGCACTCGCCGGCCTTCTTGACGCCGGGCAGCTTCTTGATGATCGGCTTGCCGTCGGCCGAGACCTGCTGGTACTCGATGACGTCCTGCTCCATCGAGAGGCTGCTGACCTCTTGCAGGTACTCGACCATGATGCCGTCGATCTGCAGGCCGAAGTTGTGTGTGGTGAGCGCATCACCGGGCTGAAGCGACATGCTGGGTTACTCCTGTTCGTGCGAAAACGGCGGGTACGGATACGAGTGGGAGCAGCTCTGCTACTCCTCCAGCTCGCCGCCGCCGCCCGAGAACTGGGCGAGCCGGAACACGACGAACTCGGCGGGCTTGACGGGCGCGATGCCGATCTCGCAGACCACGCGGCCGAGGTCGACCGACTCCGGCGGGTTGGTCTCCTCGTCGCACTTCACGTAGAAGGCGTCCTCGGGGCGCTGGCCGAACAGGGCGCCGTTGCGCCACTCGTTGACCAGGAAGGCGGAGATGTTGCGGCGGATCCGGGCCCACAGCGCGTGGTCGTTCGGCTCGAACACGACCCACTGGGTGCCGACCAGGATCGACTCTTCCAGGTAGTTGAAGTACCGGCGCACGTTCAGGTAGCGCCAGGCCGGGTCGGAGGCCAGCGTGCGGGCGCCCCAGACGCGGATGCCGCGGCCCGGGAAGGCGCGGATGCAGTTCACGCCGATCGGGTTGAGGAGGTCCTGCTCGCCGCGGGTGATCTGGAGTTCCAGGTCGACGGCGCCGCGCACGATCTCGTTCGCGGGGGCCTTGTGGACGCCGCGCTCGGCGTCGTTGCGGGCCCAGATGCCGGCCATGTGCCCGGACGGCGGCACGATCCTGGTCTGGCCGGTGGAGGGGTCGAAGGACTTGATCCAGGGGTAGTACAGGGCGGCGTACCGGGAGTCGTAACCGGCGCCCTCCATCCGCCACTTGCGGATGTCGCGGGCGTTGAGCCCGGGCGGCGGGTCGAGGACGGCCATGCGGTCGCCCATCAGCTCGCAGTGCGCGACCAGGCCGAGCTGGACGGCCTTGACCTGCTCCAGGTCGATCAGGCCCTGCTGGTAGGCGGCCATCAGGTCGGGCACTGCGACCATGTTGATCTCGTCGAGGGCCTCCAGGCCGCCGAAGCCGGTGCGGTCGGCGGAGTCGCCGATGAACTGGCCGGACTCGATCCGGGCGAGGGTGCCGCCGGCCGGAGCCGGGGCGGGTGCGGCGGCCGGCGGCGCCAGGGTGACGGCCTGCGCGTCCGGCTTGGCCAGCTGGGCGCCGGCGACGGCCTCCTCGACGGTGATCGTCTTGGAGCGCTGCTTGACCTGCGTCACGACGAAGTTGCGCGCCGACTTCTTCGCGCTGACGTCGAAGTTCTCGACGACGGTGTCGCCGTCCTTGACGACCAGCTTGAAGCGGTCCGCGTCCTTCTCGTCGGAGTCCTGCACCTCGACGGTCAGCGCGCCGCCGTTGGAGCCCGCCGTGATCGCGGAGACCTTGAACGTGCCGAGCGCCACGGCCTCACCGGCGGTGATCGCCTGCGGCGCGGCGGCGGCCGCGGCCTGCGGGGCGGCCTGCCCGGCGCCGTTCTCGGAGCCGCCGACGCGCACGACGTAGGCGGCCGTACCGCCGTTGTTGAAGAAGCCGTAGACGGAGTGCGCCAGGTAGTACCCGTCCGTGAACTCGCCGAACTCGGCGACGTACTGGGACCAGTTGGTCACCAGCGTCGGCTCGTTGAGCGGCCCCACGGGCGCGAGCCCGACGAAGGCGGCCACCGAGGTGCCGACCCCTTCGATGGGGCGGGATCCGCTGGCGACTTCCTCGACGTAGACGCCGGGGGACAGGTAGTTGGGCACGGGAAGCTGCTCCTTGTTACTGGGTGTACGGAGATATGGGCCAGCGCCCGGAGACTGCGGGGCCTAGCTGAGCGCGGGGCGGACGGCTCACTCCGAATCCGAGCTGCATGCGGTTGTCCCGCCCCCCGAAACGCTGCTACCGGCCAATTACCCCTCAAGCCTCGCGCGGCCCGGCCTGCGCGGGGAGGGGAGAAGGTGCGTGGGCGGGGGCAGCACAAGCTGCCCTTCCGGTCATCGGCGCGGGTTCTCCCGGCCGGATCGGGTACGGCAGCCGTCGTACCCGGGCCCGGGGCCCGAACGCAGAGGTCCGGAAGGGGACGGGTCAGGCCTCGTCCTCGTCCTCGGCCGGCAGGACCGGCCCCGGCGGCGGGCAAGGCCGGCCGGTGCTCAGCCGGTTCGCCTCGCGCACCTTCTCCAACAGCTCCTCCCTCCGCCGGGCGTCCTCGGCCGCCTGCTGTTCCGCACTGCTGTCACCCATGGCGCGCACCCCCTAGGCACGTATGCCGACTCCGTCCACGCCGCCCCAGTCCGTGATCGTGCAGTAGCTGTCCGTACACCCAGCAGCGTGCTCCCCCGACGGCTAGCCTGAACAGTGGGCGTGGCTCTCCAACTCCTTTGTACGGAAGCGTCGTTGGTTGGATGTGTACGGAAGGGGGTGTTTTCGGTGACCGGTCGGGGACGCGCCGAGCAGGTCCAGTCGCCGCGCGAGTTCTACGGCGAGGAGCTGCGGCTGCGGCGCGAGGCCGCGGGGCTGACCCAGAGCGAGCTCGGCGAGCGCGTCATCTGCTCCGGCTCGCTGATCGCGCACTTCGAGGCGGGCCGGCGCAAGCCGCGCCCGGATCTCGCGGAACGCCTCGACGCGGCGCTCGGCACCGAGGGCTTCTTCGTGCGGATGCTGCGCACCCTGGACACGTTCCGCTTCGCCGATCACTTCGCGGCGGCCGCCGACGCCGAGCAACTGGCCACCGTCATCGAGGAGTACGCGCCGATCCTGGTGCCCGGCATCCTCCAGACGGAGGCGTACGCGCGCGCCGTCTTCCGTGCCTATCAGCCGCAGGCCCACCCCGACGAGCTGGAGACCAAGGTCGTCAACCGGCTGCGCCGGGCCGACATCCTGACCGACCACGCCAGCCCCCACGTGTGGGTGATCCTTGGCGAAAACGTTCTGGGCACGGCGGTCGGCGGCCCGGCCGTGATGGCCCAACAGCTGCGGCACGTGGCCGCCCTGGGGCGCTCGGGCCGGGTCCTGACGCAGGTCGTGCCGCGTTCGGTGGGCGCGCACGGGGCGATGGGCAGCATGCTCAGCCTGATGCGGTTCGCGGACGAACCGGACCTCGCCTATGTCGAGGGCATCCACACCGGGGTGCTGCACGACGATCCGGCGGTGGTCGGCCGCTGCCGGTATGCCTACGATCTGGCACGGGCCGCCGCGTTGCCGCCGGAGGCGTCCCTGGCTCTGCTCGAAACGGCGGCGGAGGAATACGACCATGAGCACTGAGCGCACCCCGGGCCCGGCCCCGGCCGCCGGCCCCACCGGCTGGCGGAAGTCGAGCCACAGCGCGGGTGACAACGGCAGCTGCCTGGAGGTCGCCGAGTCCGGCTTCGCCTCCCGCCTCCTCGTCCCCGTACGCGACAGCAAGCGGCCGGGCGGCCCGGCCCTGTTCTTCCCGGCACGTGCCTGGACGGCGTTCATCGAGGGGATCAAGGCCTGAACTCCCCTACTGCGCGATTGCGTCGGGCCCGGCCGGCGGGCGGGCGACCCGCAGCGTCATGGGGTTGTCGAAGTAGCCCGAGGCCGCCTGCTGCTCGTGGAAGCTCTCGCCGGGGCCGCCGTAGCCGCGGAAGAACCAGGAGCGGCAGGTGTGGTCCTCGAAGTCCTGCCGGAGCTGGAGGCGCGGCATGCCCCTCCTGCGTGACCCGCACGGTAAGTGCACACTCCCCTCGTTCGCTGCCTCGCGATTCTTGACACCTCCGATACGGAACGCAGGAGGCACAGGGCCCGTCTTGGGGGCAGGGAGGGTGCCCTTTCGACTGGTTACTCGCGGGATACAAGGGTGAGTTCAAGCCAACTCCCTCTGCGACAGATGTGCTGATGGGGGCCCGCGGAAGGTCCTGGCGTAGCGTTTCGGTGGACCGGACGGACAGCATCCGGTGGGCCGAAAGGGCAAACGTCGGGGGACGGACCGGCCGGGCGAGTTGAGGGGAAGAGGCGGCGGCGCGTGGCGGAATCCGGCGGAACGGGCGACGGCGGCACAACAAGCGGCATAGGCAGCATGACGACTGGGCTGCGCTTCCGGATGCTCGGGCCCGTCGAGGGCGACCTCGGTGGCCGGCCCCTGCGGCTCGGGCCGCCCCAGCAGCGGGCCCTGCTCGCCGTGCTGCTCCTGCGCGAGGGCCGGCCGGTCTCCATGCCGGAACTCCTCGACGCGATCTGGGGCGAACGGCTGCCCCCGCGCGGGGTCGGCACCCTGCGCACCTACGTGTCGCGGCTGCGCACCCTGCTTGAGCCGTCCCGGCCCGCGCGCACCCCGGCCAGGCTCCTCGTCTCGGCCGACGACGGATACGCCCTGCGGGTGCCCTCCGCCGCGCTCGACACCGCGGTCTTCGAGGCGCGGCTCGCCGAGGCCGCCCGGCTGCGCGGCGCGGGCGACACCGCGGCCGCCCACCGCGAACTGACCGGGGCGCTCGCCCTGTGGGGCGGCAGCCCCCTCGCCGGCCTGCCCGGCCCGCACGCCGAGCGCCAGCGCGACCGCCTCACCGAACTGTGGCTCTCCGCCCGCGAGGACCACTTCCACGGCTCCCTCGCCCTGGACCGTCACGCGGCCGTCATCGCCTCCCTGCGCTCCTTCGCCGCGGAACACCCCCTGCGCGAACGAACCCAGGCCCTCCTGATGCTGGCCCTCCACAGAGCAGGCCGCCAAGCAGACGCGTTCGCGGTGTACGAAGCCACCCGCCGGACCTTGGACACCGAACTGGGCGTCCCTCCGGGCCCCGAACTGACGGCCCTGCACAAGCGGTTGCTGACCCGCCCGGCGCAGGAACCTTCGGTTCAGGAGACCCCCTCCCACCACGCTGTGGGCAGTCGTCCGGCAGGGCGATCGGGGTCTCCCCTGGCCGAGCGGAGCCGAGACCTCGGGGAAGGGTGGGCACAGCGAACCCCCGCCGCCGGAACCCCCGTCACCGCCCCCACCCCGCCGCAGCCGGCCCCCGCACCCGACCCCGCGCAACGGGTCACCGCGCCCGCGCCCACCCCCGAGCGCCGAGCCACCCGCCTCTCTCAACTCACGCCCCCCATAAGCGACTTCACGGGCCGAGAGGCCTCCCTCAACGAACTGACCACCCTCCTGAAGGAGGCCGGAGACGCCCAGGCCATGGGCCTTGCAGTCCTCACCGGCCTGGGCGGCGCGGGCAAAACCGCCCTGGCCACAACCGCCGCCCACCGCACCCGCGCATCCTTCCCCGACGGCCAGCTCTACGCAGACCTCCGCGGCAACGACCCGGACCCCGCGGACAGCGCGGACGTCCTGACCCACCTCCTGCGAGCGCTGGGCGTACCCGAGGGTGCGATCCCCGACGACGCCGGCCACCGGGGAGCCCTCTACCGCTCCCAGCTCGCGGGCAAGCGCGTCCTCGTGCTCCTGGACAACGCCCACGACACCGCCCAGATCCGCCCCCTCCTCCCCGGCACCCCGGGGAGCGCGGTCCTCGTCACCAGCCGCACCCGCATCGTCGGCCTCCCCGGAGCCCGCCTCCTCGACGTGGAGGCGATGACCGAGCAGGACGCGCTGGCCATGCTGGAGACGATCGTGGGCGGCGAGCGCGTACGGGAGGAACCCGAAGCCGCCCGCCAACTCGTCGCGGCCTGCGGCCGGTTGCCGCTCGCCGTGCGCATCGCCGCCGCCCGCCTCACCGCCCGCTCCGACTGGGCCCTGGCCGACCTGACGGCCCGGCTGCGCGACGAGCGGCACCGCCTGGACGAGCTGGAGGCCGACGGCCTCGGCGTGGACGCCGCCTTCCGGCTCAGCTACGAAGGCCTCGCCGCGGACGCGGCCCGCGCCTTCCGTCTGGCGTCCGCCGCCGCTGTGCCCGTCTTCGGCCGGGCGACCGCGGCCGCCCTGCTCGGCGTCGACGAGTACACCGCCGAGGACGCCCTGGAGACGCTGGTCGACGCCGGTCTCATCGAGGCCTGCGGCGTGGACCGCTACCGCTTCCACGACCTCGTACGGATCTTCGCCCGCCGGGTCCTCGACGACTCGCCGGACGCGGCCGAGCGGCCCGCCGCCCAGCGCAGGCTGCTCTACCACGTCCTGGCCACCGTCCGCAACGCCATCCGCCGCCTTCGCCCGCTCAGCGGCGTACCCGATCTGCTGCACGCGCCGCAGGCGCCCGGGTACCGCCCGGCCGACGCCGAGGCGGCCCGCGCCTGGCTCCAGGAGTCGCACCAGCTGATCCGCGCCACCGCCGAGCAGGCGCTCGGCCAGGGACCCTGGGAGGACCTGGGCGCGGAGGCCGTGCGCCCCGCCGTCGACCTCCTCACCGGCTGGGCGCACCTGATCCTCGGCACCGCCCGGCGCCGCGAACTCCAGGGCCCGGCCGGCCTCGCCCTCGCCGTGGCGCACTGCCACGGCGACTCCCGCTCGGCGGGCCGCGCGCTGCGCCTGATCGCCGCCGTACCGCAGCAGGGCACCGACACCTACCCGCGCATCGAACGCACCCTGCGCCAGGCCCTGCGGTTCGCGGCGCGGACGGGCGACCCGCTCACCGAGTCGGAGGCGGCGCACGAACTCGCCATGATCCTGGCCGCGATGGGCCGGCCCGCCGAGGCGTTGCCCCTGTTCGAGCAGGCGTACGCGCGCTTCGTCGAGCTGGACAGCAGGGGCGACGCGGTGCGCGTCCTCGCCCATGTCGTACGCGCCCACATACTGCTCGGCCACAAGGAGCGCGCCGAGGCCGCGGCCGATGAAGTCCTGCGTGCGGCAAGGGAGTTGGGCGACCGGGGTACGCTCGGGCATGTGCTGTACCAGATCGGCTGCGCCCTGCTCGCGGGCGGCCGTCCGGTACGGGCAGCCGCCCATCTGCGGGAGTCGCGCCAGCACCACCAGTGGGTGGGCGACCTGCGCTGGGAGGCGCTGGCCTGGGCGCGGCTCGCGCACTGCGCGCTGGCCCGGGAGCGGCCCGGGGAGGCCGCGGCCTGTGCGACGCAGGCCCTGTCCATCGAGGGCGACCTCGGCGACCCGTTCTGCCGCGGCCTGGCGCTCGCGGCACGCGGCCGGGCGCTGCTCACGCTCGGCGAGACCCCGGCGCTGTCCGCGCTGGCCTCACTGCGCACCGCGCACCGGCTGCTCAGCGCGCGCGGCGCCGCGGAGGCCGACGAGCTGACCTCGCTGCCGCGGACGGTGCCCACGGTGCCGAGCCAGCCGACCGGCCCGCCGGGCAGTCCGGCGGGCGGGGCTCCGAGTGCAGCGAGCGCTGCCCTCTGCCAGGGTCTTTCGGGCAGGGGCTAGCCCGGCGCGCCCCCTAGCCTTCGATCATGACCATGTGGACGTCTCTGGACCCGGCCGCCGTAGCCGTCGATCCCGGCGGGCGGGCCACCGCACGGCTGCGGGTACGCAACACCGGGGACACGGTCGAGGAATACCGCCTCTCGGTGGTCGGCACCCCAGCGGGCTGGGCCCGCGTCGAACCCGACACCCTGCGCCTCTACCCCGGCAGCGAGGGCACCGCGGAGATCTCCTTCGCGCCGCCCCGCTCGCCGGACGCCCCGGCGGGCCCGGCCCCGTACGGCATCCGTGTGGAGCCCCGCGAGCACCCCGGCCTGCGGGACGTGCTCGAAGGGCAGGTCACGGTCGCGCCCTTCACGGAGGTACGCGCCGAACTGCTTCCGCCGAGCCTGGTGGGCCGGTTCCGCGGGCGGGCCTCGGTGGCTGTCGACAACCTCGGCAACACCCCGCTCACGGCGTCGCTGACCCTGCGCGACGAGACCAACCGGCTCACCTACGACATGGCGCCGAACTCGGTGCAGATCGCGCCGGGCCGGGCCGCGTTCGCCAAGCTCAACATCCGCCCGCAGCACGTCCGTTGGACCGGCAGGGCGGAGCAGCACCGCATCACGGTCGCGGTACGCCGCTCCGGCGACGACACCGGTCTCGAACTCATCGGCATCTTCGACCAGCGTCCGGTGCTGCCGCGCTGGCTGCTGGTCGCGGGCAGCGCGATGGTGACGGCGGCCGTCGCGTTCGTGGTGCTGTGGCTGGCCTTCCAGCCGAAGGTGACGACCGCGTCGGGCGAGCTGCAGGCCGGGTCCAGCGCACAGCCGGTGCCGCAGGGCGCCGAGTCCCCGCTGCCCTCGGCGCCTCCGTCAGCCCCGCCGCCGCCCCCGGCGAACGCGCCGAACCCGGCCGGTGACGGCTCGGGTGGTGGCACGGGAGGCGGTGGCGGTGGCGGAGGCGACAATCAGGCGCCCGACGGCGGCCCGCCGGTCGTCCCCCCGCCGCCCAACGCGCCGCCCGCGCCGAAGGCGAACGCCAAGTCCGGCCCGCCCTGGCAGATGGGCTACAAGCCGGACGACATCGTCACGTTCGCGCAGTACCGCCTGGCCACCCTCGGCAACAGCAACCCCTGCCAGCTGAAGCCCGGCTGGACCGCCGGGGTCATCGACAAACTCACCGACACCTCGCTGCGCTGCTATCAGGAGCACGTCATGCGGGACCAGAAGAGCAGCCGCGAGCTGATCAAGACGGACCCGTACGGCACCCTGGGCCGGGCCACGCTCGCCTCGCTGTGGGCGCAGGGCATCCGGCCGGACGATGTGAAGAGCGGTGCGAAGAACTACCAGGTGACGCAGCTCAACGCGGCGTTCTGGTGGGCCTCGCAGGCCGCCATCTCCAACGACGACCTCACGCGCGACCGCGGCTTCGCCGAGACCGGGATCGCCTACTTCAAGAGCGGTCAGAAGAGCAGCCAGCCGATGGTGTCGGACGGCGCGCTCAAGGACAAGATCGCCCAGTACCAGGGTCAGGTCGGCCTCCCGAAGACCGGCGTCGCCGACTCGGCGACGATCGGAAAACTGGTCGGCGGCTCGGTCAACCAACCCGGCAAGCCGGGCCGTTAGCGCGGGCGTTAGCGGACGTTAGGTGCTGCTGATCGGGGCCTGAGAGGCTGCTCGCATCCACAGACTCCCGGGCGGTTGTTCCCCCGCAACCGCCCGGGTTCCATTCCTCGGGCCGCCCCCCTGCCGGGGCCGCCCGACTAGGGAAGATGGCCGCTCGGGCAGCAGGTCCTGCCCCCGGAACTGCCCCTTCCGTCCCTGTACTTCGCCCCCCACCGGAATTAACTCGGGGGGTGAGTATGTGGACTGCCCTGGAGCCCCCCGCCACCACCGTTGCCCCCGGTGACAGCGCCGTCGTACGACTGCGGGTGCGCAATACGGGCGACACCGTCGAGGAGTACCGGTTCACGCCGGTCGGGGACGCCGCCGGCTGGGCGCACGTCGAGCCGGCCGCACTGCGCCTCTACCCGGGGGCGGAAGGGATCACCGAGATCACCTTCGCGCCGCCGCGCACCTCGGACGCCGTGGCGGGCCAGAGCGCCTTCGGCATCCGGGTCGAGCCGCGCGAGCACCCGGGCGAGGCCGATGTCGTCGAGGGACGGCTCACCATCACCCCGTTCGCCGAGATGCGCGCCGAGCTGGTCCCGCGCACCGTCAAGGGCCGGCGCAGGGCCAAGGGCCGGGTGGCCGTCGACAACCTGGGCAACCAGCCGCTGACCGCCTCCTTCTCCACCCGGGACAACGGCGACTCCGTCACCGTCGAGGCCAACCCCACCGCGGTCCAGGTCGACCCGGGCCGGGCCGGATTCGCCGAGCTGCAGCTCACCTCGGCGAACGTGAGCTGGTTCGGCGGGATCCGCCAGCACCAGTTCACCGTCTCGGTGCTGAGGTCGGGCGATCCCGCCCCGCAGGAGCTGCGCGGCACCTATGTACAGCCGTCGGTGTTCCCGCGCTGGGTGCTCGCGGTCGGGTCGGTCCTGGTGGCGGCGGCCGTCGCGTTCGCGCTGATCTGGTTCCAGCACGACGTGGGCGTCAAGAGCCAGGCCTCCGAGAAGGCGCCCTCGAAGGAGGAGCCGCTTCCGCAGGGCTCCAACACGCCGCTGCCCTCCGCCCCGCCGGCGCCCTCCAAGCAGCCGCCGCCGCCCTCCGTGCCGGCCCCGCCCCCGCCCGCCGGCGACCAGCCGAAGCCGAAGGACCCCGGTGGCGGCGGCAGCGGAGGCGGCGGTGGCGGCGGGGACCACGCTCCCAAGCCGCCCAAGTACGACCCGAACAAGCTGGTGCGGATCCAGTCCGGGCTCGGATACCTTCTCGTCTCGCCGACCGACCAGAAGCCGGAGGGCCGGTACGTCTACACGGCGCCGACGAGCTTGAACAAGCCCCCGTGGGACCAGTTCTGGCACGTACACCCGCTGCCCAACGACGAGTTCGCCTTCACCTCGTCGTCCGAGCCGTGGGCTGTCGCGGACAACACCCGGGAGGGGAACCAGATCCAGATGTGGGGCGCGTCGGGCGGCGAGGCGAGCCTGTCCAACGGGTCGATGACTGCCAACCAGAAGTGGTCGATCCAGCCGATCAGCGGCGGTGACGGTTTTGTGCGGCTTGTGAGCCGGGACGACAATTGGTGCCTGTCGGATCTGACGCCCAACGATCGGCAGCACCTCCAGGTGGCCGAGGTCCGCCCCTGCGGAGCCCTCCCGGCCGACCAGCAGCGCTGGAAGATCCTCCAGTAGCCCCGCCCGGACCAACACCGAGGCTCCGCCCCCAGACCCCATATCGCGCCTTAAGGGCGCTCGTCCTCAAACTCCCCCAAGGCCTTAAGGGCCAGGGGGGACCCCCATGACAGGCTGGAGATGCCTGTACCCGGTGCTGCCAGGGGCGCGGGGAACTGCGCGAGCAACCACCCACGGTCCGCAGGCTGACGGGCGTCGGCGGGGCTTCGGGGCGCAGCCCCAGGGGGTCGGCGTCAACCCTGCCAGGGGCGCGGGGAACTGCGCGAACAGCCCCCCGCCCCAGGGGACTACGGGGCCCAGGGCATGCCCGTACCCGGCACAAGGCGCCCAGACTTCACGTACTCCCGCCGCGCCCCCGCACGGACATCCTCCGCGGTCACCGGAGAACCCCGCCCCGCCGCGAGATACCCGGCCGTCACCGCAGCCGACCGAATCGAACCCCCGGCCAGCTCGAATTCCTTCGCGCATGCGTCTAGTTCGGCCCCCAGCCCCTCCTCCTGCGGAACCCCCGCCAGGGAACTCCGCCACAGCGCCGCGCGCAGTGCGACATCGGGGAAGGGGAAGTCGACCACCAGGTCGAGCCGTCGCGTGAACGCCTCGTCGATGTTCGCCCGCAGGTTGGTCGTGAGGACCGCGATCCCGTCGAACGCCTCAAGGCGCTGCAACAGGTACGCACTCTCCAGGTTCGCGTACCGGTCGTGCGAGCTCTTCACCTCCGACCGCTTTCCGAACACCGCGTCCGCCTCGTCGAAGAGCAGCACCGAGTCGGTCCGGTCCGCCTCGACGAAGATCTTCTCCAGGTTCTTCTCGGTCTCGCCCACGTACTTGTCGACCACCGAGGAGAGGTCCACCACGTACATGTCCAGGCCCAGCTCACCCGCCACGACCTCCGCGGCCAGTGTCTTGCCCGTGCCGGAGTCCCCCGCGAACAGCGCGACCACGCCCCGTCCGCGTCCGCCGCCCGTACGCAGCCGCCACTCGCCGAGTACCCGGTCCCGGTGCCTGGCCCGTCCCGCGAGCTCGTGCAGCATTCCGAGCGGCTCCTCGGGCAGGACGAGGTCCGCGAACCCGACGGCGGGCCGCACCCGGCGCGCATGCCGGTCGAGCAGCGGTGCCGAGAGCTGCCGGGCGCTCTTCTGTACGTGTCCGAGCCCCACCGGCACCCCTTCGAACCCGGCCAGGGCAAGCGCCCCCCGCGCGGCCCGCCGCACCTGCCCGGCGCCCAGCCGGTAGGGTCCGACGGCCTCCGCCAAGTCGCCCTGGTACGAAGGGAGTTCTTCGGCCCAGGCGGTCAGCGGGTCGGTCTCGGCGGACGTGTCCTCCAGGGCGAGGAGCGCCGCGCCGGGCGCCCAGGTGGGGTCGTAGGGGTCGGTCCCGGCGAACACCACGGTCACGTCCGGTACCGCCAACTCCCGCACCAGAGGGCCTGGTTCCGAGTCCGGCAGTTCTACGACGACGGCCGTGCCCGAGCCGCGCAGCCTCGCCTCACGCAGCAGTGCGCGGGCCGCCGCCCGGTCGGTCTGCTCGGGGCGGTGGCGCAGCACGGCCCGCCCGGCGCCGCGCAGGGCCGCCGTCACCGCGTCCGCCCCGCTGCCCGCCCTGCGCTCGCGCAGATGGACGGCGACCGGGCCCGGCGCGAGGGCGATCCGCGCCACGAGCCCCTCGTCCGGGGTACTCCCGCCCGGCTGGAGCAACTCGACACGCGCGCCCAGGAGTTGACCGTCCAGGGTGTCATCCCCGAGGAGGTGCGCCACCACCCGCTCCGGGACCCGCAGGGCACGCCCCGGCAGCGGCCGGTCCTCGTCCTCCAGGACCACCAGGCCGCCCGTGACCAGCGGCGCCGCCGGGTGGAGCCGGCCGCGCGCGTCGGGGTCGTACGGTCCGGTCCCGGCGAGTTCCAGGGCGAGCGCGACCGAGGCCCGGCGGCGGCCCACGTCGTCGTTGAGGTAGCCGTACAGCGGCTCGAAGCGCCGGTCCACGTCGGGAGCGAGCGCCGCGACGAGGAGCAGTTCGTCGACCGGACCCAGCCCGAAGTCGTGCGCCAGCGCGGTGAGCCGGTCGCCGGGCTCCGGTACGAACTCCCCGTCAACGGGAGGGAGTTCAGGTGCCACAGCCCCAGCCGCACTGGCCAGCCGAGCCGCCGTCTCCGCCGAGACGTACAGGCCGCGCAGCGGGTCCTGGGCCGTCGGATCGTCGGCGGAGCGGGCCGCGACCAGCGCCGCGACCGCGGTCCGCAGATGGTCGAGCCGGAGCAGCAGGGCGCGAGCGGCCACGTTCACCGAGCGCCGCCGTCCTGCGAGGCGCCCTCGCGCGCGCCGCCGTCCGACGCGCCGCCGTCCCGCGAGCCGGCATCCAGCACTCCCCCGCTCCGCGAGCCCCGCATGATGCGCGGCTTCGCGTCGTCCGGCACGCCGTCCCGGCCGCGTACCGTGATCACGCCCTCCGTGACCGGCGGCGCCACGTCGTACACCGGCGTGACCGGGAACGGCGTCGTGATCACCACGTCGAGCGAGGGCTTCAGCTCCCCGCCGAGCGCCGACCAGATGTCGGCCAGCGAGCGCGACTCGGCCGGCGGCACCCCGACCGTCAGCGGCAGGGACACGTTGTACGCGTCGAGCGCCTGCGGAACGTATTCCTCCGGCAGCATCTCGTGCGGCAGCAGGCACGCCAACGCGCCGGACAGCAGACGGTGTTCGTCCTCGGGGCGGCTGGTCCACGCCGTCAGGAGGTAGGAGAGGCGGTACCAGCGGGGCGGCTGGCGGCGGCGCAGGACGATGCCGTTGGCGTCCCGTTCCGCGTACGAGCCGCGCTCGCGGCGGGCCACGTCCTCGCGGATGTCGTACAGGTAGGCGTTGAGGGTGGGAGTGTTGCGCCGGGCCGCCCAGTCGCGGGTGGGCGCCTCGAAGACGACGTCCCCCGTTCCCTCGGGCAGCGCCCCGCCGCGCAGAATGCGCCGCAGCGCCTCGTCGATTTCGTGGATCATTGAGCCAATTTCCCGAGGTGTCGGATGCGGCCGGAGAGCAGGTGGCCTCCGGCGCCCATGGAGCGGTGAAGTCCAGTAGGGGCAGGTCGGTTGAGTGCCGTAGCAGCGGCTTGTCTGGCCTGTGGAATGCCGCTCGGTATCGACCCTGTCAGAGGCGCGGGCTGTGACATGGTGCGGCTCCGCCGCGATGGGGGTGCCCCCTGTTCGAGCGGAGCCGAGAACTTGGGGGAGCGACCAGCCGCAGACGGCCCGCAGTCGAAATACCGGCATTTCCCTTGCCCGCACCCCCCGCGGAGCCTAGATGTAACCCTCCCGCAGCGCATACGCCACCGCATGTGCGCGGTTGGTGAGCTGGAGGCGGGTCATCAGGGCGTGCAGGATGTTCTTGACGGTGCGTTCCGAGTACGCGAGCTTCTCGGAGATCTGCCGGGTGTCGAGGCCCTCGGCGACCAGGCGGAGGACGTCCACCTCGCGCGGCGCCATGCCGAAGAGCGGCGCGGTCGAGGAGGACCCGGCCGACGCGGACGTGGTCTCCGAGCGGCGCAGCCGGCCGACCTGCACGAGGAGTCTGCTGATCAGGTCCGGCGGCAGCTCGCCCTCGCCGCGCGCCGCGCTGTGCACGGCCTTCAACAGGCGCTGCTCGGTGGCCTGGTGGCGCCACAGGATGGCGCGCACCCCGTACTCGACCACGGTCAGCAGATCGGGCTCGCGCAGTTCACGGGCTATGAGCACGACGCGCTGCTCGCCGCCGCGCACGACGCGGCGCAGCTCCGCGGAGGCCGAGTCGTCGACCTGGTCGACGAGCATGACGGCGACCGCGGGGTCGGCCGGGCGGCCGTCCGTCTCGCGGGCCTCCCGGGTGTCGCGCAGGACTTCGACGGTGGGCTGGTGCTGCAGGTGGCTGATGACCCCGGCCCGGCTCAGCGGATCGGAGGCGTGAACGGTCACCGTGACACGATTCGCGAGCAATGGCATTTCCCTGTCCTTTCCCTCTCCCCGTGCGTACCGACCGGCTTACTCTGGGCGGGCCCGATCAACAGCGAATCAACAACCGTTGAATGGGCCACCAATCCGGCCGCGAAGGATCGAAGTCGTCAGGAAAAGAGGTGCGGGGCCCGGGATCAACGACCCCGGGCCCCGCACCTCGTACCGCGAAACCCCTTACGCGGGCTTCTCCTCCAGGCGCGGGAAGAGCACCGCACCCTTGGTGACCTTCGACCCGGCGGGCAGCAGGCCCCACGTGCCGGCATCCTGGACGCGCTGTTCGGCGAGCGAGCCGAGCGGGGCCTGGGCGCCGAGCGAGTCCCACAGCTTCTGCGAGGTGTCCGGCATCACGGAGTTGAGCAGGACGGCGACGCCGCGCAGGGATTCGGCGGCGGTGTACAGGATCGTCGCGAGGCGGGCCCTGCCCTCGGCAGAATCGTCCTTGGCGACCTTCCACGGCTCCTGCTCCGTGAGGTAGCCGTTGACCTGCTTGACGAAGTCGAAGACGGCCAGGATGCCGCCCTGGAAGTCGAGCTCGTCGCCGATGCGCCGGTCGGCCTCGGCGACGGCCTTCGCCAGACCGTCCTGGACGGCCTTCTCGGCGTCGCCGTCGGCGATGGCCGCGGGCAGCTCGCCGCCGAAGTACTTGCCGACCATTGCGGCCACCCGGGACGCCAGGTTGCCGTAGTCGTTGGCGAGTTCGGAGGTGTAGCGGGCGGTGAAGTCCTCCCAGGAGAACGAGCCGTCCTGGCCGAAGGCGATGGCCCGCAGGAAGTACCAGCGGTAGGCGTCGACGCCGAAGTGCGAGGTCAGGTCCTGCGGCTTGATGCCGGTCAGGTTGGACTTCGACATCTTCTCGCCGCCGACCATCAGCCAGCCGTTGGCCGCGACCTTCCCCGGTACCGGAAGCCCGTTGGCCATCAGCATCGCGGGCCAGATGATCGCGTGGAAGCGCAGGATGTCCTTGCCGACGAGGTGCACGTCGGCCGGGAAGATCTCCTCGAACCGGGCCTGGTCGGCGCCGTACCCGACGGCCGTCGCGTAGTTGAGCAGCGCGTCCACCCACACGTAGATCACGTGCTCGGTGTCCCACGGCACCGGCACGCCCCAGTCGAACGTCGACCGCGAGATCGACAGGTCCTGGAGGCCCTTCCGCACGAAGTTGAGCACCTCGTTGCGGGCCGACTCGGGCTGGATGAAGCCCGGGTTCGCCTCGTAGAACTCAAGGAGCTTCGGGCCGTACTCGCTCAGCTTGAAGAAGTAGTTCTCCTCCTTGAGGAGTTCCACCGGCTTCTTGTGGATGGCGCACAGCTCGGTGCCGTCCTCGGCCTTGATCAGGTCGCTGGGGAGCTTGTACTCCTCGCAGCCCACGCAGTACGGGCCCTCGTAGCCGCCCTTGTAGATCTCGCCCTTGTCGTACAGGTCCTGGACGAACTCCTGCACCCGGTCGGTGTGCCGCTTCTGGGTGGTGCGGATGAAGTCGTCGTTGGCGATGCCCAGGTGCTCCCACAGCGGCTGCCACGCCTCGTCGACGAGCTTGTCGCACCACTCCTGAGGCGTGACGCCGTTCGCCTCGGCCGTGCGCATGATCTTCTGGCCGTGCTCGTCCGTGCCCGTCAGGTACCAGACCTTCTCGCCGCGCTGGCGGTGCCAGCGGGTGAGCACGTCACCGGCGACGGTGGTGTAGGCGTGGCCCAGGTGCGGGGCATCGTTGACGTAGTAGATGGGCGTCGAAACGTAGTACGTCGGCGAAGGCATGCGCGGAATCCTATCGGCCGCCGTGGCCGCGCCCGCCCGGGATGTCCGGATGGCGGACGGCGGAGAGGTTTGCGAAACACCCGTTGCCGTAGCAAGGACGCATCCTGGGAGGAAGGGGGCACGTGCACACGAAGGACGAGAGCATGCGGGTACTGGTCGCCGAGGACGAGGAGGTCCTCGCCGAGCTCGTCGCCACCGGGCTGCGGCGAGCCGGCTTCGCCGTGGACACGGTCTACAGCGGGGACGCGGCGCTCGCGTACCTGGGGCTTCACGACTACGACGTGGTGGTGCTCGACCGGGACCTGCCGCGGGTGCACGGCGACGAGGTGGCCCGCCGTCTGGTCGCGGACGCCTCCCGCACCCGCATCCTCATGCTGACCGCCTCCGCGTCCATGGAGGACCGGGTCGAGGGCCTGGACCTGGGCGCGGACGACTATCTGGGCAAGCCCTTCGAGTTCCCCGAGCTGGTCTCGCGGGTCCGCGCGCTCAGGCGGCGCAGCGCCCGCCCGGTCCCGCCGGTCCTGGAGCGGCAGGGGCTGCGCCTGGACACCGTGCGGCGCACCGCGCACCGCGACGGCCAGGAGCTGGACCTCTCGCCCAAGGAGTTCGCGGTGCTCCAGATCCTCCTGGAGGCGGACGGCGCGACCGTCTCGGCCGAGGAGCTCTTGGAGCGTGCCTGGGACGCCAACGCGGACCCGTTCACGGGCGCCGTACGCGTCGCGATGAGCAAGCTGCGCGGAAAGCTCGGCGAGCCCGCGCTGATCCGTACCGTCCAGGGCGTGGGGTACGCGTTGTGAGGGGCCGGGCCCGGTGATCAGGACCCGTATAGCGCTGATCTTCGGCGGCGTCTTCCTGGTGCTCGGCGCGGCGCTGCTCGCGGTGGTGAACCTGCTCTCGCGGGCAGGCACCCAGGAAGAGGCGACCGCGATCGCGACCAGAGCCACCACCTTGCAGGTGCCCGGGATGCCCGCGTACCGGAGCCAGGGCACCCCGCTGGAACCGCTGACCGTCTACCGGATCAGCTCCGACGTCAGTGAGGCCGCCTCCAGCCAGACCGCCCTGTGGTCCACCCTCGCGCTGGTCGCGATCGCGCTGCTCGCGGTCGTGGTGGGCTGGTGGACGGCGGGCCGGCTGCTTCGCCCCGTACACGTCATGACGGCAAGGGCTCGCAAGCTGACCGCGAGCAACCTGCACGAGAGAGTCGGGGCAGCCGGGCCGGACGACGAGCTGAAGGAACTCGGCGACACGATCGACGACCTCCTCGGCCGCCTCGAAGCCGCTTTCGACAGCCAGCGCCGCTTCATCGCCAACGCCTCGCACGAACTGCGCACCCCGCTCGCCACCCAGCGCGCCGCGATCCAGATCGGCCTCGACGGCGAGCCGAGCCCCGCCGATCTGGAGGCCACCCGCAGCACCCTGCTCGACAACAACCGGCGCAGCGAGCAGCTCATCGAAGGGCTGCTGATGCTGGCCCGGAGCGAGCGGGGCCTGGGACAGCGCGAGGAGGTGGACCTCGCGGAGGTCGTACGGGAGGAGGCGGCGCGCTACGACACCGTGAAGGTGGACTCGGCTCCCGCTGTGGTGCGGGGCAACAGGGCGCTCCTTGCCCGCCTGACCGCGAACCTCCTCGCCAACGCGGTCACCTACAACGAACCGGGCGGGGCGGTGGAGGTCACGGTGTACGGCGGCCGTCTGGTCGTGGCCAACCCCACCGGCCCCGTGGTCGCCGAGGACGAGATCCCGGCCCTGTTCGAGCCCTTCCGGCGGGGCGAGGGCCGCGACCGGATGGGCCCGGGGGCGGGCCTGGGCCTGTCCATCGTCCGCTCGATCGCGCTGGCGCACGGGGGGACGGCCACGGCGGAGCCGGGCGCCGAGGGCGGCCTGACCGTGACGGTCTCCCTCCCGAAGGCACCCGGCCCGCGCATCAGGGGCTAGAGGCTAGGGGCGGAACGAGCTGAGCAGCCCCTGGTAGACCTCGGCGTCGCTGAGCTCACGGGGAGCGGGCCCGGCGTGGAAGAACCCGACGTGCTCGTGCTCGCCCTCCGCGCTCCGCAGAAAATCGAACGCCTTGGAGTCGTCCTCCCCGAAGGCGACGAACTGCCAGTACAGGGGCTTGCCGGCGACGTCGGCGAGGGCCTGGCGGGCGGGGAGCTTGGCGTCGGGGGCGCCGTCGGTCTGGAACACGACGAGTACGGGCCCCTCGTGCCCCGCCTTCTCGACGTGCTCGACGACCTCCTCGACACCCCGGTGATAGCTGGTCCGCCCGAGCCGCCCGAGCCCGGCGTGAGCCTCGTCGACGGCCCCGTCGTAGGAGTCGAGGGAGAGGTCGACGGACCCGTCGATATCGGTCGAGAAGAACACGGTGTGCACGGTGGCGTCCTCGTCGAGGTGCGCGGCGAGCGCGAGCACCTGCTCGGCGAGCCCCTGCGCGCTGCCGTCCTTGTAGTACGGCCGCATGGACCCGGACCGGTCGAGCACGAGGTACACCTTGGCGCGGGCGCCGCTGATCCCGGCCTTCTTGAGCGCGGCCCCGGCAGCCTTGTAGGCCCCGGAGAGCCCGGGCGCCCGGGACTTGACCTTGGCGGGGGAGAGGGCGGGCTTGGGGGCGGGAGCCTCGGCGGGGATGAGCGCGGGCTCGCCGTCGACCGGGGCAGGCTCGGCCTCGGCCCTCACGGGCTCGGGCTCGGAGAGGGGCTCAGCCTCTTGAGCGGGCTGGGACTCGGGCTCGGCTTCGGCCTTCACGGACTCGGGCTCGACGACGGGCTCGGCCTCTTGAGCGGGCCGGGTCTCGGGCTCGGGCTCGACGACGGGCTCGGCCGAAATGGGCTCGGGCTCCGGTTCGGCTTCGGCCTGAGCGGGCTCCGCCTCCGCCTTCGCGGGCTCGGGCTCGGTGACAGGCTCCGCCTGTACGGGCTCCGGCGTGGGCTCGGGGTCCGGCTCCGGCTCGGCGATGGGGGCGACTTCGGCCGCCACCTCCGCCGGAGCGGGCTCGGCTTCCAGCTGTACGGGCTCGGGCTCGGGGGCGATGGCCTCCGGCTCCTCGACCGGTACGGGCTCGACGACCGGCTCGGTCTCAGCCACCGGCTCCGGCTTAGCCTCCGTACGGGGCTGAGGCAGCTCGACGACGGCGTTCGAGGAGCCGGGGGAACCAGCCGTGTCGGACACGGACGCGGACTCGGACCCGGTGTCGGAATCGGACTCAGAGTCGGACTCGGACCCGGTGTCGGAATCGGAGTCGGACGAGGACGCAGGCGGGCGAGGCCCGTCGAAGGCGGCGGCGACGAGCTCCTCCGCCGGGGACAGGACGACTTCTTCCGCCGGGGCCGGAATGGAAGGCGCGGAAGCCTCGGTGGTGACCGGTGCCTCGACGGCCTCCGGGGTGCGTTCGGCCTGGGGCGGTACGGAAGCCGCCGTCGGCTCGGCGCGCTCCGCGCGATCGCGTCCGAACACCTTGCGCAGCAAGCTCCGAATGCCCATGGGCGAGGCCTTTCGCATGAGTTGGGTGCGATAAGTACCGCGCTGCGCCACAGGTCCGGGATCAGATCCCTGGCCAGCACGGACACGTAAGGTTAGCGACCCGGAGGACGGTTTCCCGGAAGGGGCTGGTTCCGCGTCCTGAAGGGGAGCGGGCCTGTGCCGTTGCCCGGCTCCGCCGCGTGGGCGCGGCCGGTGGCGCTGGTTGCCCCACAGGGGCGCGGGACTGTGACATTGCGGCTCCGCCGCGTGGGCGCGACCAGCCCCACCCCTCCCCACCGGGCCCGCACCCGAATGCGAGCCCCCTCAAGCCCCACCCTGCCCGCGCCAGCGGACGATCTGGGAAGCCGGATCCCCCGTATAGACCCAGGGCACCAAAGCGACCCGCTCCCCCAGCAACCCCACCAGCGCCGCCCCCTCACGCGTGAGTCCCGCACAACACGCCGCATGCGCAAGGTAGTTGAGCTCGGCGGCTTCGGAGGAGCGAATGGGCCCCGGGGGCCGCCCGCCCAGCCAGCGGTCATACGTACGCCGAAGCTCGGTCACGGCAAGCTCATGGGTCCAGTGCTGCCCGAACCCCCGGACAGGCCGCCCTTTCGCGGCATCGGAAACGTACCGGTACTCCTCCACCCGGGCGATCTGCACCAGCACAGGTAGCGGGGACCCCGCCGGGGCCGCCCCCGCCGCGTCCCGTGCGAAGTCGTACATCGAGCCGTGCGTCCCGTGCCAGCGCGCGGAGAAGTACCGCAGCATCTGGACGTGCCCTTCGAGGTGGTACGGGTCGCGCCGCCGCAACTCGTCCCACCACCCCCGCAGTTCACGCCGCGCGACCCCGCCCTCGTACAACCGCGCCACGGTGAGCAGCGAGGCCCAGGGGGTCGGGTCGGCGGGGCGGGCGTCGGCCGCGCCGAGGCAGGCCATGACGGCGACGTCGATGCGGTCGCGGTCGGTCCCGGCGCCGCGCCCGGCCGCGATGGCGCCGTTGAAGACGCGGGTCACCTCGGTGGCCGCCCGCAGCACCGCCGCGTCCGGGCTGTCGGGTTCGGCGGCCCGCCAGGCCTCGACGACGGTCGACCCGGCGGCGGCGTTGGCGAGCGCCCGGATCCGGTGCGTACGCAGCGCCCAGTCGTCGCCGGTGGCCCGCAGCAGATCGCGTACGCCCTGCCAGCGGCCGATGACGATGTCGTGCCGGGCGACGGTGAGCGCCCGGTCACCGAGGTCGGCGTCGAAGCGTATGGCTGTCTTCCGGTAGGCCCGGCGGCGCAGTGCTGCCATGCGCGTACCGCCTCTCAGAAGTCGGTGGGGTGCCCAGCCTGGACGTACCTGGGTGCCTTTGTCCGGGAGTTGGGGAACCCGGTACTCACTTCGAATGAACGGGTCGCATCCAGCCGGGCGGGGCGGTAGTACGTGCTGCCCCGCCGCCAGTACCAGAGCATGGGGACGAGCCCCGCGAGCAGGCTGCCGATGCCGATCGCGACGGCGGCGCCGCTGAGCCGGGTCAGCGAGGCGCCGAACACGCAGAACATGAAGACCGAGCCGAGCAGCGGCCAGGCCCCGCCGAGCAGGAAGGAGCTGACGGATTCGGTGAGCGTCCGGCGGTAGGCGACGACCGCGGCGAGGCCGGCGAGGCCGTAGTACAGGGTGGTCTGGAGGCCGATCGCGGCGAGCGCGTCGGACATGATGTCCTGCACGGAGCCGAGCGCGTTGGAGGCGACGAACAGGAGCAGCGCCACCGCGCCGACCACCACGACCGCCACCCAGGGCGTGTTCCACCGCCGGTGTACGGCCCCGAGCCCGCCCGGCATCGTACGGTCGCGGCCCATCGCGAAGAGGGAGCGGGTGACCTGGATGAGGGTGGTCTCCAGGGTGGCGATGGTGGAGAGGACCACGGCGAGCACCATGAGCCTGCCGCCGACGCCGGGCCAGACGCGTTCGCCGAGCAGGGCCAGGACGTTGGACTGCCCGGCCTCGATCTCGCCACTGGTGAGCAGCACGTTCACGGCGACGGTGAAGGCGACGAACAGGGCGAAGACGATACCGACCCCGACCAGGGCTGCGAGCCCGGCGGTGCGGCGGCTGTCGCGGGTCTCCTCGCTGAGGTTGCTGGTGACGTCCCAGCCCCAGTAGTAGAACGCGGCGATCAGGGTGCCCGCGGCGAACCCCGACACCCCGTCGAAGTGCCCGAACCCGAGCCACCCCCAGTCGAACGGTACGACCCCGCCGCCCTCCCCGACACGCACGAGCGCCCCGATGGAGAATCCCCCGAGAATCACCAACTCGGCGCCGGAGATGACGAGTTGGGCCCTGGCCGACAACCGGGCACCCCCCAGCACGACCCCCAGCATCAACAAGAACCACCCAGCACCCGTAGCAGTGGCAAGGGCGGTATTGCGCGCGAGGGCGGGGTCGAAGAGGCCGAGGGTCATCTGCCCGGCGGGCAGCGAGCCGGCCACCATGAACAGGGTGGCGGCGACGACGAGCGCCCACCCGCTGAGGAACCCGAGAAAGGGATGCAGGGTGCGCCCGACCCAGGAGTAGGCGGCCCCAGCGTTGACGTCGATCCGCCCGAGCCGCCCGAAGGCGAGCACGATGCCGAGCATGGGGATCGCGCAGTAGAGCAGCGCCGCCGGACTGGCGAGCCCGACCGCGCCCACGAGCACG
Source organism: Streptomyces sp. HUAS TT7 (assembly GCF_051550175.1). NCBI lineage: Bacteria > Bacillati > Actinomycetota > Actinomycetes > Kitasatosporales > Streptomycetaceae > Streptomyces > Streptomyces sp. HUAS TT7. Next base: position 4,489,961 of record NZ_CP196175.1, read on the forward strand.
GAGGTGGTGGCAGTCAGCGAATAGGCGGGCGCGCTGCCCGCGACCGCCATGACAACGGTGTCGAACGTGGACAGAACGTTGGGCTGAAGCCCTCTGCCACCGGTACTGCTGCTCATGGCCCGAACATCCTTTGACGGCACGACATATGGCGGTATGTCAAAGACCCCGGGCTTTGCAGTACGCCAACTGGCTGTGCAGCACTCCAGCATCCCGAAGCCGACCGCATCGTAGTCGCGGGAGTGGGCCCCTCGGCCATCCCGTCCGCGGCGAACGGACGTCCGCCGGACGGGCGCCCCGACGTTCATGATCACCAGGGCGTCACGCGGCCCTGCTGAGGCCGGTGAGAGGCCGTTAGGGAAGGCCCCGCTCCTCCAGCCACGCCCGGTACGGGGGTGAGTGGGAGGCCGCCTCCCAGTACGCCGACTCCAGGTCGGTGCCCACCCCGGCCAGTTCACCTCCGTATGCCCCACTGCGGACCGCCAGGAGCAGCCGTACTCCCAGCGGGTCGTCCCGCAGGGGGCGTATGGCCATGTCGGAGCGGGGGCGGGAGGTGGGCTGGCACAGGGTGACGACCTCGCCCGTCGCGACCAGGCCCGCCGCCGTCAGGTAATCGCCGTGCAGCACACGGGGGTTGAGGCCGGCCGCGTTGAGGACGCGGCGCAGGCCCTCCCATTCGCCGTCCACGCTGGGGTCGACCATCCACTGGTCGGCGGCCAGGTCGGCCAGATCCACGAGGGGCCGGTGCGCCGCCGGATGGTCGGCCGCCAGGCACACGAACTGCGGCTCGCGCTCCACGAGCGTGCGGATCTCAAGCCCCGGCGGGATCCGCAGCGGGCAGCCCTCCACTTCGTGTACGAACGCCACGTCCAGCTCGCCCGCCGCGACTTGGCGGAGCAGCGCGGTGGCCGAAACCGCCACCTGGAGTTCCGTCTCCGTGCCGGGCAGCCGCTCCCGCAGGCGGCGCAGCCAGCCGGGGATCGCGCGGCTCGCGGTGGAGCCGATCCGCAGCCGGTCGCCTTCGGCGGCGCGGGCGGCCGCGGCCCGGGTGTCGGCGACCAGCGCGCTCAGCGAGGCGAGCAGCGGACGGGCTCGGCCGACCACGCCCCGGCCCAGAACCGTGGGCACACAGCCGGTCCGCTCGCGCGAGAAGAGCCGTCCGCCCAACGTGTTCTCGATGCGCTTCAGTTGGGTCGTCAGGGCGGGCTGGCTCGTGCCGAGCGCCCGTGCGGCGGCGTGCAGACTGCCGGCGTCGGCGATGGCGCACAGCACCCGCAGATGTCTCACCTCCAGCTCCATGGGCTGAGGTTAGGGCACGCTAAGTGATCGCACCAGATGACCAAAACCGCACTGATACGCGGGAGTTATCGCAGATCGGCATCATTCCCGTACGCCACTGTGGCCTGCACAATCACCAATCACCGGAACGGCGCCACAGCGCGTCCCCCGGCCACCGATCAGCAGAGCCCCCACCCGCGGCCGGCCCACCCAGCCGGGCGCGGATCCCCGACGGATTGGTAAACCCCCCCATGAGACACTCCCGCACGTTCGCCGTGACCGCCGCGCTGGGCCTCGCCCTCGCGGGCTTCGGCGCGATCCCCGCGACCGCCGCCACCCCCACGGCCACCCCCGCCCCGGCCGCGCACTACACCTCCGCGGCCAAGCACTCCGCCGTCAACGACCGGGCGTTCTACGACGCGGTCATGAAGTCGGTCGCCAAGAAGCGCGCCGCCAACCCGCTCGCGGCCGCCGTGACCGTGACGTACAGCACCGCCAACGCCCCCAGCTTCACCTCCGAGATATCGCAGGCCGCGCAGATCTGGAACTCGTCGGTGCAGAACGTACGCCTCGCGGAGAGCAACGGCGGCGCCGACTTCGAGTACCGCGAGGGCGACGACCCGCAGAACGGTTCGTACGCCTCGACCGACGGGCACGGCAACGGCTACATCTTCCTGGACTACAGCCAGAACCAGCAGTACTACTCGGTGCGGGTCGTCGCGCACGAGACCGGGCACGTGCTCGGGCTGCCCGACCACTACTCGGGGCCGTGCAGTGAGCTGATGTCCGGCGGCGGGCCCGGCACGTCGTGCCGCAACGCGTACCCGAACAGCACGGAGAAGTCCCGGGTGAACAGCCTGTGGCGCAACGGGCTCACTTCGGCGGTCAAGCCGGCCGCGTAGTCCCTCTGGCAGCATGGGGGGATGCCCAGCGTCTCTCCCCGTCGTTCTTGCCCGTCCTGCGGCCGTGCCGTTGCCGTTGTGGCGGGCAAGTTCGTGCGCCACGATCCCCGTACGCGGGAGTCGTCCGGCGAGCTGACGCTCTGCCCCGGCTCCAAGCGCCGGGCCCCCGCGGACGCCTCCCAGCGAACCCTGGACGGGTTCGAACTCCCCCGGTTCCCGGGCCAGTTGCCTCTCTTCTGAGGCGTTGCCCCGCGGGGGCGTGCGGCTCCTTCGGCTGCGGGTCGGTGGGGGCTGCTCGCGCCCACGCGGCGGAGCCGCACAATGTCAGAGCCCCGCGCCCCTGGCAGGGTCAGGGGGTGGGGGACGCGATGGCTCGGGCGGCTCGGACTTCCTGGCGGAGCGGGGCCAGGACGGACTCCTCGTCACCCGGGAGGTCCGCCCGGACCTCCACCAGCGTCACGCTCGACCGCAACCCCTCCGCAAGCCCCCGCAGCTCGGACGCGATCTCCGTAACCTCGCCCGCCGCAGGCGAGGACGCCCCGTGGTTCACCCGCACCCGCGCCGCCGTCGTCGCGTCCACGATCCGCTCGACCGCGACGACAAGGGGCCACCACGCCGCCGCACGGGGGCCCGTCGGCGGGGGTTCCGTCAACGCCCGCTGGAATTCGCTCCGTACCGTCGAGAGGTCCCGGTACAGCCGGCGCCGGAGCCGGACCCGCTCCGTGCGGTCGTCCTCGGAGGAGAACGCGTACTCCACGTACTCCGCCGTCGCCGCCACCGCGTCCGCGAGCCGCGCCCCGATGCGGGTGTGCCAGCTCTCGGGCCACAGCAGATAGCCCGCGACCAGCGCGATCGCGCAGCCGATGAGGCTGTCCCACAGGCGGGGCATGACCAGGTTGAAGCCCTGGTGGTTGAGGACGTCCGAGAGGAGCAGGATCACCGGGGTGATGGCCGCGGTCTGGAAGGCGTACCCCTTCGCGGAGAACGCCGGGATCAGCGCCGCGAGCAGCATCATCACCGGGATGTCCCACCACCCGCGCGGCACCTCCGCGAGGACGGCCGCCGCGATGACGAGCCCGCCCGCCGTGCCGACCGCCCGCATCAGGGCCCGCGCGAAGACCGAGCCGAAGTCGGGCTTGAGGACGAAGACGATGGTCAGGGCCACCCAGTACGAGCGTTCCACCGGGACCACGGAGACCAGGGCCTGGGCCAGCCCGATGCACAGGGCGAGGCGGAGTCCGTAGCGCCAGGAGGCCCCGGAGAGCAGGACGTTGCGGGCCGCGCGGCGGAACCGGATGCGCAGGGCGGCCGGGCGGCCGAGGCGGTCGTCGATGTTGGAGTGGTCGACGTCGGGGTTGTGCACCACGGCGAAGGCGTGCCGCAGCGCGGTGTCCAGGGCCCGCTCGGCCGGGGTCGCGGGCGTGGGCAGGTCCGGGGCGACCGCGCCGGTGCGGCCCTCGGCCACCGCGTCCGCCAACTGCCGTACGGCGGTGGGGATCGCGGCATCCACGCCCCAGCCGCGCAGGTGCACGGCGGGCGCCGCCTCGACGATCGGGATGACGACGTTGAGCTGGGCGAGGAGGCGCACCAGTTCCTCGCGGCGGCCGTGTTCGCGGGCCCGGCGGGCGAGGATCAGGTCGTAGGCGGTGTCGAGGGCCTGGGTGACGGCCTGGCGTCTGGTGTCGTACGCGTCCGTCGTCGCGGCCTCGATCGCTTCGGCGACCGCGCGGTAGGTCCCGGCGACGGCGTCCCGCTCGGGTTCGGTACGTCGCAGGGGCCAGCCGAGCAGGCTCAGGAGCAGCACGAACAGGCCGCCGAGGCTGAGCAGCAGCGGCGCCTTCCACCAGGGTCCGGGCATGGGCAGGCCCGCGCCGACGACGGCGTTGAGGAGCAGCAGCAGTCCGGAGACCGAGGCGACCGCGCCGATCGTGGAGATCATTCCGGAGGCCAGCGCCACGAGGGTGAGCGCGGCGACCGCGAGCCAGCCGTGCCCGAAGACGAGGCTGCCGACGGTCACGCCGAGCGCGCCGAACAGCTGCGGCACGGCGATGTTGAAGATCCGCATCCGGTACGCGTCGGCGGTGTCGCCGATGACCCCGCTGAGCGCGCCCATCGAGGCGAGCGCGCCGTACGCGCTCTGCCCGGTCGCCATTCCCACGGCCAGCGGCGCGGACATCGCGATCGCGGCGCGGGCGACGGCCGGCCAGGGGATGGGGGTGGGGGCGGGACGCAGCCCCCCGATGAGCCATTCCGGCGGCGCGAGCCGCCCCTGCCGTACGCCGTCCCCCGCCCGCTTCTGATCAGCCATGACCACACGACACCGTAAAGAGATCACTTGGTGCAAACAGGGCGGCCAACGGAACCGTAAATGTTGTCCACAGCCTGTGGATAATTCTTTCGAATCCGACCATCCTGGTGTGCCGCCGCTTCCGGATCATCCCCGAAACCGTCGCCCGCCCGGGCTCCCTACGATGCTGACCCGCCGGGACGGGGCCCGCATGTCGGCGCCGCGGCCGTCCCGGCCGCGACGATGTGTCAGCCGCCGTACAGGCTGAGCCCCACGAGCAGCGCACGGTGGTCGGTGCCGCGCAGTTTCAGGAAGCGCGCGGACGTCGCCTTGAAGGAGTCGCCGTTCACCAGGACGTGGTCGATCTGGGTGCGCAGCGGGGTGGTGCGGTCGGCGGGCCAGGACCAGGTGCGCGACTGCCCGGTGAGCCGGGCGCTGTCGTGCAGGGCGCCCTCGTCGAGCACGGAGCGGAACAGGGCGTGGTCCTGGGTGGCGTTGAAGTCCCCGGCCAGGATGACGGGCTGCCCCTTCGTAGCCTTCGCGAACTCCCTTGTCCTGCCCAGCTCTTGATGCCATTTGCCGTCGTCGCCGGGCAGCGGCGGCGAGGGGTGCGCGAGCTGGAGCCGTACGTCGCGCCCGCCGATGGTGGCCACCGCGCCGGGCATCGCCATCACCGATTCGATGGGCTCGGCCGGCTTCAGCGGAAACCGGCTCAGGATCGCCGACCCGGCGGAACCGTCCTCGCGTACGACATCGCGGTACGGGTAGTCGGCCTTGGGCAGGTCCGCGGCCAGCGCGTCGGAGCAGCGGAAGCTGCACTCCTCGACGAACACGAGGTCGGGCTTCTCGCGCTTGACGGTGGCGATCAGATCGTCCGTCGCCCACCCGAACTCGGTGTTGGACGTGAGGACGGTGAACTCCGCCAGGACCGGGCCCTTCGGCCGGGTCGTGTCGGCGCCGTACGGCTGGGTGTACCAGCCGGTGACCGCGAGGACAGCGACGCCCCACACCATGCCGGTGCGCCACCGCCCCAGCGCCGCGAGCGCGAGCCCCGCGCCGCCCGGCACGAGCAGCCAGGGCAGGAAGGCGAGGGCCTGCGGCACGGGCGTGACCCCGTCCGAATCGGCGGCCCGGCACCCCACCACCACACTGACCCCGGCCAGCAGGAGCGCCCCGGCCAGCGCGGACACCACCCGCCAGGGATGCCGTCGCCGTACGTCGGATGCGGCCGGCAAGGCCGGTACGGTCCCCGTGCCCAAGGTGTCCAAGGCGGCCTGCCTCCCGCTAGCCGGTCACAGCGTTCGCATCCTCCCCCAAAGACGGCCCGGCGCCCGGCACGGTTGCTCAAGCCTTTGCCCGCGCGGCCACCCGGTCGAGGAGCCCGCCGAGGGCCGCGTCGAAGACGGAGGGCTGTTCGAGGCTGCGCAGGTGGGCGGCCGGGTGCCGGACGCGGTCAGGGCAGGTCTGGCGACCCCGCCCGTACCGGTCCTGGCCGGGGCCCCTCGGCGGCCGGCCGCCCTCGCTTCCACAGCCGGCCCGTGAGCCAGGCCCCGAGCGCGAGCGCGAGCCCGAACGCGAGGACGGCCCACGCCGCCGTGCTGAGGAAGTCGGTGAGCGCGTCGTAGACCGCCCCCGCCGCCGACGGATCGGAGTCCGCGGGGAGCCCGTCCAGCGTGAGCGACCTGCCGACGGCGACCAGGACGTGCAGGACCGCCGCGCCCACGGCAAGACCGATCCCCACCCCGATGAGGGCGCGGCGGCGGCGTACCGCGACGAGCACCGCCCCGCTCGCCGCCGCCAGGCAGACGACCGCGCCCCAGACGCCGACGCGCCGGAGCCACCGGAAGACGGTGCGGACCGGCCCGAGTCTCGTCGACTCGACGACGGTCAGGTCGGTGTGTTCCACGGGAATCCTGTTCGCGAACGGCACGCCCTGTGCCTCCAGTTCGGTCTTGATCTGCTGGATCGCCGGGGCCAGGTCGATGGTCACGTCGTTGCCGCCGCCGTTGTGGGTGAGGGCGGAGACGACGCTCGCGTGGGCGGCCCGGTTGGCGGTGTTCCACACGTCCTGGAAGGCGGACGTGGTGGTGAAGGACCGCACGGCCCCGCCGATCAGCGAGGCGACCGAGCCCTGGAGCGGCCCCACGTCGACGTTCTGCATGATCGCGTCGGTGACCTTGGCGGCCACCTCGCCGCGCACGGCTCGGTTCCCGGCGAGCGGTGCCATGGCGGCGACGTAGCGGTCGCTGCTGCCGATCTCCGTCTTCGCCCAGGCGGCGACCGCGCCCAGCGGGACGAGGACGGCCGCAAGCACGATCAGCACCGCCGACAGGAAGCTGCGCACCCGTCCACGAAATCCCGGGTTGCCCATCGGCGCGCGCGGGTGTGGGCTATATGGGGGACGCGTACACGTGCCCCGGGAAAGCGGAAGGAGTGCCGCCATGGCCGCACACGCTTCGGTACCCGCCACGAGCCACCGCAGGGCTCACCATCTGAGCAGGGCCGTCCTCGCGATCCCCGTCGTCCTGGGGGTGATGTACGGGTTGTACGTCTTCGCCAACCAGCGCGGCGGCGGTGCGATCACCGGCGGCCAGATCGTCCTCGGCGTCGTGTCGGGACTGGCCGTGATCGCCCTGGGCATCGGCCTCCTCAGCATCCAGTCCGCCCTGCCCCGCGAGCTCCGCGCGGCGGCGTACGGCACGCTGTTCGGCGCCGCGATGGGCTTCCTGTACAGCCTGTCCGACCACAGCGTGTTCAGGTCGTCCGGCATGGGGGCGATCTTCGGCGGGGCGATGTTCCTGGTGTCGTTCTACGTGTTCTACACACACGAGGACTGACCACCCAGCGGTCCTCTCTGGGCCCCGGGCCGCCTCCCCCGTACCCTGGAACGCACCAGTACGGGACAGGAGGCGACCGGTGGCCGACAGCGAGAAGAGCCAGGAGCGCAGCATCGCCCTGCGCGCGGGCTTCTACATCTTTGGCACCCATGTCTTCGCCGGCTTTGTGTGGCTGCTGTTCTACGTGGGCGGCCACGCCCACAAGTAGTGCCGGTTCTGTGTGTGGGAACCACGCCCACGCAATGCCACCGGGCTCATTCGGTGCCCGCACCCGTGTCCTCCCGCCCGCATGAGGAGCGCCTCCACAGGGCACCAACCAGTAGTCCCTGTCGGGGAGTTCGAGATTCCGAATCTGCTGTTAACCTCCCGGCTGCTCGCATGCTGGGCCCGAGCCGGGCGGCGTCTCTATCCTCGCGCGGCATGCACGCGCGGCTTCGCGTACCCCGCATGCATCCCACGCATGAGGCGGAGTACTTGTGGCAGAGAACAGGCACGGCCGACGGAGCACGCTGCTGCGGCGGGTGTTGACCACGGCGCTGACGTCCGCACTCGCGCTCGGCGCCCTCGGTACGACGGGCGCCGGGGCCGGCCCCGGACCCCACCCGGCCATCGAGACCGACCAGTGGGGCGCCCCGTACGCGCTCACCGACGGCACCACGATCCAGACGCTGATCGACACCAGAACGACCAAGGACGGCACGGTGGTTGCCCTGTGGTCCAGACTCGCGGCCAACCGCTCGCAGCGTGATCTCCTGGCGGCGGTGCGGCCGGCGGGGACCACCAAGTGGGGGCCCGTGCGCACCCTGGCGAGCTCCACGTACGACACGTCCTCGCCCGTCGACGCGCATCTCCTCGCGGCGCCGGACGGCTCGGTCACCGTCGCCTGGGTCGACGTGGCCGCCACCGGTGCCGTGCTGCGCACCTCGGCGCTGCCCGCCGGTGCCACGTCCTGGTCGTCCCCGGTGCAGATAGCCGCGGCCGACCGCATCCAGGACATCCAGCTCGCCGGCACCCCCTCGGGCCGCACCGTCGTGGTGTGGGCACACAGTGTCGACCCGCAGTACGAGGTGTACGCGGCCGAGCGCACCGGGGCGGGCGGCACCTGGTCGGCGCCGGACCGGCTCGACACCACGGGCGCCGGGGCACAGGACGCGTACCCGCAGGTCGCGGTGGCCGCGGACGGCTCGGTGAACGTCGTGTGGACCGAGTACGGGTCCGCGGGCGCGGCCTTCAAATCGGCCGAGCAGGGTGCGTCGACCGCCGCCTGGAGCGCCCCGCACGACACCTTCCCCACCCCGGTCCCGGCCGCCGAGGCCCGCCTGGCGACGGGCCCGGGCGGAACCCTCGCGCTGACGTGGCTCGCGGGTGGCGCCCTCAACTACGCGCAGAGACCGGCCGCGACCGGCACCTGGGGCCCGGTCGAGAGCGCCGCGAGCACGGACAGCTTCGGCGACGCCGTGCCGACCCCGCTGACCGGCCCGGGCGGTGACGTCACCCTCGTCTGGTCCGACTACCAGTCCGGTACGGACGGCTTCTACATCCGCACCTCGACCCGGGCCGCCGCCACCGGCACCTGGTCGCCGGTGCAGACCCTGTCGACGCAGTACGCGGGCATGACGCACTTCGGCGCGGACATCGCGGCCGACGGCACCGTGCACGCCGGGTGGAGCCAGCCCGCCGACGACGGCAACTCCGACCGCTTCGTCGTGGCCACCCGCATGGCCGGAGCCTGGAGCACGCCCAAGGAGCTCAGCGCCAACACGTCCGGGTACGCGCGCGGCGGCATATCCGTGGGCGGCCCGGACAACCGCCCGACCGCCCTGTGGGAAGACCCCACCGGCATCTCCACCACCCGCCTGATGACCGCCACGACCGCCCCGGGCCCCGCCACCTGGCGCGACTACAACGGCGACGGCAGAGGCGACCTCCTGGCCCTCACCCCCGGCGGCACCCTCACCATCCGCACCGGCAACGGCAGCGGCGACGTCACCCCCGGCCCCTCCGCGCCGGGCTGGCCCACCACCTCCCGCTATGTCCCGGCGGGCGACCTCACCAACGACGGCAACAACGAACTCCTCGTACGCGACGCCTCCGGGCAGCTCACCCGCTACGACGGCGCCGCGAACAAGCCCTTCGCCCCGAGCGGCCCGCACCTCGCGCTCGGCGCGGGCTGGAACGCGTACGACCAGCTCACCGTCCCGGGCGACCTGACCGGCGACGGCCGCCCCGACCTCCTGGCGCGCACTCCCTCGGGCGACCTGTACATGTACGCCGACAACGGCGCGGGTGCCTTCAAGGACCCCGTCAAGATCGGCTTCGGCTGGGGGATCTACAACACGGTCATCGGCGCGGGTGACCTGGGCGGCGACGGCTTCGGCGACCTGCTCGCGCGGGATGCGTCCGGGGTGCTGTGGCGCTACGACGGCAACGGCAGGGGCACCTTCGGCGACCGGGTCCGCATGGGCGCGGGCTGGGGCATCTACAACGCGCTCGCCGGGGTCGGCGACATCACGGGCGACGGGAAGCCGGACCTGGTGGCCCGCGACACCGACGGCGTCCTGTGGCGCTACCCCGGAAACGGCGCCGGTGCGTACACCGACCGCGTACGGGTGGGCGGCGGCTGGCAGACGTATCTGAACCTGTACTGACCCCGGGCTCCGCGCGGCGCGTGCCGAAAGACCCTGGGCGCGCGCCGTGGGGCCGGGCTATGGTGAACCCATGTCGTCCGCATCGCAGTGCCGTACTCACCTCTGCTGGTGGCGCTCCTCCTAGGAGCGGCCACGACTCACACGCGCGACATCGTCAGCGGGCCGTTCATCACTGGACGGCCCTTTGTGTTGCCCTCGCTGGATCCCGCAGTGGGCGCCGTCCAGGCCCGCCCCACCCCACTGCCCACGAGGAGCCCACCATGAACACCGTCATCACCGCCCAGGACCGCATCCTGACCGGCGACCGCCCCACCGGACCCCTGCACCTGGGCCACTACTTCGGCACGCTCCACAACCGGGTCCGCCTGCAGAACGAGGGCGTGGACCTGTTCCTGGTCATCCCGGACTACCAGGTGCTGACCGACAGGGACGTGGCGGAGCGGCTGGCCGAGAACGTGGAGGACGTGGTCCTGGACTACCTCGGAGCGGGCGTGGACCCGACGCGCTCGACCATCTTCACCCACAGCGCGATCCCCGCCCTCAACCAACTCCTGCTCCCCTTCCTGAGCCTGGTCTCGGTGGCCGAACTCAGCCGCAACCCCACCGTCAAGGACGAGATCGCGCACTCCCGTCAGGCGGCCGTCTCGGGCCTGATGTACACCTACCCCGCCCATCAGGCCGCCGACATCCTGTTCTGCAAGGCGAACCTGGTCCCGGTCGGCAAGGATCAGGTCCCGCACCTGGAACTGACCCGCACGATCGCGCGCCGCTTCAACGAGCGGTACGGCCCGGTCTTCCCCGAACCGCGCACCCTGCTCTCCGAGGCGCCGCTGCTGCTGGGAACGGACGGCACGAAAATGAGCAAGAGCCGGTCCAACTCCATTGCCCTGAAAGCGAGTTCGGACGAAACGGCCCGCCTGATCCGGGGTGCGAAAACGGATGCGATCCGCACGATCTCGTACGACCCGGAGCACCGCCCCGAAGTGAGCAACCTGGTCCTGCTCGCCGCCCTCTGCCAGGGCCGCGACCCGCACGAGGTGGCCTCCGAGCTCGGAGACGGCGGCTCGGCCGCTCTGAAGGCGACGGTGACGGACGCGGTCAACACCCACTTCGCCCCGCTGAGGGCCCGGCGCGCCGAGTACGCGCAGGACATGGACTACGTCCGGAAGCTGATCGCCGAGGGCAACGAGCGGGCGAACGAGATCGCCGAGACCACCCTGGACGAGGTGAGGGAGGCGATGGGAACGTTCCGCCGCCCACGCCTCGCAACGCCGGCCGGCATCTAAGGGGTACGCGGCTACGCCGGAGAGTGCAGCCACCCCTCGACCCGGGCCGTCTCCGACGCCGTCCGCAGCAGATGGGCGACGGCCGGCCGACGACCCCGGCCCCGGGTCAGGAGGTGGAGCTCGATGGTGGCCGAAGGGTGCAGGGGGCGCCACACCAGCGTGGCCGGAAGCCCGTCCACCGCCGACTCCCCCAGGACGGAGACCGCCTCACCCCGTGCCACCGGGGTGTGCGCCGCGTCGAACGACAGCTGCCTCAAAAGGAGTTGAGGCTCAGACCCCGCCCCCTCGAAAATCCCCAGAATCGCATCGAAGTGCCCCGGGTTCGCCTCACGCGGGTGGACGAGGAGCCGCTCTCCCGCGAGCTCGGACACCGAAACCGAATCCCGCGCGGCCAGCGCATGGGAGGCCGGCAGCAGCACCCCCTGCGGTTCGAGGCGTACGACCGTGCGGACCAGCTCCGGGGCCGGGGGCGGGCAGCGGACCAGGCCCGCGTCCAGCGTGCCGTCGATCACCCCGGACACGATGTCGGCGGTGGGCAGGAGCCGGGTGGTCACCGCGAGGTGAGGGTGCGCCGAGGCGAGGGCCGCGAGCAGGGTGGGCGCGGTCCCGTACCCCGTACTCGTGCTGTACCCCATCGTCAGCGCGTCCCGCTCGGACTCGGCGAAGCCGCGCACGTCCCGCCACAGCCGGTCCGCCGACTCGCAGAGCTCCGCCCCGCGCTCCATCAGCAGGCGTCCCGCTTCCGTCGGTTCGACGGAGTGCGTCGTGCGGTCCAGGAGCCGTACCCCGAGCTCCTGTTCCAGCTGGCGGATCTGGCGGCTGAGCGCGGGCTGGGCGATGTGCAGACGTTCGGCGGCGCGCGTGAAGTTCCGCTCCTCGGCGACGGCCAGGAAGTAGCGCAGGCGACGGAGTTCGGACATGCCGAGCAGCTTACGACCGTGCGTGAGCAGCCGATATGCCGGTACGGCATCGGGCGGTCCCGAACAGGTCTTTCCCTCCGCGCACGCCCCCTTCCTAGTGTTCAGGTGTCGGAACGAGACACCCCGGACAGCCCCCGGACACCCCGGGGTACCCCGACGAAACCCACTCCAAGGAGCAGGAAATGACCGCCTCGACCACCACTCCCGCGAACACCGCCGCCGCCCCCACCAGCACCACCGAGGCCAGCCGCGCCGTGATCCTCGACTACATGGACACCCTCACCACCGGCGACTTCCACGCCCTGCGCCGGTTCTTCGCGCCGGACGCGACCTGGACGCTCGCCGGTGACCTGCCCCTCTCGCGGACCTGGGTCGGCCCCGGCGCGATCCTCGACGAGTTCGTCCCGGCGATGGTCGAGCACTTCGTACCCGGAACGATGGAGCTCGCATTCGAGGGCGTCATCGCCGACGGCGAGCGGGTCTTCGCCGAGTGGAACACCCGGGCGGTCGCGAAGTCGGGCCTGCCCTACGACCAGCACTGCCTGGCCGTCTTCACCGTCCGGGACGGGCGGATCGCCGAGGTGCGCGAGTACTTCGACACCTTGCACGCCAAGAACGTCGTCTTCGTCTGAGCCCCGCCCACCCTGAACCCGAGTCCCCGGGCCCCGAGAGGAAAACGTCATGAAGGCCCTACTGCCCGGCTCCCCCGACGACACCGACAAGCCCGTCGTCCTCGGCGAGGCACCCGAACCCGCCCCCGCCGACGGCGAGTTGGTCGTCTCCGTCGAGGCATATTCGGTCAACCGGGGCGAGACCTTCCAGCTCGACGGGCAGCTCGACCGTACGTGGCCGGGCTGGCGGCCCGGCAAGGACGTGGCCGGTACGGTCGTACGCCCCGCCGCCGACGGGAGCGGCCCCGCCGTGGGCACCCGGGTGGTGGCGCACCCGCCCGCGTTCGGATGGGCCGAGCGGGTCGCGGTGGCGAGCGCGAGTGTCGCCCGACTCCCCGACAGCGTCGACGCCGTGACCGCCGCAGCTCTGCCGCTCGCGGGCATCACCGCACTGAGGCTGCTCCGCGCGGCAGGCCCCGTCGCCGGCCGCCGCATCCTGATCACCGGCGCGAGCGGCGGAGTCGGCCACTATGTGACCGAGCTCGCCGCATCGTCCGGCGCGGCCGTCACCGCCGTCGCCGCGACCCCCGAACGAGGCGCCCGCCTGGTCGAGTTGGGCGCGACCGAGCTGGTCACGTCCGTGGCCGACGCCGAGGGCCCGTACGACATCGTCCTCGAATCGGTCGGCGGTGACTCCCTCCCCGCCGCGCTCGCCCGCCTCGCCCCCGGCGGACTGCTCGTCTGGTTCGGCCAGGCCAGCCGCACCCCTGTGACCCTGAACTTCTTCGACTTCTTCAAGGGGCCCGACCAGGCCCGCATCGTTCACTTCGACTACACCTCCTCCGACACGTCGTACGGATCCGACCTCGCCGCGCTCGTCCGGCTCGTCGAAGCCGGGCGGCTGCACCCCGAGATCGGCTCCGTCCGCGACTGGTCCCGCACGGCCGAGGTCATCGCCGACCTGCGGGCCCGCAAGGTGCGCGGAAATGCCGTACTCACCTTGTCCTGAACGGTATTCGAGCCGCCGCCGGAACGGCTCCCCCGCGCGGGGGAGCCGGATGGTTCGCTCGGGGGATGGAACGGGCCGTGCCGTGCGAGAGCCTGAAAGGGCACGGGGGAGCGGACGGGGGAGTGGCGGCGGCAGTGGCCCACAGGGCCCGGCTCGCCGCCACTCGCACCCCACACTCCAACAGGGGCTTGAAGTAGGCGAGTTGAGGGATCGCGCTCACGCGGCTGTCCGGGATGGCATGCTCGGCTGAGCCGCTCGGTCGGCTAAGCCGCGGGGCCGCGAGGCGAGTCGGAGACAGCGTGATGGTGGTCCCATTGGGCGTAGTGGCCGGTGAGGCAGGCCACCTGGAGGCAGGCGTCGGCCAGACCGGGGGCTGCGTACCGCCAGATCTCGGCGGTGACGCCCTCGGTCGCCCCGGTGCCCCAGATCCCCGCGAGCAGCCGCGCGGCGCTCTCGCGGTCGCGGTCGCTGACGCCGATGCGGCCGGCGGCTCCGAGTTCGTTGATGGCGTCGTCGGCGCGCTGGGTGAGCTCGGGGGTCAGGATCGCCTGGAGGTCCTGGGTGAGGCCGCCGAGCACGGCGGTGAACACGAGCAGCATGCGCCGTGACTGGGCCGGGTGCCGCTCGAAGTCGGAGCAGGCCTGGTCGACGAAGTCGGACAGCATGTTGAGGCGTTGGGCAAGGAGGTCGACGGGGAACGGGGCGTTGCCCTCCGGGGGCGGTGTGCCGTCGTTCGGGATGGGCGATGGGTCGGACATGAGGGTCTCCGCCTGTGTGGTGCGCCCTGTGGGCGGGGCTCCCGGTCTGGCGGCCGGCTTTGTGCTTGCCCCACCCATGGTGGCCATCCCTCAGGGGTGCGCTGAAGGCCAGAAGGCCGACAACGGCCGTCGCTGCCGGGAAGGCACTGGCCATCCGCTGTTGCCTCCAGGCTATGCCTCGGGCTGGGGCTCATGGTTGGCCTGGAGCAGGGGAATCTGAAAACGCAGCAGAATGCCGTCGATTTGACTGTGGTGGACCTCAACTGCGTCCGCGTGGATGGCCAGTTGTTTGTGGATCATGGATTGTTCCGAGTGGTGGTCGGAGCGTTCTGAACCGAGACGCCCGTTGATCCGTGCGTACTGGCCGGCGTGGGTGAACGCCTGGTCGGTGATGTCGACCCGGCAGCGGATGCCGGACACGCTGAGCACCACCCGGAACGCTGGTGCGTGGCTGTGCATGACGAGATAGCCCCCGGCGACCTGCACGTTCGACCTCATGGCTCCGGCGGCGCTCGGCCCGAGGCCGAGCCCCATCACCATGGCACCCGCCAGCCTGCCCGCCAGCAGGGTGCTGATCTGTTCTCGGGGCAGCGTCAACGCCCATGAGAAGTCCACGGTCTCCCACCGTGCCTATCGGTGCACCACAGGAGGTGCGCCTTTCTCAGCATGACGCACCGCACATCCCCACGGCATCGACGGGGGGGGGAGTAATTCACCTCATGCAGTTGGGCCGCTTTGAAAGGCGCTTTCCTAGACTGGGCCTTCCCGGACCGGGCGCGACGGCCCCGGCCCCGACAGACAGGGTGGCGATGGCCGAACAGGGCAGGCGGGGCCGGCGTGCTCAGTGGTTGCTGCTTCCGATGGCCGCGCTGGTCGGCTGGGGATGCGTACACGCCGGGCTGCTGGGCTCGGATTCGGGGAGCCCGGCCCACGCACCGGCGCCGGTGGCGTCCTCGCCGGCGAAGCCGTCGGCCACCCCGTCGTCGCCGAGCGGCTCGTACGACCCCGCCGACTACGCGCCCCAGGTCCGTACGTACGCGAAGAAGGCCGGGATCAGCGCGCAGCTCCTGATGGCGATCCTCTACAACGAGGACTACAAGCCGCACGACGCGGCCTTCGAGCGGAGCTGGCAGAAGTACAAGCCGGACGCGGCGTTCGGCATCGCGAACATGCACCGGGCCGCGTTCGACCAGACCAAGCAGGGGCGGGACTTCGCGTCCCGCAAGTGGGAGGAGCTGCCGGACGACCGGGCGCTCGCGGTGGAGGCCGCGGCCTGGTACCTGCACGACATGTCCGCGCAGCTCCCCTCGCACTGGGCGGGTTCGTACACGCGGGAGGAGCTGATGGCGCTCGGGTACAACGCGGGCGGCGGCAACATGGCGGCGTTCGCGCGGGGCGCGAAGACGGGGAGCCAGGCGTCGGACTACCTGACGCGGCTGCGGGACAACTGGAAGAAGGCCGGTCAGGCGGTCGGGTAGGGCGCGGCGCGGTCCCGGCCGCCGCGCCCCCCGGCTTCACTCCGCCTTCAACTCCGGTGGATACAGGAAGTAGTTGGCGGCCGAGGCCGCCTGGGCGCCCTCGTGGACGGCGGCGGTCACCTGATGCGAGTGCAACGCGGTGAGGTCGCCCGCCGCGTACACCCCGGGCACCGACGTCTTCTGCTCGGTGTCGACGGCGACGTAGCCGGACTCGGCGAGGGCGACGCCGAGCCCGCGGGCGAGGCCCGTCTCGGGCGTCGCGCCCTGGATGGAGAACAGCGCGTCCAGCGGAATGCGGCGGCCGCCCCGGGTGCGGACCGCCGTCAACTGGCCGTCCTTGCCCTCGGGTTCGGCGATCCGGTCGTGGACCACCTCGATGCCCGCCGTGGCCAGGCGGCCCCGAAACAGGGCGCTGATCTCGTCCCGGGCGCTGTTGGTCAGCAGCCGCACCCGGTCGGTGAGGCTGTGCAGCTGCATCGCTTCCCCGGCCGCCGCGTCGGTGTGCCCGACGACCAGGACGGACCGTCCCCGGTTCTCGTAGCCGTCGCAGGTGATGCACCAGAACATGGACCGGCCGACGTACGACTCCCAGTGCGGGAAGTGCGGGAAGTGGTCCAGGACCCCGGTGGCGAGGACCAGGGTGCGGGCCTGCCAGACGAGGTCCTGGGCATGCAGGGTGAAGCCGCGCTCCGCGTCGCCCTCGACGTGGGTGATCCGGTGGTGCGCGATGCGGGCATTGCGGTAGCGGGCCAGCTGCTCGGTGCCGAGTCTGCGCAGGTCGACGGTGGGAATCCCGTCCGGGAAGCCCAGGTAGTTGTGGTTGACCTGGTGGTGGGTCGAGCGGCCGTGGCCGGTGTCGAAGACCAGCACCTCGCGGTTGTAGCGCGCGAGGTAGAGGGCCGCGGACAGGCCCGCCGGGCCACCGCCCACGACGGCCGCGTCGACCGTCTCCGCCGCGCTCATCCCCGGCTCCGCTTGAGTTCGTAGAAGCCGGGGGTGGCCGCCATCAGGGCGAGTCCGTCCCAGAGCCGTGCCGCGTCCTCGCCGCGGGGGACCGGTGTGACCACCGGCCCGAAGAAGGCGACCCGGCCGGTGCGGGCCGGGCCGTCCAGGGCGAGGACGGGGGTGCCGACATCGTCCCCGGCGAGCGCGATCGCCGCCTTGTGGGACAGGAGCAGCGCCCCCTCGTGGGTGCGGGAGGTCAGGGCGTCGGCGAGGTGGGCCGGCAGACCGGTCTCGCGCAGCGCGTCCTCGACGGTGGCCCGGTCCTGCGGCATGCCCCGCTCGTGGAAGCGCTCGCCGAGCGCGGTGTAGAGCGCGCCGAGCACGTCGTCGCCGTGCTCGGCGCGGGCCGCCGCGCACACCCGGGCGGGCCCGCGCGCCTCGGCCAGCATCTGCCGGTGGCTGTGCGGCAGCCGGGGGTCGTCCTGGAGGACGGCCAGGCTCATCACGTGCCAGCGTGCGGTGACCGGGCGCAGCTGCCGCACTTCGAGCAGCCAGCGCGAGGTCTGCCAGGACCAGGGGCAGATCGGGTCGAACCAGAAGTCGACGACGGCCGGGCCGCTCATGCCGCCGCCCCCAGTCCCACGCCGCGTACCAGAGCGAGCAGCACATCGCCCAGCTGCCGCACGGCCGCCGGGTCCGGTCCCTCCGCGTTGAGACGGAGCACCGGCTCGGTGTTGGAGGCCCGGACGTTGAACCAACTGCCGTCTCCCAGGCGGACGGTGAGCCCGTCAAGGCGGTCGATCTCCGTGCCGGGGCCCGAGTAGGCGGCCTCGACGGCGGACAGCGCTGCTTCCGGATCGGCGACCTCGATGTTGATCTCGCCGGACGCCGCGTACCGCGTGTACCGGGCCATCAGCTCGGACAGCGGCCGGTCCTGGCCGCCGAGGGCGGCGAGCACGTGCAGCGCGGCGAGCATTCCGGTGTCCGCGAACCAGAAGTCCCGGAAGTAGTAGTGGCCGGAGTGCTCGCCGCCGAACACCGCGCCGTGCTCGGCCATCAGCGCCTTGACGAAGGAGTGGCCGACCCGCGAGCGGACCGGGACGCCGCCCGCCTCGGCGACCAGCTCGGGCACGGCCTGCGAGGTGATCAGGTTGTGGACGACCGAGGCGCCCGGGTCGCGGGCGAGCTCACGGGTCGCGATGAGGGCGGTGACCTGGGAGGGGGTGATCGACTCGCCACGCTCGTCGACCACGAAGCAGCGGTCCGCGTCACCGTCGAAGGCGAGCCCCAGGTCCGCGCCCTCAAGGCGCACCCGTGCCTTCAGGTCGGCGACGTTGGCGGGCTTCATCGGGTCGGCCTCGTGGTTCGGGAAGGTGCCGTCGAGCTCGAAGTAGAGCGGTACGACGTCTAGCCACGGGTGGTCGAGGACCTCGGGGACGGTGAGCCCGGCCATGCCGTTCCCCGCGTCCACCACGACCTTCAGGGGGCGTATGCCGCCGAGGTCGACGAGCGAGCGCAGGTGGGCCGCGTACCGGGCGAGCAGGTCGACCCGCAGGACGCTGCCGCGCGGCCCGTCGGCGGGCGCGGGCGCCGACGCGAGCGCGGCTCGGATCCGCTCCAGGCCGGTGCCGTCGCCGATCGGCACGGCACCCGCCTTGCACAGCTTGATCCCGTTGTAGCGGGCCGGGTTGTGACTGGCGGTGAACATCGCGCCGGGCACGTCCAGGGTGCCCGAGACGTAGTACAGGTAGTCGGTGGAGCCGAGGCCCGCGTCGAGGACCTGCGCTCCTCGGGAGACCACGCCTTCGGCGAAGGCCTCGGCGAGCGCCGGTGAGGAGCCGCGCATGTCGCGGGCGACGGCGATCCGGTCGGCGCCGGTCAGCGCCACGAAGGCGGCGCCGATGGTGCGCGCGGCCGCCTCGTCGAACTCGTCGGGGACCACGCCCCGGATGTCGTAGGCCTTCACCAGGTGCTGGTGGCGGTGTGCGTCACGTGGATTGCTCATGCTTCCCATTCGTCCTTGGGGTTCCCGTTCGTCTTCGAAGGCCGGGCGGGGTTCGGACACGCAGACCCTCAGCCCACCGGGCGCTGCCACGTGGCGAGCCTGCGGACCGCGGCCAGCGGGATGGCGAGCCACTCGGGCCGGTTGCGTGCCTCGTACAGGGCCTCGTACACGGCCTTGTCGGCCTCGAAGGCGCGCAGCAGCACCGGCCGCACCCGCGGGTCGGCGCCGCCCGCCTCGGCGTAACCGGTGCAGAAGGCCCGCCGGTTGTGCACCGCCCAGGCCGAGGCGCGGTGGGCCAGCCGGATGCCGCGCGGGTCCCGCGGCGGCTGCTCGCCGGGCGGGGCGCCGAGCACCTCGGCCAGCGCGTGGTGGGCGGCGTAGTCGAAGGAACGCAGCATGGCCGCGACGTCGCGCAGCGCGGGCTGCGCCCGCCGCCGCTCCTGCGGCGGCCGTCCCGGCTCGCCCTCGAAGTCGATGAGCACCCAGCCGCCTTCACCGCGCAGCACCTGCCCGAGGTGGAGGTCGCCGTGGACCCGCTGGACGTCGATGCCCCTGCCCGCGACCTCGGCGAGGTCCCGGTACATGGCGCGCAGCCGGCGCTCGAACGGCAGCAGCGCGGGCACCTCGGCGAGTGCCGCCTCCAGCCGCAGTCCGAGTACGTCGGCGAGCTGCCCGGCACCTGCGGCGGTGAGGGTCTCGGTGCCGAGCCGGTCGGCCAGCGCGGCGTGCACCTCGGCGGTGGCCCGGCCGAGCGCGCGGGACTCCTCGGTGAACCCGGCGAGCGGGGAGACCGTGTCGCACTCCCCGGTGAGGCAGGCCTCGGCCTCCTCGACGGCGAGGGCCCAGCCGTCGCCGCGGGACGGCACGAACTCCTGGAGGATGCCGAGGGTGAACTCGTCGCCGAGGGCGCCGGGTGCGGTGCGCAGCCAGCCGAGCGGTGCGGCGCTCGGTACGTTCCCGGCGCGCCGCAGGGCGCCCAGGAGCTCCAGTTCGGGGCTCGGCCCGGGTACCAGGTGGCGCAGCACCTTGAAGATCATGCGGTCGCCGAAGGCGATGGAGGTGTTGGACTGCTCCGCGCCGAGCAGCCGGGCGGGCAGGTGGGCCGGGATGTCGGCGCCGGGCATCCGGTGGAACTCCACGACGCCGTCGCCCCGTTCGGCTCCGAACAGTTCGACGAGGCGGTCCATCAGCTCGGGGTCGGCGGTCGCGTCGTACAGGACACGCCCGCCGGGGGCGGTGCCGGGGCCGATCGCGGCGGCGGCGAGGTGGCCGGGCAGTTCGGCGCGTACGCCGACGAGGAGCTGGTACCAGTCGTCCGGGCCGGTCCGTACGACCGTGTGCACGAGTGCGGGCTCGCCGGGCCGGAGCACGTCGACGAGGACCGGTTCGGCCTCGACGAGGGCGCGGTCCTTGCCGGCGAACCAGCGCTGGGCGCGGATCCAGCCGGGCAGCAGCCGGCGCAGGTCCGCCGCGATCCGCTCGCTCTCGGTCAACTCGGTTGTGTGGCGCGGTGGTTGGGCGATCATGCCGCGCTCTTCTCCATGGTCCGGCGGTCGGGCAGGGCCCGTACCGGCTGCGGGGCGGCGAGCACCCGGATGGCGTGGGCGACCGACACCATCGTCATGTGGTGGTGCCAGCCGCGGAAGGAGCGGCCCTCGAAGTCGCGCAGCCCCAGCGGGTCGCCGACCTCGGCGAGGTCGCGCTCGACCCGGTGGCCGAGCATCGCGGTGCGGTAGACGGTGCCCAGCTGCGACTGGGGCATGTTGGTCAGCCAGAACTCGTCCGGCCCGGGCCGTCCGGTCGTCGTCCACGCGCCGAGCAGGATCAACTCCTGGCATTCTGCGGGCACTTGACGGTTGCGCAACCGGACCCGGGTGGCGCCCACCGAGGTGGCGCGCAGGGTGTCGGTGGTGTGGTCGAGCCATTCGATTGGCATCCGGTGCCTGCTCAGCGCGCCGGCGAGGCCGGCTTGTGCGGCGCGGTGCGGGCCCAGGTCCAGCGCGGTGTGCGGGGCGGCGGGGCCGACGCGGATCACGAACGGCATCTGACGCTTCATCAACTCGGCGCAGGCCGGGTACGGATCGGTCTCGCGCAGGTCCATCACCACCGGGCGGCTGTGCAGACTCCACTCGTCGGCCATGTCGGCGAGCGATCCGATCGCGCACTGCTCCGGCGGGCAGGCGTCCACGCCGTCGGGGATGGCGGCCCGCTCGCGCATGCCGGGCTCTTCGGTCCAGCACTCGGGCAGCACGAGACGCCAGTCGACGGGGCAGCTCATCCGGTCGGACGCCAGCCAGACCCCCATTGCCTGCTGGCAGTTGACGACCCGTCGGTACTGGGAGACGAACTGCCGCTCGACGCCCACCGAGTGACGCCCCTCCTTGGTGATGACCAGCGGCTGCACCACCCAGGCGCGCGGCTGCGCCTGCGCCTGGAAGAGGCGGGCCAGTTCCCTGCGCACCGGCATCGCGTCCCACGGGGACTTGCTGATGAACTGGTACAGGCTCTGCTCGATGCTGCCGCGGCCGTTGCCGGCGAGCGCCCGCATGGTCTTCTTCCCGTCGACCGAGAGCAGGCCGCGGACGTACAGGTCGCCCCAGCGGCGCTGGTCGGCGCGCGGAATGGAGGCGAGCGTCCTGGCGAGGAACTCGGTGACGGTGTCCGGTGAGATCTCGTCGGGCAGTTCCTGCTCAGGCACGGCGGCTACCACGGCTCTTACCCAGCCCTCTCTGCATGGGGGATGCGGGGATCGCCGAGGCCACGGCCGGAGGTGGAGCAGGCTCCACAGCCTCGGAGCGGAGACCGGGGCCGGCGGCAGCGGCGGCGGTGCCGCCGGGCCTGGCCGGCCCCGGTTCCTGGCCCGTCGGCTCGGGGGATTGGCCGACAGGCAGTGGGGACGGGGCGGAACGGTCGGGGTCCGCCCGCGTCGTATCGGAGGACCGGGGCGCCGGGGCGCCGCGGCCGGGGTGGGGTCAGGCGACCCGGTGCTCCAGCACCCGGTCGGGGGCGAGGCGGCCGAGCAGGGCCGGCCAGTCGTCCGGGGCGTCGCCCGGCTCGCTGTAGATCTCGAAGGTGCGGCCCGCGGTCTGCGGGGCGCGCAGCGCCTGGACGCAGGCCTCGGCGACCGAGGCGCGGGAGACCCAGCCGTAGCCGCGGTCGTTCTGCTCCAGACGGACCCGGTTGCCCACCGACCGGTCGTCGGTGAGCCAGCTCGGACGGATCACGGTGTACGGGAGACCCGACTCCCGTACCGCGTCCTCGCCGCGCAGCCGCCAGTCGAGCAGCCTGCCGTAGGAGTTCATCGGGTGCTCGCGGCGGGTCACGAAGATCTGGCTGATCAGCACGAAGTGCGGGCGTTCGCCCCGCTCCGCGGCGGCCGCCAGGGCGTTGCGGACTCCGTCGTGGACGGTGGACTCGGGCGCGTCGGGACCGGAGTCCGCGGTGCCCGGCTCCACGCCGAAGACGATGCCCGCGCAGCCGCGCAGCGCGTCCGTGAGGGTGCCGGTGTACCGCACGTCGGCCCGGTGCACCTCCACGCCCGGGGGCAGTGGGGCGGAGCCGTGTTCCGGCCTGCGGCTGATCACCCTGACCCGGGCGCCCAGTTCGTGCAGCCGCCGGGTGATCAGGCCACCGGTCCGGCCCGCACCTCCGATCACCGCGATGGGACCGTGGGGGGCAATGGGGCCGTGCATGCTTCTCCTCTCCCGTGGCCGGGCGGTCGTCGGACCGTCATGCCCAGCGCAGAATGTCGTCGGAGTTGCGCAGCTCTGTTCGGGCGGGCACCCCGGTGAGGGCGGGCACCCTGAGGCGCGGATAGACGGTGATGCCGCTGAACCGCAGACCGGGCCAGAGCACGGCTCCGTCGCCGATGGCCGCGTGGTTCTCAAGGCGGGTGGGCCGGCCGCGGTCGGAGTGGACCTCCGCCATGGGGCCGACGTAGCTGTCCGAGACATCGGCGTACGCGCCGATCACCGCGGACTCGCCGACGGCGGACCGCACGAGGGTGGCGCCCTCGCGGATCTCGGCTCCGTCGCCGATGTCCGCGTGCTCCAGGCGCACCCCGTACCCGATCTCCACGTCGCGGCCGATCCGGACGCCGGGGCCGATCACCACCGTCCCCTCGTCGAGCTTCCGGGCGAGCGTGGTGCCGGTCAGGTCGTCCTTGGTGCCCAGACTGCTGGGGTGGATCCAGCGCCGGGTGCCGGACCCCTCCTGATCGGGGGCCGCCATGAGCCGGTTCATCTGCTCGTACGCGCCGTTGAGCACGAGCTGGACGGTGTCCAGGTAGTCGGGCACGTTGCCGAGGTCGCCGAGCCGGCCGATGGCGTGTGCCGCCACCGGATGTCCGCGTTCGACCAGCCAGGGCAGCAGGTCGCCGCCCCAGTCGAGCCGTTGGTGGGACTGCCGGAACAGTTCCGGCTCCCGGGCGAGCAGCCGCAGCCGCCCGCAGTCCACCAGGTACATGCCCGCGTTGGTGGGCAGGGTGGCCGCGGGATCGCCGGCCGTCGACGGGAACAGGTCGTGCAGTTCCGTGGTGTGCGGCTTCTCGACGAAGCCCTGGACCAGGCCGTCGGCTCCGGTACGCATGACGCCGTACTTGGCCGCGATCTCCTGCGCGGTGCGGGCCACCGAGGCGACCGTCACCAGGGCGTCCCGCGCCTCGTGTGCCGCCGTCATCGCGCCGAGGTCGAATTCGAAGAGCGAGTCGACGGGAAGCACCAGCGCACGGCACTGCAGATCCCACTGTTCGAGATTGTGCAGGGTGGCTCCGGCGGAGCCGACGTTGTAGCGGTCGAAGCGCGAACGTGAATAGCTGATCTCGACGCCGTAGCGTTCTCCGTGGCCGAGCAGCAGCTTGATCTGGTCGCGGTTCTCCAGGCCGTGCGTCACCACGTAGAAGCGGCGGATTCCCTGTTCCCGGCAGGCTTCAAGCACCCATTCGATGAGGCTGCGTCCTACGAAGGGGATCAGGGCCTTGCTGCGAATGTAGTCCGCCGACTTGAGGGTGATGGGCTTGGCCCGCTCTCCCCTGCCTCCGGCGAGGATGATGCCGACTGTTTCCCGGTCCTTATTCATTACGTCCCCGTCCAGCCCTTGCGGGATCAGGTCCAGTTGGAGTCGTCCTCGTTGTCCACGCCGGCCTTCGTGGCGGCGTGAATTGCCGTCCAGTTCGAGTCGTCCGGTGTCGCGCTGCCGCTTTGCCCCGCGGTGGCGGCAACGGCGGTGCCGGCCGGGATCTGTACGCCGAAGCCAATAGCGATGGCCAGCGCGAGACCGGTGGAAACTCTCTTAACCAGCGTTTGGTTGAAATCCATGATTGCCTCCCCTATGGCTGAAAGGCCTACTAGGCCTTCCGTCACCGGAAGCATGCCGCAAAAAACTCGGCCGTTCGGTTTTCGCTAGCATCGTGATCGCGCAATGCAGAAACAAGAAGGGGGGACGCATGTGTAGAAATCCAGACATCAAGCCACAATCGAATGTGATCCGGCCCTGTGACTGGGGGTTGGAGCGGTACCGCGAGGCGCTGGCCAAGGGGCCGATTGATGGCGAAATACCCGAATGCCTGCTGGAGCTGGGGCTGCTGCGGCCGTTGGCCGAAACACCCACCCTGTGGGCGGCGATCCCGCCGGACATCGCCACCAGCGAGCTGGTGCGCCCCATGGAGCGGGCCGTCCTGGTCCAGCAGCACACCATCGCGGCCATCCAGGAGGCCGTCTCCCACGCCGAGGACGTCTATCGCGAGGAGCACCGGGAGTCGGCGACCCCGCTCCGGCTCCTGCACGGCGCCGACGTCATCCGCGCCGCGCTGCTCCAGGCCAGGGACGACTGCGTGTCGGAGATGCTGACCGCGCAGCCGGGCGGCTCGCGCGATCCGGAAGCGCTCGCGCGCACCCTCCCGCAGGAGGTCGCGATGTCCCGGCGCGGTGTCAAGCAGCGCACCCTCTACCAGCACACCGTGCGTGCCCACGGCCCCACGCTCGCCTACATCGAGCAGGTCACCTCACAGGGCGCCGAGGTGCGCACCCTCAACGAACTCTTCGACCGGCTGATCGTCTTCGACCGCCGCCTCGCGCTGATCCCCGACCCCCGGCACGACCTCAGCACCACGGCGCTGCTGATCGAGCACCCGGCGGTGGTCCAGTACCTGGTCAAGGTGTTCGACCACGCCTGGGCGCGCGCCGAGCCGGTCAGCATGACCGCCGAGCAGGTGCGTCCCCGGCTGATGACCGACGAGACCCGGCGCACGGTGC
This sequence comes from Streptomyces sp. HUAS TT7, assembly GCF_051550175.1. Classification (NCBI taxonomy): domain Bacteria; kingdom Bacillati; phylum Actinomycetota; class Actinomycetes; order Kitasatosporales; family Streptomycetaceae; genus Streptomyces; species Streptomyces sp. HUAS TT7. The sequence continues at coordinate 4,515,173 of NZ_CP196175.1, forward strand.
TCCGGCTCATGATCGAGGGCCACACGGACGCGGTCATCGGCACCCGCATCGGCATCAGTACCCGCACCGTCTCCACCCACATCAAGAAGGCGTCGGAGCTGCTCGGCGGCCGCAGCCGCGCCCATCTCGCCTATCTCCTGGCCCAGTCGGAGATCCTGGAGGACGGCCCGGCGCGACCCGCCAAAACCTCCTGAGACGCCCGCCCCGCGGTCCGCCGACCGCGCCGTCGGCCGTGCGGCCCCGCCAGGCCCGCGCCGACCGCACCCCTCAGCCGCGCGGCCCCGCCAGGCCCGCCGCCCCGAGCACGGCGCGCACCTGTGCCGCCCCGGCCCTCCCGCCGCGGCCGAGCGGCACCCCCACCACCTCGCATCCCGGCAGCAGCGCCGCCAGTTCCTGGGCGAGGCCGCCATCGGGCGCGTACCCGCCGACGACCACCAGACGCCGGTGCCGGGCGCCGATGCGCTCCGCCGCGGCGGCCAGCGGGGTCCCGCTCAGATACACCAGATGCGCGTGCCCGAGGGCGGGTGCGGCGCGGCGGGCGGCCAGCGCGAGCGCGGTGCCGGTCTCGCCGGCCGACACCAGGCACGGCGTGCCCGGGGCGCCCTCGGACTCCCAGTTGACCACCGGGAGCCGGGGCCCGTCCCAGCCCAGCGAGGCGTACCGGGTGCCGCGGCCGATCCGGATGTAGTGCGGCCGTCCTAACTGGGCCGCGACGCGCACCACCGCACGGGTCTCGGCCTCGCCGTACGGGGAGGCGAGGATGAGGCCGGGGATGCGGCGCAGTGCGGCGAAGTTGAGCGGGGCGCCCTCGTACGGGGCGATCACGGTGGCCCCGGCGGACAGGTAGCCGGTGGTCAGCTCCACGTTCTCGGTCGCCCGGTGCGGCGCGAAGGTGCTGACGAACGGCCGGAACCCGGCGACCGCGAGCCCCGCGGCCATGCCCACCATCGCGACCTCGACGGTTCCGAGCCGGAAGAAGCGGTCGGGGCGGGCGGCTTCGAAGGGGTGGTCGTCCGGGCCGCCGGGGCCGGCCTCCAGGCAGACGACCCGCTCATCGTGAGCGGCGACCCTGGTCAGCTCGTCGCGGTAGGCGTCGAGCCCGGACAGCGGCAGCGTGCGCCCCGCCCACCGGCCGGCCGCCGGACCGCCGCCCCCCGGCGCCGTCGCGTCCACCGTGTCACTCGTCATCACTGGAAAGCCCCCGTGCCGGTCGTGTCGGAGCTCCGGCGGCTCCACCCTGCCGTTTCGGTCAGTCTCAGGGAAGGTGCCGGGGCGACTACGTAATGCATCCGAGCGGTGACCGGACCACCTTTTACCGCTCTTGAACTGGGGTTTTACATAGCAAGATGTGGTTGACGCGGCTGGTGCGCGGACCCTAGGTTCCCAGGCGGCCGAGCGATTCAGGCCATCGTGGGGGTGGGGGGAGCGCATGCAGGGCACCAGTGAAAACGTTGCATATCACAGCCTTTTTCGGCTTCTCGAACTTCTCGCCGGTCAGGCGCCCGCGCGCGGCTTCGACGAACCGGTCGCACGAGCGCGGGCCGAGGGCGTCGACCCCGGTCGGCTCGCCCTCCTGAAGCGGGCCCGGACGCTCGCGCTCGACGTGAACGAGCTGTTCGTCCGCGGCCGGCAGCGCGAGGCGGGCCTGTCCGCCCTGGTGGACACGGCGAAGGAGCTGGCCCTCGCGCACGACCTGGAGGCGCTGCTCAAGGTCGTCGCCCGGCGGGCCCGGCTGCTGCTCGGCCTCGACGTGAGCTGGGTGAGCGTGCGCGAATCGGCCCATGGATGGCTCGCCGTGTGTGCGTCGGACGGCCACTCGGCACCGCACGCCTATGCGCACCCGGTGCGAGAAGGCGCCGGCAACGCGGCGATCGCCCGGGGCGGCCCGTTCTGGACGCCCGACTACCTCGATGACGACCGGTTCCCCCATGTCGAAGCCGGCGACGACATGGTGCGCACCGAGGGGCTGCGCGCCGTGCTGGCCGTACCGCTGTACTGCGACGAAGGCGAGACCGCGCTCGGGGTGCTGTACGTCGCCCACCGCGCGGTGCGCAACTTCAGCCCCTGCGAGATCAACCTCGTGGTGTCGCTCGCCGACCTGGCGGCGGTGGCCATCGGCCGGGCGCACCAGCTGGACCGGGCCCACGACGAGATCAGCGAGCTGGAGTTCGGCACCTGGCGGGCGATGGACTTCGGCTCGGCCGCGCACCGGATGCTGGACGCCCAGAACAGACTGACCGAACTGGCCCTGCGCGGCGGCCCGCCGCAGGAGCTGGCCGAGCGGGCCGTGGCCGAGCTGGGCGGGGGGCTGCTGATCCGGGACGCGTCGGGCACGGCGCTGGCGTCGGCCGGTGACTTCCCCGACGTGGCCGAGGCAGAGCTGGAGCGCGGGGCGTTCGACGCGCACGCCGCCCGCGCCCCGGTCGCCTCCGCCGGGCTCTGGTTCGCGCCGGCGACGGCGGGCGACGAGCTCCTCGGCACGCTGGTCCTGGCACCGGGCGGGCCGGCGGCGGACGGGCAGCCGCCGATGATGCGGGCGGTCGCGCAGGCCGTCTCGGTGCTGCTGCGGATGCGCGACAGCACGGTGCTCGCCGAACAGAGGATGCGCGACGAACTGTTCCGCGAGCTGCTCGGCGGATCCGTGCTCTCCGCGGACCGGATCGGCGACCGGGCCCGGTGGCTGGGCATCGACCTCTCCCTCCCCCATGTCGTGGTGGTGATCCGCTCCGAGGGCGACGGGGCGCGGGAGCAGGCCGCGCGCTGGGCGGCGGCCCATGTGCGGCGGCGCGCGGGGCTGCGCCTGCCCGAAGGGGACGGCGTGGTGCTGCTGCTGCCCGGAAGCGACCCGGCGGCGGCCGCCCGGGACGTGCGCGACCAGCTGACGGCGGTGCTCGGGCGGCCGGTCTCGGTCGGTGCCGCCGGCCCGGCCGAGGGGCCGTCGGGAGTGGCCCCGGCCCACCGGGAGGCGCGGCGCTGCCTGGACGCGGTGGTCGCGCTCGGCGACGCCGGCGGCACCGCCTCGCCGCGGGAACTGGGCTTCCTCGGGCTGCTCCTCGCCGAACAGCCGGACGCGGCGGCGTTCATCGCGTCCACCGTCGGGCCGCTGCTCGACTACGACGCCCACCAGGCGACCGCGCTCGTCGCCACCCTGGAGGCGTACTTCGGCTCGGGCGGCAGCCCCACGCGGGCCGCGGAGATCCTGCACGTCCACCCGAACACCGTCTCGCGGCGTCTTGAGCGGATCACCGAGCTGCTCGGGCCGCGCTGGCAGGAGCCGGGGCGGGCGGTCGACGTCCAGTTGGCGCTGCGGCTGCACCGGGCCCGGCACGCGATCCGCAACCGGGACACCTCCGCGGCCGCGACGGGCCGGTCCCGGCCCTTGGCTGATGAACCGTCAGCTCGTAATCGGTAGCGTCGGGGCGGGGCCCCGCGGCCGTGCCTTCTCCGCTCCCGCTGCCGCACGGCCGGGGCCCCTTCCACCGCCCGCGCCGTACGGCCGCGGCCCCCTTCCGCCGGCCTGAGCGGGCAGGGCGCCGCCGCTGCCCGAGGCGTACGGGGGCGGCCGTGCCAGCCACCGACCTCAGGAAGTGCCGATGAATCCGCAGCCCACCCCTGCCCCGCTCCCGGTCCCGCCTGCCGGGCGCCTCCGCGTCGACCTGCTGACCAAGGAGTATCCGCCGGAGGTCTACGGCGGCGCGGGCGTCCATGTCGCCGAGCTCTCCCGGGAGTTGCGGAAGCTGACCGAGCTGCGGGTCCAGTGCTTCGGGAAGCCGCGCGGCGTCGACGGCGTGCTCGCCCACGCCGAGCCGGAACTCGGCGACGGGGCCAACCCGGTCCTCGCCACCCTCGCGGTCAACGTGACGATGGCCGCCGCCGCGGCCGGGACCGACCTCGTGCACAGCCACACCTGGTACGCCAACGGAGCCGGCCGCCTCGCCAAGGAGCTGTACGGCATCCCGCACGTGGTGACCACGCACAGCCTGGAGCCGCTGCGCCCGTGGAAGGCCGAGCAACTGGGCGGCGGATACGCCCTGTCCTGCCTGGTGGAGCGCTCCGCCCTGGAGTCGGCCGACGCGCTGATCGCCGTCTCCCGGGGAATGCGCGACGACATCCTGCGGGTCTACCCGGACATCGACCCCGACCGGGTGCACGTCGTGCACAACGGCATCGACACCGACGTCCACCGCCCCGACCACGGCACCGAGGCCCTGGAGCGCCACGGGATCGACCCGGACCGCCCGATCGTGCTGTTCGTCGGACGGGTCACCCGGCAGAAGGGCCTGCCGCAACTGCTGCGCGCCGCCTTCGCGTTCGCCCCCGAGGCCCAGCTCGTGCTGTGCTGCGGACAGCCCGACACGCCGCAGATCGCGGCCGAGACCGCCGCCCTCGTCGACGAGCTCGGCCGGGTCAGGGACGGTGTCGTACGCATCGACGGGATGCTCGACGCGGTGTCGCTGCGCCAACTGCTCACCCACGCCACGGTGTTCGTCTGCCCGTCCCTGTACGAGCCGATGGGCATCGTCAACCTGGAGGCGATGGCCTGCCGCACGGCCGTCGTGGCGACCGCGACCGGCGGCATCCCCGAGGTGGTCGCCGACGGCGAGACCGGTCTGCTGGTGCCGATCGAGCAGGAGCGGGACGGCACCGGAACCCCCCTCGACCCCGAGCGGTTCGCCGCGGACCTCGCCGCCGCCGTCAACCGGCTGCTCGCCGACCCGGCCCTCGCCGCCCGCCTGGGCGACGCGGGCCGGGTCCGGGCCGAGCGGCACTTCGGCTGGGAGCAGGCGGCCCGCCGCACCCGGGCGGTCTACGAACGCGCCCTCGGCCGGGCCTGAACCGGCCCGGTGGTCGGCTCACTCGGGGCGCAGCCAGACCGCGCCCAGGGGCGGCAGCACCACCGTGGCGCTCGCCGGGAGGCCGTGCAGCGGCTCCCGGTCCGCCACGAGCGGTCCGGAGTTGACCGTTCCGCTGCCGCCGTACGCGGCGGAGTCGGTGTTGAGGACCTCCCGCCACCGGCCCCCGGCGGGCAGCGCGAGGCGGAAGCCGTGCCGGGGGACGGGCTGGAAGTTGTAGACGCAGACCAGAAGTTCGCCCGCGGAGCCGTACCGTACGAACGAGTACACGTTGTCCTCGGCGGCGTCCGCGTCGATCCACCGGAAGCCCTCGGGGTCCGCGTCCGCGCTCCACAGCGCCGGCTCGGCCGTGTAGCGGTGGTTCAGGTCCCGCACCAGGTCGCGTACGCCCGCGTGCGGGGCCTGCCCAAGGAGCGACCAGTCCGGGCCCCGCTCGTGAGACCACTCGGTGTCCTGCGCGAACTCCTGGCCCATGAACAGGAGTTGCTTGCCGGGGAAGGCCCACATGAAGGCCAGGAAGGCCCGCAGGTTGGCGAACTGCTGCCAGCGGTCGCCGGGCATCTTGGCGAGCAGCGAACCCTTGCCGTGCACGACCTCGTCGTGACTGATCGGCAGGGTGTAGTGCTCGCTGTACGCGTACATCATCGGGAACGTCATCCGGTGGTGGTGGTACTGCCGGTGCACCGGGTCCTCGGCCATGTAGGACAGCGCGTCGTGCATCCAGCCCATGTTCCACTTGAGGCCGAAGCCGAGGCCGCCGTGGTCGGTGCGCCGGGTCACCCCCTCCCATGCCGTGGACTCCTCGGCGATGGTGACGACCCCCGGGCAGCGCCGGGCCACGGTCGCGTTCATCTCCTGGAGGAACTCCACGGCCTCCAGGTGTTCGCGTCCGCCGTACGCGTTGGGCAGCCACTCCCCGGCTTCGCGCGAGTAGTCCAGGTAGAGCATGGAGGCGACGGCGTCCACGCGCACCCCGTCGACGTGGAACTCCTCGCACCAGTAACTGGCGTTCGCCACCAGGAAGTTGCGGACCTCGGGGCGGCCGTAGTCGAAGACCAGCGTGCCCCAGTCGGGGTGCTCGCCGCGCCGCGGGTCGCCGTGCTCGTACAGGGGAGTGCCGTCGAAGCGGGCCAGCGCCCAGTCGTCGCGCGGGAAGTGCGCGGGCACCCAGTCCACGATGACGCCGAGGCCCGCCCGGTGCAGGGCGTCGACGAGGTACCGGAAGTCGTCGGGCGTGCCGAACTTCGCCATCGGCGCGAAGTAGGACGTGACCTGGTAGCCCCAGGAACCCCCGAAGGGGTGCTCGGCGACCGGCAGGAACTCGACGTGGGTGAACCCGAGCGCCTTGAGGTAGCCGGGAAGTTCGCGGGCGAGGTCGCGGTAGCCGAGACCGGGCCGCCAGGAGCCGAGGTGCATCTCGTACACGCTCATCGCGGCCCGCTCGGCGGGCACCTCGCCGCGCCGGGCGAGCCAGGCCGCGTCGCCCCACGGGTGGGCGGAGGTGTACACCACGGACGCGGTGCCGGGGGCGGACTCGGCGGCCGAGGCCATTGGGTCGGCCTTCTGGATCCAGTGACCTTCCCGGGTCAGGATCTCGTACTTGTAGCGGATGCCGTCGCCGGCGCCGGGCACGAACAGCTCCCACACCCCGCTCGCGCCGAGCGAGCGCATCGGGTGGGCGGCGCCGTCCCAGTGGTTGAGGTCCCCGACCAGGCGCACCGCGCGCGCGTTCGGCGCCCACACCGCGAAGGACGTCCCCGCGACCGGGCCGCCGCCCGCGTCGTGGGTGCGCGTGGTGGCGCCGAGCACCCGCCACAGCTCCTCGTGCCGGCCCTCCCTGATCAGGTGCAGGTCGAGGTCGCCGAGAGCGGGCGGGAACCGGTAGGGGTCGTCGTAGCCGAACACGGTCGCGCCGTAGTGCGCCTCGACCCGGTAGTCGAGGAACCCGGTGCCGGGCAGCAGCCCGGTGAACACCCCGCCCTCCTGGTGGTCGAGTTCGGCGAGCTGCGTCCCGTCGGGGGCGGTGATCGTGACGGTGTCGGCGAACGGCCGCAGCACCCGGACCGCTGTCCCGTGCGGCCCCGGGTGCGCGCCGAGCAGCGCGTGCGGGTCGCTGACCTCGCCCGTGGTCAGGCGCTTGAGGTCGGTGCGGGCCAGCTGTGCGGTGCGGTGCGTTGCGGTGGTCACGACTGCGGGTTCCCGTCCGTGAAGAGGTGGGCGACCTGCTGCTGCGGGTCGAGGCGTACGTAGTTGTCGCGGCCCCACTCGAAGGTCCGGCCGGTCAGCGCGTCGCGGACCGCGAAGGTGTCCGAGCGCTCCAGGCCCAGCGCGGGCAGGTCCAGCGAGACGGTCGCCTCGCGGACGCTGTGCGGGTCGAGGTTGAGCACCACGAGCACCCAGTCGTCCCCGGAGGAGTCGGCGGTGCCGTCGGCCCGCTTGGAGAAGCAGACCACCGCGTCGTCGTCGGTGCGGTGGAAGCGCAGGTTGCGCAGCTGGTGCAGGGCCGGGTGGGCGCGCCGCAGCCGGTTCAGCGTGCGGATCAGCGGCACCAGGGTGTCCTCGGCGGCGGACCAGTCCCGGGGCCGGTACTGGAACTTCTCCGAGTCCAGGTACTCCTCGCTGGCCGGCCCGGCCGCCACGTTCTCGTACAGCTCGAAGCCGGCGTAGACGCCCCAGCTGGGGCCGGCGGTCGCGGCGAGCACCGCGCGTACCGCGAAGGCGGGGCGGCCGCCGTACTGGAGGTAGGCGTTGAGGATGTCGGGGGTGTTCACGAACAGGTTGGGGCGCAGATGGGCCGCGCTCTCCTCACCGCCGAGCCCGGCCAGCTCCGAGAGGTAGGACTCCACCTCGTCCTTGGAGTTGCGCCAGGTGAAGTACGTGTACGACTGGTGGAATCCGGTCCTGGCCAGCGCGTGCAGCATCGCCGGGCGGGTGAACGCCTCGGCGAGGAACAGGACGTCGGGATCGCTCTCGTGGACCGCCTCGATCAGCCGCTCCCAGAACGCCACCGGCTTGGTGTGCGGATTGTCCACGCGGAAGATCCGCACCCCGTGCGCCATCCAGTGCCGCAGGACGCGCAGGCACTCGTGGTGCAGCCCGTCCGGGTCGGTGTCGAAGTCGACGGGATAGATGTCCTGGTACTTCTTCGGCGGGTTCTCGGCGTACGCGATCGAGCCGTCCGGCCGGTGCCGGAACCACTCGGGGTGCTCCGTGACCCAGGGGTGGTCGGGCGAGCACTGGAGCGCGAAGTCGAGCGCGACCTCCATGCCGAGGCCGGCGGCGACCGCCACGAAGTGGTCGAAGTCGTCGAGGGTGCCGAGGTCGGGGTGGACCGCGTCGTGGCCCCCGGCCGCCGAGCCGATCGCCCACGGCGAGCCCGGATCGTGCGGGCCCGCGACGAGCCCGTTGTTGGGGCCCTTGCGGTGGGTGGTGCCGATGGGGTGGATCGGCGGCAGGTACACCACGTCGAAACCCATGTCGGCGACCGCGGGAAGGCGCTCGGCGGCGGTGCGCAGGGTGCCGCTGACCGGCGCCGGGAACATCCCGTCGGCGTCCGGCACCGAGGAGACGACGGCGCCCTCGGAGCGGGGGAACAGTTCGTACCAGGCCCCGTACAGGGCGCGCTCGCGGTCGACCCGCAGCGGATGCTCGACGGACGCGGTCAGCAGGTCGCGCACCGGGCGCGCGGTGAGCAGCGCGGTCACGAGGGGGCGGTGCGCCGCGGCGAGCCGGTCCTCGGCGGTGAGCGAGGCGTCGCGCAGGGTGCGGGCGGCCGCGACCAGCGGGGTGCCCTCGCGGGTGTCGAAGGCGTCGGCGGCCCGCTCCAGGAGCAACGCGCCTTCTTCCAGGACGAGTTCGACGTCGATCCCGGCCGGGATCTTGATCTCGGCGGCGTGCCGCCAGGTCGCGACCGGATCGGTCCACGCCTCCACGCGGTACGTCCAGTCGCCCTCGCGGCCGGCGCTGACCGTGGCCGCGTACCGGTCGGTGCCGGGGGCGACGAGGCGCATCGGCGTCCACTCGCCGGGGTTGCCGTCCGGGTCGGTCAGGACGACGTTGGCGGCGACGGCGTCGTGGCCTTCGCGGAAGACGGTCGCCGAGACCTCGAACTGCTCGCCCGGGACCGCGCGGGCGGGACGCCGGCCGTCGTCGACCCGGGGGCGCACGTCGACCACCGGTATCCGGCCCACGGTGGGCGCGAACTTCCGGGCCCCGGCCGGCTTCGCGGCCGGGGCGGGCCGCTGGGCAGGGGCGGCCGGGGCGGCGGCCGCCGCGGGTCGCGCCGGAGCCCTGCCGTTCTTCGGCATGGTCGTGCCTTTCATCGTGTGTGTGCCTCCTCGCACCGGGGTGCGGTCGCTGAAGGGGTGCGGGTGACGGCGTGCGGTCATCGGCGGATGGCGGTGGTGCCGTTGCTGACCTCGGAGATGATCCGGCGGTAGCCCGCGACCAGCGGATGGTGCGGATAGGCCGTGCTGAACAGCCGCTCACCGGCGAGGGACGCCATCTCCGGTGCGTACGGCAGGACGGCGGCCACTTTGGTGGCGTACGCGCTCTCCACCTCGGCGCGCAGCCGCTCGCCCACGCCGCCGTCCGGGGCGAGGTTGACGGCGACGCTCATCCGCACGCAGCCGAGGCGCCCGGCGAGCGCCATCGTCTCGCCCGCGCCCGCGAGGTCGAGGCGGTCCGCCCGGGTCATGATGACCAGGACGTCCGCGCTGGCCATCGCCGTGACCGTCTCGTTGTTGAACCCGGCGTGGGTGTCGAGGAGCAGCACGTCCAGGGCGAGCGAGTCGATGAGCCGGTCGAAGCCCTCCCGCAGCAGGCCCACGTCGTAGCCCCGGCCCATGATCTCGTTGACGCCGGCCGCGCGGTTCCTGGCCGGCACCAGGAAGAGGCCGCCGTGGCCCGCGTCGGTGTCCGCCGGGTAGGCGGCGTCCTCGATCTCGCAGCGGCCCACCAGGTAGTCGGTGAGCGAACGGCGGACCGGTGCCATCGCGTCGCTGAACATCACGTCGAGGGAAGGCGTCTGGATGTCCGTGTCCACCAGGGCGACCCGGCGGCCGGCGGAGGCCAGGAGCAGTGCCAGGTTCGCGGCCGTGCTGGACTTCCCGGTGCCCCCTCGGTAGGAGTGCACGGTGATGATCTGTGACATGGTTTTCCACCCGGTAGTTCTGTGAGTCGCGGCAGACAGGTCCGTTGCTCGGGTCAGCCCGTTCCCCCGCCCCCCGGACGCCGCCAGTGGACGGCCATCATCGTGATGTCGTCGGACTGCTCGGCGGGTCCCACGAACTCGCCGAGCGCCCCGTCCATGTGGTCGAGCAGCTCCTCGCCGGTGAGCGCCGCCTCGGTGAGGTGTCCGAGCATCCGGTCGTCGCCGAAGAACTCGCCGGTCGCCGAGCGCGCCTCGGTGACCCCGTCGGTGTAGATGAAGAGGGTGTCGCCGGGGCGGAACTGGGTGTAGCCGAGCGAGAAGGTGACGTCGGGGATGACGCCGACGGCCGGCCCGGTCGGGTCGAGCAGCACCGGGTCCGCGCCGTCGCCGCTGACCAGGACGGGCGGGTTGTGGCCGCCGTTGATGTAGACGAGGTTGCCGGTGACCGGGTCGAGCACGCCGAAGAACATCGTCGCGAAGTAGCCCTGCCGGATGTGGTTGCGGGTGAGGTAGTTGTTGGTGCCGACGACGGCGTTGAGCAGCGGGGTGGCGCCGACGACGGGGATGGCCCGGCTCTGTTCCTGCCAGGCGGTCTCCTCGCCAAGCAGGTCGGCGGCGATCAGGTTCTGCAGCCCGCTCTGCTCGGCGGTGTGCCGCAGCAGGCTGCGGATGAGGGCCATGAACAGCGCGGCGCCGACGCCCTTGTCGCAGACGTCCGCGACGACCAGGGCCAGGCGCCGCTTGTTGACGAGTTCGAAGACGTCGTAGAAGTCGCCCGCCACGGTCCGCGCGGGCCGGAACCTGACGTCGATCTCCCAGCCGTCGGGGCTGGGCAGCGAGTCCGGCAGGAAGCCCATCTGGATTTCCCGCCCGATCTCCAACTCCCTTTCATAGCTGAGCAGTTCGGCGTGCGCGGCGACGTCCTGCACGGTACGGCTGAGCTCCGCGTGCTCGTGGCAGTTGCGCAGCCGGGCCCGGATCAGCTCGGGATAGAAGGGCGGTACGAGGTAGTCGGAGCCCGCGTGCACATGGCTGCCGAGCAGATGCAGCTCGTGCTCGGCGAAGGCGACGACGGTGGGGTGGTGGCCCTCGTCGTCGAGCCGCCGGGCCACCGCCCGCACGGTGTGCGGGGAGAGGCCGGCGTGCGCGAGCAGCACCTCGGCGTCCGGGACCTGGCCGTGCTGGGCACCGAGCACCTCTCCCGGGGTGTGCACCCGTACGCGCGCGCCCACCGCCTGGAGCGCCTTGAGGAGTTCGGGGGGCGCGGTGCGCCCCTCGTCCAGTACCAGCACGTTCGTCTGTGACATCTCGTCCCATCTATCCGATCCGCGGCCTGTCCACCGCGAGGGTGCTCACGTTGCGGCCCGCCACCAGCCGGTAGTCGAAGGAGTCCACCGCGGTGAACGCGAGATAGACCCCGAGCCCTCCGATCTGCCGCTCGGCGAGCGGCACGTCGAGGGCGGGCGGTCGCATGCCCTGCCGTGGGTCGAAGGCCGGCGCGTCGTCCTGGAAGCGCACCCACACCTGGCCCGGGGTGATGCCCCCGGCCACCAGGATCTCGCCGGGCACCCCGCGATAGCCGTGCATCACGATGTTGGTGGCCAGCTCGTCCGCGGCGAGCCGCAGCCGGTACACCGAGTCGTCCGGGAGCCCGGAGCCGGCGGCGAGGGCGAGCACGAACTCCGCCACCCGGTCGAGCTGTTCGAGCGCGGCGGGGATGCGCAGCGTGGCCGGGGGCCGGACGGGGCCCGTGGTTTCAGGCATTACGGCACCGAAGTCCAGCGCCATCTCTGACCGCCTCCTCTTCAGGCGTCGACCAGGTCGATGCTGTGGTCGAACCCGGCCAGCCGGATGGTGCGGGCGACGGATTCGGCGGCGCCGACGACGGCGATGCGGATGCCGTCGCCCATGTGCTGGCGGGCGAAGACCAGGGAGCGCAGGCCCGCGCTGGACAGGTAGGTGAGCTGTTCGGCGCGGATCACCAGCTCGACGGAGCCCGCCTCGGCGGCGTCGGTGATGGTCTCGTGGAACCGGGGGGCGGTTCCGGCGTCGAGTTCGCCCTTGAGCTCGATGGTGGCGACGCGGTCGTTGATCCGCAGCCTGGCGTCGAACGTCACGGTGGCTCCTTAGGAGGGTTGGTGGGTGCGGGCGGCACGGTCGCGCCCGACGAGAATGACCACGGAGTGCGGGCCCAGGTGGTAGCGGCCTGGGTGGTGCAGCGGCAGCTCGGCGCCCAGCGGGTGGGCCGCGGCCGCGGAGGTGTCGGCGAACAGGTGCCAGGCCTGGCCGCCGGGCAGCTGGGGCAGCTCCAGGTCGTGGGCCTCCCAGTGCGCGTTGACGCCGACGTAGACGTGGTCGTCGGCGACGGTGCCGCCCTTGGCGTGCCGTCCGCAGCGCAGCATGCCGAGGATCCGGCTGTGGCCGGACCAGTCGGGCTGCCATGCGCGCACCCCGTGCCAGCTGACCTCGGGCAGGCCGCTGCCCACCCGGTCGGTGCCGTGCGGGTGCTCGGCGCCGCGCAGCACGGGGTGCGCGTGCCGGAACCCGGTCAGCGCCCTGACGAAGGCGAGGAGTTCGGCGTTGGCCTCGACGAGGCCCCAGTCGAACCAGGACAGCTCGTTGTCCTGGCAGTACGTGTTGTTGTTGCCCAGCTGGGTGCGGCCCACCTCGTCACCGGCCAGGATCATCGGTACGCCCTGGCTGGTGAGCAGCAGCGCCATCATGTTCTTCATCTGGCGCAGCCGCAGGTCGCGTACGTGTGCCGAGGCGCTGGGGCCCTCCTCGCCGCAGTTCCAGCTGTGGTTGTCGTCGGCCCCGTCGCCGTTGTTCTCGCCGTTGGCCTCGTTGTGCTTGTCGTTGTACGAGACGAGGTCGGCCAGCGTGAACCCGTCGTGCGCGGTGATGAAGTTGACGGAGGCGGTCGCGGTGCGGCCCTGGTAGAGGTCGGGGGAGCCGGCCATGCGGGTGGCGAGCTCGCCGACGAGGCCGGGCTCGCCCTTGACGAAGCGGCGCACCACGTCGCGGTACTTGCCGTTCCACTCCGACCAGCGGCCGTAGTTGGGGAAGTGCCCCACCTGGTAGAGCCCGGCGGCGTCCCACGCCTCGGCGATCAGTTTGGTGTGCCGGAGCACCGGGTCGTACGCGAGCTGTTCGAGCAGGGGCGGGTTCGGCAGTGGGGTGCCGTCCTGGGCGCGGTCGAGGATGGCCGCCAGGTCGAAGCGGAAGCCGTCGATGTGGAACTCGGACACCCAGTAGCGCAGACAGGACAGCACGAAGTCGCGCACCACGGGGTGGTTGCAGTTGACCGTGTTGCCGGTGCCGCTGAAGTTGTAGTACTCGCCGTCCGGCGTGAGCATGTAGTACGTGGCGTTGTCGAGGCCGCGGAACGAGATGGTGGGGCCCTGCTCGTTGCCCTCGGCGGTGTGGTTGAACACCACGTCGAGCATCACCTCGATGCCCGCCCGGTGCAGCTCCTTGACCAGCGACTTGAATTCGTCGGCCTGCATGCCGAAGCGTCCGGTGGCCGCGTAGCCGGCCTTGGGCGCGAAGAAGGAGACGGTGTTGTAGCCCCAGTAGTTGTGCAGCCGGTCCCCCGTCACGGGATTGGTGCGGGGGTTGTCGAGTTCGTCGAACTCGAAGACGGGCAGCAACTCGACGCAGTTGACGCCCAGTTCCTTCAGATAGGGGATCTTCTCGCGCAGTCCGGCGTAGGTGCCGGGGGCGTCGACGCCGGACGAGGGGTGCCGGGTGAAGCCGCGTACGTGCGTCTCGTAGATGACCAGGTCCTCGCCGGGGATGCCGAGCGGCAGGTCGTCGCCCCAGTCGAAGTCCTCGTCCGCGACCTGGGCGCGGTACTGGTAGACGTCGTTCCAGTCGGGTTCGGCGCCCCACACGTCGCGGCCCGACAGGCGCCGGGCGTACGGGTCGCTGAGGACCCGGCGCCGGTCGAAGCGGTCGCCGGCCGCCGGGTCGAAGGGCCCGTCGGCGCGGAATCCGTACTCCAGGTTCTCCGGGTCGAGCCCGAAGACCGTCATCGCGTACACGCTGCCGATGCGGAACTCCGGCGGGAACTCCAGCTCCGCCAGGGGCGTCGGGGCACCCTTGTCGAAGAGCACCAGGCTCATCGAGGTGGCACGGTCGGAGTACACGGAGAAGTTGATGCCGCCCGGCACCGGGGCGGCGCCGTAGGGGAAGGGCCGCCCGGCCCTCACCCGGTGGGCGCCGATCCGGCGGGTGGGGAACGAATCGACGCGTCCGCGCGTGTCCTGGGTGGTCATCGCGCGGCGCGTTCCAGCTCGACGTCGAGATCGTCGGCGATCTTGAAGAAGTCGAGGAAGCCGGTGGCGTTCATGACGAACCGGACCTCGTCGGAAAGGCCGATCAGCACGATCTCGGCCGCGACCTGCTGGGCGCGCCGGTGCACGATCAGCAGGGTGCGCAGGCCGGCGCTGGAGATGTAGGTGACTCCGGTGAGGTCCACCAGGACTTCGGCGAACTCGTCGATGAACGGCAGGAGTTGAGCCTGGAGGCCGCCGGACGTGGTGGAGTTGATCTCTCCGTCCAGGGAGATCACGGTGGCTCTGCCGACCGTGCGGGTGGTGACGTGCACGGTCATCGGACCACCTCGGCGGACGGGTTCGCGGCCAGCGTGACCTTGACCTTGACCCGGCCGGACGTCTCCGGAAGGCGGACCGTCAGCGAGCCGCTGTCGAAGTCGGTGTGCGGCTCGCCGTCGATGTCCACCGAGGCGATGCGCACGGACCCCGGCGGCAGCAGGTCGGGCGACACCCGCAGCAGCCGGTCCTCGACGAGCGCCGGGTCGGGCTTGAACCAGAAGTCCATCGTCTTGCCGTTGACCAGGAGGTTGTTGTACACCGCGGCCAGGTAGCAGAGCTCCGCCGAGTGGTACATCGACATCGAGTGGCTGCCCTTGAGACGCTCCACGCCGAGCAGGTACGGCATTCCGCCGGCGAGGGTGTTGAAGTAGACGGCACCCTCGTCGTGGTCGAGGAAGAAGGCGTTGTAGAAGGCCTGGGCGTCGCGGGCCTCGGTGGCGAAGGAGGCGCGCCCGGTCACCCCGTGCAGGATGAGGTAGGCGAGGATCGCCTGCTCCTGCTGCCACCAGGCCTTGCGGTCGTGCCACGTGAACCGGAAGCCGTCCTCGCCGTCGGCCCGGAGCCGCTCGACGACGTCGTACCAGCCGCCGCGCTGGCGGTCGGCGCCGACCGCGGGCATGGTCTCCCCGATCGAGGCGGCCGTCTGGAGGTAACTGTCCTTGGGGCGCAGCGAGTTCATGCGCATCAGGTTCCAGGCGATCTTCAGGTTGTGGCCCACCACCGCCCGGTTCTGCTGCCAGCCGTGCGTGGTGTCGTGCGACCAGTCCCGGTGGAAGCGCTCCTGCACGAACGGGCTGTTCTTGAGGTCGGGGAAGCGCTCGACGATGGTGTCGAAGGTGTACTCCAGCATGTCGGCGTAGCGCTGCTCGCCGGTGGCCAGGTACAGGTTGATCAGATAGGCCGGGGCGTGGTCGCCGACCGAGTTCCAGTTCTTGCGGGCCTTGTTGGGGCCGAGCGAGTCGTGATCGGGGCTCAGCAGGATCGGGTCGATGTGCGAGAAGTAGCCGCCGTGCTCGGGGTCCAGGTAGAAGCGGTCGAAGAGCCGGATGGTGGCGTCCGCGTCGGCCTTGATGCGGGGGTCGCCGGTGACGCGGTAGGTCTGCACCGGGCCCGCGAGGGCGTAGATCTGCTCGTACGCCGGCAGCGCGTCGTAGTCGTCGGAGAACTCCGAGGTGAACAGCTTGGTCTCGGTTTCGCCGTCGACCTTGAGGCCGTGGTACCAGTACACGACGTTCTCGTCGGTGTCGACGAACCGCATGTGCTCACGCAGGTACTCGGTGCCGCGCTCGGCGACCTCCAGGTACTCGTCGTTCCCGGTCAGCAGGAACGCGGAGGCCATGCCGTACACGAGGCGGGAGATGGTGTCGGTCTCCTGCACGTGGCTGGCGGTCTTCTCGCCGCCGAGCCGGATCTCGGTGCGGTACCGGGTGAAGTCGACGGGGCCGTCACCGAACTGGGCCTTGCGGTAGAACCCGGCGATCTCCTGGATCTGCCGGACCCACCAGCCCTCCTCCTCGAACCGGAAGTCGTCGGCGCCCCGGCCCATGAAGATGAGCCGCTTCGCCTCGAAGCGGGCGCCGGTGCCGTTCGGGTAGAAGACGCCGTACGCGAAGACGAACCGCCCCGGCTCGATCAGGCTGTCGATGTGCCCGGAGGCGTCCTGGTAGGGCTCGCCCAGGTTGTGCAGCAGCTCGGCGCTCGGGCCGCCGTCGAGGTCCACCTCGAAGTCCCGGCCGTCCGCGGTGGCCAGGGTGAAGCGGCGGGTGTCCGGGTCGAAGGAGGTCACCCGCCCGGCGACGGTGTCGGAGAACGTGAAATTCACAGCGTTGGACATGGATGTCTCCCAGTCAGTGGTTGCGTGCGGCTTGGCCGACCGCGGGGGCCCGGGTCTCGACGAGGATCTGGCAGGCGATGCCGCCCACCAGGACCGCTTCCAGGAGCACCGTGGGCAGGCCGCCGCCGGCCGCGCCGAACAGCACGAAGACCGCGCTGAGGCCGAGCCGGGACCATGCGCGCAGGTCGCCCCGCGGCCCCACGTTGAGCAGATGGATGCCGCCCACCCCGAACAGGAAGACGGCCATGCCGAAACAGAGCACCGGTCCGCCGTCCAGGGGCATGCGGCCGCCGCCGTTGGCCGCCTGTGCCGCGAGCAGGCCGCCGACGCCGGTCACGGTGATGCCGCCGTGCACGAACAGGTGGCCGTACACGTACGCCTGGCCGGTGAGCCGCCACTTGCGCAGCGGGGACGCGTCGACGTGGTCGAAGACCAGCCACCACTGACCGGCGGCGATCAGGAACGACCCGGCCACCACGGCCAGGGTCTGGGGACGCAGCCCGCTCGCGGCGATCCCGATGGCGTTGAGCGCCACGACCTCGCCGAGCACGATGATGGTGAAAAGGCCGAACCGCTCCGGCACGTGGGAGGCGTTGAACGGCACCCGGGCGACCGCCGAGCTGGACAGGATCGGGGTCAGGAGTTCCACCGCGACCCCGGCCGCCCACAGCGCGTAGCAGTACGGCACCGGCACCAGTACCGAGCTCCCCCAGACCGCCGCGCCGAGCCCGT
Source organism: Streptomyces sp. HUAS TT7 (assembly GCF_051550175.1). Lineage (NCBI taxonomy): Bacteria > Bacillati > Actinomycetota > Actinomycetes > Kitasatosporales > Streptomycetaceae > Streptomyces > Streptomyces sp. HUAS TT7. Next base: position 4,532,360 of record NZ_CP196175.1, read on the forward strand.
ACCCCTGGAGGAAGCGACGGGTCAGGGGGTGTGCCCGGGGCACGTGGTAGTGGGCCCGCAGGTACAGGCCGAGCAGGATCAGGCGCACCACGAAGTAGCCGAGCGTGAACCGGATCGCCCCGGGCCCGCCGGTGAAGGCGGTCGGCACCGCCACCGACAGCGAGAGCACCCCCATCATCGCGATGATCATGATGAGCCGGTAGACGCGGTCGTCGTTGTCGAAGCGGTCGGCGTAGAACGTGTAGCAGACCCAGGTCCACCAGACCGGCACGAACAGTGCGGTGAAGCGCAGCACCCCCGGCCAGGTCGGAGCGTGCAGCAGTACCTCGGTGAGCTCCGCGACGGCCACCACGAAGACCAGGTCGAAGAAGAGCTCCAACGGCGAGGCGGCCCGGTGGTGTCCCTCTTCGGACCCCCTCAGCCGCACCCGGCCGCGGTGCAGCCGCACCCTGCCGGTGTAGGTACCGCGCGCGGCGCCCGCCTCGGGCGCGTCCAGGACCCCCCTCATACCGGTCAGCCCCCGGCGACCTGGGTGTGGGCGTCGTCGTGGTAGCCCCTGATCTCGGTGATCAGGCCGTCGTCACCGACCCGGAAGGTGTCGATCCCGCGGTCCTCGACGACCTTGCCGTCCTTGGTGTGCGCGGTGATGTGGAAGCTGAACGCGGCCTCGTCGCCGGTGATCACCACATCGGTGACGCGGAATTCGAGGCGGTCGATGACGTCGAAGACCCCGTCGAAGAAGGCGGCCACGGCGCCCTTGCCGCGGTTGGCCGGCGAGCCGACCGGCTCGTACTGCACGACGTCCTCGGCGAGCAGGGCGACGAAGCCGTCCCGGTCCCGCTTGCTGAAGGTCTCCGCGTAGCCCTCGACGGCGGCGCGTATCTGCTGCTGGTCCGGCATGAACTGCTCCTGTCGGTTTCGCTCGGCCGCTTCGATCTCGCGGACGAAGGTGTCCATGAACTGGGCGGTCACCTCGGGGTGTTTGGCCGTGACGAGATCGCCGTCCACCACCAGGTCCGCCGTGCCGTCGCCCTCGTAGACGACCTCGGCTCCCGCGTTCTCCACGTCGCAGACGATGTTGTGGGCGCAGGTGACACGGCGGCCCTCGATGAGCTGCCGGTCGGCGCACAGCAGCCACAGCGAGTGGCAGATGGTGCCGATCTTCAGCCCCTCGACCGCCGCGGCGGCGCGCAGGAACTCCACGGCGGGCGCCTTGTTGCGGCTGTGCGGACCCGGCACCTCGGCCTGGTAGCGCAGCCGGTCCATGGCGTACGCGCCGATCAGGATCAGGCCCTTGTAGTCGTGCGGGCTGATCGACGCCACCTCGGTGGTGACGGTGAGGTGCTCCTCGACGTAGCCGTTGTCGGGGTTGCTGCCGAAGGTCAGCGACGGCTGGCCCCACAGGTGCGAGACGTACTCGACCTCGTAGCCGGCCCGTGGGAAGTACTCGTTGAAGGCGCGGTACTCGGTCTGGTCGAAGTGCTCCTCGATGAGGACCGCGATCTTCCCCTTGGCCGCCGGCGCCGGGCTCATCAGGCCAGGCCCAGCGGTGCGAGCAGCTGGTGCGGGTCGAAGAAGGCGGTGACCTCCTTGATGAGGCCCGCCTCGATGCGGAAGATGTTCATTCCGCGCACCGTGATGGGCTCGCCCGTGGGGGCGGCACCCATGAACACGCCCCGGTGGGTTCCGGTGATGGTGAACGAGGCGGCGACCTTGTCGTCCTGCTCCAGGAGGTCGTCGATGGTGAAGACGCGGTCCGGGAAGCCGCCGTACCAGCGCAGCGCGAACTCCTTGTACGCGGCCAGGCCGTGGATGCCGTCCGGCGAGATCGGGTTGTTGAACACCACGTCGGGCGCCATGATCTCGTCGGCGAGCTGCAGGTCGCCGGGGGCGGTCAGGAACTGCTCGTAGTACCGGCGGACGAGCTTGGACCCCTCGTCGGAAACGTCGGGCATGGGTGGACTCCTCGCAAGGAACGGTTCGTTGGGACAGACGGCCGGCCCGGACCGTGGATGGGGGGTACGGCCCGGACCGGGGTACCGGGGCGGGATCAGGCGCCCTGCAGGAACCACTCGGCGGCGCGCTCACCGATGACGTAGCAGGTGAGGTTCGGGTTCGCGCTGACATGGGTCGGCATCACGGAGGCGTCGACCACGTTCAGGTTCTGCACGCCGTGCACCCGCAGGCGCTGGTCGACGACGGCGCTCCCGTCGCCGCTCGGGCCCATCTTGGCGGTGCCGACCGGGTGCCACAGGGTGGCGGAGTTCTCCCGGATGTAGTCGAGCAGCAGGGCGTCGTCATCGACCTGGCGCTGCGTCAGCTTGTCCGAGAGACCCGACGAAAGGTCCTGGATCTGCTTGGAGTTGGCGATCTCCCAGGAGAGCCGCACGCCGTCGAGGGCGATCCTGCGGTCGGCCTCGGTGCCGTAGGAGTTGAGGACGATCTCGGGCTGCACCGACGGGTCGGCGCTGCGCAGCGACACCCGGCCGCGGCACTCCGGCTTCTGCAGCACGCTCATCACGCTGATCGGCCGGTGGGTGACCGGGACGTAGCGGCTGACGAAGTACAGCTGCATGTCGTTGAACTGCTGCGAACCCGGGTTGGTGTACCGCACCAGGACCTGGACGTCCGGGTCGTTCGGGTCGGTGACGCCCTCCTTGGGCAGCAGGCCCACCGTGATCTGCTGGTGCTCGATCAGGTTCTCGCCGACGTTCGGCTGGTCCAGGACCACCTCGATGCCGAGCTCGCGCAGCCGCTCCTTGGGGCCGATCCCCGAACGCAGCAGGATCGCCGGGGAGTTGAGGGCTCCGGCGGACAGCGTGATCTGGTCGCCGTAGACCTTTTCGAGACGGCCGCCGGTCTCCACCTCGACGCCGACCGCGCGGGTGCCCTCGAACAGCACCCGGTGCACGGTGGCACCCGAGCGGATGGTCAGGTTCTTCCGCTTGCGGGCCTCGGTGAGGTACGCGATCGCGGTGGAGATCCGCACGTCGCCGCGGCGGTTCATGGGGATCGGGCCGACACCGGTGGACTCCGGGTCGTTGTGGTCCTCGACGTAGCCGAAGCCCTGATCGAGGCAGGCGTCCAGATAGGCGGCCTGGAAGGGGACCAGCTCGTCGCGGGTATGCCGCACGACGGGGGTCGGACCGCCCTTGCCGTGCAGCGGACCGCCGAAGTCCTGGTCGTCCTCGATCCTGCGGAAGTACGGCAGCAGCGAGCTCCACGACCACTCGTCGTTGCCCAGCTGGGCCCACTCGTCGTAGTCCGCCGGGATGCCGCGCAGCGCGATCGCCCCGTTGACGGCCGAGCAGCCGCCCGCCACCTTGCCCCGGGCGTACGTCAGGGAGCGGCCGGGGACGGCCTCGGCCGAGTAGCCCCAGTCGTGGTCCTCCACGGACACGGTCCTGGCGTTGGTGATGTCGGCGGGGATGTCGGAGTTGTCGGCCCAGTCGGGCCCGGCCTCCAGGAGCAGGACGTCGACGCCGGAGTTCTCCGTGAGCCTGCTGGCCAGGACGGCGCCGGAGGAGCCGGCACCGACGACTATGTGGTCGTAACGCATGGAACAGTTCCCTTCCGGGTTCACTGATGGGTTGCGCCCGGGGCGGTTCCCGGGACTTCGCGGCCGGCTACTCGGATTCGAGGCCGCCGGGGTAGATCCCAGTGCGCACCCACTCGTCGATGGGGCCGCGGTCGCCGGTGTCCACGTACTCGATGCGGGCGCCCATCAGATCGGGCGCCGTGATCACGGCGAACGGGGTGGACTCGGCGTCCTTGCGGAACACCGCGTCGATGCCCACGCCCTGCTTCTCCAGGAGTTCGAGGCGCCCGGCCATGTCGTCCTCCCAGACCCCGTAGTACAGGATCTGTCCGGCGTTCTTCGCCGAGACGATGCCGTCGCCGTCCGCCTGGATCAGCTCGTAGTAGGGCGCCCCCGTCTTGGAGAACGCGCAGACCAGCTCGAAGGGGTGCGGCTCCGGGTCCTCCAGGCGCGGCACCTTGAAGGTGGCCGGCTCGGTGAACTCGACGCCGAACACCTCGGAGTAGCGCTCGATCGCCGCCGCCAGGTCCGGGACCACGATGCCGACGTGGAAGAAGGAGTCGGGCAGTTCCGGGCCGGGCGTGACGTCACGGTAGGTGTTCACCTCCGGGAATTCCTCCAGGCATTCCAGGAGGTTCGGAATGAAGTCGCGCAGATAGTCCGTCGACTTGTGGAATTCCATGGCCGCGTCGTCGCGGTAACGCTCGACGACGAGCCGCGTGTTGCCGCCCTCTTCCGGCTTCACATAGTCGAAGCCGACACAACCGGGCTCATTGGCACGGATCTTGGCGGCGAGAGCGGCCATGAGGACTTCGAGCTCGGCCTCCTTGCCCGGCTTGACGGTCTGCCGCGCCGTGACGGTGATCACGCCTGACCACCCCGGCCCGGAAGCAGCATCGGCTCGAAGAAGTCCGTGAACTTCTCCTCCAGCTCCGGGTGGAGGTAGAACTCGGGGCCCGCCTGGTCGAAGATCTGCTCGCCGATGCCGCCGTAGGTGTCGAACATCATCGAGACGATGGTGCCGACCTCCTTGCCGAAGTACTCGGCGACCAGCGCGACGGTGGACCCGTTCACACCGTACGAACCGGTCGTCGTCCAGATCTTCTTCGCGGCGTCGTGCAGCCACATCCGGCGCGGCGACGGCACGTTGGTGCCCTCCGCGCGCAGGCCGCGGGCGACCGCGGCGACGCAGGTCACCGGGGTGTCGCCGAGGATTCCGGAACGGGACAGGATGCCGATGCCCGAGCAGTTGCCCGCGATGACCTTCCCGTTCACGTGGTGGTGGCGGATCGCGTCGAGGATGCGCCCGTCCTGGGTCATCTTCCCGGAGCCGACACCGCCGGGGACGTACAGGATGTCGAAGAGCTGGCCGTCCTCCAGGACCGCGTCCGGCACGACCTGGGTGCCCATCTGCATGACGACGTTGCCCGGGTCGAGGGAGACGAACTTGACGTCGAGATCGCGCGGTTCGGCCTCAAGGGGCCACGGCGCGATCTGGTGGGCGAGCACCATGGCGGTGCCCTTGAAGATTTCGAGCGGCGTGATCGTGTCCTGCTCGCTGCAGCTCTCGTAACCGAGAACGGCCACGGTTTTGATCTCGGCCATTTCAGAATCCTCCTGGAAATCCCGTGCGGGATTTCGGCGTTGGGAATCCGACGGGCCCTCAAATGGGGCGTTCCTGTCGGCGATTACCGCGAAGCTAGCAGGGCGCCTTTGCCCGATGCCCGTGACCGGAACGGACTTCCTGAACTCCGCCGCACTTCAAGACCTCGGCCTGAGGTCAGGAAGTCCGCGCGGAAAACTTGGCCCCCTCACGCCCGTGCGGAAGCGTGCCGTCCATGACAACCGAGAGCATCGACGTCACTTCTCCGGCACCTGCCGAGAAGACGCACCCTGCCCCGAAGCCGCGCACCGCCGGCCGTTTCCTCGGTATCGCGGTCGGCAACTTCCTCGTCCTGATGGACGCGTCCATCCTGAACGTCGCCCTGCCCGACCTCCAGCACAGCCTGCACACCTCAACGGGCGCCCTGGCGTGGACGGTTGACGCCTACACCGTCGTCTTCGCGGGTCTGATGCTGGCGTCCGGCTCGTTCGCGGACCGCTGGGGACCGCGCCGCGTCTACCGCACGTCGCTGATCGCCTTCGGCGTGGTGTCGCTGCTGTGCGCGCTGGCCGGCTCGGCCGGGCTGCTCATCGCGGGCCGGGCGCTGCTCGGTGTCGCCGCCGCCGGCCTGGTGCCCGCCTCCCTCGCGCTGCTCGCCGGGCTCTACCCCGACCCGGCCAAGAAGGCGCGGGCGGTCGGCGCGTGGGCCGCGGTCAGCTCGCTCGGCCTGGTGTCCGGGCCGGTGCTCGGCGGCGGTCTGGTCGCGCTCGGCGGCTGGCAGCTGGTCTTCCTGGTCAACCCGCCCATCGCGCTGGTGACGTGGCTGGCCGCACGCGGCTTCGCCGCCGACGGGGCGCGCCCGCACCGGCCCGTCGACACTGCGGGCCTGGTGCTCTCCATCGTCGGGCTCGGTACGCTCACCTTCGGACTCGTCGAGGGCGGCACCTCCGGCTGGGGCAGGCCGGCGCCGATCGTCGCCGTGGCCGCCGCGGTGGTGGCCTTCGTCGCCCTCGGACTGGTCGAGCGGAAGGCCGCGTTCCCCGCGCTGCCGCCCGCGCTGCTCGTACGGGCCCGGGTGCAGGCCGACATGATCGCCGGTACCGCCGCCTCGTTCGTCTTCTACGGGCTGCTCTACGCGATGACCCAGTGGATGGTCAACGAGCGCTCCCTCACCCCCTTCCAGACCGGCCTCGCCTTCCTGCCCATGACGCTGCCGCTCGCCGTGCTCCCGCTGTTCACCGGCCGTCTGGTGGCCCGCGTCGGCACCCGCCCGCTGATCCTGTTCGGGCTCACCTGCGGCGTTCTGTCCGGTGTGATCCTCGCGTTCTCCGGCACCCGTACCCCGTTCGCCCTGCTGGTCGCCGCCCAGCTGATGCTGGCGCTCGGCTCCACCACCGCGATCCCCGCCTCCACGGCCGACATGGCGATGACCGCGCCCGCCGAGTACGCCGCCACCGCGCAGGGCGCCCTCAACGCCTCCCGGCAGGCCGGTTCCGCGCTCGGCGTCGCCGTGCTCGGCACCCTGGCCTCGATGCACCAGATCGGCCTCGGCGTCGCACTGTTCGCGGCCGCGGCGCTCCTCGCGGTGCTCGCCCTACTCACCCGGGCCCGGCGCCAGGAAGCCGCCAACTGATCGTTGCCGCAAGGCCGTTGATGCCGCCAGGGCGGACCCGCCGATGCATGACCGTAACGCCAACGAAAGGAACACCGCGATGACCACCGCCCAGGACGAGACCGTCAAGGCCCCGGTCCGCAACGTCGCCTGGATCCGCTCCGCGCTCCAGACCGCGATCGAGCTGGAGCACTCCACGCTGCCGATCTACACCTCGGCCATGCTCTCGCTCGAAGTGCAGAACTACACCAGCTACAACACCATCCGCAGCGTGCTGATGGAGGAGATGGTCCACATGGCGATCGCGGGCAACATGCTCGCCGCGATCGGCGGCCGTCCCCGGATCAAGGACCTCGACCCGGCGTTCCCCCGGCGCGGCCTGCCCGGCGGTGTCGAGCCCGACCTGTACATCGGCCTCACCTCGCTCTCCAAGCCGCAGCTGCGCAACTTCATGCGCCTGGAGTCGCCGCTGTTCCTGCTGCCCGAGGAGTACAGCCACGAGAGCTTCCCGACCATCGGCAAGCTCTACTCGGAGATCAAGGACGCGATCGTCGACAACGCCGAGGAGCTGCGTGCCGCGGTCAAGGGCGGCGGCATCGCCAACCAGGTCGGCGACAACATCGGCTTCAAGACCATCGCGTCGACCCCCGGCGTCGACCCCGTCGATCAGCTCCTGGAGGGCATCACCGAGATCCTGGAGCAGGGCGAGGGCGCGACCGGCGGCACCATCCAGGCGGGTGCCTCCTTCCAGCACGAGGAGTCCCACTACGGGAAGTTCGCCGAGCTCTGGTACGGCCGCGAGTACCGCCAGCCCGACCAGCCGCTGGAGCTGACCACCGAGACCGAGGCCGTCCACTTCCAGGGCAGCCGGATCGACTGGCCGGCTGTGGTCAACACGCTCGCCGTGCCCGCCGACGGTTACGCCAAGATCATCGCCGCCGACCCGGACGGGGCCGAAGCCGAGGAGGAGCTGCTCCAGTTCGACCAGACGTACACCGGGATGATGGTGCACCTCGACGAGCTGTGGAACGGCTCCGCGGCCACCCAGTGGCCCACCTTCGGCGACGCCGTCCACCACATGGTGAAGTTCCGGGTGTTCTCCTGCTTCACCTTCATGCGCCGCCAGATCCCCCCGTCGGTCATCGACGACCTGCCGCGCCTGTACCCGGCCGAGTTCGGCTACCTCAACACCTACACCGACCTGAACAAGCCGGTCTTCTACGGCCCGCGCTTCCGCAACCTCGCCGCCGCCCAGGCCTGAGCCCGCAGCAGGAGACAGCATGTCCCGCACCAAGACGCTCCTCGTCGTTCTGACCAGCCACGCCGAGCTGGGCGACACCGGCCGGGCCACCGGTTACTACCTTCCCGAAGTCGCCCACCCCTGGCGGGTGTTCACCGACGCCGGGTACCGCGTCGACCTCGCCTCGGTGCGGGGCGGCACCCCTCCGGCGTCCGGCGTCGACCTGAGCGACGAGATCCAGAAGGCGTTCCTCGACGATCCGGAGATGAGCGCCAAGCTGTCCGCGACGCTGCGTCCCGAGGACATCGACCCGGCCGCCTACGACGCGATCTTCTTCGCCGGCGGCCACGGCACCATGTGGGACTTCCGGGGGAACGCGGCGCTGGCCGCGCACGCCCGGGACGTCTACGAGGCGGGCGGCGTGGTCGCCGCGCTCTGCCACGGCCCGGCGGCCCTGGTCGACGTACGCCTCTCGGACGGCCGCCCGCTGGTCGAGGGCAAGCGGCTGACCGCGTTCAGCAACGCCGAGGAGGCCGCGGTCGGTCTCACCGACGTGGTGCCGTTCTCGCTCCAGACCGAGCTGGAGGAGCTGGGCGGCAAGCACGAGGCCGCGGCCCCGTTTACCGCGCACGCGGTGACCGACGGACGCCTGGTCACCGGTCAGAACCCGGCGTCGGCCACCGACACCGCACTGGCGACCGTCCTCGCGCTGGCCGGGGCATGACGCTCTCCGCCCCGGGGCCCGCGCGAGCGGCGGCGGACGCCGCCCTGGACCTGACGGCCACCGCCCCTCCCGCGGCCGTCACCGCGCCCGCCGACCGCGCCCGCTGGGTCGTCCTCGGGGTGGGTTTGATCTGCACCTTCCTGGTCGTCGGCGGGGTCTCCATCGCCAACCTCGCGATGCCCTCGCTCCAGCAGACCCTCCACATCGGCTTCGGCACCGTGCAGTTCGTGGTCGCCGGGTACGGCATGGTGTACGCGGTGTTCCTGATCACCGGCGGCCGGCTCGGCGACGTGCTGGGGCGCCGCCGGGTGCTGCTCGGCGGGCTCGCCCTGTTCACCGCCGCCGTCCTGGTCAGCGGGCTCGCGCCGAACGCCGCCGTGCTGATCGGGGCCCGGCTCGTCCAGGGCTTCGGAGCCGCGCTGATCTACCCCCAGATCCTGTCGATCATCCAGGACACCTTCGAGGGCACGGAACGCAACTTCGCCCTCGGCCTGTTCGGCGCCACCATCGGCGTGGCCATCGTGGTCGGCCAGCTCATCGGCGGCGCGCTGATCCAGCTCGACCTGGGCGGCCTCGCCTGGCGCCCGGCGTTCCTGGTCCTGGTGCCCATCGGCACCGCCGCGCTGCTCACCGGCCGCCGGGCGATGGCCCCCGACCGGCCCGCCGGCCGGGCACACATCGACCTGGCCGGCACGGGTCTGCTCGGCACGGCGCTCCTGCTGCTCGTCCTGCCGCTCCTGATCGGCCCCGGGGCGGGCTGGGCCTGGTGGACCTGGGTGATGCTGGTGGCGGCGGTCCCGGTGCTCGCCCTCTTCCTGCGCTACGAGCGGTACCTGGTCCGGGCGGACCGCACCCCGCTGCTGCGCCCCGCCCTCTTCCGCCAGCGGGCGTTCGGCGTGGGCATCGCGATCGGGGTGCTGTACTTCATCACCATCGTCGGCCTGGCCGTGTACACCTCGCTGACCTTCCAGGTCGGTCTGGGGCTCGACGCGCTGCAGGCGGGGCTCGCCTTCGCCCCGGTCGGCGTCGCCTTCTTCGCCTCCTCGCTGCTCGTGCCCCGCCTGGTGCCCCGGCTCGGCCGCGCGGTCCTGACCCTCGGTCACGTCCTGCTCCTCGGGGGCCTGCTCTCGGCCTGGCTCACGGTCCACTTCTCGGGCCGGCACCTGTCGGCCTGGAGCCTTGCCCTGCCCCTCCTGCTGGTGGGCGCCGCGCAGGGGCTGACCATGTCCCCCCTCATCGGGGTCGTCCTGACCGGCATCCGCCCCGAGGACAAGGGCTCCGCCTCCGGCGCCCTGACGACCGCGTTCCAGGTCGGTCAGGCGCTCGGCGTGGCGGGCATCGGCACGGTCTTCTCGGTGCTCGGGGCGCACCCGGGACCGGGCGCGGACACCGACCGCTACCGCGTCGCCTACCAGGCGGCCCTGTTCGTGATGGCGGCCCTCACGCTGGTCTCGCTGCTCCTGGTCCTCCTGCTGCCCAACCCGCACGACAGCCGTCCGCACCACCACTTCCTGTGGCTGCGGCACGGCCGCCGCACCGGCCTGGCGCACGCGCTGTACCTGCTGACCGGCGGCCACGCGGTGGGGCGTCTGACCCACTGGTTCCACCACTACGGGGATCACCCCCACGACGAAGGGACGCATTGATGCGCCAGGTCGCTCTCGGCAGCCAAGGACTGCGGGTCTCCGCACAGGGCCTCGGCTGCATGGGCATGAGCCAGTCGTACGGAGTCGGCAACGACACCGAGTCGATCAGGACGATCCACCGCGCCCTCGACCTCGGCGTGACGCTGATCGACACCGCCAACGTGTACGGGGCGACCGGTCTGTACGGTGTCGGGGCCAACGAGAAGCTGGTGGGGCACGCCCTGCGGGGCCGCCGCGACGAGGTGGTCCTGGCCACCAAGTGCGGCATCCACGACGTGCGGCCCGGTGCCGGAATGATCCTCCGGGCCGATCCGGACTACGTCCGCCGCTGCTGCGACGAATCCCTCCAGCGCCTCGGCGTCGACCACATCGACCTCTACTACCTGCACCGGGTGGACCCGAAGACCCCCATCGAGGACTCCATCGGGGCGATGGCGGACCTGGTGAAGGCGGGCAAGATCCGCCACGTCGGCGTCTCCGAACTCCCCGCCGACGAGCTGGAGCGCGCCCACGCGGTCCACCCCGTCACGGCCGTCCAGAGCGAGTACTCCCTGTGGTCCCGGAAGCTGGAGGAGTCGGTCCTGCCCGCCGCCCGGCGCCTGGGCATCGGCATCGTCCCGTTCTCGCCGCTCGGCCGCGGCTTCCTGACCGGCGCGGTCACCTCCCGCGACGCCTTCGACGCCACCGACATGCGGCGCACCATGCCGCGCTTCACCCAGGACAACCTCGACGCCAACCAGCGGGCCGTCGACGTCATCAGGACCATCGCCGCCGAACACGACGTGCTTCCCGGTCAGGTGGCCCTGGCCTGGGTCCACGCCCAGGGCCCGGACCTCGTCCCGATTCCCGGTACCAAGCGCGTCGGTTACCTGGAACAGAACGCCGCGGCGGCCGACCTCGCGCTCACTCCGGACGACCTGGCCCGCCTCGCGCGGGTGGCCGCCGGCATCGAGGGCGCCGGCCGCTGACACCACGGGCCGGTCGCCCGCTAGCGCCCCGCCGGTGCGGTGCCGCCCGTGCACAGCATGTTGTGGTCGACCTCCGCGCACGCCTCGGCCTGCTGCGGGTCGGGGGCCACCAGCATCGGGCTCTCGGTGTCCGCGCCGGTCGAGCTGTTGCGTACCTCGGACCAGATGGTGTCGCAGGACGGGCTGTAGCGGAGCTTCACCGCGTACGAGGCCGTCGTCAGGGCGCTCTGGGTGCGGGCGTCGGTGCGGCAGGGGGAGGCGGACGGGGCGTCGCCCTGACAGCTCGCACCCTGGCAGGCGGCCGGCGCGGGGGCGCCCGGGTCCGCCTCGTGCGGGTGCGGCAGGGCGGCCCAGGCGGCGCTGGTGACCAGCGCGAGCGCGGCGGCGACGGTGATCGTACGGCGGTGGGGGCGGCGGGCGGACGGCTCCTCGGGCAGCTCCGGCTCCGGTTGCGGCGGGGCCGTGGGCCCGGGCGGTCGTACCGCGCGGTCCCAGAGATCGAGGAGGCGCGCGTGGTGCTCGGCGCCGCCGAGGGCACCGAAGGCGTCGACCGCGTCGCGCGGCGGGAGGTTGTCGCCGTTGAGATAGCGGTGCCAGGCGGATTTGCTGTACGCGGTGCGGGTGGCCAGACCGGCCAGGCTCAGGCCCGAGGTCTGTTTGAGGTGCCGCAACTCATCGACGAGGAGCCGGAGTTCGGGTCGGGTCGACTCGGGCAGCTGTCGCCACTGGGCCACGTGGTGCCTCCCAAAAGTCCACAACATCCTGTTCCGGGGGCATCTGTACCCCAGAGGGGCCGGAATCAAGCTCCGGCCCCCCGCGCGAACGGGCGATGTCGCGGATCGGGCCCTGACCGCAAGTCCCCGATGGTCGGGGCCCGACCGTCAGATCCCGGTGCTCAGCACCACGGCAGGGAGGTCCCGGCCGGGACCCGTACGTAGTGGGCGGAGACGTAACGGCCGTGGTGTCCGGCCAGGCGGTACCAGACACGGTTGCCGTGCACCGAGGTGCCGTTCTTCTTGCAGGTCAGGTACAGCTTGTGACCCGAGCGGAGGGTGCCGGTGGTCCGGTAGGAGGTGCCGGCGCCGGAGCGGATGTGCAGCCGGTGGCCGTATCCGGTGACCACCACACCGCGGGCGTGGGTCTTGTAGTGGTAGTAGGCGGTGGCGGCGGTCGCCTTCGCCGGAGCGGCGGGCGGGGCCGTGGGGGTCGCGGCCATCGCGGTGGCCGGGAACAGGGCGAGCAGGGCGGCGACGGCGACGACGCCGCTGCGCACGGTGCTTCGGTTCATGTGTGTCTCTCCAAGGTGCGGGGTCCCCGAATAAGTGACCCTGTGTCAGCAACTGTGTCCGGGGAGTGGCGGCGGGATTCGTCCCAGCCGTGCCTGGGACGAATAGGGACGGTGCTGCTGGGCCCGGGCCCGGCACGACGGGCGCGTACGGCCCCTCGCGGGGCCCGCGTTCACTCGCGTGGCGGAACGCCTGAGCCTCACTTAGCGTGAGGAAGGGGCGCTCACCGATTCCTAATGCCGTCTGTCAAGCCGCAGAGGCGGTCGGCGGTGTGAGCTCGTAGCACCGTCCGTCGCGGAGAAGGGCCCAGAGGACGTTGACGCGGCGACGAGCGAGGGCAAGGACGGCCTGGGTGTGACGCTTACCCTCGGCGCGTTTGCGGTCGTAGAACCGGCGGGATTCCTCTGACCGTCGGATGCTGAACAGCGCGGAGGTGTAGAGCACGCGCTGGAGCCGTCGGTTGTATCGCTGCGGGCGCCGCAGGTTCCCGCTGATCTTTCCGGAGTCGCGCGGGACCGGGGCGACGCCGCCGAAGGCGGCGAGGCGGTCAGGGGTCCCGAAGGCGGCCATGTCGCCGCCGGTAGCGGCCAGGAACTCGGCACCGAGGATGATGCCCAGACCGGGCATGCTGGTGATCACCTCGAAGTGCTGGTGGTCGCGAAACCGGGCCTCGATGAGCTTGTCGAACTCGGCGACCTGCTCGTTGAGGAGCATCACCTCCTTCGCGAGCGTGTGCACCATCTGGGCGGTCAGCTTCTCCCCGGGCAGGCTGGTGTGCTGGCGCTCGGCCGCTTCGACCGCGGTCTCGGCGAGCTGATCGGCTCGGAGAACCTTGCGGTTGCGCAGCCACGTTTCCAGGCGCTTGGCACCGAGCCGGCGGATGGCCGCGGGGGTCTGGTAGCCGGTCAGCAAGGTCAGCGGACCCTTGTTGGTGAGGTCCAGGACCCGTTCCAGGCCGGGGAAGATCCCAGTCAGCTGGGCCCGGAGCCGGTTGACGGTGCGGGTGCGGTCGGCGACGAGGTCTATGCGCCGGCCGGTGAGGATCTTGAGGTCGGTGACCGTCTCGTCGCCGGTGTGTAAGGGGTGCAGGTCGCGGCGGATGCGGACCTGGTCGGCGATGACGGCGGCGTCCTTGGCGTCGGTCTTTCCTTCGCCGCGGTAGCCCTCGGAGGCGCGGTGGATGGCGCGTCCGGAGATGTAGTGGACCGGCTGGTCGTGGTTGAGGAGGATCACGATGGCCAGGGCGGCTCCACCGTCGGCCAGGTCGATTCCCCAGGTCGCCTCGTCGCCCAGGGCCAGGACGTCGGTGAGGAGTTCGAGCAGTTCGGGCTCGTCGTTGGCGACTCGCCGGGACAGCAGCCGGTGGCCGCTCTCGTCGATCGCGACGCAGTGGTGGTGGGTCTTGCCTGCGTCGATGCCGGCCCAGATCGCGGCCATGTGGTGCCTCCGTGCGGTGTGGTGCTGGTGCCTCCCGACGGACGACCTCGCTGTCGATTCCCTACGGAGCGATCATTCGCAATTCCTAATTGGCAGCCGAGTCGTCGTGGGGCGTCGGGTGGCCAATCGGTGGTTGCCACTAGCGGCAGAAGGTTGAAAGCCACGCCCGACGCCCCTGGGTGGGAGAACCATACGAAGGGCTCGCCCGGTCCTGCAGACAACATAGGGAAGGAGGAGCGGGGGCTCCGGCATGGTCAGGGCCCGAATCCGCAGAGGCATCGTCACCGCGCGGCCGCCGAGGCCGGTGCCGTGACGGCAGGGCGGCCGCTCGTCAGGGCCGACGGCCTCCGGGGGAGCAGGCCGACCGTGACCGCCGCCGCCGCGGACACCGCTCCGCCCAGGACCAGCGCGGCCCGGGGGCCCGCGGCCTGGGCCAGCCATCCGATGCACGGGGCGACCAGGGGCGTCGTGCCGAGGGAGGCCAGCATGTACAGGCCCATCACCCGCCCCCGTATGTCGTCGTCGACGCCGAGCTGGAGCCGGGCCTTGGCCGCCGTCAGGAACACGAGCAGCGCCGTGCCCGTAGGAATGAGCATCAGCAGGAAGGCGAGGTGACCGGGCATCAGGCTGCTCGCTGCCTCCAGGACGCCGAAGACGGTTGCCGCGGCCGCCATGTGGCCGCCGCTGGGCCGCTGATAGCGGACCGCGAGCAGGGAGCCGAGTACGGATCCGGCGGCGAGTGCCGCGTTGCCGAGTCCGAAGGTGGCGGCCGGCGCCCGGTAGACGTGCGTGGCCATGAGGGCGGTGGTGATCTGGAAGTTCATGCCGAACGCGGCGACGACCGCGACGAGCGCCAGCGTCCGCGCGAGGTCGGGGTGATCGCTGACGTAGCGCAGCCCCGCCCGCACCTGGCCGGCCGCGCGTGTGGTGGGCGGGGCCGGGTTCAGGGAATGGGGGTCCATGCGGAGCAGGCAGACGATCACTGCCAGGTAGGACAGGGCGTTGGCCACGAAGGCGGGTGCCGGGCCGAACACCACGATGAGGGGGCCGGCCAGCGCCGGGCCCGCCATGCGGGCGAGGTTGAGGACCACGCTGTTGAAGGCCAGGGCACTGACCAGCTGGCCGGGGCCGACGGATTCCGCGATGAAGGCCTGAAGGGCCGGCTTCTCGACGACCATGGTCAGCCCGAACGTCAGGGCCAGGACGTAAAGGGCGCCCAGGCCCACCGTGCCCGTCACCACCAGGGCAGCGGGAGCCAGCGCGATCACGCCCATCACCGCCTGGGTGGCCATCAAGGTCCGCCGCCGCGCATACCGGTCCACGAGGACGCCGCCGTACGGGCCCAGGAACAGCAGCGGCAGGAACTGCAGGGCCGTGGTGATGCCGAGGACGGTCCCGTCACCGTGCGACAACTCCAGGGCCAGCCAGTCCTGAGCCACCTTCTGCATCCACGTTCCGGTGTTGGAGGCGGTCTGGCCGAGGGCGAAGAGCCGGAAGTTGGGGCTCTTCAGCAGGGGCCAGCGCCGCGACGGACGGGGCGGCAGGGGCAGGGTCCATCTCCTGGCCGGCGAGGAGTCGGTGTTCACCAGACGGCAGGCACCTTCTGGGCTGCCGCGCGCAGACGGGTCCGGCAGGCCGCCACGACGGCCGGGGTGACGCCCGGCATCGCGGCGCGCCAGCCGACATTCGCATTGACCTCGCACAGGGTGAACCCGCCGCCCGGCGCGAAGAGCAGATCGACCCCCGCCACGCCCAGGCCCAGCGCCTCCGCGGCCCGCACGGCAAGCGCCTCGCCCTCCGGGTAGTGGCCCGTGCACACCCGCGCGGTCCCGCCCAGCGCCAAGTTGGACCGGAACTCCCCGTCCGGCGCGGTACGGACCTGTGCCGCCACCGCACGGCCCTCGACCACGATCACGCGCAGGTCACGCCCGTACGAGTACTCCAGGTACTCCTGGAACAGGTACGGACTGTCCTGGCTGAGACTGCCCTGGATGCCTTGGAGCATCGCTTGGTGGGGAGCCAGGAACACCTGCTCGCCGCGGTGGCCGCGCACGGCCTTCACGACGCACGGCTGCGGTGCCCCCGCGTGGATCGCCTCCGCCAGCGGCGCATCGGCGTACGTCCAGGTGTCGGGCACCGGAAGGCCCGCCAGCGCGAGCTGTTGCAGGTGCCAGAACTTGTTCAGACACGCCAGCACCGCATCGACCGGGTTCAGCAGAACGGTCCCCATCGCCTCCAGGTGCCGCAGCAGGGTGATCTCGCGGTCCGTGCGCGCCGCGGGAGTCCACACCCGTGCGTACGCGAGCTTCGGCGCGGCCAGTTCGCACCCGTCCAGGTCGAACAGCGCCGGCCGGCCGCCCCGCACAGCCATGAGGAGATCCTTGCTGCACACCACGGCACAGCGGTCACCGAACTCCGAGGAGAACGCCTCCGCGATACGACCCGTCAGTTCCCGCCCTTGGAGGCCCGCCCCCAGGACAAACCAGAATTCGGCCGCACGGCCCCCCAGGCACCTACCACCGGTCGACTCGACATCCGCCACGGACACCCAACTCCCCTCACCCACCAGGTACGCGGACTCAGTCCGGGCCGCTGGGGTGCGGCCGGGGCTGCCTCAGGAGTGCCCGTCGGACGAGGCGCTCGGGCCCGGAGAGGGCGGATCCCTCCGATCCGCTTACCGCACTGAACGTACACACTGATTGGCATTTCATAGCGTTAATAACTCCCGGTTTGCGGCATATGGGTGAGCCGCCTCAGGCTTCCGTCGGCGTGAAGAGGTCCTCGACTCCTTCCCGCGCCACCGGCCGTTCGGGGCCGTCGTCGGCTCCCGGGACATTTGTCCTGCCGCACTCGGGATTCTTCGCTCTGCCGCCGGCCCTGCTCCAAACGGGAGCATCAGTGGTGTCGGCAAGGGGCCGGCGGTCGGTGGAAAAGGGTGAGGGGAACGCCATGAGCGCCACGGTTGCGATGGAGATGCCGGTTCAGGTCAACGCCGAGGGCGAGGCGCCGGTCCAGGGCGAGGGTGCTGTCCTCAAGGGGCTGCCGAACTGGTACTTCCCGCTGGTCGGGCTCTTCGCCGGGATCTTCGACATCGCCCGTGCCTACCCGATCCTGTACGCACTGATCCCGGTCGTGGCCATCGTGCAGATCGTGCTTGCGTTCACGGTCCTGCGGGCCCGGATTCGGTACATGAAGGCGCTGTGGAAGAACAAGCGGACCCGGTTCCTGGCGCTCGGTCTGCTGGTGGTCCGGTTCGTCATCCGGTACGGGCTGGGGGTGGCCGGTCTCGCGCTGGGCGCGGCGGCCGGTCAGCTCACGCTCGGCATCGTCATGGCGGTCATCGGCACCGCGATGGCCTGGGGCGACCAGTGGCTGATCCTGCGCACCCTCAAGCACGCCCAGGCCGCCCAGGCCAAGACCGTCTGACCCCGCTACTTCCCCGGCGCCAGGATTCCCCGGTTCTCCAGGAAGGCCAGGACATGTCCGCAGTCGACGCAGGCCACGCCCGTCAGATAGCTCCTGCTGGCGAACATCTTGTCCTGCTGGAAGAACTTGGCCGAGAGGGTGCCGCCGCCGATTTGCAGCGTCACGGGCTCAAGCTTCCCCTCGCACAGCGGGCAGAACTCCGGTGGCACGGACGGCAGTTGCGGTATCGCCATGGCGCCGATCCTATGCAGCCGCCCCGCTCAGGACGCCTTGACGTCCCCCACGAAGCGGGCCCACGCGGTGACACCCACCACGAGTACCGGACCGTTTGGGTCCTTGCTGTCCCGGACTGGG
This sequence comes from Streptomyces sp. HUAS TT7, assembly GCF_051550175.1. Lineage (NCBI taxonomy): Bacteria > Bacillati > Actinomycetota > Actinomycetes > Kitasatosporales > Streptomycetaceae > Streptomyces > Streptomyces sp. HUAS TT7. The sequence continues at coordinate 4,550,194 of NZ_CP196175.1, forward strand.
ACGACCGTCCCGAAGCCGTCAGCCACTTCGAGGCAGTCGCCGCCCTCGTCGTTGCTGTGCGACGACTTACGCCAGGCTCCGTCGGCCACCTCAAGGCAGCTTCCGCCCTCAGCGTTGCTGCGTGAGGACTTCCGCCACGCGCCGTCGGCGACCTCGACGCAGTTACCGCCGTCCGCATTGCTGTAGGACGACCTGCGCCACGCGCCCTCCGCCACTTCGACGCAGTTGCCGCCCTCCTCGTTGCTGTACGAGGACTTCTTCCAGCGGGCAGCGGCCAGGGAACGCGTTATGTTCATGGTGCCAAGTCCTCCATCGCCGCCTGGATCATGGCCAGGGACGCCGTCGGCGACAACGCGACGGCCCTGGCGAGATCGTAGGCTTTGATGTAACTCGCCGCCAGGGCTGGGGTGTCCAGCAGTTGGCCGGAATGGGCGGCTTCAAGGTAGATGACAGGCGGAGCGTCGGTGAACGTCATCACCTTGACCGATGCGTGCATGAGCGGGAGTGGCCCTGCATTGAACGGCAGCACTTGCACGACTGCGGCGCCGCTTTCTACCAACTTGCAGATGTGAGCCAATTGTTCGTGCATCACCTCGGCGCCACCCACGGGGATCCGCAGCACTGCCTCATGCAGAATGCACCACAGCTCAGGCGGAGTTGGCCCATCGAGAAGCTTGGCCCGTTCCCTGCGGGTCGAGACGTTGCGCTCGACATCCTCATCGGAGGCGAAGGGGCGGCCCGCACGGGTCAGGGCACGTGTGTATGCCGGCGTCTGAAGCAACCCAGGCACGATCATCGGCGCGTACTCGCAGATCGCGGAAGCCATCGCCTCAAGCTCCGCCGCCAAGCGGAAATACTCCGCATGCTGCGAAGCCTGCTCCATCGCCTCGCACATGCGGGTCAGGATGCCGTCCGTATGCAGCGCAGCGTCCAGCAGCTTGGCCATTTCCTTCGTCGGGCGGCGGGTCGCCGACTCCATCAGGCCGATGTACGTGCCCGAGCAGAAGACCAGCGCACCCAGCTCCTCCTGGGAGAGGCCCGCCTCCTCGCGTTTGCGGCGCAGTTCGGTGCCGTAGAAGGCGCGGGGTGAGTCCCACGGGTTGAGGTCCTTGGGTCGCATGGGCAACTCCCTTGTGCCACACCGGTGTTGGATGGGTCGGGCGTACTGCCCATCGAGGGTAGCTGCGTACGGTCACCTCGTGTGCACAGAACGTGAAATCACCCGTACGGCCCCAGCCGGTGCGGCAAACCATTAGATATGCGGCATTGCGGCTACTTTCCTCAGTTATGGGAGTTTCGAGTTCCGCGAAGCGGATGCTGGTCGGACGGCCGCTGGACACCAGTCGGCTGGGTGAGACGCTGCTGCCCAAGCGGCTCGCGCTGCCGATCTTCTGCAGCGACCCGCTCTCCTCGGTCGCGTACGCCACCGAGGAGATCCTGCTGATCCTCGCGCTCGGCGGAGTCACCCTGCTGCACCTCACCTGGTACGCGGCGGCGGCCATCATCTTCCTGCTGGTGGTTGTGGTGGCTTCGTACCGGCAGACCTGTTACGCCTATCCGGGGGGTGGCGGCGCGTACGTCGTCAGTGCCGAGAACCTCGGGCCCACCGCCGCGCTCACCGCGGCCAGCGCGCTGCTCGTCGACTACGTACTGACGGTCGCGGTTTCCGTCGTGTCCGGCGTTGCTGCCATTACGTCGGCCATTCCGTCGCTCGCCGAGCACCAAGTCGCGCTGTCCGTCACGTTCGTGGTGATCCTGACCGTCATGAACCTGCGGGGGGTGCGCGAGTCCGGGCGGGTCTTCGCCATCCCCACGTACGGCTTCGTGTTCGTGATCTACGTGATGTTCGCGTTCGCCGCGGTGCGGCTCGCCACCGGCGCCACGATCCGCGCCGAGTCCGCCGCGCTGCCCATCCAGGCGGCCGGGACGTACGCCGGGATCGCCGTCGTGCTGCTCGCCATGCGTGCCTTCGCCTCCGGGTGTACGGCTCTGACGGGTGTGGAGGCGATCAGCAACGGCGTACCCGCGTTCCAGAAGCCGAAGAGCCGCAATGCCGCCAACACCCTTGCTGCGATGGGCCTGTTGTCGGTCACGATGTTCGCCGGGATCACCGCGCTCGCCATGGTCTACAAGGTCCATGTGGCCGCCGATCCAACGGAGTTGGGGCTGCCCGCCGGGACCGCCATGTCCACCGCGCTCGCGCAGATCGCGCGGGCCACGTTCGGGCACGTGGACATCATGTTCTACCTGGTGCAGGCCTTCACCGCGGGCGTGCTGATCCTCGCCGCGAACACCGCGTTCAACGGGTTCCCGATGCTCGCCTCGATCCTGGCCAAGGACCGGTACGCGCCGCGCCAGCTCTACAACCGGGGCGACCGGCTCGTCTACTCCAACGGTGTCGTGCTGCTCGCGCTCGCCGCGATCGCGCTGATCGTGGCGTTCGACGCGGAGCTGTCGCGGCTGATCCAGCTGTACATCATCGGCGTCTTCGTCTCGTTCACGCTGTCGCAGGCCGGCATGGTCAAGCACTGGCGCAAGGAGCTCGCCACCCCGGCCGGGCAGGAGAACCGGCGGCACATCCACCGCTCGCTCGCCATCAACTCGGTCGGCGCGACCATGACGGCGATCGTCCTCGTCATCGTCCTGATCACCAAGTTCACGCACGGCGCCTGGCTGGTGATCATCGCGATGCCGCTCCTGTTCGTCGGCATGAAGGGCGTACGGCGCCACTACGACCAGGTGGCCAAGGAGGTCGCCGTCGCGCCGGACGCCAGGCCCCGCAGGCCCTCCCGCCACCATGCGTTCGTGCTGGTCTCCGCCGTGCACGCGCCCACCCTGAAGGCGATCGGCTTCGCCCAGGCGCTGCGGCCCGACACCCTGACCGCGCTCACGGCAGCCGCCGACGAGGACGCGGACCGGCTGCGCCAGCAGTGGGACACGCACGACCTGGACGTACCGCTGACGATCATCAACTCGCCGTACCGGGAAGTCGTCGCCCCGGTCCTCGCCCATGTGAAGGAGACGGCGGACTCGGACCCGAGTGCGATGGTGTCCGTGGTCATCCCCGAGTACATCGTGAGCCACTGGTGGGAGCAGCCGCTGCACAACCAGAGCGCGCTGCGGCTCAAAGCCCGGCTGCTCTTCATGCCCGGGGTGACCGTGATCGACGTGCCCTACCGGCTCCAGTCCGCGCGCAAGGACGAGCCGGCGAAGCGATGAACCCGCCCAGCGCCGGACCCGTACCGATGGCCGTCCGGGGTTCGGGCCACAGCCCCACCTGGGAAACGGGGGCTCCTACAGCCACCCGAACCGCCGCGCGTACCACCCCTTCACCACCTGTGTCAGCGTGCAGTACGCAAGCAGCACCCCCACCAGCCAGGGGAAGTACGACATCGGCACCGGCACGAAGCCGAGCGTCGCGGCCAGCGGCGAGAAGGGGAGGTACAGGCCCGTCGCCACCGCCAGGATCGTCATCACCATCACCGGCCACGTCGCCCGGGACTGGATGAAGGGGATCTTGCGCGTACGGATCATGTGGACGATCAGCGTCTGCGACAGCAGGCCCTCGATGAACCAACCCGACTGGAACAGCGCCTGGTTGGATTCGGAATTCGCGCCGAAGACATTCCACATGATCGCGAACATCGCGATGTCGAAGATCGAGCTGATGGGCCCGATCGTCACCATGAATCGCCCGATCCCCTTCGCGTCCCAGTTGCGCGGCTTGCGCAGGTACTCCTCGTCCATGCGGTCCCACGGAGTGGCCAGCTGGGCGATGTCGTACACCAGGTTCTGGACCAGGAGCATGATCGCCAGCATCGGCTGGAAGGGGATGAAGGCCGAGGCGACCAGCACCGAGAAGACGTTGCCGAAGTTCGAGGACGCCGTCATCTTGATGTACTTGATGGTGTTGCCGAAGGTGGTGCGGCCCTGCACCACACCCTGCTCAAGAACCGTGAGGTCCTTCTCAAGGAGGATGATGTCGGCCGACTCCTTGGCGATGTCGACCGCTGTGTCGACGGAGATGCCGACGTCCGCGTCCCGCAGCGCCGCCGCGTCGTTGATGCCGTCCCCGAGGAAGCCGACCGTGTGCCCCTCGGCCTGCAGCGCCCGTACGATACGGGCCTTCTGGACCGGGTTGATCTTCGCGAACACCGTGGTACTCGCTGCCAGTTGACGCAGTGCGGCGTCCTCCAGGCCGTCCACCTCCGGGCCCGTCACGACCCTGCCGACCTCGATGCCTACGTCCGCGCAGACCCGCGCCGCGACCAGCTCGTTGTCGCCGGTGACTACCTTCACCGCGATGCCGTTGTCCGCGAGGCCGCGCAGCGCGGCGGCCGCGTCCGCCTTCGGCGGGTCGAGGAAGGCGAGGAAGCCGACCAGGGTGAGGCCGGACTCGTCCGCGACGGTGTACGTGTCGCGCGCGGTCGGCATCGTGCGGGTCGCCACGGCCAGGACCCTGAGCCCCTGACGGTTGTTGTCCTCGGCGGTGCGGGTGACGTGCCACCGGAGCTGGTCGGTGAGCTCTACGCGCTCGCCCCGGTCCATCATGTGCGTACAGAGGCCGACCACCTCCTCCACCGCGCCCTTGGTGATCAGGATGTGCTCTGCCCGGCCCGCCTTGCCCAGCAGGCCGTTGCGATTGAGGACGACGGACATGCGGCGCCGGGCGAAGTCGAAGGGGATCTCGTCGACCATCGAGAACCGCGCGTCGACGACAACCTCCTCGGCCTCGTTGACGCGGTCGATGACCGCCCGGTCCATGAGGTTGCGCAGTCCGGTCTGGAAGTGGGCGTTCAAGTACCCGTACTCCAGAACCTCGTTGTCCTCCGCGCCGTGCACGTCGAGGTAGCGGTCCAGGACGATGCGGTCCTCGGTGAGCGTGCCCGTCTTGTCGGTGCACAGGACGTCCATCGCGCCCAGGTTCTGGATCGCGTTGAGCCGCTTGACGACGACCTTCTTCTTCGCCATCGCGACGGCGCCACGCGCGAGGTTCGCGGAGACGACCATCGGCAGCATCTCGGGCGTGAGCCCGACCGCGACGGCGATGGCGAACAGGAACGCCTCGTCCCAGTCGCCCTTCGTGAGCCCGTTGATCGCGAACACGACGGGGACCATCACCAGCATGAAGCGGATGAGCAGGAAGCTGACCCTGCGCACCCCGTTGTCGAAGTTGGTCTGCGGGCGCTCCCCGACGAGCGAGCCCGCCATCGACCCGAAGTAGGTGTCCGCGCCGGTGGCAACCACAACTCCCGTTGCCGTACCGGACGTTACGGACGTACCCATCAGGCAGAGGTTGTCCGCGTCGACGGGATCGGCCGACGGGGACCTGTTGTCCTCCCCGCTCCTCGCGTCGGCCTTGGCGACCGGCAGCGACTCGCCCGACAGGGCCGCCTGACTGACCATCAAATCCTTGGCGGTGACGAGCCGCAGGTCCGCCGGGATCAGGTCGCCCGCGCCCAGCTTGACCATGTCCCCCGGGACGACCTGGTCCATCGGGATCTCGACGGTGGTGGCCAGCGCCCCGCGACCGGCCCGGCGCCGTACGGCGGTGGTCGTGGTGACCAGCTTCTTCAGCGCGTCGGCGGCCCGCCCGGAGCGGAACTCCTGCCAGAAGCGCAGCAGTCCGCTGACGGCGACCATCACGGACAGAATGATGACGCCGGGGTCCGCCGGGTCCTGCCAGTACATGACGGCGGCGAGGAGGACGAGTACGGCGATGAACGGGTTCGCGTACGCCCTGACCAGCTGCGCGTACCAGCGCGGGGCTCGCTCCTGGGCGACCACGTTGAGGCCGTGCCGCTCCTGGCGGTCGAGCACCTCGGCCTGGCAGAGCCCGTCGCGGTCGACGCCGTAGTCCTTGAGTACCTGGGCGGTGGGCTGCGCGGCGATGGCGCCGAGGCGCTCGCCGACGATGCGGGTACGGGCCTCCAGCTCGGCGGCCCGCCGCTCCCGCCGCCCGCGCCGGCCCGGCGGTGCGAGCTTCTCGGGGGTGGGGGTAGGGGTGAGCATGGTCATGACGAAACCTCCCTGGGGTCGTCAGGGGTGCGGGGTGGGGGAATGGGCGTGCGCCGATGAGTGTGTGCCGCGTTTGAGCGCATGCCGAGCAGGGCGCACCCGCGAAGGAGACGGGGTGCACGCAGCTCCGAGAAAGGGGCCGGTCGGCCGGATCAGCCGACGGGCAGGGCGCGGCGAGGACTTCGGTCGGGACTCATTCCCGAACACCCCCTCGCTGCGGGCACGGCGTCGACGGTGAGCGGGACGGCCGTGCGGTTGTGCACGGCGACGACGGCCGTGCAGCTATTTGCGTCGATACGAAAGTAACATACTTGCGCGGACGCGAAAGTAGCCCGAAGGGCCTGATCCGGGTCCTGGTCCGGGCCGTGATGGGGGTCCTGGTCCGGGTCTGATCCGGGGCAGGGTCCTGAGCCCGGCCCCGAGCTCATGCTTTCGGCCGGTCATGCGGGCCGGGGTCCCGGCCCAACGGCCGATCCGCGGCGCGTGCGCCGCCCGGCACGATCGAGGGATGGACTTCACCCGTCGTATCGCGGTGACCGCGGTACTGGCGGGAACCCTGACCGTCCCGGCCGTGTGCACCGTCCCGGCCCAGGCGGCTCCGGTCCGTGCGACCTCGGCGGACGGCCCCGATCGGCCCGCGCCCCGCGCGGCCGACCGCGGTGATCCGACGCTCGACGCCGTGGCCGTCTCGATCACCGCCCTGGCCTCCGCGGGCGGCCTGCTGATCGCCCGCCGCCGCCCGCGCTGAACGCGTTCTTCCTGCTTCTCCACCCGGGGGTGTCCTCATGCTGCTGCACGTGCTGTATCTGATAGGTGTCGCCGCGTTCGCGGCCAGTGGTGTGCTGGCCGCGCACCGGGCGAACATGGACCCCTTCGGCGGCCTGGTCCTGGCCTTCGCCGCGTCCGTGTCCGGCGGCACCCTGCGCGACCTGATCCTCGACCGCCACCCGCTGTACTGGACGCACGACTGGGTCCTGCTGACCGTCATCGCCTGCACCGCCGTCGGCACGATGCTGTACCTGCGGCGCCGGGAACTTCCGCAGCGTTCGCTGATGGTGGTCGACGCGGTCGGCCTCGCCGTGGTCACGGTGATGGGCGCCCGCGCCGCGGTGGACGCCGGGGTCACCCCGGCCGCGGTGGTGATCCTCGCCGTACTGACCGGCGTCACGGGCGAGGTCGTACGCGACGTACTGTGCGGCCAGTTCCCGCCGCTGCTGCTCCGCGAGGAGGTGTACGCGACCGCCGCGCTGGCCGGCGCGGTCTGCTACCAGGTCCTCCACTGGCTGGAGGCGACCCCGACCCTGACGACGGTCGCCGCCGCCGGGGTCGTCCTGACGCTGCGGCTGACGGCGATCTTCCGGGATCTGCATCTGCCGCGGTTGCAGGGGGTGCGCTGAGTCGGTCGGTGCGTCAGACCTCCCGCCGCGAGAACAGCGCGTACGCCACGAATGCGGCCGCCAGCGTCCACAGCAGCAGGACCGCGCCACCCCCTGCGGGCGTCAGGTCGCCGGGTTCCTGATGGACCTGCATCAGCCGCAGCCCGGCCCGGTCCGGCAGCAGGCGGGCGAAGGAGGCGAGCCGCGACGAGGCGCCGAGCAGGCTGGACACGAGGAACAGCAGCGGCAGCAGAATGCCGAGCGCGGCGATCGACCGCCGCACCATGAAGGTGACCGCCCCCGCGCAGACGGCGATGAGCGCGCCATAGAGACCGGCCCCCAGCATCGTACGCAGCACGTCGGCGAGCGGGAGCTCGGACGGCTCCGCGCCCAGGGCCCGGGTGCCGCAGAGCAGGGCCACGCTGCCGGTCAGCAGGCCCCAGGTGAGACCTGCGGCGGCGAGCAGGGTGAGTTTGGCCGTCAGGAACCGGGCCCGGCCGGGCACCGCGGCGAGCGAGGTGCGGATCATGCCGGTGCCGAACTCCGACCCCACCGACAGGACGGCCAGGACCACGAGGGCGAGCTGGCCCAGCTGCATTCCGGAGTAGGAGAGCCCGATGGGGTCGAAGCCCGTACGGTCGGACGGTGACGCGCGCCGGAACTCGGGTCCGATCAGCAGACAGAGCAGCAGGCCCGTCAGCACGGTGACGAGGAGCCCGGTGAGCAGCAGTGCCGGGGTGGAGCGCAGCGAGCGCAGTTTGATCCACTCGGCGGCGAGCGCGTCACGCACGGCCGGCCACCTCGCTCCGGCGCTCGACGGTGAGGGGCGCGCTCGCCCGGTACTCGGCCGCCTCGTCGGTCAGTCGTAGATAGATGTCCGCCAACTCCGGCTCCACTGGGGTGAGTTCATGGATCGCGCAGCCCTGCTGCGCGGCGAGGTCGCCGATCCGGCGTGCGGAGAGGCCGGTCACGAGGGCGGGTCCGTTCGGGCTCTTGTCCTGGGTCAGCTCTCCTCCGGCCCTCCTCAACACATCGGCCATGGCGTGGAGGTGGTCGGATCGCAGTCTGACCGCGGGGGTTCCGCCGCGCAGGAGGTCGCCGAGGGGGCCGTCGCTGAGCACCCGGCCCTGGCCGATGACCAGGACGTGGTCGGCGACCAGGGCCATCTCGTTCATCAGATGGCTGGAGACGAGCACCGTACGGCCCTCGTCGGCGAGGGCGCGCATCAGCGTGCGGAACCAGCGAATGCCCTCCGGATCGAGGCCGTTCACCGGCTCGTCCAGGATCAGCAGTTCCGGGTCGCCGAGCAAGGCGGCGGCGATGCCGAGCCGCTGCCGCATGCCGAGCGAGAACCCGCGTACCGGTCTGCGCGCGGCGGTGGCAAGCCCGACCAGTTCGAGCACCGCGTCCACCCGGGCCGGTGCGATGCGGTGGGTGCGGGCGAGCCAGCCCAGGTGGGCGCGCGGGCTGCGGGCGGGGTGGACGGCCGAGGCGTCGAGCAGTGCGCCCACGGACCGCAAGGGCGTGGGGAGTTCGCGGTAGGGGACGCCGAGGACGGTCGCGGTCCCGGAGTCGGGCCGCCCCAGCCCCATGATCATGCGCAGGGTGGTCGACTTGCCCGCCCCGTTGGGCCCGAGGAACGCGGTCACCCGGCCCGGAGCGACATGGAAGGAGAGGTCGTCCAGGATGCGTCGGCCCGCGTACGTCTTCACCAGGTGCTGTACGTCGATCATTCACCGTCTCCGGTCGTGGGGGCGAGGGCGCCGAGGTCGATGGTCCGGTCGATGAGCAGGGGCTCACCGATGTCCAGGTGGGACACCAGGACGGTGGTGAGCCCCTCCCGGCCCCGGCGCCGCAGGTCGTCGGTGACCGCGGTGACGGCGGCCGGGTCGAGTGCGTTGAACGGCTCGTCGAGCAGGAGCAGTCGGGGCTCGTGCGCGGTGGCACAGACGTAACCGAGCTTCTTGCGCTGGCCGAGGGAGAGTTCCCCGACGAGTACGTCCCTGCAGTGCGCGAGGTCCAGCGCCTCGGCGCGGTCGAGCAGCGCCTTCTTGCGGACGCCCCACAGCCGGGCGACCAGCGCCAACTGCTCGTACGCGGTGAGGTGTTCGTACAGCGGAGGCGGCTCCTGGAGGAAACCGCGCAGGGCGCGGACCGCGCGGGCGCCCGGGGCGTGACCCGCGATGGTCGCCGATCCGGCCGACGGCGAGCACAGGCCGGCGAACACGGCGAGGAGGGTGCTCTTGCCGCAGCCGTTCGGGCCCGCGAGGCGGACCGATTCCCCGGCCTCGATGCGCAGGTCGAGGCCGCCGAAGAGCTCGGTCTCGCCGCGCCGGACGGAGAGGCCTGATGTCTCGATCACTGAGGTTCCCCCGAGGGTCGGTGGGCGAGTGGTGGGCGTGGTCCGGGCAGGTCCGTGCCGCTCAGGCGGCGCAGACCGAGCGCGGACACGGCCAGTACGAAGCCGAGGAGCGCGCATCCCAGCAGGCCGGCGGCGATGCCGTCGGTGAGTGCCGCGATCAGCGCCAGGCCCGCTGTCGCGGGCAGCGTGAGGAGCGCTGCGAACACGCCCTCCACCAGGTCCGCCGTCGGGGGCCGGGAGACCCGCCCCGCGTCGAAGCCCTCGGTACGCGGTACCGCGTACCAGGTGAGGACCGAGGCGCTGCCCGCCGCGAGCGCCACGACGGGGAGCAGCAGCACGGCCACGCCCCACTCGGCGCCGCTCACCCCGCCCAGCGCGGCCACCCCGAGGAAGAGCGGTGCGGTCACGGCGAGTACGGCGAGAGCACAGGCGACGGCCTTCGCCGCGGGCCAGGCGCCCGACGGCAGCGGTGACTGGCGCAGCAGGTCCCAGGAGGCCCGGTCGGCCTCGATGCCGCAGCTCTGGATCACCTCACCCGTCGTCATCAGCGCCGCCGCCACGAGCAGACCGGCGAGTGCGGGCGCGGGCAGCTGCCACAGCGGGTGGTCGAGGGCCGCCGCGATTCCCGCGCAGAACGCCCCGCAGGCGATGCTCAGCCGCTGCAGCCGGGCGAGCCCGCCGACCACCGCCGGGTCGCCGCGCCGCAGCCGCAGCCAGGTCAGCTTCAGGACGAGGGACAGGGGGGTCGGCCTGCGGGGGGTCGTGCGCGGGCGCCGGGGGTCACGCGGACGGATCCGGTACGGGGCCGAGGGGTTCGCCGCGTCGCGCCGGGCGGTGGTCCGCACGCGCAGGGCGGCGGTGGCAGCCGCGAGTACGGCCACCGCGAGGTAGCCCGCCGTGGTCCAGCCGAGACGGGCCGGGGTGTGCAGGGTGGTCCACAGCCCGGGGCGGCCGGCGGCGAGCGCGTCCGCGAGCAGGCGGGTCACCGTGGCCTCGGCCTCGTCCGGAGTCGCCCCGAGGGCCCGGGCGAAGGGAGCCGCGAGCAGACCGGCGCAGCAGCCGGCCACCCCGGCGAGCAGCGCCCGGGGCAGCTGCGCGACCCGGGTGACCCGCACCATGAACAGGGTGACCAGCAGGACGCGCAGGGCCCCGGCCACGGCGACGGTCCCGCAGGCGTTGACGGCGAGGACCGGCAGCAGGTCGCGGCCGCGGCCGGTGGCGGCGAGCCAGGGCAGCGCGACCGCGCCGAGGGCGACCAGGAGCGCGAGGGCGGTCCCGGCCGTGGGGACGACGAGCCGGGCGGCGACCACCTGGCCCCGGGACACCGGCAGCGTACGCAGCACGCTCGCGTCCGCCGGACGTACTAGGGACCTGGCCGACGCCGGGTCTGCGCCGAGGAGTTGGGCGGCCGTCCAGACCGCCGCCGGGGCCCAGGTCAGCGAGGCGAGACCGGCGGGCGTGAGGCCGCCGACCGGGGCGAGCGCGCCCAGAGTGCGGCCGAGCAGCATCAGGGCGCCGAGCACCGCCGCCGTACCGGCGGACAGGATGACCACGGCCGCGCGCCGCCGTCGGCGTCCCTCAACACCTTCGCCCGTCGTCAGGTTCAGGCGTCTGCGGGTGTCGGCCAGGCACAGCGCGGCGACCACGTGGGGCCACCGGGCGGGGCCCGTGCGGTCAGGCCTCATCCGGCGCGGGCTCCTTCCGGCGCCGCCGGGCCCCACCGGCGTACCGCTGGGCGGGGCAGAGCACCGCCGCCGGGATGACGAGCGCCACGAAGATCCCCGCGAGCAGGTGCAGGCCGGGTGCCCCAGGGAGTCTCAGGCCGAGGAAGCCGAGGGGAGCCCACCAGACCACGCCGCCGACGATGAGGAGCAGGCCCCCGGACCGGGCCAGGGACACCATCAGGCCCATCACGATCAGCACGATGCCGCTGATCAGCCAGACGAAGCTGAGCAGGTGGAGGATGTCCATCACGTTGCCCGGGTCCCCGGTGAGGGCGTCCGACGCCTCCACCGCCCGCCTGGTCGCGTCCACACTGGTGCTGAACCGCGCGAAGTACGCGAGGGCACAGGCGCCGGACGTCACCGCCGCGACCCCGCCCGCGATCCGCACGGCCGGATGCACCAGGCCGTCCGCGATCACGGCCCAGCAGCGCAGGACGAGTTCGATGACTTTCCGGTTCCCCAGAATGCTGAGGACAAGACGCTGAATCACAGTTCTCCGGCCGTACGGTGTGCGTCGGGGCGGTTCTCTTCGGGGATTTCGGGGCTCAGGAGGGCAGCAGCAGGAGCGTCCCGGTGTACAGGGCGGTGAGGGCGCCCGCCATGGCCAGCGCGCGCGGCCAGGCGGCTCCCGCGAAGGACCGGGCGGCCCACAGCAGCGCGCCGAAGAGCAGCGGAAGCCAGCCGTCGGGTCTGGTCAACGCCGGTACCGCCGTGGCCAGTTGGGCCCACCCGAAGGCGGCCAGGATGCCCTGTCCGGCCAGCTTGGCGAGGACGTACAGGCCCCAGGCGATGGTGAATGTCCGGCGCACGCCGGTGAAGTCGAACGTCGCCGGGTCGGGAGTGCGCCACCGCAGGGCCAGCGCGCCGAGCACCCCGAAGAGCACGCCGAGCACGCCGATCGTCACCAGGTTGGCCAGGGTCGCGGTGCTCCACCCGATGGCCGTGCCGATCCCCACCGCGCCGTCCGGCGCGTCGGGCAGGCGGACCTGGAGGCGCGCCCGGATCTCGTCCCACAGGGGTATGCAGAACGCGGCGGTGCAGAGCAGCAGCAGCGCGACGCCGAGCGCGTGGGCGCGCCTGGTGGGGAGCCGCCCCGTCGGCCCGCCCGCCGTCGGGGGCGCGGCCGATCCCTGCTGCAACTCGCTTGCGTACGACGGGAGTTGAGCCACTCCCGCGGTACGCCCTATGTGCTCAACCATGTCTCCACTCCCGCAGCTACGACAAGACCTGCCAGCGACACCGCCCACAGCCGGGCGGCATCGACGATCTGGGCCCACCACTCGGCACGCCCGATCGGTCGGCCGAGGCCGGAACGGGCCCAGGTCACCAGCGGCACCAGACCCGCGCCGGCGGCGACCGCCACGGCCGCCAGCTCCAGCGGCATGTGCGGCAGCAGATGCCGGACCACTCCTTCGCCGCCGAGGGCCGGGGCCGCCTGGCCCCAGCTGTGACCGGCGAGCGCACCGGTGACCAGCGCCACCGGCACCGTGGCCAGACCGGCCGTGACGACGCCGAGGAACAGGGCGCCGGAAACGCCGACGTTCCTGAGCAGGATCGACTGGAAGAGGTCCCAGTCGCCGTCCTGCCGGACCCGGGTCAACGCGCTCGCGTCCGTCGGGGCGTTGAGCCAACCGACACCGAACGCCGTGAACCAGAGCACCGCGCCGCACAAAAGACTCGGCCATTGCCGACGGAGGAGGCCGGCCGTCGTCCTCATTGCGTTTCCCGCCCAGTTGTTGCTTTACTGAATAAATAACTCTTGAGTGGCCCGTGGCCGCCGGGATTCCACTTGTCCGAATCCCGGCGGCACATGAATGCACGTCAGGCGACGAATGCCTTGCGGCCACCGCGCTTGATGGCCTGCTTGGCGGCCCACATGAGGGCGCCGCCGATGGCCAGACCGCCGGAGGCCAGGCCGATCGCCGAGGCGATGTCCATGCCCGCCATGATCGACTGCCAGGCGGCCGAGGCCGCGTCGTTGCTCATCTTGAACGAGCTCTTGAGGAAGAACGGCGCGGCGACGGCGGCGACCATGAAGGCGCCGAAGACGGCCGAGCCGACGGCGGCCGCGGGCATGACGCGGCGGATGGTCGAACGGTTCATGAGGTGGGGATTCCTTCCCGGAGGCTATGGATGATCCGGGCGCGGATGCCGCGCTGCGCACCGTCCCGTGCGCCGCTCCGGCGTCCCGGGCGACACCTTCGATCTTGCCGCCTGTGATCGACTTGTTCCATTGCCTCTTAGGGCAATGCCCTAAGAGGCAATGGAATCCTGGGTCAAGGCTTCGCGATGCTGGACGGACACCAGGGTCGCCTCAAGTCTGGAGTCGAGGTCGAGTTTGCGTACGACGCTCGTGATGTGGGCCTTGATCGTGCGCTCGGCGATGCCGAGGCGCCGGGCGAGCGCCCGGTTCGGTTCGGCCCGGGCGAGGTTGCGCAGGACCTCTCGTTCCCGGCAGGTCAGCCGGTCCAGCTTTCTGGTGTCGAATTCAGCCACGCTCATTGCTTCAACTCCCCCTGTCGGTTCCCCGTGCCGCTGCCCGGGGTCGATGGGAGCGGCACAACAGAAAGAGCCGGACGACGCTGTTCGTGCCAGTCCTGGTCGGGACTACCGCGACGCCGTCCGGCTCGCTGACTTGACCTGAAGTTTACCTACTTGGTCGGAATTTGCGAGCTGTGCGTGGTCTGACTCACATTCTCCTTCGGGAAACCTCACGGCTCAACGGGTGGGGCGCCCGGGTGGGTTGACCGGCTCAGCCGCGGCGGCGGCGCAGGAGGAGGAAGCCGCCTGCTGCGGCGCTTGCGGTGGAGACCGCGGCCAGGGCTTGGGGGGCTACGGAGTCGGACGGGTTCGGCGGGGTTGCGGCGGGGGGTGTGGGGTCGCCGCCGTGGCCGTGGTGGGTCACTGTGGAGTGGGGGGCGTCTGCGGTGATCCTCTGTTCCGACGGCGCCGCGGCGGCCTTCGCGGTGCTGCCGTACACCACGTCCGAGCAGCTGTAGAACGCCTCCGGGCTGTCGTCGCGCTGCCAGACCTTGTAGATGATGTGGCGGCCGGTGCGGGCGGGCAGCGTACCGGTGAAGTCGTAGTAGCCGTCCGTCGCCGTTCTGGAGGTCTGGTAGGTGGCTACGGGGGTGTCGTCCAGGTCGGACCACTTCAGCGGCTTGGTCGGGTCGAAGCCCTGCTTGGTGATGTACACCGTCATCGTGCCCGAATGCGCCGCCGTCACCCGGAACTTGAAGTCGAACTGCCCCGCCGCGACGCTGGTGGACGGCCAGTCGGTACGGGCCCAGTCCAGCGCCCGGTACTTGTCCCGGTTCGCCGAGCACAGCTTGCCGTCCGGGATGAGCTGGCGGGACTGGCCGTTGGCGTTGGCGATGTTCACCTCGTTCCAGTCGTACAGCGGCTGCGTCCCCGAATCCGCGACGAGGTCCTTGCACACCTGCGACACCGGGTGCTCCGGGCCCTCGGCGTAACAGGCGGCGATCCGGCTGACCGGGTTGAACATGGCTCCGTGCGCGGACGCGGGCGTCGGGGTGAGGGTGAGGAGCGTCAGGGAGGTCGCCCCGAGGACACCCAGGGACGCTGCGGTACGCCGTGCGGACATGCGAGTGCTCCTTGATCGTGGGGAGGCGGGGCGGCTGTGGCGCATCGCGGGCGCGCCAAGTCGCCCTCCGGTAGCGGTACTTGAGAGACTGGCATTGGTCTGGACCAAGTCGCAAGAGGTCTGCGGCTACCTGTCCGCCCGGGGAGGACGGTGGTTCGTCGGCCGGGCCGCGGGCCTGTCCTTCGCCGGGCGGGACCACCAGACGGCCTCGCCGTGGGTCAGGCCGGGCAGGCGCCGTTCGATCGCCGCGACCCGGCGGGCCGCCACCGTGCCGCGCAGCAGCCATCCCTCGGCGGCGGCCGCGCTCTCCTCGATGAGCGCGCCCATGGAGGTGAGCTGTCCGGCCACGGTCGCGAGAGAGGCGGGCGGGATCTCCAACTCGAAGGCCCGGTACGGCTCGTAGAGCGTGGTTCCGGCGTCCCGCAGGGCGCCTTCCAGGACGATCCTGGTCAGCGCGCGGAAGTCGCCCGCCGTACTCATGACGCTGTTGAAGCCGGAGCGTACGAGCGTGACCGCGCAGTCCGTGACCGCCCAGCCCAGCGGGCCCGTACGCAGTGCGTCGTGCACCGTCTCCTCCACGGCCTGGTGGAACGCGCGGGGCAGTGCGCCGAGCTCGGTCTCGTACCGGAAGGTGTTTCCCCTGCCGTACGGGGCCGGTTCGACGCGGAGTCCGACGGTGGCCCAGTGCCCGGTGGGTGCCGGGCCGCGGTGCATCTCCTCGGTGAACTTCCCTGTATGGGTGGGGCGTTCGGTGTGCACCGTACGGCTCGGCTCGAAGACCGCCTCAATGCCGTACGTGTCCGCGAGCGTGACGGCGATGACCTCCTTCTGCACCTCCCCGTACAGGAACACCGAGGTGGCGCCGCCTGGTTCGGTGCGGGCGCGGATCAGGGGGTCCTGTTCCGCGAGGTCCTTCAGGGCCGCGTTGAGCCGGGCGGCCGCTGCGGTGCCGGGGTCCCGGGGGCGTACGACGGACTGGAGGGTGGGGGTCGCGAAGTGGGTGCCGCGCTCGTCCGGGTGGCCCAGGTGGTCGCCTACGCGGATGTCGGGCAGGCCGCGAAGTCTCCCGATGTTTCCGGGGGTGAGGGTGGGAGTGGGGCTCGGGTCGGCTCCGACGACGCTCAGCGAGGTCAGGCGGCCGGTGTGGGATCCGGTGGGGGTGGTGAAGGCCAGCTTCTGACGTACCGTCACCTCGCCCTCGAAGAGGCGGAGGTACGCCGTTCTGTGGCCGGTCGCCGCGTCGCGTTCCACCGCGAAGACCGTGCCCCGGGGTGGGGCCGCGGGGTTCGGCTCCGGTGCGGGGAGCAGGGTGACCATGGCGTTGATCAGGGCTTCGATGCCCTGGCCGCCGATTGCCGAGCCGAAGTGGACGGGGTGTACGAGCCCCTTCGCGGTCTGGTCGGCCAGGGCCTTGCCGAGTTCGGCGGGGGTGGGGGGCGGGCCGTCCACCACTCGGGTGAGGAGCTCGTCGTCGTGGTCTGCCAGCAACTCGCCCAGGGCGGTGGTGAATTCGGTGTCGTACGGCTTCGGCGAGGTGGTCGCTGTCTTTGTGCCGGCGTTTCGTACCGCCGTCATGGCGACGATGTCGGGGGTCAGCCTGCGGCGGATGTCCGCGAGGAGTGCCTCCGTGCGGGCGCCGGCGCGGTCGATCTTGTTGACGAAGATCAGCGTCGGGAGGCGGGTCTCGCGCAGGGTGCGCATCAGGATGCGGGTCTGCGCCTGTACGCCTTCCACCGCGGACAGGACCAGTACGGCGCCGTCCAGTACGCCCAGGGCGCGCTCCACCTCGGCGATGAAGTCGCTGTGGCCCGGGGTGTCGATGAGGTTGACCTGGGTGTCGCCCACGCGGAACGACGCGACGGCGGAGTGCACGGTGATGCCGCGCTGCCGCTCGATCGCGTTGGTGTCGGTCTGGGTACTGCCGGCGTCCACGCTGCCGAGCCGGTCGATCGTGCCGGTGTCGAAGAGCAGGCGCTCGGTCAGGCTGGTCTTACCGGCGTCTACGTGGGCGAGGATGCCGATGTTCAGGGTGCGGGTCGGTCGCATGAGTGCGGGGGTCTCCGAAGGGTGCCGTGAGGTGTGGGCTCTGGGCTGTCTCGGAGAGTCGGCGCACGTGTTGCTCCCGCGGGGTGGGGGTGGGGGTGGGATGGCTGGGCTTGGTCAGGGTAGGGCGGGGCGGGGTGGGGGTGCGAGGGGTTTTTGGTGCGGGGCGGGGGTGGGCGGGGAGGGGCCTCCCGGGGTCTGGGGCGGAGCCCCGGCGCACCCTGCCGAGCCGCACCCCGCCCCCGGAGCCACGCGGTGGCTAGGGGATAGCCGGGCCCGGGAGGGGCGGGGCGGTCGCCCGGACAGTAGAGTGCGGCTCCGTCCCCCGCGCGCTCACACCGAGGTACTCACACCGTGACCCCCCACCCCCCCAACCCCCTCCCCGACGTCACCGTCATCGGGATCGGGGCCGACGGGTGGGGCGGGCTCGCTCCCGCCTCGCGGAACGCGCTCGGCACCGCCGACGTCGTCATCGGCGGGGCTCGGCAGCTCGCTCTGCTGCCCGACGCGTGCGGCGCGGAACGAGTTGCCTGGCCCACCCCGCTCCGGCCCGCCGTCCCCGTACTCCTCGAAGCCCACCGCGGGCGCCGCATCGCCGTCCTGGCCAGCGGCGATCCCATGTTCTACGGGATCGGGCGCACCCTCACCGAGGTCCTCGGCGCCCCGCCCCGCGTTCTGCCGCACCCCTCCTCGCTCTCCTACGCCTGCGCCCGCCTCGGCTGGGCCGTCGAGGAGACCGAGGTCGTCACCGTCGTCGGGCGGCCGCTCGCCCGGATCGCCGCCGCCCTCCACGACGGGCGCCGGCTCCTCGTGCTCAGCGCCGGCGCCGGCACCCCCGCCGACGTCGCCGCCCTCCTGCGCGACCGTGGGTTCGGGCCCAGCCGGATGCGCGTGCTCGAACGGCTCGGGTCGCAGGACGAGCGCTGCGTCGAAGGGGCCGCCGACGGGTGGGACGCCGACCCCGGCGACGCCCTCAACGTCATCGCCGTCGACTGCCGCCGCGGCCCCGAAACCCTCCGCCTCGGCGCCGTCCCGGGGCTCCCCGACACGGCGTACGAGCACGACGGGCAGCTCACCAAGCGGCACATCCGCGCCGCCACCCTCGGCGCGCTCGCGCCCGCGCCCGGCGAGCTGCTCTGGGACGTCGGCGGCGGCTCCGGCTCCATCGCGGTGGAGTGGATGCGTACGCACCCCTCCTGCCGGGCCTTCACCGTCGAGCGCGACCCCGTACGGGCCGACCGCATCGCCCGCAACGCCGACCGGCTCGGCGTGCCCGCGCTGCGCGTCGTCACCGGCGCCGCCCCGGCCGCACTGGCCCAACTCCCCACCCCCGACGCCGTGTTCATCGGCGGCGGGCTCACCGCACCCGGACTCCTCGCGGCCTGCTGGGACGCGCTTCCCGTCGGCGGACGGCTCGTCGCCAACACCGTCACCCTGGAGTCCGAGGCGCTGCTCGCCGAGTGGTACCGGCAACGCGGCGGCGAACTCGTACGGCTCGCGGTCGCGCACGCCGTGCCGGTCGGCGGGTTCACCGGGTGGCGGCAGGCCATGCCCGTCACCCAGTGGTGCGTGACCAAGTCCGATCCGACCGACCTTTCACCAGGAGCAGCCACATGACCGTGTACTTCATCGGCGCGGGACCCGGTGCCGCCGACCTGATCACGGTGCGCGGCGCCCGGACGCTCGCCTCCTGCCAGGTCTGCCTGTACGCGGGCAGCCTCGTACCGCGCGAGCTCCTCGCGGAATGCCCCGAGGATGCCCGTCTCGTGGACACCGCGCAGCTCAACCTGGACGAGATCGTCGGGGAGTTGGTACGCGCCCACGAGGCCGGGCAGGACGTGGCCCGGCTGCACTCCGGGGACCCGTCCGTGTTCAGCGCCGTCGCCGAGCAGATGCGGCGGCTCGACGCGGCCGGCGTGCCCTACGAGGTCGTGCCGGGGGTGCCCGCGTTCGCTGCGGCGGCGGCCGCCCTCAAGCGGGAGCTCACCGTGCCCACGGTCGGCCAGACCGTCATCCTGACCCGCATCGCCCAGCGCGCCACGGCCATGCCGGAGGGCGAGGACCTCGCGACGCTGGGGCGCAGCGGGGCGCTGCTCGTTCTGCACCTGGCCACGGGGTATGTCGACCGGGTCGTCGAGGAGTTGCTGCCGCACTACGGTGCGGACTGTCCTGCGGCGGTGGTCGCCTATGCCTCGCGGCCCGAGGAACTCGTTCTGCGCGGGACGCTGGCCGACATCGCGGGGCAGGTGAAGGGGGCGGGGGTCGTGCGGACGGCTGTGATTCTGGTGGGGCGCGTGCTGGGGGCGTCCGAATTCAGGGACAGCCACCTGTATTCGGCCGACCGCCACCGTTGCTAGGGCCCCGCCCCTGACCCGGGGTCACCGGGGGCCCCGCCCTTCGCCCCACTCACGAACGGAATCCGATCCTGTGCACGTCTTGATTCTGGGGGGTACGGGCGAGGCCCGTCGGCTGGCGGGGCTGTTGCACGGCGCCGAGGTCGCCGGGCTGCGCGTGACCAGCTCGCTCGCGGGGCGGGTCGCCGCGCCCCGGATGCCGGACGGGGAGGTCCGCGTCGGCGGGTTCGGCGGCGTCGAGGGGCTCGTCCAGTGGCTGCGTACGCACGAGGTGGACGCGCTCGTCGACGCCACCCACCCCTTCGCCCGGACCATCAGTTTCAACGCCGCGGCGGCCGCAGCCGCAGCCCACGTTCCCCTGCTGGCGCTGCGCCGGCCCGGCTGGGCTCCTGGCGAAGGCGACCTCTGGCACCCGGCGGACTCCCTCGACGAGGCCGCGGCGCTGCTCCCCGCGCTCGGCCGCCGCGTCTTCCTCACCACCGGACGCATGGGCCTCGCGGCCTTCGCCCATCTCGATGAGCTGTGGTTTCTCGTGCGGTCCGTCGATGCGCCCGAGCCGCCCTGTCCGGTGCGGATGGAGGTGCTGCTCGATCGTGGGCCCTTCACCTTGGAGGGGGAGAGGAACCTCTTGCGCGCCGCCGCCATCGACGTGCTCGTCACCAAGGACAGCGGGGGCGACGCCACCTCGCCCAAGCTCACCGCCGCCCGCGAGGCCGGGATCCCCGTCGTCGTCGTGCGGCGGCCGCCCGTGCCGGACGGGGTCGCCGTGGCGGCCACCCCCGAGGAGGCGGCCGCCTGGGTGCGTCAGTTCTCCGGGTAGCGGCGCGGGGTCCAGACGATCTCCTCGCCGTCCCCGCGGCGTACGGTCCGGGTCTGCGAGGAGCCGATGAGCAGGATCGTCCGCATGTCGACCTCGGCCGGGTCCAGGTCGGTCAGGCGCACGATGCGGACCCGCTCCGTGGGGCCGCCCACGTCCCGGGCGACCACGACCGGGGTGTCCGGCGTGCGGTGTTCCAGGAGCAGCTCGCGGGCCTTGGCCACCTGCCAGGTGCGGCTCGCCGAGCCGGGGTTGTAGAGCGCGAGGACGAGATCGGCGGCGGCCGCCGCGTGCAGGCGCTCCGCGATGACCTCCCAGGGCTTGAGCCGGTCGGACAGAGAGATCGTCGCGTAGTCGTGGCCGAGCGGGGCGCCCGCGCGGGCGGCGGCCGCGTTGGCCGCGGTCACCCCCGGCAGGACCCGCACGGGAACGTCCGCGTACTCCGGCTGCGAGGCGACCTCAAGGACGGCGGTGGCCATCGCGAAGATGCCCGGGTCGCCGCCCGAGACGACCACAACCCGCCTTCCCCGCATGGCCAGTTGGAGCGCGAACTCGGCGCGCTCGGACTCCACCTTGTTGTCCGAGCCGTGCCGCCGCTGCCCGGGGCGCTCCGGCACCCGGTCCACGTACGTCGTGTAGCCCACCACGTCGTCGGCGGCGGCGAGCGCGCCCCGCGTCTCGGGGGTCAGCCACAGCGGGCCCGCCGGACCCGTGCCCACGACCACGACCTCGCCGCGCTCGCGCTCCGGCGGGGTGGCGTCGATGCGGCTGGGGAGCACCGCGACGGAGAAGTACGGCACCGACTCGGCGTCGATGCCGGCGAGTCGACCGGTGCGCTCGCCCTCCATGGTGGCGCGCTCCACGTACCGCGCCTCGTCCAGGCGGCCCGAACGCTCAAGCGCCCGGCGCACCTTGGTGAACGTACGGCCCAGCTTCATCACCACCGCCGAGTCGGTCGCGGCCAGGCGCGCGGTGAGCTCCTCCTCCGGCAGCGTGCCGGGCAGGATCGTCAGCACCTCCTCGGCCTCCACCAGCGGCTCCCCGAGCCGGGCGGCCGCGGCGCTCACCGAGGTCACCCCTGGGATCACCTCGGTCGGATAGCGGTGCGCCAGCCGCTTGTGCATGTGCTGGTACGAGCCGTAGAACAGCGGGTCGCCCTCGGCGAGCACGGCGACCGTGCGGCCCGCGTCGAGGTGCTCGGCCAGCCGGGCCGAGGCCTCCTCGTAGAAGTCGTTCAGGGCGCCCCGGTAGCCGCCGGGGTGGTCGGTGGTCTCCACGGTGAGCGGGTAGACCAGCTTCTCCTCGATGTGGTCGGCACGGATGTGCTTCGCCGCGATCGAGCGCGCTATGGACCGGCCGTGCCGCGCCGAGTGGTAGGCCACCACGTCCGCCTCGGCGATGGCCTCCACCGCGCGTACGGTCATGAGGGAGGGGTCGCCGGGCCCGAGCCCGACCCCGTAGAGGCGGCCCACATTGTCGTTCTTCTCGCTCATTGCGTTCATTCCGTCTCGCTCGCGATCGCGTTGAGTGCGGCCGCGGCGATCGCGCTGCCGCCGCGCCGGCCCCGTACCACCAGGTGTTCCAGGCCCGAGGGGTGCGCGGCGAGTGCGTCCTTGGACTCGGCGGCGCCGATGAAGCCGACCGGTACGCCGATGACGGCGGCCGGCCGCGGCGCGCCCTCCTCGATCATTTCGAGCAGCCGGAACAGGGCGGTGGGCGCGTTGCCGACGGCAACCACCGCGCCGTCCAGGCGGTCGCGCCACAGCTCCAGGGCGGCGGCGCTGCGCGTCGTGCCCATCTTCGCGGCGAGCTCGGGCACCGACGGGTCGGCCAGCGTGCACAGGACCTCGTTGTCGGCGGGCAGCCGCTTGCGGGTCACCCCGCTGGCCACCATCCGCGCGTCGCACAGGATCGGCGCGCCCGCGCGCAGCGCCTCGCGGGCCCGGGCCACGACGCCGGGCGTCCAGCCGAGGTCACGGGTCAGGTCCGTCATGCCGCAGGCGTGGATCATGCGGACCGCGACCTGGCTCACGTCGGCGGGCAGGCCGGTGAGGTCCGCCTCGGCGCGGATCGTGGCGAAGGACTGGCGGTAGATCTCCGCGCCGTCCTTCTCGTAGTCGAACACTGTCACTGTGCTCTCGCTCATCTCGTAGTTGTCCCTGTTCCCGTTCCTGTCGCCTGCGTTCGGGCCGGTCCTGTCGCCGCCGTGCTCCGTGCCGCGGCGACGGCAACCGCCAACTCGCCCTGTTCCATTGGCACTTGGCGTTCCCCTGCACCTCGTACCGCCACCGTGTAGTGGCCGTCGGGGGTCGCCGTCACGTCCACCCAGTCGCCGTGCGGGTGCCCGCAGCGGCGTTCGCAGCCCGACCAGTGGACCGGCAGCCCGCCCGGCCCCGGCAGGGCGTCCCGGCGTACGTCGGCCAGCGCCTTGGCGCAGCCGGGGCGGCCGGTGCACGCCCCGACCCCGGCCCACGGGGCGTCGGGGGTGGTGATGAACCCGGCGTCGTGGAGCTGCCGCAGCTTCTCGTGGGCCGTGCGCTCGTCGAACCCGGGGAGGACGAATCCGCGCCACGGGGTGATCCTGACCTCGCCGCCGGGGCCGGCGAGCGCCCGCAGCTGGGTGCTGGTCACGCGGCCGAGCACGGGGGCCACGATCACGGCGTACGTTCCGTCGGGGGCGGCCGCGGTGCCGGGTTCCGGGGCGGTCGCGTGCGCGTCCGGTACGGGGGCGGGCTCGGCCGGGATGCCCGCGTCGGCCAGGGTGCGCGCGAGGGCGACCTCGTGGCCCGGGGGGAGTTCGCGTACCCGCCAGGCGCCGGTGCCCGCGGCGGCCGCGGTGGCGAGGAAGGCGCGGGCGGCTTCCAGTGCCGCGCGGGGGGCGTCGGCCGCCGCCACGCGCAGCGTGCTCGCCCCGACCCGTACGACTGCCGTGTCTCCGCCCTCCTGTGCGAGCAAGGTCACATCGGCGCCGAGGCTCGCGACGTCTCCGCGGCCGTCGTCCAGGGCGAACAGGAAGCGGCCCGAGAGCGCGGGCGTCCAGTCCTGGGCGCACAGGAGCGCGTCCAGTTCGCGCAGCCAGGGGTGCAGGGTGCCGTGGCCGAGGTTGTCGAGCCCGGCCAGTGGCGAAGCCACGATGTTGCGGATCCGCTCGTGCCGCTCGGAGGGCAACAGGGCGGTGTGGCGCAGGAGTTCGGCGAGGCCGGTGCCGCAGCTGTCGCCGATGCCGCGCAACTCGGCGTTGCCGCGGGAGGTGATGCCGAGGTGGCCGTCCCCGTACCGCTCGGCCGCGGCGGCCAGCGCGTTGACCTGACGGACCGTCAAGATGCCGCCGGGGAGCCGGAGTCGGGCCAGTCTGCCGTCGTCCGCGGTGTGCAGGCGGAGGGTGCCCGGGCAGGCGTCGTCGCGGTCCCGTACGACGGGGGCCGGGCGGGCGGGGCGCCCGGCGGCATCCTGGGCTGTCGCTCGGACGTCGTGCACGACAGCTCCCAAGGGGTCCGCTATGCGGGGTTCGCCCTGGTTGGGGGGTGTTGTGGAGGGGGGCGGCATGGCGGCGAGCATACCCACGAGCGAGGCGGTGGCCACCCGGGCGGGCTTTTCCCCCACCCCGCCCCTTCCCGAAACCCTCCGGGGGTCGTCATTCGGCTGCGGCCCGTCGGTGGCCCTGGGGCTCCGCCCCAGACCTCGTTCGCGCCTGAAGGGCGCTCGTCCTCAATCGCCGGACAGGCTGAAGATGCCCACCCCGGCCAGGATCGACCCTGCTAGGGGCGCGGGGAACTGCGCGACCAGCCACAGACGGCCCGCACTGAGCCTCACCACCCGCGGAAGCGCCCCGCACCACCCGGAGCGCCCCCGGCAAGGTCGCTACTATGCAGGCAACGGGCCGCACGGCCCGTTGCGCCGGTGACGGCGTCAGGGGAGGAAGCCCGGTGTGATTCCGGCGCGGTCCCGCCACTGTGAGCCCGGACCCGAGCCCCGCTCGGCCGGGTGAGTCAGGAACTCCCCCCTCCCCTCGGGGAGATCCATTCCGACACCACCCGGGGCGCGGACACCCCGAGGAAGGCCTGACGCCGCATGCTGCACACGTCCGGGGAGCCCGCAGAGGACCCCCGCCCCATCCTGCTCCTGTCGACGTCCGACACCGACCTCCTCAGCGCCCGCGCCGCGAGCGGCGGCGGCCCGGTGCCCTACCGGTTCGCCAACCCGTCCCGGCTCGCGCTCGACGCCCTGCCCGGGCTCATCGACGGCGTCGGGCTCGTCGTCGTACGACTGCTCGGCGGCGTACGCGCCTGGCAGGACGGGCTCGATCAGCTCACCGCGAGCGGGCTCCCCGTCGTCGTGCTCACCGGCGAACAGGCCCCGGACGCCCAGCTGATGGCGGCCTCCACCGTCCCCGTCGGCATCGCCGCCGAGGCGCACGCCTACCTCGCGCACGGCGGCCCGGCCAACCTCGGCCAGCTCGCCCGCTTCCTGTCCGACACCGTGCTGCTCACCGGCCACGGCTTCGAGCCGCCCGCGCCCGCGCCCTCCTGGGGCCCCCTTGAGCGCACGGTCCGTACGGTCGACGGCCCGACCGTCGCGGTGCTCTACTACCGCGCCCACCACATGAGCGGCAACACCGCCTTCGTGGACACCCTGTGCGGCGCGATCGAGGACGCCGGGGCCCGCGCGCTCCCGCTGTACGTGTCCTCGCTGCGCACCCCCGAGCCCGAGCTCATCGACGAACTGGGCGCCGCCGACGCCATCGTGACCACCGTCCTCGCGGCCGGCGGCACCAAGCCGGCTACCGCGTCGGCGGGCGGCGACGACGAGTCCTGGGACGCGGGCGCCCTCAGCGGCCTGGACGTACCGATCCTCCAGGCGCTCTGCCTCACCGGCTCCCGCAGCGCCTGGGAGGAGAACGACGAGGGCGTCTCCCCGCTGGATGCGGCCAGCCAGATCGCCGTCCCCGAGTTCGACGGGCGCCTCATCACCGTCCCGTTCTCCTTCAAGGAGATCGACGAGGACGGTCTGCCCTCGTACGTCGCCGATGCCGAGCGCGCCGCGCGCGTCGCCGGTATCGCCGTGCGGCACGCCCGGCTCCGGCACATTCCCGCCGGCGACAAGCGGCTCGCGCTCGTGCTCTCCGCGTACCCGACCAAGCACTCCCGGATCGGCAACGCGGTCGGCCTCGACACCCCCGCGAGCGCCGTCGCGCTGCTTCGCCGGCTGCGCGCCGAGGGCTACGACTTCGGGCCCGAGGAAGAGATCCCGGGCCTGGTCTCCGGCGACGGCGACGAGCTGATCCGCGCCCTGATCGACGCGGGCGGCCACGACCAGGACTGGCTCACCGAGGAGCAGCTGGCCGCCAACCCGGTCCGCATCCCGGCCGCCGACTACAAGCGCTGGTACGCCACCCTGCCCGAGGAGCTGCGCAGCGGCGTCGAGGAGCACTGGGGGCCGCCGCCCGGCGAGATGTTCCTCGACCGCTCCCGCAATCCCGAGGGCGACATCGTGCTCGCCGCCCTGCGCCGCGGCAATCTGCTGATCCTCATCCAGCCGCCGCGCGGCTTCGGCGAGAACCCGATCGCGATCTACCACGACCCCGATCTGCCGCCCTCGCACCACTACTTGGCCGCCTACCGCTGGATCGCGGCCTCCGCAGCCGACGGCGGATTCGGCGCCGACGCGATGATCCACCTCGGCAAGCACGGCAACCTGGAGTGGCTGCCCGGCAAGAACGCGGGCCTGTCCGCCGCCTGCGGCCCCGACGCCGCGCTCGGCGACATCCCGCTGGTCTACCCGTTCCTGGTCAACGACCCGGGCGAGGGCACCCAGGCCAAGCGCCGCGTGCACGCCACGCTGATCGACCACCTGGTGCCGCCGATGGCCCGCGCCGACTCCTACGGCGACATCGCGCGCCTGGAGCAACTCCTCGACGAGCACGCCCAGATCGCGTCCATGGACCCGGCCAAGCTGCCCGCGATCCGCGCCCAGATCTGGACGCTGATCCAGGCCGCGAAGCTCGACCACGACCTGGGGCTCGAAGACCGCCCCGAGGACGAGGGCTTCGACGAGTTCATCATGCATCTCGACGGCTGGCTCTGCGAGATCAAGGACGTCCAGATCCGCGACGGCCTGCACGTGCTCGGCAACGCCCCGGCCGGCGCCGACCGCGTCAACCTGGTCCTCGCGATCCTGCGCGCCCGCCAGATCTGGGGCGGCACCACCGCCCTGCCCGGCCTGCGCGAGGCACTCGGCCTCGACGAGTCCGCGGCCACCCGCACCTTGGCCGACGAGGCCGAGGAACAGGCCCGCGCCCTCGTGCAGTTGATGGACGACGCCGACTGGGACCTGGCCGCGATCCCCGCCGACCAGCCCCAACAGGTGCGTGCCATCCTGGAGTTCGCGGCCCGCGAGGTCGTCCCGCGCCTGGCCGCGACGACCGCCGAACTCGACCACACCGTCCACGCCCTGAACGGCGGCTTCGTACCGGCCGGCCCCTCGGGCTCGCCGCTCCGCGGCCTCGTCAACGTCCTCCCGACCGGCCGCAACTTCTACTCCGTAGACCCCAAGGCCGTCCCCTCCCGGCTCGCCTGGGAGACCGGCCAGGCCCTCGCCGAGTCCCTCGCCAACCGCTACCGCACCGACAACGGCGACTGGCCGACCTCGGTCGGGCTCTCCCTGTGGGGTACGAGCGCGATGCGCACGGCGGGCGACGACGTGGCCGAGGCGATGGCGCTGCTCGGTGTCCGCCCCGTCTGGGACGACGCCTCGCGCCGCGTCACCGGCCTGGAGCCGATCCCGCTCGACGAGCTCGGCCGCCCCCGCATCGACGTGACCCTGCGCATCTCGGGCTTCTTCCGCGACGCCTTCCCGCACACGATCGGCCTGCTGGACGACGCGGTACGCCTGGCGGCCTCCCTCGACGAGGCCGCCGACCAGAACTACGTACGCGCCCACACCCAGGCCGACCTCGCCGAGCACGGCGACGAACGCCGCGCCACCACCCGCATCTTCGGCTCCCGCCCCGGCACCTACGGCGCGGGCCTGCTCCAGCTCATCGACTCGCGCGACTGGCGCACCGACGCCGACCTCGCCGAGGTCTACACGGTGTGGGGCGGCTACGCGTACGGCCGCGAACTGGACGGCCGCCCGGCCCGGGACGAGATGGAGACGGCGTACAAGCGGATCGCGGTCGCGGCGAAGAACACCGACACCCGCGAGCACGACATCGCCGACTCGGACGACTACTTCCAGTACCACGGCGGCATGGTGGCCACCGTCCGCGCGCTGCGCGGCACCGCTCCCGAGGCGTACATCGGCGACTCCACCCGCCCCGAGACGGTCAAGACCCGCACCCTGGTCGAGGAGACCTCGCGGGTCTTCCGGGCCCGCGTGGTGAACCCCAAGTGGATCGAGGCGATGCGCCGCCACGGCTACAAGGGCGCCTTCGAACTCGCCGCGACGGTGGACTACCTGTTCGGCTACGACGCGACGACGGGCGTGGTCGCCGACTGGATGTACGACAAGCTGACCGAGACGTACGTCCTGGACCCGGCCAACCGCGAGTTCCTCCAGTCCGCCAACCCGTGGGCCCTGCACGGCATCGCGGAACGACTCCTGGAGGCCGAGTCCCGCGGCATGTGGGCGAAGCCCGACCCGGCGGTTCTGGAAGCCCTCCGCCAGGTGTACCTGGAGACCGAGGGGGACCTGGAGGACGAGGGCTGAGTTCCCCGTACGGACGGCGGGCCCGGGCCCGCCGTCCTCTGGCGGGCGCTACCCCTGGGTGCCGAAGTCCTGGGTCCACCACGGCCCGCCCGACCCGTAGTGCACCCCTATCCCGATCTCCTTGAACGCGCAGTTCAGGATGTTGGCGCGGTGGCCGGGGCTGTGCATCCAGGAGTCCATGACGGCGGCCGCGTCGGCCTGCCCGCGGGCGATGTTCTCGCCGTACGTACTCCACTTGTACCCGGCGGCGGTGATGCGCTCGCCGGGCCCGGCGCCGCTGGGGTCGGTGTGGTCGAAGAAGTTCTGCGCGGCCATGTTCTCGGAGTGCTTGAGGGCGGCGTCGTAGAGCTTGGGACTGCTGGTGAGCGCGGAGCAACCGGCCTTGGCACGCTCGGAGTTGACGAGCGCGAGCACCTCCTGGGCGGCGGCCGGCTGGCCGGAGTCGGCGCTGGGGGCCGCGCGCTTGGTGCTGGGCGTGGGCTTGGGCGACGCGGGGGGCGAGGAGGGCCTGGTCGAAGGCGTCGAGGGCTTGGCGCTGGGGCGGGCCGAACTGCTGGGCCTCGCCGGTGAGTTGGAGACGGAAGGGGTCGGCGGAACCGGCTTCGTACTGATGCCGTCGGCGGCGGCCTCGGTGGTGGTGGCGGGGGCGTCGGCGACGGCGTGGGACGCGTCGTCCCCGGAGTCGGTGAAGAAGCGGAAGGCCCCGCCGAGGGCGGCGATCGCGGCGACCCCGGCGATGACGGCGGCGGCCCGGCGCCGGCGCCGCGCCCGCTGGTCGCGCCGGTCGCGCCGGGAGGTGGGGCCGCGGCGCTTGTGGGCGGCGTGGGTGGCTCGCGGGGCGGGCTGGGGGGTGGCCTGGGTGGTGGCGTGTGCGGCGGTCTGCAGATGGGGCGTCTGCCCGTGCAGCGCGGCGAGAAGGCCGGCCGTTGCCATCGCCGGGACGAGGGCGAGGCCGACAAGAAGCCCCTCGGCGGGTATGAGCCCGCTCCAGTGCCCGGAGCAGACGGCGCAGGTGCGGGCGTGCCGGGCTATGCGCTTGCGCCAGAGGGCGGAGGGCACGCCGTCCCAGGAGAGGGCGAGCCCGGAGAGCTCGCCGCAGCGCTCGACCCCGGCGAGGGCGCGCACGACGACGCGGGCGGTCTCCAACTGGCCCTTCATGCGCTGGATGCGTACGGCGGCGTGCTCGGGGGACAGTTCGAGCGCGGAGGCGACCTCGCCCCGGGTGAGGACGCCCGCCGCCTCCAGCCACCACAGCGAGAGGAGCGCGCGGTCGTCGGGCTCCAGCCAGCGGGTGGCCTCGGTGACCTCCTTGCGCTGCCCGGAGAGCCCGAGCCGGACGATGGTGAGGTCGACGAAGTCGGCGCCGGGGTCGGCGACGTCGTAGGCGTCCTGGAGTCCGCCGTCGACGGGGGTACGGCGGTGGCCCTGCCAGTACCGCCGGATCTCGTTCATGGTGACGGAGACCAGCCAGGACCGGAAGGCCTCCGGGTCACGCAGCGAGCCGATCCCGTCGAGCATCCGCAGCAGGCTCTCCTGCACGACGTCGTCGACATCGGCGTGCCCGTTCAGCGCGCGGCCGACGATGTTGTACACGAGCGGCAGATACCCGGCTATGAGCTCGTCGCGGGCCGCCTGGTCACCGGCCCGAGCCGCGACGACCACCGCGGCTCCCTGTTCACTGATCACGCCTCGTCCACTCTCCCCGGCATCGACCGAACCTAACTGGCCCGACGGAGAGGAGAACAGCCCGGAGGTGACCGGATAACAGAAATCTGGTGATGGAGATCGGATGTTGCTTGAAGGGTTCTGACGGATCCTGACGGGTTCTGGCTGGTGGGGGCCGTGCCGGGGGGGCGGGGGGTGTGGGGATGTGGGGCTCGTCACCCAGGCGCATGCCCGACCGCCAGCATGTGGGAGCTGGCCGACAGAAGCTCGGGGTACGGCTCGGCGAGCCGGGCCGCAGCGAGCGCGGCGCGGAACATGGCCGAGTCCCGCAGCGACTCCTTGCCGTGCACCTCGGCCGCCTTGAGCGCACCCCACGACGGCCCTTCGATCCCGAGCACCTGCACATCGCTCACACCACCCGCCGCGAGTTCCTCGGCCAGCGACTCGGCGGTGTGGAAGTAGGCGGCGGTGAACCCCTTACGACCGGGGTCGTGGCGCCCCGTCCTGAGGATGTCGAAGACGGCGTCGTGGACGCGCTCCACGTCGAGCAGCGTGGTGGCGACGTGCTCGAAGAGCGAGGCGTACCGCCCGATGGCGGCAGCCGCGACGAGCCCGCCCGGCTTCACGACACGCAGCGCCTCGCCGATGGCCCTGTCCCGCTCCTCGCGCTCAAGCAGGTGGTAGAGCGGGCCGAGCAGGAGGACGACGTCCTGGGAGTGGTCGGGCGCGGACAGCTTGCGCGCGTCACCGACCTCGGCCGTGACGCCGGAGGGTGCCTGCGCGACATGGCGGGGCACGGGGTCCACGATGTGCACGGTGTACCCGGCCTCGGCCAGCCACTGCGCATGGATGCCGGGCCCGCCCCCTACATCGAGGACGCTGGCCGGCGCGGGCGGAAGGTGGCGCCGCAGGATCTCCTGGGTGCGGATGAGTTCGAGCGCGCCGTCGGCACTGGACGTCAGGCGGACCGACTCGTCGATCGTCTCCGTGTAGAAGGCCATGACTTCCGGGGCGAGCACGGGAACGGGCTCAGACGTCATGCGGTCATCCCTACGCCTTGTGCGCTGCGACGTCCTGCGCCCGAGTCATCAGATCGCGCACCGCCCGCGCCTTCGTGTACGGGGCGAGCCGCTTGCGCATGGTGGCGAAGTGCTCGTCGCCGCGCGCCGAAGACAGGTCCTGGTAGTCGTCGAGGAACCGGCCCCACGTCGAGCACGCCTGCTCCACGTGCCCGAGCTCGAACTGCCGTTGTGCGAGAACGCCGTTGGCATGCACCCGGCCCTGCCGCTCCTGGGGAGGTTGGACACGCAGCGAGTGCTGCATCGCCTTGATCGAACCGTCCAGGTCCTTGAACTCGTACAGGACATGGGCGACATGGAACTGGTAGGCGGCCTGGTCGTACCCACCGATCGCGTCCCGGTGGTTGTCGGCCTTGGCCAGTGCGGCCTCGGTCTCGCGCAGCCGGTTCATGGCCTGCCGCTTGTCACCGACCATCGAGGCCGCGTGGACCTGCTGTCCGCGCAGGAACGCGGTCAGGCGAGGGCCGGCCGAAGGGGCCACCTCAGCCGCGCTGTCGGCGTATTCGAGGGCCTTGGACCCGTAGCGCAGGTTGGAGGCCTGGAGGCTCATGCCGCGCAGGGTGCGGCAGTACGTGACGTGGTCCTCGGCCTCGCGGGCGAGGTCGAGCGCGCGTAGGTAGTAGGTCTGGCCGGTGCCGTGCTCGCGCTCGTACATCGCCATCCACCCGGTCAGGTAGGTGAGGTCGGAGGCAGCCGAGAGCATGTCGGAGTGGACCTCCCCGGTGGCCGAGGCCTTCAGGTAGGGGCCGACGGTGTTCACGAGGAACGCCGCCGCCATCGGCCGGGCGTGACCGGCGCCGAGTTCGTCGAGAATGTCCGCGATCTTGTCCGTCATCCTGCGTACGGTGTCGACTTGCCCTGACCCGATATGAGTTGTGGGCCGGGCGGGGGATTTCGCGGCGGCTTTCGCGGGCGTTGCCACGGCGAATGCGGGGACGGCCAACGCGGCCGAGTACAGGCCGCCGGCGAGAACGCCCCGACGGGACGGGTTCATATCGGCCGTTCCCAGGTCCATCAGGTCCTCGACCGTGTCACCCCCTGCCCCTCCGCGCACGTCCGGAACGGGCGTGAGACCCGCTTCGGCATGCGTGACCGGGCGCTTCAACCTACGCGCCAGGACCTCGACGATAACCGCCCTGACCTGCGATTTCGGCTGCGTACCGGCAAGCCAGTGTTTCACCGCCGAATGGTCGTAGCGCAGTTCGAGCCCGGCCGCGACGCCCGCGTGATTCACCGCATTCGCGAACTGGGACTGTGTGTATTTCGCCTGTTCAAGCAGGCTCGACAAGCCGGTATTCGGTGTCTTGGGGCTGATCCTCGCCATCTCAACTCCCAACCAACTGCGGGGGTTTCCCAGGTTTCACATTCCCGGGGAGGTTCAACGGTACCCGTGGGCCTGCCATCGGGGGTTAGCTCTTCACAGACCCCTGCTGGAAGGGGTGAATCCGGAAGGGGGCACGGTCAGTGAGGGACGTGAGCACGATAGACGCTGAGCCGTTGACGCCCACCGAGCGGGAGTTGGCCGCTCTGGACTGCGACCGGGCCTTGGTCGCCCACCAGTTCAAGCCGAGCCGAAGGGAGATCGGCGTTCTCACCGCGAGGGTCCATGGCCATGGGGCGCAGCTGTACGCCTCGGTACGGCCCCTGCCCGGGACGCAACGCTCGGACGCGGCCCTGCGGGACTGGGCCGACCTGATGGCGACGGGCCCCGAGCCCATTCCGCTCGGCGCGTGGACCTACCTGCGGGCGCCGGCCCGGACGGTCCGGGCGTTCCTGGAAGTCCTCGACGCTGCCGACACTGCTAAGGGCCGAGCCCGGTGACCTGGGAACCAACCAGAGCTGGCACCCCACCCGAGAAAGGAAGCCACAAGGGCCGGAAAGCACGGCGGCGAGACCGACGACAAGCCGTGGACGCCCCCACCGGAGCCGCCCAGCCCCGACGGGCAGCGGCCGAAGTAGGGCACGTCGTGCACTACCGCGACGTATGCCGCCAGGCCCTCGCCGCCAAGGGCGTGTTCCGCGAGCCCTGGCTCAGGGACGCGTTCGACGCCGTCGACCGTGAGAACTTCGTTCCCGGCCGGGCCTGGGTGCCCGAGCAGGATGAAGACGGCCGGTACCGGTTCGTCGACCGGGACGCCGACCAGGCCGCATGGCAGCGGGCCGCATGGGACCACCACCGGTCCGTCGTCACGCAGATGGACGACGGCCGGACCCTGCCGACCGGACCGGCCTACGGCAATTTCAGCTCCTCCGTGTCCGCCCCGGACATCGTCTTCGAGAAGCTGAGCCATCTTGAACTCCGCCCGCACCACACGGTTCTCGACGTCGGATACGAGTCCGGATGCCACACCGCCTACCTGTGTGAGCGGGTGGGCGGCGAGCGGGTCACCGGGGTCGAGATCGACCAGGATCTCGCCGGCCGGGGCGCCGCGAACCTCAAGCGGGCCGGGTATGCCCCGCATCTCGTCTGCGGCGACGACCTCCTCGGGGTGCCCGAACGGGCTCCGTACGACCGGATCATCAGCACCGCGTCGCTGAGGACCGTGCCGCGTGCTTGGATCGACCAGGTCAGTGAAGGCGGCCTGATCCTCACGCCGTTCGGGACGGCTTACGAGAACGCCGGGCTGCTCCAACTCCGCGTCACCCGGGGGAGGGCAGAGGGCCGGTTCGTGGGCGGGGCGTCGTACATGTGGATGCGCGGTCAGCGCCCCGGGCGGGCACTCAACGTGGCGGACGACGATTCCGTTCGCCGGTCGTCGTCGCCGGTCGACCCGTACGAAGTGCTGCAAGGGCCCTACGTACAGGACTTCGCGATCGGGCTTCAGGTGCCCGATGTGTCCTACTCCCATCGTGGAGACGGGGACGACCGCAGGGTCCAGTTCGTGGACCAGTCCGGTACGTCCGTCGCGATCGTGCGCTACAGCGACTGGTGGCAGGACGATGCCGTGCGGGTCTGGGGGCCGCGTGACCTGTGGGGCGAGGTGCTGACGTCGTTCGGCTGGCACCAGCGCGAACGGCGGCCGGACATCACCCGGTTCGGCGTGACCGTGGATGCGCAGGGGCAGCGGTTCTGGCTGGATGAGCCCGGTCGGCCCGTCGCTTCGTAACCCAGCAACCGCCAACTCCGCATGCCTACAAAGAAGTTGGACCAGACGCGAACGAGGCTCTATAGGCGCGCGGGCTCGTCGTGAGGCGGGTGGCGAAGTGCTGGCGCATCGTGATTTCGCTGCCGAAGCCCGCTCGGCGAGCCACCTCCGGCATGGGCAGGTCGGTGCGTTCGAGGAGTTTCTGGGCCGTCGCGATGCGCTGGTCGAGCAGCCAGCGCCGGGGCGTCGTCCCGGTGGTTGCGGTGAAGTGGCGGGCGAAGGAGCGGGGTGACATTCCGGCGCGCTCGGCGAGTGCGGGCACGGTCAGCGGCTCGTGGAGGTGGCTGAGCGCGTACGCCCGTACATCGGCCAGGGCATCCAGGTCCCGGTCGGTGCGCGGGGTGGGATGTTCGATGAACTGGGCCTGGCTCCCCGTTCTGAACGGCGCGGTGACCATCGAGCGGGCGATCGTCGCGGCGGTCTCGGCGCCGTGCGCGATCCGTACGAGGTGCAGGCACAGGTCGAGGCCTGCGGCCGTCCCGGCCGAGGTCCAGATGTTGCCGTCCTCCACGAACAGCGCGTCCTGTTCGACGCGGACCCGCGGATGGCGGGCCCGGAACAGGTCAGTGAGGGCCCAGTGGGTCAGGGCGCGGCGGCCGTCCAGCAGGCCGGCCTGGGCCAGGGTGAACGCGCCGCCGCACAGGGAGGCGATCGTGGTACCGCGGGTGTGGGCGCGGCGCAGGGCCTCAAGTACGGGTGCGAGGGCGGGAGTTGTGTGGTCGTCCAGGCCCGGTACGAGGATCAGTTCGGCGCGGTCCAGCCAGGCCAGGGTCCGGTCCGGGGTGAGTGCGAGGCCGCCGCGCATCGGCACGGGCGCCGGGTCCGTGGCGACCCGGCGCAGGTCGAAGGCGGGCACGCCCCGGTCGGTGCGGTCCGCGCCCCACACCTCGGTGATCACACTGACGTCGAAGGCCCGGATGCCGGGAAAGGCCAGCAGGGCGATGCGATGGCTCGGCGTACTCGGCGTACTCGCCAGACGAGGCAGGGTCGGCATGCTGGCAGTAAACCATCGATCGCTGACTTCTGTACCTCTGGGACGGGGTGGTCCGCAACGGCAGCATGGTGGCCATGAGCAGCGCTACGAGCAGCAGTGACGAGAGCGTACGGATCACAGGGAGCCCCCAGGACATGGACATCGCACCGAACGCGGCGCTTGTCGTCGTCGACGTACAGCAGGGCTTCGAGGAGGAGCGGTTCTGGGGGCCGCGCAACAATCCCTCGGCCGACGAGAACGTCGCCGCGCTGATCGCGGCCTGGCAGGAGACCGGCCGGCCGGTCGTCTTCGTACGGCACGACTCGGCGAAGCCGGACTCGCCGCTGCGCCCGGGGTACGGCGGCAATGACTTCAAGGAGTACGTGCAGAAGCGGCGGGGTCTTGGCGGCGGCCCGGAGCTGCTTGTCACGAAGACGGTGAATTCGGCGTTCTACGGTTCGCCCGACCTGGACGCCTGGTTCAAGGAGGCCGGGATCCGCCAGTTCGTGGTGGCCGGGATCCAGACCAACATGTGCGTCGAGACCACGGCCCGGATGGGCGGCAACCTCGGCTACGAGGTGCTGCTCCCGCTCGACGCGACCCACACCTTCGACCTGACCGGCCCCTTCGGCTGGCACCAGTCCGCCGACGAACTGGCCCGGGCCACCGCGGTGTCCCTGCACGGCGGCGGCTTCGCGACCGTCGTGACGGCGGCGGGGCTGCTGGCGGCGTGCCGGTAGCAGGGCATCGCGGGGCCGCGCTGGGTAGGCTCCCTGGGTGACCCACGCCCCTGGACGGCCCCCGGATCCCGGGCCCGCACCGACGCCGGACATCACGTACACGCGGTGCAAGCGGTGCGGTACGGAGTTGGCGGGGCTTGACGGGCGGTATTCGTGCGGGGTGTGCGGGTGGTCCAACCACTGGTCCGAGGGGCATCGGCCGCTGCCCGTCGCCGGGGATGATCCGGATGCGCCTCCGCCGCCGGTCAATCCCTTGGGGGAGCAGTAACGGACCGGTGTTTGGCTTGAGTTGGGGGCGGCGGGGTGCGCTGGGGCTCCGCCCCAGACCCCGGGAGGCCCCTCCCCACCCCTTCCCGCTGTGACACTCTGCGGCTCCGCCGCGTGGCCGCCGGGGGTGTGGGGAGGGGATTCCGGGTGTGGTTTCTGGGTGCGGGCTGGTCGCGCACACGCGGCGGAGCCGCACAATGTCACAGCCCCGCGCCCCTTGGGGGCTGCCCAGCAGCGGACCGTGAGTGGGTGCTCGCGCAGGGGCAAGGGGCAGGGCGTACGGGGCGCCCCCACCGGCGGCCCGCCGCGGCACGCAGGGCCGGGGAAACCCGGTGACCCGGCGACGTAGGTGTATCGTGCGCAGCACCTTCGTCACGAAATGTACTGTTTTGTACGATGACTTGAGTGTTCCCAGGCTCTCCAGGATCCGTCGCCGCACCCTCCTCGCCACCCTGCCCGTGGCTTTCGCGGTGAGCGGATGTGACTCCGCGCCCCCGCGCGAGGCCTCGCGGCGGCCCGCTGAGGGGGCGCCCCGCGGGCCCGTGCGGCAGGCCGGGGTGACCGAGCCGCGGGCTCAGCACGTCCTCGTCCTCTCCTACGACCTGACGCCGGGCACGCGAGGGGCCCCTGGGCGGGACGCCGTACGGCGGCTGCTCGCGCGGTGGAGCGAGGCGCTCTCCGGGATCGAGGCGGGAGCCACCGCGACCGTCGGGATCGGGCCCGCGCTGCCGGCGAGGCTCGGTGTCGGGGCACCCGAGGGGCTGCGGGAGCTGCCCGCGTTCGACGGGGAGCACCTCGACGCGGGGGCCGGCGGCGGTGAGATCGGGGTACAGATCTGTGCGGCGGACCCGTGGGCGTGCGAACGGGCCGCCGGGCTGCTCGCGGGCGCCGGCACCGGGGTGCTGCGGCCGCGCTGGCGGCAGGCCGGGTTCCTGCCGGGCGAGCTGCCCGGGCCGCAGTCCGGTCCCTTCACGGCCGTGCGCGACGGCGAGACCCCGCGCAATCCGCTCGGCTTCAAGGACGGTACGACGAATCCCACGACCGAGGAGAGCGAGCGGTGGGTGTGGCTGCCGGGGCCCGGTCCGTACGCGGACGGCACCTTCCTCGTCGTACGCCGGGTACGGCTGCGTGCCGAGGAGTTCGGGCGGCTGCCCGTTGCCCGGCAGGAGCAGATCATCGGGCGCCGCAGGCGTGGGGGTGAGCCGTTGGGGGGTGGCTCCGAGCGCGACGGGGCGGACCTGGACGCGCGGAGTCCGGAGGGCGGTTACGTTCTGCCCGCCGATGCCCATGTGCGGCTTGCGAACTCCCGGCTCGACGACGGTGCTCGCATGCTGCGGCGCGGCTACTCCTACGAGAACAGCCGGGCTGACCGGGGGTTGCTCTTCCTGGCCTACATGAAGGACCCCGCGCTCTTCGTGCGGGTGCAGCAGCGGTTGGTCGCGGGCGACGCGCTCAACTCCTTTGCCGAGCACTATGGTTCGGCGCTGTTCTATGTGCTGCCGGGGGCGGGGGAGGATCGGCCGCTTGGCAGCGGGGTGCTCTGACGCTCCGCTGGGGGTGGGGGGATTTCGGGTGCGCCTTTCGGGTGCGGGCCGGTGGGGGCTGGTCGCGCAGTTCCCCGCGCCCCTGGCGGGGTGGGGTTCGGGCTCCCTCGGGCCGTGCCCCGAACCCCCTGACGTCCGTCAGCCTGCGGGCTGTGGGTGGCTGGTCGCGCAGTTCCCCGCGCCCCTAGCCGGATCGATCCTGGCCAGTGTCGGCATCTTCAGCCCGTCCGGCGTTTGAGGACGAGCGCCCTTTAGGCGCGAACGGGGTCTGGGGCGGAGCCCCAGGACCAGCCGACGGGCCGCAGCAGAGCAGCCATCCCCCGGAGGGTCTCGGGAAGGGGCGGGTAGGGGAGCAACCAGCGTCAGCCCGCCCCCGGGAAGTGGCAGGCCACCTCCCTTCCCTCCCCCGGGATCACGGCCCGCAGCACTGGCGCCTCCGTACGGCACACCGCCGCCGCCCGCGCGCAGCGCGGATGAAACGCACACCCCGCCGGCGGCGACGCCGGGCTCGGCGGGTCGCCGAGGAGCGTGATCCGCTCGCGGGCCCGCTCCGCCGCCGGGTCCGGCAACGGCACCGCGGACAGCAGCGCCTGCGTGTACGGGTGGGCCGGCGCCCCGTACACCCGCTCCTTCGCGCCGATCTCCACCACCCGCCCCAGATACATCACCGCCACCCGGTCACACACCCGCTTCACCACCGACAGGTCATGCGCGATGAAGAGATAGGCCAGGCCCAGTTCCTTCTGCAAGCGCTCCATCAGGTTGACGATCTGAGCCTGGACCGAGACGTCCAGGGCCGACACCGGCTCGTCCGCCACCACCAGCTTCGGGTCCAGGGCCAGGGCCCGGGCTATGCCGATCCGCTGGGCCTGGCCTCCCGAGAACTCGTGCGGGTAGCGGTCGATGTGCTCGGGGATGAGCCCTACGAGGTCCATCAGTTCGACCGCCCGGGCGCGGGCGTCGGCGGCCGAACACCCGTGGGCCAGAAGGGGATCAGAGATGATCCGGGCCACCGTCTGGCGCGGGTTCAGGGACGAGTGCGGGTCCTGGAACACCATCTGGAGGTCCTTGCGCACCGGCCGCAGCTCGCGCCGGTTCAGACGGCTGATGTCGCGGCCCTCGTACGCGATCGTGCCCGATGTCGGTTCGAGCAGCCGCACGATCATGCGGCCCGTCGTCGACTTGCCGCAGCCCGACTCCCCGACCAGTCCCAGCGTCTCGCCCGCCGCCACGTCGAAGCTCACGCCGTCCACCGCCCGCACGGGCGCCGAGCGGCTGCCCCGGCCCGGGAAGTGCATCCTCAACTCCCTTACGGACAACAGGGGTTGGAGGGAAGGGGAAGCATTGCTCATGACGTCACGCCTTCGTACGCGGGGAGGTGGCAGGCCGCCGGGTGGCCGGCCGGGCCGCCGAGCAGCGGGCGCTCGGTCGAGCAGCGGTCCTGCAGCGCCGTACTCGCGCCCGCCGCCCGCGGGCAGCGGGGTGCGAACGCGCAGCCCGGGGCCGGGTCGAGCAGGGAGGGCGGGCTGCCCGGGATGGCTCGCAGGGGGGAGTCGTCGCTGTCGTCCAGGCGGGGGAGCGAGTCCAGCAGGGCCCGGGTGTAGGGGTGGGCCGGCGTGGCGAACAGGGCGTCCACCGGGGCCTGTTCGGCCGCCCGGCCCCCGTACATCACCAGGACCTCGTGAGCCACCCGGGCCACCACCCCCAGGTCGTGGGTGATCATGACGACCGCCAGGCCGCGCTCCTGCTGCAGCCGTGCGAGCAGTTCCAGGATCTGGGCCTGGACGGTGACGTCGAGAGCCGTCGTCGGCTCGTCCGCGATGAGCAGCTCCGGCTCGCAGGCAAGGGCCATCGCGATCATCGCCCGCTGCCGCATGCCGCCGCTGAACTGGTGCGGGTACTCGCCCGCACGCCGCGCCGGCTCCGGGATGCCGACCTCGGCGAGCATCTCCACGGCCCGCTTACGAGCTTGTGCGCGCCGGGAGTTGAAGTGCACCCGGTGGTGCTCGGCGATCTGCTCGCCGACCGTGTAGTACGGGTGCAGGCTGGACAGCGGGTCCTGGAAGATCATCGCGATGCGGCGGCCGCGCACCCGGTTCAGGGCGCGTTCGGGCAGGCCCACCAGCTCCTGCCCGTCCAGGGTGATGGAGCCGGTGACCTCCGCGCCGGTGTGCAGGCCGAGCACGGCCATGGACGTGACGGACTTGCCGGACCCGGACTCGCCGACGATGCCCAGGGTGCGGCCCCGGTGCACGTCGAAGGAGAGCGAGTCCACGGCCCGTACCGGACCCCGGGGAGTCGGGAAGGTCACGCTCAACTCCCGTACGGACAGGAGCAGTTGATCCATGGACGGCATCACAGCCTCACTCGCGGGTCGACAACCGCGTACAGAAGGTCGACGGCCAGGTTGGCGACGACGATGAAGGTCGCGGCGAGCAGCGTCACGCCGAGGATGACGGGCTGGTCGCCGGTGGACAGGGCGCCGTAGAAGAGCCGGCCGATGCCGGGCAGGCCGAAGATGGACTCGGTGATGACCGCGCCCGCGAGCAGCCCGCCCAGGTCCATGCCGAACAGCGTCAGGATCGGGGTCATCGCGGAGCGCAGGCCGTGCTTGACGACGACCGTGCGACGCGGCAGGCCCTTGGCGCGGGCGGTGCGGATGTACGGCTCCGCCATCGTCTCGATCATCGAACTGCGGCTCTGGCGGGCGTACATGGCGGCGTACAGGATGGCGAGCGCGATCCAGGGGAGCAGCAGGTTGGACGCCCAGTGCACGGGGTCGGAGGCGAGGGACACGTACTGGGGGTAGGGGAGCAGGCCCGCCACCCGGATCAGGCCGTAGATCAGCATGACCGAGGTGAAGTAGACCGGCATCGAGGCCGCGGCGACCGCGCCGACCATCAGGGCGCGGTCGGTGAAGGTGTCCTTGCGCAGGGCCGCCGCGACCCCCGCGGACAGGCCGAGCAGCAGCCAGAGCACGGCCGCGCCGAGTGCGAGGGAGGCGGAGACCGGGAGGCGGTCCATGAGGAGCGACCAGACGGACTCGCTGTTCTCGTACGAGTAGCCCAGGCACGGGAAGTCGCAGTGCAGGGCGTACTGGCCGGTGCCCATGGTGCGGCCGGTGAAGATCCCGGAGGCGAAGTCCCAGAACTGGCGCCACAGCGGCCGGTCCAGGCCCATGTGGGCGCGGATCGCCTCCAGGCGCTCGGCGCTGCACGACTTGCCGCAGGCGGCGGCCGCCGGGTCGGAGGGCAGGACGTAGAAGATGGTGAAGGTGACGGCGGCGATCGCGACGAGCACGCCGATGACGCCGAGGATCCTGCGGGCGAGGTAGCGGGTCATGTGCGGCTGCCCCTCGGGTCGAGGACGTCGCGCAGCGCGTCGCCGAGCAGGGTGAACGCGAGGACGGTGAGGAAGAGGCAGGTGCTCGGGATGACGAAGTACATCGGGTCGGTGTCGTAGAACGACACGCTCTCGGCGATCATCTGGCCCCAGGACGGGGTGGGCGGGCGCACGCCGACGCCGAGGTAGCTCAGCGCGGCCTCGGTGGCGATCATGCCGGGGACGATGAGCGTGGTGTACGCGATGACGGGGCCGGCGACCCCGGGCAGGATGTCGCGGGTCAGGATGCGCCAGGGGCCGGAGCCGCCGACGCGGGCGGCGTCCACGTACTCGCGGTGTTTGAGGGAGAGGGTCTGGCCGCGTACGACGCGGGCGATGCCGGGCCAGCCGAACAGGCCGATCACGGCGGTCATCAGGAGGATGCGGTTGACGTCCTTGGCCACCGACATCATCGCGATCATGAAGATGAGGGACGGGAAGGACATGGTGAGGTCCATCAGACGGGACAGGACCGCGTCGGTGCGCCCGCCGAAGTAGCCGGCCGCGATCCCGGCGGCCGTGCCCGCGACCACCACGATCGCGGTGGCGGTCAGGGCGATGAGCAGGGAGACCTGGGCCCCGTACACGACGCGGGCGAACAGGTCGCGGCCGGTGACGGGTTCGACGCCGAGCCAGTGGTCGGCGGAGATCCCGCCGAGCGGGCCGAGCGGCTGGCCGCCCAGGTAGGGGTCGATGGCCGTCTTGTCGAACGCGTCGGGCGACCAGCCGCCGAGCGCCCCGAGCAGCGGGGCGCCGGCCGCCATGAGCAGGAAGAGCACGACGACGGCGAGGGAGATCTTCACGGAGGTGCGGCGGCGCAGTTCCGCGCGGGCGAGCTGCCAGGGCCCGCGGCCGGTCGCCGGTACCGGCGGTTTCAGCAGAGTGGTGGTCATGGCCGGGCGAGCCTCAATTCCCGCTCTTGGCAGGGTTCTTGAGCCCGACGTTGGCGTAGTCGAGCTGGCCGCCGAAGGAGGTCTGGCCGTAGCCGCCCGCGATGTTGGTGCCGAGCACCAGCGGCCAGCGCCGCACCAGGACGGGGACGGCGGGGGACTTGGCGAGGATCTCGCCGTCGAGTCGCTGCCAGGCCTGGGTGGCGGCCTTGGTGTCGGTCATCGCCGAGATCTCGTCGACCCGCTTCATGGTCGCGTCGTCGCGGAAGAGCGACTGGTTGCCCTGGTTGCCCTTGTCCTTGATGTATCGGCCGTCGAAGACGAACGGCAGGAACGTGGAGCCCGACGGGTAGTCCGGGCACCAGCCGGTGTACACGACGTCGGTGCGGTTCTTGGTGTCGCCGATGGTGGCGTAGAAGGCGGACGGGTCGACGGTCTCGATGGTGACC
Source organism: Streptomyces sp. HUAS TT7 (assembly GCF_051550175.1). Lineage (NCBI taxonomy): Bacteria > Bacillati > Actinomycetota > Actinomycetes > Kitasatosporales > Streptomycetaceae > Streptomyces > Streptomyces sp. HUAS TT7. Next base: position 4,592,333 of record NZ_CP196175.1, read on the forward strand.
TTGATCCCGGCCTTGGCGAGCGACTCCTGGATGGCCTCGGCGCGGCCCTTGTCGCCGGTGGAGACGGTCATCTTCGTCTCGAACCCGCCCGGCTTGCCCGCCTCCTTGAGGAGCTCCTTGGCCTTGGCGACGTCACCGGTGGCGGGGACCTTGAGGGTGTCGGGCTGCTTGCCGTCGAAGAGGGTGGCCGGCATGTAAGCGGTGGACAGGTCGTTGAACGCGGGCCCGCCGGAGGAGGTGAGCACCGCGTCCTTGTCGAGCGCGTACAGCACCGCCTGACGCACCTTCACATCGGTGAACGGGGCGCGCCCGGTGTCCATTTGGACCATGTCCGTGCAGTTGGTGGACTCGGCGAGGAGGCGGGAGCGCACCGACGCGTTCGGCAGGACCTTCGACGCGCTCTCGGGGCGCAGCGCACCCCAGGAGACGGCGGAGGCGTCGGCGCCCTGGCTGGCGATGAGGCGGTCGTCGATCTGGGTCGCCTTGAGGCCCATCGTCACGACGATGCGGTCCGGGTAGGCCTTGCGGACCTGGTCGCCGGCGGGGTCCCAGTGGGGGTTGCGGACGAGGGTGAGCTGCTTGTTCCGCTGGTACGACTCGACCTTGTACGGGCCTGACGAGAAGGGTCTGTTGTCGTACTTGGGCCCGGTGTCCTGCGCCTTGGGCACGGGCGCGAAGGTCGGCATGACGGTGGCGTTGGGGAACTCGGCGAAGGGCTTGCGGAGTTCGAAGACGATGGTGTGGTCGTCGGGGGTCTTGATGGAGTCGAGGTGCTTGCCCTGGGCGGGGCCCTGGTAGCCCTCGGCGCCGGTGAGGTAGCGGGCCGCGTAGTCGGCGCCGCCGGGCAGGTCGGGCGAGAAGGACCGCTCGACGTTGTACTTCACGTCCTGCGCGGTGATCGGGGAGCCGTCCTCGTAGGTGAGGCCCTGTTTGAGGTGGAACGTCCAGGTCCTGGCCCCGTTGGAGGAGGTGCCGAGGTCGGTGGCGAGGTCGGGCGTCAGCTCGCCGCCGCCGGCGCCGGGGACGGCCTTGTAGGTCACCAGGGTGCGGTAGAGCAGCCGGGTGCCGAAGTCCATGTCGCTCATGACCCAGTTGCGGGCCGGGTCGAGGTGGGTGAAGTCCTGGTTGGACAGGACGGTGAGGGTGCCGCCCTTGACCGGGGTGCCACCGACGACCTTGCCCACGTTCGCGACGGCCGGGTTCTTGCCGCCCTCCTCGCCCGCGCCCGTGTGCTTCCCCCCGGAGCAGCCGGCCGTGCCGAGGGTGAGCGTCGCCGCGAGGGCGACGGCGAGGGCGGTGCAGGTGCGCTTGTTCATCAGCGGTCACTCCGTGAACAGGTTCGGACAGCCGGACAGCCTGAGGGCCGACAGCTGGAATGTGACCCGTAACATAGTAATGTGAAATTGCACTGACAAGGTGTCGGGAGTTCTTTTATCCGATCCGGGCGAGTCCTTGGCAGGGGCAGTGCCATGTGAAATATTACCGAGGTGCCCACGGGATCCATGAGTTCCAGGAGATCTACGAGATCTACGCGTTCTGCCGGTTCTGCCGGTTCTGCGACGAGCGCCTCGGACGTCATCGTCGTCGGGGCCGGGGCCGTGGGGGCCGCCTGCGCCTACTACGCAGCCCGGGCCGGTCTGAGCGTCACCGTGCTCGACCGGGGCCCGGTGGCGGGCGGCACCACGGGATCGGGCGAGGGCAACCTCCTCGTCTCCGACAAGGAACCCGGACCCGAGCTCGAACTCGCCCTGTTGTCGAGCCAGTTGTGGCAGGAGCTCGCCGAGCTGCTGCCGCGCGGGGTGGAGTACGAGCCCAAGGGGGGTCTCGTCGTCGCCCGTGACGAGCCCGGCATGGCCGCGCTGCGCACCTTCGCGGCGGGCCAGGAGAAGGCGGGCGTGACCGTGCGCGAAGTGGCGGCCGACCGGCTGCCCGACCTGGAGCCGCACCTGGCGCCGGGTCTCGCGGGGGGCTTCCACTATCCCCAGGACGCCCAGGTCATGCCCGCCCTCGCCGCCGCCCACCTGCTGCGCGCCTCGGGGGCCGAGGTCCGGCTCGGGCCCGGCGAGGAGGTCACCGGCTTGCTCACCGGGCCGGGCGGCGAAGTGCGGGGGGTGCGGACCGCCTCCGGCGCGCTGTACGCCCCGCACGTGGTGAACGCGGCCGGTACCTGGGGCGGCGAACTCGCCCGGCTTGCCGGGGTGTTGCTGCCCGTGCTGCCCCGGCGCGGCTTCGTCCTGGTCACCGAGCCGCTGCCGCGCGTGGTGCGGCACAAGGTGTACGCGGCGGACTACGTGGCCGACGTGGCCAGCGGTTCGGCCGCGCTCCAGACCTCGGCGGTGGTCGAGGGCACGCCGGCGGGCCCGGTCCTGATCGGCGCGAGCCGCGAACGCGTCGGCTTCGACCGCACGCTGTCGGTGGAGGCCCTGCGCCGGCTCGCGGCCGGGGCGACGGAGCTCTTCCCGGTTCTGGGGGGCGTACGGACGATGCGTACGTACGCGGGCTTCCGCCCGTATCTGCCGGACCACCTTCCGGCGATCGGGCCCGATGCGCGGGTGCCGGGGCTCTTGCACGCGTGCGGGCACGAGGGGGCGGGGATCGGGCTCGCCCCGGCGACGGGGCGGATCATCGCGGGGTGCCTTGCCGGGGACCAACTCCCTTTGGAAATAGACCCGTTCGACCCGGCGCGGTTCGAGGCCGAGGAAAGTCGTTAGTCGCTTGGACGCTTGGAAAGGAGGGCCGTGGTGGCCCGAACCCCCAGGGAGCTGGCCGGGGCGCGGCCGGGCCCGGCTTTCGAGATCACGCTGGACGGCCGCCCGGTGCCGGCGCTGCCCGGCCAGTCCGTCGCCGCCGCGCTGTGGGCGGCGGGCATCCTGTCCTGGCGGACGACCCGGGGAGGCGGCCGGCCGCGGGGGGCGTTCTGCGGGATAGGCCAGTGTTACGAGTGCCTCGCGGTGATCAACGGGGTGCCCAACCGGCGGGCCTGCCTGGTTCCGGCGGGGGTTGGCGACGAGGTCACCACACAGGAAGGGAATGGCCGTGCCGGACTTGCCGTCTGAGTCACCCGGGCCCAGCTCGGTGGGCGGTGTCGGGGGCGGGCCCCGGGCTGTGCTCAGCCGTTCTGCTGCTGCGCCGGAACAGGGCGAACCGTACGACCTCGCTGTCATCGGGGCCGGGGCCGCCGGGCTTGCCGGGGCTGTTACCGCGGCTGAACTCGGCTTGCGAGTCGCTCTGTTGGACCTGTCCGACCGGATCGGTGGGCAGTTCTACCGGCAGCCCGCAGCCGCTCTGCGTGCTGTGCGGCCCGAGCGGCTGCACCATGACTGGGAAGCATTCAGGGACCTGCGGGGGCGGCTCGAAGGGAGCGGGGTCACGCATCTCGCCGGGCACCACGTCTGGACCGTCGAGCGGATCGGCGGCGGTGCCGAGTGGGCCGTGCACGCCGTGACCGGGGCCGATGGCGGGGAGGAGCGGCCCGTACGGGTTCGGGCGCGGGCCGTGCTGCTCGCCACCGGGGCCTATGAGCGTCAACTCCCCTTCCCCGGCTGGACGTTGCCGGGGGTCGTCGGGGCCGGTGGGGCGCAGGCCATGCTCAAGGGTGGGCTCGTGCTGCCCGGGAAGCGGGTGGTCGTCGCGGGGAGCGGGCCGCTGCTGCTTGCCGTCGCCTCCTCGCTCGCCGAGGCCGGCGCGGAGGTCCCGGCCGTGATCGAGGCGTCCGGATATCTGGGGTACGCCCGCCACCCCCGCGCGCTCGCCGCCAACCCGCACAAGCTCGCCGAGGCCGTGACGCATGGCGCGGTGCTCCTTCGCCACCGGGTCGCGCTGCGCACCCGCAGTGCGGTGACCGAGGTGCACGGGGCCGAGCGCGTGGAGGCGGTCACCGTCGCGCGGCTGGACGAGCGGTGGCGGCCGGTGCCGGGTACGGGACGCAGGATCGCCTGCGACGCGCTGGCCGTCGGCCACGGCCTGATCCCCGGGATCGAACTGGCCACCACCCTCGGCTGCGCCACCCGCCGCACTCCCGACGGCGCCCTCGCCCTGGTTCTGGACGCCCGCCAGGAAACCTCGGTACGCGGACTCTGGGCGGCGGGCGAACCGGGCGGCATCGGAGGTGCCCAACTGGCCTGTGTGGAAGGGGAGTTGGCGGCACGGGAGATCGCCGCCCGGCTCGGCAGGAACCCCGGCTCGGGCGGGCGCGTGCGGCAGTTGAAGTCCCGCCGCACCAGACTGCGCACCTTCGCCGAAGCCCTGGCAACCACGCACGCGCCGGGGCCCGGCTGGACCGACTGGCTCCCCGACGACACCGAGGTGTGCCGCTGCGAGGAGGTGACCGCGGGCCGTATCCGGGAGGCGGTCCAGGACTACGGCGCCCGGGACGCCCGCACGGTCAAACTGCTGACCCGGGCCGGGATGGGCTGGTGTCAGGGCCGCACGTGCGGGCCGGCGGTGTCCTGCCTGGCGGGCGACGCCGACCCCCCCTCGGAACGCCGCCCGTTCGCGACCCCGGTCCCGCTGGGGGTGCTGGCGGGGCTTTCCCCCGCCCCGCCCCTTCCCGAAACCCGCCGGGGGTTGGAGTAAGGGGGAGGCCGGTTTCCTGGGGCTCCGCCCCAGACCCCGTTCGCGCTTTAAGGGCGCTCGTCCTCAAATTCCCCCAAGGTCTTAAGGTCCAGGGGGACCCCCATGACGGGCTGAAGATGCCGGTGCCGGCCAGCAATGACGCTGCTAGGGGCGCGGGGCTGTGACATCTGCGGCTCCGCCGCGTGGGCGCGAGCAGCCCCCACCGGCCCGCAGGCTGACGGACGTCAGGGGGTTCGGGGCGCAGCCCCGGGGGAGAGCAGGACCGGCCCGTAAAAGCAACGTGACATTGTACTCTGGGTCTCCGCTCGGTACGGAGGAACAGCAGCATGGGTCACCTGAAGCAGAGCAAGGTCATCACCACCACCGAGCGGCTGCGCGACCAGGTCGCCCACGCGCTGCGTGCCGCGCTGATCTCCGGCGAGCTCCGCCCCGGTCAGGTCTACTCCGCGCCAGGCCTCGCCGAGGACTTCGGGATCTCCGCGACCCCCGTGCGCGAGGCCATGCTCGACCTCGCGCGCGAGGGGCTGGTGGAGCCCGTCCGCAACAAGGGCTTCCGGGTCACCGAGGTCAACGAGCGCGACCTCGACCAGTACACCGAGATCCGCGCGCTGATCGAGGTCCCCATGGTCGGCCGGATCACCCGCACCGCCGACCGCGCCGACCTCGAAGCGCTGCGGCCGGTCGCCGAGGAGATCGTGCGGGCCGCCCGCGACCACGACCTCATCGGCTACCTGGAGGCCGACCGGCAGTTCCACCTCTCGCTGCTCGCCCTGGGCGGCAACGAGCGCCTGGTCGAGACCGTCGGCGACCTGCGCAAGCGTTCCCGCCTGTACGGGCTGACCGCCCTCGACCAGCGCGACGAACTCATCCCCTCCGCCGAGGAACACGTCGAACTCCTCGACCTCATGCTGGCCGGTGACGCCCGCGCCGCCGAGAAGTGCATGACCCGCCACCTCGGTCACGTCCGCTCGCTGTGGGCGCGGAGCGAGGCCGCCGAGCCCAAGCCGAAGCGCCGCCTCGGCGCGAGCCGCTGAGCCCGTCCGTACGGTTTACGGTTTACGAGTTCCGGGCTCGGTCCGCTCGACCGGGATCCAGAGCACGGCGTCCGTCACGTCGCCGGTCTCCGCCGGCCGGGTGCGCAGGATTTCCGGCCCCGGGCGGCTCTGATACGGATTGGACGGGAACCACTCCGTGAACACGTCCCGCCACAGGAACTGGAGCGCCTCCGGGAACGGGCCGGTGCTCTCGAAGACCGCCCAGGTGCCGGCGGGCACGAGGAGCGAGTCGAGGTCCTCGGGCGGGGCCGCGTGGGTCAACGCGGCGTGCCAGTAGTCGAGTTCGGTGCCCTCGGCCCGGCTGGGGTCGAGGTCGTCGCAGGCCGAGACGATGCCCTCGGGCTCCTGGTCGGACAGGCGGTGGATGCGCAGCGCCGTCTCCTGCCCGATGCTCCGGATGAACTCGGCGATGGCCGGGTTCACTCCCTCGTGCACGAGCGGAACCCGCGCCTTCCGCCCCACCAAATGGAACGCTTCCTTCTCCACGACCCGGTACCGCATGCTGGTGCTCCCTTCGACGACGAGACGGAAGGACATCCGGGGCTGGGACCGCAGAGCCGCGCCGGTGCGGCGGGCCTCGCCCGGGCCGACGCCGTGCACGGCACGGAACGCCCGCGCGAACGCCTCCCCCGACGTGTAGCCGTACCGCACCGCCACATCGAGCAGCGTGCGCTGCCCCGCGAGCACCTCGGCGCCCGCGACGGTCAGCCGTCTGCGCCGTACGTACTCCGACAGCGGCATCCCGGCCAGCGCGGAGAACAGCCGCCGGAAGTGGTACTCCGACGTCATCGCGATGCGGGCGAGTTCGCCCACGTCGATCTCCCCGGTGAGCCGGTCCTCGATGTGGTCCATGGCCTGGTTGAGCCGCTTCAGCATCCCGGCCCCCTTCCTTCCTTACGCGCTCCACGCTAGGAGCGGCCCACCCCGCCCGACCCGACATTCTGTGCCCGCCCCGATCGGCCCCCCCGGACACGCCGCCCATGCGGGCCCCAGCCCCAGGAAACCCGGCTAACCCCTTTCCACCAACCCCCGGAGGGTCTCGGGAAGGGGCGGGGAGGGGGCCCAAAGCCCCGCCGCTGGCTACTCTGCACGGGTGACCACCGAGTTGACCTTGCTTACGCGCGTCGCCTACCGGGGCCAGGAAGTGACCGCCCCCCGCCTGCGCGGCCTCCTCGCGCTGCTCGCCGAAGACCTGCGGGCGGGCTGCAGCACGGGCCGGCTGGTCGAGGGGCTCTGGCCCGAGGAGCAGCCCGAGCGGCCCGGCAAGGCCGTACAGGTGCTGGTCTCGCGGGCCCGGTCGCAGCTCGGGGCGGAACTCATCGCCAGCACCCCCACCGGGTACCGGCTCGCCCTCGCCGAGGAGCAGGTCGACAGTTCCGCCCTGCTGCTGCACGCCGCCGCCAGCGAGGCGCTGGCCCGGGCCGGCGAGCACGACGAGGCGCTGGCCAAGGCCGAGGCCGGGCTCGCCCTGTGGGACGGAGCAACCGGAGACGGAGACGACCTGCACGACCCAGTCGCAGCCCTCTGCCTCGCCCGCGCCGGAGCCCACCGCACCCTCGCCCGCGCCAGGGCCCTCGCCCTCGCCCGGGTCGGCAGGAAGGCCGACGCGGTCAAGCCGCTCGCCCGGCTCGTCCGCGAACTGCCCCGGGACGAAGAGGTGCTGGCCGAACTCATACGCTGCGAGGCCGCCACCGCCGGACCTGCCGCCGCGCTCACCCGGTACGACTCCTACCGGCGCGCTCTGCGGGACGAGCTCGGGGCCGACCCGGGCCGTGAACTCAGGGCGATTCACCAGGAGTTGCTGCGCGGGGAGGCCCCCGTCGTCCGGCGCGGCGTGCTGCACGAGCCGAACCCGCTGCTCGGCCGGGACGCCGATGTCGCCGCGGTCACCAGGCTGCTGCGCAGCGCCCGGGTCGCCACTGTCGTCGGCCCCGGTGGGCTCGGCAAGACGCGGCTCGCGCACGCGGTGGGCCGCGCGGCCGAGCAGCGCGTGGTGCACTTCGTGCCGCTGGCCGGTGTCACCCTCGACGACGATGTGGCCGCCGAGGTCGCCTCGGTGCTCGGGGTCGCCCTGCGCACGCCCGGGCCCGCCGGGATCGTCGCCGGCATCGTCGGCGCGCTCGGCCCGGGCCCCGTGCTGCTCATCCTCGACAACTGCGAGCACGTCATCCGGGGCGCCGCCGAGCTGGTGCGGGCCCTGGTGTCGGGCTCGAAGGAGCTGCGGGTGCTCGCCACCAGCCGGGCCCCGCTCGGCCTCACGTCGGAGTCTGTGTACGCGCTGCCCGAGCTCGGCCTCGTATCCACCGTCGAGTTGTTCCGCCAGCGGGCCCGCGCCGCGCGGCCCGACGCAGAGCTGCCCGAGCGGGCGGTCGAGGAGCTGTGCCGCCAGCTGGACGGTCTGCCGCTGGCGGTCGAGCTGGCCGCGGCGCGGGTGCGGGTGCTGTCCGTGCCCGAGATCACCCGGCGGCTGCGGGACCGGTTCGCGCTGCTGCGCGGCGGCGGGAGGGACGTACCGGAACGCCACCGCACCCTGCGCGCCGTCGTCGAGTGGAGCTGGAACCTCCTTGAACCCGAGGCCCAGGCCGCCCTGCGCGTCCTGTCGGTGTTCCCCGGCGGCTTCACCGAGGAGGCGGCCGAGCACGTACTGGCCGGGGACGACGCGCTGTTCCTCCTGGAGCAGCTCGCCGACCAGTCGCTGATCAAGGCGGCCGACACCGCGTCCGGGGTGCGCTTCCACATGCTGGAGACCGTACGGGAGTTCAGCGCCGGACGCCGCGCGGAGGCGGGTGAGGAGGAGCTCGTCATCGACCGCTTCCTCGCCTGGGCGCGGGACTTCGGCCGGATGCACAACGACGCGCTGTTCGCCGCCGACTCCCTGAAGGTCTGGGAGTTGATCAGGACGGAGCAGGACAACCTCGTCCTCGCGCTGCGGCACGCGCTGGCCCGTGAGGACTGTCCCGCCATCGCGGCCCTCACCGCCGTGCTCGCCTCCCTGTGGGCCACCGATTCCAACTACACCCGCCTCACCGACCTCGCCGCCGACTCCGGGGGGCCGCTCTCCCACTTCCGGCCGGGCCCCGAAGACATCGAGTCCGCCCGCAGCGCCGCCGTGGTGTGCACGCTGAGCCTGTTCATGGGCTACGGGCCGCACGCCGTACGTCAGTTGGTGACCCTGCGCAGGCTGCCGCCCGCCGAGCCGGACACCCTGCTCAAGGGCCTGGACCGGGTGCTGCGCGTCCTGCCCGAGGTGCGCCCGCCCCACTACACGCAGCTGTTGGAGCTGTGCGCCTCCGAGCACCCGGTGCTCGCCGGCGTCGCCGAGTGCTTCGCCAGCTATGTGTGGGAGCACGAGCACGAGATGGACCGCGCGCTGGAATCGGCCCGGCGGGGCCTCGAAGCCCTGACGCGGGTGCGCAATCCGGCCACCGAGATGCTCGGCCACGGCCGCATCAGCGAGCTGTGCCTGCAGAGCGAGCGCGGCGAGGAGGCGTACCGGCATCTGATGGCCGCGCTGAAGGTCCTTGAGCGGACAGGGGACTGGTCCGAGTCCGCCGGCTGGCACGACACGGTCGGCGTCCGCTGGGGGCTCGTACTCGCGTGCCTGCAGCTCGGCGACGTCGAAGAGGCGGAGCACTGGCTGAACCTGGCGACCCTGGAGTCGGAGTCGGAGTCGGAGCCGGATTCGCTGCGGGCCTTCAGCCCGGACCTCGCGGACCGCGCCGAGATCGCGCTGCTGCGGGGGCTGACCGAAGTGGGGCTCGGCCTGTGGCGTCAGGCGGTGGGGACAATCCGCGGTGTCGACGCGCTGCACGCCAACGATCCGTTCGTGCAGGCGTGGTCGCTGCAGATCCAGTCGGCCGCCGTGGCCGCGCACGCCCGGCACGACCGGCTCGGGCCGGTCGAGGACGTCGCCGCCCACCTGCGCGTGCGCGTACTGGAGTTGCTGACAAAGCCGCGTGCTGAGGACAGCCCCGCCGAGCTGCCGGTGGCCGGCACGGTGCTGCTCGCCGTGGGCCTCGCCGAGATCGCCGAGGGCGACACCGCCTCGGGCGTGCGGCTGCTCGCGCTGGCCGAACGGCTGCGTGTGCACCGGGAGTTCCCGACGATGTCCACCGCGCGGGCCCGGCAGTCCGCCGAAGACGCCGACGGGGCGGCGTATGCCGACGCGGTGTCGGAGTACGCCGCCCTGGGGCGGAGCGGACTTGAGGCGGCCGCCGCGCGGTTGCTGCGCGGCATCAGCGCTGCGGATCCTGATTGAACTTCGCCTTCGACCAGAAGTAGCCGAGGACGGTGAGGCCGAGCGACCAGGCGATGGCGAGCCATGCGTTGTTGCCGATCTCGGTGCCGAGCAGCAGGCCGCGCAGGGTCTCGATGGCCGGGGTGAAGGGCTGGTACTGGGCGATCGGCTGGAACCAGCCCGGCATCGAGTGGAGCGGCACGAATGCGCTGGACAGCAGCGGCAGCAGGATCAGCGGCATCGCGTTGTTGCTGGCGGCCTCGGCGTTCGGGCTGATCAGGCCCATGCCGACGGCGATCCAGGTCAGCGACAGGGAGAAGAGCACGAGCAGGCCGAGGGCTGCGAACCACTCCAGGACGGTGGCGTCGGTGGAGCGGAAGCCGATGGCCACGCCGACCGCGCCGACGAGGACCACGCTGACGATCGACTGCAGCACGCTGCCGATGACGTGCCCGACGATCACCGAGCCGCGGTGGATCGCCATGGTGCGGAAGCGGGCGATGATGCCCTCGGTCATGTCGTTGGAGACGGAGATCGCGGTGCCGACCACGGTGCTGCCGATGGTCATCAGAAGCAGGCCGGGGACGATGTAGGCGATGTACTTGGCGCGGTCGGGGCCGCCGCCGATGCCCATGCTCATGGTGTCGCCGAAGATGTAGACGAAGAGCAGCAGCAGCATGATCGGCGTGAGCAGCAGGTTCAGGGTGAGCGACGGGTAGCGCCGGGCGTGCAGCAGGTTGCGGCGCAGCATCGTCGAGCAGTCGCGTACGGAGAGGGACAGGGAGCTCATCGGACGTTCTCCTTCAGGGCGGCCGGGGCGGCGGGGGCGGCGGTGGGGTGGCTGGTCAGGGCGAAGAACACGTCGTCGAGGTCGGGCGTGTGGACGGTGAGTTCGTCCGCCTCGATGGCCGCCGCGTCCAGCCAGTCGAGGATGGCGCGCAGCTCGCGCTGGCTGCCGCCGCTGGGGATCTGGAGCGAGAGGGACTCGTCGTCGCGGGTCGCCTCGCGCAGGGCGACGGCGGCGCTCTGGTACGCGACCGGGTCGGTGAAGCGGAGCCGGACGTGGCCGCCGGGGACGAGCCGCTTGAGCTCGTTCGCGGTGCCCTGGGCGACGAGCCTGCCGCCGTTCAACACCGCGATCCGGTCGGCGAGTTCGTCGGCCTCGTCCAGGTACTGGGTGGTGAGGAAGACGGTCACGCCGCCCGCGACGAGGCCGCGGATGATGTTCCACATGTTGTGCCGGCTGCGCGGGTCGAGGCCGGTGGTCGGCTCGTCCAGGAAGATGATCCGCGGGTTGCCGACCAGCGTCATGGCGATGTCGAGGCGCCGGCGCATGCCGCCGGAGTAGGTGGAGGCGGGCTTCTTCGCGGCCTCGACGAGGTCGAAGCGCTCCAGGAGCTCGGCGGCGACCCGGCGGCCCTCGCGGCGGGACAGGTGGTGCAGGTCCGCCATGAGCAGCATGTTCTCCTCACCGGTGATCAGGTTGTCCACCGCCGAGAACTGCCCGGTGACCCCGATCGCGGCGCGCACCTTCTGGGGGTGGGAGGCCAGGTTGTGTCCGCCGACCCACAGCTCGCCGGCGTCGGGGGTGATCAGCGTGGAGAGGATCTGCACGGCGGTGGTCTTCCCGGCGCCGTTCGGCCCGAGCAGCGAGAAGACGGTGCCCGCCGGGACGTGCAGGTCGATGCCGTCGAGGACGCTCTTGTCCCCGTAGGCCTTCCGCAGCCCGGTGGCCGCGATCGCGAGTTCGTTCGTCGTCGAGTTCATGCCGCAGAGCTTGCGGCGGCCCGGGTTCAGCGCGGTTTCAGCGCGGTTTCAGGGGCCGTGGGCCGGTGAGTCCGGCACGGGGAAGGCCCGCCGGACGCGTGCCGCCGGGCGGCACGGTCGCCATTGGCGCTACCCAACTGGCAATTGGAGCACGGGAGTTGATGGCCGAGGGGGTTACGCATGCCGATGGGCCCGGTACCTGGTCGGGTACAAGGCCCATCAGCGCGTGTGTGGCGGGGTTGATCAGGCGGCGGCGAGGGAGATCTCGGTCGACTTGATCAGGGCGACGACGGAGGTGCCGGGGGCCAGGTTCAGGTCGGCGACGGCGTCCTTGGTGATCGCGGCGGTGAGCTCGCCGCCCTGGACGTCGACCTTGACGGAGGCCATGGCGCCGCCGGTGGCGACGTCGGCGATGGTGCCCGGGATTTGGTTCCGGATGGACAGGCCCTCGACCGGGCCGGTGGCCAGCGAGACCTCGGTGGACTTGATCAGGGTCTTGACCGCGGATCCCGCGGCGAGGCCGAGCTCCTTGACGGCTTCGAGGGTGATCGCGGCGGTGATGTCCTGGCCGCCGTCGAGACGGACCTTGACGGTCGCCATGACCTCGCCGGGGGTGACGGCGGTGACGGTGCCGGCGATCTGGTTGCGGATGCTCAGGCTCATGAAGAAACGCCTCACGTAGGTGGTGCCGATTTGTCAGGCTTTGGCCTGCAACATGCTCCACGCTATCGGCGTACGGGGGCCGCGTTTCGAAGGGTGTCGCATCCGCGAGCCTCATCGGCGGCGAGGGTGGCAGATCCGCCGCGCCCGAAGGCCCCGACTTTTCCGGGCCGTTCGACCCGGCGGTACGGGGGGCTTTGGGCCTTGGGGGGTGGGGGTGGGCTCTGGTAACGGGGACCGCCTGACTGGGCTCTGGATACGGATACGGGTACGGGCCTTGCCTCCCCCTGCGGGCCTCGCCCAGCTCGGCTGCGGCCCGGCACCCGACCGGGAGCTGGTCGCGACCTCGTTCCGGGGTGACGTCCTGCGCGGCTGCCGCAGCGGTGGCCGCGCTGCTGTCCGTCGCGGCGCCGGCCTGTGGCTGTCACCCGGCAAACGGGGGCGGCCCGCGCCCCCCAGGGCCGCCGCCTCAGAGACCGAGGTCGGTGAAGAACTGGTAGCTGGTGGGGTCGCCGGACATCTGCCAGTTGACGCCCTGGAGGAGGAAGCAGGCGACCAGGTTGCTGGCGGCGAACACGGTGATCACGGCCAGGGTGACGGTGGCGGCCTTGCGCAGCAGGGGCGAGGCGGCGGTGGCGTTCAGGGGCTCGGCCCGGGGGGTCAGGAAGAGGGCGGCTCCGGCCGCCACGGCGGCGCCGAGGAAGGCGATCAGGGCCCAGGTGTACAGGTGCAGGCCGAACAGGGCGCCGGCGTAGCCGGGGTCGGGGGGCACGATGTGCATCAGGACCTGGGTGGCCGAGACGACGCTGCCGATGAGGGCGGCCATGATGGCCCACCCCCATCCGGAGGCCCACTCGCGGGTGGTCACCTCGCCCTTGCGGGAGCGGGCGATGATCCAGGCGGGGCCCACCGCGCTGAGCAGGAAGAACATCCGCTGCAGCAGGCACATGGGGCAGGGGTACTCCCACAGCCCGAACTGGAAGAAGTACGCGCCCGCGAGGGTGCCGCACAGTCCGACGACGTAGGCGTGGGCGAACCAGAGGCCCAGCCGGTTGGAGAGCCGGGCGGGGCTGGTGGTGGTCGCGGTGGCGGTGGCGGTGGCGGTTGCAGTGGTCATGGGAACTCTCCCCCTCAGAGGGCGATGTGGAAGGTGTGGGTGATGACGTGGGGGAGGAACGCGATCGCCGTGGCGGCCAGGGTCCCGGCCCAGAGCAGGCTGCGGGCGCGGGCCGGCCAGTCGCGGAGCACTGCCATCACACACAGGAAGATGAGGAGGAAGAGGAGGGTGTACATGAGGTCCCAGCTTCATCGGGGGGTCCGTTGTTGATTTCCTGCCCCCACTCTCCGCCCGGCCGCCCGGGGCGGGTAGCCGTAACGAACCAATGCATCCATAGAGCGGATCTATGCCCTCGATCCGTGGGTGGGCGGGTGGCCGGGGCCGCACACCTCAGCTGGAGCAGGCCCTTCGTACCAGGGGCGCGGCATCCCCGGCATCCCCTGCACCCCCGCATCCCCGGTACCCCGGCACACCCGGCCCACCCCCATGGGGCGTGAACCCTCGTACGGAGCCGATGCGGGCCGGGAGCCGCCCTCGGTGGGCGAGTGGCCAGATCGCTTCCTTGTGACGCCGCTAGGCGTTGCCTAGCGTCGATTCCGCATCGGCAGAGAGTCACGTCCGCCGCGGCCGTGCGCGCGCACACCTCTCAAGGAGATCGCGCAAGGCGCCCCATCGCACCCACCCGTCCGACACCCTGCCCCAAACCTCGGAATCCTGGTGAGCGAGGCCAGTTGAGGCGTGCGGGGGCCCAGGGCGGCCCGGGACAACAAACAACCCCCAAGCCGGGGGCCTGGGGGTTCAAAGAACTGGAGCGAGTGACGGGAATCGAACCCGCGCTCTAAGCTTGGGAAGCTTATGTTCTACCATTAAACTACACTCGCGTGATCGTTCCCCATGGGGAAGCGGTCGTCGCTCACTCTACCCCATGCTCGGCCCCCGGTGGATTCACCGGGGGCCGTCGCGTTGTCGCGGGCCGGGATCGCCGTGCGGGCAGGGGGAGTTGGGGCGTACCGTGAAGGGCGTGTGTGTGGTCGGAGTGCCGCGTGGAGTGGCGTCCCGTTCATCCCCTAATGTGGTGGTTTCTCCGTCCATGCTTGTTGGGGAAGGGACTTGAGCGACTTGATGGACTCGTTGGAGCGCACCGTCGTCCGCTGCGCCGGAGGGCACGTCTTCACCACGGATTCGTTTCCGATGCAGCAGCTCGGCACCGGCCGGATCGGGCCCGGTCGGCTGATCCGCTGTCCGCGGTGCGCGCGGTTGCGTCATGCCGTGCCCGTACTGCCCGAACAGCGGTAGCGCCCCTTCGTACCGGGGCCCACAGGCGCGCGGGACCGTCCGATTGGGGCGGGCCGCGCGCCTTGCGTATCCTCGGGGAGTGCTTCTCTCAGACAAGGACATCCGGGCCGAGATCGACTCCGGGCGGGTACGGATCGATCCCTACGACGAATCCATGGTGCAGCCGTCCAGCATCGACGTGCGCCTCGACCGCTTCTTCCGGGTGTTCGAGAACCACCGCTACCCGCACATCGACCCCGCCGTCGAGCAGGCCGACCTCACCCGGCTCGTCGAGCCGGAGGGCGACGAGGCCTTCATCCTGCATCCCGGTGAGTTCGTGCTCGCCTCGACGTACGAGGTCATCACGCTTCCCGATGACCTTGCCAGCCGGCTTGAGGGCAAGAGCTCGCTCGGGCGGCTCGGGCTCGTCACGCACTCCACCGCCGGGTTCATCGACCCCGGGTTCTCCGGTCACGTAACCCTTGAGCTCTCCAACGTCGCCACGCTTCCGATAAAGCTGTGGCCCGGGATGAAGATCGGGCAGCTTTGTCTGTTCCGGCTCAGTTCGTCCGCCGAGGAGCCCTACGGGTCCCAGCGGTACGGCTCTCGTTACCAAGGCCAGCGCGGGCCCACCGCCTCGCGGTCCTTCCTCAATTTCCATCGGACCCAGGTGTGAGCATGAACGACCAGAACGACGTGCGCGAGAACCTCACCTACGAGAAGTTCGGCGGCGCGATCCGCGAGCTCGCGCAGACCATCGCCGACGACGGCTACGAGCCCGACATCGTCGTCTCCATCGCGCGCGGCGGCGTCTTCGTCGCCGGCGGGCTCGCCTACGCCCTCGACTGCAAGAACATCCACCTGGTGAACGTCGAGTTCTACACCGGTGTGGGCACCACCTTGGAGATGCCGGTCATGCTGGCCCCCGTGCCCAACGCCATCGACTTCTCCGGCAAGAAGGTCCTGATCACGGACGACGTCGCCGACACCGGCAAGACGCTCAAGCTGGTGCACGACTTCTGCCTCGACCACGTCGCCGAGGTCCGCAGCGCCGTCATCTACGAGAAGTCCCACTCGCTCGTCAAGTGTGAGTACGTCTGGAAGCGGACGGACGAGTGGATCAACTTCCCTTGGTCTGTCGAGCCGCCCGTTGTCCGGCGTGAGGGGCAGGTGCTGGACGCCTAGTCCGGCCCCCAGGAACTGCGAAGGGCCCCGCCGGGTCGTACAGCCCGGCGGGGCCCTTCCGCGTACGTACGGCTAGATCGTGCCCAGTTTGATCAGTGAGAGCAGCGCGATCAGCTGGATCGCGGACGCGCCGAGTGCCTTCGGCCACGGCAGGTCGTGGGACTTGCTCACCATCGACGTGAACAGGGCGCCGGCCGCCAGCCAGGTCGCCCAGCCGAGGATCTGGACCACGCTGTTGTTGCCGCCCAGGAACAGGGCGAGCAGCAGGCGCGGGGCGTCCGTCAGGGACATGATCAGCATGGAGAGGCCCACCGTCGGCTGCCACGCGCCGTCGCCGCCGAGCTGGCGGGCCAGGGTGTGGGTGACCGCGCCGAGGATCAGGCCGCCGACCACGAACACGACGCCGGTGGTGAGGACCACCGGCACCGCCTTGGACAGCGTGGTGCTGATGACGTCCTCGCGGGCCTTGTCGAAGCCGAAGATCGCCAGCATCCCGTAGAGGAACGTGATGATCAGCGCCGGGCCCCACACCGGGTAGTCCCGCATCTGCCAGAACGTCGGGCCCGGCCGCAGCACGATGCCGGACACGAGCTCCTTCCAGTGCAGGCGGGGGCCGCTCGGCGGGGCCGTGACCGCGCCCGCCCGGTAGGTCGCGCCGTCGCCGTACGGGTCCTCGCCGACGCTGAACGCCTGGGTGTGGCCCGGGTTGTTCGCGTACGGGTCCTGGGCGGGGGCGTAGCCCTGCGGCTGACCCTGGTCCTGGTAGTACGGGTCGCCGAAGTACTCCGGCTCGTCCTGCTGCGGGTAGGGCCCCCGGTACTGCGGCTGCCCGCCCCCGTACTGCGGCGGTTGTCCCTGCCCGTAACTCTGCGGTTGCTGCTGTGCGTGCCCCTGCCCATGCCCGTACTGCGGCTGCTGCCGGCCGTCCGGCCACTGTTGTGCCGGTGCCTGCTGCTGCCCTTGTTGTTGCGGTTGCCGCGGGGGGCGGTTGTTGTTGTCCCGGCCGCCGCGTCCGATCCTGAATCCAGCCACGAATCGAACGTACCTGTTCCGCTGGTACGCCAACCGGGGGCCGCCGGAACCGGACGCCTTTGCGGCTGAGCTGTGACATCCCCTAGGGGGAGCTTTCGTGCCGTGCCTCGACGACAACGTCCGCCCGCAGTTCACGATGCGGCTCGTGGACCGGCCCATCGCCGCCGACAAGGACTTCGGCCTGCTGATCGTGCCGGGCGCCGAGCACATCTGCATGGGCTACGAGCACTACGTGACCCGGCGCCGCGGGGGGACTTCCTGTGACTCGGTGGTCGGCGCTCGGTGACGAGGTGAATGCGCAGGGTGTCAATTCCTGACCGTTTTGGTTGAATTCCGAGCGATTTACACGGCCGCGGGCGAAGTAGGAGGAAGCCGTTACATTGCTTACGCATTACCCAAACATCGCACTCGTAGCTTTGTTGATGTCGCCGCCACAAAGGGCCACAGACACGACATAACAAACAGGCTTCACGCTTCTACGTTACGAGGAAGAGCACCCATGCGCGCCACCCGCCGTACCATCCGCACCGCCGCCATCGCCACCGGAGCCATCGCCGCGCTCGCCCTCCCGGCCGGTGCCGCCTTCGCCGACTCGCCCACCACGCCGTCCGACCAGCAGGGCCGGCAGCAGGTGCTGCCCGGCACCGAGGACCCGAAGGACCAGAAGGACCAGGTCCTGCCCGGCCAGGACGACGAGAAGAAGGACGAGTCCAAGAAGGACGAGACCGACAAGGGCGGGAAGAAGGACGAGTCCAAGAAGGATGACTCCAAGAAGGACGACACGAAGAAGGACGTTCGCTCCTTCGTGAAGTCCGTCAAGCTCGCGGACGGTTCGGTCGCCAAGGTCTACAAGCTCGGCCAGAACCACTACGAGGCCGAGATCTGGGCGAACGGCAGCAAGCTCGACACCCTCGTGGCCAAGGGCGCCTCCGCCACCGGTCAGAACAACGGCCTGTACATCGTGCTGAACCCGGACGGCAGCGTGACCTCCTGGGGCGAGGGCGGCAAGAAGGACGAGTCCGAGAAGAAGGACGAGCGCAAGGACGAGCGCAGGAAGGACGAGCGGAAGAAGGGCGACAAGAAGTCCGACGTGATCTCCTCCGTGAAGATCACGATGCCCGACGGCCGCATAGCCAAGCTCATCAAGACGACCGACGGCCCGCGCGTCGAGATCTCCATGCCGAACGGGAACTTCCTCGGCGCCATCGACCTCAAGGACCCGTCGGCCCTCAACGACGGCTGGACCTACAAGATCGTCAACGCCGGCAAGGGTGTCTACAAGTTCGTCGTCATCGACGGCAAGAACGGTGGCAGCAGCTGGGTCTACGACTTCAACGGCAAGCTGATCGAGAAGTACACCGTCCAGAAGGACGGCAAGAAGAAGCAGCAGCCGGTGAAGACCGCCGCCGGCGTCGTTCCCAAGGGCGGCGTCAAGGCCGGTGCCGAGGGCGTCTCCAACACCTCCTCCGACCAGGCGCCGATGATCGCCGCCGGTGGCGGTCTGGCCGCCGCGGGTGCCGCGGGCCTCGGCTTCGCGATGCTGCGCCGCCGCGGCGACCAGCGCTGACGACGCCGGGTACGAGGCACTCCGTCCGGCAGGCCGCGTACAACGGAAAGCGGCCGGTTCCGCCCTTGGGCAGAACCGGCCGCTTCCGTACGTCCGTGAACCGGTGTTACTTCACCGGCTCGGGCTCCGGCGCGTTCTCCGCCTCGGCGGTGCCGGCCGGGTCGACGGGGGTCTTCACCGAGTCGAGGAGCAGCTGCGCCACGTCCACGACCTGGAGGTTCTCCTTGGCCTTGCCATCGTTCTTCTTGCCGTTGACGGAGTCCGTCAGCATGACGAGGCAGAACGGGCAGGCCGTCGAGACGATGTCCGGGTTGAGGGACAGGGCCTCGTCCACGCGCTCGTTGTTGATGCGCTTGCCGATCCGCTCCTCCATCCACATGCGCGCACCACCGGCGCCGCAGCAGAAGCCGCGCTCCTTGTGGCGGTGCATCTCCTGCTGGCGCAGGCCCGGGACGGCCGACATGATCTCGCGCGGGGGCGTGTAGACCTTGTTGTGACGGCCCAAGTAGCACGGGTCGTGGTAGGTGATCAGACCGTCGACCGGGGTGACCGGGACCAGCTTGCCCTCGTCGATGAGGTGCTGGAGCAGCTGCGTGTGGTGGATGACCTCGAACTCGCCGCCCAGCTGCGGGTACTCGTTCGCGATCGTGTTGAAGCAGTGCGGGCAGGTCGCGACGATCTTCTTCGCGGACTTCGGCTTCTTGGTCGCCGGGTCCTCATCGTCTTCCCCGTACGCCATGTTCAGCATGGCCACGTTCTCCTGGCCGAGCTGCTGGAACAGCGGCTCGTTGCCGAGGCGGCGGGCCGAGTCACCGGTGCACTTCTCGTCGCCGCCCATGATCGCGAACTTGACGCCCGCCATGTGCAGCAGCTCCGCGAAGGCCTTGGTGGTCTTCTTCGCCCGGTCTTCGAGGGCGCCCGCGCAGCCGACCCAGTACAGGTAGTCGACCTCGGTGAGGTCCTCGATGTCCTTGCCGACGATCGGGACCTCGAAGTCGACCTCCTTGGTCCACTCGACGCGCTGCTTCTTGGCGAGCCCCCAGGGGTTGCCCTTCTTCTCCAGGTTCTTGAGCATCGTGCCCGCCTCGGACGGGAACGCGGACTCGATCATCACCTGGTAGCGGCGCATGTCGACGATGTGGTCGATGTGCTCGATGTCGACCGGGCACTGCTCGACACAGGCGCCGCAGGTGGTGCAGGACCACAGGACGTCCGGGTCGATGACGCCGCCCGCGGCGAAGCCGCTGTCAGATGCAGCCTCGACGGTGCCGATCAGCGGGCGCTCGGCCTCCGCGAGGGCGGCCGCCGGGACGTCCTTGAGCTGCTCCTCGGTCGCCTTCTCGTTGCCCTCCATGTCCTTGCCGCCACCGGCCAGGAGGTACGGGGCCTTGGCGTGCGCGTGGTCGCGCAGGGACATGATCAGGAGCTTGGGGGAGAGCGGCTTGCCCGTGTTCCAGGCGGGGCACTGCGACTGGCAGCGCCCGCACTCGGTGCAGGTGGAGAAGTCGAGGATGCCCTTCCAGGAGAAGTGCTCGATCTGCGAGACGCCGTAGACGTCGTCCTCGCCCGGGTCCTCGAAGTCGACGAGCTTGCCGCCGGAGGCCATCGGCTGGAGCGCGCCGAGGGCGACGCCGCCGTCCGACTCGCGCTTGAAGAAGATGTTGGGGAAGGCCAGGAAGCGGTGCCAGGCGACGCCCATGTCGGTCTTGAGCGCGACCGTGATCATCCAGATGAACGACGTCGCGATCTTCAGACCCGCGAAGAAGTACGTGAGGTTCTGCAGCGTGGACAGGTCCATGCCGCGGAACCAGGCGACGACCGGGTACGAGACGAAGAACGAGGCCTCGTAGCCGTCGACGTGGTGCTGGGCGCCCTCCAGCGCGTGCAGCGTGAAGATGCAGATGCCGACGATGAGGATGACGGCCTCGACGAAGTACGCCTGGCCCGTGTTGGAGCCCGCGAACCGGGACTTGCGGTCCGGCCGGCCCGGCCGGTTCAGCTGCCGGATGACGATGAGCGTCAGGATGCCGAGCGCGGTCATCGTGCCGAGGAACTCGACGAACACGTTGTACGGCGCCCAGTCGCCGATGACCGGCAGGATCCAGTCGGCCTTGAAGAGCTGGCCGATGGCGTTGACGATCGTCAGGAGCAGCGAGAAGAAGCCCACGGCCACGAACCAGTGCGCGACGCCGACGATGCCCCACTTGTTCATGCGGGTGTGGCCGAGGAACTCCTTCACCACGGTGACCGCACGCCGGTAGGGGTCGGCCGTGCGGGTACCGGCCGGCACGGCCTGGCCGAGCCGCACGAAGCGGTAGATCTGCACGAGGGCACGGCCGAACAGCGCTACGCCGACCGCGATTAGGACCAGCGACACGATGATCGCGGCGAGTTGCATGAGGGGGCTCCTCGGGCCTGCGAGGTGGGTTACGGGGACGGGCCCGGACGCATTACTAAGCAGTAACTTATCCAGTCCACCTGAGCGTACCCACTTCTACCGCCGCACTGTAGCCGCGCAAGCGGTGATCTGTGTCGCTCAGCGTGCCCTTGGTCGGTGCCGGATATCCATCGTGTTATTCACCACATATGCGGACATAACAAACTAACTTGTTGTCCGCAACGTCGGCCGAACCGAATGGGCGTCCCCATGCCAGCTCCCGCCACGTACCTCGTCACCGGTGGTGCCGGATTCATCGGCTCGCACCTCGCCGATGCGCTGCTAGGCCAGGGCCACACCGTGCTCGTGCTCGACGACCTGTCCACCGGCGCCCGCGCCAACCTCGCCGCCGCCTGGTCCGATCCGCGGCTGCGCTTCGTGCGCGGCTCGGTCCTGGACGAGCGCCTGGCCGACGAACTCACCGCCTGCTGCGACACCGTGGTCCACCTCGCGCCCGTGACCGGTGCCATCGGCGCGGCCGCCCTGCGGCACGGCAGACGGCTCGTGATCGCGGCGGCGGACGGCCGCGGCGAGGCGGCCTCCGGCGCCACCGTCGTACGCCACGGCGACACCGTCGGGCCGCGCCAGTCGCCCGGCCACGCGACCCTGCTGACCCGGCTCGTGCGCCGGGTGGTCGCGGGCGATCCCCTGGTGGTGCACGGCGACGGCACCCGCGGGTGCCGCTTCCTCGACGTCGCCGACGCCGTCGACGCGCTGCTCGCCCTGCTCGACCGTCCCGGCGCGGCGGGCGCCGACTTCGACATCGCAGGCAGCGAGGAGATCACCGTGATGGCCCTGGCCGAACGCACCCTGGCCCGCGGCGGCGGCACGTCCGCCGTCCGCCACTACCCGTACGTCGTCGACCGCGTCCCGCACGAGGCGTACGCGAAGCACGTCCGGCCCTTCGACACGGCGCCGCTGCGCGAGCTGACCGGGTGGCGGCCGGCCCGCTCCCTCGACGACATCCTGGACGCGGCGATCGCCCGGGCCCGCGCCGAAGCCCCCGTCGTCCCGCCCGGCCTCCGAGAGCCCGCCGCGTCGCCGGCCGGGCAGCACCTCGGCTGAGGGGGCGGCCGACATGCTGCACGGGCTCGCGGCCGCGACGTCGGCCGTCGTGGTGACCGCTCTGCTCGCCGCCCTGATCCGCGCCGTGATGCTGAAGTTCGGCCGCAAGGGCGGCGACGTCACCCCGCACCTGGGCGGCATCGCCGTCTGTCTCACCACCCTCGGGGTGGCCTGCGCGGGGCCGGTGCTCGACATCGCCGAGCTCGGCGAGGGGGTCGCGCCGCTGCTCGCCGCGTCCGGCGCGGTCGCGCTGATCGGCCTGGTCGGTGACCTGTGGCCGCTGGGCGCACGGGTCCGGCTCGTGGTGGAGGCGGCCGCGGCGACCGCCGTCGTCACGCTGGCCGGGCTCTCGCCGGGCGCGGGGGCGCTCGCGGTGCTGTGGATCGTCTTCGTCACCCACGCCTTCCAGCTCCTGGACAGCTCCGACGGCGCGATGGGCGCGGTCGCCGCCGTGACCGCGCTCGGCCTCGCGGTGTGCGCGATCGCCGAGGGGCGCCCCGGGCACGGGCTGCTCCTGAGCGTGCTGGCCGCCGCGCTGACCGGGTTCCTGCTGCACAACTGGTACCCGGCCCGCATCCATCTCGGCGACTGCGGCTCTCTGTTCACCGGGTTCCTGCTCGCCTCCTCGGCGGTCGCCGTGCACACCCGGGAGCCCGGCGCGCAGACCTGTGCCGAGCTCTTCGCGCTGACCCTCGTCGTTCTCAGCGACACCCTGCTCGTGCTGGTCTCGCGGCGCCGCGCGGGCCGCCCGATACTGCGCGGGGGCGGCGACCACATCGCCCACCGGCTGCGGAAGATGGGGCTCAGCACGCAGGGCGCGGCCGTTGTCCTCGGTGTCGCGGCCCTTGCCGCCACGCTGGTCGGCCTCCAGATCCACGACGGGCGCATCGACCCGGTCGCGGCGCTGCCGCTGGGTCTCGTCGTGCCCGTCGCGGTCGTGCTGCTCCTGCGGGTGCCGGTGTACGGGGACGCCGCTCGCCGCCGCGCCCCGCACGCCCGCACCCCCAACGAGAGCGCCGGCGCTCCCGTCGACCTCGCGGGAGGCCGAGGATGAACCCGTTCCGGGCACTCCGGCGCCCCGCACACGCCGCGATGCGCTGGTTCGGCATCGACGTGGGCCGCCACCACCCCGGCGACCGCGAACTGGTCCGCCTGCTCGCCCGGTACGAGATCGACCTGGTCCTCGATGTCGGCGCGTACCGCGGCGACTTCGGCGCGATGCTGCGCGAGGCCGGCTACCGCGGCCGCATCGTCTCCTTCGAGCCGCTGCGCGAACCCCGCGCCGAACTGCGCCACCGCGCGGCCTCCGACCACACCTGGAGCGTGCTGCCGTACGCGCTCGGCGACCGCACCGGCCAGGCCACCCTCAACGTCTCCGGCGACTTCGGCCCCGCCAGCTCCCTGCTCCCGATGCTGCCCCGCCACCCCCGCACCGTGCACACGGGCAAGGCCATCGTGGAGACCCGGCGCCTGGACGGGCTCTGGGAGCAGCTCGTCGCCCCCGGCGAGCGGGTCTTCCTCCATCTGGACGTGCAGGGGTACGAGGCTCAAGTCCTGGGCGGCGTCGGGGAGTTCGGGGACGAGATCTGCGGCGTGCGGATGGGGGCGCCGCTGGTGCCGCTCTTCGCGGGCGGCCGGCTCTTCGACGACCTGCTCGCGCTGGCCCGGGAGCGGCTGGGCCTGACCCTGATGTCCCTCGCGCCGGGCCTCACCGACCCGAGCGACGGCCGGATGCTGCGGTGCGACCTGGTTCTGCTGAGGGAGGGGGCCCTCGACCCGTCGGGGCGGGTGCCGGTGCCTGCGGCGCGGGCGGAGTAGCGGGATTTCAGCCGGCCGTGGACAGGCCGGGCGCACCTAAGCGCAACATAAAAGTTGAGTGCCCTAGACTCAGCTCTGTTGACCGGGCGGGACGGATGGTGCATTCTTGAGCCAGTTCCACTCAAGTAGTCAGCAGGAGGAATCGAAATGGCACGTGCGGTCGGCATCGACCTGGGCACGACTAACTCCGTCGTCAGCGTTCTTGAAGGCGGCGAGCCCACCGTCATCACCAACGCAGAGGGCGCCAGGACCACGCCGTCCGTCGTCGCCTTCGCGAAGAACGGCGAGGTGCTGGTCGGCGAGGTCGCCAAGCGCCAGGCGGTCACCAACGTCGACAGGACCATCCGCTCGGTCAAGCGCCACATGGGCACCGACTGGAAGATCGAGCTCGACGGCAAGAGCTTCAACCCGCAGCAGATGAGCGCCTTCATCCTGCAGAAGCTGAAGCGCGACGCGGAGGCCTACCTCGGCGAGAAGGTCACCGACGCGGTCATCACCGTGCCGGCGTACTTCAACGACTCCGAGCGCCAGGCGACCAAGGAGGCCGGCGAGATCGCGGGCCTCAACGTCCTGCGCATCGTCAACGAGCCGACGGCCGCCGCCCTGGCCTACGGTCTCGACAAGGACGACCAGACCATCCTCGTCTTCGACCTCGGTGGCGGCACCTTCGACGTGTCCCTCCTGGAGATCGGCGACGGCGTCGTCGAGGTGAAGGCCACCAACGGTGACAACCACCTCGGTGGTGACGACTGGGACCAGCGCGTCGTCGACTACCTGGTCAAGCAGTTCCAGTCCGGTCACGGCGTGGACCTGTCCAAGGACAAGATGGCCCTCCAGCGCCTCCGCGAGGCCGCCGAGAAGGCCAAGATCGAGCTGTCCTCGTCCACCGAGACCTCGATCAACCTGCCCTACATCACGGCGTCCGCCGAGGGCCCGCTGCACCTGGACGAGAAGCTCACGCGCGCCCAGTTCCAGCAGCTGACCAGCGACCTCCTGGAGCGCTGCAAGACGCCGTTCCACAACGTCATCAAGGACGCGGGCATCCAGCTCTCCGAGATCGACCACGTCGTTCTCGTCGGCGGTTCCACCCGCATGCCGGCCGTCGCCGAGCTCGTCAAGGAGCTGACCGGCGGCAACGAGGCCAACAAGGGCGTCAACCCGGACGAGGTCGTCGCCATCGGCGCTGCCCTCCAGGCCGGTGTCCTCAAGGGCGAGGTCAAGGACGTCCTGCTCCTCGACGTCACCCCGTTGTCCCTCGGCATCGAGACCAAGGGAGGGATCATGACCAAGCTCATCGAGCGCAACACCACGATCCCGACCAAGCGGTCCGAGATCTTCACGACGGCCGAGGACAACCAGCCGTCCGTGCAGATCCAGGTCTACCAGGGCGAGCGCGAGATCGCGGCGTACAACAAGAAGCTCGGAATGTTCGAGCTGACCGGTCTGCCGCCGGCCCCGCGCGGTGTCCCGCAGATCGAGGTCGCCTTCGACATCGACGCCAACGGCATCATGCACGTGACCGCGAAGGACCTCGGCACGGGCAAGGAGCAGAAGATGACCGTCACCGGCGGCTCCTCGCTGCCGAAGGACGAGGTCAACCGCATGCGTGAGGAGGCCGAGCAGTACGCGGAGGAGGACCACCGCCGCCGCGAGGCCGCCGAGAGCCGCAACCAGGGCGAGCAGCTCGTCTACCAGACCGAGAAGTTCCTCAAGGACAACGAGGACAAGGTCCCGGGCGAGGTCAAGACCGAGGTCGAGGCCGCCGTCGCCGAGCTGAAGGAGAAGCTCAAGGGCGAGGACTCGGCGGAGATCCGCACCGCCACGGAGAAGGTCGCCGCCGTCTCGCAGAAGCTGGGCCAGGCCATGTACGCCGACGCCCAGGCCGCGCAGGGTGCGGCCGGCGCCGCTCCGGGTGCCGAAGCCCCGAACATGTCGAAGGAAGACGACGTGGTCGACGCCGAGATCGTCGACGACGAGAAGCCGCGTGACGCGAAGGGCGGCGCCGCCTGATGTCTGAGGAGACCCCGGGCTTCGAGGAGAAGCCCGACGTCCCCTCCGGCGCTCAGGAAGACGCCGAGCCGAAGGCCGCCGACTCCTCCGAGGAGGGGAAGGCGGCCCCGGCCGGGGACGCGGCCAAGGAGATCGCTCTGCAGGCTCAGCTGGACCAGGCCCAGACGGCGCTCACCGAGCGCACCACGGACCTCCAGCGGCTGCAGGCCGAGTACCAGAACTACCGCCGTCGCGTGGAGCGGGACCGCGTCACGGTCAAGGAGATCGCCGTCGCAGGCCTCCTGACCGAGCTGCTGCCCGTGCTCGACGACATCGGCCGGGCCCGTGAACACGGCGAGCTGCAGGGCGGCTTCAAGTCGGTGGCCGAGTCTCTTGAGACGGTCGCCGCGAAGATGGGCCTGCAGCAGTTCGGCAAGGAGGGCGAGCCCTTCGACCCGACGGTCCACGAGGCCCTGATGCACAGCTACGCGCCGGACGTCACCGAGACGACCTGCGTGGCGATCCTGCAGCCGGGCTACCGGTTCGGCGAGCGTACGATCCGCCCCGCGCGGGTCGCGGTGGCCGAGCCCCAGCCGGGCGCGGCCGCCAAGGAAGAAAAGTCGAGCGACGAGGAGAGCGGTGGCCCCGACAAGGGCTGACGCAGCGGTCATTGAAGAAGTGATCGTCCGGGAGGAGGGACGTCGATGAACACGAAGGACTTCGTCGAGAAGGACTACTACAAGGTTCTCGGCGTCCCCAAGGACGCCACCGACGCAGAGATCAAGAAGGCGTACCGCAAGCTCGCGCGCGAGAACCACCCCGACGCCAACAAGGGCGACGCCAAGGCGGAGGAGCGCTTCAAGGAGATCTCCGAGGCCAACGACATCCTCGGCGACCCCAAGAAGCGCAAGGAGTACGACGAGGCGCGCGCCCTGTTCGGCAACGGCGGCTTCCGGGCCGGTCCGGGCGCGGGCGGCGGCAGCTTCAACTTTGACCTGGGCGACCTGTTCGGCGGGCAGCAGCCGGGCGGCGGCGCAGGGGCCGGCGGCTTCGGCGGCGGGCTCGGCGACGTGTTCGGCGGCCTGTTCAACCGGGGCGGCGCGGGCACCGGCACGCGCACCCAGCCGCGCCGCGGGCAGGACCTGGAGTCCGAGGTGACGCTCAGCTTCACCGAGGCGGTCGACGGGGCCACCGTCCCGATCCGGCTGTCCAGCCAGTCCCCCTGCAAGGCCTGCTCGGGCACCGGCGACAAGAACGGCACGCCCCGCGTGTGCCCGACCTGTGTCGGCACCGGCCAGGTCTCGCGCGGCTCGGGCGGCGGCTTCTCGCTGACCGACCCGTGCGTGGACTGCAAGGGCCGCGGCCTCATCGCCGAGAACCCGTGCGACGTCTGCAAGGGCAGCGGCCGGGCGCGTTCCTCGCGCACCATGCAGGTCCGCATCCCGGCGGGCGTCAGCAACAGCCAGCGGATCCGGCTGCGCGGCAAGGGCGCGCCGGGCGAGCGGGGCGGTCCGGCGGGCGACCTGTACGTCGTGGTCCACGTCGACGCGCACCCGGTGTTCGGCCGCAAGGACGACAACCTCACCGTCACGGTGCCGGTCACCTTCACGGAGGCCGCCCTCGGCGCCGAGGTCAAGGTGCCCACCCTCAGCGGCCCGCCGGTGACCCTGAAACTGCCCGCGGGCACCCCCAACGGCCGTACGATGCGGGCCCGCGGCAAGGGCGCGGTCCGCAAGGACGGCACCCGGGGCGACCTGCTTGTCACGGTCGAGGTGACCGTGCCGAAGGAACTGGACGACAAGGCCCGCGAGGCCCTGGAGACCTACCGCGAGGCGACTGCGGGCACCGATCCGCGGGCAGAACTGTTCCAGGCCGCGAAGGGAGCATGAGATGGACCCCCGCCAGCGTCGACAGCCCCAATTTGCTTCTAGGGCTTACGAGTTGAACGAAGAGACGCCGGTGTACGTCATCTCGGTGGCGGCCCAGCTCTCGGGCCTCCACCCGCAGACCCTGCGGCAGTACGACCGCCTCGGCCTGGTCTCGCCCGACCGCACGGCCGGGCGCGGCCGGCGCTACTCGGCCCGCGACATCGAACTGCTCCGTACGGTGCAGCAGTTGTCGCAGGACGAGGGCATCAACCTGGCGGGCATCAAGCGCATCATCGAGCTGGAGAACCAGGTCGCCGCCCTCCAGGCCCGGGTCGCCGAGCTGTCCTCCGCGGTCGAGGGCGCGGCCGTCGCCATGCAGCAGCGCGAGGCCCAGGTGCACGCCTCCTACCGGCGGGACCTGGTCCCGTACCAGGACGTCCAGCAGGCCAGCGCGCTGGTCGTCTGGCGCCCGAAGAGGTCGTCGGAGTAGCCCGAGGTCGGGCCGACTCCTCCACGCGTCCGACAAGGCCCGCTGTCCCCTTCGGGGGCGGCGGGCCTTTCGCGTTCGGCGATCACCCGGCGATCACCATGAACGCGGGGCCCGATGGGGATAAGGTCATCGGGCTCGGTCGCAGGGAGGCGGGGGAGAGCATGTCTGAGCAGGTGGCGCATCCGCATGGCGCGGACCGGCTGTGCGCGGCCGGGGAACGGGCGTACGCGGACGCGCTGCGCGCCGGACGCCTCGCGCGCGAGGCCGCGGGCGACGCCACCTGCCTGATCGACCTCGGCCTCCTGCACCCCGACCCGTGCGCCCCCGAATGGCTCCTGCCGACCTCCCCGCAGGCGGTGATGGCACGGCTGCTGCGCGGCATCCACGAGGACATCGCGGCGAGCCAGGCCCGGACGGGCGTGGTGGCGGCGGCATTCGAGCGCTTCGCCGCCCTGGACGCGCCCGCGCCGGCCGGCACCGAGGCCATCCGCGTCCTGGACGGCATCCCCCGCATCAACGCGGCCATCGACGACGCGATCGCCGGCTGCGCCACCGAGGCGCTCACCATCCAGCCCCGCGGCATCCGCCCCGAGCACGTCCTGTCGCAGGCGCTGCCGCGGGCCCTGGACATGGTGGGGCGCGGGGTGCGCATGCGCACCCTGTACACCCATGTCGCCCGCTACGGCACCGGTCTCACCGACTACCTGCACCAGCTGGAGGGCCGCGCGGTCGAGGTGCGCACCCTCGACGAAGTCACCGACCGCCTCCTCCTGTTCGACCGTACGGTGGCGATCATCCCGGCCGCCGCGGACGACAGCAGCGCCCTGGAGCTGCGCCACCCGGCGCTCGTCGAGTACCTCGCGACCGTCTTCGAGCGGCTGTGGCGGCTCGCGGTGCCGCTGACCGAGGCCGTGCCCGCGGCCACCGACATCGAGGGCGTCACGCACCGGGAGCGGGTCATCGCGGCGCTGCTCGCCGAGGGCCACCAGGACGCGGTGATCGCCCAGCGGCTCGGCATCAGCGTGCGCACCTGCCGCCACCACATCAGCCGCCTCGCCGACGTGCTCGGCAGCAGCAGCCGCACCCAACTCGGCGTCCGCATCGCCCAGTTGGGCCTCGATGCGCACCCTCGGTAATCCACGGCGTACGCAACATGTGGACATGTCGAGCTTTATTCCACCTCCAGTTGATGCAGTGCAGCAACATGATGGTGGTGGCCCGGCGGCTCCCGATGCATCGTGGTGTTCAGAATGAACAGCTCAACTCACGGGGATGCAGGGCCGGGGGGCGGCGAGGTGGACGCCGCTGCCGTGGCTCTCCTTGTGCGCGGCATCCACGACGGCCTGGCCGACACGCGGCACCGCGCGGGCCGGATCGCCGAGGCCTTCGAGCGGTACGCGTCGATCGGCCCGTGTGCCCCCGAGCCCTGCGCGGCCGTGCGGGTGCTCGACGGCTTCGACGAGATCGACGCGGCCATCGCCGCGGCCTCGGCCGCCTGCACCACCGAGATGCTGACCGTGCAGCCCGAGGGGATCCGCTCCCCGAGCATCCTGGCGCACGCCTCGACGCGGGACCCGGCGCTTGTGGACCGCGGCGCGCGGATGCGCACCCTGTACACGCACGTCGCCCGCTACGGGCAGGCCCTGACCGCCTACCTGGAGCGGCTCGGCGACGGCGCCGAGGTGCGCACCCTGGACGAGGTCACCGACCGGATGATGGTCTTCGACCGCACGGTGGCGTTCCTGCCCGCGAACCCCGAGCGCACCAGCGCCCTGGAGCTGCGCCAGCCCGCCCTCGTCGGCCACCTGGTAACGGTCTTCGAGTGCCTGTGGAACCGGGCGGTCCCGCTCGCCGAACCCGTACCGGCCGCGACCGGCATCGCCGGCATCACGCACCGCGAGCGGGTCATCGCGGCGCTGCTCGCCGAGGGCCACCAGGACGCGGTCGTCGCGCAGCGGCTCGGCATCAGTGTGCGCACCTGCCGCCACCACATCGGCCGCCTCGCCGAGGCGCTCGGCTCCTCCAGCCGCGCACAGCTCGGCGTCCGTATTGCCCGGGCCGGCCTCGGCGGCCCCGCGCACCCGGTCGCCCCGCGGTGACGGCTTCAGGCGTCTTGGTCCAGGATGCCGGACTGTGCGATGAGGAAGCCGAGTTGGGCCCGGCTTCCGCTGCCGAGCGCGGCCGCCAGCTTGGCGATGTGCGCGCGGCAGGTGCGTACGTTCATGCCGAGGCGGCGGGCGATCGCCTCGTCCACGTGGCCCTCCACCAGAAGCTTGGCGATGGAGCGCTGGACGCCGGTGATGCCGGCCGTCTCCAGGTGGTAGGGCACCTCGTCGTCCCAGGGGGTGGCGTACTGCCAGAACTGGTCGAAGACGCCCACCAGGTACTGCACGAGCCCCTCGTGCCGCAGTTCCAGGGCGACTTGGCGGTCGCTGCGCGCGGGGATGAAGGCGACCTTGCGGTCCATGATGATGAGCCGGTCGATGATCTCCTCCAGGGTGCGCACCTCCAGTCCGTACGGAGCGATCCGTTCCACGTAGCCGATGGTGGCGGAGTGGTGGCGGGCGGTGTGCTGGTAGAGGGTGCGCATCTCGACGCCGCGGGCGAGCAGCGGCTCTATGCGGCGCAGCCCCGCCTCGAAGCTCTCGGGCCTGCGGCCGCTGCCGGGCTGGATGACGAGCAGTTCCTCGGTGCACTCGTTGATGACGCGGTCGAGGGTCGCGTTGATCAGTTCCAGGCCTTCGAGGACCGTGATCGCGTGCGTGCCGGTGGTCGCGGGCGTCGCGATCGACATGAATGGCTCGAAGGTGTCGGCGAGGGCGACCGACTGCTTTCTGCGCTCCTGGATCTCGCGTTCCAGCGGCTGGGTCAGCAGGTTGAGCACCACCGTGGGCGGAACCGGGCGCAGCAGCTGGGCGTCGTCGGGATCGGGGCGCAGCAGGGTGAGGTCGACCAGACACGGGGCGGAGTCGGCCTCTGAGCGGGTAATCCCGCCTGTACGCAGGGCAAGGGCGTACAGAGCCGTTCCTGTCTCGCACAGATCAACTGGGCCGTGATCGTGTCCTATGTGCCCTTGTTTCAACCTAGTTGCACCCCCCTCATCCTTTTGAATTACAGGAACATGATGCCTGGCTGCGCTGGTGCAAGTGGCCGGAGTGGGCCATCGTCGTATCCGCGGGGGGAGGTAATGATCAAAAGAGGTGGAGATCGGCCATGAGCAGGATGGTTCGAGCACTAAGCACGACAGCCGTTGTGGCGGCTGCTCTCTGCGCTCTCTCGGCGCCTGGGGACGTCACTTGGGAGACCCACCCCGCGAAGTCCTCAGCCACGACCGCACAGGACGTCACCTGGGAGAT
This sequence comes from Streptomyces sp. HUAS TT7, assembly GCF_051550175.1. Classification (NCBI taxonomy): domain Bacteria; kingdom Bacillati; phylum Actinomycetota; class Actinomycetes; order Kitasatosporales; family Streptomycetaceae; genus Streptomyces; species Streptomyces sp. HUAS TT7. The sequence continues at coordinate 4,623,766 of NZ_CP196175.1, forward strand.
CGCACCGAAGGTCGCGGCGATAGGCGGGGACGTCACCTGGGAGTCCGCCCCTAAGGGTGCTGTCGCATGAGCTTCCCGCCCGACGACCGCACCTTCCGTCGCGAAATGGCCACGGCCTACCGCTCGGGGTGGCACTTCATCGACCTCGCCACAGCAGTTCCTTTTCGTGGCGATTCGTTGATGGTCACTCTGCTCGGTGAGCCGATCCTGATCGCCCGTGAGGACGACGAGGACGTCCGTGCCTACCGGTGCCTGCGCCGGCCGCGCGGGGCACCGCAGCCCATTCGCTGTGTTGTCCGGTACGGCATGGTCTTCGTGAATCTCGACCAACGTGACCACCAGCTTTTCGAGTCGGAGGCTCAACCCGATTCATCCACCGCCACCCCCCGCAGTGCCTGACGCGATCCCCCGTCGTTGTACATCGCGCAGGTGCTTCCCCCACACAGCGGCGCCATCGTGGACCTGAACACGGTGGCGCCGCTGTGCTGTCCGGGTACGGACGGCCACCGGATCAGGTGTTGCCCATCGCCCTGGTCAGCCTGATCTCGATCAGCACCCGGTCCGGGTTCGGGGCCGGGGTCCGCTGGTAGCGCACGGCGTAGCGCTCCACCGCGTCCGCGATCGGCTCGGGTTCCGTGCGCACGACCGCGCGGCCCTCCAGCGTCGCCCAGCGCCTGCCCTCCAGCTGACAGACCGCGACCCGCGCGCCCGCCGGGTCCACCGCGAGCGCCGCCAGGACGTTGGCGACCTTCCGGCTGTTCTTGTTGCAGATGATCCGGGCGAGCCCCCCTTCCGGGTCGTACGTCACTCCCACCGGCGTCACGTGCGGCGAGCCGTCCGGCCGCTGCGTCGTCAAGGTGCAGATGTGGCGCTCGCGCCAGAAGCTGAGATAGGCGTCGTCGGGCTTGCGTACGTCCATGGCCATGGCCAAGCAACCTAGCCCCTCACCCTCCCTTCCTCATGCCTTGAGCGGAATGGACTCAACTTTGTGTACGTTGGAAGGGTCATAGGTGGTGAAGCCATTGCCAAGGCGTACGACGAGGAGGAGCGAACGCACGTGGATGCCGAGCTGACGAACAAGAGCCGGGACGCGATCAACGCCGCGAGCAACCGGGCCGTCGCCGGGGGCCACCCGGATCTGACCCCCGCGCATCTGCTGCTCGCGCTCCTGGAGGGCCAGGACAACGAGAACGTCATCGACCTGCTGGCCGCCGTGGAGGCGGACCAGGCCGCGGTGCGCTCCGGCGCCGAGCGGCTCCTGGCCGCGCTCCCGAGCGTGACCGGCTCCACCGTCGCCCCGCCCCAGCCCAACCGCGAGCTGCTTGCCGTCATCGCGGACGCGGCCCAGCGGGCCAAGGAGCTGGGCGACGACTACCTGTCCACCGAGCACCTGCTGATCGGCCTCGCCGCCAAGGGCGGACAGGCCGGTGAGATCCTCTCCCAGCAGGGGGCGAGCGCGAAGAAGCTCCTTGACGCGTTCGAGACGAGCAGGGGAGGGCGCCGGGTGACCACACCCGACCCGGAGGGTCAGTACAAGGCGCTGGAGAAGTTCGGTACGGACTTCACGGCGGCCGCCCGCGAGGGCAAGCTCGACCCGGTGATCGGCCGGGACCAGGAGATCCGCCGGGTCGTCCAGGTGCTTTCGCGGCGTACGAAGAACAACCCGGTGCTGATCGGCGAGCCCGGCGTCGGCAAGACCGCCGTCGTCGAGGGGCTCGCCCAGCGCATCGTGAAGGGGGACGTGCCGGAGTCGCTGAAGAACAAGCGGCTGGTCTCGCTGGACCTCGGCGCGATGGTGGCGGGTGCGAAGTACCGGGGCGAGTTCGAGGAGCGCCTCAAGACCGTCCTCTCCGAGATCAAGGAGAGCGACGGCCAGATCATCACGTTCATCGACGAGCTGCACACCGTGGTCGGCGCGGGCGCCGGCGGCGACTCGGCGATGGATGCGGGCAACATGCTCAAGCCGATGCTGGCGCGCGGCGAGCTGCGTATGGTCGGCGCGACCACGCTGGACGAGTACCGCGAGCGCATCGAGAAGGACCCCGCGCTGGAGCGCCGCTTCCAGCAGGTCCTGGTGGCCGAGCCGAGCGTCGAGGACACCATCGCGATCCTGCGCGGGCTCAAGGGCCGCTACGAGGCGCACCACAAGGTGCAGATCGCGGACGGCGCCCTGGTCGCGGCCGCCACCCTCTCCGACCGGTACATCACCTCGCGCTTCCTGCCCGACAAGGCCATCGACCTGGTCGACGAGGCGGCCTCGCGACTCCGTATGGAGATCGACTCCTCCCCCGTCGAGATCGACGAACTCCAGCGCGCCGTCGACCGGTTGCGCATGGAGGAGCTGGCGCTGAAGAACGAGACCGACGCCGGCTCGCTCCAGCGCCTGGACAAGCTCCGCAAGGACCTCGCCGACAAGGAGGAGGAGCTGCGCGGGCTCACCGCGCGCTGGGAGAAGGAGAAGCAGGGCCTCAACCGGGTCGGTGAGCTGAAGGAGCGGCTCGACGACCTGCGCGGCCAGGCCGAACGCGCCCAGCGCGACGGCGACTTCGACTCCGCCTCCAAGCTCCTGTACGGCGAAATCCCGGGCCTGGAGCGGGAGTTGGAGGAGGCCGCCGAGGCCGAGGCCGAGCAGGAGAAGTCCAAGACTGGTGACACTAAAAGCAGCATGGTCAAGGAGGAGGTGGGTCCGGACGACATCGCGGATGTGGTCGGCGCCTGGACCGGCATCCCCGCCGGGCGCCTGCTGGAGGGCGAGACGCAGAAGCTGCTCCGCATGGAGGGCGAGCTGGGCAAGCGCCTGATCGGCCAGTCGGAGGCGGTGCAGGCCGTCTCGGACGCGGTGCGCCGCACCCGGGCCGGGATCGCCGACCCGGACCGGCCGACCGGATCGTTCCTCTTCCTCGGCCCGACGGGCGTCGGCAAGACCGAGCTCGCCAAGGCGCTCGCCGACTTCCTCTTCGACGACGAGCGGGCCATGGTCCGCATCGACATGTCGGAGTACAGCGAGAAGCACAGCGTGGCCCGTCTGGTCGGCGCGCCTCCCGGCTACGTCGGCTACGAGGAGGGCGGCCAGCTCACCGAGGCCGTCCGCCGCCGCCCGTACTCCGTGGTGCTCCTGGACGAGGTGGAGAAGGCGCACCCCGAGGTCTTCGACATCCTGCTCCAGGTCCTCGACGACGGCCGCCTCACCGACGGCCAGGGCCGCACGGTCGACTTCCGCAACACCATCCTGATCCTCACCTCCAACCTGGGCAGCCAGTACCTGGTCGAGCCTTTGACCAGCGCGGAGGAGAAGAAGCAGCAGGTCCTGGAAGTGGTGCGGGCCTCCTTCAAGCCGGAGTTCCTCAACCGGCTCGACGACCTCGTGGTCTTCTCCGCGCTCACCAAGGACGAGCTGTCCCACATCGCCGGACTCCAGATCGACCGCCTGGCCAAGCGTCTGGCGGACCGCCGGCTCACCCTGGACGTCACCCCCGAGGCCCTTCAGTGGCTGGCCGACGAGGGCAACGACCCGGCCTACGGAGCGCGCCCGCTGCGCCGCCTGATCCAGACCGCCATCGGCGACCGGCTCGCCAAGGAGATCCTGGCGGGCGAAGTCACCGACGGTGACACGGTTCGGGTCGACCGATTCGGGGAGGGGCTGATCGTGGGGGCGGCGAAGTAAGGCCGATCCTGCCACCCCGGCCCGATTCGGTCAGCCCGCAGCGGATACCCGGGGGCAGGGGTTGCCACCCCTGCCCCGGCATGGGGGAGGATGACCGGAACCGTACGAAGGAAGATTCACGATGAGCATCGACCCGTCCTCGATTCCGAATTTCGGGGCTCAGCAGGGCCCGCAGTCCGGCGGTGCGCCGTCCGGGCCCGTCGTTCCCGACCAGGACCTGGTGAAGCAGCTCCTGGACCAGATGGAGCTCAAGTACGTCGTGGACGACGAGGGCGACCTCGCCGCGCCGTGGGAGGATTTCCGTACGTACTTCATGTTCCGCGGCGAGGACGACCAGCAGGTCTTCTCGGTGCGGACGTTCTACGACCGGCCGCACAGCATCGACGACAAGGTCCAGATCCTGGAGTCGATCGACGACTGGAACCGCCGCACCCTGTGGCCGAAGGTCTACACGCACACCCACGACGACGGCACCGTCCGCCTCATCGGCGAGGCGCAGATGCTGATCGGCACCGGCGTCGCCCTGGAGCACTTCGTGTCGTCCACCGTGAGCTGGGTCCGTGCCTCGATCGAGTTCGACAAGTGGCTCCTGGAGCAGCTCGGCCTGGAGAAGGACGTCGAGGGCGGCGAGGCGGGCGAGTCCGACTCCGAGTGACCCTTCGGGTGATTCACAGCGCCATGGTGGCCTGCGTCAGCAGATAGGCCCCGTAGCAGAACGAGAGCCCGGCCAGGGCGACGGTCACCGCGACCGCCGCCCGGGGCCGGGCTTTCGTCAGTGCGAGTGCGAGCGGGACGAGCAGCGGGAACGCGGGCAGCAGGAAGCGCGGCTTCGACTCGAAGAACCCTGCGCCGCCGACCGTGATCAGCACCAGGATGGCCGTGTAGATCAGCAGGGGCACGGGCGGCCGGTCAAGGACGAACAGCACGAACAGCACGACCATCACCGCGGTCAGCAGCGCCGCCATCGTGAACCCCAGGTCGTACGGGGCCGTCGCGAGCCTCTTCACGAACTCCAGCGTGCCCGCGCCGAAGTCGAACCGGGACGTCCAGCCGGCCTGCACCGCGAAGTAGCCGCCGAGCAGATCGCCCTTGCGCACCCCGACCCACAGCACGTAGCCGCACCAGCCGAGCGGCGCGAGCAGCGCGCCCGCCCACGGCCGCCAGGAACGCCGCTCACCGCGCCAGATCGCGTAGCCTGCCGCCGCCATCACCGCCGCGGTCACCGCGACGGCGTTCGGCCGGGAGAGCCCGGCGAGCAGCGCGAGCGAGCCCGCCCACAGCCAGCGCCGCTCCAGGACCGCCCACAGCGACCAGGCCGCAAGGGCCGTCATGACGGGCTCGGTGTACGCCATCGTCAGGACGACGGAGTGCGGAAGCAGCCCCCACAGCAGCACCAGCAGGGTGCCCACCGGGCGGCCGTACAGGCGCTCGCCGATCAGGTAGATCCCGGGGGCCGCGGCGGCCGCCGCCGTCCACGAGACGATCAGCCCCGCGGTGCCGCCGGTGACCGGCAGGACGGTGGTCACGGCGCGGATCAGGCCCGGGTAGAGCGGGAAGAACGCCAGGTCGCTCTGGACCGAGCCGTCCGGCCAGGACAGGGTGCGGCCGTAGCCGTGGGCCGCGATCCGGGCGTACCAGTCGGCGTCCCAGGAGGTTGCGAGCCGCGCGCGGGGCGAGAACCCCCGGTGCCAGGCCGCCGCCGCGACCACCAGGAGCCCGGTCAGCCGCGCGGCCGCGAACAGGCCCAGCGCGGGGGCCGCCCGGCGCAGCGCGCCGATCCAGGGCGGGGCGCTCGTGATGCTCCCTGCCCGGCGGCCGCGGGCGGGGACGGTGATCTCGGCGGACAGGGGACACCTCCGGTCGCGCGTTGGTCGTTCAGACCGACCATCAGCGCGGATCCGGCTTCCCGCGACCGGTGCGCCCCCGACCGGGTAGAACTCCGCCCACCCGGCGGTGCGCACGCGGGTCGCGGCGACCGTGCGCCCTAGCCCGCCAGGGCCTTCAGCCGGGTGACCGCCTCTTCGAGTACGGCCGTCTGCTTGCAGAAGGCGAACCGGACGAAGGGGGCGCCCTCTTCGCGGTGGTCGTAGAAGACCGCGTTGGGGATCGCCACGACGCCGACGCGCTCGGGCAGCGCGCGGCAGAACGCGAAGCCGTCGCTCTCGCCGAGCGGGCGGATGTCGGTGGTCACGAAGTACGTCCCGGCCGGGCGGAACACCTCGAACCCGGCCGCCGCGAGCCCCGCGCTCAGCAGGTCCCGCTTGGCCTGGTGGTCCGCGCGCAGGTCGGCGAAGTAGGAGTCCGGCAGCCGCAGCGCCTCGGCCACCGCGTACTGGAAGGGCCCCGAGGCCACGTACGTCAGGAACTGCTTGGCCGAGCGGACCGCGGCCACCAGCTCGGGGGCCGCCGTCACCCAGCCGACCTTCCAGCCCGTGAACGAGAACGTCTTGCCCGCCGAGCCGATGGTGACCGTGCGCTCGCGCATGCCGGGGCAGGAGGCGAGCGGGATGTGCTCGGCGCCGTCGAAGACGAGGTGCTCGTACACCTCGTCGGTGATCACCAGGAGGTCACGCTCGCAGGCGAGCTCGGCGACCGCGGCGAGTTCGGCGCGGGTCAGGACCGTGCCGGTCGGGTTGTGCGGGGTGTTGAGGAGGATCAGCCGGGTGCGCGGGGTGACGGCCGCGCGCAGCTCGTCGAGGTCGAGGACGAAGTGTCCGTGTGCGGCTCCGCCGCGGGGCCCTTCGGCGGGGCGCAGGGTGACCGGCACACGGGTGGCGCCCGCCATCGCGATGCACGCGGCGTACGAGTCGTAGTACGGCTCCAGGGCGATGACCTCGTCGCCCGGTTCGAGCAGCGCGAGCAGGGAGGCGGCGATCGCCTCCGTGGCGCCCGCGGTGACCAGGACCTCGCGGTCCGGGTCGAAGGTGAGGCCGTACCGGCGCCGCTGGTGGTCGGCGATCGCGGTGCGCAGTTCGGGGACGCCGGGGCCCGGCGGGTACTGGTTGCCCCTGCCGTCGCGCAGGGCGCGGACCGCCGCCTCCCGTACGGCCTCGGGGCCGTCGGTGTCGGGGAAGCCCTGGCCGAGGTTGATGGACCCGGTCCGCTGGGCGAGGGCGGACATCTCGGCGAAGATCGTCGTCCCGAACTCGGCGAGGCGGCGGTTGAGGAGAGGGCGCGCGCTGGAGGTCATGACCGCCATCCTGCGGGCAACCTCTGGAGTTGCTCAAGTGCGCTTTGGCCGTTGGCGGCCGGGGGCATTCCTCCACCACGCGGGACAACGGGGGACCGCGGCACGAAAGGACGGTGGGGGAAATGGACATCGCGATCGAGATGGGGATCCTCGTACTGGTGGTGCTGATCTTCGCGTGCACTCCGGCGGCGCGACGGCGGCGCAGGGCCATGGCGGCGCGCAAGCGGTCGAGGTGGTCGTCCTCCGGCAGCTCCGGGAGCTCCGGCAGCTGGTGGGCCGGGGCCGGGGACGGCGGTTCGTCCGGCGGGAGCGGTCACCACGGGCACCACGGGGGCAGCCACCACTCCTGCGGCGGCGGGCACCACTCGTGCGGCGGCGGCCACTCGTCCTGCGGGGGCGGCGGAGGCTGCGGTTCCAGCTGAGCGCCGATGCCTGAACTCCGCGCGAAACAGCTGGAGTTCGGGCCCAAGGGCCGACGGGGCGACAGGGGCAGATGCGGTCGCGGCTGTCACGGGGCAGCCGATTCCGCCGCCGGTCGTGCCCGTTGTGCGCCCGGTCGGTTCCGGCCGGCCGGGCGCCTTCTTTCACGCCTGTAGTTGAACGTTTGAACCGAGTGGCCCCCGAGGGGATGGAAACCCCATCAAGTTGGGTAAAAAAGCTGTGAGCGCCGCGCACTTCATGATTCCCTCGCAGATGAGAACGACGCAGCCCTCGGACTCCGGGCGATCAGAGAGCGGTCCCCCGTCCTACGTTGCGGTCCGAGGCGACCTCGGTCACCCACCCGCCACATGTGTGTTTTGCGGAGCCCACCCATGCTCACGACCCTCAAGACCGCCTACACCGACACGCGTGCCGCCGACCTCGCCTGGGCGCTGGGCCGCGAGCCGCTGCCCGCCCTCGCCGTACTCGACCTCGAACTGACCGGCGCCAAGCTCCAGTTGAGGCTGCTGGGCGCCTCGCACCAGGTGCTCCTCGACGAGGAGGCCGGCACCTGCTCGGAGACCGTCGCCTGCATGCCCGGCAGCAGTACGCCGCTTCCGCTCGGTGTGGCGAAACGTCTCGGGGAGTGGGACTACGAGTTCGCCGCCCGCGTCGAAACGCTCTCGCGCGGTTCGTTCGCGGGGCGCGCGCAGGAACTCCTCGCGCTCGTCGCCGACCATCCCAACGGACTGGCGGGAACGTTTCCGGGCTCGCCGCACGCCTTCACGGCGATGCTCGCGCAGCGCGGCGACGGCCAGGTGTGGTGGCGCACCTGGCACGCCTACCCGCAGGAAGGGCAGTTGGTGGTGACCCGGACCCGGGTCGGCGTACGGGTGCCCGCGCCCGCCGGGCTCTGAGGCGCTCGATCCCCGGACGGTTGGCTCCAGTTGAACCCGTGTGGGTGACAGGATGCAAACGGAGTGTGACGTAGCGTTCGCATCATGATCGAACCGTTCCCCGCTCCCGTGAGGAGGCCGCGGTCGGGTCGGTTCCTCGTCCTGGCCGTCGTGTTCATCTGCGCCGCCTGCGGCCTGGTGTACGAGCTCGAACTGGTCGCCCTCGCCTCGTACTTGATCGGAGACTCGGTCACCCAGGCCTCGGTGGTCCTCTCGGTGATGGTCTTCGCGATGGGTGTCGGCTCGCTGCTCGCCAAACGGCTGCGCTGCCGGGCCGCCGTCGGCTTCGGCCTCATCGAGGCCGCGCTCGCCCTGGTCGGCGGCTGCTCCGCGATGGCGCTGTACGCGACGTTCGCCTGGTTCGGCGGCTCGCGGTACGCCCTGGTCGCGTTCTCGCTCGCGATCGGCATGCTGATCGGCGCCGAGATCCCGCTCCTGATGACGCTCATCCAGCGCGTCTCGCGGCGCGCCGAGGGCGATGCGAGCGGCACGGTGGCCGACCTGTTCGCCGCGGACTACGTGGGCGCGCTCGTGGGCGGCCTCGCCTTCCCGTTCCTGCTGCTGCCCCAACTCGGCCAGCTGACCAGCGCGTTGCTCACCGGCGCGGTCAACGCGGTCGCGGGCGGCGCGCTCGTCCTGCTGCTCTTCGGCCGCGACCTGACCCCGCGCGCCCGCTGGGTGCTGCTCGCCGCCAACGCGCTCGTCCTGGCCGTGCTCGCGCTGACCACCGCCATGGTCGACGACTTCGAACAGGCCGCGCGCCGCGCCGTGTACGGGGGCCAGGTGCGGGTCGCCGTGCAGACCCACGTCCAGGAGATCGTCCTGACCGGCAGGGCCGGCCATCCCCTCGACCTGTTCCTCGACGGGCGGCTTCGCATCAACGGCCGCGACGAGTCCCGTTACCACGCGGCCCTGGTGCGGCCCGCGCTCGACGGCGGCCCGCACGGCCGCGTCCTGATCCTGGGCGGCGGCGACGGGCTCGCCGCCCGCGAAGTGCTGCGCCACCCCGGAGTGCGCTCGGTGACCCTCGTCGAGCTCGACCCCGGCCTCGTCCAACTCGCCAGCCACGACCCGGAGTTGGCGGCCCTGAACGGCCACGCCTACCAGGACCCCCGGCTGCACGCGGTGATCGCCGACCCCTTCAACTGGCTGCGCGGCGACGGCTACACCTCGGGAACGTACGACGTCGTCGTCACCGATCTTCCCGACCCCGGCATCACCGCGAGCACCAAGCTGTACTCGCAGGAGTTCTACGGGCTCGCCTCGCGCGTGCTCCGCCCCGGCGGGCGGCTCGTGGTGCACGCGGGGCCGGTGAAGGGCCGGCCGCGCACGTTCTGGACGGTCGCCTCGACGCTCCGCGCGGCGGGCCTGACGACCTTCGCGTACCGGGCGACCGGGCGCAGCGCGGGGTTCACCGCGGGCCCCGACCGCGCCCTGGACTCGGCGAAGTCCCCGCACGACTGGGGTTTCGTCCTGGCCGCGAGGCCCGCCCCGCATCCGTTCTCGGCGGGGGGAGCGCCCTCGGGCGTGCGGCTGCCCGCCGGCACGGAGTCGCTGACACCGCCCTCGGACGCGGCCGCCTTCCCGCCGTCGACGCTGGTGCATCCGCGGTATGCGGACTGAAGGGCGGCCGAGTCCGGCATCGGCGCCGCGTTGGCGCAGACGCGGCGGCCGGTGCTGAGTAGGCTCGGTGGCTATGGAGCATGAGGTGTTCGTTCCGGTTGAGGCCCAGTCACTCCGGCAGACGCTGCGCGATCCCGCCCGGGTCGCGCGCTGTGTGCCGGGGCTCCAGCAGGATGCGGGCGAGCCGCCCATCGCGGGCCGGCTGAGGGTCCGCGTCGGCGGGAGCACCATCACCTACCGCGGCGCGCTGCGCATCACCGAGCAGGACGACGACGTGTTCGCCTTCGAGGGCGAGGGCGTCGAGGTCCGCGGCGCGGGCGCGGCCAAGCTCACCCTGACCGTACGGCTGGCCCCGGCCTCCGGCGGCACCACCCTCGCCTTCGCGGGCACGGCGCTCGCGGAGGGCCGGGCGACCGAGGTGCCGGCCGACGCGGCCCGGGCCTCGGCGCTGCGCCTGCTCGACCGGTTCGCGGCGGAGCTGGCCCGGCCGGCGCGGGACGAGCCGGGCCTCGCGGACGGGTCCGGCGGGCCGGACGCCGCCGACACCGACCTCAACACGGATCTGGCCGACGGGCCCGGGGAGCGGCCGGCCGGACGTGACCCCGGCCTGGACCCCGAACGTGACACGGACCTCAACACCGACCTGGACTCGGAGAGCCTCGCCTCCGTCTTCGACGCCGAGGTGCCGCCGCCGTCCCTGGACTCGCTCGCCGACGAGGAGTTCGCCATCGAGGTCGGCGAACCGATGCCCGCCGAGGCCGCGCACGCCCGCCGCACCATGATCGGCCGCAGCGCCGAGGAGGTCGACCACGCACCGCCGCGCGGCCGGTACGCCCCCGTACCCGCGCCCTCGGGCGGCAACGCCGGTGCCACCCTGCGCTGGGTCGCCCCGGCCGCAGCCCTCGCGCTGGCGTCCGCGGTCGTCGTCGGCCGCGCGCTGAGGCGCCGGCGCTGAGAACCCGCCCGAGGCTGTCCGGATCTCGGGCGCGGGCGCTGACCCCACACCCGCGGCTCACCGGCTAGGGTCGGACGCGTGAGCAGTGACCAGATCACATTGGGCGCCGGCGCCGTGGAACTGACCGTCGACGCGGGCAACGGCTGCCGGATCAGCAGCCTGCGGATCGACGGCACCGAGGTGCTGCGCCAAGGCGACAAGTACGGCTGCTTCCCGATGGTGCCGTGGTGCGGCCGCGTCGAGAACGGCCAGTTCCGTGACGGCGGCGTGAAGTACCAGCTGCCGCTCAACTCGCCCCCGCACGCCATCCACGGCACCGCCCGCGACCACGCCTGGAAGACCGCGCGGGTCTCCGACACCGAGGCCGTGTTCACCTACGAGCTGGCCGAGCCCTGGCCGTTCACCGGCAAGGTCACCCAGATCTTCGAGCTGACCCCGGACGCGCTGACGGTGACGATGGGCGTCGAGACGTACGACAACTCCTTCCCTGCGCAGGCCGGCTGGCACCCCTGGTTCGTGCGGGAGCTCGACGGCAGCCGGGTCGAGCTCGCCTTCGACGCCGAGTGGCAGGAGGAGCGCGGCGACGACCACCTGCCCACCGGACGGCGCATCGCACCGCTGCCGGGTCCCTGGGACGACTGCTTCGGGATGCCGGACGGTGTCGACGTCACCCTGACCTGGCCCGAGCGGCTCGAACTGAAGGTGACCAGCCCCACCGAGTGGGTCGTCGTCTACGACGAGCAGGACGAGGCCGTGTGCGTGGAGCCGCAGTCGGGCCCGCCCAACGGCCTCAACACCCTGCCCCGCCAGGTCACCCCCATCGAGCCGCTGGAACTCGCGACGACGTGGACCTGGCGACGGCTGTGACCGGCCGCCTTTAAGCTGGCTGGCATGACTGACGTACGAGCTGACCTGCTCCAGCAGATCAAGGACAAGGCCGTGGTGCACGGCAAGGTGACCCTCTCCTCGGGGATCGAGGCCGACTACTACGTCGACCTGCGCCGGGTCACCCTTGACGGCGTCGCCGCGCCGCTGGTCGGCCAGGTGATGCTCGACGTCACGGCCGAGTTCGACTTCGACGCGGTCGGCGGACTGACCATGGGCGCCGACCCCGTGGCCGGCGCGATGCTGCACGCGGCCGCCGCCCGTGGCCGCACCCTTGACGCGTTCGTCGTCCGCAAGGCCGCCAAGGCGCACGGCATGCAGCGCCAGGTCGAGGGCCCGGACATCAAGGGTCGCCGGGTCCTGGTCGTCGAGGACACCTCCACCACCGGCGGCTCCCCGCTGACCGCCGTCGAGGCGGTCCGCGCGGCCGGCGCCGAGGTCGTCGCCGTCGCGACGATCGTGGACCGGGCGACCGGCGCCGCCGAGAAGATCACCGAGGGCGCGGGCGTGCCGTACGTCTTCGCGTTCTCCTCGACGGAACTGGGTCTCGCGTAAACCTCGCACAACCGTCGTAACCGAGGTGCGAAAGTCGTGACCTAGGTCCCGGGGCTCGGGCATCCGACCCGCTGACCTGCGCGTTTTTCAAGGGGCGGGCCGTTTCACGTGAAACGGCCCGCCCCTGGTGCGTCCGCCGGGTGGAGCCACGGCCAGAGTCTGGAAAGATGGGCGGCGACGATGACGTCGCCCCCAGGTCAGGGCCAGCACATATCGCACACCCGCACATCACAAGGAGCGGACAGATGCCCATCGCAACCCCCGAGGTCTACAACGAGATGCTCGACCGGGCGAAGGCAGGCAAGTTCGCCTACCCGGCCATCAACGTGACCTCGACCCAGACCCTGCACGCTGCGCTGCGCGGCTTCGCGGAGGCCGAGAGCGACGGCATCATCCAGATCTCCACCGGTGGTGCGGAGTTCCTGGGTGGCCAGTACAACAAGGACATGGTCACCGGTGCGGTCGCCCTGGCCGAGTTCGCGCACGTCGTCGCCGCCAAGTACGACATCACGGTCGCGCTGCACACCGACCACTGCCCCAAGGACAAGCTGGACGGCTACGTCCGCCCGCTCCTTGAGGTCTCCGCCGAGCGCGTCGCCAAGGGTCTGAACCCGCTGTTCCAGTCGCACATGTGGGACGGCTCCGCCGAGACCCTCGCGGACAACCTGGCCATCGGCCAGGAGCTGCTCGCCAAGGCCGCCGCCGCGAAGATCATCCTTGAGGTCGAGATCACCCCGACCGGCGGCGAGGAGGACGGCGTCAGCCACGAGATCAACGACGAGCTGTACACGACCGTCGACGACGCGCTGCGCACCGCTGAGGCCCTGGGCCTGGGCGAGAAGGGCCGCTACCTGCTTGCCGCGTCCTTCGGCAACGTCCACGGCGTCTACAAGCCGGGCAACGTCGTGCTCCGCCCCGAGCTGCTCAAGGACCTCCAGGCGGGCGTCGGCGAGAAGTACGGCAAGCCCTCGCCGTTCGACTTCGTCTTCCACGGCGGCTCGGGCTCCACGGCCGAGGAGATCGCCACCGCGCTGGAGAACGGCGTCGTGAAGATGAACCTCGACACCGACACCCAGTACGCCTTCACCCGCCCTGTCGCGGACCACATGTTCCGCAACTACGACGGCGTCCTGAAGGTCGACGGCGAGGTCGGCAAGAAGTCGACGTACGACCCGCGCACGTGGGGCAAGCTGGCCGAGGCGGGCATGGCCAAGCGGGTGGCCGAGGCGTGCGCGAACCTGCGCTCGACCGGTACGAAGCTGAAGTAATCCGGCGCGCTGCACTTCGGGCCCGGCTCCCCTTCGGGGGTGCCGGGCCCGTTTGCCGTCTGCGGGCCGTGCGTGGCCGGTCGCGCAGTCCCCGCGGCGGGGCGCCAGGGGTGGCTCCGGGTTTCGGGGAGGGGCGGGGCGGGGGACAGATCCGCTGTGGCGGACAACGTACGCATGGGCACCGGCCCCGGCCGCTGGGTGCTGCTCACCACCGTCCTCGGATCGGGCATGGCCCTCCTGGACTCGACCGTCGTCAACGTCGCCCTGCCCCACATCGGCACTGACCTCGACACCGACATGGCCGTGCTCCAGTGGACCGTCAACGCCTACATGCTCACCCTGGCCGGACTCATCCTGCTCGGCGGCGCCCTGGGCGACCGGTACGGCCGGCGGAAGGTGTTCGTGATCGGGGTGGTGTGGTTCGCCGCCGGATCGCTGCTGTGCGGGCTCGCCCCGAACGCCGGGGTGCTCATCGCCGCCCGCGCCCTCCAGGGCATCGGCGGCGCCCTGCTCACCCCCGGCTCCCTCGCCATCATCCAGGCGGGCTTCCACCCGGACGACCGGGCCCGCGCGGTCGGCGTGTGGTCGGGGCTCGGCGGGGTCGGGGCGGCCGTGGGCCCGTTCCTCGGGGGCTGGCTGGTGGACGGCCCCGGCTGGCGCTGGGTGTTCCTGATCAACGTGCCGCTGGCCGCGGTCTGCGTACCCGTCGCCCTGCGCCACGTGCCGGAATCGCGGGACCCGCGCACCCACACCGGCCGCTTCGACGTGATGGGTGCGGCGCTGGGTGCGCTGACCCTCGCCCTCGTGACGTACGCGCTGATCGAGGCGCCCGGGCAGGGTTCGTCGCGGCTGGTCGTCGGGGCGGGGGTGGCCGGGCTCGGCCTGGGCGCGGCCTTCGTACGGCGTGAACGGCATCTGCCCGACCCCATGCTGCCGCCGGACATCTTCCGCTCGCGGGTTTTTACGGCCGTGAACCTGGTGACGGTGTGCGTGTACGCCGCCTTCGGCGGATTCTTCTTCCTCGCAGCCCTCCAGCTCCAGGTCGTCGCCGGGTACTCGGCGCTCGGCGCGGGTGCGGCGCTGCTGCCGACGACGGTGCTGATGCTGCTGCTCTCGGCCCGTTCGGGCGAGCTGGGGCAGCGGATCGGGCCGCGCATCCCGCTGACCGTCGGGCCGCTGCTGTGCGCGGCGGGGATGCTGCTGATGCTGCGGGTCGGCGAGCGCGCGTCGTACGTACGTGACGTCCTGCCCGCGCTTGTCGTGCTCGGCCTCGGCATGGTCACCCTGGTGGCGCCGCTCACCGCAACGGTGCTCGCGTCGGTCGACGAGGGGCGGGCGGGGCTTGCCAGCGGCATCAACAACGCGGCCGCGCGGGCGGCGGGCCTGATCGCGGTGGCGGCGTTGCCGCTGGCCGCGGGGATGGGGCCGGAGGCGTACCGCTCGGCGGCGGAGTTCGGGGCGACGTTTCGGCGGGCCATGCCGATGTGTGCGGGGGCGCTGGCGCTGGCCTCCCTGGTTGCCTTTCTGACCGTACGGCGGCCGGCGGAGGCGGTTGTGCCGGCTTGCCGGATGCAGTCCGGGGTACCGGGCCCAGCCATCGAGCCCGACCATGGCGAGCCCACCCCCTGAACCCCGGGGCTCCGCCCCGGACCCCGTTGAGTCCCCACCCCGCCCCTTCCCGAGACCCTCCGGGGGTGCGTGGGTTGGGCTCCGGCCGGTGATGGGTGGTCATTCGGCTGCGGGCCGTGCGTGGCCGGTCGCGCAGTTCCCCGCGCCCCTGGCAGCGCTGGACTTGCCAGTGTGTCCGTGCAGGCGTCCCCAGCCGTCAGATGATCACGGACGTCAGCCCACCACTAGCCCGTCCGGCGTTTGAGGACGAGCGCCCTTCAGGCGCGAACGGGGTCTGGGGCGGAGCCCCAGGCAACCCGGCTTCCCGGCGGGGAAAAATCGGCCAGCTGCCGCTGGCCTTCGCGGTGGCAGACTTGGGCGCATGTCCATTCACGAGAACCTCCTCGGGGGCCCCGCCCCGACGCACCTCCCCGACGACCCGGAGCCGCGCGAGCTGCTCGCCGGCGGCACCGCGCCCGCCGACGTCGCCGCCAAGTACCCCACCTCCTCCCTCGCCTGGGCGCAGCTCGCCGACGACGCGTTCGACGGTGGCCGCACCGTGGAGTCGTACGCCTACGCCCGTACCGGATACCACCGCGGCCTGGACTCGCTGCGTCGTGCCGGGTGGAAGGGGCACGGCCCGGTGCCGTGGGAGCACGAGCCCAACCGCGGGTTCCTGCGGGCCCTGCACGCCCTCGCCCGTGCCGCGCAGGCCATCGGCGAGGACGCCGAGTACGAGCGCTGCACCACCTTCCTGCGGGACTCCTCGCCGCTCGCCGCCGACACCCTGGGCTGACCCACCCCGGGCCGATCGGGAACGTACGGGCCGTCCGTGCCATCTGTATGGCTGACACGGACGGTTCGGGCGGCTGCGGACGGCACCATCGCACGCGCGCCCGGCCGCATGGACAGGCTGGCGCAGAGGCCCCACTCCTCTCCCCCCAACCCAGCCGGGAGCAGGGGAGTACTCCGTCTTGGGCAAGCGCGGCGCCCACAGCGCACAGCAGCATCACGCAGACCGCAGGGGACGGCGGCGTTCCCGCATCCTGCTCCTCACCGGGTGTCTGCTCGGTGGCACGCTCGTCGGCGGGATCGCCCTCGCCCAGTGGCCCGGCGGGGCGCACAAGCCCGTCGTCGAGCCCGGCAACGTCTCGGCCAGCCCCATGGAGGAGCGGTCCCCGCTGCCCATCGAGGCGCCGCCCGCCAAGCCGTCCCCGTCCGGCGGTACGAAGGCGGACGTACCCGCCTCGGGGCCCGGCACCTTCACCACCGCCCAGGCCTCCGGCAAGGTCGTCGGCACCGGCGGCCCGCTGCGCCGCTACGAGGTGCAGGTCGAGGACGGCGTGGATGTATCCGCGACACAGGCTGCCCTCGACGTCCAGACGATCCTGTCCGACCCGCGCAGCTGGGCCGCCCACGGCAAGGGCCGTTTCCAGCTGGTGTCCAGCGGCGGCGATGTCGTCATAAAGATCGCCACGCCCAAGACCACCGACAGGCTGTGTGCTGCCAATGGTGACACCGGCGGCGAGCTGAACTGCGAGGTCACCGGTGGTGTCATCGTCAACCTCAAGCGCTGGGTGACCGGTTCGCCGCAGTACGACGGGCCGCCCGCCGAGTACCGGCACCTGATCATCAACCACGAGATAGGCCACATGATCGGCTACCACCAGCACATGGCCTGCCCGGGGCCCGGAAAGCCCGCTCCGGTGATGATGCAGCAGATCAAGGGCCTGAACGGCTGCAAGTCCAACGCATGGCCGTACACCGCGGACGGGACGTTCGTCACGGGGCCCTCGGTGCCCTGACGAAGCGCGCGGAACCGTGCTTATGATGCCGGTGGGGACCGGGGCTCCGATGCCGACCAAGGAAGGGGCGGACCGCTACCCGGACACATCGAGGAGACAGCGATGTCATCACAGATGTCCGAACCGGTCACGCCGCCCGAACAGGGCGATGAGCCGGAGACCCCGAATCTGGACTTCGAGGGCACGACACCGTACGAGGACTACGTCCAGGCGGACGTCCTCACCCACCTCCAGCATCTGCGCTCGGACGACCCTGGCGAGATGGTCTTCCTGGTCACCACCCAGGTCATGGAGCTGTGGTTCACGGTCATCGTGCACGAGTGGGAGACCGCGTCGCGGGCGCTGCGCGCGGACCGGGTGCCGGTCGCGATCGACGCCCTGAAGCGTTCGGTACGGGAGCTGGAGGCGCTCAACGCCTCGTGGACGCCGCTGGCGCAGCTGACCCCCGCCCAGTTCAACTCCTACCGGGCCGCTCTCGGCGAAGGCTCCGGGTTCCAGTCGGCGATGTACCGGCGGATGGAGTTCCTGCTCGGCGACAAGTCGGCGTCGATGCTGGTGCCGCACCGGGGCGCGCCCCGGGTGCACGCCGAGCTGGAGAAGGCGCTCGGCGAGCCGAGCCTGTACGACGAGGTCCTCGCGCTGCTCGCGCGGCGCGGGTACGCGGTTCCGTACTCGGTCCTGCAGCGCGACCTGACCCGTAAGTACGAGCCGTCCGCCGAGGTCGAGGCGGTCTGGGCCGAGCTGTACGCGGGTGACCAGAACGGTGAACTGGTGCGGCTGGGCGAGGCGTTGACCGATGTCGGCGAACTCGTGTGGCGATGGCGCAACGACCACCTCGTGGCGACCCGGCGGGCCATGGGCGCCAAGTCCGGCACCGGCGGTTCGGCCGGAGTGGCCTGGCTGGAGAAGCGGGCCACCAAGAACGTGTTCCCCGAGCTCTGGACGGCCCGCAGCCATGTCTGAGGCACTGGCCAAGAAGGCCGCGGCACTGGACGCCGCAGACGAACTCGCCCGGCACCGCGAGCTGTTCGCCCTCGACGACGGTGTGGTCTACCTCGACGGGAACTCGCTGGGCGCGCTGCCCCGGCACGTTCCGGCCCGTATGCAGGACGTCATCGCCCGCGAGTGGGGGCAGCTGCGCATCCGGTCCTGGGAGGAGAGCGGCTGGTGGACCGCGCCGGAACGCATCGGCGACCGGATCGCCCCGCTCGTCGGCGCGGCGCCGGGCACGGTCGTGGTCGGCGACTCGACGAGTGTGAACGTCTTCAAGGCGCTCGTGGCGGCGGTCCGGCTCGCCGGTGACGACCGGGACGAAATCCTGGTCGACGCCTCGACGTTCCCCACGGACGGGTACGTGGCGGAGTCCGCGGCTCGCATGACGGGCCGTCAGATCCAGGCCCTGGCGCCCGCCGACATCCCGGGCGCGCTCGGTCCGCGTACGGCGGCGGTCCTGGTCAACCACGTGGACTACCGCACGGGGCGCCTCAACGACCTCCCTGCCATGACGACGGCGATCCGGTCGGCCGGGGCCCTCGCGGTCTGGGACCTGTGCCACAGCGCGGGCGCGCTGCCGGTCGGCCTCGGCGCGCACGGCGTCGACTTCGCGGTGGGCTGCACGTACAAGTACCTGAACGGC
This sequence comes from Streptomyces sp. HUAS TT7, assembly GCF_051550175.1. NCBI lineage: Bacteria > Bacillati > Actinomycetota > Actinomycetes > Kitasatosporales > Streptomycetaceae > Streptomyces > Streptomyces sp. HUAS TT7. The sequence goes on from NZ_CP196175.1 coordinate 4,642,331, forward strand.
GGGCCGGGTTCGCCGGCGTACCTGTACGTACGCGGCGACCACCAGCCCCGCTTCGACACCCCGCTGCCCGGCTGGAACTCGCACGAGGACCCCTTCGGGATGCGGCCGGCGTACGCGCCGGGCGACGGCGCGGTACGGGGCCGGGTCGGCACGCCGGACATCCTGTCCATGCTGGCCCTGGAGTCGGCGCTGGACGTGTGGGACGGGGTCCCGATCGAGGCGGTGCGAGCCAAGTCCCTGGCCCTGACCGACTTCTTCCTCGAATGCGTCGAGGCGTACGTTCCGGCGGGGCGGGTGTCGTCGCTGACACCGGTCGCGCATGCGGAACGGGGCAGTCAGGTGTCCTTGAGCTGCGCGGAGGCGGGCGAGGTGATGCGCGCCCTCACCGCGCGGGGTGTGGTGGGCGACTTCCGCCGGCCCGACGTCCTGCGCTTCGGCTTCACGCCGCTGTACGTGGGCTTCGCCGATGCGGAGCGGGCGGCCGCGGAACTCGCGGCGCTGGTGGGCTGAGGGGGCTTTCCCTTGGGCGGGGGTGCCTGAGCCTGGGGCGGAGCCCCAGGGCACCCCGGGTTGCAGGGTGGGGGCGCCCTGGTAGCGTCCCTCGCGCCCGGGTGATCAACCGGCTTGGCCTGGCGAAAGGTTGGGGAATGACGGATTCCGCAGAGCGCGACGCGGCCGAAGAGGCCTCCGCCTTCTCCCATCCCGCCGTCGCCCCCGACACCACCGCCGCGTACGGCGACCACCCCGACCAAGTGATCGACTTCTACGCCCCCCGGAGCGGCCACGTTGGCGCCCCCCTCGTCGTGCTGCTGCACGGCGGCGCCTGGCGGGCCCCGTACGACCGCATGCACGTCACCCCGTTCGCGGACTTCCTGGCCCGGCGCGGGTTCGCCGTGGCCAACGTCGAGTACCGGCGCGGGAGTCTGCTGCCGCAGCAGGGGGGTGTCATTGGGGCCTCCCCTGCTCGAACGAAGTTGAGAGCTTGGGGAACGGTGGCCGGGCGCTGGCCCGACACCTTCGACGACGTGGCGGCGGCCCTGGACGCGCTGCCCTCCCTCGTACGGGACGCCGTGCCGCAGGCGGACCCCCGCCGCACCGTACTGGCCGGGCACTCGGCCGGCGGCCACCTCGCCCTGTGGGCCGCGGCCCGGCACGTACTGCCGGCCGGCTCCCCGTGGCGCACCCCCGGCCCCACGGCGCTGCGCGGTGTCGTGGCCCTCGCTCCCATCGCCCACTTCGCCACGGCTGTGGAGCTGGGTGTCTGCTCCGGGGCCGTCCTCCAACTCCTTGGTGGGGAAGGGGAGTTGGAGTCACGCGGTCCGCACGCCGACCCCGCCGCCCTGCTGCCCACCGGGATCGCCACGGCCGTCGTGCAGGGCCGGGAGGACATCGTCGTGCCGCAGGCCGTGGCGGAGGCGTATGTCGATGCGGCGGCCAGGGCGGGGGAGACGGTGGGGCTCACCCTGCTGGAGGGTGTGGGCCACTTTCCGCTGATCGACCCTGCGGCTGACGCGTGCGCGGTGGTGGCGGAGGAGATCGCTCAGCTGGCGTACTGAGCGCGTCCGCCTCCGCGGGGGTGCGGTTCATTCAGGTGCGGACCCCGTCTCACTGAACACCCCACCCCGGAAGGCGAGTTCAGCGAATCGCTCCCCCATCCGGCGATGCGTTGCCGCATCGGGATGCAGCGCGTCCGGCAGTGGCAGCTCCGCCGTGTCCCTCTCCCCGTACAGGGAACGGCCGTCCAGGTAATGCACGTGGGGGTCGTCCGCCGCGCGCATCGCCACTATCGCTGCCAGTTCCTCCCGGATCGTGGTCAGTGTCAGGCGGGTCGGGTCCGTCGTGTCGCCTGTGGCGCGGAACCTCAGGCGGCCGGAGGCCAGTTCTGTGAGGTCCGGGGCGCAGGGGCCCGGGGTGGTCTCGTGGATGGGGCACAGGATGGGGGAGATCACCAGGAGCGGGGTGGTGGGGTGGCCGTCCCGGATCGTGTCAAGGAAGCCGTGCACCGCCGGGACGAACGCCCGCAGCCGCATCAGATCGTGGTTGACCAGATTGATGCCGATCTTGACGCTGATCAGGTCCGCGGCCGTGTCCCGCATGGTGCGTGCGGTGAACGGGTCGAGCAGGGCGTTGCCGCCGAAGCCCAGGTTGACGAGCTCCGCGCCGCCGAGCGAGGCGGCCAGCGCCGGCCAGGTCGTCGTCGGGCTCGCCGCGTCCGAGCCGTGGCTGATCGAACTGCCGTGGTGCAGCCACACCTTGCGGCCCGAGTCCGGCACCGGCTCGACGGGCGCGTCGGTGCGCAGGGCGACCAGCTCGGTGGTCTCGTTGTACGGGAGCCAGATCTCCACGTTCTTGACGGTGGCCGGCAGGTCGGTGAAACGCAGGGTGCCCACCGGGCCGGGGTCGGTCGTGACGGACCCCGTTGCCATGTCGATGGTTGCGGTCCTGCCGCCCGCCACGCTGCCCTGACCCGCCAGGCGGCCATCTACCAGCAAGTCGTACATGCCGTCGGGACGAGCCGGCATGCCGACGTACACGCGCTTGGTCGGCAGCGTGTCCAGCTCCACGGTCGTGGCCCGGGTGCGGAAGGCGAGGCGCACGCCGGAGGGCTGGGTCTCGGCCATGGCGAGCTGCGCGTCGACGCCCCGGGCGCGGGCCCGGGCGGGCAGCCGGTGCGGCAGCACGCCGTGCTCGGTGTGCTCCAACTCGATGGCTCCGCGCAGGAGTTGGGCGGTTATGGGGGTCGTCGTCAGCTGGGTCATGAGGCCGGCCAGTTTCGTAGTAGGGCGTCGAGAGCGTCCAGGGTGCGCTCCCAGGTCTCCTGGGTGTCGGGCGCGCTGTGGCTGAACCCGCCGCCCATCTCCAGGCTGATGTAGCCGTGGAAGGCGCTGCCGAGCAGCCGCACCGCGTGCGTCTGGTCCGGCTCCGTCAGGTCGTAGCCGCGCAGGATCGCCCGCGTCATCTGCGAGTGCCTGCGTCCCGCGCTCGCGGCCGCCGCCTCGGCGTCGAGTCGCAGCTGGGTCGCGGCATAGCGGCCGGGGTGCTCGCGGGCGTAGTCGCGGTAGGCGTTGCCGAGCGCGGCCAGGGCGTCCTTGCCGGACCGGCCGGCCACGGCGTCGGCCACCAGGTCCGCGAGTTCCGCCAGGCCGAGGAGGGCGATCCTGGTCTTGAGGTCCTGGGAGTTCTTCACGTGCGAGTACAGGCTCGCGACCTTGACGTCGAACCGTCTGGCCAGCGCCGAGACGGTCACCTGCTCGAAGCCGACCTCGTCGGCCAGCTCCGCGCCCGCCAGGACCAGGCGCTCGGTGGTCAGTCCTACCCGTGCCATGCCCTGCCCTTCCTCTCTCTCGCATGCGCGCTGCTCGCATGCCTCGTTCTGCTTCCTCGAAGACTACCTTAATCAATTACCCATTTGCCTAAAACATTTAGGCAATCTACCGTGATGTTTATGAAGCCGCTGACCGAGCAAGAGATCCGTGCCGCCTTCGTGAACTGCACCAAGGGCGAGGCCAAGCGCCTGGCCGTCCCGCGCGACCTGGCCGACCGGCCCTGGGACGACCTGGACTACCTCGGCTGGCGCGACCCGCAGGCGCCCGACCGGGGCTACCTCGTCGTCGAGCTGGACGGCCGCCCGCAGGGTGTCGCCCTGCGCTGCTCCAGCGCCGCCGTCGGGCAGCAGCGGCGCAGCATGTGCTCGCTCTGCCTCACCACCCACTCCGGCGGCGTCTCGCTGATGGTCGCGCCGAAGGCGGGCAAGCCCGGCAAGCAGGGGAACTCGGTCGGCGCGTACATCTGCAGCGACCTCGACTGCTCGCTCTACGTACGCGGCAAGAAGGACGCGGGGGTCGGGGCGCGGCTGCACGAGACGCTCACCGTGGAGGAGAAGATCGGCCGGACCGTGGCGAACCTCGCCTCCTTCGTCGCCAAGGTGACGGCCGCCTGACCCGGGCCACCGCGGGCTCGTAGAGGCTCGTGGCGGCGCGTAGTCCCTGAGGCGGACCCCGCAGGATCCCCATCTGGCCGGACGCCCCGGCGGGGCCCGCCGCCTACCTTGGTGGGTGTGAACGAGACGACCAGGCTCCGACAGGGGAGCGGCAGTACAGCGGGTGGCGGCGCCGAGCGCACTCCGGAGTTCCGGCTGGCGATGGACGCGTACGGAGGGCTGCGCAGGGACCTGTTCCACGACGCGTTCGCCTACAGGCCGCTCCCGCGCATGCGGACCGACGGGGTGATCACGCGCCGGCTCCCGGGCCGCATACGCGAGGCCGCGGCCTGGACCCCGCACGCCGTGGTCTGCTTCCTCGCGTTCATCGCCATGCTGTTCGGCTACACGCGCAGCCTGAACGGACTCGGCGGGGGCCTCGCCTGGATGCTGAGCGGGCTGATCGTGGCGGTGCCGGTGGTGATGACGCTGGTACGCCCCATCGGCGCGTTCTGGCTGTCCTGCGGGGCGACGCTCTTCATCGGCATGACGGGCGAGCACGGCAGCATGACCCCGTGGACGCCCGGCTCGGTCTTCATGCACCTCAGCGTCCTGGTCGTGGTGGCGCTGCGCACCCGGCCCCGCATCGCGCTCTGGATGTGGGCGGTGACCGTGGCCCTCGGCGTGGTGGTGGGCACCGCACGCGGCCACTCGGGCTCCTTGGGCAGCGTGCAGATGGTCTTCTTCTACGGTGTGGTCCTGCTCGTCATCTCCGTCGTGCACATCCGCAAGGACGCCGAGCGGCAGGTCAGCGCGGAGAAGTCGGTCACCGCGGTGGAGCGTGACAAGCGGACGGTCCTGGAGGAGCGCACCAACATCGCGCGCGAGCTGCACGATGTGGTGGCGCACCACATGTCGGTGGTCGCCATCCAGGCCGAGGCCGCGCCGTACCGGGTCGAGAACCCGCCCCCCGAGCTCGCCCAGGCCTTCGCGACGATCCGCGAGAACGCGGTGGCGGCCCTCACCGAACTGCGCCGGGTGCTCGGCGTCGTACGCGCGGAGGACTACGAGGCGCCGGACGCCCCCCAGCCCACCCTCGCCGACCTGGAGGGCCTGCTCGCGAACGTCCGCGAGGCCGGGCTTCCGGTGGAGAAGGTGATCACCGGTGCGGTACGGGAACTCCCGCAGGGCGTCGAACTCTCGGCGTACCGGATCATCCAGGAGGCCCTCAGCAACACCCTGCGGCACGCGCCGGGGGCCGGGGCGCGGGTGGAGATCGGGTACGTTCTGGGCGGGCTCGGCCTGCGCGTCGTGAACGGCCCCGCGACCTCCGAGGCCGGCCCCTCGCAGGGTTCCGGGCACGGGCTCACGGGCATGGCGGAGCGGGTGGCGATGCTCGGCGGTGTGATGACCGCGGAGCGGACGGCGGAGGGCGGGTACGAGGTGACGGTCTTCATCCCGGTGGAGCCGGCCGAGCCGAGCGAGCCGACCGGGGCATCTGGGGCATCCGCAGCGACGGAAACGGAAGAAAAGGCATGACGATCAAGGTTCTGATCGTCGACGACCAGATGATGGTGCGCGAGGGCTTCTCCGTACTGCTCGGCGCGCAGCCGGACATCGAGGTCGTCGGCGAGGCGGTCGACGGCCGCGAGGCGGTCGCCCAGGTGCGGGCGCTGCGTCCCGATGTGGTCCTGATGGACATCCGGATGCCCGGCATGAACGGCATCGACGCGACGCGCGAGATCGTGGCGTCGGACGACTCGTCGAAGGTGCTCGTCCTGACCACGTTCGACCTCGACGAGTACGTGTACCAGGCGCTGCGGGCGGGGGCCTCGGGGTTCTTGTTGAAGGACGCGTCCGCTCGCCAACTCGCCGAGGGCGTACGGGTGGTGGCGTCCGGGGAGGCGCTGCTCGCCCCCTCGGTGACCCGGCGGCTGATCAACGAGTTCGCGCGGGTGGTGCCGGTGCAGCGGGCGGGGGCGTCCGCGCCGGCCGGGCAGGTGGAGGAGCTGACGGACCGCGAGACGGAGGTCCTGGTCCTGATCGCCCAGGGCCTCTCGAACCAGGAGATCGCGGACCGGCTTGTCGTGGCGGAGTCGACGATCAAGACCCACGTGAGCCGGATCCTGGTGAAGCTGGGGCTCCGGGACCGCACGCAGGCGGCGGTGTACGCGTACGAAACCCGCCTGGTGACCCCGGGTTGATTCCCCCACCCCGCCCCTTCCCGCTGTGACACTCTGCGGCTCCGCCGCGTGGCCTCCGGGGGTGAAGGACCCTGGGGCTCCGCCCCAGACCCCGTTCGCGCCTGAAGGGCGCTCGTCCTCAATCGCCGGACGGGCTGGGTATGCCTGCTGAGCACCCCGCCAAGGACGACTCTGCTAGGGGCGCGGGGAACTGCGCGAGCAACCACGCACGGCGCGAGGTCGAAGGCGGGTTTAGGGGCGCGGGGCTGTGACATTGTGCGGCTCCGCCGCGATGGGGGTCCCCCCTGTTCGAGCGAAGCCGAGAACTTGGGGGAGCGACCAGCCACTCACGGCCCGCACTCAACACACCGGCCCCCCAACCCCGCCCCCTTGATCCCCAGCCACCCGCACCCCATTGTCGAGCCCATGAACCCCACCACCCCCTTCCGCCCAGGCGCAGCCGATTTCGTCGCCAACCCCTACCCCGCCTACGCGGAGCTACGGGCAGCCGGCCGGGTGCACCACTACGCCCCCACCAACCAGTGGCTCATCCCGCACCACGCAGACGTATCCACCCTGCTGAGGGACCGCCGCCTCGGGCGGAGTTATCAACACCGGTTCAGTCACGAGGAGTTCGGCCGGACGCCCTCGCCCGCCGCGCACGAGCCGTTCCACACCCTCAACGACCACGGCATGCTCGACCTGGAACCCCCGGACCACACCCGTATCCGCAGACTGGTCTCCCAGGCCTTCACCCCCCGTACGGTCGAGCGGCTCGCCCCCACCGTGCACCGCCTCGCGGAACGGCTCGTCGACGACTTCTGCGCGGCGGGCGGCGGTGACCTGCTCGCCGGGGTCGCCGAGCCCCTCCCCGTCGCGGTCATCGCCGAAATGCTCGGTATTCCCGAGGCGGACCGGCCCCTCCTGCGCCCCTGGTCCGCCGCGATCTGCGGCATGTATGAGCTCGATCCAGGTGAGGAGACTGCCGCCAATGCCGTACGCGCATCGCTTGAATTCAGCGCCTATCTGAGGGAGTTGATCGCCGAACGGCGCAAAAACCCCGGCGAGGATCTCGTCTCCGCGCTGATCGCGGCCTACGACGGCGACAGCGGCGGCCATGCGGCCAGGCTGACCGAGCAAGAGATGATCTCCACCTGCGTACTGCTCCTCAACGCCGGCCACGAAGCCACCGTCAACACCACCGCCAATGGGTGGTGGGCCCTGTTCCGCAACCCCTCCCAGCTTGCCGGGCTCCGCGCGGCGCCCGACGCTCAACTCCCCACCGCCATCGAGGAGTTGATGCGCTACGACACCCCGCTCCAACTCTTCGAGCGCTGGGTGCTCGAAGACATCGAGTTCGCCGGGCAGAAACTCCCGCGCGGCAGCGAGGTCGCCCTGCTCTTCGGGTCCGCCAACCGTGACCCCGCCCGGTTCGCCGACCCCGACACCCTCGATCTGACCCGCGCCGACAACCCCCACATCTCCTTCGGCGCCGGTATTCACTACTGCCTCGGCGCGCCCCTCGCCCGACTCGAACTCCAGGCTTCCTTCGGGCAGTTGCTCAAGAAGGCGCCCCGGCTGCGGCCGGCCGCCGAGCCGGAGTGGGGCCCCGGATTCGTCATCCGGGGGCTCACGCGCCTCCAAGTGGAGTGCTGAGCCCACAGATACCCACCGTTACACCCCCCCGTTCAGCCGGCGACATCCCGCCGCCGCAGCGCGCCAAGGCCCGCCCCTACCAGCACCGCCGCCACCACCGTCAGCAGCACCACCGGCGTCCACGCCATCTCCGTGCCGGGCAGCTTCGGCAGATGGCCGAAGGGGGAGACGTCCAGGACGGCCTGGGGGAGGTTCAGCGCGGGGCCGATCCAGCCCAGGGCCAGGCACAGGCCCACCACGCCGAGCGCCGCCTGCGCCAGCTTCGGGAACGCGCCGAACAGCAGCACCGCCAGGCCCGCCAGCGCCCAGATCGCGGGGAGCTGGACCAGGGCGGCGCCCAGGATCGGGCCGGGCTCCCTGCCGTAACCCGCCGCCAGGCCGAGCCCGCCGACCACCATGATCAGGGCGGCCCCGCCGAACGCGATCACCAGATGTCCGGCCGCCCACCGCACCCGGCCCACCGAGGCAGCCAGGACCGGTTCGGCGCGCCCGCCGGTCTCCTCGCCGTGCAGGCGCAGCACCGACGAGGCGGCGTACAGCGCCGCGATCATCCCCAGCATCCCGACCATCGTCGCCAGGAACGCGTCGGTCAGGCCCGACTGGCCGCCCATCCGCTGGATGATCTCCTTTGTCCGCGCGTTGTCGCCGACCAGATCGGCCGCCCCGTCGGTCATCCCGCCGAACAGCAGCCCGGCCAGGGCGAACCCGAGCGTCCAGCCGATCACGCCGCCCCGCTGCAGCCGCCGGGCAAGCCCGTACGCCGTCGAGATGCGGCCCTCGGCCGGCCCCGGCCGGGGCGGCACGAAGCTCATCCCGATGTCGCGCCGCCCGGCCAGGACGTACGCCGCCGCCCCCTGCGCGAGCACCGCCGCCACGATCAGCAGCAGCGCCCACCACCGCTCGCCGGCATACGGCCGCACGTTCTCGGCCCAGCCCAGCGGGGAGAGCCGGTCGAGCACCGAGGAGGCGTCCCGCGTCGCGGTGTCGCCCGCCGCCTTCAGCAGGAACGCCGCGCCGAGGACCGCCCCCGTGAGGCCCTTCGCGAGCCGGGCGCTCTCCGTCAGCTGCGCCATGATCGCCGCCATGCCCGCGAACAGCATCCCGACCGCCCCGGTGGTGAGGCCGAGGGCCACTGAACCCGCCGTGTCACCCGTCGTCTTGGCGAGCCCTGCCGTAATGATCAGAGCGGCCAGCGCATTGGCCACGAAGGCAGCCAGCAGTGCCGACGTCAGGGACGCGCGCCGCCCCACCATCGCCGAGGACAGCAGCTCCTGGCGGCCCGTCTCCTCTTCCTCCCGCGTGTGGCGTACGACGATCAGCAGGCTCATCACCGCCGCGAGTACGTATCCGAACCCGCCGAACCGCCATGCGGTCAGCCCGCCGATCGAGTCGTCGAAGACCGGCCCGTACAGCGCCCGCAGCGAGCCGTTGCCGTTCATCGAGTGCGCCACGTCCGCGCGCTCCGCGGCGGTCCTGTACACCTTCTCCAGGGTGCTCGCGCCGCTCGCGACGAGCCCGCCGAGCGCGACCGACCACACGGGGATCATCACCCGGTCCCGGCGCAGCGCGAGCCTCAACAGGGCGGCTGTGCCTGCCAGTTGACCCGAGCCGCGCACCCGTACCGCCAGGGTGGTCATCGCGCCACCCCCTGTTCTTCGGCGCCCGTGTAGTGGCGCAGGAACAGCTCCTCCAGCGTCGGTGGGGTGGAGATCAGGGACCGTACGCCCGACTCGGTGAGCGAGCGCAGTACCGCGTCCAGCTTGTCGGTGTCGACCTGGAGTTTTACCCGGCGGCCCTGGCTGCCTTCGATTTCGTGAATGGCCAGGTCGTACACGCCCGGCAGGTGCGCCAACCCATTGGGCACGCCCGCGAGTTCGGCGGTGACGGAGGTGCGCGTGAGGTGGCGCAGCTCGGCGAGCGAGCCGGTCTCCACCGTCCGGCCGCGCCGGATGATGCTGACCCGGTCGCAGAGGCTCTCCACCTCGCTGAGGATGTGCGAGGAGAGCAGTACGGTGCGGCCCCGGTCGCGTTCCTCCTCGACGCACCTCTGGAAGACCTCTTCCATCAGCGGGTCGAGCCCGGAGGTCGGCTCGTCCAGGATGAGCACGTCCACGTCGGACGCGAACGCGGCCACCAGGGCGACCTTCTGCCGGTTGCCCTTGGAGTAGGTGCGGCCCTTCTTCGTGGGGTCGAGCTCGAACCGCTCGATGAGGTCGTGGCGCCGGGACCGGTCGAGGCGGCCGCCCCTCAACCTGCCGTACAGGTCGATGACTTCGCCTCCCGAGAGGTTGCGCCACAGCGTCACGTCGCCCGGTACGTACGCCACGTGCCGGTGGAGTTCGACGGCGTCGGCCCACGGGTCGCGGCCAAGGAGCCGGGCGGCGCCCGAGTCGGCGCGCAGCAGGCCGAGCAGGACCCGGATGGTGGTGGACTTCCCGGCGCCGTTGGGGCCGAGGAAGCCGTGCACCTCACCGGCCTCGACGGCGAGGTCGAGGCCGTCGAGCGCGTGGGTGCGCCCGAACGACTTGTGCAGTCCGGCGACCGTGATTGCCTTCGTCATGCTTTTGAACGTACAGTACTTTCACGAAGTTGTGAAGTTAAGGAAGCGTATAAAGTCGGCGGCGGAACCGGGGCGGGGTGGCGAGGGGAGACGATGGGCTCATGAGCAGCAGCGTGAACAGGGAGCAAGAGGTGCCGGACGGCCGCGACGAGGACGCGGTGGGCCGGTTCGTCGAACGGTTCGCCTCCGAGCTCACCGAGGCGGGCATGCAGCGGATGGCGGCCCGCGTCTTCGCGGCGCTGCTCGTCTCCGAGACCGGCTCGATGACCTCGGCGGAACTGGCCTCGGCGCTCCGGATCAGCCCGGCGGCGGTCTCGGGCGCGGTCCGCTACCTCTCCCAGGTCAACATGGTCGGCCGCGAGCGCGAGCCCGGCTCCCGGCGCGACCGGTACGTCCTGCACAACGAGCTCTGGTACGAGACCTTCACGAACCGGGACCGCATCCTGACCCGCTGGGAGCAGGTCATGAAGGACGGCGTCGCGAGCGCGGGCGGCCCGGACACGGCGGCCGGCGCGCGGATGGCGGAGACGGCGGCGTTCTTCGCGTTCCTGCACGGCGAGCTGTCCCAGCTGATGGACCGCTGGCGCGAACACCGCACGACCCTGGACCTCCCGCCGATCCCGCCCCGCTGAGCCCGCCGACCACTGGGTCTGCGTTGCCGATCCCGCCCCGCTGAGCCCGCCGACCACCGGGTCTGCGTTGCCGGTCCCGCCCCGCTGAACGCCCGGACCGGCTCAGGCCGGCAGGACCAGCTCCCACGCCCCCGCGAGCGCGGTCCACGTACGGGTGCGGACCGGGCCCGCGACGACCTGGTCCGCGCGGTAGCGGAAGCCGCCCACCGGGCCCGAGATGGTGACGGCGTGCGCGGCCGCCCGGGCCCGCTCGCCGGTCCGGCCGTGCACGACGACCTGCGCGAGCCCGTCGCAGGAGGCGATCGACACCCCCGCCACCGGCCGGTCCAGGTCGCTCAGGAGCACCCCGTCGGCCTCCACCCGCAGCCGGTGCGCCACGGCCGCCGTGACCGGCGCGGGCGCCCGCACCAGAGTGCGGACCAGCGAGCGGACGGCGCCCCACGCCGAGGGAGGGGCGGCCGGCGCGGGAGGCGGACTGACGGCAGGGATCCTCAGGGCGCCGAGGACGACCTGATCACTGTCGTCGGCCAGGAGGTCGAGGCGGTGCCCGGTGCCGTCGAGGGCGGCCCGCGCGGCCGCGACCGCGCCCAGCGGCACGCCGAGCGAGCGGGCCAGCTCCAGGGAGTCGGCCGCGCCCACCGGAACCAGGGCCAGCGCGCCCCGGTCGAGCTCACGCTCGCGGTGCAGCAGCGTCACGGTGCGTAGCAGCGCCTGGTCGTCACCGACCACCACGGTGCGCCGGCCGCCCCGCCGGGCCAGCGCCCGCGCAAACTCTTCCGGCCCCTGTGGCCAGCAGATTTTCGTCTGTGCTCCCGCACACAGCACATCCTTCGCGATCCGTACGGACTCGCCGTCAATACGGCGGGCGACCGGGTCGATGAGCACGACGAGCTGGTGCGCAGCCGACACCTCGGTCCTTCCTCGGGTAGCATCTTTGTGCAAGAGCCCCTTGCGCTATTGCGCCAGGGGCTTCGTCTATTCCGGGGCAGCTTTCTACGGTTCAGGCCCATGGTGTACGCATCCACATGTGGAGCGCGTATGCCCCTGACCTTGGACATGCCCCGCCCGGAAGGGGTGTACGCCTGTGCCCGCACTTGTGCTGCTCGGTGCTCAGTGGGGTGACGAGGGCAAGGGAAAGGCCACCGACCTCCTCGGTGGATCCGTTGACTATGTGGTGCGTTACCAGGGCGGCAACAATGCCGGCCACACGGTTGTCGTAGGCGACCAGAAGTACGCGCTGCATCTTCTCCCTTCCGGGATCCTCTCGCCGGGGTGTACCCCGGTGATCGGTAACGGTGTCGTCGTCGACCCGGCGGTCCTGCTCTCCGAGCTGAGCGGGCTGAACGAGCGCGGCGTGGACACGTCCAAGCTCCTCATCAGCGGAAACGCTCACCTGATCACGCCGTACAACGTGACGCTCGACAAGGTCTCCGAGCGCTTCCTCGGCAAGCGGAAGATCGGCACCACCGGTCGCGGCATCGGCCCGACCTACGCCGACAAGATCAACCGCGTCGGCATCCGCGTCCAGGACCTCTACGACGAGTCGATCCTGGAGCAGAAGGTCGAAGCGGCCCTTGAGGGCAAGAACCAGCTGCTCGCCAAGATCTACAACCGCCGCGCGATCGAGGCGGGCAAGATCGTCGAGGAGATGCTCCAGTACGCGGACCAGATCAAGCCGTACGTCACGGACACCACCCTCGTCCTCAACCAGGCGCTCGACGACGACAAGGTCGTGCTCTTCGAGGGCGGCCAGGGCACCCTGCTCGACGTCGACCACGGCACGTACCCCTTCGTCACCTCCTCGAACCCGACCGCGGGCGGCGCCTGCACGGGTGCGGGCGTGGGCCCGACGAAGATCAGCCGCGTCATCGGCATCCTGAAGGCGTACACGACCCGCGTCGGCGCGGGCCCGTTCCCGACGGAGCTCTTCGACGAGGACGGCGAGGCGCTGCGCCGCATCGGTGGCGAGCGCGGTGTCACCACCGGCCGTGACCGCCGCTGCGGCTGGTTCGACGCGCCGATCGCCCGCTACGCGACCCGCGTGAACGGCCTCACCGACTTCTTCCTGACGAAGCTGGACGTCCTGACGGGCTGGGAGCAGATCCCGGTCTGCGTGGCGTACGAGATCGACGGCAAGCGCGTCGAGGAACTCCCGTACTCCCAGACCGACTTCCACCACGCGAAGCCGATCTACGAGACCCTGCCCGGCTGGTCGGAGGACATCACGAAGGCCAAGACCTTCGCGGACCTGCCGAAGAACGCGCAGGCGTACGTGAAGGCGCTGGAGGAGATGTCGGGCGCCCCGATCTCCGCGATCGGCGTCGGCCCCGGCCGCACCGAGACGATCGAGATCAACTCCTTCCTGTAAGCGGATCCGGAGTTGAGCGGGGCCCTGGGCAGCCCGGGACCCCGCTCAGCCGTTTGCGCAGTTCCCCGCGCCCCTTTAACCCGGCTTTCGGCCTGCGGGCCGTGGGCGGCTGGTCGCGCAGTTCCCCGCGCCCCTAAACCCGCTTTCGGCCGCGGGCCGTGGGTGGTTGCTCGCGCAGTTCCCCGCGCCCCTGGCAGGGTTGACCTTCGCAGGGTGCCCTCGCAGGCATACCCAGCCCGTCCGGCCTCTTGCGTGCCGCCCGTGCAGGCATTCCCAGCCCGTCCGGCGTTTGAGGACGAGCGCCCTTAAGGCGCGAACGGGGTCTGGGGCGGAGCCCCAGGAAACCTGGCTTCCCCTTACCCCAACCCCCGGCGGGTTTCGGGAAGGGGCGGGGTGGGGCATCCGGGGTCTGGGGCGGAGCCCCAGCGCACCCCGCTCGGGGCGCGCCGGAGCCCAAACCCCCTGGCGGGCCCGGGGGTTAGCCCCACCCGTGTGCGGGTAGGTGGCAGGATCGCCCCGAAGCGCCCCCTCCGGAAATGCTGGGCCCAGCAAACATCCCAGCCCCCCCGGAGGAGTCCGCACGTGCGTGAGCAGGCACCACAACGGCCCGGCCCGAACAGAGCGCGGCGGACCACGAGGCGCGGAGTGGCCACCGCAGCCGCACTGGCCGCCGGCATCATGACGCTGACCGCCTTCACCCCGCCCCCGCCCCCGGCATCGCCGTCCCCGTCGCCCCAAATCCAGCAGAGCCTCAACACCCTGGTCACCAACGACGGCTTCCCCGCAGCCCTGGCCGCCGTGCAGGACCGCAAGGGCCACACCCGTAACTACACGGCAGGCGTCGCCGACCTGACCACCAAGGCGAAGGTCCCGGTCGACGGCCAGGTCCGAATCGGCAGCAACACCAAGACGTTCACGGCCGTGGTCGTCCTCCAACTCGTGGGCGAGGGCAAGGTCAGCCTCGACGCCATGATCGACACCTACCTCCCGGGCCTCGTACGCGGCGACGGCATCGACGGAAGCCACATCACCGTCCGCGAACTCCTCCAGCAGACCAGCGGACTCCCCAGCTACACCAACGACGACGACCTGGAGCCCCGCTACTACGAACCCCGAGACCTCCTGGACCGGGCCCTCAAGCACAAGGCGGACTTCGCCCCCGGCGAGAAGTGGGGGTACAGCAACACGAATTACGTGGTGGCCGGCCTGATCGTCCAGCGGGTGACGGGCCGCCCCCTCGCCGCGGAAATCGACCGGCGCATCATCAAGAAGATCGGCCTGCGCCACACGTACTTCCCCGCCCCCGGCGACCCGACGATCCGCGAGCCGCACCCCAAGGGCTACGCCCAGGATGCGCCGGGCGCCCCCCTGAGCGACATCACGGAGATGGACCCGTCCTGGGCCTGGGCGGCAGGCCAGCTGATCTCCACGAACTCCGACCTGAACCGCTTCTTCGGCGCGCTCCTGGAAAACGGCCGCCTTCTCCCCGCGGCCCAGCTCAAGGAGATGCGGACGACCGTCCCCGCCGGGGCCCCCTTCGCCCCCAACACCCGTTACGGACTGGGCCTGTTGAGCACCCCGCTGTCGTGCGGCGGCGCCTACTGGGGCCACGGCGGCAGCTTCCCGGGCTACGAGACCCGGGGAGGCGCCACGGACAAGGGCCGTGCCGCGAACGTGGCGGTGACCCTCCAGCCGGCCGACCCCAAGGCGATGCCCCGAGTGGAGGCCCTGGTGGACAAGGCTTTGTGCGGCGCCGCGTAGCCGCGGACTCCCCGGGGCCTACGTCGGGAATTCACCGAGCCAGGCGCGGCGCAGGAGCTCCCCCGGCAAGTAGGGGGTGTCGATGTCGATGGCGAAGCCGGCGTCGTGGGCGAGGCACGCGATGGCGAGCGGGCCGAGGGCGAGGTAGCCCTCCACGCTCCCCTCCCGCTTCTCGGTGGCCGTCCAGTACGCCTTGTGAGCCCGGATCGCCTCCAACAGGGCTTGGTTGAAGGCCTCGTGGTCCTTGACCAGGAAGCGATGGAAGAGGCTGATGGGCTGGTAGAGGATGTTCTGGAGCAGATCGCGGGGGGCGATGGTGGCAACATCGGGGTTCGACGTCTGGATGGCGAGCGTCAACTTCTCGACCAGGCCCGGACGTTCGAGCCAGTAGGTCTGGAGCGCGTCGACCCAGTGGTAGACGTACTCGTCACCCTCGGCACCGGATGCGCGCAGCACGTCGAGGGGGATCTCGCAGAGCGCGGTCATCCGATCCTGGTCGCGGCAGACGATCGCGAGCCAGAACGCGGTCAGCCAGTTCCCCGCGTTCGCGTAGTACTGGGGCCCGGTCGCCGGGACGGTGTGGAGCTCGTGGCTGATCCGGTACTCGCTGGTGCCCTCCGTGGCGGCAGCCGCGGCGAACGCGGCGGAGTGCACCTGCATGGCTGTGACCACGGCCTCCCAGGTTTCCAGCTGGGAGCCGTCGGGGTTGACGGCGAGCCAGGCGTGCACGCAGGAGAGCGATTCGTTCAGAGCGAGACTGAAGTTGCGCGGCGTCTCCCGAAGGGTTTCGATCGAGTCCGCGAGATCTTCCCCGAGTTCCTGCGCGTACTCCTCGTCGTCGGGGCCGGGGCTGCCGTGTCGCGTTACGGTCACCGTCATCAGAAACTCCCGTCATCCCAGGTTGAAACGCCGCATGGAATATCCAGCGTACGTTCCTGCCTTGGGGTTCCCCTTCACGAGGATGTAGTCGATCTTCCCTCGCTTGAGGGCTTTGCTGAGCTCGCGGTAGAGCCGGCGCTCATTCTTGTTGGTACGCCCGCGTTCCTTCATTTCATTGAGGATGTCCTCGAAGTATTCACGGGACCCCTGGCGTGCGTTGAATCCGTTCGGCAGCCTGCGTTGACCGAGTTCGGTTTCGAGGCTGCTCTTCGCCTCGACCACGACGAAGCTGCCGTCTTCGCGCTTCCATACCTGGTCGAACTGGTCGTTGCCGTTCTTGGGGCCGTCGAGCGTCTCCCACTTCGCATCGGGATAGTGCTCCGGGATCACGTGATGCCTGGCGACCGCCTCACCGAAGGCCTCGGTGTCCTTCGTCATCTTCTCGTGCAGCGGTGCGTGCTCGGCCTTCGCCTCGTTCCAGGCGTCGAGGTTCTCCTGTGTCGGGTGTGCCTCGTAGAGCTTCTTGGCGTCGTTGACCTTCGGGTGGATCGCATTGTCGGCGGTGACCGACACGTGTCGGTCGTGGGCGGCCTGGTTGAGCGTGTCCCGGCTCTCATGCGTGATCACCGTCGAGGCGTCGCGCTTCACGTTGCCGCCCACGACGTACTTCTCCGGGATCGGCGGCGGCTCGTCGCTCTTGGATATCCACTCGCCCGTGGTCGGATGCCTGACGAGCTGCGGCGGTACGAGCCCGCTCTCGTCCGGGATGTTGGAGCGCTTCCGGTAGCCGTTGTCCTTGTAGTACTTCTCGAAGTATCCGTTCTCGTGCCGGGCGCGCTGGACCTGGTGGTCCATGATGTCGCGCGCACTTGCGCCGTTCCACCGGCTGGGGCCGTCGTAGCCCGGGTGCGGTCCGCCGCCACCGTGCCCGCTGCTCGGCGGCCCGTCGCCGGCGCCATCCGGCTCTCCGGAGCCGTCGTGGCCCCCGCCGTGCCCTGCGCCGCCCGTCGGGTGCCCTGCGTCGCCCGACGTAGAGCCGTGACTTCCAGGGGCCCCGCCGTGCCCGCCCGTCTCCGCCGCATGCCCCGCCGTGTCGCCCGCGCCCGCGGCCGGGGTCCCGCCGCGGGAGCCGCCCGTCGCACCCCGGTCGAGGTCGTTCGCAGCACCCCGGCCGAGGTCGTGGGCGGTGCCGCCCGCACTCGGTACGTGAGTTGAGCCGCCCGGGACGTGTCCGGGATCGCCGCCCCGGGCCCCGGCCATGGCCGGTTCCTTCACGTCCGCGCCGACCTTGACCGGCTCGTCCACATGTGGCAGGGAGTTCTTGAGGCGGGTGATGTCGTCGGCGCTGAGTTCGACCTTGGCCGGCGATATCGTGCCGTCGGGTTTGTAGACCTTGCCGTCGTCGAGGTTGAGGCGGCTGCCGCCGGGCCATTCGATGTAGTTGCCCTTGACGACGGGGACGTCGGGGTTTTTGACGTAGGTGCCGTCGATGTTGAAGCGGCCGCCGCCGGCGAGGACGTCGGTGTAGGCGCCGGTGTGGATGTTTTTGAGGCCGGTGAAGAGGTCGCCGACTTTGATGAGTCCGAATTTGCCGGCTTTGGCGACGTAGGTCATGGGGTCGACGACCTTGGCGACCTTGCCGGTGACGGAGAGGACCTTGGCGACGGCGCCGCCCTTGGCCGCGCTGCCGGAGCCGCCGGTGAAGACGGTGGTCAGGACGTTGAAGGTGACTCCGCCGGCGGCGCGGGCGGGGTTCTTGCCCCATTCGTCCCAGGCGACGAGTGCTTTGCCGGTCTCCTTCATCGCGGTCCGCGAGTCGCGGAGCCAGGACGGCATGTCCTTGTCGGGGACGGTCCAGAACGCGGCGGCGAAGGGGGTGGAGGAGATGGCGAGACCGGTGGCGAGTTTGGCGAGGCCGGTCCAGGCCTGGCCGGCCTTGTCCCAGCCGTCGGTGCCGACCAGGGTGCCCAGGCCCTTGATGGTGCCCCAGATCCCGTCGACGATGAACCCGTCCCACACGAAACTCTTGACCTGGTGCCAGGCCCAGGCCAGACCCGTGTACTCGCGCTCGGCGTGCCCGCCCCAGGGGGTCTCCTCGGCGTGCTGGAGGGCATCCGCCGAGTACCCGTACATGCCGGGCTTGTGGCTGCCGTCGTCGACGGTCAGCTTGCTCCCGCCGACCAGCGCGGTGATCTTGTCGTGGCAGGCCCGCTCGGCATCGGTGAACGCGGCGACGGTGGCACCGACGTCCTTCATCAGCCGCTCGTTGTGGTCGATCTTGCTCTGGTCGCGCCGCCAGTGATCATCACCCGCGATGCTGTCGGTGAACGCGAACGCTTCGGTGCGCAAGCTCTGCAGCTTCGCGACCAGCGGCCGCACCACACCCTCGTACTCGGTCAGCGCCGCGGCAGCCTTCTCCAGCCCGTCCGCGAAATCATCCGCCTTCGTCTTCACCGGCAGGGTGGTGGCGAACAACTGGTCGGCCTCGGGCGCCTGGTAACAGGCGGACAGCCCCTGGAACTCCTGGTGGACGTTGGACCCGCCGTCACGGAACTCACCGGCCTGCTTCGTCAGCGCCGCCGCGTCCTTGGCCAGCTGCTCCAGGTTGCCGGTGAACATCGGGATGCCGCCGGGCTCGATGACGTCCTTGCTCACTTACCCGCCCCCGCCTTGTCGTCCGGCTTCTCGACCGGCTTGCCGTCCGGGCCGAGTTCCTGGCCCTTGTCGTTGATGACGGGTTCCTTGACGGCCTGCTTCTGCTTGTTCGCCGCCATGTCCAGGTCACCCTTGGCGTACTCGGTCGTCGCATCGTAGGCACCGTTGAGCGAGTGCTCGGTGCGCACGGCGATGTAGCCCAGCTCCTGCGCCTTGTGCTGCATGAACTCGCCGAGGGCGCCGCCGACGGGGCCCATCGGGGCTTCCGTGCCGCAGTACGGGCCCGAGATCGTGCCCGCCGACGACGCCGCCGATTTCAGGCTTTCCTGCATCGCTGTTCCGGCCTTCGACATGGCCTCGGCCGCGGTGGCCGTCTTCTTCAATACGCCCGAAACCCCGGACGGTTTGATGTCCCAAGCCGACACGAAATCTCCCCCGTTCCCCGCCCGCTGCCCAACTGCCATGCATATGCGGCGAGTCGCCCCGCTCGCGTTACCTGCCCTGCCTGCCGTACGTGCTTACGTGCCTCAGCCGATGGCGTCGACGGCGGCCTTCGCCTTGGAGAGCGTGGACTGGGCGGTGCCGTCGTTCAGCTCCAGCGTGCCGCGCACCAGGCGGATGATCTCGCGGACCTCGGCGGCGGCCTTGTTCCAGCGCAGCTCCTTGCCGTGGTACTCGTCCGAGACGCCGTCGGCGGTGAACTCGGCCATCGCGGCCTTCACGGCCCGGTCGCGGTCGTTGAGCACACGCTCCAGGTGCCCGACGATCCCGGCGAGACCGCCCTGCACCTCAGTCGATGCGCCGGTGTCGTAGCTGAGCCGGTCCAGATTCTGACCCATGTCTGTATCTCCCCCTGTGCTTAGTGGCGTCCGCCGAAGCGGGCCGCGTCGAAATTGGCCGCCGACATGTTCTGGTGCGCGTTGGACTCCTGCTCGTGATCACCCGTGCCGAACGCCGTGTCCATCCCGGACTGACCACCCAGAATGTCCTGCAGCGACCCGTTCAGATCACCTGTGATCTCGTCCGCATGATTCTTGAACGAGTCGAACGCGGCCTTCCCCGCCCCGTTGAACTTGCCCTCCAACGGCTCCGCCGCCGCCACCAACTGCCGGATCAACGCACCCAGATCACCACTCGAACCCTCGGTGCTCTTCCCCAGATCGGACAGCGTCGTGGACCCCATGTCGAACTTCACGCACACACCCCCGTAATCGTCTTCGTCGTAACCGTTCGCAGTTCGCGGATTCCGCAGTACCCGCGAATCGCCACACGTGCCCCGTGCGACGCCTTGCATGTCTATCGAACGCGTGTCGCAGGTGCAACGCGCTTCCGTCGCAGGTTTGTCACCACAGTTTGTCCACGGGGCCCGGGTGCAGGGCGATGCGTGCGGCTCGGAACGAGGGTTCGGCGGCGCGGGACTTCGCGGTGAAGAACGCGGCCAGGGTGACCTTGTCGAACCCCGGCCGGTCGCTCGGGAGGGGGTCGTCGGCGGTGCCGCCCACGAGCACCGTCCCCGGCAACACCTCCCAGCCCGCGCCCTCGTAGAATCCGGCGAGCGGGCGGTCGCAGGTGAACAGGCCGAGGTCCAGGCCGTACGACGGCATCGCCTCGCGGGCCGCGCTCACCAGGCGGTGGCCGTGCCCCTGCCCGCGCGCGGCCCGACGCGTGACCACCGTGCTGAGCCCGCCCGCGCGCAGCGTGATGCCCGCGTGCTCGATCTCCTTGCGCAGGATGTCCAGCGCGGCGAGCACGACGCCGTCCTCGACGAGCAGCATCGACAGCGGGGCGAGTGCGGGGTCGTGGCTGAGCCCGCTGCTCGGTACGTCCGGCGGCCAGGCCTCGTCCTGGAGGGCGAGCACCTGGTCGCGCAGCGGGGGCGGGGTGACCGCCTCGGGGTAGGTCAGGATCGGCATCCCGCGATTATGGACTCGGCCGCCCAGCCGGTCGCCCCGCCGGTCGAAACCGCCTCCCCGTCCGCCCCCTCCGCACGGGTCGAAGGCGACCCGCACCGGTCGAAGACGAAGAACAGCCCAGCCGCCACCAGAGCCACGCCTCCCGCTGGTGCGGCGATCAGCGTCGAGGACGTAAGCGAGACAGACGCCCCCCGATGCTCGCCGTCGAGCCGTTGATGAGGGCCATGACCTCAGTCGGGCTGGGTGCATCGGGTGTGCGGTGCCGCTCCTGCGCCCCATCGCTGTCCAACCTTTCCGTTGGGATATCGGAAAGGGGCAGGGAGGGCGTTTGGTGCGTAACCCGGACGGGATGGTCAATCCCTGCCCAGGGTAAGGGGGTTGAGGAAGGCGAGCATGCCCCACGGCCATTGCACGGACCCGGTCCCTCGCCCCTCTCTGCGGGGGGCCATCGAGGAGCGCGGAGAGAGCGGACTGTGCGGCAGCCGCGCTGGTCCTCAACTATCCAATTAGTAGGGGGAGTTGATGATGCCGAAAGATGCGCATCAGCAGTGGAAGAAACTAAATAGCGGGGTCGGCTGGACCAACCATGTCGTAGGCGCGACACAGAAGCTGAGGTACGGGCAACTGGACGACCTGGGTGAGGTGGTGGCCCGGTCGGGCCGTGAGGTCGGGTTCGAACGCCTCGGCGCCGCCGGCAAGGGCCTGGGGCTTCTGGGAAATGTGGTGAACGTCAGCGTGTGCTCCAAGGCCCAGTGGGACCGGGACAAGGAGGAGCGGCCCGGGATGGGGGCCGTCGAACACGGGACGCGGTGCGCGTACCGGGGTGCCGTCGTCGGCGGCGCGGGTGCGCTGGGAGGTGGGGCCGGGACCGCCGCGGGCTCGGCCCTCGCCGTGAGCCTGGCAGGCGCCTACTCGGCGTTCATGGCCGGAGCCGCCGCCGGAACCGCGGTCGCCCCCGGTCCCGGCACCGTCGTGTGCGCCGTGGTCGGCGGCATCGTTGGCGGCGTCGTCGCAGGCATGGGAGCGTCGAAGGTCGCCGACGTGCTCGTCGACGACACCATCGACGACGTCGGCTCCGGCGCCACGGCGGCCGCCGACCACCTCAAGAAGAGGCTGAGCGCGGTACGAACCCGCTTCAGCCGCTGATCCGCCCCGCCTCTTCCCAGTCCAGGAAGGCCGTCCACGCGCGGGGAGCGACGGAGAAGGAGGGTCCGTCACTCACTTTCGAGTCCCGTACGTGGACGGCTTGGGGGCAGGTGGCTACCTCTACGCACTGCCCGCCGCTGTCGCTGCTGTGGGAGGACGTTTGCCAGGGGAGGCCTACTTCTATGCACTCGCCGCCGCTGTCGCTGCTGTGCGATGACTTGCGCCAAGCGATAGCCGTCTCTACACATTGGCCACCGCTGCTGTCGCTGTACGACGACTTGTACCAGGTGAGAGACACCTCGACGCACTGGCCGCCACTGTCGTCGCTGTAGCTGGACTTGAACCACCGGGGGGTGCTGCTCATCTGTGCTCTCCCGCCAACTCCTCGATGAGGCCCAGTGATTCGCGAGGACCCAGGGCCTGTGCTCGGATCTTCGCATAGCGTCGGGCATACGTACTCACCTTTGCGGGGTCGGTGATGAGCAGGCTCTCGCCTTGCAATTCCAGGTACCCAAGGTGGTCGTGCTCAGGGGTCTCCACGAGGGTCATTCCGCCCTGGTCGCCCGCATGCTCGCCGCTTATGCCGCAGTCCAGCGGCAGCACGTCGAGCGTCACATTCCGCCTGCGCGCACAAGTGGCGAGGTGTCGGAGCTGGTTGCGCATGATCTCCGCGCTGCCGATGGGCCTGCGCAGTACCGCTTCCTCCAGGATCAGCTCGATCGAGGCGGCCGGTTGTCGGTCGAAGAGCGCCTGCCGTTCCATGCGCGCTTGGACCAGTTGCTCGACCCTCTGTTCAGGTAGCGACGGGTAGCCGCCGCCGATCACTGCACGCGCGTAATCCTCCGTCTGGAACAGCCCGTTGATGAGGAAGACCTCGTACATCTGGAGCACCACCGCGCGCTGCTCGATGGTGGCGAAGTCCTTGAACTGCTCAGGGAACTTCTCCAAGCGCAGCGGCACCCGCGCGTCCTCGAAGATGTCCATCCCATCCCCGAGCACCCGCTCAAGCTCCACCAGCATGTCGTCGGACGCGGGCTGGGCCAGCGTCTCCATGGCGCTCACGGCCGCGCCGGAGAAGCCGAGTTCGCTTCCCAATTGCTCCTGGGTCCACCCCTTCCGTACGCGCAATTTGCGGGCCAGATTGGCCACCATCTGCGCTGTCGGTCCTGCCGTCACCTTGTTTTCCGCTCGTGCCATATGCGATCACGCTCCGACTCAACCGGTCTCAACCGGTCATAACTCAACCCCGCCGAATTCGACTCGCCTCAAAGGAGGTTGGGGCTGGTCAACGGCTCCCCGACGGTCCCCATGAGGCCATGGAAAACGCTAGCGGGACGGCCCGAAACTGTCCCCGTGGATACGCAAATTGGCGAGGTAAACCTGGACTGGATTCCGCTCTCCGGGTTCCATCTGAGAAAGGCAGGCGTGCAATTCGACGCCGTACGGATCGAAGGGGACGCGGGGTGCTGCGTGGCGGACCTGATGGAGGAGCTGACCGGGGGTGACCCGGGGCCGATCGTGGCGGATGCGACGGGGCGGCGGCCGGTGTACTTCCTGGTGCCGCCGCGCAGCACGTCCCACAGGCCGTGGCCGGAGCTGGCCGTGCCGTTCAACTCGGGGCCGGGCAGGGTGAGTTATGTACCGGTCCCGGCGCTGTGCGGGCACACGTGGCCGCTGTCGTGGCGGTGCGTGCCGTCGGGCCCGGACCGGTTCGTCCACACGCCGTTGCTGAACTCGGTGGTGTGGCAGCTCCGCGGGGCGGGGGATTCCGGTGGCCGGTGGCCGTAAGCGATCGGGGGGCGGATCGATCGCACGACCAGTCGGCCGGTGACCCGTCCGGCCCCGCGTCCGGCGTCCGGCTCGTCCCGCTCGCGGCACACCGTCGTCGGCGTTGGCCGGGGCGGCGTCTGTACGGTCCTCTATGACAGGGTGGACGGATGACGACGAACCACGGGTACTCATCCGATCCGCACTCCATCGGACTCGTACCGTGGTCGGACACCGCTTCCACCCACAGTGATCTCCTGGCGGCGAAAGAGCTCGTCTACGACCCTTGTGGATTCATCTGCTCGCAGCCGGTTCCCGAATCCGAGAGTGCCGAGTACGCCGCCCACGAATTCACCCTGGACAGTCTCGCTGTCCGGTTCCGGGCGGCCAAGACGACTCCCACGAAGGTCGGCCAGTTCGTCACCGTGTGGAAGAGGTCTCCGGGTGGGCCCATCGCGCCGTTCGACGCGGCGGACCCCGTAGACCTCTTCGTCATCAGCAGCCGCGACCAGGACCACTTCGGGCAGTTCGTCTTTCCCGTGGACGCGCTTCGCCGGCGCGGTGTCGTATCAGTGAACGGTGCCGGCGGGAAACGGGCCTTCCGCGTTTACCCGCCCTGGGTGACCACCACCAACCGCCAGGCCGCCAAGTCGCAGGAATGGCAGCTGGACCATTTCCTGCGCCTGGACGAGGACGGGCCCATCGATTCGGCTCGCGCGCGAGAGCTCTACCACCCGTAGGACCGGACAGGGTCGAACGACTCGTCCCTGGCGTGTTCAACTCGCTTTTCGTGCGGTGATGCTCTGAAGCCGTGCGATACCGATTTCGTCGGTCTGCTCGGCGTTTCCGGAGAGGCGGTGGATCAGGACCCAGGTGCCGTCGGGGAGGGCGCCGGTGAAGACGGAGGCGTCGCGGGTGGCGCCGTTGTGCCAGCGCAGGGGGCCCGCGGTCTGCCAGAACGGTGTGGGTTCGCCCAGCTTCCGCTCGACGAGCAGGTCCACGACCAGGCGGGCGGCGGCGCGGGGAGTGGCCCAGAGTCCGCCGGCGGGCAGGATGGCGCCGTCCATGGTCCAGGGGCGGACCGGGCGGCCGAACATCCCGGTCCGGTGGAGCCGCAGATGCGGCGGCGGGCTCACCGATATCTCGGTGATGCCGAGCGGGGCCAGGACGTGGCGCTCCAGAAGTTCCTCGTACGAGCTTCCCGTCGCGGAGGCGAGGGCGGCGCCCAGGACGGCGTAACCGAGGTTGGAGTACTCCTCGGCGTGCCCAGGGGCGGCGGTGGGCAGCGTGTCGAGCCGGCGTACGAGCGTGTCCAGGGCCTGGTCGTCGAAGGGGGCGTACGGGTCGCGTCGGTGCAGGTGAGGTGGCAGGCGGGGGAGGCCCGAGGTGTGGGCGGCGAGGTGGCGCAGGGTGATGCCGGTGCCGGGCGGCGCGGGGAGGAACTGCTCGATGGGATCGTCGAGTTGGAGCGCCCCGGCCTCGGCGAGGCGCGTCAGGACGGTGGCGGTGAGGGGCTTGGTCAGCGAGCCGATCTGGACGTACCGATCGAGATCGTGGCCGTCCACGGCCCGAGGGGCATCGGCGCTGCTGAGTATGCAGGTGGGAACGGGGCGCATGCGGGGAGGCTTTCAGGTTCGGGTGCGCGGACACCAGCCCCGGCCGGTGGAGCGACTGGAGGGAGGCGGTCGAATTCCTGTCGCTGGGCTCAACTCTCCCTGAAGTATGAATAGTTGGCCGGTCGGAGGGAGGGGCGTCGGTGTCGGAGTACAGCGAATTCGTGTGGAGGCACTGCATACGCCTCAACGCCCCCGCGCCGCCGCCCCCCTGCCGTGCCTGATGTTGACCGCCGAAGCCCTGGCCAGTGCCAGAGGGTTCAGGAATTGCAGGGGGTCTATCAGGCGGGAGGCGAACAGGTGCATGTGTCGGGCCAGTGATGCGTCGCGTGCTGCCGCCGAGAACATCAGGCGCTCTACGGGGTTGAACGGGCGAGCCCGGGCGTAGTCGGCGGCCAGGTACTGGTGGCCGCGCAGGCGGCGGCGGTGTTCGCGTGCGTACGCCGCGAGTGACCTGTCCAGGTCGCCCCGGCCGGTCGCGGCCGGGGCGGCGGCCTCTGCCAGCCAGTGGGCGGACTGCAGGGCCCACCCGCATCCCACTCCCCACAGGGGGTCGCTGGTCAGGGCGGCGTCGCCGATGAGCGCGAGGCCCGGTGCGGTCGGCTTGCGGCTGTGCAGAGGGTAGTTGACCGTGCCGGTGATCTTCGTGATGCGTTCGGCGGAGTCGATGGGCGGCGCCTCGGGGAGGGCGCGGATGAAGGAGAGGAAGCTGCCCTCCAGGTCTTCCCGGAACGCCGGCAGCCGCTTCTTTTCCGGGAGCACCGCCATGACCGTCACCCCGTCGTCGTTCGGGAACGCGTACGCCATGTCGGGTTCGAGGAACCAGGCCTGGCCGATCCCGCCGTGCAGCGGAAGGTTGCGGAAGTGCGCGAGATAGCCGAACCGCGCGTTCTCGTGACTCCGGGTGGGCACCCCCGCGAGCTTCGCCACGGCCGAGTCCTTGCCGTCGGCGCCGACCACCAGGCGGGCCCGGATCTCGCGGTCGCCCTGTGGTGCCGAGGTGCGCACCCCCACGGTCCGCCCGGCCTCCCGGACCAGCCCGGTCACCTGGTGACCCGGGAGCAGATCGACGCCGGGGGTTTCCGCCGCGTGGGTTCTGATCAGCGGGTCGAGGGTGCTGCGCCGGACGTTGTACGCGTACGGCAGCTCCGGGCCCATCGGCGCGGGCCTCGGCTCGATCCAGCCCCAACGGGTGTACCAGCGGGCCGTGTTGCGGACGGCGCCCGCCTTCTCCAGGGCCGGGACGAGGCCGAGTTCGTCGAGAACCGGGTAGGCGTTGGCCGTGATGGAGTGGGTGCACAGCGCCTTGTACGCCTCGGGGTCCGAGCGGCGTTCGAGGAGTGCGACGCGGGCACCGCGCCGAGCCAGCAGGATCGCCGCGGCACTGCCCGCGAGTCCGGCTCCGCCGATCACGACGTCGTAGTCGTGTCCCGCGCTCTCAGGCCTGGTCATGCGCTGATCGCCCCCTTCGGGGTGTGCTGCGGTCCGCGCGAACCATCGCCGACCGGGGTGGTGACGGCGCCTGTCTCATGGACACCTCAAGGTCGCTCCAAGAGTGGC
Organism: Streptomyces sp. HUAS TT7; assembly: GCF_051550175.1. Lineage (NCBI taxonomy): Bacteria > Bacillati > Actinomycetota > Actinomycetes > Kitasatosporales > Streptomycetaceae > Streptomyces > Streptomyces sp. HUAS TT7. The sequence goes on from NZ_CP196175.1 coordinate 4,668,943, forward strand.
TCATGCCCCTGGTGCCGCGCATCCCTCACGCCGTACGAATCCCGGCGGGGTTCGGTCAACTCGCGGGAAGCCGACCGGATCCAGCACGGCACCGGCACCGGCCTCCCGCGGGGTTCAGCCCCCCGCCCGCGTGTAATCGAGGAACTCCCCCGTCCCCACCGTCTGGCGGTGCAGGCGGCCGTCCGGCATCAGGGATACCGTGCTCGGCCTGCCCGGGTTGCAGGCGCCCGTCGAGCCCGGGGCCACCTCGGAGGGGCCGATCTGGAGCGGGGTGTCGGCCGAGGCGGGGGTGTCCGTGAGGCGGGCCTCGAAGATGCAGTGGTAGCCCTCGCCGTCGGCCGTCAGGGTGAGGACCTTGTCGCCCGCCCTGCCCGCCCGGATCACCAAGTGGCGGGTGTTGTCACCGGAGTTGCTCGGAATCACCGCCGACCAGCTGCCTATGTACGGCTGGGGTACGCCGTCCACGGGGGTGGGGGGCTTCGTCGTGCCCGTGCCGTCCGGGCTCACCTCCCGGGAATTCGTTGAACTGCCGGAGGGGGAAGGGGAGTTGGCAGCCGTCCTCCCTCCCTTCTGGTCGCCGCTGCTCATGAACGCGTACACCGAGCCGCCCGCGACCACCGCCACCACCAGTGCCACCGCTATCAGCGCCGCCGTCGACTTGGCGCTGCGGGTCGGCGGGGGCTCCGGCGCGGGGGAGTAGTACAGGCCGATGGGCGGGGGCGGGGGCGGGTACGACGCCGGGGGCTTCAGCTGGGTCGGGGCTCCGTGCGGATCCGGGGGCGCCTCGGTGCCGCCCGGGTTCTCTATGTCGAGCAACTGCACGGCGTGGCTGCCCAGTTGGGCCACCAGCGGCGCGGGCAGCCACGGGTCGGTGGTGTCCTCGGGGACGCGCTCCAGGATCCGGTCCAGGGTGGGGCGGGCCGACGGGTCCTTGTGCAGGCAGTCGCCGATCAGCTCCTGGAGGGACTCGGGTACGCCGTCGAGGTCCGGGGGCTCCTGCGCGATGCGGAACATCAGCGCGTGCACCCCGCTCGACGCCTCCCCGAAGGGCAGCCTGCCGCTCGCCGCGTACGACAGGACCGAGCCGAGGCAGAACACGTCGCAGGCCGGGGTGATCCGGTCGCCGCGCACCTGCTCGGGGGCCATGAAGCCGGGCGAGCCGACCAGCGCGCCCGTGCGGGTCAGGCCGGCTTCGGTGCTGGTCTCCAGGGCGCGGGCGATGCCGAAGTCGATGACGCGGGGGCCGTCGATGGTGATCAGGACGTTGGACGGCTTCAGGTCGCGGTGGACGAGGCCGGCCGCGTGGATGTCCTTGAGCGCGTGGGCGAGGCCGCGTGCCAGGACCCGTACGGAATGCTCCGGCAGCGGGCCGTGCGGGCCGGCCACCACGGACTGGAGGGAGGGGCCCGCGACGTAACCGGTGGCGACCCACGGCACCGGTGCCTCGGTGTCCGCGTCCAGGACCGGCGCGGTCCACCGGCCGCCGACCCGGCGTGCGGCGATGACTTCCCGGCGGAACCGGCCCCGGAACTCGTCCTGCTCGGCGAGGTCGGGCCGGACCAGCTTGACGGCGACGGTACGGCCGCGGTCCGAGCGGGCCAGGTAGACCTGGCCCATGCCGCCGGACCCGAGCCGGCCCAGAAGCCGGTAGCTGCCTATTCGTTCCGGATCGCCCGGCTCAAGACGCTGAGTGCTGCCCATGTCGGACGCGCCTCCCCTGCTCACACCGCCCCAACGCGCTGAGAATAGTGGCGCGCCGGGGCGGGTGGAGCGGGGCCCACCTCACGGTTTCAGTACGCCGTGACGCGGTCGGGTTCCTGGGCGGGGTGCGGGTGGGTGTTCGTGGTGGGGCGCGGGCGGACCGGCCACCAGACGGCCCGGCCGAGGAGTGCGGCCAGGGCCGGGACCAGCACCAGTGACAGGACGAGCGCGGAGAGCATGATGCCCAGCGCCATCGCGAAGGCCACCTGCTCGCTGCCCGGCGTCGTGGCGAGGCTCGCGAACGAGCCGGCGAGGACGAGGCCGGCCGTCGCGATGGCCGGTGCCGTGTGCCGTACGGCGCGGGCCACGGCGGCGCGGGGCGGGCCCGGGCGGCGCATCTCCTCCCGGATCCGGTCGGTGATCAGGATGTTGTAGTCGGTGCCGAGCGCCACGACGAACAGGAAGAGGACGAGGGGGAGGGTGAAGCTCACGCCCGGTTTGCCGAGGGCGTGCTGGAACAGCAGGGTCGCGGCGCCGAGGGTGGCGGCGAAGCCGAGCCCGACGGAGACCATCAGGATCGCGGGGGCGAGCAGGCTGCGCAGGAGCAGCAGCAGGATCAGCCCGATCAGCGCCGCCGCGACGGGGAAGACGACCCTGAGGTCGTGGTCCACGGCGGCCGAGATGTCGGCGATGATCGCGGGCGTTCCGCCGACGTGGGCCGTCGTCCCGGCGGGTGTGTGCCGGGCGACCGCGTCCCGGATCGGCCCGGAGGCCAGGTCGCGGGCCTCGCGGCTCTGCGGGTCGGCGGTCGGGTAGAGGTCGATGCGGGCGGCCCGGTGGTCGTTGTTCAGTACGGTCGGCGCGACCTGGCCCACGCCCTTGACCCGGGTCAGCGCGTGGGAAAGGCCGTCGAGGCGGGCGGTGGTGAGTTGGCCGTCGTCCTGGGCGGTGACGTACACGCTGGTCGGGTCCGAGACGCCGGCCGGCAGCGCGCGGGAGATCTCGGCGGCGGTGGCCGCGGCCGGGGTCCTGTCGCCCGAGCCGCCGCCCTGGCCGTAGTCCATGCGGATGCCGATCAGGCCGGCGGCCAGCGCGGCGAGCAGGGCGACGGAGGCGGCCAGCATCGGCAGCGGGCGCCGCGTGACCAGCGCGCCCAGGCGGGCGGCCCGGCCCTCGCGCGGCTCGCGGCGCAGCGCGCGGGACGGCCAGAACATCTTGCGCCCGGCGGCCGCGAGCAGCGCCGGCATCAGGGTGAGGCTGCCGAACAGCATGACCAGGACCGCCACGGCGATCGCCGGGCCGAGCGAGCGGAACTGCCCGAACGTCGCGACGCCAAGGGTGGCGAACGCGGCCACGATCGTCAGCGCCGCCGACGTGATCGCGGTGCCCACCCGGGCACATACCTGCGCGGCCGCCTCGCGCGCCAACTGCTGTGGCTGGGACCTGAGTTGCTCGCGGAAGCGGAACAGCAGGAACAGCAGGTAGTCGATGCCGATGCCGAGCAGGACCACATTGATCAGGCTCGGGGTGCTCGCATCGAGCTTGAGCCCGGTGAGCATCGCGGCCACCGCGACGGCGCCCGCCGCCGCGCCGCCGATGACCGCGACCGCGAGCAGCGGCAGGACGGCCGCCAGCACGCTGCGGAACACCAGCACGTTCAGCAGGACGATGAGCCCCGTCAGGAGAGCGCCCCCGATCGTCGTGGCGGTCTTGTTGGCGTCGGTGGTGTCCACGGTGTCGGCGAGCGCGCCGGTGAAGCCCGTACGCATCCCCGCCTCGGCGAACTGAGTCCGGGCGGCGTCCCGGAAGGCCCGGTAGACGCCCTGCACGCCGGTGTCCGAGGGATTCCCGGTCAGCTCGACGGAGAGCAGCTCGAAGCTCCGGTCCGGCGCGGTCATCGCCGGGGCGACGCGGGGTGTCTGCGAGCGGTCCGGGACCAGGAACTTCGGTGCGTCGTCCTCCCTCGGCATGTCGACCCGCCGCCCGCCGAGCTTGGCCGCCTCGGCCTCGACGCGCTTGTGGTCGGCGGCGCCGAGGGGTCGGCCGTCGGCCCGCCCGACAAGCACCGTCACGGTGGTGGCATCCGGATCCATCCCGAACCGCTCCTCGGCTATGCGCAGGGCGGCGGCCGAATCGTAGCTGCGGGGCAGGAAGTTGCCGGTCTGGTTCTGGGTGACACGGGCGAACAGGGTCGGGGCGAGGGCGATCAGGGCGAGCCCGAGGACGGCCCAGAGAGCGATCACCTTCCAGGGGTGGCGGGTGGAGTATCCGGTCAGGGCGCGGATCACGAGGTCCTCCGGCGGACGGGCGTACGTCGGCCGGGTGCTCCCGGCTGCTCTCCAGCCCATCAGGGGGAGGGGCGGTCCGGCGTCCTGGTTACGGATGATCCGGTCGGGGGCCCTGGGTCCTGGGCGGGGCGGCGACCAGGACCGTGGTCCTGGTCGGGTCTCGCCCCGGCGCCGGTGCCGGCGGGGGGACGGCCGTGACACGCTGGCCGGGGCGGACAGAGGGGGACAGGCATGCGCGGGCTGCGACACGTGGGGCGGAGCGGTGCGGGCGAGGCGCCGGGCGGCGAGCCGGGCGCGGTTCGGCAACTACCGCGTTCCGGGCGGCCCGACGACGTGCGGGAGCGGCCGCACGCCGGTCCCGGCGACGGCCGGGCGGAGCAATCCGCCGGGCGCGGCAAGGGCCGGATACTCCCACGCCTTCGGCTCGGGAGTATCCGGCCTTTGCCGCGCCCCGACACCCCCCAACCTCCCTGGACCCGCAACGACGCCCTCGTGGCCGGGGCTTCCTGTGCCATCAACCTCCTCAGCTACGTCTTCGTCAGCGACCCCACGGGCCGGCACGGCATCAGCGTCGCCGGGGCCCTCCTCGTCGCGCTCGGGGCCGTGCCCCTGCTCGCCCGGCGCACCCACCCCGTCGCCACCCTCGCCGCCGTCCTTGTCCTCGACGCGGCGGCGTCCCTCGCCCTGCCGCTCTCCACCCACTTCGGGGCCGTCCTCATGGTCGCCCTGTACTCGGTCGCCCGGGCCCGCAGCGGCCGGGTCGCGGCGGGCGCGGTCCTCGTGACGGCCGCGGCGAGCCTGCTCAGCCAGAGCGGGGGGCGGTTTCCGCCCTGGCAGGAGACCGTCTCCGCGATCCTCTCGCCGCTCATCGTCGTCGGCGCCGCCCTGGCCGTCGGCCGCTGGCAGCGCGAGGTGGACGCCAATCGCCGGCTCCTCGCCGACCGCGCCGTGGCCGACGAACGCCGCCGCATCGCGCGGGAGTTGCACGACATCGTGGCCCACCACATCACCACCATGCAGCTGATGGCCGGCGGCGCCCGCGCCAACCTCGCCCACCCCGAGGTGGCCCGGGACGCCCTGGTCACCCTGGAGTCCTCCGGGCGGCTCGCGCTCGGCGAGATGCGCCAGCTCCTCGACGTACTGCGGGCCGGAGACGAGCCGGAATCCGCACCGGCCCAGCCCCAGCCCGGCGCCGACGACCTCGGCCGCCTGGTCGACGAGGCCCGGCTCGGCGGCCTTTCGACCGAGTTCAGCGTGCACGGGCAGCCGCGCCCGCTGCCGCCGACCGTCGGCCTCACCGTGTTCCGGGTCGTCCAGGAGGCTCTCACCAACGCCCGCAAGCACGCCGGGTCCGCCCGCGCCTCCGTACGGCTGACGTACCGTCAACAGCACGTAACCATCGAGGTGTTGGACGATGGAAAGGGTGCGGCGTCCCCGAATCCCGGCTCCGGCGGCGGCTACGGGCTCATCGGCATGCGCGAGCGCGTCGCCCTGCACGGTGGCACCCTCACCGCCGGGCCCCGGGCCGACGGCGGGTTCGCCGTGCTGGCCGAGCTGCCCCTCACCCCGGACGAGGCGGCCGTCGAGCAAGAAGCCGAGCAAGAAGGAGTACGCCCATGACCGAGGCTCCGATCAGGGTGCTCATCGCCGACGACCAGCCGCTCGTGCGGCGAGGGCTTTCGCTGATCCTGTCCCCCGACCCGTCCTTCGAGGTGGTCGGGGAGGCCGAGAACGGCGCGCAGGCCGTCGACCTGGCTCGTCGGCTGCGCCCCGACGTCGTCGTGATGGACATCCGGATGCCCGTACTCGACGGGGTCGCGGCGACCGGCGAACTCGCCGCCGCCGTGCCCGGCAGCCGCGTCCTCGCGCTGAGCACCTTCGACATGGACGAGTACGTCGTGGGCGCGCTGCGTGCCGGGGCCTACGGGTTCCTGCCCAAGGACAGCTCGCCGGAGGACCTGGGCGCGGCGATCCGTACCGTGCACGCGGGCGAGGCCGCGGTCGCGCCGCGCCTGCTCACCCGGCTGATCTCCACCTTCGTCACCGCGCCGCGCGACACGCGGCCCGCCCCGACGGGCCTCGGTGAGCTCACGCCCCGCGAGGTCGAGGTGTGGCGGCTGATGGCCACCGGCCTAGACAACGCCGAGATCGCCCGCGCCCTGGAGCTGAGCCCGTCCACGGTCAAGAACCACATCACCAGCATCTTCGACAAGCTCGCCGTCCGGGACCGCGCCCAGGCGGTCATCGCGGCGTACGAGTCGGGGCTCGTCACCGCCCGCGCGACGGCCGGGGAGCGGCACGGGTGAGGCGGGGCCCCGACACCTTGCCGAGCCTGGGAGGTCTCGGTGGACAAGATGGTCATGGCCGCTCCCACCTGCGCGTCCTTACCCTGGAGGCATGACCCCTCAAGGCACTCCCGATCCTCAGGCCGGCGCGGCTGTGAAGGCCGCCGACCGTGCGCACGTGTTCCACTCCTGGTCCGCCCAGGGCCTGATCGACCCGCTCGCCGTGGCCGGCGCGGAGGGGTCCTACTTCTGGGACTACGACGGCAACCGCTACCTCGACTTCACCAGCGGGCTCGTCTTCACCAACATCGGGTACCAGCACCCGAAGGTCGTCGCCGCGATCCAGGAGCAGGCCGCGAAGATGACCACGTTCGCGCCCGCTTTCGCGGTCGAGGCGCGGTCGGAGGCGGCCCGGCTGATCGCCGAGCGCACCCCCGGGGACCTCGACAAGATCTTCTTCACCAATGGCGGTGCGGAGGCCGTCGAGAACGCCATCCGCATGGCCCGCCTGCACACCGGCCGCCACAAGGTGATGAGCGCCTACCGCTCGTACCACGGCGGTACGAACACGGCGATCAACCTCACCGGCGACCCCCGGCGCTGGGCCTCCGACAGCGGCTCGGCGGGGGTGGCCCGGTTCTGGGCGCCGTTCCTGTACCGCTCGCCCTTCCACGCCAGTACGCAGGAAGAGGAATGTGCGCGGGCGCTCAAGCACCTTGAGGAGACCATCGCCTTCGAGGGGCCCGCCACGATCGCCGCGATCATCCTGGAGTCGGTGCCCGGCACGGCTGGCATCATGACGCCTCCGGCCGGCTACCTGCCCGGCGTGCGCGAGATCTGCGACAAGTACGGGATCGTGCTCGTCCTGGACGAGGTCATGGCCGGGTTCGGCCGGACCGGCAAGTGGTTCGCCTCCGAGCACTTCGACGTCGTGCCGGACCTCATGACCTTCGCCAAGGGCGTCAACTCCGGCTATGTGCCGCTCGGCGGCGTCGCCATCAGCCAGAAGATCGCCGAGACCTTCGAGCACCGGCCCTTCCCCGGCGGTCTCACCTACTCCGGGCACCCGCTGGCCTGCGCCGCGGCCGTCGCCTCCATCAACGTGATGGAGGAGGAGGGTGTCGTCGAGCAGGCCGCTCACATCGGGTCGAGCGTCCTGGAGCCCGGGCTGCGCGAGATCGCCGAGCGGCACCCCTCGGTCGGCGAGGTGCGCGGCATGGGCGTGTTCTGGGCCCTGGAGCTCGTCCGCAGCAAGGAGACCCGCGAGCCGCTGGTGCCGTACAACGCGACCGGGGCGGACAACGCGCCGATGGCCGCGTTCGGCGCCGCCTGCAAGAAGAACGGGCTGTGGCCGTTCATCAACATGAACCGCACCCATGTCGTGCCGCCCTGCAACATCACCGAGGCGGAGGCGAAGGAAGGACTCGCCGCGCTCGACGAGGCGCTGACGGTCGCGGACCAGCACACCGTGTGACGCTTGCGTCCCGATCCGGGAGCAAAAACCCGCTCTCCTTTGTCCGGTTTCCGGGCACCCCATAGGGTGGCCCGAAGCCGGAGGAGGGGAGCGAGTCATGCCCGCTAGCGGAGCGGTCACCCGCAGCACCCTCCGACAACAGATCGCGGACGCGCTCCGTGACGAAGTGCTCGCGGGGCGTATGCAGCCCTGCGAGGAGTTCACGGTCAAGCAGATAGCCGAGCAGTACGGCGTCTCCGCCACGCCCGTGCGCGAGGCGCTCGTCGACCTCTGCGCGCAGGGCCTGCTCGACTCCGACCAGCACCGCGGCTTCCGGGTACGGGCCTTCTCCGTCGAGGACTACAAGGGCATCGTCGAGGCGCGGGCCCTGGTGGTCGACGGGATATTCCGGCGGGCCGCGGGCGCCGGCTCCCTGGAGGCCTACGGACCGGCCCTCGTCTCGGTGCGCCGCCGGGGCGAGGAGGCCGCGCGGGCCGCGCGCGGCGGCGACCTGAACATCCTGGTCGGCTACGACCTGCGGTTCTGGCGGGAGCTGTGCGCGTTCGCCGGGAACACCTACATCTCCGACTTCCTGCACCGCCTGCGCATGCAGAGCTGGGTGTTCGCGGTCCCGTACCTGCGCACCCACAGCGACCTCAGCGACTGGCTGTGGACCGGCCACGGCGAGGTCGTCGCCGCGCTCGGCCGAGGCGACTTCGAAGAGGCACGGCTGCTGATCGCCGCCTACAACGACGAATCCCTGATGTGGGCGGAGCGGCTCCCGCGGTGATCACCGAACCGGCCGGACAGGTCGAACTGAGCGTCGTCGTCCCCGCGTACAACGAGGAGCAGCGCCTCGCGCCTACCCTGGAGGCGATCCGCGGCCACCTCGGCGACAGCTGCAGCTGGGAGCTCATAGTCGTCGACGACGGCTCCGCGGACGAGACCGTGCGGGTGGCCCGCGAGGCCGCCGCCACCGACCCCCGCATCAACGTCGTCGTCAGCGAGAGCAACCGCGGCAAGGGCCACGCCCTGCGGCTCGGGGTGCTCGCCTCCTACGGGCGCCGCGTCCTGATCACGGACGCCGACATGGCCACCCCCATAGAGGAGCTGGACCAGCTCGCCAAGGCGATGACCGAGGGCGAGACGGCCGCCGCGATCGGCTCGCGCGCCCACCCCGAGGCCCGCATCGAGGTCCACCAGAGCCGGCTGCGCGAACTGCTCGGCCGGATGGGCAACCGGCTGATCCGGGCCGTCGCCGTCCCCGGCATCCGCGACACCCAGTGCGGCTTCAAGCTGTTCGACGGCGAGAAGGCACGCGCCGCGTTCGCCGACGCCCGGCTGGACGGCTGGGGCATAGACGTCGAGATCCTCCAGTTCTTCCGCCGCAGGGGCTGGGCGGTCTCCGAGGTGCCGGTGCGCTGGTCGCACCAGGACGGCTCCAAGGTGGGGGCCGCGGACTACGGCAAGGTGCTGTGGGAGCTGGCCCGCCTCAAGGCGCGCGCGGTCCGCCGCGTCGACCTGGTGCTCGGCGCCCTCTACCTGCTCTCCTCCGTACTGCTCTACAAGAACCTGTGGGGCGGCCTCGGGCGGAGCTACCTCACCGACTCGATGCAGGACCAGAACCAGTGGGAGTGGTTCTTCTCGGTCACCGCGGACAACGTGACCCACCTGCGCGACCCCCTGTTCACAGACGTCCAGAACTTCCCCGACGGCGTGAACCTCATGGGCAACACGCCGATGCTGGGCCTGTCCGTGCCGCTCACCCCGGTCACCCTCGCCTTCGGGCCGACGCTCACCTGGGCGCTCGTCCTCACCCTGGGGATATCCGCGACCGCGTACGCCTGGTACTGGCTCTTCGCGCGCCGGGTGACCGAGAACCGGTGGGCGGCCGGGCTCGGCGGGGCGCTCGCGGCCTTCGCGCCGCCGATGATCTCGCACGGCAACGCGCACCCGAACTTCTGCGTCCTGTTCATGATCCCGCTGATCATCGACCGCGCGCTGCGCCTGTGCGAGGGCCGGGACGTGCGCCGCGACGGGGTGATCCTGGGCCTGTTCACGGCGTACCAGATCTTCCTCGGCGAAGAGGTGCTGCTGCTCGCCTCGCTGGGCATGGCCCTGTTCGCGCTGTCGTACGCGCTGGCCCGGCGCGATGTCGCGCGTGCGGCGGTGCAGCCGCTGGCCACCGGCATGGCGTACGCGCTCGGGGTCTGCCTGGTGCTCATCGCGTACCCGCTGTACCGGCAGTTCGCCGGGGCGCAGAGCTATCACAGCGTGCTGCACGGCGACAGCGCGGGCAATTCGCCGCTCGCGCTGATCGAGTTCGCGGGGCGCTCGCTGATGGGCGACGACGCGACCGCCGACAAGCTGGCCCTCAACCGCACCGAGCAGAACGCGTTCTACGGCTGGCCCCTGGTGGCCCTCGCCTTCGCGATCGTCGTACGGCTGTGGCGGCGGCCGCTCGTCAAGGCGCTGGCATTCACGGGTGTGGCGGCCGCGGTCCTCTCGCTCGGCCAGAAGATCCGCATCCCGTACACCGACGTGGTCCTCCCCGGCCCCTGGAAGCTGCTCGCGCACAAGCCGCTCTTCGAGTCGGTGATCGAGGGCCGGGTCGCGATGATCTGCGCGCCGGCGCTCGGCGCGCTGGTCGCGCTTGCCGCGGGACGCCTCGCGCTCAGCCGGGTGCGGGCCACGCAGGCGGCCGGCTTCACGGCGATCGCGCTGGCCCTGCTCCCGATCGTCCCGACGTCGTTCCCGACGAACGCGCGCCCCGAGGTGCCCGAGTTCATCGCGTCCGGCCTGTGGAAGAAGTACGTGAAGCCGGGGGAGTCCCTGGTCCCGGTGCCGCTGCCCGACCCGGGCTCGGCGGAGGCGCTGCACTGGCAGTCGTCGACGGGCCTCGGCTTCCCGGTGCCCGGCGGCTACTTCAACGGCCCCTGGGGGCCGGACCGCATCGGCATCTACGGCGCCTCCCCGCGCTGGACGTCGAACCTGTTCAGCGACGTGCGCTCCGGCAAGCCCGTCCCGGACATCGGCACGGACTGGCAGAACCAGGCCCGCGAGGACCTCGCGTACTGGCGCGCGGGCGTCCTGGTCCTCGCCCCCCAGCCGCAGGCGCCCGAGCTGTACGACACGGTGACCCGGCTGCTCGGCCGCGAGGGCACGAAGGTGGGCGGGGTGTGGATCTGGGACGTGTCGTCGGTCCGGTGACACCTTCCGCGTCCGGGGCACGCGCTCAAGTCCGGCCATCCGAGTAATGGACGGGCTGGTGGGTAAACCCTCCCGACCGGGGCGCGGGGGGATCCAGTCACCTCGCAACAGGAGTTGACGGGCACTCTTCGCGCGGCGTGCCCGGCGCACTACGCTGTCCCGACCATCGAACCAAACGAGTTGAGAGCGAGGCCGTCTTGGCCTGTGACCTGTGGCTGGTCCCCCTCGTCGATGTGCTGTGCCACAGCCCCGACAACCCGTTCGCGGAGGAGATCGCCTCGTACGACAAGGCGCTCGGCGACGCCGGGCTCCCGCCCGTACCGGTCTTCGCGTACATGCCGGGCCTGTCCGGCGACGTGGCACCCGTCGCGGGGTTCGACTACGACGCGCTGCACTTCCTGCGCCGCGCCTACCTCCTCCAGCTGTGCGGCCTCGCGGTCACGCCCGTCGACGAGCTCGGCGGCGACTACGAGCAGCTCCTGGAGATGTTCGAGACGACCGCCCAGCAGTCGCACCTGGTGTGGCACTACGACCACGCCGGGGCCTACGTCCCGGTCGACTTCGCGATCCCGCTCTCCAACGAGGAGCTCCTCGCGGGCGGCGGACCGCTCGGCTCCTCGCAGGGGCTGTTGCGGGAGCTGGAGTTCGTGGGGCCCGCCATCGGCATAGATCCGGCCAACCCGCCGACCGCACCCGCCCCGCCGGACCGGCCCACCTCGCTCGAAGAGCCGGCCGGACCCATCCCGTACGACGAGAGCCCCTTCGCGCGCGAGCGGCACGTGTGGCTCGGGCTGCACGCGGCGGCGACCCGCAGCCTCGCCCAGGGCTCGATGATCATCTTCAGCTGAACCCGCTGCCGAGGGGCAAGACCTCGCCCCCGGCGCCCCGGCTACTGGCGCGGCCCCTCCGGCGGCCGCTGGCGCGGCATGTTCGGGCGGGTGGCCGGGGGGAGGGGGAAGCGGCCCGGGCCGGGGGCGCCGTCCGCGCGCGGAGCCGCCGTGCTCAGGGTCTGCATGACGAGCGGCGCGGGACCCGAGCGGAACTCCACCATCCAGTCCGCCGTCTCCGAGCGGACCAGCTCGGTGACGTCCTCGGTGAACCGGCGCAGCAGCGAGAGGCACCGCTCGGCCGCCTCGCTCGCGGTGCCCTCGGTGGGCCCGAGCACCTCCCGCACGCTCTCCGAGGCCCAGTCGAACTGGAGGCTCTGGAGCCTGCGCTGCACGGCCTGGGCGGTGGCGACGTCCCGCATCCAGCCCGAGGTGAGCCCGAAGTAGCGGTCGCAGGCCATGCACGCGGCGCCGAGCAGCAGACACAGATAGCCCCAGCCCGCCGCGCCCTTCAGGGCGCCGGTCAGATCGAGCAGCGGGAGCACGGCCCCCGCGATCGCGCCGCTCGCCGTGCCGCAGCGCAGGGTACGGGCGCCGCGGCGCTTCCAGAGCCGGTCGGCGAGGTACCAGTCCGCGGTGCGCAGGGCGCCGTCCTCCGCCCAGCGGTACAGCGCGTCGAGGCGCTCGGCCGGCTCGCCCCAGTCGCCGAGCGGGAACGGCCTCCCGGTCAGATCGCCCGTCTGCGCGCCCTCGTCCCGCCGGGCCTGGCCCGGGGGCCCCTCGGGCTGCATGTCCGGCTGGCTCACCCGGCCGCTCCCTCCGCACTTGCTGCTGTGACCCTCTGCGACATCGAGTGACGTACGGGCACCTGGATGTGGATCTGGACGTACTGGACGTGTACTGGACGTAGTAAATGCCGTGTAAATGCCGTGACGCCGTGCGGCCATCCGCGGGGCGCGCGTGCGTATTGACGCGTGCTGACACACCCGACCGCCATTCCTACCGCCGAATGGAGGGCCGAGGGGGCGATATCCAGGTATTTCCGCCCGGAAGTGGCCCTTGATCAGGTATAGGAACCCGCACCGCATCACTCGAAAGAGTTGCGGAGCAGGGCGCCTGTCGACCACGTAGGCTCGGAGTGCCGAAAGAGACAACCGTCCTACCGAAACCCGGAGTGAAACGTGATCCCTGGTGGTGGCCAGCCCAACATGCAGCAGCTTCTCCAGCAGGCCCAGAAGATGCAGCAGGACCTCGCCCTTGCCCAGGAGGAACTCGCGGCGACCGAGGTCGACGGACAGGCCGGCGGCGGTCTCGTCAAGGCGACCGTGACCGGCTCGGGCGAGCTGCGCGCCCTGGTCATCGACCCGAAGGCGGTCGACCCGGAGGACACCGAGACCCTCGCGGACCTCGTCGTCGCGGCCGTGCAGGCCGCCAACGAGAACGCGCAGCAGCTCCAGCAGCAGAAGCTGGGCCCGCTGGCGCAGGGCCTCGGCGGCATGCCGGGACTGCCGTTCTAGGACCGGGCCACTGGCGTGCACCCGCCCGGGCGCACGTACCCGTGCGCCTGACCTACTGAGGCGGACGCACAGCAACTACCGTAGGCGTCAGAGCAACCCACGAGAGGCGTTCCGTTGTACGAAGGCGTGGTTCAGGACCTCATCGACGAACTGGGCAGGCTGCCCGGCGTCGGTCCCAAGAGCGCGCAGCGGATCGCCTTCCACATCCTCCAGGCCGAGCCGACCGACGTGCGCCGCCTCGCGCACGCCCTGCTCGAAGTGAAGGACAAGGTCCGGTTCTGTGCGGTGTGCGGCAACGTGGCGCAGGAGGAGCGGTGCAACATCTGCCGCGACCCGCGCCGCGACCAGACGGTCATCTGCGTCGTGGAGGAGCCCAAGGACGTCGTGGCCATCGAGCGGACCCGCGAGTTCCGCGGCCGCTACCACGTGCTCGGCGGCGCCATCAGCCCGATCGAGGGGGTCGGCCCGGACGACCTGCGCATCCGCGAGCTGCTCGCCCGCCTCGCGGACGGCACGGTCACCGAGCTGATCCTGGCCACCGACCCGAACCTGGAGGGCGAGGCCACCGCGACGTACCTCGCCCGCATGATCAAGCCCATGGGTCTCAAGGTCACCCGGCTCGCCAGCGGCCTGCCGGTGGGCGGCGACCTCGAATACGCCGACGAGGTCACCCTGGGCCGGGCCTTCGAAGGAAGGCGGCTGCTCGATGTATGACGCCCACGAGGGGTACGAGGAAGGTCAACTCGATGTCTGACGCAACGCTGCACGCGACCAACCAGGACCCGGACTCCTTCGCGGTCCAGATCGCCGACCAGGTCGAGTCCTTCATCGTCGCGGTCACCGAAGTGGCCAAGGGCGACGAGCCCGACAGCGCCGTGCCGTTCCTCCTCCTGGAGGTCTCCCAGCTGCTGCTCGCCGGCGGCCGGCTCGGCGCGCACGAGGACATCGTCCCGGACGAGCGCTACGAGCCGGACCTCGGCCCGGAGGCCGACGTCGACGAGCTGCGCGAGCGGTTCGCCCGGCTCCTGGAACCCATCGACGTGTACTCCGAGGTCTTCGACCCGTACGAGCCGCGCAAGGCGCCGGTGGCGTGCCGGATCTCCGACGACCTCGCCGACGTCGTCACCGACCTGCGCCACGGCCTGGCGCACTACCGCGCGGGCCGCACCACCGAGGCCCTGTGGTGGTGGCAGTTCTCGTACTTCTCCAACTGGGGCTCGACGGCCTCCGCCGCGCTGCGCGCGCTCCAGTCCCTGGTCGCCCACGTCCGCCTGAACCAGCCGCTCGAAGCGCTGGACGGCCTCGACACCGACGAGGACCTGGCGGCGGACGCCCTGGAGGAGGAGGCGGGCCGCGTCATGGTCGAGGAGCTCGCGGGTCCGCTGGGCCTGCACGACCTCAAGTAGGGCTGTGCGCAAGGGAGTTGGCGCCGACTCCGGTCCGCCCCCTCGGTCTCGCCGCTGTGACCCCGGCCACAAGCCGCGTACAAACCGGGATGCAGGGGCAGGCGGATCTCGCGAGCGGATCGGACAACGCCCGGTGATCAATTCGTGAGCGGGACATCTCACGAAGTGATACGGCGCGGGCGAATCCGGCCCGCTCGTTAGACTGAGCCGACCGCAGTAATGAACTGAGCGAGGAGCGCACGTGGGCCTTGTCGTGCAGAAGTACGGAGGCTCCTCCGTTGCCGATGCCGAGGGCATCAAGCGCGTCGCCAAGCGGATCGTGGAAGCCAAGAAGTCCGGCCACCAGGTGGTCGTCGTGGTTTCCGCGATGGGCGACACGACGGATGAGTTGATCGAGCTCGCGGAGCAGGTGTCACCGATGCCTGCCGGGCGGGAATTCGACATGCTGCTGACCGCCGGAGAGCGGATCTCCATGGCACTGCTCGCCATGGCGATCAAAAACCTGGGCCACCAGGCCCAGTCGTTCACGGGCAGCCAGGCCGGTGTCATCACCGATTCGGTCCACAACAAAGCGCGGATCATCGACGTCACCCCGGGCCGCATCCGGACCTCGATCGACGAGGGCAACATCGCCATCGTCGCCGG
Organism: Streptomyces sp. HUAS TT7; assembly: GCF_051550175.1. Taxonomy (NCBI): domain Bacteria; kingdom Bacillati; phylum Actinomycetota; class Actinomycetes; order Kitasatosporales; family Streptomycetaceae; genus Streptomyces; species Streptomyces sp. HUAS TT7. The sequence goes on from NZ_CP196175.1 coordinate 4,684,275, forward strand.
GTTCCAGGGCGTCAGCCAGGAGGGCAAGAACATCACCACGCTCGGCCGCGGCGGGTCCGACACGACCGCCGTCGCCCTTGCGGCCGCGCTCGACGCCGAGGTCTGTGAGATCTACACGGACGTCGACGGCGTCTTCACTGCGGACCCCCGCGTCGTGAAGAAGGCGAAGAAGATCGACTGGATCTCCTTCGAGGACATGCTGGAGCTGGCGGCGTCCGGCTCCAAGGTGCTCCTGCACCGGTGCGTCGAATACGCCCGCCGTTACAACATCCCGATCCATGTGCGGTCGTCCTTCAGCGGACTTCAGGGCACCTGGGTCAGCAACGAACCACGTTCCCAGTCGGAAGGCCAGCAGGTGGAGCACGCCATCATCTCCGGAGTCGCGCACGACGTCTCCGAGGCGAAGGTCACGGTCGTCGGGGTGCCCGACAAGCCGGGCGAGGCCGCGGCGATCTTCCGCACCATCGCGGACGCCGAGATCAACATCGACATGGTGGTGCAGAACGTCTCCGCCGCGTCGACGGGTCTGACCGACATCTCGTTCACGCTGCCCAAGGCCGAGGGCCGCAAGGCCATCGACGCCCTGGAGCGCTCCAAGCCCGCCATCGGCTTCGAGTCGCTGCGCTACGACGACCAGATCGCCAAGATCTCGCTGGTCGGCGCCGGCATGAAGACCAACCCGGGTGTCACGGCGGGCTTCTTCGAGGCCCTGTCCGACGCGGGCGTCAACATCGAGCTGATCTCGACCTCCGAGATCCGCATCTCGGTCGTGACCCGCGCCGACGACGTGAACGAGGCCGTGCGCGCCGTGCACACCGCCTTCGGTCTCGACTCCGACAGCGACGAGGCCGTCGTCTACGGAGGCACCGGGCGATGACCCGCAGGCCGGCGCTCACGGTCGTCGGAGCGACCGGGGGCGCCGGTTCGGTGATGCTCCAGATCCTGTCCCAGCATGCCGATGTCTGGGGCGAGGTCCGGCTCGTCGCGTCCGCGCGCTCGGCCGGCCGCAAGCTGCTCGTACGGGGCGAGGAGTGCGAGGTCCTCGCGCTGAGCGAGGAGGCCCTGGACGGGGCCGACGTCGTCGTCTTCCTCGCCCCCGACGAGATCGCCGCCCGCTGGGCGCCGGTCGCGGCCGCCAAGGGCGCGGTGGTGGTGGACAGTTCGGCCGCCTTCCGCATGGACCCGGACGTGCCGCTCGTGGTCCCGGAGCTCAATCCCCATGCCGTACGGATGCGTCCGCGCGGCATCGTCGCGAGCCCGCACCCCACCACCCTCGCCATGAGCGTGACGGTGGGCGCGCTGCACGCCGAGTTCTGCCTGAGCGAGCTGGTCCTCTCCACGTACGAGGCGGTCAGCGGCGAGGGGCAGGCCGCGGTCGAGGCGCTGCGCCGGCAGATCTCGCTGGTGGCCGGGAGCGGGCTCGGCACGAGTCCGGGCGATGTGCGGCGGGCGGTCGGCGACGACCTCGGCCCGTTCGCGGCGCCGGTCGCGCTGAACGTGGTGCCGTGGACCGGGGAGCTCGCCGGGGACGGCTGGTCCTCGCAGGAACTGGGCCTGCGGGACGAACTGCGCAAACTGCTCGACCTGCCGCGGCTTCCGGTGGCCGCGACCTGTGTGCGGGTCCCGGTCGTCACGACCCACTCGGTGTCGGTGCACGCCCGCTTCGAGAACGAGGTGGACGTCGCGCGGGCCCACGAGATCCTGGCGACCGCGCCGGGCGTGGTGCTCTTCGACAACCCGGCCGTCGGCGAGTTCCCGACGCCCGCGGACGTGGTCGGCACCGACCCCACGTGGGTGGGCCGGGTGCGCAGTTCGCCGGACGATCCGCACGTACTGGAACTTTTCGTCTGCGGCGACAACCTCCGCAAGGGCACGGCCCTGAACGCCGCGCACATCGCGGAGTTGGCGGCCCGTGAATTCAGCGCGCGATGAGGTCCACTGATTTGTAGGATCTGTGAACGCTCTGTGAGCAAGTCGCTGGTCTGTACCACTTGAACTGCGCCGATGCCTTGTTACACGATTCATTTCCGTGTCCCTGCAACCGCAGTCCGGCATGGAGCGTCTATGCGGTAGCCCCTCAAGGTGCCGTAAAAATCGGGGCATTGGGGAAGAGCGGGTACGGATGAGGGTATGTAGTGCACCGCCAAAAACAGTGTCGTACGCGTACAACCCTGACGGGGAGGAACGTGTCCAACAGGCGTGGCAGAGGTACTCGATTTCCGAGCGGTACCGGCACGCGGTGGCACGGTCGTCCGCCCGCGTCGGCGCCTCGGTGCGCCCGGCGGCATGCCGGTGATCGCGCCCATGCCCGCCACCCGTCCGGCCCGCGTTCCCTCCCAGGCGCCCTCGCGCGAGAGCGCTGACGAGGTCATGGCGGCCGGCACCACTGTCGATCACCTCACCGAGACCTACCGCGCGCACTACCGCTCGCTGCTCGGCCTCGCGGCCCTGCTCCTGGACGACACCGCCTCCTGCGAGGACGTGGTGCAGGAGGCGTTCATCCGGGTCCACTCGGCGCGCGGCCGGGTGCGCGAGCCGGAGAAGACCCTCGCCTACCTGCGCCAGACCGTCGTCAATCTGTCGCGGTCCGCGCTGCGCCGCCGCATCCTCGGGCTCAAGCTGCTCTCCAAGCCGATGCCCGACATGGCGAGCGCCGAGGAGGGCGCGTACGACCAGCTGGAGCGCGACGCGCTGATCAAGGCGATGCGCGGGCTCCAGCGCCGCCAGCGCGAGGTGCTCGTGCTGCGCTACTTCGCGGACATGACGGAGGCCCAGGTCGCCGAGACGCTCGGGATATCCCTGGGCTCGGTGAAGGCGTACGGATCGCGGGGCATCGCCGCCCTGCGGATCGCCATGGAGGCACCGGCATGACGGGCCCCGACAAGAACGGCGACAGGGACGGCGCCGGGCGCCCGGGGAACGGCGGCCATGGGGAACACGGAGCCTACGGAAGGCATGGCGCCCACGGACGGCGTGGCGCCCACGGGGAGCACGGGAAGAGTAGGCCGGACCAGCGGCCCAGGAATGACCTGAACGACCTGACTGGATACGGATTCGTGGACAAAACGCCGGAAAAGAACAGCACCGGCAATCCCCCCTTCGGCCTGCCGCCCGCCTCGGCGGGTTCGGACGCGGCCGACGAACTCGCGCTGCGCAGGCTGCTGCACGGCGCGGTGGACGACCTGATGCCCTCGGAGGGGGCACTCGAACATCTGCGGGCCGCGGTGCCCGTGCGGAGGGCCCGCAAGCGCCAGGCCGTCGTCGGCTCGGTCGCCGCGGCCCTCCTGGTGGCCACCGCCGTACCGGCGTTCATCCACGTCGCCAACACCTCGGGCAGCGCGGACGACCGTGCCGCCGTCGCGGGACACGGCGAGCAGACGCACGGCAGCACCGCGGGCTCGGCCTCCGGCAGCTCGGACGGCGTGCGGGAGAGTACCGTGCCCTCCGGCACCGGCAGCCCGGCCGGCACTCCCGACAGCACGGGCCGTACGCCGCAGCCCAGCAAGGGCACGACGGGCGCCACGGCCGGCGGCGCGACCGGGGCGGGCAGCGGGCCCGTGCAGGCGAACTCGCCGGTGTGCGAGGCGGGCGAGCTGAGCGTGAAGTCCGCGAGCGTCGGCAAGCCCGACTCGACCGGCAAGGTCTACGGCGCCTTCCGCATAGTGAACGCGTCCAACAAGCAGTGCGCGATCGGCGGCGCCGGCAAGTTCAACGTGAAGGCGCAGGGCGCGGCCAACCCGGCGAAGATCACCGTCGTCGAGCACGCGGCGGGCGACCCGGCCGCCGGGCTCCCCGATCCCTCGAAGGACACCACCCGCCTGGTCCTGAAACCGGCCGCGGCGTACGAGGTGCGGTTCGCCTGGGTGCCGTCGGACACCTGCCCCAAGACCCCGCCCCCGCCCGACCCGAGCCCGTCGAACGGCAGCTCCGGCAGCACCAGCGGGGTCGTCTCCCCGACGACGGCGGCCGGCGGCGGCCAGACCGCCCAGCTCGGCGCGGACGGCGGCTCGCCCACCGCCACGGCGGACGGCACGGTCGCGGTGACCCACGTCGCCGAGCCGGGCGCCCCGTCCGCGGAGGCCAAGATCCCGAACGCGTGCGCCGGAACGATCTACAAGACGGGTGTCCTGGACGCGGGAACACCGTCGGTGGCCCCGCAGCAGTAGCACGGGCCGGAAGCGAAATATTGGGGACGGCTCCTCGTTCGCGGAGGGGGAGGAGCACGAAGGGGGCCCGCCTGGTGGCGGGCCCCCTTCGCTTTGCCCGGCTCTTCGCTTTGCCCCGGCTCCTATGGAAGCGAGGCGGAAGCGCTCGGGGCGTCATCCGTCTCGGGGATCTCGGGGGTGAGTCCGAGCTCGGCGTCCTCCAGAGCCTCGGCCTCGCGCCGAACCAGCCGGAACCACATGAAGACCACGAACCCGGCGAAGACGAACCACTCGCCGGTGTAGCCGAGGTTCTGGAACGCCTTGAGGTCGAGCCCGCTGTTCTGCGGGGCGCTGGCGGGCACGGGAGTCATGCCCGCGTCGGCGCCGGGCAGCGTCACCCAGGCGTCGTACACCTGGTACGGAACCAGGTTGACCAGGGCCGCCGCGCTGATCATGCCGACCTGGCCCTGCGGGAGCCCGCCCTGCGCGTGCACCCCGTCGGAGCCGGCGTTCTCGGAGGCCTGCAGTACGCCGGTGACGTCGACCTCGCCGGCGGGCGCGGCCGGGGCCTTGGCGCCCCGCGGGATCCAGCCCCGTACGACGGGCAGCGCCTTGCCGCCGTCGGTACGCAGCATCGTCAGCACATAGCTGCCCGACTTGCCGTTGACCTCGCGGTCGGGCACCAGGAACTGCTCGGCGTACCGTCCGCGTGCCTCGGCGGGGCGGCCGGAGGTGCGCTGGTCCACGGGGAGCAGGCCGGCGAGCGGTTCGGCCTTCCGCGTGGCGGGGTCGGGCGCCTTCTCGGCCGCGTCGTGGGACTGCACGCGGTCCTCGAAGCGGCCCAGCTGCCAGCTGCCCATGAAGATGCAGAAGGGGATGGCCAGCAGGACGAAGACGTGGATTCCCCACCAGCGGGGTGTGAGCAGGAACCGGTACACACCCCCCACGGTACGGAATCCTGCCGGGGGGTGGGGCTGCGGGGTCCCCGCAAGTCCCCCGGGGCCTCGGCCCCGGGCCCCCTCGGGGGCTCCGCCCCCGGGCCCCCGAACCGGTCACTTCGACTGCGGGCCGTCGTTGGCCGGTCGCGCAGTTCCCCGCGCCCCTAGCGGCATGCGGTACGGGCATACCCAGCCTGTCATGGGGGTCCCCCCTGGCCCTTAAGGCCTTGGGAGAGTTTGAGGACGAGCGCCCTTAAGGCGCGAACGGGGTCTGGGGCGGAGCCCCAGGAGTCCAGCTCAGCCCACCACACCCCGGAGGCCACGCGGCGGAGCCGCAGAGTGTCACAGCGGGAAGGGGCGGGGTGGGGGATCTCACCCCGCCAAGTGGCGTGCCGCGAAGTCGAGTTCGAGGCGGACCTGCTTGATGCGCTCCTCCACCACCAGCGAGCCGTGCCCCGCGTCGTAGCGGTAGACCTCATGCGCCGCCCCCCGCGCCACCAGCCGGTCCACATAGTTCTCCACCTGCCGGATCGGACAGCGCGGATCGTTCACCCCGGCGGAGATGTAGACGGGAGCCCGGACGGCGTCGACGTACGTCAGGGGGGACGACGCGCGGAAGCGGTCCGGGACCTCCTCCGGGGTGCCGCCGAGCAGCGTCCGGTCCATCGCCTTCAGCGCCTCCATCTCGTCGTGGTACGCCGTGACGTAGTCCGCGACCGGCACCGCCGCGAGGCCGAGCGCCCACGCGTCCGGCTGCGTGCCGAGGCCGAGGAGCGTGAGGTAGCCGCCCCAGGAGCCGCCGGCCAGGATGAGGCGCGCGGGGTCGGCGAGGCCCGAGGAGACCGCCCAGTCGCGGACCGCCGCGATGTCCTCCAGCTCGATGAGCCCGACCCGGTGCTTGAGCGCGTCGGTCCAGGCCCGCCCGTACCCCGTGGAGCCCCGGTAGTTGACCCGTACCACCGCATAGCCGTGGTCGATCCAGGCGGCAGGTCCCGAGGCGAACGCGTCGCTGTCGTGCCAGGTGGGCCCGCCGTGGATCTCGAAGAGGGTGGGGAAGGGGCCCTCGCCGGCCGGGCGTTGGACCAGGGCGTGGATGCGGCCGCCGGGCCCCTCCACCCAGGCGTCCTGCACCGGCACGGAACCCGGCGCCTTGAACCCGGGAGGGTCGAGCACGACCTCGCCCGTCGTGGAGCGCACCTCGGAGGGGCTGGCCGCCGACGACCACAGGTACTCCACCGTGCCGTCGGGCCGGGCCGTCGCCCCCGACACCGAACCGGCCGGGGTGTCGATCTCGATCAGCGAGCGCGTCGCGAGGTCGAAGCGGAAGAGGCCGCTGCGCGCCTCGAAGCTGTGGACGACGAGCAGCCCCGAGCCGTCCGGGTACCACTCGGCCGACACGTCGCCCGGCAGGTCGAGCGCGAGGTCGGTCTCCTCGCCGGAAGCCACGTCCCAGATCATCGGCTCCCAGCGGCCGCGGCGCTGGTGCGCGATCAGCAGGCGGGTGTCGCCCGCCAGCGGTGCGAACCCGAGCACCTCAAGGCCCAGCTCCTCGGTGCCGCCCTTGGTGTCGTCGAGATCGGCGACCGCCGTGCCGTCCGGGCGCACCACGCGCAGCGCCGAGTGCATCGCGTCGCCGTGCTCGGTGTGCTCGACGGCGATCATCGTCCCGTCGTGCGACAGGTCGCCCACGCCCGCCGACTCGCGGTGCCGGTAGATTTCGACGGGCGTGGAGCCGGGGCGTACGACGTGGATCGTGGAGCCGTCGTCGTCGGTGGAGCGGCCGATCACCGCCGTGCCGTCCCGGCCGAGTGCGAGGCCCGCCGGGTAGGACGGGTCGAGCCCCGGCACGGCCGCCTCGTCGTCGCCGCCCGTGAAGGGCTGGCGGCGCCACACCCCGAACTCGTCGCCGTCGGTGTCGTCGAACCACCAGATCCACTCGCCGTCCGGCGTCAGCACCCCGTCGGTGGTGCCGTTGGGGCGGTCGGTGGCCCGGCGCTGGGACCCGCTCCTGCGGTCCCAGGCATACAGCTCGTACGTCCCTGTCGCGTTCGACACGAACAGCGAGCGGTCCGGGGCGTCCTCCGCCCAGTCGGGGAGCCCCACCCTCGGCGCCCTGAACCGCTTCTCCCACTCCGGCATCTCGTTCATCCCCCCATCATGCGCCGCGCCGCTCCGCCGGGGTGGCCGGGGTTTCGACCGCGGGCACGTCGGGGGCCGTTTCGCGCGGTTCCCCGCGCCCCTAAACCCCGCTTTCGGCCTCGGGCCGTGGGTGGCTGGTCGCGCAGTTCCCCGCGCCCCTAACGGCGTCCATGCTGGCCTGCGCTGGAGCATTTCAGCCTGTCATGGGGGTCCCCCCTGGCCCTTAAGGCCTTGGGGGAGTTTGAGGACGAGCGCCCTCAAGGCGCGAACGGGGTCTGGGGCGGAGCCCCAGGGTCCTTCACCCCCGGAGGCCACGCGGCGGAGCCGCAGAGTGTCACAGCGGGGAGGGGCGGGGTGGGGGACTAAGCCACCAGCTCAGCGAAGCGGGACATGCCCACGTTCCCCCCGCTCACGATCACCCCCACCCGCCCACCCCGGAACCGCTCGGCCAGAGCAACCGCCGCTGCCAGGCCCAGGCACCCCGTCGGCTCCACCACCAGCTTCAGCCGCGCGGCGAACAGCCGCATGCAGTCAACGAGTTGGGCATCCGACGCCGTCACGATGCCCGTCACGCGGTCACGGATCACCGGGAAGGTATGCGCGCCCAGATGCTGCGTCTGGGCGCCGTCCGCGATGGTCGCCGGCGTGTCGATGTGCACGATCCGGCCCGCCCGCAGTGAGCGGCGCCCGTCGTCGCCCGCCTCCGGCTCGACCCCGTAGACCTCGCAGGACGGCGACAGCGCGCCCGCCGAGAGCAGGCTGCCCGACAGGAGGCCGCCCCCGCCGAGCGGCACGAACAGCGCGTCGAGCGGGCCGGTCTCCTCGAAGAGTTCCTTCGCGGCGGTGCCCTGGCCGGCCATCACATGGGGGTGGTCGTACGGCGGGACCAGCGTCAGGCCGCGCTCCTTCGCGAGCGCGGCGCCGATCTCCTCGCGGTCCTCGGTGTAGCGGTCGTACGGGACCACGCTCGCCCCGTACCCCTGGGTGGCGGCGAGCTTGGCCGCCGGGGCGTCGTGCGGCATGACGATGGTCGCCGGGATGCCGAGCAGGGACGCGGCGAGCGCGACGGCCTGGGCGTGGTTGCCGGACGAGAAGGCGACCACGCCCGCCCGGCGCTGCTCCGCGTCGAACCGCGACAGCGCGTTGAACGCGCCGCGGAACTTGAAGGCCCCCATCCGCTGGAGGTTCTCGCACTTGAAGAAGAGGCTCAGGCCGAGCTCTGCGTCGGTGAGCCGCGAGGTCAGGACCGGGGTGCGGTGGGCGTGCGGGGCGATCCGCTCATGGGCGCGGACCACGTCGTCGTACGTCGGCAGCTGTTCCATGCCTGCCGAGCGTACGGCGCGATCACTGAACCGGGCGTGCGTCCGTCGGGGCCGGCGTCTGGACCGGGGCCCGGGCCGGGGTGACCTGCGGGGCCGGGGCGGCCGCGGCGGGCGCCGGGTCGCCGGAGTCCTCCCGCATCGCCTTGGTCTCGCTCTTGAGGATGCGCAGGGACTTGCCCAGCGCGCGTGCCGTGTCGGGCAGCTTCTTCGAGCCGAACAGCAGGATCAGTACTACGGCCACGATCAGCAGATGCCAGGGCTCTAGCCCGTTGCGCAGGAACATCCCGCCGTCCTCCCTCGTTCGCGTCCTACAGCCGTTTCGTCCAGCCGATTTCTTCGTACGGCTGGGGCTGATGGCTCTCAGTGAGACTTGCTACATTGCGCAACTGTACAACCAGAGTGTGCGACTCACCGTCTCCTCTACAGAAGAGGCGTGAATGAGGGATGAGGGGTCCGATGGCGGGCAGCCACAAAGCGGGAACGGCGAGCAGGCGCGAGAGCGGCAGCTCCGCCGCGCCACGGCGGCGCAACAAGCGCAGCCGCGCCCGCATCGCCGGGGTCACGGCCCTGTCGGTCGTCGTCCTCGCGGTCGCCGGAGGCGGCTGGATCTACTTCCAGCTGAACGGCAACATCAGGACCTTCGACGACGGCGGCGTCTCCGCCAATCGCCCCGCTGCCTCGACCAAGGGCTCGAACGTCCTGGTCATCGGCTCCGACACGCGCTCCGGCGACAACGCCGAGTACGGCCACGGCACGGGTGACATCGGCCGCTCGGACACCGCGTTCCTGATGCATGTGTACTCCGACCAGAAGCACGCCGTCGCCGTGTCCATACCGCGCGACTCCCTGGTCGACATACCCCCGTGCAAGCTGCCGAACGGGACGTGGACCAAGGAGAAGCACAACGAGATGTTCAACTCGGCCTTCGAGGTCGGTGAAACGGTTCAGGGCAACCCGGCCTGCACCCAGAACACCGTCGAGAAGCTGACCGGGCTGCGCGTGGACCACACCGTGGTCGTCGACTTCGCGGGCTTCGCGAGGATGACCGAGGCCGTCGGCGGCGTCCAGGTCTGCGTCCCCAACGACGTCTACCAGGGGGACCTCAACCCCAAGCTGGGCCACAAGGGCGACCGGATCTTCGCCAAGGGCCCGCAGACCGTGTCCGGCCAGAAGGCGCTCGACTACGTACGCATCCGGCACGGCATCGGCGACGGCTCCGACATAGGCCGCATCCAGCGCCAGCAGGCCTTCGTCGGCAGCCTGATCAAGAAGGTCAAGGGCAACGGCCTCGACCCGACCAGCCTGCTGCCGCTCGCCACCGCGGCCACCAAGTCGATGACGGTCGACCCGGGCCTCGGTTCCCCCCAGAAGCTCATCTCCTTCGCCATGTCCATGAAGGACATCGACCTGCACAACACCAAGTTCGTGACGCTGCCCTGGCGGTACGAGGGCGCGCGTGTCGCGGTCGTCAAGCCCGAGGCCGACGCGCTGTTCGCCGCCCTCAGGGCGGACCGTACGGTCGACGGCCAGGACGCCGCGGGCAAGGGCGAGAAGGCCGCGCCGAGCCCGTCCGCCTCCGCCCCGGCGCCCGCCTCCGGCCAGGGGATCAGCGTCGCCGTCTACAACGGCACCGTCGAGAAGGGCCTCGCGGGCAAGGCCGCCGAGTCCCTGAAGTCGGCGGGCTTCACGGTGACCGGCGCCACGACCGCCGCCACCCAGGACTACACGCACACCGTCATCGAGTACGGCCCGAACGACGAGGCCAAGGCCAAGACGCTCGCCACGCACTTCCCCGGCGCGCTCATGCGCCAGTCGAAGACGCCCGGTCTGAACGTCGTCCTCGGCACCCAGTACAAGGAAGGCGGGGCGGACGCGGCGCCCAGCGCCCCCGCCTCGGTGCCGCCCAGCGTCTCGGACAAGGCCCGCTCGGCCGACGACAACATCTGCTCCAACCTGTCGTACGGGTAAGGGCGACCGGAGGTAAGGGACGCACCCAGGGCAGGCAAAGGGGCGGGACGCAAAAGTTATGCGGCAGGTAAAGGCGTTCGCCTCGCGGTCGCCTGAACCTCCCGGTCCGTTCACGTGCGACTCATAGCTTCGCCGCCATGACACACAAGGCAATGAAGGTGCTCGCGGTGTTCGCGGCCGCCTCCGCGGTCGCCGCGGGCTCGGCCGTCACCGCCAACTCCGCGCCCCAGCAGGGCGGTCACGGCGGCGGCCGCGAGATACGCAACGTCATCTACCTGCTCGGCGACGGCATGGGCCGCACCCACGTCACCGCGGGCCGCGAGCGCTACTACGGCGCCCAGGGCAAGCTGAACATGGAGCGCCTGCCCTACACGGGCGCGGTCGCCACGTACGCCGTCGAGAAGGGCAGCGACCGGCCGGCCCTGGTGACGGACTCGGCGAGCGCCGCCACCGCGTGGGCCTCGGGCGTCAAGACGTACAACGCCGCGATCGGCGTGGACAGTTACGAGAAGAAGCGCGCCACGCTGATGGAGCAGGCCAAGGCGGCCGGCTTCGCCACCGGCAACGTCTCGACCGCCGAGGTCACCGACGCCACGCCCGCCGCCCAGTACAGCCACGCGCTCCTTCGCGGCTGCCAGGGGCCGACGTACTCGGACGCGGCCTGCCTGCCGAAGAACGCCGACGGCAGTTACGAGAAGGCGCCCGCCGACAAGACGCTGATCACGCCGATCGCCGAGCAGATCGCCCGCAACGGCACCGCCGACGTGGTGCTCGGCGGCGGCCTCGCCCGCTTCGAGCCGGAGGACCAGCAGGCGCTCCAGAAGCAGGGCTACCAGGTGCTCGGCTCGTTCGGCGACCCCAAGCTGCCCGCGCAGACGGCCGGTTCGCAGAAGGTCGCCACCAAGGCGGACCTCGACAAGGCGCGCGGCAAGAAGGTCGTCGGGCTCTTCAACCGCGGCAACCTGACCGTCGAGCAGGCGAAGGCGGGTCTGCCCGCGGGCGCCCCGCAGAAGCAGGAGCCGACGCTCGCCGAGATGGCGAAGAAGTCGATCGACCTGCTGGACGGCCGCTCGAAGAAGGGCTTCTTCCTCCAGGTCGAGGGCGCCCAGATCGACAAGCGCTCGCACGCGAACGACGCAGCCCAGACGCTCGCCGAGGTCAAGGCGTTCGATGACGCGGTGAAGGCGGCGACCGACTTCGCGAAGAGGGACGGCCACACGCTGGTCGTCGTCACCGCGGACCACGAGTGTGCGGGCTTCAACATCATCGAGAAGGGCACGTACACCAACGCCGAGTCGGCGGCGCCCCCGGCAAACACGGACGCGGGCAACCCGGCGAACAACTCCCTTCCCTCGCGCGCCACTTCGGGTGCCAAGGACCCGGCCCGCTCGTCCGGAATCGTGAACGGCGCGGGCGCGGGCGACGCCAAGAACTTCGGCCCGGCCACCTTCCGCACCCCGGACGACCCGAAGAACGTCAAGGACGGCAGCCCCGAGGCGAGCCTGTGGCTGACGTACCTCTCCGGCAACCACACCGGCGCGGACGTCCCGATCTTCGCGTACGGCCCGGGCGCGGACCGCTTCGCGGCCAGCCAGCTCAACACCGACCTGTACGGGAAGATGTACGGCTCGCTGTTCGGCCGCTCGCCCCGCGGCTGACCCCGCCCCGCCGATGAGGGGCCGGGGGGCAGGCATCCCCCGGCCCCGTCCGCCCAAGTACGCAGGAGTACTCACGCCATGAGACTGAGCCGCATCGCAGCCCCGGCCGTCCTGGCCGCCCTCACCCTCGCCCTGGCCACGGCCTGCGGCGGCTCCGGCTCCGGCGGGGACAAGGCCGAGGACGCCCCGGCCCCCGTCCCCTCGGTGAGCTTCGCGGCACCCGAGCAGGCCGCCGCCCCCGTCGCGTACCGGAAGCTGGCGAAGGGGGAAGTGCGCCTGGAACAGGGCCCGTTCACGGACCGGGTGAAGGTCACGGGCAGCGCCCTGGCCGCCGGATCCGCCGTGACCGGTCACCTCGCCGTCACCTCGGACGTCAGCGAACTGATCGCCCTGGAGCTGAGCGCCGCCTACTACGACGCGGACGGCAAGCTGCTCGGCACCGGCTCGTTCCAGTACGCCGAGGAGGGCCACGACGACCACAAGGGCGCCCACACCCCGGCCGCCGAGGGCTCCGGCATCGACTTCGAGGTCCGGCCCAAGTCGCCGCTGACCGGCACGCCGACCAGCGCGGTGCTCTCCGTCCCCGTACTGGTCAACGAGTAGCGGAACGGGCAGAGAAGCAGCCGGAGTTCAGAGCCGGGCGGCCATCGCGTCGAGCTCGTCGTCCATGTCCGGGCCCGCGTTCCAGCTGCCCACGCCGATCTCCGCGGTGATGCCCGGGCCGAAGCCGGCGATCACGCCGCGGGCGCCGTCGGCCATGCCGCCCGCGTCGAAGAGGCGGGCCAGGGCGTCGAAGACCACCGAGCTCGCGATGTTGCCGCGTTCGGTGAGGGTGGTGCGGCTGAAGCGGAACATCTCGGGGCCCAGCTCCAGGAAGTGGCACAGGTCGTCCAGGATGCGGGGGCCGCCCGCGTGGATGATGTAGAAGTCGAGCGCTCCGACGTCCCAACTGTGCTGTTCCACCAGGGACTTGAGGGCGGGGGCGAGCATTTCCATGGTGCCCGGGACCCGCTTGTCGAGCTGGAAGTGGAAGCCCGTCTCGCGCACCGCGTACGAGATCCAGTTCTCGGTGTCCGGCACCAGGTGCGAGCCGTTGCGCTCGATCCGCATGCCGGTGCCGCCCTCGCCGCGGACCACCGCGGCCGAAAGGGCGTCCCCGAACAGGCCGTTGGACAGCAGCGAGCCCACCCCGATGTCGGTGGGCTGGTAGAGCAGCGAGCAGAACTCGCACGACACGATCAGCACGTTGGAGCCGGGGTAGGCCTTGATGAAGTCGTGCGCGCGGTTGATGGCGGCGCCGCCCGCCGCGCAGCCGAGCTGGGCGATGGGCAGCTGCCGGGTGTCGTTGCGGAAGCCCATCGTGTTGATCAGCCAGGCGGTGAGCGAGGGCATCATGAAGCCCGTGCAGGACACGAAGACGATCAGGTCGATGTCGGCGGGCTCGACCTCGCCGTGGGTGAGCGCCTCGCGCACCACCGCGGGAACCCGTCTCTTGGCCTCGGCCTCGTACACCTGGTTGCGGAGCTCGAATCCGGGGTGGGCCAGGGTGGCTTCGAGGGGCTGGACGAGGTGGCGGGTCTTGACGCCGGTGTTCTCGATGAGGCGCAGGACGAGGTCGCGCTGCGGGTGCCCGTCGTGGGTCTCGCGGGCCAGAGCCAGGGTCTGCTCCTGGGTGATGACGTGGTCGGGCACGGCGACCGCCGGTCGGCACAGGGTGGCCATCTAAGTTCCCTTCGTTGACGGGGGGCCGGTCACCAGGCGGTCTGTGGTCTCCACGAGGCGTACTCCGGTGTGTCAGGGACAGGGGGCAGCGGACAATCCTGTATCCCCGAACAAGGTCATGAACATGTCCCCATTTACCCTAATTAACCGATTAGAGGGAAAATGTGCGCTGCCGAGGTGACAAATCCGTTCCGGTGCGTATTACGGGGCCTCCCCGGTGCCGGTACGGGCTCGGACCGGTGGCGGTGGCGGTGCCGGTGGCGGTGCCGGTTACGACAGCGGTGTGCGGCAATAGCGGCCGACCACGTGCAGGTCGGCCTCGATGGCCGCGGCCGTGGCGCGCAGCTCGGGCAGCACCTCGGCGAGGCACTCCGGCACGGTGCGCCGCGTGGTGTGCATGGCCACGTTCACGGCCGCCACCGCCCGCCCCCCGGCGTCCCGCACCGGCACGGCGATCGAGCGCAGCCCCTCCTCCAGCTCCTCGTCGACCAGCGCGTACCCCTGGTCCGCCACGCGCTCCAGGACCGAGGCCAGCGCGGCCGGGGAGGTGACCGTGTGCGGGGTGAGCGGCGACAGCTCCGTACGGCCGAGCAGGGCCGCGCGCTCCCCGGCGTCCAGGCCGGCGAGCAGCACCCGGCCCATCGAGGCGGCGTACGCGGGGAAGCGGGTGCCCAGGGTGATGTTGACGCTCATGATCCGGGTGGTGGCGACCCGGGCCGTGTACTGGATGGCGTCGCCGTCGAGCACCGCGAGCGAGGCCGAGTCGTGGACGGTGCGCACGAGGGCGGCCAGGTGCGGCGCCGCGATGTCGGACAGCGTCGTACGGGACAGGGGCGGACAGCCGAGCGCCAGGACGCGCGGGGTGAGGCGGAAGGCGCGGCCCTCGGTGACGACCAGGCCCAGGTGGCCCAGGGTGATCAGGGCGCGCCGGGCGGTGGCGCGGGCGAGGCCGGTGGCCTCGGCGACCGCGCTGAGCGTGAGCTCGGCCCGGTCGGTGCCGAACGCGGTCAGCACGGTCAGGCCGCGGGCCAGCGATTCGACGAACCCGGAGCCGAGCTCCTGCTTCGAGGCGGAGGTCCAGGCGGCGAGCGCGTGGGGCGTGGCGGGCGCCGGGGTGTGGCCACGGGCCAGCTCGGCCTCCATCGCGGTGGCGGCCGCGCGGAGCCGTGGCAGTACGGCCTTCCGCAGGGACTCCGCGCTGTGGCGGCTGGTGTGGCTGACCACGCTGAGGGCGCAGACCGGGGTGCCCGCCGGGTCGCGGAGCGGCGCGGCCACGGCGATGAGGCCCGGCTCGATGAGCTGGTCGTCGACGGCCCAGCCCGCGGTGCGGGCCGCTTCGATGCGCTTCTCGAAATCGTCGGCCGCAGGCCCGGCTCCGGCTTTGGCGGGCGGGGCAGCGGGGAAGGCGAGGCCCGCCGGGTCGGCCGCGCGCCGGTGGTGCCAGGCCTGCCACTGCTCGGGCGTCCAGTGCGCGGCGAACAGGGGCCCCGGCGCGGTGCGTTCGGCGGGGAGGAGGTCACCGATGCGGAAGGTGAGGGACATCGCCCGGCGTCGGGTGCTCTGGTGGACGAAGCGGATGCCGTCGCCGTCGGGGACCGCGAGCGACACCGACTCGTCCAGTTCCTCGGCCAGTTGGACCGCGTACGGGCCGAGCAGGGCGGGCAGCCGCAGGGCGCCCAGGTAGGCGTTGGCGAGCTCCATCAGGCGCGGGGCGAGCGTGGCGGTGGGGCCGTCGAGACGCAGATATCCCATGCGGGCCAGCGTCGCGGCGACCCGGTCGACCGTGGAGCGGGCGAGCCCGGTCGCCCGGACCAGCTCGCCGAGGCTGAGCCGCCCGTCCGCGTCACTGAGCGCGCGCAGCACGGCGACGCCGCGCATCAGCGGGCCGACGGCTTCGGCGGGGGCGGTGCTCATGTGGCCTCCGGGGGCGGGGAGTTGAAGCACGGAGGGTTGAGGTACGAGGTGTTGCGGCACGGGGTGTTGACGCGTGCGCCGGCTGATCGCACACTCGGGGCGAGCGCAACTCTGAACTCTAGTTCATCTGGCGAACGAATCGCGAGAGCCCCAACGGGCGGTCGCCGAGCGAGAACGGGCGTGGGCGTTGCATGGACAAAGTCGTACGGGCCCCCGCCGACGCGGTGGCCGACATCCCCGACGCGGCCTCCCTCGCGGTCGGCGGCTTCGGCCTCAGCGGGGTGCCGAACGTGCTGATAGCAGCCCTGTACGCGCAGGGCGCCACCGCGCTGAGCGTGGTCTCCAACAACTGCGGGGTGGACGGCGGCGGCCTCGGCGTGCTGCTCGCGGCCGGCCGCATCGCCCGCGTGACCGGCTCGTACATCGGCACCAACAAGGAGTTCGCCCGCCAGTACCTGGGCGGCGAGCTGGAGGTGGAGCTGGTCCCGCAGGGCACGCTCGCCGAGCGCCTGCGGGCGGGCGGCTGCGGCATTCCCGCGTTCTACACCCCGGCGGGCGTCGGCACCCAGGTCGCCGAGGGCGGGCTGCCCCTGCGGTACGGCGCCGACGGCGAGGTGGCCGTGGCCTCGCCGCCCAAGGAGGTGCGCGAGTTCGGCGGGCGCGAGCACGTCCTGGAGCACGGCATCACCACGGACTTCGCCCTCGTACGGGCCTGGAAGGGCGACCGGCACGGAAACCTGGTCTTCCGCCGCGCGGCCCGCAACTTCAACCCCCTCGCGGCGATGGCCGGCCGGGTCACGGTGGCCGAGGTCGAACACCTCGTGGAACCGGGCGAGCTGGACCCGGACGGGGTCCATGTGCCCGGGGTGTTCGTGCAGCGGGTCGTGCCGCTGACACCGACTCAGGCCGCTGACAAGGGAATTGAGAAACGCACGGTACGTCTCGGTGAGGACGGTCGATGAGCTGGACGCGGGAGGGGATGGCGGCGCGGGCGGCCGCCGAACTCGGGGACGGCAGCTGTGTGAATCTCGGCATCGGGCTGCCGACCCTGGTCCCCGGCCATCTACCCCCGGGCGTGGATGTGGTGCTCCACTCGGAGAACGGCATTCTCGGCGTCGGACCGTACCCCCTGGAGGCGGACGTGGACCCGGACCTGGTCAACGCGGGCAAGGAGACGGTGACCGTGCTGCCGGGCGCCTCGTTCTTCGACTCGGCCCTGTCGTTCGGGATGATCCGCGGCGGCCACGTCGACACCGCGATCCTCGGCGCGATGCAGGTCTCGGCGGGCGGTGACCTCGCCAACTGGGCCGTTCCGGGGCGGCTGGTGAAGGGGATGGGCGGCGCGATGGACCTGGTGCACGGGGTGCGCCGCGTGATCGTCCTGACCGAACACACCGCGAAGGACGGCACTCCCAAACTCGTGGAGCGCTGCACCCTGCCGCTCACCGGCCGGGCCTGTGTGCACCGGGTCGTCACCGATCTGGCCGTGCTCGACGTGCACCCGGACGGCGGTTTCGTCCTGGTCGAGACGGCGCCGGGGGTCGGGGTGGAGGAGGTGCGCGCGAGAACGGGGGCGTTCGTTCACATCCGTACCGCAGACAGTGATTCGGGCAGTGATTCGGGCTCGGGAGAGGTGGCAGGGCGATGACGCTCACTCAGGGGCAGGTCGGCACGGCCGAGGAGGCGCCCGCGCGCGGCAGGGTGGGTCCGTACCGCAGCGGGGCGTTGCGCGAGCCGTTGCGGGCGCCGGTCTCCGCGGGCGGGGATCCGGAGGCGGTGGAGCTGTACGGTCCGGTGTTCGGCGTCACCGAGGTCACGCCGCTCGACGCGGACCTGACCCGCCAGCACGTGGGAGACCCGCACGGAGAGCGCATCACCGTGTCGGGCAGGATGGTCGACCGCTCAGGCCGTCCGGTCCGGGGCCAGCTCGTGGAGATCTGGCAGGCGAACGCCTCCGGGCGTTACGCCCACCAGCGCGACCAGCACGCGGCTCCGCTCGACCCGCACTTCACCGGGGCGGGCCGGTGTCTGACGGATGCCGAGGGGAGGTACGCGTTCACGACGATCAAGCCGGGGGCGTACCCCTGGGGCAACCACGAGAACGCGTGGCGCCCGGCGCACATCCACTTCTCGCTCTTCGGCCGCGCCTTCACACAGCGTCTGGTGACCCAGATGTACTTCCCGGGCGACCCGCTCCTCGCGTACGACCCGATCCTGCACACGGTCACCGACCAGGCGGCGCGGGACCGCCTGGTGGCGGCGTACGAACCCGAACTCTCGGTGCTCAACTGGTCGTTGGGCTACCGCTGGGACATCGTGCTCGACGGCCCGGCCGCGACGCTGCCCGACCCGGAGGTGACCGCGTGATGCCCGAGCCGGCCGGTTTCGCCCCGACCCCTTCGCAGACGGTCGGCCCCTTCTACGGTTACGCCCTCCCCTTCCCCGGCGGCGGGGAGATCGCGCCGACCGGGCATCCGGCTTCGATCACGATGCACGGGTACGTGTACGACGGGCACGGGGAGCCGGTGCCGGACGCGCTTGTGGAGTTCTGGCAGGCGGCACCCGACGGCTCTCTCGCGGGCAGGGCCGGCTCGTGGCGCCGGGACCCGGCGAGCGGGGGCTTCCTCGGCCGGGACGGGATCGGCTTCACGGGCTTCGGCAGGGTGGCGACGGGTGCGGACGGCCACTGGTCGGTACGCACCCTGCCCCCGCCGCCGGCCGCGCCCTACCTCGCGGTGTGCCTCTTCGCACGGGGCCTGTCCCGCCACCTCTTCACGCGGGCGTACGTCGAGGGGCTGGGCGGGGAAGGGGAGTTGAAGGGGCTCGCGGGGGAGCGGGGGGAGACGATGCTGGCCCGGAAGGACGGCCAGCGGGAGGGGTTCTTCCGCTTCGACATCCATCTGCAGGGGGAGAAGGAGACGGTCTTCCTTGACTTCGGGTGATGCTTGTTCGCGTGAGGGGGATGCCGGTCTGCTCACGCCGGTGAGTGCGGGGAGCCCGGCGGAGGCGGCGACCGGTGACGGTGCGGTGCTGCGGGCGATGCTCGACGCGGAGGCGGCACTGGCCAGGGCCCAGGCGGAGGCCGGCGGCGTTCCCGGCCGGGCGGCGCAGGCCCTGACGAAGGCGGCGGGGTCCGACCGCTTCGACGCGCGGAGGCTGGCTCTGCGGGCCGGAGCGGGTGGCAATCCGGTGATCCCGCTCGTGGCCGACCTGAGGGCGGCGGTGGCGGAACTCTCGCCGGGCGACGAGGAGTTCGTGCACCGGGGCGCCACCAGCCAGGACATCCTGGACACGGCGCTGATGCTGGTCGCCGCCCGCACGCTCGACCTGATCGGGGTGGACCTGGCGGCGACGGCCGCGTCCCTGGCCACCCTCGCGGACCGGCACCGGGCCACGGTGATGGCGGCCCGCACCCTGACCCAGCATGCCGTCCCGACGACCTTCGGCCTGAAGGCGGCGGGCTGGCGCTCCCTGGTCCTCGACGCGCACGACCGTGTCGTACGGGTCCGGGCCACCCTCCCTGTACAGCTGGGAGGCGCGGCGGGAACGCTGGCGGCCTTCGAGGAGTACGGGATGGAGGGCGCGGGGTTGGTGGGCGCGGGGTTGGTGGGCGCCTTCGCCGCCGAACTCGGCCTGCGTGCGCCGGAGTTGCCCTGGCATGTGCTGCGTACGCCGGTGGCGGACCTGGCCGGGGTGCTGGCGTTCTGCGCCGGGGCGCTGGGGAAGGTGGCGGCGGACGTGCTGGTGCTGTCCCGTACGGAGGTGGGTGAGGTGGCCGAGGGCACGGGCGGGGTTTCCTCCTCGATGCCGCACAAGAGCAACCCGGTGCGCTCGGTGCTGCTCGCCTCGGCGGCCCGGCAGGTACCGGCACTGGTGTCGACCCTGTACGCCTCGATGGCAGCGGAGGACGAACGCCCCCCGGGGGCGTGGCACGCGGAGTGGTCCCCCCTGCGGGAGGCACTGCGGCTGTGCGGGGGCGCGGCGCGGGGGGCGGCGGTGCTGTGCGGGGAACTGTCGGTGTTCCCGGCGCGGATGCGGAGCAATTTGGGGGTGTTGGGGGAGGGTGCGGGGGGTCTGGGAGCGGCGGAGGGGATGGTGGGCCGGGCGCTGGAGAGGGGTGTCTGCCCACCCGCCCACCCGTGAGGGGGGTCGGGTAGGCCGAGCCTCTGGGGTTCCGCCCCAAACCCTGGGGACGCTTGCTCACCCACCCGCCCGTGTGGGAGGTCGGGCAGGCCGATCCTCTGGGGCTTGGCCCCAGGCCCCCGGGAGCCGCCCACCCACCATCCCCTCCGCTCAGCCAAACAAACCCCGCCCCACCCTCACCCCCCCGGGAGCCCCCATGCTGAGCCACCACCTGACTCCCGCCCCCACCCCCACCGCTCGCACCCTCGTACTGGCCCCCTCCCTAGGAACCACCCCGGCTCTCTGGGAACCCCAACTCCCGGCACTCGCCGCACACTTCAACGTCCTGCGCTGGGACCTTCCGGGCCACGGAAACTCCCCCGCATGGGCGCCCCCACCCCCGCCCACCCTCGAAACCCTGGCCGCCCTCCTCCTGGACCTCCTCGAAGAGCTCCGCATGGACACCTTCAGCTACGCCGGGATCTCCCTGGGCGGAGCCGTGGGAACCTGGCTGGCCGCCCACCACCCCGACCGAGTCGAATCCCTCGCACTCCTGTGCACCTCCGCCCGCTTCGGCCCGCCCGAACCCTGGCTGGAGAGGGCGGACACCGTACGTACCAAGGGAATCGGCGAGGTCGCCGACAGCGCGCCGAACCGCTGGTTCACCCCCGCGTTCGACGCCCCGGAGCACCTCGTCGCCGACCACCACCGCGTGGACCCGGAGTCGTACGCCGCCTGCTGCGAGATACTTGCCGGGCTCGACCTGCGTCCGGAACTCGCCCGCGTCACCGCTCCCACCCTGGTGATCGCGGGCCGGGACGACATGGCGACCCCGCCGTCCCACGCCCGCGAACTCGCCGACGGCATCCGGGATGCCCAGCTCCTGGAACTCCCCCGAGCCGCCCACCTGGCCAACCTGGAGCAGCCCGAGGCGGTGACCGACGCCCTGCTCAGCCATTTCATCCGCACCCGCCCCGACCTGCTTGGACGAGTCGGCGAAGCCACCCGCCGAGCCGTCCTCGGCAACGCCCACGTAGACCGGGCGGCAACCCGCACCACCCCCTTCACCGCCCGCTTCCAGGACTTCATCACCCGCTACGCCTGGGGCGAGATCTGGGGAAACGGCACCCTGGACCGCCGCACCCGCAGCGTCATCACGCTCACCGCACTCGTCGCGGGCGGCCACAAGGACGAGCTGGCGCTGCACGTACAGGGCGCCCTGCGCAACGGCCTGAGCCCCGACGAGATCGCCGAAGTACTGCTCCAGTGCGCCGTGTACTGCTCCGTCCCCGCCGCCAACTCCGCCTTCGCCACAGCGGAACGGGCGATCACCGAGTACGCGGCCGACGCCGACCAGAAGGACAGCTGAACATGCCCACCAGCGACCCTGCTCCCGCTCCCGCCCACACCACCGTCGGCATCATCGGCGCAGGTCCCGCCGGACTCCTCCTGGCCCGCCTCCTGCACAACGCCGGAATCGACTGCGTAGTCCTGGAAAGCCGCGACCGCGCGTACATCGAGCAACGTCAGCGCGCCGGCATCCTCGAACAGAGCACCGTCGACGTCCTGCGATCCGCCGGCGCGGGCGAGCGCATGGACCGCGGGGGGCTGCCGCACGACGGCATCGAGCTCCGCCACGACCGCCGGTCCCACCGCATCGACTTCCCCTCCCTCACCGGCGGCCGCCGAGTGATGGTCTACGCCCAGACGGAGATGGTGAAGGACCTGGTGGCCCAGCAACTGGCGGACGGCGCCCCGCTGTTCTTCGCATCAGAAGTGACAAGCATCGAAGGCATCAACGGCACCGAAGGCACCGACGACACCGACGACACCGAAGGCGTCGATGACATCCACGGCATCCACGGCATGAAAGACCCCACCAGCGCTCCCACCCCCACCATCCACTACCGCCACCAGGGCCGAGAGCCCGCCACCCTCACCTGCGACTACATAGTCGGCTGCGACGGCTTCCACGGGGTCGCCCGGAACGCCATCCCCGCCGGGCTCCGCAGAACGTACGAGCGCACGTACCCCTACTCCTGGCTCGGCATCCTGGCCCAAGCCCCGCCCGTGTACAACGAGTTGATCTACGCGCACTCCTCGCGCGGATTCGCCCTCGCCAGCATGCGCTCACCCACCGTCAGCCGGCTCTACCTCCAGGTCCCCAACGGCACCGACCCCGCCGAGTGGCCCGACGCCCGCATCTGGGACGAGCTCGACGCCCGCCTGGCGACCGACGCCGACCCGGGCTGGAAACTGGAGCGTGGCCCCGTAGTCGCCAAATCGGTGCTCCCGATGCGGAGTCGGGTCGTGGAGCCGATGCGGTACGGGCGGCTTCTGCTGGCCGGGGATGCCGCACACATCGTGCCGCCGACCGGCGCCAAGGGCCTGAACCTCGCCGTGGCCGACGTCGTCGTGCTGGCCCGCGCGCTGGTCCAGCGGCAGGTCACCGGTTCGACGGAGCTCCTCGACGCCTATTCCGAGACCTGCCTGCGCCGGGTCTGGCGCGCCGAGCACTTCTCGTACGCCATGACCGAGCTGCTCCACACGGACCCGGCGCACTCCGCGTTCGAGACCCGGCTCCAGCTGTCCCAGCTCGACCGCATCGCCCACTCCCGGCACGCGGCCGCCGAGCTCGCCGAGAACTACACGGGTCTGCCGATCGCCCCGCCCTCGCCGTACGCGAGCTGATCCACTTCCGCGCCCGCACCCCCGCCCGTTCCGGCGCACGCGCGCAGCCGTACCTGGGTGATCCCACTGATGTAACGCGCCCCGCACCGATCCGACGGAACCACCAGCTGGGCGCCCAGACCGTCCAGTTGGACCCCGTCCAGGGCGGTGGCGAGCAGTACGGGCGAGTCGCCGAAGTCCTCGTCGATCTCGGCCCAGGACAGCACCGTGGCGTGCCCGTCCTCGCCGGTGATCTCCAGGAGGAAGCGGGAGCGGTCCTTGCGGCGGGCCGCGTCGAACCCGGGCCCCGCCGCGGTGATCACCTCGCGCAGCAGCGGGCCCGTGAAGGTGTGGGCGCGCGGGCCGCTGGTGGCGCAGTCGAAGGTGACCGCCGCCGTCCGCTGGGGCCACCGTTCGCGCAGCTCTGCCACGCTCAGCTCGACCGGCCGGTCAACCGCACCCACTACCGCCATGTGCCGCTCGGCCACGCGTTTATGAGTCATGTACGAGATTATGGCTCGCATCTGCCGTTTTGCATCAGGGCGTGCGAACGCGCAGTGGACCGGGCCGGTACGGTCAGAACCGGCCCTCCAGCTCACGCGCCCGCAGCCCCGCCTGGAACCGGGAGGTGGCCCCCAGCGACGCCATCAGCTCGGCCACCCGCCTCCGGTACGTACGCAGCGACATCCCGAGCTGTCGCGCGGCCGACCCGTCGGTGTGCCCGCCGCCCAGCATCCGCAGGATCCGCCGCGCCTCGGCGTCCAGCGCCTCGGGCCGTCGGCGCAGGTGGTCGTCGAGGTCCGGGGACGACTCCCAGGCGGCCTGGACCAGCGACCTTAGCCCCGCGACGACGTCGGGCGTACGGATCACGGTGTACGTACGCGTCCCGCAGCCGGGAGCACTCGCGAGGATCGCGATGCGCCGGTCCAGGACGATGGTCTCCTGGGCGAGCGGCGCCCGGCAGATCCGGATCTGCGCCCCGCCGGCGGCCATTGTGGCGAGCCGCCGCTCGGCCCGTGCGTCGGGCAGGGCCTGCGGGGTGTAGAGCTTGCGCAGGGCGACGCCGCCGGGCTCGGTGGCGGGGCGCAGCCCGGCGGCGAAGGCGGTGCGCACCCCGTTCGACCAGGTCCCGGGCTCGGCGGCGGCCACCAGGAACTCGTGCCGCGCCCCCGCGAACAGATGCCCGGCCCGGTCGATGAGCGCCCGCTCGCCGTGGAGCGTCACGATCTGCTGCTCGTCCATGATCCGGCCAGTGTGGGCCGCCCGCCGGATCGGGTCAACGCGAGGCGAGCCGCCGGTGGTGGCCTCGCCTCGCCCTTCCGACGGCGCGCGGGTGCCGGGAACTCCTGGCCCCTTCCTCCCATCCCGCCTGTTCCGTGAACGCCCGTGACCTGCCACGCTGTTGCGATGACAGAGGTGTTCTTGCGGCGGCTGTCCCGATGGCAGGCCGAGCAGCAACGGGAATCCGTCGCGGACCTGTACGTAGCGGCGTACGAAGGTGGCGAGGACGCGGAGTCGCTGGGGCGGCAGGGGTTTCTGCGCCGCTTCGCGGAGGATGTGCAGCGTCCGGGCTTCGACATGATCATCGCGGGGGACCCGTTCCTGGTCGGCTGCGCGTACGGCTACCCGCCGGGGCGCGAGGGCGAGTGGTGGCACGGCTTCCGGGGCGCGGAGACCGACGGCGACGAGGAACTGGCCACCGCGGACCGGGTGTTCGCGCTGGCGGAACTCATGGTGCTCCCCTCCCGCCGGCGCCGGGGCATCGCGACCCGCCTCCAGCAAAGACTCCTGGAACGCCAGGAGGCCGACGTGCTGACGACGTTGATCGCTCCCACGAACACTCCGGCGGCAGCGGCATACGCGGCCTGGGGCTGGACCAGAACCCCCCGCCCGGCCACGACCACCACCACCCTGGACGCCTGGAGCCGCCGCCCGACGGGGTGAGGCCCACTGCCCTCGATGCTGCCCCAACGGCCCTTCCGACCGCCGCGCCGAGTCCCTAACCTCGGCCTTTTGGGCCGAACGGCGACGACGGTGACGTGGAGGGCTGGGCAGCGTGCGAGAAACAGGGACACCCTTGGCATCGCCGACACAGGCGCCGACCCCCGCGGCGGCGTCGAGGGCGCGAGCCCAGGACGCGGCCCCGGAACTCGCGGCCCGGCAGGTGGCGGGCCCCGCCGGGCTCCTCGCCCTCCAGCGCTCCGCGGGCAACGCCGCCGTGACGCGCTGGGTGCAGCGCCAGGAGAAGCCCGGAGCCCGGGAGGCGGCTCAGCGCAATGCCGCCGATCCCACCGGGCACGGCGAGTGGGGCACGTTCTGCCAGATGATGGCGGAGGCGGGATTCCCCGACACCGTGACGGACGCGGCCTGGCAGCTGATCCTGGGCGGCATCGCCGAACAGGGGCCGCTCAACGACGAGGCCATGGCGAAGTTCAGCGAACGCCAGGAGCAGCGCGACCACCGTGCGTCGAACAGCTGGTACCAGGAGCTGGTGCAGTTCATCGGGGACTATCTGGAGATCGACCGGCCGACGATGGCCCTGTGGTCCGGCGGCATCGACACCAGCGTCTACGCCCGCTCCAAGGGCCACACTCCCCTGGAGTCCACCCCCTTCGGCGGCGTGGTCGACAAGCTGTCGCTGACCGAGGAGTGGAAGTTCAAGACGCCGATGTGGAACGTCCTGTCCAAGGCGTTCGTGAACCGGGCCCGCGGCCCCGTCCACATCTTCCTGCGGGCGTACAACCCCGACAGCGTCCTGATCGCCCAGGAGGTTCCGCAACTGCGCGTGGTCATGGCGCTCAACCCGGACGTGAAGCTCGTCTGGCACCCGGTGTACACGGCGGCCGACGGAAAGCTGATGGAGGTCACCAAGGGCCTCGAACTGACCCCGGACGCGTCCTATGCCTCCCGGGACGAGTGCGTGCAGGTCCTCTACGACTACCTCCGTCTGAAGCACGACCCGTCCAACACCAAGTCCGAGCGCGCCCACGCGGAAATGTCCGCCCGCCTCAAGGCCAACGGAAACCCGCAATAGCAGCGGCACCGGCCAAGTGGTTCAGACCTGCCCGAGGTCGATCTCCACCGGGAAGGGCGCCGACACCTTGACGACTCCCGTGAACATGTCCCCGTCCCGGTAGGTCTTGGTCGCGGGGTCGAGGACATACGTGTAGACGAGCGGGACACCTGTCGCGGCCTGTTCGATCCGCCAGTAGAAGGCGATGCCGGACCTCGCGTACTGGTCCACCTTCACGATCCTGTCGGTGGTCTCCGAGCCGGGGGAGACGACCTCCACGACCAGCAGCACGTGCTCCGGGCGGGTGGGCGTGAGGTCGATCGTGTCCGCGCGGTAGACGACGACGTCCGGTCGGCGGTTGGTGAGCGGGACGTCCTGGAGGCGTACGTCGAAGTCGGTGTCGGCGTTCCAGTCCGGCCCGGCGGCGGCCTCCAAGGCATTCGCCAGGATCCGGGCCAGCCGGCTGTGCCGCTTGGACGCACGGGGACTCACGACGACCATCCCGTCCACGATCTCGATTCCCGCGCACTGCTCCTCGGACCAGGAGTCGTACTGCTCGGCCGTGATCTGCTCGTGCATCCATGCAGGGGCCACCATCGCGGCAGTCATCACGCGCCTCCCGGACACCATGCGGGCGGGCCGGATCCCGCTGGCTTCAGCGTACTGGCTCAGCCGGGACCGGATCACGTCTCGGCGACGGCCTCCAGGGGGCTCAGCGCGGCGGCCCGGCGGGCCGGGACGGCCGCCGCGACCACGCCGATCGTGAGCGAGACGAGGCACACGAGGAGCAGCGTTCCCCAGGGCAGCGAGAGGGAGTACTGCGTCATCGCCCCGCCCGCGAGCGAGCCGACCGCCCACGCGCCGAACAGTCCGCCCACCAGGCCGAGCAGCGTGCCGAACGCGGCGACGGTCACCGCTTCGAGCCGGATCATCCGCCGGATCCCGGCCCGGTCCATGCCGATGGCGCGCAGCACGCCGATCTCGCGGGTGCGCTCGGCGACCGACATCGCGAGGGTGTTCACGATGCCGAGCAGCGAGATCACGACCCCGATGGCGAGCAGCCCGTACATCAGGGTCAGCAGCTCGCCCATGGACCCGGCGGCCTCGTGCACGAGCTCCTCGCGGTCCTTGACCTGCACCAGCGGGCTGTTGCCGGTGGCGGTGCGCAGCCGGTCCCCGGTGGCCTTCGAGACCGTGCCGCCGTCGGTGCGCACCAGGATCCGCTGGACGGTGCCGGGCTTGAAACTGTGCTGCTGCACCTCGCTGCGGGCTCCCAGCGCGTCGTCGGCGATGGGATTGTCCTGGTAGACGCCGACGACGGTGTACGGCTTGAAGTCGTCGCCCGGGCCGATATGCGCGTTGACCGTGCCGCCGGTGCTCACGCCCTGCTCCCGGGCGACGGAGCTGGAGAGGGCGATCCGGCCGGGCCCGAGATCCTTCAACGAGCCGCTGGTGAAGTCGAGTTGCATGACAGAGCTCACGGTGTCGGGGTCGACGCCGGAGATGTTGCGGACCTTGCCGCCGGTGAACAGGGTGGAGTCGGCGACGGCGGAGGCGGTCTTCACGCCGGGTGTGCCGGCCACGCGTTTCAGGGCGGCCGGGTCGATGGCGGTCGTGGTGGTGCGGCTGCCGATCACGTAATCGGCGCTGAGGCCGGACGCGGCCTGCCGGTCGAGGGCCTTTGAGGTGGAGTCGCCGATGACGGCGAGTCCGGCGACCAGCGCCGTACTGATCATGAGGACGGATGCGGTGGCCGCCGTACGCCGGGGGTCGCGCAGGGCGTTCTCGCGGGCGAGGCGCCCGGTGACCCCGAAGCGGCCGGTCAGCCGTCCGCCGAGCCGGATCACGGGGACGGCGAGCAGCGGCGCGAGCGTGATCATGGCGGCGACGAGAAGAGCACAGCCGAACATGGCGTTCTGGAGGTTGGCGTCGGAGGCGTCCTTGGCGCCGGTGAGCGAGACGAGCAGCCCGGCCCCGCCGGCGAGCAGGACGAGGCCCACCGCTGTGCGCACCCGGGACGCGGTGGGGGTGGGCGGCTGTTCGGCCGAGCGCAGCGCCTCGATGGGAGCGATCTTCGCGGCCCTGCGGGACGGCAGCCAGGCGGCGAGCACGGTGATGCCCACGCCGACGCCGAGCGCCGCCATGACGGGACGCGCTCCGATGACCAACGGGCCCAGCGGGAGCGGGTCTTGGGCGGTGCCGAGGAGGTCGGGCAGTACGGAGGCGATGCCGAGCCCGGCCACGAACCCGGCCGCCGACGCGGCGAGCCCGACCAGAACGGCCTCCCACAGCACGGACCGCACCACCTGGCGGCGCGTGGCGCCGATCGCCCGCAGCAGCGCGATCTCGCGGGTGCGCCGCGACACGAGCATCGTGAAGGTGTTGACGATGAGGAACGACCCGATGAACAGCGCGACCCCGGCGAAGATCTTCGGCATCTTCTGGTAGCCCCGGGTCATCATGTCGACGTTGGCCGCCTGCTGGGCGGCCTGCGCGGCCCCGCTGGTGGCGAGGGCGCGGTCGGCCGGGAGCAGGGCGGTGACCTGGTCGGAGAGCGCGACCTGGTCGGTCCCGGCCTTCGCGGCCAGGTCGATCGAGGTGTAGTGGCCCGGGGCCGCGAACAGCCGCTGCGCGGTGGCCCTGTCGAACAGGGCGAGGGTGCCGCCCGCGGTCACCCGGGTGTCCTGGGTGGTGACGATGCCGACGAGCCGCTTGGTCATGACGGGCCCGTCGGTGGCGAGCGTGACCAGGTCGCCGACGCGCAGGTGCCCGGCGTCGGCGGTGCCGCGGTCGACGGCGAGTTCGCCGCTGTTGGCGGGGGCGCGCCCCTCGGCCAGGGGATGGCGACTGTCCGCGCCGTCCTTCCCCGCTACGTAGGCGGCGGCGAGGTTGGCCCACGCCTTGCCGGCCCGCAGCGGGCTGCCGTCGGCGGCGTTCAGGGTGGCCGAGCCGTCGACGGAGGGCCGCACGGCGGCGACCCCGGGCACGTCGGCCAGCTTCCGTACGAGGGCGTCGTCGAGCACACCGCTGGTCGTGGTGGTCCCGGGCGGGGGGTCCTTCGGGGTCACGGTGACCGCGATGCCGGCGAAGTTCTTCGACGAGGCGGCACGGTAGGCGGCGGCGGAGGACTCGGCGAAGACGAGGGTGCCGCAGACGAAGGCGACACCCAGGCAGACCGCGAGGACGGTCATGACCAGACGGGCCTTGTACGCCAGGGCGTTGCGCAGGGCTGTTCTCAGCATGAGTGGGCTTTCAGCAAATGGCCGACGGGGAGCGTGGGGTGACGATGTGTCAGCTGGCGTGCGACCGGGCGTCGAAGTCCTTCATCCGGTCCAGGACGCGGTCCGGGGCGGGGCGGACCATCTCGTCGACGAGGGATCCGTCGGAGAGGAAGACGACGCGGTCGGCGTAGCCGGCGGCGACGGGGTCGTGGGTGACCATGACGACGGTCTGGCCGAGTTCGCGTACGGAGTCGCGCAGGAAGCCGAGGACTTCGGCGCCGGCGCGGGAGTCGAGGTTGCCGGTGGGCTCGTCGCCGAAGACGATCGCGGGCCGGGAGGCGAGCGCGCGGGCCACGGCGACGCGCTGCTGCTGGCCGCCGGAGAGCTGGGCGGGGCGGTGCGAGAGGCGGTCGGAGAGCCCGACCATGCCGATGATCCTCTGGACCCACGCCTGGTCGGGCCTGCGCCCCGCGATGTCCATGGGGAGCGTGATGTTCTCCAGGGCGGTCAGCGTGGGCAGCAGGTTGAACGCCTGGAAGATGAACCCGATCCGGTCCCGGCGGAGCTCGGTGAGCTGCCGGTCGTTGAGCGCGCCGAGCTCGGTGGTGCCGATGCGCACCGACCCGGAACTGACCGGATCGAGCCCGGCGGCACAGTGCATCAGGGTGGACTTGCCGCACCCGGAAGGCCCCATGATCGCCGTGAACTCGCCCTCCCGGAACCCGATGCTGACCCGGTCCAGGGCGACGACCCGGGTGTCACCACTGCCGTAGACCTTCGAAAGGTCGGTGGTGGCGGCCGCGATGCCGGGGGCGGGGTGGGGCGGGAACGGGGCGAGGGTCTTGGCGGTCACGGGGACTCCACTTCGAGTGCGGGAGGGTGCACTGGAAAGGGTGTCCGGGGTACGTATCCGGGCCTGGGCGGGTGTGTATCGGCGGGGGCGCCGGTGCGCAGCAGTTGTGTAGTGCCGGGGGTCGTCGGCGCAGGGTGGCTCGGGCGCCGCTCGTCCGGGGCGGCGTTACAGGCGAAGGGTGGCGACGGCTCCGCCCTCCGGGGCGTTGTCGAGGCGGAGCTCGGCGCCGAGGACGTGGGCCTGGCCGAACGCGATGGTCAGCCCGAGCCCGTGCCCGGACCCGCGCTCCTCGGCCCCCGTGTGGAAGCGACGGGGCCCGTCGCGCAACAGGTCGGCGGGGAACCCGGGCCCGTGGTCGCGTACGACGACGGTACGGTCCCGGACGCCGACCTCGACGGGGCCGGCCCCGTGCCGATGGGCGTTGACGACCAGGTTGCTGACGATCCGTTCGAGCCGGCGCGGATCGGTCTCGACGGTGTGCGTGCCCTCGGCGACGCTGATCTCGGCATCGAGCCCGGTACGGGTGACGGCCTCGCGGACGACGGCGTCGAGCGGGACGTGGGCGCGGACGGGCTGCTCGGCCCCGGCGTCGAGCCGGGAGATCTCCAGGAGGTCCTCGACGAGCCCCCGGAGATCACGGACCCGCCCCCGGACCAGGTCCACGTCCTCGCCGTCCGGCAGCAGATCAACGGCGGCGAGCAACCCGCCGACAGGGGTGCGGAGTTCATGGGCGACATCGGCGGTGAACCGGCGCTCGGTGCGGAGCCGGCGGCCGAGGCTGTCGGCCATGAGGTCGACGGTGGCGGCGATCTCGGCGACCTCGTCGCGCCCCTTGGTGGGCCCGGTCCGGGCGTCGAGGTCCCCGGCGGAGATGCGCCCGGCGGTCTCGGAGACCCGCCGCAGCCGCCGTCCGATGAGCCCGGCCCCGTACACCGCGAGGGGCGCGGCGGCGGCGACGGAGGCGAGCGAGGCGACGGCCATGGTGGCATCGAGCCGGCGCAGCCCGTAGAGATCGGAGTTCATGTTGACCTCGACGGCCAGCACGGGGCTGCCCGGCCCGGCGACGCGCTGGGCGCCCCAGACGGTGGGCCCGGAGTTCCCGTCGACGTGCCCGTCGTAGGCGGTGTGCCGGGCGCCGTCGGAGGGGTGGCGGAGCGAGGCGGGCAGGTCGGCGGGGTCGAGCTGGGCGCCGTCGGAGAGGGTGCCGGTGCGGCGGTAGGTGTCCATGGCGGAGTAGACGGAGTTGAAGGCGCGCGCCTCGGCCCGGGTGCGGATGTCGTGCGCGGTCCAGAAGTGAACGAGCAGCCCGACGGCGACGGCGACGAGGCAGGCGGTGGCCGCGGCCAGCGCGGCGATCTTCCAGCGGAGGGAGGTGAGGGTGAGGCGGGCTCTGCGGGGGTGGGAGGCGAGGCGCGGGCCGGACGCCGGTGCTTCGGGGCCGGGCCGGAAGAGGCGCACGGTGCTCAACGCCGGAACTTGTAGCCGAACCCGCGGACCGTCTCGATCCGGTCCCGCCCGAGCTTCTTGCGCAGCCGCTGCACACAGAGGTCCACGACCCGGCTGTCCCCGTCCCACCCGTACTCCCAGACGTCGCGGAGGAGGGCGTGCCGCTCAAGGACGACGCCGGGGTGGGCGGCGAATTCGAGCAGCAGCTTCAGCTCGGTGGGAGTGAGCGCGACGGGCGCACCGGAGACGAAGACCTCAAGCCCGCTGGTGTCGATGGAGAGCTCCCCGAAAGTGAGCAACTCCCCTTGCGCATCGGGGAGTTCGGGAGCGGAGGAGGCGGATGGAGAGTAAGTGGCCCGCCGAAGAAGCGACCGGATCCGGGCAACCAGCACATACGTGTCGACGGGCTTGACGACGTAGTCATCGGCCCCAGCCTCCAGCCCGGCGACGACATCGAGCCCGTCCCCCCGGGCGGACATCATGAGCACCGGCACGAGACTGCTCTCCCGCACCCGGCGACAGAGCCCGATCCCGTCGAGCCCGGGCAGCATGACATCGAGGATGAGCAGATCGAACTCGCCCTCCCGGAACGCCTCCAGCCCGGCCAGCCCATCGGCGGCAACGGCGACCTCGTACCCGTACCGCCCCAGCGCCACGGAAAAGGACCGCCGCATGAGGTCGTCGTCCTCGACGAGCAACACGCGAACGGGACCCGGGGCGGCCGGAGCGGGACCGGGGAGGGGTGAGGACACGGGGGCTCCTGTTCGGGGGGCCGACCGAGTCCCCGACACCGCGGTTTCCGGTCATAACGGTACGCAGAGGGCGACTCGGATGGATCGAAAGGAACGATACGACAGGGGGCCGGGCGGGGGAGCGCCCCGCGGGCCCGGCGGGGTGAGCCGATGGGGAACCAAGCGGTGGGTGATACGGGGTGGATACAAACCCGGGGGCTCCGCCATCCCCGAGGGCCATGACGCCGGGGCGGTCAGGCGGCGGCGGGGCGTGGGGCGCCGCGGAAGACCTGACTGGTGTGCCAGGAACGGTGGGCCGCCGCGATGGGCCGGGCGCCGGGTTGAGGGCCTGTGAGCGGGCGTCCCGCGAGTGCTGTGACCTGCTCGCGGGCGGCCTGGCTGCGGCCGATGAACCGCTGCGAGACCAGGATGCGGTGGCCGTCACCTATGCCCAGGACGCCCTTGTCGAAGAGCTTGTGGTGCAGCGAGCAGAGACACAGTCCGTTGTCGACGTCGTCCGGGCCGTCGAACGCCCACCAGCGCACATGCGCCGCCTCAAGTCCGACGGGCGCGGTGCCGATCATGCCGTCGTAGCCGCAGAAGGCGCACTGGTACTCGTAAGCGGTCAGCACCCTCTCCCGCATCCGCCGATCCCGCCGCCGCCTCCCGGGCCCGGCCAGAGCATCGGTCTCCGCCAGCTCCAGTTCCAGGCCGACCGCGTCGCACAGGTCCTGGTGCAGCGAGGCCGGGAAGTGCAGATCCAGCAGCACCCTTGCCATGCGGCCCAGCAGCGACGGGTCCCGCCGGAGCGCCGCCTGAAGGTCCGGGGCCAGCCGCCCGGTGGCCCGGCCGGCCCGCAGCTCCCGCACCCCGGTGCCCGGGCTGCCGACGCCGTACTCGGTCCGCACCTCCCACACCCCGTCGCTGACCAGATGGTGGAAGGGATAGGCGGGCGTGGTCCCACGCGGCGGACCGTATTCCACCAGCAGCTGCTTCAGATCCGCCTCCACCGCGGTGTACGGCAGCTCGTCCGAGGCATCCGCCCGGAACCGGCCCAGCGCGTACAACAGCAGCAACGGCTTGTGCGGCGCCCGCACCCCGCCCCGGCTCCACTGCCTCAACCGCGCGGCACGCTCAAGCCAATCCATGACGGTGATCGTACTGAGCCTCCGCCGCACGTCATGCCGTACGGCCCGCGCCGCCTCCGCCCAAGCGCCGGCCGGCTCGCCATTCGAGCGCCTGGGGTTCCTCGGCGAACTCGATCAGATGCTGCCCGACGAATCCCGACCCCCTCGCCCCTGAGGGTTCCCCAACACCCAGAGCGCCGGACACTCCCGACGAAAACGCAGAGCGACATCTTCCTGCAGACCGTCCCCGGGAGCGAGGTTCTGCCGTTCGCGACGCACTACGAAAGCAGGTCAGGCCCGGTACTGATTCCTCAGTACCGGGCCTGACCTGGTCTTACAGCTGTCGGGGTGGCGGGATTTGAACCCACGACCTCTTCGTCCCGAACGAAGCGCGCTGCCAAGCTGCGCTACACCCCGATTGTCTCCGCTTGTCGCGGCGACGTCGTTTACTTTAGCCCACTGGCGGCCGGAGACGAAATCCGGTTTTCGGGGCGCTGTGGGCACGGGTGGCCCACCAGCCGACGGCGGGCCCCACCAGCACGTTCGCCTGGATCGTGAAGTGGCTCGGGACGGGGCCCGGAGTCCCCGGCAGCAGCCGCCGACCCGGAGGCGCCCTGGGCCCAGCTACCGGCCAGCGACTACCCCCGCCGCTCCACCAGCGTCAGCAACGTCGCCTCCGGGGGGCACGCGAAGCGGATGGGGGTGTAGCGGTTTGTGCCGCAGCCCGCTGAGACGTGGAGGTAGGCGCGGTTGCCGTCAGTGGAGTGCGTGGACAGGCCCTTTACCCGGTCCGTGTCCAGGTCGCAGTTCGTGACCAGTGCGCCGTAGAAGGGGATGCACAGCTGGCCGCCGTGGGTGTGGCCGGCCAGGATCAGGGGGTAGCCGTCCGCGGTGAAGGATTCCAGGGAGCGCAGGTAGGGGGCGTGGACCACCGCCATCGACAGGTCGGCGTCCGGCTCCGGGCCGCCGGCCACGCTGTCGTACCGGTCGCGCTTGATGTGCGGGTCGTCCAGGCCCGTGAAGGCGAGCTCCATGCCGTCGAGCTTGAGGCGGCCCCGGTTGTTGCTCAGGTTCACCCAGCCCGCCATGTCGAACGCGTCCCGAAGGTCTTCCCACGGGTTGTGCACGACGCCGACGGCCGGCGCGTTGCCGTTGAGCCCGTGCCGGCCCTGGGCCTTCTCCAGCAGGTACCGCGCGGGGTTGCGCAGCTTCGGCCCGTAGTAGTCGTTCGAGCCGAAGACGTACACGCCCGGGAACTCCATCAGCGGTCCCAGCGCGTCCAGCACCTCGGGGACGCCCTCCGGGTCGGAGAGGTTGTCGCCCGTGTTCACCACGAAGTCGGGGCGCAGGCCCGCCAGCGACTGCAGCCACGCCCGCTTCTTGCGCTGGCCGCTCACCATGTGAATGTCCGAGACCTGGAGCACGCGCAACGGCCTCACCCCCGGCGGCAGCACCGGCACCGTGACCCGCCTCAGCCGGAACGATCTGGCCTCGAAGCCGGCCGCATAGGCGAGACCGGCGGCCCCGACCGCCGTGATACCCAAGGGAATTCCGTATCGCGCGCGCATATGACCATCGTCGCAGACGCCGCCGACAACGGCGTACGGGGCGGAAATCGGCGGGCGGGTACCGCTGTGCACCTGACACACTGGACACATGACCACGCTCAAGGCCCGACTCAAGGACGACCTCACCACCGCCATGAAGGCGCGCGACGAGCTGCGCTCGTCCACGCTCCGGCTGACCCTCACCGCCGTCGCCAAGGAGGAGGTCGCCGGCAAGACCGCGCGCGAGCTCTCCGACGACGAGGTGCTCAAGGTGATCGCCAAGGAGGCGAAGAAGCGCCGCGAGGCCGCCGAGGCCTTCGAGCAGGGCGGCCGTGCCGAGTCCGCGGCGCGCGAGCTGGCCGAGGGCGAGATCCTCGACGCGTATCTGCCCAAGCAGCTCTCCGACGACGAGCTCACGGCGATCGTCGCGAGCGCCGTCGAGGAGGCCAGGGCCGCCGGCGCCGAGGGGCCGCGCGCGATGGGCGCCGTCATGAAGATCGTGAACCCGAAGGTGGCCGGCCTCGCCGACGGCGGCCGCGTCGCCGCAGCGGTCAAGAAGCTCCTCGCGGGCTGACATACGGCTGACAAAAAGGGGCGCCCCGGGATTCGCTGTGAATCCCGGGGCGCCCCTTCAGCTACATATCAGCCGTGTAAGAGCACTGCTATTGCCCGCTTCGTAAGGGCACCGCCACTACGGCCATTCTCCCGTGTCCCCGCCGATGACGCCCGGCGGGATCGAGATGCCGGGGAAGGGCTGGTTGGGGTTCGGGTTCGGGGGCTTGTTCTCGCCGCCCGGCTTCGGCTTGTGCTTGCCCTTGTTCTTGTTCTTGTCGGGGGTGGTGGCCGGCGCGCCGGTCGCCGGGAGGCCGGCCGGCTTCTGGCCGGTGTCGGGGATGTTGACGTTGACGAAGGGCGCCGACGTCTGGCCCTGCAGCGCGCCGGTCATCGCGTCGCGCCAGATGGGGCCGGGGACCTGGCCGCCGTACACCTGCTCGTACGTCTGGCCGCCGATGGTGATGTTGTTCATCTCGACGCGCTGGGACGGGCTGCCGACCCAGACGGCGGCGGACAGGTTCGAGGTGTAGCCGACGAACCAGGCGTTCTTGCGGGCGTCGGTGGTACCGGTCTTGCCCGCGTTGTCCCGGTCCTTGAGCCCGGCCTCCTGACCCGTACCGGAGTCGACCACGCCGCGCAGCAGGCTGTTGATGCTGTCCGCGGTGTTCTGCGACATCGCCTGTGAGCAGGAGCTCTTCGGCACCGGCACCGACGAGCCGTCCGCCTTCTTGATCGACTCGATGGCGATCGGCGTGCAGTACGTGCCCCGGTTGGCGAAGGTCGCGTACGCCGAGGCCATCGTCAGCGGCGAGATGCCGGTCGAGCCGAGCGTCAGCGCCGAGGGGACCATGGGCAGCTTGTCGCCGTTGCCCTGGAGCACGTGCAGCTTGTCCGTCATCTGCGAGACCGGGCACATCCCGATGTCGCCGAGCATCTGCACGAAGTACGTGTTGACCGACTTGGCCATCGCGTCCCTCAGCGAGAACGGGCCGACCTCGGACTCGTTCTCGTTCTCCAGGTGGTAGGGGTTGGGCTTGCCGTCGTTGACCCATGGCTTGCCGGTGCACGTCTGGACGGACGCCGGGTAGTCCATCTCGTACGGGGCGGAGTACTGCTGGGTCGGCGGCTTGCCGCCCTCGATCGCGGCCGCGGCCAGGAACGGCTTGAAGGTCGAGCCGACCGGGAAGCCGTAATTCGAGCCGCCCATCTTCCGGTTGACCGAGAAGTTGATCTGCGTCTCGTTGTCCCCGAAGCCGTACGGCTTCGACTGGCCCATCGCGAGGATCTTGCCGGTGCCGGGCTGGACGAGCGAGACCGCGGTCGCGACGGTGTCCTTCTGGTAGACGTGGTTCTTGATCGACTCCTGCGTCGACTTCTGCGCCTGCGGGTCGAGCGTGGTCTGAACGGTGAGCCCGCCCCGGTTCCAGACCTTGGCCCGCTCTTCCTTCGTCTTGCCGAAGACCGGGTCGGAGAGGAACACCTCGTGTACGTAGTCGCAGAAGAAGCCCGCGCCGTCGACGGCGGTGATGCAGCCGTTCTTCGGCTTGCTCACGCTCAGCTTGATGGGCTCCTGCATGGCCTTGTCGGCCTCGGCCTGCGAGATGTCCTTCATGTCGGCCATCCGCTGGAGCACCGTGTTGCGGCGCTTCTTGGACTCCTGAGCGTCGTTGACGGGGTCGTACCGGCTCGGCGACTGCACGATTCCGGCGAGCATGGCCGACTCGTCCAGGGTCAGGTCCTTGGCCGACTTGGAGAAGTAGCGCTTGGCGGCGGCCTCGATGCCGTACGCCTGCTGCCCGAAGAACGTGATGTTGAGGTAGTTCTCCAGGATCTTCTTCTTGCCGAGCTCCTCCTCGACCTGGATCGCGTACTTGAGCTCCTTGACCTTGCGGCCGATCGTCTGCTGGGTGGCCTCGGCGACCTTGTCGGGGTCGTCCCCGGCCTCCTCGACGAAGACGTTCTTCACGTACTGCTGCGTGAGGGTGGACGCGCCCTGGGCGACTCCGCCGCTGGTCGCGTTCTTGTTCATCGCGCGAAGGACGCCCTTGAGGTCGATCGCGCCGTGCTCGTAGAAGCGCGAGTCCTCGATCGCGACGATCGCCTTCTGCATGTACGGGGAGATGTCGGCGAGCGGCACCACGGTGCGGTCACGCGAGTAGACCTGGGCGATCGTGCCGCCCCTGCTGTCGAGGATCGTGGTGCGCTGGCTCAGCGGCGGGGTCTTCAGATTGGCCGGGATCTCGTCGAACCCTTCGACCGTGCCCTTGGCCGCGAGCCCCAGCGTGCCGGCCGCCGGCAGGGCGATCCCCGCGAGCACGGCCCCCGCCAACACACTCACACCGAGGAACTTGGCGGCCTGCTGGGTCCCGGTCAGGCCTCCGCCCGATCGCTTCTTTGCCATGGGGGCAGCCTACGTTCTCAATCGCCGGACACAGGTGAAGGCTCTGGCCTAAGCTGCTCTCAACTGTCACAGCAGTGCGGTTCCGTATCAAGTCCTCGGCCGTGCGTGGAAGTGTTCCGCCGTCCCCGAATCCGGCAGGAATCAACCCGGTTGGTGTCCGATTGCGCCTCATGCGTCATCGGGCGTCCGTTGTGACTCAGCCGATACGTCCCATTATTTCGGATTCATCGCTCATGTCCTCAGCTCACTCCGTTGGGTGATCTGCCGCGTACGCATAGTCCGTTCGGACCATTCAAGATTGGGCCCGACGGGGGTGTTGCGCTGTGCCCACC
Organism: Streptomyces sp. HUAS TT7; assembly: GCF_051550175.1. Classification (NCBI taxonomy): domain Bacteria; kingdom Bacillati; phylum Actinomycetota; class Actinomycetes; order Kitasatosporales; family Streptomycetaceae; genus Streptomyces; species Streptomyces sp. HUAS TT7. The sequence continues at coordinate 4,722,099 of NZ_CP196175.1, forward strand.
TTCCGTAACGTCCTCAACTGGCAGCGGTGAATATGCCGCTGCCGCCGTGGGGGAGCCTCGATTCGGGAGAGGACGGCGCCGGCATGGGCTGGGTAACCGACTGGAGTGCGCAGGCAGCCTGCCGCACTACCGATCCGGACGAACTGTTTGTTCAGGGTGCAGCGCAGAACAGGGCCAAGGCGGTGTGCACCGGTTGTCCGGTGCGGACCGAGTGCCTGGCCGATGCGCTCGACAATCGCGTCGAGTTCGGCGTGTGGGGCGGAATGACGGAACGGGAGCGGCGCGCACTTCTGCGCAGGCGCCCCACCGTCACCTCCTGGCACCGCCTCCTCGAAACCGCGCGCACCGAGTACGAGCGCAGCACGGGAATCCTGCCCGTGTGCGCGGAGGAGGAGTCGGCGTACGACTACCGGCATTCCTTCGGAGACGAGGCGTACGCCGCAGCGGGCTGACGAGGTCGGAGGGTCAGGCAGCTCCGGCCGGGGGACCACCGGCCGCGAGCCGGTCCCCGATGGTCCGCAGCCCCGCCAGGTCGTGCACATCGCCGGGCAGGGCGGCCACTTCGGCGACCGGGACCTCGGGGTGGAGCGCGGTGAAACGGTCGCGCGTCCGCTGTTCACGCGCGAGCACCTGCATCCGCTCGGCATGCAGCCGCAGCAGCCCGGCGGTCAGCTGCTCGACGGACTCCTGATCTGGGTCAACCCGATCCGGGTCTATGCCAGCGCGTGCACCAGCTGCATCAGCGTGCGAAGCATCCGCGTTGGAAGTGTGGGCGTGGGAAGCATCAGCGTGGGGAGAGGAAACGCTGGATCCACGATCTCCAGCCTTCCCGGCCTCCTGATCGACAATGCGACGCTCGTCAAGATTTTCTGCAGGGTTTTCTGCAGAGGGATCCGCTGGGTCCGGTGGCTCTTCAAGGCTCTCCGCCGCGGCGAGGGCGCGCTCGGCCGAGAGGCGGGACGCCGCACTCCCGTGTACGCGGTTGAGTACGAGCCCGGCCAGCGGCATGTCGTCGGCGGCGAGGCGCTCCACGAAGTACGCGGCCTCGCGCAGCGCGTCCCGCTCGGGCGCGGCGACTACGAGGAACGCGGTGCCCGGTGCCTGCAACAGCCGGTAGGTGGCATCCGCCCTGGTCCGGAACCCGCCGAACATCGTGTCCATGGCCGCTACGAAGGTCTGCACGTCGTGCAGGAAGGGCCCGCCGAGCAGCTTGCCCAGGGTGCCGGTCATCATCGACATGCCGACATTGAGGAACTTCATCCCGGCCCGGCCGCCCATCTTCGCGGGCGCCATGAGCAGTTTGATGAACTTGCCGTCGAGGAACGACCCGAGGCGTTTCGGCGCGTCCAGGAAGTCGAGCGCGGAGCGCGACGGCGGGGTGTCGACCACGATCAGGTCCCACTCGTCCCTGGCCCGCAGCTGCCCCAGCTTCTCCATCGCCATGTACTCCTGCGTGCCCGCGAAGCCGGCCGACAGGGACTGGTAGAAGGGGTTCGACAAGATCGCCTTGGCCCGGTCCGGATCCGCGTGCGCCTCGACGATCTCGTCGAAGGTCCGCTTCATGTCGAGCATCATGGCGTGCAGTTCGCCGTCGCCCTCCACGTCCTTGACCCGGCGCGGGGTGTTGTCCAGCGAGTCGATGCCCATGGACTGGGCGAGCCTGCGGGCCGGGTCGATGGTGAGCACCACGACCTTCCGGCCGCGCTCGGCGGCCCGAACTCCCAGTGCGGCGGCGGTAGTTGTCTTGCCCACACCGCCCGAGCCGCAGCACACAATGATGCGGGTACCCGGATCGTCCAGCAGCGGATCGATCGCCAGCGGCTCGGCCGCGTCCAAAGTCACTCACCCACCCCGAGCTTGCGCAGTTCCGTGGCCAGGCGGTAGAGCCCGGCCAGATCCATTCCCTCGCCGATCAGCGGCAGTTCGTACGTCGGCAGCCCCAACTGGCCGAGCACCGCCCGCTGTTCACGCTCCAGCTCCACCCGCTCGGCATGCTCGGCGGCCTGCTCAAGGAGTGGCGTCACCAGCTTCGCCGAACCGGTGACCCCGGCCCGCGTCAGCGTCTTGGCGACCTCCTTGCGCCGGTCGCCGGTGACCCCGCGCACCGCCGCCTCGTCCAGGACGTGCGGCCGGACCATGTTCACGATGATCTTGCCCGCCGGCAGCTCGGCGCCCCGCAGCTCGGCGATACCGTCGGCCGTCTCCTGTACGGGCATCTCCTCCAGCAGTGTGACCAAGTGCACCGCCGTTTCAGGTGACTTGAGGACCCGCATGACGGCCTGTGCCTGATTGTGTATCGGGCCGATCTTGGCGAGCCCGGCCACCTCGTCGTTCACGTTCAGGAAGCGCGTGATGCGCCCGGTCGGCGGCGCGTCCATCACGACGTAGTCGTACGCGTACCCCCCCTGCTTGTTCTTCCGCCGCACCGCCTCGCAGGCCTTGCCGGTCAGGAGTACGTCACGTACCCCCGGCGCTATGGTCGTCGCGAAGTCGATCGCGCCGAGTTTCTTCAGCGCCCGCCCCGCGCCGCCCAGCTTGTAGAACATCTGGAGGTAGTCGAGGAGCGCCCGTTCCGCGTCGATGGCCAGCGCGTACACCTCCCCGCCACCGGGCGCGACGGCGATCTTGCGCTCCTCGTACGGAAAGGCTTCCGTTTCGAAGAGCTGCGCGATGCCCTGTCTGCCCTCGACCTCGACGAGGAGCGTGCGCCTGCCCTCCGTCGCGAGGGCGAGCGCGAGTGCTGCGGCGACCGTGGTCTTGCCGGTACCGCCCTTGCCGCTGACGACCTGGAGCCTGCTCACATCGTCGAGCCTAACCAGTCCGCCCGCGGCTCACGCATGTGGTCCGCGTAAGGCGCCCGCGAGAGAGGGCGGCGGGCAACGGCTACAGTCGGGCCCATGACCAAGTGGGAATACGCGACCGTGCCCCTTCTCGTGCACGCGACCAAGCAGATTCTGGACACCTGGGGCGAGGACGGCTGGGAGCTGGTCCAGGTCGTCCCCGGGCCGAACAACCCCGAGCAGCTGGTGGCCTACCTGAAGCGGGAGAAGCAGGCATGAGCGCCGTAGAAGCCAAGCTGGCCGAACTGGGCCTGACCCTCCCGTCGGTCGTCCCGCCGCTCGCCGCGTACCAGCCCGCCGTGCAGTCCGGGGTGTACGTGTACACCGCCGGCCAGCTCCCCATGGTGGAGGGCAAGCTGCCCGTCACCGGCAAGGTCGGCGGCGAGGTCACCCCGGAGGAGGCCAAGCAGCTGGCCGCCACCTGTGCCCTGAACGCGCTGGCCGCGGTCAAGTCCGTCGCGGGCGACCTGGACCGCATCGCGCGCGTCGTGAAGGTCGTCGGCTTCGTGGCCTCCGCCCCCGACTTCACCGGCCAGCCCGGTGTCATCAACGGCGCCAGCGAACTCCTCGGCGCCGTCCTGGGAGACAAGGGCGTCCACGCCCGCAGCGCGGTGGGCGTAGCGGTACTGCCCCTGGACGCCCCGGTCGAGGTCGAGATCCAGGTGGAGCTCGTCGCGGCCTGACCTGCCCCCTTTTTCGTCTTTTTCGTCGGCCGATCTCCTCTCGGCTGATCTCCTCTCGTCGAGGGCCGACCCCCATGGGGCCGGCCCTTCGCCGGATGGCAGCCATGCCACTTTTTGGCAGCCGGTGACGGCCGACCAGCGGCTGCCAGTGACAGCTGATCAGTGACGGTCGGTAGCCGACCGCTGCTGGATCAGGGGTGCCCCCTGGGCACGCCCGTGCATGTCATGCCTGTCATGCGTGTCAAAGGGATGTCACCTACACGCACCCCCTCGAACATCCGCACGCCACCCCGTAGCATCCGCCCATGCCCAATGGTCAGTGGTACCCGCCGGAGTGGCCGGACCGCATCCGCGCCCTCGCCGCAGGCGAGCTCACCGCGGTCGAGCCGCGGCGGGCCGCCACCGTGATGCTGCTCCGGGACGGGGCGGCCGGCACGGACACCGGCCCCGCCGTACACATGCTGCGCAGACGCGCCTCCATGGCCTTCGCCGGAGGCGCGTACGCGTACCCGGGCGGCGGCGTGGACCCTCGCGACGCCGAGGACGCCGAGCTCGGCTGGGCAGGACCGGCCCGCGAGTCCTGGGCCGAACGCCTCGGCACCGATCCTGCCTCCGCCCAGGCCATCGTCTGCGCCGCCGTCCGCGAGACCTACGAGGAGGCGGGCGTCCTCCTCGCGGGCCCCGACGCCACCACCGTCGTCGGCGACACCACCGGCGACGACTGGGAGGCCGACCGTCAGGCCCTGGTGACCCGCGACCTCAGCTTCGCCGAGTTCCTGGAGCGGCGCGGCCTCGTGCTCCGCTCCGATCTGCTCGGCGCCTGGGCGCGCTGGATCACCCCCGAGTTCGAGCCCAGGCGGTACGACACCTGGTTCTTCGTCGCCGCGCTCCCCGAAGGCCAGGTCACCCGGAACGCCTCCACCGAGGCCGACCGCACCGTCTGGATCCGCCCCGCCGAAGCCGCCGCCGGCTACGACAAGGGCGAGCTCCTGATGATGCCGCCGACCATTTCCACCCTGCGTGACCTCCTTCCGTATGCCACAGCCGCCGAAGCCCTCGTGGGCGCCGCCGAGCGCGATCTGACCCCGGTCCTGGCCCGGGCCCGCTTGACCGACACCGGGGAACTCGTCCTGAGCTGGCCGGGCCACGACGAGTTCACCAAGCACATCCCGGCCGGGGGCCGCCCCTCATGACCCGTGCCGTTGCCACCCCCATCGCCGCCACCCCTGTCGACCTTGCGCGGGACGGCCTCGCGAGGCGCGGTCGCCAGGCACTGCCCCGTTCCGCGAGGCTTGCCCAGGTGACCACCGACTCCGCCACCCCTGGAGGTGCCGTATGAGTGATGCCGCCGCTCTTCCCGGGCAGCCGCGCGGCGGGGTCCTTTCGGGCTCTGCGACCGACCGCGCGACCAACGTCCTCGCGCCCAACCCCTCCGCGATGACCCTGGACGGCACCAACACCTGGATCGTCGCCGAGCCCGACTCCGACCTGGCCGTCGTCATCGACCCCGGGCCGCTCGACGACGCGCACCTCAACCACGTCATCGCCACGGCCGAGAAGGCGGGCAAGCAGGTCGCGCTGACCCTGCTGACCCATGGGCACCCCGACCATGCCGAGGGCGCGGCCCGCTTCGCGGAGCTGACCCGTACCCCCGTGCGCGCCCTGGACCCGGCCCTGCGCCTGGGGGACGAGGGCCTCGCTGCTGGCGATGTCATCACCACCGGCGGCCTGGAGATGAGGGTGGTGCCCACCCCCGGCCACACCGCCGACTCGCTCTGCTTCCATCTGCCCGCCGACCGGGCCGTCCTGACGGGCGACACGGTCCTCGGGCGCGGCACGACCGTCGTGGCCCATCCCGACGGCCGCCTGGGCGACTATCTCGACTCCCTTCGCAGGCTGCGTTCGCTGACTGTTGATGACGGTGTGCACACCGTGCTGCCGGGTCATGGCCCGGTGCTCGACGACGCGCAGGGTGCCGTCGAGTTCTATCTGGCCCACCGGGCCCACCGGCTGGCCCAGGTGGAGACGGCGGTGGAGAACGGCCACCTCACGGCGGCGGACGTGGTGGCCCTGGTCTACTCGGACGTCGACCGGTCGCTGTGGCCGGCCGCCGAGCTCTCGGTGCGCGCACAGCTCGAGTATCTGCGCGAGCACGGCCTTATTTGATGCGGCGTCAGGTGAATGCTGGTTCAGCGGGGTGGTGTGAACCGGCGCTCTGCAGAGGAGAGTTGGGTGAGGCGGTGCTCAACTCTCCTGCGGGCGCGGCGCCTTGGCGCCATGGACCGTGAGGTATTCGGCGGCGAGCCACGGTCCGAGATTTTCGGTGTACATATCGAGAACGTTCCGGTCCGCGACCGGGTTCCCGGCCAGTACGGCAATTTTTCTCAACTGCTCGGCACGCTCCGGGTAGTAGCGCCCGAAGATCTCCGCCTGCTCCGCCAGATCGCTGGTCCAGCCGCCGTACTGCGGCATGACCAGCGTGAACGCGGTCCGCACCAGCTTGCGCGAGGCGCCGCGCACCAGCGACCGGAGCGCCGCGTCGTCGGCGGCCTTCGTGGCCTCTGTGGCTGCTGCGGCCCCGGTGGCTTCTGCGGCTTGTCGGCGCCAGCGGGGCAAGGCGTCGCCGAGGTCGCCGTTGGTCTCGCGGGCGAGCAGCGAGGTGGGCCGGTAGCGCGGCAGGTGTTCGGCGAGGTCGTCCCCGAGTAGCGGGGTGCACAGACAGGCCACGAACCAGCCGAGGTCGTACCGCTCGAGCTCGCTCAGCAGCACGTCCCGGCCGAACAGCAGGATCCCGGCCCCGTCGATCACGTCGAACCCGGCGTCCAGTTCGGCCTGGAGGTTCCGAGCCTCGGCCCGGTCGGCGCCCGTCGGGTGCTTGTGCAGCGCGAGCAGCACGTCCAGGTCGGACCGGCCTGCCCGCGCCGTGCCGCGTGGCACGGACCCGTACAGGTACGCGCTGTGCAGCCGCTCGCCGAACCGGTGGGCCACCTGGTCGCGCAGGGCGGCGACGACGGCCCGGAATTCCGGCTGCACAAGGGCGAGCGACCCCTCGCGCTCGATGTATGCGTGCAAGCTGTCCAATCCGTCGCACCCGTCCGTCCGGCCATGTGCCGCTGTGACCTTGTGTTCTTGCGTCTTTGCGCCCCTGTGTCCTTGCGTTCGCCGCGCCGCGATCGTCCGCGCGGAGCACAGCAGTTACGCGCAGAGTAGACCGGGCCACTGACAGCCGGGCTGCTCGTCCATCCCGCCTGCGCGTTCGTGTCTGCGTGGTCGCGCCCATGCGCGCCCATGAGGAAGCTGGTCCACGCGAAGGCCGGTCCACCCCGAGAGTCCGCCCACGCGAAAGGGGCCGGTCTCGGGCGAGACCGGCCCCTCAGGCGTACGAAGCGACGAGGCCGCCAAGGACGCGGCCGCGGACGATGGTGCTCAGCGCGAGCGCTTCGCCAGGCGCTCGACGTCCAGCAGGATGACCGCGCGGGCCTCCAGGCGCAGCCAGCCGCGCTGGGCGAAGTCGGCGAGCGCCTTGTTGACCGTCTCGCGGGAGGCGCCGACCAGCTGGGCCAGCTCTTCCTGAGTGAGGTCGTGGACGACGTGGATGCCCTCCTCGGACTGCACGCCGAAGCGGCGCGACAGGTCGAGGAGCGCGCGGGCGACACGGCCCGGCACGTCGGAGAAGACCAGGTCGGACATCTGGTCGTTGGTCTTGCGCAGTCGGCGGGCGACGGCGCGGAGCAGGGCCGTAGCCACCTCCGGGCGGGCGTTCAGCCAGGGCTGAAGGTCGCCGTGGCCCAGGCCCAGCAGCTTGACCTCGGTCAGCGCGGTCGCGGTGGCGGTGCGCGGGCCCGGGTCGAAGAGGGACAGCTCGCCGATGAGCTCGCCGGGGCCGAGGACCGCCAGCATGTTCTCCCGGCCGTCGGGTGAGGTGCGGTGCAGCTTCACCTTGCCCTCGGTGACCACGTACAGGCGGTCGCCGGGGTCGCCCTCGTGGAAGAGGGCGTCGCCACGGGCGAGCGTCACCTCACTCATCGAGGCGCGGAGCTCCGCGGCCTGCTCGTCATCGAGCGCCGCGAAGAGCGGGGCGCGCCGCAGAACGTCGTCCACGAATCTCTCCTTGTCGACCGGTATCAGGGGAGCCTGCTCCCCATTTTGCCGGACGGTCTAAACAGTGCGATCAATCACAAGGATGACGTACTGGAGTGCCGGACCGTGAGTCAGGGGGCCGATTGGGGCCGTGATTCGCGGTGGCCGGGGCGGATGTCGGTGCCGGGCTTTAGGCTGGCCGGGTGTCCAATTCGCCGGTGAGAGCGCAGGCCAGGGGGGCTGGAAGAGTGTCCGCAGAGAACGATTCCGCTGTGGGCGAACAGCCCGCGTCCAAGGCGAAAGACCCCGCGAAGAGGGCCGCGAGGGCCACCGGAGCCGCCTCGTCGGCCCGGGTCGGCAAGCGGGTCGAAAGCGTGGCCGAACCGGCTGGGAAGGCCGCCCGAGTGAAGCCCGCAGTCGAGGAGCCCGCCATGGTCAAGCCCGCCGCCAAGAAGACCGCTGCCAAGAAGGCGGCCGACGAGGTGACGGCCGCCAAGGTCACCTCTGCCGACGCGGCGCCTCCTAAGGAGGCTGCCTCCCCGGGCGGCCCCCAGGCGAAAGCCGCGTCGAAGGCCAAGCGTGCGGCCGCAGCCAAGAGCACCGCCAAGAGCACCGCCAAGAGCACCGCCAAGAGCGCCCCCAAGGCCACCGGCACGGGCGCCGCCGGCGGCCGGTCCGGCGGGGCCAAGCCCGAGTCCCATCTCGCGATGGTCCGCCGGGCCCGCCGGATCAATCGCGAGCTCGCCGAGGTCTATCCGTACGCCCATCCCGAACTGGACTTCCGCAACCCCTTCGAGCTGCTCGTCGCGACGGTCCTGTCGGCGCAGACCACCGACCTCCGGGTCAACCAGACGACTCCGGGCCTGTTCGCCGCGTACCCGACGCCCGAGGACCTCGCCGCGGCGAACCCCGAGGAGGTCGAGGCGATCATCCGGCCCACCGGGTTCTTCCGGGCCAAGACCAAGTCGATCATGGGGCTCGCCACTGCCCTCAGGGACGAGTTCGGCGGCGAGGTTCCGGGCCGCCTGGAGGATCTGGTCAAGCTGCCCGGCGTCGGGCGCAAGACCGCGAATGTCGTGCTTGGCAATGCATTTGGGGTGCCGGGGATCACCGTCGACACCCACTTCGGCAGGCTGGTGCGCCGGTTCAAATGGACCGAGCAGGAGGACCCGGAGAAGGTCGAGGCGGAGATCTGCGCGATCTTCCCCAAGAGCGAGTGGACGATGCTCTCGCACCGGGTCGTCTTCCACGGCCGCCGCATCTGCCACGCCCGCAAGCCCGCCTGCGGCGCCTGCCCGATCGCCCCGCTCTGCCCGTCGTACGGTGAGGGCGAGACCGACCCCGAGAAGGCGCAGAAGCTCCTCAAGTACGAGAAGGGCGGCCTGCCGGGCCAGCGGCTGAGCCCGCCGCCGGACTATCCGGGGCTGCCCGCGCCGCCGCTGGGAGCCGGCTGACGTCACCCGGAAGACGGACGCTGGAGCCGGCCGGAACGAAAGCGACCGTCACAGGCGTTGTGGACGGTGAATGACGGGGGTGCAGATGACGCACACGAGCGAGACGTACGACGGTGATCTGAGCGCGACCGGCGGTCTGGGCCGCACCGGCGGCCCGGTCGGCCGTGTGGACACCGACCGCGGCCGCAGCAGCGGCCTGAGCGGCCGTATCGGCGGGCCCGGCCACGCCCATTCCGTGAACGGCGCAGACGACCCGGCCGGGCCCGGCACCCCGCGCGGGACAGGCGACCCCACTGGCGGCCCCACCGCAGACCCCGCCAAGGACGCAGCCAGGGCCCGAGCCGTCGGCGACACGACCCTGGGCCGCGCCACCACCGGCCGCGCGGCCGGTGGCCCCCCGGGCCCCGGCGCCGAGCCGCACGCCCGCCCCAGCCCCAACGGGCTCACCGTGAGCAGCGAGGGTCTGCCCGACTGGCTGGGGCCGGTCGTGCGGGCGGCCGAGGCCGTCGAGCCCGAGCAGATGAGCCGGTTCCTGCCGCCGGAGAGCGGCGACGGGCGCCAGTCCGCCGTCCTCGTCCTCTTCGGCGAGGGCCCGCGAGGTCCCGAGTTGCTCCTCATGGAGCGGGCGAGCCAGCTCCGGTCGCACGGCGGCCAGCCCTCCTTCCCGGGCGGCGCCCTCGACCCGGAGGACGGCGACCCGGCCACCACAGGGCCGCTGCGGGCCGCGCTGCGCGAGGCCGAGGAGGAGACCGGGCTGGACCCGGCCGGCGTCCAGATCTTCGGCGTCCTGCCCCGGCTCTACATCCCGGTCAGCGGCTTCGTCGTGACGCCCGTGCTCGGCTGGTGGCGCGAGCCGACGCCGGTGCGGGCCGTCGACAGCGGCGAGACGGCCCGCGTCTTCACCGTGCCCGTGGCGGATCTCACGGACCCGGCCAACCGGGCGACCGCCGTCCACCCACGTGGCCACGCAGGCCCGGCATTCCTGGTCGAATCGGCGCTGGTGTGGGGCTTCACGGCCGGGGTGATCGACCGGATCGTGCACTACGCGGGCTGGGAGCGCCCGTGGGACCGAGCCAAGCGGGTGCCGCTCGACTGGCACGCGTGACAGGCTGGGGCCCGTGAACGTGCTGGACATCCTGTTGCTGGTCGCCGCCGTGTGGTTCGCGATCGTCGGCTACCGCCAGGGCTTCGTCGTCGGCATCCTGTCGGTGATCGGGTTCCTCGGCGGTGGCCTCATCGCCGTGTACCTGCTCCCGGTCATCTGGGACCAGCTGACCAACGAGTCCCAGGTCTCGACGACAGCGGCCGTGGTCGCGGTCGTCATCGTGATCGTCTGCGCCTCCGTGGGCCAGGCCTTCACCACCCACCTCGGCAACAAGCTGCGCCGGTACATCACCTGGTCGCCCGCGAGAGCCCTGGATGCCACCGGCGGGGCCCTGGTCAACGTCGTGGCCATGCTGCTCGTCGCGTGGCTGATCGGCTCCGCGCTCGCGGGGACCGCCCTGCCGACGCTGGGCAAGGAGGTCCGCAACTCCAAGATTCTGCTCGGGGTCTCCAATGTGATGCCCCCACAGGCGTCGACCTGGTTCAGCGACTTCTCCTCGGTCCTCGCGCAGAACGGCTTCCCGCAGGTCTTCACGCCGTTCTCGAACGAGTCGATCACCGAGGTCCAGGCGCCGGACCCGAAGCTGGCCGGCAGTCCGGTCGCGGCCGCTGCCCAGAAGTCCATCGTCAAGGTAGTCGGCATGGCCCCGAGCTGCGGAAAGCGCCTCGAAGGCACCGGCTTCGTGTTCGCCGACCGGCGCGTCATGACCAACGCGCACGTGGTGGGCGGCGTGGACGAGCCGACCATCCAGATAGGCGGTCAGGGGCGTACGTACGACGCGAAGGTCGTGCTCTACGACTGGCGCCGCGACATCGCGGTCCTGGACGTGCCGGACCTGAAGGCGCCCCCGCTCCAGTTCACCTCGACCGACGCCCGCAGCGGCAACAGCGCGATCGTCGCGGGCTTCCCCGAGGACCATCCCTACGACGTCCGCTCCGCCCGCATCCGAGGCCGGATCAGCGCGAACGGGCCGGACATCTACCACCGCGGCACGGTCCGCCGCGATGTCTACTCGCTGTTCACCACGGTCCGCCCCGGCAACTCCGGCGGCCCGCTCCTGACCACCGAGGGCAAGGTGTACGGGGTGGTCTTCGCGAAGTCCCTCGACGACCCGGACACCGGATACGCGCTGACCGCCGACGAGATCCAGGCCGACATCCAGCAGGGCCGCACGGCCAGTCAGCAGGTCGACAGCCAGCAGTGCGCCCTATGACCCCCTGACGAGAAGGCTCCGATGCGACTGACGATCCTCGGCGGCGGCGGCTTCCGCGTCCCCCTCGTGTACGGCGCCCTCCTGCGCGACCACGCGCCCGGGCGCGTCACCGAGGTGGTCCTGTACGACCTGGACGCGGCCCGGCTGCACGCCATCGGCCGGGTCCTCGCCGACCGGGCGTACGGGATCGAGGACGCCCCCCGGGTGCGCACCACCACCGACCTCGACGAGGCGCTGCGCGGCGCGGACTTCGTGTTCTCGGCGATCCGCGTCGGCGGTCTGGAGGGCCGGGCCGCCGACGAGCGGATCGCGCTCGCCGAGGGCGTCCTCGGTCAGGAGACGGTCGGCGCGGGCGGCATCGCCTACGGGCTGCGCACCGTGCCGGTCGCCGTCGAGATCGCCCGGCGGGTCAGGGCGGTCGCCCCCGACGCCTGGGTCATCAACTTCACCAATCCGGCCGGCCTGGTCACCGAGGCGATGGCCGAGCACCTCGGCGAGCGCGTCATCGGCATCTGCGACTCGCCGGTGGGTCTGGCCCGCCGGGTCGCCCGCACGATCGGCGCCGACCCGGACGCGGTGCGCCTGGACTACGCGGGCCTCAACCACCTGGGCTGGCTGCACGGCCTGTACGAGGGCGACAAGAACGTCCTGCCGCGCCTGTTCGAGCAGGGCGACGAGCTGCTCACCTCCTTCGAGGAGGGCAAGCTGTTCGGCGCCGACTGGCTGCGCTCGCTGGGCTCCGTGCCGAACGAGTACCTGCACTACTACTACTTCAACCGCGAGGCGGTGACCGCCTACCAGCAGGCCGAGCAGACCCGCGGCGCCTTTCTCAAGGACCAGCAGGCACGTTTCTACGCCACGGCGGAGACCGTGCCCGACGCGTCGGTGTGGGCGGCCTGGGACCGCACCCGGGCCGAGCGCGAGGCCACGTACATGTCCGAGAACCGGGACGTGTCGGGGGCCGGCGAGCGTGCGGCCGACGACCTGGAGTCAGGCGGGTACGAGACCGTGGCGCTCGCCCTGATGCGGGCCATCGCGAGGGACGAGGCGGCGACGCTCATCCTGAACGTGCGCAATGGAACGTCCCTGCGCGCGCTCGACGAGCGGGCCGTCATCGAGATTCCCTGCCGGATCGACGCGGCGGGCCCCCGCCCGCTGCCCGTGACACAGCTGACGGGCCACGAGGCGGGCCTGGTCGGCGCGGTGAAGGCGGTCGAGCGGTGCGTCCTGGAGGCGGCCGCGAGCGGGTCGGTGCGGGCGGCGGTGAAGGCCTTCGCCCTGCACCCACTGGTCGACTCCGTCCAGGTCGCCCGAAGGCTCCTGGACGGCTACCGAAGCGCCCACCCGGGACTCGGCTACCTCAGGGCCGACTAGGTTCGCGTATGCCGCAGCCGGGCCGAGACCCAGCGGGCCCGGCGGCGCAGGATGCGCGGAATGCCCACCTCCCGGGAATCGGAGGAGGGGTGTTCCAGCCCCTGCCCCTGCGGGCCGCCCCTCTCGTAGGAGACCGGCCCTGCGGCCGTTCGGCGGTTGCGTGCTGCGTCACCGTAGTCGTGCGTCCAGCCCATACCCCGACGTGTGCCCGGGGCCCATGGTCGGTAACCGCGCCAGAGGGGGCCAATTGGCCTATGCGCCGGGCATTTGGCCGTTCGTCGGACAGCAGTTCCCCTGCGGCCATCGGAACTCAGCGGTCCGGTTCCGGATCCCTCAGCCAGTTGACCAGTTCGGTCGAGAACGCGACCGGGTCCTCCTCGTGCGGGAAGTGGCCCAGACCGTCGAACAGCCGCCAGCGGTAGGGCGCTTCGACGTACTCGCCCGAGCCGGCCGCACTGCGGGTCCGCATCACCGGGTCCAGCGAGCCGTGCAGGTGGAGGGTGGGGACGCGGACGGGCCGCTTCATCCTCCGGTTGAACTGGATGCCGTCGGGCCGCGCCATCGACCGCACCATCCAGCGGTACGGCTCGATGGAGCAGTGCGCCGTGGACGGGATGCACATGGCGCGCCGGTAGGTCTCCACGGCCTCGTCCTCGGGCTGACGCGGGCCCGACCAGTCCCGTACGAGGCGGCCGACCAAGGCGGCGTCGTCCGCGACCAGTTGACGCTCCGGCAGCCAGGGGCGCTGGAACCCCCAGACGTAGGACCCGGCCGAGGTCTGCTTGAGGTCGGCGAGCATCGCCGAGCGCCAGCGGCGCGGATGCGGCATCGACGACACCACGAGCCGGCGCACCAGCTTGGGCCGCATCACGGCCGCCGTCCATGCCAGATAGCCGCCCAGGTCGTGCCCGACCAGGGCCGCGTCCGGCTCGCCCAGGGACCGTACGACGCCGGTGATGTCAAGGGCGAGGTTGGCCGGGTCGTAGCCGCGCGGGGTGCGGTCGCTGCCGCCGACCCCGCGCAGGTCCATCGCGACCGCGCGGAAACCGGCGTCGGCCAGCGCGGTCAGCTGATGGCGCCAGGTCCACCAGAACTGCGGAAAGCCATGGAGCAACAACACCAGTGGCCCGTCGCCGAGTTCGGCGATATGGAAGCGCGCACCATTGGCTGCCACGTCCCTATGGGTCCAGGGACCATCGATACGGACGGGGCTGCCGGTGCCGCCAGGGCTTCCGGTACCGGGATCGGGTGCGGTCATGCAGACGAGCGTGCCACAGAGGCGGGCGTCTCCGTGACCGCGTCCTGGACAGCCGCCGGGCGCGGGTGCGGCTTCACGCCCTGCAGCGTCGCGGCCGTCTGCTTGGCCGAGGCGATGGACTTCTCCGGCGGCTTGACCTTCTTGAACTTGGCGATGGCGAGCGCCCCGAGCAGCGCCGCGAGCACCAGGAACGCCCCGCCGACGATGAGGAACGACCAGGCCAGCCCCAGCCCCAGGTTGTGGATGCCGTACGCCGCCGCGAAGCTCAGCACCGGCAGCGAGAACAGCGCGAGCACACCGGCCGTGCTGATGGCGATGCCGCCGATCGCCCCGCGCTTGACGTCCTGGCGCAGCTCGGCCTTGGCCAGCGCGATCTCGTCGTGCACCAGCGCGGACATCTCGGCGGTCGCGGAGGCGACCAGCTGGCCGAGGCTGCGCTCGGCGCTGCCGGCGTTGTGGCTGGGGTCGCTCATCGCTGACTCCCTCATCTCTTCTCGGATACCGACGGGTCGTACAGGTCCAACAGGTCCAACAGGCCCGTTGTCAGATCATGCCGGACTGTCGCCGTCGTCGCGCCCCGCCCCCGCCAGTTGTGCCAGCCTGCGGTGCTCGGCCGCCTTGTTCTCGTAGATCGTGGCCATCCTCAGGTGGTACTCCGGCTTGTCCAGTTCGTACATGTCGGGGATGCCGTCCTGGTCGTCGTCCCGCTCCTCGTCCTCGACGAGCGCCTTGTACTTGCGTACCCGCATCTTGAGCAGGACGGAGGCGAGGACCGCGGCTATCAGGGAGCCCACGAGGACGGCCGCCTTGACCTCGTCGGTCAGCCGGCCCTGGTCGGCGAAGGCGAGTTCGCCGATGAGCAGCGAGACGGTGAAGCCGATGCCGGCGAGCGAGGCGACGGCGAAGACGTCGGCCCAGGCCAGGTCGTCGTTGAGCTCGGCCTTGGTGAACCGGGCGGCCAGCCAGGTGCCGCCGAAGATGCCGAGGGCCTTGCCGACGACCAGGCCGAGCACGACACCGAGCGTCTCGGGCCGGGTGAAGACGTCGGCCAGGGTGCCGCCGCTGATGCCCACACCGGCCGAGAACAGCGCGAAGAGCGGTACCGCGAGCCCGGCCGAAACCGGCCGCATCAGGTGCTCGATGTGCTCGCCGGGGGAGTGCTCCTCGCCCTCGGTGCGGTGGCAGCGGAGCATCAGGCCCATCGCGACGCCGGCGATGGTGGCGTGGACGCCGCTGTTGTACATCAGCCCCCAGATGACGAGCGCGAGCGGGATGTAGACGTACCAGCCCCGCACGCCCTTCCTGAGCAGCAGCCAGAAGACGCCGAGCCCGACCACGGCGCCGCCCAGGGCCGCGAAGTTGATGCTGTTGGTGAAGAAGACCGCGATGATCAGGATCGCGAAGAGGTCGTCGACGACGGCGAGCGTGAGCAGGAAGGCACGGAGCGCGGAGGGCAGCGAGGTGCCGATGACCGCGAGCACGGCCAGGGCGAACGCGATGTCCGTAGCGGTCGGTACGGCCCAGCCGTCAAGGGATCCGTTGCCGGAAATGTTGACCAGTGCGTAGACGAGCGCGGGGACGGCCATGCCGCAGACGGCCGCGATCACGGGCAGGGCGGCTGCCTTGGGGTCGCGCAGTTCTCCGGCGACGAGTTCACGTTTGAGCTCGATACCGGCGACAAAGAAGAAGATGGCGAGCAGGCCGTCGGCCGCCCAGTGCTGTATCGAGAGGTCGAGCCCCAGGGCGCCGATTCCCAGATGGAAACCTCGGACCGACTCGTAACTCGAACCCAGCGTGTTCGCCCAGATCAGCGCGGCGATCGCGGCCACGAGCAACAGGACGCCGCCGACGGTCTCGGCGCGCAGCGCCTCCGCGACGAAGTTGCGCTCGGGCAGTGAGAGGCGGCCGAGGAACTTGCGCTTGCTGGGGGTGGGTATGGCCACGAGGGCGACCTCCGGTCGGTTCGGCGGGCATGACTGAGCACGTTGCCGACCAGACTTCCCGGCGCACCTGACCTTCTTGTCGCGTCATTGACGCTTTCCTTACTTTACCTAACTTTATGGAGTGGTGCATGCGGCGGGGTGAATCCGGTGATCATCACTTTAGGGGCATACCAGCCACAAGGCGCGCGAAAAGGGCCCGGCCGCCTCCCCGGCCGGGCCCTTCAGCGCTGGTTGGCCGCTCAGTCCTCGCTGGCCGCGCTCGGCAGCTTGTTCTGGATCAGCGACATGACGGAGGAGTCGGTCAGCGTGGTGACATCGCCCAGCTCACGGTTCTCGGCGACGTCGCGGAGCAGCCGGCGCATGATCTTGCCCGAGCGGGTCTTGGGCAGCTCCGCGACCGGCAGGACGCGCTTGGGCTTGGCGATCGGGCCGAGGGCCGAGCCGACGTGCGCCCGCAGCTCCTCGACCAGGCCGTCGGTCTCGGCGGCGGTGCCGCGCAGGATCACGAAGGCCACGATGGCCTGCCCGGTCGTCTCGTCGGCGGCGCCGACCACGGCCGCCTCGGCGACCGAGGGGTGCGAGACGAGGGCCGACTCGACCTCCGTCGTCGAGATGTTGTGGCCGGAGACGAGCATGACGTCGTCGACGCGGCCGAGCAGCCAGATGTCGCCGTCGTCGTCCTTCTTGGCGCCGTCGCCCGCGAAGTACCGGCCCTCGAAGCGCGACCAGTACGTATCGATGAAGCGCTGGTCGTCGCCCCAGATGGTGCGCAGCATGGAGGGCCACGGCTCGGTCAGGACGAGGTAGCCGCCCCCGCCGTTCGGAACCTCGTGGGCCTCGTCGTCGACCACGGTCGCGGCGATGCCGGGCAGTGCGCGCTGGGCCGAACCCGGCTTGGTGTGGGTGACTCCGGGCAGCGGCGAGATCATCATCGCGCCGGTCTCGGTCTGCCACCAGGTGTCCACGATCGGGCACTTGTCGGCGCCGATGTGCTTGCGGTACCACATCCACGCCTCGGGGTTGATCGGCTCGCCGACCGAACCCAGGACCCGCAGACTGCTCAGGTCGAACTTGGCGGGGATGTCGTCGCCCCACTTCATGAACGTACGGATCGCGGTCGGCGCGGTGTAGAGGATGGTCACGCCGTACTTCTGCACGATCTCCCAGAACCGCCCCTGGTGCGGGGTGTCCGGGGTGCCCTCGTACATGACCTGGGTCGCGCCGTTGGCGAGCGGCCCGTAGACGATGTACGAGTGCCCGGTGACCCAGCCGATGTCGGCCGTGCACCAGTAGACGTCGCTCTCCGGCTTCAGGTCGAAGACCGCGTGGTGGGTGTACGCGGCCTGGGTGAGGTAGCCGCCGGAGGTGTGCAGGATGCCCTTGGGCTTACCCGTCGTACCCGAGGTGTACAGGATGAACAGAGGGTGCTCGGCGTCGAAGGCGGTGGGCGTGTGCTCCACGGACTGGCGGGCGACAATGTCGTCCCACCACACATCGCGGCCCTCGGTGAACGCGGTGTCCTGGCCCGTGCGGCGTACCACCAGCACATGCTCGACCTGCGGGCACTTGGTGACGGCCTCGTCGATGGCGGGCTTGAGGGCGGAGGGCTTGCCGCGCCGGTAGCCGCCGTCGGCGGTGATGACGAGCTTGGCGTCGGCGTCCTGGATACGGGAGGCGACGGCGTCGGCCGAGAAGCCGCCGAAGACCACGGAGTGCGCGGCGCCGACCCGGGCGCAGGCGAGCATCGCGACGGCCGCCTCGGGGATCATCGGCAGATACACCGCGACCCGGTCGCCGGCCTGAACTCCCAGCTCCGTAAGGGCGTTGGCGGCCCTTGACACCTCGTCCTTGAGCTCGGCATAGGTGAGGGAGCGGCTGTCGCCGGGCTCGCCCTCGAAGTGGATGGCGACGCGGTCGCCGTGCCCGGCCTCGACATGGCGGTCGACGCAGTTGTACGCGACGTTCAGCTTGCCGTCGGCGAACCACTTCGCGAACGGCGGGTTCGACCAGTCGAGGGTCTCGGTCGGCTCGGTGGCCCAGGTCAGGCGCCGGGCCTGCTCGGCCCAGAAGCCCAGCCTGTCCGCCTCGGCCCACTCGTACGCCTCCGCCGTCACGTTGGCGTTCGCGGCCAGCTCGGAGGGCGGCGCGAACCGCCGCTCCTCCTTGAGCAGGTTGGCCAGGCTTTCGTTGCTCACGACATCTCCCTTTCCCAGGGCGTCCTATGTGCCTATGTGTCCCGGGCCATAGCTCATCAGGCCAAAGGCCGGGTGACAAGAGTCTCCAGGGAATTGGTTTAGACCTGTAGGCCTCGCTGGTCATCGGCGCGGCACGCGGACGGCCTCTCCTGCGGCGGGGGAGGCCGGTCAGGAGAGGCCGTACGTTCTCGACGAGGCGCGACAGGTTTCAGGCGTGCGTGTCCTCCAGGAGGTTGACGCCGACGCCCTCGAAGACCTCCGCGTGGTCGTCCGCAGCGAGCAGATACGCCTGCGCCTCGCCCACGTGGAAGTACATGCCGTGCAGGGCGAGCGTGCCGGCCTCCAGCGCGCGGGCCACCGATTCGTGCTGCCGCAGATGGTCCAACTGCTGGACGACATTGGTCAGACAGAGCTGTTCCACCGCGTCGGCGGGCAGCCGCCCGGCGATCCGGGCCCAGGAGTGCCGTCGGCTCGTCATCCTCTCCAGGCTTGGCTTGCCGTACCGCAGCCAGCGGCGCAGCGGCGTCATCGGCTCCTCGGGGTTGCTGTTGAGCAGCGCCTGCATCGCGCCGCAGCCGGAGTGCCCGCAGACGGTGATCGACTGGACCTGGAGGATGTCCACGGCGTACTCGATGGCCGCGGCGACCGAGTCGTCGGCGCCTTCCGCGCCCGGCGGCGGGACCAGGTTGCCGATGTTGCGCACGGTGAACAGATCGCCCGGACCGCTGGACGTGATCATGCTGGTGACCAGGCGTGAGTCCGCGCAGGTGATGAAGAGCTGCTGCGGCCGCTGGCCCTCGCGGGCGAGCCGGGCCAGCTCGTCGCGCACCAGGGGGGCGGTGTTGCGCTGGAACGAGCTGAGCCCGCTGACCAGTTGGTGCCCGTGGGCGTGCTGTGGCGGCTGCTCGTGACAGTGGTGGTTGCGCCACGGTGTCCAGGGGCGGCAGCACGTGTGCGCGGTGGAAGCGGGCTCGGCGATCCTGCCGCCGGCGCGCCCGGTGATGCGTACGCTGCCGCCGCGCGCGTGGTGCGCGTCCTGCCAGCTCTGCAGCGCCTCGAAGGCGGCGTGATCCATGAACGACCCGTCCAACTCCACGATGGTGTCCGCTCCTTGGGGGACGTGGCCGAGCGCCCGGGTCAGCCGGGGCACGGCGAGGAACGTCAACTGGCCGCGGGCACACACCAGATACGTGCCGTCGTCCTCCTCCTGGGCGGTGATCCGGGTACGGGCGAGCCGGTGCAGCGCGACGGCCACGGCCACCGCAATCCCCAGGACCACTCCTTGCAGCACGCCCAGGACGAGCACTCCGCCGACGGAAGCCACGTAAACCAGGAATTCTCGGTGCTTGTGGACGTTGCGGATGTGGGCGAAGTTGACCATCTGGATGCCGACCATCATGACCAGGGCGGCCAGCGCGGCCAGCGGGATCCACTCCAGTACGGACACGAGCAGCCCGGCCGCGAGCAGCACCCACACGCCGTGCAGCACGGTCGAGGCGCGGCCGGTCGCGCCCGCCCGGACGTTGGCGCTGCCGCGCACCGCGCCGCCCGAAACGGGCATGCCGCCGAGAAGCCCGGAGACGGCGTTGGCGATGCCCTGGCCGCGCAGCTCGCGGTCGAGGTCGGCGCGCGGCGGGGCCGTGGTGCCCGGCCGTTCGGACGCGAGGCGGTTCACCGCGACCGCGGAGAGCAGCGACTCCAGGCTGGCGACCAGCGTCACGGTGAGCACGGCGGTGGCGAGCCCGAGCACCGGCCCTTGCGGCAGCTCGGGCAGCACGTGCGCGTCCCAGGAGGGCAGGGCGACCCTGGCGATGTGCGGCGCGGCGAGCGCGGCGACACCGGTGGCGATCACCACGCAGGCGAGCGCGGCGGGGATTCGGCGCAGGGCTTTTCCGACAGGCCCGGGAACGCGCGGCCACAGCAGGAGTACGGCGATGGTCAGCGCGCCGATGAGCGGGGCCGCGGGGCCGACCTGGGCCAACTGCTCGGGCAGGGCAAGGGCGTTGTCCACGGCCGAGCTCTGCGGGGAGCCGCCGAGGACGATGTGGAGCTGGGCGAGCGCGATGGCGGCGCCGATGCCGGCGAGGGTGCCGTGCACGATGGCGGGGCTGACCGCGAGGGCGGAGCGCGCCGTCTTCAGTGAACCCAGGGCGACTTGGAGCAGACCCGCGCACACGGTGATGGCGCAGCTGGTGCGCCAGCCGTACGTCTGGATCAGCTCGGCGGACACCACGGTCAGACCGGCCGACGGCCCGCTGACGAGCAGGGGCGAGCCGCCGAGGAGCCCGGCGACGATCCCTCCGGCCCCGGCCGCGATGAGGCCGGCCTCCAGGGGCGCGTCGATGGCGACGGCGAGACCGAGCGACATCGGGACGGCGAGCAGGAAGACGGTGATGGACGCCGACAGATCGGCGCCCTTGATCCGGAAGCGGCGCCTCGACCCGTCCCCGGAGGGGGACACCTGGTGCGGTCGCCGGATGCGCGGCGTGCGAGCTGGGGTCTTGGCGCGAGGGGGTACGCAAGCAGGCATGTTCCCGTCTCCTCCGGGCAGCGCGGTCGCGGAATGTGGGGTCGCGGCCGTGGGTCACGGCGTGCAGCGGGGGGACTCTCAACTCTCGGTAAACGAATCGTAATGCAGAGTAAAGTGCTGCGCTTCTCATTTGGGGTAAATGGGGCAATGATTCACCCTTAAGGGTGAATAATCATCTTTTCAATCGGCTTGTCGCGCCTTCGCCCCTCGGGTTGCGTGCGACTTTTGCGGCGCCGTGACGGCATGTCAATCACATAACCGCAAGAAAGAGGTGGGCGGATGATCGCCGCCACGCACGCCACCAAGAGGATCGCTGTCGGTGTCATCGCCACGGCGCTGGCCGCCGGAGCCGCGGGCTGCTCCTCGGACCCGGCCGGGCCGGGCGCGCACGCCGGCCCGCAGGGCGCGGCCGCCCCCAATATCGCGCCCCATCTCATCGGGGACGGCTCCACCGCGTATACCGGGCTCCAGCCGCACCTGCTCAAGGCCCAGAAGCTCAAACCGGGGCAGCAGCCGCCCCAGTTCGTGGTGTTCTCCTGGGACGGCGCCGGCGAGGACAGCCAGAAGCTCTTCTCGCACTTCCGCCAGGTCGCCAACGAGTCCAACGCGACCATGACGTACTTCCTGAGCGGCGTGTACCTGCTCCCCGAGGCCAAGGCGAGCCTGTACACCGCGCCCAAGCATGCCTCGGGCCTCTCGGACATCGGGTTCAATGACGACAAGGGCATCAAGGACACCATTGCCCAGCTGCGCGCCGCGTGGCAGGAGGGCAACGAGATCGGGACCCACTTCAACGGCCACTTCTGTGGCCCCGAGGGCGGTGTCGGCACCTGGTCGGTGGACGAGTGGAAGAGCGAGATCGCACAAGCCAAGTCCTTTGTGAAGAACTGGAAGACAAACTCCGGCATGAAGGCGGAGGCGCCGCTCCCGTTCGACTACGACAAGGAGCTCATCGGCGGCCGCACCCCGTGCCTGGAGGGACGCAAGAACTTCGTCGCGGCCGCGGGCCAGATGGGCTTCCGCTACGACACCAGCGCCGTCAACGACCAGGTGTGGCCGAAGAAGAACGACAACGGCGTCTGGGACCTGTCGATGCAACTGGTGCCGGTCCCGGGCCGCGGCTTCGAGACGCTGTCCATGGACTACAACTTCTACATGAACCAGTCCAACGCCATGACCGGTGACGCGGATCAGCACGAGTACTGGGGCAACCAGATGCGCGACGGCCTCCTCCAGGCCTTCGCCCGCTCCTACGACGGCAACCGCGCCCCGCTGATCATCGGCAACCACTTCGAGTCCTGGAACGGCGGCGCCTATATGCACGCCATCGAGGACACCATCAGGACGGTGTGCGTGAAGCGCGACGTCCGTTGCGTCTCGTTCCGTCAGCTCGCCGACTGGCTGGACGCCCAGGACCCGGCCGTGCTCGCCAAGTTCGGCGCGCTGAAGGTCGGCGAGGCGCCCAAGGGCGGCTGGGCAGCCCTGGAGGCCGCCCAGCCCGCGGCCCCCGCGAAGCCGGTCGCCCCGCTGAAGCCCGCGGCGCCCGAGCCCGCCGTCAGGCAGGCTGAGGCTCGCTGACCTCGGTGATCAGTCCCTCGCTCAGTACGAAGTCGGGGTCGACCTGCGCGGCCAGGTCGGCCCCGGTCTTCGCATTGCCCCAGCTCTCCGCGTTCTTCAGATGGAAGTGCACCATCTGCCGCGTGTAGCGCTCCCAATCCCGGTTTCCGTACGAATCGTCCGCCGCGTTCTGCAGCGTCTGCAGGGCGAGCCGGTTGTCGGCCTCAAGCAGCTCGAAGCGCGGAGGGCGGCCCTTCTCCATGGCGCGGACCCAGTCGGAGTGGCCCATCGTCACCAGGAGGTCGTCGCCGACCTCGGCACGCAGGAAGTCCACGTCGTCCTGGCCCTGCACCTTGTTGCCGACGACCTTGAGCGCGACCCCGTAGTCCCGGGCGTACTCCTTGTACTGGCGGTAGACCGAGACGCCCTTCCGGGTCGGCTCGGCCACCAGGAAGGTCATGTCGAAGCGCGTGAACATGCCGGATGCGAACGAGTCCGAGCCCGCCGTCATGTCGACGACGACGTACTCGTCCACGCCGTCCACCAGGTGGTTCAGGCACAGCTCGACCGCGCCGACCTTCGAGTGGTAGCAGGCGACGCCCAGGTCGGACTCGGTGAACGGGCCGGTCGCCATCAGCCGGATGTCCCCGTCGTCGAGCACCACCCGGCGCGCGCACGCCTCGTAGACCGGGTTCGCCTCGCGCACCCTGAGCAGCCGGGAGCCGTGGCCGGGCGGCGTCGTCTTGATCATCGTCTCGGTGGAGGCGATCCGCGGGTTGGTGCCGCGCAGGTACTCCTTGATGAGCGGCAGGTGCGCGCCCATCGCGGGCAGGGCCGCGGCCTCCTCCTCGTCGAGCCCGAGCGCGGCTCCGAGGTGCTGGTTGATGTCGGCGTCGACCGCGACGACGGCGGCCTCGTTGGCGGTGAGGTGACGGATGAAGAGCGAGGACAGCGTGGTTTTTCCGCTGCCGCCCTTCCCCACGAAAGCGATCTTCATGTTCACCAAGGGTAATTGCACGGTGGCGCTATGTATGCATGTCGAGTGAAGAAGACCACTCGAAGGTGGGGCGCGGCTTGCGGACGCGTAGCCTCCTTACCTATGAGTACGAACGCCGCTGACCCTCTTGTCGCCCTCGGTGGGCTGCCGGGCGTCCCGGACGCCGTGGACTCCGTGCGCAAGGCCGTGGACCGGGTCTACGGGCACCGTGTGATGCGGCGCCGCAGCAACGAGATCACCTCGGAGGCGGCGCTGCGCGGGGCCCGCGGCAGTGCCGCCCTGTCCGGCGCGGACTGGGCCCTCGAAGAGGTGCGGCGGCGTACCGACTTCGGCAGCGAGCCCGAGGCGCGCACGGTCGGTGCCGCGCTGCGCCTGACCGCCGAGGCGGGCCAACTCCTGTCCATCTGGCGGCAGTCGCCCCTGCGGGTGCTTGCCCGGCTGCACCTGGTCGCGGCCGCGGACGCCGGTGACGCGGTCGGCCGGCCACGCCAGCGCGGCGAAGCGGTCGACGAGCCGCTCATCGAACTCCCGCTGCCGGACGCGGACGAGGTCGCGGGCCGCCTCGAAGGCCTCTCGCGGCTGATCATCGCGGGCGGCTCGGCCCCGGCCCTGGTGACCGCCGCCATCGTGCACGGAGAGCTCCTCGCACTGAGGCCCTTCACCTCGCACAACGGACTCGTCGCGCGCACCGCCGAGCGGATCGTGCTGATCGGCAGCGGCCTGGACCCGAAGGCGATCTGCCCGGCCGAGGTCGGTCATGCGGAGCTGGGGCGGGCGGCCTACGCGGCGGCGCTCGACGGCTACGTCTCGGGGACCCCGCAGGGCATGGCGGCCTGGATCGCCCACTGTGGCAAGGCGGTCGAGCTGGGTGTGCGCGAGTCGACGGCGGTGTGCGAGGCGCTGCAGCGCGGCGCCGCGTAGGCGGAGGCCTGGGCCGACTGCGCGCGGCACGCGCCCGGTTCGCCGTGGTTCGGGGCCCGGAATCGTACATTGCGTACAGGAAAAGGGTTGCGGCGGTATCGATGTCCGATACCGCCGCTGGCATGTCCACCGTGTTACCAAGCGTCCTCGAATATTGCCCATCAGGCCGGGATTCTCTGCCCGTTCACCTGGTGCGGCTGGCCCGTAATCGACGGGTCGACGTCGCGTGGGTGCTCGATGTTCATGCTCGGTCCGTGGGGCCTTTATTGCGTAGAAGGTGATCCTCTCGGATGTCCCAGGTCTCGCGGGCCGTTGAGTCCTTTCTACTCCCGTACGGCGGGAAGCGAAACCCCTGACCACAGTTCTTTACTTTTAGGTTCAAACAGGGGTGAAACGGACGTCTGTTTGCATGTGCGCTCTCCAGGAGCACCCTTCGAGCAGGTTTGCGCGGTCCCTCAAGCAGAGTCGCAGCCGCGCCGCCGGCTGGCGTACCAGACGAGACCGGCGGTCGCCGCGGCCGCGCCTACAGCCGCCGCGACCAGCAGCGCCGACCGGGGCGGCATCTTGATGGCGGGCAGCCGTTGCTTGAGGCTGACCGGCTTGTTGAAGACGAGAACCGGCCATTCTCGGGCGGTCGCTTCGCGGCGCAGCGCCCGGTCCGGATTGACGGCATGGGGGTGGCCGACCGACTCCAGCATCGGGACATCGGTCGCCGAATCGCTGTAGGCGTAGCAGCGCGCCAGGTCGTATCCCTCGGACTCGGCCAGCTCCTTGACGGCCTCGGCCTTCGTCGGACCATAGGCGTAGTACTCGACGTCCCCCGTGAAGCAGCCGTCCTCGCCGACCACCATTCTGGTCGCCACCACCCGGTCCGCGCCGAGCAGTTCGCCGATCGGCTCGACGACCTCGGCGCCCGACGTCGACACGATGACCACGTCGCGGCCGGCGGCGTGGTGCTCCTCGATGAGCGAGGCGGCCTCGTCGTAGATGATCGGGTCGATCAGGTCGTGCAGGGTCTCGGCGACGATCTCCTTGACCTGCTGGACGTTCCAGCCCTTGCAGAGGGCGGACAGATACTCGCGCATCCGCTCCATCTGATCGTGGTCGGCGCCACCGGCGAGGAATACGAACTGCGCGTACGCAGTCCGCAGTACGGCGCGGCGGTTGATCAGTCCTCCTTGATAGAAGGACTTGCTGAAGGTCAGTGTCGACGACTTGGCAATGACTGTCTTGTCCAAGTCGAAGAAGGCGGCGGTTCGCGGCAACGAGTGGTTTTCCACGAGCCCGAGCATAGGCGCCCACCATTCGGCGTAAGCTGGGGCGCGTGGGTTTGCCTGAGAAGGCTCTCGGGTACACCATGGAAGTCACGGATCGTTCGCGACCGTGCTAACCCGGTCCGACTCCTCCCCCCCCGAGTCGGCCGTGGGGACGACCCCCGCTCTCCCCCCCGGCGGGGGTCGTCGCATGTCCGGATGCGTTTTCGGCCCTTGGATCCGATCGTCGTCCCCCTCGTTCCGTCTCGCGCCCGCGCTCTCCCGCACCCTAGACTCGTCACTGTGTGTAGTGGTTGCGCTGCGCTCCGGAAGTCACCGGTATAGGTGAACGGGATATTCACAACGCGGATAGTTGTCCACAGATTTCGATCAAGATCCACATTATTTCGAGTCTCCCTCCACCGTGATTCCAGTTCGCGAAGTGCGCGGACGCAGGAATCCGAGTGAGAGGGGCGGAAATCGTGGACGGAGTCATGGCTTCCGATCGGCCGCCGGGTACGGATGGGCGGCGCGGCGGACCGCTGATCGTGACCGAGGACGAGGAACTGCTCGACGATCTGCTGCGGCTGTGCGCGGCGGCCGGCACCGAGCCCGAGGTGTGCCACGGCGTGCCCGACCGCAAGGGCGGCTGGGAGAGCGCACCCCTGATCCTGGTCGGCGACGACGCCGCTCCCCGGCTGCTCGGATCGGCCCGCAGGCGCGGGGTGCTCCTGGTGGGCCGGGACCAGGACGACCCGGGCGTGTGGCAGACCGCGGTCGAGCTCGGCGCGGACCATGTGCTGCGGCTGCCCGACGCCGAGCCGTGGCTCGTCGACCGGATCGCGGACGCCGCCGAAGGCGTGGGGCGCCCGGCCCTGACCGTCGGGGTGATCGGCGGACGCGGCGGCGCCGGGGCCTCGACGCTGGCCTGCGCCCTCGCGGTGACCGCCGCCCGCTCCGGACAGCGCACCATGCTGATCGACGGCGACCCGCTCGGCGGCGGCCTGGATGTGCTGCTCGGCGGGGAGCAGGCCGATGGCCGCCGTTGGCCGGATTTCGCCGCTTCGCGAGGGCGGGTCGCCGGGGGCGCCCTGGAGGAATCGCTGCCGCGGCTGCATCAGTTGAGGGTGCTGAGCTGGGTTGTTCCTGCTTTCTTGCAGTGTCGCTTTGGAAGCGTGGGTGACCAGTGAGCTGAGAGTTTGTGCCTTGCAGTGCGATGTGTCTCTTAGATAGCGTCACTGCATGGAACAGATGTTCTATTCTTCCGATGCGTGGGAATCCTGGGACCTGGCGTTCAAGCCAGCGATTCCGGAAGGGATGCCCCTCCTCTTCGATGACGACCTGCTTCTTGAGGACCCTGGCGGACCCAGAACTGCAGCCGTTGTGAACAGATGGGCCTGCGAGCTACCCGTGAATGGGTGCCCGGCGCCGAAGTCGTGGCCGTACTACGTCCGCACCGTCCGGGAGTGGATGGAGTTCGCGGCTGAGCATGGCGTGACCCTGTTCGACAGCCGGGACCGGCTGAAATCGGTGCTCGGCGCGTACGCCGTTCATCGTGCAACTGGCCCTATGGACAGCCGTTTTGCGGCGTCAACCTGGAACCAGAGCATGGGCATCCTGTCGGGGTTCTACCGATGGGCCATGGCCGAGGGGTACACCACCGCGGAACCGTTCACCTACAAGCAGGCCACGGGCTACTTCAACGGCCAGTTTCGTGAGGTCTCGGTGAATCGGGCACGCCGTCGGCAGCCGAAGGAACACGTCACGATCAAGTACCTGGAGGAAGACTTCCAGGACCTGTTCCTCAAGGGGCTGGCGGGCCTTCGGGGGGACGGAGAACCAGACCCGGCCTACAGGGGACGGGAGTTGGCCCGCAATGCCGCCGTCGGGCGGTCGGTGCTGTCCAACGGGTTGAGGTGCCAGGAGTTCACCTATCTGCTGGTCTGCGAGATCCCGCCGTTGCCCGAGCGCCGGTCGTCTCTGCCGGTGTCGTTTCCGGTCCCGGCCGGTGTCACCAAGGGAACGAAGTACCGCGAGTCGTGGATTGACTATGACGCGCTCGCGGAACTGCACGGCTACGTCGACCTGGAGAGGGAGATGTCCGTCTACGGGTCGTCCTGGCGACCTCCGGCCCGCTGGGGCGACCCGCTGATGGTGACGGAGTTCGACGCGCGGGGTGGACGGATCAACGGCAGGCGCGTCCCGTGGGAGTTGATGACGCCAGGACAGCGGAGGCGTCTGGTCGGCCCGGACGGCGGGTCGATGCTCCTGTCGGTCTGGGGCAACGGCCGCCCGTTCACCTCGTGGCCGAGCGTGTTCAAGCGCACGGCGAACCGGATCCGGGAACGTTTCGAGCCGCGGTTTCCGCACGTCGCCCCGCACCGGCTACGGCATTCCATGGCCATGTCGACCATGATCAGGCTGGTTCGGGGCTACTACGAGCAGGCGGCCCGCCAGGTGAGGGATGCCGACGACGACGCCGGACTGGCCTTGTATCTGCGCAAGACCGAGCCCTTGCTGATCCTGCGGGACCTTCTTGGACATAGCAGCGCTCTGACCACGGAAAAGTACCTGCACCGCATCGACACCACCCGAATCTTCCGGGAGCTCTACAGCCAAGTCGGCCGTGAGTACGGCCTGTTGGACGAGGAAGCGGCCGTGCGTGAGGCGGCGGAAGAGTTCGACGACGAGTTGGAGTACGCCTGATGCCCGCAAGTGTGATCGACAGCCCTCTGGGTATCGAGTGCGTCTTCAGTGACGGCTCCGCTTCGCGCCGGTTCGTCGGGAGCGAACTCAACCCGCAGCTGGTCCGCACGCTGCTGACCGGGCTGTCGGATCTTGTCCACCCGCACGGGGACTTGGACAAGAACAACACCATCTCGCTCTATCTGACCGCCCTGCGCTACCTGGTGCGGGCCCTGGACGCTGAGGGTTTCCATGGCGATGCCGGGGAACTCACACGGGCCAGGTTGGCGGCCTACTGGATGAGCGGGATACGCAGCATGCATGAGCAGGCGCAACGGCAGATGTTGCGCAGTGCCGATGACCAGTTGGGCATTCTGGCGCCCGAAGTCCGCGCCTTGGTCGACGGCCGGAACTTCAACCAGCGACGCCGGGAGGGCCTCACTCCTCTCCAGCCCTACAGCGAGGGCGAGTGGCAGCGGATGACCGAGACGTCACGGCGGATCGTGAAGCAGTCGTACGCGGAGCACAAGAAGGCCCTGGCTCTTGCCGGGCAGGGGCAGGACCCCCATGAGCACGGATGGACCTCGGAGAATGTGCAGTGGTTCCTGCACACCTACGGCCC
The DNA here is from genome assembly GCF_051550175.1 of Streptomyces sp. HUAS TT7. Lineage (NCBI taxonomy): Bacteria > Bacillati > Actinomycetota > Actinomycetes > Kitasatosporales > Streptomycetaceae > Streptomyces > Streptomyces sp. HUAS TT7. The sequence continues at coordinate 4,750,809 of NZ_CP196175.1, forward strand.
GGAGATCGGGCAGAGGGAGCTGAAAGCACGGGCCTCGAAGTGGGGCAGGAAACTGGAGGTGGACGGCGACGTTCCCGAGTTGCTGTCGGGCCTCTTCCCGCCCCCGAAGGTCCTCGTGTCGTATCGGATCCTGTTCGGGATCTACACCGGCATCGTGCCGGACGGCATCGCCGGGCTGGGCCTGGACGACATCGACTGGGCCGGTGACGAAACCGTTGTCCTGGACTACCTCAAAGGCCGCACTGCGGCGGAGTCGATGACGCTGTCGCCGCGGGCGACGCGTCTCCTGCAGCAGTTGCTGAACCACTCTGCGGTCGCCCGGCGCTTCGCGCCGGCAGACGTACGGGAGGACTTGTGGGTGCGGTACTGGATCACTCCGCCGCACTGGGCGTCCAGACCGCCGGACAAGCGCCTGATCCGCTTGTGGGTGGTGAACCAGGGCCTGCTCGGGGACGACGGCAAGCCGTTGAGGATCCACCAGCACCGGATTCGCACCACGCACAGCGCCATGCGCGACCGGTCGCAGTGGCGGGGGACCAGACGGACGGTGATCGACCCGAACCGCAGTCCGGCGGTCGAGGGGGACTCATATCTCACCCTGGGCACCGGTGAACAGCGCGACGCCGTGGAGGAGATCATTGCCGCCGCCCAGGCGGACATGGTGCGTCGCGCCGAGCCGCCCGTGGTGCTGCACAGCGAGGAGACCGCCGAGCTGTTGCGCGACTATCCCGAGCACGTGGCCCGGCTCGGACTGGACGATGGGGCTCTGCGGGAGCTGGTCGGCGGTCGCCGCGACGTCTTCACGGCAGCCTGCGGTGATCAACTCTCCGGCCTGCACGGGCCGAAGGGAAAGCCGTGTCCGGCCCGGCCGTGGGTGTGTCTGCTCTGCCCCTTGGCCGTGTTCACCCCGAGGCACCTGCCGAACCTGCTGCGGCTGAAGGCCTTCTTCTCGCGCCAGTGGCAGCAGTTGACCAGTGATCAGTTCATGTCGGTCTTCGGTCCGTACGCCCAGCGGCTGGACGACATTGTCCGGCCGGGCACCTACTTCACCGAAAACGCCCTGGCGGAGGCTGCAGGCCAGGTCGCCGACAGCGACGATGAAATCCCGTTGAGGCCCGAGGAGACCACCGCGTGACCACCGCGTTCAGAGAGAGCCTGCCCGGCCGGATGCCGCCGGCCTCATATTTTGCAGGCCAGGACGTCTGCGCGGCCGCGGGCTTCACCCTGCGGCCCGGCCGCACACGATGCGTGTTCGACCAGGACTGCTGGGACTTCACCGGGGTCGAGGGCATCTCACAGGAGACCTCGCCGGCCTCGCTCGTCCTGGACTTCCGGCACATCCGCAACCCGCGCTGGCAGATCCTGGCCAAGGAGTACGTGTTCGCGCGGCTGGCCCCGGGACACGAGGAAGTACGGGTGCTGCCCGCCGCCTTCCGGCTTCCCCTGGCGGTCCGCAGCATGCATGCCCGGCTGGCGGCCCTGACGCGCTGGCTGAACTGGCTCACCGAGCACGGCGTGACCGCGTTGTCGCAGGTGACGCAGCAGCACTGCGATTCCTACCTGGAGTGGAACCGTCACGTTCGCGGTGAGGACGGAAAGCCGATCCGGGCCGCCAGCAGCGGGTATCGACTCCAGGCGGTGCTGGCGGTCCAGGAGATCGCCTTCTACCCGGAGCTGTTCAGCACGGACGCCTACGCTGCCGGGTTCCGGCCGTGGGGCTCGATCAGCGCCTTTCGGGTGTCCGGTTACTCCCACGCGGAGGCCAACAAGACACAGCCGGTGCCGGAGGAGACGCTTCAGCCCCTGCTGGCCGCGGTCCTCTACATGATCGAGCACCTGGGCCCGCACGTCGTGGAACTGAACGCGGACTTCGTCGCACAGCGCCACCCACAGCGCGCGGTCCCGCCGGGGCAGTGGTTCCAGTCGATGTCCGAGGCCATCGCCAGGCATGTCCAGGAGGGACGGCCTTTCGACATCACCATCGACCGCGTCGTGCGGAACCGACTCGACGAAGGCTGGGCGCTGGAGGATCCCTTGCTGCGGCTGAACCTGCGGAGTTTGTGCATCGAGGCAGGGCTGTCGGGGACAATGCCCAACTATCGGACTCCCCGGCTGAGGCCCGTCCTGGAGGCCGCGGTGGCGAAGGTGGGGCTGGAACACCGGTGGGGCTGGAACGCGGCCCTGGTGCCCCGCGCAGACGGCCAGGGAGAGGTGCCCTGGACGCTGCCACAGCCCATGGAACCGGCCTACCGTGTGGTCCAGGCGATGAGAGCGGCATGTCTGCTGGCGATCGCGGCACTGACCGGCATGCGGTCGAGCGAGATCATGGAAATGCCGGACCAACCACAGCTTCCTCCGGCACAACTCGGTGAGGGCCGCGTGCGCTACCGCCTGCAGAGCAAGCTGGTGAAGGGCCAGCCGCTCGGCGGACTGCGCGAGGAATGGATCACCGTCGAGGAGGCCTACCGCGCGGCCGGCATCGCCCAGGAGTTGGTGGACCCGGGACGCCGAGGCGGGTTCCTGTTCGGGCGGTTCGCCGTCACCGCGATGATCGACGCGTTCCGGGCGTGGGTCAACGGCCCGGAGGGCCAGCGGCTCGGGCTGGCGCCGATCCCGGACACGAAGGTCAACCTCCGGATGCTCAGGCGGACCTTGGCGTTGGAGCTGGCTCACCGTCCCGGTGGACTCCTGGCGGCCAAGATCCACCTCAAGCACCTCTCGGTGGTCACGACGGAGGGATACGCCGCCCGGCCGGGCGGCAGTCAGGCAACTCTGCTGGCCGAGGTCGCCCAGGAAGAGCAGGTCCGCAACCGGGAGTTGACGGCTCAGGCATTCCGGGACTTCCAGGACGGCATTCTGCCGTCCGGCCCCGGGGCGAAGGACCTGATCGACTTCTTCGCCTTCGTCGACGGCCAGATCGCACGGCCGGGTGCCCCCAGCGTCAAGCGAAGTGACCAGGAAGTGCTCAACCTCCTGGCCAGACGGGCCGAGACGCTGCATCTGGGGGTGGCCAACTACTGCTGGTTCCTCGACCCGTCGAAGGCGTTGTGCCTGAAGCTGGCCGGGGTGTCAGCCTCCGCGAACGCTCAGCCCATGGCGGGTCTGTGTGATTCCGCGCGATGCCCGCAGGCCACCCACCACACGTGTCACCGACCGGTGTGGGCCTCCAGGGCGGAGAACACCAAGATCTTCATCGGTTCGATCGGCCGAGGACAGAAGACCGAGAGGGCCCGCTTGGCGGCCGACCTTGCCCGTGATGAGCGAGTGCTGGCCGAGATCGACGCGGCTACGGGAACGGAGGGCGATGCATGGGCCGGGTGAGTGAGGAGACCCGTCAGGCGAACGAAGCGGCGATCCGGGTGGCGATGGACCGGATGCTGTCCGGTGACCTGCCCGAGGGAGGCAAGTGCGACATCAAGACGCTGGCCGCCTTGTCGGGGGTGGTCCGGACCGGCTTCTACCCGAAGAGGGGCCGGGACGGCGCCCCGCGGCCGGGCCCTTACCAGCATCTTGCGGAGGAGTTCGAGCGGCGGCTGGCGGCTGTTCAGGCATCGGGGACCGTTCCTGATCCACGCGTCGCACAGATCGAGCGCCTCAAAGCGCGCAATTCCGAGCTGGAACGGCGGGTCAAGGACCAGGACGCCGAGATCACAAGGCTTTCGGAGTTCCGTCAGCTGGCACTGTCACGCATCGCCGCCCAGCACCTGGAGATCGAACGACTGCGGGAACAGGCCGAGCAGCCTGCAGCCGTCCGCCAACTGCCGCAGCCACGCAGGAGAACGAGCGATTACCTGCCCCCGGTCAAGAGCACGGCCCCCTATGGCTCCTGCAGCTGACGAGGACGGACACCGCACCGGACTGGTCCGCTGCTGGGGACGTTGAGTCGTACGTGATGGGGGACGTCCACTGCTAATTCACCGGTGGCGTGGTGCAGTTCGAGAGCAACAGCATCGGGTCCGAGGAGCATCAGCGCACGAAGCGCGCTGATGCTCCGGGCGCCCTCCCACACCCCGGTGGTCGGAGTGCGGAACGAGGTGACCGTGATGCTGCGGGCGGTGAACAGGCCCGTGTCGAGATACGTCATGCCGCCGGTCCCGCACAGATATGACCGGGCTCCGGTCACAGCGGCGAGGTCGGCAAGCCGCTGGGAACGTCCCGGCCGGGCGGGCAGCTGGCTGGAGCGGAGGATCTGGCCCTTCCAGCCCAGCAGGTCCAGCAGGCGGCGGGTGGACGCTTCGGCGAGATCGGCGGTCCTGGGGGTGGTCTCGAACAGGCTGAGGACCGTGGCGAGCGCGTCCTGCAGGAGGGGCCAGTGAGGGCTGGCCCCATAGCGCTGCTGCAGCATCAGCGCGGTCCGCCGTTGGGAACGGACCGGATCGGCGATCAGAGCGTCCTGGATCGCTGTCTGACGGCCCTGGGGCAGGTGGGTGGGCAAGGACAGCCACTGCCACTGCTCAGGGTCCCGGAGGGCGGCGAGGCGGGTTCGGTGCTGGTAGTCGCGGCGGGCGAACTGCACGTCGTCCAGGACGATCCAGTAGTCGGCGGCGAACAGCTTGGCCAGGGTCGAGAGCCTGGGGAACCAGTTGGGCTGGTGGATGGCACACAGCCCGCCCGGGACAGGCAGCTCAGGATGCGATGAGGCGGCTGGTGAAGCCGGAGCGGATGAGAGATTCGTACGCGGCATGCACGTCCCCCGGAACATTCTGCTCGATGGCGAAACCGAGCTTCGGGTATTCGATGACCCGCTGCAGGTCGCCGACGAGCATGTCCAGGACGAGCTTCTCGTCGCCGATGGACTTCAAGTAGTCGTCGAACTCCAGCGGCTCGGATGCACAGATGACCTCCACGTCGGGCCAGAGCTTGCGGGCGGTGGCGAACGACCGCCTTTCCATATAAGGCTTGGAGATCAGCAGCACCGAGTTCGGGGTGATGCCAGCGGCGGCCAGGACGTCACGGGAGCGGGTGATGTTCTGCCCGGTGTTGGCGGCGTTCGGCTCCAGCAGGATCGCCTCGGCGGGGACACCGAGGTCGATGGCGTGCTCGCGGAAGTGGACGGCCTCGCCACGCGGGAACACCTTGGCGGTGGTGGGGCTGTTGCCGCCGGTGAACACCAGGCGCGGGAAGAGTCCGGCGCGATACAGCTCGACGGCGGCGGCCGCGACCCCGAGGTCGTGGCTGCCCAGGCCGATCGCCACGTCGACGGGCCGCACCTCGTGGTGCATCTGGTGGAAGTCCCAGATCAGCTTGGCCCCTCGCCACTGGTCGTCGGTGATGGTCTGCTGGTGGTTGCGCACGCGGTCGTCTCCCTGGTCACCGTTGCCGGGGCCCGGCAGGGCCCTCACTGGCCTTCACGCCCTCGATACTGCGCAGTTGGTGCACGAGCCCGTACTTGGCGGCCGTGCTTGCGGCCCGGTCGAGGACGAGGAGTCCATCATCGCGGGTTGCCGCATCGGAGAGCAGGATGTGGCCGTGAGCGGTGTCCAGTCGCACGCGTTGCATCGGTGAGTCGGAGGTCCCGCTGCTGCGGGCGGTGTCGATAAGTTGCAGGGCGGCAGTCAGGTCGCCGACACCCCGGCGGGCCAGGGCGAGCTTCTGCTGGGCCACCGCCCAGTCGTCGGGCTCGGTGAGGTCCTCGAACTCGCGGATCGCGGCCTGCATGACGCGGGTCGCATAGTCGTGGTTGCCGTCCTTGCTCAGCGCGGTCCCCACCCACAGCCGGGCCCTGGCACGGTCGCGGCGCGAGAGCCGGTCATCGACGGCGAGCGTCTCGTAGTGGTGGGCTGCGGTCTCCAGCTTGCCGGACATCTCCGAGACGACGGCGAGGGACAGGTCGAGCTGGGCGACGCGGCGGGGGATGTCGAGCTGGGCGAACACGGAGCGGGCACCGGCATAGGAGTGCTGGGCGGACAGCGGCCCGAGCACGGCGCCCTGGTCCCGTTTGAGGTCGCCGAGCAGGGCGGTCGAGCGGGCGAACAGATACAGGCCCTTGTCGTCGAGCTCGGCGGGCTGGAAACGGGTCAGCCACCGGCTGAGAAGGGCGTCGGCAAAGGCGAAGCTCTGCCGCGAGAGGGCAACGACCGTCCGGTCCAGGTCGTCGGTCCACGACTCGTACTCCCACGCGCGGGGCCCGGCCGTGGTGACCCGCCGGCGGCCGCCACTGGCGCCATGGCCGAGTTCGGACAGCAGCGTCTCGAACCGCAGGTGGACCGCGGCGTCCGCGCGGGCGAGCGCGGTGTCCAAGATGGCTTGGGTGTCGGGTCTGGGCTCGGTGGCGGCAAGGAGCTTCTCCCACTTGGAGACCGTCGCGACCGCCAGGCCCAGGCGCTCGGCGAAGGCCCGCACGCTCAGCCGCAAGGCGAGCCGCAGGGCCCTGGCTTCCAGGCCGGTCCAGTGGTGCACGGTCGCCACGCGTCACTCCCTTCCGCCAGCCATCGAAGCACGGCCCGTGCAGCCGGAGGGACGGAAGTGGAACAGAAGTAGAACAGCCGGTGATTGGCCCCGAGTTGGCCGAGCGCGACGCTCAAGAGGTCACCACTCGCCGACACCCTTGGACGGTCTGACGCATGGAACCCCTCACGGAGCATCGCCTGGTCAACGGCCCGGTCGTTTACGGCTTTCTACGGCTGGTGCGGGTCCCGGCGGCCCGGCAGAAGGCGCTGGTCGCCTCGCTCGCCGAGTACTGCCGCAGCCACGAGTTGCAGCTGTCCGGCGTGTTCACCGACCGCGACGCGAGCGGGGGGCCCGACTCCGCGGCGTTCACCGGACTGCTGGACGTGCTGGCCCTGCCCGACGTCTACGGAGTGGTTGTTCCTGCCGCCTCGCACCTCGGGCCCAAGGCCATAGCGGCCGAACGAGTACGCCAGATCGAGACGGCCAGTGCCCGGCTGCTGCAGGTCCGCCAGACCCGCACCTCCCGCGCGTCCACTCCGCCCCGCGATCCCGCCCGCCGCGGGCGGGGCTCTGCCCGGCTCCTGGACGCCGAGACGTGAGGGCCGTGATGACCGACACCATGCAGCGGTTCTTCACCACACGGCCCGAATCTGTCGGCCAGGCACGGGCGTTCGCGGACACGGCATTGAAGGGCTGGGGCCGCACCGCCCGAGCTGAAGACGTCCGGCTCTGCGTTTCGGAACTGGCCACCAATGCCGTGGTCCACGGCACCGCCCCTGGCCATGGATTCCTGCTGCGGATCGACGCCGATGACGAGGTGGTACGCGTCGAAGTACACGACACCCGCCGCGGCCAGCCCCAGGCCCGTGAGCCTGCCGCCACTGACCTCTCCGGCCGGGGTCTGATGCTGGTGGCAGCCCTCGCCGACGGCTGGGGCGTCGAGGACCGCCACCCGACGGGGAAGATCGTCTGGTCCTGCTTCAAGGCCGGGGCGGCATCATGCTGAGCACCCCATCGACCGGCGCCCCCTCCGGGCCGGGACCAGGGCTGATCGTGTCGCTCGCGGCCTGGACCTGGCCGGGCCGCGACCCGAGCGGCCGGGAGGTCGCGCACATCCTGATCACGCACACTCCGGGCCGCACCGAGCAGGACACCGCCGAGGCGATCGAGGCCCGCATGCGACGCATCGCCGACGGCCTCGGTCCCCTGGCCAGACGCCACCAGGCCATGCCGGACCTCGCCCGCTGCCTGCACATCGTCGGGGGGCAGGTACTGCTGAGCTTCCCCGGCACCCGTTACCGGCTGCGGCTGCCGACCCGCCCCTCCTTGACGGGCCTGGTCGCCCGCACCGGCGAGGCGGTTCTCCTGCTCGGCCTCGATGCGCTGGCACAGTCCGCGAACGCCGCCCGGGTCGATGCCTACCTGGACGCCGCGCTCGCAGCCGACCGGCTGCTGTTCGGACGCGCCCGCACCCGCTGACCTTCGGTTCTTCCCGCACGGCCCCACCCCCCACTGGATGGACGGATGAGAGGGAACTGCCATGGAAGCCTTCGAACGCGCCCGGCTGGACGCCTACTTCGCCCGGATCGCCGCCCAGTTCACCCCCGGCGAGCCGACCGCCTCGTTTCTGATCACTCATCTGCTGCCCGAACGGCCCGCGTTCGTCCGCGCCGTCGCGGCGATGACCCGGCTCACGGCCGTGCTGCCCAAGCCCAAGTCCATCAACGCCGCAGCCCAGCGCGAGGTCGAACAGTCCGTCCCCGTCGACACCCTCACCCGCAATCTGTTCGCCGAAGCGGACACGGCCCTGGACTACCTCGAATCCCGCGCCGCCGGAGAGCCGGTCAGCCTGCTCGATGTCGGCGGCTACTTCGCGCCCTGCCTCGCCGACCTGCACAGCCGCTTCACCGGACAGGTCGCCGGAGTCATCGAGGACACCGAGAACGGGCACCGCCGCTACGAGGACCTCGACAAACTGCCCTGTCCCGTCATCTCCGTCGCCCGCTCGCCCCTGAAGGACCCCGAGGACTTCCTCGTCGGCCAGTCCGTGGTCTTCTCCACCGAGGCCGTCATGCGCGACCGCGGCGACATCCTCCACGGACGGCCCGCCCTCGTGATCGGCTTCGGCAAACTCGGCTCCTCCATCGCCCGACTCCTGCACGCCAAGGGCGTCCAGGTCACCGTCTTCGACATCGACCCCGTCCGACGCACCCAGGCCATGTCCCAGGGCTTCACCGTTGCCCGTGACCGCGAGAGTGCCCTGACCGGGGCCGGCCTCGTGCTCTGCGCGACCGGCGCCGTCTCCCTGCGCAGCGAGGACTTCGGACACCTCCGCAACGGCGCCTATGTCGCCACCGTCACCAGCAGCGAAGACGAACTCGACCTCGCCGGCCTCCCCGACGTCTACACCCGCACCCAGGTCGGCGACCACGTCACCCGCTACCAGACCACCGGCCACTACTTCTATCTGGCGAACGGCGGCAACGCCGTCAACTTCATCCACGGCGCCAGCGTTGGACCGTTCATCTTCCTGATCCAGGCCGAGATCCTCGCCGCGATCAGGATGCTCACCCGCGGCGACCTCGCCCCCGGCATCCATGAGGTCCCCGCACCCGACCGCGAAGCCATCGCGGCGACCTGGCTCTCCTACTTCAACAGGTGATCATCATGACCATCACGACCAACCACATCCGCATCACCCTCACCTCCTACCTCGACCAACACCCCGAGAACAAGCGCGAACTCGCCATCGTCCTCGGCCTCCTCGATGACGGCGACGACCTCACCAGCCGAAAGACCCTGCCCGGCCACATCACAGCCGGCGCGATCCTCGTCGACGCCAACCAGCGCATCCTGCACATTCACCACAACGCCACCGGCAAATGGCTCCTGCCCGGCGGCCACCTGGAGCCCGAGGACGGAACCCTGCTGCAGGCGGCCGGCCGCGAACTGACCGAGGAAACCGGCATCCCGCCCCAGGTCATCACCCCACACAGCGAAGTCCCTCTCCACATCGACATCCACCCCATCTACGCCAACCCCGCCAAGGACGAACCCGCCCACCAGCACTTCGACTTCCGGTTCCTGTTCCGCACCACCGCCGACATCGGCGACCTGCAGACCGAAGAAGTCTCCGACGCCGCCTGGCGCAACATCGACCAGATCACCGACCCTCAACTCCGACACCGCATCGCCACTGCCCTGCGCTGAAACAACCCCGGCCCGTCAAATAGGCCACTCAGCCAACGAGGGTGAGCCGTTAAGGAAGCTGACACCAGGGGCAAAGTAGCTGAACGTGACACTCAGGCCATGAACGCGGGGTCATCCTCGGCCAGGAGGGGTGCCGTTAACGAGCGGCGCTCCAGGTGACAAGTAACCCGCGAGTAGCTTTCGGATCGAAGGTGCCGCGCTGATCCCCTGGATGCCGGAGTACCTGCACCGGCTGTCATCCCGTTGTGGTGGGAGACGCCGACGCGGAGGACGACGATGGGGCGGATCAAGAAGGGCTGCCATTAAGGGCCTGTGTCTGAGGCTGGCATGACATCTGCATGCCACGTGCTGGGGCCCCTCTGAGTCAGTGCCGGAGGCGGAGCCCGGTGATGCCGCGGTATGGCTCAGTCGTCGAGGGCAGCTTCGGCCTCGGCGATGGTGTCATAGACCCGTAGGACCTGCTCCGCCCCGGTTCTCTGGAAGATCCGCCACAACCTCTCGGGCACGCATGCCAGCGCCAGCACGGCTCCGACGGTGTCTGCCTGCCGCCAGGTTCGCATCAGCAGGGCCAGTCCGGCAGCGTCGCAGGACGAGACGTGGGAGAGGTCCAGCACGATGAAGCGGCGGCCCTGCATGATCAGTTGTTTGAACCGGGGCCGGAGCACCGGATCCGTGTCCGCGTCGATGTCACCGCTGACCCTTGCCACCAGGAAGCGGCCAGAGGAAATCATCTCGACCGAGGGATCAGCCACAACGCTCTCCGTCCTCGATGGCCGCGGCCGTTCTGGATAACACGTCTCTATGGTGATAGTTGCGCGATGGATCGTGTTCAGGAAGCGGCTGGACATCTCCCGTGAGCTGCAGCGGGCCGCTGTCCGTGAGTTCCGATGTCGGTCTGGTCTGGTGTGGGCGTCGGTTGTGTTGTCTGTGGGGCGGTAGAGACTTCAGCTGCGCTTCGGCGGGGTGGAACAACGGGCATCGGTGCGCGCCGGGTTGGCGGGTGCTGGTTGGCTGGAAGGTCCGGCGCGCGCAGCGGGGCGGGTCCGAGCGTGCTGCAGTGCTGGTGCCGACGGTGGTGCCGGGCGGTCGGCGGGAGGGGCGTGGGTGTCGAAGTGGTGGTGGTGTGGCAGTTGCTCGGTCCGGCCTCGGGTCCGGAGGCGTTGACTCTGGCCAATCTCGGGCCGTGCAGGGGCCATGCGGGGTGTTCGGGAGTATGTTCAAAGGGCACTCGTGGACGTCGCGCTGTGGGCCGGGTTTCTGCCTCTCGGGCAGGGCCCGGTGATGGTGCGGCGGTCGCCGCAGAACGAGGCTGCATCGAGATCTGGGCCGTGACCCCGCCCTGCCGGCGCCGACCGAAATGGGTCGGTGCCGCCTTTATGAGGGCTGGTTTGAGGCCCTTCCCGGACATCTTCCGACTGCTCACTCACCACCGGCCCTGCCGGTGACGCAGCAATTCCCTGCCTTGATGAACGGGCACGGACAGAAGGTGAATCTGGGACCCCAACGGGTAGTTGAACTGCCAGGCAGTGTCTGCTTGTTGTGGGACGGCCGCCGCCCGGCCACGGACGGCGCGGCGGCGGCCGCCTGCGCGAGGAGAGGGGCTCCCCTCCATACTCTCCTCGCTCCCACCGTCCTCACCGGTGCCCGGGGCCTGCGGGAGTTTGGCCCGGCTCGGACAGCACCGCGAGGACGAAGGGCCGGAGCCGCCGTAAGCGGTGCGGCGGCTCCGGCCACCCCAACAAAGACGGACCAGCCAACGGCAGGCCCAGGGGGCCCGGCCAGGGGTGGCCGGCCGGACCGGTGGGCGCACCGCGTGGAGAGCCGTCCGCCCAGCTGTCTACTTCGCATCGTAGGCCCGGCTGGCGGCGATTCAAGCGTATAAATCGGACCAGTGGACACGCCGAGCCGTTCTGCAGGACCGCGGCAGGGGTCCGGTGTGTCCGGGAGGCAGGGTACCGGCCGGGAACCGGGGCCGTACCGTCACGATAGTGCGCCGCCCGGCGGCCCGGGCGGCCCGGTAGAGGCGGGACGGTCAGGGCCCGGGCGGGGTGTCGTCGGCGTCCAGGCGCAGCCGGTGGGCGAGGAGTTGGCGGGCGGTGTCCAGGAGGGGCCGGTCGTGGCGGTAGGCATAGCCGCGGAGCCGGGCCAGGGCCTGGGCGCAGTCGAGGTCGAGTTGGGCGGCGAGCATGCCGGTGGCCTGGTGGACCTCGGCGAAGTGCAGTTCGGTGCCGTCCAGGAGCCGGTCCGCACCGGCGGGTGTGGCGGTGCGGGTGATGAGGTACTGGGCGAGCAGGTCGGCCAGGACCAGGGCGCTGGTGAGGCGGCCGGTGTTCAGCGGGCCGGGGGTGGTGCGGTGGCCGGTCAGGACGCCGACCGCGATGATGCCGATGCGCAGCGGGAAGGCGAACACGGCGCGGATGCCCAGCTCCAGCACGGGGCCGGGCAGGCCGGGCCAGCGGGCCGGGTCGAGGGTGGTCAGGTCGGGGACCAGGACGATGGTGCCGGTGCGGGCCGCGTCCACACCGGGGCCCTGGCCCTGGGTCAGCTGCAGGTCTTCCAGGGCGGTGGTGTGCTGGCCGAAGGCCTGGAGGAGTTCGCCTGCCCGGCCGCCGGGGGCCAGCAGGAAGGCCAGCCCGTCCAGGTCGAGTTCGCGGCAGGCGTCCGCCAGCGGCAGGGCGGGCAGGCCCGGGCCGTGGTGGGCATCCAGGGCGCGCAGCAGCGCGGCCGCGAGGGCGTAGGGCATGGCGGCGTCCTCCGTCCCGTGCTCCCGGGCCGGGCCCGGGCAAGACGTCATCCTTCAGGGTCCAGCAGACCGGACTCGGCGGTGCCGTCCAGGACCTGGCGGGCCACATCGGTGAGTTTGGCACCGTGGTTGCGGGCATGGGTGCGCATCCGGGCAAACGCCATCTCCACGCTGGTGTGGTGGCGGTGGGCGAGGTAGCCCTTGGCCTGCTCGATGACGGTCCGGGAGTCGAGCGCGTGCTGGAGCTGTGCGATCACGGTCATCTGTTCGTGCACCGCCCGCTGTTGCAGGATGCCGATGGTGGCGGTGTTCGCGAGCGCCTGGGCCAGCCGCAGCTGGCCGGCGTCCAGCGGGCCGGGCCGGTCGCGGAACAGGTTGAGCGCGCCGATCACCTGGTCCTGCCAGCGCAGCGGGGCCGCCACCACCGAGGTGAAACCCAACTCCACCGCCCGCGGGGTGAAGCGGGGCCAGCGCGTGCGGGCGGCCTTGGTGTCCAGGCGGACATCGCAGACCGGGGCCCGGGTGCGGAAGCAGTCCCGGCACGGCCCCTCGTCCCATTCGACGCCGGACAGCTCCAGCTTCCGGGTGCGCTCGTCGGAGGCCGCCGCCTCCACCACCGGGCCCTGGGGCAGGCCGAGCAGCACCCCGGCCGCCGCCACCTCCAGCAGGTCCACACAGTGCTCGGTGAGCGTGTGCAGGAATGCGATCACGTCGAAGTCGCGCACCAGCGTGTCGGCGAGATCGACGAACGCGGACGCGAGCCGCTCCTCACGCGGCATCTCGGGCATGGCGGTCACACCGCCCCTTCCGTCTTGCCACACCACGCGGCACGCCCGCGGCCACCGGCCGCTTACGCCGTTTTGTCCGCAGAGCACAGTCCAGCGGTGTGTGAGTGTCGGCCGCACAGGGCCGCGAACGTCCGCTGACGGCTGAACGGCCTCTCCCGTCGTTTCTGGGCCGCCGAATACCGGCATCAACACCGCACTCACGCTGGTGGAGGCATCCACGGAATCACCACCACGCTACCCCTGCGCAGCCGGGCAGTCACCCACAGACATCCGGCCACGGGCACCGGCGTACCCGCGGACGCGAAGCCCGGGGCGACGCCCCGTAGGTGCGCCCGTCGGCACGGGGACACCCAGCCGGCTGTCTGCCCCGCATAGCAGGTCCCTACCGCCATCCGGGCCCGTTCGGCGGTATCCATCCTGGGCGCCCGAGCCCCCTCGCTACCGTCCGCACAGAGGCAGTCGTTGGCAGTGGGTGGCGGAGAGGGGCACGCCCATGGGGGCGGGACCTGGGACTGGACGAGGTGGTCGAGCACTTCACCCTGGACGACGGTGAACTGGCCCGGCTGCTGTTCACCATGCACATGACGCCGTACGGCGAGGTGAAGCTGAACATGACCAGCCGCCTCAGCCTCTCCGACACCACCCCGGCCGAACCCGCCGATGGCACGGACACCGACGACCAGACCTGATACCGAAGGCCAGTCCGGCGGGACCGCAATGCACGTCTCGCAGACGAAGACCCCAGTGGTACGCGGCGATCCGCCCAAATCACCCAGACAACACGCCGGCGCGGGCTCTGCACCACACGCACAGGGGTGGCCGGACGGACCCCCGCGGGCCACGCTGAACTCCAAGGGCCAAAGCCGCGCGAGGCAGCAGCGGCAGCGGGCTGATTCGCTGACTCACGGAGGCCGCACGATGCGGAAGCAAGACGGCACGGCCTGGTCCCGGCTGGCGCCCACCGCGCGCATCGCCATCACCAAGCACCCGGACCACGCCGCCATGCTGCGTGTGGCCGGGGAACTCGACGAGGCATGTCTGCCCGCCCTCGCTCAGGCCCTGCTCCGCCTGGAGAACACACCCGGCAAGGTGGCGCTCGATCTGAGCCGTGTCACCTTCTGCGCCCCGGCCGTCCTGGACCATCTGGTGAGCGCCGCCCACCAACTCGGCGCCGCCGGCAGCGAACTGGTCATCGAGCGCGCGCACAGCCAGGTCCTCAACACGCTGCGGCTGTGCGGACCACCCGCCGGGCTGCGGATAGCTCCCGCGCCCATGGGCCTGCTCACGCCGGATGAACACCAGCGCCGCGACAGCCTCGTCCGCGCCACCCTCGCCCTGGCCCTGCGGATCACCAGCGCCCCGATGGGCAACGCCCAACTGCTGGACCCCGCCGCCGGCGTGCTGCGCATCGTGGCCCAGCGCGGCTTCCGCGATCCGTTCCTCAGCTTCTTCGAAACGGTCGACGACCGCGACACCGCCTGCGGCATCGCCGCCCAGGACCGCCAGCCCATCTTCGTCGACGAGGTAGCCACCTCCCCGATCTTTCTCGACACCCCGGCACTTGACGTCCTGCAGGATGCGGACGTCGGCGCCGTGGTCTCCCTGCCCATCACCACCCGCGACACCACCCTGATCGGCGTGGTCTCCACCCACCGCCCCCATCCCGCCGCATGGACGCGCGAACAGCAGAACACCCTCACCCGCCTGGCCCGCGCGGCCAGCCAGACGCTCTAGGCAGCACCACGCCCACAGCACCAGAACCCATCGCACAGACGGGCGGCTCAAAGCTCGGCGACATTGAAGCGGCTCCCCAATGACGATCGAGCCATCGACGAACGACGCCGAGAAACCGACACAGCCACCAGCCCCCTGAAGTTACCCACCAGTCAGCTTGCCCCTGATATCAGCTTCCTTAACGGCTCACCCAACGAGCCCAGGCGAGAGATCGCCCACGGACGCGGGTGAAAGCCCATCCGAGGGCGGCCGGATTGTCAGTGGTGCGCGGGACCCTGATCCGATGACCGCAGCATCGTCCCGCGCCACCGCCTTCGACCAGCAGATTCCCGACCGCCTTGCTGCCGTCGGGCCGGGGTGGCGCCCCTTGCTCCTACGCCTGCATGATGAACTCCTCGCCCTGGCCCCGGACTATCGCCTCGAAGAAATAACCCCGAAACTCGGCGGCCTGCGGATCTACGTCGCGGACAAGTTCGAAGATGGCGGAGAGTTCGACGGAGCCTGGGCGGACACCGCCGGCCTCCTTGCCGAAGTCGCCGAACTCGAAGCGGAGAAAACCTGAGAATCCTGCGGAGACCCCGGCCGCACCCGCTTCCACGGCGACCAACACGGCACCTGGATCAGAACGCTCTGCGACGGTTGCCGCAACATCCCAAGCTCGCCCTGCGAGGAGGGCGAACTATGATGTGACATCAGCCACATGCTGCCGTTTGAAAGAGACACCACATGATCCGCCGCAACGCGACACAGACTCAGGCGCCAGCCCCTCGATAAGCGACACGACCTGCGAGGGACACGGCGAGTGTCGCGACAAACTGCGACCGGGGGGACTCGGTGGTGATCCCGGGGGAGGCGATGCGCGCGGTGCTCGCAGCGGCCCGCCGACGGGGCGGGGTCGTCGTCGTGGACCTGCCGCGCCGCGTCGACGACGCGGTGGTCGAAGCGCTCGCCCAGCTGGACCTGGGGCTTCTGGTGGTCCCGGCCGAGCTGCGCGCGGTCGCGGCGGCGAACCGGGTCGCCTCCGCGGTCGGCATGGTGCTGCGCGATCTGCGCGCGGTGGTACGGGGCCCGTACGCGTCCGGGCTCGACGAGCAGTGGGTGGCCGGCGCGCTGGGTCTGCCACTGGCGGGTGAACTCCCGGTGGAATCAGGTCTGTTGGAGGCCCAGGAGGGCGGTGCTCCGCCGGGGAGTGCGCCACGCGGGCCACTGGCCAGATTCTGCACGGCCTTCTGGGACCAGGCACTGGCCGGCGGCCTCGCCGGGGGAGCGGTGTCATGAACACGGTGCAGCCCTCATTGGGGGCGCCGATGTCGGCCGCGGGCGGGGCGCGCCCCAGCGGGACGCCGGTACGGGGCGCGGGCCCGCCGCTGCTCGACGCCGTACGGCAGCGCCTTGCCGAGAGCGGGGCCGAGCCCACCCCGGCCAGGGTCGCGGCCGCCCTGCGCGCTCAGGGACGGCTGCTCGGCGACGCCGAAGTCCTCGGCGGGGCCGAGGAGTTGCGGTCCGAGCTGGTCGGGACCGGTCCGCTGGAGCCCCTGCTCGCCGATCCGGAGGTCACGGACGTCCTGGTCTCCGCGCCCGACCGGGTGTGGGTGGACCGGGGCGGTGGGCTGGAGCTGACCGGGGTCCGCTTCGTCGACGCGGCGGCGGTGCGCCGGCTCGCCCAGCGCCTCGCCGCGGTGGCGGGACGCCGGCTCGACGACGCCCGGCCCTGGGTGGACGCCCGGCTGCCGGACGGGACCCGGATGCATGCCGTCCTGGAGCCGGTCGCCGTCGGCTCGGCCTGCCTCGCGCTGCGCGTGGTGCGGCCGAGGGCGTTCTCGCTGGCCGAACTCGCCGAGGCGGGCACGGTGCCGCCCGATGGTGGGCGGCTGCTGCGAGCGCTGATCGAAGCCCGGGTGTCGTTCCTGGTGAGCGGCGGCACGGGCACCGGCAAGACCACGCTTCTGTCCACCCTGCTCGGCCTGGTCGGAAAGGGCGAGCGGATCGTACTGGCCGAGGACTCGGCCGAGTTGAGGCCCGACCATCCGCATGTGGTGCGCCTCGAATCACGGCCCGCCAACCAGGAGGGCGCGGGTCTGGTGACCCTGCGGGACCTGGTGCGCCAGGCCCTGCGGATGCGGCCGGACCGGCTGGTCGTGGGCGAGGTGCGGGGCGCCGAGGTGACCGATCTGCTGGGCGCCTTGAACACGGGCCACGAGGGAGGTTGTGGCACGGTCCATGCCAATTCCGCAGCCGATGTACCGGCCCGTCTCGAAGCGCTGGGCACGGCGGCCGGGCTCGACCGGGCCGCGCTGCACAGCCAGTTGGCGGCCGCGCTGTCGGTGGTGGTCCATCTCGTACGCGACCGGGCCGGGCAGCGCCGGATCGCCGAGGTGCGCGTCCTGGAGCGGGACGCGGCGGGCCTGGTGGTGACGGTGCCCGCGCTGCGGTGGGGCGCGGCGGGGTTTGTGCGCGACTCGGGCTGGGAGCGGCTGCGGGCGCTGATCGGGGGTGCGTTGTGAGGGATCTTCAGGTGGGGCTGCCCGCTTGGGCGGCGATGTGCGCGGGGGCGGCCGCCTGGATGTGGGCCGGGCAGGACCAGGGGGCGCGGCGGGCCCGGCTGATGTTCGCGGGAGCCGGAAGTGCCGCCGGAGAGGGCGCTTTCGGGGCGTCGCCTCTTGGGCGGTGGTGCGAGAGGGTGCGGGGCCGGGCGCGGTGGCGGGTGGAGTGGCTGTGTCTGCCGCTGGGGCTTGCGCTCGCCGTCCTGGGCGGATCGGTGCTGCCGGTGATCGCTGGGGCAGTGGCGGTGCCCTTGGTGGGGCGGCGGCTGCGGGCCCGGGAGCGCGAGCGGGCCAGGGTGCGGCGGGCCGACCAGGTGATCGCCTGGTGTGCTGCCGTGGCGGGGGAGCTGCGCGCGGGTCGGCAGCCCGGCCAGGCGCTGGCCGCGGCCGCCCGGGACACCGCGGCCCTGGGCGCGGCGACGGCATCCGTGGTGGCGGCCGCGAAGTTCGGCGGCGATGTGCCCGGGGCGCTGCGCGAGGCGGCCAGGGAGCCGGGCGCCGAGGGCCTCGCCGGGGTCGCCGCGTGCTGGCAGGTCGCGGTGGACGGCGGGGCGGGGCTCGCCTCCGGTCTGGAGCGCCTGGAGAGCGCGCTGCGGGCGGAACGGGAGCAACAGGACGCACTGAGCTCCGAGCTGGCGGGGCCGCGCACCACGGTGCTTCTCCTCGCCCTCCTGCCGGCGCTGGGTCTTGTGCTCGGCACGGCGATGGGCGCGAGCCCGCTGCGGGTGCTGCTGCACAGCCCGGCCGGGTTCGGGTGCCTGCTGGTGGCCGGGGCCCTGGAGACCGCCGGGGTGTGGTGGGCGGCGCGGATCGTACGGGCCGGGGAGGGGCGATGAACCCGTGGTCGCCGGAGGTTGTCCACAGGCTGGGGGTGGCGGTGGGGGCGGTTGCCCTCGCCCTGTGGACGGCGCTGGGGGTGGCACGGCGCCGGGAGGAGCGCAGGGTGCGGCGCCGGACGGCCGCGCTGCTGGCCCTTGAGGCGCTCACCCTGCCCTCGCGCCGGAAATGGAGCCCGGCGTGGACGGCCCGCGCCAAGCAGTGGGGAGCGCCGCTGGGGGCGCTGGCGGCCGGCTATGCGCTGGTCGGCGGGATCGGGGGCGTGCTGGCCGGCCTGGCGGCGGCGTACGGGGCCTGGGTGTGGGCACGTCGGCGCCGGGCTCGGGGGGACGTGGACGGTGCGCGCCGGGCGGCGGCCCGCGAACTTCCGCTTGCCGCTGATCTGTTGGCCGCGTGTCTCGCGGCCGGGGCCGGGCCGCGCGAGGCGGCGGGGGCGGTCGGGGCCTCATTGGAAGGGCCCGTCGGCGCCCGGCTCGGCCAGGTCGCCGCCGAGCTGCGCATGGGCGGTGAACCGGCCGACGCGTGGGGGAGGTTGGGGGCGATACCGGGCGCGGCCGAGCTGGCCCGCTGCCTGGAACGGGCCGCTTCGTCGGGGGCTCCCGCGGCGGGCTCCGTCGCGAGGGTGGCCGAGCGCTGCCGGTCCGAACGGACCCGGGAGGCGTCGGCCCGGGCCAGACGCGCGGGCGTGCTGATCACCGGCCCCCTGGGCCTCTGCTTTCTCCCGGCCTTCCTCGCGGCGGGGGTTGCCCCGGTGGTGATCGGGCTCGCGGGCGGGCTGCTGAGGCGGTGAAGGGGTTCACCGCGCCGAGCCGCTCGGGCGACTCGCCGGCACAACGCGGATGTCATTCAACGGACGTATCAATCAAGGGAGTTGGGACTCATGGGTGCGGTAATCAATCGGCAGGTCGGTGCCATGGCGCGGCGGATGCGGCTGTGGAGGCTCGCGCTGCGGCGCAGGGCGCGGGGGGACGCCGGGATGACAACCTCCGAGTACGCCGTGGGCACCCTCGCGGCCTGCGCCTTCGCGGCGATTCTGTACAAGGTCGTCACCAGCGGCGGGGTCGTGTCGGCGCTGACCCAACTGATCACCAGGGCACTCGATGTGCAGTTCTGAGCGCGGCCGACGATGGCGGGGCGACCGGGGGTTCGTGACGGCCGAGACGGCCGTGGCGATTCCTGCCCTGGTGGGGTTCGCGCTGGCGCTGCTCTGGGCGCTGACGGCGGCCTCGGCGGAGATCCGGTGCGTGGACGCGGCCCGGGCCGGCGCCCGCGCGGCGGCCCGCTCCGAGCCGGAGGCCGTGGCGGTGGCAGCGGCCAAGTCTGCGGCGCCGAAGGACGCCATGGTCACGGTGCGGCGGACCGGGGAGCTGTGGCGGGTCCGGGTGGAGTCCGCCACGCCGGGACCGCACCACCTGGCCCTGAGGCTGAGCGCCGAGGCCGCGGCACTGGCCGAGGACACGGTGGGGGAGGTCTCGTGAACCGGCGGACGTGGGGTTCTGCGCATGGGGCGATACGAAGCCGCCTGGGCCGCCGGGTCGGAGATCTGCTCAACCGATGTGCGCAGGAACAGAGTTGCGCCGACCGGGGCTCCGCCACCGTGTGGGTGGCGCTCACGGCCGCCACGATGTGTGCCGTGTTCGCGGCCGTGCTGTGCCTCGGCCAGGCGGTGGCCGCCCGGCACCGGGCCGGCGGGGCCGCCGACCTGGCCGCGCTCGCGGCGGCCGACCGGGCCCTGTGGGGATCGCCGGACGCCTGCGCCAAGGCCACCGAGGTGGCCCGGGCCCAGGGCGCGGAGCTGGTGCGCTGCACGGTGGCCGGGGAGATCGCGGACGTACGGGTGCGGGCGAGGTTCGGTCCGTACGCGCCGAGTGTCAGGGCCCGGGCGGGGCCGCCTCCGGGTCTTCCGGGGCTCCCCGCAGCAGTTCCGTGAGGAGGCGGACGGCGCCCCGCTTGTGCAGCGGGTCGTTGCCGTTGCCGCACTTGGGCGACTGAATGCAGGACGGGCAGCCGGCCTCGCACTCGCAGGACGCGATCGCCTCGCGGGTCGCGGTCAGCCAGCGCGCTGCGGTGTGGAAGGCGCGCTCGGCGAATCCGGCGCCGCCCGGGTTGCCGTCGTACACGAAGACCGTGGGCAGCAGGGTGTCCGGGTGCAGCGGCACGGAGACGCCGCCGATGTCCCAGCGGTCGCAGGTGGCGAAGAGCGGCAGCATCCCGATGGAGGCGTGCTCGGCGGCGTGCAGGGCGCCGCCGAGGATCTCCGGGTTGATGCGGGCGGCCTCGAGCTGGTCCTCGGTGACCGTCCACCACACGGCCCGGGTGCGCAGGGTGCGGGGAGGCAGGTCGAGCTTGGTCTCGCCCAGTACCTCGCCGGTGATCAGTTTGCGGCGCAGGAAGGAGACGACCTGGTTGGTGACCTCGACGGAGCCGTAGCAGAGGCGGCCGGCTCCCCACGGGATCTCGGTGTCGGTCGAGAGGACGGAGATGGAGGTGGTGTCCCTGGCGACGGTCGAATAGGGCGGGCTCGCCTCCTCGACGAGGGCGGCGGAATCCTCCAGGTCCAGGTGGTTCACCAGGTACGTACGGCCCTGGTGGAGGTGGACGGCGCCGTCGTGGACGGTGGTGTGGGCGGCGGACGCGTCGACCGTGCCGAGCAGCCGTCCCGTCGAGGCCTCGACGACCTGGACCGGGCGGCCGCCACCGCCCCGGATGTCGGTGAGGTCGGCGGCCCGCTCGCGGCGGGTCCAGAACCATCCGTTGCTGCGGCGCCGGAGCAGCCCCGCCTGCTCCAGCTGCGGCATGAGCTCCGGGCTCGCGGGGCCGAACAGTTCCAGGTCGGCCTCGGTGAGCGGGAGTTCGGCCGCCGCCGCGCACAGATGGGGAGCCAGGACGTACGGGTTGTCCGGGTCGAGCACGGTGGACTCGACGGGCTGCTGGAACAGCGCCTCGGGGTGGTGGACGAGGTAGGTGTCCAGCGGGTCGTCGCGGGCGATCAGGACGGCCAGGGCACCCCGGCCCGAGCGCCCGGCCCGGCCCGCCTGCTGCCACAGCGAGGCCCGGGTGCCCGGGTAGCCCGCGATCAGGACGGCGTCGAGGCCCGAGACGTCGATGCCGAGTTCGAGGGCGGTGGTGGCGGCCAGGCCCAGGAGCTCGCCGGAGTGCAGGGCCTGCTCCAGGGCGCGGCGCTCCTCGGGGAGGTAGCCGCCCCGGTAGGCCGCGACACGCCGGGCGAGGGGCCGGTCGACCTCGTACAGGCGCTCCTGGGTGATGACGGAGATCAGTTCCGCGCCGCGCCGGGAGCGGACGAAGGCGACCGTGCGGACCCCCTGCACGGCCAGGTCGGTGAGCAGGTCGGCGGTCTCGGCGATGGCGGTGCGGCGCACCGGGGCGCCCTTCTCGCCGGCCAGCTCGGTGAGCGGCGGCTCCCACAGGGCGAAGACCAGCTCGCCGCGCGGGGAGGCGTCGTCGGCGACCTCGACGACGGGCAGGCCGGTCAGGCGGCCCGCGGCGACGGCGGGCTCGGCGGCCGTGGCCGAGGCGAGCAGGAAGACCGGGTCGGCGCCGTAGCGGGCGCACAGGCGGCGAAGGCGGCGCAGGACCTGGGCGACGTGGGAGCCGAAGACGCCGCGGTAGGTGTGGCACTCGTCGATGACGACATAGCGCAGGGCGCGCAGGAAGGAGGCCCACCTGGGGTGGGAGGGCAGGATGCCCAGATGCAGCATGTCCGGGTTGGTGAGGACGTAGTTGGCGTACTGGCGTACCCACTCGCGTTCCTCGACCGGGGTGTCCCCGTCGTACACGGCGGGCCGGACCGCGTTGCCCAGCGGGGCCGCGAGGGCCTTCACCGAGCGGCGCTGGTCGGCGGCCAGGGCCTTGGTCGGGGCGAGGTACAGCGCGGTCGCGCCGCGGCCGTTGGGGGCCTCGGAGCCGTCCAGGAGCGTGCTGAGGACGGGCGCCAGGTAGGCGAGCGACTTGCCGGAGGCGGTGCCGGTGGCGATCACCACCGACTCGCCGTTCAGGGCGTGCTCGGCGGCGGTGGCCTGATGGGCCCAGGGATGCTCGACGCCGGCGTCCTGAATGGCGTTGATCACTTCCGGGCGGATGAGGTGCGGCCAGACTGCATGACGGCCCGCGCGTGGGGGCAAGTGCTCCGTATGAGTGATGCGCGCAGCCCGGTCGGCCCCTGCGGTGAGCCGGTCGAGGACCGTGCCGGGGTCGGGTCGTTCACCCGTGCTGTCGGCGGGTGTTCTGGGGCGGTGATTCCTGGCCATCGGCACCGAGTGTGTCACTGGCGTAGCGGACAATGGTCCCAAGGCGTCGTGCATGGCTGCTGGTAAGTGATTGAATGCCATCGCGGCTGGCGATCCGTTCTCTGGCTCCGCCGGGGAGACTCAGGGGGCGGCCGCTCGATAGCAAGGTGCTGGAGGATCCGTGGACCTGTCCCTGTCGACTCGCAATGTGTCCGGCCCTGGTGGCGACCGTACGGTCGTCGAGGTCGGTGGCGAGATTGATGTGTATACCGCGCCCAAGCTGCGCGAGCAGTTGGTCGAGTTGGTGAACGACGGCAGCTACCACCTGGTTGTCGACATGGAGGGCGTGGACTTCCTCGACTCCACCGGCCTGGGTGTGCTCGTCGGTGGGCTCAAGCGTGTGCGCGCGCACGAGGGCTCGCTGCGCCTGGTCTGCAACCAGGAGCGCATTTTGAAGATCTTCCGGATCACTGGGCTCACCAAGGTGTTCCCGATCCACGGCTCGGTCGACGAGGCCGTCAACGCGACCGACTGACGGTGGCCGTCCGAGGACGGCTCCGGAGGAAGGACAGGGGCGCCGGGCGGCACGTTGGCCCGGGGCCCCTGAGATGTACGCCCGTACGTTCGAGGGGGATCGCCAATGGCCACCGTTGAACTCCGTTTCAGTGCCCAGCCCGAGCACGTCAGGACGGCCCGTCTGGTGGCGGCCGCCGTGGCGCGCCGGGCCGGGGTCGACGAGGCAGTGCTCGACGAGGTCAGACTCGCCGTCGGCGAGGCGTGCAGCCGTGCCGTGGGGCTGCACCGCGCGCACGGCATCGAGGCCCCTGTCCGCGTCGTCCTGACCGAGGAGGAGAAGCTGTTCTCCATCGAGGTCGGCGACGAGGTGCCGGGGTCGGGCGGCGGCGCCTCGGCGGTGCCGGGGGTGCGCGGCGGCCCGTCGCCGGACGACGAGCTCGACGACGGCGCGGAGGACGAAATGGGCCTCGCTGTCATCAGTGGTCTTGTGGACGATGTGGAGGTCACCTCCGGCGAGTCCGGTGGTGTCATCCGGATGAGCTGGCCGACCACACCGGCCACGGTGCTTCCCTGATCCACTTCTTTTCGATATTGGGACGGGCCCTGCTGAGCAGGGCCTTTTTCATTTCCCGAGCAAGATTTCCGAGTCTCGTACCTAGATCGTCGATCAAGCGTCAATGCTTTTGCCCCATTACCGCTTTCGGGGGCATTCTCGTGTCCGGATCTCTCTCTGATGAGCCGATGAAGGTCAATTCCATTTGCGGCGCCCTGTTTTGATCGTGTTCCGCTACCTACAATCCGTCCACATCTTGAGCTCTGAGCGTCAAGGAGGACGAATGGCGGGGCTCTTCAACCCAACGGAACTCGACCACCCCACATCCCTGGCTGCCGCGGTACTGACCGACGGCAACCGCATGATCGTGATCGTCATCGCGGCTGTCGCGCTGGCGGCCCTGATCGTGGCGCAATTGCTGGTGCGCCAAGTCCTCGCGGCCGGCGAGGGCACCGATTCGATGAAGAAGATCGCGGCTGCCGTACAGGAAGGCGCAAATGCCTATCTGACCCGGCAGTTGCGCACCCTCGGCATCTTCGCCGTCGTGGTGTTCTTCCTGCTGTTCCTGCTGCCGTCCGACAACTGGTCGCAGCGCGTAGGCCGTTCCGTGTTCTTCCTGATCGGCGCCGTCTTCTCGGCGACGACGGGATACATCGGGATGCGCCTCGCCGTGCGCGCGAATGTGCGCGTCGCGGCAGCCGCCCGAGAGGCGACTCCCGCGGAAGGCGAACCCGAAAAGGATCTCACCACGGTCTCCCACAAGGCCATGAAGATCGCTTTCCGTACCGGCGGCGTCGTCGGCATGTTCACGGTGGGCCTCGGCCTGCTCGGCGCCTCGGTCGTCGTGCTCGTGTACGCGGCCGACGCCCCCAAGGTCCTGGAGGGGTTCGGCCTCGGCGCGGCCCTGATCGCGATGTTCATGCGTGTCGGCGGCGGCATCTTCACCAAGGCCGCCGACGTCGGCGCCGACCTGGTCGGCAAGGTCGAGCAGGGCATCCCGGAGGACGACCCGCGCAACGCCGCCACCATCGCGGACAACGTGGGCGACAACGTCGGCGACTGCGCCGGCATGGCGGCCGACCTGTTCGAGTCGTACGCCGTGACCCTGGTCGCGGCGCTGATCCTCGGCAAGGCGGCGTTCGGCGACTCGGGCCTCGCCTTCCCGCTGATCGTCCCGGCGATCGGCGTGGTCACCGCGATGATCGGCATCTTCGCGGTCGCCCCGCGGCGCGCCGACCGCAGCGGAATGTCGGCCATCAACCGCGGCTTCTTCATCTCCGCGGTGATCTCGATGGTCCTGGTGGCCGTCGCGGTCTTCGTCTATCTGCCGTCCTCGTACGCCAAGTTGAACGGCGTCACGGACGACGTGATCAAGAACCACAACGGCGACCCGCGGATCCTCGCACTCGTCGCCGTCGCCATCGGCATCGTGCTCGCGGCGCTGATCCAGCAGCTGACGGGGTACTTCACCGAGACGACCCGGCGTCCCGTCAAGGACATCGGCAAGTCCTCGCTCACGGGGCCCGCCACCGTCGTCCTGGCCGGTATCTCCATCGGCCTCGAATCGGCCGTCTACACCGCCCTGTTGATCGGCCTCGGCGTGTACGGGGCCTTCCTGCTCGGCGGCACCTCGGTCATGCTCGCGCTGTTCGCGGTGGCGCTGGCCGGTACCGGTCTGCTGACCACGGTCGGCGTGATCGTCGCCATGGACACCTTCGGCCCGGTCTCCGACAACGCCCAGGGCATCGCGGAGATGTCCGGCGACGTCCAGGGCGCCGGCGCCCAGGTGCTCACCGACCTGGACGCCGTGGGCAACACCACCAAGGCCATCACCAAGGGCATCGCGATCGCCACCGCCGTACTGGCGGCCGCGGCGCTCTACGGCTCCTTCAAGGACGCCATCGGGACGGCCGTCAACGACGTCCACGCCAAGGCGAGCGAGCTCACCTTGAGCATGGACATCTCACAGCCCAACAACCTGGTCGGCCTGATGCTGGGCGCGGCGGTCGTCTTCCTCTTCTCGGGGCTCGCGATCAACGCCGTGTCCCGGTCGGCCGGTTCGGTGGTCTTCGAGGTGCGGCGGCAGTTCCGCGAGCACCCCGGGATCATGGACTACACCGAGCAGCCGGAGTACGGGCGAGTCGTCGACATCTGTACGAAGGACGCGCTCCGCGAGCTGGCAACCCCCGGCCTGCTCGCGGTGCTCGCGCCCATCGCGGTCGGCTTCACGCTCGGCGTCGGAGCCCTCGGCTCCTACCTCGCGGGCGCGATCGGCACCGGCACCCTGATGGCGGTCTTCCTCGCCAACTCGGGCGGCGCCTGGGACAACGCCAAGAAACTGGTCGAGGACGGCCACTTCGGCGGCAAGGGCAGCGAGGCCCACGCCGCCACGGTCATCGGCGACACCGTCGGCGACCCCTTCAAGGACACCGCGGGCCCCGCGATCAACCCGCTGCTCAAGGTCATGAACCTGGTGGCACTCCTGATCGCGCCGGCCATCGTGAAGTTCTCCTACGGAGGCGACGCGAACCCGGCCGTGCGAGGGATCGTGGCGGCGCTCGCCATCATCGTCATCGTCGGTGCGGTGTACGTCTCGAAGCGGCGCAGCGTGGCCGTGGGTGACGACGGCAACAACGAGCGGCTCGCGAAGTCGGCGGACCCGGCGGTGGTTTCGTAGCCGTAGATCGGGCAAAGGGCGGGCGGACGGTGGGGTTTGACACACCGTCCGCCCGTTCTGCTTGGTGCAAATGGCTGCAATAGGGGGCAGACCGCACGGACGGCAAGCGTTTGTCGCCCACTTGGCGTGTATGTTCCGGGGCCGAGAGCCTTGGAAGGGACCAAACCGGTGAACAAGAAGCTTGCAGCCGCACTGTCCGGCGGTGCGGTGCTGATGCTGACGTTGTCGGGCTGCAGCGACGATTCCAACAAGAAGGTCGACGACTGGGCGAAGACCTTCTGCAACACGGCCCAGCCCCAGTTCAAGAAGATCACCGACGCCAACGCCGCCATCCAGGCGCAGACGCGTGACGACAGCAAGCCGGCCGACGTGCAGAAGACCGACTCGGCCGCCTTCCAGCAGATCTCGGACGCCTACAAGGCCCTGGGCGTCGCTGTCGACAAGGCCGGTGCTCCGCCGGTCAAGGACGGCGCCACCACCCAGCAGGAGGCCGTCAAGGAACTGAACGCCTCCTCCGTGTCGTACGCGAACCTCAAGAAGAAGGTCGACGCGCTCAACGCCGGCGACCAGGCGGCGTTCGCCAAGGGCCTGGAGGACATCGCGACCGAGCTCGGCAAGATCAGCTCGACGGGTGACGCCTCTCTGAAGAAGCTGGAGTCCGGCGACATCGGCAAGGCCATGCAGAAGCAGCCCGGCTGCCAGAAGCAGACGCCGTCCGCCCCGGCGCCCTCGGGTTCGGGAGCGGGCGCCCCGGCCGCGTCGGCCTCGCCCTCGGGCTCCGCATCGCCTTCCGGCGCGGCCTCGTCCTCGGCGAGCCCGAAGTCGTAGCCCGTACGCGCCCTCGATCGTGGCCCGGCCCCCTCAGCGGGGGCCGGGCCACGGCCGTGATGGGGTGAATGTCAGTGGCAGCGGCCACAATGGCCGGGTGAGTACGACCCGTCTTCCCGCGCCCGATCACGCAGCCCGCCTGCGTGACGCCCTGCTCGCCGCCGCCTTCACCGCCGACGGCCTGCTCGACCTGCTCGGCGCGCCCGCGTACGCCGCGCTGGCCCGCAGCGAGACCGTCCCCGCCCTGCGCGCCACCCGCGGACAGGCGCCGCTCGACACGCTGGTGCGGCTCTTCCTGCTCCAGCAGCCCGTTGCGTACGAGAGCGCCCGCGCGGCCCTGCCGCTGGAGGAGGCCCTCGCCGACGGCTGGGTGGTCCGCGCCGGCGACGAGGTGCGGGCCACGGTCGATGTGCGGCCCTACGGCGGGCCCGAGGGGCAGGACTGGTTCATCGTCTCCGACCTGGGCTGCGCGGTCGGCGGCGCGGGCGGGGCGAGCGGCCGTGACGAAGCCATGGTGCTCGGCGTCGGCGGCGCGTCCACGACGCTGGCCGGCATCACGGTCCGGCGGCCCGTGGGCTCGGCACTCGACCTCGGGACCGGCTCCGGCATCCAGGCGCTGCACGCCGCCCAGCACGCCACCCGGGTCACCGCCACCGACCTGAACCCCCGCGCGCTCGACTTCACCCGGCTCACTCTCGCCCTGTCCGGCGCGCCGGAGGCCGAGCTGCGGACGGGCTCGCTGTACGAGCCGGTGGGGGAGGAGACGTACGACCTGATCGTGTCCAACCCGCCGTTCGTGATCTCGCCCGGCGCCCGGCTGACCTACCGGGACGGCGGAATGGGCGGGGACGATCTGTGCCGCACGCTCGTTCAGCAGGCGGGGGAGCGGCTCAACCCCGGCGGGTACGCCCAGTTCCTGGCCAACTGGCAGCACGTCGAGGGCGAGGAGTGGCAGGACCGGCTCCGCTCCTGGGTCCCGCGCGGCTGCGACGCCTGGATCGTGCAGCGCGAGGTCCAGGACATCACCCAGTACGCCGAGCTGTGGCTGCGCGACGCCGGGGACCACCACACCGACCCGGCCCGGTACGCGGAGCGCTACGAGGCGTGGCTGGACGAGTTCGAGGCGCGCAAGACCAAGGCGGTCGGCTTCGGCTGGATCACCCTGCGCCGCACGGACAGCGAGCAGCCGTCCATCGTGGCCGAGGAGTGGCCGCACCCGGTCGAGCAGCCGCTCGGCGACGCCGTGCACGCGCACTTCGAGCGGCAGGACTATCTGCGCCGCCACGACGATGCGGCGCTGCTCGCCGACCGGTTCCGCCTGGCCGACGAGGTGGTGCAGGAGCAGGTGGGGCTGCCGGGAGCGGAGGACCCGGAGCACGTGGTGCTGCGGCAGAACCGCGGCATGCGCCGGGCCACCAAGGTGGACACGGTGGGCGCCGGGTTCGCGGGCGTCTGCGACGGGGAGCTGCCGGCCGGACGGATCCTGGACGCGATCGCCCAGCTGATCGACGAGGACCCGGTACGGCTGAGGGACCGTACGCCGGAAGCGATCCGGCTCCTGGTCGAACAGGGCTTCCTGGAGCCGGTGGGGGAGTAGCCCGAGGGAGGAGGCGGCACGGGGGGAGATCCACCAGGCTTACTGGAATGGCGCGTTGACCGGCGGACGGCCGAGCATGCGCCGGCTCGTCGAGGCCGAAGTCCTGGTCGGGGCGCGGACGTTCGAGACTGGGGGCGACGGGTGGCTCGGGGTGCCGCTCGGCTCGGTGGCCTGCGGCAGCGCAAGTGCGTGGACGGGTCGTCACGACAAGGCAGTTGGCCGGTCCGCCGACCACGGCCGGCCGCGCCGACCCGGCTCCAGGCGATGCCCTCGTCGCCTGCTCGGCCTCCGGGCTCGCGCTCGGCGCGCTCGGCCTGCGCATGCGGGACGTGTTCCGCGTATCGAATGTGGCCAGTTCCGCTCTGCTGCTGCCCACCGGAGCGAACGTGCCCCGGCAGTCGCGGCCAGGGGGGACGCGTACGACGGGTGACGTACTGCCGCCGGCCCGACGGCGCATTCCAGCCGTCCCTCGCCGTGTTGATGGAGTGCAGCCGGTGGCGGGCCACGCCCGATGTGATGTGACGCTCGACGTCCCTCTGTGACGTGCGGCGCCTCGACGGGCTCCGACGAGAGAGGGATCTGGCTGAAATGTGCATGATCGGGTGACCGTTCACCCGGCGTTCTCCGGAATGCGGCCCCGGCTCTGCCTGGGGGTGCCGCGCCGTGACCAGGATCGCGCGCATGAACGCAATGGGTGGGACCGAGGCGGGGCCGGCCGTCTTCGCGGGAACAGTGTTCGTGCTGTTCGGGGGCGCTCTGCTGCTGTGGACGGCATCCTGCGTGCGCCGCCGCACGCCGGTCGCGCACGGCGTCTCACCGGTGGCCTCCGCCGTGCTGTCGAGTGTCTTCGGTGCGGCCTTCCTCATACTCGGCCTCTGGTGCTTCGCCCGAATCTAGACCGAAAGGGGATGAAACGCTTTTCGGAAGGCTTCGGGACGGTCCGGGCGGCAGGATCGCGGTAAGTCGGGTTACCGTTCGAGTGGCCGCTGCGGGCTTTTGCTGTTTGACACGGGGGCGGGTTGTACCGTCACACTCCGCAGCGTCATGTACTGACACCCGAGTGCCGACCGGAGAGAAGAGCGAAGTTGTCCCCGACCAGCGAGACCGCAAAGGGCGGCCGCCGACTCGTCATCGTCGAGTCTCCTGCCAAGGCGAAGACGATCAAGGGCTACCTCGGCCCCGGTTATGTCGTCGAGGCGAGCGTCGGGCACATCCGCGACCTGCCGAACGGCGCCGCCGAGGTGCCCGAGAAGTACACCGGCGAGGTGCGCCGTCTCGGTGTGGACGTCGAGCACGACTTCCAGCCGATCTACGTCGTCAACGCCGACAAGAAGGCCCAGGTCAGGAAGCTCAAGGAGCTTCTGGCCGAGTCCGACGAACTCTTCCTCGCCACCGATGAGGACCGCGAGGGCGAAGCCATCGCGTGGCACCTGCAGGAAGTTCTGAAGCCCAAGGTCCCGGTCCACCGGATGGTCTTCCACGAGATCACCAAGGACGCGATCCGGGACGCCGTCGCCAACCCGCGCGAGCTCAATCAGCGCATGGTCGACGCCCAGGAGACCCGCCGCATCCTCGACCGCCTCTACGGCTACGAGGTCTCGCCGGTCCTGTGGAAGAAGGTCATGCCGCGGCTGTCCGCCGGGCGCGTCCAGTCGGTGGCCACCCGACTCGTCGTGGAGCGGGAACGCGAGCGCATCGCGTTTCGTTCTGCTGAGTACTGGGACCTGACCGGGACGTTCTCCACCGGCCGGGCGGGCGACGCCTCCGACCCGTCCACGCTGGTGGCACGGCTCAACACGGTCGACGGCCGGCGCGTGGCGCAGGGCCGCGACTTCGGTCCCGACGGACAACTCAAGAGTGACGTCCTGCACCTGGACGAGGCGAACGCGCGGGCCCTGGCCGCAGCGCTTGCCGACTCCTCCTTCGCCGTGCGCTCGGTGGAGTCCAAGCCCTACCGCCGCTCGCCGTACGCCCCGTTCCGTACGACGACGATGCAGCAGGAGGCCTCGCGCAAGCTGGGCTTCGGCGCCAAGGCGACCATGCAGGTCGCGCAGAAGCTGTACGAGAACGGCTTCATCACCTATATGCGTACGGACTCCACGACGCTGTCCGACACGGCCATCGCGGCCGCCCGGGCTCAGGTGACGCAGCTGTACGGCGCCGACTACCTGCCGGACAAGCCGCGTACGTACGCCGGGAAGGTCAAGAACGCGCAGGAGGCGCACGAGGCGATCCGCCCTTCGGGTGATCGTTTCCGCACGCCGGCCGAGACCGGCCTGACCGGCGATCAGTTCCGGCTCTACGAGCTGATCTGGAAGCGGACCGTCGCCTCCCAGATGAAGGACGCGGTCGGCAACTCGGTGACCGTGAAGATCGCGGGGCGGGCGAGCGACGGCCGGCAGGCCGAGTTCACCGCGTCCGGCAAGACGATCACCTTCCACGGCTTCATGAAGGCCTACGTCGAAGGCGCGGACGACCCGAACGCCGAGCTCGACGACCGCGAGCGCCGGCTGCCGCAGGTGGCCGAGGGCGACTCCCTGTCGTCCGAGGAGATCTCGGTGGACGGCCACGCGACCAAGCCGCCGGCCCGCTACACCGAGGCCTCGCTGGTCAAGGAGCTGGAAGAGCGCGAGATCGGGCGTCCTTCGACGTACGCGTCGATCATCGGCACGATCCTGGACCGCGGATATGTGTTCAAGAAGGGCACGGCGCTCGTCCCGTCCTTCCTGAGCTTCGCCGTGGTCAACCTCCTGGAGAAGCACTTCGGCCGGCTCGTCGACTACGACTTCACCGCCAAGATGGAGGACGACCTCGACCGCATCGCGCGGGGCGAGGCCCAGGCGGTGCCGTGGCTGAAGCGCTTCTACTTCGGCGAGGGCGACGCGGCTACGGGCGGCTCCGCCTCGGCCGCCGGGAACGGCGACGGGGACCACCTCGGCGGGCTCAAGGAGCTCGTCACCGACCTCGGTGCGATCGACGCCCGCGAGATCTCCTCGTTCCCCGTCGGCGAGGGCATCGTGCTGCGCGTCGGCCGCTACGGCCCGTACGTCGAGCGCGGCGAGAAGGACTCCGAGGGCCACCAGCGCGCGGACGTCCCGGACGACCTGGCGCCCGACGAGCTGACCGTCGAGTACGCGGAGGAGCTGCTCGCCAAGCCGAGCGGCGACTTCGAGCTGGGCGCGGACCCGGTGAGCGGCCACCAGATCGTCGCCAAGGACGGGCGTTACGGCCCGTACGTCACCGAGATCCTGCCCGAGGGCACGCCGAAGACCGGCAAGAACGCGGTGAAGCCGCGGACCGCCTCGCTCTTCAAGTCGATGTCTCTCGACACGGTGACCCTGGACGACGCGCTCAAGCTCATGTCGCTGCCGCGCGTGGTCGGCGCGGACGCCGAGGGCGTCGAGATCACCGCGCAGAACGGGCGCTACGGGCCGTACCTGAAGAAGGGCACCGACTCGCGCTCCCTGGAGACCGAGGACCAGCTCTTCTCCATCACGCTCGAAGAGGCGCTGGCGATCTACGCCCAGCCCAAGCAGCGTGGCCGCGCCGCCGCCAAGCCGCCGCTCAAGGAGCTCGGCGTCGACCCGGTCAGCGAGAAGCCGGTCGTGGTGAAGGACGGCCGCTTCGGCCCGTACGTCACCGACGGCGAGACCAACGCGACGCTGCGGACCGCCGACAGCGTCGAGGAGATCACGCCGGAGCGCGGCTTCGAGCTGCTCGCCGAGAAGCGTGCCAAGGGCCCGGCCAAGAAGACGGCGAAGAAGGCCCCCGCCAAGAAGACCGCAGCCAAGAAGACCGCCGCGAAGAAGGCTCCGGCCAAGAAGACGGCGGCCGCGAAGAAGACCGCGGCGTCCAAGACGACCGCGGCCAAGAAGGCTCCCGCGAAGAAGACCGCGGCCAAGAAGGCCACGGCTTCGGAGTAGGTCCGAGGGCTGACGGGGGGTCGGGGCACACGCCCCCGGCCCCCCGTTCCGCGCTGAGCCGCGGTGGAGCCCGAGTCGCGTCGCCCGCCCATATGTTCGGGCACCCCCGCGAGGACCGGCGCGCTCCGGATAGGCTGGGCGGATGACGCGAGGAGCCGAGCACCCCCCAAGCTCTGAAGGAGTCGTGAGCCCCATTTCCGACGCCCTGGCCGCAGACTCACGCGAGCGCGCCGTACGCGCCCTGCTGCGCATCCCTCCGCTGCGGCGGTTGTGGAGCGCACAGCTCGTCGGCGGGATCGGCGACGCGCTCGCCGTACTCGTCACGCTGCTGCTGGCGTTGCAGGCCGCGGTGGAGCAGCAGTCCTTCGGCGGCGGATACCGCGGAGCGGCGTTCGCCGTCGCCGCGGTGCTCGGCGCCCGGGTGTTCGCGACGGTGCTCTTCGGGGCCGCGCTCCTTGGCCCGGTCTCCGCGCTGACCGCGCCGAACGGGCCGCTCGACCGGCGCTGGACGATGGTCGGCGCCGACGGAGTACGGGCCGCGCTGCTGATCGTCGCCCCGCTGTGGATCGACTGGACGCCGGCCAACGCCCTGCTCCTCATCCTCGTCACCGCGTTCCTCGCAGGGGTTGCCGAACGGTTCTGGACGGTCGCCAAGGAGAGCGCGGCACCCGCCCTGCTGCCCGCGCCTCCTTTGGAGGGCGCCGCCGTCCGGCCGCTGCCGGACCACCTGGACGCGCTGCGCAGGCTCTCGCTGCGTACGACGTTCGTGTCGATCCCGCTGGGTGCCGCCGGCCTGCTCGTCGCGGCGCTGGTGAGCAATCTGCTCGGGACGGGCATCGACTGGTTCAAGCTGCACCAGGCCGCGCTCGGCTCGTACCTCGCCGCCGGGCTCTTCGCCGCGTCGATCTCCGTGGTCGCGCTGCTCGAACTGCCCGACACCCAGACGCCGCGGGCCCGTTCGCCACTTGAGGGGCTGCGCAGGCCGAGCACCGGAAACGGCCCCGACAAGGGACGTACCGGCGCTGTCCCGCTGCTCGTGCTCGCTTGCGCCACCGTCGCTGCCGCCATCGCCGCGGCCGCCTCGGTCGCCGTGCTGCACGCCGTGGACCTGGGCGGCGGCCCGGCCGCGTTCGCCCTCCTGATCCTCACCCTGACCGGTGGCACGGTGCTCGGCATCCGTACCGCCACCAAGATCCTTCCGGTGCTCTCCCGGCGCCGCCTGCTCTCCCTCGCGATCGCCGTCACCGGCGTCTCGCTGCTCGCCATGGGCCTCGTCCCGGACCTCGCGACCGTGCTGCTCATCGCGCTGATCGCGGGCGTCGCCGCCGGTGTCGCCGCGAACACCGGGCACGTACTGATCGACCAGGAGACCGAGGAGTACCGCAGGGCCCGCACCACCGAGCACCTCCAGGCGGTCGTACGGGTCTCGATAGGGCTCGGCGCCATCGTCGCGCCGCTGCTCGCCGCGGCCATCGGCAGCCACCGCGTCGAGTCGGGCTCGTTCGTCTTCGCGCACGGCGGCGCCGGATTCACGCTGATGCTGGTCGGCGCGCTGCTCCTGCCCATGGCCGCGGTCGTCCTCGCCAAGGCCGACGACCGCCAGGGCGTGCCGCTGCGGCGCGACCTGGCCGACGCGGTGCGCGGCGCCGACCCGGTCCAGGCACCCGCCGCGACCGGCTTCTTCATCGCACTGGAGGGCGGCGACGGGGCAGGCAAGTCCACCCAGGCCGAGGCGCTCGCCGAGTGGATCCGGGCCAAGGGCCACGAGGTCGTCGTGACGCGTGAGCCCGGTGCGACGCCGGTGGGCAAGCGGCTGCGGTCGATCCTGCTCGACGTGTCGTCGGCCGGTCTCTCCAACCGCGCCGAGGCGCTGCTGTACGCCGCCGACCGCGCGGAGCACGTCGACTCGCTGGTGCGCCCCGCCCTGGAGCGCGGCGCGATCGTCATCTCGGACCGGTACATCGACTCGTCCGTGGCCTACCAAGGGGCCGGTCGTGATCTGTCCCCGACCGAAGTTGCCCGGATCAACCGGTGGGCAACTGGCGGACTTGTTCCGAATCTGACCGTTCTGCTTGATGTTTCGCCCGAAACGGCGCGCGAGCGCTTTACGGAGGCGCCGGACAGGCTGGAGTCGGAGCCGCCGGAGTTCCACGGACGGGTGAGGTCGGGGTTCCTCACCCTGGCCGCCGCCGACCCTTCGCGCTACCTGGTGGTCGACGCCGGCCAGGAGCCGGAAGCCGTCACCACGGTCGTACGCCACCGGCTCGACCAGATGCTGCCGCTCTCCGAGGCCGAGGTCAGGGCGCAGGAGGAGGCGCGCAAGAAGGCCGAGGAAGCGGCCCGCAAGCGCGCCGAGGAAGAGGCCGCGCGCAAGGCCGAGGAGGAGCGCCTGGAGCGCGAGCGCCAGGCACAGCTCGCCAAGCTCCGCGCCGAGGAGGAAGAGCGCAAGCGGCGCGAGCTCGAAGAGGCGCGCCTGCGTGAGGAGGAGCGTCAGGCGGAGGAGGCCCGGCAGCGGGCCGAGGAGGCCAGGCGCCTCGCCGAGGAGGAGCGCGTACGGCGCGAGGCCGAGGAGAAGGCGCGCGCGGCCGAGCAGGAACGCCTGCGTCAGCAGGCGGAGGAGGAAGCCCGGCTGCGCGCCGAGGCGGAGGCGCGCCGGCTGGAGAAGCAGCGCAAGGCCGAGGAGGCGCTGCTGCGCGCGGAGGAGGCGCGCCGGCTGGCCGAGGCAGCGGCGGTTGCCGCGGCGGCGGAGGCGGCTGCCAAGGAGGCCGGTTCGGCCGCGTCCCGTTCGGCGGGGTCGACCGGTGCGGCTGCGGCGAACGCGTCCGGGGCGGTCGGCTCTGCAGGCTCTGCTGGTTCCGGCAGGTCGTCCGGCCCTGCCGCCTCGCCCGGCTCGGCCCGTTCCGCCGATGCTTCGGAGTCGGAGGTCACCGTGGAGACCCCGGTGGTCAGCCCGAATGAAGTGACCCAGTCGGTGCCGGTCGCCGAACCCAACGAGGTCACCCAGCCCGTGCCGGTGGCCGAGCCGCATGGGGCGAGTGGGGCGGGGGCCAAGTCCGGGCGCGCCTCCGACGCCGAGGAGACGACCGTTCTGCCGTCGGTGCCGGACGCGGGCCGGAACGCCGGCCGCGATGCCCGGGCCGCCGACGAGACCGCGGTGCTGCCGCCGGTGCGCGGCACCGATCCGGCCGACCGGGTGCCGCCGGGCCTCTTCCGCGACGAGCGGGAGGCCGGGCACCAGGCCGACGGCGGCAACGAGCGCACGCGTGAACTGCCGCAGATCGACCCGGAGACGGGCCAGGAGCGGCCGCGTCGGCGTTCGGACTGGGCGGAGGAGACCCCGCTGGACGACCTGCCGACGCTCGCGGACGAACTGCTCGGCCCGCGCGACGACGAGGACGACAACCCGCGCGGCGGCCGCCGCAGGCGCTGACCGGCCGGGCCCCGCCGGGGTGGGGTCGGCCGAAGCCCCGGCATTCGTGCTGGCACGCAGAGGAAGTTGCGTGCCAGCACGATCGTTTCCGGGGCCGGAATTTTCTAGAGTTCTGAGTGCCGCAGGACGGGCGAGCACCACCGCACTCTCCTGACCTGTGGGGTTTTGCCCGCTGGCGTCCGTTGTCAGTGGGGTGGCGCACAATGGGGCGCAGCAGTGACCGCAGGTACGGAGGGGCAGTCGATGGCCGTATGGGACGACCTGGTGGGCCAGGAGCGGGTGCAGGAGCAGCTGGGTGCCGCCGCCCGGGATGCCGATGCGCTCGTCACCGCCGAGCGTTCCGGTCAGCCGCGCCCCGAGGCGTCGAAGATGACGCACGCCTG
Organism: Streptomyces sp. HUAS TT7; assembly: GCF_051550175.1. NCBI lineage: Bacteria > Bacillati > Actinomycetota > Actinomycetes > Kitasatosporales > Streptomycetaceae > Streptomyces > Streptomyces sp. HUAS TT7. Next base: position 4,787,208 of record NZ_CP196175.1, read on the forward strand.
GCTGTTCACCGGCCCGCCCGGCTCGGGCGGCCCCACCGCGGCCCGCGCGTTCGCCGCGGCTCTCCAGTGCGTCAGCCCGGACCGCGCGCTCGGCGGCGCACCGGGCTGCGGCTTCTGCGACGGATGTCATACGGCTCTGATCGGTACGCACGCCGATGTCACGGTCATCACCACCGAGGGCCTCACCATCGGCGTCAAGCAGACCCGCGAGCTGGTGCGGGGCGCCCAGATGTCGCCGTCCGGCGGCCGCTGGCAGGTGATCATCGTCGAGGACGCCGACCGGTTCACCGAGCAGGCCGCCAACGCCGTCCTCAAGGCCGTGGAGGAGCCCGCCCCCCGCACGGTGTGGCTGCTGTGCGCGCCCTCCTTGGAGGATGTGCTGCCCACCATCAAGTCCCGCTGCCGCCACCTCACCCTGCGCACGCCCCCGGTCGAAGCGGTCGCCGACGTGCTGATCCGGCGCGACGGCATCGAGCCCGAGGCCGCGTATGCGGCGGCCCGCGCCACCCAGGGCCACATCGGCCGGGCCCGCCGCCTGGCCACCGACGCCTCGGCCCGGGCCCGGCGGGCCGCGGTCCTCAAGGTGCCGCTGCGGGTCGACGACGTGGGCGGCTGCCTCAAGGCCGCACAGGAGCTGGTCGACACCGCCGCGGAGGACGCCAAGCAGATGGCGGAGGAGGTCGACGTCAAGGAGACCGAGGACCTCAAGGCCGCGATGGGCGGGGTCGCCGGCGGCCGCATGCCGCGCGGCACCGCCGGGGTGATGAAGGAGCTGGAGGACAAGCAGAAGCGCCGCAAGACCCGCACGCAGCGCGACAGCCTGGACCTCGCGCTCACCGAGCTGACCGGCTTCTACCGGGACGTCCTCGCACTGCAACTGGGCACCAGAGCAGCCATCGCCAACGAGGACGTACGGGACGCGGTGGAGCGGATCGCCCGTGCGTCCGGCCCCGAGCGCACCCTGCGCCGCATCGAGTCGATCCTGGCGTGCCGCGACGCCCTGGACCGCAACGTGGCCCCGCTCCTGGCGGTGGAGTCGATGACACTCGCCCTGCGAGCGGGCTGAAACCGGCGGGGGTGACCGACCATGGGGGATGCCGGGACGGGCGAGGTTGACGGGATCACCCGTACGAGCCGCACCGTCGCGCAGCGCATGCATCACGTCACCGGGCGGATACGCTCCGGAGATGGACTCCAGGCGCCTGCTCCGTACTTCAGCCATCGCCGCCGCGACGGCCGGCCTGCTCATCTCCGGCTGCTCGTCGGGCACTTCGTCCACGTCCGCGACCGCCTCTCCGCACGCCGCGACGAAGGCGGGCCCCGCCGACGCCTCGACGGCCGAGCATCTCGCCCCGTACTACACGCAGAAGCTGAGCTGGCGGGCGTGCGGTGTCGGGAAGTTCGAGTGCGCCACGATGAAGGCGCCGCTCGACTACGCGAAACCCACCGGGCCCTCGGTGGACCTCGCGGTGGCCCGGGTGAAGGCGACCGGTCCCGGCAAACGGATCGGATCACTCATGGTCAACCCGGGCGGCCCGGGCGGCTCGGCGGTCGGCTACCTCCAGTCGTACGCGGGCATCGGCTACCCCGCGCCGGTCCGGGCCCGCTACGACATGGTGGCCGTGGACCCGCGCGGCGTGGCCCGCAGCGAACCCGTCGAATGCCTCACGGGCAAGGAGATGGACGCGTACACGCAGGTAGACCAGACCCCCGACGACCCGGCCGAACAGGCCGCCCTGGCCAAGGCGTTCAAGAACTTCGCGGACGGCTGCGAGGCCAAGTCCAGCAAGGTCCTGCCCCATGTCTCCACGATCGAGGCGGCCCGGGACATGGACATCCTGAGGGCCGTCCTCGGCGACCAGAAGCTGTACTACGTCGGCGCCTCGTACGGAACGTTCCTGGGGGCGACGTACGCGGAGCTCTTCCCCTCCCGCACCGGCCGCCTGGTCCTCGACGGCGCGATGGACCCGTCCCTCTCCTCGCTCGACATGAACCGCGAGCAGACGGCAGGGTTCGAGACGGCCTTCCAGTCCTTCGCGGCGGACTGCATCAAGCAGAAGGACTGCCCCCTCGGCGCGGACTCCGTCACGGACGCCTCGGACCGTCTGCGGAAATTCTTCAAGGCCACCGACGCCAAGCCGATCGCCACCGGCCAGAGCCGCCAGCTCAGCGAGTCCCTGGCCACCACGGGCGTGATCGCCGCGATGTACGACCAGGCGGCGTGGCCCGAGCTGCGCACCGCGCTGACCCGCGCCATGAACGGCGACGGCGCGGGCCTGCTGGCCCTGGCGGACTCGTACTACGAGCGCGACACGAGCGGCAAGTACGCGAACCTGATGTTCGCCAACGCCGCCGTGAACTGCCTGGACCTGCCACCGTCCTTCGCCGGCCCGGCCGATGTGACGGCGACGCTGCCCGCCTTCGAGCAGGCCTCCCCGGTGTTCGGCGACGGCTTCGCCTGGTCCGGCCTGAACTGCACGTACTGGCCGGTCAAGGCCACCGGCACCCCGCACCGCATCGAGGCGAAGGGCGCCGCCCCGATCCTGGTCGTCGGCACCACCCGCGATCCGGCGACCCCCTACAAGTGGGCCGAGTCCCTAGCCGCCCAGCTCTCCTCCGGCACCCTCCTCACCTACGAGGGCGACGGCCACACCGCGTACGGCCGCGGCAGCGACTGCATCGACACCGCCATCAACACCTACCTCCTCGACGGCACCCCACCGGCAAAGGGAAAGCGCTGCTCATAGCCCGGAGGGCGCCGCCACGACCTTGGTCGGGAGCACTCCAGAAACTGTGTAGACTTGGCGACGCTGCTGCTCGCACCATGGTGCGCAGAGCGGTGCCGCCTTAGCTCAGTTGGCCAGAGCAACGCACTCGTAATGCGTAGGTCTCGGGTTCGAATCCCGAAGGCGGCTCTGTGGAAGCCCCAGGACTCACTCGCCGTGACCTGGGGCTTTTGCTTTTTTCGGGTGGGGCCACTGCGGCTCTGCGTGTTTCTTCGTGATGCGGATCTGACATGCCCGGCGGGCGACGGCTCCTACGAGGAGAGCGATCAGGATCGCTCCCCCAGTCGATGACGGGGGAGGCCGGGGAAGAAGGCGAGTGTGCCCGCCGTGCCGACGAGAAAGGCGACGGTGCCGGCGCGACGGTGTTCGCCTGCCCAGGCGGGGTCGTGAGGCGCGGCGTCGGGAGTCATGTGCGGCTCACTTGGTGGTGTGGCGGCATGGGGTGTCCCGCCGTACGCCGTTGGCGTGGAGGCTGGCGCACGCCTTGCCGTAACGGGGAAGCTTCGGTGGGGCGTTGTTCCTCATCGGGTCGATCTCGCACTCGTTGTGGGGCCTGCCGCGTGAGGTGCGGTACCTCCGGTTGCCGATGTCCGCGTAGGTGAAGTCGATCCGCCAGTTGCAGAAGCCGCTGTGCAGTGCACCGACGAAGCCGCAGCCGACCCCGGCGTTCCGGTAGGTGATGGTCCTGCCGCCGCCGCGGATGATGTGGGTGAACATGCAGCCTGTCGGGGCCTGCATGGTGCTGGCGGTGGCGTCATCGCCGCTGCGGCGACGGTGGCCATGGCTGCTGGGCTCGCTAGGCCTCTGCGCGGGCACCGGGCGGAGCGCCGCCCGTCCCTCACCCCACCCCCCGAATCCGCCCCACCAGCAAAGACCCGCCCACCCCGATCGCCCCCGCCAGTGCGTACAGCACCCCGTAGCCGCCCAGGTGCGTCACGACCGGGGCTGCTATTGCGGGGGCCAGGACCTGGGGGAGGGCGTTGGCTATGTTGATGAGGCCCAGGTCGCGGCCTCGGTCGGTGGCGCTGGGCAGGACGTCGGTCAGGAGGGCGAAGTCGACCGAGGTGTATACGCCGTAGCCGACCCCGAGCACCAGGGAGGCCACCACCGCGCCCGTCCAGGTCTGCCACACCGCGAGCAGCAGCGTCGCCGCCGAGATCACCAGGCCGGACCACACCACGAACACCTTGCGCCGACCCGTGCGGTCCGACCAGATGCCGCCGATCACCACCGTGCCGAGCAGCGTCACCGCGTCCAGCGCGGTCAGGATGAGCACCCCCGTGTCCGCGTCGCCCTCGTAGTGGACCGCGTCGGTCAGGTAGTACAGCAGGTACATCGTGCTGATCGAGTACGACAGGTTCATCAGGAAGCGCGTCAGCCACGCCCAGCCGAAGTCCGGGAAGCGGCGAGGGTCGATCCAGAAGCCGGATATGAACTCCCGCCAGTTGAAAGGGAGTTGGTCGGCCGGCAGGAGGCGGCTGTCTCTGCGCATCGCCGCGTACGGCACCACCGCCAGGAGCGAGAACGCCGCGCACACCACGTACCCCGCGCTGATTCCGCCGGCCACCGTCGCCAGCGCCGTGCCCATCAGGATGCCGCCCACCTGCGACACGCCCAGCCAGCCGCCCACCATGCCGCGCCGGCGGGGCGGGACCTGGTCCGGGACCGCGGCCGTCAGTGCGGCGAACGACGCGTTCAGCGCCAGCTGCACCAGGCACCAGCCCGCCGCCATCACCGCCACGCCCGGCGCCCACGCCAGGATCAGGAGTCCCGCGACCCCGCCCGCGCCGCCCGCCGCCACCCACGGGATCCGGCGGCCCACCCTCGCCGTCGTGCGGTCCGACAGCGCCCCGAACACCGGGTTCGCCACCATCGACACGGCCGCGCCCATTCCCGTCACCAGGGCGAGAGTTGACGCTTTGTGATCGGGTGTGAAGTGTTCGGCCTGGCGGGCCAGGAGCAGTTGCAGCGGGCCGAACCAGCCCACCCACACCCCCAGGTTGGCCAGCGACAGTGCCCCCACCCAGCGCCCGCCGGGCCGCTCCCCCTCGCCCGGCCTCGGCCTGCCCAGGGCTCTGGCCCCGGGCTCCGCTGTCACCGCCCGCCCTCGTCGGCGGCATCCGCGACCGCGCCCCGGATGACATCGCGATACCAGGCGTACGAGGCCTTCGGTGTGCGCGCCAGGGTGTCGTAGTCGACGTGGACCAGGCCGAAGCGCTGTCGGTAGCCCTCCGCCCACTCGAAGTTGTCCAGGATCGACCAGATGAAGTAGCCGCGTACGTCCACGCCCTCCGCGATCGCCCGGTGCAGGGCGCGCAGATGGCCGTCGTGGTACGCGATCCGCCGGGCGTCGTCCACCCGCCCGTCGTCGGCCGGGTCGGGGCCGTCGCCGTACGAGCAGCCGTTCTCGGTGATGAGGAGCGGGGGGAGTGAATCGCCGTACCGGGCGCGGAAGGTGAGCAGCAGCTCGTGCAGGCCGTCGGGGACGACGGGCCAGCCGAAGTCCGTGCGCTCGTGACCCTCGATCTCGTGCAGGCCGAAGGGGAGGTCCGGCGGGAGTTCGATCCCGGCCAGGGTCGTTACCGCGTCCGGCTTCGGCGCGCCCACCAGCGCCGGGTTGTAGTAGTTGATCCCGTACCAGTCGAGGGGAGTCGCGATGACCTTCAGGTCCTCGGCGACCGGGCCCGGCATCAGTTCGGCCCAGCCCTCGGGGTAGGTGCCGGTCAGGATCGGGTCGGCGAAGAGGCGGTTCATCAGCGTGTCGTACAGCTCGGCCGCCGCGCGGTCCTCGTCCGTGTCGCCCGCCGTCCACACCGGGCTGTGCGAGGCCGCGATGCCGATCTCCCGCGCCCCGGCGGCCCGCAGCGCCTCGACTCCCGTGCCGTGGGCCAGGAGTTGGTGGTGTGCGACCGGCAGCGCGTCGAAGATCAGCCGCTTGCCGGGGGCGTGTTCGCCGAGCCCGTACCCGAGGAGCGTGATCTCGGCCGGCTCGTTGAGGGTGATCCAGCGCGGCACCCGGTCCGCGAGCCGCTCCGCGACGATCGAGGCGTACGAGGCGAACCGCTGCGCAGTGTCCCGGTTCAGCCAGCCGCCGCGCTCCTCAAGGGCGAGGGGGGTGTCCCAGTGGAACAGGGTGGGGACGGGGGTGATCCCGGCGGTGCACAATTCGTCGACCAGGCGGTCGTAGAAGTCGAGGCCCTGTTGGTTGACGGGGCCTTCGCCGGCCGGCTGGACCCGGGACCACGAGACCGAGAACCGGTAAGCCCCGACGCCCAGTTGGGCCATGAGCTCGACGTCCTCGCGGTAGCGGTGGTAGTGGTCGGTGGTCCTGTCCGCGTGCGAGCCGTCCTTGATCCGGCCCGGGTCCTTGGTGAACGCGTCCCAGGTCGAGGGGCCCCGGCCGTCGGTGTCCACCGCGCCCTCGATCTGGAACGCGGAGGCGGACACCCCCCACAGAAAACCGGACGGGAAGGCGGGCAGCGGCGGCAGGAGCGGCGGCGTCATGGGGGAACCTTTGGGCCCGGGGATGTGTCCTGTCAATGGAAAGTGAACAATTTTCAGGTTCTGGGGCTCGGGTCCTGGAGTCGGTTCCAGGGTCCGGGGTTCAGGTTCCGGGGCTCCGGTTCTGGAGTCGGTTCCAGGGTTCAGGTTTCTGGGGTCTGTTCCAGAGCTCGGACCAGGGTTCAAGTTTTTCAGAGTTCGCACAGGGAGCAGTAGCTTGCAGCACTCCGTACCGCCCGCCGCCACCCGCTACCTCTACCTCGCCCGGCACGGCGACGCCGGGCACGAGGGGCCCGCGCTGACCGACGCGGGGCGGCGCCAGGCCGCGTTGCTCGGGCGGCGGCTCGCCCGGGTGCCGTTGGACGCCGTGCACCACGGGCCGCTCGGCCGGGCCGCCGAGACCGCGCGGCTGATCGCCACCGAGCTGGACGGCGTGGCGGCGACGGAGGCCGATTGGGCCGGGGATTACGTGCCGTACTGGCCGGAGCGGGGCGAGCTCCCGGAATCGGACGCCGACCGCATCCTCGACTTCCTCGGCGACCCGGAACCGGCCGAGCGGGAGGCCGGGCCCCGGCTCGTGCGGGAGGCGATGGCACACTGCACCGGGCCCGTCGCCGGTGCCTCTCCGCGTCATGAACTCGTCGTCACCCACACCTTCCTCATCGGCTGGCTGGTGCGCGCCGCGCTCGACGCCCCGGGCTGGCGCTGGATCGGGCTGAACCACTGCAACGCCGCCCTGACCGTCATCCGGTACGCCCCCGACCGGCCCGCCTCCGTGCTGCTCTATAACGACATGGCGCACCTGCCGGCCGAGCTGAAGTGGACGGGGTTCCCGAAGGAGTTCGGGGCTGAGTTCGGCGGGCTGGGGGTCTGAGGACCGCCCATCCGCAGGCCGTGGCCCTCCGCCCCGAAAACCCGGGTGAAACATTGCGGGGGGCCTCGCGCGTCAGTGGGGTGTAGGGGGAGAACGAGCAACGGGCGGGGGCGGGGCGGGCCGTGAGGCAGCCGTGGAGACAGGGGAGGCCGGGCCCATCCGGCGTAGTGCGTGGCCCGGACAGCCCGGACAGCCCGGACAGCCCGGACAGCCCGGACAGCCCGGATCGGTCCGGGCGGCCCGTCCGAACCGGCCGGGCCGAGGAGTTCCGGGAGTTCGCGACCGGGCGCGCGGGGCAGCTCTTCCGGTCCGCCTGCCTGCTGACCAGCGGGGACACCCATCTCGCCGAGGACCTCGTGCAGGAGACGCTGGCCCGGATGTACGCGCTGTGGGGGCGCGTCTCCCGGATCGACAACCCGGCCGGCTATGCGCAGACCGTGCTCGTACGGACCTTCCTCACCCACCGTCGGCGCCGCTCGGCCACCGAACGGCCGCTCGGCGAACTCCCCGACCGCGCGACGGACGGCGGCGAGGACCCGGTGCTGCGCGTGGCCCTGCTCGACGCGCTGGGGCAGCTGTCGCCCAAGGACCGGGCGGTCATCGTGCTCCGCTACTGGGAGGACCGCAGCATCGAGGAGACGGCGGACGCCATGAACGTCAGCTCGGCCGCCGTCCGCACCCGCTCGGTGCGAGCCCTGACCAAGCTCCGCGAACGCCTCGGCGGCTCCCTCGCGGAGTACGCCGACCACTGACACCCGGCGTCAACCCCCTTGTCGCAACCGGCAGTTACGGCACTTTCAGTCATCTGAACAGGAAGGCGTGGTTTGTCATGCCCTTTGAGGACCGGCTCGGCGAGGCCATGCGCCACACCGGAGACAGCTTCGAACTCGGCGACCGGCGCGACCTGGTGGAGTCCGGCCTGATCCGGGGCCGTCGCCGACTGGCCCGGCGCCGCACGGCCGCCGTCACCGGCAGCGTGCTCGCGCTCGCCACCGTGGGGCTCGGCGGTGCGTACGCCGCCGGGCTCGTCGGGGGCGGGGGCGGCGGCTCCTCGGTGGCCGCGCCGTCGACGCGGCAGGCGGACGGGGCCACGAGCGGCGAGGAGATGGTCTCGCTCTTCAAGTCGCTGCTGCCTGCGGGCGGCGCCGTGACCAAGGAGCAGGGGAGCGGTCCGGGGGATCTGCGGGCCTCCGGCAAACCGGGGGCCTCGTATGCGGCGTCCGTGTCCGGGGTGTTCGACGACGGGAACGGGCCCGGGCTCATCGCGCTCGGGGTGAGAAGGGTCGATCCGGCAGCCTCGTCCAGCGGGGAGCAGGTCGCCTGTCCCGCCAAGGCCCTCGTGGACCACGACTCCTGTCAGACGGAGCAACGGCCCGACGGCTCCCGGTACATGCTGCTCCAGGGCTACGAGAACCCCAACAGGAGCGACTCGGCCAAGGCCTGGCGGGCCGTCCTGCTCACCCCGAAGGGCACCCTGATCGACGCGAGCGAGTGGAACGCGCCCGCCCAGAAGGGCTCCCCGGCCGGCCGGGAGACCCCGCCGCTCACCGCCGGGCAGCTCAAGGCCCTGGTCGTCTCGCCCAAGTGGCTCTCGGTCGCGGACACTCTCCGTGCGCCCGAGAAGGCGGACAGGCCCGTTGGCAGCGGGCCCTCCGCCGAGGCGGTCCAGAAGCAGCTCATCGCGCTGCTCCCGGCGGGCAGGGGCCTCAAGGCCGTCGAGAGGGGCGGCCAGGACGGCTACGCCTTCGTCGTGGTCGACGACGGCAGGGGCAAGAGCCTGGTGCAGATCAATGTGCAGACCGGGATGTCGGACGTCCGCCCGGAAGGTACGACCTCGACCCTGCCGGACGGCACCGTGATCGGCCTGGCGAAGAAGTCGGGCGAGAAGGGCGGCGCCGGGGTGGCCATGTGGATCGCCGACACCGTGCGGCCCGACGGATTCAGGGTCGTCATCTCCGCCTTCAATACCGGAAACCAGAACAAGGAGGCCACCCGTCCCGAGCCCGCCCTCACCCTGGACGAGCTGAAGAAGATCGCCCTCGACCCGCGCTGGGTCACCCTCAAGTGAGCTGTGGACGGGGCTGCCTCAAGTCCCGGGCAGGCAGGTCTACTTCGCGTCCGAGTAGCGCTCCACCACCGCCGTCGTGAACGGGAACCGCACCGGGGTGTCCCCGAAGGTGATCCGCCCGGCCAGTTCGCCGGCCTCGCGGATCGCCTTCGCCACGGTGTCGGCCTCCTCGGCGGGGCAGTGCACGATCACCTCGTCGTGCTGGAAGAAGACCAGCTCGGCCCGGAGCCCGGCCGTGAAGATCGCCTGGCGCAGCGCGGCGAGCAGCAGCAGTGCCCAGTCGGCGGCGCTGCCCTGCACCACGAAGTTCCGGGTGAACCTGCCGCGCGCCCGGGCGTCGCTGGAGGCGTACCCAGGGGTGAACTCCCCACCAGGACCGCCCAGTTGACCGCCCTCGTCCTGCGGGATGCCCGCCTCGTCGGCCTCGCCCGCACCGGCGGCAGGCGGGCTGGTCCTGCCCAGCCAGGTGCGGACGAGCCGGCCCTCCTCACCCGCCTTCGCCGCGTCGTCGACGTACGCCACCGCGAGCGGGAAGCGTCTTCGCAGCGCGGCCAGGTTCTTCAGGCCGTCGCCCGAGGTCTGGCCGTAGATGGCGCCGAGCAGCGCGAGCTTGGCGTGTTCGCGGTCGCCGGAGAACGCCCGGTCGGACAGCGAGGTGTACAGGTCGCCGTCGTGGCCCGCGACCTCCATCAGGCCGGGGTCGCGGGAGATCGCGGCGAGCACCCGGGGTTCCATCTGGTCGGCGTCGGCGACCACCAGGCGCCAGCCCTCGTCGGCGACGACCGCCTGCCGTATCACCTTGGGGATCTGCAGGGCGCCGCCGCCGTTGGTCGTCCAGCGCCCGCTGGCCGCGCCGCCCGGGGTGTACTCGGGCCGGAAGCGGCCGTCGCGCACCCAGTCCTGCAGCCAGCTCCAGCCGTGCGCGGTCCAGATCCGGTACAGCTTCTTGTACTCGATCAGCGGCTCCACCGCCGGGTGGTCGAGCTCGGCCAGCTCCCACCGCCGGGTCGACTTGATGCGGATGCCGGCCTCGCCGAACGCCTTCACCACATCGGCGGGCAGGTCCGGTCTGACCCGCCGCCCGAACGCCGCCGACACCTGGTCCGCCAGTTCCGCCAGGCGGCGCGGCTCGCCCCCTCCCCCGGTGCGGGGCGAGCCGCTGGCGTACCGCTCGCCGAGCAGGCCGTGCAGCACCTCGCGGTGCACGTCGGCCCGCCACGGCAGGCCCGCCCGGTTCATCTCGGCGGCGACCAGCATCCCCGCCGACTCGGACGCGGTGAGCAGCCGCATCCGCCCCGGGTGCTCGGTGCGGTCGTGCCGGCGCTGCTGGTCCGCGTACACCTCAAGGAGCGCCTCGAAGGGCAGCCCCGAGGTGCTCCGGGGCTCGAAGAGGGAGGACTGCGAGCCCGGTTCGGCAGCCCTGGGCGGCGGGTCGGCCGGTACGGGTCCGTTGTGGAGGCGGGCCCAGGCGGCCGCCGCCGAGCGGGGCTCGCCGAGCCGGCCCTCGTGGCCGAGCAGCAGCAGCTCGGCGTCCTCGATGTCGTAACACCGCTCGACCCTGACCCCGGCCGTGAGCAGCCGGGGGTAGATCTCGGCGGTGGACCGCCACACCCAGCGGCCGACCTCGGGGCGCGCGCGGACGGCCGCGACCAGGTCCGCCTCCTCGCGCACCTCGCCCGCGGGCAGCCCGTCGTCCCCGAGGGGCGCGAGCCGTGCCCCGCCGCCCTCGGTCGCCTCGACGGCCCACCGTTCGTTCACGCGATCGAGTCTGGCACCCGCCACTGACAACGGCCCGCAGCCGCGACCCGGCATGCCAAAAGGGAGCGGCTACGCCACCGCGTGCAGCATCGCCGCCGCCTCCCCGCGCGAGCTCACCCCCAGCTTGGCCAGGATGTTCGCGACGTGGAACTTCACCGTCGACTCGCTGATGTGCAGCTCCTCGGCGATCGTCCGGTTGCGGTGGCCCCGGGCGAGATGGCCGAGGACCTCCGCCTCGCGCGGGTGCAGCCCGTCCAGCGGGTCGACGCGCGGGCTCGGGGCCGTACCCAGCGGCAGGGTCGCGGTGACCGTGGTGCCCCAGCCGGGCAGCGCGTCCACGGCGAGGGTGCCGCCGAGCGCGGCCAGGCGCTGGGCCACCCGATGGGTGTCGAACGCGGCACGCGACAGCTCGCCGGGCCCGTCGTCCCGTACGGACGCGATCAGTTGGCAGTCGACGATCCGCCAGCGGACGTGGATGCGGCGCACCCCCTGCTGCCCGGCCATGGCGAGCACCAGGGCGCGTACGGCGGCGCGCGAGAGGTGGGCGATCTCGGATGCGACCGACATCTCGGCGGTCTCCGCCTCCGGCGGCGCGCATTCCAGCCGCACCTCGCTGTGGCGGAGCAGCGGCTTCAGGGAGTCGGCGAGCCGGGCGAAGGCCTCGGCGGCCGGCTCCTCCGTGAGCTCCTGGTTCCGGTCGGCCTCGGCGCGCAGCGCGACCAGGGCGGACACCGCGAGGTCGACGGCGCGCGAGCGGGCGGCGCGGTCCTCCAGGCCCTTGCTGCGCAGCACGCCGAGCAGGGCGGTGAGCGCGGCCTCGTGGGCCTCGCCCAGCTCGGCGATCACGCGGGCCCGCTCGGCTGCCGTGGACCGCGACTGGACGAGCGTGCCCGGCACCGCCTCGATCGCGAGCCGGGCCCGATGGCCGGTCACCAGGTCCCACAGATGCTGGACGATCTCGCCGTCCGCCTCCGTCAACAGGGCTCCCGGCGACTTGCGTACGAGAACGAGCAGCGGCGGCCGCACGGCCATGGGCGCGGCCTCGCTCGCGACCGCCACCACGGCCTGTTCCACCCCGCCGACCACGGCCGTGCCCTGCCAGGGGAGACCCGGCGTGACGAGCGGGCCGAGCTCCTGGAGGTCGGTGACGGTGACCCGGGCGGCCCCCGCGTCGCCGTGCACCTTGAACGGCGAGTGGGCGCAGTGCCCCGACAGTTCGGCGGCGACCGTGTGCGGGACCAGCGGGGCGACGGCCTCGGAGAGGGTCGGCAGGATCTGGTCCATCGGCCCGCGCACCAGCTCGGCGGCGCGCGCGAGCGCGAAGGCGGCGGGCGTCGTACCGGTACCGGCGCGGGGTGTACTGCGGCTCGTGCGGGGCTCCATCGCCCCAGCGTACGGTCGGCGCGGCCGTCCGCGCCCAGCCTTGTGGCCAGGTCGAACCGGCCGTAAGGCGGGCCGGGTTGGGCCGGGTGACGACGGAGGCTGGACCCACGACGTGGTGAACCACCACACGGTGGGCCATTGCATGGTGATCCACCACATCGTGGACGACGTAGTGAGCGATACGAGGAGTGCTGTGATGGAAGCGATCGTGTACGAGCGGTTCGGCGGCCCCGAGGTACTGGCCCTGGGCGAGGCCGAGAAGCCTTCGCCGGGCGCCGGCCAGGTGCGGGTGAAGGTGGTCGCGGCGGGCGTCAACCCGGTCGACTACCGGATCCGCAACGGCTGGATGCAGGACAAGTTCCCGGTGACCTTCCCGGCCGTTCCGGGCCTGGAACTGGCGGGCATCGTCGACGAACTGGGCGA